>NZ_MTQP01000006.1 GCF_001984175.1 Saccharothrix sp. ALI-22-I
GTGTCGTTCGAGTCGGTCAACAGGCCCGGCTACTTCCTGCGGCACCAGGGCTTCGAGGTCAAGCTCATGCAGAACGACGGCACGTCGACCTTCGCCGCCGACGCCACCTTCACCCGGGTCGCGGGCCTCGCGGATTCCTCCTGGTCGTCGTTCCGCTCGGTCAACTACCCGACCCGCTACCTGCGGCACTCGGCCTTCGTGCTGCGCATCGACGAGATCACGAGCGCGACCGGCCGCGCCGACGCGACCTTCCGCGTCGTCTACTGACCCCTGGGGACAGGCAGATGTTCCGCTCACCACGAGCGCCGCGTTGGCGCCGCCGCCGTCCGGCGGCGGCGCTGATGGGGTCCGTGCTCGCGCTCGGCCTCGTCGCGGCCGGCGTCACCACCACGGTCTCCCAGGCGCAGTCCTCCGGTCCTGCGGTGTTGGACAAGGCCGCGATCCTGAGCGCCAACGGGCTCGACGAGCCGGAGTGATACACGAACAACATCCCGTTCGTGGACACGCCGGACGACACGATCGACCGCGTCTACTACTACCGGTGGAGCACGTACAAGCGCGCGCTGCGCTACACCGTGCCCGGAACCGGGTACATCTCCACCGAGTACGACAACCCGGTCTGGTACTCGGGCGGCAACACCGCCGGCAGCAACGAGGCGCACTCGGCGCTGGTGGACGCGGCGGGCTACCACATCCAGGACGGGCGCTGGCTGCGCAACCGGGACTTCGCGGGCGACTACCTGGACTTCTGGCTGCGCGGTGGCGGAAACTTCTCCGCGCGCAACTTCAGCGAGTGGATCGCGAGCGCCGCCTACCAGCGGTGCCTGGTCACCGGTGACGACACGCAGCTCAAGGTGTACCTGCCGCAGTTCATCGCGCTGTACAAGAAGTGGGACTCGAACTTCACCAACGACATCACGGTCAACGGCTCGGCCACGACGAAAGACCTGTACTTCCAGACGCCCCTGTCCGACCCCGCCGAGTACACCGAGACCTCGGCTCTGGCTCGTAGTCGGTGGTGACGATGCGCATCGGTCAGGGTAGAAGGATGCGGTGGCGGAGAACGTCGAATCCGGCACGCCCATGCATCTGTCTCATGATCCTCTTGGTGCGGGTGTTGACGCCTTCGGTGCGGCCGTTGTGGTAGGGCAGGGTGAGGCCGGCGTCCACAGCGGACCGGTCGATCTCGAAACCATTGGTGAGACTGCGCAGATGCGGCAGGTCGACAGCGCGGGCCGCCGCGATCCACTCGGTGGGTTTCGCGTCGTTGCCTGCGGCCGGTGAACGACCGGCCGTAGTGGCCGAGCGCGTCGCGGACGCGCGGATTGGCGGTGCTGGCGTAGAAGCCGGGCAGCACGCGGTAGATCGGGTCCACGCGGTGGTTCTCGTGGCTGTCACTGAGCGACCTGCTGGTCGAGCGCTACCGCGCCGCCGGACTCCGGGACATCAGCTACGGCACCTGCCCCGAAGCCCGCCACGAACTGTTCCACGAGACCAATGCACAGGAGGTCGTCGCCGACCTGCTGTCCTGGCTGGACCGCGTCCTCCCTGCCCGCTGGCCAATGGGTTCGGCGTCTCGTTTCGCCGATGTGAGCGTTCACCTTCTGGCTGAACCGAACTACCGCAGTCGAATGTCGTTCGATGCGGTCAGGTGGGCCGGATCGTGGGCGGTGGTCAGGAAATAAGGGCTCGGCCAGTTCGATGACGTCACTTTCCAGCACTGGCATCCCTCTTGTGAGCGTGAACATCCGGTGCCACACTGCGGACACTCGGCGACCTCAGCTGCCAGGTCCTCAATGACTAGGAGAAATGCAATGGTTGCGTTCCTCATGAGATCGACGCTGTCGTCCTCGGCGACACCGCGACGCGCAGGTGCTCTGCTCGTCGCCGTCCTGTGCGCGCTGGCACTCCTGCCCGCGGTGGCCAGGGCCGACAACCCGATCGTGCAGCACATCTACACCGCCGACCCGGCACCGCTGGTGCACAACGGCCGGGTGTACCTCTACACGGGGCACGACGAGGACGGCTCGACCACCTTCGTCATGAAGGAGTGGCGGGTCTGGTCCTCTGAGGACATGGTCAACTGGACCGACCACGGCTCGCCGATGAACCTGGCCACGTTCTCCTGGGCCGACGCCGACGCGTGGGCGGGTCAGGCGATCGCCCGCAACGGCAAGTTCTACTGGTACGTCCCCGTCCGTCGCCGTGGAGGCGGAATGGCCATCGGGGTGGCGGTGGCCGACAGCCCCACCGGCCCCTTCCGCGACGCGATCGGCCGCCCGCTGGTGGAGAACGGCGAGTTCGATCCGACGGTCTTCATCGACGATGACGGGCAGGCGTACCTGTACTGGGGCAACCCGAACCTGTGGTACGTGCGGCTCAACGCCGACATGATCTCGTTCTCGGGCAGCCCCACCCAGATCCCGCTCACCACCGCCGGGTTCGGCGCTCGGACCGGCGACCCGAACCGGCCGACGCTGTACGAGGAAGGGCCGTGGGTCTACAAGCGCAACGGCCTGTACTACAACGTCTTCGCCGCCAAGTGCTGCGGGGAGTTCATTGCCTACTCGACCGCACCGAGCCCGACCGGGCCGTGGACCTACCGCGGCACGATCATGCCCACGCAGGGCGCCAGCTTCACCAACCACGCCGGGATCGTCGACTTCAAGGGCAGTTCGTACTTCTTCTACCACAACGGCGCTCTGCCCGGCGGAGGCGGTTTCACCCGGTCCGTGGCGGTGGAGAAGTTCAGCTACAACGCCGACGGCACGATCCCGACCATGAACATGACCACCTCCGGCGCGCCTCAGGCGGACACGCTCAACCCCTACGTCCGCCAGGAAGCCGAGACCATCGCGTGGGGCAGCGGCATCGAAACCGAGCCCTCCAGCGAGGGCGGGATGAACGTCAGCTGGATTGAAAACGGCGATTACGTCAAGGTCAAGGGCGTAGCATTCGGCACCGGTGCCAGCTCGTTCACCACCAGGGTGGCCTCAAGCACCAGCGGCGGCCGAGTTGAGCTGCACCTGGACAGTGCTACTGGGCCGACGGTCGGGACATGCACTGTGTCGGGCACCGGAGGCTGGCAGACCTGGAGCACGATCTCGTGCCCTGTTACCGGTGCGACCGGGACCCGCGATCTGTACCTGCGCTTCGCCGGTGGCAGCGGGTACCTGTTCAATATGAACTGGTGGCAGTTCACCACCGGCCAGTCCGCCTTCTCGTCAACCGCCGTCGCCCAGCACAGCGGGTACTGCCTGGACGACCCCGACCAGAGCACCGCCGACGGCACTCAGTACCGGCAGTACACCTGCGGCGCCGGTGAGGAACAGCGGTTCGACTTCCGCCCGGTGCAAGGGGTGGCGGACACCTACTCCCTGGTGAACCGCTCCAGCGGCAAGTGCCTCGACATCCGCGGCGTCTCCACCGCCGACGGCGCGGCGGTCCACCAGTGGACCTGCCACGGCGGCACGAACCAGCAGTTCACGCTGCGGCAGGTCGCCGCCAACGACTACCAGCTCGTCGCGGTGCACAGCGGCAGGTGCGTGGACGTCAGCGGGATCTCCACCGCCGTCGGAGCACTGGTCCACCAGTGGACCTGTGACTCCGCCAGTGCCCTGGCCACCAAGAAGAACCAGGTCTGGCGCCTGGCCGGCAAGAGCTGAACCAACACGGGGTCGGGCCCGGGCCGGCAACCCGGCGCCCGACCCTGTCCAGGGCCTTGCCGGCCGGGGTTGTCAATCCCCTCGAATCGTGGAGACGGTGTTATGCCACTTCGGCCCTGACCTGGGTGGCCGACGTTGCCCGTGCTTGTGCCATCTGGTGCTCGAACGGGATCGAGGCCAGCCCGTCGTTGGCGCTGTGTCTCCGGGTGGTGTTGGGCGGATTCAACTCGTCGTCGCAACACCCCTGATCGAGAGGTGGAGCGATGGCTGGGCCGAGGCAGAGACAGGTTCGGGCGTACCGCGGGCAGATGCCGTCGCCGGGACGCCCGACGGTCGCCTGGCGCGAGGATCGCGTGAGGTTTTGGGCGGCAGTCGGGGAAGTCGCGGCAGCTCGACGGGAGGCGGTGCTCACCGTGATGGTCGGCAACCACGCGCGCGACGTCACGGCCGAACGCACCGCCGAAGTGATCGCCGGATTCACGATCGTCAACGACCCGTCCGCGCGCGGCCCGGTAATCCGAAGAGACCGACCTGTGCCGCTCGAAAAGTCATCGTTGCTGGTCAAGCGGCATGTCTGTGCTCGTTGACGAGTCCGCCCAGGATGCGGGTACGGTGCAGTCTGTGGGTGTCGAGGTCGTGTACCGCGGTGGTG
>NZ_MTQP01000007.1 GCF_001984175.1 Saccharothrix sp. ALI-22-I
CAGCGACTACCAGCCCTACGACGAACTGCCCGACCTGAGCGGCCTGCCCGCCCTGCTCGGCTGCTGAAGGAGAGGCCCGCCGCCATGAAACAGATCCCCTATTGGCTCGACACCGCCCCACAGCCGCCCGACCGGTCGGGCAAGCCACTGCCCGAGAACGCGGACGTGGTGGTCATCGGCGGCGGCCTCACCGGCCTGTCGACCGCCTACCACGTCGCCCGCAAGGGCGCGTCGGTCGTGCTGGTCGAGAAGGACAAGATCGGCTCGGGTGCGTCCGGGCGCAACGGCAGCATGTGCACCCAGGGCATCACGATCGCACCGGCCGAGGCGCGCAAGCGCTACGGCCAGGAGCGCGCACTCGAGCTGTACAACGCCTTCCGCGAGGCGGTCGACGTCGTCGAGGACCTCACGCGGACGGAGCAGATCGACTGCGACTTCAACCGCTCCGGGCGCCTCGGCCTGATCTGCAAGCCTCAGCACTTCGAGGGCCTGCAGGCCAAGCAGCGCGACCTGGCCGAGAACTTCGGTCACGAGACGGTCGTGCTGAGCAAGAGCGAGCTGCGTGCCGAGCTCGGCTCGGACTACTACCACGGCGCTCTGCTCGACCCGCTCAGCGCGGGCCTGCACGTGGGCAAGTTCGTCGGCGGCCTGGCAGACGCCGCCGAGCGTGCCGGCGCCGAGATCCACGAGCGCAACGCCGCCACCGGCCTCACCCGCCTTCCTGACGGCGGCTTCCTGGTGGAGACCCTGCACGGCACCATCCGTGCCAAGCAGGTCATGGCGGCGACGGACGCCTACACCGACAAGGCGCTGCCGTGGTTCCGGAAGCGGCTGATCAACGTCGGCAGCTTCATCATCGTCACCGAGCCGCTGGGGGAGGAGCGCGCCAAGGAGCTCATCCCGAACGGCCGCCTGCTGGTCGCCCACAAGAATGTCGGCCACTACGTCCGCCTCACCCCCGACAACCGCCTCGCCTTCGGCGGTCGGGCCCGCTTCGCCCCCTCCAACCCGGCTTCCGACATCAAGAGCGGAGACATCCTCAAGCGGGAGATGACCGAGATCTTCCCGCAGTTGGCCGGAGTGCGGATCGACTACGTGTGGGGCGGCATGGTCGGCTTCTCCTGGGACCGCGTTCCGCACGCGGGCGAGGAGGACGGCCTGTTCTACTCCATGGGTTACTGCGGTCACGGCGTCCAGATGGCCACCTACATGGGCCGTGCCATGGCGGAGATGATGGACGGCAAGCCGGAGGCCAACCCGTTGCGCGGTCTCGGCTTCCCTAAGGTCCCCGTCCCCTTCTACAACGGGACCGCCTGGTTCCTGCCGTTCGGCGGCGCCTACTACAAGGCCAAGGACCGCCTGCGCTGACGCGGATGCGTCGGTGACACGGCCCGGGGCCTTCCGCGAATCGGTCGCGGGAGGCCCCGCCGCGTCGGGCTCACGTACACCCTCGTCAGAACCTCGTCCGAGAGAAGGTCCGCACAGCCATGACCGCCGAAGCCACCCGAAGAGAGCACGACCTGCTCGGCGACCGCGACGTCCCCGCCGACGCCTACTGGGGCATCCACACCCTGCGCGCCACGGAGAACTTCCCGATCACCGGCACGCCGATCTCCACCTACCCGCACCTGATCGAAGCCTTGGCCGCCGTCAAGGAGGCCGCCGCCCTCGCCAACGCGGAGCTCGGGCTCCTGGATTCGGCGAAAGCCGCCGCCATCGTCGAGGCGTGCCGCGAGATCCGCGCCGGCAAGCTGCTCGACCAGTTCGTCGTCGACGTGATCCAGGGTGGCGCCGGCACGTCCACCAACATGAACGCCAACGAGGTCGTGGCCAACCGGGCGCTGGAGCTCCTGGGCCACGACATGGGCCAGTACCAGCACCTGCACCCCAACGAGGACGTCAACCTCAGCCAGTCCACCAACGACGTCTACCCGACGGCCGTGAAGATCGCGACGGTCTTCGCCGTGCACGGCCTGCTGGAGGCGATGGCGGTTCTCCAGGACGCCTTCGCCCGCAAGGCGGTCGAGTTCCGTGACGTGCTCAAGATGGGCCGCACGCAGCTCCAGGACGCGGTGCCGATGACGCTCGGGCAGGAGTTCTCGACGTACGCCGTCATGCTCGACGAAGACCGCAGCCGGCTCGCCGAGGCCGTCGAGCTGATCCACGAGATCAACCTGGGCGCCACCGCGATCGGCACGGGCCTCAACGCTCCTCCCGGATATGCCGAGGCGGCCCGCCGCCACCTCGCCGAGATCACCGAGCTGCCTCTCGTGACCGCCGCGAACCTGGTCGAGGCCACCCAGGACTGCGGTGCGTTCGTGCAGATGTCCGGCGTGCTCAAGCGGGTCGCCGTCAAGCTGTCGAAGACCTGCAACGACCTGCGCCTGCTGTCCTCCGGGCCGCGCGCCGGGCTCGGCGAGATCAACCTGCCGCCCGTGCAGGCCGGTTCGTCGATCATGCCCGGCAAGGTCAACCCGGTGATCCCCGAGGTCGTCAACCAGGTCGCCTTCGAGGTGATCGGCAACGACGTCACCATCACCATGGCCGCCGAGGCCGGCCAACTCCAGCTCAACGCCTTCGAACCGATCATCCTGCACTCCCTGTCGGAGTCCATCACGCACCTGCGGAGCGCCTGCGTGACGCTGGCCGAGCGCTGTGTGTCCGGCATCACCGCCAACACCGAGGCGCTGCGCGCGACCGTCGAGAACTCCATCGGCCTGGTCACCGCCCTCAACCCGCACATCGGGTACACCGCCGCCACGGACATCGCCAAGGAGGCCCTCGCCACCGGTCGGGGCGTGGCCGAACTCGTCCTCGAAAAGGGCCTGTTGCCCGCCGAGACGCTGGCCGCCCTGCTGCGGCCCGAAGTGGTCGCGTGCAGCGACCAGGCGTAGGAGGTACGCGAGAACTTCACTTGCCTGGCGGGTTGACATTTGGCACGATCACGGCCGCCGTGCTCGGCGCCGGCCAGTGCTTGTCGCGTAGGAGGTGCGGTGCCCAGACGGTGGTTGGTGGCCTCGGTGGTGGCCGTGTTGTTGGCAACCGTGGGTGTGGTCGTGGTCGTGGTGCAGGATCGGGGTGTCGCGGGTGATCCGGTTGCCGCCGCCGGCGTGGGCAGTCCGCCTGCCGTCAGTGTGTCCTCTACCACGTCGAGTGTGAGCGAGGCGGTGACTACGTCGCCGAGTGCGGCGATCGGCGAGGCCGACACCGCCCCGTCGACGTCGGTGCCCGCCCCGTCGACACCGGCGCCCGCCGCGGTCGCGGGCGACGCGCCGCTGGTCGGGAGGATCAAGCCGGGGGTCACCAACCAGGGGGTGGCGACGTTCTACGACTCCGACGGCGGCGGCGCGTGCTTGTACGACCCCAGCCCCGATCCGTTGACCGCCGCGATGAACTGGGCGGACTACGAGGACTCCAAGGCCTGCGGCGCCTACGTCCTGGTTCGGGCGTCCAACGGCGCGAGCCTGACGGTGCGGATCACGAACCTGTGTCCGCAACCGTGCCGGGTGGGGCAGTTGGACCTGAGCGCGGAGGCGTTCGCCCGGCTGGCGGCGCCCAACCTGGGCGAGATCCCGATCACGTGGACGCTGGTGAGCCCCGAGGTGTCGAAGAGGATCTCCATCCGCTACAAGACCGGGTCCAGTCAGTACTGGTGCGGGATCCAGGCCATCGACCACCGCAATCCGGTGGCACGACTGGAGGTCCAGGTAGGCGGGCAGTGGAAGCAGCTGTCGCGGACCGACTACAACTACTTCCTCTCCGAGAACGGTTCCGGCTGCGGCGGGGCCATCGCGGTCACCGACATCTACGGCGAGCGCCTGGTCGTGGACCCCTTGCCGATCAAGCCCGACGTCGCCCAGGCCACGAGCCTGCAGTTCGCCGCACACTGACCCGCGGCGTGGGGCGGCCAGTTCGGTGGCCGCCCCACACCAGGGGTCAGCAGGGGGAGTTGGTCTGCGTGAGCAGGCCCATCCGGCAGGGCAGCCGGACGTAGTCCCCGCCGGCGTTGGGGTCGATGCCCTGGTAGACGAATTGCAGTCGGCAGGGGTTGATGGTGAGTGTCTGGTCGTTGCTAGCACGGCGAAAGGCACCTCGTGGTCGAACGTCGTGCACGCGGCGGTCATCACGACAGCACCCACTTCGGTGGCTCTGCGGCCGAACTCCCGCAGAAGTGCCGTTTTGCCGGTGCCGATCGCTCCTTCGACCGCTACGACACCGCATGACGAGGCCCCGTCATCGACGAGTCAGCGCATCAGCTGCTCGAGGTGATCGTGCCTCTCGACCAATCCCATCGGGATCGGCCCACTCGATCTCGCTGGGATCCTCCTCCAAGTCGATGCCGGCGTCCTCCAGTTGCCGAGCGGTGACGCCGAGGGCGGAGACGATGCGGAGGACGGCGGGAGTTCGCCGGGGCGATGTTAGCGGTAACACCGTCAGCATTCAGGCATGCGGGATCGCGTTGTTGAGAAGATGTTGACTTCATGGGCATGATCTGTTCAATTTTGTTCGGATTTGTGAACCTTCACTTCAGGGGCTCGCCAGGCCGAGCGGGGGTGCCGCTCCGGGCGGGTTCACGTAGGGGTCAAGTAGGGCTTGAGATCTGTCGAACGGTCCTGTTAGCGTTCACATCGTCAGGGTGACCCCGATCACGGCACGGCGGTGATCGGAGATTCAGCACGCTCGGGGCGCGCCACCCGTCGCACTGCTTCAAGGAGGAAGCCGTGACGCTTGTACGAGGGACGCCCGGTGAGCGCCACCGCGTGCCGGGCGCGGCCTGCGGATGCCGCATGCCACTGAAGACCGGGCTCGCCGGCTTGGCGCTACCAAGCCTGTTCGGGACCGCCTAGGCCACCGCGGGCACGCCGTCGATGTGACGGCACCCGGATGGGTTCGCCGCGTTGACGGACCCGTCAGACAACGACACGGACTCGCGTCGTTGATCAGTTCATGTTGACGAGCACAACGGTGTGCCTCCGATGCTGTCCAGGCGGAGCGCACCGGCCCTGCCGATCGGCTGTTTCCGCAGCCGATCGGCAGCAGACCCAGGGAGCACCATGTCATCCTCACCCCTGAACCGCCGCAGGTTGTTGCAGGCCGCGGGGGTCGCGGCCCTCGCGACCGCCGTGCCTGCCCTGGTGCCCTCGGTGGCTCCGATCGCCGGGGCCGCAGTGGTGCCGCCGGTTCGCGACGACATCGGCGTCTCGGCGTTCTCGTTCGATCTCGGCCAGGTCCGGCTCACCGCGAGCCGTTGGTTGGACAACCAGAGCCGGACGCTCGCCTACCTGCGGTTCATCGACGTCGACCGGTTGCTCTACAACTTCCGGGCGAACCACGGCCTGTCGACCAACGGCGCGGCGGCCTGCGGTGGGTGGGAGGCCCCGAACTTCGAGTTCCGCACGCACAGCCAGGGGCACTTCCTCAGCGCGTGGGCCAACGCCTGGGCGGTGCTCGGCGACACGACGTGCCGGGACAAGGCCAACCAGATGGTCGCCGAGCTGGCCAAGTGCCAGGACAACAACGCCGCGGCCGGCTTCAACACCGGTTACCTGTCCGGGTTCCCGGAATCGGACCTGACCTCGGTGGAATCGGGCACGCGCAGGGGTGTGCCGTACTACTGCATCCACAAGACCCTGGCCGGTCTGCTGGACGTGTGGCGCTACATCGGCAACACGCAGGCGCGTGACGTGCTGCTGCGGTTCGCGGGTTGGGTGGACTGGCGGACGGCGCGGTTGAGCACCGCCCAGATGCAGACCACGCTCCAGACGGAGTTCGGCGGCATGAACGCCGTCCTCACGGACCTGTACCTGCAGACGGGCGACTCCCGGTGGCTGACCGTGGCCCAGCGGTTCGACCACGCCGCCGTGTTCGACCCGCTGGCCGCGGGCCAGGACCGGCTCAACGGGTTGCACGCCAACACCCAGGTGCCGAAGTGGATCGGGGCGGCCCGGGAGTACAAGGCCAC
>NZ_MTQP01000008.1 GCF_001984175.1 Saccharothrix sp. ALI-22-I
CCGCAACTGCCCCGGTGGGCCGATCCACAGCGAACGCACGGGCGCTCACCTCCGGGACAGGATGCGTTCGCCGTCTGCGGTGGCACGGGCGATCTCGGTTGCGCCGACCTGCACCACCACGGGGCGGGCGGCCAGCTCGCGCACCGCGTCCACCAGTTCGCCCAGGTCCGGCGGTGCCGCCCCCGTGGCGTCGGCGGTGGTGGTGCGGGTGATCACCCGATCCGGTGTGATGCGGCCGGACACGACCTCGGGCGCGGCCATGCGTGGGATGCTGCGCGTGAGGTCGGACAGGTAGGCCCGCACGGCGGGTTCCTCGGCCTCCAGACCGGACAGCAGCCCGCGCATGATGAGGACGCCGTTGCCGCGCAACAGCTTCGCGTCACGCTCGGGTGGCCCCTTCCAGTCGGGCAACAGGTTCGTGACCTGTCGGAGCTTGTCGCGCAGGGAGTTGATCATGGACTCGATGCCGCGCAGCAGGCCCCGGATCAGGTTCTTGCCCGCCTCGACCAGCAGCGAGCCGAGGTCGCCGAGGCCGGAGAGGATCTTGCCGGGCAGCTCCGCGACGAGGCCGAGCAGTCCGCCCGTGGCGGTGTTGACCGCGCCCCACAGGAACTGGAACGCGCCCGCCACGATGTCCTTGACGCCCTGCCAGGCGCGCGACCAGTCGCCGGTGATCACGCCCATCGCGACGTCGAGCAGCCCTTGGAGGAACTGGAGCCCGCCGGACACGGTGGAGACGATGTTGTCCACGACGGGCTTGACGACGTTGTCCAGCAGGAACCGCAGCGTCGGGATCAGGGTTTCGTTGATCTCGGCGGCGACGGCCGCCCAGATCTTGAGCCAGTCCGTGAGCACCCCGGCGGCCTGCACGACGACCGGCAGCAGCGCCGCGACGATGTCGATCACCGAGGGCAGCAGCGCCACGCCCAGTTCGAGCAGGGGCGGGAGCAGTGGGAGCAGGCCCTCGGCCCAGAGCCGTACCAGGGCCTCGGCCAGCGGCGGGACCAGCGGCAGCAGCCCGACCAGCGCGGTGGACAGCGTCTCGCCGAGCAACCGTCCGATCTCGACCAGCGTGGGCGTGGCCGCCGCCAGCCCGACCGACAGGACCCCGGCGAGCTGCTGGACCGTCGAGACGATCACCGGGAGCACCGGCAGCGCCGCCGTGAGCCCGGCCAGCAGCACTTGAGCCCAGGTGTCGGCGAGCTGGCCGACCAGCGGCAGCACCGCCGACAGGGCCGTGAGCAGGGCTCCGCCGATCTCGACCGCGATCGGCGTCAGGACACGAAGTAGATTCGCCAGCGCCGGGGCCGCGATCTGCACGGCCTGGACGAGCAACTGTCCGAGTTGGACGATCAGCGGGCTTGCCGCCCGTGCCAACTCGATCAGGGCGGGGGCCAGCTCGCGCACGCCGTCGGCGAGCGCACCGCCGACCAGTTCGCCGACGAGTTGGGACACGGCCGGTGCCAACTCGTCGGTGACCCCGGCCAGCAGCTCGACAGCCGGGACCAGCAGCGAGGCCAGGGCCTGGGCCGCGACCCCGGCCAGCGGGGCGAGGGCGGCCAGGACGCGGCCCGCGGGCTCGACCCCTGCCACGAGCACGCCCAGCGCCTGGGCGACCATCGGGCCGAGCTGGGCGATGGCGGGCGCGAGGACCGACGCGGCCACCCGTGCGACCTCGGCGAGCAGCGGCAGCAGGGCCGAGGCCACCGCGCCGAGACCGCCGAAGATCTGTTGTAGGGCAAGGGTTCCCTCCGCGCTGCGGAGGAAGGCGAGCATGGAGCCGGTGACCGCGTTGAGGGTCTGGAGCAGGCCCGCGCCCTGGGTGTTGGCGGCCGACAGGACCGTGAACACGATCCGGACGACGTTGCCCAGGATGGTGGCCAGGTCGCCGAGCGCGGAGAGGCCAGCGGACAGCCACTCGCGTAGCTGCCCGGTCTCGCGGGCGGTGGCGATGAACTGCGCGAACCGCTCGGTGCTCTCCCCGAGCGCGGAGGCGAAGCCGGGCAGGAAGTCGGAGCCCACGGCGGCGATGTCGCGGATGGCGCGCAGCAGCGGCGCCACACCGCCCGCGAGTGCGCGGACGGACTGCCCGGTGTTGTCCAGGATCAGCCGGACGTCATCGACGGTGCGGGCTTCGCCCGCGAACCCGGCCGCGTTGCGTGCGGCCTGGTTGTAGCCCTCGGCGATGCCGATCAGGCCGTCACGCAGTACCGGCAGGTACCGGTCCCCCAGGCGGCTGACTTCGTTGCCGAGTCCGGCGAACAGCCGGGCCTGCACGTCGAGCTTGAGCCCGTCGAGCTGGGGGCGCAGCGCGCGGACGGCGTCGGTGGTCTCCCGCATCGCGGGCGGGAAGTCCTTGACCGCCTTGGCGTAGTCGGCCGGTGTCTCGGCGTTGAGGGCGTCGTTGAGCCCGTCGACGCCCAGGCGCAGCGCGCCCACGGCGGCGGCTGCGGCGATGCCGACCGCGGGGACGATCAGCAGCGACCCGGCGGCTGTTCCGGCCGCCGCGCCGAGCCCGCCCATCAGCCCGAGTGCCTGGGCGATGCCACCGGCCAGCGCGGCGTACTTCAGGGTGGCCGCGCCCACGGTGGCGGTGTGGGCGGTGATGCTGCCGGTCAGGCGGGTGACGCCGTTGTCGAGCTGGGCCAGGCCGCGCACGCTCGCGCCGACGCTGCGGTCCAGGGCGGTGCGGATGGTGACGGTGTGCCCGGACAGGCGGCGGCGCAGCGCGGTGAACTCGTTCTCGGCGGGCGCGGTGTCGAGCTGGGCGAGCAACCGCAGGGCGGTCCGGTCGCCCGCGCGGGCCAGCTCGGCGAGCTGGGCGCGCACCAGCGCGGTCTGGATCTGCGCGCCCAAGGTGATGTCGGGTGCGCCGCGTTCGGCCTGGTTGATCTGTTCCCGGACGTGACGCCCGAGCCCTTGCAGGCTGGGTAGGACCTTGAGGTAGGCGTGACCGACGGTTGCCAGGAGCGCTCACGCTCCCCGCATCCACAACGCGATCTCGCGCAGGGACTTCGTCTCGGGCTCCGGCTCACCCCCTGCCGGTGCGGGCGGGGCGGTGTCGCCGAGGTCCAGCGGAGCGGCCACGTCGGCGTCACTGACCTTCGTGCCCAGGGCGGTGGCGACGGTGGCCCACAGCAGGGTCACGCGGCGTTCCAGTGCGGCGAGCAGGACTTCGGGACGGGTCCACCCGGCGTCCGGGCCGGTCGCACGCCACACGGCGGCGTCGTCGGGCAGGTGCGCGACCACGGCGCACACCCGCCGGAACGACAGCCGCCCCCGGTAGAGGTCCAGCAGGTCCAGGCCCAAGCGCAGGAAGTCCAGTTCGAGCGCTTCGGCGGTGGTGTCGTCCGCCAGCAGACGGGCGACGACTACGGGTTTCCCCGCCCCAACTCCCGCATGATCGTCTGCGAGAAGTGCTCCGCGTCGGCGGCCGTGGTCGCCAGGCCGCGCCACGTCCTGTACTGCTCTTCGCCGAGGATCAGCCGCAGCGACAGCAGCACCTTGCCCTCCTCCTCGGCCTCGATCGCGGCCAACGGGAACTCCGAGGCCGAGGGCAGGGTGAAGCGCTTGCCGCGCCACATCACCGCGTGCTCACTGCGTGCGGGTGCGACCGGGCGGTTGGTGGCCTCTCGGCGTTGGGATCGGCTCACTGGGTGGTCTCCTCGATGGCGAGCGTGCCGCCGCCGCTGGGCGGGGCGAGCAGGACGGCGGGGTCGTCGGTGAGCCACACGGCCAACGTGGTTCCGCTGGCCGGGGCGAGCGCGGCGAAGCTGATGCCCCACCGGGCTTCCTGGGTGCGGGTCCACTGGGCGTCCTGGGTCTCGGAGACCTCGGCGCGCGGGACGTAGAGCCGGTGGTGGTAGATCTCGGTCGCCGAGATCTGGTCGACCCAGTCCACGCACAGGGCGCGCTCGTCGCCCTTGGGCACGGACGAGATCTCGGCGCGGTAGCGCTTCGACCCGGCGGCGGTCTCGGCGAACACCATCCCGCCGAAGTACGCGCCCAGGACCACGGCCTTGGTCTCCTGGAACACCGAGGAGACGCCGAACTCCTGGCTGGTGTAGATGAACCGCGCCGGGGTGGTCTGCTGCCAGTGCGTGGTGCCGGTGCGCTCCACCGCGCGGCGGATGGTCACACCGTCCTCGGTCGAGAGCCCCAGACCGGTCCACGCGGCCGGGAGCGGGGTTGTCGGGTCGGGCGGTTCGGGCGTGCCCGGCGGAGCGAGCGAGAGTTCCCCGGTGCCGGGGACGCGGACGAGGGTGGGACTCAGTGCCAAGCGGACGACCTCCAGGAAGGCGCGGGAGGGCCGCTCTCCTGGTGGTGGTGCCGGGAGGCGGGCAGCCTCCCGAGACGGGTACGAACGAGGTTCAGCGGATGGTGGAGCGGGCGCGCACCGCGACGGCGGCGGTGGCAAGCGGGCGGTCGGTGTGCGGGTCGATCCCGCCGAGGGGGCCGGTGACGGGTTCGCCGCCGGTCAGGCCCGGCGCGGGACGCGGGGCGCACAGCAGCGCCAACGCCAGCCCGACCGCGGCCTTGGCGGCGTGCTCGGAGCGGTGCCAGCAGGTCAGCCGGACCACCACGCGCTGAAGCGCGGGCCAGGCCCAGGTGTGACCGTCCTCGGCGACCAGCAGCCACGGCAACGACGGCGGCCCGCCGTCCGGCCCGTCCCCGACCCGCGTGGACACCTGGACGCCCGCGAGCACGGGTTCAGGGCGTGCGGCGAGCTGCGGACGCAGGGCACGGACCACCAGCTCGGCCACGTCGACCGGCACCGCAAGCGGCCCGCTCACGACTCCCCGCCCGCATCCAGACCGTCGACCTTCAACCCGGCGGCCTCGGCCGCGCGCTTGAGCAGCCCGTAACGGGCCTCCATGCCGACCCCGGCGGGATGGCGCACCGCCACGGTGGTTCCGGCGCGGTCGTGGTTGGGGTCGTCGAACACCTCCACCGGCAACGGCTCACCCGAGGTCACCCGCCGACCGGCGCCGCGCGCGGTCGCGCCGACCTGTTCGGCCGCCGCACGCACCATCGCGGCGAACTCCGGGGAGTTCAGCAGCTCGCGCACGCCGTCCCGGTCGACGCGGAAGCCGTGGAATGCGTCCATCGTTCAGCCCTCCACGTGCTTGAGCCGGGTCTCGTAGTGGACGTGGCCGAACCGGGGTTCCCAGAGGTCGGGTTCGCCGTCGACCTCCAACACCCGCTCGCGCCACTCGATGCGCTCGCGTGCGGCCAGGCGCTCGATGCCGAACAGCCGCCACGAGGTGACCACCGGGCGGCGGCCGGGTTCGGCGGGTTCGGACGAGGTGACCGGCTGGAGCAGGCCCCACATCACGCGACGCGGGGCGTCCGGCCCGTAGTCCAGGTCCGGAGTGGGGTTGTCGTACTCGTCGGTGACCGGCGTCGGGGTCACGACGAGGAAGCGGTGAGGTAGCTGAATGAATGCTCCAATCAGGTGAAGCAAGGCTGAATCGCTCAAGTCGGTGCGAACAGCCGCCGATAGCAGGGAGGAGAAGTGCCGGACCCGTCACAGCGGGCCGGCGCTCTGCCATTTGCGCCGTGTCCGTCGAGGTCAGACCGTCCAGATGGAGAACGCGCCGCGCGGCGCGGGAGCGGGCGGGCGGAGCAGGTCCAATTCGTCCTCGGTCAGGTAGAGCCCGCCGCCCTCGTGCGCGGCCGTGCGCGAGTGCCCGCCCACCGTCTCGGACTTGTTGCCGTCCGGTGGGGACGCCAACGCCCGCAGCACGGCCGTGGCGATCACGCCGGGCGCGGTCGCGGGCGGCGGGTCGGGCAGCTCCGGGACGCGGGCGCGGATGATCGCCGAGGCGTCGGCGACGAGCACCGCCGCGCGGGCCTGCTGCTCCGGGGTGAGCTGCACTTCGGTGCGGGCCTGTACGTCGGCGACGGTGGCCAGCGGAGGGTCGGTGGACATGTGTCACCTCGTCCACTCTTGACCGCGATGGACACAGACAGGCGTAAAGCGAGCCGCCATACCGCGATAATCGGTGCTGGTACGACTAGGTACACGGCGCGTACAGTCCGTCCGCGTGAGTGGGGAGAGATCGACCTTCGTGACCGCAGTCATCGCCGCCGCCGCCGCGTTACTCGGATCAGCCCTCGGGCTCGCCGGTGCTCTTGTGACCACCAATCAGCAATTGGCACACGACCGGCAAGTACGGCTGCGCGAGGAAGTCAAGACCGGCTGCGCCGACCTCCTGCGAGAGAGTCGAAGCATGTTGTCCATACTGGCCGAAGCCGTCGGGAGCACATCACCCAACGTCATCTCGGACGCAAGAACGCGCGCAATTGCCGTCCAGAACGTTATGCTCCAAGCGGAGACTGCACTTCTCCTCGTGGCCCCGGCCGACATCGTCGCCAAATTGACCGATCCCGATGCGGGAAAGCAAAAGCTCTCCACTTCGGATGCGCTGCTTGACCTGGCGCGCAAGGCTGAGAACCCCACGAGCACGGAATTCCGATCCGCGCTTGACTCCGTCAAGGAACTTCAGAAGGCGATGGGTGCGGAGTACATAGACATCGGTGGCGCATGCAGGGGCTATCTGACCAACAACTA
>NZ_MTQP01000009.1 GCF_001984175.1 Saccharothrix sp. ALI-22-I
GCGTTTCGCACGCCGTCCCCATCCACCCGAACTACCCGACGTGGCCTGGATCAACCAGCCCGTCGACCAACCGCAACCGGCCCCGTAGACACAACCTGTCTCACTTGACTTGACAACTACCGCGGCGAGCACGGGCCGGAACCGGTGCTGCCAGGCATGCGGGTCGGCGGCGATCTCCCGGTCCAGGAACCTCTCGTACACCCCGGCCAAGCCGTGCGGGAGTGGCAACGTGGCCAGGTCGCCTGGGATCGGGTCGCGGAGCACCTGGTCGATCACGTACCGCGCGTACAGGAAGTTACCTTCTCCGGCCTCGGCGATGCGCTGGGCGAAAGCAAGCCTTCCGGGGTCGCGGATGACCCGCAGGCGGCGGTGGGCGTAGGCGGCGACGTCATCCACCCCGGCTGGTTGATCGCCCAGCAGGTCCAGCACCTGCGCGTAGGCGCCGACGAGTCGGGTCATGTCGTCGGCCGCGAGTCCTGGCCGGGTGGTGGCCACCAGCCTCAGGCCTGGCGGCGGATCCTGACCGATCTCGCTGGCCAGCAACCGTGCCCAGGTCAGCCCGTGCGCGCCTTCGACGGTCTCGTCCAACGCGTCGACGAGCACCACCACCGTGCCGGGGAGCGAACCGCTGTCACGCAGGCGCTTGAATGGGGCCCGAAGCACCTCGTCGAACGCCTGCCGCGGCTCGATCTCGCCCAGATTTAGGTGAATTCCGGTCGCCGTCGAGTTGACCAGCGTCCCGATTCGCTGCCGCACTTTCATCGTTAGGGCGATCTCGCGATGGCGGATCGTGGCCAATATGTGGGCGTAGCCAGGCACGGACTCGGCAAGTTGCGCGGCAAGGCGTTCCAGGATGCGCACCGCGGCCAGGGTCTCCTGTCGACGGTGCTGGCAGAAATGCGCCGCCGCCAGCCACTCCGGCCCTAGCCCATGCCGACTGGGGATCTCGCCGCGAGTGGCCTGCACCAGGCGGGCCGCGAACGCACTTTTCCCCACTCCCGGCTCGGCGACCACCAGCAGCACCCGTTCTCCGCCGGCCAGCCACTCTGCCACCTTGTCCAGAGCCCATACCCGGCCGGTGAACTCATCCAGCCCGACCTCCGCCGGGACCGTGGCCGGAGACACTTTCTCGCTCATCGCCTGTGTCCTTCACGTCGACTCGTCGGGTTCCGCCCGGTCAGGGCGTTGCTCGTCGGGGCCGTCGGCACCGTCGACCCCGCGGATGTCGGAATCTCGCACCTCATCCATCCGCTGCTTCACCCCGACCACGGTGCCCAGAAGTCCCCCGGCGCGCCGTACCCCGGCGATCGAGCTATTGATGACTTTCCCCATGCGCTGTCGTACACGCACCCGTCCAGCCAGCACAGACGGCTCATGCGCCGACGCTCGCCACGCCTCGAAGCCTGCCTGCGCCAACACCAAGACCACCAGGGCAGCTCCTACTGTCCAGACCCAAGCGGCGGTGAAGACGTTAATAACAATTGCGATCGCAGCCGCCAACAGCGCCGAAATTGTTGCCGCCAAAGCCCTGCTACACGGAGGCACCATCACACTTCCCCGCAGGACTAAACACTCTAACGAGCACCGTTAGATACCGCTGCATCTTGCCATCAAATTTCCCCTGGAGCCCTGTCGCCGCTTCAGCAATAGCGATCAGAGATAGCCTGACATCTTCCGGGTGGCGTCCGATTCGATCAGCGTGTCAGTGATACACCCCCGGTAATGCTCATTGCTCCTGAGGCGCGGATCTCGCGCCCCACTGCGGCAAGCGAGGTGACTGCGAGGAGGTCAAGAGCACGTGCGAGCAGGGTTGGCGGGCTGCCGTCGAGCGGAACCGCGACGAGGCCGACGGAGTTCCCCCGGCGTAGGCTTTGCTTCCGTCCGGGGACAGGTCGAAGGCACGCAGCCGCCCGACCAATGTGGTCAGGAGAGCCTGGTCGCCCGTGGTTTGGTCGACCGCGACCAGGCCGCCACGGTGCAGGACGACGACCAGCGCGCCGCCCCCAGACCGCTCACGAAGTGCAATCGGGAGGTGGAGGCCCCCAGTAAAGGTCGTGGGCTCAGGCATGGCCGCGTTTCCCTTGCTGATCGGCGAATCTGGGCGCATTCGCCTCACCCCACCCATGGTCCTCGCAAGTCACCCCTGCAGGCAGTCACCCGAAAGTGTGACCAGAGGGATGCTGGCCACGTCGGTAAACGCCCCGGAGGACTTATCCCCTGGCGCCAGGCCAGCGTGCTTGACCAGGGCCCGGGCCGAGGCGAACCGGGTGGGGTCACCGGTCTCGGCCAGGATCGCCGCGGCCCCGAGCACCGACAGCCCGGTGATCGAGCCGACCAGCGCCGTCAGACCGAGCTCTGGGCATCTACTCCGCCGGCCTCTACACCGACGGGCTGTGTGTGGCGGTGCCCGGCGACCGCGCACGCCGGGACAAACTGCCTCCGCTGCCACCGGGGATCGTCGAACTGACACCCGAGGAATTCGAGGACTTCCCGAACCGCGGCAACGTGCTGGTAGTGCCCATGGCCCGCATCGCCCGCGGCCTCAACATCCGGCTTCTGGTGCTGCGCCTGGCGCGGGAGAATTCCACCTGGGGCTACCGCCGCATCCACGGCGAACTCCTCGTGCTCGGCATCAAGGTCGCCGCATCCACGGTGTGGCAGATCCTCCAGGACGCCGGAATCGACCCAGCACCTGAGCGGGCCTCGACGACCTGGTCGATCTTCCTTCGCTCGCAGGCCGACGTCCTGCCGGCCTGTGACTTCTTCGAGACCTTCACCTTGAGCGGCGCCCGGCTATACGTGCTCGCGGTGATCGAGCACACCAGTCGCCGGATCAGGGTTCTCGGTGCCACCGCGCACCCGACCGCCTCCTGGGTCACCCAGGCCGCCAGAAACCTCGTCATGGACCTCGAAGAGGAGAGCCGACACGTGCGGTTCCTGATCCGCGACCGCGACGGCAAGTTCCCCGCCCCGTTCGACGTCGTCCTCGCCGACGCTGGCATCCAGATCGTCCTCAGCGGCGTCCGCATCCCGCGAATTAACGCGATCATGGAACGCCGGATCCGCACCTGCCGCCACGAACTCCTCGACCGCACCCTCATCTGGAACCAACAGCACCTACTCCACGCCCTGCACGAGGACGAGCACTTCTACAACACCCACCGACCACACCAAGGCATCACCAACGCACGACCACTACGCGCCCTGCCACACCCCGTCACCGACCAAGCCGCAGTCACCTACCTCGACATCCGCCGACGACAGCGGTTGGGCGGCATCCTCAACGAGTACTACCAGGCCGCCTGATGCGATGAAGGGGCGGGGCCTCCGCTCCCCGTAAATCTGATCCGGCTTGAAGGGCACTGAGCTGCACCGGATCAGATTGGTGAGACGGAACGTGGCTCCGGGTTGTCTCAGTGGATCTGATCTTTGTTCGAGTTCGGCGGGGCGACCCTGAGGGTGGGTTGCTGTACGGACGTCGATGCAGAGATCCACCGCGTCGACCGGCTCTCGGGGTAGGGCTCGCTCATTTCGCGTACCCGCCTGCCCAGGTGGAGGCGGATACCCGCTGATCAGCGGTCCTGAGTGATCGGGGGCTCAGGCGGTGAGGATGTCCAGGATGCCGGTCATCTGCAGCACCCGGTGCACCTGTCCAGCGGCGTTGACCACGGTGAACTCGCGACCGGTCGCCGTGGCGGTGTTATGCGCGCTGATCAGGGCACCGATGACCGCGGAGTCGATGAACCGCACGGCGGCGATGTCGACGGTGACCACCGCGGCGCGGTGCAGTGTGTCGTGCAGCAGTTGCCGCAGCTGTCCGGCGTCGCTCATGTCGATCTCGCCGGCCAGCGTGATCGTGGTGCGGCCGTCGCTGGTGTGCGTCTCGTGGGACCAGCCCGGGTCGGGATTCACGGCTCCTCCCTTCCGGTGACTGCCGGGTCGGTGTCGGTGTCGCTCCGCTGCCCGCTCGGCGGGTTCGCTGGCGCGGCGGTTTCGGTGATGCAGACGCTGACCGAGGCGGTGACGCCGTCCGGGCGGCGAGTCAGCATAAGCGCCCCGGTCAGGTGATGCGCCAGCCACAGCCCGCGTCCGCCGGTCTGGTTGGTCGGTGACAGCCGCACGGGGAGCCCGTCCGTGTTGCCCCCGTGGTCGACGATCTCACAGGTGAGCACGTCGGCGTGTAGGCGCAGTTCGAGTCGGCCGGCGCCGCCGCCATGGCGGACCGCGTTGGTCACCAGTTGGGCCGCCCGTAGTTTCCGGACCAACAACAACGGTAAGCAGTTGATCGAGATCCGTACCTGGGGAAACTCCTTCGAGGCGAGGAGCGCGAGGCCGCCGGCCCGAGGGCGTACGACCGCCGTCGCACCAAGCCGCCACCGTGTTGCTCGGCGGCCTGCGTGAGCTGATAGCGACCACCGTGGAAGACGGCGGCGACGTGGACGACATCACCGAGGACGCGATCGATGCCACGATGCGAATGCTCGGCCCCCGCCCCTGACGCCATCCCACCAGGCTGCGCCGTGACCGTCGACGTAGCGCACTGGTTCGGTCTGGACACCGTCGGTGCCGAGAAGTCGGTCGCCGCGCGATCCTCCGCCACGCCGCGGAGGTCCGGGCGCATGGATGCGCCGAGGGTGGTCAGCAGTCGGGGTCCGCGCGGCTCCGGCCGGCCGGTGGCGCTAACGTGATCATGTGCTTGACTCCACCGTCCGTGACCGGATTGTCCGCTACCGCGCGAACCGCGGTCTGCCCCGCGAGGACGCGGCTGCCCGGATCTCCGCATACGTTTACGGCAATATCCTGATCTTCGCGGCGATACTCGCCATGGACGAGGCTGACGTCGACCACGGCCGCGCGATCGTCGTCGAGCTCGGTGTGGCCTTCTCGACCTTCCTGGCGCACGTCTTCTCCGAGGTGATCGCGCGCAATGTCCGCTCCGGCGCCCCGACGACCAGGTCAGACGTGCTCCACGAGCTGCGCGACTCGATCCCGATCATCACCTCTGCCGTGGTCCCGTGCCTCCTGCTGGCCGCCGGCGCCGTCCAATGGCTACCGGTGCCGATGTCCATCGCCGCGTCGCAGGTCTACCTGTTCGTGCGCCTGGCCCTGGTCGGTTTCGTCGTCGAGCGTCTCCTCGCCCGCCGTGCCTCGACGCACACCCTGCTGGCCGGCGTCCTGATGGCCTTGATCGCTGCCGGAATCGCCCTGCTCAAGGTTACGCTAAGTTACTAGTTAGTGCTTTGTTAGGTCGGTGTGTCGTGGGGTCGTTGGACCGGTGCGGGTAGTTTCATACTGCGGTGACCCTTGACGAAATTTTGGTTGTGCGGCAACGCCTTGAGGCGTTCGCGGCGGACGTGTTCGCGTCCTTGGCTCGATCTGACCAACGGGCCAAGGGCGAGACATATCTGCGTGGTCTGCTGCTGGACGGGCGGCGTAAGTCGATGCAGCCGATGGCGCAGCGTCTCGGGGTGGATCATCAGGGGTTGCAGCAGTTCGTGACCACGTCGACGTGGGACACCGCTGCGGTGCGGGCGCGGCTGGCGCGCCGGGCGTGGCCCGGCAGTACTCCGGCACTCTGGGCAAGGTCGCCAACTGCCAGATCGGGGTGAGCGTCCACGCGGTCACTGACATCGCGTCGTGTCCACTGGACTAGCGGTTGTTCCTGCCGGAGTCCTGGGATGCGGTCAAGGCGGCACCGGCGGCGATCAAGGCGGCAAAGACCAAGCGGCGCAAGACGCTGAAGAACGCGCCACGAGAGAACGCGCCACAAGCGGTCGTGCCCAGCCGGCCGAGAGCCCGATGCCGGGTTGACGTCGCCCGGGGTTGACGTCGCCAGGGTTGACGTCGAGGCGGTGACCGAGGCTGCCCGGGCCCGGCGGCACCGGTGCGGGATACCTGAGGGTGAGGGCCACCGTCCGAAATGGACGATTGTGATCGAGATGCTGGACGAGCTCGCTGAATACGGGCTGCGGCCACCAGTGCTGGCCGCGGACGCCGGCTACGGCGACAACAGCCAGTTCCGGGCCGCGCTGGACGAGCGGAACATCCCCTACAGCGTGCAGGTCAAAGGTGACACCCTGGCCCACACCGCTGAGGCGGTACCCACCCCCTGGGTGTGGTCCGGACGGGGCCGGTGCGGCCGTCCACCGGCCAACGCCACCCCTGTCTACCCGGACGAGGCGGTCAGCCTGACCCAGCATGTCGCCGCCGTCGGCCGGTACGCCGCGATCACCGTCACCTGGCGCGAAGGCAGCAAAGGCCCCCTCACCTCACAGTTCGTGTTCCTGCGGGTTCGCCCGGCCGGGCACCGCATCCCCCGCGACCCCGACGGCAGCCTGCCCGAACGGTGGTTGATCGCCCAATGGCCCGACACCGAACCCGAACCCGTCACCTACTGGCTGTCCAGCCAGCCCACCGACACCGACCCGGCCGACCTGATCCGGTACGCGAAGATCCGCTGGCGGATCGAACACGACTACCGCGAACTCAAGACCGGCCTCGGCCTGGACCACTTCGAAGGCCGCTCCTGGACCGGCTGGCACCGCCACGTCACCCTCGTCACCGCCGCGCACCTGTTCATCACCATGCTGCGACTCGACCCAAAAGCGGCTGCGCCGGCCTGACCCTCTACAAGGTCATCCACGAGCTGCAACACATGCTCGCGACCTGGACCGGCGCATGCCCCACCTGCCATCAACACGTACAACCGTTGCAGCGCAACAAACCCGACTAACCTAACAAAGTACTACTAGTTGATCAATTTGTGAGTGTTGTTTCGATGGTGGCCCGCCACGGCCCCCGCGATCAGCGTCGCGATGCCGTGCTCCAGGGACGCCGCCATGTCCAGCCGGAGCTCGGCGACGACCGGGT
>NZ_MTQP01000010.1 GCF_001984175.1 Saccharothrix sp. ALI-22-I
GTGGCCTTGTACTCCCGGGCCGCCCCGATCCACTTCGGCACCTGGGTGTTGGCGTGCAACCCGTTGAGCCGGTCCTGGCCCGCGGCCAGCGGGTCGAACACGGCGGCGTGGTCGAACCGCTGCGCCGCCGCCAACCACCGGGAGTCGCCCGTCTGCAGGTACAGGTCGGTCAGCACGGCGTTCATCCCGCCGAACTCCGTCCGGAGCGTGGCCTGCATCTGGGTGGTGCTCAACCGGGCCGTGCGCCAGTCCACCCAGCCCGCGAACCGCAGCAGCACGTCCCGCGCCTGGGTGTTGCCGATGTAGCGCCACACGTCCAGCAACCCGGCCAGGGTCTTGTGCAGGGTGTAGTAGGGCACACCCCTGGGCGTGCCCGCCTCCAACAAGTCGAAGTCCGACTCCGGGAGCCCGGACAGGTAGCCGGTGTTGAAGCCCGCGGCGGCGTTGTTGTCCTGGCACTTGGCCAGCTCGGCCACCATGTAGTTGGCCTTGTCCCGGCACGTGGTGTCACCGAGCACCGCCCAGGCGTTGGCCCACGCGCTGAGGAAGTGCCCCTGGCTGTGGGTGCGGAACGCGAAGTTCGGGGCCTCCCACCCGCCCAGCGCCGTCGCGCCGTTGGTCGACAGCCGGTGGTTGGCGCGGAAGTTGTGGAGCAACCGGTCGACGTCGATGAACCGCAGGTAGGTCAACGTCCGGTTCTGGTTGTCCATCCACCGGCTCGCCGTCAGCCGAACCTGATCGAGCTCGAACGGGAACGCCGAGGCGCCGATGTCGTCACGGACCGGCGGCACCACCGCGGCCCCGGCGACCGGCGCCACCGAGGGGACCAGGGCGGGCGCGGCGGTCGCGAGGGCAGCGACCCCGGCGGCCTGGAGCAGCCTGCGACGGTTCAGGGCTGAGGATGACATGATGCTCCCTGGATCGGCTGCCGCCGCTGCCGTGAACAGCCGCAGGCACACCCTTTGTGCTCGTCAACATGAACTGATCAACGACGGACGCCCCGTGTCGATCGGTGAGGCAGACCGGCGCCCGGTCCCCGCGCTTTCAGTACGCGGGCGCCGTGTCGGCCGGCGTCGGACCGGTCTACACGACGGACGCGGGCGCTACCCCTGCGGACACCAGCAGTGAGCTGGCGACCGCCCCTGCTCTCACCAGGGCGGTGGCCCGGCGAGGGGTCCGGTGCACGGCGCGGTCGGGGTATCGCATCATCGACAACCTCTCCGTTGGGGTCGCACGTAGTCCGAACACCGGCTGGACAGATGTTATCGCTAACAATCCGGCCTGTGAGACGAGTCACTGCCCAACCTCGGTGTGGCGTATAAGTAACAGCCGTATCGGCGCGTTGTCAACAGTTAGCCCGGTCCGGTCGCGCCCACTGAAACGTGTCAATTCTGTTAGCGCTAACAGCGCTCGGCGACCAGCCGTCGAACCTTAAGCCACACCCCTGCTGCTTGTCGTTCCCCCACAGCGCGGCGTCGTCCACGTTGGCCGCTGTCACCAGTTGAGCGGGCAGCTGCTCCTCGTAGCCGTTGGGCAGCCTGATGACGTTCGCACGCCACCCAACTCCGCCACGCGGCCCGGTCGTCCAGCGGGAGTGCGGGCTCGCCGTCGAACCGCGCGGTGCCAGGGTGTCGTCGAGGCGATCGGCGTGGGGATGAACCAGTGCCGGATGCCCGCGCGGTTCGTTGTGGCCGGCTTTCGGCACCCCGCAGGGGGTCTCCAGCGTTGTTGACCGTGTTGCAGTCGGTCGTCCACTGGCCCGCCGCGCGAGGTGCCGGGACGGGGCGACGTCGACCGGGTGGGGAGGGGCGGACGTCGAGTTCGACCTTGACGGAGGTACGCCCTTGGCCCGTCACGGGCGCCCGCCGCCGGAACGGCTGATCAGCCCTGGGGGAGTCGGTTGACGGCGGCGGTGGCGAGTTCGACGGCGAGGGGGCAGCTCGACTCGTCCGGGCGTCGGCGGTGACCTGCACCGATACTTCCTCGATCGTCTGCACGCCGCCGGGGTGGTCCAGCGGGCGGTGCACGATCCGGACCTGGCAGCCGGGCAGGGTGCGGTAGTCGGGGTTGCTGCCGCCCACCATGGGGTGGACCACCGCGGCACGGCCGTTGGTCGTGGCCCTCCGGTCTCGGGGCGAGTCGGCCCGTGGCTCGGCGGTTCTGTTGAAGCTCACCAGCACGTTCGGGGCGGAGACCTCCGGGTCGCCCCACGTGCAGTGCTGACCGTTGAAACCGGGGTGGAGGCGGCTCCGGTCGATGCCGGGCACCCGTTCCGTCTCCCGGTGGTCAAGCAGGCGGCACGCGTCCAGTCGGCCGAGGGAGTTCGGGGACAGGCCCGAGGGCTTGAGCTCACCGCGTTTCAGCTGCGGCAACACTGTGCATGCCGATAACCTCATCCACGCAGGTAGAACCAATAGCCCGAAGCGTTCACGGGCCACGGTTGTCATCCGCGTGATGTCGTCCAGCACGGCATGATGACCGGCTGTGCTGCTCCGACTGGCCTACCTGAGTGTGACCGACGCGTTCGCCTTGCTGCGTCTGCTGCCCATGAGCGATCGGGACAAGGACGTGGAGATCCTGGCGCTGCGGCACCAAATCACGATCCTGGAACGCCAACTGGGCAAGGAACGTCCGCGGTTCTCTCCCGGCGACCGGGCGTTCCTCGCGGCGATGGAGGTCGAGCTTCCACGTCGGCTGCCCAAATGTGCGTCGCGCGTTGACACATCGGGAGATGGCGGAGATCAATCACGTTGTCGCCACCAGCGGCAGGGATGCGGGGTTGGATTCGCTGCTGCTGCGGTTGCACACCGAGACGGCGTGCCGCAAGGCCGGGGCGCTTGGTCTCCGCTTGGCCGACCTGGACACCGCGTCCTGTGCGGTACGGCTGCGGGAGAAGTTCGGTACCGAGCGGTGGCAGCCGATCAGTCCGACGTTGGCCGCACTGTTGACGGAACATGCGCACTCCCGCGGAGCGCGGCACTAGGCGGCGGATCGCCGAATTGGAGACCGAGTTGGCCGTCCATCGGCGTCCTCGCCTGCGACAACGCCCTGGTCGAGTCCGCCATCGGGCTCTACAAGATTGAACTGATCAACCGGCAAGGCCTCTGGCACACCCGTGACCAGCCCGAATATGCGACCCTGGAACACATCGACTGGTACCACAACTGACGCCTGCACGGTCGGATCGGACACCTCGCACCCACCGAACCGAGACCGTCTACTACCGTCAACACCAGCCAACCCCGGCTGGAGCAGTCAACTGATCGGGTCTCCACCGAATTCGGGGCGGTTCAAGGCGGCGACTGTGGTTTGCGAGTCGACCCGCTCACCGCGTGCAAGGTCAAGGTAACGGAGCCGGCCCTTGCTCGTGACGCTGTCCAATACGGAGACGTTCCACTGTCCAGGGCGATCGGTCGGATCGCTGAGGATCAGTGGCCAGAGGTCGATCGGCGGTTCGTCGTCCACGACGAGGTGTGCCCGACCTCTTCGGAGCGGATCGGCGACGTGGAGCTGCTCCCAGCGCACTGCGGTTGCGCTTCCGGCGAGATCCGCGACGTCGACGACGAAACCGTCGCCGGTGTGCTCAAGCTTACCGGCCACGACTACCCGTGGTGCTGGGTGAGTGGCGGCGATAGTCACGAACAACGCCAGCCAGTCGTCGACATCGCGCTGTCGCTCCTTCGCCCATGACGCTGTCGGCACGCCCCCATGGGCAACGTCATTACGCACGGCGACGAGATCGTCCGCCGACCGGTCAGCGACGGTGCCAAGCCAGTCGTGCAACGCAGGAGCCACAATCCTGGCCTGCAGCGCCCGGCACAGCGACCGCCACGTCCCCATGGCCGGCGGCCGTTTGAAGTGATCGGTCAGCAGGTCGCGGCATGTGGCCGCCGCTGCGAGAGCGGTGAATCGGAAGATCGACTCCACGCAGTGGATGCTGTCGCGCAGACGGTGGACGTCATCGGTCTGCAATCGCGACTGGATGAGCGGGATGGCGACCGGAGCTGGAAGCCGGGTCGTTGCGATCTGCCAGTGCGCTTCGGTGGCCTCGGTCAGCACCTCAGTGACGATGTCGAGTAGTTCCCCTGCAGCTTTGTGCTTAACGACGTAGTCCCTGGCACCGATTCGCTGCGCCTCGATCGTTTCGTCCTGTCCCTCCTGCCCGGACAAGATGACCGTCGGGGTCCCGATCCCGTACTCGGCGAGCTGGCGCAGGAGCCACAAACCGCCCGATCCGTCCGGCGGCATGGACAAGTCGATCAGAGCGAGGTCGAAGAACTCGGTCCGTAGCCGCTCCAGACCTGTCTCCCCGTCGTCGGCGAACCGGAACTCGGCATTCAATGTGCTCAGCAGCTTCGACAAGGTTCGGGCCACGTCGCGCTGGTCGTCTACCAATAGGATCCGGGGCCGCCGTCGGGCCCCCACGGGCTCAGCCATCCACCGCCCCGTTCTCCTCGGCCAGCGTGAGCCTGATCAGCCAGGCTCCGCCGCTCGCGGTGCGCAGGGGGTGCATGTCACTGCCCGCCCGACGCATCATCCGCATCACGCCCGGCAGGCCCAGGCCGCTGCCGTGCCGCTTGCTGCTCGGCGCCGGGCCATCTGCCCGCAGCGCCGAGATCACGTCGTCCGGCAGTCCGGGCCCCGTATCCCGCACCTCCAGCAGCACTACGCCGTCCCCTTCCACGAGGGTGTATTCGAACTCGATTTGCCCGTCATCTCCCATCGCCTCGACGGCATTCTTCACGAGATTGTCAAGCGCGCCCCGCAGAACCTCGGCGCTGACAGCAACCGGCGCAAGCGTCGTGACGGGCGGAACCACACGGATGCCCGGTGGCAGCCGGTTGATCAGATCGCTGCTATAACCTCGCAGAAATGACCCGAGTTCGCACGTCCCCGCCTCTGCGGCGTTGTACAGCAATTCCGCATCGACGAGTTGGGCGGCGATCGCAGCGGCCGAGTCGATGTGCCGGCTCGCGTCGAGGTCCGCCTCGCGTTGTTCCGTACGTGTCGCGGTGGGGCGGCTGAGTGCGAGCCGTGCCCCGGTGACCTGATTCTTCAGGTCATGCAAGAGCCGAGCCAGCTCAACGTCATATTCGTCAGTGACGCGACTGCGGATCGCGGCATCCCATAGCCAACTCGACTCCGCAGGCCCCTGACCGGCGACCCGGAGAATGATCTCGCCATCGTGCTGCTCCACCACAACCTCAGGTGCCGCCTCGCATACCAGCGTAACAATGGGTGCGGACACAACCGACCGTCCAAGCGGTGAGAGCCGGATCTCGTGCGCCGGACCGCCTGGCACCAGGACAGCTCGGAGATTCGAATCCGGGCCGGGGGCCAGCGGTCGTAACTCCTGCAGTATGCGCTGCACCGCCGCACCGGCCTGCGCTCCGGTTTCAGCGGGGCCTTCGACGTTAACCACCACTGCCGCTCGTCTGCGTTCGGGGCGAGCCCAGCGCTCAAGCACATGCGCGAGGTCCGTCGTGCCATCCGAGATCAACCAGATGCCATGCGCAGCGGTCAGGGCCACCAGTTCCTCCCAGGGCTCTGATTCGAGGACAACCCGATCATCCTCCATTGCACTGTCGATCCAACGCAGTACCCGCGAAAGACCGGCGGCGAAGTGTGGTCGAGCCCCGGCCGATCGGGCCGCCTGCTGGTAGTAATCCGCGAGAGCCTCTTGGGTCGCGACAGGGATGGCGATGTCGAGAAGGCCAGTACGATGCACGGCATCGGTCCACCGGGCGAAGGCGGCCCAGTCGCGATTCGCGACGTGGTTGGCGCACAGCACGTTGCGTTGCCACCATTGCGGCCAGCGGTTTGGCTTTGCAGAGAGCATCTCCAGTTGCCGCACGATGAAGAAGCGTGCAAGGTCGGACCGTTTGACGGCATCTGTGGTCGTGAAGCGCAGGTTGGCCCCCTCGATAGCTTCTGCGGCAGCAGCTTTCTTCGCGGCCGTCCGGGTCGCCCCAGCTCCCTCGACAACGACGGTCATGGAGCCATCGCTGATTCGTATGGTGTTGTGGTACGTACGCGCGTGATCCGGCCCGGTACGCCGGTCCGTCCACGGCCACTCGAGGTCGAGTTCCACCGCGAGCTCCTGCAAGCGGGTCGCCGCATCTCGTGTCGACCGGCCACCGTGCGCGACAAGGAAGTCGACGACGACGGCTGGCAACCGATTCTCGAATACGTCGACATCAGGTGCCTGCACGTATCCCGCCGCCAGAACGGCCTGCACGAAGTTGGCCAGCATCTCTGCGGACATGCCTACCCGCTTTTGCCCAACCCCGAGGTTGCAGGCCGCTGGGAGACCCAGTGCATACCCGAGCGGAACCAGATCCGCGTCAGGCACTGTCAGTCCCGTCGAGAGATCCGGCTCAGGCCTGGTGGACCTACTCAGCAGGTAGGCTGCCCTGGTCCGGGCTGCGATGACGCCGAGGACTGCGCTTCCCAAGTTCGCCAGCACCTCGTTCGAGGCCCGACGGTCCTTGTGGACCGTGTTCTCGTATACCCAAGATTTATGGACGAGAGCTTTGGAGAAAAGCCTGGCGTCTGCGGCACCGAAGAGCGCTGCGAGCCGCTTATACTCGATGTGGACGGGAATGTCAGTCAGCGGCGGCACCGGGTTTGCCGCTCCTTGCCGTGAGGGCAGCCGCGGGGCGTGCGCAGTGAGGTAAGCGCGGCAAGCGAGCTGGGCTGCGTCCTTCTTGCGGGCTGCGGAACCGGTGCCGGAGCGTCCGTCTTGTGTCGTAACGGTCGCTTGGAACACCGCTGCGTGGTCTGGGCCCTGTCGCGCGTAGGAGAACTGTGGCGATAACCGGCCAAAGTGCTGATCGAAGGTCGTCCGCCAGTCCGAGCCGACCGACATATCAGTCACCAGATCAGTGTGAACCAGCTGGACTGAGTTCCGGATCGCTCCTCCTGGCAACATGAGAGACCACCAGCCAAGGAGTTGGAGCATCACTATCTCGATACTGCGAGTGGCATGCCCGCTCGTCAACTGTTGCCACTCACCTACCCCAAGGCGGGCGTTGTTCTCAACGCCAAGCAGCTTGACCAAGGCCAGGCGTGCCGGGCCGATAAGCCGTGCTTGCTCGACGTTGCGCTGTGCCACATCGAGCCAGAGGTCTCGTTGGCCGATGACCATCCGTAGTTCGAGCTCGAGCACGGATTTGCCAACACCTTCGAGCAGCGACAGGCACTCCCGAGATACAACCGCCGACAACTCGGCGTCCTCATACAGCGCGGAGCGGTGCAGCGTCGCGATCGTGAGCCAGCGGCGTTCACGCGGACCGATCCCCTGACCGACGCTACCGAGCCTCGCGGAAAGCTCCGGCCAAACTGCGGTTTCAGGGACCTCGACCGGCAGGTCGACGAGGGTGGGGAGGCGGTGAGTCATACGTCCGATCCAGAGGGGAACAGTACGTCGAGTCTGCTCGATACATCTCGTGATCGGTAGAGCATGTTACTGGGGAGCGTCATCCTTCTACCTGTGCCGCTCGAAAAGTCATCGCTGCTGGTCAAGCGGCATGTCTGTACTCGTTGATGAGGCCGCCCAGGATCCGGGTGCGTAGCAGTCTGCGGGTGTCGAGGTCGTGTACGGCGGCAGGGTGCTGCCGCCCCTCGGCTGGTAGCTGGTCGCGGGCTTGGTGGGGCCGGTGCCGGTTGTAGTGGCTCTTGTAGGTCTTGAGGACCTGACGTGCGTGGGCTTCTCCCATGATGAGGACGTGGTCGAGGGCCTCGCGTCGGAGGCTGCCGACGACCCGTTCGCAATGGGCGTTCATCCGGGGCGTGCGCGGTGCGCTCGTGATCACTCGCATGTCGTCGGCTTG
>NZ_MTQP01000011.1 GCF_001984175.1 Saccharothrix sp. ALI-22-I
GCAACCGGGCGTGGCTGGGGAGAATCGCGACAGCGTCTGGTTGGGCGGGCTACCCGATGCTGCGGCTGATGGCGTTGTGCGAGACCGGCAGCCGTGGTCGACGTCGTGGTGCGCCTCGGCCCAGTCGTCCCCGGCGAACAGCACCCGTTCTCCCGTCCTCGTGCCGATCACCAGCAGCCTGCGGGAGAACCATCAGCGACCTAATGAATCAGTGCTCACGCCCAGACAGCGGCGGGCACGACATCCCATCAGCGATTCAGCTCTCCCGGTGCGCTGACAGGGGCACGATCTTTCAAAAGGACTCAACGTCCAGGCTGGAAAAGTGCTCACCTGCCAGCGGCTACCAGACCCGAGTCTGCCGGATGACCGACCCGCTGACTCTCATTAGGCTGGACGGTCCTGCGGGCGTGGCATAAGGCCAGGGAGTTGGTGCCGCGGTCTCGCGGGACAGGTGGTACAGCTGTCCCGCTGACTGTCCCACCTTGGAACCGCTGGTCAGAGGGTATGGCGAGACAGGTGGGGCAGGCGGGACAGCACCCTGCTTCGGGAGGGGAGTCGCGGTCTGATGGGGCAGGTGTACTGCGGACTGTCTCGCCATGGGACCGCTGGTCAGATGGTGTGGCGGGTAGGAAATTCGAACCTCTGTAGCTTTCGCGACGGATTTACAGAGTCCCGCGTAGACCATCTCTGACCAGCAGTTACAGCCTTCGGCACAGCCACTTCGGTACACACTCGGCACAGAGGTCTGCTGGAGTCCTCTCCGGGCACTCGTCCGCCGCGCCAGGGTAGGTAGGCGCAGACGACACCGGCCGTTCAGCCTGCTGCTGGCCATGTGAGCCATCCGCAGGTCCTTGCGGCAGCCGTGCACCGGGAGGAGCACTGCGTCTTGTTCTCCCGTTCGAATCCTTGTCGGAATCGGACTGGTGGTGCGGGTCTTGTGCACGTCGAGACGACCCATGGATCAGGATGCCCGGATGGGGTCTCGAACATGGTCGACCAGAGCGCGGGCATGGGCTGCGGTCGGTGTGCTGTTGGTGCTGGTCGGGACAGTGTGGCCGACCGTGTGGTTGATGGACAGGACTGCCGACGACGACGGTGCCGGTATCGCCAACGTGCTGGCCCTGCCGGTGGGCGGACTCAGCCTCGTGGTCGGGACCGTGTCGCTGTTCGTAGCGTGGCGGTCACGTCCGCGAACCGATGACCTGGCGGTCCTGGTACCCGTGGCGCGGGACCTGTTGCGCGCGGTGGTCAAGGGCGAGGCGGCGACCCTGGCGCGGCTGTTGGGCGACACCGGGCGGGCGCGCCCCGCCGATGTGGGGTTCGTCGCGCCGGAGGCGGCCGAGGTGTGGTGGCGCGACGACGGCGGCAGCGCCTCGGGAAGCCTGGACGATGTCGCCGTCTACTACCGATCACTGGAGTTGGGGCGGTTGGTGGTGCTGGGCGAACCCGGTGCGGGCAAGACTGTGCTCGCACTCCGGCTGCTGCTGGACCTGGCCGCCGAGGCCCGTGCCACCCTGAACCACACCCCAACCGCGCGCGTGCGGGTGCCGGTGCGGTTGAGCCTGTCCTCCTTCACACTGCCCGAGCAGCCCTGCACCCCGTCGGTGTTGTACGAGCGGCTCGAAGCCTGGATAGCCGAACAACTGGGCGTGACCTACGGTGTTCCGCCCGCGGTCGCCCGGGTTCTGGTCGCTGACGGGTGGGTGCTGCCCGTCCTGGACGGGCTCGACGAGATCGACCCTGACCATACCCCGCCCCGACGGGCTCGCCGCGTCCTCGACGCGCTCAACCAGCCCACCGGGGACGCCCCCGCCGGCCCGTTGGTGCTGACCTGCCGCAGCCGCCGCTACCGCGAGCTCACCCACCCCGCCCCCGACCCGACTGGCTGGCGCCCGACCCCCGCAGTGGTGCAGGACGCCACCGTGGTCGTCATCCAACCCCTCGACACCGACCAGGTCACCGCCTGGCTGGCCCACCGCTTCCCCGACCCACGCGGACCGCACGGCGTTCACCGCCGCTGGCGACGCGTGGTCACCACCATCCGGAACCACCGCCGGGGCCGCCTGGCCACGTGCCTGTCCTCCCCGTTGCGCCTCTACCTGGCCTGCGCCGTCTACACCGAGCCCGACACCACACCCGCCGAACTCTGCGACCTCGACCCCGAGACCCTCGACCGCCACCTGCTCGACCACCTCGTCCCCGCCCTCACCCGCCACCACCCCCGCGCCGACGGCACTCACTACCACCCCGACGACGTCACCCGCTGGCTGGCCACCTTCACCCACCACCTCACCACCTTGGCCCACCACGGCCACTCCGCCACCGACCTCCATCTCCACCAACTTTGGGCTACCACTGGCACCCCACCCGGCCGCCGCATCCGACGCCAGACCACGACGACCCTCGCACTCCTCAACGGACTATTGCTTGCTGGCTTCGGCCTCTCCCACGCAGATATCATTGGCCATTACCTTCCCACCACCAGATTTGACTGGTTCGTTGTGCTCGGCGTGGAAGTAGGCATATTTATCGTGACCGCTCTCATACACCGTGCAGGCGTACAGAACACCCCAAGAAGACTGAACCTAGACAGGCTCCGTGAATCCAGCGGACGACGCCTTTTCATCCAACGACTTGCGTTCGGGCTCACGTTCGGACTCACGGTTGGGCTTACGGGCGGGGTTGCGCCCGGGCTCGCGTTCGGGCTTGCGTTCGGGCTCAAGATTGGGCTCGCAGTCGGACTCGCGGTCGGACTTACGATCGGGTTCACTGACGGGCTCACCAGCATCCAAAACACAGCGGTTCGCCCCAGTCAACCGCTCCGCCAGTACATCGCCAGCGAGCTAGCAAACGGGCTTATGACTGGACTCGCCTTCGGTCTCGCTTTCGGGCTCGCGTTCGGGCCTACGGCTGGGCTCGCGGTTGGGCTCCTATTCGGGCTCATAGGCGGACCTGTGGATGCAGCGGGAGGCTTTGTACTACTGCGGTACTTGTTCGCAGTGCGCGCTCTACGACGCGCAGGCCAGTTATCTACCCACCCCGCCCGCTTTCTCGATTGGGCCTACACCGCAGGTCTGGTCCGCCTCGCAGGCACTGCTACCCAGTTCCGCCACCACGACCTTCAAACCTACTTTAACCGCTACATGCCCTAAGGATTCTCGCCGTAAGCCCGCACAAATCGACAGTCCCGCATCCGATCCACCTACGCGCCACATCTCAAGGATCTTTCAAGCTCGAGAGAGCGAGCGATCGAAGGCCGCGAGTACTCATTATTTGTCAGACGATACCCCAGTTTCGGCGCCACCCTTCGATGACCGACTTGAGAACACTGACGACTGATCCCCAGTCTGCTCCCGATGACAGCACCCGCCTCGGGAGGGCGGGTGCTGCGGTGGGTGAGACAGGTGGGACAGGTGTCCCGCAAGCTGTCCCACCTCGGAACCGCAGGTCAGAAGGTGGCGGGACAGGGGAGACAGCATGACCCCGGAAGGACGGTCGCCCGGTCGGGACGGGTGAGGCAGGTGGAGGGTCCGCCTAAGCCGTGCGTGTCGTTCCCCCGCCGGCCTTTCCCTTGTCCCGATCGATGAAGCCGGCCATAGCGACCAGCACCCCGACTCCCAACAGCGGCCAAGCCCACATGCGACGAGCCGACGTAGCGGCTTCGCACTTCTCCAGCCCTTCGGTCAACTGGACGACACTCGCGTCGGGGAGCTGGGCAAACCCGTTCCCGCATGTGGACTCGCCAGCGAAGCTATTGGTGGGGATGGTGACGGACACACCGAGCCCGAGGAATCCGCTGACGGCCATCAGTCCGCCCGCGACGAACAGGTAAGTGCGTAAGGACACGATGCCTCCGGTCATAGTTACTCATCGGGGAAGTCGTCTACCCGCCTGCTCGTGTTACCGGCCTTCCTCATCACTTTTGAGGACCACTCAAGCCAACCTCACGTCGGGAAGCGGGTGAGACAGCACGACCTCGGGAGGGCGGGTGCTGCGGCTTGGTGGGACAGGAGGGACAGCTGTCGCGCTACCTGTCTCACCTCGGAACCGCTGGTCAGAAGGCACGGCGGGACAGGTGGGACAGCACCGCCTCCGGAGGGCGGTGCGCTCGCCGGCTGCGCCGAGCGCTCTACCAGCATAAACAGTAAAGTGATCTTGTTCTTAAGAGCGACTTTGGCCCGTATTTGGCACAGGTCGGCGTCGTGTCGACGGTTGGGCACCGGTCAGCCAAGCGCAAGCGGCTGTAACAGTCGGGGGTGATCACCAGCAGGGTGACGTGCCGACCATCGCTCACTGTGCTCTGAGGGGTATCAACCCATCACCCGCGGCCCGTACACCGCTCCTACGGCCGTCTCAGCGCTGCGCTCACGGCCCTGTGCGGAGATCGGCCCGTCCGCTGCTGTGAACGCCGGAATCGCACGTACCCAGCGTGTCGAGCCGAGACGGGACAGTCAACGCGCCGATACCGTGCTCCCCGTGCCCCCAAGCTGTTACAGCGTCTTGGGGGATACCGCGGCGGGAGTGAGACAGCGCCTCACGAAGCTGTCCCACCATGGAATCGCTGGCCAGATGTGGTGCTGGGACAGGTGAGACAGGTGGGACAGCACGACCCCGGAAGGGCGGTCGCCCGGTCGGGACAGGTGAGGCAGGTGGAGGGCCGGCTAAAATCCTGTTTCCGATCTCCACGCCGTCTGACACGGTGACGCCCGTGACAGACCTCCCGCTGAACGGCCATGCCTATCGAGACTTCAACGCACCGCTCTCGGACACGAAGGCGTACGACCTGATCACGACGTTGCAGCCGTTGGCCGGGGCGACGGTGGTGGATTACGGCTGTGGCTGGGCGGAACTGCTGCTCAGGGCGGTGGAGCAGGAGCCGACCGCACGGGGTGTCGGCGTCGACAGCGACGACTACGCCATCATCCGGGGGCGGCGGAACGTCGAGGCGCGCGGTCTGGCGTCCTACGTTCGGCTGGACTTGGCGGACGTCACTACCTGGGAAGCCGAGCCGGCCGACGTGGTGATCTCGATCGGCGCGTCGCACGCGTGGGGCAGGACGAAGGACACGCTGGAAGCCATGCGTACCCGCCTCCGCCCCGGCGGAACCCTCCTGCTCGGCGACGGCTTCTGGGAGCGGCCGCCAAGTCCGAAGTCGGTCGAGATCTTCGGCGAGGCGGGGTTCGGCACCTTGCCCGAGCTGGTCGACCTGGCCATGACCTGCGGTTACCGCCTGTTGTCGCTCACCACCGCTACCCAGGACGAGTGGGATAGCTTCGAGTCCCGCGGGTACGCGGCCCGGGAGCGGTGGTTGCTGGAGCACCCGGACGACCCGCGGGCCGACGAGGTCCGCGCGACCGTCGACGACCGCCGCGAGGGCTGGCTCAAGGGTTACCGGGGCGAACTCGGCTTCGCCTACTTGACCCTGGCCCACATCTAGCACACCGGCTGTGTTGTGGGAACGCTCTCTCGCATGGCGAACCCCAGGATGACTTCGCCGGGTTGTGTGCATACGGGTACGCCCTGCGGGACAGCACTCGCCTCGGGAGGGCGGTGCGATCACCGTGCTGGCAAGGCATCTACCAGCACAAACAGCAAAACGACCTTGTTCTTAGGGCAACTTTGGCCCGTATTCGGCACACGAGGTCACGCGCCAGTCA
>NZ_MTQP01000012.1 GCF_001984175.1 Saccharothrix sp. ALI-22-I
AGCGGCCGATCGCGATGGCAGGAGAGAACAGCGATGAAGTTCACCCCTTACTGGCTCGACACCGTTCCGCAGGGCCCCGACCGGTCGCGGACCGAGATCGGTGGTCACGTCGACGTCGCGATCGTCGGCGCGGGCCTGACCGGTCTGTCGGCGGCGTTGCACCTGGCGCGGAAGGGCGCCGATGTGCAGGTCTTCGAGAGGGAGACGGTCGGCTGGGGCGCGTCCGGTCGCAACGGCGGCATGGCCACGACCGGGCTGTCGATCGGCTTCCGCGACGCGGTCAGCCGGTACGGGCTCGACACCGCGAAGGCGTACCTCCTGGCCTACCAGGACGCGGTCGACACCATCGAGAAGCTCGTCGGCGACGAGGGGATCGACTGCGACTTCGCCCGCACGGGCAAGCTGAACCTGGCGTCCAAGCCGGCTCACTTCGACGGCCTGCGCAAGACCCACGAGGTCTTGTCCGGGCAGCTCGGGTTCGAGACCCGCCTGGTGGGAAGGAGCGAGCTTCGTTCGGAGATCGGCTCCGACAACTTCCACGGCGCGATGGTCGACGCCAAGAGCGCAGGCCTGCACGTCGGCAAGTTCACCAGGGGGCTCGCCGAGGCGGCCGCACGGGCGGGTGCCGTGATCCACGAGAAGGCGCCGGTCGTGCAGGTGCGGCGGCTGGGCGGGACGAGGCACGAGCTGGTCACCGCGCGGGGCACCGTGCGGGCCGATCGGGTTCTCGTGGCGACGAGCGGCTACACCGGCCGGCCGTTCCGCTGGCAGCAGGTCAGGATCGCGCCCGTCGGCAGCTTCATCATCGTGACCGAACCGCTGGGCGAGGACGTCTGCGACGAGCTGCTGCCGACCAGGCGGATGGCGTCGACGTCGAAGAACCTGTTGAACTACTTCCGGATCACCCCGGACCACCGGTTGCTGTTCGGTGGTCGTGCCCGGTTCACCGTGTCCAACCCGCAGTCGGACGAGAAGTGCGGGCGCATCCTGCAGAAGGGGATGGCCGAGGTCTTCCCGCGGCTGGCGGACGCGCGGGTGGACTACTGCTGGGGCGGCCTGGTCGACATGAGCATGGACCGGATGGTGCACGCCGGTGAGCGCGACGGGTTGTTCTACTCGCTGGGCTACTCCGGCCACGGCGTCCAGATGGCCACGCACATGGGCAAGCAGATGGCCGAGCACCTGAACGGGGCGGCGGACGCCAACCCCTGGCGCGACCTGTCCTTCAAGCGGATCCCGGGACACGTCGGTCCGCCCTGGTTCCTGCCTTTCGCGGGCGCCTACTACAAGTTCAAGGATCTCGTGAAGTAGGCGTTCCCGCTCGTCCCCGACGCGAAACAGCCGCCCATCCGGGCGATGTCCTGCGCAACTTCCCATCTTGATGAAGGAACGGCCACCATGCGAGTCACCACACCATTGCGTGCCGCGATCGTCGCGACGTCCCTGACGCTCGCGCTGGTCGGGTGCGGGTCGAACGGCACCCCACAGAGCACCCCACAGGGCGCCCCGCAGAGCAGCGGGCCCGGTCAGTTGGTCGAGCACACCGACGACATCTCGGTGGGTGTGCAGCCGGATCCGGCGGCGGTGAAGTTGCTGCCGGAGGCGGTGAAGGCCGAGGGCACGATTTCGGTGGCGATGGACCTGTCGAGTCCGCCCACCACGTTCATGGCGATGGACAACAAGACCCCGATCGGGTTCAACCCGGACATGGCGCGGCTGATCGCCGCCACACTCGGGGTGAAGCTGCAGATCGACAACGTCAAGTTCGACACGATCATCCCGGGCCTGCAGGGCGGCCGGTTCGACTTCACCGCGACCACCATGGGCGCCACCGCGGAACGGCTCAAGGTGCTCGACATGATCAACTACTTCCAGAACGGCACCGGCGTCGCCGTCCCCCGCGGGAACCCGCAGCAGCTGAGCGTCCACGGCCTGTGCGGGCGCCGCGTCGGCGTGCAGTCCGGTACCACCGCCGAACTCAAGTGGCTGCCGCAGCTGAACGAGAAGGACTGCACGAGCCAGGGGAAGCCGGCCATCACCGGGGTGACCCTGCCCAGCGTCAACGACGCCTTGACCCAGCTCGCCTCCAAACGGCTCGACGCGGTGATGTACGACTTCACCTCGCTGTCGTGGGCGGCCAAGCGGCAGCCGAACGTGCTCGAGGTCCTCGAGGAGAGGGTGGTCTCGGCGAAGGTGAACGTCGCGCTGCCCAAGGGCTCGCCGCTGACCCCCGCGATCCAGGCGGCCATCCAGTCCGTCATCGACAGTCCCAAGTACGCCGAAGCGCTCGACCGCTGGGGCTTCCAGGGCCTGGGCATCGAGACCGCGGCGATGGCCGTCCCCTTGGGGCAGTGATGACGACGAACACGACCGGTTCGACGACCGGGAGCCAGCCGTTGCCGGAACTGCTGCCCGAGCACAAGAAGCGGATCACGCCGAAACGTCCGGGCGACTACGTCTGCTGGGCGATCGCGCTCGCGATCGTCGGCGGCCTGGTCTACACGACGGTGACCAACGAGAACTACCAGTGGCCGGTGGTGTTCGGCTACTTCACCACCGAGTCCATTCTGGACGGCCTGGTCCTCACCCTGGTGCTGACCGTGGTCAGCATGGGATTGGGCGTGCTGCTCGGGTTGGTGCTCGCGGTCATGCGGATGTCGCACCAGGCGCCGATCTCCGGCCTGGCGCGGCTCTACGTCACGTTCTTCCGCGGCACGCCGGTACTGGTGCAGCTGATCTTCTGGTTCAACATCGCGGCGCTGTACCCGAACGTCTCCATCGGCATCCCGTTCACCGACGTCTCCACACCGGTGGACGTGAACGCGCTGATGACCCCGCTGACCGCGGCCATCGTCGGTCTGACGCTGAACGAGGCCGCCTACATGGCGGAGATCATCCGCGGTGGTTTCGCCTCGGTGAGCCGTGGCCAGTACGAGGCGGCGGACTCGCTGGGCATGCGCGGGTTCACCAGGCTCCGGCACGTGATCATCCCGCAGACCATGCCCGCGGTCATCCCGGCAACCGGCAACCAGGTGATCGGCATGCTCAAGGGCACCTCCCTGGTGAGCGTGCTCGGCGTGGCCGAACTGCTGAACAGCGCACAGTCGATCTACGCCCGCACGTACCAGACCATTCCGCTGCTGATCGTGGCCAGCCTCTGGTACCTGATCATGACGATGCTGCTCAGCGTGCCGCAGTCCATGATCGAGCGCCGGTTCTCCCGCTCGACGCGGAGGCAGGCGGCGGTCGCCACCGCGACAAAGGAGTCGTTGCTGTGAAAGCCGACGGAACGATCGTCGCACGCCAGCTGTACAAGAGCTTCGGCCACCACGAGGTCCTGCGCGGGATCGACCTGTCCGTGTCGGCAGGGGAGATCTCGTGCATCATCGGGCCGAGCGGATCCGGGAAGTCGACGCTGCTGCGGTGCGTCAACGGGCTGGAGACCGTCGACCGCGGCGTGCTGCGGGTCAACGGGGAGGACTTCGGCTACGTCGAGTCCGAACGCGCCTACCACGCGGTGCGCCCGCAACGGCTGGCCGAGCAGCGCGCCCGCATCGGCATGGTGTTCCAGCAGTTCAACCTGTTCCCCAACATGACCGCGGAGGGCAACGTCATGTCCGGGCCGGTGCTGGTCAAGAAGATCGACCGCAAGGTCGCCCGCGAGCGGGCGCGCGAACTGCTGGCCCAGGTCGGGCTCGACGGGTGCGGCCACAAATACCCCGCCCAGCTCTCCGGCGGCCAGCAGCAACGCGTCGCCATCGCCCGCGCACTCGCGATGGACCCCAGCATCATGCTGTTCGACGAACCCACCAGCGCGCTGGACCCGGAACTCGTGGGTGAAGTCCTCGCGGTCATGCGCGACCTCGCCCACAACGGCATGACCATGCTCGTCGTCACCCACGAGATGGGATTCGCCCGCGACGTCGCCGACGAGGTGCTGTTCATGGACGGCGGAGTCGCGGTAGAACGCGGCGACGCCCGCGAGGTGCTCGCCAACCCGCGCGAACGACGAACCCAGGAGTTCCTGGAACGGGTGCTCTGAAGCTGAAGTTCCTGGTGAGAGTAGTTGACGGCAACAGGCAGGAGCATTATGGTCGACAATCGACAAGCGGTAGTGAGGAGGAGCGGGCAGATGATCGAGACACCCGTGAAGGCTGCGGATCGGCTCCAGGCCCTCGGTCTGGAGCTGCCCGCCCTCGGTTTTGGCGCGAGCCCGTACTTCGTGAACCACCGGACGGTGGACTCCAGCGTCTACATCTCCGGCCAACTGCCGTACCGGGACGGCGAGCTGCTGGGCCAGGGCATCGTCGGCCGCGACGTCGACGTGGAGACGGCACGAGGGCTCGCGCGCCAGACCGCGCTCAACGCGCTCGCGGTCGCCGCGGACGCGGTCGGAGATCTGGACCGGGTCAGGGTCGTGCAGATGCTGGTCTTCGTGGCCAGCACGCCGGATCTCGGTGAGCAGTCCCGGGTCGCCGACGCGGCCAGCGAGCTCCTCGTCGAGGTGCTGGGCGAGAACGGACGGCACGCGCGCACCGCGATCGGTGTCGCCGGGCTGCCGCGCAACAGCCCGGTCGAGATCCAGATGGTCTGCACCGCGGTCTGAGACGGGGGCACGTCCGCCACTCGAGGGAGCCGCGCCCCTTGATCATTCCCAGCCAGTAGCACGAGGAGTGCAGCGTGAACCGGCTCCAACGAGCACTCGACACCCTGGTCGAGCGGGTCGACACCCCGGCGCCGATCGTGCTGGTCGACGTCATGCAGGACAACATCGACCGCATGCAGAGCTTCGCCGACCAGCACGGTCTCCACGTCAGGCCCCACGTCAAGACGCACAAGTGCGTGGAGATCGGCAGGCGCCAGCTCAAGGCCGGGGCGGTCGGAATCACCGCGGGCAACGTCGGTGAGGCCGAGGTCTTCGCCGCGGCCGGCTTCGACGACATCTTCCTCGCCTACCCGATCTGGCCCGCGGGAACCAAGGGCGCGCGGCTGCGCAAGCTCACCGAGTCCACCCGGCTGCGGGTCGGCGTCGACAACGTCGCGGCGATCGAGGCCCTCGCCGACGCGATGGGAGGCGAACCGGACCGGCTGCAGGTCCTGATCGAGGTGGACTGCGGCGCCCGCCGATCCGGGGCACCGCCCGAGATCGCGGGCGATCTCGCGCTCGCCGCCCGCAGGCGCGGCCTGGTGCCGGTGGGTGTCTTCACCTATCCGGGACACGGCGGCGCCGGCCGCGACGCCCGCCGGCGCGCCGCGCGAGACCAGGAGGCCGCGCTCGTCACCGCGGTGCGCGGCCTCACCGGTGTCGGGGTCACCGCGGAGGTGGTCAGCGCCGGTTCCACGCCCACCGTCGAGTTCACCGGAAGCGGCGTGATCACCGAGATCCGTCCCGGCGAGTACGTCTTCGGCGACCTGAACAACAGCCGCCTGGGCGCCTGTACCGACGACCAGATCGCGCTGTTCGTCGCCGCCACCGTGGTCAGCGAGTGGGTCCCCGACCAGGTCATCGTCGACGCCGGCACCAAAGCCCTCAGCCGCGAAGGCAGCCCCGAGCGCGGCTACGGCGGCATCGCCGGCACGAAAGCCGTCCTGGCCAAGCTCAACGAGTACCACGGATTCCTCGCGCTGCCCGCCGGCGAGTACCGCCCCAGCGTCGGCAGCGTCGTGCCGGTGGTGCCGAACCACATCTGCCCGGTCGTCCTCAACTTCGAGGAGCTGATCGTCACCGACAGCACGGGAACGTCGCTGCAGCGGTGGCCGGTCGACGCCCGCGGCTTCCTCAGCTGACCGACAGGAGTTGCTCCACATGAGACTTGAGAACGTCACGGCCCTGGTGACCGGCGCCGGCAGCGGAATCGGGGAGGCGGTGTGCGCCCGCTTCCGCCGCGAGGGCGCACGACTGCTGCTCACCGGCCGCCGGGAGCGACTCGACACCGCTGGACCCGAAGATCTTTACATCCCAGGAAACCTCAACGACGAGACGTTCGTCGCGGACCTGGCCCGCCAAGCCGCCGAGTCCCTCGGCACCGTCGACGTCGTCGTCCTCAACCACGGACTGCAGGCGAGCAGCCCGCTCACCGAGATGTCCTACGACGACGCGAAGAACGTGCTCGACAGCAACCTGCTCAGCGCGTTCCTGGTGATGAAGCACTTCGCGCCGCTGATGCCCGCCGCGGGAGGCTCGTTCGTCTGCGTCAG
>NZ_MTQP01000013.1 GCF_001984175.1 Saccharothrix sp. ALI-22-I
ACCCGGTCGTCGCCGAGCTCCGGCTGGACATGGCGGCGTCCCTGGAGCACGGCATCGCGACGCTGATCGCGGGGGCCGTGGCGGGCCACCATCGAAACAACACTCACAAATTGATCAACTAGCTTCGATCATCGCGAAGTTCTCCGCGCTGCTGACCGCTCCGGACGTACGGCCGACTCGCGCGGCGTACGGCCGGTGATCTTCGTTCCGGTCGCCTCGTCCGAGAAGGCCATTGAGATCGTTTCGACGGCGACGGTGACGGTGACGGCGACGGCGCTGTTCGGCTTGACGGTGATGACCGGGATCCCCTTGGTGACGCTGGAGACGGTCGTGAAGGAGGCGGCGAACACCGACTGGGTCACTGCCGGGCCGCGAAATCCACGGCAGCCATCAGATGCCCGGTCAGCACCACCTGCTCGCCGCCGGCGTCGGCGCGCAACCGGACCGCAGCGCCCGCGAGGCCCACCACCAGGTGCTCGTCGCCATCGAAGGCGACGCGGTCTCCGACGCGCAGAACCGCACCTGTCGACGTCACGGACTCACCGCCTCGGTCGCGATCACGACATCCGGGTGCAGCGGCCGGTTCAGGTCGGTGTGCAGCTCGCGGCACCAGAGCAGGTGGAACAGCACCGGCAGCACCGCGATCGGATCGCCGACCTGCTCGGCGCCGTCCAGCAGCCCGACCGGAGGGGCGAACGCCGCGCGCAGCGCGGCCGCGGCATCGGGCAGACGGTGGCGAGGATGCCGGTAGCCGGCCAGCCAGCGCACGTTGGCCAACAACGCCGCCGGCGGAGCTCCGGCCACCTCATAGCGCCAGCCGAGCGCCTCGCAGACCTCCCGCGTCGCGTCGAACGCGACCTGGTCGCGTGGCTTGATCCGGTCCGCTGCGCGGACGTCGAGCACCAGCGCCGACCCGTCGCCCAGGCGGGCGAAGTAGTCCCGCGCGTGCGAGCGGGCCTTGCCTTCCGCCGTGGTCCAGAACAGCCAGAACAGCTGGGAGGCGATGCCGACGACCTCGGGATCGAAGTCCACCAGGACCAGGCGATCTCTTTCAAGCCAGGACTCGTAGCCCACCATGCTGTCCGTTGTGGTGGCGCTGGCCCTTGTACGAAGGGAACCCGCGCACCGGCGTGCACGCCTCGAACGGCACTGCCCATGCCTCGGTGAGGGGAACGCGCTGCTCACCGTGATCGTCCGCGTAGGCGATCTCAAACCGCTCCACCAGCGAGGACGGCGCCCCGCCAGGGGGCAAGATCAAGTGTCGGCACCGCGGCATTCTCGCGGGCACCGACAGCCGCACATCACTGCCCCCTGTCGGCGTACTCATGAATGTGCTCGGTCCACGTACGGGCGAAGTGCGATCGGGACCAACCCCAACGCGACCGGTTGAGGCCGCCGCGAGCCCGTGGGGTCAGGTCAGGCCGGATGTGGCGCACCGTCACATGCTCGGGTCTTTCTCCCAGGTCGACACGTGTTTGGCGCTACGAGGAGGGCGAGGAGTTCGACCGATTCACCGTGGTCCACTCCGCCGCCACGTCTCCTGAGCAGTGCTCACGTGCAGCACCGGGCGGTCGACGCGTAGGCCGACGCGGTGCGGGCCCTCCGACGTCACGAGCACGGTCGGGTAGGTCGGTGGCGCAGCGAACCAATGTCCTCGTGCCTGCGCCGGGTTGACGGCATGCCACGACAAGGATAAGTTGGCAATACCAACTAGTGGGGATGTCAATGAGTGACAACAGCACCTATGTCTCGGAGCTCGCCGCCGCGCTGCAGCGGCTCGTGGCCGAGCTGACGAGAGCGACGCGCACGTCCCTGGGGAACGGCGGTGTGGACATCACGCCTGATCAGTACATGGTGTTGAACGTTCTGGCAGGCCGTGCGGACCTGGCGACCCAGGTGCAACTCGCCGACGAGCTCGGCCGGGAGAAGACGGTCGTGCTGCGGCAGATCGATTCGCTCGAGCAGAAGGGGTTGCTGGAGCGGATCGCCGACTCACAAGACAGGCGCAGGCGCGGGCTGGTGCTGACCGACGAAGGGCGACGCGTTCACGCCGTGGCCAAGACCATCATCGATCAGCTCCTGGCAAAGCTGGCCGGTGATCTACCTGCCGAGGAGCTCAGGGGCGTCATCAAATTTCTTGACGAGATGCGAGCCAAGACCCGATCGCTGTGACCTCAACGCGGTCGTCCCCGCCTTCTCGCGACGGCACTTCACGGTGAAAGGAATGCCGATTCATGCCCGAAAAACTCGTGATCGTCGGAGCCGGGCAAGCCGGTGGCGATCTCGCGACAACGCTGCGCCAGCGCGGCTGGAACGGCCACATCACCCTCGTCGGCGACGAACCAAGCCCGCCCTACCAACGTCCGCCGCTGTCCAAGGGCTACCTGCTCGGCAAGGTCTCCCGCGAACAGCTCTTCCTCAAGCCCACCACGACATACGAACGCTTCGACATCGCGTTGCGACTGGGCACGCGAGTGCAGGCGGTCGACCGGACGGCCAAGGACGTCGTCATCAGCGACGGCAGCCGGCTGCCGTACGACAAGCTGGTGTTGGCGACGGGACGCCGTGCGCGGCCGCTGACACTGCCGGGTGTCGACGCCGACCGTCTCGACAACCTGTTCACCCTGCGCCGGATCGACGATGTCGACGCGTTGCGCCCGCAGTTCGTCCCTGGCCGCAGGCTCGTCCTCGTCGGCGGTGGTTACGTCGGCCTGGAGATCGCCGCGGTGGCCGCGCAACTCGGACTCGAGGTGACCGTTGTCGAGGCCGCGCCGCGTCTGCTGGCGCGGGTGACCGGACCGGAGGTGAGCAGCTTTCTCGAGGGCGTCCATCGCTCCCATGGCGTCCGCTTCCGGCTGGCCTCCACGGTCGCGAGGGTGGCACTCGACGCGTCCGGACGGCGGGTGACCGGTGTCGACGTGTCGACCTCCGGGGTGGTCGAACGGCTCGTCGCCGACCTCGTGCTCGTCGGGATCGGCATGCAGCCGAACACCGCCCTGGCGTCTGCGGCGGGCCTGGAGGTCGACGACGGCATCGTGGTCGACGAGTTCGCGCGCACGAGCGATCCCGATGTTCTCGCCATCGGCGACTGCGCCAACCAGCCCAGCGCCTATGCCGGCAGGCGTGTCCGGTTGGAATCGGCGCCCAACGCCATCGAACACGCCAAGGTCGCCGCGGCGACGATCCTCGGCCGGTTGCAGGCATCGACGGCGACGCCGTGGTTCTGGTCGGAACAGTACGGCCTGAAGTTGCAGATGGTGGGACTGTCAGGTGGCGCAGACCAGTGCATCACCCGTGGCAATCGCTCAGCAACGACCTTGTCGGCCTTCTACCTCAAAGGCGATCGGATCGCCGCCGCCGACGTCATCAGCCGCCCAGCCGACTTCGCCGCGGCGCGGCGCCTGGTCACCAGCGGCGCGCGCGTCGATCCCGACCGACTGGCCGACGACGAGATCCCCCTGGCCGAGGTCGCGATTTGATCCCGGCCACGCCCCTGTGAGGCGAAGGCCGGTGCGGAGCTGTCCGACGCCGTCCTGAGATTCGCCTGCTCGTCCACGAAACCCTAGACACCAGAACGGAGTACAACCATGCCCAAGATCACCTTCATCGAGGACGGCGGTGCCGAGCACGCCGTCGAGGCCACCGTCGGTGAGTCGGTCATGCACGCCGCGATGGACAACCTTGTTCCCGGCATCAGCGCCGAGTGCGGGGGCTACGCCAACTGCGCCACGTGCCACGTCTACGTCGACCAGGCGTGGGCCGACAGGCTGCCCGCGCCCGAAGAGGTCGAGGAAGTCATGATCGAGGCCGCGTTCGACGTGCGGCCCACGAGCCGGTTGTCCTGCCAGATCCAAGTGACTGAGGCCACCGACGGGCTGATCGTCAACCTGCCCGCCTCCCAGACCGGCGCATGACCGGTGTTCGTCCGCTGCCCCTACCCACGCCGACGAAAGAAGTGACACGATGACTACGAACTCCACAATGGACATCCCCGCGCACGTACCACAGGACCGCGTCGTGGATTTCGACTATCTTCGGCCGACCGGTATCGACGAAGACCTGCACCTGGCCTGGAAACGCGCGCAGGACAGCCTGCCCGACATCTTCTGGACTCCCCGCAACGGCGGCCACTGGGTCGCCACCAGGGCGCAGGACATCAAGGCGATCCAGCTCGACCACCAGCGTTTCTCCCACAAACGCCTCCTCATCCAAGGGCCTGAAGGGCATGAGGGATCCGTCCTCACCATGGACCCGCCCAGGCACGGTCTCTACCGGATGCTCATCTCGCCCGCGTTCTCCCCCAAGGCGATCGCCGCCCTGGAGCCGATCGTGCGGCAGACTGCGGTGACGCTCATCGAAGAGCTGCGTCCCCGGGGCGAATGCGAGTTCGTCGGCGACTTCGCCAAGGTTCTGCCCGTCGAGGTCTTCCTCGGCCTCGTCGACCTCCCGTTGGAGGACCGCGAGTTCCTCCTGCCCTTCGCGGAGAAGATCGCCCGCCCCCGGAACCCGCAGGATTACGGCGAAGGTCAAGCCGGCCTCACGCAGTACATCAGCCAGGTTCTCACCGCGAGGGCCCAGCAGCCCGGTGGCGACCTCCTCAGCAAGATCGTGACGGCGAAGATCGACGGCGAGCCCATCGCCTTCGAAGCGGCGGTGGCGCTCAGCAGGACAGTCCTGGCCGGCGGCCTGGACACGGTCGCCTCGATCCTCGGTTTCGTCGCACGGTTCCTCGCTCTGAACCCAGGACACCGACGGCAGCTGATTGACGATCCCTCGCTCGTGGGCAACGCCGTCGAGGAACTCATCCGCCGACACGGCATCGCCAACACGGCTCGGGTGCTCACCCAGGACACGGAGTTCAAGGGCGTGCGACTCAGGGCGGGGGAACAGATCCTGATCCCCAACAACCTCTACGGTCTCGACGAGCGACAGGTCGACGATCCGCTCGTGGTCGACTTCACCCGTGCCCACCCAGACCGGCACTCCGCGGCATTCGGCAACGGCCCTCACCGGTGTCCGGGTTCCTTCCTGGCCAAGAGCGAAATCACGGTGTTCCTCCAGGAATGGCTGGCGCGCATCCCGGACTTCGACATCAAGCCCGGCACAACGCCCCGCATGGCCTCCGGTCACGTCAACGCCACCCACGAACTACACCTCGCCTGGGACACCGATTCCCGCTGAACCCGTTCGCCCTCCCCACCCCGACCGGCTCGAGGCCAGGCACCGCGTCGCGGAAGTCGTTCCAACTTGCGCCAGCGGTAGGCGTGCACGAGGCGCTACTGCAGTTGTCGGCGTCGCTGATGACGATGTCGACGCGGCCGAACTCGGTCAGGGCCGCGATGATCGCTTGTCTGCAGGATTCGGTGTCGTAGTTGGCGATCGCAGATCCGCCGCACGACCGCGTCCGGGTGGCCGGTGGGGCTGCTTCACCTGTGGTACTGGCGCCCAGGTCGTTGACCACCACCACGACGGCGCCGCGGCACGCGAGTTCACGGCAGAAGGCCGATCCCAGGCCGCCGCCGCCTCTCGTGACGACGGCGACCTGGCCGGTGAAGTCCACATCGGGCTGTTGCGTGGTCACGATCGCGCGGCTTCGTGCTGGGCACGGAAGAGAGCGCGGTAGTCCGCGCTGCGCATTTCCTGTCCTCGGACGATGAGTCCGTTGTGGACTTTCCCGATCATCGTGTGGTCACCGTCGATGGTCGCGCCCGTGCGGGCCGCGCGTCGGTGCGCGCGCTGGTCGGGTAGCCGGGAGGGATCTCACCTCCGGGTCGGGTAGGACCGCCGCATTGCCGCGGCGGTCCCCCTGAGAACCGTGCAAGCGACTCGTCGCCGCACACGGCTCGAGCAAGCCGGGAGGGCAAGCTGGCGGGTTGAAGCCGGGTGGGGGCCATTGCCGTAAAGCCCGGTACGGCTCCGTCGGCAGTAGGCGTGCATCAGACGGGTTTGATGATCGTTCGGTGTACCGCCCTCCGCGATGGCGATCGCGCGTTTGGTGATCGCCATCGCGGGTGGTGGCCAGCCATTGCTCCCACTCGGCGGCGACGCCGGCTGGTGGTCGGCGTGCAGAAGATAGCCCCGCAGAGCGGGCAACGGCCCTGCTGGGCTTGCAACAGCCGCAGGGTGGACCGGCTCAACGGGGGCGAAATCTTGCCGCGCCGTTCCTCCAGTACTCGGCCAAGGCTGGATCGTAGGGCGAGGCCCCACCCTTGACCAACTGGTGCCGAACGATCCGCGTCCAGGAGAACTTGATCAGATAGGCGCCGCTGCCGCGGTCGCCGAACCGATCATGGTCGCCGACGCTACGCCCGCGACCATGCGCTCCTCACCCCATTTTTCGACGCCGATGAGCACTTTAGTCAGTACGCCGACAACTACCTCCGGACACCGGCACCTTCAGTCGGACAGGACACCGTCAGCCGGCGCGTCGCGACTCGGGCGAAAAAGATGGTTGACAACAAGACTTTCTAGGATTCTCTTCGTCAAGAACCTCGCGTAAAGGCCCGCGAATTCATCGGGAGTGCCTCGGCCGCGAAAACGGCCGGGCACTTCGTCACGTGTACAGGCTCCGTCACCACGAGGTTGCGTGACGCCCGACGGCATGCCGAAGCGGCGTACGCCGAGGACGGTGGCGTGCGCCGCGCTCCAGCAACTGCCCGGTCGCGCCGACTTCGTCAGCTCGTCGGCCGGGAGCCCCTACCGCTCGGTGTCCACCGTCAGAAGACGATCACCGAACGGATGACCTCGCCGCCATCCAACGCGGCCATGGCGGTGTCGACCTCCTCGATCCGGACTCGCTTCGAGACCATCAGACCGAGGTCGAGCTTGCCGGACTCGGCCAGACTCACCAGGCGCGGAATGTCCCTGCGCACCTGGGCGGAGCCGTAGAACCCTTCTGCAGGAGAACAGCTTTCATCGCAACTCCATTGCTATAGCTTTTGATCAGTAGACGATGATGACGCTGCTCCCCCACGGAGCTCTCGGTGGGAGGAGAGCAGCCTCAGCCGGGCGTGTCGATCGCTCGGCGGGACGTCTCAGTGCAGTCCGAGCCAGACGGCCTTTTCCTCGGTGTACGCGTTGAGCGCGTGCAGGCCGCCCTCACGGCCGATACCACTGGCCTTCATTCCGCCGAACGGCAGCTGGAACGAGCCGACCCGCCACGTGTTGATCCAGACCACACCCGAACGCAACTGGCTGGAAAGCCGGTGCACACGATCGACGTCCTTCGTCCAGAAGCCGGAGGTCAGACCGTAGGGGATGTCGTTGGCCAGCCGCACTGCCTCCTCGTCCGAGCTGAAGCTCATGGCCACGCCGACCGGGCCGAAGATCTCCTCCTGCGCCAGCCGCGCGTGGTTGTCCACATCGGCGTACAACGTCGGTTCGACGAACAGGCCCCGATCGAGCGACTCGCTCCCTGCGGCGCGACGTCCTCCGGTCACCAGCCTGTGACCTTCGTCCCGCGCCAAGTCCAGGTAACTGAGCACCTTCGTGAGCTGGGGGCGGGAGGCCAGCGGGCCGATCGCCACCTCCGGGTCGAGCGGGTCGCCGATACGCAGCTCGCTGAGCCGCTTACCGAGCCGCTCGGTCACCGTGTCGTACACCTGCTCGTGGATCAGCAGCCGACTTCCCGCGTTGCACGCCTGTCCGGTGCCGGCCGTGATACCGGTCAGCAGGCCCTCCACCGCCAGGTCGAGGTCGGCGTCCGGGAAGACCAGGTGCGGGCCCTTGCCGCCGAGCTCGAGCGTGACCCGGGCGAACCGCTGCGCGCCCGCGAGGGCGATGGCACGACCGGTAGCCGTCGATCCGGTGAACGCGAGCTTGTCCACGCCGGGGTGCTCGGCCAGCGCCCTTCCGGTCACGCCCGCCCCGGTGACCACGTTGAGCACACCGTCCGGGACGCCGGCCTGCACACCCAGCTCGGCGAGCCGCAGTGTCGAGACCGGGGTGACTTCGCTCGGCTTGATGACGATCGTGTTGCCCACGGCCAGGGCTGGGAACAGCTTCCACGCCAGCAGCAGGAGCGGGTTGTTCCATGGCGTGATCGCGCCGATGACGCCGATCGGCTCGCGCATGCTCCAGCCGCGGTGATCGGGCGCCGGCGACTCGAAGGTCTCGCCGTGCAGGTTCGCGGCGAGGTTCGCGTAGAAGGATGCCGCACCGGCGACGCCGAGCGTCGCCGTGTGCATCTCGGTGATCGTCTTGCCGTTCTCGTGCACCTGAATCCGCGCGAGTTCGCCGGCGTGCTCCGCGATGAGCGCGGCCCAGCGCAGCAGGATCTGGGTCCGCTGCGCCTGAGGAGTCCAGCGCCAGCCGTCGAAGGCGGCCCGGGCGGCGGCGACGGCACGGTCGACGTCCTCGGCGCCGGCCGAGGAGACGACGCCCCAATCGCGGTTCTCGTACGGGTCGACGCAGGCGAACGTGGCGCCGTCCTGTGCCGGGACCCGCTTTCCGCCGATGAGGAGCTCGTATCGACCGCCCGACGGGATTTCCGGGAATCGAACCTCGTTCGACTCCGTGTTGTGTTGAGCGCTCATCGACGAGCCTTTCAGGTCAGAAGGGTCCATACCGGCGAGGAGGAGGATCCGGCGGCCTCGGCGATGCGCTCCCAGAACAGCGGGCTGCCCTCGATGCCGAGCGGGAACACGAGCCGACGGCTCGGGCCTTGTGTGCTGTATTGGATCCGGTCAGGACACCGTGGGTGTCGTCCCAGATGACCAGAACCTCGGCCATGTTTTCGGTCACGTCGACGGGCCGCACTCAGCCGCGTACGGCCGTCTCCAGCGGGAACCGTGTCCCCGTCAGCTCCTCCGATACCGTCCACAGCCGCTTCGCCGCCTCCGGAGCGCCCGGACCGCGGCATCCACCGGTCCGCCAGCAGGTCGACGCCGTCGGGCATCGGGACGCGCAGATCCCGCTGGACGGTGATGTCGCGGGTCAGCGGCGCGGACAGCCCGAACTTGCGCTGGATGAGGTGGCTGATCATCTGGGCTCCAACAGGACGGAGAGCATGGCGATCAACCGGTCGGTGAACGCCTCCGGACCGTGCGCGCCCTCGATCACCCAGGCGGTGACGAACGACCCCGCTCCGCCGGTGATGAAGGCGGCGAGGTCGTCGAGGACCTGGCCGCTGAGCCGGTCGCCGAGCAGGTGCTCGACGCCCTGCCGGTTGACCGGGAGGAGCAGGCTGATCAGCCCGCGGTCCAGTGCGTAGGCACAGGAACCGGTCAGCAGGGCGCGGTAGAACACCCGGTGGCGGGCGAAGTGCCGGGCCATGGCGAGGGTTCCCTCGCGCTGGTCCACCGGTTCTGTGGTGTCCGTGTAGCCGCACAGCAGTTCACGCCGCGCGAGGTCGAGACCGGCCTCCAGCAGCACCGCGTCGAGGTCGCCGAAGTGCTGGTAGACGGCCCGCCGGCTGACATCCGCGGCAGCGGCGATCTCGGAGATCGTGACCGCCGTGGTGCCGCGTTCGCTGACGAGGTCGACCGCGGCCCGCAGCACCGCGGCGCGGGTGCGGCGCACGCGTGGGTCCAGTGCAAGCTCGGTCATTGCAAATCACGCACACCTGTTACTAAATGCTCAAGTGTCACTTTTCCTCGCCCGGCTCCCGGTGGCCGCGCAGCGAGCCAGGGTGGGCCTTGGCTGTCGGGTCGTTGCGGGTCTTGATCAGGCTCGCGACCGTGACGACGACCAGGATCGCGATGATCACGCCGAGGCTGAGCGGCGTCGGCACCTCGGGGATGCTCGCCGAGATGTCGACGTGGCCCCAGTGCAGGATCAGCTTGACGCCGATGAACGCCAGGATGATCGCGAGCCCGGTGGAGAGGTACACCAGCCGGTCGAGCAGGCCCTTGACGAGGAAGAACAGCGCCCGCAGGCCGAGCAGCGCGAACGCGTTGGCGGTGAACACGATGTAGGGCTGCTCGGTCACGCCGAACACCGCCGGGATCGAGTCCAGCGCGAACAGCAGGTCGACGCCGCCGATCGCCACCAGCACGACGAACAGCGGCGTGGCCATCCGCTTGCCGCCGACGCGCGTGAAGATCTTGCCGCCCACGTAGTCGTCCGTGACGGGCAGGAGCTTGCGGGCGGTCTTCACGACGACGTTGTTCTCGACGTCGGGATCCTCGTCGCGGTGCCGGAACAGCTGCACGGCCGTGAAGATCAGCAGCAGGCCGAACAGCAGGAACATGAACGAGAACAACGACAGCAGCGTCGCGCCGACGGCGATGAAGATCGCGCGCATGATCAGCGCGAGCACGATCCCGAAGGTCAGCACCTTGTGCTGGTGCTCCTCCGGCACCAGGAACGTGGTCATGATGATCACGAACACGAACAGGTTGTCGACCGAGAGGCTCTTCTCGACGATGTAGCCGGCGAAGTACTCCGCGCCGAACCCGCCGCCGTGCGCGCTCGCGAACCACACGCCGAACCCGATCGCGACCAGGATGTAGAAGATCGACCACAAACTGGCTTCGCGGAAGCCGATGCGATGCGGCCGCCACGCCGCGAGCACGAGGTCGACCGCCAGCAGCGCGACGATCAGCCCGATCGTCGCCGCCCACGTCAGTCCGCTGATCTCCAGCACCGAGCACTCCTCCCGGGAAGATCCGTCAGTCTTAAAAGATCGAGGCTAGCCAAGTTCCATCCGCATGCGATTTTCGGCTGCCACTTTTAGTCCTTCATTCATTCTCCGTAGACCAAGGAAGAGGTTCGTCTGCAACAGGGGCAGCACCGTGCGGGAAACTCCCGAAACGACCTCTCCGTTGCACGCGATGCATGCGTCGGGCGTTTCGGCTGGCTCGATGAGAAAGTAGCGGAATCCTTTCAGGCCAATGCTGGCAACCGTCAGGAACGACAGTCGATCGTTGGGGATGCTTTCGATCACCGTCGCGCGGGCTGTCAGCAAGGGTGTACCTGGGACACGCATTCTGAGATCAATTACGGAGCCCTGCTCAATCGAACCTCGTGCCGACGGATACAAGGTGCTCCATCGGCCCCATCCGTCGACCTCTGAAAGCGTCGCCCAGACAGCCTGCGCGGGTGCGTTAACGAGCAATCGGTGTTCAAAGCGTGCTCCCCGTGGCCCAGGGCCGGCGGGCCAGCGTCCATCTGCCTCCCCGAGCAACCACAGCATCCCGTCCTTAGTAACTCTCGTCCCGCTCATGACACTCCTTGGATGTGGATGCAACTTATCCGCGGCCGCTCGCTGGAGGTGCTTCTGGAACAGGCACCGCAGGAGGACGCAGCTCATCGGACGGCCCACCAGAAGCCGATATCTGCTGACACTCTGCGAGTTCGGCCGGGGATTGGCGCTACACAAGCTCGGCGACTCGTCAAGATCGTTCGCGCAGAGTTCGAAATGAATGGTGCTACCGATGAAAGAGGCAAGCGGCACACGCGTGGGGCCCAGAACGCCGACGCGAACCTTGGCTGCGTGACGTTGGGCGCCACCATGCGTCGCTGTCCGGCGGCCGGACCGCCGGCACCGGGCTTGAACGGGTGGGAACGAGCACGACCTACTCATGTCCGACGGTCTGGTCCGGCTGCCCGGAACGCCTACGGTGACGATGCCTCGACGAGACCGAGTCGCCGGGCACGTCGAACACCGTGCAACCGACGAGCGCGCTCAAGTGTGGCGGCACCCTGGTGGCATCGAATGCCTTGTGGCGCAGCGAGACCAGGAATCCAACTCAGATATCCGTGGTCTGACAGGTGACCACCTGCTTGAGGTACGCCCGCTTGTCACTCAAGGACTGCTTCATCGAATCGACCTTCATCGCGACGCAGATGCCGCATTGCCCATGCATCCTGCATAGTGCGCCAACATGACACGTTCACCGAAGTGTGCGGTCACCTTCAGCCGACGGGGAACTTCACTCCGGTGAGTTCCTCCGACACGGTCCACAGTCGCTGCTGGATGGCAATGTCGTAGGACTGCGGGCTGGAGGTCGCTACTTCTGGGTGGCCGCGGTACCCGCCCAGCCCGTCGGGGCCGTAGTACTGCCCGCCGAGAGCGCCCGGATCGGTGGCGGCCCGCAGGATCGGGAGCGCGCCTCGCTCCGCGTTGTGGCTGATCAAGGGGGCGAGTGCACGGACGACGGCGGGAGAGTTGCGCATCAGCTCCGTGCTGGCCACGCCGGGGTGCGCGGCGATGGACGCGGTGGTGCCGTGCCGGGCGAGACGGCGCTGCAGCTCGTAGGCGAACATCAGGTTGGCCAGTTTGGCTTGCCCGTAGGCCGCGAAGCGGTCGTAGGAGTTCTCCCACTGCAGGTCGTCGAAGTGGATCGCCGCGCGGAAGCTGTGGGCGACGCTCGCGACCGTCACCACCCGGGAGCCCTCGACCGGCAGCAGCAGGTCCAGCAGCAGGCCGGTGAACGCGAAGTGCCCGAGGTGGTTGGTGCCGAACTGCAGCTCGAACCCGTCGCGGGTGGTCTGCCGGGGCGGGTACATGACGCCGGCGTTGTTGATCAGCAGGTCGATCTTCGGAAGGGTGGCGTGCAGATCGGCCGCGGCTGCGCGGACGGACTCCAGCGACGCGAGGTCCAGCTGCTGCACGGTGACGTCGGCTCGCGCGCCGAAGCGGGCCGCTGCCTGCTTGCCCTTTTCGACGTCGCGGACGGCCAGCACCACCGTGGCGCCGTGCTCGGCCAGCACCTTCGCGGTCTCGAACCCCAAGCCGGTGTTGGCGCCGGTCACCACCGCCACCCGGCCCTGCTGGCTGGGGACGTCGCGGTCGGTCCAGTGTTTGCCCATGTCGCTTCCTTTGCTCGGCGGCCTTGCGGACCGGCGGTCTGTTACATCTCCGACCGTAAGGAACCGCCGGTCTGTTGTCAAGAGACTGTCAGTCTTTAAACTCGGCGCGAAGCGTTACCCTGGGCACATGACCTTCCAGCGAGC
>NZ_MTQP01000014.1 GCF_001984175.1 Saccharothrix sp. ALI-22-I
TCAACTCGATCAGCCTCAAGGAGGGCGAGGAGCCGTTCCTGGCCCAGGCCCGCCGCATCCGCGATTTCGGCGCGGGCGTGGTGGTGATGGCGTTCGACGAGAAGGGCCAGGCCGATACGGCCACCCCGAGGTGCGCACACAACGCCCCCACCCCGGGACGCTAGATCGTTCCGCCAGCCGGGGCGAACGGATATCACCGCGCCCACGGGAAGGCACCCACGTCGGCGGCGAACCCGGCGTTCATCCCGACATCACTGATCCGCCCGTCCGCGCGCACCGAACCGCAGCAGCCCACCGCGCCGGTTCTAGTTGCGTTCACACAACTCTAGTTGCGCTTGCGCGACGGCTGCACGCGCATCGGCTCGCCGGGCATCTTCGGGTAGTCGGGCGGGTACGGCATCTCGCCTCGGCCGTCGGCCTCGTACCACTCCAGCAGGGTCTCGATGCCGAACGCCTCGTCGTCCAGGCCCACGTGCGGATCGCCGTTGTCCGCCAAGTACTTCGGCACGGTGAACACGTCGAAGTCGCCGGGGTCCACGGTGGACAGACGCTCCCACGTCACCGGCGTCGACACGGTGGCGCGCGGGGTGCCTCGGACGGACCAGGCGGAGGCGATGGTGCGGTCCCGGGCGGCCTGGTTGAAGTCCAGGAACACGCGCTCGCCGCGGTCCTCCTTCCACCACGACGTGGTCGCCTTGTCCGGCACCCGCCGCTCCACCTCACGAGCCAACGCGATCACGGCATGCCGCACGTCCACGAAGTCCCACTCCGGCCGGATGCGCACGGCCACGTGGACGCCCCGGCCACCGGACGTCTTGGGGTACCCGGTGATCCCCAACTCGTCCAGCACCTCCCGCAGCACCATCGCCACCGCGACCGCGTCCCGGAAATCCGTACCCGGCTGCGGGTCGAGGTCCACGCGCAACTCGTCCGGCCGATCGGTATCCGACCGCCGCACCGGCCACGGGTGGAAGTCGAACGTCCCCAGATTCGCCGCCCACGCCAACACCGCCGGCTCCGTCGGGCAAACCTCGTCCGCAGGCCGCCCGGACGGAAACTTGACCCGCGCCGTCTCCACCCACTCGGGCGCCCCCTTGGGCAGCCGCTTCTGGTAGAACGCCTCCCCCGTCACCCCGTCAACGAACCGCTTCAACGTGGTAGGCCGATCACGCAGCACACGCAGCAACGGCTCGGCCACGGCCAGGTAGTACTCGACCACCTGCAGCTTGCTGATCCCACGCTCCGGGAAGTAGACCTTGCCCGGGTTCGACACCCGCACCACACGCTCGCCTACGTTCAATTCCACAGCCTGGGCCACGCGACCGAGCCTAACGCGACCGGCCGGCGGAAGAGCACTCACAGTGGCACTCAGAAGTCCTGCGTCGAGGTGAAGATTAGCCCGTTCGGATGTAGGTATTTGAACGCATCCCCTCCCAAGCGGTGCTCCGATACAGTCCTGTGCTGACCACGGAGCGCAATCGGGGAGGTTTGTGCTGTGACCGGCGACAGCGGAGGTCTGACGAACAACGTCGGCCAGTACGCCTTGGAGCAGTACCGCCAGCAGGGTGGCGGAGGTCTCGCCAGCCTGCTCACCATGGGCATGAGCGACATCGTCGCCGCCACCAAGGCCCTGTCCGCCGCGAGCGAGGCACAGGCGCTCTCGGTCGACCCCAACGTGGTCGACGCGATGCTGAGGAAGCTCACCGAGATGCAGGATTCGGTGGAAAAGATTCGACGTCGAGCCGACCTCTTGACCACCGCTACGCCATTGGGTGGAGGATACGCGCAGGAGATCGGGCAGGTGAACGCGCAGCTTGGCGACGAAGTCGTCAACCAGGTTATCCCGGAAATGGTCAAGGCGATCGACGACCTCAAGACTCAGATAGATAAGAGCCGATCCTCCTACCAGAACGTCGACGAGGCCAAGGCCCAGACACTGAACAACCTCTGAGGGACCGCAGACTTCATGAAGCGCTCACTTACCCGCCTGGCCGCCGCGTGCGTTGTCGGGTTGGCCATCCTGACCGGATGTAGCGGAGAACCCGGGACACCATCGCCCGGATCGACCACCGAGACCGAGGTCAGCACGTCGACTGCCGGCAGCACCGGGTCCAACGACAACACGTTGGCCGGTATCAAACCATGCGATCTCCTGACGTCCAGCGAAGCGACCAGCCTCGCCCTCGCCAGCCCGGGGGAAGCGGACCGGGTCGGCGGCGCGGACGCCTGCGACTGGGCAGAAAGCGGGAACGGCGGCCTCATCGTCGGCGTCAATCCGACACGAGGGCTGAAAGATTTGAACTACGAGGGAGAGACCACTTTCCCGACGAAGATCAGCAAGTATGAAGCAACCAGGGTAGAGGCGCACAACGGCTCGAAGAGCATCTGCCATGTCGTGATTTCGGTGTCGGACTCGTCCAGCGTGCAGGTCATCGGAACGCTGAAGGCGACTTCGACTGACACCGCTGCGGCGTGTGATCGTGCTACCCGTGCCGCCGAATTGATCGCGCCCAAGCTGCCCTGACCTGCCGTTCGACCCGCCCCGAGGGGGGATGACATGACTCGCGAGAAGCCGCAGGCGCCCGAACCGACCGCGAACTACCCCGCGCACCAGCACGAGGACATGAAGCGGCAGGTCGAGGAGAAGTTCGATCCCGGCCTCGCGGGCGAGATCGCCGACGAGTGGAAGGCCATCGGCTCCACGCTGACCGAGCTGGCGGTGGACTTCCAGGTCATCGTCACGGGTTCGGAGGCGGGGTGGACGGGTAGTGCGGCGGAGGGGGCTCGGGCCGCGTTGGCGAAGGTCGGCAAGTTCAGCGACATGACCGGTGATCACTTCACCGCGACCGGCTCGGCCCTGCACACGCAGACCAGTGCGGCGTCCGAGGCGAAGACGCGGATGCCGGAACCGGTCGAGTACGACCCGAAGAAGATGCTCACCGACGCCATCGGCAGCGGGAGCATCTTCAACCTGGCCGCGCTGCCCGTGACCATGCCGATGCAGAAGGCCAAGTCCGAGGGTGCCAAGGCCGAGGCCGTCCAGGTGATGCAGTCGCGTGATGACGCGATGCGCTCGGCGACCACCTCGATGCCGGCGTTCGCCGAGATGCCGACCGTCACCCAGGACCAGGGCACCGCCACCAGCACCACCCAGACCTCGTCGGTCAACACGAACACGGTCAACCCGAACACCAGGTTCGGCACCACGGGCATGCCCGGCACCGGCAACACCGACACGAGCGGCACGACCAACACGTCCTGGGTCGCGCCGCCCACAGTCACCCCGCCGCCCGTCGCGCCTCCGGTCAACCTGCCGCCCTCCGGCCCGCCCGCTCCACCGATCACCCCGCCGTGGGCGATGCCTCCCGGCACCAGGCCGCCGGGCGGCAAGCCGCCCGTCCCACCGGGCAGGCCGGTTCCGCCGCCCGGTGGTGGCAGGCCGCTACCGCCTGGTGCTCGACCGCCCGGCGGCGGCTTGCCCGGACGTGGCCCGGGCGGCGGTCCCGGTGGCACTGGCGGTGCTGGTGGCGCTGGTGGCGGACGTCCCGGTGGCGTTCCGGGTGGCCCGGGAGGAATGGGCGGACGTGGCGCGGCCGGCGGGTTCGGTCCGTTGGGCGCGGGCAACCAGGCCGGCTTCGGCCCGGCAGGCGCCTCGGGGCAGCCGGGCGCGTCAGGTCGTGGCGCGGCGGGCACGCCCGGTGCGATGGGCGGCATGGGAGCAGGCGGCCAGGGTGGCCAGGGTGACGAGGACCAGGAGCACAAGGCCAAGTACCTGATCCCGACCGACGACTACTTCGACGACGACCGACTCGTCGCACCACCCACCATCGGCGAGTAGAGGCGAATGAGCACCATCCTCGCCCTCCCGGAGTTCGACGTGCTCTGGGAGGACCTGCGCGTCGGCGCGGCCCCGTACCCGCTGGAGATCCGCCACCACGGCACGACGCTGGACGAACGAGCCCGCGTCCGCGCCGACGTGCACGCGACGCTGAGTCGTCGCGGCCTGTTCCGACGGGGCAGGCCGGAGCCGGAGCTGGAGGACGCGCTGCTCCTGCTGGCCCGGCCGGAGACCGCCATCGCCGTCATGGGCCTGCCCGACGCCGCCGGTGACGACCTGTTGCGTGCCCTGGTGGTGGCACGCGGCAGGCAGGCGGTGCTGGCCGTGCAGCGGGCCGACGGGGTACGGCTGGACGTGCTGCGCGACGTGAGCCTGCCGGTGGCGGCGGTGAGCGTGCTGCCGCCGATGCCGGCCGGGCCTGGAAGACCGGTCACCGTGCAGGCGGCGGCGATGGGTCAGCAGGGCGCCACGCGCACCGCGCGGGGTGGTGCCAACGACGACGTGCGGGCTCTCCAGTCGATGCTGGCGGGCCCGATCACGGGCACCGGCCACTTCGCCGCCACGCGCGAGAACGGGCCGACGCCTCCCGCCGTGACGTGGATCGACACCCCTCGCGGCCGGTACGCGAGCGTGGGCACCGACTGGCTCACCGTCGCACCCGCCGATCACACCGGTCTGGTGCGCAGGCTCAGCCAGGCACTCGCGCAGCCAGCCCGGTGACGAAGGCGTCCAGCGCCAGCTCGAAGCTGTCGTGGTCGAGTTCCCGTGCCACGGACGGCAGGAGGTGGGCCTTGTCCAGGTTCGGGTACCGGTCCCGGTAGAACGTCTGGTCCTCGGAGAACCCGCTGGAGAACGAGCTCAGCGCGGCACCGAACACCAGGTACATCAACGACGCCGCGATCATGGTCGCCTCGCGCCGCGACCACCCGGCCGAGACGAGCCCGCCGTGCACGACGTCCAGCCGGCGCAGCGACGCCTCGCGGTGCGCCGGCCCGTACGCCAGGAACGGCACGATGTTGGGGTGCTCGGCCAGCGCCGCACGGTACGAACGGGCGCAGCCGATCAGGCCTTGCCGCCAGTCGCCGCCCTCGAACCCGGACACGTCGACCTTCTCCAGGATGCCGGCCGCGACCTCGTGCAGCAGATCGTCCTTCGTGCTCACGTGCCCGTACAGCGACGCGGCCTGAACGCCCAGCTCAGCGGCCAGTTTGCGCATCGATAGGCCGTCCAGGCCGTCGCGGTCGATGATGTGGAGTGCGGCGGTCCGGATGCGTGAGGCACTCAGGATGGGGTTCCTCGGCATGTCCGCTCCCCTTGCCTGTGGTCGTCTCCGCGCCTAGGTTAGATAACCTAACACCGTTCGGTTAGGAGGTCACCCCGGTGGATCTGCGCATCTCCGACGAACACCGGCAGCTCAAGGAGCTGGCCCACCGGTTCACCGAGGAGCGGATCGTCCCGCACGCCACCCGCTGGGACCGGGATGAGGCCATCGACCGCGACCTGGTGCCCGCCCTCGGCGAGGTGGGTTTCCTCGGCCTGGGCATCGACGAGGAGCACGGCGGCTCCGGCGGCGACAACCTGGCGTACTGCCTGGTGCTGGAGGAGATCGCGCGCGGGGACTCGGCGGTGCGCGGCATCATCTCCGTCTCCCTCGGCCTGGTCGGCAAGACGATCTTCAAGCACGGCACGGACCAGCAGAAACAGCGGTGGCTGCCCGGCCTGTGCGCGGGCCGTCAACTGGGCTGCTTCGGCCTGACCGAACCCGGCACCGGCTCCGACGCCGCGTCCCTGGCCACCAAGGCAGTCCGCGACGGCGACGACTGGCTGATCACCGGGCGGAAGGTGTTCATCACCAACGGGACGTGGGCCGACGTGGCGTTGGTCTTCGCCCGCACCGGCGGCCCCGGCCCGAAGGGCATCACCGCGTTCCTGGTGCCGACCGACTCGCCCGGCTTCAAGGCCACCGAGATCCACGGCAAGCTCGGCATGCGCGGCCAGGCCACCGCCGAACTCACCTTCGACCAGGTCAGGGTCCCCGACGAGAACCGCCTCGGCGACGAGGGCACCGGCTTCAAGCTGGCCATGACCGCCCTCGACCGGGGCCGGATGTCCGTGGCTGCCGGCTGCGTGGGCGCCGCGCGGGGCGCGCTGGAGGCGAGCCTCAAGTACGCCAAGGAACGCGAGCAGTTCGGCAAGCCCATCGCCGGCTTCCAACTCGTGCAGGAACTGCTGGCCGACATGGCCGTGGAGACCGACGCCGCCCGCCTGCTCACGTGGCGGTGCGCGGACCTCGCCGACCGCGGCGAGCCGTTCGGCACGGAGGCGTCCATGGCGAAGCTGTACGCCAGCGAGGCCGCCGTTCGGGTGGCGAACAACGCCATCCAGGTCTTCGGCGGGTACGGGTACATCGACGAGTACCCCGTCGGCAAGTACCTGCGGGACACCAGGGTCACGACCCTCTACGAGGGCACCAGCCAGATCCAGAAATTGCTCATCGGCCGGGCGTTGACCGGCATCAACGCGTTCACCTAGGAGGAGGACGGCATGGACTTCACGCTCGACGAGGAGCAGAAGGAGATCCGCGACTGGGTGCGGACCTTCGTGCGCAAGGAGGTGGCGCCGCTGGAACCGGAGGTGCTGCGTCGCGAACGCCTGGGACAGCCCGGTCTGACCCGTGACGAGCTGAAGGAACTCCAGGGCAAGGCCAAGGCGGCGGGCTTCTTCGGCGTGCTCACGCCGCAGGAGTACGGCGGCATGGGCCTCGGCGCGCTGATGACGGCGCTGCTGGAAGCCGAACTGGGCCGCACGTTCGTCCCGTTCCGCTTCGGCGGCTACGCGGACAACATCCTGTTCCACGGCAACGAGGAGCAGAAGCAGCGCTACCTGCTGCCCACGATCTCCGGTGAGCGCGTGTCGTGCTTCGCGATCACCGAGCCCGGCGCCGGCTCGGACGCCAAGGCCATCCGCACCTCCGCCCGCAAGGAGGGCGGCGAGTGGGTGATCAACGGCGAGAAGACGTTCATCACGCAGGGCAACGAAGCCGACTTCGTGATGGTGTTCGCGGTGACCGACCGGGAGAAGGGTGCGGACGGCGGCGTCACGTGCTTCCTGGTCGACCGGGACATGGGCTGGAAGTCCGAGCCGATCCCGACCATGGGCCAGTGGGGCCCGGCGGCGCTCGTGTTCGACAACGTCCGGGTGCCCGAGGAGAACGTGCTGGGCGAGGTCGGCCGCGGCTTCAACCTGGCCATGCAGTGGATCGGCCAGGGCCGTTACCTGCTGCCGGCGCGGGCGCTGGGCTCGTGCGAGCGGCTGGTGGAGATGGCCATCGAGCAGGCGAAGAACCGGGTGACGTTCGGTCAGCCGATCGCCGAGTACCAGGCCATCCAGTGGATGATCGCGGACTCGGCGATGGAGATCGAGGCGCTGCGCTGGCTCGTGCTGCACGCCGCGTGGCTGGTCGACCAGGGCGCCGACTCGCGTCAGGCGCAGAGCATCGCGAAGCTCTACGGCGGCATCAAGGCCAACGAGATCGTCGACCGGGTCCTGCAGATCCACGGCGGCATGGGCTACACGCGTGAGCTGCCGATCGAGCGCTGGTACCGGGAACTGCGACTGCTGCGCATCTACGAGGGCACGGACGAGATCCAGCGCCGCACCATCGCCCGCAACCTGCTCAAGGGCCACGCGAAGGTGACCGGAACCCTCGGCTGAGAGTCAGGGACCGCCTCCGCAGGCACCGCGGGGAACAACGCGGGGAACAACGCGGGGAACAACTTCGCCGGCAACGCTTCGCAGGGGTCCTCGCCCAAGGGGACCCCTGCTTTTATCCTGCCAGAGGGGTACGACAATTCCGGCGCAGTCGCCCCACCGACGCATCCTGAACCTGACGACGCACAGCAACGTCAGCCCAGGCTGGTGAGCATCTGGGCGCAGACGCGGGCGAGGTGTTTGCGCATCACGTCCGAAGCTCGGGACGGGTCGCCGGCGGCGATGGCCGCGACCAGGGCGTCGTGGTCGTCCAACGACGCCTGCTGGTGCGGCGGGTCGTCACGCAGTCCGCTGCGCAGCAGCACCACCCGCTGTTGCACCAGCCGCACCTGCTCCGCGATCCGCGGGCTCCGCGCCGCGTCCAGCAACGACTGGTGGAACGCCAGGTCCAACCGGTACGGGAAGCGCTCCCCCGCCGAGTACGCCCGCCGCGACTCCTCGCACACCGCGCGCAGCCGGACCACGTCCGCATCGGTCCGCCGCGAAGCGGCCAACTCGGCCGCCGCGCACTCCAACGCCGCCCGCAGTTCGAACAGCGCCTGGACGTCAGCGGCGTCGGCCGTGGGCACGGAAGCGCCCCGGTGCGGTGCGAGCACCAGCAGCCCCTCGGACGCCAGGTGCCGGATCGCCTCGCGCAGCGGTCCGCGGGAGATGCCCAGCCGCTGGGCCAGCTCGACCTCGTTCACCCGCGCCCCGGGCGCGATCTCACCGGTCAGCACCAGCTCGCGGAGCACGTCCACGGCCTGACCGGCCAAGCTGATGTGCACGGGAAGTGTCACGAACATCTCCTAGCGCCAGACGACCCCACCGATGTTAACTGTCGACAGTTGGCAGCGATCAGGGAGGGCACGCATGGCACACGAACTGGTCGCGGAGGTCTGGCGGGGCGAGTTCCTGGAGTCCGTGCACCACGGCTCGGTGATCGCCCTGGACCGGACGGGACGGGAAGTGCTCACCGTCGGCCGTCCGCACGACATCACCTACCCGCGCTCGTCCAACAAGCCGATCCAGGCGCTGGCAATGCTCCGCCACGGCCTCGACCTCCAGGACGAGCTGCTGGCCCTGGCCTGCGCCAGCCACTCCGGCGAGGACTTCCACATCGAGGGCGTCCACCGCATCCTCGACGCGCACGGCCTGGACGTGAACGCCCTCCAGTGCACCCCCGACCTGCCGATCGGCGAGGACGCCCTCAGGGCCCACCTGGCGGCAGGCCGCACCAAGGCCCCGAAGTACATGAACTGCTCGGGCAAGCACGCCGCCATGCTCGCCACCTGCGTCCTCAACGGCTGGTCCACCCACGACTACCTCGACCCGACCCACCCCCTCCAGAACGCCATCCGCGACACCCTGGAGGAACTGGCCGGTGAACGCATCGGCGCCGAGGGCGTCGACGGCTGCGGCGCGCCGTTGTTCGGCATCAGCCTCACGGGCCTGGCCAGGGCGTTCAGCAGGTTGGCGCGCGCCGCGGACGGCCCGGAGCAGCGGATCGCCCAGGCGATGAACCGCTACCCGGAGTGGGTCGGCGGCACGGACCGCGACGTCACGAAGTTGATGCGGGCGATCCCCGGCGCGGTGGCCAAGGACGGCGCGGAGGGCGTCTACGCCATCGGCCTGCCGACCGGCGAAGCGGTGGCGTGCAAGATCGCCGACGGCTCCAGCCGCGCCAGGGCCGTGGTGCTGGTGGCCGCGTTGCGCAGGCTCGGCGTGGGCGCGCCGGACGAACTGGCCACGTCCCCCGTGCTCGGCCACGGCCGCACCGTGGGTGCCGTCAAACCGTCCCCGGCCCTGGTGGGTTGATTCGCCCATCGGGTTGAACCGCCCATTACGCTGGGAGCCATGGCCAGCGCCAGAGCCGACGACGCACCGGACGAGCGCCCGCAGGGCGGCATCGACGACGAGCTGATCGGCCTAGACCCCGACGATCCCGAGACCAGGGCGTTCGCCGAGCACCTGACCCGGATGCAGCGGCAGCCGCCCGGTTTCACGATCGAGGGCTCACTGGCGGGCGTCGAGCAGTTCGCGGACTCGGCGAACCGCGCGGGCGGTCTGCGCCGGCTCACCGCGGTCGTGGTGGTGAGCCTGATCCTGCTCGGTGCGGTGGTCAGCATCTGGTACTACCTGGGCGATCTGCTGTGGGTCTTCTTCGACTGAGTTCCGCCGACCGGGTTTCGACTAACCTGGAGGTATGGAACCTGTCGTCGGCGCCACCCCGAAGGTGGTCCACTCGGAGTTGGAGTGGCGGGAGATCCTGACCCCCAAGGAGTACGCGGTGCTGCGCGACGCCGGCACCGAGCCCGCCTGGATGGGCGAGTACACCGACACGAAGACCGAGGGCGTCTACGAGTGTCGCGCGTGCGGGGCCGAGCTGTTCCGCAGCGACACCAAATTCGACTCGCACTGCGGCTGGCCGTCGTTCTTCTCGCCGCTGGCCGGTGACTCGATCATCCTGCGCGAGGACCGCGCCCTCGGCATGGTCCGCACGGAAGTGTTGTGCGCCACATGCCACAGCCACCTCGGGCACGTTTTCGAGGGTGAGGGCTACGACACGCCGACCGATCAGCGTTACTGCATCAACTCGGTGAGCTTGCGCCTGGTCGAAAGCCCTGCCGGTCAAGCAGACTGAAGGCGCCACTCCGAATGTCGAACGCATCCACACCAGGAGGAATCATGCGCATCTTCAAGGGCACTGACGGCGAGGGCTCCGGCGGCGTGGACGGCGCATCGTCCTCCTGACGCCTTCGGGCGTCCTTGGTGACGTGCTCCTGACGTCACCCGGTCGGAACCTCAAGGCTTGCTAAAGCACTCTTGCTGGGATGTGGCCCGGAGCACACGATTGCCTCCTCAGCTGGTGGACCTGGTTCCACCGAGGCCCACAGGGGGTGGACCGTGGAGCGACCGTGGGGGCTTTCAGGCCCGGAATTCCTTGAGCTGTACTGGATCGCGCTGGCCGTGTCGCTGGCGTTCGCGATCCTGGTCCGAGTACGCCTGCGGGGGACGCGGGGAGGCGCCCCCGCGGGTGTGCTCGACCTGAACTTGTTGGACATCGCTTACCTGACCGGCGGACCACGGCGTGTGGTCGAGACGTCCGTGGCCGGTCTCATCTCTTCGGGCGTGCTGGTCCCGGCCCGCAACGGGGCCGTGCGGATGGCCGGTTCGGCGGTGGCCGATCACCCGGTCGACCAGGCCGTGCTCACCGACGTCGCCCATTACCGCTACCGGACGTTGACGCTGCTCATCACTTCGGTGTCCGAGCAGGGCGCGCCGCGCGAGGTCGGCCGTCGACTGTCCGAAATGGACTTCCTGGTCGCGCCGGAGAAGGTGAAGTCCTGGTTGCGACTGGGTGTCGTGCCGATGGTGCTGCTGCTCGCCGTGGGTGTGGTGCGGTGGGTGAACGGGCTGGCGATCGGCGCGCCCGTGGGGTGGTTGACGCTCCAACTCGCGCTGACCGGGGTGCTGGCCGTGCTGCTGTTGAAGGCGAATCCGTTGACGCGCACCGCGAAGGGCCGTGACGCGGTGGCGAAGGCTCGCGCAGGCGAGATCACCGGGGGGTGGGGGGCGACCGGCTCGGCGAACGACGCCGGGCTGGTCGCTCTCAACGGCTTCAGCGCGCACCCGAACGTGGTGCTGCGGGCCGCGGTGCGACCGCGTTCGCGGAGTCGTGCGACAACCGGTGGGGCTTACGCGGCGGGCTCGTTCACCGCGACCGGGAGCAGCTGCGGCAGTGGCAGCAGTTGCGGCGGCAGCAGCAGCGGTGGTGGCGGCGGCGGAGGTTGCGGCGGCGGTGGCGGGGGCTGACCGCTCCTCTCCTCCTCTCGCCTACCTCGCCAATCGCAGCCGACTGGGGCCTGACGGCTCCTAGGGTGACGCCATGACGTTCCTGTGGTGGTACGGCCCGGCGCTCGTCGCCGCGGTGGTGGTCGGTCTGCGGTTGAAGCGGGTCGCCGGCGCCGTGCCCGACCGGCCGCTGACGTTCGAGGAGATCGGTTACCTCGGCGGTGGGCCGGTGCGTGCGGTCGAGGTGGCCGTGGCGGGGTTGGTGGCCGAGAACCGGGCGAGGGTGTCCGGTTCGGTGGTCGCGGCGGTGCCCGGTGAGGAGCAGCCGGTGACCGCGTTGCAGGCGGTCGTGCTGGCCCGCCTCAACCAGCCGCGGGACTTGGACCGGCCGCGGGACTTGGACGAACTCGTGGTCGGCGCGGCCACCAGTGGCCCGGCCCGGCAGATCGGGCAACGCCTGGTCGCGGGTGGCCTGCTGGTGGCACCGCGTCGGCGACTGGTCCGGGCGGTACTCGCCGTCGTGCCACTAGTGGCGCTCGCACTGGTAGCTGTTTTCGCAGGTCCGAGCGGGTGGGAGACGGTCACCGCGCTGTCCGTCACCGGTGCGCTCGCGGTCCTGCTGCTGTTGGGCCCGCCGCCCGTCCTGACCAGGAGGGGCGCGCGGGCGTACGAGGAGGCCACGGCGGGCCTGGCCCCGGTCGACCCGGCCGAGGTGACCGCCCGCTACGGCCTGACCCGCACCACCGTCCCACCCGTGCCGCTCAAGGGGTCGGCACGGGTGGAGACGGCGGTGTTCGACGGTGAACGGGCGGAACCGATCACACCTGCGGAAACGTCCCAGGGACCACTTCCCCGGCGCAGGCAGGCCGTGGTGGTCGAACCGCAACGCTGGCAGCGCCGCAACGGCTGGCTGGTGGCGGGCGGATGGTTCGCGGGCGGATGGCTGGCCGCGCAGTGGTTGGAGGGTGACGACGGTGGCGACTTCATGGACACCGGCTTCGGCGGGTTCGACGCCTGAGCCCTGGCACACCGGACCCAGCCAGACCGGATACGGACAGACCGCGCACGGCCAGACCGGATATGGCCAGACCGGACCATGGCAGAACGGACTGGGCCAGACCGGGCTGGAGCCGGAGGAACAGGGCTTCCTGGCCGGCGGCCCAGGCCGAGCGGCGGAAGTCGCGGTGGTGTCGCTGATCGAGGCCGGCGCCCTGCGGATCTCACGCGACGGCCTGGTCAGCGCCGTGCAGTGGCACGGCCGACCACGCACCCCGCTCCAGGCCCACGTACTGCGCTCGGTGCCGCGATCGTTGGGTGACCTCATCAGCGCGACCGCAGGCAGCGCCGAGGCACAAGCGCTGCGGCAACACCTGACCGACCGCGGCCTGGTGACCTCCCCCCGGCAACGGCGAAACGCACTGCTGATGCAGGCGGTCGTGGTGGTTGCGGCGATCGGAGCGATCGGGGCGATGTTCATGCTGAACCTGCCGAACGCGGTAGCGATCGGCGCCTTGTTGGCCGTCGTGCTGATGTCGTTCATCTTCCGCCAGCGGCTGCGCCCGCTGACCCGCGCGGGACGGAGAGTGGTGCGACAACTGCGCCTGGCCGCCGTGCCACCACACCGGATCCTGCTGGTGGCGAGCTACGGACTGCTCGGCAAGGTCGGGTCGGACCACGTGTGGAGCCTGCTGGGCATCGCACCGTCGGCCGCGGCCGTGTTGCGGCGGCGGACGCGCGGGAACGGGTTCAACAGCGACAGCTCGTCGAGTGGCGGTGGGTGCGGCAGCTGCTCCAGCAACGGCTGCGGTAGTGGCAGTTCGGACGGCGGCTCGTCGTGCGGCGGCGGCAGCAGTTGCGGTGGCGGCGGCGGGGGTGACTGATGCGGCGGTGCCGGCGGCGGCGATGACTGCGGCTGCGGCGGTGCCGACCGTGGCCGTGGCGGCTGCGGTGGCGGGCGCGGCAAGGGGGCGGCGATTGCTGCGGCTGCGGCGATGGCGGCTGCGGCGGTGCCGGTGCCGGCTGTAGCGGGGGTGGGCGTGACGGGGGTGGTGACTGGTCGGGCGGG
>NZ_MTQP01000015.1 GCF_001984175.1 Saccharothrix sp. ALI-22-I
GCGCGTTGCGCTGGCGCATGGGGTCGGCCGACCTGATGTGCGAGCAGATCGACCACCTCACGCAGATCATGCGAAGACCCAATGTGCAGCTCGGCGTGGTGCCGTGGACGGCGGACGCGAACCTGGTGGCCTTGCACGGGTTCCAGGTCTACGACGAGCGTGTGGTGACGTTGAGCGTGCTGACCGGCAACGCGACCATCACCGACCCGCACGACGTGCGCGAGTACCTGGCGCTGTTCGGCAGGCTCGAACGGCTGGCGGTGCGCGGCGACGCGCTGGAGGACCTGCTGGAGCAGATCTCCAGGGACCACCGCAAGCTCGGCTGGCGGCCGCTCGGTCGCCTTACGTGATCTGACCACCGAACCGACAGCACGAACACCAATCAGCACGGGAAGGACCTCACGAGCATGGCCGATCTGAAGAAGGGCGCCCGCATCACCGGCGCCACGCGGGACAAGCTGGCCGCTGACCTGAAGTTCCCTGTCAAGTTCTTCTGTTCAGCTCCGAGGAGGAACGCGCGAGGCCCAGCGTGGTCAGTAGCCGCCGTGCCAGAGATGGCGCAGCACAGGAGTTGAACTCGCGACAGCCGTCACGATCGACCGACTCCCGGATCCGGTCGCGGTCCAAGCCGGTCGTCGGAGTGGCGGCGCAACAGCCCTGCCCATGGTGGTCGTGCTCCGGCAAGGGGGAACCGACCCGTCCAGGCGGGGCTGTTGCGCCGTTACCCTCGGTCAACGGTTCCGAGTGACGATTTCCACCCCCCGTGGTCGATACCGGCCACCGGAACGCCGAGGTGGACCGCGTCCCGGCAGAGCTGATCGCCCGCGCCTACAAGGGCGGAGCCCACTGCTGCAACAGGTCGTGAGGGTCCACTTCTTCCAGCGAATCCAGTACCGCGACCGCACCGGAACCATCACCCGAGGAGTGGGGGTTGACCACCATCACGACCGCCAAGCCTGCCTGGACGGCCGATTCGACGCCCACCGGGGAGTCCTCCAGGGCGATCGTGTCGTGGGCGGTCAAGTCCATCAGCTCGAGCGCGAGGCGGTAGACGTCGGGCGCGGGCTTGGGCGCCGTCACCATGTCACCGGTGACGACCAGGTCGAAGTGGTGTCGGACTCCGAGCCGATGCAAGTGGAGCTCGACCCATCTGCGGTGAGAACTCGAAACGACGGCGCACGCCAAGCCCTGCGCCGAGGCCCGGGTCAGGAAGTCCAGGACTCCGGGGCGCAGCGGTTCGGCCTGGGCCAACTCGTGCTTCAGCCGTCTTCGGCGTTCCCGCAGGGATTCGTCCAGCGGCCGACCGGTTCGGGCCGACAGGTCGGCCACCGCTAGTTCCTCTCCCACGGGAGATCCCGCCATCCGCCGCCACAGCTCTACCGGAAAGGCGTGGCCGAACTCGGCGTAGAACCTGCTCCAGGACGTGAAAGCGGCGTGTTCGGTGTCACAGATCAGGCCGTCGAAGTCGAACAGGATGGCCCGGCCGCTCATGCGAGGCAGGTGGTGTCGAAGGGGTCGTCCTCCCTCATCGCGGCGGTGGTCCTCCTGCCCAGGAGCTCGTTCAGCAGGTATGGGGGCAAGCCGTTCCCCGGGGATTTGCAGGTGATGTCGTCCGGGGTCAGCACGTGACCACGAGGCAGGTCACGTGCCGCGACGAGCATCTTGCCCATCTTCGCCACGGCCGGGGCCTCGTTGGCCGTCCTGCGCTTCACCGGGGAGCCGATCGCCTGGTGGGTGCGTTCCAGGCCGCGAACCAGCGTCGTGAGTTCCGCGGGGTCGAGCGAGAAGTGGTGGTCACTCCCGGGCTGGTTCTTGTCGAGGGTGAAGTGCTTCTCGATGACTCGCGCCCCCATGGCGTAGGCGACCCAGCTCAGCTCCGGGCCGAGGTCGTGGCCGGAGAAACCGACGACCACGTCCGGGTACTCGTCCCGGTAGGCGCTGATCACGGCCAGGTTCAGGTCGCCGGGCGAGGCGGGGTACACGGCGGTGCACTGGAGCAGCGCCAGCTGAGGGGTCCGCGAGAGCACCACGTCGCACGCCCTGCGCACGTCGTCGCGGTCACCACCCCCTGTGCTCATGATGACCGGCTTTCCGGTTTTGGCCGCGTACTCCAGCAGCGGCGTGTTGGTGAGGTCGCCGGAGGCGATCTTTATGGCCGGGAGCCCCATGTCGACGACGAAGTCGACGCTGGGTGCGTCGAACGCCGTGCAGAAGAAGTCGATGTCCAACTCCTTGGCCACCTGCACCAGGTGCGCGTACTCGACGGCACCGAACTCCAATGCCCGGCGGTGCTCCCCATAGGTACGTCCGTAACTGTTAGGCCCGTGGTAGGGGCGGTTGTACATCTCCTTCGTGTACAAGGTCTCGTTCTCGCGCTTCTGGAGCTTCACGGCATGCGCACCTGCTGCTGCCGCCTGCCGGAACATCTCTTCCGCTCGCAGTAAGCTCCCCCCGTGGTTGTGACCGATCTCGGCGATCACGTACGCCCCGGTGTCGTCACCCACCTCGTGACGGCCGATCTGCAGCTTTCGCATCTTCCTCGCACCTCTGCCTTCTCGGAGTTGCTGTGCTCATAACCGGTCCCTCGGCGAAAGCGGGCTAGCTCAGCCGCCGACCACGTCGAGGAGTTCCTCACGGGCCTGCCCGCTGAGGCCGTGCAACGGCGAGCGGACCGCCTCGCTCTTGATCACCCCGGTCCCGTGGAGGACTGCCTTCAGGCGGGCGATGAACTCGACCTTGGGTGCCGACACGGCCATCACCGCGGGGGCCAGCTCCGCGTAGCGGACGCGGCTGCGGTGCACGTTCCCGGCGTCGTGCGCCGCGTGGAGGTCTGCGATCACGCCCGGCTTGATGTTGCCGATGGCGGTCGCGCTACCTCGGGCACCGTTCCGCAGAGCGGCCAACAGCAAGGTGTCGTCCCCTGCCAGCGGCGCCACGGAGGGGGCTGCCTCGATTATCTCGGCAGTACGCTCCGGCTCGGGCGTCGCCACCTTGACGTAGCGCACGTTCGGCGCGGACGCGGCGACGCGGGCGATGACGGCGGGGCTCACCACGACGCCGCCCGCCCCGTCGTAGAGCATCACCGGCAGCTCGACCGAACGGGCGATCGCGGTGAAGTGGACCAGTTGGGCCCTGTCCGACTGGTCGAAGTAGAGGGGCGGCAGAGCCAGAACACAATCCGCGCCCATCGACTGGGCGTGCCGCCCCAGCGCGGCGGCTCGTGCGGTGCTGTCCGCGCCGATGCCGACGGTGACCGGAACCCGCCCCCGCACAATCTCCACCACGCGGGCGATCACTTGAAGCCGTTCATCGTCGTCCAGGGTGAAGAACTCCCCTGCGCTACCGAGGGCGATCACCCCGTGAACCCCGCCGGCGAGGACGGACTCCACCAGCGCCGCCAATGATTCGAGATCCAGTTCGCCTGATGATGTGAACGGTGTGACGAGCAGGGTGTTCGCGCCTGTGATGTCGAGCTCCATCTGCACTCCTCCGGAATCAGTGAATTGCGGGTTGAGCTGGTGTCACGGGGCCAGCAGCCGTGCGGTGACAACTCGCAACCACGCGCGGAAGCGGTCGTCGTAGGCGCCCTGGTGGGCGCGGGCTGTGGTGAACCCGTCGAAGAAGAGGCCAGTCGTGCCTGCCATGGCCGGATCGGTGATGAGCCGGAGCACCGGCTCCGCACCCTCCTGCACCGTCGATTCGGCCGCTGTCCCGCTCTGCCGGACCATGGCCGTGTCCATCCGGCTGGCCGGGTGGACACAGTTCACGTCGACACCCGTTGCCCTCGTCGTGGCCGCCATGTCGAACGTGCCCGCCGTGAGGGCGAGCTTGGACCTGCGGTAGGCGACCGCGCCGCTGTAGCCGTTGCGCAGCGGCAGGTCGCGCGTGTCGAAGGGACCCTGATTCGTGGATCCCACGTTGACGATCCGCGCGTGTCCGCGTTCGGCGAGCTTCGGCGCCAGCAACGCGGACAGCAGCATCGGAGCGAGGTAGTTGACGGCGAACCGCAGCTCGTGCCCGTCCTGGCTGACCTGCCGCGGCTCGTCTGGAGGGCCGTAGCCGACTGCTGCGTTGTTGACCAGGACGTCCAGCTCCGGCACCTCGTCGAGCACGCGCTGCGCAAGGGAGCGGACCTCGGACAGGGATGCGAGATCGGCCCTGCACAGCCGTATCGGCGTCCCCTGGCCTGAGAGGTGGGAGCGCACTGCTTCGAGCTTCCGCTGGTCGCGGCCGTGCAGGACGACCGTCCAGCCCAGCGCGTGCAACCGGGTCGCCAGGTAACGCCCCAACCCGGCAGTGGCGCCGGTCAACAGGACTGTGGGCATGCCGCACCTCCGACAGAACGCCTTTCCTCGCCACCGACCCGACGGTCTCGGCGAATGCCGAGCAGGAGGAGCGCCGCGGAGATCAGGCAGCAGATCACGGCGGCCGTGAAGACACTCCCCGTGTAGCCCGGTGCGAATATCGGCATGACGACCCCCAGCGTCGTCCCCGCCTGCGCCAACACGACGTAGGAGAGGGCCCCACCACCGGCGCCGCTGCCGAGCACCTCTCCCATGAGCACGATTCCGATGCTCTGGAACCCGGCGATGAACAGCGCGTACAACGCCTGGGAGAGGAACAGCCACGGCAGGTTGAGCTCGGCGACGAGGGGGAGGAACGACACCCCTCCCAGTACGGACAGAACCAGGAAGGAACGTTGGTTGCCCAGGCGATCGGCGACGATCCCGACAGGGACCAGGACCAGGATCTCGACTACGGCGGTCAGAGCAAAAAAGGCGGAGATGGTGGACGGCGCCAGGTGGAGCGAGTACCCGTACAGCGGCAGGTACACCTGCCGGAGGCTGTCCACCGAGCGCAGCAGCAGGAGTGCGGCCGCGAAGCACACGAGCACCACCACGCCGCTGCGACGCCGGTTCGAACGGGCGCTGCCCCCGCCCCCCGGCGGACGCGTTGGACGCGCTTCACGGGGCAGCCACGCGCACAGTGCACTCGCAACGGCTACGACGACCGCGGCGTACAGCGGCAACCCGGAAATTCCGGTGGCGTCCCGCGCTTGGGTGGCGACCGAGAACAGGCCCAAGCCCGCCAGGTACCCGAGTACACAGATCACTCTCGCAGCGCCTATCCGGGAAGCGGATTCCGCGTGTTCCGCGGCGATCGCCATGTACTGGGGGTAGTTGACGGTGTTGCACGCGATCGCCAAGGCGATCGGATAGGTGAGCTGAGGAGGTAGTGGTACGCACATCATCGACATCCCGACAGCGGCTGCTGCGGCGCAGAGCGCGATTCCCCACCTGGGCGAACCACGGGCCAACAGCCTGCGTCCGATGCTCAGATTGAGCACCGCAGACCCGACCGCGGCCACGACGAAGAACGCGGCGATCCCCGCCTTCCCCGTGCCGCGTTCGGCGAGGGCCAGCGGCAGCGCCACGGTGGAGATGCCGACGAACGCGGAGTTGAGCAGCAGCCCGACGGACGTGTGCGGTCGCATGGCCGACCAGTGCCCGAGCGCGGCGCCCCGCATCACGCGGCTGTCCGTACCGCTCAACGAACGCCTCCCGCTTCGAAGCGGTCCACTCGTCCGATGTCCGAGTGGGCCGGCCAGCTCATCGGCGGGATGTGGTGGTTGACCGTCCGGCCGTTCACGTAAGCGGAGGACGGTGGGTGGTGGAGGTGGATGAGTCGGTCGTTCCACCGGTCCAACGGGGCTTTGACGCTCACCCGCAGCGCGAAGTCGGTGTCCTCACCGCCCCACCCGGCGTAGCGCTCGTCCATCCCCGCCACCCGGTCGAACGCGGTCTTCCTGATCCAGAAGCAGAGCCCGGGAGGGCGGCGGATGAGGAATCCCCTGAGCCGACTCTCCGACGGGCTTTCCGCGGCACCGAACAAGCGCTCCCCGATGGCCGCGGACGTGGAGGGCGGATCCAGGCAGAACATCTCGCGATACGGCAGGAAGCTCTGGACGCCACGCTCCATGAACCTCGCGACGTTCCGGCTGAGGAAGTGCCGGTCCGCCAGCACGTCGGCATCCATGACGCAGATGACTTCGTGCTGCCCTCGGGTGTTCCTGACACCGACGTTGGTCGCCCACGACTTGTTGAAGGGGCCTGCGTCGCGAGCGAAGATGTAGTTGTCGCAGAGCGGTTCCAGGACGCCCTGCCAGCGGGCCTCCCGGTCGGATTCGACGACCGTGATCGCGTAGTGCTCCCTGGGGAAGGACTGGTCGGTCAGTGCCCGCAGGCAGGCGACCGCGTTTCGTACGCGGTGTTCGGTCCCGGTGGCGTCGCGGAACGGCACCACGATGAGGACGGGCGCGTCGTCCGCCGCGCTCCCCAGGGGGCGCGGTCGTGCCGACAGGTCGGCCAGGAGCAGGTCGGCCTGGTCCGACTGGTAGCGCTCACCCAGGTGATACCCAATGCGGGAATTCGATTCCGCCCTCCACGCGAGCCGGAAGAGCTCACGGGTAGCGCCGGGCGACCTGTCCGCGAGTTCGACCAAGGCGTTGCGCAGACCGTGGTAGCCCGAAGGACAACCAGGGTTCGACAACAAACTGGCCAAATTTTTCTGCACTTGCTCGTCGGGAATGTCATGGATCGCCTGCACCACGGGCGACAACCACTCACGTGACCAGTGCCAGAATATTACCGCCGCATCGCGAGAGCCACTGTCTGTCCATACCACGATCGAATCAGTGACCGCCGACGCGAGCATGTGTACATCGCGTGGAAACAGTGATGACATGAATCCTCCGACTCGTTTCGACCGCACCGGCAACCGCAAGCTCAAACGCGCGTTCTTCCTGGCCTCGTTCGCCGCCCTGCACGACCCCACCAGCAGGGCCTACTACGGCCGGAAGAGAGCTGAGGGGAAGAAGCACAACGCCGCGCTCATCTGTCTGGCCCGGCGCCGCTGCGACGTCCTGTTCGCCATGCTCCGCACCAAGACCTTCCATCGGGCGCCGGAGACCACCGCAGCCGCATAGCATCACCAGCGTGATCGAGCTCGACCTCACCCAGTTCGCTGCGGCCGTGTGCGCGTATGCGCCCCAATGGGAACGCGCGGCGATCCGGTGGCAGCTGACGATCGGCCCCGAGCGGGACAAAACCGCCGCCTGCGTCGACTGCGAAACCGGCGATCTGGCCGGCCAGCTCATCGTGTGGACCAGCGGCGAGGCTGAACTCATGACCGGGAGCTTCTCGACCGGGCTCATCGACCAAGCCCACTACGACCTGACAAGCCCACAGGACCTCAGCACCTGCCTGGACGACCTCACCCAGCGGCTCACCGAGCAGACCTGACCGAATTCCTGGGTTGACAAGAACCATAGGGACACCCCCGGTCCCGGGTCGTCGTGGCGCTTGCGGCCCGACTTGGCGAGTTCCGCTGCCAGCCGCTCCGCTTCTTTGGACGAATACCCCTCGATGGACACCGATTCGCCCTCGATCTCGAAGCGGTGCACCTTCCCCCGGTGCCTGCGGAGGAACGCCACGACCGTTCCCCCGACGGCCGTCCACGCGGCGGGGTTCTCGGCCGTGGCCACGATGATCTCGGCCAGTGCCGAGCGGGCAGCGCCGTGCGGGACGCGAAACCCCCCCTGCTGCCAGGTGCTCACGAAGATCGTCGACGAACGCGCCCGGCAACCTTATGGACAGTTCCGTGGAACCATCGACCGACACCAGCGTGAACGTGGTGATCTCTTCTGCGTCCGTTGCCAGTCCGTCGTCACGGATGATCAATGGTCTCCGGTGTCTCTCCGTGTGCTGGGCTTTGATCCGTATTCCTGCCACCGGGCACGGTTGGCGCAGGGGGTTGGCAGACCGTCGAGCGGTGGTCGACGCCGTACGTGGAAACGATCTTGCCTGGGTGGAACGGTCATCCGACTAGGCCGACTTCCACAGGCCATGGCGTTTATCGGCAATCCAAGTTCGTCCGCGGCCGGGCTGCGAACTGCACACCGCCACACCGGCTGAGCGGCAACGTGGCGGGGCCGTCGAGTCGGGAGTCGGGCTGTCGAGAAAGCCGCGCCGGCCCCAAGAGCGTCGTGAACCGGGTTCGCGGCTCGCAGCCGAGCTGCTGACGGCTGGCTGCGAGCCGCGTCACGTGGGCCGGCGTGACGTGCCCACACTGTTGCGGGTGATCGTTCGGCGTGCGGCCACGGCGCCGGCTCGACTGGTTCGGGGTGCCCGGTCCTAGAAGCGTGGGTCGAGGAACGAACCCCACGTGTAGGTGCCGGACCTGGACAGGCGCCAGGTCCGGCTGATTTCGACCCGGGGCCAGTCGTGGTTGACCGCCTTCAACGTCGTTCCGTGCCCGTAGATACCGTCTCCCGGGTCCAGACAGTCGGCCCAGGTGTACCAGTCGGCCCCGAGGTAGAGGTTGGCGCGTCCGACGCTGCTGCCCGTGCCCATGCGGTGGCCCCAGTCGTAGTAACCAGCAGCCAGATAGATGCTGCGGCTGACGCAGGAATCGGCCATGCCGCTGTTGGGGGTGCCCGCCAGGTACTGCGTCTTGGTGTTGTAGGCGGTGTCCGCTGCTGTCGCCGTACCGGGGACGACGACAGCAGCCGCCCCCAGGACGAATGCCAGGCTCATCAGTGTTCGCAAGAGTTTTGCCACGACAGATCCTTCCGATCCGGTGGTGTCACGGGTGCTCGGCGGCCGTCATTCCCGCTGTCGAGCACCGCCGACGTTGTTCGCCGGTCGCGGTTCGCGACCTTCGACCGCCCCGGCTCGGGCTGGCCGTGCACCCACTGTCGCGACATGGGGTTCAGAATCCGCCCAATCTGCGTTGAATCGCCTGATCACGTTCGGTACACAGAAGCAGTGACGGGGGAGAACGAGCAGGGCACACCACCGGATGTGGCGGTCAGCGTGCTGGGCAACCTGGAAGTCCGCGTGGGCGACATGCCGGTGCCGGTCGGGCACGTCCGGCAGAAGGCCGTGCTGGTGGTGCTGTTGACCGAGGTCAACCGGGTGGTAACGCCGGATCGGCTGATCGACAGTGTCTGGGGCGAGCACACGCCTGTCCGGGCGCGGTCGGTGCTGCGGACCTACGTGTCCAACCTGCGCCGGGCGCTGGCCCCGACCGGGATCGCGATCACCTGGCGTGACACCGGCTACTGGTTGACCGCCGACCCGGACAGTGTGGACCTGCACCGATTCCGGCGACTGCTCGCGGAAGCCCGCGACACCGGCGACCCGCGTCAGACCTTGGCGCTGGTCGACGAGGCGCTGGCTTTGTGGCGGGGCGAGCCGCTGGCCGAGCTGGACACCCCGTGGGCGCGGTCGGTGCGCGAGCACCTGCACCGTGAACGGGAGGCAGCCCGGGCCGACCGGATCGACTGGGCACTGGAGTGCGGCCGGCACGGCGACCTGCTGCCCGAGCTGACCACACGGGCCGCCGAGAACCCGTTGGACGAACGCCTGGCCGGGCAGGTGATGCTGGCGCTGTACCGCACAGGCCGCCCGGCCGACGCCCTGGAGCGCTATCAGCACATCCGGCAGCGGCTGGCGGACGAACTCGGCACCGACCCCGGCCCGGCACTACAACGACTGCACCAGCGCATCCTCACCGCCGATCCCGCCCTCACCCTCCCGGACACCGATCCCGCACCCGAACGGGCAACCGGCCAGGTCCCGCCGCCCCGCCAACTACCGGCGGCACCGGCGCCGTTCGTCGGCCGCCACGACGAGCTGGAACGCCTGGACGCCGCGCAAGGCGACGCCTCCACGGTGTTCATCTCCGCCATCGCCGGCGCAGGCGGAATCGGCAAGACCTGGCTTGCCCTGCACTGGGCCCACCACTACGCCGACCGCTTCCCCGACGGGCAGCTGTTCGTGGACCTGCGCGGCTTCAGCCCCGATGGCGAGCCGATGAACCCGGCTGTGGCGGTGCGCGGTTTCCTCGACGCGCTGGGCGTCGATCCCGGCCGCCTGCCGACCGACCTGGACGCGCAGGCGGCGTTGTACCGGAGCCTGGTCGCCGGGAAACGGATGCTCGTGGTGTTGGACAACGCCGCCACCGCCGAGCAGGTCTCGCCCCTGCTGCCCGGCACGTCCACGTGCACGGTCCTGATCACCGGCCGTACGATGTTGGCGTTACTGATCGACCGCCATGGGGCCCGCCACCTGCAACTGGGCATCCTCGCCCGCGAAGAGGCACACGCGCTGCTGGTAGGGCGCATCGGAGACGGGCGGGTGGCCGCCGAACCCGTCGCCGCCGGGGAACTGATCGACCTGTGCGGCCGCTACCCGCTGGCGTTGTCGATCGTGGCCCGCTACGCCTCCACCCGCCCACACGTCCCGCTGGCCGAGTTCACCGCCGAACTGCGCGAACTGGGGCTGGACATGTTCGACAACGACGACCCGGCCGTGAGCCTGCCCGCCGTCCTGTCCTGGTCCCTGCGCGGCCTGACCGCCGAACAACGCACCGTATTCGCCCTGCTGGGCATCGCCCCCGGCCCCGACATCGACCTGCCCGCCGCCGCCTCCCTCACCGGCCTGCCCGAGGCACAGACACGCAAGGCCCTGCGCGCCCTGGAGGACCACTCGCTGCTGGACCGGCGCGCGGGCGGCCGCTACGCGATGCACGACCTGGTCCGCGCCTACGCCGCCACCACCGCCCGCGACGACCTCCCCGAACCGGTGCGGCGGGCGGCGCTGGAGCGGGTGGTGGACTTCTACCTGCACACCGTCCACACCGCCGCCCGCCTCCTGGACCCCCACCGCGCGCCGACCCGGCTCGACCCACCCGCCCCCGGCACCCACCCACACCCGCTGCCCGACCACCCGGCCGCGCTGGCCTGGCTGGACACCCACCACCCCCACCTGCTGTCCGCCCAGCACACCGCCGCCGCCCACCACCTTCACCAGACCGTGTGGCACCTGGCCTGGACCCTGCACACCTTCCACCAGCGGCGCGGGCACCGCCACGACGAGTTGGCCGTGTGGCAGGCCGCCGCAGACGCCGTCGAACACCTGCCCGACCCCGCCACCCGCACCGGCGCCCACCGGCGCCTCGGCCGCGCCCACGCCGCGCTGGGGCGGCACGAGCAGGCCACCGGACACCTGCACCAAGCCCTTGCCCTGGCCGAACACCACCACGACCCCACCCAGCAGGCCCACACCCACTACACCCTCGCGCAGGCATGGGAGCGGCGAGGGGACGACCGGCGGGCACTGGAGCACGCCCGCCACGCCCTGGACCTCTACCGCACCCTCGACCAGCCGGTGTGGGAAGCCCACGCGCTCAACGCGGTGGGCTGGTTGGCCGCCAGCCTGGGCGACTACGACACCGCCCGCGAACGCTGCCAGGCCGCCCTCACCCTGCACCGCCGCCATCACGACCCCGACGGCGAGGCGACCACCCTGGACAGCCTGGGCTACATCGACCACCACACCGGCCACCACCACCAAGCCATCCGCCACTACCGGCAGGCCCTCACCCTGCGCCGCACCCTCGGCAACACCACCCAGGCCGCCGACACGCTCGACCGCCTCGGCTACCCCCACGCCGCCCTCGGCCAACACGAGCAGGCCCGCGCGGCGTGGCGGGAAGCCCTCGAGCTGTACAGGCAGCAGGGCCGCGGCATCGACGCCGCACGCGTCCAGCGGCAGCTCGACGACTTCGACAAGGCCACCGAGGCCGATCGGGACAATGCCTGAGCCGTGATCCGGTTCACCGGCCTGGACGAACGTTCCGACGCTCCGGTCGGTTGGGTTCGACTCAGGACGGGTGCCGGTGAATGGGTGTGACGTTGTCGGCTATTGGCTGGCGTGGGTCCTGAGCTTGTCTTTTAAGTGCGCCACGAGCGCGGAAGGTGAGGTCGACGTAGGTAGGTGACCTTGCTGGACGCGGTGCTGTGCAGGAGATGAAGGTCTGGCCCTTCGGAGCCGCCCTGCGGGGGGAGGCTTCAAACCACCTCAAGCTGCGTTGGCTGAAGACCTTGTGAACATGAACGGAGGCTGGGCTCGGTGAGCTTGGGTTCCGGTGCTGTACGAGCAGATAGAGGAGTGTCTGGACCTCCGGAGTCGCCTTGCGGGAGGAGGCTTCAAACCACCTACCGGGGCCTTGGCTCAAGGCCGCGTAGTTAGGGCGGTAAGTGGGACTGTCAAGGAGTAGATCGGGCGTGTCGTGGCGATGGAGCAACAGGGTCTCGGGTAGAAGCAGGGATCTTCCAAGATCATCCTGCTGGTGAGAGGTCCTGTTGCGCGATCAGTGTGCCGTCCCTGTATCCGGGCCGGGCGGCGGCGATGCCGAGGGTGTCTTCGCTCCCGGTCACTTGGGTGACCTGACCCGTCACCTGCCCGTCGAACTCGTCGACGCCGTCGTGGAGGAAACCCGGACCGTTCAGCGGCGGCTGTGGTGCCTGCCCTCCCGTGTCGGGGTGTACTTCGTGTTGGCCCTGGCATTGTTCCCCTCGCTGGGATACCTGCGGGTCTGGGACAAGCTGACCGCCGGGCTGGGCGCGCGTCCGCGGCCCAGTGAGAGGGCATTGCGCGAGTTGCGTCGTCGACTCGGGCCGGCGCCGCTGAAGGCGGTGTTCGAGATCGTGGCGGGTCCGCTGGCGCAGCCCAGGACGCCGGGTGTGTGTTATCGGCGCTGGCGGACCGTCGCCTTCGACGGGTGCAGCTC
>NZ_MTQP01000016.1 GCF_001984175.1 Saccharothrix sp. ALI-22-I
CAGCACGAGTGCCGTGATCGCCGCTGGGGTTGATGGACGTCCGGTGCGTCGACGCTCGGTGTGGTCCCACTTCCCGGCGATGAACCTGCGGTGCCAGGCGAGCAGGGTGCCGGGAGTGACCGAGAAGACCTCCCGCCACCGTGAGCGATGTACCAGCCCGGACAGGGCGGCGAACCTGTGCCGCTCGAAAAGTCATCGTCGCTGGTAGAGCCACGGCGCTAGCGAGTTGAGAGCATCTCCGGGTGGATCGTGTCCCTGCTGTACCAGGTGATCAGGAAGCTGCTGTCCGCCCATCGGTGCGCTTTGCGGCGAGGCGGCAAAGGACACCGAACTGCTCGTGCTGCGCCACGAGAACGCGGGCCTTCGCCGACAGCTCACGGGCCCGGCCCACTACAAGCCCGCAGACCGGTTCCGGTTCGCCGCCCTGTCCAACTGATGGATCGTCGGCGGTGGCGGGCCGTCTCCCTCGTCGCCTTGGCAACCTGATCAACGTGTGCAGGCCGTCCCGGCGGCGCGCGCGCAATCGGCGCATGAATTCCTCGTCGAAGCGGGGGTCGACGGAGTCGAAGATCGTGCCGCCTGGGGTGTGTCCGGCGCGGTGGGCGGGGACGATCTCGTGGGGTTGCGGCAGCGACGGCATGTCGGTGCTGTCCGGTGCGTGGTAGTCGCGGCGGCCACTGTTGGTCGACCTGACCGACACCGTCGCGCCCTTCGGCGACGGCCCGCTCAAGCTCGCCCCCGTACTCGGTGGACGGCGGGCCCTACGGCCTGCACCCCGAGCACGCCGACGAGCACCCTGACCGCGCGCAGCGCGATCGGCGGGGCGCATCCTGCGCTACGCGTTCCTGCTCACCCTGCTGGTGGTGTTCGCTCTGCCGCTGCTGTGGGCGCTGTTGGCGTCGTCAAGAGCCGCGCCGACATCTTCTCCTGCCCACCGGGTGGCGGGGGGCTCCGGCCGTGGACGCGCCCAGCACACGGCTGTCGTGAGCACGATAGCCGTGTGCCGGGCAGAAGTGCGCCCCGTGGTCGGCGCGCCGGGAGCACCCGGTGTGCAGGGCACCGGGCGCTCCCGGCACTCGCGCGGTGGAGGGTCAGCCGGCCGTGGGACCGACGTCGAGGTGGTCGAGGTTGGGCAGGCCGTCGGCGGTGGTCGGTTCGAGGCGGACGGTGTTGCTGCCGGCGTTCAGGGAAGCGGTGAGGGACTTGGTGGACCACGTGTTCCACGCGCCGGTGGACTCGAAGGAGACGGTGCCGACCGTGGTCCCGTTGACCACGAGGTTCGCCGGCCGGGCGGTGCCGCCGCTCTGGGCGTTGGCGAACCGCACGCCCAACGTGGCCGTGCCCGCCTGTGCCGCGTTGACGGTGAACTGGGCGTAGGCGCCGACGGCGGCGTCGCTGTTGCAGAACCCGGTGCCGGTGAAGCCGGAGTGGTTGGTGTCGATGGTGCCCAGGCACACCGCCGGCGCGGTCTCCGCCTCGTAGCGCTGCCCGGTCGGCGTACTTCCGTCGGTCCTGACGAGCGCCAGCTGGTCGACGGTGAGGTAGCCGTTGCCGCTGGCGGCCCGGATGGTGACGGTGGCGGTACCGGCGGACAGCGGGATGTTCGCGAGCTCGCGGCGGGTGAAGCCGCTGGAGGCCGGGATGTTGAGCGTGCGCGCGTTGCCGGCGGCGTCGGTGACCGTCATCTGCGCGGCGCTGAGCGATCCGGACGTCTTGGCGTACAGGGACATCTTGTAGGTGCCGGCCGGAATCGTGATCCGCTGCCGCGCACCGCCCGCGTAGGACTGGCCGGCGCCGACCTGCAGCAACTCTTCCACGCACCGACCGCCGACTGACTCCCAAGATCACCAACAGCATCCCGGAAGTGCGCCAGAGCCGAACGTTTTACAGTCCCGCCGAGGGTGCACGGCCTGACCCGCGAGGAGATCGGCGAACCCCTCGGCAACGCCCTGAACGACAACCTGCTCCGGGAACCCCGTGCAATCGACCGCGCTCACGCCGAAGGACCTGCGCCTGCTGGGCGAGAGGTGGTGAGCGGGGCGCGCTGCTCCGCTCGGCGGCCCCACCCCAGCCGCCCCGTCCACGTCCCGGAGCGGCGACTGGGCGAATGCCCACCGCAGCGCCGGCCGATAAGCTGGACGAGCACCGCCACCGTTCACCCGACCAGAGGAGTTTTCATTGGCGCGCCTGCGTTTTCTCGCTCACGCCATCGGTGCCGTGGTGCTGACGGCAGCTTTGTCCGCCGCCGTGCTCACCGGTACCGCCAGTGCGTGCAGTTGTCTGCCCGGTGACACCGAACCACAGCGCTACGCTCGGGCCGATCACGTGTTCAGCGGCTACGTGTCCGCGTCCACCGTCCTGGAGCGCGGCAAGCCGAACTACATCTGGGACGACCTGCGCGCGTACACCGTGGAGGTCGACCAGGAGTACAAGGGCGACGTGCCGGCGACCGTGTCCGTGACGACCTACTACGCGGGGTCGATGTGCGGGCTCTCGCTCTACGTCGGCGAGTCGTACCTGGTGTTCGCGTTCAGCGACTCCGCTGACGACGAGGTGTCGTCCAACATGTGCTCCGGCACCCGCTCGGCGAGCAGCGGCCCGCCCGTGACGACCACGGCGGCAGCCGCCCCGGCCGCAGCACCCACCTGCGCCGCCGCCTGACCGCCTCGGACCGGATGCGGGTGGCCGCCACCACCCACATCCCCGCGTCCGGCATGCCCGGCAGATTCGCAGGAACGTCCGGGTTTCGGCGACGAACGCGGGCTCGTCACGCTGACCGACGGTCTCGCCGGCCGGGCCGAAATGCACGTCGAACTACACCGCCCGCGGAACGGCAGTCACGGACACGGACGCTCGCTCATCACCGACGCGCGCTCACTGGCGCCCGACGGCGAGCCCATCTTCGCCGCGGTCTCCCCGGGAAACGCGCGATCTCTACGCGCCTTCCTCGCCTTCGGGTTCACTCCGATCGGCTCAGAGGTGTTGCTACGGCCCACAAGGGATGACGTGGCAGAGCTGACCGAAACGCGTCGCGGTTACGACCTCGTCGCCGACCGCTACGCGGCCGAGATCAGCGACGACTCGACGGCAAGCCCTCGACCGCGCCCTCCTGGACACCTTCACCGAACTCACCGCCGGGCTCCCGTCCTCGCCAACCAGCGACACACCTGTGCACCCGGATCAGCTTTCTCGTGGTCCGATCACTGGAACCCCCGGCCGATGACGGGCACCAGGGCCAGGGGCTGCACGTCGGTGGCGAAGGTCTGCGCGCCGGCCGGTCGTTCGGGCTGCGGTTGTGGTTCGGGCCGGTCGAAGGCGCCTTCCGCGAAGAGGTCCTCGATGAATACGTCGATCTTCTCCTCGGTGACCGACGGCATGGCGAAAACGTGTGCGTACTGGCGCAGTTCGCCGGAGTTCATGCGCATCGGTTGGCAGGACAGGGACCACTTCTCGATGATCGCCTCGTTGGGCCGGCGGAAGCGCACGGTCAGGGCCATCGCGCTGCGGTCGACGTACAGGCCGCCCTCGGGGAGCCTGTCCTCCCGGTCGAGTCGGTCCTCCAGTTCGCGCAGCGAGCTCTCCAGGTAGCGGGTGACGCGCAGCGCGCGCACCGCCGCGGCCGCGTGCTCGCGGATGGACCTGGACGCCAGGTGATTCCACAACACCAGCGGTGACAGGCCGTTGCGCGACCCGGCGAACGTGGTGTCGGGAGAACCGGTGTAGGCCGGTTTGGCCGAGGGCTCGACCCGGAACTTGTTCTTGGTCATGAACACCCCGCACGGCCAGGGCGCACCGGGCCACTTGTGCCCGCTCATCACCAGGGAACTGACCACGTCGACGCCGTGGACCTCCAAGCCGAAGTCGAACTCGGGGATCTTGCCCTTGATCTCCCTGCGCAGCTGGACGGCCAGTTCGCTGCCGTGCTCCTCGGCCGCCGCGACCCGCAGGAACGGCATGAACCCCGCACCCAACGCGCCGTCGACGTGGACCCAGAAGCCCCGGCGGCGATCGGTTTGCCCGGGCTCGAACTCGATCTCGCGCTCCAGCAGGCCGTTCTCCGCGAAGATCGGGACGAGCCTGCCGGCGACCTTCTCGACGTTGTCGTAGGCCCCTTTGAAGGTGGTGCCGAAGTTGAGCAGCAACAGGATCGGGTGTCCGCGTTCGGCGAAGAACCGGACGAGCTGCTCCAGCTTGTCCACGTCGATCTCACCGCTGCCGTCCGCTCCTCCCTTGGACGGCACCTCCATCGGCCACTCGTCGGCGACGGGGCACTGCCCTGGGTACTCCTGCCTGCCGATCGCCGCGAAGGTGTCGATCGCCAGCGTCCGGACCGCCTTGATCACCGAGTAGTGGGTGTCCTCGGAGTAGAACACCACCGGCCGGTAGGCGTTGTTCGGGGTCTCCGCGCCCGTGTCACCGCTGCCGGCCGCCTGCATCGGCGGCGCGGCCTGCACGTACATCATCTGTGACTCCTGCTGCCCACCACCGCCACCGGGTTCGGTGATCAGCTTCTTGCCCGACAGGTAGTCGCGAGCGGCGGCAAGGGCGTAGAGGTTGCCCTCGGTGGAGCCCATCGTCAGCACGTAACCCCAATAGCTGTCGGGGTTGTCGGCGTCGTAGGGCCACGCCGCCCGCCAGAGCGACGCGTAGTGGTCGAGGACCGCACGTTCCACGATCTTGGTGTTGAGCTTGTAGTTGCCCTGCTGGAACGGGTCGCCGATGTTGTTGAGGTGGAACTCCAGGAACCGCGCCAGGTCCTGCTGGTAGTGGTCCATGTCCTGGTTGCCCTGGAACCCCACCATGGTCTCGTGCTTGCCGACCAGGTAGGTCTCCAACCGGTTGAGGGCCCGCTTCCGCTGCTGGGCGCTCAAACCCTCGGCGGGGATCTCGAACTCCCCGATCTCCAACTCCACGTCGCCCGGGTAGACCTCCCTCGGGTCGCGAGCGGGCCCGGCGATGACCGACGCGCGCCCGTCGCCCAGCCCGGCCGAGGTCAACAACGTCGACCAAGCCGTGTCGTTCGGCCCGTAGGGGAAATCGGGATGCTGCCGCTCGATGGAGTGCCCGCTCATGACGTCCCTTCCCGACGCGGCGGACCGCCCGCACCGGTCCGCCGCCCTGTGGGTCGGAGCGTGCCACCGGCCGACAGGCGATCCACACGTCGAACCGGCGGATTCACCGGTCCGTGGCGGACGTTCCCCCCTTTGGCCACAGCAGGCGGTCCAGACGGTGCAACAAGCTCGAAGGAACACACCCGAACGACGCCCCCTGTTCGAGTGCGGACGTCGTGCCCCTCGTCCGCGCGGCCGGTCCACGCCCGTTCGTGTTCCTGGTCGATGCCGAACTCGCACTCGGGGTCGGCTTCCAGCGCGTGGAGCAGCGCGGAGGCCTGGGGACGTTTGGTCCAGTCGTGCCCGCGTCGACGACCACCGAGGCGCTCTGACTGAGGGTTCCCGAACCGCCCCCGACGCGCCGGGCCTGCGTCATGCGGCGAGTGGTCCGGCGTACTCGACCTGGGCGACGATGTCGCGGCCCGGTGGACCGCCCGCGTGATCGACCCGCTGGACCTGGCCGTGGCACACGTGGAGAACACTGCCCGCCTGCCTCGTGCACCCCGAGCACAGGGCCTACCGGCATCGCCTCTCGGAGACTGGCTGGTGCGCCACCAGCGTGAACACCGCCACAACATGGTCACCAAACCCCTTGCACGAAGAGGAAAAGCACTGACCACCCGGCCTTGGGTCAAGGCCCCCCTTGTGCTCACCCGACATCTGGTCCACGCCACGCTGCCGCCCGCCGGGCTCCGCGCCACTACTCCGAACGAATCCGAACGCATCGCCTCCTCGTTCGGATTCGTTCGGGACAGGCGACCAGGGCGGGGAGGACGGGTGATCCTCGTGTCTCCCACGACGAAGAGGAGTTCTGCATGAGATCCCTGGGGACACTGGCGATGGCCGTTCCGGTGAGCGGGACGAACGCGTGCACGTTGGTGGTGAGGTCGACCGGCATGTGCATGACCCCGAAGTCCACTCGACCGCCGACCACGCTGTGATCACGCAGGACTACTGCCGCGCGCTCGACACACCGGTGTGGATCACCGAGCCGAGCGGCGTCAACACCTACCGGCTCCGCAACCGCGCGTCCAACCTGTGCCTGACCGTCGCATGGGGCCGGACGAACAGCGGTCAGCCGCTGGACCAGACGACGTGCGGGACCTTCGGCAAGGCCCCGGGACTGGACGCTCAAGTCGGTGTGACCACCCAGGACAGCGAGATTCTCGGGCCCGTCACGTCCATCCTAGTCGCCTCCACGGGACCGGATCGTTCGCACATGGACCGGCCGAGGGAGCCGCGTTCGGAGTTATTCGGATCCGTGGGCGATGACCGGCGTGGCGAATAGTCTCGAGGGAAATCCCTACAGGAAGGCTGAGTATTGTGAGAAGTAACTCAACCGTTCGCCGCCTAACCGCCGGCGTGCTCGCCGTGGCCGGTTTGCTGGCGACATCCGGCATCGCGAACGCGGCACCCAAAGCGGAATCCGGGAACGTCGGCATCCAGAGCGCCGTGCTGGGCCACATCTGCGACGGGGCGTTCGGGAACATCGAGAAGTTCGTCATCATCTCCGAAGGCGGGATTCCCGCAGGCAGCACGTGGGTGGTCAGCACGAGCCGCAACCCCAGTCCGTACACGTTCAAGGCAGTGCCGGACTCCGCGCTCGTCCAAACAACCCAGGTCAGCCAGTCCTCCGTAAAACTCCAGGCATTGACGACGATCCCGAACGGCACGGTCGTGAAGGTGCAACCGACGAACTTCTACACCAATTCCGTGCTCACGATCTCCGGCTACGGCGGGTCCGACTCCTCCGCCCCGTGGTGCTGATTCGCCGTCGACGTTCTTCGCACGACGTCCAACCCCCGGTCTCGGCTACTGCGTTGGAGCGAACACTGAGGTTTCTCGTGCGCCCAGCAGAACGGAGGTTGACCGTGTAAGAGATCGGTGTTCGCTCGTCAGCTCGTCGCGCTTGCCAGTGTGAGTCCGGTCCGGGTAGCTGCCAGGAGGCCCGGTAGCAGACTGGCGGTCTCGTCTGGAAACGGACGGGGTCGAAGCCCAGTGTCGAAAGCCCTCATGGGGGAGCGACGACGGTTCCATGCGTTGTGGGACAAGGTCTTCCGCAGAGATGTCCTGTGGCGCGCGTGGATCACGGTGTATCGCAACGGCGGTGCATCGGGCATTGACGGGACCACCCTGGCCGATGTCGAGGAATACGGGGTTACCCGGTTGCTTGATGAGTTGGTGGCCGAGTTGCGGGACGGGTTGATGCGAGCGGCGGAGGAACGGGTCTGCGACCGGGCCGTGCTCAAGCTGTTGCGGGCGATTCTGCGCGCGGGAGTGATGGAGGACGGTCTGGTGCGTCGACCGGTGACCGGTGCGGCTCAGGGAGGTGTCGTCAGCCCGCTGCTCCGCAAGTGCGCTCTGTGATCTATTTCTTTCGCTCGATCGGAAGGACTCCAGTGTTGTCAAGAACAACAGGCCGCGGCTCCTGTGCCGTCGCTACCGGCGTGGTCGCGGCATTATTACTCGGGATGCCCGTGGCTGCTGCCGAAGACGCGCCGGCACCGGCCGGCGTCGTCGAGGACAGCTACATCGTGGTGCTCGACGAAGCGGACGGCGGCAAGGCGGCCGCGCTCGCGAGCAAGGCGGGCGCGCGGGTCACGCACACCTATTCCGCCGCGCTCAACGGGTTCGCCGCCACCATGAGCGCCGACAGCGCGCGGGCGCTCGCCGCGGACCCCGCCGTCGACTACGTCGTGCCGGACACCGTCGTCGGGATCGACGCCGAACAGGTGAACCCACCCTGGGGCTTGGACCGGGTGGACCAGCGTAACCGCCCACTGGACGCCAGATACCACTACGACGCGTCCGGCGCGGGGGTACACGCGTACGTCCTCGACACCGGAATCCGTGTCAGCCACCAGGACTTCGGTGGGCGTGCCACGTTCGACCACAACGCGGTCGGTGGCGTCAACACTGACTGCAACGGTCACGGCACGCATGTCGCGGGTACGGTCGGCGGCGCGCGGTACGGCGTGGCGAAGTCCGTGCGCCTGCACGCGGTGAAGGTCCTCGACTGCAACGGCAGCGGCACCATCGCCGGTGTGATCGCCGGCATCGACTGGGTCACCGCCAACCACGTCAAGCCTGCGGTGGCGAACATGAGCCTCGGCGGCGGGGTCAACACCGCGCTCGACGACGCCGTCCGCCGCTCCATCGCGCGAGGTGTGTCCTACGCGGTGGCGTCCGGTAACGACGGTGCCGGCACCGGTTGCGGGAAGTCACCCGCCCGGGTGGCGGAGGCACTCACCGTCAACGCCTCCGACAGCTCCGACCGGCGTGCCACCTTCTCCAACAACGGGCAGTGCACGGACCTGTTCGCCCCGGGTGTCGCCATCCTGTCCGCGGGCCACGCCGGTGACACCGCGTCCGCGACGCTCAGCGGCACCTCCATGGCCTCCCCGCACGTCGCGGGCGCGGTCGCGCTGTACCTGGAGACGGCGCCGTCCGCGACCCCGGCCCAGGCGCACAACGCCATCCTCGCCGCGTCGACCCCGAACGTCATCACCGGCGGCGTCCCGAACCGACTGCTGTACGCCAGAGGCGTCCTTCGGCCGCAGGCACCGGACATCGTCGCGGTCGACAAGCAGGGCGCGTCGCAGACCACCGAGGTCGGCGCGATCAAGGGCACGACGACCTACCAGACGGTCACCGCGCCGACGGCGAGTGCCCTGCACGTCACCGGCACGGACGGCAGGTGGGTGTACGACGTCGCCGACTACAACCGGGACGGCAAGCAGGACCTGTTCGCCTTCAACAAGTCCACCGGCTCGGGCCTGGAAGTGCACGTGCTGAACGGCGCGGACGGCTACCGGACCTTCCTGCTGCACCAGCGGACCGTGCAGCACGACATGGGCACGGACGACGCATGGGCCATCCGCGTCGCCGACTACAACCGGGACGGGCTGCAGGACCTCTACGTCGTCAAGAAACAGGGCGTGTCGAGCACCGAGGTCCACGTGCTCAACGGCGCGGATGGTTTCCAGACGTTCCTGACCCACCGCGCGACCGCGCTGCACGTGACGGGCACCGACAACCGGTGGGTGTTCGATCTCGGCGATTACAACCGAGACGGCGTGCTCGACCTCTACGCCGTCAACAAAGGCGACGCCGCGGGCACGCTCGTGCACGTTCTCAACGGCGCCGACGGGTTCCAGAGCTTCCTGCTGCACAAGGTGACCGCGCTGCACCCGACCGGCACCGGTCACGACTGGGTGCTGCGGATCGGTGACTACGACGGCGACGCGGTCCTCGACCTGTACGCGATCCACCGCACGGCGAGCCCGTCGATGAACGTGCACGTCCTCGACGGCGCGAGCTCCTTCGAGAGCTTCCTGCTGCACCGGTAGTTGTCAAGTCAAGTGAGACAGGTTGTGTCTACGGGGCCGGTTGCGGTTGGTCGACGGGCTGGTTGATCCAGGCCACGTCGGGTAGTTCGGGTGGATGGGGACGGCGTGCGAAACGCTCCGGGTGTCGGGCGTAGGCGCGGTCGAGGGTGGCCTGGCGTTGGTCGCGGATCTGTTCGGCGGTTCCGAAGTGGACGGATGCCGGGGTGTGCATCCCGATGCCGGAATGACGGTGCTCGTGGTTGTAGGCCAGGAAGAATTCCTCGCAGAACGCGCGGGCGTCCTGTAGGGACCCGAACCGGTCGGGGAAGTCGGGCATGTACTTCATCGTCTTGAACTGGGCTTCGGAATACGGGTTGTCGTTCGAGGTGCGCGGGCGGGAATGGGACCGCAGGACACCGAGGTCGACGAGGAGTTCGGAGACCGGCTTGGACACCATCGCGCCGCCGCGGTCGGCGTGGATCGTGTGCGGTTCGGTGCCGTTGCGGGCGATGGCGTCGGCGAGGAAGTCCCTGGCCACGACCGCGTCCTCGGCGGCGGCGACCAGCCATCCGGTGACGTAACGGGAGAAGATGTCCAGGACGACGTAGCACTTGTACCAGGCGCCTTTCACCGGCCCTTTCAGCGCGGTGATGTCCCAGGACCACACCTCGCCCGGGCCGCGGGCGGACAGCTCGGGCCGGACCCTGGCCGGGTGGGTGGCGACCCTGCGGCGTTCGCGGACCTGGCCGGCGGCGCGGGCGATCCGGTACATCGTCGACACCGAGCACCAGTACCGGCCCTCGTCCAGCTCACGCGCCCACACCTGCGGGATCGCCAGATCCCGGTAGGACGGCTGGGTCAGCAGTTCCAGCACTCGGGCGCGTTCGGCGTCGTCGAGGGTGTGCGGCGGTGGGCTGCGGGGCAGCCAAGGACCGTGCACCGGACCTCTCGGCCCGCGGTGCCGATAGTGGGTGGCGCGGGACATCCCGGTCAACGCGCACGACTTCTTCGCCGAGATGTCCGCGTCGCGCAGTTCGGCGAACGCGGTCGTCAGGACGAGCTCGGCGGCCTGTCGTCGTCCGTGTTCCCGGAGAGTTCCTGCAAGAGCGCGTGTGCTTTTCCCATGATGTCGAGCGCCATCCGGGTCTTCGCGAGATCGGAGGTCAGCTTCTCGTTCTGGCGGCGCAGTTTCTCCAGCTCGATCTGTTCGGCGGATTTCCTCGGCGGTTTCGTCGACGTGCCGGGCTCGGAGGGTTCACCGGTCAGGCGTCCCGCGTCGCGTGCCCTGGCCCATTCGATGACGTGCGAGGAGTAGAGGCCCTCGCGCCGCAGGATCGCGCCCTTCTCCCCGTTGGGGGCGTTCTCGTACTCGGTGACGATCGCCAGTTTGTACTCCGGACTGAACAGCCGCCTGGACGGCCGTGGCGCGGAGTCGGCCGCCGGGGTCGCAGGGGCGGGCTGGTCGTCAGACGAGGTGGACACGTACACAAGGATCTCCGATCCCGCCCTTGGTCAGGAACCCGACACTCACACAGGGTGTCTCACAGCAGTCTGACCAAGAGGGCACCGCGTCAGCGGCATGGCCACCACGGGTGGGCAGCACGACTGGGAGTTCGCCGTCGCTTGACCCAGCTCGCCGACACGGATCACAGGACGGAGGAAACATGCGTCACGAGCGATCCTGGCGTCGACTGGCGGGGGCGGTGGTCTGCGCCGCAGCGCTCACCACGGTCACCGTCACCCCGGCGACCGCCCAACCCAGCGGCGCGCTGACCGCGGGTCTGACCTGCGCCACAGCGGGACAGTGGGCGATCACCTGCCACACGTCCGTGGTGGGTGGAAAGGCCCCGTACACCTACCGGTACCACGTCGGCGGCCAGATGCCGTACAACTCGCCCTCGCCGAACATGGGCCAGTCCTGCTACGGCTCGGAGGGCATGGTGTCGGTCGTCGTCTCCGTGTACGACGCCGCGGGCGCCCGGGACGACGGTGTGGACATGGCTTACTGCGGCGGAATCATCCCGTGAGCCGGGGGTGCGCCGCCGCGAGTCCGCGGCGGCGCACCCTCTCTGGCGTCGGCATGGAGCATTGGGGCTCGACCACGGTGGCCAAGCGTGACGTCGACGGCTGAACGGCTGCCCCGCCGACGTCACCGCCCAGTGGCGGGTGATCGATCGGCTGTTGCCTGATCTGGCGTGTCTGGCGTGTCTGGCCGCTCGGGGCGGGCGGTGGGAGAAGCACTGCCGTCAGGTGATCGTGGACGCGATCCCCGACGTGGTCGACAACGGCATCAAGTGGCGCGCACTGCCCGCCGACTTCCCGCCATGGCAGACGGTCTACAAGTGCTTCTCCGCCCGCAGTGGCCCTGCCGTTGCCGCCCAGCCCGCCGACCCCGCCGTTGCCCCCGGCACCGCTGTTCAGTCCAGGCCGCGACCATGTCGGCGTGCGACTTCTTCCACGTCGACTGCGCGGTCACCCTCAAGCGCGTCCACGTGTTCTTCGTGATCGAGGTCGCCACCCGCTACGTGCACATCCTCGGCACCACCAACCCCGACGGGGTCTGGACCACCCGACAGGCCCGCAACCTGATCACGGGCCTCGACGGCCGGGCCGACAGCTTCCGGTTCCTGATCCGCGACCGGGCCGGCCGGTTCACCACCTCGTTCGACACCGTCCTGGGCGACGCCGGCATCCAGGTCGCGAAGATCCCACCCCCTGCCCACGGGCCAACTGCCACGCCGAACGATTCGTCGGGACCATTCGACACGAGGCCACCGACCGACTGCTCGTCACCTGCGGACGGTGCCGGACCGCCACGTGCCCCACTACAACCACCGACGCCCCCACCGAGCCCGAGAACTCACGCCACCACGGCTGGACCATGCGATCCCACAGCCCAGCCGCACGCCGATACGCCGTCGGTCGATCCTCGGTGGCTTGATCAACGAGTACGAACCCGCTGCGGCCTGAATCGCAGCTCAGGCCGGATGGCCGGCTTCTGGAACCCCACAGGGTCAGCTCCGCTGCTCCGCCGGCCAGAATGTCTGAGCCACCGCGGTGAGGGCTTGGCGGAGCAGTGTCGCGCCGGGGGCCGGTGGTTGCGTGCCCAGGTAGTGGCGGAGCGCCGTCCTGCGGGACAGGTAGATGTCCAGCAGCGCCTGTCCTGCCGCGGCCCGGGTGGGGTCCGGGTCGGTGGCCAGGCGCTGGGCGGCGGTGGACAGCGCGGCACGCAAGTGGCGGACCGTCGGGGTCGACGGGTGGGACAGCAGCGGGCTCTCCGCCAACAGCGATGGGGTGTGCCAGTGCTTGTAGGCCCTGCCGAGCTGGTCGGTCAGCCAGGCGAGCTCGCCGAGGTCGCCGACCGGGATGCCGCGGTCGGTCAGGCGGTCCACCCACGGGGCGAGGTCGGCGGGTGCGAGGCGGAGCGTGTGGACCTGGACCTGCCTGCCGCAGCGGAACACGTCCCCCTGCGTCGCGCCCAGGTAGGTGAAGCCCAGGCGCCGGACGAGGCGCTGGTAGGCGGGCCACTGGGTGGCGACGACCACCTGTCCCGAGCTGATGCCGCGCAGCAGCACGTCCCGCAGGAGCGCGGCTTGTGAGCGGTTGTCGCGGGCGATGGACATGCCGACGAACACCCCGCCCGCGTTCGCGACGTCCGGGGCGTGGTCCTCCAGGAGCGGCTCGACCAAGTGGTGGGTGCGCGACGCGAGCGGGAGGGCCGTGATGGCGCCGAGGATTTCGCCGTTCGGGTCGGTCGCGATGCGGAAGCCGTCCGGGATGTCCGCGACCATCGGGCTGAGCACCCGCTCGCTGCTGCGCACGTCCAGTTCACCCCGGCGCGCCCAGCGGTGCAGCAGCCGCATGACCTCGTCGGTGTCGGCGTCAGTGGACGCGCGGACCGCGATCGGCTCGTTGCGGGTCGGGAACAGCGCGTCCCGGATCGTCGGGTCGCCGGTGAGCCACAGGGACTGCTCGGTGCGGCGCGCGCGCTGCACGAGGTCGGTGCTGCCGGCGAGGACCTCGCGGTGGTGGACCAGTGCGCGCGCGACCGAGCGGCGGTGGCCCAGCGGTCGTCTCCAGCGGTGCACGTGGTCCAACAGCGTCCGGTAGGGCTCGTGGACGTCGAGGCCCTCCTCGGCCGCGTACACGAGGCTCAGCTCGGCGAGCGCGGCGAAGTCGGCGGACGGGAACAGCTCGTGGTCGGTCTGCCCGGAGCTGGCGAGCAGGGCGAGCGCGGACAGGACCGATGGTGCGGGCGCTTCCCTGCCGAGCCTGTCCAGCACCTCGGTGACCGCCAGGTCGGCCAGGGCTCCCGGCGCGTCGGTCCTGGTGCCGAGGTGGACCGCGCGGCACAGCCGGTCGACGAGGAGCGGGATGCCGCCCGCCATGGCCACGACCACGGCTCGGTGCTCCGCCCGGGTCACCCCGGTCCGTGCGGCGAGCTCGTCCGCCTCCCGGTCCTCCCACGGCAGTGCCGGCACGACCGCGATGTGCGGCAGCAGCGTGCCGGGTGTGTGCGGCCAACCGGACAGCGGTCTGCGGCTGGCCACCACCACCCGGGTGCGACCACGGCGACCCAGCGCGGAGCACACGGCGGCGAGCGCGGCCGGTGAGTCGGCGTTGTCGACGACGACATACCCGCGCGGGTCGGCCAGCGCGGCGTCCAGGGCTCCGTCGGGGATACCGGCGGCGAGATCGACCCTCGTCGCGTCACCGGGCAGTGCGGCGAGCGCCGTCGACTTGCCGGCACCGACCGGCCCGACCAGGTTCACCACGCCGTGCGTGCCGCCGTCGCCGAGGGCCGCGAGCAGTGCGGCGACCGTGCGCGCCTGCGTCTCCGGCCAGGTCTGCCCGGTCTCGGCCCACCCCGGACTGGACGCCGCCCGATGGGCGCGGCGCCACCGCGTCTGGTCGGCCTCGTCCACGCCGAGTGCGGCGACGATGTCGATGAGCAGCTCGACGTCGATGCGCCTGCGGCCGGGCCGGAAGCACTCGTAGATGGTGACGCGGCCGGGGCGCCGCTCCGCTGCGGGCAGGCCGCGCGCGGCCCTGATGGCGGCGATGTCCTGGACGATGCGGGTGAACGACGGGCTCCCGGCCCACACCCGCAGATCCCGCAGCCGAGCGCACAGCTCGTCCAGCGTCGACACCCCGTCCGGAGTCGGCGGGTCATCCGGTCCTGTCCGTGCCGACCGGTCCAGCGCGTCCCCCACGTGCGGTCTCCCCTCGCGCACCCATCGTCGGAAGCGGCGGTCGGCATGCACTGTATCCACTGGGTGCGCGCGAGCCGGGCAAGCTCGGTCATCGGGTCGGACTTGATTGGCCCAGCCGGGGGAACAAGCTGGTCAGCCCGCCTGAGCCGGAGAGTGGATGTCCACCAGGCTTGCCACCACCTTCCGCGTTCCGGTGAAGGGCCTGCGGCCGTGGGCCACACGCATGTTGTCGATCAACAGCACGCCACCGGCCAGCCACGGAAAGGTGACCGCGGCATCCCGGAACGCGGCGCACACCCGGTCGAGGTCAGCCGGGTCGAGCTCGCCGCCGTCGCCGAAGTAGGCGTTCCTGGGCAGCCGGTCGGCGCCGAAGAGGTTGACGAGCGCGGCGGCGGGCTCCGGCGGCAGATTCGACACGTGGAACAGGTGCGCCTGGTTGAAGAACACGCGCTCACCCAACAAGCCCGCAACCTTGTGCATGCCGAAAATGGCATCCATGCAGGTCAGGCTGCGTGGTGGTACTCGTTGAGGATGCCGCCCAGTCGTTGCCGTTGGCGGATGTCGAGCCGGCTGAGCGCTGCTTGGTCGGTGGTCGGTGGTGGCAGCGCGTGTAGTGGTCGTGCGTTGGCGATGCCGTGGTGGGGCCGGTGGGTGTTGTAGAACTGCTCGTACTCGCGCAGGGCGTGGAGCAGGTGCGGTTGGTTCCAGATCAGCGTTCGGTCGAGGAGTTCGCGACGGCAGGTCCGGATCCAGCGTTCCATGATCGCGTTCATCCGCGGGATTCGGACGCCGCTGAGGACGACCTGGATGCCCCCGTCGGCGAGGACGGCGTCGAACAGGGCGGGGAACTTCCCGTCCCGGTCGCGGATCAGAGACCGTGCGGGGCTGCCCGCGTCTTCGAGGTCCATGACGAGGTTCCTGGCGGCCTGGGTGACCCAGGAGGCGGTCGGGTGCGCGGTGGCGCCCAGGACCCTGATCCGGCGGCCGGCGTGCTCGATCACCGCGAGCACATACAGGCGGGCACCGCTCAACGTGCAGGTCTCGAAGAAGTCGCAGGCCAGCAGCGCGTCGGCCTGCGAGCGGAGAAAGGCCGACCAGGTCATCGTGGTCCGCTCGGCCGTCGGATCGATCCCGGCGTCCTTGAGGATCTGCCACACCGTGGACGCGGCGACCCTGATACCGAGCACGAGAAGCTCGCCGTGGACACGGCGGTAACCCCAGGCAGGATTCTCCCGCGCCAGGCGCAGCACGAGGAGCCGGATCGAGCGGATGGTCCGTGGGCGGCCGGGCCGCTGGGGGCGGGATTGGGCCGCGTGGTGTCGTGCGATGAGGTCCCGGTGCCACCGCAGCACCGTCTCCGGGCGCACCAGCAATCGGAGCCGACGAAGAGCCTCGACCGGAAGTCGGTGCAGCAGCGCCGCGAGGAACGCCCGATCGCCGGGAGAGAACCGCGGACGGGCGTTACCCAGTTGGCGTTCCAGGATCGTGACCTGGTGGCGTAGCGCCAGGATCTCCACGTCCTTGTCCCGATCGCTCATGGGCA
>NZ_MTQP01000017.1 GCF_001984175.1 Saccharothrix sp. ALI-22-I
TGGCCTGTTGCACTGTCCAGGCCTGTGTCGGGCGGGCGGTGACGCCGGTGATGTGCAGGCGCCGGGTCCCGTGTTCGAGGAACACCAGTGCGTACAGACGTCTACCGAGCACGGTGTCGATGTGGAGGAAATCCGCCGCGATGATGCTTCCGGCTTGGGTGGTGAGGAACTCGCGCCATGTCGGGCCGCAGCGGCGTGGTACCGGGTCGATGCCCGCATCATGCAGGACCTGCCAGACCGTCGAGTGGGCGATGTGATGGCCGAGTCGGGCCAATTCACCCTGGATGCGCCGATGACCCCACCGAGGGTTCTCCCTGGCGAGCCGCAGCACGAGTGACTTGATCGCCGCTCGAGTCGGTGGACGTCCGGTGCGTCGCCGCGCGGTGTGGTCCCACTTGCGGGCCACGAACCTGCGGTGCCAGGCGAGCAGGGTGCCCGGCGTGACGGGAAAGACCTCTGGCCAACGGCGACGGTCCACCAGTCCGGACAGGGCGGCGAACCAGAACCGGTCCGCGGGCTCGTAGCGGACCGGACCCGCCGGTTGCCGGCGCAGGACCGCATTCTCGTGCCGCAGCACAAGCAGCTCGGCGTCCTTCGCGGTCTCGCTGCGCAGCAGCGCCGACGGGATGGACAGCAGCTTCCGGGTCGCCTTGTACAGCAGGGACACGATCACCCGGACATGCTCTCAACACGCTGACACCCTCGCTCTACCAGGGACGATGGCTTTTCGAGCGGCACAGCCTGCGTGCCCGAGACGTTGCGCCGCGTCGCGGACGGAACACTCGGCGAGCGACCTTGTGCTTGCCGAAAATGTCGTCCGTGCAGGTCGGGTGACGTGGTGGTACTCGCTGAGGATGCCGCCCAGCCGCTGTTGTCGGCGGATGTGGAGGTGGGTGAGTCTCGCTTGATCGGTTGCTGGTCGCGGCAGCGGGTGTAACGGTCGGGCGTTGGCGATGCCTTGGTGGGGGCGGTGGGTGTTATAGAACTGCTCGTACTGACGTAGCGCGTGGAGTAGATGTTGTTGGTTCCAGATGAGGGTGCGGTCGAGGAGTTCGCGGCGGCAGCTCTGGATCCAACGCTCCATGATCGCGTTCATCCGCGGTATTCGGACGCCGCTGAGGACGACCTGGATACCGGCGTCGGCGAGGACGGCGTCGAACACGGCGGGGAACTTGCCGTCCCTGTCACGGATCAGGAACCGCGGGGAGCTACACGCGTCCTCGAGGTCCATGACGAGGTTCTTCGCGGCTTGGGTGACCCAGGCCGCGGTCGGGTGCGCGGTGGCGCCGAAGACCCTGATCCGGCGGCCGGCGTGCTCGATGATCGCGAGCACGTACAGGCGGGTGCCGCTCACCGTGCAGGTCTCGAAGAAGTCGCAGGCCAGGAGAACGTCGGCCTGTGATCGGAGAAAGGTCGACCAGGTCGTCGAGGTGCGCTCGGGAGCTGGGTCGATCCCGTCGTCCTTGAGGATCTGCCAGACGGTGGAGGCGGCGACTGTGATGCCGAGGACGAGCAGTTCTCCGTGTATGCGGCGGTAGCCCCAGGCGGGGTTCTCCCGTGCCAGGGGCAGCACCAGGAGTCGGATGGAGCGGAGGGTCCGAGGTCGGCAGGGCCGCTTGGGACGGGACTCGGCGGCGTGGCGGCGTGAGAGAAGGTCCCGGTGCCACCGCAGCACCGTCTCCGGACGCACCAGCAGTCGGTGCCGACGAAGCGCGGCGGCCGGGAGTCGGTGCAGCAGCGCCGCAAGGAACGCCCGGTCTCCGGGGAAGAACCGCGGCCGGGTCTGGCCCAGTTGGCGTTGCAGGACGGTGATCTGGTGCCGCAGCGTCAGGATCTCCACGTCCTTGTCCCGATCACTCATCGGCAGCAGGCGCAGCAACGCGAACGCGTTGGTCACGCCCAGGTAGGCCAGTCGGAGCAGCACAGCCGGTCATCATGCCGTGCTGGTCGACATCACGCGGGTGGCAACCGTGGCCCGTGAGCGCTTCGAAGCCTTGGGCTACGTATGCCCGCTACCTGCGCGGATGAGGTTATCGGCAGGCACAACGTCGCCCGCGAGGTCTTCCCGATCATCACGCAAGCCCTCACCCCGGCCACAACCCCAACCGCGACTTGACAAACATAGGGGCGTCATCACGCTCCATCTCCAGCTCGGTCTTCTCCTTCTCCCACCGCGCCCGCTCGGCCCGCAACCGCGCCAACTCCTCGCGCTCGGCGGAGTCCAGGGGCCCATCGTCCCGCCCGGCCTGTCGGTCGGCCTTCACCCAGTTGTGCAGGGTGTGGGCGCTGATCCCCAGATCCCGCGCGACCTGCGCGACCGGCTTGCCGGTCTCGGCCACGATCCGCACCGCACCCGCACGGAACTCCGGATCAAACCGGCGTCTCTTGTCTCCCACGACCCAACCATCCCTCTTGGTTCAGGTCTCCACGCTACGAAGGGAAGCACAGCCTGACCTGTACGGATGGCATTTGCGGCAAGCACAACGCCGTTCGTGTGCGTCCAGCCGATGCCGAGTTCCTGGTCGCGGCGCGCGGAAGACCTGACGTTCGACAAGACCGACGAGGAGGACGCGGTGCTGATCGCCCGGTTGACCGCGCAGCCGTGCTGCTATGTCCCCCAACCCGTGGACGAGACCTGGGGCGGTTGCGCCACCTGGGCGCCCGTCGTGAACAGTTGAGCGGCACAGGGCCGCGGCTCAACCGAGGCCGTCGTCGAGGCGGGGCCTGCCGAGCGGGTGTCTCGAAGGGACGGTTCAGTCGAGGTACCCGACGAGGTGTCCCACGCGGTCGGCGTGGTCTTCGGCGACGAACCCCCGTGGAATGGGCATGACGATGGCGCTGACCCGGTTGGGCAGGGTGACTTCCCACTGACCGGCCGATTCGGGCAGTCGGACCGCGCGGATCTTGTCGAAGTCGGTCAGGTAGAGGGCTCCTCCGGCGATGGAGGTCGATCGGTCGCCCGGCGGTGGGGCGGTGCCGACCAACTCGCCCGTGGCGCCGCGGAGGACCTCCGTGCGGTCACCGCGCTCGTTCAGCACGTAGGGTTGCCCCTCGACGCGCATCGTGGTCGCACGCCCTTCGGTCTGCCAGTTGACCTTGCCGGTGCTCAGGGTGACCACGTACACCCCGTTTCCGGCGAGGCCGTTACCGCCGGTAATCAGCACGGTGGCGTCGTCGACGGGCGTGATCGTGGCGCGGGCGAGGTCGAACAGTTCGGTCCGCCAGCGCACCTCGCCGGTGGCCAGGTTGTAGGCGGTGGTCGAGTCTTTCGAGCCGTCTTCGTCCTGGGTGACGAGGACGGTGTCGCCGAAGACGTGGGCGTCGCTGAACAGTTCCCTGGGTTTGGTCCAGACCGGGGTGCCGGTCGCCGGGTCCAGCAGGCTGAAGCCTGCGGTGTCGTCGGCGAGCAGTCTCGTGCCGAACACCTCGACGAAATGCTGGGTCCGCCACAGGATCGCGCCGGTACGACGGTCGATGGCAGCCGTCCCGTCGCTCACGGAGAGAAGGATCAGGTCGCCGAGACCGTCGACGCGGGGGAGTCCTCCCCCGGCCTCGCCGCGCCACACGACCCGCCCGTCCGCCGCGTCCATGACCGCGGTGGTCGGCTCGCCGGCCACCGCGACCAGCGACCCGCCGGGACTGATCGCGACTTCGGCCGGCATGGCGACATCGGGGAGCGGGACCCGCCACATGTCCGTGCCGGAGGCCGGGTCGATCCGGCGCACGGTCGCGGTGCCGCCGTCCCGTTCCGCGATCGCGATCACTCCGTCCCGGGTCGCGTAGTCACCGTCGCGATCCAGCCGGGCCGGCACCCGCCAACGCTCCCGCGGAGTCGTGACCGCCGCCGGGGGCGCCTCCCGCCACCCGTTCTGCGGGCTCCAGAGCTCGACCGCCGGCAGGTGGCCGCTCGGCGCGAGCGACGTCGTCTCGGCGGCCCGCTCGCCCGGCGGACCCGAGCACGCCGTGGTGAGGCACCCGGCCACGGCGGCCAGCGCGAGCCACACCGGGCGTAACCGTCTGTGATTCCACACCACGTTTCCGTTTTCCCTTTCGGCACAGGACGTCGGCAGACCCCGGCGACGCGACGAATGGTAGCGATCACCAAGCCGCCCCGAGGGCGAAGCCGAGGTAAACGTGAACCTCACCGGCGACCACGAGGTGTGCCGATCCTGGTGCTCCGACGTCGACATCCGCCCGTAGAACGCGAACCGCAACCCGAGGTGGCCGTACGGGTTCTGCGAACGCTTCCGCTCACCTCGGTGCCACTCGGCTTGCAACCAGCCGTCGAGCAGATCCTGGTCGGTCCTGGAACGGGACGCCCTGCGTGACCACTCCACACCACCAGACTGACGCAGAACCACCCGCGTACCACCCGAACAGAGCAGGAGGTACACCCGAACAGCCCGTTTCAAACCCTGTGCCGCTCGAAAAGTCATCGTCGCTGGTAGAGCAGTGCAGACGCCGCTTGAGAGCATGTCCGGGTGATCGTGTCCCTGCTGTACAAGGTGACCCGAAAGCTGCTCTCCGTCCCGTCGGTGCCGCTGCGCAGTGAGACGGCGAAGGACGCCGAGCTGCTCGTGCCGCGGCACGAGAACGCGGTACTTCGTCGGCAGCTTGCGGGTCCGGTCCGCTACGAGCCTGCGGATAGGCTCTGGTTCGCCGCCGTCTCCAGGCTGGTCGATCGTTGACGTCGGCGGGAGGTCTTCCCGGTCACGCCCGGCACCCTGCTCACCTGGCACCGCAGACTCGTGGCTAGTGGCTCGCAAGTAGGCCTGCGCGTGATCAACAGTGCACCGCAGGCACCCTGGGCGAACGCACACTGCGAACGGGTCATCGGCACCATCCGACGCGAACTCCCCGACCACATCCTGATCACGGGCGAGAGCCACGCACGGCAAGTCCTCAAGACCGACGAAGACCACTACCGACACCGGCCCCACCAGGCCCGCGACCAGCTACCACCCGAGGCCCAGCAGCACCCCACCGCCGCACACGACCTCGGTGCCCTCAGACTGGCGCGCACACGGATCCTCGGCGGACTCATCAACGAGCACAAACACGCCGCTTGACCAGCAGCGATGACTTTTCGAGCGGCACAGGCGCCGTGCGTGCTGTGGATCGACGAGATCGAGAAGGGCCTGGCCGGGTCCGGCTCGGACAGCACGGGCGTGACGACCCGCCTGGTCGGCCAGTTCCTGTACTGGCTCCAGGAGTCCCGGGCGCGCGTGTTCGTGGTGGCGACCGCGAACGACACCCGGTCCCTGCCGCCGGAACTGCTGCGCAGCGGGCGGTTCGACGACATGTTCTTCGTCGACCTGCCCGACCCGGAGGAGCGGCGCGAGATCATCGACATCTACCTGCGCAAGTACCTGCGGACGGCGGTCCCGGAGCACGTGGTCGAGGAACTGGTCGGGATCAGCGAGGGCTTCGCGGGGTCGGACCTGCAGTCGGCGGTCGCGGAGATCGGCTACGAGGCGATCCGCGTGGGCGACGCGAACGTGCCCGTCGAGTACTACTACAGCGCTTTCCGCAACGTGGTCCCCGCTGTCCCGTTCGGCGCCCGAACGAATCGAGGAGGTCCGCCTGCTGCGCGACCGCGCGATCCCGGCGTCCGGTCGGGCCGGAAGACGGCGGACCGGTCGACCGGGTCCCGGCGGGTGGTCCTGGGCTGAACCGGCGCGGCACCCCTTGACAGCGCGCGGCCGGCTTCGGATTCTGGACGGCTGCCGTTACCGGGGGGTGCGATGGACATCCGCGTGCTGGGGAGGTTGGAGGCCGTCCGGGACGGCCTTCCCGTCTACGTCCGTTCGGGGCACAAACCACGCCTGGTGCTGGCGGTGCTGCTCGCGCGGGCGGACCGGGTGGTCACCACCGAGGGGCTGATCGCCGCGGTCTGGGGTGACCGGCCGCCGGCGTCGGCCCGGCGCAACGTCCAGCAGTACGTCCTGCAACTGCGGGACGCACTGGGCGGAGGGCTCCTGGCCCGGCAGGACAACGGTTACGTCGCCGTGGTCGGCGAGCACCTCGACGCGGCGCGGTTCCGGCGGCTGGCGGTCGCGGGCGAGGCGGCGCTGGCCCGCGGTGAGGTCGAGCGGGCGTGCCGGACGTTGCGGGCCGCGCTGGACCTGTGGCGCGGGGCGGCGTTCGCGGAGTTCCTCGACTGCCCGGCGGTGGCGCCCGAGGCGGCCGGTCTGGAGCAGTTGCGGCTGGACGTCTGGGAGCGGTGGGCGGACGCGGAACTGGCGGCCGGGCGGCCGGACCTGGTCGCGGCCGAACTGGCCGGGCCGGTGCGGGACAACCCGTTCCGGGAAGGGTTGTGCGCGCGGTGGATGCGGGCGTTGCACCTCGGCGGGCGGCAGGTCGAGGCGCTGGCCGCGTTCCGGCGCATCCGGGTGTCCTTACGGGATGAACTCGGTCTCGAACCCGGCCATGAGCTGCGGCGGCTGCATGAGGCCATCCTGCATGGCGACGAGCCGCACTCGTCCGTGCCGACGCCGCACGAGTTGCCGCCCGACGTGCGCGGCTTCACCGGGCGCGTGGAGGCGTTGCGGCGGTTGGACGAGGTGCGCGAGTCCGGCGGCACGGTGGTCGTCACGGGCACGGCCGGCGCGGGGAAGAGCGCGTTGGCCGTGCACTGGGGCCACCGGGTCGCGGATCGCTTCCCAGGCGGGCAACTGCACCTCAACCTCCGCGGCCACGGTGCCGGCACGCCGATGCTCCCCGTGGACGCGTTGTCGGTCCTGCTGCGGACCCTCGGCGTGCCACCGGACCGGATACCGACCGACCCCGCCGAAGCCGCCGCGCGCTTCCGGTCGGTGACGGCCGGACGCCGGTTGCTCATCGTCCTGGACGACGCCCTGACCGCCGAACAGGTGCGCCCCATGCTGCCCGGCGACCCGAACTGCCTGGTCGTGGTCACCAGCCGGAACCGATTAACCGGGCTCGTCGCGCACGACGGCGCCCATCGGCTCGCGCTGGACGTGCTGGAGCCCGACGAAGGCACCGCGTTGCTGACCCGGTTGCTCGGGTCCCGGCGGGCCGACGCCGAACCGGACGCGGTGGTCGAGCTCGGGAGAACCTGCGCGTGGCTGCCGTTGGCGCTGCGCATCGCCGCCGCCCGGCTGCTCGACCGGCCCGGCTACCCGATCTCTTCGTATGTCGCCGATCTGCGCGCGCACGATCCGTTGGCGTTGCTGGCGGTGGAAGACGATGAGCGCAGTGCGGTCGGTGCCGCGTTCGATTCGTCGTACCGGGCGCTTCCCGCGTCGGTGCGGCGGGTCTTCCGGTTGTCCGGGCTGGTGTCGCTGCCCGATTTCACGGCGGCCTCGCTGGCGGCCCTGGCCGGCTCGCCGTCCGAGTCGGACATCCGTGGGGCGCTCGACGTGCTCACCGGCGCGCACCTGGTGGAGCGGCGCGGGACCGACCGCTACGCGCTGCACGACCTGCTCCGCGCCTACGCCGCGCGGCGGTGCCTGCGCGAGGACTCGTCGGAGGAGCGGTCGGCGGCCCGGACCCGGCTGTTCGAGTGGTACCTGGACGTGGTGACGACCGCCGCCGACCTGCTCTGGCCCGACCGCCCGGCCAGCCCGTTCCGGCCCGCTCCGGTTCGGCGCGGGGACGCCGTGGCCGACCCGGTTGCCGCGAAGCGGTGGCTGGACGCCGAACACCACAACCTGGCCGAGGCGATCCGCGCGGCCGAGCGGCAGGGGCCCCGCGCCTACGCGTGGCTGCTCAGCGAACGGCTCCACACCTACTACCTCCAGTCACGACTGGTGGTCGAGTGGATCACCAGCACGGAGACGGCCCTGGCCGCCGCCCGAGCCGAGGACGACCGGTTGGGGCAGGCGGCGGCGCTGGTGGGCCTGACCTCGGCGCACTACTCCACATCCGAGTTCCGGCTCAGCGCGGAGATCGGCGAGCTGGCGGTGAAGGCCTGTGCCGAGATCGGCTGGACCTACGGCGAGGCGGTCGCCTTGGTCCTCATCGGCCTCACGCTGTCCTACCGGGGCGAAACCGACCTGGCCGTCGCCCACCTGGAACGGGCCGGCGACCTCTACGCGCGCATCCCGTTGCCGTTCCTGCACGGCATCATCCCCGCCCACATCGCCACCACGATGCTCCTCGCCGGCCGCCTCGACGACGCCATGGCCCACGCCACCCGAGCCCTCCACCTCGCCCGCCGCCACGGCGCCCTGCGCCTGGAAGCCCACAGCCTGATGATCCTCGGCGAACTCAACCGCCAACTGGCCCGGTTCCCCGTTGCCACCGCCCACCTGACCGAAGGCCTCGTCATCGCCCGCCGCACCGCCGCGTCCTTCCACGAAGCCGCAACCCTCTGCGCCATGGCCCGCGTCCACCGCGACACCGGCCACGTCGACCTCGCAACCGACCACGCCTACTCCGCTCTGTCGCTGGCGCGCCGCATGCGCGACCGACGAATCGAAGCCGAGGTCCGGAACTGCCTCGGCTCCATCCACCTGCTCGACGGGCACTACGAGTCGGCGATCGCGATGCACGGTGAGGCGTTGCGCATCGCGGAGGAGATCGGCGTCCAGTACCAGGTGGCCGAGGCCCTGCTGGGCCTGGCATCGGTCCACCACCACCTCGACGACCAGGCGCGGTCCGCAACACACGCGGACCGCGCCCTCAGCTTGGCCAGGAAGTACAAACTGGGAGGTCAGAAACGTCGAGCACTCGCCCACCTCGCGGCGGTCGGGCACTCACCGAGCCCGTCCGGCTGACAAGCCGTCACGAGAAAGGACCAGCTCCCCAGGGGGCCGGGGGCCGGGGGCGGAGCGGGCGGGTAGTCGGGAGCAGGACTGTCGGCCGGTTCCGCTGGCCTGGCCGGTGGGTGCCAGGTCGCCCGCGACGGTCGCAGCTCTCGTTTCATCGTGTCGTGGATGCTGTCCTCGCAGTAGAGGTGGACGTACTTGCAGTTGTAGAACTCCGTCTTGGCGACCAGGATCGGCGCCTCGACCGCCTCCCAGAAGTACATGCTGTGGGTGTAGCGGTGCAGTCGGGTTTCGGCCTGTGCCAGGGTGTTGCTCGTCCGGTCGATCACCGCTTCGAGGTTGCGGATGGTCTGATCCCTCGGTGGTGTCCGGCCGGCAGAGCATTGTTGGCACCGGCCCGAGCCAGTCTGATGCCGTCGTCGGCGGCGCCCAGCGCCGCGTTCCCCGCCTGGATCACGCTTCTCGCCTTGGCCACCCCAGCACCAGCTCGGACCACCCCGAAGCCGGGAACCATCCCGGCGACCGCCAGTCCGCAATCCACCCACTTCTGCTTGCTGCACTTCTGGTACGCGTTCACCGCGCCGAACGCGAGGCTGCCCCCTGCGACGATCGCGTTGGCGGGCGGTGGCGTGAACAGCGCGATCACGCCCAACAACGCGGAGAACTCCCCCGAACGCTCGTACAGCAGGGTCCCGGTGGCCTTGATCCCGCTCCACGCCTTCGACGCCGCCGCCGTGGCCGCGGAGTTGACCACGCTCGCGGCCTTCTTGGCCATGTCGACGTGGGCCTGCGCCTGCTGCTGCACAACGGACCCGATCTTCTTCATCCAGCCGGGCAAGCGGCCGTCCGGGTCGGACATGGTGACCGGGTTGCCGTTGCTGTAGCTGTAGCCATGCAGTTGTTGCGGATCTTCGCGGTCGATGACCGGGTCGACGCTGAGGAATCGACCAATGAAGGGGTCGTATTCGCGGGCGCCGAGGTGGGTGAGGCCGGTGTTGTCAATAGTGCCGCCGACGAAGCCCTTGTCCATTGTGGACGGCCAGGCGCCGATGGTGGTGCGGACGGTTCCGTACGGGGTCTGGCGGCGTTGGGCGACCGCCTGGGAGTTGGAGTGGACGGTGGTGAGGGGGGTGCCTTGGTGGTCGGTGGCCAGCCAGCGGAGGCCGGAGGGGGTGCGGGTGGCGATGGGGTGGCCGGCGTGGTGGTAGTAGCGGGTGGCGGTTTTGGTGCCGGTGGTCTTGGTGTGGCGTAGTTCCTGGTCGGGCAGGTACAGGGTGCTGCCGGTGGGGTCGCGGCGGATCAGGCGGTTGCCGTCGGCGTCGTAGACGTACTGGGTGGGGCCGGTGTTGTCGGTGCTGGTCGACAGGTGGCCCTCGACGTCCCAGTCCAGGGTCTGGGTTCCGGCTGACGACGGTCGGGTCTTGGTGTTGCCCAGGAGGTCGTAGGTGTAGGTGGCGGTTCGGGTGCCGGCCGAGTCGGTGGTGCCGGTGGTGCGCAGGGTGTGCGGTTGCGGCGCGCCGGCAGTGGGGTAGGCGTAGGTGGTGGTGGCCTGGCCGGCGGCGGTGACGTGGTCGACGAACTTCGTCCGGTTGCCGACCTTGTCGAACTCCCAACTGTGCCAGTACTTCGCGGCACCGCCCAGCGCGCCGACCGACGGGTTCGGCCCGCATTCGCCGTTCTCCGGCGTCCACGCCTCCTTGAGCCTGCGCAGGTTGTCGTGGCGGAAGCACTGGACGTCCGCGGCTCCGCCTGCGGGGGTGTCGGCGATCCGGACCACGTTGCCGGCGTTGTCGTAGCCCAGGTTGATGTCGAGGACAGCCGACGGGGCGACCTCCTTCACCGTGAGCATCCGCGTCACCCGACGGGTGCCCTCCTCGTAGTACAGACCGGTGTCCATGACCCGGCCACCGTTGTTGCGCCGACCCAACACGGCCAGTTCGCCCAGGCGGGTGTAGGCGGTCAGGTCCGCGTACGTGGTCGCGTCGATGGACGTGGACAGGGTGTGCGGCTTGTCCAGGTCGGTGTAGCGGGACGTCAAGGTCTCGGTGGGCAGGCCGCCGTCGCCGTCCAGGTCGGGCAGGGTCGTGGTCTCGAGCAACCCACTGGCCGTGTAGGTGTGACCGTAGGTGTAGGTGCCGGCCAGGCCGGTCTCGCCCACTGGGATCGTGTAGGTGACCCCGCTCGGCTTGTAGTCCGGGGTGTAGCCGGTGATCTCGCGGGTGTAGCGGTTCGCGCCCTCGACCCTGGTGGAGCGGGTGAGGTGACCCTTGGCCACGGTGTCGTAGACCCACTCGCTCCGCAGCACCGAACCCGCGTGCACAGCGGTCCTGCGGCCCAGCGCGTCGTAGGAGAACGTGAGCGTCCTGTTGTCGGCGTCGGTCACCGAAACCAGCTCGCCCGCGTCGTTGTGGGCGTGCGCGGTCGTCCCCTTGTCCGGGTCGGAGACCGTCCGCTTGCGTCCGCGCAGGTCGTAGTCGTAGGTCCAGCGGTTGCCGGCGGGATCGGTGATCGTCTCCAGTTCGCCCTTGCGGGTGTAGCCGTAGGTGGTGGCGTCGAAGGTCCCCGACGGCGTCGACCCGTGGTACTGGCGCAACGCGGTCGTCCGGCCCGAAGCGTCGGTCATCGTCGAGGTCGCGGTGCCGCCGGCCGGTGGGGTGACGTCGACCCGGTCGCCGCCGTACCCGGTGGTGGTCCGCCACTTCTCGACACCCAGCTCGCGGTGGCTCGACGCGGTCTCCCGGCCGGCCCCGTCGAACTGCTTGCGGGTCTGCGCGGGGATGACGTTGTCGCCCTGGGGCAGGAACAGTTCCTTGCCCGGGGCGCCGTTGGCGAGGTAGGGGCTGTTGGTCTGCCACGCCCGGCCCGCCGTGTCGTAGAACGTGTCGACCACGATCCGCCCGCCCCCGGTCCCCGCTTCCGGCGACTGGGTCTGCCGCTGCCGCAGCAGCCCGTCGTAGAGCGTGTGGAAGCTGGTGTAACCGCCGGCGGAGTTGAGCTTGGACGTGGTGACCGCGACCGGCAGGTCCCTGCGGATGTCGTACTCGTAGCGCAACGACGGCGTGGCGGGCTTGGCCCTACCCGGCAGCCACACGTCCTTCAGCCGCCCCAACGGGTCGTAGGCCAGCTCGGTGGTCCGGCCGTTCGCGTCCACCACCTTGGTCGGCGACCCCCACGCCGGCGCCAGCGTCGTGGTCGTCGGCCAGTCCAAGGCGTTGAACGAGGTCGTGGCGGTGGTCGGCCCGCTCACCTCGGGCGTGTAGGTGATGCGGGACCTGTTCCCCTTCACGTCCCACGCCTCCTTGACGCGGCCGTGCACGTCATAACTGGACCTCGACGTCACAACGTAGGTGCGCGCCGACGCCGTCCATGTCTTCAGCTGCTCGACCTGGGTGGCTCGGCCTACGGTGGGCGCGGTGCCGAACGGCTGGTGGTCGTAGGTGGTCTTCTCGTCGCCCACCACCTCCTTCTCGGTCGTCGGGGTGGTGCCGCAGCGCAACGCCGTGGTCTCCACGCGGTGCGCGTACGACATCAGCCACGCGGAGGTGTTGCGGGGCTCGTATGTGGTGCGGACGCACTTCTCGTCGCCGGTCACCGCGGTGTCGCCGGTGTCGTCCACCTGGGTGACCATCCCGTGCGCATCGAACGTGCTGCGGCTCACGGTGGTTCGGGCCGGTCGGCCGCCGTCGAGGGCGGTGCGGGTGTGGGTGGCCAGGGTGCCGGTGAACCGGGCGTGCACGGTGGTGCCGTTGCGGGTCCGGCTGGCGTTGGGCGCGGACTGCCAGGGCTCGGACGCCTCGGAGGCGACCTCGGCCGTGCCGTTGAAGGTGATCGTCTGCCGGGCCACCCCGGCGAACGCGTCCTCGTCGGCGACGGCGGGCGCGGCCCCTGCCGCGGGCACCGTCACCGAGCGGGTGCCCGACGGCAGCTTGTCGCCGTGCATCCCGCGGAAGTAGTGGGTCTCGGTGACGGTCTGCTCGCCCGGATCGCCCCTCGTGGTCCGGACGCCGCCGTAGCCCCGCCACACCGACCACGTCTTGTTCTCGGCCTTCACCAGCCCGTCGTCGTCGGTGTAGTGCCACGCGGGATCGCCGAGGTAGCGGTAGGCGGTGATCGTGCGCGGCGCGTGGCCGGTCAGGTCCGATTCGGTGACCTCCTTGACGACGTACTTGTGGAAGTGGTCGGTGACCGGCCCGGTCTGCCCGGCCGGGGTCCAGCGCACCGGGTAGCACAGCAGGGTGTTGCTCTCCGGGGCGGTCGGCACGCGGGTGCCGGCCACGCAGTCCGGGGCGGAGTAGGTGACCGCGATCTTGCCGCCGGTCTCGGTGTCGATGTGCGCCACGCGCCACCAGTTCATCGCCGGCGCGTGGTCGGCGGTGTCGACCCGGTTGGGCATCTGGACGCCCGTGAACGTCACGTCCGGCACGGACTTGTCACCGCCGACGTGCCCGGTGTGGGCGATCTTGCTCAGCCACAGGCCGGCGCGGGTGCCGTCGCCGGGGTCGGGGAACGAGTGGGTCAGCGTCCAGGACTCCACGTCGGTGTGCCGCGCCGCGCCCGCATCCCAGATCCGCGTGGTGACCTTGCCGAGCCGCTTGGTCGTCCAGAACGTCGGGGAGCCGACGGTGCACGGCGCCGTGGTGCACTCCTGGTCGAACGGGACGTCGGGCCAGGTGGTGCGGTTCTTCACGCCGCAGTCGGCCAGGCACCGGTCCTGGGCGGTGAAGACGACCTGCGCCGGCACGGTGCCGTACGCGGTGTCCGCACGGGTCCCGTAATCGATCCGGGTCAGGTGCGCGGACCGGTCGTAGGCCACCAGGTCGTTCGGGTTGTTGTTGCGCGCGTACTTGTTCGTTTCCTTGGCGTACCAGTACGACGTGGTGTTGCCGTTCGGGTCGACGACGTGGTCGAGGTTCCACCGGTATGCCTGGTTGCAGTGTGCTGTGGTGAACGAGGGCAGGTGGCACGGCTCGCCGGGGTGGTTGCCGAACACCGTCGCGACTTGCACGCTGTTGGTCTCGGCGCGGCCGTCGGTCCAGCCGGGCAGCCGGTTGCGGCCGAACCAGTACTGGGTGCCGTCGGTGGTGGTGACCACCCAGTGCTCGCCGTTCTCGTCGCCGTTGGGGCTGCCGGTGCGGTGCTCGATGCGCGAGCCGTCGTCGCCGCGCAGCCGCCAGCCCTTTCCGTCCTCGTGGACCAGTTCCCCGCCGCGACCGTTGAACGACACGGTCGCGTTGTCGGTGGCCCAGCACTGGTCGCCGGTCGCGGTGGTGTTGTTGCCGCCGGCCATGTCCTCGGCGCACGGCTTGTACTTGCGCTCGACGAACCCCGGGGACCAGTCGAACCCCTCGCCCAGCCAGGACGGCTGGTTGTTGGACGCGGCCATCCGCCCGTCCACCGACTGGGCCGAGTACCCGAACTCGACCCGGGGCGCGGCACCGCCGACCGCGGGCGGCACCCGCACCGGGTAGCTCCACGTGAAGTCGCCCGACGACCCGCCCGCGGTCCACGTCGCCGAGGGTTGCAGCGAGGTCGCCGCGTAGTCCCCCGCCGGCCCTGACGGCGCGGCGGTGAGGGCCAGCGTCCGCTCGCCCTCGACGGCGACATCGGCGGTCGCGGTCCCGGCGGCGAGGTTTCCGGGGACCGGCCGGGCCTCGCACGGGGCGTCCACGCAGACGAGCCGGAGCCGCGACGCCCAGTCCGCGCCGTAGGCGTCCCGGAAGGCCGAGTAGTCGACCGTGACGCGGGCGTGCCCGGCCGCCGAAACCCCGTCCGCCCGGCCGACCTTCAAGACCAGGCCGCGCACGCCGGCGGCCCGAGCGGCGTCCTGGTCCAGCACCCGGACCCGCACCTTCCCGGGCGCCGCGGCACCCGTGGCGGCAGCGCCGTCCACACCCCGGCCGCGGTCCACGGTGACCGGCAGGCCGCCGGCGCGCGACGGGGTCCCGGCCGACAGGTCGACGACCGCCTCCCCCGCCGCGGGCCACGCCGGCGGCGTGCCCCGGTACGGCTTGCCGGTCTCGGCCACCGCGTCGAAGACCGGCGGTGCGATCCGCCCCGGCACGGCCCGGTCGGTCTGCGGTCGCAGGCGTTCGGGCTCGGCGGCGGACGCGGTCCGGACACCGACCACCATCGGCGCGATGAGCAGTGGGACGAGAGCAGCGGACAACCATCTGCGCGTGATCATGTCGTCTCCCCCGGGGCTTGTCAGCGGGTGGCCAGTCGGGTGATCTCGCTGGGGTGCAGGACGCGGTCCCACACCCGGACACCCGCGACGGCCCCGGCGAACCGGTCCACCGTCTGGTCGATCCAGCGCGCCTGCCCGATCCACAGTGGACCGTTCGCGGCGAACGGGCTGCCGTTCCAGGCCACCGACCCCGCCGGCGCTCCGTTGACGTAGATCTGCAGCGACTTCCGACCACGGTCGTACACGCCGGCCAGATGCGTCCACGCCCCCGCTTGCGGCGCCGAGGACGACCGGACCCGCAGGCCGGTCGGTGACGTGGTGTCCAGCGGCTGCACCGCGAACGCCCAGGTGTTGTCGGCCTTTTGCAGGTAGAACGCGCAGTTGTGCACCCCGAGCTGGCTGACCGCCGTCTGCACCGGTGCGGTGGGGTTGCTCAGCTTCACCCAGGCCGCGACGGTGAAGCTGTTGGCGGTCTCCACCACACGGCTGTCCGTGGCGGCGTGGTCGTCCACCCCGTCGAAGGACACCGCCGTCTCACCGGGCCGGGGACCCGGGGTGGCGAGGGTGCCGCCGGACAGCGTCGCGTGGTGCTCGTAGCCGGAGGTGTCGTAGAGGGTGGTGCCGGCCGTCTCGGTCAGCGGCCACTCGCCGACCGGACCGGACGCCGACCCGATGTTGAAGGCGTAGGACCTGATCGGGCTGCGGTTCTCGGCGTGGTCGGCGCTGCGCACGTAGAGGGTGAGCAGCCCGCCGCGCGTCGGGTCGGTCGCTTCGGGCACCGGCGGCGGCGTCAGCGGGATGGTCACGCTGGCGCCCGGACTCGGTGCGGCCACCGCCGTCGTCGGTGGGTTCTCCCAGCCGTACAGGTACTGCTTCACGTCCGTGGATCCGTTGGCGCTGAACGTGAAGTCCGCCGTGTGCCCGATAGACCCGTGGAAGTCGCCGCCCTCCTTGTACACCGGGGAGGACACGCCGGGGACGTTGGGCGCCACGGTGTCGATGGCGAACTCGCACCAGCCACCGTAATCGGGCGCCCAATCGATGCCGTCGTCGGCATGCGTCCGCCAGGCATAGGTCCCGGAGGCCAGTGGCGGCAGTGTGACCTGCCCGCGGGTGTCCTTCGCCAGCGAACTCTGCGTCACCTTGCCCAGCTTCGGGAAGACGCGCGTGCCGTCCGGCAGGAGGGTGTGCCAGTCCACGTGCAGGGTCATGTCGGTTTCCGGGTCCGAGTCGGTCACCAACGCGCTGAGCGTGGGTGTCGCCGTGCCCAGCACGGGCCGGTTCGGTCCCGTGACGCAGTCCCGGCCGTTGGTCTTCGGGTCGGTGGGCGGGTTCGGGATGCTGTTGTAGGTGGCGGTCAGCCGGAAGTCGTCGAGGAAGTAGCGCTTCCAGCGGTTGCTCGTGCTCTCGCCCGCGCCGTCGCGGTCGACCGCGGCCATGCCGATGTTGTAGGTGTCCCAACGTTGTTCCGCGGCGACCTTCAGGTCCGAGAGCAGCGCGTTGTCGATGAGTTCGACGTAGGCGTTGCCCTCGTTGCAGGACAGTTCGTTGGCGTGCGACCAGAATTCGCCGATGTAGACCTGCAACTGCGGACCGGGCCAGGACTGCCGCGGCCAGGCGGTGATCGGGGCGGTCCGGTAGAAGTAGGTGGGCGTGCCGTAGCCGCACTGGGTGGAGTGGTCGACCCAGCCCGCGAACCCGGCCGACAGGATGTGCTTGGCGCGCAGGTCGTGGCCGCCGGCGGCCATCGGGAACTCCAGGAAGCTGCGGACCAGCTTGCCGGTCTCCTGGTCGCGGCCGACCCTGAGGTTGACGCCGGGTGTGTCGCCGACGTCGACGTCGTTGTCGCTGGTCGGCGAGTTGGTGTTGGTGGAGGTGGCGTATGCCCAGCCCTGCGGGCCGGCGGCGAAATCCGGGTCGATGTAGATCGGGAACTTCGCCGAGGGGTCGTCGAGCAGGCCGGTGTCGGGGGTCAGGGTGAGTTCACCGCCGGCGGCGCGCGCGGGGATCACCGCGTCGCGCGCGCCGGCCGCCGGGGCCGCCGCGGTCGACGCGGTGGTCGTGCCTGAGTCCCACATCATCGCTTCGCCCGCGACCGCCACCACCGCCGAGCCCGAGGTCACCCGCAGGCCGCCCTCGGGCGTGGCCGACATCGTGACGTCCCCGCCGACCTTGAACCTCGGGGTGCGGACCACCGGGTCGGCCGCCGCCTGCCGGGACTTGACCACGAGGACGTGCGAGAACCCCCGGCGGGTGGCGCGGAGCACCAGATCGACGCCGGGGACGACCTCCGGGTACGTCGCCGAGGAGCCGTGGAGGACCGGTGCGGGCAGGGAGCCGGGCCAGGACAGGGTGAAGGTGTGCCCGGCGTGGTCCAAGGTGACCATCGGGCCGGTGCCACCGGCGGAGAAGCGGACGTCCGCGGCGCTCGCCCGAGGGGCCGGAGACCCGTCGCCGCGCCGGACCAGCGTGGTGTCGATGTCCACCCACGTCCCGTCACGACGGACCCATCGGGGCGTCGCGTAGGACTCCATCGTCCACGTCCCGGTCGGGTTGGCGAACACCCGGGACACCTCGGTCCGGGCCGAGAGGTCCTCGACGGGGACGCGCTGCGCGCGGGCGGCGGACATCGCCGTCACCGCGTCCCTCGGCACGGTCGGGCCGCCGGCCGGGGCGGCCACGCCCGGCACCGGCACCAGGGCCAGTACCAGAGTGGCGACGGCGAACGGATGTCTTCGCGATGGTCTGCCGGAACGTGTGCGCACGGTCGTCCTCCCCTGTCCCCGTGACTGCCGGGGAGGGACCGTAGGCACCGCCTGCATCGCCGCGGTACAACGCGGATCGTGCCTACACCACTACAAGGAGTGGTGTGATCCAGATCACCTGTTGTTCCTGTCAGCAATCGGCGGGCTGTGCCGCTCAAGCAGCACGCCAACCGACAGGAGTGAAGACATGAAGCACCGCATCGTGGTTCTCGGGGCCGGGTACGCCGGGGCTTACGTGGCCGGGATCCTGGCCCGCCGGCTGTCCGCGCGGGACGCCGAGATCACCGTGGTCAACGCCGTGCCCGACTTCGTCCACCGCATGCGTCTGCACCAGTTCGCGGCCGGGCAGGACGTCGCGGCGCCGAAGTTGGTGGACGTGTTCGCGGGTACGGACGTGTGCCGCTCGAAAAGTCATCGCCGCTGGTAGAACGATGAGAGCGCCCCTTGAGAGCATGCCTGGGTGATCGCGTCCCTGGTGTACAGGGTGACCCGGAAGTTGCTGTCTGTTCCGTCGATCCTGCTCCGCAGCGAGGCGGCGAAGGACGCCGAACTGCTCGTGCTGCGTCACGCGAACGCGATCCTTCGACGGCTACCGGCCGGCCGGTCCGCTACGAGCCCGCGGACCGGTTCCGGTTCGTCGCCCTGTCCGGGTTGGTGGACCGTCGGCGCCGGCGGCAGGTCCTCCCGGTCACTCCCAACCATACTCGGCCGGCACAGCGGATTCGTCGCCGGAAAGCAGGACCACACCGCGCGCAGACGCACCGGACGTCCATCCACCCGAGCCGCGGTCAGGTCACTCGTGCTGCGGCTGGCCAAGGAGAATCCGCGGTGGGGCCACCGAGGGATCCAGTGCGAGCCGGCCCCTGATCGGCCCCCGGATCGCCGCCTCGGCGGTCCGGCAGATCCTGCGCGCGGCGGGCGTCGACCCGGCGCAGGTCCCTCACACCTGCGACGGCACCGGGAATTCCGTCGGTGCCGCTGTTCGGTCCTTCGGCGCTGGCGGTGGACCCCGGACTGGCGCGCCTCACCGTCGACGAGGTCCCGGCCGAGCCGGACGGTGTGCTCGCGGGCTCACCCGCGCGGTGAACTCAGGCGCGGGCCCAGCGGTCCAGGAACTCGTGGCCGGTGCTCACGATGTGCTCGGACCACTCGGTTCCGCTCGCCCAGGTGAGGTTGCGCAACACGCAGTGCGCCGCGTAGACCACCAGCGCGCCGCGGTCGGTCGTACGGACGATCTCCTCCGCCAACCGCTCCCGGATCCCGGGCTCGGCCTTCGGCCAGGCCGCCAGATCCCAGTCGACGGTCACCAGGTCGTAGGAGGCGTCACCGGTACGGCACGACCGCCAGTCCAACACCGCCACCACCCGACCACCGTCGACAAGCACATTGGCCGGCCCGAAGTCGAAGTGGACCAGGTCGTCCGGCGCCCGCCCAGGCAACGGCGCCGCAGCGGCCGACGCGCGCAGGCGGGACAGCAGCCCGGAAACCGGCTGCCCGCACCCCACCAACACCGATGGCCGACACAACGGCGAACGATCCTCGACCAACCCGCCCAGGACGAAATCCCACCAATCCCCGCCCGCCCCCGAACCGGCTCCCCGCCCGCAGTCGACCACCGCGATCAACTGCTCCAGCATGACGCCGTCGACGTGCTCGACCGGGCTGCCCGCCACGTACTCCTGCAGCTCGAACCACAACCCGCCCACACGCCCAGCGGCGACCTGACGTGGAATCGGGCAGCCCGCCGCCCGCAGCCTCGCCAACGCCGGCTCCACGTGCTCCTCGGCCTGCCGGGCCTCCCGCCCCCAGGGCAACCACTTGAGCACCAACCGGGCCCCGTCCGGCCCGGTCACCTCGTAGGCCCCCTCGTCACCCCTGGCGAACCCGCCGACCAACGTCAACGCCAAGCCGCGCTCGTGCCGCACCAGTTCGACGACCTCGTGGACCCGCTCGTCGATGTCCGCCATACCGAGGTGTTTCCTCCTGCCTGTCCTCGGGCGCCGGGCTGCAGCACGCCCGTCAGCCGCCCCTGCTCTGGTAGCCGCGCACGCTGCGGAGCCACCACAGGCGACAAACCCCTCACGCCACGCTCTACCAACACCCCATCAGCCCCACCGACTGCCGACACGGACTTGACGGCAGCTTCGGCGGGAGCCCTCGACGTCGCGCCGCCGGCCACTACACAGTCCTCGCTCCTCGGGTGTCCGATGTGGACGAATCCAGCGGACCACTCCGGACAGTGCCGAGTCGGTGCCGCGATGTGATTCGACACGTGCATTTTCCCGTGTTAGGCTTGCGCTACACCGCGACTGCGCTAACTGCTCCTAACAGAATCGCTGGACGTGTCGGTAGCAGATGATGCAGGTGGCGAGGCCGAGGAAGGCTTCGTGGATGTCGTCGCGGCGTTCCCAGCGGATGCGCAGGCGTCTCATACCGTGGTACCAGGCGATCGTGCGCTCTACCACCCACCTGACCGTGCCCAGTCCGGAGCCGTGGGGTTGGCCGCGGCGGGCGATCCGCGTGCCGATTCCCCTGGCGCGCAGGCGCCTGCGGTACTTGTCGTGGTCGTAGGCGCGGTCGGCGTAGACCGTTCTCGGGCGTCGACGGGGACGCCCCCGTCTGCCGCGCACGTTCGGTACCGCGTCCAGCAGCGGTTCCACCTGGGTGACGTCGTTGCGGTTGCCGCCGGTCAGGATCACCGCGAGCGGGATGCCGCCGCCGTCGGTCAGGACGTGGTGCTTGGAGCCCGGTCGGGCGCGGTCGACCGGGCTCGGACCGCTTTTGGGCCGCGACGCGCGGCCCGGACGTGCGAGGAGTCGATCGCCGCGCGGTCCCAGTCCAGCCTTCCCGCGGAGTGCAGTTCGGCGAGCAGTACCTCGTGCAGCCTG
>NZ_MTQP01000018.1 GCF_001984175.1 Saccharothrix sp. ALI-22-I
CTGCGCCAACCGGGAGATGACCAGCATCGTCCCGTTCACCGCGAGTCCGCACAGCAGTGACGCGGTGGTGAAGACGGCGAGACCGATGACGAACGTGGTCCGCCGACCGACGATGTCCGCCAGCCGGCCGCCCAGCAGCAGGAATCCGCCGAAGACCAGGGTGTACGCCGAGATGACCCACGGCAGGGCGGCGCGGCCGAGCTCCAGGTCCGCGCCGATGCTGGGCAGTGCGACGTTCGCGATCGTCACGTCGAGGATGACCATGAACTGGGCGAGGCACAGCAGGACGAGCACGCGCCACCGCCCAGGGGACTGGGCGGTCGGCGCGTGACCGTGTCCGTGGTGCTCTCCGTGGGAGTCGCTCACCGGGTGCTCCAGAAGTCGAACGATAGTGTTAAGGAAAGCTAGCCCGCGTCCGCCCTGTAAGTCAAACACCTATGTAAAACTTGCAGGTCGTCCCGGTGGCCGTGGGTGATCTCCTAGCCGTTGTAGTAAGTGCTCCTACCGGGTATCCATACCCCGAAAGGGGCAACGGTGCAGGGGGGCGGTTGGCATGAGGGGATACGCGAGCGGCAAGGACGACTTCCTGAAGCGGCTGCGCCGCATCGAGGGGCAGGTCCGGGGTTTGCAGCGGATGGTGGAGGGCGACGAGTACTGCATCGACGTGTTGACCCAGATCGCGGCGGCGACCAAGGCGTTGCAGGCGGTGTCCCTGGGGCTGCTTGACGAGCACCTCCGCCACTGCGTCGCGGAGGCGTTGGCCGAGGGCGGTGCCGGCGCGGACGAGAAGGTTCGCGAGGCCGGCGAGGCCATCGCCCGACTGGTGCGTTCGTGAGCGTGGGCGGCCGTGCCGGCGGCTCTGTGCGGTCTGTCGTGGGACGATGCGCCCATGAGTCGTGATGGACGGCGGCGGGCGGATGCCGAGCGCAACATCGAAGCGATCCTCGATGCCGCCCTGGAGTCCTTCAGCGAGCGGCCCGACGTGAGCATGACCGCCATCGCGCAGGCGGCGGGGGTCAGCCGGGTCACCCTGTACACCCACTTCCCGTCCCGGGAGGAGTTGCTGGCGCGGGTGCTCGACCGGGCGATGTCCAGTGCCGCCGTGGTGCTCGACGCGGAGGCGTTGGGCGACGGGCCGGCGGTGGAGGCCCTGTCGCGGCTCATCCGGTCGGCGTGGCACATCCTGGCCGGGTACCGGAACCTGATGACGGCCGCCGGTGCCGTGCTCGGCGCGCGTCAGGTCCGCGGTTACCACAAGGTCGTCCTCCAGCGGGTGGAGCGGCTCATCGCACGGGGTCGCGACGAGGGGTCCTTCCGCACCGACCTGCCCCAGGCGTGGCTCGTCACCGTCTTCTACAACCTGATCCACGCAGCCGCCGACGAGGTCGGCGCGGGCCGGTTGAAGCAGCGCGACGCGGCGAACGTGCTCGAAGCCACCGTGCTGGGCGCACTGACGTCACCGGCACCGGTCGGTCGCACCGGGCGCTGAGCCGCGCCTCATCCTTGACGGAGCTGTACGGTTTCGGATATCAATCCTTGACACGGCCGTACAACTTCGGGGGAGTGTCATGGCCAAGTGGTGGCCGCTGGTCGCGGTATGCCTGGGGACGTTCGTCCTGCTCGTCGACGTCACGATCCTCACCGTGGCCCTGCCGGACATGGCCGCCGGGCTCGACGCGTCGCTGGCCGACCTCCAGTGGGTGATCAACGTCTACGCCCTGGCGCTGGCCGCGCTCCTGCTCGGCATGGGGTCGCTGGCCGACCTGCTGGGCAGACGGCGGGTCTACCTGATCGGACTCCTGGTGTACGGCGCGGGCGCCCTGATCTGCGCGCTTGCGCCCACTATCGAGATGATGATCGCCGCACGAGCGGTACAGGGCGTGGGCGCCGCGGCCATGTTCGCCACCATCGTCGCCCTCCTGGGTGTCACCTACCAGGGGCGTGACCGCGGGGTCGCGTTCGGTGTCTGGGGTGCGGTGAGCAGCGCGGCCGTGGCGGTCGGCCCGCTGCTGGGCGGCGTGCTCACCCAGTACCTCGGCTGGCGCTGGATCTACGTCCTGGGCCTGGTCGTCAGCCTCGCCACGGTCGTCCTGGTCCGGATCGTGCTGGTGGAGTCGCGCGACCCGGGCAGGCCCCGGATCGACCTCGCCGGCATGGCCGCGTTCACGGTCGCGGCGGGCGCGGTCACGTTCGCGTTGATCCAGGTCAACCAGTCCGGGTGGACGGCAGCGGCGACGCTGTGGCCGCTCGGAGCCGGTGTGCTCGCCCTGGTAGTCTTCGTCGCCGTGGAGCGCAGGCGGGACCACGCGATGCTCGACCTGAGGTTGTTCCGCCGCATGTCGTTCACCGGCGTGATGGTCGGCGCACTGCTGCTCCAGGCCGCCGCGTTCGCCTACCTGCCCTACCTCACGGTCGGCCTGCGGTCGGTGCTGCACGCCGATCCGGTGACGACCGGTCTGGTGCTGCTCCCGCAGAGCGTCGCCGCCTTCGTCGTCTCACTGATCGCCGGCCGGTTCCTGCACCGCACGGCGCCGCGCTGGAGCATCGGCATCGGTCTGGTCGTCATCGGCCTGGGCGCGCTCGTGCAGGCCGTGGCGGACTTCGAGGGCGGGGTGTGGGTGATCGTGCCCGGCCTGATCGTCTCCGGGATCGGCGTCGGCATGGCCACCCCGACACTGGCCTCGGCGGCGGTGGCAACTGTGCCGCCGCAGCGCGCCGGGATGGCGGGTGGTGCGGTCAACACGTTCCGCCAGCTCGGTTACGCGTTGGGAATCGCCGTTCTGGGTGCGATCTTCAGCTCATCGGTGGAACGCACCGTTTCGGAGCGTCCCGACCTCGTGACCGACCCCGCCGCGGCCGCCGATTCCCTGACGGCGGGCCGCGCACAGCAGCTCGTCTCCGGTGACGTGGACGGCCTCCTGCGGGCGGCTTTCTCGTCCGGTATGGACCTCACCTACGTGGTCGTCGGCACCGCCGCACTGGTCGGCGGCGCACTGGTTCTCGTCCTGCTGCGCGATCGGGTTCGGGTTCGCCCGACACGGGGGGTGCCGAACAAGAAAAACCACTATGGTGCATAGTAGGTTTATGACGGTTCTCGAAGGTCCGGCGGCCGTTCCCCTCGCCCTCGCGCGGACCGGGCCCAAGGGGTCGTTCCTGCTCCGGGTGTTCCGCACGACGGACCACAAGCAGATCGGCATCCTCTACCTGGTCACGTCGTTCGTCTTCTTCATGATCGGTGGCGTCATGGCGCTGCTCATGCGGGCGGAACTGGCCAGGCCGGGCATGCAGTTTCTCTCCAACGAGCAGTACAACCAGCTGTTCACCATGCACGGCACGATCATGCTGCTGCTGTACGCGACCCCGATCCTGTTCGGTTTCGCCAACTTCGTGCTGCCGTTGCAGATCGGTTCGCCGGACGTGGCGTTCCCCCGGCTGAACGCCTTCTCGTACTGGCTGTACCTGTTCGGCGGGATCGTGGTCGTGTCGGGCTTCCTCACCCCCGGCGGCGCGGCCGACTTCGGCTGGTTCGCCTACACCCCGCTGTCCAACGCGATCAGCTCGCCCGGCGTCGGCGCGGACCTGTGGATCGTCGGACTGCTGATCAGCGGGTTGGGCACGATCCTCGGCGCGGTCAACATGATCACCACCGTGGTCTGCCTGCGCGCGCCCGGCATGACCATGTTCCGGATGCCGATCTTCACCTGGAACATCCTGGTCACCAGCGTCCTGATCCTGATCGCGTTCCCGATCCTGACCGCCGCGCTGTTCGGCCTGCTGGCGGACCGGCAGCTCGGCGCCCACGTGTTCGACCCGGCCAACGGCGGCGTGATCCTGTGGCAGCACCTGTTCTGGTTCTTCGGTCACCCCGAGGTCTACATCGTCGCGCTGCCGTTCTTCGGCATCGTGTCCGAGATCTTCCCGGTGTTCAGCCGCAAACCGATCTTCGGCTACAAAGGACTGATCTTCGCCACGCTCGGGATCGCCGGCCTGTCCGTCGCGGTGTGGGCGCACCACATGTACGCCACCGGCGCGGTGCTGCTGCCGTTCTTCTCGTTCATGACGTTCCTGATCGCGGTTCCGACCGGGATCAAGTTCTTCAACTGGATCGGGACCATGTGGAAGGGACAGCTGACCTTCGAGTCGCCGATGCTGTTCAGCATCGGGTTCCTGGTGACCTTCCTGTTCGGTGGGCTGTCCGGGGTCCTGCTCGCGGCACCGCCCATCGACTTCCACGTCTCCGACACCTACTTCGTGGTGGCCCACTTCCACTACGTGCTGTTCGGCACCATCGTGTTCGCCACCTACGCGGGCATCTACTTCTGGTTCCCGAAGATCACCGGCCGGATGATGGACGAAGGCCTGGGCAAACTCCACTTCTGGACCACCTTCCTCGGCTTCCACCTGACGTTCCTGGTGCAGCATTGGCTGGGCAACGAAGGCATGCCGCGCCGGTACGCGGATTACCTGCCCGGCGACGGCTTCACCACGCTCAACACCATCTCCACCATCGGCGCCTACCTGCTCGGCGCGTCCACGCTGCCGTTCATCTGGAACGTGTTCAAGAGCTACCGCTACGGCGAGGTCGTCACCGTGGACGACCCGTGGGGGTTCGGCAACTCGCTGGAATGGGCCACGTCCTGCCCGCCGCCGAGGCACAACTTCACCGAACTACCCCGCATCCGGTCCGAACGGCCCGCGTTCGAGCTGCACTACCCGCACATGGTCGAACGGATGCGCGATGAAGCGCACATCTCCCTGATCAAACGGCCCGGACGCCACACCTCACCGGACCGGCCGACTGAAGCCGCGCTGGCCTCGACCGATCGCGAGAAGCCGGAGAAGCCGGAGCAACCGCCGTCACCCGCCGAGAACCCCGAGCAGGAGGGCCGGTGAGCAGTCCGAGCAACACCGACACCGCGGCCGTCACATAGGCGATCCGCACCGCCCACCGATTGACCTCGGGCGCAGCGGACTCCTCGCCTCGAAACGCCGGGCCGATCCACCGCAGGTGGTAGAAGATGCTGGCGACCGTCGCAGCGGCACTGATTCAGAGCCGGGCCGGCGTCATCCGGGAGTTCGACCGGGGTTGCGTCGAGTGTCCCGTCGCGTAGCAGTCGCGCGGGCGGTTCGACAGGTTCCGCAGTGCGAGGGTCAGTCGGCCGAGTCCGGTGTCCGGCGACACCAGAGTCGGCCAGACCGCGTTGGTACTCGTCGGCAGGCCGGAGGTTGAGCAGCTCGATCACCCGTTTGGGGTGACCGTTGCGGTGCAACGTCATCCGCGTAGCGCCCAGACGCCGTGCCAGGCCGACGGTGCTCAGCGCTGCCAGACTGTAACATCAGCAATACATTGAGTGATCGGAAGTCGTGATGAAGGCAAGCGGGCGGGTAGGGCCCCGGAGGCGGCGCGGTGCCGCCGTGGCCGGACTGGTCGGACTCGGCGTCGGCGAAGTCGTGGTCGCGGCACGGGGTGTTTCCCTGGTGGACAACGTCGGGAGAACCCTTGTCGACTGGAGCCCGCGTCCGTTGGTCGACCTGACGGTCGAACTTCTCGGCAGCCGGGACAAAACCGCGATCCGGATAGGCGTAAGTGCGGCCGTGATCGCTACCGTCACCGGATTGGCCGGGCTGCCGAGCAGGACTCGCACCCCCGCCATCGCCGCGTTGGCCGCCGCCACGGCGAGCCTGGCATTGCGACGCCCGCCGCGATCCACGATGGCCACAGTCGCAGCCGCGACAGCCGGCGCCGCGGTGACCGGGGTCGGCCTGAGTCGAAGCCCGGCGGGCGTCTGTGGTGATGCGGCTTTGGCCGTGCTCGGCGGTGGTCTGATGGTAGCCGCCCGTGCGTTGTTGGCCCGTGGTCGTCGTCAGCACAGCAAGCTGATTCACGCGGCCAACGCGTCACCGTGCGCCGGCGCGATGCCGGACGAGGCGCCGGACGATGGCGCCGAGGCTCCGGCCGGCCTGGCGCCCCTCATCACTCCGATCGGGCAGTTCTACGTCACCGACGTGAACCTCGGCGCACCCCTGGTCGATCCCGAGGGCTGGCGGCTCTCGGTCCGCGGGCTGGTGACCCGGCCTCAACGGTGGTCACTGGCCGAACTCGTCGCGGAGGCCGAGGAGTTCGACGCCGTCATGGTGTGCATCCACAACCCGGTGGGCGGCCACCGGGTCGGCAACGGCAGGTGGCGCGGTGTGCCGCTGCGAGCCGTGTTGGAACGTGCCGACCCGTCGGCACGGGCGACCACGCTCGTGACCCGGGCTGTCGACGGGTTCACCGCCTCGTTCCCGCTGGAACCACTGCGGACCGGCGAGTGGACCGGGTACGTCGTGACCGGGTTGAACGGCGAGCCGTTGCCGGCTCGGCACGGGTACCCGGCCAGGGTGTTCGTCCCAGGTGTCTACGGCCAGTACACCGGCGCCAAGTGGCTCGCCGAACTGGAGCTCACCGCGGGCCCGCACACCGACTACTGGTCACCACGCGGATGGCCGCTCCTTCCGGCGTGGGTGCAACCGCACGCCCGGATCGACGTCCCGGCAACCGGAGCGCACGCGGGCCGCACGGTCAGCGTCGCCGGTGTCGCGTGGGCACCGCCGCACGGGCTCGCCGGTGTTGAGGTGCGTGCCGACGGCGGTCGGTGGCAGGTGGCGGACCTCGCCCGCGAACTGGCTCCGTCGTCGTGGCGCCGCTGGCGGGCGGCGCTGGATCTGGCACCGGGCGCCCACGCCGTTCAGGCGCGCGCGATCAGCCGGTCCGGCGAAGTGCAGGAAGGCCGCGAACGACCGCCGTTCCCCCTCGGTGCGAGCGGGTGGCACACCATCACCGTTCGCCTCTCGCCGTAGCACAGGTCGGTTCCACGCCCCGAAGGGCATAAGTCGAACACTGCTGTTTGAGTTCGGCAGTGTCCGACTATACCGTATCCCTTACGGGTATGTTCGACTTAAGGGGGAGTGGTGGGCTGGGTCGACTACTACCGGCGGCGAGCCGTCCTTCAGGCGGCACTCCGGCAGGTGGCACGGGACGGTGAACTGTCCTTCGATCGGGTGGACGGCGCGGTCGGGGTGTTCTCCGGGCTCGCCGAGTTGGTGCTCGCCCTCCATCACCGGTGGTCGCTACTGCTCCTCGGGCGAGTCGAGCTGGCGTTCGCCGAAGCTCGCGAGGGTGAGGATCCTGCCGACGTCGTGTCGCGGGCCTGGCTCGCGCTCGCCGCGGCCGAGCCGGTCCTCCGTGCCGTGCTGGACGCCCACGAGCGCCGGCCGACCATGGCCTCGGCACTTGCCCGGGAAAACCGGATGCTGGCGTTGAACGCGGGATTGGCGCACCCTGACCAGCACGACGCCGTCCTCTCCGAGATCGGCGAGGCGCTGCGGACCTCGTTGAGGCCCAGCGGTACGGCACGCTGACCTCGCCCGGGGCGGTCCGCTCCTTGGTCTGAAAGGACTGCTGCACGTCTCAGTCGTCGAGTGCGCCGCCACCAGCCCTCGAAGTCTGTGTCCACAGTGGATCTCGCGCGAGATGGTCCATTGTGACTGACGTTCGACATCTTCCTACCTCACAGTAGAAACCGCGATCGCATTGACGCCGGGCGGTGGTCGATGCATCCTTAAACCAGACGGCACTGTTCGATTTATGTGCGTGGGCTGCCGCAGCCCGCGTAGCCGCCTGGGGGGAGTCGCGTGATCTCGCTCGTACCACCTGACGATGCTCGTTTATCGGTGATCCCGCTGTCCGAAGGTGACGGATTCACCTTCGTGCCCGATGCGGCCGGTGCCGCCGCGTTCGCGGACGCGGTCGGCCTGGGCGGCGAAGAACTGGCGACCGGCTTCGCTCCCGCGTTGTACGTGGTGAAAGCGCTGGCGTTCGCGTTCCCGAACTCGTGGGCGGAGCACGACCCGTGGGTGCACGCGGCCCAGGAGTTCCGGTTCCACCGACCGCTGCGCCTGGATAGCCCGGTCACGGTCCGGGTGAACCGCCTCGACCACGGCGACCACGGGTTCCGGCGTGGCACCCGACTGGGTTTCGACGTGGTCCGACCCTCCGGCGAGCTCGCCGTGGAAGGGACGACCACCTTGACTTCGGGCCCGGCAACGGGCGGTCCCCGCCTGTCCTCACCTGGCCCTCTCCCGCCACCCGGGGCGTCATTGGGGGAGAGCACGGTGCTGCTCGCCCCCGACCTGCCCGTGCGGTACGCGGAAGCGAGCGGCGATCGGAACCCGCTGCACCTGGACGCGGAGTTCGCGCGCACCCACGGGTTCCCGGACGCGGTGGTCCACGGAATGGCCACAGTGTGCGTCGCCCTTGGCCTCGCGCGGCACCACGTCGGATCGACGTCGTTGCGAGCGCTCCGGGTGAGATTGGCCCGTCCGGTGCATCCCGGCTCCCGGCTGAGGGTGACCACCTGTCGAACGGCGCGGCCCGACGTGTTCCGAGTCAAGGCGACCGTGGCGGAGTTCGAGGTCCTCAAGGACTTCGAAGTGGAGTTCGGTGGTGGCTCCGGTGCTGGATGAAGCAGTGCTGGGCAAAGACTTCGACGTCCGACCCGACGCGCTGGCCGCCCTGCGCGCAGTGGTGGACGTGATCGCACCGGGAATCGGCGGGCTCGACCGCGCGAGCGAGCGCGGAGTGCACCTGCGCCTGGCCCAGTGCCTGGAACTGGCGCAACGCGGCTCCACCACCCTGCTGGCGCGGATGCTCGACATGTACGCCAGGACCGTGCGGCCGAGCGCCCGGTTCGTCGAGCTGGTTCCCGACGAGCAGGACCAGGTCCTGCGGGCCATCGCGGCCGAGGACCTGGACGAGCTGCGCGACCTCATCGACGGCGTGCACGTGTACACGCTCAACGGCTACGTGACCGAATGGCGGCGCGACGGCGAACTCCGCCGTCCACCCGTCTGGGAAGTCATGGGCTACCACGGTCCGGCGGCGGCGCACAGGTGGTCCGATGCGTGACGTGGACGTGGTGATCGTGGGCGCGGGCGCCGGAGGGCCGGTCGCGGCCAGGGCGCTGGCGGAGGCAGGCGCGTCGGTGCTGCTGCTGGACGCGGGGCCGTGGCTCGATCCGGACCGCGACTACAACCAGTGGGAGAACGACATGTTCTCCATGGTCGACGGCAAGCTGCGGTGGGGTCCGGCCGACCGCGCCCGGGACCCGTGGAACCGCAAGCGCTCCGGCGTCAGCGTGATCATGCAGTCGGCGGGCGTCGGCGGGTGTACCCGGCACTACAACGGGATGGCGTCGCGGGCGCACCGGCAGTCCTTCGACCAGGACTGGCCGTTCGGCTACGACGACCTCGTGCCGTACTACGAAGAACTCGAACGCATGCTCCCGGTGCACCGGGTGACGGCGCTGGCGCCGAAGGATGCGGTGTTCGCCGCGGGGTGCCGGGCCATCGGCCTGTCCGAGCGGTTCGCCCAGGACATCACCAAGCCGTGCTGGGGCCACAGCCACAACGCGATCCTGCCGTTGCAGGTGGTGGACCCGGACATCGCGCTGCGGTACCCCGACGTGGTGGGGTGCACGGCGTGTGGCCACTGCCTCATCGGGTGCGGGCTGCCCGCCGGCGCTCCGACCGAGCACAAGGCCAAGCGGGCCACCGACGTCAGCATGGTGCCCGCGGCGGTGGCCACCGGGCGGTGCGAGGTCGTGTCGGACGCCTTCGCCACCGGGATCGTCACCGAACGGGTCGGCACCCGGCTTCGCGCGGTCGGCGTGCGCTGGCGGGAGACGCGGACCGGGCAGCTGAGGGAAGCCTCCGCGCGGCACGTCGTGCTGGCGGCGGGCTCGATCGAGTCCCCGCGCCTGTGGCTCAACTCCGGCCTGCCGGACTCCGGTGCCGTGGGCCGCTACCTGACCACCCACTTCCCCGACGTGGTCACCGGGTTCTTCCCGGAGGCGACGCACCCGGACATCGGCCAGGCCACGATGGCCAAGGCCGACTTCCCCAGCGAAGGTGTGATCTGGTGCGAGGGGTTCGCCCCCTGGGGGTTCGCCGGCGCGCTCAGCGGCACCGGTGACGGGTTCTGGGACGAGACGCCGTCCGACGGCGAGCCGTGGGACTTCAGCGGACGCGCCTGGGGACAGGACGCCCTGCGCCGGATCGCCGACTACCGCAACGCCGTGTGCGTGGCGATCTCCACCGACGACGAGTCCGTGCCGGACAACCGGGTCGCCTTGGCCGACGACTGGCCGCCCGACGAGCACGGACCGGTGCCGTCCGTGTCCTACCACCCGACCGACCGGAGCAGGCAGCGGCAGCTGGAGCTGGCCCGCAAGTCCGCGGAGGTGCTGCGGGCGGCGGGCGCCACGGAAATCATCCGTTCGGGGTCCGCGCGGACGGCGGTGGCCCACGCCATCGGCACCATGCGACTGGGCGACGACCCGCGTCGCAGCGTGTTCGACCCGCGCGGAGAAGCCCACGACGTCGACGGCCTGCACATCGCCGACGCCTCGGCGTTGAGCAACGGTGTCGGTGGTGCACCTCCTTCGCTCACCACGCAGGCACTGGCCTTGCGCACCGCACGTCTGCTGCTCGACCGCCTCGCGGGCGGTGCGCGATGACGCTCGACGGCCGCACGGCGCTGGTCACCGGTGGTGGTGGCGTGCTCGGCGGCGCCGTCGCCGCACTGCTCGCCGAACGCGGGCTCCAGGTCGCGGTGGGCTACCGCGAGAACGCCGACACGGCCAAGGCCCTGGCCGACCGGGTGAACGGCGTCCCCGTGCGGGTGGACGTCCGCGACCCGGACAGTGTGCGGGCGGCGTTCCGCCAGGTGAAGTCCGAACTGGGCCCGGTCACCGTGTTGGTGAACTCGGCGGGCGTGCTGCGTGACCGACCGCTGCTGCGGATGCGCGACGGCGACTGGGGCGACGTGCTCGCGACGAACCTCACCGGGGCGTTCCACTGCGTCCGGCAGGCGTTGCCCGCGATGGTGGCGGCGCGCTTCGGCCGGGTGGTGAGCATCGGCTCGGTCAGCGGGTCCATCGGCACCCCGGGCCAGGCCAACTACGCCGCCGCCAAGGCCGGCCTGGTCGGCCTGACCCGGTCGCTGGCGCGGGAGGCGGGCAGGCAGGGCGTCACCGCCAACGTGGTCGCTCCCGGCCTGCTCCGCTCGGCGCTCACCGAGCACGTGCCGGACGGGGTGTGGGACGCCTACCGCGAGCACACCGCGACGGGGGAACTGGTCGATCCGCACGACGTCGCACGGGCCGTGCTGCTGTGCGTGGAGAGCCGGGGGATCACCGGTCAGGTCATCAACGTCGATGGCGGAATCGCTTAGTCCGTAGAGGACAGATGGGGAGACGTCATGGGGATGTCCAGGGATGAAGTGGCGACGCAACTGAAAGACCTGCTGGTCGAGCGGTTCAGCGTGCCGAGGGAGAAGCTCCAGCCGCAGTCGCACCTGTTCGACGACCTCGGCTTGGACTCGATGGACCTGCTGGGAGCCATCGCGATCCTGGAAGAGCGGTACGACGTGGAGATACCCGACGACGAGCTGACCGAGATGCTGGTGCTCGACAAGTGCGTCGACCGGATCACCCAACACCTGGCGTCGGCGTGACCGGCCGTGAGGTCGTTGTCACCGGGATCGGCACGATCAGCCCGTTGGGCACCGGGGTGGACGAGTTCTTCTCCGCGCTGCGCAAGGGACAGTCGGGCATCGGACCGCTCACCCGGTTCGACAGCGCCGACTTCCCGGCCAAGATCGCGGGCGAGGTGCGGGACTTCCGCCCCGAGGACCACATGTCCCCGAAAGTCGCCCGCCGGACCGCGAGGTTCGCGCAGTTCGGTCTCGCCGCGGCGAACCTCGCGGTCGACCACGCCGGCATCACGGCATCCGACGTGGACAGCGAACGGGTAGGCGTGGTGGTGGGCACCTGCTACGCGGGCGCCGAGCTGCTGGAGACCGCCAAACCCCGCTATGACGAACGGGGCTGGCGCGGCATCGGCCCGAACCTGGGCACCGCGATGATGCCGAACGCCGCCGCCGCAGTGATCTCGATGGAGCACGGGTTCGGCGGGCCGGTCGAATGCGTGACGGCGGCCTGCGCGACCGGTGCGCAGGCAATCTCGCGGGCGTCCGACCTGATCCGCCTCGGCCACGCCGATGTCGTGCTCGCGGGCGGGTGCGATGCGCCGCTGACGACGGTGGCGATGAGCTCGTTCGCCACCGCACGGGCACTGGCGCTCGACGAGGACCCGCAGCGGGCCTGCAAGCCGTTCGACGCCAACCGGACCGGTCTGGTCATGTCCGAGGGTGCGACCGTTTTCGTGCTCGAATCGGCGGACTTCGCCCGAGGCCGCGGCGCCCGGCCCCTGGCGCGGTTCCTCGGCTGGGGTCACTCGGGCGACGCCTACAACCTCGCCCAACCACGACCGGACGGCAGCGGCGCGGCCCGTGCGATGCGCGCGGCGTTGCGCATGGCCGAGGTCGAACCCGCCGACGTCGGCTACGTCAGCGCCCACGCCACCGCCACCTCGGTCGGCGACGTCGCGGAGGCACGGGCACTGCACATGGTGTTCGCGGGCTCGCCCCCGCCCACCTCGGCGACCAAGTCGATGCACGGCCACCTCATGGGCGCGGCCGGCTCGACCGGCGCCGCCGCCGCGCTCCTCGCGTTCATCGACAGGCTCCTGCCGCCGACCATCAACCACGACACCGCCGACCCGGAGTGCGATCTCGACGTGGTCGCGAACGTGGCCCGCCCGGCGAGCCCCGAGGTCGTGATGGCCAATTCGTTCGCCATGGGAGGGATCAATTGCAGTCTCGCCTTCGGCCGCGCGTGACACCGCCGCGCCTGCTGCTCACCGGCGCCACCGGCGTGCTCGGTCCGGCGCTGGTCGCGGAGTTCGGCGGGAGCCGCTTCGTGGCCCTGGAGCACCGGACACCGGTCGGTGACCCCGATGTCGAAGTCGTGCGCGGGGACGTGACCGCCGAGCGGTTCGGCCTCGACACCGACACCTACGAACGCCTCCTCAAGGAGGTCGACGGTGTCCTGCACGCCGCCGCCCTCACCTCGGTCGCGTGGCCGGCCGAGGAGATCTCCCGGGCGAACATCCTCGGCACCCGCAACGCGATGCGCTTCGCGGAGGACGCGGGCGTCCCCCTGCACCACATCAGCACCTTCTACGTCCAAGGCCGCGACGGCACGCACGACTCGACCCCCGCCAACGCCTATCAGAGCTCCAAACGGGAAGCGGAGGACGTGGTCCGCACCGCGGAGGTGCCCACCGCGATCTACCGCCTCCCGATGGTGCTCGGCGACAGCACGACCGGAGCCATCACCAGGTTCCAGGGCCAGGGCATCTACGTCGCGGCGAAGGCGCTGGTGTGCGGCAACGCGCACGTGCTGCCCGTGCCCGACGGGTCCTACGTGGACTTCCTGCCGCGCGACCACGTGGCGCGCTGCGTCCGGATCGGCGTCGATGCCGGCGTGACGGGCGAGCACTGGGTGACGGCCGGTCGTGCCGCGCTGACCTTCGAGCAGTTCGTCGAGGAGTGCATGGGGCTCGCCGCCGAGCTGGGGCGCGAGGTCGTGCGACCCAAGGTGGTGGACCCCGGAGTGGTGGAGCGGCTGTTCCTGCCCGCCTTCGGCGACTCGATCCCGCCGGACCTGCGCGTGCAGTTGCGGATGGGCACCCGCGTGGTGCGGGGCATGTCGAACGAGCAGTGGCTGCCCGAACCGGGGGAGACGCTGCCCGAAGGTGTCGACTTCCCCTCGACGCCGGATCTCGCGGACTGCCTCGCGCGCTCCCTGCGCTACTGGGCCGCCAACACCACCCTCCCGCCCGCCATCCCCCTTCAACGAGAGGGCACCCTATGACCACGCAGGACGACGTGATCGACCTCTACTCGCGGTACGTCAACCGGGGGACCGCACGCCTGGCGACGTTGACCGCCTCTCCGGTGTGGGACCGCGCCGAGGGCAACCACGTCTACTCCGCGTCCGGAGAGCGCTTCCTGTCCTGTGGCGGGTTCTCCGTCTTCACCCTCGGCCACCAGCACCCCGACGTCGTCGAACCGGTAACCGAGCAACTGCGCAAGCTCGCCCTCGTCGGCCCCACGGTGCTGCACGAGGCACATGCGCTGGCCGCGCGGACGCTGGTGGAGGCGACACCGGACGGACTGGACTACGCGTTCCTGCTCAGCACCGGCGCCGAGGCCACCGAGCTGGCGCTCAAACTGGCCCGGCTCAACGGCAAGCGCCGCGTCGTGGCGACCGTCGGCGGCTACCACGGCAAGACCCTGGGCGCGTTGAGCGTGACCGGCCGGGACCAGCTCCGCACGCCGTTCGAGCCGATGCTGCCCGACGTCACGTTCGTCCCGTTCGGCGACATCGGGGCGATGGAACAGGCCGTCACCGCCGATTCGTGCGTCGTCATCGAGCCGGTCCAGGGCGAAGGCGGAGTACAGGTGCCCCCGCCCGGGTACTTCGCGGCGCTCGCTCGGCTCTGCGCCGACACCGGCGCGCTGCTGATCGTGGACGAGATCCAGACCGGCGTCGGCAGGCTCGGCCGCATGTGGGGCGTCGAGGCCGAGGACATCGTGCCGGACATGCTGTTGAGCGGGAAGGCACTCGGCGGCGGCGTGATCCCGGCGTCGGCCGTGGTCGCGAAGGCGAGCGTGTACGAGCCGCTCAACCGCGACCCGATCCTGCACACCACCACCCACGGCGGCAACCCGCTCGCGGCCACCGCGATCCGGCACACCATCGACGCGGTGATCCGGCACCGCGTGCCCGAGCGGGCCGCCGAACTGGGGCAGCGGCTGCTGACGATGCTCCGCGACACCTTCGAGGCGCACTGCCCGCACCTCGTTCGCGAGGTCCGGGGGCGCGGCCTGCTGATGGGCGTGGAGTTCGTCGAGATCGGGCACGCGGGCGACCTGGTGCTGGAACTGCTGGACCGCGGCGTCGTGGTGTCCTCGGCGATCAACTCCTACGGCACCATCCGCTTCACCCCGTCGGCGTTCTTCGCCGAGGACGACATCCGGTGGCTGCGCGAGGCGGTCGACGAATCAGCGCGGGCACTCGCGAAGCGCCACCCGGCACACCAGAGCTGAGCGCCCGGCCAACCCGGGTCAACGGAAAGGAACACCCGCAGATGCGTGAGGTCAACGTTGCCGTGGCGGCGCCAGGGCACACGTCGGAGGACGCCTACCGGATCGTCGCCGACTACAAACGCTACCCCGACGTGGCGGAGTCGGTGCTTGGTGTGGAGATCGAGGACTTGGGGGACGGTCGTGAGCGCTGCACCTGGGAGGTGAAGTTTCGGCGCGGCATCCTGCGCTGGACCGAGGAGGGCGTCCACGACGAGGCGGAACACCGCATCGACTTCGCCCTGGTCGAAGGCGATCTGGACGAGATGAAGGGCCACTGGCTGATCGAGGACGCCCCCGGCGGCGGCAGCGTGATCCGGTTCTGGTCGCGGTTCGACATGGGCATCCCCACGCTGGAGCACCTGATCGAGCCGGTGGCCGCGGACACCCTGCGCGCCAACGTGGTCGACATCCTGCACGGCCTCTTCGGCAGCGTCGAAGAACTGGCGGAAGCGGGAGCCGACCGGTGACGACGGGTTTCCTGGCCGCGGACCGGAGGCTCGTCGCCGAGTACCTGCCGGGCCTGGACGAACAGCTTGTCGAGCGGCCGCTGGAGGAGCTGGAACGGCCCGGCTCACCCGCCGTCGAGTGGTTCCGGAAGGCGGGCGGCCCGTCGCTGTTCGTGCCGGAGGACCTCGGCGGACGGGGTGTGGGCCTGCGGGACGGCGTGCGGATCCAGCGCGCGCTCGCGACCCGGTCGCCGTCCCTGGCGGTCGCCACCACGATGCACCACTTCTCCGTCGCCAGCATGATGGACTTCGAGGGCGAGGGCACCGGGATGGAGTGGCTGGTCGCCGAGGCGGTCAGCCGGAATTCCCTGCTGATCGCCTCCGGCGCGGCGGAGAGCGCGCCGGACAGCACCATCGTGCGGCCGCAGATGACCGGCCGGGCGGTGGACAAGGGCATCCTGGTCAGCGGCAGCAAGAAGCCGTGCAGCCTCAGCCGTTCGATGGACCTGCTGTTCGCCACCGTGCGCGTCACCGCGGACGACGGCACGGAGACCCTGGCGTTGGCGGTCATCCCGAAGGGTTCGCCGGGGCTGGAGGTCCACCCGTTCTGGTCCAGCCCGGTGCTGGCCGGTGCCGAGAGCGACGAGGTGCGGCTGACGGACGTGTTCGTGCCGCGCCGCGTGGTCGGCGAGCTGGGACCGCTGGGGGCCACGACGCAGTCCCTGCGGGGCGCGATGGTGTGGTTCGAGGTGTTGATCGCCGCCTGCTACGTGGGCGTCGCGTCGGCGCTGCTGGAACGCGCGCTCAGCTCTCGACGGGCGGCTGATCGCCAGCTCGCCGCGATGGCGATCGACGTCGAGGGCGCGGTCCTCGCACTCGAACGCGTCGCCGACCAGGTGGACGCGGGCGGGCAGGTCTCCGCGCTGTTCGGGACGTCGTTGTTGGCGCGGTTCGCCGCCCAGCAGGCCGTGGTCCGGGCGAGCTCGCTCGCGGTGGAGGCGTTGGGCGGCGGGGCTTTCATCGGCTCGCCGGACGTGTCCTACCTGCACTCGGCGGCGGCCTGCCTGCCGTTCCACCCACCGGCGCTCGCCGCGTCCGAGGACACGTTGGTCGGGTTCCTCCGGGGCGCGCCGGTGGATCTCCGCTGAGCACAATCACGAAAGGTCGTTCCGTGTTCGAGGCGTGGGGTGGGTTCGTCGTCCGCCACCGGTGGTCGGTGCTGGTCACGGTGCTCGCTGCGGTGCTGCTGAGCGCCGGGTGGGGCCTGGGCGTGTTCGACCGGCTGGGGCAGGGCGGCTACAGCGATCCCGATTCCGAGGCGGCCAAGGTGCAGGAGCGGATCGACACCACGTTCGGCCGCCAGGACGCCGACGTGATCGTCGTCTACACCGCGCCGGAGGGGCGCACCGCCGCCGATATCGGACCGGAGGTGACCGAACGGCTGGCCGGTGTCGACCGCGCGCTGCTCGACCGCGACATCCAGTCGTTCTGGACCGCGACGCCGGAGCTGCGGCCACGGCTGGTCTCCGGGGACGGTCGCAGCGCTCTCGCCCTGGTGTCGCTCAAGGGCACGGAAAGCGAGCGGCTGCGGTCGTTCGAGCATGTGGCCGACGACCTCTTGGTGCCCGGTGTGGACACCAAGATCGCCGGCTACACGGCGATCGCGGACGGCATCACGGACCAGTCGGAGAAGGACCTCATCGTCGCCGAGGCCATCTCCTTGCCGGTGACGCTGGCCCTGCTGGTGTTCATCTTCGGCGGGCTTGTCGCCGCCTCGATCCCGGTGCTGGTCGGTGGGCTGGCGATCGCCGGCGCCCTGGGGGTGCTGCGCCTGTTGAGCCTGTTCACCGAGGTGAGCGCGTTCTCGGTGAACATCGCCTCGCTGCTCGGCCTGGGCTTGGCCATCGACTACGGCCTGTTCACCGTGAGCCGCTTCCGGGAGGAACTGGCCGCCGGGCACGCCCCGCCGGAGGCCACCGTGCGGACCGTGCGGACGGCTGGCCGGACGGTCGGGTTCTCCGGCGTGCTGCTGATCGTCGCGTTGGGCGGGTTGCTGTTCTTCCCGCAGGCCTTCCTGCGGTCGCTGGGTTTCGGCGCCATGGCGGCGGTCGCCATCGCGGCCGGGGTCTCGTTGGCGGCAGTGCCCGCCGCGTTGGCCATCCTCGGCCACCGGGTGGACTCGCTGACGTGGCGCAAGGGCGCCGCCGCGCGGGCCGACGAGCGGGCACAACGGTTCTGGGGCCGGGTCGCGACCGGCGTGATGAAGCGGCCTGTGGTGATCACCCTGGCCGTCACCGCGGTGCTGCTGTTGCTCGGAACCCCTTTGCTGGGCACGAAGTTGGGCGATATCGACCACACCACCCTGCCCGCCGACCACCCCGCGCGGGTCGGGCAGGAGAAGTTGGTCTCGGACTTCCCCGGTGCGGAGAGCGGTGCGTGGTTGCTCATCGAAGGGGCATCCCCGGACGCCGTTCGTGACGTCACTTCGGCCGCGTGGGGCGGCTCCGGGGTGGTGGAAGTGCTTCCCGTGGCGGTGAAGGACGACCTGGTGCTGCTCAAGGTCGCGCTCGACGCGGGGGACCGGACGGAGGAAGCCCGCCTCCAGGTCGTCGAACTCGGCCGGATCGCCGACCCACCCGGCACGACCGTCCGGATCGGGGGCGCCACCGCGCTGGAGGACCAAGGCGTCGAGTCGATGATCCGCCTGCTCCCGGTCATGATCGCGTTCATGGTCGTGGCGACGGTCCTGCTGATGTTCCTCGCCTTCGGCTCGGTCGTCCTGCCGCTGAAGGCGGTGCTCATGACCGGCCTGAGCCTGTCGGCCACCTTCGGGGTGCTGACGTGGGTCTTCTACGACGGCTACGGGGCCGATCTCATCGGCGTCAGCACCGGGCCGCTGGTGGCGAGCATGGTGGTGCTGATCACCGCACTGGTCTTCGGGCTGTCCACCGACTACGAGGTGTTCCTCATGTCCAGGATGGTGGAGGCCCGCAACCGCGGCGCCACCACCGAGGAGGCCGTGCGCATCGGCACCGCGCACACCGGGCGGGTGGTCACCTCGGCGGCGTTGCTGCTGATCCTCGTGACCGGTGCGTTCGCCCTGTCCGACCTGACCATGATGCGGTTCGTGGGGCTCGGCATGATCCTCGCCCTGCTGATCGACGCCACGGTCGTGCGCATGCTTCTGGTGCCCGCCCTGATCAAGCTGATGGGCTCGGTCAACTGGTGGGCGCCCGGACCGCTGCGGCGTTTCCAACAGCGGTTCGGCATCAGAGAAGGGGAATGACCGGAAGTCCTCCCCGTCCTAGCCGCTGCTTTCACGGGGGATTGGCGTGAAGGCGGCCGGGCTATGGCGAAAGGTGCTCTGAGCTGCAGGGATATGGCTTGTCCAGGGCCTTGTCCGTCGTGCCGAACCGGGCCTGTTCGGTCCGGTCGCCTCGGACCCGACCGTGTCACGGCTGATCGACACCCTGGCCTGTGACCGCGACAAGGCCCTGGTCGTGGTGGACGCCGCATCAACGTCCTCGCGAACGTCCACGGTATGGCCCGTTCGAACTGAGTGCTCCCGCCGCGTCCCTTCTTCCTGCTTCCCTTCGACATTCGGTCCCCCTGACCTGCCCTCGTCACGATCGCCCGCCGCGACGGCCTCCCACAACTCGACACGCGGAGCAGGTGCGGTCGGCTTGGCCGGACATGGCCGACGACCGGTCCAACGCGCGGAACGCATCACCAGCTCGGCGTGGTGATGGCGGTGCGCAACGTCCGGTCCAGGGCGTCGGTCGCCTCGGCGGAGTTTCATCCGCCCTCGGTGACTTCCCGCGCAGCCGAGTGGATGAGGTTGTAGAAGATCGTCACGATCCACTCCGCGCTCAGATCGGCCCGGAAGGTCCCTCGGCATGGCCGCGGGTAACGAGCCGGGCGACCCGATCCAAGGCGAGCCGGTGCGTGCCGCGAAGCTCGTCAGGAACCCGCCGAAGACCAGGGTGTAGGCGGAGATGACCCACGGTAGGGCGGCGCGGCTGTGTTCCAGGTCCGCGCCGATGCTGGGCAGTGTGACGTTCGCGATCGTCACGTCGAGGATGACCATGAACTGGGCGAGGCACAGCAGGACGAGCACGCGCCACCGCCCAGAGGCTTGGGCGGTGGCGCGTGACGGTGTCCGTGGTGCTCTCCGTGGGAGTCGCTCAGCGGGTGCTCCAGAAGTCGAACGAGAGTGTTAAGGAAAGCTGGCCCACGTCCGCCCTGGAAGTCAAACACGTATGTAAATCTTGTCGGTCATCCGAGAGTGGCGAGGAGGGTCCGACAGGCCTCTTCACAACGGCGGCAGGCGTCGGCGCAGACTCGGCAGTGCCCGTGCATGTCCGCGTGGCGTTCGCACTCGTCGCCGCAGGACTTGCAGGCCGCGGCGCACGCCTCGACAACGGATCGGGTGAGGTTGGCGTCGTATCCGGTGTGCCTGGACAGCACGCGACCGGTGGTGTCGCAGATGTCCGCGCAATCCAGGTCGGTGCGGATGCACTTGACCAGCTCTGCAACGGCGTCCTCGCTCAGGCAGGCGTCCGCGCAGGCCGTGCACGCTTGTGCGCAGCCGAAGCACGCCTCGATGCACCTGGCCAGCGCCTCTTTGTCCACTCCGCCGAGGTCTGCGGGGTAGGTGTCGAGCATCTTCTCCGCAGTGGTCATGACGACCTCCTAAACTTGGTAGTAGATACATGCACGGAGTACCCATGCTGCGGCGGCGAGTAACAGACATGAGACTCCCTTGACCTCGGTACCCCCGGGGGGTATAAATGCAGGCAGTGAGCGGGCCTCCTGTCCGGACTACCTACTCGCGGGTAGTGCGAACGTTCGGCAGGCGGCTGAAAGGAAGTGCCATGCGGGGATACACGAACGGCAAGGACGACCTGCTGAAGCGGCTGCGCCGCATCGAGGGGCAGGTCCGCGGGTTGCAGCGGATGGTCGACAACGACGAGTACTGCATCGACGTGCTGACCCAGATCGCGGCGGCGACCAAGGCGTTGCAGGCGGTGTCCCTGGGTCTGCTCGACGACCACATCCGCCACTGCGTGGCCGAGGCGTTGACCGAGGGCGGCGCGGGTGCGGACGAGAAGATCCGTGAGGCCGGCGAGGCCATTGCCCGCCTGGTCCGGTCCTGAACACACCGAGTTTCTGAATAATCGCGAGGAGTTGCCGATGTCCGAGTCCACCTACACCGTTGTCGGCATGACGTGCGGGCACTGCGTGGCGTCCGTGACCGAGGAAGTGAGCAAGATCGCGGGTGTGTCCGATGTGGCCGTCGACCTGCCGACCGGCGCCGTCAAGGTGACCAGTGAGGCCCCGGTCGACGAGGCGGACGTGAAGGCCGCGGTCGAGGAGGCGGGCTACGCGCTCGCCGGCTGACCTGCCGACCGACTCGGAGCCCGCCGTGCGGCAGGCTCCCCAGTTCAAGGATTGAGATGAACACAGCAGCGAAGCTCTCCGCCTACGGTGCGGTGCTCGCCCTGGTCGCCGGTGGCGCCTGGGTGGCAGGTGGCGCTGTCGGTCCCTTGTCCGTCGAGGCCGCCTCGGGCGGTCACGA
>NZ_MTQP01000019.1 GCF_001984175.1 Saccharothrix sp. ALI-22-I
ATGCGGCGCCGTCGCCGGGTCCGGCTCCAGCTTCTGCAACCGCCGCCCCCACTTCGCGTGCACCCGATTCGGATGCGACCCACCGTCCACGAGCCGATACCCGTACGGCGGCCGACCGCCCAGATACCTGCCCTGGTCACACGTCTGGGCCCGCATCGCCTGGATCACCCGGTTCCGGGTCCGCATCACCTCACGCTCCGACTGCGCACCCAGCACGTTCATCAGCGTCCGATGCGCGTCGTCGGCGAAATCCACCCGGCCACCCGCCTCCGGCAACCACACCTGCACCCCGAACTCCTCCAACACCGGCACCAGATCCTCGAACTGCCGCCCACAGAACGCCCGCTCGTACTCCCCCACCACGATCGCGTCGAACCCACGGTCCGGGTCGGCCAGCAAGGCCAACAACCTCGCCGCGGCGGGCCGCTTGTGCCACGCACGCGTCCGCGAACACCCCTCGTCGAAGAACCAGTCCACGATCACCCCGTGCCCGTCCACCAACCGCTCGGCGATCTCCAACTGCCAGAACCGCGACGCCCGCCGATCCTGGTACCCACTGGTCGACATCCGCCCGTAGAACACAAACCGCAACCCGCGATGAACATGCGGATCCCCAGACTTCCTCCGCTCGATCTTCTGCTGCTTGCTCCGCAGCCAACCCTCGAACAACGCCTGGTCCTCAGCGGACACCGAGATCATCGCAGCCACCTTCATCAGCAAGGAATTGAGACGACACCGGGACCGACCGCCACAGCCACCATGACGTCCGACAACGCCGCCGACACCCGAAGAGCGCAACAAACACACCCGAATGACGCAGTGACGGTGGGCGGCACTGCGATGCTTCACGACCGTGGGCGTCAGGGCCGGACGAGCCGCTGTCGGGCGATCCCGACGGCGCGGCACGGTTCGCCGGACCGTTCCCGGGCGGTAACCCGTGCGGCATGGCCGAGCCCGAGAACCTGGAGTCCCGCGTCGCCGAACTGGAGGCCCGCGTCGAGGAGTTGGCCGTCCTGGTGCGAGCGACCGCCCAGGACGCCGCCACACGAGTGCTGGCCGGCGGCGGCCGGGACGATGCGCAGCAAGTTCGACGTCCTCGAGCCAACTGCTACGCCGAACGACTACTGCGAACTGCCGAAGGCGGGCGACATTGCCTACGTCGAGAACATCACCGTCGTCCTGCTCGAGGTCGAGGAGCCGCTGCGCCGTGGGCGCGACCGTCGCCAGGCCGGCTGGCGACGAGAACATCAGTCCGCTGAGCTCGCTTCGCCACCCCTGCCGGGGCTGCCTGTGCGGCGGCTTTCCTCAGATGACGTCCAGTCGAGGCGCGGCGGATGCGGTCTGCGCGGCGTGGGCCACGGCCTGTGCGTCGGCCAGGTTGGGTACGCGCACGGCCATCGCGGGCACGGCGCGTTTCGTCGGTTTGGTGGTGTAGACGGCGAAGGTCTTCGTCGACCGGTCGTAGACAACCCCCTTGGCCTGGTTCCAGTCCACCTGGAGGAACTGCTTGCGCACCAGACCGACGAAGAGGAACAGCAGGCGGTGATTGGTGCAGGCGAGCACCCCGAAGCCTTCGCCCTGCGCGCTGGTCAGGGCCAGCACCCGTTCTTCCGGACGGAGGTAGCCACCGAGGAGGTTGACCTCCTTCATCGATCCCACGAGCACGCCTCGCACCCGTTCGAGGGCCTGCGCCACGTCGGGCCGCAGAACGGGCGCGGGCGGCGGGGGCGCCTGAACCTGAGGCGCCACCTCGACGGGCGATTCCACGCGGCGCACGGCTGTGTGGAACGTCCAGCGGTGGCCGTCCCAGTAGCGGACCAGCGCGTCGTCGAGCGGATCGGTCAACCACGCGGCAGCACGCACCGGCGGGGCAGGCGACAGCGGAGCACCGGGCGGGTAGGTCATCGGTCACTCACCGCCGTCGTCGGACAGGTCGCCGTCCGCGCCGACATCACTGGTTGACGCGACAGCCGACAACACCGGCTCGCGGTGCGGTCCCACGCCTGCTGCCGTGCCATCGGCGCGACGTCGGCCGGGATCGGAAGCACGCCATTCGACGGCTTCCGCGGTGTCGTTGTACTCCAGGACGTGGTCGTCGCCCAGCGCGACCAAGAGGTCCCTGACCTCCGACGGGGTGGCGTAGAAGAACTCCCGTCGCGGATTGACCAGGTTCACGCGCTTGTGGCTCAACCGCTGGTGCAGGGCGGTCTCCAGGGCAATCGCGTCCTCGGAGAAGAACAGGGCGTGGGTGTCGAACCGGAACGGCACCGACGCGTCCCCGAGCTCCCGGACCCGGTCCATCGGCTCGAGCCGCCGCGTCATGCCGATCTTGACCACATCGGGTCCGAACGCCCCGACGTTGGAGATCACGTACACGTAGCCCGCCCGCACGTTGGCCGCCCGCTGCTCGACCCCGGTGATCGCGTCCTCGACCGACGCGAGCTGCTCCCGCGCCCGCGCCAGCCCTTCCAGGTCGCCCTTCGCCTCGAGCTTCGTCACGACGGTGGCGTAGTGCGACCGCTCCTTGGCCAGCCGCGCCCGCTCCCGCTCGATCTCCTTCATCACCTTCGCCTCTTCGCGGAGCCGTTCGCGCTCCGCCCTGGCCGCCTCGCGTTCGGCCTCCACCTTGACGAGGTAGTCGGCGGTCAAGTCAATCTCGTGCAGCCGCAGCCGGTGGTAGTCCACCGAGATCACGATGCGCATCAGCGCGCCGAGCTTGCCGATGGTGTCCCGCGTCGTGGTCAGCCGCTTCTTCACCGCCTCACGGGTGTGCGGCTTGACCGCGCGCACCGCGTTGTCGGCCTCGGTGTTGTACGCGCGCAGCATCAACTTGGCGATGTCCCTGCCCAGCCTCTGCCCCTCTTTGACCGACCCGTTCACAGCCCAATCGACCTGACAGGCCACCGCGTCCCCCTTGGCCGCCGTCTTGATCCGCTGCTTCACCGCGTCCAAGGCGTCCTTGTAGGCGAGCGCGTCGTCCAGGGGGTGCGCGTACTCGTAGACCCCGACCTCCTGCAGCAGGGCCAATTCACGCGTCTCGACCAACTGCGACTGCCACGCCCCGATCTCGGCCGCCAGTCGCTGCCGCGCCGCACCGAGCGTCGCGAACTCGTGCTTGGACTGCTCCACCGTCGACCGCAGCCCGCGCAGTTCGGCCTCCAGCGCCGCGGTTTCCGCACCGCGAAGCTGACCGACCCAGCCCCGGAGCTCGGCGATCGCGGCGTGTGCCGAAGCCAACTGCTGCTGGAGCGCGGCGATCTCCGCGCTCTCCTTGTTGCCGAACAGAGCCACCCTGATCCTTTCCCCGAGCCACGCCGGAAACCGCAGATACGTGCGGTTTCCGGCCATGTCACGGTGGATCGCCGGCTAGCCCATAAACGTTACGCCACTTTAGTTGCCGGAATGCAAGGGCATCGGCGTGCGTCGGTGATCACACGACAAGGTGACAACTCGACTATGGCGTGAGACCGCTCTCGTGTTGCGGCGCAAGAATTGTCGTCCTGATTTCTCGGCTCCTGCCTCTCGCGAGTCGCGCGTTCGGACACCGCGAGTCGCGCGTGCGGGCAGGGTGCTAGTCGCGGTCACGGTAGGCGTGCAGCACGGCCTGTACCGCGTCGTGCGAGTTCACCCCGAGCGCCCTCGCGGCCAGCACGTATCGGGTCGCCGCGTCGTCGAGGGCCGTGGCGACGTCGGTCTCCGGCTGGGGGACGGCGGCGACGACGGTGCCTGCACGCCTGGCGGTGTGCAGGAGTCCGGCCGTCTCCAGCTCGCGGTACACCCGCGCCACCGTCCCGACCGACAGTCCGAGATCACGTGCCAGTTGGCGGATCGACGGCAAGGGCGCGCCCACCGGCAGTTCGCCGACCCGCATCAGGTGCAGGAGCTGGTCGCGCACCTGCCGCCAGGGCGCCACACCGCTGTCGGGATCGACCAGGATGCGGGTCGTCCCGCTCACGCGGCGGTCCGCCGGGCGGAGGGGTTCGCCACGAAGACCCAGCCCAGCACCGCGACCAAGAACACCAACGGCCCCACGAGGTTGGCGAACGACGTGTACTCCAGCCAGCCGGGCATCGGCGACGAGTCCGGTCTCAACCCCGCCGCGCCGCGCAGCAGGCCGAGGTAGTTGTTCACGGGCACGACCATCGAACCCATCCACGCGATGCCGATACCGACCGCCACCCTCGCGCTCCGTCTGCGCAGCGCGGCGTCCACCAAGGGATCGGCGACCGAGCCGCGTCGCACCGCCAGCCGCACCACACCCAGGACCGCGACCAGGCCCGACACCACTCCGATCAGCACGATCCAGCCCACCGGCTGGGCCATCTCGGCGCGGTACCGGTCGGACACCGACACCCAGCCGCCGTCGGCTTGCACCATCGCGACGGACCGCTCGGCCCATGGCCGGGCGAGCAGTCCGATGACGGCGAACAGCACGGCCAATCCGCCCAAGGCGAGAAAGGTGACCATCGCCGACCTCGGCACCAGATCACGCCACCGGCGGCGGGTCAGCGTCGCGACCCGGACACCACGCACCGGCCGCAACGCCGCGACCGCTTCCGCGAGCAACAGCGCGACGATCACCGGAGCGAGGTTGCGGACCGCGCCCGAGTCGGGGTAGGGCAGTCCCAGCATGCGCTGCCCGGCCGGGATGACCAGGAACAGCAGCGGGTAGAGCAACCGCCGGTCCCGCAGGTACCGAACTGCCTGGATTTCCTGCTGGTCGTCGGGCTCGGGAACGCCCCAGCGCCGGAGGAACCGCCGCCCGCCCGACCGGGTCGGCCACAGCACCAGCAACACGGCGAGGCCGATGAGCCCGTTCAACAGTGCTGTACCCAACACCTCGGCCATGCCGCCCCCTTTGTATCAACCCCTTGATACAAAGACTCTCACGACCGTCAACCCACGGCCTTCGGTCGGGACTGCCCGCAGTGGATCAAGAGCGACGGGAAGACCCTGCCACTCGGTGAGCAGGACGCCGAACTGCTCGCGCTGCGTCATGAGAACGTGGTACTTCGTCGGCAGGTCGCAGCCCGGTTCGTCATGAGCCTGTAGACCGGTTCCGGTTCGCCGCCCTGTCCGGGCTGGTGGATCGTCGCCGTTGGCGAGAGGTCTTCCCGGTCACGCCGGGCACCCTGCTCGCCTGGCACCGCAGAGGTTCATAGCCCGCAAGTGGGACCACACCATGCGTCGACGTACCGGACGCCCACCGACACGAACTGCGATCAAGACGCTCGTGCTGCGACTTGCCAGGGAAGAACCCGCCGACCTTCCTCGAACACGGCCCCCGGCACCCGCACATCACCGGCGTCACCACCCACCAGACACAGGCCGGGGCAACGCAGCAGGCCGGAAACCTCGCCGCCGACCTCGGCACCCGTACCGAGTCCCCGTGCTTCCTGCTACGCGACCGTGACGGCAAGTACGGCCGGACATTCGACACCGTCTTCCAGGCCGAGGAACTTCACGTGATCACCAGCGCGCCACGGGCGCCCCGGATGAACGCCCACTGCGAACGGGTCATCGGCACCGTCCGACGCGAGGTCCTCGACCACATCCTGATCCTGGGCCGTGTCGGCCTCCGCATGCACCCAGAGCAGCGCGACGCCTCCTGCCTCAACCACGTTCCAAGACGCGCTCTCAAATCGGCGGACCGGAGATCGTGGGCCGATCGGCATTGACGGCCTCGCCGACCCTGGCGGCCGTCTCACGCAGCCAGATGTGCGCCGCGTCGTGTGTGTGCACCGGGTGCCACCACAGGGCTTCCTGGAGTGGCACGGCGTCGTAGGGCGGTTCCATGACGCGGACCGGGACGAGTCCGCCCAGCCGCTCGGCGAGACGTTCCTGGATGAGGGCCACCCGGCGGGTGCCTGCGACCAGCAGGGGCATCAGCTGGAAGCTGTCCACGGAGATCTCCACGCGTGGCTCGATGCCGAGCAGGCCGATCTGGCGGGCGGCGGGCGCGTCGTAGGTGCGCTGGTACGTCACCCACGGTAGCCGGGCCAGGTCGTCGAGGGTGAGCTGCTCCCCGACCTCGGGGTTGTCGTCGGCGACGAGGTAGACCCAGCTGTCCCGGTAGAGATCGACCGCGGGGAAGCCGCGAATGATGCCGTGTGGCATCAGCAGCCCGTCGACGGTACTCAGCAGCGCCGTGGTGTCCTCGATGACTTCCGTCGACGCCTGTTTGAACCGGAGCCGGATGCCTGGCGCCTCGGCATGGACCGTGCGGGCGAGTTCGACGCCGAAGACGGCCACCGCGTAGTCGGAGGCGACCAGGGTGAACTCGTGTTCCTCGCGGGCGGGGTCGAAGTCGGCCTGGCTGGTGAAGACGCGCTCCAGCAGGTCGCAGGCGGTGGCGGTGCGGCCGAGGAGAGCCAGGCCGAGGGCGGTCAGTTCGTAGCGTGCGCCGGTCCGGGAGAGCAGGTCGTCGTCGAAATGGCGTCGCAGCCGGGCCAGGGCAGCGCTCATGGCGGACTGGCTGAGCCCGATGCGTCGCCCCGCCTTGGTCACGTTGCGCTCCTCCAGCAGAGCGCGCAGGGCAACGACGAGGTTGAGGTCCAGGCTTGCCAGATTCACGAAGCACCCCGGTGCGGAGTCGGAACGTACAAGTATTTGTGCGCTGGATGCAGACCATTTAATGAATCGATTTCCCAGATCACACCTTACGGGCCAGATTGGTGACATCGCAATCGGGAGGACATCTCCGTGACATCCACAGCCGCGTCGGTCCCCTTCACCCCCTTCTCCGGCCCGTTCGCCATCGGCACCCTGTCGGCTCCGGGCGGGGCCAGGTTCCCTGGCCTCGTGGTGCCGGACGGCCGAGTCCTCGACCTGTGCACGGCACTGGGCGAACCCACGCTGACCACGCTGGTGCTCTTGGAGCGCTGGGACGAGCAGCTGCCACTCCTGCGCACCCTCGCGGAGGACCCGGCGGGCGACTGGCGGCCGCTGGCGGACCTGGCGGTGCACGCGCCGCTCGAGCCCCGACAGATCTTCCAGTCGGGCGCCAACTACCGCCAGCACGTGATCGACCTGGGGGTCGCGCACCGCGCCCCGGACGACCCGCGCACCGCCGAAGAGGCCCGCGCCGAGATCGCGGCGATCATGGACAAGCGGGCCGCCGAGGACCTCCCGTACGTCTTCACCGGCCTGCCGACCGCGATCAGCGGTCCCTACGACGACGTGGTGCTCCCCGCGTGGGCCGAGAAGCCCGACTGGGAGCTGGAACTGGCCGCGGTGATCTCCCGCCCCGCCTACCGGGTCACCGTGGAGGAAGCCCTGGAACACGTCGCGGGGTACACCATCGCCAATGACCTCACCGACCGCGCGACCGTCTTCCGCCGGGACATGCCGCCCATCGGCACCGACTGGCTGCGCTGCAAGAACGCCCCCGGTTTCACTCCGCTGGGCCCCTGGATCGTCCCGGCAGGCTCCGTCGCCGACCCGTCCGACCTTCAGGTCACCCTCAAGCTCAACGGGGAGACCATGCAGGACGAGTCCACCAAGGACATGATCTTCGACGTGGCGCGGATCGTCTCGTACATCTCCCAGACCGCCCGACTGCTCCCCGGCGACCTGGTTCTGACCGGCAGCCCGGCAGGCAACGGCATCCACTGGGGCCGACTGCTGCGCGACGGCGACGTGATGGACGGCTCGATCACCGGGCTCGGCGCCCAGCGCACCCGCTGTGTCGCGCAGGAAGCGGCAGCCGTCGGCGCGCCCGTCGACCCCATCGCCGTCAAGTAGCGCCCTGAAACGGCCGGGCGCCCCCGATAGCCGCGCCCCGGCCCCACCCTTGCCGCCCGACGCCGTGCGGCCCCTCATCGGGAGACCCCATGACAGATCCCCGTCCTCGCACCGTCCTCGTCATCGGCGGTGGCGCATCCGGCAACGCCGTGACCGTGCTGCTACGGCGGGCAGGCATCACCGTGGACCTGATCGAGGCACGACCTGACTGGAGCGTCCTCGGCTCCGGCATCACCCTGCAGGGCAACGCGCTGCGCGTCCTGCGCGAACTGGGCGTGTGGGACGAGGTCCAGAAGACCGGCTACACCTTCGACTCCGTGGGCCTGGCCGCGCCCGACGGGACGGTGTTCCACGTCCAGCAGGGCATCCGCACGGGTGGCGAGGATCTGCCCGCGACCGCGGGTATGCAGCGGGCACAGCTTCAGGAGATCCTTTGCGAGGCCGTCCGCGCCAGCGGCGCGAGCGTCCGCCTCGGCACCACCGCGAACGAGTTGACCCAGGACGGGACCGGCGTCACCGTCCGCTTCAGCGACGGCACCGAGGGGCGCTACGACCTCGTCATCGCCGCCGACGGCGTCAACTCCGCCACCCGCGCCATGATCGGTATCGGCGACAAGCCCGAGCCGACCGGCATGGCCATCTGGCGCGTCGCCACGCACCGACCCAAGGGCGTGGAACGCACCGACCTGAGCTACGGCGGTCCCTGCTACATCGCCGGTTACTGCCCCACCAGCCAGGACACCATCTACGCCTACCTCGTGGAGGCCAACCGCGACCGCACCACCATCGACCCTGCCTCCTACGCGGAGGAGATGCGCCGGCTGGCCGCGGGCTACGGCGGCGTGTGGCCGGAGATCGCCGCGAGCATCGCCGACCCGGCCAAGGTCAACTACACGTGGTTCACCCGGCTGCTCGTCGAGGGCTCCTGGCACCGCGGCCGGGTCGTCCTGATCGGCGACGCCGCCCACTCCTGTCCGCCCACCGTCGCCCAGGGCGCGGCCATGTCGCTGGAAGACGCCTCCGTGCTCGCCGAAATGCTGAGCGACCAGCAGGACTGGAGTTCCCTGGACACCCTGCTGACCGGCTTCTACGAACGCCGGATCGACCGTGTCCGCACGGTCGTCGAAGCCTCGGTGCAACTCGGTCAGTGGCAGATGGACGGCAACCGCAACGCCGACATGGCCGGTCTGATGTCCCGCACGATGTCCATCATCAAGGAAACCCCGTGAACTCCGCGCGTCCGCTGAGCAGCGCACCCACGATCGACGTGCACGCGCACGTCCTGCTCCCGCGCATCGAGGACGCCGTCGCAGGACACCCCGCCCTGGCCGCCGCCCGTGCTCTCGACGCCCGCCGCAACGGCCCAGAGGCCGCTGCCGTCAGCGGCCCGATGTTGCGCGACCGCATCCCGAAACTGACCGACGTCAAGGCCCGGCTCGCCGCGATGGACGCCGCCGGGATCGACGTCCAACTGGTCTCGCCGTCCCCCTCGCACTACCACTACTGGGCCGAGGAGACGCTGGCCCGCACGGTCTGGGAAGAGGCCAACACCGGCACCGCCGAGCACGTCGCCCAAGCCCCGGAACGACTGCACGGCCTCGGCCTCGCCCCGCTCCAGCACCCGAACCACGCCGTCGAAGCCCTCGACCACGCACTCAGCCTGGGCCTGCGCGGTGTCGAGATCTCCAGTCACGCGCCAGGGCGCGAGCTGTCGGACCCCGCCTACGAACCGTTCTGGAAGCGTGCCGAGGAAACCGGGGCGATCCTCTTCCTGCACCCCTTCGGCTGCACACTCGACGAACGTCTCGACCGGTGGTACCTGTCCAACACCGTCGGCCAGCCCGCCGAGAACGCCGTCGCGCTCTCCCACCTCATCTTCTCCAGCGTCCTGGACAACCATCCCGGGCTACGCATCGTCGCCGCCCACGGCGGCGGCTACCTGCCCACCCACATCGGCCGCTCCGACCACGCCTGGCGTGCCCGCGCCGACGCCCGCGGCTGCGCGCACCCGCCCAGCAGCTACCTCAAGCGGCTGTACTTCGACTCCCTCGTCCACGACCCGCACGTCCTGCGCGAACTGATCCGGGTGGCCGGCCCCGACCGGGTGCTGCTCGGCTCCGACTTCCCCTTCGACATGGGCACCGACGACCCGCTCGGCGCACTGCGCGCCGTCAAGGACCTCCCCGACCCCCACTTCCACGCCGTGCGCGGCGGCAACGCGGCAGCGCTGCTGCGTCTCATCTGAGGAGCCCGACATGACCAACCGTCTACTCACCCATCTGCGGCACGTCGACCTCGCCGTGCCGGACTACGACAAGCAGCTCGACTTCTACGCCGGCGTCTGGGGCCTGACCAAGGTCGCCGAGGACTCCGGCATCTCCTTCCTGGCCGCCGAGGGCTCCCCCGAGCAGTACATCGTCCGGCTCCGCAAGGCCGAGGAGAAGCGCCTCGACCTCATCTCCTACGGCGCGGCGAACCCCGCCGACGTGGACACACTCGCCGAGCAACTCCTCGCGGGTGGAGTACAGCTGATCTCCCAGCCGGGCAAGGTCGACACCCCCGGCGGCGGCTACGGCTTCCGCTTCTTCGACATCGACGGCCGCACCATCGAGGTCTCCGCCGACGTCGAGGCACGCAAGCACCGCCGTGTCGAGGAGAAGGAGGCCATCCCCGTCCGTCTCTCGCACGTCGTCCTGAACTCCACCGATATCAACGCCACCCGCGCCTGGTACGAGCAGCACCTCGACTTCCGGCTGTCCGACACGATGTGCATCCCGCACATGGGCGAGCTCATGCACTTCATGCGGATCAGCAACCAGCACCACTCCATGGCCATTGCCCGCGGCCCGCACACCTCCCTGCAGCACCTCTCCTTCGAGATGCGCGGCATCGACGAGTACATGCGCGGCTCCGGCCGCGTGATGCGCTCCGGCGCCACCAAGATCTGGGGCCCCGGACGGCACATGGCGGGCGACAACACCTTCACGTACTTCCTCGACCCGCACGGCAACACCGTGGAGTACACCACCGAGCTCGAAGAGCTGGACGAGGACACCTGGCACCCGCACATCTACGACCTGACGAAGCCCGAGAACGCCGACCAGTGGGGCACGGCCAACCCGATGAACGAGATGGTCGCCAAGGAGATGCAGAACGACGTCGACCGCGGCGTCTTCGTCGCTCCGCCGGTCTGACCCCCCCTTGGCCCCGGGTGCTCGGCGCACTCCCCGCTCTGCCATGCCCCCGGCCTGTGCAACTCACCCAGATCCTGAGGATTGCCATGCGTTTCGCCAGGTACGAACAGCACGGTCGCCGCCGCGTCGCCACCGTGAAGGACGACGGACAGGCCGGGTCATGACCGACACCCCGGACACGAACTCCGCTCCTCCTCCCACAGCGGACGCGGCGGAACTCCAGGAGTTGCTTCCCGGGATCCACGCCTGGGTGCAGCCGGACGGGACCTGGTGGGTCAACAACGCCGGCGCGGTGGCCGGCGACGACGGGGTCCTGGTGATCGACACCTGTGCCACCGCGGCTCGCACCCGCCGGTTTCTCGACGCCGTGGACACGGCCACCGGCGGGGCGCCCGTCCGGCTGGCGGTGAACACCCATCAGCACGGTGACCACACCTACGGCAACAGCCTCCTCCCCTCCACGACAGTGATCGTCGGGCACAGCCGGATGCGGGAAGGGCTTCAGGCCGACCCGATCATCGACGGCTGCCCACCGCTGTGGAACCCGGTCCCGGACTGGGGGCCGGTGACCCGCAGGCTTCCCGACATCTCGGCCGGCTCCGCACTCACCCTGCACGTCGCAGGTCGGCGGATCGAGCTGCTGCACCCCGGCCGCCCGGCGCACACCACCGGAGATCTGATCGCCTGGCTGCCCGAAGAACGCGTGCTGTTCTCCGGCGATCTGGTGTTCGCCGGACTCACCCCGCTGGTCTTCATGGGCTCGGTGGACGGGGCCCTCGCCGCGGTCGACTGGCTGGAGTCCCTGCAACCCGACGTCGTCGTCCCCGGCCACGGCCCGGTCCTCACCGGCGCCGGCATCACCCGGGTCCTGGACGAGCACCGCCGCTATTACCGGCTCATCCTCGACACCGCCCAGGACGGGCTCTCCCGGGGTCTGACGCCCCTGCAGGCCGCCCGCCAGGTTGACCTGGGCGAGTTCACGGGCTGGGCCGACGCCGAACGGATCGTGCTCAACCTGCACCGCGTCTACGCAGACCACGCCGGCCGGGACCTCGACGTGATCGCCGCCTTCGGGGACGCGATCGCCTGGCTCGGCCGCCCGATGCACACCTCCGTCTGAAGGGAAGCGCGACTGTGCGGTTCGTGACCTACGCCGACGACGACGGTGATCGGGTCGGCGTCCTCCACCACGACCAGGTCCATCCCCTGGGTCGCGGCGTCACGATGCTCGGCCTCCTGCGCGACGGCACCCTGCGGGAGGCCGGGGAGCAGGCCCTGGCCGCGCCTGCCGCGACCCGGGCGGTCGGCGACCTTCGGCTGCGCGCGCCGATCCCCGATCCTCCCGCTGTGCGGGACTTCATGACCTTCGAACGGCACGTCGAAGGTGTCTCCAGACTCGGCGGAACCGACGCGACCGTACCCGAACGCTGGTACGAGGCACCCGCGTTCTACTTCACCAACCCCTACGCGATCCTCGGCCCCGACGACGACGTCCCCCTCCCGCCCGGCAGCCGGATGTTCGACCTGGAGCTGGAGGTCGCCGCCGTCATCGGCCGAACCGGCCGCGACATCCACCCCGACGACGCCGACGCCTACATCGCCGGCTACACCATCCTCGTCGACTGGTCCGCCCGCGACGTCCAGTTCGCCGAGATGCAGGTCCGGCTCGGCCCCACCAAGGGCAAGGACACCGCCACCACCCTCGGACCGGTCCTGGTCACCCCCGACGAGCTGCAACCCTGGCGCACCGACACCTCGTTCGACCTGACGATGACCGTCGAGATCAACGGCGAACGGCTGGGGCAGGACCGCTGGTCGTCCATGGCGTTCTCCTACGCCGACATGATCGCCTACGCCTCCCGCGGCACCGAGATCCGCCCCGGCGACGTCCTCGGCTCCGGCACCTGCGGCGGCGGCTGCCTCGCCGAACTGTGGGGTCGCGAAGGCCTGAACGCCCACCGCCCCCTGCAACCCGGCGACGTCGTCACCGTCACCGTCGAACAACTCGGCACCCTGACCACCCGCGTCGTGCCAGGAGTCGAGCCGATTCCCATCCCACCCGCACGACGGGGCCGGTAGGCCCAGTCTGTCCGGAACGGCGACCCCCGTGGGGTCGCCGTCGCCCGCCTGGCCGAACAGACGGTCACCACGCCCCCGAACACCCTTCGGCGGTCATCCTGCCGGTCCGGCAGACGTCGTAGCCGTGAGCCCGAACCAGTACACGTCCAGCATTGCGAGGGGAGTCCGATGAACGAGTTCGTCATCGTCGGTGCGAAGGTGTTCGACGGCGAGAAGAACCTGGGCCAGGTCGACGTGCACGTCGCCGACGGCGTCATCGTCTCGGTGGGCGGGCCGCGTGTCACCGGGGTGGAAGTCGTCGACGCCAGCGGCGCGACCCTGCTGCCGGGCCTGATCGACGCACACACCCACACAGATGCCGCGATGCTGCGCCAGGCGCTGACCTTCGGCGTCACCACCGAACTCGACATGGGCTCGGTCCCCGCCACCATGATTCCGCTGCGCGCCGAGGTCGAGGCCGACCGGACTTTCGCGGACGTGCGGAGCGCCTCCTTTTCGCTCACCCACCCCGACGGCCACCCTCATCAGTTCCGGAAGGGCCTCAACGATCCGGTCTGGCCGACCGCGACCACCGTGGCGGAGGCGGCCGGGTTCGTCGACGACCGGATCAGCGAGGGCGCCGACTACATCAAGCTGATAGCCGAGAGTGGCGGGGCGTTCGGCTTCCAGTTGCCGCACGTACCCCTGGAGATTCACGCCGCCGTGATCGCCGAGGCGCACGCTCGCGGGAAGATGGTGATGGCCCACGCCATGACGCTGCACGAGACCGAACAGCTGGTCGACGCCGGCGCCGACGGCCTCGCCCATCTGTTCGCCGACACGGCCCACACCCCGGAGATCGTCGACCGCATCGCAAGCGCGAACGTGTTCGTGGTGCCGACACTGACTCCCCTTGCCTCCATCGTCGGGCTGTCGCACAGCACGGAGCTGGCGCAAGATCCCCGCGTTGCGGGAAAGCTTTCGCCGGAATTGCGGGCGCACCTCTCCGACACGTTCGGCGGCTTGCCCGCCTCGCACTTCGACATGGCACTGGCCACGATCGCAGCCCTGCGCCAGGCTGGGGTCGACGTGATCGCAGGCACCGACGCCGCGGCTCTGGCCGTGCGCGGCGTGACCCACGGAGCAAGTCTGCACGGCGAGCTGCAACTGTTCGTACAGGCCGGTTTCAGCCCCGCCGAAGCCCTGCGCTCGGCGACTTCACTGACAGCACGACGGTTCGGCCTCCACGATCGGGGCCGCGTCGAGCAAGGCCTGCGGGCAGATCTCGTCCTGGTCGACGGTGATCCCACCACGACCATCAACGACAGCCTGTCGATTCGCGCGGTCTGGCGACAGGGCGCCCGCCTCGCGGCCGCATCCACGCTCGGCTCCCGGTGAACCCGCCGGGGAGCGACGAGGGCGTGTCTCCTGATTCCGGGATGCGGTGCGGGTGGTCATGATTATTGCGGCGAGATCTCCAACACCGTCGTACCCGGTGCCGAACCGGTTGTCATTCCTCGCGCCCGAACGCGCCCGCGAACGCGCCCATGAACCGCGCGGCCGAGAGCGGCAAGCCCACCCGCATCGTCTATCGGGTCCACGACGACCAGGACTGAGGAACGCACCGTGAAGAAGTCCCCCGCCCAGCGCGGCCGCGTCGCCGTCATCGGCGCCGGCCCTGGTGGACTGGCCGCCGCACTCTCCGTCCACCAGGCCGGCCACGACGTCGTGCTGTTCGAGCGCTACCCGCAGGCCCGACCCGCGGGCACCATCCTCAACCTGTGGCCGGCCCCCATCAAGGCACTCGGGCTGCTCGGGGTGAACATCGAAGACCTGGGGGCACCCTGCACAGCCGAGTTCCGCAACGCCCGCGGCCGCCGCCGGGTCCGCGCGACTATCCCGGAGCACGTCGTCCGCGACTACGGCGGCGGCTTCATCGGCCTGCTGCGCCCCGAACTGTACGAGCGGCTGCTCGACGCGCTGCCCAAGGGAGTCCTGCAGGTCAACCACACGGTGGAACGTGTCGAGCAGGACGAGAGCGGTGTTCGGCTGCACTTTGCGGACGGACGGATCCACGAGACGGACGTCGTGATCGGCGCCGACGGCATCGATTCCCTGGTCCGCCGCACGCTGTGGGGTGACAGCCCCAAGCGCGAGCACAACCTGCACGTCATCGGCGGCTACACCTTCGACAAGAGCATCGCGGCCGAGCCCGGGATGTGCGTCCTTTCCCACAGCCGCACTGTCCAGGGCAGCTGGACGGCCATCCGCGACAAGGGACGTGACGGCCATCAGTGGTGGGTGCTCGAAGCGTTCGACGCGAGCCGGGAATTCACCGGGGACCCGCACTCGACCGCGACCACCCTCGGCCAGGCCTTCGCCAGTCCGCTTCCCCAGTTGATCGCCGCGACCGACCCCGCGCACGTCCAGCGCTGGGCGATCCGCGACCGCAAGCCACTGGGCCAGTGGTCCAAGGGCCGCGCGACCCTCGTCGGCGACGCCGCGCATCCCACATCCCCGTACGCCGCGTACGGCGCCGGTATGGCCATCGAGGACGGATACTTCATCGGCCGCCGCTTGGGCGGGATGGACCTGACGGACTACCAGGCCGTCCGCGAGGCACTCGACGCCTTCGAGGCCCCCCGCAAGCCGCACACCGCCCGGCAGTCCCAGCAGGCCTACGTCCTCGGGCAGGTCTTCCATCACGCGCCGCCCGCTCTGCGACCCATCCGGGACGCGATCCTGGACCACACCCCGCTGATGCAGAAGGTGGTCGGCAACTCGACCCCCAGCTCGATCCTCACCCAACTCGGCGAGATCGACCGGGCCGAAGAGCGCTTCACGACGACGGTCCGATCTCCAGGAAGTTGAAAGAAGCACCAGCACCCCTCTGCGTTCCCACCGCTGACGTCGACCTCAAGATTTCAGGCGGCGTTTCCCAGCCGGGGTTCGGTGGACTCGAGGGCGATCGTGGCGGTGCAGCGGACGTCACGGGAGGAAGCGGCGTAGAGCCGGTATTCGCCGCCGCCGATCAGCCATGCCTGGTGCGCAACGCTGTAGTACGCGAACCCGGTGCCGAACCGGTGGTCATTCCTCGCGCCCGCCCGCGCCCGCGAACGCGCCCATGAACGCGCGACAAGTCCACCCTCATCGTCTACCGGGTCAACGACGACCAGGACCGAGGAACCCGCCATGTCGTCGCGCAGCCCGTCGGTGTCCCAGGCGTAGGAGTTCAGCAGCCGCTGCATACCCTCCGGACCCGCATCACCTGCCGCCTCGGCCAGGGTCCACCCGTTCTTCGCTCCACTTCGGAGAGCAGACCCCTGACATACCAACGCATCCGGCGCCGTGACTCCACACGCGGGAACCGACCCGTGAACCGGCCGAGGAACGCCTCAAACCCCGCCGACCAGCCCGACACCAACTCCATCGACACACAAGACCAAATACCAGAAGACGGACTCAGGTCACAACCTGTCGTTGTCGCAATAAGTTAAGGTTGTGGACTTCAGGATCTCGTTGGCGCGCTTGAGTTCCGCGTTCTCCCGCCGCAACCGCTTCAGCTCCGCAGACTCGTCCGTCGTCGTCCCCGGACACCGCCCGCCGTCGACCTCGGCCTGCCGAACCCAGCTGCGCAGCGTCTCGCCCGACACCCCGAGCTTCCCCGCGATCGAGCAGATCACCGCCCACTCCGAACCGTACTCGTCACAGTGCTCCCGGACCAGACACACCACCCGCTCCCGCACCTCAACCGGGTGCCGTGAAGGTCGTGCCATGACTCCACCCTCTCAAGGAATAGAGCCTCCACCACAACCGGAACGCTTCAAGCCGGCTACTTTTAGCGACGCCGAACGTGCCTGGGGCGCCATCGGGGGGAAGAGCCAGGTGGCAGCTTGACGGTCTCCGCAAGCCCGCTCTATGGTACGACAGGTAAGCGCTTTCCCTGATCTACGCAACACCGCTTTCTCTACCGTCGGGCCCCGGTCGTGGCGATGTCGGCTGGCATTTCATCTGCTGGGTCCTTCGCAGGAAGGTCGAATGCCGTGTCGAATAAGGAATCGAACGCATCGACACGCGGGTCGTTATCGCGCGCTCCGGCGATCGCCGGAGCGCCCCGCTGCCGGCGGAGGTCACGGTGTCCGCGCCCGAGCAGGACGGAGCCACCCCCGCCCGCAGCGGCACCTCGGTGGGCCCTGTTCGTGGACGAGGTGGACGATCCCGCCGTCCCGCACCCCGCGGGTGACCTGGCCGCCGATCTGAAACGGGTCGACGACAGTCGGCCACGCCTACGCCGCACCCTTCCCGGATGCCCGAGACCGCGATGCTGATCAGCACTCGACCGCCTCGTCACCGAAAGTCGCCCGGTGCCGCGGAGGTTGCACCGCGACGGTGTCCTGCTACGAAGCCGCAGCAGCACCCTCCACATGCGACAATCTCACTGAGACCAGCCACGGCGACTGCTGCGGCGCCGGTGACGCGCCTGGCGCGACAGCGCTATCGGCCGGGACATGGGGCACGCACCGCATATTCCGGCGTTGCCCTTCGCCGGACCCGCGCACGGCGGCTGTTGCCGCCACCGCCGCCGACACCGTCGAGTGCCGCCAACGCGGTCTGGACTTTCGAACCCCGGTCGTCGACGAGATGGGCTGTCGGCGCCATCGTGGCGGCGACGGTCACCGTTGTCACCCCTCGAGTGTCGAAGAGAGGAAATATCTGTGCTTTCGACAGCAAGAAGGTTCAAAGTCGTCTTCCTCGCCGTCGTGCTGGCGGTCACCCCATCCATGTCCGGCTTGACGAACCAAGCATCGGCCGACACCACGGCGCAGCTGAACGCTTCGCAGATCGTTGCCGACATGGGTGCCGGCTGGAACCTGGGCAACCAACTGGAAGCCAACATCGACGGATATCCCGGTGAAACGGCGTGGGGTCAGCCGACCATCACGCAGGCTCTCGTCGACAAGGTGCAGGCGGCGGGGTTCAAGACGATCCGGATACCGGTCTCCTACCTGCGCAACATCGGACCCGGGCCGAACTACACGATCAACTCCGCCTGGCTGAACAGGATCCAGCAAGTCGTCGACTACGCCTACAACCGGGGCATGTACGTCCTGATCAACATGCACGGCGACGGCTACAAGACCATCACCGGATCCTGGCTGATCTGCGACTCGTCCTCCCAGACGACGATCAAGGACAAGTACCAGAAGGTCTGGCAACAAATCGCAACCAGGTTCCAGAACTACGACCAGCGCCTGATCCTGGAATCCATGAACGAGAACTTCGACGGGCAGTTCGGCCGCCCGACCCAGCCGTGCTACTCGAACATCAACAGCTACAACCAGATCTTCGTCGACACCGTGCGCAGGACCGGCGGGAACAACGGCTCACGGTGGCTGCTCGTCCCCGGCTGGAACACGAACATCGAATACACCGCAGGGAACTACGGCTTCGTACTCCCGACCGACCAGTACCGGTCCCCCACGATCCCCGCCAACGAGCGGCGGATCATGATCTCCGTCCACTACTACGATCCGTGGGACTTCGCCGGCGAGGAGAGCGGCACCATCACCCAGTGGGGGCGGGCGGCGACCAATCCGTCCAAGCGGTCGTCCTGGGGCCAGGAGGACCATCTGGATGCGCAGATGAAGAAGATGCACGACAGGTTCGTCGCCAACGGGTATCCGGTGGTGGTCGGCGAATACGGCGCGATCGACAAGTCGTCGTCGGACTCGTCGAACGGCAGGTACCGTGCGGACTACGTGCGTGCCGTCGTGGCCACCGCCAAGAAGTACGGAGCGGCCACCGTCTACTGGGACAACGGCCACAACGGGCAATACGGGTTCGGGCTGATCGACCGACGTTCCCTCGCGGTGACCCAACAGGGCATGGTCAACGCCATCATGAGCGGCCTGGGCAGCAGCCCGAACCCGAGCCAGCCGACGGCCGGCACCTACAAGATCAGGAACTCGTCGACGGGCACCTACCTCGACTCGGACGGCAACGGCGTGGTCATCCTGGCTGCCGCCAGCACCTACGACGACCAGGACTGGGTCCTCACCCAGACCACGTCCGGCGCCTGGACGATCCGCAACGCCCGGACGGGACGGTTCAACCTGGCCGCCGCCGCCAACAACACCGTCATCTGGAACACCGGCGGTGTCGCCGCCGACGCGCTCTGGACCCTGGAACCGGTCGCCTCCGGAAGCTTCCGCCTCAACAATCAGAACACCGGCAGCGAGTACCTCTACGCGTCCTCGGCCGGCCAGGTGCGGTGGAACACCGGCTCCACCGACACCAACACGGTCTGGATCTTCGAACGCAAGTAGCCGGCGAAGCGGACAGGAGGACTTCCATGCATGCCGACCATCGGCGAACTCGCCGCCGTCTTCGGCCCACGGCGGTCCTCGCCGTCGTGGCGGCGGCGATCGCCCTCGTCGCCCCCACGGCGAAAGCCGCAGCCGGCGTTCTCGTCGACGAGACGTTCAGCGCTCAGACGTCCCCGGCGAACTTCGGCTTCCCCGCCGGAGCCGCGGTGGCCGACGGGGTCCTGAACGTCACCAGCGGAATGAGGAACTACACCACCTCGGTCAAGGCGTTCGACGCGGCCGTCGTCGGTGAGCGAACCCTCGACCTGACCTTCGACTGGAGAACGGCGGTCGCCAGCAGCGGGCACAAGACGGGTGTCGAGCTGCGTGACAGTCAGGGCAATCTCGTGTTCTCGCTCGCCGCCACCGCCGCCGAACTCCGGTACGGCCTGACCGGCCCGGTGTCCGACTCGGCGTCCGCACCGGACTCGCTCAACCCGACCTGGACCAGGATCGCCTACGACCGCGCCAAGTGGTACTTGGTGAACCTGCACCTCGACTTCACGCTGCGAAGAGTGCAGTACACGATCACCACCAAGGAGACCTCCGCGCGGGTCATGGCCTCCGGCACGGCGAGCGTGACCGGCAGGAACCTCGCGAAGCTCGTCGCCTGCAACTACTACGGAACCGGCGTGCAGTCCATCGACAACTTCCGCCTCAGCGCACCGGCGTACGCGGCGGACGGGCAGCTGAGAGGCAAGACGATGTACGCGTTCGGCGACAGCATCGTCCACGGCCACACCTACGCACGCAGCTTCGTGAACCTCACGGCCGAACGCGAGCTCATGAACCTGACCAAGTACGCCGTGAACGGCGCGGCGATCGGCCCTGCCGGCGGCCAGATCATCACGCAAGTGCGAGGGGCCGCCTCGCGGTCGCCCGACTACGTGGTGTTCAACGGCGGCACCAACGACGCCGAACTCATCTACAACAACCGGTACCGAGTCGGCACGATGGCTGCTGGCTTCGACCCCGCTGCCTTCGACAAGTCGACCTACGCAGGCTCGCTCGAGACCACCATCCACGCCATGCGGGCCAAATGGCCGACCGCGCGGATCGTGTACGTGGCCGTCCACAAGCTCGGCTCCCGCGACTGGAACACACAACTCGCAATCCGTTCGGTGACGATGCAGATCACCGACAAGTGGGGCATCACGGTCGCAGACGTCTTCAACAACACCACCCTGGACACCCGCATCGACAGCCACCGGGTGGCATACACGTTCAACGGCCTGGTCAACGGCTATCCGGGAACCGGCGGCACCGGCACACATCCGAACATCGCCGGAATCACCGACTTCTACGTCCCGGCACTCACCGACGCATTGACCCGACCATGACAGCGTGCCTCAGCCGGCGCGACACCCAGGGCACACGCGCCAGTGGTCATCGTCGAGCTGGGGGCCGACATCGCCGCATTGATCCCTCCAGCGCGCCGGGCAAGTAGTCCGACGTCTGCGATGTGGCTCTGCCGGGCCGAAACGGCCCGGCAGAGCCGCATTGCCCTCACGACGTGACGTCAGTTGGTGGGCGCGGGGCCGCCCGAGATTCGCACGTCGTCGATGTGCACCGCCCCGCGCTCCGCCGCGTTGGCGTACCACGCGACCTTTCCGATCCCCGGCATCGGGGTGCGGAAGGCGGCATCGGTCAGCACCCGTCGGCCGTCGATGTCCAGGTCGAAGTTCTGGTTCACGGTGTCCACGCTGAGCGTGATCCGATACCACTGGCCAGAGGTGTACGTGCCGATCACGCGGTTCGTGCTGCCCTCGTACGCGTGGATCTGGCCACGTGCGAACGCGACGCTGACGGCCTGGACGCCGCCGGCGTTGTACACGTAGGGCAGCCCGAACCAGCCCGCCTGCGTGTCATTGCGCATCACCTCCGCCTCGATCGTGACCACGCCCTGCAACGGGGTGCCGAAGATCCGGGCGAGGTTGGTCCCGTCGGTGCCGCCGCCGTCGGTCGTGCGGTTGAGCCGGACGCTCTTGTCGATGGCGGAGGGCGTGTCCACCACGCGGACCTCGTTCCCGGTCGAGACGACCCGCCACCCGTTCGCCCCGTCGGCGAGCGCGCCGGTCGTCAGGCCGTCGAACGACTCCGTGAACGAGGTGCCGGGCGTCGTTCCGCCGCGCTCGAAGGCACCGATGTCCGGTCGGCTCCCGCTCGGCACGGGCGTTCCGGCGAAGTCGCGACCGCCGCTGCCGGTGACGGTGGCCCCGGCGTCAACGAACACCGACCCGGTCTGGAGTGCGAAGTTCGCCGCCGTGTCGAGCCTCGGGCCGTTCTCGTCGCCGTAGGGTCCCGTGACGGCGGGGTTCACGAACCTCGGGTCGCCGACCACGCGCCTGGAGTCGGACGCGGGCCGGGTCGTGAGGTTGGACGAGTACCCGTTGTTGTTGTAGGTGAGGCTCGACTGTTGCAGGAAGACGGCACTGGATCGGCCGGACACGAACAGGTTGTTGGTCAGCGTGGCCCGGCCGGAGTTGTTGCCGCTCACCATGTTCGGCGCGTCGGTGCTGTAGAAGGTGTTGTTGTAGACGGTCGCCACTGTGCCTGCCTCTTGCCACATGTGGAGGTTCCACCGCTTGCTGCCGGTCACGACGTTGTAGCGGATCACCGCGCTGCCGAACTTGGCCGCGGAGTTGCACCCGCAGAGCAGGATGCCATCACCGTTGTCGTGCAGGTAGTTGTACTGGAACAGCTGGTTGGTGGTGCCGACGTCGGGATCGAGGCCGTTCGCGTCGGCACTACCCTGGGCGTGGTGGGTGCCCATGACCTCGTTGTGCTGGACGGTGACGCGGTCGGCGTAGTAGGTCTCGATTCCGGACACGCCGACCCGGTCGATCACGTTACGTTCGACGAGCCCGTCCCGGACGTCGGTGAGGTAGACGCCGTTGCCGCCGAAGTCGGTGTTCGCCTGCGTGATGTAGTTGCCGCTGATCGTGACGTTGGTGTGCGGCCTGAAGAGGGTGTCGTCGGCCGTTCGGCGCGCCCCCCAGCCCGTGCGGACGGCTCCCGGCGCGTCACCGGTGTACTGCTTCACGGTGATGCCCGCGAACGAGGTGTTCTTGATCGTGGAGTTCTGCACGGTGATGCCGGTGAGCACGGTCGGAGCGCCGGGCGCGGCGATGTCGGGGACGGTGGTGGTGAAGATGATGCCGCCGGTGTTCTTGGAGCGGTCCCAGCCGGTTCCCCAGCTGACCCCCGGGGAGTTGTTCGCGGGGTCGCCGCCGATCCACTTGATCTCGCCGGTCACGTCGTGCACGTCGACCGAGTCGACCACGAAGTGGCGCAAGGTCTGGCCGTTGTCGCCGTGCACGCCGATGCCGCGGAAATCGCCGAGGTTCGCACCGGGCGTCCCCGTCGCGGGCTTCGCGTTCGACACGTCGAGGTTGCGGATCTCCCAGTACTCCTGGTTGAACAGCCGCACCGCGTCGTCGACGGTGCCCTGGCCGGCGATCTTCGGTTTGGCGCCCTCTCCGTAGCGGTCGACGGCGATCGGGGCACCGTCGGTGCCGGACCCCTTCGGCCACAGCTGCCCGACCCAGCTGTCACCGGACCTGAAGCGAATGGTGTCGCCGGACTGGAACGTCGTCGAGTTCACCTTGCCCAGCGAGCGCCAGGGCGCGCCGCTGCTGGTCCCGGCGTTGCTGTCGTTGCCGGCCGCACTCACGTAGTACGTGGAGCTCGCGGCGTTGGCCGTCCCTGTTGGGACGAGTGCGATCGAGAGGAACACAGCCGCCAACGCGCATAACGCGGTGGCAAGCGCTCTCGGCGCGAGTCGACGGTGAGCGATCACTGATGCCTCTTCTCGTCGTGGTGGTTGTGTTACCTCAAGCGGCAAACCTGGCGGACCGCTCAGGGCGCGGGTGGCTCACGTTCACGGGAGGGCGCGCGCGAAACGGGGCGGGAGTCGGGATCGGGGCCAGAGACAGCGAGAACGGGGCGGTCTTGTCGCCACGCCCGCCGCGCGTCGTCGGCGCTGCCGGACAACCGCTGCAGGCGGGAGTGCTCACGCTCGCCCCTCTGCCTCGGGAAAACGTATTCCGCGAATAGTGCCGTGTTCGGCTGAGCGCGTCAAGGTTTCCGGCAGGTACGCCGTGACATCGGCGTGCCCGTGGACGAACTGGCTATGAGCGATGGCCTCGGGGCCAACGGCTTGGGGGTCAGCCGGCGCGGACCGCCGTGCTGTCGCGTACCACGACCTGCCCGTGCATCATCAGGTGCGCGGTTTCCGGGTGAGCCGCGAGTGCGAGGCGGATCGCCTCGGCTCCGGCCTGTGCCAGCGGCAACGACACGGTCGTGAGCCGCGGTGTCACGTCGGTCGCGAGCTCGATGTCGTCGAAACCGGTCACCGAGACGTCCGCCGGAACCGCCATGCCGCTTCCGATGCGGGACAGCACACCCCGACGATGACCCTGCGAGTCGTCCGGTGAGCCGTCAGATCGGCGAACTGGAGACCGCGGGCCGCGCGTCCTCGACGACCTCGCCAACCCTGGCCGCCGTCTCGCGCAGCCAGATGTGCGCTGCGTCGTGGGTGTGCATCGGGTGCCACCACAGGGCTTCCTGGAGTGGCACGGCGTCGTAGGGCGGTTCCATGACGCGGACCGGGACGAGTCCGCCCAACTGCTCGGCGAGACGTCGCTGGATGAGGGCCACCCGGCGGGTACCCGCGACCAGCTGAGGCATCAACCCGAAGCTGTCGACGGAGATCTCCACGCGTGGCTCGATGCCGAGCAGGCCGATCTGGCGGGCGGCGGGCGCGTCGTAGGTGCGCTGGTACGTCACCCACGGTAGCCGGGCCAGGTCGTCGAGGGTGAGCTGCTCCCCGACCTCGGGGTTGTCGTCGGCGACGAGGTAGACCCAGCTGTCCCGGTAGAGATCGACCGCGGGGAAGCCGCGAATGATGCCGTGTGGCATCAGCAGCCCGTCGACG
>NZ_MTQP01000020.1 GCF_001984175.1 Saccharothrix sp. ALI-22-I
GATGGTCCACTGGGCGATGACTAACATAATGAGCCGCGTTTGACCGGCGAATCCACCCAAACCTGGCAAAACGAACTACGCAAACCGGACAGAAGTACCCAAAAGTAGATCAGATGCCCTCTAAGGTCGCCAAGGACCGGTTGATCTCCACCGTGGACACCGATGCCCGGCATGGTCACAAGACCTCGGCCCGTGGGTTCGACGGTGTGCCTGCCGACAACTCCATCCGTGCAGGTCACGGGAGACTGCAGAGGCGGTGCGCGGAAGCGGTCGTGCACCCACGCTGTGGTCGATCGGCACGGCATGATGGTCGGCTGTGCTGCTCCGACTGGCTTACCTGGGCGTGACCAACGCGTTCGCGCTACTGCGCCTGCTGTCCATGAGTGATCGGGACAAGGACGTGGAGATCCTGGTGTTACGCCATCAGATTGCGGTCCTGGAACGCCAACTGGGCAAGACCCGACTGCGGTTCTCCTCAGGCGACCGGGCGTTCCTCGCGGCGCTGTTGCACCGACTCCCGGCGGAGGCGCTCCGTCGGTTCAGGCTGCTGGTACGTCCGGAGACGGTGCTGCGTTGGCACCGGGATTTCCTCGCGCGACGCCACGCGGCCGAGTCCCGCCCCAAGGGTCCCGGCCGACCACGGACTGTGCGGTCGATCCGGCTCCTGGTGCTGCGTCTGGCACGGGAGAACCCCGCCTGGGGCTACCGCCGCGTCCACGGCGAACTGCTCGTACTCGGCATCAAGGTGGCCGCGTCCACCGTCTGGCAGATCCTCAAGGACGCAGGGATCGATCCGGCGGCCGAGCGCACCTCGACGACCTGGTCGGCCTTCCTCCGCTCGCAGGCCGGCGCCCTGCCGGCCTGCGACTTCTTCGAGACCTCCACCTTGAGCGGCGCCCGCCTGTACGTGCTCGCGGTCATCGAGCACGCCAGCCGCCGGATCCACATCCTCGGCGCCACCGCGCACCCGACCGCCTCCTGGGTCGCCCAAGCCGCGAGGAACCTCGTCATGGACCTCGAGGATGAGGGCAGCCCTGCACGGTTCCTGATCCGGGATCGGGACGGGAAGTTCCCCGCCCTGTTCGATGCCGTCCTCGCCGACGCGGGCATCCGGGTCGTCCTCAGCGGAGTCCGGATCCCGCGGATGAACGCGATCATGGAACGCCGGCTCCGGACCTGCCGTCACGAACTCCTCGACCGCACCCTCGTCTGGAACCAGCGACACCTGCTCCACGCCCTGCGCGAGTATGAGCGGTTCTACAACTCGCATCGGCCCCACCAGGGCATCGCCAACGCCCGACCACTGCACGCGCTACCACAGCCGATCATCGACCAAGCAGGGGTCACCCATCTCGACATCCGCCGACGGCAGCGGTTGGGCGGCATCCTCAACGAGTATCACCGCGCCGCCTGACCTGCACGGACGGCAATTTCGGCAAGCACAGGCCACGAACGAGTACGGCCACCCCGGGATCATGCGGTGCTCACCTTTGCCGCGTCCGTAGACGTGGCAGAACGAGCGGTCCGGACAGGTCGCGCCATCCGGTCGCAACCACGGTGAGACGTCGACCGCGAGCACCAGACGGCCGTCTGCCGCGCGTGGTAACGGCATCCCGACCAGCGCGTCACGCAACCGGTCGACCTCGATCCGGCCGTTGTTGACCGCGTCGTAGAGACCGCCGTGCCCACGGCGGTGCTCCGCCTCGAGCGACAACCCCACCAGGGTCCGCACCGGTCCGTCGGCGCACAGCACGGCATCGGCCAGCTCGAACAACCCGTCCGCCCGACGGGTCAGGCAACGGTGGAACTCCCGCCGGAACCCGGAGAGCTCCCCGAGTGCCCGGTTGCGGTCGAGATGGTGCACACTGATCACGCAGCCCTTGGTCGAACATCTTTCTGTCGCAAGAGTGATGATCAACCAGGGGCTGCTTCCATGATTAACCGGGGTGCGCGTCGCCGACCGGGACCTTAAAAGACAAGCTAAGATCCACGACTGGCGCAAACCCAGCGAGGTATTCACCGACCTCCTCGAAGCAGATGCTTCCACCGCCTGAACCCACCCCCTTCAACGAGTGCCTTTTCCTCATCGCTCGCCACGACGGTTTTCAACCAACGCAGCATGAGGTGGTTTGGAGTCTCCCACCCGACAGGCGACTCCGAAGGGCCACAACCCCTTCGTCATCCGCACAGCACCACGATCGGCTACCTGACCTACTCCACGCAGCTTCCCGTGTTCGTGGCACACCTTTTACCAGGAACGCGTTGCCCTTCTCCAGCTCGGCCACCTGCCGCCGCAACCGCGACAACTCGGCCCGCTCGGCCGCTTCCAGGGGCTTGTCCCCATGGACCTCGGCCGCGGCGATCCGGCGCCGCTCGTCCTTGACCCAGACACTCAACATCCCCGCGTCGATTCCCAGCTCGCGGGCGACCTCGGTGATCGTGCGGCCGGAATCGATCACACGATGCGCGGCCTCGACCTTGTACTCGGCCGTGTACGACCGGCGCTTACGAGGAGGCATGAGGACATCCTTCCAACAGGACCTCTGATCCTGCCAACTCGGTGTCCACAACCTGGGTGAACCTCACGGTCCCTGCCACGCCAGCTACTGTGATGTCGCGAGCAATGCGCGCCGTCGCACCGAGGAGGTTCTGCCGTGGATCGGGACATGTTCACGGCGGTGCTCACGAAGGCCGTTAATGCCGAGCGAGACGTCGTGATGCGCGTAGGAGACCGGATGGTGCATTGCGCCCGCTGCGGTCACGTCCTGCGTGCTATGCAGCCGCCTCAGTCAGGCTATTCCCGCACAGCGATGTACTACGAATGTGTGGGCAGCGACTGCCGGCTGAGGGTCGAGGCTCGCACAGAGCTGGTGGACCTCGAACTACAGGAGTTCACCCGCAGCCGGTTGTCGGACGGCTCTCCCGACGCTGGATGGCAACACGCCCGGCTCGCCCTCATTGACTTGGAGTTGGCAAAGGCGCGAGAGCTGTGGGCCTGGTACGCCGACCCGCGGCACCGGCTGCAGGTAGCGCGCACCTACTCCTGGTGGCGTGCGCCGCACATGCTGCCGTTCGCATTGCTTGGATACGAACCGCGGTGGGAGTTGCGCTCCGGGCTCTACAACCTCGGGACCGAGCTGGCCGGACAGGTCGTCGCGCTGGCCGGGAAGCCGGCGCAAGCCGCCGGTCGTGCCCTGCTGGACGCCCTGGGCGAAGCTCGTACCGCCTACTCCGCCGCCGATTCCGCGAGAGCGTTGCGTTTCCGGCCGACTCCCATCCTCGGCCGACGTCTGGACGAGTCTCAGGACCGGTTCTGGGACCTTCTCACCGGCACCCAGTGGCGGAACCTGGGTCCGGCCAGTTCAATGGTCGACGACAGTGCCCTGACCCTGGAGTGGACACAGCACGGCATGCTGCACCGTCGCAGGACACTGTTGCGGATAGCGATCGGCCTCGATCGGCTTGTGGTGCACGGCTCGGTGGGCGCTGCTCCACGGATCGAGGCTGTACCCGCATGATCCTCACCCCGTTGTGCGGAGTCGGGTTACTGGAGTTCAGGCTACTGGAGCGATCCTGGCGTGTCGGAGTTCGTACTCGATCGGTGTGAGCATCCCGAGTGCGGTGTGGCGTCGGCGGCGGTTGTGGAACATCTCGAGGTACTCGAACAGGGCGTTGGCCAACTCGAGGCGGGTGCGCCACCGTTGGCGGTCGAGCAGTTCGGTCTGCACGCGTCCCCAGAACGATTCGATCATGGCGTTGATGCCCCTATGTCAAGGGTCGCTCCGCGGCGGGTGTTTTCGGGGGCGTGAGGGCACGGATGATCTCGCCGAAGACCTGGCGGGCGATGTAGCGTTTGAGCAGCCGGATGATCTCCTTGCGGCTGGAGCCGGTGGCGGTGCGGCGTGCCGCGTACTCGCGGGTCCGTGGATCATGGATGAGCCGGTTGACGGCGATCGTCCACAGTGCACTGTTGGCGGCCCGGTCGCCGCCGCGGTTGAGTTTATGGCGTTGGGTCTTGCCGCTGGAGTGCTCGACCGGGCTGACGCCGCACAGCGCAGCGAAGGCCGCCTCGCTGCCCAGGCGTTCGGGATTGTCGCCCGCGGTGACCAGGAGCTGGGCGGCGCAGATCGGCCCGATGCCCGGCTGGGCGAGTAGTCCAGGCACGGTCTGGCGGACGAGGAGTTCGACAGCGCTGTCGCTGTCGCGTACTTCCCGGTCGAGGTACTGCCATCGTCGGGCGAGCGCGCGCAGGCCCAGGCTGGTCCCGTCGGTCGCGGTCAGTTCCGCGCACGCGGCGACGAGGTCGGCGGCACGACGCCGGTCCACTCGGCCACGGGTCGCGTCGTCGAGCTCCAGGACGAGGCTGCGCAGCTGTAGTTCGGCCTGGACGCGGGATTTCACCGCGCTGCGGCGAGCCACGAGCAGGGCGCGTAGTTGCCCGGCGGGGCCGGTGCGGGCCTTGGGTGTGGCGGTGGCGTCACCGGAGAGCACGGTGCGGGCGGCGTTCTCCGCGTCGACCGGATCGGACTTGCCCCGACGTCGGCGTGTGGTGCGGTTGGGCCGGTTGACCTCGAACACGGCCACTCCCGCGCCGGTCAGGAACTGTGCCAGGCGGTAGCCGAAGCTCCCGGTTCCCTCCACGCCAGCCTGCCGTAGCTCGCCGAAGTCGGCGACCCAGTCCCACAGCGCCCGGTGGTGCGCGTCGTCGGTGGGGAAGTCGGCCACGCCCAAGCGGCGCCCGAGCTGGTCGAGCGCGACCACGACGTGGACGTCCTTGTGGGTGTCAACTCCAAGGGTCACAACACAAGTAGCGGACACAGGACTCCTGTCCGATGTAGACGGGCTGGGGTGCGATCGACGGTCCGCCCGCGGACAGGACACTCATCATGCCGGGCAAGGCCCCTATCGGGTCACGCGCGCAGGACCGCGATCGTGGCGAGGGACACCGTCCCGGAGCCGACAGTTCAACGCATCGGCACCCGAAGGGCCAATCGAAACACGGGTCAGACCCCGGGACGGCATCCAGACCCATCATGCCATCGGCACGACACCCCAGGGCCACTCGTATGACGAGTCAGGCTCCCGGACGGTGTTCCTCACCCACGATCCTGGACTGAGTGTCGAAGCAGTCGCCGATCGAGCCCATCGACGGTAGAAGCCCGGATTCCTTGGTGCGCTTGGTGAAAGTCCACGACGTGAACTGGACCCCGTGGTCGGAGTGGATCACCGTGTCCGACAGCGGGGACCGGTTCGAGATCGCCATGCCGAGCGCGTTCGTGGCCAGGGCCGCGGTCTGACTGGAGTCGATCGACCAGCCGACGACGCGGCGGGAGTGCACGTCGAGCACGACCGCGCAGTACACCTTTCCCTCACGAGTGGGGTGTTCGGTGATGTCGGTAACCCACAACCGGTTCGGCGAGGTTCGGGTGAAGTCGCGGTCGACCAGGTCCACCGCCGTGGGTGTGTCGTGTTTCGGCCGTGGTCTGCGCCGGTGGGGCAGACCCTTGATTCCGTTGCGGCGCATGAGAAGCCCGACCGTGTTGTGCCCGACGACGATCCCACGGCCGAGAGTCAGCTCGGCGTGCACCCGCGGAGCGTCGTAGACCTCGAACGACTCGACATGGATCTCGCGGATCAGATCGGTCAACCACGCCTGGCGGACCGACCGCACGGACGGTGCACGGCCCCGCCAGCCGTAGTAGCCGGACGCGGACACCCCGAGCACTCGGCAGGCAAGCTGGACCGACCGCCCTTCCGAGGCGATCACCGTGATCGCCTCGTACCGTCTGTTGGGGTGCTGCTCTCCTTGAGCAGTTCGGCGGCGCGGCGGTGGACGGCGACCTCGGCCTCGAGTTCGGCGATCCGCCGGCGCGCGGCGACCAGCTCGGCGTTGTCGACGCTGGTCGTCCCGGGTAGTTGCCCGGTGTCGACGAGCTCCTGGCGGCGCCAGGTGTAGATCACCTGCTCGCTGATGTCGAGATCCGCCGCGACCTGCGCGACACGGCGACCGGACGCGACCAGGTCCAGCACCTTGCGACGGAACTCGGATGGGTTGTGCCTGCCGATAACCCCATCCATGCAGGTAGAGAGCGTACGAAGCCCAAGTCCTCGAAGCGCTCACGGGCACGGCTGCCATCCACCGTGACGTCGACCAGCACGGCATGATGACCGGCTGTGCTGCTCCGACTGGCCTATCTGGGCTTGACCAACGCGTTCGCGTTGCTGCGCCTGCTGCCCATGAGCGACCGGGACAAGGACGTGGAAATCCTGGCGCTACGGCACCAGATCATGGTCCTGGAACGGCAGCTGGGCAACGCCCGGCCGCGGTTCTCCCCCGCCGACCGGGCGTTCCTCGCGGCACTGCTGCACCGACTTCCCGTCGACACGCTTCGTCGGCTCCGACTGCTGGTACGTCCGGAGACGGTGCTGCGGTGGCATCGGGACCTCATCGCACGCCGCCACGCAGTCGAGTCCCGCCCCAAGCAGCGGGGCCGACCCCGAACCGTCCGCTCGATCCGGCTCCTGGCGCTGCGCCTGGCACGGGAGAACCCCACCTGGGGCTACCGCCGCATCCACGGAGAACTCCTCGTGCTCGGCATCAAGGTCGCCGCATCCACGGTGTGGCAGATCCTCAAAGACGCCGGAATCGATCCGACACCCCAACGCGCCGCCACCGGCTGGTCCGCCTTTCTCCGCTCGCAGGCCGACGCTCTACTGGCCTGCGACTTCTTCGAGACCCGCACGTTGAACGGCACCCGCCTGTACATACTCGTGGTCATCGAACACGCCAGCCGCCGGGTTCGCGTCCTCGGCGCCACCGCACACCCGACCGCATCCTGGGTCACCCAAGCCGCCAAGAACCTCGCCATGGACCTCGAAGACGCGGGCAGTACCGCACGGTTCCTGATCCGAGACCGGGACGGCAAGCTCCCCGCCCTGTTCGACGACATCCTCGCCGACGCCGGCATCCGGGTCGTTCTCACCGGTGTCCGGATACCGCGGATGAACGCGATCATGGAGCGCTGGATCCGGAGCTGCCGACGCGAACTGCTCGACCGCACCCTCATCTGGAACCAACGGCACCTGCTCCACGCCCTGCGCGAGTACGAGCAGTTCTGCAACACCCACCGACCCCATCAAGGCATCGCCAACGCGCGGCCACTACACCCGCTGCCACCAGCCACCGACCAAGCAGCCGTCACCCGCCTCGACATCCGCCGACGGCCACGACTGGGCGGCATCCTCAACGAGTACCACCACGCCGCCTGACCTGCACGGACGACATTTTCGGCAAGCACAACCCTGGGCGCTGAGCGGGAGGGTGGTCCGGCGCACTGGACGCTGGACTCGCTGAGCGAGGCGCTGCGGGCCGAGGGCGTCACGGTCGGACGCAGCCAGGTCCGCCGCATCCTGCTCGCCGAAGGCGTCCGGTGGCGGCGGACCCGTTCCTGGACCACGAGCAACGACCCGGAGTTCGTCCCAAAAGGACACGCATCGTCGGGCTCTACACCGATCCGCCGGAGAACGCGACGGTAGTCTGCGCCGACGAGCTCGGCCCCGTCATCCCCCGCACCTTCCCGCCCGCACCCGGCTGGTCCGGCGACGGACACCGCATCAAGGCACCCCTCGACTACTCCCGCGGACCGGAGAGAACTTGGGTCTACGGAGCCGTCCGCGTGCGCGACGGCCAGGCCGTCACCCTCACCGCATCATCGCGCAACAGCCTCTACTACCAACGGTTCCTGGAGATGCCGGAACAGGCCAACCCGGTCGGCGACATCCACGTCATCACCGACAACCTCTCCAGCCACAACAGCAAATCCACCCGCGAATGGCTGCTCGACCACCCCCGCATCAAACACGCGTTCATCCCCGTCGGAGCCTGCCGGCTCAACCTCCAGGAACCCTGGTGGCGACTGTTCCGCCGCGAAGCACTGGCCGGACAGAGCTTCGCCGACCCCAACGAGATCGACCACGCCACCCGACAGGCCACAGCCGCCCTCAACGCCCGCGCCAAGCCCTGGATCTGGGGCCGTCCGACACACAAACCCAGGAAGCTGCGACGCCGGTTTGTCTACCACCTTTGAGGAACGCAGCATTACTGTAATCGACGTGCTTTGACCGGCTCGGACATGACCCACTTCCATGCTCGGCGGCGACTACCTCACCGAGCATGGGATCACCGCGGGCTTGAACCAGGGACCACGCCCGGCGTGTCCCCGACCCGGTGAACGTTCGTGGTCACCGCACTACCTGATGGGAGGGTCGATCAGGTCATTGAGTTGCCGTTGTACCCGTTCGGCGTCGGTGGTCCGGCCTTGTTCCCGGTACAGCTCCAGGGCTTCCTGCCAGGCTGCGCGGGCCTGGTCGTGGTGGTGGAGGGCGGCGTGGGGATGGCCGAGATGGTCGAGGGTGTCGGCGACCTGGCTGGTGTGGCCGAGGGTGCGGAACAAAGTGAGGGCCTGCTGGTAGTGGTGGATGGCTTGGGGGTGGTGGCCGGTGTGGTGGTCGATGTACCCCAAGCTGTCCAGGGTGGCCGCTTCGCCGTCGGCGCTGTGGTGGTGTCGATGCAGGGTGAGGGCGGCCTGGCAGTGGGTGCGGGCGGTGTCGTAGTCGCCCAGGCGGGCGGCGAACCAGCCCACTCCGTTGAGCGCCCGGGCTTCCGGCACCGGTTGGTCGAGGGTGCGGTAGAGGTCCAGGGCGCGTCGGACGTGTTCCAATGCCTTCCGGCCGTCCCCCCGGTTCTCCGAGGCCCACGCGAGGTGGTGGTGGGTGAGGGCCTGTTCGGTGAGGTCATGGTGGTGTTCGGCCAGAGCGAGGGCCTGGTGCAGGTGTCCGGCTGCTTCCTCGTGTCGCCCCAGGTCGGTGTGGGCGCCGCCGAGGCGCCGATGGACGAGGATGCGGGTGGCGGGGTCGGGCAGGTGGGCTGCGGCGTCGGCGGCGGCCTGCCACACTGCCAACTCGTCGTGGCGGTGCCCCCGCCACAGGTGGAAGGTGCCCAGGGTCCAGGCCAGGTGCCACACGGCCTGGTGGCGGTGGTGGGCGGCGGCGGTGTGTTGGGCGGCCAGCAGGTGCCGGTGGTGGGTGTCCAGCCAGGCCAGCGCGGCTGCGTGGTCGGGCAACTGCTGGTGGTGGGTGCCGGGTGCGGGTGGGTCAAGCCGGATCGGCTGACGGTGGGGAGCCAGGAGGCGGTCGGCGGTGTGGGCGGTGTGCCGGTAGAAGTCCACCACCCGCTCCAACGCCGCCTGCCGTACTGGCTCGGGGAGGTGGTCGTGGGCGGTGGTGGCGGCGTAGGCGCGGACCAGGTCGTGCATCGCGTAGCGGCCGTGGGGGTGCCGGTCGAGCAGGGAGTGGTCCTCCAGGGCGCGCAGGGCCTTGCGTGCCTGGGCCTGGGACAGGTCGGTGAGGGAGGCGGCGGCGGGCAGGTCGATGTCCGGGCCGGGGGTGATCCCGAGCAGTGCGAACACGGTGCGTTGCGGGTCGGTGAGGTGGCGCAGGGACCAGGACAACACCGTGGGCAGGCTGGCGGCCGGGTCGTCGTCGTCGAGCAGGTCCAGGCCCAGCTCGCGCAGTTCGGCGGCGAACTCGGACAGCGGCACCTGCGGACGGGTGTGGGCGTGGCGCGTCGTGATCGTCAGCGCGAGCGGGTGGCGCCCGCACAGGTCGATCAGGTCGTCGGTGGCGTCGGGTTCGGCGGCCACCCGGTCCGTGCCCAGGCGTGCGGTCAGCAGGGCGCGGGCCTCGTCGGCGGTGAGGACGTCCAGTTGCAGGTGGCGGGCGCCGTACCGGTCGATCAGGGAGGCGAGCCGGTGGCGGCCGGTGACCAGGACGGTGCAGGTGGGGGTGCCGGGCAGCAGCGGGGCGACCTGGTCGGTGGTGGCGGCGTTGTCCAGCACCACCAGCATCCGTTTCCCCGTGACCAGGCTGCGGTACAGCGCCGCCTTGGCGTCCAGGTCGTCCGGGACGCGGTCGGGGGCGACGCCCAGGGCGGTGAGGAACCCGCGCAGGGCGTCGTCGGGTTCCACCGGCCGGCTGGTCGGGCTGAAGCCGTGCAGGTCGACGAACAACTGCCCGTCGAGGAACCGGTCGGCGTGCCGATGCGCCCAGTGCAGCGCCAGCCAGGTCTTGCCGATCCCGCCCGCCCCGCCGATCGCGGAGACCAGCACCGCCGCCCCCTGATCGGCGGTCGCGGCGTCCAGGGCGGCGGGCAACGCGGCGAGCTCGCCCGTTCGGCCGGTGAACGACCTCGGTGCGGTCGGTAGTTGGCGTGGCACGGGCGCCGGTGCCGTGGACTCGGTGTCCGCGGAGGTGGTCAGTTCCGGGTCGGCCTGGAGGATCCGCTCGTGGAGTCGCTGTAGTTGCGGTCCGGGGTCGGTACCGAGTTCGTCGGCCAGCCGGGTGCGGACCTGCTGGTAGTGCTCCAGGGCGTCGGCCTGGCGGCCGTTGCGGTACAGGGCGAGCATCAGGTGGGCGGCGATGCGCTCGTCCAACGGGTGGCGGGCGGCACGGGCGGACAGGCCGGGTAACAACTCGGCGTGGCGGCCGCAGCGCAGCGCGATGTCGGCGTGGTCCAGCTCGGCGGCCAGACGCTCCCGTTCCAGGTTGGCGCGCAGGTCGATCGCCCAGGGCGTGTCCAGTTCGGGCAGCGGCTCGCCCCGCCACAGCTCCAGCGCCTGGTCGAACAACTCCAGGGCCTGCCGACCGCCGGCAGCCCGAGCCCGGGTGAGCAGGTGGTGGAACCGGTGCAGGTCCACGGTCTGCTCGTCCAAGGTGAGCTGGTAGCCGCCGGAGCGGCGGGTCAGGCGCACGTCGTCGGTGGCGGGCAGGGCCGCACGCAGGCGCGACAGGTAGTTGTAGAGCGTTTCCCGACCCCGCGTCGGGGGATCTTCGCCCCACACGCGGTCGAGCAGTTGGCCGGTGGACACCGGCCGGTTGGCCTCGACCAGCAGCACCGCCAACACCCCGCGCTGCTTCGGGTGCCCCAAGTCGACCGGCGCACCGTCGAGATGCGCCTCGACGCCGCCGAGCAGCCCGAACCCCACCGTCATCACAACCCCCTGCTCCATGATCCCCTCTGTACCTGCATATCACCTGACCTGCGAGTTTTAGGTTGCTCGCACGGTTTTCCCACGATCAGACGAGCAGCGTGGGCGACGCGGCGGTCCGGGGGGAACTTCCCCGAACACCTACCGCCTCCAACCACGGGCATCACGAGAGGCGCGTTCGGCGGAACCACTGCACCGCAACCGGGTACGGGACACCAGGCCCGTACCCGCCGACACTCGAAGGAGTCACAGTGTTCACCGCACTCAAACCCAGGCTCGCCCCGGCGCTGGTCACCACGGGGGTCGCCGTCGCGCTACTGCTCGGAGGCACCAGCACCGGCAACGCCGAACCGTCCGGCACCGGCCAAGCCGTCGTGAACACCGCCACGACGCAGCCGATGGAAGCCGCAGCCGCACCCAAGTGCCCAGAGGATGCTCTGTGCCTGTGGGAGCACGCCAACTTCGAAGGCCGCCGTCTGGTCTTCCGGGACGAAGGCTACTGGCAGAACCTCGAGGACTGGGCCTTCAACGATCAGACCTCGTCGTACTGGAACCGACGCGATGACGACGCCGCCTTCCAGTGGGCCAATAGCGCGAAGGTGTGCATTGAAAGCGGCTCGCGGAGCGCAAGCATGGGAGTCGCGAACGACCGGCTATGGAAGATCTACCTGGCCCACACCGACAACAACTGCTGATCCATCAGCGGCCAGGCGGTCGGGAACAGGTACTTGTACCGCGTGCCAGCTCACCCTCACGGCCCCGTCAGGTACCCGACGGGGCCGTGAGGATGTGCGCTGTCGCGAATCCTGGTCATTTCGCGCGGAACCACCCAGCACGAATGACCACCGATGGACCCGCCATGCACGTCACCATCTGCGGACCTGGCCACCAGTGTCAGCCGATGTTCGGCGATCCCACGTCGACCGCCACAAAAGAGAGACGGCACCCGCAACGACCGTACCCGCAAGGTGGCTGACCAGGTTCGAGGCCAGCGGGAGGGTGCGAATCGCCGTCGCGACCGACCGGCTTCCTGCCGTGGTCCTGGAACCGGGTGACGACTGACCAACCCATGCAAGAGACCTGAGACAACGTGGTGGAGCGCCCAGACCTCGCCCGAGGACCACCAGGACGGACATACCGACGGCCGCAGGGCACGTCGCCGTGTACGAACACCACCATGCCGATCGCCCGGCGGGCTGGAACCCCAGCTCGCCCAGGCTCTCGGCCCGCGCCATGGAACTCTGTCCGCTCACCGAGGAGCTGGCTCGTCTTCGCGAACTGCGACACCAACGCACCGGCGACACCTGGGGTGTTGACATAACCAACCCGCAGAACGACTGCCAGAGTTGTCGCGTTGCACCCCGTAATAGATCAATAAGTGAAGCAACGGCATTGCGTGACCAGGCGCCGATGCCATCGCAGGACGGTGCCCGGTGTCACCAACCGGTGCCCGCGCAGCAGCCGAGGCAGTCGGCGGACCAGCGCGGCGAGCACCGCGCGATCGGCCCAGTCCGGCCGCAGGTGAGGGTTGGCCCGGCGCGGCGCGGCGACCTCGTGCCGCAGCACCAGCAACTCCACGTCCTTGACCATCGACGAGCGACCGAGCAGAACCCACCAGCCGACGAGCCGGGCGAAGATCAGATACAGCAGTCGTAACGCCATGCTTCACGATCATGCCCCTGGGACTCATGTGCGCGATCACTGCAGCTCAACGGCTCAGAGCACAGTTCTGGCACCCCGCAGGCGTGACACCGACACCTCATGGCGACGGTTCCTCCGCGCGCAGGCCACCGGCATGGTGGCCTGCGACTTCTTCCACATCGACCGCGCCGTCACCCTCAAGCGCGTCCACGTGTTCTTCGTGCTCGAGGTCGCCGCCCGCCACGTGCACATTCTTGGCACCACCACCAACCCCGACGGACCCTGGACCACCCAACAGGCCCGCAACCCGCTGATGGACCTCGGCGTGCGGACGGACAACTTCCGCTTCCTGATCCGCGACCGGGCCGGCCAGTTCACCGCCTCGTTCGACGCCGTCCTCGCCGACGCCGGCATCCAGGTCGTGAAAATCCCACCACGCCGCCCGAAAGCGAACTGCCATGCCGAACGGTTCGTCGGCACCGTCAGACGCGAGGTCACCGACCGACTGCTCATCATCAACGAACGCCATCTGAAGTCAGTACTGGACCGGTGCACATCCCACTACAACCACCGCCGCCCCCACCGAGCCCGGCAACTCAAGCCACCACGACCGGACCACCCGATCCCTCAGTCGAACCACGCGTCGGTACGCCGTAGACCGATCCTCGGCGGCCTGATCAACGAGTACGAGCCCGCAGCGGCTTAACGCAGGTCAGAGGCACAATGCCGACTTCTGGCACCCACAGGTCAGCGTGGTGTGCCGCAACCAGTGCGTGCTGATCATCTGCGTGTGCACCGTGTCGACGTGCTTGCCGATCCGCCCCCACAGCGTCTCGTAGCGCTTGCGGGTCAGCGGGGTGCCATCGTGATACCGCAGCACCGGACTGTCCTCGTCCCGCGCGCCCCGCTGCTTGGCATGGTGGACCAGGGTGTCCATCAGCGTCGGCGACACCGGCTGCCACCGCGACGTCATACCCTTCTCCCGCAGCAGCACCAGGCACTGCTCCCGGTCCAGGTCCCGCAGCCGCAATCCGAGCGCGCCGCCGCGTCGGGCCGCGGTCTCGATGTGGAACCGCAGCAGCAACGCGTCCAATCCGGGGTCGTTGCCGGTGGTCGAGGCGATCTCCTGGATCTTCGCCACGAGATCCGGGTCCAGGCTGTGGCGGCGCGACCGCACCCGTTTCGGTTTGGCCACCCGCAGCATCACGTTCTGCCGGACCGACAGCAGTTCCTCGTCCATCGCGTACCGGTACAGGCACAACAACGCGTTGTAGGTGTGCTCGGCCGCGCCCTGACCGCCGTTGCCCGACCTGCGTACCACCACCCCGGCCTTGACGAACTCGAACAACCCCTGGACGTCGGAGACGGTGACCTCGTCCAGCCGCCGCTCGCCCCACACCGCGACGATCTTGCGCCAATAGGTGCCGTACACCCGCCGCGACGGCGCCGGAACCGTCGGAATCACCGACTTGAACCCCCACGGCGCGGGCGGCGTCCACGAGCCGACGCGGATCGGGCAGGGCCTGGTCCAACCGTTCCTGACCGAAGATCAGCAGCGCCGAGACCTCCGGCACCGCCCGCACCAGCACCAGTTCGCGCTCGCCGAAGGAACACCAGCGCCGGACACGGGACGGGATGTGCAGGAACCGCCGGCTGTTCAGCTCGTACTCGCCGCCACGGGCGCCGCGCACCACGATCGTCCCGGCGTGTACGGCGATGTCGATCCGCGTTCCCGCTTCCCAGCCGAGAACGTCGAACAACATGCTGCACGTCAACCGACCCTTGTGGTCGAGCACCGTCGTGGAATACCGGCGCAGGTGCCGCAGGCGAATCGGCGGGAGTTCACCCGGACCGGGCGCGGGAGTACGCCGCAGATCCAATTCCCGTGGCCCCACGGGCTCGGCCGGCGGCGTGCCCGCGCCGCCGTGGGGCGGGCGTCGATTCGTCGTCGACGGGGTGCCGCCGGGCGCGGAGCGGGGGACGCGGCCGGGCACGAGCGGAGGGATGATCCGGTCACTCATCGCGACCACCCCGCACGGCGGGCTTCAGTCCCGAGAGTGACTTGAACCCCCGACCGCATGCTGCGATCGGGGGCCTGTACTGCCATGATGTACGGTGGGAAATTCCCCACGTTTGAGTGTCCGAGGCCGGACTTGCGCACTATCCACACGTGTGGCGCTTGGGAATCCGGACTGATCGAAACGTCCCCGGCGGAGGTCGTCTGTCCCGTCTGCTCGTCTGCCAGTGGACTGGCAGACGAGCAGACGGGACACGCCTATGTCGGCTCAACCTGCATAAACGTGAGCAGGAGCGTTGGGGACGGGTCTGCGTTCAGGTGTCCCGTTCGGCCCGCATCGGCGCTTGAGCACGGGGCGGCCTGACGTGCGGAGGTCGGGACAGCCTTCAGTGCCGTCTGACCGCGCATCCACGCTCGTGATGCTCTTCCTGACGTGCCCTGAGTCGGAGGCTCTGCGTCCCTCATAGGACGGTGCAGGAAGGGTACGATCTTGCAGTGGCATCTAAGGCGGATAAAAACGAGGAAGACGGAATTGCTCGTTTCTGGAAATCTGGCGCCGAGATAACCGGATCGGCAGCTGGAGCTGTTTTGGGCGCAATTGTGGCTGGCCCTGAAGGGGTGATTGCGGGTGCTGGATTTGGGACTGCATTGGGCGCCAGTCTCAAAGAGCTTGCACATCGAACCCTAGCTCGGCGCGAAAAAGTCCGTATCGGCGCAGCATTCCAGTACGCTGCACAAGCATTTTCCGAGCGCGTTGCTGCTGGCGATGAAGTACGTAAAGATGACTTCTTTTCGCATCGTGAAGGTAAGCGCTCGTCAGCGGACGAGGTTGTCGAAGGAGTGCTCGTTGCGGCACAAAGGCAACACGAAGAAAGAAAAGTAGAGTATATTGGCTATCTTATGGCGAATATTGCGTTTGAATCGCATATCGACATCTCAACGGCCAATTGGGTTGTAAAAAATGCTAACGAGCTAAGTTGGACGCAACTCGTTCTCCTGTCGATTGTCGGCATGGAAGGCGATTCAAAGCTTCCGTCGGTTGATGTCGGAAGCGGTATCGCAAGTTGGAGAATGTTGAATGTGCATGACCAGTTTGCGGACCTGGGTTACGGCAAACGTGAGATGATTGCGGCGCCTTCGCGTGAAACGGAAAGGATGAAGCTAAGGGTTCCTAACATGTCCTTGAGGGAGCATAAGTTGACGAATAGGGGAAGGCTCGTGCATCATTTGATGTGGCTCGATAGGGTACCTGATGCAGACAAGTTGCTTGTTCTCTCTGCACTCGAAGTTAGCGGCGACTCTGCCTAAATACATGGCGAAGAGGCAATTTCAGACGGTCGTAGCATGTGATCTTGCTGTTCGGTGGGTAAGGATTGCCCGCGTGCGTCGGATGTTGACCTTGGTCGATCGGAGTTCTAGTCGAAATTTGGTAATCGTTGCGGGCGTACGCGCTACGTGAAGTTGGAGGCTTGAAAACTAGGCTTACATCATGGTGATTGGGTACTGTTTGTGGCTGGTTCGGCGGGGGAATGTGGGGATGCCCTCGGCGGTTCGCCAGGCTGCGTCACAGCGCGGGCAGGTGGGCCAGCACCATTCGTCCTTCGTAGCGCGGGACGCGGGGACGGTGAGTTCTTCGCCGCAGAGAGTGGCGGTGTGATCGTCGGGGGTCGCGTCTGCGTTGATCGCGTGGCGCCTGCCGTTGTGGGGGAGCCAGCGGAACGGGCGTAGTGCCATCAGCGGGTTTCCTGGTCGTAGGCGTCGGCCCAGCGGGCGAAGATGTCGCGGGATTGTGCGGTGGGGAGAGCGCGGCGGGCCAGGTGGCGCATCTTGATTTCGTAGGTGGTGACGGCTTGGGGGTCGTCGTGGAGCACGGTTGCCGTGTCGGTCTCCGTGTATGCGAGCGGTTTGGTTGGGGCAGCGAAGGTGAGCAGGGTTGCCGGGTGCCGTAGGGCGGTGGTGGATTCGGTGGACATCGGGATCACACGTGGGCTCATGCGGGGCCAGCCGCACATAATGGTCAGGTGCAACAACTGGTCCCGCGTGACCTTGGGGCCGCCTACGGCGATGCGGAGCGCGGCTTCGTGGATGTAGACGACGGTGTCCGGGCGGTTGACGCGACGTACGGACTCTTGGCGCGACATGCGTGACGTGACGGCCAGCTCGTTGCCGGTTAGGGCGCGGGCGTAGTCCTCTGTCTGGACGAGGCTCGGGACCGTGAGCGGTTCGTAGGTGGTGATAGTTCGGGCTGCTTGCTCGTGCAGCAACACGGCCAGCACGGAGTCTGGGGACTGGTTGTGCACGCGCATGAGGCTGCCCGTGTCGGGTTCGCTGGCGATGGCCAGAATGCGGTCACGGGTCGGCTTGTCCGCGCCGCACCGGCCCAGCAGCGTGCCGATCTCCCACGTGCTCGTGCCGCGGCTGCCGGTCTCCAGCTTGCTGAGCTTGCCCAGTGACCACCCCAGAGCCTCGGCGACGAACCCGGACGACATCCGTGCCCGGTGGCGGACACGGCGTAGCTCCTCACCCAGTTCCCTGCTGCGGGCGGTGCTCAGTCGAGCCGGCTGCTGCTTCTTGTCGGTCGTGGTCTCCATGACTCCCCTTGTGGGTAACACGGCGGACCGGAGGTACAAAAGCGCTCCGGGCCGCCGCATGATCCAACCGGTGTGTGGACGGTCGGACGCTGACGATTCGGTGAGGTTCGGCGGCGCTTGAGGTGGCACGGAGGCCAGCGCCGCCGGACGGCCCGCTGGACCGTGGTACCGGCGGTCCATGTCAGGTTGAAATCAACATTTCATCAGCGCATAGTCAGCGGAACGACTTGGAAGCGACCTGATGCGACTTGCGGCCGAGCAGTGGGTGAGGGGAGGTGGAGCAGGTGCGGACGTTCCGGACGCTGCTTGAGCAGAAGATTTGGGAACGACGGATGACTCTGGAGGAGTTCGCCGAGTACGCCGAGATGTTCGCCCGGAAGCATGGTGAGGTCGGGACCATCGGGGTCCGACACCTGCAACGGTTGATCGCCGGCCGGAAGCCGTCCGGTGAGCCGCTGAGTCCCGTCAAGCCGGTCACTGCTCGGCTGCTGGAGAGCATCTTCGGTATCGGCATTGAGGAGCTGCTTGCGCCGCCCGTTCGTGAGGATGCGGGAGGTGAGGGTGGGGCGGGTCGGCCATCGCGGAATGAGGTCGACCTTGCGGTTGTGCTTGATTGGCTCGATGAGCGTGTGGGTTGGGGTGCCGGAAGCTCTCGGCGAGAGGTGTTGGCGAAGGTCGCGGAGGGGCGGACCGGCGTTGCTCTTGACCGGCGCGCTCGGCGTAGCCGGGCCGGTCGAAGCGCTCTCGTCCGTCGGCTGACGGACTACTACGGCGTTCGTGACGGTGCCTACGGCGTGTACGGGACGCGGTGGGGGAGCGATGAGGTCGTGACCAGCATCCTTACCCGGTCCGACTGGCTTGACCTTGCCGTTCCGCTCGGCGGTGAAAGAGATCGGCTGACGTTGGCGAACGGGCGGCACGGCGTCGGTGGTGTGCTGAGTGAGGGAGCGGCAACGGCGGCCGTGTCGAGGCTTGCCGAATCCGTCGCGCTCGGCGTACACGTGACCAACCTGCCGCTCTACCGGCTGTTGCGCGCTGAGGTCGGGGCGACGGTGGCCGGTGAGGTTGGGCTGGTGCCGTTCGCCGAGTACGCGTTGACGGTGGATCTCCTCGAAGGCGAGCTGGTCGACGCCGTGGTTAGTGGAAGCGCGATGCCGCTTCGACGGGAGTTCCTCCCTGACCTTGCGGCGGTGCTCGACCTACGCGGGCGGGTGTGTGCAGGTGGTGTGCTGGCGCTGTGTGCGATCGCGCGTCCGCACGATGCGTCTCGTGGAGGACCGGACTACGCGTTGCTGGTGCAGGAGCGGTCGGGACACGTGCTCAACACGGCAGGCCGGCTTGCGGTCATCCCCAAGGGGTTCCACCAGCCGTTGACCGACGTGCGGGCGGACGCGCGCGTTGGCGCAACGCTGCTCCGGGAGCTGGAAGAGGAGCTGTTCGGGCGCAGCGAGGTGGACACAGCGGTGCGGAAGGGGCGTGCGGCTTCGCCCATGCACCCTGGCCGGTGGTCAGTCCCGATGCGCTGGCTTGCCGAGGAGCCTGGCCGGTGGCGTATGGAGTGCACCGGGTTCGGGTTCAACCTGGTGAGCGGAAATTACGAGTTCGCGAGCCTTGTCGTAATCGAGGACGAGGAATTCTGGCCGCGCTTCGGCGGGCAGGTCGAAGCCAACTGGGAAGCGTCCGGCTTGCGGCTGTATTCGAGTCTCGATGACGAGTTGCTTACCGATTTGGTGACGCACGAGTCTTGGAGCAACGAAGGGCTGTTCGCGTTGCTCCAAGGACTTCGGCGGCTTTCTGAGATCGGCGGCGCGCGGGTGAGGCTGCCGGCGTTCGAGCTGTCAGGTCTGTGACGGCCAGCGGACCGTGAGGACGGTCGAGTCTTCGAGTGCTTCCCACGAGTGGTCGACACCCGCGCCCCACATGACGTAGTCGCCGGGGCGGGTCATGGTCGAGTTGCCCTCGGTGGTGTCCACGCGGAAGTTGCCCTGTACCAACATGACCAGCGTCGTGCGCTGGTCATCGGAGGTCCACTCTGGACGCTTGTCGCCCGCCGGGTGGGTGAACCACTTGACTTCGACGTCCTTTTGGGACCGGACGCCCTGTGATGGGTCGATGAAGTGGCCGACGAGCCAACCGCGAGTGTCGCTCCCGTCCTCGGCGGCGTTCCCGGCTTGCCAGTTGGCGGTCACTCTGTCTCCCATTCGATCGTTGGCAGGTTCACGCGGCTTCCGCCGATTTCTCGCAGTCGGCGAAGACCTTGCAGGAGCGCGAACAGTCCTTCGTTGCTCCACGCTACATCGTTAACGAGCGCTTCAAGTAGTTCGGCGTCGAGGCTGGAGTACTGGCGAAGGTTCGATGACTCCCAGTTCGCCCGGATCTGTCCGCCGAACTCCGTCCAGAATTTTGGGTCCTCGATCACGATCAGGCTCGCGAACTCGAAGTTGCCGCTCACGAGGTTCAAGCCGAAGCCGGTGCACTCCATGCGCAGCCGGCCAGGTTCGGCCATGAGCCAGCGCATCGGCTCGGACAGGCGGCTCGGGTGCATCGGGTCCGCGTGGCGCTGGTCGCCAACCGTGTTGTCTAAATCCTCGCGGCCGAACAGCTCCTCTTCCATCTCGCGCCGGAGCGTCGCACCTACCTGTGCGTCAGCTCGGTAGTCGGTCAGCGGCTGGTGGAAGCCCTTCGGAATCACGGCCAGCCTGCGGGCGGCGTTGATGACGTGGCCTGAGCGTTCCTGGACGAGCAGGAGGTAGTCCGCTTCACCGCGGACCGGGTCGGCCGGTCGTGCGATCGCGGTCAGGGCGAGGGTTCCGCCCGCGCACATGCGATCGGCGACGTCGAGGACTGAGGGCAGGTCGGGTAGGTAGACGTCGCGGAGGGGGAGGGCGCCGGGGGCGATCGGCTGGCCGGTGGTGAGCGCGTCGACCAGCTCGCCTTCGAGCAGGTCCATCGTCACCACGTACCCCACGAAGTTCGTCACGCCTACGGCACCTTCGAGCGCGTGCTTCCTCACGCCGACGTCGAGCAGTCGGTACAGCGGCATGTTGACCATGCGGTTGCCGAGCGCCAGTGATTCGGCCAACCGCTGAGCCGCGCGTCCGGCGCTCTGCTCGTCCATCGTCAGGTGATCGTCCGGGGTTACGGCGGACAGCTTGAGTCGGTCGTGGCTCGGGATCAGGGGGCAGTCGAGGTCGAGCCAGTCCGGGTGTGTGAGCACCGTCGTGGATGCGCGGGTGCCGGTGCCGAAGCGGGCGGCGTAGCGGCCGTGACCGGTGGTGGTCGTGCCGTAGTAGTCGGAGAGTGCTCGTGCGGTGTCGCGCTGGTTCACCCGACCTCGGCGGACGCCCCGGTCCTGGAGCGCGTGGACGTCGAGGCGGACCAGGCGGGCGGCGACCTCGCGGCGGGCGGTTCCGGGCTCCCAGTTGGCGTGCTGGTCGAGCCAGTCCAGCGCGGCGACGATGTTCGGGTCTGAGCTGAGGCGTAGTTCGGCGTCGGCTGCCGCGCCCTCTGGCAGGTCGAGGGGCGCGTCGTTCGTGAGTTCGGCGAACCGGGCTTTGACCTCGGGTGTTGCCCGGTCGAGGGCGGTGTCGAGGAGTTGTTGGATCTCCGACTTCGGGCGTGACTCGGGCTTCTGGTGCCACGCCGTGACGGTTCGTGCTCCGACGCCGAGGTACTCGGCGAAACCCTCTTGGCTCAGGCGTAGCGCTGCCTGGAGAGCGGAGGCGGTTCGGCCGGTCCAGCCATTCGCCATGTTCATCTCGTCGCTACCCCCGACGCGCGTTGTGCGGTGAACCTGCGGTGGTTGTGCGGTGGTTGTGCATGGGGTCCGGAGTGATTCCGCAGTGGAATTAGCGGCATGGAAAACAAGCCGTTCGACCAGGGGAAACGCACCGGACTACCGGCGCTCTCGGACGTGTTCGATGACCGTCGAGAGGTCCGACTTGAGGTCGTCGAGGCGGTCGGTGATCTCGCTCAGGCGCTGCTCGACCGAGTCCAAACGGGACCAAAGACTGTCAGCGGGGTCCGCTACCGGTTCGTCGGCTTTCGGCGGCTTTCGGCCGTGCAGCACGGCTTCGAGGTGTTGCGGGTGCCATCCGAGTGTGGTGGACAGGGACTCCAACGTCCGCGGGCTGCGGCGGCGTTCGACGGTGTGGTGTTGCACCTCGCGGACGATCGCTTGGGAGACGTGCGAGCGCTCCGCGAGTTCCCGTTGACGCCAACCCAGCTCATTCACGCGCTGGTTGATGGCCTTGGCGACTGCCGCCCAATCCTCCGACACGTATTCCTCCGCGCTCCGCCTCAGCGCTGAGATTAGCCGTCTTCCGCTGTTCCGTGACGTGACACGGCGCATTTCGCGGCCGGTGCGATCTAACGCGCCCTTCGCTGCGCTGAAATCAGCAATCTAGAGCTGAAATCGTCAGCTTGATCAAGCAAAGGACTTTTCTGATGCGTACTTCTCTGCCTTCTTCCGGTTACACCGTTCGTCAGGCCGCTTGGGTGCTCGGCGTCGAGCCGTCCACGGTCCACCGCGCCGTTCGGCTCGGCAGGCTGCCGCTCGTGCGGCGGCGCGGCCGGTTCGTCATCCCGGTGAACGTGCTCGTGCGGCTGCTCGGCGAGTCCCGTTCGGGAGGCACGCCGTGAACCTTGTCGAGATCGCTTGGGAGCTGGACCGGCTTCGGTGGGTGCCGAGCGTGGTGCTGGCCGTGGTCGTGGAACGCGATGGGCTGTGCATGGCGGACTTCCCGGACCTGCCGCCGTGGGTCGATGAGGAGATGACCGATCGGGAGCTGGCCGCGCGCATGTGCGCCGGCTGCCCGGTGCGGGACGAGTGCTTGGAACTGGCGTTGCGCACGGCCGGCGCGGACACGGTCGGCGTGTGGGGCGGGTTGGCTGCCGACGATCGGCGCGAGTTGCACCCGCACTGGCTGCGACGCGGTGAACGGGTCGAGAGGGGGCCGCGTTCATGAACGCTCTCAGCCTCACTCCGACGCAACTGCTCGCCGGTCTCGGAGTGGTCCTGGTGCTGCTGCTCGTCTGGCGGGCTGGCGCTCGACGGGCGAAAGCCGCCGCGAACGCCGTACGGACGAGTGCCCGGTTGGTGTCGCTGGCCGGTCGGGTGCTGGTCAACGCCGCGCTGATCGTGATCGTCCAGTGGGTGGTGATCACCCAACGCGGTGACGGGTGGCTGCTCCTGGCCGTGCTCGTCGTGCCCGCGCTGTTCTCGTCCTACGCGTTGACGCGTGCGTTGACCGTGACCACCTACGAACCGTCGCGTCGCCGGGGTGAGCGGCGATGAGTGAGCCGGTGGAACGGGTGGCGCGGCAGGTTGACCGGCTCTGCTGGACGGGGATCTTGCTCGGGTTGGCGTTCACCATGACCAACGTCCAGCAGTTCGCGGCGGCCGGTGCGCCGGTCTGGTCGCTGGCGTGGTCTGCGGCGTGGCTGCTCGACCCGATGGTGTCGCTGGTGTTGCTGGCGATCCTTCGGGCCGAGCAGGTCACCGCTCGGTACGGCGTCCGGATGGGCGGGTGGGTGCGGGCGGCGAAGTGGTTCACGCTCGCGGCTACGTACGTCATGAACACCTGGAGTGCGTTCGTGGCCGGTTCGGCGGCGCTCGTGGTGCTGCACTCGGTGCCGCCGCTGGTGGTGTTCGTGGCTGCGGAGGCGGTTACGGAGTTGCGGGACAAGCTCGGCGCGGCGGTGAACGCTGCGCCGAGCGCTCCACCGGCACCGCTGCCCTCGGTTCCGCGGACGTCGTTCGCGGACTACCTCGCGGCTGCTCGGGCGGCGCGAACGCCGGACGTGAAAGTGACGCCGGCATGGGTCCGTGAGGTCACCGGTTGTTCGCGTGGGTTGTCGTCTCGGCTCGCGGCGGCGCTCGTCGCGGACGGGGGTCGTTCATGAACGGCGACCTGGTGCCCGCCGAGCGAGTGTTCGACGGGGAGTTGGTTGATGAGCCGAAGACGTTGGTTCGGCGGTTGGGGAGTGGTTGGCAGCGTGCGCGCGTCGTGCCACCACAATTGAAGTCATCACAATCATTTCAGTATTGGTTAAAAGAAACACTCGGTTCGCTCGTGCGGCTGCCCGGACGGTTCCTCGGTGGAGTCAGCAGGGGAGTAGTGGCAGCGGCTCGCGCGTGGCGGTGCTGGGTTCGGGTGAAGGACTACCGGGAAGCCGCCGAGCAGTCCGAGAAGTTGGCGGACAAGTTCGTTGAGATCCGGGCGTTGACGCTGTTCCGGTGGAAGGTCACCGGTGCGGTGCTCGTCGCAACCTCGGCGCTCGTCCTGGTGCTCTACGTGCTGTACGGCGGGGTGGTCTGGTGGGCAGTGTCCGGTGTGGCGTCGGTGGCGCTGGCGATCCTGGGCCGTCGGAAGGATGGCTCGCCGGGACGTAAGGCGGTGCTCGCCGGTCCGCGGACGCTGACGTGGACGATGGACCCGCAAGTCCTGGTCGACGCGTTCCGGGACGCGAAGCTGATCGGCAAGGACGAGACCTTGCGGTTGGTCGAGCGAGCGGCGCGCGTGGGGGAGGGTTGGGCGGTTACGGTCGATCTTCCCGCTACCCGGAAGGCTGCGGACGTCATCAAGAACCGGGACGCGCTCGCTTCGGCGCTGGCGGTGGACGAGGTTCAGCTCATCGTGGAGCGGGTCCGCGGTCGTGGTGGGCACGCCGGGCGGGTGTTCCTGTGGGTGGCCGATGAGGACCCGTACGCCGGTCCGCCGTTGCGGACGCCGTTGCTCGATGTGGAGTGGTGGGACGCGTGGCGGCCGGTGCCGTTCGGGCGCGATGCTCGGAACCGGCGGATTGATCTTCCATTGGTGTGGACGTCGTTGCTCGTGGGTGCGATTCCCAGGCAGGGCAAGACGTTCGCTACTCGGCTTGCCGCCGCTGGGCTGATCCTGGACCCGTATACGCGGCTGTACGTGTTCGACGGCAAGGGCGGTAAGGACTGGGAGGCTGCCGAGCAGATCGCCTACCGGTACGTGTGCGGGGACGAGCTTGAGCACGCGTACGCGGTGCGGGATCACCTGGTGGAGTTGGTGGCGGAGGTTCAGGCGCGGTACGCGCGGATGGCCACTTTGGACGATGAGATCTGTCCGGAGTCGAAGATCACGACTGCGATCTCGCGGGATGCCGACCTGGGGATGCCGATCACGGCGGTGGTGATCGACGAGGTCCAGGTGTTCCTGGAGAACCCGACGCGCGAACAGGTCGGCGGCAAGAAGACCACGCTCGGCGCGTACATCGCGGACCTGCTGACGTACTTGGTCCGGAAGGGGCCGGCGGCCGGTGTGGTGGTCATCCTGGCCACCCAGCGGCCGGACTCCAACACCATCCCGTCTCGGCTTCGGGCGGTGCTCGGCTCGCGGTTCGCGTTGCGCGTGATGGACTGGCGCGACTCGAACATCGTGCTTGGCGAGCAGATGAACACGCGCGGGTACGACGCTTCGACACTGTTGCCGAGCCACAAGGGCGTCGGCATCCTGCGGCCGGATGGCGAGACGGACGCCGGTGCGGACATGATCGCGCTGACCGTGCGGACGTACTACATGCCCAACGCCGAGTGGCGGGTGATCTGTGCGCGCGGTCGTGCGCTGAGGGAAGCCGCGGGAACACTCGCCGGTCATGCCGTCGGTGACGATGCTCCCCGTCCGATCGACTCGACGTCGGTGGTCAAGGCGCTCGTCAGCGGCACGGCTGACGGATGGGTTGTGGACTTGCCTGAGCCGTTGGCGGCGATCGTGGACTACCTCGGTGAGGAGTTGGACGAGCGGGAGTTCGTCCCGACCGCCGAGCTGGTCGAGGCGCTCGACGTCGAGGCGGTCACGTTCGCGCGGGAGATGGGCGAACTGGGCTGCAAGCCGCTCCGCCAGTACGTGCCGGACGGAGAGGGCACGCGGCGCGTCCGGGGCTACCTGACGGCGGACATCCGGTCGGCTGTCGAGCGTGTGGCGGCTGATGAAATCGGCTCGCAGGATGCTGATCAGGCATGACCGCTGACGAGCCGGTCACAGTGCGACTGCCGAGCGAACTTCCTGTGCTTACAGCCACTACCAGCCGCACGCTGCTTGCCATACTGGTGGAACTGACCGAGGTGGAGGTTCTGGACGGACCTCCGGGAGGGGGTGGCGGTGACTGTTGAAATCAGCCGAGACCCGTGGGCGACGCTGGACGAATTGTGGGGCGTCGAGGTGGTCGAAGCCGTCGAGGACGGTATCGGGCCGCTGGCCGGCTACGGGCGATGCTCGACCGAGGACAACCAGGACCCGGAGACGTCACGCGGGTGGCAGTTCGGCAACGCTCGGAAGTTCGTGGAACCGCTCGGTGGTGTCGTTGCTGAGGAGTTCTTCGACGTGGGGCAGTCGCGGTCTGTGCCGTGGGAGCGGAGGGAGGAGGCTGCCCGGCTGCTCGCGGCGTTGAAGAACCCGTATCGCGGGTGGAACGCCGTGGTGGTCGGTGAGGGCACCCGGTGTTGGTTCGGCAACCAGTTCTCGCTTGTTGCGCCGAAGTTCGCCGCGTACGGGGTCGAGCTGTGGGTGCCGGAGTTGGGCGGCAGGTACGACCCGCGCAACCCCTCGCACAAGATGTTGATGAGTGTGCTCGGTGGCATGAGCGAGTCGGAGCGCCAGCACGTGCAGGCGCGGGTGCGGGCGGCTATGGATGCTCAGGTGCTCAACGAAGGGCGGCACCAGGGCGGACGCGCGCCGTACGGCTACGAGACCGTGGACGGCGGACCGCACTCCAACCCGCGCAAGGCTGCCGAGGGATACCGGTTGCGGGTGTTGGCGATTGTCGAGCAGTCGGCCTGGGTGGTGCGGCGGATCTTCGCCGAGTACATGAGCGGGCGGGGTGACCGGGCGATCGCGACCGGGCTGAACCGGGATCGGGTTCCGTGTCCCTCGGCGCGGCGGCCGGACCAGAACCCGCACCGGCCCGGTGACGCCTGGCAGGGCGGCACCGTGAGGGCGATTCTCGACAACCCCCGGTATACCGGGTACGCGTTTTTCGGCCGGTGGATGCGGCACGAGACGTTGCTCGACCCCGATGACGTGGCGGCCGGGAACGTGATCCGGTTCCGCAGGGCCAGTGCCGATCGCATCGTCCGGTCGCGGAAACCGGCGCATCCGGAGATCGTGAGCGTCGAGGAGTTCACGCAAGCCCAGCTGCTCCGCAAGTCGAAGTCCGCCGGCGGACTGAAGACAGCCCGGAAGGCGGAGCGCTACGAACGACCCACGAAACGGACCTACGCGTTCCGTGGTCGGGTGCGGTGCACGGTGTGCGAACGGAAGATGGAGGCAAGCCCTCGACCGCGCGGGATGTACTACCGGTGTCCGGCACGGACCCTCCCGACCGGTTCGCCCGCGTTGGGCACGCACCCACCGACGATCTACCTCCGTGAGGATGTTCTCGAAACCGCGGTGAACAAGTGGCTCGGTGAGCTGTTCGCGCCGAAGAACATTGACCGGACCGTGGCGGCGTTGGTCGCGTCGCAGGGGACTGAGACCCCCACGAACCACGACGCGGCGCGGAAGCGGCTTGCCAAGGCGGAGCAGGAACTGAGCCGGTTCCAGGCTGCGATCAAGGCCGGAATCGACCCGATGGCACTGGTGGAGCCGATGAACGAGGCTCAGGCCGTGCGAGCGGCGGCGAAAGCGGAGTTGGAGGGCACTCCACCGCCACAGACGCTGACGTCTGCCGAGGTCCACGCGATGATCGACTCGTTGGGTAATGTCGGAGCGGCGCTCAACGACGCAGAGGTAGAGAGCAAAGCGAACTTGTATGGTGCTCTTGACCTGCAAGTCCGCTATACGCACATTGCCCACGTGGCTGATGTGATCACCAAGCCAATGGGCAATGTGAATAATGCTCGTGTCCGAGAAGGCTTGTTGGACCCGAAAACGTGGGCTGCGGCCCACCTCCAAAGTGGAGAGGGCAGCGCATGTGTCAAGTATAGCAACAACTTCCGCCGATTGTCCAGGTGGGCCGGAGCCCACATCGGCGACAGCATTCGTCGCCTCACGGGGTAGGCGAGCAATGATTCTCCAGCGCTTCA
>NZ_MTQP01000021.1 GCF_001984175.1 Saccharothrix sp. ALI-22-I
CAGGCACGCCTCCGCCACACCGCGAAGATCACCACGGTCGCGTTCAGCCCAGACCACAAACTCCTCGCCACCGCCGCCAACGAAAACACCACCCGCATCTACACACTTGACAACCCCTGACCGACAACACAAACAACCAGAAGCCCGGTGCCGCCCGAAAGACATCGTCGCTGGTAGAACAGTGCAGACACCCGCTCGAGAGCACGCTCAGGTGATCGTGTCCCTGCTGTACAAGGTGACCCGGAAGCTACGGGCTGTCCCGTCGGTGCTGCTGCGTAGCGAAGCGGCGAAGGACGCGGAGATTCTCGTCCCACGGCACGAGAACGCAGTACTTCGTCGACAACCGGCGGGGCCGGTCCGCTACGAGCCCGCAGACCGGCTCTGGGTCGCCGCCCAGACGGTGGGTGCCGGATCTACTACGAGGCCCCGATTGCCGGACGAGAGTCATGAGCTGCGGACGGAACTCATCCCCGGTGCGAGCTCTCTTCCCGCGGGAATGTAGCCGGTCGCGCCGACCGCGGTCAACAGCGAAGAATTGCTAAAAATGTTAACGCTAACTTTAGCTACGGCCGGTCGGCCCGCTCTGTGATTGCCCATCCGGGCCGTTCCGACGTGGCAATTGGGAGCGTTCCCCGGAATCGCTAGGCCATTCAGTGCAACACGCCTCGGCCGAGCGAAAGGTTTCTTGTGAACGAAAACAAGTTGGTGTCACACTCCCTTGGTGTGATCGCGAGCACCTGCACGGCGACGCCCACGTCCACCGTCGCGTGGGTGTTATTCGCGGGCACACCACGGGTAGGTCGCAGAGGAGCGGGAATGGCAGTGAGCAGTGCCCGGCGGCGCCGTGCGGCAGGGCCGATCACCGGCGTGGTGCTGGTGACGTCGGGTGTGTCCGTCATGGTGGCTCCGCCGGCGTTCCCGTCCACGGCGTTCCCGTCCGAGCGGTATGCGTTCAAGAACGTCAAGATCGGTGGGGCCGGGTTCGTGAGCGGGATCGTGTTCAGTCGGGCGCAGAAGGACCTGGCGTGCGCGCGGGCCGATGTGGGCGGCGTGTACCAGTGGAACGGTGCGGCCTCGATGTGGGCCCCCTTGCTCGACTGGGTCGGCTGGGACAACTGGGGTGACCGCCACCAGTGGGGGGCGCCGGCGCGGCGATCACCGGTGACCCGGCGATCTGCGGCCGCGTGTGCCTGACCGGCTACGGCCGCGGCACCGGCTACGGCGGCCGGCTCGCGCGGGTCCGCCCGGGCGCTAGTCGTCCACGGTGGGTGGCCTTCCGGCTCCGCCAGGTCGGACGCCATGCCGTCGCTCTGCTCATGGTGCGGCGGAACCGCTCATTACTGGAAAGCGCTTACCAAGTTGTTTGTGCTGTTCGAGCGGAGAAGGCCGTGTCAATTCCGGGTACTGCGCCGTGGCGATTGCTCCGCGCAGTCGCCGAGGTGACGGCGTATTCAGTCGCGGTAATCCTGCTCCTGGGTGGGGCGCGGCGTTTGGGCGCGTCCATTGCGGTGAAGATCAACTGCCGTGCAGTCGTAGCATCACCGCTGGTAGGAGTCGTGGTGTGACATCGGCGAACGTTGGCTGCGGGGCTGATCGGCCCCCGATTCACGGTCGTTGGCCAGTTTCAGGATTGGCCACCCCGTCGTCCGCTCACGGCCTTGACCGCCTCGAAAAATGCTCATTAGTTTGTTCACTCGACAGACGAATCGTGTGGCGCGGACCACGGTTCGATCTTCGTAGGGGGAGGGCTCAATGGTGAACTCGTCCAGACGTGGTCGCATTCGGTGGCCGCGTCCGTGGTTATCCGCCGCGATCGTCGTGGCGCTGGTCGGGTCGTTGGTCTCGCTGGTCGTCCCGGCGCAAGCGCACCCCGGCCACGGCGTCGAAACGTTCAAGGCGCTGGTGTTCACCAAGACCGTGACCTTCCGGCATCCGTCGATCGACGCGGGTGTCGCGGCGCTCCGGGAGCTCGGTGCCGAGCACGGGTTCACCGTGGACTCCACTGACGACGCGGGCGTCTTCACCGACGCCAACCTCGCCCAGTACGAGGTGGTCGTCTTCCTCTCCACGACCGGCGACGTGCTGGACAACGGTCAGCAGGCGGCGTTCGAGCGCTACATCAAGGCCGGTGGCGGCTTCGCCGGTGTCCACGCCGCGTCGGACGCCGAGTACGACTGGGCCTGGTACGGCGACCTGGTGGGCGCGTACTTCTCCAACCACCCGGACCCGCAGAACGCCACGGTGAAGGTCACTGACCCCGCACACCCCTCGACCGCACACCTGCCGCAGGCTTGGCGGCGCTTCGACGAGTGGTACAACTTCCGCGCCGACCCGGCGGCCGACGTGCACGTGCTGGCCGAACTGGACGAGACGAGCTACAACCCCGGCAACGGCGCGATGGGCACCAGCCACCCGATCGCCTGGTGCCAGGACTACGACGGCGGCCGCTCCTGGTACACCGGCCTCGGCCACACCAACGAGTCCTACGCCGACCCCGCGTTCCGCGACCACCTGCTCAAGGGTGTGCAGACGGCGGCGGGCGTCCTCGACGCCGACTGCTCGGCCACGCGCACCGACGCCTTCGACAAGGTCACCCTCGACGACAACACCGCCAACCCGATGGAGTTGGCCATCGCCGAGGACGGCCGGGTCTTCTACATCGACCGCAACGGCGCCGTGAAGCTCGTCCGCACCGACGGCTCGGTGGTCACCGCGGGCTCGGTCCAGGTCTACACCGGACAGGAGTTCGGCCTGCTCGGGCTGGCGCTCGACCCGGGCTTCGCCACCAACAACCACCTGTACCTGTACTACTCGCCCGCCGGAGCGCAGGCGGTCGACCGGGTGTCCCGCTTCACGTTGTCGGGCGACACGATCACCGCCGGCAGCGAGAAGGTGTTGCTGGAAATCACCACCCAGCGCGACCAGTGCTGCCACGCCGGTGGCGCGCTGGAGTTCGACAACGACGGCAACCTGTTCATCACGACCGGCGACAACACCAACCCGTTCGCCTCCGACGGCTACAGCCCGCTCGACGAGAGGCCGGGCCGCGCGGCGTGGGACTCCCAGCGTTCCTCGGCGAACAGCAACAACCTCAACGGCAAGATCCTGCGGATCACGCCGCAGCCGGACGGCACCTACACGGTCCCCGCGGGCAACATGTTCCCGCCGGGCACGGAGAAGACCCGGCCCGAGATCTACGCGATGGGCTTCCGCAACGCCTTCCGCATCGGCCTCGACCCGTTGACCAACAAGCTCCAGGTCGCCGACTACGGCCCGGACGCCGGCCAGGTCAGCCCCCAGCGGGGGCCGGACGGACGCGTGGAGTGGAACATCGTGGACCGGCCGGGCTTCTACGGCTGGCCCTACTGCGTGGGCGCCAACACCCCGTACCACGACCACGACTTCGCCACCGGCGTGTCGGGCGCGGCGTTCGACTGCTCCGCACCGGTCAACAACTCGCCGAACAACACCGGCATCACGCAGCTGCCGCCGGCGATCGGCACGCCGATCTGGCAGGGCAAGTCCACCACAGGCAACCCGGAGATCGGCGGCAGCGGCGCGCCGATGGCGGGCGGCACCTACCGGTTCGACCCGGACTTGGACTCGCCGCGGAAGTGGCCCGCCTACTGGGACGGCAAGGCGGTGTGGGGCGACTGGAACGACGGCAGGATGTTCTCGTTCCAGCTGTCGCCGGACGGCGAGACCGTGTTCGACATCAACCGGATGCTGCCCGGTATGGGCTTCAACCGCGTGCACGCCATGCAGTTCGGCCCGGACGGCGCGCTGTACCTGATCGAGTGGGGTTCCGGCTTCGGCGGCAACAACGCCGACAGCGGCCTCTACCGGATCGACTACGTGCGCGGCAACCGCGCTCCGGTCGCGGTGGCCACGGCCGATCCGAAGTCCGGACACGCGCCGCTGACCGTGCGGTTCGATTCGTCGGGGTCGCGCGACCCCGACGGCACCGAGATCACCCTGGCGTGGGACTTCGACGGCGACGGCACCACCGACAGCACCGAGGCCGACCCGAGCCACACCTACACGGCCAACGGCAACTACACCGCGCGCCTCACCGTGACCGACGCGGACGGCAGGTCCGCGGTCGCCAACGTCGCCATCGTCGTGGGCAACACCCCGCCGGTGGTGACCCTGACCGCGCCGGTCGACGGCGGGTTCATCGACTTCGGCGACCAGGTGTCCTACCGCGTCACGGTGACCGACGCCGAGGACGGCACCATCGACTGCCAGAACGTGGTCGTCCAGCCCGCCCTGGGCCACGACGAGCACTCCCACGGCTACGAGCAGTACCGCGGCTGCGAGGGACTGGCCGTCATGTCCGGCGACGAGGGTCACGCCGGCGCGAACATCTTCGGTGTCCTGACCGCGAAGTACACCGACAAGGGCGCACCCGGCGTGGCCCCGCTCACCGGCGAGGCGATCCTGGTGCTGCAACCGAAGCACAAGGAGGCGGAGTTCCACGCGGAGTCCGGTCGCACCGCCGACGGCGCGGGTGACGACACCGCCGGTGTGCAGCGGGAGGACACCACCGACACCGGCGGGGGCCAGAACATCGGGTTCATCACCGACGGCGACTACTTCTCCTTCGCCCCGGCGACTCTCGCGGGGATCGACCAGGTGCGCTTCCGCATCGCCTCGGGCGGGGAGGGCGGTCGGATCGAGATCCGGGTGGGCGCGCCGGACGGTCCGCTCGCCGGCACCGCGACGTTCGCACCGACCGGCGGTTGGCAGAACTGGACCACGGTGACCGCGGACGTCGTCGACAACCCGCCGGCCGGGTCGAAGCTGTACTTCGTCACCCGCCGGCCGGAGGGCAGCACCACCACCAGCTACCTCGCGAACATCAACTGGCTGGAGTTCGTCGGCAGGGGCGTCACGCACAACCAGCGGCCCGCGGTCACCGTCACGGCCACCCCGACTTCGGGCACCGCGCCGCTGAAAGTCGACTTCACCGCGACCGCCACCGATCCCGAGGGTGACACCCCGATCCAGTACACCTGGACGTTCGGTGACGGCGGCACCGGCACCGGCGCGTCGACCAGCCACACCTACACCACCGGCGGCACGTTCCGCGCGAAGGTCACCGCGACCGACGCCAGGGGCGCGAGCGGCACGGCGAACGTCGAGATCACCGTGCAGTCGCCGCCGATGGACTGCTTCGCGGGCCGGTCGGACGACTTCCTCGGCACCTCCCTGGAGCGCGGCCGGTGGACCACGGTGGTGCGGGAGAACCAGGACCTCGCCGTCCGCGACGGGCACCTCGTGATCCCCACGGCGTCCACCGACATCTACGGCACCGACAACAACGCGCCGAACATCGTGCTCCAGGACCTGCCGCCAGGGCCCTTCGAGGCCACCACCAAGGTGCGACTGCCCGCCAGGCAGGCGTACCAGCAGGCAGGGCTCATCGTCTACGGCGACGACGACAACTACGCGAAGATGGTGCTGGAGGGCCGCACCACCGGTAGCGACGACGCGGCGAGCCGCATCTTCCAGTTCATCCGGGAGGAGAACGGCTCGCCCAACGAGGTCGGCGAGTCCAACACCGCGCCGCTGGGCGCGCAGTACCCCGACACCGTGTGGATCAGGTTCAGCAGTGACGGCACGAACCTGACCGCGTCCTACAGCGCGGACGGCCGGACCTTCACCGCGATGCCGCAGACCAAGGCGCTGGCGGGCATCACCAACCCGAAGATCGGCCTGCTGTCGCTGTCCGGCACCGGCGGTCGCCCCGTCGTCAACGCCGAGTTCGACACGTTCGGCATCACGCCGGACACGACGGTCGAGGTCGACCGGAACGACGACTTCACCGGTCCGTCGCTCGACGGCTGCCGCTGGAACGCCGTCGTCCGGCGCGATCCCACCGGCTACGGCGTGGCCGACGGCAGCCTGCGCCTCGACACCAGCGACGGTGACATCTACGGCTCGTCCACCGACACCCCGGCCAACATCATCCTCCAGAGCGCGCCGGGCGACGACTGGACCATCGAGACGAAGGTGGACGGCTCCGCCCTGGACGAGCAGTACCAGCAGGCCGGGTTGATCGCCTACGTCGACGACGCGAACTACGTGAAGTTCGACTACCTCACCACCAACGCACCGGGCTCGGCGGTGGACAGGGTGATCGAGCTGCGCTCGGAGACCGGCGACACGATCGACCAACCGCAGCCCAGTGCGGGCGGTCTCGCCCAAGGCGTGTGGCACCTGAGGCTGACCAAGTCGGGGAACACCTACACCGGCTCCTACAGCCCGGACGGGCAGACCTGGACGTCACTCGAACCGGTGGTCAACACCGCACTCGGGAACAGCGCGAAGATCGGGCTGTTCGCTCTCGGAGGCCCGCAGACCGCGTCGAAGCCCGTGCGGTTCGACCACTTCCGGGTGATCGAAGGCGACCGGACGGCGCCGGAGCTGTCGGTGGTCACCGATCCCGCCACGCCCACCGGCGCGAACGGGTGGTGGACCGGGCCGGTGACCTTGACCGCCACGGCCACCGACGACCGTCCGGGCCAGGTGTACCTGGAATACCGGGTGGGCGACGGCGGCTGGGCGGAGTACACCGCACCGCTGTCGTTCGCCGACGACGGTCCGCGTGTGGTGACCTTCCGGGCCTCCGACACCGCGGGCAACACGTCCGAGGAGAAGACGGTGGCGGTCAAGGTCGACCAGACCGCGCCGAAGGTCACGGCGAAGGCCGACGAGCCGTCCGGCTCCGAGGGCTGGTGGACGCGGCGGGTCTCGGTGTCGGCCTCGGCGACCGATGGGACTTCCGGCGATCCGGTGGTCGAGTACCGGGTCGATGCCGGGGCGTGGCAGCCGTACTCCGCGGTGGTGGTCGTCGCGGACGAGGGGGCGCACCGGATCGCCGTGCGCGCGACCGACGCGGCGGGCAATACCTCGGCGGAGACGGTGCTCGACGTCAGGATCGACACCGCCACGCCCGTCACGTCCGCCCAGCGCGGCCTGGCGCCCTCACGGGTCTGGCTCCGCGCGGAGGACGTCACCTCGGGCGTGGCCAGGACCGAGTACCGGATCGCGGGCGGGCCGTGGCAGGTCTACCAAGGGGTGGAGATCAAGCTCCGGCCCAACGGCAGGGACCTCCTGGAGTACCGGTCGATCGACGTCGCGGGCAACGTCGAGGCCATCGGTCGGTACACCGCGACACCCGGGCCCAACCCGGACGCACTCTCGCCCGAGTAGGTCGTGGGTGTGGCCCGCACCCCGACGGGCCACACCTCCCTTCCGCACCGGCACCCGGCCTCCGGCCGTCGTTGTCCGGCGACACCGAGGAGTGGCATGAAAAGCAGGCCCGTCCGCCTGCGCGCGCGCACCGCGGCCGCGGACCAGCTCACGGTCCGCAGGCACAACCTCTCGGTCGTGCTGTCGCAGCTGCGCGACCGCGGCCCGCGGTCGAGGGCGCGGCTCGCCGAGGAGACCGGCTTGAACAAGGCGACGGTGTCCAGCCTGGTCGCCGAACTGGTCGACCGCGGCCTGGCGGGTGAAGGGGAGGCGGAGCGGGCGACGGTCGGCAGGCCGGGCCAGCCCATCCGGCTCGACGGCGAGCACGTGGTGGCGGTCGGGGCCGAGGTCAACATCGACTACCTGTCGGTGCTCGTGCTCAACCTGCGCGGCGACGTCGTGTCGGAGAAGCGGCTCGCCCTCGACACCGCGCGGATGGAACCCGCCCTGGTGCTGGCCCGCCTGGGCCGGCTGCTCGGTCACGCCTTGAAGGGCCTGGCCAAGAACGACATCCGCCCGGTCGGGATGACCATCGCCGTACCCGGCCTGGTCGGGGTCGGGACCGGGATCGTCCACGAGGCGCCGAACCTCGGCTGGACCGACGTCGCGGTGGTCGCCGAGATCCGGCGCATCCTCGGTGACCCGCCGTACCCCGTGATACTCGACAACGAGGCCAACCTGGCCGCGCTGGCCGAGATCGAGGGACAGGGGCCGGACCGCAGCGCCGACCTGATCCTGCTCAGCGGTGCGGTGGGCATCGGCGGCGGCGTGATCGCCGGCGGGCAGCTGCTGCGCGGCGCCTCCGGCTTCGCGGGCGAGGTCGGGCACATGCGGGTCCGGGCCGGCGGTCCGCCCTGCGGGTGCGGCAGGCAGGGCTGCTGGGAGGCCGCGGTCGGCCTCAACGCCCTGCTCGCGGCAGCGGCGCCGGAGCACGACCCGGTCCGTGATCCGTCGCTGGACGTGGAGAAGCGGCTCGCCGAGATCAGCAATCGGGCCCGGTCGGGCGACCCTCGGGTCCTGGACGCGTTGACCGAGATCGCGCACTGGCTCGCCGTGGGCGCGGGCATCCTCGTCAACGTCTTCAACCCCCGGCTGCTGGTCCTCGGTGGCTACTTCGCGGCCCTGTCGCCGTGGATCGCGGGCTCCCTGCACGACGAGTTGCGGCTGCACGTCTTCGCCGGCGACGCGGGCGGCACGCGCGTGACGTTCTCGACGCTCGGCTTCTCCGCCTCCGCGCGCGGAGGGGCGTCGCAGGTCCTCGACCACGTCTTCCAGGACCCCACCCTCGTCGAGCCGGTCGGCGGGCACCACCCCGTGGCACAGGAGGAATCGGTATGACGAGAAGCGGAACCCCGTTGCTGGCCGTCCGGGGTGTGGTGAAGCGCTTCCCGGGCGTCACGGCTCTCGGCGGGGTCGACTTCGACGTCCGCGCGGGCGAAGTGCACTGCCTGCTGGGCCAGAACGGGGCGGGCAAGTCGACCTTGATCAAGGTCCTCGCCGGGGCGCAGCGGCCGGACGAGGGCGAACTGCGCTGGCAGGGCGAGGTCGTCTCGTTCGACAACCCGATGGACGCGATGCGCACCGGCGTGGCGGCCATCTACCAGGAGCTGGATCTGGTGGCCGGGCTCTCGGTCGCCGACAACGTGTTCCTGGGCCACGAACCGGCCACGGCGGGGTTCACCCGCCGCACCGAGGCACGCAGGCGGACCCGCGCCCTGCTGGAGCGGCTGGGCCACCCCGACATCCCGGCGGACCGCGACGCGGGCCGGTTGTCCGCGGCCAACCAGCAGATCGTGAGCATGGCTCGCGCGCTGTCCCGCGACGGCCGGTTGCTGATCATGGACGAGCCGTCGGCCGTGCTGGACCAGGACGAGGTGCGCACCCTGTTCCGGGTCATCAGGGAATTGACCGCCCAGGGCGTGGCCGTCGTCTACATCTCCCACCGGATGGAGGAGATCCGCGAGATCGGCGACCGGGTCACCGTGCTCAAGGACGGCCGCACCGTCGCCACCGGCCTGCCCGCCCGCGACGTGCGGACCGCCGACCTGATCAAGCTGATGACCGGGCGTGACCTGGAGTACGTCTTCCCCGACCGCAAGCCGCTCGATCCGACCGCGTCCGTCGTGCTCACCGTGCGCGGGCTCGCGGCGCCGGGGCGGTTCTCGGGGGTGGACCTCACCGTCCGCGCGGGTGAGGTCGTCGGGTTGGCCGGGCTGGTGGGCTCCGGGCGGTCGGAGATCCTGGAGGCCGTCTACGGCGCGCGCAAACCCTCGGCGGGCACCGTGGAGGTCGACGGCAAGCGGCTGCGGCGCGGTTCCGTGAGTGCGGCCGTGCGAGCCGGTGTCGGGCTGTGCCCGGAGGAGCGCAAGAGTCAGGGCCTGCTGCTCGACCAAGCCGTCTACCGCAACATCACGGTGTCCACGTTGCCCGCGTTCGCCCGTTTCGGCTTCCTGGACAGCGGCGCGGAGCGGGCGCGGTCGCGGGAACTGACCACCGCGTTGGACGTCCGTCCGCCGGGTGTCGACCGGGCGGTGCGCACCCTGTCGGGCGGCAACCAGCAGAAGGTCGTGCTGGCCCGGTGGCTGCTGCGCGAGTGCCGGGTGTTGCTGCTCGACGAGCCCACGCGTGGTGTGGACGTCGGCGCGCGCAGCGAGATCTACGAGCTGATCCGGGACCTGGCCCAGCGGGGCGTGGCCGTGGTCGTGGTGTCCAGCGACGTCGAGGAGGTCCTCGGCCTGTCGGACCGGGTCCTGGTGGTGCGCGAAGGGCGCGTCGTCCACGAAGGACCGGCCCAGGAGATCGACGAGTCCCGGGTCCTGGACCTGGTCATGGAAGGAACCGCCGCATGAGCGAGCTTGCAGCCAAATCACCCAGCACCGGATCGTTCAACTTCAACACAGTGCTTTGCGCTCTTGCCACGCCGAGCGCCAGCGAGGTGTGTGCATGAGCGAGAACACCGCGACGGCCGCCGTCGCACCGACGTCCGGCCCGCCCGGCGAGAGTCGCGCCAGGCGCGCCGTCACCGGGTTCCTGGGGTCCGCGGCCGGGCGCAACACCGGCCTGGTGGTCGCCCTGGTGCTGCTGTGCCTCGTCGGCGTCATCACGGCGGGGGACCGGTTCGCCGACGTGGACAACCTGCTGACGATCCTGCGCCTGGCCTCGGTGATCGGCGTGGTGAGCGTCGGCATGACGTTCGTCATCACCGGCGGCGGCATCGACCTGTCCGTCGGGGCGATCGTGGCGCTGTCCTCCGTGTGGGCCACCACCTTGGCCACGCAGTCCGTGGCCAACGACACGCACTGGCTGGTGCTCGTGTCCACCGCGGTGGCGGTCGGCGCGGGTTGCGGGGTCGTCAACGGCGTGCTGATCGCCTACGGCCGGATCGTGGCCTTCATCGCGACCCTGGCCATGTTCGCCGCCGCCCGCGGCTTGGCCGAGATCATCTCCAACCGCAAGACGCAGATCGTGAACGTGCAGGGATTCACCCAGTTCTTCGACGCCTCGGTGCTGGGCGTGCCGGTGCTGATCATCATCTTCGCGGTGGTCGCGATCGCCGGGTGGGTGGTGCTCAACCGCACCACGTTCGGTCGCCGCACCTTCGCCGTCGGCGGCAACCCGGAGGCCGCCCGGCTGGCGGGTATCGACGTGCGGCGGCACACCGTGCTGCTCTACACGTTGCTGGGTGTGTGCTGCGGCATCGCCGCGGTCATGCTCATCGCCCGCACCACCACCGGCAGCTCCACCCACGGCGGCCTCTACGAGTTGGACGCCATCGCCGCGGTCGTCATCGGCGGCACGCTGCTCTCCGGCGGTCGCGGCACCATCGCGGGCACCGTCTTCGGCGTGCTGATCTTCACCACGCTGTCCAACGTCTTCACCCTCAACAACCTCTCCATCTCCGCGCAGGCCGTCGCCAAGGGCGCGATCATCGTCGCCGCCGTGCTCCTCCAGCAGCGGCTCGCCCGGCGCGGCGACACCTGACCACGAACCCCCGCCACCGCAACGCAATCGCCGCCACCTCAGGAGAACATCCCATGTCGCACAACAGAATCACCCGGGCGCGCACCTTCGCCGCGATCCTCGCCACCGGCGTCGCGCTCACCGCCTGCACGGGCAACACCCCCGACACGACACCCCAAGCCGGTGGTCAGGCCGGTGCCAAGGTCGCCAACGACGAACCCGGCGAGAAGGTCGTCATCGGGTTCTCCGCACCCGCCGCGGACCACGGCTGGATGGCGGCCATCTCCGCCGCCGCCAAGACCGAGGCCGAGAAGTACTCCGACGTGGAGCTGAAGGTGGTGGAGGGCACCAACGACGTCAGCCTCCAGATCAGCCAGGTCGAGACCTTCATCAACGACAAGGTGGACGCCATCGTGCTGCTGCCCTTCGACGGCGCGGCGATGACGCCGGTGGCGCTCAAGGCCATGAAGGCGGGGATCACGGTGATCAACGTCGACCGCGCGTTCGACAGCCCGTTCGCGGCGCGCTCGACCGTCCTGGGCGACAACTACGGCATGGGCGTCTCGGCGGGCACCTACGTCTGCGAGAAGCTGAAGGGCAAGTCCGATGCCGTCGTCGCCGAAATCGCCGGCATCGACTCCCTGCCGCTGACGCAGGACCGCAGCAAGGGCTTCGCCGACGCCCTCGGCGAGTGCGGGTTGAACGTCGACAACCGCGTGGCAGCCGAGTTCACCGTGGAGAGCGGCGAGAAGGCCGCCGCGAACCTGCTCCAGGCCGCCCCGCGCATCGACGCGATCTGGAACCACGACGACGACCAGGGTGTCGGCGTCATGGCCGCCATCAAGAACTCCGGGCGCGGCGAGTTCTTCGTCGTCGGCGGCGCCGGGTCGGCGAACGTGATGCGCGAGATCAAGGCCGACAACGGCCTGCACAAGGCCACCGTGGTCTACCCGTCCACCCAGGGCGCCGACGGCATCCGCCTGGCCCGCCTGGCCGTGCAGGGCAAGAGCCTCGGTGACCTGGTCGAGGTCGAGGTCCCGCGCCAGATCGAGCTGTTCGCGCCGGTCGTGACCAAGGACAACGTCGACGACTACCTGCCCACCGCGTTCGAATCCTGACACCAACTCCGAGGAGGAGCACACCGCCGTGACGACACCCGATGGGACGGCACCGACCCTGGGCATCGCGATGGTCGGCCACGCGTTCATGGGAGCCGCCCACTCCCAGGCGTGGCGGGTCGCGCCCCGCTTCTTCGACCTGCCCGCCCGCCCCGTGATGGCCGTGGTCTGCGGTCGCGACCGGGCGCGGACCGAGGCCGCCGCCGCCCGACTGGGCTGGGCGCACGCCGAAACCGACTGGAAGGCCCTGCTCGACCGCGACGACGTGCACGTGGTCGACATCTGCACCCCCGGCGACACGCACGCCGAGATCGCCGTCGCCGCGTTGGAGGCGGGCAAGCACGTCCTGTGCGAGAAGCCGCTCGCCAACAGCGTCGCCGAAGCCGAGGCGATGGCGTCCGCCGCCGAGCGCGCCGCCGACCGGGGAGTGCACGCCATGGTCGGCTTCACCTACCGGCGCGTGCCCGCGATCTCCCTGGCCCGCGACCTGGTCGCGCAAGGCCGGTTGGGGCGCGTCCACCACGTGCGCGCGCAGTACCTCCAGGACTGGATCGTCGACCCGGCCGCGCCGCTGTCGTGGCGACTCCAGAAGGAGAAGGCCGGGTCCGGCGCGTTGGGCGACATCGGCGCGCACATCGTCGACGCCACCCAGTTCATCCTCGGAGACACCATCAGCGAGGTGTCCGGGACGCTGGAGACGTTCGTGGCCGAACGGCCCGTCGCATCCGCCCACTCCGGACTGTCCGGCACCGCCTCGTCGGCCGGGACGGGACCGGTCACCGTGGATGACGCCGCCCTGTTCCTGGCCCGCTTCACCGGCGGCGCACTCGGCTCGTTCGAGGCCACCCGGTTCGCCAACGGCCGCAAGAACGCCATCCGCATCGAGATCAACGGCTCGGCGGGCAGTCTCGCGTTCGACTTCGAGGACATGAACGTCCTGCACTACTTCGACGGCGTCGAAGACGCGGCGGTCGCGGGCTTCCGCCGCATCGTCGTCACCGAGCCGCAACACCCCTACGTCGACGCCTGGTGGCCCGCCGGGCACGGCCTGGGCTACGAGCACGCGTTCACGCACCAGGCCGTCGACTTCGTCCGCGCCGTGGCCGGCGGAACCGCTCCCGCACCGTCGTTCGCCGACGGGCTCCAGGTCCAGCGGGTCCTCGCGGCCGTCGAGGACAGCTCCGCGGCCCGCGCCTGGCGAGACGTCTGACCACCTTCGAGCACGGGAGAGCACGATGACGCGTCCCATCACCCTGTTCACCGGCCAGTGGGCCGACCTGCCGTTCGACGAGGTCGCCCGACTGGCCGCCGAGTGGGGCTACGACGGGTTGGAGATCGCCTGCTGGGGCGACCACCTGGACCCCTGGCGAGCCGCCGAGGACGACGACTACGTCCAGGACCGGCTGGCGATCCTCGCCAAGCACAACCTGAAGGTCTGGACGATCTCCAACCACCTCACCGGGCAAGCCGTCTGCGACGACCCGATCGACGAGCGGCACCGGGGCATCCTGTCCGCCCGGATCTGGGGAGACGGCGAGCCTGAAGGAGTGCGGCAGCGCGCGGCGGAGGAGATGAAGGTGACCGCGCGTGCTGCCGCGCGCCTCGGCGCGGGCACCGTCGTCGGCTTCACCGGTTCGTCCATCTGGAAAACGGTGGCGATGTTCCCGCCGGTGCCGCCGTCGATGATCGATGCCGGTTACGCCGACTTCGCCGCCCGCTGGAACCCGATCCTCGACGTGTTCGACGAGGTCGGCGTCCGGTTCGCGCACGAGGTGCACCCGTCCGAGATCGCCTACGACTACTGGACGACCGTGCGGGCCTTGGAAGCGATCGGGCACCGGCCCGCGTTCGGCCTCAACTGGGACCCGTCGCACTTCGTCTGGCAGGACCTCGACCCGGTCGGCTTCCTCTGGGACTTCCGCGACCGCATCTACCACGTCGACTGCAAGGACGCCCGCCGCCAGGTCGGCGACGGGCGCAACGGCCGACTCGGCTCCCACCTGCCGTGGGCCGACCCGCGGCGCGGCTGGGACTTCGTGTCCACCGGACGCGGCGACGTGCCGTGGGAGCGGTCGTTCCGGATGCTGAACAGCATCGGCTACGACGGACCCATCAGCGTCGAGTGGGAGGACGCCGGGATGGACCGGTTGCTCGGTGCGCCGGAGGCGCTGGAGTTCGTGCGCAAGCACGCCTTCGACGCGCCTTCGGCCTCCTTCGACGCCGCTTTCGCCAGCGGCGACTGAAGGTGTCAGCGATGGCCGACTCCGAGTCGCGCGCCCCGGACGGGGGCGGGGCGCCGACCATACCTTCACTGCGGACCGTGCGGCTGGACCTCGGACTCACGTCGCGTGAGGTGGCGGAGAGCGTCGGGGTCACCACCGCGTGCCTGCTGCGCTGGGAGCGGCGGCAGCGCACACCGGACCCGGTGCTGGCGGCCGCGCTCGCGGACGCGCTCCGCCTGGAGCCGGAACGGGTGGAGGCCTTCTTCGCCGAGGGACCGGAACATCCGCTCGTCGACGACACCGTGCCGGGCCACGGGTTGCGCGCACTCCGCAGGGACCTCGGCCTGCCGGCCCGGCACATCGCGGACGCTCTGCGCGTCACGGTCGGGACGGTCTACAACTGGGAGAGGGGCGGCAGCAGGCTACCGGTCCGGCTGCTCGCCCCGCTCGCAGAGTGCCTCGGCACGGGGTCCGACGAACTGGCCAGGGCGTTGCGCGAGTCCCCGCGCTGCGCCCGGACCGTGGTGCGGCTGAGCGGCGAACTGGCACGACTGCGCGATCTGGCCGGCTACTCGCAGGTCAAGGTCGCGCACCTGCTCGGGGTCTCGCGGACGACCCTCCGCGGTTGGGAACGAGGCGACGCGGTAGCACCTTGGCATGCGATCCGGCTCATGGCCTCGCTGTACGAGGTGCCCGTGGCCGCGGTGGCGACAGCGGCGAGGGCTGGAAAACCCGCGTTCCTCTCCCCGGAGGCGTGGCTGCCGGGTGACTTGCCAGAGGTGCTGCGCGTGCTGCGGCAGTGGAACGGCCTGACCCAAGCCCAAGTGGCACAGCGGTGCACCACCAGCACCGACTCGGTGCGTGGCTGGGAACGCGGCAGACAACAGCCGGGCCTCTACCCACGTCGCCGCTTGGAGTCGCTGTACCGGTTGGCCGCCGACTCCCTGTTGCGCGCCTACGCCGAGCCACCGCCGGCGGGCACGCGTGCTGTCCGGGACGCGTCCTGAACCCCGGACGTTCCCCATCTACCAGTGAGGAGGACCAGTCGTGGCGCGAGATCGCACCGGACTGTGGTTGATCGGCGTGCGCGGCTCGGTGGTCCTGGTGAACCCGGCGGCGCGCCGAAGCGATCCGGCACGTAATCGGATGATGTCGGAATGAGGGATGCGCGACCCAACCACCCCAACCGTCCCGGACGAACCGGCTGACCTTTCGGACATGGGGACGGTGCCGGGGGTTGGGCCGGCGAGACTGCACGCCTCCGTTCACGGTTGGGGGACACCTTGCGGACATTGGTCGTTGCTGCACTGGTCGGGAGTCTGCTGGTCGCCGCACCCGAGGCCGATGCGGCGGGGATCGGCTGGGTGCCTTGCCCTGATCAGCCGACGGCCGAGTGCGGGACGGTGGAGGTGCCGTTGGATTGGGCGGACCCGGGTGGGCCGTGGGTGGAGTTGGCGGTGTCCCGGGTTCGGGCTACTGATCCCGCGCGGCGGATCGGGGTGGTGTTCGTTGACGCGGGTGGGCCCGGTGGGTCCGGGGCGGAGTTCGCGCGTGCGCCGTATCTGAGTGCGGAAGTGCGGGCGCGGTTTGATGTTGTCGGGTTTGATCAGTTGGGGACCAACGGCAGTTCGGCGATCCGGTGTTCGGCTGAGTTGATGGCGCTGAACCCGGGTGACGATCCGCAGGACGAGGCGGCGTTCGAGGCGTTGGCGCGGCACAACCGGGCGGTGCGTGAGGACTGTCGGGCCGGGAATCCCGTGTTCGATCACGTGGACACCAAGCGGTCGGCCCGGGACATGGATGCGGTGCGGAAAGCGTTGGGGGAGAGGCGGATCAGCTTCTACGGCATCTCCTACGGCACGTTGTTGGGCCAGCAGTACGCGGAGATGTTCGGGTCACGGGTGCGGTCCATGGTGTTGGACGGGGTGATCGACCACAGCGTCGACAAGCGCCGGTTCGTGCTGGACCGGGCACGGGCGGTGGAGGAGGCGTTCGGCGTGTTCGTCGCGTGGTGCGCGGAGAACACCACGTGCGCGCTGCACGGGCAGGACGTCTACGCGGCGTGGGAGAAGGCACTGAAGGCAGCCGACGAGATCGGGTTGGGGCGGGAGAACCTGATCCTGTCGGCGTTCTACGCGATCCGCGGCGGGGCGTGGGAGAGCTTGGCGTCGCTCATCGCGGACGTCGGCGGCGCGCGGATGTCGTTCGAGCCCAACTACGACTCGCTGCGCTACGCCGTGGTGTGCCAGGACTTCGCCTTGCGGTTCCGGGACTTCGGCGAGTACCGGGCGTTGCGGGAAGCCGAACTCCGTGCGGCGCCCACGTTGCGCGGCACGTTCATCGGTCACCAGGAGGCCGCCACCTGCGTCGGCTTCACCGACCGCCCGACCAACCCGCCGCACCGCCTCGACGTCGACCACGCACCGCCGCTCCTCCTGCTGACCAGCCGCTACGACGTGGCCACGCCGTACGCGTGGGCGCGGAACGTGCACCGGCAGGCCGAGGGCTCGCGCCTGGTCACCCTCGACGGCCCCGGCCACGGCGTCTACCACGCCAACGACTGCACGCGGACCGCCGCCGACACCCACCTGCTCGGCACCGCGCCCACGCGCGACACCACCTGCTGATCCTCCACACGGACGACCGAACACCCCTTCAAGAGACGCTGACCTCACCCTCCCGGGTTGGACAGCGTCGAGTCGTCGGGGGCGTCGTCACTTCCGGTCCACCGCCACCGCGGGTCAGGAGCTGAGCTTTCCCCGATACCCGGGGCCGTGGTTACCTGGCTCCGATCGGTGATCCCCGGTCGTGCGTGTTCGTCACACTTGGTCACCGTTCTGGCATGGAGCTGCGGCCGCGTTCTCCCCAGTCGCCGCCGACCGTGGAGACGCGCGTGCGGACGGTGGACCGTTCGGCGTAGCCGCTACCGTTGTGCGCGAAGTCGTGTCGAGAGCGAGGAGTTCCACGGGTGTCGCGGTTGCTGCTCGTCGAGGACGACGCGATGTTGGCCGAGGCGTTGTCCCGCGCGTTGCGCGGACTCGGGCACGAAGTCGCGGTGGCGGCCACGGGGGAGCGGGCACTGGAGACCCTGGTCGACCGGCGGGCGCTCGTGGACCTGGTGTTGCTCGACGTGATGCTGCCCGGCATCGACGGGTTCGAGGTGTGCCGCCGGATCCGCGCGGGTGACACGGTTCCGGTGATCCTGCTGACCGCACGCGGTGACGCGGTGGACATCGTGGTCGGTCTGGAGTGCGGCGCCGACGACTACGTCGTGAAACCGGTCGAGCCACGGGTGCTCGACGCACGGGTGAAGGCGATCCTGCGCCGAGCCGTGCCCGCGCAGCCGCCGAGGCCGCGCGTGCACACCGTCGGTGACCTCGAACTCGACACCGCCGCCCTGGTGGTGACCCGGAACGGGGCCGAGCTGAACCTCACGTCCACCGAGATCCGCCTGCTGATCGAGTTCGTCGAGCACGCGGGCCAGGTCCTGAGCAGGCAGACCTTGCTCAAGCGGGTGTGGGACTACGGGTTCGCCGGCGACTCGCGCCTGGTCGACGCCGCCGTGGCCCGCCTGCGGGCGAAGATCGAGCCCGAACCGGCCAACCCCGTGCTGGTGCGCACCGTCCGGGGATTCGGATATCGCCTGGTCAAGCCGTGACGTGGCGGCCGAGCCTGCGGGCCGGCATCGTGTTGACCGTCGCGGTCGTCACCCTCGTCACGACCGTCGCCATGGCGCTGACGACCTACCACCTCCAGGCCGGGGCCACCCGGGACCGGTTCACCGCCTCCGCTCGGGCCGCGTTCGACTCCGACGCCCAACAGGCCCACCAGTTCCTCGTCCGCAGCACCGCCTTCGAGTCCGCCGTGGTGGGTGTGGCCGAGTACATGCGGGCCCGGCTCGGCCTGACGTGGGCGTTGGTCAACTTCACCCCGACGTCCGGCGACGTCTCCACCTCCAAGGACGGGATGTACGTCCCGGTCGCCGGAACGACGGGATCGTTCCCCGGTCAGCTCCCCGTGGCCAAAGTGGACGAGGCTCGACAGCGCATCGGGGCGGTGCGCTACACCGTGGACACCCCGGACGGTCCCCAGCTCGTGATCGTCGGCGAAGTAGAGCCCGGCCTGCTGCTCGCCGAGTTCTACAACACGCGGAGCGTCGACGGCGAACTGACGACCCTGCGCGACCGGCTCGCCGTCGTGGCGGCGGTGATCGCCCTGCTCGGCGGCGCGCTGGGCGTCCTGGCCGCGCGGACCGTCCAGCGCCGGGTGCGCACCGCGGCCGACGCCGCCCGCAGGTTCGGGGACGGGGCGCTGGACACCAGGCTGCCCGTGCAGGGGCGGGACGAACTGGCCGACCTCGCCGGTTCGTTCAACGCGATGGCGCAGCGGCTCGGGGAGTCCATCGAACAGTTGCGGTTGAAGGACCAGCAGCAACGGCGGTTCGTCGCCGACGTGGCACACGACCTGCGCACACCGTTGGCGTCGATGGTCGCGGCCGCGGACGGCCTGCACAGCCCGGACGCCGCGGACCGCACGAGATCGGCGGAACTGCTCGGCAGCCAGGCGCGGCGGCTCGGCGCCCTGGTCGAGGACCTGTTGGAGATGTCGCGGTTCGACGCGGGTGTCGCCGAACTCAGGCCCGAGGTCGTCGACCTCGAAGCGCTGGTAGCGGACGCCGTCGGGTTGAGCGCACCGGGTACGGACATCCCCGTCCGGCGTACCGGGAACGCCGCCGTGTTCGGCGATCCCCGCCGACTGCACACGATCGTGCGCAACCTCGTGACCAACGCGGTCCGGCACGGCGAACCGCCGATCACGGTGACCATCGACGGCACGGGGGCCGACCGGGTGCGCGTGGCCGTCGCCGACTCCGGGCCCGGCCTGCCTGCCGGGCTGGCCCCGGTCGTCTTCGATCGCTTCGTGCGCGGCGACCGGGCCCGCAGTCGCACGGAGGGCAGCGGTCTCGGGCTGGCCATCGCGCGGGAGAACGCCCGGTTGCACGGTGGCGGGTTGGAAGTCGACAACGACGGCGGCGCGGTGTTCACCCTCACCGTGCCGCGAGGTGAGCCCGGCGACGTCCGGTGAGCGTTCCGGGCACATGAACCGCCGTGCCCGATCACCCTGGTGTCGTGCGGTGAGCGGCTGTCACAGAACGAGCACATGACGCGCATGAGCCGCGGCGGCGCTGGTGGCGGCTCCGGCCACTGCTGGGCCGGGGTCGTTCTCGGGTGGTCGTTGTGGCGAAACGGTCACACGATGATCGCGTTGCGCGGACATCGGACGAGCAGGGTGAGGCGCATGCGAAGTCGTTCTCTGCTGCTCGGTGTCGTGCTCGCGCTGACCGCGACCGTGATGGGCGCTGTTCCGGCGCAGTCCATCGTGGGTGGCACCGAGTCAACCCGGGCTTACTCGTTCATGGGCTCGTTCCAACCGTCCTTCCCCGCGCCACCGCGCCCGGACAAACACGGCTGCGGGGTGGAGGTCCTTGCGCCGCAATGGGTACTGACCGCCAGTCACTGCGCCGGCAAGAACCCGACCGGGGCGAGGGTGGGTGTCCCGCGCGGCTGGAAGGTACGGATCGGGTCACTGGACACCACGTCCGGAGGCGAGGTCGCCGAGGTCGACCACTACTACCGGCTGGCGACCAACCAGGACGAGGGGGGTTTCTGGGGCAAGGACCTCGCGTTGATGCACCTGCGGACCCCGGTCCGGGCCAAGCCCGTGCGGATCGCCCCGACCACGCCACCGGACAACACGCCCGTCCGCATCATGGGCTGGGGCATGATGTGCGACGACAGCGACAATCCGGCGTGCTTCCCCACGCGGCTGCGGGAGGCCGACACCGTGGTGCAGCCGATCTCGACGTGTCCGGTAGCCGCGCCCAGCGGAGAGTTGTGCATCGGTAGCCGGGACGGCGGCGTCGCCGCGGGCAACATGGACTCCGGCGGGCCCGCGCTGGTCCGCGACGGCGACCGGTGGGCGTTGGCCGGTGTGGTCAGCGGTCCCGGCGGCGACGGGGCGCCGACGTTGTACACCGATGTCACCAGGCACGCCGACTGGATCAACGGCATCATCACCGGCACGAACGTGCCCCCGGACGACCGGATCCCGAACGTGGAAGGCGCGGTGCAGCTGTACGGCTGTGTGGGCTCGGTGGTCCGCACCCCCGTCTCCCGGCCGCAGGACCCGGCGCTGATGCTGACCAACGGTCACTGCGTGCAGGGACAGCGGCCCGCGCCCGGAACCGCGCTGGTGGACCAACCCGCCGACCGCGACGTGCCCATCGCCGACCGTCAGGGCTACCCCCAGGCGACCGCCCGCGCGAACCGGCTGGTGTACGCGACGATGACCGGCACCGACATCGCGCTCTACCGCCTGGACAAGACCTACGCGCAGTTGACGGCCGAGGGCGCGAAGATCTTCCGACTCACCTCCACCCCCGTGCGCGCGGGCGATCCACTGACCATGGCCTACACCAGCAGCCGCTTGCACTGCACCGCCGAGGCCGTGGTCACGCACCTGCGGGAAGGCGGCTACCAGCAGGACGACTCGATCCGCTACACCGCCGGCGAAGACTGCGCCCCCTGGCCAGGCACCTCCGGTTCGGCACTGCTGGCCCCTGACGGCACCACGGTCGTGGGTATCCACAACACCCACAACGTTGCCGGCGAGCAGTGCACCGACGACAACCCGTGCGAGGTGGGCCCGGACGGGGCCGTGACCTCCGTGCAGGGCCGCGGCTACGGCCAGCAGGTCCACCTGATCGCGGCCTGTCTGACCAAGGGGTCGAAGCTGGACCTGTCCCGCCAGGGCTGCACTCTCACCGGCGCCATGCCCTGACCACCACTCCGGTGACGGCGACCGGCACAGCGGCCTTGGCGACGAGTACAGACACACTGCTTGACCAGCAGCGATGACTTTCGAGCGGCACAGGCGACAGGCCGCCACGCCGCCGCCACGCCGCCGCCGGCGCGACATGGCACCTTCGGTCAGCGAGGTTTTGGGGCCGGCAGAGCGGTGAGGACGAAGGTGAACTCAGCGGGTCGGACTTCGAGCCGGTACTCGGGCAACACGCCCGGGCCCACCGCACCGGAGCCGATGCCCTGCACGGCGTGGTCGGTGTACAGGTAGGTCCTCGGTTCGGCGGTCAGGTCGGTCTGGTGCCGTGCCGCGGCCAGGTGCTGGTCGCTCCACCGTCGAGCGGCCAGGTTGAACACGGGATCTCCCTCGATGCGGACTCCCGAGCCCTCCGGGTCGGCCACCTCGGCCCAGCGCACGTCCAGCCGGTTGCCGTTCTCCTGTGGTCGTACGTAGGGCGTCTGCATCTGCTCGATCGTGGTCTGGAAGCGGCCGATGCGTACCGCCTGCCGGGAGTCGGGGTAGGCCTCGCCGGGTCCGGCGCCGAGCCACTGGACGCGGGACCACTCCTGGGGCACCGTCCACCGCAGGCCGATGCGAGCCAGGGAGGGCGCCTTGTCCCGTCGGACGAGTTCCTCGTACCGCTCGGGTGGCAGGTCGGTGTCGACCATCGCCTCGGCGAAGCTGTCGCCCCGTTCCGGCCAGTGGCCGACCGGTTCGGTGTGGACGCGCAGGCGGAGTCGGTCCCCGTCGGTGTCCCAGCGGTAGGTGGTGAGGAAACCGCACGTCACCGCGGCGGCAGCGCTGCGCACCACGACGGTCAGGCCGTCGCGGTCCGGGCTGACCGACACGGTCCGGTGGCGCAGCCGGTGCAGGCCGCGTGCCTCCCAGTACCGCGCGTCGCCTTGGGTCCACGAGAGGTCGTTGTCGGTCGGTGCGCGCCACAGCGCCAGTTGAGGACCGTGCAGGTACTGCCCGTCGAGGCTGAGGAGCGTCCCGGTGCGCCGATCGAAGCGCGCTGAGCCGAGCACGATGTGCGCGTCGACGGGTTCCGCGGGCACAGGCGCACTGCTCGGCATGGCGGGGAGGGCATCGCTGGTGGACGGCAACGGGATCTGGCCCCATGCGACCACATGCTTTCGGGGCGCCCAAGCGGTGGGCTCTGCCGACTCCGCCTCGACGGTCAGCCACCGTTCGCCGTCGCCGTCGATGGGCAAGGCGGTCGCGGGGATGGGTAGCTCGGTCCGCTCGCCGGGGCCGAGTCGCGGCGTCGGGAGGACACCGTCGGCGATCGGGATGCCGTCGCGGAAGAGCGACCAGGTGAACCGCAGGTGGGACAGGTCGAGGAAGTCATAGCGGTTGTGCACGCGGATGCTGTTGGCGCCGTCGCCGGCCTCGATGCGCACGGGCTCGTTGACCTTCTGGTACTCCAGCAGCCCCGGGGACGGCGTCCGGTCGGGGAACACCAGCCCGTCGCAGATGAAGTTCCCGTCGTGCAGGTCCTCGCCGAAGTCGCCGCCGTAGGCGAAGAACTCGCGGCCTTCGGCGTCGGTGGTGCGCAGGCCCTGGTCCATCCACTCCCACACGAATCCGCCCTGCACCCGTGGATACCGCTCGCACAGCGCCATGTACTCGGCCAGGCCACCAGGGCCGTTGCCCATCGCGTGGGCGAACTCGGTCAGCAGGAACGGCATGCGGTTGCGCGGTTCGTCCTTCGGGTCGCCCTCGCCGTCGTTGGCCGGGTAGTGGTTCTCGCCCGGCCGCAGCAGGCCACGACCGATCCGGCCGACGTCGGCCGGCGTGCGGTACATGACCGCGTGGATGTCCACGTAACGGGCCATCCGGTCGCCCTCGTAGTGGATCGGCCGGGACGAGTCGCGCTCGCGCACCCACGCGGCCATCGCTTCGAGGTTCTTCCCGTCGCCCGCCTCGTTGCCCAACGACCAGGAAATGACGCTGGGGTGGTTCTTGTCCCGCTCCACGGTCCGCTCGACGCGGTCGAGGTACGCCGAGAGCCAGCGCGGATCATCGGAAGGGTTGTCCGACCAGTATTCGGGCCCGCTGTACTCGAACCCGTGCGTTTCGAGGTCGCATTCGAGCATGACCCACAGACCCAGTTCGTCGCACAGGTCGAGGAACTTCGGGTGCGGCGGGTAGTGCGAGGTGCGCACGGCGTTGATGTTGTGCTGCTTCATCATCTCCACGTCCCGGCGCATGGTCTCGACCGTGACCGCCCGCCCGCGCTCGGGGTCGAACTCGTGTCGGTTGACGCCCCGCAGCACCACGCGGCGGCCGTTGACCGTGAGCACACCGGACTCGTTGATCGCGACGGTGCGGAACCCGAGCCGCACGCGCACCCGCTCGCTTCCGGTGGCCAGTACGGCGTCGTAGAGGAAGGGGTCCTCCGCACTCCACGGCCGCACGGCGTCGAAAGCGAACACGCGGTCGACCGGCACGTCGGTCACTCCCAGCTGCGGGATGGTGATCTCCGCGGGAGCATCCGCGTCCACGTCGATCCGCAACCGCCCGCCGCCGGTGGCCGCGTCGTAGTCGGCGTGGACGAACACGTCACGAATGCCGCCTGCCGGACGTGCCAGCAGGGTGACGTCCCGGAAGATCCCGGACATGCGCCAGGTGTCCTGATCCTCCAGATACGTGCCCGAGGAGTACTGGTGCACCCTGACCGCGAGGACGTTGCGCCCCGGCCGCAGCGCCGCTGAGGCGTCGAACTCCGCCGGCAGGCGGCTGCCGAAGGTCACTCCCAGTTCGACGCCGTTGAGGAAGACCCGTGCGCACGAGTCCACGCCTTCGAAGCGCACCACGGCGGGTGTGCCCGCCCAGGACGGCGGAAGGTCGAAGACACGTCGGTAGTCGCCGGTCTGGTTCTCGTCGGGGACGAACGGCGGGTCGACCGGGATCGGGTACGAGATGTTCACGTACGCCGGTTTGCCGTAGCCGTGCAGTTGCCAGTGCGACGGGACCGGGAGCCGATCCCATCCCGTGTCGTCGAAGCCTGGCAGTTCGAAGCCGTCCGGCTCGTCGAGCACTGTCGTCGAGAACCGGAAAGCCCAGTCGCCGTTCAGGTCCAGCCGCGGGGCGTCCGAGTCCAACGCGGCGCGTGGTGCGACCTTGCCGTAGCCGGGCGAGAAGACCTCGAAGTAGCGCGCGGACATTCCGTTCCTCCTGCGGCGCGAAAGAGATCGCGCGTAACCGTGTTCGTCGGATGCGATGTGCGGACGGCCGCGCTGCGCCAGTCGCCGGTGGTGTAGTGGCCGTCCTCAGTAGCTTCTGCGACTCGACTTGATGCCCGTGGTGGAGCGGCCCGCCTCGCCGCCGCAGGTGTCGAAGCGCTTCGACAGTCGACAGGCTAGTGAGACTGCAATGAGGTGGCAAGGCCTTCCGGGGTGGCGGGCGAGCCAGTCGGCGACGAACTCGTCGACCACCCGGCGCAAGGGGAAGAACTCGGCGGATGCCGTGGCCATGTTCTGCCGCAAGATGAACGTGTGCTCGTCGTACGCGTGGACCTGGATGTCCGGATCGGTGTTGTGCTTGGCCGACGGTGAGCCGTGAATCCACCGGACATCCAGCGCACCGCCTGGGCGTCTGTGCAGGGCAGGGCCGACGCCGGTTCAGCAGGCGCTGTTGAGCGCGTCCAGGACCGCCGTGTACGCGGGCTTGCGCGCGCCGCTGGAGTCGAACAGCAGCGGTGTACCCGACGCCCGCCACGAGTCGCTGTCGCGGATACCCCACACCGTGATACCGGTGCAACGGCTCACCGCCAGGCAAGCCCGCACGACCCGCCGGTAGCTCTCCGCCTGGGCGGCGCCGGAACCCTCGACGTCCAGCTCGGTCAGCTGCACGTCCACGCCGAGGTCGGCGAAGTTGCGCACCGTGGTGACGAAGTCGGCGGGCACCGGGTGGTTGGCGTTGAAGTGCGACTGCAGCCCGACGCAGTCGATCGGCACGCCGCGGGCCCGGAAGTCGCGCACCATCCGGTACACGGCCTGGGTCTTGGCGTGCGCCCAGTTCTCGATGTTGTAGTCGTTGTAGCAGAGCTTCGCGGCGGGGTCGGCCGCCCGTGCCGCGTGGAACGCCGCCTCGATCCAGTCGTCGCCGGTGCGCTGGAAGTTGGAGTCGCGGCGTGCGCCCGTCGGACCGTCGGCGAACGCCTCGTTCACCACGTCCCAGGCGTGGATGCGGCCCCGGTAGTACGCCATCACCTGCGTGACGTGGTTGAGCATCGCCTCGCGCAGCGCCGTGCCCCGGAGGTTCACCAGCCACGACGGCTGTCCCGCGTGCCACAGCAGCGTGTGCCCGCGCACCCGCATGCCCTGCTGCGCCGCGTGGTCGACGATCCGGTCGGCCGCGGTGAACACGAACCGGCCCTGCTGCGGCTCGGTCACGTCGAGCTTCATCTCGTTCTCGGGCGTGACCATCCCGAACTCGCGGTCGAGGATGCCCGTGTAGGTGGGGTCGGACAGTTTGTGCGCGGTGACCCCCGCGCCGAAGTACCGGCCGCTGCGCTGCGCGGCCGCGGCGAGGGTCGTGGAGGGCGGGTCGCCGGTGTCCGCCGCGGCCGGGCGGAGGGGGAGCAGCACGCCGGCCGCGGCGAGGGACGCGGTGGCCAGGGTCAAGGACGCGGACAAGAGCTTGCGCACTTCGATGGTCCTTTCCGATGCGGTGCGCCCACGATCGTTGTGCCGCACCGGGTCGGGCAAGGGTTGTCGAACGTTTTCGCAACCCTTGCGGCCATGGGAAAGCCCGGTGGCGACCGTTCGGCCGGATCGCTGCGCTCCGTGCGGCGCAGCGTGTCGGCCCGCGGGGAGGGACGGGCGGGGGTGCGGCCGCGTTGCGGTGTCCACACGATTCCTTTCTTCTCCGGTCGGCACCGCGTCGGCGGTGCCACGACCCTGGCGTGATCAGGTAGCGGCTCGGGTCGTGCCGGGCTCGTCGTCACGCGCAAGGTGTGTCATGCCTCCAGCCTGGAAGGCCGGCCGCCACGCGCCCATCCGGCAACCGTCGGGTCCACCCCCGCCGGGTGGCCGGAACATCCGTCGCCGACCGCAAGAGGGGGAGTGCTCCGGCGAGCCGGGCCGTACCCGTCCTGACAGTTCGGTGGGCCATGCGGCGTCCCGACCGGGGGCTCAGCTCAAAGACGGTCGCACCACGCCCGTCGGAACGAGATCCGGGTCGGCGGGGCGGTTCCCGCCGACCCGGCAGGGCCGATACCGAAGCCTGCCGGATGGTCGGCCACCCCAGGGCACCGCTGAGGTCCGGCCCGGGCGGTTGAGCGCGAACCGCTTGGCCAGCGCGGTGGCCGTGGGGTGGGCCCCGCCGTCGCGATGGGCTGCCAGCAGCTCCTCGACTGCGGCGGAGGCCTCGGCGAACCCGTTGCGGGACTGGACTTCCGAAAGATCCGGTCCCGTTCTACAACGGCACGCCCTGGTTCCCGCCGTTCGCGGGTGCCTATTACCAGGCCGAGGACCGGCTGGGCTGATGGTCGTGAGTGGTTGTGGTGACCCTGACCGCCACAACCACTCAACGACCGCGATCGTTTGGGCTGTCCCTCAGAATGCCGGCGCGGACTGGCCTGCTGGCTGGCCGTGGCGACGTGCGTCGAGCACCGCGTCTCGCAGCCTGTTCTGGACGATCGCGAGGCATGCGTACACCGCTCCTCGTGCTGTCGACAGGCCGATCTCCTGTGTCGAGGTCTTGATCTTCGGGACGGTCGGGAGGCTGTGGTCGAGTCGGGTGCGTACGTCGGGGAGGACTTCGTCGACGAGTGGGCGCAGGCGGCCCGTGAAGTAGACCGAGTCCGGGTCCAGTGTCACGACGGCGGCGCTGACGGCGGTCACGATCGCCGTGGTGAACGCTTCCAGGATCTCGGCGCGGGGCGTGTCGTCGTGTGGTTGCAGCCAGAGGT
>NZ_MTQP01000022.1 GCF_001984175.1 Saccharothrix sp. ALI-22-I
TTGAAGAGGCGGGCGGTGCCGTCGTGGCAGGCGGTGGCCAGTCGGGTGCCGTCGGGGGTGAAGGCGAGTGCGTGGACGGGGCCGTCGTGGGGGAAGGTGAGTAGTTGGGCGCCGGTCTGTGTGTTGAAGAGGCGGGCGGTGCCGTCGTTGCAGGCGGTGGCCAGTCGGGTGCCGTCGGGGCTGAAGGCGACCGCGTGGACGGCGCCGTCGTGGTCCAGTGTGCGGGGTGGGTTCGTGCTGCCGGGTTCGGCTATGCGGGCGGTGCCGTCGGCGCTGCCGGTGGCGAGGCGGAGGCCGTCGGCGCTCATCGTGACGGTGGTCACGCGGTCGTCGTGTGTCAGGCGCAGTGTTTCGGTTCCGCCGATCGTGGTGAGGCGGGCGGTCTTGTCGTCGCTGGCGGTTGCCACCGCGAGTCCGTTGGGGGAGAACGCGACCGCGTTGACGGGGGCGGTGTGGGTGACGGTGAAGCGTTGTTGGCCGTTGGAGGTGTGGAACAGTCGGGCGGTGTTGTCACTGCCGGCGGTCGCCACCGTGAATCCGTCGCGGCTGAACACCACGGCGTTCGCGGGCCCGGCATCCACCAGGCGGAAGCGGATGGGCAGAACACGGTCGAACGTCAGGACGAAGGTCCGCGGGGTCGTCCCGCCGAAGACGGTCTCCGTGACGACGACGCTGCCGGCGTTGTCGCCGATCACCTGTGTGAGCAGGCGTCGGGTGCCCTGTGGGACAAGGTCGACCGGTGCCTCGGGACCGGGCGCCGAGGAACGCCACCGACCGGCCTGGAGAATTTCGATGCCGGGGTTCCCGCCGCCGAATCCGATCGCCCCGGTGTACACCGCGATCGCGTCCTCCCCATACATGGCGATCAACCCGTTGCTCATTTGCATGTTCGGAACCGAAAGATTCGTCGGGCTTACCCAGGCACCGCCTGCGGCGCAACGGGACATGCCGATCACGTCGTTGGTGACAACGAACGGACCCTGTCGCCAGTAGAGGGCGTAGCTCGTGCCGCCGGGCGAAACAGCGACCGAGCGCGGGGCACTTGAGGCCGCCGTCGCATCGGTGAACAGCGGTGCGAACGGACCCCAGCTGCCGGTTTGGCTGGGCCGCGTGGTCACATTGGCCTGGCTTGCCTGGCTTATCACCTGCGTACCCAGCGCGGCGGCGCCACTGGCGTTGACCGCGAGGCACAGGCTGAGGGAATTGGCTGAGCCGCTCTCCTTGGTCAGCGCGGTCTGCGGGCTGATCGCCCCCGCCGCGGTTCGGGTGACGACCCGGATCGAATGCAGCATCGACGGAACCGTCTGCCATCGATGAACCCACGCGATGGTCGCATTCCCTGCCGCGTCGAGACCCAGTTCTGCTGCTCCGGAGACCGACGAAGTCACCTGTTGAGGTGTCGTCCACGAACCGCCCGGCGAATGCGACGAGACGAAAAGGGAACCGATCCGGGCGTCAGGCGGGGCGTCGTAGCGGTCAGCGAGGACGACCGCGACGCCGTTGGGCGCGACCGCCACGTCGGTCACTCGCACGGACCTGCTCGCCCCTGAGAAGCCGACGATCTCCACCGGCTGCTCCCACTGGGCAGCGCCCGCCGGGCGGTAGACGACGCGATGCCGCCACTGGGCATTCGCAACGTCCGTGCTCGACAGGGACGTGATGCAGGCGGCACCGGTACCGTCGACGCCGACCGCGAGGGTGATCGCAGCCGGCACGTCACCGGGTCCGGACACCAATTCGAACCCGTCCACCCACGTGCCGGCCGACTTGCTGTCGGCGATCGCGACCCGGGTCTTCAACGGTGTCAGCGACAGCACTTGGACATAACCGGCCATTGCACGGCCCCCCTTGCCGTAGGCAAGGGACGACTGGGTCCACGTTTCCGGAAGGGCGTTCGGAGCCGACCAGCTTTCCACGGGGACCCCTGTGCTCAGAGCGCGGTGACGAACCGCTTGGTGTAGATCTTCATCGACCCCTCCCGGTCGCTGCCCCAGAACACCCAGACGGTGGTGCCCCGACCGTTGCCCGGATGGTCGAACCCGACCGTGGACGAGGCGAACCGCATCTCGAGGACCAAGCCGTCCCCTGGGACATCGTCGGCCCGAGAGGTCATCACGTCCCCGAACAGTCAACCGGTCCGTTCATGACGACGATAGCCAAGTGTCCGTCACGCGGGCGTCACCGCGGCGCGACCGCCCGCAGCGCTCGGTGCGTACCTGACGACACCAGCCGCGCGAGTGCGGGTGACGGAGCGACACCGAGTTCGTTGCGCACGCAGGTCCGGTATTCCTCGAACGCGCGCCTGGCCTCGACAAGGTTGTATTCGGCGAGGTGCGCCTCGATGAGGACGCGTTGCGCGCTCTCGCGCAACGGCTCCGCTGCGACCGCCGTCATCGCGGCTTCCACGCCTTCGGCGAGCCGGCCTGCTTCGCACAACCGGCGCGAGAGTCCTTCGAGGGCGTGCAACACCCGCTGGCGCAGCTGTTCCCGAGCGATGATCACCCAGTCGTCGTACCAGCCCGGCAGCAGGTCCAAGGCGTCATCGAGCCACGGGAACAACGCCAGGTCCAGGCCGCCGCAGCTACCGTCGATGAGCCGGCGCGCCCATTCACCGGCGAACCGGGCGTCCACCGCGACATCATCGCGCAGCGAGATCGAGACGTTGTCCGCGCGAATTACATCCACCCCGGCGCCACGCAGCCGCCATATCGCGGACCTGAGGTTGCCGGCCGCACGCTGATCTTTCCCGATAGGCCACAGCAGCCCTGCCGCGAAGTGGCGGTCGACGCGACCGCGGTGTAGCGCGGTGAGGACGAGCAGCCGTTGGCTGCCCGTCGGGATCTCCTGCCGCTCGCCCGCGACTGTGATGTACGGGCCGCCGAACAGGTGCAGACACCGGTCTTGCGAGCTGTACGGGTAGGCGTCCGAGGTGGTCGCTGTGGTGATGGCCATGGCAGCTTTCCGGTGGGTCCGGCTGGGGTGCCAGGCGTCGCGGCGACGTTGTCGACCTCGGAAGAGGTGGTGTGTTACACGACTCCGCCCAGACCTCCGCGGCAACCCCGACAAACATTCCGTGTCGTCATGGTCCGTCCGACAACCCTGCAGGTCCCCTCTTTTCACCTATACGAGTGACCGCTTGCGCCGGCCGCTCCCGGAGCGCCGCGCTCCACCACGAGTCGAGTCGAGTTGTTGCGGGGTGTGGCGCCGGGTTGCTTAACGGCTGCGGATCACCCACGGGAAAGGCGAGTTGGGGACCGGGATCCGGGCGGAGTTCCGGCAAAGTCGTTTTGCCTGTTCAGGTGAGGATTCCGAGTAGTTGTAGTGGGTTTGCCGGGGTTGCGGGCCGTGGTCCGCAACCCGGTGGTGATTTTGGTGTGGCCGGTGAGGCGTGGGGCGTTGATGGCGAGGTTGCGCAGGGATGCATCACCTGGGTGCGTTGCCGGTGCGGACACGGAAGGACTCTTCTGCGTAGGTGACGTCGCGGACCCAGCGGGCGGTCGCGCCGCGGTGACGCCCGCGTGACGGACACTTGGCCATCGTCGTCATGAACGGACCGGTTGACTGTTCGGGGACGTGATGACCTCTCGGATTCTCGATTCGATGGGTGACTCGGCGCGGTGGACGGCGCTCGCACCCGACGGCGTGACGGCTTCGACGGACATCACGATGGTCGCCGATCCACACACCGCGGGATGGGGCGCCGACCGGGTGAGCGCGCGCATCACGGCGAACGAAGCCGCGACCGGGCATCGACTGCAGCGAACCGTCGAACCGGTGAACCTGTCCGGGTTCACCGAGTTGCGGCTGTCGATTCGGGCCGACGATGTCCCAGGGGACGGCCTGGTCCTCGAGATGCGGTTCGCCTCGTCCACGGTCGGGTTCGACCATCCGGGCAACACCTGGCATCGGTTGCTCCCCGCCCGGTCGGGCCGCGGTTGGACGGTCGCGGTGATGAGCCTCCATGACCTCCCGACCGCCGTGGCGAATGCCGTGACGGGCATCCGGTTGCGTTGCGTCGCAACGCCGTTCGTCGTTCACCTCGACGACCTGATCGCGGTGCGGCCCCGCCTGCTCGCCGACGCGGATGCCGCGCTCCTGGCGGCGCTGGACGGAATCGGGGCCGGCGGTGGACCGGTCGCCGTGGCCATTCGCGCTCCCTCGCAACCGGTTCCGGCCGCACCCGCGATCGACATCGAACAGTTCGACATCCGGTACGCCCCGGGTCGGGTGATCGACACGAGGTTGCCTCGCGACTACACCGTCGACGGCCACCGGGACGGTAGCGCCGGTACTCCGTTCGACATCGACTACGCGTTGCGGCCGGTCGCCTCAGATCGCGCGACGCAGGCCGAATTGCTGGAGGCCGTGCTCGCCCGGGTCCCCGTCGCCGGCGAACTGGTGATCGACGGCGACCGCGCGCCGATCGAACTGGTCAGCGTCGCCGGGGCCGAGCGGATCGGCGGTGCGGTCGGTGAGATCCCGGTGCTGGTGTACCGGGTCGGGGTGCGGACACCCACGGTGGTCGGGCCGCGGATGCCGCGGATCAAGCACGTCGAGGTGGGCGGCGACCTGCTCGGGACGTCGTTGTGAACGTGAGCTGAGGAGACGGACATGGTTTTCGACATCGGCGTAAACGTGGTCGAGGTGGACGGCGCGACGGCACCCTCGGTGACCGGGGCCGCGGTGTCGGTCTCGGCGTTCTGCGTGACGACCGAACGAGGACCCGCCAACCAGCCGGTCCGGGTGACGAGCTTCACCCAGTTCGTCGAACGCTTCGGCGGCTACATCCCCGGTGGCTTCGGCGCATACCTGGTGAAGGGGTTGTTCGACAACGGTGGCCGGACCGCCTACGTCAACCGGATCGTGGATCCGACCGGAGCCCGGACCGCGAAGTTGGTGCTGAAGTCAGGCACCGGGAACGCCGATCCCGCGGCGCTCACCATCGAGGGTGGCTTTCGCGGTGAGCCGGACCCGGGCAAATGGGCCGAGCAACTCTTCGTCAAGATCGTCCACACATCGTCCGCGGCGAGCAGGGTGCGAGAGGCCAGTCCCGCCAAGATCACCGGCACCGCACTCGGAGCGACCACCGACATGTCGAGCCTGCTGCCGCTGAAGCTCGAGGTCGACGGCGCGCCCCTGGAATTGACCTTCCAGCTCACCGACTTCCAGGATCCCGCGCAGGCAACAGGGCGGGAGATCAAGGACGCGATCAACGCGAAGACCACGTCGGTGGTCGGCGACATCGATGCGGACAAGCTGGTGCTGACGTCGACGGGCGAGCAAGCCGGGCGCTCGTCCGGGTTCACCAGTCTGAAGGTCACCACCGCGAACACCGCGCTCGGACTCTCGGAGACGGCCGGCGACGCCGTGCTCGGTAACGTGAATGCCTTCGACAAGGGCGGGACCACACTGGCCAACCCGGCGAAGTTCGCCGTCGGCGACCTCCTTGAGATCACCGACGGCACGAACAAGGCGAGCGCGAAGATCGCGACGGTCGACCCGGCGACCGGAACCGTGACGTGGACGCCGGAGCCTGCCAACCAAGCCGCCTTCACCGACGTCCGCAAGATCACCATCGGCACGACCGAATTCGAGCTGAAGCTGGCAAAAGGCAAGGGCGACGACGAGCACGTCGTCGAAACCCATCAGGGGTTGTCGATGCACGTGGCGCTGGGCAGGTTCGTCGAGCGCGTGGTCAACCACCCGCTCAGCGGATCGCGGTTCGCCAGAGTGACGGTGGGGGATACCACGGCCCGTCCGGTGGAAACACCGTGGACCCCGCTGCGCGACGGCGCCGACGGTGTCCCCACCGTGAACCACTTCATCGGTGACGAGGCGGCCCGGACCGGCTTTTTCGCCTTCGACTCGTTCGACGTCCAGCTGGTGTGCTGTGAGCGCTCCGACGAGTCGATCGCGAAAGCCGCACTCGCGTACTGCGAAAAGCGCGGCGACGCCATGTTCGTCGGTGCGGTTCCGAAGGACTCCGTGGCGGCGGGTCAGGCCGTCGACTACGGCCGGCGACTGCCGGCGACTGCGTACGGCGCCGTCTACGGCCCGTGGATCGTGGTGCCCGATCCGATCGGCGTCGGCGACAACCCGCTCATCGTGATTCCACCCACCGGCCACGTGATGGGCGTTTACGCCCGGACTGAAACGACGCGCGGCATCTGGAAGGCGCCGGCCGGTGACGAGGCGAACCTGCGTGGCGTGCTCGACGTCGAAACGCGACTGTCCGCAGCTGATCACACCGATCTGGTGACCAACGGGTCGGTCAACGGCATCCGGGCTGTGCCGCGCGCCGGCATCGTGGTCGACGCGTCACGGACGTTGAGCGCAGATCCGCGCTGGCGCTACGTCAACGTGCGGTTGCTGTTCAACTACGTCAAATCGAGCCTGCGTGACAGCCTGCGGTGGGCTCGTCAGGAACCGAACCGGGAATCCCTGTGGACGTCGGTGAAGTACACGACGATCATGCCCTTCCTGCTCGGCCTGTGGCGCCAGGGAGCGTTCGGCACCGGCACCCCGGACCAGACGTTCACGGTCATCGTCGATGCGACCAACAACCCACCCGATCAGGTCGAACAGGGCAGGCTGACCGTCGAGGTCTACTTCTACCCATCGCGCCCGGTCGAGACGATCGTGATCAAGGTCGGCCAGCAGGCGAGCGGCGCCACCGTGGCCGAGACCTGATCGCCACCACCCAGAGGAGCTTTGATGCCGCTCGTCAACGATTTCTACGAGGGCTACCGAGCCAGCGAATTCGTGATGGAGGTCGACGGCAAGTGGAGTCCCCGCCTGAGCAAGGTGTCCGGTCTCAGCGAAGGTGAAGTGGAAACCATCGAGCAGCCGGACGGGCTGACCGGTCACGTCTACCGGCTGTCCTCGTCGAAGGTCAAGTTCGAGCCGTTGACGATCGAACGCCGGGTCGACGGCAGCGAGGACGACACGAAGTTCCGGCAGTGGTTCCGCGACACGTTCGACCTGAACGCCCTGGCGCAGGGTGGGTCGTCGCGCCGGCGCAACGGCGCGATCATCAAAAACCACAACGGCGAGGAAGTCGGACGGTTCCTGTTCAAGCACGCCTGGGTCAAGTCGTCCAAGTTCAACGACCTCGAGGCGGGATCGACCAACTTGATGCTGCAAACCATCGTGCTCGAACACGAGGGGCTCGAATGGGTCCCGAGGAGCTGAGGAGACGGGAATGACGACCACGAAGATAGAGCCCCGCACACCGGCGCGGGGCCGGGAGGTCGAGGTCCACCTCCCGGTCGGTTTCGTGGACGAACACGGGCAGGTCCACCGGGTGATCACGTTGCGCAAGATGACCGGCCGCGACGAGGCGCTGCTGGCCGATCCCGCCAACCAGCGCAACGGTGGGCGGATGGTCACCGCGCTGCTGTCCAGCTGCATCGTGCGCCTTGGTGATCTGCCGTCGTTCGGGCGCCGTGAGGTCGACGCGATGTACTCGGTGGATCGCAATTACCTGCTGATCAAGTTGCGTACGTTGACGTTCGGGGCCGAGCTCGCGGCGGAATACACCTGCCCGTCGTGCGGGGATCGGTTCTCGACCGTGGAGAATCTCGACGAGCTGCCGACCACGATGCTCGCCGACGGCGAAATGCCCGAAGACATCTCGGTCGAACTCGGTGACGGGTACCTGGACCGGGACGGGGCGGTGTACACGTCGATGACACTGCGCTTGGCGCGCGGGGAGGACGAAGGCGCGGCGGCACCGCAGATGCGCAAGAACGCCTCGCTCGGCAAGAACGCCTTGCTCGCACGGTGCCTGCGATCGCTCGGTGACATGCCGACCGACCGCATGGAGGCCTTGGGCACCAAGATCTTCGCCGACCTCACGCTGGGCGACCGGCGGCTGATCGACCGTGCGTTCAACGACGCCGCGCCGGGTATCGACCTCATTCGCGAATTGGATTGTCCCGCTTGCGGACATGAGATCCGCGCCAGCCTTGACATGACGAATTTTTTAGTGCCGGAGTGAGCCTGGACCAATTGCGTCGTGAAGTGTTCTTCCTCGCATATCACCTGCATTGGTCGTATGTCGAGCTGATGGACATGGAGGTCGGCGAGCGCGACGGGTTCGTCCGGTTGCTCGCCGAGCAGATCGAACAGGAGAACGCCCGCGTGGAAGCAGCGCACACCAGATAGCGCACGACGCCCAAGGAGGTGACCTCGGTGCCGATCGCGTTGCTGCTGCAGAAGCCGTCCGCCACGTTGCCCACGCTGCTGGCTGCCTCGAAAGCGTTGGCGCCGTGGATCGACATCGTGCGTGTGGAGAAAACCATCCGCAACCGTGCGCACGGGATCTTTCTCGTCAGGTGGTTCGGCACCTCGCTGCCGCGGGAAGGGCCCTATCTCAGCATCCGCGTCGCGAATATCGCCGAGCTGGATTCCCGACTGCTCGCCATCGAGTCGACGCCGTCTCCGGTTGCCGGGGCGAGTTCGCTCACGACGCCGATCTCCGCGCTGGCGGGCATGATCGGCGGTGGGCTGTCGAGCCCGGTCGGGCAGATCGCGGGCACAAGCCTGTTGCTGAGGTTCGGCGGATTTGGCGTCACCGCGCTGGTTTTGGCGCTGGCCTCGATTGCCGGCCTGATCTTCGTCGTCGGGTTCGTGCAGGCACCCGGTGCGGCGAGTGCCCTGGCGCTCGGCGGTTCCGCCGCGGCGGGAGTCGCCGGTGCCGTGGTCGCGCTTGCGGTGGCGGGCGAGGAGATCCGGGGCGTCCTCGTGACGGCGGCGTCGGCGGTCGCGGCGGTGAACGCGTCGAGCGCCCTGCTCGACCAACTGCGGGGACCGCGTGGAGCGATCCGGAACCCGCTGGTGAGCAAGCTCGTTCAGCTCGGCGACCGCGTTGCCGCCCTGGCCGCGCAGCTACTGGGCGCCGTCGCGTTCACGGTGACCGAGATCGGACCGCGGTTGATCCCCGCGGCGCGGACGATCGTGGCGATCGGGCGTTCGGTGCGGACCGCGGTCGAGTTCCTCGACATCGTGAAGGCAGGTCTGCTCGATCGGATCCGGCAGCTCACCAGTGGTGAGTCGGCGATCGGCCCGTTCGCCGCCCGATTCGGCGCCACGGTCCGACAGGTCGTGCACGACGCGATCGAGGTCGTCGTGATCGGCGGCGACGTCGTGACGAACACGCTCACCAGGGCCGCGGACGAGCTCGCCGACGCGGTCCGGGGCTACCTCGCCGACGTGCGCCGGTTGCTGCCCACGCTGTTCACCGGGCATCCCACGGTTCGGACGATCGTCCGGCTCACCGAGCTGATGGCGGACAAGACGAAGACCGCACCGAACAAACCCGGATTGTCCGACATCCTCCTGCCGAAGGTGACGCTGCCCGATCCGGTGAAGATCCTGGAACACCTCGCCGGACCGGCCGTCCCGCAGCTGAGCTGGAAGGCGATCGAGCACGCGGCAGCGCAGGCGCCGGCGGTCGACCAGCGTCGCCTCAGCCGCCGGCAGCGGGCGCGCGCGGCGGTCGCGGGAATGGCCACGCGGCCGAGCATCTTCGCCGCTGAACTGGCCGAACGACGCGACGCGCTCGGCGCGAACCGAACCGCACTGGCCGCGCTCACCGACGACATGTCCCTGCTGGTCGGCAGGTTCCTGACGCCGTCGCTGTGGACGAGCGTCGAGCCGCAGGTGGCTGACGGCGCGGACGCCTTCGCCGCGCTGGTCTACGGCGACGTCTCCGCACCGCCGCCTCGACCCCTGCCCGTGCTGCGGCCCGACGAGCCGGTGCCCGTCCGCCCGGTGATCGGCACCCTCCGGTTGAGGGTGCCGGGCGCGTCCCCGGCCGATGTCCGGGCGCTGGAGCGCACGTTGACCAGGCGACTCGACGCGCAGTCCTACGTGGTCGCCGACCCGACGTGGGGGCGTTGACATGCCGATCGACTTCGCCGCAGCCGTGGCCAGGTTCGCCGCTCTGGCCTTCCAGAGCCGCTTGGCGACGCAGGCCGGCCGGGCCGTGGAGGCCGCGCTGACCAGGCGTCGCACCGCCGTTCGCGCCGCCGAACTCGGCACGCGCGATCTTCCGGTACTGCCGTTCCAGGACGGTGCGGTGGGGGTGTGGGTGACGTCCGCGCGCCGTTCGGCGGCGGGCGGCGCGTTCACCGACACCCGCGTGGGACCCCTGGCCGCGATCGGGACCGCCCGTGCCGCGTGGGTCGGGTCGTTGCGCGCCGCGAACGACATCCCCGCGTTCGTCGAGTCGATCGACCGGTTGCTCGCCTCCGCCGACGAGTCGATCACGCGGTACGCGACGCCGACGCCGGGGGCGTTCGACCCGCGTGATCGCACGGTCCTGGATCTCGTCGGCATCATCGCCGCGTTCCACACGGCGGTGAAACGGGCGAGCACGCCGGGCGGCGAGCTCGACCGGCTGGGCGCCACCCTGCTCGCGACCGTCGGCGTGCTGCGTGCCGAACAACCGGCCACCCCACCTGTCGGGTCGGCGCTCCGGCACACCGCCACGCCGGACCAGCCGCCGGTGGTTTGGCACGACGACGCCCGATCGTCGGTTCTCGCCCTGTCGCTGACGTTCGCGGCACTGCCCGAACTGGTCTCGGTCCTGCTGGCGGGCATCGACATCCGCGTGCGCCTCTGGGCGTTGGTCCTGCTGGAGACGGTGGAGAAAGCGGCACGAAAGGCGATCGCCGCCGAGTACGAGCTGGTCCTGGGAAGCTTGCGCCGGCTCGGCGGGTGGCTGCTCGGGCTGGTGCACGGGCTGCAGGCGGTCACCGGCACGTTCGTCCGGGCCGGCATGGCGTTCGTGCCGGCGTTCGGCCTCGCGCTCGCCGGTGCGGTCAGGGATTTCGTGTTCGAGCTGGCACGCCTGCTGAAGGCGGTGGTCGGCCTCCTGGGGTTCGTCACCGACCTGCTCGAACTGCTCGGCCTCGACCGGTGGGTGCCCTCGGACATCCCGATCGGCCCCGAGGCGCCACCGCTGAACTTCCGGTCGAACTTCCCGGAGTTCGGGCGGACGGCGTTCGGCGACGAGGTGCGCGCGCAGGTCGCCCGCGTCGTCACCGCGACCGGAGAGGGCGTGCGCACGCGGCTGGCCGCCGGGTTCGACCGCACTGCCAACGGGTTGCGCGACGCGGCAGGCCACTTCACGTCGGTCGCCGATGCCGTGGCACGGGACGAGACCGGGCACCTCTCGCCGCGCCTGCCCGCCGATGCCGACTTCCTCGCCGCGACCCTGCTCGGTGCGGAACCGCCACGGGCACAACGTGATCCGCTCGCTCTGGCGCTCGAGTCGTGGTTGGCGGCCGGTGGTGTGCGGGTGCTCGCCGCGGCGCTGGAGGCGTATGGCGAGCGGACGGCACAGCTGTGGCACGCCCGATTCCAGGGCGAACCGGCACTGGTCGGACCGGCGCCGACCTCGCCACACCTGCTGCGCCGGCACGCCGTCCCGGTTCGGGTCGAGGTACCGCGGGTTCTCGTGCACGTCGGCGGACCGGCCGACGACCGGCTCGTCGAGGCGGTCGCCGCGGAGTTCGCCGCGGCGGTGCGCGGTGCGTATCGCGATGGCGCGCGACGACTGCGCGCCGGCTCCGGCGCGGTGGGGAGGTGAACATGGACGACCTGGTCACCCAGTTGGGGCTGCTCCTCACCCAGACCCGCTTCGCCCGCAGGACCCTCGAGGACATCGAGCGGTCGACGGCGCAGTACGGCACCTCCGCGTTCACCTCGGCCGTCACACCTGCCGCCGCCCTCGGCAGCCCGCCGCTGCTCGACGGCGCACTCAAGGTGCACGTGGTGAACATTCGCGAGCTGACGCCCGGCAGCGGGTTCGGCGACCTGCTGTCGGGGGTGTTCGGCGGGGTCGGCAGCTTCGTCGGCAACCTGTTCGGCGGGCTGGTCGGGGGCACGATCGGTTCGATCAAGCTCATCGACGCGATCGGCACGATCCACTCGCTCGCCGGACGCATCGAGCGCATCATCGACAAGCTGGGCCTCGGGAAGGCCCCGCCGTCGCCGGTCGCCGCGCCACCAGCGCGGGCCGGTGCGCCGCAGGCCGCGGGCGGTCAGCCCGACTTCCTCGCCACGCTCGCGACCGTGCGAGGCAAGTTCGACGCCGTCACGGCACTGCTGCGGGCGGCGGCCGGAGGTCCCGGTGCGCCGCCCTCGGCGGCGTCCGCACCGCTCGGAGCGCCCGATGCCACGCTCTGGAAAGCGTGGGTCGACTCGCTGACGTCGGCCATCGACGCGGCGACGCGCCTGGTCGGCGGACTCATCGTGGCCGTGCCGACCGCGATCGCATCCGTCTCGTGGTTGCTCGACCGGCTGCCCGACGTCCGCGACGCCATCTCGGACGCGCTCAGGTTCATCGTCCGCGACGTCCTGGTGCTGCGCGGCGCGGTGATCGTGCTGGCGCTGGACACGATCGCGATGATCGCGAGGGTGGCGGCGATGACCGTCCGGACGCTCGCCGCGACGGTGTCCGAGACGCTCACGGCGCTGTTCGCGGCGTTGGCGAAACTGCTCGACGGCGCGCTCCAGCTCGGCGGCGTGCTCGGCGGGGCCGTCACCGGGACCGTGAACGAACTGCTCGGCTGGCTGGTGCCGACTGTCGACAAGATCCTGCGAAACCTCGGCGAACTGCGGATCTTCCGGGTGCTCGCCCGACTCGTCGACGTGCTGCCCGCCTTGCTCGCCCTGACCGGCGGCGGCACGAACCCGGCGAAACCCGCCGGCACGGCGGCGAACCCGGCCGACCCGGCACGACCGCCGCTGCCGGCGCCACCACCCCCGCCGAACCTCGCGATGATCATGGCCAAGGTCGGCGCGGACGCGCAGGCCGCAACCGACAGGCTCACCGAGGCGGCCGAGGAACTGGTGGATCAGCCCACCGCGAAGCTCCGCGCGGGACTGACGACGTTCGCCGAGAAACTCGACGAGGCGGCGATCAACGAGGTGGCGCTGTCGGGCACCAGCCTGGCGAAGCGGCTCCAGACGCTCGGAGCCCGTACGTCGAGCACCGCCGAGATGCTGATCCCCGCCGTGCCGGTGAGGGCGGAAACCGGGTTCGGGCCGATCGCCGCCGCGTACGGGCAATGGCTCGCGACCGGCGGTCTGCGGACCCTGCTCGACTCCATGAAGACGTACTTCACGACGCCGCCCGAGCGGTCGCAACCTGTCGACCGGCAGCCCGCCACCGAGCGGGCACCGGTCGTGCGAATCGACGAGGTCGTGATCGACATCGCGCCGCCGCCGGCGGCCCCCGCTCCCGAACCTCCCGATGTGCCTTGGGGGCCGGGAGATTTCCCGATCGAGCGGCCGGACGACGACGTCGAGCGGCTCGCCAGACAACAGATGCTCGACGACATACGTGGCGCCCGCGGCCGCCGGCGTCCTTACGTCCCGGCGAGCGGATAGGAAGCATCGTGGCACGCAAGGGCTATCTGGCGAACCTCTTCACGGTGCCGCCGCTGATCTTCAAGTTCCAGTTCCACCCGGAGATCCTGTCGGAGAAGAAGGGGTTCGAGTACCGCGAAGCCCCGGAACTGGGCAAGTGGGCGTTCGACAAGTCCGTCAAGGCCGCCGGGATCACCGGCGGGAGCGCGCTCGCACGGGCCGCGAAGGTGGCCGGGGCCGCGCTCGACGACTTCAAGCACTTCGGCAGCCTGCTGGTCGCGACGAAGGCGATGGATCCCACGTGCGGGCGGCCACGGACATTCGCATTGGAGTTCGCGCTCGACGCGCGCGCCAGGCCGGACGACCCGACGACATTCGATGCCGCGCGGCGCGGGCGGATCGAACCCGACCTCGCGGTGCTGCGTTCGTTCATGAACCCGACGCTCGACATACCGGCGCTGCTGGCAGGCCAGCCCATCTGGGCCAAACCGCCGACGTGCCAGCTGAAGCTCGGCGACGTGGAACTCGAATGCGTCATGAACGACCTGAACATCAAGATCACGAAGTTCAAGCCGGACCTCACCCCCGAACGCGCGGAAGTCAGCTTGACCCTGTCCGAGCAGACCAGATCGCTCTCGACGGTCATCGACGTGCTCACTCGCGGCGTGGAGGTCGTCGGGTCCTATGGCCGGCTCAGCGGCGAGGACGTGCTGCAGCAGATCCCGGGATGGGGCTTCGTGCAGGACGCATTCGACTGAGGAGGGGAACGTGACCGTCTCCAGCAATTCGAGGTACCGGCAGCAGACCGCCTACACGGCGGCAGCGGCCGACGGAACGCCGCGGCCGACGTTGCCGATCCGGCGGACGCCGCCACCGGCGAGCGCGACGCACCGGCATCGCGTCAGCGGGGTCGAGGACGTCGAGTACCTGGCCTGGCGGTACCTGCGCGACAGCGAGGCGTGGTGGACGGTCACCGACGCCAACCCCATCGCATTCCCCCTCGACCTGCGCGCGGGCGACGTCATCGACGTGCCGATCGGTGCGCGTGCCGACCGGACCGACCGGACCAGGGTGTTCCGATGACGGGTGTCGAGAACGTCGCGACGGCCACCGTGCTCGTGAGCGCGGACGGTTCCGACTGGCGCGACGTGAGCGCACCGCTGCACTCCCTGAACGTCGAGGACGACGACCGGCTCACCGACAAGGCGATCGTCCGATTCGCCGACACCACCGGGCTGCTCGCGGATGCCTCGTTCGAAGGTCTGGAGCTGCGTGTCGCACTCGACGAATCCGGCGGGCCCACGTTCATCTTCGAGGGCGTGGTCACCGCGTCGCGGATCGTCGCCACGCCCGACCACCAGCACGTCGAACTCACCGCGCTCGACTTCACGTATCGCATGAGCACCACGCCATACGACCCGGCGGAATGGAAAGCGGGGGAGACGCTGACATCGGTCCTCACCCGGGTCGTCGGGCGGCCCCAATACGACATCACACCGTTCCAGATCGACCCGGCCGCGGACATCGTGCTCGACGAACGCCGGCCGTCCCGCCCGGCGAACGTCAACGAGTGGGAGTTCGTGCTCGATCAGGCCCACCGCCAAGGCTGCCTCGCGTTTCTCGAGTTCGACGGCAAGGACACGTCGAACTTCTACTTCACGCCGCTGGTGAAGATCGTGGCCGCCGAACCGGTCGGCGAGCTGCACTACGGCCGGGGCGGCGGGAACCTCATCGAGTTCTGCTACGAGCGCAGCGCCGCGATCTCGGCACCTCGGCGCAGGGCCGCGACCATCGACCCGGTCACGGGTGTCCGACGCACTTCGCCCATGGCCGCCACCGCGCCACGGCCGCCGCTGCCGCCCCCGATCACCGGACGCACGGCCGACCTCGACGAGCGGCAGCGGACCGCGATAGGGGCGCTGCACGACCTGGCGGCGACGGCGGCCGCGACGCTCGTCCGCCCGGAGGAACGGGTCAGCGGCACGGCTGCCCTGACGGCCGACGAACTCGTCTACCGCCCCATCGCCGATCCGACGTCGCTGCTGGGATTCCACGGTCGAGGCCGGGCGGCCGGAACGGTCGCGCTTCGGGCCAAGTCCCGCGTGCGCATCTCCGGGATCGCCGCCTGGGCGGAGGGTGACTGGTACGTGCGTCGGGTCAACCACGTCTACCGCCGCGCCAATCCCCGCAACGGTTCACTCCCGAGCTATTTCACCGAGTTCCTGACAACCAGGTAGGAGTGCACATGCTCGTCGACGAAAGCAGCCGCCACGTCGGTCGGTACTACGGCAAGTTCCACGCGACCGTCGTGGACAACACCGACGACGACCATCGCGGCCTGCTGCGGGTGGAGGTTCCCGACGTCTTCGGCGCCGGTGTGGTGGTGACGGCCGAGGCGTGCCTGCCTTACGGCCACTACTTCGTGCCGCCCAAGGACACGGTCGTGTGGGTGGAGTTCGAGGCCGGAGATCCGGAGCGGCCACTGTGGACCGGCGTCGCGCTGACCGAGGCGACGAGAACCAAGGTGCCACCCGACTCGATCCTGATCCACCACACCGGGGACGCGATGATCTCGATCGACGAGCAGGGCGGTCTGCTGCTGTCGAGCCCGTCGGGTTCCTACGTGCACCTCGACGCGGAACACGCCGCGGCCACCCTCGCCGAGGGGCACGGCAACTTCCTGTCCATGGGCGCCGACGGGGTGAGCCTGGTGAACAACGCCGGCACGGTGATCAACATAACCAAGGACACGGTGCACATCCGAGCGGCGAAGGTCGTCGTCGAGGCGACCACCGTCGCGTTGGGAGCGGGCGCGGCCGACACGGCCGTCCTCGGCAGCGGCATGGAGGCCCTCTGGACGTTGCTCGCCACCCACGTGCACCCGACCGCCGGCGTCGGTCCGCCATCGCCTTCGCCACAGTTCGCGGCGGTTCCGAAACTGATTCCCGGGGTGCACCTGAGCAGTGCGGTGGTGCTCCGATGAGCCGTTGCGCCTTCCCGTCGTTTCCGACAATCCCCCTTCCCGCGCCCCCGCTGCCCGGGTTGCCGTCGGTGCCCGCTGCTCCGGAGCCGCCGCGGGTGCGGCTCCCGGCCGTGCCCGGGATCGCGGTGCCGCCGGTACCCGCCTTCCCGGTACCGGTGCCCGCCACGCCCGGAGTGCCGGCAGTGCCGGAGGTGCCGGAGCCACCCCGAGTCCTGCTCCCCGCCGTGCCGGGGATCGCCTTGCCGCCGGTACCCGCCATCGCGGTGCCGCTCCCGGCCGTGCCCGGACTGCCGGCGGTGCCCGAGATCCCCGACCTGCCGAGGCCGCCCGCGGCGCCGCCGTGCCCGCTGGATTGAGAGGACGCCCTTGCGATGACCGATCCACGAGGACCCGCCTTCCCGTTCCGCATCGACCCCCGCACCGGAGCGCCCGCGTGGAGCGGCGGTGCCGACAAGATCCGCGAAGACATCCTGATCCTGCTCGGCACCCGCCTCGGTGAGCGGCCGATGCTGCGCGACTACGGCGCCAACGTGGCCGCGCTGGTCCACGAACCCGACGACGACGTCACCGCGGACCTCCTGCGCCGGCAGGCACACGAGGCCGTCATCCGGTGGGAGCGGCGTGCCGTCGTCACCCGGGCGCAGGTCGATCGGGACGGCGACCAACTGCGGCTGGTGCTGAACTACGTCCTCACCGACGCCCCGGTGACCGGCCAGATGATCGTTCCGCTGGCGTAGGGACGAGCCCCGATGAGCACGCCTGCGATCGACTACACCGACAAGGACTTCGCCTCCCTGCGTGCGGCGCTGCTGCGGCTCGCCGGCCAGCGGCTGCCCGAGTGGACCGACCGGTCACCGTCGGATCTGGTCATGCTGCTCATCGACCTGTTCGCCTACTGCGGCGACATCGTCGCCTACTACCAGGACCGGATCGCGAGCGAACTGTTCCCCGCCACCGCGACCGAGCGCGGCAGCATCGTCGACCTGCTCCGGCTCATCGGCTACGAGCTCACCCCGGTCACCCCGGCACGCGTGGATCTCCGACTGTCCTTCGCCCGGCCGAGCCGACCCGAGGACCCGCGCTCCGCACAAGTGCCCAGGGGAGCACGATTTCGCGCGGAGGTACCGGGCGACGGGCCGATCGAGTTCGTCTACCTGGGGCCCGATCTCACCTTCGATCTCACCTCGAGCGAGGTCCGGCCGGATCCCGAGCAGCCGGTCGTCCACTACGACCGACTGCCCGTCGAACAGGGCAGGCCGATCTCGCCCGCCGCGATCGTCATCGGATCCGGAACCGACGAGCCGAATCTGTCCCTGCCCCTGCCGGACCGGCAGGTGAATCTCGACTCCGTGGTCGTGGAGGTGCACGAGGGCGCCGACTGGGTCCGGTGGGAGCGAGTGGTCGACGACGAGCCGACGTCCGACCCGCTCGCCCGTGAGTACCGCCTGATCGTCGACGCGACCGACACGCCGCGAGTGCTTTTCACCAACCGTCGTCCACCGGTGGCCGTCGACAACATCCGGGCGGCCTATCGCGGCTGCCTCGGAGCGCGCGGCAACGTCGCGGCCGGTTCGATCACCGAGGCGATCACCGCGATACCGGCGCTGGCGTCGGTGACCAACCCGGACCCCGCGGCCGGAGGCAGTGACGCCGAGTCGGCCCGGAGCGCGATCGAGAACGCGCCGTTGGTGTTCCGATCGATGAGGCGAGCGGTGACCGCGGGCGACTACGCCGCGCTTGCGCGACGCACCGGCACGGTCGCGAAAGTCCGGGTGCGGAGCCCGGTCTGGAACCGCGTCGAGCTGTACGTGGCCCCGATCGGCACCACGCTGCGGCCGCTGCCGGAGTCACTGCGCAACCACCTGCTCGCGTTCTTCGAGGACAAGCGCCCGGTGGGCACGGTGATACAGGTGTTCGGGGCCCGTCCGGCACCGATCGACATCGGCGTGGAGGTGATCGTCGACGACCGGTTCGTCCCGTCCACCGTCGCCGCGAACGTGCGCACCGCCATCACCGATCTGCTCGCCTTCGCCCGCGTCGACTTCGCGCAGACGCTCTACCTGAGCGACGTGTATGCCGTTGTCGAAGCCGTTTCAGGGGTCGTCGCCGCCACCATCGACCGGTTCCGCCGCGCCGACCGCCCTGCGGTCGATGTCGCGTCCGAGCTCGTGCGGCTCGGGCTTCCGCCGCTGTCCGAGCTGCCGGATTTCCTCCGCGCCGCGGTGTCGGCGGACGTCGCGGTCGGTGGGCGCATCGAAGTGGGCGAGTTCGAGATCCCGACGCCGGGCACCCTCGACGTGCGCGTGGGGGCGCGATGAGGATCGGATCGTTCACGGCATCCGCCGACCTGTGCGGCCGGCGAGTCGCGCTGCGCTGGACGATCGTCCCGGATTCCGATGAGACCGCACCGAGGGTGACCGTGCGTCGCAAGCGGCACGACTTCGACTTCCCCGCCCGCCTGGACTCCTACCTGATCTACGACAGCGCGGCGTTCCCGCCGACGCCACGGCCGGGAGTCCTGGCCGTGCACGACCTGCCGGACGCCACCAGTGTGGATGGCGGCCTGCGCGTCACCGAACAGACGTGCACCGTCGGGCGGATCGAGGGCGGGCGGACGGTCGAGATCGTGCGGCGCACGATCCGAACCGTGACGGACGCCGTCGACCGCGCGGTGGTGCGCCGCGAGGTCGACCTGCTCGACGCGGGCGCGGGCGGTGGTGCGCTCGACGCAGGCGTGACCTACTACTACCAGCTCGACGCGTCGAGCACGGATGGCAACGCGGTCCGGCTGCGCGCCAGCGCGACTCCCACGGCTGTGTACCGCTACAACCGCGTCTTGTACGACATGTTGCCGAACGTCTACCGACGGCTCGACACGGCCGAGCGCCCGCAGGACGCGAGTACCGGACTCCTGCCGGAAGCGGCCGCGGCCGGTGGGCAGCTGCGCCGGCTGATCGACGTCTTCGGGACTGCCGTCGGCGCCCTGCGCAGCTCGGCGGACGGCCTGCGCGGTGTGCGTGACACCGTCGAGACCGACTGCCGGTTCCTCCCGTTGCTGGCGCAGTGGATCGGTTGGGACCTGGGCGACGCGGACATCGCGCGGCAGCGCGGCGAGATCACCGCGGCACCGCGGCGCTACCGCACCACCGGGACGCTCGTGGGCATCCGCGAGCTCGTCGACCACTACACGGGCTGGACCGCGCGGATCTCGGAAATGGCGCAGCACATTTCGCTCACCAACAGCCCGCCACAACGCAACGTGTTCGCCGCCGTCGAGACCAACGCGGGCTTCCAAGGAGTGGACGACGCCGCCGTCGTGCTCGGCCTCACCGGCGCGTCCGTCGCCGACCTCACCGGGAAAGCGATCGAACCGTTCGCCCTGCGCGACGGCATGTCCATGCGACTCGCGGTCGACCGGGCGGCGCCGAACCGGCTCCACCTGCGGTCCACCGACTTCACCGACATCGGCGCCGCGTCGGCCGCCGAGGTGGCCGCCGTCATAGGGCGAACGGTGCACGGTGTGGACGCGGCGGCGGTGGGCGGAAAGGTGCGGCTGCGTTCACGGCGCGGGACACCCCAGGCGCACGTAGAGGTCTTCCCGGCCACGGCGTCCCTGGTCAGCCTCGACGGCGCACCCGGAGGGCGGCTGGCGACCGCCGTGGACCCGTCCGGAGTCGGCTGGTTGGTATATGCGACGCCGGCGGGACCGGATGCCGCGGACATGCAGTCGATGGTCAAGGCACGCCTGCTGGAGCAGTGGTACGACGCACGGCCGATCGGTACCGACATGGCCGACCCCGCGGTGGCCACGCCGGCCGGCGGCACGCTGTGGTGCGCGTGGGTGTCCAACGCCGCGACCGCCCGGTCCCGCCTGCGCCATCAGGTCGGCACCGTCGCCGCGCCGACCGCCGCGCAACTGCGCGGCGACGCCGTCGCGCCGTTCGCGCTCGTACCCGGAACGCGGTTGGTGATCACCGGATCCATCATGGCGCAGACGTTCACCATCCGAGCCGGCGACTATGCGAACGTCGGGTCCGCGATGACCGGGGAGGTCGTCGCCGCGATGAACGCGCAGCTCGCCGGTGTGACCGCGCGGTCGACCGGGGCCGGCACGATCGTGCTCACCAGCTCGGCGACCGGGCCCACCGTGACGATGCGCGTCGACCTCGCTGCGTCCACCGCGGCGTGGGCACTCGGGTTCGGCGACCGCGAGCTCATCGGCCGCGGTGGCTGGACCCCGGACATCGACTGGAAACCGGCGTGCGATGTCGGGCAGGTGCCACTCGGCCGGCACGCCCAGTGCACTGCGACCGCGGACGCCGGCGGCGGGGTCCGGCTGTGCTGGAGCACCCACGACGGCGGCCGGTGGCGGATCGCGACCAGTCGGTGGGCGGACCGGATCCTCGCCGCCACCCCATCGGGGCTCACGGTCCTCGCCGCGGACGGTGCCTCGTCGATTGCCGCCGCGGACGGCCTGCCCACCAACGATGTGCGCGACGCCGTTGCCGATGCCGACGGCACGATCTGGTTCGCGACCGCCGCCGGCGCGGCCGCGCGCACGGCTGGTGGCGTCGTGATGGTGTTCACCACGGCGTCGACCGGCGGGGGACTGGTGTCCAACGACGTCCGATCGGTGGCGGTCGCGCCGGACGGCACGGTCTGGTTCGCCACGCAAGCGGGTGTCAGCGGGCGTGCCGCCGACGGCGAGTGGACCACCTTCGACGTGTCGAGCGGGTTGCCCGCCGTGAACATCCGCTCTGTCGCGGCCACCATGGAAGGAACGTTGTGGGCGGCGACATCGGCCGGTGTGGCGGTGCGGTGGGACAACAAGTGGCGGGCCATCACCGTGGCGGACGGGCTGCCGACCGGCGACACACGTCGTGTCGTCCCGGCGCCCGATGGCGCGGTGTGGGTGGCGACCCCGGCCGGCGCCGCGCGGATCGGCGGTGGCAAGGCCGTCGCGACCACTCTGTCCGATCTCGGCCCCGGCGCGAACGACGTCCGCGCCCTTGCCGCGGAAGGCACGACGATGTGGCTGGCAACCGCGGCAGGTGCCGTCGAGCTCCGCGCGTCGGGCGTCCGCGTCCTGCACGCCGCCGCGGACGGCATCGCCGACACCGACTGCCGGGCCGTGACGGTTTCCGATGGCACGGTGTGGATCGGCACCGCCTCCGGCCTTCACCGGCGCGACGGCACGGGTCGCTGGACGGCCGTGGCCGGAGCTCCCGGTGCCGTCGTGGCACTGACCGGCTCGTGGTCGCCACCGATGCTGATAGGGAATCCCGCGGCCGGAGAACGTGATCCGCACATCCTGCGCGACGGCACTGCGCTCCTGCTCACCACCTCGCGCCGAAAGCGTTCGGCGCAGAGCGACACCTGGCAGATCATCCTCCGTCGACGGGACGCGACAGCCGCGGCGTGGACCGACGAGACCGAGCTCACCGCCGCCGGAGCCGTCGACAGGGAACCGGCGCTCACACGCGGCCCCGGCCAACCGGTGCGGGTGTACTTCCGATCCGATCGCGGTGGCGGCGCGCGCGTCTGGCATGTCGAGGTCAACGCGGCAGGTGCCGTGACGGAGCCGAGGGCGGTCACCAAAGGGCCGAGCACCGACACCGATCCAGCTGTTCTCGCCATGCCCGATCTGCCGTCGCTGCTGCTGTTCCGCAGTGACCGCAACGTGGCCGTCGCGGGCCTGTCGACCGATCCCGGCCGGCCGCCGGTGGAGACGTCGGTCCGCCGCTTCGCCGGATCGACGACCGCAGTGCCGGCCGATGCCGCGCGCAACAACGGCAGGCGTGGGTTCGGCGACCTGCTCGACTACACGCCGCAGCGCCCGCGCGGTGATCCCCCGGCGCCCGACGAGCACTACACACCCGGCACCGTCGTGCTGCACCTCGATCGCGGCCGCGCGGAACAACCGCCCGAGGCAGCCGAGGTCCACCGGTTACGTCAGCTGCTCGCCGACTTCGTTCCCGCCACCGTGCGGATCGTGACCATTCCGGACCCGTGAAAGGAACGTCTCATGGCGCTCATCTCCACCAGCACCTTCAACCCGCTGCTGCGGTACGTCAACGTTCGCATGCAGCAGGGCGTCCCGATCGTCGACGCTGACCTCAACGAGCTCGACGACATCCGCAAGTTCGAGCTGCGGGCGTTTCTCAAGTGGTTCGTCGGCGACGGCGTTCCGGACGGGAACGACGGGTTCCGGATCGTCGGGAAGGGCCTCGCCAACGAATTCACGATCGAAGCCGGTGCCCCGCCGGCAGCCGGTGCGGCTTCGCCGGCGGACCTGGCGCTGCGCAACGTCGGCCGGATCATCGCGGACGGCCTCGACGTCATCATCGAGGCCGACACCACCTTCACCGCGCAGGATCTGCACGAGGAGAAACCCGGTGCCGCGGTGCTCGCCGCCCGCCTCGGCGTGCCGGTCATCACGAAGCTCACTCCGGCGACGGTGGCCGAGCCCGTGGCCGTCTACGTGGATGTGTGGGAAATGCTCCTGACCGCGGACGACGAGCCCGAGCTCGTGCACGCCGGGCTCGGCGCGGAAACCTGTGCGCGGGTGCTCCGAAACTGGGTGATCCGGGTACGCCCGGGCACGGCCGCTCCCAGGCCGGGTGACGGCGATTTCCTTCCGGGACACTCGTACGTGTTGCTCGCGACCGTCTTCCGGCGGGTGGGAGACGCCCGAGTCGCGGCGTCCGACGTGGTTGATCGCCGGCATCGACGGCTGCGCCTGCCGCCCGCGACGCTCGTCGAGGACGTGCTGGGCACGAGCACCGATGACTACCGCACTGGTCTGCGCCGGCCCCCGATCAGCTTGCGGGATGCGATCAACGCCCTGCTGCGAGGCGAACTGCCGGCCGGCCCCGATCTGCCTGTCGCACCCGCGGCCACGCCCAATGTGAAGGACGAGATAGGGCGCGCGTTCCTGCTCGACAGCGGGCGCGGACTGGTCGCGGGCTTTTCCAGCGACCGAACCGGGACCGACCAGGTGTTCGTCACCAGGATGAGCCTCGACCCGGTGGCCTCCGGGTTCGTGGCACCCACGCAGGTGACGAGCGGCGTCGCGCACAGCCGTCCGCACGTAACCGAACTGCCCGACGGCACGCTGTTCGTCGCCTACCAGACGCAGTCGGGGCTGAACGACAACATCGCCTTCAAGCGCGGCGAACTGTCCGCCCTCAGCGCGGCCAACGAGATCCCGGTAGCGGAGACGCCCGGCATCGCCGAGACGAATCCGTTCGTGGTCACAGCGGGCCCACGGGTCACCGTGTTCTTCCACAAGTCCACACCGGGCGACACACCGCTGAAGCGCTGGCAGTTCCGCCGCTGGAGCCACCCGAACGCGTCCTGGATCGACACCAACGCGGTGGAGTTGTCCCAATTGGACACGATGCGGCGGGACTTCCACGCAGCCCCGGACAGCAGCGGCAAGATCTTCGCGGTTTTCACGACGCCAAACGGAATCATGGCGACCCAGTTCGATCCGGGAACGGGCACGGCGACGGATCCGTTCAAGCTCGCCGAACAAACCGGCAGTGCGAGCGAGCCACCGTTCGCGCTCTGCACCCGCGGGGGAGACGTGTGGGTGTTCTGGCAGGCCGGCGGCATCTCGGGACGCCGCTTCCGCAACGGCGCCTGGGAGACCGCTGTCAACAACATCGGCGGAACCGACAACAACGATCGCCGACCGTGCGCGGTCGAGGACGCGGACGGTGTGATCTGGCTGATCTGGAGTCGGGGCACGGCCGGTAGGGGCGACCTGTTCGCGATGCGCCAAGACCCCGCCGGCCACTGGGGCACCCCACGTCAACTGGCCACGTCGGGTGGTGACGACACCTCACCGTTCGTGATCGCCGGTCGGGGCACCACCGTCTGGGTGTTCTGGGGCAGCGACCGGGAGGGGTCGATGAAGATCTACACCAAGCGGTTCGTCACCGCGCTCTGAGCACAGGGGTCCCCGTGGAAAGCTGGTCGGCTCCGAACGCCCTTCCGGAAACGTGGCGCCAGCCGTCCCTCGGCTATGGCAAGGGAGGCCGTGCAACGGCCGGTTATGTCCAAGTGCTGTCGCAGACACCGTTGAAGACCCGGGTCGCGATCGCCGACAGCAAGTCGGCCCGTACCTGGGTGGACGGGTTCGAATTGGTGTCCGGACCTGGTGACGTGCCGGTGAAGGTCACCCTTGCGGTCGGCGCCGACGGCACCGGTGCTGCCTGCATCACGTCCCTATTGACCACGGACATTCTCAATGCCCAGCGGCGGCAGCGCGTCGTCTACCGTCCAGCGGGTGCCGCCGAATGGGAGCAGCCGGTGGAGATCGTCGGCTTCTCGGTGCCGACCAGTTTCTCGCGACCGTCCCAAGTAGCGGTCGCGCCCAACGGAGTGGCGGTCGTCCTCGTCTACCGCTACGACGGCCCGCCGGACGCCGAGATCGGTTCTCTCTTCGTTTCGTCGCACTCGCCAGGCGGTTCATGGACGGCACCCCAGCAGGTAAATTCGCCGGGCAAAGACTCCGGCGCAGCACAATTGGCGCTGGACAGCGCCGGCAATGCGACCATCGCGTGGACCCATCGATGGCAGACGGTGCCCGTGCGGCGTTCGGTCCGGGTCGTCACCCGAACCGCGGCGGGGGTGATCAGCCAGCAGACCGCGCTGACCGAGGAGAGCGGCTCAGCGGATGCAATGGTCGCATGCCTCGCGGTTAATGCGAGTGGCGCCGCCGTGCTGGGCGCGGACGTGAACGCTCAGGCCAATGTGACGACGTGTCCCGATCAAACCGGCAACTGGAAACCGTTCACGCCACTATTCACCAATGCGACGGCGTCCTCGAGCTGGCCACACTCGGTAGCTGTTTCGCCCGGCGGCACGAGCTACGTCCTCTACTGGCGAAAGGGCCCGGTCTTCGCCGCCGATGACGTGTTCGGCATGTCCCGTTGCGCCGCCAGCGGTGTCTGGGAAAGCCCGAAGAACCTTTCGGAGCCGAACATGAACGTGGGCCACGGATTGATCACCTTGTACGGAGAGGACGCGATCGCGGTGTATGAAGGGGCGATCGGGTTCGGCGGCGGAAACCCGGGCATCGGCGTTTTTCAGGCCGGCCGGTGGCGTTCCTCGGCACTCGGTCCAGAGGCACCGGTCGACCTCGCCCCGCAGGGCGCTCTACACGTTCCCGCGCAGGTGATCGGCGACAACGCTGGCAGCATCATCCTCACGGGGACGAACTTCAGCGGGCGGCGGCCCTTTGTCCAAGCGTTCGACCGTGTTCTGCCCATCCGCTTCCGCCTGGTGGATGCCGGGCCCGCGAACGCCGTGGTGTTCAGCCGCGACGGATTCACGGTGGCGACCGCCGGCAGTGACAACACCGCCCGACTG
>NZ_MTQP01000023.1 GCF_001984175.1 Saccharothrix sp. ALI-22-I
ACGGTTCGTCGGAACCGTCAGACGCGAAGCCACCGACCGCCTGCTCATCATCAACGAACACCACCTTCGGGCGGTACTCGACCGCTATGTGACGCACTACAACCACCGCCGACCCCACCGGGCGCTACAGCTCGCACCACCGCGACCGGATCATCCGGTCCCACAGCCAGCCCACACGTCGATACGACGCCGACCAGTCCTCGACGGCCTAATCAACGAGTACGAACCCACCGCCGCCTAACCGCAGGTCAGACCACGTGGCCGACTTCTGGCACCCCACACGCCGACGCCGAACCCCGGCGACCGCGTCGGCGGGCTCGGCGCCGCGCTGACCTCCGGAGGTGACGCCCCCGTCGAGGTGGAACGCCGCGTGGGCAGCAGACTCTACGTCCGGGTCGCCGGTCCGATCGACGCCGCCGCGCGGATCGACTCGATGGCATCCGCGTACCGGGACACCCGAACCCCGCCGGAACCGGGGAGGTCGACGTCACCTACACGATCGTCAACGACGGCAACCTGCGCCTGGCCCTGCTGCTTGTTCGGCCTCCGCGAACGCTCGGCCACCCGGGACGTGCTGCCGGAACTGCTACCGGCCAGACGCCGGTGACGCTCACCCAGACCGTCACCGGCGTCTGGCCGCTCGACCCGCTCGACGTCGAGGTCAAGGCCGAGCCGTCACCTCGGCGACGCAGGCTCTCGGCGGGGCGGTGGAACCCGCGATCGCCGACGCGTCCGTATGGGCCCTCCCCTGGACCGTTCCGGGGAGCCCGGCGTTGTCCCTCGGAACCATCGTCGCGCCCTGGCGCGTCCCGGGCACTGCGACCGCAACCGCCCACCCGGCGCGTGGAGCGGTCTGGTCGTCCTCACGCCTTCGAGGCAAGACTGGGCGGTGCGGGTCAGTGCTCGTCGTAGTGCTCGCCGTGGACGGCGTGACGGTGGCCGTCGTGCACGTAGTCGACGTGGTCGCCGTGCGGGACCGCCACGTGGCCGCAGCCCTCGCCGTGCGCGTGGCCGTGGTCGTCGTGGGCACCGTGGTCGGCGGGCTCGCACTCGTCGAAGTGCCCGTTGTGCACCCGGTGGAGGTGGCCGTCGTGCGCGTAGTCCACGTGGTCCCCGTGCGGGACCGCCACGTGACCGCACCCCTCGCCGTGCGCGTGGCCGTGGTCGGTGTGCTCAAGGTGTGCAGTGGTCATGGACGATCCGCCTTTCGTGGTCACCGGGGCTTCATCCGCACCCGGATGTCTCAACGCTCGTGACCGAGCGCAACAACACATTAGGTTATGCGCATGTATGCCGCAAACTCGCACTCGCTCGAACAGACGCATCACCTCTGCCCACCTGCCTTTCATTGAAAATGATTGCCATTCACAGTGAGGTCGTGGACACCTCCGTCGTTCTGGTTGCCGGGTTGGGCGAGCACACCGTGGCCGAGGAGGTGTGGCGGGCTCTTCCGGGGCGCGGTGCTGGTCCGCCACGACCTGAGCAGGCTGGCCGAGGGCACGGTGCGCCGCTGGGTCGACGGCGTGTTGACCGAACTGCGCCTGGAGCACGGCTGCGTGTCCTGCACGATGCGCCACGACCTGCTGCCACTGCTGAGGAGCCTGGACGGGCCGATCATCGTGCACCTGGACCCGGCGCTGGAACCCGAGGCGGTGTGCTTCGCACTGATGGACGAACCGGTCCGCGTCGAGGCCGTCATCACCGTGGTGGACCGGGCCACCTGGTTCGCCGACGCGACCGGTGGCGATCTTCTCGCCGACCGCGGCCTGAGCGCCGCCCCCGGCGACGATCGCACCGTGGCGCACCTGGTGGTGGGCCAGGCCGAGTTCGCCGACGCGCTGGTCCTCACCGGACCGCCCGGCGACGAACGGGTGACCGCCGCCCTCGACCGGCTCAACCCGCCCGCCGCGCGACAGGAACTGGCGCACCTGGACGTCCCGGCCCTGCTGGCCGCGATCCCCGCCGACTCCCGGCGCGGCGAGGTCGACGACACCTTCGGCCCACTGCTGCACGGCGAACCGCCGCCCGAGCCCGCGCACGGCGTGCACCTGGTGCACTTCACCGCACGCCGGGCCTTCCACCCCGTGCGCCTGCACCGCGCGCTCACCGCGCTCTGCCGCGGTGTCGTGCGAGTCCGGGGCCGGATCTGGTTGGCCAGCCGCCACGACACGGTCATGTGGCTGGAGGCGGCGGGCCGGTCGCTGCGGATCGGCGAAGCGGGTCCGTGGCTCGCCTCGATCGAGGACTGGTCCGAAGTGGACGAGGACCGCCGGGCCGCGGCCGTCGAGGCGTGGGACCTCGACACCGGCGACCGCGCCCAGGACCTCGTGGTCCTCGCCCATCGCTCCTCGGCCGACGTCGTCACCTCCGCCCTGCGGGAAGCGCTGCTCACCGACGAGGCACTGGCGAACGAACTGCGCTTCGCCGACCCGTTCCCCGGATCACACGAGAAGCTGGTGTGAGCGCCAGCCACAGCACCAGGGGAAATCCCTTCAGCGCACGGCGACCTGCACGACGTCGCCACAGCACTGCCAGACGCACCGACCTCGCGGAACCCCGTGACCCGGCGTGCCGCTGCCAGCTGAGACGGTTGCCGTACTAGTCACCAGCCCCGGGCTCTTCGGCCGGAAAGTGCCGCTCAGCACGGAAATCAGCGCGCACGGCACCCCATCCAGCCAACCCAACCGGTACCTACATACAAGTCGGAACCTCACCGCAGGCCGCTGTGGCGTTCCTGGCACCGCTCTATCGTCGGAATCTGGCTTCGATGCCCTCGAGTGTGAGGTCGAGTTTCTGGGTGAACCAGTCGAACGGGGTGAGCGTGATGGCGTTGGTCATGGCGGCTCGTACGGCCCGTCTGTTGGGTGGGTCGGCGTCGTTGGGGGCCCATAGTTGGGCCATGGCTTCCAGCGTCGCTGGGGTGCTGGCGAGTCCGTGGATGTTCTCGACGCCGCGGCGGTGGTCGATGGTGAGGTCGATGACGAGGTCGACGGAGAGAACGGCCTCTTCGGCGGTGAAGTCCTGATCGACGAGGGCGACGGCGAGGTCGTCGATGCGGTTCATCATCTCGGTCGGCATGAGGGATTGGGAGAGTTCGGTGACCACCCCGGGATGTCGGGCCAGGAGGTGCCAGAACGCGATTGCGTGGGTGTGCAGGATCTGCCGCCAGGGTCCGGTGAGGGGTGGCCAGTCGGTGGTGGTGATGACGTGGTTCCAGGCGAGAGCGAGCATCTCGGCTCTGGTGGGCATGTACCGGTAGAGGGTCATGGTGGAGACACCGAGCCGGCGCGCGACTGCGGGGACAGTGATGCCGGCGAACCCTTCGGAGAGGACGGCGTCGACGATGTCGCCGTCGGTGAGTTTTCGTGGGCGCCCGCCGGCCGGTCGGGAAGTTGTCATTGTTCGAGGAGTCGCCAGGTGCGGGCGGCGTTGAGTGCTCGCCAGTGTGCCGCGTAGCGCTGGTTCATGGTGAGAAGTTCCTGGTGGGTGCCGCGTTCGACGATGCGTCCGTCCTCGAGGAAGAGTATCTCGTCCGCCGTGGTGATGGTGGAGAGCTGGTGCGCGATGACGATGACCGTCTTCTCGCGCCGGAGAGTGTCGATGGCGGCGGCGAAAGCTTGCTGGTTCTCGGCGTCGAGTGATCCGGTGGCCTCGTCGAGGAGCAGGATGGGTGCGTCTTTGAGGAAGGCGCGGGCGATGGCGACGCGTTGCCTCTCCCCGCCCGACAAGCGGGCGCCGCCTTCGCCGACCTGGCTGTGCCATCCGTCCGGCAGCGCGGTGATCACGCTGGTCAGGCCGGCGCGTTGCGCGACCTGGTCGAGGTCGGTGTCGGTGGCGTCGGGGCGGGCGATGCGGACGTTGTCGGCGAGGGTGCCGGAGAAGAGGTAGTTGTCCTGGAATACCGGGGCGACCATGCGCTGCAGCTTCTCGGCGCCGATGGACGTGAGCGGGGTCTTCCCGATACGGATCTCACTGTCCTGCGGGTCGAAGAACCGGGCCGCGAGTCGGATGAGCGTGCTCTTGCCGGAACCCGACGGTCCGACGATCGCGGTCGTGGTTCCTTGGGGGACGGTGAAGGTGATGTCGTTGAGCACCTGGGTGCCGGTGCGGTAGGCGAAGGAGACGTTGTCGAACTCGACGGTCGCGCCGGCCGGGTGGCGGGGTGTCGCGGGTTCCGGGAGAGGTTCGGCGTCGAGGATGGCGTCGACTGCGTCCATCTGGGCGGTGGCGGTGCGGATGACGGTGGCGTGGCTGGCGACCTCGCCGAGCGGGGTGACGAGGCGGTTGATGATCGGCAGGGTCGCCAGCAGGGTCGCGAGGGCGAGCGGGTCGGTGACGCCGGCGGCGAACGCGATCACCGTGGACAGCAGGGCGAGCAGGGTGAGCCGGACGACCATCCCGTTGAGGATGACGGGAGGTAGGACGAGCCAGAGCTGGCGACGCTCGGCGCGGGCTTGTTCCCGCAGGGCCTGGTCGAAGTGGTCGGTGGCCGATCCCGCTCGTCCGAAGGTGCGCAGCACCGGCTGTGCCTGGGCGAACTCGACCATGCGGTCGCTCGCGTCGGCGGTGGCCCGGTTGACGGCAGCGTCGGCGCGGCGGCCGAGCCTGCCGGCCCACCAGTACAGGCCGGCGACGACGGGTACTGCGGCCAGGGCGATCAGCCCGATCCGGTGGTCGACGACGATGAGGGCGGCGATGAGCACCAGCGGGATCGTGATCGACTTGATCAGGGCGGTCAGTTGGCGTACGGGGAGCGCGAGGATGTCCATGACGCCCTTGCTGAGGGTCAGTCCCAGGGTGCTGGTGTTGGTCGGTGTGAACCATCCCAGCGGCAACGTCGCGACGTGGTCGCCGATGCGGTGTCGCAACGTGGTGAGCAACTCGCCCGCCGCGTCGAAGCCCTTCAGGGTTGCCGAGTACTCGATCCACCATGAGACGGCGGCGGCGATGCAGAAGCCCGCCAGCCAGCTTGCGGCGATCTTGGTGTCCCCGGTCAGCAGCGCGCGCAGGATCGGGATGGTGAACGCGAGGGTGAGGCCCTGGAGGAGGCTGGCGCAGACGGCCCAGCGGAAGTAGCGGTGGATGAGGACGGCGTCGTCGGGCCCGAGGTAGCGGGCGAGGCGGCGGATCACCGGGGCAGTCCTTCCGTGTGGTGCTGAGCGTGCCAGAGACGTCGGTAGGCGCCGTCGAGGTCGAGGAGGTCGTTGTGGCGTCCTTGCTCGACGATCCGGCCGTGGTCCAGGACGAGGATCCGGTCCGCGTCGCGGATGGTGTCGAGCCGGTGGGCGATCACGATGACGGTGCGGGAGCGTTCGGTCACCAGGGCCGAGAGTGCCGTTTGGACGGCGTGCTCGGATTCGGCGTCGGCGGCGGAGGTGGCCTCGTCGAGGATGAGCACGTCGGGGTCGAGCAGGAACGCGCGGGCGATGCTGACGCGTTGGGCTTCGCCGCCGGAGAGGTTGGCGTCTTCGCCGTGGACGGAGTCGTAGCCGCGTGGGAGGCGGAGGATGCGTTCGTGGATGTTCGCCGCCACCGCGGCGCGCTCGATGTCGGTGCGCGTCGCGTCCGGGCGGGCCAGGGCGATGTTGTCGGCGATGCCGGCCCGGAGCAGGCGGACGTCCTGGAAGACGGACCCGACCGTGCGGAACAACTCGGCTGAGGCGATCCGGTCGAGGGGTACGCCGCCGAGCCGGATCTGGCCGGCGGTGGGGTCGGCGTAGCGGAGCATCAGCCGCGCGAGCGTCGACTTGCCCGACCCGGAGGCGCCGACGATCGCGGTGACGCTGCCGGGTTCGAACGTGGCGGTGAGGTCGTGGAGGACCTCCCGGTCCGGTTCGTAGGCGAAGTGGACGTGGTCGAGCTCGATCCGCGTCCCGGACGGGATCGCCGGCGCGGCGGGTTCCGGGATGGGGTCGATCCGGAGCAGTGCGCTCAGCCGACCGGCTGCGGCCTGTCCCATCCGCAGTGCCATCAGGTTCGAGGTCAGGGCTCCGATCGGGCCGGCCAGGCCGAGGCCCACCAGCGCGAACGGCACCACGTCGATCCCGTCCATCCATCCCGCCGCGACGAAGCCGGTGCCGAACACGAGCGTCAGGGCCAGGAGGGTGACGGGGGCAACCAGCTGGTTCGAGAGGGTCTCCGGGGCGATCAGCGGCCGTGCCCAGCCGAGGAAGAAAGTGCTGAAACGCTCGACCGCGGCACGATAGGCGGCATGAGCGCGGCCGGTCCGGCCGAAGGTCTTGACGACCGGGATGCCGTCGACGAACTCCACCACGGCACTGTTGATGCCGGCCAGGACGCGACCGTACTCGCCCATCTGCTTCCCGCTGTCGGCCATCATGCGCCGGTAGATCAGCACGAAGACCGGGACCGGGACCGCCAGGACCAACGCCAGACGCCAGTCGACGAGGAACAGGTACGCGTAGGCGGCGATCGGCGTCGCGACGGCGCCCGCGATCTCGGTGTAGGAATGCGCGACGAGGTGGTGCAGCGCACCGACGTCGTCCTGCATGCCCTGCTTCACCTGCCCTGCCGTGGTGTCGGTGAACCAGCCGAGCGGGGCGGTCCGCAGTCGCGCCGCGACCCGCCGTCGCAGGATCAGCGTCAAGGTGTTGTCGGCGAGGTGCGCGATCAGATCCGCCGCGCCCCTGAGTGCGAGGCCCAGCCCGAGCAGGAGCGACCCGATCAACAGGGTCGACCAGATGCCACGGTCGGCCGGATCGGCCAGAAGCTGCCGCGCGATGACGCCGCTGGTGATGAGCGGAGACAGCACGAGAGCCGAGGACACAACCTGCAGACTTGCCGCCAGAACCAGACGGCCGCGCACGGGACGCAGCAGCGCAGCGATCGGATTCCGTGGTATGGGCTCGGTCATACGAGCGTGTTCCTCTCGCGTGCGCTGATCCGGCGGGTGAGCTGCTCGGCGGTGAGTGGGACGAGCGTCCGGTCGGTCACCTCGAGAACACCAGTGGCGACGCGTCCGAGGTTGTACAGCTCGTGGGTGATCAACACGATGGCGAGGCCCTCGCTTTCCCGGAGACGGTTCAACAGATCGAGCAGGGACGCCGCGATGACGGGGTCCAAGGCGCTGGTCGGCTCATCGCACACCAGCAGATCGGGGGAACCGGCCAGAGCGCGGGCGACGGCGACGCGTTGGCGTTGTCCACCGGAGAGCATTCCCGGGCGGCGCTCCGCGAGTCGCGGGTCCAAGCCGACCGTGCCGAGCAGGTCGATGACGTTCTCGCGGTAGGGATCGGTGCCGCGGCGGATCGCACTGCCCAGGATGGCGCCGACGGTGCGGGCCGGGTTCAGCGCGGTCGCGGGGTCCTGCGGCACGAAACCAATCCGTTCCACCCCGCGCTGCGGGGCCGGAGACAGCAGGCTCGTCCGACCTCCCCGGGGTGGGACGAGCCCGACGAGCATGCGGGCGAGCGTCGTCTTCCCCGCGCCGGACGCCCCGACGACGGCGACGCACTCTCCCGCCGCGACGGTGAAAGAGACATTCCTGATCAGCGGTGGCCGTCCTGGCCATGCCACGGTGAGGTCGTCCACGGTCAGAACGACGGGCCCGAATCCGTGGACCGGCGATGGGCGGAGCCGAACGGGGCGTTGCGCGTCGACCAGCTGCGCGGTGGTACGGGCTTGCGGGCGGGTCAGCACGGCGGAGGTAGCGCCCTGTTCGACGATCCGTCCGCGTTCCATGACGATCACCTGATCGGTGAGCTCAGTGATGGCGTCGAGATCGTGGCTGATCACGATGAGCGTGAGCGAGTTGGCGCGGCGGATCGCGGCGATCTCGGCAAGCACGTGCCGGCGACTGCCCGTGTCCAGCCCGGCGAGGGGTTCGTCCAAGACCAGCAGCGCCGGATCGCGGACGAGGGCTCGGGCGAGGGCGACGCGGCGGCGCTGTCCACCGGAGATCTCCTGCGGACGGCTCCGCAGGAACCTGGCGTCGGTCGGCAAGCCGACCGACGCCAGCGCGTCATGGATTCGACCGTGGTGGCGTTGTCGACGAGGCAGGGGCTCGGCGATGAGGCGGGCGATCGTCATCGTGGGCGTGAGCGCGGCGGCCGGGTCCTGACCGAGCCAGGCGGTCTTGGTGCGGCGGAACCGTCGACGTTCCCGGTCCCGCATCCGCAACGGATGCTCGCCGGCAACCTCGACCGTTCCGGACAGGTGGTGCAGTCCCGGCCTCACCTCGCCGAGCAGACCGAGCGCGAGGCTGGTCTTCCCCGCGCCGGAGGGTCCGACAATCCCGAACCCGGCGCCGACCGGCACATCGAATCCGACGCCATCGAGGACGTGCGTTCCGTGCCGGTCCCCCAGAGTGAGAGCCTCCACGGTCACGAGTGGCTCATGGCGGTTCATCGTCGCGCCGCCCACTGGTCGCCCAGGAGATTCACGCCGACGGCGAGCAGCCCGATGCCGGCCGCCGGCGCGATCACCGCGGCAGGGTTGAGGGCGAGACCACCGAGGGAGTCGGTGATCATGGACGCCCAGTCCGCTCCGTCGCCGATGGCCGCCACCCCGAGGAAACCGGCCGAGACGACCACGTACATGGCGGCCACGAAACGGTTCCCCAGATCACCCAACAACGGCACCCACAGGTTCGGCAACACCTCACGGAACGCGATCGCGACACGGCCATCACCCTCGACCAGGCTGACCTCGACGAATCCGGCATCGAAATACCCGTCCGCGAGAGAGCGCACGAACCGGGCCGTGAACGGAGCGTTGATGACCGTCACGACGACCAGCAGCGCCCCGAAGCCGGGCGGCAACACGTACCCGAGCACGATCAAGGTCAACATCGGCGGGATGGCCAGAACCATGTCCAGCACCTGCACCACCCGCCGTCCCCGGCCCCGCCGGGCCACCAGCAACAGACCTCCGCAGACCCCCACCAAGGCGGCCACGACGACCGAGACGAGCGGCACGACCAGGACCGGCCATCCGTGGCTGAGGACACGACTCAACACGTCCCGACCCAGCTGATCGGTACCGAGCAGGAACTCCCCGCGCGGCGGCACAAACGCCACGGCCATCGACTCCCGCGGATCGTGCGGCGCGGCAAACGGTCCCACGCCGGCCACCAGGACGACAGCCGCGACCATGACACTCGGCAGGACCAGTCCTCGCCGAAGCCGCAGACGAACTCGCCGGCCCAGTGACATCGGTTCGCTCGCAAACTCGCTCATGAGTGCCGCCTTCGGTAGGGGTCCGCCACCCGGGCGAGAACATCCGCGGCGGCATACCCCAGCACCGTCACCGCGCTCAACAGCAGCACGATCGCCATCACCAACGGCTGATCCCGACCGTCCACCGCCGTGATGAGCAACCTTCCCAAGCCCGGATATCCGAACAGCTGCTCGACCACCACCGCGCCACCCACCAGATACGGGACAACGGCGACCACGGCCGTGACGATCGGGCCGACCGCGGACGGGAGCACGTGCGCGAACAACACCCGCGCCGGGCCGATCCCATCCAGGCGGGCCGCTTCCACATCCGGGCGGGCGGTGCCCGCCGCCACGATCCCCCGGACGAGCCGCAGCACGTAGCTACCCGCGACGACCGCGAGGGTCACAGCCGGAAGGACCAGGATCTCCGGACGGTCCGACAGTTGCCCCGACGACGGAATCAGTGAGACCGCCGGCAACATCCGCAACCACAACGCGAACACCGCGATCAAGCCGATGCCGATCACGAACTCCGGCATCGACAACCCGATCAAGGCCGCCGTCGACAGCGCCCGGTCCACCCGCCCCGACGCTCGATACCCGGCCCGAATCCCACCCACGACGCCGATCACCAGCACGCCCAGGAAAGCGATCCCCGCCAGTACTGCCGTGCGCCCGGCCGGAGCCGCGACAAGCTCCCCGATCGGCCGACCCGACGCCAGGGAGGCACCGAAGTCCCCGGACACCACACCGCCAGCCCACTCCAGATAACGCAGCCAGGAAGGACGGTCCACACCCAGCTCGCTCCGCAACTCGGCCAGCCGCTCGGGAGTGGCCTTGACCCCGAGGAACTGCGTCGCCGCGTCCCTGGGTGCCGCCTCCATCAGCACGAAGACGACAACGGTCACCCCGCACAGCAGCAGCACCGTCACACCGAGCCGAGCCAGGACGAACCCCGCCGGCACACGCGACCTCAGAACGCGCACCGTGACTAACCCCGAGAGGCGCTGCCGAACAGCGGCGTGCCCTGGTTCAGCACCACGCCGTGCAGGCCCTCCACCGCGCCGGACAACTGCTGCCGGTAGCCCCAGATCAGGTAGCCGCCGTCGTCCCGCTGAAGCCGCTGAAGCTGCTCGACCGCCTGGGTCCGGGTCGCCTCATCGGTACTGGTCCGCGCCGTCGACACCAGCTCCGTGAACCGCTCAGGGTGCCACCCGGTGTGGGCATAGGGGTTGTCGGCGCCGTACCAGGTGTCCAACCCGGCCATCGGCGGCTGGTTGACCGCATACATCGCGATCATCTGCGCCCGGTGCAGACCATCCAGATCGGTGAAGAAACCGCTCGGATCCACCTCGTTCACCGTCACGGTCACGCCGACGTCCGCGAGTTGCCGAACCAGCAGATCGGCGGAATCGGTCAGCCCCGGCGTAACCTCGGACACGGTGATCGACAGCTCCGAGACTCCGGCCGCCCGCAGGATGCCGCGCGCTTCGTCCACATCGCGTTCCCGCTGCTCGATGTCGTCGGCGTAGCCGGGAAGGCCCTTGCCGAACAGGTCGTTGCCGACCTCGCCGTAGTCACCGAAGATCACATCGACCAACTGCCGGCGGTCGACGACGAGCTTCAGCGCACGACGCACGTCGGGGTCGTCGAACGGGGCGACCCTGGTGTTCAGCGCGAAGTAGAACGCGCCGCCATTCGCGACACCGCTCTCGACGACCCGTACTCCTCGCGTCCCGGTCACGGTCGAAGCTGTGCTCGACGGGATGTCGAACGCGTAATCCGCTTCGCCGGAGACGAGCGCGTTCACCCGAGCTGTCGGATCGTTCAGCTTCCGGACCTCGATCCGCTCGAGCGTGGCGGGCCGGCCCCAGTAGCCGTCGAAACGGGTGAGTACCGCGCCCGTGCCCGACGAGTAGCTGTCCAGGGTGAACGGACCACTGCACGATGGATCGTCGGTGGCGCCTTTCCCGTCCTGATACACGACGCTCGCCGCCGACAACACCGCCTCGACGAAGTCCGTACGCGGCGTCCGCAACGGCACCGACACCGTGTGCTCGTCCAGCGCCTTCAGCCCCGCCACGTCAACAGCGCTGTAGAAGCCGCCGAAACCAGGACTCTCCGCGAAGTACCTGATGCTGGCCACGACATCGTCGGCCGTGACCGGGTCACCGCTGTGGAACGTCGCCTCCCCGTGCAGCGTGATGGTCCACTCGCTGGCGTCGGCGTTCGGGACGACCTGGTCCGCCAACACGTTCGTCGCCTCGCCGTCCTTCCTGATCACCAGGCTGTCGCACACGTTCCCCACCACCACCCACGGGAAGTACGACTGCGCGGCCCCGTAGTCCAGAGACTCGTTGTCGCTACCCAGCATCACCACCCGCACCGTTCCAGACCCCTGCTCCGCGTCGGCCCGTCCCGACTCCCCTGCGCACCCTGCCAACGCCAGGGCACCCGCGCACAACATCGATCCCACAGCCAGCCCGAACTTCATCAACGACGCATCCTCCTCGGCGCAAGTACGCCGGCCTCTCCAACGGGCGCAATCCCCCGACACCGCAGTTCGACATTGATAATCGTTACCGACAAGGATGTTATGGGGTGCGCCTAACAAAACGCAAGTGGCCGAACCCGCGCTCGTCGTCGTGATGGAGGGCTCTCTTCTTCGACGAGGTCACCGCGGCCGCGCTGGATCGGCCATCCCTATCGACTGCTGTTCAACCACCTCGCCGAGAACCAGTTCACCGCCGGAGAGTCCTCGACGAATTTGCCCGCGCAGGGCTTGACGTGGACGAGCGGAGGCGCACCGCATCGGCGGTGACTGCCTGCTCGGCACCGCCACTCCCCAGTGAAGGAGGTCGCCATCGTGTTCGCCGTGATTGCACGAGGCCTGCACGTCGGCTTCGGTGTGCCCGACGGCGGGGTGCGGATCTGGATACAGCGGCGCCGTACCGGGGAGACGGGGACGCCCGGCATCCCGGCAGGTCGATCAGTGCTGGGCCAGGGACGCCTTCGCGGTGGACATCCCGCTGCCCGGCCTGATCACCCTGGTTGCCGAGCCGGTCGGGCTGCCCGCGCTGGCGTTTCTGATCGACGGCCGGTTTGGATGGTCAGCCTCGTGGTCACCGCGCTCGCCTCCTCCCGCGCGCAACTGGCGATGGGTGCCTCATGACGCAATGCCGTTAAGTTTGTGCGTTTGGGCAGGCCAGTAGGGGTGTGGGTGGGCCGGGGTGGCGGATGGTCCGGTCGGTGGGTCGTTTGACTCGGTAGGAGTTGTGTCGGGCGCGTTTGAGTACGCGGTGGCAGGTGCGGTGCCGCCGTGAGGGGTTGGGTTGGCGCTGGATCTCGGTGATCGCGTCGGTGAGGGCGTCGTCAAGGTCCTCAGGGGTAATGGCCGCCTGGTCGGTGACCTGGCGGCGCACGACGCGTAGGCCTTTGATGAAGGACATGCGGTCAGGGTCGTAGCCGGCGGGGTCGGCGGCGTCCAGGAGTAGCGCGCGGATCCTGCGTAGGTTCCCCACGAGGCGGCGCATCACCTCGTCGTAGGACTCGGTGAAGAACAACCCCATCGCGATCACGTAGCGGATCATCACGTGCGCCGGCAGCCGCCGGCTGCGCTTCTCCCGCCGCCCCGTGCGGTTGAGGACCTCTTCAAGCAGGTCACGGTCGTGCCGGGCCGGCAACACACTCAATCCGATATGGTCGGCCAACTGGCCCTGCGGCCGCGGTGCGGACTCCAACCCCGACGAGATCACGGCCGGCGACCCTACCCGCCGCCACCCCCGCCGTCAGTTCACCACGCTGACCTTGACGGATGGCCCGGGTCGGCCGGGTCCACTCCGGCGATGAGGGCGAGATTCGCTGCCGGCACGTTCAACGCCCGCGCCAGCTGGTCGATCAGCGCCCGTTCGGGAACCAGGGCTCCGCGACGGAGCTTCATGATCGTCGAGTCGGCTCGCCAGGCCCGCCAGGCCACCTCTCGCAACGACAGGCCGCGCATCTCCACCAGCATCTGAAACACGGCGCCGAACGGGTGCGGCTCCGGTTCCCCCGCCGGTGCGACCGCCGGTCCGATGACCGTGTCCCCGACCTTCATCTGCCAACGGAGGAGCCGGTCTTCCAGGAGCCTCACCCGCGCGGAGAACAACTGAACCTCGCCGGCGGCACCGCCGAGGGAACCCCGCACGGTCACCTCGACAACCTGCACCTCCCCGGGCGGAAGGGCCAGAGCTGAAGAACTCTTACGCACTTCTGCCACCTCGGCGACCCGCCAGGCGCGATTCCACCACGGCAGCTCGCCCAGCAGCGTGTCAAGGAACGTCGCCAGGACCGACCGGTCGACAGCCAGCTTGTCGGGAGGAGCATCGCGCGCCCTATCGGTAAGCGCCTTAATTACGGCGGCACTCAGACGTTCCACACTCACCTCCGTCATCTCGGTGGCCGGAACGGGCGGGCTGAAGCCCATCCCCAGCCGCGCGCACGCCCGTTCCGTCGATCCACGTGGCCAACGCAGGGAAGCCGCAGGACGTCGGCGCTGCGACCATGGAACCGTCATCGGCTCGCCGTGCATCGATGGTGCCGCCGTGGTTGGCCGGAACCACCATGGCGGGGCCGGCCGTGCCGAGACAGGCGATCAGATAGTCGCTTTCACCGATCGTCCAAACCGTCCGCCATCGACTCGCCATTACCTCAGTCCTCGTCGTCCTCGCAGAGCGTCGCGCCCTTATACGTCGCGGACCCGCCGTAACCGGCCGCCGCGAACGCACGCTTGGAGATCTCTTCAAGCATCTCGTCGTCTCCGTAGTCCTGCGGCTTATAGTGGCCGGACCACCGGTTGAACTCCACGACCTTCCCGTCCTTGACCTTGAGAACCTCTGCCATAAGCACACCGTTGGGGACCTCCGGCCTCTCAAATCCCGCGATGCTCGTGTGCCCAGCGTAGACTTCCTGTTCCCACAGGTCCTCGAGCCAGCTCGCGTGCTTCGCCCTCGGCGGCGAGCGCCGCCGCGTGCGCGGCCTGCGCGTCGGCCAGCAAAGTCTTGATCTTGGAGCGCCAGACCATGTCGGTGTTGGCGCATTGCGTCTGATGGGTCTGCATGTCCACGGAGGCTGCGGCGGCCCAGTCGTAGGCGTGGAACTCCACCACATCGGCGTCGGTGGCCTCGGCGCGTAGCGCGAGCCCGGCCGCGGCTCGAACCTGCGCGCCGGGATCGTGCTCGCGCAGTTGAGCGACGAAGTCACGATCGGCCTGCAGTAGGCCGGCAGCATGATCGCCAGAGGCTTCTCGGGCGATCCGGTCGCGTTCCTTTGCGGCCGCGTAGCTGGCCCGGGCGAAGGTGTCCAGCGCGGTAGTGCCGCTGTTGGTCGCATATTGGGCGGCCGCGTGCACCTCCGGCGAGAACTCTGCGGGGTGGGTGGCCACGATCCGCTTGGCGAAGTCGAGGTTGCGCAGCGAGTTCCTGTGAACGGCTGACCGCGTACCGGTCTGTTCTCCCGTAGCGATGGGCTGTCGTTGACGAAGGCGGCTGGCGACGTAGCTGGCGCGGTCGCCGCCGTTCTCCCGGTGCCAGGCGCTGGCGGTGTCGTCGGCGACGCTGAGTAGGTCGGCGAGCCTTCCAGTGGACCGAGCCGACCGGTGAGGGCCAGGCGCCGTTGCGGACGCCGGGGACGCCGGGGACGCCGGGGACGCCGGGGACGCCGGGGACGCCGAGCTTGCGCAGTCGGGTCTGCAGGGTGGCCGAGGTTATCGGCCGGTCGGGGCCGCAGCCCTGGGAACAGGTAGGGAGTCTGGTGGTCCCGTAGCGCGCTGGCGAGAGCGGGCGGCGGTTGTTGACGAGCTGCTGCAGGAGTGTGGAGAGCCGCACGCCCGTGGACCAGTGCGACTCCAACCGCCGCCTGCACACCCCGCACGCCAACAGTCCGGACAGGAGATACCTCCGGATACTGCCGTTCGCGGTCGGACGCCTCCCGCCGCGCGCGGACCACCAGGAAGTCGGCCTCGCTCACCAGCGCCGTGGGCGATGTTGGCGGAGATCACCCAGTCCTCCCGGTCATTGGCGCGCTGGGCCAGCCGCCCACTGACCGGATGTGGGTGCTCGCGGTCGTTGGTTACCCGGTTCCACACCTGCCGCCCGGTGTATCGGGGGGTTTTCCAGAATCTTCGCCATAGTGATCAACGTCTACGCTGCTCCCGACCGGTGCGGGTTGCGATCGGCGTCGGCGTGCGCGGTCAGCACGCCGACGCCGGGCCCTGACGTCCCACCTCGTCCGGTTGCCACATGCACCGGATGTGGCCTGACTCCACTGCGTACCGCCCAATGAACGTCACTCGGCGGCGTACGCGAACCTGCCTCGCCCAGGCACCGACGGTCGCCCGTCTGGAACGCCACGGGCGCCTGCTCTACAGCCCACTCCTCGGCCGCTTCCTCTCCGTCGACCCGTTGAGGGGCGGCAGCGCCGACGACTACGACCATGTCAGCGGTGACGTGGTCAACAGGCTTGATCTTGACGGGCAAGAGTGTCGGCGCACACCACTGGGGTGAAAGTGCTCGTGGTCGAGCACCAGAGGTGCCGTCAAACGCACGGTAACGGCGAATCACGGCTTCACGCCCCTTGTCGGTCGAGGGGCCATCCGACCGGCACGCCCGCGGCCGCGGTGACGGGCGGCGAGCACGATCGGGTCCACAGCGGATTCCGCGGCAGGTTCCCCGGTGGACTTCACGGCGTCCCGGCCACTGATGTGGGCGGCCAGTGCGCGGATCGACGGATGGGCGAACAGGTCGCGCGCAGCCCGCGATACGCCTTGACCAGCAGCAGCGAGGTGGCGCCCAGTTCGAAGAACGTCCGCGTCCGGTCCAGCCGCTGTGCGGGCACGTCCAGCAGCCCGCCGAGCACCTCCGCCACCGCGGCTTCCAACGCCGGGTCACCGTGCTGCGCGATCCGTGCGGGCGCTGGCCGGCGCGGCACCGGGGCACGTGCGGTCAGCGCGCGGGCGGCCAAGCCCGCCGGATCGACCGTCTCCCACGCCCGCCGGCTCCACGAGCGTGGTCGCCAGGTCGAGGTAGGCGGTGAAGAGACGGTCCAGGTAGCCACAGGCCACAACCATCGCGGCGGACGACGCGCCCAAGTCGCTGCGGCACAGCTATTCCGCAGCATCGGCTCGCACAGCGACACCCACCGCGCCGTCCTCACCGCCGCCGCGGCACTGGACGTCGACGAGTTCACCAGCGCGGACTTGCACGCATCAGCCGGCCAAGACCCATCCGAGCCGCTACGACGGCTGGCCTCCGCAGATGGGACCACCATCCTGCGGCAGATGACCGGAGGGCTCTACCAGTTCAGCGATCCGCGAATGCGCGGCTATATTCGCGTCAGCACCTACGCCTGACCAATGACTCAGCGCAGCTCCACTCCCGTCCACTAAGGACGGGTTAGGCGACCGAACCGGCAGGGTGCCCCTCGACAGACGACTGGCAGCGGAGATCCCTCAGAGCGTATTTGAGAAGGATCGGCGTGTCTGCGTGGCTCACCCGCCATGTGATCAACTCTGGGCGGGTGGCACGACGCAGCCGGTACCCCTCCAACACGCTCTGAGGTGCAGGTCACAGCCCACAGCGCTGACTTTGACCGAACACACCCCCGAACCCCGGCCCACCGAACCCGCACAGGAGTGAGCCGCACGCCGTAACCGGTACGTAAGGAGCGATCCGCTTCACGCGGTGTCCGCCGGGGGGAGCATCTGATGCATGGGACTTAGACGTTCTACCGTTCTCAGAGCACTTTTATGTCTGGTACTGGCCGCGGCTTTCACCACCTCCGGTGTGGCGCAGGCGCAGGTGGTACCGAAGTACGTCTACGTCGATCTGGGCCCGGTCGGCCTTACCAGTACCGCCTTGGACGTCAACAACGCGATGCAGGCCGTGGTCACCTCGGGGACCGCGTTCCGCTGGGAGAACGGCACGCTGCTCAACCTCGGCACCCTCTGCAGCGGCTGCAACCCCCGCCGGAGCTACGGCACGGCTGTCAACGACACCGGCGAGGTCGCCGGCTACACCCATGTCCAGACGACGGAGCCACCGCACGCGTTCGTGTACCGCGGCGGCGCGATGATCGACCTGGGTACCGGGTTCGGCAGTGGCAGCTCCAGCGCGGCCTGGGGGATCAACTCCGGCGGACAGGTCGTCGGCGAGCGCACGAGGAGCCAGTCGAGCCCGAAGCGGGCGGCGCTGTGGCAGAACGGCACGATCCGGGACCTCGGCACGCTCGGCGGAACCACGACCCAGCGCTATGCGACCGAGAGCATCGCCTACGCCATCAACGACAGTGGCCAGGTGGTCGGCACCGCACTGCCTTCAAAGGGTTATCCACTGCACGGCTTCGTCTGGCAGAACGGCGTGATGCGCGATCTCGGCACCTTGGGCGGCGACGGCGAAGCGACCGAGGCGCGCGACATCGCCGACACCGGGCAGATCGTCGGCTCGTCGCAGAACACCGGCGGCGAGATCCACGCCTTCACCTGGACCGCCGGCACCATGACCGATCTCGGCACCCTGGGCGGCGACTACAGCTCCGCGTACGGCGTGAACGAGCACGGCCGGATCGTCGGCGGCTCGCGGATTGCGGACAGCCCGGACCCGAACAACGCGGGCCACGCCGTGCTGTGGACCGACGGCCTGATGGTCGACCTGAACGAGCACGTGACCAACCTGCCGGAGGACGTAGCACTGGAAGTTGCCTGGAGCATCAACGACGACGGCGCCATCGTCGGCACCACGTGCTCGCTGTACTGCGAGCCCGGTAAAACCGCGACGCCCCGGGGATTCCTTCTGGTTCCGCAGTCGGCAACGGCCTAGGACCGGGCTAGCCCCGCGCTCACGCCAAGGGTGGAGCCGGGCCCGTACTGGAACTCCGTCCCGGATCCGCAGGCGGCCCGCCCGAATCCGCGAGGGACTTGTCCTGCTCACTGCGCCGGTCGAACGCCAGGAACTCCTCGTACGCCGGTTCCGGCAGGTACCGGCGCATGTCCGTGGCGAGCTGCGTGATGCTGGTGCCCAGCGTCGTGGCGCTGTGGTTGACCGTCGCCGGCACGAAGAGGCTGTCGCGCGGATCGTCCAGCGTCCGTTCCGCCATCCCCATCCCCATCCCGACGATGCCGCGGTAGAGCGGGACCGTCGAGTCGGTCCGCACGGCCATCGTCGCCATCCGCTGACCGAACACGCAGAGCATGCCCGCCGCGCGCGGCTGGATCGCGTCCAGGGTCTCCTGCCGCGCGGCGGGCGTCGCGTCGAGGTATCCGGCCACGACCGACTCCACGAGGTCGTCCAGCTCGTGCGGCAGCTTGATCCCTATGTACCCGTTGAACCTGCGGTCCAGCAGGTGTCTCACCGTGGCCATCAAGCCCCCTCGTGCGGCGCGGTGCTACAGCAAGTAAACCTGACCGGATTGGGGAACGAGGTGGCCACCGGACTGGTCGTGACCGCCGGCGCGGCAGCGGTACGCGCGCCGGCGGTCACGCCCTGCCGCCGATTCGCCCACCGCAGCCGACGAAACGCATCGCGTGGCACCGAGAACCGGCCCTCTCAACCGGTCACGGTGCTCAGGTGGTGACGCCGCTGAGTTCGTTCGGCTTCTGAGCCAGCGACGCGGTCGCCGTGACCGTGCCAGCGGCGAGGTCGATCCGGTGCAGCTGCTGCTTGTTCGGGTCCGACACGTAGACGGTGCCGCCCCTGACGAAGATCGCGGGCCTCGGCTGCTGCCACTCCAGGGGTTCCTGCCAGGTGTCCGTGACCGGGATGGTGCGGGTGACCTCGGCCTTGACGGGGTCGATCACGTGGATCTTGCCGTCGGTGCCGAGCACCAGCGCTTCACCCTGCGGGCCGCGTGCCAGCGAGCGGAAGGTGTAGCTGGCGCCGATGTCGACGAGCTTCAGGGCGCCGGTGGTGGTGTCGATCAGTGAGATCTGCGTGGGGCGTTCGAGCTCGGCGTCGGGGTCCTGCTTGTAGTCGCCGAGGACGACCGGGGAGTGGTCGTTGCCCGACTGGTTGCCGATCCGGCCGTACTCCGTGGGGCTCTTCACCTTGGTGATCGCGCCGTTGCGGTAGATCAGCACCCCGTTCTGGCAACCGATGACCACGACCTCGTCCTTCGCGGTCGCCTCGCCGTGGACGCCGGGGCAGTCCTCGTTGCGGGTGATCTCCTTGCGGTTCTTGTCGAGGACCGCGATCCCGACGCGCTTGTCCTTGTTGCCGAGCGTGACGATCAGTTCGCCGTTGGCCAGCTCGATCGCGACGCCGTGGTGCGGTTCGGCGGTCTTGTAGGTCTCGACCTTGCGCTCCGCACTGTCCAGCGTTGCTGGATCGAGGACGCGGACCTCGCCGGTGGCGTCGGTGAACAGCACGGTGCGCCCGGCGTGCCGGACGACGTGGCCCGGTTCGGAGCCGGGGAACTCGATGTCGGTCAGCTTGCCGCCGGCGGCGTCGAGCACCCGGAACCCGTTCGACGTCGACACCATCAGGTGCTTGTCGTCGCCTGCGGGGTTGAGCCGGTTGAAGCCTGCCAGCTTGACGTCGGCCTTGACCTCGAGCGTCTTGCCGTCCAGCACGTAGATTCCGCCGTCGTAGGTGACGGCGACCGGTTCGGCCACGGAGCCGGCGCCCGAAGCGGGTTGCTGCGCCTGCTCCGCGCCGCACCCGGCCAGGACGAGCGTCGAGGCCACTGTGGACACCACGGCTGTCGTCCACGTTCGCGACCAGCTTTTCATCTGCTTCTCAACTTCCTCTTCAATCGGTGTCGGGTCAGTCGTTGGTGAGGCCGCGCACGATGGCCTCGGTGTTGGCGCGCGTCATCTCCAGGTAGGTCGCTGCTCCGCCGCCGGCCGCGGTGAGCGACTCGGAGTACAGGGGGATGACCTTGACGTGCACGCCTGCCTGTTCGGCGAGCACGCGGGCCAGGCGGTCGGGTTGCGAGGAGTCGGCGAAGATCGCTCCGACGCCTGCCGTGCGGACGGCTTCCGCGAGCGCGGCCAGGTCGGATGCGCTGGGCGAGGCGAGCGTCGTGCCGCTGGGGATCACGGCACCGACGATCTGGAAGTCGAAGCGCTGGGCGAGGTAGCCGAAGACGTGGTGGTTGGTGACCAGTTTGCGGCGCTGCGCCGGGATGGCCGCGAACCGTTCACCCGTCCAGCTGTCGAGCCGGTCGATCTCGCCGAGGTAGCGCGCGGTGTTGGCTCTGATCGCGTCGGCGTCGATGCCGTCGACGTGCTCGATGACGCGCTCGCTGATCACTTCGACCGCTCTGCGCACGCGCTTCGGGTCGGTCCAGAAGTGGGGATCCGGCCGGCCGGCCGGGTCATCGGTGGTGTAGCGGATCGGGTCGACCTGGTCGCCGACCGACAAGGTCGGCACGCCGACCTGCTCGGCCGCGCGGACGTGCCGGAGCACTCCCTCCTCCAGCCCGAGTCCGTTGTAGACGACGAGCGCGGCGCTTTCCAGCCGTGCTGCCTCCTGCGCGGAGATCCCGAACGAGTGGGGATCGGCGTTCGGCTTCATCAGCACCGTGACCGGGGCCGCGTCGCCGACGATGTTCCGCGTGATGTCGCCGAGGATGTTGGTGGTGACCACGATCCCGTTGCGCTGCCCGTGCTCGCCGCCGCATCCGGCGAGCACCAGCAGGAGGGCGCAGGTCACCGCGAGGAGTCGCTTCATCGTCCGGTCTCCACCATGTGCGCCGGCTCGATCTCCAGCCGGATGGTCCTGGCGACACGCAGGGTGTCGTTGTAGTCGATCTCGTGGACGGCCCGCGCGCGAGCGTCGTTGACGTAGGCGCGGTTCGGATCGATCTCGATCACCGGCGACGCGCTGCCCTCGGCGACGGACGCGCCGAGCACCTGACGCTGTGCGATCTGCTTGCCGGTCTTGGTGTCGTAGGAGTGCAGGACACCGTCCGCGGTCAGCGTCAGCAGCGGTCCTCCCTCACCGACCGCGTTCACGGCGGTGACGGGCCCGGTCTCAACGAGCGTCCACTTCTTCGCCCGCACGTCCAGCGACCAGACGCCGAGGTGTCCCGCTTCGGCGGCGAGCGTCGTGCTGCCGGGCCGGTGCCTGAACTCGACGGCACGCTCGGCCTCGGCCACGGCACGGGGATACGGGATCTTCTCGCCCACGAAGGAACCGTCCTTCCCGGTCACCACGAGGGCGCCGTCGGCGCAGCCGAAGACGACGCCCCGCCGGGTCACCGCCTGGCCACGTGGGCTCTGACAGGCCTGCTCGATCGTCGTCACGTCCTTGCCGTCCCTGGTCTTGACCGCCACGCGATCGGATCCCGCCACCAGCAGGTGTTCGGCGTACGGCACCGCGACCCCACCCTTGAGCTCGCCGCGTGCGGTCACCGCGCCGCCGTCGAGGCCCTGCCGGTCCAGCAGAGTCGTGTCGCCTCGGTCGAACGCCACGGCCGTGACGGTGGGGTCGCTGTCCGCGTTCACCACCCCGTCTCCCGGGACGGAACCGACGTCCCTGGCCTGGGCGCGGTAGTAGTGCACGTGGTCGCCGTGATCGACCATCCAGGCACCGCTGTCGACGATCCGCACCGATCCCTTACCGGTCAGATACGCGAAACGGCCGTCGCCGGTGATCGCCCGGACGCCGTCCACCCTGCCGACGTCGGTGACTTCCTCCGTGATCAGGTCGACGACCCGCACCGCACCGGTGCGCTCGTCGGCCACGACCAGCCGGGACTGCGCCTCCCCCGTCTCCTCCGCACCCTCGACGTAACCGTGCGGCACTTCCTCCTGAGCGGGCTTCGTGCCACAACCGGCCAGCGGCAGCACCACGAGCAGCGCGGCGATCAGCACCGCGTGCTGCCCGCCCGCGCCGGAGATCCGCACCCGGTCGCGCACCTGGGCACCCAGCGCCGCCAGGAAGAACAGCGCGACGGCGACCAGCGCGATGGTCGCACCCGCGGCGGTGCCCGCATGCCACGAGACGAGCAGGCCCGCGACGGTGGCGGTCACACCCAGCACCGCCGCGCCGAGCATGATCGTCGGAATGCGGCTCGCCCAGTACGTCGCGGCGGCGGGTGGCGCGATGAGCAGACCGAACACGAGCAACGTGCCGACCACCTGGAACGACGCCACGATCGCCAGCGTCACCAAGCCGAGCAGCACCGCGTGCGCCAACCGCGGGCGCATCCCCAGCGTCCGCGCCTTGCGCGGATCGAAGGTCAACGCCACGAACGCGCGGTGCCCCCACAGCGCCACCGGCGCGGCGACAGCCAGTGCCACGGCGAGGTGACCGAGGTCCTGCGCGCGCACAGCGAGCACGTCGCCGAAGAGGAATGCGGTCAGGTCCACCGCGAACGACTCGGAGTGCGACACGAGGATCACGCCCAGCGCGAGCATGCCCACGAACAGCAGCCCGATGCTGGTGTCCTGCGAGAACCGCCTGGTACGTCCGAGTGCCGTCACACCGAACGCCATCGCGCTCGCGCTGGCCGCGGCACCGACGAACAGGTTGCCGCCCAACAACGACGCGATCGCGACGCCGGGCAGCATCCCGTGCGACATCGCGTCGCCGAGGAACGCCATGCCGCGCAACACGACCCACGTCCCGGCAAGTGCACACAGGCACGAGACGAGCACGCCGGCCCACAACGCCCGCTGTACGAACGAAACCTCGAAAGGGGCAAGCAACCAGTCCACGACGAGGACCGTATATTGACAATGAGAATCACTACAACAGCGTGGAGGGTGTCGTGACGCACACTTCGGACCAGTCCACTTCGGACCAGTCCACTTCGGAGGAGTCCACTTCGGACCAGTCCGCCGTACGGCTTCGCGGACTGTCGGCCGGCTACGCCCGGCACACGGTGCTGCACGAGGTGACAGCGGAGTTCCCGCGCGCCAAGGTGACGGCGGTCGTAGGTCCCAACGGCTCCGGCAAGTCCACGCTGCTCGGCGTCCTCGCCGGCGTCATCACCCCCGCGATGGGCGACGTGGAGATCGGGACGCGGCGCCCGGCGTTCGTCGTCCAGCACAGTGCCGTCCCGACCGGACTGCCGATCACCGTGTGGGAGACGGTCGCCATGGGCAGGTGGGCACACCGCAGCCCGTGGCAACGGCTGACCAAAAAGGACAAAGAGTTGGTCGACGCCTGCCTGGACCGGATGGGCATCGCCGACCTCGCGCAGCGCCGGCTCAGCTCACTATCCGGAGGACAACGCCAGCGCGCACTCCTCGCGCAGGCGTTCGCACAGGAGTCCGACCTGCTCCTGCTCGACGAACCCGACGCCGGTCTCGACTCACAGGCCCGGCGCGACATCGCCATCGCGATATCCGACGCACGGGCCAACGGCGTGACGGCCATCCACGTCACGCACGACTTGGACGAGGCATCGCGGGCGGACCACTGCCTGATGCTCCAGAACGGACGACTGGCAGCCGAAGGTGACCCGCACACCGTTCTCCAGCACCTTCGGGTGGAGCAGATGCGGGCATGAGACCGACAGGATGGATGTCCAGGACGTCGCGCACCTGGAGCTTCCAGGAACCGTTGGCGGTCTCCGCGGAAGGTTCACCGTGACGGAGGTCTGTCAGTCGGGCTCGTTTGCGGTCCCGGCACCCGTACGCACGCTCTGCCAGAACTCGCGGTTTGCCGGGTTGGCGCAGGTCACCGGTCACACCGGCGTTCCGCTGGTCGTGATGCCGCCCGGTTCGTCCGTCGATCGAGAACTGTCGACGCCGCGGGGCAGCAGTGCGATGGCCAGGGCCGGGATGGTGGCGAGGACGAGCCAGGGCACGGCGTGCGGAAGGCCCAGGTCGAGCAGGGAGCCGGTTGCCGCGCTGTCGATGAGGACGATCAAACAGACGCAGCAGCGGGGACAGGGTCCTCCAGGTCCGCTCACGCCGTAGCCCTCGTTCCCGGGAACCCTTCACCGCCCCGGAGATCAACTCTTTCATGCGGGATCCTCACGGGCGGTGACGGCGGCGGTGTGCCGCATCGGGGTCGTTCCACGCTCTGGTTGCCGCGGTGTCGCCGAGAACCCGCGTACCTGTGTCCACCGTGGCGGGCGGGGAAGGCCGACTCCACCGGCCGCGGTGACCGCCAGCGCGCCCAGCAGGGCGAGCACGGTGGCGGGAGCCGGCACCGCCCACGGGGCGCTCGGCGTGTGCCGCGCGGACCGCAGGTAGAACGCCTCCGGATCCATGATGTCGCGGTGCCGGCGAGGCACGTAGCCGGTACCGAAGTCCCGGTGGACGGCGTCGAGCATCACCACGCGCGCGCCGTCGAGGTCATCCCGCGTCGCCACCCTGATGCAATAGTTATGCACCTGCAAACCATATGCAATAAGCTCGGCGCAGTGAAGACGCACCGGTGACCAGCGGCTTGATCAGCGTCACAGCGAACGCGGAGAACTGCACACTCACGCCGCGCAACGCGCTTCGACGATCCTTCCGACCCCTCGCTCGGCCGCAGTGCAGATCACGGCCACGGCACTCGTCGGCGACTGGATGCAGGTCACCAAAAAGGCGCCGATGTTGACGAGGAACCCGCACACGAGCACCGCGAACCGGGCGCCCGCGAGGGACTGGAACACCTGGGCACCCGGTAGACGTCACCTATGGACACCCGCACGAGGCGAAGCCTGCGTGCCCATCAACCGACCGTCCCGGACCGATCGGCCGGCAGCGCGGCCGGACCTTTCGTATCGGCCCACACGTGACTTCAGATGTCTCCTGCCGGGACGAGACAGGCGAGCCCCTGGGAGCCTGTGCCGCTCGAAAGTCATCGTCGCTGGTAGAGCAGCGGGACGTCAGCTTGAGAGCATGCTGTGGTGGTCGTGTCCCTGCTGTACACGGTGACCCGGAAGCTGCTGTCCGTTCCGTCGGTGCTGCTTCGCGGCGAGGCGACCAAGGACGCCGAACTGCTCGTGCTGCGGCACGAGAACGCGGTCCTTCGGCGGCAGTTGGCGGCCCCGGTCCGCCACGAGCCCGCGAACCGGGGCCGGTTCGCCGCCCTGTCCGGGCCGGTGGATCGTCGGCGTTGGCGGGAGGTCTTCCCGGTCACTCCCGGCACCCTGCTCACCTGGCACCGCAGGTTGGTGGCCCGGAAGTGGGACCACACCGCGCGTCGACGCACCGGACGCCCACCAACCCCAGCGGCGATCAAGGCACTCGTGCTGCGACTCGCCGCCTCGACCGTCTGGCAGATCCTGCACGCGGCAGGCGTCGACCCGGCACCCCGCCGCACCGGCCCTACCTGGCGGGAGTTCCTCACCGCCCAGGCCCAGGGCATCATCGCGGCGGACTTCCTCCACCTCGACACCGACCTCAGCACCCGCATCGAGTCCCTGCGCTTCCTGCTGCGGGAGCGTGACGGCAAGTACGGCGAGGCGTTTGACGCCGTCTTCGAGGCCGACGAACTGCGGGTGCTCACCAGTGCGCCGCGGTCGCCTCGGATGAACGCGCACTGCGAACGGGTCGTCGGCAGCATCCGCCGCGAGGTCCTCGACCACGTCCTCGTCGCGGGAGAGGCCCACGCACGTCAGATCCTCAAGACCTACGAAGTCCATTACAACCGGCACCGGCCCCACCAAACCCGCGACCAGCTACCACCCGAGGCCCAGCAGCACCCACCGCGATGCACGACCTCGAGACCCAAAGGCTCCTCCGCACCCGGATCCCGGGCGGACTCATCAACGAGTACAGACATGCCGCTTGGCCTGCAGCGATGACTTTTCGAGCGGCACACGGTCCGAATTGATCACGGCGTCGGCGTGACTCGGTGAGCCTGTGGCCGTGGCCGGGTTGCCCACCACCCGAGAATGCGCCAACCGCACTTCCACCCACACCACACAGGCGTATCCTCGATCGTGTCGCGAGCGGGCACGATGGCTGGAATGACCGTATTAACCCGGCGTGACAATCTGCCCGCCGACTTGACGAGCCTGGTCGGGCGGCGGGCTGAGTCGGCTGCGATCAGGCAACTGTTGTCGACGTCCCGGCTGGTGACCTTGACGGGTACCGGGGGCGTCGGCAAGACCCGACTCGCCCTGCACGTGGCACGGCAGTCCCGTCGTGCCTTCTCGGGTGGCGTGTGGCTGGTGTCCCTGGCCGAACTCACCCAGCCGGACCTGCTGCCCATGACCGTCATGGCCGCGCTGACGAAGGAGAGCCGGTCCGGCACCGGCGTGGCCGAACTGATCGCCTACCTCCACGACCGCCAGGTGCTGCTGGTGCTCGACAACTGCGAACATCTGGTTGACACCTGCGCCACACTGGTTGTCGACTTGCTCCGCAACTGTCGGGACCTGCGGATACTGACGACCAGTCGGGAGGCGTTGCGGGTCGAGGGTGAGACGCCTTACCCGGTACCGCCCTTGTCGGTGGCCGGCCCGGGGTTCCAGTCGGGATCAGACGACGTCAAGCGGTACGAATCCGCGCAGCTGTTCCTGGAGCGCGCGTCCTGTGCCGCTCGAAAAGTCATCGTCGCTGGTAGGACGAGGGCTTCAGCGTGTTGCGAGCATGTCCGGGTGCTCGTGTCGTTGCTGTACAGGGTGACCCGGAAGCTGTTGTCCAGCCCGTCGACGCTGCTGCGCGGCGAGGCGTCGAAGGACGCCGAGCTGCTCGTGTTGCGGCACGAGAACGTGGTCCTTCGT
>NZ_MTQP01000024.1 GCF_001984175.1 Saccharothrix sp. ALI-22-I
GATGCGGGGTGCCGCTGCGCGGGCCTGCTCGGCCAGGCGCTGGTTCTTCAGGCTGATCGCGGTGGCCCAGTCGCCGCGGGCTTCGGCCTCGCGGATCTGCTCGGCGATGCCGGACGGCCCGCTTGACCGCTGCCCCTGCGAGGGGTCCGGGGCGGGGCGGCGCGGCCCGTCGACCCGCGCGAGGTGCGGGCGCTGGGCGAGCACCGCGGCGAGGTCGGCGGTGATGGCGGCGGTATCGACCCGGCCGTCCTCTCCGATGTAGCGGTCCCGGTCGTCCAGGTAGCGGGGCGCGTCGGTCGGGTCGGCCCAGCCGGAGGCGGCGGCGCGGATCTCCGCGTCCACCGCCGTGCGCCGAAGCTGAGCGAGCTGGGCTTCGGCGGCCGTGGCGCGCTCGGCGGCCTTCTCCGCGTCGGTCTTGGTCGCGGCCTCGATCTCGTCCAGCTTGGACGCCTTGGCCTTGTGCTCCCGTGCGGTCTGCTCCGCGCGGGTCAGCTTGGTGCGGGTCTCCTCGTACAGCGCCCGGTAATCCGGTTCGGTGGCCTTGCCGGTGCCTTCGGCCGGTGGGGTCGGGGCGGGCGGTTCCGGGGCCGGTGGAGCGGCTGAGGGCGGCTGTGCGGGCGGTTCCTGGGCGGGTGGGGTGGTCGGGTTGTCGGACAGGGCGGAAACCCCCTTTCGTGTGACGTGCACAGGTGAGCGGACGTGGGAAGATCCGCGCGTGAAGAACCGGCCGGTGCGGAGGCTCGCTGTCGCGGGGCTGCTCGCGACCACGGCCGGTGCCGGGGTTATGGCCGATGTGGACGGCGTTCCCAACCTGTGGCAGGCGTCGTGGTTGACGTGCGCGTTCGTCGCCGCCGGGATGGCGGGGTGGCTGACCTGTGATCAAAAAAACTCCGAGCCACAGAGACTTTCTGCGGACACATGGCGTAACTGCGCACAGATGCGTGCGCAGCTCTACCGGATGTAGCCGAAGCGGCGTAGCTGCCGGATCAGCTCGGCCTGGTCTTCGCCCACGGCGTTGACGAGCTGGGCGGCGGTTGGGCGGGGAACCCGGCTTCGGCGGTATCGGCCGCCGCTCTTGCCCAGCTCGCCGAGCTGACGGCCGACGCCCCTGCTGGTGATGGCCTCGCGGGTGAACTCGAACCCGCCCGCGACGTAGACCTGACCTCGGCGGCGGGCGTTGACCACGCGGCCTATGTCGGCACCGGCCCGGATCGCGGCGGCCTCGCCCTTGCCGAACGCGTGGTCCTGATGGGCGCGGGTCATGCCGTCGAACAGCGCTTGCGGGGAACGACTCTTGCCGCCCTCCCGCCACTGCTCGCTGGTGACCGGCCGCATTGAGCAGTCACAGCGCGGGTGTCGAAGGAACCCCGCCGAGTACCGGTAGAGCCGGCCCGACAGCAGGATGCAGCGCCCGCATGCGGGTAGGTGGACCACGCGTTCGTAGCCGGCGATGTCGGGTTCGACCACGGAGCCGACGTGCAGCGCGAGGCGGGCGGTGTCGGCGGTCTCGGTGGACACGTAGGTCAGCAGCCGCGCCAGCCCGAGGGCGCGAGCTTCGGTCTCGGGAACGTCGGCGGCACGGGCGCGGCGGTAGTAGCCGAACGCGAAGTCCATCAGCCCGCCGAGGAACAACCCGTTGGCGGCCAGGCCGATGAACGCCGAGGCCACCAGCAGCGCGAGCGGTGCGGACACCGCGCCCGCGGCCAGCAGCGTGCCCGCGATGTAGAGCGGCGCCAGCGCCGCCGACTCCTGCTGTGCCTCCTCCACCGCCGCCACGACCTGGGGCCGAATCTCCTCGGTCCAGGACGCGGACGGGGCACGCGGGTCCAACTGTGCCCAGGCGGTCTGGGCCTGGTCGACGGCCGCGCGGACGATGCGCTGCTGTGCCCGGTAGTACTCGGCATCGGTCGTGACGGCCGGTGCGGTGGGAGCTGTCACGGTGTGGTCACCTCCCGACAGGCACCGGTTCCCGGAACTGCACCGCCAGCGGCGGCACCAGCGCCGAGGGGCCGAGCTGGACCGGCGCGCGGCGCGGGCCGGATGCCCGCTCGAACTCCTGCTCGGGCTCGTCCTCGTCGTCGGGAACGCGCGGGGCGGGGATCGGCTTGGGGCCGAACTCGTCGGCCTGGTCCCCGATGGCGCGCGAGTAGGCCTCGGCGTCCTCGGCCTCCATGTCCCGGATCTGGGCGTCGGAGTAGCCCAGCGCCCGGCGCGACGCGCGGCGCGGCAGCAACCGGTCCGCGCTGAACAGCTTCACGACCCCGTCGGCCTGCGCGGCGAACGTGGGCGTGGCCGCGTCCACCCACTGGGCTTCCATGCGCAGCGCCTCGTCCGGCACGCGCCCGTCCCGCACCCGCAGCACCGTGCGCATGACCTCCTCCCAGCCGTCACCGAACGACCGCTGGCGGCGTTCGGCGCGCTTGATGTGCCGGGACTCCGAACTGCGGATGCCGTCCGCCGACGCGGGGTTCTCCGTGGCGTAGCCGAGGAAGTGCGGCGGCAACCCCGTCAACGACGCCACGAGCCGGGCCAACGCGTTCAGGGTGTTGTGGAAGTTGGACAGGTCGGCTTCCGGGAACTGCCCGACGCTGACGCCGTCCTCCTTCGGGCTCTTGGGCGAGGCCCACAGGACACCGGCCACCGCCTCCCACGGCGTGAGCGGTCGGCCGTTGGCGTCGACGAAGTCCTCTTTGCCGAACCCGAGCGCGTACCTTCGCGGCATCGCGTGGAACTCCGCGCTGATCATCATGTCCGTGGCGATCTTCGACGCGGCATCGGAGAGCGGCAGCACGGCCGCCAGCTCGGAGCGGCCGAGCCGGGGCGGTGCGGTGCGGCGGCGACGCGTGCGGGGCCGATTGACGATCGGCACCACCGGCACTCGGCCCATGCCGTGTTCGTCGCGCTGGTCCTCGGCCCAGGTTCCGCCGCCGTCCTCGCTGGTGTACCAGATGGTCTCGTTGGGCAGGTACAACGTCGCCCACGCCTCCGTGGAACCGTCCTCGGCATCGTCGCTGAACTGCCGTTTCAGTGCCGCGCGGACGCGGCGGGTCCGCGGGTCCAGGTCGACGTGCACGTCCAACGGGGACTCCACCGTCACCAGTGGTGTGGCGGCGTCGTCCTCGTTGGTGCCGACGATGGCGAACGCGCGGCCCAGGGTCAGGGCGTCAATGTGGGCCTGCTCGGCGTGCAGGTCCAACCGGTTGGCCTGCCAGATCTGCCACAGCTCCGCGTCGGCGGCCTGCTGCCCGCCCAGCCGGAACCCGGTCAGGTCCAACCGCTCGTCCAACGCGTCCACGACGAGCTGCGGCCAGTTGATCACCACCTGGCGCACACGGCCGTCCAGCCGCCGGATCAACTCCGGATGCATGTACGACAGCGGCTGTTCGCCCTCGTAGTAGGCGTCCAGCAACTCCAACTCGGGAAGCTGGCGTTGTGCAGCCGCGCCAACCGCGCCACCCACTGGTCGGGCGACATCTCGGCCAAGGTGGTGACCAACCGCGTCACCCGCCTTCGGAGCGCTCTACGTCAGAGAGTGACGTCTTCCAAGCAAAGTTCTTCAACTACCTTTGGCCACGTCGTGAGGACTTCCCTGCCGACGATCAACTCGTCAAGGAGTCCTGAATAAAGCAGATCTACAGCTCGGCGGAGATCGGAGATTCGCGCGCTCCATTGGTGACGGCCATCCAGGAGTGCATAATGCTTGATCTTGACTCCGTGAAGCGCCTCGAATGCCCTTAGTTCCGTGCCTACGAGTTGACACTCGTAGATTGCGTCGGACATTTTGCTGCCACCGCTGGTCTTGCCCCAGTACTCTTTGATCTCCCATAGCGCTTGGGGGTTGCTGAGTCCAGGGAAAGCGCCATCGAGTCGGCGCGGGCTTACCCAGAGATGATCATCGGCTACGGCACTTGCGCGTCGCTGTGGATTAACGTTAACGGTCTTGCCGTGTCGAGCGCAGATCTCGATTGTGATGGCTTCTACCGTTGCGACCAGGGCTTTGGAGGATTGATGATGGGCCATCTGCGTGCCGTAGCTCTGAAGCTGCTTAGTGGAGATTGCGGCGAAATCCTCCTTAGCCTCTTCCTCTGATCTCATCAGGCCGAGCAGATCGCTGGAGAGTTCCGCTCGAAGGCTAAGATACTCGGCGAGAGGCTTGACGAGAGCGCTTCGCCTGCGTAGATAGGAGTCGAATGTCGCTACTTGCTGTTCTTCCCACGCAAGAAGCGGGGGCAGGATCTCGTCCTCAGTGGGGACTTTTCGCTTAAAGATGTCGACCAGCATTCGCACGGCATGCCAAAACGGGTCGTCCCATGATGGTGAAGCGAAGCCTTCAAGGCGTCGCATTGATCCCCCGGTTTGAAGAGATTCCGTCAAGGAGTTGTCCTGGGGGAACGTGAAGTGCGTCGGCAATCCGCAGAATGTTCACGAGGCTGACGTTTCGTTCGCCGCGTTCAATACTGCCGATGTAGGTCCTATGCAGCCCTGCTTCGTCGGCTAGGCCCTCCTGGGAGAGTTTGAGAGCCTCGCGTGCCTGACGCACGCGGGCTCCGAAGGCCCGCGCTGCTTCTTCGTGATCGCCCATCGCTCGGCTAAGATGCTCCGGGTGAAGACGATGCGTCTACAGACGATGAGTAGCACTCGCGGCGAAGGTCGGTCGTTCCTGAAGTGGGCTGGAGGTAAGACGCGGTATGCCGACCAGATCGTCGCTGCCGCTCCGCAGTACTCCGGTACCTACTGGGAGCCGTTCATGGGAAGCGCGGCGGTGTTCTTCGAGTTGGCTCCGGCCAAGGCTGTGCTGTCAGACGCGAACCCGGAACTGGTGCACTGCTTCCGCGTCGTGGCGCGTGATCCCGAGTCGGTCATGTGTCGATTGGACGAAATGCCGAATAATCGGGAATACTTCGAAAGTGTTCGTCGGCAGGACGTTAAGGCGCTTGATGACGTCGACAGGGCAGCGCGCGTAATCTACTTGAACAAAACTTCTTTCCGGGGATTGTGGCGGGTTAATCGCGCAGGGCAGTTCAATGTCCCCTATGGTGCTTACGATCGGCCGTACTACAACCGCGCAACATTGCTTGCGGCGTCTAAGCTGCTGCAAGGCGTCGAAATCCGAGAAGCTGACTTCGGCGACTCGCTTCGCGAAGCCTCCTCAGGTGACTGGGTCTTTCTTGATCCGCCATACATCCCTGAAGGGGGATATTCGGACTTCAAGCGATACACCTCGGGGCAATTCCACGAGAGTGACCACGAACGCTTGGCCGAAGCGATGCGCGAATCTTCGAAGCGCGGGGTTTTCCTGACGTTGACCAACAGTGATACGGACGCGACTCGTGCAATCTTCAAAGATTTCACCGTGCGTCGCATGGCAACGCGCCGTGACATCAACCTCCAGTCCGATAAGCGTTCGAGCTGGGATCTGGTTTTCACGAATTATGACGTGCCCGATGACGATACCTTGCGGCTTTTCTAGTTGCGAAACAGGTTGGGTATAACGGGATGTCAACCTCATGTTCGACTTAAATGACAACTGTCATTCGTGAGGTCTTTTTGGCTTTTTGTCCGCGTAGTCTCCACGCGCCTACCGCCATTGTGGCAGTGGGAACGGCATCGATGCGCTTGCCGGTCTTGCCGCGCTCCGGCTTGTCGGGGCGGATCAGGTCCGGCTCACCGGGTGGGTGCCGTACTTCGACACTGTCGAAGCAGAATTCGGCGACCGGGTTGCCGTGGTGGGACCAGCCACGTGACTTGGTCAGGGCCATGAGTTCGGTCATGCCGTGGGTCATGCCCTTATAGGTCTGGGCTACAGGGAACATCGGCACGCCAGTCCGCCGTTCGAGGCGTTGGCGGACGGGTTCTCCGGACCACTCGTCGTAGGAGATGTCCGCGACCCGCAACAGGCCGGTGTCGGCGGTGATGTCGTTCTCGACGGTGTCGTAGTCGATGACCTCACCGTCGGTGACGGTGATCCAGCCCTGCTCGGCCCACCGGCTGACGCGACCCTCGGTGCGTTCGTTCAGAAACGCCACTCCGGCCTCAGGCAGCCAGAACCGCCACAGCGCGGAGGGGTGGCCGTCGATGCCCTCCGGGACGATGAGACACCACGCGGTGAGGTCGAGTTTGGACGCCAGGTCCAGCCCGCCCCAGGCTGGTCGACGGGCCAGCGCCTCACGCAGCCGTGCCGGTTCGTCGTGCACGGTTCCGACGCACAGCAGGTAGAGGTGCATCGGCATCCACCGGGAGGACTGCGAGACCCACTGGTTGAGGCGGCACTGGCGGAAGGCGTTCTCTTTCGCGGGGTCGTTGCGGGCTTCGAGCGCTTCTTCCCGCAGGGAGGCCAGTGAGAGGAAGTCCCCGAGGGCGGGGTTGGAGTGGTACCAGTTGGCCTCGTCCCACGGGTCTGCGTCCTCCGGAAGGTTGCGCAGGTAGACAAACCGGTGCGGCGCCCGTGACGGGTCCTCAGCGATCCGGGCGAACTCATCGTGTTCGGTGTCAATGTGTGGGCTCAGGAGATCCTTGACCGATCGTTCTCGGGACATGCTTGACCGGTTCCAGTGATCATGATCTTGTCTGTTCTTGATCGAGTAGCTGGATCACGGATGGATGGTTGTGGATCAGCAGGCGCAGGTGGAGTACCGCTACCGGGCGGTGTGCGAGGTGCTGGGCGGGTCGCCGATCGGGGAGGTCGCGGCCAGGTATGGAACCTCGCGACAGTCGCTACATGCCTGGCGGCAGCGCTTCCAGCTGGAGGGCATGCCGGGCCTGACGGACCGGTCGCGGCGTCCGCTCACCAGCCCGAATCGCACGGCGGCCGAGGTGGAGGCGCTGATCTGCCGGCTGCGGCGTGATCATCCTCGGTGGGGCGCTCGGCGGATCAGCTACGAGCTCGGCCGACGTGGTGTCGAGCCCACGCCGTCGCGGGCGACCGCGCATCGGGTGCTGGTGCGCAACGGCCTGGTCGTGGCGCAGACACAAGAGCACAAGCGCAAGTACCGGCGCTGGCAGCGCGCGGAACCGATGCATCTGTGGCAGCTCGACATCGTCGGCGGTGTGCCATTGGCCGACGGACGCCAGTGCAAGATGGTCACCGGGATCGACGACCACTCACGGTTCGTCGTGATCGCAGCGGTGGTCGCGGTGCCTACAGGACGCGCGATATGCGCGGCGTTCACCGAAGCGATGCGCCGCTACGGCGTTCCCTCGGAAGTCTTGAGCGACAACGGAAAACAGTTCACCGGCAAGTACAACCGGCCGCTGCCGGTCGAGGTGCTGTTCGAGCGGATCTGCCGGGACAACGGCATCACCCAACGGCTGACCAAACCCCGCTCGCCCACGACCACCGGCAAGATCGAGCGGTTCCACAAGACACTGCGCGAGGAATTCCTCGACCACGTCGCCCCGTTCGAGTCACCGGCCGCCGCGCAGGAAGCCGTCGACGGCTGGGTCGCCGGTTACAACCACCAGCGGCCGCACCAGTCGTTGGACATGGCCACCCCTGCCAGCCTGTTCCGCCCCAACGGCCCCACCCGGCTCGAGGTGTCCCAGTCCACATCAGACGAACCGGTGTCCGATCTGGTGGTCGACGTGATCGAGCCGCCCACACCGGCCCCGGACGGGATGGCCGTGGAGTTCGAGGCACGCGTGCCGCCCAGCGGCGAACTCTCCGTCCTGTCCGGGCGGCAGAAGGTTTCGCTGCACCAGGCCATGGCCGGGCGGACCGTCACCATCTGGGCAGACCAGCGCAGCATCCACGTCTCCTCCGACGGGCACGTCGTGCGCACGGTCGCATCCCGGCTGCGGCCCGAGGACCTGCGGCACCTGGTGATGCGCGGTGCCCGCGTCGCCGGGCCGCAGCCCGCCCTGCCCGCGCTGCGCCGACGTGACGGCATCCCAATGCTGCCCGAAGGCGGTGCGGTCGAGATCGACCGCTCGGTCAACAAGGACGGCGTGGTCACCATCGCCGGCACTACGCACCTGGTCGGCTTCGCCCACGCGGGCCGCAAGGTCACCCTGCGGCTGGACGGGCACCTGATGCACGCCGTGCTCGACAACGTCCTCATCGGCAGCTGGCCCTGCCCGATCAGCACCGACCAGCTCGCCCGCTTGCAGGGCGCACGCATGCCGTCCAGTCCGTTGCCGCCACCGCCGCTGCCCGCGGGATCGCTACGCGCCCAACGGCGAGTGCACGCCAGCGGCCGCATCCTGGTCGGCGGTCAACGGATCAAACTCGGACCGCGTCACCGCGGCAAGCTCGTCACCGTCGTCATCGAAGACACCCACCTCCGTGTCCTGCACGGCGAAGAAGAGATCGCCGTCCGGCCCCGCCACAGCCTCAAGCCGATCACCAGGCTGCACGTCACCGGCAAAGGCGTCACGCCCAGCTGACGTTAAGCATGTCCCGACGACAAACGGTTAAGCATGTCCTGAGCCCACACACGACAGTCCGATCGGTTTCGCGCCGGGTGCTCTCTGTTAACGCTGAGCCGGTGGACGGGCGACTCAGGCTGAGACAGTGATCCGAGCGGGGCTTCTGGATGCGAGAGCTGCCGCTTTGCGCCACTGCTCGCTGGTGACCGGGCCCATGGGCAACCGCAACACGAGTGCCACACGAGAACCTGGTCGAATATCGGAGCGACCGACCCGAGAGCAAGATGCAGCGCTAGTGCACGGGCAAGGCCCCCTTGGTGCCCGGCGATCTCGGGCTCGGCCACCGCCCCGACGTGCAGGGCCAGACGGGCGGTGTCGGCCGTCGGGCGCGTGATGGGCGCGAACGCAGACGATGTGGGCCGATCTGGACGGCCGATTCACGATGTCGGTCACGAAGTGGTCAGTGGTCGTGCGGTGGTCGACCTGTTGGCGGTGGGGGACGTCGTTTCACCCGTGAGGCTGATCGACTCCGGTCGTTTGTTCGTTCACGGCTGTGGCGGTGGTTGCTGCTGTTACATTGCGGCACCGGGTGATCGCAGGGGGTGACGTGGCATGGGATCTCCAGGACGGGGATACGCGCTTGACCCGGCCGAGTTCGATCGGTTGAAGGCAACGCTCAAGGCTGCGGGGGAGGCGCTGGGCCTGCGCGACTTCCGCGCCAAGGCCAGTCTCGAGGGCAGCTTGACGGTGCAGTCGGTGAGCCCGCACGAGAACATCGAGGAGACCGTTGACGAGGTGATCCGGGCGTTGACGAAGTTCGTCGATCAGGACTACGCCCAAGCCAGTCGGGCCGTGCAGGACTTCATCAACCGGGTGCACAGCACGATCGAGACCGCGATCGACGGCGTCCACCGGACGCAGCAGGAGTACCTGGAAGCCGAGAAGCTGGTCGGAGACGGTCTGCGTCGGGTCTACCCGGAATGACCAGGAGGAGGAACGCATGGGCTTCCTGCAGTCGGTGATCACGGACTCCTTGCTGTCGGACGCGGGGGAGATCGACGGGTTCACCGCCCGCCACGCTCCCGGTCTGCCTTCGATCGAGGCCACCTTGAGGGTTGTCAGGGAGATCGACCCGGAGTCGTTCCGCAGGATCGGGCGGGACGTGTGGGGCACGGGGCAGTCCGATGGCGCGGACGAGTTGGGCCGGGCGATCGACGAGTGCGTCAAGGGCTTGGAGACGGCGGCCAACCAGGCTTCGGCGTGGACCGGTGAGGCGAGCAACGCCTACACCGAGCGCATCAACCGGATGAAGCAGGCATTGGGCGAGATGCGCAAGCCCGCTCACGACGTCGGTCAGGCGCTGGTCGACCTCGCTGACGGCTTCGAGTTCAAGGCGTCGGACATGTGGAACAACATCTGGAGCGCCATCGGGTTCGTGCTCGGGATCATCGGTGTCATCGCCGGCATCATCGTCGGCCTGACCGGGATTGGTGCCGTCGTGGGCCTGATCCTGGGCATCCTCGGTGTCCTGGCGGGTCTGGCCGCGTGGTGGCACTCGCAGAAGTTCAAGGCCGACGAGCAGATCGCCAAGTGCGCGGAGGCGTCCGCCGACGCGGTCAAGGCGATGGAGTCGCTGGGCAGGATCCAGCCCTAGGAGGAACCGTGGACCCGCAGGAAATGGTCGCGCAGGCGCAGGAACGGTTCGCCAAGATCAGGAATGATCCCGAGAAGGCCTTGTTCAGCCAGTACAAGGGTGTGTCGCCCAGTGGTGCCGTCACGGTGTGGGTGGACATGATGGGCAAGCTCGTCCGGGTGCACATGGCGCCCAACACCCTTTACGAAGGAGGGGAGCCCTGGTTGGCCGAGGAGCTCATGGCGGCGCACGAGGCGGCCAAGCGGGCTGCCGAGGTGCTCGACTTCAGCATGGCCGATCTGGCGCGTGAACTCGACGACGCACTGCGATTGAAGCAGCACGTCACCGCCGTGCCTGAGACCCCGCCGGTTGAGCGGCGCGGCGTCGCACATCGCCCTGATGATGACGAGTCGTTCGAGAACCGGAGTCACCTGCGCTGACATGTCGCGACCTCTCATGACCGACCGCGGCCTCGCGGTGGCGTGCGCACTGGTCTTCGCGACCCTCTTCGGAGTCGCGGTGCTCGGGCTCGCCCAGGTGACATCGACGTATCAGTGGTGCGGACAGGACGTGGCGGGACAACTCGCGTCGACCGAGGTGGTGGCGGAGTTGCGCCTCGGCGCCACCCCATCCGTCGTCTGCCGGAGCGGCGCGGTGACCTTGGAGGTGCCGATCGCACCTGTCGTCGCGAGCGTGGTGTTCGCTGTGATCGGAATGGCGATCAGTCTCGTCACCGTGGTCATCACCGCGCGACGTGTTCGTGCTGCCAGGAGACGCTGACGGCGCGAGCGGCCACTTCAACGGTTCACGCGGCCGTAGGGAGGAGTTCGTCCGCTGAGCTGCTGTGACGCAGTCGGCGGGCGACCTTCCGCCTGCGGTGGACTGGGCACCGGGGATGGGAGAATGAGCCGACTGATCTCGGTCCGGGGGCGCCGGAGTGGGAGTGCTTCCCGTTCTGGGTCCGTACCGCGGACGAGGTGGTCACCGACAACTGCTCGGCCGAGCGGCTCGTGGCCGAGTTCGACGCGCCGGCCGATGTGGCGGCGGCGATCGTTGCGTGGGACGACGAGTTCCAGGCCGTCTACAACCGAAGCGATCCGGAGAGTTCGGGCTTCCCTGACGAGGCGGCCACGGCGGCGTGGCACGACCGAGGTGAGCGGTTGGCCGAGCAGTTGGCCGCGGCGCTGCGGGGTGCGGACCGAGTTCCATACCGCTCGGGGGGACCGTGTGTTCGGCGGTTGAGGTCGGCACCTGTTGCTGCCGTTCACACTGCGGTGTGTGGAGCAAAACTGGAGCAGGCGGTGGAGTTGAACGACCTGCGACGGCGTTCGACGGCTTCGAACGGTGGTGAACGACACCGGCTGACGTGGTGGTTCTCTGTTTGCGCTGGTCAGGGCACTGATTGGTCCGGGCTGGCAGTGTGAGGGTCAGGGGTTCGAGTCCCCTCAGCTCCACAATCGAATACAGCATACGAATCGCCCGCCGACCTGCGAAACAGGTTCGGCGGGTGATCTTGTTTGCCGCTCCACTGTGGACAGTGTCACGCCTGACTGGAGCAAACTGGAGCAGGGTCCGGAATCCCGCGAAATAGGGTCACCGGACTGCTCCAGGAACGGGTCGCCCCTCCGAGTGGTATCCGGTGCGGTCTCCGGGATCTCCCCCATCGTGCCTGGATCGACCGACGTGTCCACAACCGGTAGCGCTCTGATTTCGGCGCTGCTGTCGTGTGCGGCGGTATCTCCGGTGCTGCTGACTCAGAGCGGTCGATCGGATACGGATGCCAGGTTGGCACGCGATGCGGATTGGTGCCCTCGCGAAGCGCTCCACCAAGGCTGGCCGTCGTGATCGCCTGGTCGGTGCCGAATGGTGAGTGGTGGTGCGCAAGTTCGAGCGATGATCCGGCGCGACCTATACCACCTTTCGTCGGTGGCACTCTTGGTCAGACTGCTGCGCCGGCAGAACGAGAAGCTGACCTCGGATCTGGCGAAGACCCGGATGGCGTTGGACATCATGGGAAAGCACATGCTCTTGGCAGAACTCTCCGAGAGCACGGACAACGACAGGCCGCCCAGGACGTCATGACGGCCGCGTTCACCGAACTGCGCGCCGCCGACATCCCGGTCACGACCTCGTGCGCGCTGACCGGCACGTCCCGGGCGACGCACTATCGGCACGCCGACCGGAAAGGTCCGTTGCACGGTCCCTGGCTGCCCGCAGCCCGCCGCCGCACGCCCTGGACGCCGCCGAGCGCGCGAGTGCTGCGGGTGTCGACCAGCCCGGCCTACCGGGATCTGGCGATCCCGCAGCCCGACTCGTCGGTGCTCGGCTGCGTGACCGACGGGCCGAACGTCGTCAGCACCGGTTGCGGCATCGAGGTGCCCTACGCGACGACCTGACAGCACGGCTGCGCGACCGCTTCCGCGCACTGTCGGTGCAGTCCTGCCGCCTGTGCTGGTGAGGTCGTCGGCAGGCCCGCGGTCGAGCGGGTCACTTCTGGCAGACGGCTTCGCGGATCGGTTTCGGGTCGCTCTCGTAGACGCGGCTGCCGTCGGTTGCCTGAACCAGGAAGCAGTACCGGCGCACCGGGTCCACCGGCACCGTCATCGTGTGGTTGCGTTCTGCCAGCAGGACCCGCCGCTCCTCGCCCTCACCCACGACGATCACGGCGAAGTCCAGCGCCCGGCCGCTGTGCCAGGCCAGCTCCACCTGGTTGCCCTGGTCGACCGGCTCGCCCAGTTCCAGTTGCACCGCCGGGCCGGGCTCGGTGCTGGTATCGATGGCCGAGCCGACCGGTTTGGGGGTGGTGGTCAGCTCCTCCGGGTTGGTGCGCAGCAGCACGACCGGCGCCAGGACCAGCGCGGCCGCGAGCACCGCTCCGCCCACGAGCACCTCGGGGCGGATCCTGCGCTTCGGTTGCGGGGCCGCCGGCGGAGGGGAGTGCGGAGGCGGTTGGGCTGGGGCGAAGTCCGGCTCGATTGTCGGGGGGTGGTGTGCGGTGAAGTCGTCCGGTTGGTCCGCGGCGAAGTCGTCGAAGTCCTCCCGGGCGCGCACCGAGGGCAGCGCGGTGCCCAGCAGGTCGACCACCGCCGCCGCGTCGGCCGGACGCCGTCGGGGGTCCACGGCCAGCAACCGGGCGACCGCGGTGGCCAGGGCCACCGGCACGTCCGGGCGGGCGATCGCCGGCACCGGCTCCTTGAGCACGCGCAGCACCCGTTCCTCGGGCTGCTCGCCCAGCCGGCCGGGGTGGGGGGAGCGGCCGGTGAGCGCGAAGTGCAGCACCGCGCCGAGGCCGTACAGGTCGGTGCGCTCGTCGAGGGTGTCGCCGCGCAGCGACTCCGGCGCCTGGAACTCCACCGCGTGCAGCGGGTCGCGGCTGAAAGCCTGCCGCAGGACCACGCCGAAGTCGGCCAGCACCGGTTCTCCTGAGGGGCGGAACAGCACGTTGTGCGGTGTCACGCCGCCGTGCACGATCCCCGCGTCGTGCGCGGCGGCCAGGGCCAGCGCCGCGGCCCGGCCCAGGACCACGACGTCCGCCGCGCTCAGCGGCCCGGTCCGGCCGACCAGGTCGGCCAGCGACTGCGAGCACCTCGTCATCCGCAGCGCGTGCCTGCCGTCGGGCAGGGCGTCCACCCCGTCCACCGGCAGCACCGACGGCAGTGACCGCAGAAGTGTGTGCTGCCGCCCGACCACCGCCAGCGTCCGCTTGTCCAACGCCTTCGGGTAGACCTTGAGCACCACCGGCTCGCCCTGGTGGACCGCCGCGTAGACGGTCGCCACCGGGCCCGCACCCAAGGGGGTCCACTCGCCGCTCATGCCCGCCGCACCACGTCCAGGTAGGCGCAGCTGTTGATCAGCAATACCCGAAGGTCCCCCACCAGGTCCTCCCACAGCTCGTCGCCGCCGCGCGGCTCGTCCAGCCGCACGGCCACCTCGGCACGGGCGGCGTGCACGTGCCACAGGCTCGGCGCGACCGGACCCCACTGCCACAGCTCGTGGCTGCCCGTGTCCAGCACCGCGACCGGTGGCAGACCGGGGATGCCGACACCGTGCCGGTCGGGGTCGGCGGCGGTGTTGCCGGAGCCGACCAGCAGAGCCTCCAGCCGGTACCTCCCGGCGAACCCGGGGACGTCGCCCTCGCCCACCAGCGCCAGCACTCCCGCCGCGGCCAGCCGCTCGACCGCGCCGGTGGGGTCGGCCAGTCCGGCCTCCTCGGCCAGCGACACGGCGTCCGCGGCGGTCCACGCGCCGCGCCCGACCCGGCCGGAGCCGTGCGACAGGACCCACACGCCGAACTCGTCCTCGGTCAGCTCGTGCACGTCGCGGCCCACGCGCACGCCGTGCGTCCCTTCCGGGTGCCGTTCGCCCGCGTAGTGGCCGACGGGGAACACCAGCGGGCTCACCGGTCCACCTCGATCCGCACGTCCACGCACGCCACCCCGGCCGACAGCATCCGGTGCAGCGCACCCAGCACGCCTGCGAGCACGAGTTCCGGGTCGATCCGGTCCGGGTCGGTCGCCCCGGCCTCCGACGCGACCCGCACCGACTCCAGGCAGGCACTCCACAGGTCCGGTGACAGGTGCGCCCACTGCCACACGTCGTACAGCGGGCCGGACATCACCACCAGCGGCTGGTGGAGCAGGCCCACCGAGTACAGCCAGGGCTGCTCGGCGGTGTTGCCCAGGCCGAGGACCAGCGGCAGCAGCCGGTGCCCGGTGGCGAACCCGACCGCGTCGCCCGGCGCCACCTCGGCGAGTACGCCGGCGCGCAGCAGGCCCTCGGCGCCGCCGACCGGGCCGTCGGGGTCGTGCGCCTGCCGCCACCGCGCGAAATCGGCGTCGTCCAGCTCCACGACGTCGGCTCCGACCCGGATCTGCCGCACGTGCGCGGCGAACCCGGCATCCGGGTGGAACGCGCCGAGGTCGTGTCCGATCGGCACCGCCAGCACATCGCCGCCCACCGCGCCACCTCCTGGGGTGTGTCCGCTAGCTGCCGGGTGCGTTCCCCGGTCGGTCCAGTGCGGCCATCGTAGGAGCGCACCACCGCCCCGATCCGGTGCTCGGCAGGTTGCTGCCGGGGCCGGCCCAGTGAGGAGTCGAGGACGTCCCATGAACATCACCGGTCTGGTCCGGGTGACCGTGGCGGCACCCAACCGGCGGATCGACCTGGCCCTGCCCGAGCGGACCCCGCTCGCCGAACTCCTGCCCGGCCTGCTGCGGCACGCCGGCGACCACCTCGCCGACCAGGCCGCCCGTGCGGGCGGCTGGCTGCTGCGCCGCGCTGACGGCGAACCCCTCGACGCGGCGCGCACCCTGGCGGCGCACCGGGTCCTCGACGGCGAGGTGCTGCACCTGGTGCACGCCCGCACCGACTGGCCCGAGCTGGAGTACGACGACGTGGTGGACGCCATCGCGGCGGGCTCGGCCCGCGCGGGCGCGACCTGGGAGCCGCGGCACACCCGGTGGGGTGGCCTCGCGTTCGGCGCCGCAGCGGCCCTGCTCGGCCTGGTGGCCGTGCTGCGCGCCGGGCCGCCGTGGTCGGGCGCCGCGCCGGCGGCGACGGCCGCGGCCGCGGTGCTGCTGGTCGTCGGGATAGTGCTGGCCAGGGCGGCGGGTGACGCGGGCGCGGGCGCGCTGGTGGCGTTGGTCGCGCTGCCGTTCGCCTTCGTCGGCGGCGCCCTGTTGCCCGGGGGCGACCTGGAGCTGTCCGACCTCGGCCCGGCGCACCTGCTGGCCGGGTCGACGGCATTGGCCGCGGCCGGCGTGGTGGCGCTGCTCGGCGTGGTCGACCGGGCCGCGCTGTTCGCCTGCGCGGCGACCGCTGGACTCCTCGGCGTCCTCGGTGCGTGGCCCGCCACCGCGGGCGCCCTGGCCGGTCACGAGGCCGCAGCCGTGCTGGCGGGTGCGGGGCTGGTGTTCTCGCCGCTGCTCGCGCCGCTGGCGATGCGGCTGGCGCGCGTGCCCATGCCGGTGCTCCCGCGCGGTGCCGGCGACCTGCTGAGCGACCTTCCCCAGCCACCGCGATCGGCGGTGTACGCCACGGTGGTACGGGCGGACGCGCTGCTGACCGGGATGCTCACCGGGGTCGTGCTCGCGGTGGTGCCGTGCCTGGTGCTGCTGGTGCGCGACGGCGGCACGTCCGGGCTGGTGCTGGTGGCCGTGCTGGCGGTCGGCCTCCTGTTGCGCGCCAGGCTGTACCCGGTGGTGCGGCACCGGGCGCCGCTGCTCGCGGCGGGTGGCTTCGGCGCGGCGGCGTTGGCGCTGGGACCGCTGATGGCGCAGCCCCCGGCGGTGATCGCGTCCGTCCTGCTGGTGGTGGGCGGCTCGGCCGCGGCGGCGGGGCTGCTGCACGCCAAGCGCGCGGCCGGGCCGTTCCTCGGGCGGGCCGCGCAGGTGCTGGAGGTCCTGGTCGTGCTGGCCGTCGTGCCGACCGCGTGCGCGGTGCTCGGCCTCTACGGCTACCTGCGCGGACTGGGGGGCTGAGCCGTGGCGACCAAACGCGACCAGTTGCACGCCCAGCAGTTCCTCGGCCGGCGCGTCGTGTCGGCGCTGGTGACCCGCGAGACAGACCCGGAGCAGCCACCGTTCCGCGATCCGGGGCGTGCGGCGCTGGCGGGCATCGCGGTGGCGGTGCTGGCCCTCGCCGCGTTCGGCGTCTACGGGCTGATCGTGCCGGGCGGCGCCAACGCCTGGCGCGACGGCCGATCCGTCCTGGTGGAGAAGGAGACCGGCACCCGGTACGTCTACCTCGACGGCAGGCTGCACCCGGTGGCCAACTACGCGTCGGCGCTGTTCGCGCTCGGCACGCACGCCGACGTCCGCACCGTGTCGCGCGAGTCGCTGGTCGGCGTGCCGCGCGGACCGCGCATCGGGATACCCGACGCACCGGACGCGCTGCCCGGTCGGGACCGGGTGCTCGACGGCGGCTGGACGCTGTGCTCCCGGCTTGTTGCCGGGCCGACCGGCGAGACCGCGCCCGAATCGGTGGTGCTGGTCGGTCGGGAGCCCGACGGCGGCAGCCCGCTGGCCGACCGGGCGCTGCTGCTGGCCGCGCCCGACAGCGGTGACCGGTACCTGGTGAGCGGCGGTCACCGGCACCGGGTCGCCGAGGCCGACGCGGTGCCGGTGGGGCTCGCGCTGCGCTCCGCGGCACCGTTGCGGGTCAGCCCGGCCCTGGTCGACGCGCTGCCCGCGGGACGGCAGGTCGCGCCCTTGCCGGTGCCGGACGCGGGTGCGCCGTCGAAGGCCGTGCCCGGCCGCGACGACCTGCGGGTGGGGCAGCTGGCGGTGGTGCAGACCTCCGACGGCGGTGTGCGGCACCACCTCGTGGAAGCCGACCGGCTGCGGCCGATCAGCGCGCTGCAGTACGACGTCCAGCGGGCCTTCAAGCCCACGGCCGCCGCTTACGGCGGGCGCGAGCCGGTGGGCGTCCCCCTGGGGCTGATCGCCGCGGGGGAGGCAACCGTGGCGCCGGTGGCCGCGGCGGAGGACGGCGACCCGCCCGCGGTGCGGCCGGAGTTCGCCACCGGTGGCGCCGAGTCGGTGGTGTGCCTGGTGTTCGACCCGGGCGCCCGGGTGCCCCGGGTCGTGGTGGACCCCGTGCTGCCGCGGCCGGACCCGCTGACCGCCACCCGCGGCCGCACCGACGGCGGCGCCGCGCTGGCCGACCGGGTGGTCGTGCCCGCCGGGTGGGTCGCGCTGGTCGAGGCCGTCGCCGGCCCGGAGGCGCCCGCGGGCACCGTGCTGGTGGTGACCGACCAGGGCCGCGCCCACCCGCTGGCCGATCGGGCAGGCATCGAGGTCCTCGGGTACGCCGGTGCCCGACCGGTGCGGTTGCCCGCGGGCCTGGTGGCCCGCGTGCCGGTGGGCAGCAGCCTGGGGCACGAGGCCGCGCTGGCCCGCTGACCCCCGCGGACGAGGAGAAAGCCCCGGGTCCTGGTGGACCCGGGGCTTTCTCCGTCGTGCCGGTCAGCGGGCGGGACGGCGATGCACCCGCGCTTCGCCGACCACCGGGGCCGCCGGTTCCTCGACCTGCCACAGGTCCTCGGCCGGGACGTGCGGCGCGGGCGCCGCCTCCGGTGCCCGCCTGGGCGCCGTCGTGAACCGTGCCGCCGGGTCGGCCGCCGCCCGGCCGCGCAGCAGCGCGGGCACCCCCGGCGTCGGGTTCGGCCCGCGACCGCGGCCCACCGGCTGGTGCCTGGACGTGCCCGGCCCGGGGCGCCCGCCGCCGCCGGTCGCGCCGGCCATCGGGGGAGCCATCGGCGGCACGGCGCCCGCACCCGCCGGGGTGCTCCCCGGCGGCACCGCCCGCGCGGCGTCGGCGGGCGCGGTCGGGGCCTGCCCGGCCGTGGGCGTCGCCGCGGGCTGGACCGGTTGCGCCGCTTGCGGGATCGCCCACGCGGCGGGCGGGGCCACCAGGCCCGGCAGTCCACCCGCGCGGGCGGCGACACCGCTGCTCCCGACACCGCTGGTGCCGACGCCGCCGCGCGGGGCGGCAACCGCGCCCGGCAGCACGGGCGGGGGTGTGGTGAGCGGCGGCAGTGTCGTGTCCGGCGCGGCGATCGGCGGGATCACGGGTGGCAGGGTGCTGCCCGGCAGCGTCGGCAGCGTCGGCGCACCGCCTCGGCCCGACAGCGTCGGCCCACCCCCACTCCCGCCCGCGCCCGCGGCGGCTCCGCCGGGGGCCGTGGCACCGGGTGCCGGCCCACCCGCAGACCCACCTGCGGGCGCGGCACCGGCGGGTGTGGCGCCCGCCGGCGCACCCGGGTCCGCGAGGGGAGCCGCGGCCGTCTCCGACGCGGCGGACGGACCGCCGGTGGGCGCAGCGGTCGGGGCCCCGCCCGGTCCACCCGGTGCCGCGGGCCCGGCCAGCGGGCCCGCCCACGGCAGGCCGTTCGACGCGCCGCGGAACAGGTCCTCGGCCGTCTTGTACGCCCTGACCACGTCGTAGATCGCCGTGACGCCCTTGACCCGCAGGGCTTCCATGTCCCTCTTCAGGGCTGCGATCAGGGGCAGTGTCGACCCGTCGGGCGAGTTGGCTGCGCTCAGGGCGTCCAACTGGCGCTTGAGCTCCTCCCACTCCTTCAGGGCGTCGTGGATCGTCTGGTGCGCCGTACGGACCTGGGCGGCCGTTTCGCCCAGCTTGGTGGTGACGCCCGAGCCCTGGATGGTGTCCCTCCAGCTCCGGATCGCCTGCCCGCTCTCCTCGGCGCGGCCGATCAGCGTCGTGCCCGCCGCGTCGGGCCAGGCCCGGTCGAGGTCGCCCGTCCGCTCGGTCAGCGACTTCAGCGCGGTGTCGAGCGTGGATATCGCATTCGTCCACCGCTGTGCCGACTGCTGGAACCCGTCGGCGTGGGCCACCTCCGCGTCGATGATCGCCGCCAGCTGCGGCAGCTCCATGCCCTGGTAGTTCATCAGCCCCACCGCCCCCGCCAGGAGTCCGCGATGTCGCGGGGTCCTTGGTTCGCCGCCTGCGCCAGCACCGCCGCGCCCTGCGCGTCGGCGGACTCGTACCTGGCCGCGCAGGCGTCGGCGATCGCGGTGTACGCCTGGAACCCCGTGACGACGTCGGTCACGAACCGCACCAGGTGCTCGACCGCGGTCTGCTCGACCGCTCGCAGCGACCCGCACTCCACCAGCCCACCCCCGCACTGCCCGGGCACCGGTTGGTTCACCGCGCCGGGATCCGGGCCGGTGAGGTTGAAGTCGTGCATCGCGTCGGTCCTGCCCTTGAGGCCGTCCTCAGCAGCCATGTCCCCTCCTCGTGATGTTCCCCGGACGACAACGGGTCGCCGCGCGCCGCCGGGGTCGGCGCGCGGCGACCGGCCGCCGGCTACTCGGCCGGCGGCAGCCAGGCCAGCTGCACCAGCCCTCCGGGTTCGCGCCTGCTGATCAGGCGGCCCCGACCGGGCGGCAGCTGCTGCGCCTTCACCCCGCCCAGCAGCGGGCCCTCGTCCCGGTCACCGGACAGCAGCAGGCCGGGGGTGCCGACGTCGCGCATCCGGGCGAGGAACCGCTCGTACAGCGCCCGCGCCGCGCCGCCGGTGCGGCGTGTCACCACCACGTGCAGGCCGATGTCGCCGGCCTGCGCGAGGTGGTCGACCAGCGGCAGCAGCGGGTTGGTGGAACCGCCTGCGACGAGGTCGTAGTCGTCGACCAGGACGAACAGCTCCGGCCCCTGCCACCAACTGCGCTTGCGCAGCTGCTCGGGCGTCACCCCCGGTCCGGGCAGCCGTTCGAGCATGGCGTCGGCCGCCTCGGTCATCAGGTTCCCGGTGCTGGTCAGGTCGGTGCCGTAGCCGATGACGTGCTCGGTGGTCACCTCGCTCAGCAGGCTCCGCCGGTGGTCGACGATGATCAGCCGGGCCTCGGCGGGCGTGCGGTTGGCGGTGATCCGGTGCGCGAGCAGCCGCAGGAACGAGGTCTTGCCCGAGTCGGAGTCGCCCAGCAGCAGCAGGTGCGGGTCGGCGGCGAAGTCCAGGCGCACCGGCGACAGGTCGTGCTCGGCGACGCCGACGGAGAACCGCAGCCCCTCGTCGGCGGACGGCAGGGACGTGTGCGGCAGGTGGTCGGGCAGCAGCCGCACGGCGGGCGCCCGCTCACCCGGCCACGCCGCGGCGACCGCGTCCACCAGCGCGGTCAACCCGGCGGTGAGGTCGTCTGCGGAGCGCACGCCGTCGATGCGGGGGAGCGCGACCAGCGCCTGGTGCCTGCTGGTCACCACGCCGCGCCCAGGGGCGTTCTCCGGCACGCTCGACGCGCTCGCCCGGTCCACCGCGGTGTCGATCGGATCGCCCAGCCGCAGCTCCAGCTTGCTGCCGAACAAGTCGCGCAGCGCGGGCCGCAGGTCCAGCCAGCGCGAGCAGGTGACCACCACGTGCACGCCGTAGGCCAGCCCGCGGCCCGCGATGGCGGTGATCACGTCCTCCAGGTCCTCGAACTCCTTGCGCAGCGTCTGCCAGCCGTCCACGACCAGGAACACGTCGCCGTGCGGGTCGTCGGTGATCTGCCCGGCGGCGCGGCGCGCGCGGTGGTCGGCCATGCCGTCGACGCCGAGCGCGGCGAACCGGCGCTCCCGCTCGGCCAGCAGGCTCGCGACCTCGGCCACGGTGCGCCGCACCGCGCCGGTGTCCTGCCTGGCCGCGACCCCGCCCACGTGCGGCAGGCCGCGCAGCGCGGCCAGCGCGCCGCCGCCGAAGTCCAGGCAGTAGAACTGCACCTCCCACGGTGAGTGGGTGAGCGCCAGGCTCGTGACGAGGGTGCGCAGGGCGGTGCTCTTGCCGGTGCGCGGCGCGCCCATCACCACCGCGTGCCCGGCGGCGGCGGACAGGTCCAGCACCAGCGGGTCGCGGCGCTGCTCCAGCGGCCGGTCCAGCTCGCCGACCACCGCGTGCAGCGGCTTCCCGCCGGGCGCGCGCAGGCCGTGCACCGGGTCGGCGACCGGCGTGCCGAGCAGCTGGTCCAAGGTCACGGGCTCGGCCAACGGCGGCAGCCACACCTGGTGCGCGGGCGTGCCGCGCCCGGCCAACCGGTCGACCAGGATGTCCAGCAGGCTCTCGCCGACCGCCTCGTCCGGGTCGTCCGCGACCTCGTCCGGCTCGGCCTCCTCCACCACCGGCGGCGCCACGTAGGCCGTGGAGTACTCCGCCAGGCCGTCCGCCTCCTGCTCGCCGGGTCCGCTCGCGCCCACCTCGACCGGCCGGTGCACGCCGGAGACGTAGGCCGATCGGAACCGGGCCATCGGCTCGGTGGCGAACTTGAGGAACCCGTGGCCCGGTGCGCGCGGCAGGCGGTGCGCGTCGGGCACGCCGAGCACCGCCCGGCTCTCCACGTCGGAGAACGTGCGCAGGCCGATCCGGTACGACAGCTGCGTGTCGAGCCCGCGCAGCCTGCCCTCCTCCAGCCGCTGGCTGGCGAGCAGCAGGTGCACCCCGAGCGCCCGGCCGATCCGTCCGATCTGGACGAACACGTCGATGAAGTCGGGCCGCGCGGAGAGCAGTTCGCTGAACTCGTCGCACACCACCAACAGCGTCGGCACCTCGGGCAGCGGCGCACCCGCCGCGCGCGCTTTCTCGTAGTCGCGCAACGAGGAGAAGTCACCCGCGGCGCGCAGCAGCTCCTGGCGGCGGATCAGCTCGCCGTTGAGCGCGTCGGTCATCCGGTCCACCAGCGGCAGCTCGTCGGCCAGGTTGGTGATCACCGCGCTGGTGTGCGGCAGCCGGTCGAGGCGGGCGAACGTCGCGCCGCCCTTGAAGTCGACCAGCGCGAAGTTGAGCGAGTTCGGCGGGTGCGTCACGGCCAGCGCCAGCACCAGCGTGCGCAGCAGCTCGCTCTTGCCCGAGCCCGTCGCGCCGATCAGCAGCCCGTGCGGTCCCATGCCGTCCTGCGCGGACTCCTTGAGGTCCAGCTCGACCGGCGTGCCGTCCGGCCGGATGCCGAACCGCACCCGGAGCCGGTCCCGGCTCGGCCGCGGCACCCACGTGTCGGCCGGGTCGAACGCGTAGGGGTCGCCCAGGTCCAGCAGGTCCGCCAGCCCCAGCTCGGCGCTCATCGGCTGCTCGCCCCGCACGCCCCCGGTCAGCCGCAGCGGCGCCAGCTGCCGGGCCAGCGCCTCGGCGGCGACCGCGGGCAGGGCGTCGGCGACACCCAGCTCGGCGTCGTCGTCAGTGGTCCGGCTCCTCAGCGCGCCGTCCGCGCCGACCTCCAGCACCAGCACCGACCGGTCCGGCATCCAGGGGGACCCGCCGGTGAGGTCCAGCACGGTGACGCCCTCGACGCCGCCCTCGGTCATCAGGTGGTCCGAGCCGGCCACCGCGCCGCCGTCCAGCACGACCACCAGGTGAGGTCCGGCGACCGGTGCCGCGCGGTCCGGGTCGAACCGCGGCCGCTTGGCCAGCAGGTCCTCCAGCATCGCCTCCAGGCCGGTGACGGCGGGCGCCACCAGCCGGAGCGGACCGAGCGCGTCGGTGCGCTCCGGGTGCAGCGCGTGCGGCAGCCACTTGACCCACTCCCAGTCCTCGCGCCGCTGCGGCGACGCGCACACCGCGATCCGCAGGTCGTCCGGCGGGTGCAGGGCGGCCAGCTGGGCGAGCAGTGCCCGCACCAGAGCGGCCACCCGTTCGCGGTCGCCGTCCAGGTGGATGCGCGCGAACCCGGTCACGGCCATCGCCAGCGGCAGGTCGGGCACCGCCGAGTACGTGGTGATGAACCGGCGCAGCGCCAGGGCGGACAGCGGTTCCAGCTGCTCCAGCGGAGCGGTGTCCGGCGGCACCAGCGCGGTGGCCAAGCCCTGCCTGCCCAGACCGACGCGCGCCACGCCGAAGTCCTCGTCCTCGCGCCGGCGCTCCCACAGCCGCCTGCTCGCCACCAGCGACCACAGCGACGCCGGGTCCGGGTGCAGGTACCACAGGGCTTCCTGCTGCCTGCGGGCCGTGCGCGCCACCCGCATCCGGTGCTGGGCCAAGTCGCGCAGGTACGTCCGCCGCGCCTGGGCCATCTCCCGCTTGCTCGGGCCGCCGCCGTTGAGGAACGCCGCGGCGACCATGCCGAGCATCGCCACCGCGAACAGGCCCATGACCACCATGCGCAGCACGCCCGCCGAGGAGCCGCTGAACATCACCACCGAGCTGCCCATGATCGCCACCATCGGCAGCACCATCAGCACCTGCGTCCACTGCCGACCGGCCGGCACCGGGATCTCCGGCGGCGCCTGGAGCACCAGCTCACCGGACGGCATCCCCGGCGCGGCACCGCGCGCCGGCCTGCGCACCACGACTGTCACCACCGCGCGACTCCCTCACCTCGGTTCCCGGCAGATGGTCGTCGCGGCGCGGCCCGCACGGGGACCGCCGGCAGGAACATGCCGACGAGGCCTTCCGCGGCGGGACCGCCGCCTAGCGTCAGCCGGGCGCGCACCGGTCGGGCGCGCTGCACAACGGAGAGGAGGGGTCGAATGGCCGGCGACAGGTTGGACGCGGACGTCGAAATCCTGACGGGCGCCGCCCAGAAGGCGCAGGTGGTGGTCACGAGCGTGACGGCGACCCGGGACGCGCTGCGTGGACCGGTGAGCTCGATGAGCGGCGAGTGGGAGGGCACCGCGAACCGCGCGTTCGTCGTGGCGCACGGACAGTGGGAACGCGACCTGCAGCGGGTGCTCGACGAGCTGGACGAGCTCGGTGTCGGCACCGGGCAGTCCAGCAACCTGATCAGGCAGTCGGACGAGGACGGCCAGGCGGCGATCGCCAACGCCGCCCAGCACCAGCCCGCCTTCGACCGTTCGACGCTGCGGGCCTAGGCGCAGCGCAGGCCGACGCGGGACAGGACAGGAAACGGAAGAGAGGAACCGCCCCATGTGGATCAAGGGGAACTTCGGCGGGCTGGACGACCTCGCTCGGCACATCCAGGCGACCGTCACCGGCATCCAGGACGACCTCAACGAGTGGAAGCGGACCTCGGTGGAGGTCAACGAGAACTGGCGGGACGTCGCCGGTGGCGCCTTCGTCGAGGTGAGCGACGCGATCGACGCCCTCGCCATGAGCACCCAGGCCGTGATCGACGCCCTCGGCGGCGGGGTCAAGGTCACCAACGCGGCCATGCAGGACGCGCTGGCGGCCTCGCTCGCCGCGGTCAGGCGGTAGCACGCTCCTGCGGCACGACCGAACGCCCCGGCTGCACCGCACCGGGGCGTTCGGTCGTGCAGGTGTGGCGGGGCAGGGCGTTCGTGCCGGCGTGGCGGTGCTCCCGGTTGTGCCCCGGACGGCGGGGCGTCGCCCCCCAGGCCGCCGCCGCGGTTCAGCGCTCAGCAGGGGGAGGGGGCAGCAGGAACATCTGCTCCGGGGGCTCCTCCCGCACCGGCGGCACCGGCTGCGGCGCGGCGCGGCCGGGCAACCAGCCCCGCCGCCGCCCGCGGGACAGCGCCCACCCCAGGCCCAGCGCGACGAGGAGCCCGAGCGCGACCGCCCCCGCGGCTCGTCGCGCGTTCGCACCCGCCGCGTCCCACCACGCCGCCGCGCGCACGGCCGCCGGGTCCGGCACGGGCTCGACCACCGCCGGCAGGTCCCCGGGCGCTTGGACGGACAGCCCGTCGGTCACCGCCCGGTACGGGTCCACGACACCCGCGCCGTACTCGGCCCGGCCACCGGGCGCCGGGGTCGCGGTGGCCAGCAGCCGCCGGGCGACCTGCGCCGCGCTCAGCTCCGGCCAGGCGGACCGGACCAGCGCGGCGGTCCCGGCGACGAACGGCGCGGCGAAGCTGGTGCCGTCCCAGTGGTCGTGCCCGGCGACCCTGGTCGCGCCCAGCACCCCCTGACCGGGCGCGACCAGGTCCACGTAGTCGCCGACCTGCGAGCTGCCGGTCCGCGTCCCGGTGATGTCGAGCGATCCCACGCCCAGCACGCCGTCGTAGGCCGCCGGGTAGGACATGTCGGTCCCGGCCTCACCCTGTCGGTTGCCGACCGCCGCCACGACCAGCGCGTCCTTGCCCACCGCGTAGGCCACCGCGTCGCGCACCGCGGCGTCGTCCTGGTAGCCCGACAGCGACAGGTTGATCACCCGCGCGCCCTGGTCGGCGGCGAACCGGATGCCGCGGGCGAGCACGGCCCGGTCGATCGGCGTCGGCCTGCCGCCGTCGGACAGCTCGCGGTCGGTGATGCGCACCGGCAGTATCCGCGCGCCCGGCGCGACACCGTGGAAACCGACCCCGTCGACCGGGTCCGCCGCCGCGATCGACGCCACGGCCGTGCCGTGCGAGACGCAGTCGAACGAGCCCGGCAGCTCGCCTACGAGGAAGAAGTCCCGGCCGGGCAGCACCTTCCCCGGCGACCGCAGCTGCGGGTGGTCCGCGTCCACCCCCGAGTCCACGACCGCGATGAGCACACCCGCGCCGGTGCTGTGCGGCCACACCCGGCGCGGGTCGAGCAGGAGCTGCGCCCACGGCCGCTCGGCGACCACGGGGTGCGCGGGTTCGGGATCGCGGCAGGCGCCGGTCGGCGGCGCGGCCACCGCGGGCGCGCCGGTCAGCGACACGACGGCGGCGGCGAGGAGGGCGGCGGCGAGGAGGGAGGTGAGTCGCTTCATGGTTCAGCCATGCTCCGGTCGTCCCGGCGCGCGCGGTCCGCGGCGGCAGGAACCGGTCACCGCGGACCGCGGCGCCCCGAGGCGCGGCAACCTCTCGGCCGGGAGGAAAGGAGGCTGCAGTGGACGGAACAGCACCCGGCACCACCGAGTTCGAGCGGCTGGCCGAGGGCATCCGCGAGGTGCGCGACGGGCTCACCCGGCTCCGCGCGACCGCTCACTCGCCGGACGGCCTGATCAGCGCCACCGTCGGCGCGCACGGCGCGCTGCTGGACCTGGACATCGACCCGCGGGTCTACCGCGACCCGGACTCCCGGGCACTGGCCGACGCGATCACCGCCACCGTGCGCGCGGCCACCGAGCGGGCCGGGCAGCAGGCGGTCCGGCTCGCCCGGCGCCTGTTGCCCGACGGCGGTCCCGAGGACGTCGACCCGGCGTTCGACCCGTTGCTGCACCACCTGGAGGGAGGTGGGCGCGCGTGGCGGAGGTGAACCTCGACGGTGGCAGCGTCGACATGCACACCGAGGCGACCGAGGCCGCGATCGCCGGGATCGGCTCGGCGGGCGCCGGTTTCCAGGCGGCGTGGCAGGGCCTCATGTCCGAGTTGGACCGCCTGGAGCAGTTGCTGGGCAAGGGGCCGATGGGGGAGGCGTTCGCCGCCCAGTACAACGGGCCCGCCGAAGCCCTGAAGATCTCCGCCGGCGCGATCGAGGGCCACCTGACGCAGATCGTGGACGCCGGGAACCGGGCGGTCGCGCTCTACCTGGAGGCCGACGCGCGGGGCAAGCGGGCGTTGGGCGGCTGAGGGCAGCCGATGGCCATCCCGGAACCGCCGGACACGCACGGGTTCTGGTCCGAGATCAAGAGCCAGGTGGACAACGTGTGGCCACCGGACAACGAGGACGACGCCTACGCGCTCGCGGACACGTGGCTGCGCGCCTCCGACGCCCTGTTCGCCCTGTGCGACGACCTGACCGCACGCGCCGGGCAGGTCGAGCAGGCGTGGACCGACGCCGCCGGTTTCGGCTACTACGCCGGGATCATGCACTTGGCCAACGGGTTGCTGTCCACCAACGACACCTCGGGCAGCTACCGGGAACTGGCCGAGAGCATGCGGCAGCTCAGCGCCAACGCCCGCCAATACGGAGTGGACGTCCGCGAGGCCAAGATCGGTGTCGTGGTCGAGGTGGCGGCCAACGTGGTGGCCTACGGGCTGGCGCTCGGCGTACCGCTCATCGGCCCGCTCGTCGCCGGTCGGATCGTCTCGATAGTGGCGGGCAGGCTGGCGTCGTTCATCGCGGGCATGGCGGGCAGGGTCGCGTCGCAGGGCGCGGTGAAGGTGACCACCATCGCCCTGAACGCGGGCGGGGAGGTGGCCCGGGAAACCCTCGAAGAGACCGCGATCGCCACCACCACCCAGCTGGTCTCGATGGCGGAGGGCAACCGCAACGCCCTGGACGCCGGGAAGATCGGCACGGCGGCGCTCGGCGGCGCCCTCGGCGCCCTCCCGGGCGCGGGTATCAGCCGGGCCCTCCAGCGGCCCGCGAACGCGATCGCGTCCGGTCTGGGCGGCGGCGCGCTCGGCAAGCACGCGAGCATCGGCTTCCGGTCGTTCACCAGCAACGCCATCACCTCGCCCGCCTCCAGCTACGCCGCCCAGAACATCGTCGACGGCAACTACGCGGCGTTGACCAACGTGGGCGGCTACGTCGACGCCATCCGCGACAACTACCTGGGCGCCGGGGCGATGGGCGCATCCCGCGCCAACGGCGTCGCCTTCTTCGGGGATCTCGGCAACGCCCTCGGTGCCCAACCGACGCACATGGTCCCCACGGGGGAGTTCGCCCCGCCCGACCCCGGTGGCCCGAACGTGCCGCCGACCGCCTTGGCACCCACGGATGGGACCGCGGCCACCGGCACCGTCTCCACAGGCACCGCCGGGACCGGGCTCGGGACCGGGACCGCGTCCACCGGGCTCGGCTCCACCGGGCTCGGCTCCACCGGGCTCGGCTCCACCGGGATCGGCTCCACCGGGATCGCACCGGCTCCGGTGGAGACCTCCACGACCGGCATCCGGGAGCTGGACACCCCGGCGGCCCCGCTCGCACCAGCCCAAGACCCCGCCTCGCCGCAGGCCACGTCGCCCGAGACCACGAGTCGGGTCGGGACGACCGCTGCGGAGGTGGCCGCGGAACCGGTACCCGCGGTGGTGGGTGCCGCCACCGCCACCGCCGACCCGGCACCGATGACCACCGGCAGCGGGACACAGGCCGACGCCGCCACCGCAGCCCCTCCGGTCACGGTGTCGGCCGCTCAGGGTGCGTTGCCCACCGGCACCGCCACCACGCCGCTCGCCACCGGTGCCACCGCCACCGGTGCCACGACCGCCGGTGCCACGACCGCCACGGGCACGACCCCCACGGGGCCGGCGATGTCGGTCTCAACCTCCCCGGCCACCCCGGGCCCAACCGCGCCCGGCGCGGCGTCCTCCACTCCGGCGTCCTCCACGGCACCGCCGGCAGGCCAGGCATCCTCCGGGACAGCGTCCTCCAGCACGGCACCTCCCGGCTCGGGACCTCCGGGGACAGCAGCCCCCGGTCCGGCGACCACGTCCCCGCCACCGGCCAAGCGGTCCACCCCGACCGCCGGAGAATCCACAAAGGACACACCATCCGCTCCCGCAGGCGCACTCGGTGCTGCGGCTGCGGCAGCAGCACCGGCCGCTGCGGCGACCCCTCAGCCCACCGCCGAACCCGCCGCCCAACCCGCCGCCCGCCCGGCGCCGGCGCGCACCACCGTCTCCGCCCCGCCGCCGCACCAGCGGATCGACGTCGCGGTCAGCCACAACCACCCGGAGTTCGAGCGCCACGCGCAGGAAGCCCTCGTCGCCGCCATGAACGCCCGCGACGCCAACGGCAAGCCCACTCCCGATGCCGACCGCTTGCGCGCCCGCTACTACTCCGCCCCGTACACCACCCCCGGCGGCACGACGCTGTCCAACCGCAAGAGCCAGGCCCCCAAGCTGTTCACCGCGACCGACGACGAGGGGGTGCAGGTCGAGGCCACCGTCCCCTTGGTGCACCGCGACAACGCGAGCGGCATGTACTTCATCCCCCGGGAGGACTCCGTGCCGGGCGTGCGGCTGGAGTCCGAGACGATCCCGTTCGGCCCAGCCGGCGTGGAGCCCGGGAGCGTGGAGTTCCTCGCCCACATCACCGAGGACTGGTTGACCGACAAGAAGCGCGGCGAGTTCATGGGCGAGCGGTACGCCGACGCGATGCTGAAGGTCATCGCCGCCCGCCACCCCGGCGAGGAGGTGTACCGGGTCTACGCGCGCGACACCGGTGCCGGCACGTTCGACCAGCTCTACGTGCGCGTGGTCGACGACCGCGTCGTGGGCTGGGTGGTGGTGGAGGCCAAGAACGTGCACGGCGACCTGACCTCCCGCCGCGCGGCCGACGGCAACCGCTACAAGCAGGGCCACCCGGAGTACGTGCGCAGCGTCGCCGCGGCCGTCCGCGCGAGCAACGGCCGCGCCATGCCGCTGCACACCTTCGGCCACCCGGTGGAGCCCGGACCTCGCGAACTGGGTCAGGGACCGACCGGTCAGGCGCCGCGGCCACCGATCGCGGCGACCCTCAACGGAGGCGCGGCGGTGGCCGACTCGCTGATCACCGCGCTGGACGCGGGCAACGTCGAGTACTTCGTCGTCCGCCCGGCGATAGACCCGGGTACCGGGACGCCGCTGGGCATCGAAGTCGCGCGCTACGACATGACACCGGGCAGGGCCCACGTGCCGGGCCGCATCCGGGGCGCCCTGTCCGACCCGGCTGCCGCTCCGGTTGCCGACTCCGCTCCGGTTGCCGACTCCGCCCCCGATCCCGTTGCCGACCCCGACGGCGCCGCCGCCCGGATCCCGGGATCGGAGTTCCACGGGGAGGGGCGGCGCCGCGCCGACCCGGTGGCCGTGGACCGGTTGGTGCGCGAGGCGATCCGCCGGGTGGCGCCCCACGCCGACGTGCGGTCGGTCACCTCCGACCGCAACGGCGGCTACGTCGTCACCACCCACGACGACAGCGAGTTCCACGTGGTGGTCGAGGTCGGCCCGGTGCCCACCGGCGACCCGGCCGTCTACGTCGCCGACCCGGTCACCCGCACCGCCGTGGTGCGCGTGTCCGAGCGGGCCGCCGACCACGTCGTGGAACGCGCGCTCGCCCACGAGATCGCGGAGCTCGACGCGTTCTTCGCCGGGAACGCGCCCGAGACGGACGTGCTCACCCCCGACCGGCCGCCCGGCGACCGGCTCGACCTCTCGCCGCACGACCAGGGCAGGCAGGCCGAGCTGCGTCAGCTCGACCGCGCCCTGACCGAGACCGGCCGGCACCGGCTGCTGCGCCGCAGGCTGCTGCGCGCCGAGATGCGCGCGCTCGTCCGGCATCTGGGCCTGCACCCGTACCAGGACGACGCACCGAACCGCGTGGCGCTGCTGTCGCCGGACGTGGACGCGATCGTGCGTCAGCACGCACCGCCCACGGCCCGCCGTCCGCCGAAGGGGCCCACCGGACGCCCGCCGTGGCGGGTCGAGCTGTTGGCGAAGGTCACCGGCGAGTTCCTGCCGGCGGCGGCCGCTGCGGGGGTCGTCCTGGCGGGCGCGCCCGCGACCGCGTTCGGGCTCGCCGCGGGCGTCGCGGTGCAGGCGCTGGTCGGCAGCGTGGTCGAGACCTGGTACACCGCGCGGCAGCAGGCCACCACCGCGGCTGCCAAGGACTTCGACGCGGAGGTGCGCCGGGCCGAGGGCGCCCGGCGCCGCCAGGCGCTGCTGGAACCGATCGTCGCGCGATTGCGCGTCCCGGTGGACCTGTCACCGCCGACCGCGTCGCCGTCGGGATCGCGCCCGACAGAGCTGCCGCCGTGGTGGGTGACCGCGGTGCGGCGGGGCGTGCCCGTGCTCTCGGGCGCGGCGGTGGTGACCGCGCTCGGGCCGATCGGCATCCCGCTGGGGACGCTGATCGCGTCGTGGGGCGTTGCCGCGGTGGCGGTGACCGTCGGTCCGCTCGCCGAGCGCTACCGGCTGCGGCAGGAGCTGGCCGCGGACGTCGACCGCGCCGATCTGCTCGCCCGCGAGGTCGACGTCCGTGACGCGGCGCTGGAGGTGGCCCTCGCCGAGGCGCTGCACGCGTTGCTGGACCGGCTCGACCGGATCTTCGAACAACGCCCTGTCGACCACGACCCGCCGTCCCGCCCCGCCCCCGTGCCCGACTCCGCCGCGCCAGGGCGTAAGGAGTACCTGGTGAAGGGGGCGTTCGAGGGTGGCCACCACGTCGTCCGGCAGACGGCGGGCGCCGTGGACCAGGCGGCGACGGACCCGATGGGCAAGCTGGTGGCCCAACTCGACCCCATCATCCACGGGCTGAGCCGGCTCATCGCCGGCGTGGTCACCGCGGGGTACGTCGAACGCGCGTGGCGCGAGCGCGAGGTCGCCACGAGCGCCGAGCGGTCCCGCTACGACCAGGCCCTGGACCAGGCCGAGCTGCACCTGCGCAAGTGGGAGGTGGCGCAGGAGCTGCTGGCCCTGGCGCGGCGGCAGGCCGACGAGGCCGAGTGGCTGGTCGCCGAACAGCAGGCCCTGCTGCGCTCGGTCGCGCACCGGGCGGCCCGCATCGCCCGCGAACCGGTGCCGCCCGCGGACCCGGGCGCGCTCACCCCCCGCCCGCCCGGCGGGCGACCGCCGGGCCGGCCGAGCAGGCGCGCGTTCGCGGTGCGCGCCGGGGTGCCCGCCGTCGTCGCGGTCGCGGTCGCGGCCACCCTCGGGGTGCCGGAGGGCGTCTTCTGGGCGGTGGCGGCTTCGGCCGCCGTCGAGCCCGGTGGAGCGGTCGGCCAGTGGTGGAAGAGGAAGGCCGAACTCGCCGCCGCGGACGCGAAGCGGGAAGCCGAGCGCGGCCCGGGAGCCCGGCGCGCCGCCGCCGAGATCGAGGCCGTGCACCGGTTCGCCTCGGACCTGGTGCGCCGCGAACTGGACGCCCGCACCGAGCAGGTCCGCCGCGCCGCGCGGGTCCGCCGCCTGGTGGACCACCTGCGCCGCCCCCGGCAGTCGGTGTTCACCGGGTGGATCCGGCCGGACCGCCCCGAAGCCGTCCTGCGCGCCGTGGCCGAGGCCTTCCGGCGCCTGGCCACCGACCCCGGTCCGTGGGAGTCGCTGCCCGCCCGGCTGGCGGCGCTGCGCGAGATCGAGGTCCTGGCCCACCGCGTGCGGCGGTTCACCGAGCACGCCGAGGCCACCGGCCGGTCCGCGCCGCTGGCGCAAGCGCGGACCGACCTGGGGCGGGCGCTCGACGCCTACCACGACCTGCTGCGCGAATCCGGCCTGCCCGCCCAGTTCCCCTGACCACCGCGCCGGGGCGCCACGCCGTCCGGCGACGTGGTGAACCGCGGCCCGCCGCACCACGCGTCCAGGACACGTGGTGCGGCGGGCCGCTCGACGTCGTGCCGGGCTCTCCGCCGGCACCTACCGGGGTGCGCCCACCCGGGACGGCGGGAGCAGCAGGGCCGCCCGCAACCGGGCGGCCGCGGGACTGCGTGCCAGTCCGCGGCGGACATCCCGCACGGCCCGCCACGCCTCGTCGGCGACCCGGGCATCCGCGGGAACGCCCGACCACAGGGCCGCGTCCACGCTCACCGCCAGCCGGGACAGCCCGTCCACCACCGGTCCGGTCCGACGGCCGCGGCTGCGTCCCTCACGGTCATCCCGGCTCCTATCGGCACGCCGTGGGCGCGCAAGCGGTCGCGTGCCTCCTCCCAGGCGCCCACGACCGCGGCGGGCCCGGTGGCGGCGCGCGCAACGCCGTCGCCAGCGGTGTGCCCAGCACCCACAGCACGAGCAGCACCAGGATGGTGTCGGCGGCGCCGAGGTCGCCGACCGGCTCCACCAGCGCGCCCGACGCGCCCAGCTCCGCGGACACCGCCACGCGCAGGTCTTCGTCGTCCTCGACCACCAGTACCCGCGAGCTCTGCCTCGCTGTCATCAAAACCTCATGTGTCCGGGTCGATCGTATGGATCACCGGCGCGGGTCGCGCCGGGTTCGCCTACGACGAGAGGGAGTGGGTTTTGCTGTTCCACGTGCTCGGCCCGGTCGAGATCCGCACCCCGGACGGGGTCGTGCTCGACGCGCGGGCCCGCAAGCCGATCACCGTGCTGACCGCGTTGCTGTCGCAGGTCAACGCCTGGACACCGGTCGACCGGCTGATCGCCGCGACCTGGCCGGAACAGGCCACGCCGGCCTCTGCCGAGGCGAACCTCAAGACCTACATCTGGCAGCTGCGCCGGATCCTGCC
>NZ_MTQP01000025.1 GCF_001984175.1 Saccharothrix sp. ALI-22-I
TCTGGCGGGTCCGGTCCGCTACGAGCCCGCGGACCGGTTCTGGTTCGCCGCCCTGTCCGGGCTGGTGGACCGTCGCCGGTGGCGGGAGGTCTTCCGGTGACGCCGGGCACGCTGCTCGCCCTGGCATCGCAGGTTCGTGGCCCGCAGGTGGGACCACGCCGCCCGTCGACGCACCGGACGTCCACCGACACGAGCGGCGATCAAGTCGCTCGTGCTGCGGCTCGCTCAAGAGAACCCTCGGTGGGGTCATCGGCGGATCCAGGGTGAGTTGGCGCGACTCGGCCACCGCATCGCCGCCTCGACGGTCTGGCAGATTCTGCATGACGCGGGCATAGACCCGGTGCCCCGCCGCTGCGGCCCGGCGTGGCGGGAGTTCCCCACCGCACGGGCCGAGGGCATCATCGCGGCGGATTTCCTCCACCTCGACACCGTGCTCGGTAGACGTCTGTACGCACTGGTGTTCGTTGAACACGGCACCCGGCGGCTGCACGTCACCGGCGTCACCGCCCATGTGCCGCTCGAAAAGTCATCGCCGCTGATAGAACGAGAATGTCACCGTCTTGAGAGCATGCCCAGGTGATCGTGTCCCTGCTGTACAAGGTGACCCGGAAGCTGCTGTCCGTCCCAGCGGTGCTTCTCCGCAGCGAGACGGTGAAGGACGCCGAACTGCTCGTGCTGCGCCACGAGAACGCCGTACTCCGCCGGCAACTCGCAGGTCCAGTCCGCTACGAGCCCGCGGACCGGCTCTGGTTCGCCGCCCTCGCCGGGCTGGTGGATCGTCGGCGGTGGCGGGAGGTCTTTCCGGTCACGCCGGGCACCCTGCTCGCCTGGCACCGCACACTCGTAGCCCGTAAGTGGGACTACTCCGCGCGTCGACGCACCGGACGCCCACCGACACGAGCCGCGACCAAGTCGCTCGTGCTGCGACTCGCCAGAGAGAACCCGCGGTGGGGTCACCGGCGGATACAAGGCGAACTGGCCCGCCTCGGCCACCACATCGCCCACTCGACGGTCTGGCAGATCCTGCACGACGCGGGCATCGACCCGGCACCACGCCGCACCGGCCCGACCTGGCGGGAGTTCCTCACCGCCCAAGCCCAGGGCATCATCGCGGCGGACTTCCTCCACCTCGACACCGTGCTCGGCAGGCGGCTCTACGCGTTGGCCTTCCTCGAACACGGCACCCGGCGCCTTCACATCACCAGCGTCACCGCCAACCCCACACAGGCATGGACCACGCAGCAGGCCAGGAACCTCACCGCCGACCTCGGACACCGGACGGAATCCCTGCGCTTCCTGCTCCGCGACCGCGACGGCAAATACAGCCAGACGTTCGACGCCATCTTCCAGAGCGACGACCTGCGCGTGATCAAGAGCGCGCCGCAGGCGCCCAGGATGAACGCCCACTGCGAACGGGTCATCGGCACCATCCGACGCGAACTCCTCGACCACATCCTGATCACGGGCGAGAGCCACGCACATCAGGTCCTCAAGACCTACGAAGACCACTACAACCGCCACCGACCCCACCAGGCCCGCGACCAACTATCCCCCGAGGCCCGGCAACACCCTGCCGCGGTACACGACCTCGCCGCCCACAGACCGCACCGCACCCGCATCCTCGGCGGCCTCATCAACGAGTACAGACAAGCCGCTTGACCAGCAGCGATGACTTTTCGAGCGGCACAGGGGCGGAGAAACGGACCGGCCGAGAGGTCGGCACCGCGCTCCGCTCCGACCCTATTCCTCCCGTGCTCCTACGGGTTCCGCCCGATGCGCCGGGCCACGACGCGGTGGCCGAGGTGCGTTTCTACGCGATGCACTCCTACGAGTGGATCGTGGAGGGCGACATCAAAGCCTGCTTCGACGAAATCGCGCACCCCGCCCTTCTGGCCCGGGTACGTGAACGGGTCGGGGACAAACGCGTCGTGGCTCTGGCGAAGGCGTTCCTGAAGTCCGGGATCCTCGGTGAGGATCACCGGTTGCGGGAGAACGACACCGGCACCCCGCAGGGTTCGATCCTCTCACCGTTGCTGTCCAATGTGGCCTTGTCGGTGCTGGACGAGCACATCGCCCACGCCCCCGGCGGGTCCGCCACGGGCACAGCGGACAGGGCCAAGCGTCGTCGTCACGGTCTGCCGAACTTCAAGCTGGTCCGGTTCGCGGACGACTGGTGCCTGATGGTGTCGGGCTCCAAGGCCGACGCGCAGGCTCTGTGCGAGGAGATCGCGGAGGTCTTGGCCACGATGGGTTTGCGCCTGTCACGGGAGAAGACTCTGATCACCCATATCGACGAAGGCCTGGACTTCCTCGGATGGCGCATCCGGCGTCACCGCAAGCGGGGAAGCGACCGGCGGTATGTCTACACCTATCCCGCACGCAAGGCCGTCAAGGCCGTGACGGGCAAGGTCAAGGCCATCTGCCGGACGACGGACACGAACCTGCCGCTCGATGCCCTGTTGAGCCGGCTCAACCCGGCGCTGCGGGGCTGGTGCGTCTACTTCCGCCCCGGCGTGTCCACCGACGCCTTCAGCTACCTGAGCTTCTATACATGGCAACAGGTCGGCCGATGGCTTCGTCGCAAACACCACCGCTCGGCGTGGAAGGACCTGCGCCGCCGCTACTACAAGGGCGACGCATGGTGGCCTGCCTCGGAGAAGGGACCACTGTTCAATCCGGCGACAGTAGGCACGACCCGCTACCGCTACCGGGGAACCGTCATCCCGACTCCCTGGCCATCCACGAGATGAGGAAACCAGCCACCCCACGAGACTTGTGGAGCACCCGGTGCCTGGAGACAGGCACGCCGGGTGCGGGAAGCGGCTCGGGGAAACGGACCGGTCGACAAGACCGCAACCGCGCCCCGAGCCGACTTCACCGTCGACTGCGCCGTCACCCTCAAACGCGTCTACGTGTTCTTCGTGATGGAGGTCGCCACCCGCTACGTGCACATCCTCGGCACCACCACGAACCCGGACGGCCCTTGGACAACGCAACAAGCCCGCAACCTGCTCATGGACCCCGACGACCGGGCCGACGACTTCCGGTTCCTGGTGCGAGACCGGGCCGGCCAGTTCACCGCCCCGTTCGACGCAGTCCTCGCCGGCGCGGGCATCAAGGCCGTAAAAATCCCACCACGGTGTCCACGAGCCAACGCCTACGCCGAACGATTCGTCGGCACCGTCAGACGCGAAGCCACCGACCGCCTGCTCATCCTCAACTAACACCACCTGAGAACAGTGCTACAGCGCTACGCGGCCCACTACAACCACCGCCGACCCCACCAAGCCCGCCAACTCAGCCCACCACGACCAGACCGACCCATCGCACAGCCGGGCCGCACGTCGATACGCCGACCAGTCCTCGGCGGCCTGATCAACGAGTACGAACCCACAGCAGCCTAACCGCAGGTCAGACCATATGGCCGACTTCTGGCACCCCACACGCGCGCCTGGTCGTCGCGGTGCGCGAACGTGACGTCGTTGAAGCGGTAGGACGTCTCCGCCGACGAACCGTCCCAGTGCGTGTCGACCACCGGCAGGTGGAACGGCTCGACCACGTCCCCGGCGTCGCGGGCCAGGAAGCGCGTGGTGTGGTTGAGCACGTACTGGTCGTCTCGGGCAACCTGCACGACGGGCATGGCCTTCACCCACCTGATGAGCGCGGGCCGCAGGCCCGGTCGTGAACGGACGGCGCGGAGCAGAACGCACCGCACATGGGGAAGTCGCGTCAGGCCGGACCGCGGTTAGCCGGGAGCCGCCGGATTCAGCGCTCCGGGTGAAATACCGGCTCCGCCGTAACGAATAACTTTCACGACCCGTTCGGGTCACGCGGCTTTTGTCGGTGCCCTCCGCCATGATGTCGGTCGATCCGATCTTCGGGAGAGGGAGTGTGCGGTGCGGACGCTGATGAGCGGTGCGGCCTGGTCCGACTACGGGCAGCTCTACGTGGAGAGCGGCGAGGTCTCGTTCGAGATGGACAAGTGCTTCGGCGGCCAGGTCAACGGGTTGTGCGGCGGCGCGGTCCCCGGCACGTTGTTCCTGATGACCGGCACGAACGTCGGTGAGGTCGACTTCACCGTGGAGTTGCACGACCAGGCGCCGCCGGTGGGTGAGGAGTGGGAGGACGTGGTCGAGGTGTCCTTCCGCCCCGAAGGACCCGCCGCGCTCTACACCTGGGCGAACGAGGACTCCTGGTCGTTGGACGAGTTGGAGCCGATCGACTACCGCGTCCGCTACTGCGCGGTGGGGATGGACGACGGGCGTGACGAGGAAACCCGGGGACCGTCACGCGAGCGCTACCTGCTCCAGTTCTGGCCGGCACCGCCCGAGCCGGACCGGATCGTCAAGCAGACCAGCGAGCACGCCGCTTACTGGCACCGGTACGCCGCCGAGCAGCCACCGCCACCGACTGCCGAGGAGAAGGCCGAAGCCTTACGTCGAGCGCGGGAGGAGCAGGAGCGCGCCGCCGCGCAGGCACGCCTGGAGGCCGAGGAACGCCGGTGGGGCGGTCGGCTGCCCTCCGACGCGCTGCGGCAGTTGCGCGGGAGTGCGCTGCTGGTGGTGGGGCTGGACCGGCCGCTGGGTGAGGCGATCGCGGAGGCCGGTCCGGTGGTCCAGCGGGACGTAGCGCGCTGGGCGGTCCGGCGCGCGTTCACCGAGGCAGGGCTCGCCGACATCGACTGGATCGCGCCCGCCCTGGCCGCGATGGACCGGGGTGAGCCGTTGCCACCGCCGTTCGGGGACGGGAAGTCGCTTTGGGAGCTGCTGAAACTGATGTTCGCCGACGACCGGGTGCCCAAGACGCCGATCACCTCGCTGGACGGCAAGCGCCACAACGTCCTCCAGCTCAGCTCGCTGGACGGCAAGCGCCACAACGTCCTCCAGCAGGGGATGGCCCTGCCCGCACTCTTCCACGCGCACGAGGAAAACCCGTTGAAGGCCGCCCTGGACGCGCTCTGGGCGGGGGTCCAGACGTTCGGCCCCCACCGGCACGGCGTCCTGTTCGCCGAACTCCGCGAGTCCTTTCCGGCCCTCGCGTGAACGGCAGCAGTCAGACCCGAGCCTGTCGGCGGTCAGCACTAGCATCTGGCTCAGTAGCACCACCACGAGCACAGCCGAGGACCACGAGTGATTGTTCAGCCCACCTTCTTCATTCCGCCAGAGATTGAGGCGGGTCTACTCACCCGGCCCTCGGCGTCGTACTCCAGCACCTGCTCGTTGCCCGCGACCTCACGGGTCTTGGCCCGACCGCTGCTGTCGTAGGTGAAGGTGTCCAGCGCCGTACCGTTGGGCCCGGTGGTGGTGACCGAGGTGGCGGTGTGCGGCTGGGCCGCCTTCGCGGTGGCACCGGGACTGGCTGACCGGCGGCCGGGAGGCGTTGGCGGGCGCCGGTCGTGCCGGGCGGTTGCCTCGGCTGTCCGACGACCAACTCGCCGCAGTGGAGACGAAACTGGCCGAAGGTCCGAAGGCTCACGGGTTTCCGACCGACCTGTGGACGCTGGCGCGGGTGGCCGAGGTGATCGAGCGGGTCGCCGGGGTGCGGTACTCGACCACCCAGACCTGGGCGATCCTGCGGGAACGGCTGGGCTGGAGCCGGCAGCGTCCGGCGCGGCGGGCGGTCGAGCGCGACGACGAGGCCATCGAGGTCTGGGTGAAAAGGACTGGCCGCGCATAAAAAAGCGCCCGGCGCCGAGGGGCCCTGATCTGCTTCCAGGACGAAAGCGGGTTCTCCCTGCTTCCGGCGGTGCGGGCCACCTGGGCGCCACCAAGGGCGCGGCCTTCTCGGCGGCGGCCTGCGGATCGAACCCGGCGGCCGTCAGGCGTTTGACCGTGCTCGGCCCGGTCACCAGCAACGACACCGCCGCCGCATCGCGCCACCCGGAGTCATCCGGCAGCGCGAACGGATTGGGCGGGGTGCTGCCGATCTCGGCCAGACGAAAGCGGGTCAGGTAGTCGGCGGCCATCCGCGCCGACCGGGAGCGGTAGCCGTCGAGCAGATCGAGCACCAGGCGCAGCCACGCCGGGGCGGTGGCGTCCAACCGGAGCGGACCGAGCAGCGGCCACAGCGACAGCACCTCGCGCACCAGCAGCGCCGAAGTCCGAGCCTGCTCACGGCGGTGCTGCTCGGTGACCAGAACGCCGTCTGGCGATGCCGCCATCGCACACCCCCGGACATCCACGGAAGCGACTCCGCCACTCTGCGAACATGTGAATAATTTCGAAACTATGGATAACTCCACCACGTGACCTGTCGAGATTGAGTAGGTCTCACGAATTGGTCCGCACTTGTGCGGACCAGCTTCGGCTAGTCGAAGGCATACAACCGCAAAGCCCGTCTGGCGGCAGAATCACCAGTCCTTGTGTGCCTACTGTTGCCCAGGGTGACGGGAGTGTCGAGCTTCCACCCGAATCGGTTTTGGTGAACCGGAAGGAACAGTTCGATGAACAGGTTGAAAGCCTTCGTCGTTGCAGCCTTGGCGCTGGTCGCATTGACGACCGGGACGAGCGCGGCAAGTGCGGCAAGTGCGGCTCCGGAAGAAAGCTACGGCGTGCAGGTGGCTCGCACGCTTTGCTACGCCGACACGGTTGATGTGCGGTGGTCTCCGGGCGGTTCCCCGACCGGCAGACTGGTGTACCGGTACCAGAACGTCAACGTCATCAACTACCGTGACGGGGTGTGGTGGGAGATCAACTCCCCCTACTACGGGTTCGTGCTGGCCCAGTACTTCTGCTGATCTATCGCCGTAGGCGGGCTGGAACCGTCGTGCACTGTCGACGGTTCCAGCCCGGAACGCATTTGATGATCAGGCGATTCGGCATGGGCTGCCTTGACGCGCCAGTGAACGTTACCCTCGTCGAATCGTCGAGCCGATACGAGAAATCTCTTAGTGCGTTCACTCTGTGAATGTTCACGGCCAACGCACTAGCCCATTTCGTTCGTTGCCGGACGAGTGGCGCGGGCGAGCACGTCGGTGAGCAACCCGTGACCGTCCACCGAGGGCAGCATCTCGGCCCAGCGCTGCACGTCGGTGTCGGTGACACCAGGCAGGCGTTCCCAGGTGGCGCGCTGCGGCACGCCGAGCATGGTCACGGCCTTGCCCCACGCGTCGACCACGGCCGCCAGCGAGCGGGTCTCGGTGTCGCGCCACCGGACCTGTGTCCCGGGTGTCGAGCCATCCGGCGAGGTCACCGGCCAGCAGGCTGCACAGCCGCAACACCTGCTCCCACGACTCGCCGTAGGAGGTGCGGCGTTCACCGACCCGGCGCTGTAGGCCGGACTCAGCCGCCGCCAACGCATCGGCCGACAGGTTGGTGAGCGAGCCGAGCAGGGCGTGAGGCGGGGTCTGGGTGATCGCCGCGAGGTGCCGCAACACCTGTTCGAGGACTTCGACGTATAACCGACATGGCGAGACAGGCGGGGGCAGGGACCCCGCCCTTGCCACTCCCTCGCAGCTCCAAGATCACGCAGCGTTACGAGCGGTTGTCTGGGACAGTTCGGTCAGACCGGGAAATCGCCTACCCTTCGGTAGCAAGTGCTGTCGTTGTCGTTTGCGCAGATATAGAGATATGCGCGCTTCGAGTTGTCCACGTTCAAAGGTCCAATACTTCCGCAACCGCTCTGTGCTCCGTTGGTGTCGTACACTTCCTTGGTTGATCCGTTAATGACCACGAGAACTGCTCTAGCCGTTCCATTTGCCGGGGAATGGTCGCATGCGATTAAGATGTTCGAACTGTTGTCATACCGAGCCTCATCGTGTGTGTAGTCGTGCTCGGCTGTATACACGGTGAGGACTCCAGCCGACACCGGAGATGAAAACGATAGGAGGCCGGCGACGGTGATCGCTATGGCAGATATCAACCGAAATGCCCGCACTTTAACTCCTTTGCGAGGTTGCGAAGTCGATCAATGGCATCACCAAGCACATGTTGTGTCAACCACTCAATGCACTTGTCACTCAGTTGGCGTATCTGAGCGGTCGCTGAGGTGATCTCACCAAGGAATGATTCCGCGTCGAGGATCTGTGGTGTGCGCGGGAACCGCTCGTGCGGAGGCTTCGACGAGCGGCAGGACCTGGGGGAAGGTGGGTGCCGCGGACTGGTGGGACAGCGGTCCTGCGGGCTGTCCCACCTCGGAACCGCTGGTCAGGGCATGCAGCAGGACAGGTTGGGCAGCACCGCATCGGGAGAGCGGGTACCACGGCGGCGTGAGACAGGTGGGACAGCAGATCTACGGGCTGTCCCACCTAGAAACTGCTGGTCAGAGGGCATGGCAAGACAGGCGGGACAGCACCCTGCTTCGGGAGGGGAGTCGCGGTCTGGTGGGACAGGTGTACTGCGGACTGTCTCGCCATGGAACGGCAGGTCAGATGGTGTGGCGGGTAGGAAACTCGAATCTCTGTAGCTTTCGCGACGGAGGTTGTGTCCGGCAGAGTGGTGTACCAGCGCCGCCAGCGACTGCTGAGCGTGTCGTAGCCGGATAAGAGGCGGTCACCGCGTGATCCTTCAGAGACCGACCAAAGTCCACGAAGGAAGCCTCACGCGATGACCAGTACGGACCCCGTGCACCGAGCTTCGCGCGCGAGCTGGGTCCGCGCCACACCGGGCGACGGCGTGCTGCACGTCGCGGGCACCGCGGGCATCGTCGGCCACCGGAGCGTCCACCCGGGCGACGTGGCGCGCCAGTGCGACACGGCCCTGGACGACATCGCCACCCTCCTAGGCCCCGCCAACACCGTCCGCTACGGCCTGACCACTCCCCTGCACCCCATCCACCTGCGGTCGATCAAGGTCTACGTCCGCCACGCCCACGACCTGCCCGCCGTCCGCACCCGCTGCGCCACGGCGTTCAGCCCGCAGGCCGACGTGGTCTCCGTGGTCAGCGACATCTGCCGCCGCGAACTGCTCGTGGAGATCGAAGGCATCGTCCCCGTCCCCGCGCCGTGACCGCCGCTAGTCGACCGCGTCGGACCAGGGGCCGACGATCGCGAGGGCGCCCGCGCCCCGGCGGACGGCCGAGAACAGGTCCGCCTCCGCCGCCGGCCCCTGCTGGAACAGCAGGACCACGGGCTGGTCGCCGTGCTCGGTGGCGGGGTCGAAGTCGGTGGTGATCTCCCGGCGCAGCAGGAGCACGCCACCTTCGACCAGCGGTGCGGCACGCAGGGGCGCCACGGCGACGACGAGGTCGCCTCCTCGCTTCGGCACCATCTCGTCGAACACGGCCGGTGACGTCAGCAGGAGCACGCGCAGCCGGTCGCCGTCCCGCTCGTACCGCACGCCCAGGTCGTACGGGAGCAGGTAGAACACGCCCTCCTCCTCGCCCTCGTGGCCCCGGTCCAGGAGGAGGTCCACCACGCGCTGGCCGGGGTCGCCCGTGGTCGGGTCGATCCCGATCAGCACCAGTTCGGGGTCATCGGCCTCGTCGTCGGCCAGCGGCATGGTGGTGGTCCACATCTGCTCCGCATCACCCATACCGTGATCCAAGCACCAGCTCTCAGCCGACGTTCAGCCGTGCCGTCACACCGGTGGCCATCTCGGCCACGGTGTGGACCCGGAGGTCGGGGCGCGGTCCGCCGGCGACCTGCGCGACGACGGCCCGCACGTGGTCCTGGGCCGGTTCGGCCAACCCGTCGTACACCGCGAGGAACACTGCGCGCGTGCGCGCGGCCAGTCGGACGGCATGAGCTCGATGGGGAGCCTGTGGGACTCTGTTGCCCAATTAAGTATGCGCTGGTCACGGGTGGTTTCACGGCGTGATCAACGGGGTGGATGATGTCCCGTGGGCCGGCGTTCGTCCCGGTCCTGGGAAGGATCAGTTCATGTCGGTGCAGCCGCGTGCGTGGTCTGAGGTGCCCGAGCAGACCGCGGTGGTGGCCAGGGCGGCGTTTCCGAGAGGGACGTTGGCGATGCGGGTCCGGGACCGGTTACCGGGCTTGTTCGCCGACGGGCAGTTCGCGTCGGCGTTCGGCGTGCGGGGCAGGCCGGGGATCTCGCCGGGGCAGCTGGCGTTGGTCACGGTGTTGCAGTTCGCGGAGAACCTGACCGACAGGCAGGCGGCGGACGCGGTGCGGGCCCGGATCGACTGGAAATACCTGCTCGGGCTGGAGCTGACCGACTCGGGATTCGACCACACCGTGCTGACCGGGTTCAGGCAGCGCCTGATCGAGCACGGACTCGAGGAGAAGGTGCTGGACCTGCTGCTGGCCCGGTGCTCACAGCTCGGGCTGGTCAAGCCTCGGGGGCGGCAGCGCACCGACTCCACCCACGTGTCGGCCGCGGTGCGCTCGACGAACCGGTTGGACTTCCTGGCCGAGACCCTGCGCGTGGCCCTGGAAGCGCTGGCCGCGACCGCACCGGACTGGTTGACCGTCCGGATCGACGCGGACTGGGCGCGGCGCTACGGCGCCCGGATGGACTCCTACCGGCTGCCGCACGGCCGGGCCGAGCGCGCCGAGGCCGCCACCCGGATCGGCATCGACGGATTCCGGTTGTTGGAGAACGTCCACGCGTCGGACGCGCCGGTGTGGCTGCGGGAGATCCCGGCCGTGACCGTGCTGCGGACCGTGTGGATCACGCAGTACCACCGCACGGTCACCCACGACGGTGAGGAGGTGTCCTGGCGGGAGGAGAAAGACCTCCCGCCCAGCAGAACGCGCCTGCTCCCCGTACGACACCGACGCCCGCTACGCGACCAAACGCGGATCCGGTTGGGAGGGCTACACAATCCACCTCACCGAGACCTGCGACGACATCGCCGACACGGGATCGCCGCATCCGGTCACCAACGTGGTCACCACCGACGCGACCGTCACCGACGTGGAAGTGCTCGAGCGGATCCACACCGACCTCGACCGCCGCGGCCTGGTGCCCGACGAGCACGTCGTGGACGCGGGCTACACCTCCGCCGACCTGATGGTCGGCGCACGACGCGAACACGGGATCACCCTGCTGGGCCCGTTGCGGGTCGACAACTCCGCACAGCCCCGCACCGGCGACGGTTACGGCCGCGCCGCGTTCGCCATCGACTGGGACCGGCGTCGGGTCGTCTGTCCGCAAGGGGTGCGGAGCACGATCCGGTCGGAGTGCTCCGAACGCGGCCGCGACTCGGTTGTGGTCGCGTTTCCCGTCACCGCCTGCCAATCATGCCCGGTCCGTCCACAGTGCACACGATCGACCCGGTCCGGACGCCAACTGATGCTGCGTACCCGGGAAGTTCACGAGGCGGTCGAGCGCGCTCGGACCGAGCAGGCGACCGACGAGTGGAAGCAACGCTATGCCACCCGGGCCGGCGTCGAGGGCACCGTTCATCAGGCGGTCGCCGTCACCGGGGTCCGTCGCAGCCGCTACACCGGGCTGCCCAAGACCCGCCTCGCCCACGTCTTCACCGCCACCGCCCTCAACCTGATCCGCCTGGACGCATGGTGGAGCGGCACATCACCCGGGACAGCGGAGCTCCAGCCACCTCGCCAGACTCGACCTCGCCGCATAGCCGAATTGGGCAACAGAGTCCCACAAGGAGTCGAACGAAGATCAGGTACAGCAGTCGTAGCGCCACGTCTCACGATCATGCCCCTACAGCACATGGTGCGCGATCACCGCAGCTCAGAGCTCAGGTGTGCAGACTTCTGGAACCCCACAGGGCCGCGCCGGGCCACGACGCACCCGCCCGTCCACGGCCACCAGGCCGCCCCGAACGCAGGGCCCCGGCAAAGTCGTTAGGTGTATGAGGCCAGGACGTTGGTGACGCCGGTGTGGAGCCGTGTGGCTGGTGGTCGGTTTCCGGCGGCGGTGTGGGGGCGATGGTAGTTGTAGTGCACGTTCCATACTGTCAGGGCGTCGGTGCGTTGTTGTTCGCTGGTCCAGACGTGGGCGTAGAGGAATTCCTCGCCCAGGATGCGGTTGTAGCGCTCGACCTTGCCGTTGTGGCGTGGGGTATAGGGCGTGATCCGCTGGTGGCGGGCGCCGCGCAGCACGGTGGCGAAGTCGTGGGCGCGGTAGCAGGAGCCGTTGTCGGTGACGATGCGGTGGACGTGGGTGATGCCGTGGGCGGCGAAGAACGCCCGTGCCCGGTGGGTGAAGCCGATCGCGGTGACCGCCTTCTCATCCGGCAGGGCCTCGGTGTAGGCCAGGCGGGAGTACCCGTCGACCGCGGAGTGCAGGTAGGTGTAACTGCGCTGCGCGCCGGACTTCCCGGTGGCGGTGTTCTTGGCGCGTTCGACCTTGTTTTGCCTGCTCGCTGCCCCGGCCGCGGACCCGCCACCCACCACCGTCGGGGATCACGCCGACCTTCTTCACGTCCAGGTGGACCATGTGGCCGGGCCAGCGGGCGACGATCCGGCGGGGTGCGCGGTTGTTCTCCCGGTCGGGTCGAGGAACCGGCGGCGGTTGAGGCCCAGGTGTGCCAGGTGTCGGCCGACCGTGCGCACCGACACGGCCGTGCCCTCGGCCGCCAGTTCCAGGGCGATGCGGCGGGCCGACCACTTGCGCTCCCGGCGCAGCCGCTCGATGCGGACGACCACCTCGGCGGGGGTGGCGGTGGGCTGCCGGCGCGGAGCGCTGGGACGGTCGGCCAGGCCGGCTTCGCCGAAACGGCGATAGCGGTTGACCCACTTCGAGGCGCACTGCCGCGAGATGCCCATCTCGGCGGCGACGTGGGCTATCGGACGGGTCTTGCAGCGCTGGACGAGGCGGTGGCGGCCTTCGACGGACAGCGGGGCGTTACGGTGGAGCACGGACGGGTCTTTCTGCTCGGCGGATGTGTTGGTCGCACTTCCATCCTGCCGCCGAAAGACCCGTCCCCTGCTTCAGGCCCTACCAGCCGTCACCAACGTCATGACCCGCAACAACTAGGGCCTGTATCGAAGTTGATCAGAGCCATTCCCGACGAGTGCCGCCGTGGACGCGGAAGACCGTGCGCGGTTTGCTACAGCGTCGCGAAGCTCTTGATGCCCGCGAGCTTGTAGACCTGCGCCGCTACGTCCGGGCACTCCTGCTGGACCTGCTTGTCAATCTGCGCGCCGTCGGGGACCGCGCCCTGCTTCTCGTACCACGAGTAGAGGTTGACGGTGAGGTTCGCCATCGCGCCCACCTCGGACCCGATCCCTTCCAGGGTCGGGATCTGGCCGCGCAAGTACTCGCACACGTCGGCGCCGGGCACGGGGGCTGCGGAGCCGGTCGGTGCGGTGCCGGTGGTGCCCGACTGGGCAGCCGGGGTCGCCGGGGCCGTGGCGGCAGGGGTGGACGCGGACGGGGTGCCGGAACAAGCGGTCAGCAGCAGAGCGGATGCGGCGACAAGTGTGAGTCTGGAGATGTGAGCCATGGCGGACCGCCCTCGTGTCGAGGGCCGGGTGCGGGCCCAAGTGCGAGTAGGACGGCGTGACTGCACTGCGGGTTCCCAACGGGGCGCTGTGCTGCCGAACCAGGAGTTGCCCGCCGGCGCCGACCTCGGGACGGGCCTGGATGCCGTGAGGTACAGCGGCGACGACGGGACGTGGTACGTCCGAGGCGAGCGGGCCAACCCCGGACGGTGTGGCGTTCGCCTACTTCGGCACCGGCCGGGAGTTCCCGGCCGACGCCGAGGTGCCGCTGACCATCGTTCGCGACACCCTGTGGGGGTCTGCTGGACAACCGCGGGCGGCGCCCGGACGGCCTGGACTGGACCGAGACGGACTGAGGTCGAGTACCGGTTCGCCTGGCCGCCAAGGCGCACCCGACGGCCGCACCAGTACGACGCCTCGGGGTTCGACCAGAACGGCATCGCGACCACGCTGTCGCAGTGCCGACGCGCCTGACCCCGGACCGCCGCGGGGGCGGTCGACAAAGCGCCCGGTGGGGACCAGACCGCCGACGGCGACGAGGGCGGCGACCAGCGCGGCGAGGGCGGTCCTTTCCTGGTGCCCGGCCGGCTCCGGGTGCCGCCGGCGGCCTGGCCGACGGGGTGGTGCTCGGCACCGCGGGCTGAGCTCCCGCGGCTACGGAGGCTGCGCGCCTCGGCGGCCGGGTCGGCCCGTGCGTCGGGTCGGCGCTCTCGGCGTCCGGCGCGGCCATTTGGGGCTGGGGGTGGTCGACAGGGCTTGGTGACCGACGCGTTCTCGGCGGTCCGGTCGTCGCCCGCGTGGTTCTCGTCATCGCCTGGAGTCGTACGGACGGCGGCGGGCCTGTTCGAGTTGGTCGCGGGTGAACACGGTGCCGTTGGGGAACTTTTGCGGCTCAGCCGGGTCAGGTCGTTGTCGGGTGGGTCGATCCAGGTGTCGATGGGTGGGGTGTTGATGTCGTCGAGCAGGTGTTCGACCAGTGGGGCGTAGCCGGAGCCCTGGTAGCCCCAGGCGACGCCGTAGTCGCCCTGGGGCGCGGGGTAGAGGGTGCCGTCGTCGGTGCGGACCCAGTTGGAGTGCCCGCCGCCGTCGATGATCAGCTCGGCGAGCGGTGTGATGGCGGGAAGCCGGCGGCCCTACCCCAAGGCCGCGTAGTTAGGGCGGTAAGTGGGACTGTCAAGGAGTAGATCGGGCGTGTCGTGGCGATGGAGCAACAGGGTCTCGGGTAGAAGCAGGGATCTTCCAAGATCATCCTGCTGGTGAGAGGTCCTGTTGCGCGATCAGTGTGCCGTCCCTGTATCCGGGCCGGGCGGCGGCGATGCCGAGGGTGTCTTCGCTCCCGGTCACTTGGGTGACCTGACCCGTCACCTGCCCGTCGAACTCGTCGACGCCGTCGTGGAGGAAACCCGGACCGTTCAGCGGCGGGTGCGGTGCCTGCCCTCCCGTGTCGGGGTGTACTTCGTGTTGCCCTGGCATTGTTCCCCTCGCTGGGATACCTGCGGGTCTGGGACAAGCTGACCGCCGGGCTGGGCGCGCGTCCGCGGCCCAGTGAGAGGGCATTGCGCGAGTTGCGTCGCCGACTCGGGCCGGCGCCGCTGAAGGCGGTGTTCGAGATCGTGGCGGGTCCGCTGGCGCAGCCCAGGACGCCGGGTGTGTGTTATCGGCGCTGGCGGACCGTCGCCTTCGACGGGTGCAGCTCCGTCAAGGTCCCCGATCACGAACGCAACCGGGCGTGGCTGGGGAGAATCGCGACAGCGTCTGGTTGGGCGGGCTACCCGATGCTGCGGCTGATGGCGTTGTGCGAGACCGGCAGCCGTGGTCTGCTCGGCGCGGTCTTCGGCCCCACCGGCGAGTACGAAACCACCTACGCACAACGATTACTGCCACTGCTGACGCCCCGCATGCTGCTGCTGGCCGACCGGGGATTCGACGGCAACGCCTTCCTTCAGCAGGTCGCCGACACCCAAGCCCAGTCCCTGATCCGTCTGAACCACCGTCGCCGTCCCGGCGTGCTCGCAGTCCTGCCGGACGGCTCCTACCTGACCCGACTCGGCAACCTGCGGGTCCGGATCATCGAGGCCCGGATCACGGTGAGCACCAGCGGAGGCAACCGGTTGAGCGAGCACTACCGGCTGGCCACCACCCTGCTCGACCACCGCCGGGACCCGGCCTCCGCGCTGGTGCGTCTCTACCACGAACGCTGGGAAGTCGAGTCCGCCTTCTACGCCCTGCGCCACACCCTGCTCGACGGACTCGTCCTGCGCTCACAGGATCCATCCGGACTCGCGCAGGAACTGTGGGCCCAGTTGACCGTCTACCAGTTGCTGCGCATGGCCATGGTCGAGGCCGCGGAGTCACGTCCGGGCACCGACCCGGACCGCGCCGGCTTCACCATCGCCCTGGAAACCGCCCGCGACCAGCTCATCCTCGCCGCCGGCCGGGACGACACCGCTATTACCGCGGTGGGCGCGATCGGCCGGGCGGTCCTGGCCGGACTGCTGCCCGCGCGTCGGCCACGCATCAGCTGCCGCAGGGTCAAAGCGCCGATCTCCCGCTACCACTCCCGGCCGGCCGATCCCCGCCCCGCACGCAGTCAGCGCATCACGCACCTGAACATCGACATCCACCAGGCCACCGCCACACCACCGCCTCCCGGCGCCGACACACCGCACGACATCCGCCGGGTCAGCCTGGGCCCGGGCGTCCCCGGCGCCGGACACCGCAACCGCACACTGCAGTTGATGGCCGCCAATCCTGACCGCGCCCGGCGTCCCCGCGAACTGGCCAAAGCCTTGGGAATCCACAACACCAAGAGCTTCGGCACACAGATGCTCACATGGCTGGCCGAAGGATTCCTCCACAAGATCCGCCGCGGCACCTACGCCCTCGCCGACGCCTGGCAACCACACACGGAAGACTTGACGGCCACGGCAACTCCTTAACTACGCGGCCTTGGGGCAAGCCCCCTTCTCCGCCATCGCATCCTTCTGCCGTGACGGCCACTCCACGTCACCACCGGCTACGAGCCAGAGCCGCTCGTTTGACACACCCCGCCTTCGTCATGTCCTGGCTGCCCGGGAGTGAAAGTGCCGGCGTGGCCGATCCCCTGTTCGGCTCCGTGCCCTACACCGGGAAACTGCCGGTGAGCCGGCCTCGCGCCGAGCAGCAGGAACCGATCAACGTCGGTGATCGCGACTACGACCCCCTGTTCCCTACGGCTACGGCCTCTCCACGCACAACCGGTAGTCGGCGGCGTCCAGGAGGCGATCACCTACGAGGTCGCCTCCGCGGCAGGAGTCGTTCGAAAACAGATGCTTGGGGGCCCGTGCTGATACATGGTTCGACCCCCCAAGTTCACCCCCAAGTTCCGGCCCCCGGTCTTTGAGGGTGTCTCCCTCATGCCTCGGGGTGTGCTCGGCCGCGAGAGTTGGTCCCATCGCCGCCGGAGGGGCCGGGGGCGGGACAAGGGGAGACAGTGATGAGGATCAAGAGGGGAAGCTTTGTCGCGGGGGCGGTTGCCGCGTTGTTGGCCGTCGGGGCGGGGTCGGCGCAGGCGGACCTGGGGACGCCGTCGACGTTGGTGGACGTGGACACCGCGAAGGCCGCGCAGTACCTGCACTCGTCGCTGAACGGCAAGGCCATGGGCTACGCGTTCGCGATCGCCGAGAACGGCCTGCTGGCGCAGAAGGGCGCGGACGGCACCGCGCGGGTGGACAAGGGCACGTCGTTCACCCCGTACAGCCGCATCGAGATCGCCAGCGCCACCAAGAACGTCGTCGCCGCCGCGCTGCTCAAGGCGACCGAGGCCGCGGGGCTCACGCCGGAGGCGCCGATCTGGCCGTACCTGCCGCCGGACATGCGCTCGACCGCGACCGACGGGTGGAAGAGCGTGAAGATCAAGGACATCCTCGGCCACACCTCGGGGCTCGGCCAGTTCATCAAGGATCAGTCCCTGGACGAGCAGAAGAAGATGAACGCCCGCTACGACGGCATCAAGTACGCGATGTCCATCGCCCCGGTGGGCACGGGCAAGGCCTACGACTACGAGAACGAGAACTACGCCGTCGCACGAGTCGTCCTCACCCGCCTGTGGTACCTGACGGAGCAGGGCTTCGGTGTGCCGGAGTGGATCCAGCCCGGCGGCGCACCCTGGTCGATGGCCTACATCAACCGCCACCTGTTCACCCCGGCGGGCATCGCCACCGTCAACTGCCTGTCGAGCGACCCGGCGAACAACGCACACGGCTATCTGACCAGCGCCTCGAAGACCGGGTCCCTGCTGGAGATGTCCGGCACGTCCTACGAGGCCTGCGCGAGCTACCGCGGCCTGCGGATGTCGGCGATCGACCTGGTCCGCTGGCAGGTCTACCTGCGGCACGGCACGATCGTCTCGCCCCAGGTCCGCCTGTGGATGGACACCATCGAGCCCGGCGCACGCGGTCTGGGCTGGGACTACGTGGCAGCCGGCACCCGCGCCCACGGCGGTGACTACAACAACGGCGCCGGCCGCGTCGTGACGTGCCACGGCAAGTTCCCCGGCAACGTCGAGGCCTCCCTGGTCGTCAACAGCGGCATCGACGGTGGGCCCCACCCGTGCTCCCTCCTGGCCGCCGCGGTGCAGTACGCGAGCTGACCCACTCCGCCCATGACTCGACGGCGGTGCCGGTTCCCCGGCACCGCCGTCGAGCGGCGTGGTGGCCCCGTCGCGCCGGGGCCAGTGGTGGGCGAGGGTGATGATGGCGTGACCGCCCTGGTTCGGACGTCCACCACCGACACCGTGCCGGCGATGGTGTTGCTGATGTACGCGGTGCGGTTGTCGGGGGTGATCAGGACGCCGCGACGTTCGTCGCGCTCATGCTCACCTCGGCTTCGGGCCGGGTGCTACACGACGTCTCGTTCCTTTCCTACGACGGCCTCGGGCCGTTCCAAGCGGCACCGGGTGTTCGGCGTCGAAGCACCTTCCGACATCGCCTTCTGCCGCTGCGGGTGGAGAAGCACCGCCGAGATGCTGGTCGAGGCGCGGAGCACCACGTTCGGCGCGACCGCGACCTGCCGGTGCACGATGTCGGAGGGGCCACCGCCATCGGCTCGCGCGAGGTCAACGCCGACTGCTACGGCACGGTCGTCGACGACGCCACCGGCATCGCCGGGTTCGCCGTGGCCGACGGCATCGGCAGCCGGCTCGGTGCGGAGACCGCCGCGGCGATCGCCACCACCACGGCGATGGCAGCCGTGCCCGGAGCGCGCCTGCTGAACCCCGCCATCACCGGCCTGCTCGCGGCCCGCGAAGCCCTGCTCGCCAACGACATCCCCACCAGAGGCGAGGACACCGTGATGGTCGTCGCCGTGACCCGACCCCGGCCCGAGCGGGGAAGCATGACCTTGGACATCGCCTGGGTCGGCGACTGCCGCGCGTTATTACACCTCCGCACCATCGAGGTCCTGGTCGACCGCGACGCCGTCACCTCCGGCGCCGCCGCCGACGGCGAACCGTGGCAGTACTACGACCTGGGCCACGGCTACTGCACCTACACCTTCTTCGAGCAGTGCCCGCACCGGATGGCCTGTGCCCGCTGCGACTTCTATACCCCCAAAGCCTCCAGCAAGGGCGAACTCCTGGAGGCCAAGGACAACCTCCAGCGGATGCTGGCCAACCTCCCGCTGACCGAGGACGAACAGGCCGCCGTCGACGACGGCCAAGCCGCCCTCGACGCCCTGCTGGAACGCCTGGCGGACGTACCCGCCCCGGACGGCACTACCCCACGTGAGATCGGTATCCCGGCCACCGCCACGCTTCTGCCGATCATCGCGGTGAACCAGGGTAAACCGGTATGAGAGGTCAGCCAGGTCGTCAGTCGCCAAGCGTTGTGACCCGTGAGAGGAAACCGACCCTACCCAGGCGGGGCTGTTGCGCTACCACCCAAGATCAACCTTTGAATAACGCTCCTGGTCACCGGGATTGTCAGTCGAGCACTGGGCAGGTGCTCCGTGTCAGCCTTGCTTTCACCGTCCCGCCGACCCGGTGTGCGCCGTAGCATTGACCACCATGGGGGACAGCCCGTTACCGCAGCACCATTGGCCCGTGGAGTACCGGCACGCGCGTGCGACGTTGAACGCGTTGCTTGCGGACAATCTCGTGGAGCTGGAACTGCTCGAAGAGGCCAGCCAGGCAGTCAGGGACCTGGCTCCTTCCAAGCCGACTGACTGGTGGCCGGGAGCATGGCTGGGCGAGCAGACCGACCTACCCCCGGGGGTCACCCCGATGTGGCGCAAGGTGTGCCGTACGGAGTGGGAAGCCCACCAGGAACGTCCCGAGCACCTCGCACCAGAGCAGTGGACCGTCGAGTGGGAGCCGACCATTCCCTGTCTGCTGGGCACCGACAAGGTATTCATCTTTGGGGATGACCTACTGGACGCGCAGTTCTGGCAGGACGTGGATGCGACGGGCCGTGTCGATTGGGTACCATCTTCCAAGCCGTTTGTGCCCACCACCAGTGTTTCGGACGTCGTGGACACTGCTGCGTGGATCGGCACGGCCGCTGTGTCGGGCATGATCGGTAACGCCGCGTACGACGGAATCAAGGCCACGGTCAAAGGCATCAGGGACCGGCGACCGCATGGGCGTGACGGCACGCAGGACACGGCCGCTTCCCCGGTCTCCTCCACAGACGACCCTGAATGCAACACACCCACCCCCGCCCGCCTGGCCCCCGACCGAGCCCAGCGCCGACTCGACATCGACATTCCGGACGGAGCGCCTCCGATCATCGGGCAGGATGTCATCGACCCGTGACATGACACGTCTCGTGAGCTTCCGTCAAGGACGCTCATAGCCGACCGATGTTGACATTTCAGATTCCACATAAACCTGGTCGAGGGGGACCTCCTCACGCAGCTGACCACCGACCACACCTACGCCCAACAGTTGCGCGACTCCGGCCATCCCGACGACGTCGCCGCCTACTACGACAACCGCGTACTCACCAGCGTGGCCACCGCGCACCTCGACACCATCGGCACCAAGACGGTGCACACCGACCGCGGCAGGCTCGCGCTGGTCGGCGACGGCGTCGGCAAGGCACTGCAACCGACCACGCTGCACGAGGTTCTGCGCGAATTCACCGACCCGCGCGAGGCCGCGAGAATGCTCCGGGACGTCGGGCCGTTCGACTGCGAGCCGACGAGGTCCACCCGGTAGTTCCCGCCCTGGAACCGCTCACCCGTTGGCGTTGACCGGTCGGGTCGGCTCGCCGCAGATGACGCCGCGGCCGTTGGTGCCGACGTAGACGCGGCCGTGGATGCGCGGGTCGCCGGTGATGGTGTTGCCGGTCCAGGCGTACTGGTGCTGGTCGTCGTTGATCCGGATCCAGGTCCGACCGGCGTTGTCGGAGCGGAAGATCCCGCGCACGTCGCCGATGCGGGAGCTGGTGTAGACGGCCGGATAGGTGCTTCCGGGCGCGGCCTTGCCGAAGCCCACGTTGTCGCCCTCCACGACGCCCGGCAGGCGGGTGAAGGAGGTGCCGCCGTCGGTCGATCGCCACAGCCCGTAGACCTTGCCAGTCTTGCCGCCGCCGAGCCAGATGTCGCCTTCATGGCCGGGTACCGGCTTGAACCGGACGTTGCCCTCAGCGGGCAGGCCGGTCGCCCCGGTCGGCGCGAAGCGCTTCCCGCCGTCGGTGCTCCGGTAGAAGGTGCCGGCGTGGCAGGCGTAGAAGACCGCGGGATTGACGCGGTCGGCGCGCACCAGCGCGCCGGAGGGGGCGCCTTCGCAGGCGGTCCACGTCGCGCCCGCGTCGGCGCTCCAGCTCACCGGCGCGCCCGCGGGTGCCCACACGACCCGGCCGCCGTCCGCCGCGATCGCGACGGCGCTGTCCTCGACGCCCGGACCGGTCAGGCCGGCCGGTTCGCTTCCCGAGGGGGTCCAGGTGTCGCCGCTGTCGGTCGAGATCGCGAAGTGCTGGGTCCAGTTGCCGGTGGGGTTGCCGACCCGGACGATCGTGCGGGGCGCCTTCTCGGCGTAGTCCAGGGTGGCCGTCATCCCGAAGGAGGGGTTGTCGTACATCGTGGTGGCGCGGGTGAAGTCCGTGTGCCGGAAGCCACCGACGTCCCCGACTCCGGAGAACAGGTGCGCGCCGACCGGAGGGCTGATCAACGAGAGGACCGCGGTCTCCTCCAGGCCCTCGGCGCGGACGTCGATCCGCACGGTGCCCCCGGTGTCCCAGTCGGTGAGGTTGTCGGAGCCGAAGATCGTGGCGCCCGTGCCGTACAGGAAGCGGTTGGAGGCGAAGGGGTCGATCTCCAGCGCCTCGGTCATCCACCCCAGCTTCGGCGCGACCACGGGCGGTGCGGGGGTGGCGTTCCAGGTCAGCCACGGAGCGGCCGAGATGTCCATGGTGTAGCGGAACGTGCGCTCGGTGTCCGACGCCCAGTCCCAGGCGCGGGTCCAGCTCGCGCCGCCGTCCGTGGAGCGGAACAGGATGATGTCGGGGTGCCAGTGGATCTGGGTGGCCACCATGAGGGTGCCGGGGTTCTGCCGGTCGATGGACAGGCCGGAGTAGCCCCACTGGCCGTCGGGGCTGGTGGAGGGCACCGGGCTGATGCGCGTCCAGGTGTCGGTGGCGGTGTCGAGCTTCCACACGTCGCCCTTGGCACCGTCGTACGGGCCGGCGGTGTCGCTCGTGGCCAGGTAGAGGTAACCGTCCTCGTGGTCGAACACCGCCTTGTGGGGGATGAAGCCGGTGGGCTGGCCGGGCACCCGCTGCCAGGTCCGGCCGGCGTCGGTGGAGCGGTAGAGGATGTTCTCCTTGTCGGCCACCGTGACGTACAGCGTCCGCGTCTGGCGGCCGCGCCGGCCGGTTCGCTTGTCGAACACGACCTGGAGCACGCCGAGGTTGTCACTGTTGTAGCCGCCGGTGTCGTTGGGGTCCGGGACGAAATTGCCGACGTTGGGGAAGCTCTCGACCTTCGCCCAGGTCTTCCCGTGGTCCACGGAGCGCCACAGGCCGTTGCCGCCGCGCACGCCGAGGTAGAGGACGCTGTTGCGGTGCGGGTCGACGGCCAGGCGCTCGCCGATGCCGCGGCCCGGCATGTTCCCGCCCAGGCGGAACGGCAGCATGGTCGTCTGCCAGGTGCGGCCGCGGTCCGCGGAGCGCAGGATCGCGCCCATCGTCGGATCCCACTCGGGGATCGTGTAGGTGCCCACGGCCGCGTACACCCGGTCGGGGTCGACCTCGTCCGTGGCGACGCTGATCACCCCGGTGTGGCCGTAGTGGTCCCAGTCGACCCAGTCGAGCAGGGGGATCCAACGCTTCGTGCGCTTGTCGAGGCGGTAGACGCCACCGATGTCGGTGCGCGCGTAGACCAGGCCCCGCTCGCTCTGGCTGAAGACGATCCCGGAGACGAAACCCCCGCCGACGACCTCCGCGTTCCGCCAGGCATACCTCCCGGAGGGACCTGCCGAGGCGTTCGCGGTACCGGCGGTGGCGACCGACATCAGGGGAACGCCGCCTGCGACGGCGGCCGCGGCTGCCGCCACCGAGCGAAGGACGGTGCGCCTGCCAGGCCCCTGTGCGGCCGGTAGGGGAGACGGGGAATCAGGGGAACTCGACACTGGGATCGCCCTTCGTCGCAGGGAACGGATGCCCGGCGGACCACCGGTCGCCGGGATGCCGAACGCAGAAGACAGGGTGCGTGACACCTGTCGTCGAAGCGCTTCGACACCGTCGTCTTCGGGACACTATGAGTGATGAGAAGATCGCGCAAGACGTTGCACACACCCCGAAGATGTTGTTTAATCCCGGTTTCGACTCGTCGCTCCGAGGGGCAGGGTGGCCGAGACCTCGGGCTGGCCCCCGGAGATTGAATCGATTCGACTCTGCGGGCGGTCGCGATCACGGCCGCGGCCATCGGCACAAGCCGACATCAGCGTCACGACCGGTCTGCGGTATGAAAGTGCCTTGGGAGCGCGCGATTAGTGATAATGAGGCGTTCGCTCAGCCGGGGGTGGGATGGGACAACCAACACTCTTTCTGGTGGTCGGGCTGCCGGCCACCGGAAAGACCAGTGCTGCCCGACGCATGGAGATCGAGCGCAACGCGCTTCGCCTTACCAAGGACGAATGGGTGAAAGCTCTTTACGGGCACGAGAACCCGCTGGCGGCCTCCGACGTGATCGAAGGACGGCTCATCCAGATCGGGCTGTGATCCGCGGGACGCCGTAGTGCCCGCCGACTCGCGATGGACGACGCGGATGCGAGCGGCCAGGCGGGCGTCCGCGGCGGCGCGGCCCGCGCGATCGGGGGCGGTGGCCTTCCAGTGGTAGTAGCTGGACCGGGCGACTCCGATGACCTGGCACAACCGCTTCACGCCGTGGTGGCGTTGATGATCGTCAACGAACTGGAAGCGGTTCAGGAGCCGTAAATCAACTACTGCCCGCTTTGATCATGTTTTCGTAGTGTTCGATCGCGGCTTTCAGGGCTTCGATCGTGCGGGGTGGGTGGGTTCGCCGAGGCGGAGCGAGGACCGCGGCGGTGTTGGGTCCGGCGAAGGCCAACAGCGGTCTGGTCCGGTGTGCGTGGTAGCTCAGGGTGTTGCGGTCCCGTCGGAGTAATCGGGCCACCAGGGTCAGGGTGACGGTGTTGCGGCAACTCAGGATTGCCGCCAGCACGCGGTGACGGTGGTCGAGGAACCCGAAGCCGGGGTTGTATCCGCGACGGTCGATGCCCTGCCTCCTCTGCCGCTCGGCTTCGGCCAGAAGCTTGCGGCAGGGTTCGAGTTCGTCCACGAGCCGGTCGAAGCGTTCGCGCGTCATGCCGGTCAGGGCGGGATGGGTGAGTAGGAAGGTGGATTCGGCAGGGATCGTGGGCGGTTGGCGTGTCGGCTCGGTCGGTGCTTCTGTGTCGGGATCGCGTGGGGCGATGGCGTAGTTCCATTCGCCGTGGAACTCCTCGCGTTCGACGCGGTGTGCGACGGCTTGGCGTTCGGTTTTGGTCAGCGTGCGGCCGGTGGGGTAGTCGTTCTCGTCCAGCGTGGCCTTGACGGTCAGCCCGGTGCGGGTGCGGGTGGCCGAGATGCTTCGAAGCAGTACTTCGTAGTCGGTCAACGGTTGCCCGCGCAGGCTGTGGGTGATGCGGGAGAACAGTCGGTGCTCGACTTTTTTCCACTTGGAGGTTCCCGGCCGATGCCGTTGCTTCAGTACCGCAAGTAGTTCGTCGCGGGTCGTGGTGATAGTTGGTGGTGTGATCTTGTGTCGGCATGCTGTGCCGCTCGAAAAGTCATCGCCGCTGGTAGAGCAGTGCAGACGCCTGCTTGAGAGCATGCTCTGGTGATCGGGTCCCTGCTGTAAAAGGTGACCCGGAAGCTGATGTTCGCCCCGTCGGCGCTGCTCCGCAGTGACGCAGCGAAGGACGCCGAACCGCTCGTGCCGCGCCACCAGAACGCGGTCCTCCGCCGCCAACTCACGGCCTCGGTCCGCGATGAGCCCCGTGGACCGTTCCGGTTCGCCGCCCTGTCCAGGTTGATAGACCGTCGGCGATGACAGAAGGTCTTCCCGGTCACTCCCGGCACCCTGCTCGCCCGGCACCGCAGATCCGTGGCCCGGGAACGGGACCACACCGCCCACCGACGCGTCGGACGCCCGCCAACCTGAGCTGCGATCAAGGCACTCGCACTGCGGCTCGCCGGCGAAAATCCACGGTGGGTCATCGGCGCATCCAGGGCGGTCGGCCCGGCTCGGCCACAGGATCGCCGCCTCGACCGTCCGGCGGATCCTCAACACGGCAGGCGTCGACCCGGCGCCGCGCCGCTCCGGCCCGACGCGAGTTCTCCACCGCCCAGGCCCAGGGCATCGTCGCGGCGAACTTCCTCCACCTCGACACCGTGCTCGGCACACGGCTCTACGCGTTGGCCTTCCTCGAACACGACACCCGACGCCTGCACATCACCGGCGTCACCGCCCACCCCACCCGGGACTGGACAGCACAGCAGGCCGGGAACCTCGCCGCCGACCTCGGCACCCGCATCGAGTCCCCGCGCTTCCTGCTGCGCGACCGCGACGGCAAGTACGGCCAGGCGCTCGACGCCGTCTTCCAAACCGAAGAACTACGCGCGATCAACAGTGCGTCGCAGGCGCCCCGGATGAACACCCACTGCAAACGGATCGTCGGCAGCATCCGACGCGAGGTCCTCGACCACATCCTGATCGCTGGTGCAGTCCACGCACGTCAGGTCCTCACGACCTACGAAGGCCACTACAACCGGCACCGGCCCCACCACGCCCGCGACCAACTACCCAAGGCACGCGAGCACCCCACCACGGTGCACGACCTCGACACCACGGACTGCTACGCACCCGCATCCTGGGCGGACTCATCAACGACTACAGACACGCCGCTTGAACAGCAGCGATGACTTCTCGAGCGGCACACGGTCTACCGCGCGCGGCGCGACCGGAGAGGGCTCCGTGACCGACCCGTCAATCCGACGTTCCTCGGGAGCGTTCGACGGGAAATCACTTGATGGCGCGCGACGGCGGGCCGGGCACCGAGCAACAACCCGACCCAGGATCGAGGGTGATCAATTATGGCTGCGATGTTCGAAATCGTCGAGGGCATGATCGGTGTCATGCCCGACCCGACCGACAATCCGGACGGACATGTCGTGCCGCACAGCGACGCCGGTGTCCGGATCAGCGTCGAGGTCGGCAATGTCGGCGACGAGCCGGGCACGGCCACTGTCGGCGTCGAGGTCGACGATGTGTTCGTCACCGAGTGGGAGTCCGACGAGGTGGGCCCCGGTCAGACGGCAGTCGGATTCATCGATCTCGGCCGACTCGCCGCCGGAACCCGCATGATTCTGGCCTTCGTAAACCCCGGATTCGGGCGGCAAGGCTTCGGGATCGCAAGGATCAACCTTCCCTGAATGCAGGATTCCCCAGCGCAGTCAGAAGAACAGGAACGACGCGATCATGTCACTCACTTGTGTCGTCGGTGTCGTCGGTGTCGTCGGAAGGCCCTGTATTTGCCGAAATGTCGTCGGTGCAGGTCATCCCCGAAGGAGTGGGGCCGTCAAGAGGGTCCGCTGACCTTGTTTTGGTCTTCTCCACTGGGGTGTGGGCGCGCCGGGATAAGGCGTCGGGGTAAAGGCTCGGGCGGAGCCCGGTGTCTGGGATGGGTGTTGGATCGCGGCAGCGGGCGGTTCGTCTGTATCGTGGGCAGATTCCGTCTCCCGGGCGTCCGACGGTGGCGTGGCGCGAGGATCGGGTTCGGTTCTGGGCCGGGATCGCCGCGGGGTTGAGTTCCGAGGATGCCGCGGTGGCGATCGGTGTGTCGCAGGCGGTCGGTACTCGGTGGTTCCGTCACGCTGGCGGCGTGCGCCCGAATCTCCCCGCGACCGTGTCCGGCCGGTACCTGTCGTTCCTGGAAAGGGAGGACATCGCGATCTGGCATGCCCAGGGCTGTGGTGTTCGTGAGATCGCCCGGCGGCTGGGGCGCTCGCCCTCGACGGTCTCACGGGAGCTGCGGCGTAACGCGTCGACCCGCACCTACCGCCCGGAGTATCGCGCGTCGACGGCGCAGTGGCATGCGGAGCGGCGGGCGCGACGGCCGAAGACCTCGAAACTGGCGACGAACGCGCGGCTGCGTGACTACGTGCGGGAGCGGCTCGCCGGAGTGATCCGGTGTCGGCGAGGTACGGCGGTGGCGGGGCCGGTCGCGCCGAGGTGGAAGGGCCGTAATCGGGGCCGGCGGCAGGACCGGCGGTGGGCCAGGGCGTGGAGCCCGGAGCAGATCGCGAAGCGGCTGCCGTTGGACTTTCCGGACGACGCCTCGATGCGGATCTCCTCGGAGGCGATCTACCAGGCGCTCTATGTCGAGGGGCGTGGCGGGCTGGAGCGTGAACTGGTTGCGTGCCTTCGCACCGTGTGCCGCTCGAAAAGTCATCGTTGCTGGTCAAGCAGCGTATCTGTACTCGTTGATGAGCCCGCCCAGGATGCGGGTGCGGTGCAGTCTGTGGGTGTCGAGGTTGTGCACGGCGGTGGGGCGCTGCTGGACGTTGGGTGGTAGTTGGTCGCGGGCCTGGTGAGGCCGGTGCCGGTTGTAGTGGTCTTCGTAGGTCTTGAGGACCTGGCGTGCGTGAGTCTCTCCCCGGATCAGGATGTGGTCGAGGAGTTCGCGTCGGAGCGTGCCGATGACTCTTTCGCAGTGGGCGTTCATTCGAGGCGCCTGTGGCGCGCTCTTGATCACGCGCAGGTCGTCAGCCTGGAAGACAGCGTCGAACGCCTGGCCGTACTTGCCGTCGCGGTCGCGGAGAAGGAAGCGCAGGGACTCCATCCGATGACCGAGGTCAGCGGCGAGGTTCCTGGCCTGCTGCGTCGTCCACTCCCGGGTCGGGTGGGCGGTGACACCGGTGATGTGCAGGCGTCTGGTGCCGTGTTCGAGGAACGCCAACGCATAGAGCCGCTTACCGAGCACGGTGTCGAGGTGGAGGAAATCCGCCGCGACGATGCTTTGGGCCTGGGCGGTGAGGAACTCCCGCCAGGTCGGGCCGGCACGGCGGGGCGCCGGGTCGATGCCCGCTTCGTGCAGAATCCGCCAGACCGTCGAGACGGCGATACGGTGGCCGAGCCGGGCCAGTTCGCCCTGGATCCGCCGATGACCCCACCGCGGGTTCTCCCTGGCGAGCCGCAGCACGAGCGACTTGGTCGCGGCTCGGGTCGGTGGGCGTCCGGTGCGTCGACGCGCTGAGTGGTCCCACTTACGAGCCATGAGTCTGCGATGCCAGGCGAGCAGCGTGCCCGGCGTGACCGGAAAGACCGCCCGCCACCGCCGACGATCCACCAACCCGGACAGGCCCGCGAACCACAACCGATCCGCGGGCTCGTAGCGGACCCGACCTGCGAGTTGCCGCCGAAGGACCGCGTTCTCGTGCCGCAGCACGAGCAGCTCGGCGTCCTTCGTCGTCTCGCTGCGCAACACCACCGACGGCACAGCCAGCAACTCCCGGGTCACCTTGTACAGCAGGGACACGATCACCCGGGCATGCTCTCAACACACTGACACCCTCGCTCCACCAGCGACGACGACTTTCCGAGCGGCACAACCTCCTGCGCCGAGGCGAACGTCCTCGTGCTCACCAGCGGCGTGTGCGCCAACACCGTGGAGACCGCCCATTGGTCCGCCTCGTTCGGCCGCTGCCCCGGACGCCCGGACCCCAGGGTGACCTTGTCGCGGTCGTTGACGACCCGGTTCCACACCTGCCTGCCGGTGTAGCGCGGATTCCCCAGAATCGCCGCCACCGTCTGCACACTCCACGCACTGTCCGACCGATGCCGGTTGCGGTCCACATCGGACCCCGACGGGCTGGGCACGGCGCGTTCGTTGAG
>NZ_MTQP01000026.1 GCF_001984175.1 Saccharothrix sp. ALI-22-I
CCCGTCTGATCCAACCCATCCCCGGACTCGATCACCTGCCGCAACGGCACCGAGAACCGCGAACACACCTCGTCGAACGCCTCCGCGAACACCGGGAACTCACGCGCCAACGCCGACCCCATACCCGCGCGCTGCGCCCCCTGCCCGGTGAACAACATCCCGAGCTTGCCCCCGGCAGCAGTGCCCACCACCACGTCCGGACTGCGCTCCCCCGCCGCGAACGCCCGAAGCGCCGCCACCGGATCGTCCGACACAACCGCCGCCCGGTGCTCCAACCCGGCCCGCCCGGTGGCCAGCGAGAACGCCACGTCCACCGGCCGACCGCCCGCGACCGCCAGCCGCTCGGCCTGCTCCCGCAGCCCCTCCGCCGTCTTGGCCGAGAACACCCACGGCACCACCGCCGGTGCGGGACGTTCCGCCGCCACCGGCTCGGGCGCGGGCGGCTGTTCCAGGATCACGTGCGCGTTGGTGCCGCTCACCCCGAACGCGGACACCGCGGCCCGACGCGGCCGGTCCACCTCGGGCCACGGCCGCGCCGACGTCAGCAACGACACCGCGCCCGCCGACCAGTCCACCATCGGCGTCGGCTCGTCCACGTGCAACGTCCGGGGCAGCACACCGTGCCGGATCGCCTGCACCATCTTGATCACGCCACCGACACCGGCCGCCGCCACCGTGTGCCCGATGTTCGACTTCAACGATCCCAGCCACAGCGGCTCACCCGCGCGGCCCTGACCGTAGGTGGCCAGCAGCGCCTGCGCCTCGATCGGGTCACCGAGCCGGGTGCCGGTGCCGTGCGCCTCCACCGCGTCCACGTCGGACGCGTCCAGCTTGGCGTCGGCCAACGCCTGCCGGATCACCCGCTCCTGCGACGGCCCGTTGGGCGCGGTCAACCCGTTGGACGCGCCGTCCTGGTTCACCGCCGAGCCGCGCACCACCGCCAGCACCCGGTGCCCGTGCCGGCGCGCGTCGGACAGCCGTTCCACCAGCAGCAGCCCGACGCCCTCGGACCAGCTCGTGCCGTCCGCCGCCGCGGCGAACGACTTGCACCGGCCGTCCGGCGCGAGGCCCCGCTGGCGGGCGAAGTCCACGAACCCACCGGGCGTGGCGGTGACCGTCGAGCCGCCCGCGAGCGCCATGGTCGACTCACCACGCCGCACCGACTGCACCGCCAGGTGCAACGCCACCAACGACGACGAGCACGCCGTGTCGATCGTGACCGCCGGACCCTCGAACCCGAACGTGTAGGCGACCCGGCCGGACGCGACGCTGCCCAGCCTGCCGGTCATCAGGTAGCCCTCGAACTCCTCCGGCCCCTCCAACGGCAGGTAGGTCTGCTCGACCGCGCCGACGAACACACCGACCTGCTCTCCTTTCAGCACGGCCGGGTCGATGCCCGCGTCCTCGAACGTCTCCCACGCGGTCTCCAGCAGCACCCGCTGCTGGGGGTCCATCGACAGCGCCTCACGCGGCGAGATGCCGAAGAAGCCCGCGTCGAACTCGCCCGCCCGGTCCAGGAACCCGCCCTCGCGGGTGTAGGACGTGCCGGGCGTGGCCGGGTCCTCGTCGTAGAGCCGCTCCAGGTCCCAGCCCCGGTCGTCGGGGAACGGGGAGATCGCGTCACCGCCGTCGGCGACCAGCCGCCACAGGTCGTCCGGGGTGCGCACCCCGCCGGGGAACCGGCAGGCCATGCCGACGATCGCGACCGGCTCCTCCAGCCCGGACTCCAGCTGCGCGATGCGCTGCCGTGCCTTCCGGAGGTCGGCGGTGACCCACTTGAGGTAGTCGACGAGCTTCTCTTCTTTCGACATCGCTTCTGCTTGCTCCTCGTCGGTCAGCTCGACGCGCGGCCGAGCTGGTTGTCGATGAAGTCGAAGATCTCGTCGGTCGTGGCCGACGTGATGGCGTCCTCGTGGTCGGGCTCGTCGTCCCCCGTCTCGGTCCAGCGGACCAGCATCGTGCGCAGCCGTGCGGCGACTTCGGCGTGCTCCTTGCCGTCTCGTTCCCTGACGTCCCGCCCCACGCCGGACAGCGCGGCCTCCAACTTGTCCAGCTCGGTGAGCACGGCGGACTTCCCGCTCGGGGCCGCCGCGTCGAGCACGAACGCGGCCAGCGCGTTCGGCGTCGGGTGGTCGAACACGGCCGTCGCGGGCAACGCGACCCCGGTGGCCGCGCCGAGCCGGTTGCGCAGGTCGACCGCCGTCAGCGAGTCGAAGCCCAGCTCCTGGAACGGCCGGTCGGCGCTGACCGACGCGGTGTCCGGGAAACCCAGCACCGCGGCGGCCTCGGCGCGGACCAGGTCGAGCACCACCTTCTCCCGCGCGGCCGGTTCCAGCGCCGTCAACCCGGTCGCGAAGTCCACAGTGGACTTCTCCGCCGCCGCACGCCGCACCGAACGCGTCCTGGCGGCCAACGGCGTGGCGGCGAGCGCCGGACGTCCACTCGCGAGCGCGGCGTCGAGCAACGCCAGGCCCTCCTCGGTGGTGACCGGCCGGAAGCCGTCCCGCACGAACCGGTTGCGGGCGACCTCGTCCAGGGCCGCGTTGATGCCCGCCTCTTCTCCCCACAAGCCCCAGGCGATAGCGGTCGCGGCCAACCCCGCACCGGCGCGGTGGACGGCCAGCGCGTCCAGGAACGCGTTCGCGGCGGCGTAGTTGGCCTGTCCGGGACCGCCGAAGATGCCGACGACCGACGAGAACAGCACGAACGCCTTCACGTCCCGCGCCAGTTCGTGGAGGTGCCAGGCGCCGTCGACCTTCGGCCGCAGCACGTCGGCCAGCCGGTCGGCGGTCAGGGTCGGCGCGAGACCGTTGTCCAGCACACCCGCCGTGTGGACGACGGCGGTGAGCGGGACGCCGGCGATCGTCGCCGCCAGCGCGTCCCGATCGGCGACATCACACGCCTCGATCCGCACCGTCGCGCCCAACCCGGTGAGCCGCGCCTTCAGCTCGGCCGCACCCGGCGCCCGCTCACCCCGCCTGCTCACCAACAACAGGTCGGTGACACCGTGCGCCGTGACCAGGTGCCGAGCCACCGCCGCCGCCAACGCCCCGGTCCCGGTGATCAACACTGTGCCACCCCACTCGGGCACACCCCACTCGGGCACACCCCACTCGGGCAGGCCCCGCTCCGGTCCCGTCACGCGCTCCAGCTTCGGCACGTACGCGACACCGTCCCGGACCTCGGCCTCCGGTTCGTCGGTGACGACCAGCCGCGCCAGCACGTCGAACGGGATGTCGTCGCCGTCGAGCGCGACGGTGAACACCCGACCGGGGTTCTCCGACCGCACCGACCTCAACAATCCCGTGACCGCCGCACCCGCCAGATCGTCCACCCTGGTGAGCACGACGAGCTTGCCCTGGTGGTCCTGCGCCAACCACCGCTGGACCAGGTCGAGCGCCGCCCCGGCCCGCGCGTGGACGGAGGCGACGACGTCACCGGTGGTAGCCCGGAAGTCGGCGAACACCGCCTGCGCGCCGGGATGCGCCGGGTCCTCGGCGGACGCCCAGGTGACCGCGTGCTCACCGCTGTCGGCGGGCAACGCGACCCACCGCGTTTCGTGCAGCGGCAGCGAAGCACTCACCTCCGCAGGCTCGACGGCCCGGAGCTCGACGGCCCCGACGCTCAACACCGGCAGCCCGGCCGCGTCGACCAACTCCACACCGGTGCCTGACGTCGCACCGACCCACACCGCGGCCGCGCCGCCCGCGTGCAGCCGCACGTCCCGCCACACGTGCGCCAGCCGGTCACCCTCGTGCACCGCCAGGGCCGACAACGCCGGGTGCAGGCTGTAGCGCGACGCCTCCTCCGGCTCCACCGCGTACTCGTCCCGCGTGCCGTCCACCGGCTCCGCCGCCCGCTCCTCGGCGGTCAGCGTCCCGGAGGCGTGCAGCTTCCAGTCCGCCTGATCGTCGGCCCTCGCGTGGATGGTCACCGCACGCCAACCACCGTCCACGGCACCCGCACGCAACTGGAGGTGCACCGCCCCGCTCAACACCACGGGCGCGTGCACGGTCAACTCCGCCACCGCAGGCGTCCCGAGCTCGTCACCGGCCCGAAGAGCCATCTCCACGAAACCGGCGCCCGGCAGCACCGGCGTGCCGAACGGCTCCGGCACCCACGGCAACCGGTCCGCCGTCACCCGACTCGTGAACAGCACTTCACCCGTGCCCGCCACCGCCACCGGCTCACCCAGCAGAGGATGTCCGCTGTCCGCGTTCGTCGGGTTCAGCCAGTAACGCTGACGCTGGAAGGCGTACGTCGGCAGGTCCACGAACCGCGCCTCACCGAAGAACCCCGACCAGTCCACCCCGACACCCACCGCGTGGAGCTGACCCAGCGCCAGCACGGCCGTGGTCGGCTCCGGACGCGCCGCGCGAAGCAGCGGAACAGCCGTCACACCCTCCGGCACCAACGCCGTCAGCACCGCGTCCGGCCCCAGTTCGAGCGTCGTGGTGACACCCTGGTCGACCAGCCGCGCCGCCGCGTCGTGGAAGCGCACCGGCCGACGCACCTGCTCCACCCAGTAGTCAGCCGACTCCCACGACTCCGCCTCACCAACCGTCGACACATACGGAATCCGCGCCGACCCAAGACCCGCCCCAAGCACAACCGCCCGGAACGCCTCCAACATCGGCTCCATGTGCGGCGAGTGGAACGCATGACTCACCGTCAACCGCTTCGTCTTACGCCCCATCGCCGCCAACTGCGCCGCGACCGCCTCAGCCGCACGCGCATCACCGGAGATCACCACCGCCCGCGGCCCGTTCACCGCCGCCAACGCCAACCGCGACTGCCCCTTGAGCAGCGGAAGCACTTCGTCTTCCGATGCCTGCACCGCGATCATCGCGCCGCCCACCGGCAACGCCTGCATCAACCGCCCGCGCGCCTCGACAACCCGGCACGCATCCTCAAGCGAAAACACCCCCGCAACATGAGCCGCCGCCAACTCACCAATCGAATGACCGACCACCACATCCGGCCGCACACCCCACGACTCCAACAACCGGAACAACGCCACTTCCAGCGCGAACAACGCCGGCTGCGCGTACCCGGTCAGGTCCAGGTCCTCCCCGGACTCGATGACCGACCGCAACGGCCGATCCAACGAAAACCGCGAACACACCTCGTCAAAAGCCTCGGCGAACACCGGGAACTCACGCGCCAACGCCAACCCCATGCCGACCCGCTGCGACCCCTGCCCGGTGAACAGCAACGCCGTCTTCCCACCCCGCCGCGTCCCGAACACCACATCCGCCGCCGAGTCACCCGCCGCCACCGCCGCCACACCGCGCAGCAACGACGACCGGTCGTTCCCCACGACCACCGCCCGGTGCTCCAACGCCGCACGACCAGTCGCCAACGAAAACCCGACGTCCACCGGCTCCCCGGCCACGTCCACCAACCGCGCAGCCTGCTCCCGCAACGCCGAAGCGGAAGCGGCCGACAACACCCACGGCACCGCACCCGACCGAGGCGATCCGACCACCTCCGCCGACACCGACGCCACCGCCGGAGCCGGAGCCTGCTCGATGATCACGTGCGCGTTGGTCCCACCGAACCCGAACGACGACACCGCCGCCCGTCGAGGCCGGTCGACCGCGGGCCACGGCCGCGCCTGAGTCAACAGCGACACCGCTCCCGCCGACCAGTCCACGTGCGGTGACGGCGTCTCGGCGTGCAGGGTCCGCGGCAGCACGCCGTGCCGCATGGCCTGCACCATCTTGATCACGCCGCCGACACCGGCCGCCGCCTGCGCGTGCCCGATGTTCGACTTCAACGACCCCAACCACAACGGCTCGCCGACGCGGTCCTGCCCGTACGTGGCCAGCAGAGCGTTCGCCTCGATCGGGTCGCCCAACATCGTCCCGGTGCCGTGCGCCTCCACCACGTCGACATCCGAAGTGGACAGACGAGCCCGCTCCAACGCGTGCCGGATGACCCGTTCCTGCGCCGGTCCGTTGGGCGCGGTCAACCCGTTGGACGCACCGTCCTGGTTCACCGCCGACCCGCGCACCACCGCCAGCACCCGGTGACCGCGCCGCCGCGCGTCGGAAAGCCGCTCCAGCAACAACAACCCGACGCCCTCGGCCCACCCGGTGCCGTCGGCCGACGCCCCGAACGACTTGCACCGCCCGTCCGGCGCAAGCCCGCGCAACCGGGAGAACTCGATGAACGCCACGGGCGTGGACATGACCGTCACGCCACCGGCCAACGCCAGATCGCACTCACCGCGTTGCAGCGCGTTCACCGCGAGGTGCATGGCCACCAAGGAAGAAGAGCACGCCGTGTCGACCGTGACCGCCGGCCCTTCCAGGCCGAACGTGTAGGCCACCCGCCCGGACGCGATGCTGCCCGCGCTGCCGCTGAACAGGTACCCCTCGAAGTCACGCCCCGGCAGGTCCGCGCGCGACCCGTAGTCGTTGTACATCACGCCGGTGAACAGCCCGGTCCGGCTGCCCCGCACCGCGTGCGGGTCGACACCGGCCCGTTCGAACGCCTCCCACGCCGTCTCCATCAGCAGCCGCTGCTGCGGGTCGACGGCCAGCGCCTCGCGCGGCGACATGCCGAAGAACTCCGGGTCGAACCGGTCGGCGTCGTGCAGGAACCCGCCGCGCCGCGAGTACGACTTGCCGACCCGGTCCGGGTCCACGTCGTACAGCTCGTCGGGCCAGCCGCGATTGTCCGGGAAGTCCGACACCGCGTCCACGCCGTCGGCGACGAGCCGCCACAGGTCTTCCGGTGACCGCACGCCTCCGGGGTAGCGGCAGGCCATCGAGACGATCGCGACCGGCTCCTGTTCGCGTTCCTCGACCTCCTTCAACCGGCGGCGGGCGTCCCGGGCGTCGGCGATGGCCCGCTTCAGGTAGTCGCGGAGTTTGTCCTCGTCAGCCACGTCATCAGCTCCAGGGTCCGGTGGAGTCCAGGTCGTCGACCAGGGCGAACAGCTCCTCGTCGGACGCGGCCTCCAGGTCGTCCAGTTCGGTGGACACCGGGTCGGGCGCGGCGACGGTGACGCGCTCCCCGATGTGGGCGGCCAGGGCCGCGGGCGTCGGGTGGTCGAACACGAGGGTCGTGGCCAGCCGCAGGCCGGTGGCGGCGTTGAGCTGGTTGCGCAGCTCCACCGCGGTCAGCGAGTCGAAGCCGAGTTCGGTGAACGCCCGGTCGGCGTCGATGCCCGCCGGGTCGCCGTGCCCGAGCACGGTCGCGACCTGCGCCCGCACCAGGTCCACCAACGCCCGCCCGCGTTCCACCTCGGACAACGCGACCAGCCGCTGCCCCAGCGACTCGGGTTCGGCGACTTCCGCCGCACGCCGTCGGGCGGGTGCCCGGACCAGGCCACGCAGCATGCTCGGCACGTCGTCACGGCCCTTCAGCGCCGCCGTGTCGAGGTGCGTCACGGCGAGCACGGCTTCGTCCAGACCGAGCGCGGTGTCGAACAGCCGCATCGCGTCGGCCGAGTCGAGCGGCCGCAGACCGGACCGGGCCAGCCGGCGCACGTCCACGTCGGCGAGGTGGCCGCTGATCGTGCTGGCCTGCGCCCACAGACCCCACGCCAGCGAGGTCGCGGGCAGCCCCAACCCCCGCCGGTGTTCGGCCAGCGCGTCGAGGAACGCGTTCCCGGCCGCGTAGTTCGCCTGACCGGCCGTGCCGAGCAGGCCCGCGACCGACGAGTACAGGACGAACGCGGACAGGTCCTGGTCGCGGGTCAGCTCGTGCAGGTGCCAGGCGGCGTCGACCTTGGGCCGCAGCACCCGGTCCAGCTGTTCGGGGCTCATCGCGGCCAGCACACCGTCGTCCAGCACGCCGGCGGTGTGCACGACAGCGGTCAGCCGGTGCCCGTCGAGCGCCGAGGCGAGCGCCGCGCGGTCGGTCACGTCGCAGGCGGTCACCGTCACCGACGCGCCCAGCCCGACCAACTCGTCCCGCAGCTCCACCGCACCGGGCGCGTCCAGCCCGCGCCGGCTCAGCAGCAACAGGCTCCGCACACCGTGCTCGGTGACCAGGTGCCGGGCCAGGATCGCGCCGAGCACACCCGTCGCACCCGTCACGACCACGGTGCCGTCACCAAACATGGGCACGTCACCAAACATGGGCACGTCCCCGCCCCCGGACACCCGCGCCAACCTCGGCACCGAAACCTGACCCGACCGAATCCTCAACTGCGGTTCACCCGTCGCGACCGCCGCCGCCACCAGGTCCCGCGATTCCCCGTCCACGTCCACTACCGCGAACCGGCCGGGGTTCTCCGTGGCCGCCGAGCGCAGCAGACCCCACACCCCGGCCGTGGCCAGGTCGTCGTCCAACGCGCCCTCGGTGACCACGACCAGCTTCGACCCGGCGGACCGCTCGTCGGCCAACCACTCCCGCACGTCCGCCAACACCTGCGCGAGCACCGCCCGTGCCACCGTGGGCACATCGCCGTCCACCCGCGGCACCGGCAGGAGCACCGCCGGCACCTCGTCCGACGCCGACGACGCCGACACGTCCACCGACGTCCAGCGCACGGCGTAGAGCCCGTCCACGTTGTCGCGCAACGCATCCTTGGTCAACGGCCGCAGCACGAGTTCGTCCACGGTGGCCACCGGAGCCCCGGTGGCGTCCGCGACCGTCAACGAAACCGTGTCGCCCAACGACAACCTGACCCGCAACGACCCCGCACCGGACGCGTGCACCCGCACACCGGCCCACGAGAACGGCAGCACCGCGGGCGCGTCCTCGGTCACCACGCCCGGCAGCACGGTGTGCAGGGCGGCGTCGAGCAACGCCGGGTGCAGCAGGAACGGGCCGGTCGCGACCTCGGCCGACACCTCCGCGTACACCGCGTCCCCGGCCCGCCACACCCGCCGCAGCCCCTGGAACGCGGGCCCGTACTCGTACTCCCGCGCGGCCAGCCGCTCGTAGACGTCGGTGAGGTCGATCTCCTCCCCCGCCGGCGGCCACGCCGTCAACCCGGTCCCGCCCGCACCGCCGACACCCAGCGCACCCGAGGCGTGCTGCACCCACGGCCCGTCGCCGGACCGCGAGTGCACCGTCAACGCCCGCCGGCCGTCGTCGTCCGCGCCACCGACCGTCACCTGCACCTCGACGTCACCGTGCACGACGAGCGGCGCGGACAGCGTCAGCTCCTCCACCACATTGCAGCCGACCTGCTCGGCCGCCCGTGCCGCCAGCTCCACGAACGCCGTCCCCGGCAGCAGGACCGTGCCCGCCACGCGGTGGTCGGCCAGCCACGGGTGCGTGCGCGGCGACAGCCGCCCGGTCATCACCACGGTCTCGCCGTCGGCCAGCTCCACCGCCGCGCCGAGCAACGGCTGATCCGCCGGCGCTTCCAGCCAGTACCGGCGGTGCGTGAACGCGTAGGTCGGCAGCTCCACCCGTCGCGCGCCGGGGACCAGCGCGGCCCAGTCGACCGCGACACCCCTGGTGTGCAGGGTGGCGACGGCGGTGAGCACGGTGTCCACCTCGACCCGTCCGGCCCGCAGCACCGGCGACGCCGAGCCGACGTCCACCGCCTGCTGGACCAACGCGGTCAGCACACCGTCCGGACCGAGTTCGACGTACTCGGTGACGCCTTCACCGGCCAGCAGCCGCACGCCGTCGAGGAACCGCACGGCCTCGCGGATGTGCCGGGCCCAGTAGTCCGGCGACAGCACCCGGTCGTCGGCCAGAGCGCCGGTCACGTTGGATACGATCGGGATGCGCAGCGCCCGGAAGTCCAGCCCCGCGATCGCGGTGCGGAACTCGTCGAGCACGTCGTCCATGTGCGGCGAGTGGAACGCGTGGCTCACCGGCAGCCGCTTGGTCTTGCGGCCCCGCTGCCGCCACGCGGCCACGACCTCCTCGACCACGTCGTCGTCACCGGAGATCACCGTGGAGCGCGGCCCGTTCAGCCCGGCCACCGCGACCGCGTCGCCGAGCGCCGCGATGGACTCCCGGATCTCCGCCTCGTCGGCTTCGACGGCGGCCATCGCGCCCTTCTCCCGCGCGGCCTGCATCAGCCGACCGCGGGTGGCGACCAGGACGCACGCGTCGGCCAGGTCGAGCACGCCCGCCACGTGCGCGGCGGTCACCTCGCCGATGGAGTGGCCGAGCAGGTAGTCCGGCGTGACGCCCAGCGATTCGACCAGCCGGTACAGCGCCACCTCCACCGCGAACAGGGCGGCCTGGGTGAACCCGGTCTGGTCGAGCAGCGCGGAGAACGCCGAGTCCTCCGGCGCGAACAGCACGTCCTTGAGCGGCCGGTCCAGCACCGGATCCAAGTGCCCGCAGACCTCGTCCAGGGCCGCGGCGAACACCGGCGACGACGCGTACAGCTCACGCCCCATACCGAGGCGTTGGCTGCCCTGACCGGTGAACAGGAACGCGATCTTGCCGCGCCGGTCACCGCCCCCGCGCACCACGGACGGGTGCGGGCGCCCTTCGGCCAGAGCCGTCAGACCGGCCACCGGGTCCGTGCCGACCACCACCGCCCGCCTGTCCAGCACGGGCTTGGCGGCCAGCGAGAACCCGATGTCGGCCGGTTCGTACCCGGGCCCGTCCGCGAGGAAGTCCACCAGCTGCCGGGCCTGTGCCCGCAGCGACTCGTCGTCCTTCGCCGACAGCGGCCACGCCACGGCGCCCACCGGCGAGCCCTGGGCCACCGGCTCGGGGCGCGGCGCGGGCGGCTGCTCGATGATCACGTGCGCGTTGGTGCCGCTGATCCCGAACGACGACACGGCGGCCCGGCGCGGCCGGTCGACCTCGGGCCACGGCCGCGGCTCGGTGAGCAGCGAGACCGCGCCCGACTCCCAGTCCACGTGCGGTGACGGCTCGTCCACGTGCAGCGTCTTCGGCAGCACGCCGTGCCGCATCGACTCGATCACCTTGATCACGCCGCCGACACCGGCCGCCGCCTGCGCGTGCCCGATGTTGGACTTCAGCGACCCCAGCCACAGCGGCTCGTCCCGCTCACGCCCGTAGGTCGCCAGCAACGCCTGCGCCTCGATCGGGTCGCCCAGCGTGGTGCCGGTGCCGTGCGCCTCCACCGCGTCCACATCGGACGGTCGCAGTCCGGCGTTCGCCAACGCCTGGAGGATCACCCGTTCCTGCGACGGCCCGTTCGGCGCGGTCAACCCGTTGGACGCGCCGTCCTGGTTGACCGCGCTGCCGCGCAGCACGGCCAGGACCGGGTGCCCGTTGCGCTTCGCGTCGGACAACCGCTCCACCAGCAGCAGCCCCACACCCTCGGACCACCCGGTGCCGTCGGCCGACGCGGAGAACGACTTGCACCGGCCGTCGGGCGACAGCCCGCGCTGGCGGCTGAACTCGACGAACGTGGACGGGCCGGACATCACCGTGACGCCACCGGCCAGCACCAGGTCGCTCTCCCCGGACCGCAACGCCTGCGCGGCCAGGTGCAGTGCCACCAAAGAGGAAGAACACGCCGTGTCCACCGTGACCGCCGGCCCCTGCAGCCCGTACACGTAGGCCAGTCGACCGGAGATCACGCTGGAGGTGTTGCCCGCCAACAGGAAGCCCTCGTACTCGGCCGGCACGGCGGCCAGCCGGGACGCGTAGTCGTCGTACATCACGCCGACGAACACGCCGGTGTTGGTGCCCCGCACCGTCGCCGGGTCGATCGACGCGCTCTCGAACGTCTCCCACGCGGTCTCCAGCAGCAGCCGCTGCTGCGGGTCGATCGCGGTGGCCTCGCGCGGCGAGATGCCGAAGAACTCCCGGTCGAACTGGTCGGCGTCGTGCAGGAACCCGCCCTCGCGGGTGTAGGAGGTGCCGGTGTGGTCCGGGTCGGGGTGGTAGAGCCCGTCGAGGTCCCAGCCCCGATTGGTGGGGAACCCGCTCACCGCGTCCACGCCGTCGGCCACCAGCCGCCACAGGTCCTGCGGCGACCGCACCCCGCCGGGGTAGCGGCAGGCCATGCCGACGATCGCGATGGGCTCGTCCGACGAGCGCGTGGTGGCCCGGACCTCGGCGACGGGTTTCGTGTCCGCCGAGACCAGCCCGGTCACGTACTCGGCCAGCGCCACTGGTGACGGGTGGTCGAACACCGCCGTGGACGGCAGCCGCAACCCGGTCTCGGCGGCCAGCCGGTTGCGCAGCTCCACCCCGGCCAGCGAGTCGAAGCCCAGCTCCTTGAACGCCCGGGTCGGGTCGACGTCGTCGGGCGACGCGTGGCCCAGTGCACCCGCGACCAGCGCACGCACCAGCGCGAGCACGTCGGTCCCCTCCCACGAGGAGCCGGCACCGGCACCGGCCGCCGCGCCGCGCCGCTTGCGCCCGGTGACCAGGCCGCGCAGCACGGCGGGTGGGTCACCGGCGAACCGGCTCGGGTCCAGCTCCACCGGCACGGCCAGCGCACCGGCCGACAGCGCCGCGTCGAACAGCCGCACACCGCGTTCCGGGGTGAGCGGCACGACGCCCAGCCGGGACCAGCGGGCCCGGTCGGCGTCACCGAGCGTGCCGCCCATGCCCGCCGTCGCGTCCCACAACCCCCAGGCCAACGAGGTCGCGGCGAGTCCCCGCGCCCGGCGGTGGGCGGCGAGCGCGTCCAGGTAGGTGTTCGCGGCGGCGTAGTTGGCCTGGCCCGCCATGCCGGTCACCCCGGACACGGAGGAGAACAGCACGAACGCGGCCAGGTCACCGGACAGCTCGTGCAGGTGCCACGCGGCGTCCACCTTGGGCCGCAGCACGGTGTCCACCTGCGCGGCCGTCAACGTCTCCACCGTGCCGTCGTCCAGCACGCCCGCCGTGTGCACGATCGCGGTCAGCGGGTGCTCGGCCGGCACGGACGCCAGCAGTGCGGCGGCGGCCTCCCGGTCCGCGACGTCGGCGGCGGCGACCGACACCGACGCGCCCAACCCGGTCAGCTCGGCCACCAGCTCCTGCGCGCCGGGCGTCGCCGGCCCGCGCCGACTGGCCAGTAGCAGGTGCCGGACGCCGTGCGCGGTCACCAGGTGCCGGGCGAACAGCGCGCCCAGCCCGCCGGTGCCACCGGTGATCAGCACGGTGCCGTCCGGGGCCAGCCGCACCGGCTCGGGCCGCGCCGAGGACCTGGTCAGTCGGGGCACCCGCAGCTTCCCGTCGCGCACCGCCACCTGCGGTTCGCCGGACGCCAACGCCGCCGTCACGTCGGTGGTCGGCTGGTCGACGTCGACCAGCACGACCCGGCCCGGGTGTTCGGACTGCACGGCCCGCACCAGGCCCCACACTGGCGCGTGGGCGAGGTCCGCCACGTCCTCACCCGGCAACGCCACCGCGCGGGTGGTGACCAGGGCGAGCGTGCGGTCGTGGTCGTCGGCCAGCCACCGCTGCACGACTTCCAGCACGTCCTTGGTGGCCTCGTGCGCGCTCTGCGGCGTGTGGGTCTCGAAGGAGGAGAGCCGCAGCACCTCCACGTCCACCTCACCGGCGGAGGCCGTGATCTCCGGCCACTCCACCGTGAACAACGAATCCGTGCGCGTCCCCGCGAGCTTGTCCTTGGCGACCGCGCGCAAGGTCAGCGTCTCCACCGTGGCGACCGGTGCCCCGGTGGGATCGGCCACCGCCAACGCCACCGAGTCCGGGCCCGTCGGGGAGATCCGCACCCGCAGCTCGGTCGCCCCCGCCGCGTGCAGGGTGATCCCGCCCCAGGCGAACGGCAGCCGGATGTCACCCGGTCGGGTCGAGTCGGCGGCGTCCAGCACCACCGGGTGCAGCACCGCGTCCAGCAGCGCCGGGTGCAGGCCGAACCGGCCGGCCGACGCGTGCTGGTCGTCCGGCAGCCGGACCTCGGCGAACACCTCGTCACCACGCCGCCACAGCGCCCGCACGCCCTGGAACACCGGCCCGTAGTCGTAACCGAGGTCGGCCAGGCGCGGGTAGAGGTCGGCCACGGACACCGGGTCCGCACCGGCCGGCGGCCACTGCGCCAACTCCTCGCCGCGCCCGCCACCGGGGGCCAGGTAACCGGAGGCGTGCCTGGTCCACGCGCCGTCCGCACGCGAGTGGACGGTGAACGACCGCATGTCGTTCGCGTCCGGCGCGGCCACCGCGACCTGCACCCGCACCGAACCCCGCTCCGGCAGCACCAGCGGCGCTTCCAGGACGAGGTCGGCGACGTGGTCCGCGCCGACCCGGTCGCCCGCCGCCACGGCGAAGTCGAGGAACGCGGTCGCGGGCAGCAGCACGGCCCCGCCGACCCGGTGGTCGACCAGCCACGGGTGCGTGCGGGCCGACACGCTGCCCGCGAGCACCACGTCGTCCCGCTCGGCCAAGTCGACCGCGGCGCCGAGCAGCGGGTGGTCCGCCGCGTCCAGGCCGAGGTCGCGGGCGTCGGACGCGCGGTGCGGGCTGAGCCAGTAGTAGTCGCCGCCGAACGGGTAGGTGGGCAGGTCGATCCGCCGCCCGCCGGGGTGGAACGCGGTCGGGTCGACAGGGGCGCCCGCGACCGCCGCCGTGGCGATCCCGGTGGCGAAACCGTCCACTTCGGACCGTCCGGCGCGGTTGAGCGCGACCGCGGTGCCGCCCGCCGTGAACGACTCGGCGGCCATCGCGGTGAGCACCGCGTCCGGCCCGATCTCCACGAACAGCCGGGCGCCGCGCTCCTCCAGCGCGGTGACGGCGGCGGCGAACCGGACCGTGCCGCGCAACTGCCGCACCCAGTAGTCGGGGTCGGCCATGTCGGTCACGTCGCCGGTGAGCGTGGAGACGACCGGCAGCGCGGGCGTGCCGAAGTCCAGCGTCCCGGCCACCGCGCGGAACTCGTCCAGCACGTCGTCCATGTGCGGCGAGTGGAACGCGTGGCTGACCTTCAGCGCGCGGGTCCTGCGGCCACGCGCCCGCCAGTCCTCGGCGATCTCGTGCACCGCGTCGTGGTCGCCCGCGAGCACCACGGAGGTGGGGCCGTTGACTGCGGCGAGGGCGACACCGGGCGCGAGCGTGATCTCGTCCTCGGCGGCCTGGACCGCGACCATCGCGCCGCCCGTGCGGGCGGACTGCATGAGCCGGCCGCGCGCGGCGACCAGGCGGGCCGCGTCGGACAGCCCGAACAGGCCCGCGACGTGCGCGGCGGCGATCTCGCCGATCGAGTGGCCGGCCAGCAGGTCCGGGGTGAGGCCGTGGTGCTCGGCGAGCCGGAACAGCGCGACCTCGTGCGCGAACAACGCCGGCTGGGTGAACTCGGTGCGGTGCAACGCCTCGCCGTCACCGAACATGACGTCCAGCAGCGGCACTTCGAGGTACGGGCCGATGGCTTCGGCGACCTCGTCCAACGCCCGCGCGAACACCTCGTGCTCCGCGTACAACTCGCGTCCCATGCCGTTGCGCTGCGCGCCCTGCCCGGTGAACAGGAACGCGGTGCGGCCGTTCGTCGGCGAACCGGTGACCAGGTTCGGCGCCGTGCGGCCCTCGGCGAGGGCGGTCAGCCCGGCCGCGAAGTCCGGCCCGATCACGGCCGCCCGCCTGGGGAGCGCGGCGCGGGTCGTCGCCAACGAGAACCCGACGTCCTCCGCCCGGACGTCGCCGAGTTCGTCCCGCAGCCGACCCGCCAACGCCCGCAGACCACCTTCGTCGGCGGCCGACAGCAGCCACGGAACCACGCGGGGCTCCGTAGCCGGTGCGGGCTCCTCGACCGGGTCGCCCTGTTCGATCACCACGTGCGCGTTGGTGCCGCTGATCCCGAACGACGACACCGCCGCCCGCCGCGCGTCGGTCTCCGGCCACGGCGTCTCGTCGGTGACCAACTCCACCTTGCCCGACGTCCACGCCACCTTCGGCGTCGGCTCGGTGACGTGCAGGGTGCGCGGCACCACCCCGTGCCGCATGGCCTGCACGAGCTTGATCACGCCGCCGACACCGGCCGCCGCCTGCGCGTGGCCGATGTTCGACTTGAGCGAACCCAACAGCAGCGGCCGGTCGCGGTCCTGCCCGTAGGTGGCCAGGATGGCCTCCGCCTCGATCGGGTCACCCAGGGACGTGCCGGTGCCGTGCGCCTCGACCACGTCGACGTCCCGGGCGGTCAGCCCGGCGTTGGCCAGCGCCTGCCGGATCACCCGCTGCTGCGACGGGCCGTTCGGCGCGGTCAGGCCGTTGGACGCGCCGTCGGAGTTGATCGCGCTGCCCCGGACCACCGCGAGGACGTGGTGGCCGTTGCGGCGGGCGTCGGACAGGCGTTCCACCACCAGCAGGCCGACGCCCTCCGACCACGCGGTGCCGTCGGCGTCGGCGGAGAACGACTTGCAGCGCGCGTCGGCCGCCAGACCGTGCTGGCGGGAGAACTCCAGGAACATGCCCGGCGTCGACATCACCGTGACGCCACCCGCGATGGCCAGCGACGACTCGCCCTGCCGCAGCGACTGGACCGCGAGGTGCAGCGCGACCAGCGACGACGAGCACGCGGTGTCGACCGTGACGGCGGGACCGAGCAGCCCGAACTGGTAGGCGATGCGGCCCGACATGACGCTCGGCGCGCCACCGGTCAGCACGTGGCCCTCGACGCTGTCCGGCGCCTCGTGCATCCGGGGCCCGTAGTCGCCGACGGTCGCGCCGACGAACACGCCGGTCCGGCTGCCCTTGAGCGACCGCGGGTCGACGCCGGCGCGTTCCACGGCCTCCCACGCGGTCTCCAGCAGCAGGCGCTGCTGGGGGTCCATCGCCTGCGCCTCACGCGGCGAGATGCCGAAGAACCCGGCGTCGAACCGGCCCGCGTCCAGCAGGAAACCGCCCTCGCGCACGTAGGTGCGGCCGGAGCGTTCCGGATCGGCGTCGAACAGGTCCTCGGCCCACCCCCGGTCGGCCGGGAACGCCGAGATCGCGTCACCGCCTTGGAGCACCAGCCGCCACAGGTCCTCGGGTGACGTGACGCCGCCCGGGTAGCGGCAGGCCATGCCGACGATCGCGATCGGCTCGTCGGCGAACGACGGCGCGATGTGGTCGTCGGAGTCCTGCGCGCCGGACAGGTGCGCGATCAGCGCGGCGGGCGTCGGGTGGTCGAACAACAGGCCGCTGGCCAGGTCACGGCCGGTGGCCTCGGCCAGGCGGTCGCGGAGTTCGACGCTCATCAGGGAGTCGAACCCGAGATCCCGGAACGGCAGGCTCAGCTCCACGGCCCGGTGCGCCGGGTAGTCCAGAACGGCCGCGATATGCCCGGTGACCAGCTCCGACACGTTCAGGTCCGGCGTGACGCGGGCCTGGGAGACCTTCGGTGCGGGCTCGTGGCGTCCGGGCGTGTGCCGTCCGGTCCTGTCGATCCAGTAGTGCTCACGCTGGAAGGCGTAGGTCGGCAGTTCGACGCGACGCGCCCCCGCGTACAGCGCGGTCCAGTCGACCTCCACCCCACGCGCAAACGCTTGCCCCAAGGCTTGGAGGGCCATCCGCTCCTCGTCCTTGCCCTTGCGCACCAGCGGGAACGCCTTGGCCTGCACCCCGCTCTGCGCGACCATCGCCGACAGCACGCCGTCCGGCCCCAACTCCAGCACCGTGCGCACGCCCTGGTCGGCCAGCGTGACCACCGCGTCGTGGAACCGCACCGGCTCGCGCACCTGCGTGACCCAGTACTCGGGGTCCTGCCACCGGTCGGTCACACCACCGGTCGCCGTGGACACCGGCGTCACCGAGGGCGCGTGGAACGTCACCGCCTCCACCACCGCGCGGAAGTCGGCGAGCATCGGGTCCATGCGCGGCGAGTGGAACGCGTGGCTCACCGCCAACCGCCGCGTGCGCCGTCCCTCCAAAGAGGACTGTGCAGCGAGCACCGCGTCCTCGTCACCGGATAGCACCACCGCACGCGGCCCGTTGACCGCCGCCAGCGCCACCCGTTCGGACAACAGCGGCGCGACCTCGTCCTCCGAAGCCTCCACCGCCAGCATCGCGCCGCCCACCGGCAACGCCTGCATCAACCGCCCGCGCGCCTCGACAACCCGGCACGCATCCTCAAGCGAAAACACCCCCGCAACATGAGCCGCCGCCAACTCACCAATCGAATGACCGGCCACGAAATCCGGCCGCACACCCCACGACTCCAACAACCGGAACAACGCAACCTCGAACGCGAACAACGCCGGCTGCGTATACCCCGTCTGATCCAACCCATCCCCGGACTCGATCACCTGCCGCAACGGCACCGAGAACCGCGAACACACCTCGTCGAACGCCTCCGCGAACACCGGGAACGCCTCGTACAACCCGAGTCCCATGCCGACGCGCTGCGCGCCCTGACCGGTGAACACCATGCCCACCAAGGACTTCCCGACGACCTCGGTCACACCACGACCGCCGGCCAACGCGTCCAGCCCGTCCACCAACGCCGCACGATCCCCCGCCACGACGACACCGCGGTGCTCGAACGCGGTACGCGTGGACGCGAGCGACCAGCCGACGTCGACCGGCGAAAGCGACGGATCGGCCTCCACGAACGCCTTGAGCGCAGCCGCCTGCGCCCGCAACGCCTCCGGCCCACGCCCCGACACCACCACGGGCACCGACCGGGGACCCACGCTGGAAACCGAACCCGAACCGGCGATCTCGACCGCCGGCGGCTCGCTCAACACGACGTGGCAGTTCGAGCCGCCCATGCCGAACGAGCTCACCCCGGCCACCAGCGGCCGGTCCGGGTGCGGCCACGCGCCGTGCCCGGTGCGGACCTCCAGGTTCAGCTCGTCCAACGGGATCGCCGGGTTCGGCGACGCGAAGTTCAGGCTGCCCGGCAGTTCGCGGTGCCGGATGCTCAACGCCGCCTTGACCAGGCCGACGATGCCCGCCGCGCCCTCCAGGTGGCCGATGTTCGTCTTGACCGAGCCGACGTGCAGGCGGTCCGCGCGACCGGCGAACGCCGCACCCAGCGCCGCCGCCTCGATCGGGTCGCCGACCGGCGTGCCGGTGCCGTGCAACTCCACGTACTGCACCGCGGACGGGTCGATGCCGGCGCGCCGGTAGGCGCCGCGCAGCACCGCTTCCTGCGCGGACCGGCTCGGCACGGTCAACCCCGGCGTGGCGCCGTCGTTGTTGATCGCGCTGCCGCGGATCACCGCGTACACCCGGTCGCCGTCGGCCAGCGCCGCCGTCAACGGCTTGAGCACCACCACACCCGCGCCCTCGCCGCGCACGAACCCGTTGGCGCGCGCGTCGAACGTGTAGCAGCGGCCGTCCGGTGACAGCCCGCCGAACCGCTCCTCGGTCACGCCCGCCTCGGGCAGCAGGTTCAGGTTCACGCCCGCCGCGATGGCCACAGTGGACTCGCCGGACCGCACGCTCTCCGCCGCCAGGTGCACGGCCACCAGGGACGACGACTGCGCCGTGTCCACCGCGAGGCTCGCCCCGCGCACGCCGAGGAAGTAGGACAGGCGGTTGGCGATGACCGCGCGGCTCAGGCCGGTCATGGTGTGCTGGGTGACGGCGTCCGCGCCGTGCTGGTAGGTCAGGTTGGCGTAGTCGTCGCGCAGCGCGCCGACGAACACGCCCGTGCGGCTGCCCGCCAGGTCGCCGGGCACCACGCCCGCGTCCTCCAGCGCCGACCAGGCGACTTCCAGCACCAGCCGCTGCTGCGGGTCCATGACGGCGGCCTCGCGCGGCGAGATGCCGAAGAACGCGGCGTCGAACTCCCCTGGCGCGTCGAGGAATCCGCCCCACCGCGCGCCACCCGGACCCGTGCGGTCCGCCGGCGCTTCGGTGATCGCGCTGACACCGTCGCGCACCAGGTCCCAGAAAGCGGCCGGGTGGTCCGCCCCCGGCACCCGCACCGCCATGCCGATGATCGCGACGGCGTCGGTGTTCCCGCTCACCAGTTCGTCTGCCATGCCGCGAGTCTGTCCAGGGCGTTCCACGGGCCAGTCACAAGCCGGTAACCCGACAACCCCGCGGACCGGTCAGGTCATCGCGCGGAACTCCCGGCGATAATCCCTTGGGGACACGCGGAAATGCCGGGTGAACAACCGGCGCAGGTTCGCCGCCGTGCCCAGTCCGCTCTTGCGGCTGACCACTTCGACGGACAGGTCGGTGGTCTCCAGCAACGCCTGGGCGCGGGCCAGCCGTTGGTCGAGCAGCCAGCGCAACGGGGTGGTGCCGGTGGCCGACTGCACGCGCCGGAAGTAGGTGCGCGTGCTCATGCCGGCGCGGCGCGCCATGTCGTCGACGGTGATCGGCCGGTCGAGGTTGCCGATGGCCCACTGGAGCGCCGGACCGAGGGTGTCGGTGTCGTCGGCGGGCAGGTTCTGCTCCACCACCTGCGCCTGCGTGCCCGCGCGGTGGGCGTGCACGACAAGGCGGCGGGCGAGCTGGTTGGCGACGTGCGCGCCCAGGTCGCGGCGGACGATGTGCAGGCACACGTCCAGGCCGGCGCTGACGCCCGCGCCGGTGAGGACCGTGCCCTCGTCCACGTAGAGCACGGACGGGTCGACGGTGACGCTCGGGTACTTGGCCGCGAGCAGGTCGGTGTGCAGCCAGTGCGCGGTGGCCCGCTTGCCGTCGAGCAGGCCGGCTTCGGCGAGCGCGAACGCGCCGTTGCACAGCGACACGATCCGCGCGCCGGACTCGTGCGCCCGGCGCAGCGCCTTGAGCAGCTGCGGCGGCATCTCGCGGTCGCCCTCGACGCACTCGTCGGGCACCGACGGCACGATCACCGTGTCCGCGCCGACGAGATCGTCGAGGCCCAGATCACTCCGAACACCGAAACCATTACCCGATCGGGTGCTTTCCGGGTGTTCGACGCACAGTCGGAAGTCGTACCACCGGTCGGCCAGATCCGGCTGCGGTACACCGAACACGGCGCAGGCGATCGCCAGTTCGTACAGCTCCATCGGCTGAATGTCGGTGTGGTCGAGCACAGCCACCGCGACCGAACCAGGCCCCATGTCCCCGATGGTATGGCAGGAAGCTTTCGATATGTGGCGCCGGCGGTGATTGTGCCGGTTCGGCCCAGCCTGGAAGCCTTGGCGCGAAACTCGACCTGAAGAAGGACTTTCGCACCGTGACGATTCCCTGGCCAGACCTGCCCACCGAGGTTGCGACCGAAGTGATCGGCGTGCTCGACAAGGGCGTGGACCGGGACTGGTCCACCACCGCGGGCGGCACCCGGATGAGCTGCCGGCAGATGCTCGACCACATCACGCTCGCCGTGACCGGGTACGCGGGACTCCTCATCGCGCGGCCGCAGCCGGACCGGCCCCGGTACATCGCGCTGCGCACCGGCAACGACCGCAACGCGTCGGTGCCGGAGTGCTTCGAGTCGATCACGATCGCGGCGACGCTGCTGTCGCACACGGTCCGGGCGACGGGCCCCGACGTGCGCGCCTACCACTCGTGGGGCACCTCGGACGCGCCCGGCTTCGCCGCGATGGGCGCGGTGGAGATGCTGGTGCACACGCACGACGTGACCAGCAGCCTGGGCCTGGACTGGACGCCGCCGGACGACCTGGCCGCGCAGGTGGTGGCCCGCCTGTTCCCGAACGCGCCCACCGACCAGCCCCCCGGCCTGGCCCTGCTGTGGGGTTGCGGCCGGATCGCCCTGCCCGGCCACCCGCAGTTCCCGCGCGAGCGCTGGCAGTGGTACGGCGAGGTCCGCTGACCCGCAACGCCGAAAGGGCCCGACCTCCCCGGTCGGGCCCTTTCGCGTCGATCGAAGGTCAATCGAGGTAGGTCAGCAGCACCGCCGCGGCCGGGCAGCCGCCGACCACCGAGTCGGCCGCCTCGATGTCCTCCGGATCATCCAGATCGGACACCGCGGCCTCGCCGAACCCCTGCTCGTCGAGCCGGAACAGCTCCGGCGCCAACGCGTGGCACAGGCCGGAGCCCTGGCACTCGGCCTTGTCGACCGCCAGGTGAGCCCGCATCACCGCACCGCCGGGCCGAGTTCCACCGGCAGCGCCGCCAACGACCGCACCAGCCAGCTCTCCACCCACCGCACGTCGGACCGCGGCACGGCGAGCTTGAGCTCCGGGAACCGCCGGAACAGCGCGGGCACCGCCGTGCCGACCTCCAACCGGGCCAACGCCGCGCCCAGGCAGTTGTGCAGCCCGTGCCCGAACCCGAGGTGCCGCATCCCCTTCCGGGTGATGTCGAGCCGGTCGGGCGAGTCGAACTGCTCCGGGTCCCGGTTCGCCGCCAACGTCGAGGCCAGCACCGGCGACCCGGCCGGGATGAGCACACCCTGGAACTCGGTGTCCTGCTTGGCGAACCGGAACAGCGTGGTGCTCAACGCGCCTTCGTAGCGCAGGAACTCCTCCACCGCCGACGGCGCCAGCTCGGGGCTGTCCTGGAGCAGCTTGAGCTGGTCCGGGAAGTCCAGCAGCGCCAACGCCGAGGACCCGATCACGCCGCGGGTGGTGTCCAGCCCGGCCATGATCATCACCGAGATCATGGCCAGCAGCTCGTGCTCGGCCAACCGGTCGTCACCGTCACGGGCCTGGATGAACGTCGAGGTGAGGTCGTCGCTGGGGTTGTGCCGCTTCTCCTCGATCAACTCCCGCCCGTACTCGCCGACCTCCTGGAACGCCCGCTTCCGGTCCTCCTCCAGGTCGGGGTCGGTGCTGAACGCGCGGTCGATGGCGTGCAGCACCTCGCGGAACTTCTCCAGCGACAGGCCCAGGATCTCGCCCAGCACCTCGGCCGGGATGGCGGCCGCGAACTGCATGACGTCCGGCGCGTCGGACTCTTCGAGCCGGTCCAACGCCCGTGACGTGATCCGCGCGGTGGTCTCCCGCCACTGCTCGATGCGGCGCGGCGTGAACGCGCTCATCGCCAGTTTCCGCACCCGCGTGTGGTCGGGCGGGTCGAGCACGGTGACGATCGACTCGACCACGGTGCCCGCGCCGAACACGAGGCCCGCGGCCCGCGCCGCCTCCCCGGCCCACGAGGCTCCCGCGGTGCTGAAGCGGGCGTCGCCGAGCAGCGCCTTGACGTCGGCGAAACGACTGAGGAAGAACGTCGGCACCTCACCCGCGGGGAAGCGGAACTCGTGCACCGGCGAGTGGACCCGCAGCCAGTCGAACGCCGGATACGGGTTCTGGTAGTAGTCCGGTCCGAACAGCGACGGCGACAATGCCGGAGCGACCATCGAAGGTCTCCTTCGAAAAGATTCCCGATTCGCGGCCGACGTTAGGGCGAATCGTTCACACGACACCCAGAGGTCGGTCACCGCACGGTCATCGACGCACGTCGTGTACTGCCGATTACCGGCGTGTGGAACGGCCGGTGACACCCCGCCCGAAAGCTGGGCGCATGACCAGCAGGTTGGAAGAATTCGAACTCACCGGCGACGCGACCAGGCAGACAGAGCTGTACGTGCGCGCGTTCAACTCCGGAAATGTCGAGTGGGTGCACAGCCTCTACACCGAGGACGCGGTCGCGGTGTGGGAGCCGGGTAAGCCGCTGACCGGCGAGGCGCACCGCCGCAACGTCGAGGAGGCCATCGCCCGCGGCGCCTCCATGCAGGCCAAGACGCGACACGCGTTCGTCACCGGCGACACGGCGCTGCTGATCGTCGACTGGACCATGGACGCCACCAACGAGGAGGGCGTGGTCGAGCACCTGTCCGGCGTGGGTGTCGACGTGCTGCGGCTCGGCGAGGACGGCAAGTGGCGGTACGCGATCGACGACCCGTACGGCGAGGAGAAGTGACCATGACCCAGGACTCACGTTCGGTGCTGGACGCGGTGCGGGACCTCGTACCCGTGCTGCGCAAGAACGGCCAGCAGGCCGACGAGGACCGCTGGCTGCCGGAGGAGAACATCGCGCTGCTGGAGGCGGCCGGTGTGTGGCGCATGTCGGTGCCCAAGCGGTTCGGCGGCCTGGAGATGGCGTTGGCCGACCAGGTCGAGGTGATCACCGAGATCTCCCGCGGCTGCGGCACCACGGGCTGGGTGACCGGCGTGTACGTCGGCAGCGCGTGGGCCGCGACGCTGTACCCGGACCGGACGCAGGCCGAGGTGTTCGCCGACGGCTCGGTGCGGATCTCCATCGGTTTCGCGCCGACCGGCAAGGTGACCAGGACCGACGGCGGCTGGATCCTCAACGGCCAGTGGCGGTTCAACTCCGGTTCCAAGGGCGCGCACTACAACATGGCCGCCGCGGTGTACGAGACCGAGGACGGCGGGCACGGCGAGGTCCTGTGCCTGGTGCCGATCCGGGAATTCACCTTCGTGGACGACTGGCACGTGATGGGCGGCTCGGGCACGGGCAGCGTCACGACCGTCGCCAAGGACGTGTTCGTGCCCGACCACTACGCGGTGGACTTCGAGCCGCTGATGGTCAGCGACACCCCGGACCGCACCAACGGCGGCGCGGACGGCCGCAACTACGCGCTGCTGGCGCTGGTCCTGGCGGGTGGCGCGGCCACGTCGCTGGGCATCGCCAAGGCGGCCTACGAGCTGTTCCTGGAGCGGCTGCCCGGACGGGCGATCACGTACACGCCGTGGGAGGACCAGAAGCAGCACCCGGTCACCCAGATCCAGGTCGCCACGGCCCGCAACAAGATCGACGCGGCGGAGGCGTTGTCCCGCGGCTACCTGAAGATGCTCCAGGACCGGGCCGACGCGGGCGTGCAGCCGACGGACGAGGAGAAGGCGATCGTCCGCGGCCAGACCGGGTTCATCCACCAGCAGGCCAAAGAGGCCGTGGAGCTGCTCTACACGCTCAGCGGCGGCTCGGTGATCCAGCGCAGCGTGCCGTTCCAGCGGTTCTACCGCGACATGCTCGCCTTCACCCAGCACGCGCTGGTGAACACGAACGTCAACCTCGAAATCCAGGGCCGCGTGCTGCTCGGCCTGGACCCCGCCACCCCGTACCTGTGAGAGGAGTCCGCCCGATGACCGCGATCGCGATCGACCACGACAAGCCGGACCTGACCGGTGACACCGAGACGCAGAACGACATCTTCCTGCAAGTGTTCAACTCCGGTGACGGCGCGCTGTTCGACCGGCTGTACCGGGACGACGCCATCTCGAACTTCTCCGGCGAGCCGCTGACCGGTGAGGCGCGGCGCAAGTTCTTCGTCGAGTTCATCGGCGCCAAGCCGGTGCTGGAGGCGCGGGTGACGCACTCCTACGTCGCGGGTGACGTGGCGCTGATCGGCGTGGACTTCAGCGTCAAGGGCACCGGCCCGGACGGGCAGCCGTTCACCATCGAGGGCAAGTGCACCGACGTGCTGCGCCGGGTGGAGGACGGCCGGTGGCTGATGGCGGTCGACCGCCCGGTGGCGGCCGGCGGCCTGCTGCCCGAGTGACCTCGGCACGAAACGGAGCCCCGACCCGGTCCAGCGGGTCGGGGCTCCTTCTTGTCGCTAGCCGGCGGTCCGGTGGAACTTCCCACCCTGATAGACCATGGACGCCGAGTGCGGCGATCCCAGTTCGGCGGACAGCACCCGACCCACGAAGATCGAATGCGTACCGCCCTCGTAGTCGTGCGCCAACTCGCACTCCACCCACGCCAGCGCGCCGTCCAGCAGCGGCGCGCCGGTCGCGGCGCCGGTGCGCACGGCCACCGACGAGAACAGCGCCCCACCGCGCGGGCGGGAGCTGTCCGCGAACCGCCGCGCCAGGTCCTCCTGGTCCGCGCTGAGCAGCGACACCGCGAAGCGGCCCGCCGCGGTGATCGACCGGTGCATCGTCGCCGTCCGCGCCACGCAGGCCAGCACCGTCGGCGGGTCCAGCGACAGCGACGTGAACGCGTTGGCCGTCATCGCGTTCACGTGCTCACCGCCCACGGTCAGCACGACCACCCCGGTGGCGAAGCGGGACATCACGCCGCGCAGCGACGGCGCCGCGACGGTCTCGGTTTCGGGCATACGGCACTCCTGAAGTCCGGGAACGGACGCCTATGACGTCTCGCTGAACCGATCCTCGCAAGCACCGGTCACTGCCGGTCCACCGTCGGTTCCCTGCTCCCGGCACCACACCACCGGCCGCCGGCCGAGGAACGCGACCAGCCGGTCGCTGGCGCACGCCCAGTCGGGGCACACCACCTCCGGCCCGAACTGCGGGTGCCGCGGCAACGGCATCACCAGCCGTGCCACGGCGAGCAGGTCGACCGCCAGGTCGCGCGGGATCACCGCGGGCAGGTCGCACGACCGCGCCACGTCCCAGCCGTGCACCGCGATCTCCAACGCGCCGGTGTTCGCCAGCACCATGCCGCGCACCGGGTACCTGCCGACCACGACGGTCGAGTCGTAGCCCGGCTCGTCCCACGCGTCGAGCAGCAGCGCGCTCTCCCGTTCGAACGTCCGCAGCACGTCGTGCACCTCGGCCGGGTCCGGTGACAGCGGCTCCGGGAACACGCACTCCTGCTCGATCGCCTCCCGCAGCGCCACCACCGACTCGTTCACGTGCCACAGCAGTTCCAGCAGGTCCCACCGCCCACACGGGGTCGGCCGCACCAACTGCGGCCGCCGCACCTGCGCGGTGACGTCGCGCGCGTAACGGGTAGCGCGTTCGAGCAGACCCTTCCGCAGGCCGAGGACGGCCAGCGGGTCCGTGCCGTCCATCACGCCGAGGTCGCCTCGCCGGGGTAGACCAGCGGGAGTCCGAAGGTGCCGAACAGGCTGCGGTCCTCGATGACCTCGATGCGCTCGAACCCGGACGCGGTGATGGTCAGCACGTCGATCGTGTAGGGGCGGAACACGCCGTCGTCGCCCGCCCGGTACACGCCGAAACCGGGTCTGCCGTTGACCGAGATCGGCACCATCCGGCACTGGCCGACGGCCGGGCAGTGCGCCAGGAACCGCACGATCGCCTCACGTCCCGCCAGCACCGTGTCCGACGGCCGCCGCTGGCACACCGCGTCCTCGGTGAGCAGGTACACCAGGGCGGTGATGTCGCCGGTCTCGAACGCCGCCGCGTACTCGGCGAGGAACCCGCGCAGCGTCACGTCGTCCGGCTCGGCCGCGTCCGCCACCGCGGGCGCCTGCGCCAACTGGGCGCGGGCCCGCCGCAGCATGCTGTGCACGGCCGCGCCGGAGGTGCCGAGCAGGTCGGCGATCTCGTTGGCCTGCCAGCTCAGCACGTCCCGCAGGATCAGCACCGCCCGCTGGCGCGGCGACAGGCGCTCCCACACCACCACCAGCGCGCGCTTGCGGTGCTCACGGGTGGCGACGATCACCGCCGGGTCGGTCAGCTCGGCCGCCTCGGCCGCCGTCTCGCGCACCGTGCGCTGCTCCTGCGGACCACCGGCGGGCCACTGCGCGCCGCCGTCCTGGTCCCGGTCGGACTCGGGGAACCCCGAAGGCACCGGCAGCCGCCGACGGCTCTCCAGGGCGTTGAGGCACACGTTCGTCGCGATCCGGTACAGCCAGGTGCGCAGCGACGAGCGCCCCTCGAAGTCACCGTAGGAGCGCCAAGCCCGCAGGAACGTCTCCTGCACCTGGTCCTCGGCGTCGTGCACCGAACCCAGCATGCGGTAGCAGTGCGCCAGCAGCTCGGCCCGGAACGGGTCTGCCAGCTTGGCGAAGTCCTCCGGACCACCGAGCATCGTGGCGGTCGCCAAGCCCTCTGTCCGGTCGTCGTGACGTGTCACCGATCCCCCTGTCCGCGCACAGTTTCCCTGCCTCACGGATGTAGACCAGCGTAGCGCCGAAAATTCGTCGCGGTCCGGCGACGAATTTTCCGACGGCCCCCGGTCTACCCCACTGTGTCAGAGCAAACGGCCGCTGCGCCTACCGACAACACGACCTCGACCACCCTCGACCCGCGCCGTTGGAAGGCATTGGCCTTGCTGTGCACGGCGTACTTCATGATCATCGTCGACTCGCAGATCGTCATCCTGGCGCTGCCGTCGATCGAGTCCGAGCTGACGTTCGGCCTCAACGGCTCGCAGTGGGTGATGAGCGCCTACCTGCTCAGCTTCGGCGGGCTCCTGCTGTTCGGCGGGCGGACCGCCGACCTGCTCGGCGGGCGCAAGATGTTCATGATCGGCACCGCCCTGTTCCTCGTCGCGTCCGTGGTGTGCGGATTCGCGTGGACCGGCGGCGTGCTGATCGGCGCCCGCGTCGTGCAGGGCGTCGCGGCGGCCATCATGGCCCCCACCGCGATGGCCGTGCTGATGGCGACCTTCCCGGAAGGCAAGGAGCGCAACCGCGCCATCGGCGTGTGGACCGGCGTCGGCGCGTTCGGCGCCACCGCCGCCCTGCTCGTCGGCGGCTCCATCACCCAGGGCCTGGGCTGGGAGTGGATCTTCTTCATCAACATCCCGCTGGCCGGCATCGTGCTGCTGGTCGGCCCGAAGCTGCTGCGCGAGACCGCGATCCGCGAGGGCAAGAAGTCCTACGACCCGTTCGGCGCGGTCACCGTGACCGGCGCGCTCGTCCTGCTGGCCTACGCCGTCGTCGAGGCGCCGGTCGTCGGCTGGGGCTCCGGCCAGACGCTGGGCGTCCTGGCGGGCGCGGTGGTGCTGTTCGCGCTGTTCCTGTTCGCCGAGCGCAGCGCCAAGGCGCCGCTGGTGCCGCTGCGCGTGTTCCGGCTGCGGTCGCTGGTCAGCGGCAACCTGATGACCATCCTGGTCTCGATGACCATCTACGGCGGCGCGCTGATGATGTCCATCTACGCCCAGGAGGTGCTCGGTTACTCGGCCGTCGTGTTCGGCCTGAGCACCGCCATCTACGCGTTCATGTCCGTGGTCGGCTCCAACCTGGCCGGCCCGCTGACCACCAAGTTCGGCTACAAGAAGGTGGCCGTGCTCGGCGCGACCGCGCTGTCGGTGGGCGCGTACCTGCTGTCCCGCGTCACCGCCGACGGCAACTACTGGGCCGACCTGTTCCCGGCCATGGTCGTGTTCGGCTACGGCATCGGCACCACGGTGGTGGCCTCGGCGATCGCCGCGCTGTCCAACGTGCCCGCCAACGAGTCGGGCCTGGCCTCGGGCATCAACAACTCGGTGTTCCAGATCGGCGCCGCCTTCGGCATCGCGCTGTGCACCACGGTGTCCGTGGCCTACACCGACAGCGGCGCGGCCGACGCGAAGGTCGGGCTCAACGAGGGCGTGCAGGCCGCGTTCCTCACCGCGTTCGTCTTCGCGGCGGTGTGCCTGGTGATCGCCATCATCCTGAACCTGGTCCGCGAGCGCTCCACCAAGCCGACGACCACCCCGGTCGTCACCGGCGGGCACTGACGCCCGTCACCCTCGACACGCGCGGCCACGGTGGTGCCCCCAGTCACCCCCCGCCGCGCCGCGATGGGTGGGCAAGACCCTTCGAATGGGGTCTTGCCCACCCATACCCTCGTACCGAGATAATGACAGATCCGTTCAATCAACTGATTCATCGCGGCTGTTCACGGTTTAATCAGTCCGCTGGACGGACTATGCGACACCCGTCCGGGCGGTGATACGCTGGTGATGGATCTGGGGAGGATCGGGCGGAACTGGGGATGCCCGACGGAGATCGTGTTTTTCGGGAAACCGCAGTACACGCATGATTCGGCGTGCCAACACCTGACAGCGGCATCCAATCAGTCCGGCGGTTTCCGGTCGCACGGGATGTCGACGAGGTCATAAGCGCATGCCACTACCACTGGGGGTATGGTGCGTTTCAATCTGCTGGGACCGATGGAAGTCATCTTAGACGGCACACAGATGCCACTGGGCGGAGCAAAGCAGCGGGCGACACTGGCGTTCTTGCTGATGAACCCCAACCGCGTGGTGGCCACCAGTCAATTGTTAAGAGCGCTGTGGACCGAAGACATGCCGAAGTCCGCGCGCAAGATCCTGCAGAACGCCATCTGGGGACTGCGCAGCCTGCTGACCGCGGACGGTGAGGACAACGGCGCCGTACTGGTGACCCAGGCGCCCGGTTACCTGTTGCAGCTCGACCCCGAGAAGATCGACGTGCACGTGTTCCTCCGCCTGGCCAAACAGGGCCGGGCGTTGTTGCCCACCGACCCGGACGAGGCCGCCCGGCTGCTGCGCGAGGCATTGGCGCTGTGGCAGGGCCCGGCGCTGGCCGACCTGGTCGAGACCGGCATCGCGTGGCCCGAGCTGACGTCGTTGCAGAACGCCCGGCTGGACGCGATGGAGGACTTCTTCGACGCGGAACTGGCCCGGGGCCGCCACCAGGCCACGATCGACCAGCTCGAACTCATGGTCGAGAACGAGCCGCTGCGCGAACGCTCCTGCGGCCAGCTCATGCTCGCGCTGTACCGCAGCGGACGACAGGCCGACGCGCTGCGCGTCTACGGTCGGGTGCGCGCCGCCCTGGTCAGCGAACTCGGCCTGGAGCCCGGTCGCGAGTTACAGACCTTGCAAAGCGCCATCCTCAGCCACGACCCCACGTTGACCAGACTGTCCCGCTCCGCCGCGCCCGTGGTCGTGGAGCAGCCCGCGACGTCGATCGGCCGGTACACCACCGAGGTCGGGGTGGTGATGATCAAGGCGCAGCCGTCCGACACCCTCGCGGACCACGACCTGCTGGACCTCGTCGCCCGGGTCGCCCGGGAGCAGGTCGAACACTTCGGCGGCACCGTCGCCGCGTCCATCGGCTCGGTGTCACTGGCCCTGTTCGACCAGCACGAAGCGGGCGGCGCGGGCGAGTTGCGGGCGGTCCGAGCCGCGGCGGCGATCAACGACAGGCTGGTGGGCGCGGCCCGGCACGCGCTGACGTTCCAGGCGGCGGTCACCGTCGGGACGGTGCTGGTGCCGGACGGGTCCAGGCCGGGCGACCCGGCGTCCACGGTGAGCCGCGCTACCCTCGCCGACTGCGAGAACCTGCTGACCCACGTGCCGATCGGCGAGATCTGGGTCAGCGAGCGGGCCCGCCGGTCGACCGCGTCGGCGGTGGCGTACCAGCGGGTGACGGGGACGTCCCTGTCGGCGTGGCGGGTGCTCGACGCCGACCCGTTCCGCCACGACCGCGACGCCACCGACTCCGGCGACGACCGGCGCAAGCACGAACTGGACCTGCTGGGCGGCCTGCTGGGCCTGGTCCACGTGCGCGACCAGCCGCACCTCGTGACGCTGGTGGGCGCGCCGGGCACCGGTAAGTCCCGGCTGGTGGACGACTTCGCCCGACTGGTGGCCGAGAACCAGGCGGTGGACCTGCTGCGCCTGCCGAGCCCCGCGGACCCCTTCGGCGACGGCATCAGAACCGTCCAAGCCAGGATCATCGCCGCGCACTGCGGCATCCACCCCGAGGACACGCCACCGGCGGCCGACGCGAAACTCGGCGAGGCCGTCGCCCAACTCGCCGGCACACCCGGCGACATGAACTACGTCATGTCCGCCCTCCGACCACTGATCGGCCTGGAGAAACCGGACCCCGGGGCCGAGCCGCGCTCACGCGAGATGTGGCGCCGTTTCCTGCGGCAAGCCGAACTGCCCAACCCCATGGTGATCCTCCTGGACGACCTGCACCGGGGTTCGGACGAACTGCTGGACATGGTGGACGACCTGACCGACTGCCGACGAGACCTGCCCCTGCTGGTGGTCGCGGCGACCCGACCGAACCTCCTGGAACGCCGCCCCGAATGGGGCCTGGGCAAACACCACGCCACCACCATCACCCTGAACGCACTGCCGAAGACAACGGCCCGCAAACCGACCGGCCGAACCGCCGCGTGCCACAGCCACCACCTCCACAACAGCGTCCGCGTACCGCTACCGGAAGCCCCCATGCCGCACTCCGCCTGACCCGAGCACAATCCGGCCCAGCCGTCGACCGTCCGATCCCCACCGACGTGGATCGGACGTACCCGGCACAGGCGGTTCAGGCCGCTATGCCCACCGGTGGTCGGTGGAGAAGGTTCTGCCTCGGCCGCTGTGCCGGATCGACATGGCGGGGCGGAACGAACGCCGGCACACCACCCGTCATCGTGATCGACCACAACGAGTGGTGAATCACACTGTGGTGGGCACGACACAACAACACGAGATTGCCCAAATCCGTGTCGCCACCGTCCGCCCAATGCTTCACGTGGTGCGCGTCGCACCACTTCGGCGGACGCGGACAACCCGGGAACGCACAACCCCGATCACGGGCGTGCAACGCCTTGCGCTGCGCCACACTCACCGTCCGCTTCGCCCGCCCCAGATCCAGAATCTCGGACGCCGCACCCAGCACCACCGGGATGACCTTGGCATCACACGCGATCCGCCGCGCCTGCGCCGCACTGAGATAGTGGTCGCCGTCGAGCACCGCATGCCCCACACCACGCCGCAACGTCTCGAAATCCACCGTCACGCTGATGTGCGGGCGTTCCCCCGCCTCCGAGGGCAGGTGCTCCGACCGCGACGCCAGACCAACCAGGTCGCCGAACGCTTCACCCAACCGACGCGCCCGATCCTTCGGACCATCCGGACGCGGCTGCGACAAGGGTTCGAGCATCGCGGTGAACCTCGCGCCGGTCTCCGCCGACAACTCACCCCAGAACTCCACCCGCCCACCCGGCAGATCCCGCACATAGAGCACATCGGCGGGTTCGGCCTCCGGCTCGTCCAACTCGTCGACCGCATCCTGCTCGACCCGATCCCGGATGCGGTCGGCCAGTTGCCGCACCACCCTCGGTTCGACCGAGCGGGCGGCCTCGACCAGCGTCTCCTCCGACCAGTCGGGCAGCCGCAACTTGTCGACCGCCCGCGTCAACTCCCGCAGATGACCATCCGACAACTCCTGCTCCGCCAACGCCGCACCAGCCACCGGATGCAGCGGCGACAGCGACTGTCCGGTCGGGCTGACCGACGGCAGGAACAGGTCGACCTGCCTGATCCACTGCTCCACCTCGGCCGGATTCACCCGCAGCAACCGTTGGTAGGAATCCAGGTCATAGCCACACCGCAACACCTGGGCCAACAACTCCAACCGCTGCCGATGCATCGCCCGCATCGACGCCTCGACATCCGCCGCCGCG
>NZ_MTQP01000027.1 GCF_001984175.1 Saccharothrix sp. ALI-22-I
TACGGCGGCGCATCGGTGTTGTTGTCGTTCCGTCACTTCAGCAGGTTCTCCATCGCCGCCTCCGCCAACTTCCGGGCCCCGTCGCAGGGTGCGGGGAACCGGTCCTCGTACGTCGGCAGCACCGAAAAGGCCGCCACCAGGTATTGCCCCTCGGAGGTGTCGACCATCACGTCGCAGCGGCCCTCGTCGCTGGGCAGGGTCACCGTGATGGCCGGGAAGTCCAGCACCGGATCGATCGTCTCCGCCTGGCCGGCCCGCTTGCCGTCCGTCCACGCGGAGATGCCCTCGACGGTCACGGGAACGAGATGGCTGCCGGCTCCGATGACCGTCCACGAGCAGCCCGTGGTCTTGTAGAAGTCGCTGTCCACGGGCCGTCCCGCCGTGTCGATCTTCAACGTGGGCAGCTGCCCATCGGTGAGCAGGCCGCAGGGGGCCGTGCCGTCCAGATCGACCGCACGCGGACGTGTGGAAGTCGACTCCGACAGGGACGGTGCGGTGGTCCGGGTACCGGTGTCGCCGCGATCGGGCATGTCGTGCCCCGGCGTGTCGGTACCGGAGCCGCATGCCGCGACCACGACGAGTGTGGTCGCTGTTCCGAGCAGGATTCGTCGCGTGGTGTTCACGTTGTTCCGCTGTCGCATTCGTATTCCGCCGTTTGTCTCTGCCGGGCACCGGCACCGCCGGCTCCGACCGGGGACCGGCCGCAGTGAGCCCGGTCGTCGAGCTGCGGGTCGTGACCGGGCAGACGTGCTGGTCGCCGATCCTCATCGGCGATCGGTCATCCGATCAGGTTCTGCATGGCCGCTTCTGCCAGTTGCCGTGCCCCGTCGCACGGTGTGGGGAACCGGTCCAGGAAACCCGGGCTCACCGAGAACGCCACCGCGAGGTACTGGTTATCCGTGGTGCCGACCATCAGGTCGCAACGGTCCGGACTGCCGGGAATGGCGACGGTGATGGTGGGGAACCCCGCCACCGGGGCGACCCACTCGCCCTTCCCGATCCGTTTGCCGTCCATCCACGCCCCGATGTCCTCGTGCAGCACCGGAGCCAGGATGTTGGACGCGCCGGTCACCGTCCACGTGCAACCGGTGGCCTTGAGGGCCTCGATTTCCGTCGTATGGCCTTCACTGTCGATCTCGAGCATGGGGAACTGGTCGGCCGACAGCAGTTCACACGCCAGCCTGTCGTCGAGTTCGACGTCACGTGGCCGCCCCGAACTGGGCTTGATCGCTGTCGAGGTCGTGCTCACCACGGTCGCGGAAACGGTCTCGTTCGTGGTTCCTCCTTGTTGAGCGCACGCGGTCAACAGCGCGGTCAACGTCGTGGCTGCGATCAGTGATCGACGCATCGTGTCCTGATGTCCCTGTTCTGTGGTGCGTTCCGTCGGCCGCCGGTATCGACCGGACGTGTGGGCATGCCGTTGGCAGCTATGGACTCGGCGAACGATCAGTGCGGCATGCCCGTGTCGGTCTTCCACCCGGTGACCCTCGGTGTCGCCGGGCCGGCGACACGGAAACCTCGGGCGCCGTCGTCGGTGTCGTGTGCCCGATCGGTCCCACGACCCTGGATCACGGCTGTGCGGAGGGCTGCCGTCCGCCGCCGGACGCCGATTCGCCGGACGTAACCGTGTACACACTCCTGGAAACCCGCGTCCGTTCGATACCCCGTGCAACGGTGGCCATTGTGGAAAGTCACCACCGGCCGGGTGGACTCACCGTCGTGGCGTGGAGTGGTGGCACGTGGAGCGACTGCGGGGCTCGTCATGGAAGCCGGCCCCCGGTTGTGGCGCTGGCCGGGTCCCGCCACATCGCGTACAGCGTGGGACCGTCGTCGAGCAGGCGCAGCTCACGAGTGGTCCGGTAGCCCAACGACGTGTAGAGGCGTGCGGCGTCGACACTCGTGGCGACGAGGAACGCGCCCAGGCCCCGCTGGTCGAGCGCCGTGTGGTGGTGGAGCAACAGCCTGGTGCCGTAGCCCTGCCGGTGGTGGGCGGGGTCGACGCCGAGCAGTGCGAGGTAGTGGTGCGGGGTGTCGTGGGGATGGCAGGACTCGAACAGTCGGTCCAGGGCACGGAACCGGTCGATGTACGGACCGCAGTAATCCGCCAGCCGCCGGTCGTAGTCCGGCGGCATCGGGGGCGACAACCGGGGGTTGTCGTGGTGGATCCAGACCGCGGCGGCGGTGCGGTCGGCGGTCACGTCGACGTGGCCGTGCCGCTGGGCGTGCCGGATCGTCAGCAGCAGGTGACCCCAAAGCGGGTCCTGCCGCTGCGCCGGATCCGGAACCAGCCGGCGCGCCACCTCCGTGGCGAAGAAGGCCTTGGTGACGACGTCGGCGACGGCCGGCGTGTCGGGGAGGAGCGCCTGGACGACGCCGCTCCCGCTCACGATCGGACCCCGTGGTCGACCGGACGGGTGCCGCGACCGGTGCCACCGATCCTGTCGTAGACCCTGGGCCTGTTGCGTCGCAGCCACAGGCCGTACGCCACGCCCGTCGCGGCGACCACCACGAAACCGATCGGCACGGACCACCGCAGCAACATCACCGGGCCGTCCAGCAACGCGTCGAAACGCCACACACCCAGCACCAGCAACGCGACCAGGGCCACCGCCGCCACCACGGCCAGCGTGCCGGCCGCGGACTTGCGGCCCGCACCATCGGCGGCGGTGACGCCGCCCGACCCGGACGTGCCGTCGGCGGACCCGTCGCCCTTGGCCCTGTAGCCCGGTCCATCGAACTCAGGCTTGGCGTCGAACCCGGCGGGGGCCGCCGGTGCATCGTCCGGGTCGGGCTGAGTGCGTCGCCGGTGGACCACGATCGCCACGGCGGTGGCGGCCAGCAACGTCAGCACACCGAGCGCGCCGACGGCTCCGCCACCGAGCAGCAGGTGCCCGACCGGATCGAGTCCGAGGTAGGCGGCGCCACCGATGGCCAGCAGGTTGAGCACGAGCAGCGCCATCGCCGCGCGGGCCGGTGCCTGGGTGCGCGGTGACAGGCGCCCGACCGCGCTGGGCAACACCCCGTCGCGGGCCAGGCCGTAGGCGTACAGCGCCACGGTGAGGGTGAAGCTGATCATCGCGGCCACCACGCCGAAGGCGAACAGGACCCGACCGAACGCGACCCACGCCGCCCCGAGATGGGTTTCGGCCAACACGAACACCAGTTCGGGGCCGTGCTCGCGGGCCGCGGCGACCACACCGTCGGGGCCGGTGGCGACGATCGGCGCGAACGCGCCCAACACGTACAGCACCCCCAGCGTCGCGACCACCACGACGGTGGCGCGGGGCACGGTGCGCTCGTCGCGGGCACGGTCCCGGTAGACGACCGTGGTCTCGAATCCCACGAACCCCAGAAACGCCGGCAACACGGTCGCGAACAGCGCGGACAACAACACGACGGGACCGTCGCCGAAGGAGAACGCGCGGACCGCGCCGGCCGCCACGGCGGTGCCCTCGGCGGGGTGGACCATCAGCACCACGGCGGTGACCACGATCCACACCACGTCCAACACCAGGGCGACGAGCACCACCACCCCCGGCAACGACAACTTCACCGACGCCAAACCGGTGACCAGCAACACCGCCACCACCGCGGTCACCGCCCAGTGCGGCCGCACACCCAGCGGCTCCACCAGCGGCGCGGTGGCCTGCCCGATGACACCGAACAACCCGACCAGCAGCGCCCAATAGGACACCAGCGCCACCAGGGCGGCGGCGACACCCGCGGCGGGGTGCAGGCCGCGCGCGATGAAGGCGTAGAACGCCGACGGGTTGTCGATCTCCCGGCTCATCTTCAAGTAGCCGGGGACGAACAGCGCCAGCACCACGGCCACGACCGCGAACGCCGCCGGCATCGCGATGACACCGGTCTGAGCGATCACGGTCACGGTGATCACCACCGCCACGGTCATCGGGGTGACGGCGACCATGGCCAGGGCGACCAGCATCGGCCACCCGATCCGACCGGCTAAGAACGGGGTGGTTCGGCCGCGTTGAGAGGACATGTCAGGCTCCGGGGTTTGGGGGAAGGGATGCCGCTGCCCGGCCGGCGAGCAGGCTGGTGCACACGGGAGGGTTTGGGTCGAGTCGGTGGGGCTCGACCGGGGTCAGATCGTGAACGCGTCGCGGGCGGCCATGCGCCCGACCAGTTCGATCAGGCGGCGTACGGGCGGCCCCAGCTGGATCGAGATCATGCTGTCGAGGTGTGAGTACGCGTCGGGTTCGAGTCCGGGAAAGACGTGGTGGTCCATGTCGCAGGCACGGATCAGCGCGCACAGCAACGTCTCCTGCGGGGCCATACCGGTGTCACCGCGTGCCAGCCGCCCGCCCAACGACGCGGTCACCGTGGCGGCGTGGTCCGGATCGACCAGCCGGTAGTCCCGCCACCGCCTCAGCCACCCCACACGATCGAGGACGACCTCGATCCCGTCGGACTTCCCGATCCGCTGCCCCAACCGCGGCAGCGCGTCCTGGGCCAGGTGCTCCAGCGCGAACGTCGGGTCGCGCAGCAGCGAGGACGACGTCAGTTCCGTGTAGACGGCGCGGACCAGGTTGTCCTTGCGGACGGCGGCGATGTCCGCCCGCAAGGCCGGATCGAGGGCTCGGAGAAACAAAGGCTCCGGCTCAGGGGCCAGTCGCGCAGCAGTGCGCCCGCCCGGCCCCACGTGCCCGACCGGTTGGAGGGTGTGTCGCCCGGGATGCGATGCGGTCCCGTGGACGGGCCGGTCCGCGGGCCGCGTCTTGAACGGGACGATCACATCCCCCGTGATCGTCATCGTGTGTGCCAGCAGTTGTTCACCCAGCAGTGCACCGGCCAGAGCCACGCTCGTCGCGCCCGGGGCGAACCGGATGCGGCCGGTGGTGTCGTCGCGGGTGCACAGCCACATCCAGTTGCCGATCAAGCAGTCGATCCGGTGCATCATCACCCCCTATGGGTCTGAGGAGTCGGGAATCTGGCGGCATCGAGTGTCGGAATCAAGGGCGTACGAGTGGGCTGAATTCGACTCGCCGGGTACCGACGACTAGGCGCTGATGGCCGGACGAGGGCATGGAGCCCGCGGGAGAGTTTTGGGCTCGACATGCCCTCGTCCGTCCAGGAGCGAGGCTCGCTTGACCGTAAGGTCAGAGCGTGAGCCTCCGACGAGCATCGTGCAGTTCGTGATACCGGCGAGGAACATCACTCGTATGGGATCGAATTGCTCGCATAGACAATCCGAACCGCACGGCCCGCGACAGCCAGCAGAGATCTCCTGAAGGAGACGCTCATCTGGCTGTCCGGGAGCCGGGCGTTGATGTTCGCTGAAGACCAAGGGCAGGCTGTCGAGAGTTGTTGCCCTCCTCAGCCTCTTCCGTGATGGAGCACGTCGGGCGACGCCTCCGGGGTGCAGCCCGTCCCGTACGGGGCAACTTCCACGACGCGCCAGCTGGTGCTGCGCATGCTCCCGAGTCCCACACTGCGTTGCCTCCGCATCGGTACGCCGCCACGTCGTTCGCAACTCAACCGTGGCCCCGTCGCAGCGGCTTGAGAACGCCCGGATCACGGGATGTCAAGGGGACGCTAGGGGGAATTTCGGAACCATCCCCCTTCGCATCCCTCCCTTGCCCGTGTCTGCGTTGCTACCGTCCGTGCGACGATGGCCAAGGGTGAACCATCGTCGGAGGTCATCGTGCGCAATGAGAACGAGGCGTTACGTGCGGCGCGGGAACGTACCGAGTCGCCCGCGCATCCCGGCGAGTGTCTGTCCCGCCAGGAGCTCGCCGAGCTGGTCAACGAGTACGTCTATCGTCATGCCAATCGCAGAGAGGGAATCGACGCAAACTACGTCGGCAAGGTCGAACGCGGCCTCATCAGATGGCCAAACGAGGACTACCGGGCGGCGTTCCGCGCGGTGCTCGGCGTGTCGACCGACGAAGCGTTGGGCTTCTCCAACAGCCGACGTCGAACCGTGAAGGTTGCTGACATGAACCGCAAGCAGTTCCTGCGCGTCGCCGGCGTCAGCGTCGGACTGGCGGCGCTCGGGTCCCTGGACGCGTTCCTGGAGCCCAGCCAAGCCACAGTGCCACCCACCCGAATCGGTAGGACCGAGGTCGAGCAGGTCCACACGGCGGCCAGGGTCTTCAAGAGCTGGGACGCCGAGCATGGTGGAGGCTTGTCCCGGGAGACGGTCCTCGCGCAGCTGCGTTGGTCGGCGCGGCTGCTGGACTCGACCTATCCGGAGATTCTGCGTCCAGAACTCTTCTCCGCAGTCGCTTACCTGGCTTCGGTCCACGGGTTCATGTGCTTCGACGCCTACGCTTTCGACGATTCGAGGCGAACGCTCCGTTTCGCACTCGCCTGCGCCGAAGAGGCGGAAGATTGGGGGCTTCGCGCCGAGATCCTGTCAAGGATGGCTCGACAGGACATCCATACGGGTCATCCCGATCAAGGGATGACGTGGATCGAGTATGCGCTCGTGCGCGCCGACCGTGTTACGCCGACCACTCGGGCGATGCTTCACACGGTTCGGGGGCGAGCGCTCGCGAAGATGGGCCGGCGGCATGAAGCGCTGCGCTCGGTAGCACTCGCCGACGAATTCTTCGCCGACCGCCAGTCCGATACCGACCCGAAGTGGCTCGCTTACTACGATGCCTCGCAGCATGCGGGCGACACCGCGCACGCGCTCATGGACCTCTCACTCCAAGGAGTCAAGACCGACGCCGCGGAAAGGTTCGAAACTGCTGTCTCCGGACACGTCAGCATCGCCGCCCGATCACGCGTCCTATCCCAGACCAAGCTGGCGACCCTGCACATGGCGACGGGCGACCCGCGCGAAGGCGTAGTGATCGGCAACCGTGCGCTCGACGCGGCTGCGTCGATCAGATCGAATCGGGTGTCAGACTGTCTGCGCGAACTCGCCCGCTACTCGCGGCCGCACGAACGCATCGCTGATGTCCCCGACCTCCGACACCGGATCACCAATACGGTGCTGGCGTGATGACCGTGGCAGCGCTCGACGGGTACCGATCGGTACTGATCGCCGCATGCAGGCAGGCCGGTCTGGACGGTGCGGACGCCGAGCCCATGAGGCTAGGGGAAAACGCGCTGTTCCGCCTGCCTCACGGGCTTGTCGCACGCGTCGCCCGGCCTGGACAGCAGGCCGTCGCGGCCAAGGAAGTCCAGGTTGCGAAGTGGTTGTTGGAACACGACATCGCAGCGGTGCACCCGTGGACCGAGCCGATCGTCATCGATGAGACCGCCGTGACGATCTGGCGTGAACTCCCGCGCCATCGTCCAGGACGGTATTCCGAAGTCGCGGCAGCGCTACGCCGATTGCACAGCCTTTCACCGCCGGATTTCCTCGAACCTTTGACTCCCTTCGTGCGCACAGCACAACGCATTGACCAGGCGAGGACGCTGACCGTCGATGACCGCGCTTGGCTACGGACTCGTTTGACAGAACTTGAAGACCGGTATATCAGGGGGCTGCCGGACGGCCTTCCGGTCGCCGTGATCCACGGCGACGCCTACGGCGGGAACATCGTCGTCACAGAGGACGACCAAGTCACGGTCGTACTCGACCTCGAACGGTTTTCCGTCGGTCCGCCCGAGTGGGACTTGACGTCGACGGCTGTCCACCGCGGTTTCGAGTGGATAAGCAGCGAAGACTACCGCGCTTACTGCATGGCATACGGCCACGACGTCACGTCGTGGGACGGCTACACGCTCCTGCGGGACATCCGCGAACTCAGGATCACCACATGGATTGCCCAACTCGCCGTTGACCAGCCCAAGTATCGAGATGAAGCCAGCCTGCGAGTTGCGTGTCTACGTGGCGAATGCGGTCCGCGTCCATGGCCATGGCGCGCCGCTTAGTCAAACGGTAAGGCGAGTCGCACACACGCGGATAGCCCTGCGCCCGGAATATGCTCGAAGCATACGTCCCGACGGTGATCAATTCGCCGCCGGATTGCTGGCGCGCCAGTTCGGGGCAGCACTGCCGGTTCCGCTTGAAGGTCAGCGTCGCGCCTATACACAACACCGAAGTCAGATCCGCTAATTGCACTGCCCAGTTGGTGGATACGGCTTTCTTGAACCTTCGGACGGATCGGGCGCCGGCGGTGCTGGCGCAGACGGTCCGGACACTTGCGCTCGGAGAGGGGGCAGACATGTTCTACGACCACTGATCTCGATCGTCGGGCGGGGCCCGGTGTGCATCGGGCCCCGCTCGACCCGAATGACCGATAAAACGCGCTGACCCTGTGGGGAGAGCTGATGCCGTCCCTATCTGTCTATGATCCGCTGGATCCGGTCACGTTGGAGAACCCCTACCCGGTCTTCGCGGGCCTGCGGGACACCACCCCGGTGTTCTGGCATGAGGGATTGCAGTCCTGGTGTTTAACGCGGTATGCCGACTGTGTCGCTGTCTTGCGAGATCACGAGCGCTTCGCTCGTGACCGGCGGCGGACGGGTACCGCGGTGCCGGAGCCGGGCCTGAGCGTGCAGTCTCTTGACCCGCCTGCGCAGGCGGGTGTGCGAAGTCTGTTCATGAACGCGCTGCGTGCACAGGATCTCGTGACCATCGAAGGCCGGGCGCAACGGCGGCTGACCGAAGTCTTCGACAGGCTCGCCGACCAGGCGGAGTTCGACGTGATGGCGGACATCGCGGCGCCGCTGTCGGTTGCGGTGGTCTCGGATCTACTCGGCGTCGACGAACCCGACATCGGTTCCTTCGCCTCTGTCTCGGACGCGATCATGCGGAGCATGGACGCCGGCCTGGATCCGGAGACGGCCGAGCCGGGACGGAAAGCCCGGCAGGAGTTGAATGCGCTGGTGGAGTCGTGGTTCCGAGACTCCGAACGGCCTGGGCTTCTGTCGCACGTCCGGCAGCACTCCGACTCGGCGTCCGACACCGACGACCTGTACGTGCGCAACACGGCCCGCGTGATGTTCCAGGGCGGCTACAGCACGATGACCGCCGCGATCGGCAACGCCGTGCACACTCTGCTACGGCACCCGGATGCCCTGGGGCGGATGCGTAATGGTGCGGTGCTGCGTAGCGGTGTCGACGAGTTGGTGCGCTACGACGGGCCGGTGCAGGGCACGAGCCGCGTCGCGACCTCGCCCACGAAGATCGGTGAGATCGCGATACGGGCGGGCGAGACCGTGCTGACCTTGTTCGCCGCCGCCAATCACGACCCTGACCAGTTCCCGCACCCGGACAGGCTGTTGCTGGACCGTTCGCCCAACCGGCACCTCGGATACGGCTGGGGCACTCACACGTGCATCGGTACGGTGCCTGCCCAGGCCGCCTTGCGCGCGTTGGTGTCGGGTCTGCTGGCGCACCCGGCACCGCTACGCGCGGCGGGTCTGCCGCGCCGCCGCCGCACCGCGACCATGCGTGTGTTCGATGTGCTGCCCGCCACCTTCCGTTCGTAACTATCCGCCGCCCGCCTTTCCCGAATATGGACCGGCATTGGGCACCCGTCGACTTGGAGTACCTCGGTGAAGATCCTCATCGGCAACCACATCGACCCAGCCATCCGCAACCGCGGAGACCTGCGCGCCTGGACGCAGCGCATCGTGTGGTTCGCGCGCGAGGGAGACGTGATTGTCCTGTCCGACGAGCCGGACCGGCGGTTTCTTGCCTACGCGACATCGTTCACGGGCGTGGACGCTCAGAGCCTGCACATCATCGTTCCTCCGGCCGGGCGCCATGGTGGGCGCCTGCTCGACCCGGAGAGCTTGACCGACGCGGGGTTCGTCCACACTGTCCGCGACAGACTCGGCGAGGTCGGCCTGGATCAGGTCGAGGAGGTCTTCGCCCTGTGGCCATCGGCCCATGTGTCCCGCTTCGCCGCAGCTCTGGGCGTCGAAGACCGGTTCCCCGGCGCCGGCTTCTTCTCACAGGGCGGCGGCGAGTTGGGCAACAACAAGGCAACCTTTCGGGCACTGGCAGCCGGCGCCGGCGTGCCGATCCCCGCTGGTTCGGTGTGCCACAGCGTGCACGAGGCAGTCGCCGCGACAGCGGACCTGCTGGCTGTCACCGGGGCAGTCGTGGTGAAGCAGGCACACAATGGGGCGGGCGTGGGCAATCAGCTCGTGTTGCGTGACATGTCGCTCCCCGTCGATCATGTCGGGGCCCGCCACCTTCACCAACTCGACGGCCGTGACCCGAACGCGATCGAGGCGTACTGGACGCAGCGCTGGGATTGGGCGTCCGCGCGCGGTCGTTTCCCGGTCGTAGTCGAGAAGTTCACGCCGCACACGGGGTCGGTGTATTCCGAGCATCATGTTGCCGATCACGGGTCGCGGCCGACTGAGATGGGGACGCTGCACTATGTCGGGCGGCGCCTGAGCCGTCAGGTCGTCCCACTGCGCGGCACGGACAACAGTGTCCGGGAACGGCTCCTGCGCGGCGGAACGCAGCTGGCCGAGGCATACCGGGCGTTCGGGTACCGCGGTTATTTGAGTGCGGACGCGATCGTCACCCCCGAGGGGCAGGTCGTGTTCACCGAAGTCAACGCCCAGGTGTCGGGATCCCTGCACATCTACGAGGTCATCGCCCACCACATCGTGGGAGTCACAGCCATACCGGAGCGATCGGTGGTGGAGTACCACGTGCCCCCCACCTGGGCGGTTCCCGACTTCGAGACGTTTCTCGCAGCCGTTGACGAACTCGGCTGCGCTTACGCCCCTGACACCCGCACCGGCGTCATCGTGTCCATGCCGGTCATCCCACTCGAAGTCAATCGCGCCCAGTTCCTCTTCTGCATCGCCTACGCCACAGACGCTGACCGCAGGGCGATGTTCAACCGCCTCGACGCACGGTTCGCGACCATCCCCGCAGACACCTACAGCGCCAGCGACCGCATCGGCGTACCGCTCCCACCGGCACCCTGACACCGCGCTTCTGGACGCGATCCTCCGGTCGAACACCCACAGCACCCGCCGTTGTCCGAGGCGGACACGCTCGCCCCGAGCCTCGACAGCAGACGCCCCGCACGAAACCGTCCGAGGTCACTAACCACCGCCAGCAGGCCTAGCGAATCACGCCACGGTGTGCGGTATCGGCGCGGTCACCACCATGACCGGGAATCAGCGCAACCGAACGGACGGCAGACGTTCACGGCTACCGGCCGAGTTTTCTCTAGCACCGGTCGGGGCCGACAAGTGCCGCTTGGCCGATGCAGCGAACAGTGCACCGTCCCGCTTTCTTCGACGACCGCGTGCTTCCACGGCGGCCGACCGCTGCGGTAGCGGCGCATGTCTGTGTTACAGCTGGCCAATCTTCCGCAACCGCCCAAGCCGCCCCGATGCGGCGCTCTCCCGTCACTGCAGATGAGGACACCATGCAGCTACACAGCCACGACGACTTCACGCCTCTGCGCGAGATCATCGTCGGCTCCGCCGAGAACTACCTGTCCCACGATCGGGACGTGACCTTCGAGCTGTTCCACCACGAAAATCTGACAGGGTTCCGGTCGGACTGGGCTTACCCCCGTCTGGCCGCCGCAGACGGTGACCGCACGACCAGGAACTGGAACATCAAGCGGCGTTACACCGAGGAACTACACGACGATGTCGAGAACCTGGCTGCCACGCTCAGAGCCGTCGGTGTCACTGTGCACCGGCCCCTGCCGTTGCCGCCGAACGCCGCACCCATCGCCGGCCTGGGCTGGCAGGCCGCGCCGACCCCGGCGCTGAACATCCGCGACAACACCCTCATCCTCGGCGACGAGATCATCGAGACGCCACCGGCGATCCGCTCCCGTTACCTGGAGACCCGTCTGCTGGCTCCTCTCTTTCGCCGGTACTACGAGGCCGGTGCGCGGTGGACGACGATGCCACGGCCGCTGCTCACCGACCTGTCCTTCGACTTGTCCTACGCCCGCGACACCGCCACCACGCTGGGCGGCCCCACCGAGCCGATCGCCGACCCCCAGCCCAGTCTCTACGACGTCGGCTTCGAGATGATGCTCGACGGTGCCCAAGTGTTGCGACTGGGCCGCGACCTGGTCGTCAACATCGCCCACCACAACCACCGGATGGCCCTCGACTGGCTGCGGCGCCATCTTGCCGACCGGTACCGCATCCACCAGGTCGACCGGATGGCCGACAACCACATCGACAGCATGCTCTTGGCACTCCGGCCCGGCGTGTTCCTGGCCCGCCACGAAGGCATCCGGGACATGCTGCCCGAGCAGCTCCGGTCGTGGAAGTTCATCGTTCCGCCCGAGCCCGACCCTGGCGCGTTCCCCGCATACGACGACGAGGACCTCGTTCTCACCAGCCCCTATATCGACCTCAACGTGCTGTCGGTCAACGAGGACACGGTCCTGGTCAACGCAGACTGCACCGGTCTGCTCAAGACCCTCGAAGCCGAGGGTTTCACCCCCGTCCCCGTGCGGCACCGGCACCGGCGCCTGTTCGGCGGAGGGTTCCACTGCTTCACCCTCGACACTGACCGCACCGGCGAGTGCGAGGACTACCTGTCGTGACCACAGTTCGTGTCCTGGTCATCGAGGCGGCAGGGCCTGAATCCGCCGCTCTGGTCGAAGCCGCAACCGCCTGCGGTTACCAGGTCCACGTCGTCACCCAACCCGACCGGTTCGCCACATACAGCGCCGAACTCCGCACGGCGCTCTCCGGTTGGCTGCTCACCCACTTCTCCCAACCCGAGCAGGCCTTGCATGACGTCATCGGCTACGCCCGTCGCGTCGGCATCGACGCGGTGCTGACCACCAACGAATACCTCACCCCACTAGTCGCCAACGTCTGCGCCGCGCTGGGTTTGCCCGGAAACGATCCGGCCCTGGCCACGACCGCCCGCAACAAGGCCGACATGGTCCGCGAGTTCGTCCGGCGAGGTGTCACCGCACCCCGCACCCATATTGTCGAACGGGAGGACGAACTGCTCGGTCTGTGCGCGACCGGGCTCACCTTTCCCTGTGTCGTCAAACCGGCGGAGGCCGCGGGCTCCGCGGGCGTCACCGTCGTACGCGATGCGGCCGAGATGGTCACGGCGTTCGAGGCCGCCCAGGAGCCACGCGGTATGTACGGGATGCTCCTCGACGCACGAGTCCTGGTTCAGGAGTACATCGAGGGTACCGAGTACAGCGTCGAATCGATCACCCAGAACGGCGCGAGTACACATCTGTGCCTGACCCGCAAAACCGTCACCGCCGGAACCCACCGCGTCGAACTCGGCCACGGACTTCCAGCCCACTTGCCTCCGGATGTCCAGCGGGCCGTGCGCCAAGAGGTGAATCGGGCCATCGCTGCGGCCGGGATACGCAACGGGGCGGCACACACCGAGGTGATGCTGACACCGGACGGCCGGTGCGTCGTGATCGAGATCGGAGCCCGTATCGGAGCCGGGCAGATCGGCGTCCTCATCCAGCACGCACTCGGCATCGATCCATGGGCGGCCTGCCTCGACACGGCCCTGGGCCGCCCCGCCCGACTCGCCCCGACCCGCAGCAGCTACGCCACCGTCCGGTTCCTTGTCAGCCACCAGGCTGGGCGCCTTGTCACGCTGAGCGGACTGCCCGAGCTCAGCCCTCGGGTCCCGGTCGTCCGTGTACGCAAAGCCATAGGAGAGGCAGTGAGCGGGGTGAAGGACAACGCCGCCCGGCTTGGAAGCTTCGTCGTGGTCGGCCCCGACCGTGAGTCCGTCGACGACTACGCGGACCACCTGCTCGGCCAGGTCCGGATCCGGGTCGAGCCCATCACTCCGAACAGCCCCTGGATCGACCGATGAATCCCACGACGACCCGGCCGGGCCCACAGCCGATCACGGCCGAGTGCTTCCCGACACCTGGGCTCATCCTGCGCACCAACGACCCGTCGGCCCAGCGAACTTTGCGCGAGTTCGCCCACGAGCAGGCCGCGGCGGCACGCTCATTGCGCGAAATACTGAGCGAGAAGCTGCCGGAGGCTCGCGACGTCGACGAGCGCGGCGCGGTGTTCACGACGGTGTTCGAGGCGACGGAGGACTGGCGGTACCGAATCGCGGCGACCATGCCACATTCCACCGGCCGCTACGGCGCAGGCCATGTGGAGCGGTTCCGCACGCCGATCGCCGACGACAACCGGAATCTCTTCCGGATCGGGGAACACGAGCGCCTGAGGGAGGGCGTTGACTGGGACTCGATCACGCGGACCTATACGGGCGGCACCGAGACTCCGGCCAGCAGAACCATGCGACGGTTCGGGGCCTTGGCAGCCGCGAGATTCGCCCAGTCGCCGGGTGCGGACATCGTCAGCAACCGCGTCACCCTGCCGGACGGTCGCGTGGTGCACGGGATGCGTCTGCTGCGAGCTGACGCCGCCCGCCACGCCGCCGCCGAAATGGCCGCCCGGATCGCCGCGCGGGGCGGGGACACCTCCCGCATCGTCACCGACGGCGACCTGATCTACATCGCCAGCGCACCGGAAACCGACCGCCGGACGATCTTCCACAGCGCCATGGCCCTGCTCGCCCACGACCACACCACCCCCGCAGACGCGACGATCGCCTGGGCTGAAGCGGCATACCTGCTCTATCAGGCACCACGCAGGAAACGAGGCAGCGACGCCACGACCCGCACATTCCTCGTCGCCATCGGTGCGCTTCTACTCGCCCATCCGCCCGTGCTGCTTCACGATGTCGACCTGCGCGCCTACATCCGATCACAAGTGCAGTTCGTCGCCGAGTTGCGGGCGGCCCAGGACCGTGGAGTCGGTGCCGCGCCGTGAGCGCCTCCTCACGCGGCTCACCCCCGGAGCTGGTCGAGTACGTTCCGCATCTGCTCGTACGTTTCCGGGACTGCGTCGGCATTTCCCAATCGGTGTCGCTCCAGCCGGATAGCTCCGATGTGCTTGGCCCGGTAGAACAGCGACCGCCGGGCCGCGCCCGGCGTGGACGGCCGCGGCCCGTAGGTCTCCCAGAACGCGTCGCGTTCCGTGCCGGGATTCTTGGCCGCCATGAAGATCGTCCAGTCGGACTCGGGGTCGCCCCACGATGTCCGGTCGTTGTCGAACACTCCGCTGATCGTGGGCTCGGCCGCGCCGGATGCCATCATGACGTTGACCGTCCACAGATCGCCGTGGAGCAACCGCGGCTCCGCGACCTCGTCCAGGACAGCACGCCACCTCTCCGCGGCAGCCGCAACCTCCCGCACGTCCGCAGAGTCGAGACCAGCACCGTCCAGATCGGCCGCGAGATCGGCAAAGAAGGCGATCACAGCCTCGCTCCACGTGTCGTACCACGGACCTGCCACCGGGCCGAAGCGTTCCCCTCGGACGGCATGGATACTGCGGGCGATCTCACCCATCTGCCGGAAGAAGGACCTCCACTGTGGGCGCGGGTACTGTCCGATAGCTTCCGGACCCGGAACCCCGTCGAGCACCGTCTGGAACAAGTAATCCCTGCCGATCACCTCATGGGTGAAGTCCGCTGCGAGCGTCCGCGGAATCATGGGCGCGATGGGCGCGAGAAACGGCACGCTCGCATGCTCATTGCGCATCAGCCCCTGCTCGATGCGAAACTGCCGGGCCGACTCCGGGGCGACCCGGAGGATGACCGGACGATCCCCCTCGATGTCGACACGGTACGTGTTGTTGTACATCCCATTTCCGAGCTCAACCGCCGAAGTCACACACGTATTCGATCCGAACGCCCGCCGGCACATGGCCTCGATCTGCCCGGAGGTCACCGACTGCTGGAACGCATCGACGGAACGCTCAATCTGGCGGAACTCCACTGGACTCCTTCATGCTCACGGCGACTACGATTGGAAGTTTCGCCGAGTCGGTTGATATCGCACCTACAAACACCGTCACATTCCCGGTCATCGTAGCAGTGCATGACCGACGCCGACGCCGACTTCGACCGCCGAGCGTCTGAGTCTGGAGCGGATTCCAGCGGCCGACGGGTTCGTGGATCCGTTCGCTCCGCGCAATCCCGTGACGAGGTTCCGTCCCATGAATGCGCGGCACCGTCCAGTTCGTTCAGCGGATATCTCACTGATGTACGCCGACCTTCGATCGCCGGTCCGTTCCGTAGACCGTTGACCTCGATGTGCTCCCGCCATTGACCGCCTACCGAAGGGCGTCCAGGAGGCGGTCCGCTTCGCGTCGAGCGGGCTCCAGCAGCGGACTGGGTGTCGGCTTCCCAGAGTTGATCCGGATGACGTTCGAGCAGACCAGGAGTTGAGCAAGCAGCCCCGAGCGGGTATTGAGATCGTCCGCGAACACCTTCTGCACGACGTCGGCCACGGCCGGCACCAGCAGGCTGCCTACCCACAGCGTCGCGGCGTCCAGGCCTCGCGGTCCCAGTCCCCAGTCCTCCCAATCCAGCAGGTAAAAGTCCGGCGCGGTGACGTTGCCCCAGTGGACATCGGCGTGGGCCGTCGTCCACTCGTCCACCTCGGTGGCCACGCCCTCATCACCGAACACCTGGTTGATGCGGCGCGTCAGGTGCTCCTGCGGCATCCCCACCCGCCGGGTCGGGAACCCCGCGAGAGCCACCAACGACGACGCCAAGCCCTCCCACCACCCCGCCGGAAGGTCCGGATCGCTGTCGATGACCCCGGTCGGGTGGACCGCCTTCGACCTGATCAGCTCGACCTCGTCTGCGCGCCACACCACCGACCGGTTCCGATCGACCCACCGGTACGAGCGATACAGCTCAGGCTTCTTGACACCGACGACCGCCGAGGCGATCTCCCCGCCGGTCCACGCCTGTAGGCGCACCTTCTCCGGAGCACTCCACGCCACGCGCACCCAAGTGTCCGCAGTCGTGGGGAGGCCGACCGTCGCCCCCTGGGTGCCGTAGGTGATGCCGGACGGGTCCAGCCGCGCCCCCAACGCCCTCTCGGCCTCGGCGAACACGTCGTCCAGGATTTCGTCACGCAGCTTGTAGCCGTCGAATTTCATAGGCGGACACTAGCCAATCTCCAATGTCGACTCGCGACCCTTCTACGCGTATTCACGCAGAAGCGTTCGAAAGTCGACAAGCGCTCGTGATCCACGTGCAGGTGGCTGGCCAGGCACCGAAGGCCATGAAGGCGCAGGTGTGGACGAGATAGCCCACGGCGCTGTGGGGAGGGCCGCGCAGTCTGGCCGGATAGCTGGCTTCCAGCAGGTCGGCGGAGAACCGGAGTTGGGCAAGGACGGTTTCGCGGGCCAGGCCGCCGCCGTAGGTGTGGTCCCACCCGGCGAACACGCGTGCCGCGGTGTGGATCTGCTCGATCTCGGTCTGGCCGACGCGGGCGGGAGCCGCAGTCGGCTGGGTGCCTTCCAACAGGGCGGCGACCGGGGCGAGCGCGAGGGTGCCGACGCCGAGGGCGGCGGTGCGCAGGAATTGCTTTCGGTCCACGGTCGCCAGCTTTACCACCGTGCGGCGACGGTTGCTGAAGCCCAGCGCGGCGTCGCTGGAAGCACCGAGGGTGACACGCAGTGCCTCGCGGTACAGCGCTCCGGGCCAACGGATGTCGCCGCGTTCGAGCTTGCCCATGTAGTTGGCGTCGAGCTCGACCTTCCGCTCGTAGTGACGTCAGATGTAGGCGTTGACCAGGTCGGCGAGTTCTTGCCGGGACAGGCATTCGCCGGGCTGCGTCGGCGAGGCGGTGCGTTCCCGCGCCTGCCGCAGCTGATCGTTTGCCGTGGACACTGGTCCAGCCTCTCGAGGGTGTGACCAGGGCCATCGTGACACGCAACGTGACGGAACGGGTACTGCTCCGCGAAAGGGGAGGATTGGAACCCTCCCCGAATCCTCCCCTTGACATCCCCGGTTCCTGGTATTTGCAGCAATGCGGATCGCGGGCACGGTTGGTGGCATGACGGAGATCGCGCTTGAGCAGGGTGGAACGGCGAACGCCGCCGCAGCCGGCGTCATCCCGCGTGCCTCGCTGGTGGTTCGCGCCTTCAGCAGTCCTCACGAGGTCAACGGCCTGCACTCGGTGCTGGCGGTGGCGGCGGACCTGGGTGCCGAGAACCGGGCACGCGCCGAGGTCCAGCGCGTCCTCAGCGATCCGCGCAGCGACGAGCACGTGGTCGCGGCGGCTCTCCGCGCGATCCACGACCACGATGTCACCCGATCGGTGCTGGTCGAGCGGATCGACGTCTGGGCGGCCGGGCAATTCGGCGAGTCCAGTGCGCGGCTGCTGCACACCGAGAGCCTGGGGCAGTTGGCCGACCGCTTGGCCGCTGCGTGGGTTCGGTCCCGGCTGCTGGCCGAGGACGACAACCCGGCCGCGCGTGATCCGGCGAAGCTCGCGCTGCACCGGCTGGGAGAGCTGTGCATCGGCTACGACGACCTGGTGGCCGACCTGCTGGGCGGTCGGCGCCGGTTGCCGATCTACCAGGTACTCACCGGCCACGACGTGGCGGCATGAGACGTGGACGGGACACGCGATGTCGTCGCCGTCGTCGTGGCAGTCGACAGCCCCGCCGGTCGCATCGCGACGACCATCGACGAACTCACCACCCACCTCCCGTCCACTGGTCAACAGCTCGTTTGCCCGATCTGCTCGGCTCGGTCGTGGCCGTGTCCCCCATTCCACGACGCGGCGCACCGGGTGATCGCCGTCGGAGTCCGGCTCGCCGACCTGGTGCCGGTCGACCTGCACCCGCAGCTGTGGCCACCGGCCACACCGCAGCAACAGCCCTGGCCCACCGAGGAGGTCTCGAATGGCTGAAGCACCGCTCACGGCCATGCACAACGCCGTGTTCGACCACCTCAACTACCTCGACACCCTGGTCGGTGAGGGTGATCTCCGATGCCGCGCGGCCTTGGCGGACTCCGAGATCGCACGCCTTACCGCCGCGTGGCGGGCTCTGCTCGACCAGCACACCCTCGACGAGCGCGGCCGTTGCCGGCAGTGCTCCGGCCAGCTCCGTGCACGGAGATCACCGTGCACGGTGTGGACCACCGCCCACCAGCACCTGGTCACCGACGGCCCTCCCACGGCCGCGACCGGTCGGCACGCGGCAGCCGACCGGCGGTCGTCCGTCGCCGTGCTGGGGGCCTCCTGACCGGAGGGACGCGCCGCTCCCGACGCGGCGCGTTCCTCCGGTCGCATGACCGCATCCGCGAGCCGCGCTCGCACAACGGACCGGGCGCTCGTGCTCGAACCCGCGAGCACGACGCCGCCCAATGTCAGCCTCACCACCCCGACGAACCGGATGTTCTTGGGCCGGACCATTCGGGTGACCATGCTCGATACACCTCTCGGCCAGCCACGCCATCCGCCACGCTGCCATGCCCTGTTGCTGCGGCAAGGAGTTCGCCCAACCATGTCCAAGACCCGCTCCAGCGTCTTACCCCTCCTGTTCCTCGGAGCTGTCGTCATCCTCGTCGGCCCCCAGTTCCTCGACGGCGTGCAGGACGTCCTGCCCGAACTCGGCGGATCGACCGACACCGCCTACGCCGTGGCCCCGGCCGTCAAGCCCCGCACCGACCAGTGCACCGCGGACCAACTCCTCAAGGACCGGCTGTGCGACGACCTCAAGGTCGTCAAGCTCGACGCCGTGAAGATGCCCTACATCACCCGCAACATCCAGCTCGCCTGGGGCGAGGGCAAGCCCGCCATCCTCCACAAGGATGCCCCCGGCACCGACCAGACCAAGCGAGGCGTCGTCTGCGGCGCGAGCGTCTTCACCAAGACCTTCCCGGACGGCAGTTGCGACGAGTACGCCTTCGCCTCCGCGGTCGAGGGCGGCCAGTGGGCCAACGTCCGCACCGAGGAAGTCCCGTTGCGTGAGCAGAACTGCCAGGGCGGCACCCTGCGCCAGGAGTACCGTCGGGCCAACATCGCCCAGGGCGACGCCTTCATCGTCGTCATCACCAACCCTGACAAGATCGCCGCCAGCGCCTACGCCGGAAGCGACACCGCCGAGGACCCGTCATGCACCAGTTGACCGACGCCTACGACTGGATCGAACGCCAGGACGTCGTGATGACCTTCGCCGTCATCACGCGCTCCACGACGCAGGCAGTCGTCCGTACCTACGGCGGTGACCCGGCCAGTAGCCGGCCCATGACCACCGTCGAGGCCGAAGACGCCGCCCTGGACGACCGCGGCCACTTCCACGTCCAGGTCTTCGAGCACCAGGACCACGTCATCGCCCTGGAGAACAACGGCTGGAGCGGCACCATCCCAGAGATTGCCCGCCGCGCGTCGGCCGGCGGCGGCTCCTTCTTCAGCGTGCACTGGAACGTCAACGGCCTGTTCCGCATCACCGAAGCCGCTGACGGCAAGGTCACCGCCTGCTTCGACCCCATGCGTGCCGACGCCGACGATCCCGGTGAGGTCGTACCGGGATGGGCCGCCGAAGTGACCTTCGAGGTCGGCAAGCTCAGGGCGACCTGCCTCGCGGTGGCCGAGCAGCAGACCGGTGTGGCCTTCGACCAAGCCTGGCTTGCGGCCAAGCTGACGACCTACCGCATCCCCGACCCGGACGTGCTGCTGAAGGACGTCGAGGACGCGCGGGTTCCGTAGACGTGACCAGCGCGCCTTCGCGTCGGACTGAGCTGCAAGAAAGCGGGTTCCGGGTGACGGGTATTGACCCTTACCTTTCGAAAGGCGAGCAGGTGATCGACCGCATCGCGCTCATTACAGGCAACGAAGGCAAAGCCCGCGAGTACGCCACCCTCCTCGGCATCGACGTCGCCGCGGTCAGGGAAGACCTCATCGAAATCCAGGACCTCGACGTCGTAAAGGTCGTCCAGCGCAAGGCCCAGGACGCGTACTCGAAGCTGCGCGGCCCGGTGTTGGTGGACAACACCGGCCTCAGCCTCACGGCGTGGAACGGCCTGCCCGGCGCGCTCGTCGCGTGGTTCCTGTCCTCCGTTGGTGTCCAGGGCATCCTCGACATGGCGGCCGGCGTCGAGGACCGCAGCACCACGGTGACGACCGCGCTGGGCTACGCCGACGCCGACGGGGTCAGGGTCTTCACCGGCACGCTGTCGGGGGTACTGACCACCGAGCGCCGCGGCGACGGCGGCTTCGGGTACGACTCCATCTTCGTGCCCGACGGTGGTGATCTCACCTTCGCCGAGATGTCCAGCGAGCAGAAGAACGCGATCTCGCACCGTAGGTTGGCTGTCGAGGAATTGCGAAGGGGCCTGGGCATCTCCACCGGCTGAGCGCCGGAGTCCGCGCGGCCCTTCATCGTCAGCGGAGCTGCTCGCACGGTTCCGGCAGGTTGCACAGGAGGCGCCATCCGCGGCCGCCGCCCTGCTCCGCACGGCCGCGGATGGCGCTGGTCACCGCTTCATGGGCCACAGCCCGCAGATCACGACGAACGATCTGGTCGACCAGATCGTCTCGATGATCCTCAAGTACCTGCCCTGGGCTTGATCAGCCCGGACGGACATGCGAGCAGAGTGGGCGCCGCTCGTAGCCGCCGGGGACACCGGTGCCGACGGCTGTCCAGAATGCTCGCGAGTCGGAGAAGTGGCCGCCGAGGGTGTGCCAGCTCAGGCCGGGGTGTTCGATGCGCAGAGCGGCCAGACCGGCACCGGCCAGGCCACACCGCTGAACGTACGGATCGGTGTACGGCTGCTCGACCCAGCCCAGCCGGCAGCGGCGGCAGACCTGGTAATCCACGGCAAACACGGTCTGGCCATCGAGGGTGGCGGAGCGCTCACGCCAACCAGGCCGCTCACCGGACATCGCGTCGTGCCAGGGAGTGCTCGACTCGGACCCAACCGGAAGGCCGCGTGGGCCGCCAAGCCTCCCACGGCTGATCCACCGCAGGGACCTCACGCCACGATTGCCGACCCGACACGCGACCCACCCGATAGGCCTGCCCTGCCAGGTGCCGGGCCGCCTGCGCGTTGTCGCCCACCATGACGCCATCGTGCCTCGGCCACGAGGGCGGACCGGGGACGGCGCACCGGATCTCCACAGCTCAATCTCCACCACGACCCCGTCCCGACGATGAACGTGGCGGCATCGACGTCCGACCGGTAGCGGGCACGGCGTTCGACGAGCGAGACGCCGCCCGGATTCACCCGTTGTGCGGCTTTGACGGCATCGCCGTACCGAGGACTCGGGCAATGCTGATCCGGCACAGCCCGCCCCGTAGGCCCGAACGCGGTGAACCGGTGATTGCCGTCGGCACCGAGCCGTGCGGCGATGTCGACGCTTCACCGATCAGGATGCGCGCGGTGTCCCGGTCTCCGTCGACCGCGGCGGTGGACAGCAGTGATCCGTACACCGACAGGCACTCCGCGCCGCAGTACAGCTCGGGGCTGCACGACGGCGGAGGTGTCGACGACCAGACACTGCGCGGTGTCGGCGTGACCGGCGCGGTGCAGCACGATCGCCAGGCTGGGCTCCGTGAGGATGTCGCCGACGTTGTAGGCGGCTTGCAGGGCAAACTGAATGATGCAGCGGAGATCACGACGCTGCCGACCCGGGGCGCGTCGCAGTGAGCGGACGATCCACCAGGTGCCGCAAGCTGACCGTTGACCGTTTGAGAGACCAAGTCGTCACCGCCCAGCAGCAGAAGGGTTGTCGAAGCGAGCTGGATCAGACCCGTCCCGTCGATGGGTGGTCATGCGGGCGGTAGGCGGACCGGGTGTGACGGCCCGCCTCGGGGGTCGTGTCGCAGCCGACCACGGCCGCCACCCGCGATGCCGCGCCGGTGCGCTCCTCGGGAGTGGGCGCGGTGACCAGGGTGCCGAACAGGTCCAGCACCACAGCCTGCACAGCCTGGATCAGGCGGTGGTGGTGATGCGGGCGAGCTTGCGGCCGACCTTGAGGTAGTAGTCGCCGGTCTGGCCGTCGAGCTTGTCCTTGACCAGGGTCGCCAGCGGTTCGCGGGTTTCGTCGGCGCTCAGCGTCACCTGCTCTTGGCCGCCCTCCGACTCGACCACGAGGCGGAGACCGTTCTGCTGGGCGACGCGGCGGACATCGCCGTTGCTCTTGGCGAAGCCCAGGGCCTTGACGACCTCGGTAACGGGCTGGCTGAGGTCGGGGATCGTGGGCAGGTCTTCGACCTCGCCGAAGGTGCGCTTGGAGAAGCGGGCGACGAACTCCTCGCGAGCCTTCATCGCCGCGTCGACGCCATGGATGGCGGCGGTGACCTCTCCGGCGAGGACCTTCTTCAGATCCATCGGGTGCAGCGTCCCGGCCTCCACACGCTCGCTGGTGATGGCGAGTTCGGGGTCCAGCCATTCCGACAGCGCCCGGAAGTAGGGCTCCACGAGCCGGTCGGGTACCGACATGATCTTGCCGAAGATCTCGCCGGGCGGGGCGGTCAGCGGCACGTAGTTGCCCTTGGACTTGCTCATCTTGGCCCCGGTGCCGTCCGTGCCCTCGATCAGCGAGGTGGCAACCACGAGTTCGGGGGTTTGACCGCAGACGTCCATGACCTTGCGGCACATCTGCATGTTGAGGAACTGGTCGATCCCGCCGACCTCCAGGTCGCAGTTGGTCTCCACGGAGTCCAGTGCCATTACGACCGAGTACATCAGTTCGGCCAGCGACAGGCCTTGTCCGGCGTCAAGGCGCTTGCGGAAGTCCTCGCGCTGGAGCGGCATCGACACCGGGATCTGCGAGATGATCTCGATGATCTTCGGCAGGGTGATCTGCCGCAGCCAGTCGCCGTTGTGGCGGAACTGGGCGCGGTCGAAGTCGAAGAACGGAGTGACCTGCTGGCGGTAGGTCGTGAGGTTGCGGGCGATGTCCTCGTCGGTCAGGGCCGGGCGGTCGTCGGAGCGGCCGGAGGGGTCGCCGATCTTGGCGGTCATGTCCCCGACGATGAACACGACCTGGTGGCCCATCCGCTGGAAGCGGCTGAGGATGAGCATGGGCACCGAGTGCCCCAGGTGCACCTCGGCCCCGGTCGGGTCGATGCCGAACTTGGCGATGAACCGGCGGCCCTTCTTGTCCGCGGTGATGATTCGCTCGGCCAGCGCCTCGGTGGACGGCTGAAGCTCCTGCGAGCGAGCGGCGATCAGGGCAGCTTGCTCGGCCGGGGCCAGGTCCGACAAGTCCAGGCTGCGGCGCTGCGTGGTCTCGGTCAGCAGTTCGCGCACGGTGGCGTCGGCCGCGAGGTCCGCGCCGTTCAGCAGGGCGGTGGCGCGGTCAACGGACTGGCTCAGTCGGGTCATCAACGCTCTCCTGGAAACTGGATGTGCATCAATGCTACCGGGCCATCGCGAGCCGATTCCTCCTGGTCAACGTGGCCACAAGCTGATCGGATCGCGCACCTCGGGAGGGCCAAGGACGTCCCGAACCATTTCGGTCAACGGGACGTCGGGTGCCCGATGCTGCGGGGTTGCGCCGACGCAACGTCCGCGACTTCTGGAAATCATCCGCAATCTATCCGGCCGAATTACCGAGGCCAAGATGAACAACTGGCTCGGCGAAGTGCAAGGACTCCAGGTCAGTCTCATCGACGCCAAGAAGAAACTCGTCAGTCTCGATCGCACTCTGGAACGCACGCGCAATAACAGCACGGCGAGACGTGCCGGCCTCGGAATGCCGGTCATCACGAGTCCGGCCGACCGCGAGCGTCGCTGACGGCTCGGCTGATGTCGCTGGAGGACCGCTCACCGCCGGCCGGGCGGGATCCTGCCTCGCCGTGACAGCAGTCGGTCGGCCAGGCGGTGTCCCAGTGCGAGGCCGATGCCGGTGACCAGTCCCGCGGTCAAGCTGCCCAGCGGTTGGCGTACGAGGCGATTGTGGTGACACGGCACCGGATGCGCATCATGCGATAGCGCCGCGGTCGTCACGGGCTCGGCGACGGAAACCTCGCCGCCCGGCCGGGGCAATCGGTGAACGTGATCAGCCACCTGTTCGAGTTTCGAGCTTACTGGTTGTCCCTCCCAGATCAGCACGTTCACGCGGGCGGACTCATCGTCGGCCAACGCGGTGAAAGCGCGATCACCTGAGCAGACCGTGAACAACACGCACCCCTCGACCCGCATCCGCTGTGCGTGGGCCAGCAACGCGGTTTCCGCGGCGTCCGAGCCGGGTGGCACCCGAAGGGGTGCGACACCCAGGCAGGCGAGCGCCGAGGCCGTGGGATCGTCCTCGGCGTCGTGGGCCGCGTAGGCGGCCACTGCGTGATGGCGTTGTCCGGCGGCGTTGAGCAGGGCGGTGACCCGAGCGCGCAGAGTGCGAGGTTTCGGGCGGAATCCGACCACGTTCTCCAGGTCGATGAGGACCAACCGGTCTGTCGGCAGCATCAGCAGTCAGGTCCTCTTCTTCGCGCGCTTGGTGTTCTTGCTCGGTTGCCGACGAGGTCGACCAGCCGCGCCCAGGTCGCGGGAGCTGCCGAGGAAGGAGCTCAGCCGGCCTTCCCAACAGCGCCCGAGTTCGTAGGCGAGCCGGGTGCCGTGTTCGCACGCGACCCGGTCAGCGGGATCCGCGGCGTGCTCGGCCACCTGCGGCAGCAACGTGTTCAGCTCCAGCGCCAACGCCAGGATGGCGCGGCGCACAATCCCCGCTGCGGATCGGTCCACCGGCTGGTCCGGGTCGTGGTGGACGGCTGCCCGGTCGTCGACGGGAATCCGGAAGTCGTCGGGGACCAGGCCGTCCACGGTCTCGACGACCTCGTCGGTATAGGGCAAGGACGGCGCGTCGCGCAGCCGCGTGGCCACGGCCGCCATCACCGGGCGGGCATTCCGGGCCAGCACGGCGTCATCCGCGTTGTCCTGTGCGAGGAACCCGCCCGCCGCCTCCGCAGTGCCGAAGCCGTGCCACGCAGCCAGCAACGACGCCGCCGTGTCGGTCGGATCTGTCGACCGCAGCCGAGTGATCGCCTCGGCGACCAGATCCAGGGCCGTACGCGTACTATCAGCGGAAGATGTAGTGGCCACACACGGACCGTAGTCACGGACACCGTGACACGAACGAGCGATCCCGACTAGGGAACGGGTCAATTCGGGCAAGATCTAGTCCGGAGAAGGCCGCGCGTCTTCGCGAGTCCGGCCTCACCGTGTACGGGTTCGGCGAACGCAAGACGCCCAAGCCGTTCGTCGCGGCCTGCGACAAGTTCGTCTACACCGAGAACCTCGCCTACACCGAGAGCACCACCGCGCCGATCGACGTCGCGCTCAAGTCGACAGCGGTCACCTCCGCCGCCCAGCTCAAGTCCGACACCACGCTGGTCAACCAGCTGCGCAGCGCCGTCGAGGAGCGTCGGGTACAGCCACCGCCGCCGGTTGTCGACAGAGGATGGTCACTCAGTCAAGGGTGCGGATGCGGGAGAGTGCGGGGTCGTAGTACCCGGTACAGCCCTTCCGTGATGTTCTGTCGGTTCGCCGGTTGGAGGTCAGAAGGCCGGTTCGGGGCTTTCCGTCGAGGTCCTCCGTATCAGAGGCCCGTGCCATATCAAGCGCGATCGGAGGCGTTCCAGGGTCGTGCGTCCGCGCCGCCGGCCAGCGCGTGCTCGTCGACGTCGACTTCGATCGGATTGTGATCGGTCAACTCGACCGGCCGGTCGTCGATCAGAATCCTGACCTGCTCCAACGGCACCACCCGGTAGGCGGCGATCGCGGCGTCCGGGGCGTGGTGGGTGGCATACCAGCGGTCGATTCGTCGATCGGGGTTCCTGTCGGCCGGGTGGAACCCGGTCGTCGGGATCCACCCGGTGCCGGTGATGACGGCGCAGTCACGCATCCGGCCCAGCCGGGGGTGTTCGAGCCGGACGGCGGCCTGGCGGTCGACCAGGCCGTCCTCACCCAGCTGATAGGCGTGGTCGGGATGCCACGGCGGGGCGGACCTGCCGACGTAGGGGTCGTGGTCGTACCAGCTGTAGCCGTCCTCGTCGACGACCTGTTGGGCGCCGATGCCGTTGAAGTCCCCGCCCAGGAATCCCGGGATGTCGTCGCGGTTGAAGACGCGCAGCAACTGGCTGGTGTCCATCCGGGCCCAGGTCTGATCGAACGGCGAGAGCTGGACGGATCCGATACGGGCCTTCGGCCCGCCGAGGTCGAACACCGCGGCGACGGCGCAGTGCCACATCCCCGCGCCTTCCCGGGTCAGCGGATGCAGGGTGCCGGGCACCGGCTCGATCCCGTCGCGCCACAGCAGCCCGGTGTGGTGGATGATCCCGCCCACCGCGACCGCCGGTTCCCCGGCCACCTCGCAGCGACGGCCGACGGCTTCGGCGAGTCGACGCAAGCCCGCGACGGCACCCGGGCACTTGTCCTTGTGGTCCTCTCCGGTGGAGATGATCTCCTGCACGGCGATCACATCGGCGTCCCGGTCGCGGATCAGGGCTTCCAGGCCGGCGAACCGTGCTTCCTCGGCCGGATCGTCGCTGCCGTACAGGTCCAACGCGTTCACCGACATCAACGTGATCATGGAAGCTCCTCGCGGGTCCTGCTCGAAATCGCCGGATCGTCACCGCAGCGCCGCTACTGTAGCGGTGTGGTCACCCTGGGCTCCGTCGCACGGGGACGCGGGCCGTGTCGTGTGGTGGCCGGGACGGAGGCGGTGGTGGGGTGGTGACCGTACGGGTGTCGTGGTCGCAGGCGGTGACGTGCGCGCAGCGGCTGCAGTCCGGATGCGAGGCGGTGTCGCCGTCGCGGCCGCTCGGCGACGCCGCGTACCGGTCGACGGTGGAGCGGTGGGCGCTGGTCGTGTACGCGATCGCCGGGGAAACCGGAGAGGACCCCGACGCGGTGCCGGAGTCGGAGTGGGCTTCCCGGTTGAGGTACCGACTCGACGACCGGGACGCCTTCACCGAATGGCTGGGCGGCCAGCTGATCGCGATGGGACACCCGGTGAAGCCGTTGGAGATGCCGGAACGCCTCCGCGGCGGATACGCCGACGCGCAGGCCACCGACATGCACCTGGCCGCCCTCTATGCGGAGTCGGACCCGCGGTCGGACGACCCGGTGGCGGCACGCTGGCGGTCGGACACGATCGTGACGGCAAGCTCGGCGGAGACGACCGACGGCGTGACCGTGACCTTCCCGTACGACTGCCCGCTGTGGCAGCACCGGCCGGTGATGATCGGCCGACTGGACGCGGCGCTGCACGTGGAGCGGGGCGGCTGGCTGCCGGGAACGCGGGTACGCACACGCGGGGTGCCTCACTGGATCGGCCCGGACGGGCGGCTGCCCGCCGAAGCCGGGGTGTCCGGCGACCGGGCGGAAGTCCTTTCCCCGGTATGGGAACTCGACCACGAGCGGCACCGCCTGGCCGACGGGCCGCCGCGCGCGTACCGACTGCGCCACCGCAGCCTGTCCACCGGCCGGGCCGCCGCGGACGCTCCCGGCCCGGTCCCCGCGTCGGCGCTCGTGCTGGACCTGGACCCGTTCCCCGACCCCACCCCCGTGGCCCTGCCGGAGCCGCCGGCCACGGAGTCGACGGACCCGCACGTCACCGACAAACACGTCACCGACAAAGGTGACGTCGTCCCGGTGGTCGACCGGGACACGGAGCCGAAGCCGCTGCCGCACGCCGGGGTCGCGTCGGCGGCCGGCACGGCATCCGGGCCGACCGGCAGCGGGGTTCCGGGGGTGCCCGCCGACGTCGACCCGGACCGGGCGGCGGCCATCAACCGATTGTGGCAGCTGCGCGACCGGGAACTGTCCGAGTGCGGCGACTCGACACCGCGACGGGTCGCGGAACGCCTCGTCGCCGGCGCGTACCTCGGCGTGGACGAGAAGCCGCCGACCAGCCGGGACCTGTTGCAGGCCGAGCAGGCACGAAGGAACCGGCCGATACCGGACCTGGCACCGTGGTGCGACCCGGACCGGGAGCTCGTCACCGGCACCGCCCGCGACGAGCTGCGGAACTGGCTCCGGGCGATGCGCTGGTGCACGCTCCGGCAACGCGAGGTCCTCGACGGACTCGGCCCGGACTCCACCCTCGCGGACGTCGAGGACGTGCTGCGCCAGGAGGGTTTCCTCCATGTGCGCACGGTGCCGACCTGGACCCCGCCCGATGCCACCGGTGTGCTCGCCGCAGGCCCCGACGGGGTGGACGTGGTGCTGGTCAACCCCGACACCGGGTGGCTGGCCACCGTCCACGCCCCCGACTCGGGATCCGGACCGCGGGTGGAGAACGTCCGCGTCCACCTCAACGCCGCCGAACTCGACCACGGCCTGCTGATCCCGGGGCCCGCCGGTCAGATCATGTTCGACGCGCAGGGACGGCGCACGAACATCGCCTTCGGCAGGATCACCGCGCACCCCCGACGTCGTTCCTCCGGCGACGAACCCAGCCTGCGGGTCCAGTTGGCCGTGCTGCGCGCCTTCACCCGGCCGGTGATGCCGTGGCTGCGCCACCCCACCGTGCACCTGGGCCGTGACGGCACCCCACCCGTCTGGCGGCGCAACGTCCTGGCCGCGCTGCCCGCCTGGGTGCATGATCTGCTCGGCCCCGCCCTGATCACACCCGAGAGCCCTTGACCACGGTTTCCACGATGTCCCCGGTCCCCGGTTGCCTGGATCCGGTTGGTCCCGCGTCCACGGCCGGCACCATGGGCCGCAACAGCACATGCGGCCGTGCCCAGGCGGCGTCCAGGTCGCCGGACACACCGGCCTCGGCGGCCAGCCGCCCGTCCTTGCCGATCCAGTGCGGCACCCCCGCGTCCCTGGTAGCCAGCCACCCCGCTCCAGCAGCAACACCGCGTCCAGCTGGCGGACCATCACCAACCGGTACCGCACAACGCGCAGTCGTACGGGTCCGTCACGACCATGCCGTCGGTCGTCTCCGACGAGCCCGCCGTCACCACCGTGTCCGACCGCCACCGCGCCGCCACCGGATCGTCCGACCGCGGGTCCGACTCCGCCCGGAGCGCGGCCAACAGCATGTCGGCCGCCTGCGCGTCGGCGGCTGCGCCGCGGAGGCACTCCGGTATCTCCACAGGATCCACCGGGTGCCCCATCGCGTTCAGCCGCCCGCCCAGCCACCCGGTGAAGCTGTCCCGGTCGTCGAATCGGTACCGCAACCGGGAAGCCCACAGCGACTCCGACACCGCGTCCGGGTCCTGCCCGGTCCCCCCTGCGACCGCATACACGACCAGCGCCAACCGCTCCACTGTGGATCGGTACCCGGCTTCGCCGCCCCACCCTGATGGCGACGGCGACACCTCCTCGTACCAGGACCGCAGCCGCTCGGCACAGGCCACCGCCTGCGACCACGACACCCTCACGCTCACCACCCGACTACCGCCTCCCACCCGCCGACCACGACTCTTGCCACGTCACGGGCAGGTGCGGGTGTTCCCGCTGCGGACGGTCGGTGACCGGTAGGCCGGGCCCGGCCGTACCCGGCAGCGCACCGCTCAGAGTGCCTGCTTGGCCTGGTGCCGGGCGGCTACCGTCAACGGGCTTGGTGGAGGAGGCTGCCGCATTCGAGGCCTGCGTCGGGAGAATGTCCAACGCCCGCGGGTTCCACAATCACACTACGGGGGAAGGCGACATCCCCGCAGTCCGCAGACAGGTTTTCAAACATAGATGGTGAACAAACGAGCCATCCGGCCTCCACGGGCGGAGGCGTGGACCGGCTCTACCAGTTCGCATATCCCGCGGTCACGAGGAACAGCGCATCCGGGCATCAGCTCCCGCCGTGTCCCGGCCCGATGCACCCCGTCCAGCGTCACAGCAACCCACAACCCAAGATTACAGTGCGTACCCAAATCGCACGACCTCTGTAGTTGTTTTCGCAGGTCGTTGACTCCACGTGCGCCCGTAAGGCAAAGTCTGATTACGTTCAGTACAGGGGGTACTGAACGGGTCGGGATACGGTACGTGTCCGGTTAAGTGACCGCTCGGCGCGCCGACAACTGGTGGCCACGAGCGGACACAAAGCCGCATCCGCAGGATGCCGACTCGACGTCACGGGCGCCTACGAAGAGCATCGAAGCTCCTTGCACAACGTCCGTCAAACCACGTTGGGGGACGTGGCGGCAATGAGATCGCTCAGTCAAGAGCGCTTGGACGACATCCTGCCCGAGAACGCGCCACGCGTCTCGGTATGGGAGGACACCCCTACCAGGGTGCCAGTGGCGGCACGCAGATTCCTGCTCGTAGTCGCGATTCTCGTGATCCTGCTGGCGTTGATGCTCTCGGCGTGACCCGGTGTGCCCGACGCGGCAGAGGCCAACACGATCGGCGTGAGTCCCGGACCACTTGTCCGGTTTGACCTAGCCGTAACCGAATCCGGGCTGCCCCGCAGGCCGTGCGCCACGCGCGGATCGCCTGCCGAACGCAGCTGCGGGACCCGCTCAACGAATCCACAGCTCATCGGGGGATGGGAATGATCAAGTCGGTCAGGGTGCTCGCGTTGGACACCGTGCTGTTGGTGGCGACCGCGTGTACGGGCAACCGCGGGGGAAGGAGCCGCCTGCGGAGCAGTCTCCCACGGCTGCGGCCGAGACGGTGGACCCCCGGCGGAGCCCGACTCGGGCCGCATCCGGTCCCAGATCCAGGGCGATGGCCCGGACTCCCCTATCGACGGCGTGTTCCTCGGGCTCCAGGCCCGCTGACCCGACCACCGCAGAGCGTGCGGACCGGCGCCGTCGAGGGGACGCCTGGCACGCACATCCCATGAGCCGAGCAGCAGGCCCCCTTCCCTGCCAGCCCATCCCGATGCCCTGGCTTGCCGACGAGTTCTCGGCTCGCGGACCGCTCCCGCGTCCACCCCGGCGGCGAGGTGACCCATGGCCGACCTGACCGACGCGCCGATGATCCAACTGGTGCCCGCCGCACTCACCCCGGGACACCCGGACGAGGCCGAGCACCGCGCCGAGATCCAGCGCCGCTGGGATCTCGCCACGGCGCTCCGCTCCACGGTGTCACCGCCCACGCCCGCAACTGTCCGGCCGCAGGCCCCCACGTCCACGACGCCCATGGTGAACCGGTCACCGCAGGACTCGGCTTCCGTCGCGTCCACCGTCGAGAGCGCCCGCTGCTACCTGGGCGCGCTCACCGAGATCCACAGCCTGTGGGTTCTCCAGGAAGCCGGTGTGCGTCCCGAGCGGCTCTACGCCGAGCCCGACGCCGCCCGGCAGGTGATCGCCGTGCTGGAGCGCGAGACCGCGCGAGCCGAGGGGTACAACCCGGTCGGACTGGCCGCACGCCACATGGCCCACTGGACGGATCTGGCGCTGTTGCGTGAACCGCGCGCCCTCTACGACGACCAGACCCGCCAGGCGGGCCACATGGCCACGGCCCTGTTGGAGCAGTGCGCCTGGGTGTGCACCGACGCGCTCGCCCGCCTGCACGGTCCGTGGACGCTGCAGCAGGCGCTGGCCGTACCGGGCCTGGGCAAACAGCCCTACCTGTTCCGCGACGCGGCGAGCTGGGACACGCTGCCCACGCTCGACGTCGCCCTCGGCCGTCCCGGCGACACGATCACCAGGGCGGAACTCGACCGGGCGCGCGCGGCGACACGCGCCGAGATCGCCGCCGCGGCCGCCGCGCATCCTCCACCACCCGCCGCCGGAGTCGACGAGCGGACGCAGCGCCGGCGGGAGGAGGTCGCGTTCCTCGTCGAGGCGCTGGGCATGGTGGCCCTGGCCGCCGACAGCGACCTGCGCGTCGACGGCCGGCCCGTCGCCCGCGACCTGCGCGACCGTGTCCTGGGCCTGCATCGCGAGGCCGCCGCAGCGCGTACACCCAGCGCGGTGCCCACCACCACCATCACGGTCGCGGGCCTGCGCATAGACCACGCCTTCGACCGCACCGTGGGTGCCGTCGTCGTCGACATCCGGGCCGACCAGGCAGTACTGCGCTTCCCCGCACACCGGCTTCCCGCTGTTCTGGACACGCTGCTCCAACCCCGCCCCAATGCGATCACCACCGTGGGACGTCTCGTCTCGCGATACGGCGACGTCCCCGCGCCGGTCACCACCGCGCCGGTCACCACCGCGCCCGCCACCGCGGCCCAGGTCACTTCGGCGCAACCGGCACGCCGGCCGCACCGCGCACCCGCGCCCGCCGCGCCGCCCACGCCCGTCCCACGCCGCTGACCGCGACACCGGAGACAACCACACCAGGAGAACACCATGAGAGCGCACCTCGTCACCCACCGGCATCCCGCGTCCGAGGCAGGGCCCACGACGCCCCGGGCCCGCCGGTGGCACCTGCTGGTCGAACTCGTACACGCGACCGACCCCCGCCTGTCGCTGTGGCCGGGGTTGCTCGCCGGTGCTCCGGTCACCGCGCCGGTCGGACCGGGCACCGACACCCCGATGGACCTGGCGGTGTTCCTGCGTTCGGCCGCCGACCACGGCGCGTGGATCCTCTACGGCCGCCACCTCGACCCCGGCACCGACACCGCCCCCGCCCCCGACACCGCCGCCGTCACCGGTGAGCGGGAGGTGTCGGTCGAGCACGGCCTGACGCTCCAGTACCCGGCACCCGGTGGCGTCGTGCACCTCTGGACCGCGGTGGGCGTCCCACGCCCGGCCGGCCGGCGCGCCCCGCTGGAGCTGACATGATCGACGACCCGTCCACCGCCGCGGCGATCGAGCTGGTGCTCGCCTCCCTGACACGCGACCACCCCGACCGCGCGGCCGGCGCCGCCGAACTGCGCCGCCGCTGGGAAAGGGCCGAACACGCGAGCGAACTCCGGGACACCGCAGTCGAGCGCGCCGGCGACGGCTTCACCCGCCTGGATCCCGCCACGGCGCAGCGGGCCGCGTCCGCCGCCGGCTACGACCCGGCCGACCTCGAACCCGCCCGCGCCTACCTGGGCGCGCTCACCCTGATCTACGAGCGGTGGGTGCTGCAGGAGGCGGAGGTCGAACCCGAGAACCTCTACGCCACGCCCGAGCACACCGCGCGGGTGCACGACGTGCTGCACCGCGAAGCCACCCGCCACGAGACGCACCTGGAGAACGGCGCGCCGGTCCCGGACCCGCTGGGCGCCGGAGCCTGGTACCTGTCCCGCGCGGTGGAACTGGCCCTGTTCGCCGCCCCCGACCAGCTGCACGACCAGCTGCTGCGGTGGGCCGGGAGCCTGCACGAGGACTCGCTGCGTGAGCAGCGCCTGCTGTGCTCCGAAGCCCTGCCCCGACTACACGGGCCCTGGGCACTGGAGCACGCCCTGGCCGGCCCCGGTCTCGGCAAGGACTACCACCGGCCTCACCAGTCCACGGGCACGCCGGTCGTCACCGGCTTCGACATCGCCCTGGGCCGCCCCGGGCTACCGGCGGCCGACGCCGAGGCGGAACTCGCCACCGCACGCCAGGCGGTGCGAGCCGAACTCGCCGCCGAGATCGCCCGCCTGACCGGCACCACGGCCCTGCAGGACGGATCGACGGCCGCGCAGCCCGAGGCGGGGAGCCTGGCCGACACCGCCGGCAACCACGTCGCGGGCTTCTTCACCGCGGCGCTGGCGGTCACCCGGATCGCCGCCGACGACCTCATGCGTGTCGACGGCCGCCCGGTCCCCGGCGACATGCGCGGCCATGTGCTCAGCGAGCACTACGCGGCCGGACCGTGGCACGAGATGATCACGAGCAAGCCGGACGTGGCGGTACAGCGGGCACTGCCCAGCACCACCATCACCGTGGCCGGGCTGACCATCGACTTCCGGCCCGACGCCAACGCCCGCGTCGAGATGCACGAGCTCAACGCCGCCGGGACGATGACCACCCGCTTCGACCTCGCCCGCCCCGTGGTGGCCGAGATCAACGCCGCCGGGGTAAGTGCCCGCTTCGACTTCCGCCGGCTCCACGGCCTGCTCGACGTGCTCGGCAGTCCCGACGCGGTCGCCAGGATCGCCCGATACGCCGTGCACCGCGCGATCCACACCACGGCCGCCACCGCGATCGGGTCGATGGGGCAACGGCCCACCATCACCGTCCCACCAGGACAGACCTCCTCCCACCAGAGGCGACGATGAGCACCGGCCACGCCGCGACACCACTGCCGGAGCTGGTGATCGCCTCGCTGACCTCCGGCCACCACGACACGACCGCCACACGCGAAATCCGGCAGCGCCGGCACCGCGCCGCGCTGCACAGGTCGACCCGCCCGCCATGGCACGGCCAGACCTACGACCCGGACAGCCGCCTCGACCCCGTCATGGAGGACGCCCGCTGCCTGCTCGGCGTCTACACCGTCGTCGGCGAACTGTGGGTGCTGCAACAAGCCGACGTCCACCCCGCCGCCCTCTACACCGACCTGGGCGCGCCGCCGCGGGTCGTGGAGATCCTGCACCGCGAACTGCGCCGCACTCCCGGCCGGTTCGCCGACGACGGCACCATCGAGGGCGAACCCGACCCGCTCGCCGAAGGCGCCCGCGACCTGGCCCACTGGGTCCAGCTTGCCGTGTTCGCCGACATCGACACCCTCCACGCGGAACACGCCCGGCCGGCCGGCTCCCTGCCCGACCCGCGTCTGGAACAACTGCACACCCTGTGCTCGCGTGCGCTGGCCGAACTGCGCGGACCGTGGTCACCGGACGCCCGCCTGGCCGCCCCGGAGATCGGCAAGACCTACTGGGAACCACACCGCCCCGCCTCCCCGAAGGCGATCGCCGGTCTCGGGATCGCCCTCGGCCTGCCCGGCGGCATCGTCACCCACGATCACGTGCGGCACTCGCGCGACCAGGTCGACGCCGAGATCGCCCGCCTGTCCGCCACCCGCCTTCCGCCACCCCGCGCCCTGGACGCGGCGCGCTTCCCCGGCCCCGACCGGCAGCACGTGGCCGCTCGACTGCGCCCGACCGCGGAGTTCCTCGCCGACGCCCTCGGCGTGGTCCGTCTCGCCGCCGACCACACCGCCCGCATCGACGGCCGGCCTGTCGCGCCCGCCGCCTACGCAAGGATCGTGGACTGGCACGTCGTGGCCGCCGCACACACCTCTCTGGATGTCCTGCCGGCCACCCGGATCAGCATCTCCGGACTGCGGATCGGGTTCGTGCCCGGACGAGACCGTCGACCTCGTCGTCGCCGAGATCGACGCGGCCGGCACTCACCGCCGGGTCGACCTCGGCGACCTCGACGACCTCCTGGAGACGCTGCACCGTGCCGACGCCATCACCACGATCGCCACGATGTGGCTGTGGGGAGAGCTCTACGGCGACAACGGCGACACCGCGCGAACCGGCCGTTGGCGGGCGGTGCACCGACGCGCGACCACGGCGGCAGGCCGGGGCCCGGCGCCGTCTTCGGCGAACCCGCGCGGGGCCGGGAGTCGGGCGGCACCGGCGGGAGGCGGGGCCCTGGACCCGCCCCGCTCGCATGACGCGCCGAACGTCGCGGGTCCGCGACGGGCGCCCGGCAGGGCCGGCACAGGAACCGTGCAGGTCGATCACCACACAGTCCGATCAAGGGGGAACGAGGACATGATCAGATACCTGTGGGCGGTGCCGGCCGTGGCGTTGCTGTCGGCGTGCGCCGGTGGCGGCGCCTCGCCGTCGGACAGCCCGACGCCAGGCAGCCGGAACCGGCAGGCACCGCAGAGCCAACCGGCGATCCCCGACAAGGACCGCGAGGCCGCGGCGGCGCTGGGGACCTATCGCACGATCGACGCGTGCGGGCTGCACGACATCGAGGCCGCCGAGAAGGTCACCGGTGACCTCGGTGACTCGATCCTGGCCACCTCCGACGGTCTCAACCATTGTGAACTGCACCTGCACAGCGCCGAGAACCGCACGACGTGGCGGCTCAAGCTGGAAGTCGGCGCGCGGCTGCTGTCCCCCGAGCGCCGGGAGTTGCCGGAGCGGACACTGGGCGCGGTCGAGGTGTACCAGCGCGAGACCGAGCGCAACTGCACGCTGTCCAAACCGCTGGACGACCTGCGGACCCTCGAACTGCTGGTCTCCCCCACGGGCGCGGGCACGCCCGCGAAGAAACCGTGCCAGGTGGCCACGGAGTACCTCACCGAGACCGCGGCGTTGTGGAGCGACCCGCCCGAGCGCGCCGACGGCCGCACCACCCCGCGGTTGAGCCTGGCCGAGCAGGACCCGTGCACGGCCGCCTCGGCGGTGCTGGACACCTACGGCGAAGGCGCCGAACTCAACCCGGTCGAGGTCTTCGCCTGCGAGGCCGGACCGAAGCCGGACCCCCAGGCCCCGCGCACGTCGGCTCCCCGCGCGACCAGGGTGAGCTTCGTGCTCGACAGCGACCCAGCGCGTCTGGTCGCTGCGCTCGGCAACGCCGGCGAACTCGCCCTCGGCGGGCGCAAGGCGGTGATCCTCCAGCAGGGCAACGGCTGTTCCGTGTATGTGGTGTGGGACCAGGACACCGGGATCGTGGAGGACCGACGGGCCCGCACTCCCGTCACCGCCCTCGAACTGGTCCACATCAGCACCGCCTCGTGCGAGTCGGCACAGGCCGCCGCCGAGAAGATCGTGGCGAAGCTGGGCACGCCGAGCCGACCGGCCGACAGCGGCACGGCCGAGATCACGCTGGGCGATCTGGACTAACTAGTGGTGTGTCTCAGAGGGTTGACCCGGTAACCGGTCGGTGGGGCCAGCGGGTCGGGCTTGTCCCGGATGTCGAGTGTGGGAGGTGGTTGTGGCTCGTCATCCGAGTGTGTTCGTGCGGCCGTTGTCGATGGAGGAGGGTCGGAGGCTTCAGCGGGTCACCAGGACCGCGAAGGACCCGGTGCGGTTGCGGCGGGCGATCGCGGTGCTCATGTCCCGCCAGGGCTTGGCGGTCCGGGACGTCACCTCGTTGATGCAGGTCGGCGAGGACTACGTGCGGGATGTGGTCCACGGCTTCAACGAGCGGGGGTTCGCGGCGCTGGACCCGAAATGGAGCGGCGGGCGGAGTCGGACGATCGGAGAGGCGGTCCGGCAACGGATCTGTCCGATCGCCCGTACCTCGCCCGCCGACTGGGGCATCACCGCGTTCTCGACACCGACACCCCGATGTCCCGGGGTGGGACAGCCCGAGACCAACTTCGCCACCGACTCACCCATCCGCACCTGGACCCGTTACCCGGCCAAGGCTGCGTGACAAGCCGCTAGTCGAGGAACCAGCCGGTGCGACCGAGCGGGACTTGGTCCTGGATACGCGGCACGTACTGGTCGAAGAACAGCCGGTAGGTCAGCTCGGCGCGGCTGCGTGCGCCGAGCTTGGCGTAGACGTGCTTGATGTGGTCGTCCACCGTGTGTGGTGACACTGCCAGCCCACGCGCGATCTCGTGCCGGGAGTGCCCGCAGGCCAGCAGCCGCACCACGGTGCGTTCACGCCGGGTCAGTCCGTAGGCGTCGGCGACGATCGCGGCGACTTCGACCGGGCGAGTGGGTTCGACGATGATCGACGCCTGGTCCGCCGTCCGATCGGCGTGCAAGGTCAACCACCTGCCCCGACGGGTGCGCAGCCTGCTGCGCACCGGACCGCTCGCGAGCACCCGTCGGGCCAGCACCACCACCGAGAACGGCAGTCCGGAACGGGGGTCGAGTCCGTCGTCGATCTCGGCGAGCAGCTGCTCGGCGGCCTCGGTGCAGCTCACCCGCTCCAGGTCCCCGCTCACCAGGACGAGGCCGGGTCCGTCCGGCATCGGCCGGTGGGTGATCTCGGCGAGCACCATCTCGCGGCGCATGATGTCGGCGACACCCGTCGTGGCCTGCCCCGCGAGTGCGATCTCAGCGGGTGAGAAGTCGGCGACGTCGGAGCCGCGGAACGCGACCATGGCCCCCCACACCGCCCGGCCGGAGCGGAACAGCAGCCGCATCTCGTACGCCAGCCCGCTGGGCACGAGGATGTCGCGGTACCGCTCGCTGCGCTCCGGTCGTCCGCCGGTCGCGCCGTTGAGCGTGGCGGCGTTGCCCCGACCCCGGGCCAGGTCCGCCAGTGCGAGGGCGTCACTGCCGCGGGCTTCGATCTCGGCGAGGTGGCCGAGGTGCTCGGCGGGCAACCCCTCCTCGTGGAAGCCACCGGTGGTCATCACCGTGGCGGGGTCGACGGTGAGCACGCACCAGGCGTCGAACGGCACGGCCGCGCGCAGGGGGCCGACGACGGCGCGTTCCACCGCCACCGGGCCGCCCGCGACACGGCAGGCTCGGCGGACGTCCTCCGCGACCCGCTGGGCCGACCGGACCCGCATGACCTGCAGTATCACCCTCCTGTGCGTCGTGGGCACCCCCGATTCCGGGGATGGCGGCGGGTTCACGGCCGGGTCGATCGTCGAGTCATGACAACGATGTTCGAAGGTTTCACCGGACTGCTCCTGCGGCCTGGGGACGACGGCTACGACGAGGCCCGGAGGGTGTGGAACGGCGCCGTCGACCGCAGGCCCGCGTTCGTCGCGCGGTGTCTGTCGACGGCCGACGTGGTGGCTGCGATCCGGTTCGGCGTGCGGCACGGGCTGACGATCGCCGTTCGCGGCGGCGGGCACAGCATTCCCGGCCACTCCGTGTGCGAAGGCGGGCTGGTCGTCGACCTCTCCCCGATGAAGTCGATCCGCGTCGAAGGGCGGGTGGTGCAGGTCGGTCCGGGTGTCCTGTGGCGGGAGCTGGACGCCGTCACCGAAGCGCACGGGCTCGCCGTGCCGGGCGGGGAGATCTCCGACACCGGGGTCGCCGGTCTGACGCTCGGAGGCGGGATCGGCTGGCTCTCCCGGAAATACGGGCTGGCCTGCGACAACCTCGTCGCCGCGCGCGTCGTGACGGCCGACGGCACGGTGCTCGACGTGAGCGAGGACGACCACGCGGACCTGCTGTGGGGTCTGCGCGGTGGCGGCGGCAACTTCGGCGTGGTCACCCGGTTCACCTTCCGGCTGAACCCGATCCCGGTTCCGCTGTTCGCCGGGATGGCGATGCACCCGCTGGACCGCGAGCCGTTGCGCGCCTTTTTCGATCTCGCCGCACACGCACCCGACGACTTGGGGCTGAACGCGGCGCTCATCACCGCACCGCCGGAACCGTTCGTGCCCGCCGAACTGCGCGGAAGGCCGGTGGTCGTGCTCGCCGCGGGCTACCTGGGTCCGTACGGCGAGGGCGTCGAACTGACCCGCACGCTCCGGGAAGGCGCACACCTGGACACCTTCGGTGCCCTGCGCTACACCGCACTCCAGTCGATGGCGGACGCCGCGACACCGCCGGGTCTGGCCGCACACGTCCGCTCGGAATGGTTGGGGCCGATGTCGGGCGACGCCGTCGACGCCCTGGTCGAAGCGGCAGAACGGATGACGTCCCCGCTCAACCAGACGCTGGTGCGGATCATGGGCGGGGCCATCGCGCGAGTCCCGCCCGACTCCACCGCATTCCGCTTCCGCGAGGCCGCCGCGATGCTGACGCTGGCCGCGTTGTGGTCGGACAGTTCGGACGACGGAGAACCACACCGGGCCTGGGCTCGCAGCGCCTGGACGGCTCTGCGTCCGTGGTCGGCGGGTGGCGCGTACGTCAACCACCTCGACGACGAGGGCCGCGCCCGGGTTCGCGAGGCTTACGGCACCGAAACGTGGGCGAAGCTGGTCGACCTGAAAACCCGGTACGACCCGACGAACGTCTTCCACCACAACAACAACGTCCCGCCTCGACGGACACAGCGCCCGGAGTGAGCTCTTCCAGCGTTCCAAGACTCCTCGGAATCCGATCCGACCGGGAACGAACGACTTGGCAGAAAACCTGCCTCCGGGCTGACGCATCGCCCACAGGTCAATCCGGGCATGCCCTGGCCGGACATCAACGCCGCGATCGCCCGCCGCAACCCCACCGGGTCCTTTGCGGCCCCAGTTACCGGGTCAACCCTCCGAGACACACCACTAGTCCGAAAATCGCCGTGACCGGGCAGCCAGGGATCGCCCGGCGAAGCCGGGTTGGCGGTGGTGTGTGGTGGTCAGGCTGCCGGGGTGAGGGTGACGGTGTAGCCGAGGGCTTCAAGTTGGCGGATGTGGTTGCGTTTCCTGCGGTCGTCGCCGACGCGCTTGTCGTGGAAGTCGGGGCCGAGGTCGAGGTAGCGGGTGTCGGGGTCGGACAGCAGGTGCCAGATGATGATCAGGATGGAGCGGCCGATGGCGACCAGGGCTTTCTTCTTGCCGCGGCGTTTGGCGAGGCGTCGGTAGCGTTCGCCGAGGAAGGTGTCGGTGCGGGCGGCGCCGACGGCGGCCTCGCCGAGGATGCGGGCCAGGTAGCGGTTGCCGTGTCCGGTGCCGGCGTTGCCCTTCTTTTTGCCGGCGGATTCCTTGACCCCGGGGGCGAACCGTGCCCATGAGACCAGGTGCCCGGCGGTGGGGAACCGGCCCATGTCCGGTCCGATCTCGGCGAGGACCACCGCGGCGGCGGTCGGGCCGATGCCCGGGATCTCATCCAGCCGGGCGGTGGCCTGGGCGAAAGGGAGCACCATCTCCTCGACCTTGGCCTCCAGGGCGGCGATGTCGGCGTCGATCGCGTCGACGCGGGCCAGCATCCGCTCCAGCAGGAACGCGTGGTGGTCGGTGAAGTGCCCGGTGAACGCCTCCTCCAGCGGGCCGAGCCTGGCGCGCATCCGGCTGCGGGCCAGTTGCGCCAACCGCTTGGGGTCGCGTTCGCCGGCGATCAGGGCT
>NZ_MTQP01000028.1 GCF_001984175.1 Saccharothrix sp. ALI-22-I
ACCGCCCTACGGTTACCGGCTGGTCGACGCCGGCCCGCACCCGAATCGGGCGTTGGCGCGGCGCGGTGTGCGGCAGCAGCGGCTCGTGCCGAACCCGTCCACCGCACCCGTGGTGAAGCTGATCTTCTCCTTACGCCTGGCCGGACACAGTGCCGCGGGCATCGCCCGCCACCTCAACGAGCAGACCGTGCCCAGCCCGTCGAGCGCCGACGCGGAACGCGACCGGCGTCGGGGCGATCCGGGTTGGTCGCTGCGCACGGTGGTGGAGATCCTGGGCAATCCCGCTACACCGGCCGCCAGGTGTGGAACCGCACGAGCGCCGACCGCACCACCCGCTCACCGAGCGGGCGCCGGACCAGCGTCCGCAACGAACAGCGCGCTTGGGCGATCTCGACCCGCATCGCCCACACGCCGCTGGTGTCCGAGCAGGACTTCGTCACCGCCCAGACCATCCAGGCCACCAGACAGAGCGCCCGCCATTCCGACGCCGACGGGAACGTCTACCGGTTGGCGGGCAGGCTCCAGTGTGGGTTGTGCGGGCGGAGGATGGACTCGCACCGCTCTCACAGCCGTGCCGCCTACCGTTGCCGCCATGGCCACACCACCGCCCGTACCCGACCGGAAGGCGCGCCGCGCAACCTCTACCTGCGTGAGGATCACCTGCTGGCCCACATCGCCACACACTTGACCGCCGCGGGCATCGCTGACAACCCCGACCCCGCACAGACCGCGCGACTGATCGACGAACTCGGTCTCGCCTTCCGTTGTGATGCCATCGGCGTCACGCTCCTCGACTGCGGCACCACCGGGCGAGCGCGCACACCACGCAGACGCCTGGCACCGCAGCCTGTCCATGGCAGGCCCGGGACCGGAGGTCGTGGAAAGGCAGGCGAACAACTCCTGCTGACCTTGAGCTGCGCGACGGCCTCGGAGGCGGATCAGCCCGACGCGCCCGCGGACCAGCTCGATGCACCGGCTCACAGAACTCGTCCCACGCGCCGGCCTTTCCGGCGACCGATCCGCCCCGCAGCGCCTCAGCGTCGGCACCGGCAGACCGGGTTCCACGTCGCCCTCCGTGCCACCCGTTCGCGGGACGCATCCCGGGCCGGGCGAGCCGAGTACCCACCGTCGGGCGAACACGGCCGTGACTGCGGTCGAGAGTTCCTGGGACGACGAGCCGGACGCCGCCCACTGCTCCTGCCCTTACGCCAGCAGACACCCCACGAGCAGCGACCACCAGGTAGGCTGGAAGCGCCGGGAAACACGAAGCCCCGCGAGCCTTCCAGTTGACCTGGAATTATCTCGCGGGGCAAATTATGTGTCCGACTCGGATCTGTCCATCTTGAACAGTGATCATGTCGGTTTCAGTGGCGCAGCTTCGTCGGATCGGTTCGGCGGTCGGTGGGCGTGCGGACCGCTCGGTGGGACTCTTCGTCCTCGGCCGGATCTCGCAGGTGTTCTGGGAAGCACTTGGACGTTCTGCTGGTGTCGATGATTCGTCGGGCGGCGGACGGGCCGGCTTCAGGGTTGACGCTCGCGGTGGAGCGTCGCCGGGGCGGCCTGCACGCGCTGATCAGGTAGGCCGTCGAGGTGTACCCGCCGCAGGCGGTTCGTCGGCTGTTCGAGGTCTTTGTAGCGGGGTTGCGGCGGGAAGCCGTTGTCGGACAAGCGTTTGCGTTGGGGTGCAGGAGGTGGTCCGTGTTCGCGACATTGTCTTCGACAGTTGGCATCCGGCGTCGCTGATCCGTTTCTGGGCTGCGGTCCTGGACGGTTACCGCGTGGCGCTGTACGACGAGGCGGAGTTGCGGCGTCTGAGGGAGAAGGGGGTCGATGATCCTGAGGACGATCCCACGGTGCTGGTGGAGGCCGGTCCCGGCCTGCCGCGTTACTTCTTCGTGCTGGTGCCCGAGGGCAAGGTGGCGAAGAACCGTGTCCACTTGGACTTGGGCGCCGATGACCCGGCCGCCGAGGTCGCCCGTCTGGTGGGTCTCGGCGCGGTGGCGGTGCGGGAGTTCGAGGGTTGGGTGCGGATGGCCGACCCGGAGGGCAACGAGTTCTGTGTCCTGCGTTGACCTGTCGCCCGGATGGTCCTCCCGAGCGCGTCGTCGATGGGGTGAGGGTGTGTCCGTCAGGTCGTCGGCGGCGGTCGGTCGGTGACCTCGCGTCTGACGGTGTCGACGAACCGTTCGGCGTGGCAGTTCGCTTTCGGGCAGCGTGGCGGGGTCTTCACGACCTGGATGCCGGCGTCGGCGAGGACGGTGTCGAACGAGGTGGTGAACCGACCGGCTCGATCACGGCAGCGTTCGAGCACCTCGTGCAGCTCGGGCGACCGCCCGGCGGGGACATCGATGCCCTCGTGCAGGTAGCGGTAGCCGGTGGCCTGTGAGAAGCCAGCGCCGAGGGCCAGGCGGTGGACTTGGTCGCTGGCAGCCTGCCGGGCGTGCTGCCCGGCATGATCGAACGCTGCCGGGGCGGGTCGTTACGATCTCCAGCCACTCGGGGCGCGCCCGCTGGCCGTACGTCAATGCGTACTCGGTGTCCAAGGCAGCGGTGAACAAGCTGACCGGGAACATGGCCATCGAATTGCTGCCGCACGGGATCACCGCATTCAGCTACCACCTGGGGGATCGTGGACGTCGGTCTCGGGGCGTCCGCAACCGCGACACCGGACGGCTGATCCGGGGCGAGGCCAACGCGCTCACCGGCCGCTACCTGACCCACGAGGACAACCTCGCGGGGCTCGTCGCGGCCACCGGCCATGCCTGACGTACTCGGCACTACTGACACAACGGAAGTGACATCCGAGTCCCGCATCACGCTCCGGCGGGGAGACACGTCATCCCCCCATCCGGCAAGCCGCCCAGTGCACCTCGCCCATTCCCGGCCGTAACAGCTCCGACAGGTGCTTGGCCTCGGAGACGGTTTTCGGCGCACCGAGGATCTTCAGCCCGTGGGGTGGGGACAGTTGGTAATTCGGTACCACCGAGCCCGGCCCGTAGGTGTACGCGGGCGTGGCGTAGCCCAGCTCCACGGCGTTGCCCAGTCGGTCGGTGATCTCTTGGCGGCGCTGCGAGTAGAAGTGCAGCAACGTGCCCTCCGGGACGGTGACCTTCTCCGTGCTGCCCGGCGTGATCCCGCCGTGGCCGCTGAGCACCACCTGCTTGTCCGGGCGGCCGTGGGTGATCGGGTCCAGGCCCAGCGGGTCGGCCCACACCAACGGGTTCGACACGTAGTGGCGGGGGTGCGGGCCGGGGGCCAGGCCGAGCGGGTCGTGGCTGAGATACTGGCCGATCGCCGGGTCGTAGTAGCGGTGCAGGTTGAAGTGCAGGCCGGTCTCCCGGTCGTGGTACTGGCCGGGGAAGCGCAACGGTGTCGCGTCCTGGTGCGTGTCGACGGGCAGGCCCCACAGCGTCCACCGGGCGTGCCAGACCAGTTCCCCGCTCGGGGTCACCAGCTCGGTCGGGGTGCCGATCCGGTCGGTGACGACCGTGCAGAACTCCCGGTCCACCCAGTCCGCCCCCGGCCGTCGTGCGCGTTCGGTCTGGGCGACCACGCGGTAGGTGCCCGGCGCCCAGTCCCACACCGTCGCCGCGGTCTCGTCGCGCACCTGTTCCACCACTGTGTCGCCGTCCCAGGCGAACCGCACCGACTCCGCGACCGCGCCGGCGGGACCCGTGCGGTGCTTGCCGATCCGACGCCCGAACGGGTCGTAGGCGTAGCGCCACCGCTGACCGTCCGGTGTGGACACGGCCGCGAGCCTGTTCTCGGCGTCCCAGCGGTAGCGCCAGGTGTCCACGCGCCCCGCCGAACGCCGCTCGCGCAGTACCACCCGTCCCTCGCGGTCGTGCTCGTAGCGCAATCCGCCAGCTTGCCGCACCAGGGTGCCCACGACCAGGCGTGGCCCCGTGGTGGCGTCGTGCGCCGCCAAGCCCGGCCGGGCGGCGACCACGGTGCCCGCCGGGTCGTAGCCGTAGCGCTCGGACACGCCGGCGGACCGCCAGTCCACCGCGGTGACCCGGCCCAACGCGTCCACGCCGTAGTGGCGCGTGCCGGACAGCAGGTCGTGCACCTCGGCAGGGGAGTCGTCGGGGTGGTGGGTGAAGGTCCTGCGCTGCACCACCTCCCCGCCGCCGACGACGGTCTGCGCGACCAGCCGCCCGCCGGTGTGCCACTGCTGGGCCAGCAGCACCCCCGTGCCGATGCGGCGTTCCACCTCCCGCCCCACCGGGTCGTGGGTGAACCGGGTGGTCTCGCCCGCGGCGCGCAGCTCGGCGGGCAGGTCGGACCCGTCGTAGACCCACGTGCTCTCGGCGCCCGTGGGCGTCCTGCGGTGGGTGCGGCGGCCCAGGGCGTCGTAACGGGAGACCACGCGGTGGCCGTTGACCGCCTCGGCCACCACTCGCCCGCACACGTCGTATTCGAGCACCACGTCGGCGTCGGTGTTGCGCGCCCGCACCAGGCGGCCCACCGCGTCGTAGGCGAACTCCACCACACCGTCAGGCGTCACGCGCCGCGTCATCCGGCCCCGGACGTCCCACTCGATCCGCACGACCTGGCCCTCGGCGTTGACCCGCTCGACGAGCCGCCCGGCGGCGTCGTAGCGGTAGCGCTGCTCGCGGCCGTCGAAGTCGACCTCCCGCACCAGCCGCCCCGCCGCGTCGTGTTCGTAGCGCCACACCAGGCCGAGCTGGTTGGTGACCGAGATCAGCCGCAGCTCGGTGTCGTGGCGGTAGGCCAGCCGGCTGCCGTCGGGGGACACCTCGCCGGTGAGCAGGTCGAAGTGCCCGTGGGCGAGCACCGTCGAGCGACCTGCGACGTCCACCGCCTCCTGCACGACCCCGTCCGCGCTGTGCCGCCAGCTCCGGGTCGTGCGGTCCGGCGCGGTCACCGAGAGCGGCAGCCCCTCCACCGTCCACGTGTAGCGGGTCGTGCCGCCCGCCGCGTCGACGACCGAATCGGTGCGGCCGAACCGGTCGTAGGCGTAGCGGGTGACCGCGCCCGCCGGGTCCCGAACCCAGGTCGGCAGCCCGGCGGCGTTGGTCCGCACGGCGGTCACCCCGCCCAGCGGGTCGGTGACCGAGGCGAGCCCGCCCTCCTCGTCGTAGGCGTAGGCGGTGCGCTCGCCCGCCTGGTCCACGGTGGCGACCAGTCGCCCGTCCGCGTCGTACTCGTTGCGCGACGCCGTCCCGTCGGGGTGGGTCGTGGCCAGCGGCCGCCAGCGGCCGTCGTAGGTGAACGTGGTGCGCGCGCCGTCGGGGAGCACCACCGCGACGAGTTCGCCGTGGCCGCCGTATTCGCGGCGCGTGGTGTTGCCCAACGGGTCGGTGGTGGCTACCGGGTTGCCCAGCGCGTCGCGCTCGTAGCGGGTCGTGTTGCCCAACGGGTCCACCTCGGCGACCAGCCGGTGGGCGGCGTCCAAGTGGTAGGTGCGGGTGTGGCCCAGCGAATCCGTGTAGCGGGAGACCCGGTTCTCCGTGTCGTACTGGAAGGTCCCGCTCAGGTAGCCGCCCGCGCCGATGGTCCGCACGCAGCGCCCGGAGTCGTCGTAGACGTACTCGTACCACATGCCGGTGCGTGCGACCCACCGCGTGATCCGGCCGACGTCGTCGTAGGAGAACCGCATCGGGACACCGGATGAGTTGACCACCTCGACCAGGTCGCCCGCGGCGTCGTAGCGGTACGTCACGATCCGCACTTCGGGGTTGTCGCCGTGCCCCAGCGCCCACAGGCCGGTGACCCGGCCCTCCTCGGTCTCGACCCGCAGCGCGTAGCCGCCGTGGTGGCGCACGGCCGCGGGCGTGCCGTCCGACGTCCGGTCGACGGTCAGCCACCCGCCCCCGTCCCCGGTGACCGAGACCAGCGGCAGCGTGCGCGGATCGCCCTCGACCGGCGCGAACGTGAACATCTGGCGGCGCAACGGGTCGGTGACCGTCCACGTGCCCGCTGCGGTCCGGGCCAGTGGCCGGCGTGGCCCGCTGCGCGGCAGCACCGGCGTGTCGTCCAAGGGCAGCGGGTAGGACAGATGCATGCCGTCATCGGTGACGAGCACGGCGCGGTCGCCGCCCAGCCACAGCCGCTGGTCCAGCGCGGAGGCCCAGGAGCGGCCGAAGCCGCGGCCCACGCGGTGGCTCGACAGGTGCGTGCGCCTCAGCACCAAGGGCAGCAGGCCGGGCAGGTCCACGTCGGTCTGGACGAGCACCACCTCACCGGTGGCGATGTCCACCGGGTCGGACACGGTCGGCCGCAGGTGCGCGGGTGTGTCGGTCGGCAGCGTCCCCTGGTAGTCGGCCGGTGGTCTGGGGACGGGCTGATTGTTCTGCTTGTACCACCAGGCCGGCACGCTGGTCTGGCGCACCGCACCCTCCCGGGCCGTCCCGGGCAGCTCCGGGGGTGGGGCGACCCGGTCGCCCGTCGGGGCGGCCCGGGAGGTTGAGGTGACGCCGTCCGCACCGGGAACCGGGTCGACGCGCCGCGCCGACGAGGTCAGCGTGGCCTGCTCGACGGTCCTCGCTGCCGGCGTCGACTCGATTCGGCGCAGCCGGGCGGTGGTCTCGGTGAAGATCGCACCCGCCCCGCGCAGCAGCTCGCCCAGCGCTTTGAGCGCCTGGGCCAGCCGGAAGACCAGATCGGCGATGCGGTTCGCTGTCTTGCGGACCTGGTTGGCCACCTGCGGCACGACCCAGAGCAGCCCGAGCCCCAGGGTGGACAGGACTTGCAGGGCCCAGCTGACCAGGCGGCTGACGACCTCGGCGATGGTGTCGCGCACCAGGGACCGGACTGCGGCGACGACCTCGCCCGAGGTCTCGATACCGGCGGCGATGCCCGCCCCGGCCTCCTCGGTCGCGCCGATCAGCTCGGCCACGCCCCGGGCGTGCCGCCGGTAGGTGTCGGCTGCCTCACCGCCCCAGCTCACCAGGTCGGCTTCGACGCGCGCGCCGAGTTCGGCCGAGACCTCGCCGAGTTCGACGGCGATGTCACGCCAGGTCTGGGCGTGCGCGCGGACCGCGTCGGGGTCGCCCGCCAGCGCGTCGAGGGCGTCTTTGAGCGGACCCACGTGCTCCAGCAGCCAGGCCACGCCGGCAGTGAGGATCGAGCCGAACGGGTCCAGGACGACACCCAGGGCGTCCAAGCCCGCGCCGCCCGCGCCGAGCACCACCGACGCCCAGTCGCCGCTCTCGATGCTCTCGCGCAGCGCCTGCGCACCCTCCAGCAGGGCGATCCCGGAGACTGCGGTGGTCGAGCCCTCCTCCCGGGCCACCAGGGGGTTCACCACGGAGCGTTCTCCTCGTCGTCCTCACCTGCGGGGGCCGCACGGCGACCGTCGGCCTCGTCGGTCTCGTCGTCGACCTGCTCGGGGTCGGGGAAGCGGGCGCGCAGGGTGTCCACCAGCAGCGCCGCGGTGTGTGGGTCCTCGGCGCAGACCTCCTCGGCGGCCACCGCCGCCACCCGGTCGGCCAGCCCGGCCTGCGCCCGTCGCATCGCCGCCAGGATCTGCGCGGCCAGCTCGTCCGGCGCGATCGCGCGGACCCGTTCGGTCAGCACCAGGTCGGTCACGGCGCCGTCCGCGCCGATCGTGACCCGCACCGCGCCGCCCGCACCCTCGGCACTGAGCCGGATCTCCTTGGTGCGTTGCCCGAACGCCTCGTAGCGTTCGGCCTTGCGGGCGATGCCCTGCGCCCACTCCCGCATCCGCGCGGCGGCCTCGTCGGGGTCGCGCATGAGGCCGCCCAGTCCCGGCATCCCGGTCACGAGGACACCATCCCGGTCCGGAACGGCACGGCGTTCGCCTCGTCCTGCTCGTCATAGGTCAGTGCCGTCGCACGCAGGTCGTCCGCCGTCGCCGCCATGCCCTCCACCGAGGCGCGCAGGGTCTCGGCGGCCTCGCGCAAGGTCGTGTTGAGCAGCGGCGGCAGGAACGAGCAGACGACCCCGTAGGCGGAGTCGCCGAACAGGACGGTGTTCGCGGCGTCGACCGCGGCGGTGAGCCGGTCGGTCAGCCCGTCCAGGTGGCTCGCGTGCGCGCGCAGCTCGGCCGGTTCCACTTCAAAGGACAAGGTTCTTCCCCTCTTCGCCATGCCTGCCCACACCCCGGCCGGAGGACGACACCGGGGCACCAGTGGAAACCACTGGGACAAGGCCGGCCACCTTGTCGTGGCCGGCGGCGGCCGCGGCGAACTCCCACGCCGCCGGTTCGAGGACGTGCTTTCTCACGCGACTGCCTCTCTGTCGTGCCACTCGGGAAGACAACGCAGCTCTCGGGTTCGTGACAGGACGGCACGAAATGCCTTGCCCGGCTCACCGCCCTGGCGCCATGACCGAGGCCGGCCGGGACCAGCCGCCATGAGGATTTCGTCCACATCGGTGAGCCGACGTTGCCGGTTCCTCACGATCCGTTGCGACGGCAGCCCGGTGCGTCGCCGCTATCCGGGATCACGCCCGGCCGGAGAGGGCACGTTCGAGGTCGCGTCACCGGTCGGCGGTTTGTTCCGACCCATGCGCGCACCTCGCGAACTCGTGTTCGACTATTCGGCGCACGGGTTCGTCGGATCAAGCAGGCCAACGAACAGAAGTCCCAGGTAGCGCCGCCACAGCTCGGGCTCGACATCCCGCAGCGGCGCGGCCGCCTGATACACACCGGTCATCAGCAGCACCACGTCTCGTCCGGTGACGTCGGCACGTACGCACGCCCTGTCGACCAGTGCCTGAGCGGCCTCTCCCAGCCGTGCGACGCCGGCCTGCACGTCCGGATGCCGCACCGAGCCGCTCGCGACGTCACACAGCGCTTGGTTGTCCGCCAGCCGGTCGACGCCGTAGGTCATGAACTCCCGCAGCGCCGCTGTGGGATCGGTCGCGCCACACCGGGCGACAGCCGCCGCGATCAGGTCGTCGAGCAGGCCACCGACGATCGCCGCGATCAAGTCCTCCTTGGTCGCGAAATGCCGGAACACGGTGCCCTTGCCGATGCCGGCTCGCTCCGCGATCTCCGCCACGGAGACCTCCGCGCCGTGCTCGGCAAACATCTCGGCGGCGGCGTCCAGCAGCCGCTTGCGGGTGCGCAACGCGTCGGCTCTCACCTCCTCATCCTAGCGCAACCTGACCGCTCGGTCCGTTTCATGCTAGAGTGAATGTGACCATCTGGTCCGGTTAGTTAAGGGGCTTTGTGAACGGAAAGATCGCCCTGGTCACCGGCGCTTCGTCGGGCATCGGCGCCGCCATCGCGGGCGCCATGGCGGCGACCGGTGTCAAGGTCGTCGCCGGCGCGCGCCGGGTCGATCGGCTCAAGGAGTTGGCCGCGGCGGCCGACGGCGAGGTACTCCCACTGGAGCTGGACGTCGCCGACCAGCAGTCGGTGCGCGAGGCCGTCGCCACCGCAGTCGACCACTTCGGCGGGCTGGACATCGTCGTGAACAACGCAGGCGTGATGTTGAGCGGCCCGATCGTCGGCGCCGACACCGCGGAGTGGGACCGGATGGTGCGGACCAACCTGCTCGGGACGCTCTACGTCACGCACGCCGCACTGCCGCACCTGCTGTCACGCAAGGGAACCCTGGTACAGATCTCGTCCACCTCCGGCCGTATCGCGTCCGCCATGGGCGGCGTCTACGCGGCCACCAAGTTCGGCGTGAACGCCTTCACCGAGTCGCTCCGGCAGGAGGTCACCGAGCGGGGCATGCGCGTGGTGACGATCGAGCCCGGCATGGTCGACACCGAGCTCGTCGACCACATCGGCGACGACAACATCCGTGACATGGCCAAGAAGATGGCCGGTTCGATGCGCACGCTGCGCGCCGAGGACGTCGCCGCCGCCGTGCTGTACGCGGTTGGCCAGCCCGATCACGTAGCCGTGAACGAGATCCTGCTGCGGCCCACCGATCAGGTGCGCTAAGAGGACATCTGGTCTTGTTTTGTGGCGGCCTGCCCGGTTTGGCGACCGACATCATGCGTGGCGGCTTCGTTCAGCAGCTCGTACGTGTGGGTCCCCGCCGCGTTGGGCGGGGACCCACACCTGGGTTACGACGCGACCGCGTGCACGGCGTCGAGGATCGACGCGGTCACCGCGTCGGGCCGGGAGACGCTGAGGGCGTGGGACGCACCGGATACTTCGAGGGTTCCTTTCGCACCGGCGCGGTCGGCCATGAAGCGGTGCAGGGTGACCGGAATGTTGAGGTCCTCGTCGCTGTAGACGAACCAGGACGGGATCGTCCGCCACGCCGGGGTGTCCGTCGGAAGTCCCGCGGTGAGGGCGATTTCCGTGACCGGGCGTTGGGTCGCGCTCATCATGGCGGCCTGGGCGCGGGTCACGTCGGCGGCGAACTGGTGGTGGAAGGCGTCCGGGCGGATGGCGAACTCGTCGCCGCCGCTGGTGACCGGGTACGCGCTGAGTGCCTGGCCGAGGGTGCTCCCAGGGAACTTGCCCGACAGTTCGAGCGCGGACTCGCCCTGTTCGGGTGCGAACGCGCAGACGTAGACGAGGGCGGCCACGTTGTCGCCGCCGCCGGCGGCCTCGGTGATCACCATGCCGCCGTAGGAGTGGCCGACGAGCACCACGGGACCTCTGATGCCGGCGAGCACATCGCGGAGGTAGGCGGCGTCGCCCGGCAGGCTGCGCAGCGGGTTGGCGACCGCGACGACGTCGAGGGACCGGTCGTGTAGTCGCTCGATGACGCCGGACCAGCTCGCGGATTCGGCGAAGGCGCCGTGTATGAGGACGACGGTCGGGTTGTGCTTCTTCATGTTGTCTCTTCTCTCGTAGGGTCAGCCGAGTGCGATACGGAGGACGTGGATCGCCTGCGAGATCGCGGCGGTGGAGGCGGCGGTCCTGCGTACGGGGTTGAGCATCATGAAGTCGTGCAGGGTGCCGTTGTAGCGGGCGCTGGTGGTGCGCACGCCGGCCTCGGTGAGCTTGCGGCCATAGGCCTCGCCCTCGTCACGCAGGACGTCGTTCTCGGCCACGATCAGGAAGGCGTCGGGCAGCCCGGCGAGTTCGTCCACGGTCGCCCGCAGCGGCGAAGCGGTGATCTCCTCGCGCTTGTCCGTCTCGGGCAGGTAGGCGTCCCAGAACCACGCCATGGCCTTGGCGGTCAGGTGTGGGCCGTCGGCGAACTCGCGGTAGCTGTCGGTGTCCTGGCCGGCGTCGGTGACCGGGTAGTACAGCGACTGGTGCGTGAACCGCACGTCGCCGCGCCGCTTGGCCAGCAGGGTGAGCGCGGCGGTCATGTTGCCGCCGACGGAGTCGCCTGCCACCGCCAGCCGGGAGGCGTCGAGGCCCTCGTCGGTCCCGCGCTCGGTGATCCACCGCGCGGTGGCGTACGCCTGCTCGATCGCGACCGGGTAGCGGGCCTCGGGCGAGCGGTTGTACTCGACGAACACGACCGCGGCGTCCACACCGACGGCCAGCTCGCGCACGAGCCGGTCGTGGGTGCCGGCGTCGCCGAGGATCCAGCCGCCGCCGTGGACGTACAGGATGACCGGCAGCGACTCACCGTCGGCGCCGACCGGCTTGACGATGCGCACCCGCACGTCGCCGACCTCCGCCGGGACGGTGATCCACTTCTCCTGGACCGGGGGCTTGTCGACCGGCCCGGCCTGGATCTCGTCGAGCACCTCGCGGGCGCGATCGGGCCCCAGTTCGTACAGGAAGGGTGGTTGGGCGGCGGCGTCCGCGAACGCCTGTGCCGCCGGTTCGAGGATGTGCTTGGCCATGTCGGCTACCTCCGTGTCGGGTCGTCCGGGAAGACAGTGCGGCTCTGGGGATTTGTGACGGGACGGCACGAACGCCTACCCGGCCCGTCCTCGGCCCTGACCGAGGACGTCATCGGCGAGCAGGTGTTCGAGGTGCGCCACGGCACCGACCTGCGCCGCGTCGAGGAAGGCCGTCAGCAACCGGTCGCGGGCCGCCCGGTGAACCGGCTCGTCCCGCGGCCCGGCGAGGCGAGCGCGCGCCCGTCGTCCGAGCTGGCGCGCGTTGGCCTCGCCGATCCCGAGCCTCTCGGCGATGTCGCGGAACGGGTAGTCGAACGCCTCGCGGAGCACGAAGACGGCGCGTTCGGTCGGGGACAACCGCTGGAGCAGGAGCAGGACGGCCCGCTCGAGGTCCGCCGACCGTTCGGTCGCCAGTGTCGGGTCCTCGGAGAGCGGGACCTGCCCCGGCAGCCAGCGGTCGACGGGGATCTCGCGGCGAGCGCGGGCCGAACCGGCGACGTTGAGCGCGACCCGCGTGGTGACCGTCACGAGGAACGCGATCCGGTTGCGCACCACGGTCCGGTCCGCGCCCTGCCAGCGGAGCCAGACGTCCTGGACGACGTCCTCTGCGTCGGCCGCCCGGCCGAGCAGCTGGTAGGCGATCCCGAACAGACGCGGACGAACGCTCTGGAAGTCCGCCGCCTCCGTGCTCATCCGCGACGAGTCTGACGTGGGCGCGGTGTCGATGTCCGTCAAGCGCATGGAGCGTCCTCTGCGTCGTGGCCTCAAGGCGGCGTGGGCGGTGGCATGTCCACCGTCGTCCGGCTCGGGTCCGGATCGCGCCCTTGGAACACCCGGGCAAGTCCCTGGGCCGGTGCGACCAGGGACACGTGCCCGGCCCCCGGGTACCGGGTGCGGACGCACGTCGGCAGGCCGCGCCGGGGCCGTCTCGGCGGGGCTTGACCGCAGGTCAACGAGGTGTCGGCACCGGGCCGGTCAGTGGCCGCCAACAGCTCCGGAACCCTCGTCGTGGCGGCTGTGGCGCACACCACCCGAGTGACCGTCCGGGCCACGCCAGGGGGAGTGCCATGATGAGGCGGCCCGCGCTGACCGGAGTCGGGCTTCTCAGGCCCGCGTGGTGGTGGTGATGTCGAGCAGCGACCCTCGGTGGACGCTGCGTGGCAGGCGCCGTGAGCGCGAGGTCCTGGATCGGTTGCTCGGGGCCGCCAGGTCCGGTCGGAGCCAGGTGCTGGTCCTGCGCGGCGAGGCGGGGATCGGCAAGTCCGCGTTGCTGGAGTACCTGGTCGGGAACGCGGCGGGCGGCCGGATCGCGCGGGTTGCCGGCGTCGAGTCCGAGATGGAGCTGGCGTTCGCCGGGCTCCACCAGCTGTGCGCGCCGATGATGGGGCACGTCGATCGCATTCCCGGCCCGCAGCGTGACGCGTTGACCGTCGCGTTCGGTCTGGGCACCGGGAGCCCGCCGGACCGTTTCCTGGTCGGGTTGGCGGTGCTCAGCCTGCTGTCCGAGGTGGCCGCGGAGCAGCCGCTGGTGTGCGTGGTGGACGACGCCCAGTGGCTTGACCGGGTGTCCGCGCAGACGCTGGCCTTCGTCGCGCGTCGGCTGCTGGCGGAGCGGGTGGCGTTGGTGTTCGCGGTGCGCGGACCGGCGCTCGGTGCGGGCGACGACCCGTTGGCCGGGCTGTCGGAGTTCGTGGTCCGCGGTCTGGACGACGGGGACGCGCGTGCGCTCCTGGATTCGGTGGTTCTGGGACGCGTCGATGAGCGCGTCAGGGACCGGATAGTGGCCGAAGCCGGCGGCAACCCGCTGGCGCTGCTGGAGTTGCCCCGGGACTTGACGGCGGCGGAGCTGGCCGGTGGGTTCGGTCGTCCCGACGCGCGGCCGTTGGCGAGCCAGATCGAGCGGAGTTTCCTGCGGCGCATCGAATCGCTTCCGGGCACGACGCAACGGCTGCTGCTGGTGGCGGCCGCCGAGCCGGTGGGTGACGTGGCGTTGCTCAGGCGAGCGGCCGAGCGGCTCGGCATCGGGATGGACGCGGCGGCGGCCGAGGCGGCGGGGTTGATCGAGTTCGGTGCGCGGGTGCGATTCCGCCATCCGCTGGTGCGCTCGGCGGCGTACCGCGCGGCGGACCCCGCGGAACGCCGGGACGTGCACCGCGCGCTGGCCGAGGCGACCGATCCCGAGTCCGACCCGGATCGCCGGGCCTGGCACCGCGCGCACGCGGCGGTCGAACCGGACGAGGCCGTGGCGGGCGAGCTGGAGCGCTCAGCCGCCCGGGCCCAGGCCAGGGGCGGTATCGCGGCGGCCGCCGCGTTCCTGCGGCGCGCGACCGGGCTGACGCCTGATCCGGCCAGGCGCGGAGCGAGGGCGCTGTCCGCGGCGCAGGCCGCCTTCGAGGCCGGGGATCCCGATGCGGCGCTCGAACTCGTCGCCGCCGCGGAGATGGGCCCGTTGGACGAACTCCGGCGCGGGCGGCTGGCCCGGCTCCGCGGCCAGATCGTCTTCGCGCGCAGACGTGGCGGTGAAGCCCTGCCGTTGCTGCTCGACGCGGCAGGCCGACTGGAACTCCTCGACGACGGACAGGCGCGTGAGGCGTACCTGGAAGCCGTCGGAGCCGCGGTCTTCGCCGGCCGCCTCGACGGACGCGGTGGCGTGCGGGAGGTGGCCGAGGCCGCCCGTGCCGCACCCCAGGGACCTCGTCCACCACGGCTGGTGGACGCGTTCCTCGATGGCCTGGCGACGTGGTTCGCCGACGGGTATGTCGGGGGCGCGTCGCTGGTGAAGCACGCCCTGCGGGAGTTCCGCCGGGACGCCGGGCGCAACGGGGACGACGTCATGCGCTGGCTCTGGCTGGTGTGGCCGGCCGCCGGCGACCTGTGGGACGACGAGACGTGGCACGAACTGGCCACGCACGCGGTCCGGACGGCCCGCGAGACCGGCGCGCTCAACTTCCTGCCCCTGGCCCTCGCCTACCGCGCCGCCGTGCACGTGCACGCCGGGGAGTTCGACTTGGCCTCGGCATTGATCAAGGAGTCGGACGCGATCACCGCGGCGACCGGCAACTCGCCCCTCGGGTACGCCATGCTGCTGCTCGTCGCCTGGCGCGGCGAGGACACCCAGGCGGCGACGTTGATCCAGGACAAGGCCCGATGGGCGACCACATGGGGAGAGGGGCGGGCGCTCGGCTTGGGCGACCTCCTGACCGCGGTGCTGCACAACGGCTTCGGTCAGTACCAGGCCGCCCTGGCAAGTGCGGAACGGGCGTGCGAGCACGAGGATCTGGGTGTCTTCGGTTTTTCCCTCGTGGAGCTGGTCGAGGCGGGTGTCCGCGGCGATGCCCCCGATGCGGCTGCGGACGCACTGCGGCGACTCGAAGAACGGGCCACCGCCAGCGGCACGGAGTGGGCCCTCGGTCTGCTCGCCCGGTCGAGAGCGCTGCTCAGCGACGGCCCCGCCGCCGACCTGCTCTACCGCGAGGCCATCGAGCGACTGGGTCGCACCCGGATCGCCGTCTACCTCGCGCGCACCCACCTGGTGTACGGCGAGTGGCTCCGGCGCGAGAACCGGCGCATCGACGCGCGTGAGCAACTGCGGACCGCCTACGAGATGCTGCACCGCTTTGGCGCGCACGCCTTCGCCGAGCGTGCCCGTCGCGAACTCCTGGCCGCCGGCGAGTCGGTGCGCCAACGCGCGGTCGAGGCACGTGAGGCGCTTACCGCGCAGGAAGCCCAGATCGCCCGGCTCGCCGGGGACGGCAGGACGAACCCCGAGATCGGCGCCGAGTTGTTCATCAGCCCGCGCACGGTCGAATGGCACCTGCGCAAGGTGTTCACCAAGCTCGGCATCAACTCGCGCAACGAGCTCCGCGGAGCGCTGGCCGACAACTGAGGGTGTCACAAGACGGCGCTCGGCTCGGTCCTGGTTGTCGCACGTGCCCGCCTGGCGGTGGGCCGCGAATCTGCGACAGGAGCCCGAGATGGGAACAGCACGAGAGAGCAGCCTGCCGGTCGTTGTGGGCATCGACGGGTCGTCGTCGGCGCTCGACGCCGTCCGATGGGCGGCACGCGAAGCCGCGCGCCGTGGGACCGCGGTGCAGTTGATCAGCGCCTTCAGCTGGTTCGACTCAAGGCACACCGGGGACCTCGGACTCGGCGGTGCCTACCGCACGGCGATGGTGAAAAGCACCCGGGACGCTGTCTCGGCCGCCGCCGAGACAGCCGCAAAGGCCGCGCCGGGCATCGAGATCACCGAGCACGTCCTCGACGGCTTTCCGGTGCCGCTGCTGGTTGGCGCGTCGCGTCACGCGGGACTGGTCGTCATCGGTGATCGCGGTCTTGGCGGATTCAGTTCTCTGCTGGTTGGTTCGGTCGCGATAGGACTGGCCGCTCGGGCGGAATGCCCGATCGTCGTCGTGCGCGGTGAACGATCGTGGGACGCTGGTCCGGTCGTGGTCGGCATCGACGGCTCGCACATCAGCGAGGCGGCACTGGCGTTCGCCTTCGAGGCGGCGGATACGCGCGAGGTGTCCTTGATCGCGGTGCACGCCTGGACCGACAGCGTGCTCGAGGCTGCCATGGTGCCGCTGGTGGACTGGGACGCAGTCGAGACCGACGAGCGTGCGCTGCTCGCCGAGCGGCTGGCGAGGTGGGGCGAGAAGTATCCCGACGTCGTGATGGGGCGTGTGGTCGTGCGTGACCGGCCCGCTCACGCGTTGATCGAGCAGGCAATCGGCACCGCGGCCCAGCTCGTGGTCGTCGGGTCGCACGGCCGGGGCAGCGCGGCCGGTCTCGTGCTCGGCTCCGCCAGCCACGCGGTGCTGCACCACTCACCGTGCCCGGTCGCCGTCGTCCGGCCCAACCCGAGCCCGCTGGGACTGTGACCTCCGCCAAGTCCCCGAACGTCACCGATCCGGACGCTGTCCGGTCTTTCCGGTAGCGGGTCGTTCGCCCGCGTGCTTTCCGAGGAGTGACAACCATGACCGGCATCACCACGATCGAGGAGCTCCGCACGCACTTGCAGTGGGCGATCGAGCTGGAGCACGCCACACTGCCGCCGTACCTCTGCGCCCTGTACTCCCTTGATCCCGAACGGAACGCCGAGGCCGCTGAGGTCGTCGGCTCCGTCTTCGCCGAGGAGATGCTGCACCTGCTGCTGGCGGCGAACCTGCTCAACGCCGTCGGCGGCGACCCGGTGCTCGACGCGCCGCAGCTGCTGCCGCCCTACCCCCATCCGCTGCCGCACAGCGACGGGTCCGTGCTGGTCGGGCTCGCCCCGTTCGGTCCGGAGGCGCTGGAGGTGTTCCTGCACATCGAGCAGCCCGCCCGAGCCGACGCGCCGGCCCAGGCCGACGGCTACGCCACGATCGGCCAGTTCTACGCGGCGATCGAGGACGGTCTGCGCACCCTGTGCGCCTCGCTCGGCGAAGAGGCCGTGTTCAGCGGCGACCCCGACCGGCAGGTCGGCGACTTCCACCTGCGCCGGGGAGGCGGCAAGGCGATCGGCGTGGTGGACCTCGCGTCGGCGCTCGAAGCGCTCGTCGAGATCGTCGAGCAGGGCGAGGGTGCGGCCCGCACGGAGATCTGGGACGGCGACCGGGACGTGTTCCACCCGGACCGCGAGGAGGTCGCGCACTACTACCGGTTCGTGGAGCTGAAGGAGGGCAGGCGGTTCCGGGCGGGGGACACGCCGCAGTCCGGCCCCACGGGCGAGGCACTGGGCGTGGACCTCGGCGGTGTGTCGCCGATGCGGCCGAACCCGCGCACGGCCGACCACGCGCCCGGCAGCCCCGTCCGGCTCGCGCAGGAGGAGTTCAACGACACCTACTGCGAGCTGCTGCGCGTGCTGGAGGAGGCGTTCACCGGCAACCCGGCGCAGCTCGGGGCCTCCGTCGGGACGATGTACGCGCTGCGCGAGCAGGCGCGTGCGCTGATGCGGATGCCCAGCGGCGACGGACGGACGACGGCGGGCCCGACCTTCGAGTACGTGCCGAAGCAACAGCGGCGCCACCGCATCGGGTGACGTCGAGCGGCGCGACCGGCCGTGATCACCAGCCCGCCGGGCGGCCGTCGCGATCCGCGCCCACCCAGTACCCCGCCCGCCGCCGGCAACACCCTCCTGCCGGCGGCGGGCCCGCGCACGCCTCGACGGGCCGGCTACCAGGTTTGCCCGCCCGCGCGAACCACCAACTCGTTGACGGCCACCCGCCTCTCCCGCGTGACGACGTAGGCGATCGCGTCCGCGACGTCCTCCGGCCGCAGCGCCTCGATCCCGCCGACGTGCAGGCGGGCCGAGTCCCGGGCGGCCGCACCGAGGTGGCCCACCAGCGCAGCGTCCACGACGCCGGGCTCCACCACACCGGGCTCCACCACGCTGACCCGCACGCGTTCGGGAAGCAGTTCCTGGCGGAGCGACTCGGTGAACCCGTTGAGGCCGAACTTGGTCAGGTTGTACACGCTGCCGCCCGGCCGGGCGACCCGCCCCGCCGTCGAGCTGACGTTCACCAGATCCGCCACCTGCCGCGACGACGTCGCGGCCGCGTCGATCAGGTACGGGACGGCGGCGTGTGTGACGTGCAGGAGCGCCGACACGTTGAGCGAGATCATCCGGTCCCACTCCTCGACCGGCGTGTGCAGCGCCGAATCGAGCCGCACGATGCCGGCGTTGTTGACCAGGACGTCCAGGCGTCCGAGCCGGTCGTGCGCCTCCTCCACCGCTTGGCAGGCGAGCGCCGGCTCGGTGATGTCGGCCGCCACCGCGATGGCGCGACCGCCCAGGGCGATGATGGCGTCCACGATCTGCTCCAGGCGATCGCGGTGACGCGCGACCAGAGCGACCGCCGCACCCTCACGGGCGAGGCGGCGCGCGGTCGCGGCGCCGATACCGCTGCCGGTGCCGGTGACGAGCGCGACGGCTCCGTCCAGCGGCTGATCGGACATGACTGCCTCACTTCCCTGGGGTCGAGGACGGCACGGGATGCCGACGTGTTCAGGCTCGCGCGTCGGGCTGCCGAGTGGCCCCAGGGAATGTCCCTGGTTCACGGGGACCAGGGACGGGTCACGGGTTCAGTCGTTGCGCGGCAGGGCCTCGCGGAGCTGCCGCCGGGAGGTGATCGCGAGCTTGGTGAAGATCTTGCGCAGGTGCCACTCGACCGTCCGCGGGCTGAGGAAGAGCCGCGCGCCCACTTCCGGGTTGGACAGGCCTTCCCGGACGAGCAAGGCGATCTGCCTCTCCTGCGGCGTCAGCTCGTCGCTCGACGACGCTTCGACGGTGCGCTTCTGTACCTTCTCCCCGCAGGCGAGCAGCTCGCGGCGGGCACGCTCGGCGAACGCCGCCATGCCGATCGAGACGAACATGTCGTACGCGGTGCGCAACTGGTGGCGCGCATCGACGCGCCGTGACTGCCGGCGCAGCCACTCGCCGTACAGCAGGTGGGCACGCGCCAGGTCCGGGCGCAACAACGTCCGGCCCAACCGCTCGATCGCCTCGCGGTACAGGCCGTCCGCCGCCGTCCCGTCACTCAGCAGGGCCCGGCACCGGGCCATGATCCCCTGCGCCCAATCCGTGTCGCACGCCTCCGCCTCGTCCGCCAGACGTTCGAGCCCGTCGTGAGCGGTCTTGTCCTCTCCCACGCGCACCGCCGCCTCGATGAGCTCGGGCAGCACCCACACCGAGACGATCAGCTGGGCGATCCGGGTGCTGGCCCGGGCCGCCGACAGCGCTTCCTCGTACCGCGCGAGCCCGTTGTACAGGACCGCGGCCGCCCAGTTGGCGGTCGTGACGCCGGTCAACTGGCCGTCCGTGCCGGTCCGCTCGATCGTGGCGGTGATCACCGCCGACGCCTCGGCTTCCTTGCCCTGCATCGCGGTCAGGATGAGCGTGGTGTACGGCGCGAGCGGGACACCCGTGGCGGCGGCGACCGCGTCGGCTTCGGCGACGATCCCCGCCGCGGAGGCGAAGTCCCCGATCAACGAGGTCGCCGCGCCCAACGAGGCCAGGTAGAGGGGGAGTTCGGTCAGGATGCCGGCCGTGCGCACCAACTCGGCCGCCCTGGCGTACGTCTCGTACATGACCTGCTCGTCCCAGACGGCCGGACTCACGCCACAGGCCGCCCAGCCCCACTTCAGCAGGTCCGGCACGGGGAGGTCCACGAGCGCGGTCATCGCCCGGCGCAGTGCGGTGATCGCGGCGCCACCGCCTTCGGTGACGAGCAGCGCACAGCCCGCGAGCACCAGGTCGATGGGGCGCGGACCACCCTCCGGCGGAGGAAGTTCCCCGATCGCACGGGAGATCGCCGCGAGGCTCTCGCCGTCCGCGGAACCCCACGCCGCAGCACCCCAGGCGAGCAGGTAGGTCTCCCGCGCGAGATCGGAGTCGAAGAGCTCCAGCCGCCGCGCCGCCGCGAGCAGCATGGGCGGCGCCTCGTTGTTGAACCCGGCCGCGAACGCGATGCGACCCCGTACCAGGCCGGCCCGCACGCGGAGGAACTCGCTTTGCGCATCGAGCTCCGCGATGTCGACGAGCCTCCGTGCGGCCGCGAGGTCACCCGCCCGGACACTGGCGTCCGCGGCCGCCACGGCACGTTCGGCGCGCCGCGAGGCGTCGAGGGTCAGCGCCACGGACCGTTGCAGGAAGGCGGCCGCGGCGGCCAGCCCACCACGTGCCTGCGCACGGTCGGCGGACCGCTCGAGTTCCGCGGCAACGGTCTCGTCCGGTCCGGCGGCGGCGGACGCCAGGTGCCAGGCACGGCGGTCCGGGTCGACCCGCGGGTCGGTGACCTCCGCCAACGCCAGGTGCACCGCGCGGCGGTCCTCCTCGTCGGCCGACCGGTACACGGCCGACCGCACGAGCGGGTGGCGGAAGACCACGCGCACGTCGAACGACAGCAGGCCGCCCGTCTCGTCGTCGAGGGCCGTCGCGGGCGTGACGCCGAGCCGTTCGGCGGCGCGCCGCACCAGGGTGGGATCGCCGATCGGCTCGGCGGCGGCGACCAGCAGGAGCAGCCGGCTCTGCCCGGACACCCCCTCAATCCGCGCCAGGAAACTCTGCTCGATCAGGCTCGGCAGAGTGTCGGCGTGCAGCAGGCCGAGCCCGCCCGCCAACTGCGTGACGGTGAGCTCGCGCGGCAGCTCCAGCAGAGCGAGCGGATTGCCCCTGGCCTCGGCCACGATCCGATCCCGGATGTGCTGGTCGAGCCCGGTGGGGGTGGCCGAGTTCAGCAGGGCGTGGGCATCGGCGTTGCGCAGCCCGGTGACCTCCAGCTCCGGCAGTCCGAGCAGGTCCTGACCCCGTACGCGGGTCGCGAGGACGAGAGCGACCGACTCCGCCAGCAGCCGGCGGGCCACGAAGCCGAGGACCTGCGCCGAGGCCCGGTCCATCCACTGCGTGTCGTCGACCACGCACAGCACGGGACTCTCCTCGGAGGCGTCCGACAGCAGGCTCAGCACCGCCAGCCCGACCAGGAAGCGTTCCGGAGGGGCACCCGCCCGCATCCCGAACACCGTTTCGAGCGCGTCGCGCTGGAGCGCGGGGAGGTTATTCAGCCGATCCAGCAGCGGCGCGCACAACTGGTGCAAGGTGGCGAACGCCAACTCCATCTCGGACTCGACACCGACCGCCCGCAGTGCCCGCATGCCCGTCGCCGAACTTTCCACGTGCTCGAGCAGCGCCGACTTCCCGACCCCGGGCGCGCCGTGCACCACGAGTACGCGGCTCTCACCCGTGCGGACGGCCGCCACGGTCTGATCGAGGAGAGCGCATTCCGATTCCCGCCCGACCAGTCCGACATGCCCTCGAAACGCCACTGTTGCCTCGCCGCGGTAGACCTGTTCTGGCCGGACAAGAGGCCGACCCGACGGTCCCCCGGCCGTTTACTCCGGACGGTACCAGGAGCGCAGATGTGCGAGGTCCACCTGTGCGTGGACGCGACGTGGCACGGCCTCGATGTCCATCGAGGCCACGGGTTCGAACCGTGCGGTGTAGCGCACCATGTCCATCCCGCCGTCCGGGTGGCGAGGAGCGCCACCCGGAACCGGTGGTCGTCGGGTGCGCACCTGCCGGAGCGACCCGTCCCTCAGGTCCTGCCGCGGCGGTGGGCACCACATGTTCGACTCCATTTTCCCGTCAATTTTTGGTCTGGTTTCATTTATGAAAATTGGGCGTGGATAGGCTCGCTGCAACAATACTTGGACCGCGTTGTTTTCGGACCTCGCATTATTGTGGATCGCTGGCGAGGCTTAGTAGCTGTTTCCGAGCTATTGGTGTTGGGTGAGTCGGCGGCTGGTGATGCGGATCATGGCCCAGCGGACCATGGCCTCGTGATGACGGGGTAGGCGTTCGTAGTCGCGGACGCAGCGGCGGTGTCCGGTGATCCAGGCCAGGGACCTCTCCACCACCCACCTTCTGGGCAACACGGTGAAGTACGGAACTTGTGGACGTTGGACGATCTCCACCACCAGGCGCAGTGTCTTTCGGGCCCAGCCGAGCAGGGTGCCGGTGTAGGCGCCGTCGGCCCACACCAACGCCACCCACCCGCCGGCGGTGTCGCGCATCCGCCTCAGCAGGCTGCGGGCGGCGACCCGGTCCTGCGTCGAGGCCGGGGTCACCAACACCGCCAACAGCAATCCGACGGTGTCCACGACGATGTGTCGCTTGCGGCCCGCGACCTTCTTCCCGCCGTCCCACCCCCGCGTAGCCCTGCCGACGGTCTCGGCGGCGCGCACCGACTGCGAGTCCACGACCGCCGCCGACGGTGCCGCCACCCGGCCCTCCGCCAGGCGGGCGCGGTCGCGCAGCCCATCGAGCAACCGCTGCGTGGCACCAACCTTCTCCCAGGCGGCGAAACGCTTGTAGACCGTGGGCCACGGCGGGAAGTCCGCGGGCAGGGCGCGCCACTTGATGCCGTTGTCGACCACGTACAGGATCGCGTCCACGATCACCCGCCGGCAGTGCTTCTCCCACCGCCCGCCCCGACCCGCGAGACACGCCGGATCGGACAACAACGGATCCAACTCGGCCCACTGGGCATCGGTGACGTCGGTGGGATACCGAGCCGTCCGTCGGGCGGGCTCGTGGGAGGCGGACAGACGACAGCACGGGGCACCCGCGGTGACACCGCCCGCGGGGATCGGGCACGATAACAACGGAACCCCTGGCAGAGCGGCGCTTCGACAACGTCCGATCTACCAGGAGTTCCCTGTCTGCGCACCAAAGGCCCTCCACCCGTCCAAGCTCGGAAACGGCCACTTACGCCGGCCAGGTCTGGAGACGAGACGGGCTCGGCGGCATGGGTGTGCGTTCGGTTGGAGTCCATCGTGGACCTTGGTTCGCCAGGTCGGCCCGATTGTCGGGACAGGCCGTAGCAACTGCTTGTGACACTTGCCGCACGGCGTCTGTCACAACCGCGGTCGCTGTCCGGTCTTTGTCTCCGCCGACCGACCCGCCACTTCGAGTTGATCCCGTCAAGGGGTGCCCAGCCCCGGTCATCCCACAGCCGATCATGCCCCTGTGCTCGGACAGTGCACGATCACCGCAGGTCAGCAGCTTGGTGCAGAGTCCTGACACCTTACGCGGGCGGCGATTACCGTCTCGGGCTCGACGCCGGGCAGGCGGCACGGACGAGGCCCCCGGCGACGCTGCCGGGGGCCTCACCTGTGTGACGGAGTATCAGCGGTTCATTCGACGAGCTTGCCGACAGTGGACACCTCGCGCATGAGCGTGGCGATCTCGCCCGGGATCGGGGGCAGCCCTTCGCGTTCGATCTGTCTCGGCCCCGACCAGACCAGGTTCACCCGGAGCGACTCGTCGGGCTCCGGGTGGTCGGAACGGTTGTGGCATCCGCGGGTCTCGCGACGTTCGAGTGCCGATTCGAGGGTGGCGCGTGCGGCCAGGACCGCGGCCTTGAGGTCGAACGCGTGCGCCAGGTCCTGGAAGCCCGCGAGGTCGGGATGCACGCCCACGTCCCTCATGCGGTTCTCGAGATCGTCGAGTTCGGACAGTCCCTTCCGCAAGCCGGTCTCGTCACGCACCACGCCGGCGTGCTCGGTCATGGTGTTTCGCAACGTGCGCTGCAGTGCGCGCACGTTCTCCGAACCGTCGGCCGCCAGCACTTCGTCAACCTCGGTGCGCGCCTCCGCCGTTGCCGACGACGACCGCTGCTGCGCTCCCAGATCGCGTGAGTAGCGCGCGGCGGCCTCACCGACGATGCGGCCGTAGACCAGCAACTCGATCAACGAGTTCCCGCCGAGCCGGTTCGCGCCGTGCAGTCCGCTCGCAGCCTCGCCGACGGCGTACAGGCCGTCGACACCGGTGCCGTGGTCCTCCGACCGCACCCGGACACCGCCCATCGAGTAATGCGCGGTGGGCGCGATCTCGACCGGTTCCCGGGTGATGTCGAGCATCTGGAGTTCGAGCAGGGTCTGGTAGACCCGGGGAAGCCGGCGCATGATCGTCTCCCTGGGCAGGTGCGAGACGTCGAGCCACACGCCACCGGCGGGTGTGCCCCGTCCCTCCTTGATCTCGGTGTACGCCGCCAGCGCCACCCGGTCGCGGGTGGACAGCTCCATCCGTTCGGGGTCGTACCGGGACATGAACCGCTCTCCCAGCGCGTTGCGCAGCACCCCGCCTTCGCCGCGTGCCGCCTCCGAGACGAGCGTGCCCGCCGCGTTCTCCGGCGCGATGAGACCCGACGGGTGGAACTGGACGAGTTCGGCGTCCCGGATGCGGCCACCGGCCAGCACCGCGAGCCGGAACGAGTCCCCGGTGTTCTCATCCCGCCGGGACGACGTGCGGCGCCAGATGCGAGTGTGCCCACCCGCCGCCAGGATCACCGCGTCGGCGTGGATCACGTACCGCTTGCCGTCCTCCAGATCGAATCCGTAAGCACCGAAAACGACGTTGTCACGCACCAGGATCCGTGTGATGTAGACCGTGTCCAGGATCGGGATGTCGAGCTGTGCCGCCCGGTTGACCAGTGTGCGTTGGATCTCCAGTCCGGTGTAGTCACCGGCGAACGCGGTGCGGCGGTAGGTGTGGGCGCCGAAGAACCGCTGCGAGATCTTCCCGTCGGCCTCGCGTGCGAAGGGCATCCCGTAGCGTTCGAGGTCGCCGATGCCCCGGGCGGCGTTCTCGGTCACGATCCGCACGGTCTCGGGATCGGCCAGCAGATAGCTCTCCCTGAGCGTGTCCGCCGCGTGCAGCTGCCACGAGTCCTCCGGGTCCATCGTCGCCAGCGCCGCGTTGATGCCACCGGCGGCGAGCGTCGTGTGCGCGTCCGACTTGGGCCGTTTGCCGACCGCGAGCACGTCGACACCACGCTCCGCGAGTTCGATGGCGGCGCGCAGCCCTGCCCCGCCCGTGCCGATGACGAGGACGGACGTCGCGATCTGGTGTTCGGTGTGGTTCACGAGTCGCCTACTTCGCCGGAGGCGGGTTCAGCGGCAGCCACTCCTCGAACCGGGTGGTCGACAGCCGCGCGTCGGCACCCGGCAGCAGCGTGTCCTTCTCCAGCAGGGCGCCGAAGTACCGTGCGTCCGGATCGGCCACGACCTCGCGCGGGTCGCCCTGGAACGCCAGCCCCTTGCGGATCAGATCGTCGAGGCCGAACTGCTCCGGGCCGGCCACCTCGACGATGCCGTTGAGCGGTGCGCCCACGGCGGTGCGGCCGACCGCGCCGGCCACGTCCTCGCCCGCGATCGGCTGGATCAGGGCGCCGGACAGGCGCACGGTGTTCCCGTCGGTGGCCGCTTGGGCGATGCTCCGCACGAACTCGAAGAACTGGGTCGCGTGCACGATCGAGTACGGCCGTCCCGAGTCCCTGATGAGCTGCTCCTGCGCGATCTTCGCCCGGAAGTACCCGCTCTCGGCGAGCCGCTCGGTGCCCACCACCGACAACGCCACGTGGTGGCCCACGCCCGCCTTCTCCTCGGCGGCGAGCAGGTTGCCAGTGGACGTGCGGAAGAAGTCCATCACGGCCTCGTCGGCGAACGACGGCGAGTTCGAGACGTCGACCACGACCTGAGCGCCCGCCAGCACCTCGTCCAGGCCCTCGCCGGTCAGCGTGTCCACCCCGGAGTCAGGCGACGCGGGAACGGCCTCGTGGCCGTGTTCGCCCAGCTTGCGCACGAGTTTCGAGCCGATCAGGCCGGTACCACCGATGACGACGATCTTCATGACGAGCCTTTCCGTCTGCGGTACCCGGCCAGCCCGGGAACCTCGGTCGACAGCTGAGACCGGACAGCCCTTCCCGTTGTGACAGGCGGCGCGCGTCACAAACCGTCGCGGCGTCTTGTCATAGCTGCCGAAACCGACCTGACGAATCGAGGTGCCATGACGGACACCCGCGGCGCTCACGCGATCGACACCCTGGATGATCTCCGTCGCCACCTCCAGTGGGCGATCGAGCTCGAGCACGCGACCATTCCCCCGTACCTGTGCGCGTTGTACTCATTGGACCCCGGCCTCAATCCCGAGGCCGTGCACGTGGTCGGCAGCGTGCTCGCCGAGGAGATGCTGCACCTGGCACTGGCCGCGAACCTGCTCAACGCGGTGGGAGGCAGGCCCGAGCTCGACACACCCGCGCTCCTGCCGCCGTATCCGCATCCACTGCCCCACGGCGACCGGTCCGTGGAAGTCCACCTGGCGCCGTTCGGTGCCGAAGCCCTCGAGCTGTTCCTGCGTATCGAGCAGCCCGCGTCGGCGGACGCACCGCCCCAGTCCAACGAGTACCGGACGATCGGGCAGTTCTACGCCGCGATCGAGGCCGGCATCCGCGGACTGTGCGACGAGCTCGGCGAAACCGAGGTCTTCCGCGGCGCGCCGGCACGGCAGATCGGCGAGTTCCACCTCAGGGGCGGAGGTGGCCGGACCATCGCCGTCCACGACCTGAAGTCGGCGCTGGCCGCCTTGGCGGAGATCGTCGAGCAGGGCGAGGGGGCCGCGCGCACTGACGTGTGGGACGGCGATCGCGACGTCTTCCACCCCGAGCGTGACGAGGTCGCGCATTACTACCGTTTCCAGGAGCTGCGGCTCGGTCGCCGGTACCACATCGGCGGCACACCGCAGTCCGGGCCGACCGGCGAGGAGATCACGGTCGACTTCGACGGGGTCCTGCCGATGCGGCACAACCCGAGGACCGCCGACTACCCGGAAGACAGCCCCATCCGCATCGCACAGGAGGAGTTCAACCACACCTACAGCACTCTGCTCCACCTGCTTGAGCGGGCCTTCAACGGCAGTCCGTCCCTGATGCGCGTCGCCACGGGCATGATGTACGCCCTGCGGGCACAGGCCCTCGCTCTCATGAAGATGCCCACCGGCGACGGGCACACGACCGCAGGCCCGACCTTCGAGTACGTACCACCCGAGCGGCGACGTTGGAGCACTGGGGATTCCCGGCGAATCACCGTGCTGGAGAACGGCCCCTACCTGGTGCACGGGCAGATTCCCCTGCGGCGCAAGAAGAAGATCCTCTCCGAGGATGGCCAGTCCCTGACCTGGCAGACCCATGAGGACATCCCCACCGAGGAAACGTACGCGCTGTGCCGGTGTGGACGCTCCGGCGCCAAGCCGTTCTGCGACGGCAGCCACGCCCGACCGGGCCCGGGTAGAAAGCCCTTCGACGGCGGTGAAGCTCCGCCCATGCGCCCTTACGCCGAACTCCAGCACGTCCACGACGGCGTGGAGATCTTGGCGCACCGGGTCGGCGAACTCTGCGTCCACGCCGCGTTCTGCATCGGCCGCACCCGACCGATCGCCAAGATGCTGGACGACTCCGGCGACCCCGACGTCCGGTCGCACATTATGGGCCTGATCGACCACTGCCCGTCCGGCTCGTACTCCTACAGCCTCAGCCGGACCACCGAGACCATCGAACCGGACCTCCAACCCGCGATCTCGGTCCTGGAGGAGGAGAACGGCCTCGCCAGTGCTCTCTGGGTCACCGGCCGGCTGTCCGTCGAACGCGCCGACGGGCGGTCCGTCGAGGCCCGCAACCGCATGACGCTGTGCCGGTGCGGCCACTCGTCCAACAAGCCGTTGTGCGACGGGACGCACCGGTCGATCGGGTTCCACGAATGAGCACTACGCCCTCAGCTCCACCTCCCGCCGCTGATGGGACACGACGGTCCACGCGGTGACGACGACGCAGACCGCCGCGATCAGGGCCACGGTGCCGGCCAACCCCACGGCCGGCGCCGCCGGAGGCGCGAGCACGACGGCCACGGCACCGACCAGCGGGCCGGTATGCCGGACGACCGACCGCCGGATGAACGGTGCGTGCACCACCCACATCAGCACCAGGAACCCGGCGACCGGTGCCGCCACCGCGTAACCCGCTGTGACCGGCGGGATTGCGGTGTGGTGTCCGGCTTGCGCCACGGCGACCTCAAGCCCGGCGCCGAGGGCGGCGAGTGCGGCGAATAGCCCGAAATGGCCGTAGCCCCACAGGTACGAACGGTGCCGCAGCGCGGCCAGCGCCTCGCCGCCCGGCTCCAGCGAGTACAGCCACCACAGCGCGTACATCAACACCAGCCCTGATCCCGAGACCGCGGTCAGCGACCACGTCCACCCCTTCCGCACCGCGGCGTCGACACCGGTCGACGCGGCGAGCACGCTCTCGCCGAAAAGGATGATCGTGAACAGGCTGTACCGCTCCGCGATGTGGTGCGGATGCCAGGTCGTCCGTCCCCTCCGCTCCGCCCACGGCGGCACCGCCAGCTCGACCAGCGCGAGCGCGATGAAGGCGGGCAGCAGCCAGTCGCCGGTGAGCACACCGGACTCCACCAGCACCAGCCGCGCCAGCCAGCCGGCCTGCGCGACGGAGATGCCCACCGCGTACCGCAGCGCCGTACGCCTGCTCGCCGGGTCCTCGATCGCCACTCGCACCCACTGCGCGACGAGCGCCATCCGCATAAGAAGGTAGCCCAGCGTCACCGTCCGGAGATCGCCTTCGGTGGCCGCGGGCACCCCGGCGGCGAGGACGAGCACACCGGCCATCTGGAGCATGGTCATCAACCGGTAGACGACGTCGTCGGTGTCGTAGGGCGAGGCGAACCACGTGAAGTTCATCCACGCCCACCAGATCGCGAAGAACACCTGGAGGAAGGGCATCACGCCCGACGACGCGTGACCGGCCTCGATCGTGTGCGCCAACTGGCTGACGGCACTCGCCACCGCTATGACGAACGTCAGGTCGAACAACAACTCCAACCGGCTGGAGACGCGGTTGGGCTCCTCGATCGAGCGTGCGCTCATACGGACACGGATGTCGACGGTCCTCATGCTGTCCTCTGTTCTCTCGGGTCACTCCGTGAGACCGGACAGGCCGCCCGGTTGTGACGAAGATCGGACGCGGGCCGACGGCCGTCCGCGGGATGGAGGGGTACGTTCGGAAACTGCGGGAAGCGGCACGAACGGCTACGGAGGCGACGGTTGACGGATTCCGGTGTGACTCCCGAGCCGGAGGACACGGACGACCTGGAGCAGGCCGCGGCGATCTTCACGAACGTGCGGCCACGTCTGTTCGGGATCGCGTACCGCATGCTCGGCAGCGCCACCGAGGCCGAGGACCTGGTGCAGGACGTCTGGCTGCGGTGGCAGACGTGTGACCGCGCCCAGGTGGTCAACCCGGACGCGTTCCTGGCGACGACCATGACCCGGCTGGCCATCAACGCGCTCCAGTCGGCGCGGGTGCGGCGCGAGACGTACGTGGGGCCGTGGCTGCCCGAACCCGTGGACACCAGCGCGGACCCGTACCTGGGCGCCGAACGGGGCGAGGCGCTGGAGTTCGCGGCGCTGATGCTGATGGAGAAGCTGACACCCAACGAGCGCGCCGCGTACGTGCTGCGGGAGGCCTTCGACTACGCGTACGCGCAGATCGCCGACATCCTCCGGTCGACCGAGCCCGCGGTGCGGCAGCTGGTCAGCCGGGCGCGCAAGCACATGACGGGTGAACGGCGCACCCCGGCGACCGCCGCCGCGCAGCGGGAGCTGCTGACCAGGTTCATCGCGGCCGCCCGCACTGGCGACATGGCCGCGTTGGAACGGCTCTTCGCGGCGGACGTGACCAGCCTCTCCGATGGCAACGGCAGGATGCGCGTCGCCCGCCGGCCGGTCGTGGGCGTGCCGGCCGTGGCCCAGTTCATGGACGCGATCTCCACCTGGTTCTGGGACGACCTCGACGTGCGTTGGGTGAGCGCGAACGGGCAGACCTCCGCCGTGCTGCGGCGCAACGGCGCCGAGTTCGGCGTGCTCACGGTCAGCGCCACGACCGAGGGCATCGACCAGGTGCTGTGGCTGCTCAACCCCGAGAAGATCACGGCGGTGTCCACCGCGTTCCAGTCACCCATGTCGAAGATCGCCGTGGTGCCCGGTCGCGGTCGGCGACTGCGGAAGGGTTGAGCGTGCTCGACGACGTCGTGCGCGGGTTCGCCGAGGCGTGCCGGCTGGGCGACGTCGCCGCGGTCCGGGCCGCACTAGACCCCGATGCCGTCGCCGTGTGCGACGGCATCGGGCGGGTGCCCGCCGCGACGGGTGCCATCCACGGCGAGGAGGACGTCTCCCGGCTGGTCACGGCCCTGCTGTGCGGGCGTCCGGACACCGAGTTGACCGTCGAGTCGGTCAACGGCCGCGCCGGGCTGGCACTGCGCCGCGCGGGCCGTGCCATCGCGGTGGTCGGCGTGCGACAGGCCGGTGCCAGGGTCACCGGCCTGTGGATCGTGCTCAACCCGGCCAAGCTGGGTGGCTGGCACCGCCGTTGACGCCCGGCCCGCACGACATCCGCCGTGCGGGCCCCGGCCCCATCAGCGTACGAGCCAGTCCCGATAGGCGGTCCCCGCGATGACGGCCCCGTCCTCGGCGGTGAGGACGTCGCCCTGGACGGCGGCGAACATGCCGGCGCTGTCGTCGGTGATGACGGTGCGCTGGTCACCGCGGGCGGCGAGGGTGATCCGGCCCAACTCGTCGAGCGGGAAGACCTCAGGACCCGCGACCTCGCGGATGCCCCGCAGCGGGGCGCCCACGCTGACGTCGGCCACCGCCTGGGCGACATCGGCCGCGGCGATGGGCTGGACGGGCGTGGTGGGCAGGCGGACGGTGTTCTCGTCGGCGGTCCAGGACAGCATCGCGTCGACGAACTCGAAGAACTGCGTGGCGCGGACGATCGAGTACGGCACGGGGCCGGCCTTGAGGATGTCCTCCTGGAGCACCTTGGCGCGGTAGTACACCAGGTCCGGAACCCGGTCGACGCCCACGATCGAGAGGATGACCGCGTGGCCGACGCCGGCGGCACCGGCGGCGGCCAGCAGGTTGTCCATGGTCTTCTGGAAGAAGGCGGGCGAGGCGTCGTCGAAGGTCGGCGAGTTCGTCAGGTTGACGACGACGTCGGCCCCTTCCAGCGCCTCGGGCAGACCCTGCCCGCTGAGCAGGTCCAGGCCGGTGGACGTCGAGTGCGGCACCGCCTCGTGCCCGCTCGCGTTCAGGATCTCGACCACGCGCGATCCGATGAGCCCGGTCCCGCCGATGACAGCGATCTTCATTTCCTCGACCTTCCTGGTCAGTTCGTGCGCGGGGCGCGGCGGTTCTCGCGCTGGGCGAGTTCTTCGGAGTCCACGAGGTCGATCATGGGCTTGCCCGGTTCGCAGAGCATGGTGACGGTGAAGCGCACCGGGATGTCGTCGCGGTTGTTGCCGTCCTGGTAGTGGATGACATCGCCACCCGGCTCCCAGAATGCCTCGCCGGCCCGCACGACACGCGCCGGCTCACCTTCGAGTTCGAACACCATCTCGCCCTCCAGCACGTAGCCGAAGGCCGGTCCGGGGTGCCGGTGCGGCAGGGTGCCGGGGTCGCCGGGCGGGTACTCGACGACGACGGTCATCGCGTGCGCACCCGGCGGGATGAAGGGCGGCTTCGCCTCCTGTACCACGGTGAAGGACATGGGAAGGCCTCCTTGAGGGATGGGATGGAATCCGCCAGCTAAGACCGGACACCCCCCACGGGTTGTGACACGAGAAATTTCGCGCGGGCTTGTCACAGGTCGTGGGCCTGTCCTGTCTCAGTTGACGCCGGGACCGCGACGGGTGGCCCCGGCGGACAGGAGGTCGTCGTGAAGATCGTCGTGACCAGGGTCGCAAGGGGGCACGAGTGAGCACCCCGACCGGCGACAACGCCTTCCTGCACGACCTGGAGCTCACCGTCAGGGCAGAGCTCGCCGAGACCGAGGCCGGCCGGTCGGAAGAGGAAGCCGTCGGCGTGCCGGTAGAGGAGTGGCTGTCCGATCCGACGGAGGTCCAGCGCTACGAAGTCGGCCTCCGCGGCCTTCTCGACGCGGTCGAAGCTGTGGAAGAGGGCTCCCAACCCCGCGACCAGTGACTCAGCCGGGTTCCCGTCGTGGGCCAGCCCGTCAGGGGTGGCATGTTCCCGGACCTGTGGGGTGCCTGAACTCCGCAATGGGTCGCCGACCTGCGGCGATCGCACACTACCGAGCACAGGAGCATGATCGTCAGGCGTGGCGTTACGACTGCTGTACCTGATCTTCGTCCGGCTCGTCGGATGGTTGGTTCTGCTCGGCCGTTTCTCCGCGGCCAAGGATGTCGAACTGCTGGTGCTGCGGCACGAGGTCGCCGTACTGCGTCGCACCAGTCCACGTCCGCGCATGGACTGGGCCGACCGCGCGGTGCTCGTCGCACTGGTGCGCTGACTCCCTCGTCTGCTGCGCGGACACCGGTTGGTGACACGGGGCACCGTCCCTGCGAGGGCATCGGCGCCTGGTTGTGAGGAGGTGGACCCCTCGTGTTTCGCGGTTCTGGTTGGTTAGGTTCCGGCAGCGGCCCAGGCTGCGAGGACGGCCTGGGTTTGTTCGGGTGTGGCCGGCTCAGTGCATGGGCCGCGAAATCTTGCGGCGATGATGACGCGCCGGAGCTTGATGACCATGTCGTCGTAGGACGGTTCGGTCTTCGTGGTGTACCAGCGAGCCCGGGCGCGGTGTTCGGCGGCGTCTTCGGGGCATGTCCGTGCAGGGCGTACCAGACGGTGACCACGCTCAGACAGGTCAGCCCGAAGGGCACGGTGCGCTCAACGGCGCGGCGTAGCCGGTTGCGGGCCTCGCCGACGCCGATGACCTGGCGGGCGTCGGCGAATGCCTGCTCGATGCCCCACCGGGACGCGTAACGGGCCACCGGATCTTCGGGAGTGGATTCGAGATCGGTGGTGACCACCGGAAGTCCGTAGCCGCGATCGTCGCGGTCGGTGGTGCGTGGCTTGTCGTCACGAACCAGGACAACGCGCACGGTGCGGGTGTGAAACGTCCCGTACCACAGGCAGATCACCTCGGCGATGCGCACGGTATCGGTGCGTCCGTAGCGGCGGACTCGCGTGGTGCGCCACGTCGCGGTGGTCGCGAGATCGGTTGGGTGCCCAGCCGGACGCCTTTGGTCCGTGGCCGTCCCAGCTTGCCGTTGTGGGGTGGGGCGAGTGCATACAGCACCGAGCTGACCTTCAGCCGGGACGTCCAGGTGATCTGCGTGGCCAGGCCACGCAGGTGCTCACCGACATAGGCGGCGTCGCCGACGACATGCACGGTGCGGTCGGGGTGGCGGGTGGCGATGAGTTCGGCCATTTCCCGTGCGTAGGCGAGCTTTCCGGTGCGGCGGGGCTGCCATGATCGGGCCAACACCGGTAGGCGGACCGGTCGGGACAGGAACGGAAGTTGCACGATGATTCCGGCGACGACCCGGCAGTTGCCGAACCCGATCGGCTTGGGCCTTTCGCGGCGCCGTCGTGGTGCCAGGCCACGCCGAACACTCTCTTACCCGAGCGCTTGACGAGGGTGTCATCGACCGCGATGGTGATCGGCGCACCGGTGGGCAGCAGCCGGGCGACGATCAGATCGGCCAGGGCCAACCCGACTTGGTCGACACTCCAGCGGGCAGCGGCGAAGAACCGGTGCGCCCGGCTGTGGTGCCAGAGGCGTTCCAGTCCGGCGCCCAGCAGCATCCCCGCAGATGGTTCGTCGGCGGGTCTGGGCGATCAAGCCGAGGACCAGACTCCGGAAGGTGCTGAATGTCGGTGTGGTGAAACAGGACCGGAAGACCGCCAGCAGGTCGGCCAGCGAGCCCGGTATGGTGCCATCGGGAAGCATCGACGGATCACTCTCACGAGGGTGGTGCAGACACCGTCGATGCTTCCGTCGTTACACCCCAAGATCCACAAACCCCAACCATCGGCGTGTCGCAGAGCGATCACCGTCAAGATCGTCAAAAAGTGCGAAACACGAGGGGTCAGAACTCCGCGTTGGGCCGCTGATCTGAGGTGATCGCGTACCCGTCCTGTTCGATACCGCGAGCTGGACCGTGTGTGGGGCCGGCGCCTCGCTCGTAAGTTGGCGCGGTTGCCGTGACCCCGGTGCTTCCACGACCGGCGCACGGTTCGGGTGGCGAAAGGTGCCGGTCGCCTCACCGCAGTGGGGCGACCGGCGATCAAGCGGTCAGTCGGTGCAGGACACGGGGTTGTCGAAGTGGCCCGGTGTGGTCGGGTAGGCCTGACCGGTGCCGTGGCCGTTGTTGTCCGACGGGTACACCAGGGCCAGTTCGCGGAACGCGGACGTGCCCGACGTGGTCGCGTCGGAGGCCACCTGGCCCGCGCCGGTGCCCCAGGCCAGCTTCTGGAGGAAGTCCTGGATGCCCGGGCTGCGCTGGCGGATGTCGTTGTACCCGCCGTAGGCCGCGTTGCAGTGCGTGTACAGGTTGTACGCGCCCGACCAGTCGATCAGGCGGTCACCGGGGTTGGGGCCGTTGCCCGCCACGTCGCCCTGCACGACGTCGCGGTCCCAGCCGCCGTAGATCCAGTCGGTGCCCTGGTGGTGCTGGTTGTCCGCCTGGGTCGCCGGGTCGGCCGTGTCGTTGGTCTTGTTCGTCATCTCGAACCACCGGCACGGGTCGACGGAACCGCTGCCCAGCGACTCGGGCCAGGCACCGGCCGCGCAGCCGCCGGAGTAAGTGCCGCGCGGGTTGAAGTCGATCACGTCCGACCCGAGGGCACCGGCCTGCGACGCCGCCGAGGTGCCGCCGACACCGCCGAAGACGTGGTCGACGTACCGGTCGTCGTCACCACGCGCGTCCGGGTTGAACACGCCGTTGGTGAGGCAGTCCGGGGTGGGCGCGGTCGGGTCGCAGCCCTTGCCGCCCCACAGCGCGTCCGCGCCGTCGCCGCCGAACACCTGGTCGCCGCCGCTGTCGCCGTTGGCCATGTCGTCGCCGAACCCGGCGTGGATGTTGTCGCTGCCGTTGCCGCCGCGGATGCGGTCGTCACCGCCCTCGGCGATACCGTCGTGCGGCATGGCCTGGGAGGTCGAGCCACCGATGAATGCGTCACCGTCCACGTCGTGCAGCAGGTCCACCCGCCGGTCATAGGCACCCGCCCGGAACCCGGTGTAGGACTCCTGCGGCACCGAGTTGAGCTGGACGGTGAACCCTCGCGCCGCCACGTCGTCGGGGTTGAGGCGCTCGTCCACGACGCCGCCGCGGTCGCCGAGCATGGCGTCCTCGCCGTCGTTGCCGAACATCGTGTCGTCGCCCAGCTCGCCGAACATGTCGTCGTCACCGGTGGAGCCGGTCATGGTGTCGTTGCCGTCCTGGCCCCACATCCCGTCGTTGCCGTCGTCACCGAACATGGTGTCGTCGCCGAACGCGCCCACGGGTTCACACGTGGCCTGCGCGGTGGTGCAGAAGCGCGTGGCCGGTCCCGGCAGGTCCGGGTCGTGCGTGCGGGACACGGTCGCGTTGTCCGGCACCAGGCCGGTGGCGTACCGCTGGGCGTAGACCTTCTCCTTCATCGACCCCGGCTGGCCCTCCACGGTCCGCACGAGCGAGCCGTTGTCGCCGAGCTGGACGTCGTCGGCACCGTTGCCCTCGAAGACGTCGCCGCCGTCGCGGAACCCGGCCGCCGCGCTGCCGCCGATCATGTCGTCCTGACCGTGTGACGGGTCGGCGCCCTCCAGGTCGACCGGACCGCTCGCGGCGCCGGGCCAACCCGGGTCGGGCAGCGGCACGACGGTCGTCTCGGTGGAGGCCTCGCCGAGCCCGAGGTCACCGCGCAGCACGTCCACGCCGCCGTTGCCCTCCAGGTAGTCGGCCTGGCCGCCGCCGGACAGGAAGTCGCCGCCGTCCTGACCCCACAGCACGTCCACGCCCGAGCCGCCGGACATCCGGTCGTCGCCGAACCGGTCGGCCGGGGGCGCGTTGAGCACGCCGCCGTTGTCGAGGTCGTGCTCGACGACGATCCGCCCGGTGATCGGATTGCCGCCCGAGGTGGCCAGCCGCTTCGTCGCCCGGGTCGGGGTCTCGCCGGCTGCGGGCCGCTGCACGGTGCCGTTGTCGCCGATGCCGACGTCGTCGCCGTTGCCGCCGAAGACCGCATCGGCCGCGTCGGGCTGCCCGGACGTCCCGGTCAGCGGCGTGCTGCTGCCACCGACGAGGTCATCGTTGCCGTCGTTGCCCTCGATCCAGTCCACACCCTGGTCGCCCTCGACGTAGTCGTCGGCCGCGTTGCCCTTCAGGCGGTCGGGACCGCCTTGACCGAGCAGCACGTCGGCGGCGTCGTCGCCCCACACCTCGTCCGCGCCGGACGAGTCGGCGTGCGGGGACAGGCCCAGGTCGAGCGGCACGATCCCGCGCGGGGTCATGCCGCGTTCCTGCGTGAGCCTGCTCGGCGTCCCGGTCCGCAGCAGCGAGCCGTTGTCGCCGATGGCGACGTCCTGGCCGTTGTCGCCGTGGACCGAGTCGCCGACGTCGGGCTGCCCGACACCGGCGGCCTCCTCGGTGGAGCTGCCGCCGACCAGGTCGTCCTGGCCCTCGTTGCCCGAGATGGTGTCGTGGCCGGGGCCGCCCTCGGCGTAGTCGTCGCCGTCGTCACCGGTGACGGTGTCCGCGCCGCCCTGGGCGGTCAGCACGTCCTGCTCGCCGCCGCCGCTGATCACGTCGTCACCGGACGTGCCCGCGGTGGGGGAGTAGCCGAGGTCGAGCAGGGTGATCCGATGCGACTTCGTGAACTGCCGGCCCAGCGTCACCGGGGAGGCGTCGCCGAGGGACAGCACCGCGTTGTCGCCTGCCACGACGTCGGGACCGGCGTCGCCGAACAGCTTGTCGCCGGTGTCCGGCCGGCCGACCTGGTGCCCGTCCACAGTGGACGCAACCTCGGCACCACCGCCGACCACCCGGTCCTCGCCGCCGTCGCCGTGCACGACGTCGTCGGCGTTGTTGCCCTCCAGGTAGTCGTCGCTCTGGCCACCGGACAGCTCGTCGTGCGCGAGACCGCCGAACGCCCGGTCGTCCGCGTCGCCGCCGAACCCGAAGTCCGGACCACCGGCCGCTGCGTTCGCGCCGTCCAGGTCGAACGGTCCACCGGTGCCCGCGGCGGCGGAACCGTCGCCGTTGTCACCGATCACCAGGTCGGTGCCCGAGTCGCCGTACAGGGTGTCGCCGACGTCCGGCTCACCGGCCTTGCGCGTGCCGCCGATCACCAGGTCGGCGTCCGCGCCGCCGAACGCGGTGTCCGCGCCGTTGTTGCCCTCGACCACGTCGTCGTTCGCGCCGCCGTAGAGGGTGTCGTTGTCGTTGTTGCCGTACACCGAGTCCTTGCCCGCGTCGCCGTAGGCCAGGTCGGCGCCGCCACCGCCGTAGAGCGTGTCGTCGTCGTTGCCGCCGGCGATCACGTCGTCGCCGAGCTGACCGCACGCGCGGTCCGCCGCGGCCCTGAGGTCCACGTTGTCCGCCGCGCCACCGGCCGCGACCACCTCGACCCCGGTGCCACCGGTGATCAGGTCGCGCCCGTCGGCGGCGTCCGCGGGCTCGGCGGGCGCCTTCGACGCCGGGTCACCGGGCGGCGTGCACGGGTTGGCGTGCTTGTCGCCGAAGATCTCGGCGCCGCCGTCGCCACCGATGACGTGGTCGTTGCCGTAACCGCCGACCAGCAGCTTGGCAGAGGGTGAGGTGCCCGCCGGAAGCGGCCGGTGGCCGACCGAGCGGACCGGGCCGAAGTCGCCGGAACCGGTCTGGCCGCCGACGTCGGACGGCTCGGCGATCACGTAGTCGTCACCGGGGCCGCCGTACACCTTGTCCGCGCCGAACCCGCCGGTCAGGACGTCGTTGTTGCCGCCGCCGCGGATGTCGTCCACCTGGTCGCCCTTCGAGCGGCCGGTGACCATGTCCACGCCCTGGCTGCCGTACACGGTGTCGGAGCCGGTACCCGTGTCCACGGTGTTGGTCGCGTCCACGGTCTCGCCGTTCACGACCGCCTTGTCCGGCCAACCCGGCTCGTCCACCCCGGTCTCGTCGGCGGGGTCGCCGGCGCGGAAGGACGTGTAGACCGAGTCGGGGCCGGAGCCGCCGGAGATCCGGTCGCTGCCGTGCCCGCCGACCAGGACGTTGTGCTGCGCCACGTACTCGGCCTTGCCCGGGTTGTTCTCCGCCAGCGGGCTGTCGGAGCCGATGCCGATGGTGTCGTCGCCGTCACCGCCGTCGATCGTGTTGGCGCCCAGGCCCGCGGCGATGCGGTCGTTGCCCGTGCCGCCGGTGACGGTGTCGCCCGCGCCGCCCACGGTGATGGCGTCGTCGCCCTCGCCGCCGTCCACGGTCGCGGTGCCCTTGCCGCCGAACGCCGCCGCGAGGTCACCGGCGGTGATCTGGTCGTTACCCGGACCGCCCTCGACGGTGGACGGGCCGATGCCGGTCTTGACCGAGTCGTCGCCCTTGCCGCCGGTCACGTCGACCGCCTTGTCGAACGGCTTGGCCTCGGACGCCTCGTCCTCGCCCGCGCCGCTCTTGTCACCGTCGCCCTGGAAGACGAACACCCGCTTGCCGGTGTCGTTGGTGGCGTCGGCGGACACCTTGGCCAGGTTCTTGTCGCGGTGCTCCTCGCGGAACCCGAGGGCGCTCACGGCGAAGCCCTCGAAACCGCCGTCCTCGTTCACCAGCTGGGTGACGGTCCACTTCTCCTCGTTGTCGCGCGCGGTCCACGCCGAGTCGCCGCGCGCCCCGGTGTGCCCGTCGCCGACGTGCAGCACGAGCGTCGTGCCGTCCGCGTGCGCCAACACCGGTGGTGGTGGCTCGCAGTTGGCTTTCACCGAGAAGTCGAGCAGGGTGATGTCGGCCAGCGTGAAGTCGAACGACACGCTGAACGGCGAGAACCCGATGGTGATGTAGACCTTCAGGAACAGGCTGAGCCTGCCGTCCATGTTGAACAGGCACATCGGGTTCTTCAGCGCCACCTTGCTGAACTCGAAGAACCGGAACTTGCCGTCGTTGTTCGGGTCCGCCCAGGACAGGTTGATGGTCAGCGCCACACCGCCCTTGATGCCGACCTCGATGAGCACCACGCTCACCGCGGCGCCCGCGGCCAGCTCGCCGCGGAAGGTCACCACGGGCAGCGGCTTGCCGTCGTCGTCGGTGGTCTCCAGGTAGATGCTGTCGAGGATGTCGGCGACGTTCTCGTGCTCGATCGCCTTGCGGATGCCGTAGGTGTCGAAGCCCGCCCGGAACCGCGCCTCGACCGAGGCGCTGCCGGAGATGGACACCAGGACCGGCGGCGGGGCGTACACCGGACCGAAGGACTGGCTGTAGGAGAACGCCAGCCGCAGCGGGCCGGAGTCGAACTTGACCAGGTCCACGTCCTGGCCCATGAGCAGGCCGAACAGCTGGGCCGGGTTTTCGAGGATCGGGAAGCTGAAGCCCGCCGCGTCGCCGGCCTTGCCCTCGGACACGATCTCCTGGCCGTTCTGCGCGTCGATCGCGGCGCGCAGGTCGGTCGGCTCGGGGTCGATCGAGTCCTCGTCGATGAGGCGCGCGGCGGTGTCGGGGGAGTTCTCCGTCTCCAGCGCGGCCTTGCCGAGCACGTTGAAGCTGCCGATCTCGATGGCCCCGCCGTCGTCGGTGATCTGGCTGACCAACTGGAGCGTGCGCAGGACCTTGTCCACGAACTCCAGGTCCGGCCCGCCCGCGATGGTGCTGAACGACTTGGCGATGGTGACCAGGTTGACGTCACCGCCGCCGACCGCACGGGACAGGTCGGACAGCACCGGGATCGGCGCGTACAGCTGGTCGAGGATCGGCTGGATCGGCTTGGTGAACAGCGCGACCTTGTCCACGATCGGCTTGAGCACCTCGCCGAGGAACTTCCCGGCGTTCAGCATCACGTGGTTGAACGCGATCTCCGGTGTGCCGTCACCGGGTTTCTGCCCGAGGCTCCACTCCCACTTCAGGTGGAACGAGCCGGAGATGCCCGGCAGCGGACCGGCGGTGACCTCGAAGTCCCAGTCGATGCCGACCTTGGCCGACAGCGACACGTCCGCGACCTGGTCCACGTCGGCGAGGTCGGCCAACGCGATGCGGGCGTCGTTGTCGACCGCGCAGCCGGTGAAGCAGGCGTCCTGGCCCTTCTTGTGCAGGTCCACGTAGAACGTGCCCGCGAACAGGTCGGTCGCACCGCCCTCGGTCGGCTTGAGGCCGACCTCCAGGAAGGCCAGCTGCGCCTTCATGTTGTCGGGGAGCTTGAAGCCGAGCTTCAGGCCAAGCTCCGGGCGGTCGATGTCCTGCGTGGCCACGTAGAAGCCGGTGCTCTTGTCGACGCCGACCTTGACGTGCAGCCGGTAGGACAGTCCCGCCGTGACGCCCTTGCGCTTGGCCGGGTCCGCGGCCTCGCGCAGCGACAGGCCGGGGATGCCCAGGTCCAACGGGCGGTTCAGGCTCAGCTCGTTCGTGGCGCAGGTGTCGCTCGGGTCGACCTTGCCGTCGCACAGGTCGAAGCTGAACGTGGCCCCGGTGATGTCCTGCAACGCCGCCGAGTCCGGGCAGTCCGACAGCTTCGGGTTGGTGTCCTTCGGCACGTAGACCGCGCCGAGGGCGGCGCCGTCGTCCGGGTACGCCACGGTGTCCGCGCCGAGGCCCTCGACGAGCACCTTCCACTCGTTGTCGTCGGGATCGTCGGGGTGGGTCTTGCGGATGATCTTGTAGCTGGTGGCGTAAGCCGACTTCGTCCAGCCGAGCTGGTTGAAGTTGTCGCCGTCGAGGGCGGCGTTGCCGTCGGCCACCTCGACGATCGCGGGCGGTGCGTCCTTGCCCTGCGCCGAGGCCACGATGCCGTAGACGTACTTGGTCGTGCCCTTGGCGCCCTGGGCCGCCGCGGTCGGCGACGTCGCGGGCTGGAGCGTGGCTTCACAGGCGAAGCCGACGGTGACGGCGCTGCCAACGGCGGGCTTGAGGTGGTTGTTGACCCAGTCGGTCAGCTCGCCGGTGTTGTTCACCCGACCGCCGCCGGGCATCTGCGCCATCGCCTGCTGGATCTTGGCGCGCAGCTGGCCGAACCTGTCGGCTCCCTGCTGGAGGTCGTCGCCGACCAGCGGTAGCTTGCCGTCGAACGCGGCGGTGCGCAGCGCCCGCTCGATCATCGCCAGGTACTTCTCGATGCCGTCGCCGAACTGGGAGAAGTCCAGCAGCGCGTCGAGGATCTTCTGGCCGATGTCGGACGGCATCTCGAACCGCTTGACGCCGCCCGGCAGGTCGGGGCTGAACGAGAACGCCTGACCGAGGTCCGACACCTCGCGCGGCAGGCGCACGACGAACGAGTCGTCCGGCGCGGCGAGCTTGGACCAGTTGGCGTTGTCGGAGCTGACGAACACCGGCATGACCGCGCACAGCGCCAGGTCCGTGCCGGCCACCGGGTCGCCGGGGCACGTCACGGGCTGGTTGTCGCCGTTGAGCGAGAGCGAGACGTTCTTGACGAAGTCGGACAGCGGGACCGGGGCGGTGCCGCCGGGGCCGTAGCCGAGGTGGGCGTTGTAGTGCGCGTTCACCACGGCCCGCTCGGCCCCGCCGGGGTTGCCCAGCGCGATGGACAGCGGACCGATCGACGACTTCACCACACCGGTGACGCCGCCGTGCGCCGTGATGTCCACGGTGGACGTCGGCAGCACCTTGAGCGCGGCGGCGTCCGCCGGGCCCTCGCCCGCCGCGAGCGGCAGCACGAACCCGACCTTGGTGGACCCGGTCAGGGCGAGGTTCGCGGTGGCCTCGCCCTCGGCGGCGACCAGCGAGCGCCCGGTGCCCTTCTCGTCGGTGAAGGAGAACCGGACCGGCTGAGCGGTGGCGACCCTGCGGTTCATGTCGACGTTGAGCACGATGGACGGCTTGCCGTCGACCTCCTTGTAGGCGAAGGAGATCCCGCTGCCGTCGGGCAGCGCGTCGTTGAGCGTGGCCACCATGTCCTGGAGGTAGTCCGGCGGCGCGGCGGTGAGCTTGTCGACCGCGTCCTCCAGCGGGCTGCGGAACGCGTACGCCGTACCCTTCGCGGGCGCCTGCGCCCACGGCTCGGTCAGCAGCAGCCGCTTTTCGTTCGGGTCGGCGAGTTCCACGATGACGACCTGCGTGCCGACCAGCACGGCGCGGCGCTCGTGGTCGTCGCCGAACGCGGTGTCCCCGGTCCGGTTGCCGTCCTTGATGTAGCCGAACGTCCGACCGTTGATGTCGACGTTGCCGTACTCGACGCTCGGGCCGGAACCGGCGTCGGCGCTGCCGAGCAGGTCGCTCAGCGACTTGCCGACCACGGGCAGCGGGGTGGTGAGCGCGGACTTCACCTCGCCGTCGCCGTCCACGGTCTTCAGCGAGGCGTTGAGCACCTGGAGCGCCTTGAGGATCTGGCCGAACATGGCGCGCGGGTTGTCCGGGTCGAAGTCGAACGCCTTGGCCTTGTCCAGCGCGTCGAGCCCGGTGAACTGCACGTTCGACGGGTCGGTGATGTCGGGCATGGTCGCGCCCACGCTCACCGGTCCGCCGAAGAAGTCGGTGATGCCCGGGACGTCGAGCTTCACCGTCGCGGTGGCCTTCGCGCCGACCGAGACGGTGAGCAGGTCCTCGGGCTCCTTGGCCGGCGTGCCCAGGTCGTCGACGACCTTCGCGAACACCTGCGACAGCGGCAGGTCCCCGTCGGCGTCACCGACCTTCTTGAGCCCCACGGACAGCATGTTCGCCGAGCCGTCCTTCTTGGACATCGTCAGGTCGCCGGACAGGTGGACCTTCAGGTAGCCCACGCTGCCGTTGACGTCCACCTTCGTGTCCACCGGCGCGTCGGCCTTCACCAGGTCGCCGCCGGTGCGCAGCAGGAACCGGTCGGGCGTGCGGGGCAGGCTCGTCACGAGGGTCGTGGTGCCGTCGGGGTTCTTGTCCGCGAACGGGCAGCCGGTGGCGGCGGCGTCGGGGTCCAGCGGCTTGCAGGCGTCACCGGTGATCGGGTCGCGCAGGTCGAGCACGAGCGTCGCGGTGGCGACGTAGCCCGGCTTGACGGTCGCGGTCGCGTTGAGGGCGTTGGCGTCGCGCAAGCCCTTCGACACGAACGTGTCGCCGAACGTGACCTGGCCGGTCATCGGGTCGGGCGAGTTCACCTTGTAGGCGGCGCCGGAGGCGGGGACGCCGCCGCTCCAGGGCTCCTCCAACGTGATCACGTCGGCGGTGTTCTCTTTCACCACGCCCTGGGAGGTGCCCGCGGACACCAGGCGGCCCTTGAAGGCGTTGGGCTCCCACGGCGTGGTCTTGTCGGTGTGCGTCAGCTTCGTGGCCTCGTATTCGACGTCCTCGCCCTGGCCCGAGGTCAGCTCGGCGACCACGTCCAGCGCGGTGCCGGTGTTCGGCGCGTTCTGCGTCATCGTCAGCGTGAACGCGAGCTTCTTGCTGGTGTTGTCGAAATCCACGCCGGACACGGCGATCGGGCCGGTGTTGAGCTTGCCGAACATCTCCTGCACGGAGCTGAACTTCGGCAGGCCCGCCTTGGCCGGGTCGTCGCCCTTGTCGGGGTTGTGCACGTTGTCGTCCACGAACTTCGCCAGCACGGAGCCCGCCTTCACGGCGTCGGCCAGCGTGCCGCGCATGAACGGCAGGTTCACGTTGCCCAGCGGCTTGGCCGGGTCGCCCCACTGGGCGCGCTGCACGGCCTCGATTGAGTTGACCAGGTGGCTCAGCCCTTCGACGAGGTCGCGCGGGGTGAGCGTGGTGAACCGGGTGAGCTGCTGGAGGTCGGTCGCGTCGACGTCGACCGCGGGCGAGCCGGTGGCGATGTCCGGCCACTGCACCTTCACCTTGCCGGTGATGCCGCCGACGGCGGTCCCGGCCAGCGGTTGCGCGGTGAAGGTCAGCTCGGCGTCCACCTCGCCGGCGGGGGAGGCGAGCCCGATGTGGAACAGCCCGGCCGCCGCGCCGGACGCGGCCAGTTCGGCCGTGCCTGCGCCCGAACCGGGCGGGGTGACGGCGAGCCGGCCGTCACCGTCGGGGTCGTCGGCGGTCGCGGCGATGTTCGCCTCGACGGTGACGTGCGAGCCCGCCTTGTCCAGGTTCACGCCGAGGATGCCGAAGCCCGCGGTCGGGCTCGCGCCCTGGTCCAGCTCCGCCTTGACACCCACCGTCATCCTCGGCGAGGCGTCGTCCTTGACCAGGTAGAACCAGTCCTTGGCGGAGTCGTAGGCGAAGCGCAGGGTGGCGTCGAGGGTGAGGGTGGCGTCGACCGCGCCGGAGGTGGTGAACGTGATCGCGGGCGAGGAGCTCGCAACGCTCACCGGCTGCTGGTCGGCGACCTTCGTGACGTGCAGGGTCGCGTCGACCCGCTGCACGCTGCCGTTCTGGCTGGTCTGCACGGTGAGGGTGCCCGGCCGGTCGCCGCCGAGGGGGTAGGTGCCGGCGAGGTCGGCGAAGGAGTTCTTGTCCTTCAACGGATCTCGTACCGTCGTGGCGATGAGGTCCTGGAAGCCCAGTGCCGAGCCGGGGCTGACACCGAGCAGCGGCACGGCCTCGCCGAGCCTGCCCACCGTGCCCAACGACCTGCTGAAGTCGGCGAACGAGCCCAGCCCCGCGACGATCTTCTGCACGTCGGGGTCCTGGGCGCTCGCGGGCGGCGTGACCACCACGAGCCCGACCAGGGCCAGCGCCAGGCTGGTGAACACGGCGGTGATCCGCCGACCTGTACGCGCGCAGCGTCGGATTGAAGGGTACGACCCCATGACCAGACCGCCTCTCGACGGCGGATGGCCCCCGATGCCATGCGCCGGAACGGGTGTGATGTCCGTGGAGCACGGCCCGGCCCGCAGGGGGTCGCACCGACAACGGGAGAGTCGACGCCGTTGCGGCCCGCGTTACGTCCCTGTGAAGCCGGGTTGGCGCTTTCACCCGAAAAGACGATTTGATCTGGTCTGCCGGTGTAGGGCCTGTTCGGGGACCAGTTCACATGCGGACATCCCCCTCTTGGGGCACCCGGACCCTGCTTGCGGTGCTCGACGCGGGCGCTGGCCCGCACCCGCACCACCGGGGGAGATGGACGCGGTCATCCCGCAGTGGTCGTGGTGGTCGAAGCGGTCGGTGAACTCCGTCCGTGACTCGACCACGCCGAACCGGCACGAGCACCACGGGTGTCAGGGCACCGCCGACCGGGTGTGCACACCCGGTCGTGCACCACTGCCGGGTTCGACGCGCTGAGCCGGTCCGGGGGACGGACACTGTCACCAGCCCCGGGACGATCCGACGTGAGGAACCGCGCCGTGAGGTTCACGACATCGTTCACCCGGCTCGTCGGTTGTGACGTGCCCGTCCAGCAGGCGCCGATCGGTTTCGCCGCTGCCGTCCCCTGTGGGGTGCCAGAAGTCGGCCACGTGGTCTGACCTGCGGTTAGGCGGCGGTGGGTTCGTACTCGTTGATTAGGCCGTCGAGGACTGGTCGGCGTCGTATCGACGTGTGGGCTGGCTGTGGGACCGGATGATCCGGTCGCGGTGGTGCGAGCTGTAGCGCCCGGTGGGGTCGGCGGTGGTTGTAGTGCGTCACATAGCGGTCGAGTACCGCCCGAAGGTGGTGTTCGTTGATGATGAGCAGGCGGTCGGTGGCTTCGCGTCTGACGGTTCCGACGAACCGCTCGGCGTAGCAGTTGGCTCGCGGACACCGTGGTGGGATCTTCACGATCTGGATGTCGGTGTCGGCGAGGACGGCGTCGAAGGATGCGGTGAACTGGCCGGCCCGGTCGCGGATGGGGAACCGGAAGTCGCCTGCCCGGTCGCCGGGGTCCGTGAGCGGGTTGCGGGCTTGTTGGGTGGTCCATGCTGCGTCGGGGTTGGTGGTGGTGCCGAGGATGTGGACGTAGCGGGTGGCGACCTCCATCA
>NZ_MTQP01000029.1 GCF_001984175.1 Saccharothrix sp. ALI-22-I
AGCGCGACCGTAGAACAGGAACCGCAGACTTCCGACCGGCGCGGCGTCCATAGCAGGGATGCCCGGCGGGATGGTGGCGGCGATCCACTCGGCGAGCGTAGTCGGGCGCGGTGGGGCGGACACCGTCATGCTTGGTCCTCGACGTCGGAACGGGGATGGACGCCGGGGTGACGAGGTGCCCTCGCCGCCATGACAAAGAACTACGGAGATGCGCTCGATTGGAGCAGTCCGAGCCGCCTGGATCGTCGGTGAGCCCGCGGCATCCGGTCGCTGATGTCGAGGTCCGCCGCGACCTGGTTGACACGGCGGTCGGACGCGACCAGGGCGAGGACCTTGCTTCGGAACTCGGGTGGATACCGCTCCGGCACCGTGGGCTGTCCTCCGGGCTACTGAGACGCGTGATCATCCAGTAACCCGGGTCCGTACAACCAGGTGAGGATCAGGACATTCTCGGTGATGTCACCGGACGCTCGATTCTGGACTTGGGCTGCGGCAACGGTGGCAAGCTCGCGGAGCTCGTCCGCGAAGGCGCAGTCGCCTCCGCCGGTGTCGACATCGGGGGGAACTTCATCACCGCCCCACCTCCCGGTGTCGAGCTGATTCGGGGTGACTTGTCCAATCCGGACTCGTTGCCGGAGCTGCGTGGTCGCACGTTCGATCGGATCTTGTTCCTGCAGTCGTTCGGCTACGCCAAGGACCCGGTGCACACCTTGCGGGCCGCGCGAGCGATGTTGAACCAGGACGGATTCATTCTGCTCACGAGGACTCAGCCGATCCGGTACGCCCTCGAACGCGCCGAGCAGAACGGGACCACGTTGGGCGAAGAGTACTTCGCCAAGGCCGACTACACCTACCGCACTGGCTGGAACGAGCACATCGCGCTGACGAAACGCACCTACACCATGTCCGACCTGCTCAACGTGTTCAGCACGGCAGGAATGTGGATCGAGACCGCCATCGAGCCCCAACTTGCCGAGGAAGCCGCGCGCCGCTACCCGCACAAGCGGGCGTGGATGAACAAGTACCTGGGCATCCTGATCTTCAAGCTGCGGCCACTGGCCTCGCACTGAGGCGACCCCTGCCCGTGCATCAAGGCGGCCCTACGGGCCTCCGTGGGCCACGACCCTGCCACAACCAACCATGCTGTTTCGGCAATCCGGTCAGGGTCGGCTCACTCGCCATAACGCCGTGTGATCGGCGGCCTCGCGTCGCTTGGTGCAGGAACAGCGACAAGCCGGGCCCATCTGACGCCGTCTCGCCCATAGCCCGATCGTGAGCAGCTTTGCCCGGGGCCGGGGCGCGGCAGCACCGCGCGGCCGAACCTCATCGTTGACTCACTGCGAACTCCGCAAGTTCCAACTCCCGGGGTTACCGATAGACCGGCACCTACCGATTCCCTGCCGTGCTCGCCAACACCAGCGCAACCTCACGCGCATTCTCGATGACCTGCCTCGGCGGGAAGCCGACATTCGCACCGAACTGGCCGCGCCGTGGATCTCGTTGCACATGGAGAAGCTCTATCACCTGTCGCGCGATCCGGAGACCTGGGCGAGGTTGACCGAGAAGTTGTCGCCCGAACAGGTGGACGCGGCGGTGCAGGCGTTGATGTGCTGAGGAGAAGGAGTCGCCGAAGACGGTGGCCCGCTGGTTGCGCGAGGGCAGGTATGCGCACGTGTTCCCCGGCAGCTGGTCGGGGGCGAGGGTCCGGGCGGTGGCGTCCAACCGGCGTTGACGGGGTTGCGCGTGTACCAGCGCGAGGTCATCGGCAAGGGCGACTGGACAGGCGCGATTACCCCGGCGCAGCACTGCCGGCTCAAGGCCATGTTGGGCGATCCGGGCAGGCCGGGAAGAGAAGGACGGCGACCGGGTCAAGTACGTGTCGTCCTGGCGGTCGTCGGCTTCATGACCGCGCCCGCGTCGAACAGGATGGCGGACAACGTGCTGGCGTCGGCCCCCGCCGACGGCCACGACTGTCACGCGGACAGAAGTCGGTCAACCACGCCACGCCCGCATCCGCGCCCTCGGCGAACGCGCCGGGTTCTCCTCAGGGCGGGAAAGCACTGGTCAAGCCGCATGCTGCGCTCACCGGGCCACCGCGATCGTCGCAGCCAGCCTCGTCCTGCACCACTTCGAGGGCCACCGCCAGCCGCGATGAAAGCCGCTTGACCGGCGCCGGCAATCGACGGAATTAGCGAATCGCAATTCGTGCTCAATGCGTTAGCGAGCGCACGTGACACTCTCAGGTGTTTATCGATTCAGTATGCGGCGATACGACACGACGTTTCACTCGTCCAGGTCCGGATCCCCGCTGGCTCGACCTGCCGACACCGTCCAAGATGGGAATTCGGCGCACTGTGATCCGCGGCTGCCCTGACCACGCGGGCGGGCGTGATTCCACAGTCGCCGGAAGGCTCCTCTCTGAAAGGACGGTCACGGTGGATGAGAAGCGCCCGTTCCGATCGCTGGACGTCGTCGCGGTGTCGCCGCACCCCGACGACGCCGAGTACGGCGCCGGCAGCCTGCTGGCCGCATACGCGGCCAACGGCCATCGGGTCACCATCGCCCTGATGACCGGCGGGGACGAGATCCGGCTGACCGAGGCCAAGTCCGCCGCGGCCGTCCTCGGCGCCGAACTGGTCGGCGACCCGACCGGCCGCGACGGCGGCCTCGCCGTCACGCGGGCGCGTGTGCGCTGGTTGGAGGAGCACATCGCCACGGCGGACATGGTGTTCGCGCCGCATCCCGACGACACCCACCAGGATCACCGGGCGACGACGGCGATCGTCAGTGCGGCGCTGCGCCGATCAGCCGTGGGCTTGTCCTGGTACCGCACTCCGAGCAGCGGCCAGAGCTTCACCCCGACCGCGTTCTTCCGAGTCACGGACCACTTCGCGAGCGTGCGACTACGCGCGATCGAGATGCACCACACCCAGTCCGATCGCCCCTACCTGCGCCCGGAGCACCTCGCGCTCAAGGACGCGTGGTTCGGCTGGCTGAGTGGCCACCTGGCCGCCGAGCCGTTCCAGGTCGTCAGGCACCAGTACACGACCCTGCCGGCCCCCGACAGAGGGCACTGACAACTGAAATCCCAGTGCCCGTTCCCGCGCTGGCGAACAGCTTCGCCGACGCCGGCTTCACGCCTCTGATCAATGAACCCTTTCGGGATCAGCGTGCCGTCGACCACCACGTAGGCCAGGCCCTGGCGTTTCGCCGTGCGCAGCGCCTGGCGCAGCTTCGGGGCCCGCGAGGCCGGAAGTTCGACGGTTTCGTTGGCAAAGCGCCAGCATGTCGTGGTGGAGACCGCGAACCCGGCGCCGACCTCGGCGGAGGTCTCGCCCTTGCGCAGGGAGACCAGCACCGGCAGGGCCTGCTGTCCCGGGTCGGGCTTGCGCCACACCGAGCCCGACTGCCGGCGATGGTGCGGATCATCCCGGAGACGAAGGCCAGGTCCGATGTTATTGAGTCGAAAGTGATCGCCTTCCTATAGGTTGATCACTCGTGATCGAGGTCGGGGGTGCTCACCGGTTGTCGCCTGCGGAGCGTGAGGTGCTGCGGTTGCGGGTGGTGGCGGCGTTGGAGGCCGGTCGGGTCGAGGGCTACCGGCAGGCCGCGGAGGTGTTCGGGGTCTCCGAACGCTCGGTGGGCACCTGGTGGCGCGCCTACCGACGGGACGGCCGCGACGGCCTGGCGACCCGCACGGGACGCCCCGGCCCTGCCGAACTGATCACTCCGGAGGACCGGGGCACGCTGTTCGCGGCGATGGCCGACCACACCCCGGAGGAGTTGCTGATCGGCGGCCCGTTGTGGACCCGCCAGGCCGTGGTCCAGCTGATCCGGCTGGTCGTCGGGGTCGTCATGACCGAGCAGGGCGTCGGGTTGTGGCTGCGTCGGCACGGTTTCACCCCGCAGCGCCCCGCGCGGCGGGCCTACGAACAGCAGCCCGCCGCGGTGCGCACGTGGCTGGACGAGGACTACCCGGCGATCGGGGCACGGGCGAGGTCCGAGGGTGCGGTGATCGCGTGGGTCGACCAGTGCGGACTGCGCTCCGACACCGCCCCGCCCGGTCGTTCGTGGGCGCCGAAGGGCCGTACGCCGATCGTGCGGGTGACCGGGAAACGACTGCGGGTCAACGTCATGTCCGCGGTCGCCTCACGCGGCGCGCTGTGGTTCACCGTGTCCACCGAGCGGTTCACCGCGACCGTGTTCACCGCGTTCCTCGACCGTGTCGCCCGTCAGGCAGGCCGGAAAGTGCACGTCGTCGCCGACCGGCACCCGGTGCACCGCAGCAAGGCCGTCCGCGCCTGGCTGCAGGACAACACCGAGCGGGTCGAGCTGCACCTGATGCCCGGCTACAGCCCCGAGTTGAACCCCGATGAGTTGCTCAACGCCGATCTCAAGCGCAACGTCAACGCCTCACGCGCCCGCAACGTCGACCGGCTCGCCCACGAGACCCGACGCTTCCTGCGCCGTCGCCAGCGCCAGCCACACATCGTCCGCGGCTACCTCCACGCCCACCACGTCCGCTACGCCATCATGTAGGCAACCGAACATTTTCGGCTCAATACAACGGCAGCACAGCACGGTAGAACAGCACGTGAAGCCCTTGGGCATGCGAACGATCTTGGCCGAAAGGTCGGCTACCAGAGGCTTCGCCATGTCTGGGCACCGATACGCCGATGGTCGGCGACCTGTGATCACGCAGAAGTCATGCCCGCCAACGCATCCGAGTCAGGATGAAAGGCCCGGTATGCGTGTACGCCGAGAAGACGACTTCCGTCCCCATCGCCCGGCCTGGACAGCCGACCCGGTCTGACTCCACCGGTCCGGCACGGGGGTGTGCTGCCAGCGACGGGAGGCGCGCCCATGTCGTTCCCAGGCGTGAGCGCCGCCTCTCCATGCCTCGACGTGCCCAACGGGGACTGACCATGAACACCACGGTGACGCCCACGCCGACACCCTCCGCGACTGTTCGTCTGGAAGACGAAGCTCACCTGGGAGGGCTTCAACACCGACCCCTCGTCTATGACGGGGGTTTCGCGGAGTCAGCGCAAGGCTGCTTGGCATGGCTCCGCAGGACGTGGTGGCGCACGCGTTCCGCCGCCTCGTCCCCACCGCGCGAGCGCGCGGGGTGGCAGCCGCGAACGGGCACTTGTCGTGCACTCCGCGACCAGCGGGCGCGGGCGCGGTTTGACCGCCTTCTGTCCGCGTGGCCGTGCGGTGTGGCGCTTGAATGGCGTGCGGACCGTCCTGCCGAGTCGGCGACGATCTGGACAATGACGCCGTGGCGGCGCGGTGTTTGCCGGAGTAGCGCCGGCCGGCAGATCCGTGGAACGGCGGGCCGCGGACACGTGCTGATCACGGTCCCACGTCCAATCCTCGGCGATACACGCCGTCCCGGGTCGCCGTCGCAGAGCCGTCCGTTTCCGGTCCATAGTGGACTCAGCACGGGGCCGGTTCGCCGGTTTTCGTGAACGCGGCCGGGCCGTTGGTCGCGGTGCGCCCGGGATACGGTGGGGGCGCTTGCCCGCATGGCGTTGGTTCGGCGGTACCCGGCCGGTCGGTGTGATCCGGCGGGCGCGTGCGCGCCCGTGGCCCACAACGGGCCCGGACGGGTCACCGCGGTGGTGCCGCCGAACCACGATGGCCGGTTCCTGCTGAGCCGATTGGCCACCGGATGCCCGTCCGCCGCCTTCGCATTCGCTGGGAGATCCGCGACGACATCCACGAAGCGTTCGACACCCTCGGCTGCGCCAATCATTTGCCGGCGGCAAGTGCGCAACCACGCACTTCGTCAGGACTCGCAAGAACTCAACGACGGCGCGCACCTAGACTCTGCGGCGTGACCGCCTCGACGGACCTGCGTCTTATCGGCGAAACGGCTTGAGAGCGGCACGGACCTGCTGCGCCGCGCCCCAGTCGTGGTCGAACTGGGCGATGACGGCCAGGTGCTGACGCAGCTGGATGAGTGGCATCCGGGCTCGCCAGTCGTCGTCCAGGCCAGTCAGCGCCGCGTATACGTCGAAGAACCGCTTCGCCTCCGGCGGGTGCGGAGAGCACCACAGGTGGGCCAGGTCGACCTCGGCCCACGTGTAGGAGACCGCCGGATCGATCAACGCGGGGCGCCCCTCCTCGGTGGCGAGGATGTTGTGCGCCCACAGGTCACCGTGGGCCAGACAGGCGGGCCGGGGCGGCAACACGTCGGGCAGTCGCTCACACAGCCTTTCCAAGGCCCGCCGGTCCCGCTCGTCCAGCGCCGCCTGGACACGTCGCTCCGGCAGCCAGCGCAGCAGGCGGCGCCGGGCGAAGAACTCGTATCCGTCGACGGTCCACGCGTTATCCTGCCGGTAGCGGCCGAGCCAGTTGTCACGCTCCCAGCCGAACCTGTCGTGCACGGTCGAGGTGTGCAGCCGTGCGAGCGTGTGGGCGAACTGTTCCCAGAAGGTTTCCTGCGCCGGACGCGCCCGCAGGACGGACAACACCAGCACCTCCCGCGTCGCAAGCACGACCTGGGGCGTGGCAAGCGCACCGCGTTCCCGCAGCACGTCGAGTCCTTCCGCCTCGGCCGCGAACAGATCGTCCGCGGGCACGTCGACGAACGACTTGACAAACACCGGGGGCCCGCCGCGCCTGGTAGCGAGGCCGGCGAGCGCCGCCATCCCGCCCTCGACCGGTTCGACCGCCGTGACGTCGCTCAGTCCTGCGGTGTGCAGGCGGTCGAACAGTAGAGAGGCGATCTGCATGAGAACGTAAGCTACCTCAACCTCGCCGCGTCGATCTCCCAAGCGTGATCCCACGAATACTGGTCGGACCGTGTGGGGTTCCAGAAATCGGCCATACGGTCTGACCTGCACTTCAGGCTGCTGCGGGTTCGTACTCGTTGATCAAGCCACCGAGGATCGATCGGCGGCGTACCGGCGTGAGGTTGGGCTGGGGGATCGCATGGTCCGGTCGTGGTGGGTGAGTTGTCGGGCCCGGTGTAGTCGGCGGTGGTTGTAGTGGGACACGTACTGGTCCAGCACTGATCTCAGGTGGTGTTCGTTGATGATGAGCAGTCGGTCGGTGGTTTCGCGTCTGATGGTGCCGACGAACCGTTCGGCGTAGCAGTTCGCTCGCGGGCAGCGTGGCGGGATCTTCACGACCTCGATGCCGGCGTCGGCGAGGACGGCATCGAACGAGGTGGTGAACCGGCCGGCCCGGTCGCGGATCAGGAACCGGAAATCGTCGACCCGGTCACCGAGGTACATGAGCAGGTTGCGGGCTTGTTGTGGTCCATGCTCCGTCGGGGTTGGTGGTGGTGCCAAGGATGTAGACGTACCGGGTGGCGACTTCCATTACGAAGAACACGTAGACGCGTTTGAGGGCGAGTGCGCAGTCGACGTGGACAAAGTCGCAGGCCAAGATGCTCGTGGCCTTGGTACGCGGGAACCGCCGCCACGAGGTGTCGCTGTCGCGCCCGGGTGCGGGAGGTATCCGCAGGCGCTTGAGCACGCGACGGATGGTCGACGCGGCCACCCGGTGGCCGGGTTTGAGCAGTTCGCCCTGGATCCGGCGGTAACCCAACCGCTGTTCTCCCGCGCCATCCGCTCGATCAACGCCACCACGGTGTCGTCGATCGGCGGGCGCCCGGTCCGGTTCGGGTAGGTCCACCTCCTCGCGACCAGGCGCCGATGCCATCGCAGGACGGTGCCCGGCGTCACCCACCGGTGCTCGCGCAGCCGATTGGGGTAGTCGCCGAGCCAACACGGCGAGCACCGCGCGGTCGGCCCAGTCCAGCCGCGTGCGCTGGCTCGTCCGGCGCAGCACGGCGACCTCGTACCGCAGTACCAGTAACTCGACATCCTTGCCGCAGACGAGCGACCGAGCAGAACCAACCCGCCGACGAGCCAGACGAAGATCAGGTAGAGCAGCCGTAATGCCACGCTTTGCAATCATGCTCCCATGGCCCATAGTGCACGATTACCGCAGCTCAGCGGCCCAGTGCAGAGTTCTGGCACCCCACACGCTCGTACTCGCCGACCACGATCGCGTCGATCCGATTGTCGGAGTCGGCGATGGCCCGGAGCAGGGCTGCGGCTTGGGGGCGTTGGGGCCAGGGCACCTGGCGGGAGCAGGCGGTCTCGAAGTATTCACCGATGATCGTGCCGTGCCCGTCGACGAGCCGGTGGGCGACGTCGAGTTGCCACGCACGCGAGGTGCGCGGGTCCTGGTGCTCGGAGGTGGAGGCCCGACCGTAGAACAGAAACTTCAACACCCCAGTCGGGGCGGCGTCCAGGGCGGGAATGCCCGGTGGGATGGTGGCGGCGATCCACTCGGCCAGTGTCGCGGGGCGCGAAGGGGTGAACACGGTCATGTGCGTCGGTCCTCGGCGTCGGAGAGGTGATGTGCGCCGAGGTGACGCGGCACCTCCACCGCAGTGACGGCGCCTCATGCCGGATTCACCCGCAGAGAGCAGTGTGTGCTGCACCGAATAGCAGAAGGCAACGTGTGTTCCCGCTCTCGGCGACGGTCCGCGCCATGGCTTATGGGTGCTAGAACCGCTGCCCATGCCGCATGAGCTGCGGCGATAACCTTCCGAGCGGCACAGGATCGTCGTACCGAGGGACACCGATCGGATCCACGCGCCGGCACGCCCGACGATCCCGGCGGCCAACAGCACCATGAGCGTGCCAGCCTGAGCCGACCTCGCGACGACAGTGGGAGGGAGCAACCGGCGTCGAAGCAGCACCGGCACCGAATTCAGTCCTCGTCCTCCTCGATGTCCGGGGCGTCGTCGGTGTCCTCTTCGGGGATGAGCACGGCGCGGATCGCCTCTCCCACGTCGTTCAATTGCTCGACGGGGATGGTGAGCTCGCCCTTGTAGACGCGGTGGTGTCCTCGTGCGGTGATCCGCCAGGTGCCGCGCAGTTCGGTGATGTCGGGGGCGTGGACGACCAGGGCAAACTCGTCGGGGTCGGTGTCGTGCACGTTTCGGGGGCGCAGTGCCTCCAGTGTCACGGTGAGCGTCGTCGACCCGTCGTTGCGGTACAGCACCCCGGTCCTTGTGGCGGCCGGTCGGAACACGTCGCCGCCCAAGAGGCTTGGAAACATCACCGACGGGGGCAGCAGCGCGGTAGCGGTGCCCCACCGGACGGGAGGGGTCGGCAGCGGTGAGGCGAGGTCGACCTGATTGGACTCGACCGGGTCGACGGCGGTGACCTCGCCCTGGATGTGGACCTGCACCTGCCATCGGCGGAGGGGGTCTTCCTCGGAGTCGTGAAGCGTCACCACTCCATGATCACCGATGCGGTCTCACCTGCCGCCATCGCCTCTGCGGAGGCCGCTCACTCTGCAAACACCCAGCTCAGCGCGTTGCTGCCTGACTACGCAATCGCCCTGCGTCCTCACCCTGGAGAGGCAACGCTGAAAAGGCTCTTTGATGACACCCGAACGGTGGATTCACCGACAAGACCCGCTGCGGAAGACAGCATCATATGCAAGCCTCGTGCTGAGGCCCTTGCCGCGATCCCGGTGGATCGGTGAGCGGCGTCAAATGTGATCAATGGCAGGCGAAGGGTGGTCCACGTATGCGGCGTACGCGGAGGGGTCGACAACGCGGCGAGTGGCCACAGTTGTCAACGGGATCCGCTGCGGATTTCCGGGAATCTCTTAGCAATTCACCGGTAGGCGCCGCGATGCCTGCTCGCCTTAGCTCTTCAGCTTGAACTCAAATTCTGAGCTGGTTCTTTTTTGCCAGTAACATGGCGGGCCTTCGATGATCATTCGATCACCCTCCGTGCTGACGGCTGGCGGGATCTGTCACCGGACTGTTCTGCCCGTAACCGGGGTGAGGTCACCCCAGATGCGAAGAGGGATATCAATGACATCTTACGATGATGCAGAGCAGATAATTTTCCCAGCCGGTGCCGCGACGCAGACCAGCGCCGCAGAGGCCGCAAAAGGCGAGTGGGATGCCGTTATCGTCGGTGGCGGCATGGCAGGTTCCATCGTCGCCGAGCAGCTGAGCCAGGCAGGCTACAAGGTGCTGATTCTCGAAGCCGGCCCCGGCAAGGACCTGGACCTCGCCGAGTACGAGTCGTACCTGTCGCGGTTCTACGGCGCAGTCGTCAAGGACAACCAGTCTCCGTACCCGTTCAACCCGAATGCCCGGATGCCCAGGAGCACCGACACCATGCCGGTGCATCCGGACACGCCCCGAGACGACTTCTACCTCGTACAAGAGGACAAGTACTGCACGGACACCACCTTCACTCGGGTCCTCGGCGGCACCTCCATGCATTGGGAGGGGAAAGCGCTGCGCATGCTTCCCGAGGACTTCGACCTGCAAACCAAGTACGGCCAGGGCCTGAACTGGCCGCTCAGCTATGACGACCTGGAACCCTACTATCGGCAGGCCGAGGCCGAACTGGGCGTAGCCGCCGAAGTCGAGGACCAGACATACCTGGGAATGCATTTCCCCAAGGGGTACGTGTTCCCGATGCACCGCATGCCGCCGTCCTATCTCGACCAGACGGTCGCCCGAGGCGTGGACGGCATGCGGGTCAACCTGGCGGACGACGATTACACACTTCAGGTACGGAGCTTTCCGCAGGCCCGTAACGGCGTGCCGAACGCCGCGTACGACGGCGGCAAGGGCTTCGTCCCGGTCGGCGCGGTGAGCACGAGCCAGGCGGAAGAAGGCGAGCGCTGCCAGGGCAACACCAACTGCGTCCCGATCTGCCCCGTGCAGGCCAAATATCACGCGGGAAAGACGCTGGCCAAGGCGCTCCGCAAGGGCAACGTCAAGATCGTGACGCAAGCCGTCGCGTCCAAGGTCGAGATCAACGACCTGGACCGACGAGTAACCGGGATCACCATCAAGAACTACCACTCGCTCGACTCCGACAGTTACGAGACGTACACGGTGAAGGGCACCGTCTACATTCTCTGCGCGCACGCCATCGAGAACGCCCGGATCATGCTGGCCTCCGACATGCAGCGTATGAGCCGCAGCAAGCTGATCGGCTGCAACCTGATGGACCACGCCTACCTGCTGTCCTGGGGCCTGCTGCCCAAGCCGGCCGGCACGATGCGAGGCACAACCTGCACGAGCGGAATCACCGACCTGCGCGGCGGGCGATTCCGTGTAACCCAGGCCGGATTCGGCGTGGACATCCACAACGACGGCTGGGGGTGGGCAACCGGCTCGCCCTACACGGACCTGGTCGAACTCGTCGACAAGCGGGGCCTGCGCGGGCCCGAGCTGCGCAGGACACTCGGGGACCAGATCTCCCGACAGCTCCTGCTGGCCTTCATGATCGACCTGCTGCCCGACAGGAGCAACACGGTCACTGTGGACGACCGGTACAAGGATGCCATCGGCAACTTGAAACCGGTCGTGTCGCTCAAGATCCCGCCCTACACCATGCGGGGCGCTGCGTTCGCCCGCAAGCTCGCGACCGACATCTTCGAGAAGCTCGGCGCTGAGGACAAGACCCATTACGACGAGAAGAGCTACAGCGCTGTCGAGTACGACGGCCAGTGGTACAACATTTTGGGCGGCAACCACCTGGCGGGCACCCACATCATGGGAACCGACCCGACGAACTCGGTGGTCGACCACACCCAGCAGTCGTGGGACCACGACAATCTTTACCTTGTCGGGCCTGGCAGCTTGCCGTCTATCGGGACTTCCAACATCAGCCTGACCATGGCGGCGCTCGCCTTCCGCAGTTCGATCCACATCGCCAGGTACCTGCGTGCCGCGAAGGCGCCGGTCACCGTCGGCAGCTAAGACGGCCAACAGATCGGCGGTCGAACGCGACACCGCCACCGCCACCGCCCACGATTGGGGGAACATGTCCGTTTCAGAATCCGTGTCCGTTGCAGAATCGGAGCCGTCCCAGGGCTCCATGATCCAGACCATCGAGGAGCTACGCGAGTACCTCTACAAAGGGCTCCAGCTGGAGCATGCAACGCTCCCGCCCTACCTGACCGCCCTCTACTCGCTACACCCTGGGAAGAACTCGGATGCCCGGCACGTCATCAGGGTCGTGGCCGTCGAGGAGATGCTGCACCTCACCCTGGTCGCGAACGTCCTGAACGCCGTGGGCGGGACGCCGAACCTCACCAAGCGCGGCTTCGTGCCGAACTATCCGACGCGCCTGCCGGCTGGTCCGGATGACTTCGAGGTGCATCTCCGACCGTTCTCGCCCGAGGCTCTCGCCACGTTCCTGAGGATCGAGAAGCCCGCGCAGGCGGCTAGCGAGGAAGACAGGTTCGTACCGATGGACTGGGCGACCCTTGGACTGACGTCCAACGGCTCGGCGCCGTCACCGGACGAACTGGCGGAACTCGAGGAGTCCGGCACCGTCCTCGGCCTCGTCCCCGGAGACCCCACCCAGCGCTTCTCGAGCATCGGCGAGTTCTACGAAGAGATCATCCGGGGAATCAACCACCTGGAGGACCAGGCACGCAAGGTAGGGAAGACGATCTTCACTGGCAATCCCGCCCACCAGGTGACCCCCGAGTACTTCTACTCGGGTGGCGGCGACGTGATCAAGGTGACGGGGCGGGACACCGCGGTCGCGGCGCTCACCCTCGTCGCGGAGCAGGGTGAAGGGCTGCACGGCGCCATCTTCGACAACCAGGATGAAATCGCCCACTACTACAGGTTCCAGCAACTGGAGATGGGGAAGTACTACCAGAAGGGCGACGAGCCAGGCGATCCTTCCGGCCCGGATCTGCACGTCGACTGGAGTGCCGTCTATCCGGTGAAGCCGGACATCAAGCTGAAGCACCTCGAGGGAGACCCGGAAATCCTGGCGGCGGCCAAGGAATTCAACCAGTCCTATGCCGCCTTCCTCACGGACATCAATCTTGCCTACAACGGTCAGCCCGACCTGCTGCTCAAGGCCGTTTGGGAGATGTTCCGCATTCGCGACAGCATGAACCGCCTCATCCGCAACCCGCTCACAGGGCAGTCGGGGGAGAATGCCGGCCCGACATTCGAGCTCTGGCCGTCGAAGGAGGAGACACCGTGACGCAAGGACCGACCGCTGATGAGAAGCTGCGCGAATTCGTGAAGTTCTCTGCCGCTGTGACCGGGTTCAGCGAGTTCGACCTGTGGGGAACCGGTCAGGCGGAGGCGTACTACGAAACGGTCGTGAATCAAGTAGGGCCGGATGCGATCCAGAATGCGATCTCTTCCGATCCCTCTGTCGTCCCCGCCGATCCGGTGGTGCAAAGCATCATCAAGCTCTGGTACGTCGGCGTCTGGTACGGCCCGGAACTGGCGGGACGTGTGGACGTGGCGGCCTGGACGGCGCCCGGTCGGAGCGGCGCGAAGCCCGCCGTCTCGGATGACAGCCAGCCCGAGGAAAGCTGGAACAGGCAGGCCGTGCCCGGACAGCACCAGGCCGGGGAAAGCGGCGCGTACGCCGAAGACGGACGCAAAGCCTTGTTCGTCGTCTCCTCCGAGGCATACACCGAAGGGCTGTTGTGGCGGGCGATCGGTGCCCACCCATCCGGCGCGAAGGCGCCGGGCTACGGGTCGTGGGTCAATCCTCCCGCATTCGAGAACTACCAGAAGGAGCAAGTGTAATGACCGGCACTGTCCCGAATTTGAGTCGCGACAATGTATCACTCGGCGTGACGCCGACCCTGTGGTGGAACGACGACTTTCCGCTGATCGACATCGGAATCCCGTTCGAGCAATGCGTGAGCGAGATGGCGCTCGCGGGCTTCCAGGGCTGCAGCATCGGCCACAAGTACCCGGCCGACCCCGCTGTACTCAAGGCGGCACTCGACCTGCGCGGCCTGAGGGTGTCCGAGCCGTGGGTGAGCACCTACTTCACCATCGGCGACAAGGGCCGGACCGTCGAAAATTTCAAGAGGCAGCTGGAGTTTCTCGAGAAAGTGGGCGGCCAGGACATCGTGGTCGCAGAGTTCGGGCAGTCGTCGCACCTGCAGCCCATCCCTGTTTTCGAGCACCGCCCCCACTTCACCGAAGACGATTGGGGTCTCCTCACCAGCGGGCTCGACGAGATCGGAAAGCTGGCCGCGGATGGCGGGATGCGGCTCTGCTACCACCATCACATGGGCACCGGTGTGCAGACGGCCGAGGACATCGACAGGTTGATGGCGGGCACCAACCCGGACTACGTGCATCTGCTGTTCGACACCGGACATCTCCAGTTCGCGGGCGACGACCCGCTCGAGACCGCGGAGAGGCACAAGCAGCGAATCAAGCACGTTCACCTCAAGAACGTCCGCCAGTCGGTAGCCGAGAAGGTGAAGAGCGACCATCTCTCCTTCCAGGAGGGAATTCTGCAGGGCGTCTTCACCGTGCCCGGGGACCCAGAAGGCGCTATCGACTTCGAGCCCATCCTCTCGACGCTGGGGGAAGCCGGCTACGAGGGATGGCTGGTCGTCGAGGCCGAACAGAACCCGGCGACGGCATGCCCGCTGAAGTACGCCAAGATGGCCCGCGCTTACCTCACCGAAGTCCTGGGATGGTAACGATGAGCACACGCGACATCTATCTCAGCTTCTTCATGTTCACCGTCAACCTGCACCCGGATGATCCCCGGTACACCGAGGTCATCGTCAGGCACATGAAGGAGCTGCAGAACATCGGATACACGGGCTTCGACATGCCCGTTCTCCCGAACGACACGGGCAACCCCCAAGCGGACGTGCCTCGCTACGAAAAGCTCAGGCAGGCTCTCGACGCAGCCGGCTTGGAGGACGTAGGCCTGACCACCAACGTGGCCACGACGCCAGCCTACGATCCCACATCGCTGAACCCCGAGGAACGCGAGGCAGCCTTGGCCTACCTCAAGTCCCGGGTGGACATCACAGCGGCCCTGCGCGGAACCATCTTGGCAGGCCCCGTCCTGTTCCCCTACAACGTATTCCCCACCCTCAACGGCGAACCGCTGTGGAGTGACGCGCTGCAGGACTGGCTGCGGCCCCGGTACGACATCGCGCAGCCGATCTTTGAGCGGCTCGGCGAATACGCGGCGGAGAAGGGCGTCCAGGTCGCCATCGAACCCGTCGACCACTGGGAGACACCAGCCCCGAACATGGTGCGCGACGTGCTCGACTTCCTCGCCGGCGTGCGCAGTCCGAACGTCGGCGTGTGCGTGGACAGCTCCCACGTCGTCCTCGGCAGCAGCGGCCCGGATGCGTACCGCCGCGACATCCAGGATGCCGCCGACCAGCGGCGCCTGCACTACGTGCAGGTGTCCCCGCCGGATCGTGGCGAGGTCGCGGACAGCTGGATCCCCTGGCGCACGTTCCTCGATCCGGTCCTGCCCGTGTACGACGGACCGCTGCTCATCGAAGTCTTCAACGCCATCCCGGCGTTCCTCACTTCATTGCGGCTGACAAGGCGGAAGTTCTGGATCCCCACGGAGGACGAGCCAGTTCCGGGCGTGCCGAGCGCCTACGAGGTTGCCGAGCACGGGATCAAGAAACTGCGTTCGGAGCTGGCCACGCTGCACGCGACATGATCCGAGCTGCCCATCGGTCAAGGCGCCGTGAACGTCAGGTTGAGGATCGACGAGGGAGCTGCCGATGCCGCGGTCACGTCCGCTCCCGTTGACTGACGTCTGCGGCGTAGGCGGCCCAGACCCCGCCTGATGCCTGTTGCCACTGGACGGCCACTTTGACGTGGACCCGAGCATCCGGGCGAGGATTACCGCAGGCACTTCGGTGGCGAGGGTGAACAGCGCGGTGGAGCGATCCTGCTTGGGCCGGATCCCGACCTTGTGGAGGCGCCGGCAGATCTGGTCTTCGCTGAGGGGGCGCCCCTGCTGGCCTCCGGGGAAGAGCCAGGGGGGCGTCCTCCGGGGTGTCGATCTTGGCTTGCCGCAGCGGGTGGCGACGAGCTCGCGGACCAGGCTGGCCGGCGGCGCTGGGAGGACGACCGACGAGGTGCCGAACGTGATGGAGACGCCGTCGAAGTCGACGTCATCGACAGTGAGTTGGCTGATAGTGGCGATCTTCTGTGCGTAGAGGATCAGCAGCAGTCCCGCGATGCGGTCCGGGTTCGGCAGGGTGTCGTCGTTGAGGAGGAGCCGGGCGTCCGCTCGGTGCCGCTGTCAGGCTTGGGATGCGCCCCCTTGGCTCCACCTTCGGTTCACGGTCGGCACGGCAACGGCACGCCACCACCCACATTGCCCACTCGTCCCACCCACCAAGGTGATGAGCGAACCGAACCTCCACCGCACTGCAGCAGCTCCCGATGCGGTCCGCGCGGGACGCACTCGCACACGGTCGGCGATGACGTCACGGCTACCGTCACCAGGACGGCTTGTCCGGGCACGGGACGGGCGACACCGACTCCACAGGACTCCACCGTAGAGCAGGGGCAAAACCAGCGTTCCGCTTATCCAGCCGTCGAACGCGGGGAGATCCTCATGACAGGCCGCCGATTCCTCCTCGCCGGCGCAGTCGTGGTCGCCGCGGTGGTGCTGCCGGCTGGGACGGCTCACGCCGACGTACCAGCGGGTGCGTGCGCGTTGGCCGCCGCCAGTGCGCACCTGACCGAAGGTGTGCCCACTCCGCGTCGTACGGCGCGATGCGGGCCACAATGGTGTTCGTCGACTTCTCCGACGCGCCGGCCAACGACTCGACCACCGGCCTGCGCGACCAGCTGCTGCCCGGCGGCCCGGACTGGTTCTCCACGAGCTCCTACGGCAACCTGACGATGGCGGTCAATGCCGTCACCGACAGGTTCTACCGCCTGCCGCGACCGTCCACCGACTACGGCTGGCGACGCGGCCTTACCGCGCAGGCCCACGCCCACTACCTCAACGACGCGCTGACCGCCGTCGGCCGGACCGTGTCGTTCAGCGGCACGCACCTGCTCTACGTCGTGCCCACCCGCGCGGCGGGCGAGATCTCCTTCAGCATCGCCTCCCTGGGCCCGCTTACCGCGCCAGACGGCACGGTCATCGCCAGGTCGCGTCACCTTCGGCTAGGACACGGCGCACTGGGCAACAAGGTCCTCAACCACGAGACCGGGCACGCGCTCGGTCTGCCGGACCTCTACGGCTACGGCGGCGACGTGCACCGGTTCGTCGGCGGCTGGGACCTAATGGGCCTGATCCCCGGACCGAGCCCGGACCTGTTGGCCTTGCACAAGTGGAAGCTGAGCTGGCTGCGTGAGCACCACCGGCCGCTACATCGACACCCTCGTTCCGATCTTGGTGCCGGGCGGACGCAAGGCCGTGGTGATCCGCACCAGCGACCACCGCACTGGTGACCGAGGCGCGAGCACGCACCGGCCTGGACTCCGCCGCCTGGCCCACCGGCGTCCCGGTGTACTCCGTGAACACGGCCGCCGCTTCCGGCAACGGGCCCGTGCTGATCAGGGATGCGCGGCCAAGCTCGGGTGGCTGCGACGGGCACGAGCTCAACGACGCGCCGTTCACGGTGGGCAGCCGGTTCCACGACACGGCGAGCAACACCACGATCGACGTGATCAGCCGGTCCGGCGACGACTACCGGATCACCATCGCGTTCGGAGTCGCACCGTAATCCACTGAGCATGTAGGCATGATGTCGCGATCCCACCAGGTCGTTCGGGAAGCCACAGGATCGATGCAACCCCTGGCCATGCTTCTTCATCGCCGAACACCTTCGACACGACGCTGAGCCTGCCTGCGGAACATCCCACCTCCGCTGCGGACAGAGCGCCGCGCTCGGGCGCTTCGTCCTGGACATCGTCGGCTCCTTCCTGTCGGGGGCGCGTCGGTGCGGCGGTCGCCGGGTCAACTCCCGCCCGTTCCCGGCGCCAGGCCGTGCCGCAGCGGATCCGGGTCGACGATGGCGTCACCGCTGCCGAGGTCGATGAAGGCGAGGCCGCTGTCAGGGTCGAAACGCCGGGTCAACCGGTGTGTTGTCTCGGTGACGACGGCCTCCAGCTTCGGGCGCACGACCGCTCGACGCAGGTGGCCTCCCCGGGTGGCGCCGTCCCGCAACGCGACCACGGCGTGCGCGTGCACCTGCCAGTCGCCTTCCTCAGTGCGGACTACGTTGCCGGTCAGCGAGACCACCTCGGACTGCTGGCTGACCGGGTTGTCCAGGTACTGCTTGGCTTCGACGTCGTAGAACGCCAGGGTGCAGTCGCTGAACGCGCCGATGGCGGTGAACGACGCGGTCCGCAAGCGGTGTTCGCGGGCGAAGGCGAGCAACTCGTCCAACGCCGAATCACCGGCGTCCATCACGACGATGTACTGACGTGCGGCTCCACTGTCAACCACGGCGTGCGTGGCCATGCGACCTCCTCAGCTGGTGGGTGCCGGCGACCCGGCGACGATCTCCTCGGCGGCGAGGAACTCCTCGTTGGCGTAGACCTCGAACAGCGCCGACTCAGCAAGGCCGTAGTCGTCGGCGTAGTCGTCGTAGGAGAACTGCCGCACCGTGCCGGTGACCGTCAGCGACTGCCCTTCGGTGAACTCCGGCTGGTCGCCCTTGAACAGCACGAGCAGGCTGTCGTCGCCGTAGGCGCCCGCGTCGAGCACCACCGACTCGTCGGTGAGGTCCGTGTCCACCACCGCCGTGATCGTCACCTTCTCGCCCACGTGCTCGGCGTTGCCGAAGTACGCGGTCTCGGCGGCGGTCGTCGTTGTCTCCGCCATGTCGGTGGTGGTCGTGGTCACCGCGCCGCCGTCGGCGACCGGTTGTCGTGGCGATCGTCCTGTCAGGCGCGACCCTGCGGACCCGACGCCCCAAGCGTTCGACGATGTAGAGGCTGCCGTCGCCGCCCACCGCCAACCAGGTCGGGGAGTTCAGCTGAGCGGAGGTGGCGGGACCGCCGTCGCCACCGGACGCAGCCGTCCCGTCTCTCGCCACCGTGGTGATCGTTCCATCGGGCGTAACCTTGCGGACCCGGTTGTTGCCGGTATCGGAGATGTAGAGGGCTCCGGTGCTGTCCACCGCCACCCCACCCGGACCGTCCAGGAGCGCGGAGGTGGCAGGACCGCCGTCACCGTCGAACCCCTGGGTACCGGTCCCCGCCACAGTGGTGATCGTGACGGTGGGGGCCTGTGGATCCGTGACCGTTGGGGTTGTGCTCATCATGACCTCTCCGCTGTCTGGTGCCGTCCCTGTCGAACAGAGCGCTTACCCGACTCTGCTCGGCGGGTTCGATGCCGCGTACATGTGGAAGACAGCCGACGGCATCGTCGCCGTGCCGCTGCAAGCGAATGTGCGCGCATGGTGTTGTGCCGGACGATCGACTTCGGGCTCCGGCCGACGCGGCACCGGATGCCTTCCGTCCGTGCAGCGGCCGCGACCTCGTCAACGGTGAGCCCTGCACCCGATCTGTGGAACTGCGGGATGTCGACGACAGGCCCCCGGCCGGCTCAGCTGGGCGCCGGTACGAGTCGCGCCGGAGTCGACGCGAGCGTCATGGGTGGTGTCGGCGGCGCAGGCGTCCCGGTGCGACCGTGGTGGCCGTGAGTGCGGTGCTGAGAAGGTGCTCGGCGGTGATGGTGTCGTGGGCCAGCGCGGTGGCGAGCGCGCCGCCGTGGGCCAGCGCTCGAACCGCACCGCGGTGCCGGCCGCGATGTCCAACCGGTGCCCCCACGCGACCTTCCGGTCGAAGTGCAGCAGCGGGTTCACCGCGCCGAAGTGGTAGTGCGACCCGACCTGGATCGGACGGTCCTCCTCGTTGACCACCACCAGGTGCACGCGGGCGCGTCCGGGGTTGAGGGAGATCGGCTCGTCGGCCGGGATGATCTCGCCGGGGCGCACGCCGACCTCCGCGTTCGTCGGACCGGTTCGGTCGATCGCGGCAGTGGATCGGGTCGTGGACGGTGACCAGCTTCGTGCCGTCCGGGAACGTCGCCTCGACCTGCACCGTGTCGACCATCTCGGGCACACCGTCGAGCACCTGGTCGCGCCGCAGCACGGTGCGCCCTGAGGCGGACAGCTCCGCCGCCCTCCGTCCGGCCCGCGCCCCCTCCACCACATAGGAGGTGATCAACGCGACCGCCTCCGGTAGTTGAGCCGCAGACCGCTCTCCAACCGCAGCTTCGCCAGGTCGGCGGCGACGTGGACCAGCAGCTTGTCCAGTTCCTGTGGTGACAGATGCACACCGGCGACGCTAACCGCGCACCCGTGCCGACCGCACCCAACACCACCTGGAAGGGGTGCGGTCCACCCAGAGGTGCCACTCGGCTCGGGGCGACAGGTGACTTCCCCGATACCGCTTCATTCGAACGGGAAGTCCGCCATCACGGGGTGTGTCGTCCACGGGCTGAACGAGTCCGCCACTGCGCGGCTTCGCCAGCTTGCCGCGGTAGGGATCGAGGGTCATGGCGAACGGGTCGTCCGTTGCGGTTCTCAGCCGCGCGGAAGCGCGTTCGACGATCGATTGTCCGCGAGGATCCGTCGTCCTGATCGGATGATCGCCTGCACCCTTCCGATGTATCGACACCGACTGCGCTCTGCCTGAAGGCTGAATCCGGCACCGGAACGACCCGAACGGCCGGAGGCTGGCTGTTCGGCCCCGCCGTGTCCGCGCCAGAAGTCGACTGCCCGAGTCCGGCGCTGCAGCGGGAACTGTCCTACGCGGAGTGCGCGCACGACACCTGTTGCGCCGCACGCGACAGGACGAGCGTTTCATCCCGCCGTGACGCCGCAAGGGCCCGCGGCGAATGTCAGTCTTGTCCCAGCCATCATCGAGGAGTCACATGGGCAACGGTTTCCCGACCGCCAAGTTCTTCCGCATCGTCAACGAGGACACCGGGCTCTGCCTGGCCGCCGCGCACGGGGGCACCACCCACGGCGCCCAACAGGCACAGGACGTCTGGACCGGCGAGACCGGCTACATCCCCTACTCCCACACCAACGACCAGGTCCTGGCCGTGCGCAAGCCCAAGGGTAGCCGGGACGAAGTCTGGTTCTTCTGCGAGCTCGAAAGCCACAACGAACCGTGGTGGCACCTGGTCAACGCCGACAAGGACAAGCGCAGCCCGTTCGCCCTCCACGTCGGCCCCCTGGACGGCTTCTCCCAACCGGTCGGGCTCGGCCTCTACGGTTGGGGCCGGGAAGGCCAGACCCAGTGGAAGGCCCGCGACGAGATGTTCTGGCCGGGCTCGCACCAGGACAAGGTCGTCACCCTGCTCTCCGACGGCCACGGCAACCACCGCGCCGTCGTGGCCCCGCGCGGCACCGCCAACCAGACGTGGCGCTTCGAGGAGGTCGACCTGCCCGGCGAAGCCGTCCCGGTCCGCAAGAAGGGCCAGTACGCAGTGAGGGAGGGACAGGAGGCGTCCAAGTGGTACGACGAATACTAGCTGCGAAGCCCGACGATGCACCCGGTCGGGCACAGAGCGGCGCAGGCGTGGATACGGCCACGCTGCCCGGAGAGCGGCAGGAAGTCATCTGGCGTTGCCCTGCTCCGCCGTGAACCCACCTCCTCCCAGTTCGAGGAGCAGGCCGGACCTGCGGCGGCCTGCTCCTCACTCGGCCGACGGGGAGTCCCGCACCGACTCGGAGGCGTCGATTCCCGCGACCCGGTCCTTGCCCGACCGGGACCACCGTCCACTTGGGTTATTCGGCACCGGCTCGCGCAGCGGTCCTCGACTCCTCCTGGCCCTCCGCAGCAGCCAGCCGAGCGCTGTGGCTCAGGTCCGTCGGCGGCGCGGACCCGGTGGCGCAGCACGTCGTCGTGACATCCGGCCCGCGGTGCACCTGCCGCACCAGCCGATTCGACGACATGACACCTGACTGGCATGGAAGTCGGGCGAATCACGTGACACGGGCCGACACTCACCCGGTCCACCGGCGCTGGTCGCCTCGGCCTCACACCGCGCCGATGCGGGCAGGGAACGCGGTGAACTCCACCGTCGATTCCCCGTCGGTGAACACCATGGGCGAGTGGAGCGCGTACAGCGCACCACCGTCGGGCGAACCGTCCGGGTTCGTCCCCAGCGGAGGCGGCGGCCACTGCTCCATGTCCGCGGTACAGGTGAACGGCTCCCGCGCCTGGAAGACGAATGGCCCCTCCTGGTCGCCCAAACGCCCGATCACCAGTTCGGGAGCCTCCACCCACGTCTCCCTCAGCCCGGAATCACCACGGTCCTCAAGCCTGCCCAACGGGGGCGACCCGGAATCGGGAAGCCGCAGGGTGACCTCCCCGAGAACCGGGTCCGACGCCCGCACCTCGAAGTCCAAGGTCCGCAGTCGCACGTGGTCGGCCCCGCCGACCGCGACCCGCTGCCGTCGGACGCCGACGAAGTTCAACTCCGGCAACGGGTGGTCCGTCCCCGGCAGCAGGGACATCTTGACGGGCGCACGCCACACGTTCACGACGGTGGACACTTCCTGCCCGACGGACGGCAGCGAGGCAGGGCTCCGACGCCCCGGCGATCCAGCCGGCGCGGCACCGGCGGACACCGGCACCACGACCCCGCCCGCCATCGCGAGCAGCACGTGCTTCAGGAACCCGCGGCGCCCGCGCGGATCGTCACTCGTCGTCACGACGCCATCATGCTGCGCCCTCCACGGCACCGCGTCGACCGCCACCCACGGTTCACCCGCACGTGCGAAGCTCCTCCAACCCCTCATCGACCGCCACTTCGAGGTCTTCCACATCACCGCGGAGCACTCTGCGGCACGCGGATCGCTGACGACCTGCCGCCGCTACCGCGAGACGATCGACGATCACCCGGTCCAGTGAATCTCCAGTGGCACCTCAGCTGGTCGCGACATCCCGAAATGCCGATGAAGTCGTCCTTGAACTCGCCGCAGGTTCCGATGACCTGCGGGAAGAGGCTGTCGCCGGACGCAGAGCCGCACTCCGGGCAAGGACAAGCGCCTCCTCGCGTCGTGTGTCCGGGGCGACGGCCCGTCCCTAGGGTGCAGATCATGAGCATTCCCACCGAACCGATCGGCAGCATCCCCCGGCCACGCTCCTTGCAGACGGCCCTCACCGATCACGCCGAAGGCCACCTGACCGACGCAGACCTGAAGGCACTTCAGGAGAAGGCGACGATCGACACCCTGACCAGGCTGGAACAGCTCGGCTGCGACGTTCTGGTGGACGGTGAGCAGTCCAAGCCCAGCTTCGTCACCTACCCCCTTGCGGGGTCTGACAACCTCGACCCGAACGGCGTGGTCCTCGCCTTCGCCGACGGCCACACCCGGCAACTGCCCCGTCTCGCCTCGGGCCCGTTCCGCTACCAGGTTCGCGCGGAGAGCTACCTGCGCGACGCCCAGCGCCACACCGACCACCCGATCAAACAGGCGGTCATCGCGCCCTCCGCCCTCAGCCTGCTCTACCCGAACGAGCCCATCACCGGATACTCCCGCGAGGCATTCCTGCACGACCTCGCCGACGAGGCCGAGGCCGACATCCGCGGCTGCCTGGACGCGGGCGCCTACTGCGTACAGCTGGACTTCACCGAAGGCCGGCTGTCTCTCAAGCTCGACCCGTCCGGGGGCTTGCTCGACGACTTCATCGCCCTGAACAACGAAGTCCTCGGCCGATTCACCCAGGCCGAACGGTCCCGCCTCGGAGTGCACACCTGCCCGGGCGCGGACCACGACTCCACCCACAGCCTGGACGTCGACTACACCGACCTGCTGCCGAAACTCTTCCGGCTCAAGGTCGGCAACTTCTACGTCCAACTGGCCGGCGAACCGGATCCCGAGCGGGTACTGCGCGTCATCGCCGAGCACCTGCGTCCCGGGGTCCGGGTGTTCATCGGGGTGACCGACCCGATCAGCACCGCTGTCGAGAGCCCGGAAGAAGTGCGCGACCGGGTGCTGCTCGCGGCCCGGTACATCCCGGTCGACCAATTGGGAACCTGCGACGATTGTGGATTCTCGCCGTTCGCCGACGACACCTCCACCTCGCGCGAACTGGCCTTCGCCAAGATCGAAGCACGAGTACGGGGCACCGCGCTGGCCTCCCCAGGCCTCGGTCTCTAGACGACCGGGATCGGGTAGGGCCCCTGCCGCCCCATGCTGTCCCTGTCACCGGCACGCATCACGCGCCGTCGGCGGGCGGGCCGGACCGGGCGATCTTCGTCCTGTGCGGCAACTTCGCAGGCGTCGCACCACCATCACATCTGGGTGGTGTCGCCTCCGACACGGTGTGTCGGCTCACTTCTCGGGATGCTGCTCGCGCAGGAACGCGCGCAGCGGCTCCACGTGTCGGTCGCGGCGGCGCCATTGGGCGAGCAGGTCCTCCAGAAGGTGCTGCTCGGCGATGGGCTCGTGGTGGTGGTAGCGGCGGATCACCGGGTGCAGGAAGGCGGACTCGGCGGCGTGGTCGGGCTGGGGACGACGCCGGATCGCGAAGAGGTCGGCGTGCTCCTGGCGGCCCCAACGCAGCCCGAGGGTGTAGAAGTGCGGGCGGTCGCCGAAGCGGTCGACGGCGTAGTCCTCGGGCAGGTCCTCGTAGTGCAGTACCCGGCCGTGGTCCTGGTCGAGGACGAAGACGTCGACCAGGTACTCGAATTGGCTCCACAGCGCCGAAGATCGGTTGACCCGGTCCAGCATCGTGTCGGCCAGGGCGGTCGGGGTGTCGGGCAGCGTGCGGTGGTCCAGGGGGCGGTGGTCGTAGCGCTCGGCCAGCAGGCGCGACAGGGTGCGCACGTTGTAGCGGAAGCCGTCGATGAACGGCGACGAGGCGTGCTTGGTGTCGCGGGACTGTGCCAGCGTGCCGGCGAAGTACAGGCCGTCGACGTTCACGGACTGCCAGTCGGGGCCGGTCGCGGGAAAGCGTCCTGCGGGGGCGAGTCGGGGGCGGCAGTCGGCGGCGAACACCGTGTCGTCCATGCGGAACCCGGTGCAGCGGACCACCACGTCGTAGTCGAGCACCTCCCGCTCACCGTCGGCGAGCGTGTAGGCGATCGACACCTGGTAAGCGTCGCCGACCGGGCGGATCTGTTCGATCACGCATTCCAGGACGCCGTGCAGGGTTTTGAACCAGTAGCCGTCCAGCAGTGCGCCGTACTGTCCGCGCACGTCGCCGAGGTGCTTGCTGTGCCACGCCAGGCGCGTCGGCCGCGGTGAGGCGAGGTGGATCAGCGCGGCGTGGTCGAGCAAGGGGGTGGCGCTCGAACGCCGAGTTGCCCTTGCCGATGAACAGCACCCGCTTGCCGCGGTACGCCTCCGGGACGACCGGCGCGTCCTCGTAGCCGACCGCGTGCTCGATGCCGGGGATGTCCGGCACGTACGGGCCGCCCCAGCCGGTCGCCACGATCAGGCAGTCACCGGTGAAGACGCGCCCGTCGGCGGCACGCAGCCGAAAGCCCGAGCCGGTGTCGGTGCGCGCGATCTCGCGGACGTCGGTGCCGAAGCGGACCGCCGGGACGTGAGCCCGCTGATAGTCCGTCAGATAGGCGACCATCGCGTCGGCGTGCGGGAACCACTCCGAGCTGTACTCCGCGAACAACGGCCGGGAGCTGGGCGAGAGCAACGAGTTCCAGTCCCAGCGCAGCCGGATCTCCGGATCGTCATCGAGCGTGTGCACCTTGTTGAGCGAGATCAGCCTGCGGTGACGCGGATAGCGGCGGAAGAAGCCCCCCGGCACATCCTCCCGCTCCAACACCACGTAGTCGCACCCGGCGGCCTGCAGGAAGCAGCCCAGCTGCAACCCCGCCGGACCCGCACCCAGGACCAGATAACGGTGGTGCTCGGTCGTCGTGTTCGCAGTCATCCGCGCGTTCCACCCGTCACGTCTGGCCCGGCACGGTCTGCTCGACGAGATGGCGTACGACGGCCTCCAGCGGGCCACCCCGGGCGGCGGCGCGTTGACGGGCCGCACCGCAACCGTGCGAGATCAGGCGCCGCACACCGGACGTGACCAGGAGGGCGTCGCCGTACGCTTCGAGGGCGGGCAGGGCGTGGGCCACCATGCGCTCGGCCAGCAGGGCGGCGGGCACCGCCTTCCCGGCGATCACGTCGAGGCCCGTGCCGCCCAGACCGTCGCGTGCGGCCCGCCAGTAGGCGGCACGCAGCACCTCGCAGGAGGGCGCGGGCGCAGGCTCGCCTCGTTCGGCCTCGTGCAGGGACACGGCTACCAGGGCGCGGATCAGCGCGGCGAACACGACGGACTCCTCGGCGGTCGTGGTCATGTCCGCGACCCGCACCTCCAGGGTGGGCAGCCGCGGGGCGGGGCGCACGTCCCAGAAGACGGTGCCGGGATCGACCAAGGCACCGGACTCGCCCAGAGCGCGGAGGACTTCCTCGTAGTGCGCCGGTGATTGGAAGTACGGCGGCGGCCCCGCCACGGGCCACCGCGCCCAGGCGAGCGCGCGCCAACTCGCGTACCCGGTGTCGCGGCCGGCGAAGTACGGCGAGTTGGCGGACATGGCGAGCAGCACCGGGAGCCAGGGGCGCAGGCGGTTGGCGACATCCAGTGCCGAGGCCAGATCGGGGATGTCGATGTGCACCTGGAACGCGCACATCGACATCTCGTCGTGCAGCCCTCGATAGGTGTCCATGCCCTGCGCGTAACGGTCGCCCTCGGTGATCGGCGGCGGCACGACAGCGCCGAGCACCGGCAGCCCGGAGGCGACCACCCGCAGGCCCTCGCACGCGGCGCAACGAGCGGCCATGCGTCGCAGCGCGGCCAACTCGTCGAGCAGGTCATCGGGGTGCAGCCGAGGCGTGCTGTTCGTCTCCACCTGCAACGTCGTGATCTCCGCGGACACCCGGTCCGGCACCTCGGCCGTACAGCGTTCGAGCACCGCCGTCGCTCCGGGTGCGGCGTGCAGCGTGGTGGCGTCGACAAGGAGCAGTTCCTCCTCCACACCCATGGCCAGAGCACCGGGAAACGGATGAATCCTCCGCGTGGAGACACCGGGTAAGCGCATGTCTGATCCACCCCTTCGCGCGAGCCACCTCGTCGGGCATCCCACCGGTGACCGGGCCCCGTCCTCCCTACTTCACCGCCGATCCGACACGACCGCGCGCCGCTCACCCGATCGTGTCGGAGACCTGACCGGGACAGCGCCGGGACAGCGCGCCGAGAGACCGCCGGCCGACTGCCCCGACCTCGGCGTCCAGCGCAAGCCCTCGGCAGACGGCCGGGCAAACCAGACCGGTGACCACGGCGGCGGTCTGCGACCTCGCGCGCTGATTCGGCGGAGCCCCACGACGGGACGACGAGGTGGTCCGACGTCCGACAAGGCGGTGCAGCCGCCGCGTTCCGCGCTCGTCGGACACGTGGCGGCTCGCGTGGAGCACCTGTTCGGCGGCAGGGTGGGTGTTCGCCGCCCGAGGCGGTCGCCCCGGGCAGCGGACACCCTCCTGCCGCGCTAGCCCGCGATCCTGGCGTAGAGGTAGGTGGTCGTGCCGTTCTCATCCTCGTCGTGCTGCCGGCCGACCATGACTCCATCCTCGCCGGCCTTCGAGGAGCTGTCGCACTCCTTCATGCCGTCGGTCCAGCGGTATGGCCCGGCCGACCACGCGCCGGGAGACGGTGTCGATCACCGTGGCCAGGTAGAGCCACCCCTCCCAGGTGTGGATAAGTGATGTCACCGCACGAGCGGGTGTCGGTTTCGGTTGCGGCGCAGGAGAAATCCCGCCGGATCGGATCCTCCGGCACGGTCGCCGGGTCGGGACGCGGCACAGGGCGGCTCGGCTTCGCGAAGTGGTCAGGTGGCCGGGAATGGCGGGAATGGCATGTCCTTGGGAAGGTTCTCTGTCTGGTCGACCATGTACGTCTTCCTTTGAGCGTTAGAGACGGCCGAGGCCGTCGAGCACCTTGCGGAGAAGTCCGGGATCAGGAGGAGGCAGCGAATCGCCAGGCTTCTCCCTGTCACTCGACACGGAACGGGGGCGTAATGGCAGACCAGCCTCGGTGCGCTCGTAGACGGACAGTTCGGCCCACGTCACTCGGCCCTGCGGAGCGATGGACGAACCCCAACGGCTCGCGAGCGTGTCCACCAGGCCAAGACCCGAGTCGTCAGGCAGGTAGGTGTCTTCGGGCGCCGTCAGCGTTCATGGTGGGTGTCGGTGACCTCGAAGACGATGTGCCGCTGGTAACCAAGCATCCGCAGCGTGATCGGCTTGGTCCCGGGTCCGGTCGCTTCGACGGCGAGCGACACCAGCTCGACTGCGACGGCCGTCATGTAGTCCTCGATGAACAGGGCATGCCATCGGCTCAGGGTGGATGACACGAACATGCGTGCGACTGTGACCGCAGTAGGCATCGCCACCAGGTCGAGCGTGTCCAGGAACCGCGGCTCTTCACGCATCCGGGGTACGTCGGCTTGAACGGGTACGTCTCCGCTCACCTTCGCGAGCGTGCTCATCATCGCGTCCACAGCAGGCTTGAACGTTTGACGGGGGTGGGTGTGCCGGGCTCCCCCGGCTCGGGAAGACCGTGAAGCTCCTGCACCACGTCGTGAAGGTCAGAACCTTCCTTGACCCACGCGCAGCCGCCTCCTTCATGGAACACGCGTGCCGCGCTGACGTTCGTGCGGTCGCCGATGAACAGGGCATCGGTGTACTGCCGGCGGCTGTAGCTCGCGGCGATCCCGACCAGTTCACCACCGGCGTCGTGGAGTGACCGGAAGGTCCAACCGGCTCGGCCCGCGGTGACCAGCTCGTGAAGCTCCGGGTAGCGACGGACCGCCTCCGCCTCGCTGATTGGCCGGTTCATTCAGCCCACCTCGGCCCCGGAGAGAAGCGTTTGGACTTGGGTGCGGATGACCGCAGCCGACTGCTCGGCCGGTCGCTTCGTGCAGTCCACAGCGATCACGTTGAAGCCGGCTCGGAGGAGCTGCTGCTTGGCCTCCTGGTAGTACGCGGCTTCCGCGTGGCTACTGCCGGGGGTGACCTGGAAGCGGTTATGTGGTCCGCGTGCTTCCAGCCGTTCGGCGATCACGTCAGGGTCGGCTTCGAGGATCACGGCGAGGTCGGGAATCTCGACGTCCTCGTTGAGCTGCCACAAGAACACCGGGTCGAGGTTGTCGAACCGCTGGATCACCAGGCCGGACGCGACGTAGCGGTCGGACACCACGATGTGCCCGGACGCCATGAGCGGCTTGATCTCGGTCTCGATGTGGTGGTAGCGGTCGGCCGCGTACAGGCAGGCGAGCGCGTGGCCGGTGACCGTCTCGGTCAATTCGGACGCGAGCTTGCCGATGGGGCCGCTGGACGGTTCGGCAGTGACGTGTACCTGTTCGCCTTGAGTCACAAGCATTTGTGCCAAATGTCTGATGATCGTGGTCTTCCCTGCGCCGCTCGGTCCGTCGATGGTGACGAACAAGCCGCGCCCGCGGTCAGAAGAGAGCGGGCTCATCACTGCCGTCTCCTCCCGTCGGTTGATCGCGGAGTTCTTCGAGTGTTCGCCGACCTGCGAGATGTACGAAAAGCCTTGCCGTCACGACGGCGTCGTAGGCAGCCCTGTGTGGTTGGGCCTCACCGTCGAGTCCACTGGCGAGGCCCAACTCCTCGACGAGCGCGCCGAGTTTGTAGGTCGTGCGGCCGGGCAGCAGGCGACGGGCGAGCTTGAGCGTGTCGAACACCTCGGGGCATTTCCAGTCCCCGAGCTTGCGCTGGAGCACACCGACATCGACGTGTGCGTTGTGGGCGATCAGAGCCGAGGTGTCCAGCGCCTTCAGAACGTCGACTTCGACGTAGGTGAACGCAGGGGCGTTCTCGACCTGTTCGTTGCCGATGCCGTGGATCTTCTTGGCGAAGTGGGTGATCGGTAGATCGGGCCGGACCAACCAGTTCTTCGGCTCACAGATGATCCCGTCGACGATCGGGACGGCCGCCAGTTCCACGATGTCGGGCGGCTGCCGGCCGTTGCCCTCGACGTCAACGACCACGTAGTTCAACGAGGTCCAGTGCGTCATGCCGGCGTTCCCTTCCATCCGATGTCCGCGCGGCCGTGCCGTCGCTCGTGGTGCGGGTGGTGTTGGTCGTGGATCTGGAAGCCGAGCGTGTGCTGAAGGAAGTAGCGCGGCTGTTCGGTCCCCAGGCCGGACACGACGACGGCGCGCTCCGAGACGTCCACGACCTTCAGGTTGTTCGCCTCGGGCAACACGCCGGCGACGTGGTGCACGTCTTCGGCGGTCGGGACGCGGTGAGCGCCGGCGCACAGTTCGAGCTGACTGAGTGGACAGATGTCGCACAGCTCCCTGATGCCGTAGTGCCCGTTGTAGTCGGGAAGACCATGCGCATACGAGACGGCACAGGAGGTCTTGCGGAACAAGGCGGACGAGTGGGAGAAGGCGTCGAGAACGCGGCGTTCCAAGGTCTCGGGCACGATCTTCCGGCGGGCGGTGTCCGTGTACGGTTCGGGGAGGCCGTTGGTCTTGTAGTACTCGGCGATCTGGTCGCGGTAGAACAAGCCGGTGAAGACCGTGGCGTCGGCGTACCTGCTCAGCTCGTATGCGGTGGCCAGGTGTTCATCGGTGTCGTTGAGTCCGGGGACCAAGGGGCGCCAGTAGAGAACCGTCCGGTACTTCCGCAGCGGGGGCGTGCTCATGAGCTTCAGCGAGTCGGCCGCGACGTGCGATGCGTAGGGCTCGATCTTCTTGCTGTCGATGCCGGAGTAGGTGAACAGCAGCGTCACCTTGAGGTGGTGGAGCCGGTTGAGCCGGTCGATGTCGTCGGGCTTGAGCCGGTGCCTCGTGATGACCAGCACGTGGTTGGTCAACTCGCGCTCGTCCAAGTCCTCGAGCACGGCGAAGGTGTGCGGGCGCACGTTGGGCAAGAAGGGCTCTGTCGCGCGGTTGAAGAGCTGGATCGGCGTGGCGTGCGGCTGGAAGTAACGGTGATGGACCAGCTCTTCGACGGCCCGGGCGTCGGTCATGAGCGCGACGGGCTGGTTCTGGTCCCACAGGCCGTAGGTGTGGCGGATGCAGTAGGTGCATCCGAGCGGGCAGCCCTGGATGTGGTTGAGGCTCAAGCCGCTCTTCCGGTACTCGACAACTTCACGGGCGCGCTCGGGGAGCCGGTTGACCTGGTCGGAACCGAGCAGGGGCACAGGTGTGATCACGCTGCTGTTCTCCAAGGCCGGAGGGGTCGACGCCGGTGGAGCGTAAGCGTGTGACTACTGACCGCGCCAGAAATTTTCTCGCTTTTTCTCGAAAAGCTCGCACGGGTTGCTTGATCGAAATTACGCGCCAGGCCCCTCGGCTTCGGCGGCCAGATCCCGCATGACGCGGCCGATGAGCTCCCTGGCCGCACTGCCGTAACTGGCGACTCCCGCGAGGTGCTCGAAGATCCCCGTGTACAACTCGATCTCCTGAGGCTGGCGAAGGTTCAGCTCCGCCGAGTAGGTCTCGACCCGAACAAGGTGGTCGTCCAGCACCCAGAAGTTGTGACGTGGGTCGGTGACGTACTGCGTCTTGAAGTCGATGATCCCCAGTTTGACGTTGCGCATCGAGGAGATCGCCATCAGCCGGTCAAGCTGGCCGATCATGATGTCCACCGAGACCAGACGGTAGCGGAGCGCCGCCTCGGTCAAGACAAAGTGGAAGCGCTTGTCCGGGCGATACAACATCTCCTGGCGCTGCATTCGCACCCGCACCGCCTCGTTGACGTCGTTCGGCACCTTGTGGACCATCACCACCTGAGCGAAGCGTGCACGGGCATATTCGGGCGTCTGAATGAGGCCGGGGATCACCGTGTTGTCGAATCCACGATAGAACCTGGTCTTCTCGTCTATCTGAGAAAGAGTGGCCTGGTGGGTCTTCATGCCCGCCTTGAGTACCCGCTGCCATTCGGCATGTTGAAGCTCAAGATTATGAAGCGCAGCCAGCAGACTCGCCGTCTGGCCTTCCGACTCAGTGGCCCTCGCCCAGTCCCGGATATCGTCATCGGTCGGCGTCTGGTGACCGTTCTCTATCTTCGAAACCTTCGACCCCGCCCATGACAAAGACTCCGCGAGCTGTTTCCCGGACAGCTTGGCGGCTACCCGCAGCTCGCGGAGTCGCTTGCCCAGCGCCTTGCGCGCTTCGTCAACGCTGGATGTCCCGCTGCTCATGCTTGGCGACAAACTCATCTCGATCAGTGGCGTGATGACGAGCTGCATCACGCCAGTAGTTGTGTTCCACGATGACTGACGGGTCTTCGACAACCTCTGCGCCCACGAACCGGTCATCGTCGGCGAAGTGCATCTTGACCAGCTTGCGTGAGTCGAACAGCCAGTAGTCGTACTGCGGCAGCCCGGCTTCCCCTGCCTGTTCACGTGTGAGATAGCGGATGTCGTCACCGGCTTCTCCGGTAAACCCGGCCACCCACATGCTGAAGCGGATGTAGTCGGTCAGCGGGAAGCTGACCACCCGCACGCGCGAGAACAGGCGCCCTTCGGATGTCGCCTGACGAACCATGCTCAGCCAGCCCTCGTGATACGACACGTCCGGCTCGCCGGCGACGAACTTCCGGAACGACTCCGCCTCGCGGGGCGAGTTGTACTCGTCGCGTGTCTCCAGCCGGAACGCCGTGTGCTCGAACGTCGTGAAGAGCCGGATGAAGTCAGGTCCGGGCTCGATGAGGGTCAGTTGTTCCCCTCCTTCTGCTGCTGGTAACGACGCACGTAGAACTTCAGCACGTCCTCAGGGATCTCGATCAAGGTCTCGTGGTCGGGAACGGGACCGACGTCCGCGAGCACCTGAGGGTCGGTCACCCTCCAACCCTGTGCGATGTAGGTGACACGGTCGGTCCTGTCCGTGGCGAACAGCGTAGGCGAATCCCCCTCCGTCGACTCAGGATCCTTATCCAAGAAATTCGGCCCGCATAGCCCCTCCTTGCTCGAACTTCACGAAAACTTCTTGCCATCGTGGCGCAGGGGCCGAGTTCGTCAACGACGGCTACTACGACCGCCTGCCTGGCAGCCGAAGGCGACGACGCCGCCGCCAGGACCAGGCTGCTGGACGGCGGGTTGCACCGGCTCACCGCCACCCTTCGTGATCTGCTCGGTCGACACCGGCCCGACCACAGCGGCCGGTGTCCCCAATGCCGTCCCAGGTGGCGACGCGGTCGCACCCCGAGCTACCAGGTCTGGGCTACCGCCCACCGGCACCTGATCGCCGTCGAACACGCCACGCCCCCGACCGGCGCGGCTCGACACGCCACCCCGCCGGCCACACTGCGGACACGCCGTCGGCGGCTGCTGGAGGTGGGGAACGCCGCGGCGTTCCCCACCTCCCGGACCACAGGGTGAGCTTGTCGCGGAAGACGCAAGCCCCACCAGCGAGACCCCCGGCAAGACAGCTACGGGCAGCACCACCGCATGATTGCGGACAGTGACCATGTCGATACGGTTCGACCGACTTCGACCACCAGCATCAATGAGCAGTGCTCACCTTTCTGGATGCGCAAGCGAGGGATCTTCGTGACCGACACTTCACCGCTTACCCAGTCCGACACCGAACCGGCCGGTCCCGACGAGCTTCGACTGCGGATGATCGACCAGCTTCGAACGTTGTCGGCGCTGCGCGGCGCGCCCGTGGCCGAGGCGTTCGCCGCAGTGCCGCGTCACGTGTTCGCCCCGGAAGTCACGCCGGAGCAGGCGTATGCGGCCAACAAGTCCGTGGTGACCAAGCGTGGTCCCGACGGTGCGGCGTTGAGCAGCGTCTCCGCGCCGGCGATCCAGGCGGCGATGCTGGAGCAGGCCGACCTGCGTCCCGGGATGCGGGTGTTGGAGATCGGCTCCGGCGGCTACAACGCCGCGCTGCTCGCCGAGATCGTCGGCCCGGCCGGGCACGTGGTGTCGGTCGACATCGACGGCGACGTCGTCGAACGCGCCCCGCGCCTGCTGGCCGAGGCCGGCTACCCGGCGGTGCGGGTGGTGCACGGCGACGCCGAACACCCCATCCCCGACGAGGAGCCGTTCGACCGCATCATCGTCACCGTCGGTGCCTGGGACCTGCCGCCCGCCTGGTGGGAGCAACTGGTCGAGGGTGGCCGGATCGTGGTGCCGCTGCTGATGCGCGGCACCACCCGCACCGTGGCGCTGGACAAGGTCGAGGGTCGCCTGGTGGACCGTGACCACCAGCGGGCCGGGTTCGTGGCCATGCAGGGCCTGGGCGCGCACGAGGAGACGTTCCTGTCCATCGCCGACGGGGAGCAGGTCGGCCTGCGCATCGACGGTCCGGCCGACACCGACGCGGCGCTGCTGGCCGACGCGCTGCGCGGCCCCCGGACCGAGGCGTGGTCGGGGGTCGAGGTCGGCGGTACGGAGCCGTTCGACGACCTGGACCTGTTCCTGGCCACCCGGCCCGGCCGGTTCGGACTGCTCCAGGCGCTCCAGCCCGCCGTCGAGGCCAAGTTGGTGAGCGGCTGGGCGCGGTGGGGTGCGCCCACGCGTTACAGCGACACCGGCTTCGCCTACCGGGTCACCCGCCGCGTCCCCGACACCGACCGCGCCGAGTTCGGCGTGTTCGCCCACGGCCCCGACGCCGCGGCGCTGGCCGACCAGGTCGTGGCCGACATCCGCACCTGGGACCGGGAGCACCGCCACAGCGGGCACCGCGCCCACATCACCGTCTACCCCGCCGCGACCCCGGACGAGGCACTGCCCGCCGGGTTCGTCATGGACCGCCGCCACACCCGCGTGATCGTCACCTGGCCCACCGGCCCCGACCACGCCGACCACACCGCCGCCACACGCGGCTGACGAAAAGGGGAACCCGCATGACAACCACCCTCGAACCGGTCACCGCCCCGGCCACCGGCGATCCGTTCGACCTCGACATCGAGGTCCTGACCGCCCCGACCACGGCGCAGCCTCGCGTTAGCCCCTGCACCCTCGCGAATCCCCGAAGCGACACCGCCTGGAACCGTTTCCTGCTGATCGCATAACTGGCGCGCCAAGCTCCGACGCGTAGGCCCACTGGTCCGGTGAGGTCAGCAGCAAAACCACCATGAAGTACGACGATTAAGGACATTTCGTGACTGGAACGACTCCGGGAGAGCGAGCTACCCAGCTGCGCAACCAGACCGTCGATGCGCTCAAGGATGCGGGAACGATCGTCTCTCCCCGCATCGAGGCCGTGATGCGCGCGGTTCCCCGCGAGACCTTCGCCCCGGAGGCCGATCTCGAAGCGGTCTACGAGCCGTGGAACGGGCTCGTGACGAAGAAGGACGAGAACGGACGGCCGTTGAGTTCGCTGTCCGCGCCCGATGCGCAGGCGCACATGCTGGAGCAGGCCCGGATCGAGCCGGGGATGAACGTGCTGGAGATCGGCTCCGGCGGGATGAACGCCGCCTACCTCTCCGAGCTGGTCGGGCCGACCGGCCGGGTGACGACCGTCGACATCGACGAGTTCGTGACCGAACGGACCTCACGGTTCCTGAATCAGGCCGGATACACCCGGGTCAACGTAGTGCTCGCCGACGCCGAGTACGGCGTGCCGGAGCACGAGCCCTATGACCGGATCCTGGTCACGGTCGGGTCGTGGGACGTGCCGCCGGCCTGGATCGACCAACTCGTGGACGGTGGCCTGCTCGTGGTTCCGCTGAAGGTCATGGGGCTGATGCGCACCGTGGCCCTGGTGCGCGAGGGTGGTCGGCTGGTCAGCGAGTCGGCCCGGCTGTTCGGGTTCGTGCCGATGCAGGGTGCCGGCGCCCACGACAGCACAGAGCTGGTGCTGCGCGACGGCGCGGTCAGGCTGGTCTTCGACGAGCAGCCCCCGGCCGACCTGTCGCGGCTGGACGGCGTGCTGGAGTACGAGCCGGTGGTGGACAGCGGTGCCGGGCTCCGTCTGGGCGAGCCGTGGGCGACCATGCAGATGTGGCTGGCCACCACGGTCCCTGGGTTCTGCCGCATCATGCTCGACCGCGCCGCGAACGAGGCGTCGCCCCGGCCGCTGGGCGGTATCCACACCGGGATGGCGGCCGTCGACGGCGCCAACCTGGCGTACGTGGCCTCCCGCCGACTCGGCGGGGACCACCTCACGCTGGAGGTCCACGCCTACGGCCCGTCCCCCACCGCCCTGGCTCAGGTCGTCGCCGAACAGCTCCGGATCTGGGACCGCGACCACCGCGGCGGCCCGGGACCGCAGTACCTCGTCTACCCGACGACAACCCCCGACGAGCAGCTGCCGGCGGCGGACTTCGTCGTCGGCAAGCGCCACAGCCGGGTCCTGATCTCCTGGCCACATCCCGCGAACGCCGTCGGCCAGGACATCCTGCACCACCCCAACCACCAGTAGAGGAGAACAGTGACCGTAGTAGCGATCGAGTCGCCCGGCGGTGCGACAGCGCGACTGGAGGCGCCCTTCGAGGACGAGTTCGAGCTGGACATCCGCGCTTGAACAGCCTCGTCGCATCAGCCGGACTACAGCGAGGAACGATCCCCGAGACCTTCGAGGCCGGTTGCATACCGCCGCCGAACAAGCCGCCAATGTCCTAAACCACGCCCTCTCGTGGGCCTGAAATCCTGACGGCGGCATCGGGCTCGGCCGACGCGAACTGTCGGTGCTGCTGTGCACCACCCTCATGCGCTGCCGGACTGGAATGGTATGAGCAAGGCGATGTCTGGCACCGCGTCGCCCAAGAACGCCCTCTTCCTGATGACATCCCGACGACGAGACCGGCCGCCATGTCCGGTGCCCTCAAACGACTGATGCTCACCGACACCTCCCCCGAGGGGCCGCTGCTGCAGGCCGACGGCCCGTTGGCCGCGGCAGCCCAGTGGGCGACCGCTTTCCGCCAGGCCGGCCGGACGCCGGGCGTCGCAGCTCGCGCCGGCACCTTGGAGAGGGGCCTGCGCGAGGTCTTGAGCTACCTGGTGATCTTCCACTGGAACCGCTCGGGGCTGCCCAAAGCATTCTTGCCTGGGCGGCCCGCGCCGTCGCCCTCAGTTACCCCCATACCGGGAACACCTCATGAGCACGCCCTACCTTTCCCGGCCCACTGCCAGCGGCCTCACCGCCCCGAGCCGCATGCAGACCTGGCCATCCAAGTCGTCCGCTCTCTGCGGGCCGCGGACCGATACACCTTCTCACCTACTGCCTCTCCGCTGCCCGCGATCCGGCGGGACGTCGCGCACGCTGCGCCGTCGCCGGTCGGGCGCCAAGCCCCGCGGGAAGAGCGCCCGCGGGGCTTGACCCCTCTCCCGCCGCCGGCGCGGGGCGAGCGCGTCCCGCTGGATCGCGGGGCGCGGTAAGTCCGACCAGCCTGAACCTTCTTGAACAGGCACTCGGGTCTTGCCGCTTGGTTGCAGCAGCTGAGGCGGCTAGCAGGATCGGCCGTCCGGAACCGGGCTGCGGGCGCACGGTGGTCAGTCCGACGGCCCGTCGCCCGGCGGGCCAACAGGCCAGCAGTATCCCGAGCCAGACCAGGTTGAGCAGCTTTGCTTGCCAGCTGCCGTCGAGACCGGCCAGCGCGGGCAGGGTGGGCAGCGAGTTCGCCACCACGAGCAGCATGACCGCGGCCACCGCTACCGCGACCGGCGTGAGTGCGCCGGGAACCAGGTGTCTGCGGCCGAGGGCCAGACCGGCGAGCAGCACCACGAGGACGATCGACACCCCGGCACCCGCGAACGCCACCGCCGTGCGGATGGTGCGACCGTCGCTGAGATAGGCGGAGATGGCGGCCAGCAGCAGAATCGGGGCGACCGCGGCTGCCCAAGCCCGTGCGGTGGGTGGCTCGGTCCTGGGGTCGGTGGTGAGCGATTCGCGGGTCATCGGTCACGCATCCGCAGCAGGCGGCCGAGGTGGGCGGCGAGGAGCTGGACCCCTCGGTCGGCGTCCAACGCGGCTGGATCGTTGACCATGTGCCCCCACAGGCCGTCGACGAACGCGGCGAGCGCCGCCCCGTCGAGATCCGGGTCGACCGGGCCCTGGGTTTCCTTGCGCTGCTTGGCAAGCCGGAGCGCGGCAACGCATGCCGCGCGGACTTCGGCATTGCCCTCGGCCTGGATCCGCGCCAGCCGGGGAAGTGTGTTGGCCCGCGCGGCGACTGCGAGCCACACGCCTGCCTCGCGTCTGCGCTCCTCGTCCAGCGGCAGCAGCGTGGCGAGCGCTGAGAAAAGCTGGTCACCGACGGTTCCGGTGGTCGCTGCCAACCGGACCCGGTTGGCAGCCTGTGGGAAAGGTCCTCGACGGCGTACTCGAGTTCTACAACCCGGCCCAGCTGGATGCCCTGCGAAGGTCAACGCCCTCATCGCGGAATCCCCCTAGTGTTTTATAAGCGGCGGAGCCGCTTGCTGTGGGGCAGTCAACCGGCACCGCGGCGGGTTCTCAGGTGTCTTCTCGCGAGGACAGCTTCACCGTGGTGAATTGGTATTCATGAGGTGGAGCTCCCGGAGCGAGAAGGCGCCTGAGGTGCCGCCACCCGCACCGCCACGCAAACACTTTCAAACACTCGCTAGCCCGGAGCGGCCCGCTGACCTGGTGGTCGGCGGGCCGCCGCGGGGTCTACGAGCAGACGAGGTCCTCCGCCGGGCGCTCGCCCGTGGTCAGATAGGTCGTGACCGCGTCGTTCAGGCACTGGTTCGCGCCGAGCAGGTAGGCACCGTGGCCACCCTGCTCGGCGGTGACCATCCGGGACCGGTCACCGAGGGCGCGGTGCATCTTCTCGGCACCGGCCAGCGGGGTGCCCGGGTCATTGGTGTTCTGCGACAGCAACACGTTCGACGGCCCGCGGTCACCGACGCGAACGGGCGGCTCGGCCGGTTCGGTCGACCAGAACGCACACGGGCGGATGTTGGCCCCGGCCCCACCGAACAGCGGGAAGCGCTCCCGGTCCACAGCGGTGTCGTGCACGTAGGTGCCGATCGACCGCGGCCAGCGGTTGTCGTTGCAGAGCACATAGAGGTGGCTGGACACGAGGTTGTCCACATCCTGCGCCGCCGCTTCGGTCGCGGTGGGCGGCAGCGGCTGGTTCGTGTCGAGCGCCCGCCACGTCTCGGCCAAGCGGGGCATCCGGTTGTCGCGGTAGAGCCCGCCGAAGGTCAGCAACCGGAACGTCGAGCCGTCGATGCCGTCCACCGGCTTCTGGTCCAAGCGGTCGGACAGCTCGTGGAACTTCGCGGTCACCGCCTCCGGGGTGGCGCCGAGGCCGTACTCGGGATGCGAGGCGGCGAACGCGGCGAAGTCCGGGAACCGCTCTTCCATGCCAGGGCCGAACAGGCGGCTGGCCTCGCGGTCCAGTCCGGCCGGGACCAGGTTGCTGTCGAGCACGATCCGGTCGCTGCGCTCGGGGAACAACGTGGTGTAGACCGCGCCGAGATGCGTGCCGTACGAGTAACCGAGGAACGAAAGCTTGTCCTCGCCCAGCTTCCCGCGGATCAGGTCCATGTCCCGCGCGGTGGCCGCGGTCGAGATGAACGGGAGCAGGTGCGCGGTCTCGGACTTGGCGCACTGCTCGGCGACGGCCTTCGCGTTCTTCGCCTGCTCCAGCACGTCGACCGCGTTGTGCGCGTAGGGCGGGATGTTGCCGCGGCTCTGCTGCTCCGGCGTCAGGTCGCAGGTCACCGGCGTGCTGCGGCCGACACCACGCGGGTCGAACCCGATGATGTCGTAGGTGTCGAGCACGCTCTGCGGCAGCCCGAGGCCGACGGGGAAGTCCAGCCCGGCTCCGCCCGGCCCGCCGGGATTGGTCAGCAGCACGCCCCGGCGCTGCTCGGGATTTTTGCTCGCCAGCTTGGACAGCGCGATCTCGATCTGCGGCCCGTCCGGGTTCCGGTGGTCGAGCGGAACGTCCACGGTGGTGCACTGCAGGCCGGGAACGTCCAGCCCTTCGCAGTCACCCCACCGCAACGACGGTTCCGCGAGCACCGGTGGTGCGAGTGCCGTCGCGGCCGCGACCGCGGCGACGACGATGGTCAACGCTCTGCGCATGGTTTCCCTCTCCGTGGGCGGGACATGCGCCCGCCCACCACCCGAGTAGAAACCGTGTCCTTGAGGCATGGTCAAGAAAAATCGACTTCTGTACTGATCGGAATAGACGTCGGTGGGCGCACCGTTGCCGTCCACTACCGCCAGGACTCCGATGCCGCCGGCGTCGTCGAGAAGATCACCGCGTCCGGTGGCAGGGCGTTCAGCTTCGCCGCCGACCTGGCCGCGCCCGACACCGGAACCGCCTTCTGGGCCGCCTACGACGCCGCCGCGGGCCCGCTGCGCGACGCCCCGGTGCGGGTGCTGGTGAACAACGCCGGGATCTCCCTGCGCGGCACCATCGAGGAGTTCAGCGCCGAGGACTTCGCCCGCCAGCAGCAGGTCAACGACACCGCGCCGTTCCTGATCATCCAGGCGGGCCTGCCCCGCCTCGCCGACGGCGGGCGCATCGTCAACGTCTCCTCCGGCGCCACCCGTGTCGCCATTCCCGACATCATCGGCTACACCATGACCAAGGGCGCGCTCGACGCGCTCACCCTGCCACTCGCCCAGCACCTCGGCCCGCGCGGAATCACCGTCAACGCCGTCGTCCCCGCCACCATCGACACCGACATGAACGCTTCCTGGCTGCGCGGCAACTCCGATCTCATCGCCGATCTCGGTGCGCAGAACGCCCTTGGCCGCATTGGCGAACCCGAGGACGTGGCCGATGTCGTCGGCCTGCTCGCCTCCCACGACGCCCGGTGGATCACCGGGCAACTGGTCGACGCCACCGGCGGCTTCCGCCTGTAGCAAAAACGGCCGGGTGGAGCGTGAAATCCGCTCCACCCGGCCGGGTGGACGATCAGGGCAGGGTGAACTCCGGTTCCCCGATGGGCAGCTTCGACGTGTAGATGCCCAGGTACGTGTCCAGGTAGGGCGCGCGAGCGCCTTCGGTGGCGACGTCGTCGGCGGGATCGTCCGTGGCCAGCTCCAACCGCGCGCCGGTGACCTCGATCTTCTTGCGCGACGGCGTGTCGATCCAGTCGTTGAGCGCGTTGGCCTGGATGGTGCCGATCTCCACCGCCAGCGAGTGCCCGGCGGCCAGGGTCCAGTCGGTCGACTGCAGGTCGAAGGCCAGCTCACCACCGTCCACAGTGGAAACCTGCTCGTCGAACATGACCGCGGTGCCGTCCGGCGCGACGTCGTACAGCTTGACCATCACGTTGCCGTGGCCCTCGGCGGTCAGCGACAGCCGCGGCGTGCCGGTCAGCCGGGTGGCCTTCGCCAGCGGACATCCAGCACCTTGGTGAGTTATTCCGAGGTGTTGGTTCTCGGTGTGGGTGTTGCTTCCGGGGGTGTGAGCTCTAGGAGGGTGTTCAGGCGCTGCAGAACGTCGATTTGGGCGGGGTTGTACAGCTCCACCAGTCCGTGGAGGACGACCGGCTTGGTGAGGGCCTCGCTCATCGCTATGTCCTTCAGGGACGGGTGTTGTTCGAACTGGCGGCGCGCCACCGGTGCGTAGGCCTCGGCCAGGCGCTGCCTCGTGGCGTCGTCGGCATCGGCAGGCAGTGCGTCGAACTCGTCTTGTTCCGGCGGCCGGGGTGTTGAGTGCAGTTGCCGCAACACGGCCATCGCCGGCTCGTCGAGCACTCGTGAGTAGACCATCAGCAGCGCACGCTCCACGTCCGACAGGTCGGCGACGGTCCCGTCGAAGCCAGGGGGCAGGTCGACGAGGCTGTGGTGTCGCAGGACCAACGCCAGCTCCTTCCGCATCCGCTGCTGGCGTTCGATACTCGCTTTCAGCTCCGCGTCCAGCGCGCGCAGCGTTTGCTCCGCACCCTGCTCCGACTTCTCGAGCACCGGGATGGCGGACAGTGGCACGCCCAGGTCGACGAGCCTGCGGATGCGCAGCAGCCGGACCAGGTGCGGGACCCGGTACCGCTTGTACCCGTTCGCGGCGCGTTCCGGTTCGTCGAGCAGTCCGATCTGGTGGTAGTGGCGGACGGTCTTCAGGGTCGTGCCTGCCAGTTCGGCCAGTTCCCGCGTGCTCCACGCCATCCGTGTGCGCGTCCCTTCCCCGTCGTCGGCCCTGTCGTCGGCTCGCACCCATATTCGACATCGTGCCCCTGGGGCACAGTCAAGTGTGCTTGACCATGCCCCGAGGGCACAGATTCGAATGGGCCTCTCATGGGAACAGAGCGAGTTCGGGGAGGCTGGAGATGAGACGACGAAAGCGTGACACGATCCGGGGTGTGACCCTCGCGGTCGTGGTCGGGCTGACGGGTTCGGTGGCGGCGGTGCCCGCGACGGCCGATGAACCGGCGGCGGGGTTGGTGTGGGGCGCGTGCCCCGACGATGTGGTGGTGCCCCCGCCGTGGGTGCTGCGGTGCGCCACCGTGCCGGTGCCGGTCGACTACCGCGCGCCGGATGGCGAGCAGATCGAGATCATGATATCGCGGCTGGCCAGCACGGAGTCGGACAAGCGGCGGGGTGTGCTGATGCTCAACCCGGGTGGTCCTGGCGGGTCGGGGTTGTCGTTTCCCGCGGACCTGGCGTCGCATGGTATGCCGCAGGGAGTGCTGGACAGCTATGACGTGATCGGCATGGATACCCGCGGTATCGGCCACTCGGCGCCGGTGAGCTGCGGCTTCACCGCCGACCAGGACTACCTCGGCGCCATCCCGCCGTACGCGGTCGACGACGCGGCGGTCGTCGAGCAGGCCACGGTCGCGAAGGGAGTCGCCCACCAGTGCGCCGCCCATGACACCGACGGCAGGCTGCGGCACATCTCGACGGCGAACATGGCGCGTGACCTGGACCGGATCAGGGCCGCGCTCGGCGAGGAGAAGACGAGTTTCCTCGGGTACTCCTACGGGTCGGCGCTCGGTGCCGCGTACGCGTCGATGTTCCCCGAGCGGTCCGACCGGATCGTGCTGGACAGCAACATCGGTGACACCCACCTCGACCGGGACGGGTTGCGCAGGTACGCCCTGGGCATGGAGGACACGTTCCCGGACTTCGCGAAGTGGGCGGCGGCGCGGCACGAGTCGTACGGCCTGGGCCGCACGCCGGCAGAGGTGCGCAGGACCTACTTCGCGCTCGCGGAGCGGCTCGACGAATCGCCAACGGCCGACATGGACGGGCGCCTGTTCCGGCTGGCCACGTTCGCGGGGCTGTACGGGAAGACGAGGTACGCGCCGACAGCGCAGGGATGGCAGTCGCTGCGCGACGGCGACGACAGGGCGGCGACGACGCTGTCAACGCCGGCGCCGAACGACAGCATGTGGTCGGTGTTCCTCGCGGTGACGTGCAACGACATCGAGTGGCCCTCGGATGTCGAGACCTACCGGCGCGCGGTGGCCCAGGACCGCGAACGGTACCCGCTGTTCGGCGCGGCGAGCGCGAACATCGTGCCATGCGCGTACTGGCCACACGAGCCGGCGGAACCACCGGTGGCGGTGAACGACCACGGCCCGGCGAATGTACTGGTGGTGCAGAACCGGCGCGACCCGGTGACCCCACACCGCGGCGGGGAACTGATCGACGAGAAGTTCGGCGACAGGTCGCGGCTGGTGAGCGTCGACGGAACCGGCCACGGCGTCTACGCCCTCAGCGACAACGCGTGTGCGCTGAACACCACGACGAGCTTCCTGGTGGACGGGAAGCTGCCGAAGCAGGACATGTCCTGCAGATGACAGACCCGGGGGGCGGCGGTGCGAGAGCACCGTCGACCCCCAGATCTCCGAGCCGTGCCCGACAGTCAGCAAGCGGTGTCCACGTGGAACTGTGAGGCGCCGTTGAGCCGCGGCGTTCACACGTTCGACACGTCCGGGTCGGGCCCCACAGCCTCGAACCCGGAGCGTCGCGGCTGATCGTCTCGCGACCCCCGGGGCGCGCCCAACGCCGAACCACCTGTCCCGCGCGGCGACCGCGACGCGCCCGCCAAGCCAACATCTGCGTGAGGTGTACGTGACCCAGTTACCGCACAGCCGACTGACCTACCAGATCAGAAGGCTGCACCTCGGGCGCTGCAGGGCGGGCTCCTTCGGAGAAGATGGCTTCCACAGCCGCCGAGTCCAGGCGGACCCCGCCGTAGGCGACCGTCGCCGCACTGAACAGCGAAATAAGACGTAGACCCTCATCTCACCCAGTCAGCCTTCGCACATCGGCATGAGGGGACACCAGCGGCGCTGGCTCACGGGGCGTCGCCCGAAGGGTGACTGTTTCGAACGAGGATGCTGGGCACGTTCATCCGTACACGACTGAGCAGACAACGCAGTACGCCGACGCCCCCTGCGGATCCGGGTCCGCCCGGTCCTGCACGGCCAACTCGGCCGGCTGCTGGGTGCCTTCGCGCTGTTCGAGATCGGTAACCTCGCCGCCACCCTGCTCATCCTGCGCGCCACCGACCTGCTCACCCTGTGGGGTGCCAGAACTCTGCACTGGGCTGCTGACCTGCGGTGATCGTGCGCCATGCGCCACGGCGGCATGATCGTGAGACGTGACGCTACGACTGCCGTACCTGATCTTCGTTCGACTCGGCGGTTGGCTGGTACTCCTCGGACGCTCCTCCGCAGCCAAGGACGTCGAACTGCTGGTGCTGCGGCACGAGGTCGCCGTGCTGCGCCGAACCAACCCGCGCCCGCGGTTGGACTGGACCGATCGCGTCATGCTCGCCGCGTTGGTGCGCCGACTCCCCCAACTGCTGCGTGAGCATCGGTTGGTGACACCGGGCACCGTGCTCCGGTGGCACCGGCGCCTGGTCGCGAAGAAGTGGACCTACCCACAGCGAACCGGCCGACCGCCGATCGACGACACCGTCGTGGCGTTGATCGGGCGGATGGCCCGGGAGAACGCCGGGTGGGGCTACCGCAGGATCCAGGGCGAACTGCTCAAGCTCGGCCACCGGACAGCCGCCTCGACCATCCGCCGCGTGCTCAAGCACCTGCGGATACCGCCCGCACCCCAGCGCGACATCGACACCTCGTGGCGGCGATTCCTGCGCACCCAGGCCGCGAGCATGTCGGCCTGCGACTTCTTCCACGTCGACTGCGCCCTCACCCTCAAGCGCGTGT
>NZ_MTQP01000030.1 GCF_001984175.1 Saccharothrix sp. ALI-22-I
ACGCGGGTGCGGCGGTTGGGGTCGTTGAGCGGGTCACCGGAGATGTCGCGGTAGTTGCGGTCGTGGTAGACCAGGATGTCGCTCTGGCCGTCCTCGGAGACGGTGAACGAGTTGTGGCCCGGGCCGTACTGCCCGGTGGCGCTGTTGGTGGCGAACACGGGGTTCGGGCTCTTGGTCCACGACGAGGCGCTGAGCAGGTTCGCCGTCGAGGACGCGGTCAGCATGCCGAGGCAGTAGTTGGCGTCGGTGGCGCTGGCCGAGTAGGTGAGGAACAGCCGCCCGTTGCGCTCGATCACGGCCGGTCCCTCGTTGACCTTGTAGCCGACCGTCTCCCAACCGAGGGTCGGCACGGAGATCCGCGCCACGGTGCCGGTGATCGTCCACGGGTCGGTGCCCATGCGGGCGATGTAGAGGTTGGAGTTGGTGGAGATGCCCGGTTCGGCCTGCGCCCAGGTCAGGTACCGCACCCCGTTGGCGACGAACGTCGAGGCGTCCAACGCGAACGTGTCCCACGGGGTGGTGATCTTGCCGCGCTCGGTCCAGGCGCCGGTCAACGGGTTGGCGCTGGAGCTCTCCAGCACGTACATCCGGATCTTCCAGATGTCGTCGGCGCGGCCGGCGGCGAAGTAGACGTACCACTTGCCGTTGATGAAGTGGATCTCCGGCGCCCAGATGTGCGCGCCCATCTCACCGGTGGTGTGCTTGCGCCAGATCACCGTTTCCGGCGCGCTGGCCAGGCCCTGGATCGTGGTGGCCCGGCGCAGGATGATCCGGTCGTACTCCGGCGCGGTCGCGGTGAAGTAGTAGAAGCCGTCGGTGTGCTTGAAGATGTGCGGATCGGCCCGCTGCTCGACCAACGGGTTGGTGTACTGCACCGCGGGCGACGCCTGCGCGGCGGGCGTGCTCACCACCAGACCCGCGAGAGCGGTCATGACCGCGACCGCGATCACGGCCAGTCTGCGAACGATCCACCGGGGAACGGCACTGTCCATCGGTTCCACTCCATCGTGGGTCAGGCCAAGGCATCGCGGATTTGACTGTTAACGCTAACAGCGCAGCTCAACGAACCTCAATACCTCGTTACGAGACAGTTGCGACTCGGAGACCTGCCGCCACAGCACCATCCCGCATCGACCCTTGTCGGTAGTCGAGCGCCGCTGTTAGCGTTAACAGGATCGGAAGGAGGGCAATGACGCCCACAGGTTCGCGACCCATGCTCCGACGAAGGTTCATGTCGGCCGCGCTCGCGGCGGTCACGACGCTCACCGTCGCCACCGTCCCCGCCGCGGCCCAGGCACAGGTCGCCCCGGCGGCGACGTACTCCGGTTACGTGATGGGCTACTTCACCGAGTCGCCCACGATGGCGGGTGCCGCCTACGGACTGCACCTGGCCGTCAGCTCCGACGGTCTCGACTGGACCCCGCTGAACCAGAACGCCCCCGTGGTGACCCCGACCCAGGGCACCACCGGCCTGCGCGACCCGTTCATCATGCGCAAGCAGGACGGCACGTTCGTCGTGCTCGCCACCGACCTCAAGGGCACCAACTGGGCCGAGCAGAACCAGTACCTGCACGTCTGGGACTCGGCCGACCTGCGCGGGTTCACCAACTACCGCCGGGTGAAGATGCACTCGCTGGCCACCCACAGCTGGGCGCCGGAAGCGTTCTGGGACCCCGCCCGCGGCCAGTACGGCATCATCTACTCCGCCGCCAGCGGCGGCCACGACGTCATCATGGTCAACTACACCAGCGACTTCACCACGGTCAGCGCGCCCCAGGTGTTCTTCGACCCCGGCTACAACACCATCGACGGCAACCTGGTCAGCGCCAACGGCGTCAACTACCTGTACTTCAAGAACAACAACAACAGCACCCTCCTCGGCGCGCGCTCCACGTCACTGGCGCCGGGCAGCTTCCAGATCTACACCGGCGCCATCTCGCCGGGCCGCGGCGTCGAGGCGCCGCAGATCGTCAAGTCCAACACCCAGAACGTCTGGTACATGTGGGGCGACACGTGGAGCCCCAACGGGCGGTTCTTCGCCTGGCAGACCACCGACCTGGCCTCCGGCACGTGGACCCAGCTCAACGACCGCGCCTACACGCAACCGTTGAACTCCAAGCACCTCGGCATCACCGCGATCACCGCCACCGAGATGTCCAACCTGATCGCCAAGTGGGGCTCGCCGCGCTGGAACCGGATCAAGTCCTACAACTTCCCCGACCGCTACGTCCGGCACGCCGACAACGCCGCCCGCATCGACACCTACCCGTTCGACCCGTACCAGGACCAGCAGTGGAAGATCGTGCCCGGCCTGGCGGACTCGGCCGCGGTGTCGTTCGAGTCGGTGAACTTCCCCGGCCGGTACCTGCGGCACGCGAACAACGTGATGGTGCTCGCCGCGAACGACAACACGGCGCTGTTCCGGGCGGACGCGACGTTCCGCCGGGTGGCGGGCTTCGCCGACCAGAACTGGTCGTCGTTCCAGTCGTACAACTTCCCCACCCGGTACATCCGGCACTACGGCTACGTGCTGCGGCTCGACCCGATCACGTCCTCTTCCCCGACCACGGACAAGCAGGACGCGACGTTCCGAGTGGGCTACTGATCCACTGACCCACTGATGTACTGATCTACTGGTTTTACTGACGCAACTCGCCGACGATCCGCCCGAGCTGAACGGCTCGGGCGGACGGCGTCTTCGCCTTCATGAGGCGGAGGAACAAGGCGTACTGCCGGGTCCGGTCCAGGAGCTCGAAGCGTTCCCGGGCGCGTTCGTCGTTCGCCAACGCCTCCGCCAGGTCGGGTGGGACGGTGGCGTCGCGCTGCGACTGGTACGCCGCGTCCCACCGGCCGTCGGCCTGGGCCGCCCGGACCGCGGCGAGGCCGGGCTCCCGCATCCGTCCTGCGGCGACGAGCGCCTCGACCTTCTCCACGTTGACCCGCGACCACGAACTGCCCGGTCGACGCGGCGAATACCGTTGCAGGTAGTGGTGGTCGTCGAAGCCCTTGCGCCGGCTGTCGATCCAGCCGTAGCAGAGGGCGACGTCGAGGGCTTCGGTGATCGTGACCGACGTCCGGCCCGAGCCCTTCTTGGCGATCTCCACCCAGACCCCGGCCGTCAGCTCGTGGTGCTCGGCCAGCCACGACTCCCACTCGGCGGCGTCGGCGAAGGCGATGACCTCCGCGCCATCCAGCGTTTCCATCTGCTCTCCCGGGTCCGGTGATGACCCATGGTGCCGGGTCAAAGTGCTCACCTAGTGAGCACTTTGCCTCAGCATGCCGGTCACTCGCCGGACTCGCGCCGTTCCACCATGGTGTCGGGCGCGGACTCGGGGATCTCGGTGCGCACGTCGGAGTCGCGCAACACCTCACGTGCCTGGGCCTCGGCGTCGGCGCTGCCGGTGTCCTGTTCCTCGGGGAGCAGGTTGGCCCTGGTCCGCGCCCGGCGGTCGACGTCGTTGCGCCGGTCGAACACCTCCGGCCGGTCGAGGTCGTGCTCACTCCTGATGCGTGCCTCCTCGGCCTCCGACAACTCGGTCGCGCCGAGGTCCAGCGGTTCCTGATGCGTCATAAGCCTTGCCATACCCCGTGGGCGGCGGGTTGACGCCTGCAGATCAGGGGTGGGCACGGACCCGGTCGTGCTCGTCCACGGTCAACCGCACCCGGCCGTGGTCCAGCAGGGAGTTGAGCGCGGCGTGGTCGGTCGGGTCCACGATCCCCGCGGCCACCGCGTCACGCGCCTCGCGCAGCGGCCACCGCGTCACGCGCCTCGCGCAGCGGCTGCCGGGGAACGGGTCGAGCGGAGTCCAGCTCCCGATCCGCCAGCCATGCCTCGGTCAGGTCGTCGTGGTCCAGCAGGTCGTAGGCGACACCGGCCGCCACCCAGCGCGTGTTCAGCAGGTCGATGCCCAGCTCACCCTCGACGCCTACCCGGCGTTCCAGCAGTACTTCCGGGACACGCAGGTGCCGCTGCTCGCGGTGTGGGGGCGTCACGACGAGATCTTCGGCCCGGACGGCGCGCGGGCGTACCGGCGCGACCTGCCGGACGCCGAGATCCACCTGCTCGACGCCGGCCACTTCGCCCTGGAGGACAACCTGGACACCATCACCGGCTAAATCCGAGGATTCCTCGGTCGCGTCCTGAACTAATGGCGCAACCGCCCGGTCACCGCGAACGGCGGTGGCCGGGCGGGAGTCGAATGGTCCGTCGAATAGGCCGTCGAATGCGCGACACGGCTTCGCGAAAGCCTCCGATCAGCGGTCTCCCGGCTGCCGAAGCGGGCATTGACGTTGGCGTAATGTGCTCGTAGCCTCCCGGAAAGCGCTTTCCCTCTGCACCGCGCGGCACGTCGTGAAGCGGTCGAGACCGGAGGATCCGAATGGGTGCACTGAAACGTTTCAAGGGTCTGGCGACGTCGGTGGTCGCACTGGTCGCCTTAACGTCGGCCGCTGCCTGCGGTAGTGGCGGCGGCGGTGACGAGACGCAGGCCGGTCCGGCCACCCTGCGCTTCTCGTGGTGGGGGAACGCCGAGCGCGCCGAGCTGATGCAGAAGGCGATCGACCTCTTCCAGAGCAAGAACCCGGAAATCAAGGTCACGCCGAGTTTCCAGGAGTTCGAGGCCTACTGGCAGAAGATGGCCACCGAGACGGCCGGTGGCAACGCACCCGACGTGATGCAAATGGATTTCGCCTACCTCCGGGAGTACTCCGACCGCAATGCCTTGTACGACCTGAAGAAGCAGGAAGGCAAGAACCTCGAACTGGGTGACCTGCTCGACGGGCTCAAGGGCGCGGGCGAGATCGACGGCGCGTTGTACGGGGTGCCGACCGGTGGCAACACGTGGGGCTACATGTACAACCCGGCGTTGTTCGCCCAGGCCGGTGTGGAGGAACCGAAACCGGGCTGGACCTGGGACGACTACGACAATGCCATGACCACGATCGCCGCGAAGACCGGTGTGCACGGCGGCGGCAACTACATCGGCAGCTACTACAACCTGGAACTCCAACTGCGCCAAGAGGGCGCCTTGCTCTACACGGAGGACGGCAAGCTCGGCTTCGACAAGGCCCGGCTGGCGGAGTTCTTCAAGCAGGGCGTGTCGTTGGCCGACGCCAAGGCCGTCCTGCCGATCGAGAAGGGCGTGCAGATCAAGCCCTCGCACCCGCTGGAACTGGACCTGGTGGCCGGTGACCTCGGCTGGGACAACTTCATGGCCCGCTACGACAAGGGTGCCAAGGCCGAGCTGAAGCTGGGGCCGGTGCCGACCGACCACCTCGGGACGTCCGGTCAGTACCTGAAGCCGTCCATGCTGCTGAGCGTGTCGCAGAAGAGCGAGAACCCGGCGGCGGCGGCCAAGCTGGTCTCGTTCATGGTCAACGACCCGGAGGTCGGCAAGATCTTCGGCGCGAACCGTGGCCTGCCGCCGACGAACGCCCAGCGTTCCGCCGCCCAGCTCGAAGGCCCACTCGCGGCCGTGGCGGCGTACGAGGAGGACTTGAAGGACAAGTTCGGCAAGACGCCACCCGCACCGCCGAAGGGCGCCGGCACGTTGGAGCAGGCGTTCATCCGGATCGCCGAGGAGCTGCAGTACAAGCGGATCTCGGCGGACGAGGCGGTCGACCAGTTCTTCACCGAGGCCGACGAAACCCTCGGGTCGTGAGCGGGGCGACGATCACGCCGGACCGGAGCGGCGAGGCCTCCCCGACGGGTTCGCGCGAGCGGGGCCGTCGGGCCAGTCGGGCCAGTCGCGCCCGCCAGGCCCGTCTGCCCGGCGACGGTCTGGCGGGCTACCTGTTCCTGTCGCCGTGGATCATCGGGATCGTCGTGCTGACCCTCGGCCCGATGCTGACCTCGCTGTACCTCTCGTTCACCGACTACGACCTGTTCAACAGCCCGCAGTGGGTCGGGCTGGAGAACTACCAGCGGATGTTCTCCGACGCGCGCTGGCTCAGGTCGGTGGAGGTCACCGCGCTGTACGTGGTGCTGGCCGTGCCGATCAAGCTGGCCGCAGCGCTCGGCGTCGCCTTGCTGCTCAACGGCAAGCGTCGCGGGCAGGGCTTCTACCGGGCGGCGTTCTACGGTCCGTCGCTCATCGGCGGCAGCGTCGCGGTGGCGATCGTGTGGAAGATGATGTTCAGCGACGACTCGGTGGTCGACCAGCTGCTGCTGACCGTCGGCATCGACACCGGCGGCTGGGCGGGCAACCCCGACTTCTCGCTGCTGATGCTGGTGCTGCTGGCCGCGTGGCAGCTCGGCGCGCCGATGGTGATCTTCCTGGCCGGGCTCAAGCAGGTGCCCCGGGAGCTCTACGAGGCGGCCGAGGTCGACGGCGCGGGCCGGTGGCGGCGGTTCCGGTCGATCACGTTGCCGATGATCTCGTCGGTGGTGTTCTTCAACCTGCTGCTGGAGACGATCAACGCCTTCCAGGTGTTCACGTCGGCGTACGTGATCGGCGGGCCGAACGGGCAGCCGGCCGGGAGCACGTTGTTCTACACGATCTACCTGTTCGATCGGGGCTTCGGCGACTACCGCATGGGTTACGCCTCGGCGATGGCGTGGATGCTGCTCCTCGGCGTCGGCCTGGTGACGGTGTTCCTGTTCCGGACCGCGCGCGGGTGGGTCTTCTACTCCGGTGACTCCGGAGACTCGGGGGACAAACGATGACACGACGGGCTTCCACACGGGCTTCCGCACCGGCTTCCACACCGGCTTCCGCCGTCGGCGGAGCCGGCAAGCTGACCCGAGTGGCCTGGCACGTCGGTGTCCTGGTGCTGCTCGCCATCGTGCTGTACCCGATCTTGTGGGTCGCGGCGGCGACGTTCAAGCCGTCGGGGGACATCATCGGCAGCCTGCAACTGTTGCCCAGCAAGGTGACCACGGCGAACTACGACCGCGTGTTCGAGGGCGTCGTCGGGATCAGCGTGTGGCAGTTCTTCCTGAACTCCGCCGTACTGGCCGCGCTGTCGGTGGTGGGTACCGTGGCGTCGTCGGCGCTGGCGGCGTACGCGTTCGCCCGGTTGCGGTTCCGGGGGCGGACGGCGATGTTCGTGATCATGATCAGCACGCTCCTGCTGCCGTTCCACGTGTTGATCATCCCGCAGTACATCGTGTTCCAGAAGCTAGACCTGATCGACACCTACGTGCCGCTGCTGGCAGGGAAGTTCCTCGCCTCGGAGGCGTTCTTCGTCTTCCTCATCGTGCAGTTCATCCGCAACCTGCCGCGCGAACTGGACGAGTCGGCCAAGATCGACGGGGCGAACCACTGGAGCGTGTTCTGGCACATCATCCTGCCGCTGTGCCGCCCGGCCCTCATCACGACCGCGATCTTCACGTTCATCTGGAGCTGGAACGACTTCTTCGGTCCGCTGATCTACCTCAGCACACCGGACAAGTACCCGCTGCCGTTGGCGTTGCAGCTGTTCATCGACGAGTCGACCGGCTCGGACTTCGGGGCGTTGATGGCGATGTCCATGCTGGCGCTGGTGCCGGTGATCCTGTTCTTCCTGTTCTTCCAACGCTTCTTGGTGGAAGGCGTGTCGACGTCGGGTCTGAAGGGGTGACGGGATGAGGCGGTTCGCATTGTTCGGCGAGTGCCTGACAGCCGGCCTGCTGGTCCTACTCGTAGCCCTGCCCGTGGTAACCCTGCTGCCGGCACTGGCTGCCGGGTGTGCGCACATCAAGGCACACGTCGACGGTGAGACCACCGCCGTCCGGGCGTTCTTCGAACGCGTGCGGGTCGCGCTGCCCGGCAGTTGGCCGGTGTCGATCGGGGTGATCGCCGCGTTCGCGGTGTTGGCCGTGGACGTGGTGCTCCTCCGATCACGCGTCGCCGGCGGCGGATTCGTGGCCGTGGTGTGCGGTGTCGCAGCGGTTGGCCTCGCCGTCGTGGTTCTTCGTGCTGCTGCGGCATGGTCGCCAGGAGTGCGATGGACGGCGTTGGCGCGCGAGGCCCCACGTCATGCCGTCGCAGATCTGCGCGGTTCGTGCCTCCTGGTCATGGCACTCGGCGTACTACTGATCGTGACGTGGCAACTGCCTCCCCTGCTGCTGCCAATGCTCGGTTGCGTCCTGATGGCAGCCGTAGCCGTCGACCGCCGCCCCGCCACAGCCACCAACCCGTCTTGACCACCGTCCCCACCTGCCCTCACCTCGCAGGATCACAGACCACCGGCAGCAACCCCGTTGGCCGGCAACGCGTAAATCTGAGACAATCTGCACCTGCCTGACCAGGCCTTTTACCCGACGAGGGGATACACGATCGAGTGATCATGACCCCCGAACCCACAAAAACAGCGTTATCCACCACCTGAAACGTCGGTTGAAACAACGAGGACCGCGACCAACCCCCTCGGCGTCAGCGCTCTCCCGATCATCACTCTCGCCGTCAAGCGCTCTCGGCAGTCAGCGCTCTCCCGATCATCACTCTCGCCGTCAAGCGCTCTCGGCAGTCAGCGCTCTCCCGATCATCACTCTCGCCGTCAAGCGCTCTCGGCAGTCAGCGCTCTCCCGGTCAGCGCTCTCGCCGTCAAGCGCCTTCGCGGTCACGGTCAAGCGCTCTCGCGGAGAACCAACGTGGAGGGGTGTCAAGCGCTCTCGCGGAGAACCAGCGTGGAGGGGTAGAACGTCAGCGAGCTGGAGCGGCGACGGTCCAAGACCGCTGTGGCTGCTCTGGCGGCGATGTCCTCGACCGGGTTGGTGGTCGTGGTCAGGCCGGGGCGGCTCAGGGCGGCGAACGCGATGTCGTCGAAGCCCGCGACCGCGACGTCGCCCGGCACATCCACGCCCGCGCTGCGGAGCGCGCCCAGTGCTCCCAGGGCGGACAGGTCGCCCAGGGCGAAGACCGCGTCGGTGTCCGGCCAGCGGGTCATGATCTCCGTCGCCGCCGCCTCGCCCCGTGCGGCGGTGAAGTCTCCCGGTACCAGGCGGGGTGGGGTGCCTGCCTGGTCCACCGCGCGGTGGTAGGCGGTGACGGCGCGGTGTGTGCACGGGAGCCAGGGTGGGCCGGTGATCATGGCGATCCGGCGTCGGCCGCCGGCCAGGAGGTGTTGGACTACACGTGTGGTGGCGGTGCCGTTGTCTACGTCGAAGGACGGGACGTCGCGTGAGCCGATGCCGATGGCGGCGATTCGGCCGCGTAGTGATTTCGGCACTGCGGCTAGCGCCGGTTTTGTCGGGTTGACCAGGATCACGCCGCCGATGCCTCGGTTCTCCGCCAGCCGCGCCAGTTCGTCGGGGGCGTGCAGTGGGAGCCAGTGCAGGGATACGCCTACTTCGCGGGCGGCGGCGGTTTTGGCGGTTGCGGCTAGTACTCGGCCGACGTAGGGGTCGTTCAGGGTGTGCGGGGTTTGGCCGCCGACGGCGACGGCGATGCGGGTGCCGCTGCGGGTGGCCAGGGCGCGTGCGGCGGCGTGTGGGACGTAGTGGAGTTCGGTGGCGGCTGCGGCGACTCGTTGGCGTGCGGCTTTCGACGCTGGGCCTCGGCCGCTCAGCACGCGGGACGCTGTCGCGGCGGACACGCCGGCTGCGCGTGCCACGTCGTCCAGAGTTGCGTCGCGTTGCTTTCCGGGCACTGGGTCAGTGTGCCGGCTCTGTGGCGCCGGGTCAGCGTGCTGGGCCTTGTGGTGGAAGCGCTTCCACGGGTGGGGTCGGTATATCCGAGGAGATGGAAGACCTGAGGAGGAGTTCGGATGTCCACGCCATTGGCTTCGGCGACGGGGGCTGGTCCGGCCGCCGTTCGGGTTACCACGATCGGTGTGGCGGTGACGTTCGGGCTCAACGGTGTGGCGGTGGCGTCGTGGTTCGCCCGTGTCCCTGCCGCTCGGGATGCGTTGGGGCTTGGGGCGGGCGGGCTTGGGTTGCTGTTGCTCGCCATGTCGGCTGGGGCGACGTTGGCGATGCTGACGGCGGGTGAGGTGGCGCATCGGCTCGGGGCGCGGCGGTCGGTGTGGGTCTCGACGGTGGGGGTTTCAGTTGGGTTGGTGGTCGCCGGGTTCGCGATTGGGGCTTGGCCTTCGGTGGTGGGGACGGCGGTGGGGTTGTTCGTGCTCGGCTACGGGTCGGGTGTGTGCAATGTGGCGATGAACGTTGAGGCGGCGGCGGTGGAGCGGGTCATCGGGCGGACGGTGATGCCGCGGTTCCACGCGGTCTGGAGTCTGGGCACGGTGGCCGCCGCTGGGTTGGCCGCGTTGGCGGCGTGGGCGGGTGTGCCGGTGACGGTGCATCTGGCGGGTGTCGCGGTGGTGGTGTTGGGCGGCACTGTGGTTGCGGCACGTACGTTCCGGTACGCCGGTGACGCGGTCGGTGCGAAGGGTGGGAGTGGTGTGCTGGCGGCTTGGCGTGAGCCGCGCACGTTGCTGATCGGGTTGTTGGTGTTGGTGTTGGCGTTCACCGAGGGGACCGCGAACGACTGGGTGGCAGTGGCGTTCGTGGACGGGTACTCGTTCGGGCCGGCGGCGGGCGCGGTGGTGTTCGGCGTGTTCGTGGCGACGATGACGTTCGGGCGGGTGGTCGGCACCGTCGCGCTCGACCGTTGGGGACGGGTGCCGGTGTTGGTCGGCACGATGCTGTTGGCCATCGGCGGGGTGGCGTTGGCGGTGCTGGGCGGGTCGCCGGTGGTGGCGGTGGCCGGGGTGGCGTTGTGGGGGTTGGGCACGTCGCTCGGGTTCCCGGTGGGGATGAGCGCGGCCGCCGACGAGAAGGTCCGTGCGGCCGCGCGGGTGAGCGTGGTCGCGGTGATCGGGTACACCGCGTTCCTGGCCGGGCCGCCGGTGGTCGGTCTGCTCGGTGACCAGGTGGGAATCCTGCGGGCACTGCTGATCGTGCCGCTGCTGTTGGTGCCCGCGCTCGCCCTGGTCCCCGTCCTCCGCCCGCCTGCACGCCTACCGGGAGGCACGGCTTCCCGGTAGGTCGACCGACTATTCGGTGCGCAGGCTATTCGGTGCGCAGGGCGGCGGCGGTGCGGATCTTGGCGGCCCAGGTCGCCGGCAGCAGGGCACCCAGGACGGCGATCAGCAGCCCGCCGACGCCCAGTAAGAGCAGTTCGGGCAGGTGGAGGACGGTGAAGGCGGAGGCGGGTAGGCCGATGCCGGCGTTTTCCTCCATCGCGGGCAGGACCGCTTCGTGCAGGGCGACGCCGGCCGGCACGCCGACGACACCGCCGATCACGCCGATGAGCACGACCGACGCGATGACCATGGCGATGGTCTGCCTCGGCGTCATGCCCAGTGCTTTGTGGACACCGAGGTCGCGGATGCGTTCGCGGGTGTCGAGCACGACGGTGTTGAGCACGCCCATGGCGGCGACGGCGACGAGCATCAGGGTGAGCATCGCGGTCAGACTGTTGATCAGGACGATCGTGTCGCTGGCTTGATTGGTCCGGCCGGGTTGAGCGGCGGCGCTGAAGGGCTTCAGGGCGGTGTTCAGGGTGTCGACGTACGCGGTGAGGTCGGTGCCCGGCTGCACCGTGATGAAGTGGCTCGCGCGCTGCGGCTCCGAATCGGAGATGGTGACCGTCCGGGCGTCGGTGAGGACGACCATGCCGTCGTTGCTCATCTCGAAGACCTCACCGACGATCCTGACGGTGACCGCCTTGTCACCGTCGTTCAGGGTGACGGTGTCCCCCACGCGCTTGCCGGTGGCGTTCAGGAACGGTCTCGGCGCGACGGCTTCACCCGGCTCGTCGAACCACGTCCCCGAGACCATCTGGTAGCCGTCCCAGGTGGCGTCACCGTCGAACGCGACCACCGTGGTGGTATCGGCCACCCCGGCGACGGTCATCCGCGTCCTGGCGGTGCTGTAGTACGCGCTTGTCCCGGGTTGGGCGTCGATCAAGGCGGAGACGGCGGCGGAGTCGACCGTCAGCGGAGGGCCCGGCCGACCGGGACCGGACATGCCCGGGCCCGCGGAGCCGACCGTCACGTCGGCCGAGTCGTGGTTCCGGGCGATCTGCACCTGGTTGAGCGACGACGCCAGACCCACGGCGAACGTGACCGCGGTGGCACCGAAGAGGACCGCCGCCGTCATCGCCACCGCACGGGCGGGACGCGCGAACGGACGGGCCAGACCTAGGCTGACCGGTCGCGGCAACGGGAGCCGCGCGGTCAGGCGGGCCGCCCACTGCCCGCGGCCGGGACGCGGCGTCCGCCCGACGGCGATCGCGTCCACCGTGCGCAACCGCCCGGCCCGCAACGCGGTCACCCACGCCGTCAACGCCACCATCCCCAGTGCACCGAGGATGACCACGACGTCGACCCACGGCGCCACGGTCAACGTCACCGCGCCGTACACCTCCTCGGTCTCCGCCAACACCGGGATGGCCAGCAGGTTGCCCGCGACGACACCGATCGCGATGCCGACCGTTGTCGGGATCAGCGCCTGCCCCATGTACGCCCACACGACCTGCGCGGGCGTGAACCCGAGAGCCTTGAGGATGCCGATCCGCCGCGTCCCCGCGCCGACCGCGCCCGCGACCACGTTGCCGACCACGAGCAGCGACATGAACAGGCCGAGCACACCGAACGCGATCAGGAACGGCACGAACACCGCGATGGCGCGATCGGCGGCTTTCTTGACCACGAGCCACGACTGCGACCCGCTCAACGCCCCCTCGGGAGCCGCCGCCGTCACCGCCGCACGGCCCGCGTCGACCTGTTCGGTGGTGTCCGCCGCCGCGAAGCGGTAGAGCACCTGGTACCCCTGGGGCGAGGTGATCCGGGACGGTGTCACCCAGCCGTCGGCGGTGCGGCTGACCGACCGGGCCAGGCCCACCACGGTCAACGTCGGGCCGCCCGGCAGGTCGGGGAACGACAACCGGCTGCCCAGCGCCGACCCGGTCGGGGTCTTCGCGAGCGGACCGTCGGCGGACAGCACGATCTCGGTCGGGCCGCTCGCCCACCTGCCCTCGGTCAACGTCACGGCGTCCACCGGACCACCCGGATCGGCCCGGCCCACGACTGTCATGGGCGGCGGGGTGCCGGGGCCGCCGTCCACGCGCGGTGTGATCGACACGGTCGGGAACGGCCCGGCCGCCGTGGTGACACCGGAAGCGGTCGTGGTCGCCGACAACTGGTCGGCCGTCGTCCTGCCCGCGTCGAACTGCGCGGACAGGTGCGCGCCGTTCTGCTCGGCGAACGCGTCGTCGAACGGCGCGGTGGACGCCACCAGCAGCGAACCGCCGAGCACGGACGCGGTCACCGCCATGGTGGTGGCGAGCCCGATCACCACCGTCTGCACCCGGCGACGTCCCACGCCCGAGCGCACCACCCGTCCCAGCGCGCTCATCGGCTCGGCTCCGCCACGACGTCACCCGCGATCCGGCCGTCGACCAGCTGGATCGTGCGTCTGGTGCAGGACTGGGCCAACGCGAGGTCGTGCGTGACCACGACGATGGTCTGGCCGTCGGCGTTCAGCTCGGTGAACAGCGCGCTGACCTCCTCACCGGAGGCGGTGTCCAGCGCGCCGGTCGGTTCGTCGGCCAGCAGCAGCGCGGGCCGGTTCATCAACGCCCTGGCCACCGCGACGCGCTGCCGCTCGCCGCCGGACAGCCGACCGGGGTAGGCGCGGGCGTGCCGGGCGACGCCGAGGGTGGAGAGCAGTTCCGCCGCACGTCTGCTCGCCTCGCCCCGCGCCATGCCCGCTAACTGGGCGGGCAGCACGACGTTGTCGGTCACGGTCAGGTCGTCCAGCAGGTTGAAGAACTGGAACACCATGCCGATCTTGGCCCGCCGGTAGCGCGCCGACGCGGCCTCGCCCAGCCCGTCCACGCGCACGCCGTCCACGGTGACGGTGCCCGTGTCCGGTCTGTCGAGGGCGGCGATCAGGTTGAGCATCGTGGACTTGCCGCTGCCTGACGGGCCGAGGATCGCGACGGCCTCCCCCGCCTCCACGGTCAGCGACACGTCGTTCAACGCCGGTGGCCCGTCGTCGTACCTGCGACTCACGTCGCGCAGTTCGATCACCGGCGTGGTCATGGTCGCTCCCTCGGTTCGGCACATCTGACGCCGTGAACGCTAGGAGCGCGGCCGATCCGGGCGCGTCGGTCGGGGGAGGCATTTCCGGTACCCCACTGGGATGAGGACGATCCGGGTCATCCTTGAGATGTAGGCGAGCGGTATACCCGGATGATCAGCCAGGTGGATGCCCCCTCGCGTGGCCGTCGGCGAGAATGGGCCGATGACGAACGCGGACCGACTGTGGGGCTGGGCCACCTTGGCGACGCTCCCGACCGGTCCGCTGCCCCGGCCCACGCGGCGCAACTACGTCTTCGACGCCGTGCTGGCGCTGGTCATCGGCATCGGCACGGTGGACTACGCGATCGAACGCGGGGGCGCCGTCCCGTACAAGGTGACCGTCTACGGGCTCCAAGCCATCGGCCCGGCCCCACAGGGTGGTGTGTTCGGCGCGGTCGTCGTGGCGGTCCTCGCCTCGGCGTCCTTGGTGCTGCGCCGCCGGTATCCGCTCGTCGTGCTGTGGGTCGTGCTGGACCTCAGTCTGGTGACGCCGCCCGAAACGCCGAGGCTCTCGTTCTACGCGTGCGTCATCGCCGCCTACTCCGCCGCCGCGTACAGCCCGTACCGGGCGCCGGCGTTGGCGACTCTGCTGCTGACGGTGCTGATGGTGGCGGTGTTCCGGGATTCGGAGCTGCCGGTCGTGCCGAACAAGTACGTCCCGTTCCTCGTCCTGGCCCCGCTCATCGTGGCGGCGAACGGTCTGCGCACGTGGAAGATCCGCACCGACGAAGGCCGGGCGCAGGTGTCCGCGTTGGAACAGGAGCAGGCCGAGGCGTTGCAGCGGGCGGTCGAACACGAACGCTCCAGGATCGCCCGGGAGCTGCACGACGTGGTGACGCACCACGTCAGCGTGATGACCATCCAGGCGGGCGCGGCCCGGAAGGTCATGGCGGTGGAGCCGGACCAGGCGCAGGAGGCGTTGCTCGCGGTCGAGGCGGGCGGACGGGCGGCGATGACCGAGTTGCGGCACGTCATGGGCCTGCTGACGATGGACGGCGCGGACCCGGCCGAGCTCGCCCCGCAGCCGGGCCTGGACGAGCTGGAGGCCCTGGTCGCACGGGTGCGGAACACCGGGGTGTCGGTCGGGTTGACCGTGACCGGGCGGCCGCGCCCGCTGCCGTCCGGGGTCGAACTGGCCGCCTACCGGGTGGCGCAGGAGGCGTTGACGAACACCGTCAAGCACGCGGCGGGCGCGTCCGCGACGGTGACCGTGGACTACGGCGCCGACCACCTCGGGGTGGAGGTGGTCGACACCGGCGGCACGGCCGGTCCGGGCGCGGCCACCGGCAACGGGCACGGGCTGATCGGCCTGCGTGAACGCCTCGCCGTCTACGGCGGCACGCTGAAAGCCCGGCCACGCCCCAGCGGCGGCTACCGCGTCACCGCGTCGATCCCCCTGGAAATTCCCCTGGAATCCCCCTGGAGGCACCGTGACCGGGTCGCTGCGCGTGGTGGTCGCCGACGACCAGGCGCTGGTCCGCACCGGCTTCCGGATGATCCTCACCGCCGACGGCATCGACGTGGTCGGCGAGGCGACCACCGGCGCGGAAGCCGTCGCCGCGGTCCGGCGCACCCGGCCCGACGTGGTGCTGATGGACATCCGGATGCCCGAGTTGGACGGCTTGGAGGCCACCCGGCGCATCCTGACCGGAGTGGACGGTGAGCCGCGCGTGATCATCCTGACCACGTTCGACCTCGACCACTACGTGTACGCGGCGCTGTCCGCCGGTGCCAGCGGTTTCCTCCTCAAGGACGTGACGCCGGAACACCTGGTGGCCTCCGTCCGCATGGTGCGCTCCGGTGACGCGTTGCTGGCGCCGACGATCACCCGTCGCCTGGTCGAACGATTCGCCAACCGCGGCGCGGACACCGCGACGCTGCACCGCGACCTGGCCGCGTTGACGCCGCGTGAGCTGGAAGTCCTGCGGCTGCTGGCCCAGGGGTTGAGCAACGCCGAACTCGCCCAACGGCTGCACCTGTCCGAGGCGACCGTCAAGACCCACGTGGCCCGCATCCTGGCCAAACTCCAGCTCCGCGACCGTGTCCAGGCCGTCGTCGTCGCCTACGAGACCGGTCTGGTCAGCCCCAGCGGACAGGAGTGACGGCCTGTGAAGCGCGACTCTGCCACCGACTCCGCGCCCGCCGACTCCGCGCCCACTGACTCCGCGCCCGCTGACGAGGATCGCCAGGGTGATCGTGGCGGTTCACGCGTCACCCGGCTTCACCGCGCACGCAGTGCAGGAACGGCCCGACGCGGCTCTCAACGGTGCCGACGAGAGCACCCTGGCGTTCGTCATGGGCCGACCGGTTTCGTCAGGACGGGAACCGCACGTCGGGATATCGGTCGGACGGCCCGTCGAGCAGTGGTTGCGGTCGGTGGCGCAAGTGCTGGTCGAAGAACGCGGTCAGGTACGCGCGCTGGGCGGCGGTGCTCCGTGCGGGATCCACCGTGCCGATGAGGGGCGCCAGGGCCGCGGGGTCGATGTCGAGACGGGGCAGCAGGACCTGGTAGTCGGTGAAGGTGAAGTGCTCGCCTTCGGGCAGGTGGAGTTGGCGCGCCCAGGCGCGGTGGTTGGTCAGGAACTCCCGCCACGACGGGTCGGACGCGGCGCTGTGGTTGCCCGCGCTCATCAGCAGGAACGGCCGGTCCAGGCCTTCGTTGACGACCCGGCCGAAGTCGCGTGCCGACTGGGAATACGCCATGCTGCCGTCGAGGTTCGCGCCCGCGTCGATCCGCCGGTCGGACACCATCGTCTCGCCGGCCGTGAAACCGCCCGCCGAGTGGCCGACCATGCCGATCCGGCCCAGGTCCAGGGACCGGCCAAGCCCGTGCGGCAGGCGTCGTCGTCCGGCGTCCGGATTTCCGCCCCGGGCCAGGACTTCCAGTTGGTCGAGGACGAAGCCGGTGTCCTGGACCCGGGTCGCGATCAACCGCTTGCCGACCTCGATGCTCGACGGCGGGAGGGCGCGCCGGGCCACGCGGCCGTCGGGGAACTCGACCGCCGGCGCTTCGTGGGTGTGGTCGATGGCGACGACCACGTAACCCTCGCTGACCAGCTGTTCCATGAGGCTGGCGCCCATGGACCGTGACCGGCTGCCGCCCGGGGAGTAGAGGACGACGGGGCGTCGACCGGGAACTGCGTGGGCGTTGAGATTGGAGTGGGTGGTGAAGCCGTAGTCGAGTTCGGCCGGGTCGATCTTCAGGGTCGCGGCGTCCTCGTCGGCCGTGACTTCGGCGACAGCCGGTGACATGAACGGCGTCGGCGAGGTGCCGTTGACCGTGGCCGGATATCGGATGGTGACCATCAGTTCCCGGACGGCGGTGGGCACCCAGGGGTCTTGGCGGGCTTGGTCGACCAAGTGGAGTTCGGTGATACCGACCGAGTAGGGGCCGGTCGGCGCCGGCAGCTCGAACCGGACGGGTAACGGCGAGGCCGCCGCTGTCGGGACCGAGGCCGCCAACGCCACGCCGGTCAGCAGGGCCAGCCCGCGCACGGCCAATCGTTTTTGATTCACACGTCGAACCTATGGAGGCCCGATCGCGCCCGGTATCGGGATGATCACCTAATCGGTCCCTGAGATTTCGCCGAGGTCTTCTAGTCCATTGTGGAGCTTGGCTGCGATCGACTGTGCCTGACGGTGGTGCTGTGCGGCATGGTCGTGCCGTCCGAGGGCGGCCGCGAGGTTGGCCAGGTGGACAGCGGTGGGGCCGAGGCTGAGCAGACCGCTGCCCGCACCGGCCAGTTCTTCGGCCGCCGGGAGCAGTCGGGTGTAGAGGCGTTCCATCGTCGGTCGGTCGCCGGTTTCGATGGCGATCATGGCGTGTAGGCAGGTTCGGGCTTCGAAGAGCAGGTCGTGCGGGGAGTCGGGGACGGCGGTGCGGGCTTCGTCGCGCTTGCCTTGTGCCAGCAGGACAAGCGGACGGGTCCAGGGCTCGTAGGGGCCCCAGTCGGCATCCTGGACGTCGCCCAGGGTCAGCAGGGCCAGTGGGAGGATTCCCTGTTCCAGACCGGACATTCCGGTGCCGGTGAGGCGGGTGGCGGCGGCCCGGTAGGTGGTTCTGGCTTCGTCGTGTTGGCCGGTCAGGGCGAGTCGGAGTGCGGCGTACCAGGTGGTGAAGACGCCGACGAGTGGTAGGTCGTGGCGTTCGGCCAGTGCGTCGGCCGCGGCTGCGTGTCGGTCGGCGGACGCGAGGTCGGCGAGCGCGGCATTGGCCTGGATGAGGATCAGATGTGCCAGCACCTCGAAGGTGACCAGGCCGTGACGGGCGGACAGGGTCAGCAGTTCTTCGCCGATCCGGGCCCGGTCGGGGGCAAGTCCGGCGCGGTGGAACGTCTGCATGAAGCGGCCGTTGAGCGCCAACGCCAGCAACGACGGGTCGTCCAGGTCGCGGGCGATCGCTTCGGCTTCCTGTGCTGCTTGCCTTCCGCGTTGTCCGGCGTCGGCACGTCGTTCCATCGCGATGGTGATCAGGAGACGTGCGCGTTCGGCGTCGTGGCCTTGAGGTAGGAGGGCCAGGGTGCGTTCGGCGGCCGTGACGAGACGGGCGGACAGGGCCTCGTCGTCGTTGGTCGTCCAGATCGCGGGCACGTCGAACGAGCCGATCGTGCGGGCGGCCAGCACCGGATCGCCGACGGCCTCGGCGACCGCCTCCGCCCGGTACCGCCTTGCCTGCTCCAGATCGCCGGTCACGGCCAGCGCCCGGACCATGCCCATCACGGCTTCCAGGCGTGCCCGTGTGTCCACCCCGGACCGGTCGAGGGCTGCGACCGTCTCCCGCCACAGCGATACCGCTTGGTGCGGCGCGAATCGGCGTTCCGCTCGTTCGGCGGCGGCGCGGGTGTAGTGCGCGGTACGTGTGGCGGTGGCACGGTTTCCGGCGCGCAGGAGGTGGTGGGCGATGGCTTCGACGTCATCGGGGCGTGCCTGCTCGATGACGTCGGCGGCTGCGGCGTGCCACCGGGCACGGCGGGCGCGGGTGATGTCGTCGTACAGGGTTTCGTGCACGAGCGCGTGGGTGAACCGCAGGCGGTCGGTGTTCTGCTCGACCAGGAAGCCGGCGAGGAGTGCCGATTCGACGGAGTCCAGGACCGCGTCCTCGTCGCCGGCGAGCGGGATGAGCACGTCGAGGTCTATGTCCTGGCCGAGGATTGAGGCTTGGCGCAGGTGGGTCCGCGCGGTCTCGGTGAGCTGGGTCAGGCGGTGGCGGATGACGTCGCGGACGCCGGTGGGGACGGTGCGCAGGGCGGCGTCGCCCTCGGTTTCCCAGAGGCGGGTGAGCTCGCGGACGAAGAACGGGTTGCCGGCGCTGCGGGCGTGGATCGTGCGCGCGTCGGCGGGGGTCATTTCGCGGTCGGTGATGGCGGCGACGAGTTCGCGGACCTGAGGTTCGGTCAGTCCGCCCAGGTAGATGCGGGTGGGTTCGGTACGGGCGGCACGGCCGAGTGCCTCGGCCAGGGCGGCGGAGATCTCGGTGGAGCGGTACGTGGCGACGATCAGCAACGGGCCGGCGTCGGGGTCGGCGGCCAACGCGGTCACCAGGGCGAGGGTTTCCTCGTCGGCCCAGTGCAGGTCGTCGAAGACCAGCAGGATCGGGCTGTTGGTGGCGATCGTGGCCAGGTAGGAGCCGATCGCGCGGTGGCGGTGGAACCGTGCCGCGACCGGATCGTCGGCGGTGGGGGCGGGTTCGTGTCCGGCTGCGGAGAGGGTTTCGCGGATCTGCGTCCACGGCCAGGCTGCGGGCGCGCCTTGGAGTTCGGGGCAGGTGCCCCAGGCGGCGGTCCAGCCGGCGGCGGTCAGACGTTCGGTCAAGGTCTTGGCCAACGCGGTCTTGCCCGCTCCGGCCGTTCCGGAGATCAGCGCGAGACGCGGCCGCCCCGCCGCCGCCGCCGCAACCACCGCCGCTCGCTCCAACTCGGCCACTTCGCCGGTACGTCCGACGAACGGGTGTTCGACCGGGGTGGACAGACCGATCGGCCACGGGCTCGACGGGCTCGGCAGCGGACCGGCCGGATTCGACGGCGGCCGGCCCAAAGGCGAACTCAGCGGCGGCCGCGGTGAAGCGGAGTGCGGCGGTGGTGGAGCGGCCGGCGGGGGTGGAGTGGGATGTTGCGGTGGGGTGAGGTGCGGGGCTTGGGTCAGGACGTCCGTCTCCAGTTGGCGAAGGCTGGGGCCGGGGTCGATGCCCAGTTCGGTGCGCAGCACCTCGCGTGCCTGCCGGAGCGTTGCCAGCGCCTCGCCCTGCCGGCCTGTTTGATACAGTGCGAGCGCGAGCAGCCGTCGGCCGTCTTCGCGCAGCGGGTGCGCCGCGACATGGGCTCGCAGATCCGGCACCGACTCGGCTGCCTTCCCCAGCGCCAACGCCACCTCGGCCCGCCGTTCCACGGCCAGCAGCCGCACTTCGTCCAATCGAGCGGCCTCACCACGCGCCCAGGCCTGGTCGGCGAACTCCGCGTACGCGGGTCCCCGCCAGAGCCCCAGCACCTCGTCCAGCAGCACGCGTGCGTCCTCGACGCGGTCGTCGGCCAGCAACCGGGCGGACGCGGAGACGGCGGCCTCGAAACGCCACGCGTCCACCGCCTCAGACTCGGCGCGCAACGCGTAACCGGGCGGCACGGTGACCAGCAGACGGGCGGGCGCACGAGGTGGGCGGTCCGGCTCCAAGGACTTCCGCAGAGCGCCGACGAACGTCTGCACCGCGCCGAGAGCACCCTCCGGAGCGCCGTCGTCCCAGAGGTCGTCGATCAGCCGCGTGACCGGCACGACCCGCCCCCTGGCGACCAGCAGCCGCGCCAGCACAGCCCGGTGCCGCAGCCCTTTGAGGTCGACCGGCCCGCGCTCGTCCACGGCCTCCAGCGGCCCCAACACCCCGAAACGCACCATCGCCGACAACGTATCCGACCGGTCCCGCACTGGCCGCCCCGGTCAGCGCTGATCAGCCGCTGATCGGGTGCTGATCGGGTGCTGATGGGGTGCTGATCGGCGCCGGGCAAATTCGTCACGTACCACCTACACCACAGGGAGCAACGACATGACACCGAAGATCACCTCGTTCACGCAACGGCGCGTCACCGTCGCCGACGGCGTGGCACTCAACGTCGCCGTAGGCGGCTCCGGCAGCCCCGTCGTCCTGCTCCACGGCTTCCCCCAGACCCACCTGATGTGGCGGCACGTCGCCGCCGACCTCGCCGCCGACCACACCGTCATCTGCCCCGACCTGCGCGGATACGGCGACAGCGACAAGCCGGCCGACACCGACGGGCAGACCTACTCCAAGCGCACCATGGCGGCCGACGTCGTCGCCCTCGCCCGCGCCCTCGGGCACGACCGTTTCGCGCTCGCCGGGCACGACCGGGGTGCCCTGGTCGCCATCCGCGCCGGCCTCGACCACCCCGACGCGGTCACCCACCTGGCCTCGTTGGACGTCCTGCCGACCCTCGACACGTGGGACGTCCTGCACGGCACCACCGCAGCCGTCGGCTTCCACCTCTACCTGATGGCCCAGCCGCCCGGCCTGCCGGAAACCATGATCAGCGCATCGGCGGACGCGTTCTTCGGCCACTTCCTCGACATGTGGGCCACCGATCCGAACACGATCCCGCCCGACGTCCGCGCCGCCTACCTGAAGGCGTCCCGCGAGGCGGTGCCCTCGATCGTCGCCGACTACCGGGCGTCGGCAACGATCGACGTGGCACACGACCGGGTCGACGAGGAAGCCGGCAACAGGCTCCGGATGCCGGTGACCGTGCTCCAGCAGGACTGGGGCGCCGCCCTCGGCTTCGACGCCGCCGCCCGGTGGCGGCGATGGGCTCCGGACTTGGAGCACAACACCGTCTCGTTCGGCCACTTCATGGCCGAGGAAGCGCCCGCCGAAGTCATCAAAGCCGTGCGCGACCTCCTCGCCCGGTAGCGCAACCCGAAAGTCCAGGACCGCGGAAACCCTCCACCCGCGACGGCGGACGTCAGGCGACGCGAACGCCATGACTCGGCCTCGGTGTTGCTCACGCACCTGAGTGTTCAACTCGGGTGTTCTGAACGTTGGACACGCGCGTTCTGAACGTTGGACACGCGCGGGTTTGGGGGGTCGGGTTGGGTGTGGGTGGGTGGCGTTGGCGGGGGGATTGGGTTGGGGGGTACTGGTTCGGGTTCGGGTGGTTGGGGTCGGCGCGGGATCGGGTCAGGGATGAACGGGTCGGGAGGGTCGGGCTGATGTGCCGCCGGCAACCAACTCATGGGATTCCTCCAACACGACGCCGTTCACATTTGGCGGCGACCTCGGTGGACTCGTTCTCGAACGCACCCGCACACCGCCTGGGCGGCCACAACGGCATCGCGCGTGTCGCTGTCCCGAAGAACATCACCTCCGCGGTGTACGGAGATCGGATGAGTACCCGGCATACGAACGGGTTAATCGCATTCGTTCCAGCGTCAGCCCGGGCGTAACGTCGGGCGCTGTCGGGACGACGCCACGGTCACAAAGCCCAGGTCACCGAGGGAGCGTCGCTCATGTCCGATCGGCATTGGCCGAGCGAGGACCTTGCCGTCGAGACGAGCGAGGTGCGCGGCCTTGCGGTCACTCGTGTCATCGGCGAGGTGGACCTGGCGGGTGTTGACCTGATCCGAGCCGAGCTCGACGCCCAGCTGGAGCGGCGGCCACCGGTGCTGGTCGTGGAGCTGTCCGAGGTGACGGTGCTGGGCTCGCTCGGCATCGCGGCCCTCATCGACGGCCACTACCGCGCGCAAGCGGCGGGCGTGGAGTTCGTGGTCGTGGCGAGCCACCGTTCGGTGATCCGGCCGCTGCAGCTCACCGAGGTCGACCGGCTGCTCACGGTGTTCCCGACGCTCGACGACGTGGTCGCGACCAGCCGCCCGAGCACCACCGGGCAGAACTAGAACCAGGCATCGACCATCACACGTACGGGTAGCCGCACGTGTGGTGTCGTTATCGGTCGACCACGAGTTCACCCCGTACGGCCCGTCGCACTGGGTCGTGCTCGGGTTGTTCGCGGTCGGAGCCGCGGCCGTGGTGGCGGTCGGGCGCACGCACCCGTCACGTCGCTTCTCGCGCGTGTTCGCGGCGGTCGTCCTGCTCCTCCAGGTCGGCATCCACACCTACCTGATGCTCCCGCCGCGCTGGAACATCCAGTACTCGCTCCCCCTGCAGCTGTCCGACCTGGCGGGCCCGGTCGCCGCCTACGCGTTGTGGTCCCAGCGCAGGTGGGCGTTCTCGCTCACCTACTACTGGGGCCTGACGTTGAGCGTTCAGGCCCTGGTCACTCCCGTGCTGGACGTGGACTTCCCCGATCTCGGGTTCCTGCTGTTCTGGGCCACGCACCTGTTCGTCGTCTGGGCGGCCGTCTACCTGACCTGGGGCCTCGGTCTGCGGCCGGACTGGCGCGGCTACCGGCTGGCCGTGCTGATCACCGTGGCGTGGGCGGCGGCGATGTTCGTGCTCAACCTGGCGCTCGGCTCCAACTACGGCTACCTCAACCGGAAACCGGCGACCGGGTCGGTGCTGGACCTGCTCGGCGACTGGCCGTGGTACCTGCTGCCCGAGAGTGCGGCCGTGCTCACGGTGTGGGCGTTGATGACGTGGCCGTGGACGCGGCGGGGGTAGCCCGGCCGACTGCTGGACCGGGGCAGGGCAGCGGAGCGCGGTCGAGAGAGAGAAGAGAGGGGTGGAAATGGGAACCCCCGCATTCCCCAAGGGCGGAACGCGGGGGTTCGCCATTGATCACTTACCGCTGCGGTACGCGATCCAGGCGTCCTGCATGCGGGTGTTCTGGCCGGGGGTGAACTGGTTGTAACAACTGTCGTAGGAATAGTCCATGTAGTTGTGGATGGGGTCGAGACCGGGCAGCGAGCACGAGTCGCGACCCTCTGGGCAGCCCGTGCTGTAGCTGGACTGCGCGGGGGTGTCGGACACCTCGTCGTTGGTGGCCGTGCAGCCGCCCTGGAAGGTGTGCCACAAACCCATCCAGTGGCCGACCTCGTGGGTCAGCGTCTTGCCGAGGTCGAAGTTCGTGGCGCTGCCGCCGGGGACGCTGGAGTAGTCGATGACGACGCCGTCCAGCAGCGGGTCGCGTGCGTACCAGCTGGGGAACGTCGCGAAGCCGAGGCCGTCGATGTCGACCGACCACACGTTCAGGGTGCTCGCGCCGCCGACCCGGGTGGACGACTTCATCTGCTTCTCGACGCGCGCCTTGTCGACGCCGGTGAACCAGGTGTTGTTCGACCAGCGCTTGGTCTCCTGGAGCACGAAGGTGAAGCCGGTGTTCGCGGCGACACCGGGCGCCTCGGCGCCCGCGTAACCCTCGTTGAGCACCCTCATCTGCTGCGCGACGGTCGCATCGGTCATGCCGCCGACACCGCCGGTGCCCGTGACGATGTGGAACACGACCGGGATCGTGCCGCCGGCCGCTGCCTCGACGCGGCCGTTCGCCTTCGCCGCGGCGACGCGCTCGCGCAGGTCGCGGTTCATCCGCTCGGCTTCGGCCTGGCTGATCTCGTTGCGTTCCGAGCCGGCTTCGCCGGGCTTGACGCGCGCGGCGGACAGAGCGTCGGTCACGCAGTCGAGCGAGCGCTGCACGACGGCCGTGCTGCCGCCCGCGGCCGGCTGAGCACGGTGAGCGCGCCGAGGGCGAGCGCACTGGCGAGGAGGGTGGCGCGTCTGCGCCGGCGGTTCTGCGGTTCGGGTTGTTCGACCATGCGGAGTCCTCCATGCAGGGCGGGGACGGGCTTTGCGGGCCCTGCGGAATGATGACTCACGGAGAACGGAACGGAATAGCATGTGATCCAGATCGCAGCAAATTAAGGGGCGTAGCCGGTTAACCATCCGACCCTTTTACGAAATGCCCGACCTTCGTCGGTTACACCTCCTGCAAACGGGTGCTAGCGCGGGTTTAGAGTTGTAGCGCGGAGCACGCGAAACGGTGGACGACTTACGACATGCGCAACGCGGCGACCGGCGCCCCGATCCTGCGCGACTACCAGTGACGGCCCCCGGTCCCCGGTCGACCCTCAGGAGGTGCGGTCGGGTTTGCCGTCAGCCTTCGCGGCGCAGTTCCGCCACGTTCGCCAGCATTTCCGAAAGATATTCGCGTTCTTCGGTGGTGAGCGGGATTCCGGCCAGTTCGTCCAGCACCGCCGCCGCCCGGTCGGGGTCCTCCAACGTGAACGCCAACTCGGCGCGATAAGCCAGGGCTTCAACCCGCTCCACCGCGCTCGCGTCCGCGATCCGACCGAGGGCGCCGTCGAGGATCTTGGCGGCCTACGCCGGATCGCCGTGGCTGTCGGACAGCACGACGGCGTTCTCCAACGCCTTGGCCAGCTTCCCGGTCGCGGCGGGCGGCGTGGGGGCGTCCGGCGCGGGGAAGATCCGGATCCAGTTGCCACCGGGGTCGATCACCGAGAAACCGGCCAGGCCGCCGGCGTTCTTGCGCGGCCGCGGGCGGGTCATCCGCGGGATGCCGGACAGCGGGACCTTGCCGTAGGAGGTGCGCAGCCCGTCGGCGAACGCGCGGTGCAGGACGCCGGTGTCGGGCACCTGCACGATGCAACTGCGGTAGGACTGCGCCGGATCGAAGTCGGGCATGCCGAAGAAGTGGATTTCGACGTCCTCCCGGCGCATCGCCGGGTACGGGTTGGGCTTGGTCTGCCGGTACGTGCGCTCGAAACCCAGCGCGGAGTAGAACGCCAGCATCTCGTCGATCGAGGCGCACGGCAGCAGCGGGATGACGGTCATCGGTCCTCCAACAGGTCGCCGAGATCGCGCAGCGTGCCGGTGACGGCGCGGAGTTCGGCGAGGGAGATGCGGGCGGCCAGCTCGTCGGCCCACTGCGCCTGACGGCGTTCGACCCGGCGCAGCGCCGACCGGCCGCGCGGGGGCAGGGCCAGGAGCTTGGCGCGGCGGTCGTGCGGGTTGTCCTGGAACACGATCATGCCGTCGCGGACGAGGCTGGTCGCGGTCTGCCGTACCGCCTGCCGGGTCAGGCCCATGGTCCTGGCCACCTGCGCGATCGTGCTCGGCCCGTGGTCGACCACACCGAGCACCTGCCACCGTGCGCTGGTCAGGCCCGCCGGGGCGGCCAGCTCGTCACCGGCCGCGAGGAGCAGGCCGTTCACCCGGAACACCTCGACCAGGAGCTGGGAGAACTCAAGTCCGCGATCGGACAACGGGGTCACGCCCGACAATCTGGCAGATTGACAAGTACCTGTCAAAATCGCCGGTCGGCGGAAACCCGGTGGACGGCGGAACGGGCCGCGAACGATCATGCGCACTGTGACAGCGGATGACGTGCGTTTCGTCGAGCTGGACGGCCGCGTCATGGCCGCCCTGCTCGACGGTGACCCGACCGCGGCCGAGGTCGCGTTGACCGGGTACTTCCTGACCGACCGGGCGCGGTGGCTGTGGCGGTACCGGCTCGACCAGATGGCGGCCGACCCCGGCAACGCCCGGTGGATGGCGCGGCTGGCCCTGGTGGACGACGGCGCGGTGGTCGGGCACGCCGGGTTCCACGGTCCGCCGGACGAATCCGGCATGGTCGAGATCGGCTACTCCGTCGATCCCGCGTTCCGCCGCCGCGGGTACGCCCGGGCCGCGTTGGTCGAGCTGCTGCGCCGCGCCGCCGGCGAACCCGGTGTGCGGACCGTGCGGGCGACCATCGGTCCGGACAACGCGGCATCCCTGGCCACGATCGCGGGCTTCGGGTTCGTCGAGGTCGGTGAGCAGTGGGACGAGGAGGACGGGCTGGAGCTGATCTTCGAACGGCCGGCGTCACAACGGGCCTGAGGGCGGGCTCGTGATCACCCGGTCCGCCGCGCCGGTCGATTCGTCGGACTCCCCCGGCAACCGATCGAGCCGATCTCACGGCGGAACTGACATGCGGTGACAGCCGAAGACGCCGCGGGGCCGCACGGTGTGACACCGTGCGGCCCCGCCTTGGTCGAGGTGTCAGCAGTCGATGTGGAACACGTACAGGCCGTGGTCACGATCGCTGGCGAGCACGTACTGCTCGCCGGTCTCGTCCTTCCAGACCTCGACGCCCCAGAAGTTGTTGCCTCCCTCGTCGATGAAGGCGCCGACCTCCTGGATGCCGTTCTTGCCGTACTTCACCACGCGGAGCCCGGCGGCGTAGTACGACAGGTACGCGGTGTTGTTGTTCTCCGGGTCCATCGCCACCTCGTGCACCGACAGGTCGCCGAACCCGCCGGCGTAGGCCGGGTCCTGCGATTCCGACACGGCGTAGGTGTCGATCTGCCGGATCGAACCGGCCTTGCCCGGCTTGGTCGGCACGTCGGTCGCGAACAGCCGCACGTAACCCCAACCGTCGAACACCGACTTGACGGTGGTCGACTCGCCCCCGGTCGCCGGGGTGGTCATGGTGCACGCGGTGGCCTCGGTGACGCCCGGCACGCCGAGCAGCCGCAGACCGGCGAACCGGTTGGCGAACACGAACGGGATCGGGCCCGCGGCGGCCATGGACACCTGGCTGAGGCAGTCGTCGCGGTGATTCTGGAACACGATGCCGGCCGTGTAGCCGGCGGCGATGATGGCGTCGAGCTTGGCCTGGAACGTGCACGTGCCGCGCTCCACGAGCGCGGTGCCGGTACCCGCCGGCAGCGGCGCGCAGGCGTCACCGACGAACGTGACCGCACCGCTGATGGTGGTCCCCTCGCCGATCTGCTTCGAGTCGGTGGCGGGGGTGGCGGTGTACTCGGTGCCGGCGTGCGGCCCGGAGTCGATCTTGGCGACGATCCGGAACGGGCTGAAGTCCTCGTCCGTGCCGATCAGGAACTTCCGGTTCGGCGACAGCTCGGACTGGTGCGCGTTGCCCTCGGGGCTGATCTCGTGCCCGCGGGCCGACCGCTCCTCGTCCAACGCGGCGTAGTCGCTCTCCGCGATCAGGCTCACCTTGCCCGGCCGGGGGTCGGTGACGTCGAGCATGACGTACCCGCCGTCCCAGTAGTTCATGTTCATCACGTACCGACGACCGACCTTGGTGATCATCATGTCGTGGCTGAACACCGAGGTCAGGTTGGTCGGCGCGGCCTGGTCGACGCCGAACACCGCGCCCAGGTCGAGACCGTCGTTGACCAGCACGGGGTTGCGCGGGTCGGTGATGTCGAGGATGTCGACGTCCGTGGCCTCTTCGTCGTCCACCAGCGCGACGTAGGTCTTCTTGTCGAAGACGTTGGTCCACATCCGCATGCTGTGCGTCTGGTTGGGCGCGGGGTCGAGGCCGCCCGCGGTGTTGGTGAAGTCGCCGACGTGCATCGCCAGGGGCTTGGGGCTGCGCGGGTCGGTGACGTCCCACAGCGAGATACCGCCCGAGTTCGCCCCTGGGGGCGTCTCGCCGGGGCAGGTCTCGTTCTGGTGGATCAGCAGGTCGCCGTGGAAGAACGGGCTGTCGTCGATGTGCTCGACCTGGATGCCCTCACCGGCGTACGACCCGTCGCTGGTCGGGATGAACGCGCTGGTCACCTCGGTCGGGTGCGCGGGATCGGAGATGTCCATGACGTGCACGCCGGTGTTCTCGCACGTCGGCTCGCGGAACGCGGTGAGGTAGGCGTAGTCGCCGAACGCGGTCACGTCCGCCACGCGTCCGGTGTTGCCCGCGCCGGACGGGTTGGTGACCGCGGCCTTGCCGACCAGGGTCACGTTCCGCGATACCGCGGGCAGGTGGCCCTCGTCGCCGTCGTGCTGCTTGTACGAGCCGTCGGCGACCCCTTCACCCGGGAAGTCCTCCCGGCCGCCGCCGTGGTCCGGGTGGGCGCCGGATGATCCGGCGGTGGCCAGGCCCAGCGTCAGGATCGCCACGCCGAGCAACGAGATTCTGCGGACACGTCGTGCACGCCTACCGCGCATTGAAAAACCTCCGGATAGCGGAGCCATTACCCCTAGACGGCTCGCACCCTACGTAGCCGATTAGTAGATGGGTAGAGACACTCGGCTGACTTTTCTCCGCACTTCGAGCAAGGCGTTCGTGACGGTCGCTCACGACAGCTCTCTACAGCAGCCGCGGGGCGTGGCGTCGATGACCGCGGCCAGGGCGGCGCGGTCAGTGGCGCACCGGAGGCCTCTACAACTGCGGCGGCTGCTGAGAGCAGCGCACGGGGGACCGGCCGCCCGCAAGCCGGTCCCCCGCGCACGCTCAGCCGAAGGCCTTCACCTCCAGCAGGCCGACCGAGTCCGCCCCGCTCTGGAGCACCACCCGCAACCGGGTCGTGCTCACCTCGGTGAACGTCACCTCGTGGTACCGGTCGGTCGCCACCGGATACCCGCTCGCCCCCGCCACGTCGGTGTAGGCCGAGCCGGTCCAGTACTGCACCTTCCACGACGCGGGCACGCGCACTCCCCCGTTGTCGTCGAAGAAGTACACCTGCGCCGATCGCACCGACTTCGCCGAGTCCCACGTCAGCTCGGCCCACTGCTCACCGGTGTTCGGCCAGGTACCCCACCGCGGGTTGACGGTGTCGTTGGACGACGGCGGGTCGACGCCGTCGTTCACCGCGGCCACCGACTCCCAGGGCGAGGTGTAGGACGCCGACGGGGTCGCGGACAGGGCCAGGTTCGCCGGCGGCGGATTCGGGTCGGTGCCCCCGCCGCGGTTGTAGACCTTCGCCTCGGTCAGCCCGGTCTTGAACCCGGACGCGTGCGTCACCTGGACCCGGAGACGCTGCGTGGACACCGGGGTGAACCGGACCCGGTTGTAGTTGGCCTTCGGTGTCGTCGGCGTCTTGGTCTGCGCCGCCGCGTTCACCCAGGAAGAGCCGTTCCAGTACTGGATCGCGTACGACGACGGCGCGCGGTAGCGGTTGCCCGCCCGGTCGTCGCGGAAGTACAGCCGCGCCTCGTCCACCGTGCGCTGCTGTCGGAAGTCGATCTCGTACCAGTCCGACGTGTTGGGTGATCCCGAACTGCCCCACAGGGGCTCGTTGATCGGGAACCCGTCGATCGCGGCCGACACCGAGGTGCCGGAGGCCGTGTACGACGCCGTGACGGCCGCGCCCTGCGCCAGGTTCGGCGCGGTGGACGTCAGGTCGACGCCGGCCTTGGCGAAGACGTCCACCATGCGCGCACCGGTGTGCGCCACGTTCTGCGGCGCCTGCAAGCCGTTGATCGCCACGCTGTAGTTCACCGTGCCGGCGCCCGACGGGAACGTGACCTGACCGGTCACCGGGTCGTAGAGCACCGGGGTGAGCCGGTCGACGGTGAACGCGCGCGTGCCGTTCAGGTAGACCGAATACCCCTGCGGCACACCGTTGTAGCGGGTGACGCCGTCGGCCGGGTCGTCCCACACCACGCTCAGGTCCACGTTGCGGTAGCGCAGGTTGTTGACCGCGAAGTGCGACCAGCCGATGTTGATCGGCGACAGCTCGATCCGGCTGTCCGTGCGCGGGCGCAACCCGGCCACGTCCTCGATCACGGTCCAGTTGCTGCTGCCGAGGATGTTGTGGTGGATCCACGACCGGTAGTCGATGTTGCGGGTGCCCGCGTTCCAGTCCGCCCAGAACTCGTTGGCGTCGGGCCACTGGGTGTTGCCGCCGATGTACTGCGCCCAGGTGTTCCAGTAGAGCAGCTTCTTGTAGTCCTCGGCGCCCATCCACTGGTTCGGGTAGTTGCGCAGCACCGACGAGTACAGCCGGAACTGGACCGTCGAGTTGATGGTGGAGAAGTTGTTGGAACCGGGGAAACCCGCCGCCGCGGCCTCGGCCTTGTCCTTCTGGTTGGCCGTGTAGAACGGGAAGACCGGGTACTCGGCCGGGTCCGAGAACAACCGCAGCGCCTGCTTGTACTGGTCGGTGTTGGGCATCAGGCCGACCGAGAACGGGTAGTAGTTGTTGATCTCCTTCCACGGCACGTGGGTGTTCGTGCCCACGTGCTTGTGCTCCAGCAGCTGCCGGGACGGGTTCCACAGCGTGTTCACCACACCGTTGCGGATGCGGTCGGCGAGCGCCTGCATCTCGGTCGCCTTCGCCGTGTCGCCGATCAGCGAGTACGCCTGCTGCGCGGCCATCGCGCCGCTCCACACGTACGCCGTCTCGGCCCGGTCGAGGTTCCCCGCCCGCCAGTCGAACGACACCGCGTCGGCGTCGTTGCCGGTCATCGCGCCCCAGTCGTACTCGATGACGCCGTTGTTGTTCGTGTCGAACGTGGCCAGCTGGCCCTTGGCGTCACCTTCGGCGTACTTGGCCAGGTTGCCCGCGACGGGCGGCGGGCCGCCGTGGATCTGGTAGCTGCGCCACGCCGCCTCGGAGATGTACTGGGTGTAGGAGTTGGACCAGTTCTCCGGGTCGCCGGGGTTGTCCATGAACCGGCCGCCCTTGGACGACTGGCCGACCGACAGCCACGGCCCGTACGAGTAGACCGGGTCGCGCAGGTACTTCAGGTCGTCGATGTGCATCGGCTGGGTCAACGCGATCGCGTTGTTGTAGCCGGTGACACCCTCGATCGAGACCGGGAACTGGAAGTCCTGGCCGGGGATGTCGACGTCGAGGTAGTTGAAGCGCATCAACCACCAGCGGTAGTAGACGTTCTTCTTGATGGCCGGGTCGGGCACGTCGATGTAGGGGATGTTGTCCGCCCACCACCGGTTGTAGTCGCGGACGTGGGTGGCGAACGCGACCGACGGCGAGTGGCCCCGGTAGGCGTTGTACTCGGTCAGCGACTCCGGGATCTCGTCGGTGACGAACCCCATGACCACCTTGGTGGTGACGGCCTGGCCGGCGGCCAGCGTCACCGAGCGGTCCAGCCCTCCGTTCGCGGCGGAGAACCCGTCACCGGACAGCCTCGGCCGGATCGTGGTCAGGTTGTTCTTCACCTGCCTGCTGCCGGTCAACTCCGAACCGCTGACGGTCGTGGCGTACGGCGAGGTGACGCGCAGCGCCAGGGTCGTGGACGCCGAGCCGGTGTTGGTGACGGTCAGGTTGGTGACGGCGACGTTGTTGTGGGTGATGAACTTCGCGACATCGACCCGCACGCCGGTGCGGGTGTAGACGCCCTTCCAGTGGCTCGGTGCCTGCCACCGGCTCGACACCTGCTCGGTCAGCGACCCGGAGCCCACGGTGATCGCGTAGGCGTTCTGGCTGCTGATGTTGTCCCAGTACGCGGCGTTGCCGCCGAACCCGACGACGGCCGGGTTGTGGGTGTTCATGTAGAGGCCGCGACCGCGGGTCATCAGCCAGGTGCCGGCCGGGTCGTTGCCGGGGCGGGCGAGCAGCCGGTCCATCCAGAAATCGGTGCCGCCGCTCTCGGCGTCGTAGATGGCGCGCATCGTGCTGCCGGTGCTGTAGCCGACCGGTGGTGCGGGCACCGAAGGTCCGTTGAACGTCGGGAAGCCGATGGTCTGCGCGGCGGAGGCGTGCGGCACGGGCACGAGGAGCGCGCCGAGCAGCACAACGGCCGCCAGCCGGCGGGTCACGCCTGGAAGGCTTGCCATTCCAACACTCCCGTCGAGAAACCGGACTTGGAGGTGATGTTCAGCCGCAGCCGGGTCGTGTTGACCGTGGTGAACGTGGTGGTGTTGAAGGTGTTGCCCGCGACACCGCAGGCCGACTGGCCGGGCACGTTGACGTAAGCGCTGCCGTTCCAGTACTGCACCTGGCACGACGCGGGCAGGTCGATGCCCTGGTCGTCGTCGAACCAGTACGTGGCCACCTTGTTGATCGACTTGGCGGACGGCCAGGTGTACTCGATCCACTGGGTGCCCTGCTCGGGCCAGTTGCCGTAGGCCAGGTTGGCGCGGTCACCGGAGTTGGCGGGCACACCGCCGTTGTTGATCGCGGCCAGGCTCTCCCACGATGAGACGTACGACGTCGAGGCGGCGGCCGAGGGGGCGAGGTTCGTCCCGGCGGGCGGCGGGCCGGAGGGGTTCGGCGGCGGCCCGGACGTGGTCTGGGTGACCTTGCGCATCGTGCCGTCGGCGTTGAACTGCAACAGGTCCACCGCGACGGAACGGCGGAAGTTGCCGCCGCCGGGCGCGTTGGCGTTGTGGTAGACGATGTACCACTGGCCGTTGAACTCCACGACGCCCGCGTGGTTGGTGGTCGAAGAGACCTGGTCGAGCACGACGCCGCGGTGGGTCCACGGGCCCATCGGGTTGGTGGCGGTGGCGTAGCGCTGGCAGGCGTAGTTGGAGTTGGTGACGCAGCCGCTGGTGTCGTTGGCGGCGTACATCATGTAGTACAGGCCGTTGCGCTTGAACATCCAGGGCGCTTCCCAGAAGTTGCTCAAGCCCGTCGGCGTGACCACCGGGCCGTCCAGTTCGATCATGTTCGGCTTGAGCTTCGCCGCGCGGGCGCCCCAGTAGCCGCCCCAGTAGAGGTAGGACTGGCCGTCGTCGTCGGTGAACACGGTCGGGTCGATGTTCAGGCCGGACGAGTTGGGCGTGCTGTCGCTGATCAGCGGCCCGCCCTTGGCGTCGCGGAACGGGCCGAGCGGGCTGTCGCCGACCGCCACGCCGATGTCCATCCACCCCGCACCGTTGCCGTTGATCGAGGTGTACCAGTAGTACTTGCCGTTGCGGGGCTCGACCTCGCTCGCCCACGCGTCCGCGCCCGCCCACGGGAAAGTGGCGATGTTCGCCCGCGCGCCGTGGTCGGTCCACGTGGCGGCGTCCGTCGAGGACAGCACCCGCCACTCTCGCATGACGAAGTTGTTGTTCCCCGTGGCCGCTTCGTCACGGCCCGCGTAGATGTACATGGTGTTGCCGACGACCAGGGGTGCGGGGTCGGCGGTGTAGTAGCTGGTGATGATGGGGTTGGCCGCGAACGCGGCCGGGCTGACGACGGCGGCGGCGACGAGCGCGAGTGCCGCGCCCAGCTTCACCGCCCGGTGTCGGATGCGCATGGGTGTCCTTCGGGTTCTGAGGGCTAACGGCCGGTCGTGTGCAGATCGGCCACTTCGGCGGCGGTGAGGGCGCGGCCGTAGACGCGGAAGCCGTCCACGGCGCCGTCCAGGTAGGGGTCGCCCGAGTACTGGGAGCGCCCGATTCAGTTCTGCGTGGTGCTGCCGAGCGCGGACGGCCGCACGGTGAGCGCCGTGTTGCGGGCCGCCTCGACGCCGTTGACGTAGAGCACGCCGAGGTCGCCGACCTGCGTCACCGCGACGTGCGACCACGTGCCGGCGGGCAGTGGTAACGGCGCGTCGATGCGTTGCTCGGCGCTCGCGCCCCCGGTGGTGATCGCGAACCGGAGACCGCCCGCCGAACTGCGCGGGGTGAGGAACAGGCACGTGCTCGGGCCGGTGCCGAAGTCGAACACGCGCGCCCACGTGGTCACCGCGGCCGGCCGCACCCAGGTGGCCACGCTGAACGCCGTTGCCCCGGTGAGCAGACCAGCGGGCAGGACCACGTGCTGACCGGAACCGCCCAGGTCGACCGCCGAACCGCTGCGGCCCGTGGTCCACCCCGCGCCGCCGGCGAGGGTCGCGGTCCGGCCGTTGCCGGTGACGTCCGCCGCCACCGAGCCCGCCGCCTCGTCGAACGGGTAGTGCGCGATGAACGGCTGCGGCGCGGGCGTGTCGGTGACGTTCCAGTAGACCGTGTAGCGCTGCCCGTGCATTTGGTAGAACGGCAGCAGCGTCACCTGGCCCGTGCTCGCCGTCGCCGTGTACCGCAACGGGGTGGTGGTGGCGCGCAGCGTGGCGGGCTGGAGCGTGGGCATCGACGTGAGGTTGTTGCTGCCGTACCCGCCGGCGAGCACGATCGGGCCGTGCTTGACCGCCTGCACGGCCGGGTTGTCCGGCGTGCTCTCCCTGGTCAACGTCATGGGCAGGCTGACGTCCACCACGTCACCGCTCGACCACGTCCGGTCCAGGCGCGCGTACGTGCCCGGCACCACCGGGATGTCCTGCACCGCGCCGTTGAGCTTGACCTGCGCGCCGGCGGTCCAGGACGGGATGCGCACCCGCAGGTCGATCGGGCCGGAACCGGTGACGGTGAGCCGGGTGGCGGGCGACTCGGGGAACCCGGTGTCCTGCCGCACCGCGATCTCCCGGCCCGGCCAGATGAGCACGGAGGCGATGAACAGGTTGACGTACAAGGTGTTGCCGGAGTGGAAGTAGGTGCTGTCGCCGTGCTTGGTGTTGGTCTCCATCCCGGTGCCGTGGCAGCAGGTGAAGTCCTGGTAGTCGTTGCTGTAGGTGCGCTGGCCACCGGGTCGCAGCGGCACGTAGTAGCTGTGGTGGCCGTGCGTGGACGCCGGGTTCTGCGCGCCGAGCAGGTGGTTGTAGAGGGCCTTCTCGTAGAAGTCGAAGTAGTGCGCCCGCGGGTCGGTGCGGAACAGCTGACGGGTCAGCTTGAGCATGTTGTAGGTGTTGCAGCACTCGCAGGTGTGGTCCGACAGCTCCGACGCGATCCGGCCCGGCGTCTTGAAGTACTCGCCGTTGGAGTTGCCGCCGATCGCGTAGCTGTGCGCGCCGACCACGATGTTCCAGAAGTTGGTGGCGATATCGCGGTACCGGGTCAGGCCGGTGGCGTGGTACTCGCGGATCGCGCCCAGCGCCTTGGGGATCTGGGTGTTGGCGTGGTAGCCGTTGAGCGCGTCGGTGTTGGCCGCCAACGGGTCGAAGACCTCGGCGTGGTCGAAGTACTGCGCGGCGGTCAGGTGCGCCGGGTCGCCGGTGAGCTGGTACAGGTTGGCCAGCACCTCGTTCATGCCGCCGAACTCGGTCTTCAGCATGTTCTGCCGCTGAGCCAGGGTCAGCCTGCCGTTGCGCCAACCGACCCAGGCGGCCATGCGGGTCAGCACCGTGAGCGCCTGGGCGTTGCCCGCCAGCAGGTGCATGTCCAGCAGTCCGGCCATGATCTTGTGCAGGGTGTAGTAGGGCGCCCAGACCTGTTGGCGTTCCTCGACTCTGGTGATGAAGCTCTCCGGGAACGCGGACAGGTAGCCGGTGTTGAACCCGGCGGTCTGCGCGCGGTCCTGGCAGGCGGCGAGCTGGGTGACCAGGTAGTCGCCCTTGGTGCGGAACGCGGTGTCGCCGGTGATCGCGTAGGCCTGGGCGAGCGCGGTCAGCACGTGACCGGTGGAGTGGCCGCGCAACTCGGTGGTCGGTGACTCCCACCCTCCACAAGGGACGGCCGAGGACGGCAGGCCGACGTTGAGGCGGAACGTGTGCAGCAGCCGTTCGGGGTCGAGGAACTTCAGGTAGGCGTGGGTGCGGGCGGTGTTGGACTGGAACGGTCCGGCGAGCGGGGTCACCGCGCCGAGCGGGAACGCGTCCGCCGACACGCCGGTGTCCGGTCTCGCGGCGACTCTGATCGGTTCGGCGGCGGTCGGCTCGGCGGCGGCGGAGGTGTTCAGGGCGGGCAGGGCGGTGGCCGATGCGACCACCGCGCCCGCGCGCAGGACGGCACGACGGGATGGGCTGTGCAGGGACATGCGCGTCACCTTCCGTGACGGAGGGGCCGGTGCCCCCGCCCGCGGGGTGCGGGGACACCGGCGTCACTCTCAGCGGCCGTAGCGGCTCTTCAGGTGCCGCCACCAGTCGCGGAACATCCAGCGGTCGAACTCGGTGATGGACGCCGAGCTACCCGCTCTCATGATGAAGTTGCTGACACCGGACGGCGTCCAGTCGTAGAAGTCGTCCAGCCCGAACGTGTGGCCGACCTCGTGCAGGAAGATCGTCACGTCGTTGCTGTTGAGGCTGTTGACGAAGTACTCGCTACCCATCCGCTGGCCCCAGTCGCCGCCCGCGCCGCCACCCATGCCGGCGGTCAGCCACAGCGACTGGTCGTAGTGCCGCGGCACGCCGCCGGGGCAGTTGGGGTAGCTGCCGTTGCGGTTGAAGAACCGCCCACACCCCTCGGCGCACTGCGGCGCGTTCTCGCGGATGTTGTTGACGTAGATGTCGACCGAGTTGTCCGTCCACTGCAACGTGCTGCGGTTGCGCACCGCCCAACCGACGACCTTGATGGGCACCTCGGCGTAAGGCCAGTTGTTGTGGCCCACCATGGCGTCCATCCACTTCTTGTACTGCTGGGCCAGCTTGGCGTGGATCTGGTCCCGCAGCGCGGCGCTCACCGGGGCCGACGAGTCCCACCGCACGCAGAAGTTCAGGTACCCGCCGTTGACGAAGATCTGGTCCCAGCCGTAGTTGCGGAACCCGTACAGGTCGCCGTAGGTGCTCTCCTGGTGCCGCCACACCTGGTCCAGCGGGGTGACCAGGTTCGACGGCGGGCTCCAGGTCGCGGGGTTGGCGGCGGCCGTGACGTCACGCGTCTGCTCGGCCTGCTCGGCTTGCGCGACACCCGCACCGCTCAGGGCCAATGCCAGTGCGAGCGCACTCAGTACTGTTCTCTTCCAGGATCGCGACACTGCGATCCTCCTTCCGGTTTGCCAGAAAGGATTGGCACGGAACAGCGTCCGCCCGGTGGGCTCAGCCTTTTACGGCGCCTGAGGTGAACCCGCGGACGTAGCTGCGTTGCATGGCGGCGAAGAGCAAGAGGCAGGGCACTGCCATGAACACCACTCCCGCTTCCAGCGCGGCGTAGTCGATGGACCCGTGGCTCGCGGTCCGCATGTTGACCACGGCGAGGGTGGTGGTGAACTTGTCGGTCGAGTTGAGCAGGATCAGCGGCGCGAAGAACTCGCTCCACGAGGTCAGGAACGCGAACAGCCCCACGGTGACCAGGCCCGGCCGCACGGCGGGCAGCATGATCCGGACGAGCGTGCCGACGCTGGTGCAGCCGTCCACGCGGGCCGACTCCTCCAACTCCACCGGCACGGCCTCGAACGAGTTGCGCATCATGAACACCGAGAACGGCAGCTGGAACGTGATGAGCACCAGGCTCAGCCCGATCAGCGAGTCCTCCAGCCCCAACCAGCCCAGCAGCACGTAGAGGGCGATCAGGATCGTCGCGTACGGCACCATCAGGATCGCCAGTGTGAGCAGGAAGAGCACGTCACGGCCGGGGAACCGGAACCGGCCGAACGCGTAGCCACCCAGGGTGGCGATGAACAGCGTGCCGCCCACCGTGAGCGCGCTGACCACCACGCTGTTGAGCACGTGCCGCAGCTCGATGCCGTTGGCGGAGCTGAACAGCCGGTCGTAGTTCTCCAGCCCGAACCCGGTGTCCGTGCGGACCGACGCGAAAGCGCTCCACACCAGCGGGAACAGGAACAGGATCGCCAGCGCCGTGCCGGTGACGTAATAGCCCCACCGGGCGCTGCCCTGCACGCGGACCCCGGTCACGCGGACGCCGGTCATGAGGACCGCCGGCGCAGCACGCGGAACTGGATGGCGTTGAACACGACGAGCACGGCCAGCAGGACCACCGAGATGCCCGCCGCCGAACCGAGGTCGAGCCGGATGAACGCCTCCCGGTAGATCACCATCACCAGCGAGGTGGTGCTGTTGTCCGGTCCGCCGCGGGTGAGAATCCAGAACTGGTCGAACGCCAGCAGCGAGCCGGTGGTCATCAGGGTGAGCACCAGCGCGATCGTCGGCCGCATCAGCGGCAGCGTGATCCGGTGGAACGTCTGCCACCGGTTCGCGCCGTCCACCCGCGCGGCCTCGTAGACGTCCGGCGGGATGGCGTGCAGCCCGGTCAGCAGGATCAGCATGGTGAACCCGGCGAACCGCCACAGCACCAGCAGCACCGCCGAAGCCAGCGCGGAATCGGGGCTGCCGCTGGTCCACGACACGTAACCGTCGACCAGGCCGATCTTCGCCAGCAGATCGGTCACCGGCCCGATCTCGTCGCTGAGCAGACCCAGGAACAGCAGTGACGCGCTGGCGAAGCCGACCGCCATCGGCAGGAAGAACGCGGTGCGGAAGAAACCGACGCCCGGACGGCGGTGCTGCACCAGCAGGGCCAGCCCGAACGCGACCACGAACAGCAGCACCGTGATGATCACGGTGTACTTGACCGTGAACCAGGCCGCCGAGCGCAGCAACTCGTCCTCGGCGATACCGCTGTAGTTGGCCGGCGCGTTGAACGACGGCTTGCCCAGCAACGGCCAGCGGTTGAAGGACATCCAGACCACGAGCCCCAGCGGCACCAGGAAGAACAGCGCCACCATGACGGCCGTCGGTGCGGCGTAGGCGGCGCCCACCAGCGCGCGCAGCCGACGCAGCCGACGGCCGTTCCGTGCGGGCGGTGGCGCGGTCTCCCGGCGTGGTGGGCCGGTTCGCGCACTCGGGGGTGACGTCGTCGTCGTGGACATCCGGGCCTCCGGTGGCTGATCAGCCCTGCTGGAGTGATTTCGTGATGGCGGTGTTCCCGTCGGCCAACGCCTTGCCCGCGTCACCGAACAGCGCGCCGCGGACGGTTTGCAGCCACGGGCTCTGCGGGTCGTTGAACGAGACGTTGAAGTTCCGCGCGTACGGGGTTCTGCCCTTGGCCACCAGGCCGTTGATGAGCACCGTGCGCGGGTCCGCCGAGGAGTACTTGTTCGCCGCCAGGTCGGTGCGGGTCGGCACGCCCTTGTTCTTGGCGACCACCTCGACCTGCGCCTCGTCGGACGTGGTCCAGGCCAGGAAGTCCCACGCCTGTTCGGTCTTCTCGGTGGTGGCGCCGATGCCGAGCGCGTCGCCGCCGACGAAGGTGGACTCACCGCCGGTCAGACCGCTGATCGGGGCCACGCCCAGCTTCAGGCCCTTCTGTTCGAGGGCGTCGAGCCAGACCGAGGGCGCGGGGGCGATACCCACGTTGCCGCTTTGCAGCGCGCCCAACCAGGTCGGCCCGGCCTCGTCCTTGGACGCGGGCGCGGCCACGCCCTCCTCGTACAGCGCGCGGTAGAGGGCGAACACGTCGGCCATCTCCGGCGAGTCGACCTTGGCCTGCTCGCCGTCGGCGTCGATCACGTCGCCGTCGGCCGCCCACACCGACGGCCACAGGGTGAACTCGACGCAGCCGCCGCAGTTACCGCCGAAGTAGGTGCCGTTGACGTCACCGCCGAGTCGGTCGATCTTACGGGCGTGGTCGGCGAACTCGCGCAGGGTGCTCGGCGGCTTCTCCGGGTCGAGGCCCGCTTTGGTGTACAGGTCTTTGTTGTAGAGCAGCACGGACAGGTCGATCGTGTGCGGTAACGCGTAGTTGCGGTCCTCCCACGTGCCGGCCTTCAAGTGTGACGGCGCGACCTTGTCCTTCACCGGCAGCGTGGCGAGCCGGTCGGTGACGTCGGCCCACAAGCCTTGTGAGGCGTACTGGGGTGCGAACACGACGTCGGCCGCGAAGAGGTCCGGCAGTGACTTCGCACCTGCCGCCGACGCCAGCTTGGCCGGGTACTCCTCGTTGGGGTACGCGGTCACTTCGACCTTGTTGCTGTGGGTGGCGTTGTAGGCGTCGGCGTAGGCCTTCGACACCGATTCGGTCGCGGCGCGGGTCCACAACGTCAGCACCGCGCCGTCGTCCGCGGCTTGCGTCCCTTCGTCGCCGCAGGCCGTCGTGGCCAGGACCAGCACGCCCGCCGTCAGGGCGGACACCACTCTGGTTTTCACCGGTCTCTCCTTTGAGCACGGTCGGAGTTCGAGCAGGTCTTGGACGGGGTCAGGTGGTGGGCAGCCAGACCCGCATGGTGGACGGGCCGCGCCGGGCCCAGCGGTGGTAGGGCACGAGGTCGAGCGGCTTGGTCTGTGCCACGGCGTGCGAGGTGTCCGGCTCCGGTGGGCCGTAGGGCCACGCCTCCCTGCCGGGCGCGTCGAACCTGGCCCGGATCGTGACGCTCGCCGGCGCGACACCGGCCTCGGTGTCGACCGGCGGCACGGTGTGGTCCACGCGCAGGGTGTCGAGGTCGGTGTCCCCGCCGAGGGCCTCGGCGCAGTACACGAGCGGGCCGCGTTCCACGGCGACGCAGCCGCGCGTGGCGTCGATCCGCGGGTCGGGCGCGGTGAAGCGGGGGCGCATCGGCAGTTCCAGCCGGATCTCCTCGCCCACCGCGAACGTCCGGTACACGACGATGTCACCGGCGGGCACGTGCCGGCGTCCGTAGGTGGTGACCAGTTCCGCGCCCGCCGCCCACTGCGGCACGCGCAGGGTGATCGACCAGGGCCGGTCGGCGGTCTTGGTCACGCGCACGGTCACCGTGCCGCTGTCGGGGTAGTCGGTGCGCACCTGCAGGCCCACCTCACGTCCGTCGATCAGGCAGGTGGAGATCTCCGCGTCGGCGTACTGGTGCAGGCGCAGGCCGGTGTCGTCGGCGGTGACGAGGTAGCAGGAGAGGCCGGCCAGCAGGCGTGCCGCGTTCGGCAGGCAGCAGGACACCTCGAACCACGGCGCGCGCGGCCCGCCGCCGAAGCCCAGCTGCTCCTCGTCCTCCGGCAGCGCGGTGGTGAGGGTGCGCTGGTGCAGGGTGTGGGCGTAGAAGAACGACCGGCCGTCGTCGCCGATCGCGGTGGCCACGACGTTGTAGAGGATGCGCTCGATCACCTCGTCGTAACGCCCGTCGCCGGTGGCCAGCAGCAGCCGCCAGGCCAGCATGATCGCGGCCACCCCGGCGCACGTCTCGGAGTACGCCCGGTCGGCGGGCAGCACGAAATCGTCACCGAACGCCTCGTCGGTGTGCCGCGACCCCATGCCGCCGGTCAGGTAGGTGCGCCGGGCCAGCGTCCGGTCGAACTGGGCGGCGACGGCCCGGAGCAGCTCGTCGTCACCGGTCTCGACCGCGACGTCCACCGCGCCGGCGGCCAGGTACAGCGCGCGCACCGCGTGGCCGTGCAGCACGGTGGACTCCCGCACCGGTTGGTCGTCGCTGAAGTAGGACCAGCCGAAGTGGTGGGGCGGGAGCGTGCGGTGGCCCCGGCGTTCGACGAACAGCGCGGCCTGGTCCAGGTAGCGCTGCTCACCGGTCAGCCGGGCCAGCTCCACCAGCCCCAGTTCGATCTCCGGGTGGCCGCAGATGCCGGGCGTGCCGCCGGGGCCGAACCGGTCGTCGGGGCCGAACGTGTCGCAGACGTGGTCGGCGGCTCGGCGGGCCACGGCCAGCAGCGGGTCCGCGTGACCGCCGCCGTTGCGGGCCCGCGCAACGGCCGCTTGGAGGAGGTGTCCGGTGCAGTACAGCTCGTGGCCCCACTGCATGTCGCTGTACCGGGCCGGCTGGCCGGGACGACCGAAAGCGGTGTGCAGGTACCCGTCCGGCGCCTGTGTCGCCGCGATCGCTTCCGTCAGCTCCTTGATCTGGTCCTCAAGTGCCACGGTCGTCTGATTGCCGGCTCCGCCGACGGGCACCCGGCCGACCTCCCAGGACATGGCCTCCAGCAGCTTGTAGACCTCGGAGTCGGTGAACTCCCGGCCGCGCCGACCGGCCGCCGTGGCGTCCGGTTCCGCCGCCGCGAAGTTGCCCGTCCAGCCGAGCCGGTCCATCCACGACCGGGCGTGCGGCAGGGAGGCGGTGGCGTTGAGGTCCTGGCGTGCGCGCCAGAAGCCGCCGGTGATCCGGACCTCGTCCTGGCCGAGCGGTCGCAGCGCTCCGCGCGAGGGGACGACGGGACGTCCCCCGACGGCCGTGGTGTCCGGCGACGTCACAGTCATGCCAACCTCCGCGCTCCAGTGCCTCGTCCAGCACTCTGGCAGCCGAAAACCTTTTCGGCAATCGCCCTTGTCGGTACCCGACTCGCTGGTCGACGATGACGCTGTGGCGCGACAACGTGCGTCTACGTGCGTTTACAATCGATTCGGCATTCGACAAACTTTTCGAAAGGCTTTCGATGGGCAGGCGGCGGTCCGATGCGGTGACGCTCAGCGACGTGGCGCGATTGGCCGGCGTCTCGATCTCCACCGCGTCGAAGGCGATCAACGCCCGCGACGAGGTGGCCCCCGCCACCCGTGAGCGCGTGCTGCGGGCCGCCGCCGATCTGTCGTTCCAGCCCAACGCGCTGGCGAGGGGCCTGATCTCCGGCCGGACCCGCACCATCGGCCTGCTGACCGACGAACTGGGTGGCCGCTTCGCCATCCCGATCCTGCTGGGCGTGGAGAACGCGCTGGCGAACGAGCAGATGTCGGTGCTCCTGTGCGACGCCCGCGGTGACGCCATCCGCCGCAGGCACTACATCAGCACCCTGTTGGCCAGGCAGGTGGACGGTTTCATCATCCTGGGCGACGACAACGACATCCGCCCGTCGCTCACCCGCGACATCCCGGTGCCGGTCGTCTACGTCTACGGGGAGTCGACCGACCCGGAGGACCTGTCGGTGATCGCGGACGACGAGGGCGGCGCCCGCCTGGCCGTGGAACACCTGGTCTCGTTGCAGCGCAGGCACATCGGCCACATCACCGGCCCCGAAACCTACCGCGCCGCCCGCGACCGCGTCACCGCGCTGCACCGAGTCCTGGCCGAGCACAACCTGACCCTCGCCGGCGGCGCCCCCCTGTACGGCGAGTGGTCGCAGCGCTGGGGCAGGCACGCAGCCCGGATGCTGCTCGCGGGCGATCCCGACGTGGACGCCGTGTTCTGCGGCAACGACCAGATCGCGACCGGCGTCGCCGACACCCTCACCGACCTCGGCAAGCGAATCCCCGAGGACGTGGCGATCGTCGGCTACGACAACTGGGTGGATTTCGCCGCCGACTGCCGCCCACCACTGACCACAGTGGACCTCGAACTGGAACGACTGGGCACCACCGCCGCGAGATACCTCTTCGACGCCCTGGACGGCCAACGCCCCAGCGGCGTAATCCGCCAACCCTGCCGCCTGGTAGTCCGCGAATCCACCTCCGCCCGCACCCCCACCTAACCCACCCCACCCGTGTCCAACCCCCAGAACACCCGTGTCCAACCTTCAGAACGCGCGTGTCCAACCTTCAGAACGCGCGTGTCCAACCTTCAGAACACCCGAGTTGAACGCTCAGAACGCGCCGAGGTGACGCCGGCCACCTGCACCGGGTGCCGATACGATGGCCACGCCGAAGGGGGCGTGATGCGCGGACTGGGCGAGTTGGAAGCGGCCGTGATGGACGTGCTGTGGCGCACGTCGGAGCCGGTGAAGGTCCGCGAGGTCATGGACCGGCTGGACACGGGCAAACAGCTCGCCTACACCACGGTCATGACGGTCCTCGACAACCTGCACCGCAAAGGGTGGGTGGTCCGGGAGCTGGAGGGCAAGGCGTACCGGTACGAACCGGCGATGAGCCGGGCCGAGGCTGCGTCGGCGGCGTTGCGCGCGGTGCTCGACTCGTCCGGCGATCCCGAAGCGGCGTTGCTGCACTTCGCGCGGTCGGCGTCGGACCGGGAGACCGAGTTGCTGCGCAAGGCGCTGCACAGAAGGCCCCGCCGGAAGTGACGGTCGCGGTCGCGCTGTTACTCGGTGCCGGACTCGTCGCCTGGCGCGCCCCCGTCCACCTGAAACAGCTGACCGCGGCCGGTCTGCACCCGCGGGTGGTGCTGGTGGCGTGGCTGTCGTCGATCGTCAGCGTGGTCACGACTTCCGGCCTCGCCGTCACCGTGCTGTTGGTTCCCGATCACGGCACGCACGCGTTCGCGCGCTTCCCCGAGTGCTTCGAAACGCTGCTCCACGGTTCGCCGCCGCAGGTCGAGGCGCTGAGCGGGGCGGCCGGAGTACTGCTGTTGGCGGGACTGCTCGTGCGGCTCGCCGTCATGGGCACGCGCACCCTGCGTCGGCGGGCGCGGGCACGGCGTGAGCACCTGGCCGTGCTGCGATTGGCCGCACGACAGGAGCCGGGCAGCCCGGCCACGCTCTGGCTGGACCACGAGGAACCGTTGGCGTTCAGCCTGGCGGGGTGCCCCGGGGTGGTCGTCGCGACCGAAGGCCTGACCCGGAAGTTGGCCGGTGACCAGGTAGACGCCGTGCTCGTGCACGAGCGGGCGCACCTGAGCGGACGGCACCACCTGGTCGTCACGGCCGCCGACACGTTGTCCGCGATGCTGCCGTTCCTGCCGCTGTTCCGGCAGACGCCGACGGTGGTGCGGGAGTTGGTGGAGCTGGCGGCGGACGCGGTGGCCGTGCGGAGGTGCGGGGCGGCGTCGGTTCGTGCGGCGCTCACGGCGGTGGCCAGCGGCGGCGCGCCGGGGTCGGCGTTGGCGATGAGCCGTGACGCGGTGCAGGCCCGACTCGCCCACCTCCGGCACGCCGATCAGCACAGAGGTCCGGCGCGCACCGCACTGTCTTGCGGTCTCGCCGGTCTGACCACGATGGTCCTGCCCCCGGTCGTGGCGGTCAGCGGCCTGCTGGCGTTGGTCGCCGTCTCCTGCGCCTGACCACCTGACCGCCCACGAACAAGCACTGTGGCCCGGAACCGATCGGCTCCGGGCCACAGGTCATCGGTCACGCAACCCCGGCCGGCACCTTGTCCTGAGTGGACTCTGCCGAACGGGCCGGCTGCGCCTCGGAGGTGGCCGTGCTGCGGAAACCGCGTAGCCGCAGGCTGTTGGACACGACGAAGACCGAGGAGAACGCCATCGCGGCACCGGCGATCATCGGGTTGAGCAGCCCGGCCGCCGCCAGCGGCAGTGCCGCCACG
>NZ_MTQP01000031.1 GCF_001984175.1 Saccharothrix sp. ALI-22-I
CGTACCAATTCTACGCGGGCGAGTTGAAGCGCTGATTAAATCAGGTTACCGACCAGTGTTCCGCGGTGGACACTCAAATCAAGATTGATGCCAGTACATGAAAGGCCCGATGTTGTCCATCGTGTATGGCGCGTTACCGGCTTGGTTCAGGCGGGCCTGGCGCTCCAGTACGGCGAGGAGTGGACGAGGGTGCCGGTTTTCGGCCTGTGCTCGCTGCGTTTGGCTGCGCGTCGGCCATCGGGAGAGAGTGATCGGCTCTGTTGCGGGTCATGACGTTGGTGACGGCTGACAGGGCCTGAACGAGGGGACGGGTCTTTCGGCGGCAGGATGAGAAATGCGGCCCCACGCGTCCGCCGAGCAGGAAGACCCATTCGTGCTCCACCGTAACGCTCCGCTGTCCGTCGAAGGTCACCGTCGCCTGGTGCGACGCTGCCGGTCCGATCGCGCACCATGGCGGCAACACGGCGAGGTCGGATGGGGGAGGGCTTCGAGGCGTTGATCGGGTACGCCTACCACCGTGCCGAACGGCCACGGGTCCGACATTCCGCCGGTGGGCGGGAATCAGGCGGGCGGGTCCGCGGGAACCGGCGCCGTGGTTCTGCTGCGCACCGGGGTCTGCGTGCGCAGCGGAACCGCGGGTGGCTCAGGAGGTGTGCGCTTCCTGGAATTTGACGATCAGGCTCTGTGGGATGCGGCCGCGTTCGGACACTTCGTGTCCTTCCTGTCGGGCCCACTCGCGGATGGCCTGGTTCTGTTCCCGGTCACCGCCGGCCTTGACCGCGGTGCGGGCGGTCGGCCGCTGTTTGCGGCCACCGGCCCGGCGTGCGTGCCCGACGAACGGGTCGAGCACCTCGCGCAGCTTCCGGGCGTTGTCTTCCGAGAGGTCGATGGTGTACTCGACTCCGTCGAGGCCGAACGTGATGCTTTCGTCGGCCGCGCCGCCGTCCAGGTCGTCGATCAGCTCGACGATGGTCTTCTGAACCATCTTGGGGTTTCCCATCCGATTGTTAGAGGCGAAGTGTCGCCTGCACTCCGAAGTGAACGTTCAGTTCCGACCGCACTATACCTATCGTGCGGTAATGCCGTCGGGGCGTTCGGGCGGGCGTTGGGTGTTGCACGTTTCCTTGGGATGTGGGCGACGCTGCCGGGGGTGGCCGGCTTGGAGCCGGCTGATCCGCTTGCAGTGCCGATAGCGCATCAGTGCGGTCGTCCGGGTCGACGGTTGTCGGCAAGGCCTGGTTGACGGTTACGGCCGAGCCGTCGGCATCCGGGTGGCCTCACGCGGTTTCCGTGTCGGCCACGCAGCTTCGGCTGCCGGCCGGCCTACGCACCGTGCGGCCACCGGTGCGGTGGCCAATCGCCGGTGGAGGAGGCATGGTCGGTGGCCACTCGTGATTGTCCGTCGGCTGTCCGCGCGGCGCTGACGGTGTTCACTGTCGGCAAGTGTTACCGGCCCGGCTGCTGTCGGCATCGTGTGACGCCGTGCCCGCCCGCCGGCCGAGAGGTATTCGACGCGTTTCCCGGGTACGCAATCGAGGTGGTGGAGTTGTGTTGTCACCCATCGGTTGCAGGTGCGAGTTGGGGCTGGTTCCGGTATCGCCGGAATTCCGGGAAGTCTGCCCGCCGTCGAAATCCGGGTGGACTGCGCGACCGTGCGCCGGTTCGACCGGGCGCGCAAGCCTCCGTCGGTCACGGAACGCGCCTCGACCGACCCGGCGACGTCGAGGGTTCTGATCGTCCTGAACCGGGCCGCCGCCGTGCGCGCCCTTGACGGCTGCCGCACGGGCACCGTCCACCTGATCGCCGGTGACGTGATCGTCGGCCGGGACTTCGTGCCGCCACAGGCCGACGACGCGTGGCTGCGCACGGCGGCCGGCTGCTCGGAGTGACGCTACCGGTATCCGGCGCGAGGGTCGCCGGGCGTGCGACCGACACCGCCGGAGGTGCGGCCATGAACGGTCCACGGCGCCGGCCGGGCATAGGGGATAGGACGGGATAGGACGTAACGGGTGGCGCAGCTGTGCCGGGGGTGGGGTGGCACAGTTGCGCCACCCCACCCCCGGCACAGTCGTGACACCGGTGGCAATCTGCCGGGGTGTGGACAACCCGGCGATCAACGCTCCCGGCCCCGGCTCGCACCGCACCGGCGCATTCCGGTCCAACCCATTTCACTCGTTGGAATACCGGAGTGATTCCAGGCATTCCAGAGGATTTCGCTCATTGGAAACTTTGACTTCCGGCGCGACCGGTGTGACGATATCCCGGGCGAAGCAAACCGGGGGGCGTGAAGTCGGATGTCGGCACCAAGGCGACAGCATTCCGAATCAAGGACTGTCCGGCCGCCGTCGGTGCGCGAGGAAATGGGCTCGTCGACGATGTCAGAGGGTGTGCCGGAGAACGGCGGTGAATTCGCCGCCACAGGCGGCGCGCCTTCCCGGTGAGCCCGCATGAGCATCCGCGTGATGACCTGGGTATGGGAACACGCCGAGGCCGCGGGCACGGATCTGCTGTTGTTGCTGGCGATCGCCGACTCGGCCGACGATCAGGGACGCAACGCCTGGCCTTCGGTGGCGGACCTGTCCCGCAAGACCCGGCTGGACGAACGCACCGTCCAGCGCCGCCTCAAACGGCTGCACGGCCAAGGCCACGTCACCATCGAGCCCGGTGGCGGACGGCGCCGAAACCGGTACACCATCCCCATGGCCTCCGCGCCCGCATCACCGCAGGCGCCACCTCCACGGGATCACCCCACAGCGCCGTCCGACCGCCGGACAACACCCCCTGCCCCTCGCCGGGGTCCGGCGCGGCGATCGGGTCGCCGTCCCGATCACGTCGACTGGCCGGCGTGGTGCGGGCGCTGCGACGGCCCCACGCCCCAGGAACGCTATGTCGACGACGGCTCCGGCACGCTCGTGCCGTGCCCTCGGTGCCATCTCAAGGGCCGCGACCGGAACCCCCGGTAGCAGCGGTCCACGCCGCCCGTGCTCGAATCGTCGGACCGACCGACGACGGACCGGGAAGCCCACCCAGGCCGAGGACGCGGAATCGATCACCGCCGGCACGTGGTCCGCGTGGCCTGCACGCGCTGCGTTTCGATCGCTTTCCCGGGACATCGGCCACATCCCGGTCCGGCTCGAGTGGAACTCGGCGCAGCAGGAGCAGGCGGAGAGTCGCCGGTGCTCGGCGTCGAGCCGACACCGTCGCCGAACCCTCCGGGTGACGGCCTTCGGTGTGCCTCCGCACGTTGATCCGGACGTTTAGGACTCGCTGTCGAGGCCGGGCCGGTGGATCCGGGCACGAGCCGTCGAGCCCGGCTTCACGAGCGTTCTTTCCGATTCGGTTGTGGCATCTCGTGGCGCAGAAGCCGATCGTCTGGAGTGGACGCCCGTCGGGTCGCGTCCTGGCTCAGTGTAGCAGCACTCATTATTACTTCAGTGTAGACTGAATCCGGCTATCTCCACGAGCGGTGTCCCGATCGGGTGCGCACCCGGCCCGCGCCCTGGCTGCCACCGGCGGCGAACCGGTGGTGTCGGTATGGCGAGCGGTGCTGGGGGAGTGGTAGGACATGCCCGACTCGACGCTGCGACACCTGGTCACGGACCATGTCGCGCCGCGTGCCTCGCAGCACGACCCGGTGGCCGCCATGCCGCGTACCGGGCCGCGGTGGACGAGGTTGTGTACCAGCACGGGCTGAGCGTGGACGAGCACGACCGCCTGGTGGTCGACAGGGAACGGGCCGACGGTGACGACGTGCGCGAGCGGGTCGACGAGGCGGACGAGGCGGCGCACCTGTCGGCCGTGGTCGACCGGCACCGACTGCGGCCGGGCCGACTGCGGCCGGGCCGTCACCGCTGCTGCTGGGCGGGCAACGCCACGGCCGGGCGTTCGCGTTGCTCGGACCGTGCTGTCGGGGCACCGCCGCGGAAGGGCGGACTCTTATCCGACACCCCGACGTGCGACCGCCAGGCACACGACCTGGGTCTCAGGTCATCGTCAGTGAACGCGGCCGGGACACCTGGTCCACGTGATTCGGCCACGGAACACCGCGTCACCACCGGCGGCCCGGCACCCCGGCCTGATCAGCCAGGCATCGCAGGTCACGCCTTCGCTGCCTGTTCGAGGCGATCACCACGGGTAGGGGCCGTCCGGGTGTCCGCCGGTACCGCTGTGTGTCCCGCGCGACACGCCGGCGCCCCCTGCGACGTGGGGGCGGGGCATGGCTGCACCTAAGCTGTGTGAGCATCGCTCGGATTGTCGTGGTGAGTGGAGTGGACTGTGGCAAAGGCCGGCGTGGTGGACCCGGAGCAGTTGGACCGGGAGGCACGAGAGCTGTTCCGACAGCTGACGCCCGCGTCCGTGGCCGGTCGGGATCAACACGATCGTGCCGTCACCGTCGCGCCTGCCGAGCGGCTCGTCGAGATCACCCGCCGGGCCCGGTTCATCGCCGTCAGCGACACGCTGGCCCGGGCCGTTGTGGCGCTGTTGGGCCGACAGGGCATCACCGCCGAGATCGGGCACGTGCAGGTCGACCCGGCCGCCGAGGGCGATGAGCAGGTGATGGGCCTGCTTGTCGATCTTCACGGGGCACGCGCCGTCGTACCTGTCCGGCCCGGCTCGACCCGACTGCGTGCCTATCCGGAGACCGGCGACATCGACCTCGCGGGCAGCGAGCCCCTGCTGGTCCTCGCCCTGTCCGACAATGCCGTCGAGCAGGACGGTTGGGTCACGGCCGACTCCATCGGCACCGTCCTGGTCGAGCACCTTTCCGCATCGGCACAGCCTGCCGGGAAGTCGCTCGCCGAGACTGCCTGAGCGGCCGTATCCGCCCGCACGTCCTGGCATCCCGTCCCACCGGCTCGGAGGGCGGTGTCCGTGCCGCCGAATTTCGGCCCCGTCGTGGTCTGCCCCGTCGTGGTCTGCTTCACAGCCGCCGGGACGAGCGGTAAGTGCTGCTCGGGGCTCGTTCGGTCTCCGGGTCGCCGGTAGCGAGGACGGGGCCAGGAACCGCTGGGCCGCCGGGGCCGGGACCAGCCCGGCGCGAATACCGTCAGGGTTGGTCGGGCTGCTCACCGCGCAACAGGGCCAGAATGGTGTCCAGCTTGGCCCCGTGCTCTGCCTGCGCCCCGGCGATCTCGGCCAGCCGGTTCCCCTGCCGCTTCTGCGTCGCCTCGATGGTCGCCAGCATCTCGTAGATTGACTGGACGTCGTTGTCGAGCTGCCGAACCTTGCGCTCAACCTCTGCCGGACTCGCCATGGTGGAGCAGCCTAGCCGCCTCGTGTGGCCGGTAGGTCGCCTGTCGTCGGAGGGTGGACCAATGCCTGTCGTGGTGGCGATGGGCAGGGGTCTCACTTGGAGCCCTCGTTTATCCGCAAGTGCCGCTTGGACGGCGCATCGTCCCCGCGCCGTCTGCCTGTGTCCGGTCACGGCGATCCGCGGCGGTGCCGCGTACCTGGGCGATCGCCCTGAACAGCAGCGGCTGGACACCCTGCCCGGCATGGCGGGTGCGCCCTTCGACGACGTCGGACCTCGACGCACTGGTGAAGTCCACCGGCGTCTGGTCACCGGCAGGGCCGGATCCACCCCTCTGGCACGGGAAGAACTCGACCATGTAGCGGTAGTGGTCGAGCAACCGGGGCCCACCCGCTCGCGCGAGGTGACACCGTGCCGAGATCGACCGGTGGCTGGATGCCTGGACCAACCCCGCTCGTGCGGGGAAGGCGACAGCCTCCGTACGGCGACCGCGACCGCCACCGGGCCACCCGCAGCAATGACCTGCTCGCCGCCGCGCAGCTCGCCCGATAACGGGTGGGTACTCGCCCGATCCGGAGGCCGACGACCCGTGCGCGGTGACCAAGGGTCATGTCGAGGCGTTCCAGGCGTGGATGATCGATACCCGCTCCGCGTCCACCGCGTTGAACAAGCACAAGGGCGTGCAGCAGTTCACATGGCTGATGGTCGACGAGGAGGGCATCGCCCGCTCGCCGATGGAACGCGTCAGGCAACCCGATCCGCGGAGGAAGCCCGTCCCGGTCATCCGCGACGACGACACGAGGAAGGTCTGGGTACCTGCAAGGGCAAGGATTTCGTCCAGCCCCGCGACGAGACGATCATCCGGCTCTACTGCAACACCGACGCCCGCCTGTTCGAGGTCGGCAGCCTGACCCTCGACCCCGAATCCGCGGTTACCGCAGTGCTGCATGGCACGACGACGGTCGGAGGAGCCAGCCTGAGCGTGCCGGCCGCTGCCGGTGGATCGCCGACAGGGGCAACGGAAACCCCTGTCGAGTGAAAGACGGCTGCGCGTGTCGCCAGACGAGACCAGCGACCACGCGAACATGGTTTGGGGCGGCGACGGGATCGCCGCCCCAAACCACACTGAGGATGGTCAGTCGCCGTTGTCGAACAGTTCGGTCGGCGTGTCGGCGGCCAGTGGGTGTGGCTCGCCGGTCAGCGCGGCCAGTGCGGTGGCGACCTCCTCGAGATCGGCCTTCACGTAGATCGCGATCGCGCCGGTTTTGGAGTCGGTGTTGGGCCTGTGGCCGGCGTAGGCGCGGGCCACGGCCTCGCCGAAGTTGCGCTCGGCCCACTTCAGCGTGGTGTGCCGCAGCCAGTGCGTGGAGATGTTCTGGGTGCGGACCGGTTCGACGTGCTCGCGCAGTCGTTCCCACAGCCCGTCGTAGCGTCGGTAGGTCAACGGTTTGCCGTTGTGGTAGCGCAGCACCTTGCTGGTCGGCTCACGCGCGCCGCGATGGTGGGCGTGGTCGACCAGGTGGGTCATCAGCGTCGGTGACACCGGTTGCCAGCGGCTGAGCTCTCCCTTCTCGTGCAACCGGACCAGGCACTGCTCCCGGTCCAGGTCGTCCAGCGTCAACGCCAACGCACCCCCGCGGCGAGCGGCGGTCTCGACGTGGAGCCGGATCAGCAGCGCGTCCAACGCCGGATCGTCGCCGGTGGTGGAGGCCGCCGCGGTGATCGCCTCCAGGACCATGTTGTTGAGCCCTCGCCGAGTGGGCACCGCACGCTTGGGCTTCTTGACCTTCCGCGTCGGATCCTGGGCGGCGGTGATCAGGCCGTCGTCGACGGCGAACTTGTACAGGCACCGGGTGGCGCTGAACATGTGCTCGGCCGCGCTGTGTCCGCCGCGCCAGTTGCGGCGCCGGACCCCCGTCTGCCGGACGTGGCCGAACAGCCACGTCAGGTCCGAGGCGGGCAGTTCGTCCAGCCTGCGCTGCGGCCACAGCGCCACCAGCTTGTTCCAGTAGGTGCTGTACAGCTTCCGTGTGCCCTCACCGACCAGCCCCGACACGACCGGCACCCAGTCGGTGAACGTGGGCACCTCACGCGCGGGCCGGGCCGGCTGTGAGGCCACCAGAGCCTCCGGCGACACCCCCAGCAGCGCAAGGACCTGCCGTGCCTTCTCCAGATCGGAGTCGCTCGGTTGGGACTCGGTCGTCACGACACCCCCTCCGCCGCCGCGCCGCCCGACTCGCCGACGTTCACGCACGCAGTTCCCGGACCGGGCGCGACGCCGGCGCGGCCCACGTCGCCATCGCCGTCGAACGCGCGGGACGCGGCGACGACCCGGCGCGGATCGGGAAGGGCCTTGTCCAGCACGACCAGGCTGTGGATCACCATCGCCGCGCGTTCCGGAACCGCGACCAGCAGAACCGGGTCACCGGTCTCGAAGGACCACCAGCGTCGGATGACCGAGGGGATCGGGATCAGTCCGCGCTTGGTCAGCGTGAACACACCCCGGGGGTTGCGCTGGAGCACCAGCGAGGCCCCGTGCACCCGGATGTCCACGCGTTCCTGCGGACCCCACCCCAGCACCGCCAGCAACGGCTGGTTCGCCAGTCGGCCTCGGTCGTCGAAGCGGGCGAGGGCATAACGCGGACGATCGCGCACACTCAACGGCCCCAGCGACTGAACCGGGGGCGCGGGGGTGCGCCGCTTGTCCAGAGTCCGGGGTTTCGGAGCCGATGGAGATTGCCGGGAAACCGGCGACGCCGCCTTGCCGGTTGATGACCCGGAAACACCGCCTGGATTTACACGACGGTTTCGCTGTGGCGCTGTACCCGGTAGAAGACCGGCGATGACCTTGTCAGTCACGGCCACCACCGCCTGACGCGGTAGAGGCCGTGCCGACCACTTGAACACCCGACCGCCACTTGCGGTCGGGTACCTGAACTAGTGTTATTGGACTGGGGATCCAACACACGATCTTGTGTCCGAGAGGTTTGCCCGAACACGCGCCTGTGGGGAATTCCCCACTCCTCTCGAAGGGGAGTGGCTCATACATGCAGCTTAGCAGCTGTTTGAGGCTCCCGTACACGAGTGGGGAATTCCCCACACAGCCTTTCGTCCAGTGAAATGACTCGACCCAAAACCGGTCGCAGACGGTTGCCGTCAGTCAAGTCAAATAAGCTTGTCATGCTTGACCAAGAAGGGTCATGGTCCGATTCAAGGCATCCGAGAACCATATTTCCTACCGCGCCGAGAGTCCTACTTCGACAATTCGAGCTGAACGCGTACGCGGTCGCTTCCACGCCCGGCACCGGCCGCCAGTCCCGTTCCGGCAGCCGCTGGAATCCCAGCCGCTGGTAGAGCCGGTGTGCCGTGGTCATGTGCTTGGAGTTGCTTATCGCCAGTCGCCGTGCGCCGAATTCCCGTGCCCGCATGATCGCCGCGTGCACCAGTGCCTCGCCGACACCGCGACCGCGGGCGGGCGGGTTCACCGCGAGCATCCGGAACTCCACCTCGCCGTCCCGGCTGACCTCGGCGTACGGGGTGCCCGGCCGGACCACCGTGACGGTGCCCAGCACGGTGGTCTCCACGTCCACCGCCACCAGCAGTTCCGCCTGGCCGGCGTGGGTGCGCGCATCGACTAGGGCGTGTCCTGTCGATCTGACTGGCTGAGTAAAACCAGGTGCGGCCGGTCGCCGCGATGGTGTGAGCTGCGGGACATGACGATCGTTCTGAACGAGCCCGACGTGGATGGGCTGACCGCGGTCGTGGATGCCCTACGCGTATGGCAGGACGACCGCACGCCGCTGCAACTCCATCCGGGAGACCTCGGTTGGGCCTGGGCGCTGGGCGCGGAGAGGCTGGCCGCGGCCGTCCGCACCTGGAACGTGGACGGACGGATCATTGCCGTCGGATACCTGGACGACCCTGATGTGCTGCGCCTGACGACCGCGCCGGATCTGCGACAGGACGGTGATCTGGCGCGCCAGCTGCTGGCGGACCTCGATGATCCGGAGCGCGGGGTCCTGCCGCCCGGGAAGGTCGGCCTCGAAATCCCCAACGGCGCCCTGCTCCGCGAGGTCCTCTTGGAGGCGGGCTGGATTCTGGACGAGCCGTGGACGCCGCTGCGCCACGACCTCGCCGAGCCGGTGAAGGACTCCGGCCTGCGGATCGAGGTAGCCGGTCCGGAGACGGCGGGGGTGCGGACCGCAGTGCATCGCCCGGCGTTCGGCAGCCCGGCGTTCACCGAGGAGATTTGGCACGTCCTCGCGGCCGGGCCGGTCTATGCCGACGCCCGCTGCCTGATCGGCTACGACGGCCAGGACAACGCGGTGGCCGCGGCGACGGTCTGGTCGGCAGGGCCCGGCAAGCCCGGCCTGCTGGAGCCGGTGGGCGTGCACGCCGACCATCGCGGTCGCGGCTACGGGACGGCGATCAGCGTCGCCGCTGCGGCGGCGCTGCGTGAACTGGGTGCGTCAAGCGCACTCGTCAGCACCCCGACCTCGAACGCTGCCGCCGTCGCCGCCTACAGGGCAGCTGGATACGAGCCGTCGTCCGAACGGCTGGACGTCAGCCGAGCCGCCTGAAAATGATCAGGCGGCGGTATCGGACAGGCCGCGTCGCTGACCCTGGCTGGGCCCGAACGCCCTTTGAGGACATGGGGTAGGTCGGGGTTCGATGATGGTCGGATGATTCGTCGTGGTGAATTGACCGATGCGGTCTGGGCGCGGATCATGCCGCTGTTGCCGCGCTCCAACGGGCGTCGTGGCCGGTGGCGGGATCATCGCCAGGTCATCGACGGGCTCTTGTGGAAGGTACGCACGGGTGCGCCGTGGCGGGATCTGCCGGAGCGGTATGGGCCGTGGAAGACCTGCCATGAGCGGCTGCGCCGGTGGACGGCGGATGGGACCTGGGATCGGATCCTCACGCAGGTCCAGGCGCACGATGACGCGGTCGGGACGATCGAGTGGGCGGTGTCGGTCGACTCCACCATCGCCCGGGCCCATCAGCATGCGGCAGGGGCCCGGAAAAGGGGGCTGCGGCACGTGGCCGGTTGCGCCGGTCGGCGGCGAGGCACTGGGACGATCCCGCGGCGGGTTGAGCACCAAAGTGCACCTGGCTGTGGACGGGCGCGGCCGTCCACAGTCGATCCTGCTGACGCCCGGACAGGCCGGTGACAACCCGCAGTTGGTGCCGCTACTGGAGGCGATCCGGGTGCCCCGGCTGGGGCCGGGGCGTCCCCGGTCGCGGCCGGATCGGGTCATCGCCGACAAGGCATACTCGCATCCGTCTACCCGCGCCGAGCTACGCCGGCGCCGGATCGCCACCACCATCCCCGAGCGTGCTGATCAGAAATCCCGGCGCCGCGGCCGACCACCTTGCTTCGACCGCGACCTCTACCACGACCGGAACGTAGTCGAGCGCTGCTTCAACCGGCTCAAGCAATGGCGCGGCCTGGCCACCCGATACGCCAAGCGCGCCGCGATCTACCGAGCCGAAGTCGTCATCGCCGCCATCATGATCTGGCTCCGCTGATCGACAGGACACGCTCTAGCACGTCCGCGTACCCGCACTGGTCGAACTGGCGACGAACAAGCCAAGCCCGCGCCCGGATCAGCCACCACAAGAGACGACATCACAACCTGTCGTTGTCGTATCTGGTCACTATTTTAATTAACGGCCCGACGAGTTGCTGGAACAGGTTCTCGTAAAGCACGCAGTGAAGTCGGGCACGCCGTCTGCCTGTGCCGAACCGACCGGGTGGTGCGTCTGGTGATCCGCTGCCGGTCCGGGTGGTATCACCTGGCCAACCCGCAGCCGAATCCGGCGCCCCGGGCCCCGCCGCCGCCCGCGCCGAACCAGGGCTGCCACGCCGGCTGCACGCCGTGCGTGCCGATCGCGAGCGACGTCGACTGCGAGGGCGGCTCCGGCGACGAGTCGGCGTACGTGCGCGGGCCGGTCACCGTCATCGGCTCGGACGTGTATCGGCTGGACGGCGACGAGGACGGCATCGGCTGCGAGCGGGCCGCTCTGAACAGCGGTGTCCGGGGGCGTGGAATCGGATAGGACACAAGGTGGGGGTCGGGGAACCGTCGATGAAGGGCTGGGTGTCATGTCACGGAGGTTCGGTACTTTCCTGGCGCTGGTGCTGACCACGGCGGGCGGCTTGTTCGCCACGACCGGCGCCGCTCATGCCGTCACCGTGGACCAGGTCTGCGTCGGCACGTGGGCGGTCACCTACGACCCGCCCATCACCAACACCCCGCGGGTCGTGACCGGCAACCTCACCGGGTTCTTCCCCGCCTGCACGAACCTCGGCGCGCCCAGCGGGTCGTACGCCCAGACGTTCACGGACACGGTGTCGTGCGCGACGCTCCTCAGCGCCGGAGCGGCGTCACGCACCTACACGTGGAGCAACCCGTTGGCCGCGCCGACGACGTTCGCGTACAACTGGACGGTCAGCGACATCGGCGGCCAGGCGGTGATCACCAACACGGGCCTGATCACCAGCGGCACGTTCGCCCCCGCGAGCGCGGAACAGGTGGCCGTACTCGTGACGCCGGACGTCCTGCAATGCGCCGGCACCGGGATCTCCAGCCTCACCGGCCCGACCACGCTGACCGTCTTCCGCCCGTAGCCTCGGCGGCCACCGGTCGGGCGGGAGGGGGGCGATGTAGTCGGTGACCGGCCCGGTGATGAGCCGGTGGTCGGTGCCGGTCGCGGCCGAGGCGGTCGAGCCGAGGTCGTCGTCGTGGTTCCGGAAGCGGACCCGGCCGTCGCCGGGGCGTTGCGGTCCTCGACGGCCTGCTCGGCTGTCTCGGCGAACGGGTTCGTGGCGCTGACCACGATGATGGTGTCGAGGCCGCCTGGGTGCGGAGTTTGTCGATCAAGCCCTGGTGGGCGGTGCCAAGGCCGTGGGCGGTGAGAGCCGAAGGCGAGGTCGGTGGCCCCGGACGAGGCTCGTGGTGTGCGTGCGGGCGAGGCCGTCGGACACCGGCGGCCACGCCGCTTGAACAGCAGCGATGACTTTTCGAGCGGCACAGGTCACCGGGTACTCCCTGACTTTCGGCGGCCTGTTGCTCCTCGGTGGCCGGATGGCCGGTGACAACTCTGGTCGCGTTCACCGTGGCACGCGGCTACGCGGTGACGGCGGTCAGCGCGGTCGATTCCGCCATCGGACCACGAGGGCGTTGCCCACCAGGCACCCGAGAGCCGCGAAGATGATCAATACGCCGTTCCGGCCTTGCGCGACGGTGAATTCCGAGCTCGTGGCAGGGGTCGCGAGGAACGTCACCAGAAGGACGATGACGGTGCCCGCGACCGCGGAGAGGGTGCGGGTCGGTGTCGCGGTCACGCTCTTGGGCGTGCAGCGGGTGAGCAGCTTGCCGAAGTACGCGAGAAATGACATCTCTGCCGCTCCGACTCGTTTCCACCGCACGGCGAGGAACGTCAGGACAAGGAGCAGAAGCGCTGCATCGGCCGCCAGATTCCGGCTCAGCGACCCCTGCCCGACCGAGATGTTGATGAAGTAGGAGAGGAATCCGCACCCCACGAACAACAGTGTCAGGGCGAGTCCCCAGCCCACCAAGATCCGCAAGGTGCGGCGGATGCCGCTGTCGTGCACCGCTGGTGGTGCGGGCAGGGACGCGGGTGCAAGGTGGACGTGAATCCCGCCGGTCACAGAGCCCGCTTGAATCGAGGGGCCGTGAACATCTCCGGTCAGCTCGTTGTGAACGTGCACCGGATGTGGCATTGCGCTCGGTGTCGAGGTTGGTTCGTCGTCGGGGCTCGGCGGCAGCGGGCTCGCCATCGGTCGTTCTCCGAGGGTGGTGGTTGAATCGTGGGACGGCTCGTAGCGGTCTAGCGCGTGTGACGGTGTGGCCGGCTCCGCTCGACGTTGTCGCTGAACTGTGTCCTGACGGAGTCGACCTGGTTGCGGACCTGCGGCTTCGGTGCGCGGCGGCGAAAATGTCGGTGGGAGGCGGTAGAACTACAGCACGGACCGGGGAGGCTGCATGACCAGCGATGACGAGCAAGGCGAGTCGGGTCTGACCACGCCGAACGGGTGCAGGTGGTGCGGCCTCGGTGAGCGCGAGCACTACCGGCGGTGGAAGCCGCCGGTCGGGTGGCATCACTGGACGCCCCCGACCGACGACCAACGCAAGGAGCGGATGCAGGCGCGGCGACGCCACGTCGAGGGACCGCACGACGTCGACGATCGCTACTTACTTTGCGGCTAGCGTTCGCATCTCCTTGAAGGCTTTGCGGAGTTGTTCGGGGACCTGCTTCGGAGAACACAGAGAGAGTGCGAGCCCGTGCATCATGGCCGGCTTTCCCGCGGGGCCGGACTCGCTCTGCTCCTGGAGCATCTGCTGCACGTCATAGCTGAACTTCCCGGCGCGTTTCGACGCGAAGTCCTCCGGCGCCCACGGGGTGCCGCGCGGCCAGCGCTCGTTCGCCACCTGTGCCCACAGGTCGTCCGGGAAGAATTCTTCGAGTTCCTTGTAGCCGTCCGGCTCACCGACGATGTCGACGATGTCCTTCTTCCTCGGGCCGAACCGGAGTTCGAGCGCTTTGTCCTGGAACATCCTCTTCCTGCGGCTGTCCGCGTCGATCATCAGCCGCACGTGACGGTCGTGTTCGAAGAGGTAGCCCGCCAGGTGCAGAGCGCCTTCGTTGTTGCCGCAGCCCCACAGGGCGATGCCCGCCGCCTGCAGTGACACTCCTTCGCTCAGCAGGAACAGCGGCGGGATCGCCTGCTGCTCGGTCTCGCCTTCGACCGCCAGGAAGTAGCGCTCGTGCAGCAGCACCGAGTTGCGCAAGCCCACGCTCGCGGCGATCTTGCCGAGGAAGCGGTCGATGGCCTCGTGCGACTCGGTGCCCAGCCGCTCCACCACGGTGACCCCGTCCTCCAGCTTGAGGTGCACGACGTCGGCGATGTCGACGCCGTCGATGAGGTTCATCGAGTGCGTGGCGACGACGACGTTCACGTGCGGGATCGCGCTCTGCTCGCGGATGAGGTCCATGACCTTCCGCTGGTGGGCGTAGTCGAGGTGGGTGTCCGGCTCGTCGTACACGACGATGGTCTGCAAGGGCGACGGCGCGACCTCGCCGTGCTCGTCCGGGTCCGCCTCACTGGCGTTCTGCTCCGAGAGCAGGTCGCTGGTCCACTCCCAGATCGCCAGGGAGATCCGCCGCCCGCTCCCGTCGCCGGATCGCGCGAGGTCGACCGCTCCGCCCGAGCTGCGCGCGATCCGCAGTTCGGCGCTGCGGAAGCCGTGGCTGAACGAGATGTCCGGTTCCACGGACACTTCGGTGATGTCCGGACACCTGTGCCTGATGTGGTCGCACAGCGACTTCGAGTCCGTGCGCAGCCTGATCTTGACCTCGTCCTCGATCTGGGTGAGCCTTCCGCGAAGATCGGGGTCTTTGACGTGCGTCTGGAACCGGGCGGTGAGCGCGGCCTTGACCGCGTCGTTGGCCTTGGCCGCCCTGCCGTCGAACGGGAGCAGGCGGGGCAGGCGAGTGGTCAGGTCCTTGGGTGCGGGAAGCCAGTCTTCACCGCTGGTGTGCGACTGCGCGTATTCGGCGAGGGCCGCGAGGCAGTCCGCCTTGCGGGTGGAGGCAGCCTTGAGGTCCAGTTCGCGCACCAACTGCTGCAAGTCGGATGCTTTGTATTGCGTCAGATCGCGGAGGCGGTCATCGGTCGGCACGGACTTCCAGCACTCCCAATACGAGGACTCCTCGGTTGCGACGCGCCGAATCCGCACCGTCGCAGGGAGTTGGAAGGCGCTCTGCTCCCACTCGCCCAGAGCGAAAAGCCCTTCGACGTCGGTCGATTCACATCGAGCCGCCGGTGTGCCGGGCATGTAGGAACGTTCCTCCTCGGCGGCGGCGTAATCGCCGAGCAGGAACGACAGGGCTTCGAGCAGCGCGGACTTCCCGCCGTCGTTGTGACCGGCGACGATGGTCGGCGAGCTGATGGGGATGTCCTTGACCTGTAGCAGCGAACGGAACCCGTTCACGGAGAAGCTCTTCAGGTGCACGACTGGGGATCGCTCCGTTCTGCCTGCCGTGACGTTCCCCGATGTTGTCACTGGCTGCTGTGTGCGAGGAGAGCCATGCGGAAGGCGGACAACCGCTCTCGCGTTCGTCCGATGCTAGTTCCCGGCCACGGACTCCGGGGACCGCGCTCGCGCGACACGCCGGATGACTGTCCGCGCCGTGCTCCGTTGCGCTCGTTGTCCGCAATATTGCCGACAAGCCCGGTGTCCGGCAGAGGAGCGCCTGCGGGTCCGTGCGGAAACTCCCTACTCGGGTATCTACCGGTGCCCGGATCCGGAACGTATGGTCCGGCCGGCTGGATACCCCTCGGATCGGAGACAATCGGATGCGCCGTCAACGTAAACAACGGGCTCGCAGACTCGCGGTGCTGGGCGCGGTGACCCTCGCGCTCAGTGCCGCGGTGACCGGCTCGTCCAGTGCTCATCCCGAGCACGGTGGTGGTCGGGAGGACTTCCCCGGTGAGGGGATCGCGGACGGGCTGTACAAGCAGCACGACGGCGACGAGGGGCATTTGCCGGCGGTGTCGCGCAACGTCTCCGTGGTCGGCAAGGCGAAGGTGACCAACCCGTCCGGCGCGGGCAACACCGGACGCGTGGCGGACGTGACCGCGTTCGGCGACTACGCCTACCTGACCGCGTTCCGCGAGCCGACGTGCGAGAGCACCGGCGTGCACGTCATGGACATCTCCGATCCGACGAAGCCGGCGGAGGTGACGAGCGCGTTCATCCCGACCAGCGACGGGTCGTACGTCGGTGAGGGCATCCAGGTCGAGCACATCGACGACAGCCCGTTCTTCCACGGCGACCTGCTGATCCACCAGAACGAGACCTGCCCCGGCGAGACGCCCCCAGGGGCGAACTCGGGCGGTATCTCGCTGTGGGACGTCACCGACCCGCGCAGTCCCAAGCCCCTGGCGATGCACGTCGGTGACTTCACCAACACCGCGGGCGGCCTCGACCCCGCGCCCAACCAGGTGCACAGCATGCGGATGTGGACCAACGTCTTCGACAAGAAGACCTACGTCGCGCTGGTGGACGACGAAGAGGGCACGGACGTCGACATCCTCGACATCACCGACCCGCGCAACCCCGTGCTGGTCAACGACGGTCTCGACCTGGGCGCGGTGTTCGGCGTCGACCAGCCGAGCCCGGCGAGCCTCACGTCGGTGTTCAGCCACGACATGATGATCGCCAAGGTCGGCCGCCGGTACGTCATGAACGTGAACTACTGGGACGGCGGGTACGTGCTGCTCGACGTCACCGACCCGCGTCCGGGCAAGGTGAGCCTGGTCGCGGAGAGCGACTACGCCGCGTTGGACGAGGAACGGTTGGCGCGGGGGCAGGAGATCGCGCCGGAGGGCAACTCGCACCAGTCCGAGCTGTCGCCGAACCGGAAGTTCATGATCGGCACGGACGAGGACTTCAGCCCGTACCGCGTCACGGCGAAGATCGACTCCGGTCCGTACGCGGGCCAGGAGTACAACGCCACCTCGGCGGCCGACACCAAGCCGATCGACGAGAACACGACGGTCAGCGGCGACACCACCTACGTCGGCCAGGCCTGTGAAGCGGTCCCGCCGGGCACCGGCACGGCGCTGGTCGAACGCGGTGTGTGCACGTTCCAGGTGAAGCTGGACAACATCATCGCCGCCGGCTACACGGCGGGCATCGTGTTCCAGAACGTGCGGTCGGACTGCCAGGGCGGGTCCACGATGGCCGCAGCGGGGGCCATCCCGTACGTGTTCGTCAACCGGTACGCGGGCCTACGCCTGCTGGGCGTGCCCGGCGTGACGGAGGCGAACGCCTGCACCACGCCGACGCCGGCCGCCGGAGGCGAGTCGACCACGATCAAGTCCGTGTTCGACGGGTGGGGTTACGTGCGCCTGTTCGGCACCGACATCCCCACCAGGCCGGGTACGACCGGCTCGATCAGGCAGATCGACACCTACTCGGTGCCCGAGGCGCAGGACCCGGTCTACGCGCGCGGGTTCGGCGACCTGTCGGTCCACGAGGTGGCGATGGACCCCGAGAATAACAAGCTCGCCTACCTGTCCTACTACGCCGCCGGACTCCGGGTCGTGGAGTACGGCCGCAACGGCATCCGGGAGGTGGGGGCCTTCATCGACGAGGGAGGCAACAACTTCTGGGGCGTCGAGGTGTGGAAGGACGAGACGGGCGAGCAGTACGTGCTGGCCAGTGACCGCGACTTCGGCCTCTACATCTTCCACTACGGAGGCTGACCACGTGTGATCCGGCGGGACCGGCGTCCGGTCCCGCCAGATCAGGCGATGCCCAGCAGCCGCTCGGCGTTGCCGTGCGCGATGCGGTGGCGGTCGGTGAGGCTGACCGGGAGGTGGTCGAGGAAGTCACGGCCGCGCTTGTTGGAGTCGTACGGGTAGTCGACCGCGAACAGGATGCGGTCCACGCCCACGGCGTGCAGCAGGCACAGGAAGGGCGCGTGGGCGAAGAACCCGCTGGTGGTGACGAAGAAGTGCTCGGCGAAGTACTCCTCGACGGACCGTTCGAGACCGACGACGGCCATCGCCTCGCTCGCCCGCGCCAACATGAACGGCACGGCTTCGCCGTCGTGGCCGATGATGAAGCGCAGGTTCGGGTAGCGGTCGAACACCCCGGAGATGATCAGCCGCAGCGCGTGCAGGCCGACTTCGACGTGCCAGCCCCACGCCGCGGTCGCCAGGACGGTGTTGACCGCGTCCGGGAATCCGCCGTAGTAGACGTCGGCCACCTCGCCGGGCACCGGCGCGGGGTGCAGGTAGATCGGCGTGCCGAGCGCGTCGGCGCGTTCGAGGACGGGCCGGAACGACTCGTGGTCCAGGAACCGGTTCCCGGTGGTGCCGTTGATGATCGCGCCCTTGAGGCCGAGTTCCTTGACGCCCCGTTCCAGTTCGTCCGCTGCGGCGGCCGGGTCCGGTGTGGGCAGTGACGCAAGTCCGGCGAACCGGTCGGGGTGTGCGGCGACGCATTCGGCCAAGATGTCGTTGGACTGCTTGGCCAGGCGCACCGCCAGTTCGGCCGGCATGGTCTCGAAGCCGGGCGTGGTGTGCGACAGGACCTGCACGTCGATGCCCGCCGCGTCCATGTCCGCCAGCCGTCCGTCCTTGACGTCGAGCAGCTTGGTCTGGGGCATCTTGTCCCACAGTTGCTCGTTGAACGGGTGGTCGCGCACGAGCGGGTCGACCTGGGGAATCTTGAAGGCCTCCTCCATTGCGATGATCTTCACGTCGCCTCCCGGCAGCTACCTCATAGTTGACGTCGGTGTACGACTTAGAGGTAACCGTCGGGAGCGCTGTTCAACCTTCGAGGCGCCGGATGACGTTGATCGGTCCGATCGAGTCGATGTCGGCGATCTTCACGGGCACGCCCTCGGTGGACGCGTGCACCGCACGCACGCCGTCGACCGCCATCGCGACGTGGTGCTGGTCGGAGTAGTAGATGATCAGGTCGCCCGGCTTGACCTCGCCGCGTGACACCGTGCGGCCGATGCCCGCTTGGCCGTAGGTGGTGCGGGGGATCGAGATGCCGGCGGCGCGGTAGGACTGCTGCATGAGGCTGGAGCAGTCCCACTGGTCCGGGCCGTTCGCGCCGAAGACGTAGTCGTCGCCGCGTTGGGCCAGGGCGTACTCCAGTGCCTTGCCGGCGGTGCCCGCGGGGACGGCGATGCGGGAGGTGTCGCCAGCGTCGGCGAGGGTGGCCTTGTCGGCGGCGCTGAGCTTGTCGTACTGGGCGCGTGCGTCGGCGACCTGCTTGTCGAGGTCGGACTTGCGCTGGGCGATGTCGTCCAGGATCTGGGCGGCGGCGTTGGTGGCGTCCGTGGCCCGTCGCTGTGCGTCGTCGGCGTCGGTGACGGCCTTGGTCAGGCTGTCGAGCGCGTCGGCGTTCTCGCCGGCCAGGATGCCGAGCGCGGACATCCGGTTCAGGTAGTCCTGCTGCGAGTCGCTGACCAGCAGCGCGGAGAGCTGGTTGAACCGGGCGCCCTCGAAACTGGCCTCGGTGAGCAGGTCGACCTGGCCGCGCAGCTGCTCCTGGGCCTGGCGCGCGCCGGCGAGATCGCTGTTGGCCTTGTCCAGCTCGCCCTGTTTGGCCTTGAGGTCGTCCTGTGCCCGCAGGTGCTCCTCGTTGAGCTTCTCGGCCTGGCCCGCCAGTTCGGTGTACTTCTTCAACGCCTCGGAGGCGTTGGTCGGCAATGCCGGGTCGGCTGCCGCCTGGGGCACGGAGAGACCGGTGGCGAGCACTGCGGTGGCGGCGGCCGCCAGCGCGGCCCGGGCGGTGCGCTGAGCGGGTGGGAACGCCACGATCGCGCAAGCCTCCTTCGAGCTTCGGGGACGGCCACCCGAATGGGTGAACCGGCTGGGTCCCGGACAGGCTACGGAAGGCGGCCCGGTTCGTCCACTATCACTCATAGTAAGTATCACTAAGTTGGTTAGTAGGTGGTCGGTGGCTACTGTTCCCTTACGTCTGTGTTCGACTTGAGGAGGACTCGTGGCGCGTGACGAGGTCGCCCCGCTGCTGCTCCTGCACGGCGGCGGCGGCGACGCGAACTCGTGGAAACCGGTGGTGGACCGGCTCGACCGGGAGTGGCGGGTCGAGCCGGTGAACCTGCCGGGGCACGGCGGCGAGCCGGGGTTCCACTACGACGCCGGTGTCATCACCGCCACCGCCCGGCTGGTCGCCGAACGGCTGCCCGCCCTGGGGCTGACGCGTCCGCACGTGGTCGGGCACTCCATGGGCGGCGCGGTGGCGCTCGAACTGGCCAAACTCGTCCCTGTGGCGGGCGTCACCGCGCTGTGCCCCATCGGGTTCTGGACCCGCCCGCGAGCGTGGGTCACCGCCGCCCTGCTGCGCAACGCCGCCCGGATGTCCACTGTGGCCGATCCGGCGACGCGATCGTGGCTGATGAGCGAGGCGCCGGCACGCCGGCTCATGCTGACGGCGTTCTCGGCCAAGCCCTCGCTGATCCACCCCCGCGCGGCAGCGGCGGCGGCGTCCGCCCTGGCGTCCAGCGACATCATCGCCATGACGAAGTTCACCTGGCGGTACAGCTTCCGCGGCCGGGTCCCGTACCCGGTGCTGCTCGCGTGGGCGACAAGGGACCGGCTCGTGCCGCTCGCCGACGCCGCCAGGGCCCGCAGGCTGCTCCCGCACGCCGAGCACGCCCTGGTCCCGGGCAGCGGCCACCTCGTCGTGGAGGACGACCCGGATCTGGCCGCGTCGATCGTCAGCGGTCACGCGAAACGGCTCCCACCTGCGGATTTCATCGATCCTTGATCGCGGCTTGGACGGTGCCGCCCAGGATGGGGTGATCACCGACCGAGGGGAGCGTGCGATGTCCGCCGAGCCGATCGCGATCGTGGGAATGGGCTGCCGACTGCCAGGCGGGGTGGACTCGCCCGCGCAGTTGTGGGACCTGCTCTCCGCCGGCCGGGACGCCGTCACCGAGATCCCACCGGGCCGATGGGACCCGTACGAGGTGCCGGGCACCGAGAGTGCTCTCGCGATGCGGCACACGACCCGACGCGGCGCGTTCCTCTCCGACGCGCCCGCGTTCGACGCCGACTTCTTCGGCGTCACCCCGCGTGAGGCCGAGATCATGGACCCCCAGCAACGGCTGGTCCTGGAGGTCACCTGGGAGGCGTTGGAGAACGCGGGCATCCCGCCGCACGGCCTCGCGGGCAGCGACACGGGTGTGTTCGTCGGCGTCGGCTCCGACGACTACGGCAGGCAGATGCTGGAGGACCTGCCGAGGATCGAGGCGTGGACCGGTATCGGCGCGGCGTTCTGCGCGGTGGCCAACCGGGTCTCCTACGTGCTGGACCTGCGCGGACCCAGTTTCGCAGTGGACACCGCCTGCTCGTCGTCCCTGGTGGCCATCCACCTGGCGTGCCAGAGCCTGCGGCTGGGCGAGACCTCGGTCGCGGTCGCGGCGGGGGTCAACCTGATCGCCGGGCCCGGCCTGACCATGGTGCTCGACGCGGCGGGCGCGACCTCGCCGAACGGCCAGTCCAAGCCGTTCGACAGCACCGCCGACGGTTACGGCCGAGGTGAGGGCGTCGGTGTCGTGGTGCTCAAGCGCCTCGCCGACGCGGAGCGTGACGGCGACCGGGTGCTGGCCGTCGTGCGCGGCACCGCAGTCAACCAGGACGGCCGCACCAACGGCATCATGGCGCCCAACGGCGAAGCGCAGGCCCACGTCGCTTGGGAAGCCCTGCGCAACGCCGGTCTGGACGCGCACGACGTGGACTACGTCGAGGCGCACGGCACCGGAACCCGCGCCGGCGACCCGGTCGAGGCGGCGGCGCTCAGTTCGGTCTACGGCCAGGGCCGCGCGACGGACGCGCCGTGTCTGATCGGGTCGATCAAGGGCAACATCGGCCACCTGGAAGCCGGTGCGGGCGTCGCCGGGGTGATCAAGGCGGTGCTCGCCCTCAACCACGGCGAGATCCCGCCCAACGCGGTCTTCTCCACGCCCAACCCCAACATCCCGTGGAGCACCAACGGGCTGCGCGTGGTCGACGAGCCGACGCCGTGGCCCGTCCGAGGGGACGTCCGGCGCGCGGCGGTGTCGAGCTTCGGCTACGGCGGCACGGTCGGCCACGTCGTCCTCGAACAGGCGCCGCAACCGACCGCCAAGACCGGCGAGATCGACGGCATCGGCCTGTTCACCCTCTCCGGAGCCAGGGAGACCGCGGTCACCGAGTACGCGGGCAAGCTCGCGGACTGGCTGGAGACCGACGGCCGGTCCACGTCCCTGCACGACCTCTCGTACACGCTGCTGGCCCGGCGCACGCACCTGCCGCAGCGCACCGCGATCACCGCGAACGACCGCGGGTCGCTGATCTCCCGCCTGCGTGCGCTGGCCGGGGGCCAGGACGACGTGGACGGCGTGACCAGCGGAACGGTGCTGCCCGGTGCGCCGGCCGACCCGGTGTGGGTGTTCTCCGGCCACGGCTCGCAGTGGTTCGGCATGGGCGCCGAACTGCTCGCCGAGAACCAGGTCTTCGCCGACGTGATCGCCGAGATCGACCCGATCTTCGTCGAGGAGATGGGCTTCTCGCCGCTGGAGGTGCTGGTCACCGGCGACTACGCCGAGGTGGACCGCATCCAGCCGATGATCTTCGCGATGCAGGTCGCGCTCGCCGAGGTGTGGCAGTCGCTCGGGGTCCGCCCCGGCGCGGTGATCGGCCACTCCGTGGGCGAGATCGCCGCCGCCGTGGTGACCCGCGTGCTCAGCGTCGCCGACGGCGCGCGGCTGGTCTCGCGGCGTTCGGTGCTGCTGCGCCGGGTGGCGGGCAAGGGCGCGATGGCCATGCTCGGTCTGCCGTTCCAGGAGGTGGAGCAGCGGCTCGACAGCCGGTCCGACGTCGTCGCCGCGATCCAGTCGTCGGACCTCTCCACGGTGGTGGCGGGTGAGCCGGCCGCGCTGGCGGAGCTGTGCGAGCAGTGGACCGCCGAGGGGCTGATGGTCCGCAAGGTGTCCTCGGACGTGGCGTTCCACAGCCCGCAGATGGACCCGTTGCTGGACGAGTTGGCCGCGGCGGCGCACGACCTCACCGTGAACGAGCCCGCGATCACGCTCTACAGCACCGCGCTGCCCGACCCCCGGTCCACCGAGGCGCGCGACGGCGCCTACTGGGCGGCCAACCTGCGCAACCCCGTGCGGCTCGGCGCCGCCGTGACGGCCGCCGCCGACGACGGGCACCGGATCTTCCTGGAGATCTCGCCGCACCCGGTCGTGGCGCACTCCGTGTCCGAGACGTTGGGCGAGATGCGGTTGTCCGATGTGCTGGTCACCGGCACGCTGCGCCGCACGAAGCCCGAGTGGGAGACGGTGCTGCACAACCTCGCCCTGCTGCACTGCGCGGGCGCGGCCGTGGACTTCGCCGGCGCGCTGCCCCGGGGGGCCGTGCTCACCCTGCCCCGCATCGCGTGGCAGCACCGGCCGTACTGGTTCACCGGCTCGACTCGCGGCCGGGGCGGGGTCGGCCACGACGTCGCCGCCGAGAACCTGCTCGGCGCGCGGCTGGACGTGGCGGGCGCGGCGAACCTCCAGGTCTGGCAGACCACGCTGGACCACGACAACCGCCCGTACCCCGGCGACCACCCGGTGCACGGGGTGGAGATCATCCCGGCGGCCGTGCTGCTCAACACGTTCCTGGAAGCGGGCGCGACCGAGGCGTTGACGGACGTGGCGCTGAAGGTGCCGGTCTCCGTCACCGCGCGGCGCGAACTCCAGGTCATCCGGCAGGACGACACCGTGCGGATCGCTTCGCGGATCGTCGGGGCCGACAGCGGTGACCAGGCGTGGCAGACGCACAGCACTGCCACCGTCTCGGCGGACACCGTCGCCGACGCCGGTTTCAACCTCGCCGAGGCCAGGCTGAGGTGCGCCGAGCCGCGTGAGCCCGGTGCCGTGCTGGAGCGGCTGCACCAGGTCGGTGTCGCCGACAAGGGTTTCCCGTGGACGGTCGAGGCGTTGACGGCCGGCGCGGAGGAAGTGCTGGCCACCGTGCGGTCGCACCCCGAAGGTTCGGAGACGCCGGGCTGGGGCTCGGTGGTCGACGCGGTGCTCACCGTCGTGCCGCTGGTGTTCCCCGGTGACGTGGTGCTGCGGATGCCCGCGCACGTCGGCCGGGTCGTGCTCGCCGGACAACCGGTGACGAACGTGCTGATCCACGTGCGGCTCGTCGCGGACGACACCGTGGACGTCGTGATCACCGATGAGCACGGGACCGTGCTGGGGGTGTTCGACGGTCTCCGGTACGGCACGTTGGACGGTGACCAGGGCGCGCCGGTGAGCCCGCGCCGGCTGGTGCACCGGGTGGACTGGCAGGCCGTGGACGTCTCGGTGCCGCGCAAGCGCCCGCTCGGGACGGTCGCCGTGCTCGGGCCCCGCGCCGAAGCCGTGGCGCGGCAGTTGGAGACCTTCGACGTGCGGACCCGCGTGGTCGCGACCACCGACGAGTTGTCGCAGGTCGTGCCGGATCTCGGGCCTGGTGACGCGGTGCTGGTGGTCGCAGGGCCGGCGGTCGCAGGGCCGGCGGTCGCGGGGCACGACGGGCCGGTCGGTGCGGCGGCGGTCCGTTCGGCGTGGGACCTGGCGCGGACCGCCCAGCTCATCGCCGAGAACAACGGCACCCTGGCGCCCCGGCTGTGGGCGATCACGTCGGGCCAGGTGGAGGCATCGGACTTCGGCGGGCTCGACCAGGCCCCGGTGTGGGGGCTGGGCCGGATCATCGGCGGTGAGCACCCCGAGATGTGGGGAGGCGTGATCGACCTCGACCCGGGTCGGGACGACCTCGGGCTCGGCGAGCTGGTGCGGGTGTTGCGCGCCCAGGTCGAGCCCGATGTGTTCGCCATCCGGAACGGCGAGGTGCTGGCCGCGCGCCTGGCCACGATCGACGAACAGCCGACGCGGCCGCCGTTCGAGTGCCGGGCCGACGCGACCTACGTGATCACCGGCGGTTTCGGTGTGCTCGGCCTGGAGATCGCGGGCTGGTTGGCGGGCCGGGGCGCTCGGCGGTTGGTGCTGGTCGGGCGTTCGACGGTGCCGCCGCGGGCCGAGTGGAACGACGTGCGGGACCCTGCCCTGCTGGAGCGCATCGCGGCGGTGCGTGCGCTGGAAGCCCAGGGCGTCACGGTGAAGCCGGTCGCGCTGGACATCACCGACCGGGAGCAGGCCGCGCGGCTGCTCGACCCGAACGCCCTGGACCTGCCTCCGATCCGCGGTGTCGTGCACGCCGCCGGTGTTCTCGACAACCGGATGCTGCGCAACCTCGACGAGACGTCGTTGCGGACGGTGTTGGCGCCGAAGGTCGAGGGCGCGCTGGTGCTGCACGAGCTGTTCCCCGCCGGTGAGCTGGACTTCTTCGTCCTGTTCTCCTCGATCGGCCAACTGCTCGGGCTCACCGGTCAGGCCAGCTACGCGTCGGCCAACGCGTTCCTGGACGCCCTCGCCCGGCACCGGGCGGCGACCGGCGATGCCGGTGCGGCGAGCTTGGCGTGGACGTCGTGGCGGGGGATGGGCATGGCGGTCAGCGACGTCGTGGACCAGGAGCTGCGCGACCGCGGGGTCGGCGACATCTCGGCCACGGAGGCGTTCAGCGCCTGGGAGTTCGCCGCGCGGTACGGGCTCGCGCACGCCGCGGTGCTCCGGGTGACCGAGCTGGAGCCGGGCGTCGCGCCGTTGCCGGTGCTCAGCGGGCTGGGCTTCGGCGCCACGGCCGGCGACGAAGCCAGCGGCTCGGGGGAGGACCTGGCCGCGCTCGACCCGGAGGAACTGCGGGCTCACCTGTTGGCACAGGTCGCCAAGGAGATCGGGGGCGAGCTGAAGATCGACGCCGAGCAGCTGGACGTCCGCCGTCCGCTCGGCGAGCTGGGGCTGGACTCGGTGATGACGCTGTCAATCCGGCGCAGGCTGGAGAAGCGGTTCCGGCTCAGCCTGCCCGCGACCCTGCTGTGGAACCACCCGACCGTGACGGCCATCGCCGACTACCTCGCCGACCAACTCGTGCCCTCCGACGAGGTCAGCCCCGAAGAGGAAGGCACCGAAGAGGAAGGCACGGACGACCCTGCTCCGCAGCTCACCGGAGTCGGTGGCTGAGCAACCCGACGCGACGCCGACCCGACCCGACCCCGACGGAGGGCACACATGCGCTACGACGATCTCCACATCGCCGGCCTCGGCTGGTTCCACCCCAAGACGGTGTCGGTGGAGGAAGCGGTGGCCGACGGGCGGTGCGAACCGGCCGCCGCTCAACGGACCCAGACCCGTCACGTCGCGATCGCCGGTCCGGAGGACACCCAGCCGGACATGGCGGTGCGGGCCGGAAAGCAGGCACTCGTCCGCTCCGGGCACCGGCCCGAGGACGTCGACCTGCTGCTGCACGCGGTGGCCAACTACAACGGGCTCGACGGGTGGAACGCCGCGTCCTTCGTGCAGCACCGCGTCCTCGGGCGCAGCGGGGTCTCCTACGAGATCCGGCAACTCTCCAACGGCGGCGTCGCGTCCATCCAGCTCGCCGCCGCCTACCTCGAAGGCCGACCCGGCCGAGCCGCCATGATCACCGCGAGCGACAAGTTCACCGAGCCCGCGTGGAACAGGTGGCGCTCCAGCGCCGGACTGCTGTTCGCCGACGGCGCGTCGGCCGTCGTGCTGTCACGCCGTGGCGGCTTCGCCCGGGTGCTGTCCGCGGTGACGGTCTCCGACCCCGAGTTGGAAGGGCTCCAGCGCGGCAACCAACCCTTCCACGACTACGCCGACCCGGCCCAGTACCCGGTGGAGCTGGAGGCGCGAACGCTGGAGTTCTCCGACCTGATGCCGTTGGACGAGAGCGGCCCCCGGCGTGCGGCGGGCATGCGGCGTGCGGCGAACCAGGCACTGGCCGAGGCGGACACCGCGATCGAGGACATCCGCCGGTTCGTCGCACCCAACTTCGGCTTCGAGCTGATGCGCCTGTCCTGCCTGGTGCCGCTGGGCATCGAACTGGAGCGCACCACTTGGGAGTGGGGCAGCCAAGTCGGCCACACCGGCGCCGCCGACCAGTTCGCCGGCCTGAGCCACCTGGTCGAGACGGGTGCGGTCGAAGCCGGTGACCGGGTCATGGTCGTCGGCGTCGGCGGCGGCTTCAACTGGACGGCGGCCGTCGTCGAGATCACGGAGGTGCCGGACTGGTCGGAGCGCTGACCCGCGACAGCACGCGCCGACCGGCCACGGCGTGCAGGCGGACGAGATCGGGGAAGCGGAACCAGGCCGTGCCGGAGGGTTTCACGCCGACGATGTGCAGCAGGTGCGCGTCGACCAACGCCTCCATCAGCCGCTCCGCCGCTCGTTCCGGGACGTCCAGCACGGTCGCGGCGGTGGCTATGTCGAAGCGGTTCGCGCCGAACGCCTCGCAGAGCGCTTCCAGGGACCGGCCTTCGAACGAGCCCAGCCGGGCGCGGGCCGAGTCCAGGCGGGCGCGGATGTCGAGGGCGCCGGTGTGCAACTCCGCCAGGCGTTGGGACTCCACGGCCAGCCGTGCGGCGAACTTCGACAGCGGCCACACCGGGCGTGACAGCAGCTTCTCGGCCGCCGTGCGCACCGCGAACGGCGAGCGGTCGCACATCGTGACTACGCGGCGGGCGTCGTCCGGGTGGGCGGCGATTCTGGCGGGACCGAGGACGGCGGACAGCAGCGCGACGCCGTCCTCGACCGGCAGCGGTCCCAACTCGACCGTCGAGGTGACCGGCAGGCCGCGCAACCGCACGCGGGAGGTGAGCAGTGCCGCACAACCCGGCCCCGCCGGGAGCAGCGGCACGACCTGCTCCACCGACGCGGCGTCGTCCAGCAGCACCAGCAGCCTGCGGTCGGCGACCAGGCTGCGGAACAACTGGGACCGGTCGTCGGTGTCGGCGGGTTGGCGGTCCACCGGCACCCCCAACGCCAACAGGAACGACCGCAGCACGTTCCCCGGATCGGCCGGCTCGTCGTCGGCGCTGTGCAACGAAGCCATCAGCTGTCCGTCCGGAAACGCGGAACGCACCGAGTGGCCGACCCGGACCGCGAACGCCGTCTTGCCGATCCCGGCCTGCCCGATCACGGCGACGAGCGGCACCACCCGGCGCGGCTCGTCGGCCCGCAGGGTTGGCACGACCGACGCCATCTCCGCGCCCCGACCCACGAAATCCACGATGTCGAACGGCAGTTGTGCCGGTACGACACGGCGTTCGGCCGCGGGAGGCGCGTCCCGCAACAGTTCCCGGTACAGCACCTGGAGGCGGCCGGACGGCTCCAGGCCGAGTTCGTCCACGAGGTGCCGCCGCAACCGCTGGTAGGCGGTGAGGGCTTCACCCCGACGTCCCGCCCGGTGCGCGGCGGTCATGAGCTGGGCGGTGAACTCCTCGTGCGACGGGTGCTCGGCCACGAGCGCGGCCAGTTCGGGCAGCAACGCCCGGTGCTCGCCGCGGGACAGATCGGCGTCGATCCGCTGCTCCAGCACCACCAGCCTGCGGTCGTCCAGCAGCACCCGCCTGGCCTCCAGCACCGGACCGGCGTTCAGGCCCTCCAACGGCGTACCCGACCACAGGTCGAGGGCCTGGGTCAGCAACTCCGCGGCACGCGCCGGATCACCGCCCCTCAGCGCCGCCTGTCCCCGGGCCGCCAGGTCCTCGAACCGCCACAGGTCCAGCTGGTCCTCGGCCAGCCTCATCAGGTAGCCGCGCGGGTGGGTCTCGACCGACCCGCCCGCTTCCGGCCCCAGGGCCCGGCGGAGTTGGTAGACGTAGGTCTGCACGGTCTGCCGGGCCCGCTTCGACGGCGCGGTGGTCCACAGCTCGTCCACGATGGTGCTGGTCGACACGACGTGGTTGGCGTTGAGGAGCAACAGGGCCAGCAGGCGCTGCGGCATCATCGCGCTCGGCACCTGGTGGTCGGCCGCGCCGTGCACCGCCAGCGGCCCCAGAACCGAGAAGTGCATCGCATTCCCCCAATGTGGTGCGGCAGTGTGGTTCGGCTGCAGTGGGCTACCCGGCGATCCACCTCGTCCAGTCACCGGTGTCGTTCCCGCCCGGAGCCGGCGGCCGGGGCGTGTCCGGACCGAAGTAGACGTCGGTCCACGGCCGGGCGGGCTCGGCGGGATCGGGCCGGCAGGCGCGGTGCTCGGCCGGGTGGACGGTTCTCAGCACGGACTGGAGCCGGCGGAGGAACACCGGGTTGGTGGCGGCGAGTCGGAGTATGTGCGCCAACGCCGCGTCGCCGTGGTCGGCCAGGAGCCGCAGCACGGCCAGTTCGGTCTCGTCCCGGGCAGTCGCCTCGTAGCGGTGCCGTGGGCCCGACTCGTGGCGGGCGACGGCGCCCTTGTCGGTCAACCTCCGCAACACCGTCATGATCGTCGTGTAGGCCAGTGGCCGGTCCCGCTGCGCGTTCACGCGTTCCAGCACTTCCCGCACGGTTCGCGGGGCCGCCGCCGACCACAGCACCTGAAGTACCTCGCGCTCCAACGTCGCGCGCATCCGTCGCTCCTCCCGGTTCTCCGCCCGGTTCTCCGCCCGACCGCCGCGATCGTCCGGAGAAGGTACCCAACGGGGGTTCGGTTTTGTACTGTGCTGGGCAGGACGCCGCGCGAGTCGTCAGCGAGGGTGAACCGGTCGGAACGGTTTCCGGTCGGAACGTCGTGCGGAGCGGGTACGGGGGCCCACTGCGTCTTGGCGCCAACGGTGACGTTGCGAGGCAAGTCGTGCGCCTCCAGCCTGTTCCTGTGCCACTGCGGCACGCGGAGTCTTCCTGGGTTGGATGGGGGAACGTGGGGGACATGCCTTCGACATCAGCGGTTTTACCCGACCGGCGCACCGAGCTGGCCGCCGTCTTCGAGCGGTTGGAGCAGGTCGCCCGGGGTGCGAACACCGCGATCGTGGTCGCCGGCGGCCCGGGGATGGGCAAGAGCACCCTGCTTCGGCAATCCGTAGAAGCGGCGCTGGAGCGCGGGTTCCACGTGGTGCGCAACCTGCCGGACCACAGCGGGGTGGAAGTCCTCGGCGAGCTGCCGGTGTCGTTCTCCGAGGAGGGGTGCCGGTTCCCGGTGGCACGGCTGCCGCGTTGGCTGGACGACCTCTCCGACTCGCGCCGGCCGGTGCTCGTGGCGCTGGACGACTTCGAGAAGTTGCCGGACTCGGCGCAGCGCACGCTCGACGGGTTGGCGTCCGCCGCCGCGTCGGTCCTGTGGATCGCCACGACCTGCGCCGAACACGTGGAGTTGGCCGAACGCCTCGACGCGGTGACGATCGAGCTGGCCCCCTGGTCGTCGGCGACGGTGGCCGAACGGGTCGTGGACCGGTTCGGCGCACCGCCCGGCCGACACCTCGTGCAGCTGCTCCGGCGTGCGGCGGGCGTGCCCGCGTTCGTCGTCGCCCTGCTGGAAGGGCTGGAGGTCGAAGGGCGCCTTCGGGTCGCCGAAGGCGAGGTCCGGCTCCGCTCGACCCAGTTGCCCGGCCGGGTGCACGAACTGGTCCACCGGCGTCTCAACTCGCTGTCGTCCAAGGCGTGGCAGGTGCTCCGGGTCGCCTCGATGCTCGGCAGGCACTTCGAGCTCTCCCAGGTGTCCGATCTGCTCGGTGAGCGCACCGCGATGCTGTTGCCCGAACTGGACGAGATACTGGCGGCCGGTGTCCTCAGGTCGGAAGGCGACTGCTTCGCGTTCCAGTACGACCTGGTGTGGGAGGTCGTGGTCGAGTCCATTCCGAAACTGGTCCGGCGCGCGTTGAGCGACGACATCGACCGGGCCAGGGCCGGGCACGACGACGCCACCCCGCGCGGGCAGGTGCGCGCGGTCGAAGCGGAGGAGACGGCCCGCGGCTCCCACGCCGTGCTGGCCGTCGGCGCGCTCGCGGCTTCCGGTCGGTACGCCGAGGCGGTCGAGGTCGCCAGGGACACGCTGGCGCACCCGGTGAACCCCACGTCGGCCGCGGAGTTGCGCGGTCTGCTGGCCCACCTGGTGCTGTGGCGGGGCGACGCGAAGGAAGCGGTCGCGTTGGCCAACGAGGTCGTGGCCGAGGGGTCGGCGCCCGATGGCACCGCCGCCGCAGCCGTCGCCGTCCGGCTGCTCGCGCTGTCCCTGGCGGACCACCGGCACGCGCAGCACGAGGCGGGGCAGGTGCTCGCCGCGCGGACACCGGCCGGTTCCACCGATGCGCTCATGGCCACGGCGGTGCTGGCGGACACCGGCTGGGCGGCCGGTGACCTGGTCGGTGGGCTCGGCCTGGCGCGCGACGCGGTGCGGGAAGGGCGTGAGCACCCGTGGTGGGGCGCTTGGCTTTCGCTCGGGCTCGCCGACAAGTTGGGCCAGCTCGGTGAGTTCGGTGAGGCGGAAGCCGTGCTGGACTCGGTGGGGCGCGACAACGACCAGTGGACGTTGGCGGCCGGCTGCGGGCGCGGCGGGATCGAACGGGCGCGGCTGCTGGTTCGCGCGGGCCGGTGGTCGGACGCGGTGGCGCAGGTGCGTGCCGCGCTCGGCACGGCGAAGGAGAGCGGGTCCCCGGTCGTCGTGCCCGCCGCGCTCGCGGTGTTGGCCAAGGTGGCTCTGGCCACTGACGACCTGCCCGCCGCCGTGCAGCACGTCCGGCACGCCGCCGCGGTCGCGGCCGAGGCTTCGGTCGTGCCGTCGATCTCGTGCGACTGGGCCGACCTGCGGCTGGTGGCGGCGACGCACGGCACGCGGGCCGCCGTGCACGCGCTGGAAACCCGGCTGACCGGGCTGGTCACGTCACCGGCGCTGTTCGTCGAGGAACCGGGCGCCGCGGCGTGGCTGGTCGCGCTGGCCCGCGCGGTGGGCAACACCGAGTTGGCCAGGACATCGCTGGACATGATCGAGCACCTGGCCACCGCCAACTCCTGCTTCGACGCGATCCAGACCGCCGCGGCGCACGCCCGGGGGGTGCAGGAGAGCGATCCCGACCTGCTGGACCGCGCGGCCCGACGGCACGTCGACGCGTGGGCCGCCGACCAGGCGCGCGAGGACCTGCTCGCACTCGACCGCCCACCCGCGGCGCCCCGCCACCGCGAGCCGGAGTGGAACCGGCTCACCGACACCCAGCGCACCATCGCGTTGCTGGCGGGCTCTGGCCTGACCAACCAGCAGATCGCGAACCGGGTACTCCTGTCACCGCACACGGTGAACTACCACCTCCGAGGGATGTACCGAAGGCTGGGCATCTCCTCACGGGTCGAACTCGCCCGCTTCGTATGACCCGCGCGCGACCGGGGTCGTGCGTGATCGTTCACCCGACGGTGTTCACCTCCCGCACGGGAAGGGCGCGCAGGACGGTCTCGGTCATGGGGGTGACCGCGCACCGCCCGGCCGCGTAGGTCAGCGCGAGCCGGTGGTGGTCGAGGGAGAAATCGGCGACCGCGTCGGCCACCAGGAACGTCTCGATGTCGTTGCTGTACGCGTCCACCGCGGTCATCAGCACACCGACGTGGGCGAACACACCGCACACGATCAGCTGGTCACGACCGTTGCGGCGCAGCACGTCCAGCAGGTCGGACTTGTGGAACGCGCTGTAGCGCCACTTGGTGAACACGTGGTCGTGCTCGGCGGGCTCCAGGCCCGCCACCACCTGCCGGTGTTCGGGGGAGAGCGTCATGCCCGGACCCCAGAAGTCCTTCAACAGCCCGCGCTGCTCGTCGGTCATGCCGCCGGGCTGGGCGGTGTACGCGACCGGGATGCCCAGCGCCGCGCAACGGTCGCGCAGAGACCGGATGTTGGCCACCAGCTCCACGACCGGCGACAGACCGGCCGGGAACGGCGCCAGGAAGTACCGCTGCATGTCGTGGATCAACAGCACCGCCCGGTCGGCGTCGACCGTCCACTTCGCGGTGTTGGCGGGCAGTTCGTCCGCCCCGGGCATCGGGTAAGGCTCGATCGTCGGGATTGCCACCGTCTCACTCCTCCTAGACGCCGAGAGCGGCGCCGCCGTCGACGAACAGCTCCTGCATGGTGATGTGGTTCGCGTTGTCCGACAGCAGGAACAGCACCGAATCGGCCACATCGGACGGTCGGGCGATCTTGCCGAGCGGGATGCCGACGCGGAAGTTCGCGGCGTCACCGGCGATGGCACCCACCGCGGGGTCGGCGGAGCCCGCCAGGGTGCGCAGCATCGCCGTGTCCGTCGAGCCGGGCGAGACGACGTTGCACCTGATCGAGTACTTGGCCAGTTCCAGCGCGAGCGTCTTGGTGAACGCGATGGCGGCGGCCTTCGACGCGCTGTAAGCCCCCATCCGGGCCCGTGGCACGGCGGCGGCGTTGGACGCGACCGTGACGATCGCGCCCCCACCCTCGGGCACCATCCGCCGCGCGACCGCGCGGGACACGGTGAACACGCCGGTCGCGTTCACCCCCAGCGTCGCCGCCCAGTCCTCGTCGCTCAGGTCCAACACCGCTTGCGGGCGCAGCACACCCGCCACGTTGACCAGGAAGTCGATCCGGCCCATCTCCTGGACGACCCGGTCCACCACCGCGTCGACCTCCGCGGTGGAGGACACGTCGGCCTTGAAGACCTGGATGCCGCCCAACTGCGAGCGCAGCTCCTCGGCCAGCACTTGGAGCTTCCCGCCGTCGGTGTCGATCGCCGCCACGAGCGCGCCGTGCTCCACCAACGCGGTCGTGACGGCCGCCCCGATGCCGCCGGCCGCGCCGGTGACCACCGCGATCCTGCCCTCGATCCCCGCCAGTTCCATCCCTGCTCCTCCTCGTCCAGCCTGTCCGGTCCCGGACCTCGGTTGCCGACCTCAGTTGCCGGACGTCAGTTGCCCGACAGCGCTCCACGCCTCCACGACCGACAGCGCCTGGCCCGGGTTCAACCGCGGGTCGCAGAACGACCGGTAGTCCGGTGTGCCGGGGATGCCGACCCGGTCGAGGTCCCGGACATCGGCCACGCACTCCGCGACCGGGTCCGGTGTGGTCTCCAGGTGCAGCCCACCGGGGTGGGCGCCCTCGGCTCGAACGGCCTCCCGGAAGTGCCGGACCTCCCGCAGCACGGTCTCCACGAGCCGGGTCTTCTGCCCGCCGGGCGCGGTCGTCGTGTTCGCGTGCATCGGGTCGCACAGCCAGACCACCGGGTGCCCGGCCGCCCGCACCGCCGCCACCAGCGGCGGCAGTCGGTCCGCGACCAGGTCGGCGCCGAGCCGGGTGATCAGCGTGAGCCTGCCGGGGGAGCGGTCCGGGTCGAGCACCCGGCACAACGCGAGCAGTTCGTCCACAGTGGTCGTCGGGCCGACCTTGCAGGCCACCGGGTTGTCCACCGCGGCCAGCAGCCGGACGTGCGCGCCGTCGACCTGCCTGGTCCGGTCGCCGATCCACGGCCAGTGCGTCGAGGTCAGCACAGCCGGACCGGCGTCGGTGCGGCGCACGAGCGGCAGTTCGTAGTCGAGCAGCAGCGCCTCGTGGCTCGTCCACACCTCGCGGTCGGCGGCATGCAGGTACGCTACGGCGCGCGCCGCGGCCTGGTAGCAGCTGACCAGCCTCAGCGGATCGGCCCGGCGCAGCAGCGGGTCGGGCTGAGGGCTGTTCACCAGGTGGCCCCGGAACGCGGGTAGCTCCACCCCGTCGCACACTTCGGTGGCCCGGGACCGGGGTTTGGCGAACTGCCCGGCCAGCCGGCCCACCCGCACCACGGGCAGGTCCGGGCGCATCGCTCCGGCCAGCACGTCGAACAGGTCGAGCTTGCGGTCCAGCACGTCGGGCGCGCAGTCGGCCGGGTCCTCGGCGCAGTCACCCGCTTGCAGGACCTGGCGTTCACCGCGCGCCACGTCGGCCAGCAACGCCCGCAGTGACCGGACCTCCTCCCAGCCGACGAGCGCCGGTGCGAGGGTGAGTTCTCGGCGCATGCGGTGCAGCAGCCAGCCGTCCCACGCCGGCTGTTGCGCGGCGGGCAGCGACCTCCAGTAGCGCACCTCGTCCTCGGTCAGGCTCCGGTGGGAGCGGTCGTGGTCGGTCAGGCCAGGATCAGCGAGCACCGTGCTCCTCCGATTGATCGCCGTGCATTTCACCGGCAGTGCCGAACGTATCCGGGAATCGCCGGAATTTGACTACTAACTCGGGTAGTCGGTCGTTGGTATCCGCTCCTACGAGTGCGTAGTAGACGTGACCATGGTGGGTAGTTTCACTGTCGGTGGCGGCGCAATACGGTCGGTCCAGAAGCTTTCCGCAGGTTTTCGGCTGTTTCTGCCCGCTCCGCCTTCGGAAGGGGATAACGATGAATCCCGTGGATGTGGACCGCCTTTTTCACGGCGCCGCGGACGCGTTCGCACTGCTGCACCGCCCGGTCACCACCGGCGCGGACGTGGTGGAACTCCTGGTCGGCAACCCGGTCGCGGTGGACCGGTTGGTGGACCTGCCCCTGCCCCCCGCCGGTGATCTTCCCGAAGGCGGGCGACCAGTGCACGACCTGCTCACTCTCGTCCCGTTCCGGCAGATCGCCGAACGCGGGTTCGCGCACCGGGACGACGGGGCGCCGCTGCTCGCGCTGGAGGTCACCGGCCAGGCCGAGATGGCGTTCACCGCGGTGGTGGAGCGGCTGCCCGACGAGCCGATCGAGATCCGTGACGGCGCATTCGACGTGGACGACGACAACTACGCCGCCATCGTGGAAAAAGTCCTCGCCGAGGAGATCGGTTGGGGCGCGGGGGCCAACTTCGTCATCAAACGGTCGTTCACCGCCGAGTTGGTCGACTACACCCCGCGACACGCGTTGAGCGTGTTCCGCCGACTGCTCCTGGGCGAAACCGGCGCATATTGGACATTTCTGGTCTGCGTCGGCGGCCGGGTGTTCATCGGCGCGACACCGGAACGACACGTGTCGAGCCGCGCCGGGACCGTGACGATGAACCCGATCAGCGGCACCTACCGCTACCCGGCGGACGGCCCGTCGCTGCCGGAGCTGTTGTCGTTCCTAGCCGACCCCAAGGAGACCGACGAGCTGTACATGGTGGTGGACGAGGAGCTGAAGATGATGGGCGGTGTCTGCGACGGCGGTGTTCGGGTCCACGGGCCGTACCTGAAGGAGATGGCACGGCTCGCGCACACCGAGTACCTGCTGGAGGGACACACGACCCGGGACGTGACCGACGTGCTGCGCGAGACGATGTTCGCGCCCACGGTCACCGGTAGCCCGCTGGAGAACGCCTGCCGGGTGATCAGCCGGTACGAGCCGCGCGGCCGGGGCTACTACAGCGGCGTCGTGGCGTTGATCGGCCGGGACGCGCACGGCGCCCGCACCCTGGATTCCGCGATCGTCATCCGCACCGCCGAGGTCGACGCGGACGGGCGGTTGGACATCGGCGTCGGCGCCACCCTGGTCCGCCACTCCGACCCGCGGTCCGAAGTCGCCGAGACGACCGCCAAAGCCGCAGGACTGCTCGCCGCCATCCGCGGTGACCAGCCGGTGAAACCCGTCGAGCACGTGGCGCGGGCCGGCTTCGCCGACCACCCGGACGTCCTGGCCGCACTCCACCGGCGCAACGCCACGTTGGCGTCGTTCTGGTTCGCCCCGCTCGACCGCAGGATCGAACCCGTGCCGGCACTGCTGGGGCGGAAGATCCTGGTGATCGACGCCGAGGACACGTTCACCGCGATGCTCGCCCTCCAACTCCGCTCACTGGGTCCGGAGATCACCGTCCGGAGGTTCGACGAGCCGTTGGACCTCGAAGGCTACGACGTCGTGCTGGTCGGTCCCGGCCCCGGAGACCCGCGTGACGACGACTCCGCCAAGATCGCCGCCATGCGGCACGTCACCGGGCGGCTGCTCGACGAGCGTCGGCCGTTCCTGTCCGTCTGCCTGGGGCACCAGGTGCTCAGCGGGCTGCTGGGATTCTCCTTGATGCGCAAGGACCTGCCGAACCAGGGCATGCAGCGCGGCATCGACCTGTTCGGCCGTCCGGTGACCGCCGGGTTCTACAACACCTTCGCCGTGCGATCGGCCGCCGACGCCGTCGAATGCCCGGGCGTGCCGGGTCTCGTGCGGGTGAGCCGTGATCCGGACACCGGTGAGGTGCACGCCCTGCGTGGTCCCTGGTTCGCCTCGGTGCAGTTCCACGCCGAGTCGGTGCTGACCGAGCACGGGCCGATGATCCTCGGTGACATGCTCACCGCAGTCCTCGCGGACACCCCGGTGGCCCGCTGACCCACGAGCGCTGACCCACGAGCGCTGACCCACGAGCGCTGACCCACGAGCGCTGACCCACGAGCGCTGACCCACGAGCGCTGACCCACGAGCGCCGACCCACGAGCGCCGGCCATGAGCGTCGAGACGAAAGGAATGGCGACATCCCGATGACGACAGTGCTGATCGCAGGCGGAGGGATCGGCGGCGTCGCGGCCGCCCTCGGCGTGGCCCAGGCGGGTCACCACGCCGTCGTGCTCGAACGCAACGCGCAGTTCACCGAACTGGGCGCGGGCATCCAGTTGGGCCCCAACGCGTTCCGCGCCCTGGACCGGCTGGGCGTGATGGAAGGCGTGCACCAAGGCGCGGTCTTCGTCGACGCGCTCACGCTCATGGACGGCGTCACCGGTGAGCGCATCACCCACCTACCGCTCACCGGGGAGTTCCGCGCGCGCTATGGCTACCCGTATGCCGTCGTGCACCGCGTGGACCTCTACACGGCCCTGCTGGACGCCTGCCGCGCGTACGAGACGATCGACCTGCGCACCGACTCCGCCGTGGTGCGGTACCAGTTCGACGGCGACGAGGTCCTGGTCGAACTGGTGTCCGGCGAGATCGTGCGGGGTGACGCGCTGATCGGCGCCGACGGCATCCGCTCCACCGTCCGGGCCCAGCTCCTCGCCGACGGGGAGCCCCGCGTGTCCGGGCACACGATCTACCGGTCGGTCATTCCGATCGAGTCGGTGCCCGACGAGATGAGGTGGAACTCGGTCACCCTCTGGGCCGCGCCGAAACGCCACGTCGTGCACTACCCGATCGCGGGCGGGAAGTTCCTCAACCTCGCAGCCACCGTGGACAACGCGGCGACCGAGGTCGTCACCGGCCGCCCTGTCGATCGCGATCTCGTGCTCGACACCTTCGCCTCCATGGCGGCCACCACGCGGGCGTTCATCGACCTGGGCCGGGACTGGCGCACGTGGGTCCTGTGCGACCGGGACCCGGTGCGCCGCTGGACCGACCGGCGGGTCGTGCTGCTCGGCGACGCCGCCCACCCGATGCTCCAGTACGCCGCGCAAGGCGCCTGCATGGCACTGGAGGACGCGGTGAGCCTCCGTGATCTGCTGGAGCCGGGAGAGGTCGACTTCCCGCTGGTCTTCGAGCGGTTCAACGACCTGCGCGCCGACCGCACGGGATGGGTCCAGCAGGTTTCCCGTGCGATCGGCGAGCAGGTCTACCACCCGGACGGCGCGGAGGCCCGGGAGCGCAACACGTCACTGGGGGCGCACACCGTCACGCGGCTGTTCGAACTGGTCGACGAGCTCTACCAGGAGCCGGTGCCCTCGATGCCCCTGGCCTAGAGGATCACTCGCGCAGCCCCAGGCGGTCGTGCAGGGCCGCCAGGGGCTTGGGCGCCCACCAGTTCGCCTTGCCCGCCAGCTTCATGAACGCCGGCGCGAGCACACCCCGGATCAACCAGGCGTCCACGAGCACGGCCAACGCCATCGTCACGCCGAGGAGCTTCAACAACGACACACCGGACGTGGCCAGCACCGCCAGCACCGCCGCGATCACCAGCGCCGCCGCGGTGAACACCCGCCCGGTCCGCTGGAGTCCCTGCGCCACCGCGTGCGTGTTGTCACCGGTGGCCAGGTACTCCTCGCGGATTCGCGACAGCAGGAACACCTCGTAGTCCATGGACAACCCGAACGCGATGCAGAACACCAGCACCGGGATCGTGGTCTCCAGGTAGCCCGTCGAGGTGAAGTCGCCGACCAACCAGCTCAGGTGCCCCTGCTGGAAGATGTAGACCGCCGCGCCGAAGCTCGCGCTGAGGCTGATCAGGTTGAGCACCAGCGCCTTCAACGGCACCAGCAGGCCACCGGTGAACAGGAACAGCAGCACGAACGTGGACAACCCGATCAGCCCGAACGCCCACGGCAACCGTTCCGACAGCACGTCCTTGGTGTCCACCAGCACCGCGCTCGGCCCCGCCACCCGCAATCGCGGGTCGAGGGCGCGCACGGACTGGGCGAGGTCCTGGGACGCCTCGGAGTACGGCCCTTCGGCCGGCCACACGCGCAGCCACGCCGACCCGCCGTCCACCATCGCCGCCGACGCGGGCGACGCGGGCTGGACGAGTTCACCATCGCGGTGGACGCCGGTCGGACCTTCCACCGACTCCGCGCCCGGCAGCCGGGAGATCCGCTCGGCCAGTTCACCCGCGGCGGCCTGGTCACCCGTGTCGACCAGCACCGGCATGGAGTCGCCGATCGAGCGGTCGAAGTCCTCGGTGATCCCGTCGGCCGTGCTGTGGCTGGGTGAGCTCTCGGGGAGCACCCGGTGGTCGGCCATGCCGAACTTCACGTCCAGGAACGGCAGCGCGGCCACCGCGAGCAGCAACAGCACCGGCAGCGCGGCGAGCACCGGCCGCCGCATGACGGCGTGGGCGACCCGACCCCACCACTGCCCCTCGGGCTTGGGCGGCTTCTTGCGGGCCCGGCCGAGCACCTGCTTGCCCAGCACGGCCAGCACGGCGGGCAGCACGGTCACCGAACTGACCGCGGCCACCACGACCACCGAGATCGCCGCGTAGGCCAACGACCGCAGGAAGAACATGGGGAAGATCAGCAACGCGCTCAACGACAACGCCACCGTGATCGCCGAGAAGATCACCGTGCGGCCCGCTGTCACCACGCTCGCCACCACCGCGTCGGCGACTTCACGTCCACCGCGCAGTTCCTCCCGGAACCGGGCGACGATGAACAGGCTGTAGTCCACCGCGAGCCCGAACCCCAGCGCCGTGGTCAGGTTCAACGCGAAGATCGACACATCGGTGACCTCGGTCAGCACGCTCAGCACGGCGGTCGTCGCGGCCACCGCGAGCAGGCCGACGACCACCGGCAACACCGAGGCCAGCAGGCTGCCGAAGGCCAGGACCAGGATCAGCAGGATGATCGGCGCGCCGATCAGCTCCGCCTTGACCAGGTCCCGCTCGCTCTGCTCGGCGATCTCCGCGTTGACCTGCGCACGTCCGGTGACATCGACCCGCAGCGGCTGCGCGGAGTCCCGCCACTTCGGCACGACCTCCGCCGTCGCCGCCTGCACCTGTTGCTCGTCGCCCTCCAGCTTCACCAAGATCAGCGCGCGGGAGCCGTCGGTGGACCGCAGGTCCGGCAGACCGGTGGTGAAGTACGAGGTCACCGACCCGACCCGGGAGTCGCCGCCGATCTCCTCGGTCAACCGCGCACCGGCCTGCGCCGCCGACGGCTGGTCGATCCCGCCGTCCGCGCTCACCACGAGCACCAGACTCGGTTCCCCGGCGGAGAACCGCTCGGCCAGCAACCGGTCCGCCTCGGTCGCGGGGGACGACTCCGGGGTGTAGCCGCCGTTGATGAGCTTGTCCGAGACGGTGCCGCCGAACGCGCCGGCCAACGCCGCGAACACCAGCGCCGCCGCCAGCACCCACCACCGGCGGCGCACCGCGACCCGCGCGATACCGCCCAGGACCACCGAACGGCGGTCGGACTTCGACTTCTCCAGCACTAGCCGGCCTTTCCTTCGAGCGGGCTCGCCACCGCCACGACGAACGGGAACATGACGAACGGGACGTGGGGCGGGTGGAACCGGTCGAGCTCCTTGACCTCGAAGCCCGCGTCGGCCACGGTGCGCAGCGTCGGCCGGTTCGTGCGGCAGCCGCCGACGAACAGCCGCCAGAACGGCACCGAGGCGTGCTGCGCGAGCCTGGTGAACCCGCCCGCGCTGGTCTGGATGTGCTCCACGAGCAGCAGCGCGCCGTCCGGCCGCAGCACCCGCCGCAGTTCGGCGGCACTGCGCGCCGGGTCGTCGACCGAGCAGAGCACCAGTGTGCTGACGATCGTGTCGAACGAGGCGTCCGGGAACGGCAGCCGTTCGGCCGGGGCGTCCACGACCTGTACCGGTACTTGGGCTTCCGGCACCCGCTGCTCCAGCCGCCGCCGGTACGCGGGGTCGGGCTCGGTGGCGACGACCTCCTCCACATCGCGGTAGCGCAGGAGGTTCATGCCGGTGCCCGCGCCGATCTCCAGCACGCGACCCCGCGCGTGCCCCAGCGCCAGGTGCCTGGCCTCACCGAGCCAGGTGCGCTCGGCGCCGCGGTTGTAGCGGTCGTAGACCGAGGCGTAAACGGGGTGGCTACGCACCGACGGGCTCATCGACGTCCTCCGTGGAATCCGGGTCGAGCAGCAGGGCGCGCAGCCGTTCCAGCAACGTGCGCGCCTCGGGGCCGTCGATGACGGCGGGGTCGTGCAGGGCGGTCAGCCGCAGCCCGTCGCCCAGACGGCGGGCCACCACGAGCAGTTCCACCGGCAACTCGAAGCCGCGGCCGAGGAACTCCTCGTCGAACGGGTCGGTGCGGTGGACGCGGCAGTCGGCCAGGCGCAGACCGCGCACCGGTGGCAGCGACTCGACCGCGACGAACTGCGACTCGGTCATCACCGACATCAGGTCGGGCACCTCCTCGCACAGCGCGAGCAGGGGCACTTGGCCGTGCGCGAGCGCGTCCCGCACCGTCGCGGCGGCCTTCGGCAGCACGGTGGCCAAGGTGCTGCCTCGCGGGACGTCCAGCCGGATCAGCATCGGGTTGAGCAGCAGGCCGATCATCCGGTCCAGGCCGGGCTCGTCCCGTGCCGCGTTCAACGTCAGCAGCCGCACGTCGTCGTCACCGGAGTCCTGCGCCCGCAGGCACGCGAGCCCGGCGACCACCGCGGAGAACAACGTCGCACCGTGCCGGCGGGCGCGTTCCAGCAGCGCGGACGTCTCGTCCACGCCGAGGTCGACGCTGCACAGCCGGGTGGATCCGGGCGTCACCTCGTCGTCGGACAGCCGGATGGGCTTGGCGCCGTCGGCCTGGCTGCCCCAGTAGCGCAACGCCGTCCGGTAGGGCTCCGCTTCACGCCAGGCCACGTCCACGAAGAACGTCCGGTCGACGCCGTGCACCAGCTGCTCGTAGCTCGGCGGCGATTCCAGCGCTGGCTCCCGGCCCGCGCGGCCCGCGTTGTAGAGCTCCTCCAGCTCCCGTTCCAGCACGTCGATGGACCACCCGTCGGCCACCATGTGGTGCACCCGCAGGACGAGCAGGTGCTCGGTGTCCGACGCGCTGGTCAGCTCGGCGGTGAACACCTCGCCGGTGGCCGGGTCCAGGGCGCGCTGCGCGTCGTTCCGGGCGGCCTCGCGGAGCGCCTGGTCGGCGTCTACGGCGGGCACCCGGTGCACCGACAGGACGTCACGGCAGGACGGCTGCACCAGCTGGGTGCCCTCCGAGGCCTCCAGCAGCACCCGCGTGCGCAACGCCTCGTGCCGCCGGACCAGCGTGTCGATCGCCGTGTGCAGGGCGTCCACGTCCAACGGGCCGGAGATGCGGTAGTGCACCGGCAGCGCGAAGTCCGGGTGCCGCGACCCGCCCGGCCGCTGGTAGTGGTCCAGGAACCAGAACGCGGTTTGCGCGCTGGTGAGTGGCAGCGTGCCGCCGCTCCCGGTGACGGCGGTCGGGGCCGACCTCGGTGCGGCGTCCTCGACCAGCCGGGCCAGCGCGCGGACCGTGGGTGCGGCGAACAACGCGCCCGCCGGCAGTGCCACGTCCAGCCGCTCGGTCAGCCGCACGCCGCAGTTCGCCGCCAGCAGGGAGTCACCGCCCAGCTCGACGAAGTCGTCGTCCAGGCCGATCCGGTCCAGCCCCAGCACGGCGCACCAGACCTCGGCGACGGCCACCTCCGTCGCGGTGCGCGGTGCGGCGAACGGGGTGTCCAACTCGGGGCGGTCCTGGCCGGGCGCGGGCAGCGCCGCGACGTCGACCTTGCCGTGCGTGGTGGTGGGCAGTTCGGTCAGCACGACGTACGCGCCCGGCCGTTCGTGCGGCACCAGTTCGGTTTCGGCGTGCCTGCGCAGCCTGGGCACCAACGCGGCGCGTAGCGAGCTGACACCGCGCTTGCGCAGCGGATCGGTGGTGAGTGCGTCCGTGGCCGCCCCGGTGGTGGGGAACCGTGGAAGGACGGCGCGCGCTGTGCTGTGGGCGATGAGTGCGACGTCGAACGCGCCACCGTCCCACGCGTCGGCGCGACTCAGGTGGCAGGTGTAACCGTGTTCCTCGGCCAGTTCGAAGAAGATCTCCGGGTGCACGGCTGTCGGATCGGACGACGCCGCCAGGTCACGCAGTTCGGCCGTCGTGCCGTCGAACCCGGAGCGGAGCGCCTGGGCGGCGGCGGTGATGCCCGCGGTGCGGGCGCTGAGCACCCGTCGCAGCCCCACGGCCTCCGGTCGGGTCGCCAGCAGGGCCTTCAGGTCGTCGGGACCGGACCACTCCAGCCAGCCCTCGATCTCGACGAGTTCGACGGCCGGGTCGGTGTGCACCACGGCGTCGAACCGGAAGTCGGTCATCTCGTTGCGGTGCCACCCTCGGCGCGGCCGGACCTCGACGTGCGTGCCGGGCAGCCGCGACGGGAGGGCGGCGAACCAGCGCGGATCCACCAGGAGCTGCGCTTCGTCCTGCACCCGCCTGGCCACCCGTGACGCGATGACGTCGGCGGGGGTGTCGCGCGCGGACCGGGCCAGCACGACGGCGGTGTGGAACTCCCACAGCAGCGAGAGGTCCCGGATGTCGCCGATGATCACCCGCCCGGTGCGGCCGGCCGCCGCGATCGCGCCGCGAACCGTCCGGTCGAGGTAGTCGGCGCTCGGGAAGTACTGGCTGACCGAGTTGGACACGACGAGGTCGAAACCGTCGCCCGCGAAGTCCGCGACATCGCTCGCTTCGCCTCGCCGCAACTCGACCTGGCTCAACCCTGCCGAGTCCACCGCGTGCCGCAGCCCCTCCAGCGTCCGTTCGGACACGTCCACGCCGACGTAGCGCTCGGCGTGCGGTGCGACCCGCAGCAGTGGCAGCCCGGTGCCGCAGCCCAAGTCCAGCACCGTGCGGTGCGGGCCTTCCCGGAGCAGCCGGGCCGTGTGGTCCACCCACTCGGCCATATCGTCGTCCGGCAACGGGCGGCCGGTGTAACTGCTGGTCCAGCCACTGGTGTCGAAATCGGTGCCGGTGGCGGCGGCGCCTGCGGCGACTTCGTCGACGACCTGTGCCCAGGTGTCGCGGATATCGTCCTCGACGGCGCGGGCGTCGGTGGTCGGCACGACGTAGGCGGTGAGCACCTTGCCCTCGGTGTTCGGGCGGTCCCGCAGCGCCAGCACGACGTCCGCGACGCCTTCCGCGTCCGCGAGCCGGGCGCGCACGCCGGCCAGATCGACCCGGTGACCCCGGATCTTGACCTGCTCGTCCAGCCTGCCCACGACCTCCAGCCGTCCGTCGGGGCGCAGCCGGCCGCGATCGCCGGTCCGGTACATCCGGTGGCCGGAGGGGTGCGCCACGAACCGCCGCGCGGTCAGCTCCTCGTCACCGAGGTAGCCGTCCGCCAACTGGTCACCGGTGACGCACAGCTCGCCGACCTCGCCGGTCGGGAGCGGGGTGCCATCCGGTGCGACGACCAGCACCTCGACGTTCGCGATCGGGGTCCCGATCGTCACGTCCTCGTCCGGCCGCAACACCGCGCTGGTGCACCACACGGCCGCCTCGGTCGGGCCGTACTCGTTGACCAGCTCGACACCCGGCAACGTGGCGTGGTGCCGCCGCACCAGGCTCTCCGGGCACGCCTCCCCGGCCACGACGACGTGCCGGACACCGGTGTGGACTTCACCCAGTCCGTCCAGCACCTGGTGGTACAGCGTGGGCGTGAGCAGCGTGTGGGACACCCCGGCGGCCGGGTCGGTCAGCACGCGCCGCAACTCGGCCACGAGCGCCACCGGGTTCGGCGGGGCGAGCACCAGGGTGCCGCCCTGGCCGAGCGTCCACCACAGACCGGCCATGGACGAGTCGAAGGTCATCGGGGACACCAGCAGGAATCCGGTGACCAGCTCCGGGTAGCGGTGCCACCGGGCCATGGTCGAGTGGGCGATGGCCCGGTGCGACACCAGCACCGGTTTCGGCGTGCCCGACGAGCCCGAGGTGTGGATGACGTACGCGCCGCTCGACGGCTCCACCCGCACCAGTGGCACGTCGGCCGGGCTCTCCCGCACCGCCTCGGTGAGGTGGACGGTCGTCAGCTCGTGCGTCGAGCCCACGACGTGGCGGGGCGCGATCGTGGCGAGCATGTCGCGCAGGACGGCGGTCGGGTACTCCGCGTCGACCGGCACGTACACCGCGCCGGCGGCCATGATGCCGACCTGGGCGACGACGGCGTCCACTCCGCGCGGCAGGGTGCTCACCACCCGGTCACCGGGAACGCAGCCCAGCCGCAGCAGGTGGTTGGCCAGGCGGTGGGCCGAGTCGACCAACTCGCGGTAGGTCATCGTGCGCCCGCCTTCGCGCAGCGCGATCCGATCCGGTTCGCGGGCGGCGGACTGCCGGAGCAGGTCCGGCAACGAGACGAAGTCGAACGTGACATCGGGATCGGTCATCGGGTTGTCCCGTGGGCGTGGTGGGCGGAGGTGATCACGGCGGCGGCACGTCCGACGCGCTTGGCTTCCCGTCCGTGCTCGCGGATGTCGCCCTGGAGCGACGGCGCTCCGACGACGAACAGGCCGGGAGCACCGGGGATCGGGCCGCCCCAGCGGACCGGCGTGCCGTTGTCGGTCAACACGTCGAGGTCGCCCAGCAGGGCGGGGAAGGACGGGCGGTAGCCGATGGCGAGCACCACGGCGTCGGGACGCAGCACGGTGCCGTCACTCAACCGGACCTCGTTGCCGGTGGCGGTCTCGGTTGCCGTCACGACCTGGATCTGGTGCCGGCGCACCGCGCGCGCGAACCCGCGTTCCGCGACCGGCGCCATGCCCGTCTCGCGGAACCGCGTGTGCGAGCCGACCTCGGGCTGACCCAGGCCCAACCGTGCCAGGTCCCGGTAGAGCGACCAGTGGGTGCTCAGGCCGGCGGCGTTCCACACCGCGTCCGGCAGCCCGGCCCCCAACACGCTCATGCGGTGCGTGGACACCCCAAGGGTGCTGGTGGGCACCAGCAGGGGAGAGGTCCGCACGGACAGCCGGATGTCGCGGGCGTGTCCGATGAGGTCGGTGGCGATCTCGGTCGCCGAGTTGCCCGAACCGACGACGAGGACGTCCTTGCCCGCGAACGGCTCCGGCTCGCGGTAATCCGCCGAGTGCAGGATCTCGCCGGTGAACCCGGCGGCCCAGGAGGGGAGCACCGGCACGGCCGCGTTACCGGTCGCGACGACCACGACATCGGCTCGCAACTGCTGTTCCGCGGTGTCGACCAGCCACGCGGTACCGGCGTCACGCGTGACTGCCGTAGCGGGTGTCGAGATCAGCACGTCGAGGTCGTGGTGCTCGGCGTAGGAGCGCAGGTAGTCGGCGAACGTCCCACCGGAGAGCCAATTCCCGTGGTGGCGGGGGATCGGCAGCCCCGGCAGGGCGGACAGCGCGCGCAGCGTGTTGAGGCGCAGGCTGCGGTAACGGTTGCGCCAGCGGTGGCCGACGTGTTCCCCGGCTTCCAGGACGGTGACAGCGAAACCGAGTCGGCCCAGTTCCGCAGCGGAGGCCAAGCCCGCCGACCCTGCCCCGATGACCACTGCCCGGCCGGTCATGCCGACCTCCGCATCGTCGCGGCCTCCGGGAGCGCGACGCAGCGCCGCAGGTGCTCACGGTCGATCATGGCCGGCCGGGGCAGGTCCGGCAGCAGCGTTCGGGTCGCGGACGCGTCGAAGTTCCGCCGGTGGTAGAGGTAGGGCAGGAAACCCGCGGCACGCCGCTGGAACCACTCCTCGGCTTCGGTCGGCTCGGCCGGCGCGGCGGGCATCATCCGCAACCGGACCTTCGAGACGTCCTCGAGAGCGGCCGAGATGGTCCGCACCGCGACGTCGTGGTCGTGCACGACGTGCGCCGTCCGAACGCCGTCACGAATCCGTTCGCCCAGCAGCAGCATCGCCTTCGCCGCCCAGTCGACCTGCAAGAGGTTGAGGTGCGCCCGGGGATCGGCGCCCACGCGCACGACCACCCGGGGTTCGGCGGTGGAGGAGCGTTCGAGGACACGTCCGATGATCCGGCTGACGGTGCGCAGCGTGTGCTCCGGCAATGCCGCGATCGGACCGTCACCGGGAATGAGGATGCTCGGCCGCAGCACGAGTGCGGAACGGTCGTGCTGCTCGGCCCAGCGCCGGACCGAACCCTCGGCGGTGTGCTTGGACCGCTCGTAGTTGTTCTCGAACTCGGTGGCGGCGGCGCTGTCGGCCTCGGTCACGGCACCGCGTCGGGTGCGGCCGGCCACGAACGCCGTGCTCACGTGGCGGAACAGCGCATCGCGCGGCATCATGGCGGCCAGGGCCAGCACGTTCTCCGTGCCGTTCACGTTGGACTGCCAGACGTGGTCGTCCCGGCCGTCGAGCACCACCGACGCCGCGACGTGCCACAACTCCTCGGCGCCGGCGGCCAGCGCGCGCAGCTCGCCGGCGGGCAGGCCCAGGCCGGGGAGCCGCACGTCCACCTCGACGATCTCCAGCAGCCGTTCCAGCGGGGACGCCAGGTGGTCCCGCAGGCCGGTGGCGTCGAGGAAACGCGTGACGCGCTCACCGGCCGGAGTGGTGCCCGCGTGGGCCAGGAGGGTCACGTGGCGTCCGGCGCGCAGGTTCTCGCCCAGCAGGTGTAAGCCCAGGAAACCGGTGCCACCGGTCATCAACAACGACATGCGGAAACATCCCCCAGTTGGCGGCTTTTCAATAACTCGAACACCACAGTTCGGGTTCTGAGTACCCTACCGCCGTAGGGCAGTCAAGGCTTGTCCACCAGGTCGCGTCTCGACAGACTTGGCCCGCCTCGACGACAGAAGTTGTCACACCGGTACAAAAGCGACCGATCAAGGGTACTCAGGGGGAGACGTGGTATGAGCGATTCCGATGGCGGCATTGGCAATCCTGATGGCAGGGCCACGCTGGTCCGAGGCGGCTACGTGCACACCGCCGACGCCGCGGACCGCCTCCACCCGGTCGGATCGGTGTTGGCGCTGGGCGGCCGGATCGTCGCGGTCGGCGACGTGGCCGAGGTGGACGCGGTGGCCACCGGCCTGACGGCCGAGGTGCGGACGGTCGACGCGGGCGGCATGATGGTCCTGCCGGGACTGGTCAACGGGCACTGGCACGAGATGTTCGCGTCCCGGGTCGCGTTCCGCGGCGCGCTGCGCCCACCATCCGATGTGGACGACGAACCCGGATTCCTGGCTCGCGGCGGCGCCATGACGCAGGTCTCCGCGGCCTTCGACTCCTTCAACGACATGATCGCAGGCCTCACCGGGGAAGAAGCGGTGGCCATCGCCCGCTACTCCCTGTGGACCCAGTTGCGCACCGGCGCGACCACGTTGGGCGACACCGGTTCGCTGAACCGGCCGGACGCGATGATCGCCGCGGCCGGCGACCTGGGCATCCGCCTGTCCGTGAGCACCTGGGCGGCCGACGCGGTGTGCGCGCCGGGGGAGCAGCGGTACCGGCGTACCCGCGACACCGACCGAGTGTTGGCCGACCTGGAAGCCCTGCTGAGCGCTCCACCGCGTGAACGGGTCCGCGTGCGGCCCTCGGCACTCTACGTCGCGAACATGTCCGACGAACTGGGACGGGGACTGGCCGACCTGGTCGGCCGCTACGACACCCGGTTCGCCACGCACGTCGCCGCGCTGCGCAACGAATCCGACGTGGTCCGCGCCTACTACGGCGCCACGCCCGTGCGGCGGCTCGCGGACCTCGGCCTGCTGTCGGACCGGCTGATGGCGGTGCACTGCGCGTTCGTCGACGACGAGGAGCGCAAACTGCTGCTGGACGCACGCGCGCACATCAGCCAATCGCCGGCGAAGTACGGCCCGAGCGGCGAGTCCAGCCTCAGCGAGACCAGGGTGATCTCCGACCTCGCGGAGTCCGGGTTGGACGTCTCGTTGTCGACGGACGCGGGCCCGTACCCGCTCGGGGGTATGCCCGAGGCGATGCGCGCGGCCTGGCAGATGCACAACGAGATGGCGGCGGACAACACCCGCGTCCGACCCAGCGGGGCGCTGGCCATGGCCACCCGGATCGCGGCCCGCGGGCTCGGCTGGGACGACGAGGTCGGCTCCCTGGAGGTGGGCAAGCAGGCGGACCTGGTCCTGGTGCCGACCACCGACTGGCGCTACCTGCTCAACCCGCGCCCGCTGGAGGCATTCCTGACCCTCGGCGGCTCGATCGACGTCGACACCGTCATCGTCGGCGGCGACGTGTTGGTCCAGGGCGGCCGGTCCACCACGCTGGATGAAACCGAGTTGGAGCGCGAGTACCTGGCGGCGCTGCGCTCGTACTCCGGACGTCACCTCCGCATCCCGGAGGAAGCCCTCCGGCGGGTGTTCGACGCCTTGTGACTCGCCTTGCGACTCACTGTGGGGACTTGGTGATCGCGGCGCGCAACGTCCGGTCCAGGGCGTCGGCCGCCTCGGCGGAGCTCATCCGGCCCTCGGTGACTTCGAGTGCGGCGGAGTGGACGAGGCTGTAGAAGATCGTCACGATCCACTCCGCGCCCAGGTCGTCGCGGAACGTCCCCTCGGCCTGGCCGCGCACGACGAGCCGGGCTATCCGGTCCAGGGTCAGCCGGTGGGTGCCGCGAAGCTCCTGCGGCGTGAGGACTTCCGCGGCCAGCATCAGGTTGCGGTACCGGCCCAGCACGTCCCACGACGAGCGCACGATCTGCGACAGCACCTCGTCGGCGGGCCCGTCGTCGACCGCGGCCAACGCCCGGTCGGCTTCGGCCACCGCGCTGTCCAGCACCCTGACCAGCAGTTCCTCCCGGGTCGGGAAGTGGGTGTAGAGGGTGACCCGGCTGACGCCGGCTGCCTGCGCGATGGACGTCATGCTCACATCCGGTCGTTCGGTGAAGCAGGCCAGCCCCGCGCGGACGATGGCTTCGATGTTCCGCTCGGCGTCGGCCCGGCGCGGACGAGCCCGCCGAACCGACTCCGTGCGTGGTGGGTCCGTCGTCATCTTCGGCGGGTCAGTGGGCGAAGACCGGGCCGCCGTCCGAGCTGGGCTTGCCGGCGGGCAGCAGCAGCGGGGACACGACCGCCACCACCAGCGCCACGATCGCGCAGGCCAGGAAGGCGTTCTGGAA
>NZ_MTQP01000032.1 GCF_001984175.1 Saccharothrix sp. ALI-22-I
AGTCGTAGCGTCACGTCTCACGATCATGCCGCCGTGGCGCATGGCGCACGATCACCGCAGGTCAGCAGCCCAGTGCAGAGTTCTGGCACCCCACAGGGTCGGAGAACGCGAACCGGGCTCCGTGCCGGGCGCTGCGGCCGCGGGCGCCGGGTTGCCGTGGTGGGGCGGGGAAGGCCAGCACCCGGTCGGATCGCAGTCGTACCAGTACCCGGACCGGGAGATCGGCCAGCAGGAACGCCAGACGAGGGCCGTCGTAGCCGCTGTCGCCGATGATCCAGATCTCCGGGTCGCCCTCGCGTCGGTGTCCGGCGGTGATCAGCGCGTCCACCACGGTGCGCAGTTGGGTGGCGGCCATATCGGTGTGATCATCGCTCGGGCGCACGACATCGAGCAACGCCGTCCACGACGTGCGACCGGGTTCCAGGGCGGCCACGAACGAGTAGGGCCAACCGGGGATCATCCGGGCTTGCCCCCTGCCGCGTGCGTAGGTGTGGCAGAACAGCCTGTCGGGACTGGTGTTCGCGTCGGGGCGTAGCCAGTGGCTGATATCGATGGCCAACATGATCCGGCCATCGTCGCCGCGCGGAACCTGCTGGCGGGCAACAACATTGCGGAACCGGTCGATATCGATCCCGCCTTTGTTGAGCCCCTCGTACAGGCTGCCGTGACCGCGCCGGTGCTCGGGTTCCAACGACAGTTCGACCAGCGAGGTGACCGGCCCCTCGGCGCACAGCGCCGCGTCAGCCAGCTCGAACAACGCGTCCGCCCGCGCGGTCACACACTGGTAGAAGTCCTGACGGAACCCGGACAGGTCCCCCAGCGCGGCCGCCGCACCGGTGTAGTGCACACTGATCAACTGAAGCCCTTGGTCGATCTTCCGTCTGTCGCAAGAAGGAATGATCAACCAAGGGCTTCACCCATGATCAACCGGGTGCCCCGTCGGCCTTGAGACCTTAAAACTCAAGCTAAGTCACTGGTATTGAGGCTAGGGCGCGTATCGAGTCGTGATCAATCTGTGGGATTCGCCCTCACGGTGGGGCCTGGGTGGCAGATCGTCCTGCAGGACGCACGTGCACTCACTGTGGCCGTCCTAGGCGCACGCCGCGGCAGCGATCCGGATCAGGCGTTCCCCGACGGTGCCGTTACGGCCGTCCTGCGGTAGGTGGCGGGGCTGGTCCCGAAGCGGGACTTGAACGCCCGGGAGAAGTGGGAGGCGTCCTTGAACCCGACGCGCGGCGCGATGCTGCTGATGCTCTGAGCGTCGTATCCGGCCCCCGACAGCATCGTGCGGGCGCGGTCGAGCCTCTGGGCGTAGAGCCATGCGCGAGGTGTGGTGTCGGCCTCGCGGAACAGCTCGTGCAGATAACGCAGTGAAAAGCCCAGGTCGTGGCTGGCGGCGAGCAGCGTCAGGCCGGGGTCGTGGAGCCGGTCGGCGAGGTAGGCTTTGGCCCGCCGGAGATCACGTCGATGAACGGCCGCACTCGTTTTCCCGGAGACGTCCGAGCCAAGAGCGTCGCACGCGGTGGCCAGGAGATCGAGAAGGTTCCTCATGAACGATTCGGCGGTCGCCTCGCCGAGGTCATGACCTTGTTCGGCCAGGGCGCGCAGGACGGGACTGACGAAGGCACCCATGCCGCGCGCGGTCCGGAACGGTACGGCGGTGACGTGCTCGGCGACGGCGCAGCGGGAGGTGAGCATCGCGCGGGGTATCTGCAGGACCACCGAGCGGAACGGGCGGTCGAAGCGGAACACGTAGGGGTGGGTGCTGTCCACGAGGGCGAAGTCGCCGGGACCCACCTCGGCGGCGCGGTCGCCTTGCCGGAGCCTGGCCGACCCCTCGGTGAGCAGCGTGAGGAAGAAGTCCTCTCCTGCCGCTCTCCTGACCAGGTCAGGCGTACGAGCGGCCTCATGCGGATCCGCCCGCATGGTGCTGACCAGCAGCCCGCCCGTCACCCGGGCGACAGCGGAAGCGGCGAAACCGTGCTTCGCGGAGACGGGGACCGCGTCGGGCAGCGCGGCCGCGCGCATGGCGACGAACGCCGTACGGGTCACTTCGCTCCAGTAGTCCCACTGGTCATGGTCGAGACCGAGCGTGGTGAAACGCCGTTCGGCGTCCGCGCCGGCGTCGTCGCTGCGTTGTGGTGCCGGAAACGGCGCGTTCCCAGTCATGTCACGGACTCCCAGGTTTCCTTAGCGTTACCGCACGGCTCAGAGGATGCCACGCACCGAGTGGAACGAAAAGGGCCGGTCAGAGAGGAATGACCCATGCTCACCACTATCTTCTCGGAGCAGCGGAACGGGCTTCGTTTCGATGTGTTCGCGGGTTCCGAAGCGGCTCTGTCGCCGAACTGCGTCCTCATCAGCGGCGAGCACGACGCGATCCTGATCGACGTGCAGTTCGTCATCGACGAGGCACGCGAACTCGCCGACCGCGTCCGTGACAGCGGCAAGCAGCTCAAGGCGGCCTTCATCACGCACGCGCACCCGGACCACTACGGCGGCATGGGTGAGATCGCCTCCGCCTTCCCCGACACCCCGATCCTGGCCCGGCAGGGCGTCATCGACGGGATCCTGGAGTGGCCGGCCAAACGCCTGCACTGGCAGGAAGCCTATGGCGACCAGATCCCGGACGAGATGCCGGTGCCCGAGCCGCTGACCGGGGACAGCTATTCCCTGGAAGGGCACGCAGTGGTCTTCGTGGACCTCCCGGTGGCCGAGACGGTGCACGCGACCGCCTTCCACGTGCCCGACGCGCAAGCCGTGATCGCCGGGGACCTGCTCAACCACCACTCGCACTGCTACATGGCGGACACCAACAACCCCGCGTCATGGCTCACCGCCCTGGACCAGGTCCAGGCACTGGGAGAACACCGGATCGTGGTCCCGGGCCACGGCTCGGTGGGCGGGGAAGAGGTGATCGACGACACCCGTGCCTGGCTGGAGGACTACCAGGAGGTGGCCAAACCACGGGTACCCGTCGCCGACATCGCCCGCGAGATGAGCCGCCGACACCCCGACCGGGCCCTGCCCCTGCTGCTCTGGCTCACCCGCGGCCCCTCCTTCGGACTTGTCGGACCCAGGGAACTGGGAGTGCCACCGGAGGTGTTCGGAGGCTGAGCCGGAACGTACCCACCTCGCAGCCTCTTGCGACACGGCTGCGCAACAACGGCTATGGAGGTTCTGCCCCGGCGTCAGCGACGCCAGGGCGGAGTCTTTGGAAGGGCGAACTGACCAGCTCCAGGTGCTGACGTCGGTTGCCCCACGCCTCGACCGCGCGGTGCGATGATCGGGGCGGTGGGCCGCTTATGCGAGGCAAACTGGACTGGGGGTTGGAGATGAGCGATGACCGGCCGCGCCGCGGTCTGCTGGGCCGCCTGTCGCCACCCGCGGCACGGGCTCTGCTCGACTCCGGCAGCCCGGTCGGCTACGGGCCGGGCGACGTTCTGATGCGGCAGGGTGCCGACGACGGTCACGCCGTGCTGTTGCTCACCGGTGCGGTCAAGGTGCAGGCCATTGACGAATCGGTCCCGGCTCTGCTGGGCGTGCGGTCCGCGGGCGATCTGGTCGGCGAAATGGCCGCCCTGGACGACAAACCCCGCTCCGCCACGGTGATCGCCTGCGGCCGCGTCGCCGCCCGGCTGATCCGTCGACACCAGCTCCGAGCCGTGCTCGACAGGCACCACGAACTACTCGTGGAGCTGGCCAGGGTTAGCGCCGATCAGATCCGCTGGGCCAACGACCTGTGCCGGGCCATGTCCCGACCGGCCGCCACCCGCATCGCCCAGGTGCTGGTCCACCTCGCGCATCACCACGGAGACCGCAGCCCGGACTGATCCTCCCCTGGTTGTACGGAGTCGGGTTACTGGATGATCAATCACTCCAGTGGTCCGGAGGACAGCCCACGATACCCAAGAGGTGCCCACCCGGGTTCCGGCGCAAGGTGCTCGACGTGGTTGATGGCGGTGACTTCCTTGTGGGTCAACGCCCGGCGCACGGTGGGCAGCGGCCGGGGGATCGCCACGTGATGGCGGGGTCGACGCCGGATCTGAGCAGGCGCTGGCGATGGTGAGCCGGAAGAACATGCGCATCGTCCGCACCGCGGACTCGCCTGCGCGCCTGCCTCTGCGTTCGTTCGAACACACTTGTGCCTGTCGGGTCGCCCGTTGCCGCAGCGCCAACACGTCGCTGGACTCCGGTGAGTCAATCGGATCGAGTGCCACCCGGCCGTGGTCATGTCGCGTCGTGATCCCGGTTCGAAGGCCTCGGAGGACGGCGACGGCCGTTGGTCCGTCTGGGTGGGAACACGTCGACCCCCGTCACGGCTTCCGGTGCGGGTCGTCCCATCGGTGTCTTGTCGGTCGATGCGAAGGTGGTCACGGTGATGGCGTCACGATCGGAAGATCCGGATTTGCTCGGTGCGTGGTTGCGGACTACGGGACCTACTGTGCGCCGGAAACGGTCGGAGGATCCGTTCGTCCATCTTGGACTGCGTTTTGCGTTCTACGGAAGGATGTCCACTTCGGAGTTTCAGGATCGGCGGACGTCTCGGTTGTGGCAGCGGGAGGTCGCGGAGCGTCTGGTGGCGGGTCACGGTGTGATCGTCGCCGAGTATTTCGAGGCCGGGTGCACCCGGCTCAGGGCGTGGGCGGATCGGCCGCAGGCTTCCCGGTTGTTGGCCGCGTTGGAGGATCCGGATCGCGGGTTCGACGCGATCGTGGTGGGGGAGTACGAGCGGGGGTTCTGCGGTGACCAGTTCGTGCGGATGGCGCCGTTGTTCGAGCGGCTCGGGGTGCAGGTGTGGTTGCCGGAGGCGGGCGGACGTGTGGACATGGCGCGTCCGGCGCATGAGGCGTTGGTGGTGATGTTGGGGGCGCGGTCGGATCTGGAGATCCGGCGGGTGCGGCATCGGGTGATCGGGGCGATGCGGGCGCAGACCTACGACCAGGGCCGCTATCTGGGTGGCCGTCCGCCCTACGGGTACCGATTGGTCGACGGTGGCCCGCATCCGAACCGGGCACACGCGCGCTGGGGACGGCGACTCCAGCGGCTCGCGCCGGACCCGGCGACCGCGCCGCACGTCCGGTGGATCTTCACGGAGCGGCTGGCGGGGCGCAGCATCGCCGGGATCGCCCGGGAGCTCAACGAACGCGCCGTACCGTGTCCGTCGTCCGCCGACGCGGATCGCAACCCGCACCGGTCGGGCGAGGCGTGGACGTTGATCACCGTCGCGAAGATCCTGGAGAACCCCCGCTACACGGGGCGGCAGGTGTGGAACCGAGTGGCCAACGACCGCGAACACCCGCATCCGACGAGCGGCCGGCCGGCCCAGCGCGCCAACGACCGCGAGGACTGGGTGATCTCCGCGAACATCGCCCACACGGCACTGGTGAGCGAGGCCGACTTCCTCCTGGCTCAGGCGCGCCGGGCGGCACGTCCGACCGCGGACGGCAGCGTCCGGAGGTATCACCTGTCCGGGCTGCTGGTGTGCGGGGTGTGCAGGCGGCGGTTGGAGTCGCACTGGGTCCACGGGCGTGCGGGCTACCGGTGTCGGCACGGGTACACCAGCGCACGGTCCCGCCCGGCCGACGCGCCCCGCAACGTCTACCTGCGTGAGGACCATCTCGTGGACGTCATCGTGGAGCAGCTCGTGAGGGAAAGGCACCACGTCGGGGTGGAACCGGCCCAAGTGGCCGCCTACCTACTCGACAACCGGCTGACGGTCACCTGCGACGCGCACGGCGTCGGTCTCCGACTGGTGCCCGTTGTGTGAGCACCGGATGAAGCCGCAGGTCAGCGCCCCAACGTACAAACCCCACGAGGCCCTGATCTGGTAAACTCAGATCAGGGCCTCGTGGGGTAATTATATGTCCGAAAACGTGGGCTGCGGCCCACCTCCACAGTGGTGGTGGCAGCGCATGTGTCAAGTATAGCAACAACTTCCGCCGATTGTCCAGGTGGGCCGGAGCCCACATCGGCGACAGCATTCGTCGCCTCACGGGGTAGGCGAGCAATGATTCTCCAGCGCTTCAAGGAATTTTTTCCCGAAGTGGGTCACGAAGTCATTCTTCGAGGCTCTGTCCATCTTGAACAGGGCCCGTGTCGTTTCGGTGGCGCAGCTTCGTCGGATCGGTTCGGCGGTCGGCGGGGTGTGCGGGCGGCTCGGTGGGACTCTTCGTCCTCGGCCGGATCTCGTAGGTGTTCTGGGAAGCACTTGGACGTCCGACTGGTGTCGATGATTCGGCGGGAGGCAGCCGGGCGGCATTCGGGTTGACGCTCGCGATGGAGCGCCGCCTGGGCGGCCTGCACGCGCTGATCAGGTAGGCCTCCGAGGTGTACCTGCCGCAGGCGGTTCGTCGGTTGGTCGAGGTCTTGTGGCGGGGTTGCGGCGGGAAGTCGTTGCCGGACAAGCGCTCCGCGTTGGGGTACGGGGCGTGGTCCGCGTTCACGACATTGTCTTCGACAGCGGGCATCCGGCGTCGTTGGCCCGTTTCTGGGCTGCGGTCCTGGACGGTTACCGCGTGGCGCTGTACGACGAGGCGGAGTTGCGGCGTCTGAGGGAGAAGGGGGTCGACGATCCCGAGGACGATCCGACGGTGCTGGTGGAGGCCGGTCCCGGCCTGCCGCGTTACTTCTTCGTGCTGGTGCCCGAGGGCAAGGTGGCGAAGAACCGTGTCCATCTGGACTTGGGCGCCGACGACCCGGCCGCCGAGGTCGCCCGTCTGGTGGGCCTCGGCGCGGTGGCGGTGCGGGAGTTCGAGGGTTGGGTGCGGATGGCCGACCCCGAGGGCAACGAGTTCTGCGTCCTGCGTTGACCTGTCGCCCGGATGGTCCTCCAGAACGCGTCGTCGATGGGGTGAGGGTGTGCCCGTCAGGTCGTCGGCGGCAGTCGGTCGGTGACCTCGCGTTCAACGGTGCCGACGAACCGTTCGGCGTAGCAGTTCGCTTCGGGCAGCGTGGCGGGGTCTTCACGACCTGGATGCCGGGGTCGGCGAGGACGGTGTCGAACGACGTGGTGAATCGGCCGGCTCGATCGCGGATCGGGAAGCGGGAATTGTCCGTCTGCTCGCCGAGGTCCATCGGCAGGTTGCTTGTGGCCTGGGGGCGGAGGGACAGCAGCCAGGAGGTGTCGGTGTTCCGGGTAGGTGCGGGCGGTATCCGCAGGCGCTTGAGCATGCGACGGACGGTCGACGCGGCTACCCGGTGGCCGAGCTTGAGCAGCTCGCCCTGGATCCTGCGGTAGCTCCAGCCGGTGTTCTCCCTCGCCATCCGCTGGATCAACGCCACGACGGTGTCGTCGACCGGCGGGCGCCCGGTCCGGTTCGGGTGGGTCCGCTTCCTGGCCACCAGGCGTCGGTGTCATCGCAGGACGGTGCCCGGTGTCGCCAACCGGTGCTCGCGCAGCAGCCGGGGGAGTTGCCGAGCCAGTGCGGCGAGCACCGCGCGATCGGCCCGGTCCAGCCGCGTGCGGGCTCGTCCGGCGCAGCACGGCGACCTTGTGCCGCAGCACCGGTAACTCGACGTCCTTGGCCGTCGACGAGCGACCGAGCAGAACCAGCCAGCCGACTAGCCGGACGAAGATCAGGTACAGCAGTCGTAACGCCACGCTTCACGATCACGCCTCTGTGATCCATGGCGCACGATCACCGCAGCTCAGCGGCCCAGTGCAGAGTTCTGGCACCCCACAGGTCGGCGAGGTGCCGGACCAGGCTCCTGGGAATGCGGAATGGGTTAGTGCTGCGTTCCTCAATTATGCCGTATCTTGATCGTCGATCATGGTCGGTGGACGAGGAGTGGTTCGTGCCGAAAGTGCTGGTAGCGCGGTTACCGATCGACGCTGCGGAGGAGCGGGCGGTCCGGAAACTGGCCGGTGCCCGACACGCTCCCGGTGACTGGATCAGGCGGGCGCGGATCGTGGTCGCCAGTTGGGAGGGCGGGTCGACCAAGGGCGTCGCCGCCGAGGTCGGGTGTCATCCGCAGACCGTGCGTGAGTGGCTGCATCGGTTCAACACCAACGGGTTGGACGGTCTGGGCGACCGTCCGGGAGCGGGCCGGCGCCCTCGGTTGACCGAGGACGAGCGCAGCCGGATCGTGGCGATGGCGCGCACCCGGCAGCCGCCGGGCCGGTTGACCCGGCAGTCCGACGGCACCCTGGACGCCGAACAGGAGGGCGGTCCGGCGCACTGGACACTGGACTCGCTGAGCGAGGCCCTGCAAGCCGAGGGCATCACGGTCGGACGCAGCCAGGTCCGTCGCATCCTGCTCGCCGAAGGGGTGAGGTGGCGGCGGACCCGTTCCTGGACCACGAGCAACGACCCGGAGTTCGTCCCAAAAGGACACGCATCGTCGGGCTCTACACCGATCCGCCGGAGAACGCGACGGTAGTCTGCGCCGACGAACTCGGCCCCGTCATCCCCCGCACCTTCCCACCCGCACCCGGATGGTCCGGCGACGGACACCGCATCAAAGCACCCCTGGACTACTCCCGCGGACCGGAGAGAACTTGGGTCTACGGAGCCGTCCGCGTGCGCGACGGCCAGGCCGTCACCCTCACCGCATCATCGCGCAACAGCCTCTACTACCAACGGTTCCTGGAGATGCCGGAACAGGCCAACCCGGTCGGCGACATCCACGTCATCACCGACAACCTTTCCAGCCACAACAGCAAGTCCACCCGCGAATGGCTGCTCGACCACCCCCGCATCAAACACGCGTTCATCCCCGTCGGCGCCTGCCGGCTCAACCTCCAGGAACCCTGGTGGCGCCTGTTCCGCCGCGAGGGACTGGCCGGACAGAGCTTCGCCGATCCCAACGAGATCGACCACGCCACCCGACAAGCCACAGCCGCCCTCAACGCCCGCGCCAGACCCTGGGTATGGGGCCGCCCGGCACCCAAACCCAGGAAGCTGCGACGCCGGTTTATCTACCACCTTTGAGGAACGCAGCATTAGGCGCGGTTGCCGCGGCGTCGGGCGAGGTAGCGCTTGCCGGCGCTGGCGGCCAGGGTGCCGCCGGCGCCGATTCCGGCGGCGGCGGTGGAGGTGCCGAGGATGATCATGCCCGTCGTGATGATCGCTCCCAGGAGCAGCATCAGGATGATGGCGCGGATGAACGGCGCCCAGGCGTCGTTGTTGAGCATGTGGTTGAGCAGGGACCAGCCGTTGTGGTCCGGGTCGTTGGTCATGGCGACCCCTTTCGCGGTGCTGTCATCCAGTGACTCTCGTGACCGGGCCGAATGTGAACCTGTGGTGTCGAGACTGGTCTCGACACCACAGGCTGGTAGGGGTCGTGTTCCGGTGTGGCCGGGCGGTCGCCCGGTTCATGGCGCGTCCGGAGTTGGGACGTCTGCGAACGGGCGTGTGGCGTTCCTGCGGCAGGGGCCCGGTGGCCTACTGCGGCTGTGCCCGCTCCACGAGTCCCGCCACGAAGTTGTGCAGCTCGTCGAGCGTCATCTCCTTCAGCTGCGCGATCTGGTCCGCCTTGGTGTTCGCGAGGTCGCGCAGCTCGGCGCGCACCTTCATCCGCGCGTCGGCCCAGGTGTCCGCGGTCGCCGCGTCCGCGTCGGCCCGGCGCAGGGCGGCGTACTGCGGGCCGCGGCGTGCGGCCGGGCAGCCTGTACTCGGCCACGAAATGGGCCGTCACCGGCCTGGCCCAGTCCATCCGCGCCGAGTGCGTCGGCACCGGCGTCCGGGTCACCCTGGTGCAACCCGGCCTGGTGGACACCGGCGGAATTCCTCCCGAACGGTCCCACGACGCCACACTCGATCCCGCTGACATCGCCCGCGCGGTCCTCTACGCGGTCAGCCAACCGACCACCGTGGACGTCAACGAGATCCTGATCCGCCCGGTCGGTCAGGACTCCTACCGCTGAACCGCACCGGTGTTCCGGGTCCGTCCCGACCTCGGCGCCGCGTGGTGAGGACGCCGTGCTCGCCGATCTTCCGGTACCGGGGGTGGGCGTCCCGCTCGATCGTCCCCTGTGGCCCGACCAGGTATCTCCCGACCAGGTATCTTCGGGGGGTGTCCCGGGGGAGTCGTGTCCGCGCCGCACCGTCCTGGCCGCGCCTGTCCGAGACGGGACGTGACGTGCTGCTGGAGCTGCTCGTCCACGGCGCCAGGCCGCGCAGTGAACTCGCCGACCGGCTGCGGCTGTCCCGGCCCACGCTGTCCCGCGTGACCAAGGCCCTGGTCGCCCAGGGGCTGCTGGTGGAGGGCGCCACGGAACTGCGCTCCACCACCGGCAGGCCCTCGGAGCTGCTGCACGTGCACGGCGCGTCCCACCGGTTCCTCGGGGTCAAGCTCACCGGCGACCGGTTGTTCGCCGCGGTGACCGATCTGACCGCGACGGTGGTGGACTCGGTCGAGCAGCCGCTGCCCAACCGCGACCCGGACGAGGTGATCGCCGCGATCACCGAGGTCTCGGCCGGGTTCCCCGGGCTGACCGGACTGGGCGTGGTCCTCGGCGGCGTCGTGCGCGCGGGCCGGGTCGTCCGGGCCGGTTTCCTGGACTGGACCGACGTCCCGCTGGGCCCGCGGCTGACCGAGACGACGGGCGTGCCCACCGCCGTGGACAACGACGTGCAGGCCCTCACCGCGGCCGAGCACTGGTTCGGCGCCGGCGCCGGGACGACGTCCATGGTGGTCGTCACCATCGGCGCGGGGGTCGGCACGGGTCTGATCGTCGACGGCAGGCTGGTCGAGGGCTCCCACGGCCTGCCGCCCCGGCTCGGCCACATCCTCGTCGACTCCACCGGCCCGCACTGCGGCTACGGCCACCGGGGCTGCGCCGCCGGCTTCCTCATGACCCACGTGATCCTCCGACAGCTCGACGGCTCTCCCACCTACGACGAGGCAGTCGCACGGGTCCGCGCCGGGAACAAGCAGGCCAGGGACGTGTTCGAGCGCTCCGGCTACGCACTCGGCGTGCTCATCGGCACCGCGGCCAACTTCCTGGACCCGCAGAAGATCCTGCTCACCGGCGAGGGACTGCCGCTCTACGAGCTGACCACGCCGACGGTGCACAAGGGCATCGAGGACACCTACGAGGACGACCCCACGCTGATCGACCTGGACGTACAGCCGTTCGACTTCGGCGAGTGGGCCCGGTCGGCAGCCGCCCTCGCCATCAGGAAGACGATCACCGGAGCGGCTTGACGACAGGCGATGAGCGCGGTCGAGCTTGTGACAGGCATTGTCAGGTTTGCGACGAAACAAAGCCGAGGAGGCCGTCTCGACCGGTCCAAGGGGTTGACTTGGTTTCGTCGTGAACCTAAGAATCGTGGGGTCAGTCCGCTCTTCGAGCCATCAAAGGAGAGGTTCGATGACCGTGAGGAGCATGCCGGCCCGCTTGGGCCGGCCGGCCATGATCGTCGCCGTGATCGCCGGGTTGCTGAGCTTCGCGTCTCCGGCGCAGGCCGCGGTGTACTCCACCTGCGACCGGTGGGGTCAGCACACCCAGGGCACCTGGACGATCTACAACAACATCTGGGGTGCGAACCACGGCACGCAGTGCCTGACCGTCAACAGCATCAAGTCCTGGTACGTCGATGCGAACCACTCCGGCGGCGGGATCAAGTCCTACCCGAACACCTCGGTCCGGCCCCAGACGCCGCTGTCGCAGTTGAACTCGGCGGGCTTCTGGTACAACACGTCGTCGGCTCCCGCCACCAGCGGTGACAACTGGGGCTGGACGGCCGACCTCTGGTCCACCAACAACCAGGACGAGATCATGATCTTCACCAGCTGGAACCCGGGACCGCTGGGCGGCTGGGGAAGGCAGATCGCGTCCAACGTGACCATCGGCGGCGCCCTGTACGCGTCGGTCTGGCAGGCCGATCCCGGCTGGAACGTCCTGCAGTTCATCCCCGCCCAGCAGAGCAACACCGGCACCATCGACGCCGCGCAGGTCTGGCGATGGGCCGCGTCGCGGAACCTCCTGCGCAACACCACCTTCGACACGATGCAGTTCGGCTTCGAGGTCACCTCGACCAGCGGCGTGCAGAAGCGGTACTCGCTGAACGCCTACAGCGCCTGGTGGTCCAACACCTCCGGCGGCGGATCGACCATCTGACCGCAGCCTGCGACGGCCGAGGGCTTCCTCGGCACCGTGCCGCCGAGCCTCGAACGACGGGGCCCGGCGGCATCGCGTTCATCGGGGCGCCTGGCCTGTGAGCACACCGCCGCCGTACAGGGAGCTACCGCTCCGGCCGCGCCGAACTCGACGTCGCCTTCCGGCCGACGAGGCGTAATTGGGCCGTCATCAACCTCCCACCGGAACGGGAGCAGGGTCTGTCAATCGAGCGGCTCTGGCCCGTAGTCGGTGGTGACTCCGGGTATCTGTCAGGTAGGAGGATGCGGTGGCGGAGAAGGTCGAATCCGGCGCGCCCGTGCATCTGTCTCATGATCCTTTTGGTGCGGGTGTTGACGCCTTCGGTGCGACCGTTGTGATAGGGCAAGGTAAGACCGGCGTCCACAGCGGACCGATCGATTTCGAGACCGTTGGTGAGACTGCGCAGGTGCGGCAGGTCGACCGCGCGGGCCGCCGCGATCCAACATCGCTGCGCCGCGTGAACTCAACCCGCAGAATTCAGAATCGGCAGGTCCACGTCTGTGACGGGCCCGTACGCTGACAGCATTGGGCTGTGCCGCTCGGAAAGTCATCGCTGCTGGTCAAGCGGCGTGCTTGTACTCGTTGACGACTCCGCCGAGGATCCGCGTGCGCGCCAGTCCGAGGGCACCGAGGTCGTGTACGGCGGTGGGGTGCTGCCGGACAGCAGGAACACGATCACCCGGGCATGCTCTCAAGCGGGTGTCTGCACTGCTCTACCAGCGGCGATGACTTTTCGAGCGGCACAAGGTATCCCGCCCTGTTCGACGACATCCTCACCGATGCGGGCATCCAGGTCGTCCTCAGCGGCGTTCGCGTCCCGCGGATGAACGCGATCATGGAACGCTGGATCCGGACCTGCCGACGCGAACTCCTCGACCGCACCCTCATCTGGAACCGGCGGCACCTGCTCCACGCCCTGCGCGAGTACGAGAAGTTCTACAACACCCACCGACCCCACCAAGGCATCAACAACACCCGACCACTACAGCCGCTGCCGCAGCCAGCCACCGATCAAGCAGCCGCCACCCGGCTCGACATCCGCCGACGACAACGACTGGGCGGCATCCTCAACGAATACCACCACGCCGCCTGACCAGCACGGACGACATTTTCGGCAAGCACAGAGTCCTCCGATGCAGCGGCGGCGCCGTGTCGGGGTCGGCCAGTAACTCCGCCATCCGCAGACACTCCACACACGGCGGCAACGCGGCGATGTCGACGCACGTGTCACTGCGATACATGTCGTACGCAGTGTCGATCGCCCACTGATCTTTGCCCCAGACCGGACGCTCCGGAGCCGAACACAGCGTGAGACCCGTCTTCCCGCCCTCCACGCTTGCGTCGTCGAGATCCACGGACAGATGCTGCAACGTGCCGTCCGTACACGGTTGAGGTGACATCGGGTCCTCCTCACCACCGGATGCTTCGCCGGTCGCCCGTGACAACAAAGCCTATCCATGCCCGCAACGGGCCCGCCCCACGCCGTGGAGGGATGCGTCGGGTCCTGACGACGCAGGCTGGAAACACCTCCGCGTCATCGGCTCCTTCCTGCCGGTCTACGACAGCGCCACGATCCCACCCGACATGGCCAAGCCCGGCAATGTCGATGGTGCCCGATCAGCATGGCGCTGATCGACAGGAAGATCCCCGCGCGTGCGGGGACGAGGTGATTGGCTCGGCGCAGCAGGGCGACCTCGTGTCGCAGCACCGGTAACGCGACGTCTTTGGCCGCCGACGAGCGGCCGAGTAGAAACAGCTGGCCGGCGAGCTGGCCGAAGATCAGGTACGGCAGTCGTAACGCCACGCTTCACGATCATGCCCCTGTGGTCCATGGTGCACGATTACCGCAGCTCAGCGACCCAGCGCAGAGTTCTGGCACCCCACAGGGGTGTTCCTGGGCCTCGGGTGGTAGCTGGTCGTGGGCTTGGTGGGGCCGGTGCCGGTTGTAATGGACTTCGTAGGTCTTGAGGATCTGACGTGCGTGGGCCTCTCCCGCGACGAGGACGTGGTCGAGGACCTCGCGGCGGATGCTGCCGACGACCCGTTCGCAGTGCGCGTTCATCCGAGGCGACCGCGGGGCACTGGTGAGCACCCGCAGTTCGTCGGCCTCGAAGACGGCGTCGAACGCCTCGCCGTACTTGCTGTCACGGTCCGCAGTGGGAAGCGCAGGGACTCGATGCGGGTGCCGAGGTCGGCGGCGGGGTTCCTGGCCTGCTGTCCATGCCCGTGTCGAGTGGGCGGTGATGCCGGTGATGTGCAGGCGTCGGGTTCCGTGTTCGAGGAAGACCAGTGCGTAGAGGCGTGTGCCGAGCATGGTGTCGATGTGGGGGAAGTCGGCCGCGATGGTGCCGTGGGTCTGGGCGGCGGGGAACTCCCGCCGGGTCGGGCCGGTGCGGCGGGGTGCCGGGTCGACGTCTGCGGTGTGGAGGTCCTGCCGTTCGACCACGGCGGCACGATCACCACGTACCGTCCGACGACCTGAACGCCCCGGTCACCTGCGTCGGCGGTCCCACCCGCCGCAACCCGCTGCCGCCGATCCTCCGGGCGGTCGCCGACGCCGGACACACCGTGCTGTGGGTGGCATCCGACTTGCTGCGCGGGCTGGTCGACCGGGCAGGGTTCGCCTTCCACCGGCCAGCCCCACCGCCACGGCCGGCCCGCGCACCCGCATGCCGCTGCTCGTACCGGACGCCGAGCAGTACACCGCGCCCCGCCGTGCGTACGGGGTGCAACCGCCGCCCACCGCCGCGCCTCACGATCATGCCCTGCGGCACATGGTGCACGATCACCGCAGCTCAGCGGACCTGTGCAGAGTTCTGGCACCCCCACAGGACCAGCAGCACTCTCTCCGGCCGGCCAGATAGTCCAGGACGGCTTCCGCCGGATGACGCGCTGTGCGCGACCGTAGGCCCAGAGTGTCCGCCAACGCCTGGGCCAGCAGGTCCTCCCTGTCCAACTGGGCGAGGCCGACCCACCGGACGTCGTCGACGAACCCTGTGCGCAGGCTCGACGCCACACGGAGGGCGAGACGGGATTTCCCGACACCACCGGCGCCGGTCAAGGTCGGCAGCCGGGTGCGGGCGAGCATCCGCTTCACCGCCGCCACTTCATGGCGACGAAACTGGTCACATCGGCGAGCAGGTTACCGACCAGCCCAGCCGACAGGGCTTCGGGCATGATGTTTTCACGCTATGTCCACATGAGCCCCTCGGTGAGATTCACCAACGGTAACAAGCCACACGCTCTCCGCGAAGTCGCGGTCGAGAGGTCGGCCCCTTGCTCACAGGGTAACCCTGGCAACAGCTGCCACTGACGAGGGCACGCCGGGCGCCGTGGTTGCGTCGGGCCGGGGCAGTGGGACAATGGTGTTGAAATGGGAACTATCCCAGGCTCGAACGAGCAGTTTGGTAAGCCATGGTCGCAAAGCCACCGTTGGGAAATCTTCCCGATGACGTGTCGAGTTTCGTCGGCCGCACCCATGAGGTCGCCACGGCGGGCCAGCTGTTGTCGGGAACTCGGCTGCTGACCCTGACCGGTCCCGGCGGGGTGGGCAAGACGCGGTTGGCGCTACGCATCGCCGCTAAGGTGCGCAGAGCGTTCCGGGACGGCGCCTGGCTGGTGGAACTGGCTCCGCTGGAGGATCCGGACCTGCTGGTGCAGTCCGTCGCCACGACACTGGGAATCCGGGACTGGTCGTCCCGGCCCACCCTGGACGTGCTGCTGGACTACCTGGCGGACAAGCACATCCTGCTGGTGCTGGACAACTGCGAGCACCTGATCGAGGCCTGCGCGGACTTGGTGCAAACGTTGTTGGGCATGGCCCCCGAGTTGCGGGTACTGGCCACCAGCCGCCAGTCGCTGCGGACCTCCGGCGAACAGCTCATGTTCGTGCCGCCGCTGTCGCTGCCGGACCCCGACCACATGCCGCAACCGAACGAACTCGACCGGTACGAGGCGATCAACCTGCTGAGCCAGCGAGCCGCGGTCGTGGCCCCCGGCTTCGCCATCACCTCCGACACCATCTCGCCCGTGGTCCGGCTCTGCCGGCGGCTGGACGGAATCCCGTTGGCCATCGAGCTTGCCGCCGTACGGTTGAGGACGCTGTCGATCGAACAACTGCTCTCCGGGCTGGAGCACCGTTTCAGCTTGCTCGCGGGCGGCAGCCGCACCACACTGTCCCGCCACCAAACCCTGCAGGAGACCGTTGACTGGAGCTTCGACCTCTGCCCGCCCGACGAACAACGGTTGTGGGCCAGGACATCGGTGTTCGCCGGGGAATTCGACCTCGACGCCGCCGAGAGCGTCTGCTCGGGTGACGGCATCGCCATCGAGGACGTCGTCGTCCTCGTGGAGGACCTGGTGGACAAGTCCATCCTGGTCCGGTCCGACCCCCCACACAGTCAACACGCGCGCTACCACATGCTGGATACGCTTCGTCGGTACGGACAGGAAAAGCTCCGCGCCGCAGGCGAGGAGCGACGGATGCGGCAGCGGCACTGCGAGTGGTACCAGCGCCTTGCCGAGCAAGCCGCGGCAGAGTGGTTCGGCCCGAATCAGGTGCAGTGGGTCACCCGCCTGCGCAGCGAGCACACCAACCTGCGGGCAGCCATCGAGTTCTGCCTCGCCGAACGGACCGAAGTTCAGGCCGGGTTGCGCATAGCCGGAGCGCTGTGGTGTTACTGGATGCCGTGCGGGGTCCTCGCGGAAGGACGGCAGTGGATCGACCGCCTGCTCCCACTGGACCACGAACCGACCAGGGCACGCGGCAACGCTCTGTGGGTCTACAGCTGGGCGGCATCCCACCAGGGCGAACCGGCCGCGAGCGATGCCAGCGCCGAGCAGTGCCGCAGGGTGGCCGAGCAGTTGGCGGACTCGCAGATGGCGGCCTACGGCCTGCAGGTGGCCGGGCTGAGCGCGCTGAGCAGCGGTGATCTCGCGGGCGCGCGGTCATTCTGCGCCGAGGCGTGGCGCAGCCACCGTGCTCTCGGCCAGCTCGCCAGCCCCGCGGTCATGGCGCTGATGCAGCAGGGTTTCGTCGCGGGGCTGCAGGGCGACTTCGACCAGGCCGTCGCGTACGCACAGGAGTGTGTCCGCATCGCCAAGGAACACGGCGAAGACTGGACCCGCTCATGGGGGCTCGTTGTACTCGGCCTCGCCCTGTGGCTTCGAGGCGACCATCAGCAGGCTATCCCGCCACTGCGGGAGAGCACCGCGACCAAGCGCACTCTCCACGACCTCTTTGGTCTCGGCATGGCGGTGGAATTCCTCGCCTGGTCGCTGACCTCTACCGGCCGCCACGAGGACGCGGCCCGGCTGTTCGGGACGCTCGAGCGCATCTGGCCGTTGGTCGGTGTCCCGCTGATGGGAATCGAGCCGCTCGCCGAATACCACCGGGAGAACGAGGCGAAGGTCCGTGCCGCCCTCGGTGAAGCGGCTTTCGACAACGCGTGCAAGAAGGTCGCAGGGTTGGATCCGTACCAAGCGCTGGACCAGGTACTTGGCGACAAAGCCACCCGGCGAGAGCCTTCACCGAAGCGCGATGACCAAATGTGGTCACCATTGACACGCCGGGAGCGCGACGTGGCCCTGCTGATCGCCGAAGGCCTGTCGAACAAGGACATCGCCGCAAGGTTGCTCATCGGGCAGCGTACTGTCGAGTCACACGCGGAACACATCCTGTCCAAGCTCGGCGTGACCTCACGCTCCCATGTCGCAGTCTGGGTCGCCGAACGACAAGCCACCCACTAGCCCGTGCTTGCTTTTCGATGTGACTGGTGTCATGAACGGTGACTGGTGTCATGAACGGAGAAAGGAATCAGCTGATCGCGTTCGCGACCAACACCTACACGGACAGTATGCCGATCTCCGGAACGGTGTCACCGCCGCCGGGCCACGGCGAGGGCGCCGCGCCGTCAACAGACCGGCCCGACCACTCCCGTGTCGCCAGGACCGCACCGCCAACCGCCAAGCAGAACGACCCCATCACAGTCGGAACGTCGGTAGGCCACCCAGACCTACGCGGCGTCTCACGAGAGATCCGGCTGTCTAGCGCTCAGCGAGGCCCATACCGGTCGAGGCGTTCTCCTCGCCGCGCATCTGGCCGAGCAACGTTTCGTTGTCGTAATAGACGCGCTCAGCGACGAGCTTGGCCGACTCGTCCCCGTCCCCGAAGAGATAGAACGCGGCCACTTCCACTGAAACCGGCCTGCCCTGCGGCATGACTCCGCAGTACTCGCCGCGGTGTGTCCCCGCGATCGTCACCTCACGGACGGATGCGCCAGGGGTGTCGTATTCGCCGGTGACGATGACACGAAAGTCCGGTATGGCCGCTTCGATGAGCTGGTAGAAGTCCTGGACACCCTGAAATCCAGGGAAACTGGTGCTCAGGGGGACGACGTCGTAGTATGCCCGGTCGTCCTTCAAAAAGGTTCCATATACGCGCGCCCAGTCATGCTCATTCTCGCCTTTGATGTGCTCGTCGATCGTCCGGCGTTGGGCAGCGATCCGCTCCTGGTCGGTCATGGTCATGATTTTTCTCCTGCTCCACCAATGTTTTCAGTGTTCCACCGCCGGTCTGCGCCGGCAACCGGTCGTGCCCTTCAAGCCTCCACATTCGACGATCATCGATTTCGGGGCGCGGCAGGGCTAAGACCTTGGCTCATGTGGCGTTGACGGACATGTCATGATCCTGGTTCGTGGTTGATCGTCTGTCGTTGCGGTTGGTACCTGACGAGTTGTGGGCGTTGGCGGAGCCGTTGATTCCGAAGTTCGCTGCTCGCCCTGTACCGCTCGAAAGTCGTCGTCGCTGGTAGACCAGGGCCGACACCCGCTTGAGAGCATGCTCCCGTGATCCTGTCCCTGCTGTACGAGGTGACCCGGAAGCTGCTGTCCGTGCCGTCGGTGCTGCTACGCAGCGAGGCCGCTGAGGACGACGAACTGCTCGTGCTGCGCCACGAGAACGCAGTCCTTCGGCGGCAACTCGCGGGCCCAGTCCGTTATGAGCCCGCGGACGGTTCTGGTTCGCGGCTCTGTCCAGGCTGATGGATCGTCGGCGATGACAGGAGGTCTTCCCGGTCACGCCCGGCACCCTGCTCGCCTGGCACCGCAGATTCATCGCCGGACGGTGGGACTACACCGCTCGTCGACACACCGGGCGCCCACCGACCAGAGCCGCGATCAAGACGGTCGTGCTGCGACTCGCCAGGGAGAATCCGCGGTGGGGACACCGCCGCATCCAGGGTGAACTCGCCAGGCTCGGCCACAGGATCGCTCACTCGACGGTCTGGCAGATCCTGCACGAAGCGGGCATCGACCCGGCGCCACGCCGCACAGGCCCAACGTGGCGGGAGTTCCTCGCCGCCCAGGCCGACGGCATCATCGCGGCGGACTTCCTCCACCTCGACACCGTGCTCGGCAAGCGGCTCTACGCGTTGGCGTTCCTCGAACACCACACCAGGCGCCTTCACATCACCGGCGTCACCGTCCACCCGACACAGGCATGGACAGCGCAGCAGGCCAGAAACCTCGCCGCCGACCTCGGACACCGGATGAAGTCCCTGCGCTTCCTGCTCCGCGACCGCGACGGCAAATGCGGCCAGACCTTCGACACCGTCTTCCGGGCCGACGACATACGGGTGATCAAGGGCGCGCCGCAGGCACCCCGGATGAACGCCCACTGCGAACGAGCCATCGGCAGCATCCGACGCGAGGTCCTCGACCACATCCTGATCGCTCAACGAGTACAGACATGGCGTTTGACCAGCAGCGATGACTTTTCGAGCGGCACAGGGTTCCAGCGGGCACCACAAGCCGTTGTCACGCGATCTCTTGACAGAATCAGGACCCTGGCTGAGTATCGAAGCGCTTCGATGATGAGGGTGGATCCTCCGCTACTGCGGGGAACACCCACCGCTCCGCACCTTCGGCTCTCGGTCCCCCCCCCACGCGTGAGGAAGCTGATCTCGTATGTCCTGGCTCCAACACCCCCACAGCCGCCGGAGAGTCATGGCGGCCACCGCCGGCCTGGTTGCGGGCGCCACGCTGCCGGCGATGGGCGCGATGCGCGCGGTGGCGGGCACGACGGCCCAGCAGGAGCAGTTCACCAACCCGGTGATCTGGCAGGACTTCGCCGACCTCGAGGTCATCCGCGTCGGCGACACGTACTACTACACCGGTTCGAGTGGATCGCCCTTGGCCTGCGCGCGGGCATGGAAAGCGTCCTGGCCGTGTGGCGGCGGCCCGGCGCGGATGACGTCGTCGACCTCCCGATGCCGCACCTGCGCGGCATCGACGCGGAGATCGACGTGCTGTATCCGCGGCGACTGACCGCCTGGCCGGCCGACTGGGACGCCGACGCCGGCGTGCTCCGCCTCGTGGGCGGGCCGGCGCCCGCCGCCCGGGTCCTCCGGCTCCGGAATCCGAACTGACGCGCCTCCCCGCGAGCGCGCGACGCGCTCACGGCGTTCCGGCGTCCGTTCACGGGGTGGCGCCGACAGCCCCCCGTACGTCCTGAAAGGACAGGTCATGAAGACCTTCACCCTGCCCGGCACCGAGATCATCGCGCCGAACGTCGTGCTCGGCCTGATGCGTATCGCCGACAAGACCGATGACGACATCCAGGAACTCGTACGCACGGCCCGCGACGCCGGCATCGACTTCGTCGACCACGCCGACGTGTACGGAAACGATCTGCACGACTGCGAGCGTCGCTTCGCCGAGGCATTGCGGCTCACCCCATCGCAACGCGACGAGATCACGATCCAGACCAAGGCGGGGATCGTCAGGGAGGGGCCCTACTTCGACTTCTCCTACGAACACCTCATCGACTCGGTCGAGGGATCGCTGCGGGCCTTGCGGACCGACCGCATCGACATCCTGCTGCTGCATCGCCCGGACGCGCTGGTCGAGCCCGAGGAGGTCGCTCGCGCCTTCGACGATCTCGAGTCGTCGGGAAAGGTCCGCCATTTCGGGGTCTCGAATCACACGCCACGCCAGATCGACCTCCTGCGGAAGTCGGTGCGCCAGCCGATCGTCGCCAACCAACTGCAACTGTCGATCACCCACCAGCCGATCATCGCCCAGGGGATCGCGGCGAACATGCTCGACGAGCAGCAGTCGGTGACCCTCGATGGCGGCGGAATCCTCGACTACTGCCGGCTGAACGACATCACCGTCCAAGCGTGGTCGCCGTTCCAGGCGGGCTTCTTCAACGGCGTCTTTCTCGGCTCTCCTGACTACCCCGAGCTCAATACCGTGATCGACCGGCTCGCCGCTCAGTACGAGGTTCCGGCGATCGCCATCGCGACAGCGTGGATCACCCGCCATCCCGCGCAGATGCAGGTCGTGCTCGGCACCACCACCCCCGACCGTGTCAGCGGCGCCGCCGAGGGGTCCGACCTGCCGCTCACCCGAGCCGACTGGTACGAACTCCTCCGCGCCGCCGGGTATCGAGTGCCATGACCTGCACAACCGCCGAGAAGACGAGCGGTATGACCAGTGAGAACACGCCACGACCGGCCCTGCCGAGACGACTGAGCCCAGGGCTTCGGCGGCGGTGGAACAGCGGTTGATCGACCCGGATGCGGCGCCGATCCGGCCACGCGCTGCCGCTTACCGGGGGTCGGTGCCGCACGGCGTCGCGGAGGAGGGCGTGCCGCCCCAGGCCATCGCCGAGGCGATCGGCCGGGGCCTCGGCCTGTCGAGGGCGTCGCGCGGCTCTCCCCGCTCAAGCACAAGAACCTCAACGTGCTCGGCCGCTACAGCTTCACCGCCTCTACCCCGGTTGGCGGCGGCCTGCCCCCGCTGCGCGACCCTGACGCGCCGGAGCTGGACGAGGACGACGACGGTGAAGAGGGCTGAGCGTCGGGAGCCGACCAGGGCGCTGATCAGTTCGCGCGCCGCCGCCTTTGTCAGCCGCTTCGCGACGCCCGGATCGACAGGCGGTAGGCATTCCTGATGTGTTCCCCGCCGACGCGGGGATGGTCCGCACGAGCAGCGCGCGGTGGCCATCGTGTCCGCGTGTGGGCCCTGGCAGCGCGTACGGTGTGCTGCTCGGCGGCTCCACGCAGGCTCCACCGCCTGTGCAGGTACGGGTCTCCTGCGCGGAACTGGCGCAACCGGTGTTGCTGATGGTGCCGCCGCCGCACCGGTAACTACCGATCACGATCACCGCGCCGCCGTGCTGCGCTGTCCGCCATGCCCAACCCAAGCGGCGTCGCTTGGCCTTGTGTTTGCTGAAATCAGTGTCCGTGCAGGTCAGCTGACGTGGTGACGGGCCGACTTCTTGACGATGCCGCTCAACCATTGCCGTCGGCGGATGTCGGGTTGGGTCATTCTTCTGGTGGCCGGTGATTGGCGATGGCAGTGGTATTGCGGCACTGTTCGAGCATCGGATCGTGCGTGGTGGGGAGGAATTGTCAAATCCTGTGGACTGACCGGACAGTCAAATGACCGGTTGATCAAGCAAGCGGCTTGCGGTAACGGACGTACTCGTTCTGCCGCCGGAACCCCACACTCTCGTAAAGATCGTAGGACCGGTGCGGATTTGCCGTGCCCGTGAACAGCCGCGCAGTCGTTGCACCCTGCTCGCGAAGACTTCGCAGCCCATCCAGCAGCAGGACCCGGCCGATTCCTAGGCGTCGTTGGTCCGTCCGGACACTCAACTCTTCGACCTCGCCCACAGTGTGGTGGTGACGGCGGATGGAGCAGAGGACGACGCCGACCATGTCCTGCCCGTTCCATGCTGCTCTCCAGCATGCCGGGTCAGCGGTGTCGACGAAGTCCTGGAAAGTCCATTTCCGAGTGAAACCGGTATCCGCATACGAATCGACGACCGTCCTCCAGGCGGCACGGTAGTGGCTTGTCCCGATCGGCCCCGTCCGTATCCCGACCGGCAGTTCGCTGCCCGGCTCGGGCAACTGCTGGAGATCGCCCAGCTCCAGCTCGACCAGGCTGAAGACACGTCGGTAGTCGGCTGCGAGCAGTAGCGCCGTGGCGTCCTGTTCGGAGGCCATGGCGTTCGCGCCGATCACTGCCGTGCGGGCCGTTCCATGCTGTTTGACGAGCTGGCGGATCCGCTCTTCGGCCCAGCTCAGCATGGCTGAGCCGATGCCCTGACGGCGATGTTCGGGCAAGAGGTAGCCGCGGTGCAGGTACAGCCACGTGTCGTCCCGCTCCCGCCACCACCGGATCGTCGAGTAGCCGACCACGCTCCCGTCGTGCACCACCAGGATCTGGTTCTTGGACGGCTCCTCCAGCTTGGCAGAGGCTTCGGCGATCTCGGCCGCTGTCGGGAGCCCTTCCACAACCGAATGGGCATCGATCCGGTCCCGTTCAGCACACCCCAGCCGCACCGCGGCCATGGGGCCGTGGTCTTCGTCGCCGCGATACGGCCGGAACCCGAAGCCCACCGGAAGGATTTGTCCTGGCGCGTCATCCGACATGGTCGGATGATCTCGAACTTTGAGGAAGGTCCGCCACCCTGTTCATGCCGCAGTCATCCGTGGCCGCTCAACGAGCCGGCCGCGTTCGAAGCGGGCTCCGGCGCGGACGAGGGCGACGAGATGGGGTGCGTTCACGGCCCGCCACCGATGCTGGGCGGACTCGACGAGCTTGAACACCATGGCCAAGGCGGCGGCCGCGCTGCCGGCGCCCTTGGTGACCTTCGTGCGCAGGCGGACGGTGGCGAACGTGGACTCGATGGGGTTCGTCGTGCGCAGATGGATCCAATGCGCGGCGGGGAAGTCGTGGTACGCCAGCAGTTCGTCCACGTCGTCGGTGAGCTTCTTGACGGCCTTGGGCCATTTCTCGCCGTAGGTCTTCTCAAACGCCGCGACCGCTGCGAGTGCGTGGTCGCGGTCCTCGGCGTTGTAGATCTCCCGCAGGGCCTTCTTCCCTCCCGGCTGGGCTGACCTCGGTAGGCCGTCGAGCACATTTGCGATCTTGTGAACCCAGCACCTCTGATGGCGGGTCTCAGGGAACACCTCGGCCAGGGCCTTCCAGAAACCGAGCGCGCCGTCGCCGACCGCCAGGACGGGAGCGCGCATCCCGCGCCGCCGGCAATCGCGCAGCACATCGGCCCAGGAGTCGGCTGATTCGCGGTAGCCGTCGCTCATGGCGATCAGCTCCTTGGTGCCGTCCGCGCGCACGCCCATCAGCACGAGCACGCACGACTTCGCCGCCTGCAGGCGTATGCGCAGGTGGATGCCGTCGGCCCAGGCGTAGACGTAGTCGCTGCCGGACAGATCGCGCTCGCCGAACGCCTGGTGGTCGGCCTGCCACTGCTGGGTGAGCCGGGTGACCGTCGCCGGTGACAGACCCGCCGAGCTGCCGAGGAACTGCTCCAGGGCGGGCACGAAGTCGCCGGAGGACAGGCCGTGCAGGTAGAGCAGCGGCAGCACCTCGCTGATCTTCGGGGACTTTCGGCACCACGGCGGCAGGATCGCGGAGGAGAACCGCTTGCGTTCGCCCGTGGCCTCGTCGACGCGCTTGTCGTTCACCCGTGGCGCCTTCACCTCGACCACGCCGGCCGCGGTGGTGACCTGCCGGGGCTGGTGATAGCCGTTGCGCACCACCAGACGGCGTCCGTTGTCGTCGCGCTCATCGGCCAACTCGGCGATATAGGCGTTCACTTCGGCCTCCAGCGCGGCGGCCAGCATCCGCCGCGCGCCCTCCCGGACGATCTCGTCGATCAAGGAGGAGACGCTGGTCGTGCCCTCGTCGTTCACTACGCTGAGCACACACGTGCCTTCCCGACCGGTGCTGCGAACACCGGTCTTGCTCGGTGACCTATCGATCAATCGCCCGGGAAGGTACGTCCTCCCGAGCCGATCCACAGGTCATGAGCATTGCTCGATCGCTACCGACGGCAGCGTCTGGGCTCCAAAGACGGCCTGTTCGGCGTCGCCGTGGACGGGCCCGAACCGCAGCCCTGTCAAGCAGTTCCTCACCGTGCCCATCGGCGCGGAGACTCGCGGCCCGACCATCCAGGACCACGGGTCGTCGTAGCCGTGCAGCACCCCGGAGAGGTCGACGGCGCGACCGTGGAGAAGCGCGCCCACCTGGCCCGACAGTCCCGGCGCGCTCGTGCGGCCCTCGGTGGTTGTGGTGACGCCGTCGCGGCGCGTGCGTGAGCGACTGGAAGAAACTCCTGCTCCCGATGGCCGGGTAATCCGTCAGTGGGAACGACTGACCTCCCGGGCGTCCGCATCGGGGCTCCGGGAATCGCCCGCAGCTCACCTTTCGAGAATCACCTGCGCGCCGTACTGGCGATGTACATCGTCGAGACCGCCGATGATCTGGAAGTACAGGATCACCGCCCTATCGACAGACGGCATGTCTTTGACCAGGTTCCACAGTTCCTTCAACGCCCGGTGGATCACCGCCTGACCGAGTTCGGGCATGACCAGGTCGAGCGCTGCGGTGGAGGCTGCCGCCCGGCTTGCTCGGCCTTGACCGGAGAGGAACGTCAGAACCGCGAGGTTGGCGAGCACCTCCTCGTGATGGTCCTGGGCAGTCGCGTCCCGTAGCCCGCTGATCGCCCAGAATGCCCAGGACTTCAGGTGGTCGTCGGGCGCGTTGCGGTACGCGGTGAGGAAGAGCTCGAGCGCCTGTCGACGGTCGACCCACGTGGGACCACGCCCGAGGATGATGGCAACTGACCCAGCGTGCCAGTCCTGTTCCGCTGCGACCGCCTCAAGCATCGCGTAGTCGGCTGGCAGGTCGACGACGTGCTCGCGGATCAACTCACAAATGGTCTGGTCGAAGGTCTCCGCGTCGATGCGCTGGCGCTCGTACGCGATGGTCAGCAGGGCGTGGGTGCTGAACGTTTTGATGCCCAACGAGTGGGCCACTCTGCGCAGGCCGGTGTCGTCTGCCCAAAGCGGGATGTTCCCGTGCTTGGCGGCGTCCAACGTAAGCGCCCAAGCGGGTTCCCGGTCCTCCCGCATGGACTTCAACACCACCATCTCGGGATGCGGGATGCGGCCGTCCGGGGTGCGCAGACCAAGGCCCGCGAGGTGGGACAGGGACGGGCGGAAGCCGGTGCACCAGATGATGGCGTCGGCGGAGCGCAGGACCTCGGAGTCCATCGGCCGGGCGAGGAGAAGTCCCCGGTCGCGGGCTTCGCGGACTGGTGGCACCATGACGATGTCGCCCAGCGCCCCGACTCCGCCGGGGTTGTGGGTGGCGATGTCGAACAGCGCCTTGCCGTCGATCTCGTCGGGCAGGTAGCGCTGTGCCTGCCGATAACCTCATCCATGCAGGTAGAGAGCGTATGAAGCTCAAGACCTCGAAGCGTTCACGGGCAGGGTTGCCATCCGCCGTAACGTCGACCAGCACGGCATGATGACCGGCTGTGCTGCTTCGACTGGCCTACCTGGGCGTGGCCAACGCGTTCGCGTTGCTGCGCCTGCTGCCCATGAGCGACCGGGACAAGGACGCGGAGATCCTGGCGCTGCGGCACCGGATCACCGTCCTGGAACGCCAACTCGCTGAGCGCCCTCCGGACGAGGGGCTGAACAGCGCGTTTTCGTGCGTCTGGGACACGAAACGATTACTGCGGCAACGAATCGCGCCCGTGCTCGGATAGTTCTCCCGTGGGGCACCGATGAGGGAGGGGACTTGGCCGAGTCTGCGTTCCGTGGTCTGTACGCCTTGCTGTCGGCGGTCAAGGACCTGAGCGAACGACCGCTGTGGTCGAGGTCGAAGCACGGCGGTCTGCGCGGCGATCGGCCGCTGCCGCTGTTGTGCCTGATCAACGGCCAGACGGATGGGTTCCTCGCCGACCTCGGCAAGCTCATGGACGGCGCGGGCGCGGCCAGAATTCCGGTCGTCCGCGTCGACGTGGACGAAGCGAAAGCCGCCTCCGAGGCCCGGTGGGCGGGTCTTGAGAGCGAAAGCCCTCTGCTGAAGCGCGACAGCCCTTTGTTGCCGTTGCTGGACGAGATCCGGCACAGGTTGTCCGCCGACCGGTTCGGCACGCTGCGGCCGAGCCGGTTCCGCCGCTACCGGCTCGTGGACTGGCTCACCGGCAAACGGCTCAACGAGGGTGACAACCGCAACGAGCTGACCGACATCACCCACCTGTTGCGACTGTGGCACGCGCGCTGGGAGCGCCCGGAGGCGGCTCGCCAGGCGGCGATCGAGGTGTCGGCGTCGTTGCCCGCACCGGTGCGGTTCCTGGTGGCCCTGCTGTTCGCGTGGCACCGGCCGTTGCGGTTCTGGTTGTGGACGCGGGGTTCCCGATTAACCGGCGGCGAGCCGAGGTGGCTGATGCGCCAGCCGTTCATGCTGCCGGGGCACTCGACCAGCTTCACCGGTTTCGCCGAACTCCTCACGGTGGGCAGGCAGAACGACGACAACCTGCCGCAGCTCAAAGAGCTCCTCGTGCACGCCTTCCTGCAAGATCTGCGCGAACTGTACGGGCCGGGCACGTGGCGGCTGCGGCGCTGGCGCCGGACCGCCTACACGGTGGTGCTCCTGGACAACGTCCGGGAGGACAACGGCGGCTGGGAGCTGCTCGGCCTGATCAACGATGTCCGCAACCAGTCCACCGAGCACGACCCCGTGCTCGTCGTGGCCACGTCGCCGTCGCTGCCGGCGCGGCTCGAGCAGCGGACACCGCAGCCGGCGAGCGAGATCACCGACGAGATCCGCGACTGGTACCGGGAGCTGCCCGCACGCAGGCAGACCCTGCGCCGGGACGCGCGGTTCATCACCGTCGCCCTGCCGTCGACCGGCGGCGAGGAGGCAGGGGAGCGGGACCGCCGTGCCTGGGACACCCACCGCGACCTCCTGCGCCCGCGTCCCGTCCCGGTGCCCGCGCGCCGGTCGTTCATCGCCGTCACCGTGGCGTTGGCGCTGCTCGCGGCGGGCTTGACCGGCGGGCGGTGGCTGGTCGCCCGGATCGCCGAGGACTGCCTGCCGTCCGCCCGCGCCGGCGTGGTGACCGCGTGGATCGAGACCCAGAACGGCGGGGAGTGCGTCGGCTACAGCGACAGCGCGGCACAGGTGTTCGGCAAGGACGAGCGGCTGCGGAAGGCGCAGCTCGCCGTCTTCGAGCTCAACCGGGAAGCCGAGCGGCTGGCCGAGGCGTCCGGCCACAGGCCCCTGGTGACCGTCGTCTACTTCGCCGAGTTCACCAGCCCGACCGTCCCGGACGACTCGGCCGGCGCGATCACCGAGGAGCTGACCGGTCTGCTGATCCGGCAATCGCACGACAACACCGAAGGCGACCTGCCGCTGCTGCGGGTCGTCGTGGCCAACGGCGGCCACAAGATGCGGCACGCGCGGACCGTCGTGGACCGGCTGCTGGCACCGCTGTTCGCCGCCGACAGCACCGCGATGGGCGTCATCGGGATGGGGCGGACGGTGCCCTCCACGGAGAGTGCGATCGGGGCGCTGGGCGACCTGGGCATCCCGGTGGTGGCGACCACGTTGACCGGGCAAGGGCTCGGCGACCGGTCCCCGATGTACTTCCAGCTGGTGCCGGGCAACGAGAAGCAGGTCGCGCTGCTGCGCGAGTTCTCCGAGCGGCAGGGCAAGGAGGTGACGGTCTACCAGCCCGCGGACGTGGAGGGCGACAGCTACATGAAGACGTTGCGGGAGAGTCTGAAGAAAGCCCTCGGCGCGGACGAGTCGTGGCTGGTGACGTGGCGCGGCCCGGTACGCGGCATCGAGCCGCGCTGCGACACCGAGGAGGTCGACCGGATCGCGTACTTCGCGGGCCGGGAGTACGACTTCGACGGTTTCCTGGACACCCTGTTCGAGGAGTGCGAGGGTCGGACCCCCGTGGTGGTCGGCAACGACACCACGTCACGGTTCATCGCCGACGGCGGCAAGCGTACGGAGAAGCACCGCGGGCGGTCGATGTCGTACGTGTCGCTGGCCAACGCGGTCGTCCACGAGAACCGGACGTGCCTGTCGTCCGATCGCGAGGGCGCCGACGAGCCGTCCCGGTTGTGCGCCGGTCTGCTGGACCTGCGCTCCGGCAAGGCGGGCCGCCCGGCGTGGAGCGAGTTCGGGCGCAAGCTCGAGGAGGACGCCACCGTGCTGCCGTGGATCGGCGAGCGCATCGGCGTGGCCTACGACGGCGCGGGGCTGTTCGTCCACGCGGTCAAGGAGAACCGGTTCAAGCGGCCGCGCGTCGACGCTGCGGGCGCGCCGCTCGACGGGGCTGCGGTCGGACCGCCCAACCGGGCCGCCATCGGTCAGGAGTTGCGGGAGCTTTCCTGCCCACCGGAAGACCGGGACGCAGTGCGCGGCAGCTGCTACAAGGGGGTCTCCGGCAAGATCGGCTTCAGCGTCGACCGGACCGGCGAGTCGCGTCCCGTGGCGTTGCTGGCGATAGCGGACATCGCCGACCTGGGCATGGTGCCGACCTGCGTCTACATGCTCCCGCCCGCCGACGCCTTGTGCCCGCCGCCGACGCCGTGACCGCGGGCGCGGAACCGGCCGAACAGTCAGTGACCGGGCTTGTCCGGGGCCGGGTCAAGGCGGAACTCCCTGGTGGCATGAACTGTTCGTGCGTCTCGACGGTGCCGCGGCGGTCGGCGTCCACGGCGCCGGTGTGGCCTTGGAGCGGGACGCCGAGGCGACGTCTCGTGCCCACGTCCCACAGTTGTGCCTCGGCGGGTCGTTCCGGTCCGACCAAGGACGCGAACGTGACCGTGGCGAAGGTCCCCCCGTCGGGGCTGAACGCGATCGACCGCACGTCGTTGCCCAGACCTATCAGGGGTTCACCGTTCTGGGTGCGGGTCGCCACGTCCCAGAACTGCACGACCTGCGCGAAGCTGCCCACGGCGAGGGTCTTGCTGTCCGGGCTGAACACCATGCGGGACACGCTGGGGGATCGGGATCTGCTCGCCGAGCGCTTGGCGGGTGTCGAGGTCCCACAGGCGTACTCCGATGCTGTCCGACACGGCCAGCACGCGTGCGTCGGAGCTGATCGAGACCTCCGCCCGCGAATCGTTCGGCGGCAGGTGTGACACGACTTGGCGTGTCGTGGTGTCGACGACCTGGACACCGTCTTCGGTGGCCACCACGAGGATGTGGCCCTTCGGGCTGATTGCCATCTCGGTCGCGTCGAGGTCGAGCGGATCGCCGATCCGGTGGTGTGTGGTCGCCTCCCAGAGGCTGATCTCGCTGTCTTTCACGAGACCGGCCAGCAGTCGGCCCTCGTCGCCGAACGCCGCGCCGATGACGTTGGCCCTCGATGAGCGGTTCGCCGAGCCACCGGTGGCCGGTGGTGTCCCACAACCGCAACGACGAGCCCGTGGAGACGGCCAGCGACCGGCTGTCGGGGGAGGGGAACGCGTCGGTTCACCCCCCCATGCGCCGGTTCGAGGTCTGCCATTCGTGGTCGACGCCTGGGGAGCGCTTCCCGCTGGCGGGGCAGCGCCACCGGTCGACGGCGCCGAGCACCCCTTTTCGGCAGTGGGGATCACTCGAATGGCACAGAGGCGAACGGGTGACGTGCGAACGCTCCTCCTGGTGTTCCGATCGCCCGCCGGCAGAGTGCGGCGCGAAAGCGTTGCCTCCCGACAGCCGGAGGGGGATCCGGTTCGAGGCGGCGTTCTCGACCATGATCGGGGGATCGGGGCAGGTGTTCTCGCCATCGGCTTGCGCCGACCTCTCGTTCCACCCGGAGGAAGAGGGGGATCTTTCTCGTGCGCAGATCTCGTTCCGCGGTCGCCTGGGTACTGGCGGCCTTCGCCGCCAGCCTGCTGACAACGGGCACCGCGACCGCTCAAACGGCCACATCGGACACACCGGCCGGCCTGGTAACCGACCGGGTCACTCCTGCTGGTGACGTCGTCAGGGTTCCCGTCGAACAGGTGACCCAGACCAACCCCCCGCCCGCGACGTTGCACGAACGCACGTCCTGGGAGCAGACCGACAAGCAGCAGAGCTTCACGAGGGACATCGCGGACATCGTGACCCCGGGTCCTTCCGCGCAGATCGCGGTCGATCCCGTCACGCTCGACGAGTGCGACGACCACGACTTTCCGTCGGGTGACCCGGTCTGGTGGCACAAGAACCACTACTCGACGTGCTACGCGGGCTACGACAACCTGGTCAAGCCGGCGTCCTGCCCGATCCTGTGCAGCCCGTCGATCAACTCGTTCCGGCTCGTCGTGATCGGGGTGGGCGACACCAACGTCGTTCCCCCTGGTGACACGAGCGCACCGGTGCGCAAGGCCCGATTCACCATCCGCACCGACACCGGTCAGAAGTCCGGTCCGGAACCCGCGCCGGACAGCACGTTGATCCAACTGCGCCTGGACTGCGTCGCACTCGATGACTCGACCTGCCAGAACTCGCAGAGCGGTGGCGTCACCAAGACGCTCGGCGAACTGCGCGCGGGGTTCGAGACCAGCTTCGACCTGACCATCTCCGGCAACGGGGCGTTCCCGGACGACCCCGACAACAAGACCTACTACAACACCTCGTTGACGATCACGAACTTCGCTCCCGATTACCTGCCGCCAGAGGTGAAGCTGCCCAACGACGCCCTGCGCTGCGACACCTCGACGTACACGTACAACGTCGACACGCAGCGTCGTGACAACGGTGCATGCATCTTCACCGACGTCGACGCTGTGCTGACCTACTCCAAGGCGACGGGTTCACCCGTGAAGGCCGTCGCGGAACACATCGAACTCGCGCAGACCACACCGGAGAACACCAAACCCGGCGGGGTCGGCAGGATCATCCCGGGTGCCAAGGAGTCCGGGCGCAAGCTGTCGAGGCTCGTACCGGAATTGGGCGTTGGTCGTGACGACAGGTACGAGGCGAACCGGCTGCTGGCTGTCGCGAACTGCATCCGCTTCTGGGGCCTGAACTACTCACAGGGCGGCACGCTCGACTGCGACGAATACCCGTTCGCCTCGACCTACGAGGGTGCGGCGTACAACCTGTGGAACGGTGGTGGCACCGCGGTCTCGTTCTCGTCGATGCCGCTGGACAGGAGCCAGAACCGTGCCGCGGGCCGGGCGCTGGGCATCTGGTACGCCGTGGACCACATACTCGAAGGCGACGCGTTCTACGTCGATATCGTCGGGTGACGTGATCCAGACGAAGCCGGAGGTCGGGAGTGCCGAACCTGCTTTCAGCCCGGGACACCCCGGTGCCCGTGACGTACGGGGCGTTCTCCCTGGTCACCGGCGCGGGTGGCGATCCGCTCGCCGTCGAGCGCCCCGTGGCGTCCGTGACCGGTGGCGGTGTCGGCTTCTTCAGCGCCGCCAACGACCACACCGCGAACGTGCGGGTGGAGTTCTGGGACGGCGAACCGTCCGAGGACCCGTCCGGTTCGGAAGCCGTGACCGGCGCCGTTGACCTGGAAGCGCCTGTCGTGGTCCTGCTGGCGATCGACACCGGCTTCTCCGCGGAGATCCCCACACCGTTCACCGGCCGAGCCGGAGTTCGCGTGAGCTGCACCGGCCGTGACGAAGCGGCACGGCTCGCGTTCGAGGAGCACGAGTTGTTCTTCACCGACGTCGAGCACTGGCTCGTGAGGATCTGGCCACTCGAATGAGCACCGCCTGGTGGCGGCGATCGCGCCCTTGCGGCCGGTCGCCGCCACCGCCGTGGTTCGGCCGAGATCGAGGTGGTGTCCACAGCGGACTGCTCAGCGCGCCCGACGGGGTGTGACTGACCCCAGTGGGTGCACCCGACACCGAGCCCTTTCATCGTGACATTGCGGGTTACGGAGCAGGCGAGTGGCGGCAGGCGGGGCTCTCAGTAAGAGGGCATCTGATCTTGGTTTGTGGTGGTCTGTCCGGTTTCGTGGCCGCCCTAGAGTTGATCAACTATGAGCTCTCGACGTGGGTACCCCAGTGACCTGTCCGATGCCCGGTGGGCGTTGATCGAGCCGACGCTGACGGCGTGGCGCGCGGCCCGGCGCGGGCCGGGGACCGCAGCGCGGGTGCACGACTTGCGGGAGATCGTGAACGCGATCCTGTACGTGTGTCGAACCGGGATCGCGTGGGCGTATCTGCCGCACGACTTCCCGCCGTACAAGACGGTCTACGACTACTACGCCAAGTGGGAGGCCGACGGCACCGCCGAGGCGTTACACGACCTGCTGCGAGAGCAAGTTCGTGTCGCGAATGGACGGTCGGCCGCCCCGACGACGGCGATTCTGGACTCCCAGAGCGTGAAAACCTCCTGCAACGTCAACGAATCCAGCCAGGGCATCGACGCGGGCAAGAAGAGCAAGGGACGCAAACGGCACCTCGCCACCGACGTACTCGGACTGCTGCTCGTCGTGGTCGTCACCGCTGCGTCGGTCCAGGACTCGACCGCCGGTCGACACCTTCTGGACCACCTGGCCGTCACACACCCGGAGGTGTCATTGGCATGGGTGGACGGAGGCTACAAAGACGAGGTCGTCCGCCACGGCGTCAGGCGCGGCATCCGCGTCGAAGTCGTCAAACGTATTGCCGCCAAAGGGTTTCACGTGTTGCCCAGGCGTTGAGTGGTCGAGCGGACCCTGGGGTGGCTGATGCAGCACCGTCGCCTCGCGCGCGACTACGAGGCGCTGCCGCAACGCTCGCGCACGATGGTCCACCGGGCGATGGCTAACATAATGAGCCGCGTTCTGACGGGTGAATCCACCCAAACCTGGCGAAACGATCTACTCAAACCGGACAGAACTACCCAAAAGTAGATCAGATGCCCTCTCAGTGAAAACCGAGACTGTGTCGATGGTCGCGCTCGGTGACCGGTGGCAGGTTGGGTGAAGCCCTGTCGATCGCATCAAAGCCATGTATTGAACGACTCGATCGGTGCGGTCGTGACGCTCGTGCAGCAGCTTCGCGGCTGATCCGGGGTCGAGCCCATCCTCCGGGTCCTGGGCGTCCTCCTACCACGACTGGGTGGCCCGCCAGGTGCTGCGTCGTCGAGGCATCCGGGTCTCGCGCAAGCGCGTCGAGCGGCTGATACGCCAGACCAGCCTGCAGGGTGCCTTCCTGCGTAAACAGTGGCGGGCGCCCTCGACCAGGCGGGATCTGCGGGCCGCTCGCGCCCGCCCGACGGGGTCGACCGGGTTGCACTCGGCCGTGTGGCCTGCTGTCGAACAGACGCCGCTCGACGCGAACATGCGCAACTTCACCATCTTCCTGCACGGTGATCTGCTGTTCGGCTACTGCGAGCACATCGGGGAGGACACGACGCCGACCAGACCCGCATCGCCGCGGACCCGGAAACGCAGCGGTAGTGGGCGTCCATGCAGGAGGTCTGGCACCTGGATGACCCCGCTTCGTCCTGACCGGGCCGAAGACGGGCGTGGCACCCGGAAGACCCCGGGTGCCACTTGTCGATTCAGCCGGATTCAGGAAATCGTGCCGGTTACCGTGGTGCCCGTCCTGGTCACGTGGTAGGTGATGGCGGCGCCGCTCCAGAAGTCGAAGGTGAGCGTCACGGGGGCACCGTCGGTGAGGGCGTTGAGGAAGGCGGGGGTGAGCACGAGCGTGCCGTCGGCGTACTTCGGGTAGAAGGTCTGGTGGAACTCCTGGTACGGAGTCCAGGTGGCGGTGCCGGCGTTGCTGCCGTCCGCGTACCGGGCCTGCATGGTGGCCAGCACGTCGCCGCGGAACTGGGTGGGGATGGCGAACGAATCGGTGGTGCCGGTCGTGTCGGTCTGGGCGGGCAGGTCGTGGGTGATCACGTCGATCGGCCACGGCGCGCCGGCGGAGAACCGGGCCTGGAGCGAGGCATTGACGCCGTAGGCGCGGCTGCCGACCAGCCTGGTCAATGCGGCGGAGGTCAGCGTGAGCCGGTCGCCGGAGACCGTGTAGTCGCGGCCGGAGGCCAGTCTGGTGTCGCCGTGCCACAGCCCCCGGAACGTGGTGCCGTTGAGGTCCAGGGTGAGGGTGTGGTCGGTGATGGGGGAGGACCTGGGCACGAACACCTGGTCGGAGGACGCGGTGCCGGACCGGGACCGCCAACTCGCCCGGATCAGGTCCATCAGGCCCTGCTCACGCCACTGGAGGGTGTTGCGGTTGATGAAGGAGCCGGCATCCCACAGGGCGGTGGTGACGCCGCTGATCCGGGCCTGGTAGCCGAGCAGTTCGAAGTACTTCAACACCTCGCCGCGCTCCACCGGGGCCGCAGGCTTGGTGTAGTCCGGGTGGGACAGCAGGCCGTACTCGCCGAGGTAGACCGGGATGCCCTTGGCCACGAAGATGTCGCGCATCCGCGCGAAGGTGTCGAGGAGGTCCTTGCGGCTGGTCTCCTCGAACCGCGTGAAGCCCGCGATGTTCACGCTGAACGGCCAGAATCCGTAGAAGTGGACGGTCGCGGCGATGTTGGGGTCGTGCAGCCCGGCGATGGTGGCGGCCAGGTCTTCCATGAGGGTCTGGCCAGGGGTGCAGCCCAGGGTCGGCAGCACCAGCACGCGGGTGGTGTTGCCGCCGCCGGACGCGCGGACGAGGGTGTGGAAGGACGTGTTCAGCTCGTCCATGTACTGCTTCTTCTGGGCGTCGGTGGCGTTGTCGAAGGCCGGTTCGTTGACGCTCTCGAACAGCAGGCGGCGCGGCGCGTCGCGGAAGGTCGTGGCGATCTGCCGCCAGGTCGCGTCGAACCGGGCGCGGACGGTGTCGTGGTCGTCCGCCATCTTCGAGATCCACTGCCACGAGTCGTGGTGCACGTTGAGCACGACGTAGAGCCCGTCGGCCAGGGCGAAGTCAACGACCTGCTTGACGCGGGTGAGGTAGGCCGGGTCGATGGTGTAGGGGGCAGTGGTGGACTGGGCGTTGCTCCACGTCACTGGGATGCGGACGCTGCGGAAGCCCTTCGCGCGCACCGCGTCGAACAGCGCCTTGGTGGCGGGCGGGTTGCCCCAGGCGGTCTCGTTCGGGATGGCGTCCAGCGAGTTGCCCAGATTCCAGCTCGGCTGCATCGCCGCCACCACGGCCTGCGCGGTGCCGGGGACGTGGCTCGCGGCGGGCAGGGGGTCGGCCAGCGCGGGCGCCGTAGCCATCCCGGCCGCGGTGAGCAGTGCCAGACTTACGGCCGCCCACCGCCGGCGGGCTCTCCCGGTTCCGTGTACCTCGGTCATGTTCCGTCCGTTCTGTCGAAGCGCTTCACCAGCGTTCACCGGCGGGTTAGCGCTGTCAACCAGGGCTACCAAACGAGATTTACCGTGCTATGGCGATGATCCGATGATCCGCCGGTTCAGCGGCCCGCCACGAATTTGAGCGCTTCGACGCCTCCCGCCACGATCGCATCTCCGTCACCAGGTGCTCGGCAGCGGCGGCTCGACGACTTGGCGCGGCACGTCGTCGACCACCTGACACCGTGAACCACCTCGCCACAGAAGCCCTTCGAACCGGGACGTCGTTTTGTCGCAGTCGGGGACGTGTGGCGCGTCAGTCTCGGGTGAGACGCGCGCACCGAGGGAGGCGCCGGGTCGATCTGAACGGACACCGGCCGCAACGAGGACGCGGTGCGGAAGTACGTCGAGGCTTGGTCGAGGCTGTCCAGGTCTTCGCACCCGGTGAGCGTTTGTCGTACTGCAACAGCGGCTATGTGGTGCTGGGCAGGCTGGTGCTGGTGGAGGTGCTGCGCGGGAAGTCGTTCAACCGCGCGCTGCGCGAGCAGTTGATCACACACTGGGGCTGGTCCACGTCGCGACGTGCGTCGACGAGGGCGATCCTGGCCCAGTCCCGCAGTTGGGTACGAGCGGGCGCGGCCGGACGTGTCCCTGGAGCCGGTGAAGACGTGGTCGCTCGTACATGCCACGGCTCCCACCGGCGCGATGCTCGCGATGAGCGCACGTGATCTGCTCGGCTTCGTCCGGCACCACCTCTCGACGCCCGACGACGTGATGCGAGAGCACCAGGTCGGCGTTGCGCCTGCCGATAATCTCATCCACGCAGGTAGAAGGCGTACGAAGCTCAAGACCTCGAAGTGCTCACGGGGACGGCTGCCGTCTGCCGTGACGTCGACCGGCACGGCATGATGACCTGCTGTGCTGCTCCGACTGGCCTACCTGGGCGTGACCAACGCCTTCGCGTTGCTGCGCCTGCTGCCGACGAGTGATCGGGACAAGGACGTCGAGATACTGGCGCTACGGCACCAGATCACCGTGCTGGAACGCCAACTGGGCAACACTCGTCCACGGTTCTCCCTCGGCGACCGGGCGTTCCTTGCGGCACTGCTGCACCGACTCTCGGCCAACGCACGTCGCCAGCTCCGACTGCTGGTGCGCCCAGAGACAGTGCTGCGGTGGCACCGGGACCTCATCGCACGCCACCACACGGCCCGATCCCGCCCCAAACGGCCCGGCCGCCCCCGAACCGTCCGCTCCATCCGACTCCTGGTACGGCGCCTGGCGCGGGAGAACTGCACCTGGGGCTACCGTCGCATCCACGGCGAGCTTCTCGTACTCGGCATCAAGGTCGCCGCGTCCACGGTGTGGCAGATCCTCAAGGACGCAGGAATCGACCCGGTGGACCAGCGCACCGCCACCACCTGGTCGGCCTTCCTCCGCTCGCAGGCTGACGCGCTACTGGCCTGCGACTTCTTCGAGACATCCACCCTGATCGGCACGCGCCTGTATGTGCTTGCGGTCATCGAGCACGCCAACCGCCGGATCAGGATCCTGGGCGTCACCGCGCACCCGACCGCGTCCTGGGTCACCCAAGCCGCCAGGAACCTCGTCATGGATCTCGAGGACGCGGGCAGCCCCGCACGGTTCCTGATCCGCGACCGGGACGGGAAGTTCCCGGCGCTGTTCGATGCCGTCCTCGCCGACGGGGGCATCCAGGTCGTCCTCACCGGTGTCCGGATACCGCGGATGAACGCGATCATGGAGCGCTGGATCCGCAGTTGCCGCCGTGAACTCCTCGATCGAACGCTGATCTGGAACCAACGGCACCTGCTCCACGCACTGCGCGAGTACGAGCACTTCTACAACACCCACCGACCCCACCAAGGCATCATCAACGCCCGTCCACTACAAGCGCTGCCACCACCGGCCACAGATCAAGCTGCGACCACCCAGCTCAGCGTCTGCCGACGACAGCGACTGGGCGGCATCCTCAACGAGTACCACCACGCCGCCTGATCTGCACGGACGCCATTTTCGGCAAGCACAGGGTTCGCCATGTCCACCGGCGGACCGCCCAGCGACATGCCCATCACCGTCCGCAACAACTCCTCCACGTCCGCGCCGGCCGCGACGCTGGTGTTATCCCTGCCCGAAGGGGTGCAGGTGGTCGGCCCCGGCAACAACCTGCGGGGTGGGCCGCTGGTGCGGTTCGACGGCGTGGCGGACCAGACCGTCGGGTGCCCGGCCGGAGAGGGGACGGTGACGTGCACGGCGGAGCAGGACCTGCCCGCCGGCGGCTCGGTCACGTTCGTTCTCCGGCTGCTCGCCGGTCCGAAGTCGGCGAGCGGCACGATCACCGCCGGCTCGGGCGCGCCGGTGCCCGTGGAGGTGCCGCTCACGATCACCCCGAAGAGGTAGGGCCCGGACAATGGAGCCGCGTCCGGCCTGACGCGGCTCTTCGATCCGGCCGGGACCTGGTCGGCGGACCGGCCTGACTGTCGAGGCGATCCGGTTCTGCTCGGACGGCGGGATCGTGCGGCAGTCCGGCCGGTCTCCGTGTGTCCGGCGCCGACGCGGTGGCCCGTTTTGGAGTTCGTGCGGAGGCTGCGCGACCGTGGCGACCACGAACGTCTACCCCGGCACCACGAAGCCATGGTCCGCGGTGCACGACCTCGACACCCGCAGACTGCTGCGCACCCGCATCCTCGGCGGACTCGTCAACGAGTACGAACATGCCGCCTGACCTGCGGCAATGACTCTCGGGTGGCACGGTCCGCAGTGTGCGGGTGCTCTACACCGGCAGCGGCCGTACCCGACCGCGCGACCCGCCCCGTCCTGCCTTGTCGCCCGGTGCGGGTCACCGGCGGGGCCGCAGCGCCTGGCGGTGGGCGTGGCCGATGAGACCGAACTGGTGGTCGGTGAGCGGGGCGGTCAGGCCGTCCTCGTCCTCTCTGCCGGTGATCGCCACCGTGCCGTGCCAACGGCCGGCGGGCGCGCCGAGGATGGTCAGCATCGCCCAGGCCAGAGGATTGGGCGGGTACAGCTCGGGCATCGTCGCGGCCACGTCGGGCGAGACGTCGGCGACCTTGGCGCGCATCCCGTGCTCCAGGGCGATGCCGTTGACCAGACGGCGGTGCGGGTCCACCGCCGCAGCGACCGCCGCCCACAGGGTCTCCTGGTAGAGGGCACCCCACTCGTCGGGGACGGCGTGACCGTCGACGCCGCGGGTCAGCAGCCCGCCGGTGGGGGTGATCAGCACGAACGACACCGGCCCCGGACCCGCCGGCGGCGGGGTGTCGGCCAACAAGGGCGTCCCGGGCCCGGCTGCGGGCCGCGCGCCGTGATCGGTAAGGGCGTGCACACAGCGTCACGGTAGTGGCTACCGCGGGCGACGGGCAGGCGCCGACACGCAGATTGGACCGATCGTGGCAACCGTTTCCCGACTTCCCGAACCACGCAGGCGACACGGCCGCTGATCGGCTCTGCGACTCGGCCCGCTGCACGCAAGCCACCACCTTCCAGGCGTTCCTCGGCAATCCCAGGATCCGTGCCAGGGAGGAGGCTTGACTGCGACGTGAACACGGCCGGGTCCACCGAGTACTCGACGCCCTCGACACACCCGCGACCAGGCCGGCGGCCCGACGACCAGCTCGGAGGGCACGTCATGCCGCTGACCGCCGAACAACGCCACCGCAACGACGCCGGCATCCGCGCCGCGATGGACCGCCTGCTCGGCGGGCACCTACCGCCTCACGGCGGCTGCGACCTCAACTCCCACCCGCGAAGCCGGGGTCGCCAGAACGGGCTTGTACGCACGCACCGACCCACAGGGCAACCAGCGCCCAGGGCCCTGCCGGCACGAGCCGGACGAAGATCAGGTACAGCAGTCGTAACGCCACACCTCACGATCATGCTCCTGCGGTTCGTGGTGCACGAGCACCGCAGCTCAGCGGCCCAGCGCGGAGTCCGGGCACCCCACACCCGTCCGGCATGGAGCCTGCTGTTGCGGGCGGCGCGTCCGGTGGCGAGGCTTGGACCAGCGGGTTTTGCCGGCGAGGTTCGCGAGCACGTGGTGGGTGATGCCTGTGCGTCAGCTGAGCGGCTTGCCCGTCGAGGCGACGAGCTTCATCGACCGGCGGCGGGACGTGGTCGAGGTGAAGCGGCTGCTGGGCCACGCGCGGCTGGTGACCCTGACCGGCACCCCGGGCGTCGGCAAGACCCGGCTGGGCCTTCGCGCGGCGAGCGAGCTCGCGCACGCGTTCCCGGACGGCGTGTGGCTGGTCGACCTGTCAGGGTTGCAGGAGCCGGAGCTGGTTCCCGACACCGTGATGATGACGTTCGGTATCCACGACCGGCAGGGCTGGTCCCCGATCAATACGCTGCTCGACCACCTGCGCGGTAGACACCTGCTGCTGGTCCTGGACAACTGCGAGCACCTGGTGGACGCCTGCGCCGCCCTGGCCCACGACGTGCTGAGCGCCGGCGGGCAGGTGCGAATGCTGGCGACCAGCAGGTGGCCGCTCGGCGTGGCAGGGGAGCACATCCGGCCTGTTACACCACTCGCCGTGCCCGACCCCGGCCGACCGCTGCCGGCGCGGTCCAGCCCCCGCCGGGCCGCGCTGACCCTGCTGGAGGAGCGGGCGGCCGCCGTCGCGCCGGGGCTGTCGCCGACCCCGCGGGAACGCATGGCCATGGCGGGGATCTGCCGCCGGCTGGACGGGATACCGCTGGCGATCGAACTGGCGGCCGTGCAACTACGCGGCCTGTCGCCCCGGCAGGTGCTGGACCGGCTGGACGACCGCTTCGGGCTGCTTACCGGCCACGACCGGCAGGAGCTGCTGCGAGCCACGCTGGACTGGAGTTTCAGCCTGTGCACGCCCGCCGAACGATCGCTGTGGAGCAGGCTGTCGGTCTTCGCCGGCAGCTTCGACCTCGCCGCCGCCGAAGACGTCTGCGGCGGGAACGGCATCGAACACGCCGACGTGCTCCACGTGCTGGCCGGCCTGGCCGACAAGTCCGTGGTGCTCCCGGAGCAGCTCGACGGCGACACGCGGCTGCGCCTGCTGCAGACGGTCCGCGAGTACGGGCTGGACAGGCTTCGCGCCGGCGGTGACGAGACGGCCCTGCGGATCCGGCACCGGGACCACTACCTGCGGCTGGCCGAGTCGACCGAGGCCGGCTGGTTCGGGCCGGACCAAGTGCGGCGATGCGAACTCGTGCGACGCGACCACGCCGACCTGCGCGCGGCACTGGAGTTCAGCCGGGCCACCCCGGGCCAGGCACGGACCGGACTGCGGCTGGCGGCCTCGCTGTGGTTCTACTGGATCGCCGGCGGTCTGCTGCCCGAGGGGCGCCACTGGCTGGAGCAGCTGCTCCAGGTCGAACCCGACCCCAGCCGCGAGCGCGTCGACGCCCTGTGGGCTGCCGGCTACATCGCCGTCCTGCAAGGCGACGTGACCGTGGGGTCGGTTTTCCACGAGCTGTCCCGCATCCTGGCCGACCGGCTCGGGGACGATTCGGCGGCGGCGCGGGCGACCTCCGGCCTCGGCCTGGCGGCCATGCTCCGCGACGACAACCGCCGGGCCGTCGATCTGGAGAATCAGGCGCTGGCGCGACTGCGCCGACCCGGATCGGACCAGTCCGCCGGCATCACCGTGCTGGCCATGGTTTTCCAGGCCGCTGCGCTGGTGTACCAGGGGGAGATCGCCCAGGGAATCCACGTGTGCGAGGAAGCCCGGTCGCTGGCCGACCACAGCGGCGAGCAGTGGACCATGTCCTGGGTCCAGTACGTGCTCGCCCGCGCCGCCCTCGCGTCCGGCGAGCCGTCCGACGCGCTTGCCCACGCCTGCCAGAGCCTGCGCATCCACCAGGCGTTCCACGACCCGCTCGGCGTCGCGACGAACCTCGAACTGCTGGCATGGATCACCGTCGCCACCGGCGACCGCGGTGAACGTGCGCCCGTACTGCTCGGCGCCGCCCACCACGCCTGGACCGGGTTCGGCGTGCCCGGATTCGGGTCGCGGAACAACTTCGACCGCCCACACCGCGAGTGTGAGAACGCGGTTCGAGACGCGATCGGGGACCGGGCGTTCGACAACGCCTTCCGGCGTGGTACCCGGCTGAGTTTCGAGCAGGCGGTGGAGTACGCGCTTGCCGAGTGATCCTCGATCTGCGCCCCGCCGGGTTGGTCTGCGAGCCCATGTCCGGCGCCCCGCAACGGCAACACCTCGCGGCCGGGTCTGCGGTGATGGCGCCGAGTTCAGGGCCCATGCTTCGACTGCACGGCCCTCGGAGCGCAACTCGGTCGAGCAATGCCCAGAGAAGTTGCGGCAAGGGCTGCATCGTGACCGTGTGCCGTTCGAAAGGTCATCGTTGCAGGTCAGCGGCGTGTTTGTACTCGTTGACGAGTCCGCCGAGGATGCGGGTGCGCAGCAGTCTGGGGCACCGAGGTCGTGCACCGGGGCGGGGTGCCGTCGCGCTTGGGGTGGTAGTTGGTCGCGGGCTTGGTGGGGTCGGTGTCGGTTGTAGTGGTTTTCGTAGGTCTTGAGGATTTGTCGTGCGTGGGCTTCTCCCGTGATCAGGATGTGGTCGAGGAGTTCGCGTCGGACGGTGCCGATGAGTCGTTCGCGGTGGGCGTTCATGCGAGGGGCTTGCAGCGCGCTGGTGACCACACGGAGGTCGTCGGTCTGAAAGACGGCGTCGAATGCCTCGCTGTACTTGCCGTCGCGGTCGCAGAGCAGGAAGCGCAGCGACTCCATCCGGGTGTCGAGGTCGGCGGCGAGGTTTCTGGCCTGCTGGGTTGTCCAGGCTTGGGTCGGGTGGGCGGTGACGTCGGTGATGTGCAGGCGCCTGGTGCCGTGTTCGAGGAACGCCAGTGCGTAGAGGCGTTTTCCGAGAATGGTGTCGATGTGGAGAAGTCGGTCGCGATGATGCTTGTGGATTGGGCGGTGAGGAACTCCCGCCAGGTCGGGCCTGCGCGGCGGGGTGCCGGGTCGATGCCCGCGGCGTGCAGGATCTGCCGGACGGTTGAAGGAGCAATTCGGTGGCCGAGTCGGGCCGGTTCACCCTGTAATCCGCCGATGACCCCACCGCGGGTTCTCCCTGGCAAGCCGTAGCACGAGCGACCTGATCGCTGCTTGGGTGGGTGGGCGTCCGGTGTGTCGGTGGGCTGTGTAGTCCCACCTTTCGGCGATGAATCCGCGGTGCCAGGTGAGCAGGGTGCCTGGAGCGACGGGGAAGACGGCCCGCTGCTGGCGGCGGCGGGCCACCAGTCTGGACAGAGCGGCGAAGCGGAACCGGTCTGAGGGCTCGTGGCGGACCGGGCCCGCGAACTGTCGGCGAAGGACCGCGTTCTCGTGTCGCAGCACGAGCAGTTCGGCGTCCTTCGTTGCCTTGCTGCGCAGCAGCGCCCGGACGTCCAGGTGTGCCAGTTCCTGCCGCGCGGTGGTCGGGTTGAGCCGGTCGAGGACGGCGGTCACCCGCTCGTCCTCCGGTCCGGTCAGGACCAGGACGTCGGCGAACTCGGCCTGACCCACGACCAGTTGCGCCGCGGTGCGGTCGTTGCCGGCCGCGGCGCCCAGTCCCCGGTCGGCCAGGAGGTCGCCGCCCATCGCGTCGGCCGGCCAGGTGGCCCGGTCCACGACCGTGACGACGGCCTCGACGCGGACCGGCTCGTCCATCAGCGCGAAGCACACCGCCTCGGGTTCCAGTGCCGGGTCCAGGTGCACCACCACCGGCCCGTCCAGGCGTCTCAGGAGTGGCAGCAGGTCGTGGCGCATCGTGCAGGACACGCAGCCGTGCGCCAGGCGCAATTCGGTCGACACGCCGTCGACCCAGCGGCGCACGATGCCGTCGGCCAACCTGCTCAGGTCGTGGCGGACCAGCACCGCGCCCGGAAGGGCCCGCCATACCTCCTCGGCCACGGTGTGCTCGCCCAACCCGGCAACCAGAACGACGGAGGTGTCCATGACACCACTACCAATGACAATCATTTTCAGCTCAAGCCACATCGGCGGAGAGGTGGTACGTCCGTTCGAGTGGGTGTGAGAGCGGCGGCATATATGCGCATGGCCTAATATGTTGTTGCGCTCGGTCACGAGCGTTGAGACATCCGGGTGCGGATGAAGCCCCGGTGGCACCGAAAGGCGGATCGCCCATGACCACTGCACACCTTGAGCACACCGACCACGAGCACGCGCACGGCGAGGGTTGTGGCCACGTGGCGGTCCCGCACGTGGACCACGTCGACTACGTGCACGACGGCCACCTCCACCGGGCGCACGAGGGGCACTTCGACGAGTGCGAGCCCGCCGACCACGGGGCCCACGACGAGCACGGCCACGCGCACGGCGAGGGTTGCGGCCACGTGGCGGTCCCGCACGGCGATCACGTGGACTACGTGCACGACGGCCACCGCCACGCCGTCCACGGCGAGCACTACGACGAGCACTGAGCGGCAGCGCGGGCCGGCGTTCGGTCCTGGCGTGGTGCCATGAACGCGTACGAACACCTCATCCCGGCTCGGCGGCGTGAGGTCGCGAGGGTGTCGCTGCACGCGTTGGGAGCCCATCGCGCGGACCACCGACGGCTGGATGTCCGGTGCAGTCGCAGCCACCACGTGGCGGCCGTGTACGACACGAGTTCGGGACTGGTCTACGCGGCATCGGCCGGGACGCAGGCGCACGGGTCGCGTGCACGTGTCGACACCCCGCACCACGGCGACCGTCACGGTGCCGAACACGTCGACCTGCTCACCGAGATCGACACACGGGTGATGGACGACCGACTGCCGGCGTGGTGCGGCTGCGGGCCTCGGACGTTGTCGAGAGCCGACCTGCGGCGTGCCATCGCCGACGGCGAGCGGCACGTCCAACTCCTGTAGCCCCGGGCATCGCGCGGCTGGGACCGGACGCGCTGTCGGTGACGCGCACCCAGCTGGAAGACCTGTTCGCGGGCCGCGCCGGAGGTGCAGAGCCCGGAGTGGCCCACTCCGGCCACTCCGGCAGGGCGACCGCGTCGGTCGAGGACAGTGCTTTACCCGCTCTTTGCTCCTGGTTCGGTGCAGGGTGATACCGGGCGGGAGGGGAGTGGTTCCGCGGGGTCTGCCCGGTCAGTGCGGACACCCCGTCGGTGTCTCCGGCAGGCCGCCCCGATGGGGTGAAGGAGACCTCGAACGCGTCGGTGTTCGAGGAGGTCCCATGCCCGGTTCATTATTCTGCTTTCGCCGCTCCCGTCGAGTCCATCGGGTCGCCGGTCTTGTGGGATGCCGGCATCACGGTCTGGTGGGCTGCCGGTCGCCGATTTCGTGGTGACGCGCCGCCCCGAAGAAATCGCCACCGTCGCCCTGTTCCTCGCCTCCGACGACTCCAGCTACGTCAACGGCGTGGAACTGGTCACCGACGGCGGCACCACCGCCATCTGAACCACACGCCAGGAATGCCGTGCTGGCGGGCGCCGGATTCGTCGCGGCCGACGCCCTGCGCCGGCACGAACGAGACAGAGCCACACCTCGAGGACAGGAAGAGAGCACACCTCATGAGCAGCATCACCCTCATCGGTACGGGGAACATGGCCCGTACCATCGGCACGCTCGCGGTGGCGGGCGGCAACACCGTCGAGGTCATGGGACGCGATCAGTCCAAGGCCGATGACCTGGCCAAGGTTCTGGGCGGCGGCGCGACGACGGGCAAGTGGGGCGCCGTCCCGGCCGGGGACATCGTCATCACGGCCCTGTTGTACGACGGTGTCATTCCGGTCGTCGCCGAGTACGGAGACGCCCTCGCGGGCAAGGTCATCGTCGACATCAGCAACCCCTTCAACGCCACGTTCGACGGACTGGCCCACAGTGAGGAGACCTCGATCGCGCAGGAGGTCGCCAGGGTGGCCCCGGCCGGCACCAGCGTGGTTAAGGCATTCAACACCATCTTCCGTAATGTCCTGGAGAGGGCCGGCCCGACGTCTTCATCGCCGGCGACAATGCGCAGGCAAAAGCGGGCGTGGCGGCATTCATCGAAAGCCTCGGGTTGCGCCCGCTGGATGTCGGCGGCCTGAAAATGGCGCACTGGCTGGAGGGAGTGGGCGTGGTCACGATGGGCCTCGCCGGCAACGGGGTTGGCCACTGGGACTTCGCCCTCGGCGTCAACGAATTCACCGGCTGAGCCCCGGGGTCGGCTCGATCTGGCGCCACCTCCAGCATGCGGTACGAGCGACGCTCTACGCCTGCTCATCGGCAGACGCGTAAGCCGACAGGATCAGGCCACCGTCACCCTGCGTGATCCTTGAGCGCCGGCATCCCGGCGTCTTGGCGATGTCGGCTCCTCGAACGCCGATCATCTCTGTACACGTCTCGGGGCTCTGTCGCCGATCTTGTGACCGAGCTGGGTGTTAGTTGATCATGTCCGAGGTGTGTTGATGATCTTCTCCCGCATCTGGCGGGGGTCGCGGTGGACGTCGTGGAGCGGGCGTTCGGCTTGGTGACGCTCCATGCCCGTGTTCGGGCGGACGAGGGCGTCTGTCCGCGCTGTGGTGCGGTGTCGGGCCGGGTACACGGCCGTTATCGGCAGCGACTGGCCGATGTCGCGCTCGGTGGAACCCGGACGGTCCTGGCGTTGACGGTGCGCCGGTTCAAGTGCCTGAACGCCGGGTGCGGGGCGGTGACGTTCGCCGAGCAGGTGGCGGGACTGACCAGTCCGCACGCCCGGTACACGCCGCTGCTGCGCGACGCGTTGGCCTCGGTCGCCGTGGCGATGGCGGCCCGCGCGGGTGCCCGACTGACGGCCAGGCTCGGGTTTCCGGCGGCCAAGGACACCCTGCTGCGTCTGACAAGGGCTCGGCCCGTGCCCCCGTCGGGGCCGGTGCGGGTGGTGGCGGTGGACGACTTCGCGCTCCGCAGACGCGAGCGGTACGCCACGATCGTGGTGGACCCGGAAGCCCGCCGCCCCATCGACGTTCTGCAGGGCAGGGAGGCCTGTGGGGTGCCAGAAGTCGGCCACATGGTCTGACCTGCGGTTAGGCAGCTGCGGGTTCGTACTCGTTGATCATGCCGCCGAGGACTGGTCGGCGGCGTATCGAGGTGCAGCCTGGCTCTGCGATCGGGTGGTCCGGTCGTGGTGGGGTGAGTTGCAGGGCTTGGTGTGGTCTGCGGTGGTTGTAGTGGTTCGCGTAGCGCTGCAGCACCGCCCGCAGGTGGTGTTCGTTGATGATGAGCAGTCGGTCGGTGACTTCGCGTCGGACGGTGCCGACGAACCGCTCGGCGTAGGCGTTGGCTCGTGGACACCGTGGTGGGATCTTCACGACTTGGATGCCGGTGTCGGCGAGGACGGCGTCGAACGAGGCGGTGAACTGACCGGCCCGGTCTCGGATCAAGAGCCGGAAGCCATCGGCCCTGTCGCCCAGGTCCATGAGCAGGTTGCGGGCTTGTCGGGTGGTCCAGGGGCCGTCGGGGTTGGCGGTGGTACCGAGGATGTGGACGTAGCGGGTGGCGACTTCGATCACGAAGAACACGTGAACCCGTTTGAGGGTGACTGTGCAGTCGACATGGCAGAAGTCGCAGGTCGACATGCTCGCGGCCTGGGTGTGTAGGAATCGTCGCCACGAGGTGTCGGTGTCGCGCTGGGGCGCGGGTGGTACCTGCAGGCGCTTGAGCACGCGGCGGACGGTTGAGGCGGCTACTCGGTGGCCGAGTTTGAGCAGTTCGCCTTGGATTCGGCGGTGGCCCACCCGGCGTTCTCCTGGACCATCCGCTCGATCAACG
>NZ_MTQP01000033.1 GCF_001984175.1 Saccharothrix sp. ALI-22-I
CCTGGTCGACGAAGTACTGCGGGCTCGTCGTGCCGATGAGGGCCGCCTCGCTGCCGTACATGAAACCGTTGATGATCTCGTTGCCGACGGCGACCTTGTCCGGCGTGGTGCCCTGCCGGATCAACTGGCGCAGGTGGTCGGCGGTGTAGTCGTACACCGCCCGGTTCAGGTCCGCGAACTCCAGCCCGGCCCAGGCGCGCGGCTTCGGCTGCTTGCTCGGGTCCGCCCACGAGTCCGCGTAGTGGTAGTCGATGCCGAGGCCCATGTTCCGCTGCTTGATCCACTGCGCCGAGGTCAGCGTGCGCTGCGGACCCTGGCGCGGTACCGCGGTCGGTTGACCGGTGCTCTCGCTGCGAGGCTCGTTGAACACCCGCAGCCGCGCGTACTGCATGCCGCGGTCCTTGACCACGTCCAGCTGGTGCGGCCCGGCGCCCCGGTTGGGGGACAGGGGGTTGACCCAGTACTGCCGGGACTGGTGGTCGTCCACCCAGGACAGGTCGGCGCCGAGCACGACGTCGTCGCGCAGGTAGTTGAAGACCTGGAGTTCGCTGACACCGGCCCGGGCACGGCCCGGCACACCGGTGAACGTCAGTCGGACGAAGCGCGTCGCCGGCTGGGTGAACAGGTGCACCTCACCCCGCGACGCGGCGCGGTTGTGGGATCTGTCGGCGATCGTCTTCCACCGGTGACCGTCGGTCGATGCCTCGAGGACGTACCGGTAGGCCACGCCGCGCTCCGGGAACACCACCTTGACCTTGCGCAGGTTGTCGTAGGTGCCACCGAGGTCGACGGTGAGCCACTGCCGAGCGCCGGGGTGATCGGGGTACCAGGACGTCGTCGGGTCGCCGTCGATGGCCAGTCCGGCGGTCGACGAGCCGCTGCCCGCCGTCGCCGAGGCCCAGGACTTGGCGGCGATGTTGCTCTCGATCGGCTTGATGTCCGCGGTTCCGAAGATCGCACCGGCCGGCGCGGTCCCCGCGACCAGACCCGCGGACACCAGGGTGGCCAGCGCCGTCAGACCCGCGAGCACGCGGGTCAGGCGTCTGTTGCTCATGTCCTTCTCCTGACGGTGTTTCACAACGTGATTCCGTCCGCCCTCCCGGGCGGAAGTTCAGCGGGGAAGCGGTCGACTCGTTGCACGACACCGGCGCGGGCATCCGGTTGCCCCGACGCCCGCGCCGCTGCTCGGTGGATGGTCAGCCGGTCACGACTCCGACGTCGAGGTAGTCGACGTTGGGTAGGCCGTCGGCCGCAGTGGGCTCGAGGCGGACGGTGTTGCTGCCCGCGTTCAGCGCGGCGGTGAGGGACTTGGTGGACCAGGTCGTCCACGCGCCGGTGGCCTCGAACGAGACCGTGCCGACCGTGGACCCGTTGACGACGACGTTCGCGGGTCGCGCGGCGCCGCTGCTGGCGCCGTTGGCGAACCGGACCGCCAGCGCCGCCGCGCCCGCCTGCGCCGCGTCGACCGTGAACTGGGCATAAGCCCCGACGGCCGCGGTGCCGTTGCAGAACCCGGTGCCGGAGAAGCCGGCCTGGTTCGAGTCGATCGTGCCCTGGCACACGGCCGGCGCCGTCTCCGCTTCGTAGCGCTGCCCCGTCGGTGTCCCTCCGTCGGTCCTGACGAGCGACAGCTGGTCGACGATGACGCCGCCCGAACCCGACGCCCGCACGGTGACGGTGGCGGCTCCGCTGGGTAGCGCGATGCCGGTGAGCTCGCGCTTGGCCCAGCCGCTCGACGACGGGATGCTGAGGGTGCGTTGGCTGCCGTTAGCGCCGGTGATCACGACCTGTCCGGCACTGCCCCGAGCGTGCGAGGACAGGGTGTAGGTGCCTGCGGGCATCGATTCGATCCGCTGCTCGACGCCGCCGCTGTTGCTCACCTGGAGGGCGAAGCGAGACCCGTTCACACCACCGTTGACGTTGGTCACCGAACCGCCGAGGTTCCGCCATCCCCGTACACTGGAGACGATGATGCGATCGGCCTGGATGTCGGGGTTGAGGATGTAGTTGTTCTCCGGACCGACACGCCACTCACCGGTCGTGATGTTGAACTGCCACTGGCTGACCGAGTGGAACTGGGGCCGTGCGCCGGTCTTGGTGATCGGCACCCACTGGTTGTACCCGATGCCGTTCCAGGCGAAGTCGGCCCAGCGGTCGCCCGCGTAGATCACCGTGTTCTGCTTGGTCCCCTTCACGGTGACGAAGAACCCGGTCTGGGTGACGTGGCTGTAGTCCATCTCGGTGCCGGGAAGGACGAACTCACTCGAGTAGGAACCCTGGATATTGCTGCTGGTCGACTCGTTGACGTAGTTAACAGAGGTGTTCCAGCCGTGCAGGGCCGAGGCGGCGTGGTAGTACTTGCCGTCGAGCTTGAACATGGCGTTGCCCTCGCGGCCGTCGCCGCGGCGGATCTCCACGCCTGGCTCGATCCGCAGCGAGTCGGACTCCCGGAACTTGGCCACGAAGCCGCGGGAACGTCCTTCGCGGTTGGAGAAGATCAGGTAGTCCTTGCCGTCCTCGTCGGTGAAGACAGTCTGGTCGCCGGTGCCGGTCGTCGGCGAGTTGACGACCTGGCCCTGGAAGTAGCCGTAGGTGAAGTTGCTGGTGGGGGTGTTGCCCTGGAGGAGCAGCACCCCGTGCGCGCCTCCGACGTAGGCCTGGGTGGCGAGCACGTACTTGCCGGTGTTCTCGTTGTACGCAACCCCGAGCCGCCCGACCCATCCTGTCGAAGCCATGGTGTTGCCGTTGTGGATCGCGGTCGAGCGCGTCGCGACCCGGTTCTCGAACTTCCAGTTCACCAGGTCCCTGGACGAGTACACCGGGATCGACACGAACGAGACTTCGCCGTCGTACTTGCGCGTCGGGTTGGCCCGGTAGCTCTCGGCACCGCGGTAGTGCACCCCGTACCAGTAGTACGTGTCGCCGAACTTGAAGACCCCACCGCCCTGCGAGTAGATGGGGTTGCCGGCGGTGTCGTTCCAGAAGGTGTTGTTGGTGATGGTCTGGAACGTGCCCTCGTCCGCGGCCTCCAGGTCGCCGGCGGCGGTGACCAGGGCCGTCTTCGCCGCGGCGGCTTCCGTCGCGCCCGCCGAGGGGTTCTTCGCGATGTCGTCCGCCGTGGTCAGCGCCTTGGCGAAGGGCTTCCAGGAGTCGGTGGTGTACTTGGTCGGGATGCGTGTCCGGTAGTCGGCGACCGTCTTCTTGAGACCGTGGGGATCGTCCGCGGCGTCTTCGATGCCCGGAGCGTCCTGGGCGGCCGGGGCGACCGCGGCGGCCGGGGCGGCTTCGGCGGCGGGCTGCGCCGCGGCCGTCACCGACTGCGGTGCCAGCACCGACGCGAACAGCAGTGCGGCTGCGGTCAGTACGCGCCGTTTCAACGGCGTGCGCGATGTTCTGGTCATCTTGGTGCCTTTCACAGGGTGAGGTAATCGATGTTGGGCAGGCCGTCCGCCGCGGTCGGGTCCAGTCGGACGGTGTTGTCGCCGGCGTTCAGGGAGGCGGTGAGGGTCTTGGTGGACCAGGTCGTCCAGCTGCCGGTGGACTCGAACGAGACCGTGGCGACCGTCGACCCGTTGACGACGAGGTTCACGGGTCGCGCGGTACCGCTGCTGTTGCCGTTGGCGAAGCGGATGCCGAGCGTTGCCGGGCCGGCTGTCGCCGCGTTGACGGTGAACTGGGCGTAGGCGCCCACGGCGGGGTTGCCGTTGCAGAACCCGGTGCCGGAGAAGCCGGCCTGGTTGGCGTCGATGGTGCCCTGGCACACCGCCGGGGCGGTCTCCGCTTCATAGCGCGAAGGCGGTGGCGCGCCGCCGGACTGCTCGAAGGCGCCCAGGTCCGGCGCCGGCCCCTGGTAGGGCAGGCCGACGTTCACGCCCTTGTCGATCAGGGTGCTGTTCGCGGCGAGGCGGAGGTGGGGCAGCACGGGCAGGCTGCCGTCGGCCTGGCGCGGAGCGTCCCACCCTGACGTCGACACGCTCTGGAACTGCGCGTCCGACAGGGGCAGACCCAGGTTCCAGGAGTTGTACGAGGCGCTCGTGCCGGTCATGTTCGCCGTCGCGGTGCCGTTGTAGGCGATGTTGTTGCGCAGGTTGCCCCGACCGACGGACGCGCCGCTCGAGTTGATTCCCCGCATGTCGAAGTTGGGGTGGTTCCCGAAGCCGGTGTTGTTGAAGTAATCGTTGGCCACCGGGTGGTGGTTGGAGTAGAAGCCCTGCGCCTTGTTGAGGAACGCCACCGAGAAACGGACGGTGTGCTTCACCGCGCCGGTGTCGTACTCGGCGCCGAAGCCACCCACCTTGAAGCCGGCTCCGTTGCCGGAAGGCGTCGTCGTCCCCGGCACGTACCCGTTGCGCCAGGCCCACGAGTTCTCGATGATCACGGGCGAGTAGGTGGAGATGAGGTCGTAACCGTCGTCGGCGTTCCACCACGCGCGGGAACCCCGGAACACGTTCACGGGTCGACCGGCCGGCGTGTAGTGCGAACCGAACCCGTCGGCGTTCTCGCCGGGTCCGTCCGAGCTGCGCGGGTCGTAGTTGTCGTGCGAATCCGTGTTGAGGACGAGGTTGCCGCCGCCGCCGTTGATGAATAGGCCGGTTCCCATGTTGTGGTGGGTGTTGAGCAGCTCGAAGGTGTTGTTGCTGCCGGAGATCCAGATGCCCCAGGACTCGGCGTTGAGGTTGTTGTTCTGCGGCACGCCGGTGACTTCCAACCCTTTGAGGTGGAGGTAGCTGCCGGTGACGTTGAAGCCCTTGATCCGGCAGTCGTCCCGCATGGCCGAGAAGTTGAAGACCGGCTTCTCGCCAGGGTAGGCCCAGTAGCGGATCGGGCTGCCCGAGGTGCCGCTCTTGTTCAGGGTGATCGCGTCCACCCGGGCCGTCCGACTGGAACAGGCCGAGTTCGCCCGGGTGTAGGCGTAGGTGCCGCCCCGGAAGTAGACCGTGTCACCTGCCGTGGCGACGGCCTGCGCGCGGGCGATGGATGCCCAGGGCGCGGCCTGTGTTCCCGCGGCGCTGTCGTTGCCGTTGGGTGCGACGTAGTAGGTGTTCCCGGCCGCCGCGGCCGTGCCGGGCACGATCACGGCGATCACGGCGAGGAGGGCTGAGCCGGTGACGACCCGGTGAAGGGCTCGCCATCGGGGTGTGAGGCGCATCGGAACCTCCTTGGGATGCCTTGACGTCGGCGAGGCAGACCCGCTCGCTGATCACCGGGCGTGCGGGCGGCCGTCGCTTCCCGTCGTGGGTCACACGTTGAGGAAGCCGTCCATGGCGGCGGTCGGCCTGCGGGTGCCCGGATCCCAGGCGGTGCTGGCGTAGCCGGTGAACGGTGAGTAGCCCTCGGGCTCCCAGAAGAACGTGCCGAGGCCGCCGAAGCCCTTCTGACCGGCGATGAACTGCCGCAGCCCGTCGCGCACCTGGGTGGCCTTGTCCCGCGGACCGCCGTACTCGACGTGCATCACGGGCTTGCCGTAGTTGGACTGGATGGTCCTCATGTTGTTCAGCACCGGGGCGACGTTGCTGCCCTGGGCGTACGAGGACAGCCCGGTGATGTCCCACCTGCCACCGTTGTTGCGGTAGGCGTTGAAGAAGTTCTGGATGCTGTCCATCTTCTGCGGCTGGGCGAGGTGCACCATCACCGGAGTGGCCGGGAAGACCTGCTTGGACACGTCGTACGCGGCGTTGAGCAGTCCGGTCATCTGGGCCGGGTTGCTGACGCTGCCGACCGGCCTGCAGATGCCGCTGTTCTGCTCGTTGCCGATCTTCACCCAGCCCGGTGTGACGCCGGCGGACTTCATGACGTTCAGCGAGCGGTCGACGTAGCTGCGCAGCGCGTCGCGCATCTGGCTGTAGTTCATGTTCTTCCACGCGGCGGGCGGGTTCTGCACGCCGACGGAGTTCCAGGTGTCGCCGAAGTGGAAACCGAGCAGGACCTGGAGGCCCGCGTCCCGACAGCGCGCGGCCATCCGCGCGGTCTCCTCGATGCTGCAATGCCCGTTCGCCGGGCTGCTTGAGGGGTTGACCCAAGTCCGCAGGCTGATCGCGGTGATGCCGTAGCCCTTGAGGATGGTGAACAGGTCCTGCCGCTGGCCGGACTTGTTGTTCCAGTAGTAGCCGTTCGCCTCCATCTGCGGCATCCAGCTGATGTCCGCGCCCTTGACGAACGTCGCGGCCTCGGCCGTCGGCGCCAGAGCGTCCGCACCCAACGCGAGCGCGCCCACGCCGGCGGCGGCGCCGAGCAGCACGCTGCGCCGCGAGATGCCGGCAGGGATGTCCGTCTTGTCGTTCATGGCGCGGCCGGTGCCGTACGCGGTCATTCGATCTCCTTTGATCGAGTGTGAGCAGGGGCACGGCGGCGAGACTGTGCACGTGCACAACTTTTCGAGTGCTATCCACCCCAGATGAAAGTCTATGGAAGAGATCATTTCAATGGTCTGACGGCACCGTAACTGTGAACGTGCACAGAAGACGGCGGTCGCGACCGCAGATCGTCCGTCAGGATCGCGCGCGTACTCGGCCGATCCCGGAATTCCTTGCTGCGCAGGCGAATCGGCACGCCTGCTCTTCGGTACCGACTGGGTGGCCCCTGGGTGCGACGGTCAGCCGACCACCCACTGCGGGTTGGCCGCGCCGGCGCAAGTCCACTGCCGCACCTCCGCACCCGGCGTGGTGACGAAGTTGTAGTCGTCCAGGCAGAGCTTGCTGTGCTGGTTGCGGATGCGCACGCGGGTGCCGGATCCGCCGGTCTCACCCGAAGGGCCTGCGAGGACCGTGGAGGTGGAGACGGGGACACCGAGGTTCGGTGTGCCGTCGGCGTTCCAGGAGATCTTCTGTACTCGGGTCGTACGGGTGGTGCCGCAGCCCTGGGACGCCGAGGAGTTGGCGTGGTAGGCGATCCAGGTCTCCGTGCCGTCCGGCGAGGTGAAGAACGAGTGGTGACCGGGACCGTAGACGCCGTTGCCGTTGCTGCGCTGGAAGATCGGGTTGGCGAACTTCGTCCAGGACGACGCCGCGAGCGGGTCGCCGCCGCGGTACTCCAGCATGCCCAGCTTGTAGTCGGCCGTGCCGCAGTAGCTGGCCGAGTAGGTCAGGAACGTGCGGCCGTCCCGATGCAGGGCGAACGACCCCTCGTTGACCGGCTGGCCCTGCCGCTCCCACGCCAGCGTCGGGGCCGAGATGCGGGTGCCGTGGGCGGAGACCGAGGTCGGGCTGCTCATCGGTGCGATGTAGATCGACTGGAGGCCGTCCGCGTGGAACGCCGAGTAGTGGAAATACAGGGCGCCGTTGAGCTTGAGCACCGCGCCGTCGATGGCCCAGCCGTTGTTCGGCATCAGGTTGAGCACACCCCGGTAGGTGTACGGGCCCGCCGGGTCGTTCGCGGCACTCTCCAGCACGTGCGTGCGGCGCGACCCGTACCCGGCCCGCGGTTCGACCGAGTAGTAGATGTACCAGCGGTTGTTGATCTGCTCCAGGTGCGGCGCCCACATCGTGCAGCAGCCCTCGTTCTGCGAGGCGCGGAAAACTCTCTGCTCCGTCGCGCCGCGCAGCCCGGCGATGGTGGAGGACCGCCGCATCAGGATGTCGGAGGTCCATGTGGTGGCCACGTAGTAGTACTGGCCGTTGTACTGCACCAGTGTCGGGTCTGCACTGTTGGGCGTGGGCACGACGGGATTGGTGAACGAAGGACCGGGCGCGGCGCCCGCTTGGTCCTGGCCCACCGCGATCACGGACAGGGCGACGATGACCGCGGCGACGAGCGACAGGGCTCGCCGGCTCGCACCGCGCCGGTGGACGAGCATCATGGGCACTCCTGAGGACGGGAACGGGTGCGGCTGACAACTGGTGACTAGCGCAGGGAGGAAGCGAGGCCGATCCCCTGTTCCCGCAGTGCCCTGGCGACCACCTCCGCGATTCGGGCGGCGCCGGCGGCTTCGAAGTGGGTGTGGTCGTTGCAGAAGAACGCGCCGACCGCGCCCTGGCTGTAGTCGCCGTTGTTGGGGCACAGGCGCAGCGAGTTGTACAACGCGACGCTGCGCTGGTGCAGGTCGATGACCGGCACCTGGTCGACCTGGGCCTGGGCGATGGTCTCGTTCACGAATCCGCGGTTGCCCACCGCGGTCGAGCCGGAGCAGCGGATCGCCGCGACGGGCGTGACGAACACCGGCTTCACGCCCCGCGCCTTGGCCTCGCGCGCCATCTGACTGAGCAGCTGGCGGTAGCGGGCGGTGCCGACGTGGCGCGGGCAGTTGCGGTCGCCGTCGTTGATGCCGAACTGGATGACCAGCCAGTCCCCCGCCTTCATGCCGTTGGTCGACAGCATGCCGGCCCAGCGCGAGGCGTAGGTGCGGGGGCTGACCACGCACTCACCGGCGGAGTCCTTGGTGGACTTGACGTTCGACTCGTACAGCCAGGTCTGGATGCTCCGGCCGCCCACGGCGTTGTTGACAACCGTGACGTCGTCGTTGAACAGCCGATCGAACTCCCTGCCCCAGCCGACCGGGCACGTGCTGCTGCCGTTGGCCATGGTGGAGTCGCCGGCCAACCACACCTTGAACGGTGCCGCGGCGATCCCCGGACCGCCGGCCTGCGGGGCGGCGCACGGTGCGGGGGCGAGGGCGGGCGCGGCATTCGCCGGTGCCACCACGGCTGCCATCGCGGCACACACCGCCGCCGCGACCGCCAGGTACCTGTTCCGTGAAGAAATCCTCATCGATCCTCCATGTCGTTTTCGGCGGAATGCGCGACGTCAGCGGACCTGTGTCGACCGGATGACGTTGAGCCGGACCGCCTCGTTCAGCACCAGGTTCGACATGGTGGCCGCGCCGTATTCGGAGAAATGGGTGTTGTCGCCCTTCTCCCTGGTCAGGAAGAGCCTTTCGGAAGCGGATGCGCCGAGTTGTTCGACCAGCGAGGCGGAAAGCGAGGTCAGGTCGATCAGCGGTGTGCCCTGTGCGCGGGCGACGGTCTTCATCTCGTCGGGCAGGTTCACGCCGATCTCGTTGACGTGGCGCGCGGTCCCGGTGAGGCGCCCGGCCGAATCGAACAACCGGCGGACCGGCGGCGTCACCAGCACGGGCGTGCCGCCGACCGCGCGCACGTCGCGGACCATGCGGGTGAGGTTGTCGCGGAACGCGGTGGCGGTGGTCCGCTTGTCGTTGTGGCCGACCTGGATCATGACCGTGTCGCCCGCGCGGATCTGCGACCGCACGGCGGGGAACAGCGCCGCGTTCGACAACACCGAGCCGGAACTCTCCCCGGAGTCGCCGTAGTTCGCCACCGACAGACCCTCCCGCAGCAGACGGGGCAGCGCCTGGCCCCAGCCGGCGTAGGGGGCGACGGGTTGGTCGCAGACGGTGGAGTCGCCGACCAGGAACAGGACAGGCGGCCTGACCTGCCTGACCGTGATCGCCTCGACCGCCGGAGTGCGCCCGTCGAACACCAGGGTCAATCCCGGCGTGCCGGTGCCGCCCTGACCGGTGGGCTGTCCTTCCGGGTTTCGGACGTTGACGGTGAGGACCCGATCGGTGAGCTGACCGACGCCGGTGTCCACGGCGGAGAGCACCCGGCGTCGAGCCTCGGCGGTGATACCGGTGTTGGCCGCACGGGTGGGACTGCCCAGTCGCACGGTCACGTCGTAGTGGCCGGGGGCCACGTCGTAACGGCACGTGATCGGGCCGGTTCCGGTGCAACCGGCCGGTGCGGCGTCCGCCGGAGCGGTGCCGAGGGCGGTGAGCGCCCCCGTCGCGAACGTCACGGCGAGCGCCGAACGCAGGACGGCGGTACGAGTGGGCATGGGTCTGCTCCTTGCTGCGGTTCGACCGAATGACGGGAGGAAAGGGCGCGCCTGCTGCCGAGACAGGCCGGGCGCGCCCTGGGGACCGCTGCACGTCCGGGGTCGGCTCAGCCGGTGGTGAGCGCGGACGACAGGATCGGCGCCAGTCGGTCGGCGATCTTGCGGTGACCCTGGTCGTTGGGGTGGACGTTGTCGGTGGTGTCGGTGGCCTCGACGATCCAGCCGGTGGTGTCGACGAACCGCACCTTGGGGTCGTTGACGATGCGCACGGCCGCCTGGGTCTCGGGGATGAAGCGCTTGCGGAAGGTCTGCAACGCCAGGACCGTGGCGTTCGGGTACTTCTCCTTGGCGCGGCGGATCAGGGTGACGTAGGCGTTCTGGAACTGCTCCTTGGTCACGTTGTGGCCGACGTCGTTGGTACCCAGGTTGATCACCACGACATCGGCGCGGTAGCGGGAGAAGTCCCAGTTCGCGGCGTTGGCCTGCAGGCCGGTGCGCAGGAACCGGTCGCTCATGCCGATGCAGCCGTCGGCCGCGGAGACCAGGCACGCGCCGCCCACGGCGATCTGGGTGTGGCCCGTGCCCAGGCGCTCGCCGACCAGCCAGCCGTAGGCGGTCAACGCCTGCTTGGACGACTGCTGCCCGACGGTGATGGAGTCGCCGACGAACTCGATGATCTTGCCCGGTACGGGCGGTGCGAACGTCGCGGCTCCGGGGTCCAGCTCGATGCCCCGGTAGACCGCGTCACCCCGGTAGGACCCGGCGATCGGCCGGTAGGACACGCGCAGCGTGTGGTTGCCCGCCGCCAGCGGCGTGGGGGTGAGGTTCACCGTGCCGCTGCGGTTGACGTAGGAGACGTCCGGGCCGCCGTCGATGCTGACGAAGAAGTCGATCGCGTTGCGCTGCTTGAGCTTCACCGTCCGACCGGTGAAACCGACGACCAGGTAGGCGCCCGCCCACTCCGAGACGTACGCGGTGGGATCGGCGGTGTTCCACCGGCCGAAGTACTTGACGTTCGGGTCGGTCGGTGCACCCGTGCCCCCTGGCGTGCCGCTGCCCAGGCGGACGAGCTGCCACTGCTGGTTGGTGCCCGAGTTGATGTCGTACTGGGAGATACGCGCGCCGTCGGCGGTCGAGCGCTCCCACACGTCCAGCGCCTTGCCGCTGTTGCGGTTGACGAACCGGACATGGCCGCCGTCGGTGTCGACGAGGCTGAACTGCTGGTTGGCGGCGTTCTTGTCGGTCCACTGCACCACTTCGGCGCCGTTCGCCGTGGACGAGGAGGCCACGTCTACGACCTTGCCGCTGTAGCGGGACTTGAGCCGATAGTACCCGCCGCCGGAGTCGACGAACTGGAACTGCTGCGCGGGCGAGTCGCCCCGGGTCGCCTGCACGACGGCGGCCCCGTCCGCGGCGGACTGGACCTGCATCGCCTTGCCGCTGTGCCGGGCGACCACCGCGTAGGTCGCCGTGGTGTCGACGGTGGCGGCTTGAGCCGATGGTGCGGCCGGTGCGAGCACGAGTGTCGCGACCGCACCCACCACGAACACCAGTGCCGATCGCGTGACCGCACCGTATGACGACACTGTCATGTGCGTGCCTTTCGCCTGGGTGGGCACGGCGGCGGCACCGCCGGGTGAGCGGACTTTCTCCGGCGGAGAAGTTGCGCCGAATTCACGCCGCCGTCAATGGCCACATCTCGTATGGGAAATCCGTCGAACATTCGACGGGAGCCGGGGAAATCATGTCCGCACCCGACGGGCCGGTATGGGGAATGTTCCGGCATGGTGGAAACTCGCGTGCGCCCGAGCCGGCGCGGGGCTCGGACACACGCGAGTGGTTTATCGGGACGCAGTCAGCCGGCGTAGTGCACGTCCGGCCACGGCGGGGTCGCCGTGCCGTTGCCGATGTGGCTTGTGGCCGATGCCTGTGCCGCGGGTGTTGCGGAGTCGGCTGTCGGCGTTGGACCACGATTCCGCGCCGGGGTTGCCCGCGTAGATGTCCGCCGAGACACCGGTGACCAACAAACCTCCGGTCACAGCGCTGATCGCCGAAGCGGCGGCGATCGCCCGCCCCCTGAACGAGTTCGTGAGCACCATTGCTCCTTCGTCACAGACGCTGGGAACGCTCCCAGCGTGGCCGACGACGTCGTCGCCGGTTATGAAACGATTCAAACCACCCGCGCGCTTCGGCGGAAAGCGCTATCCAGACACGGTCGCATTGCCGGCCAGACCGCTCGCGCGGCCTGGTTCGATGTCAAGTTTTCGTTGGCACCTATGACGTTCCGGCGCCAACGATGCTGGGGAGACCGTACGAACGCCGCCGTCCCGGTGTCAACAGCCTCGGCGAAAAAGTTTCGAGCGTGGTCGGGACATCGCCCGAATGGTCCAGCGTCGGCGGCCGCATCGGCTTAAGGGCGTCGCAAATGGCTTGTGCCGCTCAAGGTCCCGCAGCCTCCAGGACACTTTGGACAGAGGGTCGGCCGCCTGACATGGCGCGATCAATGTACGCAGGGGTCAGTCTGCGGCGGCTTCAGTCGAACATTCGACGAAAGGCAACGTTTGCCACAACGAGACTCCATCGAATGGACGATCGTATGGGAACGTGCACAGCGGTTGTCGGCGCAGTTGTCCAGTAATACCACCGAAGTTGGCGTGTTTACATATATGACACGTCGAGATACTGTGCACGTTCACAGCGCCTCCACCCGCTGTCCGCCTGCCGCACCTCCCTCAGCCCCTGCCCGACAAGGAGTGCATCCGCAGATGCCACCGAACGCCTTGGACCCCCGACACCCGGTCGACGCCGAGCTCGGCCGGCCGAGGAGCCGAAGCCCGGGTCGACTCGCGAGGTGGATCGCGGCCACCTTCGCCGTTGTCCCCACCGCAGCAACGACAACCGTCTCGATTGGACCGCGTCGGCTGCGGACAACCGGCACCAGCGAGGGCCGAATCCGGCGAGGTCCGGTGTCGCGGCCTCGCTGGGCACCTTCGCCACCGCGCAGGTCGACGTTCCCGCGGGCGGCGGCTTCGGCGGCGGGGTGATCCACTACCCGACGGACACCGGGCCGGACAGGTTCGGCGCGGTGGCGATCGCGCCTGGCTACACGGCGCGCTGGGCTGCCGAGGGCGCTTGGAAGGGGCCTTGACTCGCTCGCTCGGGCCCGTCGTAATCTGGCTGGACACCAACAGCCCCGAAGACTTCGACCTCGCGCGCGGTCAGCAGGTGCTGGCCGGCAAGAACGGCATCACGGCCAGGACGTCCTATGTGGACGGTCTGCCGCTCGATCCCACGGTGACGGAGAAGGGATACGTGGAGCTCACCGGCGCGGGCCACGCGTTCCCGATCAGCGCGAACCCGCAGTCCGGGCGTTGCCCCGACGTGGATGCCCACGGCACGGCCGACAACACGGCCGTGGCGATGTGGACCTGCCACGGCGAGTCCGACCAGGTCTGGACCCGCAGGGTCTGACCGCACCGGGCTGCGGTCCTTCTTGATCAATCAGCGCGACCCGCGGTACCGGCGTGACCGTCGCCCGGCGGAACGCCACGCGCGACCGGCTGCCACATCCGTGGGTCACATTGGATGCAAAGGAGCATCAATGAGGCTGTCTTCGAGGATCTCGTTGGCCACGGCGGTGACTACCGCCCTGACCGGCGTCGTTGTCGTGCTGCCGGTCGCCGCAACTGCCGCGACGAGCCGGTACGAAGCGGAGTCGGCGCCGGCCGTGTGCGGCGGCGTCGTCGCCTCGAACCACTCCGGCTACTCCGGCGGCGGTTTCTGCGACACGTCCAACGCCGTGGGCAGCGCGGTCGGGTTCACGGTGAACGCGGCGACCGCGGGCTCGGCGACGTTGGCTTTCCGGCACGCCAACGGCAGCGGCGCGAACCGTCCCGGTGACATGAGCGTCAACGGGACGGTCGTGCAGCCCGGGATGGCGTTCGAGGCCACCGGCGCGTGGACCACGTGGGTGACCAAGAGCCTGACCGTGCAGCTGAGCGCGGGAACCAACACCGTGCGGCTGGCCGCGACCACCGCCGGCGGACTGGGGAACGTCGACTACCTCGAGGTCGCGACGACCGATGTCGGGGACAGCGCGATCATGCGAGGTGCGGATGTGTCGACGTTGCAACGGGCCGCCGACCTCGGCGCGAGATACTACTACGCCGACGGTACCCAGGGTGATCCGCTGGACATCCTCAAGAGCGCCGGCGTCAACTACGTGCGGTTGAGGATCTGGAACAACCCGCGCAGCGGCTACAACAACAAGGACAAGGTCCTGCAGTACGCGCGGACGGTGAAGGCCAAGGGCCTCAAGCTGATGGTCGACTTCCACTACTCCGACACCTGGGCCGACCCGGGCGTGCAGACCAAGCCCGCCGCCTGGGCCAACCACGGCATCGGCCAGCTCCAGACCGACGTCTACAACTACACCCACGACGTGTGCACCAGCCTCAAGGCGCAGGGCACCACGCCGGACAGCGTGCAGATCGGCAACGAGATCAACACCGGCATGCTCTGGCCCGAAGGCCGGGTGACCAACGACAACTTCACCAACCTGGGTCTGCTGCTCAAAGCCGGGTACAACGCCACCAAGGCGTGCAACAGCGGCACCCAGGTGATCGTCCACACCGCGCGGGTGGAGAGCGGTGCCCGCTGGTTCTACGACGGCATCCGGTCCCAAGGCGTCCAGTGGGACGTCACCGCCCTGTCGTACTACTGCTACTGGCACGGCAGCACGTCCGGAATGGCCGGTGTCGTCTCCGACATGAAGTCGCGGTACGGCAAGCCGGTCATCCTCGCCGAGACCGCCTACCCCTACACCACGTCCAATTTCGACGGCACCGCCAACATCATCACCGCCTCGCAACCCTGCGCCGGCCACTCGGCCACACCCGCCGGGCAGCAGGCCAACTTCGCCGCCGTGCAGAACACCTCCCGCAACGCGGGCGCGACCGGCGTCTTCTACTGGGAACCCACCTGGCACGCCGTGCCCGGCAACGGCTGGGACCCGGCCGACATCACCAACTCCGGCAACGGCTGGGAGAACCAGGCCGTCTTCGACCGGAACGGCCGGATCAACCCCGACATCCGCTGGCTCCCCTGACACCGCCACGTTCCGCGTGACGACCCGAGCCCTCGCCATCCACAGTCCGCCGCCGTGGGAAGCAAAACTCCGACGAACGGAATCTGCCATGCACAGATCAACGTTGATACGTGCACTGCTGGTCGTGACGTCATCAGTCCTCGTAGCAGGGGCTGTGACCTACCCGACCGCGGGAGCCGCACCTGACGTCCCGCAGGCCGAAAGACTGGACCGCGGCCTCATCAGCGTCCACACAGGGAAGGGCAACTTCCTCAGTTGGAGGCTGCTGACCGGTGACGCGCGGGGAACGGCCTTCAACGTCTACCGCGACGGCCTGAAGGTGACGTCCGCTCCCATCACCCGGACGAACTTCCAGGACCACGGCGCACCGGCGAGCACCATCTACACGGTTCGTCCGGTGGTGAACGGTGTAGAGCAGGCGAGTGCCGCTTCGGCGGACGGCTCGCTGCGGATGTCGGCCCACACCGAGGGCGAGGTGGGTATCGCCGCGAGCACGAGGGACGTGCCGTTGCAGATCCCTGCCGGTGGTTCGACGCCGTCGGGCAGTTTCACCTACGACGCCAATGACGGCAGTGTCGGTGACCTGGACGGCGACGGGCAGTACGAGATCGTGCTGAAGTGGCAGCCGACCAACGCCAAGGACAACGCCCAGGCCGGTTACACGGGCAACACGATTCTCGACGCCTACAAGCTGGACGGCAGGCGGTTGTGGCGGATCGACCTGGGCCGCAACATCCGCTCGGGCGCGCACTACACGCAGTTCCAGGTGTTCGACTACGACGGCGACGGCCGGGCCGAGGTGGTCATGAAGACCGCCGACGGCACGCGTTCGGGTACCGGTCAGGTGATCGGCAACGCCAACGCCGACTACCGCAACTCCAGTGGCTACGTGTTGTCCGGCCCGGAGTTCCTGACCGTGTTCCGCGGCAGCGACGGCGCGATCCTGGACACCGAGAACTACGTGCCGCCGCGCGGCAACGTCTCGGACTGGGGCGACAACTACGGCAACCGCGCGGACCGGTTCCTGGCCGCGACGGCCTATGTGGACGGTTCGCAGCCGAGCATCATCATGGCCCGCGGCTACTACACCCGAGCGGTGATCGCCGCGTGGGACTTCCGCGGCGGTCAGCTCACGCGCCGCTGGACCTACGACTCCGGCCGAGGTGGCGCGTACGGGCAGGGCAACCACAACCTGTCCATCGCCGACGTGGACGCCGACGGCCGTGACGAGATCGTCTACGGCTCGGCGACGATCGACGACAACGGCGCGCTCATGTACAGCACCGGTTTGGGTCACGGCGACGCCATGCACGTCAGCGACCTGGTGCCGAGCAGGCCCGGTCTGGAGGTGTTCAACGTGCACGAGTGGACCAGCTCGCCGGCGATGGACGTGCACGACGCGCGGACCGGTCAGTTCCTCTACCGGGCGCCGTCGTGCGGCTGTGACACCGGTCGCGGGGTCGCCGCGGACGTGTGGGCGGGCAGCCCCGGTGCGGAGATCTGGTCCTCGTCGGTCGGCGGTTTGCGCAGCGCGGCGAACGGCAACCAGGTCGCCGCCCGCAAGCCGGGTTCGCAGAACTTCGTGATCTGGTGGGACGGCGACGCCCAGCGCGAGCTGCTCGACGGCACCCAGATCTCCAAGTACGGCACGGGAGGCGACACCCGCCTGCTCACCGGCTCCGGGGTGGCGTCCAACAACGGCACCAAGTCCACGCCGGTGCTCCAGGCCGACATCCTCGGCGACTGGCGCGAGGAGGTCATCTGGCGCACCGGCGACAACCGGGCGCTGCGGATCTACTCCACCACCGATCCGACGAGCATCAGCCGCCCCTCGCTGATGCAGGACCGCCAGTACCGGCTGGCTGTGGCGTGGCAGAACACCGCCTACAACCAGCCGCCCCACCCCAGCTTCGCCACCCCCTGACACCGCACACGGCGCTCCTGCCGCCCCTCGCGGGCGGCAGGAGCGCCCACACCCGCTGTCGGGTGCGTCCGACCGCCGATCGCCCGCACCCGACAGCGGATTCAACCCTGTCCTGACACCCATGACCATCCCTGCACCCAAGGAGTCATCCATGACCATGCAACGGCGGACATTCCTCAGCGTCAGCGCGGCCGGAGCGGCGGGCCTCGGCCTGGGCCTGCTCGGCGTCGGCCAGGCGCTCGCCGCGCCCGTCGGGACGCTGGCCACGGCGCCGACCACGCCGTTCGCGGTCGGCGTGCGCCGGTACAACTGGACCCGCGGCAGTCGCCCGTGCACCACCTACGTGTACTACCCCGCCACCGGCACCGCCGGCGGCAACCCCGTGACCGACGCCCCGGTCGCCAACGGTGTCTTCCCCGTCTACAACTTCACCCACGGCTACCAGAGCAGCCCGCAGAACTCCCTGTTCATCATCCGGGCCCTGGCCTCGGCGGGCTTCATCGTCCCCGCCCCTCACTTCAACCACAACCCCTCCGATGTCGGCAACGGCGAAACCCCGAAGGACGTCTCGCAGGTCATCACCAACACCCTCGCGCTCAACACGAGCGGTCCGCTGGCAGGGCACATCAACACCTCGATCGGCGTCGGCGTCTCGGGCCACTCCCTGGGCGGCATGACCACCCACGGCCTGCTGACCCGCTGGGCCGACAGCCGCATCATCTCCGCGAACCCGCAGTCGTGCACCGACCAGGGCACCCCGTCCAGTTCGATCTCGGCCAAGGTCCTGTTCGTCCACGGCGACCGCGACGACCTCACGGGATACAGCTCGGCCCGGCAGGCGTACAACGAGATGACCTGGCCCAAGGCGTTCCTCACCTTCGTCGGCGGCAGCCACACCAGCTTCTGGAGCGACCAGCGCTTCCCCAGGACCGTCGTCGACTGGGCCCGCTGGACCATGTACGGCGACACCGCCGCACGCGACCGCCTCCCCGCCGACGCCGCCGGCTCCAACACCCGCTGGGAAGCCCAACTCGGCGACGGTGGAGGCAACCCCGGCACCACCTACGTGACGATCCGAAACGCCGCCACAGGCCTTTTCATCGACGGAAGGGGCACCACCGACAACGGCGCCGACGTCGGGCAGTCCAGCAACAGCGGCAACGCCAACCAACAGTGGGCCATCGAGAACACCGGCTCCTACGTCCGCATCCGCAACCGCGCCACCAACCTGTACATCGACGGCATGGGCCGCACCACCAACGGCGCCAACGCGGGCCAATGGGCCTCCGGCAGCAGCAACAACCAGCAATGGTCCCGGGTGACCACCGGCGGCAACCTGCGATTCCGCAACCGCGCCACCGGCCTCTACCTCGACGGCATGGGCCGCACCACCAACGACGCCAACCTCGGCCAGTACAACGACAGCAGCAGCACCAACCAACAGTGGACCATCACCGGCGTCTGACCCGCCGGGGCACCGCTCGCGCCACAGGGCGAGCGGTGCCCCGACCTGGCGTGGACAAACCTCTCGCAACCACCCTGGACGGGTTCAATGACACAGTCCTCCCTCGATCCGACCTCACCGCGACGTCCGCACCGACGCCGCACCGCGTTGGTCCTCGCCAGCGCGTTGATCGCAAGTGGCGCCGCCGCGTTGGTCGCGGGACCGTCGGCGAACGCGGCCGTGATCGACCCGGCGGCGTACTACCAGATCGTGTCGCGGCACAGCGGCAAAGCGGTCGGCATCGCCGACCAGTCGACCGCCGACGGCGCCGTCGTCCAGCAGCGGACCCGTGCCGTCCAGACCAGCCAGCAGTTCCAGTTCGTGGACGCCGGCCGCGGCTACCACAAGCTCCGGGCCCGGCACAGCGGCAAGGTGGTGGACATCGCCTCGGCGTCCACGGCCAACGGCGCGAACGTCGTGCAGTGGACCGACACCGGCGGCGCCAACCAGCAGTTCCGGGTGGTCGACACCGACAGCGGATACGTCAAGCTGGTCAACCGCAACAGCGGCAAGGCGCTCGACGTGTGGGGACAGTCCACCGCCGACGGCGCGCGGATCTCCCAGTACACCGACACGGGCGCGGTCAACCAGCAGTGGCAGCTGGTCCGGGTCGACGCGGGGCCGGCGCCGAAGTACGCCGGCTACCTGTTCACCTACTTCACCGGCGAGAACACCTCCGCCGGCGAGCAGGTCTACTTCGGGCTCAGCCAGGGCAACGACCCCACCCGGTGGCGCCAACTCAACGGCGGGCGGCCCGTGCTGACCTCGACCGTGGGCACCCGGGGCGTGCGCGACCCGTTCATCATCCGCTCACCCCAGGGCGACAAGTTCTACCAGATCGCCACCGACCTGCGGATCTACGGCAACGGCAACTGGGACCAGGTCCAGCGGACCGGCAGCAAGTCCATCGTCGTGTGGGAGTCGACCGATCTGGTGACCTGGAGCGCGCCGCGCCTGGCACGCGTCTCACCGGACACGGCCGGCAACACCTGGGCCCCGGAGGCCTACTACGACGAGGGCCTCGGCCAGTACGTCGTGTTCTGGGCGTCGAAGCTGTACTCCACCAACGACCCTAACCACACCGGCAGCACCTACAACCGCATGATGTACGCCACCACGTCCGACTTCCGCACCTTCAGCCCTGCTCAGGTCTGGGTCGACAAGGGCTACTCCACCATCGACTCGACGTTGATCAAGCACAACGGCACCTACCACCGCTTCACCAAGGACGAACGCAGCACCTCGCAGTCCCCGTGCGGCAAGTTCATCCTCGCGGAGAAGTCCACGACCATCCTCAACCGCAACTACTCCTTCGTCGCCGACTGCCTCGGCAACAACGCGCTCAACCAAGGCGAAGGACCACTGGTCTTCAAGTCCAACACCGACGAACGCTGGTACATGTTCATCGACGAGTACGGCGGCCGGGGCTACATCCCGTTCACGACCACCGACCTGAACACCCGGCAATGGTCACCCGTCTCCGGCTACACCATGCCCGGTCGGCCGCGCCACGGCACCGTCCTGCCGGTCACCCAGGCCGAGTACGACCGGCTGTCGCAGCGCTGGGGCTGAACTGCCCGGAGGTTTGAGAGCAAGCAGTCCTGTCCGAACGTTCGACGGAATGATCGGCGGCCAATCAGAAGGAGCAGCACCCACATGACGGTTCGTCACCGCAAGACTCGTTCAGTCGCGACTGCCGCCGCCGCGCTGGTCGTGCCGCCGCGGCCAGTCTCACCGTGGTGCCGTCTGCCGGTACCGCCGAGACCGCGAAGCTGCAAGTCAACACGCCCATGGCCGGGCTCATCGGGCAGATGCCCGTGTGGGCGCTTCGAGCATCAAGGTGAACGGCGCCTGCGTGCCCATCGCCGAGGCCACTGGCGGGCCCGGCCGGATGCTCACGTCGACCGACTACCAGGTGACGGTGGGCAAGACCTACGACATCTCGGTCTGGAGCAGTGGGTGCCTCTACGGGCCGATCGGCGCAGCGACCAAGACCGTGCAGTCCAGCGCCATCTCTGCCAGCAATTGGCAGGTCCGTGTCTGATGACCACCGCCACCGGCCCGCAGCTCGGGCTTCTGCGAACATGGTGGCCAGTTTGAAGCGAATCGTCACCTGACCGCTGTCGCCGGACGACGAACACCCGCCGACAACCAACGTGACGTCCTGCGCCGCGACGACAGGGCCGGCGCCGGAACCCCATGGGTTCCGGCGCCTCAGCGCCAGCGGGGTCTACTTCTGCTCGAAGACCCAGTCGGTCGTCGAGTCAGTGGATCCCGTGTTCCATTTCAGTTCGTTTGTCGAGGTTGCGTACATGTAGCCCCTGTCCGGACGCTTGTTGTCGACGCGGAAGAGACCGTTGCCGATCGCCTCGACGTTCCACAACGAATCGTCCAGGACCTCGCCGGAGTTCCAGATCACGCTGTTGTCGGTGGCGTCGGTGTCCAGGTAGTTGCGTCCCGTCCTCACGTTCTTGATCGTCCAGTGTCCGGCGGTGTTCTTGGTGACGACCCAGTCCTGGTCGTCGTACGTCGTTTTGGGCGCGAGGGTCACGACACCGTCCAGCTCGGTGTCGAGGTACCTGCCGGAAGCGGCGTTGCGGATCTTGTAGGTGGCTCCGCTGACCAGGCTGGGCAGCGTGAACAACACCCGGACGCACTCGCCCGCGTTCAGGTTGATGACAGTGTTTCCGGTTGACGTGTCGAAGGACTTGGGCCCGGCGCTCACCCAGAGGTCGTTGGCGTCGTAATGCCCGGTTTCCACGGATGCCACCGCCCCGTAGCTTCCCGGCAGGGTGTAGGTGGCCGACCTCGTGCTGAGCAGGGCGACCCCCGAACTGCTTCGCTTGACGGCGATACCCTGTCCCCCGTTCGCCGTGGTGAAGGTGATGTTCATGTTGTCCAAGGGCTTGACGACGCCGGTGACGCTCGCCGCGGCGGCCCGGTTGAACGTCTGCAGCTTGCTCCCGCCCGCTTCCACCGGGCTCTTGGTGGCGAGATCCCGACCGATCTTGTTCAGCATGCGGTTCAGATTGGCGACGTTGTTGGAGACCGTGTCACGGCTGACGACCTTGGTGGTCGGGTTGAAGTTGTACAGACCGTGGTTCGAGTTGCCGGTCGACGAGTCGGGATCGAGAGCGGCGTAGAAGTTGTGGACCCCGTTTCCCGCGATGGTGTTGAATTTCTGGACGTCCGCGAAGTTGTTTCCCCCGTAATTTTCCATGATCATCGGGAAATTCTTGCCCTGGGCCCAGAAGGCGTTGGTTCCGTAACCAAACAGACTGTCGTTGTTCGTCGTATACGGATCGTCTCCGAAGAAGTCGATGTGCGACGCGCCCTGCGCCCGGAGGTCCTCGTTCTCGGTGACCGGCTCGGCGTCGCCGACGACGTTGACCCGCGTGTAGACGGAGTAGTCGGACTGTTTGATCACTTGACCCAGTTGGTTCACGTAGTCCAACAGCACATCCCTGCGGAATTGTGCGGCGTTGGTGTAGCCGCCGGCGTTCCACCTCTGCGTGCTGTATGTGCTGTAGCTGCGGTCGGACGAAGCGCCGAACTGCATGTTCGCCACATTCGGTTCGTTCAGCACCTGTGCGCCGACGATCGTGTGACCGGTGTCGTAGGCGGCGATGTGGCCCATGAGTTGGCCGAGCACGTACTTTTCCCTGGCGAGCAGGTTGGGGTCGGTCTTGTCCAACAGGTTGTTGCCGTTGAGCGTCAACCTCGTGCCGTCGGACTTGAGCACGAATTGGTAGTCGTTCATGACGTAGGCGGGCAGGCGAGGCGCCAGCGTGATCCCTGTAGATTCGTGACCGAACCAGAGGAGTTCGAGTTTCAGGTTGTATTTCTTGCACCAATCGATGTAGCGATTGATGTCCGCCCAGTCGAAGGTGTCCTTCGCGGTCTCGACCTTCGACCACCAGATGGGGATGTTCACGACGTTGAAGCCGTCGTCGCTGATCATCTTGAGGACCGGCTCCAACTGCGCATCGGTCCAGCCGAAGGTGTACTTGTGCTTCTCGTAGCGGAACTGGACACCACTGTGGAAGAACGGCTTCCCGTCGACCATGAGCGCGTATTTGTCGTACGTGGTCTTGGACGTGTCGACGGACGAGACGGTGACCGCCGCGCTGGCGGGATCTGGAGTCGAGCCGAGCCCGACGATCGAAGTGAGCAGCAGCACAGCGACCCAGGCTGCCTTGGTTGATCGTTTGATCTGCACCTTGTTCTCCTTTCCATCGATTTTTGTTGCCGGCGTCTACTTCCGCTCGAAGACCCAGTCGGTCGTCGAGTCAGTGGATCCCGTGTTCCACTTCAGTTCGTTTGTCGGTGTTGCGTACAGGTAGGCCCTGTCCGGACGCTTGTTCCTGATGTGGAAGACGCCGTTGTCGCCTGTCCCGATGCTCCACAGCGAATCGTCCACGATGGTGCCGGAGTTCCAGATCACACTGTTGCCAGTGGCGTCTGCGTCCAGGTAGTGGCGGCCCGTCCGCACGTTTTTGATCGTCCAGTACCCGGATGCGTCCTTGGTGACGATCCAGTCCTGGTCGTCGTACGTCGTTTTGGGCGCGAGGGTCACGACACCGTTCAGCTCGGTGTCGAGGTACCTGCCGGAAGCGGCGTTGCGGATCTTGTAGGTCGCGCCACTGACCGGGCCGCGGACGAGTTCAACCAGGGCCCGGGTGAGCACCGGCACGTAGAAATCGGTGATTCCGGCGATGTTCGGATGTGTGCCGGAGCCGCCACTGCCCGGGTAGCCGCCCACGAGGACGTCGAACGTGTACGCCACCCGTTGGGCATCGACGCGGGTGTCGAACGTCGTGTCCGCGAAGACGTCGGCGACCGCAATGCCCCACTTCCCGGCGGCCTGCAGGGTCACCTGACGCAGGGCGAGCTGGGTGTTCCAGTCCCGCGAGCCCAACTTGTGGGCGGCCACGTACACGAGTCGCGCGGTCGGCCACTTCTGCTTCATGGCGTGGATGATGGTTTCGAGCGATCCGGTGTAGGTGCCGGTGTCGAAGGTCGCGGGATCCTGGGAGTCGCTGACGGTGCCGATCCCGTACGCGTGGTTGAGCACCTCGATCGCATCGTTCGTGCCACCGTCGAAGACCACGAAATCGGGCGCCTGCGCGCCGGCCGACTGCACCTGGGTGATGATCCGTCCACCGGAGGCATTGGACGGACCCACGGTCGCGCCGTTCCTCGCGTACTTCGTCAGGGTCATTCCTTCACGTTCTGCGACGAAGTTCAGGAAGCTGCGCGAGTACTGGTGTCCGAAGACGATGCTGTCACCGAAGGCGTAGACCGACTTGCCGGCGAGGCTTCCGTAGGCTGAATGGTCGGGTCGGACCAGCCGGAAGTTGTCGATCGACTGCGTGCCAGTTCCGTAGTAGTTGCACGCGACGAGCCTCGCGAGGTTCGTCCCCGTGATGCTCGCGGTACCGGAAGCCACCACCGTCGGCGCGGCCTCCTTGCTGGTGATCGAATACTGGATCCTGCGGAGGGCGAAGTCGAGGTGAAGATCGACCGTGTACCACTTGGCCCGGTCGAAACCGGTCCTGATCCAGGTGGGGTTGAGCGAGTCGGGGGCGGAGGTGGAATCCGATTCGGGCCCCGTCACGGCATAGCGGAGTTCGGAGGCGGTCGCAGCGATCGCGAAGACGAGGCGTCCGCTGTCGTCACGCAATTCCATGCCGGTCTTCATCGCGTCGCCGGCGATCGCTGTTTTCCAGTCGAAGCGCAGGTCGAGCGTCCTCTCGCCCGAGACGGACGACGCGAACGGGCGCACAGAAGTCGTGTAGTTGCCCATGCCTTGCGTTACGTTCAGCACGCCGTTGCCGATCCCGGCTCCGGCAGGGAACCCGAAGTTCGCAGGATTGGTCTGAGCGTCAAATGTCTCATTGATCAATGTCGCACCTGACGGTTCAGCGGCCAAGGCGGCGCGAGGGGCTATGAGGGGCGAGAAGAGCAGGACCCCGACAACGATCAGGCCGGCCCACTTTCGAGGCCGAGAGCCTTTTCTGCCCATGACGGTATGCACGCTGATCTCCCTTGATCTCTGGTGATGTCGACCGGGCAGTCAACATCCCCGCGTCAGTTGCCGGCCGCTGCGGGCGGCGTGGTGCACGCCGCCGGCTGAACCGACGACGGCAGAACTGGTTCGACCGGAGTCGGCAAGGAACATCAGTCCTGTTCGGCGCGTCCAGCCGGATGGGACCGATCCGGGATTCCTCTCCGGTCCGGCCGCGTTGCGGCCGGGGTAGCGGTGCGCCGCGCCATCAGCCGCGGTGCCGTCAGACGGTGCGGCGCTGGAGCCGCTGGTCAAGGCCGCTGGTTAAGGCCACTGCCGCAGGCACACTGCAGCACCGCGACGCCGTCACTTCCAGGCAGGAGCCGAAGGCTGCCCAGGTGCCGGTGTTCTGGAAGGGTTCGCCGAGAGCAGTCACGCCTCTCCTCCGGAGAAGCCAGGGAAAACGTATTCCGGGGAGTTTGACGTCCGTGATTGAGCACGTCAAGAGCTTGAGGCGGGTAACTTCCCGTGACCTGGCGGTCCTGACGAAGACGGGCGGCGCGTCGGCCGGGACCCTTTCGGCCGCGATCGAAACGACACGCGCGCGACCCCGGTCCCAAGCTTCCCGTCTGTGTTCCCGGTGGCGTCGACGGCGAGGATCAGCAGGTCGCGTGCGGTGCGGGCCGAGTCAGCACCGTCATCGTCGGGGTGTGCTGTCCCGCAGGACGACGTTCGTGGAGATCGGTACGACCCGCGAGACGTCGTCGTCGGAGAGTGCGAGTTCCATCGCGCAGAGGCCGACCTGCCGCAGGGGTACGGTCACGGAGGTCAGCTCCGGGACGACGTCCACCGCTGGGCCGATGTCGTCGAAGCCGGCGACGGCGATGTCCCGGCCGGGCACCAGCCCGGCGTCGCGGAAGGCGGTCATCGCACCGATCGCCATGACGTCGCTGACGGCCACGACGAGTTCCGTGTCGCCCAGCCCCTGCCGGGCGAGTTCGCGGCCGGCCGCATAACCGCCGCGGCGGCTGAACTCGGATTCGAACACGAACCGCTCCTCGACGTCGATGTTGAACTCGCGGAGGCCATCGACGAAGCCTTCGCATCGGTCGCGGGACGTCCTGAGTGCGGCATGCGCGCGCACGACCGCGAACCGCCGGTAGCCGAGCCCCACCAGCGCGCGGGCGAGCTGCCGCGCTCCGCCGTAGTTGTCGATGCTGACGGTGTGGAACGGCAGGTCGTACTGGCTTACCAGGACGACGCTTCCGCCCGCTCTCCGGTAGGCGTCGAGTTCCTCGACGAGGGCGTCGCGGGTGTCGGTGCCGTCGATGCGGCTGCCGGTCAGGATGATGGCGCGGGGCCGCATGCCGCGCAGCGTCCTGACGATCTGGAGTTCCCGCTCGGGCGAGCGGTCCACGACCGCCATGGTCACGATGAGTCCGGCGGCCTCCGCCGCCTGCGTCACCCCACCCGCGATGGAGGAGAAGTACGGGTCGTCGACGCCGCTGACGACCAACGCGGCGGTGTTCGTCGCCCCCCTCGCGATCGCCTGGGCGGACAGGTGCGGCGTGTAGTTCAGCTCGGCGGCCGCGGCGAGCACCCGGGCGACGTTCTCCTGGCGGACGTTCCGGGTGCTGCCGTTGAGCACACGCGACGCCGTTGCCTGTGAGACGCCCGCCGTCCGCGCCACATCGTGCAGGGTCGCCTGGCGCTCCGCTGATGCGGCATCCCCGTGCCGCCGCGGAGGCGCTGCCGACCCGTCTTCCATGCCCAGATTGTGCACCGAGCCACACAGCGCATCGGAAGCGGTGGGTTGCACGGAAGGTCACCCCTTGAGCGGACCGGCCGACTACGCCGGGTCGGCGGTCGGCCGCGGATATCTTCCGCTAGCGTCGACGGCGGCTCGTTTCGCGGTACGGGAGGGAACGGCACCATGCCCCATCCAGCCAGACCGACCGTCACCCTGCGCGAGGTGGCGGCGGCCGCCGGCGTGTCGGTCACGACCGCGTCACGAGTGCTGGGCGGCAGTTCTCGGACCGTCGCGCCGGAGTACCACGAGCGGGTCCTCGCCGCCGCTGCCGCGCTGCGTTACACCGCTGACGCCTCGGCCCGGGCGATGCGGCGCGCGAACGACTCGATCGCGGTCGTCGCCGACGACCTCACCACCCCGTCGATCGGGATGGCCGTCGCGGCGATGGAACGGCAGGCGCGCGACGCCGGGGCGTTCGTGACCGTCTCGTCGACCCACGGCACCGCCGAGCGCCAGCTCGAAACCGTCCGGTTGCAACGTGCGCTCCGACCTCGGGCGCTCATCCTGACCTCCAGCCGCATCGAGGCGAACGCCCTGGGCGGGCGTCTGCTCGACGAGTTGCTCGGCTACGAACGCGACGGCGGCAAGGTGGTGATCGTCGGCGACACCGACATGCCGTTCAACTCCATCAGCTTCGACAACCACGGCCCCGCGAAGGAGCTCGCCGCCCACATCGCCGAGTCGGGGCACCGGCACGTGACGATCCTCGCCGGCGCCCGCGACCGGGCGAACGTCTCCACCCGCACCTCGGGCTTCGTAACCGGGCTCCGCGACGGTGGCGTCGACGGACGGCACATCCGGATCTCGCACTGCGCGGTGAGCCGCCAAGGGGGCTTCGACGCGACGCAGCAGCTGCTCGCCGAGGGACTGGCGCCGACCGACGCGATCCTCGCCGCCAACGACACCATCGCCATCGGGGCGATGTCCGCCCTTCGGGCCGCCGGCGTGGCGGTTCCGGCGGACGTCTCGGTGACCGGTTTCGACGACATCGAACTCGCGACCGACGTGACACCGCGGCTCACGACCGTGTCGTTACCGCTGGCACAGGCCGGAGCCGAGGCGATCCGCCTCGCACTCGCGGCTCACCCGGAAACCGCGCACCTGATGATGCACGGGCAGGTCGTGGTACGCGACAGCACGGCGGTCCGCACCGGCTGACCCGCACCCGGCTGTTCGACCCGGCCGGGACCGGTCACGCGGTGAACAACGCCGGCGCCGTCCGACGTGCGACTCCGGTCCCCCGCATCGCGATGGCGTACCGGACGTCTTCATCCGCTCGGAACCTTGACGCACTCGACGCACGCATGCACACTGCGCGGAATACGTTTTCCCAACTGGCTCGAAGGGGCGAGCGTGAGCGCTCTGGGCGAACTCCAGAGGTTGGCCGGCAGCGCCGACAACGCGCCGCGCGTGCGTGCTGACAAGGCCACCTCCGTCGTCCTGCCGCTCCGGTTCGTCACCGCAGGCTTCGTCCACATCGGGCAGAGGCACGGCGGCAACGTCGGCTCACACGAACACTTCTGCGGCCACGTCGCGCTCCTCGTGAACCCGCCCGCGCGCCCGGAGCCGTTACGCCGGTTTTCGGCCTGAGGCGAAACGACGGGAGTCAGTACCGCAGCACGCAGCAACCACGGGCGACACGTCGCCCGATGGCCGCATGCCGGAAAAGCCACTACAAGGTGAAGAGGGATCAATGGCCGTCCAACGGAGAACCGTGCCAAGAGCGATTGCCGGCGCACTATGCGCGCTGGCCGTCGCGTTCGCGTCGAACGTGCTCATCCCCGCGCCGGCCTACGCCGCAGGGACCACGTACTACGTGAGCGCGACGGGGAACGACAGCAACGCCGGGACCAGCAGCGGCGCGCCCTGGCGCTCGCTGGGCAAGGTGAACTCGACGACGTTCCAGTCCGGCGACACCATTCGCTTCAGGTCCGGTGACAGCTGGGTCGGGCAGCTGTGGCCGAAGGGGTCCGGCACCGACGGTGCCCCGATCGCCGTCGACCGCTACGGAGAGGGCGCCAAACCGAAGATCGCCGGCCAGGGCACCGTCGACGACGCGGTGCGGCTGTTCAACCAGGAGTACTGGGAGATCCGCAACCTCGACGTGTCGAACGCGAAGCCCGCGACGGGGACGCCCGGTGCGAACCTCGGCGATTTCCGCGGCATCGGCGTGCACGGCGACAACGGCCAGACCCTGGACCACTTCGTGGTCGACTCGGTCGACGTGCACGACGTGACCGGCGAGATCAAGTGGATCGGCGGCGACCCCGCGAACAACTCCCCGGGGGTCAGCTGGGGAACCGGCTGGGACCGCTCCAAGAACACCGGCGGCATCATCTTCACCACCACCGTCCCCGACATCGCCGCGCCCGGCGCTCCGACCGTGCTCTCCGACATCACCGTGCAGAACTCCACGATCAAGAACACCTCGTTCGCGGGCATCACCGTGAAGCAGTACACCGGTGACGCGCCGGGAGCCGTCCGGACGGGCTGGGGCGCACGCGTGACGGCCGGCGACACGCTCTTCACACCGCACACCAACGTCACGATCAGCGGCAACTACATCACGCAGGCGAACACCGACTTCGGCGCCAACGGCGTCTACCTCACCGACGTCCGAGACGCGCTCGTCGAAGGCAACGTGGTCGACCGGGTCGGTGTGTCCGGCATCGAGACCTACGCGGCCGACCGCGTCACCGTCCAGTACAACGAGGTCATGGGCACCCACCACGCCCAGGGCAGTGCCGACGCGAACGGCCTCGATCCCGACATCGCCACCACCAACCAGCTGTTCCAGTACAACTACCTGCACGACAACGGCGACGGCATCCTGGTCTGCGGGTGCAGTTCCACGGCCAGGTTCGGCAGCGCGGTGATCCGCTACAACGTCGTGACCGGCAGCAAGCGGTGGAACCTCCACATGTCGCAGCAGACCGGCACGGTGGTGAACATCTACAACAACATCTTCTACAGCGTCGACGCGCCGAACATGGTGACCGGCGGGGTTTCCGGCAGGGCCACGCTGACCAACAACCTGTTTATCTCGGGGCGACCCGATGTCGCGTTCAGGGAACAGTCGAGCATCACCTACAACAACAACGGTTACTCGTCCAACCTGACCCCGCCTGCGTCCCACCTGAATCCCGTGGTCGGTGCTCCGCCGTTCGTGAACAGCGCCGTCGCGGGGCCTTACGGCGACGAGAACGGCCCCCGACTCGGCACGGCGGCGAACTTCGCGCTCCAGGCCGGATCGGTGTTCGCCGACGCCGGTGCCACCGTCACCGGCAACGGCGGCCTCGACTTCGCCGGGACGCCCGTACCGACCGGGAGCGGTCCGGACATCGGCGCCTTGGAGCGCGGGGCACCCGACATCGCGCTCGTGGAGCCGTTCGACGGCCTGGCGACCGGCGCGCTCGCCGACGGGACGAACGGGTGGCGGGTCGTCTCGACCAACAACCAGGTCGCCGTGGCGGAGACGCCCTCGGCCACCGACAAGAGCGTCCGGCTCGATCGCACGATCGAAGGCGGCGGCGCCGACGGGACCAACCTCGCCCGGATCTTCAGCACCCCGTTGCAGGGCGTGGTGACCGTCGAGGCGCAGGTGATGCGCAATGACACGCAGGCGGGCTGGTTCGGGTTGCCCTACGTGTACAACTCCAGCGGCGTCCAGGCCGTCAGCGTCGCGTTCGCGCACGGCCAGATCCACGCGTACGAGGGCAGCACGAACCGCGTGATCGGCACGTACACCTCTGGCCAGTGGTACCGGATCACGCTCAGCGTGGACACCGTGAACCAGAACTTCGACCTGGACGTCGACGGCCGGCGAGTGCTGACCAATGCCGCGTTCCGCACCTCGATGCCGGGAATCGCGAAGGTCGCGTGGTACGCCAACGGGGGCGAACGCGGGGCGGTGCACGTGGACGACGTGCGGGTCTCACTCGGTCCCGGATCCACGAATGACGGCTACCGCAGACTCGTCGCGAGGCACTCGGGCAAGTGCGCCGACGTGGCCAACGGCTCCACCGCCAACGGCACCCAGCTCATCCAGTTCGACTGCGACACCGACCAGAACCAGCAGTGGCAACTGCGCGACGCCGGCAGCGGGTACTACCAGCTCGTGGCGAGGCACTCGGGCAAATGCGCCAGGGTGGCCAACGGCTCCGGCACCAACGGCGCCCAACTCGTCCAATCCGACTGCGACACCGACCAGAACCAGCAGTGGCAACTGCGCGACGCCGGCAGCGGGTACTACCAGCTCGTGGCGAGGCACTCGGGCAAATGCGCCGACGTGGCCAACGTTTCCACCGCCAACGGAGCCCAGCTCATCCAGTACAGCTGCGGCACCGGCCAGAACCAGCAGTGGAGCGTCAGTCCGCTGACGTCCTGAGAGCAATGCGGCTCTGCCGAGCCATTTCGGCTCGGCAGAGCCGCATCCCATACTTACTGATGGAGTGCTGATCACTTACATGAGTGCAACATGCACCGGTTTCACACCCGCCTTCGAGAAGTGTCTCGTGGAGCGCACGTGGTGAGCCCGGTCGTTACCCACGGTTTCGCCGGGCTGCCCGGGGGCGTCGCCATCTCGCACCTGTCGGTGTACGACTGGCCCGCCGCCGACGGCGCGTGCGGCGGCACCCCTCACATGCATCTGGCGTGTTCGGAGGCTTACGTCGTCACCGGCGGGCACGGGGCCGTGCAGACGTTGACCGCATCCGGGTACGAGGTCACTCCGCTTCAGGCCGGTGCGGTCGCCTGGTTCACGCCCGGCACCATCCACCGGCTGGTCAACGAGGGCGATCTGCGGATCACCGTGCTGATGCAGAACAGCGGGCTGCCCGAGGCGGGGGACGCGGTCCTCACGCTGCCCCCGGAGTACTTGACGGACGCCGAGACGTACGCGCGCGCCACCGCCATCCCGACCGACGTGCCCGAGGCGGAGCAGGAGCGCGTCGCACGGGCCCGGCGGGATCTCGCCTTGGAGGGCTACCGGGCACTGCGCGAGGCCGAGGGGCCGGAGGCCCTGGCCGCGTTCCACCGGGCCGCCGCCGCGCTCGTGCGGCCGTGGATCGCCGAGTGGCGCGAGCGGTGGCGGCGGGGTGCCGAGGCGTCCGCCGCGGCCACCGGTGTGCAGCTCGACTCGCTGGAGCGGGGCGAGTTTCCCCATCTCGCCGATGCCGCCGTGTGGTCCGAACAGCCCGCTGCCCGTGGGAAGTTCGGGATGTGCGGACGGCTTGACGTCTACGGGAACTGACCGATGTGCGGCTGAGGAGCCCGGGTCGGGTCCGCATGACCTGCACGGCATGCGGACCCGGTCGGCTCACGTCCAGGACTGACGGACGACAGTGCGGGCAGAGAGGACGGGTTCAACCCGTCTGTCCCACACCGGCTCCGGCGACGGCACCCGCAGGTGGTCTCCGCTTGCGGTCGGGGCGATCAGCCGGGGGCGGCTCGGCTGTCGACTCCCGCCAGATGATCCGGAACAGGGATTCCTCGTTCGTCTCGTGCTCCGTGTCGCGTAAACCCGCGATCAGCTTGGCCATGGCGTTGGAACCGAGTCGTTCGAGGTCCACGTCGACGGTGGTCAGGGACGGGGTCATGAACTGCCCGACCGCGACGTTGTCCCAACCGGTCACGCTGACGTCACCCGGCACGTCCCAGCCGCGTTCCCGGGCGCCCCGGACGACACCGGCGGCGACGAGGTCGTTGGCCGCGATCACCGCGGTCGGCCGTGAACGGCTCGGGAGCGACCTGATCGCCTCTATGCCGGACTCGCCGGACCAATCGCCGTCGAAGACTCCGACGGACTCGACCCCGAGTCGTTCGACCGTGTCCAGGTAGCTCTGCTTGCGCGCTCTCGCGGAGGCGAACTGCGCATCGCCGGCCACGTGGAAGAACCGGGAGTGGCCGAGCGCTGCCAGGCGCTCGATCATCTGCACCACCGGCGTGCCGTCGGCCAACTCCCCGATGCCGCGCATCTCGTCGTCGAAGTCGGCCGATATCACCACGGCCGTCCTCTGGTGCAGCTGGTTCTGCACCGAGGGGAGCACGGGGGCGAGGGAGAGGATGCCCTCGAACTGGCCCGAGTCGGCGAGCTCCAGCAGACGTTCGCTCCTCGCCCGCACACCTCCACCGGCGCTCACGACGTCCACGAAGTACCCGGCGGCGTCGGCCGTCGCGCCGGCTCCCGCCAGCATGCGCGACGGGTTGAACGCCATGGCGGGCATGAGGATCGCCAGCCGGCCGGTCTTCCGTGTGCGCATGGACCGCGCCACCAGGTTGGGGCGGTAGTCCAGCTCGCGGATCGCGTTCTCCACGCGTTCCACGGTCGCGGCCTTCAGCCCGCCGTTGAACCGCAGGAACCGCGACACCGTCTGGGGTGACACGCCGGCGAGTCGCGCCACATCTGTGATCGTCGGCCGTCGTCGCGCCGTGTCAGCGCCAGCCATCCGCTCCACCCAACCCTTCGCCAACGTTCCGGTGAGGCCCGAGAGTACACACTCTTGACGAAAAAAGTGATCGTTCACTATTGTCCTCGCAACCCACAAAGTGAACGATCACTTTTCGGGTCACGCGGGGCCCGGGACGGGCCCACGCCACCGTGTGCCGCTGCCGCCACTCAAGGGAGCACTGCCGTGAGCTCCATCAACGAACTACGCCGGCTGCCCGGGTCCCAGAGGGGCGCGCGGCAGCAGAACAAGGCGGCGTTCCTCTTCCTGCTGCCCTGGTTCGTCGGGCTCTTCGGGATCACGATCGGCCCGATGCTGGCCTCGCTCTACCTCAGCTTCACCGACTACAACCTGCTGCAACCGCCGCGGCTCAGCGGGCTCGACAACTGGACGCGAATGCTCCACGACGAGCGCCTGCACAAGTCGCTCGGGGTGACGTTCAGCTACGTCTTCGTCTCCGTCCCGTTGCAGCTGGCGCTGGCACTGGGGCTCGCCCTGCTGCTGGACAAGGGAGTGCGCGGCCTCCCCTTCTACCGCTCCGTCTTCTACTTGCCGTCACTGATCGGCGGCAGCGTCGCGATCGCAGTGCTGTGGCGCACGATGTTCGGGACTACCGGCCTCGTCAACGAGGCCCTGGGCCTGTTCGGCATCCAGGGGCAGGGCTGGATCTCGGAGCCGGGAACGGCGCTGTCGACCCTCGTCGTCCTGAACGTCTGGACCTTCGGCTCCCCCATGGTGATCTTCCTCGCCGGGCTGCGACAAATCCCGACCTCCCTCTACGAGGCGGCCTCCGTCGACGGCGCGACTCGCCTGCGCCAGTTCCGCAGCATCACCCTTCCGCTGCTGACACCCATCATCTTCTTCAACCTGGTGCTGCAGATCATCCACGCTTTCCAGACGTTCACCCAGGCCTTCGTGGTCTCCGGTGGCACCGGAGGTCCCGCCGACTCCACCCTCTTCTACTCGCTGTACCTGTACCAGCGCGGGTTCGGCCACTTCGACATGGGTTACGCGTCCGCACTCGCGTGGCTCTTGCTCCTCATCGTCGGGCTCTTCACCGCTGTCAACTTCTGGGCCTCAAAGTACTGGGTGTTCTACGATGACTGATCGCACCGCGACCGCACCCCGTCCGCTGGCCGTCGACCGTGCTCACGCGGTGCGCCGGATCAAGCGCAGGATGCGCGTCCCCCTCAAGCACGTCCTGCTGATCGCCTGCGCTCTGACGATGCTGTACCCCGTCCTGTGGATGGTGGTCAGCTCTCTGCGCCCCAACAGCGAGATCTTCCGCAACGCGGGACTCGACCTGACGCACCTCCAGGTCGAGAACTACACCAACGGCTGGAACGCCTACTCCGAACCGTTCAGCCACTACATGATCAACTCGGTGATCGTCGTGATCGGCGCGATCATCGGGAACCTCTTCTCCTGCTCCATGGCCGCGTACGCGTTCGCCAGGCTCGAGTTCCGGGCGAAGCGGGTGTGGTTCGCCACCATGCTAGTCACGATCATGCTGCCGATCCACGTGATCATCGTGCCGCAGTACGTCCTGTTCTCGGAACTGGACTGGGTCAACACGTTCCTGCCCTTGATCGTGCCGAAGTTCCTGGCGACCGACGCCTTCTTCATCTTCCTCATGGTGCAGTTCATCCGCGGCATCCCGCGCGAACTCGACGAGGCCGCGTGGATCGACGGCGCCGGGCACGCGCGGATCTTCTTCAACATCATCCTGCCGCTGATGGTCCCGGCCCTGGCGACCACCGCGATCTTCACCTTCATCTGGACCTGGAACGACTTCTACAGCCAGCTCATCTACCTCACCGACCCGGACATGTACACCACGCCCCTCGCGCTGCGCGCCTTCGTCGACCAGCAGACCGAAACCGACTGGGGCTCGGCGTTCGCCATGAGCGTGGTGTCGCTCGTCCCCGTCTTCCTCGTCTTCCTCGCCGGGCAGCGGTTCCTGCTGCGAGGAATCGCCACCACCGGCGGCAAGTAACTGTGAGGGCTACCGCACGCACGCGGTGGCGAACGAGCCCTGGCCGCTCGGGGAGCACCGCAGCACTCGACCTGACACAGGCGTCAGACAAGGAGAACCACATAATGCTCAGCCCTTTCAGGCGCATCGCGATCGGTGCGGTCGTCTCACTCTCACTCGTGCTGACCGCCTGCTCCGGCGGCGGCAGCAGCAACGCCGGCGCTGATCTCGAACTCAGCGACAAGCCGGTCACCATCCGCGCCACCTGGTGGGGAGCGGACGCCCGCGCGAAGCTCACCAACGACGCCATCGCGGCGTTCCAGAAGAAGTACCCCAACATCAAGGTCGAGGGACAGTACAAGGACTGGGGCGGCTACTGGGACGCGCTCGCCACGACGACCGCGGCCAAGGACTCGGCCGACGTCGTCCAGATGGACGAGCTCTACCTCGCGTCGTACGCGGATCGCGGAGCGCTGTACGACCTCGGCAAGGCCAAGAAGATCGTCAACACCTCGCAGTTCGACAACGAGGCCCTGGCCACCGGACAGGTCGGTGGGACGCAGTACGCGCTTCCCATCGGCGTCGGTGTCCTGTCCGTCGTCGTGAACGCCGACCTGTTCAAGAAGTACGGCGTGGACCTTCCCGACGACAAGACGTGGACGTGGGACGACTACGCCAGAATCGCGAAAGAGCTGACGACCAAGAGCGGCGGCGAGATCCACGGTGCGGCCGGCGCCCCCGGCTTCGACGCCGGCAGTCTCAAGTACTGGGCCCGTCAGGACGGCGGCGACCTCTTCGGCAAGGACGGCAACGTCTCGCTCAAGCCCCAGTCGCTCGTCAAGATGTGGAAGTTCGGTCTGGACCTCATTTCCTCCGAGGCCAGCGTCAAAGCCTCGACGATGGTCGAGGACCAGACCGCCGGTATCACCGCCGCCAGCCTCGCCACCGGCAAGGCGGCCATCGGCTCGGCCTACAACACCCAGATCACCGCGCTGCAGAAGGCAGCAGGCGCCGATCTGCGGCTGCTGCAAATGCCCCGTGCCGGTGACACCAAGGCGAACTTCTTCAAGCCCTCGATGTACTGGGCGGTCTCGAGCCAGAGCGAGCACCCGGCCGAGGCCGCCGCGTTCGTCGACTTCATGCTCAACAACCAGGAGGCCGCCGACGTCCTCAAGACGGAGCGCGGAATCCCCGCGAACAAGGAGATGCGCGGGCACCTCGAAGCGGGTCTGACCGGGAGCGACAAGGCGGCGGTCGAGTACATGAACGCGGTGACACCGGGCGAGGCTCCGGTCGTGACCCCCAACGGCGGAAGCGGGATCGAGCCGATGCTGCAGCGCTACAGCCAGGAGGTGTACTTCAACAAGACCTCGCCCGAAGCCGCCGCGGAGGCCTTCATCAAGGAACTCCAGGGCGAAGTCGACGCCGCCAAGTAACTGCCCTCGCCTGGGGGCCGTCGCTGCGGCCCCGGCCCCCAGGGAGCCCCGTCAGGAACCAAGAGAGAGAAACGGCCCATGCCCAGCCCCCGGCCACCGTACCGCGTGGCCATCATCGGCACCGGCGGTATAGCCCATGCCCACGCCGCAGCGCTCGCCGAACTTCCCGAACGCGCCCGGCTGGTCGCGGTCGCCGATGTCGACCGGACACGCGCCACCGAGTTCGCGGACCGATTCTCCGTGCCGCACGTCTTCGACGACCCGACCGCTCTGCTGGAGAGCGAGAACCTCGATCTCCTGCACATCTGCACGCCACCGCAGACCCACGCGGCCCTGGCTTCGATGGTGATGCGGGCCGGCGTCACCGCCTTGGTGGAGAAGCCGACCGCGCTGAGCCTGCGCGAGATGGACCAGCTGGCCGCGGTGCAGGAGCAGACCGGCGCCAAGGTGCTGACCGTCTTCCAACACCGCTACGGCGCAGCGGCCATGCGCCTGCGCCGGCTGGTCCGGTCCGGCGCGCTGGGCCGGCCGCTGGTCGCCACGTGCGAGACCATGTGGTACCGGTCCGACGAGTACTTCGACGTGCCCTGGCGGGGACGCTGGGAGGTGGAGGGCGGCGGCCCCACCATGGGGCACGGCATCCACCAGTTCGACTTGATGTTGTCGGTTCTGGGCCCCTGGTCGGTGATCAGCGCGCTCGCCGACCGCCAGGCCCGGCCCACGGACACCGAGGACGTCTCGGTCGCCGCGGTCCGGTTCGCCAACGGAGCCCTCGCCACGGTGGTCAACTCCCTGCTGTCCCCGCGTGAGACGTCGCGACTGCGCTTCGACTTCGAATACGCCACGGTCGAGCTCGAACACCTCTACGGCTACCGCGAGGAGCACTGGCGGTTCACGGCGGCCCCCGGCCACGACGAACTCTCGGCCCTCTGGACCGGCAGTGACGAACCGGACGTCGACAGCAGTCACAGACTCCAGATCGAGGCCATCTTCGACGCCTGGGACACCGGTCAGGAACCCGGTGTCTCACTGGAGGACGCACGACGCACGTTGGAATTCGCCGCCGCGACGTACGCCTCGGCATTCCGCGGTGCGCACATCGCCGCGGGCGAGCTGACCGAGGACGACCCGTTCACGCTCAGCATGAATGGCGGCGCCGTGCCGTGGGAACCGGTCAAGGGGGCCCTGGCGTGAACCCTCTTGAGATCAGGCACGACCTCGGCGTCTCGGTCGCGGTCCGGGACGGCGACATCGAACTGTTCCGCTACGTGTACGGCCCGGACACGGTCCAACTGGAGTCACCGAAGCCCTACCTCCACCCCCTGCGCACCCGCGCCGGCAGAGCGGTCAGCCTGTTCCGCCCCCACGACCACGTGTGGCACAAGGGCATCTCGTGGTCCCTGCCCCACGTCGGCGAGGAGAACTTCTGGGGCGGCCCCACGTACGTCCACGGACGCTTCTACGTTCAGCTCGACAACAACGGAACCCAGGCGCACCGCCGGGTCGTCGCCCTGAACCGGTCCGACGGAACCGCGACGTTCACCCACGACCTGGACTGGACCACCCAGTCCGGCGCGCCGTTCTTCACCGAACGCAGGACACTGCGGGCGAGCCTGATCACCCCGCAGGCCTGGGCGTTGACGTTCGAGACGCAGATGACGAACGTCTCCGGAGCGGAGGTGGCCATCGGATCGCCTACCACCAAGGGACGTGAGAACGCAGGCTACGGCGGCCTGTTCTGGCGGGGCCCGCGATCGTTCACCGGCGGGCAGTTCGTGAGCGCGGAAGGCACCGGTGGCGAAGAGGTCCGCGGGAAGCGCATGGAGTGGATGGCTTTCGCGGGCCGCCACGACGAGACGGACGCACGGTCGCTCGTGCTCATGGTGGACGACACGGCCAACCCGAATCACCCGCCCCAGTGGTTCGCCCGCACCGAAGAGTTCGCGTGCCTCAACCCCGCACCGTTCTTCAGCGAGGAACTGACCGTCGAACACGGTGCCACCGTGCGGTTCCGGTACGGCGTGGGCGTTGCCGACGCCGACGCAAGCGCGGCTCCCGCACTCGCGGACGCCGTTCGCCAGGTGCTCTCGCGGTCCGACGCGCCGAGCGCTGCGGGGGAAACCGCATGAGTACCAGGAATTCCGTACCTGACTAGCACTTCGGCACTTCCCGGTGGCAGAGCACGTGTCACGCCAAGGTTGATCAGGTGCACCACTCGACGGGACACCCTCCACATCGGGCAGTCCCCCAGGGCTGTGCCGGAGCGCGGGCCGGCGACTACTGCCGGACGTAGGAACAGCAGTCGTACCGACTCCCGTTGTACGAAGACTGCCTGCTGGATATGCCGCGCCGTCTGCCTCACGGTGGACGGCGTGCCGCATCCAAATGCCAAGTGGTCGCCGCCGCCACTGGCCTCACTCCCGCTCTTCGCGATGCCCTTACGGAGTTTCATGATGCGCCAGCCGTCTTCCCGGGGAACGGCTCCCGGATGCGATCCCAGTGGCGGTCCTTGCGGAGCCGGTCCAGGCGGAGGCCTGCTTCCAGGGACCGCGCGAGACGGGCTGTCCGAGGCTGTTGTCGACCTGTCGGCGATCGCCCACAACACACGCGTGCTGGCGGCGCACGCACGTGGTGCCGTGATGGCTGTGGTCAAGGCCAACGGGTTCGGGCACGGGGCCGCGCAAGTCGCGCGCGCCGCGTTGTCCCACGGGGCCGACTGGTTGGGCGTGGCCTCGACGGTTGAGGCGCTGGCGCTGCGCGAGGCTGGGATCACGGCCCCGCTGCTGGCCTGGATACATCTGCCGGATGGGATTGCGCGGAGGCGCTGATGCGGGACATCGACCTGTCGGTCTCCTCCGCGGCACACCTGTCGAGGATTGCGGCGTGCGCGGAGGCGGTGGAGGTTCCGGCGTTCGCGCACCTGAAGGTGGACACCGGGCTGCACCGCAACGGGGCCTGTCCTGCCGACTGGCCACAGCTGGCGGAGGCCGCAGCGGAGTTCGAGCGGCGCGGTCTGGTCCACGTGCGGGGCATCTGGTCGCATCTGATTCACCCCGACGATCCCGGACACCCGGCCACAGCCGTGCAGGTGCGGGCGTTCGAGACGGCGGTGCGGCAGGCTCGCCGAGCAGGGCTTGTGCCGCTCGAAAAGTCATCGCTGCTGGTCAAGCGGCATGTCTGTACTCGTTGATGAGTCCGCCGAGGATGCGGGTGCGGTGCAGTCTGCGGTTGTCGAGGTCGTGTATCGCGGCGGGGTGTTGCTGGGCCTCGGGTGGTCGTTGATCTCGGGTCTGGTGGGGTCGGTGTCGGTTGTAGTGGTCTTCGTAGGTGTTGAGGACCTGACGCGTGTGGGCTTCGCCCAGGATCAGGACGTGGTCGAGGAGTTCGCGTCGAAGGGTGCCGATGATCCGTTCGCAGTGGGCGTTCGTCCTCGGTGCCTGCGGTGCGCTTCGGAGCACGTGGAGATCGTCGGCGTGGAAGACGGTGTCGAACGCTTCGCCGTACTTGCCGTCGCGGTCGCGGAGCAGGAAGCGCAAGGACTCCATCCGATGCCCGAAGTCGGCGGTGAGGTTCCTGGCCTGCTGCACGGTCCAGGCCTGTGTCGGGTGGGCGGTGACGCCGGTGATGTGCAGCCGCCGGGTGCCGTGTTCAACGAACGCCAGTGCGTACAGACGTTTACCGAGCACGGTGTCGAGGTGGAGGAAATCCACCGCGATGATGCCCTCGGCCTGGGCGGTGAGAAACTCCCGCCAGGCCGGGCCACCACGGCGGGGCACCGGGTCGATGCCCGCATCATGCAGAATCCGCCAGACCGACGAGGCGGCGATGCGATGGCCGAGACGGGCCAACTCACCCTGGATCCGCCGATGACCCCACCGAGGGTTCTCTTGGGCGAGCCGCAGCACGAGCGACTTGATCGCCGCTCGTGTCGGTGGGCGTCCGGTGCGTCGACGGGCGGTGTGGTCCCACCTGCGGGCCACGAACCTGCGATGCCAGGGCGAGCAGCGTGCCCGGCGTCACCGGAAGACCTCCCGCCACCGGCGACGGTCCACCAGCCCGGACAGGGCGGCGAACCAGAACCGGTCCGCGGGCTCGTAGCGGACCGGACCCTCCAGGTGCCGACGAAGGACCACGTTCTCGTGCCGCAACACGAGCAGCTCGGCGTCCTTCGACGCCTCGCCGCGCAGCAGCGTCGACGGGCTGGACAACAGCTTCCGGGTCACCCTGTACAGCAACGACACGATCTACCAGCGACGATGACTTTTCGAGCGGCACACGCCTGCCAGCCCCCGGCGCTGCCAGCGTCGGAACAACCCGTAAACGGTCTGCCAGGGCCCGTAGACGGGTGGGACGTCCCGCCACGGGGCGCCGACCCGCACCCGCCGCCGGATACCGTCGATCAACTGCCGTTACTCACTTCGGCGGACGACCCGGCTTCATCCCGACGGGTTGACAGTGGTTGCAGCAGCGCCCACTGCGCGTCGGTCAGGTCGTGCCGCCCCGCTGCCGCTATGCCGGCCACGAGGTCTCCGGTGTTCGGGTTTGCTTGGTCGCCAACCCACTTACCGGAGACCTCGCCACGTCTGGTCCAACGACACGCCGCCGGTCACCTCACCTTTGAAATACGGGCTAACGTTAGAACCCAGGGCACATCACAGGCTCCATCAAACCCGGCACGGAACACGCCAGCCATTCGCTCACATGCGTGATCGTGCGGGAGTCGGTCTGATCACTGGGTCGCGAGCGCGTCCCAGAAGGCCGAGTCGTGTGTCGTTGTCCGGTCGAACGGGCCGATCCGGCCGGGGTCGAGGCCTTGCACGTACGGCGTGGTGTCCGCCGGGTCGACGCGGGGCCACGCCGGCAGGCCGGGCCGGTTGGGGTTGCCGGTGGTCGCGAAGCGGACCCAGTAGTCGATCATCCGGTCGCCGAGCAGGCGCTGTGCGGTGGTCAGCCGTACGTCGTCGGAGCGCAGGTCGAACAGGTACCGCAGCTCGGAACCGTGCGCGGCGAGCGACTCGACACCGGGCGGGAACTCGGGGATCGGCGGTGCGGTGCGATCGAGGAACTCATAGGCGTACACCGGGATCTCGGCCGCGAACCGGCGATCCGCGGCACGTTGTAGCCACGCCCAGTCGAGGTCGGTCATGATCGCGGCCATTGCCTGCACCGCGGAACCACCGTGCTCCTCGATCGGGTACCGCTGCGCGACCGCTGCCGCGTGCGACCCGAAATGCGCGGTCAACGCGGCCGTGTAGCCGGCGGGATCGAGATCGGGGAACAGCAGCGGCGCGAAGAACGTGCCCTCGTCACGCGTGATGCCGGTCAACAGCGGCACGTGGTTGAACCGCCCGGCCGGCACCGCCACCGCGGGGTCCTCCGGCAGCACCGTGTTCCCGAAGGCAGGCAAGGGAAACGCCGGCGCGGCGAGCAGGTCCGGCACAGGCTTGCCACGCAGGCACTCGAGCGTCGCACACCCCAGCTGAGCGGCGACGCTCTGGCCATGCCCCTGGTGCCACTCTTGCGGCACGAACAGCGGCATGTCCAGCAACGGCCGCAAGTCCGCGCCGGCGAAGGCATCCAGCACACATGCCGTGCTCTGGGCGATCGCCCGCTGGAACAACCCGGCCGCGCCCGGCGACGCGAGCTGCGCGCACACCGAGTGCGCCCCGGCGGACTCCCCTGCCAGGGTGACGTTGTCCGGGTCGCCGCCGAACTCCGCGATGTTGCGCCGCACCCAGCGCAGCGCCGCCTGTTGGTCCTCGATGCCGAACGCGCCGCCGTTCGCGAGCCCGGGGAAACCGAGGAAACCGAGGTTCCCCAGCCGGTAGTTGACGGTCACCACGACCAGACCGCCCCGCCTGACCAGCCGGGTCGGCAGGTAGTCGCTACCAGCGCCGTTCATGAGCCCGCCACCGTGCAGCCACACCAGCACCGGCGCCTTCCTGGCCCCACGTGGGGTGGTGACGTCGAGGAAAAGGCAATCCTCGGTCACACTGGCCGGCCGGCCACCGACACTGGCCTGAGGACAGCGACTGCCCGGCCGGGTCGCGTCCAGCACACCGGACCACGGCACCGGCGGCACGGGCGAGTGCCAGCGCAGATCACCGATCGGCGGCGCCGCGTAGGGAATGCCTTCGTAAGAACGGGTATACGCGTTCGTGCTGCCCCGCACCAGGCCGGCGTCGGTACGCGCCACAGCGTCGTGGATCGCCACGGCCGGCGCGGCACACAACACCAACGCACCCACGACGACCATTGCCCCCAGGAGTCGTTTCATGAGCCAGACAGTGGCAGTTCGCACTCACCGGACACATCAACCGATCGGTTGATCATCAAGGCCCGCCCCAGTCTCGATCGGTGACAGGCGGGCCGCACGGACGGCCGGGTACGGGGCCGACGATCACGCCGATCATCGGCATCGCCGGATGCCTATCGAAGCCCAGCTACGACTCGGCAGCGCCCCAACCCGCCAACGCGGCGGTGTCCAGTTCCGGCGCGAGCAGAGCCTCCTCGAGAATGCCGACCACGGTGAACCACCGACCGCCGACATGGACCTCGAGACCCTCATCCGCCGACGTCACACCCGGCAACGACGCGGTCTACGACCCGAGTACCACGGCCGGATAGTCAAAATCGCCCGCCGACCTGGTCTTCGTAGGTCAGCGGGCGTATCTCGGGGCCGCCCTGGGCAGGCGAACTCGCAATGACACCGGGCGTGGCCATCAGGGTGACACCGCCCGCCAGGGCGGTGAAGCACCTCCCTGCGTGCAGCGACTGCACGGCCAGGCGCAGGGCCACCAGCGGCGAGGAACACGGCGCGTCCACCGTCACCGCCGGGCCTTCGAACCCGAAGGTGCGGGTGATGCGGCCGGCGGCGACGTTCGCGGTGGAGCCGGTCAGCGGGTAGGCGTCGGAGCCCTCGGCGGGCTGGTGCATTCGCGGCCCGTGGCCTGGGCGGTGGCGCCGACGAACCCCCGGCCCGGCTGCCGCGCGCCCGGCCGGCACCTCGTGGCCCTCGCGCAGCGCTTCCCACAGCGTTGCGGGCGAGTCGATGCCGCCGGGGAGCCGGCACGCCATGGCGACGATCGCCACCGGTTCGTCGATCGACGCGCACCGCCGGGGTCTCGGCGCGGGAGCGGTCGCCGGTCTCCTCGTCGAGGATCGCGTCGCACAGGTGGCGAGCGGCCCGGGTCGGGGGTGGTCGAACAGGAAGGTGGTCGGCAGGCGCAGTCCGGTGACGACGGCAAGCCGGTCCCGCAGCTCGACCAGGGTCAGTGAGGCGAGCCCCAGTTCCTGAACTTGACTCTGTCGGGAATCTTGGTCGCTGTATGTCAGCTGACAGCTCGCCAGGAACGCTGGCGTGGGATGTCCTGCTGGTCGAGGTAGTGCTGGAAGGCTGTCGGTGGTCGGGGAGATGCGCTTTCGTCGGGAGGTTACCGACTGAGGCGTTCGATGTTGACGGCGATGGCGGTGAGCACGTGCTGCAGGTGGGTTTTGGCCTGTCCGCGGTAGCGGCAGCGGCGCATGCCGTGGCCGTGGGCGAACTCGCAGATGCTGCCTTCGATGCCGGAGCGCACCGCGTAGTACTTGTGCCAGGCCGGTTCCTGCCGCTCGGCACGGTTGCGTAGCTGCAGTTCGAGCAGTTCTCGTGGGGGAAAGCCCACGTTGCGCGCGGAGTCGCGGGAGGTGGTGCACTTGGCCCGGACCGGGCAGGGTTGGCACTGGTTCTTGGTGAAGCGGGCCACGATCAGCGGAGCCGAGTTCGGCGAGGATGTGGGGTAGGGGCCGTGCCAGCCGCTGCTGACCTGGCCCTGTGGGCAGGTGACCTGTCTGCGGTCGAAGTCGATGCGGAAGTCGTCGCGGGCGAAGCCCTCGCCCCGGCGGTGCCGGCGGATGGGATTCCCGGCAGTGGTCCGACGACGGTGATCCGGTGTTCGCGTTCGGCCCGCTCCAGATGGACCAGGGAGGTGTAGCCGCCGTCGACCAGGTGCCGGTCGGGTCTCCGAAGTGTTCGGCGACCTGGTCGAGCAGGTCGCGGGCCAGGTCCGGTTTCGCAGGCCCGCCTTTGACCGCCGGCGCGGCCAGGACCGGGAGCGCTACCGGCCGGGAGCAGAAGGGCAGGGACACGATGATGGCCAGGACGACCCAGTTGTTGCCGAATCCGAGCTTGACCCTTCCCGCGGCGGACCCGTCATGAAACCAGCCTGCCGCGTGGACTTTCCTGCCCCGTCGGAACAGGGTGTCATCGATCGCGATGGTGATCGGCATACCGGCGCCGAGGGGTTGGGTGACGATCACCTCGGCGAGGAGCAACCCGATCTGCCGGGGGTTCCACCGTGCGTGGGAGAAGAACCGGTGGGCCCGGTCGTGGTGCCATATCCGGGCCAGCCCGGCACCGGTGAGCATGCCGCATACCGTGCGCCCGACCGGCTGTGCGAACAACCCCGCGACCAGCATCGTGAACGTCTCGAACGTCGGCGCGGTGAAACACGACCGGAAGGTGTCCAGGACACGCGTGAGCGTGCCCGGTAGGGTGGGGACCCGGAGCATCGGCGGAACACTCTTTCGCTTGCGGCAGAGCTGTTACAGGAACCGCCGATGCTCCACCCACGGCCCCGCTAGATCCACACGCCACGCCGTCACACTCCGGTCGCCCACGCCGCAGCCCCTGCCGCCATCGCCTCACCGGACTCACACCAAAAGTGCGAAAGTCGAGTAACTACCCGGCCTTGGGTCAAGACCCCCAGGTGTGTTTGCCGGGTCGCTGCGATGTGTTGCTCACAGTGAGCCGGTTCTGGACGTCCGGTGGGTTACCAGGGTTGCGGCGGTTGCGGTGAATCGGACGTTGGTGCCCTCGCCCGTCACGGTGACCGACACGCGGTCGCCCGTTCGGATCTGGTCGACACGGATGGGTGAGTGGTGGCTCCAGCTGGACACGTCCAGGTCGCTGATCTCGTCGAACCTGAGGTGGAGGCGGATCCAGTCGTGATCTGGTGGGGCGTTCCACGTCTGGCGGCTTGCCTCGTCGAGTGGACCTTCTAGCGACGCGGTGACGGCGTTGCCGCGTTCGTCCCAGTGCAGGGCGTAGAGCTCGCACGCCGACAGGTCAGATGTGTTCATGGTAGGTGTCGATCTCCGGGCCCGGGACCGCCGTGTACAGGCGCTGGTCGAGTTTGCTGGTGAAACCGTGCGGTCCGTCGTCCACGGCGTTCGGGGGCGAGTTGTGGGCACTGACCTTGCCGAAGCGGATTTGCTCGGCGCACGTCAGCGACAGGCGGAGCGATTCGCCGGTCACCGTCACCGCCAGCCGTGCCGGACCTCGTGCGGCGGCGAAATCGATCGAGACCTCGGTCGGCAGCGGTGCTCCGGACAGCCGCACGTCGTCTACCGCCAGGAAGCCGAGGTGCGCTTGGACGCGGTCGTATCCCGGCACGTCGGACGGGACCGGCAGGTCTACGCGCAGCGTGCAGCCCGGACCGCGGCGCTCGAACCGGATCGACCGCAGCACCAGCCCGGTGAGGTCCGGCTGATCCGGGTAGAACCGGGCGAGGAGCTTCGCGTCATTGGGCAGGAGTCGGCCGGCCCAGGCTGGGGTCATAGTAGTAATGCTCCTGCGCTCCGGGGACTTGGCCGTTGCGGCTCTCGTCATAGGGTCGCACATGCACGTGTGGCGGCTGGTCGCCCACACCGCCCTCACCGTACTGGTGGCCGGTGTAGTGGTCCTGGAACACGATCAGGTCGCCATCGCTGTTGAGGTAGACCTCCTCCGGGAACATCACTGGTTGGTGGTTCTCGTCCATGATCTGCTTGCCACCCGGCGTGGTCGCAGACACCAGGCGGCTTTCGAGCGCCTCGGAGCCCGGTGGGACGCCCGCGTCGGTGAGCGCCTGCTGCTTGGCCGCGTCGCCACAGGGCAGCAGGCCGAGCGGGTCGATCTCCCGGGTCGGGTTCGGCACGTACGCGCCCGGGTTGATCGACGGCACCAGCCCCATCGGGTCCGGTGAGGCGTACCGGCCGGTTTCCGGGTCGTAGTAGGGGAAGTAGTTGTAGTGCCAGCCCGTTTCCGGGTCGTGGTACTGGCCGGGGAACCTCAATGGGCAGGCCGCCGCGCCGCTCTGGGTCAGCGTCCGCCCCCACAGGCTGGCGGTGCGACGCCAACCGACCTCGCCGCGGGCGTCGACCAATTCGGTCGGGCTGCCGACGACGTCCGCCACGATCGCGTAGAAGCGCCGGTCAACCTCGTCCTGGTCGATCTGGGCGACCGGCGTGACCGACCCCGGCTGGTACTCCCAGGTACTGGTCGCGCCGCTGCTGTGCGCGTGCTCGACCAGCCGCGCGCCGTCCCAGGTGAAATCGGTCCGGTCCACGACCTTCCCGGTCGCGTCGAGCCGCTGTTTGGCGATCCGCCTGCCCATCGGGTCGTACTGGTACCGCCAGGTGCCGCCGTCGGGGGTGACCACCGAGGTGAGGCGGTCCTCGGCGTCCCAGGTGAAGCGCCACAGCCGCACCCGGCCGGACAACGTGCGGTGCCGCCGTTGCACCACGCGGCCCTGCTGGTCGTGGACGTAGGAGGTGCGGCCCGCACTGCGCAGGCGCATGGCGGCGTACTCGCGCGGCCCTTCGGACCCGTCGTCCACCACCGGCAGGTCGGCCCGGGTGATGTTGCCGATGGCGTCGTAGCCGTAGCGCTCGGACCAGCCCTGCCCTTGCACGGCGAGCACACGGCCCTGCCGGTCCAGGGTCAGCCGACGTGAGCCTGCCGGGTCGACGATCCCGTCGAGCTGACCGTCCGGCCGGTACCGCCAGCTGCGGTGCGTGATCGGTTGCTTGGCCGCGACGACCTGATCGGTCAGCCGGTTACCGGACGACCACGACTGGGTCACGGTGAGTTCACCGAGGCTGCGCTCGACCTGCCGGCCCAGCGGGTCGTGCCGGAACGCGACGCTGTCGCCGGCCGCGTGCAGCGCCACCGGGTTGCCGGCCGGGTCGTACTCCCAGGTGGACGTCACGCCGGCCGCGGTCTGCCGGAACGAGCGCCTGCCCGCCGCGTCGAACCGGGACCGGACGGTCCGCCCGGCGACCGTCTCCGTCAGCACCCGCCCGCGGGCGTCCCGCTCGTAGACGACCTCGACGTCCGGGTTCGCCGCGCGGATCACCCGGCCACAGGGGTCGCGGTCGAAGGTGGTCGTGCCGGTCGGCGTGTGCTTCGCGACCACGTCGCCGTGGACGTCGCGCTCGTAGACGACCGTCTCGCCTATGCCGTTGGTGCGGGTGGACAGCCTGCCCGCGGCGTCGCGGGTGTAGGTGAGCACCCGGCCGTCGAAGTCCACCTCCCGCGCCAGGTTGCCCGCCGCGTCGTACTCGTAGCGCCAGCTCAACCCGTTCGGGCCGACGACCTCCACGAGCCGGAGTTCGGTGTCGTACGCGTAGGACGTCCGGGTGCCGTCCGGCGTGGTGCGGGCCGCCGGGAGGTCGAAGAAGGTGAACTCCGTGCGGCTGGCCTGGCCGAGCGCGTCCACGTACTCGACCGGGTTGCCCTCGCCGTCGTAGCGCCACTGCTCGGTGCCGCCGTCGGAACGGGTGCGCGCCAGCAGCCTGCCCTCCACGGTCCAGCTGTACCGGGTGGTGTCGCCGAGCGCGTCGGTCGTGGCGACGAGGCGGCCGAAGGCGTCCCGCTGGTGCCGTCTCGTGGCACCGAGCGGGTCGGTGATCGCGGTGATCAGCCCGGCGCCGTCCGTCTCGTACCGGATGACGCTCCCGAGCGGGTCGGTGGTGGCGCTGAGGTGGCCTCGCTCGTCGTACTCGAACGTGGTGAGAGCGCCCGTCGGATCCGTCTCGGTCACCAGGTTGCCGTGCTCGTCGTACTCGCGCAGCCACCTGCCGCCGGCAGGATCGGTGACCTCGGTCGCCAGTCCCGCCCCGGCGTAGACCGCGTTGACGGTCGTGCCGTCCGGCCGGGTGATCGTGGTGACGTCGCCTTCGTCGTCGTAGGCGTAGCGGGTGGTGTGACCGAGCGGGTCGGTGATCGCCGCGAGCCGGTCGTTCCGGTCCCACTCGCGGGTGGTCACGGCACCGAGGGGGTCGATCTGCCGCACCATCTGGCCGAGCTCGTTGAACTCGTAGGTGGTCGTGTTGCCCAGGGTGTCGGTGTGCGCGGTGCGGCGGTGCTCGTAGGTGAACGTGCCGTTGAGCGCACCACCGGAGCCGATCGTCGTGATGGCCCGGCCTTCGTCGTCGTAGACGTACCGGTACCAGACATCGTTGCGGTCGGTCCAGGACGTGAGCCTGCCGTCCTCGTCGTGCGTGAACCGCAGCGGTGCGCCGGAGGAGTTGGTCACCTCGGAGAGCTGCCCCGTGCCGTCGTAGGAGTAGGACGTCAACGTGATCGGCTTGGTCCCGGACACCAGCCGCAGCGCCGTCACTCGCCCGTCTGCCGTGTCGACGGCGACCTCGTAACCGCCGGAATGCCGTACCCGGGTCGGCAGGCCGTCTTCGTCGTAGTCGATGAGCATCTCGCCGCCGGCCCGTCGCCGCACGGCGGCCAGCGGCAGTGTCGAGTGCGCGCCCCACTCCGTGTCCACTGGCTGGAAGTCCCACACCAGCCCGCGCTGCGGGTGCGTCACCTCGTAACCGGCACCGCTGCGCCGCAACGACAGCCGCGGACCGAAGTCCGGCAGCACCGGTTCGGCGCCGTCCGGCTTGGGGAAGCGCAGCAGTCGACCGTCGTCGGTGGCCAGCCAGATGTGCACCGGACCGACTTCGACCCGCTGGTCCAGGGTGGAGGCCCAGGACGGACCGAACAGCCGCCCGGCCCGGTATGCCGACTGGTGGTGCCGGGAGAACACGACCGGCAACAGGCCGGGCAGTGCGGCGTCGGTCTGGGACAGCACGACCTCGCCGGTGGCGACGTCGATCGGGTCGTCCGCGCAGAACGGCCGATCAGCCGACTGGGAGGCGTCGTGGGGGTCGTCGACCGTGCTGTCGATGTCGTTGCCCTGCCCGTTGCCCCCGGTGCCGTCGCCGGCCCCCGCGTCGTCCGGCGACGTGCTGCTGTCCGGGGATGTGCCGTCCGGGCTGGTGGTGTCGGGGCTCGGGGTGTCGGGTGTGGACGGTGTGTCCGGCGTGGTGGTGCTGGACGGGGTGGTCGTGCTCGATGGGGTCGTCGAGCCGTCGGCCTTGCGGCCGAGCTTGGCCAGCTTCTCCATGATCTCGCCGAGCTTGTCCAGGACCTTGCGGATGCGCGGCGTGACGTTGCCGATGGTCTTGACCAGCTTGCGGACCAGGTCGCCGATCCGGTTGCACACCTTGGCGATGGTCGCGGTCGCCTGCGCGACGATCAGCGGCGTGGCCAGGCCCAGCGTCGCCACCGCCTCCAACGCCCAGGTGATCAGCTTGCCGACCACCTCGGCGACCAGGTCGCGGATGATCTCCCGGACCGCGGCGACGACCTCGCCCATGATCATCACGCCGGTGCCGATGCCCTCGGCCAGCGTGCCCGCCCCGGCGATGGCGTCCGCGGTCTGCGCGGCGTGCCCGCGATAGGCGTCCGCGGCCTGCCCCTGCCAGCCCGGGGCGTCCTGCGCCGCCAACTCCTCCGCCACGAGGGCGACCTCGGCGGCGACGTTGGACCACGTCTCGCTGAACGAGCGGATCACCGGCGGGTCCCCGGCGAACCAGTCCAGCGCCTCCTTCAACGGCTCTACGTGCTCGATCAGCCACGACACACCGTAGGAAGCCACCGTGCCGATCGGGTCGATCACCATCGACAGCACTTCCAGGCCGACACCGATGCCGCCCAGCCCCGCCGCGACCCAACTGCCGTCGGAGATGCCCTGCGCCAGGTCCGTGGCGGACTCGGCTATGCCGATGCCGGTGACCGCCGTCGTGTCGCTCTGCGCCGTCGCGACCAGGGGATTGTTCACGTGTTCATCCCGTCGAAGCGCGCGATCTCGCCGGATTCCTGGTCGTCGTAGGCGCGCGAGGCCTCGCGCAGACCCGCGGCGTTGTCCGACACCGTCTCGGCCGCCTTGACCAGGGCGGCCACGCCCATGTCCTCGAACGGCTGGAGCAGCATCGCGAACGGCTTGCACACCACGCCGTACGCCGAGTCGTTCATCGCGACGGTGCGGGCCGCGTCGGCGGCCGTGCGCAACCGCTCCGCCAGACCTTCGACCCGACCGGCCAACGCGCCGACCTCACCGGTGAGGACCTCATACCCGCCGGTCATCGCGTCACCCCAAGTAGCTGTCGTCGGTGAAGTCGCCGTCATCGCCCTGCCTGCGCGGCGGCGCGGCGGGCGGCGCGTCCGGCTCGACCTGCGGGAAGTTCCGCTCGGCGACCGCCACGATGTGCCGCCCGGACTCGGTCTCGCCCACCGTCTCGCCCACGATCCGCGCCAACTCGGCCGGGTAACCGGCCTGCGCCTTGCCCATCGCCTCCATCACGGCCGCTGCGATCTGCTCCGGCCGCAACCGGCTCACGTCCGCGGTCATCGTCACCGCAGCGGGAATCCCGTTGGCCCCCACGGTGACGCTCACCGCGCCGCCGGCGGCCGACGCGGTGATGGAGATCCGCTCGACCTCCTGCCGCATCGACGCGTACCGGGCCGCCTTCTCCTCCGCGTTGCGCTGCCAGTCGTCCACAAAGCGCTCCACATTGGCCAGTGGATCGGTCATCGGCTCTCCCCCCGGTGACGCTGCGGATGGCTTCGAACTGTAACCCGAGCGTGCGGTCTGTCTCGGCCTTTTGGGAACTTCCCGAGTTCCACGGCCGCTGGTGGCGGCGGTGCGCGGAGCCGGGGCCATCACATGTCTCAAGGACTGGAAGCCCTTGCCACCGGCTACCGAGACTGGGTCGGCCAACTCCACCACCGTCACCCGGCCGGCAGACTCCGTGATCCACAGCATCAGGTGGTAGTCCACCGACTGCGCGTGGTCGGAGGCGCCCAAGATGTACCCGAGGCCACTGATGTCGACCCCCCGGCCCCGGCCGGGGAACACCAGGGCGATGATCCTGGCCCGACGGCCGCGGAGCCCGCGGGCGAGGACGTTGGGCGTATACCGCAGCTCGGCCATCGCCTCTTCGATGCGCGCCCGGGTCGCGGCGGAGACCGGGCGCGTGCCGTTGAGGGCGTAGGACACGGTGCTGATGGACACCCCTGCCCGTCAGGCAACGTCCGCCATCGTGTTCACATCTGCCCGTTCCCCTCGTGCCTGCGTGCTCGGACGCACCGGAGATCGGCACCGATGTCGCCGCGTGGCCACGGAGTTGATCGCGACGCGGTCCAATCGATTCGACGACGACTGGCTGACCCTGGCGTGACCAACACGTTCGCGTCCGGTGGGGTCAGGACGGACGCGGAGTCGGCTCGGCGTTCGAGCATGACGGTGTCGCGCCAGACGCCGTGGTGTCGGGTGATGCGTTCTCGGACGCCGACGGTGCGGTAGCCGGCCGAGTGGTGCAGGGCGATGCCGGCGCGGTTCTCCGGGAAGATCGCGGCTTGGAGGGTCCACAGGCCGGCCTCGTCGGCGGCGGTGACCTGTTTGTGCAGCAAGGTCTTGCCGACGCCTCGGCCGCGGAAACCGTCGCCCACGTAGACGGACGTTTCGGCTACGCCGGAGTAGCACTCGCGCGTGGAGACGGAGGTGGCACCGGCCCAGCCGGCCACCTGGCCGTCGACGACCGCCACCCAGCGGTGGTCTGACAGCCACTTCGACTCCAGCATGCGGCGGCTGGGGATCTCGGTCTCGAACGTAGCGTTGCCGGTGGCGATGCCCTCGCCGTAGATGCGGCGGACGTCGGCCCAATCCTGCTCTTGCAACGCGCAGACGGTGACGTCGATCGGCAGGTCGGTCGGGCAGCACGGCCGGGTGACGATGGCGCCCATGACGGCGTCTGCGGCGTGCGGCAGGCCGGTGCAGCACGCCGAAACCCGTAACCAACAACTCCAGGCATGGCTCGACCGCACGACCCTCGTCGCCATCCCCGGACCCCCCACCACCGCGGCCGGAGACAGCCAGGTCTTCGGCGAGATCAGCCGCACCCTCACCCCGCCGGCAGCACCCGCCACGAAGAAACCCTTGACATAGGGTGTGGGGTGTCAGAACTCTGCACTGAGCCGCTGAGCTGCGGTGATCGAGCGCCATGGACCACAGGGGCATGATCGTGAAGCGTGGCGTTGCGACTGCTGTACCTGACCTTCGCCCGGCTCGCCAGCCGGCAGGTTCTGCTCGGCCGCTCGTCGGCAGCCAAGTACGTCGAGCTACTGGTGCTGTGACACGAGGTCGCCGTGCTGCGCCGGGCCAATCACCGCCCGCGGCTGGACTGGGCTGAGCGCGCGGTGCTCGCCGCACTGGCGCAGCGACTACCCAACCGGCCATGGGAGCACCGGTCGGCGACACCCGGCACCGTCCTGCGACGGCACCGGCGCCTGGTCGCGAGGAAGTGGACCCACCCGAACCGGACCGGGCGCCCACCGGTCGCGACACCGTCGTGGCGTTGATCGAGCGGACGGCGAGGGAAAACACCGGCCGGGGACTACCACCGGATCCAGGGCGAACTGCTCAAGCTCGGCCACCGGGTGGCCGCGTCGCCCATCCGTCGCATGCTCACGCGCCTGCGGATACCGCCCGCACCGACCCGGAACACCGACACCTCCTGGCGGGCGGTTCACCGCCTCGTTCGACACCGTCCTCGCCGACGCCGGCACCCAGGTCGCGAAGATCCCGCCACGCTGCCCGAAAGCGAACTGCCACGCCGAACGATTCGTCGGCACCGTCAGACGCGAGGTCACCGACCGACCGCGGTCGACGACCTGACGGGCACACCCTCACCCCATCGACGACGCGTTCCGGAGGACCATCCGGGCGACAGGTCAACGCAGGACGCAGAACTCGTTGCCCTCGGGGTCGGCCATCCGCACCCAGCCCTCGAACTCCCGCACGGCCACCGCGCCGAGGCCCACCAGACGGGTGACCTCGGCGGCCGGGTCGTCGGCGCCCAAGTCCAAGTGGACACGGTTCTTGGCCACCCTGCCCTCGGGCACCAGCACGAAGAAGTAACGCGGCAGGCCGGGACCGGCCTCCACCAGCACCCTCGGATCGTCCTCAGGATCGTCGACCCCCTTCTCCCCCAGGCGACGCAACCCCTCCTCGTCGTACGGCGCCACCCGGTAGCCGTCCAGGACCGCGGCCCAGAAACGGGCCAACGACGCCGGATGCCCGCTGTCGAAGACAATGTCGTGAACGCGGGCCACGTCCCGTACCCCAACGCGGAGCGCTTGTCCGGCAACGACTTCCCGCCGCAACCCCGCCACAAGACCTCGACCAACCGACGAACCGCCTGCGGCAGGTACAC
>NZ_MTQP01000034.1 GCF_001984175.1 Saccharothrix sp. ALI-22-I
GGGGTGTTGTCGTTGGAGGATGCGGCGACGTTGGTGGCGGCGCGTGGTCGGTTGATGCAGGACCTGCCCGGTGGTGGCGCGATGGTCGCCGTGCGGGCCACTGAGGACGAAGTCCGGCCGCTGCTGGGCGACCGGGTCTCCATCGCTGCGGTCAACGGCCCCGAAGCGGTCGTGCTCTCCGGTGACGAGGACGCCGTGCTCGCTGCCGTGGCGACGTTCGAGCAGCAGGGCCGTCGCACCAAGCGGCTCGCCGTCGGCCACGCGTTCCACTCCGCTCACATGGACCCGATGCTGGCCGACTTCCGCAAGGTCGTCGAAGGGCTGACCTTCCACCGCTCGACGCTGCCCGTGGTCTCCGCCGTCACCGGGGGTTTCACCGACGCGCACACCGACGCCGAGTACTGGGTCCGACACGTCCGCGAGCCGGTCCGGTTCGCCGACGCGACGCGCGCCCTGGCCGACGCGGGCGCGTCCGCTTTCGTCGAGGTCGGCCCGGACGCCGTGCTGACCGCCCTGGTCGGCGAATCGCTCGGCGACCCGGCGCCGACGGCGGTGCCGCTGCTGCGGCGCGACGTGCCCGACGTCGAGTCGCTGGTCACCGCGATCGGCCGGTTCCACGCGCACGGCATCGCGGTCGACTGGCCCGCGTTCTTCTCGGGCACCGGCGCGCGCCGGGTCGACCTGCCGACCTACGCGTTCCAGCGGTCCCGCTACTGGGTGGCGGCCGAGGTGCCGGCCGACGCGGGCCGGCTGGGCCTGCGCGCGGCCGAGCACCCGCTGCTGGGCGCGGCGGTGACCGTCGCGGGGTCCGATGACGTGCTGCTGACCGGCCGCATCTCGCCCGAGGCGCAGCCGTGGCTGGCCGGCCATGAGGTCGTGCCCGGCGCGGTGCTGGTCGAACTGGCGATCCGCGCGGGCGACGAGGTCGGCTGCTCGGCGATTGAGGACCTGATCGCGCACACGCCGTTGGCGCTGGACGGCGGAGCGGGCGCGCAGCTCCAGGTCAAGGTGGGTCCGGCCGACGTCGACGGCGGGCACCCCGTGTCCGTGCACTCGCGGCCCGGTGACTCCGACGGCCCGTGGACGCTGCACGCGTCGGGCCGGGTGAGCCTGGGCACGGCCGCCGCGCCGGTCGACCCGGAGGTCGGGACGACCGAGGTGGAGCTGCCCGAGCACCTGATCGGCGAGGCAGACGCGTACGGGCTGCACCCGGTGCTGCTGGAGGCGGCGCTGAGGGCCTGCGTGGACGGCGAGCCGGTTCGCTGGCGGGACGTGCGGCTGTACGCCACGGGCGCGACGGCGCTGCGGGTGCGGCGGATCCCCGGCGCGGACGGCGAGGTGGCGCTGCTGCTGTCCGACCGCACCGGACGCCCGGTCGCGGCGATCGGCGGCGTGGTCGCCCGACCTCCGGTGACCGACGCGCCGGCACGGGCCCGTCGGCGTGGTCGGGAGGCGTTGTTCCAGGTGGACTGGAAGCCGCTCGCCTCGCCGGCGCGCGTGGTGCGCTGGGGCGTGCTGGGGTCGGACCCGTTCGACCCGGGCTCGCCGGACCACCGGCGGTTCGCCGATCCGGCTGCCGCGGCCGAGGCGGACCAGCCGGTCGACGCCGTCCTGGCACCGTTCACGTCGACGCCCGGCGCGGACGTCGTCACGTCGGCGCACGAGGTGGCCACGCGCGCACTCGCCGTGGTGCAGTCCTGGCTGGCCGACGACCGGCTCACCGGTGTGCCGTTGGTCGTGCTGACCCGCGGCGCCATCGCGCCGACCGCCGGGTCGGCGGACCTCGGCGCGGCCGCCGTGTGGGGCCTGGTGCGCTCCGCCCAGTCCGAAGCGCCCGGCCGCGTCGTGCTGGTGGACGTCGACGGCGAACCGGGGTCCACCGAGGCGCTCGCGCGCGTGGTCGGCACCGGTGAGCCGCAGGTGGTCGTGCGCGGCGGACGGGTGTTCGCGGCGCGGCTGGAGCGGGTGGCCGCGCCCGCGACCGGCCCGGCGTGGGATCCCGCGGGCACCGTGCTGATCACCGGTGGCACCGGCGCGCTGGGTGCCGTGTTCGCCCGGCACCTGGTCGTCCGGCACGGCGTCACCCGGCTGCTGCTCACCAGCAGGAGGGGCCCGGACAGCCCCACCGCCGCCGGGCTCGTCGAGGAGCTGACCGGGCTGGGCGCGGAGGTCACCGTCGCCGCGTGCGACGTGGCCGACCGCGCCGCGCTGGCCGCCCTGCTGGCCGAGCACCCGGTGACGGCGGTCGTGCACACCGCAGGGCTCGCCGACGACGGTCTGCTGTCCGCGCTCACGCCGGAACGGCTGTCGGCCGTGCTGCGGCCCAAGGTCGACGCCGCCTGGCACCTCCACGAGTTGACGATGCACCGCCCGCTGACCGCCTTCGTGCTGTTCTCCTCGGTCGCGGGCGTCATCGGCGGTCCGGGCCAGGCCAACTACGCGGCGGCCAACGCGTTCCTCGACGCCCTCGCCGAACGACGCGCCGCCCTCGGCCTGCCCGCGGCCTCGATCGCGTGGGGCCTGTGGGACCAGGAGGGCGGCATCGGCGGCAACCTGGACGAGGCCGACCGCAGGCGCATCGCCCGCGGCGGGTTCCTGCCGATCCCGCCGGACGTCGGCCCGACCATGCTGGACCTCGCGCTGGGCACCGGCCTGCCGACCGTCGTCGCCACCCCGCTCGACCTGGCCGCGTTGCGCGGGCAGGCAACGACACCGATGTTGTCCGGCCTGGTCCGCACCCCGACCCGCACCGCCGCCCGCAACGACGAGAACGCCGACGACCCACTGGCGGACCTCCTCGACGGCCTGGCCGAGGACGAGCAGCGGCGGGTCGTGCTGGACGTCGTGCTCGCCGAGACCGCGACGGTGCTCGGCCACACCTCGCCGGGGGGTGTCGGCGCGGACCGGGCGTTCGGCGACCTCGGCTTCGACTCGCTGGTGTCGGTCGAGCTGCGCAACCGGCTCGCCACCCGGTGCGGCACCCCGCTGCCGCCCACCCTGGTGTTCGACCACCCCACCCCCGACTCGTTGGCCGCGTTCCTGCACGGCCGGCTGGTCCGGTCCCGCGCCGGCGCCGAGGAGGTCGACTACGCCGCCGAGGTGGGGCTGGACGACGACATCCGGGCCGCGGCCGTGGTGGTGACGGAGGTCGACGACCCGGAGCACGTGTTCCTCACTGGCGCCACGGGCTTCCTCGGCGCGTTCCTGCTGCGCGACCTGCTGCGCACCACGAGGGCGACCATCCACTGCCTGGTGCGCGCCGCCGACGACAAGGACGGGCTGCGTCGGGTCCGGGAGAACCTGGAGTACTACCGGGTGTGGCAGGAGGTGGACCCGGCCCGGCTGGTCGTCCACCGCGGCGACCTGGCGCAACCGCGACTGGGCCTGGGCGAGGAGCTGTTCGACCGGCTGGCGCGCCAGATCGACGCCGTCTACCACGCCGGCGCGACCGTGCACTGGCTGCGGGCGTACGGCGACCTGGAGGCGGCCAACGTCGGGGGCACCCGCGAAGTGCTGCGGCTGGCCGCACGCCACCGCACCGTGCCGGTGCACCACGTCTCCACGGTCGGCGTCTTCGCGGGCGCGCCCCCGGACGGCACGCCGCTGAAGGCCGGCGACCCGACCGGGCCCGCCGAGGCGCTGCCCAGCGGCTACCTGCGCACCAAGTGGGTGTCCGAACAGGTCGTCGGACTAGCGAGGGAGCGCGGCATGCCGGTGTCGGTGTACCGGGTCGACGTGATCTCCGGCGACCAGCGCAACGGCGCCTGCCAGAAGCGCGACTTCGTCTGGCTCAGCCTCAAGGGCATCATCCAGGCGCGGTCCGCCCCGGCGGGCGTGTCCGGCCACTTCCACCTGGTGCCGGTGGACTACGTCAGCTCGGCGATCGTCGAGCTGTCCCGTCGGACCACCGGCCGCACGTTCCACCTCTACAACGCCCACCGCATCGACCTGGCGGAACTCGTGCGCCGGCTGCGGTCCCTCGGCTACCCCGTCGCGGACCGCGACCCCGACGAGTGGTTCGCCGCGGTCGCCGCCGACCGGGACAACGCGCTGGTCCCGCTGCTGGACGCCTTCCGGATGATGACCGCGGACAGCTCGTCCTTCTACCCGCCCATCGACGTCGCCGACACCGCACTCGCGCTCGCCGGGAGCGGGATCGACTGCCCGCCGGTGACCGAGGAGCTGTTCCGCGCGTACGTGGAGTTCTTCGTCCGGGCAGGCCACTTCCCACCGCCCACCAGGAACGAGGGAGCATGACGATCACCAACGACACACCCGTATCGACCGGCCGCACCGACCTGCGGAGCCGGGTGGCCGAGCTGCGGGCGCTCAAGGAGCGGGTCCGGCTGGGTTCGTCGCCGAAGGCCACCGAGGCGCAGCGCTCGCGCGGCAAGCTGCTCGTGCGCGAGCGACTGGACCTGCTGTTCGACCCCGGCACGTTCCGGGAGGTCGAGCAGCTGCGCCGGCACCGGGCGACCGGCTTCGGGCTGGAGGACCGCAAGCCGCACACCGACGGCGTCGTCACCGGCTGGGGCAAGGTGCACGGTCGCACGGTGTACGTCTACGCCCACGACTTCCGCGTCTTCGGCGGGTCGCTCGGCGAGGCGCACGCCGAGAAGATCCACAAGGTGATGGACCTCGCGGAGGCCGCGGGAGCGCCGATCGTGTCGCTGTCGGACGGCGCTGGCGCCCGCATCCAGGAGGGCGTCACGGCGCTGGCGGGCTACGGCGGCATCTTCCGCCGCAACGTCCGGGCGTCGGGGGTGATCCCGCAGATCAGCGTGCTGCTCGGGCCGTGCGCCGGCGGTGCGGCCTACTCGCCGGCGCTGACCGACTTCGTGTTCATGGTGCGCGACATCTCGCAGATGTACATCACCGGGCCGGACGTCGTGCAGGCCGTCACGGGCGAGCAGACCACTCACGACCGGCTCGGCGGCGCGGAGGTGCACGGGTCGGTCTCGGGCGCGGCGCAGTTCGTCCACGACTCCGAGCAGGAGTGCCTGGAGGAGGTCCGGCACCTGATCTCCCTGCTGCCGTCCAACAACCGCGAGTCGGCGCCGGTGGTCGTGGCGGCCGACCCGCGCGACCGCGCCAACGAGCGGCTGCTGGACCTGGTGCCCGGCGACCCCAGCCGCGTCTACGACATGAAGGCGGTCATCGAGGAGATCGTCGACGACGGCGACCTGTTCGAGGTGCACGCCGACTGGGCCACCAACATCATCTGCGGGTTGGCGCGGCTGGACGGGCACGTGGTGGGCGTCGTGGCCAACCAGCCGGCGTCGCTGGCGGGCGTGCTGGACATCCACGCCTCGGAGAAGGCCGCCCGGTTCGTGCAGAGCTGCGACGCCTTCTCCATCCCGCTGGTGACGCTGGTCGACGTGCCGGGCTTCCTGCCGGGCAGCGACCAGGAGCACGGCGGCATCATCCGGCACGGGGCGAAGCTGCTGTACGCGTACTGCAACGCGACGGTGCCGCGCATCCAGGTGATCGTGCGCAAGGCCTACGGCGGGGCGTACATCGTGATGGACTCCCGGTCGATCGGCTGCGACCTGTCCTACGCGTGGCCGATCAACGAGATCGCGGTGATGGGGGCCGAGGGCGCGGCGAACGTCGTGTTCCGCCGCGAGATCAACTCGGCGCCGCACCCCGAGGTGGCACGGGCGCAGCGCATCGCGGAGTACCAGCGGCAGTTGGTGCACCCGTACTACGCGGCCGAGCGCGGTCTGGTGGACGACGTGATCGACCCGGTCGAGACCCGCGCCATGCTGATCGACGGGCTGGAGTCGTTGCGGGGCAAGCACGCGCCCGTGCAGTTCCGCAAGCACGGGAACCCGCCGGCATGACCGTGTTCCTGAAGGTGCTCAAGGGCGGGCCGACCGACGAGGAGCTCGCGGCGGCGACGGTGGCCTTGCTGACCCTGACCGGTGGCGCCGCGCCGCGACCGCGGGCCCGGGAGTCGCGGCAGCCGCCGTGGCGGTGGATGGGGGAGACCTACACCGCGCCGACCTCCTGGTCGACGCGACGCTGACGGCACGGCGGGCGGGACCTCTCGGTACCCGCCCGCCGTGCCGTTCTCCGCCGTGCCGCCTCGGCCGTGCCGTGCTACGCCTTGACCGACAGCGAGTGGCTGAAGATGTCGTTCGGGTCGTACTTCCTCTTCACCCGTTGCAGGCGCGGGTAGTTCGCCCCGTAGTACAGGTCGTGCCACGGCGTGCCGCTGACGTTGATCGCCGGGTCGGCCAGGTCGGCGTCGCAGTAGTTGATGAAGGCGCCGTCGGTGACGTCGTTGCTCCTCGGCACGCCGCCGGTGGCCGCGTAGACGTCCGCGTACGCCTCGCGGATCCACCGGACGTGGGCCGCGTCCTCGGACCGGTCGGTCCACAGGGTCACGTAGAGCAGCTTCAGCACCGAGTCGCGCTGCACCACCGCGGTGGCGTCGGTCGGCGTCGCGTTGATCCTGCCGCCGAAGCCGACCAGCGCCACCATCGCGAAGGGATTCGCGTAGTCGTCGCGCGTCAACTGGCGGTACAACGCGTCGACCTGGTCCGGCGGCATACCCTTGCGCAGGTACGAGGACTTGACCTTCCAGCGGGCGATGGCAGCCTCGACGAAGCCGAACCACTCCTTCACCGCGTAGAACCACGGCACCCGGCTGCGGTCGTTGACGCTGTAGTCCGCGCCGGTGCCGTCGTTGACCGCCGCGAGGAACGCGTCCAGCCGGGCCTCGGCGTCCGGCACGTTCGCGTCGATCTGCGTGCTCATCCGGAACCCGCCCGCGGCCTTGTGCTGCGTCTTGAGCTGGCTGAACAGGCTCAGGTGCGGCGAGTCCGGCGCGGAGTTGCGCTCGTGCCACCCGCCGAAGTTGCGCACCAACCGCTTGAAGCCGTGCTCGGTCAGCGAGTCCCACGACCACGCGACGTCGGACACCAGCAGCTCGGTCGGCGGCCTGGGCAGCAGGTCGGACGGGTCGTCGCCGCGCGCGTCGGGGGAGCGCAGCCAGTAGTTGGTGATGATGCCGAAGTTGCCGCCGCCACCTCCGGTGTGGGCCCACCACAGGTCGCGGTGGGGGTCGTCGGCCTCGCGGGTCGCCACGACCTTGTGGGCCCTGCCGTCGGCGCCGACCACGACGACCTCGACGGCGTAGAGGTGGTCCACCGTCAGCCCGTGCGAGCGGGACAGGGCGCCGTAGCCGCCGCCCACGATGTGGCCGCCCACGCCGACCGTGGGGCACGTGCCGCCGGGCACCGCGACGCCCCAGCCCTTGTAGAGGGTCTGGTAGGTGCGGCCCAGCGTCGCGCCGGGCCCCACCGAGAACGCGCGCCGGCGGGCGTCGTAGCCGACGTGGTCCAGGCCCGCCATGTCGATGATGACCCGCACCTCGGCGTTGTGCACGAAGTCCTCGTCGCAGTGCCCGCCGCTGCGGACGACGACCTTCGACCCGCTGTCCACCGCCTTCTGCACGGCCCGGACGACGTCGTCGGCGGAGCTGACGATGCGGATGTAGTCCGGCGTGCCCACCCAGCGGGTGTTGGAGCCGGTGGTGAGGCCCGCGTACTGGGGATCCGCGGGACGGACGGTGAGCATCGGTGGCAGACCGCTCGCGACGGGGACGCCCTTGGCCGGGGCGCTCCCGGCGCCCAGGGCCGCGACACCCACGACCGCGGTGCCGGTCGCCGCGGTGCGGCTCACGAACTCTCGGCGGGACAGCTCTGTCATGACCGCGTTCCTCCACACTGTGGTGATCCAGGACCGGAATTCGAGAAGAGTGGAACGACGGTGCGGTGAAATGCAGTTCGACGCGAGAATAACGCGCCCGGTAACTGCGGTTCCTCATTGTGGGGTCACCTGCGTTCGACGGCGCGGGTGACCATTCTCGGTCGAGGGACTCGCGTGCCGGGTCGGGCGCCGGCCGTGCCGGACCCGGCGAGGGCGCCGCACTTCGTCGCGAATCGGTCGGGGGTCATCCCCAGGCGTTCTCCGCCTCGGCGTTCTTGACGAAGACCGAGAAGTCGGTGGCGTCCCGCCCCAGGGCCCGGCGGACTCCGTCGGAGATCTTCGCCTCCAGACCGCGTGCGATCGGGCTGAGCCCGGCGGTCCACATTCCGGCGTCGGCCTCGGACCAGCCCTGACCGGCCAACTCCTCGACGAACTCCGCCGGCGGCAGCGCGACGTACTTCACCGGCTTGCCGGTGGCCGCTCCGATCTCGGCCGTGGCCTCCTCGAAGGTCACCGCGCGCGGGCCGGACAGCTCGTAGACCTCGCCCGCGTGCCCGTCCTCGGTCACCGCCGCGACGCCCACCGCGGCGATGTCCCCGGTGTCCACGAACGACGCCGCGCCCTCGCCGGCGGCCTGCCGCAACTCGCCCGCCAGGATGCCGGCGCGGAAGATGCCCTCGCTGAAGTTCTGGGCGAACCAGCCCGGCCGCAGGATGGTCCACTGCGGACCGGAAGCGCGCAGCGCGGTCTCATTGGCCAGCATCGACTCGACGTCGCCGTCACCGTAGTAGCCCGGCACGTCGACACCGCGGGCGGACAGCAGCACCACGCGCTCCACGCCGGCGGTCGCGGCGCGCTCGAAGAACCGGGGCGCCGCAGTCGAGCCGTCGAGCGGGGTCACGTACACGCCGTGGACACCGTCGAGCGCGGCGTCCCACGTGCTCTCGTCGGACCAGTCGAACCGCTGCTCGCCGTGCCGCGACGCCGCCCGGACCGACTCGCCGCGCGCCCGGAGCTGCGACACGACCCGACGGCCGGTCTTGCCCGTGCCGCCGATCACCAAGAATGTTTTCGTTGTCATCTATGGACTCTAGCAGGTATTGCCGGAAGAAATTGTTTCCACATAAGGGTTTACCGTGATGGGCAACGGCTGTTTGGTGCCCCCAGGGGCGTCGGCTACCAACCGGCTTCGTTGACGGTCAGGAGCCCGGGAGGGAAGGCCGGGCCGGCGCCCACCGGCGACAACAGCCCGTTCATCACCATCTCCAGCGACAGACCGCGTTCCAGCGGCACCGCGGACATGCTTAGGGCCGCCGGGCGGGGTTTCCGGTCCTCCAGCATGATGGTGGTGGCGTGCAGCTTGCCGCCGGCCCAACCGGGCCGCCGCCGCAACAACGACGGCCGCGCCACGGCGACCACCAGCAGCGGCGACGACCGCAGCTCGTCGGTCAGGTCCTGGACGAAGTCCAACGTGGCCTCGTCGGCCAGGTGGATCTGGTCCACCACTACGGCCAGCGGGCACCGGGCGGCGATCTCCGCCAGGAACTGCCGCCACGCGGTCAGCGCGCGGGGCAGGTCGACCGGCACCCGCTCCCGGCTGATCAGCGGGAGCAGCGCGGACACCAGCCCCTCGGCCCGCAGCCGTGCCGGCACCAGCACGCGCACCGCCGCGTCGAGCTTCTCCCGTGCGGCGCTCGCGGCGTCGTACAGGGTGATGCCGCAGTACGACGCCACCATCTCGCGGTGCACGGCGAGGTGGTCCTCGTCGTCGCACGCGTGCACGGTGCCGCTCAGCACGAGGGTGGGCTCCGGCTCGGCGTCGAGGCGGCGGGCGAACTCCTGCACGAACCGCGTCTTGCCCGCGTCGGGCTCGCCCAGGAGCGTGACCAGGTGCGGCATCTCGCGGTGCCGCGTCCGCTGCATCAGTCCGACGAGCAGCTGGAGGTCCCACTGCCGGCCCGCGACGAAGTCGTCCTCGGCGGAGCGCCGGGTCTCCAGCTGCCACCGCCTGCCGACGCCGTCCGCGGCCGAGTAGTGGAACACCGACTCGGTAGCCGACCTCGTCTCGCCGGACACGTGGACGTGCCCGGCGGGGGCCAGCCGGAGCAGGGACTCGCACCGGTCGAGCAGGGCGCCCCCAACGACCTCCGGCACGGCGCTGCCCGGCCTGCGGCGCACCAGCGCCTCGCCGGTCGCCACCGCGGCGCGGAACTCCGGTCCGCCCGCGTCCAGGACGTCCCGGGCGGCCCTCGCCGCGCGCACGGCGCGTTCCGCGTGGCCCGCGCCGGCGGTGGACCCGCTGAACAGCGTGAGGCTCATCGAGCCGATCGAGGCGACGACCTCGCCGCCGTGTCCGGCCACCGTGGCCAGGAGCGCCTCGGCGACCCGTTCGTGCGCGTCGTCCAGCCGATCCCGGTCCGCGTCGTGGTCGGCCCGGATGATCAGCACGGTGACCTGCGCGCGTTCGGCGACCACCGGCGGGCTTTCCGCGGACTCGTCGCGCGTCGCCGGCGCCGGTACGGCCGCCAGGTGCCGCGGCGCGGGCTGCCCCTGAACGGATTGCTCCACGCGGATCTGCTCACGCGGCCGGTCGACCTGCGTCGGGCCCGACAGTGCCAGGGCCGGGGCCTGCGTGAGGATCTCGTGCTGGAGCCGCTGGAGTTCCCGGCCGGGCTCCAGGCCCAGCTTGTCCACCAGGGCGGTCCGCCACCGCCGGTAGGCGTCGAGCGCGTCCGCCTGCCGTCCGGAGCGGTACAGCGCCAACATCAGCTGGCCGCACGACCGCTCGCGCAGCACCTGTGTCTCGGCCATCGTCTCCAGCTCGCCGAGCACCGCCAAGTGGTTGCCCAGGAACAGCTCCGCGTCGAAGTAGTCCTCGGCGGCGTCCAGTCGCGTGCCCTGGACGGCGGCCAGCTCGGGCCAGGAGATGCCCGCCTCGACCAGGTCGGCCAGGGCCGGGCCGCGCCACAACGACAGGCCGTCGCGCAGCAGTGCTGCGCCCTTCTCCGGGGAGCCCGCGGCCACCGCGGCCCGGCCCTCCCTGGTCAGCGCCTGGAACCGGTAGAGGTCGATGCGTTCCGGATCGACCCGCAGCAGGTAGCCGGGCGACTGGCTGACCAGGGTCACCTCGCCCGCGTCGTGCTCACCGCCGGGCGTGCCGAGGGCGCGGCGCAGTCCCCAGACCGCGTTGTGCAGGATCTTCCGCGCCGAGCGCGGCGCGGCGTTGATCGGCCACAGGGCCCGCACCAGCTGGCTGGTGGCGGCCACCCGGTTCGGCTGGAGCAGCAGGAGACCCAGCGTCGCCCTCTGCTTGATGCCGCCGAGCGGCAGGCGTTGTAGTTCGTTTTCGGCCTCTAATGGTCCGAGCATTCGGAATAGCATTACTCCACCTAGGAGTAGTCGAACGCGAATGTACCTGCTCTGATCTGTCGAGAACGTGCGCTTCTCCGGTTGCGGGGATCGAGTGCACGGTTCGTCGACAAGACGAGGACGGTCGGCGCGGCAAACGGCGGCGCGGTCGTCCCGACCGGATCCTACCGCCGCTTGCCCCGCCCTTCGTTCAACGGCGATCACGCCGGTCGTGCTTCACTCCGATGCGGACTTCCCGTCGGCGCCGGTGATCGATGCCGTGACCGGCTCGGCGGGCACCGGTTCCGGGTCCGGCTCCGCTTCCGGCGTGGCGCCGGTGGGCGGGACGTGCTTGAGCAGCGTCAGCACGATCACCGCCGTCAGGACGGCGATGCCGGCCGACACCAGGGCCGTGCTGTGGAAGGCGTCGGTGAACGCCTCCCGCGCGGTCGCCAGCAGTTGCTCGCCGGCCGCGGCGGGGAGTTGCGCCGCCGCGTCGACCGCGCTGCCGATCGAGTCCCGGGTGGCCTCGGCGGCGTCGGCGGGAGTGCCCACCGGCACCGCTTCGGCCACCTCGCTGCGGTACACCGCGACGGCGACGCTGCCGGTGATCGCGATACCGAGCGCCAGGCCCAGGTCGTAGGCGGTCTGCCCGGTCGCCGAGGCCGAACCGGCCTTCTCCGGCGGAGCGGACGCGCCCGCCAGGGTCGTGCCGAGCACGCTGATCGGCGCGACCCCGAACATGACCACGGTCAGGCCGAGCGCGGAGAGCCAGACGCCCTGCGTGCCCGCCCCCGAGAGGTAGATCAGCGCGAAGCCGACCAGCGCGACGGCCAGACCACCCGTGATGACGTGCGCGGGCCGAACGGTGCGGGTCAGCACCGGGGTCAGCTGCGAACCCGCGATCAGGCCCACCGCGCCGGGCACCAGCCACAGGCCCGCGGCCAACGGCGACAGGCCGCTCACCATCTGCATGAACTGCGGCACCAGGTACTCGACGCCGTTGAGCGCCATCATGCCGAACAGCAGCGTCAGCAGCGCGGCGGTGAACGACCGGTTGGCGAACAGCTTCATGTCCAGCAGGGGGTTGGGCAGCCTGAGCTGCAGCCGCACGAACGCCACCGAGAACGCGATGCCCACCACCGCCGAGAGGAGGGCGACCAGCCCCGCGCCGTCCTCGGCCAGGTGCTTGACGGCGTAGATGATCGGCAGGATGCCCAGCAGGAACAGCAGCACGCTGAGGAGGTCGATCCGACCCGCGTTCGGGTCCCGGTACTCGGGCAGGATCACCGGCCCGAGGATGAGGGGCAGCAACATGATCGGCACGCCAATCAGGAACACCGAGCCCCACCAGAACGACTGGAGCAGCACGCCGCCGACGATCGGGCCGATCGCGAGGCCGACCGACAGCGAGGTGACCCACATGGCGATCGCCCGGGTCCGCTGGGCGACGTCGGTGAACATGTGGATGATCAGCGAGAGGGTGGACGGCAGCACGGCCGCGCCGGCGACGCCCAGGAGGGCGCGGGCGACGATCAGCGTCTCGGCGCTCGTGGAGTACGCGGCCAGCAGGGAGGCGACGATCACGCCGACCGAGCCGAGCATGAGCAGTTTGCGGCGGCCGATCCGGTCGCCCAGCGTGCCCATGACGACCAGGAAGCCGCAGGTCATGAAGCCGTACAGGTCGGTGATCCAGAGGATCTGGCTGCTCGACGGGTGCAGGTCGGCCGCCAGGTAGGGCGTGGCCAGCCACAGGACGCCCAGGTCCGCGGTCATCAGCGTGACGGGTAGCAGCAGCACGGCCAGCCCGAACCACTGCCGTGGCGTGGCCTTCGCCGGTGGTGGGGCGATGGATGACATGGTTTACCTCTCTCGGTGGTGCGTTGCGCCGGTGTTCATTCGGCGGTGGGGACACCGGGGCCGACGGCCTGGCGGCCGTCCCGGAGCGTCCGCGCCCACCACGTGAGCCGGTCGAGCATCGCGTCGGTCGCCTGGTCGCGGTCGGCGGCGTCGCCCTCCCAGCGGATCGCCCCGTCGATCGTCGTCGCGCACAGCCCGACGAACGTCTCGCGCAGGTGGTCGACGACCTGGCCGCCGCAGTCGCGGGCGCCGATGGCGACGATCGCGACCGGCTTGGCCCGCCACTTGTCCCGGTGCCAGCTGACCGCGGCCCGCAGGGAGGCGGGCATCCCGCTGGCCTCCTCGGCCACCACGACGAAGGCGTCGGCGTCCGCCAGCCAGGGCGCGAGGTCCTGGACGGCGTACGGCGTCGGACCGCCGTCGGCCGGCTGCGTGACGGGCAGCCACTCCCCGGTCAGGGTGATGACGTCGACCTCGACGTCGGACCGCAGGCGGGCGCGACCCTCCAGCCACTCGACCGCGGACCGGTCGGCCGCGGACCCCTCCGACGGGACGATGATCGCCACACGCAGACGGTCGTCGCTGGCGGGCACGGTGTCTCCTCAGACGAGCACTCGGCCGCTGTCCGACCGACGGGCGGGCGCCGGCGTTCCGGCACCCTGGTCGATCCTGCGCGTGCGACCTTCCGGAACCCTTCGGATTGCCTTCCGGCCTTCTGCGGTGAACGGCCGACCCCGCTCTGACCGGCGCACTAGGGTGGGACCATGCGTTTCGGGGTGCTCGGCTCCCTGGAGGTGTGGACGTCGGCCGGCCGGCCGGTGTGGGTACCCGAGGTGAAGGTCCGAGCGTTGCTGGCCGACCTGCTCGCCAACGAGGGCAGGCCGGTCTCCGCCGACCGGCTGATCGGCGACCTCTGGGGCGCCAAGCTGCCGGCGAACCCCGCCGGATCGCTGCACACGAAGGTCTCGCAATTGCGCCGCGCGTTGGAGACCGCCGAACCGGGCGGCCGCGACTGCGTGCTGTCCACCCCGGCCGGTTACCTGGTGCGCGCGGAGCCCGGCGGCGTGGACGCCGAGCGGTTCGCGGAACTCGTCGGGCGGGCGCGGGCGACGGACGACCCGCGGTCACGGGGCGCGTTGCTGGGCGACGCGCTCGCGCTGTGGCGCGGCCCCGCGTTCGCGGATTTCGCCGACGAGCCGTTCGCCCGCGACGTGCGCGCACGCCTGCAGGAGGAATGGCTCGTGGCGCAGGAGGAGGTGGCCGAGAACCGGCTGGAGCTCGGCGAGCACAGCCTGCTGATCGGCAAGCTCAACGAGCTGGTGGCCCGGTACCCGCTGCGGGAGCGGCTGCGCGCCATCCAGTTGCGCGCGCTGTACCTGGCGGGGCGCACCAACGAGGCGCTGGACAGCTTCACCGAGCTGCGCACCACGCTCGCCGAGTCGCTGGGCGTCGACCCGAGCCCGCAGCTGGTCGTGCTGCAACGGGCGATCCTGAACCAGGACCCGGGGCTGGCCGCCACCCTGCCGCCCGCCACGGTGGCGACCTGGCCGCGGACCAACCTGCCCGCCGCGATGACCACCCTGATCGGGCGCGAGGAGGCCGTCGGGACGGTGCGGCGGCTGCTGGAGACCTCGCGGCTGGTGACGCTGACCGGTTCGGGCGGCGTGGGCAAGACCCGGCTGGCGCTGGCCACCGCCCATCAGGTCGTCGAGACGTTCCGGGACGGCGTGTGGCTGGTCGAGCTGGCCGCCCTCGGTCCCGGCAGCACCGTGGACGCCCTGGCGGAGGTGGTGGTCGCGGTGCTGGGCATCCGCGAGGACGCCGCCGCGTCGGGCGCGCTGCTCTCCGGTCGGGCGACCTCACCGGTCACCCCGCTGGACCGGCTCACGGACGCGGTGCGCGGTCAGCAGGCGCTGCTGGTGCTCGACAACTGCGAGCACGTGGTGGACTCGGTGGCGGTGCTGGTCGAGACGCTGCTGGCGGCCTCGCCGGGGCTGCGCGTGCTGGCCACCGGTCAGGGGCCGATCGGGGTGGACGGCGACACGTCGTGGGCCGTGCCGCCGCTGGACCTGCCGGACCCCGAGGACGCGCGCCCGGAGGCGCTGCGCCGGTCCAGCGCGGTGCGGCTGTTCCTGGCCCGCGTTCCCGGCTTCGCGCTGGACGAGGGCAACAGCCGGGCGGTCGCCGCGATCTGCCGCCGTCTCGACGGCATCCCGCTCGCCCTGGAGCTGGCCGCGACCAAGGTGCGGGTGCTGGGCGTGCACCAGCTGCTGGCCCGGTTGGACGACCGGTTCCGGTTGCTCGCCGGCGGCTACCGCGGCGCCCCGCCCCGGCAGCAGACGCTGCGCGCGATGATCGACTGGAGCTGGGAGCTCCTCGGCGACGCCGAACGGGTCGTGCTGTGCCGGCTGGCCGTGCACGCTGAAGGCTGCACGCTGGAGGCGGCCGAGGCGGTGTGCGCGGGTGGGGGCGTGGCCGCGGCGGACGTCCTGGAGTTGGTGGCGCGGCTGGTCGACCGGTCGCTGGTGGTGATGGCCGAGGGCGCCTACGGGCCGCGGTACCGGCTGCTGGAGTCGGTGGCCGAGTACTGCCTGGGCCGGCTCGCCGAGGCGGGCGACCTGGACGCTCTGCGGCTGCGGCACCTCCGCTACTACGTGGATCTCGTCGAGCGCGCCGAGCCGAAGCTGCGCGGCCCCGACCAGCGGCAGTGGCTGGAGAGGCTGGACCTGGAGGCGGCCAACGTCCGGCGGGCCATCGGTGCCGCCGTCGCCCGCGGCGCGGCCGGCCCCGTGCTGCGCCTGGTCAACGCGATGTCGTGGTACTGGTTCCTGCGCGGCAGGCTCACCGAAGGCCACCGCGAGCTGTGCACCGCCCTGGAGGTCGTGGACGGCGCGGAGCGGTCGGCCGACACGCGGGGCGTGGACTGGGCCGCCGCGCACGCCTGGCACGCGGGCATGGCCCTGCTGGTCGGCGAACGCGCCCCGATGGAGCGGAGCCGACAGGCCACCGGCGTCGAGAGCGTCGCCGACGTCGGCCGGCTGGCGCGCGCGGAGTGGTTCTTCGGGTTCGCGCAGTGGTACGTGGGCGCGTTGACGGCCAGTGGGAAGCGGATCGACCAGGTGCTGACCACGTTCCGCTCGCTGCGCGACCGCTGGGGGGTGGCGGCGGCGCTGAGCACCCGTGCCGCCCTGGGCACCGCGCGCGGCGACCTCGCGACATTGCGGAGCAGCGGCGAGGAGAGCGCCGCGCTGTTCCGCGAGCTGGGCGACCGGTGGGGCCGGCTCAAGGCGACCGAGACGCTGGGCGTGCTGGCCGAGATCGAGGGCGACTACGAACGGGCCGAACGGCTGCACGCCGAGGGGTTGCAGATCGCCGAGGACCTGGGGCTGTGGACCGAGACCACGCACAAGCTCGCCATGCTCGGCCGGATCGCGCTGCTGAAGCGGGACTTCGCCACGGCCGACGCGCTGCACGCGCGGTCCATGCGGCTGGCCGCGGAGCAGTCCAACAAGCTGGGGGAGGAGTTCGCCGAGGTCGGGTTGGCGCTCAGCGCGCGCCAGCAGGGCAGGCTCGACGACGCCGAGGCGCACCTCACCCGGTGGCTGGACTGGCTGCGGGAGCTGAAGTCGGACAACGGCCTGGCGCTGGTGCTGGCCGAGTTGGGTTTCATCGCGGAGTCGCGCGGCGACGCGGAGCGCGCCAGGTCGCTGCACCTCGACGGTCTCACGGCGGCCCGCGCGACCGGTGACCAGCGGGCGGTTGCGCTGGCGCTGGAGGGTCTGGCGGGTGTGCAGGCGCTGGACGGCCTGCATCACCAGGCGGCGCGGTTGTTGGGCGCCGCGACGGCGGCGCGCGAGTCGGCCGGCGCGCCGCTGCCGCCCGCCGAGCGCGGTGACGTGGACCGGATCGCCGGGGCCGTGCGCGCGGCACTGGGCGATGACGGCTTCGACGAGAAGTTCTCCCGGGGCCGCGAGCTGGACCGGCCGGATGACGAGGCGCGGGCCCGTCCGGAACCGTGAGTCCGGGCCCGCGGTCAGCCGGCGGGGAGTTCGCGGCCGGTGAGGTAGAGGTAGCCGTCGGCGTCCAGGCGTCCCCGGTCGCCCACCCAGTGGAAGCCGTGCAGACCGCCCGGTGCGGTCAGACCGAGCTGGAGCCCTGGTGGGCTCCGCGGGCGCGCGTGGCCTGGCGCGTCGCGGCCACCGTCACGGCGAGCACGAGCAGCCGGGCCAGGTTGGCGCGGTGCCAGGTCGTGGTCAACCGGTGGCGTTCTTCGTCGCTCAGCACGTCGTCGTCCCGCAGAAGCCGCAGGTTGACGGTCTTGACCAGGTACGCGGTGAGCGCCGTGGCCACCAGCGTGCCGACCGCCGACGTGGTGACGGCACACCGGTCGCCGCCTGACCGCACGCTGTCCCGCAGGGCCATCACGGTGGACGCGAGCGTCACGGGAGCCGCCGGCGCGTAGTAGCGCAGCGGGCTGCCGGGGCCAAGCAGACCCGGCGACCGGTTCGGCCGCGCGTCCACGAGGAGCCGGGGCATGTCCACCGCCGCCTCGTAGACATTGCCGAAGAACCAGTGCGCTTGGCCGATCCGGGCCAGCGCCGCCCAGGGGAACCGGGATGCCATGCGCCGATCCTACGGACGCTGAGGTGATTCCAAGGTTCGCTGAAGGTCCTGCTGAGCCCCGCTTGGTCTGCTGGTCTCAGGCGCCGGTCGGACCGGCGCCCGGACTGAGAGGGATGCGAATGCGGATGATCCGGACCAGGTTCATCGCCGCCGTCCTGGTGGCGGGCACGTTGACCGCGGTGGTCGCGGGGAGCACGGCGCCCGCGCTGGCGAGCCCCACCACGGCGGCGGCCGAGGACACGGTCAAGCCGGTCAAGGTGAAGCCGGGCGACCCGGGCGAGCAGAAGCCGGGGGAGCCGGCCAAGCAGAAGCCGGGGGAGCCGGGCAAGCAGAAGCCCGGCGAGGGGCGGGACGTGCCGGAGGAGGCGGTCAAGGCGTTGGCCGTCGAGCTGGGCATCTCGGTCGAGCGGTCCCGCCAGGTGTTCCGCGACCTGCGGCGGGTCGAGGCGCGCGGTGATGCGATCACGGCCGACCCGGCGTTCGTGGCCATCGCCGAAGGGCTCGGCCTCACGCCCGAGGAGCTGCTGACCGTGCTGCGCGAGGTCAAGGAGGCGGTCGGCGGGATCCAGAAGCCGAAGCCGGACCCGGCGGCGGGAACGAACCCGGACGAGCGCACCGCGAGCGGTTCGCCCACGAAGTGACCGGTTCCGCCACGCGACCCGGACCGGTGACCACCCGGTCCGGGTCGCGACCCGCGAGTGGCGCCGACGCCATCACCCATACTGGTGGCGTGCGGGTGCTGGTGGTCGATGACGACGAAGCGGTCCGGCTCTCCGTTGCCCATGCGCTGCGTCGCGACGGCTACCAGGTATCGGTCGCTGCGGACGGCACGCAGGCACTGGACGAGCTCGGCCGGAACCGGCCCGAGGTGGTCGTGCTCGACGTGCTGCTGCCCGAGCCGAACGGCCTGGAGATCTGCCGCAGGCTGCGCCGCCGGGGCGACCACACGCCGATCCTCATGCTCACCGCCCGCGACCTGGTCGAGGACCGGGTCGCCGGGCTCGACGCGGGCGCCGACGACTACCTGGTCAAGCCGTTCGCGCTGGACGAGCTGCGCGCCCGGCTGCGTGCCCTGCTGCGGCGCACCGGCGTCACCCAGGAGGTGCTGCGGTTCGCCGACGTGGAGATGGACACGACCACCTGCCGCGTGCACCGCGGCGGCCGGCTGGTCGAGCTGACCCGCACCGAGTACGCCCTGCTGGAGCTGTTCCTGCGCAACCCGGAGCGGGTGCTGAGCCGCGTGCTGATCTTCGAGTCCGTCTGGGGCTACGACTTCGGGCCCGCGTCCAACGCGCTGTGGGTCTACATCAGCTACCTGCGCGGGAAGCTGGAGTCGGCCGGTGAACCCCGGCTGATCCAGACCGTGCGCGGACTGGGGTACGTGCTGCGGGAACGGCCGTGACGCTGCGCACCAGAGTCGGGCTCGCGGGCGGTGCGGTGGTGCTGGTGGCCCTCGCCATCGCCTCGGTGATCATCTACTCGACGGTGGGGCCGAACCTGCGCCGGCAGTTGGACGACTCGCTGGTGCAGGCCGTCGAGCAGAGCCCGGTCGTCGCCCGCCAGCTCAAGCAGAAGAACGAGGCCTCCAGACGCCCCGCGCCCATCGACACCCCGGTCGACCTGGGCAGCACGCTGCTCCAGTTCGTGACCCCGCCGCTGGACTTGGGATCCAACCGGACGTTCATCGACGTGACCGAGCGGGACTTGGACGTCGCCCGCGGGCTCGAACCCGCCTACTTCCAGGACGCCACCCACGGCGGCGTCGCCTACCGGGTCTACACCGCGCAGGTGCCGGGTTCGCGGGACACGCTGGTCCGGACCGCCCGGCCACTGGACGACGTGACCGGCGTGCTGACCGCGCTGGCCGCGCTGCTGATCGCGCTGACGGCGGTCGGCGGGCTGGTGGCGGCGCTGGGCGCCCGGCTGGCGGCGAGCCGGGTGCTGCGGCCGGTGCGCGTGCTGACCGACGCGGTCGAGCACGTCACCGCGACCCGGGACCTGAGTGCGCGCGTCGACCTGACCGGACGTGACGAGATCGGCCGCCTGGGCCGGTCGTTCGCCGCCATGATGACCGCGCTGGACACCTCCGTGCACGCCCAGCGCCGGTTGGTCGCCGACGCCTCGCACGAGCTGCGCACCCCGTTGACCAGCCTGACCACGAACCTCGAACTGCTGGCCGAGGACGACGGGTTGCGCGACCCCGAGGCGCCGGCGCTGGTGCGGGCGGCAATCACGCAGGTGGGGGAGCTGCGGTCGCTGGTCAACGACCTGATCGACCTGGCCCGCTACGGGGAGGGCACCGCGCGGGCCGAGGACACCCGGCTGGACCTGGTCGCCGAACGGGTGGTCGCCAAGGCCTCGACGAGGGCTGCGGCGCCGCGGTTCGAGCGGGACCTGTCGCCCTGCCTGGTGCACGTCGACCCCGACGCGATCGAGCGGGCCGTCGCCAACCTGGTGGACAACGCGGTGAAGTGGAGCCCGCCCGGTGGCCGGGTGCTGGTGACCGTGGCGGACGGGGAGTTCACGATCGACGACGAGGGGCCCGGCATCCCGCCCGCCGACGTGCCGTTCGTGTTCGACCGCTTCTACCGGTCGGCGCAGGCGCGGTCGATGCCCGGTTCCGGGCTCGGCCTGGCCATCGTGCGCCGGGTGGTGGAGACGCACGGCGGCGAGGTGGCCGCCGAACCCCTCGCCCGCGGCACCCGGTTGCGCCTGCGCCTGCCGGTGGTCCGGGACTGACCGCTGCATCCGGAGCGCCGCGCCCGGACCGCCGTACCCGGACCGCCGCGACCGTGTCCGCCTGGACCGTCCTGCTCGGACCGCGTTACTTGGACCGGGCCTTGGCGGTCTTGCGCTTGTTGGCCTTGTCGATCGCCTTCACCAGCTCCTGCTTGGTCATGCTGGACCGGCCGGTCACGCCCAGTTCCTTGGCCAGGTCGTACAGGTGCTGCTTGCTGGCGTTGGCGTCCACGCCACCCGACGGACCTCACGGTGCCCGAGCCGCGCGGCGTGGTGGTCGCGCTGACCCCGTGGAACGCATTCCTTTGTGGTTCTGTCCATCTTGAACAGAGCTTGTGTCGGTTTGGGTGCCGCAGCTTCGTCGAATCGGTTCGGCGGTCAGCGGGTGTGGACGGCTCGTTGGGGCTTCTCGTCCTCGGCCGGATCTCGCAGTTTTCCTGGGAGCACTTGGACGTCCAGCTTGTGTCGATGACTCCGCGGATGGTGGACGGGTCGGCTTCGGGTCGACGTTCGCGCTGGAGCCTTCCTGGGCCGTGTGGTCCGTGTCCTGACCACTGCGGGGATTCGGCAGGTTCTCGACATCGGCGCCGGCGCGACGGCGAGCTGGCTGGTGGAGCCGATCAGAGTCCGAACGCGCCGCCTTCTACGAGGATCAGCAGGCCTATGCCGATCAGCACGATCGGGAGCACGATGTGGCCCCAGCGCGCCAAGGCACGGGCGATCACCGGCCGGGTGGCGAAGAACCGGCCGACCGCGCACCAGACCGCCACCAAGGCGAGAAAAGCCACGACGAACACGACCAGGCCGTCGGTTCCGGCGGTGGTGAAGACCGGCACGTAGACACCGACGTTGTCGCCACCATTGGCGAAGGTGACCGCCGCGACGACCGACACCGTCGGTCCGTTACGCGCGGCGAGGGTCCCGTCGTCGGCGTCGTGGCGTTCGTGCCAGGCTCGCCAGGCCGCCCGAAGACCAAGCAGAAGAGGCAGCAGCCCCAGATAAGGAATCATGGTGTCCGGAAGCAGGCCCGCGCCGAGCGCGCCGACGACCGAGGCGGCCAGGATCGCGGCGAATCCCAGGTACTGCCCGGCCACCACCCGTGCCGCGCCGCCGCGCTGCCCGGCGGACTGACCGAAGAAGACCGCCAGGATCACGATGTCGTCGACGTTGGTGACCGCGAACATTCCGATGGCCTGACCGACCAGCCCCAGCTCCAACCCGAGTCCTCTCGACATCGCGTTCCGTCATCGCACACCGTACGGAGCGAGGCAGGATCACCCGGTACGGACCGGCCTGTCAGGAACGGCAGAATCCGTGCGGCGACCTTGGCGAGCACGCGGTTGCGGACCGCGGTGGTGTGATCGAATCCAAGGTCCTCGGAAATCGTTCGTCAATCCGCCTCACGCGGGAACCCGTCACTGTGGGCTTCGGTCGTGCGACCACGGCGCGGTCAGAGGGCGGATTGGGTGCTCGCCGTCGCGGAATACCGAAGGTCGTGGGTACGGGGTCGGGACCGGGTGGGTGCCCCTCACCGTGTCTATGGGTGCTCGTAGCGGCACATAAGAGTGAATACTCGTGGTGTTCATCACACTCCAATGGTCTTTTGTGGCGATACGGGGTGGCCGTAGATGTGCGGAGACGGCGATGTGCCTGGGGAATTCGACTTGGAATACTCATCGACCGCCAGTGGATCGCGGCAGTTCGAGTCGATCCCATGAGGACTGTCTGGGCCACTTGGTCGCTCTCCTTTTCGTGAGCGTTTCTGTGCCAGGCCGCCTGGAAATTCCATACACCGTCGAATCGGGTGCTCATCCGGTCGGTCGATTGAGCGCGTCGTGATCACGCTCGTATGGTGGGCTCGTAATTCGCGATGGGGATGAGCCGCATCGTCCTCTGCTGTTGTCCACAAGTCGCCCACGGTCTCTTGCGCGCGGTCAACGTCGACTGGGCGGCAATCATTCGGCACGGAATAGCCGTGTCGATCCGCTGTGCTCCCGGAAAGGCGGGCGAAATTGTTGCGCGGGAAGAGCGTCGATTCGCCATCGGACGCGTACGGACTGGTGACGCCACGTGGGGTGCTGCGCCGGGTGGCGTACCCGGTCCTGTTGTTGCTGGTGGTGGGCACCGGCACCGCGGTGGTACTGCTGGGGTGGCCGCCCTCGGTGGTCAGCCCGTTGTTCCTGCTCGGCGTGGTCGGCTACTTCACCGTGTTGGAGCGCGTCATCCCGTTCAACCCCGATTGGCACCCGAATGCGCATGAATGGGGCTGGTACGGGGCCTACTTCATCCTCACCGCGATGGGGGCGGGCGTCGCCCAATTCGTGGTCACCCTCGTGGTGGGGGTGGTCGCGCCGCTCGACCCGTCGTGGCCCGTGTGGGCGGAAATCCCCGCCGCCCTGCTGCTCGGCTCCCTCGGCAGTTACATCATGCACCGGCTGGGGCACACGAACCGCTTCCTCTGGCGGTTCCACGGTGTGCACCACGTGCCGGACAAGGTGAACGTCGGCAACAACGGGGTCAACCACATCTTCGACATCGTCATGGCCCAAGGCGTCGTCCAACTCTCGCTCGCCCTGGCCGGTTTCTCCGCCGACTCGGTCCTCGTCGTGGGTATGTTCGTGACCGCCCAGGGATACTTCACGCACGCGAACGTGGACGTGCGGATCGGCCGGTTCAACCACGTCCTGGCCAGTCCCGAACAGCATCGGCTGCACCACAGCAACAACCCCGAGGAATCAGGTCACTACGGCTCGGACCTGGCCATCTGGGACCACCTCTTCCGCAGCTACACCTGGGTACCGGGACGGACTCCCCGGGCGATCGGCCTGTTCGACCCGATGTCGTTCCCGCGCACGGAGTCCTTCGTCGCGAGTCTTCTCCACCCGATCCGCCCGAGGCGGCGCGTCGAGAACCGCGGCGGTGGGCCCCGACCCTGACCCCGACCCGATTTCGCGGCACCACCCCTGAGCCGGCTGCACGCCGGATTTCTCCAGCGACCCCTCGCTGCATGTGGCGACAACGGGTCGCGCTGCTCTCGCGAAGGATTTCGAATCCATGCCCAAAAGCATGTCCGCAAGCATGTCACCTCAGGACAACCGGCTGGCGATAGTCGGCATCGGCTGCCGGCTGCCCGGTGGCGCGTCCGACTACCGCACGTTCTGGCAGAACCTCATCGACGGCAAGGACTGCATCACCGAAACGCCGGCGGACCGCTACGACGTGGGCACCCTCGGCAGCCGTGACAAGGCCAAGCCCGGCAGGCTGGTCGGCGGTCGCGGGGGCTACATCGACGGCTTCGACGAGTTCGACCCCGCGTTCTTCGGCATCAGCCCGCGCGAGGCCGAGTACATGGACCCCCAGCAGCGCAAACTCCTGGAGGTCGCGTGGGAGGCGCTGGAGGACGGCGGACAGCGGCCGGGTGAGCTGGCGGGCACGGACGTCGGGGTGTTCGTCGGCGCGTTCACCCTCGACTACAAGATCCTCCAGTTCGCCGACCTGGGCTTCCAGACCCTGGCCGCGCACACCGCCACCGGCACGATGATGACGATGGTGTCGAACCGGATCTCGTACTGCTTCGACCTGCGCGGCCCCAGCGTCTCCATCGACACGGCGTGCAGCTCGTCGCTGGTGGCGGTGCACCTGGCGTGCCAGAGCCTGCTGCGCGGCGAGACCGGTCTCGCACTGGCGGGCGGCACGCTGCTGCACCTCACCCCGCAGTACACGATCGCCGAGACCAAGGGCGGGTTCCTGTCCCCGGAGGGGCGCTCGCGGACCTTCGACGCCGCCGCCAACGGGTACGTGCGCGCCGAGGGCGTGGGCATGGTCGCCATCAAGCGCCTCGCCGACGCCGAGCGCGACGGCGACCCGATCCACGCAGTGATCATCGGCACCGGCGTCAACCAGGACGGCCGCACCAACGGCATCACCGTGCCCAGCGCCGACGCCCAGGTCCGGCTGATCAAGCGGGTCTGCGCGGAGGCGGGCATCACCCCCGGCGACCTCCAGTACGTGGAGGCGCACGGCACGTCCACCCCGGTCGGCGACCCGATCGAGGCCAACGCTCTCGGCCGGGCACTGGCCGAGGGACGTGCCCCCGGCGCCCGCTGCTACGTGGGCTCGGTCAAGACCAACATCGGCCACACCGAGTCCGCCGCGGGCATCGCGGGCCTGATCAAGACGACGCTGGCGCTCAAGCACCGGGTCATCCCGCCGCACATCAACCTCGACCGGGTCAACCCCGAGATCGACCTGGACGCGCTGCCCTACGAGATCCCCACCGAGGTCGTGCCGTGGCCCGAGCACGAGAGGCCGGCCCGCGCGGGCGTGAACTCCTTCGGCTTCGGCGGCACCAACGCACACGTCCTGCTCGAAGAGGCGCCGCCGCGCGCGTCGCGATCCGAGTCCGAGCCGGTCGTGATCCCGGCGCGGACCGTGCTGCCGCTGTCCGCCCGCGACCCTGGCGCGCTGGGCGAGTTGGCCGTCGGCATCCGCCGCGAGCTGGCCGCGGGCGCCTCGGTCGCCGACGTCGCGCACACCCTGGCGCACCGCCGCCAGCACCACGAGCACCGGTTGGCGATCGCCTACTCCACCGCCGAGGACCTGGACGCGGCGCTGGCCGCCCGCGAGCAGGGTGACGCGCACCCCGACGTGATCGAGAACCAGGCGCCCGCCGAACCGCGCAACCCGGTGTGGGTGTTCACCGGCATGGGGCCGCAGTGGTGGGGGATGGGGCGCGGCATGATGGCCGAGCCGGCGTATCGCGAGGTGGTCGAACGGGTCGACGCGGAGATCCGCAAGCAGGCCGGTTGGTCGCTGATCGAGCTGATGGCCGCCGACGAGGCCGATTCCGCGATGGGGGAGACCTGGCTCGCCCAGCCCGCCAACTTCGCGGTGCAGATCGCCCTGGCGGCGGTGTGGCGCGCGCGGGGCGTGCGCCCGGCCGCCATCGTCGGCCACAGCACCGGCGAGATCGCCGCGTTCTACGAGGCAGGCGTGTACTCGCTGGCCGATGCGGTCGACGTGGTCCTGCAACGCAGCCGCCTCCAGCAGAAGCTGGTCGGCACCGGCACGATGCTCGCCGTCGGCCTGACCGAGGACGAGGCGAGCGCCCGCGTGCTGCCCTACGGCGACCGCGTGTCCGTCGCCGCCGTCAACTCCCCGACCTCGGTGACGCTGGCCGGCGACGAGGACGCCCTCGGCGAGGTGCGCGACGCGTTGACCGCGGCCGGCGTGTTCGCCAAGTTCCTCACCGTCCGGGTGCCGTACCACAGCGCCCGGATGGAGGCGATCAAGGACGAGCTGGTCACCGCCCTGTCCGGGCTGCGTCCCCAGCCGGTCGCGGTGCCGCTGTACCTCACCGGACGGGAGGGCCGCGCCCGCGGGCCGGAACTGGACGGCGGGTACTGGTGGGACAACGTGCGCGACCGCGTGCGCTTCCGGGCCGCCGTGGACGCCATCGCCGCCGACGGCCACCGGCTGTTCCTGGAGATCGGCCCGCACCCGGTGCTCGCGCACTCCATCGCCGAGTGCCTGGCCGCGCACGGCGTCGAGGGCCGTGCCGTGCCGTCGATCCGCCGGCTGGAGGACGAGCCCGCCCGGCTGAACCGCTCCCTGGCGGAGCTGCACACCCTCGGTGTCCCGCTGGACTGGGCGGTGCTCCAGCCCGCCGGGTCCCCGGTGCCGTTGCCGCGCTACCCGTGGCGGCGCGACCGGTACTGGGTGGAGCCCGCGCCGGTCGAGCAGATCCGCCTCGGCCACCGCGACCACCCGCTGCTGGGCCGGCGCGTCGAGGGCACCGAGCCCACCTGGGAGGCCCGGCTCGACGTCGAGGACCTGCCGTACCTGGACGACCACCGCATCGAGGGCAACGCGCTGTTCCCCGCTGCCGGGTACGTGGAGATGGCCGCCCAGGCCGTGCGCGTGCTGACCGGCGGTGCGTCGGCCGCCATCGCCGACCTCGAACTACGCAAGGCGCTGTTCGTGTCCGACACCGAGTCCAGGCTGGTGCGGCTGTCGTTCTCCGGCGAGAACGCCGGGTTCACCATCGCGTCGGTAACCGAAGGCGCGCAGGAACGTGTGGTGCACGCGGCGGGCGTGGTGCGCGCCGGGCAGCGCGGGGGACCGGTGGCCCCGCTGGACGTCGACGCCATCCGCGGCAGGGCCGAACGCCTCGTCGTGGGCCCCGACTGCTACACCGAGCTGGCCGGGCTGGGTTACCACTACGGCCCGGCGTTCCAGGGCATCGCCGAGGTGTGGGTGTCCGAGGGCGAGGCGCTGGCCCGCATCCGACCCACTGCGGGCATCGACGCGTCCGGGCACCACGTGCACCCGGTGCTGCTCGACTCCTGCTTCCAGACCCTGCTCACCCCGTTGCTGGCCGCGCCACCGGCACCGGGCGCGGGTATCCGGTTGCCGCTGTCGATCGAGGAGATCCGGCTCGACCCGGTGGGCGACCAGGAACTGTGGGCGCACGCCGTGATCACCGATCGCGACGGCGGTGACCTGGTCGGCGACATCCGGGTTTACACGGCCGACGGAGTCCCGCTCGGTTACGTGCGCGGATTCCGCGCCGCCGACGTGGAGAAGGCCGCCACGGCGGTCGGCCGGGCCACCATCGACAGCTGGCTGGCCAAGGTCACCTGGCCGGTGTGCCCGCCCGCACCCGAACCCGCGCGGGCCGAGGGCCGCTGGCTGCTGCTGGCCGACTCCGGCGGTGTCGCGGACGAACTCGCGGCGGCGTTGCGCGCCACCGGCAGGCACTGCTACCTGGTGCGCCCCGGACTCGGTTACCGGCGCGGCCGGTGGGAGTCCACGGTGACGGCGGGGGAGTCCGGGGACCTCTCCAGACTGGCCGCGGACCTCGCCGACGAGCACGGCACGCAGTTCGAGGGCGTGGTGCACCTGTGGAACCTGGACCTGCCGGACCTGGACGGCCTGTCCCGCGCCGACCTCGACCGCGGCACCGGCCAGGGCGCGTACTCGCTGGTCGTCCTCGCGCAGGCGCTGCTCGCCGGTGAGCTGACCGGCCGGATGCACGTGGTCACCCGGGGCGCGCAGGCGGTGGCCGAGAACGACCCGGTGCGACCGTTGGGCGCACGGGCGTGGGGGATCGGCCGGGTGCTGTGGCACCAGGAGCTGACCGCGCACCGAGGCAAGCTGATCGACCTGGACCCCACCGGCCCGGTCGGACCCGACGCCCGCCGCGCCGAGGTCGACGCGTTGCTGCGCGAGGTGCTGGCGCCGTTCGACGCGGAGGTCGAGGGCGTCGGCGTGGTCGACGAGATCGCCCTGCGCGGCGCCGACCGGCACACCAGCAGGCTGGTCCCGGCCTCACCCGAGCTGACCCAGCCGCTGCCGCTGCGCCTGCGCCCGGACGGCAGCTACCTGGTCACCGGCGCGTTCGGCGCGCTCGGCCGGCTGCTCTGCCGGACGCTGGCCGCGCGAGGGGCGCGCAGGCTGATCCTGGTCGGCCGCACCAGGCTGCCCGAACGGGCCTGGTGGAGCATGATCGACCGGGACACCCCGGTCGGCCAGGCGGTGCGGTTCGTCCGGGACCTGGAGGCCCTGGGCGCGCAGGTGATCCTCGCGCCAGTGGACATCACCGACGAACGGTCGCTCGTCACGTGGTTGGCGGACTACCGCCGCGACCACGCCCAGCCGATCCGCGGCGTGTTCCACCTCGCCGGCCACGTCCGGGACACCCTCGTCCCGGCGATGGACCGCGCGGGCTTCGACGCCGTGCACGACCCCAAGGTCGTCGGCGCCTACCTGCTGCACCACCACCTGCGCGACGAACCCCTCGACCACTTCGTGCTGTTCGCCTCGATCGCGTCGCTGCTGACCACCGCCGGGCAGACCAACTACGCCGCCGGCAACGCGTTCCTGGACGCGCTGGCGCACCACCGTCGGGCACGGGGGTTGCCCGCGCTCAGCGTCGACTGGGGGCCGTGGGCCACCGGCATGATCGAGGAGCTGGGCCTGGTGGAGCACTACCGGGTCAGCCGGGGGATGAGCTCGCTGTCACCGGAAGCGGGGATGGCCGCGCTGGAGCGGGTGATCGGCCAGGACGATGCCCAGCTGCTGGTGGCGACGGTCGCCGACTGGTCGGTCTTCCTCTCCTGGTACGGCACAACGCCGCCGCTGGTCAGCGCGCTCGCCACAGCCGCAGCGGATGCCGCTCCGGCCGAGTCGGGCAGTTTCCTGGACACGTTCCGCGCCGCCGACGCCGCGACCCGGCGGGCACTGGTGGCCGAGCGGTTCACCGGCATCGTGGCCGGCGTCCTGAGGGTGCCCGCCGAGCAGGTCGAGCCGTCCTCCGGGCTGACCGCGGCCGGCCTGGACTCCCTGCTGGCGATGGAGCTGCGGGCCAGGATCACCACCGAACTGCGGGTCAGCCTGCCGGTGGTCGCCCTGCTCAGCGGCACGCCGGTGGCCGAACTCGTCGACCAGGTGCACGCCGGTCTGATCGCGCACGCCGCCACCGGCGACCGCGAGGAGACCGCGGTGGAGGTGTTCACCGACGCGCACCGGTTCCCGTTGACGCAGAACCAGAAGGCCCTGTGGTTCCTCAAGCAGCTCAACCCCGACGGCTTCGCCTACAACATCGGCGGCGCGGTCGAGGTGGCCGCCGAGCTGGACCCCGAGCTGATGTTCGACGCGGTGCGCACGCTCATCGCCCGCCACCCGTTGCTGCGCGCGAACTTCACCATGGAGAAGGGGCAGGCGGTCCAGCAGATCTCGGCGTCGGTGGAGGCCGACGTCGCCCTGTTCGACGTGGCGGACCGCGACTGGGACGAGATCTACCGGATGATCATCGCCGAGTACCGCAAGCCGTACGACCTGGAACACGACCCGCTGGTGCGCTTCCGGCTCTTCCGCCGGGGACCCGACCGCTGGGTGATCATGAAGGCGGTGCACCACATCGTCTCCGACGCCATCTCCACGTTCACCTTCATCGAGGAGCTGCTGTCGGTCTACGAGGGCCTGCGCCGCGGTGAGGCGGTGGAGCTGCCCGAGCCGACCGCGCAGTACCTGGACTTCCTCAACTGGCAGAACAGGTTCCTGGCCAGTCCCGATGCCGGCCGGATGCTGGAGTACTGGCGCGGGCACCTGCCCGAGCACACCCCGGTGCTGAACCTGCCGACCGACAAGCCGCGGCCGGTCGTGCAGACCGACAACGGCGCGTCGGAGTTCTTCGTCCTGGACACCCACCTCAGCGCACGGGTGCACCAGCTGGCCCGCGAGCACGACGTCACCGTGTTCGTGGTGCTGCTGGCCGCGTACTACCTGCTGCTCAACCGCTACTCCGGGCAGGACGACATCATCGTCGGCAGCCCGGTGACCGGCCGCACCGAGAAGGACTTCGGCTCGGTCTACGGCTACTTCGTCAACCCGCTGCCGCTGCGGGCCGACCTGTCCGGTGCGCCCGACATCGGCAGCCTGCTCGCCCAGGTCCGCTCGACCGTCCTCAACGGACTGGACAACCAGGAGTACCCGTTCGTCCTGCTGGTGGAGGAACTGGGGCTGCGCCACGACCCGAGCCGGTCGGCGGTGTTCCAGGCGATGTTCATCCTGCTGGCGCACAAGGTGTCCACCGAGAAGTACGGCTACCGCCTGGAGTACATCGAGCTGCCCGAGGAGGAGGGCCAGTTCGACCTGACGCTCTCGGTCTACGAGGACGAGGCGGACCAGCGCTTCCACTGCGCGTTCAAGTACAACACCGACCTGTTCTTCGCCGAGACGGTGAGCCGGATGGCCGGCCACTACGTGACCTTGCTCGACAGCCTCACCAGCGCGTCCGCCGACACGTCCACCGGCGGGCTTGCCCTGCTCCGGCCGGCCGAGCGCGCCGAGATCCTGGACGAGTGGAGCGGCGCGGCGCGCACCGCACCCGCCGACGTGCCGGTGACGACCCTGATCGCCTCGGCTGCGGAGGCCACCCCGGACGCCGTCGCCGTCGTCACGCCCGCGGACTCGGGCGCCGACCGGCTCACCTACGCCGACCTGGAGCGGCGTGCCACGATCATGGCCCACGTGCTGCGTGCGCGTGGCGTGCGGGACGGCGCCGTGGTGGCGTTGTGCCTGGAGAAGTCGGCCGAACTGGTGGTCACCCTCCTCGCCGTGCTCAAGGCGGGCGGCGCCTACCTGCCCTTGGACCCCGACTACCCGACCGAGCGCCTGGAGCACATGGTCCGCACGGCGGGCACCACCCTCCTGGTGGCCGACGCGCGCACCCGCGACCGGCTGGCCGGGCTCTCCGCGCCGGTCACCGACGTGGCCGACCTGGCGTCCGACGCGACCGTAGGTGACGAGGACCTGGGGCCTGTCGACCCGGACAGCCCCGCCTACGTCATCTACACCTCCGGTTCCACCGGCACGCCGAAGGCCGTCCGCGTCGGGCACCGCAACCTCGCGTCCGCCTTCGCCGCCTGGCGGCAGGAGTACCGGCTCGACACCGACGCGCGGGTGCACCTCCAGATGGCGGGCTTCGCCTTCGACGTGTTCACCGGCGACCTGGTCCGGGCGCTGTGCTCGGGCGGCACGCTCGTGCTGGTGACGCGCGACCTCCTGTTCAACACCGCACGCCTGTACGACACGATGGTGGCCGAGGGCGTCGACAGCGCCGAGTTCGTCCCCGCGATCGTGCGCGGCCTGATGAGCCACTGCGAGCGCACCGGGGCGAGGCTCGACTTCATGCGGCTGCTGGTCGTCGGCTCCGACGTGTGGAAGGTCGAGGAGTACCGGCGGCTCAAGGGCCTGTGCGGCCCGGACACCAGGGTGGTCAACTCCTACGGCCTCACCGAGGCCACCATCGACAGCGCCTACTTCGAAGGACCGGTCGACGACCTGGAACCCGGCCGGGTGGTGCCGATCGGGCGGCCGTTGCCCAACTCCGCGCTGTACCTGCTCGACGAGCGGGGCGAGCCGGTGCCGCAGGGCGTCGTCGGCGAACTCTGGATCGGCGGCGACGGCGTCGCCAGTGGCTACATCGGTGACCCCGAGCAGACGGCGCACCGCTTCGCCACCCGTGACCTGGACGGCAGGGAGGTCCGGCTGTACCGGACCGGCGACCTCGCCCGCTGGACCGCGAACGGCGTGGTCGAACTGCTGGGCCGGGCGGACGGCCAGGTGAAGGTGCGCGGCCACCGCGTCGAGGTCGGCGAGGTGGAGACACAGCTGACCCGGTGGCCCGGCGTGGCGCAGGCGGTGGTGCTGGTGCGCCCCGACGCGCGCGGCGAGGACACACTGTTCGCCTACTGCGTCCCGACCGCGGGCGCCGATTTCGACGGCCGGGCGTTGCGCGCCCACCTGGGCGAGTACCTGCCCACGTTCATGATCCCGGCCCACCTCGTCGCGGTGCCGGAACTGCCGCTGACCCCCAACGGCAAGGTCGACGTGGACGCGCTGCCGCTGCCCACCGCGGTGGACGACATCGGGTACGAGCCCCCGGTCACGCTGTACGAGGTGCGTACCGCGAAGCACTGGCAGTCCCTGCTGGCGGTGGACCGGGTCGGCCTGGAACAGGACTTCTTCGAGTCCGGCGGCAGCTCGATCACGCTGATCGAGCTGATCCACCACCTCCAGACCGAGTTCGCCATCACCATCCCGGTGAGCCTGCTGTTCCGGGTGACCACCCTGCGCGGCATGGCCAAGACGGTCGAGCACATCGTCACCGGGCAGATCGCCGGGGCCAAGCCGTACCTGGTGTTCAACCCCGACCGGGAGCCGACGCTGTTCTGCTTCCCGCCGGCGGGCGGGCACGGCCTGGTCTACCGGCTGCTGGCCGCGCACCTGACCGAGTACCGCCTCGCCGCGTTCAACTACGTCTCCGGCGACGGCAAGGTGGCCGAGTACGCCGACCTCGTGGAGTCGTTGCAACCGCAGGGCCCGTACCGCCTGTTCGGCTACTCGCTCGGCGGCAACCTCGCCTTCGAGGTGGCCAAGGAGCTGGAACGGCGCGGGCACGTCGCGGCGCACGTGGTGATCATGGACTCGTACCGGATTCCGGAGCGGTTCACCTTGGCCGAGGAGCACGTGGCGGAGTTCGAGCACGAACTGGCCGAGCACCTGGGCCGGCACACCGGCTCGGCCACCGTGGCCGAGGAGACCATGCGGCAGGCCCGCGAGTACTTGCACTACTCCAGCGCCACCCCGAACCTGGGCACGGTGTCCGGGCCGGTCACGGTGATCTCCGACGAGCACAAGGCCGAGTTCTACGCCGCGTCCGCGCACGGCACGTGGCACGGCGCCTCCGGTGCGGGCACCACCGTGCTGGCCGGATCCGGCGCGCACGCGGAGATGCTGGACGGGGAGCACCTGACCCGCAACGCCGACCTGCTGCGCGCGGTCCTCCAGGCGGGAGGCGTCCGCGATGTCGCGTAACGCCAGGGTCGTCTGGGAGCGGCGCACCCGCACACCCGACGTCAAACCCAGGGTCATCGTGATCGGCGCCGGCGTGGCCGGCATGGCGGTCGGCTGCTACGGCCAGATGAGCGGCCTGGAGACGCGGATCTTCGAGTCGCACGTGCTGCCCGGCGGTTGCTGCACGGCGTGGGCCCGCGAGGGCTACCTGCTCGACTACTGCATCGACTGGCTCAACGGCACCGCGCCCGACAACGAGGCCAACCAGGTCTGGCGGGAACTCGGCGCGCTGGACGGCAAGACGGTCACCACGTTCACCGAGTTCAACCGGGTCGTCGCCGAGGACGGCCGCTCGGTCACCTTCCACACCGATCCCGACCTGTTGCAGGCGGAACTGGAGGCGTGCTCGCCCGCCGACTCGGCGAAGATCCGGGCGTTCTGCGCGGACCTGCGCCGCTTCGGCCGGGTGGACATCCACCCGTTCCTCACCCCGCCGCCGCTGATGCCGTGGCGGGACAAGCTGAGGATGCTCGGCAAGGTGCTGCCCGCGTTCCGGCTTTTCTGGCGCACCGGCGGCACCCAGATGGCCGACTTCGCCGACAGCCTGAGCGACCCGTTCCTGGCCACGGCGTTCCGCAACATGTTCTTCCAGGACCCGAAGAACTTCGCCATGCTGCCGTACCACTACACGATGTCCCAGGCGCACAAGGGCAACGTGGGTGTGCCGCAGGGCGGGTCGCTCGGACTGGCCCGCTCGATCGAGGAGCGCTACGCGGGCCTGGGCGGGCGCATCGACTTCCGGGCCAAGGTCGCCCGCGTGCTCGTCGAGGACGGGCGCGCGGTCGGCGTGGAGCTGCGCAACGGCGAACGGCACTACGCCGACCACGTGGTGGCCGCCTGCGACGGGTTGACCACCGTGTCCAAGCTGCTGGGCGGCGAGTACACCAACCCGAGGCTGGACACCCTGCTCAACGAGGTGCTGCCGGACCCGGAGCAGCTGTACCCGGCGCTGGTGTCGGTGTTCGTCGGCTTCCGCGGCGACGTCGGCGCGGACGAACCGGCCAGCACCACCTACCTGCTGTCCGACGAGGACGCCGCGCGGCTGCCCGGCGCCCTCCAGAAGAGCCTGGTGGTGCACCTGCGGTCGCGGGTGATGGCGGGGCTCGCGCCCGAGGGCCGGTCGCTGATCCACTGCAACTACTTCAGCGACTTCGACACCTGGAAGGGGCTGCGCAAGGCCGACCGGAGGGCCTACTGGGACCTCAAGCGGGAGCCGGTCGCGTTCATCAGGGAGTTCCTGGAACGCCGCTTCCCCGGCATCGACGAGCGGATCGAGCTGGTCCAGGTGGCCACGCCGGCGACCACCGAGCGCTACACCGGCAACCACCGGGGCGCGATCCTGGCCTGGAAGTCGCCCAAGGCGGACGACCTGCTCGACGACCTGATCGCCAAGGACCGGTTGGCGCTGCCCGGTCTGGCGGGCTTCCACCTGGCCGGGCACTGGGTCGGCGGCGGCAGCCTGATCAAGGCGGCGGCGTCGGGCCGGTTCGCCGTGCAGTACCTGTGCCGCGAGCTCGGCGTGCCGTTCCGCGCGCAGGAGAGCGGCGGGACCGAGCCGTGGCACGCCGGAAAGCTCGGCGAAATGCCCCAACTGGACAACTGGACCGAGCGCCCCCGGGCCGCCCGACCGACAGCGAGGACGTCACGGACATGACCGGCGAGCGACGCAAGGCGATGATCGTCATCGGTGCCGGCCTCGGCGGGCTCTCCGCCGGGTGCTACGCCCAGATGAACGGGTACGAGAGCCGGATCTTCGAGATGCACGAGATCCCCGGCGGGTGCTGCACCGCCTGGGACCGCGGCGAGTTCACCTTCGACTGCTGCGTCAGCTGGCTGCTCGGCAACGGCCCCGGCAACGAGATGCACCAGATCTGGCTGGAGCTGGGCGCGTTGCAGGGCAAGCAGATGCGCCACTTCGACGTGTTCAACATCGTGCGCGGCAGGGACGGGCGCTCGGTGTACTTCTACTCCGATCCCGACCGGCTCGAAGCGCACCTGCTCGACATCTCGCCGGCCGACGCCAAGCTGATCCGCGACTTCTGCGGCGGACTGCGCAAGTTCCGCCGCGCCCTCGCGGTGTACCCGTTCCTCAAGCCGGTGGGCCTGATGGGCACCGTGGAGCGGATGAAGATGCTCGCCTCCTTCATCCCGTACTTCAACGTCGTCCGCAAGTCGATCAGCACCCTGATGACGGACTACTCGGCGCGGTTCCGCGACCCGCTGCTGCGCGAGGCGTTCAACTACGTGCTGTACGAGAAGCACTCCGCGTTCCCGGTGCTGCCGTTCTACTTCCAGCTCGCCTCGCACGCCAACCAGTCCGCCGGCGTCCCGGAGGGCGGGTCGCTCGGGTTGGCCAAGTCCATCGAGCAGCGCTATCTGAGGTTGGGCGGGAAGGTCAGCTACAACGCCAAGGTCGAGGAGATCATCGTCGAGGACGGCCGGGCGGCGGGCGTGCGGCTGGACGACGGCCAGGAGTTCCGCGCCGACATCGTGGTGTCGGCGGCCGACGGTCACACCACGATGATGAAGTTCCTGAAGGGTGAATACCTCACCGACGAGTACCGGCAGCTCTACACCGAGACCATCGAGAAGCCGGGCATGGTGTTCCCCGGCTACGTGTGCCTGTTCCTCGGTCTGAACCGGCCGGTGCCCGAAGGTGACCCGTGCACGACGCACCTGCTGACGGACGAGGAGAAGGCCGACCTCGTCGGCATCCGCGACGCCAGCATCAACATCCAGTTCCGCAGCAGGCACTACCCCGAGCTGTCGCCCGAGGGCACCACCGTGGTCTACATGACCTACTTCGCCGACATCGCACCGTGGCGCGCGGTGGACGACTTCCCCGAGCAGGTGACCCGCAGGCGGGGCGGCGAGGTGTTGCACACGCTGCCGGTCCGGCACGGCCGCGACTACTACGCGACCAAGCGCAAGACCAGGCTGGCCCTGATGCGCTACCTGGAGAAGCGCTACCCCGGCATCACGGACTCGGTGGTGGCGCGGGACCTGTCGACCCCGCTCACCCAGGTCAGGTACACCGGCAACTACGACGGCACGGTGCTGGGGTGGCAGCCGTTCGTCGACAGCGGCGAGACGTTGGAGGTGCTGGTGAAGAAGTACGGGCCCGGTCTGCCGGGGCTGCGCGACTTCTACCAGTCGGGCGTGTGGGCGACTACCGGCGGCCTCATCCGCGCCGCCGCGGCGGGCCGCCAGGTCATGCAGTTCGTCTGCCGGGACGACGGCATCCCGTTCACCGCGCACGTCGACGAGACCGCACCGCCGCCGACCCACGTCGTCATCCCGGTGGGTCCGTCGCCGGCCGGGGTGGCGAGTCGAACACTGGAACCGCAGTCGGGGAGCCGGGTATGAAGATCGAGAAGTGGGTTGTCCGGGAACACCTGCCGGGCCTGCCCGACGTGGACCGCATCTACGAGAAGGTCGTCGAGGACGTCGATGTCCGCCTCGCGCCGGACGAGATGCTGCTGGAGACCCTGTACGTGTCGGTCGACCCGTACCAGCAGGGGCTGGCGCTGGACACGCCCCTCGGCGAGCACATGGGCGCCGACTCGGTGATGCGGGTGCTGGAAGCCGGTCCCGACGCCGCGCACCGCCCCGGCGACCTCGTGCAGGGGTTCGGCGGGTGGCGCAGCCACGTGGTCAGCTCGGGCGGCCCGCAGCCGTGGGCGTCCACCTGGCACGTCGGCAGCGCGGCGCCGCTGGTGTTCCCGGGATTCCGCGCGCTCGACCCGGAGCTGTACGGCAACACCCTGCCGCTGTACACCGCGATCAGCGCGCTCGGCGGTCCGGGTATGACCGCGTGGGGCGCGATGACCAAGGTGCTGCACGTGCGGCCCGGTGACAACGTGCTGATCAGCGGTGCGAGCGGGGCGATCGGCTCGGTGGCCGGGCAGTTGGCGCGGCGCGCGGGCGGCCGGGTGGTCGGCACTACCGGCTACCCGGAGAAGGCGGACCATCTGCGGGACCTCGGTTTCGACGAGGTGATCGTGTATCGGCCCGGTGACCCGGCCGAGAAGGTGCGCGCCCGGCTGTCCGAGGCGTTCCCGAACGGCGTGGACCGCTACCTCGACACCCTGGGCGGCGTCCTCACCGACGAGGTGTTCGGCCTGCTGGCGGTGGGCTGCGAGATCGCGGTGTGCGCCCAGTTCGAGAGCCAAGCGGGCGGCCCGCAGGAGGGGCCGCGGCTGCTGCCGATGCTCATGCGGCCCAGGGCCACCGTCCGCGGCATTTTCTCGTTGGAGTGGCTGGAGGACCCGGCCTGCGTGAAGGATCTGGAGCACCGGTTCGGCGCGCTGGTGGCGTCGGGTGAGGTGGTCTACGACCACACCGTCCACCACGGGATCGACACGATCCCGGACGCCTATCGCAGCCTGTTCGTCAACCGCACGGCGAAGCGGGGCAAGGTGCTGGTCGAGCTGTAGCGGACCCGAGGTCGGGCGAGGTGCCCGGTGGCCGACGCCACCGGGCACCTCGGCTCATGCGGAGCGCAGCGCCTCCAGGGCCAGATCGGCGTGCACCTCCATCCGGGTCTCGCTCTTGACGACCTCCAGCACCCGCCGGTCCGCGCCGATGACGAACGTCCAGCGCCGGGTCCGCAGGGCCGAGAGCGGGCCCGGCAGCGGCACCTTCCGCCGCACACCGAACACCGCGGCCACGACACCGTCCGGATCGGACAGCAGCGGGTAGTCGAACCCGTTGGCCTCGGCGAACTCCCGCTGCCGGTCGACCGCGTCGGCGCTGATGCCGACCCGCTGGGCGCCCAGCTCGGCGAACTCCGCCGCGAGGTCGCGGAAGTGGCAGCTCTCCATCGTGCAGCCCGGTGTCATGGCGGCGGGGTAGAAGAAGACCACCACGGGGCCGGTGGCGGTGAACTCCGCCAGCGACCGCTCCTGCCCCTTGTGGTCCAGCAACGTGAAATCGGGAACCAGATCACCCTTGTCCATGGTTCGATCTTATTGCGCTGCAAACGGAACGAGTCCCGCCATTGCAGTGACATCGAGAGTCCTGAGTGGACTCAGCGTGACGTTGACCCAGTGCGGACCGGGGCCGAGGTCCGCAGGAACAAGGCGATGCCCGCGGCGGCCAGGGCGGCGCACGCGCCCATCACCATGACCGCGCGGAAACCGGCCTGCGACAGGAGTTCCACCGAACCGGACACCGTGCTCATCCGCGACAGAACGACGCCGGTCACCGCGCTGGACAGGGACGTCCCGATGGCTCGCACGAGCGAGTTGAGGCTGTTCCCGGCGGCCGTCTCGGACAGCGGCACGGCGGCCATGACCAGCGAGGGCATCGCGCCGTAGGCCAGTCCGACACCGGCGCCGATGACGCTGGAGGCCAGCAACAGGTGCCAGACGGCCGACATCAGGACCGTGCCGAGGAGGTAGCCGGCGGCGACCACGACTGAACCCAGCACCAGGGTCGTCGCGGGGCCTTTGGCGGCCGAGACGCGGGCGGACAGCGGGGCCACGGCCATCATGAGCAGCCCGGCCGGTGCGAGGACGAGGCCGACGACCGTCATCGACTGCCCCAGGCCGTAGCCGGTGGAGGTGGGCAGTTGCAGCAATTGGGGCAGTGCCAGCGATATCGCGAACATCGAGAAGCCCAGCACGGCCGAGGCCAGGTTGGTCAGCAGGACCTGGCGGCGTGCCGCGACGCGCAGGTCGACCAACGGCCGCGCGACGCGCAGCTCCCACCAACCCCATGCCACGAGGATCACGACGGCGACGCCGGACAGGCCGGTGGTGAGGCCGCTCGTCCACCCCCACTCGGCTCCTTCGGACACCGCCAACAGCAGGCAGACCAGCGCGGTGGACAGCCCGATCGCGCCGACCACGTCGAAGAACCCGCCGCCGCTGGTGCCGGACGCAGGCACCAGCGAGACCACGAGCACCACCGTGAGCACGGCCAGACCGCCGGAGATCCAGAACACCAGCCGCCAGTCCGCGCGGTCGGCCAGCACGGTCGCCGCGGGCAGTCCCAGCGCGCCGCCCACCCCCAGCGACGCGCTCATCATGGCGATGGCCGGGCCGAGGCGTTCGGCCGGCAGCACGTCCCGCATGATGCTGATCCCGAGCGGGACGACGCCCGCCGCCAAGCCCTGCAACACCCTTCCCACCACCATCGGGGCCAGGCTGTCGCTGAGCGCGGCGACCACCGACCCGGCCGCCAGCAGCACCAGACTGGCGAGCAGCATCCGGCGCTTGCCGTACATGTCCCCGAGCCGCCCGACCGTAGGCGTGGCGACCGCGGCGGCGAGCAGTGTCGCGGTGACCACCCAGGTGGCATCCGATGGCGAGGCGTGCAGCAGTCGGGGCAGTTGGGGAATCAGGGGAATCGCGATCGTCTGCGTCAGCGCGACCACGATGCCGCCCAGCGCGAGCACCGCGACGACGGCACCCGGGGTGGGAGGTGTGGACGGGCCGGTGGCGCGCAGGGCGCTGGGCATGCGGAGGTCTCCGTGGGGCCTGGGAGGGCAGCCGGTCCATAAGGTCGCCCGATCCGGATTGGTCCCGCCCCGTCGACACCTGGAGAGCCGTTGTGCCGCTAGGGGTTCAGGGTGCGATGAGGGCGGTGGTCGACCCTCCGATCGTTGCCGGTGCCGGCGAGTACGACAACACCATCACCCCGCACCGCTTCGGCACCACCGCACCCGTCGCGGTGCCCGGTCGACCGTCTGCCGCTCCTAAGACCGCATCTCATTTGGGTGTTCTCGGGCGGGCGATATCGTTGATCAACGATGAGCGATGTGGAGAAGTGGTGCCCGGAGCCGTTGTGGCTGCTGGTACGTCCGTTGCTGCCCGACGCGCCGCAACGCCACCAGGGCGGAGGCCGGCGTCGCCTGGACGACCGCGCGGTACTGGCATCGATCCTGTACGTGCTGCAGACCGGGTGCGCCTGGTCTGCACTGCCCACGTCGTTCGGGGTCAGCGCTCCGACCGCGCACCGCCGGTTCACCGAGTGGGTCCAAGCGGACGTCGTCATCCGGTTGCACCGGACGCTGCTGGATCTGCTCGTTTCGGCCGGGGCGATCGACTGGTCGCGTGCGTCGGTGGACAGCATGCACGTCCGCAACGAACAGGACACGACTCCTCGTAGGTCGGCGCGGGGCGGCGACCCTACGGGTTCGCCGGAACTTTTCGCGGCCTTTCGTGGGCGAGCAGTCGAACCGTGGCGGCGCGCAGCTCGCCGGCGCGGCGGTGGTGCTCGTCGTCGGAGCCGGTGTCCACGTCGGCGGCTGCGTCGCAAAGTCGGCGGGTCAGGTGCTGCTCCACCACCGCGGCGCCGTGTTCGGGGTCCTGGCCATAGGGCAGGTAATGCTCGATGAGCAGCGGGTCGACGACCTGCGGACGACCCCGGTCGTCGGCGGAGTGCCCGGCTACCCCGGTCCGATGGGATGGCCAGGTGAACGCGTCGGGGGTGCTTGCGGAGTGCACGTGCAGCAGCCCGCTCTCCCGCGCCAGTGACAGCCACGAGGGCAGCAGGCCCGTCGGCGCCGCCGGGACGGGTTGGCGTCCCAGCGGCAGCAGCCTGCCGCGGTCACTCGCACCGTGCCGCAGAATGCCCAGCACGAGCAGTTCCTGCCGGATGCCGGCGGCCGGAACGGGGTCCTGCGGTGTGCACTTGATCGGGAACCACCGCAGCAGGGTGGCGCGACGCCCTCCGTGCGGGCCGCTTCGAGTACCAGGCGGGCCGAGAGTTCGAACGCGAGAGTGCAGATGCGGCAGCGCACCGCCCGCCCGGCCAGCGCGTCGGCCAGGGCGCTGCGGGGGCAAGCACCAGCGGCCCGTCGCAGGCGGTGCACCGGTACCGGGCGGGAGCCGTGGTCTCGACGCCGGCGCCGGCGAGGTGATGCGGCGCTCACGGCACCGGGCGGCGATAACCTTGGCCTGCTCCGCCCAGTGCGGACCGCCGAACAACATCGTGCCGTCAAGGTTCCAGTAGGCGCGGCCGAAGGCGACGAGCGCGTCCGGTGCGTCGGGCCTGGCCCGCACCTCCAGGTCCACCGGTTCGAGCATCTGCTCGACACCACCCGGTCGCGGCGCTGTTCCCATCGCCGTGGGTTCCCGATCGGGTGATGCGGGACGGTTGTGGCCTCCTCGACACCAGGCGACAGCCGTGACGGTGCCGTGGGTTCCCGTTGGATGGCTACGGGTACTCATCCCGGCTATCTCGGATTCGTCGAGGCCGCCACGGGAGATCAGCATGTGCACGAGGTCGGCCGGCAGAGCCCCCCGCCGGAGGCTCGGGTGTCCCGAGAGCAGGTTTGATGTCGTCCTGCACGCACGACCAGAACGCCGTTCGTCATGGGCGACAACGCGGCGAATCAGTTCCACAAGGAGTTGGTCAGCCATGGTGGCAGGGGCAGGCACGGGTACTCCTGGTGATCGCGAAGCCTCGGCAACTTCATGATCGCCAAGCCCGTGCATGCGCTCCGTCTCGGGTGATCAAACACCCCGATCCGCGTGACCTCTTACCTGAGAGGTAATCGACAGCACTACTCCAGCCGGGAAAGGTGATCACGTCATCCGACCCCGACGAGGAGTGGCAAGCGTGCGGAAACGAATTATGACAGTGCTGGGTGTGCTGGCCGGCGCCACCGCGATGCTGGGCGCCGGCACCCCGACCGAACCCGTGGTCGAGGGCGCCGACTCGCCGAACGCCCAGGCGTTCATCGACCGGCAGACCAGGTTCGGCACGATGCCGACCAGCCAGGAGCGGATCGACTTCTACGCGGAGGAGATCTTCGACGAGCACGCCACCCTCTGGGAGGCCGCGGGCACGGTGATCCAGGGCAGGGAGGCAATCCGCACCGCGATCGCGGCGTCGCTGACCAAGCTGCCGTCGTTCCGCATGCGCCCGACGCGGATCTCGGTGGACGGCAACGTGGTCCTGTACGGCGCGCACAACGAGGTGGAGATCCGCGGCACCACCATCAGCTACCCGGCGATCTACCGAGTGGTGCTGGGCGACGACGGCCGGGTGATCCAGGGCCGGCGTTACTACGATCGTCACACCTGGTTCAGCCCACTGGACCCGACGCTGCCGAACTTGTTCTCCGGAGTACGGGACACGGCCGAACAGATCCCCGGCCAGGTCCCCCGGCCGGGGGACCTGGCGGCCAGGACCGCGGCCTGGAACACCAGGGACGTCGCGGCGCTGGCCGCCTCCACCGGCCCACTGACCGGCACCGGCCTGGGCGACGGCCAACTGCGCACCCCAGGCGGCAAGGCCGAGTACCTGCGACGGCTGTTCGGCAAGATCGAGAGCATGCAGATGAAACCGGGCCAGACCGTTCGCACCAGAGAGGCCACCTACCAGGAGTGGTACGGCACGGTGACGACGTCGGAGCGCCCAACCCCGACGACCTTCGGCATCATCGAACGGTTCGACCGCCGAAACGGCTGGACACTGTCGTTCGACACGTTGCCGCTGATAGCCGGCCCCGCCAAGGTGGCGGAGCTGTACGGAATGCTGTGAACTCGTTCGGGGACCTGCTGCGCCAGTGGCGGCAGCGGCGGCGGTTGAGCCAGCTGGACTTGGCCATCGACGCGGAGATCTCGGCACGGCACCTGAGCTTCCTGGAGACGGGCCGCGCCCAACCGAGCCGCGCCATGACCCTGCTCTTGGCCGACCGCCTGGATGTCCCACTACGTGAACGCAACCACCTGCTGCTGGCGGCGGGTTACGCCCCGGTCCACCCGGAGCGCTCACTGGACGATCCACAGATGAGCCCGGCCCGAGCGGTGCTGGACGCGTTTCTCGCCGGCCACGAGCCGAACCCGGCGCTGGTCGTGGACCGACAGTGGAACCTGTTGCTGGCCAACCAGGCGGCAGGTCTGTTCCTGGAAGGCGCCGCACCGGAGCTGATCGAACCGCCGATCAACGTCCTGCGCCTGACCCTGCACCCCGACGGACTGGCCAGAAGGCTGGCCAACCTGGACGAGGTGCGCGACCACCTGCTCCACCGCCTGGCAAGGGAGGCAGCCTTCACGGGAGATCCCGAACTGGCGGCCTTGCACGAGGAACTGTCCGGGTACGGTCCCACCCGCACGTCGCCGGACCCGGTTCACGAGATCGCCCTACCCATCCGCATCCGCGACGGCGAGCAGGTGCTCAACTTCCTCAGCACCATCACGACGTTCGGCACCGCCCTGGACGTCGTCCTGGCAGAGCTGACTATCGAGGCGTTCTACCCGGCTGACCCGCGGACGGCCGATGCCCTTCTGCGGAGGTGAGTCCTTCTCGGACTCGGATGTTGGATTTGATGCAGCCACGAGCAGACGCGGCAGAGCCGGGGCGACGACCGTTGCCCGAACTGAGCGATGCGGGCGGGCATCGGCCGGCGGTTCGCCGTGCGCTCGACCGTTGTTCGAGTGTGGCGGTGTGTCAGTCGCGTCGGTAGTGGGCCTTGATGTGGAAGCGTTCGCCCTGGGGGCCGAGGATGCTCAGGAACTCCACGGAGTGCGCGTCGGCGTTGCCGAACCAGTGTGGGAGATGGGTGTCGAATTCGGCGACCTCGCCGGCGGTGAGCACGAAGTCCTCTTCGCCGAGGATTATTCGCAGTCGTCCATTGAGGACGTACAGCCAGTGGTAACCCTCGTGTGAGCGGGGCTCCGGTTCCATGTGGTCGGTCAAACCGGCCGGGAGGATCTGCTTGTGCACCTGCAGCCCGCCCGGGTTGCGGGTCAACGGGATGACGGTCATGCCGTTGTGGCCGAACGGACGTGGGTACACGCGCGGGTCACCACTCGCTGGGGCGCCCACGAGTTGGTCGAGCGGCACTTGGTAGGCCCTGGCCAATGGCAGCAGCAGCTCCAGGCCCGGTTTGCGGTGACCGGACTCCAACCGCGACAGCGTGCTGATCGGGATGCCGGTGGTCTCCGACAGGGTGGCGAGGGTCGCTCCGCCGCGTGGCGCATGACGCCTCCGGGTGAAACCACGTCGTCCACCGGTACCTCCTCGTCGTCGCGGCTGACGACAGCGCATCTGCGCTTGCGCCGGTACACCCGTTCGGGTGTGCCGCGGGGTGTCGCCGGTCTGCCAGGGTCCGGTCGCTCCCATCGGTGTGAGGAACGAGGCCACCAGTGCTTGACGTGACGATCGAACACGACGCGCCAGCCACGATGCGTGACGGCGTCGTGCTGCGGGCGGATGTGTACCGGCCCACGACGGGCGGTCCGTGGCCCGTGCTGCTGGCCCGGCCTCCCTACGGCAAGAACATGCCGATGCTCGCCGGCCTGATGGATCCGGTCGGCAAGGCACGGCGCGGGTTCATCGTCATCGTCCAGGACACGAGGGGCCGGTTCGCCTCGGACGGCGAGTGGGAGCCGTGGACGTTCGAGATGGACGACGGCTACGACACGGTCCGCTGGGCCGCCGCGCTCCCGGGGGCGAACGGGTCCGTCGGGATGTTCGGGGCCAGCTACTTCGGCAACACCCAGTGGATGGCCGCGCTCGCGAAGCCGCCGGAGTTGAAGGCGATCGCGCCGATGGTCACCTGGTCGGAGCCGGACGACGGGCTCTTCGCCCGCGGTGGGGCGAGCGAGCTGGGCATCACGGTGCCGTGGTCGCTCATGCAGGGAGCCGACACCCTGCTGCGCCGGCACGCCGGCGATCCGATGGCCCTGGGGCAGTCGCTCATGGCGCTGGTCGGTGACCTCGACGCGGTCGCGGACACCACGTACTGGGAGCTGCCCGCCGGTCGCCACCCTGTCTTCGAGCGGCACGGCATCCGGGAGCTGGGTTTCGAGCGGTCGCGACGCGAGCCGGAGTGGAGCGCGTCCTGCCGGGTCGCCGGGCGGCAATCGGAGGTTGATCTGCCGAGCTTGCACACCGGGGGCTGGTACGACATCTTCTGCCAGGGCACGCTCGACAACTTCACCGCGATGCGGGCGGCCGGCCGCCCGGCGACGCTGGTCATGGGACCGTGGTCCCACACCGGCCAAATGGGATACCTCGGCGAGGTCAACTTCGGGATGGCCGCGAGCGCGGAGCTGCTGGGCTTTCGCGGCAGGCTCGCCGACCTCGAACTCGGCTGGTTCAGCCGGTGGCTCACGCCGGACGCCGAGGACACCGCCGTCGCGGATGCACCGCGGTCGGGGTTGCCGCCGGTCCTGCTGTTCGTCATGGGTGTCAACCAATGGCGAGAGGAGCAAGAGTGGCCTCTCGCCCGTGCCGTCGACACGGACCTGTTCCTGCGCGCAGGTGACCGGCTCGCCTTCCAGGCCCCGGAGTCCGAAGAAGGAACCGACACCTACACCTACGACCCCGCCGACCCGGTGCCGACTACCGGCGGAGCCTTGCTGATGTCGAACGAGTTCCCGCCCGGCCCGCTCAACCAAGCAGCGGTCGAAGCACGACCGGACGTGCTGGTCTACACGACCGACCCACTCGTCGAGGAGCTGGAGGTCACCGGGCGCGTCCAGGCCTTCATCCACGCGGCGACCGACGCGCCGACGACCGACTGGGTCGTCCGCCTCTGTGACGTCGACACCCGGGGCGTTTCGCGGAACGTCGTCGACGGGATCGTGCGTGCGACGGCTGCGCCGGGGGAGTTCACCGAGCAGGTCGTCGATCTGTGGTCCACCAGCTACGTGTTCCTTGCCGGTCACCGCATCCGGGTGCACGTCACGTCCAGCAACTTCCCGCGATGGGACCGGAACTTGAACACCGGCGAGCCCATCGACCAGGGAACGCGCTCGCGGCCGGCCCGGCAGGAGATCGCCCACGACGCGACCCGGCCCTCCCGCATCGTGCTTCCGGTGATCCCGGCCCTCACGAGCGGCCAATAGCGTGAGTGGCACCACTCCCGGCCCGTCTGCAACCGTTTAATGGCACCGATGCGATGAGGAGCTGACGTGACGAGTAGCCACCGCACCCTTGCAGCGCCGGCGAGGCCGTCCTACGCCTCCGGCCCTTCCGACGTGCCGTTGCTCGGAGACACCATAGGGGACGACTTCGACCGCACGGTCGCCGCGGACCCGGAACGTGAAGCCCTGGTGGAAGTCGCGACGGGCCGGCGGTGGACCTACGCGCAGTTGCGCGCCGACGTCGACATCCTCGCCCTGGGTCTGCTCGACGCCGGCGTGGACAAGGGCGACCGGGTCGGTATCTGGGCGCCGAACGTGGCCGAGTGGACACTGTTGCAGTACGCGACGGCGAAGATCGGCGCGATCCTGGTCAACATCAACCCGAGCTACCGGACGCACGAGCTGGAGTACGTGCTCAAGCAGGCCGCGATCTCGCTGCTGGTGTCGGCACGGGAGTTCAAGACGTCGGACTACGCCGCGATGATCGAGGAGGTCCGCGGGAACTGCTCGCGGCTGCGCTCGGTGGTGCTGATCGGGTCGGGTGAGTGGGACGGGCTGCTGGAGGCCGGTCGGGGCGGGGACGCGGCGCGGCTGGCGCAGGCGCAGGCCGCGCTGTCGCCGGACGACCCGATCAACATCCAGTACACCTCCGGGACGACGGGCTTCCCGAAAGGTGCGACCCTGTCGCACCACAACATCCTCAACAACGGCTACTTCGTCGGCGCCATCTGCGGTTACACACCGGAGGACCGGGTGTGCATCACGGTGCCGTTCTACCACTGCTTCGGCATGGTGATGGGCAACCTGGCCTGCACCTCCCACGGCTGCACCATGGTCATCCCGGCGGAGGGCTTCGACCCGAAGTCGACCCTGGAGGCGGTGGCGCAAGAGCGGTGCACCTCGCTGTACGGGGTGCCGACGATGTTCATCGCCGAGCTCAACCACCCGGACTTCGAGTCCTACGACCTGTCGAGCCTGCGGACGGGGATCATGGCCGGGTCGCCGTGCCCGGTCGAGGTGATGAAGCAGGTCGTGTCCCGGATGGGTATGGAGGAGGTCACGATCTGCTACGGCATGACCGAGACCAGCCCCGTCTCCACCCAGACGCGCGCCGACGACTCCCTCGAACTGCGCGTCTCGACCGTCGGGCGGGTGCACCCACACCTGGAGATCAAGCTGGTCGACCCGGACACGGGGCTGACCGTGCCGCGCGGCACGCCGGGGGAGCTGTGCACCCGCGGGTACTCGGTGATGCTCGGGTACTGGAACGAGCCGGAGAAGACCGCCGAGGCGATCGACGCCGCGCGGTGGATGCACACCGGCGACCTGGCGGTGATGGACGACGACGGGTACGTCAACATCACCGGCCGGATCAAGGACATGGTCATCCGGGGCGGGGAGAACATCTACCCACGGGAGATCGAGGAGTTCCTCTACACCCACCCCGACATCCTTGACGCCCAGGTCGTCGGCGTCCCGGACGTCAAGTACGGCGAGGAGCTCTGCGCCTGGGTCAAGCTGCGCGACGGGGCCGGCGAGATGACGGCCGGGAGCCTCAAGGCCTTCGCCGCCGGGAAGCTCGCGCACTACAAGATCCCGCGCTACGTCCTGGTCGTCGACGAGTTCCCGATGACAGTCACCGGCAAGGTCCGCAAGGTCGAGATGCGTGCCAAATCCGTCCAGATCCTCGACCTGGGCGAGGCCGCCGCGATCAGGAACGCCTGACATGGACTTCGGTATCACTCCGCTCGGCGGGCTCCCGCTGCCCTCCCGGGTGACGATCTGCGAGGTCGGACCGCGCGACGGGTTGCAGAACGAGTCGGGCGTGCTCCCGGTCGAGGTCAAGGCCGAGTTCGTCGCTCGGCTGGTCGACGCCGGGCACACCGTGGTCGAGACGACCGGCTTCGTGCACCCGGAGTGGGTGCCGCAGCTGGCCGACGCCGAAGACCTGCTCGCCGCGATCACCCAGGCACCGGGGGTGCGGTATCCGGTACTGGTGCCCAACGAGCGGGGCCTGGATCGTGCTCTTGGTCTGGGCGTGCGCGACATCGCGGTGTTCGGCAGCATTACCGAGACCTTCGCCAAGCGGAACCTCAACCGCACGGTGGACGAGTCGCTGGAGATGTTCACGCCGGTGGTGGCCCGTGCCCGCGAGGCGGACCTGCGGGTGCGCGGCTATCTGTCGATGTGCTTCGGCGATCCTTGGGAAGGCGACGTTCCCGTCCCGCGGGTGCTCGACGTCGCCACCCGGATGATGGCGCTGGGCTGCACCGAACTCAGCCTGGGCGACACCATCGGGGTCGCGACACCGGGCCAGGTCGTCGCCGTGCTCGACGCCCTGATCGCCGCGGGAATCCCGGTCGACTCGATCGCCGTGCACTTCCACGACACCTATGGCCAGGCCCTGGCCAACACCTTCGCCGCGCTCTGCCGCGGCGTCACCACGATCGACGCCAGCGCCGGCGGCTTGGGCGGCTGCCCCTACGCGGGCAGTGCCACGGGGAACCTCGCCACCGAGGACCTGCTCTGGCAGTTGCACGGCCTCGGCATCGACACCGGCGTCGACCTGCGGAAGATGGTCGACACCAGTGTCTGGCTCGCCGAGAAGCTCGGTCGTCCCAGCCCGTCCCGCACCGTTACCGCCCTCGCCGGTTGACGACAGCCCGCGCGACCCGCCGCCGGGGCTTCCCGATGACTCCGGGGTGTCCCGGCTGCCCGCTTGTCCCGGTACTCGTTCTTTTCTGCTTGTTGCGGGGTGGCGGTCAGAGGCGCTCGATGATCGTGGCGTTGGCCAGTCCGCCGGCCTCGCACATGGTCTGCAAGCCGAACCGGCCGCCGTGCTGTTCGAGGACGGACAGCAGGGTTGTCATGAGGCGTGCTCCGCTCGCGCCGAGCGGGTGGCCGATCGCGGTGGCGCCGCCGTGGACGTTGACCTTGGCGAGGTCCGCGCCGGTCTCGGCCTGCCATGCCAGCACCACGGCGGCGAACGCCTCGTTCACCTCGAACGCGTCGATGTCCGCGAGGGCCAGTCCGGCCCGGTCGAGGACTTTCCGGGTCGCGGGCATGATGCCGGTCAGCATGTACAGGGGGTCGTCGCCGGCGACGGCGAAGCTGTGCAGGCGGGCGCGGGGCCGCAGGCCCAGCCGTGCCGCGGTCTCGCTGCTGGTGATCAGCAACGCGGCGGCCCCGTCGTTGACGGGGGAGGAGTTGCCCGCGGTGACCTTCCAGTCCAGTTGCGGGAACCGCTGCTCCCAGGTGTCGGACCGGAAGGCGGGCTTCAGGCTGGCCAGGACGTCGACCGACGTCGCAGACCGGAGCGACTCGTCGCGGCCGACGTGGACCGGCACACCGTCGGCGGCCGTGGCCTTCACCGGGGCGACCTCGCCGGTGAACCGCCCCTCCTCCCACGCCGTCGCGGCGCGACGGTGGCTTTCCGCGGCGAAGGTGTCCAACTGGGCACGCGAGAGGTTCCAGCGCCGCGCGATGAGTTCGGCGCTGATGCCCTGCGGTACGAGCCCTTCGGGGTAGCGGGTCGCGACGCCGGGGCCGAGGAAGTCCTTGCCGGCCGTCTGGCTGCCGATCGGCACCCGGCTCATCGACTCGACCCCCGAGGCGATCACCACGTCGTAGGCTCCGGCGATGACGCCCTGGGCGGCGAAGTGGATGGCCTGCTGGCTGCTGCCGCACTGCCGGTCGACGGTCACGCCTGGCACCGATTCCGGAAGCCCGGCCGCGAGGGCCGCCCAGCGCGCGGTGTTGGAGCTCTGTTCGCCGATCTGCCCGACCGCGCCGCTGATCACGTCGTCCACAAGGGACGGATCGATTCCGGTTCGCTCGACGAGCGACCTGATGGCGTGGGCGTGCAGGTCGACCGGGTGCACGCCCGACAGCGCACCGCCCGGCTTGCCCTTGCCGATTGGTGTGCGCACCGCATCGACGATGACCGCGTCTCGCATGACCCGTTACCTCCTCGATTCACCGGTATCGCTACCGGGTACGTGCATTCCGCGACTGAGTTCGTGGTGATCGACGCCGGGCATGTGATCACGACGGCCGGGGTCGGCGAGCCGGCCGCGGTGGCGGCGCGGCCGGATGGGCTCGGCTTCGTCCTGCCTGTCCTGTGGCGAGGTCGGGCAGGCACGGCACGTGAAGTGACGGGGCGTCAGGCCTGGGCGTCAGAGTCCGCCGGCGGCAGCGGGAACAGCATGCAGCTGCTGGTGGCGTGGGCGAGCAGGCGGTCCGTGCCGTCGACCAACCGGGCCTGCGCGAGTGCGGTCTGTCGGCCGCTGCTGATGATCGTTCCGATGGCGCGGATCTTGCCCGTGTCGACCGTGATGCGCCGCAGGAACTTGACGTTGAGGTCGAGCGAGGTGTATCCGACGCCCGGCGGCAGCGTCGACTGGACGGCGCAGCCGGTCGCCGAGTCGAGCAGGGTGGCGTAGACGCCGCCGTGCACGCTGCCGATGGGGTTGTAGTGCTCCTCGCCGGGTACCAGTGAGAACACCACGCGCCCCTCTTCCGCTTCTTCGAGGACGAGGTCCAAGGCGGACAGGACGGGCGGCGCGGGTAGGTGACCCGCGAGCATGTCGTGCAGGAAGTCCAGGCCGGAAGTGCGCCCCACGGCGGCTGCCGTGACGGCTGGATCCCCCCACTCGTACGTGCGTGTGTGTCCCATTGGGTCGGTGCCCCTCCGTCTGGCTTCGTTTGGTGAAGCTAGCCTCAGCCTAGCTGGCTGTCAAATGCGGAGTCAGACGTAGGATCGAGGGGTGGAGTGGCTTGAGATGAGCATGGAGAACTGCCCGGTCCAGCGCACACTCGACGTGGTGGGGGAGAAGTGGACGCTGTTGATCCTGCGTGACGCCGTCAACGGCGTTCGTCGCTTCGACGACTTCCGCCGCCACATCGGCCTGTCGGAGGCGGTGCTCAGTGACCGGCTCCGGAAGTTGACCGCGGCGGGCATCATGCGGACCGTCCCGTACCGGGAACCGGGCAGCCGCTCCCGCAACGAATACCGCCTGACCCGCAAGGGTTGGGACCTGTGGCCCGTGGTGACGGCGTTGAGACAATGGGGCGAGACGTACGCCGGCGAGCCGGAGGGGCCGGTCATGGACATCCGCCATGACGAGTGCGGAGCCCCGGTGCGCGTCGTGGTCGAGTGCACCGCCGGTCACGTGGCCCTGCCGCCTTCCGAGGTCACCGCCCGGCCCGGTCCGGCGGCCCGACCCCAGGCGTGACCTCCACGCGCCGAGACCGCACGCTCACCACACGGAGCGCCTGGGACCGCACGACGCGGACGAGTCGTCACCCGATACCGTGCAGGAAGGTCAACAGTTCCGCTCAAGGATCGCCCAGCAGGGCCCCGATCCACACCTGGCGAACGGCATGCTCATACTGTCGCGGCGTGGGCCCGCAGGAACCGCAGTCGGCGATCCGCGACGCGGCGCACGCCCTGGGCCACCCGCCGGGCAGTCAGGACGCCCGGAGCAAGCGGGTCGACGGCTGGGGCACCGTGCGCGCCGCCGCCGCCGGCAACACCGCCGGCCGCGCGGAGGGGACCGGCGGCGCGCCGCCGACCGCGGGCACGACCGGTCATCGCCGACAGGCGGCGGGCAGGTCGGGCCGATCCCGCGTGACGTGCTGCTGCTGGCCGCCGAGCTGGAGGGGCGCGCTGCGGCACCTGGGCATCCACTCCGACGGCATGGTCATCTGCGACCGGCCCGTGGCCGAGGTCGTGCCCGTAGAGCGTGCCCGGATGCCCGGCAGGACGGTACTGCAGTGGGACAAGGACGACTGCGCCACCGCCGGGCTGGTCAAGTTCGACCTGCTCGGCCTCGGATGCTCTCGGCGATTCGCTACGCCCGCGACCTGGTCGCCGAACACGAGGGCGTGCACGTCGACCCGGCCCGCCTCGACCTCGTCGACCCCGCCGTCTACGACATGCTCTGCGCCGCAGCCACCGTGGGCGTGTTCCAGATGGACTCTGTGTCAAGTCCAGGCGTGTTGTCTGCGCCGCCTCTGGCTGATGCGCATGCCGATTGGGGCGAGTTGCGATGATCGGGGGTCCACACGCCCACCGGGCTCTCCGACCGCGGCTGTGTTTCGCGGCGGACCGCCGGGAAGCCGAGGGTGTCCAGTGCGTCGATCAGTGCCTGCTCGACACGGCGGATCAGTCCACGGGGACCGAGCTCACGCCCGTTCCTGCCCTCCTGTGGCGACAGCCACCCGAGGGGCCTGACGCCCTGGCGTAGCGGTCTGCAACGATCGGACCGGGGCGGCTGACGCAGCATCCGGAATGGTTCCACAGTGGATCAGAGGTCGAGGACCAGACGGTCGCCTTGGGCTCGGGAGACGCAGATCATCATGGTGCTGCCTGCGGCGCGCTCCTGGTCGTTCAGGACCGAGTCGCGGTGGTCGATCTCCCCGGACAACACGGTCGTCTCGCAGGTCCCGCAGATTCCTTCCTCGCACGACGTCATCACCGACACACCGGCATTCCCGACGGCCTCAAGAATGGACATGTCCTCAGCTTGACTCTGTCGGGGATCTTGGAACAGCCGGCGTGTCGCGGAAGGTGACCGATAGGTAACAGCGAGGCTTCTGGGGTCGGTGAAGTCACAACGCTCCCCGAGGTGGTCAGATGTCCTTACATGGTCGCCACCGACTGGCGCCAGCCGGCGCACGCCGTCCGCACCGCTGCGGTCGACATCCCCCTGGCCGACCCGTACTTCTGGACCATGCGCGGCTCGGTCCGCGTCGCCCGGCTGTGCGCCGACTTCGGCCTCACCCGGGGCTCGCACTCCAACAACCACTTCGACATCTCACTGGCGATGTTCACCCACGTCGGCGCGGCCGCACCGGGACCGATCACCGCCCTGGACACCCACTGGATCCGGCAGGACGAGGCAGGCGCTGACCCGGACGCCGCTGCAGATCCGCGACGGCGGCATCAGCGTCCCGACCACGCCCGGCCTCGGCGTCGAACTCGACCGGGACGCCCTCGCCGCCGCACACGAGCTGTACCTGGAACACGGACTCGGTGCCAGGGACGACGCCACCGCCATGCGCCGACTGGTCCCAAGCCGGCAGTCCGACCCCAAACGCCCCAGCCCGGCCCGTAGACCGGAGCGTCACCGTGCCGGCGCTCGTTTAAGCTCGGCACCCGGTGACGTCGGTCGGTGCGCCTCGGAGGTGTGGTGATGCGACGGGATGGCGGTTCGGGGACGGGCCGCGGTGGTTGGTTCCGGACCAGCTCACCCATCCTCATCGGGCGCGGCGAGCACTTGGCCGCGCTGCGGGAGGTTGCCGCGCACCACCCGGCGGTCGCCCTGCTCGAAGGCGAGGCGGGGGTGGGCAAGAGCAGGTTGGTGTCCGAGCTGCTCGCCGGGGACCTGGGTGCCGTGCTGCCGCTGGTCGGTTACTGCCGGCAGGTCGGCGAGCCGTTCTCCTACGGTGCGCTGTTGGAGGCGCTGCGGGACGCGGGGCCGAGACTGGCTCGGCGGTGGGACTTGAACCCGTTGATCGGCGCGCTGGCTCCACTGCTGCCGGAGATCGCCGCCGAGCTGCCCGCCCCGTTGCCGCCGATCGGTGACCCGCGGGCCGAGCGGCACCGGCTGTTCCGGGCGGTGCGGGAACTCCTCGGCACGCTCGGCCCGGTGCTGCTCGTGGTCGAAGACCTGCACTGGGCCGATGACGGCACGCGTCAACTGCTGCGCTTCCTGGCGGGTGGTCCGCCGGCCAACCTCAGCATGGTCCTCACCTACCGGCGGGAGGACCTGCCCGGCGGCAGCCCGCTGGGCGCGGAGTTCCGGTCCGCCGCCGGCGGCCTGGTCGCGGTGCTGGAGATCGAGCCGCTGGACGTCGACGGTGTGCGCGGGTTGACCAAGGCGATCCTCGGCGCGGAGGGGGTTTCGGTCGAGTTCGCGGCACGGCTGCACGAGCGGACCGCGGGCATCCCGTTCGTCGTCGAGGAGATGTTGAGCGCCCTTCGTGACACGGCGGGAGCGGTGCACGCGGGCGGCGCGCGGGCCGAACGGCTGCTCGACGCCCTGAGGGTCCCCGTGCTGCTGCGCGATGCGATGGCCGATCGCCTGGCCACCCTGCCCGCCGGCACGGTCCGCCTGGTCGAGGCGGCCGCGGTGCTCGGCACGCCCGCGCCCGCCGAACTGCTCGCCGAGGTGGGCGGCGTTTCGGAGGACCGGGTGAGGTCGGCGCTCGCACACGCCGTGGACGGGCACGTCCTGCACGAGGTGGACGGGTTGAGGTACGGGTTCCGGCACATGCTGGCCCGTCAGGCGGTGTACGACACGATCAGCGCCCCGGAGCGCGCCGGCCTGCACGACCGTGCCGTCGACGCGCTGGAGCACGTCGAACCGAGGCCGCTGGTCCAGTTGGCCGGGCACAGCGAGCGGGCGGGCCGGACGGCGGACTGGTTGACCTACGGGGAGGCGGCGGCGGACCGGGCCATCGACTCCGGTGACGCGACCACCGCGACCACGTTGTTGCAGCGGTTGCTCGCCGTGCCGGTCTTGCCCGCCGACGCGGTCGACCGGCTGGCGATCAAGCTCGGGCGCATCGCTAACACCGGGCTGGACCAGCGCGACCCGACGGAGACGCTGGAGCGCCTGCTGGCCGACCCGCGGCCGACGGCATCGGTGCGCGGCGAGGTGCGCCTGTACCGCGCCTTGCTGCTGGTCCGCCAGATCGGCCGCATCCGGGAGGGGCGGGCGGAGCTCGAACGCGCGATCGACGAGTTCGCGGACAGGCCCCACCTCGTCGCCCGCGCCGCCGCCGTGCTCTCCATGCCGTATCTCGGCACGGCTGCGCCGGAGGACCTGGAGAGGTGGCGACGGCGTGCTGCGACCCACTTGGCGACAGCGACGGGCGAGTTGCGCGTCTCCCTGCTGGCCAACGAGTTGGGGTTCCGCTTGCACCGCGGGTACCTCACGGGGCTGGACGAGGTGCCCGAGCGCGCGGACACCCTCGGCGGGCAGCAGCACCTGGCGCGGCTGCGGTGCAACGTCGCCGACGCCTGCGTGTGGCTCGGCCACCTCGACCTGGGGGCCCGTTTCCTGCGTGACGGGCTGCGGCTCGCGACAGAGAGCGGCGCGCCGTTCGTGATCAGCACCGGCCGCACCACCGAGGCGCGGCTGGACTGGATCACCGGCCGGTGGGACGGTCTGGCCGAGCGGGCGAGCGGGTTGATCGAGGAGTACCGCGACGTGACCGCCATGACCGGCGAGCTGGAGCTGGTGCTCGGCTGGCTCGCCGCGGCGCGTGGGGACTGGGCGGTGGCGGGTGAGCACTTCGGGAGGACCGGCGCGCACGACCCGCGCGACGCCATCGCTCCGGTGGCGATCAGCGGGACCGCGGGCATCGCCTCGATCCTGCTGCGACGGAAAGCGGTAGTCGACGCGGCGACGGAGGTCGATCGAGGGCTGGCCGCCGTGCGGCGGACGGGAGGCTGGCCCTGGGTCGGCTTGCTGGCCCCGGTCGCCGTCGTCGCCTATGCGGCCGCTGGCCGGATCGCGGAAGCCGAACGCCTGGTGGACGAGGTCACCGAAGGCATCGCCGACCGCGACGCGCCCGCCGTCCTCGCCGCGCTCGCGCAGTGCCGGGGCGCACTGGCCGAGGCCCGAGGCGAACCCTCTGCCGCCATCGAGCATTTCAGAGAGGCCGTGGCGCGTTACGAGGCGATGCCCGCGCCGTACTTCGCCGCCATCGCCGGCGAACGCGAGGCGACGGTCTTGGCACCGTCCGATCCGGAGAAGGCCGCCGAGCTGCTCACAGACCTGGTGCAGACCTTCGACGGGCTCGGCGCGTCGAAGGACGCCGCCCGCTGCCGCCGCACCCTGCACACGCTCGACCGGGCGAAACCGGCTCGGCGGGGCCGCCGGGGGTACGGCAACGACCTCTCCCCCCGCGAGGCCGAGATCGCACGCATGGTCGCAGCCGGGCAGACCAACCGCGAGATCGCCGAGGAGCTGTTCCTGTCGTCCCGGACGGTCGAGCAGCACGTGGCTCGGCTGTTCCGCAAGCTGGGGATCAACTCGCGCGCCCACTTGCGCGCCGACCGCCTCGGCTGAGCTCCCCTCGGGAGCGAGCGGCGCTCCCGGAGCCGTCCGGGAGCGCCGCTCGACACCTGTGCGATGTGCTGTCAGTAGTACAGCGGTTGGCAGAACGTCAAGGTGCCGTAGGTGTTGCACTGGATCCGCTTGCCGACGGTGGTGTTCCTATTGCCGGCACGGTCGGTTACGGTGAGCTCAGGGGTGTAGGCAGCAGTCCGGCTCGGGTAGGTGTGACTGATCTTGACCCCGCTGCCGGTCTGCCCGTCACCGAAGTTCCACGTGTGCGAGGCGATGTCGCTGTCGGGGTCGCTGGACGCGGTGCCGTCGAAGGAGCAGACGGTCTGCTGGCAGAACACGGTGAACGACGCCGTCGGCGGCTGCGGGCCGGCGGCGGCCCTGCGCGACGTGGTGGCGGTCTTGCCGCTGTTGTCGGTGACCGTGAGCTTCACCGTGTAGGCGCCCGCCGGGCTGTAGGCGTGCGACGGCTTGATGCCACTGCCGGTCTTGCCGTCGCCGAAGTCCCAGGCGTACGAGGAGATCGTGCCGTCGGGGTCCGAAGACGCCGACGCGTCGAACGTGCAGGAGGGGGTCGTCGACGAGCAGTTCGCGGTGAAGGAGGCCGTCGGCGCACCGGGGTCACGGGCACCGAGGTCCTTGACGTACAGCAGCCGGTTCGGCGAGTCCTTCGGGTCGGAGACCTTGTTGGTGGTCGCCGTGTCGAGGACCCGGGCGTTGGCGTCGGCCACCGAGATGCCCGGGTTGGCGCTCGTCACCAGCGCCAGAGCGCCGGCCACGTGCGGGGTGGCCATCGACGTGCCGTTCCACGCGGCGGTGCCGCCGCCCTTGGTTGTGGAGGTGATGCTGCTGCCCGGCGCGAACAGCTCGACGCAGCTGCCGTAGTTGGACGACGATGAGCTGCTCCACACACTGCGGCGATCTCCGCTGTCCGTCGCGGCGACCGTGAGCACGCCCTCAGCGGCGGCCGGGCTGAAGTTGCAGGCGTTCTGCCCGTTGTTGCCGGCCGCGATGGCCCACGCGACGCCGGCCTTGACCGAGTTGGTCACGGCCTGGTCCACGGCGGTGGCCCGGCTGCCGCCGAGGCTCATGTTGCCCACGGCGGCTTGCGGTGCGTTGTCGGTCACCCAGTCGATGCCCGCGATGATCTTGTCCCACGGTCCGCTCGAGTTGCAGTCCAGCACCCGGACCGCGACCAGGTCGACGTTCTTGGCGACGCCGTAGGTCTTGCTGCCGATCGTGCCGCCGACGTGGGTGCCGTGACCGTGGCAGTCGCTCGCGTCGCTGTCGTTGTCGATGAAGTCGTAACCGCTGTGCGCCCGGCCCTCCAGGTCGGGGTGGCGGAAGTCCATGCCGGTGTCGAGGACGTAGGCCGTGACGCCGGAGCCGTCGTTCGGCGCGCCGAAGGCGTCGTCCAGCGGCAGGTCCCGCTGGTCAACGCGGTCCAGGCCCCACGTCTCGGTCGCGTGCGCGATCCCGTTCTGCTCCACGAAGCTCACCGCGGGGTCGGCCGCGAGCCGCTTGGCCTGCCGCTCGCTCATCCGCACCGAGAAGCCGCGTAACGCGGCGGAGTAGACGTGCGAGACCTCGCCACCGTACTCGCCGGCCAGGTCGGTAGCCTGCGCCGAGACCGCGGCCTGGGCGCTCGCAGCCATCGACGGCACACCGTCCAGGACCACGATGTAACTGCCGTCGACGGCACCTCGGGCGCCTGCGCCCAGGATCTGGCCCTCGGCCGCCTGCGCGACGCCGACGACGCTCAGCGCCATGATCGAGGCGACGCCGGCACACAGACCGGTCATTCGCTTGCCTCTTGGGTGTGAAGCGGACATGCGTAACCAGACTCCTTCAGCGTTGGCAGGGAACGACTCGGGACTTCAGGTCGACGGACCAAGCGTCGACAGCGAACGCGAAGCGGGCAATCGGTGCAGGAGTTCTTGCGTATACGTATTTATCGGCTCTTTCCGGGGCGAGATGCCGGACCGAGGAGTTGTGCTTGCCGAATGTCGTCCGTGCAGGTCAGGCGGCGTGGTGGTACTCGTTGATGGTGCCGCCCAGTCGCTGTCGTCGGCGGATGTCGAGGTGGGTGGCCGCTGGTTGATCGGTGACGGCTGGTGGCAGCGTGCGCGGTGGTCGTGCGTTGGCGATGCCTTGGTGGGGCACCTACCGACTTCGCCTCCCGTCTACGACGCATAAGGCATGAAGGGATCTCGCGATGCCCGCACCATCCGCGAATGCCGCAGAAATCGAGGAGCAACCCTCTACGTCCTCGACCGGCCCGGAACTGGAGTTGGTGCGCCGGATCCTGGCCAGGCACCACCCGGAAGCGGACCCGATCGAGGTGTACGCCCGCGCTGTGGAACTGAGCTGGCACGACGCGCGCAACGCCCGGTACCAGGGCGGGTACGCGCGAACCGTCACCGGCGCACTACTCAAGGAGCTCGGCAGTGTCTTCGGCCTTGCCGGACCGATCGTGGTGTACCTGCTCCAGCCGATCCCGGGCATCCCTCCGTGGAGCCGCTACGCCCTGGGCGTCTTTTCCTGGTCAGCGCGGTGACCTACCTCTACTCGCGTCACGCGTGTGTCAACGTGGCTCAACGCGGGCGTAGAGGCGACTCGGGTAGCCGAGTGGGCTGGGCACAGCGTGGCCGTTCTGCTGCGGGTCTATGCGAAGTGCCTGGATGGTGGCGAGCAGACCGCTCGACAGCGCGTCCAGGACGCTCTAGGAGGTTTGCCGAACTTGGACGCGCCCTGGACGTGAACCCCCGTAGACGGCCGTTCTGAGCCGCACGTGGCCGGACAACACGAGAAAGCCCCTGTGACCGGTTCTCGCTGGTCACAGGGGCTTTTGCTGATGTGGCGGGTAGAGGATTCGAACCTCTGTAGCTTTGCGACGGATTTACAGAATCCCGCCCGAACCACGTCTGACCAGCGTTTACAGCTCTCGGTACAGCCACTTCGGCACACACTCGGCACAGACACCTACCGGACCCCGTCCGCAGCAAGCCGCCTGGTCTCGCTGGCGCACTCGCGGGGGTTGTGTCCGGCGGCGATGATTCGGACATGCCCGAGGACCGCCCCGCTCCCGTGCCGCTACCGACGCCATCCACGTCACGTACGCCGCTGGAGCCTATGCCGCGCAGGGTGATCGCGACCGTGGCGGCTCTGATTGCCACGGCCACGATCGGCCTGGTGGTGGTGTTGTGGTGGGCGGGCACCGCGGGCCTGTCGGGGGCGGCGTTGGTGACGGCGCGGTTCGACGCGCTGCGCACCGGGTTGAGCATCGGGGTCGGCGGGGGCGGCGTCTTCGCGCTGTACCTGGCGTGGCGACGCCAGCACGCTACCGAGATCGGGCTGGTGCAGAAGGAACGCGACCAGGCCGACGTCGCCCGCGCCTACAAATTGCAACGCCAGACCGCCGAGCACAACCGTCTGCACGCCGAACGCGTCGCGGCCACGACCGAACGCGACGCCGAAGCCCGCCGAATCACCGACCTGTACGCGAAGGCGGTGGAGCAGCTCGGGTCGGACAAGACCCCGGTCCGACACGGCGGCCTCTACGCCCTGGAGCGCCTCGCGCAGGACCATCCCGACAATCCCTCCCTGCGCCAGACTGTGGTCAACGTGCTCTGCGCCTACCTCCGCGCACCCTTCGACCTCCCCGGCGACCCGCCCGACGCCAATACCGACCGAACCGCCCGCGACGAGCACCGGGAACGAGTCCAGGAACGTGAGGTCCGGCTAACCGCCCAACGCATCCTCATCAGCCACCTGAATCCCGGCGACGATGCCGAGCACTCCCCGGCAACCTTCTGGGCAGACATCGATCTCGAACTTACTTCCGCAGTCCTCATCAAACTGGGACATGATCGGCTGCCTGCTACGCAACGCGACGTTCCATCTGGCCACCTTCATCGGGGACGTCTGGTTCCGGCAAAGCGACTTTCACCGGGAACGCCTGGTTCGACGAAGCGACGTTCACCAAGGAAGCTTCGTTCGGCGGAGCGACGTTCCGCTACAATCCGTCCAGATCGTCGTTCAACTTCTCGTCGTGGCCCATCGGATGGCAGCACTCAATCGACCACGTAGCTATCGAAGGTCGCGAGGGTACTTGGCATCGCCTTCTGAAGGTCAAACCCGGACCCGACGACCCGACCTCCGAATCCCCTGACGACTGATCCCCAGTCTGCTCCCGATGGCAGCACCCGCCTCGGGCAGGGCCCCGGCAAAGTCGTGACGGTGTCCGGCTTGGATGGTTCGGCGTAGAAGCGCCGCGGTTAGCGGCAACAAGACGGGCATGACCGGTTCAGAAGATCATCAAGGTTCCTACGCCATGCTGATCTATCCGGAGTGAGTCATGCCCGCTCTGCCATCATCACTGATCTCGTCGCTGTTCGACGCACCGGTTCTGACCATCGCGGAGACCACCGCCGTGCTGGCCGGTCTGCCGGATCCTCGCGCCCGCCGTGGCGTCCGGCACCAGCTGAGCGTGGTCGTCACCGCCGCAGTGTGCGCCGTGGTGTCCGGCTACCGTTCGTACACCGCAATCGCCGAGTGGGTCGCCGATGTGCCGGCGACAACGGCGCTCGCGTTGGGCATCGCCCCGGACCGCCGCCCGTCCGAAGCGATGATCCGCCGGCTGCTGCAGGTCATGGATCCTGACCTGCTCACCACAGCCGTCGGCACCTGGCTGGCCAGTCGCGTCACGGCCGCCCCGGCATCCCGGCGGGCGGTCGCGGTCGACGGCAAGGCGTTACGCGGCTCACGGACTCTTGACACCGCGGCCGAGTACACAATGGCCGCCTGCGACCAGGTCACCGGCGTGGTCCTGGCCGGCACTGACGTCGACGGCAAGACGAACGAGATCACCCGCTTCGCACCCCTGCTGGACCAGATCGGCGACCTGCGCGACACGGTGATCACCGCCGACGCGCTGCACTGCCAGCGTGAGCACGTCGACTACCTCGCCGAACGCGGCGCGCACTGGATCCTGACCGTCAAGGGCAACCAGCCCACCCTGCACGCCCAACTCGCCGGCCTGCCCTGGCGGGCCGTCCCGGACGCCAAGACCCCGCGGATCTGTCACGCTTGCCGCAGGTCATGACTCGGCGAAGGAGGCGCCCATGTCTGCTCACAACGAGGAACTGCTGGCAGCCGCTGAGGGCTTCGACCTCAAGGGCGTGAAAGCCGCGCTGGAGGCCGGCGCGGACGTCGACGCACGGGCGCCCGGGGGCCGGACCGCCCTGATGTCGGCGTCGATGCGCAGCTTCATCCAGATCATGGAGGTGCTGCTGGGAGCGGGTGCATCCGTCGACCTGCAAGCCGCCCAGGGGGAGACCGCCTTGATCTGCGCCGCGAGCGGTCGGGGCGGGGAGTCGATCCGGCTGCTGCTCGACAACGGCGCAGATCCCAACCTCGGCGATCGCAACAAGAAGCGGCCGCTAATGTGGATGGTCGACCCTGGGTTCCACCGACAGTCCGACACCTCCGCGAGCGTCGCACCACTGGTCCGGGCGGGGGCGCGCATTAACGACCGTGACGACGCGGACCGTACTGCGCTCATGTGGGCCGTGACGGAGTTCGGCGACGAGAGCGCCCTCCGGCCTTCCGTCATCGCCGCACTGGTGGAGAACGGTGCCGACGTGGGCGCCACGGACGTCAACGGCGAGACCGCCATGTTCCACCTGGTGCGCAACGTCGACCTCGCGCTGGCCCTGGACCTGGGTGCTGCCTGCATCCAGGTCCTTCTCGACGCTGGGGCGGACCCCAACGCGAAGAACAACAAGAACCAGACGCCGCTCGCCGTCGTCAAGAACGACCTAGAGCTGCTCGACCTTCTGCGCGGCCTGGGCTTCACCGCCTAACGACTTTGCCGGGGCCCCGGGGCTGTCCCGCCCTGGAACCGCTGGTCAGAAGGCACGGCGGGACAGGTGGGACAGCACCGCCTCGGGAGGGCGGTGCGATCACCGTGCTGGCAAGGCATCTACCAGCACAAACAGCAAAACGACCTTGTTCTTAGGGCAACTTTGGCCCGTATTCGGCACACGAGGTCACGCGCCAGTCA
>NZ_MTQP01000035.1 GCF_001984175.1 Saccharothrix sp. ALI-22-I
CTGGAGGGCGCGGACGCCCCGCCCGCCGAGACCCGCGTGAGGGGCACTGACCGCAACGTCCTGGAGATCCACCAGGAGACGGTGGGCGTCACCTACACCCGGCAGTCCACGCAGAACATGTTCGCCGGGACCGGGGCGGCCAACCCCAACGCCGCCGCCATCGGCGGCACCAACGCCGTCCCCAACGAGATGGACTGGCAGACCCGCCAGGCGCTCGTGCAGATCGCCCGTGACGTCGAGTTGACGTTCCTGGTCGGCCGCTACCAGGAACCCACCGACAACTCCACGGTGCGCAAGACGCGCGGCATCCTGGAGGCCACCCGCACCAACGTCATCACCAACGCCACCCCGCAGCCCTTGACCGAGGCCCTGGTCATCGACCTCTTGCAGAAGGTCTGGGAAAACGGCGGCATCCAGATTTCGGAGACCGCCACGCTGATGTGCAACGCATGGCAGAAGCGACAGCTCACCAACGAGTTCGTCACCAAGAAGAACTACCAGGAGCAGTCCCGCAACGTCGGCGGCGTCTCGGTGACCACCATCGAAACGGACTTCGGCCGCATCAACATCATGTTGAACAGGTACATGCCCACCGACACGGTGCAGGTGGTCAGCCTCGACCAATGCGCCCCGGTACTGCTGGAGAAGCCCGGACAGGGATTCCTGTTCTCCGAGCCCCTGGCGAAGACCGGCAGCACGGACCGGGCGCAGATCTACGGGGAGATCTCGCTGGAGTACGGCCCGGAGATCGCGCACGGCAAGATCACCGGCCCGACCGGGGGTGGCGCGTGAAGTTCACCAGCACCCGCTACCCGCAACTCGTCGTCCACGACCTGGGCGTGACGTTCGTGGACGGCGAGGTCGACATCAGAGACAAGAACACCATCGAGGCGCTGCGCGAGCTACCTCCGGCGTTGGGTGTCCGTGCGGCGGGCGGACGGCCGCCGAGTTCCACGAGCGCGAAGAATGACGATTAGTTGTTGGTCAGATAGCCCCTGCATGCGCCACCGATGTCTATGTACTCCGCACCCATCGCCTTCTGAAGTTCCTTGACGGAGTCAAGCGCGGATCGGAATTCCGTGCTCGTGGGGTTCTCGGCCTTGCGCGCGAGGTCAAGCAGCGCATCCGAAGTGGAGAGCTTTTGCTTTCCCGCATCGGGATCGGTCAGTTTGGCGACGATGTCGGCCGGGGCCACGAGGAGAAGTGCAGTCTCCGCTTGGAGCATAACGTTCTGGACGGCAATTGCGCGCGTTCTTGCGTCCGAGATGACGTTGGGTGATGTGCTCCCGACGGCTTCGTCCAGTATGGACGCCATGCTTCGATTCTCTCGCAGGAGGTCGGCGCAGCCGGTCTTGACTTCCTCGCGCAGCCGTACTTGCCGGTCGTGTGCCAATTGCTGATTGGTGGTCACAAGGGCACCGGCGAGCCCGAGGGCTGATCCGAGTAACGCGGCGGCGGCGGCGATGACTGCGGTCACGAAGGTCGATCTCTCCCCACTCACGCGGATGGACTGTACGCGCCGTGTACCTAGTCGTACCAGCACCGATTATCGCGGTATGGCGGCTCGCTTTACGCCTGTCTGTGTCCATCGCGGTCAAGAGTGGACGAGGTGACACATGTCCACCGACCCTCCGCTGGCCACCGTCGCCGACGTACAGGCCCGTGCCGAAGTGCAGCTCACCCCGGAGCAGCAGGCCCGCGCGGCGGTGCTGATCTCGGACGCCTCGGCGTTGGCCCGCGCCCGCGTGCCGACCATGCCCGTCCCGCCCCCGCCCACGGCGGTGGGCGTGATCTGCACGGCGGTGTTGCGGGCGTTGGCGTCGCCGCCGGACGGCAACAAGTCCGAGACCACCGGCAGCCACTCGCGGGTGGCCGCGCACGAGGGCGGCGGCCTGTACCTGACCGAGGACGAACTGGACCTGCTCCGGCCGCCCGCTCCCCCACCGCGCGGCGCGTTCTCGATCTGGACGGCCTGACCGGGAGCAGAAGCGCCGGGGGTCGGGGGGCGTGCCCCCCGGCGCTGCCCGGTCTATCGCCGCATACGACCAAAGCGAAACGCATTCACGTCCCGTTCACCCGATCGCACTACAAGGAGGTGCGCCGTCCAGCTCCCGCACCGCTTCCTGATCGTCACCCCCGACCAGGTCACCGACGCCTACGACAACCCCACCCCGGACCTCGACTACGGCCCCGACGCCGCCCGCCGGGTGGCCTGGGGACACCTGCAACCCGCCGGGTCGACCGAACCGGCCGAACCCGGCCGCCGCCCGGTCGTCACCGCCTGGCGGCTGTTCACCCTCGAACCCGTCGCGGCCCGCGAGCGCGTCGAGTGGAACGGCAAGACCCTCGACGTGGTGGGCGAGCCGGACCGGTTCTCACCGCGCTTCGGGCGGGTGCACTGGGAGACCCGGCTCAAGCACGTGGAGGGCTGAGCATGGACGCCTTCCACGGCTTCCGCGTCGACCGGGACGGCGTGCGCGAGCTGCTGAACTCCGAGGAGTTCGCCGCGATGGTGCGGGCGGCGGCCGAACAGGTCGGCGCGACCGCGCGCGGTGCCGGTCAGCGCGTCACCTCGGGTGAGCCGCTGCCAGTGGAGGTCTACGACGACCCCAACCACGACCGCGCCGGAACCACGGTCGCGGTGCGCCACCCCGCCGGGGTCGGCATGGAAGCCCGCTACGGCCTGCTCAAGCGCGCGGCCGAGGCCGCCGGGTTGGAGGTCGATGGGCTGGAGGCGGGCGAGGAGTCGTGACCGAATCCCTGCCGGTGCCGGTCGACGTGGCCGAGCTGGTGGTCCGTGCCCTGCGTCCGCAGCTCGCCGCGCGCCCCGACCCCGTGCTCGCGGGCATCCGGGTGTCCACGCGGGTCGGGGACGGCCCGGACGGCGGTCCGCCCTCGTTGCCGTGGCTGCTGGTTGCCGAGGACGGCCACACCTGGGCCTGGCCCGCGCTCCAGCGCGTGGTGATCCGGCTGACCTGCTGGCACCGTTCCGAGCACGCCGCCAAGGCCGCGGTGGGCCTGGCGCTGGCGCTGCTGTGCGCCCCGCGCCCCGCGCCGGGGCTGACCGGCGGCGAACCCGTCACCGGCCCCCTCGCGGGGATCGACCCGCACACCGACCGCCCGCTGGCCACCGCCGCCGTCGCGGTGCGCGCCCGCTCCACCACCCGCTGAACCCTCGTACCCGAATCCGGGAGGCTGCCCGCCTCCCGGCACCACCAGGAGAGCGGCCCTTCCGCATCGTCCTGGAGGTCGTCCGCTTGGCCCTGAGTCCCACTCTCGTCCGCGTCCCCGGCACCGGGGAACTCTCGCTCGCCCCGCCGGGCACACCCGAACCGCCCGACCCGACAACCCCGCTCCCGGCCGCGTGGAGCGGCCTGGGCCTGTCGACCGAGGAGGCGTGACCATCCGCCGCGCGGTGGAGCGCACCGGCACCACGCACTGGCAGCAGACCACCCCGGCGCGGTTCATCTACACCAGCCAGGAGTTCGGCGTCTCCAGCGTCTTCCAGGAGACCAAGGCCGTGGTTCTGGGCGCGTACTTCGGCGGGTTGGTGTTCGCTGAGACCGCCGCCGGGTCGAAGCGCTACCGCGCCGAGATCTCGTCCGTGCCCAAGGGCGACGAGCGCGCCCTGTGTGTGGACTGGGTCGATCAGATCTCGGCGACCGAGGTCTACCACCACCGGCTCTACGTCCCGCGCGCCGAGGTCTCCGAGACCCAGGACGCGCAGTGGACCCGAACCCAGGAGGCGCGGTGGGGCATCAGCTTCGCCGCGCTCGCCCCGGCCAGCGGAACCACGTTGGCCGTGTGGCTCACCGACGACCCCGCCGTCCTGCTCGCCGCACCCGGCGGCGGCACGCTCGCCATCGAGGAGAACACGAAGTGAGCCGATCCCAGCGCCGCGAGGCCACCAACCGCCCGGCCGCACCCGCACGCAGTGAGCACGCGGTGATGTGGCGGGGCAAGCGCTTCACCCTGCCGTCGGCCTCGGAGTTCCCGTTGGCCGCGATCGAGGCCGAGGAGGAGGGCAAGGTCCTGCTGTCGCTGCGGCTGATCCTCGGCGAGGAGCAGTACACGACGTGGCGGGGCCTGGCGACCACGGCCGCCGACGCGGAGCACTTCTCGCAGACGATCATGCGGGAGCTGGGGCGGGGAAACCCGTAGTCGTCGCCCGCCTGCTGGCGGACGACACCACCGCCGAAGCGCTCGAACTGGACTTCCTCCGGTTGGGCCTGGACCTGTTGGACCTCTACCGGGGCACGTTGTCGTTCCGGCGGGTGTGCGCGGTGGTCGCACACCTGCCCGACGACGCCGCCGTGTGGCGCGCGACCGGCCCGGACGCCGGGTGGACCCGCCCGGAAGTCCTGCTCGCCGCACTCGAACGCCGCGTCACCCTGCTGTGGGCCACGGTCGCCACCGCCCTGGGCACGAAGGTGTCCGACGCCGACGTGGCCGCGCCGCTGGACCTCGGCGACACCGCCCCGCCCTCACAGGCAGGGGGTGAGCCTGAACCGGAAGTCCGGTCACTGCGTGAGATCGCGCTGTGGATGCGGGGAGCGTGAGCGCTCCTGGCAACCGTCGGCCACGCCTACCTCAAGGTTCTCCCGTCCCTTCAGGGTCTCGGGCGTCACGTCCGGGAACAGATCAACCAGGCCGAACGCGGCGCACCCGACATCTCGTTGGGTGCGCAGATCCAGACCACGCTGGTGCGCGCCCAGCTCGCCGAGCTGGCCCGCGCGGGTGACCAGACCGCCATGCGGCTGCTCGCCCAGCTCGACGCCCGCCCCGCCGAGAACGAGTTCACCGCGCTGCGCCGCCGCCTGTCCGGACACAGCGTCACCATCCGCGCCGCGCTGGACCGCAGCGTGGGCGCGAGCGTGCGCGGGCTGGCCCAGCTCGACAACGGCGTCACCCGCCTGACCGGCGACATCACCGCCCACACCGCCACCGTGGGCGATGCCACCCTCAAGTACGCCGCCCTGGCCGGTGGCATCGCCCAAGCGCTGAGTCTGATGGGCGGGCTCGGCGCGGCGGCCGGAACCGTCGCCGGGTCGCTGCTGATCGTCCCCGCGGTCGGCATCGCCGCAGCCGCGGCCGTGGGCGCGCTACGCCTCGGGGTCGACGGGCTCAACGACGCACTCAACGCCGAGACACCGGCCGACTACGCCAAGGCGGTCAAGGACTTCCCGCCCGGCATGCGGGAGACCACCGACGCCGTCCGCGCGCTGCGCCCCCAGCTCGACGGGCTCAAGCTCGACGTGCAGGCCCGGCTGTTCGCCGGGCTCGGCGGCGAGGTCTCCCGGTTGGGGGACCGGTACCTGCCGGTGCTGCGTGACGGCCTGGTCGGCATCGCCGAGGGCTACAACCAGGCCGCACGTGGCGCGGCGGGGTTCGCCGCCGAGGCGCGCACGGTCGATGACGTCCGGCTGATCCTGGACAACACCGGGCAGTCCGTCCGCGCGCTGGCCGGCGGTGTGGCGCCGCTGCTGCGCGCCATCCGCGACATCGCCGCCGTGGGCAGCGAGTTCCTACCCGGCCTCGCCTCGGCGCTCGGGGAGAGCACCGAGCGGTTCGCGCAGTTCATCGCCACCGCCCGCGAGACCGGGCAACTCCGCGAGTGGCTGTCCGCCGGCCTCTCCGCACTCGGCGACCTGGCAGGCGTCCTGGGCAACCTCGCGCGGATCGTCTTCACGGTCCTGTCGGCCGCCAACACCCAGGGCGCGGGACTGCTCCAGACCCTCAACGCGGTCACCGGCTCCATGCTCGCCTTCCTCCGCTCTGCGGAGGGAACCCTTGCCCTACAACAGATCTTCGGCGGTCTGGGCGCGGTGGCCTCGGCGTTGCTACCGCTGCTGGCCGAAGTGGCGCGGGTCGCCGCGTCGATCCTCGCGCCCGCCATCGCCCAGCTCGGCCCGATGGTCGCCCAGGGCCTGGCCGTGCTCGTCGGCGCGGCCGAACCCGCCGGGCGGGTCCTGGCCGCCCTCGCGCCCCTGGCCGGGGTCGCGGCCCAGGCGCTGGCCTCGCTGCTGGTCCCGGCGGCGGAGCTGCTGGCCGGGGTCGTCGCCGAGTTGGCACCGGCCGTGTTCCAGCTCGTCGGCGAACTCGTCGGCGGAGCGCTCGCCGACGGCGTGCGCGAACTGGCCCCCGCCCTGATCGAGTTGGCGCGGGCGACTGCCCCGTTGATCGTCCAACTCGGACAGTTGCTCGTGCAGGCCGTGCAGATCGCCGCGCCCGCGCTGGCGAACCTGCTTCGCGTTCTGACGCCGATCGCGGCCGAGATCGGCGGAGCCCTGCTCACCGCCCTGTCGGCGGTGCTGCCGCTGGTCGGCCAGCTCGCCGACACCTGGGCGCAAGTCCTGCTCGCCGGGCTTCAGGCGGCGCTGCCGGTGCTACCGGTGATCGTCTCCACGGTCCAGCAGCTCGCCGAGGTCCTGTCGGTCGGGCTCGCAACGGCCACGCCGACCCTGGTCGAGATCGGACGGCTGCTCGGCGAGACCCTGTCCACCGCGCTGACCGGGCTGCTGCCGCTGGTCCCGCCGCTGGCCGAGGCCCTGGTACGACTCTGGGCCGAGGGACTGCTCCCACTGCTCCCGCCCCTGCTGGAACTCGGCGTGACACTGCTGCCCTCCGTGATCGACCTCGTCGCGGCGCTGCTCCCGGTCATCGTCCAGGCCGCCGGGGTCCTCACGGACTGGCTCAAGATCTGGGCCGCCGTCGCCACCGAGATCACCGAGAACCTGATCCCGGTGCTGCGGTTCCTGCTGGACAACGTCGTCAAGCCCGTCGTGGACAACATCGTCTCCACCGTGTCCGGCGGGCTCCAGTTCCTCAAGGGCCTGCTGGACATCGCCATGGGCGTGATCACCGGCGACTGGTCACGAGCCTGGCAGGGTGTCAAGGACGTCGTGGCGGGCGCGTTCGAGTTCCTGTGGGGCGCGGTCAACACGGCCACGGGCGGACTGCTCTCGCTGGTCGCGGACCTGCCGCGCAAGATCGTCTCCGGCCTCGGTGACCTCGGCTCACTGCTGGTCGAGGCGGGCAAGAACCTGATCCGGGGCCTGCTGCGCGGCATCGAGTCCATGATCAACTCCCTGCGGGACAAGCTGCGGCAGGTCACGAACCTGTTGCCGGACTGGAAAGGTCCGCCCGAGCGTGACGCGAAGCTGTTGCGCGGCAACGGTGTCCTCATCATGCGCGGGCTGCTCACCGGGTTGGAGGCCGGGGAACCCGCCGTGCGCGAGTACCTGTCCGACCTCACGGCCAGCATCCCCCGCATGGCCGCGCCCGAGGCCGCGCGCGGCCGAACCGCACCGGAACGAGTGATCACCCGCAACGCCACCAACGCCACCGGGACGACACCGCCCGACCTGGGCGACCTGGTCGACGCGGTGCGCGAGCTGGCCGCCCGCCCCGTGGTGGTGCAGGTCGGCGCTACCGAGATCGCCCGTGCCACCGCAGACGGCGAACGCATCCTGTCCCGGAGGTGAGCGCCCGTGCGTTCGCTGTGGATCGGCCCACCGGGGCAGTTGCGGGAGATCCCCGACACCGCCACCGACTACGACCGGTCGGTCTCCCTCGGGGTGCAGGAGTTCGCCTCACTGGCGGGCGGGGTGACCACCACCCGGTTGGCCCCCCCCCCCCCGCCGCCTCCCCCTGTCCTGGTCGGCGCTGCTGCCCGAGCACGCCCGCTGGCTCGACGCCCTGGCCCGCCGCGCCTACGGCCCCGGCCCCCTGGCCGTGCTCGACCCGGCGACCGACAACCTGTTGGAGGCCGGTCAATCCCTCGGGCGCACACCGCGCCGGATCACCCTCGCCGGGTGGGGCACCCTGGCCGAACGCGCGGACGGCACGCTCACCGTCACCGCCACCCAGGCCAACAGCAGTCAGCTCTACTACCTCCCGCCGTACTGGGTGGGGTGGCCGGTGCTGCCCGGCGTGCCGGTCTCGTTCACCACCCACCTGGCCCGCACCCTGGCGGGCGCGGTGTGCCGGTTGGAGTTCTGGGACGCGGGCGGAGTGTTCGTCGGCTCCGCCGAACCGGCCGCGCCCACCGTGACCGCCGTCCCGCCCGCCGGGGCGGCGTTCGTCCTGCCCAAGGTCGACCTGCCCACCCTCACCACGACCATCCCGGTGGGCGGCGCCCTGCTGCGCCTCGGCGAACCCGTCACCGCCACCGAACCCATCCCGATCGGCGACGGCTGCCCCGCCATGACCGTCACCGCCTACGCCGACCGCCCGCGACTCCCACACCGCGACCTGTCGCTCACCCTCGTGGAGGTGCGCCCTGCTTGACGCCGACCCCGCCCTCACCGCCGCCCTCGGCGAACCCGAACGCGTCCACACCAGCCTGACCCGCCTGGGCGGACGCGACCTCACCGACCAGGTCACCACCTGGTCGCTGGACCGGGCCTACGACTCCGACCTGCCCGCCCCGATGCGCGCCACCAACGGCAGCGCCTCCGCCGAACTCCGGCTCTCCATCACCGGCACCGGCACCCAGACCGCCGCCCAGCTCTACAGCCCCTACGCCCCGCACGCCACCGCCGACATCACCCGACCCCGCCAATCCGTCCTGCACGGCTGGGGCCTGGCCGACGACGCCCTACCCGCCTTCCGGGGCCTCGTGCGCGACCGGATAGCCGACTCCGCCACCGGACGGGTCGAACTGTCGGCGCTGGACGGCGCGGAACGGCTGCGCGGCGCGGCCCGCCTCCCGGCCGCCGTGTCGGTCAACACCGTGCCGATCGCCTCGGGCACGTGGGTGGTGGACAACCTGCTGCGGGACGCGGGCATCCACACCGCCCCGCCGCCACGGCCCGAGTGCATCCTGTATGCCTCGATGCACGGCGGCATCGCGCCGGACGTCGGGTTCTACCGCACCCACTCCGGTTCGATCGGCTACACCCGCACCCGTGCGCCGTGGGAGATGGCCGCGCTGCCCGGTTCGACCACCACCAGCTTCGGCGTCCGCTGGGACCCGCGCACCCGCACCACCGTTCCCGGCCGGTCGCTGTTCGTGGAGTGCTGGGTGGACACCAGCTCCATCGGCCCCGACACCGGCAGGGTCTCGCTGTCCTGCTTCTACCAGGCCGACGGGGCGACCAACGCCGTGGAGTTCGGCGTGGACTTCAAGTCCAGCCCGCAAACCGCGTCGGCCAGCTCGGACGGGCAGTTCACCTCCGTGCTGTTCTTCACGCCGCTGCCGGTCGGGCGCTGGCATCTGGGCTGCTACTGGACGTTCAGCGGAACCCAGCCCTCCGCGCGCATCTACATGTCCGGCCCGGACGGCTACTACCAGGAGTTCAACCCCGGCACGCTGGGCGGGATGCCCGCCGGAGGCACCCAGCTCAACTACATCGCCATGACCTCCGGACTGCCGGTCGAAGCCGTCCAGGTCTCGCTGACGCTGACCCAACCCACCCGCGCCGACTTCGAAGGCCCGACCTGGCAGCGCGGCGCGGTGCTCGACACCATCACCAGCACGTTGACCGCCATCCCGCCCACCCAGGGCTCCGCGTGGGAGGTCATCAGCGCCGTGGCCCGCGCCGAACAGGCCACCGCCTCGTTCGATGAACACGGCATCTTCCGCTACCGCAACAACACCCGCTTCACCTCGCCCGGCCAACCGGTGCTGACCGCGACCAGTGCGCGGGAGATCGCGGGACTGCGGGTGTCGGAGGCGATCGACTCCGTCCGCAACGTCATCGACGTGCCCTATTCGCTCTACACGATCGGCTCCACGCGGGAGCGGTTCACCGAGACCACCCGGCGCAGCATCCCGGCCTTCTCCACCCTGACCCTGACCTACGACTACGACGTCACCGAGTACGACTCCCCGCCCCCGATCGCCTACGTCGCCACCACACCCGCCTCCACCTCGCGGGTGCGCTGGTCCACCGCGAGCGACGGCAGCGCCGGAGTCCACGGACGGGTGGAGTCCACCACCGAACGCGACGGCGCAACCCTGCGCGTCACCTTCCGCAACACCGGATCGAGCACCGTCTACATGCTCACCTCCGGCAACGTCCCGTCGCTGTCGATCTACTCCGTCGAGCTGGCCGACAACGGCCCCTCCCGCCGGCTGCTGCGGCGCACCGACACCACCAGCGTCACCCGCTACGGCGCGCAGGTCTACCAGGTGCCGGCCACCCCGTGGTTGCAGACCTCGGCCGCGGCCTCGACGGTCGCGTCCTACCTGCTCGCCGTCGCCGCCGCACCGCTGCCCGTGCTCGGCGACGTCGAGATCCTGCCCGACCCGCGCATCCAACTCGGCGACCTCGTCCGCATCACCGACACCGTGGGCGCGGCCCTGACCACCCCCGCGTGGGTGGTGGGCATCCGCACCAGCGGCGACGGCCACGGGCGCGTCCGCCAGGTCCTCACCCTGCGCGCCACGCTGAGCCCCGGACCACCCACCGACCAGAACATCCGGCCCGACCCACCCATCGACCCCGACGCCCGCACCGTGCTAGCCGGTGAGGGAGTACGGGTTCCATGAGCCCACGCTCGTGGGCTCACCTTTCCGGCTTCGCCTGCGTGTGCGTTTAAGCTGGAAACTCCGACTATGCGCTACCCCACGGGGCCACCACCTGCGTCACCAAGAAGATCCGCCATCCACGATGAACCGGCCCGCCAAGCGGCGCGATATCCGATGTCCGGAATGGGTGTTCGGGTCGCTTCGCGACCCGAACACCCTCCGGACTACCAGCAGCGCACGTAATGGATGTGCGAGATGTGGATCCAACCGACGTTGTACCACCCTCCGCCGGAGTTGTAGAAGTTCCCGCCACGGAAGTTTTCGTTGAATCCGGTCACGTTCACAAAACCGCCGTTGGCGGTGTAGCCGACCAGGCCGGTGCCCGTGCTACCGCTGTAGATCGGCTTACCGGCATCGGTGTTGTACTGCCAGGTGGAGCAAGGGATCGGTGCGGCCTGCGGCGCCGGGGACGCCGCCGCAACCGGAGCCCCGGCCAGTGCGAATGCAGCAGCAATGGCACCGATCAACAGTCCGAGTTTCCTCATTCGCAACCTTTCATCGAAGGCAGTCGGATCGGTACAACTACTACCGCATTTCGGCGACACGATGGTCGACTACGCACGAAACCGCTCGAACGGAGCAGAAACCCGCAAAATGCGGGCCACCTGAAACTATGAGCCGATCGGCCCAGTGGAGCCTGATGACCTGCACGTTCCCAGCATTTGAATATGAGGTTCGTTCTGTACGCGATTGCGGGAACGCGTAGCAGGTGTGCCCGGACGCCCGCACGGTGCCGCGTGAACGGTCCGCATTGCCAAAACAGAGGTGAAGTTCTGGACCTATCCAACCTGTCTAGCTTCGGCGTGGCCGGTGCGCTCGTGCTGATCATCGGCTACCTGCTCTCGGCCAACCACCGGCTCATGACCGCCAACCGGTCCGACCGCGCCGAGTACCTGGCCGCGCTCGCGGCCCGCGAGACCGCGCACGCCGCCGAGATCACCGCCCTGCGCACCGCGCACACCGCCGAGCTGTCCGCGATGCGCACCCGCATCTCCAAGCTCGAACGCCGCCTCGCCGGTCTTGAGAACGAGCTGGACGCCGAACGCGACCGCCGCCGCGCCGCCGAGGATGCAGCCGCCGCCGCGCGACGCGGCGAACTCCCACCCGCCTGACCCACCCACCCACCCACGAGCCGACACCGCCCCGGTGCTCGGCCGCTTCGCCATGCCCGAAAACCGGAAGGACCACGTGGACTACGGCATCGACATCAGCTCTTGGCAGGGCTCTGCGATCGGCTGGCTCGCCGTCAAGGGCAACAACATCAGCTTCGCCTCGGTGAAGGTCACCGAAGCCACCGGCTACGTCAACCCGCACGCCACCGCCCAGGTCGACGGCGCGCGGGGCGTCGGCATCCACGTCGGCGGCTACCACTACGCCCACCCCGGCGACATCGCCGGACAGGTCGCGCACTTCGTCGCCCAGCTCAACGCCCGCGGCCTGCTCGCCTCCGGCTCGCTGTGGCCGATGCTCGACATGGAGGCCCCCGACTTCACCGGCGACCCCAACGGGTTCGTCGCGGAGTTCATCCGCCTCTTTCGCGAGCGTTCCGGACGCCGCGAACTGCTGGTGTACGCCAACCAGTACTGGTTCACCCGCCGCCTGCGCCCGAACGAGTGGGCCGACGACGGCGTGATCCTCTGGTGCGCCCAGTACAACGGCAACCCCGGCCACGTCGACTACAGCCACCCCCGGCTGGCGATCCACCAGCACACCCAGGAAGGCATCGTCCCCGGCTTCACCGGGTTCGTGGACCGCAACGCCACCGTGGGCGGCTGGCGCGTGGGCTCGTTCGTCCTCGACGGCGCACCCGCCCCGGCACCGGCACCGCAGCCCGCGCCCGCCCCGGCGCCCTCGGGCTGGGTCTCCTACGTCATCCAGCCCGGCGACACCCTGTCCGGCATCGCCGCGCGCACCGGCACCACCGTGGGCGAGCTGGCCTCCCGCAACGGCATCGCCAACCCCAACCTCATCTACGCGGGCAACACCATCCAGGTCCCCGGCACCGGGGGCGGTGGAGGCGGCGGCGAGCGCTACCAGATCCAGCCCGGAGACACCCTCTCGGTGCTGGCCGTGCGCTGGGGCACCACCGTCGCGGCCATCGCCGCGCGCAACGGCATCGCCGACCCGAACCGGATCTACGCCGGGAACTGGCTGATCCGCCCATGACCCACGAGTCGGCCGCCGCCGGGCTCGAACCCGGCGGCGGCTCGCTCGTGCTCTCCCTCGCCCTGCTGCTCTGGCTACTCGGCAAAGCCTCCTACCGCTTTGTCCGCTGGTTCGAGCGGCACGAGGGCAACCACCCCAACCCCATCCAGAAGGAACCCTTCGTGTCCGATCCCCGCCCCCGCCCGCTGCGCATCGCGGGCTCCATCGTCGGCGGCCTCACCGCCCTGGTCACCGGCCTCGTCGGCTCCGGCCTGCTCACCTCCGGCCAGGGAGACGCCCTCACCGGCCTGATCTCCGCCGCCCTGGTGCTGCTGGGCACCTTCGGTGTCGTGGTCAGCACCGAGCACCGCGTCACCCCACTGGTCGACCCGCGCGACAACGACGGCCGCCCCCTCACTCCCACCGACTCCTGACCGAGATCCCAACGGCCACCACGCCACGGCGCACGCCCGAGGAACCGATCACGTAGGACGCGGGACTGCGCCGCCACTGACCCGACGACCCGAACCCACCAGCGGAGGAGCCCCCGCCTCCGCTGGTTGCGGGGGCTCCTCGCGCCTCACCACAGCCGATCAGGAAACGACAAGTGGACGCGAGCACGAACAGGTTGCCCAACGCCTTGACGGTCGATCACATCGAGACCGAGCCTCTGGAGCCCCGTGAGCACGACACGGCAGTGGACGCCCTCGCCGCACTCATCAATGAATGGAACCAATCCCGACGCTCCACGCAAAACAAAACCTGATGCCCATGCACCGGAAATGCTAGATTCAATGGCATGACCGAACACATTCCCGGTGCCGGTAGAGCCATGCCAAGAATGGCGGACCGCCGCACCGGTTCGCCAACAACCTGGGGGAATCTTTTTGTCTAGGCGAACGACGACAAAGAAAGTCCGGAAGGCCGCAGCGCTGGACCTCGACACCGTCCGCGTCGGGATCTACGTGCGGCGCAGCACGGACGACGAGCACCAGCCCTTCTCCAAGGAAGCGCAGTTCACGCGCCTGGACGCCTACGTGGCCTCACAGCCGGGGTGGACGATCGTCAAGAGGTTCGAGGACGACGCCTCCGGCGCGAACACCGACCGCCCCGGCCTCCAAAAGGCGATGCGGTGGGCCAAGTCGGGAATGATCGACGTCCTGTTGGTGTACCGGGTGGACCGGTTCTCCCGGAATCTCCGCGACACGGTGACACTGCTTGACGAACTGGACGACGCCGGGGTTGCGTTCCGGTCGGCGACCGAGCCGTTCGACACCTCCACGCCGATGGGCCGGATGCTGGTCCAGATGCTGTCGATGTTCGCCCAGTTCGAGCGGGACGTGATCATCGACCGGGTCACCGCGGGACTGGAGCGCAAGGCCGCGAAGGGGCAGTGGAAGGGCGGACGCCGCCCCTACGGCTACCTGGTGGACCCCAAGACCCACGTGCTGTACCCGAACGAGGCCGAGGAAGGCATCGTCAAGCTGATCTTCAACCTCTACACGCGCGACCGCATCGGCTCCCACACCATCGCCAACCTGCTCAACGAGCGCGGCCACCGCACCAGCACCGGCGGCCCCTGGTCGTTCAAACAGGTGACCAACATCCTCGCCAACCGCGTCTACGTCGGCGAGATCAACTTCCGGGAGGTCACCGTCGAGAACGCCCACCCGGCGATCATCGACGCGGCCCAGTTCGACCAGGCCAACCACATCCTCGACGAGCGCGGCGAAAGCCTCGGCCACCGCGCCGCCAGCGGCTCGGACTACATCGCCACCGGCCGAATCCCGTGCCCGAAGTGCGGCAAGCCGATGGTCGGCACCAGGGCGAACGGCAAGACCAAGACCTACCGCTACTACACCTGCTGGAACATCACCCGCTACGGCAAGGCGAAGTGCGACATGGCCCGGCTCAACGCCGACGCCGTCGACAAGGCCCTCACGGACGCCATCGCGTCCTTCTACAGCAGCCAGCACATCCTGATCCGTGACGCGGTCGAGGCCGCCCGCCGGCACTACGCGAGCAGCCACGAGACCGTGGCCGCTGAACTCAAGACCGTCCAGGCCGACCTCACCAACGTCACGGCGAAGATCGACAAGTACCTCGACGCCTTCGAGGCCGACAAGTTCGACCCCGACGACGAGGACGTGAAAGCGCGACTGCTCCAGCACCGCACCAAGCAACGCCAGCTCCGCGACCGGAAAGCCCAGTTGGAAGCCCAGCTCACCGCCGAGCCGACCATGCCCGACGCGGCCACGCTCACCGAGGTCAACGACCACATCACCGAAATCCTCGACGCCGGTAACCACAACCAACGCAAGGCCCTCGTGGAAGCACTCGTCATGACGATCAAGGTCCTCGGACCCGACCGGATCGTCCCCGTCTTCCGGGTGCCCCAGCCGGTAAACGCCGAGGCAGAAGGGCCGGAGACCGGCTTACCAGTCCTCACCCCGAGGGTTCGCGCACTGAGTACTTTGGTGGGGCAGGTGGGGTTCGAACCCACGACCTGACGGATTATGAGTCCGCTGCTCTGACCGGCTGAGCTACTGCCCCCTGACGTGCGGTTCTGGAGGGTACAGATCTGTCTCTTCCGCGTCTCGACAACCCGGTACGGCGTGACCAAGCTGTGCACTCCGGGGGTTCGGGGCTCCGAGGTCGGACGGTCGGTAGCCGGTGGGGTAGCCGGGGTAGGTGCGGTTGTTCGAGTCGTTGGTCAGGCGGGGTGTTCGCCTGGGTGGGAGCATGCGGACGGTGTGGGCTCGTAAGTGCAGGGCGGTGTGGGCCAGGGCGGTCAGCCAGGTGGGTGACGGGCGGAAGCCGAAGGCGGTGAGCATGGGCTTGTCCAGCAGCGCTAGCACGGCTCGGGACGTCAGCGCGCGTGGCGCCGGGTACCAGGAACAGAACAGGTCCAGGGTGTACTGGCCGATCTGACGGTTCGTGTCGCTGTACGTGAAGTGCTCGGCCTCGTACGCGCGCTTGAACGCCAGGTACGAGGAGTAGGTGGCCGGCAGGTCCTTGATCCCCATCCGGACACCGACGGCCGAGTAGAAGTGGAACGCGGCCATCCGTTCGTGGTCCGTCAGAGGCCGCCAGCCGAACCGCGAGATCCACTCGATCGGGTCGAAGATGAACGTCGACAGCACGTACCGCATGTCGTCGTTCGAGATCTCGTACCGCCCGTGCAGCCGGTTCACCACGCGCAGCGCCTCCCGGCCCCGCGGCGAGTCGTAGCCGTGCTCCACCAGCTCCGCCATCAGCAACGCCGTGTCGTCGTACCGCTTCTGCGGCCGCCGCTCGAACTCGCCGGTACGAGCCAGCAGACCCGAGATCGACGGCACGCAGTACGTCCTGAACAGCGCGAACTCCAACGACCGCACGTAGTCCCACGGGAACTCGTACCCGGACGAGATGCGCATGATCTCGACGTGGTCGGTCTCCGGGTCCAGCGACGTGATCCGGCGGCGGTTCGCGAAGCGGTCGGCCATACCGATCAGCCTGCCTCAAGAAAGTGGGCAGTAGGGGGTGACAATCGGGTGACAGGGGGTACCCCGACCCCATGAGATGACAAAGCCCCAGGTCAGGTGACCTGGGGCTGCCATCGCGCTCCCCCTACTGGATTCGAACCAGTAACCCTTCGATTAACAGTCGAATGCTCTGCCGTTGAGCTAAGGGGGAATGTTCTGTTGTAGGCCGGACCTCTCGGTCCGACGGGACATAACTCTAGCGCATCCGGAACGGTGCTCGCGCACACCCCCCTGCCCGTGCGGTAGGAAGGTGTGTGACCAGGCACGATCGGAGGAGAGGACACCTCATGAAGGGCATCCTGCTCGGCGCCGCCGTCGGCTACGTCCTAGGGGCGCGCGCCGGACGTCAGCGCTACGACCAGATCGTGCGCGCCTACCGCGCCATGGCCGACCACCCGGCCGTCCAGGGCGCGGCCGGCATCGTCCGCGCCAAGGTGAGTGAGAAGACCGGCTTCGGCCGTCACCAGCCCCACGCCAACGGGCACCGGCGCGACCCCGTCATCCCGCGCGCGAACTAGGGACCAGGGAACCAGAGAACCGAAGCCGTGGCCGCCCCGCGTGACAAGTGGGGCGGCCACGGCAGGTCACGGCACAAGGGTCACGGCGCTAGGGGTCACGGCACGCGGGCGACCGCGAAGATCCGGCGGAACGGGAACCACGTCGTGCCGTCCGCCCGCATCGGGTAGGCCGAGCGCAGCATCGGCGCCAGCTGTGCCCGGAACGCCGCCCACTCCCCGTCGTCCAACGCCGCCCGGATGGGCCGCAACGCCGTCCCGCTGATCCACTCCAGCACGGCGTCCTCCCCCTCCAGCCGCTGCAGGTACGTCGTCTCCCACGCGTCCACCGAACACCCGTCGAGCACCAGCGCGTACCCCTCCGGGTCGAGCACCGGCGACAGCCGCATCAGCCCGCGCAACGCCGGCCACGACGCGTCCACCAGCGACCGGACCAGCGAGTGCGACGGTCCGGAGAAGTTCCCCGGCACCTGCATCGCCAGCCACGCGCCGGACGGCAGCGTCCGCGCCCACTTCCGCAGCAGGTCCTCGTGCCCCGGCACCCACTGCAACACCGCGTTGGTCACCACCACGTCGGTGTCCGGCGCGGGCTCCCACGACGCCACGTCGCCCACCCGCGCGTCCACCCCACGCGCCCGTGCCGCCGAGACCATCTCCGGTGACGAGTCCAACCCCTCCACCACCGCCGACGGCCACCGCGCGGCCAACGTCCCGGTCAGGTTCCCCGGGCCGCAGCCCAGGTCCACCACCCGCCGCGGTGACGTGGCCCCGATACGTGCCACCAGCTCGTGGAACGGTCGCGACCGGTGGTCGGCGAACGCGAGGTACTTGCCCGGATCCCACATGCGCACACCCCAAGTAACAGTACGGACGTACTGATACAGTACGCACGTACTGCTAGGAGTCAAAGCTTCCGAACGAAACTCAGGAGTCGGCGCGGAGCCGAGCGATCTTCGCCGCCACCGCCGCCGCGATCTCCCGAACGCGCTCCACATCGGTCCCCGGATCCGGCCGCACCTGCAGCACGACCCCGTCCCGCCCGGTCACCTTGCGCTGGACGAACCACGCCCCGGCCGTCTCGTTGTGCTCCCGGGACTTGATCGACGCGGTCACCCGCGCGTGCACGACCTCGGGCACCTTGCCCGGCGACTCCAGCGGGAACCGCTGCGGCGCCAGGTCGCGCAGCATCACGGCCTCCCCCGCCATGCCGTCCTCGACCGCCTCGATCACCGACAACGCGTTCCCGCTCCACGTCGCCTTGCTGATCAGGTGCCACCCCACCCGACGCGGGCCAGGCAACCACAGCCCGAAAGTGGTCGCCACCAGCCACGACGACCCGACCGCCGCCGACGCCAGCACGTGCTCGTCGGCCTCCAGCACCCCGGTGAACCCCTCCGGCGCACCCGAGCCGAACAACCTCCGGAACAGCCCCATCACAGCCCGCCCGCCGCTTGTTGCCCCAACGCCTTGTGGTAGTCCTCCAACGCGATGAGATCACCGAACAACGCCCGGTACTCGTCGGGTTCCTCCACCGGCGACACCCGCCGCAGCCGCGACTTGATCTCGGTGATCTGCCCGGACACCAGGATCTGCTGCAACCGCGCCAGCACGCCCTGCACGTACCGGTACTCGTCGTCCGCCTTGACCCGCAGGGCCTCCACCGACAACTCGGTCAGCACCGACCGCACGGCCTGCTGCCCGCACGCCTGCGACACCGCGTCCAGGAACGCCGGACCCGACAGCCCCGAGGACGCCCCACCGGCCTCCCGGATCGCCTGGTGCAACGCCAGGTACGCGGGATGCGTGAACGCCTCGTCGGGCAGCGAGTCGTAGTACGGCCCGGCCATCTCCGGCAGCTGCAACGCCGCCTTCAACGCCTCCCGCTGCGCCCACAGCGCCGGATCACGCGGATCGGGACGCGGCGGACCGTCGACATCCACCGCCAGCGCGCCCTGGTTCGGGTCCACGGCCTGAGCGCGTCGCGCAGGAGCCGGTGCACGACCGTTGGCCGTCTCACGCACCCGGCGCACCACGGCCGACTCGTCCTCCCAGCCGACCCACCACGCCAGCCGCGTCGCGTAACCGTCCCGCTTGGCCCGGTCCTTGATCTGGGCCACGAACGGCACCATCACCTTCAGCGCCTCGACCCGACCGTCCACCGAGTCCAGGTCGTAGTCGCGCAGCCGGGTCTTGATGGCGAACTCGAACAGCGGCGTGCGCCGCGCCACCAGGTCCCGCACCGCCACGTCACCCTTGGCCTGGCGCAGCTCGCACGGGTCCATGCCGTCCGGCGCGATCGCGATGTAGGTCTGCGCGGAGAACGCCTGCTCGCCCTCGAACGCCTTGAGCGCCGCCTTCTGGCCCGCCGCGTCACCGTCGAAGGTGAAGATCACCTCGCCGTTGAGCGAGTCGTCGATCAACAGCCGGCGCAGCACGTTCATGTGGTCCGCGCCGAACGCCGTGCCGCACGACGCGACCGCCGTCGGCACGCCGGCCAGGTGCATGGCCATCACGTCGGTGTAGCCCTCGACCACCACGGCCTGCCGCCGTTTGGCGATCTCCCGCTTGGCCAGGTCCAGCCCGAACAGCACCTGGGACTTCTTGTAGATCACGCTCTCGCTGGTGTTGAGGTACTTCGCCTGGACCGGGTCGTCGTCGAAGATCCGGCGCGCGCCGAACCCGACGACCTCGCCACCCATGTCCCGGATCGGCCACAGCAGCCGGCGGTGGAACCGGTCGATCGGCCCCTGCCTGCCTTCCTTGGTCAGCTGGGCCTTGATCAGCTCGGTCAGCTCGAACCCGCGCCCGAGCAGGTGCCTGGTGAGCTTGTCCCAGCCGCCGGGCGCGAAACCGCAGCCGAACTGCCGGGCCGCGGCCTCGTCGAAACCGCGCTCCGCCAGGAACTCCCGTGCGGCCAACGCGTCCGGTGACGCCAGCTGCTCGGCGTAGAACTCGGCGGCGACCTTGTGCGCCTCGATGAGCCTGCTGCGGGTGCCGCGGTCGCGTTGGACGGTCGCGCCGCCGCCCTCGTAGGTGAGCTGGATGCCCGCCCGGTCGGCCAGCCGTTCGACGGCCTCCACGAAACCGAGGTGCTCGATCTTCATCACGAACGCGATGACGTCGCCGCCCTCGCCGCAGCCGAAGCAGTGGAACGTGCCGTGCGAGGGGCGGACGTTGAACGACGGCGACTTCTCGTCGTGGAACGGGCACAGGCCCTTCAACGCGCCGGCGCCGGCCCCGCGCAGGGAGACGTGGTCCCCCACGACCTCGTCGATCCGGCTCCGGTCGCGGACCAGCGCGATATCGCTCTCCCGGATGCGTCCTGCCACGTCGAGCGAGTCTAGTGCTGGCAGACTGGTGCTCGTGACCGCAGGCGAGGAGACCCTGGCAGCCGACCAGACCCTGGCAGCCGAGCAGACCCTGGCTTCCCTCTTCACCGGCCACCGCTCCCACCTGGTCGGGGTGGCCTACCGGCTCACCGGGAGCGTCGCGGACGCCGAGGACGCGGTGCAGGAGGCGTGGCTGCGGCTGACCGGTCTCGGCGAACAGGCCCGGGCCGGTATCCGGGACCTGCGGGGCTGGCTGACCACGGTGGTGGGTCGGATCTGCCTGGACCGGTTGCGGTCGGCGGCGGTGCGGCGGGAGCGGTACGTCGGGCAGTGGCTGCCCGAGCCGTTGGTCACCTCGGGCGAGGACGACCCGTTGGACGCGGTGGTGCGCGACGACGGCGTGCGGATGGCGGCGTTGGTGGTGTTGGACCGGCTCACGCCCGAGCAGCGGGTGGCGTTCGTGCTGCACGACGCGTTCGACGTGCCGTTCGCGGAGATCGCCGACACGTTGGGCTGCACGGTCGCGACAGCCCGCCAGCACGCGTCACGGGGCCGTCGGGCGGCGGCCGAGGCCGAGCCGCCGCCGCGGGTGGCGTTGGCGGAGCAGCGCGAGGTGCTGGAGCGGTTCCTCCAGGCCCTGGCCTCAGGTGACGTCGACGCCGTGATCGGCTTGCTGCACCCCGACGTGGTGCTCGTGGGCGACGGCGGCGGCAAGGCGAAGACCGCGATCAACGTGGTCAGCGGCCCGGACAAGGTGGCCCGTCTGCTGTTCGGCCTGCTGCGCAAGTACGACGGCGCCACCGCGGCCGGGCAACCCGCGCTGGTCAACGGCGACCTGGGGCTGGTGTTCCCGGCTCGCGGCGAGCTCACCCCGCGCGTCAGCGCGGTCGTGGTGCGGGACGGCATGGTGGCCGCCGTCTACGACGTGTCGAACCCGGACAAGCTCGGCCACGTACCGTTCCCGCAGACCCCTCAGGACAACGCTCAGGGCGCTTAGGGCAGCGGCACGCGGCAGGCGTCACCCGAGGTGAACCCCTGGTCGGTGATGCCGAGCGCCGAGTACATCCGGCCCCGCTGGTTCTCCAGCGCGATCAGGTAGGTCAGCTCCACCAGACCCTCGTGCCCCAGCCGACGGTCCAGTTCGGCGACCTGCTCGTCGGTGACGGCGGTGGGCGTCTCGGTCATCGCGTCGGCGTAGTCGAGAGCCAGCTTCTCCAGCTCGGTGTACTTGTCCGAGTCCCGGTAGTCGTGGATCTCCTTGAGCCGGTCGATGTCCAGGCCCCGGTGCTTGATCAGCATGGCGCCGAAGTCCACGCACCACGAGCAGCCGACCTTCACCGCGGTCGCGTAGACCACCAGTTCCCGCAACGACGCCGGCAACGTCCTGGCCGCCTTCGCCACGCCCATCTCGTGCCGCGCACTGGCCATGAACAGCTTCGGGTGGTGCGCCGCCACCGCGAACGGCTCCGGCACCGCGCCGAACCGCCGTTTGCTGAACCGGTAGGCGAGCTTCAGCAGCGGGTTGGCCTGCTTGGTCGTGACGACCGGAATCCTCGGCATGTCCCCTCCTCGTTTCGGGCCTTCACCCGGTGGACGAGGAAGAAACCCGGAACGTGACAGGACATCACCACATCGGGTGGTCGCTGACCAGTGCGTGAGCGGACAGTCGGACCTTGAACGGTTCGGTGATCGTGATGGCGGTGGAGCCCTCCGAGACGGCGACTTCCTCGTACTCGCCGTCGCGCAGTGCGAGGCAGCGCAGGGACGGCGCGTCCGGGTCGACCAGCCAGTAGTGCGGGCACCCCGCCAATTGCAGGCGCGACCGCTTCAGCTCCAGGTCGACGAGCCGGGTGCGGGGCGAGTGGACCTCGATCGCGAGCACCGGCGGTCCGATGAGGGCGCGTTTGGTGAAGGCCGCCCTATCGCCGACCACGACGTCCGGGATGAACACCGTGTCCTCGGCGAGGACGACGTCGACCGGGGCGGGCAGGACTTCCCAGTCCGGCGGGCACACCTTCGTCAGTTCGATGACGAGGCGTGCGACGGCGCGCTGATGCGTGGGGCGGGGCGAGGGGCTCACCAGCAACACCCCGTCCACCAGTTCGTACCGGCGACCGTCATCGGGCATCGACTCCAGGTCTCCCCACGTCAGCGGCCTGCCGCTGGGGAACGCGGGGGGGACACTCGCCATAGTGCGTGCCTTCCTACGTGTGGTCCACATCCGCTGGACGACCTGGTAAAAGGCCCATTAGACCGGAACACCGGCCCACGCACGACCGCCCTCACTCCATGAGCCCAACCGGTATACCGCTGTTCTGCCGTGCGGCGATCGAAAAGAGCAAGACCCCGGTCGAGTGCCACCCGTTCGGACGAGCGGGAATGGCGATCGGGTCACCCCCATCGGCAAACGCGAAGATTCAATGAAATCTAGTGAAATAATGAGAGAGGCCGTACTATGGCTTCGCGATTTGGGCGAAGAAGAAGATCGCGCCCGTGCCGGAGTGCCGCACCAGCAACAGGTAGGGCCGGTCGACGCGGACCGTGCGGGCGGGCCCGGCCGGGATGAACGACGTCATCCGCATCGTCACGGCAGTCGCCGCCGCGCCCTCGAAGCCCTGCTCGTCCAGCCGCAGCACGGCCTCGTGCACCACGTCGTCCACGTACAGCCGGGGGTCCGGGCTCAGGCCGGTGAGATCGGCCGCGCCGGTGAACATCGTGCGCACGCCGACCTGCTGCAACGCCGAGCCGAGCGACGCGTTCACGGACAGGTCCAGCTTGGGCAGGAACAGTTCGACCCGGTCCCGGTCCAGCGCCTCCAGCACCTCGGGCACGCCTTCCGTGCCGCCGAGGTCGTCGTCCGGCAGCAGCACGACCGCTTCCACGCCACCCCGCGCGGGCACCGCCACGGCCTGCCACCCAGCGCGCCGCGCGTACCGCATGTCGCCCTCGCGGCGCATGGTCGGGACGTTCCCGGCGCCCCGGAACGGCAGGTCCGCGGTGTCGTGTTCGGGGAACTCCGCGCTCCACGCCGCCTTCAGGTACAGCGCGTTGACCAGGGTCGCGACCGTGTCCGACGTGATCGAGCCGGCCGACAGCAGCTCGGGGATCAGCTGGTGGGTCGTCTCGGCCACGTCGGCGTTGATGATCTTGCGCGCGCCCTCCGGGTCCTCGGCGAACGGCGCGGAGCGGGCCTTCGCGCCCGGCCACCCGGCGAGATCGGTGAGGAACCCGTCGTTGAGCGGCAGCTCGTCCCACGCCCACAACGTGTTGGCCACCGCGAACTCGGCGTCGTCACCGACCACCGCGCCTTTGAGCACCTTGGCGTGGTCCGTGCCGAGCAGCGCGACCAGCTCCGCCTCCGTCTCGCCGCGCGCGGCCTGCGCGATCATGCCGAGAGCGCTGGCCACCGAGTACGGCGACCAGCAGGCGTTGCGCGTGCGATCGGGCGCGACAGCGTCGTGAAGGGTGAGGGCGAACGTCAGGTGCGCTCGATCAGGCACGAAGTCTCCTTGACCACTATGGGTTCGTCCGGGATCGGACGTTCGCCCGCGCTGCTCATGGGTCCGAGCGGCTGGGGGTGCCGTGGTTCCCGCACTCCGGCTGAACCGTCGTCGGAATCGTCGTCCCACCCGCCGGCCCAGCCGTCGTACGGTCGCTCGCGGGCGACCTTCACCGGTTCACGGCTCGGTCTGCGCCAAGGCCACGGGCGGCCCGCCGGTCGTGTCGACTCATCGGCCATGACGTCGAGTGTGCCACCGGTCACAGGGGCTCGGTGGGGCTGTTCGCCAACGCGCGCCGCCACGCCACGGCCTGGGCGTCGGTCAGCGACGCGACCTGGTCGACCACGACGCGCAGACGTTCGGCGTCGTTGCCGGCCGCAGTCCACGCGGGGCGGAACGCGGGGTCGAGCGTGTCCGGCGCGCGGTCCAGCAGGAGGTGGACGAGTTCGGTGATCAACTCCCGTTGCAACGCCTGCATGGCCAGCCGCGACGGGTCGCTCATCACGTACCGCACGGCGACCGCCTTGAGCAGCGCCACCTCGGCCGCGACCTGGGGCGGGACGACCAGGTCGGCCTGGTAGCGGCTGAGCGGGCCGTCGCCGTGCACCTCGCGGGTGGCGCCGACGGCGGCCGACGCGAACCGGCCGACCAGCTCGCTGGTGAGCCGTTTCAGCGCGACCTGGGCCCGCAGCGAGCCGTCGTACTCGGCCAGTTCGGCGATGACGGGCAGTTCCAGCAGTTCGGCGGCGGTGGCTTCGAGGGTGGAGACCGGTTCGTCGGAGAAGTGCTTGGCGGCGAGGCCCGCGATGGCGGCCCGTTCGGCCGGGTCACCGAGGGCGGACAGGCTGATCCGGTGCGCCAGCACGCCGTCCTCCACGTCGTGCACGGAGTAGGCGACGTCGTCCGCCCAGTCCATGACCTGGGCCTCCAGGCAGCGCTTCCGCTCCGGCGCGCCGTCACGCAGCCAGGTGAACACGTCGAGGTCGTCGTCGTAGGCGCCGAACTTCACCATCCCCGGTCGGCGCACCCACGGGTACTTGGTGGCGGCGTCGAGGCACGCGCGGGTCAGGTTGAGCCCCTTGGCGGTCTTCGGTTCCAGCCGGGTCAGGATGCGCAGGGTCTGGGCGTTGCCCTCGAAGCCGCCGCACGACCCGGCGAGCTCGTCGAGCGCGCGTTCGCCGTTGTGCCCGAACGGCGGGTGCCCGATGTCGTGGGCGAGACCGGCCGTGTCGACCACGTCCGGATCGCACCCCAGCTCCTCGCCGACGCCCCGGCCGATCTGGGCGACTTCCAGCGAGTGGGTGAGCCGGGTGCGCGGCACACCGGTCACCTCGGCGCCCTCACCAGGACCGACGACCTGGGTCTTGCCCGCCAGCCTGCGCAGCGCGGCCGAGTGCAGCACCCGCGCCCGGTCCCGGGAGAACGGCGAGCGGCGCTCGGTGCGCGCCCCGGGCAGCACCGCTCCCTTCGCCTGCTCGGGGAGCAGCCGCGCGGAGTCGTGGTCGGTGTAGCCCTGACTCATCCACCCAGCGTAAGGGAGCGGATCGGCCGTCAGTCGGAACCGACACGGCGACGCCGGATCAGCCACCGACCGCCGACCGCCACCACGAGCAGGCCGACCCCGCCGACGACCCACAGCTCCCACGGCATGCGGGTGTGCCCGGAGACCACCACCAGCTCGACGTGCCCCGTTGTGGCGGTGATGTTCCGCGGCGCGAGGACCCAGTCGTCCGCGTCGAGCAGCCGGTTGTTGCGGCGGAAGTCGTCCAGCCCTCCGGGGTAGAGCCGGCCTTTTGTGTCGACGAGCGCGCTCGAACCGTCGGACTTGCGCGCCACGTAGACGATCATCCACTCGAAGCCGCCGCCCCTTTTGACCAGGATCGAACGTCGGTGGACCGTTCCGGTCGAGCCGGTGAAACCTTTCACCGCCTCGGCCACCGCCATGCCCGACCCGCAAGGGCTCTCCGTGACCGCTAGGTCGTCACCGTCGTCACCGTCGTCACCGCACCGGTCGGCGGCGAACAGCTGGTCCTGGATCTGGCTCACGCTGCCCGTGGACGCCATGTCGGCGCGTCGATCGGCGGCGTTCGCGCCCTGGAACGGGTCCCACCTGACGTTCGGCGCGTCCAGGTACTCGCGGAACAGGTCGGCCGCGGTCGGCTCCGCCGACGAACCGCAGGCGGACAGCACCAGTGCGACGAACACCCCGGCAACCGCACGGATCGCGACAGCGGTGGTCATGGCGGCTCCCGAGGCATCGGCGTCGGCGGAGTGGTCGCCCACGACGCTAACGACGAGCTCAGGCCTGGTGGATCGGTTGGCCGGATGCGGCCACGCGGTTCAGGATTTCAGCGCGGGATTTCAGAGCAGGATGCCGTCGAAGGCGCCCGCCGGTGCCTTGGTCAGGTTGTAGTAGAGCAGCGCGCCGGTCTCGCGGCGGATGTAGAACAGCTGGGTCTCGCGGGTCTGCACGTTCGGCCCGCTGCGGGTCGGTGACGTCCACGCGGACAGGCCTTCGTCCTCGGCCATCGTCCGGGCCCGCAGGGAGTGCCACGGGTCGCTGACGATCACGGCGGTGGTGAGGGCCTTCGCGCGGGCGGCGGTGGCCAGTGCCCGGATGCTGCCGAGGGTGTCGGTGCCCTCGCCGACTTCGAGGATGCGGTCGGCGGGCACGTCGTGCGATTCCAACCACATCCGGCCGGCCTCGCCCTCGGTGAAGTTGTCGCCGGGCTGACGGCCGCCGGTGGTGGCGATGTAGCTGACCACGCCCTGGTCGTACAGCCGGCGCGCGTGCTCCAGCCGTGCTTCCAGCACTTCGGACGGCACGCCGTTGTACTGGGCGGCACCGAGGACCACGGCCATGTCGGCGTGCGTGCGGTCGTCCTCGCGGGCCACCTGCCACACGCGGAAAGCCGTGCCGCCGACGACGAGGAGGCCGATCACGAGCCCGCCGAGCACAACGCGCGTCACGAGCCGGCGGAGTCTCGGAAGGAGCGTCACGCCCCGGATAATTCCACACCCGGTTCGTGGCGTCCGCTGCGAGGATCGCACCATGGCAGCAGACCAGCCGACGATCGTGGCGACCTCAGGTGGTTTCCGCGCCGGGCACCGCACCCACCTGGAGTTCCACCGACTCGTCCACCACGCCGTCGACCTCTCCGGCGTGCACGGCCGCAAGCCCCGGCTGTGCCACGTCGGCACGGCCGCGGGCGACCAGCGGTGGTTCAACGCGGACATCTCCGAAGCGGGCCAACTCGCGGGCTGGGAGGTGTCGCACCTGAACCTGTTCACGATGCCCCCGACGACCGACCTCACCGGCTGGGTCGGCGAGCACGACGTGGTGTGGGTCGGCGGTGGGTCGGTGGCGAACCTGCTGGCCGTGTGGGCGGTGCACGACCTCGGGTCGGCCATGCGCACGGCGTGGCAGAACGGCGTCGTGCTCGGCGGTGTGTCCGCCGGGTCGATCTGCTGGTACCAGGGCGGCGCGACGGACTCGTTCGGCCCGGAACTGCGGGTGATCACCAACGGCCTGGGCTTCCTGCCCTACGGCAACGGTGTGCACTACGACACCGAGGCGGCCCGCAGGCCCACGATCCACGCGGCGGTCGCGTCCGGCGCACTGCCCGTGACGCATTGCACAGACGACGGCGCCGGGCTCGTCTACTACGGCACCGAACTCGTGGAGGCGGTGTCCGAACGGGCCACCGGCAGCGCGTACATCGTGCGCCGCGACGAGTCTTCAGCAACCGCACAGGAGGAAACACTCGACATCAGGCGGTTGTGAAACGGACTGTTGAAAGGTGGGAAGACGCTGGCTGGTGGTGACGCTGGCCGCGCTGCTGGTCGGCGCTGGCTCGGTGGGCTGCCCGGAACCGTCCGGGTGCACCGCACAAGCCTCCCTCGACGCACCGTCGACCACCGCCGCGCCTCCTGACGCCGCCGTGTCTCCTGACGCCGCCGTGCCCGCTGACGCCGCGCCCGCGACCACTTCACCCGAGACCCCGCGCCCGGCCTCGCCACGCACCGCCGAGACACCCGCCCCGGACCTCTCGGCGGCCGTGGCGCAGGCGGTCGGGGCCGCCGCCGGTGTCGATCTCGGGTTGGCCGTGGTCGACCTGGACACCGGCGCAGCGGCCGGGCACAACGCCGACACCCCGTTCCGCACGGCGTCGTTGAGCAAGCTGCTCGTGGCCGTCGACATGCTGACGTCGGGCGAGGTGCTGGAGGAGGACCTCAAACGCCTGTCGCGCGCACTCAGCCTGAGCGACGACAACGCCATGAACGCGCTCTGGACGCTGCACGACGGCATGGGCGCAATCGGCCGCGTAGCCACCCAAGCCGGCCTAGCCGCCACCCAAGCCCCGACCGACGCCTCCCAATGGGGCGACGTCGAGATGTCCGCCAACGACGTCGCGAAGCTCTACAGCTACATCCTCACCAAGCTCCCGGACGACTCCCGGACCTTCATCGTCAACGCCCTCTCCGCCGCCGCCGACACCGCCGCCGACGGTTTCGACCAGGCATACGGCCTCCTGGCTCCAGGCATCGACGGCTACGCCAAGCAGGGCTGGATGTGGTACCTCCCGGCAGACTTCTACCTGCACACCGCCGGCGTCGTCGGCGGCCGGTACGCCATCGCCGTCCTGTCGATCCAGACGGGCGTGGGCGAGCAGACCGCCAAGAACCGCCTGACCGCCCTCACCACAACCCTCCTCGCGGGCCTACTCACACAGCAAGGCACAGCACCTCACGCCTACGGCGAGTAGGAACGCGTTGTTCTCGAGATCGGCGCGTCGGTACCGCACCGCCGACGGGATGGGCATGCTGGTGGCGCACCGCTGGCCGCGAGTTTCGAGGGGGCGGGGATGGCGAGGTTGTTGGTCGCGCTGGACGACTACGCGGACGTCGAGTGGAACGTGTTCGGGCTCATTGACGACGACCGGGTGGAGCCCGGCGAGCCGGGGTGGGGTGCGCTGGGCTCGCCGAAGACGATGTTGACCGGCAAGAACGGCGCGATCTTCCGCAGCGGCGGGGCCATGCACCGGGCAGCTGTGCGGCTGGAGGCCTGGGACGGGCCGCCGGAGTCACCGGACGGGCCGTGGGACGCGGTGTGGGAGGACGAGATCACCTTGAGCTCGGGAGTGCTGCGACTGGCGGCCGTGACGGCCGGGGTGTCGGAGGAGACCCTGCGGGTGGGTGCCCCCGGTGTGTACGCGGTTCGCGTGTGCTGTCGAGGTCGGGAGGCCGCCCTCGAAGCCGGGTTCATGCCATACACCGGGGAGGTCGTCGAGCACTGGGTGATGCAGTTCTGGCCCAGGTGACGAGCGGGACGGGCGGGGATGACCGCCCGTCCCTCCCACCGTCACGGTGTCGGAATGCGCGGTGTCGCGCAGCACGGACGGTGGGTAGCGCAGCAGATCACCGAACACGAAGTCCTGCCACAGCACCCCGCAGCGGCTGGGCCATCGCCTCGACGCCGCTCGGGAACGCGGTGGTCAGCACGGGCAGGCCGATGAACGGACCGTCCGGACGCAGCAGCGCGATCCACTCGGCGAGCTACTCCACCGGACTGGGCGCCTTGGGTCGCCTCGACTTCGGCGACTTCGCCGGCGTGGTGGTCATCGGGTTGCTCCTCGTGCGATCGCGGACGGCACCAGCAGCGTCACGGCCACCGGCAACCACCGGGTCGTCGGGTCGGCGTAGCGGCGGCGCAACGCTTTGACCTCCCGTTCCCGCTGGTCGGGGATCGCCTCCAGTCGGGCCCGCAGCGCGCCGCGGTCGAGACTGGCCCTGACGACCTGTTCGTCGTCGGTGACCCACATCAACGGATCTACGAGAACCGGGTCTCAAGGTACGTGACGTGCGGCGTGACCATCCCGAGGTGCATGTGAGGCATGAAGGGTCTGGAATTCCGCTGCGTCGCGCTGATCGGCGTAGAGCAGGACGTCGTGCCCCTGCGCGTGGCGGTCACCTCCGAGGAGGAGGACACCGTCGCGCATGGGCACGACGTCCTTCGAGAGCGCTGCCTGCTGTTCGTCGCCGCAACGCGCGCCCGGGACGCCGTGTGGGTGTCCTACACCCACACGGCCAGTCCGTTCCTCAATTGATCAGTCGGACACCGGGTGGATCAACTCGACGCCGTTGCGTCGCGCGGCCCAGTGGTCGATTGCCTGGCCGCATGCCTGGTCGAGGTGGTGGACGGCGGTCAGGTCCACGCGGACCCTGCTGTCGGGTAGGGCCTCCAGGGTTTCCAGTAGGGCCGGCAGTTTGAGGAAGGTCGCGTTGCCGCGCACCGCGACGTGGTGGTGGTCCTCGCCGTGTGCGGTCACCGTGACGGTCAGGCGGGACATGTCCCAGGCCGTCTTGACCACCGCCGCCAGCAGGCCGACGAGGGTGCCGGTGAGCAGGTCGGTCAGCACGATCAGGCCCGCCGTGAGCACCAGGACGGCGGCTTCCGCGCGGTCGGCGCGGGCCAGGTCCAGGACTTGGCGGAACGCCAGCAGTTTCCAACCCGCCTGCACCAGCAGCGCGGCCAGGACTGCCAGCGGGACGTATGACAGCACGTCCGGCAGCAGCACCACGAACACCAGCAGCCACACGCCGTGCAGCACGCGGGACAGGCGGGTTCGGGCGCCGGCGTCCACATTGGACGCGCTGCGCACGATCACCGCGGTCATCGGCAACGCGCCGAGCACACCGCACACCGTGTTGCCGACGCCCTGCGCGACGAGTTCCTTGTCGTACTTCGTCCTCGGACCGCTGTGCATCCGGTCCACCGCCGCCGCGCTGAACAGGCTCTCCGCCGACGCCACGAGCGCGAACGTCAGCATCGCGCCCAGCACACCGACGTCCAGCAAGGAGAAGTCGACCAGCGCCACCACGTCGGTCAGCGGGCCGACCGAGATGCGGGGCACGGGTAACAGCATCCCGACCGCGGAGGCGACCACGACCGCCACCAGCATGCCGGGCACGAAGCGCAACGGCGTGCGCTTCCACAACCAGGCCACGACCAGCGTCAACACGCCGACGGCCAGGCCGCTCAGGCCGACCGGCGTGGTCACCGCGGTTCGGGCGAGGTCGACCAGACCGGAGATCTTGTCGCCGGTCGTCGCGGGCTGGTCCTGCCCGGCGAACGGGTAGAGCTGGCCCAGCACGAGCACCAGGCCGATGCCCGCGAGCATGCCTTGGACCACGGCGGGTGAGATGGCGCGGAACCAGCGGCCCAGGCGCAGCAGGCCCATCGCCATCTGGAGCAGGCCCGCGCCGAGGACGATGAGACCCAGCGCGCCCAGGCCGTGCGCCGCGACGGTGTCCGCGACCAGCACGGTCAGGCCCGCCGCCGGTCCGCTGACCTGCATGGTGCTGCCGGGCAGCAGGCCGACCACGAGGCCGCCCACCACCCCGGTGATGATGCCCAGTTCCGCGGGCACGCCGGAGGCCACGGCGACGCCCACGCACAGCGGGAGCGCCACCAGGAACACCACCAGCGACGCGCCGACGTCGGGCCAGAAGGTCGCCCGCGCCGGGGCGGGACGTTCGGTTTTCACGCTCATCTCGATGACTCCGAGGAAGTTTGAGTGCCGCTCAGAGCGGCTGGAAGAGGTCGGAGCGGTGGGCGAAGACCTCACCGGACTCGATGTCGTAGAACCACCCGTGCACGCGCAGGGCGCCGGATTCGACGCGTTCGCGGACGAACGGGTAGTCGCCCAGCTTGTCGAGCTGGGCGAGGACGTGTTGTTGGCCCTCCGCGCGCAGCGCCGTGTCGGGCTGCGCGGTGCCCGGCCGGAACCGGGCGTGCGACGCGAGCCAGCGCCGCATGTTGGGCAGGTGGTCGAGGGCCCGTTCGCTGTGGAGGGCCTTGACCGCGCCGCAGTGCGAGTGCCCGCACACCACGATCTCCGTGACGCCCAGCTGCACGACCGCGAACTCGATCGTGGCGGACTCGCTGGAGGCGGCTTCGGGGTGGTAGGCGGGGATGACGTTGCCCGCCGTGCGCAGTTCGAACAGGCTGCCCGGCTCGGCGCCGGTGATGTCGGCGGTCACGATGCGTGAGTCCGCGCAGGTGATGAACAGCGCGGTCGGTGATTGGCCGCCGGCGAGCCTGCGGCCCGTTTCCCGGGACCTGCGCAGCGAATGCGTGCGGGCGTGCTGAACCAGCTGAAGGAATTCCATGTTTCCCCACTCGTCGGTGGTCGGACGATGCGATCGACTGGCGGTGGGGCGCCTATCAGTGCCGGAACACCTGTAAGGCCGATGGTGTGGACCACGAACGGAGGTGTTCTTCCCGTCCTCGCGCGATGGTCGGCTGAACGCGCGCCGAGGCCTCGCGGCGGGCCGCTCCGACCGCCTGGCGCGAGACGTGGCCGGCATGCCTGGCCGGCGACGATCGGGTGGACCAAGATCGCGGCTCGGGGCCGTTGCGGCACTCGCGCACGGGCTCCTCTTCGGCCCCGGCGACCGTCGCGTGCACCACCGGCGCGGCCCGCATGACGTGGGTGTTACCGAACGGTGATGGGGCGAGCACGGCGGCGAGCGCCAATGCGACCATTGCGATGACAACACGCGCCATGACACCCCCCGATGAGCTACTCCTGACATCCAGTGTCACAAAGCCGGGTGATGTGAGGGTTAATGGGGAACCGTCTTCGTGCACTCCGCTGGATATTCACCCGATGGTTCGTGACGCAGATCATCAAAGGGATGGGAATATCACTCTCCGTAATGGCTAGTAGAGGACAGCCAGGACGAACGACGCACTGGCGGCGAGCGACAGGAGTGCCCGGGCGTGGTTCGCGGGCACCCACTCGCGCAGGTAGCGCTCCCAGTACTCCGGCGTGCCGAGCCGTTCGAGCTCGTTGTTGCGCGGGATGTGGAAGGCGGCGGTGAGCACGATCCCGCCCAGCACGTAGAGCGCCGCGCCCGCCCACGCCCACGGGTCACCCTCGAACGCGGCGACGACACCGACGACCGCTGTGCCGAGGAAGAGCCCGACGAACGCCGGGTTCACCACCGCGGTGTTGATCGACCGCATGGCGGCGATACCCTCCGCCGGTTCGGCCCGCCGCAGACCGGGCATGACCATCGCGGAGAACGCGAAGAAGACTCCAGCCATCATCCCGCAGCCGAGGGCCGCGATGATCGTCACCGTGGGAAACATGCGATCAGTCAAGTCGAGGGGTTCTGGACTTTCCATCGCCTGAGCGCTCGAACGCATACGCGGGCGTCTCTAGGCTGGCGCTCGTGGACGCTCTCGCCGGGCTGTTGGACGGGCCGCGCGCTCGTGGCGCGTTCCTCATGCGCACCGTCCTGGACCCGCCGTGGTCGGTGCGCATCGAGGACCGTGCGCCGTTGTGCGTGGTGGCGTTGGTGCGGGGCGACGGGTGGCTGGTGCCTGATGGCGGCGTGCCCGTGCCGCTGCACGCCGGTGACGTGGCGGTGCTGCGCGGGCCCGACCCGTACACGTTGGCCGACGACCCGGCCACGCCCGTGCAGGCGGTGATCCACCCCGGCGAGATCAGCACCACGCCGGACGGTGCCGAGCTGTGCGAGCAGTGGGGCCTGGGCGTGCGGACGTGGGGCGCGAACGCGGACGGGTCGGTGGTGATGCTCAGCGGCACGTACCAGCTGGACGGCGAGGTGAGCCGACGGCTGCTGTCGGTGCTGCCCGCTCACCTCGTGGTGCCGCGCTCGGAGCTGCCGCTGGTGCCGCTGCTGGCCGCGGAGATCACCCGCGACGAACCGGGCCAGGAAGCCGTCCTGGACCGGTTGCTGGACCTGCTGCTGATCTCCGTGCTGCGGTCGTGGTTCTGCCGCCCGGAGGCCGACGCGCCGACGTGGTACTCCGCGCACGCCGACCCGGTGGTCGGACGGGCGCTGCGACTGCTGCACGGCGACCCGTCCCGCCCGTGGACGGTGGGTTCACTGGCGGAAGCGGTCGGGGTGTCGCGGGCGGCGCTGGCCAGGCGGTTCACCGAACTCGTCGGCGAACCGCCGATGGCCTACCTGACCGACTGGCGCCTGACCCTGGCCGCCGACCTGCTGCGCGAGCCGTCCGCCACCGTCGCCGCGGTGGCCCGCCGCGTCGGCTACAGCACCGCGTTCGCGCTCAGCACGGCGTTCAAACGGGAACGCGGCATCAGCCCGTCCGAACACCGCGCCAACGCCTGACCGCCTCCGGCCGACCTACCAGCGGATCTTGAGGAAACCAGGCACCTGCGGGAACAGTCGTCGCAAGGAATTCGTGACGCACTCCATCGCGACGTTCGCCGTCTCGCCGGTGGAGTCGACGAGTTCCTTGACGTTGCGCTCAGTGCCCTTCGGGGTGAAACCCTTGTCGCGCAGGCACTCCACCGCCGCGTCCCGGAGTGTCGGCACCATCGTCTGCTCACGCGCCTCCACGTAGGCCGGCTCGATGTGGGAAACGTGCGCCAGGTTGCACTCCTCCACCTTCCGGTTCCACGCGTCCGGCTCACCCGTAGGAGGAATGTCGTACAACAGCGTGAGCCCGTCGACCGGACTGAGCACCGGCTCGCCCACCGGGTAGCCGGCGTCCCGCACACACGACCTGAAGGCCTCGATGGCATCGCGGTACTCGTTCTCCGACACCGTTCCGTCGCCCAGCGCCCACGCCTGGACCGTCGGATACGGGGGATCGGACGGTTCCGCACCCCGGCCGCCGTTGCCGGCGGTCGGCGATTGGTCCCGACTTCCGGAAAACCGGTCGTGCGCTCAAGCACCGATCAGGCGGGCGGCGAGGTAGCCCTCCAACTGATCCATCGACACGCGCTCCTGCGACATGGTGTCGCGCTCCCGCACGGTCACGGCGTGGTCGGTGAGAGTGTCGAAGTCGACCGTGACGCAGAACGGCGTGCCGATCTCGTCCTGCCTGCGGTAGCGGCGGCCGATGGCGCCTGCGTCGTCGAACTCGATGTTCCAGTGCTTGCGCAGGGCGTTGGCCAGGTCCTTGGCCTTCGGTGACAGGTCGGCGTTGCGCGACAGCGGCAGCACGGCGGCCTTCACCGGGGCCAGCCTGCGGTCCAGGCGCAGCACGACCCGCTTGTCCACGCCGCCCTTGGCGTTCGGCGCCTCGTCCTCGGTGTAGGCCTCCAGCAGGAACGCCATCATCGGCCGGCCGACACCCGCGGCGGGTTCGATCACGAACGGCCGGTAACGCGAGTTGGTGGCCTGGTCGAAGTACGACAGGTCCACACCCGAGTGGTTCGAGTGCGTGTTCAGGTCGAAATCGGTGCGGTTGGCGATGCCTTCCAGCTCGCCCCACTCCTGACCGCCGAACTGGAAGCGGTACTCGATGTCGACGGTGCGCTTCGAGTAGTGCGAGAGCTTTTCCTGCGGGTGCTCGTAATGCCGCAGGTTTTCCTTCGAGATGCCCAGTTCGGTGTACCAACGGCTGCGCTCGTCGATCCAGTACTGGTGCCATTCCTCGTCGGTGCCCGGCTCGACGAAGAACTCCATCTCCATCTGCTCGAACTCGCGCGTGCGGAAGATGAAGTTGCCCGGCGTGATCTCGTTGCGGAAGCTCTTGCCGATCTGGCCGATGCCGAACGGCGGCTTGCGACGCGACGTGGTCTGCACGTTCAGGAAGTTCGTGAAGATGCCCTGCGCGGTCTCCGGGCGCAGGTAGTGCAGGCCCTCGTCGGTCTCGACCGGGCCGAGGTGGGTCTTGAGCAGGCCGTTGAACATCTTCGGCTCGGTGTACTGGCCGCGGGTGCCGCAGTTCGGGCACGGGACGTCGGAGACGTCACCCTCGGCGACCTCCTTGCCGGTGCGCTCGGCGTACTCCTCGACCAGCGTGTCCTGCCGGAACCGCTTGTGGCACGAGTTGCACTCGACCAGCGGGTCGACGAACGCCTCGACGTGACCGGACGCCACCCACACCTCGCGCGGCAGGATCACCGACGAGTCCAGGCCGACGACGTCCTCGCGGCCCCGCACCATGTAGTTCCACCACTGGCGCTTGATGTTGTCCTTCAGCTCGACACCGAGCGGACCGTAGTCCCAGGCCGACCTGGTGCCGCCGTAGATCTCGCCGCACGGGTACACGAACCCGCGGCGCTTGCACAGGCTGACGACGGTCTCGATGCGATCGGCTGCCACGGACACTCCATCGGGAGATGCAGAAAGGGACGGGAAACGGGCTTGCCAGGGTAGTCCTTGCCGTCCTGCCTCCATCGAGCGACCACGGGACACCTGTGCTTACCCTGCCTGGATGGCGGACGAGTTGCGCGTGATGTGGGACTTCAGCGACCTGCCGGCGACCGAGGCCCGCTTGCGGGACCGGCTGGCGTCGGCGATCGGTGACGCGGAGCGGGCCGAGGTGCTGACGCAGTTGGCGCGCGTCGAGGGCCTGCGCGGTGACACCGTGGCCGGTCAGCAGATGCTGGCCGAGGCGGAAGCGTTGGCCGCGCCGGACTCGCCGGGGCGGGTGCGGGTGTTCCTGGAACGCGGCCGGCTGCTGCGTTCGGCCGGCGCGCCGGAGGAGGCGCTGCCGCTGTTCGTGGCGGCGTTCGTGCTGGCCAGTCACCTGGGTGAGACGTTCCTGGCGGTGGACGCGGCGCACATGGCGGCGTTGGTGGACAACGTGGACGACTGGACGGGGCGCGGGGTCGAGCTGGCCTCGTCGTCGGACGACCCGCAGGTGCGGGGGTGGATCGGCGCGTTGTTCAACAACCTGGGGTGGGCGCGGTTCGAGGCGGGGCGGTTCGAGGAGGCGTTGGCAGCGTTCCGGTCGGCTTTGGCGGCGCGGGAGGAGACGTCGGACGACGTGCACGAGGTGGAGGTCGCGCGCTATGCGGTAGCCCGGACGTTGCGCGCGTTGGGACAGCCCGCCGAGGCGGCCGGGCTCATGGGTCGGGCGATCGCGGCGAGCCCACCGGACGGGTGGTTCCACGAGGAGTTGGCCGAGGACTACGCCGCTCTGGGTTGGCGGAACGAAGCCTCTGATCAGGCACGACGGGCGCTGGACCTGCTGGATGCCCACCAGGCGCCGGACCGCGTGGCACGGCTGCGCGAGCTGGCCAACGCCTGAACCCGTCGGCGGTCCCGGCGCACGGCGTTGCCGGCCGGCAGGTGCGGCGGACGTGACGGGAGTAGCGGAAGTGCTTCGCAGAGGTCCCCGCCCGGGGGTCCCCTGTTTTCGATCTTTCCAGGGGGGACCGACAATCCGAAGCGGTCAGGGCGTGACTGTGGACAACTGCCCCACTGATGGATAACGGCGGAACGTGGCCAGGCCAGGTCAGCGCGGGGCGGTCGGGCCGGCGGCCTCGCCCAGGCGGACGGTGCCGGCGTCGTGGGCGAGCAGGCTGACCTCGCGGCGAACGGCACCGTCGGCCGCGATCAGCAGCGGCTCGTAGGCGGCCGGTTCGTCGGTGTTCGCCTCCGACAGCAGCGGGATGACGTGCTCGCGGACCTCGAACGGTGACATCGCGCGTCGGTACGCCACCACCGAGTCGAACTCGACGGTCAGCACGAACCGGTCCGCCTCGTCGGTCGACCGGGACAGCTGGGCCCGCCGGCACCCGGGCTGGGCGGTGAGCAGCACCAACGCCCGGTCGACACGCGCGGTGAACGCCTCGACATCATTTTCCGCCACGGTGAAGCGGCACACGAGCAGCACGGTGCAAGGATGCCACGGTGGCTCGTTACCCGAAGCGCACCCTGATCCCCGGTTCCGGACCGTTGGCGCGGGTGCCCGCCCCAGCGGTGTTCCTGCTGGTCCTGCTGCTGTTCGGGCTGGGCGTGTGGTTGCAGGGCGTGGTGGGAGCCCTGCTGCTGGGCGTCCTGGCGCTCGGTGTGGCGGTGCTGCTGGCGACAACCTGGCAGCTCCTCGCGCCCAGCGCACGCGTCCTGAGGCTGCTCGTACTCGCCGTGCTGGTGCTCATCACGGTGTCCGTGCTCTAGCGCCGTAGTATCGGTGGTGAAAATCCATACCACCTGGGAGGCGCCGTGACGGTCGGAGTGCGGGGCGAACACGTGCACTCCCCGGAACGCCGTGTACCCCCACCCGCGCCATCGAAGCCGACGCGGACCCTGTCCGCGGCCGGCGAGCTGCTGCGTGCGCTCGCCGCACCGGTGCGGATCGCGATCGTGCTGCAACTGCGCGAGGCGGACCGGTGCGTGCACGAGCTGGTCGAGGCGCTGGGCGTGGCCCAGCCGTTGATCAGCCAGCACCTGCGGGTGCTCAAAGCCGCGGGCGTGGTGCACGGTGAGCGGCACGGCCGCGAGGTCGTCTACCGGCTCGTCGACGAGCACCTGGCGCACATCGTGGTGGACGCGGTCACCCACGTGGACGAGGGGCCGCGTGGTATCAACCAGACCGACCGGACCCCCCGGACGGAGGAGATGTGACCACTAGCGAGCGCCCGACCACCGCGGTGCCCGGGCTGCGTTCGACCAAGCAGCGCACCGCCGTGTCCAAGCTGCTCGACTCGCTCGACGAGTTCCGCTCCGCTCAGGAGCTGCACGAGGAGCTGCGCAAGCGCGGCGAGGGCATCGGCCTGACCACGGTCTACCGCACGCTCCAGTCGCTGGCCGACGCCGGTGAGGTGGACGTGCTGCGCACCGACTCCGGTGAGGCGATCTACCGCCGCTGCTCGCAGCACCACCATCACCACCTGGTGTGCCGCAGTTGCGGCCGCACGGTGGAGGTCGAGGGCCCGGCGGTGGAGAAGTGGGCCGACCGGATCGCGGCGGAGAACGGGTTCGTCGAGGTCAGCCACACCGTGGAGATCTTCGGCACGTGCCAGGACTGCGCCGGTAAGGCTCAGCCCTCGTAGGTGTCCTCCGGCGTGGCGATCGGCACGACCTGCGAGACGGTGAACGTCGGCACGAACGCGGTGTCCTTGGTCGCCGAGCCGGGCACCACCCGGCCGGTGGCCTCGACCCACTGGTCGGTGGGCAGCGCGGCGAAGTCCTGACCGACCATCTTCGCCTTGACCGGCGAGGCGTCCGCGGCGCAGCAGGAGATGGTCAGCCGGGCGACGAACACGTCGCCGTCCTTGCGCACCACGAACCCGGTGAGCTTGACCGTGCGGTCGTTCAGCGAGCCGGAGTCGTCCCACGCGGTGCGGGTGACGAACTCGCCGATGCTGAGCGGGACGACCTCGTCGGACGGCAGCGCCGCGAACCCGTTCGACGCGTTGGCCTCCTGGGCGGCGTTGCGGTCGGACCGGTTGACCGTGTCCGCGCCCAGCGCGGGCGGGCTGATCAGGAACACCGCGAACACCGGCAGGATGAGCATCCACGGGCTGCGCGACGAGCCGTGCTCGTGCCCGCCGTGGTGCTCCTGGCCGCCGCGCAGGTCGCGCACGATCGCCACCACGGCCAGCACGACCATGGTGGCGCCGGTGACGACCAGCCACGGCTGCAACGACTCCTTGACGTACCGCAGGTACGTGCCGGTCAGCGCCAGCTTCAGCAGCGCGCCGCCGAGCAGGACCAGCAGGATGTTCTGTGTTTCACGCCTCATGGGTCACACCCCTCACAGGAACACCGCTCCCGCCGCCAGTGCGGACGCGATCGCCACCACGAACGTGGCGGGGGCGAAGCGTGCCGCGAAGGACTTGCCGAACGCGCCCGCTTGCAGCGCGATGAGTTTGACGTCGACCGCCGGGCCGACGACCAGGAACACCAGCCGCGGCAGCAGCGGCAGGGCCGACATGGAGGCCGCGACGAACGCGTCGGCCTCGCTGCACAGCGCCAGCACCACGGCCAGCAGCGACAACACCACGATGGCCAGCACGACCTGGCCGCCCAGCGTCTCCAGCCACGCCTGCGGCACGAGCACGTTGAACGCCGCCGCGAACACGCCGCCGAGCACCAGGAACCCGCCCGCGTCGACCAGGTCGTGCCGCGCGGTCTCGGCGAACACCACCCAGCGGGACGTGCCGTCGTTGTCCGGCAGGCGGCGCAGCGCGCGTTCGGCGATCCACTCGGACTTGCCGAACCGGGTCCACAGCCAGCCCATGACGACGGCGGTGAGCAGTGCTCCGACGAACCGGGCAGGCACCATCATCGGCGCGTTGGGGAACGCCACGGCCGTGGAGACCAGCACGATCGGGTTCACCGCGGGCGCGGCGAGCAGGAACGTCAGCGCCACGGCGGGCGGCACGCCCTGCTGCATCAGGCGGCGGGAGACGGGCACGGAGGCGCACTCGCAGCCCGGCAGCGCCACCCCGGCGACACCCGCGACGGGCACCGCCAGCGCGGTCTTCTTCGGCAACGCCCGGCGCAGCGCGCTGGCCGGGATGAACGCCGCGATCGCCCCGCTGATCAGGACGCCGAGCACGAGGAACGGCAGAGCCTGCACGCAGACCGCGACGAACACCGTGGACGCGGTACGCAGCACCGGCACGTTGAGCACGCCGACCAGCCAGTCCTGCAACACCAGCGCCAGCACGAGCAGCACGCAGAGCACTTCCAGTGAAGTGATCTTCCAGCGCGGCGGCGTGGGGCGCGGACGTGATCCGCGGATCTCGCCAGTGATTGTCACTTCCGAGATGATGCCAGACCACCCGCTCGGACCTCACCGACCTACGTCGGGTCTTCAACCACTTTTAACCACCGCCCGCCCCCCGACCACGCTCCGCAGGGGTCCTCGCCGGGGGACCCCTGTCTTCATTCTGCCGGCGAGGTCCGACAATTCGGGCGGTCAGTGGTTGGAGTAGGAGAAGCGGCGTACGTGCGGTACCCACGTCTGGAAGACGGTCAGGTCCGGCAGGGTGACCATGTCGGTGATCGTTTGGAGGCCGTGGTGCAGTCGCAGCCAGTGGGTCGCTTCCTCGGCGGTGATCGTGCCGACGATCGGTGACCGGCCGTCTCTCGGCAGCAGGTCCGCCGCGAACGACGCCCACTGCCCGCTCGGGTCCCGGTGCACGAGACCGCCTCGGACCTCTGCCGAGTCCGGGGGTGCGCCGAGCACGGCGGCGGACAGTGAGGGCATCACGGCGATGATCCCGAGCAGCACGATCACGGCCTGGAACTCGCCCGGCCGGTCGTCGTCGCCGAGGAAGCGCGCCGCCTCGCTCAGGTCTCGGGTCGCGCGGATCATCCGGTAGACGTTGAGCAGCCGCTTCGCCGCGCGCGGGGTGTCGACCAGCGGCTCCAGCGCGTCGAGGAACGCCAGTTCGGCCTCGGTCAATGGCCGGGCCGGCGCCGGCGCGCGCGTCGGGCTGTCGAGTGGCGCGCCCGGCTCGACGGCGAGTCCGGTGAGTCCGGCAGGCGGCTCCTGACCGGGCGGAGCCGGTCGCGGCGCCTCGGGCCGCGTCGCGGGCAGGGTGTCGACCTCGACCATGGAGCGCAGCACTGAGCCGAGACCGCCCTCGGCCATGCCGGGCAGGGTGAAGGGGATGTTGATGATCTTTTCGAGGTAGTCCTCCGGCAGCACCCGCCACGGTGACGCGGTGGTGTCGGCGTCGTGGAGGACGCCGGCGTAGTGGTTGCGCAGCGAACCCACGAGCCAGCGCGGGTCCACGCCGACGACCACGACGAACAGGTCCATGGCCAGCAGCAGGTGCACGGCCTCCATCACCTGGACCACCTGGCGCGGCTCGCACCGGTCCAGGTCGTCGATGTGCAGCACCACCCGGTCGATGGGCCGGGCCTCCGGGTCCGCGTCCGGGTTCGCCCGCCAGTCGGCCAGCAACCGGACGAGCTGCTCGAAGTCCTTGCGCAGCGTCGACACCACGCCCAGGTCCCGCGTGTAGGTGTCGCCGCCGGCCCGCTCGGTCACGAACGCCGACATCCGGTGCGCCGGGTTGAGGTCGGCCAGCTGCCTGCCCAGCTCGCCGACGTGGGTCACCACCTCGTCCAGCTGTGCCTGGGCGACCAGGTGGTCCGCCTCGGCCTTGCGGAGCTGTTCCACGGTCTCGGCGACGTGTTCCCGCACGCGCTCCTCGTGGATGCGATCGAGCCCGCCGCGGATGTCCTCGCTCATGGCCCGCAGCTCGCCCAGCCCGTTGCGGGCACGCGCGAGCAGTCCGCCGCCCAGCGCGGCGAGGACCAGGCTGACCGCGCCACCGAGCCAGGTGATCAGCGGGACCGCCAACGCGGCGGCGGCGCTGACACCGAGCACGACGCCCGCCGCCGCCAACGCCATCTTCCCGTTCCGGTCGCGGGGTAATCGGCGCAGCGTGTCGGCATCGGCGTGGGCGTCACGCAGCTGCTGCGACAGCAGCTTGCCCTGCTCGACCTCGTCGGTGACGCCGATCCGCTTCCAGACCCGGTCCAGTCGTTCGCTCAGCTGCGTCGATTCCCGCATCGCGGCGAGCAGGTCCCGCGCGCCGGTGACGTGCTCGCCGTCCGCTTCGTCGACCTTGGCCTTGAGCCGGGCGACCTCCGCCTCGGCCCGCTGGTTGACCTCCGCCAACTCGACCCGCCGGTCGACCTTCTCGGCCAGCACCCGCTGCAACTCGCTGCGCTGCCGCTCCGGTCCGGGGTCCGGCTCGGCCAGTCCCCGGAAGATCACGTCCGCCAGGCTCGCCCACAGGTTCGTGTCCGCGTAGTGCCAGGCGTTGAACCCGATCTGCACCACCCGGTGGCAGTACTTCGGCGATCCCGAGCCCGCCAGCTCGTCGATCCGCCCGCGCAGCATCCCCATGAAGAAGCTCTTGCCCGCGCCCCAGTCGCCGAACACGCCGATCGACAGCGGCGTCGGGGTGGCGCGCTCGGCGATCACGGTCGCCAGCATCGAGACGTACGTGCCGACTCCCAGCCGGTCCCGTTCCATCGCGATCGGCTTCGCGTGGTCGACCAGATCGCTGGACACCCCGCCGGCCAGGTCGTCGGACACCCCGTCGCTCACGTCGCTCGGCCCGACACCGGCGGGGTCGAGCGACGTGGCGCCGGCCGTTTCGCCCGACACCGCGGTTCCCGGGGGCACCGCCTGCGACGCGGGCTCGGCCACCGGAAGGCCGCTGTCCAGCCACTGCCGCTGCACAACATCGACGATCTCGGGTTCCCGGCCGAACAGCACGACCCGGCGCAACCCCCGCGCAGCCGACATCCGCAGTGCGTCCACCACCGCCGGCACGACGACCGCGGCCACGTCCTGCCGGGACAGACCGAGCACGCCGGTGGCGAGCAGGGGGATCGCGACTCCGCTCGCCCTCTCGCGGTCGGCGGTCAGGATGGCCGCTCGCGTCGCTTCGCGAACGGAACCCAGGCTCACATCCCCGCCGTCGCCGTGCGGGGAGGCCAGCACCACGAAGCGGAGTGAACCGACGTTGGTCAGCTCGACCATCCGCGGTCGCCGCGACGGTATGCGGGAGAGTTTGATCCGCCCGACCGCCTGCGCGAAATCGGTGAACTGCTGCGCCAGCGCCACACCCAGATCGCCGAGGCTCCCGCCCACGGACACCACCAGGGCATCGACGCCCAACGCCCACGGGGTGTCGGTGACGGCGACCGCCACCGACACCCCGTCGACAGTTCCGAGCTCCTTGGTGGCCGACGAACTCGCCGACGAACTCACAGACACCCCCGGTCACAGCGACACCCAGATCGGGTCCGACCGTACCGGTTCGGTCACGGACAGTGCCCGCAGGCACGCGTCAGTGACTACTCGGCGTCTTCTTCCTCGTCACGCAGTTCGGCGATCGTCGCCAGCACGTCCGCCGCCTCCGTCACCGGCAGCAGTGGTTCGACGACCGCGGTGACGCCGCGGCTGGCGGCCAGGACTTCCTCGGCGAGCTTCACCGCGTCGTCCCGCTCATAAGGGCCGCACACGAACGAGGCCCACTCCTCCCCCGCCGACGCCTCGAACGTGACGGCCCACGGCAGGCCCTCCACGTCCGTGTCGTCGTCGGGCTCGTACACGATCACACCAGCCATCAGGCACCGTCCCCGGTTCCGGCCAGCAGCTCGTTGCGCAGCTGCGAGGCAGTGGACACGACCAACATCAGCAGCGTGCTCAACGGTTCCGGTTTGAGCCCTTCGGCAGGGAACGCGTAGCGCAACGTCACATCCATCCCACGCTCGGTGTGCACCACGCCGAGCGTGCCGAACAGGCCCTGCCCGGCGCGCTCGGCGGCGGACACCGCCAGGTTGCGGTCGTCGGGCAGGTCCCACGCCACCACGCAGGTCAGGCTGAGCACGGTCAGGCCCTCGGCCAACCGCATCGCCTGCACCGCGCACGGCACCTCGCCGTGCTGGAAGCTGAGCGCGCCGTCGTCGTCGACGTGGACGTCGTGGAACATCTCCAACGCCTCACGAGCCGCGGTGAGCAGTTCCGCGGTCACCGCGGCGTCCTCGTCGGTCACTTACGAATCCTCCACGTCGGGCTTGTCCACGGCGGCGCCGAAGCGCCGGTCCCGCATGGCGAACGCCTCACAGGCGCGCCACAGGTCCAGCCGGTCGAAATCCGGCCACAGGATGTCCTGGAACACCAGCTCCGCGTACGCCGACTGCCACAGCAGGAAGTTCGACGTGCGCTGCTCGCCGGACGGCCGGATGAACAGGTCCACGTCCGGCATGTCGGGCTGGTACATGTGCTTGGCGAGGGTGCGCTCGTCGACCTTCTCCGGGTTGAGCTTCCCGGCGGCGGCCAGCCGGGCGATCTCCCGCGCCGCGTCGCCGATCTCGGCGCGCCCGCCGTAGTTGATGCACATCGCGAGGTTCAGCACGGTGTTGTCCTTCGTGCGCTCCTCGGCGACCTCCAGCTCATTGATGACGCTGCGCCACAGCCTCGGCCGGCGGCCCGCCCAGCGCACCCGCACACCGAGTTCGTCCAGCTCGTCGGTGCGGTGGTGGATCACGTCGCGGCTGAAACCCATGAGGAAGCGGACCTCCTCCGGGCTGCGCCGCCAGTTCTCGGTGGAGAACGCGTACAGCGACAGCCACTTCACGCCCAGCTCGATGGCGCCCTTGGCCGCCTCGACCACGACGGCCTCACCGCGCTTGTGCCCCTCGATGCGGGACAGGCCGCGCTGGTTGGCCCAGCGGCCGTTGCCGTCCATCACGATCGCGATGTGCTTGGGCACGAGGTCGGCCGGCAGTACCGGCGGGGTGGCGCCGGTGGGGTGCGGTTCCGGGGGTCGGGGAACGCGCTCGACGCGCTCGACCCGCCGTCGGCGGAGCATGGCGGTCCTCTCGGGTGACTGCGGGGGCGTTTCAGGTGAGTTCTCGTGCGGCGAGCGACTCTAACCGTCGGTCGGCTGCGCCTTTCGCTCGACTCGCTCGACGCGCTCGACCAGCGGCAGCGAGCGCAACTGCCGTTCCAGGTGCCACTGCAGGTGCGCGGCGACCAGGCCGCTGGCGTCGCGCCGCGCCCCGGTGGGGATGCCGTCCACCACGTCCCACTGGCCGTGCAGCAGGGCGGCGAGCAGGCGCAACGTGTCGGCGGACGGCGAGGCGCTGCCCGGCGGACGGCACCGCGGGCACACCATGCCGCCCGCGTGCACGTTGAACGCCTTGTGCGGCCCGGGGTCACCGCAGCGCGCGCACTCGTCCACCGCCGGCGCCCACCCCGCGAACGCCATCGCGCGCATCAGGTAGGCGTCGAGGATGAGCGAGGCGTCCCGCTCCTTGGCCGCGAGCGCCCGGAGCGCGCCCGTGACCAGCAGGTACAGCCGGAGGACGGGTTCGCCCTCCTCGGCGGTGAGCCGGTCGGCGGTCTCCAGCACCGCGCACGCGGCCGTGTAGCGCTGGTAGTCGTCCACCAGGACCACGCCGAACGCGTCCAGGGTCTCCACCTGGGTGACCACGTCCAGCGACCGGCCGGGGTAGAACTGCACGTCGACGTGCCCGAACGGCTCCAGCCGGGCGCCGAACCGGGACGACGTGCGGCGCACGCCCTTGGCCACCGCGCGCACCTTGCCGTGCTTCTGGGTGAGCAGCGTGATGATGCGGTCCGCCTCGCCGAGCTTCTGCACCCGCAGGACCACCCCGGTGTCCCGGTAGAGGTTCGCCACCTAGAACCCCAGTCTGCGCAACTGCTTGGGGTCGCGCTGCCAGTCCTTGGCGATCTTGATGTGCAGGTCCAGGTAGACGCGCGTGCCGAGCAGCTTCTCGATGTGCCGGCGGGACGTGATGCCGACCTGCTTCAGCCGCTCGCCGCGGTGGCCCAGGATGATCGCCTTCTGGCTGGGCCGTTCCACGAACACGTTGGCGTGGATGTCCACCAGGTCGTCGCGGCCCTCGCGGGGCGCCATCTCCTCGACCACGACGGCGATCGAGTGCGGCAACTCGTCGCGCACGCCCTCCAGCGCCGCCTCCCGGATCAGCTCCGCGACCAGGGTCAGCTCCGGCTCGTCGGTCAGCTCGCCGTCCGGGTAGAGCGCCGGCCCCTCGGGGAGCTTGCCCAGCACCAGGTCGGAAAGAGCGTCGACCTGGTAGCCGTCCACGGCGGAGACCGGGATCAGGTCGGCGAAGTCCATCACCCGCTGCAGCGCCAGCAGCTGCTCGGCGACCTGCTGCTGGCTCACCAGGTCGGTCTTGGTGACGATGCCGATGACCGGCGTGCGCTTGGCGATCTTCTCCAGCTCGGCGGCGATGAACTTGTCGCCGGGGCCGACCTTCTGGTCGGCGGGCACGCAGAAGCCCACCACGTCCACTTCGGACCACGTCTCCCGCACCAGGTCGTTGAGGCGCTGGCCGAGCAGGGTGCGCGGGCGGTGCAGGCCGGGGGTGTCCACGAGGACCAGCTGGCCGTCCTCGCGGTGCACGATGCCCCGGATGGTGTGGCGGGTGGTCTGCGGCTTGCTCGACGTGATCGCGACCTTGGTCCCGACCAGCGCGTTGGTCAACGTCGACTTGCCTGCGTTGGGGCGGCCGACGAAGCACGCGAACCCGGAACGGTAACCATCCATCCACCCATTGTCCCCGCACCCTCCGGTGGTGCTGCGTCAGCCCTCGTCAGCCGTTGTCAAGCCCTCGAATGCCGGCGGCCCGAGCCGCGAAACGGCGTTGCACGCGTGGTGGTCGAGCAGCCCGGCTGACGTGGGACTCGATTCCCTGGCTCAGGATCGCGACGCTACCGGCCGCAGTTGGTTGCGCGCTCACGTTTTCCGTGCCTACAGGGCATTCCAGCCGGTGCTCATGAACGAAGCGGTGCACCATCTGGGTGGCACCTCTGGTCCGAATGGTGACCTTCGGCACCAGTGCCAATGGCCTACGAGGCAGAGCCTTGTGGACGCGGATCGAGCAACCGGCAAGGAGGCCGAGATGTCGCGAGACGACCTCGTACGCCTGGAAGAGGCGTGCGTCAGGGCTTGGGACCAGCACGACACGGACGGCTTCGTGAGCCTGCTCACGGAGGACTGCGTGATGACCGAGGACATGGAACCGAAGCCCCTCCGCTCACGGGAGGAGCTGCGCCAGTACGCCGAGTCGTGGTTCGCCGCGTTCCCGGACATGCGGGTCCGGGCGAAGAACCGGGTGATCGGCGACGACTCGATCGCCGTCGAACTGGAGATGAACGGGACCAACACCGGGCCGCTCCAGCTGGGCGGCAACCGGATCGCGCCGACCGGTCGGAAGGTCACCGCAGGCCTCGCCGCCTTCATGAAGGTCCAGGGCGGCAAGATCAAGGAGATCCACAGCCACCCCGACAACATGACCATGATGAGCCAGCTCGGCCTGTCGAGCGCGTCCGCACCGGCCTGAACCGTTCGACAAGGAGGGAACAAATGACGACGAAAGAAGAACTCCGGCGCTTGGACGACGTGGGCATCGCGGCGTGGGATCGGCACGACCCGGACGCGTTCCTCAACCTGCTCGCGGACAACTTCGAGTGGGTGGACGACATGCAGCCCGCGCCGATCCGCAGCCGCGAGGAAGCGCGCCGGTTCACCGAGTCGTGGTTCACCGCGTTCCCGGACCTGCACGTGCGTGAGATCAACCGGATCATCGGGGACGATTCGATCGCCTCGGAATGCGAGCTCACCGGCACGAACCAGGGCCCGCTGAACCTCGGCGACCGCCAGATCCCCCCGACCGGCAAGAAGATCACCAGCCGCACCACGATCTTCGTCAAGACCGAGAACGGCAAGGTCAAGGAGTTCCACACCCACCCCGACGCCCTGGGCATGATGGCCCAGCTCGGCGTGATCGACTCCTCGCTGGCCTCCTCGCCGGCGGAGTCCACGATGTCCCGGGAAGACCTCATCCGCTTGGACGACCTGCACACCGAGGCGTTCAACCGGGGCGACATCGACGCCTTCGTCAACAACCTGGCGGACGACTTCGTGTGGATCGACGACGTCTCGCCGGAGCCGATCCGCAGCCGCGACGCGGCGCGCCAGTACGCCCAGGGCTGGCGGACCGCGTTCCCGGACATGCAGGTACGCGTGACCAACCGGGTCGTCGGCGACGACTCGGTGGCCGGCGAGCTGGAGTTCACCGGCACCAACACCGGTGAACTGGACCTCGGCGGCGGCAACCGCGTTCCCGCGACCGGGCGGAAGGTCTCCGTCCGCGGCTCCGGCTTCTTCCGTGCCCGCAACGGCAAGATCACCGAGTTCCACACCTACACCGACAACCTGAGCATGATGACCCAGCTCGGCCTGGCCGAACGACCCGCCTGACCGTGTTGGGTCGCCGCTGCCGTTGGGTCGCCGCTGCCGGCGCGGACGTCGGGTGAGGTCGCGTCGCGTGGTCGACCATGGTTATGGCCACCCCTCCGACGCGACCTCCCTCAGGTCGATTCACACGGTTTCGAGCACCGCTCCGGAGGCATCGGCCCGCAGCACCCGGGCACCGGCCGTCAGGTCTCGCACCGCCGCAAGGGACTCCTGGTCCACCGCGTCGGAGGCGGTGACGACGGCCGCCGCCTCCAGGCCCTCGGCGCCACTGGACACGGCGGCGGCCACGGCTGCTTGGAGCGCGGTCAGTTTGAGCGACGGCAGGGCGATCGTGGTGGCCGCGTAGGTCCGGCCATCGGTGTCCCGGACCGCGGCACCCTCCGCCGCGCCCGTCCTCGCCCTGGCCGAACGCGCCAGCGTGACGATCTTCCGGTCCTCGGGGTCGAGGTCGAGGTCAGTCACCGTTGGTCCCCTCGCTGTTGTCGCCGTTCAACGGGCGCACGAGCACCGTCGTGATGCGCATCCGCCCGCGTTCGTCCTTACCGCCCTCGGCCCGCATCCGCAGGCCCGCGATCTCCGCTTCCGTCCCCGGCAGCGGCACGCGGCCGAGCCGCTGCGCCAGCAGACCGCCGACGGTCTCCACCTCGTGGTCGTCCAGCTCCGTGCCGAACAACGCGTCCAGGTCGTCCACCGGCAACCGGGCGCTGACCCGCACCGAACCGTCGGTCAGGTGCTCCACCGGCGGCCGGTCGTCGGTGTCGGACTCGTCGGTGATCTCACCGACGATCTCCTCCAGGATGTCCTCGATGGTGAGCAGCCCCGCCGTGCCGCCGTACTCGTCGACCACGATCGCCAGGTGGTTGCGCGACAGCTGCATCTCCCGCAGCAGGTCCGCGATCGGCTTCGAGTCCGGGATGAACGACGCCGGCTTCATCACGTCCGCCACGGACTTGCCGTTCGGCTCGTCGGCCAACGTCAGCCGCACCAGGTCCTTCAGGTTCACCACGCCGACGATGTCGTCGACGCTCTCCCCGATCACCGGCACCCGCGTGTACCCGGTCCGCAGCGACAGCGCCAACGCCTGGCGGATCGACTTGGTCTGCTCGATCCACACGATCTCGGTGCGCGGCACCATCACCTCGCGCGCGATCGTGTCGCCCAGCTCGAAGACCGAGTGGATCATCTCCCGCTCGCCCTCGTCCACGACGCCGCGTTCCTGCGCCATGTCGACCAGCTCACGCAGCTCGACCTCGGACGAGAACGGTCCCTCGCGGAAGCCCTTACCCGGCGTGATCGCGTTGCCGAACAGGATCAGCAGCTTGCTCAACGGCCCCAGCACCCGCCCGAGCACCCGGATCGGGGCCGCCGCGAGCAGGCTCACCGCGTACGGGTGCTGCCTGCCCAACGTCCGCGGACCCACGCCGACCAGCACGTACGACACCACGAGCATGCTCAGCCCGGCGACCAGCATGGCCACCCAGTCGGTGGCGATCAGCCCGAAGGACACCACCGTCACCAGCACCGTCGCCGCCAGCTCGCAGCCCAGCCGCAGCAACAGCAGCAGGTTCACGTGCCGCGGTCGGTCGGCCAGCAGCAGGATCAACTGCGCGGCGCCGGCCCGGCCCTGCCGCTGCAACGCCTCGACCCGCGCCCGCGACACCGTGCCCAGCGCCGCGTCCGCACCCGCGAACACACCCGCCGCCAACACCAAGACCACGGCCAGCACCAGCAAGCCGGCGGAACTGCCTATCACCTCGGCCGCCTCAGGCTGTCGGCTCGGGCCGGTCCGCGTCTTCCAGGCCGACCGCCCCGAGGAGCTTCGAGTCGGCCTCGCGCTGCGCCGACTTGCGTTCGGCCTCGGCCGCCGCGGTGCGGAAGTCGCCCAGGATGCGGTTCTGCAACGTGAACATCTCCCGCTCCTCGGCGGGTTCGGCGTGGTCGTAGCCGAGCAGGTGCAGCACGCCGTGCACGGTCAGCAGGTGCAGTTCGTCCAGCAGGCTGTGGCCCGCCTTCTTGGCCTGGTCCTTGGCGAAGTCCGGGCACAGCACGATGTCGCCGAGCAGCGCCGGGCCCAGGCCCGCCGCGTCGGGACGGCGCGCCGAGTCCAGCTCGTCCATCGGGAACGCCATCACGTCCGTCGGTCCGGGCAGGTCCATCCAGCGCTGGTGCAGGTCCGCCATCACGTCCAGCTCCACCAGCAGGACGGACAGCTCGGCCAACGGGCTGACGCCCATCCGGTCCAGGGCGAACCGGGCGGCGGAGACGATGGACGGCTCGTCCACGTTCACGCCCGACTCGTTCGCGATCTCGATGCTCACGGCGCCTATCGTCCCCGGCGCTGCCCGCGCGACCGCGCACCGGGTCCGGCGTGGTGCTGGTGCCGGTCGCCCGCGTCACCCTCGTCCTGCTCGACCTGCCACTTCTCGTAGGCGTCCACGATGTCCGCGACCAGCCGGTGGCGGACCACGTCGCTGCTGGTCAGGATGGAGAAGTGGACGTCCTCCACGCCTTCGAGGATGTCCCGGACGACCCTCAGGCCGCTGCGCTGCCCACCGGGCAGGTCGACCTGGGTGATGTCGCCGGTCACCACGACCTTCGAACCGAATCCCAATCGGGTGAGGAACATCTTCATCTGTTCGGGCGTCGTGTTCTGCGCCTCGTCGAGGATGATGAACGCATCATTGAGCGTGCGACCGCGCATGTAAGCCAGTGGAGCGACCTCGATCGTGCCCGCCTGGGTGAGGCGCGGGATGGATTCCGGGTCGACCATGTCGTGCAGCGCGTCGTAGAGCGGGCGCAGGTACGGGTCGATCTTCTCGTAGAGCGTGCCGGGCAGGTAGCCCAGGCGTTCGCCCGCCTCGACCGCCGGCCGGGTCAGGATGATCCGGTTGACCTGCTTGGCCTGGAGTGCCTGCACGGCCTTGGCCATGGCCAGGTAGGTCTTGCCGGTGCCCGCGGGGCCGATGCCGAACACGATGGTGTTCTGGTCGATCGCGTCCACGTAGTGCTTCTGGTTCAGCGTCTTGGGCCGGATGGTGCGGCCGCGGCGGGAGATGATGTCGAGGCTGAGCACCTCGGCGGGCGACTCGCTGGTGCCCGCGGACAGCATCGCGACCGTGCGGCGGACCGTGTCCGGGCCGACCTGCTGGCCGCGGCTGGCGAGCGTGACGAGCTCGGAGAACACCCGTTCGGCGAACGCCACGTCGGCGGGCGGGCCGGAGAGGGTGATCTCGTTGCCGCGCACGTGCACGTCGGCGTCCAGCAGCTCTTCGGCGAGCCTGAGGTTCTCGTCGCGCGACCCGAGCAGGGCGAGCACCGCGCCGTCGGGCACGGCGAACTTGGATTGGGCGTCGGCCGCGGCCCGGCCTGCCTGCGGCGTGTTGTCAGCGGTACCGGCCACGTGGCCTCGGGCCCTCTTCCTGCGCGTTCGCGCCGTGCTCTGGCGAATTCGACCTACTGGTCCGATGCTAGCCGTCCCCACCGACACTCCGCACCGGAGTAAGAAACGGGTTGGACACGGCGGGTGTACTCGGGGGCGTGGAGAAACTGCGCGTGCTCACCCCCGAAGACCTGCCCGCGTGCGTCCGGCTGGCGGCGGACCGGCAGTGGCCCGAGGAGCCGGACAAGTGGGCGTTCCTCTTGCGGGTCGGTACCGGTTTCGGGCTGTTCGACGGCGGTGAGCTGGTCGGCACCACCATCGCCACCCGATTCGGTGACGAGCACGCGGCGATCAGCATGGTGCTGGTGGCGCCCGGTCACGGCGGGCGTGGGCTCGGGCGTCGGCTGATGGAGCACGCGCTGGAATTCGCCGCCACGCCGGTGGTGTCGCTGCACGCCACGTCCTACGGCAAACCGCTGTACGAGAAGCTGGGGTTCCGGTCGGTCGGGCTGGTGACCGCGCACATCGGGGCGTTCGACGGGACGGCGTCGGGGACGTCGCGGCCGGTGGAGGACGGGGACCGGGCGAAGGTGGTAGCGGTCGACGCCGAGGTGTTCGGGGCCGACCGGTCGGCGATGTGGGGTGCGTTGTTCGGGTTCGCGTCGCAGGTCAGGGTGGCCGATGACGGGTTCGCGGCGGTGTGGCGGAACGGTTCGGTGTCGATGGTCGGGCCGGTGGTGGCGCCGTCTGTGTCGCGTGCGGCGGAGTTGATCGCGGACGTGGCGGTCGGGGCGACGGTGCGGGTGGACGTGCGGGACCCGGCGTTGGGGGCGTGGCTGGAGGGGCACGGGGTCGTGCCGCGGTTCACCGCGGACCTGATGGTGCGCGGGGCGTTCAGCGGCGACCGTGCGCGGCTCTACGCGCCGGTGATGCAGGCCCTCGGTTAGGTCCGGTTAGCCCCGGTCAGCCCGGTTACGCCAGCGGGCCGAGCCGTCGTCCGCCGAGCACGTGCAGGTGGGCGTGGAAGACGGTCTGGCCCGCGTCCGCGCCGGTGTTGAACAGCAGCCGGTAGCCGCTGTCGGCGACGCCCTCGGACTTCGCCACCTCGCCGGCGGCCAGGAACAGGTCGTCCAGCACGGTGGGCGCGGCGGCGGCCAGCGCCACGGCGTCCGGCGCGTGCACCTTGGGCACCAGGACGACGTGCGTCGGCGCTTGCGGGGAGATGTCGCGGAACGCCAGCGTGGTGTCGGTCTCGTGCACCACGGTGGCCGGGATCTCGCGGGCGACGATGCGGCAGAACAGGCAATCGGACATGGCTCCGCAGGCTACCGACCACCGCCACCCACGCCATCCCGAACGTTCAACTCACCCGTTCCGAACGTTGGACACGCCCGTTCCGAACGTTGGACACGCGCGAGAGTCGAACGTTCAGGTACCCCGAATTCAACGCTCAGGACAGGCCGGGCAGGTGCGGAGGCGAGGCTCGTGTGTTCTGAGCGTTGAACTCACGGGGCCTGAGGGTTCGACTCTCGGGACTTGGGGGTTTGGCTCTTGGGGGGTGGGGTTTGGCTCTCGGCGGGTTAGGGGTGGGTTAGGCGTAGGGCGGCGGTGCGGGAGGTGGTCCAGGCGGGGGTGTTGGGGGTGATGAGGGCCATGTGGCCGGTGGCGGGGAGGGCGATGAGTTCGGCGCCGGAGGCGCGGGCGAAGGCCTCGCTTTGGGCGAACGGGACGTCCTCGTCGTCTTCGCCGTGGATGAGGATCAGGGGCTTGGAGATCGGGAGGAGGGCGGCGGGGGAGGCGTCGGCGTAGAGGGCGGGGACTTCCGAAGGGGTGCCGCCCAGGAGTTCGGCGGCGCGGCGGGTGATGTGGGGGTGTTGGAGGAAGTCGAGGACGCCTGCTTGGGCCACGGCGCCGATGACGCGGGGGTGGCGGGCGGCGGCCCAGACGGCGAGGTGGCCGCCGGCGGAGTGACCCAGCGTGACTACGGGGCCGAAGGCGGGGTCGAGGGCGTCGATCGCGGCGAGCACGTCGTCGCCCGTCTGGGGCCAGCCGCCGCCACCGCCCAGCCTGCGGTACTCGATGTTGTACGCGGCGACGCCGTGGGCTACGAGGTCGGCGGCGAGGGGCCTGCCCAGTTCGAGGCCATAACGTTCGTGCCAAAAACCACCATGGATTACCACGACGACGGGAAATGATTCACCATCGGGCGCGTAATACTCACCGAACTGGCTCGGGTGTCGCCCGTAGACGATGCGCAATCGAAACCCCGCACACAAAGAGGGCCGCGTCGCGGTGGGACCTGGGGGTCGTCCCACCGCGACGCGGCGGCGCCGGACCGAGGGGGGAGGTGTCCGGCGAGTCTGGTCCGAAGGGCCGATCGTGTTTAGACCAATGCAACCCCTCGGCCATGAGCGTAACCCCTATGCCAGGCGTTCGCCAGAAGGGAGCAAGGCCAATTACCGCCAGCGATCGGTCAACACACCCAGCGCACCCAAGGCGACAGCGGCCGCGGTCGATGCTCGCAGAACGGTAGGACCCAGTCGCACAACGTGCGCGCCCGCGCCGGTCAACGCCGACAATTCCTCGTCGGTGATGCCGCCTTCCGGTCCGACCACCAGCAGCACATCACCCGAAGCCGGCAGTTGAACCGATCCAATGCCCACTGACGCCGATTCGTGCAAAACCAGGGTTACCGCCGAGGACGCCGCCAACCGCGCCAAGCCGGAAGTCGAAACGGGTTCCGCGACCGACGGCACGCGTGCCCGGCGGGCCTGCTTGGCCGCCTCACGCGCGGTGCTGCGCCAGCGTTCGAGGGCCTTGGCCCCGCGCGGACCGTCTTCCCACTTCGTCACGCAGCGCGAGGCACGCCACGGCACGACGCCGTCCACGCCCGCCTCGGTGGCCAGCTCCACGGCCAGCTCACCGCGGTCGCCCTTCACCAGCGCCTGTGCCACCACCACCCGCACGGACGGCGGTGGCACGACCCAGCGTTCGACGACCCGCAGCCGCAGGGAGTCCTTCAGCGCCTCCTCGACCGCGCACCGCACCTGGGCACCCGTGCCGTCGGAGAGCACCAGCTCCTCCCCCGCGCGCAACCGCCGCACGGTGGCCGCGTGCCGCCCTTCCGGCCCGTCCAGGACGGCCGTGTCACCGAGCGGCAGCGCGGCGACCAGGAAGACCGGCAGGGTCACCGGTGGTTGCGGCCGGACCGCAGCCGCGAGAACAGCCCGCCGCCGCCCTTGCCGTTGTGCGCGAGCGTCGGCTCGTCCTCACCGCGCGACACGGCCAGTTCGCGCAGCAGTTCGGCCTGCCGGGCGTCCAGCTTGGTCGGCGTGACGACTTCGAGGTGCACGTGCAGGTCACCGCGGCCGTCGATGCGCCCGCTGGACCGCAGCCGGGGCATACCGCGCCCGGTGAGCACCAGCTCGGTGTTCGGCTGGGTGCCGGGCTCGATCTCCAGCTCCTCCTCGCCGTCCAGCGTCTGCAACGGCAGCACCGCGCCCAGGGCCGCGGTCGTCATCGGGATGCGCACGGAGCAGTGCAGGTTCGCGCCGTCACGCTCGAAGACCTCGTGCGGCACCTCCTCGACCTCGACGTACAGGTCACCGGCCGGTCCGCCGCCGGGGCCGACCTCGCCCTGGCCCGCGAGCCGCACCCGCATGCCCTCGGCCACACCGGCCGGGATCTGCACCGAGATGGTGCGCCGCGAGCGCACCCGGCCCTCGCCCGCGCACTGCTGGCACGGGTCCGGGATGACCTCGCCGAGGCCCCGGCACACCGGGCACGGCCGCGCGGTCACGACCTGGCCCAGGAACGAGCGCTGCACCGACTGCACCTCGCCCCGCCCGCCGCACGTGTCGCAGCGCACCGGGGACGAGCCGTCCGCGCAGCCGCTGCCCACGCACCGGTCGCACAGGATCGCCGTGTCCACGGTCAGTTCGCGCGAAGCGCCCGCCGCGCACTCCTCCAGCGTCATCGACAGCCGGATCAGTGCGTCGGAACCGGGCTGCACGCGGCTGCGCGGACCACGTCCGCCACCCCCGCCCGCGCCGAAGAACGCGTCCATGATGTCGCCGAGACCGAATCCCGCGAACGGGTCGCGCATGCCGCCGCCACCGCCGCCACCGGGCTCCAACGGGTCGCCGCCCAGGTCGACGACCTGCCGCTTCTTGGGGTCCGACAGGACCTCGTAGGCGGCGGTCACCTCCTTGAAGCGCGCTTCCTCGTTGGGGTTGATGTCGGGGTGGAGCTGCCGCGCGAGCTTGCGGTAGGCGCGCTTGATCTCGTCGGGAGTCGCGTTCTTGGAGACCCCGAGCGTGCCGTAGTAGTCCCTCGCCACCGTGTTTCCTCCTGCGAACGCGCTTCGACACGCGCTCGCTCGCTTGCGAAACGTCCTGCGGGACCGCGGTGTTCCGCCGCCGTCACCGTCCGGTCAAGATCTCCCCCACGTAGTTGGCCACCGCTCGCACGGCCGCCATCGTGCCGGGGTAGTCCATGCGGGTCGGCCCCACCACTCCCATACCGCCGAGCAGGTTGTCCCGACTGCCGTAGCCGATCGACACGATCGAGGTGCTGCGCATCTCGGCCGCTTCGTTCTCCTCGCCGATGTGCACCAGGATCCTGCCGGGATCACGGGCGGCGGCGAGCAGTTTGAGCACCACGACCTGCTCCTCCAGCGCCTCCAGCACCTGGCGCAGCGAACCGGGGAAGTCTGCCACGTTGCGGGTGAGGTTCGCGGTGCCACCCAGCACCAGGCGCTCCTCGGGGTGCTCCACCAGCGATTCGATGAGCACGGTGCTGACCCGCAGCACGGCGTCGCGCAGGTCGCCGGGCGCGTCCTCGGGCAGCTTGGCGACTTCGGCGGAGGCGTCGGACAGGCGCTTGCCGACCATGGCCCCGTTGAGCATGGACCGCATCCGGGCGACGTTGTCCTCGGTGATCACGTCGCCGAGGTCGACCGACCGCTGGTCGACCCGGCCGGTGTCGGTGATCAGCACCAGCATCAGGCGGGCCGGTGTGATGGCGAGCACTTCGATGTGGCGGACGGCGGCGCGGCTGAGCGTCGGGTACTGGATGACGGCGACCTGGCGGGTCAGCTGGGCCAGCAACCGGACGCTGCGGCGCAGCACGTCATCGAGGTCGTAGGCGCCTTCGAGGAAGCTCTGGATGGCCTTGCGCTCGGGCGAGGACAGCGGCTTGATCTCGCTGAGCCGGTCCACGAACAGGCGGTAGCCCTTGTCGGTGGGCACGCGGCCGGCGCTGGTGTGCGGCTGGGTGATGTAGCCGTCCTCCTCCAGCGAGGCCATGTCGTTGCGCACGGTCGCGCTCGACACGCCCAGGTTGTGCCGGTCCACCAGGGCTTTCGAGCCGACCGGCTCCTGGTTGGACACGTAGTCGGCGACGATCGCGCGCAGTACTTCGAACCGGCGCTCATCGGCGTTCACCGCGCGTCACCTCCAGATGACCAGGCTGCTTCACCTTGAGTTTACGGAGCTTCGGGCCGGTATCGGAAAACTCCGTCGCCGAGCTTCGGCACACCTGGATAACGTCGGGTGTGCTCACCCGCATCCAGTCGGCCCTGCGCGACGCGATCAGGGCGGATGCCGAGCGCGTCGGCCCGTTCCTGGTCCGCTTCGACGCGCACAGCGACAACCCGTTCATGAACTACGCCGTGCCCGACGACGGCGCCCCGCCCACGCCCGCCGACGTGGACGCCCTGGTCACGGCGTTCCGGGCGCGGTCGCGCACGCCGAGGCTGGAGTACCTGCGGCCCTCGCCCCCGGTCGACGCGGTGCTGGCGGCGGCCGGGTTCACCGTGGACCAACTGCTGCCGGTGATGGTGGTCGACGAGCTGACGACACCGCCGCCGCGCGCCGGGCTGACGCTGGAGGCGGTGACCTCGGACGAGGATCTGCTCGCCGTGTCGGTGGTGCAGAACACAGCGTTCGGGGTCGGTGGGACGGCCGGCGACGAGGACGTGGCACGGCAGCGGTCGCTGCTGCGCGACAACGGCGTGATCGTGCTGGCCCGGTGGGACGGCGAACCGGCGGGTGCGGGCGCGTACACGGCGCCGGGTCACGGTCTGTCACAGGTGGCGGGCATCGCGGTGCTGCCGTCGTTCCGGCAGCGCGGTATCGCGTCGGCGGTGTGCGCGGACCTCACCGCCCGGGTCTTCGACTCGGGCTGCACGCCGTTCCTGGAGACCGAGCCGGACGACAAGGTGACCCGCCTCTACGGGCCGCTGGGCTACCGGACCATCGGCGAGTCGGCGTCGATCACGCTGAAGTCGGCCTGATCAGGCCGGCGGGCTTGATCAGGTGAGCCGGCGCACGACGGCGTCGGCGAGCAGCCGGCCCCGGTCGGTGAGCACGCATCGGCCCTGGTCGAGGGCGGTCTGGTCGAGCAGGCCGTCCGCGGCGGCGGTCTTGGCCTCGGCCTGGCCGTCGGCGTCGAGGACGTCGAGCGGCAGGCCGGTGGCCAGGCGCAGCTCCAGCAGCACGCGCTCCACCCGGCGGTCGTCCTCGGCCAGGATCTCGCGCCCGACGGCGGGTGACGCGCCGGTGGCCAGCAGTTCGGCGTACTTCGCGGGGTGCTTCACGTTCCACCAGCGCACGCCGCCCACGTGGCTGTGCGCGCCGGGGCCCGCGCCCCACCAGTCGGCGCCCTGCCAGTACAGGAGGTTGTGCCGGCACGCGGCCTCCGCCGACGCGGCCCAGTTCGACACCTCGTACCAGCGCAGACCCTGTGCGGTCATGGCGGCGTCGATCAGCTCGTACTTGTCGGCCAGCACGTCGTCGTCCGGCATCGGCAGCTCGCCGCGGCGGACCCGACGGGCCAGCGCCGTGCCCTCCTCCACGATCAGCGCGTACGCCGACACGTGGTCCACGCCCGCGCTGTAGACGGCGTCCAGCGACGACTGGAGGTCGGCGATCGTCTCGCCCGGCGTGCCGTAGATGAGGTCGAGGTTCACGTGGTCGAATCCCACCGCGCGGGCCTCCTGGGCGGCGGCCACCGGACGGCCCGGCGTGTGCACCCGGTCGAGCAGGGCGAGCACGTGCCGTGCGGCGGACTGCATGCCGAGTGAGACACGCGTGTAACCAGCATCACGAATGGCTGAAAAGAACTCGGGTGACGTCGACTCCGGGTTCGACTCCGTGGTGACCTCCGCGCCGGGCGCGAGGCCGAACGACGACCGGACCGCGTCGAGCACATCACCCAACCCAGCGGAGCCGAGCAGCGACGGTGTGCCACCGCCGACGAACACCGTTTCGACCGCCGGCGGGGTGCCCAGCACGGACGCCGCCAGGTCGAGTTCCCGCCGCAGGCCCTCCAGCCAGGACGCCGGTGAGGCGGAAGTGCCCAGCTCACCGGCGGTGTAGGTGTTGAAGTCGCAGTAGCCGCACCGGGTCGCGCAGAACGGGACGTGCACGTAGACGCCGAACGGGCGATCACCCAGACCGGCGAGTGCGGCAGCGGGCAGTGAGCCGTCGGGGGGTGCGGGATCACCGATCGGCAGAGCGGAGGGCATGGTCCCATTGTCCCATTCACCAGGGCCGGGACAGCCGTCCCACGATGCGGATGGCGGTGGACCACGGGGTGGACGCGTGGCACGCTGACCAACATGACATCGACCGGAGTGCGCCTGGTGGTCCGCCGCCACGTCGACTTCCGTCGTGTCTCCAGCGCGATGTGCCGTCGTTCGGCATAACCCGCGCCTGCCTTTTTGTTCCCGTCGGCGCCGGGTGCGCTGACGAGACCCCCACCACGGAACCACCGGGACTCGCACGCGCACCAGCGCCCCGAATCCCCGGAGGACGAGGATGGTCCCCCCGACGACGACGCCTCAGCGCACCAAGCAGCGCCGAGGTGAGGGGCAGTGGGCGCTGGGCTACCGCGAGCCGCTGAACCCGAACGAGCGGAGCAAGAAAGACGACAACCCGCTCAACGTCCGGGCGCGGATCGAGAACATCTACGCCCACGGTGGCTTCGACTCGATCGACCCGGCCGACCTGCGCGGCCGTTTCCGCTGGTACGGGCTCTACACCCAGCGCAAGCCCGGTATCGACGGCGGTCGCACCGCGACGTTGGAGCCGGAGGAGCTGGACGACGAGTACTTCATGCTCCGCGTCCGCATCGACGGCGGCAGGCTCACCACGCAGCAACTCGCGCTGCTCGGCGAGCTGTCCCAGACCTACGCGCGGGACACGGCCGACATCACCGACCGGCAGAACGTCCAGTACCACTGGATCCGCATCGAGGACGTCCCGACGATCTGGCAGAAGCTGGAGGACGCGGGCCTGACCACGATGGAGGCCTGCGGCGACAGCCCGCGCGTGGTGCTCGGCTCGCCGGTGGCGGGCCTGGCCGAGGACGAGGTGATCGACGGCTCGCCCGCGATCGACGAGATCCTGCGCCGCTACATCGGCGACCCGCGCTTCTCGAACCTGCCGCGCAAGTTCAAGACGGCGATCTCGGGCCTGCCGGACGTGGCGCACGAGATCCACGACGTGGCGTTCGTGGGCGTGGACCACCCCGAACACGGCCCCGGCTTCGACCTGTGGGTCGGCGGCGGCCTGTCCACCAACCCGATGATCGGCAAGCGGCTGGGCGCGTGGGTGCCGCTGGACGAGGTGCCGGACGTGTGGGAGGGCGTGATCAGCGTCTTCCGCGACTACGGCTACCGCCGGTTGCGGCACCGCGCCCGGATCAAGTTCCTCGTCGCCGACTGGGGTCCCGAGAAGTTCCGCGAGATCCTGGAGAACGAGTACCTGAAGCGCAAGCTGGTCGACGGTCCCGCGCCGGAGACCCCCGCGGTCCCGCGCGACCACGTCGGCGTGCACAAGCAGAAGGACGGCAAGTACTACATCGGTGCCGCCCCCATCGCGGGCCGCGTGTCCGGTTCCACGCTGGTCGAGGTGGCCAAGGTGGTGGAGCGGGCGGGCTCCGGCCGGGTGCGGTTGACGCCGCAGCAGAAGCTGGTCGTGCTGGACGTGCCCGAGGCCGAGGTGAAGACCCTCCAGGCGGATCTGGCGAAGCTGGGCTTGCAGACCGAGCCGTCGCCGTGGCGGCGCGGTGTGATGGCGTGCACCGGCATCGAGTTCTGCAAACTCGCGATCGTCGAGACCAAGGCCCGCGCGGTGGATCTGGTCTCCACGCTGGAGACGCGGCTGGCGGACATCGTGGACGGGGTCACCGAGCCGGTGTCCGTGCACATCAACGGCTGCCCGAACTCGTGCGCCCGCATCCAGACCGCGGACATCGGGCTCAAGGGCATGATCGTGACGGACGCGGACGGCCGGCAGGTCGAGGGCTTCCAGGTGCACCTGGGCGGCGGCCTCGGGTTGGACGCCGGGTTCGGCCGCAAGCTGCGCGGCCACAAGGTGACCGCCACCGAGCTGTCGGACTACGTCGAGCGCGTGGTGCGGAACTTCGTCGCCAAGCGCGAGGACGCCGAGCGCTTCCCCCAGTGGGTCGCGCGCGCCGACGAAGGTGATTTGAAATGAGCGAGGTCGCGTCGGTCGGACGACCGACTTCCCCGGCGACCGAGCCGCCGTCTCCGGAGGAGCGGCCATGAACACCGAGCGCGCTACTCCCTTCTACTGCCCCTACTGCGGCGACGAGGACCTCCGTCCGCAGGAGGAGCCCAGCTACTCGTGGCTGTGCGCCTCCTGCCGCCGCGTGTTCACCGTGAAGTTCGTTGGTCTCAACCTTCCTCAGGAGGTGCAGCGATGACCGCCCCGACCAGGGTCGAGGAACTGAAGGTGATCGCGGAGGCCGCTTCGGTCGAGCTGGCGCAGGCCAGTGCCGAAGAGGCGCTCTCGTGGACCGCCCGGACGTTCGGCGAGAGCTGGATCGTCGCGTCGAACATGCAGGACGCCGTGCTGATCGACCTGGCCACCAAGGTCAAGCCGGACGTGGACGTGCTGTTCCTGGAGACCGGCTACCACTTCGCCGAGACCATCGGCACGCGTGACGCGGTCGACCTGGTCTACCCCGGCGTGCACATCGTCAACGCCGCGGCCGAGCAGTCGGTGGCCGACCAGGAGGCCCAGTTCGGCCTGCTGAACAAGACCGACCCGAGCCGGTGCTGCAACCTGCGCAAGGTCATCCCGTTGCAGCGCACGCTGAAGAACTACGACGCGTGGGTCACCGGGGTGCGCCGGGTGGACGCGCCGACCCGCGCGAACACGCCGATCGTGCAGTGGGACGATCGCAACGGGCTGGTCAAGATCAACCCGATCGCGCCCTGGTCCGACGACGAGTTCCACGACTACATCGCGCAACACGGGATTCTGGAGAACCCGTTGGTGCAGGACGGTTATCCCTCCATCGGCTGCGCTCCGTGCACCGTGAAGCCACTGCCGGGCGCCGACCCGCGCAGCGGCCGGTGGGCGGGCCAGGCCAAGACCGAATGCGGGTTGCACGGATGACAGCGACACTGGACACGTTGGCGCGCCTGGAGTCGGAGGCGATCCACATCTTCCGCGAGGTGGCGGGTGAGTTCGACCGGCCGGTGATCCTGTTCTCCGGCGGCAAGGACTCCACCCTGCTGCTGCACCTGGCGGTGAAGGCGTT
>NZ_MTQP01000001.1 GCF_001984175.1 Saccharothrix sp. ALI-22-I
TAGAGGTACCAGCGGTTGTTGATCTGCTCCAGGTGCGGGGCCCACATCGTGCAGCAGCCGTCGTCCTGGGTGGCCGTGAAGACCTTCTGCTCGGGGGCGCTGCGCAGGGCGGCGATCGTGGTGGACTTGCGCATCACGATGTCGGAGGTCCAGGTCGTCGCCACGTAGTAGTACGCGCCGTTGTAGGTGACCAGCGTGGGGTCCGCGCTGTTCGGCAGGGGCACGACGGGGTTGACGAACGACGGGCCGGCCGCAGCGACCGCGACGCCCTGGCCGACCAGCACTGACGACAGCGCCACGAGGAAGGCCGCGACGAGCGACAGCAGACGCCGCGAGGCTGGACGGGACCGGGAAGACAGCATGACCACTCCGGGGGTGCCACAGGGTTCGGACTCGTGCGGGCGCGCACGGCCGCGTTACACGACACAGGGACAGGCGTGACCGGCTCCACGGTCGGGTGGAGCGGCGCGGGGGCGGCGCCGGGCTGACTACCGCCCGGCCACCGGAGGCTCGGCTACCGGCGGTGGGGCGCCGGACCGGCGGCGTGGAAGTCACCGACCACGGTCTCCAACGCCGACGGCACCGGACCGGCGTAACCGCTCCAGAACGACAGGTGGACCGTCCTGCGGGGTGACTCGGTGCCACCCGTGCCGCACCCGACCGCCCCGAGGAGGCCGATGACGGCGGTGGTGGCGAGCAACGCGTACCGACGGCGCATCGACCTCATGGATCCTCTCGTGGTGTGTGACTGCGGGCGGTCGGGTGGGCCGGGAGCGTCACTCCAGGATGAACGTGGAGTCGGCGCGGGCGACGGTGTCGGTCGCGGTGGTCAGGTTGACGGTGGTGCCGTTGTGGCGCAGATAGCGGCCGGGGAAGTTCTGCGCCTCGAACGACACCGCCGAGCTGTCGGCCAGGCCCGCGCGCTGGAAGAAGCTGGCGTCGTTCTTGAACAGGGCCGTGCCGTCGTCGCGCTGCACCCAGAACTCGTAGTTGCGGTGCCGCAGGTAGTAGCCCGGGAAGTTGGTCGACTCCAGCGACACCGTGCCGGAGCCGTTGAGGCCGGTCACGATCCGGAACTGCGAGTCCGCCAACGGGTTGACGTTGGCCTCGACCCTGGCCCGGTACTCCCAGTGCCGCACGAACCGGTCCGGGAAGTTGTACGACTTGAGCCGCACCGGGGTGACGCCGTCGGCGACCGGGATGCCGAAGTTCGGCGTGCCGTCGGCGTTCCAGTAGATCTTCTGCACGCGGGTGCGGCGGTCGGGGTTGAGGAGCGGGTCACCGACGATGTCGCGGTAGCTACGGTCGTGGTAGACGAGGATGTCGCTCTGCCCGTCCTCGGACACCGTGAACGAGTTGTGGCCCGGCCCGTACTGGCTCGTCGCGTCGTTGCTGGCGAACACCGGGGTCTGACTTTTGGTCCACGACGAGGGGTTGAGCAGGTCGGCCGTCGATGACGCGGACAGCATGCCGAGGCAGTAGTTCGCGTCGGTGGCGCTGGCGGAGTAGGTCAGGAAGATCCGGCCGTCGCGCTGGATCACCGCCGGTCCCTCGTTGACCCTGTTCCTGCGGGTCTCCCAAGCCAACGTCGGAGAGGTCAGCTTCGTCACCGTCCCGGTGATCGTCCACGGGTCGGCGCCCATCCGCGCGATGTAGATGCTGGAGTCGGCGCCGGGCTCGGCCTGCGCCCAACTCAGGTACCGCACGCCGTTCGCCACGAACGTGGTCTCGTCGAGCGAGAACGTGTCCCACGGCGTGACGATCCGCCCGCGCTCCACCCAGGTGCCGGTGATCGGGTTGGGGTCGGCGGTCTCCAGCACGTACATCCGGATGCGCCACTTGTCGTCGGACCGCCCGGCGGTGAAGTAGACGTACCACTTGCCGTTGATGAAGTGGATCTCCGGCGCCCAGATGTGCGCGCCCATCTCGCCGGTGGCGTGCTTGCGCCAGATCACGGTCTCCGGCGCGCTCGCCAGGCCCTGGATCGTGGTCGCCCGGCGCAGCACGATCCGGTCGTACTCCGGCACGGTCGCGGTGAAGTAGTAGAAGCCGTCGGTGTGCTTGAAGATGTGCGGGTCCGCCCGCTGCTCCGCCAACGGATTCGTGAACTGCACGGCGGGCGACGCGTGCGCCGCGGGCATCACCACCACCAGGCCTGCGAATGCGGTCGCGACCGCCAACGCGACCACAGCCAGCCTGCGGACAAACCGCCTGGGAACAGCAGCGTTCATCGGTCCACTCCATCGTGGGGGTCGAGGTAGCGCGGGGTGTGAACGCTAACAGCGGCTGTCCGCGCAGCTCAAGACCTACTTTCCAGAAAGTTGCATCTTCCGGCGGTCAGGCATCCGCTGATTGGTCGTATTCGAACTTGAGCCATACGTTGCATTCGTTAACATGCCAGGTCGTGGCAGTCCGGCGGGTTCACATCCGTGATCCAACAGGCTGGTCACCCAGGTCCTGCCCGAACAACAACGCTGTTAGCGATAACAGGAACGCGCCCACCGGCGCCCCTTGCGAGATCTTGTCGGCGCGGAACACTGCACTGACTCGCGGTGCCGAAGCCCGCTGCGGCGCGGACCCGACTCGCCGGGTGTGGGGTGCCAGAACTGCGCACTGGGGAGCCGAGCTGCGGCGATCGTGCGCCCTGAGCCTCCAGGGCATGATCGTGTGGTGTGGCGTCAGTGACCGTTTCCGAGCTTGATCAGGCGAGGGGCCTGTGCCGCTCGAAAAGTCATCGTTGCTGGTCAAGCGGCATGTCTGTGCTCGTTGACGAGTCCGCCCAGGATGCGGGTACGGTGCAGTCTGTGGGTGTCGAGGTCGTGTACCGCGGTGGTG
>NZ_MTQP01000036.1 GCF_001984175.1 Saccharothrix sp. ALI-22-I
TGGGGCACCCTGACCGAACAGCCGGACGGCACGCTCACCATCACCGCCACCCAGGCCAACAGCAGCCAGCTCTACTACACGCCCCCGTACTGGCTGGGGTGGCCGGTGCTGCCCGGCGTGCCGGTCTCGTTCACCACTCACCTGTCCCGCACCCTGGCGGGCGCGGTGTGCCGGTTGGAGTTCTGGGACGCGGGCGGGGTGTTCGTCGGCTCCGTCGAACCGGCCGCGCCGACCCTGACCGCCGTCCCGCCCGCCGGGGCGGCGTTCGTCCTGCCCAAGGTCGACCTGCCCGCCCTCACCACGACCACCCCGGTGGGCGGCGCCCTGCTGCGCCTCGGCGAACCCGTCACCGCCACCGAACCCATCCCGGTCGGCGACGGCTGCCCGGCCATGACCGTCACCGGCTACGCCGACCGCCCGCGGCTCCCGCACCGGGACCTGTCGCTGAACCTCGTGGAGGTGCGCCGTGCTGCAAGCTGACCCCGCACTGGTCGCCGCCCTCGGCGAAGCCGAACGGGTCCACACCAGCCTGACCCGCCTGGGCGGGCGGGACCTCACCGAGCAGGTAACCGCCTGGTCTTTGGACCGCGCCTACGACTCGGACCTGCCCGCCCCGATGCGCGCCACCAACGGCAGTGCCTCGGCAGAGCTGCGGATGACCCTGACCGGCACCGGGGAGCAGACCGCCGCCCAGCTCTACAGCCCCTACGCCGCGCACGCCACCGCCGACATCGCCCGACCCCGCCAATCGGTCCTGCACGGCTGGGGCCTGGCCGACGACGCACTACCGGCGTTCCGGGGCACGGTGCGCGACCGGGTAGCCGACTCCGCCACCGGACGGGTCGAGCTGTCGGCGCTGGACGGCGCGGAACGGCTGCGCGGCGCGGCACGCCTCCCGGCCGCCGTGTCGGTCAACACCGTGCCCATCGCCTCGGGCACCTGGGTGGTGGACAACCTGCTGCGCGACACGGGCATCCACACCGCCCCGCCGCCACGGGCGGAGTGCATCCTGTACGCCTCGATGCACGGCGGCATCGCCCCGGACATCGGGTTCTACCGCACCCACTCCGGCTCCATCGGCTACACCCGCACCCGCGCGCCGTGGGAAATGGCCGCGCTGCCCGGATCGACCACCACGAGCTTCAGCGTCCGCTGGGACCCGCGCACCCGCACCACCGTGCCCGGCCGGTCGCTGTTCGTGGAGCTGTGGGTGGACACCAGCAACATCGGCCCCGACACCGGGGCGGTTGCGCTGTCGTGCTTCTACCAGGCCAACGGCGCTACCAACGCCGTGGAGTTCGGCGTGGACTTCAAGGCCAACCCGCAGCGCGCGTCAGCCAGCTCGGACGGGTCGTTCGTCACCCAGTTGTTCCTCACGCCGCTGCCCGCCGGACGCTGGCACCTCGGGTGCTACTGGACGTTCAACGGCACTCAGCCCTCCGCGCGCATCTTCATGTCCGGGCCGGACGGCTACTACACCGAGTTCGACCCCGGCGCGTTGGGCGGGATGCCCGCCACCGGCACGCAGCTCAACTACATCGCCCTGACGTCCGGATTGCCGGTCGAAGCCGTGCAGGTCTCGCTGACCCTCACCCAGCCCACCCGCGCGGACTTCGAAGGACCGACCTGGCAGCGCGGCGCGGTGCTCGACAACATCACCAGCACCCTGACCGCGATCCCGCCCACCCAGGGCTCGGCGTGGGAGGTCATCAGCGCCGTGGCCAAGGCGGAGCAGGCCACCGCGAGCTTCGACGAACACGGCATCTTCCGCTACCGCAACAACACCCGCTTCACCTCGCCCGGAAGCCCGGTGCTCACCGCGACCAGCGCGCGGGAGATCGCGGGACTGCGGGTGTCGGAGGCGATCGACTCCATCCGCAACGTCATCGACGTGCCGTACTCCGTCTACACGATCGGCTCCACGCGGGAACGGTTCACCGAGACCACCCGACGCAGCATCCCGGCGTTCTCCACCTTGACCCTGACCTACGACTACGACGTCACCGAGTACGACTCCCCGCCCCCGATCGCTTACGTCGCCACCACCCCCGCCTCCACGTCGCGGGTGCGCTGGTCGACTTCCAGCGACGGCAGCGCGGGAATCCATGGGCGGGTGGAGTCCACCACCGAACGCGACGGCGCGACCCTGCGGGTGACCTTCCGCAACACCTCGGCGAGCACCGTCTACATGCTCACCTCGGCCAACGTCCCGTCGCTGTCGATCTACTCCGTCGAACTGGCCTCGAACGGCCCTTCGCGCCGACTGCTGCGGCGCACCGACACCACCAGCGTCACCCGCTACGGCGCGCAGGTCTACCAGGTGCCGCCCACTCCGTGGTTGCAGACCTCGGCTGCGGCCTCGTCGGTCGCGGCCTACCTGCTCGCCGTCGCCGCCTCCCCGCTGCCCGTGCTCGGCGACGTCGAGATCCTGCCCGACCCGCGCATCCAGCTCGGCGACCTCGTGCGCATCACCGACACCGTCGGCGCGGCCCTGACCACCCCCGCCTGGGTCGTCGGCATCCGCACCAGCGGCGACGACACCGGCCGCGTCCGCCAAGTCCTCACCCTGCGGGCCACGTTGAGCCCCGGACCGCCCACCGACGCCAGCCTGACTCCCGATCCGCCCCTGGACCCCGGCGCGCGTGCCGTCCTGCTGCGCGAAGGCATCCGCGTCCTGTAGCCGTTTGGGAACGGCGGGAATGCCACAGCATGTGGGATTAGGCGGACTTACGACCGTCGTCATCTCGCGTGAGCGAACGGCGGTTGTCTGCGACCAGCCATCCGACGGTTCCACCCTGGATCGCACGGATCATTTCCAAGTTATAGGCGTAGATTTGCGACCCGAGCGCCTCCAATTTTTGATCATTGATCCGTGGGCCAGGTGACCCCGTCCCACCGTCAAAACGCCTCCACATGGCCTCCACGTCCCGCCCCAACACGACGAAGATCGCCCCGATCCCGTTATCGAAACGCTGTCGGGCTGCGATGCCGAAGTACTGCTGGATGAGGGCGAGGTTTCGGTTGATGCTGTCGTTCCACTCACGCAGCACTTCCCGGTAGTCCTCCATCCGCTTCTCGGATTGTTCGGAGCGGGCGTCCTTGTCAGTGTTGAGGCTCCAGTAAAGGAGCCGAAGCCGGTACAGGCGTTTGTCAAGCAGTCTGCTGACTTCTTCGAACACCTGCACCGCGCGCTGCCACTCACGATCCCGGGTCTGGACGCGATGCTGATGCGCCCAAGTACGTCGTTGGAAGAAGAAGCCCAACAGACCACCCAGCACCGTGGTGAGCAGGAAACCAACCACAAGCGGAATCAGCTCTTTCACAAGACCTCTCCCTCGGTGTTCAGCGGAAACAACGCCCATAGACCCGCTTTCGGCACAGAGTGATCCATGCGAGCGGACCAGGACCAGGACCCCGAGGATCATGCTGTGCACGAGCCACGCCGCCAAGACGCCACTCCGGTGCCTTGATCGCGTCCAGCGCTCGGGAGACCTCGATCGCCGCAGACCCAAGACGTTGCTGGAGGTCGACAAGTGGACCTCTCCATGCTGCCCGGCCTCGGCGTCGCCGGCGCGCTCGTGGTGGTCGTGGGATATCTGCTCTCGGCCAACCACCGGCTGATGACGGCCAACCGGTCCGACCGCGCCGAGTACCTGGCGGCGTTGGCCGCGCGGGAGACCGCGCACGCCGCCGAGATCACCGCCATGCGCACCGCGCACACCGCCGAACTGGCCGCGATGCGCACCCGTATCTCCAAGCTCGAACGCCGCCTCGCCGGTCTTGAGAACGAGCTGGACGCCGAACGCGACCGCCGCCGCGCCGCCGAGGACGCAGCCGCCGCCGCACGACGCGGCGAACTCCCACCCGCCTGACCCACCCACCCGCGAGCCGACACCACCCCCCGGTGCTCGGCCGCTTCGCCATGCCCGAAAACCGGAAGGACCACGTGGACTACGGCATCGACATCAGCTCCTGGCAGGGCTCCGCGATCGACTGGAACGCCGTCAAGGGCAACAACATCTCGTTCGCCTCGGTGAAGGTCACCGAGGCCACCGGCTACGTCAACCCGCACGCCACCGCCCAGGTCGACGGCGCCCGAAGCGTCGGCATCCACGTCGGCGGCTACCACTACGCCCACCCCGGCGACGTCGCCGGACAGGTCGCGCACTTCGTCGCCCAGCTCAACGCCCGCGGGCTGCTCGGCTCCGGGTCGCTGTGGCCGATGCTCGACATGGAGCACCACACGTTCACCGGCGACCCCAACGGGTTCGTCGCGGAGTTCATCCGCGAGTACCGCGCCCGCTCCGGCCGCCGCGAACTCCTCGTCTACGCCAACCAGTACTGGTTCACCCGCCGCCTGCGCGCGGGCGAATGGGCCGACGACGGCGTGATCCTGTGGTGCGCCCAGTACAACGGCAACCCCGGCCACGTCGACTACAGCCACCCCCGGCTGGCGATCCACCAGCACAGCCAGGAAGGCATCGTTCCCGGCTTCACTGGGTTCGTGGACCGCAACGCCACCGTGGGCGGCTGGCGCGTGGGCTCGTTCGTCCTCGACGGCGCACCCGCCCCGGCACCGGCCCCGCAGCCCGCGCCCGCCCCGGCACCCTCGGGCTGGGTCTCCTACGTCATCCAGCCCGGCGACACCCTCTCCGGCATCGCCGCACGCACCGGCACCACCGTGGGCGAGCTGGCCTCCCGCAACGGCATCACCAACCCCAACCTCATCTACGCGGGCAACACCATCCAGGTCCCCGGCAGCGACGGGAGCGGCGGGGGCGAGCGCTACCAGATCCAGCCCGGCGACACCCTCTCGGCGCTGGCCGTGCGCTGGGGAACCACCGTCGCGGCCATCGCCGCGCGCAACGGCATCGCCGACCCGAACCGGATCTACGCCGGGAACTGGCTGATCCGCCCATGACCCACGAGTCGACCGCCGCCGGGCTCGAACCCGGCGACGGCTCGCTCGTGCTCTCCCTCGCCCTGCTGCTCTGGCTACTCGGCAAAGCCTCCTACCGCTTTGTCCGCTGGTTCGAGCGGCACGAGGGCAACCACCCCAACCCCACCCAGGAGGAACCCTTCGTGTCCGATCCCCGCCCCCGCCCGCTGCGCGTCGCGGGCTCCATCGTCGGCGGCCTCACCGCGCTGATCACCGGCCTAGTCGGCTCCGGCCTGCTCACCCCCGGCCAAGGCGACGGCATCACCGGCCTGATCACCGCCGTCCTCGTCCTGCTCGGCACCTTCGGTCTCGTCGTCACCACCGAGCACAAGGTGACCCCGCTGGTCGACCCACGCGACGCCGACGACTGCCCGCTCGTCCCCGCCGACACCGACTGACCGTCAGGAGCGCTCCACCACGACCACCAGGCGCAGGCCCGAACGGCTGATCACCCAGAACTCGGGCCTGCGCCGCTACGGCATCGACAACACCGAACTGACCCACGAGGCCCAAGCCGACAACGCCATCACCATGCCACCGCGCCATCACCGGTCAGGCACCCGCTCACATGGTGATCGCTAAAGTCGTCGTTCATGGACCCCAAGGAACTGATGTCGTCTTCCCAGCGCTGGATGAGGCAGGGACTGGCGGCGTTCACTCGCAACGACGGGTCCCAGGACTTTGCCGTCCATCACGTCGGCGTCGCCATGGAGCACCTGCTCAAGGCATACCTGGCTTCTCTTCACCCAGTCCACATCGTCGAAGAGAAGCACTGGGACTCGCTGCTGCACGCCACCGGTCATGCCGACCGCACGAAGACACCTCGTTCGCGGACCAAGACCATCGGCCTGAGTGTCGCCTTCGACCGGGTCAAACGACTGATCCCCAAGATCAGCGTCACGTCGCAGGAATTCGAACTGGTCCGGACCGCCCGCGACGGCGTTGCCCACGTTGGCTACCACGACCAAGGCGAAGTCCGGGCAGTGCTCACCACGGCCATCAGACTCGCCATCCCCGTCCTGGCCGAGATCGAACAACTGCACGACGTCGACAACTGGGCCTTGATCTACTGGAGCGACTACAGCCAACTCCGAGACGACCTCGTCAACGAGCACACGACGGAGCTGCGGCTCGCGGTCACAGCCAAGATCACTCGCGCGAGGAGCGCGTTCCGCGAACGCGTGGTCTGGACCGCAGCCGAACAGCGCAAAGCCATGATCGAAGCCATCGGCGCGCACAACCCCTACCCCTTCGCAGTGGAGCACGAGCAACGAGCCGACTCCTGTCCTGCGTGTGAGGGACGAGGATGGCTGCACGGGCCAGTCACTATCGACTGGCGGAACGATGATGGCGAAGGCGGCGGCCCCTTCGTCACCTTCTACCCCGACGGCTACGAGTGCGCGGTCTGCAGCCTTAGCCTCGGCTCCGAAGAGCTGGAAATCCTCCAACTCGACAGCCCTATAGAGCTGGTTGACGTGGACCCCACCGAATGGCTGGAGCCCGACGAGGACATCTACCGGGACCGCTGACTCAGCAACACCCGGCGGGCCGCTCACAACCGCGAATGGCAGGCGGCCCACACCGCCCGCACTCGCAACGCCTCGCGCACCACCGACCACCGCTGACCCATCCACCCGCCGGGAGCCCTCGCCCGGCAGGGCAAGGGCTCCCGGCGCGACACCTCGGGGGACGACCGTGAGCGCGACCGAACCGTGCACCGTCGCCTGGACCGTCGACCACATCGAGACCGAACCCCTGGCCGACGCCGACCGCGACGCGAGCGTGAACACTCTCGCAGCACTCATCAATTGCTGGAATGAAACACGACACAGCAAATAAAACCACACCCTTTCACCAGGTGCCGGAAATGGTAAATTGAAGGCATGTTGAAACCCATTTCCGGGCAGGGCAGAGCCTTGCCGCATTCCGCGTGCAATGAAGCTCGATTCAGCGACAACGGGGGAACATTCTCAATGGACGACGTCACACAGACCCGGCGAGGCGGCCTTGGGTAGACGATCGACGGCCGCGAAGGTCCGCAAGGCCGCGGCGCTGGAAGACCTCGACCTGGACACCGTGCGCGTGGGCGTGTACCTGCGGCGCAGCACCGACGACGAGAACCAGCCCTTCACCATCGAGGCCCAGGACGTCCGCCAGGAAGCCTACGTCGCCTCACAGCCGGGCTGGAAGATCGTCAAGAAGTTCACCGACGACGCGTCCGGCAAGGACACCAACCGGCCCGGTCTGAAGAAGGCCATGCACTGGGCCAAGTCCGGGCTGATCGACGTGCTGTTGGTGTACCGGGTCGACCGGTTCTCCCGGAACCTGCGCGACACGGTGACCCTGCTCGGCGAACTGGAGAAGGTGGGCGTGGCGTTCCGGTCGGCCACCGAGCCGTTCGACACCTCCACCCCGATGGGCCGGATGATGGTCCAACTCCTGGCGATGTTCGCCCAGTTCGAGCGGGACATGATCGTGGACCGCGTCACGGCGGGCATGGAACGCAAGGCCGAACGCGGACAGTGGAAGGGCGGCTACACACCACCCGGCTACAACAAGGACAAGGAGACCGAACACCTCTACGTCAACGAGGAGGAAGCCGCGATCGTCCGGTTGATCTTCGACCTCTACACCAAGGACCGGCTCGGGTCGCAGTCCATCGCCCACGAGTTGAACGAACGCGGGTACCGCACGCGCAAGGGCGGGCTGTGGGCGTTCAAGCGCATCCTGACCATCCTGGAGAACCGCGTCTACCTCGGGGAGATCCACTTCCGGGGCGTCGTCGCCGTGAACGCGCATCCGGGGATCATCGACCCGGAGCAGTTCGAGGAAGCCCAGCGCATCATGGACGAGCGGGGCGACAACCACTCCAACCGCGCCGCCAGCGGTTCGGACTACATCGCCACCGGCCGTCTGCCCTGCCCCAAGTGCGGAACGGCGATGCTGGGCACCAGGGCCACCGGCAAGACCAAGACCTACCGCTACTACACGTGCAACAAGCGGCTGAAGTACGGCACAGGCGTCTGCGACATGGACCGCATCAACGCAGACGCCCTCGACCAGGCGGTACTCGACGCCGTCGCCTCGTTCTACGGCAACCAGCACAGCCTCATCCGCGACGCGGTCGAGGCCGCCAAGAAGGTCTACGACTCCAGCCACGAGGCCGTGACCGCCGAACTCAAAGCCGTGCGCAGCCAGCTGACCCAGGTCACCGGGAAGATCGACCGATACCTCGACGCCTTCGAGGCCGACACCTTCGACGCCGACGACGACAACGTCAAAGCCCGACTACTCAAGCACCGGACCCAACAACGCCAACTCCGCGAACGGGAAGCCGACCTCCTCGAAGAACTGGAGAACGAGCCCACCATGCCCGACGCGGCCACACTGGACGAGGTCAACCAGCACATCACCGAAATCCTCCGCGCGGGCACCCAGAACCAACGCAAGGCGATCGTGGAGAACTTCGTCGTCAAGATCAAGTTAACCGGACCGGGCCGGATCGTGCCCGTCTTCCGAGTGCCCAACCTCACCGAGGCCACACACACCAAAGAGGCGGAAACCGACTTATCGGTTTCCGCCTCTGAAGGTGTTCGTGCACCTTGGTCTTTGGTGGAGCTGAGGGGACTCGAACCCCTGACCCTCACACTGCCAGTGTGATGCGCTACCAGCTGCGCCACAGCCCCGTGTCTGCACGTTTCCCGGCGGTTGGGGCGCCGTTCTCGTGTGGCAATACCGTACAACATCGGGCCCGTGTGGACGAAATCGGGGGGTGCCGCACGGCATCTGGGCTGCTTGGCGGGGGTGTGGGCCAGCTACTTGACCATGTTGGTCAGCCAGTCCTGGTCGTCCCACTCCACGATCTGGCCGTCCTTCATCACGGTGGGTGTGCCGGCGAAGTTGCCGGTGCCCTTGACCGCGTCCAGCTCGGCCTGCGCGTCCTTCTCGTGCGCACCGCTGTCCACGCACTGCTTGAACGTCTCACCGGTGATCCCGAGGTCCGTTCCCAGCTTCACCAACTCCTCCTTGGTGTACCCGGGACCGCCCTCCTCGGGCTGCTTGGCGAACAGCGTCTCGTGGTACTCCCAGAACTTGTTCTCGTCCGCCGCGCACAGGGCCGCGTTCGCGGAGTCCCGCGAGTAGCCCTCGGGCGTCGAGTACTTGATCAGGAACGGCAGGGCGTGGTACCTGACCTTGAGCGTGCCCGCCTCGATCTCCCGCTTGATCTGGTCGCCGTAGATCTTCTTGAAGTTGCCGCACGCCGGGCAGAGGAAGTCCTCGTAGAGGTCGATGGTGACCTTCGCGCTGTCCTTGCCCACCACGACCACACCGGCCTCGCGGACGATCGGCGCCGACACACCGGTGATGCCCTGCGGCACGGTCAGCGGTTCGTCCTCGCCGGACTTGGTCCAGATGACCCCGCCGATCACGACCAGCGCGAGCACCACGACGACCGCGATGCCGATGACGACCTTGGTCCGGTCGCCGGACGTCCCCCGTGCCGCGACCACCGCTTTGGCTGCCCGCTGCTCCTGCTTCTTCTTCCGAGCGTTGCGCTCCGCGCCACCCACGTCGCTCAATCCTTCCCGGTCAGCCTGGCCCGTCAGGCTACCGAGCGATGCTGAGTGGAAGCTGAGTGCTCACGCGTCAGGCTGACGCGGCCGTCCCGAGACGCGCTCGCCGAGGGGCACCTCGGGGCCCTCGTCCAGGCAACCGGACTCGCCGGCCACCTCGGACGCGACGTGCGTCTCCTCCGTCCGCGGCAGGGTTTCGGGCGCGAAGAGCCAGAACACCAGCGCCACCACGGACATCGCGCCCGTCAGGGTGAACGCGGCCTGGTACGAGAACTGGTCCACCAGCACGCCCGCGAGCAGTGGCCCGATGATGGCGCCGCAGTCGGCGACCATCTGGAACGCGGCCAGCACCGGCCCGCCCTTGGCCTTGGCGCCGATCACGTCGGCCACGACGGCGTTCTGCGGCGGGTTGAGCAGGCCGGCCCCGATGCCCGCCACCAGCGACGCCGCCATGAGCATCCACACGCCGCCGCTGAAGCCGAGCCAGACCGTGCCGATCGCGGACACCGCGAGACCGGCGATGGCCATGGGCTTGCGCCCGATGCTGTCGGACAGCTTCCCGGAGATCATCAGCACGGCGGCGTTGCCCGCCGCGAACACCGACAGCGAGATGCCCGCGATGGCGGGCGTGCTCTGCAGCGCCTCCACCACGAACAAGGGCACCAACGAGATCCGGATGCCGAACACCGCCCACCCGTTGGCGAACCCGGAGGCCAACGCCGCCCGGTACGCCGACAGCCGCACGGCCGCGCGCACCGGCATCGACGCCTGGTCGGTCGAGTTGTCCAGCGCGGCGAGCGTGGACCGCCGCAGGAACCACCAGACGAAGAACGCCGCCACCACCAGCATCACCGCGTAGGTGACGAACGGCACTTGGATGGAGATCTCCACGAGTGCCGCGCCGACGATCGGGCCGCCGATGTTGCCGAGCAGGAACCCGGTCGCCCACAGCCCGGACGCCCGGCCGCGCATGGGCGCGGGTGTGATCCGGATCAGCAGGCCGACCGCGGCCACGGTGAACATGGTGGAGCCGATGCCCGCGAACGACCGGAACACGATGAGCTGCCAGTACGCAGTGGCGAAGCCGCACGCGCCGGTGCCGAGCGCCACGATGAGGATGCCGACGAGGTAGACCCACGTCTCGCCGAACCGGTTCACCAGCCGCCCGCTCACCGGCGCGAACAGGAGCCTGACCAGGGCGAACGAGCTGACCACGGCGGACACGGCGAACGTGCCGACGTCGAAGCTCTTGGCGTACGCGGGCAGGACCGGCGCGACGAGGCCGAAGCCAAGGGCGATGATGAAACTCGCCACGACCAGGACCCACACCTCGCCGGGTAGCCGGGGCTTGGACTGCACGTCGGTCCCCAGCACTGTATGCCCCTTCCGATCTCTGTTAGCTATGCGAAGGATATGCGATACGGCAACTAATTTAGTCAATCGAGAAGCTCGTCAACTCTGCGCGCATAGGCCGTCACCGGATAGCCGACGTCGAACCCGCACGCCTCGACGAACCGCTCCCCGCCGCCGCCCTCGGCCACGTGCGAGGCCACCAGCAACGCACCTGCCTGCCGCAACGCCGTCACCACGCCGCCGACCAACGCCCCACCGAGCCCCCGACGACGCCGCGCCGGCCGCACAACCACGTGCTCGACCAGCCCGACCCGCCGCTCACCGAACCCGGACGCGAACCCGCCGAGCCGGTCACCGTCGTCCACCACGACGAACACGCACCGCGGGTCGTCCAGCCGCTGCCCGAGGTGCCGCAGCAGCCGCGTGCCACCGAGGCCCAAGTCGTCGGCCAGCAGTTCGGCGATGCCTTCGAGGTCCGTGTCACGCGCCGGCCGTACGAGCGGCGACGGCTTCACCTCACCGCGGTGCACCACGGCCAACGACTCCTCCACCGCGTGCCACCCGGTGTCGTCGGCGATGCCCTCGATCTCGGCCACCGTCGTCGGCGACGCGTACAGCACCGCCTCCGCACGCCCCACGTCGGCGAACGTCTGCTCCAACCGCATCAACGTGCCCGCGACCTCGGCCGACGACCCGTACACCGCGCATGCGTGGTTGCCGCCGGGCAGCGGGTTGTCCCGGTTCACCACGACCCGGGCCACCCCGACCCGGCCGACCTTGCCGTACCGGACCGCGCCGGAGGCCAGCCGGACGGCCTCCACCAGCCCGGCCAGGTCACGGGCCCGGTACGGGTCGAGCAGTTCGGGGTCGTCTGGGTCGCGCAGCGGGTCAACCACGATGTCAGCCTTGCATGTTCCGGTCCTCCCTCTTCGTGGTGCCGCACAGCGCCTGCCACACCGCCTCCGACGACAGCGCGCCGAATGTGGCATAGGCCACCGGCGCGAGCACGGCAGCGGACGTCGGCCGCCGGGTGTGCTTCAGGAAGCTCCGCTGGGCGACCGACTGGGCGAGCCACGCCACATCCCGAGCTTGAACTCGCGCAACGCCGTGACCACCGGCACGACCCGTACGCGGTGCGCGCGAGCCCCGTCGCCCCGAGCGAGAGGACCGCACCGGCCAGCCCGTTTCCATACATCGATATGCCCGGCGGACCTGGGTCTGCTCTGTTCAAGCAGCCGTCGCCTTGCGGTGGCGGCGTCGACCCGGCGCCGGGTGGGCCGCGTCTTCCGTAGCGGTACCCGCTGCCCTCGTAGTGCGGGTCTGACATGGGTTTCCACCGGGCTCGTTTCGTGTCGCCCCGCGACTCGGGGAGGACATGCCCTCCGCGACCTCGTCCACCACATGGGTGAGGTCGCAGGCGGCGTCGAGGTCGCGATCCGGCACCAGCGGGCACCGGTCGCAGCGGAAGGTCCGTTCGAATGGGCGCAGGTTGGTTTTCCCGGCGCCACAGGAGGAGCAGGGTTCGAGGACGGCTGCCGGCGGCCTTCGACGTGGACCACGATGATCCGCCGCCCGGCCGCGACGAGTGTGACTTCCAGTTGCTTGACATGGGCCAATTGTCGAACGAACGTTCGACAGAGGGCAAGATCACGTTCGAGTGAAAGCGATCAGCGTCCGGCCGTTCACGACCCGGACCCCGGACAGGACACACTGACCCCCGTGGAGCTGCCGAACCTGCCGATCCGACCGCTGCTCGGCGAGATCGCGGGCACGCTGGCCGCGCACGGCTCGGCGGTGCTCGTCGCGCCACCGGGCACGGGCAAGACGACATTGGTGCCGTTGGCGCTGGAAGGCCGCGTGGTGGTGGCCGAACCCCGCCGGCTCGCCGCCCGTGCCGCCGCCGCACGGATGGCCGGCCTGCTCGGCGAACCGGTCGGGCAGACCGTGGGCTATTCGGTGCGCGGCGACCGGAAGACGTCGAAGAACACCCGGATCGAAGTCGTCACCTCGGGCCTTCTGGTGCGGCGGCTGCAGCACGACCCGGAGCTGGCGGGCGTCGGCACGGTGCTGCTGGACGAGTGCCACGAACGGCACCTGGACGCCGACCTGCTGCTGGCGTTGCTGCTCGACGCACGCGCCGGGCTGCGGCCGGACCTCCGGCTGCTGGCCACGTCCGCGACCGTCGCGGCCGACCGGTTGGCGCAGCTCCTCGGTGACGCGCCGGTGATCCGGGTGGAGGCGCGGACGTTCCCGGTCGACCTGGTGCACACCCCGCCGGCACGCAATGAGCGGATCGAGACCACCGTCGCCCGTGCCACCCGCCAGGCCTTGTCCGAAGTGGACGGTGACGTGCTGGCGTTCCTGCCGGGCGTGGCGGAGATCCGGCGGTGCGCGGCGCTGCTCGGGAACGACGTGGACGTGCTGCCGTTGCACGGTCGGCTGGCGACGACCGCGCAGGACGACGCCTTGCGGCCCGGCACCAGGCGACGGGTCGTGCTGGCCACCGCGATCGCCGAGTCGAGCCTGACCGTGCCGGGCGTGCGCGCGGTGGTGGACTCGGGTTTGTCGCGCGTACCCCGCGTCGACCACCGGCGCGGGTTGTCCGGGCTCGCCACGGTCCGGGTCAGCGCGGCAGTCGCCGACCAGCGCGCGGGCCGGGCCGGACGCGAGGCGCCGGGCCGGGTCTACCGGTGCTGGCCCGCGCACGAGCACAGCACGCTGCCGCGTTACCCCGAGCCGGAGATCCGCACCGCCGACCTGACCCGGTTGGCGTTGGAACTGGCCTGCTGGGGCGTGCCGGACGGCGAGGGTCTCGGCTGGTGGGACCCGCCGCCGACGGGCGCGTTGGACGCGGGCCGGTCGGTGCTGCGGGCGTTGGGCGCGTTGGACGACCGCGGTGCCACCGACCGGGGGCGCCGGATGGCAGACCTCGGCCTGCACCCCCGGCTGGCACGGGCGTTGCTGGACGGCGCGGCGGCCGTCGGTGCGCGTAAAGCCGCATCGGTGGTGGCGCTGCTGGACGACGATCGCGCCAACCCCGGGGTCGAGTTGTCGACACGTGACGCCGACCCGCGCGAGGTGCGCCGACTGGCCGCGATGGTGCACGGCGACGGCGACGGCGACCCGGCGTTGGTAGTGGCCCTCGCGTACCCGGAACGGTTGGCGCGCAGGCGTTCCCCCGGTTCGCCGGTGTACCTGATGGCCGGCGGCACGGCGGTGGAGCTGCCACCCGGCAGCGGGTTGGCCGACGCCGAGTGGCTCGCGGTGGCGATCGCCGACCGGGAGCCGGGCCGCACGCACGGCCGGATCAGGTTGGCCGCGCGCGCGGACGAAGACCTGGCCGTGACAGCCGCTTCTTCCCTGCTCACCGACGAGGACGACGTCCGGTGGGACGGTGACGTGGTGGCGAACCGGCTGCGCAAGCTGGGCGCGATCACGTTGTCCAGCAAGCCGTTGCACGACCGCGAAGCGATCCGGCAGGCGTTGATGGACGGTCTGCGCACTGAGGGCATGGGTCTGTTGCGCTGGGACGCCGACGGCCTGCGCACACGTGAGCGAATGGCGTTCCTGCACCGCGTGATCGGCGATCCGTGGCCGGCAGTGGACGACGAGGCACTGCTCGCTGTGGTGGACGTCGGCGACGCACGGCGGAAGGCGGACCTGGCCCGCATCAGCGGTGAACACGTCGTGCGGCAGTTGCTGCCGTGGCCCGCCGCGGCCCGGTTCGACGAGCTGGCACCGGACCGCTTGGAGGTGCCTTCCGGTTCACGCATCCGGGTGGACTACTCGGCGGACGAACCAGCGCTGCCGGTGAAGGTGCAGGAAGTGTTCGGGTGGACCGACACGCCCCGTCTGGCCGACGGACGGGTGCCGGTGGTGCTGCACCTGCTGTCCCCCGCCGGCCGGCCGACCGCCGTGACCGGCGACCTGGCGTCGTTCTGGCGGACCGGATATCCGCAGGTCAGGTCGGAACTGCGGGGCCGCTACCCGAAGCACCGCTGGCCGGAGGACCCGATGACCGCGAGACCCGCGCGCCGGTAGCCACTTGACGCCAGCCGTCAAGTACTTGACTATAGCTGTCAAGGAGGTGCGCACGTGCTCGCAGAACAGATCGCCACGATCATCCGCACCCGGCTGCTCGACCCGTTGGAGATCCTTTTCGACGACGTCGGCGACCTACCGTCCCGTGCCGACGCCGTGGCCCGACAGATGGCCGCGACCATGCAGGGGGACGACGACTCGGCGGCCGTGTACGCCATCGCGCGGCTCATCGGCGCGCTCTACCCCGGTGACGCGCCGTTCGACCCGCCCGCCGACTGGTGGCGCACGCCGCTCGGCCAGGTCGTGGCGCGCCGGATGGGACACCCGATGGCGCAGGCCGTGTCGTACTCGGTGGCCGGCGCGATGCTCGGCATCACCAAGCAGGGCGTCCACGATTTGGTGCGACGCGGGAAGTTGGAACGCAACGCGGACGGCGGCGGCGTGACCGTCGCCTCGGTAAGAGAGAGGTTGACGACATGAAGATCCTGGCCCTACACGGTGCAGGTGGCTCACCCGCGGACTGGGACCCGATCGTCTCGGCGTTGGAAGGCGTGCACGAGATCGTCCCGCTCCCGTTATCCGCCCCCTGGGACTGGGAGTCGGTCCTGGACCGGCTGGAACCGCACGCGACGGACAACCCCGCCGTGCTCGGCATGTCGCTGGGCGGCATGGTCGCCGCCCTCTGGGGCAGACGACACCCCGAGTGCCCGGCGGTGATCAACATCGACGGCCACGGCGTGCCGACCCAACCGCAGCGCTACCCGGACCCGGCAGCGGTGGCCGACGAGATCAACGCACTGCGCGAAGCGTTCCGCGCTCACGGCCAACCGGAGTTGCAGCAGGCCGTGGAAGAACTCGACTGCTTCGAGGTCTTCCACGAGGTCCGCTGCCCCATGCTCCTGGCGCTGGCCACCAAACCCATGCCCGGCCAAGCCCTGTTCGAGCAGTACCAACGCGGCCTGGCCCGCGACCTGGCAACGCTGCCGTCCAACATCGAGGTCGTCCGCATGGACGCCTCCCACGCCGTCGCCTTCAACGACCCCGCCCAAGTCGCCGCCCTCGTGAAGGCCTACCTGGACGGCCGCTAGCCGCTACCCACCAGCCCTGATGACGCACGTGGCAGGTTGCTGCACGAGGGTCCCCCAACGGCCGCGCCATTGCGACACTTCGACGATGGGGTTGTCCTGGTGGCAGATCGTCTTGGCGCTCGTGGCGGCGTTCGTGGTGCTGCCCCTGTTGGCGCCTCTGCTCTTCAACCTCCTCGTCGTGCTCCCCCTGGAAATCGGTCTGTCCGTGCTGCGCCGGCTCTTCAACGCCGCGGAGGCTTCCCACGAGTCGGAGATGACCGGGACTCCCTCACGCTGGCACACGCGGGGACTGCATCGACCGCTGCGATGGTGGTGGCGCCGTTGCCAGTACTGCTTCGCCGAACACGAGGAGGAACGCCGCCGTCGCCGCCGACAGCAGCGTGAACACCGCGACCCCGACACATAACGGCCTTCCGCGACCGGGGTCACTCCAAGACGAAAGCGGCCCCTTCCCGTAGGAAGGGGCCGCTGTGGTGGAGGTGCCGGGAATCGAACCCGGGTCCTCTGCCGCATCATCAAGGCTTCTCCGTGCGCAGTCCGCTACATCTCTACTCGGCCCCGGTGATCACGCGGACAAGTCACCGTGATGAGCCCAGCCACTGTGGGTGTCCCGACCGTTCCCCGTGGCCGGGGACGGCGGTGAGCCTCCTAGCTGATGCCGGCGACCGGGGCGGAGGCGCCCCCGGGCCGACAGCGTAATCCCTAGCCTCAGGCGGCGAGGGCGTACGCGGCGCGGTCGTTAGACTCGGCGCTTATTGGTTTGCGATGACGCTTACGGTGGTCTCTCGCCTGCACCGGCACGCTTCCCTTGAATCAACGCACAAAGTCGAAACCGTTCACCCCCATGTCGTGGGTCTTGCTCCGCCCAGTATAACGCCCCGCGCCCCACCGATCATTCCCATTAGGTTGGTAGGGCTGTCCCCACCCCTCACCGACCGGCCGACCTGATGGTCCGGGCCACACGATCGGGCGATGCTGGTCGGGTACATCGGCTCGAAGGTGGGGGACATGACGACGCAGGTCAACCCGGGTATCGCCCGGATCAGCGGGTACTTCCTGCTCAACCTGGTCACCGGGATCTTCTGGTTCGTCCTGCTGGTGACGCTGGGCGCGGTCAGCCTGGGCACCGCGGTGATCTGGGTGGGCGTGCCGCTGGGCGTGCTGACCCTGGTCCTGGCGCGCAGCGCGGCGACGGCCGAACGGTCGTTGCTGCGGGTGGCGCTGGGTGTCGACATCCCGCGGCCGTACCGACCGCTGCCGGACTCCGCGACGGCCCGCGCGAAGGCGATCGCGACGGACCCGGCGACGTGGCGCGACCTGTCCTACTGGCTGCTCATGCTGCCGCTGGGCGCGGTCGAGTTCTCGCTCACGGTGGCGCTCTGGTCCGCGGTCGCGGGCACCGTGTTCCTGCCGTTCTACCAGCACTGGCTGCCCGCCACGTGGGAGGTCGACTTCGGCGCCGGCAACGTGTGGGTGATCGACTCGTTCGCCAAGGCGATCCCGGTGACCGTCATCGGTCTGGTGCTGGGCTTCATCTCGTACCGACTGCTCAAGGCCCTCGGCAAGGGGCACGCGCTGCTCGCCCAGGCCGTGCTGGGCCCGTCGCGGACCAGCGTGCTGTCCGCCGAGACGCAGCGGTTGTCGGCCAGTCGGGCACGGGGCGTGGAGGCGGCCGAGGCGGAGCGCAGGCGCATCGAACGGGATCTGCACGACGGCGCGCAGCAGCGGCTGGTGGCGGTGGCGATGGGCCTCGGCCGGGCGCGCACCAAGATGGAGTCCGACCCGGACGGCGCCCGCGAGCTGATCGCCGAGGCGCACGCCGACGCCAAGCTGGCCATCTCCGAACTGCGTGACCTGGCCCGCGGCATCTACCCGTCGGTGCTGGGCGACCGCGGTCTGGACCCGGCGCTGTCGTCGCTGGCCGCGCGGTGCCCGATCCCGGTGACCGTGGAGGTGGACGTCGAGCCGCGCCCGCCGACAGCGGTGGAGAGCGCCGCGTACTTCACCGTCGCCGAGTCGTTGACGAACGTCGCCAAGCACTCCGGCGCGACCCGGGCGCACGTGAGGGTGTCCCGCACGGAGAACTCCGTGGTGGTGGAGGTCACCGACAACGGCCACGGCGGCGCGGAGGTGCGTCCGGGTGGTGGCCTCGCGGGCCTGGCGGACCGGGCTGCGACGATTGACGGTGTGGTCGTCGTGGTGAGCCCGCTCGGTGGGCCGACTGTGATCCGGACGGAGTTGCCGTGCGCGTGGTGATCGCGGAGGACTCGGTCCTCCTGCGGGTGGGTGTGCAGCGCCTGCTGGCCGACGACGGCATCGAGACGGTCGCGGCGGTGGAGGACGGCGACGCCCTGCTCGCCGCGATCGAGGAGCACCGGCCGGACCTGGCCGTGGTGGACGTGCGGATGCCGCCGACGTTCACCGACGAGGGCCTGCGGGCGGCGATCGAGGCCCGCAAGCGCATCCCGAACCTGCCGGTGCTGGTGCTCTCGCAGTACGTCGAGGAGCGGTACGCGGTGGAGCTGCTGGCGGGCGGCGCGAACGGCGTCGGCTACCTGCTCAAGGAACGCGTGGCCGACGTGTCGGAGTTCGTGGCCGCGGTGCGCCGCGTCGCCGACGGCGGCACGAGCATCGACCACGAGGTCATCACGCAGCTCATGGCCCGGTCCAGGCAGAACCCGGTGGACTCGCTCACCCAGCGCGAACGGGAGGTGCTGGGTCTGATGGCGCAGGGCCTGTCGAACGGCGCCATCGCGGCGTCCATGGTCGTGTCGGACGGCGCGGTGGAGAAGCACGTGGGCAACATCTTCGCCAAGCTCGGCCTGGAGCCCAGCACCTCGGAACACCGCCGGGTGCGCGCCGTGCTGGCCTACCTCAACCTGGGCTGACTAGGGCCGGCGGAGGATGCCGTAGCCACCGCCGTTGGACTCGAACGCGTAGTACAACTGACCGTCCGGCTGCGTGGACAGCTCGATCACCGTGTCGATGCAGTTGAACTTGCCGTCCTTGATCTCCTCGCTCGACCGGATCATGTGCTCCCAGGCGCTCTGCAACCGCCACGAGCCACCGCACTCCAACGTCGGGTACTCGACCGAGGCGACGATGTCGTTCGACCCGCCCGGGCCGATGACCAGCTCCACGGGGTACGGGGACTTCGAGCTGCTCTCTTGATAGATCAGGCCATCCCACGAGCCGATGAACTCCGGGGGCACCTCCGGCCGCACCGCACCGCGCTCGTAGGGCTGCGGGAGGATGTCGGTGTCGGCGATCTTCGGCACGACCCGGACGCGCGGCGTGCCGGGCGCCTGCGGCGTCGACTGCCCCGCGGGCGGCTGCACCTGTTCGTCGCCGGTCACGGACAAGGTGTCACCGGCCTGGGCGTCACCGCTGACGAACTCCGCGATGGTGACCACGTTCGCCGCGAAGCCGATCATCGCGGCCACCACCGTGCACACCGCGACGACCGCCGCGATCACCTGTTTCCTGGACACGCCGACCTCCTCCCCCGGAGCGTCGTCACTGTGCCACGGGCTGTTACGACAACGCCAGCAGTCGCGCTCCGTTGTCGTGCAGCACGGCCCTCAGGAACGGCTCGCCCAGCCGGTCGTCGGCGGCGGCCCAGCTCTCGATCGCGTCGAGCTGCACCGAGTAGTCGTACGGGATGTTCGGGAAGTCCGAGCCGAGCACCACGCGGTCGCTCACGTCGACCAGCCGTGCCGCCCAGTCGCCCGGCAGCGCGGCCTGCGCCTCGGTGAACGGCACGCCGACCATGGTGGTGTCCAGGTGCACGCCGTCGTACCGGTTGACCAGGTCCAACGCGCCCAGGTAGTCCGGCATCCCGGCGTGCGCGATCACGGCCACCAGCGACGGGTGCCGGCGCAGCACGTCCTCGAACACGTCCAGCCCGGTGAACTCACCAGGTATCGGACCGTGCCCGCAGTGCACGACCACGGGCACCTGCGCCTCGGCCAACAAGCCGAACGCGCCGTCCAGCGAACGCGGGTCGTAACCACCGACCTGCACGTGCGCCTTGAAGCACCGCGCCCCCGCCGACAACGCCCGCGCCACGTACGCCTCGACACCCGGCTCCGGGTACAGCGTCCCCGTCGGCACGGCGCCGTCGACGCGCGAACCGAAGTCCAGCGCCCACTCCGTCAGCCACTCGCCCATGCCCGGCTTGTGCGGGTACACCAGCGGCGCGAAACCGACCACCCCGAACGACCGCAGCGTGGCCAGCCGTTCCGCTTCCGACAGCCGGTACCGGATCGACCAGTCCACCCCGTAGTTCCGCGATGCCTGGTCGAAGTACGCCCACACCTTGTCCAGCACGCGCTGCGGCATGAAGTGCACGTGCACGTCGACCAGGCGCGGGACGCCGTTCAGTAGCGCCCCTTCAACGCGCGGCCGTGCGCCTTCTGGATCTCCCGGTCCGCGTCCCGCTTGGCCAGGTCCTGCCGCTTGTCGTAGGACTTCTTGCCGCGCGCCAACGCGAGTTCGATCTTGACGTAGCCGTCCTTGAAGTACATCGACAACGGGATCAGCGACAGACCGCTCTCCTTGGTCTTGCCGATCAGCCGCTCGATCTCCGCGCGGTGCAGCAGCAGCTTGCGCTTGCGGCGCACCTCGTGGTTGGTCCAGGTACCCGCCACGTACTCCGGGATGTGCAGCGCGTGCAGCCAGATCTCGTTGTTGTCCACCTGGGCGAAGGCGTCCACAAGGGACGCCCGGCCCATCCGCAGGCTCTTCACCTCGGTGCCGACGAGCTGGACACCTGCTTCGAAGGTGTCGAGGATGGTGTAGTCGTGCCGAGCCTTGCGGTTCGACGCGATCACCTTCTGACCGCGTTCCTTGACCATGACCGAAACCTTACGTGAGCGCGCCAGCGGTTATAGGCGCACGTAGAGACGCAGCGTGACGTAGCCCGTCAACGCCGAGATCACGATCGACACACCCAGCAGGATGGGCGCGATGACCAGCACGTCCAACATCCCGATCTGCGGCAGGATTCCCGAGCTGAACAGGTCGCCGAACACCCGGTCGACCGCGGAGATCTGGGCCAGGATCAGGAACCCGACGCCCACGACGGCGCCGATGATGCCCGCGACCACGGCCTCGATGAGGAACGGCAGCTGGGTGTACCAGCGCGTCGCGCCCACCAGGCGCATGATGCCGACCTCCGTGCGCCTGGTGAACGCGGAGACCTGGATGGTGTTCGAGATCAGCAGCAGCGCCGCGAACGCCTGCACCAACGCCAGGCCGAGCACGCCGTCACGCACGCCGTTCAGCACGTCGAACAACCGGCTGAGGAACTCGCCCTGGTCGTTCACCGACTTCACGCCCGCCTTGTCGCTGAACGCCTGCACGATCACGTCGGCGCGTTCGGGATCCTCCAGGCTCACCCGGAACGTCGCCGGGATGGCTTCGGGACGGGCCAGCTTCACCAGCTCCGGCTGCGCCTCGAAGATCCGCTTGAACCGCTCGAAACCCTTCTCGCGGTTCTCGTAGACGACCGTCTTGACCCCGGACGTGGTCTCCAGCTGGCTGCGCAGCCCGGCGCACGGCTGCTGTGTGCAGTCCTTGTCGCTCGCGCTGACGTCGTTGGTCAGCAGGACCGAGACTTCGAGCTTGCCCTGGTAGTTGTCCTGCATCTTGTCGACCATCCGGACGGCCAGCAAGCCGAGGCCGAGCAGGAAGAGCGAGATCGCGGTCGTGAGGATCATCGCGATGGTCATCGTGACGTTCCGGCGCAGGCCGGTGACGACCTCGCTGAACACGAAGCTGGTACGCATCGGGGGGAACGTTCCTCAGGGTCGGGGGATGAGGGGGTCCGGCGGCCTCGGGCTCAGCGGCCCACGCCGTAAACACCCCGCGCGTCGTCGCGGATGATCTGGCCGTGGTCCAGCTCGACCACGCGACGGCGCATGGAGTCGACGATCGAGTGGTCGTGGGTGGCCATCAACACCGTCGTGCCGGTGCGGTTGATCCGCTCCAGCAGCAACATGATGTCCTGGCTCGTGTCGGGGTCCAGGTTTCCGGTCGGCTCGTCGGCGAGCAGCACCAGCGGCCGGTTGACGAACGCGCGGGCGATCGCCACCCGCTGCTGCTCACCACCGGAGAGCTCGTGCGGCATCCGGTCCGCCTTGCCGTCGAGGCCCACCAGCTGGAGCACCTCGGGCACCACCTTGACGATGGTGTTGCGCGGCTTGCCGATGACCTCCAACGCGAACGCGACGTTCTCCGCCACGGTCTTGTTGGACAGCAGCCGGAAGTCCTGGAACACGCAGCCGATGGACTGGCGCAGGCGGGGGACCCTGCGCCGGGACATCTTGGCCACGTCGAAGTTCGACACGTACACACGGCCCTTGCTGGGCACCTCTTCCCGCAGCAGGAGCCGCAGGAACGTGGACTTCCCGGAACCGGAAGGCCCGATGAGGAACACGAACTCACCCTTGTCCATCTCGACCGAGACGTTGTCGAGAGCGGGGCGCGCGGAGCTCTTGTAGACCTTGGACACGTGTTCGAGGCGAATCACGAGGGGCGAGTGTACTCGTGGCCTGGGTAAAGCCTCCGTCTAACCCTTCTTCCGGGGGCTTGACGCGGGCTTGAGGAGATCAGGACTGGTGCTGCTTGCGCCAGCGGATGCCCGCCTCCAGGAAGTCGTCGATCTCGCCGTCGAGCACCGCGGACGGGTTGCCGACCTCGTGCTCGGTGCGCAGGTCCTTGACCATCTGGTACGGGTGCAGCACGTAGGAGCGCATCTGGTTGCCCCAGCTCGACCCGGTGTCCTTGAGGGCGTCCATCTTGGCCTGCTCCTCCTGCCGCTGCCGCTCCAGCAGCTTCGCCTGGAGCACGGCCATCGCGGTGGCCTTGTTCTGCAGCTGGGAGCGCTCGTTCTGGCAGGACACCACGATGCCGGTCGGGATGTGCGTCAGGCGCACGGCCGAGTCGGTGGTGTTGACGCCCTGGCCGCCGGGGCCGGACGAGCGGTAGACGTCGACCCGCAGTTCCTTCTCGTCGATCTCGACGTGGTCGGTCTGCTCGACCACGGGCACCACCTCGACGCCCGCGAACGACGTCTGCCGGCGGCCCTGGTTGTCGAACGGCGAGATGCGCACCAAGCGGTGCGTGCCCTGCTCGACACTCAGCGTGCCGTAGGCGTACGGCGCGGTGACGCGGAAGGTCGCGGACTTGATGCCCGCCTCTTCGGCGTAGGACGTGTCGAACACGTCCACGGGGTAGTTGTGCCGCTCGGCCCAGCGCGAGTACATCCGCAGCAGCATCTCGGCGAAGTCCGCCGCGTCCACGCCGCCCGCCTCGGCCCGGATGGTGACCAGGGCGTTGCGCTCGTCGTACTCGCCGGACAGCAGCGTGCGGACCTCCAGGGAGGAGATCTCCTCACGCAGCTTCGCGCGCTCGGTGTCCGCCTCGGCCAGGCTGCCCGCGTCGTCCTCGTCCTCGGCCAGCTCGTACATGATGCCGAGGTCGTCGAGGCGGTCGCGCAGCGCGGTGACCCGGCGCAGCTCGCCCTGCTTGTGCGAGAGCTGGCTGTTGACCTGCTGCGCCTTCTCCTGGTCGTCCCAAAGGTCGGGCCGCGCCGCCTGCTGCTCCAGATCGGCGACCTGCGCGCGCAGCGAATCGAGGTCCATCACCGCCTCGATGCTCGCAAGGGTGGCGGAGAGGTCCTTGATGTCTGCTTCGACGTCGGGGTTCACGTCCAAAGATTACGCCGGCACCGGTCGCGGAGCGCGACCGGTGGGCGCGCTTCAGGCCGTGGGGATGGCGTCGAGCAGCTTGAGCACGGCCTTGGCGTGGGCCAGGCCGAATTCGGCGACTGCCTTGGCGTAGGCGTCCTCGGCGGTCTTGACGGCGGTCTTCGCGGCCTCCTGTTCGGCGCCGTAGCTCGCGCGGGCGGAGTCCACGAGCCCTTGCCGCTGTTTGGCGGTCAACGAGCCGGCGTGCACCAGCCGCAGGATCAGCGGGCTGCGCAGGTGGTCCGGTCCCGGCTCGGAGAGGAGCCAGTTCTTGAACGCCTTCTTGCCCGCCGCCGTGAGCACGTACTGCTGGCTGGAACGCGGGCCCTGCTTGCCGAGGCGCAGCAGGCCTGCGTCCGCCAACGCGGGCAGCTCGCGGTAGACCTGGCTGCGGGTGACGCTGAAGAACGCGCCGAAGCGCTCTCCGGCCTCAGCCACGAGCTGGCCACCGGTCTTGGGTCCGTCGTGCAGCAGCCCGAGCAGGGCAGCCGCCGTCGCATTCAGGTCCGACACCCCACCAACGGTGCCACGCTCACCGGTCGCTGTCCACAATGGTCAGCCGTTCTGTCCACTGTGGCTGATCACGGGCTAATGGAGTTGGGCCATGCGGAGCAACGAGAAGCATCGCTGCGTAACCGCCCGCTGATCAACGCCACGCGTTCAGCCCCTTGACCCCGTCTGTCCACGCGGGGTGGAAATCCATTGCCGGACAAGGGAAACCGCACTTTTGCGTTCACTCGAACGGCAGCGAAGGTCACGCGCCGCGTCCACCACGCCCCACCGGAGCCCTCGACCGATAGCACAACCCGGTGATACCGCAGCTCTCGACGTGGCAAACACGTCCGGTGGTGGGACCATTACCCCGGGTGTTCGTTCGACTGGGAGGTCAGCTGTGGGCATCAAATGGACAACGGGCAACAAGGTAGTCCGCAACGCCCGCGCGTGGGCGTCCGGCACGATCCCGGAGCAGGCGGGCAAGGACGAGTGCATGGTCTGCGGCAAGCAGATCCGCAGGCACCGCACGGTCAGCGGTGAAGGCCGCGTGTGCTCACTCACCTGCGCCCAGTACTGGGCCGAGAACATGACCTGAGCACCACACGCGAAAGGCCCTCGGAGTCAACCTCCGAGGGCCTTTCACTTTTGTAGCGGGGACAGGATTTGAACCTGCGACCTCTGGGTTATGAGCCCAGCGAGCTACCGAGCTGCTCCACCCCGCGCTGTAAGGACAACACTACACGACCCCAAAACCACTTTCCACCGGGGCCCCCAAACCAGCATTTCCCCAGCTCACCCGCCCCGCCACATCCCCACACCAGCAGGGCCAAGGTCAACGCCCCACCAACACACAGCGGCCGCCCAGGCTTCCAGCCACGAAATCCGAAACGAAATGCAAAAAGGCCCCGCCTGCGCAATCCGCAGACAGGGCCTTTCACTTTTGTAGCGGGGACAGGATTTGAACCTGCGACCTCTGGGTTATGAGCCCAGCGAGCTACCGAGCTGCTCCACCCCGCGCTGTAAGAACAACTATACACGCCCCCAAAACCACTTTTCACCCACCCCCCTCAACCACCGTTCCCCCAGGTCGCAACCCTACAAACGCAACCAAGCACGAACGGGGTCCAGGGGCAGCGCCCCTGGTGGGGGTGCAGGGGGGCGAAGCCCACCTGGCCGGGGTTTGGGGGTTGGACCCCCAATGTGAAATGCGGAAAAGCCCCGTCTGCGTTCTCCGCAGACGGGGCTCTCCTACTTTGTAGCGGGGACAGGATTTGAACCTGCGACCTCTGGGTTATGAGCCCAGCGAGCTACCGAGCTGCTCCACCCCGCGCTGCATTTAGAACTGTACGCCTGGGTTACCGGGATGTGCAAATCGGGTGGCCTGGACGTGTCCCAGGCCACCCGATCGCGATATCAGTGCAGGTCAGCTCGTCGGTGTCGGCGACGGCTGGACCGAGGACGGCGACTGGGTCGACGCCGTGCTGGCCGTGTTGAACCTCTTCGTCGCGTCGTCCAACGCCTTGTAGGCGTTGCCGAGCTCGACGAAGTCACCGCTGGCCTGCGCCGCCTTGATGCGGTCCAGCGCCGACCGGATGTCCCGGACGGCCTGCTCCAGCTCCGTCCCACCCTGCTGCCCGTCGCCGGGCGGCGTGGTGGTCGTCGGCGACGTGGGCGACGTCGGCGGCTGGCCGTTGTTGTTGTCCGGGTTCGGCACCTGCGCCGAGGAACCGGACAGGACCTCCTCCATCGCGTCGCTCAACGTGGCCGCGTAGCCCACCTTGTCGCCGAAGCTGACCAGCACCTTGAACAGCTGCGGGAACTGGGTGTTCTGGCTGGCGCGCTCGATGTAGATCGGCTCCACGTAGAGCAGGCCGCCGCCCACCGGCAGGGTGAGCAGGTTGCCGTAGACGACCTTGGTCTGCCGCTGGGTGAGCAGGTTCAGCTCACCGCTGACCTCGCCGTTGGTGAGGAACGTGGTCTGGATCTGCTGCGGACCCTTGGCCTCGTTGTTCAACGTCAGCACGCTGATCTTGCCGTAGTTGTCCGGGTCTGATCTGACCGTCACGTACGACGCCATGAACTCCCGGTTCAACCGCACGAGCGCGCTCGTCAGCTGGAAGCTCACCTTGTTCGCGTCACCGGTCGGGTCACCCGCCAGCACGTAGAACGGCGGCTGCCGGTCGCGCTGCTGCTGCACGCCCTGCTGCTGTGCCTCGACGGTGGTGGCGTTGTCGATGGTCGGGTCGGACGGCACGTCCCAGAACGAGACGCCGGAGTAGAAGTCACGCGGGTTGTCCACGTGGTACTCCGACAGCATCTCGCGCTGGACCTTGAACAGGTCCTCCGGGTAGCGCAGGTGCTCCTTCAGCGACTGCGACATCTCGCTGTTGGCCTTCACCGTGCCCGGGAAGACACCCATCCACGCCTTGAGCACGGGGTCCTGGGTGTCCATCTCGTACAGCGTCACCGAGCCGTCGTAGGCGTCCACAGTGGCCTTGACCGAGTTCCGGATGTAGCTGATCTCCCGGTTCGGCTGCTGCGCGACACCCGGCAGGGAGTCGTTCGTGGCGTCACCCAGCGCCGTGCGGCGCGCGTACGGGTAGTTGTCGAGCGTGGTGTAGCCGTCGACGATCCAGGTGATGCGCCCGTCCACCACGGCCGGGTACGGGTCGCCGTCCACGGTCAGCCACGGCGCCACGTTCTCCACGCGGTCGCGCGGGTTGCGGTTGAAGATGATCCGCGAGTCGTCGTCCACGGCCGAGTTGAACAGGATGTTCCGCTCGCCGTAGGCAGCGGCGAAGACGAGCTTGTTGAACAGCCCGCCGATGCGGACGCCGCCCTTGCCGTCGTAGGTGTAGGACGAGCCGTCGGTGTCGTACTCGCCGGGCGCGCCCTCGCCCCGGCCGCCGACGATGGCGTAGTCGGTCGGGCTGCCCAGCTCACCGAAGTAGGTGCGCGGTTGCTGCACGCCGAACGGGCCGGGCTTGACCTCGCCGTCCTGGCCGACCTCGGCCACCTGGAACACCGGGTAGCCGCCGTTGCCGCCCTCGTCCGCGGGCGAGTTCACCTTGCTGGCCTCGGCGAACACCATGCCGTTGCCGTGGGTGTAGATGAGGTGCTGGTTGATCCAGTCGCGCTGGCCCGCCGGGATGCCCCCGGTGTTCAGCTCGCGGACCGCGACGATGTAGTCCTGGAGCTGCTGGTCCACTGTGTACCGGTCGACGTCGAGCTTGTCCGGGAACCCGTAGAACGGCCGCAGCTGCTGGAACTGGGTGAACGTCTTGGAGATGACGGCCGGGTCGAGCAGCCGGACGTTGCCCACCGTCGCCTGGTCGTTCTTCAGCTCGTCCAGCGAGACGTTCTGCTTGCCCGCGTACGGCTTGCTCTCGACCTTGTCCTCGGTCAACCCGAAGGCTTGCTTGGTGGCCGCGATGCTGTGGCCGATCGGTTCGGCTTCCTTCTCGATGGCGTTCGGCTTCACCGAGAACTGCTCCAGCACGGCGGGCCACGCCGCGCCGACCAGGATGCTCGACAGCACCAGCAGCACGGTCGCGATGGCCGGCAGCTGGAGGTTGCGCAGCACCGCGCCCGCGAAGAACGCGATGGCGCAGAAGACCGCGATGAACAGCAGGATCAGCTTGGCGGGCAGCACCGCGTTGAGGTCGGTGTAGCTCGCGCCGTCGAACTTCTCGTGGTCCGAGAACAGCAGCGTGTACCGGTCGAAGAAGTACGCGACCGCCTTGAGCAGCACGAACACGCCGGCCACGATCGCCAGGTGGGTGCGCGCGGGCCCGGAGAGCTGCCCGCCGCGACCGGCCAGCCGGATGCCGCCGAACAGGTAGTGCGCCACCACCGCGCCGACGAACGCCACCGCCGTGGCGATGAACAGCCACGACAGGATCCAGGTGTAGAACGGCAGCTGGAAGGCGTAGAAGCCGATGTCGTGGCCGAACTCGGGGTCGGGCACGCCGAACGAGGTGGCGTTGAAGAACAGCTGGACGATCTGCCAGTCGCCCTGCGCCGAGGTGCCCGCGATCAGGCCGATCAGCACCGGCAGGCCGATCGCGAACAGCCTCATCCGCCTGCTGACGACCGCGCGGTAGCGGGCCACCGGGTCGTCGGGGCCGGACACCGGCACGAACACGGGCCGGGTGCGGTAGGCGATGATGAGGTTGATCGCGACGAGACCGCCCACCAGCAGGCCCACGGCGAAGAACAACCCGAACCGGGTCGCGAGCACCGTGCCGTAGACGCTGCGGAAGCCGACCTCCCCGAACCACAGCCAGTTGACGTAGGTGCCGAGCAGCCTTGAGCCGGTGATCAGACCGACCAGGACCACCGCACCGACGATGAGCAATATCCGGCTGCGACGGGACAGCCTGGGCAGTCCGACCGGGGGCCGTGTGGCCACGGGGCACGCTCCTGGATCGCGGGTAGTGGCGTTCGTACGTTCTGTCCAACTCTACGGAGGCCGCCCAGGGTTCCCCGTTCGGTCTTCCGTTCGGGTCTGATTGTCGACCCGGCCCGGGGTGATGCGACCATGGCGGGCGTGTCAGCCAGTGAAACGCCGCCCGTGGTGCTGCCCGCTGTCGCCCGCGAGGTCGAGGAATTCGTGTCCACCGCCGGGTGGAACCAGCCGACTCAGCTGTTCGCGCTGGTCCCGACCTCGGAGCTGCTGGCGCAGCAGCCGGAACTCGCGGGCCAGCTCGATCCGGAGGCCTCGCCGCTGACGCCGATCGCGCAGGACTCGCTGCCCGACGACGAGCTGGACCGGGCGTTGGCCGGGATCGTCTGGCCGGACGTGGTGCACGGCTGCGCGTTGGCGCAGGAGATCGTGGTGCTGCCGCCGGACGCCGAGGCCCAGCTGACCGAGCAGGAGCTGGGTGACGAGGAGGCGCGCCGGTTCGCCGCCGAGCACCCCCAGCGCCGGGAGGCCCGGCTGGTGGCGGCGGTGCTGCGGGACGGCTCGGCGGCGTGCGTGCTGCGGCTGCGGGGCAGCGTCGAGGTGCCCGAGGAGGTCGTGGCGCACCCCGAACTGGCCCCGAACCTGACCCGCGCGCTGCTGGAAACCCTCCGGCCGTGACATGGCCGCTGCTCCGCAGACGGCAGGCGGTGGTCCGGTAGCGGGGTGGGGTGTCAGCAGCTTGGGGCGTCGCCACCGTTCCTGAGTGACTCCAGTGACTGCACGGCGTCGTCCAGCTTGTCGACCTTGACCAATTGCAGGCCCTCCGGGGCGTGTTGCTTGGCCTCGTCGCAGTTGCCCGCGGGCACGAGGAACACGGTGGCGCCGCCTTCGCGGGCGGCGACCATCTTGAACCCGATGCCGCCGATGCGGCCGACCTCGCCCTTGTCGTTGATCTCGCCGGTGCCCGCGACCGACTGGCCGCCGTTGAGCTCCTCCGGGGTGAGCTTGTCGACGATCGCCAACGCGAACATCAGGCCCGCGGACGGTCCGCCGACGTCGGTCAGGCTGATCTTGATCTCGAACGGCACCTCCGCCCGGTCCACCGGCAGCACGCCGAGGAAGCCGGTCTCACGGCCCTCGGTCCGACCGAGGGTGACGGTGGCGGTCTTGCGCTCGGACCCGCGCTCGAAGGTCAGCGTGATCTGGTCGCCCGGCTTGGTGGTCTCCAACGCGGTCCGCACGTCCTCGGCGACGACGATCGCCTTGCCGTGCACCTCCAGCAGCCGGTCGTTGGGCTCCAGCACGGTGGCCGCGGCGGTGCCGTTGGTGATCTCGGCGGCGACGACCTTCATGTCGGACTTCAGGTAGCGCAGCGCGGCCACCTCGGCGCTGGTCTGCGAGTCCTGGAACGCCTTCACGTTCTGGTCGCGGACCTCCTGCTCGGACTCGCCGGGCCGGAAGAACTCCTCCCGCGGCGCGAGCGCGTACCGGCCGCTGATCCACAGGCCGAGCGCGCCGAACAGCGACACGTCGTCGGTGAGCGACACGGTGGTCATGGTGAGCGTGCCGCCGGTCGGGAACGTGTCCTGCCCGTCGACCGATACCACGTCAGTGCCGTTGACCTGGCCCAGCGTGTCGTAGGTCGGACCGGGGCCCAGCGCCACGTAAGGCACGCGGGCGAACCCGCCGAGCAGCCCGAGCCCCAGCACGACCACGAGGCTGACCACGAGGGTCCACGTCCGCCGGGTCAGGCCGCGCCGTGGCGCGTGCGGTGGGGTTGGTGCCTGGTCCACGACGGTGTCGGTGCCTTCGGTCACGCGCGCAAGCCTACGACCACACCGTCACGCTGCCGGCGAACCGGTCCCGCACGGCACCTTCGTCCCGCGTACCGTGGAGCCATGAGTGACCTGCCCTTCGGGTTCAGCCCGCAGGACCCCGACGACCGCAACCGCAAACCCGGAGACCCAGGGGACAACCCCTTCGACTTCAACCAGCTCGGCGCGATGCTGAGCCAGCTCGGTGCGATGTTCAGCAACGCGGGCACGTCGTCCGGGCCGGTCAACTACGACCTCGCGAAGCAGATCGCACTCCAGCAGCTGGCCGGCAAGGGCGGCACGACCACCGGGTTCGGGCCGGACCAGAACAGCGCCGTGGCCGACGCGGTGCACCTGGCGGAGATGTGGCTGGACCCGGTGACGGCACTGCCCGCCGGTGCCCGCACGTCCCAGAGTTGGACCCCGCGCGATTGGGTGGAGCGCACGCTGCCGACGTGGCAGCGGCTGTGCGACCCGGTGGCGCAGCGCGTGTCCGGCGCGTGGGTCGACGCGATGCCCGCCGAGGCCAAGGAGGCCGCCGGTCCGCTGCTGTCCATGCTGGGGCAGATGGGCGGCATGGCGTTCGGCTCGCAGCTGGGCGGCGCGTTGGCGCAGCTGGGCGCGGAGGTGCTGACGTCGACCGAGGTCGGGTTGCCGCTCGGACCGGAGGGCACGGCCGCGCTGCTGCCCGAGAACATCGAGAAGTTCACCGAGGGCCTGGAGCGGCCCGCCAGCGAGGTCATGGTGTTCCTGGCCGCCCGCGAGGCGGCGCACCAGCGGCTGTTCAGCCACGTGCCGTGGCTGCGGCAGCGGCTGATGGACACGGTGGAGGAGTTCGCCCGCGGCATCACGGTCGACACGTCGGCGCTGGAGCAGATGGCCGGTCAGATCGACCCGGCGAACCCGGCGAGCATCGAAGAGGCGATGAAGTCAGGGATGCTCGAACCCCAGACCACGCCCGAGCAGAAGGCCGCGCTGACCCGCCTGGAGACGTTGCTGGCCCTGGTCGAGGGCTGGGTGGACGTCGTGGTGAACGAGGCGGTCGGCGAGCGGCTGCCCGGCGCCGAGGCGCTGCGGGAGACGCTGCGCAGGCGGCGCGCGTCCGGCGGTCCGGCGGAGCAGACGTTCGCCACGCTGGTCGGCCTGGAGCTGCGGCCGCGCCGGCACCGGTCGGCGGCGGCGCTGTGGAAGCTGCTCGGCGACCAGCACGGCATGGAGCAGCGCGACAGCGTCTGGGACCACCCCGATCTGGTGCCCACGGCGGAGGACCTGGACGACCCGATGGAGTTCGCCGAGCGGTTCGGCCAGACGCGCAAGGCGCTGGAGGACCCGATGGCCGAGCTGGAGCGCACCCTCCGCGAAAAGAGCGAGGACCCCGACAAGGGCGACACCGAGTAGCGAGTCCTCCGCTCGGACACGCTGAACCCTCCACCCGGGTGTGCCCCCCGGTGGAGGGTTTTCAGTCCTCCTCGGTGATGCCCAGGCCCGCGGCGGCCGAGATGCCCTCCAGGTAGCCGATGGCCCGCTCGGACTTCGGGTACCGGTGCACGAGGTGCCAGAACTCCTTGCCGTGGCCGGGCACCTTCAGGTGCGCCAGCTCGTGCACCAGCACGTAGTCGAGCACCCACGCGGGCACGTCACGCAGCCGTTCACTGATCCGGATCGTGCCCTCGCTCGGCGTGCACGACGCCCACCTCGTGCGCATCGGCGGCACCCACCGCACGCTGCTCGGCTGCACGCCGTCCAGGTACCTGTCGGCCAGCTCCTCGCACCGGGCCAGCAGCGCGGCGTCGGACGTGCGCGTGGGCGAACGCCTGCGGGTCTCGCTGCGCTGGAGGCGGCTGAGCATCTCCGCCACCCAGTGCTTCTCCTCGCTCTTGCTCATGCGGGCCGGCAGCAGGACCACGACCGTGTCCCCCTCGCGGTACGCGCTCACCATGCGACGGCGCCGGGCGCTGCGCCGCACCTCCACCTGCGGTTCGGGCATGGCGTTCACGGTAAGGCCAGAGACCGACAATCCGCGGCGGCCAAGCGGCGGTCTGTGGAGGGACGGACGAGCAGGTTCCACCGAAAGGCGGCTGGACACGCTCGACGCGGCGTGCAGCGGAGCGGGGTTTACGGAGGTAGCGTGCTGCGCAACCCCCGAGTGTGGCGCAGATCGCTCCGCACTCTCGAAACAAGGGAGGAAGCCGTGGCCGAGACCTACAACGGCTACTGCGTCAAGTGCCGTGAGAAGCGGGACTTCACGGGCGAGGTGCACGAGAGCAACAACCGCAGGATGGCCAAGGGCAAGTGTCCGGTCTGCGGGACCACGGTGACCCGGATCCTCGGCAAGGCGAAGGTCTGACCCCCGGGCGGGTGGCCGGGCCATCGGGTACCCGGCCGCCCGTCAAGGCCCCTCGGGCCTTCTGTGGACAACCCGTAGACCTGTGGACAGGCGTTTTGCCATGTCGGCCGCCTTGGGCAGGCTGCCGGTGTGGATCTTCCCAACCGACCCAGGGTCCTGCCCGGCCTGCCGCTGCTGCGCCGCCGGGACGACGTGGTGCAGATCGGCACCGACCCGCGGCACGCCATGCTCGTCGAGGACGTGCCGGAGCCCATGGCGTCCGTCCTGCTCGACCTCACCGGCCGCCACACCCTCACTGACCTGCGGGAACGACTCGCCGGCCACGGTGACCAAGCGGCCGAGTTCGCCGGCGTCCTGCACGGCCTGACGCGGGCCGGGCTGGTCGAGGAGACCGTGCCCGCGCCGCACCCCCGATTGGCCGCCGAGGTGACCGGGTGCGCGCTGCGGACCCGGCGTTCCGCGGTCGAGCTGCCCGCCGCTCGTGCCGCCCGGTCCGTCGTCGTGCACGGCGAGGGGCGGCTCGCGGTCACCGTCGCCGCCCTCCTGGCCGCCTCCGGCGTGACACACGTCCGGGTGATCGCGCGGGGGCGGGTGGGGCCGGAAGACACCGGATCGGGTTACGTCGAATCGGACGTCGGCCGTCCGCGCGCCGAGGCCGCCCAGGACGCGGTGCGGCGGGCGTGCGCGACCGTGCGGCCGTCTGCGCGGGGCGCGGACCTGGTGGTGCTGGCCGACGCGCTGGTGCCCGCCCCGGAGCTGCTGCACCAACTCGTCTCGGACGGCACGGCGCACCTGGCCGTGCGGGTCCGGGAGGGCCTGGGCGTGGTGGGGCCGCTGGTCGTGCCCGGTCGGAGCAGCTGCCTGAGGTGCGCGGACCGGCACCAGGCGGACGCGGACCCGGAGTGGCCGCTGATCGCCGCACAGCTGGTCGACCAGGCACAACACGCCGATCTGGCCACCGTCACGGCGACCGCCGGTGTCGCGGTCGCTCAGGCCCTGTTGGCGCTGGACCGCTGCGACGCGACCGGGACCAGGCCGCCGACCTGGGACGCGACGCTGGAGGTCGACGCGTTCGCCGGGGTGGTCGAGCACCGGATCGCGCCGGTGCACCCGCGCTGCGAGTGCCGCTCCTCGACGTGATCCACCCTCAGGTAGGCCTGTGTAGGTTTTGCGGGAGAGGCGTGAACCACTGCGACCACCTTCAACGGCCGGGAGGAGAATCACCGGGTGAGCGAGATCCCGCGCAAGGCCGTGCAGCGCACCGCCAAACTGGCCAGCCTCCCGCTCGGGGTGGCGGGCCGTGTGGTGGGCGGCTGGGGCAAGCGCCTGGCCGGCCGCAGCTCCGAGGAGGTCAGCGCCGAGGTGTCGGCGAAGACCGCGGAGCAGGTGTTCGCGGTGCTCGGGCAGCTCAAGGGCGGCGCGATGAAGTTCGGCCAGGCCCTGAGCGTGTTCGAGGCGGCGGTGCCGGACGAGCTGGCCGAGCCGTACCGCGAGGCGCTGACCAAGCTCCAGACGGCCGCGCCGCCGATGCCCGCGCGCACCGTGCACCGGGTGCTGGCCGAGCAGCTGGGCGCGGGGTGGGCGAAGCGGTTCGCGTCGTTCGACGACTCGCCCGCCGCGTCGGCGAGCATCGGGCAGGTGCACCAGGCGGTGTGGCACGACGGCCGCGACGTGGCGGTGAAGGTGCAGTACCCCGGCGCGGACGAGGCGTTGGAGACCGACCTGAAGCAGCTGCTGCGGTTCAGCCGGGTGTTGCAGGCGGTCATGCCGGGCACCGAGGTCAAGCCACTGCTGGAGGAGCTGCGGGACCGGTACCTGGAGGAGTTGGACTACCGGACCGAGGCGGACAACCAACGAGTGTTCGCCAAGGCCTTCGACGGCGACGAGCGGGTGTTAGTGCCGCGCGTGGTGGCCAGTTCGCCGAAGGTGATGGTGACCGAGTGGACCGACGGGACACCGCTGTCGCAGATCATCCGATCCGGTGAGCCGGCCGAGCGGGACCTGGCCGGGCAGCTGCTGTCGGAGTTCCACTTCTCCGCGCCGAGCCGGTCCGGGCTGCTGCACGCCGACCCGCACCCGGGCAACTTCATGCTGGGTGCGGACGGCCGGTTGCGGGTGCTCGACTTCGGCGCGGTGGCCCGGCTGCCCGACGGGCTGCCCAAGACGCTCGGCCTGATGACCAGGCTGGCGTTGGACGGCCGGTCGGACGACCTGGTGGAGCTGTTGCGGTCGGAGCGGTTCATCCGGCCGGGGACGGAGCTGTACGCCGAGGACGTGCTGAACTACCTGGCGCCGTTCGTGGAGCCGCTGCGGACCGAGACGTTCCGCTTCACCCGGCGGTGGTTGCAGAAGCAGGCCGAGCGCGTCGGCGACCTCCGCAGCCCCGATTCGCAAACGGGAAGGTCGCTGAACCTCCCGCCGCAGTACCTACTTATCCACAGGGTGACGCTGGGTGCGACCGGCATTCTCTGCCAGCTGGACGCGAACGTGCAGGCCAGAGCCATCGTCGCGCGGTGGCAACCCGGCTTCGACGACTGAGTTGTCCACAGCCCGTCCAGTTATCCACAGATCGCCGACACCCCGTGGCCCGATCCCCGGAACCCCCGGAGGATCGACCCCATGGAACAAGTGATCAAGACCGCGGACCTCAAAGCCGCCGGCGTGCCCGGCTACGTCATCGACCTCAAGTGCCGCCCCGGCGGGCCGTGGCAGCGCATCCTGCCGGGCGTGCTGTTGTTGAGCGCCGGCCCGCCCACCCGCGCTCAGCGGCTCCGTGCGGCCGTCGCCTACGCGGGCCCGAGCGCCGTGGTCACCGGCGTGGACGCGCTGCACGCCCACGGCCTCCAGGCCCTACCGCCCCCGACCCGCATACACCTGCTGCAACCGGCGACCACGCGCCGTTCGTGCCCCGACCACGTGATGTTGGAGCGCACCACGCGCCCACCCGAGGTGGTCGTCCGCGCGGGCCTGCCGTTGGCCGAACCGAACAGAGCCGTGCTCGACGCCGTGCGCCACGAACCGGACGCGCTGCGCCAACACCACATGCTGGCGACGGCCGTGCGCTCGGGCTTGTGCACGGTCGCGGGCCTGACCGCGGAGCTGGACGCGGGCAGCAAACGAGGCACCGCCACCCCGAGATCGGCCTTACGCCTGCTATCCGCCCTGCTCCGCTGACCGACCAGCCGGGCAGCCGGTCAGGGGGCCCAGTAGTCGGCCGGCAGCTTGCCTTCGATATCCCGGACATGAGCCCGGGCGCACACGTGGCACAGCCACTGGTCGATCCCGCGTTCGCGCTCCCGGACCCAGGCCAGCAACTCGGCCGGGTCCGTGACGGATGCCCGCGTCCGCCCGCAGCGGGCACAGGCGTCGGTCACGGCTTGCGGCCCAGGTGGACGGTGTTGGCGATCAGCAGGAACACGTCGTCGCGCAGTCCGAGGAAGGCGGGGTCCTGCGGGTCGAGCAGTTGCTCGACGGTGCGGCGGTCGGCGGGGTGGAGCAGATCGCCGGCTACGTCCGCGAGCCACTTGAGCCGGTTCACCGCCCAGTCGCGCACGGCCTGTTTGGGCGGTGCCGGGTGGTCGATGAGGTAGGTGAAGGCGGTGACGTCGACCAGGCCGGCGTCGGCGAGCACCACGTTCCAGCCGCCGTGCATGCGGACCGAGCCGTCGGTGTTCTCGCGCATCCGCAGGAACCACTGGGCGCGTGCGGCGGCCAGCCGGTCCTGCAAGCCGGGCTCACCGATGCCCAGGTCGAACGGGAGGAACTTGCCTTCCAGGCCGCCCTCGGCCAGCGCCAACCACCCACCGGGCGCCACGGCCTCGATCAACCCCAGCACAGCCGCGCGCTGATCAGGGAGGTGATGCACGACGTTCGACGCCCACACCAGCTCCGCGGGGCCGGCGAGTTCGACCGGCCGTTCGGTGGCCAGGTCGGCGAGCACCGGCCGGACCCGCACGGTCGCCGTGGTCGTGTCGGTCTCGTAGGTCGCCGCGGACCGCGCCGCGTTCGTGGCGGCGTCCAGCAGCTCGGGCACCGCGTCGACCAGCACCACCGTGCCCCCACCACGAGCGGAAAGGGCCTCGACCAACGCCACACTCATCCCACCGGCACCACTACCGACATCCAGCACCGTCGGCTTGTCTGGCAGCGAGCGCACGAGTCTCCGCGCGACCACGCGCTGGGCCTCGGCGTCCAGCTCATCGGCCTGCCGCAGCGAGTTCAGCCGAGACGACCAATCGATTCCGTCATGGGTGCGGGCATGGTTGTGAGAGTGAGCGGCCACACGTGGAACGGTACCCACGACGGGCCGAACACTCCCACCGAAAACCTCGGATACGACGCGGCCCGCCCTGCCCGTCGTCGGGACGGGCAGGGCGGGCCAAGGCGTGCATCAGATCGCGTGGGCCTTCATGGCAGCCCTGCGCTGGGCCCAGCCGGCCAGCCGGCGCCACCTGCGGGCGACGACGAGCCGGTGGGCCAGCCGATGCTGTCGCGCGAATATCTCCGCGTCATGCATTCGGGATCTGGCTAGATTTTCTTCGAGGAGCATGGGGTTCCCCTTGGGATTGACTTCGATGAGCATCGCTTCGTCACTGGTGGATCGGTACGTGGTCACGCGGCGGCCTCCTGGTCGTTAGCCCCCCGGACAACGGTCGCGGCAGGTGCCGCGGGTACAACAGGTGCTGCGTCCTTGCGCGGGCGCCCACGGGGACGCTTGCGCGCGATCACCGCACCGCGCTCGAAGATCTCGCCGCCCCAGACCCCCCAGGGCTCGTGGCGGGCAAGCGCGCCGGCCAGGCACTCGGCGATGACGGGGCAGGTGGCGCAGAACCGCTTCGCCTCCTCCAACTCCGCCGGCGCGTCGGCGAACCAGAGGTCAGGGTTGTTGGTACGGCAAGGAAGTTCCAAGCCGGCGCCGGGCGCGGTGTCGATCAGGGAAGCGACTCCCGCTCCGGCGAACTCCGGCTCGGTGGACAACGTCCCGTTTATGGGGACGGTCGCGGTCGACATCAGGTGGACTCCTGTCAAGGGTGGCGCATGGGGTTTTGTCGTGCGAGTTGTGTTCGGCAAAACGCGTTTGAACAGCACGAAGGCCGCGGATCCGGTTACGGGTCCGCGGCCTTCGTGAGCTGGTGGCCTGACTACTGGGTCAGGTACTTCGCTCTTGCGCGGACGGCGCAACGTTCTGAGTCGGGACAACGGTCGGCGCGTACGGCGCCGGCACCTGGATCAGCTGAACTCGCTCAGCACCCCACTTGAGGGCGTGGCGATCGCGGGCAGACTTCTCCCCCGCGACATGAGTAGCGCCTGGCACGAGGACGACCCCGGTCATCAGGTAACCGGGCGTCTCGAAGCACTGAATGCTGTTCACGACCGGCCACCTCCTCGGGTGTCTCGTTCCGACTACTACTCTTGAATCCCCAGCGGGCACTCCGTGCCCGGCCTAAGCAGGTTATGACCATGCGCACGCGGCGTGCAACCGGTTTTTACAAATACCTGTCGATCGGGTGAGATTTCCGCGTTTGCCCTGGACAGAGCGCTGGGCACAACCACCCATACGGACGACACCGCGCACACCTGCCGGATCGACCCCGCTCGGCTTGCGCGGGAACCGATCAACGCCCGCCGCGCACGAGGGACAGCACGTCGTCGCCGAAGCGGTCGAGTTTGGCCGCGCCGATGCCGGAGATCGACACGAGTCCGGCGACGTCCTCGGGCCGCTGTTCGGCGATCGCGACCAGCGTCGCGTCGGTGAACACCACGTACGCGGGCACCTTCAGCTCACGCGCCCGGTCCGCCCGCCACGCCCGCAGCCGGGTCAGCAGTTCCTCGTCCAGGTCCGACGGGCACGAGGCGCAGCGGCTCAGCTTGATCGCCCGCGCGTCGACCAACGCCGACCCGCACACCCGGCACTGCGGCTTGGCCTTGCGCTGCATCGGCTCGCGCTTGGCCGTGCGCGACGCCGGGTGGTCCTCCGGCACCAAGCCGTAGAGGAACCGGCTGCGCCGCCGATAACGCCGCCCGCCCGCGGCGCGCGCCAACGCCCACGACAACCACAGGTGCACCCGAGCGCGCGTCACGCCGACGTACAGCAGCCGGCGTTCTTCCTCGATCGCCACCTCGTCGTTGTCCGCGTACTGGATCGGCAACGTGCCCTCGACCAGCCCGATCAGGAACACCGCGTCCCACTCCAGGCCCTTCGCCGCGTGCAGGGACGCGAGTGTCACGCCCTCCACGGTCGGCGGGTGCTGCGCCTCGGCCCGCTGGTCCAGTTCGGTGACGAACGTCGGCAGGTCCGCCCCGTCCACGGTGGTGACCAACTCCTCGGCCAGTTCGACCAGCGCGAGCAGCGACTCCCACTTCTCCCGCGCCGTCCCGCCGGCGGGTGGCTCGTCGGTCAGACCGATCCCGGCCAGCACCTCGCGCACCACCTTCGGCAGCTCGCCGGTCGGCTCGTGCGACGCAGCCGAACGCAGCGCGACCATCGCCTGCCGCACCTCGGTCCGCTGGAAGAACCGCTCACCGCCGCGCACCTGGTACGGCACGCCGAGTTCGGCCAACGCCTGCTCGAACACCTCGGACTGGGCGTTGACCCGGTAGAGGATGGCGATCTCGCTGGCCGACACACCCTCGTCCAGCAGCGCCTTCACCCGCTGCGCGACGGCCGCGGCCTCCAGCGACTCGTCGTCGAACTCGGTGAACGTCGGCTGAGGCCCGTCCGGGCGCTGCCCGATCAGCCGCAGCCGCGACCCGGCGGGACGGCCGCGGGCCGACTTGATCACGTCGTTGGCCAGGGTCACGACCTGCGGCGTCGACCGGTAGTCCCGTTCCAGCCGCACCACCACGGCCTCGGGGAACCGGCGCGGGAAGTCCAGCAGCGGGCGCGGCGAGGCGCCCGCGAACGAGTAGATGGTCTGGTTCGCGTCGCCGACCACGGTGAGGTCGTCGCGCGCGCCCACCCACGCGTCGAGCACGCGCTGCTGCAACGGCGTGACGTCCTGGTACTCGTCCACCACGAAGCACCGGTACCGGTCGCGGAACTCCTCGGCGACCTCGCCGTGTTCCTCCAAAGCCGCCGCGGTGTGCAGCAGGAGGTCGTCGAAGTCGAGCAGTTGCGCCTGGTTCTTCAGCTCTTCGTAGGTCCGGTAGACCTGCACGACCTGTTCGGCGGGCGCGGGCGTGTCGCGACTCGTGCGGCCGGCCGCCGCCGGGTAGTCCTCGGGCGCGATCAGCGACGCCTTGGCCCACTCGATCTCGCCCGCGAGATCGCGCAACGAATCGGACTCGGTGGACAGGCCCGCCCGGTTCGCGGCCTGCGCGATCAACCGCAGCTTGTTGCGGTCGATCAGCTGCCACTGCTCGCCGCCGACCACGCGCGGCCAGAAGTACCGCAGCTGGCGCAGTGCGGCGGCGTGGAACGTGCGGGCCTGCGCGCCGTGCACGCCGAGCGCCCGCAAGCGGGTCCGCATCTCACCCGCGGCACGGGCGGTGAACGTGACGGCGAGGACTTGACCAGCGGAGACGTGCCCGCGTTGGACCAAGTAGGCGATCCTGTGCGTGATCGTGCGGGTCTTGCCGGTGCCGGCGCCCGCGAGCACGCAGACCGGGCCGCGCGGAGCCTCCACGGCGGCACGCTGTTCCGGGTCCAGTCCCTCCAGCAGCCGGTCCATGCGCTGCATCCTCGCAGAGCACAGCGAGTACTCCCGTCATGGGGCGATACGGCGCGCCGTATCCTGGTGGGTATGGCTGGTAAGCAGGACAAGGCGGCTGCCAAGGCGGCCTCCAAGGAAGCGGCGAAGGCTCGGCGCGCGGCATCGAAGGCGAAGCGCAGCCAGATCTTCGAGGCGTTCAAGATGCAGCGCCGCGAGGACAAGGCGCTCGTGCCGTTGATGCTGGCGTGCGTGCTCGGCGCGACGGCCGCGGCGTTCCTGATCGGCCTCATCTGGGACATGCAGTGGGTGCTGCTGCCCATGGGCATCGCGGTGGGCGCGCTGCTCGCGGTCATCGTGTTCGGCCGCCGGGTGCAGCGCACCGTGTACGCGAAGGCCGACGGCCAGCCCGGCGCGGCGGCGTGGGCGCTGGACAACCTGCGCGGGAAGTGGCGGGTGACCCAGGCGGTGGCGGGCACGACGAGCGGCGACATGGTGCACCGGGTGCTCGGCCGGCCGGGCGTGGTGCTGGTCGCCGAGGGCGCGCCGCACCGGGTCAAGGGCCTGCTCGCGCAGGAGAAGAAGCGGGTGGCGCGGGTCGTCGGCGAGACGCCGATCTACGACGTCATCGTGGGCACCGAGGATGGCCAGGTGTCGCTGCGCAAGTTGCAGAGCCACCTGATGAAGCTGCCGCGCAACATCTCGACCGCCCAGGTCGACACGATCGACAACCGGCTGGCCGCGCTGGCCAGCCGTGGCGCGGCACTGCCCAAGGGCCCGATGCCCCAGGGCGCCAAGATGCGCAACGTCCAGCGCGCCATGCGCCGCCGCTGACGCCTTACGCACGCGAGGCCCCAGCGCCCGCGAGTCGTCCACTCCGGCACCGTGAACCGCATCCCGCGGCACGGTGCCGGAGTCGTTTCCGCACCATTTCCGCCGCTCAGCGCGCCTGCGGACTCAGCGGACCCGGATGACGACCGTGCCCGCGGCCTTGTCGTGCAGGCCTCTGCCGTCGGCGTCCCAGACCACGGCCGGGATGATGGGGAAGATCAACGCCGTCCGCAGCGCGGCTCGGGGGACGCCGACGATCCCCGCGCCGTCCAGCCGGGCGACCCGCAGCCCGAACAGCGCGTGACCAGGGGTGAAGCCGAAGAAGCCGACCGCGATGACGGTGATGGCGAACCAGGCCAGCAGGCTCCAGTTCTTCGGCAGGTCGGGCATGGTGAACAGCCCCGCCACCCCCGCCGAGAGCAGGAAGTCCACCAGGATGGCGATCGCCCGCCGCCCGGTCGACGCGACCGAGCCGGGTCCGGACTGGGGCAGGCCTAGGCGTTCGCCTCGCCACCGCTGCCCGGTACCGTCACCGGAGTCGGCGCCGGGCTCCAGCGCCGAACGAGGTCCAGACAGCCACGAACCGGTCCACTTGCTCACTCCACCAGAGTAAAGGCCGTGCTCAGCGGGTGAGGAGCGACGGTCGGGTTGCCCTACCTGGGCGGCCCGTTAACACTGGCGAAACATCAGGGTGATGGCCGGGCAACACCGCAGTCATAGTTTCGCCACGATGGCAGGCCGCAGCACGCAGCCGCGTACAACCACGCCCCCAGCGCAGCAGAGGAGTCGACGAGGGTGTTCAAGAATCCCGACGAGGTCCTGAAGTTCATTTCGGACGAGGGCGTCAAGTTCGTCGACGTCCGCTTCAGCGACCTGCCCGGCGTGATGCAGCACTTCACGCTCCCCGCCGCCGCGTTCGACGCCGACGCCATCGCCGAGGGCCTCGCGTTCGACGGCTCGTCGGTGCGCGGGTTCCAGTCGATCCACGAGTCGGACATGCTGCTGCTGCCCGACCTGTACACCGCGCGTCTCGACCCGTTCCGGATCGAGAAGACGCTGATCGTGAACTTCTTCGTGCACGACCCGTTCACTCGCGAGGCCTACAGCCGCGACCCGCGCAACATCGCGCGCAAGGCCGAGCAGTACATCGCCGAGTCGGGCATCGCCGACACCGCGTACTTCGGCGCCGAGGCGGAGTTCTACATCTTCGACTCGATCCGCTTCGACACGACGGCGAACGCGTCCTTCCACGAGATCGACTCGATCTCCGGCTGGTGGAACTCCGGCCGTGAGGAAGAGGGCGGCAACCGCGGCTACAAGGTCAAGTACAAGGGCGGCTACTTCCCCGTCACGCCGACCGACCACTACGCGGACCTGCGCGACAAGATGGTGCTCAACATGGAGGCCAACGGCTTCTCCGTGGAGCGCGCGCACCACGAGGTCGGCACCGCCGGTCAGTCCGAGATCAACTACAAGTTCAACACGCTGCTGCACGCCGCGGACGACTTGATGCTGTTCAAGTACATCATCAAGAACACCGCCTGGCAGGCCGGCAAGACCGTGACGTTCATGCCGAAGCCGCTGTTCGGCGACAACGGCTCGGGCATGCACACCCACCAGTCGCTGTGGAAGGACGGCCAGCCGCTGTTCCACGACGAGTCCGGCTACGCGGGCCTGTCCGACACGGCGCGCCACTACATCGGCGGCATCCTGCACCACGCGCCGTCGCTGCTGGCGTTCACCAACCCGACGGTGAACTCCTACCACCGCCTGGTGCCGGGCTACGAGGCCCCGGTCTCGCTGGTCTACTCCCAGCGCAACCGCTCGGCGTGCGTGCGCATCCCGATCACGGGCAACAACCCGAAGGCCAAGCGCATCGAGTTCCGCTGCCCCGACTCGTCGGGCAACCCGTACCTGGCCTTCTCGGCCATGGTGATGGCGGGCCTCGACGGCGTGAAGAACAAGATCGAGCCGCCGGCCCCGATCGACAAGGACCTCTACGAGCTCCCGCCCGAGGAGGCCCGCGACGTCAAGCAGGTCCCGGCGTCCCTGGACGCGGTGCTGGACAACCTCGAAGCGGACCACGAGTTCCTCCTCGAGGGCGGTGTCTTCACGCCGGACGTCATCGACACCTGGATCTCGTTCAAGCGCGAGCAGGAGATCGACCCCCTCCGCCTGCGCCCGAACCCCTACGAGTTCGCCCTGTACTACGACGTGTGATCCACGCGGGGCTTTGACCAGCAGCTCCACCGGTCGAAGCCCCACGTAGGCCGCCTCCAGGCCGTCAGTGCTGGAGAGGCCGCCCAGCTCAACGGCCGAGGGTCGGGTGACTACCACAGTCACCCGACCCTCGGCCGTTGTGTCGCTCCATCTCCTCGGCGGAGCTGCGCCTACCGTCCTCACATGAACCTGTGGACTGCCGTCATCGGTGCGGCCGGGGCGTTCCTCGGTGTGCTTGTCGCCCAGGCGTGGACCAGCAGCCGTGAGAAGCGCCAGTGGGAGCGAGAACGTCAACGTGACGCCGAACTCTGGAAGCGTGAAGATCAGTACCGCTTCACAGAGCACAAACGGGAGCTGTACTCCGACTTCCTCGGACAGGTACATGAGTGGGTACGGGAGGCCCAACAGGTCGTCATCTTCTCCCTCCCCAGCGAGCACCTGACTCCGGAGTGGCTGTATCTCCCGGTCAACAACAGGCGAAAGCAACTCGCCTTTGCCCAAGATCGACTTCAACTTGTTTCTCAGTCTGTCTGGCAGGCCACCACTCCGATTACACATAAATTGGACAGCATCAGTGTCGACCTCCACAACGGTCACCAACCAAAAGAGATGAAATGGCTATCGAGCGGATTTCACTGCGAGGAACTGATCAAAGTCATGCGCAAAGACCTTGGAGTCGTCGAGCACCACTGATGCTTCAAATTCTATGAAGCCTTACTGAACACCTTGTCCACAGCTGCTCGCGTTCGCTCGTGACTGGCGGGCATCAGGTGCGTGTAGACCCGGAGCGTGAACGCCGGGTCCGCGTGGCCCAGGTACTCCGCGAGCGCCCGGATGCTGACGCCTTCCTCCAAGAGCGACGAGGCGTAGAAGTGCCTCAGCGCGTGGAAGCCCTCGGCGCGGCCCGGCGTCTCGACCCCGGCATCCCTGAGCGCCGCTTTCCAGACGTGGTGGTTGAACGAGTGCCGATGGAGCTGCTTCGACTCACGCGTATATATAAGGAGCGGTACCGTCACGAGCTTGCCGTCAGGAGTGCCCCACGGAAGCGTGACGGGCAGCGGTTCGTACTTCTTCACGTGAGCTTTGATCGCAGCCGCCACACTCGCGGCCAACGGCACATCACGACTCTTGCCGTGCTTCGGCGCACCGAAGACCATCTTCCCGCGCACGATCTTGATCTGCCTCAGTACGTGGATGACGCCCTCCGACTCGTCCACGTCATCCGGTGAGAACCCGAACACCTCACCCTGCCGCAGGCCACACCCAGCGCCGAGGTTGATGCCGATTCGGTACCGCTCCCCCAGCGCCTCGCGAACCGTGTGGACGCGCTTCTCCTCCCACGGGATGATCTTCGGATACTCGCCCCGAGGCTTGATGACCGACTTTCCGTTGCACGGGTTCTTGCGCAGCCGCTCATCGTCGATCGCAGCGGTGAAGACTGCTGAAACGTTGGCGAAGATGCTCCGCCGGTACGTCTCGGCCAGGCCCTTCTGCTGGAGCTTCCGCTCCCACGCCTGGATCGTGGACGGCTGGATGAGCCGCAGCTCCGTGTCACCGAAGTACGGGTACACGTGCAGCTTGAGCCGGAACTCCACCCCCTCCCGCGTGGACTCGTCGAACGTCCGCGCCTCGATCCAGTGCTTCTCCGTATAGTCGCGGAACGTGATCTTGCCTGCGTCAGGGTCCAGGTACGTCCCCTTGTTCTTGTCGTTCTCCATCTCGTGCAGGAACGCGTCAGCCGTACCCTTCTGCCGGTCCGGGAACATCTTCGAGCGCTCCCGACCATCCGGACCGGGGAAGCGGACCTTGTACCGCATTCCCTTGCCGAACTGCGGAGTCTTCTCCCGCTTTCCGTCCTTGACGGTCCACCAGCGATCTTGCACGTGGCCCATGACAGACTTCTCCCCTGAGTCGAATTGCCGAAAGTTCTAGGCCGCGTCCTGGTCGAGGCCGTGAAACCACTCACGAACCTTTGCCGGGTCCCACCGCAGGTGTTTGCCGACCTTCCGCGCCGGAGGTCCGTAGTTCTTGCTGCGCCAGCCTCGAATGGTGTGCACCGGCACCCCGAGGAACGCCGAGAGATCGTCAACGCCCCACAGCGGTTCGATATCTGCCATGACTCCCCTCTCGTCAGGCCGCTACCGGTCGAGTTGCTGAAACATCCGGCCCCGGTGGTCGCAGGTGGACGAGGGCGGCTTGTGCCTGCTGGTACTCGGCCTGCCACGCCAGACGCTGGGCGATCATGTGCATGAGCAGTTCGGTTCGTGAGGGTGCGTGCGGGTCACCGGGCCGGACCGGTCCCCACTGGAGGCGGGTCCGGTCGGTGTCCGGCTTGGCGATGCCAGCGGCGGCCAGGGCTTCCCGGACGAACGCGGCCCGGTCCGACTTGTGTTCGGCGAGCGTCTTGCCCGACCACCGACGCGAGACCAGGACCCGACGACCGGGCAGGCCGAGGGTGTCTCGGCGGTGCGCCTTGCCCTTGCAGTGGCCCGGAGTCGTCTTGGACGTGACGCCCTTGGGCTGGACGCCGTAGAGCAGCCAGACCGCGCACCGCTCGGAACACGGCGTGACGGCCAGCTCTGCCGCCAATCGGTCGGCGTGGTCAGCCAGGCGTGGTGAGGCGTCCGACTCGACCACTTCGGTAATGGACTTGGTGAGGTACTTGGTCAGGTAGCCGATGTGTCGTCCGGACTCCTCCGTGCCGCCGAGGATGCCCTTGGAGTGCACCTGGCGGCCGAACTCGGCGACGTGGGCCGGTGCGTCCAGCTCAGCCACGGCATCGGCCCACGTAGACAAGGGCTGTTCGGTGTCCGGGTCCACGAATCCCTTGGTGCGCATGTCCCACACCGGCAGCCGGTCGCCGCCGTACTTGAGGTGGTCGTGGTCGGGCCACCAGACCTGGAGGTAGGTCGCGGCTGTCACCTGGCGGATGACCTTGTGCGGGATCGAGCCGCGTACGGCGAAGTGCGCGTGTGGGGTGATGCGGCGTTGCGGCTCGACCGTGCCGAAGTACTGGGCGTCGAAGCCGACGACCCGCCGCAGGTTCTGCCACCAGCGGTCGACCAGGGAGGCGAAGTGCACCGCGTCCCGAGCCGCGCGCCGGTAGTCGTAGGTGTCCGGGTCGACCGGTGACCCGTCCGACGTGACCTTGCCGTAGGTGTCCAGCGTGAGCGTGACGAACGTGGACGGCCGGTACTTGCCCGCGAACTCCCGTCCCACCGTGCGCTTGGCGACCTTGCGACGAGGCAGGTTCGGCGCGTCCTGACGCCGACGCGTGGACCGTTGCGGCGCCGCTTTTCCTGGCCGTTCGACGGCGGGGAGGTTCCCGCGGACTCCCTCCCGCTTGAGGTCGGCGTCCGTCTCCCGGATGCCTTCCCGCAGGTCCTCGATCTGGTCTTCCGCTCCCTCCAGTTGGGCACGGCGGTACTCGGCGGTCAGGTCGGCCCGGTAGGTCACCAGCCCGATCTGATCGACCGTGGGCGCGTGCCGTTCCGCGATGGGTTCGTGGTCGAGGTGCCAACCCTCGCGGCACTGCGCCATGCGTGAGCGGCGGTTGCGTTCGGCGCAGGCCGGGCACTTGGACGCCTGGGTCGAGTTGCAGCGGATGCCGACGATCCGCACTTCACCGGTGTCCAGGTCCACGACTTCCCGCAGCACCGGCCGGGTGCACACGCCGTGCTGTTCGGCTGCCGCCTTGACCACGTCGAGGCTCAGCGGCAGCCGGGCACGTTCGGCCGAGGTCATGCCCGCCACGTCCAGAGGCACGGCAGGCACCACCGGGGTGGTGTTGGTGGTCGGTTCGGTCATGCCGCAGCACCCCCAGTCACGTCGCCATCGGGTCGGGTCCGGAACTCGTGAACGGTCGCGTCGGCGAGGTAGACACCCAGCTCGACCAGATCCGCATCGGTGACGTGGAAGGCCCGGACCCGCTCCGGCTGTCCCTTGCCGTCCGTCTTCACCCACGCCACGCCGGGTGTCTGCTCGCTGATCTCGTGAGCCACAGCACCACGGGCACGGGCACCGTCACCCAGGACCATGTCCACCTGCGCCGTCTCGTCCAGCCGCAACGCCACCTTGGTCCCGAACAGGTGCCGGAACCCCACGACCTCCTTACGCGGGTCCTGCACCAGGCCCAGCACGCAGAACCCCGGTGCACGCCCCTGCGAGGTGATGGTCTGGATCGCACGAGCGGCACGGTCACGCAGGCCCTTGTCAGCCTGGTAGGCGATCAGGTCCGCCAGCTCGTCGACCACCAGCACGGTGAACGGCTCACCGTTGGACCGAGCCCACAGACGGCGGACGCCCCGGTACCGCGTAGCGCGTTCCTTGACCTCTGCCGCCAGCTCCTCCAGCAGCTCGACCGCCTCACGGCCGTTGTCGAACACCAGCCGGGCGAACGCGTCCGGGCACTGCCCCAGCTCCATACCGCCCTTGGGGTCGATGCCCACCAGGCGCACGAGACCGGCCCGCACAGCCGGGGCGAGATGCCAGATGATCGACCACAACACCGAGCCCTTGCCCGCCCCTTGGACACCGACGCCTAGAATCTGGTTGCCCTGCAAGCGAATCCGCCACGGCTTACCGGTCTCCGTGCGTCCGACCACCACCCGCTTGAGGTCCACCGCGTCCGCATCGTCAGACAGCGCCGGCACCGACAGCGACCGGGCCAACGGGTCGTTGTGGACGAAGTCGAGTTCGATCACCTTCGGCCGCAGCACCCGCACTCGGCACGACTGCGCACCGAACGAGTGGGCCAGGCCGTCACGACGCAGCTCCCACGCCTCCGGTGCCTGCGCCGGAATCATCCGCACGCGGACCCGGTCCCGCCATCCCTCAGACCGCACCCGCCGCAGCTTCGGCCGGTACTCGCGCCCACGACTGTCCTTGGCCAGCTCCGACAGCCGCATCACGGTCCGCCAACGCGGCACGTACACCGTCGCCCGCCGATACTCGGTGACCAGCCGAAACCACACGTGCCGCAGGAACGACGCCCGATCCAGACCAGCCCAGAGCGTCAGCGCCGCCGTCAGGCTCAGCAGCGACAGGACCAGCGGCGACAGCCCGAACCGCCACCAGCACCAGGCCGCCAACGCCGGCACCAACGTGACCACCGGATAGCGGATGACGACGAGCACCAGGCGCACGACGCCGACCAGCGCTAGCCACACCAGAGCCACCACGAAGGCCAACCACTTCAGCTTGCCCGGCACCAACACCCACCACGGCACCCGAGGCCGAGCACCCTCGAACGGAGCCGGATCAACCCACCGCGCCATCAGGCCACACCCCCGACCGGGAGCGACCCGAGCACCGGCACCACGATCAACACCACAACGGCGAAGATCAGCGGCAACCAACCCAGACAGGCACAGCACGCGAGCTGACCGGGCGCATACACGCCGAACCGCTTGCACCGCTGGCACTTCGAACCGTTGGACAACTTCCACCCGGACGGGACGACGGCTCGACTTGACGCACGTCCCCCACGACGAGATACCCTTGACATGACTGGAATCCCTTGTGTGTCAACAAAAATGCATGGCGAAGCCAGTCAGGTGAGTCGCAGGGAGACAGCCGGAGCCCGCCAAGACTTGGACTGTCTCCCCGCGACCCACGCCAACCGGCGAAGGATCGTTCAGTTGTCACGCGCCCACAGCGCGGTCACTACTCCTCCACAACCTCGAACAGGTCCTCGAACTGCACCGCCAACGGCGCGAACGCAACCAACGCCCCCGCGATGAACGCGGCACCCGGACGGATCTCACCGGTCAACACCCGCGACACCGTCGAGCGGTGAACACCCATCGCGGGTGCCAACACGTAGTCGGAGGACAACGCCGACCGACGCGCCGCCCGCTGGAACTCGGCCACACGCAACACCACGGTGTACCGACTGCCCCGCCCATCGGCACCGGCACGAGCACCCATCGCCAGGGGGTTGGGCCGCCCTGTCACCGGCCGCTCCCGTCATCCCCAGCCGACCCGGAAGCCAGAGCCCGCGCGATCTCCTCGCCCTTCTCCCGCTCCCGCTTGGCCCAGTACAACGCCTCGTGGTGATGCCCACGATCGATCTCCGCGACCCGCCCGTACACCTCGGCCGACCGCAGGTAGAAGTCCCGCCACTGCTCCCGAGCCGCATCCGGCGCGGGCATCACCGGCACCAACGCCGAATGCGCGTCATTGAGCGTCCGCACCGCCCGAGCAGCCGCCCACGGATCAGAACTCTTCCGCTGTGCCATCCCGCCGCCCGCCTCCTACGCCGCAGCCGCTGGCGAGTCCGGCTTGCCCGACGACCGGCGTCCCTTCGCTGCCTCCTGCGGCGACACCATCTCCTCGGCCCAGACCGTCCAGTTCACCCAGCCGTCGCGGACATACGGCGACACCCTCAACCCCGTGAACACCGCCGGCCGGAACGGCGTACCGGGCAACACCTCTGGCGGAACCGGCTGGTACTCCGACGCGATCTTCACCACCGCCCCGGTGTTCTTGCCTCGCGCCGAGGGGTCCGTGCCCTGCACCGTCCACACCGGCAGCCCCGACACCTTGTCGATCGCCGGACGAGGCGCCTTCCCTTCGTTGAACTCCTGCGCCCGCTCCACCTTCAGCACGAAGAACCCTTGCGGGAACAGCTCGTCGAAGGTGATCGGAAACCTGTGACCAGCAGGAATAGCCATCGTTGAAAACCCTTCTCGATCTTCCGGAGGGCTCCTTCGTCGGAGCCAATCAGCTCACCTAGTCCTCTAGACAAGTTCACCGTACCTAGTCGTCTAGAGGAGTTCAACCAGTCCGCCATTCTCTTCGCTTTTGCAATCACATCACTGTGCCGGGACGTCGTACTCCAGCACGAACGACGTGGCCACCTTGACCGTGTCACAGACCTCGACCGGCGTGCCGCTGGTGTCGAAGGCCGTGCGAACCAGCGTCAGCACCGGCGACCCAGACCCGATCTCCAACGCCTTACGCTCGTCGGGTGACGGCATCCGGGCCGATACTTCCTCGGTGAAGTGCGCCAGCTCGTGACCGGCATCCTCGATCCGGGCGTAGATGCCACCAGGCCCGGTGTTGACCTCCGCGATGGGCGTGCCCTTGGCGATCGACTCGGGGATGTAGGACGTGGCGATCTCCACCGGCCGTCCGTCCGCCAGGTACCGCCGAGAGCGCACGATCACCCGCTCCCGAGGCTTCAACCCCAACCGCTCCGCCACCTCAACCGACGCGGCCTCATTGGTCACCCGGATCTGATCAACCCCCGGCACATGCCCAGCCGCCTCAGCCTCGGCCAGGAACGCCGACTTCCCCTCCTTCCGATGCCGCCGAGCGAACCGGTCCGACGCCAACCGACGCACAGGCGGAGCCGACCGCACGAACACACCCTTGCCATGCTGCGCCACCACCAGACCCTCGGTCCGCAGCTCCTTGATCGCTTCACGAACCGTCATCCGAGCCACGCCGTAGTGCTCGATCAACACCGCCTCGGACGGCAACTGCTCACCAGGAGCGAGACGACCACGCTCGATGTGCCGACGCAGGATGTCGGCAATCTGCCGATACGGCGGACGGTCCACCGACCTGTCTATAGTTCCTAGATCGAGCATGGCCACCTACTCCTACAGACGACTAGACGTGTTCATGCTCCCACAGGTCCACTCAGCGACGAAAGCGGGAGAATGGCCGACACGCCGCGTCATTCGGTCAGCGTCGCCGGAATCGTGGTCAACGATTCGGGGCAAGTACTGGTCATCCGCCGCAGGGACAACGGCCACTGGGAGCCGCCCGGCGGAGTGCTGGAGATGCCCGAGACGTTCGAAGATGGCGTCAGGCGAGAAGTCCTTGAGGAGACCGGCATCTCCGTACAGGTCGAACGCCTGACCGGCGTCTACAAGAACATGCAGCGCGGCATCGTCGCCCTGGTCTACCGCTGCAGCCCGCTGGACGAGCCCGACCAGGCCACCGCCGAGGCGACCGAGATCCGTTGGATGACGCTGGACGAAGTCCGCGCAGCAATGTCACCCGCTTACGCAGTACGCGTCACCGATGCGTTCGAGTCCGAACTTCACACTCGCGCCCACGACGGCGTAAACCTTCTCCCGTAGTCGCTGCTGAATTCCGCTTTATGGGATCAAGGCGCGCCGCCTGCGGCGACGCGCGGCCGGTCCCGCCTCACGTTTGCACCGACTCCCCGCATCGCGGCACGCCGGGCTCCCGCTCTGCTCCGCCCGTCGGCCGCGCGCGGAGTCGGTGTACATGGCCGGGAAAGCGGCGCGCCATGCAGACGCGAGCTGCCACCAAGCCACTTCCAGCCACCAAGGCCGGGACGATCGCGCGGTCACACGGCTGCCAGCGCTGGGCACGGCGATCGACTGCCGCGACGGCTCCGCCGCCTTGCCGACGCTTAAATGATCGAAGACAAGTGAAGGTAGCATTTAAGGTTATTCGACGACAGCATGTGCCGTCACAAGAATCGCTCGACCCTGCCCCGAAAAGCGGCTGACGACTCACTTACAATTGGCCAAATTTGCCACGTTCGATAGCTTTTAGAGCTATTTCCCTTACGATCACGAAAGCCGTTGAGGTACCGCACGGAAACCCAGCGACCAACGCCTACCACCAGCGCCGGATGCCATCTTTTCTTTTCCCACACCCAGATTGGATCGCCTACTTCGTAGTAGGATCCATCAGGATATATCCCACGATCACGATGCACGTCAGCGCCGACATACGGCTCGATGGCGAACGGATCCCAGTTCGGATCGTGCGCATCGAGCCTAACATCTTCCGCCTCAAAGTCATCATACAGAGGCATTCCCTTATGAAAGAACCGAACCCGCCAAACTATGACATCATTGAACGGGCTATTGAATGCAACCCTAATTGCACATCCGCGAGATTCGCCCGGTGGCGCAATAGTGAGACCCGGAATGACATTCTCACCACACCGGTCAAATAAACACTTTTACCTTTCATGTCTCCCGGACTCGACGCACGCAATTACACGTCCTGCAATCCAGACGTCATTCCAGCGGACACTAACGATGTCTCCGAGATTGAAATAATCGGGGTCAAGAACGATCATTTCTGCCTACTCCAGTGGGCCTGCAATGCTCTGCAGCAAGACTGCCTTAAGCCTGCTGCCTGCCAAGAGAGACAGTGACGTTTTCTCAGCGAAATGGTCTGGGACGAGTCACCAATTGGATGGTGAGGCGCTGACCTGCGGAAGGACGTGAGCCCCTGGTAGGACAGATCTGCCGAGATCATGTCCCGTCAACCAGAGGCTCACGATGGTCGACTATTCTGCCACGCTCGACGTCCCCTGCCACCTGGTGGAGTTCCTGGCCCGCCTGTTGTCCGCCCACCGCCGGACGATCGGCACTCCGTCGGGCAGTCGCTCGTTGGGGCCGTTCCGCCAGGCCGTGCTGGTGCTGCGCTGGTTCCGCGATCGCGGTCGGGTGCACCGCCTGGCCCTCGATGCCGGGATCTCGCAGGCCACCGGCTACCGCTACCTGCACGAGGGCATCGACGTCCTCGCCGGGCAGGCGCCCGAGTTGCACGAGGTGCTCGCCCACCACCGCGGCGACGGGCTGTCCCACGTCGTGCTCGACGGCACTCTCGTGGCCTGCGACCGCGTGGCCGGCGTGACCGAGAACGGCAATGACCTGTGGTACTCGGGCAAAGGCCGCCGCTTCGCCGGGAACATCCAGTTCGTGGCCGCACCGGACGGCACCCCGCTGTGGGTGTCGGAGGTGGAGCCCGGCTCGTTCCACGACCTGCGCGTTGCACGTGCCCACGCACTGCCGGCGTTGTACAAAGCCGCCCACGACGGGCTGCCCACCCTGGCCGACGAGGGCTACACCGGAGCCGGAGCGGGCGTGCACACCCCGATCCGGCCGCACCCCGACATCGCCAGTCCGCTCCACGTCGACAACCGCGCCCACAACAAGCTGTTGCGCAGCATCCGTGCCCTGGGCGAACGCGCCGCCGCCGAACTAAAACAACGGTGGCACGCCCTGCAGTACGTGACCATCAGCCCGAGTCGTATCGGCGCCATCGCCCGAGCAGCCCTCGTCCTCAACAACGCCTGGCGCTGACTTTCGTTGAGAAAACGTCAGTAACCCCAGCTTTACCTTACACCCTACTGTCAGGTGTTCAAACACCCGACGGCTCAGCCAGCCTGTGGGCAATACGACCACTGGTCATGCCCTCCCCGAACCATGCGATTAGCGTGCGACTCGCCCAGCTCAACAAGGGGCAGTAGCGTCACTCAGGACCAAACCGGGCACAGGTCAGAGGCGGCGAGCTGCCGTTGGCTCCGCACCTCCAGGCTGGTCAGTAGCTCAAGCATGATCAGGCCGTCTACAGGCCGTCAGACGTGGATCAGCGTTGGTCAACGATGGTGAACGTCGAGACGAAACCAGCAGGTCAGGCATGGTGCTGTAGGGCGAACCGCAGGTAGTCGCCGGCCACTGACAGTCCTACGACGTGTGATCGCTGACGTCGAACGGCGAACGGCCCGCCAGTCCTCGGACTGGCGGGCCGTTCGTTTTGGTCGGTGTCGCGGGGTCAGGCGTTGACGTAGGCCAGGACGGCGAGGACGCGGCGGTGGCCGCTGTCGGTGGTGGGGAGGCCTAGTTTGCGGAAGATGTTGCCGATGTGTTTGGTGACGGCGCGTTCGGTGACGACTAGTAGGCGGGCGATGGCCAGGTTGTCGTGGCCTTGTGCCATCAGGTGGAGGACTTCGCGTTCGCGCGCTGTGAGGGTGTCCAGGGGGTCGTGGCGGGTCATCAGTTGGGTCACCACCTCGGGGTCCAGGGCGGTGCCGCCGGCCGCTACCCGGTCCAGGGCGTCCAGGAATTCCTCTACTCGGCCCACTCGGTCCTTGAGCAGGTAGCCGGTTCCTGCCGCGCCGGTCGCCAGGAGTTCGGTGGCGTAGGCCTGCTCCACGTATTGCGACAGGACCAGGACGGGCAGGTTGGGCAGGTGTTCGCGGGCCTCGATGGCGGCTCGCAGGCCTTCGTCGCGGAAGGTCGGGGGCATTCGGACGTCGAGGACGGCGATGTCGGGGCGGTGTTCGAGGAGGGTGGGGACGATTTCGGGGCCGTTGACGGCGATGCCTACGATCTCGTGACCCGCGCTCTTGGCCAGCAGCGCGATGCCTTCCCGCAGCAGGGCGTTGTCCTCGGCCAGGACTATCCGCATGGCAGCAGCACCTCGATCGTTGTTCCTCCGTCGACGGGGCTGTCGATGCGGGCACTGCCGTCCAACGCCGCCACTCGGCGCTGGATGCCCAGCAGGCCGCTCCCGCCGGCCGAGGAAGCGCCGCCTTGGCCGTTGTCGCGCACGATGATCCGCAGGTGCGTGCCGTCTCCGTCGACTACGACCTCGGCGTGCTGGGCTGTGCTGTGCTTGGTGACGTTGGTCAGCGACTCCGCAACGACGAAGTACGCCGCGGCTTCGATGGGAGCCGGGGGGCGGGGGAGGTTGTCGGAGATGCTCACGGACACGGGAATGCGCTGTCCTCCGGCTAGGGCTTGGACCGCACCGCCCAAGCCTCGGTCGGCGAGGATGGGTGGGTAGATGCCGCGGATGACGCCGCGGAGGTTGGCCAGTGAGTCCTCGATGCCGGTTCGGGCGTCGCGCACCAGCGACAGCGCCGTTGTTTGCTCGGTGGCGGCGGTGGCGGCAGTGGTGGACAGGGCGCGTTCGGTGAGTCCTAGGCGGACCGCGACGGCCACCAGTTGTGCTTGGACGCCGTCGTGCAGGTCGCGTTCGATGCGACGCAGTTCGGCCCCGTGCGACTCCAGCGCCTCGGTCCGGGTCTCGGTGAGCCGTTCGACCTGCTGGGCCAGCAGTGCGCGGTCGGTCGGGCCGAGCAGCGACTGGGCGAGCCGGGTCTGACCGCGGGCGATCACCGGCACGAGCCGGTACAGGGCGGCGGAGTAGAGCACGGCCTGGACGAACGGCAGGGTCAGGGCCTGCGGCCAGGTCCGGAGTTCGACCAGCGCGGCGGTCATGGTGGCGGGCGGGAACAGCCACCAGTACAGCGGCGTCGTCAGGCTGAACACGATCGCCGGCCACAACGCCACCGCGGTCACGCCGAGGAACGTGCCGCCGGCTCCGTGCGCGAACAGCCAGCCGAGGTCCCGGCGGGTGGCCGGGTCGCGCACGACGGTGCGGAAACGCTGCCACCGGTCGCCGTCGAGGCGGAGGTAGGGCTCAGGGATGTCGTGGCCGAGGACGCGGCCGACGCGGGAACGCTCCATGCCCGCCAGCGAGCGCAAAGGTCTGATCACCTCGGGCGCGAAAGGCAGCACGAGCACCAGGACCGGCACCGCTAACAGGCCGATCAAAGCCGGCAGAGCGGTCGGCAGGCCGGACAACAGCACCGCGGTCGCGTCGGCGCTGCGTCTGATCGCTGTTCTCATTCGGCTCCTGAGGCTTCCGACGTGAACTGCTGACCTGCGGCGACGTCGTCGCACTCTACTGCGGCCCACCACGGGGGTGTAGCCCGCTACACCCCCGGTTCGGTACTGGGGGCCAGTGTGTCGCAGCCGGTCCGCTCATAGCGTCGAGATCGTGAAAAGGACCGGGGAGGAATCACGATGACGACCGTCACGGACAGCCGCACGTGTGCGGTGCGAATGGATTCCGTAAGCAAGACCTACGGCAGCGGCGACACCGCGGTGCGTGCGTTGGACGACGTGACGATCGCGTTGCGGCGCGGCAGTTTCACCGCGGTGATGGGGCCGTCCGGTTCCGGCAAGAGCACTTTCCTGCACTGCGCGGCCGGTTTGGACCGGCCGACGTCGGGGCGCGTGGTGCTGGGCGACACGGATTTGACCGGTCAGCGGGAGGCGAAACTGACCGAGCTGCGCCGGGAACGGGTCGGTTTCGTGTTCCAGGCGTACAACCTGCTCGACGCGCTGACCGTCGAGCAGAACATCGTGCTGCCGCTGCGGCTGGGCAACCGGCCGTTCGAGCCGGAGTTCCTGGCCGAGGTGGTGCGCTCGGTCGAGCTGGACGTGCCCTTGGACCGCCGGCCCAGCAAGCTTTCCGGCGGACAGCAGCAGCGGGTCGCGATCGCCCGTGCGCTGGTCACCCGGCCTGAAGTGATGTTCCTGGACGAACCGACCGGCGCGCTCGACACCCGCACCGCGCGACAGGTGCTGCAAACCCTGCGCAACGCCGTGGACCGGTGGGGGCAGACCGCGGTGATGGTCACGCACGACCCGGTCGCGGCCTCGTACGCGGATTCGGTGGTGTTCCTGGCCGACGGCCGTCTCGCGGGTGAGCTGGCACGTCCCGCGCCGGAGCTGATCGCCGAACGCATGACGCACCTCGGGGACTGGTGACCGGCATGTTCTCCTTGGCCTGGCAGACGATTCGCGCTCGGCGCGCGTCCTTCGCCGCCGCGTTCGTCGCGGTGTTCCTGGGTTCCGCTCTCATCACCGCGAGCGGTGTCCTGCTGGATTCGGGTGTGCGCGCCGGAATCCAGCCTCAGCGCTACGCCGCCGCACCGGTGCTGGTCACCGCCGGGCAGACGGTGTCCACAGAGGTCGGTGTGGAGCAGCGCTTCGCCGAACGCGTTCCGCTGCCGCTCGGGCTGGTCGACGAGATCGCGCGGGTGCCGGGGGTTTCCGAGGCGGTGGGTGACGTGAGCGTGCGCGCCGCTCGGCGCGGGGACACCACCCCGCTGTCGGTGCACGGATGGTCCTCCGCCCAGCTCGGCCCGGTCACGTTGAACGACGGCCGTGCGCCGGAAGCACCGGACGAGATCGTCCTCGACGGCGGTATCGCCGAACGGTCGGCGGTGCGCATCGGCGACGAGGTCGAGCTGGCGATCGGCGCGGTCGCCACCCGGTACCGGGTGGTCGGGACCACCACCTCCGGCCAGGCCTCGGTGTTCCTCACCGACGAGCAGGCCCGGCTGATCTCCGGCCGACCGGACCAGGTGGACGCCGTCGCGGTCCTCGCCGCACCGGGCGTCACCGCGGACGAACTCGCGCAACGGATCCGGCGGGCCGTGCCCGGTGTGACGACCTTCGTCGGCGACGACCGGGCGGACGCGGAGTTCCTGGACGTCGGCGCGGCCAGGTCGTTCCTGGTCATCATCTCCGGCTCCTTCGGCGGCACCATGTTGATGATCGTGCTGTTGGTCGTGGCCGCCACTCTGGGCCTGTCCGTTCAGCAGCGACGCCGGGAGTTCGCCCTGTTGCGGGCGATCGCGGCCGGCCCCCGGCAGATCTACCGGTTGATCGGCGCGGAGACGGTGCTGTTGTCCTCGGTGGCGGCGGCTCTCGGTGCGCTGCCCGGTATCGGCCTGAGCTTCCTGCTGCGTGACGCGCTCGTCCGGGTCGGCGCCGTGCCGGCGGAGTTCCGGTTCGTGATCGGACCGCTGCCGGTCGTCGTGGCGGTGGCGGCGTGTGTGGCGACGTCACTGCCGGCCGGCCTGGTCGTGGCACGACGGGCCGTGCGGATCAGTCCGGTCGCGGCGTTGGGCGAGGCCGCGGTGGAACCGCCGCGACTCGGTCGGGTCCGCTTGGCCGTGGGCTGGGTGCTCGTGATCGCCGGTGTGGTGGCCGGGGTGGCGGTGCCCATGGTCCTCGGCGGACCCGCGGCGATGGGTGGCGCGGCGGGTTCGGCCATGCTGCTGGTCATCGCGGTGGCACTGCTCGGGCCCCGGTTGCTCACGGCCACCGCGGGGCTGCTCGACCGGCTGGGGATGGGACGCGCCCCGGCGGGATTCCTGGCCGGCGCCAACACCCGGGCCCGTTCACGTCGGCTCGGTTCGGCGACCACGCCGCTGATCATGGGCGTGACGCTGGCCGCGGTGCAGATCTTCACCATGACCACGACGACCGCGGCGGCACAGCGCCAGACCGACACCGGTGTGCTCGCCGACCGGGTGCTCGTGGCCCGGGACGGCATCGCGCCCACCGTGGCCGACACCGTCCGGCAGGTGCCCGGTGTCGACGCGGTGACGTCGGTGGCACGTACGCAGGTGCTGGTCACCTACGACCAGTTCGGCGACAAGGCCACCGAGTCCTACGCCGCGCAGGGCGTCACGCCCGACCGGCTCGGCGACGTCATGGACCTCGACGTCCGGCGCGGCGACCTCGCCGGACTCACGGGTGACGCGGTGGCGGTGAGCCGGTTCGCGGCCGGCACGTTCGGCGTCGACGTCGGCTCGACCCTCACCATGCGCCTCGGCGACGGCACGTCCCACACCGCCCGCGTGGTGGCCGTCTACGGCAGCGGCCTCGGCTTCGGCGACCTGACCCTGCCGCACGACGTGGTGGTCGACCACACCACCACCCGGCTCGACGCCGAGATCCTCATCGCCGGCGCACCAAGCGACCTCGCGTTGCGCAACGCCCTCGCGTCGCACCCCGAGGTCCAGGTCGTCGACCGGATCTCCTTCACCGCCGACCGGAACAGCGCGGCGGCCGCGCAGTCCACGGTCACCCTGCTGCTGAACCTGGTGCTGCTCGGCTTCATCGCCATCGCGGTGGTGAACATCCTGGTCCTGGCCACGGCGGCACGGGTGCGCGAGTTCGCGCTGCTGCGGCTCGTGGGCGCGAAACCCCGCCAGGTGCGGGCGATGATGCGCGGCGAAGCGGGCATCGTCGTCGTTGCCTCGGTCGTGCTCGGATCACTGGCCGCGCTCCCCCCGCTGATCGGGATCAGCCTCAGCCTGACCGCGTCCGCGCTGCCGACCGTGCCGCCGCTGATCTACCTGGCGATCGTCGCCGCCGCGGTCGCGTTCGGGTGGGGCTCGATCGCGATTCCCACGCGGATCGCCATGCGCCCCACTCCCGTCACGGCCATGCGCACCGGTGAATGAACTGTTTCCCCACTTCGACCCCACTTTGAAAGGACATCGTGGTGGCATCCCCGTATCCCCGGACCAGGTGAGTGACGAGCGGGCCTCGTTGCCGACCAACCCGCGCGGCTTCGTCCCGGTGTTCAGTTACCGGGCCGAGCCTGCATGAACACCTCTTCACGGCTCGTGAACAGCGGCGGCAGGCCGGCTCGGTGCTCCTGCGCACGGCGGGCGTCCGGGTCGGCCCGCACGGCGGCCTCCACCTGCTCATAGGCCTCACGGGAGTCGTACTCCCAGACCGCGACCACCCGGCCATCCTCCGTCTCCCACCGGCCGACCAGGCGTGCGCCGTGGCGCAGTTGCACCGGCAGCAGCCAGTCGCGGAAGAACTCGTGGAACGCGGGCAGGTTCTCGGGGACCGCCGTGTAGATCCGCATCCGGTAGATCACGCCACCCAGACTGCCGGCCGGGAGCTAGGTCCTGGTGAGCCTGCGCACCACGGCCAGGCCGTCCGGAGTGCCGGGCCAGTGCTCCGCCACCAGGTCCGGGCCGGTCGTGCGGATCACCGAGCGGAGGACCCAGCTGACCAGGATCGCGTCGTCCGCGTAGCCGAGCACCGGGATGAAGTCGGGTACCAGGTCGAACGGCAGGGCCAGGTAGGCCAGCAACAGCCACAACCGCACCCGCGCCGAACGCGGCACACGGGGATCACGGGCCAGGCGGGCGACAAGGCGCAGCACGTCCGGAAGCAGCCGCACGGCCAGCGCGAGGGCACCGCCGCGTGGCCGGATCAGGAACAGGCCCAGGAGCAGCGCCAACCACAGGCCGAGCAGCCCGAGGACGACACCCAGGAGGACGTCCACCTACTTGGGGATGGGAATCCCGGTCACGGTCACCGCACCCCCGGTGGGCGCGAGCTGGCCGATGATCCCGGCGAAGGTCAGCGAGAACGTGGTCCCCGTCGCCCCGACCCGCTGGTCCAGCTCCACGAACCCGTTGATGCTGGAGTTCTTCGCGATCGACGCCGGCCACCGGCTGGTCGACGGGGACGCGCCGTAGTTGCGCTGCGTGTCGTCGACCGCCGAGACGGACGCCACCGGCAGGTCCATCTTCGAGGTGCTGGCGTTTATGGCGGTGACGAACACCTTGAGGCGGCCACCGAGGTTCTCGACCTTGGTGACTTCCACGGTGAGCAGGCCGCGTGCCTGCTTCCACGACCCGGTGAGGACCTTGGTCTCCCCGCTGGGCGGCGCTTCCTCCGCCGACGAGGAGGACAACGGGGACGACCCCACCGCGCCGTCGAGACCGCCGCCGATGGGCTCGTCGGACGTGCGCCTCGGCGTGGTCGGGGCAGCGGTCGACGAGGTTTCGCCCAGCGTGAAGCTCAACGCGCCGACGCCTACCGTGCCGGCGGTGACGGCCTGGATCACGCCGAGCAGCACGAGCACGCCGAGCATGACCATGCTGATCTTGAGAACTGCGTTGCTCTTCTTGCGGTGGATCTCGTCGTCCATGACGTCCTTCGTCCGGGCGCACACGTGCGGATGTGAAACTCCCCCACTGAGTGTCGACAGTCTCGACATAGCCGATGCCAATAGTCAATGCGCAGGGGCCCCTGATCGACTCTGCGTAGCCCCCGATCGACACGCCGTCGACACCAGGGCTGCCCGTCCTCCGACGGGGGTGTGAGGTTAGGGTCACGCCGTGTCTGATGACGTCGCAACCACCGCGCAGGTGCTGTCCACCAACATCTTCGACTCCGCCGCCGAGGCGATCGAGGCGATCGGCGCCGCCGACGTGCTCGGTCTCGGTGTCCGGGTGTCGAACCGCCTCGTCCAGGACGAGGAGTCCGACGACACCCTCGTCGAGGAGTGGATCGTCGAACTGCTCACCTCGGTTCCGACCGTCGACGAGGAGTGAGGCAGCTGAAGGGCCCCCACCCTCTACGGGGGCCCTTCACCCAAGCCCGAACCCGAACCCGAGCCCGAGCCCGAGCCCGATCACTGTAATCCTTGTCACACCGTCAGATCCTCGTCACACCGTCAGCACGACCTTGCCCCGCACGTGCCTGCCCTCCAGCAGCTTGTGCGCGTCGGCGGCCTGTGCCAGCGGGAACGTCTGCTGCACCTCGACCTTCAACGCCCCGGAGCCGGCGTGCCCGGCCAGCCACTCCAGATCCGCGGCGACGGGCTTGGCGTAGGCGTACCGACCACCCAGCTCCAGCACGTTGGTGTCCACAATGGACACGATCCGGGCCGGATCGCGCACCAGGGCGGGTGAGTCGTTGAGCGCGGCGCCGCCGACGCAGTCGAACGCCACGTCGACCTTCCCGTCGCCGCCGACGAGCTCGGCCACGTTGTCCACCAGCGCGTCCCCGTAGGCCACCGGCTCCACGCCGAGCGACCGGAGGAACTCGTGGTTGCGCGGCGACGCCGTGCCGATGACCCGTGACGCGCCCATGATCCGCGCGACCTGCACGGCGAGGTGCCCGACACCGCCGGCGGCGGCGTGCACGAGCACCGTGTCACCGGCGGACACACCGACCTTCCGCAACGCCTGCACGGCCGTCAGCCCGGTCAACGCGAGCCCGCCCGCCTCCTCGAACGACAACGACGCCGGCTTGTGCGCCAACCCGCGCTCGGTGGCCGCGACCATCTCCGCGTACGCGCCGTGCTGCACGTGGTCCTTGCGCTGGTAGCCGAACACCTCGTCGCCGACCGCGAACCCGTCCACCGCGGGCCCCACGGCACGCACCACACCGGCCACGTCCCAGCCCGGGATCAGCGGGAAGTGGTGTGGCAGCACGCCCGCGACGTATCCCATGCGCACCAACCGGTCGACCGGGTTCAGACCCGCCGCCCGGACCTCGACCAACACCTGGTCCAGCGAGATCACCGGGTCGGGCACCTCCCGCAACACCAGGACGTCGGCATCTCCGAATTCCGTCTGTGCGATCGCTTTCACGAACTCCAGTGTTCAGGAACCGTAGAAGATCCGCTCGATCACGGCCCGCGCACGCCGGGTCGTGCGCCGGTAGGAGTCCAGGAACTCGCCGGGGTCGCTGTCGTACCCCATCGCCGACGCCACCGCCGTCAGGTCACGCCCGGTCGTCGGCAGCTGGTCACCGGGCTTGCCGCGGACCAGCACGACCGCGTTGCGCGCCCTGGTCGCCATCACCCACGACTCCATCAGCGCGGACGAGTCGTCCGGCGACATCAGCCGCGCCTCGGTCGCCGCGCGCAGCCCGCGCACGGTCGACGGCGTGCGCAGGCCGGGCACCTCGAACGCGTGCTGGAGTTGCAGCAGCTGCACGGTCCACTCGACGTCCGCGAGCCCGCCGCGTCCCAGCTTGGTGTGCGTGGACGGGTCGGCGCCGCGCGGCAGCCGTTCGGCTTCGACACGTGCCTTGATGCGCCGGATCTCCCGCACGGCGCCCGCGTCCAACCCCTGCGCGGGGTACCGCACCGGGTTGATCATGTCGATGAACCGCGTGCCCAGCTCGGTGTCACCCGCGATGGCCCGGGCCCGCAGCAGCGCCTGCGCCTCCCACAGCTCGGCCCACTGCGCGTAGTACGCCCGGTAGGACTCCAGCGTGCGCACCAACGGCCCCTGCCTGCCCTCCGGCCGCAGGTCGGTGTCCACCTGCAACGCCGGGTCCTGGCTGGGCGCGCTGAGCAGCCGCCGCACCCGTTCCACCACCGACGAGGCGTAACGGGCGGCGTCCGAGTCGGTCACGCCCGGCGCGGGCTCGCACACGAACATCACGTCGGCGTCCGAGCTGTACCCCAGCTCACGCCCGCCGAGCCGGCCCATGCCGATGACCGCGATCGTCGCCAACCGCTCGCCCGCGGACCGCACGACCGCGTCCAACGCCGCCTGCAACACCGCCACCCACACCTCGGACAGCGACACGCACACCGTCCGCAGCGGCACCAGCCCGAGCAGGTCCGCCGACGCCACCCGCAGCAGCTCCTGGCGGCGCAACGACCGGGCGGCGGTGACCGCGCGGTTCAGGTCGCTGTACCGGGACACGGCGCTGCGCAGCGGGTTGCCGATGGTCATCGGGTCACGACCGATCAACGCCGTCGTGTCGGCCAGTAACGGCAACACCTCCGGCGCCCGCACCAGCAGGTCCGGCACGAATTTCGACGTGCCGAGCAGCGCGGCCAGCCGGTCGACCACCGTGCCCTCGTCCCGCAGCAACCGCAGGTACCAAGGCGTCTCGGCCAACGCCTCCGACACCCTCCGGTACGCCAACAGGCCGCCGTCCGGGTCCGGGGTGGTCGCGAACAGGTCCAGCAGTACCGGCAGCAGCGCCGTCTGAATCCGCGCCCGCCGGGAAACACCCCTGGTCAACGCCTCGATGTGCTTCAACGCGCCGTCCGGTGCGGCGTACCCCAACGCGGCCAGCCGTGCCGCCGCCTGGGACGTGGTCAACCGCAGCGCCTCCGTCGGTACGTTCGCGACGGCCTGCAACAGCGGCCGGTAGAACAGCTTCTCGTGCAGCCTGCGCACCTGGTTGGCGCGCTTGCGGAACTCGGCCAGCAGCACCTGGCTCTCCGACAGCCCGCCCTCGGCGTGCAACCCCGCCGCGCGCGCCAGCCACCGCAACGCCGCCGTGTCGTCGTCCGCCGGGAACAGGTGGGTGCGCCGCATCCGCTGCAACTGCAACCGGTGCTCCAACGTGCGCAGGAACCGGTACGCGCGGCCGAAATCGGCGGCGTCCGTGCGGCCGACGTACCCGCCGAGCCCCAACGCGGCCAACGCCTGCGTCGTCGTGGTGATGCGCAGTTCCTCGTCACCGCGACCGTGCACGAGTTGCAGCAGCTGCACGGCGAACTCGACGTCCCGCAGCCCGCCGCGGCCCAGCTTCAGCTCCCGGTCGGCCAGGCCGGCCGGCACGTGGTCCTCGACGCGGCGGCGCATGGCCTGCACGTCGGGCACGAAGTTCTCCCGTTCGGCGGCCGTCCACACCAGCGGCCGCACCACGTCCATGTACCGCTGCCCCAGCTCCTCGTCACCGGCCACCGGCCGGGCCTTGAGCAGCGCCTGGAACTCCCACGTCCGCGCCCACCGCTGGTAGTAGGTGGCGTGGCCGTCCACGGTGCGCACCAGCGCGCCCGCCTTGCCCTCCGGCCGCAGCGCCGCGTCCACCTCGAAGCACGCCTGGCCCGCGATCTGCATCATCGTGCTGGCCAGCCGCGTCGCCACCGGGATGTCACCCTCGCCGACGAACACCACGTCCACGTCGCTGACGTAGTTCAGCTCCCGCGCGCCGCACTTGCCCATCGCGATCACCGCGAGCCGGCACTCGTCCGACCGCGGCACCTGACGTGCGGCGACGTCCAGCGCGGCGCGCAACGCGGCCACCGCCAGATCCGACAGCAGGGCGGCGACGTCGTCGTAGTTGACGTACAGCTGGCCGGGCTCGACCACGTGCGCCATGTCCTCGGCGGCGATCCGGCACAGCAGCGCCCGGTACTCCAGCCGCAACGCCCGCACCGCGTCCTGGCCGGTCAGCCCTTCGACCGCGGCGACGAGGGCCGGCGCGAACGTCTCGGCGTCCACGGGGTCGGCGTCGACCAGGCCGTGCCAGCGGTCCGGGTTGGCGACCAGGAAGTCCGACAGCGCGGTGGACGAGCCGAGCACGGCCAGCAGCCGTCCGCGCAACGCCTCGCTGTCCCGCAACGCCTGGTCCAGCTCCGGCCACCGGTCACCGAGAGCACTGCGCAGCCGGTCGGCACCCCGTAACGCCAGGTCCGGGTCGGGGCTGCGGGACAACGCCACCAGGATCGGCTCGTTGCCGTCACTGGGCCGCCGCCCCTCCCACCAGCCGGCGGCACGCAGGTGCTCACCGCTGCGCGTCTCGGTCAGGCCGAACCGGGCGGGGGAAGTGGGCAGACGGGCTGGATCGGTCATCGACGAACACCGTAACCCGCTCGGGCGCGAGACGAAGCCTCAGCTCGCCACGATCAAGTAGATGCCGGACAACACTACGGTCACGCACGCCGGCGCGGCCGCCGTCGGCCGCGCGGTCGACGCCTGGCGCTCCTGCGCCGCCTCCCGCGCTGACAACGCGCGCAGACCACCACGCCGAACGTGCCGAGCGACGCGACCTCAGCGGAGGTTCGTCACACCAGCGGCAGGCTCCGGTGAATCGACAGCTCACCGGCTGCCAGGCGCACGAATCGTTCGGCGAACGGCTGCCACACCTCACGCATGTCCTCGTGCCCCTCGGCGAGCCGGGCCGGGTCGAGCAGTCCGCGACGAGCACCGGCCACGACGTCCGGGTGCCCGGCCGCCCAGCGCAGAACCATCTCCGGCGTGGTCTCGATGTGGAACTGCACGCCGTAGGCGCGGTCACCGACGCGGAACGCCTCGTTGGCGCACTTCGGGGAGGACGCCAGCAGCAACGCGGTCGGCGGCAGGAGCCCGACCTCGTCCTCGTGGAACTGCAACACGTCCGGCGTCCACGGCAGCTCGCCGAACAGCGGGTCGCCGCTCGACGCGTCCCGCTTCGCCACCAGGTTCAGGCCGATCTCCGGCCCGCGCGGACTGCGCCGCACCTGCCCACCGGTGGCCGCGGCCAGCAGCTGCGCACCGAGGCAGATCGCCAGCAACGGCACCCGCTTCGCCACCGCGTGCGACAGGAGTTTGCGCACGTCGGCGAGCCACGGGTGCTCGGCGTCGTCCAGCGCGCCCATCGCACCGCCCATGCACACCACGCCCTGGTAGCCGTCGAGCGTGGCCGGCACGGGTTGCTCGTACGGCTTCACCACGTCCAGCACCGCCCCGGCAGCGGTCAACCACTCGCCGAGGCGGGCGGGCGGGTCGTCGTGGTCGGGTTGCAGCACGAGCAGGCGCGTCACCCGACCGAGATTAGATCAGCAGTCACAGCTGATGCCGTGCAGGTCTGTGCCCTCCCCCATGCTGCCCTCCACTGTGCTGCCTTCCACTGGGTAACCCGCCGCCTGCCAGCTGGCGATGCCGCCGGCCAGCCGCTTCACCTTGAACCCGAGCCGCGACAGCTTGAGCGCGCCCTTGGTGGCGGCGTTGCACTCGAAGCTCTCGCAGTAGCAGACGTAGACCAGGTCGCGGTCCCAGTCGGCGGTCGTCGTCTCGTCCACCTCCCAGTGCGGGAGGTTGATCGCGCCGGGGATGCGGGCCCGCTCGAACGCCTCGGGACTGCGCGTCTCGACGAGCCGGAAACCCTCGGTGGTGCCTGCCTTCAGATCGCGGACCACGTCGTCCGGGTCGGCCTCGAAGGCCAGTTCCGCGGCGAAGAACGCGGCGGCGGCAGCGGGGTCGGCGGCGGGGAAGCGGAGCGTGTTGGTCATGGGTAAATGGTGGCTGACCAGCGTGTTCTTCCCCATGCAGAAGTCCAGGTGTGCGGCGGCTCCCGCTTACGATTCCACGGTGGAACTGGACGATCTGGATTGGAAGTTGTTGGACCTGCTCCAGCGGGACGGGCGGATGACGTTCACCGAGCTGGCCAAGCGGGTCTCGCTGTCCGCGCCCGCGACGACCGAGCGGGTGCGGCGGCTGGAGCAGGCCGGGATCGTCACCGGATACGCGGCGGTGGTCGATCCGCAACGGCTCGGGCTGCCGATCGAGGCCATCGTGCGGGTGCGGGTGCGCAGCCTGGACACGCCCCGGTTCCGGGAGCGGGTGGTGACCATGGCGCAGGTGCGCGACGCCGACCACGTGACCGGGGACGACTGCTGGCTGCTGCGCGTGGTGTGCCGCTCGATGGTCGAGCTGGAGGAGTTCGTGGAGCACGCCCAGCGGTACGGCGACACGACCACGTCACTGGTGTTCTCCTCCCACGCCCGCAACCGGCCCGTGACGCGGGACGTCTTCGGGGGTATCGTTTCTCGATAACATCGATAAACGATATGCAGGGGCATGTCATGTCGAAGGGGAACCCGTTAGAGCCGTTGACCGGCGTGGTGTCCGCGGCGTTCGCGCTGAGCGCGGGGGTGCTCGGGCTGGCCACCGCGATCCGGCTGACAGTCGGCTTGTTCGACCCGGTGTGCTTCACCGCGAAGTACTGGCCTTACGGCGGTGAGAGCCGAGGTCTGGTCGAGGGCACGAGGCTGGACGACGTCGAACGAGCCAGGTTGTGCGTGGACGACCCGGCGCCTTGGCAACACGTCCTCAGCTTCCTGTCCGAGGCACCGACCGCTCTCGCCCGCGTCGTCGCGCTGCTACTGCTCCTCAAGCTGCTGCGGAACGCTTCCCGCCACGGCATCCACACGGCCGACACGGCGGCGGGCGTGCGCCGGTTCGGGCACTACCTGCTGTGGGTGCTCCCGGCGGCGGCGATGGCCGATTCGATCGCGCGGACCACACTGGTCCACGCCGCCGTCACCTTCGACGCGGGATACCTGTCCTTCCTCGGCGAGTGGGAAGCGCCTTGGTGGGCGGTCATCACCGGCATCGCACTGCTGTCGCTGGCGAAGATCATGCGTGCGAGCGCGGAGATGCGCGAGGAACTAGAAGGAACCGTGTGACGATCCAGGTGCACCTCGACCGGCTGCTGGCCGAGCGCGGGATGACGTTGACCGAGCTCTCCGAACGCGTGGGCGTGACGGTGGTCAACCTGTCGATCCTCAAGAACGGCCGCGCCAGGGCGATCCGGTTCAGCACGCTCACCGCGCTGTGCGAGGTGCTGGACTGCCAGCCGGGCGACCTGCTCAGCTACCGGCCGGGCTGAACACGAACTCCGCCGCGTCCACCACCGGCCGGAACCCGATCCGCTGGTAGATGGAGTTCGACGTCGGGTTGGTCAGGTCGGTGAAGAGCACGACGTGCTCCGCGCCCTTCTCCCGCGCCCACGTCGCACAGGCCGCCGTTGCCGCCGCACCGTAACCGCGCCTGCGGTGCTCGGGCGGGGTGTAGACGGGGCCGATGCGGGACATGCCGGCCACCGGGGCGTTCGCCGCCGCCCACGACACCGGCTCGTCGCCGTCGTACCAGATCACGTGACCGTGCCCGGCAGCCAGGCCGACCCGAACGATCCGCGCCGACCTGTCGTCGCTGCCGTCGCGGCCGTCGCGGGCCTGCCCGGTGGCTTCGACGGCGAAATCGGCGTGCCAGTGGGACAGCAGGTCGATGTCATCCACCGTGGCGAGGCGGGCGTGGCCGGGGACGTCCGGTGTCTCCAGGTCTTTCAGCTCGTAGAGGCGCAACGCCATGTGCTCGTACGCGCCGCAGCCGGTGCGGGCGACCCAGGCGACTGCGAACGCCTCGGCCGCATCCCTCGGGCCGTTCACGCCGGGCAGCTCGACATCACCGGCCAACGCGTCCGCAACAGTTTCGGCCCACTCCGGCGGGACACCGCTGACGGTCAGCGGCCACGGCGGGGTGCGGAGAGCGGCGGCCACCAGGACGCCGTCTTCGACGACGGTGACCAGCAGCGGCGGTTCGTCGTCCGGGTCGGGGTGGTTGAGCCTGCGGTCAACCGCGGCGATGGGGACGGTGTGGAACACCGGGTCGGCGTTGAAGAAGTCCCCGGTCAGCGCCCAGAACTCCGCCAGATCGTCGTGCTTCGTCACCTCGGCCACGGAACGGACGGTAACGCAAAAAGCCCTCAGGGGCACTCGACATGTCGAGTGCCCCTGAGGGAAGGAATGTTCGGCGGCGTCCTACTCTCCCACACCCTCACGAGTGCAGTACCATCGGCGCTGGAAGGCT
>NZ_MTQP01000037.1 GCF_001984175.1 Saccharothrix sp. ALI-22-I
GGGGGGGGGGGGGGGGGGGGGGGGGGGGGGGGGGGGGGGGGGGGGGGGGGGGGGGGGGGTGGGGGGGGGGGGGGGGTGGCGGGTGCGGGGGGCGGGGCGGGGGCAGCTGGGGGGGGGGCGGCGGGGGGTGGTTGGGGGGTGGTGGCTCGGGGGGGGTGGGGGTCGTGGTGGATCGGTGGGGTTGGCGGGGGCTCCTCTTCGTTTCAACCGACGTTTCGGCTAAAAAATAACGGCGTTTCTGTAGGTTGTCGGGTCATGATCACCCGATCGTGTTGCGAGGTGCTGTGATCGGTAGATCAACGTGAAGATCAACGATAGCAGCGGGGAAGGTGGGTGACTCGGTGGAGAAGTTGGGTGTTGGTATCGGCTGGCGGCCGGAGATTGATCTCACTGTCGAGCGGCTGACTGGTGTGGATTTCGTGGAGGTCGTCGCGGAGAACCTGCACGTCGCGCACTTGCCGGAGTCCATCCTGCTGCTGCGTGAACGCGGCGTTCCGGTGCTTCCGCACGCGGTCTCGCTTTCGTTGGGTGGGGCGGAGCGGGTGGACGCCGAGAAGGTTGCGCACCTTGGCGCGCTCGCTGAAGCGCTCGATGCCCCGCTGGTCAGCGATCACGTCTGCTTCGTGCACGCGGGCGGGCTCGATTCCGGGCATCTCATGCCGCTCCCCCGCACCCGCGACGCGCTGGACGTCCTCGTCGCCAACGTCAAGGCCGCACAACGGGATCTACCGGTCCCGCTCGCGCTGGAGAACGTGGCGGCACTGCTGGAGTGGCCGGACGGTGAGCTGACCGAAGGCCAGTTCCTCGCCGAACTGGTCGACCGCACCGACTGCCACCTCCTCATCGACGTCGCCAACCTCTACGCCAACGCCCGCAACCTCGGCACCGACGTGGCCCGCTTCCTCGACGAAATCCCGCTGGAACGCCTCGCCTACGTCCACGTCGCGGGCGGCGAAGAGCACCAAGGCGTCTACCACGACACGCACGCCCACGCCGTGATCCCCGAAGTGCTGGACGTCCTCGCACAGCTGCGCGCCCGCGTCGACCCGCCGGGCGTGCTGCTGGAGCGCGACGACGACTACCCGGCCGACGCCGAACTGGCCGGCGAGTTGGCCGCGATCCGGGCGGTGTTGGGATGACCCAGCCCCAGCGCGACCGGCTGGGTGCGGCTCAGGCGGAGCTGTTGCGGGCGCTGCTGGCCGATGGCGCGACACCCAAGGGGTTCGACGAGGACCGGGTGCGTATTGAGAAACGCGCCCTGCTCAACAAACGGCGCGGAATCGTGGAGATGTTGCGCCCCGATGTGGCCGCCGAGCTGGGCGAGCGGTTCCGGTCATTGTTCGACGCCTACGCGAGGACCCACCCCAAAGAGGTCGGCACGCGCTTCCGCGAGGACGCCGCCCGGTTCGCCGAGTGGGCCGTCGCCAACAACCACCTGACCCCGCCGAAGAAGAAGCGTTGGTGGCAGCGGGCAACCTGATCGGGCCCTCGTTCCGTCCCGGGAGCATGTGGAGACGAACGTGGCCGTTGGGCGTGCTGTTGCTGGCCACGGCGTGCGGCGCGATGAACGCGGGTGACGGCGTGCAGTGCACGACGATCGGCACCCCCGTCGGTGTGAGCGTGGACGTGGCACACCCCGATGTGACTTCCGGGACGATCGAGGTTTGCTGGGACACCACCTGTGCAACCCCCACGCTGAAGCTGTACCCGTCGAGCGAGGTCGCCGCGACCACCTGCACCGGCACCGCCCCGGACGACTCGTGCAGCGCGAGCGTCGAGCCGACCGAAGGGACCAACGGGTTCGCAAGCCTCCCGGAGCTGCCCGCCAAGCCCGTCACGGCGACTCTGCGACTACTGGACCAATCCGGATCTGTGCTGGTGGACCGCAAGATTCCACTGAGCCCCGAGATGGTCTACCCGAACGGTCCGAACTGCCCAGCGGGTGGGCCGCAGGCAGGTATCTCAGTTGGTGCCGACGGCGCAGTCACCGAACGGTAGGTAACCGTTTACTCGGCTGAATTGGTCAAGAACGGACCGACCAATCAGCGGCTGTCCGCCTCCCCCGGACCCTCTAGCGTCGGTGGAGTCCAGGGCAACGTCGCTCCCGGTACATCCGCCGCAACCGCGGGTAGCCACGCCCTTCCGGCCGCGTCCCGCCATGCGCGGCACCTCACCGGGAGGTTCGACAGAGTTGAAGCGCAAACGCATGACGTGGGGGGCCGTGCTGGTCGCGGCCGGTCTCACCGCGAGCAGTCCGGGGGTGTCGGGAGCGGAGGACGTCCCGGCGACGCCAGGCGGTGAGCAGCACCACGAGGTCACCCTGATCACCGGCGACAAGGTGGTGCTGCTCGGCGACGAGGTGAACACCCTGATCGCCGCGCCGGGACGAGAACGCACGGTGTTCCACAGCTACCGGCGTGACGGGCACCTGCACGTCGTGCCGCGCGACGCGGCGAAAGCCGTCTCCCAGGGCCGGCTCGACCCCAGGTTGTTCGACGTCACCGGCCTGATCGAAGCCGGCTACGACGACGCCCGCCGCGACACCCTGCCGCTGATCGTGACCGGTGACGGGGAACCGGCGACAGCCGGTCTGCGCGTCGGCCAACCGTTACCCGCGGTCGGTTCGTACGCCGCTCAAGTGGTCAAGTCCGAGGCGACGGACACCTGGCGCACGCTCGTGTCGAGGGCGAGCGTGCGCAAGGTGTGGCTGGACGGGTTGCGCCAGCCGAGCTTGGACAGGTCCACCGCCCAGATCGGCGCGCCGACCGCGTGGCAGGCCGGGCACACCGGCAAGGGTGTGAAGGTGGCCGTGCTGGACACCGGCATCGACCAGGCCCACCCGGATCTGGCGGGCCACGAGGTCGCGGAGAAGAACTTCACCGACGACCCGGACAACACCGACGGCGTCGGCCACGGCACGCACGTCGCCGCGACCATCGCCGGTTCCGGCGCCAAGTACAAGGGCGTCGCGCCGGACGCGGATCTGTTGGACGCCAAGGTGTGCGTGTCCGCGGGCTGCCAGGAGTCGGCGATCGTGGCGGGTATGCAGTGGGCCGCCGAGCAGGGCGCGGACGTCATCAACCTGAGCCTGGGCGGCGGTGACACGGCCGAGATCGACCCGCTGGAGGAGGCGGTCAACACGCTGTCCGCGCAGACCGGCGTGCTGTTCGTGATCGCCGCGGGCAACAACTCCCGGCCGGAGACGATCAGCTCCCCCGGCAGCGCCGACGCCGCGCTGACCGTGGGCGCGGTGGACCGGCAGGACGGCATCGCGCCGTTCTCCAGCCGCGGGCCACGCGTGGGCGACGGCGCGGTCAAGCCGGACATCACCGCGCCGGGCGTGGACATCGTGGCCGCGAAGTCGAGCAGCGGCACCGTCGGCACGCCGGTCGGCGACGGTCACGTGGCCATGTCCGGCACGTCGATGGCCACCCCGCACGTGGCGGGCGCGGCGGCCGTGATCGCGCAGCAGCACCCGGACTGGTCGGGCGCGCAGATCAAGGCGGCGCTGGTGGCGTCGGCGAAGAACAACCCGGCGCTGACCGCGTTCGACCAGGGCGCGGGTCGGGTGGACCTGGCCGAGGCGATCACCACCACGGTCACCGCGGAGCCGGCCAGCCTGGCGATGGGCCTGCAGAAGTGGCCGCACAACGACGACACCCCGATCGCGAAGACGGTCACCTACCGCAACGACGGCACCGCGCCGATCACGCTGACGCTGAGCACCGACGTGAAGGGTCCCGACGGCGGCGGCACGCCCACCGGCCTGATCGGCGTGTCCCCGGCGAAGGTGACCGTCCCGGCCGGCGGTGAGGCGGCGGCCACGGTCACCGCGGACACCCGGCTCGGCTCGGCGGACGGTCTGTACGTCGGATCGGTGGTCGCCACCGGCGGGCCGACGCCGTTGCGCACCGCGCTCAGCGTGAACCGGGAGGTGGAGAGCTACGACGTGAAGTTCGACTTCCTGGACGGCTCGGGCGCGCCCGCGGCCGACTACTACACGTCGATCATCGGGCTGAGCAACAGCACGTTCGTCTTCCCCTACGACGCCGACGGCTCGTTCACCCTGCGGCTGCCCAAGGGCGACTACTTCACCAGCTCCGACGTGCAGACCGACAACACGGCGCTGGCGCTGCTGCCCCGGCCCGGTCTGACTGTCAACGCGGACACCACGGTGACGCTCGACGCCCGCACGGCCAAGCCGTTGAAGATCACCGCGCCGGACCCCGCTGCCGAGGAGGCGTTGGGCGATGTCACGGTGGTGCGCAACCACGGTGACCGGCAGGCCAGCGTGAGCACCGCGTTCCTCGGCGGGTTCGGCCCGGACGTGTCCATCGCGCACGTCGGCCCCGAACTGGCCGCCGGTGACGTGACCGCGTTGCTCGGCGCTCAGTTCCGCGCCGCGCCGGACGGCGACAAGCCGGTCACCTACCGGTTCGCCTGGTCGCAGCAGGGCAAGCTGCCGACCGGGTTCGTGCGCGAGCCGGCCGCGGCCGATCTGGCCGAGGTGCGCACGAAGTTCGGCCCAGGACCGACGGGTCGGAAGTTCGGCCACGGCGGCAACCCGATCACCGCGAGCGGCGTCGGCGGCTGGGCGTGGCTGCCGGACGTGACGTCGCCGGGTGAGGCGATCAGCCGGGTCACCACGGATCTGGCCTGGTCGTGGGGTTTCCTCCAGTTCGGCGCGGACGGCGCCGTCGAGACGACGCTGACCTCACCGGAGCGCACCTACCAGCGGGGCGGGTCGCACGACGAGCGGTTCAACGACCCGGTGTTCTCGCCCGCGCTGCCCGAGTCGAGGTCGCCGTACCTGGCGCGCAACGGTGACGACATCAGCTTCGCGTTGCCGCTGTTCACCGACCGGGCGGGCAACGGCGGCAACTCGGCGGTCTCCTCGGCCCGGACCGCGTTGCTGCGCAACGGAACCGTGGTCGGCGAGACGATGTACGCGGGCAACGGGCTGTTCGAGGTGCCTGCGGGCGCGGCGGCCTATCGGGTGGAGACCGACGCGGTGCGGGCGGCGGGCGCGTCGGAGTTCGCCACGAAGGTGAGCGCCGCGTGGACGTTCCGCTCCGACACGGCGACCGGCGACGAGTACGTGCCGCTGCCGTTGTCGGTGGTCCGGTTCACGCCGGAGCTGGACGCGGCGGGTTCGGCGCCGAAGGGCCGGGTGCTGCGCGTGCCGCTGACCGTGCAGCAGCAGGAGGGCGCGTCCAACGGGCGGGTGGACCGGATCGACGTCGAGGTGTCGTTCGACGATGGCACCACGTGGACGCCGGTGCCCGTGGCCGCCGGCGTGGCCACGATCGCCAACCCCGACGCGGCCGGGTACGGCTCGGTGCGGGTGAAGGCGACGGACAGCAACGGCAACGCCTTGGAGCACACCGTGATCCGGGCGTACAAGATCACCTGACCTGATGCCTGGCCGAGAGGGGCACCCGCGCGAAGCGGGTGTCCCTCTCCCGTTTCGCAAGATCACTTGAAGTGTCGGCGAGCAACGTCGGTTGCGCTACCCGGCCGTGCATAAGCACCACGTTGGGCCGCTGAATCCGCGCCCGGAGGTGGATAGCGTCCAGGTGTCGGGGGGCCGTCACTTCATGCTCACGCCGCTACTCCACCGTGCCTCCCGGCAGCGCGTTCCGCAGCGCGCACAACCAGATTCGGGAGGTATCTGCGTTGAATGCCAGAGCACGGAGGCGTGGAGTCGCGTGGGGGGCCGCGTTATTGGCGGCCGGACTCGCCACCGGCACCGCCACTGCCACGGCTACTGCGTCACCCGCACCACCGAGCCGCTCGGACGGCGACCGCCACACCGTCACCCTGATCACCGGTGACAAGGTCGTCGTCAGGGGCGACTCGCTCGTCTCCGTCACGCCGGGCCGGGACCGCAAGAACGTCTCGTTCCACCGCTTCCTGCGCAACGGCCACCTGCACGTCATCCCGCGCGACGCGGCCGGGCCGCTCGCCGACGGCAAGCTGGACCTGCGCCTGTTCGACGTCACCGGGCTCGTGGACGCGGGCTACGACGACGCCGGGCGCGACAACGTTCCGCTGATCATCACCGGCCAACCACAGGGCGTCCGGATCACCCGCGCGCTACCCACCATCGGAGCCGTCGCGGCACAAGCCGCCAAGTCCGACACGGCCTACGAATCCCTGCTCAACGACCCGAACGTGGACAAGATCTGGCTGGACGGCATCCGCCGCCCGAGCCTGGACCGCAGCACCGCCCAGATCGGCGCACCCACCGCCTGGCAGGCCGGGTACACCGGCCAGGGCGTGAAGGTGGCCGTGCTGGACACCGGTGTGGACCAGGGCCACCCGGACCTGGCGGGCCGGGAGGTCGCGGAGAAGAACTTCACCGACGACCCGGACAACACCGACGGCGTCGGCCACGGCACGCACGTCGCCGCCACAGTCGCCAGCTCCGGCGCGCAGTACCGGGGTGTCGCGCCGGACGCGCAGATCCTCGACGGCAAGGTCTGCGTCACCTACGGCTGCGCGGAATCGTGGATTCTCGACGGTATGCAGTGGGCCGCCGACCAGGGCGCCGACGTGGTGAACATGAGTCTCGGCGGCGCGGACACCCCGGAGGTCGACCCGCTGGAACAGGCCGTCGAGACGCTGTCCGCGCAGACCGGCACGCTGTTCGTCATCGCGGCGGGCAACTCCGGCTCGCCCGAGACGTTGAGCTCGCCGGCCAGTGCGGACGCCGCGCTCGCCGTGGGCGCGGTCGAACGGGACGAGAGCATCGCGTCCTTCTCCAGCCGTGGCCCGCGCGTCGGCGACGGCGCGCCCAGGCCGGACGTCACCGCGCCGGGTGTGGACATCGTCGCGGCCAAGTCCAGCACCGGCCAGATCGGCACGCCCGTCGGCGAGAACCACGTGGCGATCTCCGGCACGTCCATGGCCACGCCCCACACCGCAGGTGCGGCGGCGCTCATCGTGCAGCAGCACCCGGAGTGGACCGGCGCGCAGATCAAGGCCGCGCTCATGGCGTCGGCGAAGAACAACCCCGCGCTGACCGCGTTCGACCAGGGCACCGGCCGCGTCGACCTGGCGCGGGCCATCACCACCACGGTCACCGCCGACCCGCCGAGCCTGGCGTTGGGCTTCCAGCAGTGGCCGCACGACGACGACACCCCGGTCAGCAAGGAGTTCGCCGTCCGCAACGCCGGCGCGCAGCCGGTCACGCTCAACCTCACCATCGACGCCAAGGGCCCCGGTGGCGCGCCGGTGCCGGCCGGCGTGTTCACCGTCAGCCCCACCACGGTCACCGTGCCGGCGGGTGGTGAAGCCAAGGCCACCGTCACCGCCGACACCGGGGCGGCGGCGGTCGACGGCGCGTACAGCGGCACGGTCGTCGCCTCCGGTGGTGGCGTCGAGCTGCGCGTGCCGGTGGGCGTCAACCGCGAGGTCGAGAGCTACGACGTCACGTTCGACTTCGTGGACGCGGCCGGTCGGCCGTCGACCACGAACTTCGGGCTCATCATCGGCCTGGACAACGACAAGGTCGTGTTCCCGCGCAGTGCGGACGGCAAAGCCGTCGCCCGGCTGCCCAAGGGCCGGTACTTCGTCCACTCCGAGATCTTGACCGACGACGCCACCGCGGTGCTGCCGTACCCGAACCTGCACGTCACCGGCGACGCCACGGTCACCGTCGACGCCCGGGCGGCCAAGCCTGTGTCGATCAAGTTCCCGGACCCGGAGGCGGAGCCGGTGGTCGGCGACATCCTCATCAGCCGCAGCCTCGGGGGCGAGCTCGTGACCGCTGTCGGCTCGGCGTACGTCGGTGGTCTGGCCACCGTGTCGACCGCGCACCTCGGTCCCGAACTGCCCGCGGCCGACATGTCCGCCATGCTGGGAGAGCAGGCGTTCGGCACGCCGGTCGGCACGACCCCGGTGACGTACCGGTTCACGTGGGTGGGACGCGGCAAGGTGCCCACCGGGCTGGTCCGCGCGCCCACCAAGCGCGAGTTGGCCGAGGTGCGGTCGGACTTCGGTGCGGGCCCGGCGGGCAAGCGGTACGGCTACGCCGGCTACCCGATCACGCCCGAGGGCATCGGCGGACTCGGCGTGGACACCCCCGTGACCGCGCCGGGCAAGTCGATCGACTACGCCACCGCCGGGCCGAACCTGCGGTGGTTGTGGTCGCCCTCGCAGTTCCAGGGCGACGTGCTCGAAACCGAGTTCGGCTCACCACAGCGCACGCTCCAGGCGGGCCGCACGTACCGGGAGCGGTTCAACTACCCGGTGTTCGGGCCGAGCCTGCCCGCCACCGAGTTCCCGTACCTGGCCAGGCGGGGTGACGTGGTCGACTTCCGGCTACCGCTGTTCGGCGACCGGGAAGGCAACCGGGGCGCGTCGGCGACCGTGTCAGCCCGGACCACGTTGCTGCGCAACGGGGTCGAGGTGGCCGCGGCCGGCCAACCGGGTCGCGTGCAGGCCACCGTGCCGCCCGGCCCGGCCGACTTCCGACTGGAAACGGAAGCCGTACGCGCGCCGGGAGTCTCGGAGTTCACCACCAGGATCAGCGGTGCGTGGACGTTCCGCTCCGACACCGTGCCGGGTGACCGGTTCGCGCCGCTGCCGTTGACCGTGGTCCGGTTCACGCCGACCCTCGACGCCAACGGCGCCGCACCCGCCGGACGGGTGCTGCGCGTACCGCTCGTGGTCGAGCAGCAGGAGGGCGCGGACAACGGCCGGGTCGACCGGGTCCAGGTGGAAGTGTCCTTCGACGACGGCAAGACGTGGTCGAAGACGCCGATGGTCGGCCGCACCGCGTTCGTCCGCAACCCCACCACCGCCGGGCACGCCTCGCTGCGCGTCACAGGCTCCGACCGCAAGGGCAACACCTTCGAGCAGACCGTGATCCACGCCTACAAGATCGCCTGACCGGATGGGGTGCCCGCGTGCCGACGCGGGCACCCCATCCGCACCAACAACGCACCGACAGTAGCCGTCGCTTAACCCGTTCAGGTGAAGGAACTGCGCTCAAAGAGACGCTGACCTCACCCTGATGGCTGGATAGCGTCGAAGTCGTTGGGGGGCTTCGTCACTTCTGGTTCATCGCCGCCGCCGTGGGTCAGCGGTGCCTTCCGACTGCGCGTTTTCCACCGCGCACAACCAGATTCGGGAGGTATCCGTGTTGACCGCGAGTTCGAGTAGAGCCGCTTTAGCCGCCGTAGTCACGTTGGCCGCCGCCGTACTGACCGCCGCCACCGCCACGGGGGTGGCCGGCGCGGCGCCGAACGCACCGAACGCGGCGGGATCGACCGTCACCCTGATCACCGGTGACCAGGTCGTGCTCAACGGCGCCAGGTTCGGCTCGATCAAGGCCGGCCCCGGACGCGCGGACATCGGCTTCCACACGTTCCACCGCGACGGTCGGCTGCACGTCATCCCGCGTGACGCCGTCAAGGCGGTCGCGAACGGCAAACTGGACCTGCGGCTGTTCGACGTGACCGGGCTGGTCGAGGCCGGCTACGACGACGCCAAGCGCGACACCCTGCCGCTCGTCGTCACGCAGCACGGTCACGCGTCACTCCGGTCATCCGGGACCCAGGTCACGCGCGCGTTACCCGCCGTGAACGCGGTAGCCGCGCGGACCGCGAAAACCGAAGCCGCCACGGCGTTCCAGACCCTGCTGAACGACCCCGGCGTGAAGAAGGTCTGGCTCGACGGCGTGCGCCGCCCCAGTCTCGACCGCTCCACCGCCCAGATCGGTGCCCCCACCGCCTGGCAGGCCGGTTACACCGGCCAGGGCGTGAAGGTGGCCGTGCTGGACACCGGTGTGGACGACAAGCACCCCGACCTGGTCGGCAAGGAAATCGCCCAGCAGAACTTCACCACCGACCCGGACAGCGCCGACGTGGTCGGTCATGGCACCCACGTCGCCGCGACCATCGCCGGCTCCGACGCCAAGTACAAGGGCGTCGCGCCGGACGCGCAGATCCTCGACGGCAAGGTGTGCATCGACCAGGGCTGCGCGGAGTCCTCGATTCTCGGCGGCATGCAGTGGGCCGTCGACCAGGGCGCCGACGTGGTCAACCTCAGCCTCGGTGGCACCGACTCACCGGAGATCGACCCGCTGGAAGAAGCCGTCAACACCCTGTCCGCCCAGAGCGGCACCCTGTTCGTCATCGCGGCGGGCAACTCCGGCGGACCCGGCACGGTCGGTTCACCGGGCAGCGCGGACGCCGCGCTCACCGTCGGCGCGGTGAACCGGGACGACAGCATCGCGTCCTTCTCCAGCCGCGGTCCGCGCGTCGGCGACGGCGCCGTCAAGCCGGACATCACCGCACCCGGCGTGGACATCGTCGCGGCCAAGTCGAGCACCGGCCAGGTCGGCACCCCGGTCGACGACAACCACGTGGCGCTGTCCGGCACCTCGATGGCCACGCCGCACGTCGCGGGTGCGGCGGCACTGATCGCACAGCAGCACCCCGACTGGACCGGCGCGCAGATCAAGGCCGCGCTCATGGCGTCGGCGAAGAACAACCCCGCGCTAACCGCGTTCGACCAGGGCACCGGCCGCGTCGACCTGGCGAAGGCCATCACCACCACGGTCACCACCGAGCCCGCCAGCCTGGTCCTGGGCTTCCAGCAGTGGCCGCACGACGACGACACCCCGGTCACCAAGGAACTCACCTACCACAACAGCGGCACCGAGCCGGTCACGCTTCCGGTGTCCCTCGACGCCAAGGGCCCGGACGGCAAGCCCGCACCCGCAGGCATGTTCACCGTCAGCCCAGCGACCGTCACCATCCCCGCCGGCGGCGAAGCCAAGGTGACCGTCACCGCGAACACCAAGGCCGGCACGGTCGACGGCCTGTTCGCCGGAGCCGTGGTCGCCGGTGACGTCGTGCGCACGCCCGTGAGCGTCGACCGCGAGGTCGAGAGCTACGACATCACCGCGACCTTCCTCGACGCCAACGGCCAGGCGCCCACTCGGTACAGCGGCATGGTGATGGGCGTGGACAACAACACGTTCACGTTCCTCGAAGACACCGACAACAGCGCCACCACCCGGCTGCCCAAGGGCGAGTACATGGTCTACGCCGACATCGTGACCGGCGACCCGCAGGAAGGCCGGAACGCCGTGCTGGTGCAGCCCAGCCTCACCGTGACCGGCACGGCCGCGCTCACCTTCGACGCCCGCACCGCCCAATCGTTCAAGATCACCGCACCGGGTCCCGGCGCGGTGCCGGTGATCGCCGAGTTCAGCATCGTCCGCACCTACCAGGGCGCGAGCACCATGTTCGGGATGCCGTTCTTCGGCGGGTTCCCCGAGGGCATGACGCTCGGCCACGTCGGCCCGACCCTGCCGGAAGACGAGCTCGCCGTCCTGATCGCGTCCCAAGCGCAGGGCACGCCGATCGGCACGACCCCCGTCAACTACCGGTTCGCGTGGCTGGAGCACGGCCGGGTGCCCACCGGTTTCACCCGCACGCCCACCACGCGCGACCTGGCCGAGGTGCGGACGAAGATCGGTCCCGCTCCGGCCGGCCACGAGTTCATGCTCGGCGCCGCCCCGATCACCCCCGACGAGCGCTTCACCTGGGGTGCGCTGCTCCCCGTGCCGGGCGGCGACGAGGCGGTCGACTACGTCACCGCCGACGACGTCCGGTGGCACTGGTTGATGTCGCAGAGCGAGGGCATGTCCGGCAAGGCCGACTACTCGATCGACGAACGGTCCTACCTCAAGGGCCGCACCTACGAGGAGCGGTTCAACTTCCCGGTGTTCGGCCCCGGCCTGCCGGCGTCCCGGTACGAGTACCTGGGCCGGCTCGGCGACGTGATCCAGGTGTTCGTGCCGCTGGTGAACGACGGCGCGAACAACCTCGGCGGGTCCGCCTACTCCTCCGCCCGCACCACGCTCTACCGGGACGGGCAGAAGATCGGCGAGACCACGAACCCCGGCGGGCGGTTCACCGTGCCCGCCGGCGCGGCCGGCTACCGGGCCGAACTGGACTTCGTCCGCGCGCCGGGCGTCTCCGAGTTCACCTCACGCGTCACCGGCGCGTGGACGTTCCGCTCGGACACCGTTCCCGGTGAGCAGAGCCGCAAGCTGCCGATCTCGGTGGTCCGGTTCACGCCCGAGCTCGACGCCAACGGCGGCACCCGCGCCGGCCGCGTGCTGCGCATCCCGCTCACCGTGGCACAGCAGCAGGGCGCCGACAACGGACGCGTCCGCAAGGTCGAGATCGACGTGTCCTTCGACGACGGCAAGACGTGGTCCAAGGTGCCCGTCGTCGGCGGCGCGGCGTTCGTGCGCAACACCGCGCAGCCCGGTTACGCCTCACTGCGCGCGAAGGGCTCGGACAGCAAGGGCAACACGTTCGAGCACTCGGTGATCCGCGCTTACAAGATCGTGTGACGAGATGGGGCATTCGCTCACACGGATGCCCCATCTCGCCGATCAACGACGGTCAGTAACCGACGGATCGGCTATTCGGGTGGTCAACTCCCCACAAAGGGACGCTGACCTCACCCTGGCGGGTGGATAGCGTCGAAGTCGTTGGGGGGCCTCCGTTATTCCGGTTCACCGCCGCGACCGTGAGTCCGCGGTGCCTTCCGACTGCGCGTTTCCACAGCGCGACAACCAGATTCGGGAGGTATCTGTGTTGACGGCAAGATCAAGAAAACGCGGGATCACCTGGGGAGCCGCCGCCGTGGCGGCAGTACTCGCCGCCGGCGCGGCATCGGGGGTTTCCACCGCCGCGCCGGACGCACCGCAGCGGCAGGACGGCACCGGTGTCGGACCGACCGTCACCCTGATCACCGGTGACCGGGTGGTGCTCACCGGCGCCACGTCCGGCTCGATCAAGGCCGGCCCCGGACGCGAAGGCGTCCGCTTCCACAAGTTCCACCGGGACGGCGACCTGTACGTCATCCCGAGCGACGCGGTGAGCGCCGTCGCCAAGGGCAAACTCGACCTGCGCCTGTTCGACGTCACCGGGCTGGTGGAATCCGGCTACGACGACGCCAAGCGCGACACCCTGCCGCTCATCGTGACCCAGCAGGGCAACGCGCAGGTGAGGGCCGCCGGCACGCACGTCACGCGCGAGTTGCCCGCCGTGAACGCGGTGGCCGCGCGGACCGCGAAAACCGAAGCCGCCACGGCGTTCCATGCCCTGGTGAACGACCCCGGCGTGAAGAAGGTCTGGCTCGACGGCCTGCGCCAGCCGAGCCTCGACCGCTCCACCGCGCAGATCGGCGCACCCACCGCCTGGCAGGCCGGCTACACCGGTCAGGGCGTCAAGGTCGCCGTGCTCGACGGCGGCGTGGACGGCGCGCACCCCGACCTCGCGGGCAAGGAGGTCGCCGAGCAGAACTTCACCGAGGACCCCGACGCCACCGACGTGGACGGCCACGGCACGCACGTCGCCTCCACCATCGCCAGCGCCGGGGCCAAGTACAAGGGCGTCGCGCCGGACGCGCAGATCCTCGACGGCAAGGTGTGCATCCTCTACGGCTGCGCGGAGTCCTGGATCCTCGGCGGCATGCAGTGGGCCGTCGAACAAGGCGCCGACGTGGTCAACCTCAGCCTCGGTGGCAGCGACTCCCCCGAGATCGACCCGCTGGAAGAAGCCGTCAACACCCTGTCCGCCCAGAGCGGCACCCTGTTCGTGATCGCGGCGGGCAACTCCGGCCGTCCCGGCACGGTCGGCTCGCCCGGTAGCGCGGACGCCGCGCTCACCGTCGGCGCGGTGAACCGGGACGACAGCATCGCGTTCTTCTCCAGCCGCGGCCCGAGGATCGGCGACGGCGCGGTCAAGCCCGACGTCACCGCACCCGGCGTGGACATCGTCGCGGCGAAGGCCGCCACCGGCAGCATCGGCACGCCCGTGGACGAGAACCACGTGGCGCTGTCCGGCACGTCCATGGCGACCCCGCACGTCGCGGGCGCGGCGGCGCTCATCGCGCAGCAGCACCCCGACTGGACCGGCACGCAGATCAAGGCCGCGCTCATGGCCTCCGCCAAGTCGAACCCGGCGCTGACCGCGTTCGACCAGGGCACCGGCCGCGTCGACCTGGGCAAGGCCATCACCACCACGGTCACCACCGAGCCCGCCAGCCTGGCGATGGGCCTCCAGAAGTGGCCGCACACCGACGACACCCCGGTCACCAAGGAGTTGACCTACCACAACAGCGGCACCGAGCCGGTCACGCTTCCGGTGTCCCTCGACGCCAAGGGCCCGGACGGCAAGCCCGCACCCGCGGGCATGTTCACCGTCAGCCCAGCGACCGTCACCATCCCCGCCGGCGGCGAAGCCAAGGTGGCCATCACCGCGGACACCAAGGCCGGCACGACGGACGGCGTGTTCTCCGGCGTCGTCGTCGCCGGCGACACCCTGCGCACGCCGGTGAGCGTCGACCGCGAGGTCGAGAGCTACGACATCACCGCGAACTTCCTCGACGCCAACGGCCAGGCGCCCTTCTTCTACAGCGGTGTCGTGATGGGCGTGGACAACAACACGTTCACGTTCCTCGAAGACACCGACAACAGCGCCACCACCCGGCTGCCCAAGGGCGAGTACATGGTCTACGCCGATGTCCTGACCGGCGACGAGACCGACTTCCAGATCACCGTGCTGGCGCAGCCGAAGCTGACCGTCACCCAGGACGCCACCCTGACGTTCGACGCCCGCACCGCCGCACCGGTCAAGATCACCGCACCTGACCCGGACGCGGTGGCGGTGATCGGCGACATCGGCCTCAACCGCACGTCCGGGGACCGGCCGATCGGCTTCGGCGTGGCGTTCCTCGACGGGTTCCCCGACAGCCTGACGGTCGGCCACCTCGGCCCGACGCTGCCCGCGGACCAGTTCAACGTCGTGATCGGGACCCAGCTCGAAGGCAAGCCGATCGGCGAGACCCCGGTGAACTACCGGTTCGCGTGGATCGAGTACGGCAAGGTGCCCACCGGCTTCACCCGTGCGCCCGCCAAGGGCGACCTGGCCGAGGTGCGGACGAAGTTCGGCCCCGGCCCGGCCGCGGACGAGTTCGTCCACGGCGGCAACCCCGTCGGACCGGACGGCTCCGGCGGCTGGGCCGTGCTGTTCCCGGTGCGGCCGGGCGGTGAGGCGGTCGACCGCGTGACCGTCGCCGACGGCGTCAAGTGGAGCTGGTCACTGCTCCAGATCCAGGGCGAGTTCGACATCGTCTCGAACCTGACGACGCCGGACCGGGCTTACCGGGCCGGTGGCCGGGCCGAGGAGCGGATCAACTTCCCGGTGTTCGGCCCCGGCCTGCCGCCGTCCCGGTTCGAGTACCTGAGCCGGACCGGTGACCTGATCCAGGTGAACGTGCCGTTGCTCACCGACGCCGCGAACAACCTCGGCGGGTCCGCCTACTCCTCCGCCCGCACCACGCTGTACCGGGACGGGCAGAAGATCGACGAGACCACGACGCCGTACGGGGAGTTCACCGTGCCTGGCGGCGCGGCCCGCTACCGGGCCGAGGTGGACTTCGTCCGGAAGCCGGGCATCTCCGACTTCTCGTCCCGGGTGAGCGGCACGTGGACGTTCCGCTCGGACACCGCGCCCGCGGACCAGAGCCGCAAGCTGCCGATCTCGGTGGTCCGGTTCACGCCCAAGCTCGACGCCAACGGCGGCACCCCCGCCGGCCGCGTGCTGCGCATCCCGCTCACCGTGGCACAGCAGCAGGGCGCCGACAACGGACGCGTCCGCAAGGTCGAGATCGACGTGTCCTTCGACGACGGCAAGACGTGGTCCAAGGTGCCCGTCGTCGGCGGCGCGGCGTTCGTGCGCAACACCGGCGAGCCGGGCGGCTACGCCTCACTGCGCGCGAAGGGCTCGGACAGCAAGGGCAACACGTTCGAGCACTCGGTGATCCGCGCTTACCAGCTCACGAAGTAGCGGACCGACGAGGAGGGGCGTCCACAGTGGACGGACGCCCCTCCTCCCGTGTCACCACGAGTCTTCGCGGAAGACCTTTACGGCAGGTTCGTGACCAGCTCGGCGGCCGCGACCCGGGTGCCGGTGTAGAACGGGGTCTCCTCGCGCACGTGCCGGCGCGCCTCGGTGCCGCGCAGGTGCCGCATCAGGTCCACGATGCGGTGCAGCTCGTCGGCCTCGAACGCCAGCATCCACTCGTAGTCGCCGAGCGCGAACGACGCGACCGTGTTCGCCCGCACGTCCGGGTAGTCCCGCGCCTCCTTGCCGTGATCGGCGAGCATGCGGCGGCGGTCCTCGTCGGGCAGCAGGTACCACTCGTAGGACCGCACGAACGGGTACACGCAGATGTACTTGCGCGGGTCCTCGCCGGCTAGGAACGCCGGGATGTGGCTGCGGTTGAACTCCGCGGGCCGGTGCAGCGCGACCTGGCTCCACACCGGGGTGGACGCGCGGCCGACGGCGGTGCGGCGGAAACCGGTGTAGGCCTGCTGGACCTGCTCGATCTCCTCGGAGTGCCACCAGATCATGAAGTCGGCGTCCGCGCGCAGACCCGCCACGTCGTACACACCGCGCACCACGACGCCCTTGGACTCCAGGCCGTCCAGGTACTCCTGCGCCTCGGACGCGGCCGGGCCGCGGTCGTCGGGCAGGCGACCGGGTTCGACCCGGAAGACCGACCACATGGTGTAGCGGATGGTGTCGTTCAGCTCGGTGTAGTTCAGGCGGGCCATGCCCCTAATCCTCTCACCCGTCTCGCTCGGCGCACTCAGTCGAGCCTGATTTGGCCGAGCACGTGAGCGGCGACACGGGCCGCCGCGGCGTCCGCCGTCGCGATGCACGCGGGGATGCCGACGCCGTGCAGCGTCGCGCCCGCCACGGCCAGGCCGGGCACCTCGGCGACCGCGTCCTCGATGGCCCGCACGACGTCCAGGTGGCCCACGCCGTACTGCGGCAGGCCGCCGCCCCAACGGGTGACCGCGGTGTCGATCGGCTCGGCCGTGAGCCCGGTCAGCTGCGCCAGGTCGTGCCGGACCGCCTCGATCAGCTCGTCGTCGTCGCGCTGCAGCAGGTGCGCCTCGCCGTGCCTGCCGACGCTGCCGCGCACCAGCACCGGCTCACCGGCCAGGTGCGCCCACTTGCGGCTGGAGAAGGTGAACGCCTTCGCGGTGAACGGCACGCCGTCCGGTGCGCGCTCGCCCTCGGCCAGCAGCACGCCGGAACGCTCGGGCAGCTCGGTGCCGGGCGGCAGCGCCAGCGCCACCACCGCCATCGACGCCACCTCGACCTCGGCGTAGCGGCGGGACGCGGCGGGCACGACGTCGGCGAGCAGCTTGCGCGCGGCGGGCGCGGGCACGGCGAGCACCACGCCGTCCACGTCCAGGTGTTCCGGCGCGGCGGCGGAGCCGATCTCCAGCCGCCAGCCGTGGTCGCGGCGGATCAGGGCGCGCACCGGCAGGCCGAGCCTGATCTCGGGCGCCGTCACCTCGGCCAGCCGTTCGACCAGCACCGAGAGGCCGTCGCGGAGCGTGCCGAAGACCGGCGGTCGGGTGACCCTCGATTGGGGTGGTGCGGGCATCGTGGTCGCGGCGGCGGCCAGCAGCGAGCCGACGCCCGAGTCCAGGGCGGTGGCCAGCTGCGGCATGGTCGCGCGCAGGCCGAGGACTTCGGTGCGGCCCGCGTAGACACCGCCCAGCAGCGGCCCGACCAGGCGGTCCCCCACCTCGGGGCCGAACCGTTCGGCCAGCAGGGCGCCCACGGCGACGTCCGCGCCGTCCAGTCGGATCGGCGGCAGGTCGGGTTCGGCGGCGACCCGGCGCAGGCCCTCGTGCGACAGGACCTGGCGGACCGCTTCCACCGACGCGGGGACACCCATCAGGGTGTGCGCGGGGATGGGCCGGGTGTCACCGGCGGCACGGATGCTCGCCGGTGCCTTCGTCGGGTGCACCAGCTTGTCGGCCAGGCCCAGTTCGGCGACCAGTTCGGCGGCCTCGGGGCGGCGGTGCAGGAACGCCTCCGCGCCCACGTCGTAGGCGCGCCCGCCGACCTCGACCGTGCGCAGCTTGCCGCCCAGCCGGCCGGCCTGCTCGACCACGGTGATCTCGGCCGACGGTCCGAGCAGGTGGCGCAGCCGGTGCGCGGCGGCCAGACCGGAGATCCCGCCGCCGACCACCGCGACCCGCAGCGCCCTCATCGCGTCTTGTGCACCATCTCGACGGCCCGGGTGATCATGTCCGGATCGGTGTCGGGCAGCACGCCGTGACCGAGGTTGAAGATGTGGCCGGCGGCGGCCTCGCCCTCGCGCTTGATCCGGTCGATCTCGCGTTCCAACGCGGGCAGGCCCGCGAACAGCAGCGCCGGGTCCAGGTTGCCCTGGACCACCGGCAGCGGCAGGTCGGGCGCGGCTTTGCGCAGTCGTTCGACGGCCACGTCCAGCGGCGTGCGCCAGTCGACGCCCACCACATCCGCGCCGGCCTCGCGCATCGCGGGCAGCAGCTCGCCGGTGCCGACGCCGAAGTGGATGCGCGGCACACCGTGGATGCTCTGGAGCACCCTGGTGGAGTGCGGCAGGACGAACTCGCGGTAGTCGCGCTCGGACAGCGCGCCCGCCCACGAGTCGAACAGCTGGACCGCCTTCACACCCGCGTTGACCTGCACCCGCAGGAACTCGGCGGTGATGGCGGCCAGCCGGTCGAGCAGCGCGTGCCACATCTCGGGGTTGCCGTGCATGAGCGCCTTGGTGCGCTCGTGGTTCTTGCTCGGGCCGCCCTCGACCAGGTAGGAGGCCAGGGTGAACGGCGCGCCGGCGAAGCCGATCAGCGGCACGTCGCCGAGTTCGGCGTTCAGCAGCCCGATCGCCTCGACCACCGGCCGCACCTGCTCCTCGTGCAGCTCGGGGATGGCGTTGACGTCGGACACCGTCGCGATCGGTTTGGCCACGACCGGGCCGGTGCCCGGCACGATGTCCAGGTCGATGCCCGCGGCCTTGAGCGGGACGACGATGTCGGAGAAGAGGATCGCGCCGTCCACGTCGTGGCGGCGGACCGGCTGCATGGTGATCTCACAGACCATCTCCGGGTCCATGCAGGCGTCCAGCATCGCGGTGCCTTCGCGCAGCTTGCGGTACTCCGGCAGGGAGCGGCCCGCCTGGCGCATGAACCAGACCGGGGTCCGCGAGGGCCGGCCGCCACGTGCGGCGACGAGCAACGGGGCTTCCGTGTTGTCGTTCATCTCGTCCGCCATCGTCCCACGTGTCGGGCGGACGGCATCTTCCGGTGCGGCGTGCCGCGCTCACTTTCCGAGGTTTTGGGGCCTACAGTCCGTGGTGTGACGGAGCCCGAACTGTTCCAGCGGGCGGTGGCGACGCTCCGGTCGGTGCGAACCCGACCCGAACTGGAGTTGACCGAGGTGCGCCCGCCGCAGCGGCTTGCGCCTTGGTCCTTCGCGTTGACCGCGGAGGTCACGGGGCCCGCCGACGAGCTGTCCACCGGACGGCTGGTGCTGCTGCACGACCCCGACGGGGTCGAGGCGTGGTCGGGCGTGTTCCGGCTGGTCGCGTACGTGCGGGTGGAGTTGGACGCCGAACTGGCCGCCGACCCCCTGCTCCCCGAGGTGGGTTGGTCGTGGCTGGTGGAGGCGCTGGAGGTGTCCGGCGCAGAGTTCCTGGCCCTGGGCGGCACCGTCACCCAGACCTCGTCGGCCCGCTTCGGCGACATAGCCGGCCCCGCCCGCACCGACGACCTCGAACTACGCGCCTCCTGGACCGCCCGGACCGCCGAACTGGCCACCCACGGCACCGCCTTCTTCGACGTCATGGCCACCGCCGTAGGCCTCCCCCCGGTAGGCGTCTCCACCCTCCACTGACCCACCAGGCCTCACCCCACGCCACCAGCCTCTGCCGCACGGCCAGGCCCTGCCCCACCGCCAAGCCCTGCCCCCCGCCAGGCTCCGCCGCACGGCCGCCGAACCGCGCTGCACACCCCGCACCGTGCCTGTCGCCGCAGTCCGCAGCGCAATGCCTCGCCACCACCGACCCTGCCGCCCTGCCGCCCTGCCGCCCTGCAGGCGAAGCGTCTCGCACCGCCGCACCTCGCCCCACCTGCCAGTTATCCATCCCCGGCAAGTTGTCCACAGGCAGCGCCGGATCGCGCGAATCTGTCGCCCCTCGCCGGCATGATCAAGACAGGGGTCCCCTGGCGGGGACCCCTGCGAAGCAAGCACTCAAGGCGACCGGTCCGGCGTCGTCAGCGGCCCCGCGTCGTCAGCGGGTCAGTCGTTGTCGGCGGTCCGGCGTTGTCGGCGGGTCAGTCGTTGTCGCGGAGGACGCGGAGGATGTTGCGGCCGGCGAGCTTGGCGCAGTCGTCCTCGCTCCACCCGCGGTCAAGCAGGGTGCCGATCAGGGTCGGGTAGCAGGAGACGTCCTCCATGCCTTCCGGCAGGCTGCGCGTCCCGTCGTAGTCGCCACCGAGCCCGATGTGGTCGATGCCGGCCACCTCACGGGCGTGCTCCAGGTGCAGGACCACGTCATCCATGGTCACGTGCGGTGTCGGGCCGCCGTCCGCCCACGAGTCGATGAACCGGTGCCGGGCGTCGAGGTCGTTGTGGCTCTCCCCCGCCGCGTCCATCGCGTCCTTGAGGCGGGCGTCCCACTCGGCGTACGGCTGGGACACGAAGTGCGGCACGAACGTCACCATGCACACCCCGCCGTTGTCCTTGAGCTGCGTCAACACGTCGTCCGGCACGTTGCGCGGGTGATCGGCGACGGCCCGGCACGACGAGTGGCTGAACACCACCGGCCGCGTTGTCACCTCAAGGGCGTCCCGCATGGTGGTGGCCGCCACGTGGGACAGGTCGACCAGCATCCCGATCCGGTTCATCTCCCGCACCACGTCCCGCCCGAACGGCGACAAGCCGCCGTGCACGGGTTCGTCGGTCGCCGAATCGGCCCACTCGGTGTTCTCGTTGTGCGTGAGCGTCATGTACCGCACGCCGAGCCGCCTCAGCGCGCGCAGCACGCCCAGCGAGCCGTTGATGCTGTGTCCGCCCTCCGCGCCGATCAGGGAAGCTATCCGCCCGTCCTGGAACGCCCGTTCGGCCTCGTCTGCGGTGGTCGCGATCCGCAGGTGGTCGGGGTAACGCTCGGCGAGTGCGTGGACCAACTCCACTTGCTCCAGGACGGCGGTGACCGCTGCGTCACCTGCCAGTCGGCAGGGGACCCAGACGGACCAGAACTGCATCCCCAACCGGCCGTCGCGTGCCCGCACCAGATCGGTCTGCAACGCGGGCTGGTGCGTCGTCAGGTCGACGACCGAGACCGCCGCGCCGGGATCACCGGGCGTTGACTTTTCACCGAATTGCCCCGCCGTGAGGAGATCACGCAACGCCCATGGCAGATCGTTGTGTCCGTCGACGAGTGGCGCCCGGGCCAGCAGTTCCTCGCCCCGGACTCGACCTGTGGTGCTCGCCACCCGCAACTCCTTGATGTCGTCGTGAGAACCGCTCGCGTTACGCGACCTATCCAGTTGTCATCCGATCGTGTGACAACGGGGGCCATCAGTGACAACTCATTCGGGATAGATACCCGATTGATCGTCCCGTAGACCCGCTTGGGCGGCTACGCTGCCCCAGACGACACCACTTTCGGTCCATCAGTGGCGCGGCTGATTGGCCGAAAGTCCCGGTGCCGGTCGGGGGGCACGACCGACTCCAGGGAGGTAGTGACGTGGCTGCCGTCGGCTTAGGTCAGGCCGTTCGTACCACGCCAGCCGGCTCGTTGCCGGCGAACATGGTCCCGCACCCGCGGGAGGAGCTTTTTTCAGTGCTGGTGGTCGACGACCACCCACTGCTGAGGGAGGCGATATCGGCTCGGCTCACCCAGATGGGAGCCGGGACAGTGCATGAGGCGGCTTCGGTCGCGGAGGCTCGGGCGCGGGCACTCGCTACCGGACCGTGCGACCTCGCGATCCTCGATCTGGGTCTGCCGGATGGCACCGGCATCGACCTGGTCACGGAACTCCGTGCCCAGGGCTGGCCCCGCATCGTGGTCCTCGCGTCCTCCGACGACCCCTACGCGGTCAGGTCGGCCTTCCAAGCGGGCGCTCAGGCGTACCTGCTGAAGTCCGCCTCTCCGATGGTGGTCACCGACGGGGTGCGCAGGGTCCTCGACGGCGGCGTCTACGCAGATCCGAGCGTTGCGCCCGTGCTCGCCGCGGGCACGAGGGTGCCGGGCACCGACAACACGCCGCGGGAGTTGTCCGCGCGTGAGGTCGAGGTCCTCCAGCTGGTCGCCGATGGCCAGAGCAACAAGGAAATCGGCGAAGCGCTCAGCCTTTCCGCGCTGACGGTGAAGTCCCACCTGTCGCGGATCGGGCGCAAGCTGGGCACCGGGGATCGGGCTCAGATGGTCGCGCTGGCCATGCGTGCCGGCGTGATCCGCTGACCAGGTCGGCACACTGAACCGGCCGAACACACCCGCGAGTGGTGCGTTCGTCGTAGGGTCTTCCGCCGTGGACGTACCCTCCGACGAGCCAACCGAACCAACCGGTGCTGATCCGGTGCCGCTGGTGGAACCCGCTGACGGTGTTCCGCCTGTCGTCGCCGACGCATCGTCGCTCCGGCGTGCCGCTGATGCGCTCGCCGGAGCGACGGGTCCGGTTGCGGTGGACACCGAGCGAGCCTCGGGATACCGCTACTCGCAACGCGCTTACCTGGTGCAACTGCGCCGGGAAGGCGCCGGGACCGTGCTGGTCGACCCGATCGCCCTGGGCGGTCGAATCGACCCGCTGGTCGAGGCGCTGGACGGGACCGAGTGGGTGTTGCACGCGGCGTCGCAAGACCTGCCGTGTCTCGCCGAACTCGGCCTGCGTCCGAGCGTGCTGTTCGACACCGAGCTGGCGGGCAGGCTGGCCGGATTCGAGCGGGTGGCGCTGGGCACACTCGTCGAGCGGTTGTTGGGCTACCGGTTGGAGAAGGGGCACGGTGCGGCCGACTGGTCGCGCCGCCCCCTTCCCGCCGACTGGCTCAACTACGCCGCCCTCGACGTCGAACTGCTGATCGAGCTGCGTGACGTGCTCGAACAGGAGCTCAAGCGGCAGGGGAAGTTGGAGTGGGCGCTCGAAGAGTTCGAGGCCGCCCGCACTGCCCCCCTGCCGCGTCCGCGTGCGGAGCCGTGGCGCCGCACGTCCGGAATCCACCGGATCCGCAGTCCCCGGCAGCTGGCCGCGGTGCGGGCGCTGTGGGAGGCGCGTGACGCGCTGGCCCGGGAACGCGATATCGCCCCCGGCCGAGTGCTGCCCGATTCCGCGCTGGTCGAGGCCGCCGTGCGCGGCCCCGCCGACGAGGCGGCCCTATCGGCGCTGCCGGTGTTCCGAGGACGGGCGCAACGCCGCATGGTCGGCGTGTGGCTGGGCGCGTTGCAACGGGCCGCGGCCCTACCCCGGACCGAGCTGCCCGAGCCGTCACAGCAACACGACGGCCCGCCCCCCGCCAACCGCTGGGCCGACAAGGACCCTGCGGCAGCAGCCCGCCTAGCAGCCGCCCGGACCGCGTTGACCGCAGTCGCCGAGGCCAACACCCTCCCAGTCGAGAACCTCCTCCTCCCCGACCTCGTCCGGCGCACCTGCTGGCAACCCCCAGCAGACATCTCCCCCGAAGGCATCGCCACAGCCCTACGCGAAGCCGGCGCCCGAAACTGGCAGATCAACCTGACCGCCGAGGTCCTCTCCACCGCCCTAACCCCCACCCCCTCCTAACCCCAACCCCACAAGAGTCGAACCCCCCAGACCCCGAGAGTCGAACGCTCAGGACCCGTGAGTTCAACGCTCAGGACGCGCACACCTCCGTCCTGAGCGTTGAGCTCGGGGTACCTGAGCGTTCGACTCTCGCGCGTGTCCAACGTTCAGAACGCGCGTGTCCTACGTTCAGGAGGCCTGAGTTGAACGCTCAGGGCTTCGGGGGGTCGGGGTCGGGAGCGTTCGACCCCAGGTCGGACAGCGCGGCGTCACGGCGTCCTGAGAGCTCACGGCGGGCCAGCACGCGCACCGCCGCCATGGCGGCGTCACCCAGCACGGTCCCCACGATGACGCCTTCCAGCGCCTCGTCCGTGCTCCCCGCGCTCAGCACGTAGTCCAGATCGGCCTCGGCCAACGGCCACGCGGCCCGCGCGAGCCCGTCCAGCAGGTCCGCGAACCGCTCGTGCCCGACCTCCCGCGCCGTGGCCAGCACGCCGACCAGCGCCTTGTACCCGTACGACTTCGGCCGGCACACCCACCCCTGCCGGTCCAGGAACGCCTCGACCTGCTGCTGCGCCACCTCGTCCGCAACGCCCAGGTCCGGCGGCGCCACCGCGGCCGAGATCGTGCCCATCGCCTTGTGCAGGGACTTCTCCGGATCGTCCAACGCCCCCAGCACGTCCCGCACGGCCGAGATCGACAGCCCGCCCAGCTCCACCATGGCCCGCACGAGCCGCAGCCGGTGCAGGTGGACTTCGGCGTACCGGGCCTGGTTGGGGCTGGTCAGCTCACCGGCCGGCAGCAGGCCTTCCCGCAGGTAGTACTTGATCGTCGGCACGGGCACGCCACTGCGACGACTCAATTCGGCGATGCGCACGGCGCGCGCCCCTTCCTAAGACAGCCCTCAGTATGGATACTGTAGCTAACCGATAGTAGAAAGTTCTGCTATCCATTCTAGGAGTAGTCGATGACCCGCTTCCTCCGGCCACACCCGCCGCTGATGTTGTTCTCCCTGCTCATGGGGATCACAGCCCTGGTATCACTGGGCGGTCTGATCTTCGACGACCGGATTCTGGTCGGGTCGCCGATCTGGTTCAAGCCGTTCAAGTTCGCCGTCTCCCTCGGTCTCTACGGCGTCACCCTCGCCTGGATGCTCACCCTGACCACCCGGTTCCGCCGCACCACCCGGTGGGCGGGCACCGTGGTCGCACTCACGGGGACCATCGAGATGGCGGTCATCGTGGGACAGGTCGTCCGGGGCACCCGGAGCCACTTCAACATCGCCACGCCGTTCGACAAGCTCCTGTGGGACATCATGACCTACAGCATCCTGACCCTCTGGATCATGCACGCCGCGATCGCGGTGGCGTTGCTGTTCACCAGGTTCAACGACCGCACGGCCGGTCTCGCGATCCGACTCGGCCTGTTCCTCGCGCTCATCGGCCTCGCCCTCGGCATCCTCATGACCGGGCAGCGCACCGACGACGACGTCGCCGCCGGCATCGTGGGCGCGCACAGCGTCGGCGTGCCGGACGGCGGCCCGCAGATGGCGTTGACGGGGTGGAGCACCACGGGCGGTGACCTGCGAATCCCGCACTTCGTCGGCATCCACGCCCTCCAGGTCGTCCCGCTGGCCGTGATGCTGTTCCGCCGACGTGCGACCACGAAGCTGGTCTGGGGCGTCACCATCGGCTACGCGGGCCTGATGGCCCTGGTCACGTGGCAGGCACTGCGCGGACAGCCGCTGCTGCGCCCGGACCTGCTCACCGCACTGGGCGCGCTGGCCGTGGCGACGTGGACCGCCGCGGTGGTGGCGCGGACCCTGAACAAGACCGAGACCACGGAGGCGGTGCCGGCATGACCGGGTTCCTGTTCCAGATCACGTTCTGGCTCACCGTGCCGTTCTGGGGTTTGATGATCTTCGCCCCGACGTCCCCGCTGACCACCCGGATCACATCGTCCCCGCTGATCGCGGTGCCCCCGCTGATCGTCTACACGATCCTCGTCGCCGCACACCTGCCGGAACTCTGGGCGACGATGAGCAGTCCGGACCTGGGCACACTGAGGGAGTTCCTGGGCACGCCCTGGGGCGCCTCCGCGATCTGGGCGCAGGTGATCGCGTGGGACCTGCTGATCGGGGCGTGGATGCACCGGGAAGGCCGCCGCCTGGGGCTGCACCCGCTGCTCATGGGCCCGCTCCTGGCGTTCACGATCATCCTGTCCCCGTTCGGGTTCGGGCTGTTCCTGGCCATCCGCGCGTTCTGTGACCGAGCCGACAGGGCGACCACGGTGGTTACCGGCCAGTAACAGGGGCTAGAGTTGTGTTACCGATCGGTAGGAGTCGCGCCCCGCCGCTCGGGCGAATCGTCACCACAAGCGGAGGAGACGCCGTGGCCGCACCAGTAGCGCCGGCACGCGTTCGAAACGTGGTCTTCGTGGACGGCGTGCGCACGCCGTTCGGCAAGGCCGGCCCCAAGGGAATCTTCGCGGAGACCCGTGCCGACGACCTGGTCGTCAAGGTGATCCGCGAGCTGCTGCGGCGCCACCCCGAACTGCCCCCGGAGCGGGTCGACGAGGTGGCCATCGCGGCGACCACGCAGATCGGCGACCAGGGCCTTACCATCGGCCGCACCGCTGCGCTGCTCGCCGGCCTGCCGAAATCGGTGCCCGGCTACGCCGTCGACCGCATGTGCGCGGGCGCGATGACGGCCGTGACGACGTCGGCCAGCGGTATCGCGTTCGGCGCGTACGACGTGGTCATCGCGGGCGGTGTCGAGCACATGGGCCGACACCCGATGGGCGAGGGCGTCGACCCCAACCCGCGGTTCCTGTCCGACAAGATCGTGGACCCGTCCGCGCTGGTCATGGGCTCGACGGCGGAGAACCTGCACGACCGGTTCCCGGCCATCACCAAGGACCGCACGGACGCGTTCGCAGCGGCTTCGCAGGCCAAGTACGCCGACGCGGTGAAGAACGGCAAGATCGGCCCGGAGTTCGTGCCGGTCGCGACCCGTTCCGCCGAGAACGGCTGGGGCCTGGCCACCGCCGACGAGCCGCCGCGCCCGGGCACCACGGTCGAGGACCTGGCCAAGCTGAAGACGCCGTTCCGCCCGCACGGTCGGGTCACCGCGGGCAACGCGGCAGGCCTGAACGACGGCGCGACCGGCTGCATCCTGGCCGAGGAGGAGACCGCGCGCGAGCTGGGTCTACCGGTCGGCATGCGCCTGGTCGGCTACTCGTTCATGGGTGTCGAGCCCGAGGTCATGGGCGTCGGCCCGGTGCCCGCGACGGAGAAGGCCCTCAAGCGCGCGGGTCTGTCCATCGAGGACATCGGCCTGTTCGAGATCAACGAGGCGTTCGCCGTGCAGGTGCTCGCCTTCCTCGACCACTTCGGCATCGCCGACGACGACCCGCGGGTCAACCAGTGGGGCGGCGCGATCGCCACCGGCCACCCACTCGCGTCCTCCGGCGTGCGCCTGATGACCCAGCTGTCGCGGCAGTTCGCCGAGCGCCCGGACGTGCGCTACGGCATCACCACCATGTGCATCGGCATCGGCATGGGCGGGACCGTTATCTGGGAGAACCCCCAATGGGATGCAACACAGTGGAACGGAGAGTCCAAGTGACCGCGTTGACCGCTGACGAGGCCAAGGCCTTCTTCCCCGACGAGGTCGTGACGGTCGCGAAGACCCGGCTGATCTCGGTGCCCGGCGTGACCGGCAAGGTCGCCCTGATCACCATCGACAACGGCCACGACCACACCCGGCCGTCCACGTTCGGCCCGCAGTCGCTGGTGAGCCTGAGCGCGGCGTTCGACGAGGCCGCGGCGGCGTCACCGGCGGCGATCGCGGTCACCGGCAAGCCGTTCGTGTTCGCCGTGGGCGCGGACCTGACGGCCGTCGGGGGTGCCACGGCACGCGAGCAGGCCGTGACCATCGGTCAGCTCGGCCACGACGTGTTCCGCAAGTTCACCGAGTCGAAGGTGCCGACCTTCGCGTTCGTCAACGGCGCGGTGATGGGCGGTGGCCTGGAGCTGGCGCTGTCGTGCCACTACCGGACGCTGGCGTCCAACGCGGCGGCCATCGCGCTGCCCGAGGTGTTCCTGGGCCTGTTCCCCGGTTGGGGCGGCACGCAGCTGCTGCCGAACCTGATCGGCCCGAACGACGCGGTCACCGTGATCTTCGAGAACGCGTTGAACCAGAACAAGATGCTCAACCCCAAGCAGGCGCATGCGTTGGGCATCGCGGATGTGCTGTTCGACTCGGCGGACTACTTGGAGCAGTCGCTGCTGTGGCTGGCTTCCGTGGTGCGCGGCGATGTCGTGCCCGCTCGTCGTGAGATCGACCGCGGTGCCGGCTGGGACGCGGCCGTGGCTCGTGCGCGGGCCATTGTGGACGGTAAGACCAAGGGCGCGGCGCCGGGTGCGTTGAAGGCGTTGGAGCTGCTGGAGCTGGCGCGTGCCAACGACTTGGACCGCGGCTACGCGGCCGAGACCGAGGCGCTGGCGGACATCGTGATGAGCGATGAGCTGCGGGCCGGGCTGTACTCGTTCGACCTGGTGCAGAAGCGGGCCAAGCGGCCGGCGGGCGCGCCGGACAAGTCGTTGGCGCGCAAGGTCACCAAGGTCGGCATCGTCGGCGCGGGCCTGATGGCCTCGCAGATGGCGCTGCTGTTCGCGCGGCGGCTGGAGGTGCCGGTGGTGCTCACCGACATCGACCAGGCGCGCGTGGACAAGGGCGTCGGGTACGTGCACGCCGAGATCGACAAGCTGCTCGGCAAGAAGCGCGTGTCGCCCGACAAGGCGAACCGGCTCAAGGCGCTCGTCAGCGGATCGTTGGACAAGGCGGCTTTCTCGGATGCCGACTTCGTCATCGAGGCCGTGTTCGAGGACCTGGGCGTGAAGCAGAAGGTGTTCGCCGAGGTCGAGGAGTTCGTCTCGGCCGAGGCGGTGCTGGCGACCAACACGTCGTCGCTGTCGATCACCGAGATGGCTTCCCGGCTCAAGCACCCCGAGCGGGTCGTGGGCTTCCACTTCTTCAACCCGGTGGCGATCATGCCGCTGCTGGAGATCGTGCGCGCCGGGCAGACCGACGACGCCACGCTGGCGACCGCGTTCGCGGTGGGCAAGCAGCTGAAGAAGTCGTCCGTGCTGGTGAAGGACGCGCCGGCGTTCGTGGTGAACCGGCTGCTGACCCGGTTCATGGGCGAGGTCGTGAAGTCCATCGACGAGGGCACGCCGTTCGAGGTGGCGGACAAGGCGACCGAGCCGCTGGGCCTGCCGATGTCGCCGCTCGTGCTGCTGCAACTCGTCGGCCCCGCCGTCGCGCTGCACGTGGCCGAGACAATGCACGGCGCGTTCCCGGACCGGTTCGGCGTGTCGGAGAACATGAAGGCGTTCGTGAAGGCTGGCAAGACCGCCGTCTGGCAGTGGGACTCGACCGGTAAGCAGACCGTCGACCCCGAGGTGCAGGCGCTGTGGTCGTTCGGCGAGAAGCCGTTGACCGGTGACGAGGTCTTCGCGCGGGCGCTGGAGGCACTGGCCGAGGAGATCCGGATCATGCTCGACGAGGGCGTGGTCGCGGAGGCGCAGGACATCGACCTGTGCATGCTCCTCGGCGCCGGCTGGCCGTTCTGGCTGGGCGGCATCACCCCGTACCTGGACCGTTCGGGCATCTCGGAGAAGGTGACGGGCAAGCGCTTCCTGGCCCCGGGAGTGGCCTCGGTCCCGGCCTGATCCTCCTCACCCACTGTGCCCGGCCGCTTCACGTGGTCGGGCACAGTGGTGTCTCTGCGCGTACGGCTTGTTACTGCGCGCGAGTGCATTCCTCTGGCAGGTGGGTGAGGGGCGCTCACAATGGTTTGGAACGCTCGATGTTGGTGGCATGAGCCCTCAACGACGAAGAGCGCGCGCCCGCCGTCCGCAGCCCGACCCCGTGCGTGTGGAGGAGTTGGTCGCCTTCCTCCGCGCCGACCGCGGCTGGCGGGACGAGGTGGCCAAGCGGCTCGTGGCGAAGCTGGACCAACGGCTGGTGCGGTCGGCGCGGGCGTGCGGGTGCAGGCCCATCGCGCACGTGGCGGAGGAGTTGGACAGCCAGGCGTGCGTCGATCTCGGGCCCGGTGCGCCGTACCAGCTGGCGAAGGCCGTCTACGGGCAGGTGCGGCTCAGGGGCGCGGCGCGGTTGCGGCAGACGGCGCGCAGCCTGCGGGTGCTCGGCGTGTACCTGTGCGGCAGCGACCTGGCGCGCTGCCCGTGCACGGAGGCGTTGGCCCGTGATCCGCAGCAGGCCCGCGTGGACCGGGTGGTGACCGGCGCGCTGGACGGCGCGGGGTTCTGAGCGTTCAACTCGCGCGTTCCGGACGTTGGACACGCGTGTTCCGGACGTTGGACACGCGGGGTTCTGGACGTTGGACACGCGGGGTTCTAGCTCTGGTGTACCAGGCGGTCGGGGGCCTGGTGGGTGCTCAGCCACGCCTTGGCCAGCTTGCCCGCCGCCGCGCGGAACACGCCGTCGCGGTTGCCGTCGTCGGGCTGGATGGTCTCGGACGTCTTGTCGAGCACCAGGAACCGCTCCGCGCCGCCGTCGGTGTGGAACCGGTAGCGCACGCTGGCCGCGGTCTCCTCTTCCTTGTGCAGGTACACGAGCATGGCCACGGCCTACCTCCAGGGCTTGCTGAAGTCCTCGTTGGACGCGGGCGGGATCTGGTTCTCCCACCGCGACACCTGGTTCGCCGCGGCGTGTGCGTCCTTGTACGAGGCGTTCGGGTTCTGCTGCCAGTATCGGGCCTCGGCCAGTTCGTGCTCCAACAGCGCCACGTCCTCCGGCCGGGCCCGACCGGACCGCAGCCGCAGCCAGGCCTCGGCCATGTCGGGGCTCGGGTCGAACCGCGCCATCACCGTGCCGCCGTTCTGCCCCTCCAACGGGTGCAGGTCCTCGAACACGTGGTTCTTGATCTGCTCGATCTCCGCGCGGCTGAACCCCGTGCCGCCACCCGCCCTCGGCACGTCGGCCACGTGCCCGGCGACGTCGTCGACGTCATCGGAGTTGCGGATCGACTGGTAGGCGTTCTCCGACCAGCGGTCGATCTTCTCGTAGGCGCGCACCGACCCGTCGTCCACGGGGCGGGCGCCGCCGGTCTGCCCCGGCCGCGGTGCCTCGTCGGCCTGCCGGGCGGGCGTTTTCAGGTCGTCGAGCACCTTGCGGACCTGGTCGAACACGTCACCGAGCTTGCGCAGCAGCGGGACCAGCTTGCCGATCGTGCGCACGAGCTTCTTGAGGATGTCGCCGATCTTCGCGCCCCACCGGGCGACCGCCGCGGAGGCCTGCGCGGCGACCACCGGCGCGGCCAGGCCGAGCGTGAACGCCAGCTCCAGCGCCCACGAGACGAGCCGGCCGACCAGGTCGGCGATCAGGTCGCGGACGACCTCGCGAACCACGGCGACCACGACGCCCGCCATCTCCACCGCCGAGCCGAACCCGTCGGCCGCGGTGGACGCGCCGCCCAGCACGTCGGCGGTCCGGCCGGCCGCCGCCCGGTACGCGTCACCGGCCTGGCCCTGCCAGCCCGCGGTGTCGGCCGCGACGTCACGCGTGTAGTCGTCGCGCACCTCGCCGACGGCCTTGGCCACGTTCTTCCACGTCTGCGCGTGCGAGGCGACCAGGTCGGCGTTGCCCGCGAGCCAGTCCAGCGCGTCCGACAGCGGCTTGACGTGCTCGATCAGCCACGACACCCCGGCCGAGATCAGCGACCCGAGCGGGTCGATGACGATGCTGAGCATCTCGAGGCCGGCGCCCGCGATGCCCAGCCCGATGTCGACCCAGCTGCCGCTCTCGATGCCGGACTTGATGTCGGCGGCGGACTCGGCGACACCGATCCCGGAGTACCAGCGGGTGCTGTCCTGGACGGGCGCGATGAGCGGGTTGCCGCCGGTCATCGCAGGCTGCCGAACGTGACCGCGGCGTCGTCCTCGCGCTGCTCGTACTCGTCGGCGGTGTAGCGGACGTTGGTCGCGATGTCCGCCACGCCCTTCGCGCCGGCCGTCAGCGCCGCGCCTGCTTGGTCCTCGATACCGCGCATCACGGCCGGCAGGAACTGGCAGAGCTGCCCGTACGCACCGTCGGCCATGCTGATCGTGCGGGCCGCGTGGACGGCCTCGCCGAGCCGTTCGGCCAACGCGTCGAGCTTGCTCGCGTGCGCGCGCAGCTCGGTGGGCAGGACGTCGTAGCCGCCGGTCATGGTCGCCCCCTCAGGCCAGGTACGAATCGTCGCCGAAATCGTCGTCGTCGCGCCTAGTCCGACGGGGCGGCGGCGGTGCCGGTTCCCCGAACCGGTCGCGGTAGTTGTCCACGACCATCCGCCGGGTGTCCGGCAGGTCGGCGCCCACCGTCGCCTCCGTCGCGGCCTGGACCTGCGCGGTGATGCGGGCGCGCGCCGCGCGCAGACACCCCATCACCAACGGCCCCAGGTCCTCCGGCCGCACCGTGGCCGCACGGTCGGTGAACCGGATGTCGACCGGTGAGCCGGCGGAGTCGACGGTCACCACCACGGCGCCGTTCGCGCTGGTCTCGGTGACCTGGATCCGCTCGACCTCGGCGCGCAACGCCTGCAACTTGTCCGCCCGCTGCCGCATCCCCTCGACCCAGTCGTCGATGCTGCGCTCGGCCTGACCCGGATCACCGCTGAGCAGCCCGTCCCACCGTGGCTCCGACATGCACACCGTTATAGCGCACGAGTACGGCGCGTGGTCGGTGTCCGGGTCGGTGGTCAGTGTTCGACCGGGTGGACGGCGATGACCTCGACCACCCGGTCCAGTCCGGTGAAGTCCTTGACGTTGCTGGTCAGCACCGGCATGCCATGTGCGGCGGCGGTGGCCGCGATCTGCAGGTCCATCCGGCGCGGGCGGGCGCTGCGGCCGGTGCGGCGGACCAGTGCGGCGAGCGTGCCGTAGATCTTGGCGGCGGCGAGGTCGAACGGCAGCACCTCGAACCGGTCCAGCGCGGCGTAGTACCGCTCGGTGCGGGCGAACCGCTCGACCGGGTCGTCCACGTCCAGCCCGTAGGCCAACTCGGCCGCGGTGACGGCGCTGATCGCGGGCTCGGCGCGGGCGAGGTCGCCGAAGTCGATGTCCTCCAGCCGGATCACCACGCCGGTGTCCAGCAGAATCCGCCTGGTCACCGGCGCCACGGGTCTTCGGTCGGGTCGTCGGCGCCGAAGATCTCGTCGTCGGCCACGCGGTCGGCGTGCCAACGCGCCGCGTCCACCCGGGGCAGCTTGCGGAACTCGGCCTGCGTCTCGGCGAGCGTGTGCCGGGGCCTGGACTCGGCGTGCGGCACCAGGTCGGCGATCGGCTTGCCGTTGCGGGTCACCACGAAGCGCTCCCCCGCCTCGACCCGCCGCATGATCTCGGCGTTGTCGTTGCGGAGTTCCCGTTGGCCGATCGTGTGACCGGTGGTTGCGACAGCCATGACACAATCATACGCGGAGTGCTACAGCTGTGCTACAGGTTTCGCCGGTTACTCATGGGCAACACGGTCACTGTGGGTAAGATCAGAATCGGCACGTCCGGCTGGCGCTATCCCGAGTGGCGCGGTGACTTCTACCCGCGTGGGTTGCAGCAGCGCCTCGAATTGCAGTTCCTGTCCCGCCGGTTCGACACGGTGGAGATCAACGGCTCGTTCTACGGCCTGCGCAAGCCGACGGACTTCCAGTCGTGGTCCGAGCGCACCCCCGACGACTTCGTGTTCGCCGTCAAAGGCCATCGGGAGATCACGCACATCAAGCGATTGCGGGACGTCGAGAAGGACGTGTCGGAGTTCTTCTCGTCCGGAGTCCTCGACCTGGGACCGAAGCTCGGCCCGATCCTCTGGCAGCTCCCGCCGACGCTGCCGTGGCGTCCCGAACGGCTGGCCGCGTTCCTGGAACTGTTGCCCGGCGCACCGGTCCGGCACGCGGTGGAGGTCCGGCACCCGAGCTGGGGCAAGCCCGAACTGGCGGAGTTGTTGGCACGGCACGGAGTCGCGCTCGTCGTCGCCGAGTCGGCAGGCCGTTTCCCGGAACTGTGCGAGCTGACCACCGACTTCGTCTACGCCCGCCTCCACGGCGACAAAGAGCTGTACGTCAGCACGTACTCCGACACCGCCCTCGACCGCTGGGCCGCCAGATTCCGCGAATGGTCGGCCACACGCGATGTCTACGCGTACCTGGACAACACGATGCGCGGCGCGGCACCGCACGACGCCCTCGCCTTGATCGACCGACTCAGGTGAGCCTGCCACCCCGGCGCGGGGGGTACGCGTGGATCAGATGGGTACCACTGGGACATGACGGGTGAAGTTCGCATCGGGACGTCGGGCTGGGTCTACCCGACGTGGCGTGGCGCGTTCTACCCGAAAGGCCTGGTGCAGCGGCGGGAGTTGGAGCACATCTCGGGCCTCATGACCTCGGTGGAGCTGAACGGCTCGTTCTACTCGCTGCAACGCCCGTCCAGCTACCAGGCGTGGGCGCGGCAGACGCCGGAGGACTTCGTCTTCGCGGTCAAAGGCGGCCGGTTCATCACGCACCTCAAGCAGTTGCGCGACGTGGAGACCCCGCTGGCCAACTTCTTCGCCTCGGGCGTGCTCGCGCTGGAGGCCAAGCTCGGACCGTTCCTGTGGCAGTTGCCGCCCAAGCTCCGCTACGACCCCGGACGCCTGGCCGCTTTCTTCGACCTCCTCCCCCGCACCACCTCGGCCGCGGCCAAGCTCGCCGAACGCCACGACGAGCGACTACCCGACGAACGGGCCTGGACGACGACCGACACCGACCGGCCGCTGCGCCACGCGTTGGAGGTCCGCCACCCGACGTTCCTGGTGCCGGAGTTCCACGACTTGTTGCGGGCGCACGACATCGCGCTCGTCGTCTCCCACACCGCCGGCAAGTTCCCGTACCTCGAAGACGTCACGGCGGACTTCGCCTACGTGCGGCTGCACGGCAACCAGGCCCTGTACGTCGGCAGCTACTCCGACAGCGAACTGGACGAGTGGGCCGCCAAGATCAAGACGTGGGCCGTGGACCACGACGTCTACGTGTACTTCGACAACGACACCGACGCGGTGGCACCTCACGACGCGGTCCGCCTCGCCACCCGCCTACCCGTTCCCCCGACACGCCCCCACACAATCGCTCCCACACAATGAGGTGAACGCCGGGCTTTCCACCCCCACACCGCCGCCGATCACAGCACTCTGGTGCGGTGGAGGTGACCCGAATGACGACCCGCGGCCTCTTGACCGCCCTGGCCCTCACCGCCGGCGCCCTGGCGTCCAGCGGCATGGCGTCCAGCGGCATGGCGGTGGCCCAGCAACCGGACCCGACCTGCGACCGCGGCGAGTTCTGCGCCTGGGCCGGTACCAACTACACCGGCAAGGTCCACCGCCTCGACCTGGAAACCGCCAACCCGAGCGAGTGCATCCCCCTGCCGGACAAATTCGTGGCGCGCTCGTTCGTGAACCGCCTGACCAGGGACGCCTCGGTATTCCAAGGCGCGACGTGCTCGACCGAGGCCGAGTTCACCACCTACCCCGGCAAGGGCACGTACGTCCCGGACGCCCCTTTTGTCGTGCGAGCGATCCAAGTTTGGGAGCCCTGATTTCACCGACCGCGACGGACCTCGCATTCGTAGCACCGCCACGAGTACGGCGGCCCTTTGCGGCGGTTCGCGGAACGCCACAGCCTGCCTCTTCGACACCTTGCGCCTACCGTCCTCCAGGACGCGGCGGAGGACGTCGTCGGCCAGTTGCTGGAGGACGTCAGCCAGTGTCGTAGCTCGAATACGTCAGGTTGCCGAGTCCTGACGGAGTTCCTCGGCCACGACCTCGATCTGCCGGAGAAGCGCCGATGGCGGGAGCGTCAGGTCCATGACGTGCTGCACGATGTCCACATTCGAGTTGCGCACCGAGTGGCTGCGTTGTCTCTGGCCGTCCGCGTACAGGAGATGGCCACGACGCACACCGAGCACCGTGCAGTACGCGAGCATCTGGTAGAGATCCGCGTTCAGTCCTGTCTGGCCGCCGTGCGTCTTGTACTTCGCGTCGAGGACGGCGGTCGGACGACTGCCGTGCGACCACACCAGATCCGGTCTGATCGGCACTTCGTTGTCGCGGTCGAGGTGACGGCGGTCCTGGAGCGACGTCCGTCCGCCGTGTCCGCGCAGCGACTCAGCGAGGGCGACGGTGGTGAAGTCTTCGAACACGCGCCACATGCGCAGCAGGAACCCCGAGATCCGCACGTCCGCTCCGCCGATCTCGACCGAATTTCCGCCGAGCACGATCTCCGCCAGGTGCAAGGCGTTGTGATACCGCCGGTTGAGTCGCGTCGGCCGCCACCGGGGAGGCTGAGTACCGCGCACGATCGGCGAGACGTCCGCCAGCCGCGCGGTCAGCGCCCGCAGGCGCTGTCGGACTGGCGCCGGCACATCCGGCAGGGTGAGCAGCCGCCGGGCCGCCGCCAGCAGTAGTTGGTTCTCCGGGATGTCCACGGTGTAGTCGTCGAAGCGCACTTCCAGCGGCAGCGCCAACCCGAACCTGCGTCCGGTCTGTCGGGAGACGTCGAGCCGCCCGCGGAGGACAGGCAGGCTGTCGTCGACCGTCCGATAGCCCTGGAGGAGGCCACGCCGCACCGCGTACTCCGCCTGTCGCTCGAAGGCGTGGGCCATGGCGGGCACAAGGTCGTCCTCGACCCCCATGTCGACATCGGCATCGAGCCAGTGGTGCGGGTTGCGGGCGTAGCCGAGCAGGAACAGCAGACGGGCGATCGGGATCTTCGGCTTGATGCTCAGTTGGACGCCGCCGACATTCGCCACGCCGACGATGTCCTTGGCCCGCAGTCGCCACACCCCCGCCGATCGGGGTTCGGCGGTGACGATGTCGGCGGCGGTCAGTGCCGACGCGACGGCGGCGGGCAACGCCACCTCGACGCCAGGACCGCCCTCACGCAGGACGACCGGGGTCACGGTTCACCGTTCGGGTTGACCGCCGACCACAGCGCGGGCAAGCCGTAGGTCTCCACGACGTCGACGTTCTCCCCGTAGTGGTGCTCGACGAGCAGCGGCAGGATCGACGTCCGCCACACCCGGTCCAGTCCGCCCGGCTGGTGGACCGCCGGACGCATCAGGTAAGTCGGGCCGATGCGGAAGTCACGGTCCTCGATGCGCGAGTTCAGCTCGTCGAGCAGCGCGGCCGGGGCGGTGTCGAGGTCGCGGCGTTCGAGCCACTGTCGGAGCATGCCTTCCACGGGCGGCTCGGTGGGGTGCAGTTCCAGGAACGCGAACCGCCTGCGCATGGCGGCGTCGACCAGCGCGATGGACCGGTCGGCCGTGTTCATCGTGCCAATGATGAACACGTTCTTCGGCATGGAGAAGTCGCTGGCCCCGTCCTCGGAGTAGGTGAGACTGACGGTGTGGTTGCGGTACTCCAGCAGGAAGTACAGCTCACCGAACACCTTGGCGAGGTTGGCCCGGTTGATCTCGTCGATGATCAGCACATAGGGGAGTTCCGGGTTCTGCTGCGCCGCGTCGACCAGGCGGCGCAGCGGGCCGGGCACCAGCCGGAAGGCCACGCCGCTTCCCTCGGTCGAGGCGGCGGGCCGGAAGCCCTCGAAGAAGTCCTCGTAGGAATAGGCGGGGTGGAACTGGACGAGTCGCACCTTGCTGCGGTCGGTGAGGTGCCACGCGAGTTGTTGCGCGAGGTGCGTCTTCCCGGTGCCGGGCGGACCGTAGAGGATGATCTGCCTGCGTTCGCGGAGCAGCTCGACGGCCTCTTGCAGGAAGTCGCGGGACAGCAGCAGTTCGTCGGCGAATTCGGCTGTGACGTCCCTGAGCGTCGCCTCGTGAGTCTTGGCCGGCTCCGGTTGACCTGACTCGACCGGTCCGACGCCGGAAGGCGCGGGCAGGAACGGCAGGAGGTCGTCGAGTTCCGCGGTGAGGTCGACGAGAGTGTTCTGATCCGACAGGCGGGCGGCCACCCGCTCGGGCAGGTCGGCGTAGTCGACCGGCTCGTCGAGCGTGCGCCACTCCACATCGCGCCGGAGGTTGGACAGGCCTTCGGGACTGTCCGTCTGGTCGGCGTCGCCGACGATCACACCGAGGTGGATGTCGCCTTCCAACGGGGTCAGGACCAGGTCGCCCGGCGCCATGAGACTGAGGAACGCGTGGAGTTCGAAGACCTGGACGCTTTTCGCGCTGTAGGACAGGAAGCCGTAATCGCGGTCGACCGCCTGCCGCACCTCGTCCTGCTCGACGCCGGGCTGCAACGGACCTAGCCGGGTCGCGGCGAGAGAGCAGAAGCCCTCCTCCAGCCAACCGGGCACAAGGTTGTGGCCTTTGACGGTCCCTCGCACGAGCCAGGCACGCGGCGGACGTTGAGGATCGACATCCTCGGCCGCGGTGGCGTACGCCGCGTTCAGAGCCTGCAACAAATCCTGAGCATTATTCGCTTTGCGTAGCTCCGCTCGACCGGATTCGGTGAGACTCCACGTGCCGCCCCGCTTGACCAGCCAGCCGGCCTTCTTCATGCCCGTCGTCGCGAATTGGAGTGCGGTGGTATACCGCTGGTGACCAGTCTTGTTGCGGCTGACCTCGACCCCGTTGAGCCCCACCCGCTCGGCGACCCGCGCCAGGGCGTCACCGGCGCGGATCGGTCCACGGGCGTCGTCCAGCACCTCCAGCAGCGCTTTGACCAGCAGCGGGCGTCGAAGCACGTTCTCGTCCATGGCCGTCCTCCTGCGCTCACGATGCCATGGAACGATCACTCGCGCGTGTCTAACCCGATCAGGTGAACCGATCCGTTAACAACGGCTACATCATCACCGATATCGCATCATGCGTGGACAAGATCACCCATCGGTGACAATATGCCGCGTCCCGATTGCCTGAGGAGTTCGGTGAAGGCCAGCGAGACCACTCTCCGCAGTCTGCTGCAAGGAGAGCGCCAGTACGTCGTCCCGCTCTACCAGCGCACCTACAGCTGGGAGCGGAAGGATCTCGACCAGCTCTGGCAGGACCTCATCGGGGTCGCGGACAGCGGGGGCACCGCGTCACACTTCCTCGGCTCGGTCGTGCTCGCCCCGAGTCCGGGCAACACACCGGCCGGTGTCCAGGTGTGGTTGGTGGTGGACGGTCAGCAACGGCTGACGACCCTGTCGATCCTGCTGTGCGCGATCCGCGACCACGTACGCGCCCAGGACGCCCGGCTCGCGGAGAAGATCGACGACCTCTACCTTTTCAACCGGTACGCCAACGGCCAAGAGCGCTACACGCTGCTGCCGACGCAGGCCGACCGGCCGTCGTGGATCAAACTGCTGGAACAGGCGCCCGACGCCGGGGGAACCGACCGGATCGGTGACGCCTACCGCTTCTTCCGCAAGGAGCTGGCGGCCGTCGACGACCCCGACGACCCACACGACATCGCCCGCATCGAGCAGGCGATCGCCGGGCAGCTCAGCATCGTGGAGATCGCGGCGCACCCGGACGACAACGTGCACCGCATCTTCGAGTCGCTCAACCACACCGGCCAGCCGCTCACCCAGGCCGACCTGCTGCGCAACTACCTGTTCATGCGCCTGCCCACCCGCGCCGACCACGTCTACGCCAACCAGTGGTTGCCGTTGCAAGAGGGCCTGACGAACAAGCAGCTCGAAGAGCTGGTGTGGCTGGACCTAGTGCTGCGCGGTGACGACCGCGCCACCCAGGACGCGATCTACCAGTCCCAACAACACCACCTGAGCAAGCTGTCAGGCGAGGCCGAGATCGAGGCGTGGATCGTCGACCTGCACCACAAGGCGCGGTTGTTCCGCCGGGTGCTCGCCCCGGAGAACGAGCCGAACCCGGTCCTCCAGCGGGCGTTGGACCGCCTCAAGCGCTGGGCGGCGCAGGTCGTGCACCCCATCGCCCTGCGGGTGATGGTGGCCCACCACGCCGGACGCCTCGACGCCTACGAGGCCGCTCGTGCACTGCGCGTCGTGGAGAGCTTCCTCGTGCGCAGGATGATCGTCGGCATCGCCACCACCGGCACCAACCGCATCCTCATGACGTTGGTCAAGGAGCTGGGTGACGCGGTGCCGACGGTCGAGGAGATCACCCGCATCCTGTCGGGCCCGCGCAAGAAGTTCCCGACCGACGAGCATGTGCGCGAGGCGGTGTTGGTGAACAACTTCTACTGGATCGGCCGCGGCCCGCAGCGCACGTTCGTGCTGCGGTGCCTGGAGGAGGACTACAGCCACGGCGAGCCGATCGACTTCGCCGGCTCGAAGCTGACCATCGAGCACGTGCTCCCCCAGTCTCCCACCCAGGAGTGGCGGGACATGCTGGCCGAGGAGCTGACCGGCGACGAGACGCCCGAAGAGCTGCACGCCAAGCTCGTGCACACGCTGGGAAACCTCAGCCTCACCGCTTACAACGCGAAGCTCGCCAACGACGGCTTCGCCGCCAAGAAGAAGATCCTCGGCGACAGCGGCCTGGCCATGAACCGCGAGATCGCGGCGGCGTCGCGGTGGGGCGCGAAGGAGATCAGGGAACGCGGCCGGGCGCTCGCCGAGCGGGCGTTGCGCATCTGGCCAGGCCCCACGGACGCGGCCGACACCACACCGGTGGAGCCCCGGTGGTGGCGGATGAACCAGGTCCTCGCCGGCATCCCCGCCGGACGCTGGACCAGCTACTCCGACGTCGCGGAGGTGATCGGCACCCACCAGGTCCCCGTTGGGTCGCGGCTCGCCAACGTGGTGACCCCGAACGCCCACCGCGTGCTCAAGCTCAGCGGCGAGATCTCACCGGACTTCCGCTGGCCGGACCCGGATCGCACCGACGACCCGAAGGTGGTCCTGAAGGCCGAGGGCGTCAGGTTCGACGCCAAGGGGCGCGCGTCCGCCGAGCAGCGGCTGACCGCCGTCGAACTGGCGACGCTCGCCGACCTGGACGTCGACGTGGCGGAGGCCGAGGAGTGACGCCGAACATCCTCGTCGCCCCCTCCTACGGCAAGGCCAGTGCCAGAAGGCACTTCCACGACACCATCGAGGGCTGGGTCCCCTTCGCCGACGCCGAGCGGGGCCCGCTGCTGACCGACGAGCAGCGGGACCGACTGCTCGCGCTGCACCCGTCGGGCGTCGCGCACTTCTGGGGCGCGACCGAGAACCATGCCGACATGATGGCGGAACTGAAGCGCGGTGACGTCGTCCTCTTCACCGGCGACAACAAGGTGAAGGCCTGTGGCGAGGTCGGATACGTGTTCCGCAACAAGGACTTCGCCGACAAGCTGTGGTGGAAAGAGGGCGACAAGGAGAGCTTCGTCCACGCGTACAGCGTCGTCAACGTGCGCATGGTCGAGCGCCCGAAGCGCGACCTCGTGACGCTGTGCGGGTACGAGCCGAACTACGCGATCCCCGGACAGCGGTTCCTGCGGGAGCGGGACGTGCCGAAGGTGTTGCGCGAGTTCGGCATCGCGACGAGCGTGCTGGAGACACAGCTCGAAGAGATGATCGCGAAGGACCTCGACGAGGTCCGCCGCTCGTGGGTCACTCCGGTCGAGAAGGCCCACAAGAAGAAGGTCAAGCGCACCACGTCGGCGTCCACCACGGTCACCGATCGGGTCGAGACCGGTCTTGTGGAGATCTACCAACGCTTCTGCGAGCCGGAGAAGCTGGTCGCGTTCCGCACCGACAGCGGCCTGCGGGCCGACCTCTACCGGGAGAACGGCGACGAGGTCGAGATCATCGAGGCGAAGAGCCTGCCCACGCACGGCAAGGTGCGTGAGGCCGTGGCCCAGTTGCTGGACTACGCGGTGCACAGCGTCCGGCCGGTCACCCGCCTGTCGGCGCTGTTCCCGAGCAGACCCGACCGTGACGGGCTGGCCTACCTGCACCGGTTGGGCATCGACTGCGTGTACCTCGTCGACGGCGGCTCGTTCAAGCGGGAGGAAGCCTCCGACGCGCGCCGCGAACACATGATCCCGGTGTGGCGGGGAATCTGACCCTATCGACGTCGGGCGGTCCACCCGTGATCAGCCGGTGGACCGCCCGACGCGGCTCGCGAGAGCTTGGCTCGACGCGGTGCCGTCGACACTGCCTCGGTCCGGCACGGCTGTGTCGGCCTGTGGCTCCGGCGCCAGGCACGCCCCGACCGCCACGTCCAACGCCTGCCGGGCCACCTGCCAGCACTGGAGCCCACCCACGGCGAGCAGGACCATGCCGACGAGCAACAGCGTGTGCGGGATGACCGGCTCCGCACGCGCGCCGATCGCCAGCAGCGCGCCGAACTGACCGAGCACGCCCGCGCTGAACAGCACGGGGAACATCCGCGTGCAGCGGACCCACCGCGCGAGGACCTGGTTCGTCATGCTCAGCGAGGCGAGCACCGCACGACGCTGCGCGGGTGAGACGAGGCAGGACAGACCGAGCAGGTTGGTGATCGTCCGATCGACGAGCACCTGCCGTTGCCTGTGGACGAGCACTTCTCACACCTCCCGGAAAGGGCGGGACGACGCGGGCGGGGAGAACACTCGGAGAAGCGCCGCCCGCGCCGCCCCTGGACGGCCGGCCGAAGGAGGCCCGGCTCAGCCGCCGGCAACGGGGACGGTGAGTATCGGCCGGAGTGCCTGACGCAGGTCGTCGCGCAGCACGCAACCCGTCGCCCGGCACGCCGTGCACCCGCCGGACTCGTCGAGCGGATGCGTGCCCAGGCACAGCGTGACCGCGTCGACGAGCCGGTGCGTTTCCGTGCGCGCCATCCTCAGCGAGTCCTCGTCATCGCCGTAGAGCACGCCGATCAACAGCGCTGCCAAGTGCTGCCGCAACGCGCCATCAACCCGCTTGACCCCAGATGGGCTTTCCATGACCACTCCCCTCGACCTGGTTGAGAATGGCAGCCCTCACAGGCAAGCGGCAACGTCTTGCAGTGCCACTTCTGGGTGACTTTTCGCTGCTCAGCGCCATTATAAGACGATCTTGTGATCTCATTCCTTGCAGGCTACGCAAGGGGAGAGAACGTGGTGAAGCAGAAGCCAGGCGTGACTACCAGGGAAATCGGGTTCGAACTGGAACGGCTGCGCCGCGCCGCGAAGCTGAATCTCGATCAAGTCGGCAAGGGGATCGGTGTCTCGGCCGCCACGATCAGCAGACTGGAGAACGGCAAGCGACAGCCCAGCATCGAGGAGGTCGCTTCGATCCTCACCGTGATCGGCGTGACCGGTGCCGAGCGCGACCGCTTGTTGGACCAAGCGCGAGGAGGCAGCGGCCTCGGCTTGGTCGAGGGCAGCAACCCCACAGTGCAGAGTCGTACCTACCTGAACTTCGAGACCCGCGCCACGACGGTCACGAACTTTGAGCTGATGCTGGTGCCCGGCCTGGCTCAGACGGCCGAGTACGCCTTCGCCGCGATCACAGCCCTCATGCTCGACACGGACGAGCCGGACGTCGAAGCGCGGGTGAGGCGAAGGCTCGCACGTCAGACGATCCTCGGGCGACGGACTCCCCCGCAAGTCAACCTGATCATCTCCGAGTACGCGCTGCGCCTCCCGCTCGGCGGGCCGAAGATCATGGCCCGACAACTGCGCCACCTGATCGCCCTCAGCGAGCAGCCACACATCTCCATACGGGTCTTGCCCAGCGACGTGGTGGCTCACCCCGGGCTGCTCGGCCAGTTCGTCCTACTGGAGTTCGCCGGTGACCCAGCGCTTGTCCACGTCGAAGACCGTGCGACAGGCTTGTTCCTGGATGATCCTCTCCGTGTCGCCAGCTATAGGCTCACAGTGGAGAAGCTGAGGGACGTGGCGCTGGACGAACAAGACTCCCTGTGGCTGATGACGTCCATCGCGCGCGACCACGACGGAGAGTGAGGTGGCGCATAGATGACTACGCCTACGCAGTTCCGCAAGAGCAGCCATAGCGGCGATTCCAACTGCGTTGAAGTGGCGAGGGACTCACGAGTTGTCCGACTGCGCGACTCAAAGCAGCCAGAAGGCATGTGCGTACAAATCAGCGCGAATAGCTTCCGTACATTCGTAAGCATGATCAAGGCGTACCGGTAAGTGGAAGGGGCGGCCCATCCGCCCCTTCTTCACTGTTCCGGATGACGCTCCCCTTGACCCGGCGGAGGATCAAGAATCGTCCGATAATCCCCGCCCGCGTCGATCGCCTTCTGCATCCGGTCGTAGACGTCAAGGATCAACCGCTTAGTGCGGTACTCGCCGAACGCCGCCTCATCCTTGCGCTTGACGATCGGGAACGTATCCATGATGTAGTCAACATCACCGCGACTTACACCGTAAACATGAAAGAAGGCGGCATCCAATTCTGCCTTCAAGAGCGCGCGTCGAGTGTCATCCCAAACAAAGGGCTCACCTTCATGCCCCATGTCAAGCGCAAAGGCCTTCAGATCGGAGGCAGTGAAGACGAGTTCAAACACTCGATCCTTAACCCATTCACCCAATACCTGCTTCGCCCACGCCGGCGCCCAGTGAAAGACATCAGGCGACGGAATCGGAAGCTGCTTGACGTAGTGCACATTTACCGTAGCACTCGCAATCTTCCTCCTGGCCACGTAATCGAGCACGAAGGAACTCCACACCGCAACCAGATGGATTGCGAATCTTGGGTCAGAGAGAGTTGCAACAGGCAGCTTATCACTGGTGACTACTTCAGGAATAATCGCCGAGATCAGCGTACGCTCATTGGTACTATTAGAAACGTTCCGCCACACCAGGCGCCAAGGTTTCTGCCATCGACCTGCCAGCTTCGGAGCCACATACTGTTTCGCCACGAGATAGCGACCACGAGCAACCGACATCGGGTCAGATCTGTCGACCGCTACCAGCTCATTACCCATATATGACGCCCAGCGGTGATCATACATGTGCATTTGCTTAGCTTCATAGAAATCGAGCACACCCGATCGTGAAGTCACGTCTACCGGAGAAATGAAAGCCTTAGAGTCATGCGCCGAGTGGAACATCTCCAAGAATTGAAATCCCCACCGATTTCCGTCAACCCTCCTCTCATTCACCAACACCGGAAGACGGCGATGAATCTCAAGCAAAATCTCTACATCACGGCGATTGCGCACCATCGGACAGGTGCCGGTGTTCGGGTTGATCAATAGAATTTCAGATGGCGGCATAGAGAAGGCATTCGAGTCGAGATCGCGCATGTAGCGGATGAAGAACGCGAACCGTGCTTCGTCAACTCGTACACGCCGACCGCCTGCGGTCAGGAGGCTGAAGTGGACGCGGTGGTCCACCGCACGACTCAGCAGGAAAGCTTCGTTTTCGAAGTCGTAGAACGACACCAGCGACGACGTGTCGACCATGGCACGGAAGAAATACTGGGTGGTCGCATCGGTGGCGATACCGGTCGGCAGCACCATGCCGAAACGGCCGTACTCACCGACGACGATTCGGGCGCTCTCCGCGAACACGGCGTAGGTGTTGACGTCACCGCGCCCGGTCAGCGGGAACCGGCCGGAGTCGCGTAGCAGGTGACTGACGCCTTCCGCTTCGCGCTTGGCGGCTTCGAAGTCCGCCGACATGGCGCGCTCCGACTCGCTCTCGCTCGTCTTCAGTGCGGCGATGAGCTTGCGGCGTGCAGCCGCGTTCGGAGCCTTGGCGATCTTCTCACTACGGGCGGCGAAGAACTCCTGTTCCTGAAGTTTCACGCGCTCCCATGGCGGGTTTCCCAGCACGCAGGAGAAGCCACCGGACCAGCCGGTCTTCTCGTCGGCGTCACGGGCGTCGTCGCCGACGTGGAACACCTCGGGGAACTCCAGGTGCCAGTGGAAGAAGCGGTAGTCCTCGGTCAGCTTCCGCACCAGCTCGCGCGTGCCCGGATCGACGCGGTCCGGTTCGGCCTCCAGGTTCATGATGGTCTGGTAGGTCAGCGGCCAAGGGCCGGCGATGGCGGCCCGGTCGGCTTTCGCCGCCGCCAGCTCAGCGCCGGGGGCGATGTTCTTCGGCGCGACGAACGCCGCGCACCAGGCGTCCGCGACTTCCTTGCGGTGCTGGAAGTCGGGCGACTGCGAGTAGCCTCGATACCGCATGGCCTGCACGTGGACGTCGGCCAGCGCGCGCGGCACCTGTGCGGTGATCTCGGTGACTTGCTTCGCCAACTTCCGGTTGCTGGTGTCGATCGCAGAGCTGCCGAACAGGTCCATTGTGTTGCCGCGATACTCGCTCGCGTTGAGCTTCTTCAACCCTGCGACAGCCGCCTTGTCGTCACCCTCCAGCGCCTTGAAGGCGCTGTCCGGCAGGCCGTCGGCGAGCAGCTTCGGCGTGACGCCGAGCAGGGAGTTGCCGACCTTGATGTGGGCGTCGAGGAAGCTCAGCGGCTTGCCGGGCTCCAGCGATTCCATCCACAGACTGACCTTCGCCAGCTCCACGGCCCAGTCGTTGAGGTCCACGCCGTAGATGCACTTGGCGATGACGTCATGCACCGCGTGCCGCACGTCGTCGGCGGACGGCTCGATCTCCTCCGTCCGCACGGCCGCGAGGCGCTTGGCGATGCGGCGGGCGGCGGCGACGAGGAAGTGCCCCGACCCACAAGCCGGGTCGCACACCGTCACCGCCAGCAGCGCGGCTTCCTGCTCCTCCCGAGTCGCCTTGCCCTTCACAGCGTCGTCGAGAACGGGCTCCAACGCGGAGTCCAGCAGGCATTCGACGAGCGAGGACGGCGTGTAGTACGAGCCGGTCGTCTTGCGCTCGTTGCCTCCCAACACCTCCAGCCGGAACGTGCGCTCGTCCGGGTCGTGGCGCGGCAGGTACGCCAGCAGAGTCTCGTAGACGCTGCCCAGTTCCTCGGCGTCGAGGTTGCGGTAGTCCACGGTCCGCCGGGGCCCGGTGCCACCCTTGAGCACGCAGAGGCTGCGCACCGCCGCCAGCAGGTCCTGGTTGGCCAAGGTCGCGTCCCGCAGGGGCCGGTCCAGCGGCCCGCGTTGGAAGATGCCGCCCAGGCCGGGCAACGCTAGACCGGGGAGGCCGTTCGCGGACGCCTCGCCGACGAACTCGCCCTTCTCATCGACCTCGGGTCCGCCGAGTGCGTGCAGGACCAGTTGCAGCGCCTTCCACCGGTCGCCGTGCCGCGTCCCCAGTCGCCGCACGGCCGCCGTCCGGAGCCGCGCCGACGAGAAGTAGTCGTTGTAGCGGTCCTTGGCGTCCTCGGAGGCGTCCGGGTCGAGGAGGGCTCCGCGATCCTCGGCGACGAACAGGAACAACAGCCGGTAGACCACGCGCAGCAACGAGCGTTGGTAGTCCTCGGCGCGCAGTGCGCCCGAACGCAACTGCTCACGCAGATCAGTGTTGTCCGGGTGGCGGATGAAGCCGGTGCCCAGGATGTTGATGGCCTCGACCACCCCGTCCTTGAGCTGGTCCAGCGCCCGCTGGCCACGCTCGATGGACTGGGTGCGCCACCGCTCCAGCCAGCAGTCGGCCGGGCCGCCGTCCTCGGACAGCACCTCGAACCGCGACTGGTGCAGCAGCGCGAACAGCAGGACGAACTCGTTGTAGAGATCGCCGCCGAACATCGCTTCGAGGTCGAACTCGACATACGACGCCCGCACCAGTGACGTGGAGTCGCGGAGCAGACGCACGACCCGACCATTGCTGACGACCGCCCACAGGTACTCGTTGGAGCGGTTGACCAACTCCTGCGCCATGGACGCCGGCGCGGCGGTGGCCGCGCCCTTGGTGCCGGGACTGCGCTTGTCGACGGGCGTGTTCCAGCCGACCAGGTGGATCGGCACGGTGTGCCAACGGTGGCTGATGGGGAACGACTTGCCGTCGCCGACCAGGCCGCCGCTGGGCGCGGCGTCCAGCTTCCCGTAGCCGAGTTGGGCGAACAGCAGCTCGGTCCACAGCTTGCGCGTCACGGCCGCGGACACGTCGTCGGGGCGGCGGCCCAGCTCGTCCTGGAACCGGGCCCACTGGCCGGTCAGGTAGCTCCACGAGCGGTTGGCGGCGTCACGGATGCGTTCGCCGCCCAGGTGGTAGGCGTCGGTGGTGAAGCCGTCGAGGTCCTTCACGGCCTCGGCGCGTCCACCCAGGCCCAGCGACACCCGGTTGAGCAGGTCGGCGGGCAGCAGGCCGCCGATGGAACGGATGGAGGTGAAGGTCTCGGTGCTCACGCGGAAGCGCCCCCATCGGCAATCGGCAGGTACACGTACACGCCCAGCACATCGGCGGGCTTCTGAACGGTGACCTTGAGGTTGCGCACACGGGCGCCCGCGGCCCGGCGGACGGCGTGGTGGCTGGCGCGCAGCTCCTCGGCCAGTTCCTCGCCCCTCCGGTCGAGTTCGGGGATCACGTCGTCGAGGCGTTTGACCGCACGCTCGGCGAACGTGCGGGCCTGGTCCACAGGAATGTTCGCGTCGGGGGTCGCGGCGAGCAGTTCGTCCACTTCGGACTTCGACAGCCACTCCGACGAACTCGGGCTTCCCCGGTAGGCCAACAGCTGTGCGTCCTCGGCGACCAAGGGCCGGTCGCCCGAGCGCGACGGCAACACCAGGTGGAACCGGTACCGCACCAGCAACAGCGTCGTGCGAACGGCTACAACCTTCGTGCGAGCCACGCCGCAGCGGCGTGCGGGACGCAACCGCGCCTCGCCGTTGGTCGTGTCCAACGCCATGTCGAGCACGAACCGGGCCACCGCCTGCACGGTCGGATCGGTGCGGGTGAGCACGGCGTGCTTGGGCGAGGGCAACGGCAGGTCGGGGTGGAACGGCAAGGGCTCGGCTCGCCTAATGGGCAGCGCTTCCCGCAGAGCGGGCGGCAGCCCGGCCGTCGTGGCCGTGAAGGCGGCGGGCGCCACCTCCACCTCGCTCGTGATGACCGTGGAGCCGAGCGCGCGCAGCGCTTCCCGAGTGAACTCGATGATCTCCGCGCGGGTGCCCAGGGCGTCACGCACGGCGCGGACCTGCTCGCCGACCACCTGCGGGTCGATCGTGTTCTGCGCGAACCGGCTGCGGGACCGCTTCTCGCGCTCGGCGGCGCTCTCCCAGTCGCGGTGCAGGGTCTCGCGTTCCGGCAGCAACCCCAAGTCGAGCATCGGCTGGTCGGCCTGGCTGTCGCCGCGCAGCTCCAAACCCTCCATCAACGCGTGCAGGAGGTTGTCGGTCTCCGCGGGCACCGGAACGGACACACCGGTGGCCTTGCGGATCTTCTCGTGCTTGCGCAGCAGCACGTCCAGCACGATGCCGTCGATGCCGTTGTCCGCGCCGTAGACGGTCATGGCGCGCACGATGCTGCCCGGCTTCTGCCCGAACCGGTCCACCCGGCCTTCCCGCTGTTCATGCCGGGTCGGGTTCCACGCGAGATCGTAGTGCACGACCGCGTTGAAGTACTCCTGGAGGTTGACGCCCTCCGACAGGCAGTCCGTGGCGATGAGGACGTGCTGTCCCGGCTTGTCGGTCAGCTCCCTGATCCGGCCGATGCGCTCGGTGGGCGGCAGGGTGCCGGTGACCGACTCAACGGACTTTCCGCGGCCGAGCTTGCCGGTGAGCTGTTCGGCCAGGTACTCGGCGGTGTCGATGAACCGGCAGAACACGATCGGCGAGTAGCCGTCGGCCAGCAGGCCCTTGAGGGTCTTCGTGAGCAAGGCCAGCTTGGTGTCGTCCTTGCCTTCCAACTTCGTCGCGCGGGCGGCGAAGTCACGCAGCCGCCTGCGGGTCGCGGTGTCGTCGTCCTCGACCTCGGCGTCCGCGCCCGGCGTCACGTCCGCGGCCTCGATCGCCTCGTCGTCGGCCTGGTCGAGCACCGTGGCGCGGCCCAGTTCGTCGGCTTCCTCGGCACTGTCGGCGGCACCGGCAGCGGCACGGGTGCGCAGGGTCTTGGCCGCCGCGCGCGGCGAGGACGCCAGGGCGCGCAGCAGCGCCAGCGCCGACCACCACCGCACCCGCTGGCGCACCACTCCACCGGCCTCATCCCGCACCTGCTCGCGCACGAACTCCAGCACGCTGGTGAACAGCGACCGGTAGGCCGGGCTCAACCGGTAGGCGACTTCCTTGCTCTCCCGGTCCTTCGGGAACGGGGTCTCCTCGTCCAGGTAGTCGCGGATGTCGGCACGGCGGCGCTGCACAAAGTGCTCGGCCAGCCGACGCCGTCCCCGCTCGTCGTCGAAATGCACGTTTGCCAACTCGGGATCGAGCAGGCCGAGGAGGTTGCGGAACGCCTCCTCCTTGCCGCTGTGCGGGGTGGCGGTCACCAGCACCAGGTGACGCTCCCGGTCGTCGGCGAGCTTGCGCAGCAACTCGTACCGGAGCATGCGGGCGGTGCCCGTGCGGTCGTCCGTCCCGATGCAGGTGTGCGCCTCGTCGACGATCACCAGGTCCGGGCAGGACCGGATGAACTCGTCACGGCGGCGAGTGGACTTGATGAAGTCGGTGGACACCACCGTGTACGGGTAACGCTCGAACACCGTCTCGTTGCCGATGAGCGTGCGCTCCAGACGCGTCGCGGTGCTGGGCAGCACGAGTTCGGCCCGCAGCCCGAACTTGTCGCTCAGTTCCTCACGCCACTGCTCGGCCAGCGCCGGGCTGCACAGCACGGTCAGCCCTCGGGCCTCGCCTTGCGCCAACAGCTCGGTCGCGATCAGCCCGGCCTCGACGGTCTTGCCGATACCGACGTCGTCGGCGATCAGCAGCCGCACGACCTCCTGCCGCATCGCCATCAGCAGCGGCACGTACTGGTAGGGACGGGGATCGACCGAGAGACCGGCCAGCGAGCGGAAGGGGCCCGCACTGGCGTTGAAGCCGATGCGCAGTGCCGACCGCAGCAGCGACGCGCGGCTGAAGTCGCCCAGGTCCTCGGGGTCCGGTTTGGGAAAGCTCGCCGAGCGCACGTCCTCCAGCTCGGGCAGCACGGCGGCGATGTCGTCCTCCGTCCCGCCGAGAGGGCGCAGCACCAGGAAGTCCGCCGAGCTGTCGGGCAGGACCACCCACTCCCGGCCACGGGCCTGCACCAGTGAGCCGACGGCGAAACTTGTCACACGTTCTCCCTGTTCATCGTGCACCGCTGCCGGCACCGAACACCGAGGCGTGGCGGGCTACGACGCTCGACCAGTCGTCGTCGTAGCGAACCCGCACCACCGCCCAGCCATAGTCCATCAGACGCTCCTCGGCGTCCTCGTCACGCTCGGCCACCGACGAGTCGTCATGTTTGGGGCCGTCGACGAACACCGCGACGGCCCCACCCTTGAGGTGGTAGACGAAGTCCGGCCGTGCCCGTGCCGCCTCCACGACGACCTGGGCTTCGTCCGGCAACCGGTACTGGTGCTCCCGCAGCCACGCTACGAAGTCCCGCTCCAAACCGGAATCGGAGGCATAGGTCAACAGCTCGGCCTGCTTGTCGCGGCTCACGCCGGACCCGGCGGGCACAGTGGAGCCCGACGCGAACTCCACCAACAGCTCGCGCACCTTGTGCCGGTTGATCAGCCGGTGGTCGCTCTGGTTGCCGTAGGACAGCAGACAGTCGTAACAGGCCAACTCACAGCGCTCGTCGGGCGTCGACTGCTGCGTGTCCTGACCCGTCTTCGGGTTGAAATGCATGATCTCCAGCGCCGCCTGCGCCACCCGGGCGAGATCGCCGCGCTCCGTCTGGAGCCTGCGCAGCACGCCCGCGCCGCCCTCAGCGGACTCGATGAACAGGGTGCGACCGTGATCCTGGTCGTCGGGCAGGGCTTCGCTGACCAGCTCGACGTCCTCCAGTTGGAAGGTCGCCTCGATACCGCGTTCGAGGGCATAACGCAGGGTGGTCGCAGTCTCATGGTCAAGGCCGCGGGCCGCCCGGAACACCAGGATGTTGCGGCGGTCCTCGACGAACGGGATCACCTTCATCTTCCGCTCGACCTCACCGGCCTCGACCAGCTCGTCGTCGCCGGGCACCGCATCCGGTGCGTCCTTCGCGGCGAGCCACCGGCCGGTGACGGTGTCGAGCCAGAAGCCGATGTCCTCGCGGTTCTTGCGCCGACGGTGCCCCAGGTTCGTCACCCGGATGGTGGCGGTGTCGCCGTACGCGAGATGCGCCAGTGGCTTCCCCTCGGCGTCGACGAACTCGGCGTCCAGGTGGCCGGGCCGATCGCCGTGGTCGGTGAACCGGTACGAAGTCTCCTTCTCGAATCCCGCCCGCCTGCGCTCCTCCTCGTCGGAGGAGATGCGTTCACGGCGGCGGGTGAAGACCGTCTGGAGTTGGAGCAGGTTCGAGCGGATCGGCGCCAACAGGCTGTCGCAGCTGTCGCACCGGTCGGTGCCCGGCTGCGCCTTGTGGTGGTATCCGCACGACGGACAACGCCGTGCCTCGTCGGTGTCCAGCGACGTCTCACCCGACGACGTGACCGGCAGTTGGACCTGGGTGACCTGGTAGCGGGCGCCCTCGTGGTAGATCAGCGCGCCGGGACCGAACTCGTTGATCGCCAGGAAGCGGGGCCGCTGGATGTAGTTGCCCTCCGATCGCCACTTGCGGTGGCCGGGGATGTAGGCCGCCAGCGGCAGGCGCGGGAAGGAGTAGCCGGGCAGGAAGCCTTCGGACGCGAAGTAGCGGTAGGCGTAGAAGTCGGACTGGAAGGTGTCCGAGTCCTCGTTGCACAACAGCTTGATCTGGTTCTCCGCGACCCTGCGTCGCGTGGCCGCACGGTCGCGCGCCTGCGGTGTCGCCGAATGGTCACCGACCAGCCGGTGCTGCTTGTCCCGCTCGGCCTGGGCATTGCGGTACATGGAGCGCCATCGGGCGAGCGCCCGGTCGAACTGGTGCGGGGCGGCGGCAACCACGTCCTCGATCCACCCCTCGTACCACCAGGAGACGCCGGCGAGCCTCGGCATGTCGCCGACCACGGCGCGTGCCCGCTGAACGGCCCGACGCTGCGCCCCTTGGTCGGAGATGACAGCCTGGACTTCGGGCAGCACGGGAAGCTCCCGGTCCTCCACCGTCAGCAGCTTGTTGATCGCGCCGCCCAGCGACTGGCCCGTCTCCGCGAGCCAGATGGCCTGCACGTGGGAGCGCACCAGGTCCTCGTTGGCCAGGTCCAGGCGTGGCGGCTCGACGGCTCCGGCGACCATGCGTTCCTGGCGGGCGAAGTAGTACTGGTCGTGGCTGTTGCCCGTGGCGCAGTAGGTCACCACGAGGGCCGGCTGGCCGGAACGTCCAGCACGACCGCTGCGCTGGGCGTAGTTCGCCGGAGTCGGCGGCACGTTGCGCATGCCGACCGCGTTGAGGCTCGCGATGTCCACGCCGAGCTCCATCGTCGGCGAGCAGTACATCAGCGGCAGATCGCCCTTGCGGAACGCCGCTTCCCGTTCCTGACGCTGCTCCGGGTCGACCTGCGCGGTGTGTTCCTTGGCTTCGAGCCCTGCCAGCGCACCGGCCAGTTCGCGATAGAGGTGCACGAAGAACGCGTTCGTTCGCGGCGCGGTGTCCGCGTCGTACGAACGCCGCACGGGGTCGAGCGCCCCAGCGGTGCCGTCACCGGGACGGAGAATGATCGCTGACGTCATCAGCTGGTAGCCGGGAGCCCCCGCCTTGTCCGCCGGGATCGCGACGGTCACTATCCCTTGCCGCTCGAACACGGCGAGCAGGTCACGGATGACCTTCTCCGCGTCTTCCCGGCCGAGCTTGTGCCCCCCGTTGACCGCCTTCAGCTCGGGATGGTTGATCAGATAGCGACCGAACGCGGAGCGCCCCGTGAGGTTCAGCTCGCGGCGCGGCCCACCGGGACGCCCGGACCGGACGAACGCGTAGCCGACCTTCGGCTCGCTCTCCCGCTCTCCCAGCGCCCAGGGTCCTTCCAGGAGCTGCCCGCTGCGATTGCGCAGCCGTTCGAATCCGTCCTGGCTGAACGACTCGACCGCCAGGGCGAGCACCCGGCGGAACTCGTTCAGCAGCGCCCGGCCGATCTCCTCTCGCAAACCGTCGGGCGCGTCCCTCAGCACCGGGTATTTGTCCTGCCAGAACGGCTGATACCCGGCGGACTCGTGCAAGTCCTGGTAGTCGACCCTGATCAGGCCGGTCTGTTCCAGGTTCGGCATGGTGATCCGCCAGCCGCTTTCCAGGTCCTGGTAGACGCGGTGGGCGACGACCTCGCGCAACGCCCGCCAAGCCGTGTCCTGCCGGCTGAACAAGGCGTCCTTGGCCTGGGCAAAGTCGGTGAACTCCAGCTTCAGAGCGTCCACGACCTCGCGGCCCAACTCGTCGAAGGTCAGCCCGCCGGCACCCGCGTCCAGAGCAGCTCGGTACAGCGCTCCGCGCAGCTGCGCCACCTGCACGAAGTCGTTGAAGTGACCCGCTTGGAGGCTCGCGTCCTGTCGGTTGTCGACGAAGGTGAGCAGCTTGCGCGCGTCGGTCGGCAGCTCGGCCTCCGGAAACTCACGCAGGCTGCGGACGATGCTGGCTCCGACCACGCTCACGGCGGAGCTGCGGCCCTCCACGTCCAGCGTGGCCAGTTTCGCGAAGTCGCGACCACGCACCTGTTCGTACGAGACCCGACAGCGCAGGCAGAACAGGAACGGGCTGGGCACATAGGCGGCGCGCAAGCCCTCGCCGGGGTCCTTCTCGTGCCCGTCGATGCCGACCCATACGTCTCTCGGCACGTACTTGCGTCTGCTTGGCACCACTTCGGGATGGCCGTCCGAGGTCTCGGTCATCCACGAGTTCGGCAGCCGGTTGTCGAACTCCAAGTCCAGCCGCCACGGCAGGTCGCTACTGACGTACAGGTAACCGTTGTTGTCGTCACCGCCGCTGGCATCGTGATCCTGGCGGGGTTCGTACCGGGTGACACCGTGACGCGCGGTGCGCGCGACGACCAGGTAGTCCTGACCGCATTCGCGGCAGAACGCCAACGGCAGCAGCACCTTTTCCGGCTCGTTCGGCGCCACCAACTGGTACTTGCCGACTATGCGACGCTCGGATTCCGGTTCCAGGCTGACGTGGACGCTGTCCCCCTTGGACAGGAACTGATGGAGGCGGAACGCGAACAGCGGCCGCCCCGTTTCGGGATCGCGGACGTTGCTGCCCGCTTGCAGCACCCTTCGGATGGCATCGGCGCACGTCGCCGCGTTTAGTTCGGTGAGCGTTGACAAATCCTCAGCCGCCACTTCGACCTTGACGGGTGCCTGCCTGACGAGGGCTCCAGTGCTATGGTCGGTGGTCAATCCGAAGGTGGACTCCACCCACACTGCCAGTGGGTCGACACGCAGTTCCTCGAAGGACATGCCGAAGTGGTCGTGGTCGACGGCAGCCGTCAGCGCCCCGGTCCCGGGCGAGGTGTCCGCAGTGGCCCGAACCAACGTTTCACCGATCACGTGGTCCGGCTTTACAGGCGCCCCGAACAGGCGACCGGCTACCTCGGCCACAACAGCACGCCGTTCGGTGATCGTGCCCTCGGTGGACATGGTCGCCGAGGTGCCGACGCACTGGAGGCCCGGCGCCTCGCAGGCGTCGCGAACACGCCTGACCAGCATAGCCACGTCGGCCCCTTGACGGCCGCGATAAGTGTGCAACTCATCGAGCACCAGAAAACTCAACCCTTGAGCGGCACGGATGAGCTTGGCCCGTTCCCGGGGCCTGGTCAGGACCAGGTCGAGCATGACGTAGTTGGTGAGCAGGATGTCGGGCGGATTGCTGAGGATCCGCTCCTTCTCCCGCTCGGACTCCTGACCCGTGTAACGCTCGAAGGTCACCGGAGGCGTATCGGCGGGATAGCCGAAGGCGAGGAACTTCTCCAGTTCATGCCGCTGACTGTTGGCCAACGCGTTCATCGGATAGACGACGATCGCTTTGATGCCTTTTCGACGATCACCACGCAGCACATGGTCAACGATCGGCACGATGTAGGACAGACTTTTCCCTGAGCCGGTACCCGTGGTGAGAACGTAGTTGTGACCTTGCCGGGCGACCTCTACCGCCTCCCGCTGGTGCCTGTGCAGGGTCAGGGGACGGCGACCAGGATCTTCGGAGTGCCCTTTGACCCGGAAGATTCGTTCGCATTCCGGGTGCAGTACGCCATCGTGGACCAAGGCGTCGATCGAGCCGCCAGAGGCGAAACTGGGATTCAGCGAGACCCAGGGATCGGGCCATTGCCGCCCCCTGGCGAGTTCCACGTCGACATAGTCTCGAACCCTGGTATCGCGGATTCCGACGAAGGCCGACGTGAAGCCACGGTAGTCGTCGACCAATCGCGCTCGCACGTCGAAGATGTCACGCACCGGCTGATCCTTCATTACTCACCACCCCCGGCCCTACCGTACCGATCCACTCCGCTGGACGCAGGAGTTCGCGACTTGCGCGCGTATACGCGCTCATCTCTCGTTCCGCTCTCGTTGAGCACCGCAGCGAAGGTCATGTGCATCGCAGTGTTGTCGGCATCTTCCGGGTACAGGAGGTCGATCCATGACAGTCCGGATTCGCCTGAACACACATACGTCCCGGTCCACGAGCCACATCCCGTTCCGCCAGGTCGACCCTCGTGGAGGAACCTACACACCAGGTCGGTGGCGCCGTTCCCCTGCTGGACCACCACCGATTCTTGCTGCATCACCACCGTCTAGCGGCCTGCGCACACGTGTATCCCGTGCGACGGACGTCGACCGATTGCTCGACCGGTGCATCGTCCACCGACCGATAAACGTCACATGCCGTAGTCGTTGTCACCCGATTGAAGTAACACCCGTGTCGACCGAGGCGCCACATGCCACTCAGGCTATGGGCATGGTCCGACGCCCAGAGCGTCAAGTTCGAACCTGATCGGATCGGGGAACGCCCAGCGCCAGCACGGCGGTGTCGTCTTCGACGCCCTTGCCGAGCCCGGCCAGCAGGTCCACCAGGGCGTCGACGATGCCCGTCGCGCTGGTCGGCGCGAGGGTGGCCGCGAACTCCAGCAGCGCCTCTTCGCTGTAACGGGTGGTGTCGCCGGTTCGGGCTTCGGTGAGGCCGTCGGAGTACAACACGAACGTGTCACCGGCGGCCAAGTGGATGGTGGTGGTGACCACGCGTGCGTCGGGCAGGATGCCGATGAGCTGGCCGCCGGGCGTCTCCACGTACTCGACGGTGCCGTCCGCGCGCAGCAGCAGGCCGGGCGGGTGGCCGCCGGCGGCGACGGTGAGCGTGCAGCCGTCCGGTTCGACGGTGAGCACGCCGAACGTCACCGTGCAGAAACGCGCGCGCCCGTCCTCGTGCTCCTGGTTGAGCACGGTGTTGAGGTTGGTGAGCACCGCGACCGGGTCCGGGTCGTACACGGCCGCCGAACGCAGGGTGTAGCGGGTCAGCGACGTCACCGCCGCCGCGCCGGCTCCCTTGCCGCACACATCGCCGAGGAACAACGCCCACCTGCCGTCCGCCAACGGGAACACGTCGTAGAAGTCGCCGCCGACCTCGAACGGTGACGCGTGGTGGTAGTGCGTGGCGATCTCCACACCCGGCACGGTCGGCAGCACCGGCGGCAACAGGGTGCGCTGGAGGGTGGTGGCGAGCCGCCGGATCTCGTCGCGTTCCCGCTCGGCCTCCTGCCGGGCGCGCAGCAGTTCGCGTTCGTAGGTGCGGCGGTCACGCGCGTCGAACACCGTGGTGCGGATCAGCAGCGGCTCGCCGTCACTTCCCGTCTTGACCGTGGAGTTCACCATCACCGGCAGCCGCGTGCCGTCGGCCGCGATCACCTCCATCGCCACGCCGCGGACCTCGCCCTGCATCCGCAGCAACGGGGCGAAATGGGTCTCGTGGTAGAGCTTGCCGCCGACGGTGAGCAGATCGGCGAACCGCCGCCGTCCCACCAGTTCCTCGCGCCGGTAACCCAGCCACCGCAGCAGGGTGCCGTTCACCTTCGCGATGTGCCCGTCCAGCGAGGTGGACAGGTAGCCGCACGGCGCGTTCTCGTAGAGGTCCTCCGCGCTGTCCTCCAACAGTGCGGAGAAAGCGTCGTGGTCCGGATCGTTCTCTGTCACCGCGGGCTCGTCACGAAGCGCAGTATGGCGTCCGCGGTGGCTTCCGGGGCGCTGAGCTGGGGGCAGTGGCCGGTGGCGTCGAGCGTGACGAGCGTGCTGCCGGGAATTTGAGCGTGGACGAACGCGCCGACCGCGCGTGGCGCGATCACGTCCTGCGCGCACTCCACCACCAGCGTCGGAACGGTGACCCGCGCCAGGTCCGCCCGGTTGTCGGACAGGAACGTCGTGCGGGCGAAAACCCTGGCCACCTCCGGGTCCGTGCGGCAGAAGCTGTTGGTCAGCTCCGCGCCCAGCTCGGGCCGGTCGGGGGTGCCCATGATGACCGGTGCCATCGTCGCCGACCAGCCGAGGTAGTTGCTCTCCAGCGAGTCGAGCAGCTCCTCGATGTCGGCGGCGCTGAACCCGCCCCGGTAGTCACCGTCGTCGATGTAGCGCGGCGACGGCGTGAGCAGCACGAGCTTGCCGAACCGCGCCGGCTCCGCGGCCACCGCCAGCACCCCGATCATCGCCGACACCGAGTGCCCCACGAACACCACGTCGCGCACGTCCAGCTCACGGCAGATGTCCAGCACATCGGAGGCGTACGCGTCCAGCGTCGAGTACGGCCCCGCGTCCCACGCCGAGAGATCGGACCGCCCCGCCCCGACGTGATCGAACAACACCACCCGGCACTTCTCGGCCAGCGCCGGCACCACCAGCCGCCACAGGTTCTGATCGCACCCGAAACCGTGCGCGAGCATCACCACGGGGCCGTCGTCGTTACCCGTGACGACCACGTTGTTCCTGGTCCGCGCGTCCATCAGCACATCCTGTCACCCGTGGTCGGTGATACCCGGCCGTCCGTTCTTCATGCATCGGCGGAGGGGAAGAATGCGGCGGTGTCGCATGCTGACCTGCCAAGCCTCACCGACTTGCGCGCCGCCCTGATCGAGCACGAGGCCCCTGCCGAGGCGCTGCGCATCGTGGACACCTCCAGCAACGCGGTCGAAGCCCTCGAACTGCTGGCCGAAGCCGGCCTGCTGCCGTTCTCCGGCCATCCGGTGGCCGCCCTTGTCGAAAGTTTCGCGCCCCTGCTCGAACCGGGGTGCGGTCCCCTCGCCGCGGAGCTGTCCGGCTCGGAGTTCCTCGGCTTGCTGCGTGACGGCATCGCCGAGGAAGACCTGGTTGACGCGCTGGCCTCGATGATCGGCGACGCCGAGGCCTTCGGGTCCCGGGAGGCGCTGGCGATGTTGAGGGTGTTCGCGGTGCTCGCACCGCCGGAGGTGCGTCCGATGGCGGCCGAAGCGGCCGACCGGCTCGTCGCGTCCGGGCTGAAGGACCCGACGTGAGTGCGGACGATCGGCAGGCCGCGGGTCGGCGCCTGCTTCGGCTACGCGGACACCTTCGGCTCGCAGGAGGGTGTCGCACTCACCTTCACCTACGGCCGCAAGTCGCACGCCCTGGTCCTGCTGATCGACTACGACCTCGGCGGAGGCGTGAAGGACTGTTCGTCTCCGACCGCCCCGACATGATCAGGGCCGGCTACCGTGAAGCCGCCGAGCAGCCCGGCTTCGCCTACCGCGATTACTCGCCGGACGAGGCGCGGGCGATCGTGGAACGGGCGTTGGCGAACGAGCCTTGTCCGGTCGAGGAGGATCAGGTGGAGGATGTGCGCCTCAACCTGGACCTGGTACAAAGGCGGAGTTCCGCGCCGACCACCGACACTGGAATGTCGGTGGTCGCGGTTACCGTGCCGAGCATGAGGATGTCGAACGCCACCGAGCTGACCGACGACCACCACGCCCAGCTGGCCGAGCTCGGGCTGAGAGTCGACCACCTGGACGAAGCGATCTGGGCCGGGGTGGACGCGCGGGCGTCCGCGCCGCCGTTGGGGCCGACCAACGGGGCCGGGTTGCTGGACTGGATCCACCGCGTCGGCAGGCTCCGCGAAGTGCTCGTCGCCGAGGGGTGGACGCGGGTCGACAAGTGGAACGCCGGGCTCGTCCAGCACCCCACCAAACCGGTCGTGCTGGGCACCCTCCAGGGCAACCGCCACACCGGCACGCTCGGCGCTCCCCTGCGCAGCGACTACGCCAAAGGCCCCGCCATCGCCGCGATGATGCGCGGCAACGACCGGGACCAGTTCACGCTGTTCGACTCGCTTCACACGCACGAGTGGAAGCTGTGGTTCCTGGTCACCTACCCCCACCAGGAGGGTGACCGGCTGGTCGTGCTGCGCGAGGTGGCGCAGCCGGAGCCCACGCCGCAGGGCCAGGTGGTGGACCGGTGGGCGCACCGGATCACGTTGCCTCCCTTGGTGTTCGGCCCACTGCCCACACCACGCGGCACGGACGGTCCCGACGACATCGACGTCACCGTCACGCTGCGCGGGTAGGCGCGGGTGCGAGAATGGCGCGATCATGCTCACGCCCTCCCGCCTCGTCCTGGCCCGGACCCGTCGCGGTCTCACCGCGGTGGAGTTGGCGCGCAAGGCCCGCACGAGCCCGGCGAGCATCGGCGACTACGAGCACGGCCGCCGCCAACCACGACCGGCCACCACCGCCAGGCTCACCGAGGCCCTCGGCTTCCAGGCGGGCTTCCTCGAAGCCGACGACGTGCCGGACATCGAGGTGGCGTTCACCAGACCGGCGTCCAAGCGGCAACGGGACGCCGCGGTCAGCGCCGCCCGCCTGGCCCTCGGCTTCGACGCCTGGCTGACCCGAGCCTTCACGTTCCCCGACCCGGACGTGCCGACGTGGGAGCACCCCGACCCGGAGACCGCCGCCGAGATGGTGCGCGCCCGGTGGAGCATCCCGCACCGCCCCGCGCCCAACATGGTGCACCTGCTGGAAGCGCACGGCGTCCGGGTCTTCTCCCTCCCTCAGGACTGCGCCGCCGCGGGCCCGTTCTCCTTCCGCCACGCCGGCACCCCGTACGTCTTCCTGGACCCGACGGCCTCCCCCGACCAGGCCCGCTTCGACGTCACCCGCGAACTCGGCCACCTCACCCGCACCGACGACGCGCAAACGTTCGCGACCGCCTTCTTGCTGCCGAAAGCCGGTGTGCTGGCCGCCGTCCCCCGAGGCGCGCTCACCGAACAGGTCCTCGCCCACAGCGCCACCTGGCACGTCTCCCCACTCGCCCTCGCCCACCGCCTCCACGCCCTCGGCCTGCTCACCCGCCCGCAACACGCGACCGTGTGCGCCCAACTCGCCCGCCGCACCACCGGCATGGCCCGCCGCGAGACGTCCCAAGTGCTCACCAAGGTCTTCCGCACGCTGCGCGCCCAGGGCACCACCCCGCACGACATCGCGCGCGAACTCCTGCTCGACGCGGAAGAGCTGAACGGACTCGTGTTCGGCCTAGTCCTCACCGCCCTACCTGGCCAGGGCGACCACGGCCACGCCGGCAAACCGCACCTCACCCTCGTCCGCTGAAACCAGGCGGGGCCTGCTCGTCCTCGCTCAGCGCCAGGCGCCGGCCGCCTCCTTCACGTAGTCGTCGAACGACCCCCCGTCGTGCCCGAGCACGGACGGCACACCGTCGGACAACGCGGCCTCCTGGCCGTCCCGGATCCCGATCACGGACATCGTCAGCACCTCCGCGTACCCCTGGGCGAAACCGCCCTGCATCAGCAACTCGGTGTAGTCAGCCGGGGTCACGTCGACCACGCGGACCGAACGACCCGACACGTCACCGATCCGCGCCAACGCCTCGCCGAACGTCAACGCCTCCGGCCCGGACAGCTCGTACGTGACGCCCGCATGCCCGTCCTGCGTCAACGCCGCCACCGCCACGTCGGCGATGTCCTGCGCGTCGATGAACGGGTGCGCGCCGTCGCCACCGGCCGGCAGCACGATCTCGCCCGCCAACACCTCCGCCAGGAAGTAGTCCTCACTGAAGTTCTGCGAGAACCACGTCGGCCGCAGGATCGTCCAGTCCACTCCGGACTCCCGCACCGCACGCTCACGCCCGTCGTCCGAGTCGAGCCCACGCGCCGAAAGCAACACGATCCGCCGCACTCCCGCCACCACGGCCTGCGGCACGAACGCCGCCACCTCGGTGTCGTCCAGGGTCATCCCGAGCGGCACGAGGTAGACCGCGGTGACGCCGTCGAGGGCGGCCGCCCAGGTGGACTGGTCCGTCCAGTCGAAGCGGATCGGCGTGCTGCGGGAGACAGGACGGTAGGCGACGCCGAGGGCGTCGAGGGCGGCGGTGACGCGGCGGCCGGTCTTGCCGGTCGCTCCGATAACCAGGATTGTCATGCCACCAGCCAATCAAGATCGTGCTGGACGGAACATGGCTCACAGTCCGAGATCCATGTTCAATCGTCTACGTGGACGCTCTCACCGATCTACTGCGCGGCGTGCACGCGCAGCGCGCCATGATGTGCCGCTCGTTCTGCTCACCGCCGTGGGCGCTGGCGTTCGCGCCGACGGCGCCACTCACCCTCGTCACCGCCGTGCGCGGCGACACCTGGCTGCTCACCGAGGACGGCACCCACGTGTTGATGCGTCCGGGCGACATCGGCCTGATCCGCGGACCGCTGCGGTTCGTGCTGGCCGACGACCCGGCGACGCCGCCGCAGGTCGACTTCGACGAACCGGACTGCGAACAGTGGCGCGTCGGCACCCGCACCTGCGGGTTCCCGGCCGACGGGGACGCGCTGGTGATCAGCGGCAGCTACGAGGTCGACGGCAGCGTGTCCGACCGCCTGCTCAACGCCCTGCCGCCGGTATTGGTCGTGCCGTGCGCGGACGGGGAGTGCCCGACGGTGGGCGTGCTCTCCTCGGAGATCGCCAAGGACAAGCCCGGCCAGGACATCATCCTCGCCCGGCTGCTGGACCTGCTGCTGGTGTTCACGCTGCGCGAGTGGTTCGACCGGCCCGAGGCGAACACGCCCGCCTGGTACCGGGCGTTGGGTGACGAGATCGTCGGCCCCGCTCTGCGTGCGATGCACGACGAGCCCCAGCGCGCCTGGACCGTCGCCGAACTCGCAGCGCGCGCCGGGGCGTCACGGGCGGCGTTGGCGCGGCGGTTCACCACGCTGGTCGGCGTGCCGCCGCTGACCTACCTGACCGAGTGGCGCATGGAACTCGCCGCGAACCTGCTCACCGAACCGGATGCCACCGTCGGCTCGGTGGCGCGTGCGGTCGGTTACGCGGACGGGTTCGCGTTCAGCACGGCGTTCAAACGGGTACGCGGCGTGCGGCCCAGCGACCACCGTGTGGTAGCTCTGCGGGCATGAACCTGGAAGACCTGCGGGACGCGCTGCGCCGATTCGCCGCCGCACGCGACTGGGACCAGTACCACACCCCGAAGAACCTCGTGATGGCGTTGTCCGGGGAAGTCGGCGAGCTGACCGACCTGTTCCAGTGGCTCACGCCCGAACAGGCCGCGCACGCGATGGACGACCCCGAGCTGGCGCGGAACGTGCGCGACGAGCTGGCCGACGTCATGCACTACCTGGTGCGGCTGGCCGACAAGCTGGACGTGGACCTCATCGAGGCCGCGTTCGCCAAGATCGAGCGGAACGAACGGCGTTTTCCGACCGGTGACCTGAAGCCCGTCGAATGAGCCGACGTCAGACGTAGGTCAGCAAGAGCAGGATCAACGCCACGAGAACGATCAAGCCGAAAAGGACCGAAGCCCACATCGGCGTGGATGACGACGACGGGCGGGCACGAGCGTGCCTGCCTCTTCGTCTGCGCGCTCGCCACGGCACCGAAGCCTCCCCTGCCCACTCACCGCTGCTCATGCCGTTACGGTAAGGACGATCAAGGGCGGGAAGTCGCACATCACCCACTCGCGCGAACCGCATCGCCCGAATAGCGGTGGAGAACACCAGAACGTGACGGTTCGCGGTCGCGTGGAAACATGTGCTGAACGCAAAAAGCCCTCAGGGGCACTCGACATGTCGAGTGCCCCTGAGGGAAGGAATGTTCGGCGGCGTCCTACTCTCCCACACCCTCACGAGTGCAGTACCATCGGCGCTGGAAGGCTTAACTACCGGGTTCGGAATGGGACCGGGTGTTCCCCAACCGCAATGACCACCGAAACACTATGAAATTACCAACCCGTAGGCACCCGACCCCGAACCCTGTTACGGGCCCGGTCCTGGTGGTCCGGTTCGGCTCTCTCAGAACCGCACAGTGGATGCGTAGCATTTTCGTAGCAAGTCCTCGGCCTATTAGTACCGGTCAACTCCAGCCGTTACCGACCTTCCATCTCCGGCCTATCAACCCAATGGTCTCTTGGGGGCCTTAACCCACGAAGGGTGGGATACCTCATCTAGGAACAGGCTTCCCGCTTAGATGCTTTCAGCGGTTATCCCTTCCGAACGTAGCCAACCAGCAATGCCCTTGGCAGGACAACTGGCACACCAGAGGTCCGTCCGTCCCGGTCCTCTCGTACTAGGGACAGCCTTCCGCAAGTATCCTACGCGCGCGGCGGATAGGGACCGAACTGTCTCACGACGTTCTAAACCCAGCTCGCGTACCGCTTTAATGGGCGAACAGCCCAACCCTTGGGACCTACTCCAGCCCCAGGATGCGACGAGCCGACATCGAGGTGCCAAACCATGCCGTCGATATGGACTCTTGGGCAAGATCAGCCTGTTATCCCCGGGGTACCTTTTATCCGTTGAGCGACCACGCTTCCACAAGCCATGGCCGGATCACTAGTTCCGACTTTCGTCCCTGCTCGACCTGTCGGTCTCACAGTCAAGCCCCCTTGTGCACTTGCACTCGACACCTGATTGCCAACCAGGCTGAGGGAACCTTTGAGCGCCTCCGTTACCCTTTGGGAGGCAACCGCCCCAGTTAAACTACCCACCAGGCACTGTCCCTGATCCGGATCACGGACCGAGGTTAGACATCCAGTACGACCAGAGTGGTATTTCAACGACGACTCCACAACCACTGGCGTGGCCGCTTCACAGTCTCCCACCTATCCTACACAAGCCGAACCGAACACCAATACCAAGCTATAGTAAAGGTCCCGGGGTCTTTCCGTCCTGCCGCGCGTAACGAGCATCTTTACTCGTAGTGCAATTTCGCCGGGCCTGTGGTTGAGACAGTCGAGAAGTCGTTACGCCATTCGTGCAGGTCGGAACTTACCCGACAAGGAATTTCGCTACCTTAGGATGGTTATAGTTACCACCGCCGTTTACTGGCGCTTAAGTTCTCAGCCTCGCCCCGAAGGACTAACCGGTCCCCTTAACGTTCCAGCACCGGGCAGGCGTCAGTCCGTATACATCGTCTTGCGACTTCGCACGGACCTGTGTTTTTAGTAAACAGTCGCTTCTCGCTGGTCTCTGCGGCCGAAAAATCCTAGCCCGCAAGGGGCTTCAAATCCCTCGGCCCCCCTTCTCCCGAAGTTACGGGGGCATTTTGCCGAGTTCCTTAACCACAGTTCGCCCGATCGCCTCGGTATTCTCTACCTGACCACCTGTGTCGGTTTGGGGTACGGGCCGCATGAACACTCACTAGAGGCTTTTCTCGGCAGCATGGGATCACTCTACTTCGCCTCAATCGGCTATGCATCACGTCTCAGCCTCAATGCCTGGCGGATTTGCCTACCAGACGGCCTACACGCTTACACCAGTACTACCACTCACTGGCGGAGCTACCCTCCTGCGTCACCCCATCGCTTGACTACTACAAGTTCAGGTCCCGCGCTCCACGTCACCCATCATCCGAAGAATCAGGGCGGGCTTCGGGCGGTTAGTATCACAAGGTTCGCCATGGGCGCGTTCACACGGGTACGGGAATATCAACCCGTTGTCCATCGACTACGCCTGTCGGCCTCGCCTTAGGTCCCGACTTACCCTGGGCGGATTAGCCTGGCCCAGGAACCCTTGGTCATCCGGCGGACGAGTTTCTCACTCGTCTTTCGCTACTCATGCCTGCATTCTCACTCGTGTGGCTTCCACGGCTGGATCACTCCGCCGCTTCAACAGCCACACGACGCTCCCCTACCCATCCCGACATAATCGGAATGACACGGCTTCGGCGGTGTGCTTGAGCCCCGCTACATTGTCGGCGCAGGACCACTTGACCAGTGAGCTATTACGCACTCTTTAAAGGGTGGCTGCTTCTAAGCCAACCTCCTGGTTGTCTGGGCGACCCCACATCCTTTCCCACTTAGCACACACTTAGGGGCCTTAGCCGGCGTTCTGGGCTGTTTCCCTCTCGACTACGAAGCTTATCCCCCGCAGTCTCACTGCCGCGCTCTCACGTACCGGCATTCGGAGTTTGGTTGATTTCGGTAAGCTTGTGGGCCCCCTAGACCATCCAGTGCTCTACCTCCGGCACGAAACACACGACGCTGCACCTAAATGCATTTCGGGGAGAACCAGCTATCACGGAGTTTGATTGGCCTTTCACCCCTAACCACAGCTCATCCCCCAGGTTTTCAACCCTGGTGGGTTCGGGCCTCCACGCGGTCTTACCCACGCTTCACCCTGGCCATGGCTAGATCACTCCGCTTCGGGTCTAGACCACGCGACTGGAATCGCCCTATTCGGACTCGCTTTCGCTACGGCTACCCCACACGGGTTAACCTCGCCACGCAGCACTAACTCGCAGGCTCATTCTTCAAAAGGCACGCCGTCACCCCTAAAGGCTCCGACGGATTGTAGGCACACGGTTTCAGGTACTATTTCACTCCCCTCCCGGGGTACTTTTCACCTTTCCCTCACGGTACTAGTCCGCTATCGGTCACCAGGGAGTATTCAGGCTTAGCGGGTGGTCCCGCCAGATTCACAGCGAATTTCACGAGTACGCTGCTACTTGGGAACACCGTCAGGAGACACCGGGTTTTCACGTACGGGACTTTCACCCTCTACGGCCACGCTTTCCAGACGCGTTCCGCTAACCACAGTGTTTTATGACTCCTCGACCGTCCGGCAGAACGATCAGACAGGTCCCACGACCCCGTACACGCAACCCCTGCCGGGTATCACACGAATACGGTTTAGCCTCTTCCGCTTTCGCTCGCCACTACTCACGGAATCACGGTTGTTTTCTCTTCCTGCGGGTACTGAGATGTTTCACTTCCCCGCGTTCCCTCCACACGCCCTATGTGTTCAGGCGTGGGTGACCCCACATGACTGGGGCCGGGTTTCCCCATTCGGATACCCTTGGATCTCAGCTCGGTTGACAGCTCCCCAAGGCTTTTCGCAGTCTCCTACGTCCTTCATCGGCTCCTGGTGCCAAGGCATCCACCGTGTGCCCTTAATAACTTGCCACAAAGATGCTCGCATCCACTGTGCAGTTCTCAAAGAACAACCAGACACC
>NZ_MTQP01000038.1 GCF_001984175.1 Saccharothrix sp. ALI-22-I
GTCTTCCCCGCGCGAGCGGGGGTGGTCTGTGAGCTGCACCAGCGCATGCTCGCCGGAGAGACACCGGGGCCGGACGACAAGACCTCGCCTGCGAGCGTTCCTGCTCAGTTGCCCGTGGATGTGCGTGGATTCGTTGGCAGGGACGCCGAACTCGCGGAGCTCGACAACCTGTTGTCCACCGGGGAGGCCGCGGTGATCTCGGCTGTGGCCGGAACCGCCGGCGTGGGCAAGACGGCGCTGGCCGTGCGGTGGGCGCACCGGGTGCGAGAACGGTTCCCCGACGGCCAGCTGTATGTCGACCTGCGCGGATATGGTCCCGACCAGCCGGTCTCGCCGGAAGACGCGCTGGCCGGGTTTCTGCGCGCGCTGGACTTGGAGGGCGCGGCGATTCCGCAGGACCTCGCCGAACGCGCCGCGCGGTTTCGCACACTGGTCGCCCGAAGCCGGATGTTGATCCTGCTGGACAACGCCCGCACGGTGGAGCAACTGCGGCCCTTGTTGCCCGGTGGCTCGTCGTGCTTCGTGGTGGTGACCAGCCGGGACGCGTTGGCCGGCCTCGTCGCTCGTGAGGGCGCCCACCGGCTCGACCTCGATCGGCTGCCGAGCGAGGACGCCCACCGTCTGCTCCGCGAGCTGCTCGGCGACCGGGTGGACGCCGAGCCGGGAGCCGCCCGGGCGCTGGTGGAGCGGTGCGCCCGGCTACCCCTGGCCTTGCGGATCACTGCCGAGCTGATCCGGTCACGGCCCACCCGCGGCCTCAGCGAGTTCGTCGACGAGCTTTCCGGCCAGCAGGGTGCGCTCGATCTGCTGGATGCCGACGGTGATCCGCATACCGCCGTGCGCGCAGTGTTCTCCTGGTCGTATCGGCGGCTGGACGCTGTGGCTGCCAGGGTGTTCCGGCTGCTCGGCCTGCACCCCGGGCACGACGCGGACGACCACGCGGCTGCGGCCCTGGCGGGGGTCAGCCTGCGAGAGACGCGCCGGGCGTTGGACATGCTGCGGCGGGCGCATCTCGTCGATCAGATTTCCGACGGCCGTTACCAGCCCCACGACCTGCTGCGGGCGTATACGGGCGCGGTGAACCGCTAGGTGAACACGGTGAACCACAACGCGCCACGCGAGGCGACCGCGGACATGACGTTGACCCGCAGCCGTTTCCCGGTCACCCGCACGATCGGCGGCCTGCCCTCGGGCGCCCACGAACGACCGGGCGGGGGCGGTGTCGGAGCGCAGTCCGCATTGGTCGACCCACGCGATCACCGCACCCTCGGACCTCGTCCGGGCCTCGATCGCCGGATAGTCCTCGTCCAGCCAGGCCCGCACCGCGGCGGGCTGCTGCTCGTAGGCCCGCCGCGCGGGGCGCTGCGGGGTGAACCCGTGCCGACGCAGCCACAACCCGACGCCCTGCTCGGTCATGACGACCCCGACGAGCAGCCGGATCAGTTGGACCACGGCTGGCGGGTCCACAACGGGCCGCCGATCGGCAGTCCTCCGGGGTGTGGTCGGCTATCGCCGCGAACAGGGTGCCCCGATCCTCTCCGCTGATCAGTTCGGCAGGGCCGGGGCGTCCCGTGCGGGTCGCCAGGCCGTCGCGACCGTCCCGTCGGTAGGCGCGCCATCAGGTGCCCACCGAGCGTTCGGAGACCCCGAACACCTCCGCGGCCTGCCGGTAGCCCTCGACCCGACCGGCCTCCAACGCCGCCACCACCCGCAACCGCAGCACCTCGCGCTCCGCAGGCGACAACCGGTGCGCACCCCCGACCTCGATCACGAGTGATCAACCTATAGGAAGACGATCACTTTCGACTCAATAACAAAGTCCTAGTAGTGCTTCAGTACCATCTGTGCGGGACTCCTGTCGACCCGGACCAGGATCGAAGTGGCTGGTGCCCAACGTCCGGGGGGCAAGTCCCAGGGGCCGCATTTCTGCGTATTGTGGTTACGGCATTCGGGTCTGATGCGCACTTCATTGGGTGTCGGACGGTCGTGGTGAAGGCAGGATCGCCCCGTGGCCCAGGAACCACCTTTCGCTCCGGAGAGCGGGAAGTCCGTCGACGGCTCGGTCGATCCGAGTGGCGCCGCCCTCGGCCGGAACCGTGCCGATGCCGCTGACGGGCAGCGCGACGTCGGGCAGTATGGGGTGGCCTCCGGCTCGGGAACGATCGTGCAGGCCGGTCGGGATGCCTGGGTGCATGTGGGTGATGTGAATCTGCAGACCGGTGTGCCAGTGCGGACCCGGTACCGGTTCCAGGTGAAGCAGGTGGCTCCGCCGGAATTGATCGGACGGGAAGCGGAGTTGGCTGAGCTGACGACGTTCTGTACGGATCCGTCGACGGCCGGTTCCTACCTGTGGTTGCGTGCGGGGCCGTGGGCGGGCAAGTCAGCGTTGATGTCGTGGTTCGTGCTCCATCCGCCACCAGGGGTGCAGGTGGTGTCGTTCTTCGTCACCGCGAGCCTGGCAGACCAGTCCGATCGAACCGCGTTCATCGACAACGTCTTGGAGCAGCTGCTCGCCATGCTCGGCGAGGACTTGCCGCCGCTGTTGACCGCCGCGACGAGGGAGTCCCACCTACTCGGCCTGTTGGCACAGGCCGCCACCCTGTGCCAGGAACGCGGCGAGCATTTTGTGTTGGCGGTGGACGGGCTGGACGAGGACCGCGGTGTCGATGGATCACCCGATGCCCACAGCATCGCCGCACTGCTACCGCGAACCGGGGTTCGGGTCATCGTGGCCGGTCGCCCGGATCCGGATCTTCCCGACGACGTGCCACCTGATCACCCTCTGTACCGATCGTCGATCGTCAGACACCTGTCCACGTCCCCAAAGGCCAGAGCCGTGCGCGATGTCATGATCAGGGAACTGAAACACCTCATACGCGGTACCTCGACCCAGCAAGACCTGCTCGGGTTCATGACCGCCGCCGCCGGTGGTCTGGCCGTGCGTGATCTCGCAGAGTTGGCCGCCACGTCGGACTGGCATGTGGAGGACGAACTTCGTACTACCGCCGGACGTAGTTTTTCACGTCGACCGGGTACACCCCCGGTGTATGTCCTGGCCCATGACCAGCTCTACTCCGTCGCCTCCGAGATGCTCGGCCCGCGACTGGACCACTACCGTGAACGCCTCCACATCTGGGCCGACAGCTACCGTGTGCGCCAGTGGCCGTCGGACACCCCGCGTTACCTCGTCCACGGTTATGCCGCGACCCTCACCGCGATCGGTGACGTGCCCCGCGCCCTCGAATACGTCACCGATCCTCGCCGGCACGACCTCGTCTCGGCTTCGACCGGTCACGACCACATCGTGCTGGACGAGATCAAGGCCGTCCAGAGAGTACTGCTGCGTCAGCAGGAGCCGGATCTGGTGGCCTTGGCCAGACTCGCGGTTCACCGCACGAGCCTGTACTCGCGCAACGATTGGATCCCTGCTCACCTTCCGTCCGTATGGGCGATGGTTGGCCGGCTCGACCATGCAGAAGCGCTCCTGAACGTGATCGGTGACCTCGTTGTACGCAGCCGGGCGTTGACGGCCGCAGCTGTGGAATTCCACCGGGCGGGCGAGCAGCAACGAGCGGCCCGCCTTCTGGACGAGGCCGAGGACCTGGCCAAATCCTTCAACCAGTGGTGGGGTTCGTGGCCGTACGCCGAACTCGCGGAAGCCGCGATGCGGATCAAAGACTACGAACGAACCAGACGGGCCGTAGATGCCATCAAGCATCCGGAGGAACGTGCCGAGGCATGCGCGTCGCTCGCGCACGTGGCGCTCGACGACCTGGAACACGACGATGCCTCGAATTGGTACACCGAAGCAGAGGAGACGCTGAAACAGGTAGGCGGTCGTGCGGATGTGACCGCAATCGCCAAGGTGGCGGCCGCCGCGGCCAGTCTGGGGCACTCGTCGAGAGCGACGGACCTCGCCGACGGCATCCTCACCGAGGACTCGCCGGTCGCACCGGATATAGCAGATATCGCGGATCGGTTTCTTGACCTCCCGTCCGTCGACCGAACCGTGTCCGACCACGACAAGGCCAAGGCCGCCAATGCGCTCGCAGGTGCCGGACTCAGCGACGTAGCGCGCGCTGTCACTGCCACGATCAGCGATGTCGACGGCCAGGAGTACAGCCTGCTCGACGTCACCCGAGCCCTCGCCACCCTGGACCTCGACAAGGCAGAGGAATTGGCGCGGACCGCAAGCGATGTCAAGTACCTGTCAGCGCGGCTCGCGGCCGTCGCCGTCGCCGCGGGCAGAAACGGCGATCCGTCACGAGCCTCACGGTTGGTCGACGAGGTCGACGAGACGCTGGAAGAACTCCCTCAGGGCCAATGGCGAAGGTTCACCATCATGGCGATCGCCGTCGCCAAGGCAGATGCCGGCGCCATCGAAGAAGCCGAATCGATGGTGCGATCCCACATGTTGCCGTCCGAAGACATCACCGGGGCTCTCTCCGTCGCGGTCGCACTCGTTCGCCGCCACGAGATCGAGCGGGCGTCACATCTTGTCACGTTGACCGAGGATGCGGCACGACCGGCATCGACGAGCATCGACGAGAGGCGTTTGCTGCGATGGGTGCAAGTCATGGCCGACTTCGCGGAGTTCGATCGCGCCGAACGGTTGGTCCGGTCGTTCTCCACCGAGGAGGTGCGGTCGGCGGGATCGTCTATCATCACCGAAGGGCTTGCCGTCAACGGGGCCATCGACCGCGCCGAACAGACTCTTCACACGATCGCAGATCCTCGTCTGCAACGGCGCCCACGACTGGAACTAATCCGTATTCTGCTGGCGCAGGCACAAGACAACCGAGCGACCCAACTCGCCAGAACGGCCGAGACCTCAAACGACCGTGCCGCCGCACTCACCTTCATCGCCACGACGGCCAGAAAGGCAGACCTGCTCGATGAGGTAGTCGGCGTCGCCGACAATATCGCTGAACTCGAAGCACGCATCAAGATCCTGCTGTCCGCACTCCGAGCCGCAGCGGATCTGGGTGACCGCCCTCGGGTCACGGCTCTATGGCACCACATCCGGACAGTCGTCGGGCACACCGGGCGGCGACCGGTCAGAATCGACGGTTCCCGTCGGCTCTTCATGCCCTTGCCCGATCCGCTGCGCACCCTGACCGAAATCGCGGAGTCGGTGGATCGGGAGCCTCGGTTCCCTAATTACGACAACACGCCGGCAGGTCCCGTAGCCGGGCCCGGAGCGCTATGGCTGCAAGAGAATAGCCTCCCGGAACACAAGAAGTTGGCACACAACCTTGCGACCCACGACTGGTTCGACCTGGTCGACGAATTGGTCGAGGTCGAACCGGACGCTTTTCGGGCGATCCTTCTGGAGCTGGACCGACTCGGCGGCAGGGATGCGCTGCACCCATCTTGACCGGCGTAGCCCAAAGCGTGACCGCATGGGACTTCCATAAAGATTCGGACAGTGCTATCTCCGTGACCTGCTGGGGATGTAAAGCGCTCGCACGAACCGTCGCGACACGAACACCCGGACATGCTCTCAACACGCTGAAGCCCTCGTTCTACCAGCGACGATGACTTTTCGAGCGGCACAGGACCGGGCGAGCGTGCCAACGCCCAACTCAAGACCTGGCGCGTCCTGCGCAAGCTACGGTGCTGCCCGTACCGCGCCGGCCGCCTGGCCAAGGCCATCCACGTCCTTCAGAACTACGAGATCGCCGCAGGATGAAAAACGCTCACTGCTGCGCGAAGGGCCACGCACAAAAAAGCGCCCGGCGCCGAGGGGCCTTGATCTGTTTCCAGGACGAGAGCGGGTTCTCCCTACTTCCCGTGGTGAGGGCCACCTGGGCGCCGAGAGGCCGGACCCCGGTGCTGCGGCACCGGTTCTCCTGGAAGCGCATGTCGATGTCCGGCGCGCTCGCCTACCGGCCCGACCGGAGCGAGGCGGTGTTCGTGTTCCAGATCAAGCACGGCAGCTACGACACCGCGTCGCCGATCGGGTTCCCCACCGACCTGCACGACCACCTCGACGGACAGCCCGTGACACTGATCTGAGACGGGCTTCCCTCCCACCGCCCCAAGGCCATGAAGACCTGGCTGGCCACCAACGGCACTGGCTCGTGGTCGAACAACTGCCCGGCTACGCCCACGACCTCAACCCGATGGAACTGGTGTGGGGCAACGTCAAAGCCACCGAGCTGGCCAATCTTTGCCCCGACACCATCGATGAAGCCCACACCGCCGCACAGGCCAGCCTGGAACGCGTCGGCAGCAGCTACCAGCTGTGCTTCAACTTCCTCGACCACACCGGCCTCCGATTATGACAGTCCTCACTCAAATACCGAAAGATCTTTAAGCCAGATACTCACGCGCGGAGCGGATGAACTCGGACCGCGAGATGATGCCGTCGCTGTCGGTGTCCAGCGCGGAGAAGGCGTCCATCGCGTCGGGGGCCTGGATCCGCAAGACGTCCCGCAGGTAGCGGGAGAACTCGCCCTTGGTGATCTCGTCGTCGCCGTCGGCGTCGATGAAATCGAAGATCGCGTGGGCGCCGCCCTCGACCGCGTTGAGGCGGCTGGTGTCTATCGTGGCAAGGCGGGTCGCCGTGGTGAACTGCTCCTTGGTCAGGCTATCCCCGGAGACGCCCGAGTGCCGCAGCAGCTCCAGCCAGTACATCTGGTAGTACGCGCGGAGCGCCCTGGCACGCCGGTCGTCCTCGCTGACGTTGTAGGCCTGCAGGTAGCGGCTGATGAGGGCCTCATAGTCGGCCCACTCGAGCTGGCCGTTCCCGTTAAGGTTTAGCGCGTCGAACGCCATCGCGATCTTAGTCGAGACGAGGTCCTGCGTGGTGCTGTCCATTCGTGATCTCCCTGAGGTCGGTTGGGCACTGCCCAGACACAGACTCAAGGCACGCAGGAACAGCTGCAAGCGCAGTCATTCATCGGTGTTAGATGCTTCACCTGGGCGTGTGACCACCGCTCAAGCAATCGGGTTGGCGGAATCGGGTGATGTCGAGGGCACTCGCCGTGTGCTGGGCAGGACACGGCCGGGTAGACGGCGAGAATTGAGGTTCACCCCGAACGGTGGACAGGGAGCTTACCAGGTTCAGGCAGCCGCTCGGAGTGACTTCTCGTAGTCGCGGGACTAAGCATCCCGAGCACGGAGTGCCGCTGCACACTGTTGTAGAACATGACCCGATTGTCAATCCCGGCAACGAGTTCCGCTCTCGTGGCATAGGGCAGCGCACTTTGGTGATCTTGGCTGGTGAGGGACTTGGGGCCCGCTGATCACGAGGGCAGCCGCCTCGCGATGATCATGTTGTGACGCAAGAAAACCGCGAGGCGGCTGCGACTGCCATCACAGAGGGTGCCCTGGCGGTGTCGAATCTGGCCGGGTTACACGGGCGGTTGAAGCCGTGTTTCCGCAGGGTGGAGCCGTTCCGGCAGGCGGAGAAGTATGTCGCGGCACTGGTCAGCGACCTGCCGCGGAAGAACGGCTGGACCATCGCCGAGCACGCCGGGAACACCACTCCCGATCGCACCCAGCGGTTGGTCAACCACGCGGTCTGGGACCACGACACCGCGATGGGAGTGATCCGCGGATTCGTGGCCGAGCACCTGGCCGGTCAGCCGCTGGTGGTGGCGGCGCTGGACGAGTCCGGGCAGGAGAAAACCGGCGCCGCCACCGCCGGGGTCAAGCGGCAGTACATGGGCTGCGCGGGCCGGATCGCCAACGGGGTCGACACGTCTACTGCTCCTATGCCACTCCGGGCGGGCACGCGCTGGTCGGCGCCCGGATCTACGTTCCCGCCGACCAACTCGACGACCCAGGCCGCCGCGCCGCGCTCGGCATCGGCGACGGGATCGGGTTCCGGACCAAGCCACAGCCAGCCATCGACATCCTGGGCGACATGGTCACCGGCCGGTCGATGCCGTCCTGGTGCGCCGGTGACGAGGTCTACGGCCGCTCCGGCGAACTGCGCACCTTCTGCGAGGACAACGGGATCGGGTACGTACTGCGGGTGGGGTGCGCCTTCCGCGCCGAGTTGGCGGCGGGTGTCAGGCCGCGTGCCGACGCCGCGGTGACACGGTTTCTGACCGCTGCCCGCTCGTGGCAGATCCGCGCAGTTGCCGGGTCCAAGGGCGAACGCCGCTACGCCTGGGCGTGGGTCGCGACTACCGACCACCGACACTTCCTGTTGATCCGCAAGCACCTGGGCACCGGTGAGCTGGCCTATCACTACTACTACGTCCCGCCCAGGCGGCCGGTCACGCTGATGACCTTGGTGCGGGTGGCGTGCCTGCGCTGGCCGGTGGAGGAGGATTTCGGGTTCGGCAAGGACCACTTCGGGCTGGACCATTCCCAGGTCCGGCTCTACACCGCACTGTTGCGGCACATCGTGCTCACCATGGCAGCCCCCGCCGTCTGCGCCGTCACCGCCGGCCAAGCCAAAACCCGGGCACCACAACCAATCCTGCCCACCCGGCCCGATCAGGAACCACCGGTCGACACCGGCCTGATCGCACCGACCGTCGCCGAGATCAAACGGCTGTTCAACCTCGTCACCCGCAAACACCACCCCCAGGACCACCACCTGAAATGGGTCATGTGGAGACGACGCCACCAGGCACGCGCCAGGTGGTACCACTACCGAACCCGACTCCGCCGCAACCAACCAGCGTGATCAACTACAAGTGCGACTGCCCTAGTAGAAGGCAAACCGCAGTCCAAGATGGACGAACGGATCCTCCGACCGTTTGCGGCGCACAGCCGGCCCTTTGGCCCGCAGCCACGCACCGAGCAGATCCGGATCCTCCGGTCGTGAAACCATCACCATGACCACCTTCACATCGACGGACCGGGTATCAACAGGACGATCCACGGCAGAGGCTGTGACGGCGGTCGGGGTGTTCCCACCCGAAAGGACCATCAGATGTCGTTGTCCGCCATGACCACCGAGCAGGGATCACGACGTGCGGCGACCACCGCCGGCACGTGCTCCGGAACGTCCAGGAAGGTACTACGGGATCTGCCGGCGCCGCAGGCTCGACCCCGCCCTGCTGACCGACGCCGAACTCGCGGTAGGTCCGGCCGCGTGGCGCCGCATGGAGGACCCGTCGGCCGGTCGTCCGCGAGTTCCCGCCCAAAGCGTCGATATGCCCCTCTGCCCCCCGCTACCCGGCCACCATCGCCGCCGAGATGACCGACTCCGTGGATTCCTGACCCGGTGCAAACCCTCAACTCGCCGCGGCCATGGCGCGACCACACATCGTAGTGGTGCGAAACGCCGACTGCCAAAGCGACGGTGGAAACGGTTCATCATCGCTCGGCAGTCGCTCCAGCCGCGTCGTGAATATTTGCGCGTGATCGGGTCTCAGCTGGTCGGGCCAGTTCGCCCAGCCACGAACGGACCGCGTTGGCCGTCGAGGCGGCGTGGGTTTCCCCGATGGTGAAGTGGTTCCCAGGGACGTCGACGACCGAGTGCTTCAGGCACCAGGAGGTCCGCCATCGCTCATCGTCCGCGTGGTCCGTGAAACCGTCCATCGGTTCCGAGGCCCGCACGAGCAGCGTGGGAGCAGCGATCGGGCTGGGTCGCCACTCGGTGAACAGGCCCCCGTACCAGGCCATGGCTCCCAGCCTGGTGCCGTCGATGCGCACCAGGTCCCCGTCGCGCATGAACATCTCCCGGATCATGGTGCTCTGCATCGTGGGGTACCACCGGTGGTCGGGCAGGTAGGTGTCGAGCAGCACCACGCCGAGCGGGCCCGCTCCTCTCCTTTCCAGTTCGCTCGCGGTGGCGTGGGCGAGGAAGCCCCCGGACGACGAGCCCAGCACCACGTACGGGTCCGCCGTGGAGCGGCACACCACGTCAGCCAGGGATCGCAGCAGCACGTCCAGGTCGGCGGGCAGGGCCTCCTCTCCGTCGAAGCCCGGCAACGCGATCACGGAGAGGTCCTGTTGATCGCGGAACGGCGCGGCGAGCCGCAGGTACTGGTGAACGCCGCCCAGCGCGGAGAACGCCGCGAAGCAGAGCACGTGCGGGCCTCTCGGCCCGCTCGCGAGGCGGACCGGTTCGGCGATCTGGCCCCGTTCTCCGGGTTGTTCGAACGTCGGTCGCAGCATCGCGGCACCGCGCAGGAGCCCCACGCCGACCTCGATTTTGCCCTGCTCACAAGCCTGTTCGAACAACGCGCGGATCGGGTCAGTCGCAGCCTCACCGGTCACCGGCTCCGGCTCGTCGCCGTCCATCGAGACGATTTCCACGGCCAGGTGGGACGCCAGTGCCTCCGGGGTGCGGTGGTCGAAGGCCAACGTCGGTTGCAGGCGCAGGCCCGTCGCGGTCGCCAGGCGGTTGCGCAGGTCGATCGCCGTGAGCGAGTCCAGGCCGAGCGCGGAGAATGCCGCTCCCGGTGTGACCGCCTCGGCGTCCGCGTGGCCGAGAACGGCTGCGGCCTGGGTCCGAACCAGGTGCAGGAGCGTGGCGTTCCGCTGTTCCGGGTTCTGCTCCTTCAGCCGGGTCGCGATGTCCTCGTCGGGGGCCGGCGCGGTGGTGCGGTTGTCGCGTCGGGGCTGCGAAGTCGCCATGCGGATGGGAAGCACGCACGCCCGGTCCATCCCGCGTGCGGCGTCGAACAGCGCCAGCGCCTGCTGGTTGGACATCGGCAGGACGCCCGCTCGGCTCATCCGCCGCCGGTCGGCGTTGTCCAGATGGCCCGTCATGCCGCTGGCCTGCTCCCACAGGCCCCAGCCCAAGGACTGCGCGGGCAGTCCCCGCGCGCGGCGGTGGTGGGCGAGCGCGTCGAGGAACGCGTTGGCAGCGGCGTAGTTCGCCTGGCCGGCGCTGCCCAGCGCCGCTGCCGCCGAGGAGAACAGGATGAACTCGACCTCGCGGCGTTCCGCGGTCAGTTGGTGCAAGTTCCACGCGGCGTCCACCTTCGCGCGGAGGACGCCCTCGAACCGCTCCGGCGTCAAGGACGTCAGCACACCGTCGTCGAGCACACCCGCCGCGTGGATGACACAGGTCAGCGGCCGGTCGGCCGGTATCTGCCGAACCAGCTCGGAAAGCTGCTGGCGGTTGGCGGCGTCACACGCTGCCAACCGCACCCGCGCGCCCGATCCGGCGAATTCCGCGGCGAACTCCGCCGCGCCGGCGGCATCCGGGCCCTGCCTGCTGACCAGCAGCAGGTCCCGCACGCCGTGCTCGGCCACCAAGTGGCGCGCCACGGTCCTGCCCAACGTCCCCGTGCCACCCGTGATCAGCACGGTGCCCCGCGACAGACCTGCCGCCGAAGCCGCAGGGTCCGGGTCAACGCGCGTGAGTCGAGGTACGAGCACGGCGCCGGCGCGCACCACGAGTTCCGGTTCGTCCGCGCCCACGATCCGGCGCAGCTCCCGACGTGAGTCCTCGGTCGCGTCGATGTCCACCAATCGGAACCGGTCCGGGTGTTCAAGCATCGCCGAACGCACCAGTCCCCACACCGGTGCGTGCGCCAGGTCTGCCACGTCCTCGTCGGGGTGTGCCGCCACCGCGCCGCACGTCACAAACACAAGACGGGACGAGTCGGGGCGCCGCAGCCATGCGCGAACGAGCTCGAAGGCACGGTGCGTCGCTCTGCGCGCGGCCTCGACCACGTCCTCCGGCTCCTCTCCGACGAGGAACGCGACCACGACGTCAGGCGCGTCGGACTCCGGTGTGACGGTGTCGACACCGGACATCCCGGCGAGCAGTGCCACCGGGACCGGGTCGAGCGCGGCCCAGTGCCACGAATCGCGGGCGAGGCCGGTCGCCGGCTCCCATTCCACCAGATGCAGCGGCCGACGCCCGTTCCGGATCATCCCGGCACCAATCGGCCGCAGCACCAGCGAGTCCACGGAGAACACGGGCCTGCCACCCTCGTCCGTCGCGGTCAACGACGCGGAATCGCCGCTCGACGTCAACCGCACCCTCAGCACCGCCGTGTCGCTCGCCGCCAGCGAAACGCCCTGCCAGGAGAACGGCAGCCTCGGCGGGCCGGCCTCCACCCCGAGGGCGATGGCGTGCAGCGCGCCGTCCAGCAACGCCGGGTGCACCCGGAAACCGGTGGTGTCGTCCGCGAGCACCGCCTCGGCGCAGATCTCGTCGCCGCGCCGCCACGCCGCCCGCAAACCCTGGAACGACGCCCCGTACTCCAGACCCGACTCGGCCAGGCGGTCGTAGAGGTCCGCGAGGTCCACGGGTTCCGCACCGGGAGGCGGCCACGGCTCGGACGGGCCGACGGGGTCGACGCCCTCGGACAGGGTTCCCGAGGCATGGCACGTCCACGGCCCGTCGGCCCCGCACGAATGGAAGCGCACCGGGCGCAGGCCCGCGGCGTCGGGCGCGCCCACGGTCGCCTGGATCGCGACGTCGCCGTGCTCGTCCAGCATGAGCGGGGTGTGGACGGTCAGCTCCTCGACCCGGTGGCACCCGACTTCGCCGCCCGCCCGGACCGCCATCTCGAGGAACGCGGTTCCCGGCAGCAAGGTCACCCCGAACACGGCGTGATCGGCGAGCCATGGATGCGCGCGCAGGCTGAGCCGGCCGGTGAGCACGAACTCGTCGGAGCCGGCCACCGGCACGACGGCGGCCAGCAGGGGGTGGTTGGCAGCCGCCAAACCCGCCGACTCCACGTCCCGGGGGGTCGCCGGATCGTCCAGCCAGTAGCGCTGCCGCTGGAAGGCGTAGGTGGGCAGGTCCACGGTGTGGTTGCCGTTCCCCAGCACCGGCCCCCAGTCGACCGTCACACCGTGCACGTGGGCTTCGGCCAAGGACCGGTGGAAGCGGTCGAGACCACCGTCTTCGCGTCGCAGGGATCCGAGCGCGGCACCCTCGAAACCTCGCTCGACCATGCTCTCCTGGATTCCGTGCGTGAGGATCGGTTGCGGGCTGATCTCGGCGAACAACCGGTGGCCAGCGTCGAGCAGGGCGTCGGTGGCGTGCCGGAACCGCACCGTAGAGCGCAGGTTGCGGTACCAGTACTCGGCAGTCAGCTCCCCCGGGTCGATCCGGTCACCGGTCACCGCGGAGTAGAGCGGAATCCGCGCCTGCTGCGGTCGGACACCGGAGGCGGCGTCCAGCACCTGCTGCCGGATCAGCTCGACGTGGGGCGAGTGCGAGGCGTAGTCGACCGCCAGGCGAGTGGTCCGGATCCCCGCCGCGGATAGCTCGGTGAGCCACTCGTCTACGGTGTCGCCGTCTCCCGCAACCACCGTCGACGAAGGACCGTTCACCGCCGCCACCGAGAGCCGCGTGTCGCGCAACCGCGACAGGACTTCGGCGTGGGGCAGCGCGACCGAGGCCATCGCACCGCTCCCGGCCAACTGCCCCAGGGCGCGACTGCGCAGGGCGACGATCCTGGCGGCGTCGTCGAGCGACAGCGCCCCGGCCACGCACGCGGCGGCGAGCTCGCCCTGTGAGTGCCCGACGACGGCGGCGGGCTCCACACCACAGGACCGCCACAGGGCCGCCAATGACACCATCACCGCGAACAGCGCGGGTTGGACGACGTCGACCCGCTCCAGCGACGCGGCACCCGGCGCACCCCGCAGCACGTCGAGCAGGGACCACTCCACATGGGAGCACAGGGCGGCGGCGCAGTCCTGGACGCGCCGCGCGAAGGTTTCCGAACAGGCCAGGAGTTCCCGCGCCATCCCCGGCCACTGGGAACCCTGGCCGGGGAAGACGAAAACCACCTTGGCGTTCGTGGCCGCCACCCCCTGAACCACGTCTGCCGCCGGATCCCCCTGGGCGAGTGCGTCCAGGCCCTGGGCGAGGTCGTTCCCCGTTCCGGCCAGGACCACGGCGCGGTGGGCGAAGTTCGACCGCGTGGTCGCCAGCGACCACCCCACGTCGGACAGGGCGCGCGGCTTCCAGCTCAGGTGTTCCCGCAGCCGCTCCGCCTGCGCCCGCAGGGCCGCGCCTGTCTTCGCCGAGAGCGCGCACGGAACCGCACCGGTCCCCGTCGCCACCGCACTGTCCGGATCGGTCTCCTCGGGTGCCTGTTCCAGGACGAGATGGGCGTTCGTGCCGCTGATGCCGAACGACGACACACCCGCGCGCCGCGGCCGGCCGGTCCGAGGCCAGGGCTGACTGGTGGTCAGCAGCCGCAGGCCGCTCGCCGCCCAGTCCACGTGCGGTGACGGTTCGCCGATGTGCAGGGTTTCCGGCAGCAGGCCGTGCTCGAGTGCCCCCATCATCTTGATGACGCCGCCGACACCGGCCGCGGCCTGCGTATGCCCCAGGTTCGACTTCAGCGAACCGAGCCACAGCAGGCGGTCCTGAGTGCGTCCTCCGCCGTAGACCGCAGCCAGCGCCCGCGCCTCGACGGGATCGCCCAGCGGCGTGCCCGTGCCGTGCGCCTCCACCACGTCCACGTGTTCCGGGGCCAGCCCGGCGCGGGCCAGCGCGCTGCGGATGACCCGCTCTTGGGCGGGCCCGTTCGGCGCGGTCAGCCGGCTGCTCGCGCCGTCCTGGTTCACCGCGGTGCCGCGGATGAGTGCCCGGACGGGGTGCCCGTTGCGCCGGGCGTCGGAGAGCCGCTCCAGCAGGAGGACCCCGACGCCCTCACCCCACCCTGCGCCGTCGGCCGAAGCGGCGAAGGACTTGCAACGACCGTCCGGGGCCAGGCCCCCCTGCCGGCTGAACTCGATGAACACGTTCGGTGACGACATGACCGTGACACCACCGGCCAGCGCGAGCGAGCACTCCGAGCGGCGCAGGGATTCACAGGCCCAGTGGATCGCCACCAGCGAGGACGAGCACGCGGTGTCCACGGTCACCGCAGGCCCCTCCAAACCGAGGGTGAACGCCACGCGACCGGAGGCGAGGCTGCCCGCGCTGCCGTTCCCGAGGTACCCCTCATACCCCTCGGGGGTGCTGGTCAGCCGCGCCGAGTAGTCCTGGTACATGACTCCCGCGAACATCCCCGTCCGGCTGCCACGCAGCTCGGAGGGTGCGATGCGGGCGTGTTCGACCGCCTCCCAGGAGGTTTCCAGCAACAGGCGCTGCTGCGGGTCCATCGCGGTGGCCTCCCGGGGGCTGACGCCGAAGAACTCCGCGTCGAACCGGTCGACGTCGTGGAGGAACCCGCCGCAGTTGGTGTAGCAGGTCCCTTCCCTGTCCGGGTCGGGATCGTAGATCCGTTCCACGTCCCAGCCCCGGTTGACCGGGAACCCCGACACCGCGTCAACGCCCGAGGCGACCAGGTCCCACAGGTCGTCCGGGCACCGCACCTCCCCCGGGTAGCGGCAGGCCGTTCCGATGATGGCGATCGGTTCCCGGTCCCGCTCCTCGATCTCCGCGAGCCGGTGGCGGACCTGGCGCAGGTCGGTCGTGGCGCGCTTGAGGTAGTCCCGCAGCCGCTGTTCGTTGTGCATCCGTGGTGTCCCCGTGGTCCGCTGGTCAGCTTGGCGTTTCGAGTTCGTCGTCGAGAATCCGGAACAGTTCCTCATCGGTGGCGGTGGTGATGTCGGCGGAAGGCTGCTCGTTCGCCGTGCCGCTCCACTCGGCGGTCAGCAGTTGCAGCCGTGCGGTGATCTCGCGGCGCATCCCGTCGTCCGGGTCCGCCGCGGCGAGTGCGGACCGCAGGGCGTCGAGGCAGGCGAGCACCGGGTGCACCGCCTGGAGCCGCGGCACCAGTTCCGCGTGGAGGTGCTCGGTCAGCGCCGCGACCGTGGGGTGGTCGAACAGCACGGTGGGGGACAGTCGGATTCCGGTGGCCCGGGCGATCCGGTTCCGCAGCTCGATCACGGTGAGCGAGTCGAAACCGAGCTCCAGGAAGCCCGTGGCCGGGTCGAACTCCTCCGGTGTGGTGTGGCCGAGCACGGCCGCGGCGTGGTGGGACACGAGCCGCAGGAGCGCTTCCCGTTGCTCCGCCGGGGTTCGCGCACCGAAGTCGTGCCTCAGCCCGTCGTTCGCGGTGCCGCCCGCCCGGAGGGGGCCACCGCGTCCGAGACCCCGCAGCAAGCCGGGTGCCTCGGCCCGGCTCAGCGCCGCGGTGTCGATCCGGATCGGCACGAGGACCGGCTGTGCGCCGGCTCGCGCGTCGTCGAAGAGCTGCGTGCCCTGGTGGTCGGTCAGCGGCAGGACGCCGACGCGGGTGAACCGCCGGCGGTCGGCTTTCCCCAGGTTCCCCGCCATGCCGTCGACCCGTTCCCACCAGCCCCAGGCCAGCGACTGCGCAGGCAGTCCGCGCACGCGCCGGTATCGGGCCAACGCGTCCAGGAACGCGTTCGCCGCCGCGTAGTTGGCCTGTCCCGGACCGCCGAGAACGGCCGACGCGGAGGAGAAGAGCACGAACTCGGCGAGGTCCAGCCCGGCGGTGAGCTCGTGCAGGTGCCACGCGCCGTCGACCTTGGGCACCAGGACGCGTTCGAGTTGCGCCGGGGTGAGCGCTTCCACCACACCGTCCTCGACCACACCGGCGGCGTGCACGACCGCGGTCAACGGCGCGTCCTCCGGGACTCGGCGCAGCGCCTCGGCCAGTGCGTTCCGGTCCGAAACGTCGCAGGCGACGAACTCCACACGTACCCCGAGTGCGGTGAGCTCGTCCCTCAGCTCCGCAGCACCCGGTGCGTCCGCTCCGCGGCGGCCGACCAGCACCAGGCTGCGGACCCCGGACTCCCGGGCCAGGGAACGGACGATCTGCCCGCCGATACCTCCGGTGCCGCCGGTGACGAGCACGGTACCCAGACCGGGCCGCCCCGGTCTGGTCCCCGGCTTCGGTACCCGGCGGAGTTCGGGCACCCGCGCGACTCCGTCACGGATCAGCACCTCGGACTCCCCGGACGCGAGCGCGGACGGCAGCAGTTCCCAGGAGCGGGCGCTCCGGTCGAGATCGACGAGCACGAAGCGGTCCGGGTGCTCCGACCTCGCCGACCGGACCAGACCCCACACCGGCGCGTGCACCAGGTCCGCGACGTCGTCGCCCGCGGCGCCCTGCGTGAGCAGGACCAATCTCGACGCGTCGTACCGTCGGTCGGCCAGGAACCGCTGGACCAGGCCCAGGACGCCGAGCGTTGCCGCACGGGCCGCACCCGCGACGCCGTCCTCTTGGGGGTCGGGTGGGAGGAACGCCAGCACCACGTCCGGTGCGACGCCGGTACCTCTGAGCGAATCCCACGATTCGCACCGCACGCCTGGGATGGTGAACGGGAGCTGTCCCAACACGGCCCACCCCCGCCCGTCCGGCGATGCCCGCATCGCCAGCTCCACCCATCGCGGTTCGGCCAGCACCGCGGAGCCGGTGCCGTTCCCCGCGGTGAACCCGGTCGGTTCCGCCGGGCGCATGATCAGGGACGTCACGGACATCACGGGCTCGCACGAGCCGTCGACGACGTGGACGGAGACGGTGTCGAAATCACCGTCGCGGTGGGGTGTCACGCGAACCCGGAGCACCGACGCGTGTGATCGGTGCAGCGACACTCCGTTCCAGGCGAACGGCAACCGCGCACCCGGCGACGCGTTGGGCACGCACCCCAAGACGTGCAGCGCAGCGTCGAGCAACGCTGGGTGGAGCGCGAACTCACCGGGAGCGGGTTCGACGTCTTCGGGCAAGGCGACCTCGGCGAAGACCTCCGCGCCCGCGCGCCAGGCGGCACGCAGGCCCTGGAACACCGGGCCGTAGTCGAACCCGTGCTCGGCGAGACCTTCGTACAACCCTCCGATCGGGAGCGGGGCCGCACCCTCCGGGGGCCAGGGCCCGCCCCGATCCCGGCGGGGCCCCTCGACCTCGGCCGTCAACGTTCCCGAAGCGTGGCGCACCCACTCCTGCCCGGTGCGACAGGAGTGGACGGCGACGGGGCGCGTTCCGTCCCCGCGCTGCTCGCCCACGCTCACCTGCACCCGAACGGTTTCGGCGTCATCCAGGGCGAGTGGCCTTTCCAAGGTCAGCTCGGTGACTCCTGGACACCCCGTTTCGGCCCCCGCGCGCAGTGCGAGTTCCAGGAACGCGGTCGCGGGGAACACGGGGACACCGGCGAGGGCGTGCTGGGCCAGCCACGGTTGATCCCGCAACGCCACGGCTGAGGTCAGTACCAACCCGCCACCGTCGGGTACCCGGGCGGCCGCGTCCAGCAGCGGGTGGTCGACCGGCTCCAGCCCGAAGTCGGCGGGCTCGCCCCGGCGCTCCGACTCCTCCAGCCAGTAACGCCGGCGCTGGAACGCGTAGGTCGGTAGCTCGGTCCTCCGCTCCCCGCCGAACACCGCGGCCCAGTCGAGGTCGACCCCGCGGACGTGCAGGCGCGCCAACGAGAGCGCCAGCACCCGGCCGTCGCGCTCTCCCGAACGCATCGTGGGCACGAACTCCAGCGCCTCATCCGACTCCGCCCCGCAACGCTCGCCCAAGCCGCACAGCACACCGTCGGGACCGAGTTCGGCGAACGTGGTGACCCCCTGCGCGCGCAGCGTGGTGATGGCGTCGTGGAAGCGGACGGTCCCGCGGACCTGCCTGCCCCAGTAGCGCGGTGAGCTCATCTCCTCGACGGGCAACAGCCGCCCGGTTGTGGACGAAACCACCGGGATGCGCGCCGGCGCCCAGGACAGGCCCTCGACGGCCTGTTCGAGCGCTGCCGCCACCGGGTCCATCCGGGCGGAGTGGAAGGCGTGGGCCGAGCGCAACCAGCGCACCCGATACCCTGCGGCGACCCACCGGTCGACCAGCCCGGTCAGCACGCTCCGTTCGCCCGAGACGACGACGGAGCGGGGACCGTTGACCGCCGCGACCGACACGGCGTTCCGCCCGACCAGGGCCTGCACCTCGTCTTCTGCGGCCTCCACGGCCACCATCGCACCGTCGGTGGGTGTCCGCGCCATCAGCATGCCCCGCGTGACGACCAGCGACGACGCGTCCGCCAGGGACAAGGCACCCGCGACGTGCACGGCGGCGATCTCCCCCACCGAGTGGCCGAGCAGGAAGTCGGGCCTGACACCCCACGACTCCAGCAGCCGGAACATCGCCGTCTGCAGGGCGAACAGGCCCGCCTGGACGTGTGCGGTGCAGGTCATCGGTCCGCCGAAGACGACTTCCCGCAGCGAACGGCCCAGGAGTGGGTCGACGTATGAGCACACCTCGTCGAACGCTTCGGCGAAAACCGGGTGCTCGGCGTGGAGCCCGCTTCCCATGCCCGGCCGCTCCGAACCCTGGCCGGAGAAGAGGAAACCCAGTCGACCCTGGTCCGGGCCGCCTTCGACGAGGTCGGCGCGGGGTTCGCCGTTCTCCAACGCGACCAGTCCCCCGACCAGCTCGGCGCGATCACCCGCCACGACCGCCGCTCGGCAGCCGAAGTGGGTCCTGGTGGCGCCGAGCGAGTACCCGATCCCGGCGATGTCGGAGTCGGGCCGGCTCTCGATGAACGATGCCAGTTCTGACGCCTGGGCGCGCAGGGCCGCCGGGCTCTTCGCCGACAACACGTACGGCGCGTCGCGTGGCATGAGGTCACGCGTTGGCCCCGGCTGTGCGGACGGTGGCGCCTGTTCGAGGACGACGTGCACGTTCGTCCCGCTGACGCCGAAGGAGGAGACAGCGCAGCGCCGTGGCCGCCCGGTTTCCGGCCACGGCCGGTTCCCGGTCAGCAGGCGCACCGCGCCGGAGGACCAGTCGACGTGCGGGGTCGGTTCGTCCGCGTGCAGCGTTCGGGGCAGGATCCCGTTCCGCAGGGCCAGGACCATCTTCATCACCCCGGCGACACCCGCGGCGGACTGCGTGTGCCCCACGTTCGATTTGATGGTGCCCAGCCACAGGGAGTGCTGCGGGTCGCGGCGGCCGTAGCTGTCCAGCAGCGCCTGCGCCTCGATGGGGTCACCCAGCCTGGTGCCCGTGCCGTGGGCTTCGACGGCGTCAACCTGGTCCGGCACAAGGCCGGCGTTGGCGACTGCCTGCTCGATCACGCGCCGCTGCGCGGACCTGTTCGGTGCGGTCAGGCCGTTGCTCGCACCGTCCTGGTTGACCGCGCTGCCGCGCACAACGGCCAGCACCGGGTGTCCGTTGCGCCGGGCTTCCGACAACGGCTCCAGCAACACCAACCCGACTCCTTCGGACCAGGCGGTGCCGTCCGCCGCGGCGGCGAAGGCTTTGCAGCGCCCGTCCGGTGCGAGTCCGCGCTGCCTGCTGAACTCCGTGAACATCCCGGGTTTGGTCATGACGGTAACGCCGCCGGCCAGTGCCAGGGAGCACTCCCCCTGCCGCAGGGCGAGGCACGCCTGGTGTACCGCCAGCAGCGACGACGAACAGGCGGTGTCGAGTGTGATCGACGGCCCTTCCAGGCCGAAGACGTAGGAGATGCGCCCGGAAACGACGCTCAGGGCGGTGCCTGTCACCAGGTAGCCCTCGGATCCGGACACCGCGTCGTGCGCGCCGACGGCGTAGCCGGACGACGCCGCGCCGATGAAGACACCCGTCCGGCTCCCGGAGAGCGCGGGCTGCGCGATGCCCGCGCGTTCGAAGACCTCCCACGCCGTCTCCAACAGCAGGCGCTGCTGGGGGTCCATCGCCGCCGCTTCGCGTGGGGAGATCCTGAAGAACGCGGCGTCGAACTCGTCGATCCCGGACAGGAAACCGCCTTCGCGCGCACAGGTGGTCCCGGGTTTGTCCGGGTCCGGGTCGTAGAGCCCGTCCACATCCCACCCGCGATTGGTCGGGAAGCCGGAGATCGCGTCGCGACCTTCGACGAGCAGCGCCCACAGCTCCTCGGGAGTGCGCACCTCCCCGGGGAGGCGGCACCCCATGGCCACGACGGCGACCGGTTCGGCCTGCGCGGCCTCCAGTTCGCGGATCCGCTGGTGCGCCTCGTCCAGTTCCGCCGTGACGTGCTGGAGGTAGCGGAAGAGCTTGTCCTCGTTTTCCATGGGAAATCACCCGTCACGTCGTCGGGCGCCCGCGTCGAGCGGGAGTCCGTACCGGTCCTCGATGTAGCGGAAGATGTCCTCCTGCGCGGCAGGCGGGCCGTCCGGTCCCACGCGGGTGGTCGGTTCCGGCCTGAGCCGCCTGATGAGGTGCTCCAGCCGCTTCACGACCTCGGGGATCGCCGCCGTCCTGTTCGCAAGCAGGGACTGCTCGAGGTGGTCGATCTCGTCGAGCGCGGTGCCCGGCCGCGGGGCGGCGAAGAGCTCGCCGTCGAGGAACTCGGCCAGCGCCGCGGGAGTGGGGTGGTCGAAGACGAGGGTGATCGGCCAGCGCCGGTCCGTCGTCGCGCCCAGCAGGTTGCGCAGTTCGACTGCGGTGAGCGAGTCGAGACCGAGTTCCCGGAACGGCCGGTACGGCTCGACCGCCTCGGGCGATGGGTGTCCCAGCACGCCGGCCGCATGAGTGCGGACGAGGTGCAGCAGGGCGTCGTGGCGCACAGCAGGTGGGAGGTTCCGCAGTTCCGCCACGGACGTCGTGGGTGTTCCGGCACCGGCACCGGCGGCGTTCCGGCGGGGCGACGGCGGGAGCAGTTCGCGCAGCAGGGGTGCGCCGCCGCCTGCGGCCCGCAACGCGGGGAGGTCCAGAGGCGCCGGGATGAGGAGCGGGTCACCGAGCCGCAGCGAGGTGTCGAACAGGGCGAGCCCGGCTTCGTTCGTCACCAGCCGCGAGCCGCTCGTCCTGATCCGGTAGTGGTCGGTGTCGGAAAGGTGCCCGGTCGATTCGCTCCGCTGCTCCCAGATTCCCCACGCCAGCGATTGCCCCGCCAAACCCCGGGCACGCCGAAACCACGCCAAACCGTCCAAGAACGCGTTCGCCGCCGCGTACACGGCCTGGCCGGCACTGCCCAGCACACTCGCTGCGGAGGAGAACAACACGAACATCTCCAGGTCCAGATCCGCGGTCAGGCGATGCAACCACCACGAGCCGAGGACCTTCGCCCTGAAGACCCGCCCCACGACGTCTGGCGACGCGGACGACACCACACCGTCCTCGACCAGCCCCGCCGCGTGAACCACCCCGCACAACGGCCACTCATCCGGCACGGCGTCCAACAACCGCGCGACGTCCTCCCTGGCACCCACATCGGCCGACACCACACGCACCAGCGCCCCCGACCCCTCCAACTCCCGCACCAGGTCCTCGGCCCCCGGCGCGGCCAAGCCACGCCGGGACGCCAACACCAGGGACCGGACTCCCCGCCGCTCCACAAGGAACCGCGCCACCAGACCGCCCAGCACGCCCGTACCGCCCGTCACCACCACCGTCCCTGTAGACAAAGGGCGGGGCACCGTCAGGATGATCTTGCCCAGGTGCAGCCCCCGGCTCATGTGGCGGAAGGCGTCCCGAGCCCGGCTGATGTTCCAGCTGGCCAGCGGCGCATGGCGGAGCGCGTTCTCTTCGAACAGCGCGAGGACCTCCACGAGTGTCGTGGCGATCCGCTCGGCCGACGCCTCACCGAGGTCAAACGGCCGGTAGGTGATCGACGGATGGCGGGCGACCACCTCGTCGGGATCCCTGATGTCCGTCTTGCCCATCTCCAGGAAGCACCCGCCCTCGGCGAGCAGCGCCATCGACCTGTCGACGAACTCGCCGCTCAACGAGTTCAGGACGCAGTCCACCCCGCGCCCGCCAGTCACGGCGAGGAACCGGTCGGCGAAGCCGGTGTCCCGCGAGGACGCGATGTGCGCGTCGTCCAGCCCCAGGTCACGCAGCGCGTCCCACTTGGCGGGGTGGGCTGTCGCGAAGACTTCCAGCCCGTGGTGTCGGGCCAACTGGACCGCGGCCATCCCCACCCCGCCCGCGGCGGAGTGCACGAGGACCGACTGGCCGGGCCGCAGCCGCGCCAGGTCGTGAAGCGCGTAGGAGGCGGTCAGGAACGCGATCGGCACGGCGGCCCCCTGCGGGAACGACCAGCCCTCGGGCATCCTGGCCAGGGCACGCCGTTCGGCGACCGCCACCGGGGAGAAGCCCGCCGGGAACACGCCGAGAACACGGTCGCCGGGAACGAGGTCGGTGACCTCCGAACCGACCTCCACGACCACGCCGGCCCCCTCCCCACCCAGCATCCGCTCGTCCTGCACCGTCCCGAGTGCCACGACGACATCGCGAAAGTTCAGCCCGGCGGCGCGGACGCGGACGCGGACCTCGTGCGGCCCCAGGATTCGGGCCGCCTCCGGGTGCGGCACGCACGCCAGACCTTCGAGGGTGCCCTTGGCCGTGGCTTCGAGCCGCCACGTCGCGTCGGGCGGGTTGAGCGCCTCGTCTGGCCGGACCGGCTTCAGTCGCGGGCCGTGAGCAGTGCCCCTCCGGATGGCCAGTTGCGGCTCGCCGAACTCGAAGACCGAGCGCAGCGCCGCAGCCGAGTCCTCGCGCCCGTCGACGTCGATCAGGACGAACTGGTCGGGGTGCTCGGACTGCGCGGAACGCACGAACCCCCACGCGGCGGTGTGCGCCGGCCCGGCCAGGCTCTCGTTCTCCGCCACGGCCACCGCGCCACGGCTCACGATCCCCAGCCGACGTGAGGCCAGAGCGGGCTCCGTGACCCAGGTGCGCAGGAGTTCGAGGACTTCGCAGGTAGTCGCGCGTGCCCCGTCACCGATGTCGTCCTGGTCGGCGTCGCGCTCTTGCAGGAAGTACAGCACGGCGTCCGGGACGGGCTCACCGGATTCGATCGCGTGCTTCAACGCCGCCGGATCGGGGAACGCCGTGCCGGGCGCTCCCGCCCCGAGCACCGCGGGGTGGTGCCCAGCCGCGATCCCGTCCCCTCCGGGCAACGCGACCCAGTCCAATCGGAACAGCGAATCCTCGGTCATGGCGTCCCGCGCGCCCAGCCGGCTCGGCTCGACCGGGCGGAAGGACAAGTCACCGATCGACACGACCGGATCACCAGCCTCGTCGAACGCCTCCAACTCCACCGACCGCGCGCCGATCGACCGGACCCGCACTCTCAGAGCGCGCGCCCCACGGGCGTGCAGGACGATGTCTTGCCACGAATGCGGCAGCTGCGGGCCTCCCGCGTAGTCGAGCGCCCCGAGGCCAGCGCAATGCAGCGCCGCGTCGAGCAGGGCGGGGTGCAACAGGTAGCCGTCCACCGGTTCGCCCTCCGGGAGGGCGGCTTCGGCGAACACCTCGTCCCCCCGGCGAAACGCCGCGCGCAGCCCGCGGAAGACCGGGCCGTAGTCCAGTGCCTCGGCGGCCAGCCGGTCGTAAAGCCCGCCGACGTCCACCGCCTCGGCGTCGGCCGGAGGCCACGTCTCCAGCCGCTGCGGTGACGGTGCGCGGGCCGGGGCGATCCTCCCGGAGGCGTGGTGGACCCAGTCGGTGGAGCCGTCGTCGGCGCGCGAGTGGAACACGACCTCCCGCAGGCCGCCGCCCTCCGGGGCGCCGACGGAGAGCTGGACGACGACGGCGCCTTCCTCGGGAGGCGCCAGGGGGGTGTGCAGGACCAGCTCCTCCACGATGCCGCCGACCTCGTCCGCCGCCCGTACCGCCATCTCCACGAACGCGGTGCCCGGGAGCAGGACTGTGCCGGCGATGGAGTGGTCGGCCAGCCAGGGCGGCGATTGCCCCGACAGCGTCGACGTGAACACGACCGCACCGGATGCCGCCAGCGACATGTGCTGCCGGAGCAGGGGGTGCCCCGTGCTGACCATCCCGGCCGCCGTGTGCTCCGGCAATGCGCTGCTCGACCAGTGCGGTTTCCGCTGGAACGCGTAGGTGGGCAGGTCGACGCGCCGCGCGCGTGTTCCCGAGAAGACCCGGTTCCAGTTCACCGGAACGCCGTGCGCGTGCGCCTCGCCCAGCGAGATCAGGAAACGCCTCCAACCGCCTTCACCCCGCCGCAACGAACCCAGGACCGCGACCTCCTCGCCGAGTTGCTCCGCCGTCTCCCGCACCGCAGTGGTCAGCACCGGGTGCGGACTGCTCTCGACGAAAGCGCGGAACCCGTCGGTGAGCAGGGCCCGGACGGCGCGGTCGAAGTGGACGGTGGAGCGCAGGTTCCGGTACCAGTACCCGGCGTCCAACTCGCGGGTGTCCACGGCATCCCCGACCACGGCCGAGTAGAACGGGATCTCCGACCGCGCGGGACGAACGATGCCCAGTGAGGTCACGAGTTCCGCGTGCAGCACTTCGACCAGCGGTGAGTGCGAGGCGTAGTCGACCGGCAGTCTGCGCGGCCGCGCGCCGTCGCCGGAGACCTTCCCCACCAGTTCGGTCAGGGCATCGGCCTCGCCGGACACCACGGTCGACGACGGGCCGTTGACCGCGGCGATCGCCAGCCCGCCGCCCAACAGGCGCTCGACTTCTTCCGGGGGCAGCGCCAGGGACACCATGCCGCCGCTGCCGGCGAGCCGCGCCAGGGCCCGGCTGCGGCGTGCCACCACCGCGGCGGCGTCGGAGAGCGGGAGCGCCCCCGCGACGCACGCCGCCGCGATCTCGCCCTGGGAGTGGCCCACCACGGCCGAGGGAACCACTCCGTGGGAACGCCACAGCTCCGCCAGGGACACCATGACGGCGAACAACGCCGGCTGCACGACATCGACCCGCTCCGTGAGTGGGGCGGTGTCGACACCCCGGACCACGTCGAGCAGTGACCAGTCGACATGGGGCGCGAGCGCGTCGGCGCAGTCACGCATGCGGTCGCGGAAGACCGGCGACGAGTCGAGCAGTTCGGCCGCCATCCCCTCCCACTGGCTCCCCTGTCCCGGAAACACGAACACGCACCGCGAGTCATTCAGCGCCCGCCCGCGCACCAGTGCCGGCGAGGGCGTCCCGGACGCGAGCGCGCGGACGCCGGCGCGCAGATCCTCGACGCCGTCACCGACCACGGCCGCCCGGTGCTCGAACGCGGTCCGGGTAGTGGCCAGCGAGGCGCCGATCCCGGACGCGTGCGCACCGGGGTGGTCTGCCAGAAAGGCATCCAGGCGCTTCGCCTGGTCACGCAACGCTTGCGGGTTCTTCGCGGAGAGCACCCAAGCGGTCGGTCGCCGGCTCTCTCCGACGGCCTCCCACGACGGTTCCTCGGGTGCTTGTTCCAGGATCAGGTGGGCGTTGGTCCCGCTGACCCCGAACGAGGAGACACCTGCCCGGCGCGGATTTCCGGGCGTGTGCCACGGCTCCGCTCCGACGAGCAACCGCACCGTGCCCGACGACCAGTCGACGTGCGGGGTGGGTTCGTCGACGTGCAGCGTCCGCGGCAACACCCCGTGGCGCATCGCCTGCACCATCTTGATCACGCCGCACACCCCGGCCGCCGCCTGGGTGTGCCCGATGTTCGACTTCACCGAACCCAACCACAACGGCGAGCCGGGATCCCGGTCTCGGCCATAGCCGGCCAGGACCGCCGCAGCCTCGATCGGGTCCCCGAGCACGGTCCCGGTTCCGTGGGCCTCCACCGCGTCGACCTGCCCCGGCTCCAGCGCCGCGTTCGCCAGTGCGGCTCGGATGACGCGTTGCTGCGCGGGGCGGCTCGGCGCGGTCAGCCCGTTGCTGGCGCCGTCCTGGTTGACCGCACTGCCGCGGATGACCGCGAGCACGGGGTGCTCGTCGCGGCGGGCGTCGGAGAGCCGCTGGAGCAGCAGCAGACCAGCGCCCTCCGACCACCCGGTGCCATCTGCGGCGGCCGCGAACGCCTTGCAACGGCCGTCCGGGGCCAGCGCCCGCTGCCTGCTGAACTCCACGAACAGGTCCGGGTTCGCCATGACCGAAACCCCGCCGGCCAACGCCAGGGAGCACTCCCCCCGGCGCAGCGCGGCCGCAGCCAGGTGGATCGCCACAAGCGACGACGAGCACGCGGTGTCGATCGTGATCGCTGGACCCTCAAGCCCGAGGACGTAGGCCAGACGCCCGGAGATCACGCTCGTCGCCCCACCAAGGACCCGGTAGCCGTCCACCGCGGCCTGTGCGGCGTAACCGTTGTAGACGGCTCCGACGAACACCCCGGTGTCGCTCCCCCGCAGCACGGACGGGTCGACACCACCACGCTCGACCGCTTCCCAGGCCAGTTCCAGCAGCAGCGACTGCTGCGGGTCCACGGCCAGCGCTTCGCGCGGGGAGAGATCGAAGAAGTCGGCGTCGAAGTCGCCGGCGGCGGTGATGAACCCGCCCTCGCGCACGTAGGAGAAGCCGGGGCGTCCGGGCTCCGGATCGTAGAAGCCCTTCAGGTCCCAGCCGCGGTCCGCCGGGAAACCCGAGATCGCGTCGGTGCCCTCGGCCACCAGTCGCCACAGGTCCTCCGGCGTGGCCACGCCGCCGGGGTAGCGGCACGCCATGCCGACGATCGCGATCGGTTCGGTTGCCCGGTCCTCGTGCTCGTGCAGGCGCCGCCGCGTCTCGTAGAGGTCGGCCGTGGCCTGTTTGAGGAAGTACCTGAGCTTCTCTTCGTTGTTCATCGCAGCTTCGGCTCCACGGGGCGGATGGTCAGGTCAGGAGATCCCGAAGTCCCTGCCGAGCAGGGTGAAGACCTCGTCGTCGGTGGCTGAGTCGAGCTGCGGGGAACCGCCTGCCGGCTGCTTGCCGGTTCCCGTCCAGACCGTGAGCAGCCTCTTGAGCCGGGCAGTGATGGCGGTGTGCCCGTCGTCGTCGGGTGTCAGCTCGGAAAGAGCGGTTTCGAGTTGGTCGAGCCGGCCGAGGACTGCGGTGTGCGCGGCCGGCCGGGCGGCGTCCGGCTCCAACTCCGATCGCAGGTGAGCGGCCAGGTCGCCGGCGGTGGGGTGGTCGAAGACCACGGTGGCCCTCAACCGCACCCCGGTGGTCGCGCTCAGCCGGTTCCGCAGCTCCACGGCCATCATCGAGTCGAACCCCAGGTCGGCGAACGCCTGTTGCGGGTCGACCGCCTCCGCGGTGGGCAGCGCCAGTACCGTGGCCACCTCCGCGCCCACCAGCCGCAGCAGTGTGTGGTATCGCTGGTCGGGCGTCTGGGACGCCAGTCGACGTGCCAAGTCACCCGAGCCGGCCGCACCGATGTCGGCGCGTTCCGCCGAGAGACCGGCATTGGTCCTGATCGGCATCAGGACCGGCTCGTCGATCGCGCGTGCGGCATCGAACAGCCGCAGGCCCTCTTCGGTGGACAAGGGCAGCACGCCCGAGCGCGCGAGCCGCTCGTCGTCGACGCGGGACAGGCGCTCGGTCAACCCGCTCCGCTGCTCCCACAACCCCCACGCCAGCGACTGGCCCGGCAAACCCCGGTAACGCCGGAACCGCGCCAAGCCGTCCAGGAACGCGTTGGCCCCGGCATAGATGCCCTGGCCGCCACTGCCCAGCACACCGGCAGCCGACGAGAAAAACACGAAGAACGCCAGATCCAGTTCCGCGGTCGCCTGGTGCAACCACCACGCGCCCGTCACCTTCGCCCGGAACACCCGCGGCACCACGTCCGGACCAGCCCCGGAGATCACACCGTCCTCGGTCGTTCCCGCCGCGTGGACCACCCCGCGCAACGGCCACCCGGACGGCACGGATGCCACCAGGTCCGCGACCTCTTCCCGCGACCCCACGTCGCACGACACGACCCGCACCCGCGCCCCCGACGACTCCAACGCCACCACCAGGTCGGAAGCACCCGGCGCGTCCGGCCCTCGACGGGACGCCAACACCAACGACCCGACGCCCCACCGCTCCACCAGGAATCGCGCCACGCACGAACCCAGAACGCCCGTGCCACCGGTGACCAGCACCGTTCCACCCGACAGGTCGGTCGACGCGGGAGAGACGGGCGGCGCCACCGGGATCCAACTCGGGACGACGACCTCCTCCCCGCGGACGACGACCTCCTTCTCGCCCGAGGCCACGGCCCGGAAGAGCCCTTCCGGCGCGGTAGTGCCGCTGTCGCGGTCGACGAGCACGAACCGGTCGGGGTGCTCGGCCTGCGCCGACCTGACCAGCCCCCACACCGGCGCGTGCGCCAAGCCCGTTCCCGTGGCTCCGTCGGTGACGACTACCAGGCGCGAGGAGTCCCACCGCGAGTCGCCCAGCCACCACTGCACGAGTTCCAGCACCTCGTGCGCGGCACTGTGCGCGCCCTCGGCGCGATCGTCCTCGGTAGCGGCCGCAACCCCGACGACCACGAACTGCGGGACGTCGGTGCCCGTGTCGACCGCGCGGCACAGCGACGTGCGGTCGGGGTAGTCGGTGCCGCCGACCGCGGTGGCCCAGCCCTCGGGGCAGGAGCCGACGAAGGCCCAGGAGGAGGGTTCGACCACACCGTTGTCGGAGATCGGCACCCAGTCGCACCGGTACAGTTCTCCGCCTGGTTCCTCCGCCTCCCGCGCCTCCCGCTCCACCGGGACACCAGCCCAGTACGGCTGCCGCTGGAAGGCGTAGGTAGGCAGGTCGGCCTCGCGCGCCCCGGTGCCACGGAACACCGCCCGCCAATCCACGCCGACGCCGCGATTGTGCAACTGGGCCACGGCCCGCGCCGTCGTGTGCTCCGCGTCGCGACCCGACCGCATGATCGGGATGAAAGCCGATCGCGTCCGGTCCTCCACGCACTCGGCCCCCATTGCGGACAGCACGCTGTCCGGTCCCAGCTCCATGAACGTGCGCACGCCCTGCGCGCTCAACCACCGGACACCGTCGTAGAACCGCACGGTGTCCCTGGCCTGGCGACACCAGTGGCCCGGCCTGCGCAGCTCCCGCACGCCCACCGGTTCGCCGGTCGTCCCGGAAACGAGCGGGATCGCGGGTTCCGCCACGGACAGATCGGAGGCGACCTCCTCGAAGTCATCCTCCATCAGGTCGACATGCGGAGAGTGGAACGCGTGCGCCGTTGAGAGTCGCCGGTGACGCCACCCCCGAGCGGTGCACCGGTCGACGAGTTCGGCGACGGCGTCCTCGTCCCCTGAGATCACCACCGACGACGGTCCGTTCACGGCGGCGAGGCTCACCCGTTCGTCCAGCAGCGGCAGGACGTCATCGGGAGTCGCGCGCAGCGCGACCATCGCCCCGGCAGGGAGCCGCGCCTGCATGAGGCGTCCCCGCGCGGACACCAGGCGCGCCGCGTCCGTCAGGGACAGGGCGCCCGACACGTGCGCTGCCGCCAGCTCGCCCACCGAGTGCCCTAGCACGAAGTCGGGAACGACACCCCACGACTCCAGCAGGCGGAACGAGCCGACCTCGACGGCGAACAGGGCCGCCTGCGCGAACACCGTCCGCTCCAGCAGGTCACGCGCCTCTCCGAACATCGCTTCTCGCAGGTCCGCCGCGATGTCGGCGTCGAGCGCGCAGACCACTTCGTCCACGGCCGTCGCGAATACGGGGAACGCCGCGTACAACTCGCGTCCCATCCCCGGCCATTCCGCGCCCTGTCCGGGGAAGAGGAAGGCGACACCGCCTTCGACCACGACGTCCTCGTGCACCTCCGGCGCGGACTCGTCGCCGACCAGCGCGGACAGCCCGCGCAGGAAGCAGTCCCGCTTCGTGCCCACCACCGCGGCGCGGTGCTCCAGGCCGGCCCGCGACGAAGCCAGCGACAGCCCGACGTCGGCCAGGTCGAGATCGGGGTTCCCCTCGACGAACGACAGCAGTCGAGCCCCCTGCGCCCGCAGCGCCCGAGGGGTCTTGGCGGACAGGAGCCAGGGCAGGACTGACCGGTTCGAGCGGTCCTCACGCGGGCGTGGATCCTCGTCGGGTGCCTGTTCGAGGATCACGTGGGCGTTCGTACCGCTGATCCCGAACGACGACACACCCGCTCGGCGCGGCCGACCGGTCTGCGGCCACGGCCGGCTGTCGGTCACCAGGCGCACGTGTCCTGCGGACCAGTCGACCTGCCGCGTCGGTTCGCCCAGGTGGATGCTGCGGGGCAGCAGGGCGTGGCGCAGGGCCATCACAGTCTTGACCATCCCGGCTATCCCCGCGGCGGCCTGCGCGTGCCCGATGTTGGACTTCAGCGATCCCAGCCAGAGCGGCTGGTCCGCAGGACGCTGACGGCCGTACGTCGCCAGCACCGCCTGCGCCTCGATCGGATCGCCCAGGGGTGTCCCCGTGCCGTGCCCCTCCACCGCGTCGACCTCGGCCGGCGCGAGTCCCGCGTTCGCTAGTGCCGCCCGGATCACATCCTGCTGGGCGAGCCCGCTGGGCGCGGTGAGGCCGTTCGAGGCGCCGTCCTGGTTCACCGCGGTGCCGCGGACGATCGCGAGCACGGGGTGGCCGTTGCGGCGGGCGTCGGACAAACGCTCCAGCAGGATCGCGCCGGCCCCTTCGGACCAGGCGGTGCCGTCGGCCGTGTCGGCGAAGGACTTGCACCGCCCGTCGGGTGCCAGCCCGCGCTGCCGGCTGAACTCCACGAAGGCCGCGGGGGTCGCCATCACCGCCGCCGAGCCGACGAGGGCGAGCGAGCACTCGCCGCGCCGCAGCGCGTCACCGGCCAGGTGCAGCGCTACCAGGGACGAGGAGCACGCGGTGTCCACCGTGATCGCCGGGCCGACGAGCCCGAAGGTATAGGCGACCCGGCCGGACATCACGCTGCTCGAATTGCCCGTGAGCAGGTGACCTTCCTTCGACTCCCGGTCGCGCCGGACCACCGACCCGTAGTCCTGGTAGGTCGCGCCGACGAAGACGGCCGTGCGGCTGCCGCGCAGGGCGGTGGGGTCGAGACCGGCCCGTTCGAACGCCTCCCACGCGGTCTCCAGCAACAACCGTTGCTGCGGATCCATCGATCGGGCTTCCCTCGGGCTGATGCCGAACAACTCCGGATCGAACATCCCGGCGTCGTGGAGGAAGCCGCCTTCGCGGACATAGCACGTGCCGGGTCGGTCCGGATCGGACGCGTGCAGCCCGGCCAGGTCCCAGCCTCGATCGCGCGGGAACGCGCCGATGACGTCCGCCCCGGACTCGACCACGCGCCACAGGTCCTCAGGCGAGGCGATCCCACCGGGGAAGCGGCACGCCATGGCAACGATCGCGAGCGGGTCCCCGCTGTCGTCGCACCTCGCCGTCCGACGTTGTTCGGCACCTCGGTGTCGCTCCCCTTCAGATCCCAGGAGTGCGTGGCGGAGGTGTTCCGCGAGCGCCGCCGGCGTCGGGTGGTCGAACACGAGGGTCGTGGCGAGCCGCAGCCCGGTGGCCGAGCTGAGCCGGTCGCGCAGTTCGACGGCTCTGAGTGAATCCACGCCGAGGTCCCGGAACGGTCGGGTGTGCGCGATCCCGTCGACGTCGTCGTGCCCCAGCACCGCGGCGGCGATGGTCCGCACCAGCTCCACCAGCACACCGCGCTGCCCGGCGGCTGAGCGATCGGACAGCTCTTCGACGAGCGCGCGGGAACGTGCGGTCCCGGTCGTCGTCGGGGCGGCCAGGAGCCGCCGCGCTCCGGGCAGGTCCGAGATCAGCGGTCGACGGCCTCCGGAGGTGTAGGCGGGCACGAACCGGTCCCAGTCGATGTCGGCGATCGCGACGTGGTCGTCATCCTGCTCGATCGCATGGTGGAGGGCAGCGAGTGCTCGCTGTGGCTCCATTGCAACGACCCCGCGCCGCAGCAGCTCTTCGTCCGCCTCCTCGCCGCCCATGCCACCGCCCGCCCACAGGCCCCACGAGACCGATGTCGCGGTCTCCCCGTGAGCACGCCGCCGTAGCGCGAGCGCATCCAGGTAGGCGTTCGCCGCCGCGTACGCGCCCTGTCCGCCGCCACCCCATACTCCGGCGTTGGAGGAAAACAGGACGAACGCATCGAGGTCTTCGCCGCGCAGCAGCTCGTCGAGCAGCATCGCACCGCCGACCTTGGCGCTCGCGACGCGGGCGAAGTCCGCCACGGTGGTTTCCGACAGGGGTGCGATCCGCAGCGACCCCGCGGTGTGCACCACTGCTCGGAGCCGGGAGTCCCGTTCGCGCAGCTCGTTCAGGAGGTCGGAGAGCGCGGCGCGGTCCCCGACGTCGCAGGCGGCCAGCGTGACCTGGGCACCCGCGCGCTCCAGTTCCGCGCGCAACCGCGCCGCGCCCGGCGCGCCGGCGCCCCGCCGACTCGCGAGGACCAGGTGGTCGGCACCGTGCTCGGCCAGCCATCGCGCCACTCGCGCCCCCAACGCACCGGTACCGCCCGTCACGAGCACGGTGCCTCGTGGCCGCCAGCTTCTTGGCACGCCACGACCGGCGCTCACGAGCCGTCGCGCCCACAGCCCCGACACTCTGACCGCGACCTGGTCCTCCGCACCGGTCACCACCGCGCCCAGCCAACGCATCGCGTCTGGACCGACCATGTCGATCAGGCCACCCCAGAGGTCCGGGTGTTCCAGGGCCGCGACCAGGCCCAAGCCCCAGGTCCCTGCCTGCGCCGGGCTCACCGGGGCGTCGGTTTCCCCGACCTTCACCGCGCCGGACGTCACGCACCACAGCGGGACCTCCAGGCCCGCGTCACCCAGTGCCTGCACCAGGACTGCGGTCCCGGTCAAACCGCGCACCAGCGGGAACGTGTCGTGCGGCTGTTCGTCCAAGGCCAACAACGACACGACGCCGGTCAGGTGCCGCCCGCGGAGTTCCGCGAGTTCTGAGGCCAGGGCCGTCCGCTCGACCTCTCCTGGGTGGACGACCAGTTCGGAGACCTCGTCCGTGTGTGCGCGTACCTGTCGCGCCCACGCGTCGATCCCTTCTCCGGGTGGCCGCACCAAGAGCCACTCCCCGGTCAGGCGCGACTCCCTCGGTCCGGTCACCGGTTTCCAGCCGACGCGGTACCGCCACCGGCCGATGATGTCCTGCTCATGTCGCCGCCTGCGCCAAGTGGACAGCATCGGCAGTGCCCGGTTCAGGGTCTCGCGTTGTTCGGGATCGACACCGAGGGTTTCCGCCACCGCTTCGAGGTCCTCCCGCTCCACCGCGTTCCAGAACGTGGCTTCGGCCGCGTCGCGGTGGGTTGGCGGCGAGTCGGGTTTCACCCAGAAGCGCCGCCGCTGGAATGCGTACGTTGGTAGTGGAGCGGGTCGTGGGTCCATCCCGGCGAAAGCCGGTTCCCAGTCGACCGCGACGCCGTGCACGTGGGCTTCCGCGACGGAGCGGAGGAACCGCCGCCCGGTGCCCTCGTCGCGGCGCAGGGACCCCAGCACGACCACGTTGTCCGCCTGGACGTCCTCGACGGTCTCCTGGATGCCGGTCACGAGCACCGGGTGGGGGCTGACCTCGAGGAAGACGTCGAAACCGTCGTCGAGCAGGCGGCGCACGGTGCGATCGAACCGCACCTCCGAGCGCAGGTTCCGGTACCAGTACCCGGCGTCCAACTCCCCCGTCGCGATCGGCCGTCCCTCGACCGTCGAGTAGAACGATGTCCCGGAGGCCGCCGGGCGGATCCCGGCCAGCACCGCTTCGAGGTTCGCGCGGACGGGTTCGACCTGCGGGGAGTGCGAGGCATAGTCGACCTGGACCCGGTGCGTCCGGACGCCGTCGCGGGCGAGTTGCGCGAGCAGCCGGTCCACCGCGGCGGAGTCTCCGGCGACGACCGTGGACCGGGGACTGTTCACGGCGGCGATCGAGATCCCCTCACCCTGTCCGGCCGCCACGGTCCGCACCTGGTCGGGTGGCAGGGCGATCGACGCCATGGCGCCGCGGCCCACGACCTCGCGCAGTGCCCGGCTGCGCAGCGCGATGACCTTCGCCGCATCCTCCAAGGACAGCGCGCCGGCGACGCAAGCGGCCGCGACCTCTCCCTGCGAGTGCCCGACCACCGCGGCCGGGTGAACCCCGTGGCTCCGCCACATCTCGGCCAGGGACACCATTACCGAGAAGAGCACGGGTTGGACGACGTCGACCCGGTCCAGCGGCGCGGCACCGGGTTCCCCGTCGAGCACGGCGGTCAGCGACCAGTCGACGTGGCGTTCCAGGGCCTGCTCGCAGGCGCGGATGCCCCTGGCGAAGACCGCCGAGTCGCGCATCAGCTCGCGTGCCATCCTCGGCCACTGCGTACCCTGCCCCGGGAAGACGAACACGACCTTGCCCGTGGTGGGGGCGCCGCCGCGCACCACGTTCGCGGACTGCCCGCCGGCCTCGTCCACCTTCGCCAAGGCCCCGATGAACTCGTCGCGACCGCGTGCGATGACCACGGCGCGCCGCTCCAGGGTCCCCCGCCTCGTCGCTAGCGACCAGCCCACGTCGGCCGTGGTCAGCTCCGGATGGGCCTCGACGTGCTCCCGCAGTCGGGCCGCCTGCGCGTGCAACGCGTCGTCGCCGTGCGCGGAGATCGGCCACGGGAGTGCCCGGGGTTCGTCCTCGCACCGATCGGACGCGTTCACGTCGTGCGGGATGTGCTCGATCACGACGTGGGCGTTGGTCCCGCTCATCCCGAACGACGAGACCGCCGCCCGCCGGGGCCGCCCGGTCTCGGGCCACGGCACGGGTTCGGCGGCCAGCCGCATCCGCCCGGCGGACCAGTCGACCGTGGTCAGCGGTTGCGCCACGTGGAGCGTCCTGGGCACGGTGCCGTGCCGCATCGACATCACCGACTTGATCACGCCGGCGATCCCGGCCGCCGCCTGCGTGTGCCCGATGTTCGACTTGAGCGAACCGAGCCACAGCGGCTGTTCCTCCGCACGATTCCGGCCGTAGGCGGCCATCAGGGCTTGGACCTCGACCAAGTCGCCCAGCACCGTCCCGGTGCCGTGCCCTTCCACGGCGTCGATGTCAGCGGGCGACAGGCCGCCGGAGGCCAGGGCGGCCTGGATCACCCTCTGCTGCGACGGACCGTTCGGCGCTGTCAGACCGTTCGACGCCCCGTCCTGGTTCACGGCGCTGCCGCGCACGACCGCCAGCACTTCCCGGCCGTTCCGCCGCGCGTCCGACAGCCGCTCGAGCAGCACCAGGCCGACGCCCTCGGCGAAGCCCGCTCCGTCGGCATTCGCGGAGAACGCCTTGCAGCGGCCGTCCGGCGCCAGCACGCCCTGTCTGCTGAACTCCGACAGCGATTCCGGTGTCGCCATGACGGTGACCCCGCCCGCGAACGCCAACCGGCACTCGTCCTGCCGCAGTGCCTGGCACGCCAGGTGCAGTGCGGACAGCGAGGAGGAGCACGCCGTGTCCAGGGTGAGCGAAGGCCCCTCCAGGCCGTAGGTGTAGGAGAGCCGGCCCGACATGACGCTCGCCGCGTTGCCGGTGGCGAGGAACCCATCGCCCTTCGACTCCTCGTTCACCACGAGGTTGACGTAGTCCTGCCCGTTCGTGCCGATGAACACGCCGGTGCGGCTGCCGCGGAGTGCCGCGGGGTCGATGCCCGCGCGTTCGACGGCTTCCCAGGACACCTCCAGCAGCAACCGCTGCTGAGGGTCCATGGCGACGGCTTCCCGCGGCGAGATCCCGAAGAACGCGGCGTCGAAGCCGTCCACATCGGGCAGGAAGCCGCCGGCATAGCCCTGGGCGCCATCAGGGAAGCGCAGGCCGCGCAGATCCCACCCGCGGTCCGAGGGGGCGGGCGAGATCGCGTCCACGCCCTCGGACACGAGCCGCCACAGGTCCTCCGGCGATGCCACGCCCCCGGGGAACCGGCACGCCATGCCGACGATCGCGATCGGCTCGTCGGGGTCCGCGCGGTCCGGGGAAGCCGGTTCCGTTGCCGTCCCGGTCTGCGCCGCGGCGAGGTGGGCGGCGAGCGCGGCCGGTGTCGGGTGGTCGAACACGAGCGTCACAGGCAGCCCGAGGCCGCCGGCCTCGCGAATCCTGTTGCGGAGGTCCACAGCGGTCAGCGAGGTTATGCCGAGTTCCTTGAAGGTGCTCTCCGATCGCACGGACGCCGCCGACGCGTATCCGAGGACCTCGGCCACCTGGGCGACGACGAAGTCCAGCAGCTTGCGCTCGCGGTCGGCGGATGGGAGCCGGGAGATCTCCGCGAACAGCGACGAGGAACCGGGGTCCTCCGCGGCGCAATCCGGTTGGTGCGTCTCCGGGATCTCGTCGAAGAGGCGGCAACGGCGAAACGTCGTGAACACGGGCAGGAAGCGTTCCCACCGGATGTCGGCGACGGTGGTCGAGGCGTTCAGCCGCGGGAAGATCCGGTCGAGTGCGGCGTGGACCGATCGGGTGGACAGGGCGGGCAGTCCCTGCCGGCTCACCGCTCGCCCCGCAGTGCCCGCCGCGTCCGCCCAGACCCCCCACGCCACGGACGACCCAGCGAGTCCGCGGTGTCGGCGCCGCTCCGCCAACGCGTCGAGGTGTGCGTTCGCGGCAGCGTCCGCGGCGTGGTCCTTGGCCCCCCACACGCCGGTGACCGAGGAGAAGACCACGAAGTCGTCCGCGTCCGGGAACAACGCGTCGAGTTCCGCGGCTTCCTGGGTCCGGTGGGCCACCGCCTCGGCGAAATCATCGAGCGCCAAGCCGACCAAGGGGGTCAGGCACGTGTGCGTGGCCGCGTGGACGACCGTCCGCACCGGCGTCGTCGCCCGGAACCTCACCACCTGCTCCGCGAAGCCGGCGCGATCGGCGGAATCGCGGGTCACCACCGTGACCTGCGGTCCCCGTGCGGTCAGCTCGGCCACCAAGTCTGCGACCTCGCCGTCCCGGTCGCAGGTCAGGACGAGGTGTTCAGCGCCCTGCGCGGCGAACCAGCGGGCGACCTCAGCACCGGCGGCCCCCGCGCCGCCCGTGATGAGGACGCCGCCGGGTCGGCCCGACGACCAGGACCGCCGCACCGCGTCGTCGCGCACCAACCGCCGGGCGAACAGGCCGGACGGGCGCAGGGCGACCTGGTCCTCGCCGCCAGGCGCCGCGAGCACCGCGGCCCAGAGCTCCGGCGGGATCCTCTCCGCGGTGCGGGGCAGGTCGACCAGACCTCCCCACCACTCGTGGTGCTCAAGCGCGGCGACGATCCCAAGACCCCACAACCGGGCGTCCTCCGGATCACCGATCGTCTCCGAGTCGTGCACCGCCACCGCCCCGCTGGTCGCCACCCACAGCGGCACTCGCGCGTCCACGTCGGCGAGCGCCTGGACCAGGGTGAGCGTGAGCGCCGTTCCCGTGGAGAGTGCGGGGTGGCCCGGATGCGGGTCCCGGGCGAAGGACAGCAGCGACAGGATTCCGGCAGGCCGCTCGTCCCGGAACTTGTTCGCCAGGACCGCGGAGAGCTCGGTGCGGTCGGTGCGGGCCCCGTCGAGCACCAAGGCTGTGACGTCCGCTCCGTTCGCGCGCAGCGCGCCTTCGGCCTCGTCCGCCCACTCCCGGGCATCGGCCGCCGATGTCCGCACGACCAACCAGGTGCCGAACAGTCGTTGAGAGCCCGTGCCGACCTCCTTCCAGGTGATCCTGTACCGCGAATCCGCCGGGTCCGGCTCAGGGCGCTCTTCCGGCGTCCCGTCGGTGAGCCAATACCGCTCGTGCTGGAACGGGTAGGTGGGCAGGTCCACGCGGCGCGCCCGCGCACCGTTGAGCGCGGCGTCCCAGTCCACCGGCACACCGTGGACTTGCGCGCGGGACACCGACAGGAGGAACCGAGAGAGTCCGCCGTCGTCCCTGCGGAGCGTCTCCACGACCACGGCGTCGTCGACCCCGTGGTCCTCGGCCGTCTCCTCGATCGCCGCGGTCAGCACCGGGTGCGGGCTGACCTCGACCAGCGCCCGGTGTTCCGCGTCGAGGAGCTTTCGCACCACGTCGTCGAAGCGGACCGTCGACCGGAGGTTCCGGTACCAGTACTCCGGGGTCAACGCGCCGAGGTCGAGCACGTCGCCGGTGACCGCGGAGTAGATCGGCACCCCGGCCGCCGCAGCGCGGACGTCCGCGGTGAGCCGCAGGAGTTCACTGCGGATGCGTTCGACTTGCGGGGAGTGGGAGGCGTAGTCCACCGGGAGCCGTCCGCAGCGGACGCCGTCCTCCGCCAACCGGTGCAGCAGCTGCTCCAACGCGTCCGGGTCGCCGGCGACCACGGTGGCCGTCGGGCCGTTCGCCGCCGCGATCGAAAGGCGCCCGCTCCAACGCTCCAGCAGTCCCGCCAGTCGGGTGGCCGGGAGGGAGACGGCGGCCATCCCGCCGGCTCCGGCCAACTCGGCGAGCGCACGGCTGCGGAGCGCGACCACCTTCGCGGCGTCCTCCAGGGACAGCGCGCCCGCGATGTACGCAGCCGCGATCTCGCCCTGCGAGTGCCCGACCACGGCGTCGGGCTCGACGCCGTGGGAACGCCAGAGCCGTGCCAGGGACACCATCACGGTGAACAAGGCCGGTTGCACCACGTCCACCCGCTCCAGCGACGGCGCGCCCGGAGCCCCGCTCAGCACATCCAGCGGCGACCAGTCCACGTGGGACTCCAGGGCGGAGGCGCAGTCCCGCACGCTGTCGGCGAACGGCGGCGCGGTCGCCAGCAACTCCCTGGCCATCCCGGGCCACTGCGAGCCCTGCCCGGGGAACACGAACGCCACCTTCCGACCCGGCACCGCGATTCCGCGGACGACCCGATCGGACAGCCCGCCGCCATTCAGCACGCTCAAGCCGCGGTCGAGCTCCTCGTGGTCCCTCCCTACCACCACCGCGCGGTGCGCGAAGTCCCCGCGGCGCGCCAGGGAGCAGGCGACGTCGGCCGGGGTCGCATCGGCGTTCTCCGCCACGTGGTGCCGCAGGCGCCCGGCCTGCTGTCGTAGCGCCGCTGCGCTCTTCGCGGAGATCGGCCACGCCACCGCGGCCGGTGCGACCACGGGCTCGTCCCGGTCCTCCGCAGCAGTCGGCCCGGGTTCCTCCAGCAGCACGTGGGCGTTGGTGCCCCCGACCCCGAACGCGGACACTCCGGCCCGGCGCGGTGACCCGGTGCGTTCCCACGGTCGAGCTTCGGTGAGCAACCGCACCGCGCCCGCCGACCAGTCGACGTTGCCGCTGGGCGCGGTCACGTGCAGCGTCCTGGGCATCCGCCCGTAGCGCATGGCCATGAGCACCTTGATGACCCCGGCGACTCCGGCCGCGGCCTGCGTGTGGCCGATGTTCGACTTGACCGACCCCAGCCACAGCGGGTGGTCCGCGGACCGGTTTCTCCCGTAGGTCGCTTGCAGCGCCTGCGCCTCGATCGGATCGCCCAAGACCGTGCCGGTGCCGTGCGCCTCCATCAGGTCGACCTCGTCGGCGGACACCTGGGCGTCGTGAAGGGCGGCACGGATCACTTGCTGCTGCGCCGGGCCGTTCGGCGCGGTGAGCCCGTTGCTGGCGCCGTCCTGGTTCACGGCGGAGCCCCGCACTACGCCCCTGATCGGGTGGCCGAGGCGGCGCGCGTCGGAAAGCCGTTCAAGCAGCAGCACGCCGACCCCTTCGGCGAAACCCGTCCCGTCGGCGCTCGCGGAGAACGCCTTGCACCGGCCGTCCGGTGACAATCCGCGTTGCCTGCTGAACTCGACGAAGACGCCGGGGTTCGCGATGACCGTGACGCCGCCCGCGAAGGCGAGGGAGCACTCCCGGTGTCGCAGAGCCCGAATCGCCAGGTGCAGCGCCACGAGCGAGGAGGAGCAGCCCGTGTCGATGGTCAGCGCCGGGCCCTCCAGGCCGAACGTGTACGAAACGCGACCGGAGAGCACACTGCCGGTGTTCCCTGTGGCGAGGTAGCCCGCCACCTCCTCGGGCGCGCGCCACATCCGCGGCCCGTAGTCCTGGGTCATCGCGCCGACGAACACCCCGGTCGCGCTGCCGGACAGCTCGCACGGGCGGATGCCAGCCCGCTCGACCGCCTCCCAGGAGGTCTCCAGCAGCAGTCGTTGCTGGGGGTCCATGCCGAGCGCTTCGCGCGGCGCGATGTCGAAGAACGCGGCGTCGAACCCGTCCGCTCCGTCGAGGAACCCGCCGTGGCGGGTGTAGGACTTCCCGGTCACGCCGGGGTCGGGGTCGATCAGCCCGTCCAGGTCCCAGCCGCGGTCGCGGGGGAATTCGGAGATCGCGTCGGTCTCCTGTGCGACCAGCCGCCACAGGTCTTCCGGGGTCGCGACCGCTCCGGGGAAGCGACAGGCGATCCCGATGACCGCGATGGGCTCGCTCTCGTGCTCCTCCACCTCGTCCAGGCGCCGGCGGAGTTCACGGGCATCCGCGGTCACGCGCTTGAGGTAGGCCCGCAGCCGGTCCTCGTTCCCCATTCGATGGCCTTTCAACTACTCAGCAGGAACGCGTGGTCGATCACCAGGCGCTAGGACATGCCGAACTCGCGGTCGATGAGGTCGAAGATCTCCGCATCGGTGCTGGAGTCGAGGTCCGCCGGCTCGGGGTCCTCTCCGGTCCGGTCCCACTTCCGGAGCAGCGCCCGCAACCGGGACAGGACGTCCGCGCGGACCCGGTCGTCCGCGGCCCGCGCGAGCGCTTCTTCCAACCTGTCGACCTCCGCGGGTAGGCCGTCGTCGTCCTCTCGCAGGCGCTCGGCGAGCAGTCCGGCGAGCGCGACGGGCGTGGGGTGGTCGAAGACGAGGCTGGGCGGCAACCGCAGGCCGGTGGCCGCCACCAGGCGGTTGCGCAGTTCGACCCCGGTGAGGGAGTCGAAGCCGAGGTTCTTGAACGGCTGCTCGCCGGGCACCTCCCGGGCCGAGCGGTGCCCGAGCACGCCGGCCGCTTCCATGCGGACCAGCCGGAGCAACGCGCGGTCGCGTTCCGGTCCGTGGAGCGCGGTCATCTGCCGACGCCAGTCGGCCGCGCCGGCTGTCCCGGCTTCGCCGGAGGCCCGCGCGCGGAGGATCCCCTGGGTTTCGGGCACCTCCTCCACCAGGCGCGCCACGCGTTCCGCGGTCACCGACTCCAGGAACCGGTTCCAGTCGACGGCGGCGACGATCTCGTGGGCGGCAGTGGTGGCCCGGCGCAGCGCGGACACCGCCTGCGTCGGTGGCATCGCGATCAGGCCCGCACGCCGCAGCCGTTCACCCGCCGCACCGCCGGAGAACCCGTCGCCGTCCCAAACGCCCCAGGCCACCGAGGTCGCCACCAGCCGTTCGGCCCGACGTCGTTCCGCCAAGGCGTCCAGGGCGGCGTTGGCCGCGGAGTAGGCGCCTTGCCCGGGAGCGCCGAGCACGCCCGCCAGCGAGGAGAACAGCACGAAAGCCGACAGGTTCCGGTCGCGGGTGAGCTCGTGCAGGTTCCATGCGCCACCCACCTTCGCCCGCAGGACGGCTGCCAGGTGGTGCGGCGTCACCGCCTCGATGCGGGTTTCGTCGGCAACGCCCGCGGTGTGCACGATCCCGTTCAGCGGCGGGTCAACCGGCAGCGCGTCGAGGAGAGCGGCCAGTTCGGCACGGTCCCCCACATCGCAGGCGGCCACCGTCACCCGGGCACCCGAGCCCTCCAGCTCCGCGCGCAGCCGCGCCGCTCCGGGGGCATCCCCGCCCCGACGGCTCACCAGCACCAGGTGTTCGACGCCCTGCTCCACCAACCACCGCGCCACGCGCGATCCGAGCGCGCCGGTACCGCCGGTCACCAGCACGGTGTCGCGCGGCTCCCAACCCCGAGCGGCACCACCACCGGCACGCACCAACCGCCGCGCCCACAGACCCGACGGACGGGCGGCGACCTGGTCGTCGCCGCACTCCACCACCGCGCCGAGAGCGGCGCTCAGGTCCACATCGCCCGCCACGTCGACGACGCCGCCCCACCGGCCCGGGTGTTCCGCAGCCACTACCGCGCCCAGACCCCAGATCTGCGCCTGCACCGCACTGACCGGGGTGTCCTCGGCACCGGCGCGCACCGCACCCGACGTCACGCACCACAGCGGAGCGCTCAGACCCACGTCGCCCAGCGCCTGCACCAAGGCCACGGTCCCGGCCAACCCGCGCGACACGTCGGGAAACACGAGGTTCGGCCCCTCGTCCAACGCCAACAACGACACGACACCGGACAACTGCGACGCGGAACCGGCGATCGACCGCTCGACGCACGCCGCGAGGTATTCGCGCGTGGCGGTGCGGACGTCCACCTCGCACCGGACGACATCCGCACCGGAGAGGCCCTCTAGGCACCGCGCCACGCGATCGTCTTCGGAGTCCGCCGGGGCGACCACCAGCCACCGGCCCCGCAGCCAGCCGCGCCCGGGTCCGGCGATCCGCTTCCAGGAGACGCGATACCGCCAGTCGTCCACGGTCGTCCCGGCGCGCTCACACCGCCGCCAGGACGCGAGCGCTGGGACCACCTCCCGCAGCGAGTCCGCCGCACCACCGTCCACGCCGACGAGGTCCCGGAGGTGGTCGATGTCACCACGCTCGACCGCCGTCCAGAACTCGTTCTCGCGCTCAGACTCCGGGCGGTCCGGTGGGGGTGCCGGATCGAGCCAGTAGCGCTGCCGCTGGAACGGGTACGTGGGGAGTTCCACCGCCCGCACGCCGTTCCCGGCGAACACCGCGGTCCAGTCGACCCCGGCACCGCGCGTGTGCGCCTCCGCGAGAGAGGCCAGGAAGCGTTCCGCCCCACCGTCCGCACGGCGCAACGTGCCCACCGCGACACAGTCGTCGACTCCGGCGTCGTCGGCGATGTCCGTGATCGCGGTGGTGAGCACGGGGTGCGGGCTCGTCTCGACGAACACGCGGTGCCCGGCGTCGAGGACCCACCGCACGGCACCGGCGAAGTCCACCGCGGACCGCAGGTTCCGATACCAGTACTCGCCGTCGAACGTGCAGGTGTCGAGCGGTCCGCCGATGACACTGGAGTAGAACGGGATCCGGGAGCGTTTCGCCTCGATCCCGGACGCGGCGGCCAGCAGTTGCCCGCGCACCGGTTCGACACCAGGTGAGTGCGAGGCGTAGTCGACCGGGATCCGGTTACTGCGGACGCCGTCGTTGGCCAGTTGCGCCAGCAGCTCCGCCACTGCGTCGTCGTCACCGGCGACCACCGTCGTGGCGGGACCGTTCACCGCCGCCACGGACAGCCTTCCGCGCCATCCCGAAATTCTCGCGGCGAGCTCGTCGCGGGGCACGGCCACCGACGCCATCGCGCCCGAGAGACCGACCAGCGCCCGGCTCCGCAACGCCACCAGGCGGGCGGCGTCGGCAAGCGACAAGGCTCCCGCGACGTGCGCCGCCGCGATCTCCCCCTGCGAATGACCGACGACCGCGTCCGGTTCCACACCGTGCGCGCGCCACAGCGCCGCCATCGAGACCATGACCGAGAACAACACCGGTTGCACGACGTCCACCCGGTCCAGGCCGGGTGCTCCCGGCCTACCGCGCAGCACTTCGAGCAGCGAGAAGTCGACGTGGGGCGCGAGGGCGTCCGCACATGCCTCCAACCGGGCCGCGAACACCTCGGACGTGCCGAGCAGCCCGTGTGCCATCCCCACCCACTGCGACCCCTGGCCGGGGAAGACGAACACCACACCGCCGCACGGGTTCGCCTGTCCCCGGAACAGGTTGGGCGCGGGCAGGTCGTCGACGAGCGCATCCAACCCTCGCAAGAGCTCTTCCCGATTCGCCGAGACCACCACCGCTCGGTGCGGGAAAGTGGTCCGCGTGCTCACCAGGGACCAACCGACGTCAGCGATCCCGAGGTGTCCGTGGCGGCGCACATGCTCCCGGAGCTGGTCAGCCCTGGCCCGCAACGCGGTCTCCGTCTTGGCCGACAACACCCAAGGCACGGGACCCGACCACTCCGCACGAGGTGCCTCGACGCCATGCTCCCGCGGTGCTTCCTCCAGGATGAGGTGCGCGTTGGTGCCGCTGACACCGAACGACGAGACGGCCGCACGGCGCGGCCGATCCCGCTGCGGCCACGGCGTGCCTTCGGTGGCCAGTCGGAGCCCGCGCCCCGACCAGTCCACCAGTGGGGTCGGCTCCGCGGCGTGCAGCGTGGGCGGGATGACGCCATGGCGCATCGCCTGCACCACCTTGATCACGCCGCCGACACCTGCGGCTGCCTGCGAGTGGCCGATGTTCGACTTCAGCGAACCCAACAGCACCGGGTCACCCGCGTCCCGTTCCGCCCCGTAGACCGCCAGCAGGGCCTCCGCCTCCACGGGGTCGCCCAACGCGGTGCCCGTCCCGTGGCCCTCCACCACGTCCACGTCCGCAGCGGACAGCCCCGCGTCCTCCAGCGCCGCCCGGATCACCCGTTCCTGGGCGCGTCCGTTCGGTGCGGTCAGCCGGCTGCTCGCACCGTCCTGGTTCACCGCGCCCCCGCGGACCAGCGCACGCACCGGGTGGCCGTGGCTCCGGGCGTCGGACAACCGCTCCAGCAACAGCACCCCGACTCCCTCGCTCCACGCCGTGCCGTCGGCGGAAGCGGCGAACGACTTGCAGCGGCCGTCCGCGGCCAGCCCTCCCTGCCTGCTGAACTCGACGAACGCGATCGGGCTGGACATCACCATCGACCCGCTCGCCAGCGCCAGCGAGCACTCGCCCCGCCGCAGCGACGCGCACGCCAACTGGATAGCCACCAGCGACGAGGAGCACGCCGAGTCAACGGTGACGGCCGGACCCTCCAGGCCGAAGAAGTACGCGATCCGCCCGGACGCGATGCTCCCGGAGGTGCCGTTGGCCAGGTAGTCCTCGACGTCCTCTGCGGTCCCCTCGGCGTGCGACCCGTAGTCCTGGTACATCACGCCGGCGAACACCCCGGTCCGACTCCTCCGCACCGAGGCCGGATCGATCCCGGCGTGTTCGAACGCCTCCCACGACGTCTCGAGCAGGAGCCGCTGCTGAGGGTCCATCGCCAACGCTTCCCTGGGCGAGATATCGAAGAACGCGGGATCGAACCGATCGACGTCCTCGATGAACCCGCCTTCCCGGACACAGGTCGTCCCACGTCGGCCCGGCCGCGGGTCGTAGAGGCCGGCCAGGTCCCACCCGCGGTCGGCAGGGAACTCCGAGATCGCGTCGACGCCGGACTCGACGAGTCGCCACAGGTCCTCCGGGGAGCGGACACCACCCGGATACCGGCAGGCCATTCCGACGATCGCCACCGGTTCGTGCTCCCTGGAGGTGACCTCGTCCAACTGCTGTCTGGTGCGGTGCAGTTCGGTCACCACCCGCTTGAGGTAGTTCCGCAGCTGGTCCTCCATCACCCGACTCCCAGGAAGGGGTGGGCGGACAACTCCTCCGGGGTGAACGGTGGAGCACTGTCCGGCTCCGGCCGCGGACACCCGCGCACCAGCGCCCAGAGCACCTCGGGCTTGGCCAGCCCGGCGACGGAGCCTGACAACGCGAAGATGTCCGCCACCGCCTGAGCCGTGGGTTCGTGGGACACCGCCGTCGCCATCAGTCGCCGGGACATTCGGAGACGCAGCAGCGCGATCCTGGTGAGCCCGTCCGCCGACACCCCGGGGTAGAGCCGGTCCTGGTCGGTCGCGGCAGCCCAGGCCGGCCGCACTGTGCGGGCCAGCAGCCGCTGCGCACGGCGGCAGGCCCCTGGGCGCAGACCGTGTCGGTCCAGCGTCGACCGCAGTGCCAGGGCGCCTTTCGCGGCGATCGACATCCCGTGCGCGTAGGCCGGGTTAAACGCTCCCAGTGCGTCGCCGACGACCAGGAATCCCTCGGGCCACACCGGCATACGCTCGTAGTAACGGCGCCGGTTCACCGTGGACCGCGACCGGTAGATGGGCCCGTGCGGCTCGGCCGCGTCCATCAGGTCCGCCACGACAGGGTCCGCCACGCTGCGCGCGAATCGCGCGAACCCGGCTTCGTCCGCCGGCGGCTCGGCCCCGCGGGTCCCGGCGAGCGTGATCAGCCAACGACCACCTTCGATGGGCACCAGGACGGTCGACCGGCTCGGCTCGCCCGACCACGGGTCCAACGCGACGGTGACCGCCGGGAACCCGGCCCGTGCCGAGGCGGGAGCCGTGAAGATCCGCGAGGAGTACATCAACCCGCAGTCGATCACCTTCTCCGCCGGTGCGGGCGCGCCGAGAGCGGCCAACCAGTCCAGGGCACCCGATCCGCGCCCGGTGGCGTCCACGACGAGATCGGCCCGCACACCGCCGGTCGCACCGCTCTGCCGGTTCCGAACCAGGACCCCGGTCACCCTTGTGGCGTCACCGATCAGCCCCGTCACCTCGGTGGCGTCGAGGAGGTCGACGCGCGGCTCGTCCAGCACCCGACGCCGGACGTGCCGATCGACGAAGCCACGGCTGCACGTGATCGCGAACTGCCGCTCGGGGAACCGCTGCTGCCAACCCGCGGGCGTGAACGTCACGAAGTCGTTGGGGAAACCGAGCCGGTGTGCGCCCGCGTCTATCAGTGACCGGATCGTCCCTGGGAGCACGGAGTCCAGTGCGCGTGCTCCACCGGCCAGCAGGAAGTGTGCGTGGCGGTGCTGCGGAAGGCCCGCCCGCGCCACCGGGTCTTCACCCAAGGCATCCCGTTCCAGGACCGTGACCCGGTCCACGTACTTGGTCAGCACCTTTGCGGCGAGCATCCCCGCCAACCCGCACCCCAGCACGACGGCACGCGTCGATCGCTGCATCACGAAACACCCTTCTCGGAAACGGAGCCCTGCTCCGGCCTGGCGGTGGTGCCGGGGGGAGTGACGGATTTCTCCGACCCGGTCGCGATCGGCTCCGGTGTCCGGTACCGGGCGCGTTCCGTTGCGGTGCGCCGAGCCCGTTCGCGACGGGTCGAGCGGTTTTCGAACCTGCCGCCACTCCTGCGTCGCACCACTCTCGCCGTGGCACCGTGCTCGGCCGTGCCGCCGAGGAGGACCCGCCGGATCATCGCCCACCGCGCCCCAGCCGCCCGTGTACCCGGTCTTCCTCGCGCAGGAGCCGGCTCGGTGGCGATCACGAGAGCCCAAGCTCCTTGTCGATGAACTCGAAGATCTCCCCGTCGGTGGCGTGCTTGAGCCGCAGGGCAACGGTCTCGCCGGGCGGCGCGGCCGTCGATCCCGCCTCCGCCAACAGCTCTTCCAGCTCCTCGACGAGCCGCTTCCTGGCCCGTTCGTCGACGAGGACCGCGGGCAGCTTGGACCGCACCCGCTCCAGATCGGCGAGCGGCGAGTCGGGCGAGTCGTCCTCGGTCGTGGACAACCGCTCCCGGAGGTGGTCGGCCACCGCCCGGGGAGTTGGGTGGTCGAACAGCAGCGTGGCGGGCAGGCGCAGTTCGGTCACCTCCTCCAATCGGTTCCGGAACTCCAGCGTCGACAGGGAGTCCAGCCCCAGTTCGAGGAACCCCCGGTCGACTTGGACGAGTTGCGAGTCCGGGTATCCGAGGATGCGCGCCACGTGCTCGCGCACCTCCGACAGCAGCACCCTGGTCGGGTCGGCCTCGGCCATCCTCCGCCGCAGGTCACGCGGTGGGCTCGGAGCGCTGCCGTCCGCCGCGGGCCGCGTGGGGGTCCGCACGAGGTCGCGCAGCAAACGCGGAATGGTGCCACCGTCCGCTGCCACCGCGGTGAGGCCGAGGCGCATCGCCAGCAGCACTGCTCCGCCCGCCCCAAGTGCCTCGTCGAGCAGACCGACCGCCTGTTCGGCGGGCATCGGCACCACCCCGTACCCGCGAATCCGTGCGAGGTCGGCCTCCGAGAGCTTGCCCGTCATGCCGCTCGGCGTTTCCCAGAGCCCCCACGCCAACGAGAGCGCAGGTTCGCCGGCTGCCCGCCGCTGCTGGGCGAAGGCATCCATGAACGCGTTCGCGGCGGCGTAGTTGCCCTGGCCGGTGCCGCCGAGCACGCCCGCGATCGACGAGCACAGAATGAACGCTGACAGGTTCCGGTCCCGGGTCAGCTCGTGGAGGATCAGCGTGCCGTCCACCTTCGGGCGCAGGACGCGGTCCACCCGCTCCGGAGTCAGCGCCGTGACGATCCCGTCGTCGAGCACACCCGCCGCGTGGATCACGGCGGTCAGCGGGCGGTCGTCCGGGATCGCGGCCAGCAGTGCGGCCACTGCCCGCCGATCCGCCACGTCGCACGCCACGACCGATGCCCTCGTGCCGAGCGAGTTCAGCTCGGACACCAGGCCCGCGGCTCCTGCGGCGACCGGCCCGCCCCGGCTCACCAGCAGCAGGTGCCGGACGCCGCGCCCGGCGAGGTGGCGGGCCAACGCCTGCCCCACCACCCCGGTACCGCCGGTGATCAGCACGGTGCCGTCCGGGTCCCACGGCGTTCCGCTGCCGGCCGGGGGGACGCGGACCAGCCGGGCGGCACGCGCTTCGCCGGCTCGCAGGACTAGTTGCGGCTCGTCGGTGGCGACCACACCGGGCAGGGCGGCCAGCGAGGCGTCGGAGGTGTCGGCGTCCACGAGCACGAACCGTCCGGGGTTCTCTGACTGGGCCGATCGGACCAGGCCCCACAGCGCGGCGCCTGGCAGGTCAGAGACGGGTTCTTCGCCGGCGGCTCCGGTGGTCAGCAGGACGAGCCGCGTCCGGGAGAGCCGGTGTTCGGAGAGCCAGTTCCGGATCAGCTCCAACCCCTGCACGGCTAGGTGGCGGACTGCGGCGGAGATGGGGAGCCCGGCTTCGGCCCGTGGGGACCACAGCACCATGTCCGGGGCCGGGTGTCCCGCGTCCAGGGCTTCTCGCAGCTCGTCGAAGCGGCCGACTTCCGCCACCTCCGCTTCCGGGCGCAACGCGCCCGCGATACGTGGCTCCGACGGGCCCAGCACGACCCAGCGGTGGCTGACCGCCGAGGCGCGAGGGACGGCGGACCACTCTAGGCGGAAGAGCGAATCACCCGCGCGCACTCCGGCAGCGGGGCGCAGCCGCAACGATTCCACCGCGAGGACGAGGTGTCCCTCGGCGTCGTGCGCGTCGAGCGAGAACTCATGCTCCCCGACCGGCGACAACCGGACGCGGAGCACGTCGACTCCGGTCTTGTGCAGGGACGCGCCGCGCACGGAGAACGGGATCAGCCTTGCGTCACCCATCACGAACGCCACCGCTTGCAGTGCGGCGTCCAACAGGGCGGGGTGGAGGCCGAAGGACCGGGACTGTCCACAGCTCTCTTCTGGCAGCCGTGCCTCGACGAGCACGTCGTCCCCGTCGCACCACACCTTGTCGAGCCCCCGGAACGCCGGTCCGTAGTCGAAACCCCGGTCGACCAGCCGCTCGTAGAACCCGCTGGTGTCCACCGGCACCGCGTGGTCGTCCGGCGCTTGGGCACGCCGGGCGTCGCCTTCCCCGGCAATGAGCACACCCGTCATGTGGCGGGTCCAGCGCAGGTCGCCCTCTGGTTTGGCGTGCAATCGCACCTGTCGGCGATGGGTCTCGTCCTCCGGGCCCACCAGCAGCTGCACCGCGACCGCTCCGCACTCGGGAAGGATCAGGGGTTCTTCGAGGATCAGTTCGTCGACCTGCCGGCAGGCGCACCGCCGCCCGGCCCAGAGGGCTAGTTCGAGGAACGCCGTCGCCGGGAACAGAATCTGCCCGCCCACCACGTGGTCGGCCAGCCAGGGATGGGTGCGAGTCGAGAGCGTGGCGGTGAGCACGACGCTGCCCTCACCCGCGACCTCGGTCGTGGATGCCACGAACGGGTGACCCGTGTCGGCGTGGCGCTCGGGTGCCGCGTCCAACCAGTAACGCCGATGTTGGAACGGGTACGTCGGGAGCACGACCGGCTGGGGACGGTTGTCGGCGAACACCGCGTCCCAGTCCACGGCGGCTCCGCAACCGTACAGGTCGCCGAGGGTCCGGAGGACCTGGTGCCGGTCGTCGGTGCCGGGCCGCAGCGCGGCCAGGAACACGGGGGCGGGCTCCCGCTCCGCGAGGCAGTCCTCGGCCGGCGTGGCCAACCCGCCGTCCGGGCTCAGGTCCAGGTAGCAGCCGACACCCTGGTCGTGGAGCCGGTGCACGCCGTCCTGGAACCGCACCGCGCGGCGCAGGTGGCGGACCCAGTACTCAGGTGAGGCGAGTTCCGCGGCACCGACCTGCTCGCCGGTGACGGACGAGACGACCGGGATCGACGGTGTCGCACAGGTGAGGTCGGCGGCAACCTCGCGGTATCGGTCGACGATTCGGTCAACGTGCGGTGAGTGGAACGCGTGGCTGACGCGCAGTCGTTTGGTCCGGCGGCCTCGCGCGGCCAGCTCCTCCGCCAGACGGTGGACCGCCTCTTCGTCACCGGAGAGCACCGTGGAGGTCGAACTGTTGACCGCCGCGATGTCGACACCGGTGCGACCCGCCAGCAACGGCCGCACCTCCTCCTCCGCGGCCTCGACGGCGACCATCGCACCGTGGGCGGGCATGGTCTGCATCAGGCGACCCCGCGCGGCGACGAGGACGCACGCGTCGGCGAGCGACAACGCACCCGCACAGTGCACCGCGCCGAGCTCGCCCACGGAGTGGCCGAGGAGGAACGCCGGTGTCACTCCCCAGCTCCGGAACAACCGGAAGAGGGCCACCTCGAACGCGAAGATCGCGGGCTGCGCGTGGATCGTCTGGTCGAGGGCGGTGTCGCGGCCGGGGTCCTCCGCTGCCAGAACCATGTCGAGGACGGGCCGTTCGGTGTGCCGGTCGAGCTCCGCGCACACCTCCCGCAACGCCTGGTCGAACGCCGGAAACGCGTCGGCGAGCACCCGACCCATGCCGATCCGTTGCCCGCCCTGCCCGCCGAAGAGGACGGCGATGCCGCCGCGGCGCGCCGCGCGGGCCGTCCCGTGTGCACCGCCGGCCAACGCATCCAGTCCGGTCAGGAACTCCTGCCGGGTGGTTCCGGTCAGCACGGCGCGGTGTTCGAACCTGGAGCGCGTCTTCACGAGTGAATGCGCGATGTCCACGGGCTCGACATCGGGATCCGCTCCGAGGAAGGCGCGAAGCCGGTCGGCCTGCGCGCACAACGCGTCGGCGGTCCGGGCCGACAAGACCCAAGGGACGACGCCGGGGTCCTGCGGGCTCCGCCGCTCCTCTCCGGTTCCCGACCTCGGTGCTTCCTCCAGGATCAGGTGCGCGTTCGTCCCGCTGATGCCGAACGACGACACGCCGGCGCGCCTCGGTCGTTCCCCCGCCGGCCAGTCGACCTGCTCGGCGAGCAGCCTCAGGCTGCCGGACCAATCCACGTGCGGCGTGGGTTCCGCCACGTGCAGGGTGCGCGGCAAGATCTCCCGTTGGAGTGCCATCACCATCTTGATGACACCGGCGACCCCGGAGGCCGACTGCGTGTGGCCGATGTTGGACTTCAGGGAGGCCAGCCACAACGGGCGGTCGCGGTCCTTGCCATAGGTGGCGAGCACGGCGTGGGCCTCGATCGGGTCCCCGAGTTCCGTTCCGGTTCCGTGAGCCTCGACCGCGTCCACGTCCTGCGCACGGAGGCCGGTGTTCGCCAGGGCCTGGCGGATCACCGCTTGTTGCGCCAGACCGTTCGGCGCGGTCAGGCCGTTGCTCGCACCGTCGGAGTTCACCGCCGAGCCGCGGATGAGGGCGAGCACGCGGTGCCCGTGCCGTTGCGCGTCCGACAGCCGCTCCAGCAGGACGAGACCGACGCCTTCCGCCCACCCGGTCCCGTCCGCCCGCGCGCTGAACGCCTTGCAGCGGCCGTCGGGCGCGAGCACTCCCTGCCTGCTGAACTCGGTGAAGGTGTCGAGGGTGGACATCACCGTGGCCCCGCCCGCGAGCGCCATGCGGCATTCGCCTCGGAGCAGCGCCTGTCCGGCCAGGTGCAACGCGACCAGGGAGGACGAGCACGCGGTGTCCACGTTGATCGCCGGCCCCTGCAGTCCGAACCAGTAGGCGATGCGGCCGGCGGCGACGCTGCCCGCGCTCCCCAGCGTGAGGTAACCCTCGAGCCCTTCGGGCGGTGATGAGACGCGGGAGCCGTAGTCGTGGTAGCTGGTTCCCACGAAGACACCGATGTTCTCTCCGCGCAAAGCGTCAATGTCCACGGTGGCGCGCTCGAACGCCTCCCAGGAGGTTTCCAGCAGCAGCCGGTGCTGCGGGTCGATCGCGAGCGCCTCGCGTGGGCTGATCTGGAAGAACTCCGGGTCGAAGTTCGCGGCGTCGTAGAGAAACCCGCCACCGGTCGTGGCGAACGTTCCGGGGCGGGAAAGCTCGGGGTCGTACTTCCCTTCGACGTCCCACCCCCGGTCGCGGGGAAAGTCCGAGATCACGTCGCGGCCTTCGGCGACGAGCTGCCACAGCTCTTCCGGCGAGCGGACTCCGCCGGGGAAGCGGCAGCTCATCGCCACCACCGCGATCGGCTCGTCCCGCGGCGCCGCGGCTTCCGCGGCCTTGACGACCTCTGCGACCTTGACGACCCCGGTGCGCCGGGGTCGCAGCGCACCGGCCAGCTCCGCGGCGGTGGGGTGGTCGAATACCAACGTCACAGGCAGGTCCAGTCCTGTGGTGCGGGCCAGCCCGTCCCGGAAGCGGACCGCTGTCATCGAGTCGAATCCCAGGTCCCGGACAGGGCGGTCGGGGTCGACGTCGTCGGGCCCGGAGTACCCGAGCAGCTCGGCGATCCGGGTTCGCACCAGGTCGAGCAGGAGTCGGTCCTGTTCTGGGCCCGGGAGCTCGCCGACGCGCCGCGCCCAGCCGTTGTCGGCCGGCCCGCCCGCGTGGACCTGTTCACCGGTGAGTTCGGCCAGGATCGCGCCGCGTGCCAGAGAGGCTCGCAACCGGTTCCAGTCGACCTCGGCGGCGATCGTGAACGGCGCATCCTCTCCGAGCGTGCGGCGCAACGCGCCGATGGCCTGTTCAGGCCGCATGGGTGGGATTCCCCGCCGTCGCAGCCGCTGGTCGAGTTCGGCGTCGACCAGACCATCGCCCCACGAGCCCCAGGCGATCGCCGTGGCCGGCAGGCCGATGCCCCGGCGGTGCTGCGCGAGTGCGTCCACACCGGCGTTGGCCGCCGCGTAACTCGCCTGACCGGGCGCGCCGACCGTTCCCGCCAGCGAGGACACGAGCACGAACATCGAGAGGTCGTGATCCCGGGTCAACTCGTGGAGGTGCACCGCCGCACCGAATTTGGGGTCGATCACCTCGGCCGCGCGAGCCGTGTCGAGCGCGTCGACGAGCGCATCGTCCAGCGCGCCGGCGGCGTGGACCACGCCGGTCAGCGGGCTTTCCGGCGGCACCGTCCCCAGCAGTCGTCGGAGGGATTCCCGGTCGGTCACGTCACACGCGGCCACAGTGATCCGGGTTCCCGTCCCGGACAGCTCTTCGACGAGCTCTGCGGCTCCCTCGGTGTCCGGCCCGCGTCGGGTGGCCAACAACAGGTGCTCCGCTCCTTCGCGGGCCAGCCACCGCGCGATGTGTGCGCCCACAGCGCCCAAACCACCGGTGATCAGCACCGTTCCCCGGCCCGGCCGGAATGCTTCGACGTCGGCGGGGACGGCCTCGACCACTCGTGGGACGAGCACCCCGGAGCTGCGGATCGCGCACCGGTCTTCGCCGCTGACCCCGGCCAGCGCCCTGCCAACCTGGTGAAACTCGTGGGGTCCGGCGGATTCCGGCAGGTCGAGCAGACCTCCCCAGCGCGCACCGCACTCCTGGGCGGCCACCTGTCCCAGCCCCCAGGTCAGCGCCTGAGCCGGGCTGGGTGGGGGATCCTCCGGTCCCGTCGACACCGCTCCCCTGGTGCAGCACCACAGCGGCGCGTCGATCCCGACGTCACCGAGCGCCTGGATGAGAGAGACCACCAGCGCGAATCCCCTCGGCACCGCGGTCCCGGGCATCGAGGGGTCGTCCGGTGCCGGCAGGGACACGACCCCGTCCACGGCATCGCCGATCGCGCCCCGGAGCCGTGCCGCCACTGCGGCGCGATCGGGTTCGTCGATGTCGATCCGCTCCACCAGGGCGCCGAGTTCGGCGAGCTCGGCTTGGACAGCCTCGGACCACCCGGTGCCCCGACCGCCTGAGGTCACGACCAACCACCTGCCGGACAAGCGGGCCGGCAGCCCGTCCTGTACCACCCGCCACGCCACGCGGTACCGCCGCGCGCCCGCGCTGCGCCGGTCTGCGAGCCAGTAGCGGCGCTGCTGGAAGGGGTAGGTCGGGAGGTCGACGCAGCGGGGTTCGAGGCCGCTGAACGCCTTGTCCCAGGTCACGGGCACGCCGTGCGCGAAGGCTTCGCCGACTGCGGCCAGCATTCGGTCCGGCCCGCCGTCCCCCCGGCGCAGCGTGTCAACGGTCCACAGCGGTTTTCCGCTCTGCTCAGCGGTTCGCTGGATCGGGAAGGAGAGCACGGGGTGCGGGCTGACCTCCACGAAGACGTCATGCCCGGCGTCGAGCAGGTTCCGCGTCGCCGCGTCGAAGCGCACGCCGCAGCGGAGGTTGTCCACCCAGTACCCGGGCCCCAGTCCGATGGTGTCGAGGTCGCCGCCGGTGACCGTCGACCAGAACGGGATGTCCCCGCTGCGCGGGCGGATGCCGTCGAGAGCGGTGCGGAGGTGCTCGCGGATGGCCTCGACGTGCGACGAATGGGAGGCGTAGTCCACCGGGAGCCGCTTCGCCGACAGACCGCTCTCTAGGCAGCGCGCCACCAGTTCGTCGAGCGCGGGCGCCTCGCCGGAGACGACCACCGAACCGGGGCCGTTGGTCGCGGCCACCTCGATCCGCCCGTCCCACCTCGCCAGGATCTCCGCCACGTCCCCGGGCTCCGCCGAGATCCCGGCCATGCCGCCCTTCCCGGAGAGGTGGGTGCGCAGCAGGCGGCTGCGGATCGCGACGACTTTCGCCGCGTCCTCCAGGGACAGGCCGCCGGCGACGCACGCGGCGGCGATCTCCCCCTGGCTGTGGCCGACGACCGCGGCCGGTTCCACGCCGTACCAGCGCCAGAGTTCGGCCAAGGACACCATCACCGCGAACACCGCCGGCTGCACCACGTCCACGCGGTCCAGCGGCGGTGCGCCCGGCTCACCGCGGAGCACCTCCAACAGCGACCAGTCGGTGAACGGCTCCAACGCGCGCGCGCACTCCTCCACCCGGTCGCGGAAGACCGCAGAGCTGTCGAGGAGGTCGCGAGCCATGCCCGGCCAGTGCGTTCCCTGTCCGGGGAAGACGAACACGACCCGGCGGTCCGTGGCGGGGGCGGTCGGCCCCTCGTGGAGGAGGGTGTCCAGATCCCGGCGGAACTGCGCGGGACTGCTGCCGACGAGCACCGCCCGATGCCGGAACGCGGTCCGGCTCGTCGCCAGGGAGTAGCCGACGTCCACCGGACTCACGTCCGGGGATCGCGAGAGGAAATCCCGGAGCAGGCGGGCGTGCGCCCGGAGGGCGGCGGGCTCCGTCGCCGACAGGACCCACGGCACGACGGCATCGACCTCGCGGCGGGGCCGCGGTGGCTCGGGGGGAGCCTGCTCCAGGATGACGTGTGCGTTGGTCCCGCTGATCCCGAACGCGGAGATTCCCGCGATGCGCGGCCGGCCGCGGTCGGGCCACGCCATCCGCTCGGTGAGCAGGCGCACCGCACCGGAGGACCAGTCGATGTGGGGCGAGGGTTCGTCGACGTGCAGCGTCCGCGGCAGCACACCGTGCTGGAGCGCGAGCACGGTCTTGACGACTCCGGCGAGACCGGCGGCCGCCTGGGTGTGGCCGATGTTGGACTTCAGCGATCCCACCCACAGCGGACGGTCCCGGTCCTGCCCGTAGGTCGCCAAGAGTGCGTGGGCCTCGATGGGGTCGCCGAGCGTGGTGCCGGTGCCGTGGGCTTCCACGACGTCCACCTCGTCCGGCCGAACGCCCGCGTTGGCCAGGGCCTGGCGGATCACCGCCTGTTGCGCCAGGCCGTTCGGCGCGGTCAGCCCGTTGCTCGCACCGTCGGAGTTGACCGCTGAGCCGCGCACCACGGCCAGCACGGGGTGACCGTTGCGCCTCGCCTCGGACAGCCGTTCCAGCAGCACCACGACGGCACCCTCGGCAAGGCCGATGCCGTTGGCGGAGGCGGCGAAAGCTCGGCACCGCCCGTCCGGCGACAAGGCACCTTGCTTGCCGAGTTCCGCCAACGTCATCGGCGCGGAGAGCACGGCCGCGCCTCCGACAAGCGCGAGAGAGCACTCGCCGGTGCGCAGCGACTGGCATGCCTGGTGGAGTGCGACCAGCGAGGATGAGCACGCGGTGTCGGTGGTGATGGAAGGGCCTTGGAAGCCGAAGGTGTAGCTGATGCGTCCCGACAGGATGCTGGTGACCGTCCCGGTCACGAGGTGACCCGCGACCTCGTCCACCGCATCAGCCGGATCGGCGGCGTAGCCCTGGTAGCCGGCACCGACGAAGACGCCCGTCTGGCTCCCGCGCAGTGTCGTCGGGTCCAGCCCGGCCCGTTCGATCGCCTCCCACGAGGTTTCCAGCAGCAGGCGTTGCTGCGGGTCCATCGCCAGCGCTTCCCGGGGACTGATCCCGAAGAAGGCAGCGTCGAACAGCGCTGCGCCGTGCAGGAATCCTCCCGCGTGTGCGATGAGGGCGTCGGGGCGTGCGGGGTCCTGGTCATACCGCGCTCCCCAACCGCGGTCCGTCGGTATTGCCGAGATCATGTCGTCGCCGCGTTCGAGCACCTGCCACAACTGTTCCGGGGTCCGCACGTCCTGCGGCAGGCGGAAGCTCATCGCCACCACCGCGATCGGTTCCTCGGTGCTCACGTGGCCGATGACCTGGCCGGCGTCCTGGGCACCTGCGCTCAGCGTTGCCAGGTGGGAGGCCAGCCTGGCCACGGTGGGGTGGTCGAAGACGGCGGTCACCGGGATTTGCAGGCCGATGGCCTCGGCGAGCCGCGTGCGCAGTCGCACGGTCATCGGTGAGTCCAGCCCGAGGTCGCGCAAGGGGGTACCGGCGTCCACGGACTCCTGGTCCGGGAATCCGAGCACGGCAGCTACCTCGCGGCGAACCACGTGCACGAGCTCACCTGGCTGTGCCGAGGGCACCACCCGAGACGTTCGCCCCGGTGGTCGCTCTCCGCCACCCGCGGCGCGGGCCCTGGGCACGCCGTCGAGCAGCGGACGTGGCCTGGCCACGGTGAACAGCGGCGTGAACGTCTCCCAGTCGACGTCCGCGACCGCGATGCAGGTCTCGCCCCGGTCCAACGCCGCCTGCAGCGCTGCGGTTGCCATTCGCGGGTCCATGTACCCGATTCCGCCGGCGCGGAGTTCGTCCTTGGTTAGCGAGGCTGCCATTCCCGTGCCGTCTGTGGAGTTCCAGATACCCCATGCGATCGAGGTCGCGGGAAGCCCTCTGACTCGACGATTCTCGGCCAACGCGTCCAGATAAGCGTTCGCGGCGGCGTAGGCGCCGTGCGCGCCGCTGCCCCACGCCCCCGAAATCGACGAGAAGAGCACGAACGCGTCGAGTTCGTTGGCGTCGTCGAAGAGCTCGTCCAGGTTCCGCGCCCCGATCAGCTTGGCCCGGACGACCTCGGTCAGCTCGTCCAGGCTTGTTTCCGCGACCGGACCGAGGGCGATGGCACCAGCGGTGTGAACCACCGTGCGCACGGGATCGCCCTGTTCGGCCAGGCGCCGAACGAGCTGGGCCAATTCGCCGCGCTTCGCCACGTCGCACCGTGCATGGGTAACGCGCGCACCCGATGCCGCCAGCTCAGCGCTGAACTCTGTCGCCCCGGGCGTTTCCGCGCCGCGGCGGCTGACCAGCACGAGGTGCCGTGCGCCCTCGCCAACGAGCCAGCGAGCGACGTGCTTCCCAAGACCCCCGTGGCCACCGGTGATCAAAGCGGTCCCCTGTGGACACCACTGGTCGGCCACGCGCACGCCGGTCGACGCGGGAGTCAGCCGGCGGATGAACAGCCCTTCATCGCGGAGCGCGAGTTGGTCTTCGCGCCCGCTGCCGACGAGAGCCCCGAGCAGGCGGGACAGGACCGCGTCCGTCGGCCTCTCCGGGATGTCGACCAGACCGCCCCAGCTCTCGGGTCGCTCCAACCCGAACACGCGTCCGAGTCCCCACACGGCTGCTTGTGTGGGGTGTTCCAGCGAATCGGACGCGACCGCCGCCACTGCTTCCGTGGTGATCAGCCACAGCGGCGCGGTCACGGCGAGATCGCAGATCGCTTGCGCCAAGGCGAGTGTCATCGCCAATCCGCCGGGCAGCTCCGGGTGCACGGGGTGAGGGCTTTCGTCCAGCGCCAGGAACGACACGATCCGGTCGGCGGTCGTTTCCGATCGCAGTCGCCGCCCGATCGATTCCCGGTCGGCCGAGTCGGGGTCCAGTTCCAGGGTGTCGACGTGTCCCATCGCTCCGAGTTCCCGGATGCATCCGGCTATCGCGGGGTGTTCGGCGTGGCCGGCGGGGAAGACCACCAGCCAATTCTCGGGCTGTGTGGGCGCCGGGACGGGGTTGCACGGCTCCCATCTGATGCGGTAGCGCCATGAGTCAACGGTTCGCTGGTCCCGGTCGCGGCGCTGCCACGACGACAGCACGGGAAGTGCAGGACGCATGGCTTCGAGCGATTCGGGGTCGTCCAGGTCCATGATCGCCGACACGGCGTCGAGGTCCTGGCTGCACACGGCGTCCCAGAACGGGCCGTCCGGGGTAGACCGCTGTTCCGACGCGGGCTGTTCCAGCCAGTACCGCCGGCGCTGGAAGGCGTACGTCGGTAGATCCACCCGCACGCCGGTCCCGCTGAACGCGTGATCCCACGTGACGGGTGCACCTCGCACGTGTGCTTCGGCGATCGAGTGCATCATCTGATCGATACCGCCGCGACCGCGCCACAGCGATCCCACCGCGTCCGCTTCGACGCCGGTTTCGTCGCAGATCTCCGTGATCGCCGCAGTCAGCACTGGGTGGGGACTGATCTCCAGGAACAGGTCGTGGCCGGTGCGCAGCAGTTCCCGGGTGGCTCGGTCGAACTCCACGGTATGCCGGAGGTTGCGGATCCAGTAGTCGGCGTTCAACTCTGTGGTGTCCAGTTGGCCGCCGGTGACGGTCGAGTAGAACGGCACCGTCGCCCGCTGCGGGCGAACGTCGCCCAGCACCTGCAGCAGCTGATCCCGGATCGCGTCCACCTGGTTGGAGTGCGAGGCGTAGTCCACCGGAATGCGGTGCGCCCGGATCCCGCCGACTTCGCATTCAGCCTGCACCTCGTCGATGTGCTGCGGGCTGCCAGCGAGGACGACCGAGCGGGGGCCGTTGACCACCGCCACGGACAGCTGTCCCCGGTCCCAGTGCTCTCGAGGCTGATTGACCGCGAGCATCGCGCCGCGGCCGGCGAGGCGGCGCCGGACGAGCCGGCTGCGCAGAGCAACGATCCTGGCCGCTTCGGGAAGGGGCAGGGCACCGGCGACGCAGGCTGCCGCGATCTCGCCTTGGCTGTGGCCGACAACCGCATCCGGTTCGATCCCGTACCCGCGCCACACTTCCGCGAGCGCGACCATCATCGCGAACAACGCCGGCTGCACCACGTCGACGTGCTCCAGTGACGGAGCTCCTTGCGCTCCGCGCAGCACGTCGACCAAGGACCAGTCGACGACCGCTCGCAGCGCCGAGTCGCACTCGTCGATCCGGTCCCTGAAGCCACGGGAGGTCTCCAGCAGGTCCCCGACCATCCTGGGCCACTGGGTTCCCTGCCCAGGGAACACGAACACCACTTGGCGGTGGGGTCGGGCCCTGCCCTCGACCACCGTCCCGGTCACGCCGCCGGCGAGTTCGTCGACGCCCTGGATCAGCTCGTCCGCGCCTCGTCCCAACACCACGGCTCGGTGCGCCAGTGACGCCTTGGCCGTGACCAGGGCCCGGCCGATGTCCGACGGGGACAGTTCGGGATGGGCACGAGCGAAGGTCGACAACCGCTTCGCCTGGTCTCGCAAGGCGTTTCCGGTGGCGGCGGAGACGACCCACGGCACCACCTCGCCATGGGGCTCCGCGTCGGTTACGGGCGTAGCCGGCTCAGATGTCGCTTCGAGGATCGCGTGTGCGTTCGTTCCGCTGATCCCGAACGAGGACACGCCGGCGCGGCGGGGGTACCGGTCCTCCGGCCAAGGCTGAGCTTCGGTCAGCAGCCGCAGCGCCCCCGAGGACCAGTCGACCTGTGGCGTCGGCTCGTTGATGTGCAGTGTCCGCGGCAGGATCCCGTGGCGCATCGCGAGCACCATCTTGATCACACCGATGACGCCCGCCGCCGCCTGGGTGTGTCCCAGGTTGGACTTCACCGATCCCAACCACAGGGGTCGATCCCGGCTACCGCCACCGTAAGTGGCCAGCAGCGCGTTCGCTTCGATCGGGTCGCCCAGCGGTGTGCCGCTTCCGTGGGCCTCCACCGCGTCTACCTCGTTCGCGGACAATCCGGCGTCGGCGAGTGCCTGCCGGATGACCCGCTGTTGGGCGGACCCGCTGGGGGCGGTCAGGCCATTGCTCGCGCCGTCGGAGTTCACCGCCGTGCCGCGGACCACGGCCAGGACCTGGTGCCCGTGGCGCCGGGCATCCGACAGCCGCTCCAGCAGCAGCACACCCACGCCCTCGGCCAGCCCGAAGCCGTCGGCCTGCTCGGCGAACGCCTTGCACCGCCCGTCCGGCGACAACGCGTGCAGGTTGCTGAACTCGACGAACATGCCGAGGCTCGGCATGACAGCCGCACCGCCGACCAGCGCCATCGTGCACTCGCCGTACCGCAGTGCGCGGCAGGCGAGGTGCAGTGCGACCAGCGAGGAGGAACACGCCGTGTCGATCGTGACCGCAGGGCCTTGGAGCCCGAAGGCGTACGCCACCCGACCCGACGCGACGCTGGCCGAGTTACCGGTGAGCACGTGTCCGCAGGTTTCGGCTGACGCATCCGCCAGGCGGGGGCCGTAATCCTGCGCCATGACCCCGGCGAACACGCCGATGCGTTCGCCGTGCGAGGAGGTCGGAGGAATCCCCGCACGCTCGAAGACCTCCCAGGAGGCTTCCAACAACAGGCGCTGCTGCGGGTCCATCGTCACGGCCTCACGCGGGCTGATGCCGAACAGGTCGGCGTCGAACTCGGTGGCGTCGTGGAGAAACCCCGCCGCGCGCTGGTAGTAGCTGCCTGCACGGCCGGGTTCGGGGTGGAAGCGGCCCTCGGTATCCCACCCGCGATCGTGCGGAAACCCCGAGACCGCGTCCGCCTCTGAGACCAACAATTGCCACAGGTCCTCGGGCGATGAGACCCGCCCCGGCAACCGGCAGCTCATCGCGACGATCGCTATCGGTTCTCTCGACGACTCCGGCACCGCTTCTGGAACCGTGGCCCCGCCCGCGTCCGCGGTGCGCAGAGCTTCCACCACGGCCCGGGGCGTGGGGTGGTCGAAGGCCAGCGTCGCGGGCAGGGACAGCCTTGTGGCCTTGGCGAGCCGGTCTCGGAGTTCTACTGCGGATACCGAATCCAAGCCGAGGTCCTGGAACGTCTTGTTCTCCGGCACCGCCGGGGCGTCGGTGGGAAGCAGCGCGGTGACGTGCGTACGCACCAAGGCCCGGAGGACCCGGACCCGTTCAGCCTCGGACGTGCGGTCGGGCTCAGCGGCTCGGTGATCCCGCACCTGCGCCTGGTCCGCTCCGGACGATCCCGGCAATTCCACCCGCCGTGCGCCGGATCCGGCGAAGACGACCTCCCAGTCGGGATCCGCGCCTCGTACGTGGGCTTCAGCCACTGCGGTCAGGAACCGATCCATCCCTCCCCGCCCCCGACGCAGGGTGGGAATCGCGGCGGCGTCCACAGATCCAGCTTCGAAGGTCTCCCGCAGAGCGGAGGTCAACACCGAATGCGGGCTGATCTCCAGGAAGAGCCGGTGACCAGTGGCCAGCAAGGCGCGCACAGCGCCCGCGAAGTGCACCGGCTGGCGCAGGTTCCGGCACCAGTAGGCCGCATCCAGTGCGGAGGTGTCCAGGAACCCCCCGGTCGCCGAAGAGCAGAACGGAACCTCGGAACCCTGCGGCCGGATCGGACCGAGATCGCGGAGAATCCATTCGCGCACGGCGTCGATCTGCGCGGAATGCGCCGCGAGCCCGACCTCGAGACGACGCGCCACCACACCTTCGTCCTGGCAGCGGCCCAGGAAGTCGTGGACCGCGGATCGGTCTCCGGATATCACCGTCGACCGCGGCCCGTTGACGGCCGCCAGATCGAGCCGCCCGCCCCAGCGCGGGAGGAAGGAGAGCACCTCCGCAGCCGGGAGCGAGACGGCCGCCATCTCCCCTTGGCCGACCAGGGTGGCCTGGGCCTTGCTCCACTCCGCCACTGCCCGAGCCCCGTCGTCCAGGGAAAGCCCTCCGGCCACGCAGGCCGCGGCGATCTCACCCACGGAATGTCCCACGACCGCACCTGGCGCCACGCCGCACGCGCGCCACATCTCGGCCAGCGCGACCATCACCGTGAACAGCGCGGGTTGGACGAGGTCCGGGGCTTCCAATTCCTCCTCGCCGTTCAGCACATCGGACAGGGGCCAATCGAGGAACGGCGCGAAAGCGGCGCAGCACTCCTGGACGGTGTTGCGGAACACCGTCGAGGATTCCATCAGCGCGGCGGCCATCCCCGGCCATTGCGATCCTTGGCCCGGAAAGACGAACACCGGCCGCGTACCGCATTCCGCAACGGAGGTGATCACGTCTCCCGACGGCACGCCGTTGGCCAGATCGGCCAGTGCCTGCAGGAAGTCGGCACGTCGACGCCCCAGCACCACCGCGCGGTTGCGCCCGGCAGGAAACGCCGTGGCGAGCGAATACCCGATGTCCACGACCGATCCATCCGCGCAGTCGCCCAGGAGATGCGCTCGGAGACCTTCCGCGTTGTAGCGCAGCGCGGACGGGTTGTTACCCGAAAGAACCCATGGAACCACTGCGGGTTCTGGTTGGTCCGCCAATGTGACACTCCCTCAACTCGGGCACATAACGCACGTTGAACAGTCAGAAGCCACGTCGACGCCACGGTCAGTCCGCGATGAACGAGGTCGGCAGAACACCCGAGGAACGGCTGGTGCACCAGACGCGCCCCGGCGCTTCTAACCTTTCCATAATGTCACTTGTGGCGAGACGACCGCCGCGTCCGTCTCGGCGTCGCGCTCGACCGCGACTCCACAGAGTCGACTCTCATTCCTTGAGTGAATTCCGAGAAAGTCCGGATGACCGCCTCTCCACGAGTCCCAGACTCCTCGCCAGCTATTGCTACAGACTCCGCACTCCTGCAGTTTCCCCGACGAACGCGGCCAGACCCGGAATCCGTTTCAGCGGACATACCCCACCTGATCTACGCCGAATGCGCCGAATGCGCGTCTCACAGACAAGAAGAGTTCCGAGCGGCACACCACTCCGAAGTGTACCCCTTTTGACGGAGCAGACACCGGATCGGATGGGGCTCATGCAAGAATACTGGACCACTTCGACGTACGACCACATTCACATCGGAACGAAGCAGAAGTTGATTCGTCAGGAAATCAAGGAGCTGAAAAGTCGCGCTCCTTGTCCGCTGCGAGAACCGGTCGTTCAGTGTTTTTCTCGTGCTCTGCCACCAACGCCTCCAGGCGTGGGACGATGTCGTGCGGACTGGGTGCCGCCTGGGCCTCTTGGCGGATCGTCGCCGCGTTGGCGGCGAACGACGGCTCAGTGAGCAGTCGGGCCAACTGGTCCCCGACGTGGGCCTCGGTGAGCCGTTCGCGATCAAGGACCAGACCCGCTCCCCGTGCGGCGAGCAGCTCCGCCCTGCGCGGTTCATCCCAGTAGAGCCCCGGGAGTATGAGCTGCGGTACGCCGTTGATCGCTGCGGTTTCCTGCGTCGTCGTGCCGCCGTGGTGGATGATCGCCGAACACGTCCGGAGCAGCTCGTGGAGCGGTACGTAGTCGTGAATCCGAACGTTGCCGGGAAGTGGGCCGATCTCACGTGCCTCGTCAGCGGTCAGAGTAGCGATCACCTCGACGTCGAGCCCGGCCGCGCCGCGCAGCAGGATCTTGACCGCCTTCCGCTCACTGTCGATGAACTCCTCAAGGCTGCCAGCCCCGGCGGCGATGGAACGCCGCGTCAGTCCGAGGCTGACGCAGATACGCGGTTTCGCTGGCGGTTCGTCCAGCCACCTGGGTATCACCGCCGGACCGTTGTACGGCACGAACCGGACCGGGATGTACTCCAATTCCACGGGCAACCGCATCCAGGACGGTATCTGTTCGATGGTCGCCTGCCCCACCGCGACCTCCTCGGCGAAGCCGACACCGAACCGGCCCAACGATCCGGCGAGCACATCCCGCAACCCGTCAGCCCGGTCCTTCGACAGGCGGGACCTGTGCCAGCCGACCAGGTCCATGGCGAACAGCACGCGCACGTGCGGCACGCCGAGGATGTGTGCGACCACGGGACCGGAGTACGCCGCGGCATCCCAGATGACAAGATCGGGCCGCCATTGCGTGCCGAACCACACCAGGTCCTCCAACAAACGGTCATCAATGTGAAGGAGGTGCTTTCCCTTACCCTCGAAGTAATCGCCGGAGCCCACCTGGTCGAAGAGCTCCATGCCCGGCAATCCATCGGCAGGAATTTTCCGGCCATGGGGACTATATCCTGATGTCGCAGCCGCAGCGACGACGTCCACCGGTTCACCGACGGGAACCGCGGTGAGCCCGGCATTGGTGACCATGTCGGCCGCGTCCGGACGAACAGCGACGCGGACATCGTGCCCCGCCACCCGCAAGGCCCAAGCTAACGGAACCAAGTTGTAGAAATGAGAATTCGCCGGGAGCGACGTGAACAGGACGCGCATGGATCTCTCCGAATCAGATCGTATCCGCCACCTCACTGGAGCATACGGACACCAGCGCGCCCGGCATCCCGAAAGCACTTTCGGGTGACGCTGCGACTGCCATCGGGCACGGGTAGGACGATCCCGATAGCGTCGAGTGCGTCGAGGGCCCGTACCCTGCCCGAGCTAGGAGTTCCGAGTCCATGAAAACGTCACTGCGCTCCGCTCCCCTATCGCCCAAAGTGGACGCTGTGACGCCGCGGCACATCGCCCGATCGGCCGCCTGCCGCGATGGCGGGATCACGACTCTCGACACCTTCCGGCAGTGGTTCAGCGACTTGCGGCGGCGGGACTTGACGAACGTGGTGCTCACGGCGCTGGACGACCTCCCGGGCTGGAACACCGATCCACGGACCGGCGACATCGGCCACCGCAGCGGGAAGTTCTTCACCGTCGAAGGGCTGGAGGTGCACGTTCCCGGCGCTCCCGTGGAGTCCTGGAGCCAGCCGATCATCAACCAGCCCGAGATCGGGATTCTCGGCATCCTGATCAGGGATTTCGGCGGGGTCCTGCACTTCCTCATGCAGGCCAAGACCGAGCCGGGCAACCGCAACAGTGTGCAGCTCTCACCCACGGTGCAGGCGACCCGGAGCAACTACACCCGCGTGCACGGGGGTCGGGGAACTCCGTACCTCGACTACTTCCAGAACGCCGGGCAGCACCGGGTGCTGGCGGATGTGCGGCAGTCGGAGCAGGGATCGTGGTTCCGCCACAAGCGCAATCGCAACATGATCGTCGAAGTAACCGAGGAGGTCCCGCTGCTGCCGGGCTTCCATTGGCTCACGCTCGGCCAGATCCACGATTTGTTCGCCGTCGACGACATGGTCAACATGGATGCCCGGACGGTGCTGTCCTGCCTGCCGTTCACCGGTACCGACCCTGTTGAGGTCGGCGACCACGATTTCCGGTCCGCGTTGGCCCGGTCGTGCAACGAGGACGAGGGCAGTCTGCACAGCACCAGGGATGTTCTGAACTGGATCACGGAAACCCGGATGCGCACCGCGCTGGAGGTCACCTCCGTCCCGCTCAACGGTATGCCTCGATGGATTCGCACGTCCGAGAAGATCAGCCATGAAGCCGGCCTATTCTTCGACGTGGTCGGGGTACACGTGCAGGCCTGCGGCCGTGAGGTCGGGCAGTGGTCGCAGCCGATGATCAAACCGCACGGCACGGGAGTCATCGCCTTCCTGGTGACCCGGATCGACGGCGTGCTGCACGCCCTAGTACATGCGCGCGTCGAGCCCGGCTACGTGGACTCCGTCGAGCTGGCGCCGACCGTGCAGTGCGCACCGGCGACCTACGATCACCTGCCAGGCGTTCGGCGACCCCGCTTCCTCGGCGAGGTGCTCGCAGCCCGGCGTGATCAGGTCTGGTTCGACACGACGATGTCCGAGGAGGGCGGGCGGTTCTACCACGCGCGCAACCGCTACCTGGTCGTCGAGGTGGACCTGCGGCCCGAACCTCCCGGGTTCTGCTGGATGACCGTGCGCCAGCTCGTCGAACTCATCCGTCACAGCCACTACGTCAACATCCAGGCGCGGAGCCTCGTCGCCTGCTTGCACAGCTTGCTCGTCGAAGGGACTCACCCAGGTGACTTCGCCTGAGATCGCCGGAGGAAGGCAGGCGACGACCGGTCCAAAAGAGCGAGTGCTCGCGGCGGCACGCGAGTACCACCGCGAACGCGCGCACAGTGAGTTCATCCCAGGGGTGACACCGATCCTGCCGTCCGGGGCAGTACTCAACGAGGACGACCGGGTAGCACTGGTGGACGCCGCGCTGGACCTGCGCATCGCCGCAGGGCCGAACACCCAGCGGTTCGAGAACGCGTTCGCCAGATTCTTCGGACTGCGCAAGGCGCACATGACCAACTCCGGCTCCTCGGCGAACCTGCTGGCTTTGACCGCGCTGACATCGCCACGACTCGACAACGCCCGACTGCGCCCAGGCGGCGAGGTGATCACGGCGGCGGCCGGGTTCCCGACCACCGTCAACCCCATCGTCCAGAACGGGCTCGTCCCCGTCTTCGTCGACGTGGAACTCGGCACGTACAACACCACCCCGGACCGCGTGAAGGCCGCGATCACCGACCGCACCCAGGCGATCATTCTTGCCCACACCCTGGGGAATCCCTTTGCCGCAGCCGAGATCGCCGAGATCGCCCAAGAGCGGGAGCTGTTCCTCATCGAGGACAATTGCGACGCGGTGGGGTCGACCTACCAGGGCCGGTTGACCGGCACGTTCGGTGACTTCGCCACAGTCAGCTTCTACCCGGCTCATCACATCACCAGCGGCGAGGGCGGCTGCGTGCTCACCCGTGACCTGGAACTGGCACGTGTCGTGGAATCTCTGCGGGACTGGGGTCGGGACTGCTGGTGCGAACCGGGGGTCGACAACACGTGCCGGAGGCGGTTCGACTACCAGCTCGGCAGTTTGCCGCACGGTTACGACCACAAGTACACGTTCTCCCATGTCGGATACAACCTGAAGGCGACGGATCTGCAGGGGGCGCTCGCGTTGAGTCAGCTCGGCAGGATCCGCGAGTTCGGCGAAGCCAGGCGGCGCAACTGGCGCCGCTTGCGCGAGGGATTGTCCGGGCTACCGGGCCTGCTGCTACCCGAAGCCACCACAGGCAGCGATCCGAGCTGGTTCGGCTTCCTCATCACCGTCCTGCCGGACGCTGGCTTCACCCGCGGCGAGTTGGTGCAGTTCCTGGAATCACGCCGCATCGGCACCCGGTTGTTGTTCGGCGGCAACATCACGCGCCAGCCGGCCTTCCGAGAAGTTCGGTACCGCGTGGCCGAGGAGCTGACGAACAGCGACGTCATCACCGAGCGGACGTTCTGGATCGGCGTCTACCCGGGCATCACCGACGAGATGGTCGACTACGCCGTCGAGTCGATCGTGGACTTCGTGACCTGACGTGCTGCATGACATCCCCAGGGGAAGCACAATGATCAACCTGCACCAGCCGGACCTCGGCCAGGCCGAACTCGCGGCTGTGGCCGAGGTCTTCGCCGACAGCTGGGCCGGCCATGGCCCGCGAACCCAGGCGTTCGAGGCGAAGTTCGCCGAACATCTGGGAGTCGACGCGGACCACCTGGTGTTCCTCAACTCCGCGACCGCCGCGCTGTTCCTCAGCTGCGAGCTGCTCGGTCTCACCGCGGGTGACGAGGTCGTGCTCCCGTCGAACAGCTTCGTCGCGGCGGCCAACGCCATCGTGCGCAACGGTGGCCAGCCGGTGTTCTGCGATGTCGATCCGCGCACCCTCAACCCGACTCCGGAGGATGTCGCGAAAGTCCTGACGAGGAGGACAAAAGCCGTCGTAGTGCTCCACTACGGAGGCGCTCCCGGCGAGGTTGCAGGGATCTCCGAGCTCTGCCGGGAACGCGGTGTCGTGTTGGTCGAGGACGCAGCCTGCGCCGTCAGCTCCGACGTAAACGGGCGTGCCTGCGGCACCTTCGGCGACCTGGGCGTGTGGAGCTTCGACGCCATGAAGATCCTCGTCACCGCAGACGGGGGGATGCTCTATGCCAGGAACCTCGAGCACGCACGGCGGGCGAGGCGGTTGGCCTACCACGGCCTGGAGAAGGCGAGCGGGTTCGCCGCAGCCCGGGAGTCCGCGCGCTGGTGGGAGGTCGATCTCCAGGAAACCGGTCACAGGTTCATCGGCAACGACCTGGCCGCCGCGCTCGGCACCGTGCAGCTGCGCCGGCTTCCGGACTTTGTGCACAGGCGGCGTGCCATTGCCGCGCAGTACGACCAGTTGCTGTCGGGAGTGCCGGGCGTCACCCTACCTCCCGCCCTGCCGGACGGACACGTTTCGTCCCACTACTTCTACTGGGTCAGGGTGGATGCGGAAATCCGCAACCAAGTCGCTGTGCAACTGCTGGAGCGAGGCGTTTTCACGAGCTTCCGCTATCCGCCGTTGCACAAGGTGCCGCTCTACCGCTCGAACGCAATCCTGCCCGCGACCGAACATGCCTCGCGCAGCACGCTGCTCCTGCCGCTGCACCAAGGCCTCGACGACCACGAAGTGCGCACCGTCGCCGACGAGTTCCGCAAGGCAGTCGAGTACCACCTCTCATAAGGCCATCCGGGCGAAAGGACACCTCCGGTGAGCAACGCGATCGAACGGACGGCCTCGGCCTACAGTCGCGAGCACGCCGACGTCTACGACGTGGTCCACGCCGCGCGCGGCAGGGACTGGGCCGTCGAGGCGGACAACGTCGTGCGGCTTGTGCAGGAGCGGCTTCCAGGAGCACGGTCGCTGCTCGACGTAGCGTGCGGGACAGGCGCGCACCTGGAGCGGATCCGCTTCCTGTTCCCGCACGTCGCCGGACTGGAACTGTCCGACGCGATGCGGGAGATCGCCACACGCAGGCTTCCCGGTGTGCCGATCCACCCTGGTGACATGCGCGACTTCCATCTGGACGAGCAGTTCGACGCCGTCACGTGCATGTGCTTTTCCATCGCGTACATGCAGACACCCGAGGATCTGGGTCGTGCAGCCGCGAGCATGGCGCGTCATCTCGTGCCAGGCGGAGTGGCGGTCGTCGAGCCCTGGTGGTTCTCAGAGCAGTTCCTCGACGGGTACGTCACCGGCTCGGTCGCCGAGCGCAACGGCAGCGTGATCAGTCGCCTGTCGCATTCGGTGCGAGACGGCCGCGCCACTCGCATGACCGTGCGCTACACCGTCGCGGAATCCACCGGAATTCGCGACTTCACCGAGCAGGAGATCCTCTCGCTGTTCACCGAGGACGAGTACCTCGCGGCGTTCGAGCAGGCCGGAATCCGGGCTGAGCACCTGCCTGGCGGACCCAACGGGCGCGGCCTGTTCCTCGGTGTGCGGGACTGACAGCGGGAATCCCGGAAAGCGTCGTGCCCCGGCTGCGGATCGGTGTCCTCGGATGCGCCGACATCGCGCTCCGACGCATCCTGCCGAACCTCGTGCACCTGGACTCGGCGACGCTGGTGGCCGTCAGCAGCCGCCACGCGGACAAGGCCGTAGAGGCGGCATCCCAGTTCGACTGCGCGGCCGTTACCGGTTACGAGGCGCTGCTGGCACGCGACGACATCGACGCCGTCTACATCCCACTCCCACCGGCGATGCACCACCGCTGGATCGTCGAATCACTCACCGCAGGCAAGCACGTCCTGGCGGAAAAACCGCTGTGCGTCACTGCGGCGGAGACGACGGAGGTGGTGGAACTCGCCCGCCGCCACGATCTCGTGCTGGCGGAGAACTTCATGTTTCTGAACCACTCCCAGCACGAGACCGTCCGGAGCTTGGTGCGCGACGGAGTGATCGGCCACGTGCGGTCCTTTTCCAGCGCCTTCGGTATCCCGCCGGTGAACCCGTTGTCGTTTCGCTACTCCCGGAACCTCGGCGGTGGGGCTCTGTTGGACGTGGGCGTGTACCCGCTGCGAGCAGCCCAACTGCACTTCCCTGGCGAGTTCCGAGTCGTCGGAGCCTGCCGCCGGGTGGACGAACGCATCGGAGTGGACGTCGCCGGAGGCGCCCTGTTGTCCGATGCGGATGGTGTCACCGTGCATCTGGAATTCGGGTTCGAGCATGCCTACCGAACGGACTACACGCTGTGGGGAAGCGCGGGGTGCATCAGCGTGCTGAGGGCGTTCACCCCGCCGGAGCACCACCGCCCGACAGTCCGCATCGAAGAGCAGGACCGAGTCACCGAGCTGTCGCTGCCACCGGACAACCAAGTCCGCAACACACTACGCGCGTTCATCGATGCGGCCCTCGGCAGGAAAGAAGCACCATGCGGCGCGTCGATGGTCCGGCACGCCACCCTCGTGGATGATGTTCGCAGGGCAGCCGCCGCGCACGCCGCAGCATATGGATGAGAACGGCTGCAGCCGAAGCCCCGAAAGGGCGCACGGTACTGACCGAGCCGACCGGACGGAACGGCGAAAGCAGGGTCACGGCCCGAGTCGGACTGGGAGCGTCTCCAGCGCGCGAATGGACGTGCTGAAGCGCCACCGGAATTCCTCCGCAGGACGAGTCAACGCCATGTTCGGGAACCGTTCGATCAATTCGCGCAGCGCGATCTGCACCTCCATACGGGCGAGCCGAGCACCCACGCACGCGTGGATTCCGTTGCCGAAGGCCAGATGCTGCGGTTCGCGGGTGATATCGAAGCGATCCGGGTCCGGGTAGCGGTTCGGGTCGCGGTGCGCCGAGCTCACCGCCAGCCAGACCTCCTCCCCTGTCGGGATCTCGACCCCGCCGACCGTCACAGGCTCCTTGGTGTGCCTGAGCACCGCGTGGACATCGGGACCTTCGAACCGAAGGATCTCCTCCACTGCCGAGGACACCAGGCTCGGGTTCGCTCGCAGCGCCGCCCACTGGTCAGGGTGCTGCAACAGCGTGAAAACCCCGTTGCCGACGACGTTCACTGTGGTCTCGAAGCCCGCCACCAACAACACGAACAGCGTCGACACGAGTTCGTTCTCGTCGAGCCGGTCGGTGCCGTCACGCACCTGGATGAGCCAACTGGACAGGTCGTCCGCAGGGGCCCTGCGCTTGCTCGCGATCACCTCGCTCAAGTAGTCAGCGATCTGGTAAGCGGCCTTGCCAGTACTCTCCTCGTCGTTGCTGAAGTACAGGGCGCCGATCCACGCGCGGAGGTCGTCGCAATGCGAGTCGTCGAGTCCGAGCACCTCGCAGAGCACCTGGGCCACGAATGGGTAAGCGAACGCGTCCAACACGTCCACCTCGGGCTTCTCGGCGATCCTGTCGAGGAGCCTCGAGGTGATCACATCGACACGCGAACGCAGAAGCTCGACCCGGCGTGGGGTGAATGCCCAGGTCACCAGCTTGCGCAAGCGCGTGTGCGCCGGCGGATCCAAAGTCAGCATGGTCTCGGCGAGGACCTTCGGATAGGAGCGCTCGAAAGCATCGAGCGACACGCTTTCAAGAGTCTCCTCACGCCGGAAGTCCTTGCTCAGCCGGGAGTCGGCGAACGCTGCACGCGCGTCCGCGTAACGGGTGACCACCCATACCTGCTCGCCAGATGCGGTACGCATGCGCTGGACGGGGGTGGCTTCCCGGATCTCCGCGTACCTGCTGTGCAGGTCCTGCACGAAGTCCTCATCGAAAGTGGGCGTGGTGCGGGCGCTCGACAGTGTCATCGCAACCTCGGGTAATCGTCGGCGGTCGGTCCTGCTACCCGAGTAAACCCCGCTGATCTCCGTCTGTCCCGCCCCGTGCGCCTTTCGGGTCGCTCGATAACCCGAAAGATAGGCTGTGCCGCTCGAAAGTCATCGCTGCTGGTCAAGCGACATGTCTGTACTCGTTGATGAGTCCGCCCAGGATTCGGGTGCGTAGCAGTCTGTGGGTGTCGAGGTCGTGTACGGCGGTGGGGTGCTGTTGGGCCTCGGGTGGTATTGGTCGCGGGCTTGGTTGGGCCGGTGTCGGTTGTAGTGGTCTTCGTAGATCTTGACTTGCCGTGTGATCCTCCCCTGGTTGTACGGAGTCGGGTTACTGGATGATCACTCGTCTCAGTAGCCCGGAGGACAGCCCACGATGCCCAAGCGGTACCCACCCGAGTTCCGGCGCAAGGTGCTCGACCTGGTCGCGTCCGGCCGCCGTGTCGCGCAGGTCTCGGCGGATCTCGACATCAGCGACCAGACAATCCTCATCTGGCGCCGCTAGGAACTCGTCGACACCGGGCAACTGCCCGGGACGAGGGGCCGGTCGGTCCAACTCGCGTCCTCGGGTGTCCACGTCCGGCTATCACGACCGGTGGGCCGCGCGCCCTCGTCGCGGGCGATCCGCATGTCTGCAAGCAGAGAACACACCGAAGCCCCATCCACGCTCCGGCAAGCCTCCGACACCGCCGTAGATGAGTTCGCGGGCGACCTTCACGAGGCTGCGTCCGGCAATTCGCCGGGCGAGGATCCACCGCACGTGCGGCACCACACCAGGACGGGCGCGAACTTCTGCAGTCGGTGCCCCGCCGTGCGTACGCCCGAATCTGCTAACAGCCTGCGTTGACGAGCCGACAGCCATAGGTCGGCCCGGCGGCTTACTGCGGATTTCAGTGTCCGGATTAGACGCTGTCGATTGAAGACCTTGGCCGACGTCTTACAGTGAGGTCACCGCCCATTGTGGACGGTGTGACACTGAAGATCGTCTGTGCTACGTTCTACGTGTGACACGTCCCCACGGCGGACGGGGAACACACAAGATCATCGTCGTCTCGGACACATAATTTGCCCCACGATGTAATTCCAGGTCAGCTGGAAGCTTCGTGGGGCTTTGTGTTTCCCGACGTCGCTCCGAGCCTACCTGTTGGTCGCTGCTCGTGGGGTGTCTGCCGGCATGAGGGCAGGAGCAGTGGGCGGCGTCCGGCCCTTCGTGCCACCTGTCGACGGCGGTCGTGGCGGAGTTCGCCTGACGGTGGGTGTTCGTCTCGCCCCGCCCGGGATGCGTCCCGCGAACGGGTGGCGCCGATGGTGGGGCGGAGCACGGCCTGCCGGTGCCGCCGCTGTGGCACTGAAGGGCGCTTGGGACGGGCCGGTGGCCGGAGAGGCTGGCGCGCGGGGCGGGTTCCACGAGCCGGTGCGTCGACCTGGCCCGCAGGCGTGTCGGGTTGGTCGGCCTCCGAGGCGGTTGCGTAGCTCAGGGCCAGCAGGAGTTGTCCACCTGCCTCTCCACGGTCTTCGCTTCCGGGCAGGTCGTGGACAGGCTGCGGCGTAGGGCGTCTGCGTGGTGTGCGCGCTCGTGGGGTGGTGCCGCGGTCGAGGAGCGTGACGCCGGTGGCGTCGCAGCGGAAGACGAGCCCGAGGTCGTCGACCAGTCGTGCGGCCTGTTCGGGGCCGGGATTGTCGGCGATGCCCGCGGTGGTGAGGTGTGCGGCGATGCGGGCCAGCAGGTGGTCCTCGCGCAGGTAGAGGTTGCCCGGCGCGCCCTCCGGTCGGGTGCGGGCGCTGCTGTGGCCGTGACGGCACCGGTAGGCAGCACGGCCGTGAGAGCGGTGCGAGTCCATCCTCCGCCCACACAACCCACACTGGAGCCTGCCCGCCAAGAGGTAGACGTACTCGCCGCCATCAGCGTCGGCCCGGCGGGCACTCTGTCTGGCGGCCTGGACGGTCTGGGCGGTGACGAAGTCCTGTTCGGACACCAGCGGTGTGTGGACGATGCAGGTCGAGATCGCCCACGCGTGCTGCTCGTTGCGGACGCTGGTCCGGCGCCCGCTCGGCGAGCGGGTGGCGCGGTCGGCGCTGGTGCAGTTCCACACCTGGCGGCCGGTGTAGCGGGGATTGCCCAGGACCTCCACCACCGTGCGCAGCGACCAACCGGAATCGACCCGATGCCCGTCACGCTCCGCGTCCGCACCCGACGGGCTGGGCACGGCCTGCTCGTTGAGATGGCGGGCGATGCCCGCGGCACTGTGCCCGGCCAGACGTAAGGAGAAGATCAGCTTCACCACTGGCGCCGCGGCCGGGTTCGGCACGAGCCGCTGCTGCCGCACCCCGCGCCGCGCCAACGCCCGATTCGGATGCGGCCCCGCGTCGACCAGACGGTAGCCGTAGGGCGGTCTACCGCCGAGGTAGCGGCCCTGCTCGACGGTCTGCATCCGCATGGCGGTGACGACCCGGTGCCGGGAACGCAGCACCTCCGTCTGCGAGCGCATCGCGAGCAACGCCAGCAACGCCTCGTGCGCGGGATTGCCGAACTCCACCGGCCCTTCGGCCTCGGGCAGCCACAGCTGCACCCCGTACCGCTCCAACACCGCCCGTAACTCCCGCACCTGGGCGGTGTCGAGGAACGCGCGCTCGTACTCGCCCACCACCACCGCGTCGACCCGGTCCGCGTTCGCCGCGAGGTAGCGCAGCATCGCCGCGGCCCGAGGCCGCAGATGCCAGGGCACCTGCCGGGAACACCCAGCCTCGAAGTACTCCCCCACGATCCTGCCGTGCCCTCCGGTGAGCCTGCGGGAAACATCCAGCTGCCACGCCCGAGAGGTACGCGGGTCCTGGTGCTCGCGGGTGGAAGCGCGACCGTAGAACAAGAACCGCAGACTCCCGACAGGAGCGGCATCCATCGCCAGGATGCCCGGCGGGATGGCGGCGGCGATCCACTCAGCAAGCGTGTTGGGGCGCGGCGGGGCGAACACCGTCATGGCGCGGTCCTTGACTCGGGACGGGGTGTTGGATGCCGAAGTGACGAGGCATCCACGCCGCGATGACGAGGGATTCCGGAGATACGCCCGGATGGACTAGTCACGCGGAACGACGATCGGCATCCAAGAACGGACGATCGGTAATGCTCAGCAATCTTCGCAAGACTGCTGTTGTGACCGTCGCGGCGGGCGCCGTCGCCGCTCTCGTCGCCGCCCCGGCGCATGCCTCGGTGGCATCGGCCCAGTTGCGGTTCTGCAACAACAAGACCTGGACCGAGTGGGCGGACCTGTCAGCCGAGGCGGACGGCGTCTGAACACCGCCTGGCCGTTGGGCGAATCGCTTACCCGCTCCAGCCGCCGGCGGTCCGGGACGAGGCGCCGTCGGTCGCTCACCAGTCGCGGGTGGTGATCATTTTCTCCACGTCCGCGTCCGTGAACCCGTAGGCCGAGGCGACGAACCCGAACTCCTCGGCGATCGCCTCCCGCGCGACCGTCTCGATTTCACTTCCGGCTGCATCGAACTCCGCTTGGAGCAGGTTGAACTCCTCCGTCGCGGCCTGGGTCAGCACATACAGGGCCGCCGTATCCGACGGCTCCTCGGCCTCGATCCGCTCGCACAGCCGCAACAGGATCGCCCGGCCCTTGTCGACGACGTGATCGGGGAAGTACGAGTCCGCGTACCGGTAGTTTGTTAAGGCGGGATGTAAAGATTCAGTGTATGTCCATTAGCGACGGTGTCGAGCAAGGTCTGCAACTCCGCGGGCGGGGGCCTGTCTGACCACGCTCGCCAGTAGCGCTGAAGCAATCTCCAGGGGGCCAGCCAGCCACGGACTCGCCGTAGAGCGCGTGGCCAGGACGGGCGCAGGATCGTTCTGTCCGCTGTGGACTCCGCGGTGGATCCCCCTCTCTCCCCGGTCCGGTCGTGTGGCCGGGACCGGCCGCTGCCCCACAGGGTCCGGTGCCACCGGTGCCGGATCGGCGAACCAGGTGTTCCAGCAGAAGGCGAACGCACAATTGACCTGTGGGGTGCCAGAACTCTGCATTGGGGCGCTGAGCTGCGGCGGTCATGCATCATGGACGGTAGGGGCATGATCGTGAGGCGTGGCGTTACGACTGCTGTACCTGATCTTCGTTCGACTCGTCGGCCGGCTGGTTCTGCTCGGCCGGTCATCGGCGGCCAAGGACGTGGAGTTGCTGGTGTTGCGCCACGAGGTCGCCGTGCTGCGCCGGACCAACCCTCGCCCGCGGTTGGACCGGGCCGATCGCGCGGTGCTCGCCGCGTTGGTGCGACGCCTACCCGACCGGTTACGGCGACACCGGTCGGTGACGCCGGGCACCGTCCTGCGATGGCACCGACACCTCATCGCGAAGAAGCGGACCTACCCGAACCGCACCGGCCGACCGCCGATCGACGACACCCTCGTGGCGTTGATCGAGCGGATGGTCCAGGAGAACGCCGGGTGGGCCACCGCCGAATCCAAGGCGAACTGCTCAAACTCGGCCACCGAGTAGCCGCCTCAACCGTCCGCCGCGTGCTCAAGCGCCTGCGGGTACCACCCGCGCCCCAGCGCGACACCGACACCTCGTGGCGACGATTCCTACACACCCAGGCCGCGAGCATGTCGACCTGCGACTTCTTCCACGTCGACTGCACGGTCACCCTCAAACGGGTTCACGTGTTCTTCGTGATCGAAGTCGCCACCCGCCACGTCCACATCCTCGGCACCACCACCAACCCCGCCGGAGCCTGGACCACCTGACAAGCCCGCAACCTACTCATGGACCTCGGCGACCGCACCGACGACTTCCGGTTCCTCATCCGAGACCGGGCCGGCCAGTTCACCGCCTCGTTCGACGCGGTCCTCGCCGACGCCGGCATCCAGGTCGTGAAGATCCCACCACGGTGTCCGCGAGCCAACCGCTACCCCGAACGGTTCGCAGGCACCGCCAGACGCGAAGCCACCGACCGACTGCTCATCCTCAACGAACACCACCTGAGAACAGTGCTCGACCACTACGCGGCCCACTACAACCACCGCCGACCCCACCGGGCGTTACAGCTCGCACCACCCGATCGCAGGGCCGGACCGCACGTCGACACGCCGCCGACCCATCCTCGGCGGCCTGATCAACAAGTACGAACCCGCAGCCGCTTAGACCGCATCTCATTTGGGCGTGTTCCAGGCAGGCGATATCGTTGATCAACGATGAGCGATGTGGAGAAGAGGTGCCCGGAGCCGTTGTGGCTGCTGGTGCGCCCGCTGTTGCCGGATGCGCCGCAACGCCACCAGGGCGGAGGTCGACGCCGGCTGGACGACCGCGCGGTACTGGCCGCGATCCTGTACGTGCTGCAGACCGGCTGCGCCTGGTCGGCGCTGCCGACCTCGTTCGGAATCAGCCGCCCCACCGCGCACCGCCGGTTCACCGAGTGGGTCGAGGCGGAGGTCTTCACCCGACTGCACCGGACGCTGCTGGACCTGCTGGGCACCGCCGGGGCGATCGACTGGTCACGCGCGTCGGTGGACAGCATGCACGTCCGCGCGGTCAAAGGGGGGACCTGACCGGGCCCAGTCCGGTGGACCAGGGCAAGCCAGGCTCGAAGATCCACGCGATGAGCGAGCGGGGCGGTATTCCGCTGACGGTGGTCGTCTCCGCGGCCAACCGCAACGACCACCTGGAGTTGGAGCCCGTGGTCGACGCCGTCGGGCCGGTCAGGGGACCGGTCGGGCGGCCTCGTCGTCGGCCGCGCAAGCTGCACGCGGACAAGGGCTATGACTACCCGGTCTGCCGGAAAGGGCCGCGTCGGCGGGGCGCCGTCGCCCGGATCGCCCGCCGGGGCATCGAGTCGGCCAGGCGATTGGGTCGCCACCGGTACGTCATCGAACGGACCCTGGAGTGGGTTTCCCGGTTCCGGCGGCTGGCGCGCCGCTACGAACGCAAGGCCGCCCACTTCACGGCATTCGCCCAGCTCGCCTGCGCGGTGATCTGCTATCGCCGAGCTACCAAGCTGGATCTGCTGACGCACAACAACCCCAAATGAGATGCGGTCTTAACACAGGTCAGAGGCAGAATCCCTACTTCTGGCACCCCACAGCCGCGGTACACGACCTCGACACCCGCAGACCGCTGCGCACCCGCATCCTGGGCGGACTCATCAACGAGTACAGACATGCCGGTTGACCAGCAGCGATGACTTTTCGAGCGGCACAGGTGCAGCGCCTTGCTTCCGAGCATCTCCAGCGGTGATACGTCGTCTGTGCTGTACAGCAGCGTCTGCATGCATAGTTCGAGAGACGCCAGTGCCCACGTTGCTGGCTCGGCCAGGTCGAAAAGCATCGGCCCGGTCTGTCTGTGGAGGACGTCTCCACGCTCGAAGACGTTGAGTTGGTCGCCTCTGGCGTCGGCGTGGATCTCGTGGTTGGCCCAGCTGTAGTGGCCGCGCAGGTGGGCGACCTTGACCAGCTTCTCCAGTTGGGCGAAGTTCGGGCGCCGCAGTCCGCCCACGCCGGAGGCCCAGCCGTAGGACTCCTTGTAGTCGGTGCCGAACCTGGCGGGCGGGTCGCGGGAGGTCGCTCAGTCCCACCACGTGCCGACTTTGGTCAACGCCGAGGCGAACGCCTTCAACGCCGCCGGCCGGGGCACGCCCGAGGGTGTTCCCATAGCCGCGAGGGCCGCCACCTCGTGGACCTGCACGGGGCGCGGGTGCACGGAGACGGTCCGGAGGGCGTCCCTCCACGTCGGGTGGACGGTGTCGAAGTCGATGGCCTCCGGCCACGTCGCGAACGCCTTCGCCAGGCCGGCCAGAGCGGTGCGTCGCGGCGTGGGCGACCACATGTCCACGATGGCCCTCAGCACCCTCGGGACGAGTTCGGGGACCGGCCTCGGGGTGTGGGCGATCTTCTCGACGGCCGCGTCCCGGTCGCGGGCGTCGGTCGGTGTCGTGGCGAGGTCGAGCGCTTCGGCGAGGAGGTCGCGCCGCCGCGCGGCAGGGGCGCGGAGGGCCAGCGACAACAGCAGCGGGACCGCCACGGCGGCGGGCAACTCCCGGACGAACGAGTGCAGGTCGACGATCACCTCGTCCTCGGTCGGCGTCACCCTACTGGTGAGCAGTTTCGCCAGCACGGTCTCGCGCTCGACCGGGTCGGCCTCGTGGAGCGCCTCGACGACCAGCTCCCAGAGGTGGCGGCGGTCGGTGCGTTGCCGCCCGATCATGCCCGCGAGCGCCGCCACCCGGTCCGCCGGGTCGTCGATCGACCGGATCGCGTCCTCCAGCAGGGGCAGGTCGTCGGACCTCACCGTGCCGATCACCTTCAGCAGCACGACGCCGCGCCGCTCGCGGTACTCGGGGGACCGCGCGGCGAGGTGGCGGACAAGCTCCGCTGCCACCCTCGGCCGCCACTCGCGCGGTCCCCAGCGGTACAGGTCGCGCAACCCGTCGAGGTGCGTCGCGACCCGTCGGATCACCCGCGTCGCCAGCCGGTCGCGGCCGGCCGGCGGCGTGCGGGCGAGGACGTGGTGCAACGCGTCGAACGGGATCTCCTTCACCGGATGGGCCAGCGCCGCTTCCAGCAGCCGGGCCGTGAGATCGGCCGGGTACACCCCCTCGACCGCGTTGTGGAGCAGGAACTTCGCATGGCAGTCCAGCCCTCGTGCGTGCTCGACGACCGCCGGGCGGAGGTCCTCCGGCACCTCCGGCGCCAGGCTGAGCAAGCTGTTCACCGACAGGTCCTCCGTCAGCACGACCGGGAGCAGGCGGCGGCGCGCCTCGGAGGGCAGCCGGCCGAACTCGTGCGCGATCGCCGACGGGAGCGAGAAGCTGTCGGCCCGGAAGTCGTAGAAGCGCAGGAAGGGGCGACGGTGGTGTGGCGGCGGGAGCGATCGCGCCTTGCCGACGGCCGCCACGACCTGCTCCGGGGGGAGGTGGCGGATCAGCGCCAGCCACGGCGTCGCGTCCGTGGCGTGCTCCTCCACCAACGAGGTCAGGTCGGCGACGATGTCCTCCGGCAGCCCGGTCGGCAGTGCGGTGAACAGCGCCGTCACCGGGTTGTACTCGTTCGGCCGGAAGACGCGGAGCAAGCTGCGGACCGCGGTGTGCTTGGACTCCTCGCACGACAGCAGCGGCAGGATTCCGCGGAACTTGTTGGCACGGTCCCACTCGTCCGGTAGTTCGCCCACTGTCGTGAACAACGCGTCGTCCAACTCCTTGCCGATCCGGTCCTTCGCGCGCGAGTCCGTGAGGGACCGGAGGACGGCGAGCCGGGCCTCCACGTCGTCGATCGACAGGGCCTCCGCGAGCGCGCGGCGCAGGCACTCCTCCTGCCGGTCCGCGGGCGCGATGTCGGCCACGACCTGGTACGCGGAGACGCGCGTCGCGACGGGTTCGATGGCCGCGCAGACCTCCAGCGCCGGGTCCACCACGGCCGGGTCCAGGCCGGCGCCGATCTTCTTCAGCACCGCCAACGTCTCCGGCTCGGGCAGGAAGTGCCGGCACAGGTCCACGTAGGCCGCTTGCGGTGCGGCCCGGTCGCCGTCGGGCAGGCGTTCGATGGTGTACGCCAGGGCGGCGAGCCGGTCGCGGACGTCGCTGGCGGTCTCCGCGGACCGGAGGGCTTCGCGCAGCAGGTCGCTCCGGGCGGCGCCCGTGTGGCAGCGGGCCAGGAGGGTCAGCACGTGGGCGCGGTCCTCGTGGTCCAACAACTGGGTCTCGTGCAGGACCTCGGCGACCGCCTCGGGCGAAGCCCCGACACCGTCGAACGCGAGCAGGTGTGCCGCGACCCGGGTACGACGGGACGAGTTCTCGACGGACCGCGACAACCGCAGCGCCTGGGCCCGCGCACCCGGTGACAGCGACTCGACCCAGTGGGGCACCAAGGGCTTCGCGCCCAACACCGCGTGCATCCGCGCGAGGAGGACCGGGTCCGTGGACTCGTGGTCCTCCGCGACCCACCGACGGGCCTTGATCAACAGGCTCGCCGCCGCGCGCTGGTCGCCCATCGTGGCCAGCGCTTCCAACGCCCGGCCCCGGTAGTGGAGGCGGTGGTTCGCGAGCGGCACCAGGACGCGGGCGGCGTCGTCGTGGTCGCGGGGCACGGCGTCCGCGATCGGCGAGGCGAGGTCCAGCACGCGGTCGGGATCGGGCGCGTGAGCGGCGAGCGCGCACAGGGCCTTCACCGCATCGACCCGGTTCGGCAGGAGGGCCGCCAGCGAGATCGCCCGTGCCATCGCCTCGTCGGTGAGGAACTCCGCGCACAGGAGCAGGCCGCGCCCGCGTTCCCGATCGTCGGCCACGGCGGTGAGGTCCGACAGCACGGCCTCGGCGAGGTGCGCGCGCTCGGCCCCGGGCAGGCGGGAGCCGACCGCCGCGAGCGCCCAGGCCCGCGACTGCGGCTCCGGCAACGACTCCGCGAGGGCCCGCGCCCGCAGCAGCGAGGGTCCGCTCAGCAGCGGGACGAGGTGCGTGATCACGTAGGCGCGGGACTGCGGGCGGCGCAACGTGGCCGCGATGGCCAGGCACTCGTCCAACCACGCCGCCGGCAGCACGGGCGCGAGCGCGACCACGGCGTCCGCCCGGCGGAACTCCTCGGTCATCCGACGGCAGATCGCCAGCGCCTGCGCCGCCGTCAGCACGCCCTCCCGGACCGCGTCGCCCAGCAGCTCCGGCGGCACCTTGTTGCTGCGGGCCGCGACGCTGCCGCGGGCCAACGCGCCGACGAACATGGTCTCCACGGCCCGTTCGCGCTTGGCCTCGCTTCCGCGGCCCACCTCCACCTCGGCCCGCCGCCAGGCGCGTTCGCAGTCGTTGAGGAAACCGGCGTCGGTGCCATCGATCGCGTGCCAGGCGTCCAACCACGCGGTGTCCAGCAACGCGAACAGGTCCTCGCTCGGCGCGTGCGCGGCCTCCAGGTGGGCGCCGTGGAAGTTCAGGACGTAGGTGGACACCGACGCCGGCTCGCGCGTCCCGGCCCGCAGCTGTGCGAGCGTCCGCCGGCCGTAGTCGAGGAACCGCGAGGTCCACTTCTCCCGCTCGCGCCGCCCCATCATCTCGTGGAAGAACATCGCGAACCGTGGGTGGGAGAACACGAACCCCTGCCGCACGCCGTCGCCGATGACGAACCGCTCGACGTCCTTGAGCAGCCAGGTCAGCGCGAAGCCGGTCGGCGCGTCGGGGTTCAGCTCGGCCAGGTCGTCCACGGTCAGCGGCCCGAGCGCGGAGGCGAGGGCGTCGAGGAAGTCCTGGAGGTCGCGCTGCCGCTCGGCCGGCTGGTGGCCACGTGCCCGCCACACCCGTTCCAGCTCCCGCCGCCACCGGTCGAAGTAGCCGCGCATGCCCTTGTCGATCGACGGCAGCTCCTCGGCGGTCAGCCCGGTGGCGTCGCCGCCGCGCTCGCGCAACTCGTCCACGTAGAGCCGAACCAGCAGCGGGTCGCCCTCGCTGAGGCGGTGCAGCTCGCCGACGAGGTCCACCCGGGTCACCAGGTGCGCCAGCGGGTTGCCCATCGCCAGCAGCACGTCGCTGACCCCGGCCTGGTCGAGCGGCGGCAGCGCGACGCTGTCGGCCAGGGCTGGGCTCGACCAGTTCAACCGGGTGCGCCAGCCGGTCTCGTCGGTGTCGCCGGCGACGAACCGCGCCGAGACCAGCACTCGGACCCCAGGCGGCGGGTTGGCGGGGAACAGGTGCGCGCCGGGCTCCCAGTCCGTCGCCTCGTCCAACCCGTCGAGCACGACCAGCAGCGGCTTGTCCCCGCGGGGTGTGCGCCGGAGGTGGGTGGTGATCTCGGCCTGCCACTGCTCCGCCGTGCGCTCGGCGGTCGTGACGGCGTCGCCGTGGTAGTCGGCCAGGCGGGCGGCCAGGGCGGGCAGGGAGACGCCGGCCTGCGCGGTGCCGAAGCGCAGGCTGATCGGGACGAACACGACGTGCGCGAGCCCGAGGGTGGACACGTGTGCCGCCCACCGGGACAGCAGCGCCGACTTGCCCCGGCCGGCTTCGGCGGTGACCAGCGCGTAGGGCGCGGCGTCGGCGTCGGTCAGCCACGCGGTGAGCTTGGCCAGCTGCGGACCGCGCCCGCCGAACGGCACCGGTTCGCCCGTGCGCCCCAGGTACTCGACGAGGAAGTTCTCGATCCACGCGGCGTAGTCGGCGCCGAGCCCAGCCAGGCCCTCCAGAAGGCGGGGGATGACCTCCGCGCCCGGCGCGAGGCCGAACCGGTCCACCACGTACTGGATCGGCACCGCGTACAGGACGTTGGACGCCTCCGCCTGGCCGCGCCCCTGCCGGTGCGGCACCTGCTCGACCAGGACGCCGACCACCCCGCCCGCCGGCCCGTCCACGACCACGGCGCTGCCCGAGTAGCCCCGGTAGCTGCCCAGCACCTGATCGACCCGCAGTTGCAGCAGCTCGACCGGCGTGCCGCCGCGGTTGACCACCGTGCGCGCCAAGTCCGTGACGGTCCCGGTGAGCCGCGGGTCGTTGCCCAGCGGTTGCGCGGTGACGCGCCAGGACGCGCCCGCCCGGGCCTGGGCGACGACGAACGCCCCGTCCAGCGGGGTGTCGAGGAACAGGACGGCGACGTCGTGCTCCGGGTCGCGCTCGATCCGGGCGACGTGCGCCTGCGCGCCGCGCCGGGGCTGGAACACGACGTCCGCCGGGTCCGCGTCGCGCACGACGTGGTCGGCGGTGACGACCGCGGTGGGCGCGATCGCGAAGCCGCTGCCCACCATCCGCCCGCCGGCCTGCACCCGACCGTCGCTCATCTGCCAAGATTACGACCCGCGCCCGGCGGCGGCAGGGGGCCCGGCGATGTATTCCCCGTTGATGCACAAGGGAGTTCGGCGATGGCGGAGTTGGACGACGAGCCGGTGCTGGTCCAGGTCGTGGACGTGCAGGCCGGGCGGGAGATCGCGTGGGGCTCGAACGCCGCCGCCCGGCTCGGCGACCGGGTGGACGAGATCCGCAAGGCGATCGTTGCGGGCACGCGCGCGGTGTCGGCGGGGTTGTCCGACCTGTCGGTCGCGGAGGAGTGGGAGGTCGGCGAGGTGTCGGCGACCTTCGGCATTACATTGACCGCCGAGGCCGGGGTGCTGCTGTCGCGCGCCGGGGCGGAGGCGACCTTCGAGGTGTCCGTGACCTTCCAGCGCAGCGAGGGCTGACCCGTCTGCGCTTGCCGGACATGAGGGCCGGCCCCGCCCGCTGCTGGAGCCGCAGCGTCAGCCAACACCAACCCGCACGCACTCCCATGCTTGATGAGCGGATGTGTCTGCGTAGCGCATCGCATCCGGCGCGCGCAGCCGGCGCTTGTCCCTCAGTCGGCCTCGGGCGACGGCACGACGTGCTCCGCGTCCCTGACGGAGCGGGGTAGCCCGAGGTTGTCGCCGGTCGCGGCCCAGCTGGCCAGCAGGCGCAGGGCGTCCTGCGTGGGCGATCCGGGCTCGGCGGTGTAGGTGAGAAGGCTCTGGCCGGTGTCGGCGGGCAGGGCCAAGGACTCGAAGGCCAGGTCGAGGTCGCCGACGACGGGATGGTGGACGAGCTTCACACCGCTGGTGTGGATACGGACGTTGTGCGCGGCCCAGCGCCGGCGGAACTCCTCGCTGCGGGTGGAGAGCTGCCCGATCAGGTCCGAGAGGTCCCGGTCGTGAGGATCGCGGCCGGCTTCGGCGCGCAGCAGGGCGACGGTGTCGCTGGCGGCCTTGTCGTAGTCGCGGAAGAACTCGGTCGCGTACGGGTCGAGGAAGACGAACCTGGCGGTGTTAGCCGGTCGAGCGGGGTCGGCGTAGACCGGCGAGTACAGCGCTACCCCGAGGTCGTTGGCGGCCAGGACGTCGAGTCGGCCGTTGACCACGAAGGCAGCTGCGCCGGTCATGGTGTCGAGGAGGCGCTGGACGGTGGGCCGGACCCGCTGACGGGCGGGGCGTTGCCGTGGCGGGCGGGTGCTGCCCGCGGTGCGGAGCAGGTCCTCAAGGTGCGCTCGCTCAGCCTCGTCGAGCTGCAGGGCGTGCGCAAGGCCGTCGATCACGCTGTCGGAGACACCGGTTGCATTGCCGCGCTCGAGCTTGGTCATGTACTCCGGGGAGATCCCGGCCAGGCTTGCGACCTCGGAGCGGCGCAGCCCGGGCACCCGGCGGCGGTCTCCGCCATACACGGGCAGCCCGGCCTGCTCGGGACTGATCCGGGCCCGGCGGGTGGTGAGGAACTCGCGGATCTGGGCGCGGACGTCGCCTCGCACGTCGCGATGGTCGTTCCTCTCTGCCATGCCTCGACTCTACGGGCGGTTCGGGCGGCCTGGGGGTCTCTGTCGGTACCCCTCTCGCAGGGTCTCCCGCCAACCGGTCACGGCTGATTCCGTAATAGACGCCACCGGCGACGACGCGGTGGCCCTACAGGCAGAACCCCATCCCACCCAGACCAGCGATTCAGGAGTTGCACGATGGCAAACAGGCTGCCCCGCAGCACACGGACATTGTCGACCAGGAGGGGTTTGGTCCTTGGTGTCGCCCTGACGAGTCTTGCGACCCCCATCGCATTCGCCAGCAGCGAGAGTTCCGGTTCGGGCACTTCGGTTGCCAATGCGGGCGCCGCCACAAATGCCAATGCGGGCGCTACCGCAAACCAGGCGACGATCACCAGCCTGGCGGACTTCGAAAGGACGGTCCGCGAAGACCGCAGCATCACGCGCAAGGCGGTCACGTTCAAGAACGGGGAACTCGACATGGCCGGCGTGCAGTTCGCGCCGGCCAGGATGAAGCCGGGCAAGAAGTACCCGGCGGTCGTCGTCGTGCATCCGGCCGGCGGAATCAAGGAACAGACCGCAAGTCTTTACGCTTATCGACTGGCGCAGCAGGGTTACATCGCGCTGGCCTATGATGCGTCCCATCAGGGGCAGAGCGAGGGGCAGCCACGTCTGCTCGAAGACCCCGCGAAGCGGGTGGAAGACGTACGCGGCGCGGTCGACTACCTCACTACGCTTCCCGCTGTTGACCGTGAGAAGATCGCAGCTCTCGGCATTTGCGCCAGCGGCGGATACGCGATCAACGCCACGATGACCGACCACCGCGTCAAGGCTGTCGCCGGCGTGGCCGCGTTCAATTACGGTGATGGTCTCCGTCTGGGCTGGCGGGGAGCGGGAACCGCGGAGGAGTTGCGCGCCGGTCTTGAGGATGTCGCTCAGGAGCGCACAGCAGTGGCCAACGGCGCTCAGCCCACGATGCTTCCGTACGTGCCCGACTCGGTCGAGGGTGTCACCGAGCCCGACATGGTGGAAGCCAGCGAGTACTACAGGCAAGCGGACAGGTGGCGGCATGAGAACTCGCCGAACCGTTTCCTGAAGAGCAGCACGGACAAGATCTACGCGTTCGACGCCTTCGACGGTATCGAGACCTTGCTGACACAGCCGCTTCTGTTGATCGCCGGTAGCGAGGCCGGCTCGAAGTGGCACAGCGATCGGGCGTACAAGGAGGCGACGAGCGAAAAGGAACTCTTCGTCGTCCCGGGCGGTACTCACATGAGCATGTACGACAAGGACGTGAACAAGGCGATGCCCAAGCTGCTGGAGTTCTTCGGCAAGCAGCTCAAGCACTCCGCAAACTGACCTCGGTCAACGGAACACCGGCGAGACGATTTCGGTCGTGTTCACCGGTGTTCCGTCGAGGTGTTCCGTGAACCGTCCCGGTGATCTCGATCTGTGGAAAGTTCGGGGACGGGTCGTTCACTTCGCGACTGGCACCCAAGGAAGCCGCCAGCCCGGGCCTCCGACGAGATGATCGCCAGCCACTTTTCCAGGATTCGTTCCGAGGCTGCTCAAGCGTGGCGAAGGTCCGTGCGGGAATTCGTTCCGGGGTGCCCGTGAGGGAGGCTGCAGACCTGGCTTTGGAGTGGCTTTGGAGAGGTTTCAGCACCAGCGCGGCGCGGCCAGGCACCCTCACGAACTGACCAAGCCGACGCCCATCGCGGTTCTGGCCGAGGCGCTGCGCTACTCCCCTCCACCGTCGAGTGTCGCGCCGTCGACGCTGCCACTGCCTACACCCGGTACGTCGGGCGGGTGTCGGGGGTTCCTGTTGGTACCCCTCTCGCAGGGTCTCCCATCTGCCGGACGCGACTGGTTCCGTAGTGGTGCCGCGCCGATGAGGCGGTGGCCCTACAGGCAGAACCCCATCCCATCCAGTACCAGACAGAGGAACAGCACTGCCATGAGCGAGAAGAAGGTTTGGTTCATCACCGGCGCCGGTCGAGGCCTCGGTGTCGACGTCGCCAAGGCGGCCCTGGCTGCCGGCCACGCGGTGGTTGCCACCGCCCGCAACGCCGAGTCCGTCACCCGGGCGATCGGTGAGCGCGACGACCTGCTGGCCGTCGACCTCGACGTCACCGACCCCGCCTCCGCCCAGGTCGCCGTCGCGGCAGGCGTCGAGCGGTTCGGCCGGCTCGACGTGGTGGTCAACAACGCCGGCAACTTCCAGGCCGGGTTCTTCGAGGAGATGACGCCCGAGGCGTTCCGCTCCCAGATCGAGACCACCCTGTTCGGGCCGGTCAACGTCACCCGCGCCGCGCTGCCGCAGCTGCGCGCCCAGCGCTCCGGTCTGGTGATCACGATCTCCTCCACCGCGGGCATTGCCTCCCCGGTGGAGTTCACGACCGCTTACGCGGCGTCCAAGTTCGGTGTCGAGGGCTGGATGGAGGCGTTGACGCCGGAGGTCGCGCCGTTCGGCATCAAGACGATGCTGGTCGAGCCCGGCTTCTTCCGCACCGAGCTCCTCAGCCCGCAGTCCACGCAGTACGCCGAGTCCTCGATCGCGGATTACGCGGAGCGCACGGAGCAGACCATCGAGGCCTGGCGGGGCATGGACGGCAAGCAGGGCGGCGACCCCGCCAAGCTCGCTGACGCCCTCGTCGAGCTCGCTGCCCTCGAACAGCCCCCAGCGCGCTTCGCCGCCGGCGCCGACGCCGTGGCCACCTTCGAACAGAAGGCCAACGCCCTCCTCGCCCAGGCCGAAGCCCACCGCGAGCTGTCCACCAGCCTCGCCCACGCCGACGCCGACACCTGAACCCATCTCGCACCCCTGAAAGGGAAGACAGCAGCCCATGACTTCGAAACTGACCGGAACCGTCGCCCTCGCCACCGAGATCGAGCAGACGGGCGGCTCCGCGCTGGGCCGTGCAGGCTGACATCACCGACCGCACGCAGGCCGGGACAGCGGTCCAGCAGAGCATCGAGCGATTCGGCCGCCTCGGCATCCTGGTCGACAACGCCGGCCTGATGCTCTTGGTCCGGTCGTCGGCGCGGACCCCGACGAGTGGGACAGCATGATCGCCATCAACGCCCGAGGACTGCTCTACACCACCCACGCGGCCCTGCCGCACCTGCTCAAGGCAGCCGAGGACGGCCCTCGTCAGGTCGCCGACATCGTCAACATCAGCTCCATCGCGGCCGCGTGGCGGGAAAGGGATGAAGCGCTCCGGCACATCAGAGCCTCCACCACAACCGGCGCGCTTCATCGATCACCAAGCACAACGACCACCACGCCGCCGCCGCGGTCGGCAGCCGGCCCACACCCCTCAGGAAACCGCCGTATCCATCACCGCCGAGATCGTCGCCCACGCCAACAGGGGCACCGGCCTGCCTCTGTCCCGCCGCACCGGCCCCATCCACCGGCCTGCCGCACACAGCGCCACATGAGATCGCCCGGAAACGGAAACCGAAGAACGGAGTTCTCTGATGCAGCACGTCTGCCAGGGTGGGCTGAACGTCTCCCGGATCGGCCTGGGCGCCATGGGGATGTCCGACTACTACTCCGGTGCGCGCACCGACGACACGGAGTCGATCCGCGCCATCCACCGGGCACTGGACCTGGGCGTCACACATCTCGACACCGCCGAGATCTACGGACCCTTCGCCAATGAAGAGCTGGTCGGCCGGGCCCTCCGAGGCCGCCGCGACCAGGTCGTGCTGGCGACGAAGTTCGGCCTGTTCGCGCACTCCGGCGGCGGACCCTACGTCCTCGACAGCAGCCCGGCGAACGTCCGCACCGCCGTCGAAGGCTCGCTGAAGCGGCTCGGCACCGACCACATCGACCTGTACTACCAACACCGGGTCGACCCCGACACCCCGATCGAGGAGACCGTCGGCACCCTGGCCGAACTGGTCGCCGAGGGCAAGATCCGCCATATCGGCCTCTCCGATGCCGGGGCCCGGACGATTCGCCGCGCCCACGCCGTCCACCCTCATCGACACCGTGCTCGGTAGACGTCTGTACGCACTGGTGTTCCTCGAACACGGGACCCGGCGCCTGCACATCACCGGCGTCACCGCCCGCCCGACACAGGCCTGGACAGTGCAACAGGCCA
>NZ_MTQP01000039.1 GCF_001984175.1 Saccharothrix sp. ALI-22-I
CGTACCAATTCTACGCGGGCGAGTTGAAGCGCTGATTAAATCAGGTTACCGACCAGTGTTCCGCGGTGGACACTCAAATCAAGATTGATGCCAGTACATGAAAGGCCCGATGTTGTCCATCGCGTATGGCGCGTTACCGGCTTGGTTCAGGCGGGCCTGGCCCTCCAGTACGGCGAGGAGTGGACGAGGGTGCCGGCTTTCGGCCTGTGCTCGCTGCGTTTGGCTGCGCGTCGGCCATCGGGAGAGAGTGATCGGCTCTGTTGCGGGTCATGACGTTGGTGACGGCTGACAGGGCCTGAACGAGGGGACGGATCTTTCGGCGGCAGGATGAGAAATGCGGCCCCACGCGTCCGCCGAGCAGAAAGACCCATTCGTGCTCCACCGTAACGCTCCGCTGTCCGTCTGGTGTGGACGCCGGGCGGGACCTCGGCGTCCGGGCTGGTGGCCGGCATGGTGGCCACGTCCGTGATCACGTTGGGACTGTCACCCGAGCAGGTCTCGGTCACGTGCGCGAGGAACCCCTGCCAGCGGGTGACCTGTCCCCGACGCGCGTAGCGGGCCGTCGGGTCGTAGGGCGAGACGATCCGGTTCGCAGAAGGCGGCAGACCGCTGCCCTCGTCATCCTCGCGCCAACGCAGGCGGCCCGTGGAGTCCACGTGGTAGTTCTGCATCAGTACCTGGCGCAGGGCCTGCACCTGAGGCCCGTCCAGCAGGCCGGGATGGTGGTGGCTGAGGTGTTCGAGCAAGTGGCGGGCGTCCGTACCGGCGGTGTTGATCCTGGTCTTGGGCCGGGTCGGATTCTTGCCCAGGCGCACCGGTCGACCGTAGCGACGGCCCCAGTGCTCGTCGACCAGACCGTCGAGCGCATGGTCGGCGGTGCGGGCGAGTTCCTCCAGGGCCGCACGCACGGCCTCGGTGACCAACTCCAGGCGGGTCAGGTCGCGCACGGCGGCCAGGACGTGGGTGGAGTCGGTGCGCTGGGCGGTGCGCTCGCGGACCAGGCCGGCGTCCTTCAGGCGGGCCAGGGCGACATCGAGGAGGCGGTCCGCCCGGCCGGCCCGCAGGAGGCGGTCGCGGAAGTCACCGAGCACGCTGTGGTGGAAGCCGGGATCGTCGAGCTCCAGACCGAGCGCGTACTTGAAGTCGATACGGCAGCGCACGGCCTCGGCGGCCTCGCGGTCGGACAGGCCCAGCAGGAACTGCAACACGCTCACCGTGGCCAACTGGGCGGGCGAGAGCCCGGGGCGTCCGTTACGCGAGTAACAGTCGGCGAAGTCCTCGTCCCTCCACAGACCCCTGAGGCGGTCACGCACCCACATCGCCGTCGTACCACCGGGATTACTGGCTCGCGCCATCCGCGCGGTGAGCTCCGGGACCTCCACCGCGGACCGGCAACCAACCGGTAAGGACATCTGACCACCTCGGAGCGCGATATGACTTCACCGACCCATAAGCCTCGCTGTTACCGATCAGTCACCCTCCGCGACACGCTGGCTGTTTCAAGATCACTGACAGAGTCAAGCTAAGCTCAAGGCCGACGTGTCGCCATGGGCGGGACGGAAGCTGCCTAGCGGCACACGTGACTGTCGCGGGCCACCGCGTCTGTGAGGGCGGGTCCTCGGGGGAAGGGGCGCCTAGTGCCGGAAGAGACACCATCCGAGCGTCCTGGTGACTCTGGCGCTGATGAGCCGCTTTTAGCGGATCTTCCTGGCGCGGCCAGGAAGCTCAAAGACAAACTGCACTCGCTGGGCGCACTCGACAGCGCGATCCGCCAGGAAATCCTTAACGGTGACAACGCCGCCGCACAGCAGCTCTCCCGGATCGCGCGTATGCATGCGGTGGATGCCTTGGGGGTGATGCTGGAATGCGTGGCGCTGCCGGTGGCCGAACGCAGTCGGTTCTCCGTCAACGCCATCCGGCAGGCCGAGCAGTTCCTCGAAATCGAGCCGGACACCTTCGCCTCGTTCTTCGCCGTGGACATCGAGCCCGACAACCGGGAGAGGAAGAAGGCGCTGCGGGAACTGCTCGTCGAGGTTCGCGACAGCATCCAGGACGCTCCGGTCGATGCGATGTCCCCCACGAGACCGCTGTTCTGGGTGCCAGCGGTTCTCCGGATCGGCTCCGCTGTCCTCGTCGCCACGGTCGTGGGAGCCCCGCTGGCTGCGCTCGCCGTCGGTGAGTCCGTCGTCGTGGAAGTCACCAAGGCCGGGATCACCGTGACGGCGTGCGCCATAGCCGCCGAGTTGACCAACCGCGTGCTGGAACGATGGCTCACGCCTCCGGGACCCGCCGAGCCGATCGCGTCCTACAACTCGCACGATCACCCGAGACCACCTCACGAGCCGAACGACGATGGCGTCCACGACCTGAACTCACGGACTCCCGACGAGTTGGTGACGGAAGGGCCGGCGTCGCCAGCGTTCGACGAGCCGAGTGTGTTGCTGTCCGAGGACCTGGTGGTGAAAAGCCCGGACTGGCTGGACCTCAACGACCTGAGCCCATCGGTGCTCGACGAGCTGCTCCTTGAGGATCTGGAGCAACCAACAGTCGACGATCTGGCAGAACGGCAAGTCGAGCTGTTCGAGCCAGTCGACGAGGAGGGCCTGCAGCCCGATCCGCCAGCTCCGGTCGACCTCGACGAACCACTACGTTCGAAAATCGACGATCCTTACGACGACTTCGACCTTTGATCACCCGGCAAACCACCGCCGGCCCTGCCGGGCGTTGACACCTTCACGCAGGGCCTACGCGTCGGAGCAGAACTGCGCGTCACACAGCCACGCGTGCCACACCGTGCGCCAGGGAACGCACGCTCATCAGCGTAAGTCGTTTTGTGTCAAGGGGTTGGTCAGTGATCGGGGTTCGTCGTCATTCCCTGCATAGCGGCATGGTTGGTCCCGGCAGCGTGTAATCGGGTTGGGTGACGACGGGTGGGGCTGCCCGTGATGAGCGTCGAGATCACCGAGGGGTGTCTCCATGCCGCGTGGGGCTCGCCCCTGCCCTGCTCGTGGCGCGGTTGCGCGGTTCAGGCCGCGGTGAGCGCGGCGGCCGGTGTGGCGCCGTGGGTGGCGATGTCCGGGTCCCAGCTCCGACCTGTGGTGATGACGGCGTGCAGGTGCCGCAGGATCGCGGCGGCGATGACGGCCTGGGCCTGGGTGAGTGTGAGCTTGTCCACGGCGCGGATGCTGGATCAACCCCGGCGGGCGCGGCCCGGCGTGGACCACGGCCAGGGTGCGGCGCTGGAGGTCGGCCTCCAGCGCCGCCCGGGCGCGGCCTGGCTGGTGGTGGTCGGCAGCGCCATCACCTCGTCCAGCCCCATGTCCGCGCGCACCGCGCCCGCCCGTTGCGCGTTGGCCGGACGTCCCGGCCAGGACCGGGGCGACGGGTCACCGGGCGAGGGGCTTGTCCAGCACCAGCGCCGAGTAGCGGCAGGCGGCGCCCCAGACGAGGTGCGCGCGCACGCTCTCGTCCACGCGCCGCCAGTCGTCACGGGTCAGTTCGCGCAGTCCCGGCCAGCGCAGCCGCAACGCCCGGCGACCGGCCTCGGTGGACGTGACGCGCAGCGCCGGGCGGGCGAGCCGCATCGGGAGTCCGAGCACCGGACGCGTCCAGTCGTGCACGGCCCGGACGGTGAAACCGGCGTCGGCGGCCTTCCCGGTGTACCGGGCCAGGGGCTCGATCTGCTCGAAGTGCCACGCGGTCCGGACCACGCGGTCCGGGTCCACGGCGTCGATCGTGGTCGGGTCCGGGTCCCGCCAGGTGAAGTCGACCAGCACCAGCCGCCCGCCCGGCCGCAGCAGCCGGAAGCACTCGGCCAGGAACGCCCGCCGTCCGTCCGGCCCGAAGTGGAAGGCGGCCTCCAGGCAGTGCACCCGGTCGAACGTGCCGTCACCCAGCTCCACGCCGTCCGCGCTCGGCGGCGGCGTGGTGGCGTCGGCGACCGCGAACCGGGTGTTCGGCCTGCTCCCGAACCGTCGGCGGGCCTCGGCGACCTGCTCGGGCTGCACGTCCAGCCCCACCGCGTCGCAGCCGCGTTCGCCCAGCAGCGCGGTGGACAGGCCGCGCCCGCAGCACGCGTCGAGCACCCGGTGCCCCGGCTGTGCGTCCAGCAGCGCCAGCGACCGTCGCAGCAACCTGCGCTGGAACCACCCCACCCCGCCCACGAGCAGCGGCAACGTCGGCACGGTGAAGTGGCCGACGTTGACCAGGTCACCCCAGCCGACGTGCCGCAGCACGTGGAACAGCACGTTGGCGTCGCTGTAGGAGTCGGCGATGTGCCGCTCGTCGGTCATGGCGATGCGCTCCCTCCGGGGGTAACCCGTTTGACGGACATCCTGTCCACCGTTCGGGGTGAACCTCACTGCGTCAACCCGGCAGCCCGCATCTGACCTCTCCAGGGCGCCACACCGGCAAGCGACCCGATGGCCTGTTCCGGCTGTGTGCCCGCAGCCGCAAGACAGGTCCGAACAACCCGGCAGCCTGATGTCCGGACGTACTCGGCGGACCGCTGCCCTGTCCGGCCGAACCTTGCGGTGTCCGGACCTACATTGCGGTACTCGGGCACCTCAACCAGCAGGCCAACCACATTGGATGCGTGCGATTGGGCTGATGATCAGCCTGGTGCGGTGACGATCGGCCCCAGCGGGCTGGGGAGCGCCGCCAGGTCGCGCAGCCGCCGGGGTGGGAAGTCGGTCCACGTCTCGCTGGGGTCGCGGGCGGCGTGCAGGTGCCGGTCGAGGAAGCGTTGCCAGCGCCGCAGTCCGTCGACGGCGGTGGCGATGTCGAGTTGCCCTGCTTCGATCGCGTCGGCGAACTCGTCGAGATCGAGCAATCGCTGGTGGCGTCCGTCGGTGGGTACCAGGACGTCGGCGTAGAGGTCTCGTACGGTGATCGAGTCCTGTGTGGTCGAGACGTGCACGAGGTCCACGTACCAGGTGGTCGGTCCGGTCTGGGCGCGGTCGGTTCCGCGGGTGGACCGCCAGGCGGGAATGGACATGCTCACACCGAGGTCGAGCAGCACGAACACGCGTTCCAGCAGTGTGCCTCCAGGCCACGGCTCGAAGCTGTCCGGCAGTTGGAACTCGTAGGCGAGCGTGTCACCGAGGCGGATGCCGGGCAGCGGGCCGAACAACGGTGCCGGATCGCCGTGAGCGCCTCGCCAGACCTCAACCTGTTCCATGAACCATTCGTACCCGACGCGGCGGAAGCATGCGGCGGTTCCCTCCGGACGCGCACATCGTGGTCGACAACGTTGTCGGCAAGCCCATCGCTGGCCGCCCGATGTCGGATGTGCCGTGGCACCCGGATAGTCGGTGAGGTTCTCGGCTGCGGGCGCGCCCAGGACGGTGGTCACCTCAGTGCGCACCTCGTCGCAGGTCAGCGTGACCCGCTGATCGGCTGATCGGCTGTCCCCGCCCGTAGCCCACTCCAGCTCCGTGCTGTCACTGCCGGACCCTGGATGTGTAGTGGTCCGCTGCCGCACCGGCACCCGATACGACAGCGGATGTACGCAGGTCCGATGCCACGTCGGCTACCCAAACCCCTGAAGGTGTCACTCGATCGGGTGGTCACGACGGGTGGTACGGGCTTGGTGCGGAATCCTTGCTGGCGTGGATGTCGGAGTGGATTCCGGACCGGAATGCGACGTGTGTGACGATACCGGGTCGATCACCTGGCAGCAGCCCGTGCGCGATGCCGACGGGCTTGTGGTGTTGACGGAGATGAGCCATCCCTGTGTGCGGGGCTGTTCGGGGTGGCGGAAGATGCCCGCCGCCGAACAGGGCACCGTCGTGGACGACCCCGACGCGGCCCCGCTGCGGACGTCGAACGTGGCGCGGGCCAACCTGCACCACCGGACGGACTGGTCCCAGCCCCGACGGCTCTGAGCATCGGCGGCCCCTCAGGACGAACGCGCCGACCGTCGACCGAGCGGGCGGGGCGAGACGCCGTGATGCTCCCGCTCCGTTGGCCGCTGTCGCCGACGTCCAGGCCCGCACCGAGGTTCGGCTGACCGAGGAGCAGCAGGCCGTGTGGCGGTGCTCATCGGTGACACTTCCGCGTTGGCCCGCGCCCCTCCGACGGCGACAAGTCCGAAACCGTCGGCGGTTGCTCACGGGACACGGCCCACAGGGCGGCGCTCTACCTCACCGAGGACGAGTCGGAGCTGTTGTGTCCGTCCCCGGCTGCGGCATGGCGTGCTCCTCGTCTGGACTGTGTGACCACGATGCCCAGCAGCAGCGCAACCAGCAGGCAGGTCCCCGCCGTCCACCACGCCCCAGGACTTGACCCGCCCAGTGCGCCGCTTCGAGCACGGCCACCACGACGTTCGTCACCCTCGGCAGCCGTGACCCCGACCGCCGACAGCACCATCACCGTCTCGTGTTCGGCGGCTCCGCCCGGAGCTCCATGCGTCGCCGGTACCGGATGCAGGGTGGAAGTGGTCAAGGTCCCCATGGTTGCTGTCCCGGAGGCCGGGACACTCCATGACGAGGTCGGGACTTGGAAGGCAGTTGTCGACGCTGACACCGGCCAGATCCTCGGCGCGGCACTGCTGGGGTGCAACGCCGGCGGGGTCATCTCCGCCCTGCATATGGCAATGCTCGGCGGGCTGTGCTGCCAGCAGTTCCGCAGCCGCCGATGCCGCTCGGCCAGCGCGGAGGCATGCGCGCGCACCGCCTCGTCGTGCACCCGGTGCACCTCGGCGGGACACCCGCACCCCGAACGTCGTCCCACCACCAGAACAGTTCCTCGACCAGACGCTTCGTGGGCGTCCTCAGCACGTCCGCGGTGTAGTCGAGGGACCCCGGCGTCACCACCGGCGGCGGCAGCGCCAACCCCCGGTCGTCACCCAGGTGGATCTGCGCGGCCAGTCCGCACAGGTCCACCGGAGCGATACCGATCTCGATCGCCTGCCGCAGCACGCGGAACGGGCTGCGCGCGTACAGGTCGGGCCGGGCGATCCGCTGCAGGTGCGCGACGGCGCTCATCCCCTCACAGTGCCACTCCGGCCACGTCGCGCGACCCCCGTGGCAGGAACGTGCCCCCAGACCGGCTCAGCCGATCACGTCCGGCTCGCGCCGCACGCGGTCGGCGGCGTCGGGGGGGCAGAGAGCGGGCGGCGGTGCGGTCCTGCGGGCGCCCCCTCGGCGAGCAACGCCCGTTGGGCTACCCGGCCGCCCGCACGCACCACGTTGGGCCGCTGAATCCGCTCCTCCGACTGGATAGCGTCGAAGTGTCGGGGGCGACTTCACTTCGGTACTCCGCATGTCGTTGCGCCTCCCGGTAGTGCGTTTCCACAGCGCGCTCAACCAGATTCGGGAGGTATCTGCGTTGAATCCGAGGTCACGAAAGCGTGGGATCGCTTGGGGGGCGGCGTTACTGGCGGTCGGTCTGGCCGCCGGCACCGCGACAGCGACCGCGTCACCCGTGTCACCACCGAGCCGCGTCGGCGGCGAACGGCACACCGTCACCCTGATCACCGGTGACCGGGTCGTCGTCGCCGGGCAGTCGCTGCTCTCCGTCACACCGGGTCGGGACCGCGACGGCATCACGTTCTACCGGTTCCTGCGTGACGGCCGGCTGCACGTCATCCCGCGCGACGCGGCCCGACCGCTCGCCGAGGGCAAGCTGGACCTGCGCCTGTTCGACGTCACCGGGCTCGTGGACGCGGGCTACGACGACGCGAAGCGCGACACCGTGCCGCTGATCATCACCGGCGACCAGCCGCAAGCCGGCGGCGTCCAGGTCACCCGAGCGCTGCCCACCATCGGCTCGGTGGCCGCGCGGACCGCGAAATCCGAGACGGCAGGCACCTACCAGGCCCTGGTGAACGACCCGGGCGTCAAGAAGATCTGGTTGGACGGCATCCGCAAGCCCAGCCTGGACCGCTCCGTGGCGCAGATCGGCACGCCGACCGCCTGGCAGGCCGGATACACCGGCAAGGGCGTCAAGGTCGCCGTGCTCGACAGCGGCGTCGACCAGACGCACCCCGACCTGGCGGGCCGCGAAGTCCTCGAACGCAACTTCAGCGAGGACCCCGACACCAGTGATCTGGTCGGCCACGGCACGCACGTCGCCGCCACGGTCGCCAGCGCCGGGGTGAAGTACCGGGGTGTGGCGCCGGACGCGCAGATCCTCGACGGCAAGGTCTGCTCGTTGGACTGCGCGGAGTCCTGGATCGTCGACGGCATGCAGTGGGCCGCCGACCAGGGCGCGGACGTGATCAACATGAGTCTGGGCGGCACGGACACCCCGGAGGTCGACCCGCTGGAGCAGGCCATCGAGACGCTGTCGGCCCGGACGGGCACGCTGTTCGTGGTCGCGGCGGGCAACTCCGGCGCGCCGGAGACGTTGAGCTCGCCGGCCAGCGCGGACGCGGCGCTCGCCGTCGGCGCGGTCAACCGGGACGACAGCATCGCGGACTTCTCCAGCCGCGGGCCGCGCGTCGGCGACGGCGCGCCCAGACCGGACATCACCGCGCCCGGCGTGGACATCGTCGCGGCCAAGTCCAGCACCGGTCGGATCGGCACCCCGGTGGGTGACAAGTACGTGGCGGTGTCCGGCACGTCCATGGCCACTCCGCACGTCGCGGGCGCGGCGGCGTTGATCGCTCAACAGCACCCGGACTGGAACGGCGCGCAGATCAAGGCCACGCTCATGGCGTCGGCCAAGAACAACCCGGCCCTGACGGCGTTCGACCAGGGCACCGGCCGCGTCGACCTGACCAAGGCCATCACCACCACGGTCACCGCCGACCCGCCGTCGCTCGCGCTCGGCCTGCACAAGTGGCCGCACGACGACGACACCCCGAGCGGCAAGGAGTTCGCGATCCGCAACGCGGGCGCCGCGCCGGTCACGCTCGACCTCACCATCGACGCCAAGGGCCCCGGCAGCGCGCCCGTGCCGGCCGGCGTGTTCACCGTCAGCCCCGCCACGGTCACCGTGCCCGCAGGTGGTGAGGCCAAGGCCACCGTCACTGCCGACCCCAGGGCCGCGACCGCGGACGGCGCGTACAGCGGCACGGTCGTCGCGTCCGGCGGCGACGTGCGGCTGCGCGTGCCGGTGGGCCTGAACCGCGAGGTCGAGAGCTACGACGTCACGTTCGAGTTCGTGGACGCGGCGGGTCGGCCCGCGGTCGACTACTTCGCGCTCGTCATCGGTCTGGACGACGGCAGGTCCGTGATCCTGAGCGGTGACGTCGGCAAGGCCACCACCCGGCTGCCCATCGGCGAGTACATGGTCGTGACCGAGGTGCTGACCGACGGGACGAAGAGCGCCGTGCTGCCGATGCCGAGCCTGCGCGTCGGCCGCGACACCACCTCGGTCGTGGCGGACGCCCGGAAGGCGAAACCGATCTCCATCACCTTCCCGGACCCGAAGGCCGAACCCGCGTTCGGTGACCTGCTGCTCGGCCGCAGCCGCAACGGCACGCTCGTGGCCGGCATCGGCGGGCTGTACGCGGGCAGCTTCGGCAACGTCTCCATCGGGCACCTCGGCCCCGAGCTGCCCGCCGAGGACTTCTCCATGATGGTGAACACGCACGCCACCGGCACACCGGTCGGCACGACCCCGGTGACCTACCGGTTCGCGTGGGCGGAACACGGCAAGGTGCCCACCGGCTTCGTCCGCGCGCCCGCCAAGCGCGAGCTCGCCGAGGTGCGGTCGGAGTTCGCCCCCGGGCCTGACGGCAAGCGGTACGCCTTCGCCGGCTACCCGATGCTGGCCTTCCCGTCCGGCGGCGGCCTGGGCGGTTTCAGCCTGGACACCGCGGTGACCGCGCCGGGTCGGTCCCTCGACTACACCACCGCCGCGCCCGACGTGCGGTGGGCGTGGTCGCTCGGGCAGTTCCGGGGCGAAGCGATCGAGGCCCAGCTCGACACACCGATGCGCACACACCAGCCGGGGCGCACGTACCGGGAGCGGTTCAACCGCCCGGTGTTCGGCCCGGGGCTGCCCGCGAGCCCGTACCCGTACCTGAGCAGGACCGGTGACCTGGTCGACTTCTTCGTGCCCCTGTTCGGCGACCGGGACGGCCACCTCGGCAGGTCGGTGACGTCGTCGGCGCGGACGAGGTTGCTGCGCAACGGAACCGTGGTCGGCGAGACGGCCGAGCCGGCCGGCGGCCAGTTCGCCGTGCCACCCGGCGCGGCCGAGTTCCGCGTCGAGACCGAGACCGTGCGCGCGCCGGGTGTCTCGGAGTTCTCCACGGCGGTCAGCGGCGCGTGGACGTTCCGCTCGGACACCGTGCCGGGTGACCGGTACGCGCCGCTGCCGCTGACCGCGGTCCGGTTCACCCCGGCACTCGACGCGAACGGCGCCGCGCCCGCGGGCCGGGTGCTGCGGGTGCCGCTCGTGGTCGAACAGCAGCAGGGCGCGGCCAACGGCCGGGTCGACCGGGTCCGGGTCGAGGTGTCCTTCGACGACGGCAAGACGTGGTCGACGGTGCCGGTGATCGGGCGCACCGCGTTCGTGCGCAACCCCGCCACCACCGGATACGCCTCGCTGCGCGTCAAGGGCTCCGACCGCAACGGCAACACGTTCGAGCAGACCGTGATCCGCGCCTACAAGATCGGCTGAACGGGAAGGGGGCATTCGCGCACGCGAGTGCCCCCTTTCGGATGGCTTCGAAGTCGTTGAGGGCTTCGACTATTCGGGCTCACGGCGCCGCCGCGAGTCAGCGGTGCCTTCCGAGTGCGCGTTCTGTCACCGCGCACGACCCGATTCGGTAGGTGTCTGTGTTGACCGCGAGATTACGACGAGTCGCCTTGGCCGTGGCCGGCTCGTCGCTACCACGGCCACGGGGGTGGCCAGCGCGACGCCGGACCCGGCGCGCCGCGACGCCGTCGGATCGACCCTCATCCTGATCACGGGCGACCGTGTAGGTGCCAGAACTCTGCGCTGGGTCGCTGAGCTGCGGTGATCGTGCACCATGGACCGCAGGGGCATGATCGTGAAGCGTGGCGTTGCGACACGCAGGTCAGAGCATCAATACAGACTTCTGGCACCTCACACGGTCGCGACCGTGGTGGGCTGATCTCGCCCAGGGAGGAGTGGAGACCTACTCGATCGACTGTGAGCACGAGGAGATGATGAACGTGGAACCGGTTTTGAGCATCGGCAAAATCGTCTCGGACGTGTTCGCGCGGTACGGTTCGGTGCGGGAATCCGTGCTGGAGTCTTCTGTTGTGAAAGTCTAGCCGGAGGAATTCTCGAAGTGTCCACGAAGGAATCTGGCGACGCCAAGGTGAGGCTGGGAAGCCGCTTCCACAGACTCTTCGGCGCCACGTTTGTGTCGGCCATCGGCACCGGCATGCACGCCGCCGCGTTGCCCCTGCTGGCCCTGCAGAGCACCAGCAGCCCGATGGCGTTGAGCTTCGTCGTCATGGCCGCCGAGATTCCCTGGGTGCTGCTCTCGCTACACGCCGGTGTCGTGGTGGACCGGCTGGACCGCCGACGGGTGATGGTGTGGGCGGACCTGGGCCGGTTCGCCGTCCTGGTCGGTCTCGCGGTGCTGATCCTGACCGCGCAGGTGAACCTGCTGTGGCTGGTGGTCGCGGCGTTCCTGCTGGGCGTCGGCCAGGTCTTCTTCGACCTCGCCGCCCAGTCGGCCATTCCCGACTTCGTGTCGCGGGATCCGCGGAGCCTGGCAACGGCGAACGGGCGGATCGTCGCGGCGGAGAGCAACGGTGAGGACTTCGTGGGGCCTCCGGTCGGCTCCGCGCTGTTCGGCGTGTGGAACTTCCTGCCGTTCGCCGGCAACGCTCTCTCGTTCGCCGCCAGCGGCCTGTTGATCTTCTCGATCCGGACGGACGCCAAGCCGAAGGAGACGTCCGACGCTCCGCGCAAGAGCGTGCGGAGCGAAATCGTCGAGGGCATTCGGTGGTTGTTCGGGAACCGGACCCTGCGGGCGCTGGCCACGGTTTCCTGCCTCGGCAACGTCGCCGCCACCGCTCAGTTCGCGATGCTCGCGCTGCTGGCCAAGGAGGTCCTCGGACTTCCGGATTTCGGTTTCGGTCTGTTGCTGACGGCCACCGCGGTCGGCGCGACGGCCGGGGGACTGGCCGCCGCGGCCGCCAGCAAGCGATTCGGCCCAGGCACAGTGATGCTCGCGGGCAAAGCCGGCGTGGGCGCGGCCATTCTGGTTCTGGGACTTGTCGCCAATTCGTGGGTTGCGGCCGCGATGATGATGGTGACCGGTGCGTTGATGACCGCGGAGAAAGTCGTTGTGAGCACATTGCGCCAGCGGATCGTGCCCGACGAACTCTTGGGGAGGGTGCTCTCGTCGAGTAGGCTGGTGGTAATGGCTGGGGGGCCGGTCGGTGCGGCACTCGGCGGCGTTCTCGCCAGCTTGTTCGCCGTCCAGGTCTCGTATGTCGCCGGTGGTGTTTTTCTCATCCTGGTGGCGCTGGTCTTCTATCCCGTGCTGAACAACCGCGCCCTGGCAAGCGCTACGGACGAGTCGGCCGGGTAAGCGAGAAATCCGCGGCCGCGCGGGAGGTGCCGCTCCGCACTTCGCGCTCGGGATATGTCATCCCACAACACGGGGAGACGATTTGTCGTGATCATCTGCGGAATCAAGGCATCGCACGACGGTGCGGTCGCGGTCGTCGAGGACGGCCGCCTCTGACCCGATTCCGCGAGTAGTGGGCTGAGGTGATCTACATGTGCGGATGTGGATCTTTGGATGCGTGTTCCGGTGGCCGGGCATGTTTGTGGCCCGGTAGTCGCACCGGATTCGTGTTCGGGGTCCTTGGTCGGGGCCGGGTGGGCCGGGGTGGTCAGGGCATCGCGGGAAGCGTCCGGAGTCGGGCGAGGATCTTCGCGAGTAGGTCGTGGCCGGGCGGTAGCCGCAGGATTGGTTGTCCTGCATGAGAAACGAGACGTGCGGGGGTGGTGATGAGACGGTGGCGCAGGGTGGTGATCATGGCTTTGCCGTCGCGGGTGCCCCACCCGGCGAGCCGCCCGGTCGGTCCTTCGGTTGCGGTGAGTTGGTGCAGCCAGGCGGCCATGGTGGCGGCGAGGAGCGCACCCCACGTCCAGGCGGTGTGACCTCGGCCGCAAGTTCGACCACGACCAGGTCAACAACATCCTGGTCCGCTCGATCCCGCAGATCGCCGAGACGCTCACCCGCGACTACGGCGGCGGGATAACCCCGCTGCGCAACACCCTGCACGGCCTGGACATCGTGCTCACCGGCACCGGCCTGAAGCACTACCGGGAGCGGGTGTGGTGGTCGGCGGTCTCGTACCTGACCACCACGGACGAGGAAGAGGTCGAACTGGTCCACCAGAAGCTCGACTGGGAGTCCGCCCAGCTGGCCAAGCTGATCGCCGACCAGAGCGCGTGGAGCCTGCCCGTGCGCACAATCGGCCGCGCGATCCGCAAGGACGACTACAGCCGCATCACCCTGGAGAGCCCGGCAGCCGCGTGAGGGGCCTTCCTGAGATGGTGGAGAGATGTGGCCCGCGTCCGTCAGGCGCCTCCGGCGTGGGCGGCGGCCAGGTGCGGCGGATCGGACCGGACTCGGGCGGAGAGGGCGATCTGCTCTCGCAGTTCCTCCAACCCGGCCATGGCGACGTCGTAGGCGCTGTCCACGCCGGGCTCCGGGTCGTCCTCGCCGGGCCGCCAGAACCGCCGGCGTGCCATGCGCATGGAGTTGGCGAACGGCGGGATCGCGTTGAACACCTCGACCAGGTACGGTCCGCGATAGACGGGTTCGATCTCGTTCAGGATGATGTCCCACGGGATCCAGCTGTCGTGCACCGCGCCACGGTCTGGTGCGGATATGTGGACGTAGTGGAGCCGATCCTGCCGTGTGGCTCGAGCGACGTTGTCCTTGAAGATCGAGGGACCTTGGCTTTCCATCACGACTTGCGCGGTGTCGATCGTTGCGCCGCACTGCGCGTGCCCGAGGTCGTCGAGGAAATCCAGAACCTGCGAGACCATGTTGGGTGGAGGCGTCTCCCAGCTCTTGACGGGCTCGATGGCGAGCTTCACTTCTCGCGCTGCGGCGTACGTCGCCAGTTCCTCGAAGACGGGACGCGCCGCGTGATAGCGCGGCTTCATCCAGGCCAGGAGGGCGTCGCTCCATATCGGCTCGTTGTCGTCCGTGAGCGGGAAGACGCCGTAGGGGTAGAGGAACGGTCCTGACATGATCGAGTCGCCGCCCAGGACCTGGGTGATGTCGACGCGTGACTTGAGGTAGGAGAGCGCCTGGCTGCGCTGCTCCTCGTAGGGTGAAGTCGGGTCGAAGGTCCGTGTGGTCCCGACGTTGGTGGTGAACTTCACGTCGTTCAGCCCGGCCTCGTCGAATGCTTTCTTGAGGCGGACGTAGCTTTCGACTTCGAGTTGGTGGTCGACCGTCGCGGGCTGGGAGGCGATGTGCAGGTCGAAGCCGTCGTAGCCCATGTCGGTGAGGGCTTTCAGATGATCGATCAGGATTTTGGTGTAACGCGCGTCCTGTGGCCTCAGATCGGCCGTGAACATGAAGAAGCTGAAGAATATGTCTCGCTTGACTGGCGCGTTCATTCCTGGTGTCCTCTGCGTGAGGTGAGATCCGGTGTCGGCGGGCTGCGCAATTCGGGGGTCCCGAATTCACTACCAACCCAGGACACCGGTGAGGTAGTGGCGGGCCTTCTTTGCGTACTCGAGCGGGTTGGCCTTGTTCGGGTCCTGCTCGGCTTCCACGACCAGCCACCCCTGGTAGTCGGCGTCGGCCAGCACCTCGAGGATGGGCTGGAAGTCGATCGCGCCGTCTCCGGGCACGGTGAAGACGCCGAGCTCGATGCCGTCCTGGAACGACAGGCCTTCTTCGCTCACCTGGCTCACGAACTCCGGCCGGATGCTCTTCATGTGGACGTGGCCGATGCGGTGGGCATGAGCCTTGGCCAGCTCCAGCGGAGTCAGCGGGTCGCCGGTGGCGAAGGCGATGTGGCCGGTGTCGAGCAGCAGGTGGACCAGGGCCGGATCGGTACAAGCCATCAGCCGGTCGACGTCGGCGCGGTACATGACGCCGGTGCCCATGTGGTGGTGATAGCTGAGCCTCATCCCGGCCGAGTTGGCGATCTTGCCGAGTTCCTGCAAGCCCGACGTCAAGGCGTCCCACTGGGCATCGGTGAAGACAGGGCGGTTGGCGAACACGTCGATGGGGAGCAGGTGCGACGAAGCTCCGAACTCGGCCACGACCACCTCGGTCCCGCCCAGTGCCTTGATGCGGGTCAGCGTGTCCTCGAAGGCGGATATCGTCTTCTGCCGCATGTTGTTGATCGTGAAGTACGTGCTCGTCCATGGCTCGGACACCCGCAGGCCGCGGAGATCGAGAGCGGCCTTGAGCACGTTGTTGTCGGAGGGGTATTTGTGCCCGATGCTGCAGCCCTGGAAGCCTGCGAGCGCCATCTCGCTCACGGCTTGGCCGAAGGGGATGCCGGCGTCGATGGTGGGGAAGTCGTCGTTCCACCACAGGGTGCAGCAGACGCCCAGCTTCACCTTGTCCGGGCTGAGGCGGTTACCTAGTTCTGTCATTGTGTTGCCTCTTTCAAGTATCGGGCCTCGATGCGGGGTGGTTGGGCCCAGGAGCCGTAGCCGGGAGCCTTGGCACCGGGGGGATTGGCCGCGATGGCCCGCCACAGCAGCCCTTCCTGGTAGGAGGCAGCGGTGACGGTGGAGGTTTCGGCCGCCGTGCGGGCCTCGTAGCAGTCGGTCCACTCGGGTGGCAGCCCGTACCACATCCCGGCGTACCAGAGCTTGATCACGTTGCGGGCCACCGGGCCGAGCCGGTCGTCGCTGAAGATCCGGTGGCGCAGGGCCCGGTCGAGCAGCGTCCGGTCAGGGCTTTCGGCATCACCGGCCGCGTCGGCTCGGGCGGCCCGGTGGGCGCCCAGGAGGGCGGTGACGACTCCTTCGCCGCAGGCGTCCCGCACCTTGGCCAGGTACTGGTGGGCCAGGCCGGTGCCGAGCAGGTCGGTCTCCTCGAAGGCGGTGAGGTCGACCGAGAGGAGGAGGAACTCCTTGAACGAGTGGGCGGTCATCCCGTCACCGCCTGGGCTACCTCGCCGGCGGTCCGGGAGGCGCCCGGATCGTGGCCGACCGCGGTCGGGATCTCGAAGGTAGGAGCGGCGTGCAGACCGTCGCTGCCCGGCAGGGGGTTGCGCACCAGCCGGTTGATCCCGTCGCGCAGGCGGAACATGTGCCAGATGGCGTCCTGCAACAGGCTTGGTTGCCCGTTGAACGCCTTCGTGAGCAGGGCGAGGAAGACTCCGTAGTCGGCGTTGAAGTCCCGGGCGGCACGGGCGAGTTCCGATCCCGCCGGGTAGTCGGCCAGCCGGGCGCTCACCTTCACCTGGTACACGTCGTTCCAGGAGATGTTGAGCGGCGGCCCCGAGGGTTCGTCGGGGTGGTCGCCGACCTGGTAGTAGTGGCCGAGCTGCAGCTGGCGGAACCGGTAGTAGTGGGCCAGTTCCCCGTCTTCGCCGTAGATGCCGGCATCGAGGCCCTCGCCCTGATCGGCGATGAACTGGAGCGCCTGCCGGGCCGAGTCCAGGTCGGTGACGGGAATCACTGCCCCGCCGCCGGAGTAGAAGTACTCGGGCCCGACCTGCCGGGTCGGATCGCCTTGGAAGAGATCGGGCTCGCGGTCCGCCACCTTCTCGAGCCCTTCGATGATCTCTGCGTAGAACTCGCCGATGCTGTAGAAGCGCAGGCTCTCGTCCGTCGGGCTGGAAACCGGCGTCGGCCGGTGGCTGTCCGATGCGGGCACCAGCCGTGAGCTGTCACGGGGAGCCTTGCCCGGCCGCTCGATCTTGCAGAACGTCTCCACCGCCTCGGGGGAGAAGGGCCGTAGGTCGACGGTGAAGTCGCACTCCCCGTCGGGCAGGTAGGTCGGGTAGGACGGCACGAAGCCGCGGCGGCTCAGGTCGGGCGTCCCGCCGATGGCGTTCAGGACGTTGGCGGCGAGGGTGAGGTGCAGCATCTCCTCCACCGCGACCACCCGGATGATGTGGGCGGCGTCGGAGTTGGTGGTGGGATGTATGGAGTAGTACGCGGTCAGGTAGGGGGGAATGGTCGCGTGCTCGAGCACCATCGCCCTGTGCAGGTACTTGATCAGGTCGTCACGGTTGTGGATGGTCGACGCGGTCACCGGGCCACCTCCTGGGGGCGGCTCTGGGCGGCGGCCTTCGAGGTGATGTTGATCGCTGCGGACTCGGCGTCGAGCTGGGTCAGCATGGCCTGGGCACTGCGCAGGCACAGGGCGGCGACGGTGAGCGTCACGTTCGACGTGCTCACGGTGGGCATGCTTCCCCCGCCGACCAGGTAGAGGTTCTGGTAGTCCCAGCACCGCTGATCCGCGTCCACTACCGAGGTCGACGGGTCACGGCCCATCATGTGGGTGCCGGCGAGGTGGTTGCCGCCTCGGATCTCGTACCCCTCGCCGGCGTAGACGGCGTAGCCCCAGAAGTTCGGGTCGTACTCGGTGTGGTCCTCGGCCCCGAGGCGGGCGAAGATCCGTTTCGACAACTGCCGGGCGTACGCCACGCCCCGCATCGTGTAGTCGGGGATGTCGTAGGTGAGGATGGGCCGCATGTTCCCCAGGTGGTCGGTGAAGGCCGGGTCCACGGTGATCCGGTTGCTCGGGTTGGCGGGGACTTCGACCATGAACGCCAACTGCAGCTGGCGGGACACCCGGTCCACCAGGCCTTGGCGGAGGGCCTCGCCGTAGCGACCACCGGCGTCCACCAGGTCGATCAGGTCGGTCATCGGCGCACCCCGGGCCCAGCCCCAGCCGTCGTTGTGGATGTCGACGCTGAACGCCGCCTGGTGGCGGCGGAAGCGGCCGCCGCGCAGGTCGGTGATGCCGCCGGTGCAGTTCGTGCCCCGGAAGGTGCCGGCCACCTCCGGTAGCAGGGCCCACGCCAGCAGGTAGGCGTGGTCCATGAAGTTGCGCCCCATGAGGCCGCTCGATCCGTGCAGGCCGGAGGCCAGCATCAGCCGGGGGTTTTCCACCGCGTTGGCGGCCAGGATGAACAGCCGACCCCGGGCGCGCAGGGTGGTGAAGCCGGGACTGTCGGGCTGGTCGTAGTGGCGGTACTCGATCTCCGTCACTCGGCGGGTGTGTTCGTCGATGTGCACGTTGTAGGCCACCGCTTGGGCCACCAGGTGGACCAGGTCGCTCTGGAGGGCCGCGGCGAGGGTCTTGCCGGCGTTGTACTTGGCCTGCACCGGGCAGATGGGCACGCAGTTGTTGTTGCCCTGGCACCGCCCGCCGACCTCGACCTGGTACGTGCTCACCGCCCCTTGCGGCACGTAGCCCTTCCCGCCGTTGTAGGCCGGGTTCGGTATCCCGTTCCGCCCCTGTGGCCATGGCCGGACCCGCAGCTCCCGCGTCACCCCGTCGAGCTCGACCGGCATCCCGTTGACGTCCTTGGCGACCATCTGGTCCAGGTACGACAGGGGCAGCCCTTTCATGGGGAACACGTAGCCCTCGTCGAACTCGACCCCGAGGTAGGTCTGGTCCTCCACGTCGGCGGAGACGCCGATCTCGCGTTCGGCCTCGTTGTAGTACGGGGCGAGATCGTCGTAGGTGAGCGGCCAGTCGGCGCCCTCGCCGTAGAGCGTGCGCATCCGGAAGTCCTCGGGCAGCATCCGCGGCGTCTTGGCCTCCCAGTGCATGGTGGTGCCGCCGAGGACCCTCGTGTAGGTCGTGTCGGTGGCGAAGGGTCCGCTCTGGACGATGTAGGCCGAGGCGTCCGGCGAACCGGGGAAGATGCGCCGTGCGTCGGTGCCGCGGGGCATCGGGGCGTTGGGGACGACCGGGTAGGGGGACTGGTTGTCCTTGCTGGTCGCCGAGTAGAAGCGGTCGAGGTAGCCTTCGTAGCCCTTCAACGTGAGGTCCTCGCCCGGGCCCGCTTCGAGTATCAGCACGCTCTTGCCGGCGGCGCTCAGCCGCGAGGCGATGATGGCTCCGGCGATCCCGCCGCCGACGATGACGGCGTCGTAGAGGACGTCGGTCGTCGCTGCGGGGTCGGTGCGCTTCGCCGCCCCCTCGGGGAATCTCACGTACATGGGGCAGTCACTCCTCTGCCCGGCCCCTGGCGCAGCCGGGCCGGCGTGGTGTGCGGGATCGGTGTCGGCCTGCCACCGCGGTCACACGGCCTCGGCACGGGCTCGCATAGCGGACAGGTAGGCGGCGTAGCTCCAGGTCAGGTTGTGGACACTGCGCTCGTAGCCGGTGGTGCCGTCGAACTGCTCGGAGAGCTCCAAGTTGTCACTGTGGTAGACGACGGCCCGCACCATGGCGTCACCGGTCGCCGTCAAGGCTGCTGCTGCCGCCGCCGGGGCCGTCGACGCGTCGATGCCGGACGGGGCGAAGAAGGGTGCGGACAGGTCGTCCACGGGTACCTTGCCGCTGGACTTGATCTCGGCGGCCAGCTTGTAGTGCAGCTCGGCAACGTTGCACGTGGACAGGGCCCAGGGGTGACCGCCGAGCACCGGGTCGGATGTGTCACCGTCGTAGACGTCGCCGGGGTAGCGGCCGAACAGCGGCCCGATACCGAAGTTTTCCCTGTCCGCCTTGTTGATCGGGTAGAAGGCGATGCCGCCCTCCTCCCATTGCGAGCGCAGCTGGGCCGCCGTGGCCAGCAGCTTGGTGTCGGTGACGGGAACGGCGCCGTAGACGGCCGACTGGACGATGTCGATGTTCGGGTCGTAACCGCTGACGACCGGATCGTGGGGTGATGGCTGGGCCCCGTTGCCGGGGTCGGCCATCACGCTCACGTACTTGCTCCCGTCCCAGTGGCCCGCGAGGGCCTGGCGTAGCCAGTCGACGGCGGGCCGCAGCCCGGCCGGCTTTTCGATGCCGGCGATGGTCGAGGCCTGGATCTCCTGGAAGCAGCGCAGCTGGGCGGATCGGGCGAAGAAGCTATAGCCGCTGTGCTCCTCCCACAGGTTCGTGGTGGGGTCCTCGTAGACGCCGAGGAGGAAGGCCACGTTCGAGTTCACCAGGTCGACCGCCCGCTTCCGGGTGTCGGGATCGAGCTGGTCGTAGGCGGCCAGGATGGTGATGGACTGCAAGGCCGGACCGTCGTTCTGCTCGGTCCACGGGCGGACGTCGCCGGCGATGGTGAAGCAGGCGTGACCCTTGGTCCACGGCGGCTGGGTGTTGGAGTGGCAGAGGTCGGCGAACGTCACGTAGTCGTTGAGTGTCTGCACCGCGCCGCTCGGGCCGGTGGGCATGTCTGCCTTGGCCACCTCCATGGCCGTGATGGCCCCGTCGCGCACCCAGTTGAAGACGTAGTCCTGGTCGATGCCTGGCGTGTCGGCAGGGAAGGACGGGGCGGCGATGATGCACCCAGGCTTCGAATCCCGGGAAATGTCGTCCGGCGACTGTGGATCGCTGTAGACGAAGCCGTCACTGGCGATGTTCCGGAACATGAAGGTGTACATGATCGGCACGAGCGACGCCAGATCGACCGCTCCTGGAGCGAAGGAGTTTCGGACGTTCGCCCGAGCCAGGGGTGTGCCGGCGGATCGGTTCGTGCGGGCGGGCATGTCGAGCGTGGTGGTGGACTCGAACATTGCTGGACTCCGTTGTATTTCGAGCGGATTCGTCGGATCGGGCGGATTCGTCGGATCGGGAAGCGGTGAGTTCTTCGGCCGGTCCAAGCCGGTAGCAGGCTCCTGTCCATGTGATGACCGTGACGTCGGGGCGAAGCCTGCAGATACGTCAGGAAATTTTTAGGCGCGAGCCCGAGCTGGCTCGCCGCCGAGCCAGGAGCGACCGTCAACTAGGCAGCCCCGTTATCCCGCCCCGCCGACGCCTCCAACTGATCCAATGCTCGGCCTCGGCCCAAAAGAACGTCAAGACTCGGAATCCAACTCCACCCAATGGTGTTGACGCCGGGTCGGAAGCAGGGCCGCTGTACCCGGCGAGCCGCGCGGCGTTCTGGCGCCGGCGCCCAACCGGGCCGTTGCGTGGCTGGTCCACTTCCCGTCGGTGTCCGGACGGCTGATGGTGCGGGCGTTGCTGGCCGAGTGCAGACATGCCGCTTGACCTGCGGCAAAGACTTTCGAGCGGCACAGGATGAGGTTGTCGGCAGGCACAGGGTTCCAGTCCGGCGAGGTGACCGGGATCAACGACTCGTCCATCTCGGTGACGAGCACCGACGGCTACACCAAGACCTACACGATCGACGGTGACATCGTGAGCCGGTTGACCGACATCGCCCAAGGCGACACGGTGACCGTCGTCTCCGAGGACGGCACGGCGCAGTCGATCACCGAGGCGGGCGCGATGCCCGGCAGTCAACCTCCGACGCAGTGAGGGCGGGCAAGAAGGCGGACTCGCCCGACCACAGCGGCGAGTTCGCCTCGTCATGTCAGTCCGTTGTGGTCTGTGGGTGGATGTTCTTGTTGAGGTGGAAGAGGTTGGTGGGGTCGAGTTCGCGTTTGAGGGCGGCGAGGCGGGCCATCTTCTGTTCGCCGTAGGCGTCGGCGACCCGGCTGGCGGGCTCGTCGGCGTCGAGGAAACCGGGGTGGGTGCGGCCGTCGGAGAACGGCCGGATGGCATCCCAGCCGTCCCGCGTCCAACCGGTGTGGGATGCGGCGTTGCCTGGGTCGTTCCACGTGGATTGGAACATGCAGAAGAACCGGGCGTCCCGGCTGGGGAACGCGGTGCCGCCTTCCGCGACGTGACCGATGGCGCCTTCGAGGTGGATCAGCTCGATCAGGCACTGCGGCGACACGGCGGCGTCGGCGTGCCGGGTGAGGGTCGCGATCGCCTCGTCGCCGAGTTCCGGGAGGTAGCCGGTGCGGATGCTCTGGTGGTAGCCGTAGTCGCCGGCGGGCATGCCGTCGAACATGCTTTGCAGCGCCAGGTAGGGCATCGGCGCGATCATGTCGGCCGCCGGCGGCCCGAACTCGCGCAGCGGGCGGAGCGCGTCGTCGGCCTCCTCGGGCGGGCCGCTGAAGCACACGCCGATCGCTACCGCGGGCGCGCCGTGCAGCGATTCGGGCAGCTCAGGCATCGGTGGCGCGGTGAGGAAGATGACCGTGGAGGTGATGGAGTCGGGCTCGGTCGCGGCGAACTCGCGGTAGAAGGCGAGCACGTCGGCCAGCCGGTCGCCCGGGTGGATCAGCAGCCCGGCCACGACCTGGTCGACCGGGTGCAGCCGAAGCTCCAGCTCGGTGACGATGCCGAAGTTGCCGCCGCCACCACGCAGGCCCCAGAACAATTCCGGGTTCTCGTGCTCGCTCGCGGTGAGCAGCCGCCCGTCGGCGGTGACCACGTCGACCGACAGCAGGTTGTCGACGGTCAACCCACGGCGGCGCATCAGCCAGCCGAGGCCGCCGCCGAGCGTGACACCGGCCACCCCCGTCGTCGAACACTGCCCACCCGTCGTCGCCAGGCCGAACGCCTGCGTCTCCCGGTCCAGCTCCGCCCACGTGAGGCCTGCGGGGTGCCAGAAGTCAGCCGTGTGGCCTGACCTGCGCGTTAAGCTGCGGCGGGTTCGTACTCGTTGATCAGGCCGCCGAGGACTGGTCGGCGGTGTACCGATGTGCGGCTCGGTTGCGGAATCGGATGGTCCGGTCGTGGTGGTAGGAGTTCGTGGGCTCGGTGTGGGCGGCGGTGGTTGTAGTGAGCCGCGTATCGGTTGAGCACTGATTTGAGGTGGTGCTCGTTGATGATGAGCAGTCGGTCGGTGGCTTCGCGTCGGACGGTGCCGTCGAACCGTTCGGCATAGCAGTTCGCCCGCGGGCAGCGTGGCGGAATCTTCACGACCTCGATGCCGGAGTCGGTGAGGACGGCGTCGAACGAGACGGTGAACTGGCCGGCCCGATCCCGGATGAGGAACCGGAAGCGATCGGCCCTGTCGTCGAGGTCCATGAGCAGGTTGCGGGCTTGTTGGGTGGTCCAGGGTCCGTCGGGGTTGGTGGTGGTGCCGAGGATGTGGACGTAGCGGGTGGCCACTTCGAGCACGAAGAACACGTAGACCCTTTTGAGGGTGACGGCGCAGTCGACGTGGAAGAAGTCGCAGGCCAACATGCTCGTGGCCCTGGGTACGCAGGAACCGTCGCCACGAGGGGTCGGTGTCACGCTTGGGCGCGGAGGGTATGCGTAGGCGCTTGAGCACACGGCGAACCGTGGACGCGGCTACCCGGTGCCCTGGTTTGAGCAGCTCGCCCTGGATCCTGCGGTAGCCCCAGCCGGTGTTCTCCCGCGCCATCCGCTCGACCAACGCCACCACGGTGTCGTCGACCGGTGCGATTCGGGTGGGTCCCCTTCTTCGCGATCAGGCGCCGATGCCATCGCAGGACGGTGTCCGGTGTCGCCAACCGGCGCTGGCGCAGCAGCCGAGGGAGTTGCCGCACGAGCGCGGCGAGCACCGCGCGATCGGCCCACTCCAGCCGGGGGCGAGGATTGGTCCGGCGCAGCACGGGGACCTCGTGCCGCAGCACCAACAGCTCGGCGTCCTTCGCTGCGGAGGACCGGCCGAGCAGAACCAGCCAACCGACGAGCCGAACGAAGATCAGGTACAGCAGTCGTAACGCCACGTCTCACGATCATGCTCCTGCGGTTCGTGGTGCGCGATCCCCGCAGCTCAGCGGTCCAGCGCAGAGTTCTGACACCCCACAGGCCACACCTACGGGGCAGCCATGACCCTCCGGGAACTTGGCAACGCTCAACACGAGATCGGCCGGCTAGACCAAGCCCGCGCATCGTGGCACAGGGCACTCGCCATCCTGGACCGGCTCCACTCACCCCGGGCCGCCGAACTCCACACCCGGCTCGCCACCCTCGACAACCCAAGCCCACCAGCACCATGATCAGCCACAGCATCCCGGGCACGCCTCGGTGGGTGGTACTGCGCACGATGGCCCGAAGGCTTTGTCCGGGGCGGCGAAGGTCGCCCCGGACAGTGCCTCCAGACGATTTGGCTCTCCTGCTGGTTTCGTGGGTGGCTCTGGACTGCTGTCGGCCGGCGAACGCGTACCGCCAGGTTCGCTGGCCGGCGCTGATGTCGGGGTGACGGACCTCGAACTCAGTACTTCGTGTAGCTGACCGAGTCGTATCGGGCGGTCAGGGGTGTGCCGGGGTATACGAAGGGGCCGAGCCAGTCGTCGACGCCGATGCCGGGCCAGAGGTTTGCCATGATGCGCTGCGGGCGGGTGGGGAGCGGGCCGCGTGACCCGGTCTCCTGGTGGACGAGGCGGCCGTCGACGAACCAGTTGATCGTGCCCCTGTTCCACCACTCGATGGCGTAGGTGTGGTAGCCGGTGGAGGCGTCGAATCCGAGGTTGATGATCGTTTCGTGTCCGCCGACGCCGTTGGTGAAGTAGTTGGTCTGCATCTGGGTGGTGTTCTTGCCGAGGATCTCGACGTCGATCTCGTCCCAGGGCTGGTTGTCGCTCGGTCCGGTGTAGGTGAAGAACGACGTCACTGTGCCGGGGCGTTTGACGGCCATCATCCGCACCTCGAACCGGCCGTACGAGTACAGGTCGTTGGAACGGAACTCGCCGGAGGCGTAGGGCTTGCCGGAACAGCCGCCGGGGCACGTGGCCTTGTCCAGGTTGATGCCCGTGACGCCGCCGTTGGACCAGACGTGGTCCGCGCGCCAGCCGACGTTGAACATGCTGCCGTTGCTCCAGCCGTCGGCCTTGTGCCAGCGACTGGTGTCGAACCAGTTGAAGTGGTCGACGAAGCTGCCACCGATGGCGGCGTGGGCGGTGGGAGAGAGGTGGACGGCGGCGAGAGCCATTGTCGCGGTGAGGACGAGCGTTCGGATGAGGCGTTTCATTGGCTGCTCCGGTTTCTGGAGGCGACTGCCGGCGGCGGTACATCGTGGGCGGGGATTGCGGGCGCTATATGAGAGCGCTCTCACATTTGTGATTAACGGTCCGCGCTGTCAACCCTGAAAGAACCGATCGACACCGTTCCGTAACTTGTCGGGTACTTTCCGCATTGGAGGCGTGACGGTGTCGCCCGGCGGCGCAGACGCCGATATCAGGGGCGCCCGACCGGATCGATCCGACGGTCCCGCGCCGTCGCCCGGCCGAGCGTCGCGGCAGGACTCGGCGATCCGCGAACCTCCGTGCGGCGCAAGGGTTCCGCGGACCGTTGCGCTGTCCGGCCGCCGCCGCCGCGGGCGCGCGGAGGTTACCGTTGATCGATCCAGTACCACTTCAGGACATACTCGCAACGGAGCAATCATGCCCGACTTACGCGCGTCGCTGGCCGTGTTGGCGCTCGCGACAGCCCTGTGGGGCGCCAAAAGTCGGCCATATGGTCTGACCTGCGGGTTAGGCGGCTGTGGGTTCGTACTCGTTGATCAGGCCGCCGAGGACTGGTCGGCGGCGTATCGATGTGCAGCCCTGTTCTGCGCTCGGGTGGTCGCGTCGGGGTGGGGTGAGTTGTCGGGCTTGGTGGGGTCGGCGGTGGTTGTAGTGGGCCACATAGCGCTGCAGCACCGCCCGCAGGTGGTGTTCGTTGATGATGGGCAGGCGGTCGGTGGCTTCGCGTCTGACGGTGCCGACGAACCGTTCGGCGTAACAGTTTGCCCAGGGGCATCGTGGCGGGATTTTCACGACCTGGATGCCGGTGTCGGCGAGGACGGCGTCGAACGAGGTGGTGAACTGGCCGGCCCGGTCGCGGACGAGGAACTGGAAGTCGTCAGCTCGGTCACCCAGGTCCATGAGTAGGTTGCGGGCCTGTTGGGTGGTCCATGCCCCGTCGGGGTTGGTGGTGGCGCCGAGGATGTGGACGTAGCGTGTGGCGATCTCGATCACGAAGAAGACGTAGACCCGCTTGAGGGTGAAGGCACAGTCAACGTGGAAGAAGTCGCAGGCCGACATGCCGGCGGCTTGGACGCGCAGGAATCGCCGCCAGGAGGTGTCGCTATCACGCCTGGGTGCGGGCGGGATGCGCAGGCGCTTGAGCACGCGGCGGACGGTTGACGCGGCTACCCGGTGGCCGAGCTTGAGCAGCTCGCCCTGGATCCGGCTGTAGCCCCAGCCGGCGTTCTCCCGGGCCATTCGCTCGATCAACGCCACGATGGTGTGGCCGATCGGGGGTCGGCCGGTGCGGTTCGGGTAGGTCCACTTCTTCGCCACCAGGCGACGGTGCCATCGCAGTACGGTGCCCGGCGTCACCAACCGGTGTTGCCGTAACCAGTCGGGTAGGCGTCGCACCAACACGGCGAGCACAGCGCGGTCGGCCCAGTCCAACCGCGGGCGAGAGTTGGTCCGGCGCAGCACGGCGACCTCGTGCCGCAGCACCAGCAACTCCACGTCCTTGGCCGCCGATGACCGGCCGAGCAGCACCAACCAGCCGACGAGCCGAACCAAGATCAGATACAGCAGTCGTAACGCCACGTCCCACGATCATGCCTCTACCACCCATGATGCGCGATCGCTGCAGCTCAGCGTCCCAATGCAGAGTTCTGGCACCCCACAGGCGGTGTCTACCGGCGGGACTACTACACCTATGCTCTCGTCAAGGATCGATGACGTCCTCCGGCAGCAGCCACAACGCGCCGACCGGTGCGCGAGTCACAGCACCCCGACCGATCCGACGAGGTCGCCGGGCTCGTACTCGACCGGATCACCCCGCCGCGACCGTGAGCCGCGATGTGCTGCTGGTCGGACGGCCGCGCCGCGCCGGAAATTGCTAGCGTCGGAGGGGTGGATCACGACAGCACTTTCGGCGCCGTCCTGTTCGACTTCTCCGGCACGCTGTTCGACGACACCTCCGTCCTCGACCCCGCCGCCATCGCCGCGACCGGCGTCGATCTCGGCGGGTCGACCGCCGTCGAGGTGGTCCGGCGGGTGCTGACGCACGTCGACTCGCCTGCCTCCCTGGAAGCACGCCGGGGTTGCGACGTGTCGCAGGAGGCCCACCGCGCGGTGTGGACGCGGCTGATCGCCGAATCCGGGCCGTTCGCGCCGGATCTGGTCGACGCCGTCTACGCCGCGTTGACCGATCCGGCCGCGTGGACCCCGTACCCCGACACCGCGGTTGTGCTGGGGGCGTTGCACGAGCGGGGCGTCCGAATCGGTGTGCTGAGCAACATCGGCTGGGACATCCGGCCCGCGCTCGCCGACGCCGGCGTGCTGGATCTGCTCGACGCGGTGGTGTTGTCGTGCGAGCACGGCGTGGAGAAGCCCGATCCGGCGTTGTTCGCGTTGGCGTGTGAGCAGATCGGTGTGGCTTCCGGTCGGGTGTTGTACGTGGGCGACGACCCGGTCAAGGACGGCGCCGCGGTGCGGGCGGGTCTGCCGGTGTACCTGTTGCCCGCCGAGCGTTCGGTGGACCGTGAACGAGGGTTGGGCACGGTGCTGCGGCTGGCGTGATTCACGGCCGTACCAGCACCTTGCCCAGGTACCGGGTCGCCGTCAACTCCCGCAGTACATCCGGGAGGTCGACCAGGTCGACCTCCCGCGTCACCAGGCGCTCCACCCCCACCCGGTCGTGCGCCAAAGCCTCCAACGCCAGTGCGAAATCGGTCGGACTGGTGCCGTAACTGCCGCCCACGACCACCGGCTTGCCCCGCCACCGCACCGGAACGGCCAGCTCGCCGCGTCGCACCCCGTCCAGGTCGCAGTCCAGCCCCGACAACCGGTCCCCGGCACGGGTGCCGCCGTAGAGCAGCACCAACCCACCGGGACGGACCAGGCGCAACGCCTCCTCCAACAGCTCCGGGAACACGAAACTGGCCGCCACCACGACCACGTCCTGGCTGTCGGGGGCGACCCGGCGCGCCACCTCGTCCGGCAGGATTCCGTTGTCCCGCAGGAACCGCAGCCGGTCGGGACTGCGGTTGCGCAGCGCCGCCACCGCGCCCGCCCGCCGTGCCAGCGCCGTGATCAGCACCCCGGCCACACCCGCGCCCAGCACGCACACCGCCGTGCCGCGCAGGTCCGTGCCGCGGTGCCGGGCGGCGGTGGTCAGGCAGTGCGCCGCGCACGCCGCGGGCTCGGCGAACACCAGGCGCCGAGCGGACACGCCCGACGGGGCGACCGGCAGCGCCCGCGCCACGGCGTCCTCCTCACCGCACACCCACAGCGCACGGGCGAACCCGGTCCCACGTCGCACCGGCGGGTTCGGGTCCAGGCACACCCGGGTGCCCGGCGGCAGCCGCGCCGTGGAACTGTCCACCACCTCGCCCACCAGTTCGTGCCCGAACTGGCCAGGGCCGCCGCGGGTGCCCGCGACCTCCTTCAGGTCGGAGCGGCACACGCCCATCAGCTCGGTGCGCACGAGCACCCCGTGCGCACCCTCGTGCCGCACGGGCGGTTCGGCGGACAGCACCGGTCCCGCCGCCGACAGCTGCACCGCGCGCACCTACAGCATCTCCAACGCCTCGCCGAACCGGTCGGCGATCAGGTGGGCGTCCTCGACGGTCAGCACCAGCGGCGGGCGCAGCTCGATCACGTTGCCCTCGCCGTGCTCGGACACCCTGGTGATCACCCCGCGCGCGGACAGCGCCTTGTTCAGCGCGGCGGCCAGGCGCGGCGAGCGCGACCCGTCCGGCTCGGCCAGCTCCACGCCCAGCATCAGGCCGACGCCGCGCACCTCGTCCAGGCACGGGTGGTCGGCGCGCAGCGCGGTCAGCCGCTCCAGCAGCACCGCGCCGGTGGTCCGCACGGTGGCCAGGAACTCCGGCTGCCGCACGATCTCCAGCGCCACGGTCGCCGCGGCGGCGGACAAGGTGTGGCCGCCGTAGGTGAAGCCGTGCATGGACCTTGGCATCCCCACCAGGTGTTCCTCGGTGAGGATCGCGGCCAGCGGCAGGCCGCTGCCGGTCAGCCCCTTGGCGGTGGTCAGGATGTGCGGGCTGACCCCGAAGTGCTCGGCGGCGAAGAGCCTGCCGGTGCGGCCCATGCCGGTCTGGTTCTCGTCGAAGATCAGCACGATCTCCCGCGCCTCGCAGAAGTCCTTGAGCCGCTGCAAGTAGCCCGGTGGAGGCACGACGTTGCCGCCTACGCCGCTGATCGGCTCGATGATCATCGCGGCGACGCTGCCGGAGGAGGCGTAAGCGATGAAGTCCTCGATGCGGTCGACGCACCACAGCCCGCACGAGTCCGGTGTCTGGCGGTAGAAGCAGCGGTGGCAGTACGGTTCGGGTACCCGCACCGCGCCGGGCATGTGGTAGGGGAACGGAGCGCGCATCCGCGACGTGCCGTTGTAGCTGGCGGTGGCGATGCTCTGGCCGACGTGCCCGCGGAACGGCACGATCACGTCGCGCTTGCCGGTGTGCCACTGGGCGATCTTGATCGCGCCCTCGTTCGCGGTGGAGCCGCTCGCGCTGCGCAGGTTGACCCGCGTCAGGTTCGCCGGGCTCAGCTCCACCAGCTGCCTCATCACCTCGTTGGTCGGACCGGTCTGGAACGACGAACTGGCGAACACCAGGTCGTCCGCCTGCTCCTTGACCGCCGCGACCACGGCCGGGTGGTTGTGCCCCAGCACCAGGTTGAACGTGCCGGACACGCAGTCGAGGTACTCGCGGCCGGTGGAATCCCACACCCGCACGCCCTCACCGCGCACCAGCAGCGCGTCACCCAGCTCGTAGTACGCGTGGTCGCGTGGGTCGATGCCGGTGAGCGGGTTCATCAGCGCAGCCCCAGGCTCTCCAACTGGTTGTCCACCCACCGCTCCAGCGTCCAGGGCCGTGCGGTGTCGCGGCGCGCCCGCGCGGCCTCGGCGCGCCGCTCCGGCGGTGCGAGCAGCCCGGCGGCGATGGCCTCGGCCTGCTCCACGACGTCCTGCGGGTTCACCGTGCGGCACACCGGGCCCAGGATCTCCGCCGCGCCCGCCATCTCCGACAGCACCACGTCCGCGTCGCGCCGGTTGACCAGCGGGGCCTCGAATACGCTGAGGTTCTGACCATCCACGGTGGAGTTGAACACGAGCAGGTCGGCCCGTTCGAAGCAGCCGAAGGTGTGGTTCACGTCGTTGTCGCAGTGCGTGCGCACGGAGTCCTCGCCCAGTTCCGCGTTGGCCGCGGTGACCTCCTCCTCGACTCGTCGCACGTAGTCGGCGTTGGCCTGGACGTAGAGCCGGTTGGGGTTCATGCGCACCAGCATCCGCGTGCCGCGCAGCTCCGGGTTGTCCTGCACCGCTTTGACGAACGCCCGCACCGCGCGCCAGGCGTTCTTGATCGGATCGGTCCGTCCTGAGTGGACGACCAGTCGGTGCTGACCTGCCCACTCGGCGATGCCCTCGGGCAGCTTGGAGTCGCGTCGCGTCAACGTCTCCGGGCTGTAGCCGAGGGGCTGGGTGCGCACCCTCGTGGTGCGCCCGCGCAGGCGGACCACCGCGGCGGAGTGGTCGACCTCGGCGTCGGGCAGCAGGTCGGCCACGCAGGACAGGAAGTTCGCCGTCCACCGGCTGGTGAAGAACCCGATGACGTCGGCGGCCAGCATTCCCTCCAGCACCTCGACGCGGATGGGCTTGGGCAGGATGCGCCAGTAGTCGGCCGACGGCCACGGGATGTGCACGAACAGCAGGATCGGCGCGTCCGGCCGGTGTGCCCTGATCCGCGCGGGCACGCACACGAGCTGGTAGTCGTGCACCAGGTACACCGGGTCGGGGTCGTCGGCGGACCGGGTGACCATCTCGTCCGCGAAGTCGGCGGTGAACTCGGCGAACCGCTCCCACGCGCCCCGCGTCGCCGGGCCGAAGGTCGGGGTGGTCCAGCGGTCCCAGCCGTAGTTGTTGCCGGCCCACATCAGCTCGGCGGTGAGGAAGTCCTGCACCACGCGGAACGTCTCGCGGTCGTGACGCAGGTGGTGGACCCGGATGGTGCGGCCCGACGGCAGCTCCACGACCGTGCCGTCGGGGTGCTGCTCGGCCGCGCGGTGGTCGTCGTCGGTGTCGGCGCTGACGATCCACGACACGTCCAGGTACCCGGCCTGCTCGGCGACGACGTTGCCGGTGCCGCCGGGAGCCAGCCACGCCCGCAGCTCACCGGTGTCCTCGTCCGGCGCGTAGGTGACGACGGCCCGCTTGCTTGCCAGGAACAGGTGCTTGTCGGTCAACGGTCCTCCACTGCTCGGTGCGTCTGGTCCAGTGCTTCGGACAACCTCCGCGCGTTCTCGTCCACCCCCAGGGGCTCCAGCCCGACCAACTCCGGCAGCCGGGCTGCCCGTTCGCTGTGCAGGCAGGCGTTCTCCGGGCGGCAGGAGTAGGGGCCGTCGGCGCGCTTGGAGGGCCGCAACAGGCTCGCGTCCAGGTCGAGCACGGCGGCGATGCGCAGCGCCCACTCGTGCCGCGTCAGCCGATCCGGCCCACCCAGGTGCAGCAGTCCCGTGCGCCCGGCGGCCAGCAGCGCCGCTGTCCAGGCGGCCACGTCGTCCACGTGCACCGGGGTGTTCCAGTGGTCGTCCGGTACCCGGAGCTCGCGGCCGGCACGGAGGGTGCGGACACAGGTCGTGGCGAAGTTGGGCCGCAGCCCGTCGGGATCCCAGCCGTACACCAGGCTCACCCGCAGCACCAGCGCCGCGCCGGTGTCGAGCAACGTGCGCTCGGCGGCGAGTTTGGCCGTGCCGTAAGCGTTGGCGGGACTGGTCGGGTCGGACTCGCCGCAACTGGGCCGGGTGCCGTCGAAGACGTTGTCGGTGGAGATCAGCAGGACCGGGCGGCCGTCCGCGGCGTCGGCGAGGTTGCGAGCCCCACCCGCGTGTGCGGCCCTCGCGGCTTCGGGGTTGGCCTCGCACCAGGTGATGTCGGAAGGACCGTGCACCACGACCACGGAGTCGGGGGAGTGTTCGCGCACCGCGACCCGGCAGGCGTCGGCATCCCGCACGTCCAGCGGATACCAGGGCAGCCCGGCCGCGGACGCGGCGGCGGGACGTCGTCGTGAGCAGACCACCGCGTGGTCGCCCCGCCCGAGCAGGTGCGCGGCGATCGTGCCGCCGAGGTAGCCGCTGCCGACCACGAGCGCCTTCACCACACCGCTCCCCGCCCCGGCCCGCCTCGGCCGTCGGTGTCGGGGCGTACCGGGCGTCGCGGCGGTCGGTACGCCTGCTGGTCGGCGCTGAGGTTCTGGGAGGAGCGGAGGTTGCCGCAGACGCACCAACGACCGCGGTGCCGCTCGGCGCAGCGCCCCCTCACCGTGCCACCGCCGCGGGTGCGCGCACCACCGCGGACGCGACGGCCACCACCAAGCCGCCGCACGCCACGGCGGTCAGCGCCGTGGTCAACCCCCACGCCCCGGCCAGCACGCCGACCACCGGCGGGCTGACCAGGAAACCCAGGTACGACAACGTGGTGACGGCGGCAATGGCACCCGGACGGCGCGCGTCGTCGACCGCCGCGCCTGCCAAACCCAGCAGCGTCGGCAAGGCCGGGGCCAGTCCCACGCCCGCGACCGCGAAGCCGGCCAGCGCGAGCACCGACGGCAGCCCGGCCGCGGCGGACAGCGCCGCCGTGCCGACGCCGACCGCGCCCAACACGCCCCCGGCCAGCAGCAGCACCCGGCCGGAGACCCGGTCGCCCCGCCACTGGGCCAGCAGCCGACCCGCGAACAGGCCGGACATGTAGCACGCGGGGGCGGCGCTGCCCAGCAGCGGACCGGCACCCAGGCTCTCCTCCAAGTGCAGCGCACCCCACTGCTCGACGGCGTTCTCCAGGAACAGCACTACCGCGGCGAGCAGCCCGAACGCGATCAGTAGCGGCGCGGTCGAGCGGTGTGCCCCCGGTTCGGCGGCCGGAGCGCGCCACCCGGAGCGGTCCACCGCCAGGAGCGCGCTGAGCAGTACCAGGGCGGCGATCACCAGCAACACCGGCAACGGTCCCGCGCCGCCTTGCCGGGCCAGGCCGACGGCGGGCGCGGCCAGCACCATGGCCAGCGGGGTCGCGGCGTGGACCTTGTTGAACAGCCGCACACCGTGGCGCGCTTCGTGGGCGGCGGTGGTGGTGTTGAGGGCGACCTCGATCGCCCCGGAGGTGGCGCCCACCAGCAGCAACGCCCCGGCGAAGGTCAGCGGCGAGGTCGCCAGGCCCGGCAGCGCGCAGGCCACCGCGAACGCCGTCAGCACCACCGGCAGCGTCCACGCCCGCAGCGCGCGGACCAAGGGCGCGGTCGCGACCATGGCCGGCAGCGCACCCGCCGGGATGCCGAACAGGGCGAGGCCGAGCTGGGTGTCGGTCGCGCCGACCTGATCCTTGAGCCCCGGCAGCAGTGCGGCCCAGCTGCCCCAGAACAGGCCCCAGCTCGCCGCTGCGGCGATCAACCCCACGTGCAGGGGACGTCCGGCTGGGATGACCGGCACGAATGACCCTCCCATCAGTCACGATCCGTGCAACGGTTGTCTACTGAAAGTTACTCTGGCACGGTTGGAATGACAACACGTGCCCTTTTCGGGTGATCCCCGAGAGGAGAACGATGGACCGTCCCGGCTATCAGATCCGTGACAACATCTCCCTCCCCGACAGCCTCGGCCCTGTGCGCGTCGACGTCACACGCGACGACTCGTACCGCATTCACGTGCTGGCCGACGTGGACAGCGCGGTCCGAACGCTCCTGGCCGAACTCGACGACCGCCACGCCGTGGTGATCACCGACCAGGTGGTGGCCGACCTGCACGCGGGGCGCTTCACGTCGGCGCTGGCCGACCGGGGCCTGCTGCTGGGCGTCCACGCGATGCCCGCGGGTGAGAAGAGCAAGTCGCTCACCACCGCCTTCGAGCTCATCGACTGGCTGGCCGAGGTCGACTTCGCCCGCCGCGACGTGGTGGTGGCGCTCGGCGGTGGCGTGGTGGTCGACACCGCCGGCTTCGTCGCCAGCGCCTACATGCGCGGCGTGCCGTACGTGAACGTGCCGACCACGTTGCTGGCCCAGGTCGACGCGGGCATCGGGGGCAAGGTCGCGGTGGACCACAGCGAGGCCAAGAACCTCGTGGGCGCCTTCTACCAGCCCAGAGCGGTGATCTCCTGCCTGGAGCACCTGAGCACGCTGGACGCCCGTCAGGTCCGCTCCGGGCTGGCCGAGGTGGTCAAGAAGGCCGTGATCGCCTCACCGCAGCTGTTCGAGTTCATCGAGGAGCGCGTTGACGAACTGGTGGCGTGCGCGTCTCCGGCGATCGGCGTGCTGGTGCACGCCGCCGGCGCGATCAAGACCGAACTGGTCAGCCGCGACCCCTATGAGGCAGACCTGCGCCGATCGCTGAACTTCGGGCACACCACGGGTCATGCCGTCGAGACCGTCACCGGTTACGGCCCTGTGCTGCACGGCGAGGCCGTCGCGTTCGGCATGGCGGTGGCCGTGGACGTGGCCCGCGACCGCGGGCTGGTCGTGCCCGGGGTGGCCGACCGGATCATCGGGCTGATCCGGCGGCTGGGCCTGCCCGTGACGCTGCGCGAGCTCGCCGGCCAACCGGCCGTCGACGACGTGCTGGCCGCGATGACCAAGATCCGGCAGATCCGCGACGGCAGCCTGCGTTTCGTGCTGCCCGTGGAGCCGGGCACCACGATCATCGCCGAGGACGTCACCGAGGACGAGGTTCGCCGGGCACTGCTGCGCGACCGGACGGCCGCGCCGTGAGCCCGCTGTGGACGTTGGACGCCGGTGGCACCACCACCACCGCCACCGGGCCCGGCGGGCGGCTGCGCAGCGGGTCGGTCAACCCGGCCTCGGTCGGCGACGAGCGGGCGGGCAGCACGCTGCGGTCGTTGTTCGCCGACCTCGGGGCCCGGCTGCGCGGCGAGCCCGCCTTGGGCTGGATCGCCACGGCCACGCTCGACCCGGTCGCTCCCCGGCCCGAGCTGGACCGGCTGCGCGCGCTGGCCGTCGACGCGGGGCTGCGCGGACGGGCGGTGGTGTCCAACGACGCGGTGCCCTGGCTGGTCGCGCCGCCGCTGTCGGGCCGGGGAGCGGTCGTCGTGTGCGGGACCGGGTCGGGGTTCCTGGCCTGCGACGGTGTGAGCGCGCCGACGCGGGTGGGCGGCTGCGAGTACCTGGGCAGCGACGAAGGCAGCGCGTTCGACATCGGGTTGGCCGGACTGCGCGCCGCGGTGCGCGCGGGGGACGGTCGGGGCCCGGCGACCGCGCTCGCGGCGGCGTTCCGGCCGACGCCCGCGCTGTTGGCGCGCGATCTGGCGGCGCGGGCGTTCCCCAAGGCCGATGTCGCCGCCCTGGCTCCGGTGGTGTGCCGGACGTGGCTGGAGGGCGATGACGTGGCGGCGTCCGTGGTGGCGCGTGCGGTGGACGAGCTGGTGGTCGGTGTCGCCGCCGCGGCGCGGTCCGCGGGTTTGGTGGACGGGTACCGGGTCGCGGCGGGCGGGGGTGTGCTGCGGGGCAGTCCCGACCTGCTGGCGGAGTTGGACCGGGCGCTGCGCGCGGCGCTGCCGGTGATCGAGGTCGTGCCGGTGTTCGACCCGGACGACGCGGTGCTGGGCGCGCTCACCGCTTGCGCCCGCGACGGCGACCTCGTCCTGCCGCCCGGCGCCGAGGGGTCCTGCGCCTGGCTGCTGGACCTCGCGCCCGACCGGGTCGTCCCGGCGTCGAGGTCGGGCGATCCCGCACCGGAGGTGTCCGGGCCGGGGGATTCCAGCGCGGAGCCCCGGGTAGCGGAGCCCCGGGTAGCGGTGGTCCCGGAACAACACGCTTCGAGCACATCGACTGCCGGACCGGCGGCTTCCGGGCCGGTGGCGGCTGAACCGGCGGTTTCCGGACCGGCGGAACCGAGGCCGAGCACGCAACGGCCGGCGGTCACCGCGCCCGTGGCGGTGGGGTTGTGCCTGGCCGCGTGGGGTGGCGCGGGGCTGGACGCCGCGATCACCGCCGCCGCCGAGTCCGGTGTGGACGCCGTGGACCTGCCGACCGACACCACTTCCGGGTTGGTCGACGCCGATCGCTGGGCCGACGACGCGGACTACCGGGCCGACCTGCGCGCCGCGCTGCGCCCGGTCGTCGTCACCTGCGTCAGCAACAGCCGCGACGCCCAACTCCTGCTCGGCCCGCACGGCCCGCACACCGATCCCGTGCTGCGCGGCAGCCCGGACGAGAAGCGGGCGCACGCGTTGCGGCACGCCTCGCACGCCGTGCGGATCGCCGCGGACCTCGGCGCCGGGCAGGTCCGGCTCATGCTGGGCGTGCCCGACCTGGCGCGTTGGCTGTCCTGGTGGCACAGCGACGTCGGGTGGGACGACAATATCGCCGCCTGGCGCGAGGCCGCCGATCCCTTGCTCGACCTGGCTGCCGAGCACGGCGTGGAGCTGCTCGTGGAACCCCATCCCAAGCAGGTCGCCCACGACCCGCCGAGTACGCGAACCCTGCTCGACGCCGTCGCCGGGCACCGCGCGTCGGTGCGAGTGTGCCTGGACATCGCCAACATCGCCGCCACCGGGCACGACCCGCTGGCCTGCGTGCGCGGCTGGGGCGCCGACCTGGGCGCCGCGCACGCCAAGGATTTGCAGCGCTGGACCGGCGCGGACGTCCCGACCGGTGCGGGCTGGTCCCGCTACGGGCCCGGACCCGCGATCAGGTTCCGCGCCCTGGGCAGCGGCGACCTGCCGTGGCCCGCGCTGATCGCCGCGCTGCTCGACGAGGACTTCACCGGGGTGCTCTACGTCGAGCACGAGGACGCCCTGCTGCCGCGGCGGCAGGGCGTCGCCAACTCGGTGCGGCTGCTGCGCGCGCTGCTGCCCGACCGCCAACCGCAAGGGAGGACGTGGTGACACCGTGCACGACGTGAGGGCTGCCCTGCTCGCCGGAGGGCTCGGCGAGCGGATGGGCAGGTTGACCGACGACACCTGCAAACCGCTGGTGCCCTACGCGGCTTCGTGCCGCCTGATCGACTTCAGCGTCGACAACGCGGCGCGCTCGGGCATCGACGAGGTGGTGCTGATGTCCCTGCACCGCGAACGCGACCTCATCGACCACATGGTGCGGCACTGGGATGGTTCCGGCATCAAAGTCCACTTCGGACCGCACGACGAGCTGGTCCGTTCAGGCGCGACCGGACGACTGCCCGAGCGACCGCCCGAACGCGGAACCGCGGACGCGCTCCTCGCCAACGCCGAGTACGTGTTCGCCCCCGGAGCTCGCGACGTCCTGGTGCAGCACGCCGATCACGTCTACTCCTTCGACTACGGGCCGATGGTCGCCGCGCACCGGCGCAGTGGCGCGGACGCCACGATCGGCGTGCAGCGCATCGAGCGCCGTTATGTGCGGTTGTTCGGCATGGTGGAGGTCGATGACGACCTGGTGGTGCGCCGGTTGGTGGAGAAGCCCTCCGAGCCGACATCGGACCTGGTGTTCACCGCGTTCTGCTTGTTCCGCGCCGACGTGCTGCGCCACGTGCTGGACGAGCTGGCCGCGTTGGGCGAGGACGGCTGGCAGCACGACATCAGCCGTGACGTGCTGCCGGCGATGATCGCCTCCGGGCGGCGCGTGCTGGCCCACCCGATCAGCGGCTACTGGGCCGACATCGGCACCGTGGAGCGCTACCACGCCGAGCACCTGAAGCTGTTGGGTCGGCCGCACCCGCTGCCGCCGCACGCGCTGCCCACGACACTGGCGGGCCTCACACCGCGCTACGACCCGGAGCTCGACAGCCTGCTGCCGGGCGAACCGCCGCGCGGCGCGGACGTCCGGTCCAGCGTGCTGTTCCCCGGCGCGGTCGTGGAGCCGGGCGCCGTGGTGCACCGGTCGGTGGTGCTGCCGGGCGCGGTGGTGGGCACGGGTGTAGTGGCCCTGGAGACGGTGGTGGGAGCGGGGGAGCACCTGACCGGCTCCCGCACGGGTTTGACTGAACTGGCGCCGGTGCGGCGGCGCAGGCCCAGACGGCCGACGCAGCCTACGTGATGGGGTACTTCAAGGAATCGCTGAACGGTTCGGGCGGCGTCAACGCCGTCCACCTCGCCGTCAGCAACGACGGTCTGGAGTGGACCCCGCTCAACGACAACAACGCCATCCTCACCCCCGACCGCAGGCACCAAGGGCATCCGCGACCCGTTCATCACCCGGCTCAACAACGGCACGTGGGTCGTGCTGGCGACCGACATCCCGGTGGGCGGCTCGTTCACCAAGCCCAACCAGAACATCCACGTCTGGACCTCGCCCGATCTGGTGAACTGGTCGGCCGACCGGCTGCTCAACGTCAACAGCACCAACACGACGTCGTTCAGCTGGGCGCCCGCGGTGCACTGGGACCCGTCGCGCAACGCCTACGGCGTCACGTTCTCGACCATCCCCCCGGGCGGCTCGCACGCGGTGATCTCGGTGTCCTACACCACCGATTTCGTCACCGCGACCGCGCCGGTCGTGTTCTTCGACCCCGGGTCGGCCGTCATCGACTCCCACGTGATCACAGGCGTGAACGGGCTGAACTACCTGTACTACCGCAACGACGCGACCACCGGGATCCTCGGGGCGCGGTCGACGTCACTGCAGCCGGGCAGCTTCACCCGCTACAGCGGCGCGATCGGTGACAACCGGTGCACCGAGGCGCCGACGCTGGTCAAGTCGCTGACCGCGAACAAGTGGTGGCTGTGGGCCGACACCTACTGCCCCAACGCGAAGTTCGACCTGTGGGAGGGCGACCTCGCCGCGCCGACGTGGACCAAGGTCGGCCGGCAGTCCTACACCGCGCCGCTGAACGGCAAGCACAACACCGTCCACCCGATCACCGCCGCCGACCGCGACCGCCTGCTCGCCCGCTACGGCGGCACGAGCTGGAACCGGGTCAAGTCGCTCAACTTCCCGGGCCACTACGTCCGGCACGCGAGCTCGATCGGCCGCATCGACGAGCAGCCGTTCGAGCCGCACCAGGACTCGCAGTGGCGGCTGCGGGCCGGCCTGTCCGACCCGAACGCCGTGTCGTTCGAGTCGGTCAACAGGCCCGGCTACTTCCTGCGGCACCAGGGCTTCGAGGTCAAGCTCATGCAGAACGACGGCACGTCGACCTTCGCCGCCGACGCCACGTTCACCCGGGTCGCCGGTCTCGCGGATTCCTCCTGGTCGTCGTTCCGCTCGGTCAACTACCCGACCCGCTACCTGCGGCACTCGGCCTTCGTGCTGCGCATCGACGAGATCACGAGCGCGACCGGCCGCGCCGACGCGACCTTCCGCGTCGTCTACTGACCCCTGGGGACAGGCAGATGTTCCGCTCACCACGAGCGCCGCGTTGGCGCCGCCGCCGTCCGGCGGCGGCGCTGATGGGGTCCGTGCTCGCGCTCGGCCTCGTCGCGGCCGGCGTCACCACCACGATCTCCCAGGCGCAGTCCTCCGGTCCTGCGGTGTTGGACAAGGCCGCGATCCTGAGCGCCAACGGGCTCGACGAGCCGGAGTGATACACGAACAACATCCCGTTCGTGGACACGCCGGACGACACGATCGACCGCGTCTACTACTACCGGTGGAGCACGTACAAGCGCGCGCTGCGCTACACCGTGCCCGGAACCGGGTACATCTCCACCGAGTACGACAACCCGGTCTGGTACTCGGGCGGCAACACCGCCGGCAGCAACGAGGCGCACTCGGCGCTGGTGGACGCGGCGGGCTACCACATCCAGGACGGGCGCTGGCTGCGCAACCGGGACTTCGCGGGCGACTACCTGGACTTCTGGCTGCGCGGTGGCGGAAACTTCTCCGCGCGCAACTTCAGCGAGTGGATCGCGAGCGCCGCCTACCAGCGGTGCCTGGTCACCGGTGACGACACGCAGCTCAAGGTGTACCTGCCGCAGTTCATCGCGCTGTACAAGAAGTGGGACTCGAACTTCACCAACGACACATCGGTGGGCTGTCGGAGCCGTGGCTCGGTGATGCGATCTTCTTCGAGGAGCCGCTGGGCGTGTCGGCCCCGGCGGGCAACACGTATGCGGGGATGCAGGGGCAGACGATCAGCAAGGGCTGGTTCTGGCACCCTTCAACGCCGACCGAGGGGTTGATGAGCAGGGCGGACATCCTGAACCACCTCGCCGACCTGGAACCGAAGTACACCTCGTTCATCCTCAACTGCCCGCCCAACCGCAACGGTCGCCTGGACACCAACATCGTCAACCGCCTGGCCGAGGTCGGCGCGGCCTGGAACCCGAACACCTCGCGCCCGCCGCTGCCCGTGCAACAGGCGCGTTGCGAGTTCCCGATCACCCCGGTCAACGCCTACGCCACGGGCGCGCGCACGGGCGAGGGGCCGCTCAACGCGATCGACGGGCTCAGCGACGTCCGGTTCGAGACGTGCTGGTCGACGTGGGGCCTGCCGTCGCCGTTGCCCCAGACGATCACGGTCGACCTGGGGGCGGTGTGGAGCAACGTCTCCACCCTCGAATACCTGCCCAAGCAGTGGAACCGTTCCAACTCCACCGACGGCGACATCACCTCGGCGACCATCTCCACCAGCACCGACGGCGTCACGTTCAGCACCGTGGCCACCGCGAACTGGGCCGGCGACCGCAAGACGAAGATCGTCGAGTGGCCGGGTCGCGACGTCCGCCTCGTCCGGGTCCTGGTCACCGCGGCGACCGGTGGCTACGCGAACATCAGCGGCCTGGCCGTCCCTCCGTGGTGTCGCGGTTCCCCGCCGAGAACACCGTGTACCGCCTGCAGGCGCGGCACAGCGGGAAGGTCGTCGACGTGTACCAGGCCCGCACCGCGAACGGGACGGACGTCCTGCAGTGGCCGTGGCTGGGCAACGCCAACCAGAAGTGGACTTTCATCCCGACCGGGACAGCGGTGAACGGGATCCCGTCTTGCGTCGGGGACGACGACATGCGGAACGGCTAGCTCTGGTCGGTGGGGTGGTGTGCGCGTAGCGAGCCGGCGTGGGCTTTCGCCGACGGGTCGTGCTTGGTCTTGATCAGGCTGGCGACGGTCACGATCACCAGCACGACGAGGATCACGCCCAGGCTGACCGGGGTGGGGATCTCCGGCACGCTCTGGTCGATGTCCACGTGCGCCCAGTGCAGGATCAGCTTGACGCCGATGAACGCCAGGATGATCGCCAGGCCGGCGGAGAGGTAGACCAGCCGGTCGAGCAGGCCTTTCACCAGGAAGAACAACGCGCGCAGGCCGAGCAGGGCGAACGCGTTGGCCACGAAGACGATGTAGGGCTCCTCGGTGACGCCGAACACCGCCGGGATGGAGTCCAGGGCGAACAGCAGGTCGATGCCGCCGATCGCGATCAGCACCACGAACAGCGGTGTGAACACCCGTCGGCCGTCGATCCGTGTGACCAGCTTGCCGCCGACGTACTCGTCGGTGATCGGCAGGACCCGGCGGACGGACTTGACCAGGAAGTTGTTCTCGACGTCGGGGTCCTCGTCACGGTGCCGGAACAGTTGCACGGCGGTGAATATCAGCAGGAGCCCGAACAGCAGGAACATGAACGAGAACAGCGCCAGCAGCGTGGCGCCGAGCGCGATGAAGACCGCCCGCATGACCAGTGCCAGCACGATGCCGAAGGTGAGCACCTTGTGCTGGTGCTCGGCCGGCACCGCGAACGTGGTCATGATGATCACGAACACGAACAGGTTGTCGACCGAGAGGCTCTTCTCGACGATGTAGCCGGCGAAGTACTCGGTTCCGTACTGCCCACCGTGCTCGGCCGCGAACCACACCCCGAAGCCGATCGCGACCAGCACGTAGAACACCGACCAGGCGGTCGCCTCGGGGAACCCGACCTGGTGCGGCCGGAGCCAGCCCAGCGCCAAGTCCACGGCGAGCAGCACGAGAACGAGGCCGATGGTGATCGCCCACGTCCAGAAACCGATATCCAGCACGGCAACTCCCGAGTTCCTCGTCCGTCTACAGTGGACGTACTGTACCGGTCCTGGACAAGCCTGTCACCGTTCGGAGGCTCACCTTTACCGGGTCAGGCCTTACACGCTTTCGGTGCTGGTGAGCACCCGCTTCGGCCCGTACCACACGGTTTCCGACCTCGCTGGAGGGTCACGTGAAGGCGTGGACTCATCAGCACGCCGACGAAACGAGACGGAAAGGTCTCATGTGGATGGTTGCCGGAGCGGCATTCGCTGCCCCACTGACGTGCGGGTCAAAGATCTAGTGGTGCACCGTCGTTACGGCACGTTGACCCACCGGTTGGTCCAGTTCCCGGTCAGTTCCCGCGTGGCGTTGGTCCTGTGCGAACTACACGTTGAACCGCTGTGCGACGCCACGATGACGTAGCCGCCAGTCACGTACTTCCCAGTGGATGTGTCCCGCCCGGATTGCGCCCCGAAGCAGCCGAGACGTTCACCGGTCCAGCTGTCCTTCCAAGAGATAGACGCTGCCGATTCCGGCAGGCACGCTCGTCAGCAGGATGTTCTTGGAGACAGCTGCTTGTGCGGGGCGGCGGCGAAGACCAGGCTGCCCACGGCGCAGGCGGCAACGGCAGTCGCAGCGATGCGACCTCGCCTGAATGTTCCTGTACTCATTGTTCCTACCTTGATTCTTGATTGCCGTACGGAGGGCAATGCGAGTCAGGTCTTGGTGCTTGCCCCTCCACTGGAGGGGGGTAAGCACACTCTCGCCGGGAGCCGGTAAGCGCCCGTACAGCAGACGTACAAGGCAGAGCCAACACTGGGACAAAATGTGGTTGGAGTCGCACTGGGTGCACGGGCGTGCGGGTTATCGGTGCTCAGGGAGATGGTGTTGCTGGCCGGGCGTCATGGGCTTCGGGTGTGGATGCCCGAGGCGGGTGGTCTCGTCCCGGTGGACGGTCCGGGGTTTCCGGCGTTGTTGACCGTGTTGCAGTCGGTTGTCCACTCGCCCGCCGTGCGGGGAGCCGGGGCGGGGCGGCGTCGATCGGGTGGACGAGGTGGCGTCCGAGTTCGGCCTTGGGCGCTGGTCGAGGATGCCCATCACCGACGTCCAGTTGTCGGAGATGTCGCCGGTGGTCCGCCACAGGGGTTGCCCGCAGCCCTGCGGCGGCGGGCAACCTCGTGTGGGGCGTGGGTCAGGATGTGGTGCAGGTGAGGGTGGGTGTGCCGGCGGTTCCGGAGGCGACGAACCCAAAGCTCGTGCTCGTGCCCGCGCCCAGTGAGCCGTTGTAGGCGACGTTGCGTGCGCTGATCGTGGATCCGCTGGTGGTCACGGCCGCGCTCCACGAGGAGTCGATCCGTTCGCCGTTGCCGAAGGTCCAGTTCACCGCCCAGCCGGTGATCGCCGTGGTGCCGGCGGTGACGCGTACTTCGGCCTGGAAGCCGCCGGACCACTGGGACGCGATCCGCAGCGTGGCGGAGCAACCCGCCGAGGGATTGCCGGTCGTGGTGGTCGTCGTGGTGGTGGTCGTGGTGGTGGTAGTTGGCGTGGTCGTGGTCGTGGTCGGGCCGGTGCCGCCGTCGGTGAAGTTCACGTCGCTACAGGCGTAGTAGCTCTGGTCGGCGTGACTGGCCTTCCACACCGTGAAGAGGACGTGGTGGCCGGTGCGGCCGGGTGCGTTCACCTCGACCGGTGTCCTGGTGCCGGTGGGGATCCTGCCGGTCTGGCCGACCAGGTCCAGGTCGCTCCACCGCAGTGCCCGGGTCTTGGGGTCGAAGCCCTGTTTGGTGGAGTAGACGCGGATGTAGTCGGCGCCGTGCGAGGAGGTGTCGTTGAGGTTGAGGGTGAACCGGCTGGGGCGGTTCGGGGCGATCCAGGCACCGGGCTTGTCCATGGCGGCGTAGCGACCGTTGAAGGTCAGGCCGCCGCTGCACAGCGTCCCGTCGGGGACGGCGGCCTGGTGGTCGCTGCCACCGCCGTCGCGCAGCAGGCCGTTCCAGTTGTACATGGCGGAGGGATCGGCCTGCCACGCCTGGTAGCACATGGGGTCTTCGGTGGCCATCTGCTGCGAGGGGCCGTTGGGCCAGCGGTGGTAGCAGCCGTAGTGGCGTGACGGCGGGTCGCTCACCGCGCCGTGGGCCGAGGCGCTGCCTGCGCCGAGGACCACCAACAGGGTCGTCAGCAGCGTCAGACAGGCACCGAGGACCGCTGCCGCTCGCCAGACCGTGGTGTTGGCCGGGCGTGAGGCGTCGGTCTTCAAGGTGTCCGGCGGCTGGTGACGTTTGTTGGGGGTGTTGTCCGAGAAGCGATGCATGGGTTTCACCAAATCTCCATTGATCGATGACGTGGGCTTCGCGGTCACGCCGGTAACCCGACGTCCACGGCCAGATCTGGTCCCGCCGCCGCTACCGCCACACCTGCGGCGACGACGGCCGACGCGACGATCACCGGCACCGGGACGGCACCCAAGGGCGCTTCGCATGCACTGCGCTGGGCATGCCTCGTGCTCCTGTAGATGTGCGGGGACCGCCCAGAGGACGCTGCGACTCTCCGGGAGCTCCCAGAGTGATCGGTTACGGGGTGACGTAGGGGTCTTGGCTGAGCAGGTGGGCCTTGAGGCCCTCGCCGACGCCGGGCTCGGGCGTGCCGTTCCAGTCCTTGATGAGCACGGCACCTGTGCTGCAGCCCCACGGGTTCCAGGTCCACGCGAGGTAACCCATGTGGTGCGCGTCGGCCCAGTCCACCAACCGCTGCATGTACTCGAAGCCGCAGTCGTCCTGGCCGAACTCGCCGAGCACGACCGGGACCTGCTGTGCGAGCGGGGCGATCTGGCTGTCCCAGCAGGATTCGGTGACGCAGGCGTTGAAGCTGTAGGCGTGCCAGGACGCGGCGATGTTGTTCAACGGGTCGGTCGGCTTGTGGGCCAGCCACTCCCGCGTGTCGTTGGCCCACTCCAGGCCGCCCAGCATGAGGATGTTGGTCGCGCCGGTGGCCCGCACCGCGTCGACCAGGTCCTGCATGCCGGCGGTTTCATAGGGAAGGCCGGTGCAGGTGCCCCCATCCCGCCAGCACTGCCAGCCCAAGGTCTTGTTCCAGTCGCTGGCGATCTCCGGGTACGGCTCGTTGAACAGGTCGAAGACGACGGCGTTGTTGCCCTTGAACGCATTGGCGACACCGGTCCAGAACTGCGGGGCGTACCGCGCGTCCGGCATCGGTTTCTGGCACGTCGCGTGCTCGTCCTTGCAGTGCCAGTCCGGCCCGTTCGTGTAGGCGCCCCAGGTCCAGTGCAGGTCGAGGATCACGTTGATGCCGTTCGCCACCAGCAGATCCACGTAGTCCTTGACGTTCTGCTGGTAGGTGGCGCCGCCGGGCGAGCCGTTGACGTCCAGCCAGCACTCCTCGTTCAACGGGATCCGCACCGCGTGGATGTTCCAGGTCTTCATCGCGTCCACCGACGCCTGGTCCACCGGACCGCCGTCCCACATGCCCTTGCCCTGTACGCAGGCGAACTCGCCGCTGGAGCGGTTCACCCCCAGCAACCGGTACGGCTTGCCGTCCGCGGTGACGATCTTGTTGCCGGAGACGCGCAGCGCCGGTGCGGGACCGTCGACCGGCGGAGTGGTCGTCGTCGTGGTCGTGGTCGTGGTGGTGGTCGTCGTCGTCGGGTCGGTGCCGGTGCACGCGGCACCGTTGACGGCGAAGTCCGTCGGCTTGGCGTTGCTGCCGCTGTAGGAGAAGTTCGCCCCGGTACTGACGCTGCGACCCGCCGGGATGGTGCCGTTCCAGCTCATGTTGGTCACGGTGACCTGCTTGCCCGTCTGGGACCAGTTGCCGCTCCAGCCGTGTTGCAGGGTCTGGTTGCCGGCGTAGGTGTAGGTCAGCGTCCAGCCGCTGACCTCCGATGAACCGAGGTTGGAGACGGTCACATTGGCGCCGAACCCACTGCCCCAGTCGTTGGTCGTGTAGTCGACCCGGCACGCGAACGCGGCCGCCGCGCTCGCGTCACTCGCCCACGATCCGCCCGCCGCTGCCATCAGAACCGTGGAAGCGATGGACCCCGCAGCAGCCAACGCGGCGAGCGCGGTGCGGCGTTTCCTGACTCTTCCCAACATCAGCACTCCTTTGTGCAGGTGACGTTCAGCCCGCCGCCGTGTCTTCCGGAAGCGTTCAACAGGTAGGCAGGGCCGCTGAATTGGGGGTGTGCCGCTCCGGGATAAGTACCTACACCTACCTGGGAGCGCTCCCAGAAAGACCGTAGCGAAGATGTTGCAAAACTTGAAGACCCTCGGCACGGAAACATCCCGGGCGTTCCGTTGCGCCAACCCGACTTGCCGGATCGGCATTCGTAAAATCGGTCGTCAAATCCCGGAGTCGTGGCCGAACGAATCAACTGCGTTTATCGGCTCCGAACTCCGGGCGCACGGGTATGAACTTCTCGGCTCACTCCGGTTGCGCGTGGTTCACGAGACGCCCGACGCTGACGTGTTGGCGCAGCGAAGCACGCGCGGATGCAGCAAAGCTGCCGGTTCGTGCAACTTCTCCGACGTGCGCACGATGAAGTGGTGTGCTTCGCCGGCGGTCAGCGAGATGAGCATGTCGTCGACGACCGCGTCGGCGGCCACCTTGTCGGCCAGCAGGCTGAGGTCACGGACGTACGAGGTGGCCCGCACGTCGACGCGGTACCCACCGGCTGCGGGTGTGACGGCGGCGGTGAATGGCTCCGGGTGGTAGCGGAGGTCGAGGTCTTCGCCGAACAGGTGGTGGGTGCGGACGCCGCCGGCGGTCGCGACCAGCACTTCGCTCTTCGGGTCGGTGGGTTCGAGGAGGTCATCGGCCAGGTCCAGCAGCGCGGTGGATCGAGGCGGCACGCTGAGCCGCAGTTCGGCGGTGGCCAACACCTCGCCGGCGAAATCCTGTCGGGTCACGTGCACCGCGCCCGCCCAGGGTTCGTCGTGGTCGTTGATCGCGACCAGGGTGGGCCTTTCGCCGCGGAGCTGGACGGTCAGCAGCCGTGGCGCGAACGCGTGCTTGAGGGCGTAGTAGAGGGGCTTGGGGCGCTCGTCGCTGTCGACGGCGGACCACGAGGTGACCGGCCAGCAGTCGTTGAGCTGCCAGACCAGGGCTCCCGCGGTCCGCGGCCACCAGGAGCGGTAGTGCTCGATGCCGAAGGCCACCGCGCGGGCCTGGTTGAGCTGGGTCGCCCAGTGCCACTGCTCGAAGTCGGTCGGCACCGGCAGGTGGGGTGCGAGGCCGCGGTCCAGTTTGCCGTTGCCGTCTTCGGCTTTCTGGTGGAGCAGGAACGCGGGCGAGGTGGGCGTCAACGGTTCGTCGTGGACCCATCGGGTGAGGGTGGCCCAGGTGGGTGGCCCCTGAAAGCCGAACTCGGCGCAGAACCGCGGGACGTGGTCGCGGTAGTGCGTGTAGTCCAGGGCGTTCCAGACGTCCCAGTCGTGGCGGGTGCCGTGGTCGGCGCCGTTGGGTGGCAGGTCACCGGGGCTGTACGGGCTGCCCGGTGCGTACGGGCGGGTGGGGTCGAGTTCCTCGATGATCTTGGGCAACAGTTCGTGGTAGTAGCCGCCACCCCAGGTTCGTCCCTCCAGGCCGTCTTGCCAGCCCCAGTCCGTGTAGGCGGGGAGGTTCTCGTTGTTGCCGTTCCACAGCACGAGGGACGGGTGGGCGACCAGGCGGGTGATGTTCTCCCGGGCCTCGGCCTCGACCTCCCCGAGCAGTGGCTCCTCTTCGGAGTAGTAGGCGCACGCGAACGGGAAGTCCTGCCACACCATCACGCCGCGTTCGTCGCAGGCGTCGTAGAAGTCGTCGGTTTCGTAGATGCCGCCGCCCCAGACCCGCAGCATGTTCATGTTCGCGTCGACGGCCTGGTCGATCCGGCGGGCGAGCCGCTCGCGGGTGATCCGGGTGAGGAAGTGGTCGTCCGGGATCCAGTTGGCGCCCTTGGCGAAGACGCGCTTGCCGTTGACGACGAAGACGAACGGGGTGCCGGACTCGTCCGGTTCGGTATCCACGGTGACGGTGCGGAACCCGATCCGGCGCCGGACGGTGTCCACCTGCCGGCCATCGGCCAGCAGCGCGACGGTCAGGTCGTAGAGCGGCTGGTCGCCGTAACCGACCGGCCACCACAACCGGGCGTCCGGCACGAGCACGGTGACGTGCGCGATGTCGCCGGTGATCGTCATTCGTTCCGTGCGGTCGCCGACCGTGACCAGCGCGGTGTAGTCGCGATCCGCGGCGCGGTCCAGTTCCAGGTGCACGTCGACGCGGCCGGTGCCGTCGGCGTCGACGGTGACGAGCGGGCGCACCCGGGCCAGACGGGCGGTGTCCCAGCGTTCCAGCCGTACGGGTTTCCACAGGCCGGCGGTCTGCAGGTCGGGTCCCCAGTCCCAGCCGAAGGAGCAGGCCATCTTGCGGATCGCGTTGTAGGGGTGTGGGTACGCCCGTTGGCGCCAGCCGAGTTCGGCCTCCGCCTGCTCGGCGTGGGTGAGCGCGGACCGCAGCGTCACGGTCAGGTCGTTGCCGCCGTCGCGCAGCGATCGCCCGACGTCGAAGCGGTAGCCGCGGTGCATGTTGGCGGTGCGGCCGAGCACATCGCCGTTCAACTCGACGGTGGCGACGGTGTCGATGCCATCGAAGACCAGTTCCACTCGCTCACCGACCTGCGGCGCCTCCGCCTGGAACGTCGTCGAGTACTGCCAGTCGACGCGGTGCAACCAGGTCAGCGCCGCCTCGTTGCGGTCCAGGTACGGGTCCGGGATGAGGTCCGCGGCCATCAGGTCGAGGTGGGTGCTGCCGGGTACCCGGGCGGGCACGTCCCGGTCGGCGAGGACCTCCGGCACCGGGCCTCCCACGGCGCGCAGGCGCCAGCCGTCGTGCAAGTCCGAGCGCGTCATGGCAGCCCTCTTCCTCGTTGGTCGACGCAGGGTCGGAGATCACAGAGATAGTTACTCAGGCAGGTGAAGTAAGTCAATAACCTGGGCAGACGAGCATGAGGTTCGCCGTGCCCTCGCTGGCCGGTCGGCGGCCATCCGCTGGTGACGGCTTATTGAGGCAACTTAATAATCTCGCAGGCAACTGTCATGGCACGCCTGGTGCAACACGTCAAGGAGGACGTAGTGATACGTGTCGAGGAGTCCCGGCGCGGGTGACACCGGAGGGCGGTCACCACCCGGCACTTCGCCGACGACACCCGCCCTCTACCGCGGCGGATCGTCCAGCGCGGTCCGGCCGACGAGATCATCCCCGACCCCCGACACCCGCACACCGGACTGCTCGCCGCGCCGCCGCACCGCACGAGCACCGAAGGCGAATGGTCAGGGTGCCTCGCCCGCGCCGGCGGGCACCGGCCGCGCCCCGTCCTCGGAGCGGCCGTGGCCGAGTGTCAGCTCGCTCTGCAGGACGAGAACCGCCCCGCCGATCGCCGCCGCGTCCGACCCGTTGACCGACGGCACCACCCGCACCGGATGCGCCCGCCGAGCGAACAACCGGCGGTCCAACTGCTGTTGGATCACCGCCTGGTAGATCGAGCCCGCCACCGCGAAGCTCTGTCCGGCCAGGACGATCACATCCAGGTCGAACAGGGTCGCCACGGTGACCGCGGCATGACCGAGGTAGCGCGCCGACCGCTCGACGAGTTCACGGGCCTCGGGATCGCCGGCGTTCGCGGCTGCCGCGATCCGCGCGAACTCGGTCAGGACGTCATCGCCGGCCGGATCGAGCGCCAGCCGTCGGGCGAGTCCCGGTGTCGCCAACGCCTGCCGGACCAGAGCCGACGGGCCGGCGTAGTTCTCCAGGCACCCGACGTTGCCACACGGGCATTCGTCGCCGTGGACGTCGATCGAGATGTGGCCGATCTCCGCAGTGTTCGACGAACTGCCCCGATACACCTCACCGGCGACCACCACCCCGCCGCCGATCCCGGTGGCCATGTAGATGCAGCCATAGGTGCTGTGCGGGTCCACCGCACCCATCCAGTACTCGCCGATGGCGGCCGCCGCGGCGTCGTTGTCGAGCACCACGGGCAGGCCGAGGCTCTCCGCGAGGCGCCGCGCGACGGGGTAGTCGCACCACTCCTCGGTGGGCTGCGGCGTCAACAGCACACCCGCACGCCGGTCCTGCGGACCGTAACTGACCAGGCCGACCCCGAGCACCTTCTCGCGGTCGACAGCCGCCGTCGCCAGCAGGGCGTCCACCTGCGACGCCACCAGCGGCAGCGCACGCTCCGGCGGCATCGACGCCACGCCTTGGAACGAAGTCCGGGCCACCGGTCGTCCAGCCAGGTCGACGACCACGATGACGCACGTGTTGCGCTCCAGTTGGACTCCCACGCCGTAGCGGGCCGGCGGGTTGAGCTGGACCAGCGTGCGCGGCTTGCCGCCCGTCGGCGCACCACGACCGGCCTCGACGACCAGACCGTCGCCCAGGAGTTCGCGAACGACCTCGGAAATCGTCGCCCCGGTCAGACCGGTTGCCGTCGCGAGCTCCACCCGGCTGATCGAGCGCGCAGCCCTGATCACGTCCAGAACCAGGCCGCGCGTCTTCGGTCGGCTTGCCCAGACCGGGCTCCTCGCCACGGATTCCTCCTCCACCCCGCTACTTTTCCAGGCTACTTTACTTACGCCTTCTTCCTGCTCATTCGCGCCGTCGATGGCGGGCCGGCGGCACGGCGGCGCTGGCGTCGACAGGACCGGGCGGATCATCCTGCCGCCTGGACGACACCAGCCATGCCCGAACCACAACCAGGGCCAAATGACTTTGCCGGACCCTGCCTCGAATGGGCGAATGTCCCTCTCAGGCGATCTTTCACGGAGCGGCCCCCGAAGTGATCGGGCGGACATCCAGAGGGCGATCAGCCCGTCGCTGAACAGGAACTCCCATTGCGGACCGGACCCCGGCGGCTTTTTCCGGCTCCGGCTGCGTTCGGCGGGGGCAAGGCAGTCTTCGGGCATTCGGTCCGCGCGGCTTGGGCGGTGACCGTGCGCAGCAGTGACCTGCTCAGGGTGATCGCGCCGAAGAGGATCGCGGCGCCGACGGCGAGGCAACCTTTTGGTGCCGGACAGACTGGCATTGCTGAGATCCGCGCGGGTGAGGTCGGCCTTGTGCAGGAGCGCCTCGTCGAAATTGCAGCCGATGAGGAGGGTATGGGAGAGGTCGGCCTTGGTCAGGTCCGCTCCGGCGAAGTTCGTTCCGCTGAGCTTCTGCCACGCCGGCGCTGACCGAGTTGGCCGCCGGGGTGGACCTGCTGCTGGCTGAGGCGACCCTGGCGCAGACCGACGTCACCGGGCACGGTCACCTGTCCGGCGCGGACGCCGGGTGCGCGGCGGCGCAGGCCGGGGTGGGGCGGCTGGTTTTGACACACTTCGCCTCGATCGAGCCGGAGTGGCTGCGCGGCCTGGTGAAGGCGGCATCGGGTGAATTCACCGGTCCGGTGACGCTCGCCGAGCCCGGCCTCACCATTGAGGTGAGGGACTGAGCCGCCGTGGATCACTTGGGTTTCGAGATCGGTCAACCTCGGCACGACGGCCCGGTCGAAGAGCCGGAAGACCTCTTGGGCCAGCCGGCGGTGCGCGGAGTTCGGCGTGTGCGCGACGAGTCTCGCCAGGTGCTGGAAGTGCTGGACGTCCCACACCAGCACCCGCCGGTCGGCAGGATGCGTGAATCCCGCGAGCGCCACGTCGATCCGGCCCAGCATCTCCCCTGCCTGGCCGAGCTGGTTCGCGTCCGGGTCCGCCCCCGCCCAGACCGGGCCTTCCACGAAGTCGAACACCCGCAGGATTCGAGTTCCACCGTGGTTCTTCTCGACGACCAGGCTGTCGTTTCCGTCGACGGTCGGCTTCACCCGCTGGACCGGCAGCTCGGGCGCCGCGCCTTCGAGAAAGCGCATCGCGGCGGTCTGCAGGGCGACGACGGTCTCTTCCTCGGCGCACGTCGGTGGCGGCGGACTCAGAAAGCGGGGGAGGGCTGCTCCGTGTGCTGCCCCTGACGACGCGCGTCCAGCACCGCGTCTCGCAGCCGGCACTGGGCGATCGTCAGGCACGCGTACACCGCGCCACGTGCTGTCGACAGGCCGAGCACCTGCGTCGCGACCGTCAGCTTCGGGACCGCCGGAAGGCTCTCGCCGAGACGTTTGCGCACCTCGGGAAGGACTTCGTCGACGAGCGGGCGCAAGCGGCCCACGAAGTAGACCGAGTCCGGGTCCAGTGTCACGACGGCGGCGCTGACGGCGGTCACGATCGCCGTGGTGAACGCTTCCAGGATCTCGGCGCGGGGCGTGTCGTCGTGTGGTTGCAGCCAGAGGTCTTCGATGTGTTCCAGGTCGAGTCCCCGGTCGCGGCAGAACCGGAGCAGGCCCCTCGTGCTCATCAGGCCGTCGAGGGTCTCGTCGTCCACTCCGGAGGGCAGCACGCCGATGTTGCCGAAGGCGGGCGTGCGCCCGTGGGCGATCTCGTGGTCCGTGCAGGCTGCGAAGTTCAGGATGCTGCTGACGCTGAAGAGCGCGGCGTCCCTGACGGTGACGTCATCGGTGAGGATGTCCAGCAAGGACGCGTTGGCGTCGCCGTCGAGGAGCACGGGAACGCCGAGCAGATCCTCCAGGGCGCGCTGGAGAGCGGAGCCTTCGACGAACTTCATCGACTCCGCCGGCCCGAAGATCTCGGCGCCGTCGCGGACCCGGCCGGGTACCGCGACGACGATCTGACGCAGCGGTCCCTCGGCCGGTTCGCTGACCCCGGCGATCAGGCCGGCCAGCCACTCGGCCGCCTCGCCGATGTTGTCGAGGCCCGCGGTGGGAACGATCACGTGCTCGATCTCGCGACCCCTCAGGTCGGTCGCCAGGGCACCGGTGGTCTGCGCGCCGAAGCTGATGCCGACGACGTGCCCGGTCGTGCCGGGTATGTCCAGATAGGTCGGCGGACGGCCGCGACCTGCGACCGCGTCGACTCCGCGGTCCACGACGAAGCCGTCTGCCCGCAGCGCCTCCACCGCTCTGGACACCGTCGCCTTGCTCAAGCCGGTCAGCTCGATGAGCTTGTTCCGCGTCAACGGAGCCTGCGCGAGGACCACGTCGAGGACAGAGGCCTTGTTGTAGTCACGTGCTGTCGGATTGATCGTCACGGTATGACGATATCAAACGTTTCAGTTTGGAACTGGAACGAAAGGTCCGACCAGTCGCGAGGAACTCCGACGAAGCAGGACTGAAGCTACCTGCGGATGGCGTCGACGCCCAGTCGGCACTCGTCCTCACGCAATGGCAGGAGAGCTGCACCGGACGTGCCGGCGGTTCGTAACCCAACCGCTTCAGGTTGGCGAGTACGGAAACCGTCCGTGCGGTGAGGAGGGCATCGTCGTGTTCTTAGGCCTGGGCCTGCTCGGCGGTGTAGACCGCGTGGAACGGCGCACCGAGCTTCTCCACGTTGCTCATCACCTGACTGTCGGCCGCGTTGCTCAGGATGACCAGGGGGTAGCGGGAGGCCAGAGCCCGCAGCGCGTCCGGAACCTCGGGGTACGGCCCCCACGTGGGGACCGCGTCCACGATGGCCTGGCCGTCGGCCTCCCGGTACGGGAGCTCGAAGCGCTCCAGGGTCTTCCGCAGCGAATCGTGGATCACCTCGGAGAAAGGCTTCCAGGGGCCCAGGACCTCGTCGAGGCGCTGCCACTTGAAGCTCTTGATGAAGTCGTCCATCTGGTCAGCCGGAACGACGTCTGCGAGCAAAGTGCGGGTCATGGCCGCAAGCTGCCAACGGATCAGTGTCCCGTGCATGTCGAACGTGATGTATTTCGGCTCGAAGTCGATCATTAGCGTTTCTCTCTCTTCTCTTTCTTGGCAGGACGCTCCGGCGGAAGGGGGTGCAAAGTCGTCACCCCTCGGATGCGAGGACGACACGCGCATTCACGCTGTGTGATCAGTACCGTCGGCGTGGCGCAAGGAGCCGGTGGAGTTCGGCTCCGGTCACGGGGTCATCTGGTCGACCGTGACGGCAACGATCACCTGTGGACCCGCGCGACTCGCCCGTTGACGGTCCGTAGCGGACGGCCTAGCGTCTGTCACCGTCACTGGTCGAGCCGGGAGACGGCCGTGTTGATCACCCGTGCCGAGGGTGTGTCGGGTTTCGCATCAATATTTGGCGACGTTGTGGCGCGACAACGGGTTGGGGTCGCACCGGCAGGGTCCGTTCGCGCTCGGCAAGGACCCCGAGTTCGCGGACAAGGTGGCCGACGGAGCCGGCGGGATTCGACTTCCTCCCCTGACGTTGGGCACACTGCGCTGGTGGACCTGACTTGGGACGAGGTCGATCCCCGGAGGCATCCGTTCGACAGTTCCTCCGCACTCGCGGTGATCTCCCGACTCGAACCCGACGGTGACAGGCCCACCCGCCCGGCGGGCAGCGTCGTCTCCGCGCCCGACCTCCGCTGGGAGGGTGCTGAAGGCGGCCGCTGGCTCGGCGCGATGGCCGAGGCCATCACGGCGCGGTTCGGACGCTGGGCCGTCGGCTGGCAGTGGACCCGCGTGGACGGTGGGCCGGTGGTGCGCGGCTGGTGCTGCTCAACCCACTCCCTGACCACCCCTGCCGAGACCCTGCCCCGGATCGCCGACGCCCTGTGCGACTGGCGGGCGTGGCTGGAGGACCTGGCCGAGCGCTTCGACCGCTTCCCGCTGGGCGATCTGCCGGACGAGGAGCGCGAGGGCGCCTGGGAACGCGCCACCGTTCACCTGGTCACCCATGTCGTGGCCCGCGTGGAGGCCCACGACGCCTGGTACGACCACTGCGAGCAGGTGCTCACCTGGTTCCTGACCCGCTGGGGTGTGCCGGCGGACCGTGCGCGGACCCTCGTCGAAGAAGCGATCGGCGGCCGGTTCGGCAGCTGGGTCGAGCCAGACGGCAAACTCGTTCAGGACGTCGCGGAACACCTCGCCGTCACGATCGAGATCGACCGGCTGTGACCGTGCCCGACCACCTGCGGACCTGGCTCGCGGTAAGGGAATCCGTGTCGTGGTACGAGGTCCGCCCGTGCGACGAGAGCCCGTCGACCTCGGCCCGCGACGGCGCCGTGCACGACATCCGCACGTACGACCACGCCCGCTCCCCCGAACGTGCCGCGCGTCTGCTGGCGGCACTCGATCAGGCCCGTACCGATGCCGCGGCCGGCACACCGCTCAGTTTCGCCCTGCTCAGTGCCTGGCAGCGCCGGGTGCTGGGCGTGCCGCACGCGCCGTTCCGGGTTCATCCAGCGTTCGCCAGGAAGGGTCGTGAGCGCTACGGCCTCGTCGACTCTCGACGGTTCGAGACCTGTCTCGGCGAGTGCGGTGACCCAGTCATCCCACTCGCCGCCCGAGCCGCACGCGTGTACCTCGACATCTGCTTCTTCCACCCGTTCGACGACGGCAACGCCCGGTCGGCGTTCCTGGCGCTGGACTTCGTGCTGACCCGCGCCGGTATCACCATCGGCCAGGTCGGTCCCCTCCGCAGGTTCCCCCGCCGCGCCGATGACGCCGGCGGTGCGCTCGTGTTCGCGGATCTGGTTTCCGTACTGATAACCGCGAAACCGGCGGACCTCTGACCTGTCAATCCCCTTGAATCGTGGAGACGATGTTATGCCACTTCGGCCCTGACCTGGGCCGTTGATGCCGACCGTGCTCGTGCCATCTGGTGCTCGAACGGGATCGGGACCGGCCCGTCGTTGGCGCTGTGTCTCCGGGTGGTGTTGTAGAAGTCCGCGATCCAGGTCGAGATCTTGATCCGGGCCTCGGCGCGGGTCCGGAAGTGCTGTCGGTGCACGAACTCGACCTTGAGCGTGCTGTTGAACGCCTCGGCGGCGGCGTTGTCCAGGGCACATCCGACCCGGCCCATCGACTGCACGCGTGGCCCGGCATCCGGCGGGAGAACAGGTCCTCGAGGGTCGTGCGCTCCGGCGGGCGCTGAAGGGGGATCGTGGCTCGGTCGGCGCGGAGTTGGTGATCGCAGTCCCAGAGCCGACGTCGTGTCGTGCCGCTGAGCGCTCGGTTCAGTCGGCTTCTGCCCTGTTCCTGCGGCCTCATGTATCAGTCCACTGTGGATTGTTCTGCTCTGCTCTGCGCTGGAGCGAGACCGGGGCACGGCCAGGAATGCACCACCTGCCTACTGCCCGGATGGGAAGTCGATCCTGCCCATGAGGGCAGGCCTCATCACGGTATCCACCGATAGCGTGATGTGCCATGCGGGATCAGGTGCCGAAGGTGCGGCCGCGGCTCCAGGCGGATGCCGGCGGTCGGCGGGCGGTGTCCGGACGCGCACCGCGGATCCTTCAACTGCAGCGGACGGCCGGCAACGTCGCGACTACGACGCTGCTGTCCGTCCAACGCCAGGATCACTCCGGTGGCGAGCTCTCCGCCGAGCAGCAACGCCAACTGCTCCACGCGTCCACCACCCTCCGCCAGGTGCAACCGCTCTCGGCCGGTGACAGCCAGACGCTGCAGCAGGCCGTGCCTGCGGCGCCACTACTGGAGTCGATCCGCGAACGGGACGCCAAGCGCGGTCAGCTCGCCGACCGCACCGCCGAGCTCGAACGGATGCGGGACCAGCAGGCCCACCCGCCCGAGCACGGTGCTCCACCCAACCGTGAGATGGTCGACGAGGTCGCCCGTGCGGTCGACGGGCTCACCGCTGACGTGACCCGGCTGGAACAGTTCGTCCAGGCCGGAATCGGCGCGCTCGGGATCTCCTCGGAGCACGAGCTCGCGAGCCTGATCACCGACCGCTTCCCACGGATGTTCCTGGAACGCGGCAAGCAGATCGCGCTGACCGAACTGGAGCACAACCGCCGCATCGTGGAGGCCGAGACACACCGCTACGGCCTCGACGCCTGCATCGACCCGTCCGCCCGGCAGGCCCTGGTGACGGCGGCGCAGGACCTGCTGGCCCACGACCAGCGGATCGACGAGCTGCAACAGCGGCTCGGTCTGGCACGCTCCGACGTCGACATGCCCTCCGGCGGTCCGCCTGATCCGGCCAGGATGAGCTCGTCCTACCACGACATGACGGCGCTCCAACAGCAGGTCGAACAAGCCGGCGCCGAACGCGAGGAACGGCGCCGGCGGTACGCCCTCCAACACCCGATCCTCTTACGCGGCAACATCGACCTGCGGGCCATCGCGTCCGGCGACACCGCGCGCTTCGACACGGTCGTCGGCGGTGAGCTGCGACAGATCAGCGAGAACATCGACGCCACCCGGGACAACATCGACAGCGGCCGGCTCAAGGTCTGGAACCTGACCGACATCGCCCGAATGACCAGCCAGGACTTGGGCGTTGCCAATAACGAGCTGCTGCAAACAGCCATCCGGGAATACGTGGGACGCGAGCAGGCCGACGACACGATCGTGCGCGCCGCGGTGGCCGCGCTGGCCATCACCGCGGCCATCGTCGCCACGATGGCCACCGGTGGCGTGGCGGTGGTCGCCGGTGCGGTCGCACTGGGCGTCGGCGGCTACCAGGCCACCCAATCGGTGCGCGACTTCCTCGCCGAGGGCGCCGCCGGCAACGTCGCCCTGGATCCGGCGGTGCAGGACATCTCGCGCCAGGAGCCGGAACTCGGCTGGCTGATCCTGGACCTGATATCGGTCGGGTTGGACGCGATCCAGGTCGTCCGCGCGGTGCAGGCACTTCGCACGGTGGTTCGGACCGTGTCCACGACGGGTCAGGTGGTGGAGTTCGCCGCGCAGGCCCGTCGTGTCCTGCCCGCCGCCGCGGCGGAACGCGTGGTGGCCAGTGTGACGCGGCAGGCGGGTACCCGAGCGGCGATCGGGCGGACGGTGGAGGCGATCGGCGCCCAATTCCGCCGGGCCGACCTGGCCGAAGTCGTCCGGCACCTGGAGGAGGTGGCGGACCGCGGCTACCAGGTGATGGCCGGCAACCTCCGGGCGCAGGGGCGGATCCGGCCCTTGACCAGGGAAGGCCTGGAGGCCGTGTACCACGGTGACGAGCTGGCCACCAAGATCGCCAACTACCTCGGCAACGACGGAATCTACGACCCGATCCGCGGCTGGCTGTGGGTCAAACCCGGTCATTTCAACGAGGTCTCGTCCACGATCGTGCACGAGACGACGCACTGGCTGCAGACCACGCAGCACGCCGGGCTCACCATCTTCATGGAGGAGTTCCAGGCTTACACGATGGAGCAGCGCTATGTCCGCGCCTTGTTCCGCTCGGTCAACGGCGACCTCGACCAACTGCCGTCCTCGCTGGTTTGGTTGATCGGCGCGAGTGAGGAGCGGATAGCCGCGCACATCCTGGAGAACTACCCGGCCGCACGGCGGGTCACCGACCTCGACGCCGCGAGGACCGCCGAAGAAGTCCTGGCGAGGATGCGGGTGTTCCAGTGAACGAGTTGGCCTCCCGGGCGGTGCGGATCGTCGGTGACCCCGGCGACTGGCGCGCCGTTCAGCTCGCCGGTTGGTCACCGACGCGCGAGTCGGCCGGCTACACCGTGTTCGACGTGGTCCCGGCCGTGCGGTCGGACCCACCGCCGCGCCCGCGCGGTGTGGCGTTCACACCCCAGGGCAACGCGTACGACCTGACCGATCCCGACCGCTTGCGTACTTACGCCGCCGGCCTGCCACCGGTGGAAGCGGCGCGCCTGATCTGCCGCTACCAGGGCGACTTCACCCGCCACCAGAACCTGGTGGAGTCGCTCGACGCCCTCGCGGACCACCTCGGCGACCACATGCCGCAGCACGTGGCACCGGTGTCGGAGCACGGCTTCTTCTCGTACCACCTGGAAAAGGACGCCGCAGGGGTCTACCGGGTAAGCGTGAACGAGTGGCGGACGGACACCGCCGACGGGCTTCCCTGGTCCGCGGTGACCATCGCGTCGAGCGTGCCCAGCCGGCACTACCCCGGTCGGCCAGGACTTCATTGAGTCGGGACGGTGGCGCGCGAATCCGGCCAGGCAGGACGCCTGCCAGCCGCACCACCGCGCTCAGCCCCGTACTGGCCGAAAATGCCGTCCATGCAGGTCAAGCGGCGTGGTGGTACTCGTTGAGGAGGCCGCCCAACCGCTGCCATCGGTGGATGTCGAGGTGGGTGAGTCCTGTTTGATCGGTGCGACCTCATGTCGCAGCGCCAGCAGCTCGACGTCCTTGGCCGCGGAAGACCGACTGAGAAGCACCAGCCGACCACCGAGCCGAACGAAGATCGGATACAGCAGTCGCAACGCCAGGCCTCACGATCTGCTCCTGCCGTCGATGACGTGCGATCACCGCTGCTCAGAACCCTGGTGCAAGCTTCTGACACCCCACAGGTCGGTGGGGCGCTCCGGCGGGCCTCATGCTTCGACGACCACCGGGATGACGACCGGTCGGCGGCGGTAGGTGCGTTGGGCCCACATCTGCACTTCGCGGCCGATCAGCCGTTCCAGTTCTTCGAGGTCGGTGACGCCGCGCTCGGTCGCGTTCGCCAGGGCTTTCTCGATCGCGGAGGTCGTGGGCTGGAACGTCGTGCCGTCGTGTTCGAAGCCGTGCGCGATGTAGTCCGGGTTCTCGGTGAGCCTGCCCGTGTCGGTGTCGATGATCGCGACGACGGTGATGACGCCTTCCTCACCGAGGGTCCGGCGCTGGGCCAGCGAGGCCTCGGTGACGCCGCCGACGGTCTGCCCGTCGACGTAGACGTTGTGGATCTCCACCTTGCCGGTGAGACGGACGCGTCCGTCCTGGAGGTCGATCACGTGGCCGTTGGCGGCGATGGGCACCCGGTCGCGGTCCACGCCGGTGCTGACGGCGAGTTCGGCGTTGGCGCGCAGGTGTCGTGCTTCGCCGTGCACGGGCAGGACGTTGGCGGGTTGCACGATGTTGTAGCAGTAGACGAGTTCGCCGGCGCTGGCGTGGCCGGAGACGTGCACCTTGGCGTTGCCCTTGTGCACGACCTTCGCGCCGAGGTCGGTCAGGCCGTTGATGACCCGGTAGATGGCGTTCTCGTTGCCGGGGATCAGCGAGCTGGCCAGTAGGACGGTGTCGCCTTCCTCGACCTGGATCGAGTGGTCGCCGCTGGCCATGCGGGACAGTGCGGCCATCGGTTCGCCCTGCGAGCCGGTGCAGACCAGGGTCACCTGGTTCGGTGGCAGCCGGTCCATGCGCTTGATGTCCACGACGAGACCGTTCGGCACCTTGAGGTAGCCCAGTTCGGTGGCCACGGCCATGTTGCGGACCATGGAGCGGCCGACGAAGGCGACCTTGCGGCCGTGGGTGTGGGCGGCGTCGAGGACCTGCTGGATGCGGTGGACGTGGCTGGCGAAGCTGGACACGATGACCCGGCGGGGCGTGGTGCGGAACACCTCGTCGATGGCGGGGGCCAGGTCGCGTTCGGCGGTGGTGAAGCCGGGCACGTCGGCGTTGGTGGAGTCGACCAGGAACAGGTCGACGCCTTCCTCGCCGAGGCGGGCGAAGCCGCGCAGGTCGGTGATCCGACCGTCCAGCGGGAACTGGTCCATCTTGAAGTCGCCGGTGTGCAGCACGAGACCGGCGGAGGTGCGGATGGCGATGGCCAGGCCGTCGGGGATGGAGTGGTTGACCGCCAGGAACTCCAGGTCGAACGGGCCGCGCGAGAGCTCTTGCCCTTCCGCGACCTCGATCGTGACCGGCGTAATGCGGTGTTCGAGTAGCTTGGCCGCGAGCAGGCTCAGCGTCAGCCGTGAGCCGACGATCGGGATGTCGGGTCGTTCCCGCAGGAGGTAGGGCACCGCGCCGATGTGGTCCTCGTGCCCGTGGGTCAGCACGACCGCCACCACGTCGGACAGCCGGTCCCGGAAACAGCTCCAGTCCGGGAGGATCACGTCCACACCGGGCTGGTGCTCCTCGGGGAAGAGGACTCCGCAGTCGACGACGAGCAGCTTGCCCTCGTGCTCGAACACGGTCATGTTCCGGCCGATTTCACCGAGCCCGCCCAGGGCGATGACGCGCAGCGCGTCGGGGGCGAGGGGCGGCGGAGGGGCGGAGGTTCGAGCCATGGTCACACTCTCACGTTACGTGAGAGTGCGCCGGCGTGAACAGCGGCCCCGGTTCGGGGCTGCTCAGCTGTTGGGCAGGTGTGCGCGCAGGGTGCCGGCGAAGTCCTCGGCGATGCGCAGCTGGGCGCGGAGTTCCTCGCAGCGTTCCTCGGCCGTGGTGTGGAACTGCGCGAGGCGGTCGAGGTGCTTGTCGCGGTCATCGTCCTCGGTCGCGGACAGGGCGTCGAGGATGGTCAGCAGCTCGCGCATCTCTTCCAGCTGGAAGCCCAGCGGTTTCATGCGCTTGATCACTTGGAGGCGGTCGACATCGGGTTCGGTGTAGAGGCGGAATCCACCCTGGCTGCGGGCGCTGGGCACGGCCAGGCCGACTTCCTCGTAGTAGCGGATCGTGCGCAGGGACAGGCCGGTCCGGTCGGCCACCTCGCCGATCTGCATGTGCCCGCCCACGAATTCCCTTCCGACGCCTACTGCGTATTCGGCCATTGTGGCACCCGGTGCGGCACGGTGACCTCGTCCGCGCCCCCGTGCCGCACCGGCCGCATAAGCGATCCGGGTGTCCGACTCGTGCGATGGAGGGCACGACAAATACTACCGTAACGTAAGAGTAGAATGGCCGGCATCCGTCGACCCCAGGAGCTATGAGCATGATCACTGCCGGTCCGTTGGCCGTCTCACCCGCTGATGTGCTGCGGGAGGCGGATCGGCGGCGCACGTTCGCGGTGATCAGTCACCCGGACGCGGGCAAGTCCACGTTGACCGAGGCGTTGGCGCTGCACGCTCAGGTGATCTCCGAGGCGGGCGCGGTGCACGGCAAGTCGGGCCGGCGCGGGGTGGTGTCGGACTGGATGGAGATGGAGAAGGCGCGGGGGATCTCCATCACCTCGGCGGCGTTGCAGTTCGCCTACGGCGACGCGGTGGTCAACCTGCTCGACACGCCCGGTCACGCCGACTTCTCGGAGGACACCTATCGGGTGCTCGCGGCGGTGGACTCGGCGGTGATGCTGCTGGACGCCGCCAGGGGCCTGGAGCCGCAGACGCTCAAGCTGTTCGACGTGTGCCGTCACCGGGGCATCCCGGTGATCACGTTCGTCAACAAGTGGGACCGGCCCGGCCGTGACGCGCTGGCGCTGTGCGACGAGCTGGTGGAGCGGATCGGGTTGCAGCCGATGCCGTTGACCTGGCCGGTCGGCGACGCGGGCCACTTCCGGGGCGTGCTGGACCGCCGTGACGGGCACTTCGTCCGCTACCGGCGCACCGCAGGTGGCGCCACGGCCGCGGGCGAGGAACGCTTCGGCCCGCAGGTGGCCGAAGCCGAGGAGGGCACCGAGTGGACCCGCGCGGTGGAGGAGGCCGACCTGCTGGCCGCCTCCGGCGGGGACTTCGACCTGGAGCGCTTCCTGGACGCCTCCGCCACTCCGGTGCTGTTCGGCTCGGCCGTGCTCAACTTCGGCGTGCGGCACCTGCTGGACCTGCTGGTAGAACTCGCCCCTCGTCCCACACCCCGACTGGACGTCCAGGCACGCCCGCGTGCGCTGGACGCGCAGTTCTCCGCGTTCGTGTTCAAGGTCCAGACCGGAATGGACCCCTCTCACCGCGACCAGGTCGCCTTCGCCCGCGTCTGCTCCGGGGTGTTCGAACGCGGCATGGTGGTCACCAACGCCACCACCGGCAAACCGTTCGCCACCAAGTACGTCCAACAGGTCTTCGGGCAGCAACGCTCCACACTGGACACCGCCTACCCCGGCGACGTGATCGGACTGGTCAACGCCACCGCGCTGCGCGTGGGCGACACCCTCCACGTCGAGAAGCCCGCGGTGCGCTTCCCGGGTCTGCCCAGCTTCGCGCCCGCGCACTTCGCCGTGGCTCGCCCGGCGGACCTGAGCCGGTCCAAGCAGTTCCGCAAGGGCATCGAGCAATTGGAGTCCGAGGGTGTGGTGCAGGTGCTGCGCTCACCGCGTCGGGGAGACGGCGCGCCGGTGTTCGCCGCCGTCGGCCCGATGCAGTTCGAAGTCGCCGCACACCGCCTGGACGCCGAGTTCAAGTCACCGGTCCGCCTGGAACGACTGCCCTACACCGTGGTGCGTCGCCTGGACGACCTCGCCCACCGGGCCGTCGTCGACAGCCGCGGCAACGAGGTGCTCACCCGCGCCGACGGCGTCCACCTGGCCCTGTTCACCGACTCCACCGCCCTGGCTGTGATGCGACGCCTGCACCCCGAGGTGTCCCTGGAACCACTGGTCGCGGGCACCGACTGACCCACGGCTCGGCCTCGTCACCGCACCTTCGTGCACCCAGCCGCGTCGCAGGAGGCGGCGGCTGAGACGCTGGGGCTGCCGCTGAGCACCTACAAGCGGCACCTCAAGCGCGGCGTGGACCGCGTCGTCGCCGACCTGTGGCACCGAGAAATGAGCCGGAAGTGAGCCTCGACCGGTCTGGTGCCCGAACCCGCGCCGGCGTGCCTGGTCGGCGGACGGGGCGTGGGTGGTAGGCGGCTGCGGGGTAGGACTGCACGACGGAACTCCGGTGTGGTCACAGCACCGTGTGCCGGGTGGTGTTCATCGTCGCGGCCACCCTGCCTGCGGCCAGGGACACTCCGGGTGGCAGCGGATGCTGTGTCAGGTTGGTTGTGACCTCCTCGAACATTCGCAGCAGGTCGTCCAGCCCGGGCAGCTTCGGCTTGCGCCGTGCGTGGGCGAGTTCGGTCTGCCAGCCGCGTACGAGTTCGACCGCGCGGGCCGGTGCCGGCGCGGGCAGCAGTACCAACCGCTCGACGTCGGCGCGGCGGTGGCCTCCGGTGCGCTCGTCCAGGAGGGAGCCGATCGCGGCCGCGACGCCGAGCAGCGTGCCGTAGCGGGTCTCGGGTGTGGCGTCCGCCGTCGGGGAGGGCAGCGGCCGGTCATGGCTCATGGGTGCGTTCCAGGTGGCGGTTTCGGTCACTGTCAGGTGATCGGATTATGCATCGCTCACCCGATCGAGTGAACAGCGCCCGGTAGTCCGCGACTGGCCGGCCGCCCCTGCACCGTGCCGGCCGACGCGGCTACCGGGGGAGTGCGGCTCATGAGGGCACCCCTCTTGGGACACCCGGCCCCTGCTCGCGGTGCTCGACGCGGGCGCCGGCCCGCACCCGCACCACTGGGGGAGATGGACGCGGTCATCCCGCAGCGGTCGAAGCGGTCGGTGGACTCCGCCCCGCCGTCCAGGGGGCACCGGTATCCGCGCCTTCTCCCAGGGGTGCACCGTGGGCCGATTCCGTCGGGCCGCCGATCCGGGGCTCGACCACGCCGAACCGGCACGAGCACCACGGGTGTCCGGGCATCGTCGACCGGGTGTGTGCACCCGGTCGTGCACCGCTGTCGGGTTCGACGCGCTGAGCCGGTCCGGGGGGCGGACACTGTCACCAGCCCCGGGACGATCCGACGTGAGGAACCGCGCGATGAGGTTCACGACATCGTTCACCCGGCTGGTCGGCTGTGATGTGCCCGTCCAGCAGGCGCCGATCGGTTTCGCCGCTGCCGTTCCCGACCTGCCCGCCGCCGTGGCCGCCGCCGGGGGTCACGGCATGCTCGCCGCGGTCGGGATGCCCGCCTCCGCGCTTGCCGGGGCGATCGACGTGCTCAACGGCCGAACGCGGTGCTACGGCGTGAACTTCATCCAGCCGCTCGCCGACGAGGAGGTCGTCGAGATCGCCGCCGCGAAGGCCCCGCTGGTCGAGTTCTACTTCGGTCCGGCCGACCCGGCGCTGGTCGAGCGGGCCAAGGCCGGTGGTGCGTTGGTGTCCCGGCAGGTCGTCTCCGCCCACGAGGCGCGCGCCGCCGTGGACGCGGGCTGCGACCTGGTCGTGGCCCGCGGCATCGAGGCGGGTGGTCGCACGACCGGCGGTATCGGGCTGCTGCCGTTGCTGGACGGCGTGCTCGACGCGGTGGACGTCCCCGTCGTGGCCGCGGGCGGCATCGCGACCCACCGCGCCGTCGCCGCAGCCCTGGCCGCCGGTGCCTCGGCCGTGCGGGTCGGCACGCGTTTCCTCGCCGCCCGTGAGGCCGCCACGCACCCGGTACACCTCGCGGCCGTGCTCGACGCGGACTACGAGGACACCGTGTTGACCGATGCCTTCTCCGCCGACACCTTTCCCGTGGCGCACCGCGTCCTGCGGTCCTGCCTGCGGGCGGCCGAGGAGTTCGCGGGTGACCACGTCGCGGAGATGAGCGTCGGCGGTGTGCGGACCGCCGTGCCGAGGTTCAGCCCGCACAATCCCGCCGCGGACGCCATCGGCGCCGTCGAGGCGATGGCGCTCTACGCGGGCCAAGGCGTCGGCGCGGTGACCAGGTCGGAGAGCGCCGCGGAGATCGTCGCCGACCTCGTGCGAGGTCTGGGCGTCGACTGACGCGCACGAGGGCCGAATCAGGCAGCAGGGCCCCACAAGGGTGTCGTCGCGTCCGAACAGGTTTGCCCACCGCGCTGCCCCCCAACCACGGCGCCGGCCATCCCCAGGACCTGGCGGCTCGTCGTCATCGCTGCCTCCCGCAGGGACGTGCCTGTCGGTCACGTCTACTCGCGACACGAGCAGACCCGCAGCAGGCACGAACCGCGCATCACCCACCGGACGGCGCAGAATCACTCGAAGGTGCCCACAAAATTGCGGTCTTGTACAGAAAGCTGGCCGGGTTTGTGGCCGTGACGGTGACCTGATGCGGTGAGCGGCAGGCGGGCGGCCTGAGTGTTCCCCACCACGCCTCTATGGCGCGCGTTGCTGGTGGACGCCGAGCAGCGGCTGGTTCTGATCAAGCGGACCAGGGGTAGGACAGGCACCGCACTGGCCGACCACGGTCGTCGGCGGCGCGCGGTCAGACGCCCACGGTGAGGGCACCCAGAAGCGTCAGTTGGGAAACTCCGGTGGTCGCGCAGGCGACCGGATCGGGGTTCAGTGCTGTGAGCTGCATCTTCGTCGGTTCGGCGGTGAACGTGCCGGAGGTTGTCGAGCCCAACAGCAGGATGACGATGTTCGCGCCGACCCGGCTGGAGGTCCGGTTGTAGGAGTATGTGCTCGGCGCGACGGTCGGGTCGGTCCACGTGAAGACGCGGGTGCCGCTGCCCTGGTAGAAGAGCGCGGTGCAGGTGTAATTCGGCAGCGTGGCGGTTTCGGTGTAGCTGCCGGTGGCGGCGGAGTCGTTGGTGCAGTTGAAGAGTTGGCCCTGGACGGTGACCGTGACGGTCTTCGGGGTGTTGGTCACCGGTTCGCTGAAGGCCACCACTTCGTTGACGAGGCAGGACTGTTCGACGGCCGCGTGCGCCGTCGGTGCCGCGCCGGACAGCGTCGCAGTGGCGACCAGACAGACGGCGGTGGTGCGTAAGGCGGTTTTGCTCCCGTTCATCCGCGAAACCTCTCTGGTGTGGGGCCGGCGTCGCCCGAGTCGGTCGAGCAGGACCTCGATGAGTGCCACAGGTCGTATCGCCCGGCCTCGCGGTGCGTTACGGCACGACCACCACTCGCCAGCCGCCGGGCGCTCGGAAGTCGCACCGTGCGTGTCGGCGTCCTAGGGTGACCGGAACCCCGGTACTGCTCGTACCACGTCGCGATCGGCTTGCCGTCCCGGTCGGTCACCGTGCTCACCAGCGGCAGGCCACCGGCAAGCGCGGCCGGACCGATCGGCACCACCTGCTCGTCGGCCGACGCGACGAGCAGCGGGCGCGGTGCAGCAGGGACGGCGCATGACGTGGAGGACCGGCCGGCAGATGACGCGGTTCCGCTGATCGGCGGTGCGTGCGCGCCCCGCGGCCGTATGAGGATGATCTCGTGCCGTCAGCCGTCGATGTGAGCCTGCCGGAATTGGACGTGGTCATCCCGATCGCGCCGAAGGACGCGGGTGAGGTGGGGCTGTGCCTGGATTCCGTGCTGCGCCACTGCCGCAACCCCGTTCGCGCGGTGCACGTCGTGTCGCGGTTCCCGGTGACGGCGGCCGATGAGCGTGTGCGGTGGTTGGACGAGGCATCGATCGAGCCGGGCATCGGGGATATCGAGGACGCGTTGCGGGCCACCGGGTCACGTCACCCCAACGCGTCGTGGTACTTCCAACAGCTGCTCAAACTGCGCTGCTTCGACCTGCTCGACGCCGACGCGCCGGATCACGTGCTGGTCGTCGACGCCGACATCGCCTTCGTCGCCGATGTGTCGTTCGTGGATCACAACGGCCGGGCACGGCTGCCCATGGGATATCCGCTGCGCTGGGTGAACGGCACGCGAGCCGCGGCACCGTTGCGGCACTCGGCGCTGAGCGCCGCGGCCCGCTTGGCGCCGGGGTGGCGTCCGGTGGACCACTTCAGCGGGATGCAGCACCACATGGTGTTCGATCGGGTGGTGTCGGCGGAGCTGATCCGCCGGGTGGAACAGGCGCACGGCGTGCCGTTCTGGCGGGCATTCCTGGCCACCAGCGAGTCGTCGAAGTGGACCGGCGCGTCGGAGTACGTGCTGTACCGGCACTTCGCGTGCCTGCTGTTTCCCGAGCGGGTCGCCATGCGTCACCTGTCGGCCGTCGAGGTCATCCAGTCCACCGCCGCCGGGGGCTTCACCCTGGCCGACGTGCTCGACGCCCCACGCCCGGTCGAGGCGCGGGCCGTGGGGTGTCACCGGTTCCTCGACTACGCCGAACGCATCGCCACCATGGACTACATCTCCGACGACCTGCGCCGGGAGCTGCCACCGGATGCGCCGCTGAAGTTGTCCCTGCTGCGTGGCGAACTGAGCGTCGCGCCGGCCCTCTCGCCGCTGGTCCTGCCGTGAGTCCGTTGTGCCGGTGTCTCAGAGCCCGATGGCCGGCACTCCTACGGCCGTCAACGTCGAGACGCCCGTGTTCGTGCAGGCCGTGAGGTCGGGCTGAGGGCCGGTGCCCCGGGATTTCGCCGGGTCCGAGGTGAGGGCGCCTGCGGTGGTGGAACCGACGGCCACCACCACGATGTTGCCGCCGACCCGGGTGGCGCTGCGGTTGTAGGAGAAGGTGCTCGGTGCTATCGCGCTGTTCGTCCAGGTGAAGACTCGTGTTCCGCTACCCGCGGAGAAGGCGCTCGTGCAGGTCGCGTTGTGCACGGTGCCGGACTCCGCGTAGCTGCCGGTCGGAGCCGAACTGCTGGTGCAGTTGAAGAGCTGCCCGTTCACGGTGAACGTCACGGTTCGCGGACACGCTGGGATGCCACGGCGTGGTCGACCCGCCGCGCGGATCGTCCGCCGAAGGTGTGAACTCCGCGGGTGTCCACCGGCAGCCGGCCGGCAGCACGCACCGCCCTGCACTGCCGTCGGATGCCTGAAGGCGGCCTGATCTCCGGCGCCGGGGTCGGCGGTGCCGCACTCCTACAAGCTCCGGCGGGCCGATTCAGGGGTCAGCGGCGCAGCAGGTAGCCGAGCATCGCGCGGCGCTCGGCGGCGTTGTCCGGCCTGGGGTTGAACACCGCGTCGAGCAGGGGCAGCACCCGGTCACGGGCTTCACGGGTGCGCATGATCCGCTTCCACAGCAGGAGGTTGAGGTTGTAGCGCCACTTCGGGGTGGTCGCGAGGCGGAGGACGTTGACGACGTTGCCGCGGGCTTTGGGTGGCAGTGCGCCCAGGTCCTCGCGTGTGGTGAGCAGTGATTCGGGCAGCACGTCGAGGCCGTGGGCGGTCATGAAGGCGAAGTCGGTGGGCCAGGCTGCCGCCCACAGGTAGTCGACCATCCGGCACCAGCCGCGCAGGAAGGTGACCTCCAGGTCGGGCCAGGATTCGGTGTCGACGTCGGCGAGCACGTCGACCACCACGTCCAGACACGTCTTGTGTGCCTTCCAGAGGGCCAGGCGCGCCGGTTCGGGGTCCGTCAGGTCACTCCCGCTCACCAGGGAGAAGTAGGCTCGCCAGTCCGTCACCGCCGGGGCGAGCTCTTCCGGTACGACCCCGCCCGTCACGTACCGGAATCGGGAGCGGGTCGGTGGGTCGGCGACCGGCAGGGCCGGCACCACTCCGGCGGCGCCGGCCGCCAGCCACGGGATGACGTTGAGCGTGTAGTTGCCGTAGCCCCAGGGCGAGTCCGGGTCGATCCACCCGTCCCGCCGGGTGCCGGTGCCGAGCCGGTCGGTGCGGAATTGCCACTGGTGCTGGAACATCAGGCCCCACAGCGGGTTGTACCGGTTGTCGGCACCGAACCGGCCGTCCGCGTTGGTGTTGTCGATCATCATCCGGTAAGCGGCCATCCGCTGCTCGAAGGAGAACGGGTCGAACGCCCCCTCCAAGTCCTGCGCCGTCGTCCAGACCGGGTACAGGTCCAGCGCCGCCAACTCGTCCGGATGAGCCATGATCGGATTCCTCCGCGGTGAGTTGGCGGTCGAGTCTGACGAGACCTGCCGGAGTGCCAATGGCCAGTCTGGTCTGCGACCGTGCGAAGCGTGGCGGGTTTGCTGGTCAGCGCCGTGTGGTGGTCGGTTCCGTCGTGGTGGGGGCGGGGGACCGGCCTTCGGCTTCCCACCGTTCGCGCAGGTCGGTGGGGATGTTGAGGGTGGTGGACTGGCCGTTGGTGAGGTTGCGGACGCTGCCGCCGAGCAGGATGGTGCCGGCGCGGTCGAGGATGGTGGTGGCCAGGGCGCTGTCGTCCTCGGCGCGTTCCAGCGCCCGGACCAGGCGGGTACCGGCGCGCACGACGCCGTTCCAGCCGCGGGACTTCGGCACTTCCATCCAGTCGGCGACCTCGGGGTTGACGACCTGGCGGATCATGGCGGCGACGATGCCGTCGAAGAGCTTGCCGGGGAAGAGCTTCTCGTACAGGTCGAGCAGGTGGCGGGTGAGCGCCACGCCCTCGGACGATGGCGCGTAGACGGACTCGACCATGGCGGCGCTCAGCTCGCGGGCGTCCTCGATGGACTCCGGCACGGCCTCGGCGGGGATGCCGAGCATGGCGCCCGCGGCGCGCCACACGTAGTAGTAGTCCTCCGCCTCCTGTTCGGTGACGGAGATGCCCATGCGGCGCATGCCCTCGATCACCTGGACGGAGAAGATGAGCAGGGCGCCGACCATGTCCTGCTGGCACACCGGAACGCCGTCGGCGGCGACGTCCCAGCGACCGGACGCGGTGAGGAAGTGGCGCACGGCGGCGTGGATGAGGCGCGTCTTCTGGATGGTGGGCACGAACGACCCGCCCGAGCCGAACGCGTCACGGCCCATCATGTCCATGACGAACTGGGAGGTCTCCGACAGCCGTCGGTGGGGCTGGTTCAGGCCGTGGGTCAGGGTGAGCGCCCGGGACGCGCGGGCGTGGGCGTAGCAGTTGACCATCGCGCCGAACGTCAGCACGGAGGCGACGTGCATGCCGTCGTCGACGAAGAACTCGTAGGCCCGCGCCACCCGGTCGGGCTCCACCCACTCCGGCGGGTTGTCGGTGGCGACCAGGAACTCCCGCACCGAGTCGGGCAGCTGCTCGGGGATGGGCTGGTCGTTGGCGCGGAAGTGCTCCAGCACCTCGTTGACCACGCCGACCCGGCCGGTGGCGACCAGGTCGGCGACGACCGCGTCGGCGAGCGGGTCGCCCTGGAACTTCAGTGCCTCGAAAGCGGCTGCATCGACCACCGGGACCACCAATCACTCGGGAGTGATCACCAGCTCACTCCTCGTGCACCCGGCACGCCAGAACACGATCCGGTGATGAGTCGCGCCGAGGTGCTACTGCCTGTGTGTCAACCGCAGAAAGTGGATCTCGATCGAGGGAAAGTGGAGCTTGGAGAGTGACTGCACGGCTTGTCTGCAGTCGCACAGGCGCTTCAGTCGGTGGATGACGGCGGACGATCAATCAGCTGGTGAAGGTGATCGTGAGGGGGCCGCTGACCGCGTCGACGCCGGTCGTCAGGCAGGCTGTGAGGTCGGGCGACACTCGCAGTGGCTGCCGGGCAACCGCGGGCTTGGCGACCTGGTGATCCGTTCCGATTTCGTGGCGAAGCGCGGTTCGGTGGCCGCAGTTGTGCGGTCGGGGACTGTTCACCTTATCGGGAATCCCCTTCACTTGCGCGGGGTGCTCCCGGCCAGGCGCTGACCACGCCTGACCCGGCGCGGAGCGTGCTACGAGACCGTGTCCCGCTTCCACTCCTGGTCCTGCCAGGCCGGGTCGAGCGGGGTGTGCGCGATGTGGTTGGTGTAGTTGGACAACGTCTTCATCCCGACGCCGAGGATCACGTCCAGCACCTGGCGGCGGGTGTGGCCCGCGGCCAGGAACTCCTCGACCTCCCGGTCGTCCACCCACCCCCGGTCGGTGACCACCCGCTCGGTGAGCCTGCGGACGGCTTCCAGGGCGTTGTCCGACACAGGCTTGCCGGCGCGCAGGGCCCGCACGGTCTCTTCATCCACACCGGACTTGAGCGCGATCGTGGAGTGCGCGGCCACGCAGTACTCGCAGCCGTTCAGGACGCTGGTGGTGATCCACACGACGTGCTTCGCGTGCGCGGACAGCGAGGACTTGCCGAACTGCTCGGCCAGGGCGCTGTAGCCGGCCAGGAGCTCCGGCGACTCCGCCATCACGCCGTTGAGGCTGCTGACGAAACCCAGGCGGCGCTTGCCCGCTTCCAGGTGGGGGCGGGCTTCCTCGGGCGCGGTGGTCTCGTCGTGAACGGTGAACTGCACCATGTCAGCGGATCTCCTCGGGTCGGTTCGCCAGTGAGTCGAGCACGGCCGTGACGGTGTCGCCGAGCGCTTCCGGGGTCGCGCCCGCGCGCGAGCGCACGTTCACCCCGTAGGCCAGCAGCGCGAGTACGTCGGCCGACGTTCCGGGCACCACGCCGGGCCGCAGCACGCCGGCGGCCTGCGCGCGTTCCAACGCCGCGCACATCGCCGCCCGCAACCGGTCGTGGTGTCCGTGCAGGACCGCCCGGACGTCGGGGTCGTCGTTCTCCGTGCCGGCGTGCGCATTGGTGACCATGCAGCCCCACCGGGCGTACTCACCGGAACAGCGGACCCCGATCAACGCGCGGAAGAAGTCCGCGATCGCCGGCAGCCCGCGGTCGTCCTCGGCGAGCCGTCGGAAGACCGGCCCCGAACGCCGGTCGGCGTAGCGGCGCAACGCGGCGAGGTAGAGCTCCCGCTTGCCGCCGAACGTCGCGTACAGGCTGGACCGGTTGACGCCGGTCGCCGACACGATGTCCTGCACGCCGGTGGTCGACACACCCCGCCGCCAGAAGAGCTCCTCCACCGAGTCGAGCACCGCCTCGGGGTCGAAGTGCTTCACGTCGGGCATGTCCGCCTCGTTATCTTGGAATGGTTATTCCAAGATAACTCCGGCCGGATCCGGCTGCAACGGCTTGCTTCGGCGTCACGCGTTCAGGGCGTTGGGCGCTTGTGGCGTTGGTAGTAGCGGGCGACCCGGGCGGGCCCGGGTGAGGACACGGCAACCCGTGGGTGGTGGCGTCGACCTGTGACCGCAGCAGGGTCGGGAAGAAGAGCTGCGGCCTCCGTTGGAGAACTGCGAGCCGCCGACGCCGATGGGGGAGATGTGGATACCGGTGCGTCCGAGCGGTCGGCTGGTCATGGTGCCAGTCCGTCGGCTTCAGGTGGTTCGAAGAAGTTGTGCGGTGATGGCGGTGGCAGGGTGGTCGGCGATGGGCGCAGTCCGTCGATGAGCAGGGCGAGGTAGCGCCTGCGGTCGTCGCCGTGAGGATCGCCGGGGTGCACCGTGGCCAGGTTCATGAAGGTGATCGCGTTCAGATCGCGAGGCAGCAGTTCCGGTCGCACCACGCCCGCGTCGATGGCGCGGCGGAGCACGGGTTCGATGGCGAGCAGGAAGCGATGCGTGCTGTCGTTCGCGAACGCCTCGAACTCGTGGGCGAGTGAGATGATGGCCTGTCGCCGGGCGAGTACCTCGGTGACGGCCTCGAGCACTCCGACCAGGTCCTGCCACGGGTCGTCGGTGTGCACCGCTGTGATGGGTTCGAGTTCGGTGGCGAGGACGTGGTCGAAGACGGCTTTGACGAGTTGGTCGCGCGCACGGAAGCGGCGGTAGACCGTCATCACGCTCACGTCCGCGCGCGCGGCGATCTCCTCGAGCGTCACCTGCGGCCCGATCTCCTCGAACGCCAGGACCGCGGCGCCGACGATCCGCTCGTGGTTGCGGGCTGCGTCGGCTCTCACCAGGTCACCCGCAGCGAGTTGACTCCGTAGACGGCGCTGAAGACCCGGAAGTCGGCCTGCTCGTCCGCGAGTGCGAGGTCGGGAAAGCGTCGCAGCAGGGCCGCGAAGGGTGTGCAGGACCGTGCCGTCGTTCTGGCTCATGACAGTTTCGCCACCTCCCGACTCGTCTTCGCCCGCCGCACACTTTGCGTCCGGACAGGCGCCACCGCATCAGGATGAACGAGGTTTCGACTATCTGAAATTCACGCCGTGGGTGTCGCCACCCGTCTACCGCGTTCTGAATCATGACCTGCGGGCCGGCGCCGACGGGATCGGCAAGCACCTGATGGCGGGCCTGAGGCACACCGAGGAAGAGAGACCTCTGATGATCCGTCGCTGGACCCCCGCCGAGATCGGCCCGCCGGTCGGCCAGTACAGCCACCTGGCCGCGGCGCCCACCGGCCACGAGGTGCTGTTCATCTCCGGCCAGGTCGGCACCCGGCCGGACGGGGTGATGGCCGGGCCGGACGCCGAGTCGCAGACCCGCCAGATCTACGCCAACATCGCCGCGCTGCTCAAGTCGGCGGGCGCCGGGCCGGAGCACCTGCTGAAACTGTTCACCATGGTCGCCGGGACCGAGCACCTCGCGGGCAGCCGGGCAGGCCGGGCGGGCGCGTTCGCCGAATGGTTCCCGGACGGCGACTTCCCGGCCCATTCGCTGATCGTGGTGGCGGCACTGGCGGCGCCCGAGATCGCGGTCGAGGTCGAGGCGATCGCAGCGGTGCCCCGGACATGACGCCTGAGGAGTTCCGCGACCTGTTCCCGGCGCTGCGTTCCACCGTGTGGCTGGACACGCCAGGTTCCCCGCCGGGCGCCGGGCCGGTGGTGGACGCGTTGCGGGACACCATGTCGGCGTGGTCGTCGGGGGAGTTCGACTGGCGGATGTGGGATTCCGCCGCCGAGGACGCACGACAGCTGTTCGCGAGGTTCATCGGGGCCGAGCCGGGCACGGTGTCGGCCGTCGGGTCGCTCGCCGAAGCAGCCGCCACAGTCGCAGGCTCGCTGCCTCGCGGGCGAGTGGTGGTGGCCGAGGACGATTTTCGCAGCAACCTGTTCCCCTGGCTGGCCCGGCACGACGTGGTGGCCGCACCCGGAGACCGGCTGGCCGACGCGCTGGACGAGGACACCGCGTTGCTCGCGGTCAGCGAAGTGACCACAAAGGATGGCCGGCGCCGGGATCTGCGTGCGCTTCGCGCAGCGACCGACGCGGTCGGCGCACGGCTGTTCGTCAACCTCACGCAATCACTTGGCGCACTGCGTTTCGACCCCCTGATACGGCCGGACTACCTGGCTTCAACGCCGAGGCGGACGTAACCACCGCGCTGACGGCGCTCCGGGCAGCCAGGTGATCGTTCGTCACCCGCCGGATGTGCCACTGGTGGCCCAAGCACGCACCCGACACCGGTATCGACCAGGTCTGCCTCGCCGAGGGTCAGACGTTCGACACCGTCTTCCAGGCCGACGACGTGCGAGTGATCAGGAGCGTGCGCTTCTGAGAACTACTTCGTCAGCTTCTCCGCGCGGAACTCCACCTTTCCGTGGACAACCCGGTTGATGATCCACAGCACCAGACCGGCGCCCAGCAGGTACAGGGCGATCCGGTAGTCGTCGGCAGGCCTGCCGGACAACGGGCTGGCCAGGTACGCGCACGTGATCGCGCCGAGCACCGGCACCCACGTCGGTGCGCGGAAGTGATCGTGCTCGACCTTCTCCTTGCGCAGCACCAGCACCGCGATGTTGACGATGGTGAACACGATCAGCAGCAGCAACGCGGTGGTCCCGCCGAGCCTCGCGATGTCCGCCGTGGACACCAGGATGACGGCGATACCGCTGGTGAACACGATCGAGATCCACGGCGTGCGGCGGAACGGGTGGACCACCCCGAACACCCTCGGGATGATCCGCTCGTTCGACATGCCGTAGATCAGCCGGCTCGCCATCAGCATGTTGATCAGTGCCGAGTTGATCACGGCGAACAGACCGATCAGCGAGAACACCCACAGCGGGAAGCCGGGAGCGCCGACCTGGACCACGCGCAACAGCGCCCCGCTGCCCGCCCTCCCCAATTCGTCCGCCGGGATGAGCAGCGACGAGGTGATCGCCACCGCCACGTAGATCAACGCGGCCACCACCATCCCCCACAGCATCGCACGGGGGAAGATCCGCACCGGGTCGCGGCACTCCTCCGCCATGTTGACCGAGTCCTCGAACCCGACCATCGCGAAGAACGCCAGCGCGGTCGCGGACGTGATGGCGACGAGCGCGTGCTGCCCCGGAGCCGGGTCGACCTGGGTGAGCCTTCCCGGGTCGCCGTCGCCCATCGCGATCGCCCAGATGCCGATCCCGATGATGATCAGCAAACCGGACAACTCGATACAGGTCAGGACGACGTTCGTCTTGACCGATTCCGAGACACCCCGGAAATTGATCAGACCAAGGCCGACTATGAACAGGATCGCCACCAGTGTCGCCGACACGGCGAACGCGTCCGAGAAGAACTCCCGGATGACCGACTGCAGGTAGGTGCGACCGAAGGCCAGCGCGGCAGACGAGGCGGACGTGAGGCCCGAACTCATCACCGCGAACGCGACCATGAAAGTGAGGATCTGAATCTTGAACGCGCGGTTGGTGTAAAGCGCCGCGCCTGCGGCCTTCGGATACTTGCCCACGAGTTCCAGATAGCTGAACGCGGTGAGGAAGGCGACCGCGAACGCGACGAGGAACGGCAGCCACAGCGCGCCGCCGATCCTGCCCGCGACGCTGCCCGTCAAGGCGTAGATGCCGGTGCCAAGGATGTCACCGACCACGAAGAACAGCAGCAACTTCGGGCCGATGGCCCGCTTCAGCTCCGGTTGCACCGGCGCGCCGATTGCCTCCGCCATCCATTGAGTGTGCCGCATCACACTCCACGCCAACAGTCGAAATCGTAGGACTCGGACGAGTTCCGGCATCGGTTACCGTGTGGAAACCAGTGACTCCCGTGTGGAGCGGCAATGCCGGATCGTCGGGGTGCCCGCTGGCCCCGACGGCGTTTGGTCCGGATGACGTGCCCGAAGCGAAAGCAGCGCCCGACCTGGCGACGAATCAACTGGAGAGCATTCCCTGGCAGGCGAATACAGCACCCGGAAATGCCCGCAGACCGCGATCACAACCTTGCTGGGCCCGTAACGCTGGTCGTGCCGCTGATCGAAGGCATCGCTCAAGGTGCGCCCTGCGCAGGAACGTGCTAGCAAGACCTGCAGGCGTGACCCTCGTCATGCAGATCCGAGGGATGCAGGATGGCAGATCGCCGTCGATCCGGGATCGTCGGCACCGGCTTCATCGGTGAGGTCCATGCGCGGGCCGTACGGGCAGCGGGCGGCGTCGTCGCTGCTGTTGCCGGCCGTGACGCGAAGTCGTCGGCGGCCGCGGCCACCAGGCTGCGGGCGGCGCGGGCGGCCTCGTCGGCGGAGGAACTGATCGAGGCCGACGATGTCGATGTCATCCACATCTGCACGCCGAATCACTTGCACGCGCCGCTGACCGGGCGCGCGTTGGCCGCCGGTAAGCACGTGATCTGCGAGAAGTCGCTCTCCACGGACGTGAGCAGTTCCCGCAGCCTTGCCCTCCTGGCGGCCTCGGCCTTCGTCACCGACGTCTACGCCGCCGTTGCCGGCGATACGCCCGACGGTCTTCCCCCGTTCGATGACGGCCTGCGTGCCGCCGTCGTCACCGACGCCGTCCTGACGTCCGCCGCGAGCGGCGGCTGGGTGGAGGTGCCCGCATGAAGCTCGGATTCCTGACCGCCTGCTTGCCGCAGCGCAGCCTCGCCGACATTGCGACCTGGGCGGGGGCGAACGGGTTCGAGGCGTTGGAGGTGGCCGCCTGGCCGGCACTGGGAAACCGACCGTTCACCGCGACCCACTTGGACGTCAACGGCTTCGGCCAACAGCAGGCCGACGAGATCAGGGCGCTGGCCGACCAGCACGGCCTGACCCTGTCGTCACTGGGCTTCTACGACAACAACCTGCACCCCGACCCTGTTGAGCGCAAGGCTGTGAACGCTCACGTGCTGGCGCTCATCGACGCCGCGGCCCTGCTCGGGGTGCCCACCGTGGGAACCTTCGTCGGACGGGACCCCACCAGGAGCGTCGCGGAGAACCTCCGCGCCGCGGAGCAGGTGTTCCGTCCGCTCGTAGACCGGTCGGGCGAGCGCGGGGTGAAGATCATCATCGAGAACTGCGTGATGGAAGGCTGGCACCCCGACGGCTATCCCGGCAACCTGGCCTACTCGCCGGAACTGTGGGAGTGGATGTTCGAACAGGGCCTCTACCTCAACTACGACCCGTCACACCTGGTGTGGATGGGCATCGATCCCGTCGAGGCGCTGCGGCCCTACGTCGACCGGGTCGCGCACGCCCAAGCGAAAGACATCCAGGTGTTCCCCGAACGGCGTACCCGGTACGGCTGGCCCGGGAAGGCTGTCGTCCGGGACGACCCCTGGGACGTCGGCTGGTGGCGATACCGCGTGCCCGGCCTCGGGCAGGTCGATTGGCGTGCCGTCGTCGACACCCTCTACGAGGGCGGCTTCGACGGAGTCCTCTCCGTCGAACACGAAGATCCCGTCTGGGGTGGCACAGAGGACCGCGTCGAGACAGGCCTTCAGGTCGCCCACCGCACCCTACGACCGCTGCTGGTCGCCTGAGACCCGGTGGGCGGCGGGCCGATGAGTACCCCACACCAACCGAGAAGCGCATACGAGGGGACAGCCACTTATTGAGGGAGGCACAGTCACGTGACTGCTACGACCGGTCAGCCTCCGGGCGCGATCAGTATGGCAACGCGCCTGAAGCTCTCCTCGATGATGTTCCTCGAGTTCTTCATCTGGGGTGCTTGGTTCGTCACCATGGGCACGTTCCTCGCCGTCAGCCTGGCAGCGTCCGGAAGCCAGATCAGCCTTGCCTACCTCACCCAGTCCCTCGGGGCGATCGCGGCACCCGGTGGCGGCGATGACGCCGGCGTTCCGGCCCTGATCAACCCTCGTGCGGTACCCGCGATGCGCGAGGCCGGCGCGGGCACCCTGCTCTGCATCGGCCGGGGCGGCGGCCGGGTGCCGCACGCCGCGCAGGCGCTGTCCTTCATCTTCAGGGTGCAGTGGCGGTGCGGGCCCGGTGTTCGCGGATCTGGCTGTGGTGGTCCGCAACCCAGGTGATCAAGGACGTGACGATGTGGTGGAGGCTGAGGCCCGGGGGAGTGAGGGCGTACTCCACGCGCGGTGGCACCTCGGCGTAGGCGGTCCGGGTCACCAAGCCGTCCTGCGAAAGTACGGCCTGGCCGGCGCCCGCCTGGAGGCGTCGACCCGCCAGATCGAAACCCAGCCCCACCGCGACGTGTGCCGGGGTCAGGAGGACGACGACCCGCAGGAGAAGTGCGACACGGATCTGCTGGAACAGGCCAAGCAGCGCGTGCAGTGGACCAACAGGGGGGACGAGCAGCCGGCGAAGCGAGGCAGCGGCTCCAACGAGGTCGTCGTCGGCCTCTCGCCCGGCTTCGGCCTCTTCGAGGGCCGGACCATCACCAAGGAGTGCGACGATGACACCGGACGGGGTTGACGGCCGCGGCAACCGTGTCGGGGCGAGGTCGGGTGGCCCCGCGGCGAGCGCGGCGGCGTCGCACACCGTGTCGGCGGCCAACTCGCGGGCGCGCCGGGCCAGGCCGGTCGTCTGCTCCGGCGTCTCGTAGTAGTAGGCCGGCATGGTCTGCTGGGCCGGCACGAGCGCGGTCAGCAGCGGATCGTCGCCGTCGCGGGCGGACAACAGCGACGTTGCTCTACGGCCAATGGCTGCGTCGCCAACGTCGCAGGGCCGATGCCCGTACCCAACTGCGGATCGCCATCGCGCTGTTCGACAGCCTCGGTGCCGTGCCCCGGGCACAGCGTGCCCGGACCGAACTGCGGGCGACAGGCGTCGCGGCACACGAAGGGCGTTCCGATGTCACAGCGCTACTCACCCCACAGGAGCTGGAAGTAGCCCAACTCGCGTCTCTTCGCGTTGTGCCGCGTTCGTGCCCGACCGGGACACCCGGTCGGGCACGAAGAAGCACTGTCCTGTTACGGATGGATGGTCAGACCGGGTGAACCGTCCGGCGGGGATTCCAACCAGGCTGTGGAACGCTTGTCAGCAGGGCCGGTGGAAGACCGATGCCGCTGATTTCCGTGGCATCGGCGTCCAGTCCCTCGCCGTTGCTCACTTACCCGGCATCGCTGAGGACGCGGCCTGTTCCGCGACGGCGAGGTCGTCGGCCCGGCGGTCCCGAACGGTGGTCTCGTCGGTGCGCTGGACGCCGGCGGCGCGCAGGTCGTTGACACAGCCGGGTACGTCGGCGACGGACTCGCAGTTGTCCGGCCGGTTGCCGCTCACCACGGCCCCGTTGACCAGCGTGACGTGTCCCCTCAGGGTGTAGATGCCGCCGCCGGAGGCCGGGAGGCGGGAGGAACCTGCTCCGGGCTCGCCCGCGGCGTTGTCGCTGACCGTTCCGCCGTCGAGGGTGAGGGTGTCGTAGAACACGCCGAGTCCGCCGCCGCCACCGCCGAAGCCGGCCCAACCCGCGTACCCGCCGGCCCCCGCGACACCGGCGTCGCCCCCGCGACCGGCGCGGTTACCGGTGATCGTGGTTCCGGTGATGACCGGATTCAGCGGCTGGCCTTCTCTGGTGGCGATGAACACCCCGGCGCCCGTACCGCCGCTACCGCCGTCTCCACCGCCACCGCGGGTGGCGCCCCCTGAACCACCCTGGGCGCCGTCCGCGGCGATGTTGCCGGTGATGCTGCTGCCGGTGATCCGCAGGATGGTGCCGCTGGTGACGTCGATGCCGCCACCGAAACCACCTGAGCCGCCCCGACCGCCCGGCTTCGTGCCCGTACCGTTGCCGCCCCGACCACTGGCTCCAGTGGTGTTGTTGCTGATCGAGCTGTTGGTGATCGTCAGCGCCACCGGGGTGGAGCTGTAGGAGGCGATGCCGCCGCCGAAACCGCCGAGCCCGCCGCGACCGGCCGAGGCGGTGGCGGTGGCGTCGGCGCCGGGAGCACCCGCCCCTGCGCTGTTACCGGTGATCACGCTGTTGGTGATGGTCAGCGGGCCCCAGTTCTGGATACCGCCACCAGCCCCGCCCGAGTTCCCATCTCCGTAGGAGTTGGCACCGACGCCATCGGGGGCGTGGCCGCCGGCGATGGTGACCTCGTTGAGGGTCAGGTCACCCCAGTTGGAGATGATCCGGAACTGGGGTGCGGTCTGGACCCGGGCGATGGTGGAGTGGTTGCCGTTGATGGTGAGCTTGCCCCTGATGGTGGGCAGCCCAGCGTTCCAGGCGGTATCGGCGGGCGCGGTGAGTGCGTAGACGCAGTTCGGCGTTAAGGACAGGGTGTCCGGGGCATCGGTGGCGTTGGCCGCGGCGACTGCCTGGACCAGTGCGGCCGGGTCGCAGGGAACGTTGATGTCGGCGGCGTGGGCCGGTGGAGCAGCCAGGGTGAGTGCTCCCAGTGCGGTCACTGCCGTGGCGGCGACGGATCGTCTTCGGGATCTTGTGCGCTGCGGCATCGAGGAACCTCTCGGATCAAGGGATCGGGATGAGTGCTGACGAACAGGCCGGCGACCACGACCAGCGGGGTCCCCGGCGGCGGCTTCGGTCGGCACGACCAGGCCGCCCTCCGATTGGCCCCCCACGGGCACGGCAACCGCCCCGGACGAGGCTACCGAAATGTGCGGATCATGAAGACGTCAAGGACGAAGCGTCTCGTCGCGGCTCACTCCTGTGCTGGTTCGGTGGGTCGGGGTTCGGGGCCGTGTTCGGTGTTGACGGCCTTGCGCAGGTCGGGCAGCAGCCAGGCGCACACGACGACGCCGACGATGCACAGCAACCCACCGGAGAGAGCGGCCAACGCCGGTGACGCCAGGCTCGCGATCGCGCCTGCCCTGGCGTCACCGAGTCGCGGCGCGGCGTTCGTCTGGGCCAGCCACAGTCCGCTGACCCGTCCGCGCAGCTCGTCGGGGACCGAGCGCTGCACCAGCGTGCTGCGGCACATCTCCGACACGACGTCGGCCGCCCCGGCCACGGCGAGCGAGACCAACGCGATCGGAAACGACGTGACGAGACCGAAAACAGCGATGGCGGCACCCCAGGCCGCGACCGAGTACAGGGTCAGGTGCCCCAGCCGGTGCACCCGCCCGACCCAGCCACTGCCCAACGCCGCCAGCAACGCGCCGGCCGCCGGTGCGGCGTACAGCAGGCCGACGCTCTCCGGCCCGGCGTCGAACACGGCGGTGCCGAACGCCGGGAACAACGCCCTGGGCATCCCGAACACCATGGCGTTGAGGTCGATCAGCATGACCCCGCGCAGGATCGGCTGGTCCTTGGTGAACTTGAGACCACGTGTCAGGGACCGGCCGATACCCAGCAGCCCCACGTCGCCGTGCGCGTCGGAACGCTCGGGCGGCGCGGGCTTCGTCATCACCAGCAACACGGCGAACACCGCGAAGCTCACCATGTCCGCCAGGTACACCCAGGGCAGCCCGGCCGACCCGATCAGCACACCGCCGATCGCGGGCCCGATGAACACACCGGCCTGGATGACGATCGCGTTGAGCGCCGCCGCGGAGGGCAACAGCCTCGGCCCGACAGCCCGCGCACTGAGAGCCGTGTAGGCCGGGGCGGTCAGCCCCCCGAGCAACGCCCGCACGGCCACCAACAGGAACACCGCGACCAACGGAGTAGTGGCCCCCAACGCCACGACCGCCAGCCCACCGGAGGTCAACACCGACACGCACTGGAGGACCAGCAACAGCCGCCGCCGGTCCATCCGATCGGCCACCACCCCGCCCAACAACATGCCGAGCACCTGCGGCACCAGCTCCACCACGCTGAGCAGACCGACCATCCACGACGACCCGGTGAGCACGTAGACCTGGTACGCGACGGCGACCGTGGCCATCTGGCTACCCAGGACCGAGATCAGATAGCCGGCGAAGACAAGCCGGTAGTCCCGCCGTTCCCGGAGCGGGCTCACATCCACCACAAACCGGCTCAGGAATCCCGAGGTCAAAACATCCCCTGTCGCTGAGTGAAGTGGAGCGCGGTCGACCCTCTCGGGTTCCGTCGAATCCGTCAAATCGCGTCTGCGGCGCCCATGCGCTATTAAGCCATGCCCACAACCGGCGGCGTCGGCCAGTTTGAGTGGAATCACTTTAAATCGGTGTCGCATGGGGGTGAAATCTGATTGTGGGCAAAAATTTCCATTTCGGGGGCGCGGTCGTACCGGCGTCGATTGTCGCGTGCCAGAGGCTGATGGCGTCCGACTGGACGTCAGCGATCACCGCTGACGATACGTCCGAATGGCATCGGCAGCGGCATCGGTTCATGATCTGCGTGAACGGCGTTCGGCGCACGCCGGGAGCCGACACACGGAGGTGGGCCGCGCGGTGAACGACCAATTGCCCGGAATCCTCGGTGAGGTGGCCTCCGCCTTGGATCGTTACGGCTACGTCGCGGTGTTCTCCACGGTGTTCGTGGAGAGCTTCGGGGTCCCGGCTCCCGGCCAGACGGTTCTCGTCGTGGCGGGCATCTACGCGGGTACCGGACACCTCAACGTGTTCGGCGTCGCGTTGGTGGCGCTGCTCGCCGCGGTCGTCGGAGACAGCCTCGGCTACATGATCGGCCGCCTCGGCGGCAGGCCGTTGGTGCTGAAGGTCGGACGCTACGTGTTCCTCACCGACGAACGGCTGCGCAAGGCCGAGGGCTTCTTCGTCCGGCACGGCAACAAGGTCGTCGTGGCGGCGCGGTTCGTGGACGGTCTGCGCCAGGTCAACGGCGTGGTCGCGGGCGTGGTGCGGATGCCGTGGCCGCGGTTCGTCACGTTCAACGCGATCGGCGCGGTGCTCTGGGTCGCGTTGTGGACTCTGCTGGGTTATCTGGCCGGCGACCACGTCACCGTCATCTACGACGACATCCGGCGTTACCAGGGGTACTTGCTCGTCGCGCTGGGCTGCCTGCTGGTGGTCGGCCTGGTCCTCGCCCTGCGTCACCGACGCGGCCGCTCGCAACGACGGCGGTGAACCAGTGGTCGCGGCACGCCGAAATGCCGCAGTGGGCGCTGCCGGACGTTCCCGGCTACGACGTCGACGAGCTGTCGGAGGGTCGCGCGCCACCCCCGCCGGCCGCCAAGCCGCCTACCGTGCGCCCCGACCTCCCGCGGCACATCGCCTTGCTGGCGGCGGTGGCGGATTACCTGATGCCTGCGCGGGCAGGACCCGGCCGCCGCGGCGGCCACGCTGACCGGGGCTCAGGCCGTGAGCCTTCTCGCTCACGGCCCGAGGTAGTCGAGGGCGCTCCCGTGGATGCCGTGTTGTGGTTGTAGTCGGCGTCCACCAGGGCGGTGAGCGTTTCCCTGGACACGGGGGTGGGAGCGCAGCGGCTTTCCCCGGTCTCTGTCGGCACAGCCGCCTTATTTTGTGCCTACTCCGATGTTCAAGGGCGCCGTGAACACGGCCGGGCCGTTGTGGGCGGACCGTTCGCGGATCATGCCGTCGAGCACCCGGATGATGTCTTCGCGCTGCTCGTCCGTGAAGTCGGCGACGAGCGCGCCGGGAATCGGGTTTCCACCGATGCACCAGTCCCAGAGCTGCTGTCCGCTCAGCACTTCGATCCGTTCGTGGTGACTCGTGTCGACGGTGACGTCCTTCAAGCCCGCATCGGTCAGCCTCCGACGCAGGACTTCCGGGTCCGAGACCTGGAACTCCAGCGGTGGCTCGTCCTCCGGGATGCCCTCGAATTCGGGGACGACCGCCCGCACCGCGCTGACGAAGAAGTGCAGTGCCTCGAACTCGTCCGGGTTCCCGTACGCGGTGAGGAAGACGCGTCCACCGGGCTTCGTCACCCGGACCATCTCCCGCAGCGCCCGCGCCTGATCCGGGACGAGCATGACGCCGAACTGCGAGCCGGTGACGTCGTAGGTGTCGTCGGCGATGTCGAGCCGGTGGCATTCCATCACTCGGCCTTCGGCGTCCAGCCCTTCGGCTGCCACGTGCGCGTTGAAGCGCTCGATCATCCCGGGCGCCCAATCGACGGCCAGCACCTTGGCGCCGAGCCGTGCCGCCGGGAGGCCCAGTCCGCCGGGGCCGGTGGCGACGTCGAGGAACGTGTCGCCCTTCCGCACACCCGCGAGCCGCAGTCCGGCCAGGGCCAGATCGGACTCACCCGGTGCGACGTGCTCGTCGTACAGCGCCGCGATCGCATCCCACGCCTCGACGGGGAAACCTTGCCGTGTCGTCTCGTGCTGCATATCCGTCATGTCCGGCTCCCTTCCAATGCCCCTGTCAACCGGACGTTAAGCGCGGAAAAGCCGGACAGCTTCGGACGAACGACCCAGACCTCCTCTTGAGGGCGTGGGTAGTTCTGTCCACACGCCCCTAGATCAGGGCGTTCTCGTACGCGTAGGCAGTGGCCGCCGCGCGGGACGGCACCCGGATCTTGGTGAAGCAGTTGCTGACGTGGCGGGCGACGGTTTTCTCGGAGAGGCCGAGTTCTTTCGCGATCGCGCGGTTCGTCCTGCCGGACGCGACCAGCCTCAGCACCTCCACCTCACGCGCGGTCAGGCCGCCGGGGGCCTTCCCGTACGGCGATCTCATCAGTGCGTCGAGCCGGTCGACATCCGGTGTGGCCCCGAGCTGCTCGAAGACCGTCCGCGCGCCGTGGAACTCCATGTCGGACGTCTCGGGATCGTCGAGTGCGCGGCAGGCCAGCCCTGTGAGCACCCGGACGCGTGCCATCTCGTGCGGAGCGTCCAACTCGCGCCACAGCGATCCGGCGTTGCGGAGCTTCCGCAACGCCGATCGCGCGTCACGTTCGGCGAGCAGGACCGCTCCGGCGGCTGAAGCGGCCACCGCGTCCAGGTACGGAGCGTCCAAGGCACCCGCGATCTGCGCGAGCTCGTCGGCTCCTGTGCGGGCCGACGGCACATCGCCGGCGGCGATCATGACCTCGACGTACGCGGGCAGCGCGCGCGACCGTGCGGACGGGTCGTCGGTTTCGGCGACCACGCGCCGCATCACGGCGGACGCCACGTCGATCCGTCCCTGCGCCAACCTGAGCAGCGCGAGACCCGGCTCGGGCCGGCGGCCCGCTTCACCGGCCTTGCGGTAGCTCTGCTCGGCCTTCGTGAACTCCCCGCGCAACCGCTGCAGCTCGCCGAGCTGGTAGTACGCCGCACCGAGCGTGTCCCACTCGACCGGTCCGGACAGGAGGTCGCAGGCCTGCTCGGCGGCCTGCAGCGCGTCGTTCCACGCGCCTTGCAGCTGCATGAGCTCGCACCGGTGGACCAGGCAGTTGCCCCGATAGGGGACGAGGTCGGGTTGGGAGTCGCACCAGCGGGTGAGCGCCGCGGTCCACTCACGGGCGCGACGCAGGTCGAACAGGTCGGAGCAGGCCCCGATCACGGCGCAGTAGGCGATCCCGGCGTACATCGGTGAGACTTCGCCGGACGTCACCCCGGCCATGACCTCGTCCAGCAGACCGACGCCCGCGGGGCCCTGTCCCCGCATGACCAGGCACATGCCCTGGCCGAGTCGTGACATCGTCACCAGGTCGAGGTCGCCGAAGCGCCGGCCGGCCTGGACGCTCTCGGTGAATGCCGGCTCCGCCCCCGCGGGGTCTCCGCCCCACATCCGCGCGTACGCGTTCCAGATGAGCAGCCACGCCTGTTCCGCGCACTCGTCGCAGCCTTCGAGCACGCGTCCGGCGCGTGCGAACCACCCCATCGCCGGCGCGACCTCGCCCCGGAACATCAGACCGGAACCGATCAGGACGGCGTTGCGCGCGGCGCGCTGCGGATCGTCACGGAGAAGGGCCTCATGGTGGGCACGCGTCCACACGCGCGCGGACACCTCGTCGTTGCCCGTCAGGTACGCGGCGAGCCCGAATCGTTCAAGGTCGTCGAGGTCGAGTGGTGTGTCGGCATCGGCGGCCGCGAGCTGGGTGTACGCGACGCCCCATGAGCGCTGCGCGAAGGACGTGCGCCCCTGCTCAAGCCCATCGGCCGTCATCGTTCCATTGTGGGTCTGACGCCCCACTCCGGCACCGCGTGAGCCGTCCAACCGGCCTCACGAGCTGAGGTGGTGGTTCCGCTCCCGCGACACCGGTTCGCCGGCGTGATGGGGCTGCTTCGCCATCGCGTACGCCAGCGGGAGGAGAGCCGCGAGTCCCGCGACGCCTTGCACGTGGAACTGGACGGCGGACAGCGGGACGAAGCGCGACAGAGCCATGACGACGAACGCCACCACGACGAGCCTCGTGAGCCCGGTGCTCAGAACCCGGCTTCGCGCCACGCCCCTCGCCATGCCGAGCACCCCGACGCCGAAGGCGAGCGCCCCGACGATCAACAACGGGACGAACCAGGGGACCAGCGCCTCCTGCGCCGCCCGAGCGCTCCCGCCCGTCTCGACCGCCGCGAGCGGCGCGAACTCCATCCCGGGCAGCATCGCGTACAGAGTGTTCCCGATGATGACGAACGGCAGTGCGGCGGCGCTCCAGCGATCTTCGCCCGCCTCGCGGAGGTAACCGCGGACCGCGAGGAACGCCAGGCTCAGCAGCCCGAATGCCACACCGGCCCCGAGGTGTGCGACCGCCCAGCGCGACGGGTCGAGTTCCACGGCCGAGGCCACTGCGTCGAGGTTCGGCTGGCGTCCCGGGAGGTGCGGGTGGTAGCTGAGCGCAGTGAGCAGGACTACGGGTGCGATCACCACGATGCCCACGCGAGCCGGACGTCTGGTCGAGGCGGACATGAGTGCCTCCTGTGGTCGAAGCCGTTTCCGATGGCCCTGACGCTAGGACGGAACGCGGGCTGACCCCATCGGGAGTTCTCCCCATGCCGTGACGCCCTATGCCGTGACGCCCTGCTGCATGGCGAACAGCATCGCCCCCGCACGCGTGGAGACCCCCATCTTCCGGTAGGAGTTCTGGACGTGGTGGTCCGCGGTCTTGACCGAGATCCCGAGGGCTCGGGCAACCTGCTTGGTCTGCAGGCCGCGGACGAGCAGGACGACGACCTCGCGCTCGCGGTCGGTCAGCCCGGCGGGGTGCGGGATCCGCGGGACGTGTTGACCGGCCGCCACGAGCACGGCGCCGACCGCCTCGGGGTCCAGTCGGCCGGCCCGTGCCTCGGCACTGACCGTCTCGGCGGCCTGTTCCGGCGACATCGGCGCACGGTGCGGCCGGGGCTCCGTCATGGCGTGGTACGCGTCGGCCACGGCGAGCACACGAGCGGGCACGCCCAGTACCGGGGCGGTGGCCTCGCGGTGGTAACCGGTGCCGTCGAGACGTTCGTGGTGGAAAGCCGCGATGGGGGTGAGCGCGGCGAGGAACGGCGCGCGGTTGAGGACGCGCTCGGTGTGGTAGGCGTGCAGCCTGACCCGCTCCCAGTCGTCCGGTGACAGCGGGCCGGCGTGCTGCCAGATGCGGACGGGCACCGCGACCCGCCCCAGGTCGTGCACGAGGGCCGCCCGCCGCAGCGCGCGGATCTCCTCGGCGGGGAGTCCACATCGCCCGCCGGCGGCTGCGGCCAGTTCGGCGACACCTGCCGAGTGACCGACCAGGTGTGGCGAGAGGAGGTCGGCGAAGTCGCCGATGGAACTCACCGCGCGGTCGATGGCCTCCCCTTCCAGCACGAGGTGCGGTCGGGGCTCGTAGGAGAGCGCGTCCGCCCAGGCCGAGGTGTGCGGATCGATGGCCAGGATCTCGGCGGCACGGTCCGCGAAGCGCCTCGCGACGTCCGGGTCGAACGCGCCACCGGCGCGGCCGCGCACCGCCCTGGTCGCGTGGTCGTCGCCTCCCAGCATGCGTTGGAAGGCGGCGTCACGGGCGACGTGGACGATCCGCATAGGCAGGGGGATCGCGTCGCCCTGAGCGCCCCGGCCGCCACCCCGACCGTCCCAACGGTCGTTCGCGTGCACGAACAAGGCCGACGTCGCGGACGGGAGGCCGAGTCTGCGCGTCAGCATCTGCGCGACGTCGCACTCGGCGGCCACGACAGCGGGAAACTCGTGCACCAGCCTCGGCAGTCGTCGAGCAATCCGCATCGCGCGCACGACAGGGGGGCGGCCCGGTGACGCGACGGCGCGGGCCATCCCGGCCAACGTCTGCCTCGGCGACCCGAACCGGACCGGGACGCCGTACGTCGTCAGCGCGTTGTCCCCGTCGAACATCTTCGCCGCCATCCCCGCGTTGGCGGTACAACCGACGTAGTACAGCAACGAGGCGTAGTAGGCCTGCGCCGTTGTCCCGGCGTCGGTACCCAGGCTGTCGCAGAGCCGTGCCGCGATGAGCGCGCTGTGCAGACCGTGTTCGAGGGGCACCCCGAGACCGAGGTCCGTCGCGAGGGAAAGCGCCGCGACGACCTCCGCCGTGCGGACCCGCTCCTCACCCCGCGACGTGTCGTCGGGCACCCGACCACGCTACCGCGCGGCCATGTCGGCGTCCGATTTCGCAAGTCCGCACAGCGCGGCACGGCCGTCCGGTCAGCGGAGTCCGCGCCGACCGCTACCGGACGTGCCGGGACCGTGGACGCCTGCGTTCGGGGACCGCTGCTCAGCGGTGGTCGGCTGTGCCCGAACGAATGGCTCCTTCCCCTCGAATTCCTCGCGGTCCGCAAACTTGGTCCGAACAACTCATCCGAGGCAGGATCGGACGGCCTTGGCCAGGTTCGACGCCCGCGGGTCGTCGGGCCGGAAGTTCCAGAGGTTCGTGACGTAGCCGAAGCCGACACCGGCGTCGGGGTCGGCGAAGCCGATCGATCCGCCGGAGCCGGGGTGGCCGAACGATCCCGGCCCGACCATCGGCATCGGTGGGCAGGCTCGCCAGAACCCGAGCGACATGTAGAAGGAGCGATCAGCCGGGATGTTCAGCCCCGGCGGCAGCCCGTGCATCGGCGTCTTGTCGGTCTGGACGGCTGTCATCCTCTCGACCGTCGACGGCTCCAGCAGCCGCACCCCGTCGACGTCGCTCACCGTGGCGGCATACATCCGTGCCACCGATCGCGCGTCCGCGAGCATGTTCGCGGCCGGGAACTCAGCCGCGCGCCAGGCACGCGTGGTGAAATATTCGGTCGTGTTGTCCAAGGCGCCGCCGAGCTCGCCGGCGCGGGCTTGGACCGAGCCCGGACTGTACATGGCGTTGACCCATGCGGTGATCGTGTCCGCATCCAGCCCGGTAATCGCGATCATCCCGGCGATCAGCTCCTCCAGGGAGAACGGAGCGGCGTAGTGGAGCCGGGCCACCCGTCGCTCTTCTTTCTCGGGCAGCCCGATCCAGGCGCTCAGTCCGAGAGGACGAGCCACCTCGTCGGCGAAGAACGTGCCGAGTGACTTGCCGGAGATCCGACGCACGACCTCCCCGACCAGGAACCCGTAGGTGACGGCGTGGTAGACGTGCTCGGTGCCCGGCTGCCACAGCGGCTTCTGCGCCTCTAGTGCACGGATGACCGGGTCCCAGGCGCACGCCTGCTCGAACGTCAGCGGTCCGTCGACGATCGGCAGACCGGCCTGGTGCGACAGCAACCAGCGCACCGGGATCCGGTCCTTGCCTCCTGCGCCGAACTTCGGCCAGTACCGGGCCACCGGGGCGTCCAGATCCAGCTCACCGCGCTGTGCCAGCATGTGGGCGCAGATCGCGGTAGCGCCCTTCGTCGTGGACGCGACCTGGACGATGGTGTTCCTGCCCCACGGTCGGTTCGCCTCGCGATCGGCGAGGCCGCCCCACAGGTTGACGACGGGGCGGCCGCCCACGTAGACGCTGCACGCCGCGCCGACCTCGCCGGGGTTTTCCTTGAAGTTCGCGCGGAACGCGTCGGCGACCTTTCCCCAGCCTTCCTCGACACAGTCATCACCACCGCCCCCGGAGACGCTCCCGGAGGCGCTCCCGGAGGCGCTGCCGCGGCCGGCGAGGCCGGCGAGCGCGCCGGCAGCCAGCACGCCCCCCAACAGGGTCCGGCGCCGAACGTGTCCCTGTCCGGTTGTCCCGCTTGTCGTGCCTACCATGCTGTAACCCTCTTTCTGGAGATCTGAAAACTTCCGGAGAAGACGCACGCCCGTACCGACCGGGACGGTCCGTGTCACTGGATCGGTGCGGCCGGGGTGGTGTGCGAGAAGCACGAGCAGTTCTCGGCGAAGACGGACACGGCCGTCAGTTCCACGCCGTACGGGTCCGCGGTGCTCAGCCCTGTCGACTGAGCCGGTTGGGCCCCGTCAGCCCGCGGCCTGTCCGCCGCAGAACACCACGTTGACGAGCCTCTGTACCGCCTTCGGCCATTCCTCTGCCAGGTCGATTGCGGCGTCCCCGGTGGTCAGCGAGCCGGTGAGGGTCTTACTGCCGTCGGGCGTGCTGTACATCAGCGCCCCGTAGCCCCCCGGCGGGCCGCCGTTGTGCTGGAAGATGGTGCCGCCGCAGTTCGGGCCCAGGTCCTGCACCCACAGCCCAAGGCCGTAGCCGAGCTTTCCGTGCGGCTTGCGCATCTCGGCCAGCAGCGGGGCCGGCAGGAGCTTGCCGCCCATCAGCGCGGAGATGAACGTGCGGAGATCCTGGGTGGTCGAGATCATGTCACCGGCGCCGGCCAGCAGGGAGAGGTTCTGGCGGGCGACGTCGACCACCTTCCACTGGCCGGCGTCCTGGTAGCGGTAGTAGCCGTGGGCGTGCGGCCCGAGGATCTCCGGCGAGGCGCCCGGCACCACAGTGCCCCGCAGCCCGAGCGGCCGCAGGATCCGCCGCTGCATCTCCTCGGCGTAGGAGCGGCCGGTGACCTTTTCGATCAGCAGCAAGGCCAGCGTGTAGTTGGTGTTGGTGTAGCGCTGGTCCGTCCCCGGCTCGAACCGCGCCGACTTGGACAGCGCCAGCCGTACCAGCTCCTGCGGCTGGTAGGTGTGGAACCGGTTGTCCACCCACACTTTGCCCGCGGCGGGGATTCCCGGCTCGTACGTCCCGTTGTCGTCGTAGTCGCCGGTGTAGTTGAACAACCCGCTGGTGTGCTGCAACAGCATCCGCACCGTGATCCGCCGGTCCAGCCCGAGCTCGGGCAGGTAGCCGGCCACCGGGCTGTCCAGCCCTACCTTGCCCTCGGCCACCAGCTGCAGCACCAGGGTCGCGGTGAAGGTCTTGGTGCTGCTTCCGATCCAGAACCGCCCGTTCGTCGGCGGCTTCGCGGTCTCGCCCAGCTTGCGCACCCCGGCGCTGCCGACCCACTCGCCCTGCTGATCGTGCACGCGCAGTTGCATCCCGGCGAAACCGGCATCGACGACCGCCAGGATGGCCTCCTGCAGCTCCGGGCGATCCTGCCCGGCAGCAGCCTCCGGCACTGCACTGCCGGCCGCGGTCGCCACCCCGGGTGCGACCACCCCGGCCAGCAGCGTGACTGCCACCGCCGCGACCCCCACCCGCCGGAAGAACCGCGGCATCCGGACCCTGCTGTTCCTGGTACCCCTGGTTGTTCCTGGAAACTCCCGGTCGACGCCGTCGAGCACGGTCTTGTCCTGGAACGCCTTTCGCGGCCCCGAGGCCGCGATCGCTGAACTGATCACGACGATCACGATCACCCGCAGCCCTGACACCGAACAGTCACCGCGCTGACACCGCCCCGGACACGGTGTCGCCTCAGGGAGAGCGGCAGTTCACCGGGGCAAGGTGACCTTGATCCGCGCGACGAGCGCCTTCTTCCTCCGATGTCGGGGCCGGCGAGGACGGCGAGGTCCGCCTGTGCCGCAGCCCCGGCGGATGCGTCGCCCGCCGGCGCAGGTATCACTCCGGCTTCCACCGGAGGTCAGCGGTTGGCGCGGTGCTCGACCACCCACGTGGCGATCTGGGTGCTCGCGGATCAGCCGCTGGATCCAGTCGAGCTGGTGCGGGCCGAAGCACTCCGCCCAGTACCGCTGCGAGAGGCGCACGTAATGCTCCAGGTGACGGGTCCGCACGGCGTCCTCCGCGCCCGAGCCCGACGACGTGAGCCGCGCGCGGCCGTACTGGCGGATGGTCTCCAGCATCCGGT
>NZ_MTQP01000040.1 GCF_001984175.1 Saccharothrix sp. ALI-22-I
TCGTTCGACGCCGTCCTCGCCGACACCGGCATCCAAGTCGTGAAGATCCCACCACGGTGTCCACGAGCCAACGCCTACGCCGAGCGGTTCGTCGGCACCGTCCGACGCGAAGTCACCGACCGCCTGCTCATCCTCAACGAACACCACCTGCGGGCGGTGCTGCAGCGCTACGCGAACCACTACAACCACCGCAGACCACACCAAGCCCGACAACTCACCCCACCACGACCGGACCACCCGATCGCAGAGCCGAACCACACGTCGATACGCCGCCGACCAATCCTCGGCGGCATGATCAACGAGTACGAACCCACAACAGCCTAACCGCAGGTCAGACCATATGGCCGACTTCTGGCACCCCACAGGGTTCCCGTGCAGCCCGGGCAGGAAGACGAGGTAGGTGCCCTCCTGTTCCCGCTCCACCGTGTTCAGCCCGCCGACCGGGTTGAACTGGTAGTTCGAGTCCGGGGTGTAGGGCGGCGAGGACGGCTTGTCCGCCCGGACGTAGGCCATCGAGCCCGAACCGCCCATGGTGAACAGGAACGACGCCGTGAACGAGGAGTCGGTGGGCGTACCGTCGCGGTCGACGCACACGACGTGGACGTCCTGGTCGTGTTCGTCCTGGGGCGCGGGCCCCAGTCCTCCACCGAGCAGACCCGGTCGTTCCCGTCCGCGCTGGTCACGTCGACGGTTCCGCTGTCGGTCCCGAGACCCGGGAACCGCACCGTGTAGCGACCGGCACTTTCCCGGGCCACGGTGTTCACCGCGCCGGTGGAGTTGCACTGGTGCTGTTCGGACGGCGAGTAGGACGACTCGTGCGGCCGGTCCGCCCAGACGTACCCGGACTTCACCGACGGGTCCACCTTGATCAGGCACGCCTTGCTCCGCGCCGCGGCCGGGCCGAACCACCCGTCCGGAACCCCGAACGCCTGGAGGCTCTGCCCTGGCACCGCCGCTGACGCCCTCCGTAGCCGGCCAGCCGCCGGAGCCACCTCGCTAGACGGCGGCTCCGGCGGCCCGCCTGCGCCCGAAGTAGGTGGACAGGCCCACGGCCAGCAGGAGCGCGGCGCCGTTGAAGACCGGGTCGACCCAGTCGCTGGCACCGGCCAGCGTGAGGCCACTGACGGTCTCGGAGACGAACACCACGCCGATCATCGTGCCGAGCACGTTGAACCGGCCCGGCTCGATCGCGGTCGCGCCCAGGAACACCGCGGCCAAAGCGGGGAAGAGCAGGCTGGTGCCGCTGTCCGCGGTGGCTCCGCCGACACGGGCGGTCTGCAGGACGCCGGCGATCCCCGCGAGCGCTCCGGCGATGACAAAGGTCAGCAGCAGGTTGCGCCGGACGCGGATGCCGACCAGGTTCGCCGCCCTGGGGTTGGATCCCATGGCGTACAGGGCCCGCCCGTATGGAGTGTGGCCCAGCAGATACCACATCAGGGCACCGAGAACGACGACGACGGACACCACGCGGGGTAGACCCAGCCACTGCTCGGAGCCGAAGTCGAGCAGGGCGGGTGAGACGCCCGCGCTGATGGTCTGGCCGCCCGAGTACCACTGGATGACCCCGCCGAGAAGGGTGGCGCTGCCCAGGGTGGTGATGAACGAGCTCATCTGGAACCGGGCCACCATGATGCCATTGACCAGTCCGATGAGCACGCCCGTCGCCACCGCGGCGAGCACCGCCGGCACGACGCCCACGCCATGGCGGGCCATGAGCGCCGCGCACACCAGGGAGCTGGTCGCCGCGTTCGCCCCGAGGGAGAAGTCGAAGTAGCCGGCGGCCAGCGGCGCGAGGGCGGCCAGTGCCAGTAGGGCGATGACCGACTGGTTGCCGGTCACTACGCTGAGGTTGGCGGAGGTTGGGAAGACCGCGGCACTCGGCGGGTAGAGGCTGAAGAAGACCGCCACGGCGACGGCCAGGGCGGGAAGGGTGTACCGCTCGGCGAGCTGGCCCGGCGACAGGGCGGGCCGCCGGGTGCGCCGGGTCGGCTCCGTCTCCTCGGACCTCTCGGATTTCGCCGGCGACGGGGGCGTCGGGGGCGAGGATGCGGAAGAGGTAACACCGCTCATGGTCATGTCCTGGCTCCGGAGGTGAGGGACGGTGAACGCTGGACGAGGTGGACGAGGCGGTCCGCGCTGAGCCCCTCGCCGTCGGCCTCGGCGACGACGCGGCCCTGGTGCAGCACGAGGACCCGGTCGCACAGGGCTGCCAGTTCCTCCAGATCGGAGGAGGCGACGAGGACCGCGCAGCCAGAGGCTGCGGTGCGGCGGATCACCGTGTAGATGTCGGCGCGGGACATCACGTCCACGCCCTGGGTGGGCTCGTCGAGGAGCAGCAGTTGCGGATCGCGGCGCAGCCAGCGGCCCAGTACGGCCTTTTGCTGGTTGCCGCCGGACAGGGTGCTGAACGCCGCCTCGACGGAGGGTGCCTTGACGCCGTAGCGGCTCACGAGGTCCTGGCTGTCGCGGCGTTCGGCCCCGTGGTCCAGGCGCCAGCGCCGCCAGTAGTGGCCGAGCACCGACATCGAGAGGTTGGCCCGCAGCGGGAGGTCCGCGAACGCGGCATCAGCGCCCCGGTCTTCGGGGACGTAGGCGACTCGGGCGCGCATCGCGTCGCCGGGGCCGGTGAAGGACACCCGGGCGCCGTCGAGTTCGATGGTGCCGCTGGTCGGCCGGTGGTCGCCGAAGAGGGTGCGCAGCAGCGAGGTGCGGCCGGAGCCGAGCAGGCCCGCGACGCCGACGATCTCACCCGCGCCGATCTCGAGGTCAACGCCACTGAGCGTGCCGCCGGTCAGGTCGGTGACGGTGAGCACCGGGCGGGGCCGGCTCTTGCTCACGGTAGGACGCACGGCCTCGTCCAGTGCGCGCCCGGCGATGAGCTCCACCAGTTCGGACTCCGTGGGGCGGTGGTCCACGAGGGTGCCGGCGACCCGGCCGTCCCGCAGCACGGTGTAGTCGTCGGTGACGGCGATGACCTCGCTCAGGCGGTGGCTGACGAGGATCACCGTCTGCCCCTGGTCGGCACGCCGGCGTACGGACTCCAGAAGGAAGCTAGCCTCGTGCTCGGGCAGGCTCGCCGTGGGTTCGTCGAGGACGAGGACGAGGTCCTCCCGGTCGGTCTCCTGCAGTGCCCGTGCGATGGCGACCATGGTGCGGGCGGCCGGGCGCAGGGTGCCGAGCGGGGCGCGGGGGTCGGCGTCGATCTCGAACCGCTCCAGCAGTGTGGTGACCCGGTCGTGCAGCGCCCTCCAGCTGATCCGGGCGCCCGTCCGGGTGGGCCAGCCGGAGGCGAGCGCGATGTTCTCCGCCACGGTGAGGTCGTCGAAGACCCCGAGGTCCTGGTGGACGAAGCGGAGCCCGGCCGCCTGTGCGGCGGCGGCCGAGAAGTTCCGGGCTTCCCAGCTGCGCCCGCCTACCTCGATCGTGCCGCCGTCGGCGCTGTGGGCGCCGGCGAGGATCTTGATGGTGGTGGACTTGCCGGAGCCGTTGCCGCCGAGCAGCGCGTGGACGGTGCCGGCACGGACCCGGAGGTCCGTGCCGTGGAGCACCGTGGTACCGCCGAACTGCTTCGTCAGCCCGGTGATCCGCAGTGCCGTGCCGGGCGGGCGGCTCACTACTTCCCCCACCCGGTGGTGTAGTGCTTGACGTAGTCGACGGGCGGCTCGTAGGAGCTGCCCTTCTTGGGCAGGTTGTGGTCGGCGTCGATGCCGACGAGGCCGACGCCCGCCGACCCTGCGGGCTTCTGGCCCGCCATCAGCCGGACGGCGTCGTCGATGGCGGCCCACGACAGCTGCTTCGAGGAGTAGCCGACGTCGCCGTCCTGCGCGCCGTCGCTGCGGATGACGTCGGCGTTGGCCGCGTTGCCGAAGTTGCCGACCACGGTGAGCTGGGCACGCCGTCCGGAGGAGGATATGGCCTGGCCGATGCCCGCCTGCAGCCAGCCGTCGATCGGGAAGGCGACCGCGTTCACGGTCGGCGCCCCGAGGAGGGCGGAGGAGAACTTGGAGCCGAGCGTGTTGTTGACGAGGTCCTGGTTGCCGACGTCGAGCTGCTTGACGACCTCGCAGCCGGCGCACTGCTTGAGCTCGTCACGGAAGCCCTTGCTGATCATCGGGCCCCAGATCGGGTCGGTGAAGTTGACCAGGAGCACCTTCGCCTTGCCGTTGGTCTTGCCGATGACGTAGTCGGCCTGGAGCGCACCCATCCGAGCGCGGTAGTCCGCGAGGGTCATGCTCTTGAGGGGGGTGGTGACCGCGGAGTACAGCTTCTCGCCGCCAGCTACGTCGCAGTCCATGCCGCCGTTGCCGATGGTGATGATTTTGGCCTTCTTGGCCTCGCCGAGGGGGCCCTGGACGGCCGGGCAGTCGACGCCCACGGGCATGATCACGTCGGCCTTGGCGCTGATCGCCTGCCGGATGCAGGCCCCCCAGCCGCTGGGGTTGAGCTTGCCGTCACAGAGATTGGTCTTCCAGCCTGCGGCCTTGCCGGCCGCCATGGCGGCCTCGCTGGGCTCCACACATCCGGGCTGCTGCTGGCCGCAGGAGATGACCCAGAGGTTCACCCCTGCCTTCGGCTTCGCGGTGACCTCCGGCAAGTCGCCGGTGGCGCCCTTGAAGGCCGTCTCCAGGGCGGCGCGCGCCTCCTTGGAGGTCCCGGAGTCGGAGGGCCCGCTGGCCGAGGTGCTTTGGGAGGCGCCGCAGGCGGCGGTGATGGCGGTGATCGCCGCGACGATCAGGGGGAGGGCAAGCCTTGGAAGTGAACGCCTTTGTTCTGACACGGTTCTCCTTGGGGAGCGGTGGCGGCAGCATTGCCATTCCGGAGCCGGTGGTTGCTGGAATTGAACACAGTGGGCGACTGCAAGGGAAATTGCGAATCAGCATGAATGCCATCGCGGAACATGATGCATGCGCTCCTGCTGATCCGCGGCTGCCTCGACAGCGATGTCAGGGGTGATTCGGATCCGTTAGCAGGTGTTCCATGACTCCTTCGGGAAGCCGCTTCCTGAGCTGGCCGGAGAATTCGCCGTCGACAAGCACGAACGCCATGTGGGCAACCGCTTGGGAGCGGTTCTCCCAGCGGTGATCGGTGCCCCGCTGCACGACCACGTCCCCTGGCCGCAGCACGGTCTCCGTGTCGTCGAGCACCAGGACGACCTCCCCCTGCAGCACGATGCCGTAGTCGACGGTCTGCGTACGGTGCATCGGTGACACGGCACCCGGTGGGAACTCGTTGATCCTGATCTTCGTCCCGTTCGGGTCGGGCGGCACGGTCAGGGAGATCTGCGTCGGCTCCGGTTCGTCAGGGTCTATACGGGCCGGCGTTTCGCGGGTGTTCCACAGCTCGTGGAAGACCGCGCCGTCCGGTGCGGTCCGCACCACGGGCGGCGGTCCGTCCGAGAGGAACACCGATTTTCCGTTGTCGTCGTGACCGGTGACGACCCGGCGAGAGATCCAGCTCATACAGCTCACCTTTCAGTGAACGAATGAAATCAGCGTGGTGAATGAATCGGCGCGCTGCCGGAAAAGGGCACAGCGCAGCCCGCCGTCCGGTGCGGAAAACACCGCAGGGCGTCAGAGGAGGAAAAATGCGGAGGGCTTTACACGGCGTCGAGCGCGTCGGTGAACGCCTTGGTGCCGCCGTGTGCCGAGAATCCCCCGTCGACGGTGATCTCGGCGCCGTTGACGTACGCCGACTCATCGGAGAGGAGGTACACCACCAGCGGTGCCACCTCCTCGGGGATCCCGGCCCGGTTCATGGGCGTCATCGACAGATGCGCCTTCACGAACACGGGGTTGGCGTTGGCCATGATCGGTGTGTCGATGTATCCGGGGTGGATGATGTTCGTACGGATCCCCCGGGGAGCCAGCTCCAGCGCCGCGACCTTCGACAGTCCGCGCAGTGCCCACTTGCTGGCGGTGTAGGCGACCGCGTGGTGGGCGACGAGGCCGGCGACCGAACCGACGTTGACGATCGAGCCTCCTTCGCGCATCAGTGGGGCCATGGCCTGCATGCCCAGCAGGGCGCCGGTGGTGTTGACCGCGAAGGCCCTGTTCCAGTCGGCGACGTCGACCTCGCCGAGCCGCGCGCGTACCGGCACGCCGGCGTTGTTGACCAGGCCGTGCAGGGGACGGCCGAGTGCCTCCAGCCAGTCGGCGAGAGCGGCCCAGTCGTCGGGTGAGGAGACGTCGAGGTGCCGGTAGCTGACGTCCAGGCCCTGGGCGGTCAGGGAGGCGGCGAGGGCCTCGCCGTCCTCGCCGAGGACGTCGGTGGCGAAGACGGTGGCGCCCTCGCGGGCCGCGGCCTCTGCCTCGGCGGCACCCTGGCCGCGGGCGGCACCGGTGACGACAACGCTTCGGCCTTCCAGACGCCTTCGACTCACGGCTTCCTCCTGTTTCCCGCCTGTGTCCCGTCCGGGCACTCGGCCGTACCCGGCACGGGACTCACGCTAGGAAGCGGGGACGAGATGCGGAAACGGTTGTTGCCGATGGCTGGCATCCGGAGCCGCCATGGCTTGAACGGCGGCAGCGCCGGTCGCCGATGCCCCGGCGGCGGGAGCCGGCATGCCGGGTTCGGCCAGTTCCGCGCCGACACGACGGACCACGCCGCGCAGCCATGTGTGCCCAGGGTCCGTATGGCGCTTGTGATGCCAGTACATTGCCTCGACCAGCGGCAGTTCGTTGGGGAACGGCGCCGGTGCGACGGCGCAGCGCGCGAAGTCGGCGTACCGGCGGGCCAGCCGCTCCGGCACCAGCGCCACCAGGTCCGTGCCGCCCACCACGAACGGCAGGACACTGAAGCCAGGTGTGCTGACCTGGATCTTCGGCGTGACTCCCAGCATCTCCAGCTGGCGGTCCGACGGCGTGAGGCTCTTGCCGAATCCGGCCGCCGCGTGCGGCATCTCGGCCAGGTCCCGAAGGCTCAGCCGTCCGTCCACCAGCCGTGGGTTGTCCGGGTCGACGATGCACACGAACCGGTCGCGCAGCACAGCCTCGTTGACCCCGGGCACCCCGTAACCGAGCGGAGCGATCAGCAGGTCGTGGCAAGCCAGATGCGTCTCGCTCTCCAGCTGTCCGGGCGTGATGGGGTGGAAGTCGATGCGCACGCCCGGCGCTTCCTGCCCGATGACCCGCAGGAGCGGCTCCACCATCACCGTCATCACGTAGTCGGACATGACGGCGGAGAACCGTTGGTCGCTGGTGGCTGGAATGAACCGACGAGTCAGGGACAGGGCTTCCTCGGCCTTCTGCAGGGACGCCTGCACGACGGGCAGAAGGCGCTCCGCGAGCGGCGTCAGCTCGTACTCCCGGCCCACCCGCACCAGCAGCTCGTCGTCGAAGTGTCGGCGCAGCCGCGCCAGCGAGCCGCTCATCGCGGACTGGCTCGTGTTCAGGCGTTCACCCGCCCGGGTGACGTTCTTCTGCTGCAACAGCGCTTCGAGCGCCACCAGCAGGTTGAGGTCGATCGTTCCGAGCCCCATCCGAGTCCCCTTCCGGCAATGTCACCGAACGAGCGCCGAAACACGGGATTAACCAGGGCGGTGAGCTTAACGGGAGCAATCAGGGCACGGAAGGGGTGGCGTGCGGCCGTTACCGAGATCCATACCAGCCATCGGTGCCACGGATAACATTCGCGACGCCACCCGTGGTGCTGGTGCGGTCCGCCGCAGCAGCCCGTGGACGTGCGGCTCTACGGTTCCCACGCTCAGGGCCGCGGGGTACGCCCGCGCCTGCGGGCCCGGGGCAGGTAGACGTCCTGGCGGCCCGGCACGATCCGGTTGGACACGCTGCCGAGCCGTTCCACGGTCAGCGTCACCACGTCACCCGGGGTGAGCGGGGGCGGGGTCCGCTCGCCGTTGCGGCCCCAGTGCTCTGCCAGGGCGCCCCAGCCACAGGTGCCCGAGCCCAGCAGGTCTCCCGGGCGTACCCAGGTGTCGCGGCTGGCGTAGGCGATCATCTCCTCGAAGGTCCACGAGCAGTTGGCGAGGGTGTCACGGCCGATGAGGTCGCCGTTGACGGTGACGGTCATCTCCAGGTCGAGGAACCCGTCGGGGTCCCTGCGGTCCTCCACCTCGTCCGCGGTCACCAGGAACGGGCCGAGGGTGTTGGCGAAGTCCTTGCCCTTGGAGAAACCCAGCCCAAGGTTCTTCTCCGGTTTCTGCAGGTCACGGGCGGACCAGTCGTTGAACACCAGGTAGCCGACGATGTGGTCCCCGGCCTGCTCGGGCGTGAGGTCCCGCCCGGGCCGGCCGATCACGGCGGCCACCTCCAGTTCGCAGTCGAGCACCGAGCACCCGGCCGGGACCGGCACCTCGTCGTGGGCGCCGTAGGCGGCGTGCGGGTTGGTGAAGTAGAAGTTCGGCGCCCGATACCACTCCTCTGGGATGTGCTCCAGACCGTCCAGGGCCTTCGAGACGCCCTCGATGTGCGCCTCGAAGCCCACGAAGTCACGGATCGACGGCGGCTTCAGCGGAGGCAGCAACCGGACGTCCTCGACCCGCGGACCGCCGTCCCCGGCCAGGGCCCGCTCGCCTGCCTCCCGCAACGTCCCGTTCTCCAGGAGCGACAGCACCGTGGTGCCGTCCGGCAGCGGGTGGATCACCCCATCCCGGACGACACCCGCGCGCTCGGCGCCTTCGTGCTCGTATGTCGCGAAACGCATCGTGTGTCTCTCCCGTGCTCAGTGGTGGGTGGGGGTGGGTGCCCGCCGGACCGTCCCCAGCAGGTCCATGGCGTTGCCGCCGGCGATCGCGGCCCGGGCCCCCGGGTCCAGCCCCGCGGCGTCCAGGCGCGCCACCGGGTCCTCGACGCCCATGTCGAAGGGATGGTCGGTGCCGAGAACGACACGGTCCGCCCCGGCCTCCTCGACCAGGTGGCGCAGTCCCCGGGGCGTGTAGACCAAGGCGTCGAACCACATGCGCCGCAGGTAGGTGCTCGGCGGGTGGGCGCAGCCCCGCGCGTCCTGGCGTACCTGCCATGCGTGGTCGGACCGTCCGATGTACGTGGGCAGGTAGCCGCCGCCGTGCGCGGCGACCAGCTTCAGCCCCGGGAAGCGGTCGAGTGTGCCGCCGAAGATCAGCCGCGACAGCGCGACGGTGGTCTCCACGGGCTGGCCGACGGTGTTGCCGAGGTAGTGGACGGCGAGCCGTTCCCCGAGGGAGCAGCCCCAGGGGTGGACGAACACCACCGCACCCAGCGCCTCGGCCTTGGCCCACACCGGGTCGTGGGCAGGGTCGGCCAGCTCGCGGCCGTCGACGGAGGTGGAGACGCTGATCCCGTACAGCCCAAGTCCGGTGACCGCCTCCTGAAGCAGCTCCACCGCGAGGTGCGGGTGCTGCAGCGGCACGGTGCCCAGGCCGCACAGCCGCTCCGGAGCCTGCGCGCAGTGCGCGGCGACCGCCTCATTGGTCGTACGGGCCAGGCGCTGCGCGAGGTCCTCGTCGGCCCAGTAGTGGTGCATGGGCATCGGCCCGACCACCTGGATGTCGACGCCCATCGCGTCGAGGTCTGCCAGCCTTGCCCGTACGTCGGTCAGCTTGGGCCGCAGCCGGGACAACTGGGCGCGGTTGGCCGCCAGCGACTCGGGCGCGTGCGCCCGCTGCTCGGCTGCGAACTCGGCCGCGAGTCCCTCCGTACCGGCGCACAGCTCGTCCGCCGCGGGGACGGCCAAGTGGCCGTGGAAGTCCACGACAGGCGTGATCATGCCGGGGCCCGCAGCGCGTCGAGGGTCTCGGTCATCAGCCGGGCCGGGTGGGCCCCCGGCGTCTCCGGGTGGATCTCCCACTCGGCCAGCTTCAGGGAGTTCTCCAGCACCATCCGCACACGGGGCATCCGCCGTGCCATGAACGCCTTGAGCGCGATCTCGACCGGGTCGTCACCGACGAGCAGCTCCGCGAGGACCACCGCGTCCTCGGCGCACATCGCCGCGCCCTGCGCGACCAGGGGCGGGCACGCGTGCGCCGCGTCACCGATCACGATCGTCCGCCCCCGGTACCACGGTTCGTCGATAATCACGGTCTCGATCCAGCGGTAGTCGACCGCCGTGTCGTCGGGCAGCGCGGCGATGAGCCTGCCCCAGGTGCCGCCGTATCCCTCGCCGCGTTCCCGCAGCAGGGACACCGGGGCGGACGGGCCCACCAGAGAGGCGTCCAGGTTCTCGTCCAGCAGGTAGGCGTAGCACTTGTCCGGGGAGATGGGGCTGTAGCCGGCCTTGTAGCGGGGGCCGCCGTAGTAGACCTCGTGGCAGTCCAGCTCGGCCGGGCGGTCGGCGACCACCCGGAAGATGGACATGCCGACCGGGCGCGGCTCGACGGTGATGCCGATCAGGGAGCGCATGTGCGACTTGATGCCGTCCGCGCCGACGACCAGGTCGTAGCTCCCCGTGGTGCCGTCGGTGAAGGTCACCTCCATACGGCTGGTCGACTGTTCCAACCGCTCGACGGTGAGGCCCAGCCGGACGTGCACCCCTTGGGCGTACACCGCGTCGCACAGGGCGTTCTGGAGGTCGGAGCGGAGCGCGCCGGCCGTCGAGGGAAGGTCGGGTCCGCCGGTGTGGGCGACCGCAAGATCGGTGATCAGCTCGCCGTCCGCCTGGCGCAGTCGCAGACCGTCGTAGGGCACCGCCCGGGCGAGCACCTTGTCCAGGACGCCCACCGAGCGCAGCGCCTTCAGCGCGTTGCCCTGGAGGGTGATGCCGTGGCCGACACCGAACCACTGAGGTGAGATCTCGACCAGGTCGACGTCGACGCCTCGCTGCGTCAGCGCGAGCGACAGCACGCTTCCGGTGATGCCGCCGCCGACGACGAGCACCTTGTCCACTGCCATGGGCATTCCTTGCCGTGTGAGATGAGAGGTATGGGAAGGCCGGTCCGTCAGCCGGTGAAGCGGTCCCCGAGTTCGTGGTAGTGCTCGACGACCGGGGCCTTGTCGAAGTACGGGCCTACCAGGGAACGCCAGCGCTGGAACCGCTCGGAGCTGCGGAAACCGACGGTGTGCGCCTCGACGCTGTCCCAGCTGACGAGCAGCAGGTAGGTCTGCGGCCGCTCCTCGCAGCGCAGCAACTCGGCCCAGCGGAAGCCGTCGGCCTCGGCCAGAACCTTGCGTCCCTCGGCGAAGGCCGCCTCGAACTGCTGCTCCTGGCCGGCCGATACGGCCAGTTCCGCGTGCTCGACGATCACCAGATTCTCCTGACGTTCCGGGTGCGACGGTCCAGCACACCCAACGCCCGCCGTCGGGTCTGCGTTGCATGACCCTCCGTGAGTGGCGACCGCGCGGTCAACGGATTCGGGCATCGCGAATCAGCACGTCATCCATGCCCTACGGCGATGGACCAGCCGGGAACCATGCGTGATCTGGGGTAACGGGGAGTAGCGGCCGAACGTGATGGCTGGCATCGCCGATGACCATTTCCGCCGGGCACTCGCTGATGCCTAGCGTTCCCAGTGGATGCCCTGTCCGCATCCCGTTTCCTGTCACTTCCCCTGTCACCCATGGACGAGGAGTCGCTCGTGCCTGATCGTCTACCCCTACACGCCGGGCCGTTCGCGCTCGGCACCTTCAGCCGCGATGGCGGCGATCCGTTCCCGGGACTGGTCACCGCCACCCGGGTGCGCGATCTGTCGCACGTGGCGGCGTCGGTGCGTGCGCTGGTCGAGGACTGGGACGGGGTGCTGCCGCGGCTGGCCGCTCTCGCCGAGGAACCGCAGACACCGGACGGCGCCTGGCACGACTTGGCCGACCTGCGCGTGCACGCCCCGATCGAGCCCGGCCAGATCCTCCAGTCGGGTGCCAACTACCGGCGTCACGTGGTGGATCTGGTCGCGGCCGAGAAGGAGAGCGTGCACGGGGCCACCCCGGACGAGGCGCGGGCCGACGCCGAGAAGATGATGGACGAACGCGCCCGCAACGGCGTGCCGTACATCTTCCTCGGCTCGCCGCGCGCGATGTGCGGCCCCTACGACGAGGTGGTGCTGCCGGAGCTCGGCGAGCAGCACGACTGGGAGCTGGAGCTCGCGCTTGTCATCGGCCGTGAAGGGCGGAACATCGCCCCGAAGGACGCGTGGTCGTATGTCGCCGGATACACGATCTGCAACGACATCACGACCCGTGACCGGCTCTACCGCCCGGATCTGAAGGCCATCGGCACCGACTGGTTCACCGCCAAGAACGCCGACACCTTCCTGCCGACCGGGCCGTTCCTGGTGCCGGCCAGCTTCGTCGGCGACTCGTCCGACTTCCGGATCACCCTGCGCCACAACGGAGTCGTACGCCAGGACGAGTCGACGAAGGACATGATCTTCGACATCCCCCGGCTCATCGCCTACGCCTCGACCACCAGCACCCTGCGCCCGGGAGACCTGCTGCTCACCGGCTCGCCGGCCGGCAATGGCGCCCACTGGAACGTGTTCCTGGCGCCCGGCGACGTCATGGAGGCCGAAATCACCGGCCTCGGGCACCAGCGCAACACCGTCAGGAGCATCCGATGACCTCGACTTCTTCCGACGCCTTCCAGCCCATCACACATCTGCGTCACTTCGACCTGGCCGTGCCCGACTTCGACCAGCAGCGCACCTTTTACTCCGAGGTGTGGGGACTGACCGAGATCGCCAACGACAGCGGCATCGCGTTCTTCGCGGCCGAGGGCAGCCCCGAGCAGTACGTCGTCCGCATCCGCAAGGACCAGCGCAAGCGCATGGATCTGGTCGCCTTCGGCGCCGCCTCGGTATCCGATGTCGACGAGCTGGCCGCACGGCTGGGCACCGCGGACGTCCCGCTGGTCAGCGAACCGGGCGCCATGGACACTCCGGGAGGCGGCTACGGCTTTCGGTTCTTCGACCCCGACGGGAGGGTCGTCGAGGTCTCCGCGGACGTGGAGAACAGGGTCCACCGCAAGATCGAGGAGAGGGAGGCGGTCCCGGTCCGGCTCTCGCACTGCGTGGTGAACTCCACCGATCCGGCGGGACTTCGGGACTTCTACGCGCGGCACCTGGGCTTCCGGCTCTCCGACACCCTGTTCTCGCAGCACATGGGTGACCTCATGTACTTCATGCGGTGCAACCCGCTGCACCACTCCTTCGCCATCGCGCGCGGCCCCCATGTCTCCCTGCACCACGCGTCGTTCGAGATGCGCGGAGTGGAGGAGTACATGCGCGGCACCGGACGGGCGCTGCGCGCCGGGACACGGCTGACCTGGGGGCCCGGCCGCCACCTGGCGGGCGACAACACCTTCGCCTACTTCCACGACCCGCACGGCAACACCGTCGAGTACACCACGGAACTCGCCGTCCTGGAGGAGGACCTGTGGCACCCCGGACGGCACGACGTGGACGATCCGCAGACGCAGGACCAGTGGGGCACCGCCGACCCGATGAGCGAGTCGGTGGCCAAGGAACAGTTCAACGACCCCGACGTGCTGTTCGAGGCCCCGCCCGTGTGACCGGGATGTGATCAGCACCCGCCGCCCCCTCTGGCGAAACACCCCCGAAGCATCCGAGAAAGGCGCCACCGTGGCGAAGACATTTCTGAAGACCGCCGTTTCCGAGGAACAGGTCACCGTCGATCTGAACGCCGTGCGCGCCACGGTCACCGACGTCATCGCGGACATCCGCGAACGCGGCGACACGGCAGTGCGCGAGTACTCCGAGAAGTTCGACGGATGGAGCCCGGAGTCCTTCCGGCTGTCACCGGAGCAGATCGAGGAGATCGTCTCCTCGGTGCCCGCCCAGGTCATCGAGGACATCCGCTTCGTGCAGGAGCAGGTGCGCACGTTCGCCCGCCACCAACTCGACTCCCTGGGCGAGTTCGAGGTGGAGACCCTGCCCGGCGTGAAGCTCGGTCAGAAGCACATCCCCGTCCAGGCCGCGGGCGCCTACATCCCCGGGGGCCGCTACCCGCTGACCGCCTCCGCCCACATGACCATCGTCACGGCTAAGGTCGCGGGCGTGCCCCGGGTCGTCGCCTGCACCCCGCCGATCCGCGGCGAGGTCCCCGCCGCGACCGTCGCCGCCGCGCACCTGGCGGGCGCCGACGAGATCTGGCTGCTCGGCGGTGTCCAGGCCGTCGCCGCGATGGCCGCCGGTACCGACACCATGCGACCGGTGGACCTGATCGCCGGGCCGGGCAACGCGTACGTCGCCGAGGCCAAGCGGCAGTTGTTCGGCGAGATCGGCATCGACCTGTTCGCCGGCCCCACCGAGATCCTGGTGCTGGCCGACGCTGATGCCGACCCGTTCATCTGCGCCGTCGACCTGCTCTCCCAGGCCGAGCACGGCCCCGACTCCCCCGCCGTGCTGATCACCACCTCCCGCGAGGTGGGCGAGCGGACCATCGCCGAGGTGGAGCGGCTGCTGCCCGGCATGCCGACAAAGGACTTCGCGGAGCCGGCGTGGCGGGACCACGGCCAGGTGATCGTGGTGGACTCCGTGGACGAGCTGTACACGCTGGCCGACGAGTTCGCGTACGAGCACGTGGAGGTGCTCACCGCCGACCCGCGCGAGGCACTGGAGCGAATGACCCAGTACGGTGCGCTGTTCCTCGGCGAGGGCACCTGCGTGTCCTTCGGCGACAAGGTCATCGGCACCAACCATGTGCTGCCCACGCGCGGCGCCGCCCGCTACACCGGCGGTCTGTGGGTCGGCAAGTACCTCAAGACGGTGACCTACCAGGAGGTCACGGACACCGAGTCGCAGGCCCTGCTGGGCCGGCTGTGCGGCCGGGCCGCCCGGATCGAGCTGTTCGAGGGACACGCCCGGTCCGGCGACGTACGGGCCGCCAAGGCCGCGGGAGACGAACTGCCCTGGGCGGTGCGGGCATGACCACCCTGCCCCTGCGAGACCGTACGGCACTGGTCACCGGCGGAGGGGGCCCGCTCGGGCGGGCCTTCTCCCTCGCGCTCGCACAGGCCGGGGCCCGGGTGATCCTCGTCGGCCGCAACGAGCAGGCCCTCTCCGGTGCGGCTCGCCGTGTGTCCATGGAGGGTGGCACGGCCCGCACCGCGGTGTGCGACGTGTCGGACCCGGCGTCGGTCACGGCACTCACGGACACGCTCGCCGAGGAGGACATCTCCGTCCTGGTCAACAACGCGGGCGTCGCGGGCCCGGTGAAGCCTCTCACCGAGGTCGAACCCGACGAGTGGGACGGGGTTTTCTCCGCGAACGTCCGCGGCGTCTACCTGATGTGCCGGGCCTTCCTTCCCTCGATGATCGGGGCCGGCCGCGGTGACATCGTCAACATCGCCTCGGTCAGCGGCAAACGCCCCCTCCTCAACCGCACCCCCTACACAGCCTCCAAGATGGCCCTGCTGGGCCTGACCCGCACCCTCGCCGCTGAGGTCGGACCCCACGGTGTCGCCGTCAACTCCCTCTCTCCCGGCCCGGTGCGCGGCCCGCGCATGGACCGCAACTTCCGGCTGGAGGCCGAACTGACGGGCAGCACACCGGAAGAGGCCGAGCGGGCGTTCGCGTCCCGGGCGGCCCTGGGCAGATTGGTGGAGGAGGACGAAGTGGCGAAGGCCCTGGTGGCGATGCTCGCCATGCCCGGACTCTGCGGCGCGGACATCGACCTCTCCGCCGGCATGATCGCCCCCTCGTGACCCACGGCTCCGGCCCCGCCGTACGTACGTGGCCCCGTCCTGCCCGACGCGGAACGCATCGTCCTCAACCTGCACCGCGCGCCTACGCCGAGACCACCGGCCACCCCTTCGACCTGCCCCAGGCACTCACCGACGCGATCACCTGCAACTCGGGCCCCCTCCACACCCAGGTCTGACCGGCGTCGGCCTACCTCACGACGCGCGCATTGCCCCACCACCATTCGAGCCCCCTTCCCGAGCTGGCGGGCACCCCTCCGTCGTGCGGGCCTCAGGTGAGGGCCTATCAGGAATTAGGCGCACGCGGATGAGAGCGAGGTCGGCCAGCTCCGTCCAGCGCGGGGATGGGTTTGGCACGCCGGCCAGCGTCACGGCCTGCGAGATCAGCTCGGAGAGCACAGCTTCGCCGTTGTTGCCCATCCGGACAAGCCGCACCGTGCGGCGCTGGTGACGTTCCAGCAGTCCCGGAACCTGTTCCCGGAAGGTCTGCCGGGGGCAGCTCCGAGCCTGGCAGACCAGCCGCCGGGCGCGCAGGTGCACGACAACCTGGCGGCCGTCGACCGGCACATCCTTCACCGCCCGGTGGTGATAGCCGTGCGCCTTCGCCGTGGCAGTTCCGCACACCGGACACGGCACGGCCACATCCCGGGTGCGGGCCGTGACCACCACCATGCCGCCGCTCTCCGCCACGTCCTCGACGACCAACGCCGACAGTCCGGAAAACACCGTCCCCACAAGGGAGTCGACATCCATCACAAGATCATGATCGCGGTCAGCTACTCCATGTCACCACCGACTACGGGTCAGAGCCGCTCGATTGACAGACCCGAAACGCAGGTCAGACCGTATGGCCGACTTCTGGAACCCCACAGGGATAGACCCGTCAGGAGCCGTACAGCTCGTCGACCAGTGCGAAGCCGTCCTCGATCCACGCCAGCTCGGTGCGAGCGTGGGCGATCAGCCCGTCGTAGGCGTAGATCTTGTAACGGACGGTCAGCTCGGCCTCGCGCTCGTTCAGCTTGCCGATCCTTGCCGCCAGGGTGGGGTGACTGCGGTCGACGAGGGTCGCCCGGGTGCCCTCAAGCATCGCCAGGTGCTCTTCCCAGTACGCCTGCTGTTGTCGCAGCTGGTCGCGCACCGCCTCGGGGTCGGCGAAGTCGAAGTACGCCGCCTTCAGGTAGGCGGGGTCCCGCTGCCGCTGCGGCACCAGCGGCGATTCCATCCACTTCCGGAAGTCGGCGAGCCCCGCGTCGGTGACGTGGTACTCCTTCTTGGTCCCCTTCTTTCCCCAGGGCACCTCGACGGAGTCGAGCAGTCCGTCGCGCTCCATCCGGTTGAGCTCGGGGTAGATCTGCGAGTCCGGGGCGTGCCAGACGTGCGCGACCGAGCGGCTGAAGCTCTTCGAGAGGTCGTACCCGGTCATCGGACGACCGGTCAGCAGCGCGATCAGCGCATATCGCAGCGACAAGGTCCCTGCCCTCCGGATCAGTCACGCTATCCGCTCTTGCCAACTAACTATACCCATAGATAACTTGTGACTCGCGCTGCAGATACCTCTCTCCATAGGGAGTCGTCCCATGACCCTGACCGCCCCTCCACCGGTGGAAGCGGTGGCACCGACCACCGCCGCCGCGAAGATCTTCAACTACCCCCGCAACGGCTGGTACGTCGCGGCCTGGGACCACGAGGTCACCGCCAAGAAGCCGCTGGCACGCACCGTCGCCGGCGTACCGCTGGCGTTGTGGCGCAACACCGAGGGCCGAGCCGTCGCGCTCGCGGACGCCTGCTGGCACCGGCTCGCACCGCTGTCGAAGGGCAAGATCCTCGGCGACGAGCTGCAGTGCCCCTACCACGGCCTGCGCTACAACTCGACCGGTCGCTGCACCGGCATGCCCGCGCAGGAGACCCTCAACCCGAGCGCGGTCGTCCCCTCCTACCCCGTCGTCGAGCGCTACCGGTACGTCTGGGTGTGGGTGGGCGATCCCGACCTGGCCGATCCGTCCACCGTGCCCGACATGCACCGGATGGACGACCCGGCCTGGGCCGGTGACGGCGAGACCATCCACGCCGACTGCAACTACCAGCTGGTGCTCGACAACCTGATGGACCTCACTCATGAAGAGTTCGTGCACTCCTCAAGCATCGGCCAGGAGGCACTCTCCGAGGCCGAGTTCGACGTGGTCCACGAGGGCAACACTGTCACCGTCACCCGGTGGATGCGCGACATCGACGCACCGCCGTTCTGGTTGAAGAACATGCGCGACAAGTTCCCAGGCTTCGAGGGCAAGGTCGACCGCTGGCAGATCATCAGGTTCGAAGCGCCGGGCACGATCTGCATCGACGTGGGCGTCGCCAAGGCCGGCACCGGCGCCCCCGAGGGCGACCGCAGCCAGGGTGTCAACGGTTACGTGATGAACACGATCACCCCCGAGACCGACCGCACCTGTCACTACTTCTGGGCGTTCATGCGCAACTACTGCCTGGACAGCCAGACCATCACCACCCAGCTGCGCCAGGGCGTGCACGGCGTCTTCGGCGAGGACGAGGACATGCTGCGCGCCCAGCAGAGTGCGATCGACGCCAACCCCGAGCACGAGTTCTACAGCCTCAACATCGACGCCGGCGGGATGTGGGTGCGTCAGATCCTGGAGCGGATGCTGGCAGCCGAGGGGCGGCCGTCGGCGGCTCCCGCAGTTGGGCGGGGTGCCTGATGGCGGTCCAGTCCCAGTCCCGCTGGCAGCGCGGACAGATCGTCGAGGCCGACCACGTGGCGGACGGCGTCCGCCGGATCGTGCTGGAGGTCGAGCGCCCCGAGCACGCGGCCCCCGGTACGCACGTCGACGTCGATCTGCGCATCCACGGCCGACGGCAGGTCCGTTCCTACTCCGTCGTCCGGTCCGAAAACGGCGGCCGCCGGCTCACCCTCAGCGTGCAGCTCTCCCCCACCTCCCGCGGTGGTTCGAAGGCGATGCACGCACTGGCCATCGGTGACGAGCTCACCGTCACCGGCCCCGTGCAGAACTTCCCGCTCGCGGTCGGCGCCAGTCGTTACGTCCTGGTCGCCGGCGGCATCGGCGTCACCGCACTGGTCGCGATGGCCTCCGCGCTGCGCCGCCGCGGCGCCGACTACGACCTCGTGGTCGTCGGCCGCAGCCGCCGGGTAATGGCCTACCTCGACGAGCTCAGCGCCGAGCACAGCGACCGGATCCGCGTTCACGTCGACGACGAGGGCACGCCGTTGTCGGTGCCCGACCTGGTCGGCGACATCGCTGCAGCACCGAACCCGGCCACGACCGAACTCTACATGTGCGGCCCGATCGGTCTGATGGACGCGATCAGGTCGAGCTGGACCGAGCACGCGCTTCCGCAGACCAACCTGCGGTTCGAAACCTTCGGGTCCAGCGGCCGGTTCGGCGCCGAGGAATTCCTGGTACGCCTCCCCCAGCACGACCGCGAGGTCGTGGTCGCACCCGACACCTCGATCCTGGACGCCCTGAACACAGCCGGGGTCGACACGCTCTCGGACTGCCGCAAGGGCGAATGCGGACTCTGCCTGGCCAAGGTCGTCGAGGTGGACGGCACCATCGACCACCGCGACGTCTTCCTCAGCGAAGCGCAGAAGCAGCACTCCACCAAACTGTGCCTCTGCGTCTCCCGTGTGGTGGCCAGCACCACCGGCGACCGCGCCACCGTCACCCTCAACCTCACCTGATCCGGGATACCGTATCCCTCACCCCAGGACACCTCCATGAACACCACTGAGCCATTTTCATCCTGGTCTGGATGCGTTGGAGGGCAAGGGTTTGCGGTCGTGACAGGTTGATCCCCCTCGGCGTGTCGACCCGCGGGCATGGCGAAGCCCCTGGTAGCAGAGCTATCGACCAAGATCGTTCCGCATCAGCCAGGGATTCACGTGTTGTTCTGTCGTGCCGCGCTGCCATTGTCACATCGGACCCTGAGGTTCGTGTCCGGCCTGATCCGCACGCACCGTCGGGAGTTGGGATCCAGGTGGCGCAGGCACGATGCCGGGCGACAAGCCCTGCTGGTGCTGGTTCACTACACGGCGAACTCGGCCTCATCCCGCCCGTGGAACATGAGACCAACCATCACCGCACAACCGCACCCGTCTCGACACCGAGCGGGTGATCACACCCTCCATCAAACCCGGCACTTGACACATTTTCCGGGGGCCGCGGAGCGGGAATCGCGGGCCGAGACCTATTCCTCCGGCTTGTCGGCCCGGCGCGTCTCGATCCTGCGGCCTGCTTCGGCGAACACCGATCTCAGCCAGTTGTGTTCCGGGTCGCGGTCGTGCACCGGGTGCCACCACAGCGCCTCGGTGAGGCGCATGGCGTCGAACGGGCACGGCAGGGCGCGCACCTCGCCGCCGAACGTGAGCCGCGGCGCCAGTTCGGCCTGCACCAGCGCGATCCGGTCAGTGCCCACGATCAGCCACGGCAGGGCGAGGAAGCTCTCCGCCACGAGCTGCACGCGCGGTTCGACGCCGAGCACCTGGAGCTGGCGCGAGGCGGGTGTGAACGCCGAGGGCGCGTGGTAGGTCAGCACCCACGGCAGCTCGGCGAGGTTGGCCATGGTGAGGGAGTCGCCGACGGCGGTGTTGGACCGGGCGACGAGGATCATCCAGTCGTCCGTCCAGAGGTCGAGGTGCGGCATGTCGGAGACGAACCCGTGCGGCAGCACCAGTCCGTCGACCATCCGCAGGGTCTCCTCGGCGGCGTCGATCATCGGCGTGGTGTACCGGTCGAACCGCAGCCGCACGCGCGGCGCGGTCTCGTCCAGGATGCGGCCGACGTGCTCGCCGACCACGGCCATCGGGTAGTCCGACACCAGCACCGAGAAGGTGCGCTGCGACGTGCTCGGGTCGAACACGGGCTCGCTGGCGAACACTCGCTCGACGCCCGCGAGCGCGGTCCCGGTACGTTCGCGGAGCTGCACGGCCAGCGGTGTCAGCTCGTAGCTGTTGCCGACGCGGGTGAGCAGCTCGTCGCCGAAGTGGCGACGCAGCCTGGCCAGCGACGCGCTGAGCGCGGGCTGGCCGAGTCCGAGCCGGGCGGCGGCACGGGTGACGCTGCGCTCGCGCAGCAGGTGGTCGAGCGGGACCAGCAGGTTCAGGTCCAGCGTGGCCAGGTTCATCAGCAGCTCCTCATCGACCCGACTGATGTCGGACATCATGAACTTCGGCTTCCCTGATGTCCACCGCCCGGACCAGGGTGGGCACATGCCCAACGACGTGTTCGCCCTCGGTGTGTTGTCCGACGGGGACGCCCCGCCCTTCACCGCGCTCGTCGTGGACGACCGCGCGCGGGCGCTGCCCGAGAGCGTCTCCGACCTGCTGTCCGACTGGGACGCCGCGCTTCCCCGGCTGCGCGCGCTGGCCGCGGAGCCCGACGGTTGGCGGCCACTGGACGGCCTCGCGGTGCACGCCCCGGTCGCGCCGCGGCAGGTCCTCCAGGCGGGGGCCAACTACCGGACCCACGTGATCGACCTGGCCGTGAAGCACGCCTCGGGCGTTCCCGAGGAGCAGGTTCGGGCCGAGGTCGCGGCGATGATGGACCGCCGGATCGCGCAGGGCGAGCCGTACTTCTTCCTCGGGCTGCCCACGGTGATCGCCGGTCCGCACGATGACCTGGTGCTGCCCGCGTACTCCGAGCAGCACGACTGGGAGCTGGAGCTGGCCGCGGTGATCGGCAGGCCCGCGTTCCGGGTGGACCGCGAGCATGCGCTGGAGCACGTGGCCGGCTACACGATCGTCAACGACGTGACCACGCGGGACCTGGTGTTCCGCCGGGACATGCCGGAGATCGGCACGGACTGGTTCCGCGCGAAGAACGCTCCCGGCTTCCTGCCGACCGGGCCGTGGCTGGTACCTGCGGAGTTCGTGCCGGAGAACCCGACGATCACCCTGCGGCTCAACGGGGAAGCCATGCAGGACGAGTCCACAAAGGACATGATCTTCGACGTCGCCGCGCTGGTCGCCGCTGCCTCGCGGACCGTGCCGCTGCTGCCCGGCGACCTCGTGCTCACCGGCAGCCCGGCGGGCAACGGCCTGCACCACGGGCGGCTGCTGCGCGCGGGCGACGTCATGGAGGGCACCATCACCGCGCTGGGCACCCAGCGGGTCCGGTGCGTGGCACCGTGACCGGCGACCTGGACCGGACCGATCCGGAAGGCGCCATCGCCGCAGCCGCGAAGCTCTGCTCCAACGCGGGGCGCTGGGGCGAGGACGACGTGATCGGCACGCTGAACTTCCTCGACGAGGCCACCAGGGCGTCGGCCGCCGAGCTGATCCGGCGAGGCGCGGCGTTCTCGCTGGCGCAGAGCTTCGACGCCGACGGTCCGCAGAAGGGCTGGCGGCGGCGCACGAACCCGGTCCACACGATGCTCGACACCGGCCTGGACGCCGAGCGCGGCACGCAGGGGTTCCCGCACGGCATCGGCGGCGCGGACGACGTGGTGTTCATGCCGTTGCAGGCCTCCACGCAGTGGGACGGCCTCGGCCACATCTTCGACCACGGCATGGCCTACAACGGCCGCCGCGCGGGTGACGTCGTGACGAGCCTCGGCGACGGGGTCACCGGCATCGAGACGGTGGCGGGCCTGATCGCGGGCCGCGGCGTGCTGCTCGACGTCGGCCGGGTGCTGGGCACGGACGGCGAACTGCCCGACGGCTTCGCCATCACCGCGGAGCACCTGGACGCCACGGCCGCCGCGCACGGCGTGCGGGTGCGGCGCGGCGACCTGCTCTGCGTGCGCACCGGTCAGCTCACCAGGGCGCGGCGCGACGGCTGGGGCGACTACGCGGGCGGGCCCGCTCCCGGTCTGTCGTTCACCACGGCGACGTGGCTGCACCGCAGCGAGATCGCCGGGATCGCCACGGACACCTGGGGTTTCGAGGTGCGCCCCAACGAGTTCGACCACGCGTTCCAGCCGCTGCACCAGGTCGCCATCCCCCACATCGGCCTGTTCCTCGGCGAGATGTGGGACTTCGACGCGCTGGCGGCCGACTGCGCCGCCGACGGCCGGTACGAGTTCTGGCTGACCGCCGCGCCCATCCCGGTGACCGGCGCGGTCGGCGCCCCGGTCAACCCCATCGCCGTCAAGTGAGCAAGTGAGAAGGAGGCAGTGATGCCCGCTGTCAGCAGCGTGCTCGTCATCGGTGGCGGCGCCGCCGGAACGGCCACCGCCATCCTGCTCGCCGAGCGGGGGGTGGCCGTCGACCTGGTCGAGATCAAGACCGACGCGACGACCACCGGTTCCGGGATCACCTTGCAGGGCAACGCTTTGCGCGTGCTACGGCAGCTCGGTGTATGGGAGGCGGTGCTAGCCGCCGGGTACCCGTTCAACTCGGTCGGCATGCGCACGCCCGATGGCACCCTGCTCTTCGAGATCCCCGACATCCGCACCGGCGGACCCGACCTGCCCGCGACCCTCGGGATGCCCAGGCCCGACCTGGCCCGCGTGCTGCTGGACCGGGCGACCTCCCTCGGCGTGAAGGTCCGCTTCGGCACCACGTGCACGGACCTGGACCAGGACGACACCGGCGTGCGGGTCACGTTCTCCGACGGCTCGCACGGGCGCTACGACCTGGCGGTCGGGGCCGACGGCGTGCGCTCGTGGACGCGGCAGGCGCTCGGCGTCCAACTGGAGACCCGGCCGACGGGCATGGGCATCTGGAGGGTGTTCACCCGCAGACCCGCGTCGATCACCCGGACCGACATGGTCCACGGCGGGCCGTGTCACATCGCGGGCTACTGCCCCACCGGCGAGGACAGCCTCTACGCCTACCTCGTGGAGGACGCGACCGACCGCAGCGCGCTCACGCCCGATGCGCGGCTCGCCATCGTGCGCGGCCTCGCCGCCGGCTACCACGGGCCGTGGGACGAGATCCGCGAGCACCTCACCGATCCGAGCGCGGTCAACTACACCCGGTTCGAGACCCATTTCCTGGACGGCCCGTGGCACCGCGGGCGGGTCGTGCTGATCGGCGACGCCGTGCACGTGTGCCCGCCCACCCTCGCCCAGGGCGCCGCGCAGGCGCTGGAGGACGCGGCCGTGCTGGCCGAGCTGCTGCTCGCCGCGGACCGGCTCGACGAGGCGCTGTGGACGGACTTCACCGCTCGCCGCGCCGCCCGCGCCCGTGCCGTGGTCGACGCCTCGGTGCAGATCGGGCAGTGGCTGCTGGACCGCGAGCGCGGCGACGTGCCCGGCCTCATACGCGACATCTCGACGCTCGTCAGGGACCCCGCGTGACCGCCGTCGACGTGCACGCCCACGCGATCCTGCCCGAGGTGGAGGCGCTGGTGGGCGGCTCTTCGGGCCGTGAGGCGCAGCGCGCGCTCGACCTGCGGCGCAACGGCGCGGAGTCAGAGGCGGTGTCCGGGCGCATGGTCCGCGAGGCGTGGCCGCTGCTCACGGACCTGGAGGCGCGGCTGGCTGCGATGGACGCGGCCGGGATCGATGTGCAGGTGGTGTCGCCGTCCCCGTCGCAGTACCACTACTGGGCCGACCCGGCGACGGCCGGGGAGATCGCCGCGCTGGCGAACCGGGGCATCTCCGCGCTCGTGGCGCGGGCGCCCGAGCGGCTGTCCGGGCTCGGCCTGGTCGCGTTGCAGCACCCGGACCTCGCCGTGCACCAGCTGGAGGACGCCATCGGGCTCGGGCTCGTGGGCGTCGAGATCTCCTCGCACGCCCCCACCGCGACCGGGACCGTCGAGCTGTCCGACCCGCGCCTCGACCCGTTCTGGGCCCGCGCCGAGCAGCTGGGGGCCGTGGTGTTCCTGCACCCGTTCGGCTGCACGCTCGACGAGCGGCTGGACCGGTTCTACCTGGCCAACACCGTCGGGCAGCCGGTCGAGAACGCGGTGGCGCTGTCGCACCTGATCTTCGGCGGGGTGCTGGACCGGTTTCCGGACCTGCGACTCGTCGCCGCGCACGGCGGCGGCTACCTGCCCACGTTCCTCAGCCGCTCCGACCACGCGTGGGAGGTGCGGCCCGAGGCGCGGGGCTGCTCGGGGCGGCCGAGCACCTACCTGACCCGCCTGCACTTCGACTCGCTCGTGCACTCCCCCGAAGCCCTGCGCGCACTGGTCCGGGCGGCCGGGGCGGACCGGGTGCTGCTCGGCTCAGACTTCCCGTTCGACATGGGAGTGCCCGATCCGGTAGCGAGGCTCGCCGCGGCCGGTCTGCCGCCCGCAGAGGAACGAGCGGTGCTCAACGGGAACGCCATCCGGCTGGGACTGGTCCCAGCCACCCTGACAGTCGAGGAGTACGCATGACCGACCGGCTCATCACCCACCTGCGGCACGTCGACCTCGCCGTGCCGGACCTCCGGACGCAGCAGGGCTTCTACACCGGGCTGTGGGGCCTCACCGAGGTCGCCACCGACTCTGGCCTGTCGTTCCTGGCCGCTGAGGGCTCGCCGGAGCAGTACGTGGTCCGGCTGCGCCAGGCCGCCGACAAGCGGATCGACCTGATCGCGTTCGGCGCGGCGACGCCGGCCGACGTGGACACCCTGGCGCTGCGCCTCGGCCAGGACGGCGTCCAGCTCGTGTCCGAACCCGGCGTGCTGCTCACGCCCGGCGGCGGCTACGGCTTCCGGTTCTTCGACAACGAGGGCCGCACGGTCGAGGTGTCGGCCGACGTCGCGCTGCGCGCGCACCGCAAGGTCGAGGAGCGCGAGTCGGTGCCGGTGAGGCTGTCCCACGTCGTGATCAACTCGGCTGACCCCGAGGGCACCGTGGCGTTCTACGAACGGCACCTGGGTTTCGCGCTGTCCGACACCCTCATGCACCCGCGGATGGGCAACATGATGTGGTTCATGCGCTGCAACGCCTGGCACCACAGCTTCGCCGTCGCCCGCGGCCCGCACCCCTCACTGCACCACGCGAGCTTCGAGCTGCGCGGACTCGACGAGTACATGCGCGGCACCGGACGGCTGCTGCGCTCCGGCGTGGAGAAGATCTGGGGTCCCGGCAGGCACAAGGCGGGCAACAACACGTTCTCCTACTTCCTGGACCCGCAGGGCAACACCGTCGAGTACACGACCGAGCTGGAAACACTCGACGAGGACACCTGGCACCCCGGCCTGCACGACTTCAGCGACCCGGAGGTCAGCGACCAGTGGGGCACGGCGAACGCGATGGACGAGTTCGTCGCCGCGAAGTCGTTCAACGACCCGGACAAGGGCCTGTTCGTGGCGCCGCCGGTATGAGTTCCGAGCAGCTCCGGTGGCTCGTCGACCGCGCCCTGATCGGCGACCTGCTCATCGAGTTCGCCCGCAGGCTCGACCTGCGCGGCTGGGACGGCTACTCGGAGCTGTACACAGTGGATGGTGAGCTGGAGCTGCTCGGTCCGACGATCGCGCGCGGTCGGGCCGAGATCAGCGAGTTCGCCGCCAGGAGCCTGGGGCGGTACGAGGCCACGTGGCACCTGAGCGCCGCGCACACCATCGACATCGACGGCGACACCGCGCGCACCCGCTCGTCGCTGTTCGCGGTGCACGTGCTCGGCGACCACGGCCGCAGCCACGCCGACGGCGCGGGCTGGTACGACAACACATCGTGATGGTCCTCGGCCCAGTCCACGCCGCAGAACACCCCGCCCATCCCCACCTCGACAATCCTCGTTCCGACAGTGTTACTCCAGGTCAGAGCCTGTGCAGGGCACGCGCACGATCTAATAGCAGCGCTCTCGGCGCAACATCCCATGAGCCGTTCGTGACCCCAGCGACCCGCACAGTCCTCGGTCACGAAACACGGAGCTCGAAGCTCGCTCTCGACGGACAGGTGAGCCTGCGCGGGCGGCTCGAACCACGACGATCATCACCAGGACGGCCATGCTCGCCGCAGCCACCCTCCACAAGGGACCGGTCGGCGGAACCGAACGACAAGGCACCGCAACGACCCGCGCCAGTCTGTGCGCAGGGCTTCACAGAGCCGTCTCAATAACAGGCGTCCACCGAGCCGTCTGAATCACAGGCATCGACCAGCCGCTCCAGGCCCTCCCGAGCGGCACCGCCAACCGATCCAGCACCTATTAGATCTGAATCAGTGGCCAGGGCGTCCAGAACGACGGGGCGGCCATTCCTTTCGAGCCACCGCGCGGCAGACACCCGATCAGCCACACCCCATCGCCCTGGGCATCCGGGGCACCAACCCCGAACAACATCAACCTTAGGGAACCCGATGCGCTTCGCGACCGTCGAGGAGGACGGCGGCACCCGCTGCGGTGTCGTCGAAGGCGACCGCCTGCACCGGCTGCCGCCCGGCACCACGGTGCTGGACCTGTTGCGCGCCAACGGCCTGCTCGACGCGGGCGCTGCGGCACTCGCGGCGGGCGACACCGTGCCGTTGGCCGGACTGCGCCTGCTGCCGCCGGTGCAGGCGCCGACCGTGCGGGACTTCGTGACGTTCGAGGAGCACGTCGAGGGCATCGCGGGCGAGGTCGTCCCCGAGTGGTACCAGGCCCCGACGTTCTACTTCACCAATCCGCACTCCCTGGTCGGCGCGCACGACGACGTCGCCGTGCCGCCGGGGTGCGCGCTGCTCGACTTCGAACTGGAGGTCGCGGCGGTGATCGGCGCCGCGGGCTCGGACCTGACACCCGAGCAGGCCCGGTCGCACATCGCGGGCTACACGATCTTGAACGACTGGTCCGCGCGCGACCTGCAACGCCGGGAGATGAAGGTGCTGCTCGGCCCGGCAAAGGGCAAGGACTTCGCGTCCACCCTGGGCCCCGTGCTGGTCACCGCAGACGAACTGGAGCCGCACCGCGACGCCGACGGCTTCCTGGCGCTGTCGATGGCGGTGGCCGTCAACGGCGTCGAGGTCGGCCGCGACCTGCTGTCCAACATGGGCTGGTCGTTCGAGGAACTCGTCTCCTACGCCTCGCGCGGCACGTCCGTGCGTCCCGGCGACGTGCTGGGCTCCGGGACGTGCGGGAACGGCGGCTGCCTCGCCGAGCTGTGGGGCCGGGGAGCCGCCCAGAACCCGCTGGTGCCCGGTGACGTCGTGACGATGACCGTGGAGGGCATCGGCACGATCGAGAACCGTGTGGTAGCGGGGCACGACGCCGCCCCCGTCACGCCCGCCAGGGTCCGCACGCGGGCGCGATCGTGACCCTCGCGGGTCGCGTCGTCGTCGTCACGGGAGCGGGCCGCGGCCAGGGAGCGGCGCAGGCGCGGGCGCTCGCCGAAGCGGGCGCGATCGTGTGGGCGCTCGACGTCGAAGGCCCGTGCCACCACCTGGACGTGACCGACGCGGGCGCGTGGGCCGACCTGGCCGCGGAACTGGCGGCGACGCACGGACACGTGCACGGCCTGGTCAACAACGCGGGCATCACCTGGCGGGCGCGCCTGGCCGACCTGGCGCCCGCGGACCTGCACCGCGTGCTCGACGTCAACCTGGTCGGTCCGCTGCTCGGCATCCAGCACCTCGCCCCGCTGATGGGCGCGGGCGCCTCGATCGTCAACGTCGGCTCGGTCGCCGCCCTCACCGGCCACTACCCGCTGGCCTACACGACCAGCAAGTGGGCCCTGCGCGGCCTGACGAAGGCCGCGTGCCTGGAACTCGGCCCGCGCGGCATCCGGGTCAACGCCGTGCACCCCGGCTACATCGAGACGCCGATGACCGGGTCCGCGAGCCCCGCGTTCCGCGCCGCGAACATCGCCGAGACTCCCTTGGGCCGCATCGGAACGGTCGACGAGGTCGCGCCGCTGGTGGTGTTCCTGTTGGGCGACGGCGCGTCGTTCATCAGCGGCGCCGAGATCGCCGTGGACGGCGGGATGACCGCCCACGGCGGGGTCAAGTCCATCTCGGACGCGGTCGCCCGGTGACCAAGGCAAGATCGCGCTGAGCAGCGGCGCCGTGTTCTACGCCAACGCCGGCGCCACCCGCCTGTCTTTCATCTCCGCGCTGGGGCCTGCGGAGTGGTCGTTCATGCTGCGCCACGAACCGGATGTCGTCCACCTCGCCGTCGGCACGCCTGGCCGCGGAGAGCGCGGCGCACGGCGTGCGGGCGATCGGACCTGTTCGCCGCCGACCACCCCGATACGACGGATCGCCCGGCACGTCCGTTGGTCCGCGTCGGCGAGGCGGCTGGTCCGCCGTGCTCCCCGGCGCCGAACACCGAGGTCGGCGCCGGGGCCTTCGTCAGGCCTGGGGCGCTTCGGCGTCCAGCGCCTCGTCGTTCCCCCGCAACGCCAGGAACGTGACCACGGCCATCACCGCCGCCGCGACACCCAGCACCCCGATCGAGGCTTGGAGTCCACCGGTGAGCGCCGCCACCGCGGCGATCAGCAGCGGGCACAGGAACTGCCCGATGAACAGCGACCCGGTCCAGATACCAGTGCCGCGGCCGCGCTGACCGAAGTCGAGCCGGTTCATCGCCCACGTCAGCAGCGTCGGCAGCAGCATGCCCGTGCCCAGCCCGGTGAGCACCGCCCCGACCGCAACGACGGGCAGCGACCCGGCCACCGCGACCAGACCCATTCCCGCAGCCGTCAGCACGAACTCGACCGGTAGCAGCACCCGCGGCCCACGCCCGGCCGTCCGTCCGAAGAGGACCGCGCCCGCCGCCGTGGCCAACGACATGCCCGCCGACACCGCACCGATGGTCCCCGGATCGCCGATGCCAAGCCCGGTCAGCACGAACGACAGTTCCACGATCAGCGTGTAGAACCAGACACCGCCGAGGAACGACACGGCGCACGGCCCGGCCAGCACGCGCCACGGCAGCGGCTCCAACCTCCGGCGCACGCCTGCGGGACGCGCGGGCTGCCACAGCAGGAACGCCATCGGCACGACGATCACCAGGGCCACCGCGTACAGCCAGAACGGGGTCCGCCACCCCGAAGCGCCCAGCAGTCCGCCGACGGCGAAGAACACTGTCGCGGCCACCGCCGCCACCAGCGTCTGCAACCCGAGGTAGCGACTGCGCCGGGCGCCGGACCAGTAGTCGCCGATCAGCGTCGTGCAGCAGGTCATGATCGCCGCCTCGCACAGCCCGACCCCCACCCGCGTCGCGACGATCGCGCCGAGCGAGTCCAGGTACAGCGGCGCCGTGCCCAGCACCGCGTAGAGCACCATGCCGACCAGCAGCAGCCGCTTGCGGTCGACCGCGTCCACAACGAGCCCGGCGAACGGCGCGGCCAGGCCGATCATCAGCGCAGGCACGGTGAGGGCCACGGGCACCAGCAGGTCGACGCCGGGTGTGTCCGCGAACTCCGCAGTCATCTGCGGCAGGACCGGCGCGATCAGCACCGACCCGAGGACGGCCATGCAGCTGCCCGCCAGCAGCAGCACGAGTTGGGTCACGCCTGCCTGCCGCGTCCTTGGCGCCTCCGCTACGACGACAGCGGTGTCGTTCTTCATCATGGCGATCCTCACCTGGGGTCCTGTGCCGGTCGTCACAATTCGAACAGCCACCGACCCGTCCAGGAACGCAATCCTCCCTATACCGGGCATCACCGCCGTCGATGCGAGACCTCGGCGACGTGCACGACGATCCCGACTCCTCGGAGGCGGTCGAGTTCGGCGACCGGGGCGCGGTTTTCGGTGACGAGGTGCGCGACGCGGTCCGGCGCGACGGTCCGCACCACCGTGTCGACGCCGATCCCTAACGTGCTAGTGCTGCGTTCCTCAAAGGTGGTAGATAAACCGGCGTCGTAACTTCCTCGGTTTGGGTGCCGGGCGGCCCCGGAACCTGTGGGGTGTCAGAAGTCGGCCACACCATCTGACCTGCGCTTCAGGCTGCCGCGGGTTCATACTCGTTGATCAGGCCGCCGAGGACTGGTCGGCGACGTGTCGACGTGCAGCGCGGCTCTGCGATCGGCCGGTCTGGTCGTGGTGGTGTGAGTTGTAGAGCTTGGTGGGGTCGGCGGTGGTTGTAGTGGGCTGCGTAGCGGTTCAGGACCGCTCGCAGGTGGTGTTCGTTGAGGATGAGCAGTCGGTCGGTGGCTTCGCGTCGGATGGTGCCGACGAAGCGTTCGGCGTAGCAGTTGGCTCGTGGGCACCGTGGTGGGATCTTCACGACCTGGATGCCCGCGCCGGAGAAGACCGCGTCGAACAGGGCGGTGAACCGCCCGGCCCGGTCGCGGATGAGGAACCGGAAGTCGTCTGCCCGGTCGCCGAGGTCCATCAGTAGGTTGCGGGCTTGTTGCGTGGTCCAGGGGCCGTCCGGATTCGTGGTGGTGCCGAGGTGACGGCGCTCTTTGAAAGTGGATCTGGCGCTGATTGCGTGATCAACTTGATGCCCCCGTGTGACTGCAAGCGATACCTGTCACTTGCCAGGGACAACTGTCACCACTGGGCCTTCGCTGTTGTCGATGTCCGCGGGAGTTGGTCGGCCAGGGCGGAGTCGGCGGAGCGGACCAGGATCGGGTCGCCGGCCAGGTGGGTGAGGAAAGCGGCGGCCATCTGGGAGCGACCTGCGTTGGGGACGCAGACGAACAGCACGGACGGTGCAGCGGACGCGTTCGTGGATCAGGGCCTGCATAGGCCCACGATCGTCCGAAGAGCGCCGCTGGCAAGGCTGCCTAACGGGGCAACGTGCTGCCAGAGGGGGCGTACTGGCCACCCAGCAGGTAGCGCACCGCCGTTTCCCCCATGTCGAAGACGAACCGCTGGTCGTCAACCGGAACAGGTGTGGCAAACGCGGGGCCATATGCGACCCGGATCATCGAGGCGGCGAAGAGGGTGTCGAAGCAGGACCGGATCGCGGCTTCCGGGGCGTCGTGCGTGATCGTGCCCGCTAGGGCGCGCAGGACCTTCGCGAATCTCTCCCCCAGTTCCCGGCTGTAACGGGAGCCGCGCCGCCGGACCTCGGGGTGCGCGGCCGAGGTGAGGACGATGGCCCGGAGGAACCGTGTGTGACGCAGCGAGATGCCGACCATCTCCGCTACGGCAGAGCGCACGAGCTCGGCCGGCTCCAGTCCGGCCCAGCGGTCCACGTCGGCGAAGACCGCGTGCTCGGCGCGCAGGCGCGCGATGCCGTGCTCGTAGACCGCCAGGAAGAGGGCGTCCTTCGTGCTCGTACGGGCGTAGATGGCAGGAGGGGCGACCCCCGCCCGATCGCACACGGCCGCGATCGTGAACGCCTCGTAGCCGCCGTCCTCCAGGAGCATCACCCCTGCGTCGAGCACCCGGTTCCAGGCCTCGCGGCTGCGGCGCTGTTTCGGCGGCCGGACCTCAAAGTCATCGGTGGCGATGTCTGCCACGCCCATCCTCCATCGTTACCGGCTCGAGGCTTGACAAAACTGTAACGGTCGCTAGCGTTCCACGCTAACAGTAGCGCTCGCTACTGTTTTAACCTCACGAGGTGCCGTATGTCCTCCACCCCAACCCCACCCGGCCGGGTTGCCGTTCTCGGCGCCGGGCCCGCCGGCATGGCCGCCGCCCTCGGCATCGCGAAGGCCGGCCACGAGGTCGTCGTCTACGAGCGCTACCGGGAGGCCCGCCCGGCTGGCAACATCCTCAACCTCTGGCCCCCGCCGCTGAAGGCGCTGCATTGCCTGGGGGTTGACACCGACGACCTCGGCGCCCCCACCGATACCGAGTTCCGCAATCTCCGCGGTAAGGTCCGCGCGCACGTCAAGCTCGACGCGCAGGTCAAGCGGGCCTACGGCGGCGGCTTCATCGGCCTGCTGCGCCCAGAGCTGTATGAGCGGATGCTCGCCGCCGTCCCCCAGAACGTCCTGCGATTCAACCAACGCGTCGAGCGCATCGAACAGGACGACCGAGCGGTGACCCTGTACTTCGCCGACGGCAGCACCGCCGAGCACGACCTGCTGGTCGGCGCCGACGGCATCGACTCGCTGGTCCGCCGCACGCTGTGGGGCGACGCTCCCAAGCGGGAACACCGGCTGCATGTCTTCGGCGGCTTCACCTTCACCGACGTTCCCGGCACCCAGCCGAATATGTCGGTCCTCACCCACAGCGCGACGGTCCAGGGCAGTTGGACCTCGATCCGGCACAAGGGCCGCGACGGCCACCAATGGTGGATGCTCACCGCTACCGACCCCGACGCCCCCGCGCCGGTCGACCTCAGAGCCGCCGCCGCTGCGCTCGCTGCCGAATTCCCCGCCCCGCTTCCCGGGTTGATCGACGCGACCGACCCCGCGAACGTGCAGCGCTGGGTGCTGCGCGACCGCCCGCGGCTGAAGCAGTGGAGCAAGGGGCGGGTCACCCTCGTCGGCGATGCCGCCCACCCAACCTCGCCATACGCCGCCTATGGCGCCGGCATGTCGATCGAGGACGGCTACTTCCTCGGCACGGTCCTGCGCGGTGTCGACCTCACAGACCTGGCGGTCGTCCGCGCCGCACTGCAGGCGTATGAGGACCCTCGCAAGCCGCATACCGCCCGCCAGGTCCAGCAAGCCTGGATGCTCGGCAAGATCTTCCACCACACCCCGGCTCTGCTACGGCCGCTTCGCGACCTGGTGTTCGACCACACCCCCTTCCTGCAGATGGTCGCCGGCGACACCAACCCCAAGGAGATCAACAAGCAACTGTCCCTCATAACGGACTGAGCGCGCTGGGCACCGGCGAGTGCCCGCGCCGGAGCAGTGTCATCAGTACGACCAAGCCACCGGCGATCAGAGCGCCCGGTCGCCGACCGGCAACGCCAGCCCCGCCGGACACCACGCGCCCTGAACCCTTTGGAGCGTAAGAAGTTCCTGCGCGCCGCCGAGCGCCGCGCGTCCACGCGCAACACCGCTGCCGTCACAGTCGGAGCGCCGTCGATAAATCGATGCGCAACACCGACGTCACCCGATCTTGTGACAACTCCTGTCTGCACCAGGTTCATGTGTGACAAATACGACATGTACAAGAAGTCGCCGTGCTTGCTCTTGGCCAGCCTGGGCCGGAAGGTGTGCCCCAGGAACGTGAACTGCTCGTGCTCATGCGAGCCCGCGCGTTTGACGTCCTTGCAGTACACCAGCCGGGTCTTGACCGGGTGCAGCTCCAGCCCACACTCGGCCAGCCGGGCAGAGCTCCTGGCCCGGACCAGCTCCGCCTGGGCTTTGCTGCGGCAGTGCACCACCACGTCATCGCAGTACCGTTCGAACGGGACTCTCGGATAGTTCCGGGCCATCCACATGTCGAACGCGTAATGCATGAAGAGGTTGGCCAGCAAGGGCGAGATCGACGAGCCCTGCGGGCTGCCCCGATCCCGGCTCACCAACGTTCCGTCCGCGCGTTGGACCGGCGCCACCAGCCACCGGCGCACATACAACAACACCCACGGAAGGCTGGTGTGACGCTCGATCGCACGCATCAACAGACCATGGTCGATGGTGTCGAAGAACGCCCGGATGTCCATATCGACCACCCAATCGTTCTCCCAGCACCGTTTCCGGGCCACAGCCACCGCGTCATGCGCCGACCGGCCCGGCCGATACCCGAAGGAATCCGTGTGGAACAGCGGCTCCACCACAGGTTCCAACACCATGCACGCCACAGTCTGCGCAATCCGGTCGGCCACGGTGGGCACCCCGAGCGTCCTGACTTCGTTTGACTTGCCAGGCTTGGGGATCTCCACCGCGCGCACCGGCGGCGGGAAGTAACTGCCTGACGACAACCGGTTCCACAGCTTGAAGAGGTTGCCTTTCAGGTCCGCCTCGAACTGCTGGATCGACTCGCCGTCGACTCCCGCCGCCCCCTTGTTCGCCGCGACCTTCTGATACGCCTCCCACACCAACTTCTTGGGAATATCAAACGGTTTCGACCTTGTCTCACTCACCGGCTCCTCCCACTACCGTGGTTGACCCGCGACCGAGACCGGATGGCCCGTCCCCTTCGCTCCACCCCGATTACCGGGGCTTCATCACTACTACGGGACGGTCCGCCCCTGTGACCTGGACCGGTACTCTGCCTCTCACGGTTTCCGCCGCTTGAGGAACTCCCTCCACCCCACCCAACCTCAGGCGAGGATTCCTGTGGGGTGCCAGAACTCTGCACTGGGACGCTGACCTGCGGCGATCCTGCACGCTTGGCCTTCAGGGCATGATCGCGAGGTGTGGCGTTACGACTGCTGTACCTGATCTTCATCCGACTCGGTGGCCGGCTGATGCTCCTCGGTCGGTCCTCCGCGGCCAAGGACGTCGAACTGCCGGTGCTACGACACGAGGTCGCCGTGCTGCGCCGGACCACTCCTCGCCCGCGGCTGGAGTGGGCCGATCGCGCGGTGCTCGCCGTACCGGCGCGGCGACTACCCAACCTGCTATGGGAGCACCGGTCGGCGACACCCGGCACCAGTCGGTGCTCGCGCGGCAGCCGTGGCAGTCGGCGCACCAACGCGGCGAGCACCGCACGATCGACCCAGTCCAGCCGCAGGCATGGGTTGGCGCGCCGCGACACGGCTACCTCTACCGCAGCACCAGCAGCTCGACACCGACTACCGCGACGAGGTCCTTCAAGCTCCTCGCCGCAGCGGACGTCCCCGTCCTGCACGTCTTCCTCGACCTGGCCGCCGAGGAGCTGCGCCGCCGCATCGACACCCAGGTCCTCGACGACGACCCGCAGGTCGACGCCAACGCCCGAGCCTTCCGCCTCCGCAACGTCGACCGCTGCCTGGCCGCCCGAGCCGGCCTGCCCCCGGACACCCTCGTCCTCAGGTCGGACCGGCACACCCCCGCCCACCTGGCGGACCAGGTCCTGGCCGCGCTCCACGGCTGACCTCACGCTGTGGGCTGGGACCGCCGCTGTGCCGGCAGGAGCTTGCAGACCAACGCGGTGACGGCCGTGGCCGCGACGATCCCCACGGTGTTGTTGAGGAAGTCCTGGGTCTCGCACACGCCTTGGCCGGTGAGCGTCTGGACGAGTTCGATCCCGGCGCTCGTCGCGACCGCGATACCCAGCACGACGAACGGACGACGAGTGGCCAGGATGGCGAAGAAAACGAACGGCACGAACATCAGGATGTTCAGCATTTCGAAATTGCCGTACGCCGAGAAACCGTTGACGTAGCAGAACGGCTCCTCCTGCACGATCACGCCCGGCATCGAGGACCAGTCCGGCCTGCTGCGGGAGAGGGTGACCGCGAACACCAGTGCGGCGCTCAGCGCGGCCAGCACCGCCGGCACGCGGTACCAGCCGTACCTACGCGCGACGAAGTGCGCGAGCACACCGAACACCACGCAGGCCAACAGCAGGCCCGGCAGCACGAACGGCCTGGCCAGCAGCCGGTCGACCGTCTCGGACAGGTCGCCGAACGAAAGCATCAAACCCTCCATCAACGGTGTTCCGACATCGACCACCCTGCGCGCCGAGTGCCTGTCCCACATCAGTCGGATGACCGATACCGGCGGCCGGATGACCGATGTGCCCACACCCCCGTCGAACCGCACCGACATTTCCGACCGATCGACCGAGGCAACACCGGCCAAAAGGCTGAGACGGCGGAATCGCCCTCCTGACAGCGTGGTGGAAATCCCACTTCCTGGAGGCCGGTTCCGTGCACGCCCCATTCCTGGATCGGGCCACGACCACGGCGGGGCTGCGGAAGCTCTGGCTCGCGTCCGCGGTGATCGCCCTGGGCTACGTCCTGTTCCGGTCCGGCTCGTCCCTCGTCGACCTGCGCGTGTACCGGATCGGCGGCGAGGTGTGGCGCGCCGGCGCCCGGGCTCTACGGGGAGGACTTCCCCGGCCCGTCCGGCCTGCCGTTCACCTACCCGCCGTTCGCGGCGGCGCTGTTCGGCTCGCTGATGTTGCCGCCGTGGCCGGTGACGGTGCTGCTGTGGACCGCCGGCGGGCTCGTGCTGTTCGCGTTGGCCTGCGTCACGGCGGCTCGGCACACCGCCCACCCCTCGGTCGGGCTCGGCGCCGCCGCGTGTTTCCTCCTGCTGGACCCGCTGCGCGGGACGCTGGAACTCGGCCAGGTCAACATGGTCCTCATCGGACTGGTGGCGCTGGACTGCCTGCTGCCGCGTACGCCGTGGCCGAGGGGCCTGCTGGTCGGCCTCGCGGCGGCGGTCAAGCTCACGCCCGCCGTCTTCGTGCTGTTCTTCCTGGCCCGCGGCCGTTGTCGGGCGGCCGGAACCGCGGTGGCGTCGTTCGCCGCGCTGGGCGCTGTCGGCTGGGCGGTGGCGCCCGCGGACTCCGCGTGCTTCTGGTTCCACGCGATGCCGGACCCCGGCCGGGTCGGCGGACTCGCCTACACGGGCAACCAGTCGTTGCGCGGCATGCTCTTCCGGCTGGGCGTGGGCACGCCGGTGTGGGCCGTGCTGTGCCTGCTCGTCCTGGCCGTCACGTGGGTGGTGATCACCCGCACCCGGCACGACCTCACCGCCGTGCTCGCCGTCGCCACCGCCGGACTGCTGATCTCCCCGGTGTCGTGGTCGCACCACTGGGTCTGGATCGGGCCCGCGCTCCTGGTGCTGCGCGGCGGGGTGCGCGTCGCGGTCGGGCTGGTGTTCCTGGTCGGACCGCACTGGCTGCTACCGCGGACCGGTGACGTGGAATTGCGCTGGCAGTGGTGGCAGCACGCGGTGGGCAACAGCTACGTGTGGCTCGGCGTGGCTTTCCTGGTGTGGCTGCTGCTGCGGACCACCGGACGAACCGCTCCCGGCACACAGCCGTGCGGTCACCGCGTGACCAGGCCCGTCCGCCACGCCCAGGCCGCGATCTCGACCCGGTTGCGCAGGCCCAGCTTGCCGTGCACGGACGTCAGGTGCGTTTTGACGGTGGACAGCGACAGGTAGAGCGCGGCCGCGATCTCCTGGTTGGTCAGCCCGCGCGCCACCTCCCGCACGACGTCCTTCTCACGTCCGGTGAGCAGTCCCACGTCGGTCTTGTCGGTCGACCGGGCGAAGTGCGCGAGCATCCGCACGGTCACCTGCGGCGAGATCAGGGCGTTGCCCTGCGCCGCCGCCCGCACCGCCTCGACCAGCAACGCCGGGCCGGCGTCCTTGGTGAGGAACCCGCTCGCGCCGTTCTGCAACGCGGTGTGCACGTACTCGTCCAGGTCGAACGTGGTGACCACGACGACCTTGGTCTGCCCGGCCAGCTGCCTGGTGACTTCCAGACCGTCGAGGCCGGGCATCCGCACGTCCACCAGGCACACGTCCGGACGCAGTTCGCGGGCACGGGTGACGGCCTGCACGCCGTCACCGACATCGGCGACCACCGTGATGTCCGGCTGCTTCTCCAGGATGATCCGGAAGCCGGCGCGGACCATCTCCTGGTCGTCGGCGATCAGGACCGAGATCACTCGCGCACCTCCAGTGGCAGTTCCGCCAGCACCTGCCAGCCCCGTTCCAGCGGGCCGACGGAGAACCGGCCACCGAGCAGCTCCAGGCGTTCCCCCATGCCGACCAGACCATAGCCACCGGCCTGGCGCGGGCCGTCGTCACCGTCGTCGGTCACCACGACGCGCAGGGCGGTCGGCGTCCGGGACACCTCCACGTCGACCGCGGTGGGGTTCCTGGCGTGCCGGTGCGCGTTGGTCAACGCCTCCTGCACCACCCGCAGCACCGAGCGGCCCAGTTCCGGCGGCACGCTCGGCGGCAGGTCCGCGCGCAGGCTCACCGGCAGGCCCAGGGCACGGGACCGTTCGACCACCGCGAGCAGGTCCGCGCGCAGGTCGGTGGTGGTGTCGTCCGCGCCGCCGACCCGAAGGGTGCCGACGAGCCGGCGCATCGCGCCCAGCGCTTCCGTGCCGCTGTGCACGATGCCCGGCAGCAGTCGGCGCGCCACGCCCGGGTCCTCGTCGGAGACCTCCAGCGCGGCCTGCGCCTGCACCAGCATGCCGGTGACGTGGTGGGCGACGATGTCGTGCAGTTCGCGGGCCAGCGCGATGCGCTCCTGCCGCTGCGCGTCCACCACGGCCGTGCTGATCACCCGCTCCCGCTCGACGTCACGTGCCCTCAGGTAGAGGGCCGCGCCGACCGCGAGCACACCCAGCAGCAGGCAGCCGACGACGTTGGACTTGCTGTACAACCAGCCCACCCCGTGCCGCAGCCAGGCCGCGTGCGCGGTGACCAGGAAGACCACCGTCACCGTGGTCACCGAAGTCCGTCGCGGAGCGGTGCGCACGACCACCGCGATCAGCACGATGCCCGCGATCGTCTCGGCCAACGTCAGCGGGCTCAACAGCCCTTCGGTCCGGAGACCGCTCTGCCGGATCACCACGGTGGATGCCAACAGCGCCAAAGCCACCACCGCGGTGCAGAGCAGATGACGCCTGTGCGCCCACACCGCCGCCGCGCAGGCCACCAGCGCAAGCGCCCACAGGACAGGACCCGACCCGCCGTTGCGCATCACGCGCAGCAACTGCACGGCCAGTAGCAGCCCAATCGCCAAGGAGAGCGCCCACTGCCCTCGAAATCCGCCCACGACGGACACCGTATGGCCTGACCGCGCCACCTGCTTCGGTCATCCAGCCGACCCGAGGCCAGGCCGGGAGCCTCCGTCGCCCGACGCTCGCGTCAGGACGCCGGCCGGAACAGGGGCGTGAAGACGCACTCGAAGCCGGCCTTCAAACCGCGCCGGTGGGTGGCGGCCATCCAGAACTCGCCGGGACGCACGATGCCGCTGATGTGGTCGCCGTAGCCGACGCTGGTGGTGGGCGGGTTCTCCGGGCCGACCAGCAGCCGCATCCGCGCCGTCCGCCCGGTGACGAAGTACACGGCCACGTGCCCGAACGACTTGGCCTGGCAGACGGTGTTCAGCGCCGCCAGGAAGCGCGGCTCGTACCGGCGCTCGTCGTTGAGCAACGCCCCCAGCAGGCCGCTCAGGTGCTCGACCCGGCCTTCCAGCTCCTGGACGCGGGCGTACAGCGCGTCATCCCTCGACTCGAACACGTCCCACCCTTCACGCAGAGGCCGGTGTCCGTTTCCTACAGCCGAGGCATGGCGCAGGTTCCAAACATTGTCCGGTTGCCAGTCGGCGCGCGGCTGGTGGTGGTCGAGGTGAAGTGCCGTTCGGGCACCAGCCAGGGCACGCCCCTGGAAGCCGTGACACCGGACAAGCTCGACCGGGTCCGCAAATCGGCCCTGCGCCGGCTCAGCGCCCACCGGATCGGCCGGGTGGAGATCCGCTTCGACGTGATCTCGATCGAGTGGCCGCCGGCAGGCCGGGTCAGTTGATCACACAACGCCCATGCGGTTACCCGGAAAGGCTCAATGCCCGCTCGTTGGCATGAGCGTGTGTTGTCGTGACAGCGCGGCCACGACTTCTGTACCACGCGGAGGCACTTCGCCTGCCGGGTGTGCCAGAGTCGTCGTGCGGAATTCGCGCCGGGTTGCCGGCCGTTGGCTGCTACCCACCGGCAGGCTGGACGAGGTCCGGGCCTCCGGTGTGCGGTGTCGGCACGTAACCGCGCTCCGGCTCCGGCAGCGTTGCCACGCACGTCGCGGAGCACGCGTTCACCAGCAGCGGCAGCACGTCGGTGCCAACCCGACGGGAGATCCACACCTGACGCAGCTCGCGGTCGACCGGTCCGTCGCAAACGCTGCAGGTCCGCACGGCGGCGGCGCCCCACACGCCCGGGTCGAGCGCGGCGAAGTCCGCCTGACCGGCCCCGGTCACCGGCCGCAGTGCCGGGAACGGTGGCCGGAACTTGAAGTTGCCGTACAGGACGCGCGTGCTCACTGTACTGTCGGCAAGCCGCGTGCACCTGGTCAGTTCGTACGGGTACCAGTGCAGCCGGTGCGAGGTGTAGGGCTCGAACACCTCCAGGCCGGTCATCGCACCGATCTCGGGCGGGATGCGCACCAGGTTCGTGCCGTAGAGGACCAGGCGCTTCACCGCGGTCAGCTTCGCGATCGTGGGCGGCAGGGTGACGACCTGCCGTCGCGCCGAAGCGCTCATCTCCGTGAACGGCGCGAACACCGTCCGACCGTCCGCCGCCGCCTCGTCGATCAGCGCCAGCAGGTGCCGCCAGCCCTCTGCCGTGGTGTCCTGCCGGTCCCCGTGGAAGGAGACGCTCTCCGGCCGGGTCATTCTCGAACGGCCGACACACTGGCACCGGTCCCGGTCGGGCCCGCCCGACGAGGGCCCGACCGCGTCGGCGAACCGATTGGGTAACAACTGCGGCGCGTCCCCGTCCGTCGTCATCGCAGGAGCATATCGATGATCATCGACAACCATCGGTGTGTGCGGAGGGCCGACGTCCTCCCATCGGAATTACAGGACGTTGTGCGATTGATGTGCCCTGGGTTTTGCGGAGTCGGGTTACTGGACTTCATGCTGATCACCCCCAGGAGAGGTCAGCATGCCCAGGAGTTACCCGCCGGAGTTCCGCAGCAAGGTCCTCGACCTGCTCAAAGCCGGCCGCACCGTCGCCCAGGTCGCGCACGACCTGCAGATCAGCGACCAGACGATCTACACCTGGCGCCGCCAGTCGCTCGTCGACGCCGGACAGGAACCGGGCCTGACCTCGGTGGAGAAGGCTGAACTGGCCTCGGCCCGACGTCGGATCGCCGAACTGGAGACCGAACTGGCGATCCACCAGCGTGCCACCGAACTGCGCAAGGAGGCGGTGCGCCCAAAAGCCCGATTCGCCGCGATCGCGGCGATGGCCCAGGACGGGCTCCCGATCCAGACCGCCTGCCGGATCCTGGGAGTATCCGAATCCGGGCTGCACGCCTGGCGCGGTCGGGCCCCGTCGGCCCGCTCGGTGCGACACGCCTGGCTCACTGACCTCATCAGGCAGGTCCACACCGCCTCCAACGGGGTCTACGGCTCCCGGCGGGTGCGCGCCGAGCTGATGCTGGGCCGTGGCATCACGGTGAGCCACGGCGCGGTCGAGATGCTCATGAAACGTGCTGGGATCACAGGACTTCCGGGCCGCAAACATCGACGGCCCCGACCGGATACCGCCACCGCGACCGACCTGGTCGACCGTGATTTCGTCCGCACCGCGCCGAACCAGCTGTGGATCACCGACATCACCGGGCACCGCACTCGTGAGGGCAAGGTCTACTGCGCGGTGGTGTTGGATGCCTTCTCCCGCAAGGTGGTCGGCTGGTCGATCGACAGCCGCCATGCCGAGCGCGTTGGTGACCAACGCGCTCGGCATGGCCCTGCACAACCGCGAGGCCGCGGCGGACACGGTGATCCACTCCGACCACGGTGTCCAGGGTGGATTCAACCGGTCGTCGCAACACCTCGATCGTGGAGGTGTCGGGTGGGGCGGTCGGCGGGTTGGATGAGAGCGTTGACGGGCAGGTCGGCGATGAAGTCGCCGGGGGCGTCGTCGCTTCGGCGGGAGGTCGAGCGTGGGTTCTGGCGTGAGATCGCCAAGGGGGTCACCGCCGAGGAGGCCGGGATCGCGGTCGGCGTGTCGCAGGCGGCCGGCGCGCGATGGTTCCGGAGTTCGTCCCAAAAGGACGTACATCGTCGGGCTCTACACCGATCCGCCGGAGAACGCGACGGTAGTCTGCGCCGACGAGCTCGGCCCCGTCATACCGCGCACCTTCCCGCCCACACCCGGATGGTCCGGCGACGGACACCGCATCAAAGCACCCCTGAACTACTCCCGCGGACCGGAGAAGACCTGGGTCTACGGAGCTATCCGCGTGCGCGACGGCCAGGCCGTCACCCTCACCGCATCATCGCGCAACAGCCTCTACTACCAACGGTTCCTGGAGATGCCGGAACAGGCAAACCCGGTCGGCGACATCCACGTGATCACCGACAACCTCTCCAGCCACAACAGCAAGTCCACCCGCGAATGGCTGCTCGACCACCCCCGCATCAAACACGCGTTCATCCCCGTCGGAGCCTGCTGGCTCAACCTCCAGGAACCCTGGTGGCGCCTGTTCCGCCGCGAGGCACTGGCCGGACAGAGCTTCGCCGACCCCAACGAGATCGACCACGCCACCCGACAGGCCACAGCCTGTGCCGCTCGAAAAGTCATCGCTGCTGGTCAAGCGGCATGTCTGTACTCGTTGATGAAGCCGCCCAGGATCCGGGAGCGTAGCAGTCTGCGGGTGTCGAGGTCGTCTATCGCGGCGGGGTGCTGCTGGACCCTGGGGTGGTAGTTGGTCCCGGGCTTGGTGGGGTCGGTGCCGGTTGTAGTGGCCTTCGTAGGTCTTGAGGACTTGTCGTGCGTGGGCTTCGCCCAGGATCAGGAGCAGGTCGTCGGCCTGGAAGACGGTGTCGAACGTCTGGCCGTACTTGCCGTCGCGGTCGCGGAGCAGGAAGCGCGGCGACTCCATCCGCTCTCCGAGGTCGGCGGCGAGGTTCCTGGCCTGCTGCGTCGTCCACTCCCGGGTCGGGTGGGCGGTGACGCCGGTGATGTGCGGGCGCCTGGTGTGGTGTTCGAGGAACGCCAACGCGTGGAGCCGCTTGCCGAGCACGGTGTCGAGGTGGAGGAAGTCCGCCGCGATGATGCTCTCGGCCTGGACGGTGAGGAACTCCCGCCACGTCGGACCGGCGCGGCGTGGTGCCGGGTCGACGCCCGCAGCGCGCAGAATCTGCCAGACCGTCGAGGGAGCGATGCGGTGGCCGAGCCTGGCTGGTTCGCCCTGGATTCGTCGGTGACCCCAACGCGGGTTCTCCTCGGCAAGCCGCAGCACGACTGCTCTGATCGCCGTCGGGGTTGGTGGGCGTCCGGTGCGTCGACGCGCGGTGTGGTCCCACCGTCCGGCGATGAACCTGCGGTGCCGGTCGAGCAGGGTGCCGGGCGTGACCGGGAAGACCCCCTGCCATCGCCGACGGTCCAGCAGCCTGGACAGGACCGCGAACCAGAACCGGTCCGCGGGCTCGTAACGGACCTGGCCTGCGAGTTGCCGCCGAAGGACCGCGTTCTCGTGCCGCAGCACGAGCAGTTCGGCGTCTTTCGCCGCCTCGCTGCGCAGCAGCACCGACGGAACGGACAGTAGCTTCCGGGTCACCTCGTACAGCAGGGACAGGATCACCGGAGCATGCTCTCAAGCGGGTGTCAGCCCTGGTCTACCAGCGACGACGACTTTTCGAGCGGTACAAGCCACCGGCAAACGGAGCGACAAGCAGCGGATGACCTTCGACAGGCTGCGCGTGGTCTGCGACAGCGGCAACGGCTTCCCCACCCGAGCATGCCCCGAACTGACCGACCTGGCCCCACGACGCAACGGCCGTCCAGCAGTTGTGGGCCCCTACGACGCTCCGTTCGAGACCGACATGCCCGTCTTCCGATCTATGAGCTCGTAACACGATCATGAGCCGTTTCCAACTTGGCTGAATAGCAGATCGGTTGGCGTGGGAGTGGCGCAGTGCCGGGCGGCAACGCCCTTGTGTTCGCGCCAGCGGGGCAGGCGCCCACATCGGCCCCTCCCCGCGCACTCCTCGCACCGCGTCACCGACCTTTCCTTCCGGGCCGCCGTCGGCCTCCAAGGCCATGCCGGGCTCGAATGGGACCTGCTCGGCTGCGACGACGCCGAGCTCAAGTCGGTCCGCGCGTACGGGGCGCTCTACCGCGAGCTTCGCGACCTCCTGCACAGCGGTACCGTGATCCACCCCGACGACGTCGACCCCGCGTTGCGGGTGCGCGGCGTCGTCGCTCATGATCGATCACAAGCCCTGTGGACCGTCGCGGCGGTCGCCCAGCCCGAGGAGTCCCTCGCTGACCGGTTGCGGCTGCCCGGGCTCGACCCCGACCGCCGCTACACGGTGCAGGTGCGTAACGACGTCGGCGCACCACGGATCGAGTGGGCGCCCCGAGCCGGCTGAGCGCCACCGCACCACTCGTGCTCTCAGGCCGGCTGCTCGCCGAGGTGGGTCTCCAGCTCCCCACCTTGCTGCCTGTGCAGACCCTGGTCTTCCACCTCACCGCCGTCGTGTGACGACGGCACCCGGACCTCCTACCAGGTCCGGGTGCCGCCCAGGCCGTTCGCCGATGCCGTCAGCCCGAGGTAGGGCCTGTCCTCCGACATCAGGGCACCACCACTTCGAGGCGAACGTCGGTCAGTTCCTCTCGCAGGTCGCGGGCCGGGCTGAGGTTGAAGACGGGAACTCCGTCCCTGCCGAAGTGGACTCGGTGCATCGCGGACGAGACCACATCGTGACCCACGGGCGAGGCGACCGCGTGGTAGCAGATCCAGGTGTTGCCGTCGTAGTCGGTGAAGAGGGAGTTGTGCCCGGCACCATAGAGCCCTTCCACCGACTGGTAGTTCAGGACCGGCGTGATCGCCTTGGACCATGCGGAGGCATCCAGGTAGTCACCGCCTCGGGGAATACTCAGCATCCCGATGGAGTAGGTGTAGCCTCTGGCCGCTCCACCGGAGTACGTGATGTACACGGTCTCGTCGGTCAGGAACGGGTACGGGCCTTCGTTGTTGATCGTCCCCTGCACGTTCTCCCAGCCGTACAGCGGGCGCGTCAGCAACACCGGTTCGCTGATGAGACGAGTGGGATCAGCCACGGTCGTCTCCGCGATGCAGACCATGCTGCCCGAGTCCATCGGCGAGTCCAGACCTGTCCGGAATGACCAGACGAGGAAGCACCTCTCGTCAGCTTTGAAGTAGGTCATGTCCAGCGTGATGCTGCCACTCTCGGCCAAGTAGGAGCCGTCGGCCTTCCGGACCCGTACGGGGGTCTCCCAGCTGTCGGCCTGCATGATGTCGTGACCCTTCTTGAGTCGCATCATGTGGCACTGTGGCCCCCACTCGGTGCCGCTGACAGCGAACAAGATATAGAGGTCGTTGCCGATCTGGTGGAACTCAGGGGCCCAGAAGGTCTGCACGAAGCCCTTGCTCTCGTCCGCGTCGAGGATCACCTGCTCGCGGAACCCGTCGTCGAACAAGCCGCTGATCGTCTCGGACTCTCGGACGTAGAGGCCGATGTCGTCCACGTTGTCGTTGGTCGCGATGTAGTAGTACTTCCCTTCCCAGGGCAGAATCACCGGGTCCGCGTACCCGCGCGCCAATGGGAAGGGGTGAACGGGAGTCTGCACCGTGCCGGAGACCCGGTAGGTTCCCGGCGCCGAGAAGTCCACTGCACTGGTGTCCCAGGCGACAGACTTGTCGGCCGTGGAGCCGTCGGAGTAGACGGCTGTCGCCTTCACCGCGGCCAGTTCCGACAGGGAGGACGCGACGACAGTCTTGGGGACGCGGGTTTCCGTATGCGCCAGGGGCGTCCACCGGCCCCGAACGGCTTGCGCGATTGACGGTTCCACCGCGAGCACGTTCCCCGGGTTGATGTCCGTCAGGTTGCAGGGGTCCGCAACCTGCGGGAACCGGGATGCCGGCCGAGGCCCCTTTGATCCTCCTCCTGCGAGGTCGACAACCTGGTTCACGTACATGTTTCCGTCGGCGTCTCGCCACAGAAACTCGTACGCGCCGACCGCCTCGTCGTACTGACACGCGACGGCATCGACATGCAGGGAGTTGTGCAACCGAAGGAGCCCTCGGGATCGGAACTCCGTCAGATCGGTCGACGTCCACACCAGGACACAGCCACGGCTTTCCTCGTCCTGTGCTCCCCGGGGTGCGACACGGACGGCGACCAGCCCGAACCCGCCTTCTCTCGTGCGGAACAGGAAGGGGTTCTTGGCGCCCTTCTCCAGGATCGTGTTGTGCTCGCTCACCGTGGCTTCGGGAAACAAGATCCCGTAGTTCTGGTTGAGCGGCTCAAACGGTGCTCCGTCTTCGCTCAACGCGAAGTGGATGCTGTTGCTCAGCGAGTCGGTGTACTCGTCGAGCGGTGTTCGGGTGTAGACGAGAACTCTGTCTTCCATGACGTACCTGTGCCGTTCAGTGTCTGGCTTTGGTGAATGGTCTCTGGATCCGACGACGGTTTTGGACGAAGGGCGATGTGTAGTCGGTGAACAACCTTATACGGGCACCAGGTGATCCCACCTTCGGGCTGGGGGTGAGTCCTTCCTGCTGGTCGCAGACCTCCAGCACTTGTCGTGATGTCAACCGAGTGGAATTGCCGCCACCGCCGCCACCACGAACGTCATCTGCTGCCGATCTGCGGATGTTTGAGCTCTGCTGCCAGCCGGTTTCGGCAGGAAGTAGTTGTTCCACGTCGCGACCAGGGTGAACAGGAAAACGGGTGACGATCGCGGAACGCATCGTCGGCACCACGATCTGCCAGAAGACGCGCAACTCGTCCGCCCGGTCGATGCGCGCGGCGTCGATCAGCTCCACCGGCACGCTCTCGGCCACGTACACGCGGACCAGATATAATAAGACCCCATCTCATTTGGAGGTGTTGTGGGTCAGCAGGCCCAGCTTGTCGGCTCGGCGGTAGCAGATCACCGGTGCGTTCGATGACGTACCGGCGGCGACCCAGCCGCTTGGCGGACCCGATGCCGCGGCGGGCGATCCGGGCGATGACGCCCCGCCTGCGCCGCTTCGCGCGGCAGGCCGGGTAGTCGTAGCCCTTGTCCGCATGCAGCTTGCGCGGCCTGCGGCGAGGCCGGCCGACGCGTCCCCCACGTCCCACACGAGCAGTCCCTCGGCGTCCGCACGGGCGCCGACAGCGCGGTCAGGACCGCCTGCCACACACCCCGCGCGGCCACCGACGGAACACTCCGTACATTCGTCCCGACCTCCGGAAGTCAGCGCCACACCGACGCGACGGCGGCTCCCTCGCGGACGAAGACGGGTATGCGCTCCAGTGGGGCGTCCGCGTCGAGTGTCGTTCCACCCTCCAGCAGTTGTCCGGTGGCCGGGTCGAGCCAGAGGGCGCCGGAGGGCAGGTACACCTGGCGGGTGCGTGCGTCCGCCAGGTACACGGGTGCCACGAGCACGTCGGGGCCGAGCAGGAACTGGTCGTCCACGTCCCAGGCGTGCTGGTCCTCGGGGAAGTCGAAGAACAGCGGGCGCATCGGCGGTGCGCCGGTGCGGTGCGCGTCCTCGGACAGCGCGGTCAGGTACGGGCGCAGGCGTTCGCGCAGCATCAGGTGGTCCCGGAGGATGCCGTACGCCTGCTGTCCGTATGACCAGACCTCGTTCGGCCCGCCGGTCATGTCCGCGGAGAACGTCGGGTAGTTCGGCTCGCGGTCCCCGTGCAGCCGCATCACAGGGCTGAAGGTGCCGTACTGGAACCACCGGATCAGCAGCTCGCGGTAGGCGGGGTCGTCGGGGTTGCCGCCGAAGAAGCCGCCGATGTCGGTGTTCCACCAGGGAATGCCGCTCATCGCGACGTTCAGTCCGGCCCTGATCTGACACGCGAGGGAGTCGAAGGTGGTGGGGATGTCGCCGGACCACAGTGCGGCGCCGTGCTTCTGGCTGCCCGCCCACGCGGAGCGGACCAGGGACAACGGCCGGTCCTCGCCGGCCGCGCGCAGGCCGTCGGCGACCGCGCGGGTGTGCAGCAGCGGGTAGAGGTTCGCGACCTCGGCGGCCTGCCCGGCGGCGTAGACGGCGCGGTCCGCGGCCTTCCGGGGTAGGTCGGGTTCGCAGGCGTCCAGCCAGAAGCAGCCCACGCCCACGGACAGGTAGTTGTCGTTCAGCCGTTGCCACAGTGCGGCGCGTGCCTCGGGACGGGTCGCGTCGTAGTACGCCATCGCACGCATCGGCTCCTCGGCGCTGTGGGAGGGCCACGGGACGGTGAGCAGGCCGCCGCCGGCGTCCCGGATGAGGCCTCCGGTCGAGCGCAGCTCGTCGTAGGTGTCACTGCCGGGCTCGACGGTGGGCCACACCGAGACGGCGAGCGTCACCCCGAGGCCGGCGAGCTCTTCCACCATGGCCGCTGGATCGGGCCACTCGCTCGGGTCGAAGCGCCAGTCGCCCATTTTGGGCCAGTGGAAGAAGTCGCAGACGATGACGGACAGCGGCAGCCCGCGTTCCTTGTGCTGCCGCGCAACCGCCAGGAGCTCGTCCTGGGTGCGGTAGCGCAGCTTGGACTGCCAGAAGCCGGTCGCCCACTGGGGGATCAGGGGCGGGCGACCGGTCTCCCGGGTGTAGGCGTCCAGGATCGCTGCGGGCGTGTCGCCGGCGGTGATCCAGTAGTCGATGCGACCACCGGCGTCGGCGACCCACCGGGTGGCGTCGGCGCCCAGTTCCACCCGGCCCGTGGCGGGGTTGTTCCACAGCAGTCCGTAGCCGCGCGAGGAATGCAGGAACGGGATGGCTGCGACCGTGTTGCCCTGGATCAGGTCGACCACACAGCCCTTTTGGTCCAGGAGCCCGTGCAGGTGCTGCCCGAGGCCGTGCAGCCGCTCGCCGTCGTACGCCTCGAAGTGCTGTTCCGTCCGGCCGCCGATGGCATGGAGACGGGGGCCGGCGTAGTGGGGGTAGGGGGTCTTGTCGGCGAGGAGTTCACGGCCCGACGCGGCATCCAGGAACCTCAGCCGGCCGTCCGGGAGGGCCTCGACGCCGAGGCGGCCGTTGACCAGGTGGGCGGAGCCGTCCTCGGCGACGGACAGTTCGGCATCGGGAGAGTCCGAGGGGCTCTCCAGCGCGCCGGGGGCGGCGGGGTCGATCGCCCCGGACGACGCCCGGACCCGGACCGCGTCCGGCCCCCAGGGCTCGATGCGGACGATCTCGTCGACGGTGTGGCGTTCCAGGCCGCCCGCACGGATGCTGTAGGACAAGGTCGGTCCTCTGCCTCTCAAAGTGCCGTGCACGTGTGAATGGTCCGGTACGACGTGGTGTCGTCCATGGTGGCGTTGCTACGTGGTTCGGGGGCCAGGCCCGTCTCCGTGGTCCGGGATGGGCAGGCGCGCTCCGGCCTGGCGGGCCGACTGGTGGGCGATGACGCCGGGGAGGGTGTAACGAGCGGCGGTCCACGCGTGCAGCGGTGGAGGCGTTCGAGTCGTGACCGCGGTGGCGAAGTCGTCGGCGAGGAAGTGGTGACTGCCTTCGTGGCCGTTGGGTGCGTGCGCGAACTCACGCGGGAGTCGGGAGCGGTCGTGGACGGGTGCGGTGCCGGAGGCGAAGGCGGCGCGTAGTTCCGGCGCGAGGTGGGCGAGCATCGGGTCGTCCGGTGTGAGGGTGGCCGCGGGGTGCAGCTGCGCGGTGACGTCGTGCGCGCCCGCCTTGTCGTGCCACAGGCTGACCGAGTCGAGTTGTTCGAAGACCGCCAGAGTTTGGCGAACGAACCGGCGAACTGACCGGCGCCGACGATGCCGAGTGAGAACACGCGAGACTCCATCAGGAACGGGAATGTGGGCGGTTGCCGGTCGCACGACGGTGCGGGCATCCGCACTGCGGCTCCATGACGATAGGGTCCGAGGACACGCGATGTCTGTACCGTCTAGAAGTGAGAACTTCTTGGATCCTCAGGACACTCTGGTCGACGAACCGTCCTACCTGAGCGGCTGGTCCGGACGCCCGACGCTGATGGCGGCGGCGCACCGGCACGACGACCTTGAGATCAACTTCGTGGCCGACGGCGGGTCCATGCTCTACATCTACGGCGGCGAACTCCTCGAAGTCGAGGCAGGCGGCCTCGCCGTCTTCTGGGCCGCGATCCCGCACCAGGTGGTGGCGAGCGAGGCGACGCACGTCCACTGGCTCCACGTGCCCTTCGACCAGTTCCTGGCCTGGGGGCTGCCGCAACCGCTCCTCGCCCGCGTGCTCTCGGGCGTGCCCGTGATCAGCCCGGCAGCCCGCGCCGACGCGAGCGACCCGGCGAAGTTCACCCAGTGGGCCGCTGATCTGGCCGCGGGCGACGACGAACTGCACCGCATCGCGATGCTTGAGATACAAGCGCGCGTCCGGCGCCTGGCGCATTCCGCGGTCGGCGACCCGGTACGACGATACGCCGGTGACGATCCGGCCCTGCGCCAGGCGGTGTCCATGGTGCGGCACATCGCACACCACTTCCGCGAGCCGATCACCGTGGCGGACGTCGCCGCGGCGGCCAATGTCCACCCGACCTACGCCATGACCCAGTTTCGCAAAGTCGTGCGCACCACGATCGGTGACTACGTGAAGCTGTACCGGCTCGCCGAGGCACGTCGACTGCTGGTGACCACCGACATTCCCGCGAGCCAGGTGGCCGAGGCCGCGGGCTTCGGCTCGGTCAGCCGCTTCTACCAGGTATTCACCGACGCGTGCGGAACCACCCCGGCACGATTCCGACACGGACACGGACACTGACCTGACGCTGTGCTCGCCGAAATGTCGTCCGTACTTGCCGGCGTCGTGCGTCGATCGGCAGGAGCGGCTGGGTGCGGTCCAACGCCTGGATGCCGGTCTTCTCGTCGATGCTCAGCACGACGGCCCCGCCGGGCGGGGCGAGGTAGAGCCCGACCACGTCGGCGACCTTCTCGGCGAACGCGGGGTCCTTGGACAGCTTGAACGTGCCCTGCCGGTGAGGTCTGAGTTCGTTGTCCTGCCACAGTTTCGCTACGTAGCGGTGCGAGACGTACACGCCCTCGGTGCGTTTGACGTAGGCGGCCATCTCGCGGCTCGACCAGTGCGTCAGTCCCGTCGAGACCGGTGGGCTGGTGCGGCTCAGCGCCAGGATCCGGGCACGCACCGAGGCGGGAACCTGTTGCCGCGGCGCGGCATGGGACCGGTCGGTCAACCCGGCCACACCCTCTGTCCCGTAGCGGCCGAGCCATAGGTCCACGGTCGGCCGCGACACCCCGGCCAGTACCGCGATGTCCTTCTTCCGGTGGCCTTCCGCACGCCACAACACGATCCGGGCCCTGGTCGCGATCGTCGCGGGCACGTCCGGCCTGTTCACCAGCGCCCGCAACCCGGCCCGCTGATCCACGGTCAACTCCACCCGCACAGCCAACACCAAGATCCATCAGCTCTGAGTAAAGCAACCAGAGTAACGAGACACTAGCCGACCCGGATCAGGGTGACGGGCCGCCGTCGAGGTTGGCGTGCAGTTCGGCGGGAAGGCGATCGGCGATTCGGTGTTGTAGCTGCCTTCCTTTCGGCGGACGTCCGGTACATCGACGCGCGAAGTAGTCCCACTGACGAGCCACGAGTTTGCGGCGCCAGGCGAGCAGGGTGCCCGGCGTGACCGGAAGGACTTCCCGCCACCACCGACGATCCACCAACCCGGACAGGGCGGCGAACCATTACGTGCGCACCAGGGACTTCCGCACGCTCACCGCACCGCAGGTCTACACCGTGCGGTACGCCATCCTGTCCAGGCGGTGGGATGAAAGACGTGCAGGACTGCGAAATCCGCAGATCAGGCGCACTGTGGGCGCGGCAGCACGGCCCGAACCGACCGGGGTGAGCGCACGGTGGAGGGCAGGTCGGGCACGCGGAGTGCGCGTGCCCGACCCGTCACGACAGGAGACGTCGGGAGGTCAGCCCTCGATCAGGACCGAGAGCACCGAGTCGTAGGCCAACTTCTTGTTGTAGTAGCGGTCGAACAGCAACGGGGTCTGGTTGACACGCCACGAGAACTTGTCCGTCACGCCGCTCAACGTGATCACGGTGCAGCGCGACACCCCGACGCACGCGCGGACGACCTGGGCGTACGAGTCGGCCTGTGCGGCGCCCGAGCCGGCGATGTCCAGTTCGGTGAGGTGCACGTCGACGTCGAGGTCGGCGAAGCGCTGGAGGTTGGCCCGCATGTCGGCTGGCACGGCGCCGCTGACCAGGTGCGCCTGGAAGCCGACGCAGTCGATCGGCACGCCGCGCGACTTGAAGTCCTTCACCATGGCGTAGACGGCGTCGGACTTCGGGTTCTGCCCCTCGATGAAGTAGTCGCTGTAGCAGAGCTTCGCGGTGGGATCGGCCGCCCTGGTGGCGTGGAAGGCTTCCTCGATCCAGGCGTCGCCGAGCAGCCGCTGGAACACCGAGTTGCGTCGTGCGGCCCGACTGGTGTCGTCGAACGCCTCGTTGGCCACGTTCCAGTAGGCGACGCGGCCGCTGAAGTGGCTCGCGACGTTGGAGATGTGGTTGCGCACCGCGGCCAGCAGTTGGCTGGGCGAGTTCATGTTCTGCACCCACGCCGGCAATTGGCTGTGCCAGACCAGCGCGTGGCCGCGCACCGTCATGCCCTGGCTCTCCGCATGGCTGACCAGGCGGTCCGCGGCGGTGTAGTTGAACAACCCGCGGTTCGGCTCGATGAAGTCCCACTTCATCTCGTTCTCGGGCGTGAGCTGGTTGAACTCCCGGTTCAACGTGGTGACGTAGTCCGGATCGCCGAGCAGCTTCGCCGCGGCTGCGGCACCGAATAAGCGTCCGCTGATCGATGCGGCGTCCTTCAGAGTGCTGGCCGTAGTGCTCGCAGTGGTGCTCGCGGCGGCTTGGGCGCTCGCGGCAGCGTTCGGTGCCACCACCAGGGCTGCCACCACAGGCACGATGGCCAGCACGGTCTCGAGTGACTTCCTCATGCTTCCTCCGTTGATCATCGTCGACCCGGCGGCGGAGTAGAAAGTTTTGCCATCATGACAGCAACTTTCGATACCGTCATGGCGTACCGACGAGCCGAAGCTGGCCGTGTCGTACCGCCGGAGGGCATCCCGGTGCGCGTGACCCTGCCGACGTGTCCGGCTCCCTGCCGACCAGAGGGGCAAGAGGTGAACGTCGCACTCGTCTCGGAACAGTGCCTCCACTGCGTCGAATACGACGTCTTCAGCGGCAGCGACCAGGTCGCCGACCGCATCGAAGACCTCGCCGGCACGCGGTGTCTCTTGTGCGGGGCCACGATCGGGCGGGGCGAGCTGTCGATCGTGATGGATTCCGAGGCCGTGAGCCGGATCGGCGACGGAGCCGCGATCTGGAACCGCGGCGGCGACCCGGCCGCCGGATACGGCGGCTTCTTCGAGAAGGGCACGGCGAAGGAGGCTTCCAGCGGCGTCGCGAGGAAACTGCTGGGACAGCTCACGGGCGCGACGGCCGAGCGGCGCAGGCAGCGCTGTGCCGCCGCCATGCCCGCACTGCTGGGCATCGCCTCGTCGCACGCCCTCGGCGCGGAGAAGGCCGGTGATCGCCGCCGGGCTCGGCAGGCGTACCAGGTGATCGTGGACTACGTCGACGATGCGGTGGCCGCCGCCGCGGCGATCCAGGCCGGTCAACTCGCCCCGGCAGGACCACGACCGGCAGGCCGCGGCGAGGCTGTACGAGGTGGCGGCGCGGAAGGCCGACCGCTCGTTGAAGCCCATCGCCCTGCTCTGCTTCGGTGACGCGCTCAACCTCCTCTGCGACATGCCGGGCGCCAAGCGCGCGTTCCGCGAGTGCTTGGCACTGGGACCGAGCAGCTCCCGCGCGCACTGCGGCTACCTGCTCGGCGGCCTGTTACCCGGGCAGTGCCCGTGAGGCTTACGAGGCGGCGCTCGGCGACCCGGAGTACGGCCCGCTGGCGGCGTTGAACATCGGCGTGATCGAGGACGATCGGGGACGTTCGGCGGAGGCGGAGCGGTGGTGGCGACAGGCTTTCGACCATGGCGCGCGGCTCGAACGCACGGTCGCCGCGTTCAACCTGGCCAGGGTGTTCGAGGGGCGCGGCGAGATTCGTGAGGCGACGAGGTTCTACCGGATCGCGGTGGACTCGCCCGAACCCGAGGCGGCGCGGCGGGCGCGGGCGGCGCTGGACGACCTCGGCTGACCGCCAGCCTGGCAACTCCCAGGCCGGCAGCTTCAGCCCGGCAGCTGACGTCGGGCGGCGGCCACGATGTCGTCCTCGCGCGAGGAGAGCCAGTGCACGCACGCGTCGGCGATTTGCAGCACCGCCGGCCCGTGCAGCTCGGTGAACAACGCCCGCAGGGCGGCGCCGCGCTCGTCGGACGTCGGGTGGTCGGACATGTGCAGGCCGTGCGGGATGTCGTCGATCTCCTTGCGCACCCGCGTGATCAGGTGGTCGATCACGAAGAACACCAACGGCCCGGCCACCGCCAAGTAGGTCATCACCGGGTCGTCGGTGGCCTTCAGCCCGCGCAGCACCAGCAACGCCCCGGTCTGATCCGCCTGGAACTCCTGCTCACGGGTCCGCGCCAGCCAGGCGTGCCCGGCGCTCGGCAACGGGGCCGACAACCGGAGCGGCATCGCCTCCCCGAACAGCCATGCGGTTCAGCCGTCCTCGGGAAGGGCAGGTTGCTGGATAACGCTGACGGAGTGTTCTTCCAAACTGCGCAGTGTCTCGCTGAGCCTGGCGGCGATCAGCTCACGGGTGGCCGGCAGGGCGGTCACCCATCGACGACCGCCGGATCTTTTGAGTGTGAACACCCAGCGCCCTTCGACCGTGTCGATGTAGTTGACCGGTTGCCGGCTTCGCACGCGGGCTCCGCCACGGCCTCGGATGGCTGTGTAGAGGCTTCCGGCACCCAGTCGCGGTTGTGCCAGCAACTCCTGCACGGCGTCGGCATCCAGCCTCGTGGTCGTGCGGAAACCGGTGGACAACGCCTTCTCCGCGGGCGGGGCGGGCATCGTGTCGTAGACGGCGCTGACCGGTCGCCGGTCAGCAGGTCGCGCGGGTGGGATCCGGGTGAGGAAGCGGTCGAGCACCTCGTCCGGGTCGACGGCCCACAATGTCACCGTGCCGGCCCTGTCGGCCTGGTACTCGCGCACCAGCAGGAATCCTTGCTGGTGTGCGACACCGGCGAGCACGCCGCAGCTGTGCGGTTGTCCCGCGATGGTCGTGTTGACCCAGCCGTAGAACTCGCGGTCCGGGTGGAAGAGCGCGCCCACCACGTCGTCGAACTCCGGTGTCAGCCGCCCGCCGGTACTGAGCCCTTGCCTGTTCAGCTCGTCGCTTGCCGCCTCGTCGAGTGCGCGCAGCGCGGCGGCGTCGTACCAGGCCGGCTCGTGTGCCAGGACCGGGTGTGGCTCGCCGTGCCGCCAGCGGATCATCGTGAGCAGTGTCTGGACGTCGAGGGTGACGGGGTGGAGTGCCATGGCCGTCAGTTCTCGTCTGTGTCGCCGTACTCGTACCTGTAGCCGTCGATGTCGTCGTCGCCGTCCGCCGGCTCGGCGCCGATGACCGAGGGGGCGATGACCATGTCGTCGATGCCGAACAGGTCTTCGGAGTCCGGCGGACGCCAGTACCGGCGGTGGTGCTCCCGGTCGTCGTCGGGCTGATGTGGGTACGCGCCCCACATCCCCCCGCCGAGTGCCGGACCGCCGCCTGTACCGGTCACCGGCCGGGGCGCCTCACCGCTCACCCGTGTGCGGGCCTCCGGCCACCCGCCAACGCCCGTTCTCGGCAGCTCAGCGCGACCGTCGGGAGCGGATCGGCTTGCGGCACCACCGGGTAAGGGCGGGACAAGGCCGACGCCGCCTCGCGCGTCGGGCCCCCACCCGGCGGATCCACCGGGCCCCACCGGCCCACCGGCTCCCCAGCTCCCGGCCGCACCGGGACCCCCTCCGCCGGGCCCGCCGAGTCGCGGCTCGACGTGAACGCCTCCGGTCTGGCCCGACGGTACGACGGTGCCCTGCGGTCCCCAACTGTGCGGCTGGGTGGTGGAACCTCCTATCGCCTGGGGCGCCACCGTGCCGACCTGGACCGGCTGACCGTCGGTGTCCGCCGCGCCCCAACCGGTGACGCCGCCGGCTCCCCGAGCCGCCGCCCCAACCGGGTCCACCCCCGGCCGGGCGCCGTCCGACCGGTGATCCGCGGTCGGGCCCCGGCTGTCCCCGCTCACCGTGACGGACGGACCGTCCCCGGACGGGACGGTGGGGTACGAGGCCGGCATCTGGTCACCGTTGGCCACGCTTTGATTGTGGTAGCCGTTGTAGACCATGACGTTCCTATGGGCCTTGTCGTTGTAGTCGGCGATCGCACGGTCGATGTCCGACTCCGGGCCGAACCCGTCGAACAAGCCCTCGGCCGGCGCGGCTGGCGGGACGTACTGAACCTCGCGGAACGCTCGCCAGTACCCGTGTGCTTGGTCCACGAACGTGTCCCGGCTCGTCGTCAGCAGCGAGTGCGAGTCCTCGAACGCCTTGGTCACCGGCCGCATCGCCGATGTCGCGCCGGCGGACGCCGCCCCGTGCCAGGCAGCGTCCATCTTCTGGGTCAACGCGTTGATCTGTGCCACTCGCTCGACGTACCGGTCCGCCAACTCCCACGACGCACTGGCCGCCATGCCGAGCGCGTAGGTCTCTCCGGCTGAACGGATCCGCCGGTAGATCTCGTGTCCGTTCAGCTTCACACCGCCCCCCAAGGCGGAATACCACTCACCCACGATGTCATCCCCTCTCGAACTCGTCTCGGCCGTTCTCATCGGCGCGCAGGTACTCGTCCCGTGACGCGGTCAACTTGCCGATATACCGATCCACGAATGAGCGCAACTCTTCGTTGTGCACCCGGAACATCTCCCCGGAGAATCGCGCCGAGTTCGTCATCAACTCGCTCGCCGGCACGCCTCTCGGCCCGGTCACTTCGACCAGATATCGCGCGAGACTCACGTCTTCCAGCAAGTCGTCCCGCAGCTTCCGCAGGTCTTCCAGCACCGCCTCGACGCCGGCCGGATCGAATACGAATCCCGCCACGGCGATCTCCCTCGGGTTCGTCGGTCATGGTCACGTGAAAATCGTCTGCGCTGCAGTCGCCGTTCGGTGGGTCCGCGGGCGGCGCGGGCGAGTTCGACGGCGTCGAGACGGTCGGTCTTGCCCGCCACCCGGCGCATCGAAGCGGGGATGGGGGTCCAAGGCAGACCCGGAGCGGTCAGAAGATCGGTTCCCAATCGCTCTTATTGTCGCCGTCGAGCACGGATGCGTCGCTGAAATCGGCAGCGGGTGCCGGCCATATACCTTCGACACCGTTCGTGGTGATCAGCTTTTCGAGCCTGGCCTTGTTGCTGTCCAGTGCGCTCTCGAACAAACTGTCTATGACTAGTACACTGGACACAAAGAGACCGACGGCCGCAAGCCCTGTCGTTATTGCAGCCTCGATCGTGATCACTCCGATCGTCTCGAGGGCACAAATCATTATCGCTACGCACAGCAAGGTGACCGCCGACGCAAACTGGATCCAGAAATCCTTCAGCGCGTCGGCGATGTCGTTCAATGTGCTGTTCAGCTCGTCGAATACGGGTTTTAGATCGGTGAGCGCCTTGTTCTGCTGATCGATGACCGACCGGTACGCCAGCTGCGCATCGCCTTTCCAGTTACCGTTGCTCGGCATACTCCCAAACGCGAGATCCACGGCTTGCCGCCCCGCAACCGCGGCGACCTTGCTGTTCCATTCCGAGGCCGCCTCACGCAGCGCGGCAGGCGAACCACGTTCCAGCAGGAGGTCTAGGATCGAGTTTTCGGACTTGGAAACTTCACCGTCGAGCTTCTGCGTTGCCCTCCGGACTTGGTCGGCGATGCCATCGGGAAGGAACTTGAGCGCCCAGTTGACGTGGTCGATGATATCGCCCCGAGCCTTCCGCATCTTCTTGAGGGCAGATTCGATCGACGAGATGGCTTCGTCGAACGCGCCGTCGACGCCGCCCATCAGAGTCGATCCTCGAGTCGGCGCATAGCGTGCTCGCCCGCCTGGTCTTCCATCAGGTAGGTCTGGGCGGTGAGGGACAGAGTGTCGCCGATCTTGTTGAACTCGGTCACCGCACCCGACACCAATTTGATGAGCTTCTGCTGGAGCGTCGCGTACGCCGTAACGACCCCACGGTTATCGGCGGTCGCGCCGAACTGTCTCTCGTCCATCGCCAGACCGCCAGCCGCCCTCGCCCCACCTTCCATCGCGTCGGCGCCTGCCCGCCATTTTTTTGCGTCCTCCACCAGCGTGGCACACACGGCCTCGACCGATTTCATATGACGTCCCTCCGTACCCTCAACTCAGTCGCGCGTGCCATGCGCGAGATGTTCGACCAGTTCTTGGAGCCGGGCCAGCGAGGCCGGCTTCTGGACGGTGGTGATGTCGGTGTCGCCGAGTTGCCGCGCGGCCGCGCGGAAGGCGCCGAGCGCCTCGGACCGGATCTCGGTGTACCGGACGTGCGAGGCCCACCGTGAGTCGGCGGTCACCTCGACGACCCGGCCGCGTGCCACGGTGACCGACACCCTGCCGTTCGGCCCAGCCGCGGTGGCGGTCGCGTTCAGCACGGATTCCGCTTCATCGCGATAGATTTCGAGATCCCGACCGGCCCGGGTCAGCAGGTCGGCCATCTCGTTCAGCACCGAGTAGTAGTCCTCGGACGGGATGGCGGTCGGGGCCGTCGGGACCTTGACGATGATCGGGTCGAGATCCAGGCCCTCCACGTGTTCGGCCACGAGTTCGACGATCGCGTTACCGGCGGCGGTGAGCAGCGCCTGCCCCAGTGCGCGCGGTGTGATGTAGTTCCGCCAGTTCTGAGCGATCGTGACGTCGACGACTCGGCCCGCTCGGTCCACCGCCACCGTGATGGCACCGCTGTCGTCAGCGCCGCTGAACGCGCCGGGACCGGGTTCCGGCGAGGTGTTCGGAGCATTGCGGCCCCGCGCCGGCGGCTCCTCGTCCTCGAAGTCGGGTTCGGCGAACCCACGACGCCAGTCGTCGGCCGTCGGCCTCGCATGACCGGAGGAGTAGCGACCACGTGTGGACATCATTCAGCTCCGTCTCTCCTTCGCCGCGTGCACGTCGAGCCGGGTGGCGATCAGCGCGCATGCGGCCGGTCGCGACTACCGGGACTACCGGTGTGTTCCAGTGTGTGCCGCCGTCTCCGTGAACTTTCCGTGTTTTCCAACAATCCGCTGGTCAGTGCTGGTATCACCGCCGCAGGACGCGTCACGCAACGGAACTCGACACTGTGGGAACCGGCAGATGGAATTTATTCTTCTAGGTGGAATAGCGGTACTCGTCGACGGCGACGCGCTCGAGCTCGGGCCGGCGCGGCAGAGGTGTGTGCTGGCGGCCTTGGCGGTGGACGCGGGCCGGGTGGTCCCGGTGGACCGGCTGATCGACCGGGTGTGGGGCGATGACCCGCCGCTGCGTGCCAGGACGACGTTGCTGAACTACCTGTCGCGCCTGCGTCTGTTACTCGCGAGCGCCGGTACAGCGGTCGTCGCCCGACGCCCTGGGGGCTACTCGCTGGACGTCGAGCGCTTCACGGTCGACCTGCTGCGCTTTCACGATCTGTGCGCTCAGGCCCGTACCGGTGACGACCGGCAGGCGGCGGCACTGCTGCGGCAGGCGCTGGACCTGTGGCAGGGAGAGGCCCTGACCGGCATTGAGGGCGACTGGGCGGAGGCCGAGCGCTATCGGCTGCACCAGCAACTCCTGGGCGCCGAGTGCGACCTGACCGACACCCTGCTGCGCCTGGGCCACGGCGAGGACCTGGTGGCTACCCTAAGCGCCCGCACCGTCCGATGGCCGTTGGACGAACGCGTGGCCAGTCAGTTGATGCTGGCCCTGCACCGCGCCGGGCGCACCGCCGACGCCCTGGCCCACTACCGCGCGCTGCGCGACCGGCTGGTCGAGCACCTGGGAACCGAGCCCGGCACCGCACTGCAGGATCTGCACCAGCGCATCCTCGACACCGATCCCACCCTCACCCCGCCCTTGGCGGCGATCACGGGCGCGGCGATCACCAGCGGGACAGCGGCGAAGGCGGAGCCGCCGGTGCCCCGGCAGTTGCCCGCGCCGCCACGATGGTTCACCGGCCGCGGCACCGAACTGGCCCGCTTGGACCAGGCGCTGACCGCCGGACTACACGGGGACCGACTGCTCTTCGAAACCGGTTCGGCAAGACAAACCGCCACCACGGTGGTGATCTCGGCGATCGGCGGGACCGGCGGGATCGGCAAGACCTGGCTCGCCCTGGCATGGGCACACCGCCACCTGGACCGGTTTCCCGACGGACAACTGTTCATCGACCTGCACGGGTTCAGCCCCACGGAAGAACCGATGGCTCCGGAGTCGGCGGTGCACGGGTTCCTCGACGCCCTCGGAGTCGCCTCCGGTCGGATCCCGCCGAACCTGGACGCGCAGGCGGCGCTGTACCGGAGCCTGGTCGCCGGGAAGCGGATGCTGGTCGTGCTGGACAACGCCGCCACCGTCGACCAGGTCGTCCCGCTGCTGCCGGGCAGCCCGACCTGCACCGTGCTGGTCACCGGTCGCACCAGGCTCGCCTCCCTGATCGACCGGCACGGCGCCCGCCACCTGCAACTGGACATCCTGGACCGTGTCGAGGCCCGTGCCCTGCTCGCCGCACGCCTCGGCGCGGACCGTGCCGAGGCCGATGCCGTCGATGAGCTGGTCGAGTTGTGCGGGGGCTACCCACTGGCCCTGTCGATCACCGCCCGCGTCGCCGCTAGCCGCCCCGGCATCCCGCTAACCGAGATCGCCGCCGAGCTGCGCGAGCTGGGCTTGGAGATGCTCGATCACGACACCGACTCCGCCGCCAGTCTCCCCGACGTGTTGTCATGGTCCCTGCGCTGGCTCACCGACGAGCAGCGCACCGTGTTCGGACTGTTGGGAATCGCACCCGGTCCCGACACGACGCTGCCCGCTGTGGTCTCCCTCACCGGCCTGCCCCCGGCCCGCGCACGCAAGGCGCTGGCGACGCTGGAGAACGCGTCCCTGCTCGAACGGCGACCGGGCGGTCGGTACGCGATGCACGACCTGGTCCGCACCTACGCCGCCAGCATCGCCCACGACCTGCCCGACGACGTGCGGGAGGCGGCCCTGGTGCGAGTCATGGACTTCCACCTGCATACCGCTCACACCGCCGATCACCTTTTAGAGCCCACCCGCCAACATCTGGAACCCGACCCGCCCGCGCCCGGCGTCCACCCGCACCCGTTGCATGATGCCGCAGCCGCGACGGCCTGGCTGCAGACCGAGCACGCCAACCTCCTGGCCACCCAGCGTGCCGCCGTCGTCCTCGGCCACCATCCCGCCGTCTGGCACCTCGCCCAGGCACTAGAAAGCTTCCACTACCGAAGTGGGCACCTACGAGACGCGCTCGCCATGTGGCGAGCAGCGGTGGATGCAGCCGCCCACCTACCCGACCCCGCCACCCGCAGCGGCGCTCACCGAGCCCTCGGCTATGCCTACGCCAGACTGGGGCTCCACGAGGAAGCCACCGACCACTTGGACCAAGCCCTCGATCTAGCCGTACGCCACGACGACCCCACCCAACAGGCACACATCCACCGAACGCTCGCGGCGGTCTGGGAAAGGCGGGGGGAGGACCAACGTGCTCTGGACCACGTTCGACAAGCCCTCAACCTCCACCGCGCCCTCGGCCAGCCGGAGTGGGAAGCCCACGCGCTTTGCGGAGTGGGCTGGTTCGCCGCCCGCCTGGGCGACTTCGACACCGCCCGCGACCACTGCCGCGCCGCCCTCACCCTGTACCGACACCACGACAACCCCGACGGAGAGGCGGACGCCCTGGACAGCCTCGGGTTCATTGCCCACCGCACCGGCCACTACCAGCAGGCCGTTGGCCACTACCACCAGGCCCTCACCCTGTACCGCACCGTTGACAACCGCTACCAACTCGCGGACAGCCTCGACAGGCTTGGGCATCCCCACGCCGCCCTCGGACAACACGAGCAGGCATCCACGACGTGGAGGGAGGCACTGGGGCTATACCGGGAACAAGGCCGCGACGAAGACGCCGAACGCGTCCAGCAACAACTCGACGACCTCGATCGCGATCATTCGATCACCACCGCGACCGCCACTGCGTCAATGGTCCGGAAGGCTGTGCCTGCCGATAACCTCATCCATGCAAGTGAGAGGCGTGAGCAGGACAAGGGCTCGGGATAGCCCGTGGGGTGCTCGTGTTCCACGGCTGTACGTGCTCGCGGTCATCAGGCACGCCAGCCGCCGGATCCGCGTGCTCGGCGCCACCGCGCACCCGACTGCGGCCTGGTTGCCCAAGCCGCCAGGAACCTCGTCATGGACCTCGAAGACGCGCGCAGCGCCGCACGGTTCCTGATCCGCGACCGCGACGGCAAAATTCCCCTGTGGGGTGTCAGAACTCTGCACAGGGCGTTGAGCTGCGGCGATCATGCACCCTGGCCTCCAGGGCATGATCGTGTGGTGTGGCGTTACGACTGCTGCACCTGATCTTCGTCCGGCTCGTCGGCTGGTTGGTTCTGCTCGGCCGGTCCCCTGCGGCCAAGGACGTGGAGTTGCTGGTGCTGCGGCACGAGGTCGCCGTGCTGCGCCGGACCAATCCCCGCCCGCGGCTGGAGTGGGCCGATCGCGCAGTGCTCACCGCGTTGATACGGCGCCTGCCACGGCTGCTGCGCGAGCACCGGTTGGTGACACCGGGAACCATCCTGCGATGGCATCGGCGCCTGGTCGCGAGGAAGTGGACCTACCCGAACCGCACCGGGCGCCCACCGGTGAACGACACCGTCGTAGCGTTGATCGAGCGCATGGCCCGGGAGAACAGCGGCTGGGGCTACCGTCGGATCCAAGGCGAGCTGCTCACACTCGGCCACCGGATAGCCGCCTCGACCGTGCGCCGCGTGCTCAAGCGCCTGCGGATACCGCCCGCGCCCAGGCGTGACAGCGACACCTCCTGGCGGCGGTTCCTCCGCGCGCAGGCAGCCGGCCTGTTGGCCTGCGACTTCTTCCACGTCGACTGCACGGTCACCCTCGAACGCGTCTACGTGTTCTTCGTGATGGAGGTCGCCACCCGCTACGTGCACATCCTCGGCACCACCACGAACCCGGACGGCCCTTGGACAACGCAACAAGCCCGCAACCTGCTCATGGACCTCGGCGACCGGGCCGACGACTTCCGGTTCCTGGTGCGAGACCGGGCCGGGCAGTTCACCGCCCCGTTCGACGCAGTCCTCGCCGGCGCGGGCATCAAGGCCGTAAAGATCCCACCACAGTGTCCACGAGCCAACGCCTACGCCGAACGATTCGCCGGCACCGTCAGACGCGAAGCCACCGACCGCCTGCTCATCCTCAACTAACACCACCTGAGAACAGTGCTGCAACGCTACGTGGCCCACTACAACCACCGCCGACCTCACCAAGCCCGACAACTCACACCACCACGACCAGACCGAACCATCGTAGAGCCGGACTGCACCTCCATACGCCGCCGACCAGTCCTCGGCGGCCTGATCAACGAGTACGAACCCGCGGCAGCATGACCCGCAGGTCAGACCGCATGGCCGACTTTAGGCACCCCACACCATCCCCAGGCCCCACACGTTCCAACCTCCGCTATTCGACACAATTATTAATACCTCGACCCTTCCTATTCGCAATCGCGTTTTGCTGTAGTTCTCGAATGCCTTGGACCGAGCCGCAACCCTTCTTGGCCAAGCAGGACAAGTACCACCTAACGCGATTGGCGGTGACCTTCTGCGACTGGTTCTGGGTCGAGTCATTCCACTGGGCCTTTCCGCGTAGCGGGCTATCACGCTGTGTGAAGGGCTGGCAGGGACGGCCGTGTCGGGGGTGGAGCAGGCCGAAGTGTGATCGAATCGGTCGTATGACGATCGAGCACGTCCCCGTCTCCGGTGAGGGCCGCCTGTGGACTGAGAAGTCCGGCGACGGAGCGCCCATGGTCCTGCTCCACGGGTCCGTCCACGACAGCCGCCTATGGGACAGCGTGTTCCCTGAACTCGCGCTCCACCGCACCGCGATCCGGTACGACGCGCGGGGCCTGGGACGATCGACGCTGCCGACCGCGCCGTTCAGCTACGAGGACGACCTCCTCGCGGTGCTCGACCACTTCGGCATCGAGCGCGCCGCACTGGTCGGGCTGAGCATGGGCGGCGAGGTCGCGCTCGACTTCACGTTGGAGCATCCCGAACGGGTGCGCTCGCTGACGCTCGTCGCGGCGTCGGCCGGCGGCCACGACTGGCCGCAGTCTCCTGAGCTGGACGCCTACACGGCGGCGAACCGGGGAAACGATCCCGACCGCCTGGCCGAGATGGAGCTCGCGGTATGGGCCCCGCTGGGCGACCGGGCACCGGGATACCCGGCGATCGCGACCATGGTCACCGAGAACGCCAAGGTGCAAGCGGTCGTCGAAAAGGGGCACATCCGCTTCCCAGAGGAAGATGCCGTCGAGCACCTTGAGCGGGTCAAGGTGCCGACCACCATCGTCGTCGGCGATCACGACCACCCGGAGATCGGTGTGATCGCCCGCCGACTCGCCGAGGGCATCCCCGGCGCGCGCCTGGAGATCGTGGCCGGGGCTGATCACTATCTGCCGCTGCGTACGCCGGAACGGCTCACGGAAATCATTGTCCGTCAGTGAGCTGTTCCGAGTTCCGGTTCGTGACGCTGTGTGATCTGGGCGTGCGCGGTGCGGCGATACCCTGAGAGCGCGGGTCCCTGGCACGAAGTGGTCCTCCTGCAGATCAACTTCACAGGGATCCCGCGCCGCTATGAGCGTCACATACACCGCCGTACTGGAAGTATCCGAGGACAGCGTTCTGTTCCTGTCCGCGCTGCTGTACGCCGAGCGTGTGCGGCGAGGTACCCGGAAGGGGACCCGCGCGTTGGGGACCTACAAGCAGGCCGTGCTGGTGCTGCGCTGGTACCTGGACGATACTCGGATGTCGGCTCTGGCCAGGGACAACGGCATCGCGGTGTCCACGGCGTATGACTACCGAGACGAGGGGATCGCGGTACTTGCCGCGTGCCGGCCGTCGCTACGCGGGGCGCTGTTGGCGGCCAAGGCCGCCGGCCACTCGCATGTGATCGTGGACGGCACTGATCCACACCGACCGGATCGCCACCCCTGGCCCTACGACCGGGGTAGACCTGTGGTGGAGCGGCAAACACCACCAGCACGGCGGGAACATCCAGGTCGTCTCCGCCCCGGACGGGTGGCCGTTGTGGACCTCCGGTGTGCGACCCGGCCGCGAGCACGACACCAGCGCCGCCCGCGCTGACCCCGACCTGCTGGCCCGGATCACCGACTGGATCAGCGATGGCGCCCTGGCGCTGGCGGACCTGGGCTACGAAGGCGAACCAGAGACCTTCACGATCCCGTTCAAGAAGCCGAAAGACGGGCAACTGTCCATCGACCAGCAGTCCTACAACGCCGTCCATGGCGCGCTGCGCTGCCTGGGCGAGCGAGCCAACTCGCTGCTCAAGACCACCTACAAGGCCCTCCGCCGCTACCGCGGCTGCCCGTGGCGCATCGGCAACATCGTCGCAGGCGCCCTGGTCCTGCTTCACCACGAACGCGGCCGCACCACATTACCCAACCAGAAGTTGATCACACAACGCCACGAACGGTTACACGGAAACGGTCAGTGACTCCATGCGGGTTCCGAGATCGGTGGCGAGGTTTTGACCTGATGCGGGGCGGGCCCTGATCACCGTGTTGATCAGGGCCGACCTGGTGCACCTCACTGCTTCGGCGGTGCCGGGTGTCCTTCCGAGGCCTGCACGACGACGACGCCCTGGCCTGACAGCGCGAGCTGGTACGCCTCACCCGAGCCGCGCCCGATAACGGCGCCGAGCTTGGCGGTCCTGCGGATCGAGGACCGCAGCGAGGTGGACCACAGGACGGCGGACTGCATGTCGACGAACGTCGGCACGTCCACGTTCAGCACGACCGGCGTCCCGAAGGCGGTGACGGCGAGTGCCCCGGTGCCCGTGAACGTCGTGTTGAACAGGCCGCCGCTGAACATCGACGCGCCCTCGACGCGGTTGATGTCCCACCTGAGCGTGCTCTCGAACGCGAGCACGTTCTTGCCGTTGACGGTCACGCCCTCGTTCTCCAGGTAGAGCACGAACACCTCGTCGGCGTCTTGGGCGAGGAACACGTCCCCGCTGCCGGACACCTTCATCAGCCACATGCCCTCGCCGGTGAGGGCCTTCTTGAACAGCTTGCCCAGACTGCCGCTGCCCTCGTAGGCGAAATCGACATCGCCCTGGTAGGCGACCATCGACCCCTGCTTGGCGAAGAAGAACCCGCCGCTGCCGGTGAGGTCCACCTTGAGCATGCGGTCGTTCTGCAGTTGGAAGCTACCGGGCTCGCCGGCACGCTCGGCGTGGTCGAACAGTGAGCTGCGCATGCCCCGATAGTGCAGGTGATCACCGGTGGACGCACCCACACCAGCCGGGACCGCCGTGCGCGTCACTTGCCGGAGACCCGACCTCGTCGCCCTCGACGACGCCGACCACGTCCCGATCCTGGACATCTCATGCTCGAGCGGCCCACTCCGTCGATCTGACCAGGCTGCTGCTCGCCCTCGCCATCCTGCCCACTGCTGTGGCTGTCTGACCAAATCGGGCGCATCAACACAACGGCCTGCACGGACACGTTGAGATCCGCCGGCCGTAACGGCTCATTCTCATCGGACGATCAACAGATGGTTCCGGTGCTGCGCGACATCTTCGACAGGTTCGGGTCGATGACTGCCGCGGTTCGCGACCAACCGACTCCGACCGCACGCAGCACGCCAACCGGGGTGGAGATTGAGCCGCTACGTCGTTGTCGACGTCGAAACGACCGGGTTGGATCGTGTACTTGCCGAAAATGTCATCCGTGCAGGTCAGGCGGCATGGTGGTACTCGTTGAGGATGCCGCCCAACCGTTGTCGTCGGCGGATGTCGAGGTCGGTGATCTGGGTTTGGTCGGTGATCGGTGGTGGCAGCGCGTGTAGTGGTCGTGCGTTGGCGATGCCCTGGTGGGGCCGGTGCGAGTTGTAGAACTGCTCGTACTCGCGCAGGGCGTGCAGCAGGTGCCGTTGGTTCCAGATCAGCGTGCGGTCGAGGAGTTCGTGGCGGCAGCTCTGGATCCATCTCTCCATGATCGCGTTCATCCGCGGGATCCGGACACCGCTGAGAACGACCGAGATACCCGCGTCGGCGAGGACGGCGTCGAACAGGGCAGGGAACTTCCCGTCTCGATCGCGGATCAGGAACCGCACGCAGGTACCCGCGTCCTCGAGGTCCATGACGAGGTTCTTCGCGGCCTGGGCGACCCAGGCCACGGTCGGGTGCGCGGTGGCACCCAGGATGCGGATCCGTCGGCTGGTGTGCTCGATGACCGCGAGTACGTAGAGGCGGGTGCCGCTCGACGTGCAGGTCTCGAAGAAGTCGCAGGCCAGTAGCGCGTCGGCCTGCGAGCGGAGGACGGCCGACCAGGTCGTCGTGGTCCGCTCGGTCGTCGGATCTATTCCGGCGTCCTTGAGGATCTGCCACACCGTGGACGCGGCGACCCTGATACCGAGCACGAGGAGTTCGCCGTGGATCCGGCGGTAGCCCCAGGTGGGGTTGTCCCGCGCCAGACGCAGCACCAGGAGTCGAATCGAGCGGACGGTGCGTGGACGGCCGGGCCGCTGGGGACGGGATCTGATCGCGTGGTGTCGTGCGATGAGGTCCCGGTGCCACCGCAGCACTGTCTCCGGGCGCATCAGCAATCGGAGCCGACGAAGCGCGTCGACCGGAAGTCGGTGCAACAGCGCCGCGAGGAACGCCCGATCGGCGGGAGAGAACCGTGGGCGGGTGTTGCCCAGTTGGCGTTCCAGGATGGTGATCTGGTGCCGCAGCGCCAGGATCTCCACGTCCTTGTCCCGATCGCTCATGGGCAGCAGGCGCAGCAACGCGAACGCGTTGGTCACGCTCAGGTAGGCCAGTCGGAGCAGCATGGCCGGTCATCATGCCGCGTCAGTCGACGTCGTCGCGGACCTCCGGCCGCACCCACGAGCACTTCGACCCCTCACGCTACGCACGGCTTCGACCTGCATGGATGGAGTTGTCGGCAGGCACAGCGTAGAGCCTTCGACCGAGCACGGTGTCGAGGTGGAGGAAGTCCGCCGCGATGATGCTGTCGGCTTGGGCGGTGAGGAACTCCCGCCAGGTCGGGCCGCAGCGGCGTGGTGCCGGGTCGATGCCCGCGTCATGCAGGATCTGCCAGACCGTCGAGGGTGCGATGTGGGTGGCCGAGTCGGGTCAGTTCGCCCTGGATCCGCCGGTGACCCCATCGGGGGTTCTCCTGGGCGAGCCGCAGTACGAGCGACTTGGTCGCGACTCGTGTCGGTGGGCGTCCGGTGCGTCGACGCGCGGAGTAGTCCCACCGACGAGCCACAAATCTGCGGTGCCAGGCGAGCAGGGTGCCCGGCGTGACCGGGAAGACCTCTGGCCATCGTCGACGGTCCACCAGCCCGGAGAGGGCGGCGAACCAGAACCGATCCGCGGGCTCGTAGCGGACCGGGCCCGCGAGTTGCCGACGGAGTACCGCGTTCTCGTGGCGCAGCACAAGCAGCTCGGCTTCCTTCGCCGCCTCGCCGCGCAGCAGCACCGCCGGAACGGACAGCAACCTCCGGGTCACCTTGTACAGCAGGGACACGATCACCCGGACATGGTCTCAACACGGTGAGACCCCGCTCCACCAGCGACGACGACTTTTCGAGCGGCACACCCTGGTCAAGCCCAAGCAGGCGACGCCCGGCTCCAAGCACAACCGGCGGGAGGTGGCCGTCACCACAGGCACCCGAAGTCGAAGGGCGGCGTAGGGTTTGCCATTTGCAACGGAGCGGCGTTGTGCATGCGGTGCAACGGAAAGAAGTCGAACCACACATGAGCGACGAGAAAACGGGTGTCTTCACCACCCACCACGTGCTCGACGGCACGCCTGTAATGCGGGTCTACCACGACGAAGACGGCGACTGGCAGTTCATGCCGCTGCTCGAGGTGACCGAGGAAGACGGCCGGCTGGTGGGCGTCGACCACCTGCTGGCCGCCGACCCGACCCTGCGGGCCCTGCTGGACCTGCCGATGGGCTGGTACGCCTTCCGCGACTCGGTCGACGAGTCCTGGTCGCGGGCGGAGATGACCGACGACATGTGGTCGTGAGCGACGAGGGACGCTGAACCCAGGGGGTCTGTGGAGGCTCATACTGGCCTCCGCAGACCCGTGCGACGCCTGCGGTGGCCGACCTCGACGACGCGTGGGCTCGGTGACCTGCAATGCAGCCCCGGCAGGCCGTGGCGGGCGTCCTGGGTGACTTGGACAACTCGTGCCGCGTGAACTGGCGGAACGGTCAGGATGTGCCCCAAGGTGCATAGCGAATGCACTGGCGATTGCCCGCGGGAGCTTCAGGGCGGGGCGCGGTCAGCCCATATTCGGGAGGTGGCGGTGAGCCGGCGACTCTTGGTAATTGGTAGTTCCAACAGTAGTCACCGGCGGCGTCTTCGCTCATCTTCGTCCAACTCGATCCCAAATGTTGAACGGCCCACGCGCTGACACGGTCGCCTTCCTCAGGCTGGCCGCGTACCCCAAACGCCACGGTGGACCTGGAGGTCGGCGTCCCGGCTGGCACGACTGCCGTGCGGTCGTGCGTGGACGGCGTCGCGGTCGCCTGCCTGACGTTGTCGGCGGTGCACTGGGGCAGTGCCGGAAGGTGGCGGCTCCGGTCGTGACGTGACCATCCACGATGGACCACTCGGTGGAGGTGCACGCGGCCTTCGGAGCGAACCACCCCGCTCGCCCGGGAAATGACACGCACACCGACCTAACCGGCTGCGCGATGACCGAACCACCTCCCGTTCGCACGGGAAAGGCCCGGTGTTCAGTTGTAGCCCTGCTCGCTCGTGCTTGCGGACCACCTCCTCTCGCGCAGGGACGACAACAGCGCGGTACGCGGCACGACGCTCATCGCCGGCCACTGCCGCATGCGCGGGGCCGAGGCTTCGTGAAGTGCGGTTCAAGTAGCGGGTGACTGGGCGGAAGTTGCCTGGGCGCCTCCGTACCGTGCCTGGCACCGCGACTCCCAGCCGAACAGCTCATTTTGATTATGCTGCCAGGTGGTGGTGTTGACGCGGGCGCGGTGGATGGTCACGCCGTGGCGGCGGGCGTCGGCGACCAGCGATTGGGGTGTGTAGAAGCCCATGGGTTGGGCGCGGAGCAGAGCGGCGCAGAGCGGCGCAGAACGCGGCCGGGTGGTAGCACTTGAGCCAGGCGCTGGTGAACACCAGGTGTGCGAACGCCAGCGCGTGGCTCTGGGGGAAGCCGTAGCCGCTGAAGGACTGGACCTGGAGGAAGACCTTGTCCGCGAGTTCGCCGTGGATGCCGTTGGCGGCGGCGCCGCGGTAGAGCCGGTCCCGCAGCCGGTCCATCTTGGACAGTGCGCGTTTCGACCCCATCGCCCGGCGCAGTTCGTCGGCCTCGCCGGGGCTGAACCCGGCCGCGTCGATGGCGATCTGCATGACCTGTTCCTGGAACAGCGGCACGCCGAGGGTTTTGTCCTGTGGGGTGTCAGAACTCTGCACTGGGATGCTGAGCTGCGACGATCGCGCACGCTGGACCTCCAGGGCATGATCATGAGGTGTGGCGTTACGACTGCTGTACCTGATCTTCGTCCGACTCGGTGACTGGCTGATTCTGCTCGGCCGGTCCTCTGCGGCCAAGGACGTGGAGTTGCTGGTACTGCGGCACGAAGTCGCCGTGCTACGCCGGACAAACCCCCGCCCGCGGCTGGAGTGGTCCGATCGCGCGGTGCTCGCCGCACTGGTGCGCCGTCTCCCCCGACTGCTGCGCGAGCACCGGTTGGTGACACCGGGAACCATCCTGCGATGGCATCGGCGCCTGGTCGCGAGGAAGTGGACCTACCCGAAGCGGACCGGGCGCCCACCGGTCGACGACACCGTCGTGGCGTTGATCGAGCGAATGGCCCGGGAGAACGCCGGCTGGGGCTACCGACGTATCCAAGGTGAACTACTCAAACTCGGTCACCGGGTCGCCGCCTCAACCGTGCGTCGCGTGCTCAAGTGCCTGCGGATACCGCCCGCGCCCCGGCGCGACACCGACACCTCCTGGCGACGATTCCTCCGCGCGCAGGCCGCGAGCCTGCCGGCCTGCGACTTCTTCCACGTCGACTGTGCGGTCACCCTCAAGAGGGTCTACGTGCTCTTCGTGATGGAGGTCGCCACCCGCTACGTCCACATCCTTGGCACCACCACCAATCCCGACGGGCCCTGGACCACCCAACAAGCTCGCAACCTACTGATGGACCCGGGCGATCGGGCTGACGACTTCCGGTTCCTCATACGCGACCGGGCCGGCCAGTTCACCACCTCGTTCGACGCCGTCCTCGCCGACGCCGGCATCAAGGTCGTGAAGATCCCGCCGCAGAGTCCGCGAGCAAACGCCCATGCCGAACGATTCGTCGGAACCATCCGACGCGAAGCCACCGACCGACTGCTCATCATCAACGAACGCCACCTGAGATCAGTGCTCGACCGGTACGTGGCCCACTACAACCACCGCAGACCACACCAGGCCCTCCAACTCGCACCACCACGGCCGGAACATCCAGTCCCACAGCCGGGCCACACATCGATACGCCGCCGACCGATCGTCGGCGGCCTGATCAACGAGTACGAACCCACAGCGGCCTAACCACAGGTCAGACCACGTGGCCGACTTTAGGCACCCCACAGGTTCCGATGCCACCTGTTGAAGTTTCGACACGTCCTCGACGATTCGCTCGCGCTCGCCTTCCCGGTCCCTACCTGACGCTTTAACCAGCGCCTTTTCCTCATCGCTCACCACGACGCCGAGTAGCCGGAGGGAATCTCGCCCTCCGGCCCTCACAGATCCGGACGTGAACCTCTCGATTCATCCGGCTCGTGCCGTCCAGTCACCAGGTCGTGTAGCGCAACTCCCAGTGCGCAAACAGTCGGGGTGTCCGTTCCCGGACTCCGCACAACCATTCTCGCGCTCGCCTGTCACCGCGTTCCAACCGCTTGTACTTCCGTCTTGCCCAGTGCATCAGGTGACGATCAGCGCGCCGGCACAACGGAATCACCATGCTCGGATAGAACACAGTGAAGTAGTTGAGCCAGCCCCGGAGAGCCGGGTTCACGTCACGTGCGAGGTCGTTCAGGTTCAGAGTTGTGCGCCGATGTATCCGCCACGAGGCCATCTTGCGGCTCATGTCCGTCAACTTGCCCGGATCGACCGCTGGCAGGAACCTCGTGAACGCCCTTCCCTCTGCCTTGTTGAAGGCCTTCCGGGGACGAAACGCATAACCACAGAACGTAAACGACACCTTCGGGTAGCCCCGACGGCGCCGACTGTCCTTGCAGTACACTATTTTCGTCTTTTCGGGGTGCAGACTCAATCCGATGTCGGCGAACCGACGACCGATCGCGCCCCGCACCTCCCAGGCTTGACGTTCGGTCACACAGTGGATCACCGCATCGTCCGCGAAACGCTCGAACCGAACCCCCGGATATTCCCGGGAGATCCACAGGTCGAGGCCGTAATGCAGGAACAGATTGGCGAGCAACGGCGAGATGGGGCCGCCTTGCGGCGTCCCCTGAGTCCTTTCGGTGACGGTGCCACTCGGCATCCGCATCGGGGCTTTAAGCCAGCGCTCCACATACAGCAGAACCCATCTCTGGTCTGCGTGGCACGCAACCGCCTTCAATGCCAGATCCCACCGGACCGTATCGAAGAAAGCCTTCACGTCGAGATCGACGACCCAGTCCTTCTCCCAACACCGTTTACGGCATACCGCGACCGCGTCTAGGGGTGACCGGCCAGGTCGGTATCCGTACGAGTCTTCGTGGAACACCTTCTCCACTTCCGGCTCAAATACCAGAACCGCCACCGTCTGCGCCACCCGATCGACCACGTTCGGGATACCCAGGACTCTCGTTCCTCCCTTCTTCGGTATTTCCACCGCGCGGACCGGACCAGGGAAGTACGATCCCGACGACATGCGATTCCACAGCCTGTAGAGGTTGTCTTTCAACCTCTCCTCGAACTGATCGATCGTCACACCATCGTCCCCGGCCGCTCCTCCGTTCTTCTTTACCTTCAACCACGCATCCCACACCAGATTTTTCGGGATGTCATGCGATTTGCCCTGCAACTTCGGCTCACTCATGCGATTCCTTCCTTACGGTTGATCACACGCATCAGCCAGGACGACCCCACCCCTTGGCTCCGCCCCCACTGCGATACGCAGGGACTTCACAGCTACTACGGGCGAGTCCGCCAGCGCACCCACGCAACGGTACTCAGCTCCTTGCGGATTCCGCCGCTTGGAGTTCTTCCTCTCGCCACCAATTGTCTGGTGACAGTATCGGGGCGCGCCTTCACATGTTCCATACGAGAGCCCGGACCGGACTCATGCTGCCTGCACGCCGGACACCACCTGGGCAGTAGACGGGTAACCCCCAGGCTCATCCCAGAGCAAAGACCAGACCCTGGTTTCGATGTCATCTGATTAGCTTTCGACGCTTCAGTCGGCAGAGGGTCGTTTCGACCCATCGCTCATCTTTCCGGCCCACACCTGACACGATCTCAGCCGCGCCTTTTCCTACACCGTTCAAGACCACGGTCTTTAGCCAAGGCCCCGGTAGGTGGTTTGAAGCCTCCTCCCGCAAGGCGACTCCGGAGGTCCAGACACTCCTCTATCTGCTCGTACAGCACCGGAACCCAAGCTCACCGAGCCCAGCCTCCGTTCATGTTCACAAGGTCTTCAGCCAACGCAGCATGAGGCGGTTTGGAGCCACCCTCCGCCGGGCGACCCCGAAGGGCCAAGATCCTTTATCCTCCACGCAGCACCACTTCAGGATGCACTACCTACATCAGCATCCCTCCACGTTCAGGACACGAGATCACTTCAGTGGGAATGGCCACGTGTGGCCAATTCCCCTTCCTCGACATAGAACTCCCGCCCCATCACGAAACGTAGATCAACCCCATCCGATCCGTTATTCAGGAAGCTTGCCGCCACCTGGTCGCCTTCCTGTAGTCGGTCTTCCGGGCGATCGACCCTTCCGACGATCGCGAGACTTCGGCCTGTCCGCAGAATATTGTCGGTGAGCATAGCGCTCGAGACGCTTCGGACTTGCTGAACCGCGATGAGGTGATCGAAGTCCGGGGGCGCGGTGATCAGATGCGAGAGGAACAGCTCACTTCTCTTCCCGAAGGCCAGGTAAGTCAGAGCGGCAGGCCGGAGGGCTCGATGATCAAGCTGCCGAAAATGGATAACATGATCCACTTCAACTGTCACCCTGTCAAGGATTTTGGTGCCACCGCGCTCGAAATGTCCCCGAAACAGCGTGCCGGTGAACGAGGTGATCCTGGGCCGTTCGCCGTCGGCGACAAGGTCGGAGATGTGGAACGCTTCGGGTTCCAATGTATAGATGGCCGTCCCCGTCATCCGGCGGTCAGCTGCGTAGGCCTGCTGCGCGTCGCCTGTTTCATTCTTCAGGGTGACTTCGAGCAAGACCTGGAAGTCATGAGGAGCCATGAACATGGGCAGGTGCGACAGATAGACCGTCTCCTCGCCCAACACCAGCATTCCATGGACACCCTTCGGTTCAGCGTTCGACATAGGTCTCATCTCCGTAGCGGATTCCATCCAATGTTCCGGGCAACGAGTCGTCTCCAAATTACTCTGAGTCTTACACGCGGCCTGAAAGATCACCATTCAGGCCATCAAGCCTGTCCCGACTGTGCCGTCGGCGGACTTCGAGATGGTGAGCCCTGCTTGACCGGTAGTCGGTTGTGGCAGCGTGTGTAGCGGTCGGGCGTTGGCGCGTTGATGGTCGGTCTTGCGGTAGAGCGCCATGCAGATGCCGCCCCAAGCGAAGACCTTCCTTGGTGGTGGCTTGCTGTACAGATAGTGTCGACCCTGCCTTGCCCCAGGTGTCGGCCACTTCACTCGATCGAGTGAAGGATTCACTTCCGGTCGTCGCCCTACGCTACAGGCAGGCGGTGTATTGAATCGAAAGTGATTGGTTGCCTGTAGGTTGATGTGCGTGGTCGAGGTCGAGGGTGCGCATCGGTTGCCGCCTGCGGAGCAGGAGGTGCTGCGGCTGCGGGTGGTGGCGGCGCTGGAGTCCGGGCAGGTCGAGGGCTACAAACAGGCGGCGGAGGTGTTCGGGGTCTCCGTGCGGTCGGTGGGCACCTGGTGGCGTGCCTACCAACAGCAGGGCCGGGACGGCCTGGTGGTGCGTCGGAGGCGGCGGCCGGGACCGGCCGAGCTGATCAGCCCCGAGGATCGGGGCACGCTGTTCGCGGCGATGGCCGACTACACCCCGGAGGAGTTGCTGATCGGCGGGCCGCTGTGGACCCGCCAGGCGGTGGTCGAACTGATCCGGCTGGTCGTCGGGGTCGACATGACCGAGCAGGGTGTGGGGCTGTGGCTGCGAAGGCACGGCTTCACCCCGCAGCGCCCGGCCCGCAGGGCATACGAACAGCAGCCCGCCGCAGTGCGCACGTGGCTGGACGAGGAGTATCCGACGATCGAGGCACGGGCGAAGTGAGCTTCCCCCGACCGGTGCCGGTTGCGGACCCGGTCCACCGCCGACGGACACCGCACACCCCGCTCGTTGAGCTCCCGCGCGATCCCCGCGGCACTGCGCCCCTCCAGCCGCCGCGCGAAAATCCACCGCACATGCGACGCGGTCACCGGGTCCGGCTCCAACCGCACAGCCCGCCGCCCCCACCGCGCACGAGACCGATTCGGATGCGGCCCACCGTCCACCAACCGGTACCCGTACGGCGGCCGACCACCCAGATACCGCCCCAACTCCGCCTGCGCCTTCATCGCCGCCAACGCCCGATTCCGCGCCCGGATCACCTCACGCAACGACCGCGCACCCAACTCCCGCATATACCGCCGCTGATCCGAATCCTCCAGATCCACCGGCCCGCCCACCTCCGGCAACCAGACCCGGACACCATGCCGCTACAACAACGGCACCAACTCGTCGAACTGCCGCCCACAGAACGCCCGCTCGTACTCCCCACCACGATCGCGTCGAACCCCCGATCCGGATCCCCGACCGCCGCCAACAACCGGGCCGCCTCCGGACGGTTACACCACTTACGCCGCCGCGACGCCCCCTCGTCGAAGAACGAGACCACCACCGTCCCGTACCCCTCGACCAACAGCGTCGACATCTCCAACTGCCACAACCGCGACGACGCCCTGTCCTGAAACTCCGACGTCGACATCACAAGTGCGCGTTTTACGCGTTCGGGTCCCAGTCTGCGAGCTGCTCCATCGGCTCGGTGTCGCCGGTGGTCTCCAGGCCGTCGAGCGGGACGCGCTCGTAGAAGTAGAGGACCAGTTCGCTCGCTGCGCCTCGCATCGCCATGTCGCCCGGCTCCGCGTCGGCGGCGAGGTCGTCGCAGCGGACGCCGTCGGCGTTGAGGGTCAGGCGCCAGGAGCGGCCCTCGGTCGTGTGCAGGTCGATGGTTGCCGGCTTGAACGGCCAGGGGACGGTCGTCGCCGAGACGGTCGTCAGGAACTCGTCGACGCCCTCGACCGCGACGTCCGTCGGCAGCGGCTGTGCGGCCCCCTGGGTGAGCTGGGCGTCGTAGGTGTGGACGGCGATCTCCTGGATCTGGTGCCGGGCCACGGCTCCGCTGGCCTCCGGGGCCTGCGAGCGGCCCCACCAGGTCCAGCAGCCGCGGTCCGGGCCGGCCTCGCGCATCGCGTCGAGCATGAGCTCGGTCGACTCGGCGAGCCAGGCATCCAGGGCTTCGCGGTCGCGGGGCGCGGTCGGGGCGCCCTTCGGGTCCGTCCTCGCCGGGGGCTCAGCGCCCGGGCCCGCCGCGACGATGGCGGCCTGGCGGCGGCGGCCGTCGCCGAGGTGCTGCGCCAGTTCGCGCAGCGTCCAGTCCGGGCAGGTCGGGACCTGGACGTCAAGGTCGGGGGCGGACGCGATCGCGGCGCGGAACGCGGCCGAGCGGTCTTCGATCAGCCGCAGGACCTCGGGGAACTCCAAAATGTCTTGCACCTCGGTGGTGTATCACGGCGCTCCGGCCGCCGGGTAGCGAATTTGTCGGACGAGCGCGTCGACGGCCGGGCAAGGCACGGCGACAGTCGACTGTGCAGGCTCTGCCGGCGTCACGATCACCGGCGTTGTCGCCGCTGGTGGTGACAGCAAGGCGATCGGCAGTGCCGTCGGTGCGTCGGTCGGTGCCCCCTGGCGGCGGCGCTGCCAGGGGCGCTGTCGCCCGGAATGGCCGAGCCTGCTGCCGGGGCAGAGTGGTTCTTAGGCGGGTTGGTGTTGCGGTTCCAGGTCGGCTGTCGAGGTTGTCGAGTTGGTGTTGGGCGCGTTCGGTGGCGGCGTCGCGGCCTGACAGCAGGCGCCGGAGTTGTCCCGGAAGTCGGGCCGCGACACCGATGCCGAACGCGCCCAACACCAACTCGACCACCCCACCGACACCGACCCTGACAACGCCTGAGCCGCCCATCCGCACGCCGGACGGTGCGGGGAACGCATGATGATGCTCGCACTTACCGGGCTTGGCCCCGACGGCTCGCCGTGGACCAAGAACGCGGTGGCCGCCGCGTCCGGCCTCGGTGTCGACGAGTTGTGGCGCGGCGCGATCCGCACTATCGCCGGGTTGCATCTGTCCCTGGGGTGTGGCTGCTGCCCTACTGGGTCGTCGACGCGGCCTTGCGTCGTGTCACCACCGGTGGCCCGCTGGGCAGACACCGACGAACCACATGCCGCACTTCACGCAGTTGCGATCCTCTGCACGACGCCGTCATGCGCGCCACACGACGCCCTCGGTGACCGGTGGGGCCGTAGGCCGGTGCTGCTCGCGGGGTTGATCGTCTTCGGAGAAGCGAGGGCCGCGGCGGGCGTGGCGACGTCCTCCGAGGTCGTGATCGCAGCGCGTCATCGTGCGTGAGACCGGGCCGTCGCACCGACCTTGCGGTGCGACGGCCCGGTTGTGTCGTCACGCCGATCGCGTACTTCCGGCGTGCTTTTCGATCGTCATCCGCCGACGGCGGCGCTCCGCGCTGCCGCCGCGAGGTACGAGCCTGTGGTGGCGTAAGCGGTGCGCGCGCCCGAGTCCACGTAGCCGCGGGCGTAGGAGGTGACACCGGCGTCGTTGACCTGACGCGTGTAGCAACCATGGGTACCGTTGGGCGTGATGCATGAGTACTCACGGCCGTCGCTGTTGCGGTGGACGGTCGCGCCACCGCACCAGTCGGCGTTCACCACGCAGTTGGGCAGGTTCACCGACGTCATCCGCGCCCAGGCCGTCCTGCACCTGGGGCTGTAGCGCAACTCCACGAATACCCGGTTGACCCCGTTGATGTCGCCGTAGTCGGAACGGGCCGTGATGGCGTCCGCCGCACACCCCGTGGCGCTGGGGTCGGTGCCGTCGGCCACCTGGATCACCACGTCGTCACGGTTGGTCAGGGCGCCGTCCGTCCGGAAGCCCTGCGTCGTCGCACCCGGCACGGCATCAACGCCACCGGCATCGGCCAGGGCCGCGACGGGTCCGCTCACCAGCGCCAAAGCCGCGGCGATCGACGCGATCGCTGTCGTGATCAGTCCTCGTTTCATGTCTTATCCCCCTGTCGAGTTCCGGCGGCACGTGCCGCCGCCTTGGTGGCATCATGGGCGGAAGTTCGTGTGATAGACCGACAAAAGTCTGAAATGCGCTGGTGAAAGCCGATACGCAGGCAGTGGGGACGGAGTTCGGGGGGCGACGTGGTGGAATTCCACTTGCTGGGGATGGTGACCGTCCTGGCGCACGGCCACCCGGTCGACGTGGGACCCGCTCGGCAGCGGTGTGTGCTGGCGGTGCTCGCGGTCGACGCCGGTCGTGTGGTGTCGGTGGACAGACTGGTCGAGCGGGTCTGGGGTGACGAGCCGCCGCTGCGGGCCAGGCAGACACTGCTGAGCTACGTGTCGCGCCTGCGTCAGGCGCTGGTGGCCGCCGACGCGGGTGACGTCGTGCGCCGGCCGGGTGGTTACGCCTTGGAGATCGATCCGTCGGCGGTCGACCTGCACGTGTTCCGCGACCTGTACACCCGTGCCCTCGGTCAGACCGAGGACGCCACCGCGGCGCGCCTGCTGACCGAGGCGCTGCGACTGTGGCGCGGGCAAGCGCTGACCGGCGTCGACGGCGAATGGGCCGAAGCCGAACGCGACAAGCTGGAGCGGGAACGGCTGGCCGCGCAGCACGACTTGGCCGACACCCGACTGCGCCTCGGCCACGGCGGTCAACTGGTGGTCGAGCTCGCCGCGCGGGCCGCCGAACACCTGCTGGACGAACGGGTCGCCGGCCAATACGTGCTGGCTTTGCACCAGGCCGGGCGCACCGCCGACGCGCTGCAGCACTACCGACAACTGCGGGACAAGCTGGTGGACGAACTGGGCACCGACCCCGGCCCGGCGTTGCAGGACCTGCACCGGCGGATCCTGGCCGCGGATCCCGGTCTGACCGCCACCCCCGCGGATGTCGCGGTCGCGCCGGTGGTGGTGCCACGACAGCTACCCACAGCCCCCGGGCCGTTCATCGGACGCCACGGCGAGCTGGACCGCCTCGACGCCACCCTGCGCGACAGCTCGAACGAGAGGGCCGGGGTCGTCATCTCCGTGATCGCCGGTGCCGGTGGCATCGGCAAGACCTGGCTCGCGTTGCACTGGGCCCACCGCCACGCCGACCGGTTCCCCGACGGGCACCTGTTCGTGGACCTGCGCGGCTTCAGCCCCGACGAACGGCCGATGAACCCGGAGGCGGCCCTGCGCGGGTTCATCGACGCCCTCGGCGTCGATCCGCGTCGCATCCCGTCCGACTTGCACGCCCAAGCCGCCATGTTCCGCAGCCTGATCGCCGGTAAGCGCATGCTGCTCGTGCTGGACAACGCCGCCGACACCGCGCAGGTCACCTCGCTGCTGCCTGGCAGCCCGACCTGCTCGGTGGTGATCACCAGCCGCAACACGTTGTCCGGCTTGATCACCGCCCACGGCGCGCACCACCTGTCCGTCGGCGTCCTAGTCGACGTCGAGGCCCGCAGCCTGCTGACCGCCCGACTCGGCGCCGCGCGGGTCGACGCGGAATCCGCCGCGGCGAACGCCCTGATCAGGCTGTGCGGTGGACTTCCCTTGGCGTTGAGCATCATCACCGGCCGTGCCCACACCCAGCCGCACCTGTCCCTCGCCGCCTTCGCCGCCGAACTGCGCGACAGCGGACTCGACGCACTGGACGACACGGACCCGGCCGCGAGCCTGCCAACCGTGCTCCTGTCGTCGTATCGGGTGCTGACCGACGAACAGGCCGCAGTGTTCGGGCTGCTCGCCATCGCACCCGGACCCGACATCGGCCTGCCCGCCGCCGCGAGCCTCACCGGCCTGTCGCCAGGCCGGATCAGGACCGTGCTGCGCGGGCTGGAACAGGCATCGCTGATCAGCCAGGACGAGCACGGCCGCTACCGCATGCACGACCTGGTCCGCGCCTGCGCCGCCGACGCCGCCGCCGGGCAGTTGCCTGACGACGAGCGGGAGGCGGCGCTGCGTCGGCTGGTCGACTACCACGTCCACACGGCCCACGCGGCCGAACGGCTGCTGAACCCGCAGCGACTTCCGATCCGGCTCGATCGACCCGCCGCGAACCACGGTCTCGAGGACCTGGCCGACGAGGCCGCGGCGCTGGCCTGGCTCACCGCCGAGCACCACAGCCTGCCCGCCTTGCAGCACCTGGCCGCCGCCCAGGGCAGGTACGACCTCGTGTGGCAGCTCGCGTGGGCGTTCAACACCTTCTACCTGCGCCGAGGGCTTTTCCGCGAACGGCTCGCGGCATGGCGGACCGGTTCCGCCGCCGCCGAACACCAGGACGATCCCGCCGTCCGCATATTGGCCCGCCGTCTTCTGGGACACGCCGCCGCCTACGTCGGACTGCACGACGAAGGCGTGGAACACCTGCTGTGCGCCTTGGCGTTGGCCGAGCGCACCGCCGACCGCGTGTCCCAAGCCCACATCCACCAGAGCTTCACCCGCGTCTGGGAGGAACAGGGCCAGTACAGAAGGGCGCTGGAGCACGCAACGCAGGCCCTGCACCTGTTCCGGGAGTTGGACCTGCCGGTGCGGGAGGCGTCCGCGCTCAACTCGACCGGGTGGTACTACGCAAGGCTGGGTGACTACGGGACGGCCCGCACCCGCTGCGAGGCCGCCCTGGAGTCGGCCCGTCGGCACCACCACCGCGAACTCGAGTCCGCGGTCCTGGACAGCTTGGGCTACATCGCCCACCACACCAGCGACCACACCCGCGCCTTGGACTGTTACGGGCTCGCACTCCTCGGGTACCGCGAATCGGGCAACACCAACTACGCGGCCAACACCCTGGACCGGATAGGACAATCCCATGCCGCCCTTGGACAACACGACCACGCCCACGCGGTGTGGGGGCAAGCGCTGGAGCTGTACCGGCAACAGGGCCGCGCCGCCGACGCGGAACGAGTACAGCGACAACTGGAGACACTCGGCCACGCCAGCCACCAGGGGTCTGTCCAGTAGTGGCTCTGGCCCGTAGTCGGTGGTGACGCTGGGTGTCTGTCAGGGTAGGAGGATGCGGTGGCGGAGAAGGTCGAATCCGGCGCGCCCGTGCATCTGTCTCATGATCCTTTTGGTGCGGGTGTTGACTCCTTCGGTGCGGCCGTTGTGGTAGGGCAGGGTGAGGCCGGCGTCCACGGTGGACCGGTCGATCTCGAGACCGTTGGTGAGACTGCGTAGATGCGGCAGGTCGACGGCGCGGGCCGCCGCGATCCACTCGGTGAGTTTCACGTCGTTGCCCGCGGCCGGTGTCAGCAGGGCGGCGAAGTCGTGTATCAGCTTGGCGAGTGCGGTCATCTCCGGGCAGGCCGCGGCGATCTTGTCCAGCAGGGTGGTGTCTTTCGGGCGCAGGTTCTCGGGGTGGGTGAGCAGGAGGCGGCCGGCGTGTGGGGTGTCAGAAGTCGGCCACACGGCCTGACCTGTGCTTACGCTGCTGCGGGTTCGTACTCGTTGATCAGGCCGCCGAGCACTGGTCGGCGGCGTATCGACGTGCAGTCCGGTTCTGCGGTCGGGTGGTCCGGTCGTGGTGGTGTGAGTTGTCGGGCTTGGTGTGGTCGGCGGTGGTTGTCGTGGACCGCGTAGCGGTTCAGCACCGTCCGCAGGTGGTGTTCGTTGATGATGAGTAGTCGGTCGATGGCTTCGCGTCTGACGGTGCCGACGAACCGTTCGGCATAGGCGTTGGCTCGTGGATACCGTGGTGGGATCTTCATGGCCTGGATGCCTTCGCCGGAGAGGACGGCGTCGAACGAGGCGGTGAACTGACCGGCCCGGTCTCGGATGAGGAACCGGAAGTCGTCGGCCCGGTCGTCGAGGTCCATGAGCAGGTTGCGGGCTTGTTGGGTGGTCCAGAGCCCGTTGGAGTTGGTGGTGGTGCCGAGGATGTGCACGTAGCGGGTCGCGACCTCGATCACGAAGAAGACGTAGACGCGTTTGAGGGTGAGCGTGCAGTCGACGTGGAAGAAGTCGCAGGCGAGCATGCTCGCGGCCTGGGCGCGCAGGAACCGCCGCCAGGAGGTGTCGGTGTCACGCTTGGGCGTGGGTGGTATTCGCAGGCGCTTGAGCACGCGGCGCACGGTCGAGGCGGCTGCCCGGTGGCCGAGTGTGAGCAGCTCGCCCTGGATCCGGCGGTAGCCCCGGCCGGCGTTCTCCCGGGCCATCCGCCCGATCAACGCCACGAGGGTGTCGTCGATCGGCGGCCGCCCGGTGCGGTTCGGGTAGGTCCACTTCCTCGCGACCAGGCATCGGTGCCATCACAGGACGGTGCCCGGTGCCACCAACCGATGCTCGCGCAGCAGCCGTGGCAGTCGGCGCGCCAGCGCGGTGAGCACCGCGCGATCGGCCCACTCCAGCCGCGGACGAGGATTGGCCCGGCGCAGCACGGCGACCTCGTGCCGCAGCACCAGCAACTCCACATCTTTGGTCGCCGACGATCGAGCGAGCACAGCCGACAAGCCGGACAAAGATCAGGTACAGCAGTCGTAACGCCACGCTCCACGATCATTCCCTACAGCGATGGTGCACGATTGCCGCAGTTCAGCGCCCCAGCGCAGAGTTCTGGCACCCCACAGGCATCCCCGTACCGTTCCACCATGAAACCGGACGGCATTTTCGGCAAGCACAAGACCGGTCATCGACGCCGTCCACCGCCGTATCGGGTCCGCGACATCACGACCATCCGCACCTGCGACGTTTCTCAACCGCGACGACGAGTCCCGAGCAGACCGGCCGGATCGAAGGTGACGGCCACACCCCCGCCGAGATCCACCGTGCCCGCCTGGCCCGGCTTCAACGTGACGTGCTCGACGTACACACCCTGGTCGAGCCGATAGCAGTAGACCACCGGACCACCCTCACCGAGCTCGACCCGCCAGAAACGCGGCACACCCGCCGCGGCGAACGCCTCGGGCTTGGTAAGACGATCCGCCCGTGCCGTCGACGGACTGACCACCTCCACGACCAGGGCCACCACGGCAACGTCCACCGTGGTGGTGTCCGCGGGCAACAACTCGGTGCAGACCACCACGTCCGGGATGTAACCCACGCGGGGAGCCACACGCACACCGACCGCCGTGACGGCTTCCATCCCACTGTCGACGACCGCGTCGTCCAGCAGTCGGCACAGCCGGTCCGCGACGCGCTGGTGCCCCAGGGCCGGTGCGGCGCTCACCACGAACCTTCCGTCATGCAACTCGATCCGGTGACCCGGCTCGGGATCGACACTCTCCCAGTCCTCCACCGTGTATCCGTCCAGCCGGCGAGCACTGGTCACGTCGGCCTCCTCTGGCACCCGTACGTGTGTTGCTGACCCACCCAGTCTCCCACGCAGCGGCCCTCACACCAATCACCGCGACAGGGACGTTCGCAGGCGGGTTCCGCCGAATCGCGAGGTCCACCGCAGCCTCTCGACCTCGAAGTCAGGTATTCAACCGGCGACGCACTGTGATTCGACACGTGCATTTTCCCGTGTTAGGCGTGCGTCACACCGCGACTGAGCTAAAGTCGCCGCATGTCTCCCCGCGCTTATTGCGCGGGAGATTTCCCGCTCCGAGAAACCCTCTCGGACACCGCTCCGGCTGGAATTCCAGCCGTCCGGGCCGGCGGTGCTGTCGTGACGCAGCGTGCCGTCCCCTTGTTCGCTCCTCCCGTCGTACGCCCTCGATCGACACCGCGGGCTCAGCAGTTTCCCGCCCTGCCCGCACCCCAGGACCACAGCGGTCCGATGCTGGCGATGGGTCGTATCGACCACTCGGGGCGCGTGGGTGATCGCCAATTGATCGCGGCGTTGGGTTGGCAGTCCGAGGACGCCTACGACCTCGCCGTGTCCGCCGACGGTCTGCTCGTGTCACTCGACCCCGCAGGTCCATTCCGGATCAATATCCGCGGGCACGTGTTCATTCCGGCGGCCACACGTCGGGTCCTGTGCGTGAAGGCCGGCGATTCACTCGTGCTCCTCGCCCGTCCGGAACACGGCACGCTGGCCGTTCACCCGACGTCGATGGTGACGGCCCTGCTCGCCCGGCACCACACGGCACCGGCGGCGTCCCGTGACCACTGACGACCGTGCCAACCGGTTCGATCTGCAGAGGCTCACGGTGCTGGTCGCCGAACTGTCCAAGCTGCTGCCGGCGGAGGCGGTCCCGACCGTCTCCGCGTACATGCCGAAGGTGCTGCTTGCTGCCTCCCCCGGCCAGCTGCGGAGGTACGGGGGCACTGGGCCCGCGCCGTGGAGTCCCTCGGTGCGCAGCCGATCGACGAGGTGAAGCCCAGCGACGTGTCGGCACTGCGGCAACGGGCGACCCGACAGGCACAGGTGCGGTCGAACGAACGCAAGGGCCGGTACGCGGGCGAGTCCGCGGTGCGGGCGATGCGCATGTTCTTCCGACTCGCCATCGCCGACGGCCTGCTCAGCCCCGGCGCCAACCCCGCCATGCACGTGGAGATCCCCCGTCGGCTGCCCACCGTGCGCCGGGCGTTGACCCACAAGGAAGTCACCGCCATCAACCACGTCGTCGTCACCACCGGCGAGGACGTCGCACTGGACTCCCTGCTGATGCGACTGCACCTGGAAACCGCCTGCCGTCGGTCCGGCGCACTCGGCATCCGCCTGATGGACGTGAACACGCAGGCGTGCGCGGTCCGGCTGCGCGAGAAGTTCGGCACCGAACGATGGCAACCGATCAGCCCGACCACCGTGGCGGCGCTGACGGAGCACGCCCGGGAGCGCGGCGCCCGACTCCCCGACGACCGTCTGCTGCGGTACTCCAACGGCAGACCGTTGACCGGGCGCCGCTACGACCTGCTCTGGAAACGCGTGAGAGCACGGTTGCCCTGGGCCGCCACACTCGGCGTGTCGATGCACTGGATGCGACACACGACCCTCACCTGGTCGAACGCCACTTCGGCTACGCGGTCGCACGGGCCTACGCCGGACACACCGACACCAAAGGCGGCTCGACACTCACCTACATCAAAGGACTCCCACAGGAAGTGGCGACCGCGTTGTCGGAGTACAGCGGCGAACTCCATCCGCTGACGGAGCCGGATCAACGGTGACCTGGTTGATCGCCCGGTGAGGTGATCTGGTCGCCAGACTGGCTGCCTAGGTGCCGGTCTACGGAGCTCCGTAGACCGGCGCCTTCCGTCGCGCCCGAGCGGCTCGGTGTCGGTCGCGCGGACGATCGACACCAGTCGTGCCGACGTGTCAACGGACGATCAGTCGCGTGAGATGCTGACGTCGGCGAACGCAGGCACGGATGAGGTCTCGATGTGACGACGGCAGAGCAGTCGTGGATTGCCGATTTGGCGGGCGAGTTGCCGTTCCGCCGAGAACGAGGCGTCGCGACGGTCGGCATTCCGGTGGTGGCACGAGAGTGCGAACTGTGGTCCTTTCGCGCACCGCGGTCGGCCGGGGATCGCAAGGACAATGCGAGGTCGTTGCTTGCCGATTGGGACGCTGCCGTCGACGACACCGGCCCTGCTGTGCGGCGGTTGCTGGGACGTTTGACGGACAGGCTGACCTCCTGCTTGAGCGACTACTCACCCGGCGCCGTCACCGGCGCTGCCGTGTCCATCCCCCGCCACCGTCTACTTCTTCACATGGATCCGACGCCAGGCCCGCGCCACCACGGCCGAGATCACCCTCGCCGTCACGCTCGGAACCGTCATCGCCGCCCTCGCGATCGGATTCCTGTTCCTCTGACACCGGCCGCTCATCGCCTCCGTCGCGGTAAAGCAGCGCCGCGGCCCCTGGCGCGGCGGACACGGCTGCCGACCCGGCGTCGTCGCGAACGATCCTGGGCGGGAGCCGTGGACCCCTACAGGCGTTCGGGCGGAACGGCCGGCGAGTTCGACGGCGTAGGCAGCTCTCCCGGCGACGGTTCCGGGCCCCGTCCGATCAGCCTCGCCCCGTCGCCTACCGCACCGGTGTCCCGGGCTTCGCCGCCCTCATCTTCACCAGCATCACCGGCGCGATCCGAGGCGAGTAGGCATGGGGCCGTTGCTGGGGCAGGGACGGGCCCGAGCACGCTTCGGGTGACGTGATCACCACCCTGGCCACTTGCTTCCCCGACATCGGCCATGCCTCGTTGGCGAGCCTGGTACGCGGTATCCACCAGGGATCAGCGCCACGGCGACGGTCGAATCGCAGCTGATCCCGCTGACCCCGGCGGCGTGCTGTCGAACAGGTGCGCGCAAGCCGGACCGACGAGGCTCCGGCTCACGGCCGGTAGCACGCCGGACCGGATTGACCGGGACATGGCCAGGTTCTCGCCACTATGTCGAGCACGATCCCGACCCTGAACCCGGCCGTCGGGATGCCGGGCGGTGCGGGTCGATCTGCAGGTGCCATTGTGCTCAGCTGCGGCGTACGGCCGTGCCGAGGATGTGGAAGGAACTCGGTGTGCGGGTGTCGGGGAACAGGAACCGGTCGAGGCGCTCGATGGTGAGGCCGGACCGTTCGATCGCGGCGGCGGTGTCGCGGCCGGTGTGGCAGCCGCCGGCCAGTCGTGGCCAGAGGGTGGCGTCGAGGACACGTTGGACGCGTGCCAGGCCGGGTGTGTCGGCTCGGACGTGTTCGAGGAACCGCAACTGCCCGTCCGGCTTGAGCACGCGGTGGATCTCGCGCAGCGCCGTTTGCTGGTCGCGCACCGAGCACAGCACGAGCGACACGATGACCGCGTCGGCAGTGCCGTCCTCGGCGGGCAGCCGCTCGGCGAGGCCATCGACGACCTCGACCGGCACCGCTGCCCGTCCCGCCGCGTCGTGGGCGTGTTGCCGCAGACGCGGTTCCGGTTCCACGGCCAGGACGCGGCTGACGGTGGGCGGGTAGTGCGCGAAGTTGAGGCCGTTGCCGGGGCCGACCTCGATCACCTCGCCGGCGAGGTCGGCGAGCAGCGCCTGGCGGCGTTCGGCCATGCCGCCCCGCTCCATCGCCTGGCTCATCATCGGGTAGAGCCGCGCGAAGATCGGGTGGTGCACCGACATGCCGGTCACCACCGCACCGGGAGTTCGACCAACCCGCCGGTCAACACGTCGCGGCGCATCCGCAACTCCTCCACGCCCACCGCCAACCTCAGCGTCGGGAATCGCCGGACGAGTTGCGAGAACACGACTTGCAGCTCGATGCGGGCCAGCGGTGCGCCGACGCAGTAACGCGCGCCGTGCCCGAAGGTGAGGTGGGCGGCGGCCGAGCGGGTGACGTCGAGCCGGTCGGGGTCGGGGAACACGGCCGGGTCGTGGTTGGCGGCGCCGTTGTCCAGCAGCACGAGCTCTCCCGCCTTGATGGCGACCCCGTCGATCTCCAGGTCGGTCCGCGCGTACCGGGGGATCCCGCCGCTGCTCTTGCCGGGCGCCCGCAGGATCTCCTCCACCGCGTTCGGCACCAGGTCGGGTTGGTCGAGCAGGGCCTGCCACTGCTCCGGGTTGGTCAGCAACAGCAGCGCGCCCAGGCCGATCCGGACGACCGTGGTCTCGTGTCCGGCGAACAGCAACGCCATGGACAGCCCGGCGGCCTCGGCGTCGGATACCCCGTCGGTCGCGCAGAGCCGGGAGATCACGTCGTCGCCGGGATCGTTCCGCTTGCGGGCGACCAACTTGAGGCCGTAGCCGAACAGCTCCCCCAGCCCCCGTTCGGATCGGGCCCGGTCGCGGGTGTTGGCGGCGTCGGCGGTCCACGCGCGGAACTCGTCGCGGTCCTCGTAGGGCACGCCGAGCAGCTCGCAGATCACCAGGATCGGCAACGGCACCGCCACCGCCGCGTGCAGGTCCGCCGGCGATCCCCGCTCGGCCATCTCGTCCAGCAGCCCGGCGGCGAGGGCCTCCACCCTGGAGCGCAGTGCCTTCATGTGCCTGGGCGAGAAGTGCGGCCGTAGCAGGGACCGCATCCGGGCGTGGTCGGCCTGTTCGGTGCCGAAGTCGCCGAGCGGGCCGCCGAACAACGCCGACTCCCCCGTCCGGGCCGCCGTTTCCGGGGCCGGGTGGGAGCGGCCGAGTCGGTCGTCGTCCAGCAGCCGCCGCACGTCGGCGTGGCCGGTGACCAGCCATGCCTCGTCACCCACGGGGGTGCGTACCCGGTGGACCGGGCCGCGTGACTGGAGTTCGCGCAGCACCGCCGCGACCCGCAACGGATCCGACTGCTCGAAGGGCAACTGGACCGGGGCGACCATGGCGACCTCCATCAAGTTTATGTCATCTTGTACAAGGCGACATAAATAACGTACTTGTATAGTCTTCCTTTAACAAGAGGAGGTCGATGTGGTGGCAGAGGCCGGACAGCCCGCTCGACGGACGTCGGCAGGCGGGCCCGAACGTGTCCGGCGGATGCCGCGCGCCGAGCGGCGGGAGCAGATCCTCGACGCGGCCACCAGAGCCTTCGCCCGCACCGGATACGCCGCCACCGGCCTGGACGACGTAGCCACCGAAGCCGGCGTCACCCACGTGATCCTCTACCGGCACTTCGCCTCGAAGAACGAGCTGTACCGCGCCGTGCTCGACCGCGCCTGCACCCGGCTCGCCGACACCGTGGGAACCGACGACTTCGACAGCACCAGCCTGCCCGCGCTGATCCGTGCCGCCGCCGCGGATCCCGACGGGTTCCGGCTGCTGTTCCGACACGCGGCCCGGGAACCGGAGTTCCGCGACGTGATCGACACGATCCGGTCCGGCTCGACCGACCTCGCCCACCGGCACCTCGCCGACGCGATCCCCGAGGGCCCGTGGCGGGACTGGGCGGCGCGAGTCGTCCCGACTTTCACCCTCGAAGCCGTCATCGCCTGGCTCGACCTCGGCCAACCCGACCCCGACCGCGCCGCCGAACGCATCGGCCACGCGATCCACGGAGTGATCCAGGCCGCCCGCACCGACTGATCGGCCCTGGGTTCGACACGCCTTCGGTGTCCGGCCTTGCGCGATGCGGTTACCTGACGCCGGTTCGGCGTCGTGTCACTGGTTGGGGAACGCCCACTCGTTGGGTTTGCAGACCTTGCCGTCACGGGGCACGGCGATGTCGTCCTGGATGCCGGCGACGAGGACGGCGAGTTCGTCGTTGGCGGTGGTGAGGGTCTGCTGCATCATCAGCGGCGCGAGGGTGCCGTTGCCGGCGCAGGGCTGGTGGGGGTTGTTGAAGTAGTGGCCGACCTCGTGGTTGACGAGGTAGCGGCGGTATTGGCCGATGTCGCCTTGGAAGGACTGGGCGCCACGTTCCCAGCGGGCGGCGTTGAGCACGACGTGGCCCGGCGTGGTGCGCAGGAAGCACGAGGTGTCGTAGGGGATGTCGAAGCCGCACAGGGTGCGGGCGGTGGTCTGCGAGGCGAGGGTGACGCGCAGGTCGGGGGTTCCGGTGTCGATGCGGCGCAGGGCGGTGGTGCCGTTTCCGGTCCAGCTCTTGGGGTGGGACATGGTGGCCTGCACCGCGGTGGCGAACGCCGTGTCGCCGTCGGTGAAGGTGATGCCGTCCTCGGCCTCGACGGTGTAGGTGGTGAGTTGTCCCTGGCCGACCTGGTCGGAGGTGCCGGGCACGACGTGGAAGGTTCCGGCGCCCCGGGTCGGAAAGGGTCCGCCGGCGGGGAGTTCGGCGGAGACGGCGGTGCGGCGCGGGTCGGTGGGGGCGCTGTCGGCCTGCACGGTGGGGCCGCCGGGATTGGACACCGCCGGTGTCGGCGAGCCGTCGCGCGGGTCGGCGACCTGGGGGCTCGCGGTGTCCGGTGTCTGAGGGGTGCTGGTGAGGTCGAGGGGGCGATGACCGACAGGGCCAGCAGCAGTGGCAGGACGTAGACGAAGGGGCCGTAGGCGCGCCACGGGCTGCGGTGCGCGGCCTTGCGGCGGGTGGCCAGGTCGGGCCTGCAGGAGGCGACCAACGGCTGGGCGCGGGTTCGTCCGGCCCGGCGGCCGGTGGGCTCGTCGGTGTCGTGCGGGTCGTGGGCGGCGGTCACTGCCGTGGGCCTCCGGTGGATCGGGAACCTGAGGACTCCGGCGTGTCAACATAGCAATGAGTGTTGGGATCACTCTCACCGAGATCTATCCCAACGTATCAACGAGCGTTAGGATGTGCATGTGACTGTGGAACGTCGTGACACCTGCGACCTGCTGTGCCTCGACCTGCCGCACGCGGAGGAGATCCGGGCCGGTCTGCCCGAGTTGTCCGCGGTGGAGCAGGCCGCCGCGGCGGCGCGGGCGTTGGGCGACCCGACCCGGCTGACGATCGCCGCCGCCCTGCTCACCGGAGGGGAGTTGTGCGTGTGCGACGCGTCGTGGGTGGTCGGGGCGGCGCAGAACCTGACCTCGCACCACCTGCGGCAGCTCAAGGTCGCCGGGCTGGTGTCGTCGCGCCGCGACGGCCGGTTGGTGATGTACGCGCTCACCGAGCGGGGCCGGGTGCTCGTCGCCGCAGTCCTGGGACAGCAGACCGCGCCCGCCGCGATGGCGGGCTCCGCGCAGGACGGAACAGAGGGGTGAACCGTGGCTGACGAGTGCTGCGGGCCGCAGGAGACGCGCCCGAAGTCGACCACCACGTTAAGCGCACCAGAGGCCGGGGACCACGACGACCACGGCCACGACGATCACGGGCCGCAGCAGTGGTGGCAGGTCCGGGAACTGCAACTGGCGGCCGTGGCCGCGGTGTTGCTGGGGATCGGCTGGTGGGTGTCCTCGACCGGCGCCGAACGGGTGGGCTCCGGCCTGGCCTTGGCCTCCGCCGTGGTCGGCGCGGCCTCCTTCGTGCCGGGCACGCTGCGCAACCTGCTGCGTCGCCGCCGGGTCGGGGTCGGCACCCTGATGACCATCGCGGCGATCGGCGCGGTCGCGTTGGGTCAGATCACCGAGGCCGCGATGCTCGGGGTGCTGTTCTCCATCGCGGAGGGCCTGGAGCACTACGCGATCGCCCGCACCCGCCGCGGCCTGCGGGCACTGCTGGGCCTGGTGCCGCCGACGGCGTCGGTCCTGCGGGACGGCGTCGAGGTGCAGGTGGCGCCGGACGAGCTGGTGCTCGGCGACCGGATGGTGCTGCGCCCCGGTGAACGCGCCGCGACCGACGGCGTGATCCGCACCGGGCACACGAACCTGGACCTGTCCGCGATCACCGGCGAGTCCGTGCCGGTCGAAGCCGGACCCGGCGACACGGTGCACGCCGGTGCGATCAACGGCGGCGGCGCGATCGAGGTCGAGGTCACCGCGCGGGCGTCGGACTCGTCGTTGGCGCGGATCGTGCACATCGTCGAGGAAGCGCAGGACCGCAAGGGCGGCGGGCAACGGCTGGCCGACCGCATCGCCCGCCCGCTGGTGCCCGCGATCATCGTCCTCGCCGCGCTCATCGCCGGGGTCGGCGCGCTGGTCGGGGATCCGTTGGTGTGGCTGGAACGCGCACTGGTCGTGCTGGTCGCCGCCTCCCCGTGCGCGCTGGCCATCTCCATCCCGCTGACCGTGGTCGCCGCCGTCGGAGCGGCGAGCCGGCAGGGCGCGCTGGTCAAGGGCGGCGCCGCGTTGGAGGAACTGGGCCGCATCGGCACCGTCGCCCTGGACAAGACCGGCACCCTGACCCGCAACGCCCCCCGCGTCGTGGACGTGCTCACCACCGGCGAGGCCACCCGCGAGCAGGTGCTCGCAGCGGCCGCGGCACTGGAATCACGCAGCGAGCACCCGCTGGCCCGCGCGATCCTGGCCTCCACCGACACCGTGCCACCGGCCGCCGACGTCACCGCCGTACCCGGCCACGGCCTCACCGGCAGCATCGACGGCACCCCGGTGCGGCTGGGCAAGCCCGGCTGGATCACCCCCGGCCCGCTGGTAGGCGAGATCGAACGGCTCCAACAGGCCGGCGCCACCGTCGTGCTGGTCGAACAAGGCGACACCCTGCTCGGCGCCATCGCGGTGCGCGACGAACTGCGCACCGAAGCACCCGAGGTCATCGGCAGCCTGCGCCGCCTGGGCATCGACACCGCGATGCTCACCGGCGACAACACCCGCACCGCCACCGCACTGGCCACCCAGGCAGGCATCGCCACCGTCCACGCCGAACTCCTGCCCGAGGACAAAGCCGCCCTGCTCGACAGCCTGCGCAACGGCCGCAAGATCGCCATGGTCGGCGACGGCGTCAACGACGCCCCCGCCCTGGCCACCGCCGACGTCGGCATCGCGATGGGCGCCATGGGCACCGACGTCGCCATCGAAACCGCCGACGTCGCACTGATGGGCGAAGACCTCCGCCACCTGCCCCAGGTGCTCGCCCACGCCCGCCACGCCCGCCGGGTGATGCTCCAGAACGTCGGCCTCTCCCTGGCCATCATCGGAGTGCTCATCCCACTGGCCGCATTCGGCGTCCTCGGCCTGGCCACCGTGGTCTTCGTGCACGAAGCGGCCGAGGTCCTGGTCATCCTCAACGCCATCCGCGCCGCCAAGTCCACACCGCTGCCCGAGGTCACCACCGCTCCCCCGCCCACCCCGCAAACGCTGAACCTGACGATCGTGGGCGCGCCCAAGCAGGGCGGCTCGGGTTGCTGCGACGCCTGCTGACCACCGCTTACCTTGCAACCATCCCGAACCACACGCGGAGACGATCGTGATGGCCTGGACGGCCTTCTTCCTGTACACCGCCGGCCTGGTCGTCGCGTTCGGTGTGCGCGCCGGGCTGCACCTGCGCGCCACCGGGGACACCGGGTACCGGCGCTCTCGTCCGCCGGTCGGCTCGGCGCCCTGGTGGGCGCAGGTACTGATGGCCACGGCACTGGTGTTCGGTTCGTCGCACCGCTTCTCGCCGCTCTCGACGTGGTCGGCCCCGTCGCGCTGTTCGACCATCCGGCGATCGCGGTGTCGGGGTTGGTCGTGGCTGTCGCAGGCTTCGTCGAACCACCCGGCGAGACTCTCCAGCCACCCACGCCATTCACGCAGCGCCGCGACGACACGGGCGAGCGTCTCCTCCGGAGTGGTGATCGAGTGTTGCGGGCAGCACCAGTTCCCCACCGGCCCGCCGTCGAAGTCCCCTTCGTCGGGTGACCAGCGCCAGCCCACCACCCAATGGCCGTAGTGCTCGACGAGGGCGTAGGACATCGCGTCGGCCCAGACCATGCCCTCGCCATGGCCCCAGGCGACCATCGCCAGGTGGGCGGACGGGACGTCGGGGCGGCGAGGCACACGCTGGGCCGGGCCGAGCGAGTTCACCACCTGCGCTGCCGAGAGGGGGTCGAACGGATGGCGGGAAGGATCCACTTCATCCCAGCTCAGAAAACGAGGAGCGAGATCAGAGATCACCGTGCAAACCTGCCACCCCGCCTATCACCCGTTCAACTGGATTTCCTCAGATCAGCAGCGAAGCGACGCCCGGCCGCCAGCACTGACACGCAACCCCGCCAAGCCCAAGACGTACTCGCAAGGTGAAGCGTTCAGTCCGACCGGGAGTTGTACCTGCCCAAGGACTGGACCGATGACCGGGAACGGTGCCGGGCGGCGGGGATCGGTGACGAGGTCGGGTTCGTGACCGAGCTTGTGCACCAGGTGCACCGCGATGCGGTCGGCGTACCAGTCGACGAGGTGACCGACCTCGTCGATGCGCTGAAGCCCGATCGGTGTCCGCTGCGCGACCGACTGGGATCACCCATCTGACGCTCCAGGGCACCCTCACCGTCTGACCACGCGCCGCCGACGACCGGGGTCGGCCAGTGCCGGCCCGTGGGTGTTGTGGCTCTCGTCGCCCTGCGGTGGGCGCCTCGCCGGGGCGCACGGCTAGCGTGCACGGAGCAGGAAGCCGTGTTCCACCAGGCTGGTCAGGCCGAACTTCTCGACCATCCGATGGCTCGGCCTGGGCTCCGCGGCCACGTGCTCGACCTCGAACGCGTGCCCGAAGCGGTCGACGATCTCCTCCGGCCCGACGGTAAACGGCGGCGTCGACAGCCTCGGGTGGTATTCCAGGGTGTTGATGAAGTACCGGGTACCAGGCCCCACCAGCCGGGTGATCGCCTCGGCGTAGCGCCGCCGCATGTCGTACGGGAACGCGATCAGCGCGGCCCGGTCGTACACCAGGTCCACCGGGCCGAGTGCCTCCGGCGTCAGCTTGAAGATGT
>NZ_MTQP01000041.1 GCF_001984175.1 Saccharothrix sp. ALI-22-I
AACTCGCCCATCCACGTCAGGCTGCTCAGGTCGCGGGCGTCGTGGTTGACGATCCGCACCGAGTCGACCACCTCGTCGCCGAACATCCGACGCAGCTCGGCCTCGGAGTTGCCCCGGTGCGTGCCCGTCGCCACCAGCACCACGACGTCGTCGAGGTCGACCAGGCCGTCCAGTTCCTCCAGGATCGCCGGGATCATCAACTCCCGCGGCTGCGGGCGCGTCCCGTCACACGCGGAGATCGCCACGGTCTGGCCCCGGCGCACGCGTTCCCGCAACGGTGGACCGGCAACCGGCGCACGCAGCGCCCGGCGCAGGACCTCACCCGGCGGTTCGGTGGCCTGGTGGTGCCGGGGCGTCACCACGGTCGTCACCGCCGGATCGACCCGCAGATCCAGACCCGTCTCCCCGTAAGCCAACCGCACGGTGCGCATCAGCTGTTCCCCAACCGGTAGACGCCGGTGGCCGTGCCACCGAAGACTTGGGCGTGCTCGGCGGCGGTCAGGCCGGCCGTCAGCTGCTCGGCGGCATCGACGACCTGTTCGTAGGAAGCGGCGAGCAGGCAGACCGGCCAATCGGTGCCGACCATGAGCCGGTCCGGACCGAACGCCTCCAGCGCGATGTCGACGTAGGGTCGCAGATCTGCCACGGTCCACCGCGGCCGAGCCGCCTCGGTCACGAGGCCGGACACCTTCGCGACCACGTTGGGTTCGGCGGCCAGCGCCGACAGGCGGGTCGCCCACGGCTGGAGCGCGCGGCCGGCGATGTCCGGTTTGGACAGGTGATCCAGCACGAACACCAGGTCCGGCACCGCCCGCACCGCTTCCACCGCCGCCGGCAACTGGTGCGGAAGGGTCAACAAGTCGTAGACCAGTCCGGCGTCACGCACCGCACGCAATCCGGCGAGCACGTCGGGACGCACCAGCCACGCCGGATCGGACTCGGCCTGCACCAGGTGCCGGACACCCACCAGCCGGTCGCCGCCCGGTCCGCAACGCAGCCGGTCCAACTGCCCGGCGACGTCGGGCGCGGTGAGGTCCACCCACCCCACGACACCCGCGACCAGATCGGACTTCCCCGCCAAGGCGAGGAACTCCACCGTCTCCTCGATGTCGGGGAGCACCTGGACCAGAACCGTGGCGTCCACCCCGGCCGCACTGGTCACCGCACGCAGGTCAGCCGGCCCGAAGTCACGCCGGATCGGCGCCAGGTCCGGCCCGTCGAGCCAGTCCTGCGGGCGGGCGGCAAGATCCCAAAGGTGGTGGTGGGCGTCGATCCGACGCATCGCGGTCACGCCTGCCCGACCAGGTGCCGCTGCACGCCCAAGCGGTCGATGCCGACCTCGACGGTGTCGCCTTCGCGCAGGTACCCGAAGTCGTTGGCCCCGAGCGCCACACCCGCCGGCGTGCCCGTGTTCACCACGTCACCGGGTTCCAGGACCATGAACTGGCTGAGGTACCAGACGATGTGGTGCACGCCGAACAGCATGTTCGCGGTATTGCCGTCCTGCCGGAGCTCCCCGTTGACGCTCAGCCTCAACCCGAGGGCCTGCGGGTCGCCCACCTCGTCGGCGGTGACCAGCCAGGGCCCCAACGGGTTGAACGTCTCGCAGGACTTGCCCTTGGTCCACTGGCCGCCCCGCTTGAGCTGGAAGTCGCGCTCGCTGACGTCGTTGGAGATCGCGTATCCCGCGATCACCGCCGCCGCGTCCTGCGGGCTGTCCAGGTAGCGCGCGGTGGCGCCCAGCACGACGGCCAGCTCCACCTCGTAGTCGGTGGTCACGCTCGTCCTGGGCACCAGCACGGTATCGTTCGGTCCGACGACGGTGTTGGTGGCCTTCATGAACACCACGGGCTCGCGGGGCGGTTCCGCCGCCGTCTCGGCCGCGTGGTCGGAGTAGTTGAGCCCGATGCACACCAGGGCACCCGGGCGGGCGACCGGTGCGCCGATCCGCATCCGCGTGATGTCCATCGTCGGCAGGCCGCCACCGGCCAAGGCGTCGCGAACCCGCGACACACCGCCGCCGGCCAGGAAGTCACCACCGATCTGACTCGTCACGGAGCGCAGGTCACGCGCGTGACCGGACTCGTCCAGCACCACGGGAACCTCGGATCCGGGGTCGCCCACCCTCAACAGTCGCATGCCGTTCCTCATTCGTTCGAGTCGAATCTGTTCTGGTTCTCCACCGCGTGTCCTTCCGCGGCAACGGGGTCACGGACCGCGGCGCGGCGTCACGGGGCCGGCGCGTCGGCCGCGAGCAGCCCTTCGCCGCGCAGTTCCGCCCACAGCCCGAGGGGAGGTGGCGCGGTGAGTGCGGCGACGTTCGCGCGGATCTCGGCCTCGGTGCGGGCTCCGACGACCGCGCCGGTCACCGCCGGGTGCCCGAAGGGGAACCACAGCGCCGCTGCCGGCAGGGTCGTGCCGTGCCGTGCGCAGACCGCGGCGATCCGCCGGGCACGGTCGATCAGGTCCGCCGGCGCCGCCCGGTAGTCGTGGGTGGCGTCGTCCGGCACCTCGTGCTGGGCCAGCAGACCGGAGTTGAACACCCCGGCGACGACGACGTCCACCCCGCGCTCCGCGCACAGCGGGAGGAACTCGGCCAACGCGGGCTGCTCCAGCAGGGTGTAGCGGCCGGCGAGCATGACCACGTCCACATCGGACTCGCGCACGAACCGGGCGGGCATCCGCCACTGGTTCATCCCGACACCGACCGCGCCGATCACGCCCTGTTCGCGCAGTTCCACCAGCGCGGGCACCGCCTCGCCCACCGCCTGGTCCCAGTGGTCGTCCGGGTCGTGCACGTAGACCACGTCCACCCGGTCGAGCCCGAGGCGTTCGAGCGAGGACTCCAGACTGCGCAGCACGCCGGCCGCGCTGAAGTCCCACACGCGGCGCTGGGTTGCCGGTACCGCGAAGCCGTCGTCGTCCCGCCGCCCCGCTCCCGCCGGATCGGGCACCAGCAGCCGTCCTACTTTGGTGGACAGCACGAACTCCGCGCGCGGACGGTCCGCCAGGGCGGCGCCGAGCCGTCGTTCCGCCAGTCCCAGCCCGTAGTGCGGAGCGGTGTCGAAACTCCGGACACCCGCCTCCCACGCCGCGTCGACCACGGCGCGGGCCTGGCTGTCGGTCACCTCGGTGTAGAGGTTGCCCAGCGGGGAGGTGCCCAACCCCAGCCTCGGCAAGGGGTTCTTGTCGCCGGCGACCTGATCGGTGGCCATCGTTCCTCGATTCACTGTGCCAGGCGTGCGGGTGCCAGACGTGCGGGTGTCAGACCTGCGGGCGCAGCCGGAGCCCGTCCATGCCGCCGTCGACGGCGAGCACCGTCCCGGTGGTCGAACCCGACAGGGGGCTTGCGAGGAACGCGATCGCCGCGGCGATCTCCTCGGCCTGGACCAGACGGCCGTGCGGCTGCCTGGCCTCCAGTGCCGCGCGCTCGGCCGCCGGGTCCGGCGCCGAGTCGAGCAGCCTCCGCACCCACGGGGTGTCTGCGGTGCCGGGAGCGACGGCGTTCACCCGGATGCCCTCACGCACGTGGTCGGCGGCGAGCGCGCGGGTCAACGCGTGCACCGCGCCCTTGCTCGCCGTGTAAACCGCACGCTGCGGCAGACCCGCGGTCCCCGCGATCGAGCCGGTGTTCACGATGGCGGGGGCGCGGGAGGTGCGGAGGTGGGGCAAGCAGGCGCGGGCCACCCGGGCCATCCCGAACACGTTGACGTCGAACACCCTGAGCCACTCCTCGTCGGTGGCGGCGGTCACGTCGCCCTGTGCTCCGATCCCCGCGTTGTTCACCACCACGTCGAGGCCGCCGAAGTGCCCGACCACCGCCTCCACGGCGTCGCGGACACCCTGGTCGTCCGTGACGTCCGTCCGCACGAAGAACATGTCGCTCGGGAGGTCGCTCGCCACCAGGTCGAGCACGGCCACCCGCGCACCGCGGTCGGACAGCAGCTCGGCCGTGCTCCGACCGATCCCCGAACCACCACCGGTGACCAGAGCCACCAGTCCGTCGAAGTCACCCATGGTCGATCGCTCCGTCCATCCATATTGCTTGACGATGTAGTCGAAATCTGGCGTGGTCACGACGCTGTGCGTCCTCTGCGGACCAACCAGCAGTGCTGCCGGTTGGTCCGCCGTTGGTCAACTGGGGAGCAGGCTCTCGCCGGGTTGTCCCGGGGTCGGGTGCCCGGTCAGGTGCCAGATCTCCCGCATCGGCGCCCACCGGTTGCCGGAGCCGGGTTCGGCCAGGGACTCCTGGCAGGGGTCGGTCAAGGCCAACCAGCGCTGCGTTTCGGGGTCGGCGGCGATGCGGGCCTGATCGGCGGCGTGGTCGTCACCGATGTACTCGTAGTAGCCGAAGAGCAGGTCGTCGTGCAGGAAGATGGTGAAGTTGCGGATGTTGGCGTCGAGCAGCATCCGCTCGACGGAGGGCCAGACCGCCGCGTGCAGCCGCAGGTATTCCTCGCGTCGGTCCGGGCGTAGCCGGATGACCATGCCATAGCGCTGTGCGCGGTCCACGTCGGTCTCCTCCAGGTTGCCGGCGGCATTCGGTTCATGCGTTGAGAGTGGCGCTCTTCGGTTCCCTGCCCGCGTCGACCGGGAGCAGGCGGTGTCCGGCGCGTTCGGGCCGGATGTGGGAACCGTCGGACCTCGGATCGGGGAGTCGACGGCGGGACGCGGCGATCGCCTCCTCGTCGAGGCGGATGCCCAGGCCGGGGCGGTCGCCGAGGATGAACGCGCCGTCCTCGACGTGCAGGTCGACGGAGACGCCCGACGGTGGCCGGAGGTCCTGGAGTTCGCTGACCAGGTGGTTGGGCACCGACGTCGCGGCGTGCAGCAGGCCGACCGGTGTGGTGCCGATGGGGCTGACGGGGAGGTCGTGGGCGTGCGCGAGGGCGGAGACCCGTAGGAAGTGGGTGACACCCCACACCGCCGCCGTCTGCACGATGTCGACCGCTCCGGCCGCGATGAGCGGGCGGTGCTGTTCGAGCCCGGTGAGGTTCTCGCCGGTGGCGACCGAGGCGCGGATTCCGCGGCCGACGGTCGCGTGTCCTTCCACGTCCCACCGCCGGACGGGTTCCTCGATCCAGGTCAGGTCCAGGGTTCGTTCGAGCTCGCCGACGTGGCGGACCGCCTGCTTGCGCGTCCAGGTCTCGTTGACGTCGAGCATCAGGCCTGGTCGTGTCCCGTGGCCGGCGTCGGTGAGGACGTCACGGACCAGGGCGAGGCGGTGCCGGTCGCGCTCGATGTCGAGGCCGCCTTTGATCTTCGCCGCGCGCAGTCCGCGGTCGGCGTAGGTCTGGTACAGCGCGACGAGTTCGTCGTCGTCCAGGGCGATGTCCAGGCCCGAGGCGTAGGCGGGCACGCGGCGGTCGCGTCCGCCGAGCAGTCGCCACAGCGGTTCGCCGGCTGCCTGTGCCTTGATGTCCCACAGCGCGGTGTCGAGTGCGCCGATGGTGCCGAACACCGCGCCCGCGTGACCGGCCTTGAACGTGCGGCGCAGCATCCTGTCGTAGAGGGCGGTGACAGCACGCGGGTCTTCGCCTTCGATGGCGGCGAAGACGGTCTCGACCTGCACGTGTGATCCGAGCCCGACGCCGGTGACGCCCACGTCCGTCTCGACGATGACGATCGGCATCTCGGTGACGCCGTCGGCGTAGACGCCGTTGGCGTCGCCGACCGGCCGGCGCCAGTCCTGGACGGCCGTGAGGGTCCGGTAACCGGTGATGCGCATGTCAGCCCTTCGTGGCCCCGGCGGTGACGCCGTCGGCGATCTGGCGTTGCAGGAACAGGTAGACGAGGAGGACGGGTACCGCGGCGATCAGCACGCCGGAGGCGAACGTGGGGATGTCGTCGGAGTACTGCCCGCGCAACGAGGTGACCCCGACCATGAGCGTGCGGTTCTCCGCCGACGGCATCATGAGCAGGGAGATGAGCACGTCGTTCCAGCAGAAGAGGGCGTTGAGCACGCCGACCGACAGCAGTGCCGGTGCGCCCATCGGGAGCATGATCCGCCAGTACACGCCGTACACGGTGTTCCCGTCGATGCGCGCCGCGTCCACGATCTCCGGCGGCACGGTCGAGTAGTAACTGGTCATCAGGAAGATCGTGAACGGGAGGAACTGCGCGACGTAGGCGAGTACCAGTCCCGGGTAGGTGTCGACGAGGCCGGTGTCGGCCATGATCCGCGCCAGCGGCACCATGATCACCTGGAAGGGGACGAACAGCGCGGCGAGGATGCCCAGGAAGAGCGTGGACGAGCCGCGGAAGCGCAGCCGGGCGAGCGCGAAGCCGGCCATCGACCCGAGCAGCAACAGCAGCACGACCGAGCACGCCACGACGATCACCGAGTTCAGGAAGTACCGGGACATCCCGACGCTCGTCCACGCCTTGACGATGTTCTCCCAGTGCAGCGAGTCGGACAGGGAGAACCGGTCGAGGATGTACTCGCGGCGGGTCTTCATGGCGACGTTGGCGGTGAACACCAGGGGGTAGATCGTGGCCAGCGCGAGCGCGGCCATCGGGACCGCGACGACCCACTTCGTCAACCGGGTGCCGGACATCATTCCTCCTTGCCCGCGCGTCGCAGGATGCCGATTTGGACCAGCCCCACCACGAGCATGATCAGGAATAGGGCGGTCGACGCCGCGGAGGCGAGCGCGGGTTGGTTCATCTGTCCCTGCTGGATCCAGACGTAGTACTCGGGCAGGTAGGTGGATCCCTCGGGGCCGCCGCTGGTCATCACGTACAGCAGGCCGAACATCGACGTCAGCATGCCGATCATCGTGGTGACGAAGACGAACTGGATGGTGCGGGACAGGGCGGGGATGATCACGTGCCGGATGGTCTGGGGGAGGGATGCGCCGTCCACCTTGGCGGCGTCCAGCAGCGAGGGGTCGAGGGTGGCGAACCCGGCCAGGAACACGACCAGGGCCATGCCGAACGTGGCCCAGACGTGCACGCCGACGACCGCGAAGATCGCCACGTCCGGGTCGCCGAGCCAGTCGACCGGCCCGAGGCCCACCCCGCCGAGGACCGTGTTGAGCGGACCGTCGTAGGCGAGGAGCAGGTTGAAGATCGCCCCGACGATCACGGGGGAGAGCACGGCCGGGAAGAAGTAGACGCCCCGGTAGACCCGGTGTCCGGGCACCCGCAGGTAGACGAACGTGGCGAGCAGCCCCGGGATCGCCACCGCGACGGGGAGCAGCAGCACGAGCAGGCCGACGTTGCCCAACGCGGTGCGGAACAGCGGATCATCCAGCAGGGTCAGGTAGTTGTCCAGGCCGACCCACATGCCGTTGCGGTCGCCGTCACCGGTGAAGGAGAAGTTGACCCCGAGCAGCAGCGGCCACAGGCGTAGCGCGACGATGATCAGGACCGCGGGCGCCAGCAGGACGAACGGCGCCAGGCGCTCGGCCCGCGACCCGCGACGGTTGCGCCGTGACGACGGCCCGGCCGGATGCGGTCGGCGTGCCGGTGGGGCGATCGCGGCCCCCTCGGTCGGCCCGGCCGGAGCCGGGCCGACCGAGGACAAAGAATGTCCGGCCACGCCGATCAGCCCGTCTTGTCGGAGGCGGCCAGCTGCTGCACCACTTCATCCACGGTGATCGAGCCGCTGAGCAACTGCTGGGAGAGGCGTCCCATCAGGTCGACCGTCTTGGAGGACAGGGCGACGTGGAGGGCGGGCTTGCCGGTCTTGACCTCCGAGACGATCGTCTTGACGGCCGGGCCGCCCTCGGAGAGGTCGATCGTGGTGTCGGACGCGATCGCGCCACCGTCGGCGTAGAAGGCGCTCAGGGCGTCGGTCGAGGTCAGCGACCGCACCAGGTCCGCGGCGACCTTCGGGTCCTTGGCCCACTTCGCGACCCCGTACCCGATACCACCGTCATACGGCAGGCTCGGCGTCGCCGCGGGGTTGACCAAGGGCGCGTCCATGACGCCGACCTCGTCCGCACCGAGGAACTCGGCGAAATCCTTCCAGTGCCCGACGTCGGACATCAGACCGATGACGTTCGCGGCCTTGCCGGACTGGAAGACCGCGAACGCGTCGTTGAACATCGCGGTGGAGTTGGCGCCGTCGTTGTTCAGGCCGGCGTCGTTGGCCTGCTTCCAGAGCTCGAAGATCCGCTTCACGTCCGACGAGGCCCAGTTCCGCTTTCCGGCGATCCAGTCGTCGTACTCCTGCGGCGTCAGGGTCGCCGATCCCAGGGCCGACAGGAAGAACTGGATGCCGATGCCCTCCTTGTTGCCCAGCGCGAAGCACTTCGCGCCGGTCTTCTCGGTGATGACGCCGCAGTTCTTGACGAAGTCGTCCCACGTCTTGGCCGGAGCGTCCGGGTTCAGTCCCGCCTGCTCGTAGAGCGCCTTGTTGTAGTAGAGGGGATGTCCTTGCAGCGTCACCGGTGCCGCGTAGGTCTTCCCGTCCTTGGTGAACGCGTCCCAGCCGGCCAGCCGCTGCCTGTCCTCGGCGACGTAGGTGTCCAGCGGGGCGAGCGCGTCGGCCCGGTCACGGATCTGACCGCCCCCGTTGAACAGGATGACGTCAGGTCCCTTGCCGGACTGGATCGCCGCCCCGAGCAGCGTGTAGTACTGGTCGAACGGCTGGGCCACGAACTCGACCTCGACGCCCGGGTGCTTCTTGGCGAAATCGGCCTTGGCCTTCTCCACGTAGCCGGCCGCCTTCGCGTCACCGGACTTCCAGTCCCAGACCACGAGCTTGTCGCCCGAGTTGCCGGACGGGGAACCCGGTCCCGCGGCGCTCCCGCAACCCGCGGCCAACGCCAACCCCATGACCAGGGCAGCAGACCATAGTGTGCGCTGCTTCATTGCTGCTCACTTCTCCAGACGGTGGCCGGGCGACGGAGGGCCCGACGAGATGCGATGAACGTAACTCGTATGACGTATGACGTCAACGCCTGTATTTCAGTACACTTGCCCACGTGCTCAGCGCACGTGGGCGCGAGCGCGACCGGAGGAAAGATGACGGCATCAGGCCAGCAACCGATCGCGGGCGCGCCCGCCGCTCCGGAGTGGACGCGTCGGCCGACGAACCTCGCGAGGGCGGTCACCGCCGAGCTCGTGGGACGCATCGTGCGCGGGGTTCATCCCTCCGGGACGTCGTTGCCGTCCGAGCCCACTCTCGGCGAGACCTTCTCGGTGAGCCGGACCGTCATCCGCGAAGCGGTGAAGATCCTCCAGGAGAAGGGCCTGGTCCAGGTGCGCCAAGGCGCCGGCACGGTGATCACCCCGTCGTCGATGTGGAACACGCTCGACGAACTCGTCCTCGGAGCCGTCATCGCCGAGGACGAGACCCTGGGCGTCCTGGACGACCTGGTGGTCACCCGCCGGCTGCTGGAGTCGGACATGGCCCAGGTCGCCGCCCGTACCGCCGACCACGACACGATCGACCGGCTACGCGCCCTCGTGGACCGGATGGACCAACTCGTCGACGACCCCATCGCCTACCGCGAGCAGGATCACGCCTTCCACGACACGATCATGCAGGCGTCGGGCAACCGCATCGCCCGGGGCGTCGTGCGCTCTCTGGAGAGCCAGGTCATCAACACCGCCCGCTACACGGGCAGAAGCGAACGCGCCCTGTGCGTGGCGTCCAACCAGGGACACCGTCGCATCTACGAACGGATCGCGGCACACGACCCGGCAGGGGCCGCCGAAGCCATGTTCACCCACATCACCGAAGCCTGGCTCGTGCGCCGGAGCGCACCCGGAGACCCCGGTCGCCTGGAACGCTAGCCCTGACACGGCGGACTCCTGGTCTGTGGATGGTGTTCGCCCAGCCGATCACGTCCGAACCTCTCCAAGTTCGCCGGGCACGGCACCTGGCGTCGCGCCGGGTGCCGTCCCGTTGGTGGTGCCTTCACCAATCACACCACGGAAATGCGGATCAACTCACCCGGACGACCTGCCACAGCTGACTGTCGGTGCTGGTGTCCGTGAGGCGCTGATTATTAACGCTAACAATCCAAGTCGGTGCGGCCGGTTCTGGTCGGTGGTCGCTTATCGCCCCCTAACCCCCTCCGTCTTCCCTGTCGCTAGTCTGATCCGGATGTGAGCGTGAACATCCAGGCTGCGAGGCAAGGTGCCGGTGGGGGACTTCTCTTGATGGTTCCCAACCAAGGACAGAATCGTGGACATCACCAGACGACAGCTCGGCAGGCTCGCCGCGGTCGGCACCGGGGCGCTCGTGCTGCCGGGCCTGCTGCCACCAGGCACGGCGGCGGCGGCCCCACCTCCGGCTGGCATGTGGGGCGACCAGGGTGACGGCACCTACGTCAACCCCATCATCCCGGCCGACCTCAGCGACTGGGACTGCATCCGGGTCGGCGCCGACTACTACGGCATCACCAGCACGTTCGGGTACTCGCCCGGCATGGCCGTCCTGCACTCGAAGGACCTCGTCAACTGGCGGACGATCGGCAGCGCGGTCGACGATGTCACCCGCATCGGACCGGAGCTGAACTGGGACCGGATGAACCGCTACGGCCGTGGCGTGTGGGCCGGGTCCATCCGCCACCACGCGGGGCGGTACTGGGTGTACTTCAACACGCCCGACGAAGGCTTCTTCATGACGTCTGCCCCGTCGCCGACCGGGCCGTGGGAGCCGTTGCACGCGCTGTGGCGGACCTCCGGCTGGAACGACGTGTGCCCGTTCTGGGACGACGACGGCCAGGGCTACCTGGTCACCACGCACTACGCAGACGCCTACAAGGTGCACCTGTTCAAGCTGTCCACGGACGGGAAGTCACTGGTCGGCCCGTCCGCGGTCATCCACCAGTCAAGGGGCAGCGAGGCCAACAAGCTGTACAAGATCGACGGTACCTACTACCACCTCTTCAGCGAGGTGAAGTCCGAGGGCCGGGTGCTCATGATGAACCGCGGCTCCAGCCTCTACGGCCCGTTCGAGACCCGGCAGCTGCAGCACGTCAACACCTCGGTGGACCGCGAGCCCAACCAGGGCGGGCTGGTGCAGGCTCCGGACGGCGCATGGCACTTTGTGACCCACCACGGCCACGGCGGCTGGGAGGGGCGCGTGCTGTCCCTGCTGCCGGTGAACTGGGTGGACGGCTGGCCGATCCTGGGCTCGGTGGGGGCGGACGGCATCGGCAACATGGTGTGGACGGGCCGTGTGCCCGCCGGCGGCACGCCCGGTCTGCCGGTCGACGCACTGCCCCCCGTGGTGACCGGCGACTTGTTCACCGACGCCCGCCTCAAGCCGCAGTGGGAGTGGCACTACCAGCCGCGCGCGGACCGGTGGTCGTTGACCGAACGCCCCGGCTTCCTGCGGTTGAAGGCGTTCGCACCGCTGGTGGCCGACAACCTGACCAAGGCCGGGAACACACTCACCCAACGGGTGCTGCGTACGGCCGGCGGCGCGACGGTGACGGTCCGCCTCGAACTGGCGGGCCTCGACGACGGCCAGCACGCCGGGCTGTGCCACTACGCGGCGACCTACGCCGGGTTGGGTGTCCGGCGCTCCGGGACCACCACCACGATCGCGCACAACGTCGGCGGCAGCCTGACCCACGGTCCGGTGATCACGCAGAACGCCGTGTGGCTGCGCACCTCGTGGGATGTCAACGGGGTCAGCCGGTTCTCCTACAGCCTCGACGGGAGCTCGTTCACCCCGGTCGGTGGCACCTACCAGCTCACCTGGGGCGGTTACCGCGGTGACCGGGTCGGCATCTACACCTACAACCCGAACGGCACCGGCTACGTCGACGTGGACTCGGTGCAGTACACCATCGCACCCACCAGGGCCTACAAGTGCGTCAGCGCGCGCAGCGGCAAGGTCGCCGACGTCTCCGGTGGGTCGGGCGCGGACGGCGCCGCCGTGATCCAGTGGCCCGACACCGGCAAACCGAACCAGCACTGGGCCTTCCAGGCCACAGCGGACGGCTACCACACCATCACGTGCGTCGGCAGCGGCAAGGTGCTCGACGTGGCAGGGTCCTCGCTGGCGGACGGCGCGCGGGTCGTGCAGGCCACCGCCGACGGCCGGGCGAGTCAGCAGTGGCAGTTGCGCCCGCAGACCGGTGGCGTGTTCCTCGTGGTCAACCGTCACAGCGGCAAGGTGCTCGACGTCAGCGGAGGCAGCACGGCCGACGGTGTCGCGCTGATCCAGTACCGCGACACCGGCGGCTCCAACCAGCGATGGACGTTCCAGCGCGTCACCGGCTAGGGACCCTTAGCTCGTCTTTAACCTGTTCGGCGGGGTTTGGTGCCCTTCTTGTGGTGTGACGGTCGGCTGTAGGCCTGGCCGGTGGCCAGGGCGAGGCCGACGTCGAAGCGTTGCGCGGTAATGCGATTCTTCGAGCCGGGAGGCCGTCCTGGCCCCGGTCGGGTGGGCCGCTGGACGTGCGGCAGAACGAGCGCTCCGGGCACGTGGCGCCATCCGGCCGCGACCACGGTGACACGTCGACTGCGTGCACCGGACGACCGTCGGCGGCACGAGGCAACGGCAACTCCGCCGACGCGTTCGCAACCGGTCGACGTCGATCCGGCCGTTGTCGACCGCGTCGTCGGATTGTCTTGTGGGGCAACCTCGCTTCAGTCGTAGATGGTGGCCTGCTTCGACGTCTGCCGCACTCCGTCGGGGCCGTTGAGGAAGCGCTCGCCCCACGGGGTGAGGTCCGCCGGGTTGAACGAACGGACCAGATCGAGGTACTCGACCCCGCCGCCGTTGCCGCTCCACGACCAGCCGAGATAGCCGATGCCACGAGCCTGGGACTGCGCCATGATCGCATCCTCGTCCGGGTCGCCGTCGCTGTGCTTGTTCCCGAACTCGCCCACCACCAGCGGCAGCCCCGCCGAACGGAACGCGTCGAAGTACGCGTTGACCTTCGCCGCCGTGTTGTACACGCCGTACATGTGGACGGAGAACACCGTGTTGCGTTGCGGATCGGCGTTGAACACCGAGGCGGCGTTGTTGCGCATGATGTTCAGCCAGTCCTGGCCCCACATCGGCGCGTCCACCATCAGCAGGTGCTGCAGCCCGGCTCCGCGCAACCGCTTGATCGCGTTCTTCGTCGCGCTCGCCCACGCCGGGCTCACCAGCAGATTGGTACCGAACGGCTCGTTGCCCACGTTGATCACAACGTAGTTCTCCTGGCCCTTGAGCGCGTCGGCGACACCGATCCAGTAGCTCGCCGCCTGGTCCAGGGTCGCGGCTCCGCTCTGATCGCCGTACCCGGTGGTGTCATGGGCCTCCAGCACGCAGATCAACCGGTTCTGCTTGCACAGCGAGATGACGTTGGTAACGTCGGCGGCCGAGCTCGGTCCCCACCGCTTGCCGGTGCCCAGCACCACGCGAACCGTGTTGGCACCAAAGGACTTGATGTCCGCGAACGAACCGGTCTGGCCGGGGAACCAGACGTGCGGGTGGTTCACGCCCCGCATGACGAAGGCGCTTCCGTTCCCCTCGACGACTCGCGTGCCGCTGACGTGCAGGCTGGTCGCGGCCTCGGCGGGTTGCGCGGCGAACAGAATCGACGCCATCAGCGCGAGAACGCTCGCGACACTCAACCTTTTGGCCACAGACCCTCCATCGATCCCAGGTAGTGCCGAACGCACACAACCTGCCGCGTGCGAATTGCTCAGATGGAACCGTACGCACGAGATCTTGGCAAGGGTCACATATTAAAGATCCTTCGGCAATTGGGTGAGTCGTTTCGGGTGATTCCTCTTGCTGTGCGGAGCAATCGTGGTGTGCCGAAGCCTCCACGATCCCCAGGCGAGCCCGATCGGGCCCGGAAGCCCAAGCGTGTGCCGCTCGTCGTGGTGGCGGAGTTGGGTCTCGACGCAGACCGCGTCGCGGTGGCACCGGGACTGGTCGGCCGGCGGCAAGGAGGCGCCGGCGGGCACGTGCTCGGCGCCCTGTACCGGGCCGCCTCCCGACCGGACCTGCCGACCTCGGCCGACAACGACTACGACGGAGCGCCTTCAACCTGCATGGACAGAGTTATCGGCAGGCACAACGTCCGCGCCGTACCCGGCCTCGAACAACGCGACAACGGTCTCCCGCTGCCGCTCGGACAACGAACTACCCGGATACGCCGAACCGCTCCCCGGAAGACGGAACTGGATTCCCAGCCCAACTTCCGGGGAGCGGTTCACTACGGTGCCGCCCCCTCGTCACCGGACCCGGACCCGGACCCGGCCGGATTCGCTACGCCTGCCGGGACTCGAGTGCCTCGATGATCCGCGACCGGAGCTCGGCGGCCCGCACCACGGCGTCGACGGAACCGACCTCGACCGCGCGCCCGATGCTGTGGACCCGGTCGAACTCGCCCGCGACCTCGCTCAGCTTCTCGGCCCGGACCGACGAACGCAGCTCGTCGAGCTCGGCGGTCAGCGCGGCCCGGTCGGTACCGGTCGCTGCCGCGCTCCTGGCCTCCAGGTCCCGCATCCGGGGGTCGGCCGCGGTACGGGCGGCGACCTCGCGGGTGAACACCACCGCCGCCGCGGGCGCGCCACCGAGCACGGAGGCGAACGAGCCCTCCACCGCGAGCACGGTCATGTTCGGGTTCAGCGCCTTGGAGAACACGACGAACGCGCCACCGTGGTACCGGGAGATCACGCAGAACACGATCGGCCCCTGGAAGTTCACCACGGCCCGGCCGATCTCCGCGCCGTACTCCAACTGGAGTTTGCGCATCGACTCCGGTGAACCGTCGAACCCGGACAGGTTCGCCAGCACCACGACCGGCCGGTTGCCGCTGGCCGCGTTGATCGCCCGCGCCACCTTCTTCGACGACCTCGGGAACAACGTGCCCGCGGTGTAGGTGTCCGGGCCGTCGGTGGGCGGGAAGCCACGCCGTTCCACCGGACGGGACTCGATGCCCAGCAGGCAGACCGGGATGCCGCCCAAGTGCGCGTCCTGCACGACGGCCGTCTCGGCGTCGGCCATGCCCGCCCAGCGTTCCAGCACCGGACGGTCCTGATCGGACAGCGCGCGCATGACGACCCGGATGTCGAACGGCTTCTTGCGGTCCGGGTTGTGCTCCGAGGAGAAGATCTGCCCGACGCTGGTGAAGTCGCTGCCCACCGCCTGGTGCGGGTAGCCGGTGATGTCACGGTCGAGCGGGTCGGTCGTCGCCACGCGGCGCGGCCCGTCCTCGCCGGGTGCGACGTAGGTGTGCTCGTAGTAGGCCATCAGCAGGTCCCGGGCCGAGACCAGGTCCGGCACCCAGTACTGCGCTTGCCCGTTCGGACCCATGACCCGGTCGTACCCGCCGATGCCGAAGTTGTCCTCGGCGGACACACCACCGGAGAAGTCCAGCGACTGCTTGCCGGTGAGCACCATGGCCGAGTCCGGCGTCATCACCAGGATGCCCTTGGTGTGCATGAGCATCGTGGCCTCGGCGTTCCAGTACGGCTGGGCTCCCACGTTGATACCCGCGACCACGATGTTGATCTCGCCGCCGGCCTGGGTGAACTCGACGATCCGCCTGAGCGCCGCCGCCACCCAGTCCATGTTCTCGGTGCCGGACTCCATGGAGATCCGGGCGCCCGCGGACAACGCGTACCACTCCACCGGGACCTGGAGCCGTTCGGCCAGGTCCAGCGCGGCGATCACCCGGCGGCACTCCGGTTCGGACAGCGCGCCGAGGGAGTCGGTCGGGTCGCCGAGCAGCACGACGCGGGTGACGCCCTCCGGGTGCCGCGCGGTCGGGGTGCTGACCACACCGGCGACCATGGCCGCGGTGTTCTTCCCCTTCGGGCGGTCCACCGGCACCAGTGCGTGGGTCTCGTCCAGGTCGTACTCGGTGAACTCGCCGATCATGCCGGCGATCTCGTACGGGTACACCGTGTTGCGGCTGCTCGCCCGCAGCACCTTCTGCCGGTAGCCGTCCAACGGCGGGATCGGCGTGTCGGAGGGCTCGCCGATGCTGAGCGACGGGGTTCCGGCGGCGTCGAACGAGATCCGCAGCGCGACCCGCACCAGCTCACCGGTCTCCAACCGCTGCCGCAGGATGAACTCGATCTCTTCGAGACCCGCCCCCGCCGTGGTGGGCAGGATCCGCTTCGCGAGCATCTCCAGCTCGCCGAGGGTGATGTCGCTGGCGGGCCAGACGTAGACCACGATGCGGTTGGTGTTGAACCGGGCCGACGACGACCGCAAGGACTGTGCGCGCCGGATCGAGTCCAGGCAGGTCGCCAGCATGTTCTCCGCGGTCGGCAGGGCCGCGAGGCGGCCGTCGTGGTCGCGCAGGGCGACCAGGTCCCGGACCTGGGTGAAGGCCACGATCCGTTCGTCGGCGCGGTTGTCACGGGCGATGCAGTGGAACAGGTACACATCCTCGTCGGACGAGGGCAGCCGCGTGAGGTCGAACTCGCGCAGCCGTTCGAGCTGCATCCGCTGGGCGATGTACGGGTGCAGGCCCCGGATCAGCCGTTCCTCGGCCATCCCGGTGTCCGACGGGCGGAACGTGACGTGCTGGTGCACGACCGCGCCGCCGCGGCCCGCGACGGTGAGCGTGAGCCTGCGGATCTGGTCGGGCAGCGGGTGCGCGCCGACCACGGTCGCCAGCTCGGCGGCCAGGTCGGCGGCTTCCTCCGGCTGGTTCCGCCACGCCAGGTAGACGTCGGCTTCCAGCGGACCCGTGCCCGAGGCCAGTGTCCCGAGGCTCCGCAACGCCTCGCCCAGGTCGTCGTAGTGGGTCGCGGTGGACACCACGGTGAAGTCGGTGCGCTCGGCGGTCACGAACGTGTGGTCGCCGATCGTGCTGGTCCGGATGTCGACCAGGCGCTTGTTGCCGTAGTACCGCCGGGTCAGCACCTCCAGCATGACCGCGTTGTCGACCGTGTCGCGCTCCATGTACTGGCTGAGCAGCCGCACGAGGGGCTCGGTCGTCCGCACCATCGCGGCGACCCGTTCGTCGCGGTCCTCGGCGTGCGGGTTCACGGTCAGGTACCGCGCGTGCTTGCGGACGTCGGCGTAGCTGCGGGCCCGGTTGCGGCGCAGCAGCGGCTGGCCGAGCCAGGCGAACACGACGCCGCGCGCGAGGTCGGAGACCGCGGGGAAGCGCACCTGGGTCGCCGAGACCAGGTGCTCCAGGGCGAGCCCGACCGGCTCGCGCAGCACCTCGTCCGGCGGCGCCTCGTCCAGCCAGGACCGCAGGACCGTGGCCACGACGCCCGCGTCGGCCGTGGCCCGCTGCAGGGCGAGGAAGATCCGGAACACGGCGGCTTCCAGCTCGGGGGTGCGGTCCAGGCTGGTCACGCCGTAGTGGCCGAGCGCCTTGGCGAGCCTGCGCCGGAACCGCTCCGGCAGGCCCGACCGCTCCACGTCCAGGCTCTGCAGGTAGGTGTGGAAGTACTCGCGGGCGCTGTGCACGTGGCTTTCGTCGCCGGTGTCCTCGCCCGCGGGGCGGTTGCGGCTCAGCTCGGCCAGGTCGGCGAACGCGGTCAGCAGCGCGACCTCCCCGGCCAGGGCCCGCCGGCCCGCCTCGGTGGCCTCCTGCCGTGCGGCGAGGTAGTCCCGCAGCACCATGCCGTCGTCGTCCGGGTCGACGTCGAAGCCGAGCAGTCGCCCGCGCAACTCCTGCAGGCCGCGCCGGACGCGGTCGGCGGGGGAGACGTCCGGGAGGGCGGCCAGGTCGAGTTCGACCGGCTGGTCGGCGGCGGTGTCGGCGGTGTCCGCGGCGCCGTTCTCGGCGAGCGGTTCCAGCCGCAGCAGCGGGGCGCCGGTTCCCACCTGGCTGCCGACGGCCACCGCGCATTCCTTCACGCGGGCGGCGAACGGCGCGCGCAGCACCGTCTCCATCTTCATGCTTTCGAGGACCAGCACCGGCGCCCCGGCCTCCACCTCGGCGCCGACCCCGACCGGGGTGGCCACGACCAGCGCGGACGCGGGGGAGCGCAGCACGCCGCCCTCCTCGCGGCTGACCCGGTGCGCGACGCCGTCCACCTCGACCAGCACCACGGGCCCCGTGGTGCCCACGAGCAGGCGGTGGCGGGTCCCGTTGACGCGGATCTGGCCGGTGTGCTGGTCGAACCGGTCCAGCTCGACCTCGGCGGTACGGACCTGCGTCCCCGCCTCGATGCCGACCCGGAACCGCTGCGCACCGACCCGGGTGACCCGGACCCGGTACGTGGTACCCCGCAGCTTGAGGTCCAGTTTGCGCCCGCTCTCGTGCCGCACCTGCGGCCGGCCGCCGAACGCGGTGGACAGCAGCCGCTGCCGCTCGGCGCTCTCCTCTTCCTCGTACGCCTGGATGGCCGCGGCGGCGACGGCCACGGCGGAGTGGCGGTGCGCGATGAGCCCGCCTTCGCCCCGGACCCGGTCGATCCAGCCGGTGTCCGCGGTCGCGTCGACGACCGCCGGCTGGTCGAGCAGGTCGAGGACGAAGCTCTTGTTGGTCGCGCCGCCGTCGATGACCACCGTGGTGTCGGCCATGGCCCGGCGCAGCCTGGCCAGCGCCTCGGCCCGGTCGCGACCGTGGGCGATGATCTTGGCGATCATGGAGTCGAAGTCGGACGGGATGGTGTCGCCCTCGCCGAACCCGGTGTCCACCCGGATGCCGGGACCCGCGGGCAGGCTGAGCCGGGCGATGCGTCCCGGCGACGGCGCGAAGTCCCGGTCCGGGTCCTCGGCGTTGAGCCGGGCCTCGACGGCGTGTCCGCGCTCGACCGGCCGCTCGCCCTCCAGCCGGTCGCCCGCTGCTACCCGGAGCTGGGCTTTGACCAGGTCGAACCCGGTGGTGGCCTCGGTGATCGGGTGCTCGACCTGCAAGCGGGTGTTGACCTCCAGGAAGGCGAACGCCTTGTCCCCGGGGTGGTACAGGAACTCCACGGTGGCCGCACCCCGGTAACCGACCGCGACGGTCAGCCGCTCGGCGGACGCCTTGAGGTCGGCGGCCTGGTCGGCGCTGAGCACCGGGGACGCCGACTCCTCGATGATCTTCTGGTTGCGCCGCTGGACGGAGCAGTCGCGCACGCCCAGCGCCCACGCCGTGCCCTGGCCGTCCGCGATGACCTGCACCTCGACGTGCCGGGCCCCGGTGACCAGGCGTTCGAGGAACACGACCCCGCTGCCGAACGCCCGCGCGGCCTCCTGGCTGGTGCGCTCGTAGGCGTCGGTGAGGTCGGCCGCGCTGGTGATCACGCGGATGCCGCGCCCGCCGCCGCCCGCCGTGGCCTTCAGCATCAGCGGGTAGCCGATCCGGGCCGCGGCCTCCAGGGCGGCGTCCAGCGACTCCACCGGACCCCGGCTCCACGGCGCGACCGGGACGCCGACCTCCTCGGCGATCAGCTTGGAGCCGATCTTGTCCCCGAGCCTGCGCATGGCGTCGGCGCTCGGGCCGATGAAGGTGACCCCGATCTCGTCGCAGAGCGCGGCGAACGCCGGGTCCTCCGCGACGAAGCCCCAGCCCACCCACGCCGCGTCGGCACCGGTCTCCACCAGGGCCTTCTTGAGCACCTTCAGGTCGAGGTAGGGGCGGGCGGACGCGGGACCGAGGTCGTAGGCGATGTCCGCCTCGCGGACGAACGCGGCACCACGGTCCACTTCGGTGTGAAGGGCGAGCGTGTCGATCGCTGTGCCGGTCTCCTCGGCCAGTTCCCGGGCCGCGTGGATGAGCCGCATCGCGGCCTCTCCACGGTTGACGATCGCGATACGGCGGAACATCCGACCGACCATTCCCTTCTGTCCGTGACCTCGAGCCTTGGCGCCTGTCCAGGTCGCTTCCACACTCTGCCTGGTCACCCAACCCGCGTTGTGCCGGGGTGGGCCTACCGGGGACGAGTGTGGCCGACAGGGTGGGCACCACCATCAGCTTCGTCGGTCAGGACCTCGATCGGGACTTGCCCCGCCGGTCAGCGGCTGAACACGGTGGTGGACCAACCGCCGCGCGCCAGGTTGACGAGCTGGCCTGCGACAACAGCCGGGCCACGAACGCCGTTGCCACCAGCCGCGGGCTAGCACATCTGTTGGAGGCCGATCACTGAGAGTAGTCGCAGTGCTTCGTGGGCCGGTGTGCCGGGTTCGGCGGTGAACAGCACGACGTGCTGGTCGCGCTCCGGCACGACGAGGATGTCGCAGGTCAGGGCGATCGGGCCGAGCTGCGGGTGGTCGATGGTCTTGCTCAGGTGGCGCTGATCGGAGACCTCTGGGCTGGGCCACAGCGCGGCGAACTCGGGGCTGCGGCGCAGCAGCTCGCCGACGAGTTCCTGAGTGGCGCGGTCGTCGGGGTACCGGGCTGCTGCGGCGCGTAGATGCCCGGCGGCGAACCGCCCGAAGTCGCCACCGCCGGAGATGCCGCGTGCCGATGGGCCGCACGCTGGGCCAGCCTGCGGACGATCCAGCCGAACGTGTGCCACGCGAGCTCCGGCGCGCGTTCGCGCAGCGCGTCGGTCAGGGTTCAGGCCATCGACCAGCACGGCGAGGTTGTGCGTGGTCAGGATCTGGCTCTGCTCCAGCACCATGCCGTTCGCCGCGACCGAGCCACCGGAGGTGCGCGCCCGCTCCCGGCACAGCGCCGCGAAGTCCTCGGCGGTTCGCTTCCCCCAGCGCAGGGTCCTGCGCCGGGGGTTCGGGCCAGCCCGCCGGCAGCTCGTAGTAGTTCGCGTAGAGCGTGCCGGCCAGCAGACGACTCGCCACCGCGCCGGCGGCCCGCCATTTTTCGCTGTTGGCGAGGGCCGTCTTGAACAGCGGAATCGACCGGGCCAAATCACCCGCCGACCCGCCCGACACTGTCGCTGCCCAGTGCCCGCCACGGGCTCGTCGGCCTCCAGGAACGGGCCGTGCTGCTGGGCGGGACGGTCAAGACCACCGCGACCGCCGACGGCGGGTTCCGGCTCCAACCATGCCTGCCCCTCACACGTCGGCGCGGTCAGTGGGAGGGCGATCTCCAGCACCCCGGGGCGGGAGTAGGCCAGCGCTTCGGCGAGCACGCCGGGGATCGCGTTGGCGGCGTCGGTGGGGGAGCGCGACGGCCAGGACCGACTCCGTCAGGCCCGGACGCTCGACTTCTCCAGCACCTGCATGAACGCGCGGGACCACAGGGGTAGGTCCGGCCAGCCCCGGCAGGACACCATCGCGCCGTCCACGACGTCGGGCTCGTCCACGAACACGGCGCCGGCCTGCTCCATGTCGAACTTCAGGGGCGGGTACGCGGCCGTGGTGCGACCACGCAGGAGCCCCAGCGCGGCCGGCACCTGCGGGCCGTGGCAGATCGTGCCGACCGGGAGCCCGCGGTCGAAGAAGTGCCCGACGACGCGGGCCACGTCCGGGTCGGTTCGGATGTACTCCGGCGCCCGGCCGCCCGGGATCACCAGCGCGTCGTAGTCTTCGGGGTCCACCTCGCCGAACGCCAGGTCCACGGGCAGCAGGTGGCCTGGTTTCTCGGTGTAGGCGTCCCAGCCGGGCTCGAAGTCGTGGACCACGAGCTTCACCGCGCGCGTCGTGGGGGCGGTCACGATCGCCTCGTGGCCGCCCTCGCGCAGGCGGAAGACCGGATACATCGAGTCGAGTTCCTCGGCGGCGTCGGCGGTCAGGATCAGCACTCGCGCCATGGTCACTCCATTCTTCCGCTCGATGCTCCTACTGGGCACCGCGGCGGACCAGACGGTTGATCGCGTGGAGCCGGGCGGGCTCGGTCGTTCTCGGGTCCGGACGGCGGCAGTCCACGAGTGACGGACACCGACGCGGCCTCGTGCGGGTTCCGGGCGGCGTCGGCCGAGCGGCGATCACCGGTCGCTCTACATCGGACAGTCATCGGTGCTCGTGGCTCCAGGGGTGCCGACCCCGGGTCGACGGACCCGGTGCCCAGGTGTTGATCCCGACTCAGCGTGGCATGGGAACGTTCCCGATCACAAGAAGCAATGACCGATCGGCCGAATCGTCCGCATTGAGCCTCTGCGGATGTACGTAGACCCCTACGCCGGGAATCGGCGGCTAAACTTGTCGCCGACATTTTTAGCTCCTCCCGGCCGCCACACCCGAAGTGCCCCACACGGTGTTCGGCGGGTGCACGCCAGAAGAAAGCCACACCAATCCAGTGGTGGGCAGCCGATGAGGGAGCCACCCGTCGAACACCTCGACCGAGCCTGGCCGGGCACCGGCCGTCCCACCAGTCGACAAGGTCTCCCAGTCGCCGCTGTCGGCAGAACAGCGTCTTGAGCCGGCGGTTGACCACGTTCCGCGACCGCCGTGCCGATTCACCTCACGGGACACCACCGAGGCGTCACGACCGATCCGAACCGCGATCTCGTTGTACTCCAACGACTCGGCCAGCCCCCGGGAGATCTCCTCCCGATCGACCAAGGTCAACATCCGACGCACGGCGGGCAGTCCTTCCCCACCGAACACCAAGATCACAGAGGCACACCGTGATCGACTTGGATGGCGACGTGGTGGTCGGAAACGTCGCTGAGGCCAACCGTGGTCATCGCACCGATTGGTCCCGCCCCGGTGGTGCACCGTCGTCTGGGGCGTAGCCCTGTCACACGGGTACAGTTGGTGCCGAGACTGGCCAGCCGGGTCTGGGGCGGTGGCGGGTCACGAGCAAGGCGATGTCGTCGGTGGCCGGTTGGTTACCGACCAGGCCCGCCATGATCCGGGCACAGGCCGTCTCCGCGGTTGCCGGCGCCACGAGTTGGCACAGCTGCTCGAGTCGGCTGTCGAGATCCACGCCACGGCGTTCGACCAGCCCGTCGGTGTAGAACGCGAGCAGCGCGCCGGGCGGCAGATCAAGGGTCGTGCCCTGGCGGCCGGTGACTGCCAGATCGTGCCCGATGGGCGGCCCGAGCGGGGCGTCGACGAGGCGGGCCGGTTCACCGGGGATGGCCAGCACCGGTGGCAGGTGGCCGGCCAGCACCAGGTCGACGCGGGCGGTGGCGGTGTCGATCACGGCGTAGGCGACCGTGGCCATGGTGCTGCGCTCGAAGTGGCTGGCCTTGCGGTCGAGCTTGCCGAGCACCTCCGCCGGATCAGGGAACTCCAGGGCGTAGGCGCGCAGGGCGCTGCGCAGCCGCCCCATGACGATGGCGGCGGGCAGCCCGCTGCCGACCACGTCGCCGATCACCACACCGATGCGCTCGTCGGGCAGTTCGAACACGTCGTACCAGTCGCCGCCCACGCCGTTCTCCGCACCGGGCACGTACCGGGCCGCGAACTCCCAGACGGGCGTGGTCGGCAGCCGGCCGGGCAGGAGGCTGTCCTGCAGCAGGGCCGCCGCCGCCAACTCGGACCGCGAGCGGTGCATGTGCGCCGCCGTCGCCAGCCGGTCCGCAGCGAGCTGCAGCAGGTCGACGTCCTCGTCGGTGAACCGGCGTGACGTGGTGCTGCCGATGTGCAGCACGCCGATCAGCCTGCCCTGTGCCACCATTGGCACGCCGACCATGACCCGAAGACCACGCTCCCACAGCAACGGGTTGACCACGGTGGAGGCGTCGACGTGGTCGATCTGCACCGGTTCCCGACGGTTGGCGACCGTACCGGCGAAACCCGAGCCCACCGGTACCCGCACCCCTTGGATAACCTCTTCCTCCAGGCCGGCGGTCGCCCTGGCCACCAACTGCCCACCGCTGGGGTCCACCAACAGCACGGTGACCGTGTCGACCGCGAACAGCGCCCGCACCTGCTGCAGCAACACGTCGAACAGCTTGTCGAGGTCCAGCTCGCGCAGCGCGCTGTCGGTGATCGCCTCCAACACCTGCAGCCGCCGAGCCAACCGCCGGACATCCGTCATCCGCCCACTCCGTCCCCGACCCGCCGATGTGCACCCAAAGGACAGCACGAGCGCGTGACAGTGGCCATGCAAGCCGGCGCGGAACAAATGGGCGTACCAGTGACCGTAATACGGCATGCACATCGGCTCCACCACCGGCTCTGTCAATTGAGCGGTGTGAGGGCCCTCGTCGATCGTGGGCGCGGTCGGCGGTGCGGTGTCGTCGGGGGAGACGCTTTCGCCATGGCCTGCAGCACCGGTGTCAGGCGTTCCCGGCCACCGGTTCCGAGGTGTTCCACCCCCGTTACTTGCACGGATGAGGTTGTCGGCAGGCACACCGTCCGGAGGCCGCGGCGCCGCACGGCGTACCGCCGCCAGAAAGAACCTCCGCCTCGCCCGCGGCGCTGTCATAACGCGTGAACGGTGCCGCAGCACGCTGGTGACCGAGCTCTTCGTCACCAGCCGGCTCGCCTTGTGCGTGGCCACCCACAGCAACACCACATCCCTGGTGGACCACCGCTCCGGCAGACGAGCGCCCCGTTGCCTGCCGACGGCCGCCGCGACACCGACCAGCCCCGCGTACGACAGCAGTGACGCGAGGTAACCGCCGAGCGGTCGCTGCTCACCACCGGCATAGGCGGATCGGGCCCGGCGCCACCACTCCGCCATCGACATGGACGCTGGGTTACCGGCCCGCGCACCGGCAAACCCGCGTGGTCCCACGTCAACGGACGCGTTCATGCGCCTTGAGGGGATGCGGACCGCACGAGCGCCAGCTGGCTGATCGCCGCCGTCAGCAACGTACGCGCCTCGAGCAGTTCGCCGAACTCGAGATGCTCGCACGCCGCTCCGGCACATGCGAGAGCCTGCCGCAGCGGAAGCTGATCGCCTGCTCGCACGCCGAAGGCGAGGACGTCGTGCAGGCGATCCCGCGCACTGCGCGCGTGTACCTCCGCGTCCTCCGGCGAAGCGGTCTTCGTCTCGTGCAACGCCTTCTGGATCTCCTGGTCCACCAGATCGGTGAGTTCCCGGACCGTCATGGCAGGACCGTCCGGGTTGTCCGCCGGGGAGTCGGCGGACGATGCGGAGTGAGACCGTTCCCCGCACACACCGCCGCTCGGTTGGCCGTTCGCGCGCGCTGACGTCCCAGCGAGGTCCGGATCCATCCCGATCACCGCCTCCGCCGCCGCACGACACGACGACTGCTCGACGTGTGCGTCGGATACCCGGGGCGGGCGGCGGCCAATCCGCAGTCCGGTTGCGACAGTCATCGATCTCGTGGCACGGCGACGCATCAGACGCATCACCTGACGAACCCGGCGTTGTCACTCCGTGGTGGGAGGGATGCCTGCCTGCCGGCCGGGTATCCGCGTTCGACCGCGTCAAAGACGCCGTGCGGTCCAGCCTGTCCGACGAAGAACGCTGAAGCCGGTCCCACCGCCCCAACGCGACCATCGAGCGGGACGGGCGGGGCCGCGCGGCACGCGGATCAGACGGCGTGGCGCCGCTTGTCCCACCTGTGCGAGGGATGTGCGGCGTTCGCGTGCCGAGGAGGACAAGTGGGGGAGGAGCGTCGGCTGGAACGGTGCCGGACGGGCGCAAGGCGATCCGGGAGGCGATGATGGTCTTCGGCACGCCAGGTCAGCAGGCATCGGTCTGCTCGTCAGCGGGTACTCACGGACGCATGAACACGCCTGAGATCGACCCCGTCACCGCTGCCGAGATGGAACGGGAACCTGACTTCGCCGAGGAACACACCCGGCCGACGTTCGCCGACGAGCAGACCGGCACGGCCAACACGCAGCCGGACGAGTCCACGCCCGAAGGCGAGGGTGGCGACGGCGGGATGGACATGAACAGGACCGGGGACCCCGGTCACGGTCGGTGACGCGCGGACGCCGCATCCGGTCAGCCGGTGTTCATCGCCTGTGCTCTCGCGCTCCGGGAAGTGGCCGATGAGCTGGGCCTGCACCCGCCGACCCGGGCGATCTTGTGAGCACACCACACGACCAGGGCAGTACAGGCAGGCGCTGCCGTTCTTCGGCATCGCCTCGGAGATCCTGCCGGTGTTCAGCCGCAAACCGATCTTCGGCTACAAGGGACTGGTCTTCGCCACGATCGCGATCGCGCTGTACTCGGTGATCGTGTGGGCGCACCCCATGTACGCCACCGGCGCGGTGCTGATGCTGTTCTTCTCCGCCACCACCTTCATCATCGCCATCCCGGCCGGCATCAAGTTCTTCAACTGGATCGGCACGATGTGGAAGGGGCAGCTGACGTTCGAGTCGCCGATGCTGTTCAGCGTCGGGTTCCTGGTGACGTTCCTGTTCGGCGGCCTGTCCGGCATCCTGCTCGCCTCACCGCCCGTCGACTTCCACGCTCAAACGCGACCAGAACGAGGTCGAGATCGACCAGACCACCGAGAAGTACGTCGCGCCCACCAACCGCGAGACCAAACACGACGACTGACCTCCCTACAGGCCGTGGAGGGTGTGATGACCCGGTACGAACGCCGTCAGCTCCGCACGGTCGAACGCATGTTCGAGGTGACCGGCCCTGGTCTGGCATCGGTCCTCGCCGGCCGGGGAACCCGCTTGCGACCGACCCAACGCGCATCGACCAGGGCGTGGGTGGCACTTCTGGGCATCACCCTGGTGCTCTGCGGAGCACCGGTCCTGCCGCTGACCTTCGTCGGATGCCTGCTGCTCATGACCGCTGCCTGCCTCCACGTCACACGACCCCGACGAGCCCGGCCGTAGAGCCGCGCGCCTCGCTCGTCGAGCGGGTTTGCCCGTCGAGGGTCGTGGTATCCCACGCTCGACCTGGATGACGCGGCTGTGGCAGCGTCGTGTGGTTGCTTTTCTCGGTAGGTCGGTCAAAACAGGTGCCGGCCCCCACCGCATCCGGTGGCTGGGCGCGCCGTGGTACCCGGCCACATCACCTCCTTCGCCCGGTGTGCCGGGGTCACGTGCCTCGGCGGAGGTTCGACCACTGAGGACCGTCATGACCGAGACACCGTCGACATCTCTCCGGTCGTCCACTTCGGACTCGGCGGGTTCCGCCCGACACACAGTTCGACGCGCCGCAAGGGGTGGGTGCAGTGGACCTCGATGAACTGCTGGTCGTCGCCCGAACCGCCGCGCAAGCCGGAGGCCGCAAGGCTGCGTTCTGGCACCATCGCGCGCATCGTCTTTTCCTCGAGGAGGAGGCCGCGCCGGACGCCCTGATCGGTGAAGCACGCCGGGACGCCGACGGGGCCGTCCGATCGGTGTTGACGCGGCGGCGGCCGAACGACGGCGTCCTCGGCCGGGAGGGGAGCACCGCGGGCCACACCCACGTGCGGTGGATCATCGACTCGATCGGTGGGAGCATCGACTACCTCTACGAACGGCCGGACTGGGCGGTCAGTGTGGCCGCCGCGGCGCCCGGTGGCGCGCTGCTGGTCGGCGTCGTGTTCGAGCCCGCGTTGGGCCGGGTGACCGAGGCCAGGCTCGGTGGAGGCACCCTCACCAACGGTGAACCGGTGCCCGCGCCGGGCAAGCGAGACCTGACCCGCGCCCTGGTCGAGGTCGCTCCCGTCGGGCGAAGCGCCTCGGCGGGCCGCACGGTCGACGCACTCGTGCCACGCGTGGGTCAGCTCCGGCGTGGAGGCAGCACTTCCGCGGCCCTCGCCCGGGTCGCCACCGGCCGGGCCGACGCGCTGTGGGCACCCGACCTGAAACCGTGGGACTGCGCCGCCGGCGTCCTGCTGGTGCAAGAAGCCGGCGGAACGGTCGGAGACCTCGTGGGCCCGTCACCACACACGTGGCCCGGCAGCGGGGACGTGCTGGCCGCGGCCCCCGCGCTGTGGAGCCCACTGAGAGCCCTGCTGGCGCAGGTCCACCCACCGACGTCCACCGACTACGGCATGGTCGTCACAGACCGATGAGCGGTCCGACCGTTGTCGGTGTCCGCTACGGCGATGATCGCGAGGACGACGGGGCGCAGGCTGGTTGTCCAGGAACGGGTTCGCCACCACCGGGCCCCTTCGGCGAGCAGGATACGGCGGATCAGCGAGTCCAGCGTCCAGTGCGCCGGACCGCCCTCCTGGTCGGCGTCCAGGGTGCCGTCGGACTGCCGCGGGCGGGATTGGTCCGGCGCAGCACGGCGACCTCGTGTCGAAGTACCAGCAGTTCGACGTCCCTGGCCTCCTGACCAGCACGGCCGCCATTTTCGGCAAGCACAACGTCGCCGACCGGTGGCGACACGATCGGGTGATCTGTAGTGCCTCCTGAAATCGCCGCTCGTCTGTGGGACGCACGTTCGTAGGTGGTGTGGGACGTGACGGGCGTGACACGACCGCGACGGCACGATCAGGAGGACTTCCGTCCCGCTTCCGAGCGCGACATTCGACGTGATGCCGCCGATAACGACGTGTTCATGGCCCGAGGGGATGACGTTGCCACCTGGCCTGCCGATGGATCCCGATCACCGCTCACCCTGGTGGCATTGTCCACTCCCACCCCCTCCGCCTACCTGTCACCGCCAGGAGTGGCGTCCGCCCCGCTGAACCATTCCTGCTACTGGCGGTGTATGCGTCGCCCGGAGCCTGCGTTGCCCGCTGGTGTCCGGTGCCACTAACCTTGTGCAGTGCGTTCGTCACGGCTGGTAGAAACCGCGCAGGGCTTGGGCCTGCACGATCATCTGTGCTGGCGGTACGACGACCCGGCGGAGCTGCGGGCGCGTGTTCGGGAGTTCCTGAGCGATGGTCTCGCGAGGGGGCAACGCGTCTTCTATGTCGGGTCCGCCCCGGCCGACGCCCTGCTCGCCGAGCTGCAGGGGATCGACGGCATCGACGAGGCGTGGCGCCGTGGCGCCGTGCGGGTCGCGTCACTGACCGATACCCACTCGATCGATACGCCGGTTGAACCGACCGCGCAAGTGCGGGCCTACGTCGCTGCCACCGCCGAGGCACTCGCGGCCGGGTTCACCGGACTGCGGGTGGCGGCCGAGGCCACCCCACTGGTGCGGACCGCCGCGCAACTGGAGGCATTCGTCCGCTACGAGCACCTGGTGGACCAGTACATCGCCGCGCACCCGTTCTCGGCGATGTGCGCGTACAACGCCGGCGAACTGGGTGACAGCGTGATCGAGCAACTGGCATGCCTGCACCCGAACACCAACCAGGACACCATCGGCTTCCGGCTGCACGGCTCCTCCAACGGGGCATACAGCGCCAGCCTGCACGGCGAGCTGGACCTGTCCACCGCGAACCTGTTCATCGCCGCCCTGCACCGCATCGAGCTGCCGCTGCGTGACGGCGAGCTGGTCATCGACGCGACCGGTCTGGACTTCATCGACCACGGCAGCCTGCTGCGGTTGCACGACCACGCACAACGCCGCGCCGCCACCCTCGTCCTGCACACCTCACACGCCGGCCCGGCCCGCATCGCGCAGGCGCTCGACCTCGCCGATGTCCGCGTGGAACAACGAGTGGAACACGCCGCATGACCACCACCACGCCAACCGGGCAGGACCCGTTCGTCCACCCCGCACTGTTCTACCGCTCCGCCACCGAGTACCTGGACGCGCTGGTGCCGTTCATCACCGACGGCCTGGCAGCCCGGCAGCCGGTCGCCGTCGCCGTGCCCGGCCCCAACCTCCGGCTGCTCACCTCCGCACTCGGCGAGGCGGCCGAGCAGCTGTACATGCTGGACATGACCGTCGCCGGTCGCAACCCGGGCCGGATCATCCCCGGAGTGCTGCGCCGCTTCGCCGACACCCACGTCGACCGGCACGTCCGGATCATCGGCGAACCGATCTGGCCGGCCCGCTCCGCCACCGAATACCCGGCCTGCGCCCAGCACGAAGCCCTGATCAACCTCGCGTTCGCCGGGCGCGACGTCACCATCGTCTGCCCCTACGACACCGAAGGGCTGGACGCCGAAGCCCTCGCCGACGCCCGTGCCACCCACCCACTCGTGTGGGAAGCCGACCGGCGGTACGCCAGCGCGGACTACGCCCCCGACCACGTGGTCGCCCGCTACAACCAGCCGCTCAACCACTCCGAGGGCGCCGAGGTCCACCTCGTCTCCACCGCGAACGACCTGTCGCCTGCTCGCCGGCGGATTGCCGACCACGCTCGGACACTCGGACTGAAACCGGACCGGATCGCGGACCTCGAACTCATCGCCACCGAACTCGCCACCAACAGCCTCATCCACGCAGGCGCGCCGTGCGAACTGCGGATCTGGCGCGACAACGGCCATGTCATCTGCGAAGCACGGAACACCGGACAACTGACCGACCCCCTCGTCGGCCGCCGACCAGCGACACCCCACACCTTCTCCGGCCGCGGCCTGCTGGTGATCAACAACCTGGCCGACCTGGTCCGCACCCACACCAGCCCGAACGAAACCACCATCCGCGCCTACCTCCGCGCCGAACGCCAGTCGGTCGAGCCAATCATCCCGGCAGCTACCAAGCACTGACGAACACCGGCCAACGTCGCCACCCACGCCCACCCAGGCGGCAAGGGATGCCTGCGCGGGTGGAGGGCAAAGACCGTGTGGGCCGAGATGTCCTGCTCCTCGGACACGATCTTCCGCGACGGCCGGTAGGCGTCGGCCGGGCGCGGTGCGAACCGGGTTTCGAGCCGCCCGGTTCGCACCGCGCAACCAGACCGGCGTGGGCGCTGGTTGCTCAACGACACCGCGTCGAGCCTGGCCACCACTTGCGCGATCCCGCCGTCCCGGTCGCGCGCCGGAAACGACACACCCCGGCCACACCTGCTCGTGTGACGGTAAACGCCTGATCCCACGTGCGGCGCACGGTCGGGCTTCCGCTGGTTATGCGGCTGATCGGGCGAGGTCGAGGGCCTCCTGCAGTGTCGGGCGCACCCGCAGCACCTCGACGGTCCCGGTGACCTGCAGTGTCCTGAGCACCGGACGTCGACCGGCGGCCACGGCGAACCCGACACCCAACCGGGTAGCGCGCCCGCAGGCCTCCAGCATCGCCGTCACGCCCAGCGAACCGAAGAACTCCACGCCTTCGAGGTCGACCACCAACCCGACGGGCCGCTGGTCCAACCGGGCGGTCAACTCCGCGCTGATCACCTCGATGCTGTTGTGGTCCACCTCGCCGGCCACGCTGGTGACCAGCACGCCGTCCTGCTCGGTGTGCGCGATGTCGACCCACGGGCCGATGTCGATGAGTCGGTCGTCCACGTGCGGGACCACCCTTCACCTCGTGACGGCGGGAACAGTGGTCCGGGCACACTGTTGAACCCGGGATGCGTTCCGCGAACAGCCCGCGACGTCACCGGGCACCACCACGTTACGGCGGCATCCGGTTAAACCTCAACCTCCGAGGACAGTTCCGGTGCGGCGGTTCACTCGTCGGGATGACAGCGATACCAGACCACAGTGACGGGAACGCACGGCCTGTTCGGCGGCGCCGCCCATTCACGGCGAGGGTTCACCATGTATCGCCGCGACAAGTCCGACATGAGCGGCCGTCACATCAAGCGAACGTGCCGGGCGGGGGCGTGCCACCGCCCCGGCGCCGTCCGGTTCATCGACGTTCCGGTCCACGGCTGTTCGAGTCCGCGATGTCGACGGCCCGGACTTCGCCCTGTCCGTCCTCGGTGACGCCCGTCATGGCGCCGGGAACGGGATGTCGGTGTGCCGGCTCTTGCAGCGTCTCCTGAGTTCCGCTACGCGAGCCTTCCCGTCATCCGAGGCAGGATCGGACGGCCTCGGCCAGGTTCGCCGCCCGCGGGTCGTCGGGCCGGTAGTTCCAGAGGTTGGTGACGTAGCCGAAGCCGACACCGGCGTCGGGGTCGGCGAAGCCGATCGACTTGGCTGAGGCGACTGCGCTCCACCGGCCACCGGGACCCCGACCGCATCGGACACAGCCCCGGCGAGGTACGACGCGGCATCACCGTCCCGACGAGCACGGCCGGGCAGCGCGAGTCGCGTTCGCCGTGAACACACCGGCATGCCGGTGAACCGCGTGTCGGAAGCGTAGCTGCGTTTCATCGACGAGCACGCAACTCGGCATTGATCGGCGCACCGGTGCGGTGGCGACACAGCGCCGTGCTGTGGTGATGCACCGAAGTGTGTTCAGCGTCCCGTGCTCAAGGCCGCGAACGCCTCGTCGACCAGCGTCCGAAGATCTTCGGTGCCGTCACCGTCGACCCATGCGGTCAGTGCGGTGATGAGCGCGGCGGTGGCTGCTGCGGCGATGACCCTCAGGCGGAGGTCGACGGGTCGCTGCTCGCGGTCGGCCAGTGCCTGGGCCAGGAGGGATTGTGTGGTGGCGGTGTTGCGCCATTGGCGGGCGCGCAGGGCGGGGGTGGTGACGACCAGCCGGGTTCGGGTGTAGACGGCGTCGCGGTCGGTGGCGAGCACGGCGTCCAGGCCGGTGTGCAGTGCGGCGTGCAGAGCGGTCAGCGGGCTTTCGCCGGCCGGTCGGTTGCGGACCAGTTCGGCGATGAGCGGGTCGTAGTCGTCGTCCTCGACCACGGCTTCCTTGGTGGGGAAGTAGCGGAAGAACGTCATGTGGGACACGCCCGCGGCGGCGGCGATCTCCTCCACGGTGGTCTCGTCGTAGCCCTTGCTCAGGAACAGCCGCAACGCGTGGTCCTGGATCGCACGGCGGGTGCGCGCCTTGCGCTGCTCACGCAGCCCGCCGGCGGGCTTGGTCTGGTCCGGTGTCACCGGTCAAGCATGGCCGTCAGTGCTCGGCGCAGCGCGTCCGGCTCGGCCTTTCCGCGCCACGCGAGGTGCCCGTCGGGGCGGACGAGCAGTACCTCCTGGCCCTCGCGGTGCACTTCCCGCACGTCATCCAGCAGGTCACGTGCCACCGACGCGCACGCGTTGCCCGTCGGCGCGGCGAGCGTCCATTGGAATCCGGGGTGGCGGGCGAACTCGGCCACCCGGTCGCCGACCCGCGGTCGTCTGCCGAAGGGGGAGCGGGCGTAACTGGTCTTGAGCTGCGAGGCCTGCTCCCAGATCAGTTTCCGCACCGGTGCCAGTCCTATGAGCGGGAACAGCACGCGGTCGCGCACCACTCGGGCGGCCGCCGATTCACCCAGTACCAGACCGGTCAGGCCGGTGGTCGAGTCGAGCACGTCGGCTGCCACCGGTCTGCGTTCGGTCTCGTAGCCGTCGAGCAGGCCGTGTCCCGCACGGCCCGAGACGACCAGGGCCAGTCGCCACGCCAGGTTCTCAGCGTCGCCCAACCCGGTGTTCATGCCCTGTCCGCCGAACGGGCTGTGGATGTGCGCGGCGTCCCCCGCCAGCAGCACCCGCCCCTGCCGGTAGGTCTCGGCCAGGCGTCGGTGGATGCGGAACACCGATGTCCACACCCACTCGTCGTCCGCACCGATTTGGAGACCGGCGTGTCGGTCGGCGGCGGCTGCCAGGAATGCCGGGACGTCCTCGACCGCAACGCCCGGCGCGGGCGCCATGAACCGCCACACCCCGTCCGGCAGCGGGAACGCCGAGAACATCTCCTTGCCCCGCACCCACACCCCGACCGCGTCACTGGGCAACGGCAGTTCCACGCGCAGGTCACCGAGCACGAACCCCTCGACCAGCGGCACACCGGGAAACCCGATGCCGGCCGTCTTGCGCACCGCGCTGTGCGCACCGTCGCAGCCCACCACCCACTCGGCGTCCACCCGACCCGCCGAGGTGGACAACACCACGCCGTCGCCGTCCTGTCCGACACCGGTGACCTGGGTGCCCCACTCGACCCGGACGCCCAGCTCGCCGAGCCGTGCCCGCAACCGGGCCTCGACCTCGGCCTGGGACACCAGCAGTCCGGGCTGCCGCACCAGCTTCGTCGGCTGGCCGACCCGCAGCTCGCCCGCACGCCGACCACCGACGTGGATCACCACCCGGCCGATGCCAACCGACCGTTGCGGCAGATCGCCCAGGGCACCGAGCCTGCCCAGCACCTCACCGCCCCGCGGTTGCAGCCCCAACGCCCGCGACGTCGTGGCCGGCCCGGCGGCACCGTCCACCACCCGTACCGGCACGCCCTGCGCCCGCAGCGCGCACGCCACCGCCAAGCCGGTCGGTCCCGCCCCTACTACGACAACACCCATACGGATAAGTGTTAGCCACTAACAAGTGGTAGTCAATAACATATTTGCGGCCCTTGATGGGCTGAACAGTTGTTCAATGCTTTGAACATGCGTTCAGCTTCCGATTTGACCGCCCGGGTCCGGATCCGCGATGCCGCCTTGGCCGGGTTCGGTGCTGAGGGCGTCGCCGGGACTTCCGTGCGTGCGGTCGCTGCGGATGCCGGGGTGTCTGCCGCGTTGGTGCTGCACCACTTCGGCTCGAAGGAGGGGTTGCGGCAGGCGTGTGACGAGTATGTGCTGGAGGGGATCCGGTCCGATGGTGACGCCGATGTGGCTGCGCTGGGGGACATGCTGCGGGCAGCGACTCCGGTGCGGCGGTATCTTGCGGCTCGGTTGGGGGATCGGTTGGTCCGGTCGTGGTGGCGTGAGCTGTCGGGCTTGGTGTGGTCGGCGGTGGTTGTAGTGGGAGACGTAGCGGTCCAGCACTGCTTTCAAGTGGTGTTCGTTGATGATGAGCGGCGGTCGGTGGCTTCGCGTCTGATGGTGCCGACGAATCGTTCGGCGTAGCAGTTGGCTCGTGGGCAGCGTGGTGGGATCTTCACGACTTGGATGCCGGTGTCGGCGAGGACGGCGTCGAACGAGGTGGTGAACTGCCCGGCCCGGTCGCGGATCAGGAACCGGAAGTCTTCGGTCCGGTCGTCGACCTCAGCCGGGCGGCCGGCGGCACGAACAAGGGGATGGGGCGCGTGGTCACGACAGCACCACCGATCCGGGTGGCTGGGATTCCAGCCGCTGTGGTGGAGACTGGCGCGCCGTTAACACTGGTAGGACGGACATCGATCACCCTTCGTGAAAGTCCGCCCTCTCGGAACATCAAAACCCCACGGAGGGTAACTGTCGTTACTCTCCGTGGGGTAGATCCGGCTGGAGTTTCAGCCGAAATGGTGTCCGAGAGGGTTCCGTCCGGTTGCGGTGCAGGACGATCTTCGCGTCGTCCGCCACGTAGTAGTTCTGCACCGAGTAGGCGATCGTGGCGAAGTCGAGCGTGCCGTCACCGTTGAAGTCGCCCGTCGCGATGCGCGCCACCGAATCGTCCGCCACCCGCCACTTGGCCCAGACGCCGTTCGCGGCGTCGATCGCCTTGTAGTACATCACGCCCTGCCACGGCCACGGCCCGCGCAACGCCACCAGGAACTCGTCGTCACCGTCACCGTCGAAGTCGGCGCACACGACCTGGTGACCCGGCCCCTCGCCGTTCTCGTTGGGGTCGCCGAAGACGTCGAGCAGCGTCCGGTTCCAGCCCGAGTCGTCCTTCGTGTACACGGCGACCGTGTTGCCGTGGAAGGGCTCGATCGCCGCGACGTAGGCCATCGGGTCGTCACCCAGGCGGCCCGCGTCCAAGTCCCCGGAGCCGCGGAAACCCGTCCGCGCGAACTGAGTGCGCTCACCCTCGCCGATCAGCGTCGACCTCCACTCACCCGCCTCGTCGTCGTAGCGCAGCCACGTGACGCCCTCGTCGGAGGCGAACAGCAGCGAATCGCGGTCCGAGTCGGGGATCAGGCCCTTCTTCTTCTCGGCGCCGTGGATCATCCGGAAGTGGCTGTCGTCGATGACGGTCATCGGCCACTCGGTCGCGTTCCGCACGTCATCCGGTTCGGTGAACAGCACCACCGGGAGCACCGCGTGCACGTCGGCCTTCGCCACGATCGGCACGCCCACGATCTCCAGACGGTCGGTTCGGGTGAAGTGGCCGGCGCGCAGCCGGTGCATGCCGGTCGCGCGACCGACGTAGTGCCTGCGCCAGCGGTCGTCGTGCTTGTCCGCCGCGCCGGGGTGCTCGATCCAGTCAATCTTGCCGCCGGCCTCGTCCGGGTCGACGATGGTGCCGATCGGGCCGTACAGCTCGTAGCAGACGATGGCATCCGGCGTGCCGTCGCCGGTGATGTCGGCCCAGTCCGCGCCGACGGGCATCCGGAAGCCGTCGGCCATCAGCCGCTTCGGCCAGCTCGGCGCGTTCTGGTACCAGTAGATCTCGCCCAGCCGCAGGCCGTAGCCGAACAGGTCGGGCCGGCCGTCGCCGTCGATGTCGGGTGCTTCGAGCCAGTAGCCGTCGCGCAGCTGGTCGGCGACGATCTCGCCTTCGAAGTGCGGTGCGATGATGCGGTCGTGCACGTCGATCACCTCCTGGTGCGCCGGTTCAGGGCAGCTGGTGGTACTCCAGGGCGAGCCACACGCAGTCGGTGTCGGCCCGGTACTGGTGCCACGGGTAGACGAACGCGCCCTCGTCGGTCCGGCTGCAGAACGGCACGGGCGTCGTGTAGCCCTCGCCCATCACCACGTCCTCGACCAGCGTGGCGTGGTCTTGGGCGCGGAACTTCTGCATCCGGCCCACGCCGACCACCTGCGTGTGGACCTCGATGAAGTCGTGCAGCACGTGGATGCCGCAGTCGGTGCCGGCGGGCGCGAACCACAGGTTGGCCCGCAGCTCGAACGCGCGCGGCCCGGACGGCCCGCCGCCCAGAGCCTGGCCGGGGTCGAACTCGACCACGTCGAGCACGTCCTGCGGTCCCCTCCACAGCGGTGTGTCGACCGGGAACTGCGTGCCGGGGCCGACGTGCTCGCCCACGACGTCACCCAGCCGCACCCACTCCGGCTCGTCGACGATCTCCGCTGTCGGTGCCGCCTCGTCGTCGAGCTTGAGCACCAGCAGCGACTCCGCCCGCGAGACGGTCGTGTCGACCAGGATCGTGGAGGAGAACGCCGGGAGCGGTCGGCGCGGTTCCAGGGCCGTCCACGCGGGCGTCGTGCCGGTGTTGACCACGATCGCCCGGCCTTCGACGTGGAGGTCGCGGGCGGCGCGCACGTACTCGCCGCTCACGAAGCGGTTCTCGGTCAGGGGCGCGGTGGTGGTCATACCGCCACCAGGTCGGCCGTGGGTGTGCTGCCCGGCACGAACGGCTGCACGGCCGGGCCATCGCCGAAGTAGTGCGCCAGGGCCGCGATCGTGCGCACGCTCGCGTGCCCGTCGCCGTACGGGTTGGCGGCGTCGGCCATCCGCTCGTAGTGCACCGGGTCGCGCAGCAGCCCGATGACCGAGTCGGCCACGCCCTCGGTGGTGCGGCCGACGAGCTGCGCGGTGCCGACCGCGATCGCCTCGGGCCGTTCGGTGATGTCCCGCAGCACCAGGGTGGGTTTGCCCAGTGCCGGCCCCTCCTCCTCGGCGCCGCTGCTGTCGGACACGATGATGTCCGCGCGCCGCATGAGCTTGGTGAAGCATAAGTAGGGCAACGGGTCGACGATGGTCAGGTTGGGCAGGTCCGCGATCTCCGGCAGCAGCGCGTCGCGCACGGCCGGGTTGCGATGCAGCGGCACGACCACCCGCACGTCCTGCTCCTGCGCGATCCGGCGCAGCGCCGCGCCGATCTGGGGCAGCATCCGCCACGACTCGCGCCGGTGCGCGGACGCCAGCACGATCCGGCGGGGGTCGTCGTCGAGGTCGGCCAGCGCGCGGGCGCCGTAGTCCGCCGCGGACGTGCCCGCCCACCGCAGCGCGTCGATCACCGTGTTGCCGGTGACCACGATCCGGTCCGGCCGCACACCCTCGCGGATGAGGTTGGCGCCGCTCACGGGTGTCGGCGCCAGGTGCAGGTCGGAGATCTGCGCGACGAGCCGGCGGTTGGCCTCCTCAGGGAACGGGGAGTGCAGGTCGCCGCTGCGCAGGCCGGCCTCGACGTGCACCACCGGGATCTGCTGGTGGAAGGCGCCGATCGCGCCCGCCAGGGTGGTCGCGGTATCGCCGTGCACCATGGCCGCGTCGCAGCCCAACCCGGGTAAGACCTTCTCCAGTCCTTCGATGACCTTGTGGGTGACCCGCGAGAGGGTCTGCTTGTCGGACATGACGGCCAGGTCGATGTCGGGCCGCAGGTCGAACGCGGCCAGCGTGTCGTCCAGCATCTGCCGGTGCTGACCGGTGGACACGACCACGGGCCGGAAGCGCGGGTCGGCGTCCAGCGCCCGGATCACGGGCGCGAACTTGATCGCTTCGGGACGGGTTCCGAGGATTACGGCTACCGATCGCATGGGAGGAAACCCCTCTCTTCGATGTGGTGGGAGCGTGTGGACAGCACGTGCCCGACCGCCCCGGGTGAGGGCGACGACGGGTGTGGGGAGTTCCGGGGTCAGCGCGCGGGTTGGATCGACAGCGCGTGCCGGAAGTGGTCGGCCGGATCCCAGCGTTTCTTGACCTGCTGCAGCCGCGGGTAGTTCTCCCGGTAGTACAACGCCTGCCAGGGCACGCCGGAGCGGTTGAACTCCGGTGCGGCGACGTCGTTGTCCGGGTAGTTGATGTAGCAACCGTCGGCGTGGTCGCCGGGCACGGGCACGCCGCCGGTCGCGGCGAACATGCCGCGGTAGGTCTCCCGCGCCCAGGTGATGTGGAAGTCGTCGTCCTCGGCGGAGTTCCAGAAGGTCTGCAGGCACATCTTGAACGCTGAGTCCCGCTGGGCGTGCGCGGTCGCGCCGCGCTCGGGCGCGTTCACCCGGCCACCGAAGGACAGCAGCACCAGCATGGTGTCCGGGTTGGTGAAGTCCTCGCCGGTCATGCCGCGGTAGAGCGCCGCGCACTGCTCGTCGTCGAACGCCTTGCGCAGGTAGGCGGACTTGTGCACCCCGCGCGAGGTGGGATCGGTGATGGTGGGGTTGTTGGTGCCCACCAGACGGGCGGCCTGCAACCACGGCAGTTCGCGTGGCTCTCCCAGGTCGATCGGGAGCTTCCCCAGTTCACCGATCGGGGCCTTCGCCGGCCGCGGTCGGGCCGCCACGCCCTCGGTGATGGCGGCGAGGTAGTCGTCGAGCATCCGGCGGGCGTTCGGCGCGGTCGCGTCCACCTGGGTGAACATGCCCATGCTGCCGTGCGCGCGGTGGCTGACGTTGAACAGGCTGGACACCGCGGTGGTCGCGGCACCGGGGTCGGCGTTACGCTCATGCCACGTGCCGAAGTTCTGCACGAGCCGGGTGAACGACGCCTGGTCCAGTTCGTCCCAGTCGAACTCGACCGCGCTGACGAGCACGGTGGAGGGCGGGGACACGAGTTGGTCCGCGGGGTCCGTGTCGTGCGCGTCCGGGGAGCGGAACCAGTACCGGGTGATCACGCCGAAGTTGCCGCCGCCCGCGCCGGTGTGGCCCCACCAGAGGTCGCGGTTGGGGTCGTCGGCCTCGCGGGTCGCCACGACGGTCCGCACGCCGCCGCGCTCGTCGACCGTCACGACCTCCACCGCGTAGAGGTGATCGACGGTCAGGCCGTGCGCTCGGGAGAGCAGTCCGTACCCGCCGCCCGCGACGTGGCCCGCGATGCCGACGCTCCAGCAGACGCCGCCGGGGATCGTGACGTGCCAACCCTTGTACAGCGCCTCGTAGACGTTGGTGAGCCGCGCCCCGGACTGCACGCAGAACGCGCGCATCCGCTCGTCGTAGTACACGTCGGTCATCGCCGAGACGTCGAGGATGACCTCGATCTCCGGGTTGCAGACGAAATCTGAGAAGCAGTGGCCGCCACCGCGCACGGACACCCGCTTGCCGGCCCGGACGGCGTCGCGCACGGCGTTCTCCGCGTCAGCGGTGGAGGTGATCAGCTTGACGTACTCGGGACGGGCGACGAACCGCTGGTTGTTGCCCGTCATCAGGTCGGGGTAGCGGGGGTCGCCCGGCCGCACGACCGGACCGGGCGGGACGGCCGTCGCCGTCCCCGGCTCGGCAACGGCCGTTGGGATCGTGGTCCCTGCCGCCGCACCTCCCAAGAGTGCGGCGGCGCCGGATAAGACGGACCGGCGCGTCAAGCCGTTGTCGCGCATGTCTGCTCCAATCTCCCGTTTCTTTCGTCCTTCGTGGTCAGATGTGCACCGGCACCGGTGCGGCGGCCTTGCGCCGGTCGAGTCGGTGCGCGGTGGCGGCCACCGCGAGCCCCGACAGGGCGAGCAGCCCGCCGACCCAGTTCGGCGCGGTGTAGCCCAGCCCGCCGTCGATGGCCGCTCCGCCGAGCCACGCGCCCAGGGCGTTGCCCAGGTTGAACGAGGCGATGTTCGCCGCCGAGGCCAGCGCGGGCGCGCCCTCGGCCTGCTGCATGACGCGCATCTGCAGCGGTGGCACGGTGGCGAAACCGGCCGCGCCGAACAGCAGGATGGTGACGGCCGCCTGCCATTGGCTGTGCGCGGTGAACACGAACGCGAACAGCACCGCCGCGAGCAGCGAGAGGATCACGAACAGGCTGGGCATCACGGCCCGGTCGGCTGCCCGTCCGCCCACCACGTTGCCCACGCACAGGCCCGCGCCGAACAGGATCAGCAACCAGGTCACCGCGCCGGTGGAGAACCCGGCGACCTCCGTCATCATCGGCGCTATGTAGGTGAACGACGCGAACACGCCCGCGAAGCCCAACGTGGTCATCGCCAGCGCCAGCCACACCTGGGGCCGGGCGAACGCCGCCAGCTCGCGGCGCAGGCCGCTGTCCGGTCGCGGGGTGGCGGGCACCAGCGCGGCGATACCGATCAGGCCCAGCACGCCGAGCGCGGTCACCGCCCAGAACGTCGAGCGCCAACCCCACTCCTGGCCCAGCGCGGTGCCCAGCGGGACGCCCAGCACGTTGGACACGGTCAACCCGGTGAACATCATGGCGATGGCGCTGGCCTTGCGGTGCGGCGCCACGAGTTCGGCGGCCACCACCGACCCGATGCCGAAGAAAGCGCCGTGGCACAGCGCCGCGACCGCCCGGCCGACCATCAGCAGCGCGTAGTCGTCCGCGATCGCGCACAGCGCGTTGCCCGCGATGAACACGGCCATCAGGATCATCAGCACGGCCTTGCGGGGCAGTCGCGCGCCGGCCATGGTGACCAGCGGCGCGCCCACCACGACGCTCAACGCGTAGCCGGAGACGAGCAGCCCGGCGGAGGGGATGGACACGCCCAGGTCGGCGGCCACCTCGGGGAGCAACCCGACGATGACGAACTCGGTGGTGCCGATCCCGAACGCGCCGACGGCGAGGGCGATCAGTGCGAGCGGCATGGTGGACCTCAAACCTGGCGCAGGGCGCCGCCGTCGACGGCCCACTCGGCGCCGGTGATCTGGCTCGCCAGGGGCGAGAGCAGGAAGGCGATGACGCGGGCGACGTCGTCGGGCGTGCCGAGCCGGCCGGTGGGCAGGTTGCGGACCTCGCGTACGAAGTGCTCGACCGCCTCCTCGACGGGCAGGTCGAACTGCGTCGACAGCTGTTCGGCGAACCCGCCCGGCTCGTCCCACAGCCGGGTGCGGGTGGGGCCGGGCGACACCACGTTGGAGCGCACGCCCCGGTCGCCGAACTCGCCGGCGATCACCTTGGACACGGTCAGCATCGCGGTCTTCGACGCGGCGTAGTCGACGATCGACTTGTCCGGGAAGCGGGCCGCCTCGCTGGCAACGTGCACGATGCTGCCGCCGCCGGTGTCCAGCAGTGCCGGGATGGCCACGCGGCTCATCCGCACGGCGGAGAACAGGTTGAGCTCGAAGGTCCTCAGCCACTGCTCGTCGGTGAAGTCGAGGAACCCGCTGCGGGAGTCCAGGCCGCCCACGTTGTTCACCAGGCCGTCGAGCCGGCCGTGTCGTTCGAGCACGGTGTCCACGACCGATCGCGCGGCGCCGGGATCGGTGAGGTCGGCGGCGATGCCGCCGTCCAGTGGCTTGCGGGCCACGCCGACGGCGGTCGCGCCCTCATCGGCGAGCAGTCGGACCACGGCCTCGCCGATACCGGCGGAGGCACCGGTCACCACGAAGACCTTGCCGGTCAGTTCCAGGTCCACGGCAAGCCCTCCTCCCAAGTAGTCGGTGTGTCACCCACTATTGCGAATCCGGATGAGAAATTCGAAGTAGAATTACTGTTCGCTGGTATAAAATGGGCTTATGTTTACCCTGCGTCAGTTGGAAAGCCTCACCGCAATCGTCGACGAGGGCTCGTTCACCGCCGCGGCGGACGTGCTCGGTGTGACGCAGCCCGCTCTTTCCCATCAGATCCGTCCACTCGAACGGGCTATCGGGCTCCAGGTTTTGGAGCGCTTACCCCGCTCGGTCCGACTGACCACGGCGGGCCGAGCCTTCCTGCCCCACGCCCGTGCCGCCCTGGGCGCGGTCGACCGCGGTTCCCGCGCCGCGCGCCAGGCGGTCCAGTTGGAGGCGGCCGAACTGGGCGTGGCGACGATCTACTCGATCAGCCTCGGCGTGCTGCCGCCGGTGCTGCGCGCGTGGCGCCAGCAGCACGGGAGCACCCAGGTCCGGCTGTTCGAACACCGGCACGCGGACAACCTGCGCAACGCCATGCTGGCGGGCCAGGCCGATCTGGCGATCGGCCCCGTTCCGGTGGACTGGTCAGGTCAGATCGTGCCGCTGGGGGAGGAGGAGTTCGTCGTCGTGCTGCCGTTCGACGACCCGGACGTCGGACCGGAGGACACCACGGTCGACCTGGCCCTGCTGGCACACCGCAGCTGGGTGCACTTCGCCCCGGACAACGGCCTGGCGGCCCTGCTGGACGAGGTGTGCGCGAGGGCGGGGTTCCAGCCCAGGGTGGCCGTGCGGGCCGAGCAGACGGCCGCCGCGCCGATCCTGGCCTCGGTGGGCCTGGGCCCCACCCTCATCCCGCTCAACGTCATCCCACCGAACTTCGACGGCCGCCTGCTGCGCCCCGACCCGCCGGTGCGCCGGACGATGTCGGTGTACACGCGGCACGGCGACGAGCCGGTGGTCAGCGCGTTCATCTCGACGCTCATCCGTACGGTGGAACTCATTCCGAACCACCTGCGCGCGGTCCTGAAGTTCTGAGCCTCGGAACCGCTCGTTCAGGGACGAAGCTTGATGGACCGAATTCCGGGCGACAATTCGCATCGGCGGCACCTGGGGGCGCGGTATGCGATGACCTCGCGCAGTCCGGGGCGAACGGTGCGTTCGACAGCCGCCTGACCGGGCGTGCGCCGGTCGGAGGTTCGGTCCGGCCGCGCACGAGGTCCGCGTCCACTTCGGCTCAGCATGAGTTCGATGTGGCGGGTGCTGGCGAGGTGATGACGTTCAACGCCGTGGAGCGCGCCTCGACGAGTCGTCGGTTGCCTTCAACGGCGGTTGTAGGGTGCCAAAGTCGGCCACACGGTCTGATCTGGGCGTCAGACTGCTGCGGATTCGTACTCGTTGATCAGTCCGCTGAGGACTGGTCGGCGACGTATCGACGTGCAGCCCGGCTTCGCGATCGGGTGGTCCGGTCGTGGTGGTGCGAGTTGTCGTGTTTGGTGGGGTCGGCGGTGGTTGTAGTGGGAGACGTAGCGGTCGAGCACCGCCTGCAGGTGGTGCTCGTTGGTGGTGACTAGTTGCCAGGTGCGAGACCTGCCGCGCCGAAAGGAACTCGTCGCCCTGGTCGGTGATCTCTGGCCGAAGGACGGGCAGGCCGAGATCCGCATCGGCGGCTACTCCGGGCACATCGGCGGCCTCTCCGGCAAGAACGTGTACGCGACCCCGGAGACCGAAATGGCCTGGGAGAACATCAAGGACCGGAAAGTCGGCATGACGCAGGACGAGACGATGTTCTGCCTGGAGGAGGAACTCCACCAGGTGATGCGGGAGCGGGTGCCGCTTGCCCAGCTCAGGGCGGACGAACTCCACATCGGACGCTTCCTGGTCCACCACGACGACCTCGCCGCCCGTCGACCGGACAAGGTCTTCTCCGTCACGGAATTCCTCGAGTAGCCCCGACCAGACCGCAGCCGGCCCCGGATCTGATGTTCGGCCCGGGACCGGAAGCCGTGGCACGGCTGACCGGCGTCGGCGGTGCTGCAACTCCCGCCGGCGGAAACGCCCTGAGCTTGATCCGGACGTGACGATCCGGATCGATGCGGCGATTTACCGGTATGGGAACCAGCGGGTCGAACGTGCCACTCCAAGAGCAGCCGTTCGTGCAGCCCTTGCCACACCCCGGCCTCGTGCCACTCGGTCAACCGCCGCCGTGGACGCACCGGGATCAACGGCTCCAGTCGTGCCCACAGCTCGTCGGTCAAGACCTCCTCACGCACCAGGCAAGACTGGAACACGTTGCAGCATCGGCAAAGCCGACACTCCGACTCATTCTGAACTGATTACTAAGCGAGCCGCTGGGCTTCGCTCGGGGTAACACCCGCGACGGCGGACCGATACGGCCAGTACCGACTACGGAGGAGGCCCCAATGGGCGCGGTCAGCGGCAAGATCCCCTACCAGGACAGCGACGACGAGGAATCCGAGTTACTCCCGTTCGGCCAATGGCTGTTCAAGACGATCGTGCGGCAAGCCGGCGACGAGGAGTGGAGCGTCATCCGGGATAAGACCTCCACCCGCCACCTCTACCTGTGGCTGGAGTCCGAGGAGGCCCCCGGCAAGGGTGCGGACCACTTCAGGGACAAGGAACACCTGCACCTCATCGACAACGGGGGTGACGTCGACATCAGCACCAAGCACCCCAAGGCGTTGAACATCCTCCCGGACGGCAAGTACGAGAAGCGCACGGCCGCGGACAAGGAACCACAGCACTTCACCGGAACCAAGGCGCTCAACAAGGGCACCAGCCTCCCGATCACCGTGTGCACCAGGAACGAGCCGCCGGACGAGGTGGTCGACTGGCAGCGAAAGCTGATCACCGACCTCCGGGCCACGACCTTGGACTGGCTGCGCGCGGTGGCCTCGAACGCGCAGATCGCCGAGTTCCTCGCCTGACCACCCGGCCCCCAGTGGTTGTGCGCTGTCGCCGAGAACGGGCCTGGGCCCCGTGCGCTGCACGGGGCCCAGGTGGCAGGTGGTTCAGGAGCAGAAGATGTCGTCTTCCTCGATCGTGGCGATCGCCTGCGAGTCGGCCAACGCCGTGCCTGCGGACGGGCTGGAGAGCGTCAGCTTCACCGTCTCGTTGGCCTCGCAGAGCGTGTCGCCCTTGATGGTCACGTTCCACGTGATCGTGGGCTGCCCCAGCTGCAGCGCGACGAGCTGGTTGGAGAACGCGGTGTAGTCCGCGGACCCCGCCGTGCCGTTCGACGCGCTGACCAGCACCGTCGGCAGTGAGCCGCTCTGCTTGGGGTTGGACAGCGAGATGGTGAAGGCGCACGAGTGGGTGCCGCTGTTGCCCTCCCAGCAGGTGGTGTCGTCGATGTTCCACGTCGGCGTGCCGTCGTCGTCCAGGATCGTGCCGGTTCCGGTGTTGTCGGCCAGGTCGGTCCACCCGCTGACCGGCGACAGGATGACCGAGAACGTCTCGTTCGCCTCGTCCAGCGCGTCGCGGTTGACCGGGACGGAGATCGTCTTCAGGGCGGAGTCGCCGGATCCCCAGGACACGGTGCCGGAGCCCGCAGTGAGGTCCGTGTCGCCCGCCGTGCCGGCGGCGATGTCGTAGTGGACCGAGGCGGCGGTGTAGCAGCCGCCGTTCCCGTTCAGGGTGAAGACGAGGGTGGTGGTGCCCGCGCCGGTCCCCTCGTAGGCCCGGGCGTCCCCGATGCTGATGACGCGCGGGAACTCGCACGTCTGCGCGGTGACGTCCGCGCTCGCCGGCAAGGCGCCGAGCGTGAGGCCGCTCAACGCGATCGCGCCGGCCAGAGCCAGGCGTCTGTGGTGTCGGTGTCCGTTCATGGTGGTGGTCTCCCCTGGTGTTCCCGATCGCGGTGATCCGGCGATCTCCCCTTCGCGGTCGGCGTTCCGGCCGCTGGGCAAAGCTTCGGCGAACCCTGTTGTTCGAACGTGGAACGCCCGTATGGGCGACGTATAACGGCTGGTCGATCAACTAGCGTGAGGCCCTCTGGGGGTGGTGGTGGAGTTCAACGTCCTGGGGCCGGTGGAGGTCGTGGACCACGGCCTGCTCCTCCCGCTGCGTCCGGGCAAGCAGGTGGCGCTGCTGTCGGTGCTGCTGTGCGCGGCGGGGGCGCCGGTGTCGGCGGATCGGTTGCTGGACGCGCTCTGGAACGGCCGACCACCCAGGACTGCGACGGAAAACCTGCGCGGGTACGTCCACCAGTTGCGTCGCGCGTTGGGCGACGCGGGGCGGATCGTGCGGCGGGCGGCGGGTTACGCCCTGGTCGTCCACCCGCTCGAACTCGACGCCGCCAGGTTCGAGGCCACGGCCGACCGCGGCCGCGTCGCGTTGTCCGCGGGCGACCCCGAATCCGCGGCCCGGCTCTGGCGGCAGGCGCTCGACCTGTGGCGGGGCACGCCGTTCGAGGACGTGGACGTCGGCGTCGTGCGCGAGGAGGCCGCACGCCTGGAGGAGCGCCGGCAGGCGGTGCTGGACGCGCGGATCGAGGCGGACCTGGCGCTGGGCCGCCACCACGACCTGATCGCCGAACTCACCACGCTGGTCGCGCGCTACCCGTTGCGGGAGCGGCTGCGCGAACACCTCGTCCTGGCCCTGTACCGGGCGGGCAGGCAGGGCGAGGCGCTGGCGGTGGGTCGGGACGGCCGCCGGCTGCTGGCCGAGGAGCTGGGCCTGGAGCCGGGACCGGGGCTGCGCCGGCTGGAGCAGGCCGTGCTCGCGGGCGACCCGGCGCTGGACTTGCCGGTGACCGCGCCGGTCGCGGTGGAGGACGTCGGCCACCCGGCGCCGCGTCAACTGCCCGCCCACACCCCGCACTTCGTGGGCCGCACGGCGGAGTTGGACCGGCTGACCGGGCTGCTCGACGCCGGCCGGGACGGACCGGGCCCGACCGCGGTGATCTCGGCGATCAACGGCACCGCCGGCATCGGCAAGACCTCGCTCGCCGTGCACTGGGCGCGGCGTGTCGCCGACCGGTTCCGCGGCGGCCAGCTGTACGTCAACCTGCGCGGCTTCGACCCCAGCGGCCTGCCGGTGGACCCCGGCGAGGCGCTGGCGGGGTTCCTCGACGCGCTCGGCGTGTCGCCGGAGCGGGTGCCGGCCACGACGGAGGGCAGGTCCGCGCTCTACCGCGGCCTGGTCGCCGACCGGGAAGTGCTGGTGCTGCTGGACAACGCGCACGACGTCGAGCAGGTGCTGCCGCTGCTGCCGGGCAGCGGCGGCAGCTTCACGGTGATCACCAGCCGCAACGCCCTTGTCGGCCTGACCACCCGGCACGGTGCCCGCCCGCTCACCCTGGACGTGCTCGACCGCGGTGAGGCGGAAACGCTGCTGGTGAGCCACCTCGGCCGCGACCGCCTCGACGCGGAGCCGGAGGCGGTGCGGGACCTCATCGGCTACTGCGCCCGGCTGCCGCTGGCGTTGGCGATCGTCGCGGCACGCGCGACGGCACGTCCCGCGTTCCCGTTGCGGGTCCTGGTCGAGGAGCTGCGCGACGAGCGCAGGCGGCTCGACGCCCTCGACGCGGGCGACCCGACCACCAACGTGCGGGCCGTGTTCTCGTGGTCCCACCGGCAGGTCGGCGAGCAGGCGGCCAGGCTGTTCGTGTTGCTGGGACTGCATCCCGGGGTGGACATCGGGGTGCCCGCCGTCGCCGACCTCGCCGGGGTGTCGCGCGAGCGCGCGTCCGTGCTGCTGACGGAGCTGACCAGGGCGCACCTGCTGGACGAGCACGCCCCCGGCCGGCTCACCTTCCACGACCTGCTGCGGGCGTACGCGGCCGATCGGGCCGAGGAGTTGCCCGAGGACCAGCGCCGGCAGGCGGTGCGCCGGCTGTTCGACCACTACGTGCACACCGCCGACCGCGTGGACCGCGTACTGGCGTCCGGCCACGAGCCGGTCGCGCTGGTCGAGCCCGATCCCGCGGTGCGGCCGGAGCAGCCCGTCGACCAGGCCGCCGCCTGGTCCTGGTACGAGACCGAACACCCGGTGCTGCTCGCCGTCATCGACCGGGCGGCCGAAACGGGGTTCGAGCACCACGCCTGGCAGCTGTACCACCTGCTGTGGACGTGCTTCGAGCGCCGTGGCCGCTGGCAGGAATGGGAGGAGGCCGGGCGCACGGCGCTGCTCGCCGCGTCGGACGCGGGCGACCGGGACGGTCAGGGACGCGTGCACCACGCCCGCGGCTGGGCGTGCGCGCTGCTGGCCCGCTACGAGGACGCGCACTCGCACCTGCGCCGGGCGTTGGGTGTGTACGAACAGCTCGGCGACCCGGTGCAGCAGGCGCGGGTGCGGTACGCGGTCGCGTGGACCCTGGAACACCAGGACCGTGTTCCCGAGGCCCTGCGCCACGCCGAGCAGGCACTGGAGGTCTTCCGCGCCCACGATCACCCGGAAGGTGTCGCGAGGTCGCTCAACATGGCCGGGTGGCTGTCCGCGAAGGGCGGCGACCACGAACGGGCCCTGGACCACTGCGGCCGCGCGTTGGACATCTACCTCGACCTGGGTGACCAACGCGGCGCCGCGCACACCTGGGACAGCCTCGCGTTCGCCTACCACCACCTGGGCCGGCACAGCGAGGCGATCGACTGCTACAGCAAGGCCATCGGCCTGTACCGGGACCTCCGCGACAAGTTCTACGAGGCCGGCACGCTGGCGCGCCTGGGCGACACCCACCACGCCGCGGGAGACCAGGAAACGGCTCGCGCGCTGTGGCGGCAGGCGTTGGCGATGTTCGACGACCTGCACCACCCGGAAGCCGAGCAGGTACGAGCGAACCTCACCGCGACGAACCCGTCGTGGTCTGACGCGACCTGGTGAGGCGGGATCTCGACCGAGGTCTCGCCGAGATCGCGCGGGTCTCGACGTGCGGGGCGTTACGTCCATGCAGTGTGGACAGTCAGCGCGATGTCGGCAGCCCGTGCGACGAGACTGAACCATGTCGACCGCCGACAGCGCACGCAGAACTGCACCGGCGACGTCGACCTGCGATTCCGAACGCTCGGATCACCGCAGCCACGTCCTCGGCCATCCACCTGCCCCCCGGATCGGCTCAGGTGCTTGGGCCGTGCGCCTTTCGGCTCGGGTGCCGACCGAACGACGGGTGATGTTCTGCCCAGTCGGCCGACCGAGCAGAACATCACCCGTTCGGACCCGTCTCCAGCACGCTCCGCGCACCTCTAGTCCAGCATGGAATCCGAGTTCTGGTACGACTCCTGGGCGCTGGGCGGCACGAAGACGAGCTTCCACCTGCCGGACGTGCACGAGCACGCCCTGCTGCTGGCCCGGCTAGGCCTGGTGGCCGGCGCCCGGGTCTTGGTGCCGCTCTGCGGCAAGACCGCCGACCTGCGGTTCTTCGCGGAGTCGGCGGCGGAGGTCGTCGGGGTCGAGCTGGTGCCCAGGGCAGTCGCGGAGTTCTTCGCCGAGAACGACTTGGACCCGGTGGAGGAGGAGCCCGACGTGTTCCGCTGCGGCAACCTCGTGATCCGCCGCCAGGACATCTTCAAGCTGACGCCGGAGGCACTCGGCCCGGTGGACCTGGTGTACGACCGGGCCGCGCTGATCGCGTTCCCGTACGACATGCGGCGGCGCTACGCCGAGGCGATCACCCGGCTGGTGCGGCCTGGTACCCGGTACTTCATCAACACCCTGGAATACCACCCGAGGCTGTCGACGCCGCCGTTTACCGTCGGGCCGGAGGAGATCGTCGACCGCTTCGGGCACGCGTTCGAGGTCGAGCACGTGGCCGCGGAGCCCAGGCCGAGCCATCGGATGGTCGAGAAGTTCGGCCTGACCAGCCTGGTGGAACACGGCTTCCTGCTCCGTGCACGCTAGCTGCGCTGTGCGGGGACGTTGGTGACAGGCGATGCAGGGGTGCCCGTAGGTCACCCTTGAGGACAGACCCTAACCCACTGCTTTCACGGGGATTGGCGTGAGGGTCGCCGGATCACAGAGAAAGGCGCTCCGAGCTGCAAGGATATGGCTTGTCCAGGCCTTGCCCAAGGCGGACGCGTCGGGCGCAAGGTCCTCATCCGCACGACGCCGCCGGCGGCACCCACGAGTTCAGCGAATGGCTGCACGCAAGGAAACTGGGCTACTCGCGGGGGTTCACCCTGCCCGACGACGCGGTCGCACACCTCGCCCTGATCCCCGCACGCGTGGACACCGGCCTACGACGACGAGTGCTCCCCGCGCGACGGGGCGTGGGTCGCCGAGGCCACCGGCGTGCCGGACCTGTCCTGATGGCCGAAAGGGATGCGGGTCGTGATCCGCAAGGAACGACCCCACCCCGGCGCGCAGCTGCGGTTCACCGACAGCCGCTGGGCACGGCCTCAAGCCAGGCCGCCACCCACACGAAAGATCCGGGCTAACGCCCTGGGGATGCTCACCCCGATCGAGTATGAAAGGCTCCATACAGTCCAGCCCGTGGCATGAAGTCCGGTGAGCCGACTCCGTCGAACCCCGGGCGCATCAGAATCTCCACCAATCCCGGAGCGCTTCACTAGGGCGCCGGCGTCACAACTTGACCGGAGTCCTGCGTTCAGGACCCTGGAATCGACGCTCAGCGCACCGCCTGCGGGAACCGCAGGACGCGGTCCGGGTCGTAGCGGCGGGCCACGGCACGCAGCCGGCGCAGGTTGTGCCGGTACGCCGTCCGCGCCCAGTCCTGCTGCTCCGGGTCCAGGTAGTTGATGTACGTGCCGGTGCCGATCAGGCCCGCCAACGCCGACTGCGCCTGGTCCACCTCACGCGTGACCTGCTCGGGGGGCAGGTCGCCGACGGTGCCGAAGACCTCGACGGACGTCGGCGCGCCGCGGTGCGGGTAGGCCGTGTCCGTCGGCGTCCGCCGGTCGATCGCCCCGCCGAGCGCGCCCACGATGAGCAGCGCGCTGTCCATGCCGCGCACCGTGTCCGCCACCGCCGCCGGGTCGTCCCACCGCTCCGCGATCCGCGACGACGCGCGGAACGCGTTGCGGGTCGGCTGACCGCCGGTCATGATCGCCGTCGCGGTCGGGTAGTCGACCTCGGCGTGTTCGATCGGCGCGTCGACGCCGACCGCGTCGAGCAGGTGGGCCAACTCCCCGAGCACCATCCCCTCGCGCCCGACCGCGCAGCCGAAGACGTCCACCGCGCCGTCCGGCATGGCCACGCAGGAGCTGGACACCTCCTCGGGCAGCGCCACGCTCCACGGCTGCCAGCCGCCGAGCACGTCCGCCGCCGACCCGGCCGGGAACCGGACGCGGAACACGGTCAGCACCTCCGGCACCGGCACGGTGGCGAACCCGAACGACGTGACCACGCCGAAGTTGCCGCCCCCACCGCCGCGCAACGCCCAGAACAGATCGGGTTCACGGTCCTCCGACGCGGTGACCACCCGGCTGTCCACCGTGATCACCCGGGCGGCACGCAGCCAGTCGCACGCGAGGCCGTACGTGCGTTGCAGCCAGCCCAGGCCGCCGCCGAGGGTGAACCCCGCGATGCCGACGGACGGGCAGTTGCCCAGCGGCAGGCACCGGCCGGCGGCGGCGAGCGCCGCGTAGACGTCACCGAGGCGTGCGCCCGCGCCGACCACGGCGGTGCCGTCGGGCCGCACCTCGACCCCGGCCATCGGCGCGAGGTCGACCACCAGGCCGTCGTGCGGGGTGGAATAGGCGGCGTAGCCGTGCCCGCCGCTGCGGGCGGCCACCCGGATGCCGGACCGGCGTGCCTCCTCCAGGCAGCGCTGCACGTCCTCCGGCCGCACGCACCGGGCGATCCCGGCCGGCCGGTGGTGGTCGAACAGCGAGTTGAACGGCAGCCGCGCGGTGTCGTAGCCGTCGTCGCCGGGCAGCAGCAGCTCACCGGCCAGATGAGCGCGCAGCCGCGCCCACCGCGCCGGCCGCGCGTCCGCGACCGCATCTCCGGCGACGACCGCCGCACCCGTGGCCACCGCCGCACCCACCCACCGCAACACGTTCCGCCGTGATACCGTCACACCGCCTCCATCGCCGGTCTTCCGTGCATCCAACAAGGAGCCCGATCAGGGCAAACCGCTGTTTCGAGCAGTGGGACGCCGTGGCCGTGGCCAAGGCGTCGAGGTGATGGCCGACATGGCGCTGTCCCGGTCAACGCGGTGACCGACGCTTCGGCGCAGTCGTAGGATCGGGCGCGGTTTCTCACCAACATGGCAGCGTCCCTGGGTGACGGCGACGTGCCGGCCGATCACCAGGACGTCCTCCGGTGCCCATGCCGCACTCGACGATCCGGCGGATGACGGGACGGATGTCGCGGTCAGGTGGTGCAAGGGACGTCGTTCAGGGTGACGTTGGAGACGGCGACGCCGGTGATGTTGGCGTTGCGTCCGTTGAATCCGATGTTGGCGTACCGGCCAGGGGCCAGGTTCGGGAGCCAGTCGGGGGCGTTGACCTGGATGTGGCCGCTGTACGAGAGGAACTTGCCTCCGTAGGTGCTCTGGATGACGGCACCAGGGGCCAGGTCGAACTCGACCCACCAGCCGTTCGCCGGGTCCGGGCCGATGTTCGTCACCGTCAGCAGGGCCCCGAAGCCACCCGCGAAATTGGTGACCGTGTACTCGAAGCGGCAGGCGGCCTGCGCCGAGGACCTGGTGTCCGAGGCCGATGCGGCGGCGGCCGTGGTGATCAGGGCGATCACGCCGGCCACGGCTGGCAGAACAGCGGATAACGCGTGTCTGAGCTGCATGACTCTCCTTCCGGACGAAGGGCGGCAAGGGCTTGTCGGCACGTTAACGGCCGCGGACAAATGTGCGCAACGCCCATTCGCAGCACGACGTGAACGTTCAACCTCGACCCGCGAAGTGCGCGCACCCGGCTGCGGATCCACACGCCCGGCACGGACGGCAGCCCGCGTCCGCGAGGTCGGGGCTGGACTCGGGGTGGGGGCTTGCGGATGTGCATCCGCACGTGGAACCGGCCGGCTACCGCGCCGCCGATCGCGGTCACTCCGGGAACCGAGCACCGCCGACTCGACAGCGGCACCGCGGCGACTTCTTCCTCCGACGCAACGGGATTCCCGTTGTGTCCATTGTGGTCACGCAATGCCCCTGCGGGGTTCCAGAAGTCGGCCGTAAGGTCTGACCTGCGCGTTAGGCTGCTGCAGGTTCGCACTCTGATGGCTGACAGGAGCACGGCTCCTTCATCGCATTCCTGCGGGCCTGCGGGACCATTCAGTCCACAGTGGACGGTATCCGCAGCGGTGTCGGAACGGCGCCGACAGCGGGTTCATGGCGTAGTAGTGCAACAAGGTCACCCCGACACCCGCGGCGTCCAGAGCGTCATGCGCAGTCGCCACGAGCGCGGCCCCGACACCATCACCGCGATGCCCGGCACCCACGACCAGGCAGCCCACATAGGCGACAGGGCCGGCTGCCACCGACGCGGCGACCCGGTCCGCCCGTTCAGTCGGGGTCACCACGACAAGACCGGTGACCGCGCCGGCAACCTCCGCCACCCACGTCCAGGACGAGGTGGGCCACGCGAGTCTCGCGCCCAATATCCGGCGCGAGTTCGCCTCGGTCGAGGGCCGCGGCACCCTGCCGCCGAACTGCTGGTTCCACCGCGCCAACTCCAACTGGAGACCGACCGCCGCATCCAAGTCGGCGCCTCGCATCGCACGCACGGTCACTCCTTCCGGTACCGGCGGTACCGGGCGTCCGGCGGGTCGAGCGGCCAGTATCATCGGGACATTCGCCGACAACGTGCTGCGCCACCCGAGCAGCTGACGAAGGTGGGCGTTCCGACGGAACCGCCAGCAAGGCGATGACAGCGGTCGACCCGTGAACGGCCGGTCCGGTGCCGTCGATTGAGGACGGACAGGATTCCCGATCACCATCCCCGACCAGGTTGCGATAGGCCCGGTGAGCACCAGGATCAGCTTGCGGCGGCGGACGCCTGGTTGGCGGCATCCCGCCCGTCTCGTGGTTCTCGCCTTCCTCGCCGCCACGGCGTTGCTGATGCTTCCCCGTCGCGACCGAGACCGGCCGTCCAGCGGGGCTGTTGACCGCTCTGTTCACCCTCGATGTCCGGTGTCACCGGGACCGGGCCGGCCGTGGTCGACGGCGTCGTGCTGGTCGGTGTTCGACGGGATCGTGGTGCTGGTGCTGTTCCAGGTGGGTGGGTTCGGATCATGACGCTGCCGACTGCGTTCGAAGTACGGCGTCACCGTGGTCGGCGTCAAACGACCGGGGGAGGGCTTCACCTATGCCACTGCCGTCACCGTGGTCGACCGCGGTGACGTGCTGATCGTGGCCCGGCCGCGCCGCCGAAGTGGAACGCGTCGCGGACCTCACCTGACCGGTACGACGGCCAATCGCCCGGTCACCCACTGGCTTCGGTGTGCGGTTCCTCGGTCGGGAACAGGATCGGGCTGAGCAGGTAGCGCGAGCGGTCCGGCGTGGCGTGGTTCGCGAGGCGGGGTGCGATCGCGGCGCGCAGTTCGCCGATCAGGTCGAGGAGTTCGTCCCGGCTGAGCCAGATCCCGTGCTGTCGGAAGCCGACGAGGTCTGTCGCCGGGTCGGCGCCGTCCCGGTCGAGGTAGGCGTTGAACTCGGCGTGCAGGGCGGCCATCGCGGCGGCGAACGCGCGTCGGTAGTCGTCGGGTGACGCCGACGCGGCCGTCTCGGCGTCGATCACCGCCCGGTCCTGGCGCAGCCGGTATCGGCGCTCCACGGCGCCGCGCACCCGGCGTTCGTCGGCCACCTCCAGGACCCCGCCGGTGGCGAGCAGGTCGACGTGCCGGTAGACGGTCGCCTTCGAGACGTCCGGTATCAGGGCGCACAGCTCGGCGGTCGTGAGCGTCCGGCCCCCGCGCATCGCGTGCACGACGCGCAGCCGCACCGGGTGCGTCAGGAGTTCCGTCGTGTCCACCTCTTTACGATCTCATATCTGCTACCGTTCGCAAAACTGAGAAAGGTGGGTGTCCGATGGTGCTGGGAACCGGCCCGGAGGCGACCGGCGTCGCGGTTGTCGAGCTGGCGCGCGCCGGGCGCTTCGCGGAGATCGAGAAGCTGTTCGCCCCGCCGCTGCGGGCGTTGATCGACGCGGAGGCGGTGCGCGCTGCGTGGGTGACGGGGATCGGGGCGGTGTCCGGCGTCGGTGAGCCGGTGAGCGAGCCGGCCGGGACGGGGCTGGTCCAGGTGAGCGTTCCGGTCGAGTGCGAGCACGGGGCAGTCACGGTGGTCGTGGCGATCGACGACGTGGGCAGGCTGCACGGTCTGCAACTCGCGCAGGCGGTCGCCGCGTCGTGGGCGCCGCCGCCTTACGCCGACCCGGAAGCGTTCGACGAGCACGACGTCACGATCGGTTCCGGTCCGCTTGCCGTGTCCGGCACGGTGAGCCTTCCCCGGGGCGACGGCCCACGGCCCGGTGTGGTGCTGCTCAGCGGTGGCGGCCCGTTCGACCGCGACGCGACCACCGGGCCCAACAAACCGCTCAAGGACCTGGCCTGGGGCCTGGCGAGTCGAGGTGTGGCGGTGCTGCGCTTCGACAAGGTCACCCACACCCACGGCGCCCTCGTGGCGGACACACCGGACTTCACGATGGCCGACGAGTACGTGCCGCACGCGATCGCCGCCGTCCACGTGCTCCGGCAGCAGCCGACGGTGGACCCCGCACGCGTCTTCGTCCTCGGCCACAGCATGGGAGGCAAGGTCGCCCCACGGGTCGCGACCGCCGAGCCGTCCGTCGCCGGACTGGTGATCCTGGCCGGCGACACGCAACCGATGCACCGGGCCGCGATCCGCGTCATCCGCTACCTGGCCTCGCTCAATCCAGGCCCCGCCGCAGACGCCGCTGTCGAGACGATCACCCGGCAGGCCGCGGTGGTCGACAGCCCCGACCTGTCACCCGCCACGCCGGTGGAAGCACTGCCGTTCGGGCTGACCGGCGCGTACTGGCTCGACCTGCGCGGCTACGACCCGGTGTCGACCGCGGCGGCGCTGGACCGGCCGATGCTCATCCTCCAAGGCGGTCGCGACTACCAGGTGACGGTCGAGGACGACCTCGCCCGCTGGCGGACGGGCCTCGCGCACCGACCGGACGTCACGATCCGCGTCCACGACGCCGACAACCACTTGTTCTTCCCCGGCACCGGCCGATCGACTCCCGCCGACTACCAGGTGGCACAACACGTCGACCCGGCCGTCGTCGCGGACATCGCCCGCTGGGTGACCTCCGACGGGGGACAGAACCACTGAACCCTGTCCGCGATGACCACCGGCGCGGGTATCACTCCAGCTTCCATCGGGAGAACGCGTCCTGGACGTCGAGAGGCGAGTGGGCGAGCGGGTTCGTCGCGGCCATGGCCGCCCTGCTCGCCGAGTTCAACGCCTACCTCGACCGGCCGGGAGCCGACCCGTTCGCCGATTCCGTCGGCTACCGGCAGGGCACCCTCTGGCTCAGCCCCGACGAGCTCACCGAGATGATCGGCGCGCTGCGCGACGTCCTCAGGGCCAGGGCGGACAACGAGCCCGCGCCCGGCCGCAGCCCGCACCTGGTGAGCGCGATCTTCTTCCCGATCGAGGAACCACCGCAGGACCGGGCCGACGCCGCAGGATGACCACCGCGCACAAGCCGGAAAGCGCACGTGACTGTCCAAAGAGGGATGTCGGTGTGGCGTTAGGTGTCCCCGCGGTCGGCGGACAAAGGGATGCGCACCCTCCAGGGACGTGGTGGGGTCTCGAGCATGGCGCTTGATTGCCATCGTTCGGTGCCGAATTTCGCGCAGTCGCACCGCGTATACCTGCGTGTTCACGTCCATCAGGCGGATGCCCAGTGCGCCGGATCTGCAGCAGGCGTTTCCACCAGACGTTCAGCCGTTTTGCGGCGCGCGGTCAGAGGACTGATCCTCGCGCTCGCCGCCATGTCACTGCTCGGGGGAGCCGCGGCCGTCGCGGCTCCCGCCGTCCAGAGCGCGGAATCCGTGCGGGCGACGGCGACCACGACCCGCGCCGAGATCATCAACCGGGCCAAGACCTGGGCGTCCCAGGGCGTGCCCTACAGCCAGACCAGCTGGTGGAGCGACGGCTACCGCCAGGACTGCTCCGGCTTCGTGTCGATGGCCTGGAACCTCGGCACCTCGCTGACCTCGGTCACTCGGCCACGTCGCCGCCCGCGGCCCAGACTGCTGTCCGATCCGTCGACGCCTGCCACGACAGGCCCATCCATGATGTTGCTCATCGCGACCTCCCGAACAGTGTTCACGTTCCCAGCTCCCGATGACTCCGCGAGAGGGCGCCGTCGGCGGTATCGGCCGTCAGCCCGTGCCGCTGAGCGCGCGGAGATTCACGTACCGGCATGGGCCTTCGCCGGCTCGCCGGCAACACGCACCCACCCGATGGTGCCGAGAAGGCTGGGCAGAGGTGGTCGGGTCAATCGTCGTGTTCCCGTCGGGCGGCGGTGTCATGGAAGTACTGGGCCAACCAGACCAGTCCCGCGACGAGACCGTAGCCGAGCGCACTGCCGGGTGATCCGGCCAGCAGCATGAGAATGGCGAGAAGTGACGCGATGGCGATGACCATCGGGTAGAGCCACCGGCGCCCCGCCGTCGGTGTCGGTTCGGGTGCGTCGAGCGCCCGGAAGGATCGCTCGAAGTCCGGGTCGTCGACGACCAGTTGGCGTTGGATCTCGCGCAGAGTCTCCTGTTCGTGGTCACTGAGCATGATGACGCACCTCCCTGGATGCATCCCAACACCGGAGGACCGGTGTGCCGGCCAAAATCATCTCGTCGATCCCCCGAGCGGTCCGCCCGCAGGATCGACAGCGCGGACCGGGTCTGCCGACGCCGACGTGATGCCTGCGACCTGCCGGCGAAACGGTGTGCCCAAGCAGTTCCCGGCCTTTCGACCCGTCACGATTCAGCGTAGAGCGACAGATTGCGGAGTGCAGCGGTGTCGGCGCCTGGCCGTGGTGTCACGGGCGTGTCGTCGGCGCCGACGACGGTTGTGGCCTCGCGGTGTTCGGGAGGCGGAGTGCGCCGGCAGTCCGTTCTCCGGGCTCGAACCGGCGTCGGGACCGTCGACGGGCGTGAGGCGTTGCCGGCAGGTCAGGCACCACCGCGAGGTGGGGATGGCCCGCAGCAGCAGCATCGGGATGTCGGTCCGGCAACCGCGGCAGCGGCCGTAGTCTCCCGCCGCGACGAGTCCGAGCGCGATGTCGATGTCCGCCAACGCTTGTCGCGCCGCCGCGGCGACCTTGAGCGTGACTTCGCGCCGCGCGGCGTCGGTCCCGATGACGGGGACGGGTACCGCGGTGTCCTCGACCGTGTCCTCGGCCGTGTTCTTGATCAGGGCGTCGAGTTCGGCCAGTTGCTCCAGCCGGAACCGGCGTTGGTGTTCCAGCATGGCGCGCAGGTCGGGCAGGTGATCGGCGAGGCGGTCTCGTGGGGCGGCGTGTTCTGCGGGTGCGTGGGCCACGGTGGGGTCTCTCTCCGGTTGTGTCGTGGCGGGTGATCCTGCGGTGTCGGTGTGTCCGGCCCGTGGGGGCGTCCACACCGTCAGGGTTGGGTTGCTGCAACCTCCACGCGCCCTGCGGGGCTCAGCGGCTTGGAGGTGGTATCGGCGCGGGTCGAGGGGTTGGCGGCGTGGCTGTAGGGGACGGCCTCGATCAGCGTGACTCGGATGGTGGCGCCGTTGGGGACCTGGTAGGTGCGTTGCTCGCCATGGCGGGCTCCGGTCAGGGTCGTGCGGTGGTCGTCCTGGTCAACGCGTTCGCCGGTGCCAGACGCGGGGGCCGGCGTGAGCAGTGCGGTCAGTTCGGTGCGGAGCCGGTGATGGGCTCGTGGTGTCAGCCAGACGCGGTCGGTGCTGGTGTCGGTCATGTGGTGTCCCGTGGTGTGCTCGCTCGGACCTGGTTTCGGGAGGTGTGGTGGGGCGCCGTCAGGGCGGCCGGGGGAGGGGGAGGGCCGCCCTGACGGCGGTTGGGTCCGTGGGGTCGGGTTCTGGGGGGGCGCCGGCTCCACGGATCGGGGGAGGGTGGATCAGCGGTGATGGCGGGTACTGGTGGGCGCGGGGTTCTCAGCGCACGGCGTCGAACTCGCGCAGTGCGGCGGGCTGTTTGCCGGTGGTGATCTGTTCGGCCAGCAGCCAGCCGGTGACCGGGCCGTGGGCCAGACCCCACATGCCGTGCCCGGCCGCGACGTAGATCCCCGGCGCGCGTACCGCCCCGACGAGTGGCCGCCCGTCCGGTGTGACCGGGCGTGGCCCGACCCTGACGTCGGTGTGCTCGTCCCAACGCACTCCGCGCAGCAGCGGACGCGCGGAGGCGAGGATCGCGTCGAGCCGGGCGCTGACGGCGGGGCCCGCCGTCGATGCGCTCACCACCAGCCATGACCACCTCCACACCAAGGCGAGTGTCGCCGTCCAAGGCCAGGATGGGGGCGGGCGGAGCACCTCCGCTTGTCCGTTTTCCACAATCAAACGGGCGATGTTGTCCGGGTTCTACAGTGGTGTCATCGGTCGTTCTCGGCGGCGGCCAAGTCGATGATCATGGCGAGGCGTTTGCGGGCGTCGTCCAGGTCGAGCGGGGTGAGCTCGGCGATCCGGCGGAGTCGGTTGCGGATGGTGTTGGGGTGCACGCCGAGCCGGGCGGCGGCGTCGGCGAGGTCGCCCTGGGCCTCCAGCCACGCGCGCAGCGTCGCCACGTAGTCGGTGGCGTGCTCGGTGTCGTGTCTGCGCAGCTCGGCCACCGGCCCGCGGGCCGGAGTCCGCCCTGTCCGCGCCGCTGCCCGCAGACGCTGCAGCAGGATGTCGTTCCAGGACTCGTCGTAGGCCGGTGGCACGGTGTTCGATGCAACGGTGTCCGGTGGGCGTGCCTCGCGCAGCGCCAGGCATTCGTCGGCCTCCTGCCGGGACGCGGGCAGATCAGCGGCGAAGGAGGTCCCGCCGATCCCGGCCGACACGGTCACGTGCGGGGGCAGCGCGGCACGCAGCGAGGCCACCCACTCCCGTGCCGCGCTCGCCTGCTCTCCCGGCAGGATCGTGTAGAGGGTGTTGCCCGCCAGGGTGCTGCGGCCCGGGCGTGACCAGCCGAACCCGGTGGTGGCCCACTCGAAGGCCAGCAGCAGCGCGGCGTGCAGCTCGGACGCGACGTGCGCGTGGACCGCGATGACCCGCAGGGCCTCTCGCGGCAGTCCGAGCTGGCTGACCACCGTCGCGGCGTCGGCGGTCCCCTCCAGCAATCGGATCACCAGGTCGGACTCCACCTGGCGTTCCAGATCCGCGCTGGCCCGCGACCGCAGCAGGTGGAGTGCGACCGTGCGGGCGCCGTCGGTCAACGCGGCACGGCGCACACCGGTCAGCGGAACTCCGCAGGCGACCCACACCGACCCCAACAGCTCGCGGCCCGCGCGCGCCGCCACCACCATCCGTCCGGTCAGTCCGTGTGCCGGTTCCGGTTCGACGAACAACGGCTCGTCGGAGGACTCCAGATGCGCGAACACCCCACGCGCGTCGAACAGCGCGCGCAGCCGGTCCGGTGCCTGCCTCCCCAGGATCGTCTCCGATCGGGCAGGGTCGGCCCCTTGCTGCAGCCTCGAATAGGCCATCACCCGCGACAGCCGGTCCTCGACGGTCACCGCACCGCCGACCGCGCCCGCCAGGCTGTCGGCCAAGGCGAACAGGTCGGTCGGGCCGCGACCCGACGCGGTCTCCCGACCCTCCAGCACCAGCCCGTAGACCACCCCCGCGAGCTGACTCCACGACACCGCAGGATCGACCACCATCACCGCCACACCCGCGCTCTCGCCGACCGAGACCGCCTCCCGCTCCTCCGCGGCGCCGCCCCGGACCAGCACCACGACCGCCCGCGCGGACACCGCCCAGCCCACGGCCTCGGTCACCGACACGGCGCCCACCGCCAGGAACACGTCACCGCCGACCACCCGGGCATCCGTGGCGTCGTGCAGGACCACGCTGCGCACCTCCGCCGACCGCGACACCGGACAGCAGCACAGCCGCACCCCGTACCCGCCCACCACGTTCACCAGGCGGTCCAACCGCACCACGACCATCACCTCTCACCCGACAACCCACCGTAACCACCCCGGCGGGAGCCGTGCCTGGCCCGTGGCCAACTGACACGTCCGCGGACGCCTGATCACCACGGCTTGTCGATCGCCGGTGGAGGGCTCGGCGGGTGTACTGGGCCGGAATCGGTCATGCCGGGAAGTCTGCCTGGCCGGTGGGTCTTTCCGGCTGCGCTCGGGCCTTCAACGGCGACAGTCACGCCAACGGCCCTGCCAGGGAGCCACGTGGCGAGGTGGCCGGTGCCACCGAGAAGGTCATCCCACAGAGGTGGTTAAGCTCTACGGACAACCTGACCAGTTACCGCGCAACCAGCACGGCATAACCGCACGAACCTGCTGAGTCGCGTCTGCGACGATGCGCAATGTCGGTGAGACAAATCGGGTGCAAAATGATGAGGACTTTTGTCGAACCGCTGGTCGACGGGTCACCAGACGATGTTTCGGCGAGACCTGCATCGGTGGTGGCCGCGTGATTGACCAGGGTTGTGAGTTCTCGTGTTCGGCTGCGCTTTCTCACTGATTCTGTGAAACGTTTGTGGTCACAAAAGCGCCTATCTTGCGCTTGCGCAAGGGCGCCGGCGGTGCCGCGGGGCGAGGGTCGCTGCGGCCCAGGAGTTGCTGACCATGTCGATTCCGGTCGTTCGCTGAGTCTGAGCACCGAACACCGCCGCGGCGGGTGTCAGCGCAGCTTGCCGAAGAACTCCCGGACGTCGTCGACGAGCAGGTCGGGGGCCTCCATGGCGGCGAAGTGGCCGCCGCGGCCGAATTCGGACCAGTGCACGACGGTGTGTTCGAGTTCGACAGTGCGCCGGATCGACACGTCCATGGGGAACACCGCGACCCCGGTCGGCACGGTGGAGCGCTCGCTCGCGCCCCAGGCTCCGGCGTGCGCGGTCTCGTAGTAGCTGTTGGCCGAGGACCCGGCGGTGCCGGTCAGCCAGTACAGCATCACGTTGGTGAGCAGCAGATCCCGGTCCACCGCGTCCTCGGGCAGTTCGGCGGACGGGTCGGTCCACTCCTTGAACTTCTCCACGATCCAGGCCAACTGCCCGACCGGGGAGTCGTGCAACCCGTGCGCCAGGGTCTGCGGCCGGCTGATCTGGATCATCGCGTAGCCGGACTGCTCGGTGTTCAGGTACTCCAGGTGCGCCAGCCGCGCCCGTTCGGCCTCGGTCAGCTGCCCCACCTCGTCCGGGTCGACGTCGGTGAACGCGGCGAGCCCGTTCGCGTGCACGCCGACGACCTTGTCGGGGTTGAGCCGGCCGAGCCCGGGGGAGACGACCGCGCCGGTGTCGCCGCCCTGCGCGCCGTAGCGGTCGTAGCCGAGCCGGTTCATCAGTTCGGCGAACGCCCTGGTCACCCGGTCGGTGTCCCAGCCGGTCTCGCGGGTCGGCCCGGAGAACCCGCTGCCGGGGATCGACGGGATCACCAGGTGGAAGGCGTCGGCAGGATCGCCGCCGTGTGCCCGGGGGTCGGTGAGCGGGCCGATGACGTTCAGGAATTCCACGATCGAGCCGGGCCAGCCGTGGGTCAGGATCAGCGGCAGCGCGTCCGGCTCGGGCGAGCGCACGTGCAGGAAGTGGATGTTCTGCCCGTCGATCTCGGTGGTGAACTGCGGGTAGGAGTTCAGCTCGCGCTCGTGGACGCGCCAGTCGTAGCCGTCGCGCCAGTACTCGGCCAGCCCCTTGAGGTAGCTCACCGGCACCCCGCGGCTCCAGCCGACATCGGGCAGGTCCGCGGCCCACCGGGTCCTGGCGAGCCGGTCCCGCAGGTCGTCCAGGTCGGCTTGGGGGATGTCGATGGTGAAGGGCCGGATCTCGCTGTTGTTCTGCACACCGACAACCCTAGGAGCCGGTTAGGTCAAGTTCGGTCCTAGGACGGTGGCAGACTTCGAACCATGTGGGAAACCTCCGCACGCCTGCTGCGACTGCTCTCGCTCCTGCAGACCCGACGTGACTGGTCCGGCGCCGAACTGGCCGAACGACTGGAGATCACTGCGCGCACCGTGCGCCGCGACATCGACCGGCTGCGCGGCCTCGGCTACCCCGTGGAGGCCACCGCGGGCACCGCCGGCTACCGGCTGGGCGCCGGTGCGGATCTGCCGCCGCTGCTGCTCGACGACGACGAAGCCGTCGCGGTCGCGATGGGCCTGCGCACGGCCGCCGGCGGTTCGATCACCGGCGTCGAGGAGACTTCGGTGCGGGCCCTGGCCAAGCTTGAACAGGTACTGCCGTCCCGGCTGCGCCACCGGATCAACGCCCTGCGGTCGGTGACGGTGCCGATGGCCAACACCGGCCCCACCGTCGACCCGGGCACGCTCACCGCCATCGCCGCCGCCTGCCGCGACTCGCTGCGCCTGCGCTTCGACTACCGAACCCACGACGGAACCACCAGCATCCGCACGACCGAGCCCCACCGACTGGTGCACACGGGCCGGCGCTGGTATCTCGTCGGCTGGGACGTCGACCGCCGGGACTGGCGCACCTACCGCGTGGACCGCCTCGACCCGCGCACGCCCACCGGCCCCCGCTTCACCCCGCGCACCCCACCGGATCCCGATATCAGCGGCTACACCTCGCGGGCGATCTCCACGTCGGCCTACCGCTACCAGGCCCGGTTCACCCTGCACGTCAGCGCCGAGACCGCGGCGGAGCGGATCACCCCCACCACCGGAGCGCTGGAGCCGATCGACGAGCACAGCTGCACCCTGCGGGCCGGGTCGAACTCGCTGGACGAGTTGGCCATCTACGTGACGACCAAAGGGTTCGACTTCCGGGTGCACGAACCCCCGGAGCTTGTCGAGCATGTCAGGACGCTGGCAGCCCGACTCGCCGCCGCGACGGATTAGTACCGCGGTCGGCTCGGGGCAGCAGTGGGGTAGCAGGGCGGCGCCGATGCCGCCGACCATGCCGCCGATGGCCTGGCTGTCGGCGAGTTTGGGGTTGACGATCTTGCCGGCGTCGTAGACGCCGAGCATGCGGCGGAGGCGGACGATGCCGAGGCGAGCGTCGACGGCGATCTCGGCGAACACGGCGCCGCAGGCGGACATGGAGAACCGGTCGTGCACCGCGCCGGTGTAGGTGCCGATCGCTTCGAGGTGGGGGCGTTGGTTGCGGGTCAGCAGCTGTTGGTAGGTCTCGCCGCGGTGGGGTCGTTCTTCAGGTGCATCCGTCAGGCCGAGGGCGTCGGCGGCGACCTGGGGCATGGAGGTGTAGGTGCCGGGGCCCATGTCGCTGGTCGCGGATTGCACCAGGGCGGTGCCGTCGGCGTTGAGCCGGACATGTGCTTGGGCGGGAAACCCGCCGGTGTCGTAGACGGCGGCGGCCATGCCGGTGCCGATCAGCCAGTCGCCGTCCCGGGTGACGCCCGGTTTGGGGTTGCGCCGGTGCCAGCCGAACTCCCGGGCACCCACCTGGTAGCACTCGCGCAGCCGGCGGGTGGAGAACGGCAACCCGGTCGACGGGTCCTTGCCGGGTTCGTTGCGCAGGCGTAGCTCGATCGGGTCGACGCCCAGTTCGTGGGCGAGCTCGTCCATCGCGCACTCGATGACCTGGGTGCCGGTGGCGAAGCCGGGACCACGCATCCAGATCGGGGTGTTCACATCCAGCGGCACCGTCGAATACGCCTGCCGCACGTGAGGCATGCTGTAGAGCATCTGCCCCGGCACCAGCACGGCCTCGGTGAACGTCTCGTAGCTGGAGGTCTCCGCCCGGACGTCGTGGACCATCGCGGTCAGCTGGCCGCGCCGGTCGCCGGCCACCTTCAACGCGTAGGTGTAGGCGGGCCGGAAACCGGTGCCGAAGTACATTTGCCGCCGGGACAGCACGAGCTTCACCGGCAGACCGGTCACCCTGGCGGCGAGCGCCGCGATCGTGGTGTGCGGCCACGCGCGCAGCCCGCTGCCGAACCCACCACCCACGAACGGCGAGATGACCCGCACCGACTGCTGCGGAATGCCGAACACCGCGGCGAGTTCGGTCTGGGTGCCACCGACCACCCACTGGGTCTTGTCCCACACCGTGAGGTTGTCACCATCCCAGCGGGCGACGGTGCTGTCCACCACGACCGCGTACCGGACGTTGTCGACGCCCTCCTCGGCGCCGTGGTCCGCGGCGTAGGGGGCGCGCCCGGTCACCTTGAGCCGTCCGTCCACACGGGACTGCGGGGTGCCGACGGCGGTCTGGGGTTGCAGGGTCATCGGATACCTCCCACCACACGCAGCTGACGTTCCACGGTCCGTTTCAGCAGCTCAACCTTGAACTCGTTGTGTGTCAACGGCTGTGCGCCGTCCGCCGCCCGCGCGGCGGCCTCGGCCCACAACCGGTCCGACGGGCGCTTGCCGATCAGGTGCTGTTCCACTGTGGACAGCTTCCAGGGCACCGTGCCGACACCGCCGGCGGCGATCTTCGCCGCGCGGATCACCCCACCCTGGACGTGTAGGGCGACCGCGGCGGAGGTGAGGGCGAACTCGTAGCTCTGCCGGTCCCGCACCTTCAGATACCCCGACTTCAGCGGCCGAGGATGCGCCGGGATCTCCACCGCAGTGATCAGCTCGCCGGGCCGCAACGCCTGTTCCCGCTCCGGCGTGGTCCCCGGCTGGAGCAGGAAGTCGGCGAACGCCACCGCGACATCGGAGGGATGGGTGGCCACGCAGTGCTCTGAGCCGCCGAGGATCGAGTGGGTCCGGTTGACCCCGCCCCGCGCGGCACAACCCGAACCGGGTTGACGTTTGTTGCAGGCGGCGGACACGTCCCGGAAGTACGTGCAGCGGGTGCGCTGCATGATGTTGCCGCCGATGGTCGCCATGTTGCGCAACTGCGCCGACGCGCTCAACTCCAACGTCTCCGAGACCACCGGGTAGGCGTCACGCACCCTGCGGTCGGCGGCGGCCTCCGACATCCGCACCAGCGCGCCGATCCGCACCCCACCCCGCGGCGTGGCCGTGATCTCCCGCATCGGGAGGGCGCTGATGTCGACCACCGCGCCGGGACGTTCGACGGCACCACCGCGGCACCGGTCCGCGACTGGTCCGGGCGGGTGCTGGTCGAGCTGGAACGCGCCGACCTCGGCAAGCTCACCGCCACCGGCTGGACACCGCCGGAACGGTTCCGCGTCAAGGCGGCCGACGGGGTGACGGACGTCTACGGGGTGCTGTACCGGCCGCGGGGGTTCGACCCCGCCCGGCGCTACCCGGTGGTGGACAACGTCTACCCCGGCCCGCAGGTCACCAGGGTCGCCCCGTGCTTCGACCCCGGCGGGATGGGCCTCGACGCGGAACCCCTCGCCGCACTGGGCTTCGTCGTGGTGGCACTGGACGCGGTATCCGCGGGCGCTTGAGCACGCGACGGACCGTTGACGCGGCCACCCAGTGGCCGAGCTTGAGCAGTTCGCCCTGGATCCGGCGGTAGCCCCAGCGGTGTTCTCCCGGGACATCCATTCGATCAACGCCACGGTGGTGTCGTCGACCGGTGGACGCCCGGTCCGGTTCGGGTAGATCGACTTCCTCGCGATCACGCGGGCGCCATCGCAGCACCCGGCAGGCAAGCTCAAGAAGCTGTCCCTGCGCGACGACCTGAACGGCGGGGCTACTGCTCCGTCTGCGCGGTCAGGGTGAACGGCAGCTCGTCGCAGTCCGACATCGCTTACCGGTGCGACACCGAGGGCGGCTCGTCGGGCTCGCCGGTGCTGTCCCGGCGCACGCACAAGGTGATCGGGCTGCACCACCACGGTGGCTGTCCGAATCAGGGCGTCCGGATCGACCTCGTCGCGGTGCGGATCGGCTCGCTGCTGTCGTCCGGTCCGGCGGTGCGGGCCGCTCTTCGGCGCGCCCGCACTGTCGGAGTTTGTCCAGTTAGCGGCCCGGGTACGCCGATCCGGTGAACAACGCGCTCGACATCTCCGACCTGTTCCCCGGACTGCGCGTGGAAGACCTCGTGGTGGACTACGACGACGGGGACGACCCCGTGCTGAGGTACGCGGACGGCACGCCGATCGACACCTGGCGGGAGAACTACCCGTACTCGACGCGGCTGACGCGCGAGGAATACGAGCTGTCCAAGCGGCTGCTGCAGATCGAGCTGCTGAAGCTGCAGTACTGGATCAAGGACACCGGCGGGCGGATGGTCGTCGTGTTCGAGGGACGTGACGCGGCGGGCAAGGGCGGCACGATCAAGAGGTTCACCGAGCACCTCAACCCGCGTGGGGCGCGGGTGGTGGCGTTGAGCAAGCCGACCGACCGGGAGCAGGGCGAGTGGTACTTCCAGCGGTACGTCGACCATCTGCCGACCGCTGGTGAGATCGTCATGTTCGACCGGTCCTGGTACAACCGCGCCGGTGTCGAGCGCGTCATGGGCTACTGCACCGATGAGCAGTACGAGCGCTTTATGCGGCAGGCCCCGACGTTCGAGAAAATGCTGGTGGACGACGGGATCACGCTGGTCAAGCTGTGGTTCTCGGTGTCGCGCGCGGAGCAGCGGACGCGGTTCTTGATCCGGCAGGTCGACCCGGTGCGGCAGTGGAAGCTGAGCCCGAACGACGTCGAGTCGCTGGACCGGTGGGACGCCTACACCGAGGCGAAGGTGGCGATGTTCCGCGCGACCGACACGGAGGCCGCGCCGTGGACCGTGGTGAAGAGCAACGACAAGAAGCGGGCCAGGCTCGAGGCCATGCGCAGCGTGCTGGCGCGCATGGACTATGACGACAAGGACCTTGAGGTGGTCGGCGAACCGGACCCGCGGGTCGTCGGCCCGGCTGCCACGCTCCTGGAGGAGGGGGAGGACGAGGCGTCGCTCAGCCCGACCCCCATCGCGCCCGTCCACGACCTCGACCCCGGCCCCGGCGCCCACCCTGAGTAGGAGAGCGCCTCCCGAGGTCTTCAGCCCTCGGCCCCTGGCGCCGCTCAGCTGCCGTCTTCGGTCGGCTGACTGCCGTCTTCGGTCGGCTGAGCCGTGGGCTCGGCGGGCTCCGCACTGGGCTCCGACATCTCAACCGTCGTCGTCGGCGGGTTCGACGTCTGCTGTTGCGTGGTGGTGGGAGCGGACTCCGTGGCGGTGGGGCTGCCGTCCGGTTCGGTCACGGGTGCAGCCGGGTCACCGGCCACCGGGTCGACTGCGGGCGCTACCGCTGATGTCGTGACCTGTGGCGTGGTGGTCACCGCCGTCGTGTCCGAGGCCTGCGGAGTGCCCATGTACTGGGGCTTGACCGGGTCCTGGTCCTGCGGCGCGTCCGACGAGGCCGGCTGTTCCGGGGCCGTCTGCTGCGTCGTGGACACGGGTGGCGCGGAGGTCGCCGGCGGTCGGCCCGACGTGGCGGCCAGCGTGATCGCGAACGCGCCGACCAGCGCACCCGCCGAGGCGACGAGCGTCTTCCACGTCGGGCGCGCGCCGCGGGGCAGTTCCTCGGTGGCCCCGTCCTCGCGGGGCTCCGGCGTGCCGTCGTGCGGAAGGGCGCCCTGCAAGACCTGCGCGCAATCGTGCGCGGTGGGGCGGTCGTCCGGCGCGGAGGCGGTCATCCGCGCCAGCAGCTCCCGGACGTCGGCGGGCAGGTCCTCGGGCACGACGGGCGGGCGGTGCAGCCGGGCGACCGCCGCCTCCACGTCACCGCCCTGGTACTCGCGCCGCCCGGTCAGGCACTCCAGCAGGACCAGGCCCAGGGCGTAGACGTCGGCCGCGCGGTCGATGTCCTGGCCGAGCACCTGTTCCGGGGCGAGGTAGGCGGCGGTGCCCACCAGCTCGTGGGTGCGGGTCAGCCGGGTGGCGCCGGTCAGGTGGGCAAGGCCGAAGTCGGCGAGGTAGGCGTTGTCCTCGTGGTCGAGCAGGATGTTCGACGGCTTCACGTCGCGGTGCACCAGATCGTGGGCGTGCACGTAGGCCAGCGCGTCGGCCAGCCCGGCGCCGAGCCGGCGCACCTGCTCCAGCGGCAGCGGGCCGTGGTCCATCAGCGCCCGCAGCGTGCGGCCCTCGATCAACCGCAGCACGACATACGGGGTGGCCGCGCCCGTGTCGGCGTCGTAGACCGAGACCAGCCCGGGGTGGGAGAGCCCGGCCAGCAGACGGACCTCGTTGTCGAACCGCTGCGCCGCCGCGGGGTCGAAGCCGGGCTGGAACAACTTGATCGCGACGTGTCGTCTCAACACGGAGTCCCACGCGCGGCGGACCTCGGCCATGCCGCCGATCCCGATCGGCTCGAAGAGCTGGTAACGGTCGGCCAGCACGTTTTCGCTTACCGAGGGTGACACCGTCATACCTCCGGTCGCGTGACGAGGACACTGTCGAATGCCCGGACACGGCTTGCGCCAAACAGGTGAGCACGTCTCACGTCGCGATCAGGCGGCCAGTCAGCAGTCGCAGAGGCTCTTGGGGTGCACGTTCTCGCAGTACCAGGAGATCGCCGTCAGCCTCGTGGTCAGCCCCACAACCGTGGACCATCACCTGCGCAAGGTCTTCCGGAAGCTGCGGATCACCTTGTGCCGCCAGCTCTGGCCCCCCGTCGCCGCGCGAGACCGAGGTGCTAAGGGCGTGGTTCGCCCTCCTCCTCGACGGCCTGATCACGCTACCCGAGCTCAACGAGGCGTGGCTGTAAGGCGTTTGCCGGATACCACGGCAACGTTGCCCCACTTAGCCTTCCGATGCCCGGCGATCAACGGCCGAGGCGATGCGGGTACGTGCTGCCGAGGGGCGGCACGACCGACGCACAAAGGGGAGAAGAGTGCGGAAAACCAGATCAGGGACCAGAATTTTGCTCAGGGGGGTGGTCGCGGCTCTGGTCACCGCGACCGCACTGGCGGTTCCCGCACCGGCTCAGGCCGACGTCACGACCGCCTCGACGATCGGCGGCAACATCACCCGCACCGAGGTGCTGGCCCGTGCCACCGACTGGTACAACCGCCGCAACAACTCGGACATGACCTACAGCCAAGCTGCCAAGGCGTGGGATGTCGGCCGCACGCGCCAGTACCGACGCGACTGCTCCGGCTATGTCGGCATGGCGTGGCATCTCGGGTCCGACCCGAACACCGACGGACTCGACGACCCGGGCCTGACCGTGTCGATCGCCCGGTCCGACCTGCGGCCCGGCGACCTGCTCAATGACCGTGTCGACGACGACGGCGGACGCTACCCGTACCACGCGATCCTCTTCGGCGGCTGGGAGAACAGCGCCAAGACCCGCTTCTGGTACTACAGCTTCGGCTCCACACCGCTGGACAAGGTGACCGGGGCGTCGTTCAGCCAGTCCACGCTCTCCGGACACCCGACCTCTCACTACCGCGCCCTGCGCTACCGCAACATCGTGGAGGACATCGACATCGACCTCGAACGAGTGTCCGACTTCAGCGGTGACGGACATTCCGACGTGCTGGGCGTGGCAGCGGACGGCAAGCTCCTCTACTACCCGAACAACGACCTCGCCTTGTCTCCGCCGCGGGAGCTCGGGCATGGTTGGGGTGGTTTCAGCCATGTGATGGCGGCCGATTTCAGCGGTGATGGTGCTGCGGATGTTCTCGGGGTGACTGCGGACGGCAAGCTTCTCTATTACCCGAACAACGACTACGCCTTGTCTCCGCCGCGGGAGCTCGGGCATGGTTGGGGTGGTTTCAGCCACGTGATGGCCAGCGACTTCAGCGGTGACGGGCATGCCGACGTGCTGGGCGTGGCGGCGGACGGCAAGCTCCTCTACTACCCGAACAACAACCTCGCCCTCTCCTCACCGAGAGAGATCGGGCATGGCTGGGGAAGCTTCAGCCACGTCATGTAACGACTGACCACTGTGGACGGCGCATCGACGCCCGTCGGCTTCGCGCGATGCGCCGTCCACAGTCGGCGACCGGTAGGGTCCGGGCTGCGGATCGAGTGGCTGCCCGCGGACCGGTGAGTCGGACCGGATGTCGTTGCTCGTACTCGTCGAGATCCGGTGACCATGGCGACCGGTTCGTCAGGCGTGGCGTCACGACTGCTGTACCTGATCTTCGTCCGGCACGGTGGTCGGCTCGTTCCGCTCGGCCGGTCCTGAGGCGGAGGACGTGGTGTTGCTGCTCAGGCGCACGGCGTGACCGACGCGGCAACTTCCCTGCCCCTGGTTCCCGCGGTGAGGCCGAGATCATTCGAGGAATGGCCGGCTTTCCCGCCGGCTCAGACCGTTACCGCCAAGCTGCGTGCACTCGACCTCGCCCACGGCGGCGGCTCCTGTCGTACCGACTTCCGGCAGCCCACGGCCCCGATTCCGGGAATCCCCACCTCACGCGGCATCCGATAGGAGACCTTGTGATCGCGTGTCGGGCAGGCGGAGGTCCCGGCTTCGTGGTCCACCAACTCCAGCGCGCCGCCGACGGTGATGTCGGCAGGCGTACCGCCCTTGGCAGCGATGATCCCAGCGCTGCGCCGCGGCGTGAGGCTTGCGTCAACGTCAGCCCAGGAAGGTGGCGACAATCGTCGCTGCGGTCGGGGTGACCCTGACCTCGGCGGCGCGCAGCCTTGGATGGCTCAGCCAGTACATCCGGGCGGTGTCCGGCTGTCCGTCGTGGACAGGCGGCCAACTCGTCATCGGGGTGAAGTCGTCCAGGACCACAAGGCCTCCGGGTCGCAGCCATTCGGCCGGGTCCAGTGGCCGCTCATCGCCCTTGCCCTGACCGCCGCCGTCGAGGACCAACAGGTCGAAAGGAGCGGTGTCGGCCAGCTCCGACCAGTCACCGGTACGCACCTGGACCCGCGACTCGTCGGCGAACACCCCGGCGGCGGTCTCCGCTCGTGCCCGGTCACGTTCCACACTGACCAGCCGGGCGTCCGGGTGCGCGCCGGATGCCAACCAGGCCAGACCCACGCCGCAGCCCGTCCCGGTCTCGCCGATCACCCCTGCGCCGACGCCGCCCGCGAGCACCCGCAGCAACCGGCCCTGCTCGGGCAGGCAGGAGTACGCGAAGCCGATCGAGCGAGCGGCCCCGACCGCCTTGGCCACCAACGGCGGCAGATCGACGCAGTGATCGTAGGCGGCGGTCCCCGAGTCCGTCACAAAACCAAATCGTGCCCTACCACCCGACGCGGCCGGGTTCGGGGCCAAGGCGGCGGTCGATCGTGGCGGCGGACAGGTGGACCAGTCGGTGACGGACCTCGTCGGCGCCACCGGCGACGGCCAGAACGGCAGCTGGGCCCAGGACCGCACCAGCCTCGCCGGCAAAGTCCTGCGCATCAACCGCGACGGCACGATCCCAGGCGACAACCCGTTCGGCAACGCCGTGTGGAGCTACGGCCACCGCAACCCCCAAGGCCTGGCCTTCGACTCCCAAGGGCGGCTGTGGGAGCAGGAGTTCGGCAACAGCGTCATGGACGAGACCAACCTGATCGTCCGAGGCGGCAACGGTGGCGTCGGCGGATCCGGCGGCCTCGTCGGCCCCAACGGCGTAGCCGGTGTCAACAACGGCGGCGTCTGCTCCTGCTGATCGACAGCGGTGATGGGGAACCACCTGGGGCTCGCCTCACGCGACGCCGCGAAAGCACCTTGCACCAAGGGGTGACAACGTTTCTTCTGCACGCGCCCCTGGGTGCCTTCGTGCCGGACGGTGCCCCCCAGACCCGGTTGCACTGTGGTCCTGTCGACGTCCACGTGGCGTCACGCGCCGGTAACGCCTCGCGGAACACGATGTGGTCATCCGAATTCCCGGAGACGAAACGGAGGACAAAGTGCGAAATCGACAGCTTTACCCGATCCTGGCCGTAGGCATCATGGTCATGGGCGGTTTCGTCGGTGCAGGTAGCGCCTCGGCGGCGGTCCCGTGCACCATCGGCCCCAACGTGACGCAGACGGACACCGCCGTGTTCGGGTCCGGAGGGAACGACACGATCGACTGCACCAGCGCCGAACCCGGCAAGACCATCTACGGCGAGGGTGGCAACGACACCATCACCGGCACGGCCTACGCTGACACGATCACCGGCGGCACCGGCAACGACACGCTCACCGGTCAGGCGGGCGACGACACCCTCAACGGTGGTTTCGGCACGGACACGCTGAACGGTTCCGCAGGCAACGATACGCTCAGGGGCCCCGGTACCGATCTCGCCCAGGACACCCTCAACGGTGGCGACAACACCGACTCGTGCGGACCCGTCGGCGTGCCCCCGGACCTCCGCAGCAGCTGCGAGTCGTAGCCCCCGGCACTGCCGAGATACCGCGGTCGACACGAAGACCGAACGACGACCCGGCCCTGGAAGGGGAACCGGGTCGTTCCGCGTGTCGGGCGCCGTCCGGGTTTCGGAGTGAACTTGAATGGGTGGTTCGAGTGGCGGCGCACTCGGACGCGCGCGTAGCGCATTCGAGTGGTGAGAAGGGCTTCGAGGGCTGGGCCATTCGCCATGCTCGCGCTGGTAGCCTGACCGACAGGAGGTTAGCCGACGGTTCAGTCGCAGCCGGCTCCGACTTCGGCAGCGAATACGCAGGCCCGCGCGAAACGTGCAGGATGAAGTCGAAAGGCTTTCCGTGATCATTCTTCCGAATCCCCTCGAAACGACACCGAATCCATGACCCCGCTCGCGGCGCCGAACGTGCGCTTGGTGCCTCACGTCCACCAAACGGGTTTGCGCGTCGCGCTCCTCGACGGGTTCCGGCTCACCGGGGGAGCCGACGTCATTCCCGTCTCCGGAGGAGTGGAGCGCCTGCTGGCGTTCATGGCGATGCGCCACCGGGCGGTGGGACGGCTGGTCGTGGCGAGCTCCCTGTGGGCGGACGCGACCGAGGGCCACGCCTACGCGGCCCTGAGGTCGACGTTGATCCGCATGAATCGCGCCTGCCGGGACACGCTGCTGGTCACCCCGTCCAGCCTGGAACTCGCACCCGGTGTCTCGGTCGACCTGCGCGACGCCCAGGCACTCGCCCACCGACTGCTGGAAGCCGGTCCGCACGCCGCGGTGGACCTGAGCGTGGAGGCGGTCGCCACCCTGTCGTCGGAACTGCTGCCGCTCTGGTACGACGACTGGGCCGTCTTCGAGGCCGAGGACTGGCGCCAACTCCGGCTTCACGCGCTGGAGGCAGTGGTGGACGGCCTGGTCGCGGCACGGCGTTTCGGCGATGCCACGGCGGCAGCGGGTGTGGTCGTCCGAGCCGACCCGCTGCGGGAGAGCGCTCAGACCGCCCTCATCCGCGTCCACTTGGCCGAGGGCAACCAGTCCGAGGCGGTACACGCGTTCGACCGGTTCAGCCGCCTCCTCCACGTGGACTTGGGCCTGGCGCCCACCCCGGAACTCCGAGAGCTGGTCGGGGGCCACACGGGTCCGCCCCGCGGATGACCGGCTGGGCTTGCCGCCGCCCGCCGTGCGGTGGTCAGCCCGACGGTCCTCGGCCCGCGTCCCTGCGGTCGGCTGCCGATCGTCGAGAGCAGTGTCCCCCCTCGCCGGGCAGGTCGGCGCCCGGGTCAGCGTCGAAGTGGTGTGGTCCTGGTGGGCGCGCTGAGCAGTTCCGCGGTGTTGATGTTGCCCGCGATGACCTCGTCGGCGACGCGGCTCAGCTTGAGGTTGTGCCCGCGGGCGTAGCCGCGCAGCGCGGCGAAGGCGGTGTCCATGTCGACCTGGAGGCGTTCGGCGATCAACCCCTTGGCCTGTTCGACGATCACCCGGCTGTTCAGCGCGGCTTGGAGCTGCTCGGTCAGCACCTGGTGGTGGTGGATCGAACGGTGTTGCAGCAAGCCGATGGTGGCGACGTCGACCAACGCGGTGGCGGTCCGCAACGCGGTCGCGTCCAGCTCCCCGGATTGGTTCCGGAACAGGTTGAGCGCGCCGATCACCTCGTTGCGCAGGCGCATGGGCACCGCGTCCACGGCGGCGAACCCGGCCTCGGTGGCCGCTGCGGTGAACCTCGGCCACCGTTCGCCCGCGTTGGCCAGATCCGGGTGGCTGACCCTGGCGCCGGAGGCGAACGCGTCCAGGCAAGGCCCTTCGTCGTTCTGGAGCTGGAAGAGTTCCAGCAGTCGGGCCTGCTCGTTGGACGTCGCGATCAACTGCAACCTCCCCTGCTGGTCGACCAGCAGCAGTCCCGCCGCGTCGACGGCGAGGAGTTCGACGCACCGGTCTGCGAGCATGTGCAGGAAGTCGATAACGTCGAAGTCGTCGACCAGTGTGTCGGCCAACTCGACGAACGTTTCGACGAGACGTTCACCGTCCATCGCAGCCACCTCCACTGGTGTGTTCAGAGTGCGGTCGTGCCACCCGTTGTCACGGTAGCTCCTTGTCACGGTCGAATCGCCGCCGGCGTGCCACCACGTCGGCCGCCAGGTCGCCCAGCGGCGTCTGCTCGGCGAACGACCGTGCGCGCAGGTGGGCGAACGCGTCGGCCATGCCCACGTCCAGTTGCGCCGCGACCATCCCGGTGGCCTGGTGCACCCGCGGGTTGTGCAGCGGGAGCACGTCCTCGGCGACGCGGCCCGTCGTGTTCAGGTCGGCCTGCTCGTCCAGCAGCAGCCGCAGGGCCAGTTCCGCGAACGCCAACGAGTCGGTCAGCGTCGCGGCGTCGAGGTGACCCGCCTCGACGCGGTACAGCGACAGCACCCCGACCCGGATCGCGCCGACGCACAACGGCAGCGCGAACAGCGAAGCCGCCCCGGCCTCGACGGCCAGTGGCGCGAACATCGGCCACCGGGCCTGGCTGGACGGAACGTCGAGATCGGCCACGAGCGCCGGGCCGCCGCCACGCCAGACGTCCACGGCCGGGCCTTCCCCCACCGTCACCTGCAACTCGGCCAGCCGCTCACCCAGCGTGTCCGTGGCGCACCTGACCTCCGGCCAGCCGGAGGTGTCCATGGTCAGCACGGCGCCGCTCACACCCAACCGCGCCACCGCAGTCTGGCAGAGGGTGACGACCGAGACGGGCACGTCCAGCTCTATGGCCTTCTCCGTGATCCAGCGGCTCACCTGCGTCAACCGACCGGTGGTGTACCGGGCCATCCGGAGACCTCCCAGTCACCTGGTCGCGCAGCACGACTCGCGCCTGTCCCATATCGCCGATACCGGGAATGCCTCACTGTACGCAGCCGGAATCACGAAGCCGGACCGGCACGCGCGGCCGCCGATCTGCCACCCGGACGCGCGCCCTCCGGACCTCGCGCCGCCGGACGGCCGCCCGATCCCCGGCGCGAGTGTCGCCCGGGTGGCTGTCCGAGCGGTGGCGCTCGGCGTGGACACGCGGGCGCTTGCCCTGGATGTCGGGATGCGCGTGGTCGCGCTCGCCTCGGCTCCGACCGACGACCCCGCCCCCTGGGCGTCCGCTGTGGACGTTCAGGGGGCGGGGTCAGCGATCGGTGGAACGCGACCGCCGGCGGTGGCTCACGTTGACCCGGACACGTCTGCGCCACAGCCGGCCGTGGGCCACGACGTCGGTCGGTGGAACGGGTGCGACCGCGGGCAGGGGCGCGACCGACAGGTCCGGCCGGGTGGCGGTCGTCACGACGCGGCCCTGTCTTCGGTGGGGAGCGCTTCCCGTCGTGGCCTGCGCAGCGCCGCCCCCAGGTCGAGCGTGCCGCCGTCGGATTCCCGGCGTTCGCTCGACTCGGTGCCGACCGTCCGCCATCCGGACTGGGCGGTGGTGCCGGCCCGCCCGTCGGGGACGGGGACGTTGTTCCACCTCAGGATGTCCTCGGCGGTGGCAGCCGAGTCGATGTCGGCGGCGGCGCGCAACGCGGCTCGCGCGGCGCCGCCCGGTGTGGCCGGCGGGATCACCAGCAGCCGGGTTTGGGCGCGGTCCGGTCCGATCATGGTGACTGTGTGGGGTTGTGTGGTGTGGAAGCTTTCCAAGCGCACTACCGTGTCGCGCACGGTGAGTCGGCGCTCGCTGGGATCCCAGGTATCGAGGTTGTAGGACACCCGCAGCACCGGCATTCCCAGCGCGGCCATGGCGGTGATCAACGGCGGGAACTCGGTCGCGGGGTCGGTGGACCACGGCCACCAGCCGCCGTCGACGAGGCCCTGTGCTCCGGTGTGCGGGTTCATCGTCCACCGGCATTCGCGGCCCGTGGGGGGGTCGGTGGTGGGATCGGGCTGGTTCGAGATCATCTCGGCGCTCCCGCCTCCGGCCGAACCCGGCCGGACGACTTCGTAGTGCGCCCAAGGCGGCGCCGGCTCTGACGTCGGCGCTCGATGTGCCCTCGGTACGTCCCACATTACGCAGAAAAACCGTCGACAACAATTTTCCACAGATTTTCGGTGGCTGTCGGACCGCAGAGCCGGGAGTTTTTCCGAAAATTTAACCCAGATGGGTTTGAAATGGCTCTGTACGGGCGATCTCGCCTGACTGTATGCTCAACACCTCAATTCTTCCGCCCGGACCTCGCGGACGCCACGTTCAGGTGAGAGGACCCTCATGAGTGCCCTCGTCCGAAATCCGGCTCGACCACCGTTGTCCGACGTCGTCCGCCTGTCGTCCGTCCACCCACTTGCCGGACTGCTCACCGTCGCGGTACGGCGGCTGTCGCCCTTCACCCTGGTGTGCGCGGTGTCCGGCGAGGTGGACCGGTGGACCGCCCCCCAGTTGCGCGACCGCGTCCTGGCGCAGGTCCACCTCGCCGGCCCGGACCTGGTCGTCGACCTCGGTGAGGTGCGCTTCTTCGGCGCGGCCGGTCTCAGCGTCCTGGTGGAGGTCCAAGCCGCGGCCGACGCGGCCGGGGTGGGGTTCTGCGTTGTCGCCCGCACCCGCCCGGTCCTGCTGCCGCTGACCGTCACCGGACTGGACCTCGCGTTCGACGTGTACCCGGACGTCGCCGGCGTGCCAGTGCGGGACGGGGTTCCCGATCAGGGATCCTCACGGTCCGCCGTGGAGCACGGGCGCCGGCGTCAGGCGCGACCGGCCCGGTCGCTGATGTCCCCGTTGCTCGACTTGCCGTAGGTCGCGCCGCTCGACTCGCCCGAGCACAGGCAGCCCCGGGACAGCGCTCCCGCCTCGGTCGCGGAGCAGAACCGCCGGGCGATCGGGTCGTGCGCGTTCGCCGGATGAGGGCACACGGGGCAGGACGTCCCGCCCTGTCCCGTGGTGTCGTGGGTGAGGTTATTCATCAGTACGTCGGTCGTTGGCATCGGCCTGTCCCTCTGCGTGGTCGGCTCGCATCGACTCTGGTCGGCTTCGCCGGGGACTGGGGCGACTCTGCCGAGGGTACGCCGGATATCTCGCCGTTGTCCGGGAACGAACAACCACGTCGACCCCGGAAGAGACGCCCGAACGGGTTCGTCGTTTCGTGGGATTGTCATCAGAGCACGCGAGGTCGCTCCGGACCTCGGCGGACTACCGACACGGCGGAGGCAGTTGCGTGCACGAGGCCGTGGCGCGGTTGCCGATGGCCCTCGCGCTGTTGAGTCTCCCCGTGACCGCTCGGATCGGCGACGCGCTCCGCACAGCGGTGGCGGACCTGCACAACCTGGCCGACTGGGCGTGCTCCGACACCGGCGACACCGGCCGCTGCCCGCCCTCGGCCCATGGCCCTCGTACCCGTCGCGGCGCCAGGAGGGCCGCGGTGAGGCCGGGCGGTGAGGGCACGCTGGTGATCGAACGGCGAAGAGGGGTTCACCGGAACGGTGAACCCCTCTTCCTCGCCAGGTGATGCGACCACGGGAACGTGGTCAGGAGGTGGACTCCTTGACCGGGGAAGCCGGTGTGGTGGAGCGCAGGGCGGGCTGATATTCGTTCGCGACCTGGGAATGACCTGGTTTCGATGCGCGGTAATCGACTCGGTGTTGACCTGATCGTAGGCTGGCGGTGGGTCGTCGGGAATGGGTGTACGACTGAAAAGTCTCGCCGGTTGCGCACATCGGCGGCATTTGCCCGGCGCCCGTCTCGGCGGAAACCCCGGCGGAAACAAATTGCCCCCTGGGTATCCCTGACAGGGTCAGGTTCACGCCCCCCACGCGGACCGTTTGTGCGGGACACTGACGGGTATGGACACCGAGTTGGGCGACTTCCTGCGCACCCGTCGCGCTCGGCTGCTGCCCGAAGAGGTCGGTCTGGCGTCCTACGGCAGCAGGCGTGTGCCCGGCCTGCGCCGCGAGGAGTTGGCGCAGTTGGCCGGCGTGAGCGTGACCTACTACACCCGCCTTGAGCAGGGGCAGAGCCAGAACGCCTCGGACGACGTGCTCGACGCCATCGCACGGGCGCTGCGGCTGGACGACGACGAGACCGCCCACTTGCGCGACCTGGCCAGGCCCACCCGGCGCAGGCGTCGCGCGCAGGCGCGCGCCGAGTCGGCACGTACCGGGTTGACGCAGCTCGTCGCCGCGATGGACGGCGTGGGCGCGGTGGCCATGGATCGCCGCAGCGACGTGCTCGCCTGGAACGCACTCGGGCACCAGCTCCTGGCCGGGCACTACGCGGTGGACAGCCCCCGCTCGGCGGCCGAACGGCCCAATCTGACCAGGATGCTGTTCCTGGACCCGCACACCCGTGAGCTGTACCCGAATTGGGGCGATGAGGCCAAGCGTTCGGTCGCGTCATTGCGGTTGGTCGCCGGACGTCATCCGGACGATCACCACCTGGCCGAGTTGATCGGCGAGTTGTGCATCAAGAGCAAGGAGTTCGCCGCGCTCTGGGCACGTCATCCGGTGCTCAACTGCACGTTCGGCGTGAAGTACTTCGCACACCCGCAGGTCGGCCACCTCGAATTGCAGTTCGAGGTCGTGCAACTGCCCGACGATTCCGCGCACCGCATTCTCATGTACAGCGCCGAGCCGGGCACGTCGGCCGAGGCGGCACTGCGCCTGCTCGGCCGCGGCGTGGCGACGGTGCCCATCCCCGAGATGGTGGTGCGCTCCCACCGCGACCACTGACCGACCGCGCCGACCGGTCACGCTGTGCTCGGGCCGCGCCCCGACTCCCCGGCGACCGCCCGCGACGACCCGGTGGCCTCCGGAAAACGGAGGCCACCGGGTCGTCGCGTCGTCACGCACGCTCGGCGAGTTGGCGGCGATCGAGGTGGGCGGCCAGGAGTGCCCAGTTCCCGGCGCACTCGGAGGCCAGCCCTGCCATGAGGCCGGCGCAGTGCGGGGGCAGGGTGTCCGCCAGCCGCTGCCAGTCCTCGACCGCGGCGTGGGCGTCCAGCAGCCGCAGGAACTGCCTGCCCATCTCGGGGAGCAGTCCGACTTGGCGGCCGCGTAGTCCACCAACGGGTAATCCGGGAACCGCGCCGCCTCGCCGGCCACGTGCACGATCGCACCGCCGGTCCGCAGCAACGCGGGTAGCGCGGCCCGGCTGAACCGGACCACGGAGTGCAGGTTCAGGTCGAACGACGACAGCCAGTCCTCGTCGGTCACCGCCAGGAAGCCGGTCCTCGGCTCCACCCCGCCCGCGTTGTTGACCAGGCCGTCCGCCTGCCGTGGCGGTGCAGCACCTCGTCGACGACCAGGCCGGCCGCCCCGAGGTCGGTGACGTCGGCGGCGATGTCGGTCGTGTGCTGCGGCTTGCGGGCCACGCCCACCGCCGTCGCACCTTCGTCTTCAAGTACCCGGACGACGGCCGCGCCAATCCCGACCGAGGCCCCTGTGACGATGAATACCTTTCCAGAAAGGTGCAGATCCATTTTTCGGATCCTCCGATTCGGTGCTGACGGTATTCATCGTTACCGAGTGCCGGCCGTTTGCCTGTCCCTGTCAGGGCTACGCAATCCAGTGGTCGGCTCGCCAGGGTGCTGGTTGACCTCCGGGCGCCCGGACATTGTGGGGACACGCAGTTCATTCACGCGAAAGGGTCCGCGATGACAATGGCGGAGAACGTCGACAGTGCCACGACGGCAGCGGCCGTGCCAACGCTCGAACCCACGCCTCGGATGACGCCGCGCCAGCGACTGATTCTGATCCTGCTGCTGACCGCGAGTTTCACGCTGGCGGTGGATTTCTCCATCCTCAACGTGGCGCTGCCGGTGATCGGCGCCGAGGTCGGGTTCTCACTGGAGAACCTGCAGTGGATCGCCACGTCGTTCGCGTTGTGCGCGGCGGGCTTCACCCTGCTGTTCGGCCGGGTGGCGGATCTGTTCGGCAGGCGCAGGCTGTTCCTGGCCGGCATGGCGCTGCTCGGGGTGGCGTCCCTGGTCGGTGGCCTGGCCCGGGACCTGGCGCTGCTGCTGATCGCCCGGGTCGCGCAGGGCCTGGCCACCGCGGCGATCACGCCCGCCGCGTTGTCGCTGCTCACCACGTCGTTCCCGGAAGGCGGTCTGCGGGCCCGCGCGCTCGGCCTCAACGGCGCGCTGATGGCGGCCGGGTTCACCACCGGCGCGATCCTCGGCGGCCTGCTGACCGACCTGTTGAGCTGGCGGTGGGCGTTCCTGATCAACGTGCCGGTCGCGGTGGCCGTGCTCGTGATCGCGCCGATGGTGATCGCGGAGAGCCGTCCCGAGCGTCGGGTCCGGTTGGACCTGCCGGGCGCGGTGACCGTGACGCTCGGCCTGCTCGCCATCGTGTTCGGGCTGAGCAGCGCGGGTGAGAACTCCTGGTCCAGCCCGCTCACGCTGGGCTCGCTGGCGTTGGGTGCCGTGTTGCTCGCGGTGTTCTGGCAGGTGGAGAAGAGGGTCGCCGATCCCCTGGTGCCGGTGTGGATCCTGCGTCGCGGCAACGTGGCCTGGGGCAACTTCGCGGGCCTGCTGGCGTTCATCACCGAGACGTCGCTGGTGTTCCTGCTGACCCTGTACCTGCAGAAGGTGCTCGGGTTCACGCCGTTGGCGGCCGGCCTGTCGTTCGCCGTGCTCGGCATCGGCACCGTGATCGGCGGCGTCACCGCGCCCAAGCTCATCGGCAGGCTCGGCCCGAAGCGGGCCATCGTGACCGGCTTCGCCGTCCAGGCCGCGGCGACGTTGCCGCTGGTGCTGCTCGGCCCGTCGTCGGCCTGGATGCCGCTGCTGCTGATCGCCACCTTCGCAGGCGGCGTGGCCAACCTGATCGCGATCGTCGGCTTCATGGTGACCGCGACGTCCGGCCTGCCCGACGCGGAACAGGGACTGGCCACCGGCCTGGCCACGATGAGCCAGCAGATCGGCATCACCATGGGCATCCCGATCATGAGCGCCATCGCCGCGGCACAGGTCCACGCCCTCGGCGGGGAGACACCGTCCACCGTGCTGACCGGCGTCACGACCGCGATCTGGGTCAACGCCGGGCTGTGCGTCGTCGCCGGTGTCCTGGTCGCGCTGTTCCTGAAGTCCCGGTCGGCCGAGCGGGTGTCGTGACGGCCGACGCGACACGCGTCGAGGTGACCTGGGTCGACACCACCGCCGCCGGTCGTCCGGTCCGACTGTTCCGACCCGCCACGGCCGCCGGCGGCACGCTGGTCTGGGCGCACGGCGGAAGCTGGATCGGCGGCTCGGCGGCTCGGCGGCTCGGTGGCGGGGTGGCGGGGTGGCACCAGCCCTGCGCCGAGTTGGCCGGGCTCAGCGGCTGGACCGTGGTCAGCGTCGAGTGCCGGCTGGCACCCGTCCACCCGCACCCGGCGGCGCTGCTGGACGTGGCGGCCGTGGTCGGCTGGGCGAGTGGGCGGGGCGGTCCGGTCGCCGGCGGCGGTGACAGTTGTCGGTCTTGGACCAGTCACCGGTGCCGGACGGCGGCACGGAGGCGGAGGCGCTGCGGGCGTCTCTCGCGCTGGCCCGGGCGGCGGAGGAGTTGGGGTTCGCCCGGTATTGGGTGGCCGAGCACCACGGCTCTGCGGCGTTCGCGGGCGCCGCACCGGAGGTCATGGTCGGCGCTGTCCTGGCGGTCACCACGTCGATGCGCGTGGGCAGCGGGGGAGTGTTGCTGCCGCGGTACCCGTCGGTGAAGGTCGCCGAGGTGTTCCGGATCCTGTCGGCCCTGCACCCTGGTCGGGTCGACCTGGGCGTCGGCCGTGCGGGCGGCCCGGCCGCCGATTTCCCGCGGAAGCTGGTGGAGCTGCTGGCCCGGCTCGGTCCGGAGCCGCCGGTGTGGCTGCTCGGCGCGAGCACCGGCTCTGCGGAGTTGGCGGCGCGATTGGGCACGGCGTACTGCTTCGCCCACTTCCTGAACTCGGACCCCGGTGAGGCGGCGATGAGCCGCTACCACGCAGGTGGATCGGTGCGCGGCGACGTCGCCTCCCCTTCAAGCGGCGGCGACGCCGTGCCCGAGCCGCGCGGCGCGGTGGCGGTCCGGGTGATGGTCGCCGACACAGCCGGTGAGGCCGACGCGTTGGCCGAGGCGTTCCTGCTCTGGCGCAGCCGGCGCGACCTTGGCCACGACGAAACCCTGCCCGGGTCCGACCGGGTCCGACGGCACCGGTGGACCCCGGCGGAACTCGACCGGGCCGCGGTCAACCGCCGCACCCTGGTCCACGGCACCGCCGAGCAGGCCCGCACCGCCCTGATCGGACTCGCGGACGCGCACGGGGTGTGTGAGCTGGTGGTCAACACCCTGACCCACGACCCGGCTGACCGGCTCCGGTCCTACCGGCTGCTCGCCGAAGCCATGGCGGACACCATGGCCGCACCTGACACCATGGCCCACCTCTGACACCGTTCGGACGCGTGGGTGGCGAGTGCTCATCCCGGGCACTCGCCATCGGCGTCACGCGGGGTTCGGTTCGTGATCTCTGGGCTCCCATCGCCTGGCCGGTGACCGGTCAGGGCGAGCATCTGGTCCATGGGGTCAGCTCGACCGCCAGGGCCACGATCGCGACCAGATCCGGTTGTGGGCGAAGCCGTGCAGGGTGTGCCGCTCGAAGAGCCATCGTCGCTGGTAGAGCGACGGCGCCAGTGGGTTGAGAGCATGTCCAGGTGATCGTGTCCCTGCCGTACAAGGTGACCCGGAAGTTGCTCTCTGTCTCGTCACTCCTGCTCCGCGGTGAGTCGGCCAAGGACGCGGAGCTTCTCGTGCTGCGGCACGAGAACGCGGTACTTCGAACAGCAGAGCAGCCTCGTGTTCACCCAGGCGGTGCGGGACGCGGACACGGCGACCCGAACCGAGGATCCCGGCCTGGAGGCAGTCGGGGAGCGCAAGCCGTGGAGGGCCTAGCTGACCTCCGGCGATGTCGCGCGCAGAGGCGCGCCGACCGCGTGAAGGTGGTGCAGGACGTGGCCGTAGGAGGCCGGCCAGCCGCACTGGGCGTAGTCGATCCCGCGCTGCTCGCAGAACTCGCGCACGACGATCTGCGCCCGGCGGAGGCTGGGCCTGGGCATGCTCGGGAACAGGTGGTGCTCGATCTGGTAGTTCAGGCCGCCGAGCACGAAGTCGACGGCGTGTCCGCCGCGCACATTGCGCGAGGTGAGCACCTGCTTGCGCAGGAAGTCCAGCTCGTGGCCGGCGGACAACGTGGGCATGCCCTTGTGGCCGGGGGCGAAGGAACACCCCATGTAGAGACCCCACAACGCGTGGTGCACCAGGACGAACACGATCCCGGTCAGCGGCGAGAGAACGAGGAACACCGCCGTCAGGTAAGCGGCGAAGTGGCCGATCAGCAAACCCGCTTCCAACGTCCGTGACTTGACCTCGCCCTTGCCCACCGCCCGGACGCTGGACACGTGCAGGTCCAGGCCTTCCAGCAACAACAGCGGGAAGAACAGGAACGCCTGGTACTTCGCCATCCACCGCAAGAAGCCACGCTTGGCCGAACCCTGTCGAGCGGTGAAGGCGAGCACCGCGATGTCGATGTCGGGGTCTTCGTCCTCGTGGTTCGGGTTGGCGTGGTGGCGGGTGTGCTTGCCGATCCACCACCCGTAGCTCAGGCCGGTCAGACCTGCGTGCAGGTGGCCGACCGCGTCGTTGGCGCGACGGGTGCGGAAGATCTGCTTGTGCCCGGCATCGTGGCCGATGAACGAGAGCTGGGTGAACATGACGGCGAAGAACGCGGCCATGAACAGCTGCCACCACGTGTCGCCGATCAGGACGAACGCGACCCAGCCCCCGGCGAACGCCAGCAGGTTGAGCACGATCTTCGCGGCGTAGTAACCGGTTCGGCGCTCCAACAGCCCGGCGTGGTTGATGATTCGGGACAGTTCGGCAAAGTCACTGCCCCGCTTCGACGGCACCGCTTGGATTTCGAAGGTCGACATCGGAGACTCCATGATCGCACCGGACAGCGCGCCGGGGTCTCGGGCGGCATGGCACCGCAGTGGGTCCGCGATGTCCCCTTCAGGGTCCCACCCGGTAGACGGGTCGGCAACCGATCAAACCCGCAATCCTGGAGCAAGGCGGTGTCTGCGGCCTTCAGCGTCACCTTCTCCGCGTTGCCCGCCGAGGCCGGCGCTCATCAGCAGGTAGGTGACGTTGCGACCGCCGTGATCCGGCACGGCATCGGCCGGTCGGCTCATCCTGAAATCGGGAACCGCCTGTCGGGATGAGCAGATGTCACGATCAGGCCACCCATCCCCGTGCCCGGCAGGCTCGTCGAGGTGATCTGGCGTCACCGGGCCCTGGTGATCCGAGGTGATCGCGACAGCACGTCGGCTCGTGGCAGCGGCGACCGGTACGGCTCCACGCCGGCGACCCCCCCACGACGCTCTGATCTGGGGCGGCAGGCTTGCGGGTGCCGCCTTGTGCGCGCATCCCGTAGGCCGCTACTCTGCGTATATTACTTCTCCCGCCCGCCTGGCCCCCGCGGACGCCACGGTCTGGTGAGGAGAACCTCCGTGACAATCGTCCTCCCATTTCGGACATCCGTCCTTCCGCTACCCCCCGACCACACACCGATCGCTCCCCGAATCGGCCCCCAAGTTCCTCACTGTCACCTCCCAACTGGCCCAACCGGGCACGATCGTGCTCACGGCGCGCGGCGAGGTGGACATGGCGAGCGCCCCCTACTTGAGGGACCGTCTCCAGGGCGAGATCCACCACGCCGGCCCGGATCTGATCGCGAACCTCAACGACGTGAGCTTCTTCGGCGCAGCAGGTCTCGACGTCCTGGCGGACGTCCGGGAGGCAGCGAGCCTCGCGGAGAGCGGATTCTGCGTGGTCGCACGCACTCGCAAGATCCTGATGCCGTTGCGGGTCACCGGGGTTGGACTTGGTGCTCGACGTCTACCCCGACCTCGACCACATCCCCATGCGGCCCTGGTTCCCGATCGGACGTCGGTAGCGCACCTCCGAGAACGACCATCGTAGACAGGCAGGCCCTGCTGTCACCCCGCGCCGTGATGGGGCCTGGTCCAGTCGGGTCTCCTCATCCGAAACCGGTCGAGGCCGACCTCCGATCGGTCGTGGAACCGGATTCCGGGGATTGACAGGTGCGGCCACGCTGTAGAGCAGGTCGTCCTCGATGGGCTGGTGGCCCTCGTCGAGCAGGGCGGCGCAGGTGGAGGCGGGGAAAGCAGCCGAGGCCGAGGTGGGCGGAAGCCGCGTGGAACGACTTCCGCATCCTCAAGGCCGACCTGACCGGTGGCAACGCGGTCGCCGGCGGCCGGCTCGTGCCCTACGCAGTCTTCATCACGCCCGAACTTGCGTGCGTCGGATGACCAAGGCCCAGGCGCGCGTAAGGACGCAGGGTGGAAGTGGTCAAGGTCCCCATGGTTGCTGTCCCGGAGGCCGGGACACTCCATGACGAGGTCGGGACTTGGAAGGCAGTTGTCGACGCTGACACCGGCCAGATCCTCGGCGCGGCACTGCTGGGGTGCAACGCCGGCGGGGTCATCTCCGCCCTGCATATGGCAATGCTCGGCGGGCTGTGCTGCCAGCAGTTCCGCGGAGCCGTCCTCACCCACTCCCACCGTGGGTGGAGGACTCAACCTGCGACCACCCTCTCGGCCGCGCCGTTCGGGGGTGCGCGACGCCCGAGCTAGGCTCGGGCGTGGGCCTCGTGGGCCCGCTTGAGCAGGCCCATCAGCTTCTCCTCTTCCCGGATTCGGGCCAGGTACTTCTCCGGGAGCTGCTTGAGCGTTGCTTCCTCGGCGAGCAGCGCGGTGAAGACCTCCGCACGTCGCGCGGGGTCCGTCTCGATGTCGACGTACTCGATGGCGTGACGCCGGGCGGAGACGATCACGTTCTGTGCTCTGCCCCAGGCGCTGGTCATGGACGCGACGACGGTGACGAGGAGGACACCGATGATCACGCTCAGGGATAGTCCGGTGCTGATCTCCACCACGTCGACCGGCTGCCCGTTGTTGATGAACGGCACGTTGTTCTCGTGCAGCGCGTGCAGGATGAGCTTCACGCCGATGAACCCCAGGATCACGGCCAGCCCGTAGGCCAGGTAGACGAGCCGGTTCAGCAGCCGGTCGATGAGGAAGTACAACTGACGCAGTCCCAGCAGCGAGAACGCCGTGGCGGTGAACACGAGGTAGACGTTCTGCGTCAACCCGAAGATGGCAGGGATGGAGTCCAGCGCGAACAGGATGTCCGTGCCGCCGATGGCGACCATGACCAGCAGCATCGGCGTCATGGCCCGCCGGCCGTCCTCGACGGTGAACAGCTTGTCACCGTCGTAGGTGTCGGTGGTGTGGAAGAGCTTTCTGGCGAGCCGGATCACGATGTTGTCCGCCGAGTGGCTGTCCTCGCCTTCCGGCTTGAGGAGGTTGCCGGCGGTGACCAGCAGGATCACGCCGAAGAGGTAGAAGACCCAGGCGAACAGGTTGATGAGGGCGGCGCCCAGCAGGATGAACCCGGTGCGGGCGATCAGGGAGAAGACGATCCCGAACAGCAGTACCTTCTGCTGGTCGGCGCGGGGGACCTTGAAGCTGGACATGATGATGAGGAAGACGAACAGGTTGTCGACCGACAGCGCCTTCTCCGTCACGTATCCGGCGAAGTACTCCGCCCCCATCGTCGAGTCGCCGAGGACGAATACGCCGACGCCGAAGAGGATCGCTATTCCCACGTAGAGGGCCGACCACAGGCCCGCCTCGCGCAGGGTCGGCACATGTGCCTTGCGCACGTGCGCGATGAAGTCGAACAGCAGAAGACCGACGATCCCGGCGATCGTGAGCCACCAGACGACCTGAGACACGTCCACTCGCTGTCCGCCTTCTCCGTGACAAGGCTGTTATCCCAGCGCACCACAGCGCGCTGGCGCGCGCAAACGCTCCGGACCGGGTGTGGAGCGTTCTGAAGCGGGTGGCGAGATCGGTCCGGCGCCCTGGGATCCGGCGTGGCTGTGCTCGGGCTCGCCTGGCGGCTGACGCACCCGCGATTGGCGGGGTGGGTGGTGGTGACACGAGGGAGGACCTGATGACCGACTCCGGATTGTCCGCCACATCCGCCACCATCCCGGTGGCGGAACCGAGAAAGACGTTCCGCAACCCAATGCGCGCCAATGGCGCCGACCCCGGAGCGGCGCGGCGAGCCCGCGACGGGTGGTAGACCCGCGAGTAACCGTGGCACCCGCCACCGGGGGTGACGCCATTCGTCGCCCATGAGGTCGGCCGGCGGTGATGGGCCGCCGGCCCGCCGCGCTCGTGGGGCAGCGGGGCGTCCACGTGCGACCGGAACAGGTTCGGCTCCGGCTCGTTCGTCACCGTCCCGTCGATCTCCGGGCGCCCACTGTCGGTTCGACTGCGCTTTCGGTGTCCGCCTGGCCTGTCCCGAGTAGACCCGCGTACGCAACGTGTCGACGGGTGCGGCTTCGTACCCCGCACCCGTCGGCTTCCTCCGCGCCGGCAGGTCGCACCGGGCCACGGTTGACGTGCGCGCCGCCGCTTCGAACGGTGGACGAGGCACTCGCGCAGTAGCGTTTCGCCTACTCGGTGGGGTTCGGAGTGGGTGTGGACGGTTACGGTTTCACCATTGCGTTGGTGGCGGTGTTGGTGTTGTTCAACGCGGTGTTCGCGGGTAGTGAGATGGCGTTGATCTCGCTGCGTGAGGGTCAGTTGCGGGCGTTGGAGCGCGACGGCCGCGCCGGTGCCCGCACGCTGGTCAAGTTGGCTCGTGATCCGAACCGGTTCCTGGCGATGATCCAGATCGGGATCACGCTGGCGGGGTTCCTGGCGTCGGCGACGGCGGCGGTGTCGTTGGCCGAGCCGCTGGTGCCGCTGCTGGAGTTCCTCGACGGGGCCGCCGAGGCGGTGGCGATCGCCCTGGTGACCGTGGTGTTGACGTTCCTGACGCTGGTGTTCGGGGAGTTGGCGCCCAAGCGGCTGGCCATGCAGAACGCGCTGCGGTGGGCGCTGCTGGTCGCGCGTCCGTTGGATGTGCTGTCGGCGGTGTCCCGTCCGGCGGTGTGGGCGTTGAGCGCGTCGACGAGCCTGGTGGTGCGGTTGTTCGGCGGGAAGCCGGACACCGACTCCGGGCAGATGTCGCCGGAGGAGCTGCGGGAGCTGGTGTCGGCGCAGCGTGGCCTGAACGTCGAGCAGCGGATGATCATCACAGGTGCGTTGGAGATCCACGAACGCCGGCTACGCGAGGTGCTGGTGCCACGACGGGCGGTGGTGACGCTGGCGGCGGAGGAGGACGTGGCGGCGGCGCGGGCGGAGCTGGCGGCGTCGGGGCATTCGCGGGCGCCGGTGGCGCGCGGTGGGCATCTGGACGACGTGGTGGGTGTGGTGCACCTGCGTGACCTGTTGCACGACCGGGGCACTGTGGGGAAGGTGGCGCGGCCTGCGGTGGTGTTCCCGGACACGGTGCGGGTCTCGGACGCGTTGCGCCGGTTCAAGGCCGAGCGGGAGCAGATGGCGCTGGTGGTGGACGAGCACGGCGCGGTCGCGGGCATGGTCACGCTGGAGGACCTGCTGGAGGAGATCGTCGGTGAGATCTACGACGAGACCGACCGCGACGTGATGGCGGTCCGGGCCGCCGAGGACGGTTCGCTGGTGCTGCCCGGCACCTTCCCCATGCACGACCTGGTCGACCTGGGGGTGGAATTGCCCGATGCGCCCGACCGCGACTACGCCACCATCGCGGGCCTGGTCCTGGTGCTGCTGGGGCACATCCCGGAAGCGCCGGGCGATCGGGTCACGGTGTCGGGGTGGACGATCGAGGTGCTGGCCGTGGAGCACCACGCCATCACCCGGGTGCGGTTGCGCCGCGGCTCGGGGAAGGGGCAGATCGGGCGGGATCCGGAGGGCGACGGTGATCAGGGAGTGGACGCGGGTGGCGACCGCGGCCAGTAGCCCGTGCACCTCCGGTGACGCCGCCTCGGCCGCGGCCTGGAGGGTGCGCAGGTCCTCGTCGATGCGGTCCAGGATCGCGCCGACGTCGGCGTGCTGGTTGCGCAGCGCGGTGGCGATCTCCTCCAGCGGCACGCCCTGCACCTCTAGGCGTTGTACGAGGTGGATCCGGTCGACGTCGGCGGGGGTGGTGGAGGCGTAGCTGCTGCGGTGCGTTCGGCTGCCGCGGCGGTATCGGTGGTGTCGGTGGTGTCGGTGGTGTCCGCCACGGTGGGATGGTCCTGGGCGAGCTGTCTCGTCCAGCGCCGGTCGGACCGGCCTGGATGGGATCCAACCGGTCCATGCGTTGACAACGCCGCGCTCAAGCCATCACTCCCACCTCACCCTGAGAAAGCACTTCACGCCTGGGTCCGCGCAGAGTGATACTGGGAGGGAGGGGAGTACTTCCGCTGGGTCTGCCCGGTCAGTACGGACACCCCGTCGGTGTCCTCGGGAGACCACCCCGGTGGGGTGAAGGAGACCTCGAACGCATCGGTGTTCGAGGAGGTCCTATGCCCAGGTCAGCTGCTGTTCCGGCCGCTCCTGCCGAGTCCGTCGGGTCGCCGGGGTTGTGGTCTTCCAGCATCGACGGTCAGCCCGCCGAGCGGATTTCGGCACCGGAGGACTGAGCCGTGCTCACCGACCTGATCGTCAACGCCCTGATCGTCAACGCCCTGATCGACATCGGCCTCACGGTGCTCGTCATTGCCGCGCTGGTGTTCACCTGCGCGGCCATGTACCCGCCCCGGCCACCACGCGGGCCCCACCCGTGACGGGCCACGGCCGGCAGCAGACGACGCCGACCGATCTCGCCTCGGTGTCGGGCGATGCGTTCGCGGACACCGACGGTGCGATAGCCGGCAGAGTGATGCAGGGCGGTGCCGGGCGTGGATCTCGAAGGTCGTCTCGTAGTCGTTGCCGCACACCTCGCAGCGGGCCATCGGGTCTCTCCTCTTCAGCGGATGACCCACCGCGGCGGCCCACGGCGGCAGCGCGCGGTAAACGTCGGCCTTGTCGGTTTGCCTGGGCACGAGTCGGGTACTTCCGTCGTTCGGGAACACCCGAGGCCACTGGAGCATCCGATGCTCAGTCGTCACGAACAGCGAAGACTCGACGAGATCGAACAGCAGTTCACGGCGTCCGATCCCGCTCTCGCCGCCATGCTCCGAGGCGGTTCGACCTCGCCGAAGACCCGCCGGTGGAAAGCCGGTTCGCTCGCGAGCGGCCTGCTCGGCGTGTTCCTCACCGCCTTGGGCGCGACGACGGTCACCTTCACACTGATCTTCGCGGGCATCCTCGCGCTCACCATCGCCGCATGCATGCACGTCACAAGGAGCCGCGGAACCGGATGAACCGGGCGCCGACCGTCCGCTCAGGTCCGGAGACCTGGATGACGACCGGTTTCGTCGAACTGCCGTGCGTCGCCGGGCCGCTCCGAAAGGAATCCTCATGCCGGATCCGGATACCAGAGGTCCCTCGGCCGCCGAACCGCGAGCGTGGGCGGACTGGCCCACCGCCGTCACGGCGACCGCCAACGCCATCGTCTTCCACATCAGCAAGGGCGAGCCGGTGGCCGCTCTCGACCTGATCGACGAGTTGCTCTCCGACCTGGGCGACCGACGCCGCACGATCGCCGAACTCGCCAACGCCGCGGACTGAACCGCTGATGCTTGACCTGTGACGGTAGGGAGTGTCGCGGTGGCGCAGAGCCACAGCAGGTCGACCTGCGGCTGTAGCGCGCGTCGGGCCCGCTCGACATGGCCCGCGCCACCTTCGGCGAGAGCTACCGGGGACGGGGACAGTGCCCGAGGCACCGACAACTTCGCCGAGACTCTCCCTGGACTTTTCATCCAGCTCCTGGACGTTTACTATAGGCCGGGCTGGTGGTGGCGAGGAAGGGTGGAGCACGTTGGCTGACGCGAGTGCCGACACGATCCTGTCGGCGTTGCTGCCGGTGATCGACGGGCTGGCGGCGACGTTCGGGCCGACGTGCGAGGTGGTGCTGCACGACTACCGGCGCGGTGAGCAGTCCGTCGTGGCGGTGTCCGGCGCGGTGACCGGTCGCAAGGCGGGCGGTGCCCTGAGCGAGATCGGCTTGGCGGTGTTGGCGCAGGGTGACGCGGCGGCGAACGACATCAACTACGTGACCCGGACACCGGATGGACGGATCGTCAAGTCGTCGACCATGCCACTGCGAGACGGCGCAGGCCGCGTATTCGGCGCCCTGTGCGTCAACGTCGACGTCACCGCTCTGCGCCAGGCGGGCGACCTGCTGACCGCGCTGGCCGGGACGCCGCCCGCGCAGGTGCCGGTCACCACGTTCAGCGATGACTTCGACGACGTGATCGACTCGCTGATCCGGGCCGAGGAATTGGCCCGCGGCAAGCCGGTCGGCACCTTGACCCGGTCGGAGCGGTTGGCGCTGCTGCGCGTCCTGGACCGGCGCGGTGCCTTCACGGTCCGCAACGCGGTGCCTCGCATCGCCGACCGGCTGGGCGTGTCCCGTTCCGCCGTGTACGCCGATCTCGCCGACAGCCGCAAACAGACATCCGCCGGCCGGGCCGGTACCGAGGAGAAACCGTGACCGATCTCGACGACGTGAGGACACCGTTCCTCGCTGTCGACCGCAGCACCGTGCAGGCGAACGTGGACCGGTTGCGCGCACGCCTGGACCGGCTCGGCGCCGGCCTGCGCCCGCATCTCAAGACCGCCAAGTCCGTCGAGGTGGCCGGACTGCTCCACGACGGCGAGCAGGGACCGATCACGGTGTCGACGCTGGCCGAGGCGGAGGCGTTCGCCGACGCGGGCTACCGGGACATCCTGTACGCGGTCGGGATCGCACCGGACAAGCTGGGCCGGGTCGTGGATCTGCGACAGCGGGGCGTGGACCTGGCCGTGCTGCTGGACAGCGTCGAGCAGGCGACTGCGCTCGCCGCAGAACGAACCGGCTTGGCCGGTATCCCCGCGCTGATCGAGGTCGACTGCGACGGTCACCGCGGCGGTGTCCGGCCGGACGACCCGACCCTCGTCGAGATCGGGCAGGCGCTGCGCGACGGCCGCGCGGAACTGCGCGGGGTGCTGACGCACGCCGGCGAGTCGTACTTCGCCGACGGCGACGGCGAACTGCGCGCCGCCGCGGAGAACGAGCGCCGTTGTGCCGTGCTGGCGGCCGAGAGGCTGCGGGCGGCCGGACACGAGGTGCCGGTGGTGAGCGTCGGATCGACCCCGACCGCGCACTTCGCCACCGACCTCACCGGGGTCACCGAGGTCCGGGCCGGCAACTTCGTCTTCTTCGATCTGGTGATGGCGGGCATCGGCGTGTGCACCGTCGCCGATCTCGCGATGAGCGTGGTGACCACGGTGATCGGACACCGGCCGGACAAGGGGTGGATCCTCACCGACGGAGGCTGGATGGCCACCTCCCGCGACCGCGGCACGTCCCGCCAACGGGTCGACCAGGCGTACGGGCTGGTCGGCGATCTCGACGGCACCCTGTACGAGGACCTGCTGATGAGCGACGCGAGCCAGGAGCACGGCATCCTGTCGATCCGGCCCGGCAGCACCGCGTCGTTGCCGGACATCCCGATCGGCGCCAAGGTGCGGATCCTGCCCGTCCACGCCTGCGCCACCGCCGCCCAGCACGACCGCTACCACGTGATCGAACCCGGATCCCGGACCGTGTGGGACATCTGGACGCGGATCAGGGGCTGGTGAGCGTGCGCTACCTGGCCGAGGCGGACTCCGCCGCGCTCATCAACGAGGACCTCGCCTACACCGCCGCACGCGACGCGCTCATCGCCGCCGTCAGCCCACAGGCCGAGGTCTTCCCCGCGGTCCCGGGCCACGGGTCTGACCCCCGCAACCGGTTCACCGTGAAATCCGGCGCCTCGCAGCAGCTCGCCGGCGTCAAGATCGGCAGCTACTGGCCCGACAACGCCGATCTCGGTGTTCCCCGGCACAACTCGGTGATCCTGCTCTTCGACCAGGAACACGGCCGCATCGGCGCGGTGGTCGAGGCCGGCGTCGTCAACGCGTACCGCACCGCAGCCGCCGACGCGGTCGCCGCCGACGTGCTGGCACGCGAGGACGCCTCGACCCTGACCATCTTCGGTACGGGCCATCAGGCCCTCTACGAATGCGCCGCGGTCACCCGCGTGCGACCGATCGACACCATCCACGTCGTCGCCCGCACCCGAGAGCACGGCGAGACGTTCCTGGCACGGTTGGCCGCACGCGGGCTTACCGGCCGGCTCTCAGCGCCGGAGCAAGCATGCCGTGCCGCCGACATCATCGTCACGGCCACCACCGCCACCGCGCCCCTGTTCGACGCCGCCTGGGTGCGCCCCGGGACCCACGTCGCCGGCATGGGCTCCGACGCCCACGGCAAGCAGGAACTGCCCCGGGAGCTGCTCCAGGCGGCGCGGCTGTTCTGCGACCTGCCGGCACAGGCGGTGCGCATCGGGGAAGCCCAGCACGTCGCCGACCTGATCGCCGACGGCACCCTCGCGCTGATCGCGATCGGCGACGTCCTGGCCGGGCGAGCCGAGGGGCGCCGCAGTGGGCAGGACATCACCCTGTTCGACAGCTCCGGCATCGCCCTGCAAGACCTCTTCATCGCCGACGCCCTCCTGCGCGCCGACGCATCCGATCCAGGAACCACCCCATGACCTCGACGTTGTCCACCCTGGCACTGAGATGCGCAGCCTGCGGAGCACCCACTCGCTGAGCGACCTGCCGTGGCGGTGCGCCGGCTGCCACGGCGTCCTCGACCTCGCCGGGTTCACACCGGCCATGCCGACGCTCACCGATCTCGCGACCCGCCGCCCCACCCTGTGGCGCTACGCCGAAGCCCTGCCGATCCCCGAACCTCACGACATCACGATGGGCGAGGGCCTGACCCCCTTGGTCACCGCGCCGGCGCAGCCCGGTGTCGCGCTCAAGGCCGACTACCTCATGCCCACCGGATCCTTCGAGGACCGCGGCGCCGTGCTCCTGGCCGCCCTCACCGCCCGCCTCGGCGTCACCCGGCTCATGGCCGACAGCAGCGGCAACGCCGGAACTGCTGTCGCCGCCTACGCCGCCCGCGCCGCCTACGCCGCCCGCGCCGGCATCGCCTGCGACGTCTACGTACCCGCGGACACCTCAGCCGGCAAGGTCGGACAGCTCCGCGCCTACGGCGCCACCGTGCACCAGATCCCCGGCACCCGCGAGGACACCGCCCGAGCCGCGGCCCGAGCCGCCGACGAGCCGGGCGTCTTCTACGCCAGCCACGTGCACAACCCCGTCTTCCTGCACGGCACGAAGACGTACGTGCTGGAGCTCTGGGAGCAACTCGGCGGCCGGCTGCCCGACACGCTCGTCCTGCACGTCGGCAACGGCACGCTCGTGCTCGGCGCCTACCTCGGCGCCGTGGAGCTGCGCGACCAGAACCTGATCGACCGGCTGCCGCGGATCGTCGCGGTCCAAGCCGCCGGCTGCGCACCGCTGGCCTCCGCGTTCCACGACGGTGCAGTGCGGCGGGGACGTGCGCAACAACCGCCTGAAGGGAGTCGTCCGTGAGGCGTTGCGGACCTGGATCCGGAAGGACGAGGCCGACCGCGGCGTTGCAGCGTCTCCTGACGCCGGCCGAGATGACTGGTGCACCTCGGCCGGGCGGGTCCGGTGTTGTGCGCTGGGTTGAGGTCAGTAACCGAGGTGGAAGGTGGCGTCGGCGCGGGCGGTGGTGGTCGTGATCTCGTCGATGCGCAGGACGAAGTTCGAGTGCCGGAGGTAGCGGGTCGGGTAGTTGACCGAGCGGAACGACGACCAAGAGGCGTCCGCCAGGCCGGCGACCCGGGTGAACGTGGCGTCGGCGGCGAAGCCGGAGGTGCCGTCGTTGGGCGCGAGCTTGACCTCGAAGCCCTGGTGCCGCAGGTAGTTGCCGGGGAAGTTGTCGCAGGCGGTGGAACGCGGGATCGGTCCGGCAACCCAGCTCGCGCGCAAGCCGCTCAACCTGCACGGTGAACTCCTCAGCTCGGTGCTGCCCACTCAGGCCGTGTGGGCCAACCTGCCCCCGGCCATTACCTACGTGTGCAGGTACCCGCGCACACGATGACCCACTGCGCAAGCGGCTCCGGTCCCACGCCCACAACCAAGTCCCAGGAGTGCACGACGATGACGTCCAGTCCCGCGGCGGCCGGTGCGCGCCGTCGTATCGGCCGTGTCGGCTCCGGTCTGCCGCCGAAGCGCGTCGACCGGGTCCACGCAGTTCCAGGTCTCCACCCTCGAATACCTGCCCAAGCAGTGGAACAGGACGAACTCGACCGACGGCGACATCACCGCGGCGACCATCTCCACCAGCACCGACGGCGTCACGTTCACCACCGTGGCCACCGCGAACTGGGCCGGCGACCGCAAGACGAAGATCGTCGAGTGGCCGGGTCGCGACGTCCGCCTCGTCCGGGTCCTGGTCACCGCGGCGACCGGTGGCTACGCGAACATCA
>NZ_MTQP01000042.1 GCF_001984175.1 Saccharothrix sp. ALI-22-I
CAACGCCGGCGGCGACGTCGAGAACGCGGTGGTCGGCGACGGCAACAAGACCACGCAGAACAGCGGTGACAACTCGGCGGTCGGCGGGTTCGGCTCGGGGGACACCACCAACGTCTCGGGCAACACCCAGGGCGACGGCTCGGCGATCGCGGTCGGCGGCAGCAACGCCAGCGGTAGCAACTTCGAGGACAACGACACCACGTTCGAGGACAACGACACGACCTTCGAGGACAACAGCACCAACACCGACTACTACACCCCCGTCGTGGAGGACCCCCACGACGTCGTGGTGACCGACATGACCGACTACAGCCCCGCCTACGTGGACACCGTCGACCACAGCACCACCTTGGAGGACAACGGCACGACTGTCAGCGGCGGCAGCGACACCCCCATCGGCACCCAGTAGTCGCGAGTAGCGGGGCGGGCCGATCGGTCTGGACCGATCGGCCCGCCCGCCGCATGCCTCCCCGCCCGCACTGTCCACACAGGAGCGATCATGACCAAGGCAGGAACCGCCCCCGCTGCGGCCCGCGCGGTGGACGTCGTCAACGTGGGGCTGCGTGCGTGCGCGGCCTTCGACCGGCCGGACCTCGCAGCCCGGCTCACCGAGACCAAACGCCGGCTCGCCGACCCGGTCATCCACGTCGTCGTCGCCGGCGAGTTCAAGCAGGGCAAGAGCTCCCTGGTCAACGCGCTGGTCGGGGCGCAGGTCTGCCCGGTCGACGATGACGCGGCCACGGCGGTGCCGACCTTCGTCCGGCACGGCGAGCAGCCCAGGGCCGAGCTGTGGCGTGGTGACAACGGGACGGGCGACCAGCGGGAGGCGATCGAGCTGGCCGACGTGCGGCGGCACGTCGTGGAGACCCCGATCGGCGACGGCGAGCCGAGGGTCGGCGGGGTCGAGATCCGCATCCCGCGGGCGCTGCTCGCCACCGGGCTGGTCCTGGTCGACACCCCGGGCATCGGTGGGCTCGGCTCCGCGCACGCCGCGGCGAGCCTGGCCGCGATCTCCCTCGCCGATGCCGTGCTGTTCGTGACCAGCGCCGCCCAGGAGCTGACGCGCAGCGAGATGGAGTTCCTGCGCCGCGCCCGCACGATGTGCCCGACGGTCGCGTGCGTGCTCACCAAGACCGACTTCTACCCGGCCTGGCGCCGCATCCGCGATCTCGACGCGGCGCACCTGGCCGCCGAGGGCGACATCCCGCTGCTGACGGTCTCCTCCGCCCTGCGTGCCCGCGCGGTCAAGAACAGCGACGCCGAGCTGAACGCGGAGTCCGGCTTCCCCGACCTGATCACGCTGGTTCGCGAGCAGGTCGGCGGCTCGGCCGAGCAGCGCCTCGCCACCGAGGCCGCCGCCGAGGTCGTCGCGCTGTGCGACCACCTGGAGACCTCGTTCACCGCCGAGCGGGCCGCGCTGGCCGACCCGGCCGCCGCGCAACGCGTGGTCGACGAGCTGACCGCGGCCAAGTCGCACGTCGAGCGGCTGACGACGGCCGCCGCCAAGTGGAGCCAGACGCTCAGCGACGGGATCGGCGACCTCACCTCCGACATCGACTTCGACCTCAGGACCCGGATCAAGGAGGTCACCGCGGAGGCCGACCAGGCCATCGAGGCCGGTGACCCCGCGGACACCTGGGCCGAGCTCGGCCCCTGGCTGCAGGCCAGGACCGCCGAGGCGCTGCTGTCCAACTACGAACTGCTGCGCGAGCGGGCCACCGAGCTGTCCGAAAAGGTCGGCGAGCACTTCCGGGAGGCCACCGGAGCGCTGCTCACCCAGCCGACCGTGCACGACCCGACGCCGCTCGCCGCCGCCGAGGTCGGCGAGGACCTGGACCTGAAGAAGATGCGTGCGGTCAAGCAGGCCGTGGTGGCACTGAAGAGCGCCTACGGCGGCGCGATGATGTTCACCCTGGTCGGCAGCATGGTGGGGGTCGCCCTGGGCCCGATCGGCCTCGGCATCGGCCTGGTGCTCGGACACCGCGGGCTGCGCGAGGAGAAGAAGCGGCAGGTCCAGAAGCGCCGCACCGAGGCCAGGAACGCGGTGCGCCGGTACGGTGACAAGATCACCTTCGTCGCGGGCAAGGACTCCCGCGACACCCTGCGCCGCGTGCAGCGCGAGCTGCGGGACCACTACACCGCGCTCGCCGAGGAGCTGAACCGCTCCAACGCGCGTGCGCTCACCGCGGCGGGCGAGGCCGCCCAGCGCACCAAGGCCGACCGGGAGAAGCGGCTCAAGAACGTGGACGCCGAGCTGGCCAGGATCTCCCAGCTCCGGCAACGGGCCGAGGCGGTGGCCGGCTCATGAGTCCCGCGAGGCTCATCGACCGGACCAGATCGGTGCTCGACCACGCGATCGAGGTCTACCGGTACACGCCGCACGGCACCCGGCTCGCCGCCACCCGCGACCGGCTGGACCAGCCGCTGCGGGTGGCTGTGGCCGGTCGGGTCAAGGCCGGCAAGTCCACCCTGCTCAACGCGCTGGTGGGGGAGCGACTCGCGCCGACGGACGCCGGCGAGTGCACCCGCATCGTCACCTGGTACCAGGACGGGCACACCTACCGGGTACGGGCCAGGGTCGGCAGGGAGGAGCGACAGCTGCGGTTCGACCGGGAGGACGGCCAGCTCAACATCAACCTCGACGGGCTGCGCGCCGAGGACGTCGACGAGCTCCGGGTCACGTGGCCTGCGCAGGCGCTGCGTTCGGTCACGCTGGTGGACACGCCGGGGATCGGGTCGCTGTCGGAGTCGGCGGCGCGACGGACCTGGGACCTGCTGGTACCGGACGAGGAGGAGACCCCGGCCGACGCGGTGCTGTACCTGATGCGCCACCTGCACGTCGGCGATGTCGAGTTCCTCCGCGCGTTCCACGACTCGGAGGTGTCCCAGCCGAGCCCGGTGAACGCGATCGGTGTGCTGTCGCGGGCCGACGAGATCGCCGTCGGCCGGCTGGACTCGATGGCGTCCGCCCGCCGGGTGGCGACCCGGCTCGGCGAGGACCCCGACGTGCGGCGGCTGGTGCAGTCCGTCGTCCCGGTGGCCGGGCTGCTCGCCGAGACGGCGGTGACGCTGACCGAGGAGGAGGTCGGCCAGTTGCGCCGGATCGCCGACCTGCCGCCCCGCGACGCCGAGGAACTGCTGCTGTCGGCCGACCGGTTCGTGGGGACCCGGCCCGAGCTGGGCTTGACCGAGCCGGAGCGGGCGTCGCTGCTGGCCCGGTTCGGCGTGTTCGGCGTGCGGCTGGCGAGCACCGTGCTGCGCCGCAAGGTCGCCGGCACGGCCACCGACCTCGCGCGCGAACTGGCCGAGCGCAGCGGCCTCAACCAGTTGCAGGACCTGCTGTCGTCGTTGTTCTTCGAACGCCGGGACGTGCTGAAGTGCCGCTCGGCGCTGCTGGCTGTCGCGGACGTGGTCCGCGACTTCGCCGGGCCGGGCAGCGAGGCACTGGCCGGCGAGGTCGAGGCGGTCGTGTCCTCGGCCCACCCGTTCAACGAGCTGCGCGTGCTGTCCGGGCTGCGGGCCGGATGGGTGTCCGGCAAGGCCGAGGTGGTCGCGGAGCTGGAGCGGTTGATCGGCGGCGCGGGCGGCGCGACCCACCAGAGGCTGCGGCTGCCCCCGGACGCCGACCGCGGCGAGCTCACCACCGCCGCGGCGGACGCGCTGTCCCGTTGGCAGCGCCGCGCGGAGAACCCACTCACCAGCTACGAGCTGGCGGTCGCCGCCCAGGTGGCCGTCCGGTCGTGCGAAGGCATGTTGGCCGACCTTACGGAGCACCGCGATGTACGCACTCGGCATTGACCTCGGCACCACCTACACCGCCGCGGCGACGTGGCGCGAGGGCCGGGCGCAGATCATCTCGCTGGGCGCGCGCGCGGCCGCGATCCCGTCAGTCGTGCTGCTGCGCGAGGACGAGACGTTCCTGACCGGTGAGGCGGCCAACCGGCGCGGCCTCACCGAACCGAACCGGGTGGCGCGCGAGTTCAAGCGCCGCATCGGTGACACCACGCCGATCATGCTCGGCGGCACCCCGTACTCGGCGGAAGCGCTGACCTCCCAGCTGCTGCGCGCGGTGGTGTCCGAAGTGGGCACCCGGGAGGGCGCGCCGCCATCGTCGGTGTGCGTGTCGCACCCCGCGAACTGGGGGCCGTACAAGATCGACCTGCTGCGGCAGGCGGTGCGGATGGCCGACCTGCCGTCGGTGTCGTTCGTGACGGAGCCCGAGGCGGCGGCGGTGAACTACGCGCAGGAGCAGCGGCTCGGCGTGGGTGCCGTGGTGGCGGTGTACGACCTCGGCGGCGGGACGTTCGACGCGGCCGTGCTGCGGCGGACCACCGGTGGGTTCACGATCCTCGGCCACCCCGAGGGGATCGAGCGGCTCGGCGGGATCGACTTCGACGCCGCGGTGTTCAACCACGTGCGCACGACGTTGGGGTCCAAATTGGACGATCTGGACGAGGACGACCCCGCGGCGCTCACGGCGGTGGCGCGGCTGCGGGAGGAGTGCGTACAGGCGAAGGAGGCCCTGTCCGCCGACACCGACACGGCCATTCCGGTGCTGCTCCCGTCGGTGACCACGGAGGTCCGGCTGACCCGGGGCGAGTTGGAGGCCATGGTGCGTCCCGCCCTGCACGGGTCCATCGAGGCGCTGCGGCGGGCCGTCCTGTCGGCCGGGTTGACGCCGGAGCAGTTGCACTCGGTGCTGCTGGTGGGTGGGTCGTCGCGGATGCCGATCGTGGGACAACTGGTCAGCGCCGAACTGGGGCGGCCGGTCGCGGTGGACACGCATCCGAAGCACGCGGTCGCGCTCGGTGCGGCGCGGCTGGCCGGTGGGGGATTCGGGGCGCCGGCCGGCCGGGCCGACGGACGTGGTGCCGGGCCGGTTGAGCGCGGTACCGCCGCGGCGGCCGGCCTGGGCGCGGCTGGGCTGGGCGCGGCTGCGCTGGGTGCCGGAGGTGGGGCAGGCGGTGGCGCGGCAGCCGGACCGGGCGGGATGAGTGGCGGAGCCGGCGGTGCGGCCGGACCGGCCGGCCGGCTCGGCGGTGCGGCCGCTGGGCAAGGTGGCGGAGCCGGCGGTGGGGCCGGGCTCGGCGCCGGTTCGGACGCGGTCGGTTTGGCCGCCGGACCGGCCGGGACGGGCAACGGAGCCGGCGGTGCGCCTGCCGAACCGGGTATCCCCGGCGGGAGTGCCGCGGCGAGGGCCGGCGGACCGGGTGGCGGGCAGGCCGGTGGCCCTGACGTCGCCCGGGCCGGCCACGGCGGCCCGGCTGGGTCCAGTGCCGCGACGAGCGCCGGGCGTGAGCTTCCGGGCGACCGGTCCCAGGCCGGGATCACCGCGCCCTTGGAGTCTCGGGGTGGGGTTGCCGGGGCCTCGCGGCCGGGGGAGAAGGTCGGGCCGCCACCACTGCCGCGGTCGGCGGGCCGGCGCCGGCGCGCGCCCGTGCTGGCAGCCGGGGGCGTGGTGCTCCTGTTGTTGGCCGGTGTGGGGATCGGGCTCGCCGCGCTCCGTGGGGACGACAAGAACCCGGGCTCGGCCGGTTCGGCGGCGTCGAGCAGCTCCGCCTCGTCGCTGCCGGTCGACGAGCAGTGCACCGAGGCGATCATGAGCAACCCGCGGTGGGTGTGCCTCACCTCCGCGATCATCGCCGACGGCAAGATCACCATCGACTACCGCGGGGACGGTTCCCCGATGAACATCGACGGCGACTACCACCTGCACGTCTACGGTGGTGACGGCACCAACCCGCCCGCCGACGTGATGGGCATGCAGGCGCCGGAAGCCGAGCGGGGCAACTGGTACGTCGAGGACCACCGCCCCGCGGTGCTCGACGTCACCGATGAGCGCTTCGTCACGGCGATCGGCGACGCCCCCAAGGTGTGCGCGCGCATCGCGGACGCCAAGCACCACCTGGTCCCCGACACGAGCGACACCTTCGTGACCGGCAACTGCGTGCCGATCACCCGCACGGAGTCCACTGTGGTTACCACGGATCCGCCGGCGCAGGACAACCCGCAGCCCAACCCACAGCCCAACCCCCAACCCAACCCGCAGCCAAACCCACAGCCCACCAAGAAGACGACGACCACCACCACTACCAAGCCGAGCCCTGGGCCGTCTCCTGGGCCGACCCCCGGGCCGACTCCCGGGCCGACCTCCGCGCCGGAGGAGGAAAGAGGGGAGATCGCTCCGGCTGGGGACACCACGCCCTGAACCCAGAACGGCCCGGCCGCACATGACGTGCGGCCGGGCCGTCCTGTGCGTGGTGCCTGATCGCTGCCCGATGTCGGAACCACCCGCGCGGACCGTCGACCGGCCCCGCGCCGGGTCAGTCCACGGAATCCTCGTTCGGCTCGTCGTTCGGCTCGTCGTCCGGCTCGTCGTCCGCGACGACGTCCTGGTCGGCCACGGCGGCCACGGCGGAGTCGGCGGGGTCGGGCAGGACCTGTTCGTCGGCGTCCGGCCAGCCGGTGGGCGCCGCGTCCACCGCCGGCTCCTCGTCCAGCGCCGCGGTGAGGTCGATCGCGTCGGCGGCGCCCGCGCCGAAGTCCAGGCTCGGCCCGGCGTCCAGACCGGCGTCGTCCCCGGTCCTCGGCGCAGGGGCGCCGTCCAGCGTGTCGGGGTCTTCGGGGAGCCCCGCCAATGCCGAGGTGAGCAGGTCGAACCAGCCTGCGCCGTCCCCCTGACCCGAGGTGTGCGCGGTCACGAACGGTGCCAACTGCTCGGCCACCTCCGGTGGTGCCGTGTCCGCGAAGCTGACCACTGCCTCCGCCACCAGCTCCGCCGGCAGATCGGGGTGGCCGTGCTCGGCGAGGTAAGCCTTTGGCCCGCCGGAACGCGCGCCGGCGTCGCCGACCAGGTCGGCGAGCAGTTCGCGAAGGGAACGCACGGAAGCCATGTCCGTCACTGTAGGGAACCCGCCTCCGGTCGGCCTCGGGGAAACCCCCCACCGAACCCCGCAACAGGGTGCGGCTGACGGCGACGTCGATGAACTGGATGCCCGGGCAGATCCTTGTCCACCAGGAACATGGTCGGAGCGCCGTGTGGCTGGACGATCGCCAACAGGACGAAGTAGTCGGCGATGTCCCCCAGGGTCATGAACCACTTCTCCCCGTTGATCCGGTAGTCGGTCTTCGTGGGTTCGGTCTGTTCAGGTGGTTCCGCCCGCGATCAGCTGGAAGTGCACCTCGGTGCGGGTTCCTCGACGTCCGATTTGTCCAGGTGGCGGAGGATTGCTTGGACGTTTTCCGCGGTGACCGGGGAGGTGTCGTACTCCATCGTCGTGAGCGGTGGGGTGGTGAGGCGGGACAAGGGGGTGCGGTCCATGCCGATCAGTGCCAGGTCGTGCGGCACCCGCCATTGCCGCAGCGATGCCGCGTGAAGCAGGGCGGTCGCCACGTCGTCGTTGTAACAGCCGACGGCGAAACCCGGTTCGCCGAGCTGGTCCGGGCGGCCGTCGCGTCCTCGGCGTTGATCCCGAGCGCGAGGATCCGGGGTTCGTCGACCCGTGGGCGCGGCATAGTGCTGGCCGGGCACGGCGATCAGTACCGCCATGAGGACCATCACCAGCCTCGTCGAAGCTTGAGAGGACCGTCTCCGATGACGGCCCAGCGGGGCGCTCAGTGCTCCTGTGCCTTGCGAACCAGCAGGTGGGCCTGTTGGAACCGCTCGCCCTCGTGAGGCTCGCGCAGCAAGCGGGCGACCTCGACGAACCCGGCCTGGCGCAACAGTTCCGCGAGACTGCCGGGCGACCAGCGATAGGCGAGCGTGACCTTGTGGTCGAATTCCTGCGGCAGCGGATCGTCACCAGCGAAGAATCCGAGCAGCAGGTGGCCGCCCGGCGCCAGCACTCTCCGGAACTCGGTGAACACGACCGGCAGTTGCCGCGGTTGTGTGTGGATGATGGAGTAGGAAGCCAGAATGCCGCCGAGAACTCCGTCGGCGAGGTCCAGAGCGGTCATCGACCCCTCCTCGAACCGCAGGTCCGGATGCGCTCGACGGGCCAGGGCGACCATCGCGGAGGACAGGTCGATGCCGAAGGTGGTCAGCCCGAGCCCGTGCAAATGTGCCGTCACGTGGCCGGGGCCGCATCCGATGTCGGCAACCGGCCCGGCGTCGTGGGCCTGCACGATTTCGGCGAACGCGGCCAGCAGCGCACGTTCCACCGGTAAGGGCTCAAGCACATTGCTGAAAAGCTCGGCGTAGAGGGACGCAACGGCGTCGTAGGCAGCTCTGGTGCCGTGCAAGGCGGACGGTTCGATCACGGCGGAAACCATACCGTTGTCGGTGCTCCATGACCTGGCGCTGCACTGGTTGGGCTGGTCCATCAGTCGCTGCTTCTCTGAACTCAATTCCAGGCCACGTCGGCGAAGAGGTTCTCGCTCGCCGCCTTCATCACCGCTCGTCCGACCGCGGTGCTTCCGGTGAAGACGAGGTGGTCGAAGGGCAAGGAGGAGAACGCGGAACCGTCGCCGCTGACGATCGTGACCTGCTCTTGCGGGAAGATCTCGCTCAGCTTGCGGAGCTGCGCGCCGTTGGCCCGCATGAAGAAGAAGGAGTAGCGCACCCCGAGCTTTTCGCCTTCCTGCGGACCTTGCTGCTCAACATCGCCATGACCGGCCGCAGGATCGGCTTGCCCATCTGCTGGGCGAACGCGGCGTCGGGCGGGCCGACTACGCTGATGGCCAGGCCGCCGGGGCTTGAGGACGGTCAGCGACTTCTCGAGGTTGGTGCCGCCGAGGGAGTCGAGTACGAAGTCGTAGCCGGAGAGCACGTCGGCGAAGTCGGTCGTGGTGAAGTCGATGACCTCGTCGGCGCCGAGTCCGCATCTTTGGTGTGCGCCGTCGTTGCGACGTAGGCACCCAGGTGCTTGGCGAGCTGGACCACCGTCGAGCCCAGGCCGCCGGCAGCGGCGTGGACGAGCACTTTCTGGCCGGGCTTGGCCTTCGCCATGTCGACGAGCGTCTGCCACGCGGCGGGGGCGACCAGAGGAAGCACGTACAGGAAAGCGCTTGCCTCGGGCTAGAGGCCGACCTTGATCGTGTCAATCCGTGGCGACTCATTCACAAGCAGCCTCGGAGGTCGGTGGGCAGGTTCCCCTTGACGGGTAGTTCGTCAGCGGACGTCGGCCGGCCGATCGCGGTGGACGCGAGTGATGTGACCGGTGTGGGTTCCCTGGTCCTGGTCGACACGATGGTGCCTCCGGCCGGTGCTGAACCGCGAAAGCACAACGGTATTATGGATAATGTAACGGTGTTATGTAACCTTGTCGAGGTGAGCCCACGCCGTTCGGATCCGAGAGCACGCACCGCACTCATCGACATCGCCGCTCGACTGTTGGCCGCTGAAGGGCCACAAGCGCTGTCGACGAGGCGGATCGCCGCCGACGCCGGGAGTTCGACGATGGCGGTCTACACCCACACTTCGGCGGGATGTCCGGACTCGTGCGGGAGATGGTGCACGAGGGCTTCTTCCGGCTCCAGCGCTACCTGACCGCGGTCCGGGAGACCACCGACCCGGTGTCGGACATGGCGCTGCTCGGTCGGGCGTACCGGATCAACGCGCTGGAGAACTCCCACCTGTACGGGGTGATGTTCGGCGGCGCGTCGCTCGCGGGGTTCTCCATCACGGAGGACGGCCGCCAACACGGTCGGTACACGCTGTCGAACGTCGTCGCCTGCGCGGCCAGGTGCGTCGACGCCGGCCGGTTCGGCACCGCCGACGCCGAACTGGTCGCCCACCAGATGTGGATCGCCACGCACGGTCTGGTCACGCTCGAACTCGGCGACTACTTCACCGCGGCCCATGACGGCCCGCGCCTGTTCGAGTCGCAGCTCGTCGCGCTGATGGTCGGCGCGGGCGACGCGCCGGACGCGGCGGCGAGATCCGTGCGGTCGTCGGGACAGCGCGTCGAGAGGGAGCTCGGCGGCCTGGCCGGCGGCGAAGCCCCCGGTGCCCCGACGGAGACCAGTCCGGGAGCGTCGGCGGGGAGAACGGTTCCCATCTGAACGCGGGCAGCTCGCTCACGCCCACGCCATCCGAGGGGCGAACCCGTGAACCGCGAGGTTCCGCCCAGCCGGGCCGCGACCTCCGCCCGGATGTGCGCCAGTTGCGCGACCAGGTCTCGAACCGACCAACTCAGGACACGCGGGCGCCATCCTGGCCGCCACGTCGCTCTCGTGGTCCGCCGGCAGTTCGCCGATGGTGAGCCGGACGTGGCGGTACAGGTCGTGACCGGGGCTCATGGCATCGGCCCCCGGTCGGCTACAGCGGTACGTTGCCGTGCTTGCGCGAGGGCGACGCCCGCCGCTTCGTTGCCATCATCCGCAGCCCGCGGGCGACGGCGGCCCTGGTCTGGACGGGGTCGATCACGTCGTCGACCAGTCCGCGTTCCGCGGCGTAGCGAGGGTGCATGAGTTGTTCGGTGTACTCGGCGATGAGTTCGGCCCGCAGTGCGGCCGGGGCCGCCGCGGCGGCCAGTTCCCTGCGGAACAGGACGTTCACCGCGCCCTCCGCACCCATGACCGCGATCTCGTTGGTGGGCCAGGCCAGGGAGAGGTCGGTCCCGATGGAACGCGAGTCCATCACGATGTAGGCGCCGCCGTAGGCCTTGCGGATGATCACCTGGATGCGCGGCACAGTCGCCTCGCAGTACGCGTAGAGCAGTTTCGCCCCGTGTCGAATCGCGCCGCCGTGCTCCTGCTCGCTGCCCGGCAGGAACCCGGGAACGTCGACCAGGGTCACGAGCGGAATGCTGAACGCGTCGCAGAACCGCACGAAGCGGGCGGCCTTCTGCGCCGCCGCGGAGTCCAGCACGCCCGCGAAAGCCATCGGCTGGTTGCCGACCACGCCGACCACCTGGCCGTCGATCCTGGCAAGCGCGCAGATGATGTTGCGCGCCCAGTTCTCGTGCACTTCGAGGAATTCCTCGTCGTCGACGAGCTCGCCGACGACCGCGCGCATGTCGTAGGGCTTGTTCGGCTCGGTGGGTACGATCTCGGCCAGCTTGGGCCGCACGTCGGTCGTCGCGCCAACGGGCTCGCTCCCCGGCGGTCCGTCCAGGTTGTTGCTCGGCAGCAAGGAGACGAGGAAGCGCACGTCCTCCAAGCAGGACTCCTCGTCGTCGCGGACGAACGTCGCCACCCCCGAACGGCTGCCGTGGACCTCGGCGCCACCGAGCTCGTCGTGCGTCACCCTCTCGCCGTTGACCGCTTCGACCACGTCCGGACCGGTCAGGTACATCTTGGCCGTGTCGCGCACCATGAACGTGAAATCGGTGAGCGCGGGGGAGTACGCCGCCCCGCCCGCGCACGGGCCGATCACGACGCTGATCTGCGGCACGACCCCCGACGCCTCGACGTTGCGCCGGAAGATCCCCCCGTAGCCGTCGAGCGCCATGACGCCCTCCTGGATCCGAGCGCCGCCGCTGTCGTTGAGCCCGATGATCGGGCACCCCGTCGCGATCGCCATGTCCATCACCTTGTGGATCTTCGACGCGTGCGCCGTGCCGAGGGAGCCGCCGAAGACCGAGAAGTCCTGCGAGTAGACGAAGACCCGACGGCCGTGGATCGTGCCGGAGCCCGCCACGACGCCGTCGGAGTACGGCCGGTTCTCCGAGATCTTCATGCCCCTGGCCTGGTGCTGCCGGTACAGGTCGATCTCGACGAAGGAGTCCTCGTCCAGCAGCATGTCCAGCCGCTCGCGCGCGGTGTTCTTGCCGAGCGCGTGCTGCCGTTCGACCCCGGCGGGGTCTCCGGCGAGCACGCGCTCCCGCAACTCGCCCAGCCGTTCCCGAACCGACGCCATCGTCTGCGGGACGGACCTCTTCGGCGCCGCAGGGGGGTGAGGGCGTCGCGGCACCGGCTCGGGCACGAAGTCGAGCGACTCCCCGTCGTTCGAGGTGTTCGGCCGCCAGGTCCTGACATCCGACAGGTCAGTCATCCGAGTCTCCCAGGAGGTGCGCGTCGCCGAGGGAACCCGCTTGCCGCCTCGTCAGCCGCCCTGCGCGGTGTAGCCGGCGCATGGTGTCGGACATGGTCTCGGCCATCGGGCGAGGGAGGGGACCGAGCCGGCCCGTGTGCTCCGCAACGCGGGTGTCGCAGACGCAGGTGCAGGTCGCGCCGTACTCGGCCGGGATGTGCCACGGCCACACCCGCTGGGCCGGCAAGGCGAGCGCGCCGACCGGCGGCATCGCCGTGGCGGACAGCAGGACTGCGGGCAGCCGACGTCCGGTCACCGCCCGGAGCGTCCGGAGGTACCCGAAGGGCGCCACGTGGTGACCCGCCGCGGACCGGTGTCGTCTCCCGGCGTCGAGGTCCACACCCGGTGGTCGCAGGACTACGTCCACGGCCGACGTGTTCCTGGCGAGGCCGCGGACCCGGTGTCCCGCGGCCGAGAAAGCCGCGATGGAGCGGGAACCGACGAATCCGGTTCCACCGGTCACGCTCACCAGCATCCGACCACATCCCCGATCGCGTCGACCTCCTCCGCGGACGTCGGTTCCGGTCCAGCCTGAACCGACCCCTTCCCGGTGTCTTCTCCGAGAACGCCGTGTCCGCGACCAGCGGTTCCACGCCGTGGAACGGTCGTGATCGAAGCGCACGCCCGGAGAAGTACCGCGTGATCCCCTCGCGCATCCTGTGAAGGACGCGTGGTCGATCTCCTGCCGCAGGTGGGCCGGATCGTTGGCGTACAAGAGGTCCGGAACCGTCAGGCAAGCGAAGGGATCGCCATGCGCAAGGGGAGTACCACGAGTGCCTTGGGCACGTCCGGCGGGTCGGCGACGCCTCTGGCCACGTCCGCGTTCGTCAACGGCCACTTTCCCCGGCGCCGCGGACTGATCGTCGCGCTGAGCGCCCTCGCCGGCTTCCTGCTCACGGTGGTGTGGTCCGCCGAGTTCGTCGACCAGACGATCGGCGACAACGTCGCCAACACCCTGCTCGGGCACGACGCGAAGGAGACTCCGATCGTCGGCGCCTGGGCAGGCATCGTCTTCGCGTTCGTCTCGGGCGTCGCCGGGACGTTCACCGCCTGCAACATCGCCGCTTTCGGTTCCGTGGCGCCGATGTTGGGGGAGTCGGCGACTGGCGCCGACCGGGTCAAGCGCGTGCTGAAGCCGTTGTTGTGGCTCTCGGTCGGCATGCTCGCGGTGTCGGTGGTCTACGGCGCACTGGTGGGTCTGGTCGGGACCGGGATGCCGCAGTTCTCCACCGCGCCGAACGCGCCCGGGCAACTGTCTGCGCGAAGCGTGCAGTCGATGGTCGTGTTCGGGGTGATCGGACTGGCCATGTGCTACATCGGCCTGGCCGCCCTGGGACTCGTCCGCGATCCGTTCGCCCGTGTCGCCCGCCGGTTCCCCAACGCTCCGATGGTGGTCATGGGCGTGCTGATCGGGGCGTTCCTCATCGGACGCCCGTTCGCCCTGTTCCGGCAGATGTTCCGGGACGCAGCGGAGAGCGGGAACCCGTTGTACGGGGCCGTGGCGTTCAGCCTGCAGTCGATCGGCAACATCGTGATCCTCGCGGTGCTGTTCGCGGTCATGGCGCTGTTCCTCGGCGGTCGGCTGCAGCGCTGGTTGACCGAGAAGCCCTCGCGCACGGCCGCGCTGACCGCCGTCGCGCTGATCACCGTGGGCGTCTTCACCTTCCTGTACTGGGACGTGCGGCTGCTCGCCCGCCGTGACCTGATCCCGTGGTACCCCATCGCGCCTTGGGTGTGATCAGAAGCGAACCGGTCTTGCGTGCAGGTGATCTCAGCCAGGCGCCCTAACGAACCACCCAATCGAGTTATGAGACATCGCTTAGCTTCAATACCGGTGACTTAGGGTCGTTTGTGGTGCTTGTTGGCGGAGACGGCGCGGCAGGGCGGTGCGATCCGGACTGCTTCGCCGGGGTCGCGGGTGGGTTGCGGCCATGGTCGGTGCCCGGTGCGTTTGAGGAGACACCCGGCCTGGAGCACCTGCTCGCGCACGCGGTTCGTCGCGCGGACCGGAAGTCGTTGGTCGAGACTGGGGTCATGAGCGAACAGCCTGAGAACCCGCCGGAACCCCCGCCGCCGGAGCACGGGCACGTGCGCACTCAGGGCGAGACCGACGTCGACGACGCCGTCGGGGCGTCCGACGACCCGGACTGACGACGTCGTGTGACCTGTAGTGCGGCTGAGAACCCCGGCGATGCCCTGAACGGGTTGGTTCGCCTATCGCGTTCGGGTGAACGTGTGGTCGGGGTGCTGGGCGTGGCCAGAAATCTCCACCGAACAGCGCTTGTGGCGGCCACGGTGCTCGCCCGTGTTTCCCACACATTGGCCGCGGACCTGCCCGGTCACCGTTGTCGGTGATCTTCGCGGTGGCCGACGGTGGTGCGCGGAGTCAGGCGGCCCTTCTCCGGTTCCCGGGTGATGGCACCGGCCGAGGCTGCTGAGGTCAGGGCACCGATGGCGTCGGCTGGGCGGTAGATCGTCTCGAACAGCGCGTGTTGCTGCAGGTCGGCGACGGTACAGCTGCCCCGCCGTGCCAGCTCCGCCAGCAGCGCCCGGCGCAACGGCCCGAGGTGCGGGGTGAGCGAGATGTCGACCAGCGTGCGTTCGGCATCTCGCGGATCGCGGTAGCGGATCCCCGCGAACTCGTCGGCCGCCCACAGTTCGTCCTTGAAGGTCGCGAGGTGCCTGGTGTCCCCGGTGGCGAACACCAGCAGCTGTGCCCGGCCGTCGTCGGCGACCAATTCGACGGTGACCACGTACGCGAGCCCCACCGCGCCCAGTCGGCTGCGGTGATCCGTCGCCTGTTCCGCCGCAGGCACCGTGAGCAGCACCTCGTGCGCCTTGCCCCGGGCCAGTGAGGCGACCAGCCGCCACACGTCCGGCTCGGTGAGCGCGCTGTCCTCCACGACGTCCAGGTGTGCCAGCATCGGCCCGGCCACCGCGAGGTTCTCGGGATCTGCGACCGATCGCACCGACAGGCCGGCCGGCGGCTCACCCAACTCGCGCAACACCGCCGGATCGACGGCCGCGCCGACGATCACCACGTCCAGGTGATGTCTGTCCAGCCGGTCGGCGAACTCACCGAAGACCCGAAAGGCGTCCACCACGAAGTCGGGGTCGCCGGACTCGACGTACGTGGCACCGCGATGCGACCGCAGCGCGGCCGGAGTCCACACATCGAGATACCGCACCAGCACCTCGCGCTTCACCGCGAGGTGCGGATCACGGCGCCCGGCGTGCTCGGACATGCCTCCGGTTGTACCGCGACCACCCACCGCACGCCAGACGGAGCCGGTGGATCCCGGCATCACCGGGATTCGCAAGAACTCCTCGCCGGGCTGCACGTCGACGGTGTCCGACCACCACGGGCGGCGGCCTGCTCCGTCGAAACGAGTGGCTTGCCGACCGGTCATATCTCTGATAGATATATCTCTCAGAGAGGAGTGGGGATGGCGAGAGCGAGTCAGACCGAGGTCGCGGTGCTGGGTGGGTTGAGCGTCCAGCCGATGACGGGCTACGCGCTGCGCGAAGCGATCCGGGACGTGTTGGGGCATTTCTGGAGCGAGAGCTACGGTCAGATCTATCCCACCCTGGCCAACCTCGAACGGCAGGGGTTTGTGCACCGGCAGGGCGCGGCCCGGGCCGGTGCGTCCACGTTCGCGATCACGCCATCGGGGACCCTGCGCCTGGAAGAGTTGCTGGCGCAGCCGATTCAGGCCACACCACCGCGCAACGGACTGCTGCTGCGACTGTACTTCGGCCGGCATCTCGGTCCCGCCGCGTGCCGGACGCTGGTCCAGGCGGCGTTGGCCGAAGCGCAGGACGCGCTGAAGCGGTACGCGGAGATCCGCGCGGAGATCGAGGGCCAGGACGGCGAGGACCGTGACTACTGGCTGCTCACCGTCTCCGCGGGAGAACATTCCGCCCGTGCCACACAGGCATGGGCTCACGACGCACTGTCCACTCTTGCCGAACTCGACGACCCGGCGAGAACACGACCAGGGAGAACCTCATGACGATGGCTTTCACTCACCGGCTGAGACGGGCCGCTGCCGTTGCCGGCACAGGTTTCGTGGCGGTGTCTGCGTTTCAGGCACTGCTGGCTGCCGGAATCCCGTTGGGCCAAGCGGCATGGGGCGGCGCGGCGGCCGAGCTACCCGCCGCGCTGCGGATAGCCAGCGGGGTCGCCACCGTGTTCTGGCTGGTGGCCGCGGCGGTGGTGCTGCGGCGAGGCGGCTACCGCGTGCGGTGGGTGCCGGAGCGAGTCGCCAAGGTCGGCACGTGGGTGTTGGTCGGGCTGCTCACGGTAGGGATGCTGATGAACCTGGCTTCGCCAAGCCCGTGGGAACGTTACGGCTGGGCACCGGTGATCGCGGTACTGGCCGCGCTGTGCCTGGCCGTGGCACGCGGGCACCGCCGAGCCGCGCACTGACGTCCTCGTTCGCGGCGCTCTCGGGAGTGCTCGACTCAACCCGCTCCGAGCCCCCTCGTCACACCGTGATCATGCCCGATTTGCGGCAAATGCGGATGTTCGGTGTGTCGACTGGCAGGATCGCGTCGAAGTGCCCCGCGGGTGCATGTTGAGCAGGCGGGCGATGGCGGTGATGGTGACCGGGGACGTGCCCAGCGCCCGGGTGAGGAGCAGCCGCACCGCGTCGGCGATCGTCCGGCCGGGATACGTCTCGACAAGCTCCTCTTTGCTGGGAAAGTGCGCGTAGAGGGTCCGTTTCGACACCTCGGCGGTGGTCGACAGCTGGTCTCGCGCCACTGATGCGCGACAGCGCGACTCCGGTCATCGTCAACCTGGCCGTCATCGGCGCCGGTGCCAAGGCGATGAACTGGGACGACATGCAGTTCACGCCAAGCACCAGGGCGGCGAGGTGTGGGCGCAGACCCGTCGCGCCAACGAGCTGCTCGGCGTCGGGTTCGCCGCCCAGCACGGCCTCGGCCAGATCAAGTACGTGCTGTTCAACCCGGTCTACGTGCGGACCAGCTTTGCGGGCGAGTTCCCCGCGTCGGTGCGGTTCTTCATCACGCTGTTCGGCAAGCTGTTCGCCAAGCCGGCGGAAAGGGCATCCTGCCCATCGTCGACATCATCGAGCGCCCCCCGGCCGAGGAATTCTCGGTCTACAAGGCCGCCAAGAAGTTGGACCACAGCCCCGACCGGCGGCGACCGCGAGGACGCGGAGCGGATCTTCCGGGAAACCAAGCGGCTGCTCAACGGGTGACAAAGCGGTAGGCCGGTCGGAATCCGCTGCGCGGGTGCCCGACCGGCCTTCCTGGGGTGACTACGGGCGTTACCGGTGAATGTGGGGCCGATAGGGGGCTTGGTGCGGATGCGCGGCCCACCAAGCGTCGAATTCCGTCGACCCCCGCTTTCCGAGAGGCGAACCGGTCCGTGCTCGGCCGATGCCACCGGCGTGGCCCGATGATCTCAGTGGCTTGTTCCCCTTCGGTGTCAACGCTTTCGCGTCTGCTGTCCGGGTCACACGGTGACGATCTGCCACTGCTGGTTGGTCCCGGTGTTGACGGGCCACTGGATGACGCGGGCGCCGTCGGCGGTCGAACCGCCATCCACGTCCACACAGAGGCCGTTGCGGACGTTGACGATGCGGTGGTGGCCGCCACCCGCGTCGACGAGCCGCCACCACTGGTGGTCGCTGTTGGTGTCCTGCCACTGGTCGAGTTGGGTGCCCTGCCCCGACCCGCCCGGGCTGTTGAGCAGGCGTCCGCTGTGCCGGGCGACGAGGCGGAACGAGCCGTCGGGGTTCGGCAGGAACTGCCACTGCTGGTTGGGGCTGCCCGACGAGCTCCACTGGATGACCTTGCCGCCGTCGGCGGCGCTCGCGCCGTTGACGTCCAGGGCCTTGCCGCTGGCCCTGTTGACCAGCCGGCACCAGCCGGTCGGCAGGGACGCGGTCGGCAGGGACACGGTGATGTCCGTGCGTTGCCCGGCGGTCAGCGTGACCTTCCGGGCGTGGCTGCCCAGGGGCGACGCGGCCACCGGCGCCGAAGTGGTCACCGACGCCATCCCCGGCCGGCTGATCAGGGTGACCTCCTGGTTGACGTCCGAGGTGATCGACAACATGGCCGTGCGCGCGGGCAGGTCCCAGCTGAGGCTGTGGACGCGGATCCGGCCGCGGGCGCGCACACCGGTGATCGTGCCCTTGGCCAGCTGAGCGGGCAGTGCCGGGAGGATCTCCAGCACCCCGGGGCGCGAGTAGACCAGCGCTTCGGCCAGCACGCCGGGGATCGCGTTGGCGGCGTCGGCGTTGTAGATGTCCAGGTTGGGGTTGTGCGAGGTCATCAGCGACTTGAAGACCATGTTGTTGCCGATGATCTTCCGCAGGTTGGCGTAGACCTTGCCGCCGTCTTTGAGCCGCGCGCCGGCCAGGGCCCGGTGCAGGCTGCCGTGGGCGGAGATGTTCTGGTCGCCTCGCAGTTCCAACGCGCGCAACGCCGGGCGGATGAGCTCGGGCTTCTCCTCGGGGTTGATCTCGTGCAGCGGCCACGCGCCGTAGAGCTGCTGGACGTGCCGGTGGTCGTACCGGTCGGTCAGGCTCGGCCAGGACCACTCGGCGAGCGCGTTGTCGCTGTTGATGCGGTAGGCGGGGATCTTGTTCAGCAGCGCCGTCCAGCGTGCGACGCCCTGGCCCGCACCTTGTTCGACACCGAGGGCGTTGGCCGCGAAGATCGCGGCCTGGAGGGCGTGCTTGCCGGCCATGACGTCGCCGGTCGCGTTGACCGACAGGAAGACACCGGTGTTGCCGGGGCTGTTCTCCATCGAGAACGACGGCACGAAGACGACCTTGCCGTTCGAGTCCGTCCGGGTCAGGAAATCCTCGTAGAACGACGCGAGTTCCATCAGCGCGGGACCGAGCTTGTCCCGCAGGAACGCGTGGTCACCGGTGACCTCGTAGTACTCGATCAACGGGTAGAGCAGCCAGTCGGCGCCGCCGGTCCAGGTGTGGCCCGGGAAGCCGGCGTCGAAGTGGAGCATGTGCCCGTACTCGCCGTCGGTGCGGGACGGGGCGAGGAAGCCGCGGGCTCCGTAGAGGTTGCGCGCGTTGGTGCGCCAGTGGCCGAGTTGGCCGAGGACCAGGGTGAAGTACCCCTGCATGGCCTCGGTGGTGTCGAGGATGTTGCCGCCGGCGACCTGGAGGTTGACGTTGGCGTCGGTGGTGAAGTCGTCGGCCCACGCGCCGGACCACGTGCCGGTCCAGATGCCGGTCAGCCGCGGCGGCAGGATGCCGCTGGAGCTGATGAAGAAGTACCGGCCGGAGTCGTAGAGGCGCTCCAGCAAGGCGATGTCGATGACGTTCTTGTCGGCGTTCTGGCGGGCGATCAGCTCGCTGGTGGACAGCCGCCGGTCGGCGTCCGACACCTTGAGGTCCAGCTGCGAGCGGTCGTACAGCTCGGTGTGGATCGCGGTGTGCCGGGAGCGCAGCGCCGAGTAGTCGGCGCCGAGCGCCGCCAGCTGGGCGTGCAGCGGCCGGGAGTCCCACGCGGTCGACGATTCGTACCGGTCGAGCTTGGTGAGCAGCAGCAGCCTGGTCGCTCCGGCCACGACGATGGTCGACCCGCTCGCGCTGACGGTGCCGCCGGTCGGGACGACCCGGGTGACGCCCTCGTAGCCGAAGGCGCCCTGCCCCGCCGGGTACGTGCCGCGCAGGTTCAGGTAGCCCGAGCCGCCGCTGACCGTGGCCAGGGTGGTGTAGCCCAGGCTGCTGGGCAGCCCGTCCAGCGCGGTGTTGACGCTGAGCGTGACGTCGATGGTCCGACCGGAAGCCGGCAGCAGCTCGTGGACGATCACCCGGTCGGCGCGGGAGACGAACGCACGGCGGGTCCAGGTGCCGTAGTTGTCGGTCCAGGTGGAGGTGACCTCGCCGGTGCGGAAATCGGTGATGCGGGCGTAGTTGTTGACCGTCGTCGTGCCGGGAGTGGAGATCCGGAGTTCGTAGGCCGGGTGGTAGGTCTGCGTCCAGCGCAGCGACCACCCGGCCGAGAAGTCCCGGTTCGCCCCGGCGTAGTCACCGGCGAGGGCCTTGTCGCGCACCGCTCCCAGCCGTCCGGAGATCACCGGCGGGGTGACGGAGCGGGTGCCGTTCGGCAGCACCAGCCGGTGGTAGTTGAAGATCACCTTCTCCAGTGCGGGCGCGCCGTACAGCAGTGCGCCGTACTCGCCGTTCCCGGTGAGGAAGCCGTCGGTCCAGGACGTCGCCTGACCGGTGTCGTAGATGCCGCGCTCGGGCAGGGTGACCTGAGGGGGCACGGCGGCGTCGGCCCGTCCGGCCGACAGGGCGCCGGGGAGGACAGCGGCTCCGGTCGTCAACGCGGTCAGGGCGAGGAAGCGCCTTCGGCCCACGGGAACGTCCATCACGCAAACTCCTTTGTCCGGTGAGAGGCGGGGAGGGAGGCGGGGGAGGGGGAGGCCTTTCGAGCCGGGACATGTGAGCGGTCGCGGCACCGCGAAATCCACTGTGGACGATGCAGTCGCCGGATACCCGGAACGGCTCCTCGGTCGAGGTGGGCATGGCCGACCGCTCCGGCCGCACAGCCCGCGCCCCTCCCCGTCCGCGTCGTACGCGGGACCGACCCGTCAGGCCCGGTCGCCCGCCTTCGCCAGCACCTGCATGAACGCGCGGGACCACAGGGGCAGGTCGGGCCAGCCCCGGCAGGACACCATCGCGCCGTCCACGACGTCAGGCTCGTCCACGAACGTGGCGCCGGCCAGTTCCATGTCGAACTTCAGGGCGGGTACGCGGCCGTGGTGCGACCGCGCAGCAGCCCCAGCGCGGCCGGCACCTGCGGACCGTGGCAGATCGTGCCGACCGGGAGCCCGCTGTCGAAGAAGTGCCCGACGACGCGGGCCACGTCCGGGTCGGTTCGGATGTACTCCGGCGCCCGGCCGTCCGGGATCACCAGCGCGTCGTAGTCCGCGGGGTCCACCTCGCCGAACGCCAGGTCCACCGGCAGCAGGTGGCCGGGTTTCTCGGTGTAGGCGTCCCAGCCGGGCTCGAAGTCGTGGACCACGAGCTTCACCGCACGCGTCGTGGGGGCCGTCACGATCGCCTCGTGGCCGCCCTCGCGCAGGCGGAAGACCGGGTACATCGAGTCGAGTTCCTCGGCGGCGTCGGCGGTCAGGATCAGCACTCGCGCCATGGTCACTCCATTCTTCCGCTCGATGCCCCCACTGGGCACCGCGGCGGACCGGATGGTTGATCGCGTGGAGCCGGGCGGCTGTCACCGATTGCTCCACATTGGACAGTCGTTGGTACTTGTGGCTCCAAGGGTTCCGACCCCGGCTCGACGAATCCGGTGCCCGGTGTTGATCCCCGACTCAGCGTGGCACGGGATCGTTCCCGATCACAAGACCTCCACGCCGGGAGCTGGCGGCTAAACTTGTCGCCGACATTTTTAGCTCCTCCCAGCCGTTGCACACGGAAGTGCCGTCCGGTTGTGGTGGACACCTATTCCTGTGCCTTGCCCCCGGTGACGCGGGACAGTGCGAGGGCGATGAGGATGATCGTGCCGTTGAGGGCGCCGATCCACTGCGCGGGGACGCCGCCGAGGGTGAGCACGTTCTGGATCATGAACAGCAGCAGGATGCCGGTGAAGGCGCCGAACATGGTGCCCTTGCCGCCGTTGAGGCTGATGCCGCCGATGACGGCCGCGGCGAACACGGTGAAGATGTAGCCGTTGCCCTGGGCCGAGGCGACCGAGGCCAACCGGCCGGACAGCAGCAGGCCGCTGAGGGCGGCCAGCAGGCTCGCGGTCACGATGACGATCCAGAGCACCCGGTCGGTGCGGATGCCGGCCGCCTTCGACGCGTCGACGTTGCCGCCGATCGCGTAGAGGGAACGACCGAAGCTGGTGAAGCCGAGCACCACGATGCCGGCGGCGAACAGGACCAGGCACAGCCACACCGACACGGGCACGCCGAACCACTGCGTGGTGCCGAGGTAGAGCATCGACTCCGGGAGCCGGAAGAACGTCTGGCCACCGGAGATGCCGGTGAGGATGCCGCGCAGCACGATCAGCATGCCGAGCGTCACGATGAAGCCGTTGAGCCCGAACCGGATGATGAACAGCGCGTTGACGACGCCGATCAGCACACCGACCGCCAGCGTGACGGGCACCGACCAGCCGCCCGGCAGCAGGCCCAGTCCGTGGCCGGCGCCGACGGGCACCGTGAGCCACGCGGCGACTCCGGGTGCGAGGCCGACGGTGGACTCCAGGGAGAGGTCCATCTTCTTGACGATCAGCACCAGTGTCTGGGCCAGGACCAGGACGGCGATCTCCGACATGGTCTGCAGGATGTTGATCAGGTTGTCGGCTTGCATGAACACCGGGCTGACCAGTTGGCCGACGACGGCTATCACGATGATCGCGGGGATGAGCGCCAGGTCGCGCAGCCGGGCGAAGGCGATCCGCCGTCCACCGGCGGGCCTGGTGGACGGGCGCTTCCCGGCGGGATCCCCCGTCGAGCCGTCCGCGGTGACCGCGGTCGTGGTCTCAGGCATCGAGGTCCACTCCTTCCATCGCGGCTACGAGCTGGTGGTCGTGCCAGCCTCGGGGGATCTCGGTGACGACACGGCCCTGGAACACCACCAGGACCCGGTCGCACAGGCGCAGGTCGTCGAGTTCGTCGGAGGCGATGAGCACGCCGGTGCCGGACTCGGCGATCTCCTCGACCTTGCCGAGGAGGAATTCCTTCGACCGCACGTCGACGCCCGCGGTCGGGTTGATCAGCACCAGCAGCTTCGGGTCGTTGGCCAGGGCGCGTGCCATGACGACCTTCTGCTGGTTGCCGCCGGAGAGGCCGGAGACCGGCAGCTCCGGTCCCGGTGTCTTGATCGCCAGTTTCCCGATCATGGACCGGGCGAAGTCGTCCCGGCGGCGGCCGTCGATGAACCCCGTGGGGCCGAGCCGTTCCGGGATGGTCAAGGTCCCGTTGTCCGCGATGGACATGTCCGGCACGAGGCCCTGGTGGTGCCGGTCCTGCGGCACGAAGCCCGCGCCCGCCTTCAGCGCGGCGGGCACACTGCCCGGCCGGGGCCGGGAACCCGCGATCTCCACGGTGCCATCGGCAGCCGTCCGCAACCCGACGACGGTTTCCGCGATCTCGATGCGGCCGCTGCTCGCCGCTCCGGCGAGACCGACGATCTCGCCGGAGCGGACGCGGAACGACACGTCGTCGTACGCGCCGGGCAGGGACGCGCCGTCCACCCTGAGCACGTCCGCGGCGTCCGCCGACGGGCCGCGGCGCTCACCGCCGGCCTCCGCCGCGGCCTCGCCGGTCATGGCCGCGACCAGCTCCGCCCGAGGCAGCTCGTCGACTGCGGCGGTCAGGATGTGCCGGGCGTCGCGGAACACCGTCACCGTGTCGCAGATCTCGTAGATCTCCTGGATGTGGTGGCTGATGAACAAGAAGGTGACGCCCTGCCGCTGGAGGTCGTTGATCCGGGCGAACAGCCGGTTGATGGCGGCCGCGTCCAGTTGGGCGGTGGGCTCGTCCAGGATGATGAACCGCGCTCCGAACGACAGCGCCCTGGCGATTTCCACGAACTGCCGCCGTTCGACGTCCAGCTCCTTAGCGGGGGTGCGCACGTCCACGTCGACCGACCAGGTGTCCAGCAGTTCCCGTGCCCTGTCGTGCACGGTCTTCCAGCTGATCAGCCCGCCGCGGCCGTGGTCGTGCCGGTTGAGGAAGAGGTTCTCGGCGACGGTCAGCTCGGGGATGATCGTGGACTTCTGGTAGACGCACGCCACCCGCTGCCGCCAGGCGTCGCGGTCGGCGAGCCGCGGGGCGGGCTCGCCGCCGAACGTCACCGCGCCCTCGTCCGGTGCCTGGAGTCCGGTGAGGATGGACACCAGGGTCGACTTGCCCGCTCCGTTGCGCCCTACCAGTGCGTGGGTCTGTCCGGGTTCGATCCTGATGGCGGCTTCGTGCAGGGCCACTGTGGACCCGAACCGCTTCGTAATTCCCGTCGCCTCGACGACGGGCGCAGCCGTGGCCATCTCGTCTGTCGCCTTCCGGTCAGCTGAGTTCGTTGCCCCACAAGGACTGGTCGTCGTGCTTGAGGCTGGGGACGCCGTCGTACGTGCCGCCGTCCGAGGTCACGAGGGGAGCGGAGAGCTGGTCCTCGAGCACACCGTCGCGGACCTGGATGATGGTGCTGTCGTGGTCGGTCTTGCCCGTTGTGAACGTCTTGCCGTCGATCGCGGCCTTGAGGTAGTACAGGGCGTACTTGGCGTAGAGGTCGGCCGGCTGGGAGACGGTGGCGTCGATCTGGCCCCCGGCGATGTTCCGGAGTTCCTCGGGGATTCCGTCGTTGGAGACCACGAACACGTGCTTGGGGTCGCTCGGCGGGACCAGCAGGTCCTTCTGCTTGAGCACCTGGAGCGTCCCGGCGAGCGCGAAGCTGGACTGCATGTAGACGCCCTTGATGTCCGGGTTGGCGGTGAGGTCGGTCTGGAGCTTCTGCGCCGCGACCGCGCCGTCCCAGTTGGTGGCCTCCCCGAACACCGTGATGCCGGGGTAGTTGGCCTTCATGCACTCGTTGAACGCCTCGGTGCGGTCGCGGCCGTTGATCGAGGCGAGGTCGCCTTGCAGCATCACGACCTTGCCCTTGCCGCCCAGCTTGACGCCGAGGAACCGGCAGGCCTTCTCGCCGTAGGCCCGGTTGTCGGCTCGGACCACCATGTAGACGTTGCCGCTGTCGGGTCGCGTGTCCACGGTGACCACCGGGATCTTCTTCGCCGCCAGCTGCTCCAGCGTGGGCGCGATGGCCGCGGTGTCCTGCGGGGCCATCGCGACACCCTTGACGCCCTGGCTGATGAACGTCTGGGCGTTGGCGGTCAGCTTGGCGACGTCGTTCTGCGAGTTGGTGGTCTTGAGGTCGAGGCCGTACTCCGTCGCGAACTCGGGGCTGTACTTGATGTAGGAGTTCCAGAAGTCGGTGTCGGACCGGGGGTAGTCGACGCCGACCACCGGGGCGCCGTCGGCGCCCTGTCCGGACTCCGGGGTGCCGCAGGCGCTGAGCGCGGCGGTGAGGGCAGCGACGGCGCCGAGGCAGGCGTAGGTGCGGGATCGGATCTTCACGGCGGGTTCTCCTAGCGGGGAGGTGTGGTGCGGGGGAGCCGGAGGGGCGGTCAGGTGCGGGGGCGGATGCGCAGGCCGCTCATCCCGCCGTCGACGGCGAGGTCGGTGCCGGTGGTGGAACCGGAGAGCGGGCTTGCCAGGTGGGCGATGGCAGCGGCGACCTCGTCGGCCGTGACCAGCCGCCCCATGGGCTGGCGGGCGTTCAGCGCGGCCCGCTCCGCCTCGGGGTCGTCGGCGCGGTCCAGCAGGCGGGCGATCCAGGGCGTGTCGGCGGTGCCGGGGTTGACGCAGTTGACGCGGATTCCGCTGTGCATGAGGTCCGCGGCGGTCGCGCGGGTGAGTGCCAGCACCGCGCCCTTGGTGGAGGAGTACAGGGCGCGGTCGGGCAGGCCGGCGGTCGCGGCGATGGAGCAGGTGTTGACGATGGCCGCGCTGCGGGACCGGCGCAGGTGCGGCAGCGCCGCACGGGTGGTGCGGACGATGCCGAGGACGTTGACGTCGAAGACCCGTCGCCATTCGTCGTCGGTGTTGTCCTCGATGGTGCCCTGGGCGCCGATTCCGGCGTTGTTGACCAGGATGTCGATGCCGCCGAGCCGCTGTGCGGCCTGTTCGACGGCCGCCCGCACGGTGACGTCGTCGGTCACGTCCGCCCGGATCCCGACGAGCGGGTCCGGCAGGCCGTCCGGTGCGAGGTCGAGGCACGCGACGCGGGCGCCGCGGGAGGCCAGCAGGAGTGCCGTGGCCAGTCCGATGCCGGAGGCGCCGCCGGTGACCACGGCGGTCAGTCCGGCCAGTTCGGGTGCGCTCACGCCGTGGTCTGCCGGTTCCAGACGGGCCCGTCCGGGAAGCGGTGGGCGGTGATGGACGCGGGGTGCAGCTCGGCGCTGATGCCGGGTGCGGTCGGGGCGAGGTAGTGGCCGTCGCGGATCCTCACCGGGTCGGTGAAGTGCTCGTGCAGGTGGTCGACGTACTCGATGACGCGGTCCTCGGTGGTGCCGCTGACGGCCACGTAGTCGAACATCGCCAGGTGTTGGACCATTTCGCACAGTCCGACCCCGCCCGCGTGCGGGCAGACGGGCACCCCGAACTTGGCGGCCAGCAGCAGGATGGCGACGTTCTCGGTGACGCCCGCGGTGCGGCTGGCGTCGAGTTGCAGGATGTCGAGGGCGCCTGCCTGGAGCAGTTGCTTGAACATCACCTGGTTGTGGGTGTGTTCCCCGGTGGCGACCTTGACCGGCGCCACGGCCTTGCGGATGGCGGCGTGGCCGAGGATGTCGTCGGGTGAGGTGGGCTCCTCGATCCAGTACGGGTTGTAGGGCAGGAGCGGGGTCATCCAGTCGATCGCCTGCCGCACGCCCCACGCCTGGTTGGCGTCCACGGCGATCCTGATGTCCGGTCCGACCGCCTCGCGGGCCAGCCGCAGGCGTCGGAGGTCGTCGGCGGGATCGGCGCCGACCTTCAGCTTGATCTGGGTGAACCCGTCGGTGACGGCTGTCTTCGACAGGCGCACGAGCTTCTCGTCGTCGTAGCCGAGCCAGCCGGGTGTCGTCGTGTACGCCGGGTAGCCGTGCCGCAGGAGGTGGGCGGCGCGTTCGGCGCGGCCGGGTTCGGCCCGGCGGAGGATGTCGAGTGCCTCGTCGCGGGTGAGGGCGTCCTCGAGGTAGCGGAAGTCGACGAGATCGACCAGCTGTTCGGGCGACAGCTCCGAGAGCAGCTGCCACACGGGTTTTCCCTCACGACGCCCGTAGAGGTCCCAGACGGCGTTGACGATCGCGGCGGCGGCCATGTGGATGGCGCCCTTCTCCGGACCGAGCCAGCGCAGTTGGCTGTCGCCGGTCAGCCGCCGCGAGAACGCGCCGAGGTCGCCCAGGACCTCGTTCACGGGCAGGCCGGTCACCAGTGGCGCCAGGGCTCGCACGGCGGCGACCTCGACGTCGTTGCCGCGTCCCACGGTGAACGCGAGCCCGTGGCCGGCGGCGCCGCTGCTCGTGCGGATGACCACGTAGGCGGCCGAGTAGTCGGGTTCGGGGTTCATCGCGTCGGAGCCGTCGAGTTCGCGCGAGGTCGGGAACCGCACGTCGACCGCCTCGACGGCGGTGATCAGCTCAGTCATCGTGCAGGGCACCTTCGCCCCGAACGCCCCGGTGTTGGGTCGACGGCATGGCAACCACCCCTCGTCGTGTGTGTCAACGGCATGTCCGCCGTGCAACAACCGGAGTCGGACATGGGATGGATTTATAGGTTATCGGTGGCCTGGTGTCCATAGCGAGGCGTCAAATGAGTCCGGAACTTCGCAACTTGCCTGGTGTACATCAACGGGCGGCCATTTGGCCCAAAGATCAATACATCCCACCTCTTCCGTGGAGATGGGATGTATTGCTAGCCTGCCGCCGCGAACACACCACGTTCCGGGGGAGAGCCACCGATGTCACTGACCGACAAGGCCATCGACCGCATCCGGGACATGATCCACTCGGGCGCGCTGCCGCCGGGGGCCAAACTCCCCCCCGAGCAGCAGCTGGCCGCCGAGCTGGGCCTGTCCCGGAACCTGATGCGCGAGGCGGTCAAGGCGCTGGTGGTCGCGCGGGTGCTGGAGATCCGACGCGGCGACGGCACCTACGTGACCAGCCTGGAGCCGGAGGTGCTGCTCGGGAGCATCGCCTCCGCGGTGGAGTTGCTCCACGGTGACACCCTGCTGGAACTCACGGAGGTGCGCAGGCTGTTCGAGCCGGTCGCCACCGGGCTCGCCGCCACCCGCATCTCCGCGGCGGAGCTGGCCGAGGTCGAGAGGCACCTGCACGCGATGCGCGTGGCCCGCGACGACGTGGAACTGCTCAACAAGCACGACGCCGCGTTCCACCGGGCGGTCGTGGCCGCCACCGGCAACGCCACGCTGACCACGCTGCTGGAAGGCATCTCCGGCCCCACGGTGCGCGCCAGGGTCTGGCGCGGACTGGTCGACGACAACGCGGCGAGCCGCACCCTGGCCGAGCACGAGGCGATCTACAACGCCCTGGTCGACCGCGACGCCGCCCTCGCGCAGGCCGCCGCCCTCATGCACATCAACACCACCGAGCGCTGGCTGCGCGAGCACGTGGACCGGGACGGCGACGTCCTGCACGCCGCCGGCTAGCCGCTCCCACTGTTCCCGCACCGAGGAGAAACCCGATGAGACTGCTGCGCGTGGGCCCGGCGGGCCACGAACGGCCCGCCGTCCTGGACCCCCACGGCACCGCCCACGACCTGACCCCGCTGACCGCCGACATCGACGGCGCCTTCCTGGCCGGCGGCGGTGTGGACCGGGTCCGCGTGGCGCTGGCCGGCGGCCTGCTGTCCGTCGTCGACATCACCGGGCAGCGCATCGGCGCCCCCGTCGCCCGCCCCGGGAAAGTCGTCTGCATCGGGCTCAACTACGCCGACCACGCCGCCGAGACCGCGACGCCGCCGCCCGCGGAACCGGTCGTCTTCATGAAGGCCGCGAACACGGTGGTCGGTCCCGACGACGCGGTGCTCATCCCGCGCGACAGCGTCAAGACCGACTACGAGATCGAACTCGCGATCGTCATCGGCCGCACCGCGCGCTACCTGGACTCGCCCGACGACGCCGACGGCGTCATCGCGGGCTACGCCATCGCCGACGACGTCACCGAACGGGCGTTCCAGCACGAGCGCGGCGGGCAGTGGGACAAGGGCAAGTCGTGCGAGACGTTCAACCCGCTCGGCCCCTGGCTGGTGACGCCCGACGAAGCGGGAGACCCGCAGGGACTGGCGATGCGGTTGCGGGTCAACGGCGAGCTGCGCCAGGACGGCCACACCAAGAACATGATCTTCGGCGTCCGCCACGTCGTCTGGTACCTCAGCCGGTTCATGGTGCTGGAGCCGGGCGACGTGATCAACACCGGCACCCCCGCCGGCGTCGCCTTCGGCGCGAACGACTTCCCCTACCTGCGCGCGGGTGACGTGGTCGAGGTCGAGATCGACGGGCTCGGCCGGCAGCGCCACGTCCTCGGGCAGGCGTGATGGCCTCCCCGGTGCCGCAGTGGTTCGCCGAACGGGTGCCGCTCGGCCGTTCCGACGTGACGGTGACCCGCCTCGGCCTGGGCACCGCGCCGCTGGCCGGGCTGTTCTCGGCGGTCGCGGAGGACCAGGCGGCCACCGCGCTGGAGGCGGCGTGGGCGGCGGGGATCCGCTACTTCGACACCGCGCCCCACTACGGTGCCGGGCTGGCCGAACGGCGTCTCGGGACGTTCTTCGCCACCCGCCCGCGTGCGGAGTTCACGGTGTCCACCAAGGTCGGCCGGCTGTTGGTGCCGGGTGAGAGCGCACGCGGCAGCGAGGGCTTCTACGACGAACAGGGTGTGGTCCGGGTGCGCGACTACAGCGCCGAGGGCGTCTACCGGTCGCTCGCGGAGAGCCTGGAACGGTCCGGCCTCGACTCGTTCGAGATCGTGTTGATCCACGACCCCGACCACCACTGGGAGGAGTCGGTCACCGGGGCGTACCCGGCGCTGGCCCGGTTGCGCGCCGAGGGCGCGGTCCGGGCGATCGGGGCGGGCATGAACCAGACGGCCATGCTCAGCCGCTTCGTCGCGGAAACCGACATCGACTGCGTCCTGCTCGCCGGCCGGTACTCCCTGCTGGACCGCAGCGCCGCCGACGACCTGCTGCCGCTGTGCGCCGAGCGCGAGGTGGGCGTGCTGGTCGGCGGCGTCTTCAACAGCGGCATCCTCGCGGATCCGGCCCCCGGCGCGACCTACGACTACTTCCCCGCCTCGGACGACGTGTGGCGACGCGTCCGAGCCCTGGCCGCGCGGTGCGCCGAGCACGGCGTGCCACTTGCCGCCGCCGCGCTGCAGTTCCCGCTGCGCCACCCGGCGGTGACCGGCGTCGTCGTCGGCGCCCGAAGCGCGCGGGAAGTCACCGAGAACACCGTGCACGCCACCACGGCGATCCCCGAGGAGCTGTGGGCGGAACTCGACGGACTGGACGAGGCGGCGGCGTCGTGATCCGCGTCTACAGGTTGGGGGACAGCTGATGGACACCGTGCGGTTGGCTTACGGGGAGACGGGTCTGGATCTGCGGGTCGATCCGGCGGTGACGACCGTGGTGGCGCCCCGGCACCACCAGGCCACCGAACCGCCGGGTGAGGTCCTGCGCCGGGCGCTGCGTGCGCCGGTTGCCGGTCCACCGTTGCGGGAACGCGTGCGCCGGGGCCAGACCGTGGCGATCTCCGCGTGTGACGGGACGCGCCCGCAGCCGCGGGAGTTGATGATCCCGGCGATCCTGGAGGAACTGGACGGCCTGGTCGACCTCGACGATGTCGTGGTGCTGGTCGCGACCGGAACGCACCGGGGCAACTCCGAGGCCGAGCTGCGTCGGATGTTCGGCGACGAGGTGGTCGACTCGGTGCGGATCGTCAACCACGACGCCCGCGACCTGAGCAGCCTGACGTGGATGGGCGAGTTCGGCGCGGGCGTGCCGGTGTGGCTCAACAGCGAATGGGTCGCCGCGGACGTGCGCATCACCACCGGTTTCGTCGAGCCGCACTTCTTCGCCGGGTTCTCGGGTGGCCCGAAGCTGGTCGCGCCCGGTCTCGCCGCCCTGGAAACGGTGCTCGTGCTGCACGACGCGCGCCGGATCGGCCACCCGCGGGCGGCGTGGGGAATCATCGAGGGCAACCCCGTGCACGACGACGTGCGCGCCATCGCGGACGCCACCGGCGTGACGTTCGGGTTCGACGTAGTCCTGAACCAGGACAAGGAGGTCGTCGCCGCGTTCGGCGGGAACCTGCTCGCCATGCACGCCGAGGCGGTGCGCACCGCCCGCGAGGTCGCCATGCGGCCGGTGCCGCAGCTGTTCGACGTCGTGGTGACCACCAACTCCGGCTACCCGCTCGACCAGAACCTCTACCAAGCGGTAAAAGGGATGTCGGCCGCCTACCAGGTGGTCAAGCCGGGCGGCACGATCGTGTGCGCGGCCGAGTGCCGGGACGGCTTCCCCGACCACGGGTCCTACCGCGAGGTGCTCGCCTCCGCCGACTCGCCGGCGGCGTTGCTCGCGGAGATCTCCGCGCGGCCGGTCACCGTGCCCGACCAGTGGCAGGTCCAGATCCAGGCGCGTATCCAGGCGGACTGCCGGGTCGTCATGCACACCTCGTACCTCAGCGACGCCGAGCTGGCGACCGCGCACCTGCGGCAGACCGCGGACGTCTCCGCGACCGTCGCCGAGGCTCTCGCGGCGGCCGGGCCCGACGCCCGGCTGTGCGTGCTGCCCGAAGGCCCCCAGACGATCCCCTACGTCGACGGAGGATGAACGTGGCCGGATCGGATGTGGTCGATTTCGGGTTCGCCAGGGTGGATGTCGGTCGTGAGGCGCGTCAGAGGTTGCCGGAGGTGGTCTACGGCAGTGGGAAGACGCCGGCGCAGGTGATCGGGATCGTGCGGATCTTGTTGGGGCACAACAACGGCCCGGTGTTGGTCACGCGCGTGGAGGCTGAGCCTGAGCCATGGCCGGCGGCCGGCTGCACCGTGCCTGTCAAGGCTGGGCAGGCCGCTCGGTCCGCGTTCGCTTGGGGCTGTCGGAGAGCTTGAGCCAGACGACGCCGACGATGATCACAGTGAGCCAGAAGGCCTTGACCGGGGTCAGGTTCTCGCCGAAGAAGATGGGGCCGAGTAGTGCGGCTCCGACGGCGCCGATGCCGGCCCAGACGGCGTAGCCGATGCCTACGTCGATGGTGCGTAGGGCGAGGCTGAGGGCGAAGAGCGTCAAAAGGAAGAAGACGACCGCGACGAGCGACCAGGAGAGCACGGTGAAGCCTTGGCTGCCTCCGACGGAGAGGGCGTAGCCGACCTCGAAGGCTCCGGCGAGGAGGAGTACGAACCATGCTCGTGCTCGGTCGCTGCGGGCGGTGGCGGTTTCGCTGGTCATGTGAGTTCCTTCTTCATGATCGATCTCGGCAAGGTGGCGCGGTGCGGGGTCGGTGTCCTGAGTCATCACGCTGCTCCGCTGAGTTGGAGGCCGACGACTCCGGCGATGACGGCGGCGATGCCGAGGAGCTTGCGCCAGTCGAGACGTTGCCCGAAGAAGAGGGCGCCCAGGACGACGATCCCGACGCCGGCGACGGAGGTCCAGATTGCGTAGCCGACACCGACGTCGAAGGTCAGCAGCGCCAGGCTGAGGAGGTAGGTGGCGATGCCACCGCTGACCAGTGTGGCGGTGGTCCAGGCAGGTCGGGTGAAGCCCTGGGCCTTGCCGGCGGAGATGGCGACGGTGATCTCGAAGACGACGGCGATGCCGAGGTAGAACCAGTGCATGGCGGGTGTCCTTCGTTGAGGTGGGTTACGAGCGGGTGGTGAAGTCGGAGCGGTGCAGGTCGCGGTACCGGGTGAAAGGGACCAGGCCTCGCTCCACGGCGAGGTGCTGGGCCGTCGCCGCGAGGGGCAGTCGGTCGGTTTCGTCGGCGTCGTAGCCGGCCCGGTAGTCGAAGCCCCATTCAGCGGCGGTATCGCGGTCCACGGCGAAGCGGACGACGGCGATGCCGTGAGAGGCGGCGACGCGGTAGCACAGGGCACATGGCTCTCCCGTCGCAAGCAGCGTGACGCCCTCCAGACTGGAGCGGTCGCGGGCCTGGACGGCCTTGCGTATGGCAATGATCTCTGCGTGGGCGGTGGGGTCGCCGGTCTCGCGGACGAGGTTCACGCCAGGGTCGGAAACCCAGCCGTCGTCGGCGACGAGCAGTCCGACGAAGGGAACCCCGCCAGACTCGACATGGCGGACGCTGACCTCCACGGCGTCGGCCATCAGGGTCTCGAGTCGGGTCGGGTCCGCGGTCATGCGGCGGACACTTCGTGCAGGGCTCGGCGGATCACGCCTTCGGTGGCGACGCCTTCGATACGCCGGGCGCCGATGATGATCGTGGGAACGACGGTGATGTCCATCCGCGCCGACTCGGCCAGCGCCTGCCGGTGTCGATCGGCGTACCCCTGATCGTCGAGGGCTGCGGCGTAGGCGGCCGGGTCGAGTCCGGCCTCTTCAGCCAGACGGGTCAGGATCACGCGGTCCCCGATGTCGAGGTTCTCGCGGAAGAACGCAGTCATGACGCGACGGTGGTAGACGTCGGCTCGACCCTGGTCCAGGGCGTACTGGGCGCCACGGAAGGCCAACTCGGTGTATGGCTGCGGCGAGACTGTCGGCAACCGCATCGGCACCTCGTGGCGGCGTGCCATCGGGTACACGGCACGCTGCCAGATGTCAGGTAGGTACGAGTCCTCCGGTCGAAGGGTGGGCACCGGTTGGGGACGAAGCTCGTGAGCGTGGTGGACGACCTCGACACCGGGCCGGTCGGTGATCGCGCGCTCGATCACCTCGTCGGCGATCAGGCAGAACGGACAGACGTAGTCCGACCACACATGGATCTGAGCAGTCATGGCGACCTCCGGTTCCACAAGGCACCCCTGATGGGTGCGGCCCCTGGATCGTGGAACTTCACACCGGTGTCAATTGCAAGAATGGGAGCCGGCGGACAGCATCAGGAGGTCTCATGCGCATCGGTGAGCTAGCGGATGCGAGCGGCGTCAGCACCCGGTCCCTGCGGTACTACGAGGAGCACGGGCTCATCCGCTCCGAGCGCACCCCCGGCGGGTGGCGCGACTTCGACAGCTCCATGGTCGAGCGGGTCGTCATGATCCAGCACCTGTTCGCTGCCGGCCTGTGCAGCGCCACCATCAACGAACTGCTCCCCTGTCTGGAGGCCCCACCCGAAGAGCGCACAGGCGTCATGGAGCAGTTGCTCGCCCAGGAAGTCGAGCGTCTTGAGGCCAAGCGGCGCGACATCGATCGCGAGCTCGACACCCTGCAGGCGCTCCGCAGCGAAACGGCCTTGTCCGGCGAAGTCAGGACGCCAAGTCGGCGTTCACCGCCATGGGACACCACTGAATAGGGCCAAGCGCTCAGTTGTCTGCTGCGGGTATCGAGGTTGTGCACCGCGGTGGGGCGCTCCCGGGCCTCGGGTGGTAGCTGGTCGCGGGCTTGGTGGGTCGGTGCCGGTTGTAGTGGCATCGAGGTGGAGGAAGGAAGTTCGGCGTCCTTCGCCGCCTCGCTGCGCAGCAGCACCGACGGGACGGACAGCAACTTCCGGGTCACCTTGTACAACAGGGACACGATCACCCGAGCATGTTCTCAAGCCGGCGACCCCGCTGCTCTGCCAGCGGCGATGACTTTTCGAGCGGCGCAGTCATCGAGGGTTGACCCACCCCTGGGTCAGGCATTCGAGCCGGCCGGGGTGGTGTGGGCCGGCCAGGTCGCTCGGCAGCCGGGGAGGCAGTGGTCGCGATGCGCCGGAACTCGCTTGGGTTGACGCCTCGGACCCGTTTGAACGCTGCGCTGAACCCGAATGGGTTGGAGTAACCCACGGTGCGGGCAATGTCCGCGATGGTTGCGGCCTCCTGCTCGACCAGCAGGTCTGCCGCGAGCGTCATCCGCCAGCGGGTGAGGTAGGTCAGCGGCGGTTCGCCGACCAGGTCGGCGAACCGCTTGGCCAGCGCCGAACGCGACACCCCCGGTGCGGTCCGCCAGCACCGCGACCGTCCATGGTGCCGCCGGTTCGGCGTGCAGCAGGCGCAGCGCGTCGCCGACCACCGGGTCCTGCTGGGCGGCCCACCAGGCCGGGGGCTCGCCGCCGGGTCGGTCGAACCACTCGCGCAGCGTGCAGACCAGCATCCAGTCCAGCAGCCGGTCGAGCACTACCTGCTGGCCCGGCGTGTCGACAGCGACCTCGGCGGGATCCTGGCCGCGGACCAGGTTCGTCTCGTCATCCACCCGGAGACCGTGAGTCGCTACATGTACTGACCTTCGCGACAACCTATTCAAGTGCGCCGCCCGCCCCGGGGAATTACAGAGCTGGTTGATCATTGGTCATAGCGTGCCGGAGGGGCGATGACGATCTCGGTACCGGGGTCGTGGTGGAGTTCGGTCGTGCCGGCCACGACGATCGTCGCCTTCTGCCACGGCTGTTCGCGGAGCGTGAGCGGCAGTTCCTCGGCCAGCCACTCGGCGATGTGCCGTTGCTGGGCGACGGAGTCACCGTCGCGTGCCACCAGCCGGCGTTCCTGCTCGTCCAGGTCGCCCTGCACCCAGATCGAGGCGTCGATCCACGGGGCGAACTCCTCGCGGATGATCCCGGTGCCCTCGACCCACACGACGTCCGCCCCGGCCGGGACGCGGATCGCGCCGGGTCGGTGGTGCTCGATCCAGGCCGACGGTCGGAACTCCACCGCCTCACCCCGGTGCAGGGGCCGCAGCACGTTCTCGACCATCAGGTCTCCCCAGTCGAAGAACGCGTGGTTCCAGGCGACGTCGTCGGTGTGCACGACCCCGGACGCGGGGACGATCGTTCGCAACCGTTCGACAAGGGTGGACTTCCCGGCGCCGCCGCGCCCGTCGATCGCGATGAGAAGAGGACGTCCGGTGACGCCGGGTGCTGCCTCGCGCAGTCGCCGCACGACATCGGACAGCTTCTCGACCCGCCAACCCGTGGCCTGGACCTCACCCGGGTGCAGACGCATCCACGACCTCCTCGGTTGCACGATCAGCCAACTCGGGAACAGACCCACCACCCTGACGGCCCTACCGCCCGCCCAGCAACACCGGCTCTACGCGTTGGCCTTCCTCGAACACGGGACCCGACACCTGCACATTGCCGGCATCACCGCCCATCCGACCCAGACCTCGACACCCTCAGACTGCTGCGCACCCGGATGATGGGCGGACTCCTCAACGAATACAGACACGCCGCATTGAGCTGGGCCTTTTTCCCTGCTCGCCGGGTTCGGCGTCGCGTCGATCGTGTTGTACCAGCGGCTGGGCAGCCCGTCGGTGTCCCAGGCGTAGAAGTTCAGCAGTCGCCGCATGCCTTCCGGGCCGGCGTCACAACCTGTCGTTTCGTACTAAGTCACCGGTACCGGGCCTTAACCAGCATTCTTCATCCGGTAGGTCTCGAACCGCTCCCCGATCTCGACCGCGCGGCCTTCCGCTTCGGCCAACGGCATCGACCGGCACTCATAGCCCAGTTCCGCCGTCAGCACGGCCATCGCGGACGGCTCGAAGTGGACCGTGCCGTCGGGTTGGATGGATGTGATGCCGTCCTGCACCTGTCCGCTGAGATTGATCGCCGCAGCGTCGTCCGGGGAGATGCTCTCCGGCAGTGCGGTACGGATGCGGCCGTCCACGATGGCGACGGGGTAGCCGCCGGCGAGGCCGCCCGGTCCCGGCGCGTGGACCAGCGCGTCCCTGCCGTCCGCCAGTGGTTCCAGCAGGCTCAGGGCGGACGCGGCGGTCATGGCCTGGCCGGGCATCCCACCGGTCCGGCGGTACTCCAGCGGCAGGCTCTTGAGCAGCGACGCGACGTCGAGGCGATCGGCGACGTCCGTGCCGTCGTGGGCGACCGTCAGGCCCATCCGGGCGGGGCCGGAATCGCCGGCACGGGACAGCCGGTGCGAGACGTAGTGGTGCGCCACCAGTCGGACGTCGACCTCGTGCACCGGCACGCCCAGCCGGTCCGCGGCGGCGACGCGGATGCCGGGGACGTTGTTGGCGACGTTGCCGATCCCGACGTGCGGTGATAAGCCGACCGCGTGCAGGATCGGGTGCACGGCATCCGGGTACGCGGCGTTGACCACGACGGCTCGGCTGCCGGACAGCCGCACGGCCCGCATCGCCTTGTGCACCGGGACGAGGTGCATCGGCAGCCAGGGGCCGTAGTTGGCCGCGTACAGCCGCTGGAACGCGTCCCGGGGCAACGTCGTGATCACCCACCACGACTGGAAGCTGGCCGCCAGGAACAGCACGTCCGGGTCGAACGCGGCGATGCACTCGGCGGTGCGCTCGATGTCGTGCAAGTCCGTGGTGGCGTAGTCGACCGACGCGCCATACCCGCGTTGCAGGCTGCTGAACCGGGTCAGGTTCGCCGCCCGCAGCGTCGCGTCCTCGTCCCGGCCCACCAACCGGACGTGCCGGTCGGACGGACCGTGCGCCAACTCGTGGAACACCCGGCGGCCGAGGTCCCCGGCGCCCAGCACCATCACCTTGCTCATGACAGATTCCCCCCGTGCACCAGCGCGGGCAGGACGTGCATGGACGAGAACGTCGGCACTCCCTCCCGGTGCGGCGCTTCCACCGGAACGACGTTGAACTGCAACACCCGCATACCCGCCGACAGGGCGGCGTCCACTCCGACCAGGCTGTCCTCCACCACCACGCACCGGGCGGCGGCCACGCCCCGGTCCCGCGCCGCCCACAGGAATAGCTCCGGGTCCGGCTTCCACGCGTTGACCTCGTAGGCGGAGTAGAGCCGGTCACCGAAGAAGTCCAGGATGCCGCAGTCGGCCAGCCGCTTCTCGATGATCTCGCGCGGGCTGTTGGACGCCACGCACAGCTCCACGCCCACCCGCCGCAAGGCGTCCTCCACCCCCGGCACGGGTTCCAGCGTGGCCCCGATCAGCTCCTGGCACTTGGCCCGCACGATCTGCACCGCGTCGGACGGCGGCGGGCGGTGTGCCATGTCCGCCAACAGGTCCAGGCACTCCTGAACGCGTTTGCCGGAGAACAGCGCCGTGGCCTGCTCGTGCGTCAGGTGAACGCCCATCAGCGTGCCGACGTACGCCAGAGCGCCATCCTCCGCGTCCTGGGTGTCCACCAGCACGCCGTCCAGGTCAAGGATCAGCAGGTCCACTTCGGACGTGCGCTCACTCGTAGCCAATCCAGTCCACCTCCTCGATGGCGGCGACCGCCTCCGCCAGCTGATCGTGACTGTCCACGTGCCCGGTGACGGCCGCCGCGTGGGTTCGGGTGCCCAGTCGCCAGTCGACCGGTGTGCCGGGCGGTGCCAGCACCACGACCCGGTTGACGTCACGACTGCGACGCAGCCGGGCCACGCCGTGCAGGGACCGCACCCGCTTGGCCCACAACGGCGGGATGACGAGGTAGTGGAACGCGATCGGCCCGTCGTAGCGCGGCTCCAGGTCGAAGTCGGCGCCCACGGCCGCACGGACCGCGACCGCGGCCGGGTCCGAGGTGGCCGAGCGCACCGCGAGGTCGTCCACCCACGCGCCGAGCCGGCCGTTGACCTCGATCACCCGCGGCCCGGACGTCGTGAGCTTGATCTCCACGTCCGCGATGCCGCGCCGGATGCCCAGCGCGTGCACGGCCCGGCACGCCAGGTCCTCGATGGCGCGGATCTCGTCGGGTGGCACGACGGACCGGCCGCCGTACCCGCCGCGTTCCCGGAACGGCTCGGCCACCGCGAACTTGCTCGTCACGAACACCGGTCGGACCAGGTCGCCGGTGGCCACGCAGTCCACCGCGATGTAGTCGCCCCACGGCGCGTCGGTCGGCCGGCCGACCAAGAACTCCTCCAGCAGCACGGAACCCTCGGTCACCAACGCCTCGGTCGCCCACTCCCGGCACTCGGCCGGGGTGTGCACGACGGTGGTGTTGCGACTCCCGGCCCCGAGCACCGGTTTGATGATCGCGGGCAGACCCACGTGCGCCACCGCCTCGTCGACCTGGTCGACGGAGGTCAGCGTGCGGAACCGGATGGCTTCCAGGCCCGCCTCGGCGAACCTGGCCCGCTGCCGGTCCTTGCGGGTGATGGCCTCGATGTCGGCGGCCGAGTGGTAGGGCAGGTCCAGTGCCTGCGCCAACGCGACCGTGGGCACGAGCTGCTGTTCGCTGAACGTGACGATCCCGTCCGGTCGGTGCGCCTTCAGCTCGGTGACCGCGTCGGCGGGCACCACCGGGCCGAGCAGTTCCAGCACGGGCCGCATGTCCCGGCCGTGGTCGGAGTCGGCGACGGCGAACACCGGCTCGCAGCCGATCTCCCCGGCGGCCTCGGCGATCCGGGACGGCGCCAGGCTGCCGGTGTCGTAGACCACGACGAGCTTCACCGCAGCACCTCCGTGAGCTTGGCCCGGTCGGTCTTGCCGTTGTCGTTGAGCGGCAAGACGTCCAGGTGGCTGACCCGTTCGGGCATCATGTGCAGCGGCACCTGATCGCGCAGCCACCGGTCCAGATCCGGTCCGGGGACGGGTCGGCCGGTGTACCCGGCCCACAGCCTGGTCTCGCCGGCCACGGTCACCGCGACCACACCGGCGGACACGATGTCCGGGTGCCGGAACAACGCCGCTTCGACCTCGCCCAGCTCCACCCGGTGACCCATGATCTTGACCTGGTGGTCCATCCGGCCCCGGTGCACCAGGTCCCGGCCCTCGACCCGGACCCGGTCGCCGGTCCGGTACCAGTGGTCCCGGGTCAACGGCGTGCTGCCGTCGTAGACGGCGGCGGGCGAACCTTCCTCGTAGCGCACGAACCGGCCGACGTTCTCGCGCGGGTCGAGGTAGCCGTCGAACCGCTGCGGTCCGCGCAGGCACAGTTCACCATCGTCGGCGGGAAGGCCGTCCGCACCGAGGATGACGCCCTCCGTGTTCGGGTACACCCGTCCGATGGGGACGGTCGCGCCACCGGCCCAGGCGTCGCGGTCGGCGAACGGGACCCGGTACTCGGTGCAGGTGATCGTGCACTCGGTCGGCCCGTAGACGTTGTGGAACGCGCTGTCCGGCGCGACCTCGTGCCACATGTCCGCGTCCTGCACGGTCACCGGTTCCGCGCCGAACACTCCGTGCCGCACGGTGGTCACCCGGCCGCGCGGGAGGTTGCCCACCTGCTCGGCCACCCGGATCACCGACGGCACCGAGAACCAGTGCGTGAGCCGGTTGCGGACGATGAAGTCCACCGGCCGGTACAGGTCTTCCCGGTCCGGCACCACGAGCGTCGCGCCCGCGCCCCAGCTGACGAACATGTCGAACGTGGAGGCGTCGAACGTCAGCCCGAACACCTGCGACAGCCGGGAACCGGAGTCCACCTCGTAGCGCTCGATGTTGTAGCCGATGTACGGCGCGATGCCGCGTTGCAGGATCGGCACACCTTTGGGTTGCCCGGTCGAACCGGACGTGAACAGGACGTACGCCTCACGTTCCGGGTCGTCGGGGATGTCGGGGAGCGCACCGTCGCCGACTGCGTCCAGCGGGATCACGGTGGGCCGGAACCGCTTGGGCAGGGTGGAGAACAGGTCGACCCCGGGTTCCACCAGCGCGACCTTGATCCCGGCACGCTGCGCGATGTCCAGGTTGCGGTCGCGCGGGTACTGCGGGTTCAGCGGCAGCACACCGGCCCCGACGCGCTGGATCGCCAACCATCCCGCGTACGCCCCGAAGTTCTTGGACGTGACCAGGGCGATCCTGGTCGGTGTCCCGCCGGGCAACGCGGTGATCGCGGCGGCCAGCGCGAGCGCGCGTTCCTCCAACTCGGCGTAGGTCTGTTCCTCGTCGCCGATCACCAACGCGGTCCGGTCGGGGAACTTCCGTGCCGCCGCGTCGAACCACTGGTACAGGACCTCGCTCACCGCTTCCCTCCCCCGTGCCGGGCGATCCACGTGCGTTCCAGGTTCGCGACCAGGTCCGGGCTGTGCAGCAGCCGAGCCTGTTCCAGCGCGTACCAGGCCATGTACTCGCGGAACCGCGACTCCGGCTCCTCGTAGCGGCGCAGCATCCGCCGGTTGGCCAGCACAGCGGGATCGGCCAGCGCGATCGCCGCGGCCGTAGTCCTCTCGGACAACTCGCCGGCGTCCACGACCTCGTCGCACAGCGACGCGCCCTCGGGCGTCTCCGCGTCCACCCGCCGGTCACGAAAGATCATCTGCCGGGCGAGCCGGGGGCCGGCCGCGCCGGGCAGCCTCAGGTTGGCCGCGCCCGGGATGATCCCCTCGCGCAACGCGGGCAGCGTGAAGTACGCGCCGCGCTCGGCCACCACGTGGTCGAACACCAGCAGCAGCTGCGCGCCACCGCCGATCGCGAACGTGTCCACCACCGCGATCCACGGCTTCTCCACCGGCTCCGGCAGCCAGTCGTCCCGGTCGGTGACCAGTCCGCGCAGGATCTTGTTGATGTAGCCGAGTTCCCGGCTCAGGAAGAAGTCCAGCAACGAGATCTCGCCCTGGTAGAGCCGGGTCAGGTTGATGCCCGCGCCGAACACGCGCCGCCCGGCGTAACGCGGGTGCGTCATGGCGCCACCGCGCAGCACGCCGACCTCGGTCGCGTCGTCCAGCAGCACCAGGTCGACCGCGACCTCCAGCGCGGCCACCACGATGTCGTCCTCGGCGTTGAGGAACGGCAGGTTCAGCAACGTCACCTCGGACACGCCGGCCACCCGCCGCACGGTGACCACGCCGAGGTCCACGAACCCGGTCGCGCGGAACGCGGGCAGCGCCACCATCGCCTGCGGGGTCGGCCTGCGCATCGACTCGACCAGGTGCTCACCCGCTGTCACGTCACGCAGCAGGCCCCAGAAGAAGATGCCGAGATCGACTTCGCGGCCCTCCTTGTCGGCCTGGGCGAGCACGCGTTCACGTTCCTGCTGCGCCTTGGTCGGCACCAGGCCGGGCCACAGCTCGGTGGCCTGGTCGACCAGGTCGTGCAGGCGCAGCGGCGCCCGGCCTCCGTCGGTCAGCTCGGCGTGCACCTGCCCCGCGTGCCGCTCGATGAACCTCCGGCGCACCAGACGCGCGGCGTTGGTCACGGTGTCCGCCGCGCGCCGCTGGTCCTGGTCACGCTCCGCCTTGGGCGGCAACGCGGCCAGCTCGTCCTCCACCCAGGACAGGAACGCCGTCATGGCGCCGCTGTCCTCTTCGAAGCCACGACCGAGCGCGGGCGTGTCGTCGATTCCCACTGTCGAATCCCCCAAGTGCTCCCGCGTTACCGGTGTTGCCCGGCCTTCCCCCGCGCCCGCAGCGCCTCCTGCCGTGCCCTCCCCCGTTCGGCGGCGTCCGGCGCGGTCTCCAGGGGCGCGCCGGTGATGTGTGCGGCCATCGCGCGCACGGTCGGGTGCCGGAACAGGTCGATCACGCTGATCTGCCGGTCGAACGCCACCCTCAGCTGCTCGCACAGCCGCACGAGCAGCAGCGAGTTACCGCCCGCGTCGAAGAAGTTCTCCTGCGCGCCGACCGTGCGGCCGAGGACGGCGGTCCACGCGCGGGTGATGGTCTGCTCGGCGTCGGTGAGCGGCAGTTCCTCACCGGCCTGGTCCGGTGTCTCCGCCAGCAGGCGCAGGATGCCGGCGCGGTCCGGTCGGCCGCTGGGCAGCACGGGCAGGGTGTCGACGGCCTGCACGCGTGACGGGACCGTGTAGTGCGGCAGCCGTTCGGCCAGCCAGTCACGCAGGCCGGTCGCGGACATCCCTTGTCGCACGACGGCCACCGCGTTCTCGCTGTCGAGCGCACACGCCCGCCGCACGGCCGGGTGGGTGAGCAGGGTCGACTCGACGGCGTCCAGGTCGACCCTGCCGACGCGCCGGAGCACGCGCAGGGTGCCGTCCGGTGAGCGTCGGGCGAGGTCGCCTGTGGCGAAGATCCGCCCGTCCGGGTCGAACGGGTCGGGCCGGAACCGTTCGGCGGTCTCGTCGGGCTGGTCGAGGTAGCCGTGCGCGAGATGGTGTCCGCCGATGTGCAGCTCGCCGACCGCACCGGGCGGGATCGGGCGCAACCGGTCGTCCAGCACGTACGCCCGCACCCCGGGCAGTGGCCGGCCGTTCACGAGGGCGACGGAGGTCTCTGCGGTGGCGTAGAGGTCGATGAACTCGCGGTCCGACAGGGCTTCGCGCAGTGACGCGGGCGGTTCCGCGCCGGTCGTGACGATCGTGCGCACGGAGTCCGGCAGCCGTCCGGCGACGTGCAGTTCGGCGATCGACGCCGGGGTGTCGAACAGGGCGGAGCCGGGGCCGAGCGTGCCGCCGTTGGCCAGGGGCGCCAGGATCTCGAACATCGTCGCCGCCCCGGCGAGCGACCCGGACATCGGCCACGACGTGATGTCTTTCCAGCGCAGGGAGTTCGCGAACGCCCGGTGCCCGATGACGACCGCTTGGGGGTCGTCACCAGCGGTGTGCAGCACGAACGCCGCATCAGCCGGCGCCACGGCGGACGTGACCTCGCGGGCGGGCCACGGCTCCAGCCGCAGCACGGGCATCGGCGACGACGCGAACACCGGCTCGGCCCGTTCGTCGGCCAGCACGACCGCCAGGTCGTACTCCTCCGCCATGGCCCGCAACAGGTGCGCGGGCAACGCCGGGTCCAGCGGCACGCACACCCCACCCGCCGTCAACACACCGAGCACGACGGCGGGCAGCGCGGCGGACTTCGCCACACACACCCCGACCCGCGCCTCCGGCTTCACGCCGAACTCGCTCAGCCGCCCGGCGACACCGGCCACGACCTCGGCCAACTCGCGGTAGGTCCACCGCTGGTCGGCGTCCACCGCTATCGCGTCCGGCCGTTCCGCGACCTGTTGCGCGAACAGCTCGTGCACACATCGCTCCAGCGGCGCGTCCAAGACCGTCCGCTGGTCGACACCGGCCGCCCGCAGCTCCGACACCCGGAGGTCGGGGTTCTCCCCCACGTGCCGGAGCACGACCTCCAGCCGCTCCAGCATCGAGTCGACAGTGGACTCCTCGAACAAGTCCTGCCGGTAGTCGAACACCGCCTCCAACCCCTGTGCGGTCTCGACCAGCCCGATGCTCAGCTCGACCTTCATGCTGTCCAGCCGCATGTCCCGCCGGGTGAACGCGGCCTCGCCGACGACCTGCGGCGCGGCCTCCAGGTCGTGGCTGAACATCACCTGGAACAGCGGGTGGTAGCTGGGGTCGCGCACCACGGCGAGCTTCGCCAGCACGTCCTCCAGCGGCAGGTCCGGGTGCTCGTGCGCGTCCAGCACATCGTTGCGCACGCGGCGCAGCACGTCGGTGAACGTGGGGTCGTCGCCGAGTTCGGTGCGCAGCACCACCGGCTTGACCAGGTACCCGATGAGCCCCGTGTGCGCTGAGCTGTCCCGTCCGGACAACGCCATGCCCATCAGCACGTCGTCGTTGCCGTAGTGGGCCAGCACGACGTCACAGGCGGCCTTGAGCGCCATGTACGTCGTGGCCCGCCCGCGCCGCCCGACCTGCCGGATGCGGTCCAGCACGTCGGCCGGGATCAGCCGGGTGCGGCGGGCCGCCCGGTGGTCGGTGGCCATCGGCCGCGGCCCGGTGGTGGGCAGGTCGATGACGACCGGGGCGCCCGCCAGCCGACGGGTCCAGTAGTCGCGGTCGTCACCGGCGGGCGGCAGTTCGCCGAACCGCACCGGCAGGTCCGGCAGCGCCTCACCGCCGTACAGCGCGACCAGCTCGGCCATGAACACGCCCAGCGACAGGCCGTCGATGGCGATGTGGTGGACGTTCACCACGAGCCGGTGCCGGTTCGGCCCCAGTCGCAGCAACAGGACCCGGAACGGCGGCGCGGCGGCCAGGTCGAACGGCTCCTGCCCGAACCGGTGCCCGGTCTCCTCGTCGCCGTCCACCGCGGACAGCTCGATCGGCACGACCGGTTCGACCACGTGAGCGCCGTCCTCGACGCGGGACCGCAACGGCTCGTGCCGCCGGATGATCCCGGTCAGGCACCGGCCGAGCAGCCCGACGTCCAGCGGGCCGTCGATGTCGACCGCGAACGGGTGGTTGAAGAACGGGTCGCCCGGTCGGATGCGCGACAGCGTCCAGAGCCGCTGCGCGGCGGGCGACAAGGGGAACCGGTCAGAGCTCACTGGTCGCCTCCACGCGGGTCGCTCGGCGGACGGGGATCGCGAACACCAGGGCGCACACCAGCAACGCCAGGCCCGCGTAGACGATGGAGTCGGCGATGCCCGGCCACGACGCGGTCAGCCCGCCCAGGGCCACCCCGACGACCATGCTGGTGATCATCACCGAGTTGAGCAGCCCGACGCCGCGACCGCGCAGCACCTCGGGCAGGTCGCGCAGCACGGTGTTCGCGATCGGCACCTGGAACAGGCTGGACCCGAGCCCGGCCAGCAGGCACCAGACGACCACCGACGTGAACCCGAGCTGGCCGCGCAGCCATTCCGTGGGCGCGAGCGCCGCCAGCGACAGCCCGAACAACGCCACCGTGACCAGCAGCAGCCCGCGCACCGGATATTTGCGGACCATCATCGGTCCCAGCAGCGCGCCGAGCACCGCGCCGCCGCCGAACAACGCGTGCGCGAGCCCGTACTCGGCGGGCGGCAGGCCGAACACGGTCAGCAGCTGGGCGTTGAAGTTGGTGGTGAACAGGCCGAGCACGATCATCATGGGCACCAGGAACGCGAACAGGAACCGCAGCGTCGGCACCCGCAGCACCTCACGCAGCCCTTCGCGCAGCGCGGCCCAGTACCGCTGAGGCTCCCCAGCCGAAACAGGCACCTTCTTCAGCACGCCCATGCTGCCCAGCAGCACCGCCGAGACCGCGAACGTAGCCGCGTTGATCACCAGCACGGCGGGCACGCTGCCCAGCGCGATCAGCAGGCCGCCCAGCGCCGGGCCGACCAGGTTGAGGGTGTGGTTGGTGCTCTGGAACAGCGCCACCGCCGACGGGATGCTGTGGTTGCCCACGATCGCCGGGATGGCGGCGATCCGCGCGGTCTCGAAGAACGTCTTGCCCAGACCTTCCAGGAAGATCAGCGTCAGCAGCAGCCAGGACGAGCCCAGAGCCGGGATCATGGCCAGCACGATCACCACCCGGGCCAGGTCGGACCCCACCAGCAGCACCCGCTTGGGCAGCCGGTCGGTGAGCGGACCGGCGAACACGCCCAGCACGCCGGTCGGCAGCAGCTGCGCGATGATCACCAGCGCGATCAGCGCGGCGGGCGCGTCGGTGAGCGTCGCGGCGACGTAGATCAACGTGATCCGGGCCATCGCGTCACCGAGGAACGACGCCACCACCGCGAACCAGTAGCGGATGTAGGTGCTGTCCTTGAGCAGTTCAAGCATTCGAGGCCACCTCGTGCAGCAGTGCCGTCAACGACTCCACCAGCGGTGGCCGGATCATGGTGTAGTGGTTTCCGGGCGCCTCGCGCACGTCCAGGTGTGTGGCCAGTGAATGCCAGGTGCGGAACGGTTCGCGCGACTCGTCGGCCGCGTGGATCAGGGTCACCTTGCCGCGCAGAGGCCCGGGCCGGTAGGCCCACAGCAGCCGCAGGTTCGCCACCCACAGCTCCAGCACGGTCCGCATCTGCTCGCGGCCCGCGTCCGGCGGCAGGTAGTCGCCCGCGCGGGCCACCGCGAGCAGGTAGTCCAGGTGCTCTTCGTCGCTCATGGCCCGCAGGTCGTCGAGCGTGCGCCTGCCGTCGAGGTAGTCCCATTGCAGGTTGGCCGCCACGGCTTCGACGATCTCCGCGCGGTCGGGTTCGGGGCCGTCCTCCAGGTCGGGCGGGTGCGACTCGATCAGCACGACCGACACCTCTTCGCCCTGTTCCTCCAGCACCCGGCCGATCTCGTAGGCGTTCGAGCCGCCGTAGCACCAGCCGGCCAGCGTGTACGGCCCGGTGGGCTGCACCTCTCGGACCAGGTCGGCGTAGGCGCGGGCACGTTCCTCGAAGGTCGCGAACGGCGACCGGCCGTCCACCGGCGGCGGTGACGCCAGCGCGTACAGCGGCCGCTCGGCCGGCTCCAGAAGCTTGGTGAACGGCATGTAGCAGACCACCTCACTGCCCGCCGGGTGGGCGAAGAACAGCGGCGGCACGTCGGGCTCACCGGCCCGCAACTCGATCAGGTGCGCCCGGACTTCCTCGTGGTAACCCTCGCGCAGCATCCGCGCGAACCGCTCCACGGTGGCGCCCTGGAAGATCGCGGCCATCGGCAGCACCTGCTCGAACCGGCGCTCGATCTCCGCGATCAGCCGTAGCACCAGCAGCGAGTGGCCGCCCAGGTCGAAGAACCGGTCGTGCAGGCCGATCGGCCCGGTGCCCAGCACCTCCTCCCAGACCCGCGTCACCTCCAGCTCCACCGGATCACGCGGCGCCACGTAGTCCTCGCGCCGTTCGGCGGACGGCTTGGGCAACGCACGCCGGTCCACCTTGCCGCTGGTCGTCAGCGGGAACCGCGCCACCGGGACGACGGCGGACGGCACCATGTAGTCCGGCAGCGACTCGCGCACGAGCGCGCGCAACTCCTGCGTCCGCAGCTCCGGGTTGTCCGTCTCCACGTACCCGACCAGCCGCCGGTCACCCGGCCGGTCCTCGCGCACGACGGCGACCGCGCGCCGCACGTCCGGGTGGTCGGCCAGCCGTGCCTCGACCTCGCCCAGCTCGATCCGGTAGCCGCGCAGCTTCACCTGGCCGTCGTCGCGGCCCAGGAACACCAGGCTGCCGTCGGCCCGCTGGCGGACCCGGTCGCCGGTGCGGTAGAGCCGGGCGCCGGGCCGGCCGGACAGGTGGTCGGGCACGAACCGCTCAGCCGTGCCCGCCGGCCGGTTGCGGTAGCCGCGGGCCACGCCCGCGCCGCCCAGGTACAGCTCGCCCGGCACGCCCACCGGCACCGGCGCGAACCGCTCGTCCAGCACGTACGACTGCGTGTTGGCCAGTGGTGTGCCGATCGAGATCACGCCCTCCGCCAACCGCCAGGCGGTGGACCAGATGGTGGTCTCGGTGGGCCCGTAGACGTTCCAGGTGCGTCCGACGGCAAGGTGGTCGGCCAGCGCGCGCGGCAACGCCTCGCCGCCGACGATCGCCCGCAGCGTCTCGTCGTGCCGCCAGCCGGCCTCCACGAGCAGGTGCCAGGTGGCGGGTGTGGCCTGCATGACGGTCGCGCCGACGTCGCTCAGCAGCTCGGCGAGCGCCCGGCCGTCCTGTGCGTGCTCCTTGGTCACCACCGCGCACCGGGCGCCGGTCGCCAGCGGTCCGAACAGCTCCAGACCCGCGATGTCGAACGACACCGACGTGACGGCGGCGAGCACGTCGTCCGGGCCGAACCCGACCTCGTCGGCCATGGCGAGCAGCAGGTTCACCACGCCGCGGTGCGGTACTTCGACGCCCTTGGGCCGCCCGGTGGAGCCGGACGTGTAGATCACGTAGGCCAGCCGCTCGCTGTCGGGGTCCGGTGCCCGGTAGTCGGCGGTCCCGGCGGGCAGTTCGGTGAGCACGAGCAGCGCGCCCGCATCCTCGATCATCTCCGCCCGGCGGCGTTCCGGGTGGTCCGGGTCCAGCGGCAGGTAGGCCGCGCCGGACATCAGCACGCCCAGCAGCACCACCACCAGATCGCACGACCTGGGCAGGCACACCGCCACCACCGCGCCCGGTGCCGCGCCCCGCTGTTGGAGCACGCCCGCGACCCGTTCGGCCTCGACCACCAGTTCCCGGTAGGTCAGGCCGCGGTCACCGCAGGTCAGGGCCACCGCACTGGGGGTGCGGGCGGCCTGCCGGCGCACCAGCGCGTCGACGGTGAGGTCGGGCTCGCGGTCGACGTCGGTCCGGTTCCACTCCACGAGCTGCCGTCGTGCCTGGTCGGCGTCCACCAGGGACAGCTCGCCGATCGGCCGACCGGGTTCGGCCACGGCCTGCTCCAACAGCCGGGTCAGCTGCCCGGCCATCCGCACGATGGTGGCCTCGTCGAACAGGTCGGTGTTGTACTCCAGCAGCCCGAGGAACGCGTCACCGCCCAACGCCTCGTCATCGAAGAAGCCGAGCGTGACGTCGTCCTTGGCGGTGTGGTTGTCCAGCAGCAGCGATTCCTGGGTCAGGCCGGGCAGCTCGCCGCGCTGCTCGTGGTGGAAGTCCACGAAGATGAACGTGGTCTGGTAGATCGGGTTGCGGCTGGGATCGCGGTCCACGTCCAGCTCGTCCAGCAGCACGCCGAACGGGATGTCGTTGTAGTCGAACGCGCCGTACATCGTGGCGCGGGCGGACTTGACCAGCTCGCGGAACCCCTGCTCCGGTTCGACTCGCACGCGCAGCGGCAGCATGGTGAGGAAGTAGCCGATCAGCGGCTCGGTCTCCGGGCGGCTGCGGGTGGAGGACGTGGTGGCCACGATGATGTCGCGCTGCCCGGTGAGCCGGTGCAGCAGCAGCTGCCACGCCGCCAGCAGCGCCACGTTGACCGTGACCGACTCGCGGCGGGCGAAGTCGCGGATGGCGGCGGTGAGCGCGCTGGTGAGCCGGAACTGGTGGCGCGCACCGTTGAACGTCTGCACGGGCGGGCGCGGCCGGTCAGTAGGCAGCTCCAGCACCAGTTCCGCGCCTTCGAGGTGCTCCTTCCAGTACGGCAGGTGACGCTTGGCCACCTCGTCCTCGATCCACCGCGGCTGCCACTCGGCGTAGTCGCCGTAGCTGATGGGCAGTTCGGGCAGCTTCGGGGCACGTCCGGTAGTGAACGCGGTGTAGTACTCGACCAGCTCGTCGGCGAAGATGCCCAGTGACGCCCGGTCCCACACCAGGTGGTCGATCGTGCCGACCATCAAGTGGTCGCGCTCGCCGACGCGGTAGAGCGTGACCCGGAACAACGGTCCGGCCGCGATGTCGAACGGCACCCGGATCTCTTCCTCGGCCAGCCGCAGCGCCTCCCGCTCGTCGGGCACGTGGACGTGGCGGATCGGGACGTCCATGGTGTCGTGCACCACGGCGACCGGCCGGTTGTCCGCCAGCTCGTAGGTGGTGCGCAACGACTCGTGCCGCCGGACGAACGCCGTGATCGACCGCTGCAACGCGGGCGCGTCCAGCTCGCCGCGCAGGCGGGTGGCGAAAAAAATGTTGTACGCCGGGTCGGTCGGGTCGAACTGGTGGATCAGCCAGATCCGTTCCTGGTCCAGCGTGAGGCGGTGGGTCCGGCCCGGGGCACGCCGGGCAATCCCTTGTGGCACGGCCGGTGCACGGCGCATGCGTTGGTCGAGCAACGCGCGCTGCGCCGGGGTGAGCTTGGCCAGCCGGTCCGACAGCTCGGTCACGGTCGGGCTCCTCGGTAGCGGTCCTTGAGCTCGGTCAGCTGCCGCAGCCCGGCGAGCACGGTCTCCGGTTCGAGGCCGAAGTCGACCAGGCACGCGGCCTCGTCCACGCCCAGGTCGACCAGGTCCTCCACCAGTGACTCGCCTTTGTCCGGCGTGCCCAGCAGCGCCAGGCTCTCGAAGTAGCGGTCGAAGGTCGCGGCCAGCATCGCCTCGCGGCCGGCGTCGTCGAGCTCGTTGTACTGGCTGTCGAAATTGCCCTGCTGGGCCAGGAAGGTCCGCAGGTAGCCGATAAGCGGTTCGCGGACCTGCTCGCGCACCTCGTCCTCGTCCGCACCGAGGAACGTGTGCACCATCGCGGTGACCCGGCCGTCGCTGTGCCCGGCCTCCTTCAACGCCTCGCGGTACGCGGTGATCTTGTCCCGCAGGTCGGCGGGGCGTTGTGCGACCAGGCCGGTCAGCACGTTGGCGCCGATCTCACCGGCCCGGACGAAGGTGTCGACGCTGCCCTGCGAGGAGATCCACAGCGGCAGCCGGGACTGGCGCGGCCGGGGCAGAGTGCGCACCGGAACACCGTCCACGTCGACCGTTTCCCCGGCCCACAGCCGTTGCACGAGCTCGATCGCGTCGAACATGTCGTCCTTGCGGGCGGCGTACCGCGCCCTGCCGCCGGGAGCGATCACGAAGTCGTCGGGGTGCCAGCCGGACGCGCATGCGATCGCCACCCGTCCGCCGGACAGGTTGTCCACGACCGACCACTCCTCGGCCAGCCGCACCGGGTGGTGCAGCGGCACGGCGACGCTGCCCGCGCGGATCTGGATGCGCTCGGTGCGCACCGCGATGGCGGCGGCCAGCACGGACGGGTTCGGGTACAGGCCGCCGAAGTCCACGAAGTGCCGTTCGGGCACCCAGATCGCGGAGTAGCCGTTGCGGTCGGCGTACTCGGCGCTGTCCAGCAGCAGCCGGTAGTTGTCCGGCCGCTGCACCGACCCGTCACCGGAGAAGAAGAACAGGCTGAAGTCCATGGTGCTGGACCCGCGCCGGGTGCGCCGGGGCGGTTTCGGTGTCGGCCTCGCGGTCGGTGCTTTGACGTCCCGCTCCCGCATCGCGCGTTCCAGCGCCTCGCGCCGGGTCGGGCTCAATGAGGACAGCCGCTGCTGCAACTGCCGGAGGCGTTGTTCGTCAGACATCCCCGTCACCCTTCAGCCGGGCCTCGACCTCGTCCGGGGACAGGTTCTCGATCTCCCGCAGCAGCGCGTCGAACTCGTCAAGGCCGATCGACTCCACCTGGTGCGCCCGGATCGCGGCGGCCAGGCCGGTCACCGTCGGCGCCTCGAAGATCGCGCTCATCGGCAGGTCGCCGTGCAGCGAGCGGAGTCGGGACACGATCTGGATGGCGAACAGCGAGTTGCCGCCCAGCTCGTAGAAATCGTCGTCCGGGTCGATCCGGGCCACGCCGAGCGTCTCCTGCCAGACCGTCGCCACGCCGCGTGCGACCTCGTCGTCCGGCCAGACCTGTGCCGGGTCCCAGTCGGCGTCCGCGCCGGTGCCGTCGTTCAGCGAGGCCATGAAGGCGGACGCGGTCAGCCCGTCCTTGGCCGCCAACGTCTCCTGGAAGTCCACTGTGGACACGATCAGCCGGTGGTGGCCGCCGGCCAGCGCGGCACGGGCGATCGCGACACCTTCGACGGCCGTGATGCCCTCGGCCACGCGCTGTCGGCGGAACCGTTCGCGCACGTCCGGCAGGTCGGCCATGTGCTGTTCGAGCCAGTCGTCCCAGGACCACTGCGCCCAGTCGATCACCAACCGGCCGCGGGCGGGCGCGAAGGCGTCCAGGAAGGCAGCCGACGCGCAGTTCTCCACCTGCCCGAAGCCGCCCAGGACGCCGGTGGTGGAGCCGCACAGCAGCACGAAGTCCACGTCCGGCAGCAGTTCGTCCAGCAGCAACGTGGACGCCACGTGCGCGGACAGCACTTTCTCGGCCTGCTCACGGGTCTTGAGGGCGATGAGTCCCGAGCCCCTGGTGTCCGCAGCGTGCACGACTCCGCGCACGTCGTGCTGCCGGGCCACGTCGGCGATGTGCTCGGGTTCGGCGGTGACCACCTTCGCGCCGGCCTTCGTCATGTCCTCCACGAACGCCCGGCCGAGTTCGCTGTCCGAGCCCGTCACCAGGTAGGTCGCGCCTTCCTGCCACGGTTGGGCCTCCGGCAGCTCGACCGGGGCGTACGACCTGGTCCAGCGCCTGCCGTCGCGATAGGCGACCTGGTCTTCGCTCTGGTCGGCGGAGAGTTCGGTGAGCAGTTGATCGACCAGCCGTCGCCGGTCGTCATCGTCCAGGGGCAGGGTCACGTCCACGCAGTGGCACGACACGTGCGCGTACTCCTGCGCGATCACGGTCGCCGCGCCGAGCGCGGTCGCGCGTTCGGGCAGGACGACCGGGCCGATGTCCTGGAGGTCGTTGGTCAGCACGTCGATCCGGACCGGGTCCGAGCCGAGGCTCCGCACCACGTCCAGCAGGCTGTGGAACCCGTCGTCCTGGCTCGTGCGGTACCGCGTCGCCGCGTCGGCTTGGTGGTCTTGTCGGATGCTGCGCGCGTGCACCACGCGGTCGTGCCGCGCGTCCGGCACGTCACCGCCCGGCGGCACCACCGTCACCTCCCCCGGCAGTTCTGCGGCGAGCGCGTCCGCCACACCGAGATCATCGGCGAGCACGAGCCACTTGGCGGGTTCGAGCGAGGCGCGTTTCGGCGGCGACGGTAGCCACACGGGAGCCGACACCCACCGCTCCGGTGCCCGACGGCTCGCCTTCGCAACCGGCGTGACCAGGTGTTCACGTCGTTCGAAGGGGTAGGTCGGCAGCGGGACGCGCAACCGGCGTTCGCCCGCGTACAGGGCCGCCCAGTCCACTTTGCCGCCGTGCTCCCAGACCGACGCGACGGCCTCCAGCGCCGTCCGCGCCTCCGGCTCGCCGCGCCGCAGCGTGACGGCCGTGGCGGGACGCGCGGCGTTCGCCCGCGCCAGTCCACTGAGGACAGCACCCGGTCCGACCTCGACCAGCACGGCGTCACCGCGGGCCAGGATCGTGCTCAAGCCGTCCGCGAACCTGACCGGCTGCCGGGTGTGCGACACCCAGTACTCCGGGTCGACGGCCTGCTCGTCGGTGATCCAGGTCCCGGTCAAGTTCGACACGAACGGCAGCCGCGGCTTGGCCAGGACGGCTCTGCGCAGCGCACTGGCCAGGTCCGGCAGGACCGGGTCGACCATGGCGGTGTGGAAGGCGTGCGACGTCGGCACGTCCTTGACCACCAAGCCCTTGCCGGTCAACAGCTCGCGTGCCTCGGCGATCGCGTCCTCGGTGCCCGCGACCACGCACGAGCCCGGCGCATTGACCGTCGCGACCGTCACCAGACCGGCCAACTCGGCGTCGGCGGCGGCCTCGTCCAGCGGCACGGCGAGCATCCGGCCGGGCGGCAGCTCCTGCATCAGCACCGCCCGCGTCGCCACCACGCGCAGCGCGTCGGGCAACTCGAACACCCCGGCCAGGCACGCGGCGACGAGTTCGCCCAGGCTGTGCCCGATCATGGCGTCCGGCCGCACGCCCCACGATCCCAGCAGCTTGGCCATCGCGTAGTCGACGCTGAACACGGTGGGCTGAGTGCGCAGCGTGGACCGCAGGTCGTCACCGCGGAACGCGACCTCGCGCACATCCCAGCCCAGGTGCGGGCGCAGCAGCGCGGCACACTCGTCCAGCGCGTCGCGGAACACCGGCTCGTCCCGGTACAGCTCCTCGCCCATGCCGGTGTACTGGCTGCCCTGGCCGGGCAGCAGGAACACGACCGAGGGCTCGCCGGCTTCGGTCCGCAGCGGACGGGTCAGCGCACGCAGGGCGGTGTCCCGACCGTCCGCGACCACCGCGCGCCGATGGCTGAACGCCACTCGCCCCACTTGGAGCGTGTACGCGGCGTCGGCCAGGTTCACGTCACCGGCCAGGTGGTCCGCCAGCCGCCGGGACGCCTCGTCCAGAGCGGTCGTGGTGCGTGCGGAGACCGGCAACACCTGCCACCGCCGCCTGGGCGGGTCGGCTCGCGGCACGGGCGCGGCCTGCACCACCACGTGCGCGTTCGTGCCGCCGATACCGAACGAGCTGATCCCGGCGCACGGCGGGTGCGCGGCCTCGGGCCACGGCACGGGTTCGGCGTTGACCCGGAACGGCACCGCGTCGAGCTCGGGGTTCGGCCGCCGGAAGTGCGCGGTGGGCGGCACAACCCGGTGTTCCAAGGCCAACGCGACCTTGATCAGCCCGGTCACGCCCGCCGCCGCGTCCAGGTGACCGACGTTGCCCTTGACCGAGCCGAGCAGCCCCGGTTCGGCCCGTGATCCGAACACCTCGGCCAGCGCCCGGGCCTCGATCGGGTCACCCAGCGGTGTCGCGGTGCCGTGCGCCTCGATGTACTGGATCATGCCCGGCTCGACGCCCGCCACGGCCAGCGCCTCACCGATCGCGGCCACCTGCCCGGTCGTGGACGGCGCGGTGAAGCCGATCTTGTTCGAGCCGTCGTTGTTCACCGCCGAGCCCAGCACCACGGCGTGGATGTGGTCACCGTCGCGCACCGCGTCGGCCAGCCGCTTGAGCACCACCACACCGACGCCGTCACCGGACGCGGTACCGGTGGCGTCCGCGTCGAACGGGCGGCAGCGGCCGTCCGTGGAGTGGATGCCGCCCTCCTCGTGCAGGTGCCCGCGCGGCCCGAGCAGCCGGATCGCCGCGCCGCCCGCCACCGCCAAGTCGCACTCCAGCGTCAGCAGGCTCTGGCACGCCAGGTGCACCGCGACCAGCGACGACGAGCACGCGGTCTGCACCGTCATGCTGGGCCCGGACAGGTTGAGCTTGTAGGACACCCGGGTCGCGGCCATGCTCGGATCGTTGCCGATCCGGACCTGCATCGGGTGCGCGAAATCGTTGTCCGCCAGGCGTTCCGCCAGGTAGGTGGCGGCGGAGATGCCCGCGAACACGCCGGTGCGGTCCGTCGGTGACGGGTGTCCGGCGCGTTCCAGCGCCTCCCAGGCGCATTCCAGCAGCAGCCGCTGCTGCGGGTCGGTGACGTCGGCCTCGGTCCGGGTGAGGCCGAAGAACTCGGCGTCGAACAGGCCGAAGTCGGCCAGCGTGTGGGCGCTGTGGACGTAGGACGAGTCGTCGACCAGGTCTTGGGGAACGCCGGCGGCGAGCAGTTCCTCAGCGGTGTACCGGCTGACGCCGTCCTCGCCCGCGACCAGCATCGACCAGAACCGGTCGAGGTCCGGCGCTCCGGGGAAGCGCCCGCTCATCCCGATGACGGCGACGCCGTCGAGGTCGTCGTTCATGACCGGCGCTCCAGGGCCTTGGCGCACAACCGGATGGTCGGCTCGTCCAGCAGCAGCCGCAGTGACGCGTCCACCCCGAGCCGTTCCCGCATGGTCGCGGCGACCTGGGTGGCCAGCAGTGACTGGCCGCCCAGGTCGAAGAAATCGTCGTCCAGGCCGATCTCGTCCACCCACAGCGCCTCGGCCCAGATGGCCGCGATCGCCTGCTCCAGCGGGGTGCCGGGCGCGGTGAACGGTTCGGCCAGGTCGGGACGCGCGTTGTCCGGGTCGGGCAGCGCCTGCCGGTCGACCTTTCCGTTGGGCGTCAACGGGAACCGGTCCAGCCGCACGAACGCGGCGGGCACCATGTACTCGGGCAGCGTGTGCTTGAGGTGGTCGCGCAGGTCCGGCGCGGTTTCGCCGACCCAGTAGGCGATCAGCCGCCGGTCGCCGGACGGGTCGGGCGCGGCGGTGACCACCGCGTCCTTCACGCCGGTGTGGCCGCGCAACGCGGCTTCCACCTCCCCGAGCTCGATCCGGTGACCCCGGATCTTGACCTGGTGGTCGAGCCGCCCGGTGTAGCGCAGGTCGTCCCCGACCGCGCGGGCGGTGTCGCCGGAGCGGTAGACCCGCATACCGGGCCGGGCGGGGTCGGGCAGGTAGCGTTCGGCGGTGAGCCTCGGCTGACCGAGGTAACCGCGCGTCACCCCGGAGCCGCCGACGTGGATCTCACCGTCCACCAGGGTGATCGACTGCCCGGGCAGCGCGCCGCCGATCATGCTGCCGGGCGCGGTGTCCACGTCGGCGGCGGTGACCACCCGGAACGTCGAGTGCACCGTCGTCTCGGTGATGCCGTACATGTTGACCAGCAACGGTGTCCGGTCGCCGTGCCGGTCGAACCACGGCCGCAGCGACCCGAACTTCAACTCTTCGCCCGCGAAGACGACCACCCGCAGGTTCAGGCCCGTGGTGTCGAGGTCCACGAGTTGGCCGAACGCCGACGGGGTCTGGTTGAGCACGGTGACCTGGTGTTCCCGCAGCAGGTCGCGGAACTCCTCAGGTGACCGCTTGACCCGGTCCGGGACGACGATCAGCGTGCCGCCGTGCAGGAGCGCACCCCACATTTCCCAGACCGAGACGTCGAACGCGGCGGAGGCGAACATCGTCCAGACGTCGTTCGGCCCGAACTCGAACAGGTCGCGGGTAGCGGTGAGCAGCCCGATCACGTTGCGGTGCTCGACCATCACGCCCTTCGGCCGTCCGGTCGAACCACTGGTGTACATGATGTAGGCGAGGCTGTCCGGCGCTAACCCGTCGACGGCGGGCGGCGTGTCCGGCCCGTCGTGGACATCGGGGTCGACGGTGTGCTCGACATGCAGTTCCACCGTGCCGTCGCTGATCAGCACGGTCGCGCCCGCGTCGGCGATCATCGCGGCGAGCCGCTCGGCCGGGTGCGCGGGGTCCAGCGGCAGGTAGCAGCCGCCCGCCTTGAGGGTCGCGAGCAGGGCCGTCACCAGGTGGGTCGACCGCCGCACACACACCGCGACCGGTGTCTCCGGTCCCACGCCAAGCCCGCGCAGGCGGTGGGCCAGCCGATTCGCGCGCCGGTCCAGTTCCCGATAGGTGAGCCGATCCGTGCCGCAAACCACGGCGACGGCGTGGCCACGCAGTCCCACCTGCCGCTCGAACCACCGGTGGATGCAGTCGCTGTCGACGGACAAGGTGCGTCCTTTCTGCGCCTGAAGCGCCGGGCCGTGGTCGACGCCACGAAAAGATCGGCCGGAGTCCGGGCATCGGTCCGCCACCCGTGCCCGATCCACGCCACGAATTCGAGGTGCGCGCGAAATAGCCCCAGAATGCGCACTGAATAAGTCTCACAACCGGCGGCGGACCGGTCGGAGCGAACGTATTAGCGCTACCCCACCAACCGGGCCCGAACGCCCGCCGGTCGCAGGTCGGTCCACACCTGATCAATGTGGGCGAGGCACTCGTCCTTGGTCCCGGACCGGCCGGCATCGGTCCAGCCGACCGGAACACCCTGGTCATCAGGCCAGATCGAGTACTGCCCGGCGTCGTTGCGCACGACGCGATACCCGCGCTCCCCCATTTCTCCCCCTTCGCGGCCGCTTACCCCGATCGCTCCCGGTCAGGTTCCCGCTCGACGCGACCGGGTGATTTGCCGCGCTTCGGAGGGTGCACCACTCGCACAGCCGGAGTCAACCCGTCGACGAGTGGCAAATGGATGAGGCGGTATTTCGCGTTAACAGAGGAACGCGGTAGCGCATTCCACCCTTCGGGTTACCGAACAAACGTTCCCGAGATGCGCGGCATCGTCACCGGGCGCGAGTCGGACCGCATCCAGCGGCGCGGTTCAGGAACCGCGTCCGGTCTCCAGCGCCAGGATCACCGAACAGGGCCGGCCGGGGACGGGCATGTGCCGCACCTGGTCGACGGCATCAACGACCACCGCCGCGAAGAGTCACTTGGGCAGCCTGTGCCGCTCGAAAAGTCACCGTCGCCGGTAGAGCAGCGGGGCGCCACCGACGCGGGGACTGCTCCCCGGATCAGGGTGCGCGATCAGGGCTTGGGACGGACCGCGAGCCCGGGGTTGCCAGACGGCTTGAAGGTTGCCCACGCCACAGGATCGCCGGTGTGGTAGACCGTCGCCATCGGACTTCCGGTGAAGACGTCGGCCTCCTGCCTCGGCGGTGTCGAGCCCAGGTAGACCGCGGTCAGGGCCGGATTGCCCTGGACCGCGCCCGGTCCGAGCCGGGTGACGCCCGGTATGACCACTGTGGTCAGCTTCGCGTTGTTGGTGATGGCGTTGTGCCAGACCGTGGTCAGGCGAGGGGCGTGGACCCATCGCAGGTTCGAGAAGCCGGTGACCGCGTTCTTGTCCATCTCGGTGAGCGCGGGCAGGCGCAGCCCGATGAGCTTGTGGTTCAGGTCGAAGCAGTTGATGCCCAGGTACTCCAGCTTGGGCAGGTTGACCGATACCAGCTCGTGGCTGTCGTTCAACGCGTTGCGACCGAGCCGTCGCAGCTGAGGCGCGGTGAAGTACTGGAGACGGGAGGCGTCGTCGAACGCGAAGTCGTCGACTCGGGTCGCGTTCGGCAAGTTCACCTTGACCAGGTACTGGTTGCGGCGGAAGGCGTCGTGGGCGATGGTCTCGACGCTGGGCAGGTACAGGACGCTGAGCTTGGCGTACGGGGCGTGGCCGAAGGCCATGACGCCGATCGACCGGGCGCCGCGCAGGCTCACCTCGCTGAAGTTGTGGTTGCTGAACGCGCCGTCGGGCACTGCGTCCAGGTCGTCGAGGACGAGCTGCTTGACCCAGGTGTCCCACCAGCCGTTGTGCCAGAGGTAGGGGAACTTGCCGCCCCGGGCCTGCTGGCCCGCGCACGGCAGCCCGGATGCGGGAGTGCACTCCCGTCCACCCTGGATGCTGCGCAGGTTGTAGACGTAGAGCCGGCTGAGGTTGCCCAGGCCGAGGTCGCGGTGCACGCCCTGCAGTGCGGCGAGGTCGCCGTCGGAGAGCGCCGTGCCGCCGGTGAGGTACAGCGCGATCCCGGTCGCCTTGGCAAGTTCCGGTTTGCGTTCGGCCAGGCGGGCCTTGAGGGCGTTCGCGGTGACGTCGTACTGGAACGCGAGGGTCCCCTCGGCCAGTTGGTGGTCACCGGGTTTGCCGGCCCGATAGCTGTAACCGTCGTTGCGGCGCAGATCGGGGTCGTTGGCGAACACCGGATCCGGTCCGGGATCAGCGGTCGGATCCTCGGACAGCGCCCCTTCCGAGTACGGCAGGACTCCGTCTCGAACGGGTCCCCGCCCCACACCTGGAGTGGTGGATGTGGCGGAGACCTGCACCGACGTGCTCGTCGTGGTCGGTGCGCTCGATGCAGCGACATCGGGGGCGGGGGTGGCGAGGTCGTCGACGACGCCGACGGCGGCAGGCGGCTCGGACGAGGTTCCGCCCGAAATGAGGACGACCGCTCCGGCGCCCGAGACGGCGAGGACGGTTCCGACGACGGCAAGGATGGCTTTTCGCTTCACTTGAGCTTTTCCGCCCCTTGCGGTTGCGTGTCGCCGGGCTCGTCCGTCACACCCACGGGCGGCGTCAGCCAGGTTTCGTAGAAGGCGTCGAAGGCGGCGATCATGTCCACGTCGCGATTGTAGAGCCATTGGATCTGCAGGCCGTCCAGCAGCGCGAGAAGGACGGCGGCCGCTTGGCCGGGATCCCGGTCTGCGCGGATGCGGCCCTCCCGCTGGGCTCCACTCAGGTATTCGCCGACCTGCTTGCGCAGCCGTTCGTAGCGCTCGGTGACTCGGTGTGGTCGGAACCGGACCGAACCGGCCCGGTTCCGACCACCACCCCTGATCACCAGGCAAGCGGAAGAGCGGCGATGTAGTTGTTGAGCAATCCGGAGATGATCCGGTGGTCGCGGAGGGAGAAGTGCCAGTCACAGCCGAGCCGGTCGAAGCTCGGGTCTTCGTAGTACCAGTAGCGGACCCGGCTGTCGCCCTGGCTGTTGCGGTCCTTGACGACCTGTTCGGCGGCCTGCGCGAACGCCGGGGTGCTGGACCAGTTGAGGGCGCCGACCACGATGACCGTGTTGGAGCCGTAACGGGTGCGGAGCTTGTCGAGGAAGCCCTGGTACGCGGTCTTGTAAGCGGCGACCAGGCTCTCCGGGGTCCACCGCTCCCCCGGGTTGATGGCGGTCGAGAAGTCGTTGGTGCCCAAGGCGACCACGACCAGCTGCGGCCGCCACGTGCCGGGGTTCTGCCACACGTCGCCGGCGACGTGCTGCAAGCCCCGGTCGTAGAAGGTGCGGTAGTCCAGCTCCGGGCTGCCACCGTTGTAGTTGCGGACCATGCCGAGCCCGGACTGGGCGTTGATCTGGTAGTCGGCGTTGAGCGAACGCGCGGTGAGGGCGCCGAAGTTCTGACTGGCGTTGGTGTTCCGGGCGACCCCGCCGTTGTTCGAGCAGTCAGTCGTGGTGGACGTGTTGCCGTAGCCGACGGTGTTGGAGTCGCCGATGAACTCGATCTGCCGGGTGCGCGCGGTGGGCTTGGCGAGGATCTCGCCGCCCGTCGCGGCGACGAACCCGCCAAATTCGCCTGCGGCCCAGGTGCTTTCGGTGCGCTTGACCAGCCGGACGCTGTGCTCGGCGTTGGTCAGGTTGTTGACCCAGTGGGTGGTCCGGCCCGGCGTGACCAGGGTGGCTGCGGTCGTCCCGTCGATCTGGACTTCGTAGTCGTTGTTGGCGTCGTTGAGCACGACCCCGACCCCGGTGCCGCGGAAACGCCCTTCGAAGTAGACGCCGGGCCAGGTGTACTGCGCGGCGTTCGTGGTGGCCTTGACCCGGCCCGCCGTGTGCGCTCGGGCGAGCACGTCCGGCGGCGGTGTGGAAGTGGTCGTCGTGGTGGTCGTGGGGCCGACCGAACCGGTGCACACCGTGCCGTTGAGCGCGAAGTCGGTGGGCACCGGGTTCGACGCGTTGTTCCACGTGCTGTTGAAGCCGAACCCGGCGCTCGCGCCGGTGCCCAGGGCGCCGTTCCAGCTCACGTTGTCGGCCGTGACCTGCGCGCCGGACTGGGTCGCCTTGGTGTTCCAGTGCTGACCGATCGTCTGGCCCGCGGCGAACGACCAGGTCAACCGCCAGCTCGTGATCGGGTCGCCGAGGTTGGTGACGCTCACGTCCGCGCCGAACCCGCCCCACCACTGATTGGTCACCTTGTACGCGACCCGACACCCGGCAGCCGCCTGGGCGGGAACCGTGGTCGTGATGGCCGCGGCGGTCACCAGCGCGGTGACCGCGACGACGACCGCGGGCCGCACTTTGCCGATGGAGAGCATGAATACCGCCGCATCTGTGTTGATTGACGACAGGACTTTTACCGGACCGAAAGGCCGCGAGTCTCGGACCGCTCCCGGACGACTTTAACGAAGAGGTTGCGCGAGGTGAAGACCCGTTTGGGCCGCCGTATCAATTCGGGTATTCGGCAGCCGCCAAAGCGTCGGACGGTTGCCGAATACCCCGACCGAACTACACGTTCTTGCGTTGCCACTGCTGGTTGGTGCCACCGGTACAGGTCCACTGCACGAGCTTCACGCCGTCCGCGGTCGCGGCGTTGAGCGCGTCGAGGCACTTGCCGCTGTGCCGCGCCGCCGGACGACCCGGCGAAACCGTGCCGGCGGTGGCGACGACGGTGATCCGTGCCGTCACGTGGTGATCGAGAAGCTGTTGGAGACGAAGTCCATGCCACCCGACGCGGAGGTGATCTCGAACCCGAACTGCACGTCGCCGACCGTGACGTCGCCGTACCAGCCGCGTGCCTGGATCCACTTCAGCACCGCCAGCACGTCGACGGTGCCGGAGTTGGTGTTGCTCGTGCGCACGAACGAGAACACGGCGTTGGAGCCGTTCGAGCCCCGGTACACGTCCCACGTGTGGCCGCCGACGGTCGCCGTGGCCTCCTTGGAGCCGATCGGCCCGACCGCGCCCTGCTTGTTCACCCAGATCATGATCTCGTAGGCGTGGTTGTTCGCCCAGATGTCGTAGGCCGTCGCGTACGCGCCGCTACCGGGCCGGGACACGTTGAACGAACTGGAGAGCCTGCCCAGCGAACCGAGCGTGCGGTTGACCATCTTCGCCGAGTGGGGGTAGGACTTGATGCCGCCGGTGTTCGGGTGGTCGGCCCACACACCCCAGTTGCTGTAGGAGTTCGCCCAAATCGACTGCGGACCGACACCGGATCCCCAGACGTTGTTGCGCACGGTGTACCCGCCGTTGGACCACGTGCCCCATTTGTCATTGGACGACCAGGTCGCGGCCTGCGCGACCCCGCTCGTGCCGAGGAGGAATCCCACCAATGCGACCGCGATCGCGGCCGAACGCATCCTGTTCATGACGCTTCTTCCCGGGCGACGTTGCCCAAGTCACCGCACTCGCCCGTCGAAGCGCTTCGATGGCCGGGTGCGAATGTCCCTTGACATGATGTTGGCGTAGGGAACTATCGCAGCCCAATGGGCCGAAGGTCAACGATCGTCAGCCCATCCGGCCGAATGAGACGGACGTTCCCGCCGAAAGTGCGGGTATTCGATGAATTCGATCGCCCCATTCGACTGGCCATTCGACCGGCCATTCGACGGTCAGTCAGCCAGGATCGGCTGGCGCGAGTTCCTCACCGCCCAGGCCCAGGGCATCATCGCGGCGGACTTCCTCCGCCGCGACATCCTGGTCGGCCAACGGCTCCATGCGTCTGCCTTCCTCGAACACGGCACCAGGCGCTCGCGCATCACCGATGTCACCGCCCACCCGACGCGGGCCTGGGACAAGCCCACGCACGACACGTCCCCGCTCCCTAACTCTCTCGTTGTTCGGTGACCCATGTGGCCAGTTGGGTGCGTTTGGTGAAGCCGAGTTTGGTCATGATGTTCTTGACGTGGCTCTCGGCGGTGCGCTGGGAGATCACCAGCCGGGCGGCGATCCCCTTGTTGGTGAGGCCCTCGGCGACCAGGTCGGCAACCTGTTGCTCACGTTGGGTGAGAGTCGTCGTGGTGCCGGCGGGTGACCGCGCCGGCTGCGGCTTCTCGTCCAGGGCGTACCCGATCGCGTCTGTCAAGCCCAGGTCCACGCCGCGCTGGAAAGCGGCCTGGAATGCCTGCTCGCCCAGCGCGTGACGAGTCCGCTGCTCACACTCATCGTGGTAGCCGAGCAGGTGGGGGGACTTCGCCGGGGACGCGCCGATGGCCTGCCAGCACTCCTGCACGGCACCGAGGAGCGTGGCGGCGCGCCGGCGATCCGGCTCGCCGGCCGCGATCCAGGCCAGGGCCTCCAGACACCAGGCGAAGCCGAGCAGGTCGTTGAGCGGGAGTTTCAACCGCAGGCTCTCCCGCACCAACCCGGTCGCCCGCCGGAGGTCGCCCTGCTGCCACAGCGCCAGCCCGAGGACCCACAGCGAGATCGACCGGTACCAGACCTCGCCGCGGGGCTCGGTGATCGCCAGTGCTTCTTCGTGGCAGGCCAGCGCCCGGGCGGGGTCCCCGAGCCCTTCGCTGGCCAGCGCGAGCGCGAGGAGGGTTTCGAGCAGCCGGGGGATGTCGCCCTCGGCACGGTATGTGTCCAGGGCGGCGTCCAGCAGCGCGACCGCGTGGCGGAGGTCGCCCCGGTATATCGCCAGGTACCCGGAGGCGAGCGTGAACAGCGCGCGCATCGAGGCATCACCCAACTGCTCGGCGACCTGCTGTCCCTCGGCCACCAGGGTCGATGTGGCGGCGACGTCGCCCTGGTGCCCGGCCAGCATGCTGTCGACGTAGAGAGCCCGGCCCCGGTCCACGCAGGGCCGCGGCTGCTGGGCCAGGGCACGGTCGAGCCAGTGCCGGCCCTCGCTGAGCAGCCCCCGGCCGAACCAGTACAGGTACAACGATGTGGCCATCCGCAGCCCGACCCCGGCCTGGCCGGGTTCGGTGAGGCAGGACTCCAGTGCGGCCCGGATGTTCGGGTACTCCCGCTCCAGGCGGGCGAACCAGTCCACCTGCCGGGGGCTGATCCACTCGGCGTCCGCGCGCGCCACGAGCTCGGCGTACCAGTCCCGGTGCCGCCGGCGTGGTTCGGTGTTCTGGTCGGATTCCCGCAGCTTGTCCTGACCGTATTCGCGGATGGTGTCCAAGAGCCGGTACCGCACGACGGTGCCGTCGTCCTCGCAGACCAGGATCGACTTGTCCACCAGGGAGGTCATCAGCTCAAACACATCCTCCGACGCCAGGCCGTCCCCGGCGCAGATGCTCTCGGCCGCCACCGGCTCGAAGCTACCGACGAACACCGTCAGCCGAGCCCACAGCCGCTGTTCCGCGCGCGTGCACAGCTCGTAGCTCCACTCGATGCAGGCCCGCAGGGTCCGATGGCGGGCCTGCGTGCCGCGCAGACGAGTCTCCAAGAGCTGGAACCGGTCGGACAGGCGGCGCAGGATCTCCCCCGGCGACAGCACCGGCAACCGCGCCGCGGCCAGCTCGATCGCCAGCGGCAGCCCATCCAACCGGCGACAGATCTCCGCGACCGCGACATCGTTGTCGGCCGTGAGGCAGAACCCGGGCACCACCGCCACGGCCCGCTCCATGAACAGGGTCACCGCCTCGAACCGGGACAGCCCCGGCAGGCTGTGCGGCTGCCGGGGGTCCGGCACCGACAGCGGCGGCACCGGCAGCGTGATTTCCCCGCCGACACCCAGCCGCTCCCGGCTGGTGGCCAGCACCCGCAACCCCGGACAGGACCGCAGCAGCGCATCGACCAGCTTCGCGACCGCGTCCACCACGTGTCCGCAGTTGTCCAGCACCAGCAGCACCTGCCGGGCAGCGAGGTACTCCGTCAGCCTCGCGACCGGCGAGAGCTCCAGCTGCTCGCCCGGCCCCATCGTGGACTGCTCCCGCAACCCGAGGGTGTCGGCCACGGTGTGCGCCACCAGCTCCGGATCCTGCAGCTCGCCCAGCTCGACCAGCCACTCCCCGTCGTCGAACGCCCGCTGCACCTGCGTGGCCACCCGCAGCGCAAGCCGGGACTTGCCGACACCCCCGACCCCCGTCAACGTCACCAGACGGGAGGCCGACAGCACCCGCTTGGCCTCGGCCACCTCGCGCCGACGGCCGACAAAACTGGTCAGCTCCAGGGGCAGATTCCCGACCCTGCCCGGAGCGGTGAGTGACATGACACCTTCACACCGCAACCCACGGCTGCCGCTCGATCTTCAGTGCTCAACCGAACCCACGCTCTGCCACCACGTTAACCGCCGCAGCGCCGACGCACGAAGGGAAACTCCCAGCAGCGACCAAGCACTCCACTCATGTCGAGCCGGAACCATTCGGTTCCTGCATGATCGCGTAGCGGACGTGGCGAGCCTGGAAGTAGCCGCGGACGAGGTGCGGAATCTTGACGTCTCGCAAGTCGGCGCCGCTCCGGTGCCGGCGGTGGCCGAACCGTTGTGGGCACACCCTGCGCGGCGGAGCGCGTCGCACTACCGTTCGGTGGTGTGAGCTCCGTCGTTCGGCAGAGGACGTCGAGCCTTCCGCTGGAGCTGAGCAGCTTCGTCGGCCGTCGGCGCGAGGTGGACGAGGTCAGGCGCCTGCTGTCGTCATCCCGTCTGGTGACCCTCACCGGACCCGGTGGGGTGGGCAAGACGCGCCTCGCCCTGGAAGTGACCAACGCGGTGCGCAGGGCGTTCCCGGACGGCGTGGTGGTGGTCGAGCTGGACCAGCTGCGCGATCCCGAACTGGTGCCGAACTCGGTCGCGGTGGCCGTGGGCCTGCGGGAGAACGCGGACCGCACGACGGTCGAGCTGATGATCGAGTACTTGGCTTCGCGCCGGTTGCTGCTGGTCCTGGACAACTCGGAGCACCTGGTCGACGCGGTCGCCGAGCTGGCCGCCGAGTTGTTGCAGCGCTGTCGGGAGCTGCGGATCCTGGCGACCAGCCGGGAATGGCTGGGCATCCAGGGTGAGGTCGCCCTGCCGGTGCCGCCGCTGACGCTGCCCGACCCCGACCTGCCATTCGCCGACCAGGACCTGATCCGCGCCGAGGCGGTGGCCCTGTTCGTGGAACGGGCGGCGTCGATCCGGCCCGGTTTCACCGTCGGCGAGCACAACGGCGCGGCGATCGTGGAGATCTGCCAGCGCCTCGACGGCCTCCCGCTGGCGATCGAACTGGCCGCGGCACGCCTGCGCGCGCTGTCGGAGAAGGACATCCTCGCCAGGCTGGCCGATCAGCCGCACCTGCTGACCACCCGGCTGCGGCACGTGCCCGCGCGGCAGCAGACGTTGCGGGCGTGCATCGAGTGGAGCCACGGCCTGTGCTCCCCCGAGGAGCAGTTGCTGTGGGCGCGCCTGTCGGTGTTCGCGGGCGCGTTCGAGCTGGACGCCGTGGAAGAGGTCTGCGCGGGTGACGTGCTGGATGTCGGTGACGTGGTGGAGCTGCTGGCGTCCCTGATGGACAAGTCGATCCTGGTCAGGGAACAGCACGGCGACATCGTGCGGTACCGGATGCTGGAGACCATCCGCGAGTTCGGCATGGAGCAGCTGGAGCGGACCGGTGAGCGCGCCGACCTGCGCCGCCGGCACCGCGACTGGTACCTGGAGCTGGTGGAACGGGCCCAGGCGGACTGGGTCAGCCCCAAACAGGTCGAGTGGTTCGGCCGGCTGGACCGGGAGCACTCGAACATCCAAGCGGCCATGGCCTACTGCCTGGGCGAGCCCGGCGAGGTCGAACCCGCGATGCGAATGCTGGCGGCACTGTTCCACTTCTACTGGTGGGGCCGCGGCTGGACCAAGGAGGGCAGGTTGTGGCTGTCGCGCGCGCTCGACCAGCCGAGCCCGCCGACCGCCGTCCGCGCCAGGGCCCTGCTCACCGACGGCGCGCTGGCGCTGGGCGCCGGGGACATGGAGGGCGGCCTCCGGCGTCTGGAGGAGGCCGAGGGCATCGCCGGCGGCCTGGACGACCCCACCATCGACGCCCATGCGCGCTGGGTGTCCGGGTGCGCTGTGATGTACAGCGGTGACCTCCCCGGCTCGATCGAGATCCTCGAACGAGGGCTGGCCGTGCTGCCGCCCGGGGTCGACCTGCCGATGCGCCTCAACATGCTGCTGGGCTGTGCGATCTCCTCGGGACTGCTCGGCGACTCGGACCGCGCCAACGCCTGCCACGAGGAGTCACTGCGGATCACCGGTTCGGCCGGCGAGTGCTTCCACCGGTCCTGGGCCCTCTGGGCGCTCGGCCTGTTCGCGATGCAACAGGGCGACCACAACCGGTCCGCCGAGCTGTACCGGGAGAGCATCCGGCTGCGCCGGGACCTCCGCGACCTCACCGGGTTCGGTTGGTCGGTCGAGTCGCTGGCGTGGACGGAGGCGGCGTTCGCGCCTCCCGAGCGGGTGGCGACGCTGCTCGGCATCGCGGACCGGCTCTGGGAGATCATGGGTCGGCCGCTGGAGACCTACCAGCACCAGTACCCCCACCACGTGGACTGCGAGCGGGTCGCGCGGGAACGCCTCGGCCGCAAGCGGTTCGAGGCGGCGTTCGAGCGCGGGCGGGTGATGAGCACGGACGATGCCGTGGCGTTCGCCCTGGGCGAGGTTCCCCTGCAGACGGCGACCGTGCCGACACAGGCGCCGCGACTGCTGACCCGCCGCGAGTGGGAGATCGCCGAACTGATCGCCGAAGGCCTGACCAGCAAAAATATCGCCACCCGACTCGTCATCTCCGTGCGCACCGCGGAAACCCACACCGAGAACATCCTCACCAAACTCGGGTTCACCTCCCGCGCGCAGATCGCGACCTGGGTCGCCGAACAACGTGCCAAGCACGTGTCCGGGTAGGGCGGACCGCCCGTCACCGCTGCCCGACGGCGTGGTCCGGCCGCCCGTTCACCATCGGATTCGTGCTGCTCACCGTGGCGGACCCCTGGGTACTTCACGCCGCCGACGTGGCCGTATACACACTGCACAGCCGGCCCCAGGTCGTGTGTCCTACACCCGGAACGGGTGTGTCCTCCGTTCAGGCTCCCCGGGTTCAACGCTCAGAACGCCCTGGTCGAGTAGCGAGCGGTAGAACGTGAGGTGGTGTCGGGCCGCCTCCGCCCACGTGTGGCGGTCCGCCAGCGCCCTGCCGGCCTCGGTGAACGCCCCGCCGTCGGCCAACGCATCGGCCAACGCCTCCGCGAACCCGGACGGTGTGACGGCGAAACGCGCCGCACCGTCGAACACCTCCCGCAACACCGGCAGGTCACGCGCCACCAACGGCACACCGGCCGCCAACGCCTCCATGGCCGCCAGCCCGAACCCCTCCTTCGTGGACGGGAACGCGAACACCGCCGCCGACGCCACCAACGACGGCAAGGCGTCGTGGTCCACCGGCCCGAGCACGACCGGCTCCACGCCCGACTCCCGGGCCCGCTCCTCCCACCGGGCCCGGTAGTCCCGGTAGTCGAACAACGTCTCCCCGCCCGCGATCACCAACCGCACATCGGGATGCCGAGCCCGCAACAAGGCGTAAGCGTCCAGCAGGTCGAGAGACCCCTTGCGCGGCTCGATCCCACCCACCGCGAGCACATACCGCCCCAAGTGCTCCCACCCGCGCCGCTCCGCACGGGCGAACCGTGCCGCATCCACTCCGTTGGGGATCACCTCGGCCGAGATCCCCCACCCGTCCCGCAACTCCCCCGCCACCGCCGTGGACACGCACACGTGCGCGACCGGTGACGTCAGAGCCCGCTCGTGGCAGGCCGCCAACTCCGGCGTGGTGAAGTGGTCGATGTGGTGGACCGTCCGCACGCACACGTCCACCGCGTTGGCGCTGATGCAGTCCTGCGCGTGCACGACGTCGAACCCGGACGGGTCGAACGCCTCCCGCAGCACGGCGATCGACCGCAGTATCCGCGCCCCGACTTCCTCACCGTCCACCTCCGGGAACGGCACCACCCGCAACGCCACCCGCCGGTCCACCGGCCGGAAGAACCCGGTGTCCCCACCCCGCCCCAACGTCCACACCGTGACGTCCGCACCGGCGAGAGCCAACGCCTCCGCCAATGCCAACGTGTGCACCACCCCGCCACGCGGCTTGGACGAGTAGGTCAGCAGCGCGACCCTCACGCGTACGCCGCCGGTTTCCGCTCGGCCAGGTGGCTGAGCACCCGGCGCGCCTTGGCGATCTCGACCGGCGGATCGGTCTCCGCCACCGCGATCCCGGCCTTGGACCACGTGCGCGCCAGCACCTCACCACCCGGACCGACCACCTTGGCCTGGCCGAGGAACTTCATCCCGCCCAACGCGCCGGTCTGGTTGGACGACGCCAGCACGACCTGGTTCTCGGCCGCCCGCGCGCAGTCGTACAGGTCGAACAGCCGGGACTGCCGGTCCTGCGCCATCCGCGGCGCGCGGTTGGTGATGCTGGTCGGCCACGCGGACAAGCACGCCAGGATCTCCGCCCCGTCCAGCGCCAACGACCGGGCCGCCTCCGGGAACGTCTTGTCGTAGTCGATGAGCATCCCGAGCCGACCCACGGGCGTGTCGAACGCGGTGAACTCGTCGCCCGCCCGGTAGGCGATGGACTCGCCGGCGGGCTGGTGCACCTTGCGGTGCCTGCCGAGCACACCGTCGCCGTTGACGCACACCGCGCTGTTGTACCGGTCGTCGCCGTCGGCCTCGCAGTACCCCACGCACACCACCATCTCCGCCGCCATCCGCGCGACCTCCCCGATGAGCGGGCCGTCCGGGTCCAACGCGGGCGGCAACGCGTCGGGGTCCGGGTGCCGCAGGTCGGCCAGGTAGCCGCCGAGCGCGGCGTCGGGCAGCACCAGCAGCCCGACGCCGGACCGCCGGGCGTGGTCGATGAGAGTGCCGATGCGGCGCAGGTCGAAGTCGAGGTCGCGGCCGAACGCCGCCGCCGCGGCCCCGATGCGAAGGGTGCTCACGAGTGCATCATGCCCGGGCGAGATCGTCGTCCACCGGCTGGTAGGCCTCCGGCCTGCGGTCCCGCAGGTGACCCATCGACCGGCGGGCCGCCTCCAACGCCGCCGCCACGTCGATCTCCGCCACCGCCACGCCCGCCGCGACCCCGGTGGTGGCGAGCACGTCACCGCCGGGGTCGACCACCTTGGCGCTGGCCACGAACCGCAGCGAGCCGAACTCGCCGGACTGGTTCGCCGACACCCACACGACCTGGTTCTCCAACGCCCGCGCCCGGTCGAACAGGTCGAACCGGCGGGTCCACCGGTCCTCGGCCAGGTCGGTGGCGGCGTTCGTGCGGCTGCCCGGCCACGCCGACGCGCACACCACGATCTCGGCTCCGTCCAGCGCCAGCGCGCGGGCGGACTCGGGGAACGCCTTGTCGTAGCAGATCATCATGCCGAGCCGGCCGACCGGCGTGTCGAACGCGGCGAAACCGTCGCCCGCGCCGTAGCTGGCGTTCTCGTTCAACGGCTGGTGCACCTTGCGGTGGTTGCCGAGCACGCCGTCGCCGGTCACGCAGACGACGCTGTTGTAGCGCACGCCGTCGGCCAGCTCGCAGTACCCGGCGGTGACGACCAGGTCACCCGCGAGCGCCGCCAGCCTGGCGATCTCGGGACCGTCCAGCGCCAACGCGGGCGGACCGTCCGCGCTGCCATCCAGAGTGGACAGGTAGCCGCCGAGGCATGCCTCGGGCAGCGCGAGCAGACCGACCCCTGCCGCCTTCGCGCCCTCGATCAGCTCGGCCACCCGGCCGAAATCGGCTTCCAGATCGCGGTCGAACGGCGCCGCCGCGGCGGCCACGCGCAGGACGCTCATGCGATCCCCATTCCCGTCACGGCGTCCGTGACTGCTTCGGTGACGTCTCCGTCCGGCCAGCGCAACGCGACACCGCGCCCGGCGACCAGCTCGCCGCACACCGCGCTCTCGGCCGGTCCGGCGGGCGGGGCCGGGGTGCCCGGTTCGCCGGCGGTGAGCATGGCGAAGCCGGGGAAGCAGGTGAGCCAGTCCCCCGCGCTCGCCTCGCGTGGTCGTGGCACCGCGCCCACGTCGAGCACGGCGGCGCAGCCACTGGCCTCGGCGAGCATCCCGAGCGTGCCGACGACACCGGCCATGGACACGTCCTTGGCGGCTTTCGGGCGTGCGGCGGCCACCGAGCCGAGCATGGCGCGCAGTTCGGGCGTGCGGCGGGTGGACGTCGAGTCCCACTGGCGTCCCTGGTAGCCCGCCCGCCACCCACCTCCCAGATCAGCGGTGAGCCTGACGTGATGTCCCGGCTTCCCGCCGCCGGCCGGCACAGGGTGCGCGGTACGCCCCAGCGCCGTGACCGAGAGCGCGGCGGGCACACCCAGCTGGGTGTGCCCGCCCAGAACCGGCACGTCGTATGCGGTACACGCCATTCGAAGTCCGCTGAGGACCCGGGACGCGAACGACACGTCCCGCGCGCCCACCGCATCCAACAACCCGACGGGTTCCGCACCCATCGCGGCGAGGTCGTTCAGGTTGACCAGGACCGAGCACCACCCGGCCCACTCGGGTGAGCGCTCCACCATCGAGGGCACGATCGCGTCACACGCCGCCACGAGATCGCTGCCGGGCACGGGCGCGCCGTCGTCACCGACGAACCCGGCGCCACCCGGGTTCAGCCCGTGCAGCAGGCGCCCGAGGTCGCGCTTGGTGGCGGCGACCAACGCGGCGATGCGGCCGATCGGCCACCGCATCAACACGTGCGGCCGCCCGGCCACGACGACGTCCCGCACCCGCGTCCACCCCAACCGGCTGAACAACACCTCGTTGGACGCCTGCACGGTCGCGTCGAACCGCAACGCCCCGGTAGCCTCGGCATAAGCACAAGCCGCCCGAACCAGAGCCGACCCAACCCCGCCGACCGCACCCGCCCCAACCACGATCGGGTGATCTTGCCCGGACGACTCAAAGAAAACGGTGTTATCGCCAACCTCGAACGTCGGTTGAAACAACGAGGCCCCCGACCAACCGCCACCCGTGCCGCGACACGCCGGGTCGACCACCAGCCGTCCGCCCTGCCACCAGCCGATGTCCGGCCCGTCGACCCGCGCCGGGTGCAGGCGAACGCCGCCCAGCACCTGCCCGGACTCGTCCCGCGCCACCAGCACGACCGTGCGCGGATCGTCGTCGTGCTCGTCCAGATCGGTCCCGGAGAACAGCCCCTGCTCCTCCACGAACACCAGCCGCCGCAGCTCCCGGTACGCCGCGACGTCGTCCGCCGGTTCGATCCGGAACCCCGGTCGCACCGGCCGTTCACCCAGCAGCGCCACGACCTCCGACGCCGCCGGGCGGGGCGTGCCGTCGAAGGCGATCATCCGCCCGCCGCCTGCAACGCGCCGCACGCACCGCAAGCCGCGCAACCGGCCTCCTGTCCGACACCGGTCATCCCGGCCGCACGCAGCAGCTCGGCGATCCGCGACGTCACCGAGGCCACCAGCTCCACCGACGGTCCCGCCACCCCGTCCCGCCGCGCCAACGTGCCTGCCATCGGCCGGAACGGCACCGCGAACGGGTACACGCCGCGCTCGATCAGCGACGCGGCACCCGCCACGATCGAATCGGCGTCCTCACCGAGACCGATCAACAGGTAGGTGGACACCTTGTTCCACCCGAACACCCGCACCGCCTCGTCCCACGCCGCCCAGTACTCGGCCAGCGGCACGGTCGACTTGCCGGGCATCCACCGCCGGCGCACCTCGTCGTCCAACGACTCGACGTGGATGCCGATCGCCGTCGCACCTGCCGCACGCAGCTCGGCGAGCACACCCAGATCGCCCGGCGGCTCGATCTGCACCTGGATCGGCAGCCCCGGCACGGCCTCCAGCACCGCCCGCACGCTGCGCACCAGGTTCCGGGCACCGCGATCGGGACCGGCGGTCGTCCCGGTCGTCATCACCATCTGCCGGACGCCGTCCAGCCGGACGGCAGCCGACGCGACCTCGGCCAACTGCGCGGGCGTCTTGGCCGCGACCGTGGCGCCGGCCCGCAACGACTCCTCGATCGTGCAGAACCGGCACCGCTGGTCCTCGCCATACCGCATGCACGTCTGCACCACGGTCGTCGCCAACACGTCCTTGCCGTGCAACCGGGCGATCTGCTCGTACGGCACGCCGTCGGCGGTCACCAGGTCGTAGAACTTCGGCCGCCGCACGACCGTCAACGACAACCCGGTGTCCACCGCACCGTGAAAGATCCTCCCGTCCCGCACCTCGTAGGGGCTGTCGGGGTTGCGGGGTAGTGCGGCGTTGGCGCCGTCGACCAGGACGTGCCCGTCGTCGCTGGGACCCGCGCCCTGCGGCCGTCGCACGGGCGCGTCCACGCGCACCCCTTGCACGGCGATACCGACTCTCGCCGCGATCACGTCGTTCTCGATGCCAACGCGCACGACGACCCCCTAGAACATGTAGGTGGAGTTGATGATCGCGCCCTTGCGCGTGTAGTGGATCAACGCGTCCTGCACGTCCAACGGGTGCGTGGGGATGACGCCCTCGATGAGGTCTTCCTCCCTCGCGCCGTGCAGCGACAGGCCGAACCGGCAGCAGAACACCTTGCCGCCCTCGGCGATGAACGTCTTGAGCTGGTCGTTGATGTTCATCTCACCGGGGAACGCGGCGTTGCCGGTCGTCGGGAACCCACGGGTGGCCAGGCAGTTCAGCGAACCGGGCCCGTAGAAGTAGATCGCCGACTCGAAGCCCTTCCGCAACGCGCGGGTCGCCTGGAGGATCGCCACGAAGCTCACCGACGACTCGTGTGCGATGCCGTGGACCAGGGTGAAGTACGTTTCGCCCGCCTCGGCCTGGTAGTCGGGGAACACCTTGGTCCCGCCGTAGAGCGACGAGCCCTCGGGCAGCGACGGGTGCGGGATCTCGTCCAGGCTCTGCTTCTCGAGTTCGGTCAGGTCGGCCATCTCGACTCCTTGTCATCTCTTGAGCAGCTGGGGTCAGCCGTAGAGTTCTTCGAACGTGGCGCGGAAGACGAGGTCGGCGAGCTCGCCGTCCCCGACCGCCGCACGCAGGCGGGCGCACTCGCCGGGGTGGTCGCCCCACGGCTCGTCGCTGGCGAACAGGACGCGGTCGTGCCCCGTGCCGCGCTTGTCGATCTCGTCGGCGAGCCAGCGCGGCGCGAAGCCGATCGCCCACGACAGGTCGGTGTAGATGCGCTTGCCCCGGTCGATCCAGTCGAAGAAGCGCGAGCCGACCAGCTTGATGTGCCCGCTCATGCCGCCGCCGAAGTGCACCAGGTGCACCGCGACGCGGTCGCCGTACCAGTCGACGAGGTGACCGACCTCGTCGATGTCGGACGCGGCTCCGGGCGAGGTGTGCACGTGCACCACGAGGTGGTGTTCGGCCGCGACCGCGAAGATCCGGTCGAGGCCGGGGCGGCACGCCGGGTCGGTAGGCCTGCCGCCGAGCAGGAAGCTCAGTTTCAACGCCCGCACCCCCGGCTCGCCCGCCAGGCGCAACGCCGCCTCGGTGCGGTCCGCGTCGCGGGCCAGCGGTGACACCCACAGCCCGGCCCGGATGCGGTCGTCGGTGGCGGCCGCCTCGACGCACAACTCGTTGAAGGAGAAGGCGATCGCCGGGTCGGGCACGCCGTAGTTGGGTATCACCAGGGCGCGTTCGGTGCCCTCGGCGTCGAGGTCGGCGATCAGTTCGCGGATGGTGGCGCGGGCGTTGAGGTCGGGGTTCACGGCCGGGCCGCCGTAGAACGGGTGGGCGGGCAGCACGCCGAGGTGCCGGTGCGCGTCGTAGACCATGGTCACCTCCGGGTCAGGCCACGGTGCGCGGCGCGGTCCAGTCGTCGTCACGGGGCCAGGTGTCGGTGCGGGTGCCCGCGATCCAGCGGACCTCGGCGGGTGACGGCGCCGCCCGCGGCCGGGTGATCTCGCGGGCCAGGTGCTCGGCGTCGTCGGCGACACCGCAGAACCGGCCCGAGCCCCACGTGTGCTGCCAGGGCAGGCCCAGGAAGTACAGGCCGGGGCAGCTGGTCACACCGCGCACGTGCGTCGGGTAGCCCCTGCCGTCGAACACCGGCACCTCGATCCACCGGTGGTCGGTGCCGAACCCGGTGGCCCACACGACGGCGGAAAGCGTTGCCGCGTCCAGTTCTCCGGGACCGTCGGGTGGTGTCCACACCGGTGTGTAACGAGTCTCTTGCGGAGCGTCGATGCCCTGTCGGGCTATGTGGGCGTCGATGGAGTCCTTGATGCCCTCGGACACCGCGTCGGCGTGGTCGAGGTTGGCCTTCAGGTCGTCGGCGAGCCGCAGCACGCCCTGGCTGATCCCGGTGAGCCTGCCGTGCAGCCGCATCCCGTCCCGCGCGAACGCCCGCAGGTCGATGTCACGCCCGCCGTCCCGTCCGGTGACGTAGTGGTTGACCCGGAACCGCACCGCGTCGGCGTCGTCGAACTCTTCGATCCCGCGCCGGTAGTAGCCCATCTCGTCCAACCACGCGACGACGTCCCGGCCGCGGTAGAAGCGGGCGACGCGCGGCGCCGTGCCGACCGCCAGGTGCACACGGCGACCGGCCAGGTGCAGGTCTTCGGCGATCTGGCTGCCGGACTGCCCGCTGCCCACGACCAGCACCTCGCCGTCGGGCAGCTGTTCGGGGTTGCGGTAGGCCGAGGAGTGCACCTGGGTTACGGTCTCGGGCAGCCGTTCGGCCAGACGTGGGATGCGGGGCACCTGGTACGGGCCGGTGGCCAGGACGACCTGGTCGGCCGTGAGCACGCCGTTCGTCGTGGTGAGCCGGAATCCTTTGTCCGTGCGCCTCAGGCGGGTGACGGCGACGCCTTCGCGCAGCGGTGGTCCGAACGAGCGGATGTAGTCACGGATGTAGGCGACGATCTCGTCACGCCCCATGAACCCGTCCGGGTCGTCACCGGAGTACGGGAACCCGGGTAACCGGCACTGCCAGTTGGGCGTGACGAGGCAGAACGAATCCCATCGCCGGGCGGCCCACTCGCCACCCGCCTCGTCCTTCTCCAGCACCACGTGCTCGACGCCGCGTTCGCCGAGCCGGTGGCTCATCGACAGCCCGGCCTGCCCGCCTCCGACGACCACCACGGGCAGGTGCGCACCGTCCAACTCGTCGTGCTCGACCACGGTTCGATCCCTTCGGACAGCGCGGATTCCGCGTCGGGCCAGGGTTTCGAAGAAGTCCGCACCGCGTCGGCGGGATGCGATTCGATGGTTGAAGTACAGCGACGGATGATGTCGAACGTGTTTCATCCGGAACGCCACACGGTTACCTTGTGCTCACCGACAGTGTTCACGGGTCGAGAACCGTGTGCCTGCCGAGAACCTCATCCGTGCAGGTGACGGAGGGTTGCAGAGAAGGCGTGCGGAAGCGGTCGTGATCCTGGCGTTGCGACACCGGATCACCGTCCTGGAACGCCGGCGGGGTGAGGCCCGGCCGCAGTTCTCTCCCTGCGACCGGGCCTCCACGAACCCTGCGCTCGATCCGCCTCCTGGTGCTACGCCTGGCACGGGAGAACCCCTGGGGCGGTGGCACGGTGCCCCGGGCCGGTTCAGTTGCGCAGGCTCCATTGCTGGTTGGCGCCGCCGCCGCAGGACCACAGAATGATCTTGGTTCCGTTCGTGGTGCCGCCGCCGTAGGCGTCCAGGCACAACCCGGACTGCACGCCGGTGATCGTGCCGTTGGCGTTGACGTTCCACTGCTGGTTGGTCTGGCTGTTGCAGTCCCAGATCACCACCGTGGTGCCGTTGCTGGTGCCCCGGTTGTAGGCGTCCAGGCACTTGTTGCCCACCTGCAACTGCTTGCCCGAGGTGTAGGTGAAGCGCTGGTTGGTGCCGCCGTGGCAGTCCCACAGTTGAGCCTGGGTGCCATTTGTCGGGGTCGCGCCGCCGATGTCGACGCACCGGCCGGACTGACCTCCGACGATCGTGCCGTTCTGCTGACCGCCGCCGCCCTGTCGCCGAGCGATCGATTTCGACTCGGGCGACCGGTTCCCTTGTGCGTCCACGACGTAGAGCCGGTAGTCACCGGGTGACGTCGGCACGTCGATGGTCGCCGCGGTGCCGCTTGCCCTGGTCATCGTCGGGCCGACGGCGAAGTTGGTCGTACCCTGGGGAGCCAACCAGACCGTCTTGGTCGCGTCGCCGGCGCTTCGGATGGGAATTGACGCAGTCCCGGTACCGACGAACGTACTGGCCGGCAGGACGTGATCCGGCATGGAAAGATTACTCTGCGGGATGATGTCCCGGTATGAATCCTCCAGTCCGGAGTTCACGGCGATGCCGTAGGCCGGCGCCGGCCAGACATAATCGGGATAGGCAAGGATATCTTGGATAGTGCTGTTCGGCAAATTCTTTTCGGAGACCTTGTTGATCGGTCCGTACGTTTGCGTGATGCTCAGGTCGTGCTTGCGTCCGAAGTTGTCGGAGTTGATGAGCCACGTGATGTTCGGGTCCACGCTCAGGACGTTGTCGCGGAAGCTGATGTACGCCGAGCCCTCGTCCGGGTGAAGTCCGTACTTGTGGCCGGCCGGGACGCCTTGGAGGTAGTTGTTGCTGATCGTGGTTCCCGGCTGGCTGCCCAGCGTGTAGATGGGGGCCGTATCACTGAGGCGCTGCACCGTGTCGATGATGTGGTTGTAGCTGATGTTGTTGTTCTTCGCCGTGGTGGTCGGCCGGTTGGGAACGATCGAGCCTGACGATCCGTCGAAGTTCCACCACCCCCAGCCGAGCGTGATGCCCGACCACGGACTTTTCTCGATCCGGTTGCGCTGCACCGTGAGGGTGTCGGCGAAGTATGCCGAGATGGGGCTGTGCCCGTTGAACAGTACGGCGCTGTCGTAGATGTAGTTGTTCTTGATCTCGATGTTCTTGGGCAGCCCCTCGACCTGGGCGGAGTACTTCTCGCCATTGGTCGCCGTGTGGTCTCCGATGTAGACGTGCTGGGGATGGCCCACGGTGATGGCGGAGCCGGCGATGTCGTTGGTGTAGTTTCCGGTCAACTGCGTGTTCTGCACGTCGTTGACCATGTTGATCCCGTCGGCACCGGTGTGCTGGACCCGATTGCGCTGCAGGATCATCCCGTCGGCGTTCTGGATGTGAATGATGCCGGGCGTGACGTCGACATTGCGGTAGTAGTAGACGTGGAAATTACCCCGCGCGTACACGGTGTTGCCGAGGTTGCCCTGCTGCGCCTGCTTGAGCGCGGAGCCGGCCACGTTGAACAGGTTCCAGTCGGAGTGCTGGACCGTGAGCCCGGAGAACGTAATGTTCCGCACGTGGCTGCTCGTGGACGTGCCGGCGACCCGCAGCAGGGTCGACACGTTGTTCGGCGCGAAAACCGTGGCGGTGGTCATGTTCTCCGAGTTGGCCTTGTAGTAGTACACGGTCCGGCTGGCCTTGTCGAAGTAGAACTCGCCCGGCGTGTCCAGGAACTCGTAGGCGTTCATGACCTTATGGGTGCCGCCGACTTGGGCGTTGCCGTTGTACGCACCTTGGGCGATGGCCGCGCCTGGCTGCTGGAACAGCGCGACACGGCCCGTGCCGTCAGAACTCGTGGTGACCTGGCGGACTCCCACGATGGCCGTGGTCCAGGTCGTCCCTGTCTCGATTTCAAGGTCGTCTTGATTGCGGGCGATCGCGGGCAGATCGGCCATGTTGTACTTGGCCCCGTCACACTGCGAGCCCGATTCCCACGCCCAGGGGGCCTGCCCCGCGTTGATGTTGTACGTTCCGTAGCACCCTTGCGAGTTTATCGTCTTGGATGCCATGAACGCCCGCTTGTCATTGACGTAGAGCGCCCGCAGCTTGTTGTCGCGATTGAGCGGTGCCTTCCAGATGTTGCCGCTGTGCTGCGTCCAGTCGGTTACCTGGACACCACCGTTCAGCACCGGTGTCTCGTTCTGGTATGCGGCGTACACGACCCGGTGACCGTTCGTGCCCGAGTCGCTCGGCGTGAATTCTATGGTGTTGCTTACCGGATAGTTCCCGCCGCGAAGGTATACGTAGATGTCGCCGGACATGTTCGCGTTCGTCGTGCGAACGACGTCCCGCGCGCGCTGCAGGGTCTTGAACGGCGCCGTGATCGTCCCGGCATTGGCGTCGTTGCCGTCAGGGGCCACGTAGTACGTTGCCTGGGTGGCGGCCGAGGCCCGAACGGGGTCTGTGACGGACGGCAGCAGCGCAGCGGACACGAGCACCGCAAGGGCCACTAACGATCTTGCGGCGGTAATGGCTGATTTCACCTTCTTTTCCCTTTCGCTTGGTTCCGGATAGGCATGTTCGCCGCGCACGCTGTTGTGGCGTGCTTTGTGCGTCGATGGGGCACGCTGGGACGGAACAGGGGTTGGCTGGTGTCACCCACCCGAGGCACAAGAATTCCTTGGTGTCTGCGGTGCGCGAGGCCGGATACCGGAGCGGAACGCAGCGACCGATCCGGTGATCCCGCCTCGGGTGACATGGACGCAGTATGTCTAGCGGCGGCCCGCGGTCACCGGCAGTTCGTTGTGGTTATCGGTCCGGTCGCGACGCCGCAGTCGGTGGCCGTCCTCGTCATCCACGCGCCGACATACCCGGCGATCCGGCCTCTGCAGCGGGCCGGGCACCGCATCCCGCGCCGCATCTCCTCGCCCAGCCTCGGGTCACGGTCGAACTGGCACGTCAGGGTGCTGCCTCTGGTCCAGCGGAGCGGCTGCCACGCGAGTCGAATCCACCCACACCGCCGGCGTGCCGCCGGTCCGCAGCGCCGGGGTGACACCGTTCCGGGGGGTTCGCAGCACCGCCACCGCCCGCGACGCTCGCCAGAGCGAACGCACCGGCGACAGGCGCCACGCGCACTTCGCGATCCCGGCGCAGCGCTCTCCTGCCGATCGCGCGGATCCAGCCCCTCATGAGCACTCCACTTCGCTGTGGCACCTGCGTGGCACCTGCCCAGTCGAGCCGGACAGGCGAACCTCTGAAGGATGTGTGCTACTTATCTCGACCTGGTCGACCCGTACGCACGTCGAGCGACGTGACGTGCGAGCATCGCTGCTTGCCTTGGTACAGAGGAGATGTGGACGACCGACCCGGTAGTCTATGAGAGCAGCAGGGTCACTCGACGTCAAGGATAAGCGGGCTTATTTCGTAACCGACAGCGAAGGTCAACCGACCGCGTGAGGTCGACCCCTGGGCTCGGTGGTGGACTGAACGATGTCCTGCCACCACCGAGTCTCCGCGTCACCGCAGGGAGTAGGCCCGGATGACGGTCTCGGTCACTGCGTGTCACCGTGCCGACCCGACGACCCGACGCCCCGGCGCGGTCAACCCGGCCGCACGACTTCCAGTGAGAGCAGCCGGAAGCTCAACGACTTGCCGTGCGTGTCGAGAGCGAGGGAAGTGGTGACACCACCGTCGATGACCTGGTGGCACACGAAGTGCAGGGCGCACACACCCGGCAGTTCGTGGCGGACGACCTCACCGGCGACGTGGTCGGCCAGGTGGGCGCGGACCCGCTCGGCGGTCAGTTCGCGCACGAGCAGCGGGTAGTGGGCGTCGTCCCGGGGGAACACCGACAGGGTGGCCACGTTGCCCTTGTCCCCGGCCCGGCAGGTGGCCAGCTCATGGAGCAGCATCGGCGGCCTCCAGCAGGGTGACGGCGGGGCGCAGGGCCTCGCGGGGGATGAGGGTCGAGACGATGCCGATGACCTCGGTGACGTGTACGCGGACACCGCCGCCGCCGGCCGGGCCGTTGGTGTAGAGGGACTCCACCTCGTCGCCGACCCGGTCGAGCAGCGCTCCGTCGTGACTGATGGCGGCCACCCGGAGCCGGCAGTCGCGGTCGCCGCCGAGCACCTCTGCCCGCAGCGGCACCCCGGCGAGCCGCTTCGTGACGACCTCGGCGGCGAGCGCACCCCGTGCGGCGGCATTCGGGCCGACGTAGGAGATCTCGGCTTCCACCTTGGAGCCGGCCCGGTAGCCGACGCTCACCTTGAGCTCGTCGGGCCGGGAAAGCCCGCGGGCGCCGGACACCCGGACGTCGTCGGTGATGGTCACCTCCCTCAGGTCCAGCACGACGTCGGGCGTGCGGTACGCGGCGGGATCGGTGATCTCGTACAGCAGCTGCTCGCGGACGGTCGCCCGGGACAGCACGCCGCCGGTCCCCGGCAGTTTGCCGAGCCCGGCGGTCCCGTCGGCCGACACGTCCGCGTACGGGAAGCCCAATTTGTCGAGGTCGGGCACGTCCTGGTAGCCGGGGTCCGCGAAGTAGCCGCCCGTCAGCTGACCCGCGCACTCCAACAGGTGTCCGACCAAGGTGCCCGCGGCCACCCGCGGCACGTCGGCCAGGTCCCAGCCGAGCCGGTCCGCCACCGGCGCCACGAACAAGGACGGATCGGCCACCCGGCCGGTGATCACGACATCGGCTCCCAGCGCCGGCAGCACCGCGTCCGCGCCGAGGTAGGCGTTGGCGGACACGATTTCGCCGTGCGAGCGCAACGGGCGCCCGGTCTCCCAGGCGGGCGCGTCCAGGTCGACGGCGGCCAGGACGTCGTCGCCGGTGACGACCGCTACCGTGCCGCCGAGACCCAGCGAGTCCAGCAGTGCCCGCGTGACCCGTCCGGCCGCCAGGGGGTTCGCCGCACCCATGTTCGTGATCACCCGCACGCCGTGTCGGAAGGCCAACGGCAGCAGCCGGGTGAACCGGGAGTGCAGGCGGGTCTCGTAACCCAGCGACGGATCGGCGAGCCGACGGCGCTGGCCCTGCGCGACGGTCCGCTCGCCGAGGCACTCCAGGACCAGGTCGGCCAGGTCGCCCCGGCGCAGCAGGTCCTCCGCCGGCTCTATCCGATCGCCCGAGAACCCAGCCCCGCAACCGATCCTGGTGGTGCGCAAGCAGACCTCCTAGAACGAGATGGCGCCGGTCACCAGCGCGACGGCCGTCATGACCAACGTCGTGCCGAACGCCCATTTGAAGATGAACCGCTGGTGTGCGCCCAGGTCGACTCCGCTCGTGCCGAGCAGGATGAACGTGGACGCGGTCAGCGGACTCAGCGGGAATCCCGTGGTCATCTGGCCGAGGATCGCCGCCCTGCCGATCTCGGCCGAGCTGCCGCCGAACGCCGTCGAGGTCTCCGCGAGCACCGGCAGCACGCCGAAGTAGTAGGCGTCCGGGGTGAACACCAGAGACAGCGGCATGCTCGTGACCGCCACGAGCACGGGCAGCGCGCCGCCCGCGCCGTCGGGGATGACACCGACCAGCCAGCGCGCCATCGCCCCGATCATGCCGGTACCGCCGAGGATGCCGGTGAACACCCCGGCCGCGAAGATCATCGCGGTGACAAGCACGACGTTCCCGCCGTGCTTGGCGAAAAGCTCCTGCTGCCGCTCCCACGAAGGCAGGTTCACGATCAGCGCGAGGACGAACGCGACCACGAACACGACTTCGAGGGGGAACAGCTGTGCCAGCAGCACGCCGACGAGCGCGAGCGTCAGCACCACGTTGAACCAGAACCGGAAGCGGTCCCACCCGGTGCGCGGCTCCGGCGACGGCGTCACCTCGTCCAGTTCGACCACGCCGAGCCGCCTGCGTTCCGACCGGCCGATCAGGAACGCCGCGACCAGCACCCAGACGATCCCGGCGACCATCGCGGGGATCGCCGGCACGAACACCTCCGCCGCGCTGAGGTCCAGCGCGGCCATCGCCCGCGCGGTCGGCCCACCCCACGGGACCATGTTCATCACGCCCGCGCCGAGGCCGACCACACCTGCGAGCACGAGCCTGCGCATGCCGAGTCGCTTGTAGATCGGCAGCAGGGCCGACACGGTGATCAGGAAGGTCGAGGCGCCGTCCCCGTCGAGCGCCACCAGCAGTGTCAGCACGGCGGTGCCGACGGTGATCTTGAGCGGGTCGCCCTTGGCCCACCGCAGCACCCGCGCGACGGCCGGGTCGAACAAGCCGGCGTCGACCATCAGGCTGAAGTAGAGCACCGCGAACGTGATCATGATCGCGACCGGGGCTACCTTGGTCAGGCCGTCGCCGATGAGCTTGCCGAGGTCGTCCCCGAACCCGGTGAGCACCGCGACGAGGATCGGCAGCGCGGTCAGCGCGATGAGCACGGAGACCCGGCGGGACAACACCGCCAGCAGGAACAGCGCGATCGTGATGAATCCACCCGCGGCGAGCATCGTCGACCTCCTTTCGAGCGTGTGCCCACCCTCCCGGCGAGATCTATTGCAATCAAGCATTAATTGTCGATAGTTTCATTCCTCATGCGCATGGATCTGACGGTTCAGCAGCTGCGGGTCGTCCTGGCCGTGCACGACGCCGGGAGCTTCACCGCAGCCGCGGAGGTGTTGTTGCAGGCGCAGTCGTCGCTGTCGCGGACCGTGCTGGAGGTCGAACGCCGCCTCGGGGTGGCGTTGTTCGAGCGGACCACCCGTCGCCTGGAGCCGACCGCGGAGGGACGCGAGTTCGTCGCGATCGCGCGGTCCACGGTCGCCGTCTTCGAAGGGAACCTGCGTCATTTCGAAGGATTCCTGGACGGGTGCCGCGGCCGGGTGCGGGTCGCGACGTTGCCGTCACTCGCGGCGATCCTGCTGCCGCCCATCGTGTCCGCCTACCAGCACGGGCATCCGGCGGTCGAACTGTCCATAGAGGACGCGTTGGCGACCGAAGTCCTCGAACGCGTGCGCGCCGGAACGGTCGACTTCGCCGTCACGGTGGTGTCGGCGACCTCCGACCCGATCGACGACCTGCACGTCACGCCGGTGGCGGCGGACCGCTTCTGCTGCGTGTTCCCACCCGACCACGCGTTCGCCGACCGCTCCGAGGTCACCTGGTCGGACCTCGCGCGCGAGTCGTTCATCGCCTTCGACCGCACGACGAGCATCCGCCAGCACCTCGACCGCGCGTTCACCGAATCGGGCACCCACCCCCGCAACACGGTCGAGGCCCGCAACATCAGCGCCGTGGCCGGGCTCGTCGCCGCCGGCCTCGGCGTCTCGGCCGTGCCGGGGCTGGTGCTGCCGCTGACCGGGTTCGCCGGACTGGCGCACCGCCCGCTCGGCGAACCGCGAGCGGAACGCCGGATCGCGGTGGTGCGGGTGCCGCGCAGGCCGCTGTCACCGGCGGCCCGCGCGTTCCTGGAAGCCATCACCGACGCCAGACGATCCGGCGCCGCACTGCCACCGGAGGCGTCCTGGCTGCCGGCCTGACGATCAGCGGCGCCCGCGCGACTGGGCGAACAACCAGTCGACGACCACGTCGTTCTCGTAGGTCTGAGCCCAGGACAGGTGCGGGTTGACCGGCGTCGTCCCCCGTGTGTAGCTGGTGAACAGCACATGGCCGCCCGCCGCGTCCGCCGTGCGCAGCAGTGCCCGGGAACGCGACTCGAAGTCCGCCTTCGGCAGGTCGTTGGCCCACTCGCCACGGGTGACCTTCGCACCGGCGCTCTCCAGCGCGTTCATCAACGTCCACGTCCCCGGCCTGCCGAACCGGCCCTCGACGTACGGCACGATCGGGTCGTCGATCGAATGATCGGCCCAGATCGGGATGTGGGCGATGCGGGACATCGTCGACGGGTCGCCCCAACCCGCGGTGGGCAACGCCGCGGCGAACCGGTCGGGCAGCCTCGCCAACAAGCTGAAGATCCCGCGCGCACCCGAGGACGGACCGACCAGGTAGATCCGGTCGGTGTCGACCGGCCGGCCCGCCACGAAGGTGTCGATGAGTTCCACGGTCGCCGCCTGGACCCGCGCGTCGGTCCAGTCCGTGCCGTCGGGGCCCTCCATGGGGCGTGGCAGTGGGATCTGGGGGGAGAGCACGAACGCCGGGTTCCTCCGCCGGCGATCCGGCTTGGCGAAGGTGACCGCGAGCCGGTTGGCGGTCAGCTGGGTGGTGTTGTTGTCGGCGACCTCGCCGCCGCCGTGCAGGGTGACGACGAGCGGGTAGCGCGTGCGCCCGTCCGGGTCCCGGAGGAAACCGTCCGGCTGGTACAGCCGGAAATCGAGCTCGAAACCGGCGGAGTCGGTGTACGAGCCCGCGGTGAAGTCGTCGACCACCGGCGTGAGCACGCCACCGTTGCGGATCGCGAACGGGCTCGCCGCGAGAACCACCTCACCACGAGGCGTCGTCACGTCGCTCACCTGCCGCACCGCATAGGCACCGTCGAGGGGGAACGGGTCGGTGCCGGACGCACGGGCGTTGGCGTCGGCCGTGTCCAACTCGACGATCAGGTAGTTGCCCGTCCGGCCGCGCTCGGCCAGTTCGGGTGCGGCGTTCGGGTACACCCGGATCACGGTGCGCGGGGCCGTCGTCCCGTAGACGGTGGCCGTGACCCGGAACGCCGAGGGCGCGACGACACCGCCACGCAGATCGACGGGGTGGGCGTACCGGATCGCGACCGCGGCCACACGCCAGTTGTCCCGCGGCGTCACCGCGGTGACGAGATCGGCTCCGACCCTCGGGTTCCGCGCCGACACCACCGGCTGCTCGGGTGCTGCCGCGGCGACGTTCGGCGAGCCGACTATCGGGGCGGTGACCGCGCCGGCGGCCAGGCTGAGCGCCGCGCGTCTGTTGATCCCTGTCATGACCTCGCCTCACCGTTGAGTTCGGATTGGCTCCAAGTGTGTGAGCGAACGCGCCCGGCGGTCCAACACCGGTGTCCGATGCACCGATGCGTCCAACGCATTGATCGCCGGGAACCGGTCCGGGAAGCAGCATCAGGCCGTTCCGCCGTACTGCCATTGGGTGACTTCCGGAAATCCAGACCAGTACACATTGTTAGCGTTAACGGACATTGGGTACCCGCTCTGCGGTCTTGTCGGCAGCAAACGGCTTGCGCTACGGTTCTCTGGGAACGCTCCCAGTCGTGCCTGCCCGGCACCTGGCGACGACCAGTACGCACCCTGCTCGCAAGGAGGCGAAGCATGGCTCTACGTGCGCGAAAGGCCCTCGGATCATCATTGTTCCGCGCCAGACCCGGCTCAGCCCCCGCCGCGAGAGGCGACCGGCGCGTCTAGGAACGCCTTCACACGTTGGTGCAAGTCGACCGCCATCGACGTGACATGGTGCCGAATCACCTTTGTTAGCGATAACAAGGCGAGTTGCCTTGCATTACGTGAGAGGAACACCATGCGAGATCCCCTCGCGACCAGGAAGAGCACGGTCCCGCGCGCGCGCCTCCGAGCGGTGTGGACGGTGGTGCTGTTGGGCCTCGGTGTCGTGCTTCCGGTACCTGTCGCGTCGGCCGCCACCGTGGACACCAACGCCTCGTACGTGTTGGTCAACCGCAACAGCGGCAAGGTGCTGGAAGCATACGGACGCGCCACCTACGACGGCGCCAGGATCTCCCAGTACACCCGCAACGACGGCATCTGGCAGCAGTGGCAGTTCGTCGACTCCGGCGGAGGCTACTACCGCATCAAGTCCAAGCACAGCAACAAGGTCCTGAGTTTTCTGTCCACCGCCGACCGAGCCGGCCTGGTGCAGAGCACCGACGCCAACCGCACCGGCCAGCAGTTCCGGTTGGCCGACTCCGCCGGCGGCAACGTGCGCCTGCTCAACCGGGCCAGTGGCAAGGCCGTGGACGTGTTGGACTCCTCCACCGCCGACGGCGCGCGGGTCGTCCAGCTGCCCGACGTCGGCGGCGCCAACCAGCAGTGGCAGTTGGTCAGGCTCGGCACCGACACCACGCCACCGACCGTGCCGGCCAACCCCCGCACCTCGAACCTGACGTGCACCGGGGTGACGTTCTCGTGGTCGGCGTCGACCGATGACGTCGCAGTGGCGTTCTACGACGTCTACCACGACGGACAGCTCATGACCTCGGTGCCGGGCACGGCGCTGTCGGCCGACCTGACCGTCGCGCCGGGGGCCACCTGGGGCCTGTACGTCAACGCCCGCGACGCCGCGGGCAACGTCTCCCAGGCCAGCTCCACGGTCACCATCACCGTGCCGCAGTGCCAGGCCGACACCGAGCCGCCCACCACCCCCACCGGCGTGACGGCGACCGCGTCGGGCACCACGGTCGCGGTGCGCTGGACGCCGGCCACCGACAACGTCGGCGTCGCGGGCTACGAGGTGCTCCGCGACGGCGCCCAGGTCGGCTCGACCAGCGGCGCGGCCACGACCTCGTTCACCGACAGCGGCCTCGCCGCGAACACCCGCTACCAGTACCAGGTGCGGGCGCGCGACGCACAGGCCAACCGCTCGGCCGCGAGCGCGCCGGTCGCGGTCACCACGGGCGCCTCCTGCGCCACGGCGCTGTGCTCGGTCACCAGGGTCGCCACCGAGACCGACCTGCCCTGGGGCCTGACCACCCTGCCCGACGGGCAGGTGCTCTACGGCCGCCGCGACACCTTCGAGATCGTCCGCCTCGACCCGGCCACCGGCACGAAGACCAGCCTCGGGCGGGTACCGGGCGCGGCGGGGACCGACGGTGAGGGCGGGGTCCTGGGCATCGCCGTGGCCGCCGACTTCACGGCCGACCCGTGGCTGTACGTCATGCACACCAGCTCGACCGACAACCGGGTGGTGCGCATCCGCTACACCGGCGGCGCGCTCACGGGCACCCCACAGGTGCTGCTCACCGGCATCCCGCGCAACAAGTACCACAACGGCGGCCGACTGCGCTTCGGGCCCGACGGCAAGCTCTACATCGCGACCGGCGACGGCCAGAACGCCGACTGGGCCCAGGACCGCGCCAACCTCGCCGGCAAGGTGCTGCGCATCAACCGCGACGGCACCGTCCCCTCGGACAACCCGTTCGGCACCTCGGTGTGGAGCTACGGCCACCGCAACCCCCAGGGCCTGGCCTTCGACTCCCAGGGCCGGCTGTGGGAGCAGGAGTTCGGCAACTCCGTCATGGACGAGACCAACCTGATCGTCCGCGGCGGCAACTACGGCTGGCCCGTCTGCGAGGGCACCACCGGCAGCTGCGACGAACCCGGCTTCATCGCACCCAAGCGCACCTACCCCGTCGCCGAGGGTTCGTGCAGCGGCATCGCCGTGGTCCGCGACGCCCTCTACATCGCCTGCCTGCGCGGAGCACGGCTGTACCGGGCCGAGATCTCCGGTGACAGCCTGACCAACGTCGAGCAGTACCTCAACGGCACCTACGGGCGGCTGCGCACCGTGGAGCCGTCCGCCGACGGCGGCCTGTGGCTGACCACCAGCAACCGCGGCGACAAGGACAGCATCGCGAACAACAGCAACGAAAGCATCCTCAAGGTCGAGCTCGGACGGTGAACCGGCCGCGGGGCGGGCAACCGTCCCGCGGTCTTCCCTACCACGAAAGGGAGTCGCCATGACTCACCGCACGACACCACGTCACCGTCGCACGTGGACGCTGACAGCGGTGGCGATCGTCATCGCGGGCGCTGTGGCGCCCGCGGCGCCCGGCGCGTTCGCCGACGCCGCAACGGCCTCACCGTGCACACCGGGAGCGACCTACGGCCCGCCGTTGCCGACACAGTCGGTGGCGGCCCAGCTCGTCCGGGGAGGGTTCAACTTCCTGGAAGGCCCCACCTGGGACCAGCGAACGGGCACCCTGCTGCTGTCGCACATGCAGAACCCCACGGGCCCACAGGGTGTGCAACCGTCGTCGGTGCTCCGGTACACGCCACCAGCCACCTTCGACACGTTCATCGCCGCCTCCGGCAGCAACGGCCTGGCTGTCACCCCCGACGGCACGCGGCTGCTCGCCGCCACCCACGACAACCGCACCGTCTCCTCCTACAGCCTGACCGACCGCAGCCGCGCGACCGTCGCGGCCAACTACCTCGGCCGCGCGTTCAACTCCCCGAACGACCTGACCATCGGCCAGGACGGCACCACCTACTTCACCGACCCCAGCTTCCAGCGCGGCAACCGATATGACGAGCAAGGCGGTCGAACCGGCGTCTTCCGCGTCCGCGACGGCGTGGTCAGCCTCGTCGACAACACGCTGCCGCAGCCCAACGGCATCGTCCTGTCGCCCGACGGCAGGACGCTCTACGTGGGGGCCACCGCCGCCAACACGATCGTGAAGTACACCGTCTTCCCCGACGGCACCACCGGCAACCGCACGACGTTCGCGAGCATCCGGACGCCCGACGGCGCGACCGTCGACTGCGCGGGCAACCTGTACTGGGCCTCCTACGACGAAGGGCTCGTCCACGTCTTCTCCCCGTCAGGTGCACGGCTCGGCACCATCTCCGCCGGTCGCAACACCACCAACGCGGCGTTCGGCGGATCGGACGGGCGGACCCTGTACATCACCTCCGGTGGTTCCGGTGGCGGGTTCGGCCTCTACCAGACGCGCCTCAACGTGCCCGGCAACCCCTACTGAGCGAACCGGCGAGGTTCCCGGTACGCCGGAGGGTTCCGGACGCGATCCGACAGGGCCGGAGAGAGTCGTCCGTCCGTGGCGCCCTCGGAGAAGCACCCCGACGAGCTGAGCAACCGTGCGGTCGGGCTGTACCGGGAACGCCGGTGATCCGCGGTTGCGCAAGCTGAAGGTGGTTGCCGAACGCGGCGGCGACGCCATCGCCCTGCGTGCCGCGACGACGCGTAGAGGCGATCGGGACAAGGGCGTGAAGATCCTGGTGCTGCGGCACCAGGATACGTTCGTGGAACGACCCCAGGCGGCGATCACCAAAGCGTGAGTCGGCCCCCGGGTGCCGCCGAGGCCGTCGGCTCACTGATCCGCGTTGCTCAGCCGACCGGTCCCGTCATCGCGTGCGACCGTACCGCCGGTTCGAGCAGCGACAATGTCCGCTGCTGCGCATCGAGGGCGACACGGATGCCGACCGGCATCGGCAGATTCGGGCCGGCATGTCCGAACTCGACGTTGCCCAGGACCGGGATGTCACGGTCGCCGAGGACGTCGAGGACTATCTCGGGCAGGGTCGGGGACGCGTCAGGCGCTCCGAGCCCGTCGATCGCGTACGGGACGCCCACGACCATGCCGGAGATCCGATCGAGGATGCCGCAGTGCCGCAGCACCTGTAGATAGCTCCACACATACGATGCTTGGCCGCCCATCTCCTCCCAGAACAGCACCGCGCCGTCGAACCATTCGAGCGGCAGCGCGAAACGCGTCGCCTGCGCCAGCACGATGCGATTGATCACCCCGCCGATCAGCCGGCCTTCGGCACGACCGGCACGCCAGCACTCCCACGACGGGGTGGCCGGCAGCGCACCGATCGCCTCCGTGCCGGTCAGCAGCGTCCAGTAGAGCTTCTCAAGCTCCGCTTGGCGCGCCGCGGGCGCAGCCTGCCAGTGCCCGCCGAGTCCAGGGGTGGCCACGTCGGCATGGAAGCCGACCAGACCCGTGCGCGCATAGAGCACCAGATGCAGCAGCGAGATGTCGCTGTAGCCGAGGATCGGCTTGGGGTCGGCAGTGATCGCCTCGACGTCGATCAGGTCGAGGTAACCGAGCGCCGTCTGGCCGCCGTCATGCGCGATGATCGCGCGCACCTCGGGATCACGCAGTAGTCCATTGAACTCCTCGGCGATCTCCGCCGGCCGAGCCGCGCTCCACCAATGGTGCCGCCCTGCTTCGAGTAGCGGTGCCCGACGCACGCGGAATCCCATCCGCTCCAGCACGACCACCGCCTGCGCGAGGTCGGGCTCGTAAACGGCATGGAGCGGCCCGGACAGCGCTGCGATGACGACGAGATCTCCGGGCCTCAGGGCACGAGGTCGAAGCAGCTGAGGCAGTGCGGAACCGGTCACCGACGCAGTATCCCGACGCCCTCGGCACCACGCTACACATTTACCGATCGACCGCCCAGCAGGCCTTGTCCAAATACCCAGGGCTGGCCCCAATACGTGAGCCGACCCCGGGGAATTACATGAGCGCCCACAGTAGCGAGTACCTCAGAACTGAGCAGGACTTCGCGGCAATGAATTCCGACCCGCCCTCTGGTGAATCGTCGGGCTTCATGCGCGCTTGGCGATCTTGCCTGTGACGTCTACGGCGATCTCGATCGCCCGTGCCGCGAGTGGGGAGTGGGTGCGATTTGCGGCCGCACGCCGCGGCGTGCGAGCGCCTGCTCCATCCGGGCCTGGTCGCAGATCGGCGGGGGCGCCACCATCGGTGCGCCGTCGAGTTGGGCCAGGCGCACCGGCCGTCGGGGAACGTGCCGCGACGGGCCACCAGCAGGTAGGGATCGTCGAGCAGTTTGCGGTGTTCGACGTCGCCGTCGACGCGGCCGTCGAAGAACATCAGGTCGAGCTCATGGACTTGTGGCTGGTCGGCCTCCTCCGTCGTCGGACGAGCTCGCCAGCAACACCCCCGCCGACCCGGACCCCGCCGACCCCACCGCGGTAGTGGACTTCGTCGTCGCATCGGCAAAGGCGTACTCGGGCGGCTCGCCCTACTTCGACGAGACCGCCACGCGCGCGCTGGTCGCGCGGGACGTGGCCCGCACTCGCGACATCGCGTCCACCCTCGTCAACCACTACGCGATGACCTTCGACGGGGCGTCCCGCGATTTCGCCTCCATCAAGGCGCCGACCCTGGTGGTGCACGGCGACCACGACCCGGTTTCCCGCTCCCACACGGACAGGCGCTGCGCGACGCGATTCCCGGCGCGACGCTGCTGATCCTGGAAGGCGCCGGGCACGACCTGCCGAAGCCGCTGTGGGACGTGTTCGTCCCGGCTCTGCCCGTCTACTACGGCCCGGACAGCGCCACCGCCTACGACAACGTGCTCCGCCTACTGAAATTCCAGGACCTGCTTGCCAACCTCGACGCCGCGGCGGCCGAGCGAGCACGCACACGGCTACGCACCACCCTCGACGCCCACAACACCGACAGCGGCGTGTACTTCGACTCGCGTGCCTGGATCATCACAGCCCGCCGTCACTGACCACCGCACCCGCCCGGCGCCGACCTCACCGCCGTCGTGCCCGGCGTTCGAGCATTGTCGTCTGGTCAGCGCGGTGGTGCTCGCCTGCGGCCGGTGTGAGCGCGTCGAGCCGGGCGAGTTGCAGCCAGGAACGGTCCATGGCTCTGGCACTTCCAAGAACGCACCATGGGCCGGCCACCGACCGCAGAAGGAGAACAACAACACGTGACCGGCACACCTGATACCGAGGTCCTCCTAACCGGAGGACGCATCACGCCCGGCGTCGTTCGCGTCGGCGATACGGTCCGACGGCCCACCACGGCCTCATCGGCCTTCGTCGCCGAACTACTCACACAACTTGAGCGACTCCAGTTCACAGGCGCACCGCGTTACCTCGGACTCGACGAAGCCGGCCGCGACACCTTCAGCTATCTGCCCGGCTGGGTGCCGGCCAAGTTCCAACGCTGGGCCGATACCCAGGTCGCCGCAGCCGGAGCCCTCCTTCGCTCGCTGCACGACGCAACCCGCGACAGCGGCCTCACCGGAGGACATCCGGTCATCTGCCATCACGACCCCGGTCCGAACAACACCGTCTTCCAGGACGGCCGACCGGTCGGCTTCATCGACTTCGACACCGCCGCGCCCGGCGACCCGCTCGAAGACCTCGGATACATGGCCTGGACGTGGTGCGTCTCCTCGAAGACCAACGCACCCCCCGCCCCCGCCCAAGCCGCCCAGGTGAGAATCCTCGCTGACGCCTACGGCCTCACCGCCGCCGGCCGAGCCGACGTCGTCGACGCGATGCTCGACCGCCAGTCCCGCAACGCACGCTGGTGGGCAGAACGCCTGACCGACCCCAGCCATCGTGTTGCCGGTACCGAGCAGGTCACCTCCCGCATCTCCTGGTCCGAGCGTGAACACGCCTACACCAGCGCCAACCACGCCATCTTCGAAGCGGCATTGCGATGAGGTTCGAACCCACTCACTCGACGACCGGTGGTGCGGAGCGGCCATCGCCTGTGCGGTCTGCGGCAGCAGAGGGCGGTGCGGTCGTCACCAGGTGACGACCGCACCGCCAACGGTTAGTTCAACAAATCAAACACATCAAGGCGCTGAGTATTGCTTCCACTCAAGCCGGCGGATGGTTGTTGCAAACGTCGACACCATCAGCCCAAGTGAATCCATTGGAGCCTGCGCTCATCCATCCGCTCCAGTAGTAGGCGGTGTTGCCACCGACCCACTCCCACCTACTCCCAGTCCAGTTGTAGAACACCGCCCCTGTTCCCCGGCTCTGGTTATTCTCGATCCACCGGATCCGGTCAGACCAGCCCCGCGACCCGATGTTGACGAACTGACATTTGAAGAAGCTCCAGATGTTGGCGTCCTGGTCCGCGATGCACAAATGGAGATACTCGCAATCAATCCACGTGTCAGTATCTTTGAGCAAACGCCTCGACGCACTTGACGAAGCGGGGGTGAACGTGACCTCCGCACCGTTCGAGAAACGAATGGTGTCAGACGAGACCTGCTCCGCTCCGGGGTTCAGCATCAGCAGCCGGTCGACTTCGGCGGCGACGGTGCCGACCTCGTCCACCGCGTTGAGCGAGGAGGCACTCGCGTTCACCGATGGAGAGAAAGCGACAGCGGCAGCGATGACCACGCCGATCGCAGCGATTTTTGACAGAGATCTCCGCAGCATGAAGAACTACCTTTCACCTCTTGGATGTTTCCGATCGGCCCTGTCGAGGCCGTACCGATGACGTCGGGGTGGGCCGTGGTGAGGCGGCCTGCATCCTCGGTGTCGCCTCGGGTTTCCATGGTGGCCGGCCGTTCGGGTGAATCTTCGGCGTTTTCCTGTAAGCCGCAGGTCAGAGCCGCTATGAAGATCCACGGGGGTGTGGTGGTGAAGTTGCTTCTGCTCGGAGAGGTGGCCCTGCACGCGGACGGGCGGCGCGTCGACCTCGGGCCGGCCAGGCAACGGTGCGTGTGGGCGGCGTTGGCGGTGGACGCGGGTCGCGTGGTGTCGGTGGAGCGCCTGCTCGAGCGGGTCTGGGGTGAGGACCCGCCGCCGAGGACGCGGGCGACGCTGCTGACCTACCTGTCACGGTTGCGACAGGTGCTGACCGACGTGCAGACCGTGGAACTGGTCCGCCGCTCGGGCGGCTACCTGTTGGCGATCGAGCACACCGAGGTCGACCTGCACCTGTTCCGCGACCTGTGCGCCCGTGCCCGCGACACCGACGGCGTGCAGGCGGTGCGGTTGCTGACCGAGGCGTTGGGGTTGTGGCGCGGGGAGGCGCTGACCGGTCTGGAAGGCGATTGGGCAACAGCCGAACGCAGCCGGCTGGCGCGGGAGCGGCTGGCTGCCGAGCACGACCTGGTCGACGCCCGGCTGCGACTGGGCCACGGTGAGGAGTTGGTGGCCGAGTTGGCCGCTCGCGCGGTGGAACACCCGCTGGACGAGCGCGTGGCGGGCCAGTACATGCTGGCCCTGCACCGCGCCGGGCGGTCGGCGGACGCGCTGGAGCACCACCGACAGGTCCGGGAACGGCTGTCCGAGGAGTTGGGCACCGACCCCGGCGCGCCGCTGCGGGAGCTGCACCAGCGCATCCTCGAAGCCGACCCCGCGCTGACCGCCGCACCCGACACGGCGGCAGAGGCGGTGGCGGGTTCCCCGGCAGCTGCCCGCCGCGCCACGCCACTTCACCGGCCGCGACGCCGAACTCGCCGCGCTCACCGCCGTCCTGGGCGAGGCTCGGGCGGGGATCGCCGCGATCGCCGGAGCGGGCGGTATCGGCAAGACCTGGCTCGCCCTGACCTGGGCACACCGCCACGCCGACCGGTTCCCCGACGGCCAGTTGTTCGTCGACCTGCGCGGGTTCAGCCCCGACAGCGAACCGATGGACCCGGCGGCGGCGATCCGCGGGTTCCTCGACGCCCTCGGCGTCGAACCGTCCCGACTGCCGGTCGATCCGCACGCCCAAGCCGCCCTGTTCCGCAGCACGGTGGCCGGCAGGCGAATGCTGATCGTGGCCGACAACGCCACCGACGCCGCCCAGATCGCCCCGCTGCTGCCCGGCGGCGACTCCTGCACCGTGCTGGTCACCAGCCGCAGACGACTGCCCGGTCTGATCACCGGGCATGGCGCCGACCACCTCGCCCTCGACGTGCTGACCGACACCGAGGCCCGCACCCTGCTCACGTCCCGGCTGGGCGCCTCGCGGATCGCCGCGCAACCCTCGGCGGCGGACGGGATCATCGGGTTGTGCGGTGGGTTCCCGCTGGCGCTGAGCATCGTGGCCGGCCACGCCCACATGCGCCCCCATCTGCCGCTGGCAGCCCTGGCGGCCCAGCTGCGCGACCTCGGTCTGGACGCGCTGGACGACGAGGACCCCGCCGCCAGCCTGCCCGCCGTGCTGTCCTGGTCCTACCACGCGCTCGGCCCGGAGCAGGCCACCACGTTCGCCCTGCTCGGGATCGCGCCCGGTCCCGACATCGACCTCCCGGCCGCCGCCGCCCTCACCGGGTGGTCCACGGGCGAGACGAGGGTGGCACTGCGCGGACTGGAACAGGCATCACTGGTCGCCCAGGACACCTGGGGCCGTTACCGGATGCACGACCTCATCCGCGCCTACGCGGCGTCCGTCGCCCGTGACGACCTGACGGAACAGGAACGGGAAGCGGGACAGCGCCGAGTGCTCGACTTCTACACCCACACCGCGTATGCCGCCAACCGCCTCGTGGACCCCCACCGACCGGCGATGCGGCTCGACCCACCCGCACCGGGCGTCCACCCCGTCCCGCTGCCCGACGGTCCGGCTGCGCGGACGTGGTTGGACGCGGAGTACCGCAACCTGGTCGCGGCCCAGCGCACCGCCGCCACCCGCGCGTGGCACCACACGGTGTGGCAGCTGGCCTGGACCCTGACCACCTTCCAGCAGTGGCAGGGACACCTCCACGACCAGGTCGTCGTGTGGCGTGCCGGGCTGGACGCTGCCGAACACCTACCCGATCCGGCCGCACGCATCCTCGCGCACCGACTGCTCGGTCGCGTCCACTCCGACCTGCGGCGTGCCGTGGAGGCGACCGCGCACTTGGACAGCGCTCTCGCCCTCGCCGAACAGCACCACGACCCCACCGAACAGGCCCACACCCACATGCAGCTCGCGTTGATCTGGCAAAGGCGCGGTGACGACCGCCGTGCCTTGCACCACGGCGCCCAGGCCTTGAACCTGTTCCGTACCGTCGACCAGCCTGTGTCCGAAGCCCGCGCGCTCAACACGGTGGGGTGGTACGCCGCCCGCACCGGCGACCACGACACCGCGCTCGCCCGCTGCCGAGCCGCCCTCGCCCTGTTCCGGGAACACCACCACCCCCAAGGTGAGGCCGACACCCTGGACAGCCTCGGCTGGATCGCCCACCGGACCGGAAACCACGGCGACGCCGTCGACCACTACCGTGCCGCCCTCGCCCTGTTCCGCGAACTCGGCAACACCTACCAGTCCGCCGAGACCCTCGACCAACTCGGCGACCCCCACCTGGCCCTCGGACAGCAGGACGAAGCCCGCGCCGTGTGGCGGGAAGCGCTGGAGCTGTACCGACAACAAGGACGCGACAACGACATCGAACGGGTGCGGCGACAACTCGACGCCCTGGATCATCCCGACAAGCCCGGCCCCTCAGATAACCACGACAGCGACTCGATCAAGGTGTCGGACGATGAAAGCCACAACCCGGACTGGTACGTCGACCCGACGGCACACCACGACCGGGCGTCGATCGAACTGCCCGGCGGTGACGCCGCACCGGCTTGACTGGCCACGTTGGCGGCATGTTCAACTCGGGGGGTGCGGAGGACCCCGCCACCGACTTCGATCGGTGAGCGGCCTGAGAGTGTCTAAGGTGCCGCCATGATGCTCAAGCTCCGGCACCGCGTACATTCGCGATGGCTGGCGCGACTCGGACCTGTACGCCATCCTCGCCGACGACTGATGCCTGGCACAACGATGGTTCTGGTCGTCAGGCCGGCATCCGGTTGAGTTTGCGGACGCTCTTGTCGAAGAGCAGGAGACGACCCGGAAGCGAGAGTCTTCCGGAAGATTAAATTATGACTCTACTCTCATCCAGGTTGGACGGCGGCCAGCCTGGCTCGACGCGATCAGCCGCTGCGCCGACGCAACCAAGCGCCCGTACACCCGCGGCGCCGTCGGGCTGATCGCTGGAGGCGACCAGCCCGACGGTGCCGCAGGAGCGGTGCGCGTACGCGATGGAGGCGGGCCGTTACGAGCGCCCACGACTGCGGCAGGGTCAGATGAAGCGCCAGAGGTGGTCGTTGGTGCCGTTGTCGTCCCAGATGACGATTTGCGCGCCCCGTGCGGTGGAGGCGCCGTTGACGGCGAGCACGCGGCCGCCGTTGGCGGTCTGGATGCGGAAGTAGCCGTTGGTGCCGTAGCGCAGTCGCCACTTGTGGTCGGCGGTGCCGTTGTCCGCCCACTGCAGGACGCGGGCGCCGTTGCCGGTGGCCGCTCCTTCGACGCCGAGGACCTTGCCGCTGTTGCTGTTGCGCAGGCGGAAGTAGCCGTCGGGGTCGAGCAGGGCGGTCCACAGGTGGTCCGCGGTGCCGTTGTCGTCCCACTGGATCACCAGGCCACCGTCCGCGGTGGACATGTTCTGCACACCGAGGAGCAGTCCGCTGGCCAGGTTCTGGATGCGACGGGCACCGGTCGGCACGAACCGCCAGTTGTTGTCCGTGCTGCCGTTGTCCGGGTCCTGGACCGCCTGCGCGCCCTGCGCGGTCGAGCCGTTGAGGATGCCCAGCAGTTTGGAGCTGTTGGCGTTGCGGAGCTTGTGGGTTCCGTCGCCGTTGTCGACGATCGTCCAGCGGTGGTCGGCGGTGCCGTTGTCGGTCCATTGCAGCACGCGGGCGTTGTCGGCGGTGGACATGCCATCCACGCCGAGCACCTTGTTGCTGTTGAGGTTGCGCAGCCGGACCGCGGTGCCGTCGGGGACGAGTTGCCAGTTGTGGTCCGGTGTCCCCGTGTCGCCCCACTGCAGGGCCGAGCCGCCGTCCGCCGTGGACATGTCCCGGATGCCGAGCACCATGCCGCTGGCGGCGTTGAACAGCCGGTAACCCGCGTCGGTGCCGCCGCCGGTGTTCCAGTAGACGGTGTAGTTGTGCCCGTGCGCGTCGTAGAACGGGCCGAGGTTGACCGTCGCACCGTTCGCGGTCGCGGTGAACGCCAACGCCGAGGTGCTCGTGCGGGCGACGGAGGCGGGGTTGAGGAGCGGGAGCGTGCTGAAGACCGTGTCGCCGTAGTTGCCGGACAGCACGACCGGGCCGTAGGTCACCGCGGCGACCGCGGCGTTGTCGTTGGCGGGCTGCATGACGACCCGCATCGGCAGGCGCACGGTGACGACGTCACCGGAAGTCCACGACCGGGTCAGGTTCGCGTAGGTGCCCGGCGACGTGGTGATGTTCTGGGCGGTGCCGTTGACGCTCACCGTCGCGTTGCTCGTCCACGAGGGGATGCGCAGCCGCATGGTCCACGACCCGCCCGCGCTGCCGGTGACGGTCAGCGTGGTGGTGTCGCTGACCGGGAAGCCGGTGGTCTGGGTGACGGTGATGTTCCGCTCCGACCACGTGAGCACCGACGGCGTGTACAGGTTCACGGTCAGCGTGGTGCCGTTGTGGAAGTAGATCGAGTCGGCCAG
>NZ_MTQP01000043.1 GCF_001984175.1 Saccharothrix sp. ALI-22-I
AAGGACGTCGAACTGCTGGTGCTGCGGCACGAGGTCGCCGTGCTGCGCCGAACCAACCCGCGCCCGCGGTTGGACTGGACCGATCGCGTCATGCTCGCCGCGTTGGTGCGCCGACTCCCCCAACTGCTGCGTGAGCATCGGTTGGTGACACCGGGCACCGTGCTCCGGTGGCACCGGCGCCTGGTCGCGAAGAAGTGGACCTACCCACAGCGAACCGGCCGACCGCCGATCGACGACACCGTCGTGGCGTTGATCGGGCGGATGGCCCGGGAGAACGCCGGGTGGGGCTACCGCAGGATCCAGGGCGAACTGCTCAGACTCGGCCACCGGACAGCCGCCTCGACCGTCCGCCGCGTGCTCAAGCACCTGCGGATACCGCCCGCGCCCCAGCGCGACACCGACACCTCCTGGCGAAAATTCCTCCGCGCGCAGGCCGCGAGCATGTCGGCCTGCGACTTCTTCCACGTCGACTGCGCCCTCACCCTCAAGCGCGTCCACGTGTTCTTCGTGATGGAGGTCGCCACCCGCTACGTCCACATCCTCGGCACCACCACCAACCCCGACGCAGCATGGACCACCCAACAAGCCCGCAACCCGCTCACGGACCCCGGCGACCGGGCAGGCGACTTCAGGTTCCTCATCCGCGACCGGGCCGGCCAGTTCACCGCATCCTTCGACGCCGTCCTCGCCGACACCGACATCCAGGTCGTGAAGATCCCACCACGGTGTCCGCGAGCCAACTGCTACGCCGAGCGGTTCGTCGGAGCCGTCAGACGCGAAGCCACCGACCGCCTGCTCATCATCAACGAACACCACCTTCGGGCGGTACTCGACCGCTATGTGACGCACTACAACCACCGCCGACCCCACCGGGCGCTACAGCTCGCACCACCGCGACCGGATCATCCGGTCCCACAGCCAGCCCACACGTCGATACGACGCCGACCAGTCCTCGGCGGCCTAATCAACGAGTACGAACCCACCGCCGCCTAACCGCAGGTCAGACCACGTGGCCGACTTCTGGCACCCCACAGGCATAAGCGGGCGTGTCCCCAGGTCGGACGGTGGCGTGAAGAACTTCCATCCAACCGGGCTGGACACGCCCGCACCTACTCGTCCCACCTGCGAAGATGCAGGTCACAGCCCTACGTCACGACTTTGCCGGGGCCCTGCCGGTCATGCCGATCGCGCTCATCGCGCTGAGGCCGAACCAGTTCCTTTACCGGATCATCCTCCCATCATCCGACACAGCGGATGACGCCCGTCGCGAACGACCATGGAGGGAGATCCAGGTCGATGCCGTTATCGCCCTCGGTGGTCACGTCCACAAGGGTCGCGGGCGAGGCCTCGCCCGGCGCGCCCGCGTCGGGACCGGCGCCCGACATGAGCGTCATCGAGGCCGACACCGGGCCCGCTTCCGGCAGTTCGATCGCGGCCGTCCGCGCGGTGTGCGTGGCGTTGACCAGCCGCAGCACGTACTCGGTGCCTCGCTCGCCCGCGCGCGAGAGCGCCCCGGCGACGACCCGCTGCTCGGGCCGCAGGTCCTGCTCGTAGTCGTGCCTGAGTTCGTCGTCGACCCACACGCGCACGCGGGGCCCCTCCAGGTTGACCCGCACGCGGACCGGCTCGCCCGTGCGCACACCGTGCCAGTGCACCGGCCCGTCCTCGTCGTTGCTGATCCCGTCGTCGCTTCGCATCACGACCGTCATCTTGTTCAGCCACGCCCCGACGCACACCTCCAGGAAGCTCTGCGGCGCCTCAGGCCCCAGGCGGATCACGAAACCCCCGGCCCCTTCGCTCCGCTCGGCCGTGAAGGCCAGGTCGGTCGCGGCCGGGTCGATCCTGCCGAGGAGCACACCTTCGCCGTCGGGGCCTGTGACGACCTGCGGCAGCCGGTTTCCGTCGAGCACCACGTCGGTGAAGGCCACAGTCGACCCGTTCGAGAACAGTTTCACGGTGCCCTCGCGGGGGATCACCACAGGTTCGCCCTGCACCCCTTCGAGCTCGATCGCATGGACCCGCTCGCCGCGTTCGGCGCCGAACCCGCGCTGCACGAAATACGACGCACTCGGCAGCACCTCATCCGCCGTGAAGTAGATGAGGTCCGGCTCCCACTGTTTGTGTCCCACGCGCGCCAGCAGCGGCGCGTACGAGGCCAGCCGCACGACCTCGGGGCGCCGCTCGAGCCCGATCATGTACGCCGCCTCGGCGAGCGCCGAGCGAACCTTGTTAGACCGGCCCGCGTACTCACCGATGTAGACCTTCGCCTCGGCCGGATCGTACGCCTGATAGCGCTCGGTGTTCTGGTGGAACCAGCGCGGGTTCTGGTACCCGTGCTCGTCGACCATCGGGGTGCCGCGCTCGCGCGCGTACGCCCAACCGGCGTCGTAGTCGGGTCCGCTGGACCGCGGACCGGTCGTACCGATCACGGTGATCTCCGGGTGCGCGGCGCGCACCGCGTCCTCGATGCGCGCGTAACGGTCCCGGAACGCGTCGGTGATCTGGTCCTCGTTCCCGATCCCGAGGTACTTGAGCCCGAACGGCTCCGGGCGCCCCAGCTCGGCCCGCACCTTGCCCCAGGTCGTGTCGGTGCCGCCGTTGGCGAACTCGACGAGGTCGAGCACGTCCTGCACGTACGCGTCCATCTCGTCCGCGGGGATCGCCTTGGTATCGCTCGGGGTGTGCTGGCAGCACACGCCGGCCGCGACGATCGGGATCGGCGTCGCGCCCGTCGCCTGGCACAGCTCGAAGTACTCGACGTACCCGATCTGGCGGGACTGGTGGTAGCCCCACATGTTGCGGATCTGCTCGCGCTCGTGGCGCGGCCCGATCGTGCGCTTCCAGTGGTACAGGTTCTCCAGGTCCAGCCCGTGCGCGACGCACCCGCCGGGGAAGCGGATGAAGCTGGGCTTCAGATCCTGCAGCGCCTGGAGCAGGTCGGGACGGAAGGTCAGCGGCTCGCCGTCGGACCCGATGGGCCGCAACGAGACGCAGTCGAGGTCCACCACTGCGCCCGCGGGCACCGTGAGCCGCAGGTCGCCGCGCCCGGCCGCGACGGCGGTGAAGTCGGCCTCCACGCGCTGCCAGCCGCCCGGGTCCGCCACGAACGCGGCCCGCGCGAGCCCGTCGCCCACCTCGGCCTCGATCCGCGCCGGTTCCCCTTGCGCGCGAACGAAGCACGCGAGCCGGTACCGGCCGCCCTCGGCGACGCCGACGCCGTCCCAGCCCTCGTTCACGAGCACGGCCGGGCCGGTGACGCGCACATGATGCGCGTTGTTCGCGTGCACCGGGTCCTCCCGGCGCACTTCGACCTGGCCGACCGTGCTCCACGCGGTGAGCGCGTTCCAGCCCTCCCGGTCGGCCTCGTTGAACTCGAAGTCGCCGTTGCGGACCGACTCGGCGTTGAGTCCGCCGTCGAGGGCGTCGTTCAGGTCCTCGATGAACAGGCCCCACAGGTCGGGGGCCGCGTCGGCGCCAGGGGCGCCGACGCGGACATTGAAACGCTCACTCATGCGAGGGCGCCCGAGACGGTCACGAAGGAGTGCGCGGGCAGGTGCACGCGGAGCTTCGAGCTCTCGATGTCGACGTTGATGACGGCGGAAACGGCGTCGTTGCTCATTAGGGGCCTTCCTGGCGGTCGAGCGGTGGTGTCGCGACGAATGATATTTATCGGTAAAGCGCGGTTCACTCTGCCTGGTCGCACACCCAGGGCCCCGGCAAAGTCGTGACGTAGGGCTGTGACCTGCATCTTCGCAGGTGGGACGAGTAGGTGCGGGCGTGTCCAGCCCGGTTGGATGGAAGTTCTTCACGCCACCGTCCGACCTGGGGACACGCCCGCTTATGCCATCTTCCCGTCTCGGCGGGCTCGCCGTCGAGCTGTCTCGCGTCACGACCAGCTGCTCCTGGTCCTGTCGAGCGTTCCTGATCCGCGTAAGCCCCGCGGGCGCAGGTATCCGCTGGCCGCGGTGATCGCCGTGGCAATGTGCGCGGTCCTGGCCGGCGCCAAGGGCTTCACCGCGATCGGACAATGGGCCGCGGAGTCCACCGCGGCCACCCTGACGGTCCTGGGCCGCATGACCTCCTGTTTGTAGCCACCGCAAGGACGCAGCTCCATGAGACACCCACCCCGCGATCCTCCGACGCAGCGCACCACCGGAGAGCAACCCGGCACCACGACCTGATAGCGGGCGGCGCATCGGTGTCGGCAGTGACCGGTCCGGGGTCGAGGCGACCTGCGCGGGAACTGCAGATCGCCCCGACCACCCACTACGCCGTTCGCGGTCGGCCATTCGTCGAGATCGTGGCGAACCGTCGTACACGAACGCTGCTTCGTCCTCCTCGGGTGACCCCACGACGACGTCAGGCCGCGGCCTTGCCCATGTCGAGAAGCACACTGCCCACCTTGTGCCGCGAATCCACTCGCCGGTGGGCGGAGACGACGTCCTCCAGGGGCATCGTGCTGTCGATGATCGGCTCGATCGATCCGTCGGCCACCCCACGGAGGAGGTCCGCGGCGCCGTCGCCGCGCCCCAAGGAGGACCCGGTCACCAGGGCACGGTTGGGACTGAGCATCTGCCCCAACGACGCACGCAGAAGCACCAGCTTGCCGCCGCTCGTGAGCAAGCGGTCCGCGTCGCTCGCACCGAGGTTCCCCACCGTGTCGAGGACGAGGTCGTACCGCTCCGTGTGCGCACTCAGGGGCTCACGGGTGTAGTCGACCACACCGTTCGCACCGAGTCGTCGCACGAGCGCGGCGTTCGCGGCACTCGTGACGCCGGTGACGGACGCACCACGAGCGCGAGCGATCTGGGTCGCCATCAAGCCGATCTCCCCCGAGGCTCCGTTGACCAGGACCCGCGCGCCTGCCGCGATCCCGCCGCGCTCGAGGAAGTAGACGGCGGTGGTCCCCCCGAACAGCGTCGCCGCAGCCTGCTGCATCGACACGTCGGAGGGGATGGGCACGCATGCCGACGCCCGCGCCACCACGTACTGCGCGTGGGTGCCGGCCTCCATGCCCTTGACGCCGCACACCCTGTCACCGACGGAGACGTCGGTGACCTTTTCACCGACGCCGACCACCTCGCCGGCGAACACGGCCCCCAGGATCTTGCGACGGGGGCGGCGGACGCCGAGCGCGAGGCGTCCACCGGCCCCCGTGCCCGGCGGGAAGTCGGCTGCACGTTGGACGGTGTCGCCACGCGTCACGGCGGCTGCGACCACCCGCACCAAGACCTCACTCGGACCGAGGGCCGGCTTCGGCACCTCGGCGACACGGACGACCTCCGGCGGCCCGTAGGCCTCGTACACGGCAGCGAGCACGATCAGTTCCTCCTGGGAAAAGGGCCGGACGAGGTCAGCGGTCGACACCGGTCGACGTCCACGAGGTGCACCACTTACTCTCCTTCCAGCGAATGAAACGGGATTCTCATCCCGCTTCTCGTCACGATACGGGATGGCGATCCCGTTTAGGAAGGAGCCCCGTGACATCCACCGATCCAGCACCAGCTCCACGGAGCCGACGGTCGGACGCCGTCCGGAACCGTCGGCGCATCGTGACCGCAGCAGCCGCACTCTTCGCCGCTGACGGGCTGTCCGTGTCGGTCGCAGACGTCGCCCGAGCCGCCGGGGTGGGGACGGGGACCGTGGGACGACACTTCGAGACCAAGACCGAGCTCATCCAGGCCGCCCTCGCCGACCCCATCGTCGAGGTCATCGCGCGGGCCGACCGGGCCGACCGGCTCGAGCCCATGGCGGCCCTGCACGAGGTGTTCCACTCGATGGTCGAGGCAGCCGCAGCCCACCGGGGCCTCGGCGACGCACTCGCCGGGCTGGGTGGCTGGGAGGTCACCGCTGCGCTCCACCAGATCGGGGCAGCGGACATCCGACGCGTCCTCGACCGCACGCTCATCCGCGCAGCACGATCGGGCGCGCTGCGGGACGACATCACCGCCACCCAGGTACTCCAGCTCGCGATCGCTTGCATCAAGGTGCACCGGGAAGAAGGACGACGATCGTCCGAGATCGCCCAGGACATCGTCCTTCGAGGCCTTCGCCGCTGACCCGCCACGCCACGGTCTCGCGTCAGCGGCGGGAGCTTCCACGGGCAACCTTGGCGGCGGCGGGCGAGGTCAAGGCCTGATTGATCGCGGCGACCCGCTCGGCCCGCCACCGAGGGACGCCGATCCGCATCAGCTGGATGAGCGCTCCCTTCATCGCGCACTCGTGCGATCGCCGGCGCGGCCATGTGGGTTGAGTCCGAAGAGGACGAGGGTGAGCCAGCGGGTGCGTGTCGTCGGCGGACAGTCGGTGGGTACGGAAGAAAAGAGCAGGTAGATGTCCGCGACGCTGATGTCCGGGTGGAGATCGCCGTCGGACTGGGCGGTGCGGATGAGGTTTGCGAGGGCCGTGCTGGCACGGTCCTCGTCGGCCTTGTCGTCGGGGACGGCGCCGAGCGTCTGAGTCGCCGCCTTGATGGCCTGGTCGGTCGCGGCGGCCTCGATGAGGCGGGCCAGGAAGCCGGTGAGTTCGTCCCACGCGCGCCCTCCCGCCGCGACGCGCCCACAGGCGGCCTCGATGTCGTCGGCGATCCGCGCGACGAACTCCTCCATGACGGCGGCGACCAGGTCGGTCTTGGTCGGGAAGTGGCGGTACAGGGTGCCCACGGCCACCCCCGCCGCTGTGGCGATCTCGTCCATCCCCACGTCCGGGCCGTGCGCGGTCACCTGCTCACGAGCGGCGGCAAGGATCTTCTTGCGGTTGCGCACAGCATCGGCGCGCAGCGTCCGACCTTCGGTCACGGCTTCTCCTCACGTAGTCCATCCACGCCTTGCCAAAAGGTGAACCGTGGTTCATGATAAAGTCGAACCATGGTTCAGCTTACTTCCTGGACCGACACAAGGGGAGACACATGACCGAGAAGGTCTGGTTCATGACCGGCTGCTCACGCGGCTTCGGCCGACTGTGGGCGGAGGCCGCGCTGAAGCGGGGTGACCGGGTCGTCGCCACGGCACGCGACGACAGCCGGCTCACGCCGCTGGCCGAGGCGTTCCCCGACACCGCGCTGATCCTGCCGCTGGACGTCACCCGGCGCGGCGCCGTGTTCGACGCCGTGGCCGCCGCCCACGACCATTTCGGGCGGCTCGACGTGGTCGTCAACAACGCCGGTTACGCCTTGCGCGGCGCTGTCGAAGAAGTCCGGGAGGCCGATGTCCGGCAGTTGCTGGACACCAACGTGCTCGGGGCCCTGTGGGTGACGCAGGCGGCGCTGCCCTTGCTGCGCGGGCAGGGAAGCGGCCACGTCGTGTCGGTGTCCAGCGTGGCCGGACTGGTCGGCGAGCCGACCATCGGCCTGTACAACGCCTCCAAGTGGGCGCTGGAGGGCATGATGGACGCCTTGTCGCGGGAGGTCGCCCACCTCGGCATCAAGGTGACCATCGTCGAACCCGGCCCCTACGCCACCGAGTTCGCCAGCGCCGCTTCCGCCAAGGCCTCCCCCGAGATCCCCGCCTACGACGAGGCTCGTCGGGCCCTGCTCGCGGGCTTCGATCCGGCAGACGTCGCCGACCCCGCCGCCACCGCGCCCGCCGTGTTCGCGGCGGTCGACGCCACCGAGCCGCCGCTGCGACTGGCCCTGGGCAAGGCGGTCCTGCCCAGGGTCCGCAGCCAGTACACCGCACGACTGTCCATCTGGGACGAATGGGCCGACGTGTCCGCACGCGCCCACGGCAACCTCTGACGAGACCGGAGTAAACGATCATGAAAGCAGCCGTGTACCGCGAGAACGGCGGTCCCGAGGTGCTCAGCTACGAGGAGGTCGCCGACCCCGTGCCCGGCGCCGACGAGGTGCTGATCCGTGTCGAGGCGATCAGCATCGAGGGTGGTGACCTGCTCAGCAGGCAGAGGCTCCCGCTCCCGCACAGCCCCTACATCGTCGGCTACAGCACCGCGGGCACGGTGATCGCCGTCGGCGAGCACGTCACCGATCTGCGGGTCGGCCAGCGCGTGAGCGCCTTCGGAGAGACCGGGTCGCACGCCGAACTCCGGGTGGTGCGGCCGGATCATTGCTGGGTCCTGCCCGACGGTCTCGACGCGGCGGCGGCGGCGTGCGTGCCGGTCGCGTTCGGCACCGCCTACGAGGCGCTGTTCGAGCAGGCCGCGGTCACCACGGGCAGCACCGTGCTGGTGCAGGGCGTGGCGGGCGGTGTCGGTTTCGCCGCGGTGCAGCTCGCGGCGAAGGCCGGGGCGCGGGTCATCGGGACGGGGTCGAGCCGGCGGCAACTCGACGCGTTGCGCCGGCTCGGCCTGCACGACGGCATCGACTACACCACCGAAGACGTGCGCCGGCGCGTCCTGGACCTCACCGACGGCGTCGGTGTCGACCTGGTCGTCGATCCCGTCGGCGGTCCGATGACCCAGGAGTTGATCCTCGCCACGCGCGAGGGCGGCACGATCGCCTTCCTCGGATTCTCGGCCGGCCAGCCCCTGATCGACCCGGTCACGCTCGTCATGGGCGACCGCACGATGAAGGGCTTCATGCTCAGCAAGATCTTTCACACGCCCCGCGTGCGCGCCTACCTCACCGACATCTTCCGCCGGGTCGCCGACGGCGACCTCGACGTGCTCGTCGACCGGACCTTCCCGCTCGCCGACGCCGCCGACGCGCACCGCTACGCCGAGCAGCGCGGCCGTCTCGGCCGGGTGGTCATGACGCCGTGACGGCCCAGTCACGGCGTCATGACCTCCACAACGACCTCCACAACCAGTGATCAGGAAAGAGAAGACAGCCATGACGCTGCCCATGCAGATCGACTTGAACGAGGCAACCGGCATCACCGCGATGACGGTCGACATCCCCGTCGACGCCAGCGCGGCCTTCGTGTGGGATGTCGTGCGCGACATCTACGCACCGCACAAGCGGCTCATCCCCGGAGCAGCGGTCGCCGTCGACCAGGCGCCGGACGCCAGGATCGTGACCTTCGCCGACGGGATGAAGGCCACCGAACGCATCGTCGAACTCGACGACGACGCCCGGCGGCTCGTCTACCAGGCGACCGAAGGCGCTCCCCTGACCCACCACCTGGGCACGCAGGTCGTGCGCGAGGACGACACGGGTGTGTACCTCGTCTGGACCACCGAGTTCGCCCCGGCTTCGTTGCAAGACTGGGCCACCAGCCTCATGAATGAACTCGCTGAGCTCATGAAGAAGACCATCGACGCGGCCTACGCCAGCCAGCTGTGAAGTGTGGGCACCGGCCGGCTCAGCCGAGCCGGCCGGTGCCTGACCATCCACAACGGACTGATGTGCGACGAGTACGGCGCGGCGGCTCCTCGTCGCCTACCGCACCGGCGATCGGCTGACCGGTGTGCTCGCCGCCGGTCAGCCACCCAAAGCCCTGCGCGCGCCTGGCGCGCCCGCGCTCCTCTCGACCCGGTCACGGCGTCCACCAGTGTCTCGACGAGATTCACGCGAAACCCGGTCGCTCTGAACCGAATCCCGGTCGGCCAGTGCCGGCAACGGCGTCGCCGGGCTCGACTCCGCCTTGCTCTGTCCCAGGGATGTTCACGATGGAAGGAACGCCGAACCATGCCAGAAAACCTGGTTGTCGTCGGGGCCGGACAGGCCGGCAGTGAACTCGCGACGACGTTGCGCCAGCGCGGCTGGAGCGGCGGCATCACCCTCGTCGGAGACGAGCTGAGCCCGCCGTACCAGCGCCCGCCACTCTCGAAGGGCTTCCTCCTCGGAAAACTCTCCCGGCAACAGCTTTACCTCAAGCCTGCCGCAACGTACGAACGCTTCAACATCGCTCTGCGGCTGGGCACCTGGGTGGAGGCGATCGACCGGGCAGCGAAAGAGCTCGTCGTCAGCGACGGCAGCCGCCTGCCGTACGACAGACTCGTCCTGGCGACAGGAGGCCGCGCGCGGCGCCTGACCCTGCCGGGCGTGGACATGGACCAGCTCGACAACCTCTTCACGCTGCGCCGGATCGACGACGTCGACGCGCTGCGTCCGCAGTTCGTCCCGGGCCGCAAGCTCGTCCTCATCGGCGGTGGCTACGTCGGCCTGGAGATCGCCGCGGTGGCCACACAGCTCGGCCTCGACGTCACCGTCGTCGAGGCGGCTCCGCGGCTGCTGGCGCGCGTGACCCGGGCCGGAGGTGAGCGGCTTCCTCGAGGACGTTCACCGCTCCCACGGTGTCCGCTTCCGACTCGCTGCCACGGTGACCGACGTGGCCGTGGACGCGTCGGGACGCCGGGTGACCGGCGTGGAGATCTCGGCCTCCGGGGTCGTGGACCGGCTCGACGCCGACCTCGTACTCGTCGGGATCGGCATGGAGCCGAACACCGGCCTGGCTTCGGCAGCAGGTCTGGAGGTCGACAACGGCATCGTCGTCGACGAGTTCGCACGTACGAGCGACGCGGACATCCTCGCCATCGGCGACTGTGCCAACCAGCCCAGCGCCTACGCCGGCAGGCGCATCCGGCTGGAGTCGGCGCCCAATGCCATCGAGCACGCCAAGGTCGCCGCGGCGACGATCCTCGGCCGGCCACAGGCGTCCACGGCGACGCCGTGGTTCTGGTCGGAACAGTACGACCTGAAGCTCCAGATGGTGGGCCTGTCAGCCGGCCACGACCGGTGTATCACCCGCGGTGGTACGGGCACGACGTTGTCTGCCTTCTACCTCACCGGCGACAGGGTTGTCGCCGCCGACGTCATCAGCCGGCCAGCCGACTTCGCCACCGCGCGGCAGCTCGTCACCAGTGGCCGTCCCGTCGACCCCGAGCGACTGGCCGACAGCGAGATCCCCCTGGCTCAGGCCGCACTCTGATCCCGGCAGCACCCACAGGGCGGTGACTGCTCCTGGGCACGCCGAGGCGCCAAAAGGGCCGCCTGTTCCTGAAACACACCCACGCAAGAAGGGGCAGTTCCACCATGCCAAGATCACCTCCATCGAGCACGACGGCTCAAGCCGCCCGCGATCGACAGCACCGTCTGGTTTCAGCTCGCGGCGTCTCCCGGGCCGACAATCGCGTCCGGCCAGTTCGCCGGAGTGGTGAGCACCGCGCCGATCTTGATGGTGGGATCGACCGCCTTCATCGCCTTGGCGTACGCGACGGTCTCCCTGGCGTACCCGGCGGGGCTCTTGTCGGGGTGGTTGTCCGCCTCCCACTCCGCGCCGTAGTGCCCGTTGCCGTAGAGCTCGTTGCCGATCTCCCAGTACTTCACGCCGTAGCCCTTGGTGATGTTGGCGTGGCGCACCCAGTCGGCAGCCTCCTGCGGCGTGCCGGTGCCGTAGTTCGCGGTGATGATCGGCTGCGCCTGTGCCCGGCGCACACCGGCCATGAACGTGTCGAAGTCCGTGTTCGGCGCCACGTACCCGCCGGGGGCCGTGTGGTCCTTCCAGTGGTAGATGTCGCCGTACGAACCGCCGGGATAGCGCATCATCCGCACGCCCGCGTCGCCGAGGAGGCCGGAGACCTCGGTGGTGCCGAGCTGGCTGTCCCAGATCGCGTGGTTCACGCCGAGCGCTGTGTCCGGCACGGTGGCCAGCCCCGCCTTCGCGTTGACCACGACGGTGGCGTCCGGTGCGCCGGCCGCGGTGGTCGCCACCGCGGGCAGGCAGGCCGCGACGAGCGCGATCGCCAGGAGGAGCCGGCGGCTTGCCATGCGCATCACGTCCTCGTCGACGGGATCTGGGAGCGCTCCCAGACTCCACGTTCGGCCACTGAGGAGCAAGACGGCGTTCGGAGTAGGTTCCGATGTTTGCGGAATTCGGTGTCGTGATCTTCTTGGGCGAGCTCGTTCGGCGGTAGGTTGCTCGCGCAAAGGCTGTGTGGCCCGTGGCTTTCTCGTTGTACTTTCGAATTCCTGTCGCTGAAAGCTCGCAGAATTTTCGCCGCCTCTGTGGGCACACGCGGCTTGCTCTCATCTGACGGAGGATGTGTGTTCAGGCGTTTGTTCGTTTCGGCGCTGGTGTCGGCGGTCGCGATGTCGACGCTCACCGGCACCGGCGAGTCCGCAGTTCGGCCGTATGCCCCGGCGCTCACCTGGGCCCCGTGCCAGGAAGGCAAACGGGCGAGTGTGCCACCGTGCAGGTGCCCGTCGACTGGAACAACCCGAAGGGCGAGAAGGTCGGCATCGCCATCGGACGGGTGAAGGCCACCGAGCCACAGCACCGGATCGGCGTGCTGTTCATCGCTCCCGGCGGTCCCGGGCAGTCCGGGATCGACATCATCACGCTGGGGCGCAACAAGCTGAGCACGGGCGAGCTGAGTAAGCGCTTCGACATCGTCACCTGGGACCAGCGCGGTGTCGGCCGCAGCAACGAGGTCAAGTGCAGCGCCGAGTTGCTCGCCCAGTGGCCGGCGAACTACCCGTCCAGCGAGCAGGAGTACCGGGACCTGCTGGCGTACAACGCCAAACTCGGCGCCGACTGCCGCAAGCACACCGGGCCGGTCTTCGACCACGTGGACACGCTGAGCGCCGTGCGCGATCTGGAGGCGATCCGCGCCGCGCTCGGTGAGGAGAAGATCAGTCTCCACGGCACGTCCTACGGCACCCAGGTCGGACAGCAGTACGCCGAGCTGTTCCCCCGGCGTCTTCGTGCCATGGCGCTCGACTCGAACATGGACCACAGCATCACCTCGGCAGGGCGCTACCTCACCACCGCCACGGCGGATCTCGAGGCCACGTTCAACGCCTTCGCGGACTGGTGCGCCCGCACGGCGAACTGCCCGCTGCACGGACGGGATGTGCGCGCTTACTGGGACGGTCTGCACGCCAAGGCGGAGGCGGGCACGCTGATCGATCCGGCCGGCGGGAAGGCGATCTCCGCGGGTGCGCTGCGCAATGAACTGTTCCTCGCGATGTACTTCCCGTCGAACAACTGGTACCGCATCGCCACCCGGCTGCGCTCCTTCTCGGAAGGCAGCGGCACCGCGACGTCCCCGGTGACCAGGACGGCGGTCACGGACGGGCTGGCGAGCAACTCCAACCAGGCGATCTGGTGCGGGGACTGGAAGTGGCGGGTCAACGGGTATCGCGACCTGCGGGCGTACCGGGAACAGGCCGCCGCGATCGCCCCGCACACGAAGCTCATCGGGTATTGGACCGATGTCACCCAGTGCCTCGGCTGGCCCGGCAAGGTGAACAATCCGCAGCACCGGCTGTCGATCCACAACGCACCGACGATCCTGATCCTGAAGTCCGCCGCCGACGTCGGGACGCCGTCGGCGTGGAACTTCGCCGCGGCCAGGCAGATCCGCAACTCCGTGCTGCTGAGCTACGACGGTGTCGGTCACGGCCAGTACTGGCAGAGCGCCTGCATGCAGGCCCACACCGACAGGTACCTGATCGACCTGGTCACGCCCGCGCCCGGCACGCACTGCGCCGCGGTCTACCCGACGGAGCCGCCGGCGTCCGCCCTTGCCACGGCGTCCGACGCGCCTACGCCTGACACGGCTCCGCGTCTCGTTCACGCGGCCGGCTGACGCCGTAGTCCCCGTTCGGCGCGAGAAGCACGTCGGTGCAGCTGCCCAGACGTGCTTCTCGCGCCGGGAATCCCGTTTCGCCCACCGCGATGCCGTTGCACGTATTCGCCTTGCCATGGCAGGCGGAATTGCCGGGCACCACTCGATCGGCGTATGGCGGCTCTTCGAAGTTGAGCGGGGTTGGGCGCCGATGACGGCCATCGTGGTCTGACCGTTGTCGCGGTCCGGCGGTCTTGCCAGGGGTACCCGCGCAGGGCCCGTGACTGTTGTTGATCATTCCTGTTGTCGAAGCAAGATGATCACAACGGAACAGCCACGGGCATGGTCAACGATACGACCCGGCTGCTGGGCCTTCACGGTCTGGTCGTCACCGGGGTCGAGGACGGACACGATGGCAGACCGGTCGTGCACCTGAGCACCGCCGATCAGCGGGCGCGGTCGTGTCCGGGGTGTGAGGTGCCCGCGAGGCGGGTCAAGGGGTGGGTGACGACCGGGCCGAGGGATCTCGCGGTGGCCGGCAGGCAGGTCACCTTGCGGTGGCGGAAACGTCGCTGGCTGTGTGACCAGCAGGAGTGCGGCAGAAAGACCTTCACCGAAGCGGTGGATCAGGTTCCGGCGCGGGCTCGGGCTGACCGGGCGTCTGCGTCGCGCGGCGGGTGTGGCGGTGGCCGACGGCGGGCGCACGGTGGTGCAGTCCGCTCGTGATCACGGTGTGTCCTGGCCGGTGGTGTCGGCGGCGTTCGCCGAACATGCCGCCGCTGTCCTGCCGCGGGAACCCGGGCCGGTGGCTGTGCTGGGAATCGACGAGATCCGCCGGGGCCGTCCACAGTGGGCCTGGAATGACGAGCACCAGTGCTGGGAGGTCACGGTAGACCGATGGCATGTCGGCTTTGTGGACCTCAAGGGCGGTCAGGGCCTGCTCGGGCAGGTCGAGGGCCGCACCAGCACAACGGTCAGAGACTGGATCAACCAGCGCGGCGAGGACTGGCGGTCGGGTGTCCGGTTCGTGGCGATCGACATGTGCACGATCTTCAAGTCCGCGATCCGCGACGCCTTACCCCGGGCCAGGCTGGTCGTCGACCACTTCCACCTCGTGCAACTGGCCAACCAGGCCCTGACCGAGGTACGGCGCCGGGTCACCGTCCAGGTCCGGGGCAGACGGGGCCGCAAAGGCAACCGGGAATGGGAGCTGCGCAACCGGCTGACCCGCTCCGCCGCCCGCATGCACGAGTCCCACCTGGACCCATGATCGACGACCTGCGGGCACTCCCGGCGGAGATCGCAACCCCGATCCTGGCCGCCTGGAACGCCAAGGAGGACCTGCTCGCGCTGGCCCGCGCTGGCCCGCACTCACCCCGATCGCAGCGTGATCTGGGCCCGGTTGTCCCCGTTCTACGAGCGATGCGCCGATTCCGGCCTGCCCGAGCTGGAACGTCTGGCCACCACGGTGTCGACCTGGCGGCCCGAGATCCTCGCCTTCATCGACACCGGCATCACCAACGCCGGATCCGAGGGCACCAACCGCGTCATCAAGACCGTCGCCCGCGACGCCTACGGCTTCCGCAACCCCGTCAACCAACGCCTACGAACCCGATGCGCCACCACCCGACGAGGACGCGGATGCCTCAACCACGCTTAACTTCGAAGAGCCACAATCACCTGTTGGTCCTTGGGCAGCGTGTCGGCGAGCGTCCTGACCACCCAGATAGCGTCAACACTCGCCACCCAACGTCATCAGTCACACCGGATGTGACTGATGACGGTATTTGGCGACCGGGATGAAGTCGACCTGCGAGTTCGTCTGCGGTGTCGACGCTACTTGGCGAAATTGTCGAACCTACTGGCCGTTTCCGAGCGACTCGACCGGCACATCGACAGCGCGGAGCGCTGACCCCACCCCACTTCCGCGAGGCCCCGCCATCAGCTCGACGGCGGGGCCTCGCGGCGTCTTCACCCGCCCCAACCCGAAGGAGAACAGCCATCGTGGCTTCCGTACCGACCACCCCGACCAAAGCTCTCGTGATCCGCGGCGCGATCGTCACCGCGATCACCGGCCTCATCCACACCCTCGTCGTGCTCGGCGTCCTGCCGCTGTCCACGTCCCACACCGGCGCGCTGGACAGCCGCTCCACACCACGCACCACCGCGCGATGGCCGTCGGTGCGCGCGAAGAGCCCTCCTGACCGGCGGGTCAGGAGGGCTGTCCGATGCGCGTCGCTCAGCTCCGGTAGGCGTAGCAGGAGCGATCGAGGTTGTCGCGGAACTTCATCCGGTCGCGAGTGTTGGGACCGTACGACCCGTCGACCCCGGCGCCGATGTACGTCTGCACCGCTTCCAACGCGGCCTCGGTGCGCGGACCGAAGCTGCCGTCCGTGTCGAGGTCGCGGATGAACTCGTCCCGGTACGGCGACGCCAATCGGAGACCGCCGTAGCACTTGACCATCGTGACCTGGAACTGCACCACGATCTTGTAGTTCGCCACCAGGCCACGGCCGATCAGGCACGTCAGGCTGTTCCCGCTGCTGGCCGGAACCATGATGACGTTGCTACCGACGTGGTGGGGCACCATCTTCACGCACAGGTCGGTCGCCGCGGACGCCGATCCCCCCGACACGACCATCCCGGTGACGGCCATGAGCACGGCCGCGATACCCGCGCCGAACCGGCGCACCCCTGAACCCTTCTTCATACCGATGCCTCCCCCGTTGAAACTCAGTAGCTGTAGCAGTGGACGCGATCCGGCGTCACGAACTTCATCCGGTCACGGGTCTTCGGGCCGTAGATGCCGTCGGGGTCGGTGCCGATGTAGTCCTGCACGGCCTTCAACGCGGCCTCGGTGCGCGACCCGAAGCTGCCGTCGTAGTCGAGGTCGCCCACCTTCTCGCTCGAGTAGGGCGGCGCCAGGTGCAGGCTCGGGTAGCACCGGCGCATCGTGAACTGGAACCGGGCCACGACCGTCGCGTTCGCCGCGTAGTCGCGGCCGATCTGGCACGAGGGGCTGCCCTTGGTCGTCGGCACCCTGATCGTGTGGCCCGACCGCACCATGTCCGTGGTCGTGGTGCACCGGGGCAGCTCCACGGCCGACGCCGGAGCGGAGAACGCGATGGCCGCCGCTCCCACCATCACGGCGACCAGGCCGAACGCCCTCCCACGCCGGCCCCAGCCGCCGAACAGTTCTCTCATGGATCTTCTCCCCCTGAAGTCGGAACAACCTGCACCGACTCTAGGGAAACCGCTGCTCAAGCGGTGTCCGGTGAACACCCGACACCGGACGAGGGAGAAGACCGGCCGCGGGTCAGGCGCTGACGCGCTCCACCGTCGCGCCGAGCTTGCGCAGGTTCTCCACGAAGCCCGGGTAGCCGCGCTCGATGTGGAAGATCTCGTACACCTCGGTCGCGCCGTCCGCGCACAGCCCGGCCAGCACCAACCCCGCGTCCGCGCGGATGTCCGACCAGGCCGAGGGCGCCATCGCCGACGTCGTCGATCAGCTCGGCACCGCCGTACTGATCATCTGGCTGGGCGGCGCCGTGATCCCGTCCGGCAACGACACCGACAAGGGCTGACCTCTAACACGGCCCCAGTTGGGATCCCGGCGGCCGGCACAGCCCGAACACGTTGTTCGCCGCGGCGATGGTCCAGGGCGGCTTCGCCCTGGACCATCGCCGCTCCGGAACTGTTCTACCAACTGCTGCGCGTGCACCACGTCGGGCTGGGCGATGAGCGCGGGGTGAAGGTCAACGGCCTGTGGTACTCCGGGCCGGGACTGCCCTCCGGGCGGCAGAGGTCGCAGCGAGGTGGCCGGCACAAGGGGAAATGGGTGGTCCGCAGCGATCCCCGCGACGCGCGCACGGTCTTCTTCCAGGACCCCGATACCCACGACTGGCACACCCTGCGGTGGAACGGACTGCCGCCGCAGGGCGAGGTTCCCTCCTTCGGCGACGCCCGGGTACGCGACATGCTCGCGGCGGTGCGGGAATCCGGGCTGCGCCCGCGCAGCGACGCGGAGCTGTTGCCGGTGCTGCTGGAGATACTCGGGGCCCACACGTCGATCGCCGACTGGCCCACCGGCACGGGGAAGAGGCAGCGCGGCGACCAGGCGCGGGACCAGGCCAGGGGGCAGGCGGCCGCCGCCGACCGGGCCTCGGCCGGTGCCACGACACCCGACACTCCGGGTACCGCACCAGCGCCGGAGCCCCGGGACCCGAGACCACAGCGGGTCGACGCGCTGGAGGGGGCAGTGGACGACGAGCGGCGTCACCGGCGCCGGCGGGCGTTGGCCCGACGCCCGATCACGCTCCCCGGCCGGCTGGGCTCCGGAGGCCGCCGCAGCCTGTTCCACCTCACCGGTGACGCCGAAGGGGAAACCGCAAGGGAGACCGGGTCCGATGAGGAGCCGCGTCCATGAGTGACGGCGAGGATCTCGCACACCCCGATGTCGCCCAGTTCGTGTTGCCCGGTGTCATTCCCGACCGGGAGACGCTCGACGGCTGGCGGCAGTGGCGTCGGACCCGGCACGACTTCCGCCCCGCTCCCCGGATCAGCGCTGCCACTTACCGCACGATGAGCGCCCGCCGCCGGCACCTGCACGACCTGCACCGCATCGCCACCCACGTCAACCTGCCGCTACAGGAAACGCCCATGAGCTTGGCGGTGACCCGGACGATGCGCTCACGCATGCAGAGCAACTCCATGAAACACAAACCGACCACCCGCCCCGGGCTGATGATCACCGGCGGCGGCTACCAGGGTAAGACCGAGACCGCGTGCGAGACCGCCGCCACGTACGAGGACGAGTGGATCGCACTGCACAAGGAAATCAGCCCGGTCACCCTGCTGGGCTATCGGGACCTGCACGCGCCGGTGGTCTACGTCCAGACCCCGGTCACCGCCAAGCCGAAGAGCACCTGCGCGGCGATCCTGGACTTCTTCGGCGCCGACTACAAGGGGTTCAACCTGCCCGAACTCGTCCGGGCGGTCCGGGGATCGCTCAAGGACCACGGCAACCGGGTCCTGATCCTGGACGACATCACCAGACTGAAGATGCGCCGCGCCGACGACCAGGACACCCTGGACCTCCTGCGGGCCTTGATGAGCATGCACACCACCCTCGTCCTGATCGGCGTCGACATCCCCCGCTCCGGGCTGCTGCGCGAAGGCCGGTACGAGGCACGCACCAACCAGTGGATCTTTCCCGCGCCGACCAACCCCACGTACGTCGACGACGAGGACCCCTCCACCCAGACCGAACGCCGCTTCGACCTGATCCATCTGGAACCGTTCCGCTACGACACCGCCGAGAACATCGCCGCCTGGACCGCGCACCTGACCGGTCTGGAACACAACCTGCGGCTGTTCAACGCCAAACCGGGCTTCCTCACCCGTGGCCGCATGCCCGAGTACCTGTTCCGCCGCACCATGGGCGTCGTCGGCCTGCTGGAACGCCTGATCGAGGAAGGCTGCACCGAGGCGCTGGAATCCGGTGTCGAGACCCTCACCGAACCCCTTCTCGACGACCTGCTGATCGACCTGGACAACGACCCCGCCCGCCACCCCGGCGCGGGCGAGGTCCCCGACGTCCCGGCCCCCACCAAAAACGACAAACCCGGGCGGCGCAGGGCCCGCAACACCGTCTTCGACGACCGCGGCGCCCCGCGGGCGTCCGGTTGAGCCGGCGATGCCGTCCCGCGCCGCCCCCGACCGAGCCGCCCCCGTCCGTCCTCTGCCGCGCAGCCTGGACACCCTGCCCGGCGAATCGCTGGCCGGCTACGTCCTGAGGCTGGCCCACCGCCTCGAACTCAGCCCCGCATGCCTCGGACTGCTCACCGGCCTGACCACACCCGGCCACCCGACGCTACCCAACCGCCACATGCTGCACCTGCGCCCCGACATCGCCGCGGCCTTCACCCACTCGACGCGACTGACCGAATCGGAAACCGGCCGGCTGTGCCTGAGCGCCTGGCACGACCGCTACCCCGCCGTGGACCTGACCTACGACCAGCAGAGCTGGCGCGGCCGCGCGACAGCGCCACCGACGGCGCGCTGGATCGCCAGCGGCCCCACCCACTACTGCCCGCAGTGCCTGACCGGCGACGGCAGCCCGGTCCAACACACCCACGGCGGCGCCTGGCGCGCGACGTGGCGGCTGGGAGTCGTGTTCGCCTGCGTCGAACACCGCCGGCTGCTCCGGTACACCTGCCCCGGCTGCGACCGACCGGCCAACTCGACCGGCCCGCGGCCCGTCACCCGCAGCCTCGGCAACGGGCTGCTGCCCGGCTCCGGCGTACGCGGACTGCATCCCGCGCAATGCCGAACCATCCTCGGCACCGGCCGCCGCGGGCCACTGTTGTGCGGAACCCGACTGGACCACACCGGCCCGGCACGACAACCGCCGAGCCGACAGCTGCTCGCAGTGCAGAACCGCCTGGACGACCTGCTGCGTCCGGACCGCCCCGAGCCCACACCGGTCATGGGCCGACCGGCATCACCCCGGGACTACTTCCACGACCTGCGCCTGCTCGTGGGCCTGCTGCGACTGTCCTGGCCCGAGCCAGCCGACCAGGCACCCCCGTGGATCGACACCGACCTGATCGACACCACCCTCGACGCCGAGCAGGCCGCGGCACGAGCCGGGAGAAGCACGCAGAACCACGCCCTTCACCACGGCCCCCACCGGATCCCGCGACCAACGGCCACCTGCTCGCCCTGGCCGACCACTTCCTCACCACCGACAGCCCGACCACCGTGTGGGGTGCCAGAACTCTGCACTGGGTCACTGATCTGCGGTGATCGAGCCCTGCGGGGGTCAGTGGCATGCTCGTGAAGCGTGGCGTTACGACTGCTGTACCTGATCTTCCTCCAGCTCGTCGGCCGGTTGGCTCTGCTCGGCCGGTCGTCGGCGGCGGCCAAGGATGTCGAACTGCTGGTGCTGCGGCACGAGGTCGCCGTGCTGCGCCGGACCAACCCGCGCCCGCGGCCGGACTGAGCCGATCGCGCGGTGCTCGCCGCGCTCGTGCGGCAACTCCCCCGGCTGCTGCCGAGCACCGACTGGTGACACCGGGCACCGTCCTGCGGTGGCACCGGCGCCTGGTCGCGAGGAAATGGACCTATCCGAACCGGGCCGGCCGCCCGCCGGTCGACGACGCCGTGGTGGGGTTGATCGCGCTGATGGCGAGGGAGAACACCGCCTGGGGCTACCGCCGGATCCAGGGCGAACTGCTCAAGCTCGGCCACCGGGTGGCCGCGTCGACCGTCCGCCGCGTGCTCAAGTGCCTGCGGATACCGCCCGCGCCGACCCGGAACACGGACATCTCCTGGCGTCGGTTCCTCCGTGCTCAGGCCACGAGCATGTTGGCCTGCGACTTCTTCCATATCGACTGCGCGGTCACCCTCAAACGGGTGTACGTGTTCTTCGTGATGGAGGTCGCCACCCGCTACGTCCACGTTCTCGGCATCACCACCAACCCCGACGGAACCTGGACCACACAACAAGCCCGCAACCTGCTCATGGACCTCGGTGGTCAGGCTGCCGACTTCCGGTTCCTGATCCGCGACCGGGCCGGCCAGTTCACCGCCTCGTTCGACGCGGTCCTCGCCGACACCAGCATCCAGGTCGTGAAGATCCCACCACGGAGTCCGCGAGCGAACTGCCACGCCGAGAGGTTCGTCGGCACCGTCAGACGCGAGGTCACCGACCGCCTGCTCGTCATCAACGAAAGCCACCTGAGATCGGTGCTGGACCGATACGTAGCCCACTACAACCACCGCCGACCCCACCAAGCCCGACAACTCACCCCACCACGACCGGACCATGCGATCCCCCAGCCCAACCTCACGCCGGTACGCCGCCGATCGATCCTCGGTGGCTTGATCAACGAGTACGAACCCGCGGCAGCCTGAAGTGCAGGTCAGACCGTATGGCCGACTTCTGGAACCCCACACGCCGAGCGGTTCGTCGGAACCGTCCGACGCGAAGTCACCGACCTACTGCTCATCATCGACGAACACCACCTGCGGGCGGTGCTGCAGCGCTACGCGGCCCACTACAACCACCGCAGACCACACCAAGCCCTACAACTCACCCCACCACGACCGGACCACCCGATCACAGAGCCGAACCACACGTCGATACGCCGCAGACCCATCCTCGGCGGCATGATCAACGAGTACGAACCCACAGCAGCCTAACCGCAGGTCAGACCATATGGCCGACTTCTGGCACCCCACACCCTGTCGCCCCTGAGCGACGAGCCCGGCGCCGGATGACCGGTGCCGGGCTCGCTCACGGTGTCAGCACTAGGACCGCGACCACAGGAAGCTCGCGGCGGTGCCGCAGGTGCGCTGTTCGAGCACCGCGCCGTCCGCCGTGGAGGAGCCGGCCACGGTCAGGCACTTGCCGCTGTGGCGGGCGCGCAAGGTGAAGTACGCGCCCGACTGCACCACCTGGAACTGCTGGTTGGTGCCGTTCCAGCACTGGAACTGGATCACGGCGGCGCCGTCGGCGGTGGAGCGGTCGAGGACGTCGAGGCACTTGCCGCTGTTGAGGCTCTCGATCCGGTGGTAACCGCCGCCCGCGTCGACGAACCGCCACCGCTGCCACGGCTGTCCGTTGGACGTGTACTGCCCCACCCGCGCGCGGTCGTCGGTGTTGGGCGCCTGGACGTCCACGACCTTGCCGCTGTTGCGGTTGACGATCCGCTCGAAGGTCGCCACCGGCTCACCGGACGGAACGGTCAGCGGTGTGGTCGTGGCGGCCGGGACACCAAAGTCTGGGGTGCCGTCCGCCCGCCAGTTGATCTTCTGGATGCGGGTCGTGCGGGTGCGGCCGCAGCCCTGGCTCTCGGAGCTGTTGGCGTGGTAGACGACCCACGTTTCGGTCCCGTCCGGCGAGGTGAAGAAGCCGTTGTGTCCAGGGCCGTAGACGCCGTTGGCATCGCTGCGCTGGAAGACCGGGTTCTGCCCCTTGACCCACGAGCTCGCGCTCAGCACCGGTCCGCCGTTGTAGGTCAGCATGCCCAGCTTGTAGTCGGGGCCCTGGCACGGGCTTGCCGAGTAGACGATGAACGTCCTGCCTCCGCGTTGGAGCGCGACCGGCCCTTCGTTCATCGGCGTGCCCTGCCGCTCCCAGGCCAGCAGCGGCGCGGAGATCGCCGTCCGCAGACCGGTCACGGTCCACGGGTCGGACATCGCCGCGATGTAGATGTGCGGGTCGCTGTCGCGCCACAACGTCGTAGGGACACCGGACCAGGTGAAGTACAGCTGGCCGTTGATCGTGACGACGCTGCCGTCGATGCCCCACCAGGTGTTCGAGCCGAACACCATGCCCTTGTAGGTGTACGGCCCGGTGGGGTCGGTGCCCGCGCTCTCGGCGACGTGCACGCGCTGGTCCTCGATCCCGCCCGCGCCCGCCGAGTAGTAGATGTACCAGCGGGGTCCGTTGGGGCCGTTGACCAGGTGGAATTCCGGCGCCCAGACCATGCAGCACCGGGAGGCCGGGAAGTCGTTGAACACCGGGACCGGCGCGGCCGACTTGAGCGCCTCGATCGTCGGGGCCTTGCGCATGGTCAGCGGCCCCGAGTACGGGGTCGTCATCAGGTAGTAGTAGCCGTTGTAGTGCGTCATGAACGGGTCGGCGCCCGAGGTGTTCAGCGGGTTGGTGAAGGTCGCCGGGGCCGCCGATGCCGGGGCCGCGACCGTGAGGACGGCGGCGCCGAGCACCAGGACGGCGAGCAGGCGGCCGAGCCGTGGTAAGGGTTTCGTGCGGTTCACAGAGTCACCACCACTTTGCGAGAGTCCTGGTCAGTGGCCGATGTGGAACGTGGCGTCGGCGCGGTCGGTCGCCGTGCTAACGGGGTCGACGCGCAGGGCGAAGTTCGAGTGCCGCAGGTAGTGGGTCGGGTAGTTGACCGATCGGAACGACGACCAGCTCGCGTCGGCCAGGCCGGCCTCCCGGGTGAAGGTGGCGTCGGCGGCGAACCCGGAGGTGCCGTCGTTGGCCGCGAGCACCACCTGGAAGCCCTGGTGGCGCAGGAACCGGCCGGGGAGGTTCACCGACTCGAACGACACGGCCGACGGGTTGGACAGACCCGGCCTGATCCGCCACTGCGAGTCCTGGAATGGCTCGAACGGCTGCTCGGTGACCACCCCGGCGTTGCTCGCGTGCCGGACGTAGTGACCCGGGAAGTTGTAGGACTTGAGGCGGTTCCAACTGGTCGTGCCGTACCGGGCGACCATCCGGTCGCGGTCGGCGGTGGTGACCGGGTGGACGGTGTTGTGCTTGCCGTTCAGCGGCGCGGTGTAGTCGGCGCGGCTCACCTTGGTCCAGTTGCCCGAGAGCAGGTCGCCCTGCCACAGGTCGAACTTCGCGTTGGGGCAGAACGTGTCGCCCCACAGCCGCCAGGTGTTCGACGTCAGCGACTTCACCAACGTGGGCGCCTCGGTGCAGCGGTTCTCCACGACACCGGAGGTGTACTCGCGGAAGCTGCGCGGCTCGACGCTCGACGAGCGCGTCCCGACCAGGCGCAGGGTTGCGTTGCTCTTGTAGTACAGGTAGTTCTGGCCGCCGACGCCGGTCACCACGTGCGAATCGAGGATGCCCGACCCGGCGTCGTGGAACACCGCGGGCGTCGTCGTGGTGACGAAGTCGGTGGTGTAGACGACGTTGATGACCGAGTAGGAGTAGCCCTGCGGAACGGTGGTGTAGGTGATCCCGTAGGCCCGCCGGACCGGATCCCAGTGGACCGCGGGCGCCCAGCTGTAGGAGGCCGGGTTGGTCCAGTTGACGTTGAGCAGCCGGTCGGTCGACCAGGTGACCAGGTCGGGCGAGGTCCAGACGTGGATGTTGGGGTTGGGCCTGGTGAAGTCGCCGCCGACGGGGATGTCGGTGGCCAGGACGACCCAGGTCCCGTCGTTCAGCCGGTACAGGAACGGGTCGCGGATGCCCCTGGTGCCCGTGGTGGGCGTGAGAATGGCGTCGTTGTTGTTGAGCGGCGTCCACTCCAGACCGTCGTTGCTGACGGCGAAGTGCACCGCGTTGACGTTGCCGCCGCCGTTCAGGGATTCCTTGAAGTAGCCCATCACGTAGGCGGCGTCGGCGGCGTCGGGCACGACCTGTGCCTGTGCCGCCGTCGGGGCGATCACACCCGCCAGCAGGGTTGCCGCCACGACCAGGGCGGAGCGTGTACTCGATCGGGTCAACGCGTTTCCTTTCCACAGAGGGCAGCCCGATGAGGGCGTGCGGGAACACACTGGGAGAGAAGAGATGCGGGAGCGGAAACGCCCTCGCGTCAGACTCACGCGGACCCTCGGTGACCAGGCCGGGTTCCGGGCCTTCGAGGAGCGTTACCGGAACCGTAACGCAGGTGTTTCCTGGAAGACAAGGCTTGTGGCGCACCAATTGTTAGCGATAACACAAGCTTGTGCCGAACAGCCGACAGCGCTCTGCGCAGACGATGTCCGGCACAGAGCGCTGCTCGCGCGAGCGCCTGGCCGATCGCGTACTGAAGCCAGCGATGTCTCGAACAGCGCCAGCGCATGGATCTCGTGCGGAACCTGTGCCGCTCGAAAAGTCATCGCTGCTGGTCAAGAGGCATGTCTGTACTCGTTGACAAGGCCGCCGAGGATGCGGGTGCGGAGCAGTCTGCGGGTGTCGAGGTCGTGTACCGCGGCGGGGTGCTGCCGGTCCTCGGGTGGTAGTTGGTCGCGGGCTTGGTGGGGTCGGTGTCGGTGGTAGTGGTCTTCGTAGGTCTTGAGGACTTGTCGTGCGTGGGTTTCGCCCAGGATCAGGACGTGGTCGAGGGGTTCGTGTCGGAGGGTGCCGATGACCCGTTCGCGGTGGGAGTTCGCCCGGGGCGCCTGTGGCGCGCTCTTGATCACGTGTAGGTCGTCGGCCTGGAAGACGGTGTCGAAGGTCCGGCCGTACTTGCCGTCGTGGTCGCGGAGCAGGAAGCGCAGGGGCTCCGTTCGGGTGCCGAGGTCGGCGGCGAGGTTCCTGGCCTGCTGCGTCGTCCATGCCTGTGTCGGGTGGGCGGTGGCGCCGGTGGTGTGCAGGCGCCTGGTGCCGTATTCGAGGAATACCAGTGCGTACAGGCGCCTGCCGAGCACGGTGTCGAGGTGGAGGAAGTCCGCCGCGATGATGCTCTCGGCCTGGGCGGTGAGGAACTCCCGCCAGGTTGGGCCGGTGCGGCGTGGCACCGGGTCGATGCCCGCGTCGTGCGGGATCCGCCAGACCGTCGAGTGGGCGATGTGGTGGCCGAGTCGGGCCGGTTCGCCCTGGATCCGTCGGTGACCCCGCCGCTGTGGGGTTCCAGAAGTCGGCCACACCATCTGACCTGCGCTTCAGGCTGCCGCGGGTTCATACTCGTTGATCAGGCCGCCGAGGACTGGTCGGCGACGTGTCGACGTGCAGCGCGGCTCTGCGATCGGCCGGTCTGGTCGTGGTGGTGTGAGTTGTAGAGCTTGGTGGGGTCGGCGGTGGTTGTAGTGGGCTGCGTAGCGGTTCAGGACCGCTCGCAGGTGGTGTTCGTTGAGGATGAGCAGTCGGTCGGTGGCTTCGCGTCGCGTCGGATGGTGCCGACGAAGCGTTCGGCGTAGCAGTTGGCTCGTGGGCACCGTGGTGGGATCTTCACGACCTGGATGCCCGCGCCGGAGAAGACCGCGTCGAACGGGGCGGTGAACTGCCCTGCCCGGTCGCGGATGAGGAACCGGAAGTCGTCTGCCCGGTCGCCGAGGTCCATCAGTAGGTTGCGGGCTTGTTGCGTGGTCCAGGGGCCGTCCGGATTCGGGGTGGTGCCGAGGATGTGCACGTAGCGCGTGGCGACCTCCGTCACGAAGAACACGTAGACCCGTTTGAGCGTCAGGGCGCAGTCGACCTGGAAGAAGTCGCAGGCCGGCATGCTCGCTGCCTGGGCCTGCAGGAACCGTCGCCAGGAGGTGTCGGTGTCGCGTTGGGGTGCGGGCGGTATCCGCAGGCGCTTGAGCGCGCGGCGAACCGTTGAGGCGGCTACCCGGTGGCCGAGCTTGAGCAGCTCGCCCTGGATTCGGCGGTAGCCCCAGCCGGCGTTCTCCCACGCCATCCGCTCGATCAACGCCACGACGGTGTCGTCGATCGGCGGTCGGCCGGTGCGGTTCGGGTAGGTCCATTTCTTCGCGACCAGGCGCCGGTGCCACCGCAGGACGGTGCCCGGTGTCACCAACCGATGTTCACCCGGCATCTGGGGGAGTCGACGCACCAATGCGGCGAGTAGCGCGCGATCGGCCCACTCCAGCCGCGGGCGGGGACTGGTCCGGCGCAGCACGGCGACCTCGTGCCGCAGCACCAGCAACTCCACATCCTTGGCCGCCGATGACCGGCCGAGCAGAACCAGCCAGCCAACGAGCCGGACGAAGATCAGATACAGCAGTCGTAACGTCACACCTCGCGAGCATGCCTCTACGGCTCATGGTGCGCGATCACCGCAGCTCAGCGCCCAGGTGCAGAGTTCTGGAACCCCACACGCTTCGTTGGAGGAGTTTCATACGCCCTTCCGGTGGTTGCAGGTGGTCCGCCGCGTGTCGCTCGCGCCGGGAGTCGGAGGGAGACTGCTCCCCGCTGGAGTGCTTGCGCCCAGATCATCGTCTCCGGCGCGTTTGCCAGGGCCCTGGAGCGTCGTGGCCCGGCGCAGCACGACCCGGTCGTGCTGCGGCACGGAGGCGGTGAAGTAGTAGAACCCGTCGGTGTGCTTGTAGATGTAAGGGTCGGCCCGCCGGGCGATCAGCGAGTTCGTGCAGGTCACGGCCGGTGCCGCCTGGGCGGCGCGTGACGCGAGCAGGCCCGTCGCCCCGGCGACGACGGGAACCGCGGTCAGGAAAGTGCGCCGACGTATTTCGTTTCTCCTTTCGAGGTCCGCACACGCTCTCAGGGTGCGACGGCGGTGAAGGAGGAGTCGTTGTGGAACAGGTCGGTGTTGGCGGTCAGGTCGGCCCACAGTTCGAGGTTGCGGTGCCTGATGTAGCGGCCCGGGAAGTTGTACGACTCGAACGCGACCGATCCGGCGACCGCTCCCGGTCGGGCGACGAACGTGGCGTCCTCGGCGAAGCTGCCCGAGCCGGCGGGGTCCAGGCGCAGCCGGAAGGCGTAGTGCCGCAGGTATCGGCCGTCGGGGGCGCGGAACGAGTACGCGTTCGCGTCGGCGAGTCCCGGCACGACGGTGAACGCCGTCCCGGTGGTCGCGAGGTTGCCGCCGGCGTTCCAGTACCGGTCGGGGAAGTTGACCGACCGCAGCAGTCGGGAGCCCGACGGCACGGTCAGCCCGCCCTCCACGTTCTCGCGGACCACGGTCAGGTGCTTCACCGTGCCGCTGAGCCCGGGCAACAACGCCGGGGTGGTCCACGTGCGGAAGGTGTCGCGGCTGTCGGTGAACCAGAACCGCCGGTTGCGGAAGTCCTCGAAGTACATCCGCCAGCCGCCGTTGTCCAACGGCACCAGGCAGGGGCCTTCGCCGTCGTAGGTTACGAAGTTGCCGGTCTTCCAGATCGTGTACGGGCCGTTCAGGCTGGAGGCCGTGGCGAAGTCGATCGACTTGGTGGACGTGCTCTTGCAGAACGCGTGGTAGGTCGAGCCGACCTTGACGATGAACGTGTCGATGTAGGCGCTGGGGATGCCGGCCAGCGGCACCGGCGCGCTCCACGAGGTCAACGCCGCGTTGGTCGCGGTGATCTTCGACGCCTGGAAGGCGCCGGTCGGCGTGCCGTTGTAGTGCAGCGACAGGATGATGTTGACGCTGCCGTCGCTGTCGATGAACCACTCCGGCGCCCAGCTGTTGCCGACGCCGTCGGCGCCGATCGTGATGTTGCCGAGGAACGTCCAGTTGACCCGGTCCGCGCTCGACGCCAGACCGATCTGGTTGCCCGTCCACCCCGCGGTGTAGGTCAGGTAGTACCGGCCGTCGGTGTGTCGCATGATGCTCGGGTCGCGGGACAACCCGGTCGGTGGCTTGAAGGCCGGGCCCTTCAGCAGGCTGAACGCCGTCGCGTCGACCGAGTCGTACACGTGCACGGTGTTCTCAGACGCGTAGGTGAACGCCGTCATCGTGTACCGGGCCGTTGTGCCTGTGGGTGGAACCGCGGCCAGCGCCGGGGCCGCCACGCCGGACAGCGCGGGGACCGCCAGACCGGCGAGGCCCGCTTTGAACAGGGTACGACGCTCGATCCGAGACATGGGTATCTCCTGTGGGAAGGGGGGGTAGGCCTGAGACGATCGACCACTGAGGCGGCCGTCGCGTGTGGCGGGCGTCACGGCATGACTGTGAACGCTAACAGTCACGGTTCATGCCTTCAAGGCCGAAATTCCTGCACTTGATGCTGTCCAAGACGGCGCCGGAACGCGCCACGTGGTGGCATGGATCTGACTCTGTTATCGCTAACACTACGTCGACAGGAGCCGATCGACTCCTGTCTGCCGTGAAACCGCGGCCGTGATCCGCCTGGTCGACGCCGCGACGGCCTGCTCCGGGCTGACCACCGTGATGCCGGACAAGAGCAGTCCGTTCACGGCCGGGCAACTTCTCTAGGGTTCCTAAGACCGCATCTCATTGGGGTTGTCGTGGGTCGACAGGTCCAGCTTGACGGCCCGGCGGTAGCAGATCACCGCGCAGGCCAGTCGGGCGAATGCCGTGAAGTGGGCGGCCTTGCGTTCGTAGCGGCGCGCCAGGCGTCGGAACCGGGAAACCCACTCCAGGGTCCGTTCGATGACGTACCGGTGGCGCCCCAGGCGGGCTGTTGCGGCGGGCGACCCCGGGCGATGACTCCCCGCCGGCGCAGCCCCGCCCGGCAGGCCGGGTAGTCATAACCCTTGTCCGCGTAGAGCTTGTGCGGTCGTCGCCGAGGCCGCCCGACGGCCCCCTGACCGGCGCGACGGCGTCGACCACCGTCGCCAGTCCCGGTGGTCGTTGCGGTTCGCGGCGGAGACGACCACGGTCAACGGGAGGCCGCCCCGGCTCGCCCATCGCGTGGATCTTCGAGCCAGGCTTGCCGCGGTCGACCGGGCCGGGGCCGGTCAGGTCCCTGTGAACACGCGGACGTGCATGCTGTCCACCGTCGCCCAGGACCGGTCGATCGCCCCGGCCGAGCCGAGCAGGTCCAGCAGCGTCCGGTGCAGCCGGGTGAACGCGTCCGCGGCGACCCACTCGGTGAACCGGCGGTGCGCGGTGGGAGCGCTGACCCCGAACGACGTGGGCAGCGCCGACCAAGCGCAGCCGGTCCGCAGCACAGGATCGCGGCCGGTACCGCGCGGTCGTCCAGGCTCTTGGAGGCATGGACGTCATCCTCGCCGGCTTGGCGATACACCTTGTGGGACTGCTGGTGCGGTGGCTGCGGCTACGCTGGCAGGTTCACATCGAGCGGCAACGCGGCGAGGCCACGGTCCAGACCGCCACCCGCCTGCGCGGCATCGGCGGCACACTGCGAGAGCAGCGCGCCGACGGCTCGGTGACCGAGTTGATCGCGGGGACAGCTGATGGTCGGTGACATGCAGGAACCCGAGCCGTCGGTGCGAGCCCCCCTGCTGGGCCAGGATCGCCTCGGCGCGCCCGGCCGCGAGCACGACACCGCGTTCACCGAGGTCTACAAGCCGTACAAGGTCAGACTGGTGCGATCCTTATGCTGGCAGGGCGCTCCGCTCGCCGACGCGGACGAGGTCGCGCAGGAAACGCTGGCCCAGCTCTACGAGTCGTGGCCGAGCGTGCGCGACAAGCCGGCCTGGCCCGCAAAGTGGCCCAGTCAACACTGAAGCAATAGTAGTAACGAAACTATCCTCAACTGGTCTACCGACGGTCCTGGCGCACCCGCGACGAGGCCGAGAACGAACTGTTCCGCTACATCGACGGGTTCTACAACACCGAACGCATCCAGAAGGACCTCGGCTGGCTCAGCCCAACGAGTACGAAACCGCCTGGCACACCGCCCAGACCGAGCCAGCTACCATCCCGGCAGCACCGACCGCAGCCAGGTAACAACCGCCTCGGGTTATCGGGGGGAAGCTCACCGCTGGTCGAACTGATCCAGGCCCGGTCGTAGAACCGGTGTCCTTTCGCGCCTGTGCTAGCGGACAGGCGCTGCCAGGCACGTTTCGGTAGCCGCGCGACCAATTCGTCGGCCCGGCAGGTTCCTGTGGCGGCGGTGACCCGAGTGATGCGCAGCCGGGCGCATAACAGGACAGACGCAGAAACAGGCTGGCGAGAGCGGCTGCGCCGCTTTCGAAGCGCTTCGCTGCTCAGCCAGAGTCCCGGCCCTGTCAAGGGCCCGCGCGACTACGACTGAGATACCCAAAGCTTCCCCTCGGTCACGTCGTTGATTCCCGGATCGAACTCCTGCCGCAGACCTTGTGCAACCCGCCGAGGGGCCCTAATCTCCCATGCATCGAAGCGCTTCGATTCTCGTCTTACGTATCACTTACGAAGCGCAGCGTCACGAAGGAGTGCCGACGTCATGCCGAACCCACGCTCCGGGCCGAGCCAGAGAACATTCCTGGGCTCCACCGCGGTCGCCACCGCCGCGGTCGGCGGCCTGGCGCTGCCGCAGCGACAAAGCGGAGGTCGCAACCGGCTTGTGGCGCTCCAAGGACGGCGGCGCGACCTGGAAGCGCATCAGCGCGATCGACTTGGCGATCGGTGTCGGCTTCGGCGAGGCCGCCACGCGGTCCGGCTAGCCGGCGATCTACACCTCGGCCACGGTCGCAGGCCAGGACGGCATCTTCGGCTCCACCGACGGCGGCACACCTGGATCCGCATCAACGACGACGAACACCAGTGGGTTTTCGCCGAGTCCGTCATCACCGGCGACCCGCACATCTATGGCCGCGTCTATCTGTCAGCACGCGGCCTGATCTACGGCGACATCGCCGACTGACGAAGCAGGCCGGCGCCAGCAGCCACACCCGGTCCCCCTGGACCGCCAACATTCTCAAGGAACCGATCATGACCGGTACGCACCGCGAGAGCCTGCCCGGATGGGCGAAGGAGGCGAGCCTCGGCGACGTCTCGGGCTGGAGCCCGGCCAACGGCACCCCGGTCCACTTGTGGACCTGCCACGGCGGCGCCAACCAGCAGTGGAAGCTCACCTAGCTCCGATCCGCGAGCAACCGATCCAAGGCGCCCGGACTCGCTACCAGGCGCCTCGGACCCCGCCTGTCCCACGCTCCCCTTACGACGAAGGAACGAGCCCATGTCCACCGTCATCCGATCGCGCCGCAGCGCGACAGCGGTCTTCGCGATCGCGCTCGTGCTGGCCTCCGCGCTGATGGTCTTCCTGGCCCCCAAGGAGGCGCACGCCGCCCAGCTCCGGCAGATCACGAACTTCGGGAACAATCCCGGCAACCTTGAGATGTACCTGTACGTGCCCGACAACGTCCCCGCGAACCCGGCGATCGTGGTCGCCAACCACTGGTGCACCGGGTCCGCGACCGACTTCTACAACGGCGCCCAGTTCGACGAACTGGCGAACCAGTACGGCTACATCGTCATCTACCCGTCGGTCACCCGCAGCAGCAAATGCTTCGACGTCGCCTCGCAGGCCTCGCTCAGCGGCACCGGCGGAGACTCCGTCAGCATCAAGTCGATGGTCGACTACACGCTCGCCAACGTCGGCGGCGACCGGAACCGGATCTACGCTACCGGCATCTCCTCGGGTGCGATGATGACCAACGTCCTGCTCGGTGTCTACCCCGAGGTCTTCAAGGCCGGGTCGGCCTACGCCGGCGTGCCTTACACCTGCTTCGCCACCACCAACGGCTCGGAGTGGAACACCGACTGCGCGACCGGGACCATCGACCGCACGCCACAGCAGTGGGGCGACGCGGTCCGCAACGCCAACCCCGGCTACACCGGTCCCTGGCCGCGCATGCAGATCTGGCACGGCACCGAAGACGATGCGCTCTACTACCCGAACTTCCAAGAGCAGATCGACCAGTGGACCAACGTCAACGCCACCGACCAGACGCCGGAGTTCACCGACCATCCGCAGTCGAACTGGACCCGCACCCGCTACGGCAGCACCGGCGGCCAGGCCCCGGTCGAGGCGATCAGCATGAGCGGCACCGACCACAACCTGCCGCACCAGCCCGCCGAGACACTCCGCTTCTTCGGCCTGACCGCGTCCACCGGCGGCTCCACCGCGATCGTCGGCGCAGCGTCGAACCGCTGCCTCGACATCCCGAACTCCTCGACCACGAACGGGACACAGGCGCACCTGTGGGACTGCAACGGCGGCTCCAACCAGCTGTTCGCCCGCACCTCGGCAGGAGAGCTGAAGGTCAACGGGAAGTGCCTTGACGCCGAGGGCTGGGGTTCAGCCAACGGCACCCGAGTGGTCATCTGGGACTGCTCGGGCGGTGCGAACCAGCGCTGGAACGTGAACGCGAACGGCACCATCACCAACGTCCACAACGGGCTCTGCCTGGACGCGATGGGCGCCGCCACCGCCAACGGCACCCAGGTCATCCTCTGGACCTGCGGCGGCACATCAAACCAACGGTGGACGCTCAGGTAGCTCCGATCCCCGAGCACCCGGTCCGAGGTGCCTGGACTCGCCTCCAGGCACCTCGGACCCCTGTACAAGGAAGGAAACAAGCCCATGCCCACAGCCATCCCGTGCTCGGCGCCGACGTCCCCGGCCACGTCCGCATCGTCGGCGTGGACGCCCTTGCTCTGGAAGAGGCCGTGGACGCCGCGATGATGCGCTCGGCCGGCATCCGCATGGTGCGGCTGGGCCACCTCGCCTGGGACACCTTCGAACCGAGCGACGGCGAGTTCCGCTTCGACTGGTTCGACGAGGTCATGGACCTCATGCAGGACAACGGGATCGGCGTCATCCTCGACGTCGCCGTCCGGCCCGCGCCGCTGTGGCTCCACCGCAAGCACCCGTCCATCGACATCACCGACGCGAACGGCAACCGGCTCTACGCCAACCACCGCTACATGGAGGACGTCGGCGCGCCCTGGACCGTCGCCTCCGGGCCCGGCGGGACGTACGTGCTGACCTACACCGCCAGCGGCGAGGTGCTCGACGTGCCCGGCCACAGCTCGACGACCGGCGTGCAACTGACGCAGTGGAGCACTACCGGCGGCGCCAACCAGCAGTGGCACCTGCGCCCGAACAGTGACGGGTACTTCACCATCGTCAGCCGCGAGAACGGGCTGGCGGCGGACGTGAACGCCTGGTCGACCGACGACGGCGCGAAGGTCGTGCAATGGACCGCCGGCGGGGGCGCCAACCAGCAGTGGCAGCTCATCCCCGCGTAACAAACCTCCCGGCCCGGCGCGCTCCCACCGCGCCGGGCCAGGGGCGCCGGTCGAAGGGCTCACGCCGCACCCACCACGACCGGCTGGCACGGTTGCGCGCCGCCGGGATTTGGAATGAGCCGAGCTACTTCTGTCCTGTTTGGAGAGAAGGCGTGTCTGGTGCGCCGGTGGTCTTCACGCGACGGACGAGCGGACCGGCGCCGAGGCCGTGCAGCAAGACACTGCCGAGGACGCAGGTCACCGTGATGAGCAGAATGTTGTCGGCCGCGCTGCTGCTTGGCAGCTTGTTGAACGCCAGCAGGCCGAACACGATCGAGGTGGTTCCGCGCGGCCCGAGGGCACCGACGAGCAGGCGTTCGCGCTGCGACAGCTTCGAGCCCAGCAGGGAGACGTGCACCGGCACCATCCGGACAACGGTGAGCACCGCCGCGCAGAACAGCAGGATCTGCCAGGAGACGCCGGTGGAGTAGGTGAGCACGGCGGCGATGCCCACGATGAACCACATCGTCATCATCAGGACGCGCCGTCCGACAACGGTGGAGCCAGTGAACGACAGCGCACCTACCAGGGGATCACGGGCCAGAGCCGTGCCGGCGACGGCCCCGTGACCGGGCAGCACCGTGAGCACGCCGTCCGGCAGCCCGGCTTCCGCGGCCAGATCGGCCAGGTGCAGCGCCGAGCGCGGTGTCGCCTCCGCGGGCTTGATCAGCAGGCAGTTCCCCGCGGCGAGGGCGGGCCCCACCTTCCACGCGGTCATGGCCAGCGGGTAGTTCCACGGCAGGATCGCCGCGACCACGCCGACCGGTTCCCGGCTCATCAGGCCCACGTGTTCGTGTCCGGTCGGGGCGACGCGGCCGAAGACCTTGTCGGCCGCCTCGGCGAACCAGCGGATCGACTCGATCGCGCCGGGCACGTCGCCGGTCAGGCACTCCGTTATCGGTTTGCCCGCGTCCTGGCTGTCCAGTCGCGCCAGGGTCTCGGCGTCGCGCTCCATCAGGTCGGCGAGCCTCAGCAACACCGAGGCCCGTTCCCTCGGCGTGAGCCGCGACCACCGCCCGCTCTCGAACACCCCCTGTGCCCGTTCCGCCGACTCCGCGACCTCATGTGCGGTCGACGCGGCCAGGGTGGTGATCAACTCGCCGGTCGCGGGGTTGACCACGGAAAGCACGGACTCCACCGCGGTACCGGTCATCGTTCCTCCACCAGCTCCCACCGACCGCCGACCTGGCGGGCCAGTCCCCTGCGGCGCAGGTCCTCCAGATAGCGGGCCATGCCGCGTTCGCCGCGCTTGCGGAACAGCGGGAAGACCTTGGGCAGCAGATTCGGCGCCAGCATCGCGAGTCGGACCAGGAGGGACTCGCCGGCCAGCGGGTAGGCCTCCAGGCGGGGCCGGTCGAGCAGACTCACCACGGCGACCACGACATCGGCGGGCTGCTGCGGTTTGTCCTGGAACTGCATGGCGTTCCCGCCGTCCACCGCCTCTTGGCGCAGCATCCGGGTGTCGGTCGCCGACGGCAGCACGGACCCGACGAGGATGCCCTTGGCCTCGAGGTCGAGTCCGATGGCCAGCATCGCACCGCGCAGCCCGAACTTCGACGCCGTGTAGATCGGCGTCTCCCCCAGCGGAAAGATCCCGCCGAGCGACACGGTGGTGATCACCCTGGCGTCACCGGAGGCCCGCAGCAGCGGGATCGCGAGACGCGTGGTGACCAGCGGGGAGAGCAGGTTGAGGTCGAGTTCCTGCCGGATGCTGTCGATACTGCGCACGTCGAAGCGTTCGGCGCTGGTCATGCCGACGTTGTCGACCAGGACGTCCCGCCGGCCGTAGTCGACCGCGACGCGGGCGAAGAGCCGCTCCACGTCGGCGTGGTCCAGCAGGTCGCATCCGATACCGGCGTGACCGGCGCCGGGTAGCTCGCCGGCCACCTTCCCGCGTCGGATGTCGTGGATGAACCCGGCGATCAGTTGCGCCTGGGTGTCGAAGAGCCGGTATGCCCCCGAATTGGTCTCCACGAACCCGACGCCGAACAGTCCTTCGTGCTCCCGGGAGAACGCCGACAGGTACAGGTCGGGGGTGCTGCTCGTCGCCGAAGTACTCCTGCGCTACCGGCACCCGGTGCCGGTAGCCGGTGGCCAGCAGGACCAGGTCGAAGTCGTCCTTCGTGCCGTCGGTGAAGTGCACCGTCGTGCCCTCGGTGCGGGCGATGCCCGGCTTGGCTGTGATGTCGCCGTGCTGCAAGTGGTGGATCAGCATCGAGTTGATCGCGGGGTGGGTCTCGAACAACTTGTGGTCGGGCTTGGGCAGGCCGAGGCGCGTGGGATCGCCGTTGAGGATCCTCAGGAGCGCGCCGAAGACCTTCTGCTCCAGCCACATCGGCATCCTCGGCCCGATGCCTGCGAGCGTGTCCACGGGACGGCCGAACACGTGCTTGGGCACGAACCAGTAGCCGCGCCGCATGCTGATCACCGCGTGGTCGGCCGACCACGCGGCGTCGCAGGCGATGTCGCAGCCGGAGTTGCCCGCACCCACGACGAGGACCCGCTTGCCGCGCAGCCACGAGCGCCACCGGCACCGCCCAGCGCGGCACGTGACTGCCACGCAGGCGGGTCGTGGCGCCGATCACGAAGCAGACGAACCACGACGTGGGCAGCGCGTAGGCGTTGTCTGCGTTCGGCCACAGCCAGATCAGGGTCGCGACGCAGGCGGTGAGCGCGGCCAAGCCGGTGGCCACCAATGACACACCGACCCTGCCGCGCACCCAGGTGAACGCCAGCAACGCGGGCCACAGCAGGTAGAACTGCTCCTCGGTGGCCAGCGTCCAGCCGTGGAACGCCGCCGCGCTGACGCCGCCGATCGGCAGGTTGCCGGTGAACGTCAGCAACACCGCCGCGGTCAGTGGCAGCCGGTCGCGGTCGCCCAGCGGGTCGAACACCCACGTCACGACGGCGAACACCAGCACCAGCGCGACCAGCGCGGGCAGCAGCCTGCGGGCCCGGCGCAGGTAGAACCGCCGGTAGTCGACCTTTCCCATGCGCTCCAGTTCCTTGGCGAGCACGCCGGTGATCAGGTAGCCGCTGAGCGTGAAGAACATGACCACGCCGACCACCCCGGCGCCGGGGAAGACGCCCGGGAAGGCGTGCCGCAGCATCACCAGCAGGATGGCGATGCCGCGCATCACGTCCAGTCCGGCGATCCGTCCACTCACCTGGTCATCGCCGAACGGATGAGCCGGTCCAGCAGGTCCGGATAGGACAGCCCGGCGGCGGCGAACATCTTGGGCACCTGTGATTGGGCGGTCATGCCCGGCATGGTGTTGACCTCGTTCAGCACGAATCCCTCGTCGGTCAGGAAGAAATCGACCCTGGCGATGTCCCGGCAGCCGAGCGCCTCGTACACGCGCAGCGCCGCGTCGCTCAACGCCTTCGCCTCGACACCCGGCACGACCGGGTCGTCACCGACGTCGACCACTGCCTGGTCCATCGACACCATGCCGACCACCGGGCGACGCCTGCCTGCCAACAACACCTCGGCCTGGCCGGACACGGCACGCCGCAGTCCGTCGGCATAGCCGACCGGCAGCAGCGCCAGCGTGGTCGCCCGCTCGATGATGTGCGTGTGGCCGTAACCGACCCCGGTGCCGGCGGTCACCCGCCGCACCTGCACGACCGGTGCGGCGAGCCGCAGCGCCGGGCGCAGCCGCGTGGTCCCTGAGGGGTCGATGCCCACCAGCCCGGCGCCGATCCGGACCATGTCGAGGTGCGTGCAGGGATCGGTCAGCGTGGCGCTCGTGGCCGCCAAGTGCCGCACCGACGGCCGCAGTCCGGCCTGTCGCGCCATTTCGACGCCGCGCAGCATCGCCTGTCGTCCGTCCGCGTTCGCCGGGTCCCCAGGCTCATCGGCCCGCGCGAGGTGCCCCATCACGCCGACGACCCGGACGCGTCCGGCGACCTCCACGCGCCGGGCGGCGGCCATCAACGCGAGCCATGTGTCCGGGGCGGCGCCGTCGCGGGCCATCCCGGTGTCGAGCTGGAGGTGAACGCGAACCGGCCGCCCGGAGTGTTCGATCGCGGCGAGGTGTTCCAGACTCGGCACGCTCAGGTCGATCCCGTGCCGCCACGCCGCGGACACATCGGCATCGACCTGGTTGAGCCAGCTCAGCACCGGAGCATCCACACCGGACTCCCGCACCGCGACGGCTTCCGCGATCGACGTGACCCCGATCCAGGTCGCGCCGTTGGCCAGCGCGGTCGCGGCGACGGCGGCCAGGCCGTGCCCGAACCCATCGGCCTTCACGACGGCCATCACCTCACCCCGCGCGGTCCGGACGAACCGCCGGGTGTTGGCCGCCACCGCATCCAGGTCGACGTGCAGCACCGGACCGGCCGACACCTGCCTGATGCCGGCCACAAGGGCGCTCATGCCGGCACAACCGCCTCGACCGGCGCGTACAGGGCGTGCTCGGCACCGGTGAGCAACGCCCAGTACCGATCGCCGTAGGACCAGTGCCACCACTCCGTCGGGTAGTTGACCAGCCCGGCGGAGCCGAGCGCCTCGGCGAGCACCGTCCTGTTGCGACGCGCCTCCGCGTCCACGTCGGCCCCGAACCAGCACGCGCCGTTGCTCTGTTCCGGTGTGGCGTCGACCGCGGTGCCCATCCACAACTCGGCGCCGTCAGCGCCGACGAGCGTGAGGTCCACCGCCGCGCTCGCCACGTGCGGCGCCACGGCCACCGGAGCGACGAACCTGCTCGACAGCCGCTCCAGTTCGACGGCGTCCGCGGACGGGTGAAGCGCCCGCAGCCCACCGGTGTACTCCTCGATGATCGCGCGCTGGGCGGCGAGGCTGCGATGACCCTCGATCACCTTGAAGTCCACTCCGCACAGCAACGCCGCTCTGGCCTCGATCAGCCGCTCCGCGAGTCCCGACCGCACCAGCACACCCGGCTCGAATGCCAAGGGGCACCAGTAGATCACCGTTGTCCCGCACATGCACCGCGTGCACCCTCGGATCGGCCAGCAGGATCGTCATGCCCGGCAGGTTAAGGGGACGCCCGCACGCCGAGAACGCCTCCGGAGAAACTTCCGATGATCTCTGATGACTGTCTTATATGGACAGATCTGAACCCGGCAAAGCAGACACCGCTTCCGATCACCGGCACCCGCTCGTCATGGCCACGGTATCGACGCTCGGGCCGGCCACTTGGCCGCCGGCGACAGTGCCCCAGTGCGGTCTGCGGCTCGTCGTGAGCAGACGTCGCGAATGGACGTTGTGAGCAGGCATCGTGCTGCCCGCTGCGGCAGCCTCGACGTCGACCGGACGGGCTGCTCGCCCCCCGGCGGACGACCGGTCAAGTAACCGGGTCCGGAAGGTGCTGGAAGTGCGGTCCGGAGTCGGCGGGCTTGGGGCCGCACTCCTTGGTGTGCGCGTGGGCGCCGTACTTCCGGTTGGGCTGCAAGCCGGTCACCTTCAGCATGACCGTCGTCTGCCCGTGCCACGGCATGGACAACACGGCCGCTTCGCGCCCTGCGGCACGGCGGCGTCATAGCTCTGGAGTTCGCCGGACACGCACATCGGCGGCGCGAACGCAGTGGTGAGGCTCAACGCCACGGCTAGCAACACGGATCATCCCTTACTTGAAATAGCACTCTGACTGCGCGTGGTGGTTCGGTCGGGCGGATTCGACCGAACCGGGCGTACCGCCCGACAGCACACCACGGGCTCACGCGCGCCGGCCGGCCACCACGCGCAGTGCGTCAGCGAGTTCGGCGCGCCGCAAGAGCGGCCCCCTCTACTCCGCCAGGCGGACCCTGCACACCGGCGCCGAGCTGCTCACCGACAAGCAGCGCCAACGCCTGGAGGATCTGTTCGCGGCCGACGAACACGTCGAGGTCGAGGCAACTTGGGGATCTACCAGCGGATGATCACCGCCTACAGCGAACCCGGCCGAACCAAGGGCCGCGAGCTGATGAGCAAGCTGATCGAATCGGTCAGCCACGGCGTCCCCACCGCACTGGCCGAGGTCATCCCCCTCGGGCAGACACTGAAGAAGCGCGCCGTCGACGTCCTGGCCTACTTCGACCGCCCCGGCACCTCCAATGGGCCGACCGAGGCGATCAACGGACGCCTCGAACACCTCCGCGGATCCGCCCTCGGGTTCCGCAACCTGACCAACTACATCGCCAGATCGCTCCTGGAGACCGGCGGGTTCAGACCGCAACTACACCCTCGAATGCGAAGAGCCACTTTAGAACTGGTTTCAAGTTGTGGAGGTCTGAGATTGTTGGGTAGGGCGACTAACTCGGTTGTCGCTGGGGTGGCGGGCGGGTTGAATGACTGGCTGTGAACCTGGCACAGGCGGCCGAGCGGCTCGGGTTGGGGCAGTTGCTGGATGCCCCGCTGCTGCTCAAGGATGACGAGCAGAACCCGGTGTGGAAGGCCGTTACCGACTCCGGCTCATGGGTGGTGAAGATCGCCCAGCCCTGGGGTGACTTCTGGCTGGCCATGGCTGCCCAGGCAGGGGCGCTTGAAGCCGCCGCGTGGGAGATCGGTGTCGCGATGCCCGAGCCGCAATCGACGACTCTGGGAGAAGCGGGTCTGTGGCGACCGATCGGGGACGGTGTCTACGCCCGTGCGGTGCGCTTCGTCGAGGGCGCGCATCCGACCGCGCCGACGTCCGAACCGTTGGCGGCATGGGCCGGCGGGCTCGTCGCTGACCTTGCACGGTGCGCGATTCCAGCCGACCCGACCGTCGATGGCGACTACCGGTCGAACTCCCGGGAAGAGTGGGAGGAGTGGTTCGCTCAGGCCGAACGCCTCGAGGTCCTCAGTGCCGAGCATGTCCGCATCTTCAAGCTGTCGGTGGAGCAGGCCGAGGCCATGGTCGAAGATCAACAGGAGTTGTGGCGGTCCAAGTTGGTCATGCATCGCGACATCCGGCACCAGAACGTTCTGACCGGCTCCGGTGGACCGGTGCTGTTGGACTTCGACGCCGCTGGGGCGCAGGACCCGTGGTGGGAGCTGGTCTTCACCGCTTTCGGTCTCGCCGGCTTCGACCGCCGGTTGGAAGTGCCCGAGCGCCGTATCGTCGAAGCGTGCCTCTCCGGGTATGTCGCTGCGGGAGGGGCAGTCGGGGCGGTCGATGAGTCGGCGTTCACCGGTATGTTCGCCGGACGCGTGGGAGCGGCGGCTTGGCAGCTGTGGATGGCCTGCGGCCACCGGGGCGGGAGTCCGGAGTACCAGGCCGGCTTCGCCCAGACACTCAGGGAGTCGGTGGAGGCGATGGCCATGATGCTTGAGGCCATGCCGACCTGGGCCACTTGGCTCAAGGCGTGAGCGGGGAACGCTGGGCGAGGCGCCGCCAACAGATGAGGCTTGCGGCGAGTTTGACGAAGCCTTCATGCATGAGCAGGTGGCGGTCCCAGCGGACTGCGAGGCGTTTGAACTGGTGGAGGTGGGACGATGGACTGTTCGACCACCCAGCGAACCGTGCCGAGTCCGATGATCTCCTTGCGCCCGCGCTGCGGAATGATCGGCTCGATCCGTTTGGAGCGCAGCCACTCGCGGAAGGCGGCGGAGTCGTAGCCGCCGTCGGCCAGGATGGCATCGGGTCGGCGGCGCGCGGCGGATGCTTCCAGTTGATGCCGGTATAGAGCACGAACAGGATGCCCTGCAAGCACTTCCGGTCATCCAACGGCACCGGACCACTTCCGGAGCGGGACAGCGGGGATCGTGGACGACGAGATTGCGCCGTGCACCTCGGCACAGGCGTCGGGGCGTAGCCGGAGGTGAGTCCCTTGGCGGTGGTGATCATGTCGGGCTGGTAGCCGTAGCGCTGCGCGCCGAAGCTGTGGCAGAGGCGGCCGATCGCGCAGATGACCTCGTCGGACACCAGCAGGACGTCGTGGCGGTCGCAGATTCCCCGACCCGCTGGAAGTAGCCGGGAGGTGGCGGGATGGTCAGCGCGCCGGCCACGAGGTCTCCGGCATCGCGGGTTGGCTTGGTCGCCAACCCATCTACCGGAGACCTCGCCACGTCTCGGCCGACGACACGCCGTGGCTACCTCATCTTGGCAACACCGCTAGACAGTTGTCTGACGCCAACGCTGGTTCGTGCCGCCGGTGCAGGTCCACTGGATGAGGCGGGTCCCGCTGGTCGTGCTGGACGACGGGACGTCGAGGCACTTGCCGCTGGCGCGGTTGACCAGTGACACGGTGGTCGTGTCGATGGTGCGCACGGTCCACTGCTGGTTGATGCCGCCGTGGCAGCGCCATTGCAGGACGCTCGCGCCGTTCTCGGTCGAACTGCTGGACACGTCCAAGCAGGAACCGGTGGCCCGGTTGATGACCTCGACGTAGCCGCCCGGCTTGGCGCGGAGCTGCCAGTGCTGGGACTCCGCAGTCGACGCGGTCGCCTGCTGGACCGCGGACCCCGAGGTGTCCAGCCGCAGGCCGCTGTGCTGCGCGGTGAAGGTGGCGAACGGCCCCACCCCGCCCGCGGTCTGCACCACAGTGCGGATCGTGCCGTCCGGGTTGTGGTGCAGGCGGTCCATCACGACCGACCTCTTGTAGCCACCGCCGCCCTCACGGGCGTTCTTGTGGTACGCGACGTACCACTCACCCTGGTACTGGAAGATCGACTGGTGGTTGGTGCTGACGTTGACGTAGTCCAGGAGCACGCCGCGGTAGGTGAACGGGCCCATCGGTGACGAGCCGGTGGCGTAGTGGATCTGGCCGGGCCAGCCGGTCGAGTACGAGAAGTAGTAGGTGTCGCCGATCTTGTGCAGGTGCGGCGCCTCGCCGTACTGGGTCGCACCGGTCACGCGGACGTCGGTGATCGGCCCGGCCGTGGACACCATGTCCGCGCCCAACCGGACCACCTTCGGCGTCCGCGTACCGAAGTACATGTAGGACGAACCGTCGCCGTCGGTGAAGATCATCGGGTCGATCGGCTCGTCGCCGACGTTGGTGTCGCGGGCGCGGTCCACCAGCGCGCTGCCCCGCGCGTCGGTGAACGGACCCGTCGGTGACGACGAGACCGCCACACCGATCTTGGTCCGGTCCACGGGGAGGTAGAGGTAGTAGCGGCCGTTGCGCTCCACCGCGCTGGGAGCCCACGCGTACTGGCTCGCCCAGGAGAAGCCCGCGATCGAGAAGATGTCGCCGTGGTCGGTCCAGTCCACCAGGTTCGACGACGAGTAGGACCGCCACGACTTCGAATCCCAGTAGGTGCCGCTGTTCGTCTGGTCGTCGGTGACGTAGAGGTGCACTCGCCCGTTGAACACGTGCGCGGACGGGTCCGCGATGAAACGGTCGGGGACGATCGGGTTCGCGGCGCTCGCCGACGGCACGCCGATCACCATGGAACCCACGAGCGCACCGGCGGTCAGGACGCCGCGAAGGACACTCCGGCTCCCGTGACGACGTTTCCCTACCTCGTGTGCTGGTCGCGCCGCGAGATCCGGCCGGTCAACGCGTGAAGTCTTGATAGTGATCACTTCCAATCTGCATCGTGTGGGTTTGTGTCCGTTGTGGTCCCGAAGCCGGACTTCAGCCCCGCGCTCGGCATTGCCACCGCCTCAGGCGCTCGCCGAGCAGCCGCAACGTGTTGCCGCTGCGAGGAACAGCCGGTCGGCCGCGCCACGGCGGAATCAGGCCGCACGGTCAGACGGGCGGCTGCGGCAGGACGGTGAAGCGGCCGTCGGCGCGAGGGCGGCGACCCCCGCGGCCTGCAGCAACCTGCGACGGTTCAAGGGCGAGGATGACATGATGCTCCCTGGATCGGCTGCCGCCGCTGCCACAAACAGCCGCAGGCACACCTTTGTGCTCAAGATGAACCGATTAACGACGGACGTCCGTGTCGATCGGCGAGGCAGACCGGCGCCCGGTTCCGCGTTTCAGTACGAGGGCGCCGTGACGGTCAGCGTCGGACCGGTCGACGCGGCGGACGCGGGCGTCACCCCTGCGGATACCAGCAGTGAGGTGGCGACCGCCCGTGCTCTCGCCAGGGCAGTGGCCCGGTGAGGGGTTCGGCTCACGGCACGGCCGGGGTATCGCATGGTCGACAACCTCTCCGTTGGGGTCGCACGCCGTCCGAACCGCCGGGTGGACAGATGTTATCGCTAACAATCTGCTTGCGCGGCGAGCCTTGCCCGATCTTGTGTACGTATGATGTATAGGTAACAGTCGTGTTGGCGCGTTGTCAACAGTCCGACTCCGGACACGTCCACTTAAACGTGTCGCTGCTGTTAGCGCTAACAGCACTCGGCGACCAGCCGTCGGGCCTCAAGCCGCACCCCTGCTGCGAGCCTCGGCAGCGGTCATGCGATTGCCTCCCGGGTGTCCGCGACGTTCTCGACGGCCTGACCGACACCTTGCTGTAGCGACCATTCCAGGAATAGCCGTAGTGATCGCTACAAGAACCAGATAAGTATGATGTATTTTGGCTTTTCGAAGACGACCTCGCGTGTTAGCGTGCACAGACCCGAAAGAGTGTGACTCATCTACTCTTGAAGCCCACTTAGATACGACACATCATGCAGGTGGACCGCTTCCCGCATCCCTCCCCAGGAGAAGGAGCACCGTGGCTCTCCAACGGCACGGCACTGATCGTCTTCACCTGCCAGGGGTCCGGCAACCAGCAGTGGCGGCGCTGACCCACTGATGCCCGGCCGAACCGGAGTTCCGGCTCGGCCGGGCGTCAGCGTTCACCGTCCATATCCGACAGTGGAAGCCGGCACCACGGCGAATTCTTCAGAAAGGAACGGCGTCTCATGACGGAGGCATTGGAATGGAGCGCACCCGATGTGGTCGTGCGGGTGGAGCCGTGGGGTGCCGACAGCCTGCGGGTGCGGGTGGCGCGGGACAGCCTGCGTGACGACCTGCCCGGCGCGTTGCTCATCCCGAAGCCACCAGCCGGGGACCCCGTTGTCGGGGAGCGCCGCATCGTCAACGGTGCGATCACCGCCGAGCTGGACGAGCGGGGGCACCTGCGGTTCGTCGACACCGCGAGCGGTGCCGAGTTGCTGGCGGAGGCTCCGCCGTACATCTGGTGGCCGGGTCCGCGGCACTTCACCTCCGAAGGGCTTGAGCAGCGCTTCCGCGGCTATCCGGGCGAGCGGTTCTACGGTCTGGGTCAGCACGGGCACGGCAGGCTCGACCAGAAGGGCTGTGTGATCGACCTCGTGCAGCGCAACGGCGAGGTCACCATCCCGTTCCTGGTGTCCAGCCGCGGCTACGGCCTGCTGTGGCACAACCCGGCGATCGGACGGGTCGAGCTCGGCATGGACATCACCCGCTGGGTGGCGCGGGACTCGCACCAGATCGACTACTGGATCACCGCCGGCGACCGTCCCGCCGACATCCTCGCCCGCTACGCCGAGGCCACCGGGCACACGCCGATGATGCCGGAGTGGGCGGCCGGGTTCTGGCAGAGCAAGCTGCGCTACAAGACGCAGGACGAGCTGCTGGCCGTCGCCCGCGAGCACCACGGACGGGGGCTGCCGCTGAGCGTGATCGTCGCGGACTTCTTCCACTGGCCCGCCATGGGCTCCTGGCGGTTCGACCCGACCTCGTGGCCGGACCCCGGGGCGATGGTGCGGGAGCTGGAGGAGATGGGCGTGCGGCTGATGGTCTCCGTCTGGCCGAACGTCGGTCCCGGCAGCGAGAACTACGAGCCCATGCGGCGCGCGGGTCTGCTCGTCGGCCGGGCCGGCGGCGGGCTCACCCGGCAGCACTGGCCCGACCCGTCCGGGTACGTGGAAACGGCCTACGTCGACTCGACCAACCCCGCCGCCCGCCGATATCTGTGGGAACAGGTCGAGCGCAACTACCTCGCGCACGGTGTCAAGGTGTGGTGGCTGGACGCCTGTGAGCCCGACCTCGCGTCCGGTCTCACCGAGAACACCGTCTACCACGCCGGTCCCGGCCGCGCCGTGACCAACCTCTACCCCCTCCTGCACGCACAGGGCTTCCACGAGGGGATGCGCGGGGCGGGCGAGGACGAGGTCGTGCTGTTGATCCGGTCGGCGTGGGCGGGCAGCCAGCGGTACGGCGCGGCCGTGTGGTCCGGTGACGTCGCCAGCACGTTCGACTCGCTCGCCGTGCAGGTCAGGGCCGGGCTGAACATGGCGATGAGCGGTATCCCGTGGTGGAACAGCGACATCGGTGGTTTCCTCGGCGGCGACCCGGACGACGAGGAGTTCCGCGAGCTGGTGATCCGCTGGTTCCAGTACGCGGTCTTCACCCCGCTGCTGCGCCTGCACGGCGACCGGGCGCCCAACCAGCCGTTCACCGCCGACATGACCGGAGGACCCAACGAACTGTGGTCCTTCGGCGAGACGGCCTACCCGATCCTGTGCGACCAACTGCACCTGCGGGAACGGCTCAAACCGTATGTCCTGGACCAGATGCGCGTCGCACACGAGACCGGGCTGCCGCCGATGCGGCCGCTGTTCGTCGACTTCCCCGACGACGAGCGGGCATGGCAGGTGGAGGACCAGTTCATGTTCGGACCCGACCTGCTGGTCGCACCCGTCACCGAGTACCGCGCACGCTCCAGGACCGTGTACCTGCCCTCCGGAACGGACTGGACCGACGCGTGGACCGGAACACCCGCCGCCGGCGGGACCACCGTGGACACCACCGCACCCCTCGACCGCATCCCCGTCTTCGTCCGACAAGGCACCTCACCCATCCCGAACCACACCTGACCACGCGGTGAGGCCGGCGGGCGCGGCGCATTCGACCAGGCGGTGGGCCGGCCGGCGGCGGAGTCGCACCGGCACGGAACCGGCAAACCGGCAGCCAGGGGCGGCACTTCCGCGCGTGATCATCCGAAACCCGGTTTGGCTGGTGTGTGGCAGCGCTCGGGGCCTCTGTTCCGCAGCGGCCCCGAGCGCCGGGTGATCACGGGTTGTGGTGTCCGGCGGTGATCCGGTCGCCGTAGACGGGTTCCCGGCCGTAGCGGTGGGGTGGACGGTCGACCCGCGATCAGCGATGCCCCGGCTCCACAGCCGTTGTTGCGCAGCCGTGTCGCAAGAGGCAACAAGGTGGGTACGCTCCACGTCCACCCGGCAGAGAGGCGCAACCGCGTCGGCTCTCGACTGCTTGACGCGGCTGTGGCCGCGGCCCGAGAAGACGGCCGACGGTGTGTCGTCGCTCAGGCGCGGGCGGACTCCTCGGGGGCCCGTTTCCTGTCGGCCCAGGGCCTTCGCAAGGTCCTGACCCTGACGTTCGCCCGACTGCCACTGGCTCAGGCGGACATCACCGATCACCCGACGGTCGCATCCCGGTTACCGGTTGGCGTGGTGGAACGGCACCGTTCCCGACCAGTTCGCCGACACGTTCGCCGCCTCTCGCAGGGCCATGGACGACATGCCGATGGACGACACCGACTACGGCACGGTCTCCTGGGACGTGGACCGGGTCAGGGCCGCAGCGGAGGCCATCGAGAAGCGCGGTGACCTGTTGCGCACAGTTGTCGCCGTCGACGAGTCGGACGGCTCGATCGCCGGATTCACCGAACTGGTTGTTCCGGAAGGCGGCAAGGGCGACGGCCAGCACTACGGCACCGGGGTCCTGCCCGAGCACCGCGGGCACGGCCTCGGCCGGTGGATGAAGGCCGAGTCGATCCGCCAAGCCCGGGAACACCACCCGGACCTCGACGGGTTGCTGACCGACACCGCCGACAGCAATCTGTACATGCGCAGCATCAATGACGCTCTCGGCTACACACCGACGCACACGACGTTCGAGTACCAGCTCGATCTGTAGCAACGCCGCACGGCGCGGCGTTTGGCCTCGTTGACTGATGTGCCCCGAGTTTCGTGGAGTCGACTCGGTGGACTTCACCCACAGACCGCTGCGCACCCGCATCTCGGGCGGACTCGTCAACGAGCACAGACATGCCGCATGACGTGCAGCGATGACTTTCGAGCGGCACAACCCGCCGCGATCGTCGCCTGATGCCGCTCCAACCGCGCCTCAGCGTCAGTCAGTCGTCGCACTTCAGCGCCGAGTCAGCGGCCACGGAGACGATCAGAGGTAGGACGCACACCTGATGCTGGCCATCACATCGAAGAGGGGCTTCCATTGGACACCGCCATCGACGACCGCAAACGCATGCAGAGCAACCAGCAAGGCTGGAACCGGCGAGCCGTGGCACACCTCGACTCGACCTACTACGACCTCGACTCGTTCCGGGCAGGCAAGAGCAGCCTGCGCTCGCTGGAGCTGGGCGTGGTCGGTGATGTATCCGGTAAGGACTTCCTGCACTTGCAGTGCCACATCGGACTGAACGCCATCTCCTGGGCCCGACGGGGTGCCAACGTCACAGCGGTGGACTTCGCCGACGAGGCCCTCAAGATCGGCGGTGAGCTGGCCAAGGGCCTGAACACGGACATCAACTTCGTGCACGCCAACGTCTTCGACCTGCCCGAGGTGTTGGAGGGTTCCTTCGACATCGTCTACACCGACTACGGGGTGCTGCACCTCCTGCCGGACCTGTCCGCGTGGGCCAAGGTCGTGGCGCACTTCCTCAAGCCCGGTGGTGTCTTCCACGTCGTGGAGATCCACCCGATCCTCGCCGCGATCGAGGAGGTCGGCAACGGCGAGCTGCGGGTTCGCCCGGAGGCAATCCCCAGCGGTCCTCTCGAGGACGAGGTCACCGCCACGTACGGGGACGGGTACGACGACGTTCAGCACATCGATCCGTACAAGCAGTACAGCTGGCTGTGGAGCATTCCCACCGTCATGAACGCGCTGATCGAGGCGGGACTGCGGATCGAGACGTTCACTGAGGTGCCGGTCGACTGCCGGCAACGCTTCAGCAACATGGTCCGTGACGAGAACGACGAGGGGTTGTGGCGGATGCCCGGAGACCCGATCCCCCTGTCGTGGACCTGCTCCGCGCGCAAGCCGGAGTAGCCCGCCCCGCCGTTGTCACACGGCCGCTGTGTCCGGCCAGGACCAGAGAGCCGATGCCATGCCGGACAGGCCTCCTCCGCCAGCTTGGGCGGAGGAGGCCTGCGGCTCGGTGATGAGGGGGCCGACCACAGCAACTCCGGTGAGCGGCCCGCGGCTCAGCGTTGGCGTTCCACCGCCTGCACCACAACGGTCCCGCCGCTGTCGTCCCTCGTGCGCGCTTGGGCCTCGGCGGCGAACTCCAGCGCGACGCCGTTGCGCCCGGTGGGAGTCAGGACGAGTTCGACCGTGCCGCAGCCGTGGCGTCCCGCGATCTCCACGATCTCCTGAAGGACGAGCGGCTCGACGCCACGGCCCATCACGGGGCACGAGACCGAGAACACCTCAACAGAGCAGACGCCGGAGTCGAACGCCAGCGCGGCCACCGCACCCAAGCCGTAGTCGCCGAATCGGTCGCGGACGCTCGCCGTGAGCAGCAGCCGGTCGTCGGCGAGGGCGAAGTCGGCCGGGACGAACCCGTCGGGTACCGGGCCGAGCACAAAGTCCTTGGCCCCCGCGAGCAACTCGGTCACCTTCGGGGGCACAGCGTCGCCCGGCTCGTCGAACGTGACCGAGACGTCCAGGCTGTCCACGAACTCCTCCAGCGACAAGGTCCGAGCGGATTCCCCCGGAAGCACCGGAAGGGCCGCGCCGGGCCGCCTGCGCAGGGGCCTGTCGAAGACGCAGGACTCCTGCAGCTCCGCCGGCCAGTTCTCGGAGGCCGAGCCGAGGAGCACCGGCTCCAGCCCGTCGATCGCGTCAGCCGCGCCCGCCAGCTCGGGATCCGCCGTCAGCAGCAAGCTCGGTCCGAGGCGGGCGGCCACCTCGCTCAACGGCTCAGCTCCCGCCGTCCACTCGCCGACCAGGTACGGCGCCAGCGGAGCCCAATCGCCGGTGAGCGCCTCCAGGAACACGTCGCCCGGCGCGGTGGTGGCGAGGCGCATTCCGGCCGCGCCGAGCCGCAGCAGCGAGTCGCGGAGGACCTCCGCGTACGCCTGCGTCAGGATGTCGCCGCCGAGGACCACGGCACGGGGGACGCCGCCGAAGCGGACCCGCAGGAGCCGGGCGATGACGAGCCCGAGCCGCCAGAACACCTCCTCGGTGTAGGGGATACGGGCGAACGCGTGGAGGGCCGGGTGGTGGGCACGCAGCGCCCCGACATCACGCACGGCCTCCTCCGCGTCGGCGACCAGCACGTGGGGGTTGCCCGCGAGCCGGTCCCGCAGCCGCTGTCTGGCCGCCGTGGCGGCCGCCGCGATCCCGTCGGGGCACCCGGCATCAGCCGCCCCGGCCCTGTTCTGCGGAAGGGCGGGGAGCACGAACACAAGGCATGTCTCCCTGCGGTCGGCAGCCGCCAACGTCGCGTCCGCGAGCCGCAAGAGCTCACCCTCCTCCTCGCCGTCCGGCATCTCCTCCCAGCGAGGGGCGACGACAAGCACGTCGGGGGCGAGCCGGGCCATCCGCCCGTGGTCGTCGAGGCATTCGGGCAGAATCTGGTTGAACGGTCCGACGACGATCTCGGGGACGAGACCCGCGTCCACGAGCGCCACGTGCAGGTACGGCTCAATCGGATCGATCGTGTAAGAGGCCAGCAGCCCGACGGTCAGGGCGGGCGGGGCGGTAGGCAGGCCCCGGCGGCGCGTCCGCACGGCGGCGGCCGCGGCGGCCAGGGCGTCGCGCTCAGCGGTCGCCGACATCGACACCCTCCTCACCACGCACGCCGGCCGGGGAGGGCAGAGCTGCCGCAGGAACGCCCCGGCCGGAGACGGACGGGTCGCCGAGCGCCGCGGGCGACTCGAGCGCCGCCTTGATCGCTTTCAGGAACTCCACCGCGGTACTGCCGTTGACGAACCGGTGGTCGTAGGCGAGCCCGACGATGGCCACAGAGCGCGGGATGACGGCGCCGTCGGCGGTGAACACGGCCTCGTGGCGGGTGCCGCCCAGCGATACCGCGCACGTCTGGCCGGGGAAGACGATGGGCTGGGCGAGCAGGACGTCGTCGTTGTTGTTCAGGGAAAGGAGGATGTTGGCACCGTTGAGGTCGGCCGTCTCAAAGGCCTCGCGCATGGCCTTGATGCGGTAGTCCATCAGCAGGCCGGCGATCTCGTCGAGCGTCCGTTCGCCCGCGTCCTTCACCACCGGCGCGAAGAGCCCCCGTCCGACGTCGACGGTGACGCCGACGTGTGCCGCCTCGGGCAGCAGCAGCGTGCCCTCGGCGGTGGGAGTGCCGTAGCAGAGGGGGAACCGCGCGGGCAGCCGGCCGAGGACGGCCACGAGCAGCTCGGAGAGCCCGACGAGTGCTCCCGTCCGCTCAGACAGCTCCCTGGCGGTGGCCATGGCGGAGTCGACGGTGACGACGACGGCCGTGAAGGCGGCCGGGATCTCCTGGTGGGACTTGGAAACCGCCGCGGCCACCGCACGCTGCGCACGGTTCGGGGTGTGCGTTTTCGTCTCGCCGCCCTGTGTCTCGCCGCCCTGTGTCCCGCCGCTTTGAGGCGCCTCGCTCAGTAGCCGACGTACGTCGGCCTCGCGAACGACCCGCAGACCCAGCCGGGACAGGGTGGCCGGCTCTATCCCGTGCTGTTCGGCCAGGAGACGCGCGGGTTCGGTGAGCGTGGCGCGCCCCTCGACGACCTCGTCCACGGATCCGGGCGTGGGGTCCGCGAGCCGGCTGGCCAGGAACTCCTGCCGGTCCGCCTCGGAGGCGAAGAGGTGGGCGATGACGTCGCCCTGGGCGCAGTCGGCAGGTGCCGCCACCAGCCTCTGCAGGATGCCGTCGTGCTCGCAGTACAGCTCCTCGGTCGCCTTCGAGGTCTCGACGACGACGACCGGATCGCCCTCCTTCAGCTGCTGCCCGTCCTCGGCGAGCCATTCGACGAGTACGTAGGCGGTGTCGTTGTTGTTGAGCTTCGGCACCTCGATGTCGATCACACCGGGCTCCTTTCGCCACGCAGGTCCGCGAGTACGGCCTCACGGATCGTGTCGGCCTGGACCAGGACCTCGCGTTCCAAATGGACGGCCGTCGGGATGACGCTGTCGGCCGAGTGGATGAGCCGGACGGGCCGACGGAGCCGCCCCCAAAGCCGCTCGTGCAGGACGTGCGCGACCTCCGCACCCCAGGTCCCGCCCGCCGTGCTCTCCTCGACGACGCAGACGTACGCCGCACGCCGCGCCGCACCGAGCAACGCCTCGGCCTCCACCGGGTACAGCCGGGAGGGGATCACGAGCCGGCAGCTGATCTCGTGGTGCAGCAGCAGGTCGCGCATGGCGGCCATGGCGCGTTCCGCCATGCCACCGGGCGCGACGATGAGGCAGTCCACATCGCCGTCAGCGTCGACGTACACCTGCGCCGGGGCGATGTCGTCCGCGCCGAGGAAGCCATAGTCGAACAAGTCGTCCACTCGGCCGTCACCAGCTGTCCGGCGCGTGTAGAGCACCTTGTCCTCGATGAACACGCACGGTTCGCCGAGTGCGAGCATGTGGGCCAGCACCGTCCGGTTGTCGTGGAACGGCGACAGCTCGAACAGCGACAGTCCGGGAATCCCGATGAAGTGCTTCAGCAGGGTCTGGCTGTGCGTCGGGCCGTAGCCGCGGTTGCCGCCGGACGGGCAGCGCACCACCAGGCGCATGGGGTGCGGCCGCCCGTACATGGACACGGACTTGCTGGCGAAATTGAGCACCTGGTCGAACGCGAGACCGGCGAAGTCACCGAACATGATCTCGACGATCGCCGCGTCCCCGGCCATGGCGAGCCCAGCGGCGACGCCGACGATGCCGTTCTCGCTGATCGGCGTGGTGATCACCCGGCCAGGATGGGCCTGCGACAGCCCGCGGGTCACCTTGAACGCCCCTCCGTACGGATCGGCGATGTCCTCACCGAGCACGTACAGCCGGGAGTCAGCCCGCATGCACTCGTGCAGCGCGCTGTTGAGGTTCTCCACCACCCGTACCGGCCGCCCGTTCACGCCTTGCTCCAGACCGCCGGCGGCCTCGCGGCCACCTCGTCCACCAGCCGGGTGACCCGTGCCGCCGCGATCGCGTCGGCCTCCGCGAACCGCTCCCCGAGGGCCTCGGAGTACAGCGCGTGCCAGTCGGCCGCGCGCACCTGTCGCAGTTCCGCATCCGTCCGGGTGTCGTCGCCCTTGCTGTGCGGCCCGAGCCGGTGCGTGACGAACTCCAGGACCAGCGGAGCGCCGTCCCGTACTCGCTCGACGAGCGGCCCGGCCGTGGCCCGGATCTCGGTCAGGCTGCTGTTCTCGACGCGCAGGTGGGCAATGCCGAACGCGGCGGCGCGGGCCCGGATGGTGCCCGCCATCTGCGCACCGGTGGCCGTCGACTGGGCGATACCGTTGTGCTCGACGACGACGAGGAGTGGCAGCCGCCACAACGCTGCCATGTTGAGCGCCTCGTAGACCGCGCCCTCACCCCAGGTGCCGTCGCCGATGTAGGTGAGCGCGAGCGCTCCCGGCTCGTGCCGCTTGAGATGGAGGGCAACCCCGGCGGCGACCGGCAGGCTCTCCCCCTGCACGCCGGTGGACAGGTAGCGGTCGCGGAAGATGTGCTGGCTGCCGCCGACGCCGTTGCAGACGGCACCCTCCCGGCCCATGATCTCCGCGAGCAGGCCGGCGGGGTCGCCGAACCTGGCGATGTAGTGGCCGTGGCCGCGGTGGTTGCTGAAGACGTAGTCACGTTCGGCCAGCAGCGGTACCAGCGCGACCGGCACGTATTCCTGCCCGAGGCAGGTGTGCGTCGTGCCGTGCAGCTCGCCCCGCGCGAACAGGTCGAGCAGGGCGAGCTCGAAGTGGCGGATCAGCAACATCGTCGCCAGGTCGGCGTCCGCCGGTGGCGAGATGTGGTCGGCGCCGTCCGGCGCCATCTCGATGGTCGTCGTCGCCATGTTGTTGGTCACTTGCTGGTCCTCTCCCGGTTTCCGCAGCGGGCGAGCCGGACGCTTCGGTCAGGCGAGCACGTTCTTGGCCCGCAGCGTCTCCCGGATGGCCGCGACCGAGGTCAGGCCACGGATCTCAGCCACGGACAGTGCGATGCCGAACGTGTGCTCCAGCGTCGTGACGAGCTGGATGTGCTTGAGGCTCGTCCACGCGGCGGACCTGCCCGGCCCGACGTCGTCGCCGATCTCCGCCGGGTCGGTCTCCAGGACCTCGGCGATCAGCCGGACCAGCGGCGTGGCGTCGGACGTGGTCTCGCGGACGGACCGTGGACGCATGTCCGTCCACACCTCCTCGATGTAGGCCAGGCACTCCTCCTTGCTGGCCGTCTTCCCGGCGTCGTGCCAGCCCGGCGGGTTCTCCTTGTGGTCCGGCCAGACGGAGTACTGCTCCTCGTCGTTCACGACCACCCGGTAGGAGGGGTCGGCCGTGGCGGCGGTGTCGGTCATGGATGGCTCCTTCAAGTGGGCGCTCATTTGGCGGGTGCGGTGCCGGGAGTCACCGCGGAGGGCTCGGTCTCGCCGCCCCCGTCCGGCAGGAGGTCCTCCGCGTGCCGGATGGAGGGAGTGAGAAAGCCGACGAGGGCGACGACAGCCGCGCCAAGGCCGGACACGATGAACAGAACGGCGATCCCGGAGCCCGGTCCGGTGCCGGTGATGGGACCGAAGACCGAAGCGAGCCACCCGTCCGACCGCATGGCGGGCTCCAGGAGGTTGTCGGCGAGCACACCGGCGGAGAGGTAGGCGAGAGGGCTCGCGATGTTCTCGACCATCTGGACCACGGCGAAGATGCGCCCCTGGAGTCGCGGTGGGGTCTTCTCCTGCCAGATGGTCTGGTTGTAGCCGTCGATGAAGGGCAGGGCACCCCAGCCGAAGAACAGCGCGATCGACCAGATCCAGATGCCGTCGAAGCCGAAGAGGATCCGCCCGAGAACGCCGAGGACGAGGATCGCGACGAGCATCCGGAGAACCTTGTCCTGGGTGGGCTTGAGCATGGCCAGCACGACGCCCGCCCCCGTGCCGCCGATCGCCCCGATGACCTGGACGATGCCCACCGCGTTGGCCGAGTCGCCGGTGCGGGCGAGGACCAGCGGCGGGAACAGCACCCAGCCGAGCGCGGACAGGAAGCTGATCGCGATCATGATGGACAGCAGCCCGACCAGTGGCCGCCTGCGCGCGATGTACGTGAAGCCCACGGCGAAGTCCCGCCGGAACCTGGACCCGGCGGACCCCGTCTCCCCCGCGGTGTGGTCGCGGACGGGGTCGGGCGGCAGCGTGACGGCGTAGACAGCGGCGACCGCCAGCAGGGCCGAGACCACGTCGATGGCGAGGATCGGGGCGAGCCCGAACGCCGACATCAGCGGCGCGGCGAGGGCGGGGGCGGCCACGTACGGCGCCGCCCGCAGCAGGCCCATCATCGCGTTGGCCCGGGTGTAACCGCCCTTCTCGATCATCAGCGTGATGGCGGCGCTGTACGCGGGTACCTGGAAGGCGAGGAACGCGCCGGTCAGGAAGTTCACCACGTACAGCTGCCAGAGCTGCGGATCCCCGAACACGTAGACGCCGAGCAGCGCCAGGGTCACGGCGGCCGAGCCGACATCCGCGGCGATGATGGTGGTGCGGCGGCTCCACCGGTCGATCAGCACCCCCGCGATGGGCGAGAAGGCGACGGTCGCACCGAAGGCGACGAACGTCAGCAGAGTCACGCTGAGGGCCGAGTGTGTCTCTTGGAAGACACTGATGCCGATGGCGAAGTTCGTCATCCGGGTGCCAACGGTCGACAACATCTGGCCGGACCACATCACAGTGAACCCGGCGAAACCCGAAGCGCGTCTCATAGGTGACTCATTTCCTTCCCTCGCGGGGTTGTTCTCCGGTCAGGTGCCGCACCGGACAAGAGGGCGGCCTGCTCGGCGATCGTCGAGTGGGCGGAGAACTGCCTGGCGGTGATGGGGACACCGGCCTGGTTCGCGTGGTGGGCGGCCTGGATGGCGAGCATCGAGTCGCCGCCGAGGGCGAAGAAGTCGTTGTGGATGCCAATCCGGTCGACATCCAGGTGCAGCAGGTCTGCCCAGATACGCGCCAGCGTCCGTTCCCGGTCGTCGCGGGGCCCTTCGCCGGTCTGTTCCGCCAGGGTCAGCGGCACCGCCGGCGACCAGCCGGATGTCGCCATCGGCGCGTCCAGCTCCCACGACCTGCCCACGGCAGCCCAAGGATCGTCCTCGTCGGGAAGCAGCACCGCGCACTCGGCCGCGTCAGCACCGTCCACCGCGGCGAGCGTAGCGAGCGCCGCGTCCACATCGCCGTCGATCAGCCGGATACGTTCGTCATCGCCGAGCCGGCCCGGCGCCTCGGCGCCGGGCGGAACGCACACGACCAGACAGCGGTCGTAACCATGCTGCAGCGCGGCCAGCCGTACCAGATCGACCCTCGACCAGCCCGTCGCCGTGGTGACCACCCACTTCACCGGGGAGACGCGGAAAGCCTGGTGCAGCCGCCGCACGGCTGTCTCGCCGATCGATGCCGGTAACGGGCCGGTAAGCACATCCGTGCCGGAGAGCGCGGCGAGCTCCACGTGCAGCCGGGCGTCCAGCCGGGCCTCCAGTCGGGGCTCCAGCAGGCCCTCCGAGGCCCGAGTCAGCACCACCAGCGGACGGCTCGCCCCGGACCGGTACGCCCTGACCGCCGCCACGACGTCGGTCACCGCGTCATCCAGGCGACGGACGAGCGCGCCCAGCCGTCCGGGCACCGGTGACCCGATCAGATCGGCCCAGCGCAGCACGACCACATTGATCCCATCGGGCTCGGCCGCGAAGGCTCCGGCGGGGTCGAGCAGGGTGCCGAACACCCGGGAGGTGATGGCGAGGCCAGGCGGGACGTCGAAGCGGGTGAGCAGCCGCTCGGCCTCGCGGCGGATCGGCTCGGCCGCCCAGGTCGCGGCGACGGTCAGCCTCGGCACGGTGGCGTGCGGCCTGGTGCGGGCGGTCTCCATCAGCGGTGGTCCGGGGACGGTGTCGTCGGGCGTGTCGCTCATCCGCACCAAGACCGACTCGAAGCGGGAGAGCAGATCGTCCACCACATCCCCGCCGAGCCTGGTGGTGTCGTACTCGACGGTCGCGCCCAGCGCGCCGTCCCGCCAGTGCAGGTGGAGGAACAGCTCGTACTGGGTGTCCGCCACCGGCACGTCGAGCGTCCGCACGGAAAGCTCCGGTAGGTCGAGGCCGACCGACCGCTCGTCGACCACGTTGAGCGCATGCTGGAAGATCGGGTGGTGCGACCGGTCGCGCGGCGGCTGGACCACCTCGACGATCCGGCTGAACGGCACGCCCCGATGCCGCTGCGCGCTCAGCACCGTCTCGTGCACGCGGCGCAGCAGCGCCCGCGACGTCAGCGCCCCCGACAGGTCCAGGCGCAGCGGCGTCAGGTGGGCGAAGCGACCGACAACGCCCTGCAGTTCCGGGCGGTCCCGGTCCCCGGACGGCACGCCGAGCACGACGTCTCCCCGGCCTGCTTCCTCGCCCAGCACCAGCGCGTACGCGGTGAGCAGCACGACGAACGTGCTGACGCCGCACGCCCGGGCGAGTTCCCCGACGCGGGCGCCCAGGTCGCCGCGGAGCGGCCGGGGCTCCACACCGGCTTTCCCCGCCGCTGACGAGTCGTCGCCGACGCGAGCGCGGGCCAGTTCCAGCCGTGGCGGCGCGTCTCGGAGGCGCTCGGCCCAGTAGGCCGAGTCGGCCTCGGCAGCCGCGCCGGCCAGCCAGTTCCGCTCCCACACCGCGTAGTCCGCCATCTGGACGGACAACTGGGGCAGCGGCTCGCCCAAGCCCAACCGGGCCCGGTAGGCGGCGGCCAGGTCCGCGAGGAAGATGTGCCAGGACCCGTTGTCGCAGACGATGTGGTGCATGCCGATCAGCAGGTGGTGCCGGTCGGATCCATCCCTGAGCAGCCGTATCCGCAGCAGCGGCCCTGTCTCCAGGTCATACGGCTGCGTCGCGTGCTCGTGGATCGCCGCGGCCGGCTCGTCCGGACGGCCGGCGACGTCGTCGATCCGTGCGGTGGGCCACCAGCAGTCGAGCCGGTCGTGGACGACCAGGACGGGGCGGCCATCCTCGGTGCCGAAGGTCGTGCGCAGGGCCTCGTGCCGCTGCACGAGGTCGTCCACCGCCCCGCGCAGCGCTGCCTCGTCGAGTGGCCCGGTCAGGGTGGCCGCGAAGGTGACCGCCGCGGAGTGGGTACCGAGCTGCGCGAGCGCCCACAGCCGCCGCTGGGTCGAGGCCGGCTCGATGGGCCTGTCCCGGGGCACCGGGACGACCTCCGAGTGACCACCGCCCTGCGGCGCGGCCCCTTCGTCCGAGGCGCCCGCCAGGTCGATCGTGTTGGCCAAAGCCGTGATCACGGGGTCGGCGTAGAACTCGTGGAACGGCACGGTAACCCCGAACTCCCGATGCACCAGGGACAGCATCCTGGTGACCAGCAGCGAGTGCCCGCCCATCGCGAAGAAGCTGCTACGCGCGCCGACCACGTCGGTACCGAGCTGATCGGCCCAGAGCGCTGCCAGCCGCTTCTCCGTCTCCGTCCGCGGCGGCACGTACTCCTCCGGATCCGCGTCTGCGGCGGGTTCCGCGAGGTGCCTCACCGCCGTTACGATCTGCGCCGCGGTGGCGAGGTGGGCCGCCGTGTAGTCCGCGCGTTCCGGACCAGGCGGCTCTGCCCGCCATGCGGCGTGCATCCGCCGTACGGCGAGCGTCCCGAGCGCGGCGAAGAACTCCTCGGTGTACGGGACGTGCCCGAGTGCGTCGGCAATGGAGTCGACGACCTCCGCGACGCCCAGTCTGGCGGCGAACTCCGCAGGCCACGTCACCTCGACACCGGGCACACCGGCCAGACCCCGAGCCAGCCTCTCGTCGGCCGCGCCGAAGTCGGTCCCCTCGTCCGACGGGCAGATCATCATCAGCAGTGGCGCGTTCGTCCGGGAACGGAACGCAGCGACGCCCGCGAGCAGCTCGTCGACCACTCCGGTGAGGAAGTCCGCAGCGGAGCCGCCGAGCCGGTGGCGGGACCAGTCGTCCCAGCGCAGGAGCACGACCTGCCCGTCGCTCCCGTTGCCGGCGAGGAGCTGCTGGAGGACCTGGCCGTAGGGCGCGAACCGCACATCGAACGGAACCCGCGAGAAGCCGGACCAGAACCGCATCGCCTCACCCATCGGCTCGGCTGTGAATGACGCGGCGACCTCCACCGCGCGGCGGCGCACCGGCACCAAATCGGCGATCGGCCGGTGGGGTGTCTCGGCAAGCCCGGTCAGCACGGCAGCCAGGCCGTCGGTGACGTGCCGGGCGGTCTCGTCCAGATAGAGGTCGGTGCTGTAGCCGAGGACGCCGGTCAATCCAGCGGCCGCGCGGCGCACCGTCAGGAACATGTCGAACTCGGTAGTGCCCGTCTCGACGCGCTCCGGGGTGAACGTGACGCCGCCCGCCTCGCGGGCCTCCGCCACGTCGATCTCGCTGACGCTGAGCATGATCTGGAACAGCGGGTTGTACGCGAGCCGCCTGGCAGGCGCGAGCTCCCGCACGAGCTCGGAGAACGGCACGTCCTGGTGCGCCATCGCGGCGGCTGCCGACCGCTGGACCCGACGCACCAGCTCGTCGCCCGACGGACTGCCGGACAGGTCGACACGGGTCACCACCGTGTCGGCGATGCTGCCGATGAGCGGTTCGAGCTCCGTCCGCCGCCTGCGCGCGACCGGCGTGCCGAACAGCACGTCATCCTGCCCGGTGATCTGCTGGACCAGCGCCGCGAAGGCCGCGGTGACAACGTTGTTGAGGGTGACCCCTGCCCGCCGGGCCACCGCCACCAGGCGCTCGGTCACGTCAGCGGCGAGGGTGAACTCCCTGTGGTTGCCCCGCCCGCTCTGCAAAGGCGGGCGTGGGCGGTCCGCTGGAATGGTCGAGAGGGCCGGGGCGCCGGCCAGCCGTTCGCGCCAGTAGGAAAGCTGCGACGCGAGCCGTCCGTCGGCGACCACCTCCCGCTCGGCCGCGGCGTAGTCGGCGAACCGCAGGCGGAGCTCGGGCAGCTCGGCGTCCCCGCCGGTGCGGCGGGCGTAGCAGGCGACCAGATCGCCCAGGAAGACCTCGGTGGACCACCCGTCGACGACTATGTGGTGGACACAGACCAGCAGCAGGTGGTCGTGCGGGCCCAGCACGAGCAACGTCACGGTCACCGGAGGGACGCTGGTCAGGTCGAACACCGGCCGGACCCGCTCGGCGACCAGCCGCGCGACCGCCGGAGCGCGCGGCCCGGCCGGCTCTCCGGCGACCACCTCCGGAGCGACCACGGGCATGGGCGGCAGGAACGTGTCGAGCACGACCTGGCGAGGCCCGTCGGGAGTCTTCCGGAACACCGTTCTCAGCGCCGACTGGCGGGCGACGACGTCCCCTATCGCGGCATGCAGGACGTCCCGCCTCAGCGGACCGGTCAGCCGGATCGCCAGCGTCACCGGCACCGATCGGCCGGGCGAAAACTGATCGGCCATCCACAGCCGCTCCTGCGCGGGCGACAGCGGGAGCGCGTCCCCGTCGTCGGTCCCGAGGGCCGGTGCCGAGGCGGTGGACCGCCGGGCCAGCCTGGCCTGAAGCAGCCTCTGCTGCTGCGGAGTGAGCCCGTCAAGCAGCTCGCCGAGGTCCTTGTTCATCACACCGTCCGCTCTACGAGGTCAGCGGCCGCGTCACAGATCGACGCGAACATGAGATCGGCCGTGGTCGTCGGTCCTGCCGACGACCTCGAACTGGCCGTCGGGCAGAACGCGCGCGAGGTCGCCCGTCCGGTAGAGCCGGGTGCCCGGCTGCTGGGCGAAGGGATGCGGGCCGAAGAGCTCGGCAGTCAGCGCAGGCCGGCCCAGATAGCCGCGGCTCACCGTCGGGCCGCCCAGGTAAAGCTCGCCCACAGTCCCACACGCGACCGGCCAGAGGTCGTCGTCGAGGACGTACGCCTCCACGTTGGGGAGCGGGTGGCCGATCGGCAGCGGCTGGTCCGGTTGCTGCCGATCGCTCGTGGTGACGATCCAGGTCGTCTCGGTGGAGCTGTAGGCGAGGTGGAAGTTCCGGCCCCGTTCCCAGCGCTTGACGACGTCCAAAGGGACCGCCTCTCCGCCGACCACCAGGGTGCGCAGGTCGGGCAACTCCGCGTCCGGCAGCACCGCGAGCACCGAGGGCGGCAGGAACGCCGTCGTGACGCGCTCCTGTTCGAGCAGCCGCGCCAGCCCCGGGCCGATCAGCTCGGCGCCGGGCGACGGCAGCACTACCGCACCCCCACTGGTCAGCGGCCCGAAGATCTCCCCGATGGTCGCGTCGAACGTGACCCCGGCGAACTGCAAGGTCCAGGTCCCCGGGCCGAAGCAGACGCGGCTGCCGATCCCGGTGAGGAAGGCGGTCACGCAGCGGTGCTCGACCATGACGCCCGGCCGTCCGGTCGAGCCGGACGTGTACATGACGAATGCGAGGTCCTCGGGACGCGCGCAGGTGGGCGGGAGGCCGTCGTCGGACAGGGAGTCGACGGGTTCGTCGACCAGCACCACGGGGCAGACATCGGCGGGCAGCCGGCCGACGAGATCCGTCCGGGTGACCACCAGAGCGACGCCTGCGTCGTCGAGCACGGCGCCGAGCCGCCGGGCCGGATAGGACGGCTCCAGCCCGATGTACGCCGCACCGGACTTCAGCACTGCCAGCAATGCGACGACGAGCTCGGGAGAGCGGTCGAGCAGAACGCCGACGTAACCGCCCCGACGGGCGCCGCGTTCACGCAGCCGCACCGCGAGGCGACAGGCCGCCTCGTCGAGCTCGGCGTAGGTGCGCACGGTGCGTCCGTGGAAGACCGCGACCGCCTCCGGGGTCGCCGCGGTCTGGCGTTCGAACAGGCCGTGGATGGTGTCCCAGCCGATCGGGTGGTCGTGGGCACTGGTCATGGCTGGCTGGTCCACCTCCCTGCGGCTCGACCGTGGACCCGCAGCACCCACCTTCGCCCTGGGCTCTGACGCGCCGCTGACGGCACGCTGGTCAGCGTTGACGCCACTTACGCACCGTCGGCAGGGCTGCCCGTGCCGGCCGCCTGCAACAGCCTTACGTCCCCGGGCTCGGGTGCCAGGTCGGCCGCGACCAGCCGGACCAGCGTGGACATCCGATACCGCCCGTCCTGCAGCGCCCAGAGGAGGTGCACGTCGGCAAGGGTATTGAGGGCGGCGCGCACGCAAGGGAGCGTGAGCCCGGTGTGTGCGGCGAGCACGGGCGCGGCCACGCCTGCGGAATCGACCTGCGGCCAGCCACCGAGTACCCGGAACATCCTCCTCGCGTCCGCCGACAACAGCCGGTCGTAACCCGCCCGGATGCGGGCCCGCAGGGTCAGCCCGCCGAAGGCGAGCTCGTCGAGGCGCCGCTGCTCGTCGAAGAGCTGATCGGCCATGCCCTTGAGCGGGAGCTCCGGCCGGGCGGCAAGACGCGCCGCCACGAGGCGGATCGCGAGCGGCAGGTTTTCGCACAGGTGGACGATGGTCCGAGCGGACATGAGCTCCTCGTCGACCCGCTCCGGCCCGACCGTACGGCGCAGCAGGTCCAGCGCCTCCTCGTCGTCCGGGGCGTGCAGGGTGAGATGCACGGAGCCGTCGATCAAGGTGAGCGCGCGCTTCCCGGTCACCAGCGCGGCGGAGGTGCCTGCCCCCGGTAAGAGCGGGCCGACGTGGCCGAGGCCGGCCGCACCGTCCAGGACGACGAGCACTCGCCGGGTCGCGAGCGCCGACCGGAACAGTGCGGCCAACTCCTCGCCGCAGCGGGGCAGCGCGGTGACGCCCAGCATGGGAAGCCATCGCCGGAGGATCTCCGCCGGCTCCGGCGTGGTGTCGCCGTCCCCGTGCAGGTTGGCGTAGAGCTGGCCGTCGGAGAAGCACACGGCGAGCCGGTGAGCCGCGTGTACGGCAAGAGTGGTCTTGCCGACCCCCGCCGGACCGTTGATCATCCCGACCCGTCCCGCCCCTTCCTCGGAGAACCAGCCGCAGACCTCCGCCAGCTCTGCCCGCCGGCCCACGAACGTCGAAGTGTCACGAGGCAGCTCGGCCGCCGGTCGTACAGGCCCGCCGCCGGTGGCCTTGGGGCGTGACGGGGCGGCCGCCGTCCCCCCGAACCAGAGGCCGTCGGCGCCCGCTGTCCTGCCGGCCGCCCGCCCGGACAGGATGTCCCGTTGTAGCTGCCGTAGCTGGGGCCCCGGCTCGATGCCCAGGTCCTCCCGCAACCGGGTACGGGCGCGTCCGTAGGTCGCCAGCGCGTCGGCCTGGCAGCCGGTGCCGAAGAGCGCGACCATCAGCAACGCCCACAGCCGCTCACGGTATGGATGGGCAGCAACAAGATTTTCCAGCCGGGGCACCATCTCCGCCTGCCGCCCCAGCACGAGCGCCGCCTCGGCGGCATCTTCCGCGACGGCGATGCGCAGATCCTCCAAGCGTTGGACGTCGCTCTGGAGCGCCGTGGCCGACACGTCAGCGAAGGCGGGCCCCCGCCACAGATCCAGCGCCGTCTGCAGGGCGGCGCACCCCTCGTCCGGCCGCCCGGCCTTGATCGCCGCGCGCCCACGGGCCGTCAGCTGCTCGAAGCGGTGCAGATCGAGTGCGCCGTCGGGCAGCATCATCCGGTAGCCGCCCGGCTCGGTCACCAGCGCGGTGTCCGAGTCGAACTTCAGGGTCTGGCGGAGCCGGTAGACATAGGCCTGCAGCGTGTTCTTGGCCTTTCCAGGGGGAGCGTCGCCCCACAGTTGGTGCTCCAACTCGTGCACGGGTACGGTCTGGCCGGCCCGCAGCAGCAGGACAGCCAGCACGGTTCTCTGCTTGTCGGCGGCGATGTCGATCAACCGGTCGCCGTCCCGTACTTGGAGGCAACCGAGGATCCGGAACTCCATCATGCTCGGGGTGCTGACGGTGAGCATGCTTTCGAGCTTGGCGAAAGCGGTATCGAGCCGGGCCGGGCCGGGTGCGGCTCCGCGATCAAGCGGAAGCCGAAGGCCCTGCGGTGGTAGTAGGCCATCTGACAGCCGTCGCCGACGGATAGGCGGACATGGCTGCGGCGCGAATGATCCATGATTCCCCAACATTCCCCAGCATCCCCAGTGGCCGCCGTGGGCACGGCCGACGTCATCATCACGTCGAGGGCTGAACGCCTTGCTGAACAAGAGGGGGACTTCGTCAGGCTTCCTCGCGTAGCCGGTCCTCGACCTCCTCGGGGGACATCTCCGCGATCTCCGCGATCATCCGGGCCATCAGCTTCGGGTCCTGCCTGTCGTCCTCGACGGGCAGGAAGCCGTGCTGCTCGGTGAGCGCGACGAGTTCCCGGGGCGTCGGCGCCGCGTACAGCGCGTCGGCCGGCAGTTCGACGCCGGTTGCGTCGGCAACCCTGGCGACGATGCGGACCGCCAGCAGCGAGTGGCCGCCGAGCTCGAAGAAGTTGTCGTCGAGACCGACGTCGTCGATGCCGAGCAACTCCCGCCAGACGCGTAGGACGTTCTCGGACAGACCCGCGGACGCCGTCGCGCCGGCTTGCCCGGTGTCGGCGTGGGGCCGCACCTCCTGCGCGACGTGTGTCTCCTCCGCTGCGATCCCAGGGGCCAGGCCGGTTCCGGGCACCGGATCCACCCAGTGCCGCAGGCGCCGGAACGGGTACGTCGGCAGCGGTACGCGCGACCACGTCCCCCGGCGCCACCGGCTCCAGTCCACGGGTGCGCCCACCTCCCACAGCCGGCCGACCGTACGGGCCAGGTAGGCACCGTCGTCGGCTTCGCGCTCCGGGTCGGGCAGGCCACCGAGCACGACATGGTCGTCGCCGGCCTTACCGACGAGCGAACGAAGGGTGGCCCCCGGACCGACCTCGAGGAGCACCGACGCCGGGCCGCTCAGCAGCCGCCCCACCCCGTCGTGGAAGCGGACCGGGGCGAGCAGGTGACGGATCCAGTACTCCGGGTCCACGGCCTCCTCGGGACGGATCCAGTCACCGGTCAGGTTGGACACGAACGGTATCTCCGGCGGACGGAAAGCGGTTGCACGCAGCCTCGACACGAACAGCGCGGCCACGCCTTCCATCATCGGCGAGTGGAAGGCGTGGGACGTGCGCAGCCGGCGGCACGTGACACCGTCCGACCGCAGCCGCTCCTCCAGAGCCGCCACGGCGGGCACGGGGCCGGACACGACGCAGAGGGCGGGGCCGTTCACTGCCGCGACCGCGATGTCGGCGCCGAGCGCGGGAAGTACCTCGTCCACCGGCAGGTTGACGGTGAGCATGGCGCCGGGCGGCTGGTCCTGCATGAGCCGTGCCCGCTCGGCGACCAGGTCGAGCGCGGTGGCGAAGTCGAAGCACCCGGCGATGGTCGCCGCCACGTACTCGCCGAGGCTGTGCCCGATCATCGCCCTGGGCACGAGCCCGAGCTCCATCCACAGGCGGGCGAGGGCGTGTTCGACGGCGAAGAGCGCCGGCTGTGTGTAGCTGGTGCGCGCCAGGGTCTGCGCGTTCTCGGCCGGATCTCCCGCGTACAGCAAGCCGCGCAGGTCGAAGTCCAGACGCTCGTCCGCAGCGTCGATCCAGGTGCGGAAGGTCTCCTCCGTCTCGTACAGCTCCCGCCCCATGCCGACCCGCTGAGCGCCCTGTCCGGGGAACATGAAGACCACGCCACGATCGCGGGCGTCCACCGTCGGCGGTCGCACGGCGGCCAGTGCGTCGATCGCCGAGTCGATGTCCGCGCAGGCGACCGTTGCTCTGCGGCGCTGAGGTGTGCGGCCACTCTGCAACGTGGCGGCGACGTCCGCCAGATCGGCCTCCGGATGAGCCTTCAGGTGCTCCCTGAGCCGGGCGGCCAGTTCGAGCAGCGGCTCATCCTCACGGGCGGACAGGGTCAGCACCTCCTGCTTGCGTCCACCAGGTGATCTCGGTGACGGGGCCGGTGGCTCCTCAAGGACCATGTGCGCGTTCGTCCCGCCGATGCCGAAGGAGCTGATCGCCGCCCTCCGCCGCCGGCCGTACTCCGGCCACGGCGTCGCCTCGGTGGACAAGCGGAATCGGCTGGAGTCGAGGTCGATGTCCGGGTTCGGCCGGGTGAAGTGGCGGCTGGGCGGCAGAACGCCGTGTTTGAGCGCCAGCACCGTCTTGATGAGACCCGCGATGCCTGCCGCGCCCGAGAGATGGCCGATCTGCGCCTTCAGGGTGCCGAACGTGCACGGCGGACCGTCGTGGCCGAACGCCTCGGTGAGCGCCTCGAACTCGATCGGGTCCCCCAGAGACGTGCCCGTCCCGTGCGTCTCCATGTAGGTGATGGTGCTCGGGTCCACGCCCGCGACGCGGTGCGCCGCGCGGATGACGGTGACCTGTCCGTCCACCCCTGGCGCGGTGAAGCTCATGCGCCGGGCGCCGTCGTTGTTCACCGCCGACCCCAGGATGACGGCGTGGATCGTGTCGTGGTCGGCGAGAGCGTCCGCCAGAGGCTTGAGGACGACCACCCCCACACCGTTGCCGAAGACCGTCCCGTCGGCCCCGGCGTCGAACGGCAGGCAGCGTCCGGTTGAGGAGAACACCGAGCCGGCGGCGTACATGTACCCCTCGTGCTGGGGCACGTGGACCGTGACGCCGCCGGCCAGGGCCATTTCGCACTCGCCGGCGAGCAACGCCTGGCAGGCCATGTGCACGGAGACCAGGGAGGACGCGCATGAGGCCTGCACGCTCATGCTCGGCCCGCGCAGGTCGAGGTGGTAGGAGACCCGGGCCGACAGCATGTCCTTCTCGGTGGCCAGCAGGAACTCCTGTGGGCTCGTGTGGTCCAGCGCCCCGGGGGACCGCAGCAGATGCGTGAGCAGGTAGGCGTTTTGGCTGACACTGGCGTAAACACCCACCGGCGCGCCTTCGGTGCGGGGGGCGTATCCCGCGTCCTCCATCGCAGCCCAGGCGCACTCCAGGAAGATGCGTTGTTGCGGGTCGAGCAAGGCGGCGTCCCGCGGCGTGTACCCGAACAGCACGTTGTCGAAGTACTCGACGCCATCGAGCACGCCGTGGACGTGCCGGTAGTCGGAGTGCCGGGCCAGATCCGGTGCCACACCAGCGGCTATGGCGTCGTCCGGGGTGAATGACGAGACTTGCTCGCCACCGTCGAGAACGTTGTCCCAAAACTGTCCGACCGAGTCCGCGCCGGGGAAACGTCCCGCCATGCCCACGACGGCGATCTCGAGCCCCGTCTGCTCCGTCTGCTCCGCGGTCATCGCTCGTCCCCTTTCATCGCGGCGCGCCGCTGGGCACGGGCGACTGTTGTCAGCCTGTTGCGTCCTCTGCCGTGGTCCGCCTCGACCGCGGGTACCGCGGCCGCCTCCAGATGGCGCACCAGCAGGTGCACGGTCGGGTTGCGGAAGAGCGTGACCATCGAGATCTCCCGGTCCAACGACTGGACCAGCCGAGCCCTGAGCCGCATCAGCAGCAGCGACGTGCCGCCGATGTCGAAGAAGTTGTCGTGCATGCCGACGTCCCCGGAGCCGAGAGTCGCGGCCCAGGCCGCGGCGACTTGCTCCGCCAGACCGGCCCCCGGCGCGACACGGTGACCGGCCTGCTCGACGAAGGGGTCGGGCAGGGCGGCGCGGTCGATCTTGCCGTTCGGGGTCAACGGCAGGGCGTCGAGCACCACGATGGTCGAGGGCACCATGTGCTCGGGCAGCCGATCCGCCGCGAAGACACGCACGTCCGCCCCGGTCACGCCGGATCCGGTCACATAGCCGGCCAGCCGCAGCTCGTCGGCGGCGCCGTACGGCACGACAACGGCCTGCCCCACGCTCGGATGGCGGGCCAGGACGGCTGCGACCTCGCCGGGCTCGACGCGGTATCCCATGACCTTGACCTGGTCGTCGCCGCGCCCGACGAACTCCAGATCCCCGGTCGGCAGACGCCTGACCAGGTCGCCGGTCTCGTACATACGCGCCCCGGGCGGCTCGGCGGGGCACGGTGTGAAGGCGGCCGCAGTCGCAGCGGGAGCGTTGAGATAGCCGCGGGCCAGGTTCTCCCCAGCGATGTGCAGATTTCCCGTGACTCCGTCGGGGACGGGCTCGTTGTCCGGTCCGAGGACATGCACGCGCACACCCAGGAACGGACGGCCAAGGGGGACCGTCGCAGCCTCTGGCACGTCCTGCGGTACCCGGAAGGCGAGCATCGAGACCGTGGTTTCGGTCGGTCCGTAGTGGTTCTCGACGGCCAGATCCGGCCTGGCGGCGCGGACCAGGCGGACCAGGTTCGGCTGCAACGGCTCGCCCGCGCAGATCAGCAGCTGCTGCGGCAGCACCCTGGCGACCTCGGCACCGTCCACGCCCGCCAGAGCGGCAAGGTGGCTCGGCACGAGCTTCATCGCGTCGATCCGGTGTCGCGCGAAGTACTCCGCGAGGGCCTCCGAGTCGGTCGCCTGCTCCCGCGACAGCACGTGCAGCCGGCCGCCGGTGGTCAGCGCCCCGAACACGTTGGTGCTGCCGAGGTCTGCGGAGAACGTGGACAACAACGCCCAAGACCACCCCGGCTCGATCCGCTCGTACAGGCCGTTCAGGTAGTGGATGTACTGGCGGTGCTCGACGGCGACCGCCTTGGGCTCGCCGGTCGAGCCCGAGGTGAAAAGTACGTAGCACAAGGCCGAGCCGGGTGTGGGTGGCCGGACCGGACCCGCCTCGCCGTGGTCCTCCTCCCCCAGCACGACGACGGGGAGCCCGGCGGCCCGCTCTGCCAACTCCGGGGTCGTCACCACGGCCACCGCGCCCGCGGCCGAGAGCAAGGCGTTGACGCGGGTGTCGGGATACTCGGAGTCGAGTGGCAGGTAAGCCCCGCCCGCCCGGAGTATTCCGAGCATCCCCGCAATCATCGCCGCCGATCGGGGAACCAGCAGGCCTACGGGACGATCCGGTCCCACGCCGAGTGCAGCGAGCCGGACGGCCACCCGCTCTGCTTGGCGTTCGAGCTCACCGTAGGTGAGGTCACCGTCGGGTCCAGTGACCGCGATCCTCGACTGGGCCCCACGCGTCTGGGCGGCGATCAGTTCGTGCAGCGTAGTTCCCTCAGCGGCTCCCATGAAAGCGATCGTCGTGCCGCACGCTGACTCAGCGCTGAACCGGCGGTGACGCGCCACCCCGCTCGATCGCCACCGGCGCAAGTTCAAGCCGAATAGTGACGGGTTCGCGAAACCGAACCCTCACCAGCCTCGTCCACGTTGTCCGGGTGGAGCACACGCCTGATCTATCCGTTACGTCGCCTTCACGAGATTGTTCGTTTCCGGCGCCGACTAGCGGGCTGTCGACGAACTCCCGGACGGGGGACCGCATGGGAAACGATCGCGTGGCAGAACATGTACGCCGTTACTACGAGTGTGTCGACGCGGGTCAGGTGGACCAGCTGCTCTACCTCTTCAAGCCGGACGCCGTTCGCGGGCGCCGTGGTGCACGGGCAGTTCACCGGCATGCTCAAGGACGGAAATGCGGTGAGCCTGCGGTGCCGGCCGGCGAGATGACCGGACAAGGACATACACACCGTGACGGCGCCGACAGCAGCGGCACCAACGGGCAAAACGCAGAATATGGACATCTCCCGAGTCCCATTTGAAATGCTGATACCTTCCCTGAGATAACCGGGGTAACCTGGCTTCGTGCAATTGGGTGAAGATCGTTTCGGCACGATCAACTCATTGACGAGAACAGAGCGGCCGACTAGAGTGCGAAGAACTGCCCATGGGGCGCGCGGAGCATCGAACCTGGGGGTCCGGTTCCGCAATTGAACTTCTGGTTGTCTCAAAGGGGGATGATGACCATCATGAGCTCCACAGCACCTCATCTGGAAGCGATTAATAGGTAAGCGCGCATAGCCGGCGGCAAAACCGCCGGCTATGACGACGTCTATCCGAAGGTCCGGATTGAGCTCGACGGTGCGATACCGCGTTTCGCAACACCGAAATCTGGGTTCGCGCTGGCCAAACAAGGAGTCAGATGACCGTCCACGTTCTGGGACCAGTCGAAATAACCAAGCATGGCACACCGGTACCGGTCAGACGACGGAAACAACGCCTGCTGATCGCCCTCCTCGCCACCAGAGCCAACAAACTCGTCCCGTTATCGCGGATCATCGATGTGTTGTGGGAGCATGACGTCCCGAAGGCGGCACGCAACCAGGTGCACGTGCACGTCGCGGCCGTGCGCCGCGCGCTCACCGCGAGCGACGGAGATCCGGCGGCGGTGGAGACTTGCCCTACCGGCTACATGCTGCGTTCGCCGGCCGCCGACGTGGATCTCGTCCGGTTCGACAACGCTGTGGCCGGTGGCGAGTCTGCGCTGGCCACCGGCCACCTGACCGAGGCGGACCGCCTGTTCCGCACGGCGCTCGCAACCTGGCGGGGAACGCCGCTCGACGGGCTCGACGGCCGGTTCGCCCATGCCGAGGCGGCGCGGCTGGAGGAGCGGCGGCTGCTCGTGGTCGAACACCGGCTGGACGTCGGGCTGGCGCTCGGCCGGTTCGCGGACCTCGTGCCCGAGCTGGCCGGATTGTTCACGGCCAACCCGTTGCACGAGGGTTTCCTTCGCCGCTACATGCTCGCACTGTACGGCGCGGGCCGGTCTGCCGACGCGCTCGCGGCCTTCCGGGACGGCCGGCGCGTGCTCGGCGACGAGCTGGGCATCGAGCCGACCAGGGAGCTGCGGAACACCGAAGTGGCGATCCTGCGGGGCACGCCGATCGAGCAGTTGGTGGGCGAGTTGCTGCCGGCTGCCCACCGGGACGTGCGGACCGAGTGGGGCCCACGACCACGGCCACGGCAGCTGCCTGCCCAGGTCAACCATTTCGTGGGTCGTACTCAGGTGCTCGCCCGGCTCGACGAGCTGGCGGTTCGGCACCGCAGACCGGTGCTCGTGACAGGGCCCAGCGGGATCGGGAAGACGGCAGTGTGCACGCGATGGGCGCACAGCAACGCCGGCGAGTTCGCCGACGGCGCGCTGTACATCGACCTGCGTGGGTCCGGGCCGTCGCCGGTCGAGCCGGCCGAGGCGCTTGGCCGGCTCCTTCGTGCACTCGGCACCCCGACACCTCGGATCCCTTCCGACGTCAACGAGGCGGCCGCCGACTACCGCTCGCTGCTCGCGTCGACACGCACACTGATCCTGCTGGACGACGCGGCGTCGGCTGCACAGGTGCGGCCGCTGCTGCCGGGCACGCCATCCTGCCGGGCGATCGTGACCAGCCGCCACAGGCTCGACGACCTGACGGTGCTCGACGGGGTGGAACCTATCCGGCTCGACGCGCTGTCCGCCGCGGAGGCGAGGGACCTGCTCGGGGCGATCGCCGGTCGGCGTCGGCTGGACGACGAGCCGGCCGGGAGCATCGCCCGGCTGGCGGCCGTCTGCGAATACCGGCCAACAGCGCTGCGGGTGGTCGCACTCCAACTCGCCGAGCGACCTGACCTGCGCATCGCCGACTACCTCACCGAACTGCTCGCCACCGAGTTACCACCCGCCGAGGACGCGTACTCGGTCGATCGCTGACACTGCCGACGCGCGTTCAGGCGACGAACGCGCCGAAGTCGATCTGCGGCACCTGCTCATCGGCGTCGGTGCCGCTGAGCAGGCACACCGCGGCGATGACCCCGGGCAACACGGCGCCGGTGACGGTCCTTCGAACATGGCAGAACTCGACTGCGGTGCTGTACGTCCGGTCGGCTCGCACCGGACGCACAGCGCCACGGGCCGGGCCGGCAACCGGCCTTCGAGCCCAGGCCTACAGGCACCACAACACCGCCGAACGAACCTTCAGGGCATCAGGCGCTCGCGCACGCTCCGGGGTCGGATATCCCGCCACACTTGCTCGATGTAGGCGACGCACTCGTCCTCGGTGCCGGACCTGCCGACCTCGTGCCAACCGACCGGGATCTTCCTGCCACTCGGCCAGATCGAGTACTGCTCCTCGTCGTTGACGACGACTACATGGGTCAACTCGCCCCTCCTGGTGCCACGTGACGGTTCAGCCGGCCGGCTGAACCGTCAGGGTCGGCCACGATGCGCCTGAGCGCGTTCAGCATCAGCCCGGACGCCGACTCGGCCAAGGCGTGCCCGCCGTGGCCCGCGCCGACGCGGACGGACAGGTCCCACTCCGGGGCCGTCGGCCGTCGCGCCACCGTCACCGAGAGTGGGAACCCGTTGCGGTCGCCGAACCACCACTCGTGCGCACGGATTGCCCGCAACCCGCCGAGCACGTCGTAGGCGCGGAAGTCGGCGTAGTTGAACAGCACGTCGGGTGCCCCGAACCCGGTCACCGACCGCAGTTTGGCCGGTGGGAAGTGGCGGTGCCGCAGGTAGGCCCGCTCGGCGGCGAACGCGGCGCTGACCAGCGAGCGCCACGAGCCGTCCGGCAGCTCCAGCCGCAGCGGGAGAGTGTTGACGAACATGCCGACCACGGTGTCGGCGCCGATGTGCTCCGGCCGGCCGTTCGTCACGAGTCCGGTGAGCACGTCAGCCGTCCCAGTGAGCTCGCCCAGCGCCCAGAGGTGGGCGGCGAGGTAGACGGACTTCGGCGGCACGCCGGACTGAACTGCGAGCCGGCGCACCTCCGCGGTCAGCGACGCGTCCACAGGCACTGTCAGCAGCGCCTCCTCGCCCGCGCCGCTGTCCGCCCACAGTGGAGTCGGCTGGTAGCCGTCGAGCAAAGTGGTCCAGTAGGCGGCCGTGTCCGGGTCGGCGGCGGCCTTTCGTTCCAATGCGACGAAATCGCGGTAGCGCGCCGCAGCCGGGGCGGCAAGCGGGGCGCCCTCGCCCAGCTCGTGGTCGTAGGCCTGGAGGAGGTCGGCCATGACAACCGCGAAGCTCCAACCGTCGACCACCGAGTGGTGCACTGACAGCGCGAGGTGCCACGCACCGTCCGGGTGGCGCAGGACGTGGCACCGGGCGAGCGGCGCCACGGTCAGGTCGAACGGCCGCCGCCACTGGCCGGCCCACCACCGCTGGAGCGCTTCGTCGGGATCGGCGGCGTCGGGCGCGTCGAGCACGGTCAGCGGGATCGGCGCGCCTGCGTGCACTATCTGCACCGGCTCCAGGTAGCCGACCAGGTCGAAGGACGTACGCAGCAGTTCGTGGCGGGCCGAGGTCGCGTCCAAGGCGCGGCGCAGCGCGACCTCGTCGAGCGGTCCCGACAGTCGCACCGCGCTCACGTCGTGGTACAGCGTGGGATCGTCGTTGATCTCGTACTCGTAGATGAGCCCCATCTGCAGGAACGCGGCCGGGTACACCCTGTCTTCAGCAGTGCCGGTCGCGGTGTCGGTGGCATCGCTGGTGATGCCATCCACTTCGCCGTCCAACCCGGCCGCGACCAGTCCGGCGATCGTGGGGTGCTGGAACAGGCTGTGCACGCTGATCGCGATGTGCTCCTCGCGAGCCTGGGACACGACACGGATCGCGGTCATGGAATCGCCGCCGAGCGTGAAGAAGTCGTCGTCTGGGCCGACCCTCTCGACGCCGAGCACCCCGGCCCAGATACCGGCGAGCACGTCGGCCGGACCGCCAGTCATGTCCGCTCTGGACGGCTGGATCCGGTGTGCCGCCTGCCGGTCCCGCAGCGCCTCGCGGTCGAGCTTTCCGTTGGCGGTCAGCGGAAGCGCGTCGAGCGCCGTGACGGTCGACGGGATGAGGTGCGCGGGCAATCGTTCGGCGAGCGCGGCCCGCAACCGGCGCGGGTCGATCTCGGCACCGGGGGCGGCCACCACGAAACCGGCCAGGTACGCCTCGCCGTCCTGATCGTGGTGGAGCACGACGGCGGCGGCACTCACCCCGGACAGCGCGGTGAGCGCGGCCTCGATTTCGGCGGGCTCGACCCGGAACCCGCGGAACTGGACCTGATCGTCCACGCGACCGAGGAACGCCAACTCACCGTCCCGCAGGGCCGCGAGGTCACCGGTGCGGTAACGGCGCGCGCCCGGAGGTCCGGCCGGATCGGGCACGAACCGCCGAGCGGTTAGTCCGGGACGGCCGAGGTAACCGCCCGCGACGCCGGCGCCGCCGACGTATGCCTCGCCGGGCTCGCCGGGTGGCACGGTGTGGAGGTCCGGGTCGAGGAGGCCGACCTCCAGGTCGTCGAGCGGCACCCCGATGGGGCTGCCCTGGCCGGCGGCATCCGCGCGGGTGAGCGGCCGCACGGTGACGTGCACCGTGGTCTCGGTGATGCCATACATGTTGATCAGGCGCGGCGTGGTGTCGCCAAAGCGGTCGAACCACGGCAGCAACATGGCCGGTTCCAGCGCCTCGCCGCCGAACACGACCAACCGCAGCGCGGTACCCGGCCAGCCGGCCGCCTCGGCGGCCCGGATCAGCTGCCGGAAGGCCGACGGGGTCTGGCTCAGCACGGTGACCTGTTGTTCGATCAGAAGCCGCCAGAACGCTTCCGGGTCACGGCTGGTCTCGTAGGGCACCACGACGACGCGGCCGCCGTGCAGCAGCGCGCCCCACAGCTCCCACACGGAGAAGTCGAACGCGTAGGAGTGGAACAGCGTCCAGGTATCGCTCGCGGTGACTCCGAACTTCGCGCGGGTCACCGCGAACAGCCGGGTCACGTTGGCGTGGCTGACCACGACGCCTTTGGGTGTGCCGGTGGAGCCGGAGGTGTGGATGACGTACGCGGTGTTGTCCGGCCAAGCCGCCGCAGCCGCGGGCTCGGCAGGCGTGACGGCGGTGTGGTCGTCGAGAGCAACGAACGGCACGCCAGGGACCAGGTCCGCGAACCGGCGGTGCCCGACGACGACCGGGCAGCGGCAGTCGGCGAGCACGAACTCAAGCCGGTTGGCCGGGTAGCGCGGATCGAGCGGTACGTAGCCGCCGCCGGCCTTGAGCACCCCGAGGACGGCAACGACGAGGTCGACGTTCCGGTCAGCACACAGGCCGACGAGCACCTCGGGCCCCACACCGGCGGCACGCAGCCGGCCCGCGAGCCGGTCCGCCGCCTCGTCGAGCTGGCGGTAGGTGAGTTCACGCCGCCCATCGGTAACGGCGATCCGGTCCGGCGTGCGCTCCGCCTGTGCGGCGAACAGCTCGTGCAGGCAGTCCCCGGTGGCTACCGGGGATGCGGACACGCTTCGCTGAACCCGTTCGCGATCAGTCATCGCACCCGCCCTGGTGTGATCGGCGCTGGTTGTCATCTGACCGGCGACCTCCGTACCGAGTCCACGTTCGTCCGCAGTGTTGCCTCAGCCTCCGGCACTGCCCTGAACGGTGTGCCGAACACCGGCGTCCGGGGATCGTCGACCAGCTCGGCCAGGGCCCGCAGGCACTCGTCGAGCAGGCTTTCCGCGCTGTCATCGGTAAAGAGATCTGCCGCGTACTCAAGGTCGAGCACGAGCCGGTCGGGGCGGCGGTAGGCCTGCAGGTTGAGGTCGTACCGGGTGGTACCCGGGTTGCACAGCTCGACCGAGATCTCCAGTCCGCCTCTGGCGAACTCGTAGAACTCCAAGTCCTGGTAAGCGAATACCGCGTCGAAGATCGGGTTGCGGGCTGGGTCGCGCGGGATGCCCATCCGCTTCGCCAGCCGCTCGACCGGGAAGTCCGGGTAGGACAGTGCGGCGCACCGGCGGCCGTCCAGCTGCCGGAGCAGGTCACCGAGTCCGGTGTCGCCGGCCAGTTGTGCCCGCAGCGCCACCATGTTCGCGAACATGCCGACCACCTGTTCCAGGTCGGGATGGGCGGTGCGCCCGCTCGTCGGGGTGCCGACCACGAGGTCGAGGTGCCCGGTGCGCCGGGCGATCGCCGTGACGTACGCGGTGAGCACGGCTGTGAACGGCGTCGTGTCGGCTTGCCGGGCGGCCTGCTCGACCCTGGCGAGGTCCTCGGCGGGCAGCTCGCGGCGGACGACCGCGCCTCGCGTCGCACGCCGCGTTCCACGTGGGCGGTCGAGGGCCAGGTCCGAGCCGGCCGCCCCAGCCAGCTCGGCGAGCCAGAATTCTTCGGCGGCCGGGTCGTCACCCTGGTCGTGGCACCACTGCGCGGCACCGGCGAAGGTCGTCGGCGGAGTGGGTGGCTCGTCACCCAGATAGAGGTCGAGCAGCTCGGAGACCAGCACTCGCAGAGAGACGCCATCGAGCACGATGTGGTGCGCGTCCAGGTACAGGTCATGTGTGTCGGGCCCGGCGGGAACCAGCAGCGCGCGCAGCAGTGGTGGCCGGTCGAGCCGGAACGGCCGCACGAACCGGCCGAGCACGTCACGCACCGGCCCGTCGAGCACCTCGCAGTCCGCCTCGGCACCGGCCACCGCGACCTGGCGCACCCCGCCGTCGGCGAACACGAAGCTCATCCGCAACGCGTCGTGCCGATCGACGAGCGCCCGCAGCGCTTGCCTCATCCGGAGCGGTTCGACAGGGCCGCGCAGCCGTAGCCGCACCGGCACGTTGTAGACGACCGAGTCCGGAGCGGCCGCCCAATGCGCGTAGAGCCCAAGCTGGCGTGGGTGCAGGTGCACCTGCGTGCCCTGCACCGGCAGGGAAATCGGCGGAGCGTACCCCGTTGTGGCGCCGGCCAGGGCTGCGGTCATCCCCGCGAGCGTGCGGGCTTGGATCGCGTCGGCGAACCCCAGCCTGACCCCGAGCCGGCGGTCCAGCCTACCCAGCAACGCGCCGAGCTTGATGGAGTTGCCGCCGATCGCCAGGAACGCGTCGTCCGAGCCGATCGTGTCCGGTGGCAGGCCGAGCACCTCGCCCCACAGCGCGGCGAGCCGGCTCTCCGCCTCGGTGTGCCGTGCCCCGGTACGGGTGACGCCGGAAGCGGGCAACTTCGTGCCATCGACCTTTCCGTTGGCGTTCAACGGAAGTCGGTCGAGCCACACGAACTGGTCCGGCAGCAGGTAGCTCGGCAGGACCGACGCGAGCTCCGCCCGGACGTTCGCCTCGTCAGTGCCCGGCGCGACCACGTAGGCGACGAGTCGCTTGTCCTGCACGGTGGTGCCGACCGGGCGAACGTGCGCGTCACGGACTCCCGGCAAGGCGAGCAGAGCCGCGGTCACCTCAGCGGTCTCGATGCGGTGGCCACGGATCTTCACCTGGCCGTCGGCGCGGCCGTGGAAGTGCAGCAGGCCGTCGCGGTCCTGGTGCGCGAAGTCGCCGGTGCGGTAGTACCGCTCGCCGTCGATGTGCACGAAGCGCTCTGCCGTCAGTTCGGGTTTGTTGAGGTAGCCGCGTGCGATCCCGAGCCCGCCGGTGTAGATCTCACCGACCACGCCCGGCGGCACCGGCTCACGGTTGTCGTCCAGCACCAGCACGGTGGTGTCGGTGATCGGCCTGCCGATGGGGATCGGCCCGTCGTGCTCGGTGTCGATCCGGTAGAGCGTGGTGAAGACGGTGTTCTCGGTCGGCCCGTATCCATTGTGGACGGCAAGGCGCGGGCAGTGCTCGCGCACCAGGTCGACGTGCCGCGCGGACACCACATCGCCGCCGGTGAACACCTTCGTCAGCGGCGCGAAGATCGTCGGGTCCTCGTCGACGAGCTGGTTGAACAGCGGCGCGGTCACCCACGCGAAGGTAATCCGGTGCTCGCGGAGCGCCGCGGCGAACCGGGTGGAGACGACCACGGTCGAGGTCTCGACGACGCACAGCCGGGCGCCGTTGAGCAACGCGCCCCAGATCTCCATCGTCGCGGCGTCGAATTCGAGCGGGTTGGCATGCAGCACGTGGTCGTCCGGGGAGAAGGCGAGAAAATGCGGTTCGCGGGCGAGCCGGCAGATTCCCGCGTGCTCAACCAGCACACCCTTCGGCTTTCCGGTACTCCCCGAAGTGAAGAGCACGTGCGCGAGCGGAGATCGCTCGTCCAGCGGAGGCGGCGCCGCGAAACCGTCCACCTCGGTACTGCTCCCCCACGCCTCGACCCGGGCGAGGTCGACCACCTCTACACCGGCTGGCGCCGCCGCGGCGACAACACCCACCGCGGCCGCATCGGCGACGACGAGCCCGACCCCACTGTCAGCGAGCAACTCGCCGATCCTTCGTCCGGGAGTGGTCGGGCTGATCGGCACATACGCCCCGCCGGCGAGCACGATCCCGACCGTGGCAACCACGGCGTCCACCCCACGGGCGAACGACATGCCGACCAACGTCTCACGCCGCACGCCGAGCCGCGCGAGCCCACCGGCCACTGCCACGGCCCTCGTCGCCAACTGGTGGTAGGTGAGCGTGGTGTCACCACAAATCGCTACAGCATCCGGCCGCTGACGGACATGCTCGAGAAAGCACTCGTCGAGACGGAGCGAAACCACGGATCCCCCTGTCTCCGGCAACATGTCGAAGTATCGGGACAGTGCGGCTGCGAATCCCTGAACACCGCGCTGAACACCCGATTCCCCGCCCGAGCCTTGCTGCTCCTAAGACCACATCTCATTTGGGTTGTCGTGGGTCAGCGGGTCCAAGCTTGACGGCTCGGCGGTAGCAGATGACCGCGCAGCTTGTCCGGTCGACGCCGGGGCCGCCCGACAGGTCCCCTGACCGGCGCGACGGCGTCGACCACGGTCTCCGACTCCAGGTGATCGTTGCGGTTGGCGGCGGAGACGACGACGGTCAGCGGGATGCCGCCCCGCTCGCTCATCGCGTGGATCTTCGAGCCGGGCTTGCCCGGTCCACCGGGCTGTGCCCGGTCAGATCTCCCCTTTGACCGCGCGGACGGCGGGGGCGATTTCTTCGGCGTAGCGGTGGATGGAGTCGGAGACGGCGGCACGGGGCAGGCCGCCCCAGTCGATCTGGCCGAGGAACCGGTCCAAGCCGAGGGTTTGGTGGGCGTCGAGGATCTTCTCGATGAACTGCTCGCTGGAGCCGATCATGATGGCGTTGCCGCGCCGGGTTCCGGCGTCGAACTGGGCCTGGTTGACCACGAACCCGCGCCCGCCAGGGGTCTTGGGACGCAGGTACTCGCTTGTTTCGGCCACTAGTGGAGGGGGTGCTCCACTTCTACCGCACCCTAACACATGAAGTGGAGCGCCTATTCCACATAGCGTAGGCTGTCGGCATGACGAAGGACGGGGACGACAACCGGGCGTCGGTCCCTGGTGGACGAGGTCTGCGGGCCGACGCACAGCGCAACCGCGAGCGTGTGGTCGAGGCCGCGCGGGAGGTGTTCGCCCAGCACGGGCTCGATGCCTCCATGAACGAGATCGCCCGGCGCGCCGGTGTGGGCATCGCCACCCTGCTACGTCGCTTCCCGACCCGCGACGACCTGATCGCCGCGACGTTCGCCGAGAAGGTGCGGGCCTACTCGGAGGCCATCGACGAAGCCCTCGCCGACCCGGACCCGTGGCACGGCTTCTGCGCCTTCATCGAACGCGTCTGCCAGATGCAGGCCGACGACCGCGGCTTCGCCGACGTCCTCACCATGACGTTTCCCACCGCCAAAGCCCTCGAAGCCGAGCGCGACCGCGCCGCCAACGCACTCACCGAACTGATCGAACACGCGAAAACATCGGGCCGACTACGCCGCGACTTCGCCCACCAGGACGTGGCCCTGATCCTCATGGCCAACGCCGGCGTGGTCACCGCCACCCGCGACGCCGCCCCCGACGCGTGGCGCCGCCTCGTCGGCTACCTCATCCAGTCCTTCGCCGCCGAGGCCGCCCAGCCCCTCGTGGACCCGCCCACCCGGGCCCAGATGTACCGAGCGCTCATCCGTCTGCCACAAACACCGCGATAGCGCGGTGCCCCCCAGTTGTGCGGTGGGCTACCAGCGCCAACTGCGCAATCCCGCCCCACGTGGGCGTTACGCATCGCCGCAGGTCACAGTGCAGCGCAGAATTTCGACACCCCGCAGGGACACCACACGGTCTGGCACGTCGCCGGCCCCACCGGATCATTCGCCGCCGAACACCGCACCAACGCCTGGCGCACGACCCTGCAGGACGCCGGCCGCCCCGTCCCGCCCGTCGAACTGGGCGACTGGACGGCCGAATCGGGCTACCGGGCCGGCCTGCGACTGGCCGAAGAACCCCGCTGCACCGCCGTCTTCGCCGCCAACGACCAGATGGCCCTGGGCCTGCTGCGCGCCTTCCACGAACACGGCCTTCACGTGCCCCGCGACGTGAGCGTGATCGGATTCGACGACATCCCCGACGCCGGTTCCTACATCCCACCGCTGACCACGATCCGCCAGGACTTCGCCGAGGTCGGGCGACGCTGCGTCCAACGCCTGCTCCACCAGATCCGCCACCACGCGACCGAACCCGGCACGACCCTGATACCCACCCGACTGGTCATGCGCCACAGCACGGCACCGCCTCGCCGCGTTCTTTGACGCAGATGGAGGGCCGTCGTCGACGAGTTCCGCCAACGCTGTGGGCTGTGCCGGTGCCCCGTCGGACGCTGGTGGCCGATCAACCGGTCGCGTGCGCGACCACGTCGACACCGACGAACTCGATCTGTGCGGTATCGAACATCGCGGCGACCGCGCCACCACCGGCTACCGCCGCAGCTTGACACGATCATTCAGATTCCCTTGCTCCGTACGCCCCCACGACGTAGCCGCAGTGTGAAGGCGCCCAGTGGTTGCTTATCCAGGTGTCGGCAACCCCTGGCTACGCGACTCGTGATCACGCACATTGGTGGAGTGAACCTCGTCGAGCTGGGAGCTTTCCTCAAGTCGCGCCGGGACCGGATCCGGCCTGCGGATGTCGGCCTGCCTGTTGGTCCGCGGCGGCGGGTGTCCGGGCTGCGCCGTGATGAGGTGGCACAGTTGGCCGGCGCCTCGGTCGATTACTACATCGAGCTTGAGCGCGGGGCCGGGGCCCAGCCGTCCGAGCAGATGCTGGCGGCGCTCGCCCGGGCGCTGCGGCTCAGCCGTGACGAGCGCGACCACCTCTTCTACCTGGCCGGCCGCCCAGTGCCCGCGCACGGCGGCCCGGCCGACCACGTCCATCCCGGCATGCTCGACCTGCTGCACCGGCTGGACGGTACCCCGGCTCAGGTGGTCACTGATCTGCGCGTCACGTTGGTGCAGAACCCGTTGGCGGCCGCGCTGCTCGGCCCGGCACCGCCCCCGACCGGGTGGACGGCGGGCTTTCTGTACCGGTGGTTCACCGACCCGGCGTCGCGGGCGATCTACCCCGTCGAGGACCACGACGACCACGCCCGCGCGTTCGTCGCCGACCTCCGCGCGGCGATGGCGCGCCGTGGTGGCGACGACTCCGAGGTGGGCGCACTGATCGCGGAACTCACCGCACGCAGCCCCGAGTTCACGGAGCACTGGACGCGTCACGACGTCGCGTTCCGCCGCCACGACCGCAAGCGCCTGGTGCATCCCGAACTCGGGCTGCTGGAGGTGAACTGCCTCAACCTGTTCAGCGAGGACGGCAAGCAGCGGTTGCTGTGGTTCACCCCGGCGGTCGGCACCGACTCGGTCGCAAAACTCGAGATGCTGGCCGTCGTGGGAACCCAGACGTTGCGGTGAAGCCAACGGCCTCTGAACGCAGCGTCCCGGCGAGAGACGGTGCGCTTCCTGTTCACCAGCACAGAGCTGACAGCTGTGTCCTCTATGTCCTTGACGTGCCGGCGATCCCCGGTGAAACCCTGGTCGCCCTGATCGAAGAGGCCCCATGACCAAGTACGTGCCAACGCTACGGTGGACCGCTGCCGCCCTGATTGTCCTGTCTCTCACCGGCCTGACCACCGAGGAGGTGGCACCTGCCCCGGCATCACTGGTGGCGGCATCGTCGTCGGCCGGTCAGTCGTCGTCCAACTCGCACTCGCGCACGCCGGACCTCAACGCCGCCCCCGACGTGATCGCCACCGACATCCAGATGCCGTGGGGCATGGCTTCCCTGCCCGGCGGCGACGCCCTGATCACCGAACGACAGACAAGCCGCATTCTGCGCATCGGGCCCGGCCACGAGCCCGAGCCCGTCCGCACCATTCCCGACGTGTACATCCCAGGTGGTGATGGCGGGCTGCTCGGCCTGGATCTCTCCCCCCGTTTTGCCCAGGACAAACTGGTATACGTGTACTACACCGCCGTCGGCGGCGAGTCTCGGATCGCCCGGTTCAAACTCGACTCCGACGAACCGCTAGAGGTCATCCTGGCCTTCACCCGCGGGGAGAATCACAGTGGCGGGCGCCTCAAGTTCGGCCCGGACGGCATGCTGTACGCCACCGTCGGTGATGGCCGCAACCCCGAAAATGCGCAGGACCTGACCAACCTCAACGGCAAGATCTTACGTGTCACCCCGAACGGTCGGCCGGCGCCGGGCAACCCGTTTCCCCACTCGCCCATCTGGAGCTACGGCCACCGCAACCTGGAGGGCCTCGCCTGGGACGCCCAGGGCCGGATGTACTCCTCCGAGTTCGGCGAGGACGCCGTCGACGAGATCAACCTGATCCGGCCCGGCCGCAACTACGGCTGGCCGATGGTGGAAGGCACCGGGGACACCGACAACGGCCGCCTCACCAATCCGCTGATCACCTTTCCCACCGCCGACGCCGGCCCTTCGGGCATCGCCATCTCCGGCAACACGCTCTACATGGCCGGCCTGACCGGCCAACGGCTGTACACCATGCCGCTCGTCAAAGGCCGCATCGGTGAGCCGAAGGTGTACTTCCCCGGAGCCTACGGTCGTTTGCGGACCGTGGAGATCGCCCCCGACGGCGCGCTCTGGCTCACCACGTCCAACCACCCGCGTCAGCCCCGCGAGGGCGACGATCGCGTCCTGCGGTTCCCCACGCGCTGACAAGAGTCCGCGGCCCGCAAGCCGAACAGCAGGCTGTCGTCTCCCTGTCGGCTTGTCATCAACGCGACCGGCGCCCGGTTTCAGGGGCCACGATGTGTGTACGAACCCACCACCAATCCCAGGAGACCTGCCGTGACAGCTGATTCGGAGTACAAGCGGCGAACCGTGCTGAAGGCCGGAAGTGCCGCCGTCACCGCAACCTTGGTCGCCACGCCCGCGGCAACGCCCGCAGCAGCGGCGCAGACCGAGTCGTCATCTGTGGACATAACATTGCGAGTCAACGGCCGTGACCACCGGCTGGCGGTCGAACCTCGCGTGACCTTGCTGGACGCCTTACGCGAGCGCCTTGACCTCACCGGAACCAAGAAGGGCTGTGACCGTGGTGAATGCGGCGCATGCACGGTGTTGGTCGACGGGCGCCGGATCAAGTCCTGCCTGACTCTCGCAGTGATGCGCCAGAACGCCGAGATCACCACGATCGAAGGCCTGGCACGGGACGACCGGCTGCACCCGCTGCAGGAGGCGTTCATCCGGCGGGACGCGTTCCAATGCGGAGGGTGTACGCCCGGTCAGATCATGTCCGGTGTCGCCTGCATTTCCGAGGGGCACACCCGTTCGGCGGACGAGATCCGCGAGTGGATGAGCGGGAACCTGTGCCGCTGCGCGTGCTACCCGAACATTGTCGACGCCATCCAGGACGCGGCGAAATGAAGAACTTCACGTACGCCGCGCCTCGGAACGTCGCCGATGCGGTGCGACTGGCCGGACAACCCGACGCACGGTTCATCGCGGGTGGAACGGACCTGCTGAACCTGATGAAGGACGGCGCCCAAAGCCACGGCGCGATCATCGACATCAACGGTCTGGCGCTGGGCGACATCGTCCAGCGCAACGGCGTGATCCGGATCGGCGCGTTGGCCCGGATGAGCGACGTCGCCGCGCATCCTGCTGTCCGCAGGTCCTTGCCCGTCGTGTCGGAGGCATTGCTGAATTCCGCGTCCCCGCAGATCCGGAACATGGCCGCGGTCGGCGGCAACGTCTTGCAGCGGACCCGATGCGGGTACTTCCGCGACAGCGGGACCACGTGCAACAAGAAGGCTCCCGGCAGCGGCTGCCCCGCGCTCGAAGGTGAGAACCGCGGCCACGCGGTCCTTGGCGGCAGCGATCACTGCATCGCCGTGCACCCGTCCGACCTGGCTGTGGCCTTGCTGGCAGTGGATGCCGTCGTGCTGACCGACCGCAGGCGGATCCCGTTCGCCGATTTCCACGTCGTTCCCGGCACCACCCCGGATCAGGAGACCGTACTCGGGCACGGCGAGCTGATCACCGGGTTCGAGATCCCCGTGACCCCGCTCGCGGCCAGGTCGAGGTACCTGAAACTGCGTGACCGCGCGACGTTCGAGTTCGCAGTCGTGGCCGTTGCCGCAGCGTTGAACATGCGCGGCAACACTGTCCGAGACGTCCGGCTGACATTTGGTGGCGTGGCCACAAAGCCTTGGCGTTCACCGGAAGCCGAAGACGCGTTGCGCGGAAAGCCGCTCACCACAACGACAATCACTGAAGCGGGACGCGCGTTGGTCCGCGGTGCGGTCACCCGTGACCACAATGCGTTCAAAGTGGACCTCGTCCAACGCGCGCTCGATGGTCTGCTACGAGACTTGGGAGGTGTGCGATGACTGTCGGACAGCCTGTCGAACGCGTCGACGGACGTGCGAAGGTCACCGGCGACGCCCGGTACGCCGCCGACCGCACGCTGCCCGGAATGCTGTACTCCTACCTGGTGATGGGCACGATCGCTCGCGGCCGGGTCACGTCCGTGGACACCGCCGCCGCACGCGCGGTCCCCGGCGTCGTCGAGGTGTTCACGCACGAGAACGCGCCTCGGCTGACCAGCGACCAGCACTTCATGCCATTGCAGGGAACCCAGATCCATTACAACGGACAGATCGTGGCCATCACGGTCGCCACGACACCTGAGCAGGCGCAGGAAGCCGCCGAGCTCGTGCGCGTCACGTACGCTCCGGAAACCCCGAAAGCGGTCATCGCCGACGCGTTGACCGAGGTCTACCTGCCCGCGAACCAGGAAGTGATCGTCGGCGATCCCACGGCAGGCCTGGCCGCGGCCGAGGTCACGGTCACGCAGAACTACTCAAGCCCGCCACACCACCACAATCCGATCGAGCCACATGCGACAGTCGCGCAGTGGGACGGTGATCACTTGACCGTGCACGAGACGAGTCAGGGCGTCGTCAACGCGCAACGCACCTTTGCCAGCGCTTTTGCCATCCCACAGACCAATGTCCGGGTGCTGGCGCCGTATCTGGGCGGCGGGTTCGGCGGCAAGTCACCGGTGTGGCCGCACTCGCTGCTCAACGCCGCGATCGCCCGGCAGCTCGGGCGGCCCGCCAAGATGGTGCTCACGCGGGCCCAGATGTACTCGATCGTCAGTCACCGCGCCGAGTTCCGGCAACAGGTCACCTTGGGCGCCAAACGGGACGGCACACTCACCGCACTGGTGCACCTCAGCACCCAGCAGCTTTCCCGGACCAGCGAGAACATGTACAGCCACAGCATTTCCAGCAGGATGCTCTACGCATGCCCGAACATCCACACCCGGCAGCAAGGAGTCCGCCTCGACGTTCCGACCTCGCGGTTCATGCGCTCACCGCAGATGGCCTCCCACTTCGGACTGGAGACCGCGCTGGACGAGCTGAGCTACCAGCTCGGTATCGACCCGGTCGAGCTGCGCAGGCGCAATTACACCGACGTGAACCCGACCACCGGGGAGCGCTTCTCGAGCAGATTCCTGCTCGACTGCTACAAGCTCGGCGCCGACGCTTTCGGTTGGTCCCGGCGCAATCCGAAGCCGGGTTCCACGAGGGACGGTCACGAGTTCGTCGGGTGGGGCATGGCGACCGAAGCACACGACCACAACGCCAACCCGTCTTCGGCAATGGTCAGGATGGCGGCGGACGGCACCGTGCTGAGCCAGACGGCCACGCAGGACATCGGAACGGGCACGTACACGGTGTTCACGCAGGTCGTCGCCGATGCTCTCGGTGTGCCGCTGAACCAGGTCAAGGTCGAACTCGGCGATACGAACTTCCCACCTGCGGCGTTGTCGGCCGGGTCGGGGACGATCGCCAGCGTCACCGGCGCGGTCAACGCGGCCGCTTTGGCCGTGCGGACCGCCGTCGTCCAGCTCGCTGTGTCGAATCCCGCGTCACCGCTGCACGGCCTGCCCGCTGAGCAGATCATCACGCAGCACGGGTACCTGTTCTCACCGGACCGTTCCCGCCGCGAAAGCTATCGAGCGGTCATGGCACGGCATGGCGCGCCGGTGCAGAACACCAGCTCCATGACCAACGCCAGGGGCTACTCCACGGGGGCGGTCTTCGTCGAAGTCCGGGTCGATCCGCGCTACGGCCGAGTCCGCGTGACCCGCGGAGTCGGCGCGTACGACGCGGGCCGCGTGATGAACCACAAGACCGCAGGCAGCCAAGTCATCGGCGGATTCACTTGGGGCATCGGTAATGCGTTGATGGAACACACCGTACTCGACCGCCGGACCGCACGGGTGGTCAACCCGAACCTGTCGACGTACTTGCTTGCCGTGAACGCGGATGTGCCGGATATCCAGGCGATCTTCGTGAACAAGCCAGACCCGGTCAGTACGGCCCTCGGGGCCAGGGGCTTCGGCGAAACACCGATCACCGGCGTGCCCGCGGCGATCGGCAACGCGATCTTCCACGCCACCGGCCGCCGGATCCGTGACCTCCCCTTCACCCAGGACAAACTGCTGTAATCACCCGATCGTGTTCAGCTCCGATGGCGCCTATCCCGTCGGTGTGAGCCTCGACGGCGCGGTCCGACGGTGGGACACCACGCCGTACCGCGATCCGGCGAAGACCATCGGCGACCGGGGTGGCACCGTCCAAGCAGCGGCGGGAGCGCTACAGCCCGAGCGAACGACACCCACACGCGTGTGGTTGGCACTCCAGTCGTAACTTCGCGAGTTGAAGACTGAGCCCTTTCCAACCTGGTTGTTGATGCGGCGAGTTGGGATGAGGGCTGAGTGTGAGAAGCGGTGGAGCTCCGTTTCCTGTCCGGTCTGCTGACCGCACGACGGCGTAAGCGGGGCACGCGGTGGCGTCGGCTTCCAGCGGACCGTCAGGCGCTGCTCGTCCTAGCCCATCTGCGGTGCGGGCACACCTATGCCCAGCTCGCGGCCGGGTTCGGCTTCGGTGATGTACCACGGTCTACCGGTACATCACCGAAGCCATCGAGGTCCTGGCGGCCCTGGCCCCGGACATCACTGCCGCCAGCCGCACGACCAGTGGGAAGGCGTTCGTAATCCTGGGCGGGACGCTGCTGCCGATCGACCGGATCGCGGCCTGAGGCTGTAGGAGTTCACCGCTTCTCCCACACGGGTTCCGATGGCAGGCCGAGTTGTGCGCGAGCGCGGTCGGTGAGCTCCTGCACCAGCGTCGTCTTCGCTCGCGCATATCCACCCGATGCCGTGCCGGCGACGACGATCGCCCGCTTGAGCTGCGCGTATCGGGCCGCGTCCTCTGGATGGGCGCGCAGGTAGTCCCGGAAGATCCGCTGGTTGCGGGTAGGCCAACTCTCCAGGCTCACCACGTGCAGGACATGGCTTCGGACGCCACTGTCTGCGCGGACGTACAGCAGCCGGTCAGTCATCCCGTTGTCGTGCGGGTGGAAGCCGAGGCCGGCGAGCGCCGCCTGGTGGGGTCGAGCGTGCGTGAGGTCGTGGACGGCGGCCATCAGGTCGATGACGGGCTTGGCCGCCAGTCCCGGGACAGCGGTGGAGCCGATGTGCTCGATCTCCACGAACAGCCCGGGTGCCGCTGCCCGGAGAGCATCAATCGCGGTAGCGGCCTGCCGCGGCCAGTCGGGGTCGTAGTCGGCTACATGGATGCTGCTGGGCTCCGACACGGCCGTCATCCTGCGTCAACGCACGCTGCGATGTCCACCGAACTTCCACCCCGGCCACCGCTCCCGTCCCCAACGACCAGAGGTTGGAAAGGGCTCAGTGTCGGATTCGGGGCGAGTCGTTTGTAGAACAGGTGAGAGGCTGCCGGAGGAGAACGTCGGGACAAGGGAGTCATGGGATGACGCGGTACTTGATCTCGTTCGGTGTCGGCGCGATGGACCACATCCCTGACGAGGAGATGCCCGACGTGGGCAAGGCCTCGCACGCGGTGGTCCAGGAGGCCGTGAACGCCGGCGTGTGGGTGTTCGGCGCCGGACTGGAAAGCCAGGGGGCGACCGTCGTGGCCACGGACGGGACGGTCACCGACGACCCTTACCCGAAGACCAAGGAGATCATTGGCGGGTTCTCGGTCGTCGACGTGGCCTCACGCGAGGAGGCGCTGGCGTGGGCTGCCAAGATCGCCGTCGCTTGCCGCTGTGCGCAAGAGGTCCGGCAGCTCCTGCCCGACCCCGAACAAGAAGCGATGCTCCGCCGGTCGGCAGGCGATGGTGACGTCCCGACGATGTCCGATCGAGGGAGACCCGCCACGCTGGAGCAAGACTTGCCCGGCCACGGTTGACGACGCGGGTCTGCGCATCGACCTGAGCCGGGGACGAGGTCGCCACCCGCTACGTCCACATCCTGTGAAGATCTCCAGGTACTCGAAGATCGCGTTGGCCAACTCGATGCGGGTGCGCCGGCGTTGATGGTCCAGCCGTTGATGGTCCAGCAGCTCGACGGCCACAGCAGACGCGAAGCCCGCCGTCTCCGGCGGGCTTCGCGCTGGGGCTCTGGCATCGAGTTCGGCCAGTCGTCAGCGGGGTGACGCGGCCCTGCTGTGCGTCACACGCGGACCCAACGCTGGTTGGCGTTGCCGTGACAGGTCCACACGATCACCGGCGTGCCGTTAGCGGTGCCGTTGTTGTTCACGTCCAGGCACAGCCCGGTCTGCACGTTGCTGATCGTGCCGTTGCTGTTCAGTGTCCACTGCTGGTTCGTGCCACCGTTGCAGTACCACAACTGGACCTTCGCGCCGGCTGCGGCGTTGGGCGCCGTCTCCAGGCAGTTGCCGAGTAGCTGCAACATGTTGCCGCTGCGGGTGAACAGCTGCTGGGCCGCACCGTTGCAGTCCCAGAGGGCCGGCTGGGTGCCGTTGGTCGACGCCCCCTTCGGGGAGTCCACGCAACGGCCCGCCGACTCGCTGCGCAGCGAGAAGGGCACCGGCGCCGGTGCCAGGCCGCCGCCGCTGACCCGGAAGACCGCCGTGCCGTGCGCGGGAACACTGGCCGAGATCGCGCCGCTGGTGGGCGAGGTCGCTCCGGTCCACAGGTCGCGCAGCGTGAACGAGGTGCCGGTCTTGCCGATCGCTGCGGCCGTGGTCGAGATCGTCGTCGTGGCCGAGCCCTGGTTGAGCAGCGCGACCGCGATGTCGCCGTTGGCCAGACGCTTGGCGATCACCCGCCGGGTGCCGTCGTTCGACACCTGCGTGGCCTGCAGGCCGAGCGGGTCCTGGTTGACCGCGATCAGGTCGGCGTTCTTCAGAACGGCGAGCGTGGCGGCCGACGCGCTCCGCACGTCGTTGCCCGCGATCAGCGGCGCGGCCATCATCGCCCACATGGCGAAATGGCTGCGCTGCTCGGTCTCCGTCATGCCGTCGTTGCCGACCTCCAGCATGTCCGGGTCGTTGAACCCGCCCGGCTGGGCATAGGGCGCCAACGGCACGTTGACGTTGATGATGTTCTGCACGCCCATGAACGAGCTGCCGTCACTGCCGGTGTCCCACCGGTTGGTGATGTCCTCGGTGGTCCGCCACATGTGCGCGACGTCGCCCCAGTCGCGCAACGGTCCCGTCTTCTCGTGAATGCTGTTCGAGTTGATGCTGTAGACGATCGGCCGACCGGTGGCCGCCAGGGCGTCGCGCATCTTGGCGAACGCCGCCACCTGCTCCGCCATCGTGCCCGTCGGCGAGCACCAGTCGTACTTGAGGAAGTCGACTCCCCATGCGGCGAACTGCCGGGCGTCCTGCTCCTCGTGTCCCCTGCTGCCGGTGGCACCCGGAAACGAGTTGAAGTACTGCGCGCACGTCTTGTCCACCGGCACCTGGTAGATACCGAACTTCAAGCCCTTGCTGTGGATGTAGTCGCCGAGCGCCTTCATCCCGCTCGGGAACCGGGTGGGATGCGCCTGCAGGTTCCCCTGAGCATCACGGTTGGGGTTGAACCAGCAGTCGTCCACCACGACGTACTTGTAGCCCTGTGTAGCCATCCCGTTGCTGACCAGCGCATCGACGGTCTGCCGGATCAACGTCTCGGAGATGTTGCAGCCGAAGGTGTTCCAGGTGTTCCACCCCATCGGCGGCGTGCGGGCCACCCCGTTCTCCAACGCTTGCGCCTGGGGTCCGACCACCGCTGTGGTCGCCCCGGCCAGCAGCAGGCAGGCGGCCGACAGCATCGCTGTGACCCGGCTACGCCTGAACGATGATCTCCCCCACCTCGTGTTAGCGCTAACAATCGGGCGCAAGGCAGTGAGCCGCGACATCCGGCGACGACGACGGACGGGATCGGGCATTTCTCAGCTCCTACAGGGCTTTCGATGTTGTTCGATGTTGTTCGATCAAGTTGGTTGAACGTTCCATGGCGTAGTGTGGCCCGTGAAGCGGACGTAAGCAAGAGTCGATGCCCCACTGTCTCGCCGGGGCTGCAGTCGACGTGTTGGCCTGGAGTGAGCCGTTGTACGAGGCGTTGCGCACCGACGCGGTCGATCCGCTGACGTTGAGCGTGCCGTTCCAGACCTGGGTGACGGTCTGGCCGCTGCCCAGGGTCCACTCGACGTTCCAGCCGTTGACGGCCGTGTTGCCCTCGTTCGACGCCGTCCTCGGTGATGCCGATGTCCAAGTCGTGAAGATCCCCCACGCTGCCCCAGAGCAAACAGCCACGCCGAACGGTTCGTCGGCACCGTCAGACGCGAGGTCACCGACCGACTGTTCATCATCAACGAACGCCACATGAAGTCAGTGCTGGACCGCTACGTCTCGCACTACAACCACCGCAGACCTCATCGAGCCCGACAGCTCACGCCACGACGACCGGACCACCCAATTCCACAGTCGAACCACACGGCGGTACGTCGCCGACCAGTCATCGGCGGCCTGATCAACGAGTACGAACCCGCAGCGGCCTAACGTTTGAGGACCTCAGTTCTTCGAGGCGAACAACGCCGCGACCTGGGTCCGCGACGTGAAGCCCAACTTGGCCAGGATGTGCTCCACGTGCGTGTCCACGGTCCGCCGCGCGATCACCAGTTGCGCCGCGATGTCCTTGTTGGTCTTCCCCTCCGTCACCAACTGGGCGATCTCCCGCTCCCGGGGCGTCAGCGGCAGATACTCCTCCACCCGCGCGGACGAGTCGGGTTCGTCCCGCAGCTCCAGGGCGTACTTGACCGCCTGATCGAAGTCGAGCCCGTGCCCCTCGTCGAACAGCGCGTCGAAGACGGACTCGCCCAGGATCTCCCGAGCCTTCGCCTCGTAGTCGGCATCCCATCGCAGCAGTGGTCTGATCCCTGCCATGTGCGCCCCTTGCACTGCGGACACCGCGCGGGACGCGCCCATCAGCCGGGCGGCGCGTTCGTTCTTCCCTTCCTCGAGTGCGGCCCAGGCCAGGAACCCGATGCCCGCGTGGATGCCGTGCAGGTCCTCCAAGGCGTGCTTGCGCCGAAGCCCGTCCTTGATCAGCTCCACGGCGTCGGAGAGACGGCCGTCCAATACCGCGGCCAGGCCCAGGAACAGCAGACACCAAGCCTGCTCCATCTGTTCGCCCGCGTCGGCACACAGCCGCCTGCTCTCCTCGAGCGCTTCAACGGCGCGGTCCAGCTGGCGTGCACACAGCCGGGCGAGGCCGAGGTTGAGCAGCGCCGCGGCCAGGAACGGGTTCACCCGCGGCAGCTCGCGCTCCAGACCGATGCGTTCCTCGATGCCCTCCTCGATGGAGGCGATCCCTTTCTCGACCTGTCCGAGGAACGTTTCGGCGAGCCCGCGGATGCGGATGGCCCTGACGATGCTCGCCCTGTCGCCGAGCTGGTGCGCCAGCTTCAGGCACTCGTCGAGGAGCTCCAGTCCCAGCGGTGCCGCACCATCGGTGATCGCCAGATGGGCGTAGACCCACAGCGCCGACACCCGCTCCGGGCTCGGTTCGGGGTCCGCCGCCAGCAGCCGGTCCAGCCACAGCCGGCCCTCGTCGTGCCGGCCGCACCCGAACCAGAACGCCCACAGCGATCTCGCGATGCGCAGCCCCACCCGCACCATGCCGGGCTCGTGCAGGCAGAAATCCAGTGCCGCCCGGATGTTGGCCTGCTCGGTCAGCGTCTCCCACAGCAGCGCCTGCTGGTCCGGACCGAACCAGCTCGCGGCCACCTCGGCGGCCAGGCCGGCGATGAAGTCGCGGTGGGCGAGCCTCGTGTCCCGCTCCTCGCCGAACTCCCGCAGCCGCTCCCGCCCGTACCCGCGGATCGTCTCCAGCATGTGGTAGCGGGAGCCGTCGAAGGTCACGATCGACTTGTCGATCAGCTCCGCCAAGGCGTTGTGCACATCGTCCGTCGTCAGCCCGTTCCCGGTGCAGACCGCCTTGATCGCGTCCATGTCGGCGCCGCCCGCGAACACCGACATGCGCGCCCACAGCTTCCGTGCGGCCGGGGAGCAGAACTCGTAGCTGTAGTCGACGGTCGCGCGCAGCGTCTGGTGGCGGGCCGGCGCCGTCCGGCTGCCCTTCGTCAACAGCTGGAAGCGGTTTTCCTCGCGGGAGAGGAGGGCTTTGACCGAGAGCACCCTGCTTCGTACCGCGGCCAGTTCGATGGCCAGCGGCAACCCGTCCAGCCTGCGGCACAGTGTCGCCACCGCGTAGTGCTCGTCGTCGCTGAGCGACATGCCGGGGTTGAGCGCGCTCGCCCTGTCCAGGAACAGCGTCACGGCGTCATAGCGGCCGAGTTCACGCGTGTCGACCGTCGCGTCCGACGTCGGCACCGACAGCGGCGGCACCGGGAACAGCGCCTCACCGGCCACCCGCAGCGACTCGCGACTGGTGGCGAGGATGCGCACGTTCCGGCATCGGCCCAGCAGCTCGCCCACGAACTGCGCACACGCGTCGACCAGGTGCTCGCAGTTGTCGAGGACGAGCAACACGTGCTGGTCCGCGATGTGCTCGACCAGCTCCGCGGTCCCCGTCCCCACACGGCCGCCACTGCGCATCACCGACATCACCGTGGCGGCCAGCAGCTCGGGATCGGCAAGATCGGCAAGCGAGACCAGCCAGACACCACCGTCGAACACACCCCGCACCTGGCGCGCGACGTGCAGGGCCAGGCGCGTCTTGCCGACACCGCCCGTGCCGACCAGGGTCACCAGCCGCGATGCCGAGATCAACCGCTTGACCTCGGCCATCTCCGCCCGACGACCTATCAGCCGGGTCAAGTCCGCAGGGAGGTTGTCATCCTGTCGCCGCGCCACCGCCACCTTCCATCCATGCACCCAACCGGGATGTCGGTGACACCCAGGGTACGCCGACCGGCATTCAGTTCTTCGAGGCGAACAACGCCGCGAACTGCGTCCGCGAGGTGAAACCCGTCTTGGTCAGGATGTGCTCCCCGTGGGTGTCCACGGTCCGCCGCGCGGCGGTCGCGGTCGTCGGTCCAGGAATACGGCAGGTGCATCTCCGGGTCGACCAGCCCCGTCCTGCGATTCCTCAACGGTGACCCGCTGACCAAGGAGTCAGAAGTGGAAGACGGTGGCGGCGAACCTGCCCGGCGTGACGGGTACGCACGACGTGTACATCACGTTCAGCAGCGAACCCAGCCGCGTATGTGAGCGTGGACTGGATCAAGTTTTCCTAGAAGGTCTATCGGGCGGCAAACGCCGCTAAACGCGCCCTGGGCAGGGTGCTCGACGCCGCCGCGTTCACCGTCACCCTCTTCCCGACGGTCAAACCGAAACTCACCCCGACCGAGGTGGTGACGCTGGTGGGCATGGCGGCCGACGGGACGCCTGCGCCGGGGTTCACCGTGCGAGACCAAGGCGGGTCGGCCGAATGCTTCTCGGCATCGATCGCGGTCGTCGGGGACGACCTCGTGTCGTGCTCACCCAGCGCCGCGGGCGCGGACGTGTGCTGGGTGGGACCCGACCGGCGCGACCTCGTGTGCGATGGGATGCCATGGGAGAAGACGATCACCCTGACCCGGTCCGACGCCCCCGTGCCACCTGCGACCAAGGTCGCCAACCCGACGCCGTGGGGTCTGGAGTTGGCCAACGGGGCGAAGTGCAGGCTGCGCAACGGCGGTTCCTGGGACGGCCGCGCCGACGACTACGTCGGCGCCTACTACTGCCCTGATCACGAACCGGTGCTCGTCAAGGCCAGCAACGAAGCCACCATCGACACTCCGGCCCCATGTGGACGGTGTTGGTCGGCCCGTTGGGCAGGGCCGATGAGCAGTTCCCACCTCCTGAGCGCGTCACCGTGACCGTCGCCTACTTCGCCGGATGAACCGCAGCCCCGCGTCCGGGAGCACCCTGGTGGCGGCACAGTCACCGCGACACCGTCGAACACTGCCGGAGAGCACTTGACGAGGCGACCACACGGGCCGGGGCGCAAGACGACAGACCGGGGCGCAAGGTGGTGACGGCGAAGTCGAGGTCGATGCGGCCTGCGCCCGCACGGTAGAGCAGCCCGCCAGCCACGCTTCATCACCGCCCACGTGCGGCCTCGGCACGGCCACCACCGCCGTGATCGACCATGCCCTCCTCCTTTCCGGCGACGGCGGTTCCAGTCCACCGGGCCTGGGGCACGGATCTGCTTCGAGGACGAGGCGGGTCACACGCTACGGCCGCCGAAAGCCCGGACCTGGGCACCTCGCGGCCAGACCCCGGTGATTCCGGTGTCAGGCA
>NZ_MTQP01000044.1 GCF_001984175.1 Saccharothrix sp. ALI-22-I
CGGCATCGCCGCCATCACCTACGGTCCGGCCGTCCTGGCCGGCAACTACGGCAACCGGACGCTGTCCGCGCTCCCGTCGCTCAACGTCGGCTCCATCACCCGCACGAGCACCTCGGCGTTGGCGTTCACCGCGACCGCGAACGGCGAGACGGTCAACCTCGGCCCGTTCCACGACGCCCACGGCTACAACTACACCGTCTACTGGAACACCGGCGGCAGCAACGGTTCGGGCAGTCACCGGCTGGTCAACGTCGGCACCGGCATGGTCCTGGGCGTCAAGGACATGTCCACTTCGGACGGCGGGCTGGCCGTGCAGTGGCACGACAACGGCACCGCCGACCACAACTGGCAGCTGGTCACCGACGGCGGCAACGTGAGGCTGCGCAACGTCCACAGCGGCAAGGTGCTCGGCGTGGAGAACATGTCCACCGCCGACAACGCCCGCGTCCTGCAGTGGTCCGACACCGGCACCGCGGACCACAAGTGGACCCTGGTCGACAACGGCGACGGCACGCACAAGATCCGCAACGTCAACAGCGGCAAGCTGCTCGGCATCCTCAACGGCTCCACCAGCGCGGGCGCCCAGGTCGTGCAGGACTCCGACAACGGCTCCGCCGACAACCGCTGGCGCCTGGTGCCCAACAGCACCTCCAGCGTGTAGAACACCGGGCCGGACACGGGCGTCGCACCGGCTCACTGGTGGTCGTCGCTCTCGACACCACCCGCTCGGCCGTCTCGGTGCCCGTGTCAACGGCGGTGCCTTCAGTCGGGCGGCAGGGGGGACGAACAGGGGGACGGGGCGCTCGGTCACGACAGCGCCACCGATCCGGGTGGCTGGAACTCCAGCCGAAGTGGTGTCCGAGAGGGTTGGCCCGCGGAACCGCGGGATGGTCCGACGCTCGGACGGTGTTCGATCCGGTCCGGCTCGCTGTCCACGGGGCGCACGTCGTCGTCAACGACATCTCGGCGGAGGCCGCCGGGGAGACGTTGGCCGAACTGGTCGCCGCCGGCGGTTCGGCGGAGGTCGCGGTGGGCGACGTGCTGGGCGAGCTCGCCGTGGACCCGGCTCTGGCTCTCGATGAATCGCTGCGCCATGAACGCCAGAGCGCGGGACGCGCCGGCTGAGCAGGTCGACCACGGACCCTGGTGCCCGGAGTTGTGCCCGGTCCTCGACCAGGTGCTCGACACCGCGGCGCAACTGCTGCCCGAGGTGGGCCCTACCCGGAGATGAGTTCGTCCGTGGTGTGCGGGCGTAGCAGTAGGCAGTCCAAGGCGATGTCGTTGCCGTCGGTGCAGCCGACCCGTTGATCTCCGCGAGCCCTTGCTCGTGCCCGTGCTCGGCAAGCCCGCGGCGGGCCCTCCCCGGACTGCGCGGCCCGATGACTCGCCGGGCCCCAAGCGGGACGGGGTCGAACCGCGACCGGTGCCGGGGTTTCCGGCACCACCCGGTGGTGATGGCCTTGCGCAACGCTCGGACGCGCCTGCCCGATCACGGACAGCCGCGTCCGAGCTGCGCACTCAGCTGATGCGGCGGGTCCAGTGCAGGGCGAACCACGTCAGCAGCGCGGCCAGCGCCAGGTAGAGGGCGGTCTCGGTCCACTGGAGGGTCCAGAAGCGGCTGTCCGGCTGGTGGGTGACGCGCCCCTGGTACCCCTCAGCGGCCAGGCGGTCGAAGCACGCCTCGTTCCTTTCGCGGAAGTCCGGCCCAGGCGGCTGCGGGTTGTCCAGGCCGCCCGGGAACAGGCACTCGAACATCCAGGCGGGGGAGGCGACCGGATTGCCCGCCCGGTCAAGGGTCTGCTGCTCCAGCACCCAGGAGTGTTCGGGGACGGGCATGAGGAGTTCCAGCGGGGGGCCGGTGCCGGCGAAGTAGAAGGTCGTGTCGTCCGCGGAGAACTGCTGGACCTGCTGCTCCGGCGGCAGCAGGTTGGGGCGGACCAGGCTCAGGGCCGTGACCTGGAAGACGGTGAAGAGCACGAGTGTGACCGCCATGGCCGGAACCGTGCGGCGCAGCAGGGCGCTCATGGCCACGCCCAGGGCGAAGGCGAAGACGGCGTAGGCGATGGGGACGACGCCCCGTGCGCCGAAGATCATGGGTTCGATCCGCAGGGCGGCGGGGCCGTTCTCGGTGGCGATGGCGTCGACGGGGCCGGCCCACCAGCTCACCAGCAGGCTGAACAGTCCGGTGGCGACCACCGCGGCCAGGGCGACCACCGCCGTCTTGGCGATCAGCCAGCGGGTGCGGGTGACGCTCTGGTTCCACACCAGTCGGTGGGTCCCGTTCTCCACCTCGCGGCTGACCAGCGGCGCTCCCCAGAACGCCCCGATGATGGCGGGGAACACGTGGAGGGCGACGATGCCCAGGTAGTAGTAGGTGCTGTCGTCGGTGGTCAGTCCGGGGCCCGCCGCCGTGACGACCGGCCTGCCGACGGTCAGCAGCACGGCGGCGACGGCGGCGAGCAGGGCGCCCACGGCGATGGCGGAGAGGCGGAACTGGCGCAGTGTCAACCAGGTCACCGGAGCACCTCCAGGGCGGGGCGGGGAGTCGCGGGAGCGGGTGAGTCCAGGTAGGCGAGGACGAGGTCTTCGAGACTGACCTTGCCCACGGTCCAGGCGGGGTCGATGATCGGCGACTCGGTGCGCACGAGCAACGTGGTCTGCCGGTCGGTGTGGACGGCGGTGACGACGTGCTGGTCGGCGGGCAGGGTCGCGGGGTCGCGGCGCGGGCCGGTGAGCCGGTGGTGGGTGTCGAGCAGGTCGTCGATCTCCCCGGCGAGCACCACGCGGGAGTCGACGAGGGTGACGAGGTGGTCGCAGACCCGTTCGACGTCGGTGATCAGGTGCGACGAGAGGACGACGCCGACGCCGTGCTCGGCGACGGTCTCCATGAGGTCCTGGAGGAACCCGCGACGGGCCAGCGGGTCGAGTGCGGCGACGGGTTCGTCGAGCAGCAGCACCTCGGGACGTTTGGCGATGCCGATGGTCAGGGCGAGCTGGGCCCGCTGGCCGCCGGAGAGTCGCCCCGCCCGCTGTGACGGGTCGAGGCCGAGGCGTTCGACACGCCCGCGGGCGAGGTCGGCGTCCCAGCCGGGGTTGAGCCGGGCGCCCAGGCGCAAGTGCTCGGCGACGGTCAGACCCGCGTAGGTGGGGGTGTCCTGGGACACGAAGCCGACCTTGGCCAGTTGGGCGGGGCCGCTGCCCGGCCGGCCGTCGCACACCTCGATCTCGCCCGTGGTGGGGGTGGTCATGCCGGCGGCGAGGCCGAGCAGGGTGGACTTGCCCGCGCCGTTGGGGCCCACCAGGCCGACGACACGCCCCGCGGGGATCTCCAGCGTGCAGTCCGACAACGCCCAGCGCTGCCGGTACTTCTTGCCCAGTCCTCGGGCTCGCAACATCGCGGTCACGCCGTGTCCTCCGTTGCCGTGGTCCGGAAGGTGTTCGCGATCAGCGCCTCGATGCCCTCGTCGTCCAGGCCGGCCAGACGGGCCTTGGTGATCCAGCGCTGAAGGTCCCGGCTCAACGGGCCGAGGACGCCGGGCGCCACACCGGGCAGGGTCGCGCAGACGAAGGTGCCGACGCCCGGACGGGCGGCGACGAGGCCCGCGTGCTCCAGCTCGCGGTACGCCTTGAGCACCGTGTTCGGGTTGATGGCCAACCGCGCGACGACGTCCTTGACCTTCGGCAACTGGTCGCCCTCGCGCAGCAGGCCGAGCCGCAGCGCGTGGCGGACCTGCTGGACTATCTGCTGGTACGGCGACAGGCCGGACCCGCTGTCCAGGTGGAACTCGATCACAACATCCTCCATTTAACTAGCTACCTAGCACTATAGTCACCTATCTGGAGGGCGGGCAACCGGTGAGCGTGTCGGTGTCGGCGGCAGGTCGTCCGTCGAGGTCGTCCGCGCCCCGCTGCGGGGCGGTGGTGCGGTTTGACCGGAGGCTGCCTCCGCTTTATGTTCGACTTCAGGCGGAGGTGGCCTCCGTTTTATCGGCGGCCAGACCGTATGAGGCAGGAGGACATGTGGACGCCAGAGAGCAGCAGGGGCGGCGGGTCCGTGCGGACGTCCAGCGCAACCGTGCGGCCCTCCTGGAAGCGGCGCAGCGCCACTTCCTGAGGTATGGCGTCGGCACGTCCCTGGAGGCGGTGGCCAAGGAGGCGGGCGTCGGGCCTGGCACGTTGTACCGGCACTTCCCCACCCGTGAGGCGCTGCTGGCGGCCGTGCTGCAGACGCGCTCCGAGGAGCTGGTGGCCCGCCAGGCGGACATCGCCCAGCTCGGTGACGCCTCTGAGGCGCTGCGGCAGTGGCTGCGGGCGATGGAGGAGTACTTCAGCGCCTTCAGCGGCCTGCCGGAACCGCTCCTGGCCGCGGCCAGGGCGCAAGAGCCGGACAACCCGCTCACTCTTCCCTGCGACACCCTCATCGCCACCACCGACCAGTACGTGCGGGCCGCGCAACTCGCGGGGCACGTGCGCCTGTCAGTGAAGAGCTACGACCTGTTCCTCGCGGCGATTTCCGTTGCCTGGATCAGCGGCACTGGCGCCACCGACGAGGAGTCGCTCGGCCGTCTCCGCGCACTCGTCGAGAGCGGATACCGCGAGCGGGACGACGAGGCGTAGGCCACCGGCCGCCCCCTCGTGGTCGGTCACCGGGACGCCCGGAGGACCCGTCGGGAATTCCCGGCGGCCGGCAGCCCCGCCCGCACATTCATCACATCTTGCCGCCCTGAGTGCCTGTTCCGAGCTACTGGGGTTGGGCGAGTCGGCGGCTGGTGACGCGGACCATGGCCCAGCGTTCGCTCAATCGCTTCCGGATCATCTTCAGGCGGTATGATCTTTGTTGCTTTGTCGATTCCACCAATGACGACTACGGCGCCATTGGTGAAGCGGTATCGCGGCGACGGCGAGGACAACCGCTGCGGCGTACACGTAGGCGTTTCCGGTCAGCAGGCGCCAGGCGTGCCACGGCACCTTCGGGTCCCACCACCAGTGCGGCGCGAGGACGACGAGCAGCGTTCCCGCAGCGACGGCGGCGATCACGGTCGCGCGTCGCGTGCGCCAAGCGAACACAGCACCGGTCAGCAGGATCGGCACGACCCACACCCAATGGTGCGAGTACGACACCGGGGAAACCAGCAGCGCGCCGAGTGCATTGAGGCCCAGCGCCCACGTCGGCCATCCGGCGGCGAACGCCCGTCGCATACCGATGGCGGTCATGCCGAGCGCCGCGGCCGCGAGCAGCGGCCACAGCACCTCCGGGTCCGCCCCGAACCGCGCCGTCAACACCTTGAGCGACTGGTTCATCTCGTTGGACATGCCGCGGAACTGGGAGGAGTAGAACACCTCGTGCGTCCAGAACTGCACGGAGTGCGGCCGGCTCACCAGGAACCCGATGGCCGTCGCGCACAGGAACGACACGCCGGCGGTGAGCGCGGCCCGGCGGTCGCCGCGCAGCAGGAAGAACAACACGAAGGCCGCGGGCGTCAGCTTTACCGCCGCGGCGATGCCCACCAGCGCGCCGCGCGGCCAGCGCGGCGTGCGGACCAGGCAGTCCGCCACGACCAGCACCATCAACAGCGCGTTGATCTGGCCGAAGTGCAGCGTCTCGCGTACCGGCTCCAGGGCCAGGGTCATCGGCAGCAGCGCGCCGACCAGCAGGGCGGTGGGGCGCACCTCCAGCGCGCGGAGCACCACCACGAGCACGAGTGCCAACGCCGCGACCGTGACGAGGGCGAAGACCACGCCGGCCAACCAGAGGGGCACAACGGCGAACGGTGCCAACACGACGACCGCGAACGGCGGGTAGACGTATGGCAGGTGCCAGCCGTTCTGCAGCCTGGGCAACTCCCCGTACAGGTCACCGCCCTGCCACCACACGTCCACGGCAACCCGGTAGACGTCCAGATCCATGCGATAGGCGCTGACGAGCGCGCCGTCCCGGAACGACAGCAGGACCCACGCGACCACGGCGAGGTTGACCACGGCCAGACCGACGAGCGCAGCCTTTCGTGCGGCGTCCAACTCCGCCTCCTCCCGGTCACGCGATCGAGCGGCGGTCGGCATCTTCGCAAGCCGGTGTCGCGGTCAAGTCGCTGGTGGCGCTGCGGCACATCCAACCGGTACCTACGGCTCGCCGCCGGAGAAGCGGTGATCGCGCCCTGGTGGACGCGCACGCTGACGGCGAGTTGGAGCAGCAAAGCGCCCCCGGCGATGACCAGGGAGTTGAGCAGGTAGTCCCAGATGTGGTTCCGGCCGGCCGCCGCGAAGTTCGCCAGCGACGGGTTGTCCGGCACGACGGACAACTTGGTGGGGTCGGGATTGTCGTCGAACGCCCCGGAGAAGATCGTCAGCAGCGGGCCGCAGAACACGAGCACGGCGCTCACGCACAACAGCACCCGCACGGCCTTCGAGAACCAGGCGGAGCGGTCGTCGGACCACCCGAGTGCGGTGTCGCACCTGCCGGAGACGCTCGTACCTTCTCCTTGGCACGCCGGTAGATCTGCACGATCACGGTCATCACGAAGGTGAGCAGGAACAGCAGCACGGAGCCCGCGGACGCGATCCCGATCTCGTTGCGCTCGAACGCCGTGGTGAACACGCGCGTCATCCACACGTCGGTCGATCCGGCGGGACCGCCGCCGGTGAGCACGTAGACCTCGGTGAACACCCGCATCCCGCGGATCGCGGCCAGCGTCAGCAGGATCGTGACCACGGTTGAGGAACCCCTCGGGCGCCGGGTAGTACAGCAGCCGCCAGATCTCGCCGATGACCGCCGTGGCCGCGACGACCGGCAGGAACACCGCCGACCGCACGAACCACAGGGAGCGGGCGTGGCCCTCCAGCAGCAGGGCGAGCCCGAACCCGGTGATCATCGACCCGAACGTCTGGCCGGCCGCCAGCAGGAACGTGCGGCCGATGGCGTCCTGGAAGCGCTCGTCGGTGACCAGGCGCGTGTAGTTGTCCAGGCCGACGAAGATGTCGCCGAGGAACGGCCGGACCTGGAACAGGCTCAGCCGGATTCCCTCGGCCATCAGACCACAGCTGTGGCTGCCAACAGGGGAACAAGCCTCATCGTCGGACTCCTCGCCCGACCGACGACGACCACACCACGGTAGTCCACAGTGGACGGTGCGGTCATCGTGCACTTCGGGCGGCGGTGGGGTCACGCTACGAGCAAGCGCGTCGGGCGGTCAAGCGCCGACCAGGCGGTCGGACGGGACGGGCTACGGCCCCGCAGCGACAGCGACAGGTGGTCTGGACCGATTCGACCGGCGCAAACAGTGAGGACCGATTCTCGGATGCCTCCGCGTGCTTGACGGGATACTTCGGGCCTGAATACCCCTCCGGACCCAGGTAGACATCGGATCTCTTCGCCGGCGAAGGGGCGTATGTCATGGCAGTGACCGGAAGACTCCTGGCCGGCGCGGCGTCCCTCGCGGAGTGGGACCGGGTGCGAGCCGTCGCCGCGGCCCACGAGACCGGACTGGTCAAGCCCTGGGCACGGACGGTGACGGGTCGGTACGGCGGCGCGACCGCCGCAGTCACGGCCTGCGCCGCGTGGCCTGCGGTATTACCGTACGCGGTATGACGTCCGTCGTTGGGAAGACGATATCGGGTCTTCCCCTGGAGCTGAGCAGCTTCGTCGGCCGTCGGCGTGAGGTGGACGAAGTCCGGCGGCTGCTCGCCACGTCACGCCTTGTGACCCTCACCGGGCCGGGCGGGGTGGGCAAGACACGGCTCGCACTGGCGGCCGGCGCGGCGATGCGCCGCGCGTTCCCGGACGGCGTGGTCCTGGTCGAGTTGGAACAGGTGCGGGCCCCGGCGCTGGTGGCGAACGCGGTATCGGTGGCGGTCGGGCTCCGCGAGCAAGCGGGCCACGCGCCGCTGGAGTTGCTGGTCGAGTACCTGTCCGCGCGCCGGCTCCTGCTGGTGCTGGACAACTCCGAGCACCTGGTCGACGCGGTGGCGGAGCTGACCGGTGTGCTGCTGCAGCGCTGCCGCGAGCTGCGAATCCTCGCGACGAGCCGGGAGTGGCTGGGCATCCAGGGCGAGGTCGTCATGCCGGTGCCGCCGCTGTCGCTGCCGGACCTGAACCGGCCGATCGCGGAGCAGGACCTCGCCCGGGCCGAGGCGGTGACGCTGTTCGGGGAGCGGGCGGCGGCCGTGCGGCCGGGGTTCACGATCGGTGCCGACAACGGGGTCGCGGTGGCCGAGATCTGCCGCAGGCTGGACGGCCTGCCGCTGGCGATCGAACTGGCCGCGGCCCGGGTGCGGGCGCTGTCGGAGACGGACATCCTGGCCCGGTTGTCCAACCAGCTGAACCTGCTGTCCACGCACCTGCGGGGCACGCCCGCGCGCCAGCAGACCCTGCGGTCGTGCATCCAGTGGAGCCACGACCTGTGCTCCCCACAGGAGCGACTGCTGTGGGCGCGGCTGTCGGTGTTCGCGGGCGGGTTCGAGCTCGACGCCATCGAAGACGTCTGCACGGGCGACGGCCTGTCCGTCTACGACGTGCTCGACACGGTGGCCTCCCTGGTGGACAAGTCGATCCTGGTCGGGGAGCAGCACGGCGACGTGATGCGGTACCGGATGCTGGAGACCATCCGCGAGTTCGGCGCCGAACTGCTCCAGCAGCGCGGCGAGCACGACGACCTGCGCGGCCGGCACCGCGACTGGTACCTGCAGCTGGTGGAACGGGCCGACGCCGACTGGGTCAGCTCCCGGCAGGTCGGCTGGTTCGCACGCCTGGACCGCGAGCACGCCAACGTCCAGGCCGCCGTGGACTTCTGCCTGACCCGGCCCGGTGAACTCCAACCCGCGATGCGGATGCTGGTCGCGTTGTTCCACTTCTACTGGTGGGGCCGCGGGTGGGCGCGGGAGGGTCGACTGTGGCTGGCGCGGGTGCTCGACCAGCCCGGCCCGCCGTCCGTCGTGCGGGCCAAGGCCCTGCTCACCGACGGCTCACTCGGGACGGCCGACGGTGACTTCGAGGTCGCCCGGCAGCGCTTGGCGGACGCCAGGGCCATCGCCGCCACCGTGGCCGATCCCTCCATCGAGGCCTTCGCCCACTGGGTCGACGGCAGCTTCGCCCTCTACAGCGGCGATCTGCCGACCGCGATCACGATCTTCGAACGCGGCCTCGCGGCACTGCCACCGGGACACGACCTGCCGCGGCGCCTGGACCTGTTGTTGAGCTATTCGAGCGCGTCGGCGCTGATCGGGGACGTGGACCGCGCCAACGCCTGCTACGAGGAGTCGATGCGCATCACCGAGCCCGCGGGCGAGTGCTTCCACCGCTCGTACGCGCTGTGGACGTTCGGCCTGTTCGCGATGCAGCAGGGCGAAACCCGCCGCGCCACCGAGCTGCAACGCGAGAGCATCCGGCTGCGCAGGGAGGTGCGCGACCTCACCGGACTGGGCTGGTCGTTGGAGTCGTTGGCCTGGACCGAGGCTGCGGTCGAGCCTCCCGAGCGGGTCGCGACGATGCTCGGCGCCGCCGACCGACTCTGGGAGGTCATGGGTCGCCCGCTGCGCACCTACCAGCACATGTACCCCTTGCACGAGAAATGCCGACGCAACGCACAGGAGCGGCTCGGCGACAAGCGCTTCGAGGCCGCGTTCGAACGCGGGCGCGCGATGACCGTGGACGACGCCATCGCGTTCGCCCTCGACGAGCAGCCGGCCACCGCGCCGCCGGACGAAACCCGCGACGTGCTGACCCGCCGCGAGTGGGAGATCGCCGAACTGATCGCCGAAGGCCTGACCAACCGCCAGATCGCCGCCCGCTTGGTGATCTCGGTCCGGACCGCCGAAACCCACGCCGAGCACATCCTGGTCAAGCTCGGGTTCGGCTCCCGCACCCAGGTCGCCGTCTGGGTCGCCCAGCAGCGGTCCGACGCGGAGGGTCCGGCGCCCGGTGAGCACTGAGCGACGCGCTCGCCTACCGGAGGCGGCGCGGCGTCGTCGAGGTGGTCGTCGCCCACTCGCTGGGCACCGTGGTCGCCTTCGAGGCCCTGCACCGCGTCGACCAACCTGTCGACCTGCTGATCACGCTCGGGTCCCCGCTCGGGATGCACGGAGTCCTGGAGAACCACGCGACCGTCGACAACGGTTCCAAGCCCCACGAGGCCACCTACTACTTGGGCAAATCCATCGTCGGCAGTCTGCTCGCCCAGGTGCTGACAGCGGTCTGAACCCGTGTGACACCGCGACGTTGATCTTCAATTGCGGACGTTGTCCCGGTGGGTGAATCATGTGCGGGTGCGAGGAGACGGGCAGGCGTCGAAGGACGCCGGGCGGCGGATCAGTATCGTGGACGTGGCCGCGGCGGCGGGCGTGTCCCGGCAGACCGTCTCGAACGTGCTCAACGGGCACGACTCGTACTACTCGGAGGCCACGTTCGAGCGGGTGACCGCGGCGATGCGGTCGCTGGGCTACCAGCCCAGCCGGGCGGCGCAGACGATGCGGTCGCGGCGGACCATGCAGATCGGCTACCACATCTTCGGCGAGCAGTTGGAGACCATGCAGGGCTTCACCCTGCACTTCCTGCAAGCGCTGGTGAAGGCCGCCGCCGAGGTCGACAACCAGGTACTGGTGTTCACCCACCACCGGGACGACCCGCTCGGCGTGTTCAAGGACCTGGTCGCGCGGCGCACGGTCGATGCGGTGGTCCTGTCGGAGTCGCGGGTGGACGACGAGCGGGCCCGGTTCCTGGCGGACAGCGGCCTGCCGTTCGCCTGCTTCGGCCGCCTCGCGCCCGACCTGCCGCAGCAGTGGGTGGACGTGGACAACGTCGCCGGCGTGCAACCGATCGTGGACCTCCTGGTGGCCGAGGGGCACGAGCGGTTGGCCTACCTGGGGCTCGGCGGCGACGAGTACTGGAAGGTCGAACGCCTGGAAGGCTTCACCGCAGGCCTGGCCCGCCATGGCCTGCGCGTGCCGAAGGCGTCGGTCTACCGGGGCACGGACGCGGGGATTCGCGGGCGGGCCCGTCGGCTGCTGACCGGCAAGAACCCGCCGAGCGCCATCGTCACCGGCAGTGACTCCGTCGGCGCGGTGGTGGTGAACGTGGCGCACTCGCTGGGTCTGAAGGTCGGCTCGGACGTCGCCGTCACCGGGTTCGACGGCGGCTCGCTGGGCCTGGTGACCGAACCGACCCTGACCTGCGCCCGCATCCCGGTCGAGCGGATCTCCCGCGAACTGGTCGCCCGCTGCCTGCGCCAGGTCGAGGGAGGTCCGAACGACGACGTGGGCCTCCTCGTGCCGACGGAGGTCGTGCGCGGCGGCAGCGCCTGACGACCACGCCCGCGTCGAGCCCGAGGTGTTCGCCAAGCCGTTGAGTGACGGGTCGGTCGCGGTGGGCCTGTTCAACCGGGGCAGCGCGAGCGTCTCCATCAGCGCCACCGCCGCCCAGACACTGTGGCCACGTCGTCGCACGGAAGAGGCACACCCCTCACCCCGCCCGTGCGACGGCCTCAGGTTCCCGATGCGTCAGCCGCGCCGCGAGTAGTCCCGCACGGCTCGGGTCAGCGAGCCGTGCAGCTCGATCAGGCGGTCGGGTCGGCCCGCCTCGACGGCTTCGACACCGAGCCGCAACGTCTCCCGTGCACCGCGCAGGAACTCCTTGTCGCGCGCCGACTCCTGCCGCCACGTTCCGTCCGCTTCGGACAGGGCGACGCGGTCGTCCGCTCGCTCAAGCTGTTCGTACAGCGCGCCCTGGGCGAGCGGGGGGATGTCGGGCGCGGGCCGTCCGATGCTCTCCGCGAGCTGCGCGAGGGCCTCGCCGGCGATCGCGGGGAAGACGCGTTCGGTGAACCGCTCGTGGGCCTCGACGGCGAACTGCAGCGTGTACGGGGTCAGTTCGCCGGGGACGCCGGCCAGGCTGGTCCGCGAGTCGCGGATGCCGAAGTCGGCGACCAGCACGTTGCTCTGCTGCGTGAGCACGGTCGCCCAGTGCAGCCACACGCCGTGCACCGGGTCGAGCCGGAGTGCGCGAGATCGACATGCCCTCGACGGAAGGCGCGGCCGAACGGGCGCTGTTCGCGGCGATCACGCGGTGAGGTGGCGGCGCAACACGTCGGCCTCCGCGCGGAGGCGTTCGGCCTGGTCGGCGCGGCCGAGCCGCTCGTACTCGGCCGCGGCGGTCGAGCGCTGGGTCACCTCCGCCGCCACGATCGTGTGCACATCGGCCTCGGTCAGGTGACGCCGCTCGACCTCGGTCGAACCCACGCCGGCGGTCGGGACGACCGGTCGCCGGTCGTCCACCTCGGGCGCTTCGGCGTTCTCTATCGCCGCCAGAGCCGAGCGGAGGGCGGCGATGGCGACGCGGTCGCGGACCTTGATGGCTTCGGTCAGGTCGCGGCGGAGGTTGGTGCGCACCCGGCCCAGGTTCGCCGAGCCGGTGCGGTCGCGCAACAGGATTCCGGTCGCGGGTCGGGCCACACCAGCGGCCCGACCCGCGGAACGTCAGCTCGCGACGCAGGACGGCGTCGGGCAGGGGAGTTCGCCCCTGCCACTGCACGGGTGAAGCCGAACGCGGCGAGCGCGGCACGAGCGCCTTGATCGCCGCTTGGGTTGGTGGGCGAGCGGGATGTGCCGCGTCGCGCGTGAAGGTTCAGCGCTTGGCGAACTGCGCCCTGCCGGGTTGGTCTACGCGGTCGGTGATGGTGATGCCGGTGTCGGTGAGGGTCTGCCCGTAGATGTCCGTGATCCGGATGTCGGAGCCGCAGCCGGCGCCCGACTCGGAGATGAAGTAGTTGTACTGGTACCTCGGCAGCGAGACCCAGCCCGACCCGGCACGAACCTCCAGTTTCGCGACCGGGTTGCGGTGGTTGCGCACCTGGATCCCGCACCACCACTGCGACGATCCCTCTTTGTAGCGATACCTCACCGGCCCGCTGATGTCCGGGCTGACGAGCCTCCACGAGATCGGCACCCGCCCGGCCGTCGGGTTCGCGATCCGGGCGAACGCGGCCTGGCTGAAATCGACGTCCCCCGGCGCGCACTCCGGGCACCGGTCGACGATCTTCACGGTGACCTCGCCGAGCGGACCAGTGGCACGAAGGTAAGCGCCGCACATCGCAGAGTTGTCGTAGTCGGTGTGGTTGAGCGCGGCGATGGCCGTGTCACCGGTCGCCTCGTAGGAGCAGTTGCCGACGCCGGTTGCGCCGTAGAACGTCCCTTCACCGCGGTAGGTGACACCTGGCACGACGGCCGCACTCGCCGGGGTCACGGTGGACACCAGACAACAGATCACCGCGAATACCACGATCGCCGGTCGTCGCATGGAATCGATGGTGGCAGCCGCCCGCTGCGGGACACAGCCACCGAACAGCGCAACGCCCTGACCACACGAGTCTCGACCGGTTCGGGCACTTCGAACCGGTCGAGACTCGCCGACGTCCGCGGTGAGTGCCCCGGAAAGCGGGCACTCACCGCGGACGAATCACACGGCGGCGATCGCGGCGGCGGGGCCGCCGACGTTCACCCACGTCTCGCCGCTCGAATGCATCCAGACCCCGGACTTGTTCGGTGTCAGCCCGAAGATCCTGTTGTTGGCGGCGACGCGGAAGTCGGCACCGGGGCCACCGATCTTGTACCAGTCCGTTCCGGTGCCGCTCCACCGGAAGATGTCACCGGAGTTCGGGTTGGTCGCGAGCAGCGCACCCGCGCCGCCCGCGAGCCACCCGGCCGCTCCGCCGATGTACTCCCAGCTCTCGCCGCCCGTCCAGTGCCAGACGCTGCTCCCGTCGGGGCGCAGCCCGTACAGGCCCGAGTTGTTCGCGACGAACGTCTTGCCCGGCCCGCCCACCTTGGACCAGCTGGTGTTGTTGAACCGGAAGATGTCGCCGTTGCCGGGAGCCGTGGCGAACAGACCGACCGTACTGCCGTAGATCCAGTGAGCGGGGCCCCAGACCTGCTTCCAGGTCTCACCGCTCTGCCACTCCCAGACACTGGACCGGTTGGGGCTCAACCCGTACAGGTGGCGGCCCGACATGGCGAACGTCGTGCCCGGCCCGCCGACCTTGGTCCAATCGTTGGGCGTGCCGTTGTAGCGGAAGATGTCGCCGTTCACCGGCGAGGTGGCGAACACGCCGGCGGACCCCGCGTAGAGGTCGGCGGCAGGGCCGCCGACCTTGCGCCACTCCTGTCCGCCCTGCCACTCCCACACAGCGTCCTTGTTGGCCGACAACGCGTACAGCGAGCCCAGTGCCTGCGGCTGCACCACCGGTTGGGCGAGTGCCTGCGGTGCCGTGAACATGGCCACGAGCAGACTCAGCGCGGTGACCAGCACCGCGAGTGCATTGCGGGTTTTTCGCATGTCATTCCCCCTCTTGAACAATTGGTTCAGCGCCACGGCGCTTGTCCCGATCAGGCGTCTCGTCGGATGCACCCGCCGCTGCACAGCGGAGCGGCGAGCTGGATACATCCGCCTGCACACGTCGCGCCGTCGGCGGCGCTCACCCGGCCCGGTCCGACGGCCATCCCGACCGCGTGAGCATCGCGAGTACCGGTCCCGGCAGCGTCCTCATGTCCCTCCGATCCCGTTCGTCTGTACGGCCCAACGGTGCGCCGGTGCGATTGCCGGGTGTTTGCGAACCGATTGAGGCCGCTGGTCAGCGGCCGTATCGTGGTGTTCGGGGGAGAGAGGCGCATGGCTGTCGAATTCAGGGTGTTGGGCGACGTCTCGATCGAGGTGGACGGAACTCCGGTCGACGCGGGTCCCGCACGGCAACGATCCGTGCTCGCCGTATTGCTGGTGAACGCCAACCAGGTCACGTCGACCGACCGGCTGGTCGACCGGGTCTGGGACGGCCGGCCACCGCGACGCGCCCGCGGCGCGCTCGCCAGTCACATCTCGCGAATCCGCGCGTTGTTGAGCGGCACCGCGTCCATCGAGTCCCGCGCGTCCGGTTACGTCCTGTTCACCGAACCCGGCTCGATCGACCTGCACGAGTTCCGCCGACTGGTCGCGAAGGGGGAGAAGTCCGTCCCCGTGCTGCAACGCGCGCTCGAACTGTGGCGCGGCGAGCCCTTCGCCGGCCTCGACTGCCGCTGGCTGGACGAACTGCGGCCCACGCTGCGTCAAGAGCACCTGGCCGCACAACTGGATCTGGTGGACGCCGAACTCGCCGACGGCCGACACTCCGAGGTGCTGCCCGAGCTGATCGCCCGCGCCCACGAGCACCCGCTGGACGAACGCGTGGCGGGTCAGCTGCTGCTGGGCCTCTACCGCAGTGGCCGGCAGGCCGATGCCCTCCAGCACTACCAGGACGTGCGCGCCCGGCTGGCCCTCGAACTCGGCACCGATCCCGGCCCGGTGCTCCAGCGCCTGCACCAGGACGTTCTGACCGGCGCTCGGCACGCGCCGGTCGTCGTGCCACGTCCGGTGCCACGCCAGCTGCCCGCCGCCCCACGCGGGTTCACCAGCCGCACCGACGAACTGGCCGTGCTGACCGCGGCCCTGGACGACTCGGCGAGACCGGGACACGCCCCGACGGTGGTGGTGTCCGCGCTCGCCGGCATCGGCGGGATCGGCAAGACCTGGCTGGCGCTGCGCTGGGCACATCAGCACTTGGACCGGTTCCCCGACGGGCAGCTGTTCGTCAACCTCCGGGGGTTCGACCCGTCAGGCCGGCCGGTGCCCGCACCCCTGGCGGTGCGCGGCTTCCTGGACGCGCTCGGCGTCGATCCCAACGCGATCCCCCGGGAACCGGATGCCCAATCCGCGCTCTACCGCAGCCTCGTGGCCGACAAGCGGATGCTCATCGTGCTCGACAACGCCGCGAACACCGCCCAGGTCGTTCCGTTGCTGCCCGGTGGCAGCACGTGCACCGTCCTGGTCACCAGCCGCGATTGGCTGACCGGCCTCGTCGCCGCCCACGGTGCGCAACCGCTGCGGCTCGAAGTCCTGCCCGAACCCGACGCCCGGTCACTCCTGGCCGCCCGCATCGACCCCGACCGCCTCACCGCCGAGCCGAATGCCGTCGACGAGCTGCTGCTGCGGTGTGCCGGGCTGCCCCTCGCGCTGAGCATCGTGGCCAGCCGCGCCCAGACGCACCACGAACTGCCGCTGGCGACGATCGCGGCCGAACTCCAGCGTGCCGCCACCCGACTCGGCGCGCTCGACGAGAACGAGTCCGCGACCAGCATCAGAGCCGTGTTGTCCTGGTCCACGACCGCGTTGACGGCACACCAGGCCCGGACGTTCGCACTGCTCGGCGCGGTCCCGATGCCGGACATCAGCCTGGCGGCTGTCGCGAGGCTCATCGACACGACCGCCGACGAGGCTGCAGTCGTACTCCGCTCCCTGGAGCGGGTCTCGTTGGTCCAGCAGCACAGCGCCGGCCGCTACCGCATGCACGATCTCGTCCGGGACTACGCCGCGGAACAGCAGCTGTCCGAGACGGATCGGCGTGCCGCCCTGGTCAGGCTGGTCGACCACTACACCGACACCGTGCGCACCAACTCGCGCTCGGCTTTCCCCTCCCGCTCGGCCTGCGTGCTCGACCCGCCGGAGGCCGAACGCCCCCGTTTCACACCATCCGACCGGACGAGAGCGTGGGCGTGGTACCACCGCGAACGCACGAGTCTGGTCGCCATCGAACAGACCGCCCTGCAACTCGGCCTGCACACCCAGGTCTGGCGACTGGCCTGGCACCTGACCGCGTTCCGGACGTTGCAGGGCCTTTTCGAGGAGAACCTCTCGGCGTGGCAGGACGGATTGGCCGTCGCGACCCGGCTCGGCCGGGCCGACACGCAGTTCTTCACGTTCCTGATGATCGGATACGCCTACCTCACCGTGGGCGAGCACAGCCAGGCACTGGATCACTTCCGGTTGGCCCGGACGTCGGTTGACGAAACCGGGAACCCCGAGGATCGGGGGGAACTCGAAATCGCCTTCTCCATCGTGCTGGGTCACCAGGAAGAACTCAGCCGAGCTCTGGAGCACGCGAGATGTGCCCACCGCCTGCTTGAGGGGAACGAAAATCTTGCGTTAGAGGCGAAGGCGTTGGTCATGGTGGGTTCACTGGCCGCCATGCTGGGCGACCACCAGGAGGGACGCCGGGCACTCGAAGACGCGATCTCGCTGGAAGAACCGCTCGGCGACCTCGACAACCACGCACGAACCTTGCGTTTCCTGGCCGACATCGAGCGCCGGACAGGACGCCGCGAGGAGGCTCTCCGGCTCTACGAGCGCGTCTGCGCAGACAACCGAGAGGCGAACAACGCGTTCGATGAAGCCAACGCGCTGATCTCACTCGGAGAATTGCACCTGGAGTCCGGCAGTGAGACCGAGGCCCGCATCGCCTGGCTGCGTGCCGTGGAACTGCTCAGCGGCCAACACCGCACCACCGAAGCCTGCCAACTCCAGCAGCGACTGGACCCACTGCTCGAACAAAACCCACTGGCCCACCCCTTCGATCGACAGGGCCTTAGTTGATCTTCGCGATCATCTTGCCGGCGACACGGCCCGTGAACATCTCCGGGAACGCGACGGGGATGGTCTCAAGCCCCTCGATGATGTGCGTGCTGTAGTGCAGCTTCTGCTCCGCGACGGCTGGGGCGAGATCCGCGAGGAACTCGGGGTAGCAGTCGTAGAACTCGGTCACGTTGAAGCCGCGAACGGTGAGGGTCTTGTACACGGTGGCCCTCAGCAGGTCCGGCAGGTTGTCCGGTCCCTCGAAGGCACCGGTCCGCGTGATCTGCGACATGACGCCGCCCACGGCGATCTGCGCGCTCCGGTTCAGGTGCGGCAGCAGCGCGGGGAACAGGGCAGCACCCACGTTCTCGTAGACGGTGTCGATGCCACCGGGCACGGCGCGGGCGAGCTGCTCGGCGAAGTCGGGCGCCTTGTAGTCGGCGGTGGCGTCCAGACCGAGATCCTGGAGCAGGTGGCGGGTCTTCTCGGGGCCGCCTGCGATCCCCACGACCCGGTATCCCCGGAGCTTTCCGATCTGAGCCGCGGCCGAGCCGACGGCACCCGCCGCGGCGGTGACGACGAGCGTTCCGCCCGGCTTCGGGGCCAGGATCTTGGTCAAGCCGACCCACGCCGTGAGGCCCGTCACGCCGAGCACGCCGAGGTTCGCCGACAACGGCGCCGCGTCGGGATCGACCACCCGGAGGTCCGACCCGTCGGACACGGCGTAGTCCTGCCAACCGGTGGTGCCGGTGACGCCGGCGACGTGGTCGCCGACGGCGAAAGCGGGATTGTTGCTCTGCTCGACGATGGCGACGGTGAAGCCGAACATCGTGTCGCCGAGCTCGATGGGGGCCTGGTCGCTGTTCGCGTTACCCATCAGGATGCGGTTGAAGGGGTCCAGTGAGACCAGGGTGTTCCGAACGAGCACCTGTCCGTCGCCGGGGACGGGCACGGGGCGCTCCACGATCTCGAAGTCGCTCTCCTTCGGGTTTCCGTGCGGCCGTGCCGCCAGGGTGATCTGTCGATTCACCTGTGAGCGCATGCTTGGTCTTCCTCTCGTGGAGTGGGACGAGTAGTGCCTCACCCAGAGAACGCCGAGTGCCGGGACCGAACCAGTGCTCTTGTGGACCTGGGTAGTGACAGGTCCCCCCAGGTCTGGTTGCAGGCGAGTTACGGTGCTCGTATGGCCGACAAGCCAAACCACTTGGGCGATTACCTCCGTGCCCGCCGCGAGCTCGTCACGCCTGAGCAGGCGGGCCTCGCCGATCTCGGTGGGCGGCGGGTGCCCGGCTTGAGGCGCGAAGAGGTTGCCATGCTCGCCGGTATCAGCGTCGACTACTACCTGCGCCTTGAGCGGGGACGCGACCGCAACCCGTCCGTGCAGGTCCTCCAGTCCATCGCACGCGTCCTCCAGCTCGACGACGAGCACATGACCTACTTGCTGAGCCTCGGCGCGGACAAGCCCCGACGGACGCGACGCAGGCCGCGGACGGAGACGGTGCCGGCCGGCACCGTCAAGCTCCTGCCGACCCTGCCGTATCCCGCGTTCGTCGAGGGGCGCTACTTCGACATCCTGGCCGCCAACGCCATGGCGACCGCGCTGTCGCCGCGCCTGTCGGTCGGGTGCAACCAACTGCTCGACGTGTTCCTCGACCCGGCAGAGCAAACCCTCCACCTGGACTGGGACGGGACCACGGAGTGCTACGTCGCCAGCCTCCGCCAGTCCGTGGGCACCGACACCGAAGACCAGCGCTTCATCGAGCTCATCGGAGAACTCTCCCTCGCGAGCCCGCGCTTCCGCGCCCTGTGGAACCGCCACGACGTGGGCAACCAACGCGGTACTCCGGTCCCGTTCGACCACCCACAGGTGGGCGAGATGCGACTGCACCGCGAGAGGCTCGTGATCAGCGGAACGGACGGCATCACTCTCGTGATCTACCACGCCGAAGCCGGCTCCGCAGACGCCGAAAAGCTGACGCTTCTGGGCTCGTCCGCGCTCACGCCGACCGGGAGCAGCAGCGACGACGGCATCTCGCGGATACGTCACCCCTCAGTCGGACGACACGACTAGAGCTCGCCCAGCGACACCTTCCCATCCGTCACCACGCCGCCCGTCGCGCGGCGTGGTGACCGCCGCCGCGAAGAGAATGGGACGGCGAGGCGGAACTGCCCCGGGAATCCGCTGGGGTGCGGGTTCCCTGGACAGCTGTCACTGTCGCCTGATCAGGCCGGTTCGGCTCCGCAGGCGAGATCGTGCTGCGGGCGCTCACCGGTGACCAGGAAGTTGGTCGCGATGTCGTTGGCGCACTGGTTGTCCAGGAACAGGTACGCCAGGTGGCCGCCCTGGTCGGCCGTCACCATCCGGGCCTGTCGCCGAAGGCCTGCCGCAGCTCCCTGGCGCCGGCCAGCGGCGTGGCCGGGTCACGGAGGTTGTGCAGGATGAGCACGTTCGACGGGCCCTCATCGGTGATCTCCACCTGCGGTTCGACCGGCTCGGACGGCCAGAACGCGCACGGCGTGATGTCGGCCCCGGCGGCGCCGAACATCGGGTAGCGGATCCGGTCGATCGCGACGTTGCGCTGGTAGGTCCGGACTGACTCCGGCCAGTCGGAGTCGTTGCAGATCACGTGCAGCCGGCTGGCCAGGTAGTTGTCGGCGGGCGCTCCGGTCGCGCCGGACGGCTGTTCGCCGGTCCGGGAACCTGTCCTCGACGCCCCGGCCGAACATCCGCGCGAACGAGGAGTCCCAGCCGCCGGGGCCGGTCGCGCTGTCGAACAGGAACCGGTCGCTGCGGTCCGCGAGACCGCCATCCATGCCACCCTGCGGCCCCAGCCGGACGTGCTCGTCATCGACCTGGAGATGCCCGGTGTGGACGGGCTCGGCGCCGTCGCGCAGATCCGCCGCACCCTGCCGAACCAGGTCGTCCTCATGCTCACCCGCCACGCCAGGCCCGGCGTGCTCCGCAAGGCACTGAAGCTCGGCGTCAGGGCTTCGTCAGCAAGTCCGCCGAACCGGCACACATCGCCGCGGTCATCGCCGCCCTGCACGACGGCAGGCGGTGGATCGACTCGGACGTTTCCGCGCTCGCCGTCGTCGACGACTGCCCACTCACCGACCGCGAACTCGGCGTGCTGCGCGCGATCTGTGACGGGTACTCCGTCGCCGACATCGCCACCCAACTCCACCTCGCCGAAGGCACCGTCCGCAACTACCTCTCCAACGCCATGCAGAAAACCCGGACCAGGACCCGGCACGAAGCCGCCCGATACGCACGCGAACACGACTGGCTGTGATGTCATCGCGTCCGCGGTACCGCATTACCTGGAGGACTGGAGCGCACCGTCGGCCGAATTGCGGCCCGTGCTGAGGCCCGGCGGCCGGCTGATCAGTCCCGAGGCCGACTATTTCGCAACCTGCGAGTGGCCCGCGGAGAACACCTTGATACCGGGAATTGGTGTGTATCGCGGGCGTATCGAAAATCGCATACGCCACCGCAACAGTCCTGCGCGTCGTCAGATCAACCTCGACCGGCCCCGGTACCGGGACGCTGAGCCGCCCGCGTGTCCGGTTCGCATATGTCGGCGATATGCCGTGCTGCCTAGGCTCCGGGTATGCGCGTGCTGATCGTGGAGGACGAGCCCTACCTGGCCGAAGCCGTCCGGGACGGTCTCCGGCTGGAAGCGATCGCCGCCGACATCGCCGGCGACGGCAACACCGCCCTGGAACTGCTCAGCGTCAACTCCTACGACCTCGCGGTCCTCGACCGCGACATCCCCGGCCCATCCGGCGACGAGATCGCCCGACGCATCGTCGCCTCCGGCAGCGGCATCCCGATCCTCATGCTCACCGCCGCCGACCGGATCGACGACAAGGCTTCCGGGTTCGAGCTCGGCGCCGACGACTACCTCACCAAACCGTTCGAGCTTCGGGAGCTCGTCATGCGGCTGCGGGCGCTCGACCGCAGACGCGCGCACGCCCGGCCTCCGGTCAGCGAGATCGCGGGCCTCCGGCTGGACCCCTTCCGTCGGGAGGTCTTCCGCGACGGGCGCTACGTCGCGCTCACCCGCAAGCAGTTCGCCGTGCTCGAAGTCCTCGTCGCCGCCGAAGGCGGTGTCGTCAGCGCCGAAGAGTTGCTGGAGCGGGCCTGGGACGAGAACGCCGACCCCTTCACCAACGCCGTCCGCATCACCATCTCCGCCCTGCGCAAACGACTCGGCGAACCATGGCTCATCGCCACGGTGCCCGGCGTCGGCTACCGAATCGACACCGGCATGGACACCACCCATCCTGACAGCACTCATGAATAGACGCCCAGGGCTCAGCGCCCGACTGAAACTCACCATCAGCTACGCCGGATTCCTCCTCCTCACCAGCGCTCTCCTGCTGGCCGTGGTGTGGGTGTTCCTGCTGCGCTACGTACCCGACAACCAACAGGGCCTTCTCGGGATCTCACCCAATCGGTACCTGCTCGTGCGCATCTTCGGCCGCGCCGCGGCCATCGCACTGGCCGTCTTGCTCGTGTTCGGTCTCGTGGGAGGATGGATACTCGCCGGCCGGATGCTCGCACCACTCACACAGATCGCGGACGCGGCACGGATGGCCTCGAACGGATCGCTGTCCCACCGGATCCGGATGGAAGGCCGCAACGACGAGTTCCGCGAACTCGCCGACGTGTTCGACACCATGCTCGAACAACTCGAATCCCACGTCACCGAACAGCAAAGGTTCGCCGCGAACGCCTCCCACGAACTGCGCACCCCGCTGGCGATCTCGCAGACACTCCTCGACGTCGCCCGCAACGACCCCACGCGGGACCAGGACGAGCTCATCGAACGCCTCCACACCGTCAACACGCGGGCGATCGACCTCACCGAGGCGCTCCTGCTGCTCAGCCGCGCCGACCGCAGGAGTTTCACCCGCGAGCCCGTCGACCTCTCCCTCATCGCCGAAGAAGCCACCGAAACGCTGCTTCCCCTCGCCGAACAGCGCCAGATCACACTCGACGTCACCGGCGGGACAACACAGACCGTCGGCTCCGCGGCGCTCATCCTGCGGATGGTGACGAACCTCGTCCAGAACGCCATCGTCCACAACCTCCCAGCCGGCGGCACCGTAACGGTCCACACCGAATCGCAGCACGACACGAGCGTGCTGCGGGTCGAGAACACGGGCCATCCGCTCCCGCCGGAACTGGTACCGATCCTCACCGAACCCTTCCAACGCGGAACAGAACGCATACGCACCGACGAACACGCCGGTGTCGGCCTCGGGCTGGCCATCGTGCACAGCATCGTCCGAGCACACGACGGGACCCTCGACCTCACACCCCGCCCCACCGGCGGTCTCCTCGTCACTATCCGACTTCCCGGCATCCCGCAGGCATCGTCCCGGACCCGTGAACGCGACGATCTCCGGCTGGAGCACTAGCCGCTCGATCATCGCCCACGGCCGAACGTCCTCGTCCATAAACGGATTCCGCCCGATGAGGCCGCGAGGCGGTGGTTCCGGCCGGTGTGGAAGAATTGCGAACCATGACGAAACTGCTTGGGGCCCACGCCGACGCCGTTCTGCGTTCGTTCCGGGTCTGATGGCGGGCGGGCAGACTGCGCGGTGGATCGACGCCACCCGCCTTCCTGAAGACATCGTGGCATTAATCGACGCTCTCGGTCCCGGCGAGGACCTGCTCATCAAGCGGGACGGCAAGTCGATCGCGACGATATCCAGTACAACCGGCACGTTCCATGCCGGAATCGTCGATCCCGGGAGCCGAGGCGACCAGGCCGCCGAACGCTCATCGTTAGCCTACGAGAACGTGACCGTCGTGGCCACCGCGATGAAGTTGTCGGCATCGGCTCGGGCATCGCTGTCCGCCCAGCTCGGCCCCGACTACATAGTGCTGGACATGAACTCGGCCCCCAAGAGCGTCGACGTACTGCTGATCCCGCCGGTCAGCCCACAGCTGATCGGAAACCTCCGATCGATGTTTCCGAAGGCCCGGGTGGTCATAGCGGAAATCGAGGACAAAGAACTCGGAGTCAGCTACCAAGGCCCGGTCCGCCGCCTCCTCAACGCCGGCGCCGACGTTTACGTCCCACCCAGCACGATCCCCCGCCTGGCTGAGCAACTGGACCGAACTATGGTCCATCTGCGCCAGATCACCGGCAACGCCGGCAACACCTCGACACCATTGATAATCGAATCGTCGCAAGACCACAATGCCTCCGAAGACGAATAACACGCTCGCGACCCGTTGAATCACCACCCAAAAGTCGGCCACACGTTCTGAACTGCGCCGGACAGCCGACCGGCGATCTCGTCGTTACGCGCCGGTTGGACGACCTGCGCCGAAGTGGGCGGCGCGCGTCCTAGAACGTGGGTGGCCGGGTTGCTTCCGGAAGCAGGCTGTCCAAGGCCTCCTCGCGTCGGCGCTGTCGTTCCCGCACCGCGTCCACCGGGTCGCGTCGAAACGTCCGCGCCCGCGCCGTGGTCTGTTCGCGGGCCCGTTGGCCCGCCTCGCCCAGCGGTCCGCGTACCCGTGGAGCGGCTGTCTCCGCGGTGCGACGGTGGATGCGCCACCACCGACCCAACGACATGCCCGCCACGGGCGGGGCGGCGCGATCGGTCGAGCCGGCCGCGGTGTCGCCGTCGTCGAACCACGCCCGCAGCCGCTTCTGGAGGAATTCGTGCGGCTCGTCGGTTTCGCGCCACTCGGTCTGCAACGTCCCGGACGGGGTCAGGTCGACCGCACGGAGCACGGCGTCGACACACCAACCGGCCTCGAACCACGGCGACAGGACCTGACCGAGTTCCCGCCGATCAGCACCGGGCCAGCCGGCACGCAGGCACAACGACTCGACCGCCGTCACGACGTCCTGGTCGCTGCTCGGAACGACGCGGCCCGGCCAGTGTTGCGGATGAATGAACACGGCACGATCCCCTCATCCCCGCGCAGCGGCCGGACAGTCCTCGATTCCCGGGATTCCCCGTGACGAGCGCACGGACGGCGACGCGCAGCCCGACATCCATATTGGACGGTCCGCGCCGCTCCACGCGGTTGCCGGCCCCGACACGCCGCGATGTCCCACGATCGGGCAGACCAGAGCCGACCGAAGGCATGTCCGCCGGCTCTCGGCAGCCCATGACCATCGCGGACAGCGGATGACCGCTGCCGGCCGAGGCGAACCGGGGAGCGGGTGAACAGCTCGACCACCCCGTCAGGCGACGTCTCGTGACAAGGCGTGACCGACGTCGTCCACGGCGACCGCTTCCACATCACCAAGATGGACCCCGACCGCCACCCACGTGTCCGAGTGACCGACCGCGGCCTCCTGGAAAACCTGTTGCCTGGCGGCCCATTGGTTGAACATCATGGCGGGCATGGAGTCGTAATCAGTGGCGCACGTGCGGAATGAAGACGGGTTCGAGTCGCTCCCGCCTCTCTTCGACGTGCCGCGCGAAGCCCGCACCTTGTGATCAGTGCGGGCTTCTTTCACGCGACGTGATGTGCGACGTCGCGTCAGCCGGCGTGCTGCGCTTTCAGACGCCGGCCGTACGCCACTGGATCCGGGGGGCAGTTCACGGCGCCGCAAAGCGCTGACTGGTGCCTCCTCCACAAGTCTTGGAGTTCGCCGAAGCCATGAACGATTTTCGCAGTACCCGTGTGCCCGCTGACGGTGGCGGATCTGGCATCGACCGGAAAGCGCTGTGGGTGGTCAGGGAGCTGGGTCTGCCCGCCATCGTCAAAGCATGCGTGTCGTGCAGGTCCACGCGTCACCATCCCACCGGGAAGTTCCGTGTGAACGCGAACGGCAAGCTCCTCGACGTCTGGATGCTGATCTGCTGCGAGACGTGCGGCCGCACGTCGAAGATCCCCGTCCACGAGCGCATCCACGTGCAGGCACTCGAACACCAGCGGCTGCTGATGTTCGAGAACAACGATCCGGCCATGGTGCGACAGCTGGCCATGGACGCGGCGCTGGCCGGCAAGGCCGCATACCGGCTCGACTGGAGCGGCACGTGGGAGCTGGAAACCGACATGCCGTTCTACGAACTCGATCGCGAGGAGCCGGCGTCGATCGAGGTCGTCATCAGATTCGAACTCCCGGCGCCCATCCGAGTCGGGAAGCTGCTCACGGCCGGGTTCGGCCTGAGCCGATCCGCCGTGCGAGGCATGGTCGATTCCGGGCGCATCCGCCTGCCCATGGCCATCGACGCGAAGGCCCGCGAAGACTTCACCCTCTTCGTCATCGGATCGTCTGTGACACCAGACTCGTGAACCTGGCCCCTAGGGCTTATCCCGGATGTCCGCACCGAGGTCGCCCGCTTATCGTCGTCGCCAGTGCCGACGCTTCCGGCAGGCCGGCCGTTCACACAGCGAACCGCGTCGTCACGGAGGCTTCGATGAAGGCGATCGTCCAGGACCGGTACGGCTCATCCGACGTCCTGCGGTTCGAGGACGTCGACACGCCGACGCCCGGCGACAACGAGGTGCTGGTGCGGGTGCACGCGGCGTCGGTCAACGCGTACGACTGGCACGTCATGCGGGGCGACCCGCGCATCGCCCGCCTGATGGCGCCGCGCATGTTCGGGCTCTCCGGTCCCAAGGCGAAGATCCGGGGCCGTGACTTCGCGGGCCGGGTCGAGGCGGTGGGCAGACGAGTGGCGCGGTTCCAGCCCGGTGACGAGGTGTTCGGCGACCTCGGCTCCGGCGACGGGGCGTTCGCCGAGTACGTGTGCGTCGCGGACGACACGGTGGAGCCGAAACCGGCCAACCTGACGTTCGAGCAGGCCGCCGCGATACCGGTGGCGGGCACCACCGCCCTGATGGGTGTGCGCGACCTGGGCCGGGCGCGGCCCGGACAGCAGTTCCTGATCAACGGCGCGTCGGGCGGCGTGGGGACGTTCGCGGTGCAGATCGCCAAGTCGTTCGGCGCGGAGGTGACCGCGGTGTGCAGCACGCGCAACGCCGACCTGCTCCTGTCGATCGGCGCGGACCACGTCGTCGACTACACGAAAGAGGACTTCACCGGGAACGGGAAGCGCTACGACGTCGTCTTCGACTTGGTGGCGAACCGCTCACTGGCCGACCTCCGGCGGGCGCTGACACCCGAGGGAACGCTCGTCCTGTCCGGTGGCGGAGTGTCCGACGGCGGCAGTCTCTTCGGGCCGGTCGGCCTCTCGGTCAAGGGCCTGCTGATGTCCCGCTTCGTCCGCCACCGCATCCTCGCGCTCAGCGTGGAGATCAACCGGGACAACCTGGCGACGCTGCGCGAACTGGCCGAGTCCGAAATGGTCACCCCGGTCGTCGACCGGACCTACTCGTTGTCCGAGACCCCGGAGGCGATCCGGTACCTCGAACTGGACCACGCGCGGGCCAAGGTCGTCATCACGGTCGACTAGGGGGACGCGCACCTGACCCGCCACGGACAGCCGAGCCCGCTGGACTCTTCGGCGCACGTCCGGCGATAGGATGCCGCCCAATGCCCGGGTCGTAGCGCAGAGGCAGTCGCTCCGCACTCGCAGCGCGGATCACGCCGGTTCGAATCCGGCCGCCCGGGCAGGCTGTCCGGCCCCGTAGCGCAGAGGCAGGCGCGCCGCCCCTCACGGCGGTCACGCGGGTTCGAATCCTGCCGGCCACACGACTACGGAGACGGGCGGGATGGACGAGGACGAGCAGGCGGCGTTCCACGCGGCCGTCTCCAGGCTGCGCGCCCTGCCCGCCGATGACCCGGTGCGCCTGCGCGCGGAGCGGGTCGCGGAGTCGTTCGTCCGGGACGGCAAGCAGCGGCGCAGGAAGGCCCGTGACGCCGGGCGCGCGGCAGCCGACGCCGCGGTTCGACGCCACGACCGCCACCGGCGCCATCGAGCGCCGCGAAGACGCCCCGCTGCACGTCGAGCCGGCCGCGACGGCACGTCCGCTCGCCCGTCCCCGCCGCTGTTACGTCTGCAAGGCGGGTTACCGGGTGGCCGACGCGTTCTACCACCGACTGTGCCCGGCCTGCGCGGCGGAGAACGCCGAGCGCCGAGCCGCGTGCACGGACCTGGCCGGACGCCGTGCGCTGCTCACCGGCGGCCGGGTGAAGATCGGCTTCCACCTCGCGCTGATGATGCTGCGCGACGGTGCGGAACTGATCGTCACCACGCGCTTCCCGCACGACGCGGTGCGGCGCTTCCGGGCGGTGCCGGGCAGCGAGGCGTGGCTGGACAGGCTGTCGGTCGTGGGCATCGACCTGTGCGACCCGCGCCAGGTGCTCGGCCTGTGCGAGTCGCTGCGGGAGGAGGGCAGGCCGCTCGACATCCTGGTCAACAACGCGGCCCAGACCGTGCGCCGACCGCCCGAGTCGTACGCGGCCCTGGTCGACGGCGAGACCGGCGCGTTGCCCGCGAACGCCCGCCTCGCACCGGGTTTCCGCCCGATGCCCGCGCTGGGGGCCGTCCGCCACGCGCTCGCCCTCGTGCCGTCCGCGGTGAACGGCAGCGAGGTGAACGGCAGCGAGGTGGACGGGACCGAGGTGGACGAGGCCGGGCTGCTGCCCGACACCGCGCCCGTCAACTCCTGGTCGCTGCGCATCGGAGAGCTGGATCCGACCGAAGTGCTGGAAACGCAGCTGGTCAACGCGCTCGCGCCGACCCTGCTGTGCGACCGCCTGCTGCCCCTGCTGCTGGCGTCCCCGTTCCCGCGTCGCTACGTCGTCAACGTCTCGGCCGTCGAGGGCCGGTTCGCGGTGCGGAACAAGACCGCCCGGCACCCGCACACCAACATGGCCAAGGCCGCGCTCAACATGCTGACCCGCACCAGCGGCCCCGACCTGGCCCGGCAGGGCGTGTACATGTGCGCGGTGGACACCGGGTGGATCACCGACGAGAACCCGGCGCCGAAGAAGACCCGGCTCGCCGAGCGCGGTTTCCGCACGCCGCTGGACGTGGTCGACGGCTCCGCGCGCGTCTACGACCCGATCGTGCGGGGCGAGGCGGGCGCGCCGGTCGCCGGCGTTCTGCTCAAGGACTACCGCGAGGTGGAGTGGTGAGCCCGATGGAACCGCGCCCGGCGGGCGACCTCGAACCGCTGCTGTCGTGGCTGCGCACCGGTGGCACGACGGACCGGCGGCTGGACTTCCCGTCCGGGACCGCGCTCCCGGACGGTCGCCTGGACCTGTGCAAGCAGGCGCTCGGGCCGACCGGGGCGAGGCTGGTCGCCGACGCGCTGCGCCCCGGTGTGGTCCGGCACCTGCTGCTGGGAACCGACGGGCTCGGCGACGATGGCGCGGCAGCGGTGGCGGGCCGGGCCGTCGAGCGCGAGGTGGAGACGCTGTACCTGGGTTGCAACGGGATCACCGCGGGTGGCGCCTGCGACATCGCGGACAACCTGCGCGCGTCCCCGCAAGCGGCCCGGGTCACCGGGATCTGGCTCAAGCGCAACCCGCTCGACGCCGGCGCGGGGGAGGCCGCGGCGGGGATCGTCGAGTCCGCCCGTTCGCTGCGCACCCTGGACCTGGTCCAGACCGGCATGGCTGCGGCGGGCCTGGCCGTCCTGGTGGACGCGCTGGTCACCGCCGCCGCGTCCGGGCGTCGGGTCGAACGCCTCTACGTCGGCGGCAACCCGCTCGGACCGGAGGGCGCGGCGCACCTGGCCGCGCTCCTGCGAGCCGACGCGATCAGCGAGCTGTACGTGTCCGCGGCGCGGCTCGGTGACCGGGGCGCGGAGACCATCGCGGACGCGCTCGTGCCGGGCGGGCGGCTGCGGCGGCTCTCCGTCGCGAGCAACGGCATCGGACCGGGCGCCGCCGCCCGGCTCGTGGTCGCGGCCGTGGCGGCCGGCGTCGAGGTGTGCGATCTCGGCCGGGTGAAGGCGGCGGGAGTCCTCGGTGCGCGGGACAACCGGCTGGACGAGGCCGCCGCGTCCGCGATCGCCGACGCGCTGGCGCAACGGCCGCACCGCTTGCGGCACCTCGTTCTCAGCGACACGGGGATGCGCGGCCGCGAGGCCCACCGGCTGCTCGACGGCGCGCTGCGGGCGGGCACGCCGACGCGTTTCCTGCTGGGCAAGGGTATCGCCACCAGTGTCCGGCGCAGGTTGGACGCGTTGAGCGCGGACATCCCGCTCCGCCCCGCACCGCACCCCGACGTGTCCGCGGTGCGCAGCGTGCACCGGCAGCCGCCGCCCGGTCAGTCACCACCCGGTCGGCTCTGACGCGGCATCCGCGCGAACGTCTCGACCCAGAACCGCTGCCGGTCCTCGGCGACACCCACCAGGTAGGTCGCCCGCAGCTTCGGCGGCAGCAGCGCGACCAGCCGGGTCACCACCTTGCGATTCCTGCGCAGCTGCGACAGTTCGGCGTTGGCGAGCACCTGGTGGACCACGTCGCTGTCGTTCGTGCCCTCGCCGGACACCTCGCGCGACCGCCGCAGCCTGGCCTCCCACGCGTCGACGTGCCGCGCCAGCTCGCCGAGGCCGGTGACCGCCCGGTTCGCCAGCCGGTCGACCAGCGCGGTGAGCGGGACGGGCGCGTACTCGCCGTCACCGAGGTAGATCGTGGCCATCTCCAGCGGCAGGCCGCGCTCGTGCAGCTTCACCAGCCGCTCGATGGTGCGTTTCGTGATCCACGCCCGGCCGTCGTCGTCGATGTCGTGCTTCCACCACTCCAGCACGGTCTCGGCGACCCCGCCGTAGGTGCTGATCAGCCACTCGTTGGCGGGGATGTCGTCCGGCTCGACGGTGAGCGACGCGGTGAACCGGGTCGCCTGCGCGATGTTGTTGCGGGCCACCAGGAGTTTGCGGCCGAGGTGGTACGGCGGGTTCTGGATCGCGACCTGGGCGCGGAGGTTCTCGATCCGCCGGCCGGCCAGCGACCACTCCTGCGTGATCTCCATCAGCTTGGCGAACGCCGCCTTGTCCTTGGGCCGGTTGTACTCGTCCCACACGATCGCCTTCGGCTCGCCGCCGGTGAACTGCCTGGCCATCAGGTTCTCCAACGCGCCGTCGGCGGTCGGGATCGGCGCGCAGAGGTCCTCGACGTTGGTCACCGGCAGCGAGAAGTACAGCGGCTCCCGGCCGAGTTCCCCGCGGATCGTCTGGCGCACCAACTCGGTCTTGCCGCAGCCGGGCGGCCCTTGCAGCAGCACGCTCCACCGGTTGCGCAGCGCCGCCCGCAGCACCCGCCGCACGGGGTCCGGGATCGTGGCCGGGTTCGGCACGCCGAGCGCGGTGGCGATCCGGTCGAGGACCTCCGCGGTGCGGTCCCGGTTGCGGCTGCGGTTCGCGCGGGGCTCCACCAGCCGCAACCGCTCCCCGTTGACCAGCGGCAACCCCCAGCGCAGCGGGAACCCCTCGCGGGCGTTGGCGAGGACGTGGTCGATGGTGCGCGGCGACAGCAGTTCGCGCAGCGCCGGGTCGAGCGAGTTCCAGACGGCGAACACCTCGCGCAGGTTCCAGTCGCGGTACTTCGCCGCCAGAGTCGTGCGCCACGCGGTGTCGTTCGCGGTGATGCGGACGGTGACCATCCGGTCGAGGATCGCCAGATCACTGCGGCGGGCCGAGGTCTCGGCCAGGGACTCGTTGTCGCTGAGGAACACGCCGACGCAGCCGAGTGCCCGCAGGTCGTGCTCGCCCAGCGTCCAGTTGCAGGCGATCTGCATCAGCTGCGACTGGATGGTCTCGCCCGCCTGCAACGAGTCGTCGATCAGCAGGACGAACCGCCTGCCCGGCTTCAGCTGGCTCATGACCAGTTGCCGCAGCACGAGCTCACCGGTGGCCGCGTCGCGCACCGGCGCGTTGATCAGCAGGTCGTCGGGCGTGAGGTTGGCCGCGGGCACGAACACCAGCTCGGTGTCCGGGTAGGCCTCGGCGATGTGCGAGAAGAACGTGGCCGTCTTGCCGATGCCGTGCGCGCCGAACACCTGCCCGGTCTGCCCGATGTCGATCATCGCGTCGATGAACGCGGACAGCCGCGAGCCGCCGGTCCAGCCCGCGGGCGGCACGGGGTAGGTCGCGTTGGGCCGCCACGGTCTGCGCGTGGTGTCGCTCATCTGCCTGCCGTCCTGGTCACTGGCCGCACCCGGTGGCAGGCCATCGGTGGGTTGTGGGCGTCCGGCCAGTCGTCGCCGCCCTCAGTGATCAGCCAGATCCACTTGTCGGGCTCGGCCGGTGTCACGTGCGGGGCGTGACCGTCGGTCAGGACGACGACCGCGTCGGCCCGCTCCTCGAACGGCACGCCGTCCAGCGCGGTGCGTCCCTCGACGTAGTCCACGACGGCCTGGAAGCTCGTGCCGCCGCCACCGCGCACGACCTGACCGGGTTCGAACGGCATCACCACGGCGTCGAACGACAGCCAGTGCGCCTCGACGCCCTCGATGCGGCCGACCAGGTCGGTCATCCACCCGACCACGCCGGACGGCATCGAGCCGGACGTGTCGTAGGCGATCACCAGCACCTTGTCGCGCTCCGGGCCCCGGTGCGACAGCACGGGGTCGTGCCCGAGCGCGGCCAGCACCGCGCCCCGCTTCCTCGGGTACACCAGCCGCTCGGCCTGGCGCAGCTTGGACGCCAGCACGTCGACCAGCCACCGCTGCCACCAGTCGACCACGCCGGTCCGCGCGGTCGTGCCGCGCAATGCGCCCACGCCGAGAGCGCCCCAGATCCGGGCGGCCCGCTCGGACGCGCTCGCGGTGCGGTCCAGCAGGTCGAGCAGTTCCGCCTCGGCACTCGCGTGCCCTCGGCGGGCGGCGAGCAGGGAGTTGAGCAGCGCCGAGGTCACGGTCGTGTCGACCGCCTGCTGATCGGCCGGAACGCGTCCGGGTATCAGGTGGACGCACAGGGACGCGGGCACCGGCGGGTTGCGCATGCGCTTGAGCTCCCGGTACACGACCATGTCGGTGTCCAGGAACTCGTCGTAGGTCAGCGGCTGAAGCCCCTGCCCGGTGACGTCGGCGACGTAGCCGGCGTGGACCTCTCCCGGGTCGACGCCGACCGGCCGCCCGTCGAGCCGGGGCAGTGACGTGCGGTGCAACCGGACCATGGCCACGTGGTTGATCGACACCTCCGCCGCGATGGCGAACACCGGGTCCTCGCGCAGCTCCGGTTCCGCGAACAGGTGGCGGTGCACCAGGTGGCGCGCCTCGTGGAACAGCACGAACTTGACGCCGTCGAGCCCGATGCCGACGAAGAAGTCGGGGTTGTAGAGCAGCAAGCACGTCCCGTCGCCGGAGGCGACGACGGCCGCGGTGTCGATCGCCGTGGTCGCGATCTGGTGGCGGCACTTGGAGAACAGCCAGGACGCCACCGCGGACTCGGTCAGCCCGAAGTCCAGCAGTGCCGCCTCCTTGAGCCGCTCGGCCTCGGCGACGACCGACGGCTCGGCCGGTCGCCAGGCCACCAGCGCCTGCCGGTCGGCCAGGTCGACGACGTGCCGATTCCCACTGCGCTGGCTGATGGCCCCTCCTCCGACTACCCGTCCGCTGTTGCCCTACGATCGACGCGACGGGTCGTAGCGCAGGGGCAGTCGCATCGCATTGCAAATGCGGAACACGCTGGTTCGAATCCAGCCGCCCGTCACCTAGAGACCGGCGACCGCACCGCAGGTGCGCACCAGTTCCGGTGCCGTGCCGGTGAACGTCGGCAGCACCTGGGCCAGCACCGCCCACGCTTCCGGGTTCGCCCCGAGTTCACGGCGGACGAGCGGCGCGAGGAACTCCGCGGCCTCACGGGTGCGTTCGGGGAACAGGGTCGTGCCGACGTGGAGCACGTCGAGCACGGACCGCGCGGGCGTCCAGCGTTCGACGTACTCGCGCGGGTAGCCGACGATGCCCGCCTGCCTGAGCCGGTGGGTGAACTTCGGGTGCGACCCGAACTGCGCGCGCACCTCCGGCGGGCAGTCGATCCGGATCGACAGCGCCCACCGCGCGTACCCCGGCAGCGGTTCCACGCGGTCCGCGTCGGCGATCTCGGGCCAGTCGGCCCTGCTCACCGCACCCGCCGCCACCCGTGCCGCTGCCATGGACCGCGCCCGCCGAAGCCCGCCGACCAGCCCGTACGGGCTCACCGCGAGTTCCGGTTCGCGGTGGGAGCAGTCGGCCTTGTCGCACGTCCCCACCACCGGCAGCGGTCCGCGGGCCGTGCCGAAGGGTGTTCCGCGGAGGACGTCGCGCTTGACCGCGTCGGTGATGTCGGCGTGGTGGTACACCAGCGCGTTCGTGGCGGGGTCGTCCCGCTCCAGCATCCACAGCAGCGTCGACTGCGGCGCTTGGAGCCGATGGAGCTGCGACGCCGACCACTGCGCGGGATTCGCCTCGGGCTCGCCGATCCCGAGCCGCCGCTGCACCGTCGCGGCGTCGTCCGGTTCGATCAGCGAGAGCAGGAAGTGCGCCCCCCGGACGTTGTTCCCTCTGTCCACGTGCGGGATTGTCGCATGGTGACTCATTGCGCCCACGCCGTTTCATCCACGGTGGCCTCTTTGCTCACCGGGGAAAGCAGGTAGGGGTCGACATCACCTTCGACGACGGTGTGCTCGTAACCGGAACTCTGCGTGGACCCCGCTCGTCCGGGACGTCCGGCGTTCTCCGTGGACCAGCCGGGTTCAGGAGCGGGCGGCTCGGTGGAACTTGGCCCGTTCGGTGGATTGGCACGTCAGGCGGCGGCGGGACCATGGGGCGGGGGGCAACCATGGAATTCGGCCGCAGGACCTTCATCCAGGCAACCGGACTCGTGGCGCTGGGTGCGTGGGAGCACGATTGGGACCGGCTGCGCCGTGCGCTCACCGGCAGGCTGGTTCTCCCCGGCGACGACGCCTACGACACCGTGCGCCGGCCGTACAACAGGGTGTACGCGCACCGCAGGCCGGCGGCAGTCGCGCTGTGCGCCGACGAATCCGATGTCGCACGGTGCCTCGACTTCGCCGCACGCCAACGGATTCCCGTCGCCGCCCGCAGCGGTGGGCACAGCTATGCCGGCTACTCCGTGCCCGAGGGCGGACTCGTCATCGACCTGGCCGCACTGCGCGGTATCCGGATCGACCACCGCGGCCGGGCGCACGTCGGCGCCGGCACCCGGATGATCGACCTGTACGACGAGTTGGCCCGGGCGGGCAGACTGCTGCCCGCCGGGTCGTGCCCCACCGTCGGCATCGGCGGGCTCGCGCTGGGCGGCGGGATCAGCGTCGTGGGCCGCAAGTACGGCCTGACGTGCGACCGCCTGCTCGCCGCGCGGGTGGTGACACCGGACAGCCGGCTGCGCCCGACCGACCCGCACACCGAGCCCGACCTGTTCTGGGCGCTGCGCGGAGGCGGAGGCGGCAACTTCGGTGTCGTCACGTCCTTCACGTTCGACACCGCCCCGGCCCCGGACGTGGTCGTGTTCACCCTGAACTTCCCGGCGGGCGCGGCGACCGACGTGCTCGGCGCGTGGCAGGACTGGATGGTGGGCACGCCGGACGGGCTGTGGACGGCGTGCAACGTCGTGGCCGGCAGCCCGCCCGGCACCGGCGTCGTCGGCACCTGGATCGGGCCCGAACGCGAGTTGGTGCCGCTGCTCGACCGGCTCACCGCGAAGGTCTCGCCGACCGGCCGCACGGTCGTGCCGATGGACTACGGCACCGCCATGCGGTACTTCGCCGGCTGCCTGCCCGCGTGCCAACCGACCGACGGCACGCCGTTCGTGGCCTCGTCCAGGATGCTGAACCGGCCGGTCGACCCGGCGCGGGTCGTCACCCTGCTGGCGGGGCGGCGGGCGGGCCGGGCCCAGTTCGACTCGTTCGGCGGCGCGATCGGGCGCGTGCGGCCGGAAGCCACCGCGTTCCCGCACCGCCGGGCCGTCGCCAGCGCCCAGGCGTTCGTGGACGTCATCGACGTCAGCGAGGCCGAGGCCCGCCGCACCGTGGCCGACCTGCGCGACGGGTTGGGCCACGACACCGGCTACGTCAACTACATCGACCCCGACATGCCGGACTGGCGAACCGCCTACTACGGCCGCAACCTCCCCCGCCTGAGCCGCGTCGCGCGCCGCTACGACCCGGACCGCGTGCTGGCGTTCCCCCAAGGGCTCGCCTAGTAGCTCTTGTCACGGAAACGTCCTCCTGATGCGCTGTGGGGCTTGGTGTCCCATCGCAGGAGGACGTTCATGGGCAACGGTAGCGGTGTGTCCCGGGGGTGATCGCAACCGCAATGCCCGGCTGATCACTCGGCTCGTCACAGTCGTGGTGTCCGTGGTGTCACCGGCCTCGATGCCGATTAGGATTCGGCGATCGGGCCGAAGGTGTCCGTCCGTGGTCGAGCGTTGCGGCCGTGCACCTTCGAGGAACGGGAGTCGTCGGCGTGCCGTTCACGTTCGCCCATCCGGCCGCGGTGCTGCCGCTGCGGGGATTCCTGTGGTTCCCCGGGTTGGTGGTGGGCTCGGTGGCTCCCGACGTCGCCTATTACCTGCCGGTGCCCGGCGGCCCGGGCAGCACCCATTCGGTCACCGGCCTCTTCGGAATCGACCTCCTGCTCGGGGTTCTGCTGTTGCTCATCGGGGTTCTGGTTCTCGCGCCGCTGCTGGCCCTGTCCTCCGAAGGGTGGCGCGCCCGCGTCACCCCGCCGGATCTCGTCGCCCGGTTGCGCACCTGGCGGGCGCGCATCATCGCGGTCGGGTCGTTGATCGTGGGTGCCGCGACCCACCTCGCCTGGGACGCCGTCACCCACACCGACGGTGCCGCGGTGCGGCATTGGCCGGTGCTGCGCCTGTCGGTCGTCGGCCCTCATCGCCTGTACAACGTGATCGGCTATGTCTCCTCGCTCGGTGGCCTGCTGCTGCTCGGTATCGTCGTTTTGCGCTGGTATCGCCGCGCCCCACACGGCAACGGGGAACACTGGCGAGCACTGTCGAGGGGAATCCGCAGCTGGGTTCTCGGCGGGATCGCGGTCGCCGCGGCCGCCGGTTCGGGTATCGCGCTCGCCGATCCGGTGAGCCAGGTCAGTGCCTACGACTGGGTACGCCGGTTGTTGGTCGGCGGCGTTCAAGGCACCGGGCTGGCGCTCGCGCTCTACGTGCTTTGCTGGCACCTCGCCCGTCAGTTCGGCATGCCGCGTGAGCGCATGTGACCTTGTACACGGCTTCCCCAGCCTGACAGCAGAACGTCCGTGCCGGCAGAAGAGGTTGCTCCGCAACGCCCGAGCCACACCCGAGACCGGCTTCGCCACCGACTCGCCCATCCGCACCTGGACCCGTTATCAAGGCTGCGTGCCGCGCCACTAGCCCGTTGCCAGCGCGTGGATGTCGGCGGCGATCCCTGGCAGCGGCGCGGTGTCACCGATCGAGGCGAACCAGTCCCACAGTTCGAGCGCGTGGTAAAGCCGGTAGAGCCCGATTCTGGCCATTGCGCGGGCCGGCAGCGGCCTGTAGCCGTCGAGCAGCCCGGCACGTAGACGTGCACCTCCTTGGCCTGCTTCCAGCGCCACTGGTCGGCATACTGCTTGACGATCACCGGATCGGCATCTGCGAACCGCACCTCGTGCACCGCGCTGAGCTGTCCACCGGTCCGCGGCACGACCTCGGTGACGACCCCACCGAGTGCCGAGACCGCTGCCACAGCCGAAGTGAGCACAACCGGAAGCTACCCAGCGCGGGACACGCGGGCGAGGGCATTTCAGACGGCCGCTGCCGGCCGAACACGGCATCGGCCTGTCGCCCAGCCAGGTCTACCGGCTGGTGACCGAACGGCCCGAACGGCGATGCCGTCAGTGGTCGAGACGCAACACCACAACGTCGAACTCGGCGAAGTCAGACTGCACTACGTCCTCGCAGGTGGCGCTCACCTGTCGCCGTGACGTCCTTTTCGGACGCCTGCGTTTCGCCGGGCTCGCTTCCTGGGGTGATCACCTGAGTTTCAAGGTTCAGGGGCTGAGCGCGGTGCGCAGGGTGGAAGCCATCAGCTCGATGGCTTCCACACCGGCCTGTGCCGGGCCGGCGTGCGTGAAGTAGTGGTCGACGCCGGTGAAGACGCGGTGGGTGACCTGGACGCCTGCGGCGTCGAGGGCTTTGGCGTAGGCGTCGCCCTCGTCGCGGAGGCGGTCGTGTTCGGCGGTGATGACCAGGGCGGGCGGCAGTCCTGCGAGGTCGTCGGCCAGGCCGGGTGAGACGAGGGGGTGGGTGTAGTCGGCGGGGTCCGGGGTGTAGGCGGCGCGGAAGATCCGCATGATTTGGGGGGTGAGCAGTGGTTTGGCGATGGGGGAGAACTTGGTGGCGGGGTCGGCGAGTTGGTCGAGTGGTGCGGAGTCGAGGATCTGGAGCCGGGGCGAGAAGGTGCCGCGGTCGCGGGCCGTACGGCAGACCGCGGCGGTGAGGTTGGCCCCGGCGCTGTGTCCGCCGACGGCGAGTCGGGAGCCGTCCCAGTCGTTGGTGTGGCCGTTCTCGGCTACCCAGGCGGTGACGTCGTAGGCCTGGGTGGTGGCGGCGGGGAACGGGTGCTGCGGGGCGACGGCGTAGTCCACGTTGATCACGACACAGCCGGCTTTCGCGGCGATGTAGCGGCAGATGTGGTCGTCCTGCTCGGGCCGGCCGACGACGAAGCCGCCGCCGTGGAAGTTGACGTAGACGGGCGCGGGGACGGGGGGAGTGTCGGTGGTGGCGGTCGGTCGGTAGACGGTGCAGGTCACCGGTCCCGCTCCGGTCGGCACGCGGAGGGTCTCGGTGTGCTTCGGGATGTCGGTGAAGCGCAGGTCCTTGTGTACGCGGGAGATCATGCCGCCGAGCAGCAGTTGGATCCCTCTGGCCTGCACCCTGTGTCCAAATGACATCGTCTGTCCCGTCTCACGGCCGCGGCGCGGAATCATCAGGTTTCCTGACAATAGAGGTTCGGGCTGCGTCGCGCCACGGTGAGCGCACCACGTCCGGCTTCCTTCGGAGGTCACTCCGGTAGCGGGTAGGCGCCGGCGGCGATGTCCTCGAAGAGCGTCGGGCCGGTCGGTGTCCAGCCGAGCAGTTCCCGGGTGCGGGTGCTCGACGCGGGGAGGTCCGCGCCGAAGAAGCGCCCGATCCAGCCGAAATGGGTCTCGGCGTCCTCCGGTGCGACCGACACCGTGTCCATGCCCAAGTGGTCGCCGATGGCGGCGGCGATGTCGCGGGAGGGGAGGCCGTTCTCGGCCACCGCGTGCACCCGTGATCCCGCCGGGGCCTTCTCCAGTGCGAGCCGGACCATCCGCGCGGCGTCGGAGCGGTGTACGGCCGGCCAGCGGGTCGAGCCGTCGCCGGGGTAGCCGGCCGCGCCGCGCTCCTTGGCGATCTTCGTCAGGGTCGCGACGAAGCCGGGGTCGCCCATGCCGTGCACGGTCGGGGGGAAGCGCGGCGCCACCGGTCGGACCCCGCGGTCGGCGTACGCCAGGGCCAGGTTCTCGCTGCCGCCGCGTAGCGAGTCGGGACCGTGGTGCAGTGACGCGTCGTCCTCGGTCAACGGGCGCCCGAGGCCATCCCGGAGGCGAGCAGGAACGGCCGGTCGCTGCCCTCGATCGTGTCCAGCACCCGCCGGACGGCGGCGTGTTCGCTGCGGCCGGCGCCGGCGTAGTCGGTGAAGTCGTGCTTGAAGGCGAGGTGGATGACACCGTCGGCGGCCGCTGCTGCCGAGGCCAGGCTGTCGAGGTCGTCGAGGCTGCCCCGGTGGGCCCCGGCCTGGACGACCGCGTCCGCCGTCGAGTGGGTGATCTCGTTGTGCGACGCGGGGGTCGACTCGTCACGAGGCACGGTCAAAGGAGACCACGCCACAACCCCGGACGCGAGACCGGACAGGCGGCGTCACCGTCGCACGGTGGCGGTGGCGTAGCCGTCCGGGTACCAGCCCCAGTAGTCCTTGTACCGCACGGTGAACTTGGTGGTGCCGAACGGCAGCGCGTAGGTCAGGGAGTGGGGTCCGCCGTCGGCCATCGGACCCCGCCAGAACTCCCGCTCCGGCCCGCCGTTGGTGGACGCGGTGATCCACCAGAAGTCGTTCTCGCCGGTCGGGCTGGTCCAGTCGACCGTGATGTACGCGGTGGACCGGTTTCCGCCGGTGCCGGGGGCGGCCGTCACGGAGAGGTCGCTGACCGGCGCGTTCGGCGGGCGTGCCGGGCCGAAGGAGTGCAGTAGCTGCACGTCCTGGTACACGTCGTCGTAGCTGACCGCCCAGGCCCGGGTGCCGTTGCGGTTGACCAGCAGGGTGCCGTCCCACAGCGTGTCGTCGATGTGGAAGTCGACGGCGTACTTCGGGGTCGTGCCGTCCCGGTCGTAGAGGTAGACGTCCGGGTCGCCGTTGCCGGTGTTCGCCTTGCCGATCGCGACCGTCGAGCCGTCACCCGACCACGCCGCGTCGGCAGGGTAGGCGCCGCTGGGGTACACCAGCGCGTCGGACAGGTCCGGGACCCGGTAGGCGCGGTGCTCGTACGGGTTGCCCACGGTCTGCACCACCTGCGTGCCGTCCGGGCTGAGGGCGTAGTCGCGCAGATTGCTCCCGGTGTCGTCGCGACGGGCGACGATCCTCGGTGTCGCACCGGAGACGTCGATGACGTAGGTGGTCACCGGCGAGTACCCGGTGTCACCGGCCACCAGCAGTCCGGGCGCGCCCGGGCTCGCGTCGATGACCGGCCGGTAGTCCGGTCCCCCGGTGTACACCACGGGCGCGGTACCCGGCTGCGACCACACCAGCAGCCCGCCGGAGCCGATCCCGCAGTCCACGAACCCGCCGACGACCTTGCCGCCGCTCGGTTCGACGGTGTAGACGCACGCGCCGTCCGGTGCGGGGTAGGTCGCGCTGACCGTCAGCGTGTCGGCGTCCAGCGCGGTCACCCCCGCGAAACCCCGCGCCGCGAGCAGGGTGCCGCGGTCGTCGCTGAGCGCCAGGTCGGAGAGGTCGGTGACCGCGGACACCTGCGTGACGAGCCGCCCGTCGAGATCCGTGACGACCAGCGGGTGGCCGCCGCCGACCCCCTGCGCCACGTACAGCCGGCCGCGGTCCTCGTCCAGTTCGATCGCCCGGAGGTCCGCCACGGGTAGCTGCGCACCGACGCTCTTCAGGACGTCGACACCGTCTGCGGCGGCCTCCGCGGTCACGTTCGCAGGCGTCAACAGGCCCATCGTCAACCCGACCACAACCGCGCCGATACCCAACCCGCGCATCACGACCCCTCCCCGTGCTCCGCCCAGACCCCGGCGAGGAGGATAGCCATGATCAGTTCCGCCCGGTAACCCCGAGATGGTCAGGTCGTCACGCGGAACGTGACGTCGCCGCGTTCGGTCGAAGTGGTGATCACCCCGGCGACCGGCCGTCGAGCGCCGTCGCGGTCAGCCAGGGTGCGCCGTCACCGGCCATGCTGCCGTAGAACGGGTTGCCCTCGGTGATCTCGCCCCGGCCGACCACCCGCCCGGTGAACGCGGAGGCGTAGACGGCGGCCACGAACTCCATGGTCACCCGCGTGTCGGCGGTGGAGATCGGTGGCGTCTCGCCGGCGTCGAGGGCGTCGAGCACGGCGGCGAACTGGGCGGTGTGACCGCTGGGCGTGTCCGGCGGATCGCCCGCCCACGCCGAGGTGACGTCAGGGGCGCCGGGTGCGGCGGTCACCCGCCAGTGGGCGTCCGAGTAGCCGTAGAGGTGCTCCAGGTCCACGGTGGCCCGTTCGAAGTCGAAGCGCAGCTGGCTGGTCTGGCGCGGCGAGACCACCGAGTTGACCACGGTGGCCACCGCGCCGGAGTCGAACCGCACGAGCGCGGCGGACACGTCCTCGGTGTCGGTCGGCCGGGCCTGGCGGGCGGCGACCGCCGTGACGCTGGTCCACTGGCCCAGGATCGACAGCAGCAGGTCGAACTGGTGGATGCCGTGCCCCATCGTCGGCCCGCCACCCTCCAGCTCCCAACTCCCCCGCCACGGGACCGCGAAGTAGTCGTCGTCGCGGAACCACAGGGTGTTCGCCGACGCCAGCAGCGGCCTGCCCAACGTGCCCTCGGCCAGCAGGCGCCGCAACCGGACCGCCCCGGAGCCGAACCGGTGTTGGAACACGGTGGCCACCGGCACCCCGGCTGCGGCCTCGGCGACCCGCAGGCGGTCGAGTTCGGCCAGCGACAGCACCGGCGGCTTCTCGACCACGGGCGACGCGCCGGCCGCCAGGCACTCCAGCGCGAGCGGCAGGTGGGAACCCGGTGGCGTGCACAGGTGGACCAGGTCGGGCCGTTGCGCGTCGAGCAGGTCGGCCAGGCTCGGGTAGGTGGGCACGTCCCACGTCGCGGCGAAGGCCGACGCCCGGTCGGGCTCGATGTCGACGGCCCCGACGAGGCGGGCTCGGCCGGCCGACCGCGCGACCGCCTCGGCGTGGGCCGTGGCGATCGCGCCCGTGCCGACGATCGCGCAGGTGTAGGTGCGAGTTGTCACGAAGGGTGCTCCTCGTCGGCTGCCGGTCCGAGTCCTGTGGGCTTGGCGTACGGCACGGCGTTGGCCACGTCGTGGGGGCGCAGGCGTCCGCACATGCCGAACACCCGTGCCGGTTCGGGTGCCTGGAACACGGCCGCCCGTTCGAGGTGCCCGGCCACGCCGACGGCCAGGTCGGTCGTCACGGCGAGGCCGGTCTCGGCCTGGCCGAGCGGGCCGTCGCGCACGATCGCCGCCCAGGTCCCGGCACGACCCCGGACCAGCGCGGCCGCCGCGGCGTGGAACTCCCGCAGCGGGGTCTGGTCCCCGCCGCGGATCGCGTCCCGGATGCGGGTGAAACCCTCCACCGCGAGATCGCGGCGCCTGCGGGCGTCGGCGGCGCGTTCGGCCTCCGTCGCCCGGTGCGGCAGGGTCGCCGCGGCGCGGTAGCGGTCCGGGTCGGCGACGACGTCGGGCGGGAACGTCATGACCGCGTCACCGGCCTCGGGCAGTCCGGCGTTGTCCATCAGCACGACCACCTGGAGGCCGCCGTGGTTGACGGCGCGGTGGATGGTGCCGGGGGTGAACCAGACGACCGAACCGCGGCCGAGCGGGATCTCGCGGCAGCGGTCGAGGTTCACCGCGTGCAGTTCGCCCTCCCCGCCCACGACCACGTAGCACTCGGTCGAGGCGAGGTGCATGTGCGGGCTGCCGCCGACGACACCGTCGGGAGCGGCGTCGTCGTAGACGTCGAGGAAGGACAACGACGTCCCGCCGGGGAACGTGCTCACGCGGACTCCTCCCGCCGCGTCGGGTCGCCTGCGTGACGCATGACGTCCCGCACGGACCCGGCCAGGGACTTCGCGTCCTCCGCGCCGCCGTCTGCCACCCCGGTGCCGTAGCTGAACCGCACGGTGTCGCCGTCGGCGACGACGAGCTCCTCGCTGAAGAACGGCGCCGGGTTGAGGCAGGCGAAGTCCTCGGAGCGGGTGAACCAGCGCGGCGGGTGGTGCGGGTTGTCCTCGTGGTCGACCACGAGGACCAGGGACTCCGCGTCGTCGCCGTCGTGACGACCCGCGAAGGCCATCCACTCGGCGCGGTGGCCGCGCAACTCGTCGCCGCCCACGCCGTCGGGCGTGACGACGTTCCCGCCCGTGAACGAGCGCGGACCGCGCCAGAACAACCCGCCGTACCCGGCGTTCTCCCGGCCGCGGGTGGTCGGCGAACCGAAGGCGATCTCCTGGCCGGAGGTGTTGGTCATCGCGGTGTCGAAGGTCAGCGCCCAGGCCGCGTCCGACAGCAGGGTGGCGGTGATCGTCCGGCGTTCGGTGATGACGGTGTGCCCGGACTGGGTGATCCAGTCCAACTCGTGGGCGAACCAGGCGGTGTCCCCTTCAACGCCGATGTCGACCAGGCGGCGGTGCTGCTGGGTGCCGTTGTTGTCCAACTGCACGTAGGACCGTCCGTGGACGTAGGTCGGACCACCCCAGAAGTTCTCGTCGCCGACGTTCGGCAACGACCAGGCGATGCCCTTGTGCCAGACGTGGTCGTGCGGCCGGAACAGGCTCACCAGCCGTCCGGCCCGGGTGCGGACCGGGTGCAGGAACGGTTTGGGCGACTCCAGCCTCGGGGTGTCGGGCACGTAGACGTAGCGGACGAGGTCGACTGCCCCGTCACCTATGGTCAGGGAAGACCCGACGTCGTGTCGGACCGCGAGTGCGCTCAAAGGTCCTTCTCCTCGCAACGGTTTCGAATGCGGCGACGGCGGGTGCAGCCGACTCTCGGCGTGCGCGTGTATGGAAAGCGCTTTCCGAGGCAGTATCGAACGCCGCCGGAAGACTCGTCAAGGTGGACCCGCGGTCACCGGCGCCGCTCGGGCGCTCCCGCTGTCTGCGGCGTGCGGAGTGGCGCTGCGCAGTAAGGCGACGGCGACCGTCCTGACCTGACGCGCGGAACCCGGTTGGTGCTCAGGTTTCACGTGTGGGGACGATGGTCGAGTCCCGAAGGATTTGCCCCAGATCCAGGTCGTGCGCCCGCGTGGGGACAGCGCGCCGTCAGTGAACAGGAGCCGCTGTGATCTCCGCCGTCGTCATGCCCGGACCCGACGCACCGCTCGAACTCCGCTCGTTCGCCCGCCCCGAACTGGAGCCGGGCGCGGTCCTGTTGCAGACCCTCGGGAGCGAGGTGTGCGGTACCGACGCGCACCTGTGGAAGGGACAGCTCGCGGGCGTGCCGTACCCGATCATTCCCGGCCATGTCAGCGTGGGACGGATCAGCGCGCTGGGCCCGGTCGACGCCACGGGCGAGGCCGCCCGGGACGTGTCCGGAGCCCCGCTGCGGGTCGGGCAGATCGTGACGTTCCTCGACGTGTACGGGACGTGCGGGCGCTGCTGGTACTGCACCGTCGGCCACGCCACCACCCGCTGTCCGGAGCGGAAGGTGTACGGGGTCACGCTCTCTGCCGACGACGGACTGCTCGGCGGCTGGGCGGAGTACATCCACCTGAAGCCGGGCGTCCACGTGATCCCGTTGCCCGATGAGCTGGACTGGCGCGCGTTCCTCTCCGGAGGCTGCGGCATGCCGACCGCTCTGCACGCCGTGACGCTCGGTGAGATCGCCTTCGGCGACACGGTCGTGGTTCAGGGCGCAGGACCTGTCGGGCTGTGCGCTGCCGTCCTCGCCCAGCTGCGCGGTGCCGGATCGGTGATCGTCATCGGAGGGCCTGAGGTCAGACTGGACGCGGCGACCCGGTTCGGCGCCGACACCGTCATCGACATCGGCACGACGACTCCGGACGAGCGGATCGCGGCAGTTCGGGAAGCGACCGGAGGACGCGGCGCGGACGTCACCATCGAGGCGACCGGGGTGCCCTCGGCGGTGCCCGAGGGCATGCGGCTCACCCGGGACGCGGGGCGGTACGTGATCGTCGGGCAGTACACCGACGCCGGTGAGACGACGTTCAACCCGCACCTGGACCTGAACCAGAAGCACCTGGACATCCGTGGCTGCTGGGGTAGCGACGTGGGGCACGTGTACCGAGCGGTCCGGGTCATGGCCCGGTACGGGCGGATCTTCCCGTGGACCGACCTCATCAGCAAGGAGTACCGCCTCGATGAGGCACAGGCCGCGCTGGAGGACGTCGCCGCCCAACGCGTGGTGAAAGCGCTCATCGTGCCCTGATCCGGCCCTCGCGCCGCCGGCGACTCGGCTTACCGGCGGCGTGAACCGAGTCATGTCGACGCACGTGTTGTCCCTTCGGTTGATTCGAAGTGGGCGGCGTAGGTGCAGCCCAGCGACAACGGCTCACGGACGCCGCCGTCCGGAATGCGTGACGGGAGAACGGATCACCGCGAGCGCGGCGCCCGTTGAACGTCGAGCGCTCCGGGCCGCGCTATGAGCGGCCCGGGGTTGTGCTGTGGGCTTGGGCCCGACCCACAGGTCGAACCGGTTCGACTTGCGACGTATCATCGGTGACCTGTTGAACCGGTTGAACGGAGCCGCATGAACATCGGTGAGATCGCCAAACGGGCGGGCGTGTCGCGCAGCACGGTGTCCTACGCGCTGAGCGGGAAGCGGCCGGTGTCGACGGCGACCGCGCGGCGGATCAACGAAGTCATCGACCAGCTGGGCTACCGGCCCAACGCCAGTGCGCGCGCGCTCGCCGAGGGGCGTACCCGCACGTTGAGCCTGGTGATACCGCCTGCCGGCAGGCGGCTCACCGATGTGCAGCTCGGCTTCGTCGCCAGCGTGGTGGAGGCGGCGGCCACCTACGACCTCGACGTGCTGCTGTCGCCCAGCGGCGGGGACCACGACCGGTCGTTCGAGCGGATCGTCACCGGGCGCCGGGTGGACGGCGTGATCCTGATGGAGATCCTGTTGGAAGACGCGCGGGTGGCGCGGCTGGAGCAGGCCGCGCTGCCGTTCGTGACGATCGGTCACGTCGAGCGCCCGGGCGCGTCCTGGTGGGTCGACGTGGACTACGAGGCGTTGATCAGGCGCTGTGTGCACCACCTGGCCGATCTCGGCCACGAGCACGTGGTGCTGGTCAGCCGGTCCGACGAGCTGGTGGCCGCCGGTTACGGTCCCGCGCTGCGTGCCACGGCCGGTTTCCTGGACGTCGCGGAGCAGCGGGGCCTGACCGGGCACGTGGTGTGCTGCGCCGACGAACCCGGTGCGGGCCAGGCGTGCTTCGAGGAGATCCGCCGGAACCGGCCGGAGGTCACCGCCCTGGTGACGATCAACGAGGCGGCGTTGCCGGGGCTCCAGCGGGCGTTGCACCACAGCGGACTGCACGTGCCCCGGGACCTGTCGATCACCGGCGTCATCGCCAAACGCCTGGCGGAGGACTTCAGCCCGCCGCTGACCGCCGCCGACGTGCCGGCCGAGGAGATGGCCCGGCTCGCCGTCGACCTGCTGGTCGAACGGATCGCCGACCCGGACGCGACGTCCCGGCACGCCCTGCTGGAGCCGGTCGTCTCCCTGCGGTCGAGCACGGGAGCCCGGCCGCGCTAGCCGGCCATCGAATCGATTCGACGGCCGGAAGCCGTTGCTTTGCATCACCTGTGTCACGTACGGTTTGCCACCAGTCGAACCGGTTCGACCTGTATCCGCCGATCCGGGTCCTCATGGTTCAACGGCGAACTTTCCTCCTCCCCCAAGGAGTCACGCGTGGACACGACACCTGACCGGCGGCGCAAGCGCCGTCGCGGCCCCGCCACCCTGCTCGCGATCGGTGCTCTGGTCGCCGCATCCCTCGTCATGACGATGACGCCCGCCCAGGCCGGGGACGAGTCGATCGCCGTCGACTTCTCCGTCGCGGGTGGCTCCCCGACCTACCGGGCCTCCGGGTGGATCTACGGCATGACCGAGGACGCGGCGGGACCCGCGGACCACTTCTACCGCGACCTGAAGTTCCGCTACATGCGCGCCGGCGGGGCGCAGCTCGACGGCCCCGGTGGCTGGGTCTCCGGCAAGTACGACCGCCGGTGGAACGCGACCCGTGCGCAGATGGAGCGCACCCGGTCGTTGGGCGGCGAGTTCGTCCTGCTGCCCCACGACCTGTGGGGCGCGGACAGCTACCCGATCTCCCGCTTCCCCGGCGACAACGGCGACTGGACCGACTACGAGAACTTCCTCACCCGTCTGATCAACGACGTGCGGGCGACGGGTATCCCGGTGCAGTGGGACCTCTGGAACGAACCCAACATCACGCCCTTCTGGAACCGCCCGCAGTCCCAGTACTTCGAGCTGTGGCGGCGCACGTACCAGCGCGTGCGGGCCGCGTTCCCGCAGCAGTTGATCGTGGGTCCGAGCTGCGCGTGCGTGCCGACGACCACGGGGGCGTTCTGGAACCAGTACCTGGACTTCATCAAGGCCAACAACGTGATCCCGGACATCATCAGCTGGCACTCGCTGCCGGGCGACCCGGTGGCGAACGTGGCGGCGGCGAACACCACGCTCGGCTCGCGCGGCATCCCGCACCCGCGCCCGTACCAGATCAACGAGTACGGCGCGACGAACGAGCAGAACCCCGGTGACGGCTCCTGGTACATCGCACGCCTGGAACGGGCGGGGGCCGACGGCCTGCGCGCCAACTGGGCGAGCGCGGGGAACCTGCACAACGACCTCGGCAACCTGCTCGTCCGGAACTCGGCGGGGCAGCACCAGCCGAAGGGCGAGTGGTGGGTCTACCGCTTCTACGGCTCGCAAACCGGGCAGATCGTCAACGTCGTCCCCAGCCAGTCCTACGACGCGTTCACCACGAAAGCGCCCGGCGTCGCGAAGATCCTGGTCGGCGGTGGCGGCACGACGGGCAACATCGCGGTGAACCTGCGGCGGCTGGACACCACGAGCGGCATCGTGCAGAACAACCAGGTGCGCGTTGTCGCCCAACGCATCCCGAACAACGGTGGCGGCGCGGTGCAGGGCCCGGTCACCATCCAGAACTCCGTGGTGACCCTGTCCGGCAACGGCGCCACGGTCAACCTGCCGCACACCAACGTCGATGACGCGTTCACCATCACGCTCCTGCCGCCGTCGAGCAGCGGAGTCGCGTCCGTGGCCGTCGCCCAGCACTCGCAGCAGTGCCTGGACAACAGGAACCTGAGCACCGCCGACGGCAACCCGCAGCAGCAGTACTACTGCGAGGGCGGCGACCAGCAGTTGTGGAACTTCCGCCCGGTGTCCGGGGTGGCCAACACCTACACCGTCGTCAACCAGCAGACCGGCAAGTGCCTCGACGTCAACGGCTCGTCCACCGCCGACGGTGCCGCCGTCCACCAGTGGACCTGCGCGAGTGGGGCCCAGAACCAGCAGTTCGCGCTGCGGAAGGTCACCTACTCGGGCAACGACGCCCACGACTACCAACTCGTGGCCCGGCACAGCGGCAAGTGCGTCGACGTCAGCCAGATCTCCACGGCCGCACGCGCCCCGATCCACCAGTGGACCTGCAACCCCGCCGGTCAGAGCAGCCCGCTCAACCAGACCTGGCGGCTCTTGGGCTTCTAGCGGTCATCAGGTACCCGACCGCTCGGTCGGAAGGTGGCGGCGCTGTGCGTCGCCACCTTCCGACCACGGCCAAGCCGGCGTTCACCGAAGATCAGTCCACGAGTTCAGGGGTGCGGACGGGTGGCTCAGCCGTGGGCACGTCGGGAACCGGCTGTCCGGAGAGCACCAGCCGGGCCCGGTCGTGGTCCAGGGTGCCGTTCCACTTGGCGATGACCAGTGTGGCGTCGCTGTCGCCGTCCTAGCCGAAGGACACCACGAGGCGGCCGTCCGAGGCGTAGGACCACTTCAGGGCGCCGGCGTAGGAGGAGCACCGGGAGCCGTTCGTGCCGGACCAGAACTGGTTCGTGCCGTCCGGTGTGGGGACGAGCTTGTCGTTGGTGCCGCTGCTGCTGCGGCACGAGGTGTTGTTGCGGAACACCGAGGTGCCGCCGTCGAACGAGAAGTTGCGTTCGTCGTTGTCGATGCTGATGTTGTCCGACACCTGCATCGTGCCCAGGTTGCGGTTGTAGGTGAACCCGTGCTTGCCGTTGTCGTAGGCGATGTTGCGGCGGATGGTGTGGTTGACGCCGATGTCCTCGCCGCCGAGCTTGTAGCCGTTGCGGTCACCGTTGCCGGCCTGGCCGCCGTTGCTGAGGGTGCCGTTCTTGTAGGCCAGCGAGTCCTCGATGGTGACCGCGCCGATGGGGCCGGTGTCGGTCTTGGTGTAGAGGTCCCAGCCGTCGTCGATGTTGTTGTGGGCGACGGCGTAGCGGAAGACGTTGCCGGGGCCGGAGGTGAGCTTGGCGGCGAAGCCGTCGGCGTCCTCGCCGTCGGAGTCGGCGTTGTCGTGCGATTCCGCGCTCAGGATGAGGTTGTTGGCCGGCCACTGCTCCTTGGGGGTGGTGGAGAGCATCCGGGAGAGCTGCAGGCCGGTGTCGCGGTTGAAGCGCGTGATCGTGCGTTCGAAGATGTTGTTGCTGCCGCCGACGAAGATCCCGTTGTCACCGGCACGCTCGACGACGATGCCCTTGACGTGCCAGTAGTTGCCGTTCACGGCGAGGCCGCGGTTGGCCGGGTCCTCGGCCTGGGCGGAGAAGTTCAGCACCGGGGTCTCACCCGGGTAGGCGAACAGTTTCGTGCGGTTGCCCGAGGTGCCGCTGTTGCCCTGCGGGACGGTGACGGTCTGCGAGAACGCGTAGGTGCCGCCGCGCATCGAGATCGTCCCGCCGGGGGTGATGCGGCTGATCGCGGAGGTGAGCGTCGTCGGGTTCGCCACGGTTCCGGCCGCGCTGTCGGTGCCGTTGGGCGCCACGTACAGCGCGCCCGACGGCGGCGTGCCGGTGGTCGTGGTGGTGACCGCCGTCGTCGTGGTGGTCGTGGTCGTGCTGGTGGGGGTGGTGGTCGAGGTCGGGCCGCCGGTGACCGGTGTGAAGGTCCACTGCTTGGTGGCGGCGCTGTCGCAGGAGTTGGTCTGCACCAGGGCTCCGGCCGTGGTGGAGTTGTCCGTGGTGTTCGCGCACTTGCCGCCGTTGGTGTTGACCACGCGGTAGTTGCTGCCGCTCGCGGTCAACGTCCAGGTCTGGGCGGCGGCGCCGGTGCACGCCTCCTGCTGGATCGGCTTGCCCGCACTGGTCGACGCGTCGCGGACGCCGACGCACAGGCCGCTGCCGACCGACGTGATCCGGTACCCGCCGCTGACCGCCGTCAGCGTCCACTGCTGGTTGCCGCCGCTGACGCACGTCGCCTGCTGGAGTTGCGCGCCGGCCTGGCCCGAGCCGGCGAGACAGTGCCCGCTGGCCGCGTTCTTCACCGTGTACGTTCCCGCGCCGACCGCGGCATCAGCGGGCGCGACGTTCGGCCACACGGCGAGCGTGACCGCCAGCGCCGCCACGGCAGCCGCCGCGATCAATCCCCTGCGAAGGCCACGCGGTCGTAACGACCGCGTGGCGGCAGGCTGTTCAGGGTTGCTCATGACAGCTCCAAGACGCCGGTGAAATGGAGGGAAAGCTTTCCGGCGGATGTTAGGAGGCAATCAATCGCGCGGTCAACGGCGGTTTTTCGGGGGGCTGTCCCATACCGGGTATCGAATATGTCGAACGTCGAGGTCGCCGACGTCGGAGTTGATCACGAACCGGTCTTCGACCTTCGGTCGGTGAATGCGGTCAATCATACTTGTGAACAAAATGGACCCGTGCTGGTCACGCATGTGAACAATCTTGCCGGTTCCGCTCCGGTCGGCGAGGAAATGATTCATGTATGAGAAACCGCGTTGATCGTCAAGGTGAACCCGACCGGCTTGACATCGCGTTCGTCGGTCTGTTAGTGGACTTTGGGTTTGCGTTCCGTCGCCGAGCACGATTCCGGTGACGCTGAGGCCGTTACGGGTCTCACGTGAGGGGAAGACCGTCGGCAGGCGGCCTCGTGGACGGGGATGATCCGGCGGGCCTGGCCGCCGACGAGCAGGCAGTACAGCAGCGGGCCCACGCCGAGTCGCCCCGCGCGGCGACGAACTGATCGACTCCGCGACCTCGGTGTCGCACTCGGCCCACTACGGTGGGTGCGCCGAACCGCTGTCCGAAGGAGGAGTTCATGGCAGACAACGGGGATTGGGTGCCCGGCGGGCTCGACACGAGCAAGCCGTCGGGCGCGCGGGTGTACGACTACCTGCTCGGCGGGGGCCACAACTTCGACGCCGACCGGGTCGCCGGCGGGCGCGTGATCTCGGTGCTGCCGCAGGCGCGGAAGATCGCCGCGTCCAACCGGGCGTTCATGCGCCGCGCGGTCCGCTTCATGATCGGACAAGGTGTCACGCGGTTCCTGGACCTCGGCTCCGGCATCCCGACGGTGGGCAACGTCCACGAGATCGCCCGGCACGTCGATCCCTCCGCTCGGGTGGTGTACGTGGACTTCGAGGAGGTCGCGGTGGCGCACAGCCTGCTGATGCTGCGCGACGACCCGCTGTCCGACGTGGTCCAGGCCGACCTGACCGAGCCCGACCGGGTGCTGGGCGCGGAGCCGGTGCGGCGTCTGCTCGACGATGGCGAACCGGTGGGACTGCTGATGGTGGCGGTGCACCACTTCGTGCCGGACGCGAAGGACCCGGCGGGGCTGGTGGCCCGCTACGCCGAGCGGATGCCCCCGGGCAGCCTGGTCGCGATCTCGCACCTGACCGGCGACCACGATCCGGAGGAGATGGAGCAGGTCCGCCAGACCATGGCGAACAGCCCGAGCCCGATGTACTTCCGCCCCTACGACGAAGTCATGGCGCTGTTCGCGTCGCTGGACGTCGTGGAGCCGGGCGTGGTCGACGCGCCGTCCTGGCACCCGGAGGACGGTCTGCACGATCTCGAACTCGCCACCGTGCGGGGTGTCTACGCCGGGGTGGGCCGCGTCCGATCGAGGTGAGCACGGGGCCCGACCACGGGCACCGGCCCCGTGCTGGTGCGCGGGGCCGGTGCCCGTGGTCGGCCGGTCGGTGGACCGGCTTGCGGTGCCGTGCCGGGTGGTGGGTTACGCCGTCCGGCGCGACGCCGCCACACCGACCGGTTGACTCGGCGTGGTCACCAGACGACGTCGAGCGGGCCGGGTAGGCGCAGCTTCCAGCCGTGTGGTGCCGGCCGCCAGTCGGGTGCGGGCCGCACGCCCGGCAGCCGGTCCAGCAGCACGTCCAGCGACGTGCGGGCGGTGGCCATGACGAACGCGAACGCCGGGCACCCGTGCGGCCCCGCGCCGAACCCCAGGTTCGTCCGGACATCGCGGTGCACGTCGAACCGGTCCGGGTCGTCGAACACGCGCTCGTCCCGGTTCGCCGACGCCACGCTCACCGACAGCATCGCCCCGGCCGGGACGTCCGCGCCGCCGAGCGTCACCGCACGGGTGGTCCGCCTGGTCACGTTGCCCAGCGGCGGAGTCCACCGCAGTGCTTCGTTGACCGCGGCGCCGACGAGCCACCGGTCGTCCGACACCTCGGCGAGCACGCCTCGGTCGGCGAGCAGGGCCCTCAACGTCCAGGCACCGACCCAGCCCGCCTGCAACTGTGCTTGCGCGAGCTGTTTGATCACCGGCAGCACGTCCGCGTCGGACCGGGGTTCGCCGGTGGGGCGGTGGGCGTGGACCGCGTGCGACAGCACCGAACGGTCCGGCGCGGCCCGCACCCGTGCCAGCGCGCGCGTGAGGACGTCGTCCATATCCGCCATCGCGGATGCCACCGCGGTCTCCTTTGCCGGGTCACGGCTGAAGTTGGTGAGCGCGTCGATGAGCGCGATGCCCCACCACCGCAGCCGGCCGGCATCCGCGATGTCCACACCGGACAGTTCGGCGTGCGACAGCGTGGCGACGGGCTCGAAGTACGCCGACACCAGCTCCGCGTGCCCGGCCGGGGCCAGCTCGGCGATGATCTTCTCCGCCCACGGCCGGACGATGGCGTCCACGTGGTCGTTGACGCGGTGCGGCGCGTAGTCCGGTTCGATCGCGTTGCGCAGGTCCTGGTGCGCGGCGCCGTTCCGGTTCATCAGCGGAGGCCCGCCGCAGAGCCGGACGACGGGCGCGGCCGGGATGTCCGTGGTGAACGTCCCCGGGTCGGCGAGCACCCGCTGGACGTCGTCCCAGCGCGTCACGAGCCACTGGTCCACCTCCGGCAGCAGCGACACGGGCTGTTCCTCCCGCAGCCGCGCGTACACCGGGTACGGGTCGGCGTCGAGTTCCGCGAGCAGGGAGTTCTCCGTCGTCGATCCGGTCATGACGCCCTCCTCGCCGCCGCGTCCCACACCGCGTCGAGCGCTCCCGGCAGCCGCAGCTTCCAGCCGTGCGGCGCCGCGCGCCAACCCGGTGCCGGCCGCACACCGGGCATCCGCTCGAACAGCACGTCCAGTGCCGTGCGTGCCACGGCGGTGACCAGCGGGTGCGCCGGGCAGTCGTGCGGCCCGACGCCGAACCCGAGGTGCATGCGGACGTCGCGGTGCAGGTCGAACCGGTCCGGTTCGGTGAACTCCGCCTCGTCCCGGTTGGCCGAGGCGATGGCCGCCGCGATCATGCTGCCCGCCGGGATCTCCCGCCCGCCCAGCGTCACCGCCCGCGTCGTGCGCCTGCCCAGCACGCCGACCGGACCGCTCCACCGCAGCGCCTCGTACACCGCCGCGCCGAGCAGCGCCCGGTCGGCGCGGACCGCGGCGAGCTGGTCCGGCGCGGACCACAACGCCACCAGCGTCCAGCCCGCCAGCCAGCCGGGCTCGATCACGCTCAGCGCGATGTGCTTGAGCACGGGCAGCACGTCGGCATCAGTGCGGGCGTCGCCACGCCGGTTCGCGTGCAGCAGGTGGGAGATCACCGACCCGTCCGGTTGCTCCCGCAGCCGCTGGACGACCGCGGTCACGGCCGCGTCGTCGGCCATCACCTCGGCCGCGTCGGCGTCCACCGCCGGATCGCGCCCGAAGTTGTTCGCCACCTTCGTCAGCGCTCTTCCCCAGCGGCGCAACGTGTCCGCACCGGCGGGGCCGACCCCGAGCAGCATGGCCTCGGCGATCGCCGCGACCGGCTCGAAGTAGTCCGCGGCCAGGTCGGAGCAGCCGGACGGGAACACGTCGTCGGCGACTTCGTGGGCGACGGGCCGGACGATCGTGTCCACGTAGTCGTTCACCCGGTGGGCGTCGTAGTCGTGCCGGAACGCCTCCCGCACGTCCTGGTGCGACTCGCCCTCCCGCAACAGCATGGGCGTCCCGCCGCACAGGCCGTGCATCGGCGACGCCGGCTGGTCCGTGGTGAACCGCTCCGCGTCCGTCAGGACCGTGCGCACGTCGTGCCAGCCGGTCACCAGCCATTGGCGTGCCTCCGGTACCCAACTCACCGGCTCCTCCCTGCGCAGCCGCGCGTAGGCGGGGTAAGGGTCGGTCTCCAACTCCGAGATCGTGACCACGGCGTCAGTCCGTGAACGACGGCGCCGTCGCATCGGGCAGCGGGAACGGGTGGCTCGACAGCCGTTCACTGTGCTTGGCGAGGCTCTCCAGGAACTTCGCCGCGAGGTCGAGCGTGAACCCCTGCCTGCACACGACGCGGAGCACGTGCACGTGCTCCAGGTTCGGCGGCAGGCTGTACGCGGGCACGTGCCAGCCGTCGCTCTTGAGCGCCTCGGACAGGTGGTACACGGTGAAGCCCACGTCCTCCGGGTCGCGCAGGCGGAACGCCACCACCGGCAGGTCCTCGCCGTCGCTGATGACCTCGAACGGCCCGACGGCCTGGACGCCCTTCGCGACCTGCCGCGCGACCTCCTGGCACCGCTGCGCGATCATCTGGTAGCCGGCCAGCCCGTTGCGCAGGAACTGGTAGTACTGCGCGATCACGCCGGACGCCGGCCGGGAGAAGTTCAGCGTGAACGTCGGGTGGTGGCCGCCGAGCACGTTGCAGTCGAAGATGAGCGACTCGGGCAGGTACTCGGGATCGCGCCACAGGCACCAACCGGAGCCCGGGAAGACGAGGCCGAACTTGTGGCCGGACGCGTTGATCGACACCACCCTCGGCAGTGCGAAGTCCCAGGCGAAGTCGACGTCGAGGAACGGCGCGACGAACCCGCCGCTGGCCGCGTCGACGTGCAGGGGCACGTCGACGCCCCGGTCGGCCGCCACGCCGTCGAGCGCGGCCGCGATCTCCGCGACCGGGTCGTAGCGCCCGTCCTGCGTGCTGCCGAGCACCGCGACGACGCCGATCGTGTTCTCGTCCACCGCCTCGGCGGTGAGCGCCGGGTCGAGGGTCGTGCGGCCCTCCGCGAGTGGCACCATCCGCGCTTCCACGTCCCAGAAGTTGCAGAACTTCGGCCAGCAGACGTGGACGTGGCTGCCGAACACCATGTTGGGCCGGCCGGTGCCGCCCCGCTCCCGCCAGCGGCGCAGCATGGCCAGACCGGCGAGCATGGCCGCCTCCGAGCTGCCGCTCGTGGAGCAGCCGATGAACCGGCCGTCGTCCTCGTGCCACAGGTTCGCCAGCGCGTTGATGCACTCCTGCTCGATATCGGAGCTGGCCGGGTACTCCTCGCGGTTCATCAGGTTGATCGAGGCGGTGTCCGCGTAGATCCGCTCCAGCTCCGGCTCGGCGGCCGTCGTGCAGAACGTGGCGAGGTTGAGGGCCGCCCGGCCGTCGAGCAACAGCCTCGACTGCACGATGCCCGCCGCCACGCTCGCGGGCATCGGGTTCTCCGGAAGCCGGCCCTTCGGGATGACCTCCTCGTCGATCCGCTGTGCGAAGACGGGAGCGATCTGCAAATCCTGCTCATCGGTGATCACGCGCTGCAGGCTCATGGCGACCTCATTCTTCAGGACTTCCGAGGGACGGCATGAGGTTTATCGCAGCATTCGCGGCACAGTTACCCGCCTCTCGGGTGAATTGAGCCTGACCTGTTCGGGTGTGAATCATTGGATCGCAGGCTCTCGGTCGGACGGGTGGTCGCAGGCCGAAATCGTCTGCCGTTCACCTGGGAATACGGCACGAAAGAGTGAATGCCACTGGTTCGGTAGCGGAATGTGGCGAATCGCCTGGCGCCGCTACTGCATTCCGGCGGGGTTGCTGCGCCGGCAGGCTGACGCGCGCAGAGTCACCGAGCCTCGTGCGACCAGGCGGATTTTCGGGTCATGCGGAGGGATATGCGGATCGCGTGACACTCGGCCCTGCGAGAAGGCCAGGATGCCCGGCCGAACGGGACGAGCACCGCCGGGACGAGGTGGGTGCGGACCCTTTCGTGAGACAACATCGGGTCGAGTGCGCAGGCCTACAAAGTCACGGTGGCCGGTGACGACCACATGACCGACTACGGCGCGTGGCTGGCGTGCGAGAACGGCGCCAAGGCGGGGGAGAACCGGTACGACGACACGCCGCGGTACCTGCGGTGCGGCCGCGACCTGGCCGAGTACTCGCACCAGAACTTCTCCTACCAGCCGTACATGCTCGCGGCGCTGAAGCTCATCTCCTACGAGTCCCCGGCGTGGGACCCCGGCAACCCGTACCGCCACTTGCACAACCAGGCCCCCGGGGTCACCTTCGACTGGACTCACCCTGACCGAGGACTTCGAGGGGTTCACCTTCACCCGCTTCGACGGCACGACCGCGACCGTGTGATCGACCGCGGCCGGCTGTGTCGCGGTGTCCGGCCGAACAGCGGCTGCGGGAGTGGTGTCGAGGGCCGGCGGGTACCTCCTGGGTTGTGGACGACTTTCTGGGCATCTACCTCAGGGACCAGCTCGCGATGGGCGTGTTGTGGCGGGAGTTGGCGCGGCGCGCCGAGCGCAACAACCGCGGCACCGAACTCGGCGAGGCGCTGGCCCGGGTTTCGACGGGGATCGCGGAGGACGTCGAGACGTTCCGATCGATCATGCGTCGGGTCGGGGCGCGCACCAATCCGGTCAAGACCGGGCTGGCGGTCGGTGCGGAACGTCTGGGACGGCTGAAGCGCAATGGTCGGCTGGTGTCGTATTCGCCGCTGAGCCGGTTCGAGGAGCTGGAGATCCTCACGATGGGGATCGACGGCAAGAAGCAGCTCTGGACAACCCTGCGTGACCTCGCCGGCCTCAAGGCACGCCTGCCCGATATCGACTTCGACCACCTGATCGACCGAGCCGCGCATCAACGTGCCGACCTCGAACCCTTCCGGACGCGCGCCGGTACCGACGCATTCGCCACGGCAATTGCGAAAGCGCCGCCGAAAACCGGACCGTGAGCGGGCACCGAAAGTGAAGTCGTCGGGTTGCCGCTCCGGTGGTTCACCGTGTCGGCGCAGGGTATCCAGGGCCCGTGGTCGTACGTCGGGCACTGCACGCCGCCGAGTCGGTCCGCGCCGTCGACGCTCCGGCCGGCGCGATCGCGCGGGCGGTGCGTCGGGTGCTGGGCCGGGGCAAGGCGGACCGGTTGCTGCGCGGCGCGTGGCTCGGCCATCCCGTGCACCCGCTGCTGGTGACCGTGCCGATCGGCGCCTGGGTGTGCTCCGCCGTGCTCGACCTGGGGTTCGGCCAGCGCGCCGCCGCACGGCGGTTGGTGGCGATCGGGCTGGCCGCGACACCGCCGACCGTGCTGGTCGGCCTGGCGGACTTCTCTCACCTGGATGTCACACAACGGCGAGTGGGCATCCTGCACGCCGTCACCAACACCCTCGCGGCGAGCTGCTTCCTCGCGTCGACCCGGTGCCGCAGCGACCGATCCGCCCGGGCGTGGGGACTGGTCGGGCTGGTGGTGCTGAGCACGGGCGGCGCGCTCGGTGGTCACCTGTCCTACGCGCAAGGAGCCGGTGTCCACCGGTGGCCGGAAGACACGCCCGCCCCGACGGTGGACCCGGCCCCGGTGGAGCCCGTCTAGGCCAGGGTGATCGCGTACACCTCCACTCGCGGGTCGTCGGGCAGGGTCGCCGAGTGGACGGCCTTGGTCGGGTCGAGGGGGAGGGACAGGCCGAACAGCCGGACCGGCGGCCCGTCCACGCCCTGTCCCGCCTTGATGCGGTGTGGCATTTCCAGTACCACGGTGCCTCCGGAGCCCGCCCAATCGCCGACCGTCATCGGCACCTCGGCGGTACTGCCGTCGGCGTACCGGACGGTCACCGCCGTGTTCACGGGGCCGTTGTGCGATGCCGCCACGAGCCGCAGGGCACCGTACTTCCCGGCGGGCAGCAGCATCGCCTGGCCACGTGCCTCCACGAAGTTCGCGGCCGTCCCGGTTGCGTCCGGGGCCTGGTAGGTCACGCCAACCCACGTCACCGGGCCCGCGGCGGGGAGCAACGCGGCGTCGTAGCTCCAACCCTGACCGTCGAAGTTGCCTTGACCCGACGCCGCGACGGTCGCCGTGCCGTCGTGGTCGAGTTCCCGGGACAGGTCCACCGCGCACTGCGCTCCCGCCACCGCGCACGTCGCCGCCTGCCGGACCTCCACGACGGCCTCCCGCACGACCGTGTTCGGCCCGTTCACGGTGGCCTGAACCGGATAGCGGCCGATCGGCGTGCCGGCGGGCACCGTCACCACGACCTGGACCGACCGCTGGGCCGGCAGTCTGCCCGACTTGATCACCAGCGACCGCGGCGTCGTGACCGACCAGCCGGCCGGCGCGCTCGCCGACACCTCGACCGGCACCGTGCCCGGTGCCTGGGCGAGCACGTCCAGGGTCAGCGACACGGTCTGCGGTGCGTCCGCCGTCGGCACGACCGTCGAGGACGGCCGCAGTGACGCGTCGACGTGCCGCCGCCCGTCGGCCTGCGCGCGGTTGACCGACGGCGGCTCGGCGCCGGGATCGGTGCCCCACGACGACGGCTCGGTGCCGAGTCGGTGCGCCAACGTGCCGCCGCGGACGAGGGTGTCCCAGTCCAGCCACGTCTTGCGGACGTCACGGCCGTTGAACGACACCCGCTGGACGTACCGGTTGGTGTCACTGGCGCCCGGCGCGGTGATGGTCAGCGTGCTCTGTCCGGTTCGGACGGTCGCGGCCGGGAACTGGGGGCTGGACAGGGCCAGGAAGTCGCCCCCGCTCATCGTCGGGTACAGGCCGAGCGACGAGAACACGTACCAGGCCGACATCGTGCCCAGGTCGTCGTTGCCGGTCATGCCGTCCGGGCCGGTGGTGAACAGCGTCATCGCCGCCCGCACCACGGTCGCGGTCTTCGCGGGCGTGCCCGTCGACAGGTAGAAGTACGGCGCGAGGAGGTCGGGTTCGTTGTTCGGGTTGTAGGTGGGCTTGCCGTAGTAGTCGTAGGGCTGCGTGATCCAGTCCTCGCGCACGGTCCCGGCCGGGTCGGCGAGCAGCTTGTCGTAGGCGAAGAACGCGTCGAGCCGCTGCTCGGTCGCCCGCCGTCCGCCCATCAGCCCGACGAGCCCGTTCGGGTCCTGCGGCACCAGCCACTGGTACTGGAACGCGCCGCCCTCGTGGAACTGGTGGCCCGCGTCGACGGGGTTGTACGGCGTCACCCACGTGCCGTCGGCCGTGCGGGGGCGGAAGTGGCCGGTCGAGGCGTCCCACAGGTTGCGGTACCACTGCCCGCGGTCGGCGAACACGCGCGCGTCGTCGTGCTTGCCCAGGCCACGAGCCATCACCGCGAGTGCGGCGTCCGCCGCCGCGTACTCCAACGTCGCCGACGCGGGGTGCACGCAGTCGTTGTCACCGCCCTTGTGCGCGCAGTCCGTGCCGAGCTCCAGGCCGGACGGGATGTAACCGCGGTCGCGGTAGAACTCCACGCCGGAACGGCCGTTGTAGGGGGAGTCGGCGGGTGGAACCGTGGTGGCGTTGCGCTTGAGCAGCTCGTACGCTTCCTGCTCGTACCCGGCGAGCAGGCCCTTCGACCAGGCCTCGACCAGGAACGGCGTCACCGGGTCACCGGTCATGATGTTGGTCTCGCTGTTGGCCAGCGCCCAGCGCGGCAGCCACCCACCGTCCCGGCCGCTCGCCACGACCGACAGCGCGACGTCCCGGGCGACCTTCGGTTCCAGCAACTCCAACAGCTGGTTCTGCGGCCGGTAGGTGTCCCACAGCGACAGGTTCTGGTACGGCGTGAAGCCTTGCGCGGTGTGGGGTTGCCCGTCGAAACCCATGTACCGGCCGTCCACGTCGCCGGCCAGGTTCGGGTGCAGCAACGAGTGGTAGAGCGCGGTGTAGAACGCGGTCCGCCGCTCCGGTGCGCCGCCGTCGATCCGGATGGAGCCCAGCCGTTCCACCCATGCCCGGTGCGCTTCGGCTTTCGTGGCGTCGAAGTCGTAGGAGTCGCCGGTCTCCGCGGCGAGGTTCTTCCGGGCGCCTTCGACCCCGGTGTACGACAGGCCGACCTTGAGCACCACGTCCCGGTCGGCCGTCGCGTCGAAGCTCACCCACGCGCCGTTGCCGCCCTGGCCCGCCGCGTCCGGCACACCCGGCGCGCGGGTCGTGCCGCGCCACGTGCCGAAACTCGCGAACGGCCGGTCGAACGTGGCCGTGAAGTACACGGTGTGCTCGTCGCGGCCGGCGCAGAACCGCCCCGCCCGGACCCGTCCCTCGACGGTCCGGTCGCCCACGACGTGCACTTCGGAGTCGAGCACCTGCTGGTTCGCCTTGCCGGTGTTGAACAGGACGTTCGCCTGGGTGCCCGCCGGGAAGGTGTGCCGCTGCCAGCCGGTTCTGGGCGTGGCGGTCAGCTCCGCGTTCACGCCGTACCGGGACAGCCCGACGCGGTAGTAGCCGGGCCGGGCCTCCTCGTCGGCGTGCGAGTACTTCGACCGGTAACCGGTGATGTCGACGCTGTCCACGGGCCCGGTCGTCGGCATGACGGGCAACTCGCCCGCGACGCCGCAGCCCACGCCGGACAAGTGCGTCTGGCTGAAACCGTGGATCTCCTGCTGCTGGTAGTCGTAGCCGCCCTGGCCGCCGGTGTCCGGGCTGACCTGCACCATGCCGAACGGCATGCTGACGCCGGGGAACGTGTTGCCGAAGTTCTGCGTGCCGACGAACGGGTTCACCAGGGTGGTCGGGTCCACGGCGTCCAAGGCGTCGGGAGCGGCGGTCGCGTCGGTCGCCGGTGTTCCGACGAAGAGCAGTGCGGCGGCCAGCAGGAGTGTGTTGCCTCGTCGGAGCGGCATCGGCAGGCCCTCTCTGGGTGACAACGTTGTCAGGTGATCCACGTATCGATCACCGCACCGACTGTCGCGCACCACGACCCCGGTCGTCCAGTCCTGATCGGGATCCCGATTCGGTCGCAATCGGTGACGTGCACCGAAAACCGGACAACATCGGACATTGGACTAGGCCTTTCACGGCCCGGTGATACCTGCTAAGGCCGGGGGTGACAGCGCTTCCCGGCGAGTATTGACCTTGCCGAATTGAGTTCAATGCTGTTCGATCTTGATTGGTCGTCGTCGCCTGTCGTCGGAGTGAGTGGGTCAACCATGTCCCTGCACCGCCGTCACCCCGTCCCCCTGCTGCTGGCGGCCGTGGTTGCCGCCCTGGCTCCGGCCCTGCCCGCGAAATGGCGCGACGGTCAGGCCGGCGTTCGCCGTCGCCGGGTCGCGGCCACGTCCGGCCCGCAGCGGCTGCTATTCGATCGTCTCGGCGGTGACCCGGCCTGTTTCGAGACGGTCGAGTCGGTCCATGCCCGACTCGACCGTGCCGAGCCGCCGATGGCTTGGCTGTCGGCGAGTTCGAGGTTCGTGAAGGTTCGGCGGGGTAGGCGCAAGTCACTCGAACGGGCAGCCGGGATTCGGCGCGTCCACCGCCAGCGCACTGCCCACCGGATTCACGTACAGCACCTCCAGGACCAGTGGCTCAGGTCCCAGGTACCGTCCGATGTGGACATAGCCCGGCCCGCTCTCCTCGGAGATCAGCTGACCCGTCCCGGTACACCCCGTCCACCGAGCAGTCGGCGCGGTGGTGGGTCAACGTCCCCTTCTTGACGAGCCCGAACACCGAGCCGGGGTGGTAGTGCCATCCCGTCGCCCCGCCAGGCGCCGTGGTGATCTCCCGGACGACGTACTCCGTGTCACCGACGACACGCTGGAACAGCGTGACCCCGCTGACCCCGGTCCCCGGCGTAGCCCAAGCCGCCGGCGCCAAACCGACACCCAACACCACCGCCAAGCAGATCCGCACCACGTTGCGCATGTCCCCAGAATCGTCTCCGCAGCCGGGGGCCCTCACCGGATACCACCCATACGGACGAGCAGTCACGCCCACAAGGTCCAGGCGATGGCTCAGATCGAGGTGGCGGTGACGGCCGGGCGGACCGCGAACCAGATGAACGGCGACGCCGTCTGCGCGTCCGCACCGGCCGCCCGGACCAGCGTGACGAACCCCGCACCCGAACACGGCCCGGAACTTCGGCGCGATGCCCGACAGCCTGGCCGACCGGCTGCGGCAGTGGGAGGGACCGGACACCCACGGTCACCAAGCTGTCCCGGTACGAGGCGGGTTTCGTGCGCGGCGCCGTTCGCTGATCCGGCCGGCCACCCGGTACGGGTTGCGCGGGCGATCCAGGCGAGGAGCATGGGGAAGTACCGCGCTGTCACCGAGCGGAGGCGGCTTGCGATGGCGGACGATTTCTTCGGCTTCGGGTCCAACCCCTTCGAGGACCTCGTCGGCAGGCTGTTCGGCGGGCTCGGGCTGCCCGGCTCGGAGACCCGCCGGGCCGATCGCTTCGGGCGGGACCTGACCGCCGCGGCGCGCGCGGGGACGCTCGACCCCGTGGTCGGACGCGACGACGTGATCGACGAGATCGTCGAGGTGTTGTCGCGGCGCACCAAGAACAACCCGGTCCTGATCGGCGATCCGGGGGTCGGCAAGACGGCGATCGTCGAGGGCATCGCCGCGCGGATCGCCGGCGGGGACGTGCCGCCCACGTTGAGCGGCAGGCGGCTGATCTCCGTGGACCTCGCGGCCATGGTGGCCGGGTCGAAGTACCGCGGCGAGTTCGAGGAGCGGCTGCAGGGCGTCATCGACGAGGTCGCGGCGACCAACCGGATGGTGGTGCTGTTCATCGACGAGCTGCACACCGTGGTGGGCGCGGGCCGGGCCGAGGGGGCGGTGATGGACGCGGCGAGCATGCTCAAGCCCGCGTTGACCACCGGACGGCTCCAGGTCATCGGTGCCACCACGGTCGAGGACTACCGGCGGTACGTCGCGAAGGACGCCGCGCTGGAGCGGCGGTTCCAGCCCGTGCTGGTCGACGAGCCGTCCGCCGAGGAGGCCGTGGCGATCCTCAAGGGCCTGCGCGCGCGGTACGAACGGCACCACGCGGTGCGCATCACCGACGAGGCCGTCGTGGCGGCCGTGGAGCTGTCGGCCCGGTACGTCACCGACCGGTTCCTGCCGGACAAGGCCATCGACCTGGTGGACCGCGCGGGCGCACGGGTGCGGCTGCGGCAGAAGTCCGCGCCGCCCGACCTCGCCGCACTGGAGGACCGGGTGCGGCGGCTCGAAGACCAGGAGGACGACGAGCAACTGGCCAGGGCGGTCGCCGACCTGGAGGCCGCCCGCGCGGAGTTGGCGAACGCGCCGGAGGTGCACGCCAACGACGTCGCCGAGGTCGTGTCCCGCAGCACGGGCATCCCGGTCGCCCAGCTCACCGAGACCGAACGCCATCGGCTGCTGCACCTGGAGGAACAGCTCCACCGGCGGATCGTCGGGCAGGACGAGGCGGTCGAGGCGGTGGCCGACGCAGTGCGGCAGGGCCGCGCGGGCCTCAAGCACCCGCACCGCCCCATCGGGTCGTTCCTGTTCCTGGGCCCGACCGGGGTGGGCAAGACGGAGATCGCCCGGGCGCTCGCCGAGGCGCTGTACGGCTCGCCGGACCGGCTGATCCGGTTCGACATGAGCGAGTTCGCCCAGCAGCACGCGGTCACGCGGCTGACCGGTGTGCCGCCCGGCTACGTGGGCTACGAGGACGCGGGCCAGCTGACCGGCGCGGTTCGCCGCACCCCGTACTCGGTGCTGCTGCTGGACGAGATCGAGAAGGCGCACCCGGAGGTGTTCAACACCCTGTTGCAGGTGTTGGACGCCGGACGGCTCACCGACGCGCACGGACGCACCACCGACTTCGCCAACACCGTGATCATCATGACCAGCAACATCGGCGCCGACCAACTGCTGGCCGCCGCCACGTCCGGCGTCCCGGTCGAGCAGCTGCGCGAGCCGCTGATGACGACGGTGGGCCGCCACTTCCGGCCCGAGTTCCTCAACCGGCTCGACGAGATCATCCTGTTCCGCGGACTCGACGCGGACCAGCTGCGGCAGATCACCGCGTTGCTGCTGGAGGACACCAGGGCACGCCTGCGCGAACAGGGCATCACGCTGGAGGTGGACGAGCAGGCCGTGTCGTGGCTCGCCTCGCGCGGGTACGTGCCGGAGTACGGCGCCCGGCCACTGCGCCGCACCATCGCCAGGGAACTGGACCGGCGCCTGTCCCGCGTGTTGCTGTCGGGCGAGCTGCGCGCCGGCCGGCACGTAGTGGTCAGCGTGGCGGACTCCGAGCCCGTGCTGACCGTCACCGACCGGAGCTAGGCGCCACCCGCGAAGGCAGGTCGGAGTGATTCCGAGGAACCTAGCGCAACCGGTTCGATGAGGCAAGGCCTTGGGTTGCCGGCGCGCCTGGGTTGTCGTGGCGGTGTGGACGTCTGTCATCCGTGAGTGTCGTGGGCCGAACACTTCTTTGCTGTGAGAACACTTGATCGCAGTTGCTGTGTTCGACTGCCGAGATCGTCCCGCCGGGTGGAAGCGAGTGATCCGCAGGCTTGATATCACGCCTGCCGACACCCAGACTGGGCCATGAGCGAACCGGTTCGATAAGTGTCGCTTTCGGATGGGCGGGCGCGTCACCCCCGCACGCAACGACTCAGGAGCAGCAACGATGGTGCTATCGAGAGTGCGACACGGGAGCGTCGTGATCCCGTTGTTCGCGGCCGGCTGTCTGCTGGCCGGAGGTATACCGGCGTCGTCGGCCGTGGAGGACGTGCCGGGGCCCGTGCTCCACTACGCGTTCGACGACGCCCCGAGCACCGGGATCGTGACCGACACCTCGGGCAACGGCCTGCACGGCACGCTGGTCAACGGCGCGAGCGCGGCGTCGGTGCCGGGTGCCGCGGGTTCCGCGCTCGACCTGCCCGGCGGCGCCCGGGACTCCGCCGGGGCGTACGTCCAGCTGCCCAAGGCCGTGCTGGAAGGCGCCACCGACCTGACCGTCTCGGCCCGGGTCCGCTGGGACGGGACCACCGCGCCGTGGCAGTGGATCTACGCCTTGGGCAAGGACACCGGCCGGTACCTGTTCTCCACGCCCCACAGCGGCGAGGGGAAGCTGCGCACCGCGGTGACCACCGGCGGAGGTGACGCGGAGGCGCAGGTCACCGGCTCGACGGCACTGCCCGCGGGCACTTGGCGGACCGTCACGGTCACTCTCGACACGACCGCCGACCGGGTCACCACCTACCTCGACGGCGCGGCCGTGGGTTCGGCAGTCACGACCGTGACCGCCACCGACCTGATCGACGCCGCCACGACGTCCGCGGGGTTCATCGGCCGGTCCTTCTACCCCGATCCGCTGTTCGACGGCGCGGTGGACGACTTCCGCGTCTACCGGGCGGCCCTCACGCCCGCTCAGGTGGCCGAGGCCGTAGGCGGCGCCACCCCCACCCCGACCGACCTGGAGCAGACCACCTTCGCGGTCCGCACCCCGGTCGGCACGGCACCGGCACTGCCGGCGGTTGTCCGGGCCGATTTCACCGACGGCTACGACCGCGACGTCCCGATCCAGTGGGCGTCGATCGACCCGGGGCAGTACGCCAAGACCGGCACGTTCACCGCGACCGGCTCGGCCGCCGACCGCGCGGTCACGGCGACGGTGACCGTGATCCGCGACGGGCAGCTGCTCGTCGACCTGGGCAAGAACACCGGCGACTTCCACGGCGGCGCGTCCGGCACGCTCTACGGCGTCTACGGCGCGGGCGTGCCGACGAACAACCTGATCGAGGGCATGCACGTGCGCACGGTCTCCACGAAGGCGCAGGACGGCCCGCAGCACCCCGGCGCCGACGCGCTGGAGGTGGTCAAGCCGCTCGCGGACAGCTCCGACGGCGACGTCTACATCTACATGACCGACATCCACCGCGGCTTCCCCTACCAGTGGCCGGGCGCCACCCCCGAGGAGAAGCTCCGGCTCTACCAGGAGAAGATCGCCCGGCAGGTGGACCAGGTCCTCACCCTGGACCCGAAGTACCGGGACAACGTGGTCTTCGCGCCGTACAACGAGCCCGAAGGCAACATGTTCGGCACGGGGGAGTGGAGCTACAACCGGGTCAGCTGGCTGACCGACCCCAAGGACTACTTCGCCGCCTGGGACGCGAGCTACAAGCTGATCAAGGCCAAGATGCCGGCCGCACGCGTCACCGGTCCGAACACCAGCCTGCTCTACGACCAGGTCAAAGGCTTCCTGGAACACACGGTTCAGGCGGGCACCGTGCCGGACGTGATCACCTGGCACGAGCTCAGCCACCCGGAACAGGTGCGCACCAGCGTCGCCCGCTTCCGCGCCTGGGAACGGGAGCTGTTCGCCGGCACCGCGTACGCGGGCCGTCAGCTCCCGATCAACCTCAGCGAGTACGCGTTCAACTACCACACCTCGGTGCCCGGCCAGATGGTCCAGTGGATCTCCGCGATCGAGGAGTCCAAAGTGGACGGTGATATCGCGTACTGGAACATCGACGGCAACCTGTCCGACTCGGCCGTGCAGGCCAACCGGGGCAATGGCCAGTGGTGGCTGTACAACGCCTACGGCAGCATGTCCGGCCACACCGTGGCGGTCACCCCGCCCTCACCGGGGCGCAACTACACGCTCCAGGGCGTTGCCGCCCTGGACGAGGGCAAGCGCCGCGCCAAGGCGCTGTTCGGCGGCGCGAACGGCGCCGCGTGGGTGCAGTTCGACAACGTGCCGCGCGACCTGGGCACCGAGCTGCACGCGTGGGTCCGGGAGATCCCGTGGACCGGGCAGATCGGCGACTCGGCCCCGCCGCGGCTGATCGCCGAGCACGACGTGACCGTGCGGGACGGGTCGGTGGCCTTCGACTTCGGTGGCGCGCTGCCCTCGTTGAAGGAGTCGTCGGCCTACGAGATCGTGCTGACCCCGGCGGGTGGCGCCTCGCAGACCGCGGTCGCGCCGAAGCTGTGGGAGGGTGGTTACGAGGCCGAGGACGCCCGGTACACCGGCTCCGGCTACAGCCGCAACGGGCCGGAGGGCTCGCCTTCGCAGGTGTCCAAGTTCTACACCTCCGGCGGTTACAACGTCGGAGGCCTGCGCACCGGGTCCGACGGCGTGCTCGACTTCACCGTGGACGTCCCGCAGACGGGCCGTTACGACCTGAGCGTGTTCGCCAACTCGCTCAACACCTACCCCGCGGTGAGCGAGCAGGGACCGACCAACGTGTTCGTGCGCGTGGACGGCGCCGCGGAACAGGAGCTGTTCCTGCCTCTCGGCTACAAGTGGGTGGTCTGGGACCACGCCGACACCACGGTCGAGCTGACCGCGGGCCGGCACGTCATCTCGCTGGCCGCGCGCAGCCTCGACGGCTCGAAGGCGACCAAGGGCGACGCGATCGTCGACCGCCTCACGCTGTCCCTGCCCAACCCCCAAGCGGCCAAGGCGGTCTACGAAGCCGAACTGGCCGAGTTGACGGGCGCGCGCCCGGTCTACGACGCCGCGCACGCCCAACGCCGCGTTTCCGGATCCGGTGTCGTGGATATCGCCAAGAACGGCACGGCGACGTTCTGGGTCTACTCGCCCACCGACTCCGAATCCACCATCAAGGTGCACACCAGCGGCGGCGGACAAGCCGCACTGGCCGTGAACGGCCGCCAGGTGCTCACGGTCGACCCCGTCTCGTCGAAGGTCGCGGTGTCCCTGTCCGGTGGCGTCAACAAGATCACCGTCACCGGGAAGTCCCCCAGCACGCTGGTCGACCGGATCGAGGTCGAGCAGACCTCCGGCGTGCTGGCCACCGCGGTCTACGAAGCCGAGTCCGCCCAACTCGCGGGCACGGCGAAGGCCTCGCCGTTCACGCTGGCCGGCGGCGGTTCGGCGGTCGAGGGCGTGGGTGGCGAGCCGGGCAACGCCAACACCCTGACCTTCCAGGTCACGGCCACTGAAACGGGCCCGCACGCCATGCGCGTGCGGTACTCCAACCCCGAGCGGTCCGTGGCCACCCACTACAACCCCGACCCGCTGGCGCAGCACGCCGACATCTCCGTCAACGGCGCCGCAGCGCAGCGAGTGCTGTTCCCGCACACCTTCCACGGCAACAACTTCTGGGAGATCACCGTGCCCGTGCAGTTGACGAAGGGGGCGAACACGATCTCGTTCCGGTCGGAGGAACTGCCCAACTTCGACGGCACCACCTACGCCTCGGACACCTTCCCCGACGCCCTGCTGCGCTCCCGGTACGCCCCGATCGTCGACCGGATCTCGATCGCCCGGCTCCACAGCTCCCGGCTGAGGTGATCCCGGCGCGTCGACAGGTGCCGCACGTCGCTCCACACGCTGTCGAAACGGTTCGATCAACCGGGTGGCCGCACGACCGGGTCGCCTGACCGCCCCAACGCCCCGCCTCCGCCCATCACCGGGCGGAGGCGGGGCAGCACCCACCACCACCAGCCGAAATCAACTGTTTCGAATGGGTCCCAAGCCTTGTGTCGGACGGTCGGAGTTACTAGCTTCATCGGCACGACATTGCAGTCGAACCGGTTCGACAGGAGAACTACCTTGACCCGATCCCGCCTCACCGCCGGTCTGCTCGCCCTCGCTGTGACCGCGTCGTTGGCCGCCTGCTCCTCGAGCAGCCCGGAGCCCGGCGCGGCCGACGGCCCCCTCACCCTCTGGGACCCCTACCCGCAGCTGGCCGCCGACTCCGACTGGGCGAAGGCGATCGAGGCCTGCGGTTCGGCGTCCGGCGTCCGGATCGAGCGGACCAGCCACGACACCACCGACCTGACCAACAAGGTGCTGCTGGCCGCGCAGCAGGGCGCCGCGCCGCACGTGCTGGTCGTGGACAACCCCGTCGTGTCGACCCTGGCCGAGGGCGGGGTGCTCGCCACCACCGAGGACCTCGGCCTGGACACCGCCGCGGTCGAGCCCAACCTGCTCGACGCGGGCAAGCTCGACGGCAAGACCTACGGCGTGCCGATCGGCGCGAACACCCTCGCCCTGTACTACAACAAGGCCGTCCTGACCGGTGCCGGGGTGGACGTGGCCTCGATCCGCGACTGGGCTTCGCTCACCGCTGCGTTGGACAAGGTCAAGCAGTCCGGCAAGAAGGGCATCACCTTCTCCGCGGTGGGCACCGAGGAGGGCAGCTTCCAGTTCCTGCCCTGGTTCTGGGGCTCGGGCGCGCAGCTGACCGACGTGGCCTCCGCGGACGCGGTGTCGGCGTTGACGCTGTGGAAGGACTGGCTGGACCGGGGCTACGCGCCCAACTCGGTCATCGGCAACACCCAGACCACCAGCTGGCAGGAGTTCGCCACCGGCGAGTACGCCTTCGCCGAGAACGGCACCTGGCAGCTGGCCAACGCCGCCAAGTCCGGCCTGGACGTCGGTGTGCTGGCCATTCCCGGCAAGTCGGGCGGAACCGCGCCCGCACCCACCGGTGGTGAGTTCGTCACCGTGCCCGTGCAGGCCGACAAGTCCCGCGACGCGACCGCCAAGGCCGTCGTCACCTGCCTGACCAGCGCCGAGAACGCGCTGACCACCGACACCGCGCTGTCCTACGTCTCGGCGCTGCCCGAGGTGCAGGCCAAGCAGGTGGCCGCGAAGCCGGAACTGGAGGTGTGGGTGCAGGCGGTCAAGGCCGCCAAGGGCCGCACCGGCGACAACCTGGGCACCAAGTACCCGCGCGTCTCCGAGCCGCTGTGGAACGCCGTGCAGGCCGCGTTGGCCGGGACCAAGTCGCCGCAACAGGCGCTGACCGAGGCTCAGGCCGCGTCGGCGGCGAAGTGACCATGCACGCCCTGGAACGGGCTGCTCCGGCGCAGCCCGCGGACCACGACCTGCCGGGCGGCGCGAAGACCGCCCGGCGGTCGGGGCCGCCCCGGAACCTGACGGCGTGGGCGTTCCTCGCGCCGTTGGTGGTCTACCTGCTGCTGTTCTACGTCTACCCGCTCTACCGCAACGTGGACCTGAGCCTGCGCTTCTACACGGTGCGGTCGTTCATCCAGGGTGGGGCGGCGTTCGCGGGGCTGGACAACTACATCGCGGTGTTCGCCGACCCGACGTTCTTCCGGGCCCTGGGCAACACGCTGGTGTTCACGGTCGTGTCGCTGGTGTTCCAGTACGGGCTCGGGCTGGCGCTGGCGGTGTTCTTCGACCGCCACTTCCCGCTGTCGGCCACGCTGCGCGCCCTGTTCCTGGTGCCGTGGCTGCTGCCGCTGATCGTGTCCGCCTCGACCTGGGCGTGGATGCTCAACAGCGAGTCCGGGGTGGTCAACGCCCTGCTGGGCGCGGTCGGCATCGACCAGGTCAACTGGTTGACCTCACCGACCTGGGCGCTCACCTCGGTGATCATCGCCAACGTCTGGATCGGCGTGCCGTTCAACCTGGTGATCCTCTACAGCGGACTGCGCGCCATCCCGCCGGAGGTGCACGAGGCGGCGTCGCTGGACGGCGCGAGCGGCTGGCAGCGGTTCCGGTCGATCACCTTCCCGCTGCTGCGCCCGGTCTCGGCGATCACGCTGCTGCTCGGACTGGTCTACACGCTGAAGGTCTTCGACATCATCTGGATCATGACCAAGGGCGGGCCCAGCGGGGCGTCCACCACCCTGGCCACCTGGTCCTACCAGCTCGGGTTCGGCAGTCCCGTGCCCCGCTTCGGTCACGGCGCGGCGGTCGGCAACCTGCTCATCGTGCTGGCGCTGGTCGCCGGTCTGGTGCACATCCGGCTGCAGAGCAGGAGGGAAGCGCGATGACCCGGTGGAAGACCGGCGTGGGGATCGTGTTGACCGCGCTGATGCTGTTCCCGGTGTACTGGATGGTCAACATCTCGCTCACCCCGGCCGACCGGATGCGCACCGACCCACCGGACCTCGTGCCGTTGCACCCGACGTTCGACGGCTACCGCCGCGTGTTCGCCGAGCAGTTGCCCTACCTGGGCACCAGCCTGCTCGTGGGCCTGGCGACGGTGGCGCTCACCCTGGCCGTCGCCGCGCCCGCCGCGTTCGCGCTGGCCAAGCTGCGGCCACGCGGCACCCGCGTGGTGAACTTCGCGCTGCTGATCGCGCAGATGGTCCCCGGCATCATCATGGCCCTGGGGTTCTACGGCGTGTACGTCAACCTCGGCATCGTCAACCAGGTGTGGGGTCTGGTGATCGCGGACTCGACCATCGCGGTGCCGTTCGCGGTGCTCATCCTCACCGCCTTCATGTCCGGCATCCCCGACGAGCTGCTCCAGGCGGCGAAGATCGACGGCGCGGGGACGCTGCGGGCGTTCCGGTCCATCGTGCTGCCGGTCAGCCGCAACGGCCTGGTGACCGCCGCGCTGTTCACCTTCCTGTGGGCGTGGTCGGACTTCGTCTTCGCCTCCACATTGGACGGTGGCGGGACGCTGCGGCCCATCACCCTGGGCATCTACAAGTACATCGGCAACAACAACCAGGAGTGGAACGCCATCATGGCGACCGCGGTGGTGGCCTCGGTGCCCGCCGCGGTGCTGCTGATCATCGCTCAACGATTCGTCGCGGCGGGGGTCACGGCCGGTGCGGTCAAGGACTGAACAAGTCGAGGACCGAGCTGGTCGAGGCTGAGCTGGGCCACCGCTTCGCAGAGAGGAACTTTCGCACGTGTCAACCACGACCGACCTGTCCTTCCCGATCACCGAGGTGCCGTTCAGCTGCGCCGGGTCGTGGCTCGACGTCTCGCCCGTCGTCGCGGAGAACCGGGTGGAGCAGGACCTGCACCTGGTGTCCCACCACACCGGTATGCACGCGGTGCTCGCGCTCGTGCCCCTGCTCGCCGGTACACGCGCCGCAGTCGCGGTCGCCGCGACACCGTCCGTGCTGACGTGGACGCATGACGCGGGGCGCGTCGCCCTGGCGTTCGAGACACCGGACACCATCAGGATCACCGGCACCACCCTGGCCCTGTCGTTGACGGCCGCGCACGCAGTGCTCACCCCGTTCAGCGGCACGTACTTCTACCGCGACCCGGTGACCGACTCGTACGTCTTCACCTCCTACGAGACCGGTCGGCGCTACCGGGTCACGGTGCTCGCCGGGACCGTCGAGGCGATCGGCGACCAGGCGCTGGGCACGCACGAGCGCGGGGTCGTGGTGTCGGCCGAGGCCGGAGACTGGGAAGTGGTCGTCGAGACCTATCGGACGTCGCGGGCGCCGTTCCGGTCCGAGAAGCGGTTCGACGAGGTCGTGCGCGACCGGGCCGGGCAGTTCGACGCCTTCCTCGACGCGATAGCGCCGTGGCGCGACGAGTCCACCCCGGCCGCCGCGCTCGCCGCCTACCTCCTGTGGTCGGCCACCGTGGACCCCGAGGGGTTCGTGCGACGTCCCGCGGTGCTGATGTCCAAGCACTGGATGGACAAGGTGTGGAGCTGGGACCACTGCTTCAACGCCCTCGCCCTGGCCGGTGGCGAGCCGGAACTGGCCTGGGACCAGTTCCTGGCGCCGTTCGACCACCAGGACGAGAGTGGCGCGTTGCCCGACTCGGTGACCCATTCCGAGGTCCTGCACAACTTCGTCAAACCCCCGATCCACGGTTGGGCGCTCGGGCAGTTGCGCCGGCGGCTGAACCGGCCGCTGGACCGCTCGCAACTGGAAATCGCCTACCGCCGCCTCGACGCGTGGACCGGCTTCTGGCTGGACCACCGGAGGGCCCCAGGTCACAGCCTGGCCCACTACCAGCACGGCAACGACAGCGGCTGGGACAACGCCACCACCTTCGACGGTGGCGGGCTGGTCGAGAGCGCCGACCTCGCGGCGTTCCTGGTGCTCCAGATGCGCCAACTCGCCGCGCTGGCCGACGAGCTGGGACAGGGGGACGACGCGCGGAAGTGGGAAGCGCGTGCGGCCGACATGCTCGTCGCGCTGCTGGACGAGCTGTGGGACGGCGACCGGTTCACCTCCCGTGACCCGATCACCGGAGCCCACCGCACCACCGACAGCCTGCTGGAGCTGATGGCCGTCATCCTCGGCGAGCACCTGCCCGAGGAGCACCGCCGACGGCTCGGCGCACGCGTCGAACGCCACCTCGCCCACTCGGGTCTGGCCACCGAGCCGACCGACTCACCGCACTACGAGTCCGACGGCTACTGGCGCGGACCGGTGTGGGCGCCGTCGACCGTCCTGATCGAGGACGGCCTGCGGCGCGGGGGGTTCACCGAACTCGCGGACCTGGTCGGCACCCGGTTCCGCGCGGTGTGCGAGAAGTCCGGTTTCGCGGAGAACTTCGACGCCAAGACCGGGGGAGGGCTGCGCGACCGCGCCTACACCTGGACCGCCAGCGCCTACCTGCTGCTGGCCGGGGACGAGGTCCGGCGCCGTTCGTGAGGCGGTCAGGACCGCGGACGTGGTGAGGTGCTGCTGCGCAGCGAGATCGGCGGAGCGAACAGCTCGTGCCGCTCCGGAGCCTCCGGGGCGGCGATCCGCTCCAGCAGCAACTGCACCGCGTGCGTGCCCATTTCGATGGCCGGCACGTCGGCCGAGGTCAGCGGCGGGTTCAAGTCCTCGGCCAGGTGCCGGGCGACCACGCCGATGAGCGAGAAGTCCTGCGGCAACCGCAGCCCGGCCCGGTGCAGCCCGCGCTGCACGCCGGCCAACGCCGCCTCGTTGATCGTCACCGCGGCCGTCACGCCCGCCATGCGCAGCACGTCCTCCGCACACGCCTCACCGGCGGGCGCGTCGTCCGGACAGCACACCGTGCTCCCCTGGACGCCGCGCTCTTCGGCGGCGGAGGTGAACCCGGCCAGCGCCCGCATCGCCGGTCCATACCCGGAGGCCACCAGCTCCGCCGAACGGTTGATCAACACCACCCGCTCGTGGCCCAGGTCAGCCAAGTGGTGCACGCACCGTGAGATCAGGGTTTCGTAGTCGACATCCACCCACCACGACCCCTCCGGGTGCTCGACCCGGCCGATGGTGACGAACGGGAGTCCCGACTGGCGCAGCCGGTCCACCCGCGGGTCCTCGAAGCGGACCTCCATCAGGATCACGCCATCCACCCGCCGCCCACCCAGCAATCGCTCGAACGACCGGTCGTGGTCGCCGCCGCTGGGGGAGACCAGCACGTCCAGGTCGTGCACGGCCGCCGCCTCCACGACACTGGCCACGAAGTCGAGCTGGACCGCGGTCAACCGCCTACCCGCCGGCGGCACCACCAACCCCAGCGTCCGCGTGCGCCCCTCGGCCAACGCCCGCGCCGCCGCGTTCGGCTTGAAACCCAGCTCGGCGATCACGTCCTCGATCCGCCGCCGAGTCGCCTCGGACACCGTCCGCTTACCACTCAACGCGTACGACACCGTGCTGCGAGACACCCCCGCCCGCCGCGCGATCTCCCCGATGTTCATGCACCCTCCGCACCGGCACTCGCGTCCAACGGCAGGGCGCGCCTCGACGACGATTATGCCAACCGGTTCGACAGTCGACAGTCGAGAGACTTGACAGCGCCTCCCCGCTCGTCCGGAATGCGTCGACGCGTCGACGGCGTCGTCCCGGAACCCGAAGGGCTTTCGGTGGAACCGCTGCAAGGCCCTTCGGTGGTTCCTTATCCTGATGCGGGTTTTCCGGACGACAGGGGAGCCGTGCGGTGGAGGCCGACTTACTGGCCGCGAGGGGGCGCACGCTAACCGGAACTGCTGCCCGCGTTGGGGCAGCCGGTCGTGGTCGCGCCGATGAACCCGGACCAGCTGCGCGAGGTGATCGAGGAACCGGCGCGCAAGGCGGGGCTGGACCTGGAACCCGGCCTGGTGGAACGACTGCTGACCGACCTGGGTGATCTGACCGGCGCGCGCGGCTCGCTGCCGCTGCTGTCGCACGCACTGCTCAAGACCTGGGAGGAGCGGTCGGGTATCCCTCCGCCACTGCCCGCCCGAGCCGGGCCACTTGGGACCTGTCGTGGAGGCGGTGGAGGTCGCGTTGGCTCCCGGCGGCGCGCTGACGGTCGTGGCGGGCGCGGTCCTGGTGTGGCTGCGACACCGGCGCAGCACCGTGAAGATCAAGCTGACCAGGGGGCGACGACACGGTCGAACTGACCGCCCACCGCGTCCGGAACCTCGATCCGGCGGCGCTGAGCGAGCTGACCACCGAGCTGGTGACCGCCTTGGACCGCGAGCCCTGAGTGCTCGTTGTCCGAACTGCTCCGGCTGACCCCCTTTCCGCTCGTCCACGCCGTGCTGCACCGCCCGCCGCGGGATACCGTGGTCGCGACGGCGGTCGACGTCGTGCTGGTGCACGTGGGCGGCGTGACGTCCCGATCGCGGGGCCTGCTCCGGAGACAGCCGGGTCCCCGTGGAACGGCCACTCGCCACGGCGCCCGAGCACGTCCGGCGGGGTGTCCTGGCTGCTGCTGGGGTCACCCTTCGAGTGATCCGGACGGCGATGGAACGTGTCGGAACGTGACGGTCTGTGACGGACCGTGACCGCCTCCCGTCGACCATGAACAGGAACTCCACCGATGGGCTACTTCACCACCGCAGACGGTGCGCAGATCTTCTACAAGGACTGGGGCGCGGGCCGACCGGTCGTGCTCTGCCACGGCTGGCCGCTGAACTCCGACAGCTGGGAAGCGCAGATGCTCTTCCTGGCCGACAACGGCTACCGCGTCATCGCGCACGACCGGCGCGGCCACGGGCGGTCCACCCAGACGTGGCACGGCAACGAGATGGACACTTACGCCGACGACCTCGCCACCCTCGTCGACACCCTCGACCTGCGCGAGGCCACGCCGATCGGGTTCTCCACCGGCGGCGGCGAGGTCGCCCGCTACATCGGCCGGCACGGCACCGCCCGGCTGGCCCAGGCCGTGCTGGTCAGCGCCGTGCCGCCGTTGATGCTGCGCACCGACGACAATCCCGACGGCATGCCGGGTGAGGTGTTCGACGGCATCCGGGCCGGGTCGCTGGCCGACCGCGCCCAGCTCTACCGCGACCTGGCCGACGGCCCGTTCTTCGGCAACAACCGCCCCGGCGCGAACATCTCCCAGGGCGTCCGTGACTTCTTCTGGCTCCAGGGCATGCAGTCCGGCCACCGCAACGCCTACGAGTGCATCGCCGCCTTCTCCGCCACCGACTTCCGCCCCGACCTCGACGCCTTCGACATCCCCACCCTGGTCGTCCACGGCGACGACGACCAGATCGTGCCGTTCGAGGTCGGCGGCAAGGCCTCCGCCGCGCGGATCAAGGGCGCCGAGCTCAAGGTCTACCCCGGCGCCCCGCACGGCATCACCGACACGCACAAGGACCAGCTCAACGCCGACCTGCTCACGTTCCTCAACAGCGCCTGACCAACGGCGAAAGCGCACAAGCCGAACGATGCCTGGAACTCCTGCGCCACGGGGTCACATCCGGCGCGAACACTGGCTGCGAGGGCGCCGGGCGGCGTTCGGAGTGATGGCCCGCTTTACTCGGACTGACCTGCTTTCGGTGCCGCGCGGACGTGTGCGCGTTCGCCTTGTTTGCCGATGAGGCTGAGGAACTCGACCGGGCCGGAGCTGGTGGCTCCGAACCAGTGCGGGGTGCGGGTGTCGAACTCCGCGGCTTCGCCGGGCTTGAGGATGAGGTTGTGCTCGCCGAGGACCAGGCGCAGCGTGCCGTTGAGGACGTAGGCCCAGTCGTAGCCCTCGTGGGTGCGCAGGTCGGGTTCGCGGTCGTCGTCACCGGTCGGGAGGATGAACTTGTAGGCCTGGATGCCGCCGGGCCTGCGGGTCAGGGGCAGGATGGTCGATCCGTCGCTGCAGGCGATGGGGCGCAGGTTGATGCGGGGATCGCCGGTCGGTGGCGCGTCGACGAGTTCGTCGAGGGTGACGCCGTAGGCGCGGGCGAGCGGGAGGAGCTGTTCGAGCGTGGGGCGACGCAGGCCCGCTTCGAGCCTGGACAGCGTACTGGCGGAGATGCCGGTTTCCTCCCCGAGCTCGGTGAGCGTGATGTCGCGGCGGAGCCGGAGGTGCTTCAGCCTCGGCCCGACAGCATCGAGCGTGCGGTCCAGTTCGTCATCCATGCCCCCGATTTTGCCATTCGGCAAGAAGCTTTGCGTATCGCTTCGTCGCCGGTCACAGTCGTCGGTAGCACTCGAAGACGGCGAAGGGACAGGTCAGATGGCCGATCGGGCGGAGATTACGGCAAACGAAGGCGATCCGATGACGTACGGATTCGACAAGGACTACTGGGAACAGCACTGGCAACAGGCTCACCACCACAAGCCCGCGGCCACGGACAGGAGTGCCCCAAACCCTTATCTCGACCGCGAAACCGGCAGCCTGACGCCGGGCACGGCGTTGGACGCCGGGTGTGGCGCCGGCGCCGAGGCCATCTGGCTCGCCTCGCACGGCTGGCATGTCACCGCCGCCGACATCTCCCCGGAAGCCCTCGCCCGCGCCGCCGAGCGCGCGACGAACAGCGAGGTGTCCGAGCGCGTGCGGTGGATTGAAGCGGACCTGACCGTCTGGGACCCCGGCAAGCGGTTCGATCTGGTCACGACGCACTACGCGCACCCGGCGATGCCGCAACTGGCCTTCTACGACCGCATTTCCGCCTGGGTGGCGCCCGGCGGCACCCTGCTGATCGTCGGGCACCTGCACACCTCGGCAGCCACCGGGCACGGGCACCACCCACCCGCCGAGGCCTCGGTCACCCTCACCGACATCACCGCGGGCCTGGACAGCACCAGGTGGGACATCGTCACCGCCGAAGAGCACCTCCGCACGGTCGCCCGCCCAGGGGGCCAAGCGATCCCTCTGCACGACGTCGTCGTGCGCGCCACACGGCGCCCCTGATCCCACCACCTCCTCAGCGCCGTGACTTCCCCGCTCCGGCGCCGTACGACCATGCCCAATGCGAAAGGAACTCACGCGTGACTTCCCCGGATCTGTCTCCCCCGGTGGGTGCCGCCGACACGACGATCCATGATCCGCGCCGGCGTCGCGCGATCCTGATCGGGGTGTGCATCGCCCTCATGGCAGTCATCGCTTCGGTGTCCGGGTTGAACGTCGCCCAGCAGGAGATCGCCCTCGCGTTCGATGCCTCGCAGAGCACTGTCCTGTGGATCATCAACACCTACACCGTCACCCTGGCCGCGCTGCTCTTGCCGCTCGGCGCGATCGGCGATCGGTGGGGCCGGCGGCCAGTGCTGCTCACCGGCCTGATCCTCTTCGGCGTGGCGAGTGCCGCGGCGGGCGTTGCCACGTCGTCCGAGGTCATGATCGCGGCACGTCTCCTCAGCGGCGTGGGCGCCGCGATGATCATGCCGGTCACCCTGGCCGTCATCACCTCGACGTTCCCCGACGAGGAACGCTCCAAGGCGATCGGCGTGTGGACCGGCGTCGCCGGCGGAGGCGGCATCCTGGGGATGTACCTGTCGGCGATCCTGGTCGACCTGGCGAGTTGGCGATGGCTCTTCGTCCTGCCGGTCGCACTCGTCGCCGTGGCCATCGTCATGGCGCTGCGATCCGTTCCCAACTCACGCGAGGAGTCGCAGCACGGATTCGACACCGTCGGCTCGCTGGCGTCCGTGGTCGCCGTAGTGGGGCTCATCTTCGTCCTCCACGAGGGCCCGGTGCAGGGTTGGACCGCACCCGTGACGCTCCTGAGCCTCCTCGTCGGCGTTACCGGCGCCGTCGGCTTCGTGGCGTGGGAACTGCGCCGGCAAGCTCCACTGCTCGATGTCCGCCTTTTCCTCAAGCGAGGCCTGGCCAGCGGCTCCGTAGCGCTCCTGGCGGTCTTCGGCGTGCAGGCGGGAATCTTCGTCGTCCTCTTCCCGTACTTCCAGGCGGTGCTCGGCTGGTCCGGCCTTCGCTCCACCCTGGCGCTCATGCCCATGGCGCTGCTGATGATGCTCGCCTCCGGTCTCGCCCCACGAGCAGCCGCGCGAATCGGAGCCCGCTCGACGATGGCGTCAGGAATCGTCCTGGGAGGCACGGGACTGATCCTCATGGCCACCTCCGTCTCCGTTGACGGCGGCTACCTCTCGGTACTGCCCGGCATGCTCGCCATGGGACTCGGCATGGGCCTGACGATGACACCCTCCACCGAGGCCATCACCACCGCCTTGCCGCGTGCGCGCCAGGGCGTCGCCTCCGCGCTCAACGACGTCACCAGGGAGTTCGGCACCGCCCTCGGCGTCGCCCTGCTCGGAGCGGTCCTGTCCGCCGGCTACCGCAACGCCATCGACTCCCGCCTCGACGGAGTCCCCGACGCCGCCGCCGACACCGCCCGTGAAGGCATCGCCAACGCCATCGCCACCGCCGACGGAACCGGCACCCACGCGCAGACACTGATCCGAGCCGCCCAGGAGTCCTTCGTCGACGGCTGGCAACAGGCCATGTGGGCAGGAGTCGCCGTCATGACGATCCTGCTCGTCTACGTTCTCGCGCGAGGCCCCCAGCGCACCCCGCCCACCACACCTACGACCGAAGCAAACCCGACGAGCGACGCCATCGTCCGGTAACGCCCTGGCCAGAGTTCCAACCTGCGGCTGGGTGGCATCGGCCCGCTCGCAGCACCGGCCGACCACGGGCGCTCATCCGCTGCGCCCTCGACGGACTGCGCGAGATCGTGCTCAGGAGGCTGGGCGTCGAGGGTCTGCGTGTCCTGGCCGAGCACATGGACCGACTCAGCGGTGGCCTCTCCTGCGGCGACTGACGGGTCGGATGCCGCGTGTCCACTCTGCCGCCGCACGGCAGTGGTCGGGCGCGTAGTCGATCGGGTGCCCGTACCCGAGATCCTCAGGGTGTCTGTGGTGCGGGCCGTGCGAGTCGGATCATGGCGCGGTAGAGCGCGGTGTGGCTCGGGGCTTCCGGCATTGGCGGGAGAGGGGCGCCGGGGGTGGCGTAGGCGCGGAGGATGTGTCCGACCAGGCGGCGCCAGGCGTCGGGTGCGTCGTCGGCCGTTGCGGCGATGACGCCGGCGTTGGCCATGAGGAGGATGACCAGGTCTTCCGGGGTGAAGTCGTCCCGCAGGTGTCCGGTGGCCTGGGTGCGGGTGATGAGTTCGACGAAGCCGTCGTAGGACTGGGTGCGTCGGGCTTCGAGGGCTTTGGCGGCGGGGAAGGTCATGGTCAGGACGTCGGCGAAGCCGCGGTCGGCGGCCTGCATGGCGCAGACGGCTTCGATGTAGCGGGTGAAGCCGTGCCAGGGGTCGGGGTCGGCGAGGGCCTCGGTGGTGGCGGTGGCGTAGGCATCCATGCGGTCGGCGAAGACGGCGGTGATGAGGTCTTCGCGGGTGGCGAAGCGGCGGGACAGGGTGGCTTTGCCGACGCCGGCCTCGCGGGCCACCGAGGCCATCGAGACGCCCAGGCCTTCGGTGGCGTACAGCCGGCGGGCCGCCGCCAGGATGCGGTCGCGGTTGCGTCCGGCGTCCGCGCGCAGCCCCGGTTCGAGCTGCCGGCTCGGGGTTTCGGCGGTGGTGCCGGGCGGTGTCATGCCCACACTGTACCGAAGTGGAACAGCCTTCCCGTTTTGCGCTGACACTGGCGTCGCAAGGAAACGGGAAGGCCGTTCCACTTCGCTCGAAGGTCCCGCACCACCGGACAGCTCACCGACCAGGCCGCCGTCCGCTGGTCCGCCAGGGCGAGAGCACGTCGACCGCGGTCACCCGCAACACCGGTTCGCCGTGCGCGTCACCGGCTGGATGACCGACGAGCGCGGTGAACGCCGGCGTCCCGATCAGCACGCCCTGCTCTGCCTCCGCCACGGACACCGGCATCGGGGTTGCGTCCGGTCCGTAGCACAGCGCGAAGACAACGCGGCCGTGCGGCGTGTCGGAAACCGGTTCGGCCAGGACGTGGTTGGTCGCGACGACACGCTGCCAGCCGGCGTCCGGGTTGCCGTACCCCCTAGGGTCGTCGCCGAGCGCGAAGGCCACCTGTTCCTGGGTCAGCTCGACGGTCTGCGTGCTGTTGACGTACGCCAGGCCGTCCGGCGGGTTCACCACGCGCAGGGCCGCTCCCGCGCTGATCGCGAACCCGTCGGAGAGCAGAACGCCTTTCGTCGTCAGCACTTCGCCCGGCCGGCCCAGGTCGAACGGCACGCCACCGGGTTCGGCGACCGTCCGGATCCGGCGCTGCCGTTCCCCTTCCGCGGTCGCGTACGGCAGGCCGGCCAGGAACGTCAGCTCGACGTCGGCGGGCAGCGCGGCGCGGTCGAGCACCGCTGCCACGTACAGCCGCTCGCCGTCGGACACGTACAGCTGTTGCACGGCGAGCATGACCTGGTCCCTGGTGACCACGGCCTTGGTCACCAGTTTCGCGCCGAGCCCGCCGCCGGTCGTGTCGCGCACGCGTACGGGTCCGAGCGGGCGGGTGAGCAGCAGCGTTTTCCCGTCCGGGTACCGGACGAGCGGACCGATCCCGTGCTGGTGGTCCACCACCGACTCGATCACCGCGGTCGAGGCCGCGTCGACCAGGTACGGGGTGAGCTGCCCGGTCAGCGACACCGACACCCGCCCGTGCCGCAGCGAGTAGCGCGTGTGCACCGGTTCACCGGTGGTGTCGCGGTACCACTCGTGGTCGTCCTGCCAGAACCACACGGTGGTGAACGCGAAGTGGCCGCTCGCCACGCCGGGTGTGGTGGCGCAGTAGTAGGCACCGCGCCGGTCGCCGAGGTAGCGCCCGAGGTCTGCCCGGATGCGGCCGCTGAAGAACCGCAGCCCAAGCATCCCTTCGCACCCGCTGTGCTGCTCGCTGTACCTGGGACCGCCGAAGTCGAAGCCGCGGGCGGACAGCCGGCACTCCAGGTGCCGGGCGATCTCGTCGCCGTCGTCGAGGAAGCACTGCTCCCCGCTGACCTGGTGGGCGCGAGCCAGGAAGGTCAGCGAGATGGGCAGGTAGTTCTGGTCGTGGCCCGCGCCGTGCTCCACCGGCAGCCGCAACCCCCGGTCGGTGATCCGCTTCGACCTGACCTCGCTGTGGTACAACGCCATCGACTCGTCCACTATGGACGTGTCGGCGAGCAGTCGCCCCAGCGCCAGACCCGCCACCACGGCGCCGATCGCCTGGTTCGCCGTCTGCTGCGGGTTGAACACGCTCGCCTCGGTCAACCACCGCCAGAACCCGGTCGCCACCTCGGCGAGCTCGGTGTACCGCGCGTCGGTGAACAGCCCCCGGCCGAGTTCCAGCACGTTGACCGCGTGCAGCATGGCCCACACGGTGCTCGGCCAGTCCCCGAAGGGGTGTTCCCCGGCGCCCAGCACGTACCGGGCGTACGGCAGGCCGCTGTGCCGGACCCGGTGGAACAGCTCACCGGGGTTGTCGGTCCGGAAGACCCGTTCGGACAGCACGAAGTCCAGGCCACGCCGAGCCGCTCCGACCAGTTCGGCGTCACGTCGATCACCGCGGTGCCAGGCCAGGCACAGCAACGAGAGCACGCCGAGCGACATGTCACCGACGTCCTCATCGGCGGCCGGGTCCTCGAAGTTGCCGTCCGGGTGTTGGCGGGCGATCGCCGCGGCCACCGCGTCGGCCAGCACCGCGCGCAGCTGTTCGTCGTCGTCGGGCAGGTTGTGCACGCTGGCGTGCTGGCTCGGCAGGTACACCGCGGGGGTCATCGCGAACTCCAGGCCGGTGATCCGGGAACGGACCACTGTGGAACCGACACCGGTGGTGTGCGTGGGGTGGAGCGCTCCTTCCCGCTGTTCTCCTGGCGAAGCGGCTGGGACCCGCCGTGTTCGTTAAGCAGTAAACGTACGACCACGCTCCGCTGTCAAGGTATACGGTGCCAACCATGGTGGGCCGACCATGGTGGCGTTAGCGCTGTCCGACAGCGCTCGTGAGGTGTTCACCGCGCTGGCGGCGCTGCGGCGGGCCACCCGGCCGCAGCTGGCCGCCGCGTGCGAGCTGTCGAAACCGACAGTTTCCACGGCCGTCGCCGAACTCGAAGCGCTCGAACTCGTCGAGCGCGACGGCACCGCGCACGGCGCGGCCGGCCGGTCGCCGGCGCTCTACCGACTCGGCCCGGCCTCCGGGTACGTGCTGGCCGTGGACCGCGGCTCCACCCGGGTCGCCTACCGCGCGGCCGGCCTGGACGGGCGCCTGCTGGACCAGGACCACACCGACGAGCCCGACTCCGCGCGCGCCATGGTCCGCACCGCGCTGCGCAGGCGTGCCCGCAGCGGTCCGCTGAGGGCTGTGGTGGTCGCGGTCTCCGATGTGGTCACGCCGGCGGGCCGCCGCGCCGACCCCGTGGTCGACCAGCGGATTCGCGCCGCGATCGACGGGCTCGGTCTGCCGCGCCGGGCCAGGGTCAGCGCCGAGAACAACGTCAACTGCGCCGCCGTCGCCGAACTGCACGCGGGCACGGGCGGGAGCCGGGACACGTTCGTCTACCTCCAGGTCGGCGTGGGTATCGGCGCCGGTCTGGTGGTCGGCGGTCGGCTGCTGCGCGGCGTGAACGGGGCCGCTGGCGAGGTCGCCCGGCTCGCCTACCCGTGGGCGGACGACCAGGCCGCCCGCCCCGACGCGTTGGAGGCACGTCTCGGTTCCCCCGGCCTGCTGCGCCGCGTGCGGGCCAGGTGGTCGGCCGCGCACGGCCCGGTGCCGGACAGCGCGGCGGCCCTGTTCGAGCTGGCCGGGCGGGGACACCGGTTGGCGGGCGAGCTGGTGGCCGAGCACTCCGGTGAGGTGGGCAGGCTGGCCGCGTCGATCAGCGCGGTGCTCGACCCCGGCCTGATCGTGCTGGGCGGCGGTGTCGGCGGCAACCCGTTGCTCACCGAGGGCGTCGCGGCCACGCTCACGAGGTTGAGTTGGCCGACCGAGGTGACCGTGAGCAGGCTGGGGGAGCGGGCCACCGTGCTGGGGGCGACCCACCTGGCCAGGGAGCAAGGCGTTCTGGCGGTGACCTTGACAGCCGTGTGAGCGGTTCCTACAGTCTCGGCAAGCGCTTTCCTGTTCCCTGGGACGGACACTGGAACGGCGCCGTGCGTGGGGCTGGACGAAGTCGGACACCGACTCGCGTCCACCCGTGCCAACGGCAGTCCAGCAGCGACGATGACGTCCCAGGAGTGAAGCCCATGTCGGAGAACGCCGGCCTCGCCGTGCTCGAACCGCCCGCCACCGCGCCCGGCCCCCCGGTACCCGCGCGCAAGCGGAAGCGGCACAAGCACAACAAGGCGGGCTACGCCTTCCTGGCCCCGTGGCTGATCGGCATCTTCGGCCTCACCCTGATCCCGATGGTGTACTCGCTGTACCTGTCGTTGACCAGGTTCAACCTGCTCACCGATCCGCAGTGGACCGGGTTGGACAACTACGCCCGGCTGCTGTCCGACGAGCGCTACCTGCAGTCGATCAAGGTCACCCTGCTGTACGTGGTGACCTCGGTGCCGCTGAAGCTGATCGCGGCACTGCTGGTCGCGGTGGCGCTCAACCGCGGCCTGAAGGCGCTGGGGTTCTACCGCGCGACGTTCTACCTGCCGTCGCTGCTCGGCGCGAGTGTCGCGGTGTCGGTGATGTGGCGGCAGATCTTCTCCCGCGACGGCCTGCTCAACGATTTCCTCGCCCTGTTCGGCATCCGGGGCGCGGACTGGATCGGCGACCCCCGGTACGCGATGTGGACGCTGGTGCTGCTGGCCGCCTGGCAGTTCGGCACACCGATGCTGATCTTCCTGGCCGGGCTCAAGCAGTTGCCGCAGGACCTGTACGAGGCCGCGGAGCTGGACGGCGCGGGCCGGTTCCGGGTGTTCTTCTCGATCACCCTGCCGCTGCTGACGCCGATGGTCTTCTTCAACCTCGTGTTGGAGACGATCAACGCGTTCCAGACGTTCACGCCGGCCTACGTGGTCTCGGGCGGCCTGGGCGGTCCGATCGACTCGACCCTGCTGTACACGCTCTACCTGTACCTCAGGGGCTTCGGCAGCATGCAGATGGGTTACGCGTCGGCGATGGCGTGGGTGCTGTTCGCGGTGATCGGAGCGTTCACCGCGCTGTACTTCTGGTCCGCCCGCCGCTGGGTCAACTACACCGACTGAAAGGGGATTCGCGATGACCACGACCGCCAAGCCCCGCCGGCGCGTGAAGTACCACTGGCGCGCGCACACCCTGCTGCTCGTCATCCTGCTGGTGATGATCTACCCGATCGTGTGGTTGGTCGGCGCGTCGTTCAAGCCGGAGAACCAGATCTTCACCACGATCAACCCGCTCCCGTTCGGCTTCACCATCGCCAACTACGTCAACGGCTGGACCGCGACGGGCACTTCCTTCACCGTCTACCTGTCCAATTCGCTGACCATCTCGGCCTGCGTGGTGGTCGCGAACCTGGTGTCCTGCTCGCTGGCGGCGTACGCGTTCGCCCGGCTGGACTTCGCGTTGCGCCGCATGTGGTTCGCCCTGATGCTGGGCACGATGATGCTGCCGTTCCAGGCCACCCTGATCCCGCAGTACACCATCTTCTACGAGCTGAACTGGATCAACACGTTCCTGCCGCTGGTGGTGCCGCACCTGCTGGCCTACGACGCCTTCTTCATCTTCCTGATGGTCCAGTTCATCCGCGGCATCCCGAGGGAGCTGGACGAGGCCGCGGCCCTGGACGGCGCCGGTCACGTGCGGGTGTTCGTCAGCGTCATCCTGCCGCTGATGAAGCCCGCGCTGATCACCACCACCATCCTGACGTTCATCTGGACGTTCAACGACTTCCTGCGTCAGCTGGTGTACCTGTCGGACAACACCCGCTACACGGCGCCGCTGGGCCTGAACTCGTTCGTGGACAAGGCCAGCGGGTCCAGCTACGGCGGGATGCTGGCGATGTCGGTGGTCACCCTGGTGCCCACGGTCGCCGTCTTCCTCATCTCGCAGAAGCGCCTCGTCGAAGGCATGGCGAACACCGGTCTCAAGTAGTCCTTCCACCGCCAGACAAAAGGGAGCGGCACATGTCCGAAAACCTGTCCAGGAGGGGGTTCCTCGGCCTGACGGCCGGTGGACTCGCCGCGACCGCCCTCGCGGGCTGCGGCTTCGCCCCGCCCGACAACGCGGGCTCGTCCGCCAACTCGCTGGTGTTCCGCTGGTGGGGCGGTGAGGCCCGCAACAAGGCGTACCAGGAAGCGCTCAAGCTGTTCACCCAGAAGACCGGCGTCACGGTGGAAACCCAGTACTCCGGCTACGACGGCTACTTCAACAAGCTCAACACCGAGTTCGCGGGCGGCAACCCGCCGGACATCTTCCAGATGGACACCGCCTTGGTGAGCACTTACGCGGCCCAGGGCGTGCTGACGGATTTGTCCGGCTACGTCCCGGACACCATCCACCTGGACACGCTGTACTCGGCCGTGCGCACGGCCGGCACGGTGAACGGCGTGCCCTACGGCGTGCCGTCGGGCTCCGGTTTCGCTCCGATCCTCTTCGACAAGACCCTCTTCGAACAGGTGAAGATCGCCCCGCCGACCGACGACTGGACGTGGGACGACTTCGGCGTGATCGCGGGCGAGATGTCGAAGGCGCTGGGCGAGGGCAAGTACGGTGCGCTGGACGCCTCCAAGGACGACTCCGGGGCACTGCAACCGTGGCTGCGGCAGCGCGGCAAGGACCTCTACACCGCCGACGGCAAGATCGGCTTCGCCACCGACGACCTGACGGAGTGGTTCACCTTCTGGGCCGGGCTGCGCGCGTCCGGCGCGATCTGCCCGCCGGAGATGCTGTCCAGCACGGACTCCGCGACCGGCAACCACCCGCTGATCGCCGGGCAGATCGCGATGACCACCGGGTGGGGGCTCGCGCAGATGCAGCCGTTGACCCAGCACACCCTGGATGCCGTGATCGTCCCGCGCGGCGCCAACGGCAAGACCGGACAGGCGCCCAGCGGCGGCGTGCTGCTGTGCATCCCGGTCAAGAGCAAGAACCCCGACGCCGCGGCCAAGCTGATCGACTTCTTCGTCAGCGACACCGACGCCATCAAGACCATGGGCATGACGCGCGGCATCCCGCCGTCGGACAAGGCGTTGGAGATCCTGCTCCCGTCGTTGAGCGGGTGGGACAAGAAGGACGTCACCCACGGCCAGTACGTCGCCCAGGAGGTCGCGAAGGACGGCCTGGCGAGCGCACCCACCGCCCCGCCGGGCTACAGCGACGTCAAGACCGCGCTGGACGCCATGGCCAAGCAGGTCGCGTTCGGCCGGATGTCCATCGCGGACGCCGTGAGCCAGTTCTTCCGCGACGCCGAGGCCGCGCTGGCCGGCGCCAAGTAGCGCATGCGGATCACCAGCGTCCAGGACACCGACCTGTTCGTCGGGTCGACCTCGGCACCCCGCCAACTGGTCCGGGTGGGTATCGCTGGGCCGAGGTCGGGACCGGCGCGGGTCCGCGTCGTCGGCCCGATGGTGCGCACGCCCGAGCCCGCCGCTGTGGCGGCCGGTGCGGACGAGATCGTCGTCGAGGTCGGCGTGACCTTCGCCGCGCCGACGAGTGAAGGCGTCCCGTACCCGGCGACCGTGCTCGTGGAGCCGGCCGCCGGTGGCACGGCGGCAGCTCATGACACGACGGTCACCGTCGCGGAGACGGGGTGGACCATGTGGATGATCTCGCACTTCCACTACGACCCCGTGTGGTGGAACACCCAGGCCGGTTTCACCGAGACCTGGCTGGACCTGCCCGGCGCGCAGGAGAAGCGGATGCCGTTCCAGCTCTCCGCGTTCGACCTGGTGCGCGCTCACCTGGACGCCGCACGGCGGGACTCGGACTACCGGTTCGTGCTCGCCGAGGTGGACTACCTCAAACCCCACTGGGACGCCTTCCCGGAGGACCGGCACGACCTGCGCCGGTTCCTCCGGGACGGGCAGGTCGAGATCGTGGGCGGGAACTACAACGAGGCCAACACCAACCTCACCCACCCCGAGTCGACCATCCGCAACGCCGTCTACGGCATCGGCTACCAGCGGGACGTGTTGGGCGCCGAGCCGCGCACCGCCTGGATGCTCGACGTGTTCGGGCACGACCCGGCCTACCCCGGCCTGATGGCCGACGCCGGCCTCGATTCCAGCGCATGGGCACGCGGGCCGTGGCACCACGTCGGAGCCAAGCGGCACACCGGGGACATCACCCGGATGCAGTTCCCGTCGGAGTTCGAGTGGATCTCGCCGAGCGGCCGCGGAGTGCTCACCGCCTACATGGCCGACCACTACGTGGCGGGCTGGGACATCGAGCGCAAGGCCACGCTGGAAGAGGCGATGGCCGCGGCCTACCTGCAGTTCAGCTCGCTGCGCCGGGTCGCGGCCACGCGCAATGTGCTGCTGCCGGTAGGGCACGACCACAACGTCCCGTCCCGGTTCTGCACGGAGATCCACCGGGAGTGGAACGCGCGTTACGTGTGGCCGCGGTTCGTCGTCGGCCTGCCGCGCGACTTCTTCGCCGCGGTGCGCGGGGACGCCGTCGACCGCTCGGTGGTGTTCAGCCCGCAGACCAGGGACATGAACCCCGTCTACACCGGCAAGGACGTCTCCTACATCGACACCAAGCAGGCCCAGCGCGCCGCCGAGGTGTCCGTTCTGGACGCCGAGCGGATGTCCGTCCTGGCCGGGTTGATGGGCGCCCGCTACCCGGCCGAGGCGTTGGACAAGGCGTGGCGCCAGCTCGTCTACGGTGCTCATCACGACGCGATCACCGGCACCGAGTCCGACCAGGTCTACCTGGACCTGGTCAACGGGTGGCGGGAAGCGGACGAGCTGGGCCGCGAGGTGCTGGGCGGTGCGGTGGACCACCTGGCCGGGCACATCGACACCGCGGGCGCGGGCGTTGCCGTGATCGCCGTCAACACCCTGGCCTTCACGCGGGACGCGGTCACTTCGGTGACCGTCCGCCACCCCGTTCCGGGTCACCGCGGTGCCCGCGTCGAAGACCCGGACGGCCTCCCGGTCCCGGCCGTGACCGAGGCCGTGGTCTGGCACCCGGACGGCACCCTGGCTTCGCTCACGCTGAGCTTCCTGGCCCGTCAGGTACCCGCGACCGGCTACCGCGTGTACCGCGTGGTGGACGCCGACACGATCCCGCCCTCGTGGACCGAGCGACCAGGCCTTGCGATCTCGAACGAGTCCTTCGCGGTCGAGGCCGATCCCGCCCGGGGCGGGGCGTTGTCGACCGTGTACGACCGGCGGGCCGGACGCGCGCTGGTGCGGCACGGCGGCCTGGCGGGTGAACTGGTGGTGCAGGACGAACACCCCGTGCACCCGGTGTGGGGCGAAGGCCCGTGGCACCTGCTACCCACCGGCCCCGGTCAGGGCGTCGGCTCGGCCTCCGCCGAGGTGCGCGTCGAGACGAGTCCGATCGGCGAACGCATCGTCAGCCGAACGGCCCTCGGTGACCTGCGGATCACCCAGCAGACCACGCTGTGGCACGGGCTGCCCAGGGTCGACATCCGAGCCTTCGTGGACGGTTCAATCGGGCAGGACCGGCTGTTGCGCGCGAGGTTCGCGTTCGACGTCCCCGGTGCACTGCCCGTGGCCGAGGTCGGCTTCGCCGCCGTTGGCCGGTCGTTCGGCTTCCCGGACGTCGACGCCGCCGAAAACCTGTGGACGCTGGACAGCCCGGCGCACACGTGGGCCGGCTTGTCGAGCATGGTCCGGTTGCGGTTGCGGCACTCCGACGGCCAGGTCCAGCAGCACGCCATCGGCGTGGCCGAGCTGGTCACGGCGGAGGACGGTCGTGCCGTGATGGCCGCACTGGTCGCCAAGGGGGTCACCGCCACGTGCACGCCTCAGCGGGGACCGAGGTACGGCGCTCTCGACGCCGATTCGAACCTGCCCGATGTGCGCATCGTGCTGGGTGACAACGACTTCGCCGCCGACGTGCTGGACAGCGCCGACGCCGGCTACCGGGAGGCGTTGGCCGCCAACGGCCGGGTGTTCGTGCCCGCCGCACGCACCCGACTCGAACAGTGGGTGCCGGACGCGGACCTCCGCGGGCCGCGTGATCTGCCGGTGCTGATCGTCACCGACGTCGACGACCTGATCGACGACCTGGGCGACGCGTGCGTCGAAGTGGACGTGCCCGCCGGGCTGGCAGGCACGTCGGAACCCCTCGTGGACTACTCGGTGGCCGTGGTCAACCGGGGCACACCCGGGTTCGTCGTGGCACCGGACGGCACGCTGCACGTGTCCCTGATGCGGTCGTGCAGCGGTTGGCCGTCGGGTGTGTGGATCGAGGGAGAGCGCCGGACCGCGCCGGACGGGTCCAGTTTCGGCTGGCAGCACTGGTCGCACACGTTCGAGCTGAGCCTGGTCGCCGGGACCGGGGACTGGCGGCGGTCCGGCTTCGCCCGGTCCGGGCAGGACGTCAACCACCCGATCCGGACGCGCCAGGTCAGCTCAAGTCCCGGCCCTCTGCCGCGCGAACTCGGCCTGATGTCGGTATCACCGCCTGACGTGCTGCTCACCGCCGCCAAGGCCGCCGGCAACCCCCTCGCCTCCGGCGCTCCGGCGGACACCGGATCGGACATCACCGTCCGGCTGTACGAGACCACCGGAACGCCGGTGACCGCGTCCGTCTCCCTGTACGGCGGACTGGTGGCAGCTCATCGTGCAGACCTGTTGGAGGAACGCAACCTCTCGCCACTGACTGTCCAATCCGGACAAATCAGTGTGGACTTGACGGCCGCCGACGTCGCCACGCTCCACCTCGTACCCGCCGGCGCGCGGCCTCCCACCGGAGTCGAACTGGCCCGGTCCACCGAGCCGGTGCAACCGGTCTACACCCGCTACTGGCGGCACAACGCAGGCCCCGCGCCGATCGGCAACCTGCCGCTCAGCGTGCACGTGAACCCTTCCCGCCTCCAGCTCCAGCCCGGTGCCGCCGGTCAGGTCCGGATCACCGTCAGTTGCTCGGGCCGACCGGCTTCGGGGCGCGTCGAGTTCGCCGACCGGGAGCCGTTGTCCTACGGCCTCGCGGCCGGTGAGTTCGCCGAGTTCACGGTCCCGGTGGTGGCACCGGAGACGGTGGGTCGTCACCTGCTCGCCGCCCGCGTCCGGGATCACCTCGGCCAGGTCCTGGAGGACACGACCGAGATCGTCGTCGGTTCTCCGGCCGAGGTGGACTTGGTGGACGTGCGCCTCGATGCTGACGTTCTCGAACTCGTCCCCGGCGGCCGGAGCTCGTTGCCCGTGTCGTTGGCGAACCGTGCGCAGAGCGACGTTCGCGGCGAGGTCACCGTGATCAGCCCTTACGGCACATGGGGCGACGAGATGAGCATCGGCCCGAGGGCACAGGCGTTCGAGATCCCGCCCAACGGCAAGATCACCGTGCCGGTCCTGGCCACGGCCGCCGGCACGGCTCGCCCCGGTTCTCACTGGTGGGCCCTCGTCCGAGTCGCCGCCCACGGTCGTCTGCACTACACGCCCGCCGTCCGCGTCACCGTGCGATGACGCCGGGCGTTCGTGCCGGCGCGGTCGTCTCGACCGGCTGGCGCGGAAACGCCTGCTGTCGGTGGTGGCGAACGTTCGGCGGTGGCGAACGTTCGGCGTTGCCGACCTCCAGGCGCCGACGGCCGCCGTAGTGGTAGGTCTCGCCTGGCGTGAGAAGCAGGCGAGCAGAAACGCGTCCGCGACCAGCACGGGAGCCATGACGCGACCCGTCGTGTCCTCGACGCCGCCTGCTCGTGCTGCCGGAGACCTTCGCCGTGGGATTCCTCGCCCATGGTGATTCGCCGCATTTGTGGTCTCTCGGCATCGGTAGTCTCGCCCGGTGGTCCTCTTCACCGGGTTGGATGACATCGACTGGAGCGCGCTGGAGCACGCCTACGGGCCTGCGACCGAGGTGCCGGACCTGTTGCGGGGATTGGTGTCCGACGATCCGGCGGTCCGGGAGTGGGCGTTGGACGGCATGCACGGCGCCGTGCACCACCAGGAGTCCGTCTACGACAGCACCGTCGCCGCGATCCCGTTCCTGCTGGAGTTGGTGGGACACGCCGGACTGCCGGGGCGGGCCGACGTCGTGGAGTTGCTGGCGAGCATCGGAGATTTCGACGAGGAGGACGCGGAAGACGAGGCGCACGAGTTCGGGGACGTCGAGCGGCAGGCGGTCGAGGCGGTCACGGCGGCGTTTCCGCTGTTCCTGAACGTGCTGGGCGATCCGGACCCGGCGGTGCGGCGGGCGACGTGCGGGGCGTTGCTGGTGTGCCGCGCGGAGGCCGCACGCGTGGTTGACGCACTGAGCGAGCGGCTGCTGGTCGAGACCGACGCCGATGTGCAGACGGCGATCGTGAAGGCGTTCGGAACGCTCGGCGTGCGTGCCTCCTCGGGGCGGTTGTCCGAGCGGTACCTGGCCGCGCGGCTCACCGATCTGGTCGCCGACCACCCGGATTCGACGGTGCGGGTCGCCGCGCTCACCGAACTGGCCCGCTGCGCCCCGGACGCGCTTCCGAGTGACCTGGTCACCGTCGCGCTGGACGTACTCACCAAGGTCTACGTCGAGGGCACCCCCGGTCCGGAAGCCGCCGGCTTCTCCACTCCCACACTGCTCGGCGCCCTCCGGGAACGGGCCGAGCAGCAGGCGGCCGGTCGGCGCGCGCCCAAGGCGTTCCCGCTGCTGGCCGGGCTGAGTCGGGCGCTCGACGACCGGGTCGAGGACCGGACCACGCTGCTCGTCCGGCTGCTGGAGGCCGCGGACTGGGAACAGCGGCTCGACGCCGTCGGCGTCGCGCGCACGTTGGTCGAGAACTGGCGCGGCGACCACCGCGACTTGGTCCGGCTCATCGGGGACCAACTCCTCGCCCCGGAACCACGCCTGCCCTCGGCCGCCGCCACCGCGCTGCAACACCTCCACGGCGTGGCCGAGCCCGCCGCCGACGCACTCGCCCGCAGCATCGACGCCGCGCCACGGGAGGCCGCGCACACGAGCGAGGACGGACCACCGGCGTGGATCACGTTGTGGCCGTCCAGCCTGCCCAGCACCGGGCCGACTCTGCGCGCCTTGGCCGCTTTGGGTGACCCGAGGGCGTTGGCGCCGGTGCGGTGGGCGCTCGAACGCCCGGAACCGCCGTCCGACATCGGTCACGTCGTCCGCGCGCTCGGACCGTCGGCGGCCGAGTTCGTGCCGCTGATCCGCACGCGGCTGCGTGACCTGCCCGTCCCGGAGGGGCACGACTCCCGCCGCAGCGGGCTGATCACGGCACTCGGTGGTCTGGGCAAGGCGGCGGTCCCGGCCGTGCCGGACATCGTGGAGCGCCTGCCGGACTTCAGCGCCCTGCACGCGCTCGGCGCGCTCGGACCCCATGCCGCCGAGGCCGCCCCGGCGCTGCGCGCTCTTCTCGACCACGACGAATCGTCGGTGGCCATTCCCGCGGCGATGGCGTTGTGGCGAGTGGAAGGCGACGCGGACCGTGTGCTGTCCGTGCTGCTGCGCCACATCGACGACCGTGTCGAGGCCGTGGAGGCGATCGCCGAACTGGGCCAGGCAGCCGCCGCACACGTCCCCGCGCTGCGCGCGTTGTTGCACAAGCCGGACCCGAACGGTTGGCTGCGCCTGCACGTGGCGGAGGCGTTGTGGCGGGCGACCGGCGACGCCGACGCCGCGCTCCCGTTGTTGACGTCGGCGTGGGCGGACAACGTCTACGTCCGCCCGCCCGCCGCACGCTGCCTGGCCGACATGGGCCCGGCGGCCGAGCCGGCCGCACCGTTGTTGCGCGAGGAGTTGGCGCGACGCCGGCGGCACGGGTCGCAGGACGACAGGTGGAGCAGCGACCTGGTGCGTGCCGACGAAGAGCTGGTGCGCGTGTGCAAGGACGCCCTGGCCGCGATCGGTACCCGGTAACACCCGGACACCACGAGTCGTGCACCCGCCGGCCGGGAACCGTGGCCGGAAGCGACCGGCTCCTCATTGGTTACGTGGCACGGGGTATGGGGAACGGGTGGGGTTGTGGTCGCGTCGTAGTGCCGTGTTGCGGTACATGGTCCTCGCGGGTGCCGGGTGCGCCTTGGTGTCGTTGTTCGTGCCGCGTGAGCGCGCTCGGGTTGAGGTGATCGACTACCCGTACCTGCTGTTCGTCGTCGCCGTCGGGGTGGCCGCGTACCTGGTGATCTCCGGGCGGCGGTGGGTGGGTGTCGCGCTGGCGGGCGTGGTGTTCGTGCTCGCGGCGGTGGCGGTCGGGGTCGACGTCGCACACGGGCTGCCCGAGGCGGACTTGCCGCTGCTGGCCGTCGGGGCGTTGGCGGTCGCGTTCGGTGGGCTCTCGGCCGGATCGTGGCGGGTGCGTCCGCTCGGCGTGCTGGGTGTGGCCGCCGTGGTCGGTGCGGCGGTCGTCGCGCCGGATGCGGTCGAGGCCGCGGCCGTGCGGTCGGAGGTGCGCGGGGCGTGGGCCGAGCCGCCGCGTCCGGTCGTGGAGCTGGCCGCCACGAAGCGGTGGGAGTGGCAGTCCCCGGCACGGGTCGTGGGCCTTGCGGCGGCCGGGCACGGGGTTGCCGTCGGCACGGAGGACGGCGCGGTCGTCGGGCTCGACGGGACGGACGGTCGGCCGCAGTGGCGTTACGCGAGGTCGGGCGCGTTGCTGCTGTCGGTGTCCGCGTCACCGGACCGGCGGTCGGTGCTGGCGTTGTTCGACCGCGACCAGCAGCCACCGCGGCGCCTGCTGGTCGGGCTGGACGCCGACACCGGGACGCTGCGGTTCGAGCGGGCGATGGAGGGACGTGAGCTGGGCAAGAACCTGTTCGTGGGTGCCACCGCGGTGGTGACCGCGGACAGCGGCGGCGTCTCGGCCGATGACCAGGCGACCGGTGAGGAGCGCTGGCGTTGGTGGCAACCCGACGGGTGCCTGGCAGACGTGGCCGGCACGGGTCCGGCCGGGGTGAGCGTGGCGGTGTGGTGCGAGGACCGGCTCGCCGTGCTCGGGTTGGCCGAGGACACCGGGCGCGAGTTGTGGCGGCACACCGTCACCTTCGAGCCCGAGCGGCGGGCGAACCGCCAGGTGGAAGTGGTGACGACCACCGACGGCTCGGTGGCGCACGTGCGGATGTACGGCGACGAGTTGCCGCCGGACGCCCTGACCGACGCGCTGGTGGACGTCGCGTCCGGGCGCGTGACCCGGTTGGTCGACCCGCCGGCGGCGGTGGAGGTCGGGTACGGCCCGGCGCCGGTGCTGCGCGACCGCGAACGTGACGCGCCGGTGCACGCCGTCGATCCGGCCACCGGGCGAGCCGTGCCGCTCGACGAGGCGAACTGTCCGCTGACCCGTGCCGCCGTCACGACCGCCACCCGGTTCGTGCGGTTGTGCTCGACGCCCAAGGGCGAACTCTCCGTTTCCGCGCAGGGCTTGGACGGCAGCGCTCCCGTCACCGCGGCGCTTGCGCCGATCGACGGGTTGACCTTCGGGCTCAACGCGTACTTCGTGCCCGCGCCGGGTGCGTTGGTGATCGGTGCGCCGGGCAGCCGTGACCGGCCGGGGCTGGTCGTCGGCTTCGCGCCGTGACGGTCCAGAGGCGAGGCGACTGACCGGCTCCTGATCGTCAACCAGCGGGTGAGGCCCAGGTCGTTGACCAGTCGGTCCTGCAGCAGCCATTTCGCCTGGTCGGCCAAGCCGTTCAGTCTTTCCTCGGCGTTGCTCAGGGCGGTGAGGCGGTAGTCGGTGAACGGGGATTTGCCGTCATCGCCGCTCGATCCGCGTCGGGTGTGCCAGTTCGGTCGCGTCGCGCAGCGCGGCCTTCATCCGCTGCGCGCCCTCGGGGCCGTCGTTGAACTCGGGGGTGAGGCTTGCGGGGTCGGCCGTGGGCGGGGCACCGCCGGGGGTGGCGGCCGCGATCTCGTAGCCGGCACTGCTGTGGTCCGTCGGCGGGTGGACAGCCGTGACGATCGCCGGCGCCGGCCTGAGCTGCCTCGCGCTCGTGGTGTGGGCGATCGGACGTCGTGGCCCGCTCGTGGTCGCCACGTCACCCGCTCCTACCCGACGTGGAGACTAGTACCTTCCAGGTATCAAGCGTTTGACGCGCCTCACCGATCCCGGCGGTTTCGTCCAGGTCGGCGACGGGCCCTGGCGCAGGTGGGGCTTGCCCTACCAGCCGGCGTGGGGCTCACCGGATGGGCACCGTGCGCGGGGTTGGGAATCCTGACGTCATGCGAAGAACTCTCGGTGCGATGACGCTGGTGATGGTACTGACCGGACTCGTGACGCCGGTGGCGGCGGCCACCGAGTCCACTGTGGAATGGAGGTCGTGCCCGGCCGCGGCGGGGCCGCTGGACCCGCGGCAGGAGTGTGCGACCGTGTGGGTGCCGCTGGACTACCGAAAGCCCGGCGGGGAGTGGATCTCGCTCGCCGTGTCGCGTATCCGTACCGCCCGGCCGGAGTTGCGCCGTGGGGTGCTGCTGTTGATCCCGGGCGGCCCCGGCGGTTCTGGTCTGGCCCGGCCGAGCACGCACGGCTCGCGGCTGCCGCAGGAGGTGCTCGATCGGTACGACCTCGTCGGGTTCGACCCGCGTGGGGTCGGGCACAGCACGCCGGTCTCGTGCGATCTGGAGCCGCGTGACATCGAGCCGACGGCGTTCCTGCCGTGGCCGGGGCCCGGGGGTGACATCTCCGGCACCGTCGGGCGGGCCAATCGGGTCGCGGAGGCGTGTGCCCGCAACGGTGGTCCGGTGATCAGGACCATCACCACCCGCAACGAAGCCAGGGACATCGACCGGATTCGCCGGGCGCTCGGCGAGTCGCGGTTGTCCGCCTGGGGCACCTCATACGGGACCTACGTGGGCGCGGTGTACGCAACGATGTTCCCCCGGCGCACCGACCGGATCGTGCTCGACAGCAGCGGCGATCCCGATCCGCGCCGGGTGGCACGTGGCTGGCAGGCCAACTTCGCCGTCGGGGCGGAGGACCGCTTCCCCGACTTCGCCTCGTGGGCCGCCGCCCGTGACGCGAACTACGGTTTCGGCTCCACGCCTCAGGCCGTGCACGCCACCTACCGGCGTCTGGCCGGGGAACTCGACCGGAACGCGCGGCCCGGCCTCACCGGCGCCGTCCTGCGTGCCGTCATGTTCAACTCGCTCTACGCGGACGCCGCGTTCCCGCAGTTGGCCGCGTTCATGCAGGCAGCGTTGACCGGGGGACCGGTGCCGCCCATCCCGGTACCGCCGGCCGACCAGTTCCGGAACCTCGTCTCCGTGCAGGCCGCCACCGCGTGCAACGACGTGGCCTGGCCGGGGCCTGAGCACGACTACGCGGGGGACGTCGCGCGCAACCGGGCGGCCTACCCGCTGACCGACGGCATGCCGGTGAACGTTCAGCCCTGCGCTTTCTGGCCCTACCCACCGGCCGAGCACCCGACCCGGGTGACCGCCCACGGCCCGAAGAACATCCTCATGATCCAGAACCGCCGTGACCCCGCCACGCCGCTCGCCGGCGCCCTGCGCATGCGCAGCGCACTCGGCGACCGCGCGAGGATCGTCGTCGTCGAGTCCGGCGGCCACAACGCCTACGTGGCCAACGGCAACGCCTGCGGCGATCAGGTCGTCACCGACTTCCTCACCAACGCCACCAGACCGAGACACGACGTGACCTGTCCCTGATATCTGATCAGATGGTCATCTCGTCATCCGCACGCGGAAGCGGTGCACAACGATCTTCAACGCTGGAGGTGGTCATTCGGCGGCGTCACGGTCCCCCGGGTCATGTCGCTGCTGCCGGAGCGGATCCGGCACGTGGTGCTGCTTTCGGCGGTGGTGCCGGAGGACGGCACCCGGGTACTCGACCAGATCGACGCGGACGTGCGCACCTCGGTGGAGGCGGGCATCGCCGGCGGCGTCTACACCGTCGGCGTCGACGCCGCCAGGTTCATGCTGTGCAACGACGCCGACGAGGAGCAGTCCGACTTCATCCTCCGCCGAGTGGTCGACGATGCCGCCGCGTTGCTGACCGAAACCGTTGACCTGAGCGGTTACCGGCTGTCCATACCCCGGACGTATGTGCAACTCTCCCAGGACCAGTGTTACCCGCCCGACTTCCAGGCCAAATCGGCCCAGCGGACCCTCGCCGAGGTCACCACGCTCGACGCCGGCCACATGGCGGACCGGCCCGAGCTGGGTCCCGCTTCGTCTTCGGACGCGATCAGCGCCGCTGGTCAGCTCGCGCGGTGCTCTGCGGGTGGCAGGGCCCATCGGACGGCACTGGTGACGCCATGGCCCGCCAGTCGAACCGCGGTGTGCTCCAAGACCGGCAGGAACGGCAACCGCAACGGCAGACGCGTCCACACCGGCAACGACGCCATCGCGGCCGCGCCCACCGCCGCATAGGGCACCCGCACCGCCAACGGCAGGGGTGGCGTCACCAGGAGGAACCGGGCGGCTTCGCGTGCCTCCCGGGTTCCCCGCAGTTCGGGCCGGAACGCCGCGAGCCGCGAAGCCAGGGCCGCCACCGTGGTCGGCGGGTCGGGCACGCCCAACGCAGCCCCGATCCGCGCCACGTCGGCCACGTAGGCGTCGCACTCCTGCGGCGTCAGCCGCCGAATCCCGTAGCGCTGGTGGCAGCACAGGAAGCTGTCGACCTCGGCGACGTGCACCCACTCCAGCAGGTGCGGGTCGGCGGCGTGGTAGGGCACCCCGTCCCTGGTGGTGCCGCGGATGCGCTGGTGGATCGCGCGCACCCCGTCCACGGCACGCTGCGCGTCCTCGGCCGTGCCGAAGGTCGTGGTGGCCAGGAACAGGCTGGTGCGCTGCAACCTGCCCCACGGGTCGGTGCGGTAGTCGGAGTGCCCGGCGACGGCGGCCATGGCCACCGGGTGCAGGGACTGCAGCAGCAAAGCCCGCAGACCGCCGATGAACATGGCCGCGTCGCCGTGCACCCGCCGGATGGGCCGGTCCGGGCCGAACCAGCGGGGACCCGGCGCGTGGTGGATGCGGGCGCGGCGAGCCTCGCCCTCGGGCCCGGCCACGCGGCCGAACACGGCGTCGGCGACGTAGCGCCGCAGGGGTAGCAGATCCACCGTCGTCACCTCGGTGCGGAAGGGGATGCGACCAACGCGACCAACGTATGCGATCCGGCCCGTCATTGCGCGGCGCCCGTGCCGCCGACCCCCTGCTACAAGGGGGAATCCTGCCGATCGGCGCGGGAGCGGTCGACGGCCTGCTGTCACGTGGACGCGGTGTGTCATCGTCGGTGGCGCCGACAGCGCGATGGTTTCGGTGTCGCGCTGCTCCGCCGACCCCCGTGAACGCATGTCCGCCCGTCGCGGTAGGCGTGCCTACGCGAGGTGGCCGGGCGGGGTGCTAGTTGTTTTCCGTGGTAGGTCGAGTGCTGCCTGCGGCTTCCTGACTGTAGGCGGGGTCGGTATGAGGCCGGCGGGCGAACTCTTGGGTGGCCGCCCAGCTCGCGAGGAGGGCGAACTTGTCCGCAGAAGGAGAGCTTTACTCGACGCTGTAGGTGCAGATGGACAGGCCTGGTTCGCCGGGTAGTTCGAACACGTCGAAGGTGATGTCGATTTCGCCGACTTCGGGGTGGCGGTAGATCTTCTGGCCGGTGCGGTGCTCGTGCACGTCCTGCTCGGCCCAGTCCGTGCGGAACTGTGGACTGAGCGTGGAGAGCTCTCCGATGAGTGCGGTGAGGTCCTGGTTGAGCGGGTCGCGTCCGGCTGCGAATCGGAGCATTGCGGCGGTCATGCTGCGGGCAAGGGCCAGTCGACGTAGAAGTCCCGGGCGCGGGGGCAGAGGAAGATGAACCCGGCCAGGTTCGGCTTCTCCGCCTCGAAGTGCGGGGCGAACAGCGCGCGTCCCATGAGGTTGGACGAGATGAGGTCGTGCTGCGCACGCTGTCCGAGGCGCTGCGGAGGTTGCCGCGTTCGAGGTGGGTGTAGTAGTCCAGGCTGACGCCGGCGAGCATGGCGACCTCTTCGCGGCGCAGGCCGGGCACGCGCCGTTCACCGCCGAAGTCGGGCAGTCCCCATCACCTGCTCCTGACCCCCGCTCTTCCCACGACCACACGCCCTGCCAATGCGGCGCAATCCGTTCCGACAAAACAGTGGCCTAAAGTGCCCGTTTCCGAACCGAGGTGAGTGGAGGGTTCTTCCGACCGGTTGGCCGACCACCGGGCGACCTCGACGTCCCCCCATCGCGACGCGGCGGCGGTCGAGGGACGAGATCCGGGCACGAAAATGACGTGGCACGGGAACGGGGCCTCTCCCTACGATGTGCCGATGCCCAGGACACCCGCCGGCCCGTTGTGCACGCGGGAGTCGATCGCCACCGAACTCGGCCGGGCGGGTCTGCGCCCCGGTGAGACGGTTCTCGTGCACTCCTCGCTGAGTTCCCTCGGCTGGGTCTGCGGCGGGGCCGACGCCGTCGTCCTCGCCCTGCTCGACGCCCTCGGCGACGACGGGACGTTGGTGGTGCCCACACACTCTGGCGACAACTCCGACCCGGCCCGGTGGCAGTACCCGCCGGTGCCCGAGGCGTGGTGGGACGACATCCGCGCGTCGATGCCGCCGTACGACCCGCGCATCACACGTACGCGTGGCGTCGGTGTGATACCCGAGGTGGTGCGGAACTGGCCCGGGGCGGTCCGCAGTGCCCACCCGCAGACGTCGTTCGCGGCGATCGGGCCGCGCACCGCCGAGGTCGTGGCCGGTCACGACCTCGACTGTCAACTCGGTGAGCGGAGTCCGCTCGCCCGGCTGGAAGAGCTGGGGGCGCGGGTTCTCCTGCTGGGCGCGGGCTTCGGGTCCTGCACCGCGTTCCACCTGGCCGAGTACCGGATCCAGGCGCCGGAGGTCGACAACTCCTTCGCGATCAGGACCCCGCAGGGTCGTCGCTGGACCACGGTCCGTGACATCTCTCCCGACGACGACGGCTTCGAGGAGCTGGGCGCGGCTTTCTCCGAGGCACGCCCGGTGCGGCACGGCAGGGTGGGCGCGGCGGTGACCCGACTGTTCTCGCTGGCCGACGCCGTCGCGTACGCCGAGGTCTGGCTGGCGGCCCGCCGGCGGCACGTCGACCCGGCCTGACACGAGACCGCCCTCGACGACCGCGACGCGTCCTCGGCCGCCGCGCGGGCCTCGGCTTCGGCACGACCGCCGCGGCAGGCCGCGTCCGCCATCGTGGAGATCCACATCTCGGCGACCTTCGCCGCCTTCCGCCGCACCGCTTCCGGGCGCCGCTGAGCGGCAGGGTGTCCAGCACGCACGACAGGACGCCGCCGCCGTAGAACTCGCTGATCCGCTCGGCCATGCGGGTGATCCCGTGCGGTGCAACAGATACGACATCCCGCGCAGCGTGTAACGGGTGCGGAACATGCGGGCGATCAGATCGGAGACCCGGGCCAGGGTCCAGCGCTGGTCCTCGCCGAAACCGTGCGCCGCGGGGCCCTGTTCCAACGCCTCGGCGAGCCGGTCCAGGCGCGTCCCGTCCAAGCGGCAGAACGATTCGCCAGGTCCTTTCGAGGCCAACGCCGCACGGCCGCCGGCACGCCATCGCGGCGCCGCACGTACACCGCGTTGGGGTGTGCACGATACCGGTGTGCACCGTCTACACCGGTTCGACGGGAACGACCATGTGAGGTGACGGTGGCAAGGCGGTGGTGCTGATCAGGTCACCGGTGTGGACCCGGTTCTCACCGCGCAGGTCGACGTGGGCGGCCACGTTCAGCGTTCCTCCGACGTCGGGGACGTCGAGGTGGAACGGGAGGTGCTGCTCGCCGGTGTCATCGCGTAAGACCTCGCCGCTGTACTCGGCCTTCGTGACCGCAGGGGCGTCAGCGAGGGAAACGTCGTACAGGCGCACCCGCAGGACCGCCCGGCCGAACGCGGGCGTGCCCGCGGGAATCGCCACGACTCCGGTGATGCGCATCTGTCTAGTTCAGCACGGCGAACCGGGCTTCGAAGTCGACCGGGCCACCGGTGAGGTTGCGGACCACGATGAAGTACTTGATCAACCCGGCGGCCTGCCGGTCGACCTGTACCTTCCACTCGATCTGCTCGGCGCCGTCGACCATCGGCCATGTCGGCACGACCAGCCACACGACCCGCCAGTCCTCGGGCCAACTGTGGGTGGACCAGCGCTGCGACGTCCCGCCGGGCACCTGTCCTCGGAACTGCACACCAAGCCGCATCGGGATCTCCCCCTTCAGTTTGTCGGGGCGGGTGCGGGACCCGCGTCCTCGGCCTCCGCCAGGTTCGCCGGTACTCCGGTGACAGCGGTGTCGCCGCCCTGCGGCGCGACCCCGCCGTCCTGGGCCGGTGCGATGAGCGAGTCGATGACGATCAGCTCGTCCAGCGACGCGGGTGCGGCCCCGCCGTCGAGTTCAGCACTCATGTCGTACTCCTCTCAGAGTGCGTCCGGCGACCAGCCGAGCACGTCGAAACGAGCCTCGACGTCGACCTGCCCACCGGTCAGGTTCGTGATGACGAGGAAGTACTTGAGCAGGCCACCGGACTGACGGGTGACCTGCACGGTCCACTCGATCTGCTCCGGGCCGTCGACTGCGGGCGCGGTGGGCACCACTGTCCACACCACGTACCAGTGCGCGGGCCAGCTGTGGCTGAACCAGCGCTTGGTCGTGTTGGCGGGCACCGAGCCGGTGAACTGCACACCGCGGAACTCCGCAGCCGGTTCGAGGTCGCGGTACATGAGCCGCACCGCCGCACAGTCGCCAGGACTGAGGCCTTCCCGTTGGCCGATCTCGACGTTCTGCGCCGGGGTGATCGTGTCCCGCGTGGTGTCGATCGCGAATGCCCGGCGCGGGTAGTGCATGATCGAGTGGTAGTCGTACGGCCCGACGTCGTCGCCGTCGGTGATGTGCTGGTTGAAGTTGTGCGCGTTTTGCTGCTGGATGTTCGTCCAGTTGATCGTTACGAACGCGTTGCGATCCTCCCGGCTCTGCTCGTGCCACAGGCCGACACTGTGCGCGATTTCGTGAATCGTCGCCCCGGTCTCGCAGCCGGCGGTCAGCGTGATGTTCTGCTGGTTTCCGCGCATGCCGACTGGTGAACTGCAGTTGCCACCGGGCTGGAAGCGAATGAAATTTCGGTGGTCCGCATTGGCCGGGTTGCGGGGGATCAGTCGAATGCGGGTGTTGAGTTCCCAGTGCGCGACGGCGTTGTGCACGCGGGCCTGGTCCGGCAGGTTCTGGTCTATCTCGAAGGGCACCCGTCCACCCGGCCAGCGGAACTGCTGGCCAGGTATGATCACGCTTTCCGGGTGGACGTCGCCTTCCTGGACGAGGGTGAGCACGATGTCGCCTTCGATCATCGGTTCGCCGTCGACCATGGTGTACTGAACGGCTTTCACGCCTTCGGTCTGCGTTTGGACCAGGCCTGTTCTGGGTTCGGCGCCGACGCGAAACTGGCCGCTGCCGGTCACTTCGCCGCCGGGTTCGGTGGGTGGCGTCATCGTCCCCTCCCGTCGTAAATGGACGGACGAACAAGTCTGATCCCCGAATCGTCGGCATCGCTAGGGGCGAACGCCTCTACGCCGTAAGTTACTTCGTTTGGGTGACCCTTGATCGGTTGAACATCTGTGCCCAGATCTCTTCACCCGCCGTGGGCGAGTTCCGCGTGAGTGTGGCGAGCTGTTCTATGAGGATCGGATCAAGGCGTCCTACCCGATCCACCCGAACTCCCGACACCGACCACTGGCCCGGATCTTTCATGGGGACGCTGACCTGGACTGATGCGGTGGTGATGTCTGGTTTTGTGGGCTTTTTTCGTGTTCGGGGTGGGCGACATGACCCGGTGTCGGCTGGGAGTGCCGCCGGATTCCACTGCCCGGTTTGAGGGACACGATCACCTGAGCGTGCTCTCGAGCGGGTGTCTGCACTGTTCTACCAGCGACGATGTCTTTCGGGCGGCACCGGGCTTCTGGTTGTTTGTGTTGTCGGGTCAGGGGTTGTCAAGTGTGTAGATGCGGGTGGTGTTTTCGTTGGCGGCGGTGGCGAGGAGTTTGTGGTCTGGGCTGAACGCGACCGTGGTGATCTTCGCGGTGTGGCGGAGGCGTGCCTG
>NZ_MTQP01000045.1 GCF_001984175.1 Saccharothrix sp. ALI-22-I
CCTCGGTCGCCTGCAACGGCGGCAGCAGGGTGTCCAGCGACGGCGGCTCGTTCAACGGCGGCAGCCACACCTCGTGCGCCGGCGGGCCCTGCCCGACCAGGCGCTCGACGATGACTTCCAGCAGTGAGCGGCCGTCCGGGCCGTCCGGCCCCGATACGTACGCGGCGTCGAACCGGGTCAGCTGCGAGCCCTGCACGCCCAGGTAACCCGAACCCGGGATGGGCGGCAGCTCGTAGGCGTCCGGCACACCGATCGCGGCCCGCGACTCGGTGGCGGAGAACGTCTTCAGACCGATCCGGTAGGACAGGAACCCGTCCAGACCGCGCAGCTTGCCCTCCTCCAGCCGCTGCGAGGCCAGCAGCATCTGCACACCCAGGCTGCGACCGAGGCGGCCGATCATCAGGAAGACCTCGATGAAGTCCGGCTTCACGGACAGCATCTCGGAGAACTCGTCGACGCAGATGAACAGCAGTGGCAACGGAACGAGATCGGCGCCGTTCTCACGCGCCTTCTCGTAGTCCCACACGTTCTTGAACTTGCCCACGGCCAGCAATTCCTGGCGCCGCGACATCTCACCCGCGATGGCGTCCCTCATGCGGTCGACCAGGGTCAGGTCGCCCGCCAGGTTGGTGATCGTCGCGGCCACGTGCGGCGCGTCGTCCAGGCCGAGGAACGTCGCGCCACCCTTGAAGTCGACCAGGATCATGTTGAGCGACATTGACGAGTGCGTCGCCAACATGCCCAGCACGAGCGTCCGCAGCAGTTCCGACTTACCGGAACCGGTCGCACCGATGACCATGCCGTGCGGGCCCATGCCCTCCATGGCCGCTTCCTTGATGTCCAGCTCGACCAGCTCACCGAACTCGTCGATGCCGAACGGCACCCGGTAGCGGTCGCGCACCGGCCGGAGTTGCCACGCGCGCTCCACGTCGAACGACTCCGAACCACCGTCGAAGCCCAGCATCTCCAGGAAGGTGGGCGCCGGGACGTCGACCTGTGCCTCCTCGGGCGCCTGCTCCCCCACCTGCTCCCGCGCTGGCTCGTCCCAGCCGGGGAACGAAGGATCGCTCAGCCTGCGGATCACATCCGAGACGTGGTCCTCGTCGTTGTCCTGGAAGGTGATCGCGCTCAGGAACCGACGTCCGGCGTAGAGACCCCAGCCGGGCTGCTCCGGCAGGGTCGCCGCGAGTTCCGCGCTGATCTTCGACTCGCGCGGGTCGTCGAGTTGGAGTTCGACGCGCCCGCGCAGCAACGGCGTGATCTTGGCCGGGAGTTCCGCCCAGTTCCGTGCGGTCACCAGCACGTGGACGCCGAAGCGCAGACCGGCACTGGCGATCTGGTGCACCGCGTCGTCCAGCAGCGGCACGGCGTCGTGGAACTGCTCCCAACCGTCGATGACGAGGAACAGGTCGCCGTGCACGCCCGACGACAGCACGCCGCGCTTGCTGAGCTCCCGGTACGTGTGGGTCCTGGTGAGGCCGAGGGCCCGGAACATGCGGTCGCGCCGGTCCAGGTGCTGGATCAGCCAGTCGAGCAGCCGTTCCACCTCACGCCGGTCCGACGGTGCGATCACCGCTTTGAGGTGCGGAAACGTGCCCAACGTGCGGAAGCTGCCGCCGCCGTCCAGGCAGTAGAAGCTGATCTGTTCCGGGGTTCGGCCGTGCGCCAGCCCGCTCATCAGGGTGTGCACGAGCGTGGACTTGCCGGAGTAGATGCGACCGACGACCGCGAGGTGCCCCTCCTGTCCGGCGAAGTCGATCCGCAGGACGTTGTCCGCGCGTCCGCCGTTGTGCTGGGCCTGCCCGATGGGCGAGCTCAGGTCGAGGTAGTCGCCCGACTCCTCCGGGGGCAGCAGATCGGTGAGCCTCGGCGACTCGGAGTCGCCGTCCACGACGATGCGACGGGACCGCACCTTGGCCACGCGGAAGGTGCCTTCCGACTTGTTGCTCATCGTCGGCGTCTGCTTCAGACCGGTCTGCTTCACCTCGTCGCGGACGAACGAGTAGAGGTCTTCGACGTTGATCGAGTCCGCGCCCACCCGACCGGCGGCCCCGGTGCCGATCCCCTTGATCACCGCGTCGGTGAACGCGGAGACCCGTTGCCGACGCTCGTCGTAGAACAGCTTGTCCTGTTCGTAGGCGAATTCGAGTTCGTTCGACGCGGTGAGGACGAAGGTGCCCTGACCGAAGTGCTGCCGCACGTCGCTCCAGTCGCCCGACCGCTGGGTCGGGCGCTGGGTGAACGCGCCGCTGTAGCAGCAGTCGAGCAGGACCAGCTTCGATCGTGCCCGGCACTCCTCCAGCAGGTGCTGGAGCACGACGCCGGGCATCGCGGTGGCGTAGGGCCGATGCCGGTCGGTGTCGCTGGCGGCGAAGAACAGCTGGTCGTAGTCGTTCTTGATCCCGTGGCCGGTCAGGTAGAGCAGCACCTCGTCATCGACGTCACGCTCACGCAGGAACTCCTCGACCGCGCGTTCCGCCGCGCTCTTCGAGGGGTCGAGCAGTACCTCGGCGGAGTCGAACTCGCCGATGTCGGGGTCCAACAGCAGTTGCGAGAGGTGTTTCGCCTCGTCGACGACCGATTCCAGCGGGGCGAGCTTCGGATCGAGGTACCGCGATGTGGCGATCAGCAGCGCGACGCGCTTGCCCATGTCGTTACTGCCCTGCCTGATCGTCCTCGCCGGCGGCCAGCAACTGGGCCAACTCGTGCTGGTCGGCTTTCGAGACACCGGTGAACGACCACGTCTTGTCACCCTTGGTGACCTTGACGCTGCGGTCCTTCGCCTTGTTCACGAAGGCGATCACGACCTTGCCCACGGTGGCGATCATCGACGTGGACAGCACCCCGGTGATCACCAGTTCGGTGAGCTGGGGTGTCCAACCCGACTTGCCGTCGACGGGCACCTCGCCCTCGGCCCTGGCCACGTTGACCACGCCCAGCGCGCGGATGTCCTTGAGGAGTGACGCCGACAGGCGGTGCAGTTCACGCTCGTCGGCCGCGTGCGCATCCACCGTGAGTGTCAGGTCGTCCATCCGTGATCTCCGCTTCGAGTCGCAGCAGCAGTGATCAGTCAAGGTATATCAACCGTCGGCCGCACTGATGCCGATCGCCACGACTCCCACTCGTCCGCACGATCGCGGTAATGGATGTCCCCCGATCGTGCAGGAAACGGTCCGTCATCGCGGAACGGCCGGTTAGCGTGAATCCAGGTGGTCCGCGACGCAGGCCAGGTAGAGCTTGAGCACGAAGCGGGCGTCGCGAGTGCTGTGGCCGGTCAGCTCCTCGATCTTGTTCAGCCGGTAGACCAGCGTGTTGCGGTGGATGCGCAGTTCGGCGGCGGCGCGGACCAGGTTGAAGCCGCACTCGCACCACGTGGTGATCGTCTGGCGCAGGACCGGCCAGTCGGTCTGCCCCCGCAGGTCGCCCAGGAGTGCCCGCGCGAACCTGGTGCGCAGGTGCCGGCCGCTGGACGCGACGAGTTCCTGAACCCGCAGGTCGTCGATGTGCACGACCCCGGCCGGCCGACCCAACCGTGCCGCGAGGTAGAGCGCGGTCGACGCGTCCTGGTACGAGTCGTGCAGCTCGGGGACCGACGCGGCCCGACCGCCGATACCGACCGTGCAGTGGGTGCCGATCTCGTCGGGCACCCGGACGCACCGGTCCGGCAACTCCGGCAACGACGCCTTCTCCAGGTGCAGCACGACGAACCGGCCGGAACTCGTGCTGCCGACGATGTCCTGAGGATCGTCGAACACCCTCCGCAACGCCCGGTTGACCTTCGTGGGCTCCGCCGGGGCCTCTACGTCCACCACCACGGCCACCCGGCGCTGCCGCAGGTCGTACCCGAGTTCGTGGGCGCGGAGGGTCAGCGGCTCGGGCTCGGCCGTCTGCCGGTCGTAGTGCGCCACGTCGCGCAGCAGGTCCTCGACGGCCTTCTCCCGGAACAGCCGTGAGGACAACAGGACCGACTCGCGCAGCAGGAGTTCGGTCTGGTTGCGCACCAGCCGGCCGAACCGCTCCACCTGGCCCGGCGCGCCGGTGATGCCCACCGTGCCGACCGCCTCGCCGTTGAGCACGAGCGGCAGCGTGATGCCCGGCTCCACGCCGCTGAGCCGCCGTGCCGCCTCCGGGTCGTGGCTCATCGCGCACAGCCGGCGCACCACCTCGACCGACGCCTCGTGGAAGCTCCCGACCCGGTCGGGGTCGCCGCTGCCGATCACGATGCCGTCCCGGTCGGTGATCAGGACGTTGAACCCGATGATCGCGCTGGTGTCGACCGCGATCTCGTTGGCGATCGAGGACGCGAGCACCACTCTCACCTCTTGTACGGAACGTATGGCGGGTCACCCCGATCGGACCAGCAGTTCTGGTCAGAGTAACCAGTGACCTGCGGCATTCGGACGCTTAGCGTGTGCCCAACCTCATCGCCAGTTAGGACGTGCGCCATGTCGAGAACCGCATCGCTCGCCGTGAGCGGCCTGCTGATCGCCGCGCTGACCGCCTGTTCGTCCGGTGACGCGGCCGACCGGGGCGCGGACGACCTCGGCACGATCGAGCCCGGCGTGCTCAAGGTCGCGATCCAGCCGTACGCCCCGTACACCGACTACCAGGGCGGGGAACTGACCGGCCTGGACAGCGAGATCCTCACCGCCGTCGCCGCCAAGCTGAACCTCAAGGTCGAACCCGAGGTCACCGACTTCGCGGGCATGCTCGCCGGCGTCCAGTCCCGACGCGTCGACATCACCATCGGCGGCGTCGCCTGGTCGGCGGACCGGCAGAAACAGGGCCTGTTCACCGACCCGCCGTACTACTCGCCGCCGGCGATGGCGGTGAAGTCCGACAAGGAGTACAAGACGGTCTCCGACCTGGAGAACCTGCGCCTGGCCACGGTGGAGGGCTACGTCTGGGTCAAGTCGATCCAGGCCGTGCCCGGCGCGAAGTTGCAGGCCTACCCGGACGGCAACGGCGTGATCGACGACCTCGGCGCGGAGCGGGCGGACGTCGGCTTCCTCGACCCGCTGATCATCATCGCCGCGCAGAAGGCACGGCCCGAGTTGGCCATCAAGACCCAGTACCTGACCCCGCCCAGTGACGCCGACGTGCAGGCGAAGCCCGCGTACGAGTACTTCCGCTCGTACATGACCAGCTTCTACCTGCCCAAGGAAGCGACCGCGCTGGAACAGGCCATCTCCCGGGAGATCCGGGCGATGTACGGCAACGGCGAGCTGACCGGGCTGGTGCGGAAGTACGGCGGCGACCCGGAGCAGTTCCTCAAGCCCCCGACGCACATCGCGCCGCTGCGCCGGGACGTGGACCGGCCGTCCGACTGGACCCCACCGTCGATCTGAGGCGATCCGAGTCGGTCCAGTCGATCCGAGTTGATCTGAGGGGTGAGCGTGTTCCAGGTTCCTTGGTCGGAGTACTCCGCAGACCTGTGGGAGGGTCTGCTCAAGACCCTCTCCTACACCGCGGTCGGGTTCGTCGGTGCTGCACTGCTGGGACTCGCGGTCGCGCTCATGCGGCTGAGCCCGGCACGTCTGCTGCGGATACCCGCGGTCCTCTACACCGAGGTGTTCAAGAACGTCCCGCTGCTCGCGGTCATCTTCCTGACCTACTTCGGGCTGGGCTCGATCGGGCTGAAGTTCGACGCGTTCCAGGCCGGGACGCTCAGCCTGGTGATCTTCTACGCCGCGTACCTGTCGGAGATCTTCCGATCGGCCATCAACGGCGTGCACGGCGGTCAGCAGGAGGCGGCCGAGGCGCTGGGCATGCGCCGGATCAGCACGTTCGGCAAGGTGGTGTTCCCGCAGGCGCTGCGGCTGGCCCTGCCGGGCACCAACACCATGCTGGTGGACCTGCTGAAGTCCACGTCGCTGCTGGTCACCATCTCGGCCGCCGAGCTCATGTCGCAGGGCCGGCTGATCACCTCGGCGACGTTCCGGGCGCTGGAGGTCTACCTGGTGATCGCGGCGATCTACTTCGTCCTGTGCTACCCGCTGTCGCAGGGGTTGCTGTGGTTCGAGCGGCGCATCCAGGCGGGCACGCCGCTGTCGGTCGGGCGGCGGCGCAGGCTCCGCGCGGCCAAGGCGCTGCTCGCGCAGTCGCAGTCGGAGGTGACGGCATGACCGAGGTGACGGAAAACCGGACGGCCACCGACGTGCTCACCATCGCCGGGCTGAGCAAGTCGTTCGGCGGCAGGCTGGTGCTCGACGACGTCTCGCTGTCGGTGCACCGCAGCACGATCACCGCGATCATCGGTCAGAGCGGTGGCGGCAAGACCACGTTGTTGCGCTGCCTGAACCTGCTCGAACGCCCCGACCGCGGCCTCATCGCGGTCGACGGCGAACCGATCTTCGACCACCGGGTGGTGTGCCGCGACCTGCCGAAACTGCGCCGCTCGGTGGGCATGGTGTTCCAGCGGTTCAACCTCTTCCCGCACCTGACCGCCGTCGAGAACGTGATGCTCGCGCCGCTCGACGCCGGTGTTCCGGAGCAGGAAGCCGTCGAACGCGCGGTCAACCTGCTGCGCCGGGTGCGGCTGACCCACCGGGCGACGGCGTACCCGGAGCAGATGTCCGGCGGGGAACAGCAGCGGGTGGCCATCGCCCGGGCACTGGCCCTGCGCCCGTCCGTGCTGCTGTTCGACGAACCGACGTCCTCTTTGGACCCGGAGTCGACCGGCGAGGTGCTGCGGGTGATGCGCGAGCTGGCCGCCGACGGTATGACGATGGTCCTGGTCACGCACGAGTTGTCGTTCGCCGGGGACGTGGCCGACCGGGTGGTGTTCGTCGACGGCGGGCGGATCGTCGAGGAGGGCGAACCCGGCCAGGTGCTCGGCAACCCCCGCGAGCCGCGCACCCGGGAATTCCTCACCCACTTCTCCCAGTCACACCAATCCCAGTCACACCAATCGAAAGATTGACGATGCCGTCATCAGCAGACGCCCCGGTGGTCGTGGTCGGCGGTGGCGTGGTCGGCCTGTGCATCGCCCACTACCTGACCTCCGCCGGTGTTCAAGTCGAGGTGATCGAGCGGGCGTCGTTGGGCTCCGGCGCGTCGTGGGGCAATGCGGGCTGGGTCTGCCTGAGCCATTCCGCGCCCGTGCCCGCGCCCGGAGTCGCCCACTACGCACTCCGGTCGCTGGGCAGGCCGGAGTCACCGCTGTACCTGCGGCCGTCCGTGGACCCCCGGTTCCTGGTGTGGCTGTGGCGGTTGTGGCGCAGCAGCGGCGAATCGGCGTTCCGGCGCGGTTATGCGGCGGTCACCGCGCTGAACGAACCGACGTTCGACCTGTTCGAGGGCTTGACCGAGGCCGGCGTCGATACCACGTTGCAGCGCCCCGGCCTAGTGCACGCGTTCCTGTCCTCCACCGAGGCCCGCCACCACCTGGACGTCCAACGCGAGATGGCCGACGGCCACTACGACCTGCCCGAGCAGGTGACGGTCGGACCGGACGCGCATCGCCTGGACCCGGCGCTGTCCCCCTCCATCCAGGCGGCCTACCTGGTGCGCGGCGAGGGCGTCGTCGACCCGGTCCGGTTGGTCGAATCCCTCGCCCGTGTAGTGAAGGGCGCCGGCGGGCACGTCCGTGAGAACGCCACAGTCACCGGCTTCCGCGGCACCGCCGGTGCCGTCACCGCCGTGCGCACGAACGAGGGCGAGCTGCCGTGCCGCGCCGTCGTCATCGCGGCCGGCATGTGGTCGCAGCCCCTCCTGGCCCAACTCGGCGTCCGACTGCCGATGCAGGCAGGCAAGGGTTACAGCTTCTCGGTCGATCTCGACCCCGCACCCAGCCACGCGCTGTACTTCGGCGACCGGCGGGTAGTCGCCTCCCCCATGAACGGCACCACCCGCATCGCCGGCACGATGGAGTTGAGCGGCAACAACCGCAAACTGGACTGGCGCCGGATCGTGGCCATCGCCCAGGCCAGCCGCCACTACCTCGGCCGCTGGTTCGACGACCCCGACGACCTACCCCAACGCATCCGCGACCCCTGGGTCGGCGGCAGACCGTTCCTCGCCGACGGACTACCCGTGATCGACCGCACCCCGAGCCACGACAACGTCTTCGCCGCCACCGGCCACGGCATGCTCGGCGTCACCCTCGCCCCCGCCACCGGCCGCGCGCTGACCGACTACTTCCTCACCGGCCAACGCCCCGACACCCTCAACGCCTTCCGCTTCCGCTAGGGGGCAACCCGCTCCGCTCACCTGACCGGCTGCGGGAGGACCTGGTCAGGTACAGCAGCCACCCGGCCAGGACGATGGGGAACCACAAGGACAACCGCTGCCAGACGAGGTCGTCGGCACGGACCACGTGCATCTCGTGGTAGACCATGTGCGGCACGCTGAACAGCAACGAGCCGATCAGGACAGCTCGGACGAACACCGGCTCCGGCCATTTGACGCACACTGCGGCGACGGGCACGAACTGCGCCAACGCCAACCCGAAGTCCCGCACGAGGTGTTCGTTGTACGGCGGGAACAAGCGCACCCAGGCGTGATCCGGCGTCGGGAAGGCCCCGAAGAACCCGTCAGGCGACACGACGGCCCACAGCGCGGGTCCGGCCTGCCACAGCGCCAGCAGCACGATTCCGGTGCGAAGCCGAGTCGTCGTGCTCATTCCCCACTCCCGAGATCGTGGTGAGCCGATCGACAACCCCGCCGTTCCTCTTCTCCGACGGGTCGGTGCTCACCCCGACCGGGTAACCGCCGTCCACCGGCACACACTCGCCACCCGGCGAACCACCCGAAAGGTTCGGCCGAGCACAGTCCGGATGAACCGGCCGCAGTGGTCCCGAGTCCTGTGTAGTGGGCAGCGCCCCGCCTCGGACTGACGAGGTGGGGCGCTGTCGTGTCTTATCGCGGTCCGAGTGCGGCGAAGGCTTCGTCGAGCAGGTCGTCGAGGTCGAGTCGGCCGTCGGATTCGGTCCAGTGGTCGACGGCGATGTTCAGGCAGTTCAGGGCGGCGGCGGCCTTCACCGCGAGGCCCACGGTCGTGGGGCGTGGCGGGGTGGTGCGCTCGGCCAGGGCCTGAGTCAGGGTGAGGCGCCAGACGGTCTGCTTCTCCAGGTGCCGCGCGGACAAGGCGGGAGTCTCTTTCACCAAGCGGGCCGTCGCAAGGCCGCGGCCCAGGTCCTGTCGATAGGGCTCGACGATGCTGTCCAGTGTCCGGCGCAGCGCCGTCCAGTCGTCCTCGTCCTCGGGCCGGGCACGCAGGCGACGACGAAGCCGCGAAGGCCGAGGTGACGTGGCTGCTGGACACCCTGGGCTACGACACGGTGGACATCGGCACGCTCGCCGACAGCTGGCGCAGCGAACCCAACAGCCCGGTCTACGTCCAGCCGTACCTGCCGGCGGTGCAGCCGTCGGCCGGCCAGGACCCCTGGGAGTTGTTCACGATGCCCGGAACCCCCACGCCGGCGGCACGCATCAAGGAACTGGTCGACGCGGCTGTCCGAGGCCCGATCGGCGGCGTCTTCCCCGGCTCCGCCCAGGACTGACCCGCTCGCGTCCGTGGGCGGGACATCCATCCCGCCCACGGTCTCTCGCGACCCGCCGCCACGGAACCCCGCCGGGTCAGCCCGGAAAGCCGACACACCCGGTTGCGCAGGCGTCCTGACAGGTCACACGGCGGAGTCCAGGCGGTCGCGCTGCTCGGCGGTCAGCTCCAGCGACACGCCCGCGATCGCCTCGTCGAGCTGCTCGACCGTGCTGACGCCGACGATCGGCGTGGCGGCCGGGTTGCCTCCGGTCAGCCAGGCCAGCACCACCCGGTTGCGGTTCGTGCCGGTTTCGGTGGCGATCTCGTCGAGCACGGCGAGGCGGCGGGTGGTGCCGGGGTGGTCGTACTCGGCCGGCAGGGACTTGTCGGCGCGGGTGTAGCGGCCGCTGAGCAGCGGCGTGTACGCCCACAGCGCCATGTCCGGGTGGTGCTCCAGGTAGTGGAGGACCTCGTCGGTGACCGCACCGAACCGGTGCACCACGGTGGGCTGGGTCGCGGGGCGGGGTTGCAGGTAGGTGTGGTGCTGCTGCACCGCGGTGAATCCGGTGCTGCCGTGGGCGTGCGCGATCTGCCGTGCCCGTTCGATCTGCCAGACGGGGTAGTTGGAGCAGCCGAGACGGCCGACGGCACCCGCGGACACCAGCTCGTCGAACGCGGCGACCGTCTCTTCCAACGGTGTGACCGGATCGGGCTTGTGGGCCCAGTACAGCTCGACGTGGTCCGTGCCCAGTCGTCGGAGACTGCCCTCGATCCCGCCCTTGACGACGCCGGCCGAGAGTCCCTCGGCCGTCTCCGGGAAGCGCCCGGCCTCGGTCGGCTCGCAGCCCACCTTGGTGCTGATCCGGACGCGGTCGCGGACGCCCGGGCGGCGGGCCAGCCAGCGCCCGAGCAACGCCTCGCTCTGCCCGCCGAAACCGGTCGGGTCCTCCCAGAACGAGTAGCAGTTGGCGGTGTCGATCCAGACGCCTCCGGCGTCCACGAAGCGGTCCAGGAGCTCGAACGATCGGCGCTCGTCCTGAACCGTGCCGAAGAGCATGGCGCCCAGAGCCAGGTTGTCAATCATGTCCATCACGCTAGGTGGATTCGGATCGGCGGTACGCTCCAATCTTGTGCCGGTTTCCCAGACCAATTTCGCGTGGGCGACGCTGCTGGACGTCGGCCCGCCGGAGCCCGGCCGGCACCGCCTGCACGATCGCCTGGCCCACGCGCTGCGCACCGCGATCCGGGACGGCCGGCTGCCGGAGGGCGCCGCCGTGCCACCGAGCCGGGCGCTCGCCGAGGAGCTCGGCTGCTCCCGGTGGGTCGTCACGGAGGCGTACGGGCAGCTCATCGCGGAGGGCTACCTCTCCGCCCGGGTCGGTTCCGCCACGCGTGTCTCGTGGTCACCGGACACCGCGCCGCCGCGACCCCGCACGCGGCACACACCGACGCCCCCACCGATCCGGTACGACCTCGCGCCCGGTCTGCCGGACCTGCGGGCGTTTCCACGCCGCCGCTGGGTGGACGCCGTCCGGGCGGTCATCGGCTCAGCCGTCCACTACGACCTCGGCCTGCCCGACCCGACCGGGCACGTGGTGCTGCGCACCACCGTCGCGCAGTACCTGCGGCGCTCACGCGGTGCAGACGCGCACGCCGTGTCGGTGTCCGTGTGCGCGGGCGTCACCGACGGTCTGGTGCGCACGTGCCGAGCGCTGCGCGCCGAGGGGATCACGGACCTGGCCGTGGAAGACCCGGGGTGGGGGCGGCTGCGGGACGCCGCGACCAGCGCCGGCCTGCGCGTCCACCCGGTGCCCGTGGACCACGACGGCCTCCGCGTCGACGACCTCGCCCGTACCTCCGCCCGGGCCGTCGTCGTCGGCGCGGCACACCAGTTCCCCACCGGCACAGTGCTCTCCCCGGCACGCCGGGCACGTCTGGTGCGCTGGGCCCGCGAGGTGGACGGCTTCGTCATCGAGGACGACTACGACGCCGAGTTCCGCTACGACCACCACCCGGTCGCCGTCATGCAGGGAATGGATCCGAGCCGGGTCTTCCTCCTCGGCTCGGTCAGCAAGACACTGTCACCGGCCCTCGGCCTGGGTTGGCTGGTCGCGCCCGCCGTGATGATCCCGGCGCTGCGGGCGGCGAACCCCGTCGCCGCCGCACCACCGGTGCTGGACCAACTCGCGCTGGCCACCTTCATCGACCGCGGGTGGTACGACGCCCACCTGCGCGCGGCGCGGCGGCGGTTCCGCTCCCGCCGCGACCTGCTGGTCCGCACGCTCGCCACCGGGCTGCCGGACGGCCGGGTCGCCGGCACCGCCGCCGGGCTGCACATCCTGCTGCACCTACCGGACGGCGCCGACACCCGCACGGTGGTCCGGGCCGCGGCCGACGCCGGGCTGCGCCTGGCAGACCTCGACGACTACCGCACGAAGCAGTCGGCGGAACGCGCGCTCGTCCTCGGATACGGCAACATCAGCGACACGGAGATCCCCCCAGCCCTCGCGCTCCTCCGCGAAGCGTTGCGTTCTCCCGCAACGCAGGCACCGCCCGACCCGGGACGTGATCACCCTTAGAGGGCATCTGATCTACTTTTGGGCGAGTACGTCCGTTTAGCGTAGATCGTTTCGCCAGGTTTGGGTGGATTCTCCGGTCAGAGCGCGGCTCATTTTGCGTGTGGGACGGCTCGAGTAGTTGGGCCTGCAGGTGGCCGACTACGGGCGCTCTGTGGGGGGCAGTGCAGTCGAACCGCAGGACATCAACGGAAAGGGTCAGTATATTTCGATCGAGTAACTCGTCGAGTTATTGTCCTCATTCGACTCCTGGACGTGGTTGTCTTCGTCGACGACCCATTTGATATGGCGGGAGCCGCCGGGGTCATTGGGTGCAGTCCAGTAGAACTGGCTATTCCCATTGCACACCCTAGTTTTGGCAGGCACTCCCTCATGGCTACCGTAACCTTGCCGAACGCCACCGACATACCACGCAATATTGAATACGCCAGTGCCTTGATCTCCCTGGTTCTCAACGCACGTCTCGAAGTGGACCGGCGTACCTGCCGGCGCCCATAGAGGACCGTCGATAATCCCGGCGTACAGATCGGGACCTGACTGGGCGGCGGCGGTATTGGTGGCCGGGCCGGCGAGAAGCCCAAGAGCCATGACCGCCGCCGCGGCGTATCGTGGGAATCGTACGGGAGCCATTGAGTTCTCCTCCTCCAGCAGCTCGGCCCGGTGAAGCCGTCGAGCGAAGCACCCGGCGTAGGCCTGCAGGTAGGGCCGATTGGCACGCCCGATAGGGGCCGTAGGGCCTGGTCACGCTCACACCCGCATCGCCAACTCCAGGCGCGCCACGCCGTGGGCCAGAGGTCCACGACCCGGACGAAACACCTGGGCCTCTTGCGCGAAGAAGCTGGACGGTTGCGGCCGCACATCGTGCCTGACGACCTCGAGCATGAGCCGGGAGTCACGAGGAGCGGAGACCCCGCTCCATTCATCATATCAAGCATGAGTGTTACGACCGTGTTACGGTCCGCGTACCTCACTGTGAACTACCGCCGGCTGTGGGGCACTCACTCCGAGTGTAACCGGAAGATCGCCAAAGATCGTCAACTGCTCGGTTTCTCAGCATCTAACTCGGCGGGTTTTGCTCCGCTGCGACCTGCAGGAAGCCAGGTCGGCACCGCGCTTCACGCTCAACAACTACGGATCAGAAGGTTGCAGATTCGAATCCTGCCGAGCGCGCCACCTCAAACCCGCTCTCACCAGCGGGTTTGTTCTTTTCCGCATCCGGCACCTGGTTGCCGGCGGGTTGTTTGATCGGGGTGTGCACGCCGATCCACGCGCCTTCGTAGGCGCCGCTGGCGAGTGCGGGCAGGTCGAGGTGAGGCGCCGAGGACGTGCTCGCGGGCCGCGGTGAGATCGTGTACGGAGCCGCGCTCGACCTCGGCCACCCATCGAGGGAAACCGTCCGGTCCGAAGAGTGCTGGATGGTGCCGCCGTGTTCGTGAACCTTCCCGGTAACCCCGTGGCGCAGGAGGTGCAGGGGCCACGCGCCAACGCGGTCACGTCAACGTCTGGGCTGAACCAGCGCAACCCCAGCACCGCTTGCCGGAAGCAGGTCAACCCCCCGCTGTTCTTACGGGTTGGGTGCGGACGTCCGCCGCGTGGCGGGCGACCTGGAACGGAACTGAGCCGGTCGTAGTCGACCTCGACTGTCGGCTGGGCCCGTGCGAAGTGATCGGCTTGGCGGTGAATCGGTCCGGAGGGGGTTGGACCGCGTGTGCTGAGTTGATCGTCGGCGCGTCCGTTGTGGACTGTGTGTGCCTACTCGGCATTGCTTGTGCTCCGTTTCCGGTCGCGTACCCGGACTGCGACGAACAGCACGATCGCGATGACCACCGCGGCGATGACCACGTACTGGAAGATGCCCGCGTACCTGTCGACGGCCTGCCAGTTGGCGCCCAGCAGGTAGCCGGCCACGACGAAGACCGAGTTCCAGATCAGGCTGCCGAGCGTGGTCAGGGACAGGAACTGCCACATCGGCATCCGCTCCACGCCCGCTGGCAACGAGATGAGGCTGCGGAACAAGGGCACCATCCGGCCGAAGAACACCGCCTTCGTGCCGTGCTTGAGGAACCACTTCTCGGTGCGGTCGAAGTCGGACGGTTTCATCAGGGGGACGCGGATGATCAGTGCGCGGACCCGGTCGCGGCCGAGCCACGCGCCCAGCCAGTAGGTGAGCAGGGCACCGGCGACGGAGCCGAGAGTGGTCCAGAACAGTGCCATGGCCAGGCTCATGGTGCCCTGGCTCGCGGAGAAACCGGCCAGGGGCAGCACCAGCTCGCTCGGCATCGGCGGGAAGATGTTGTCGACGGCGACGAGTAGCGCCGCGCCCGGTCCGCCCAGTGCGTCCATGATGTCCACCGCGAGGCCGGCGAGACCTCCTGGCTGGTCGGCGGCTGCCACGATCATTGAAGGGCTCCTTCGGGTCGGGGTCGGCGGGTGGCGGGACGGAACTCGCGGATTGTCGTCCACAGCACGGATACGACCGCGATCGCCATGAGCGCGGCGAGGATCCGGAACTCGAGAGTGGGCCCGCTCACCAGCTGGTCCACCATGGATTCGGGCGGCGGGTTTCCGCCGGGCACGGGAAGGCCGGTGTCGCCGGGAGGAAGCCGGCCGTCGCCCATCTCTCCTGACGGGTCTCCGAAAGGCGTTGAACCCGCAGGGGGGAACAGCACGTGGAGATAGGCGAGGAACGAGGCCACCTGTACGAGGACGGGCACGTACCAGAGGCGGTGCGGCAGGAAGAACGCGGCGACCACGGCGAGCACCTCGGCCAGGTAGAAGTAGCGCTCGTGCATCGACGGCAGGAGGAACGGCACCAGGACAGCCGAAGTCGCCCCCATCAGCACGACCTTCGTCGTCGTCAGCCGCACTCGGCTGAGCAGTACGCCGAGGCACAGCCCGAGAACCACCAGCCCGGTCACCGCGACACCGACGGGCCGGATCACCGCCGCGTCGGCGCTCGCCGGGAGGAACTGGTAGATCGACGGGGCGTTCAGGGACAGCGCCGTGTACGAGCTCGTCTGCTCCACGTACACCGACAGCAGCTGCCCCAACGGTGCGCCGGCCAGCAGCGCCGGCACGTCCAGCAGCAGGACGACCCCGGGGACGACCAGCAGTACCCGCCACGGGATCCACTTCTTCAGTGCCAGCACCAGGAGTAGCGGGAACAGGAACACCGCTTGCAACTTGAAGGCCAGCGACAGTCCGAAGAAGACGCCGGCCGGCCACGGGCGCCGACGAAGAAGGAAATACACGCCGCCGAGGCCGAACGCCGCGTAGATGGAGTCGGCCTGCCCCCACAGCCCGCTGTTGGTCGCCACGGTGGGGAGGAACAACACGATGAGGGCGGCCAGCGGCGGCAACCAGCCGCCGCCGTGGCGCAACACGACGATGCGGTAGGCGAAGTACGCGAGCACCAGGTCGAACACCACCGAGATGACCTTAATCCCGACGAGTGCGGGTATCGGCAGGTAGGTCAACAAGGTGATCAGGTACAGATAAGGGACGTTGTAGTCCGAGAAATCGTGCTTGAGGGCGCTGAAGCCACCGTGCGTGGAAATGAAGTCGTACCAGTCCTTGATGAACAACCGGTAGTCGGAGGACTCGTGGCCGAACATGGAGACCCTGGCCACGATCGCGGCCACGACCGCCGCCGCCACCAGTCCCTCTCGGCGGAATGTTGGCTTCCGGTTCTCGTCGATGTCGACGGACTCCGCTGCTACTGACACGCCGCGAACGTAGATCGGGTTTGTGAGAGTTACCTGGAAGTTGTGTGAGCAAACCATGGAAGATCACGGGCTCCCAGGTTCCTTTGAGGTTCCATCCAGGCTGTTCGCGGTTACGCCTGTCATACCTGGAGCCATGACTCGCACCCCGGCCCCGGGCACTCCGCCGGACCTGACCGGTGCGACCAAGACCGTCACGGTCGACGTCGTGATCCCGGTGTACAACGAGGAACGCGCACTGCCCGGCTGCGTGGAAGTCCTGAAGTCCTACCTCTACGAACAGTTCCCGTTCGAGTGGACCATCACCATCGTCGACAACGCCAGCACCGATGGCACCCTGGCGGTCGCCGACGAACTGGCCGAAGCGACGGATCGGGTCCGTGTGCTGCATCTCGACGAGAAGGGCCGTGGCCGCGCCCTACGTACCGCGTGGCAATGGAGCGACGCCGACGTGGTGGCCTACATGGACGTCGACCTGTCGACCGGGCTGGACGCGTTGCTGCCGCTGGTGGCTCCGTTGGTCAACGGCCACTCGGACGTCTCGATCGGCTCGCGGCTGGCCCCGGGCGCGCGGACCGTGCGTGGCCCGAAGCGCGAGCTGATCTCCCGGTGCTACAACGCGATCATCCGGCTCAGCCACGGCGCGAAGTTCTCCGACGCCCAGTGCGGGTTCAAGGCAGCGCGCACGGACGTGATCCGCCCGCTGCTCGACCACATCGAGGACGACAACTGGTTCTTCGACACCGAGCTGCTGTTACTGGCCGAGCACAACGGGCTTCGGGTGCACGAGGTGCCGGTCGACTGGGTCGAGGACGTCGACACCCGGGTCAGCATCGGCTCGACCGTGCTCGAGGACCTTCGCGGTCTGATTCGGGTGGCGAGGGCGAAAGCCGTCGGCGCGGCGAAAGTCGCTGACCTGCCACGGCGTCCGGAACCCGCACCGTCCCACCCGGACGCGGTGCTGGCCAGACGGGACACGGGTCTGGTCTGGCAACTGCTGTCGTTCGGCGCGATCGGCGTGTTGTCCACAGTGGCCACCCTGCTGCTCTTCGCGCTCTTCCGGCCGGCGATGCACCCGCTGCTGGCCAACCTTCTGGCGCTCGTGATCACCACGATACTCAACACCGAGGCCAACCGGCGGTTCACGTTCCTCGGCTCCCGTGGTTCGTCCCACCGGGTGCACCTGCAAGGTCTCATCGTCTTCGGTCTCTACTACGCGTTCACGTCGACCGCGCTGCTGGTCCTGCACTGGGCGGCGGCCGAGCCGTCACGTCTCCTCGAGCTGGTCGTGCTGCTCTGCGCGTCCGTGCTCGGCACGGCCGGCCGGTTCGTCCTGCTGCGGGGCTGGGTTTTCAAACAGGGAAAGGGAAACACATGACCGCCGCCGAGACTGGCCAAGCGGAGCAGACAGAGCACATCGAACCGGCACCGGGACGTGCCCCGCACTGGCAGCGGTACGCGCTCATCGCGATCCTCGCGCTGGGGACGGTGCTGTACGGCTTGGTGATGTGGACCGACAGCTGGGGCAACACGTACTACACGGCCGCGGTCAAGTCGATGTCGTCGAGCTTCACGAACTTCCTGTTCGGTTCGCTCGACCCGGCCGGCGTGGTCACCGTGGACAAGCCGCCGTTGGCGTTGTGGCCACAGGTGATCTCGGTGAAGATCTTCGGCTTTCACCACTGGTCCGTGCTGCTGCCGGAGGTGATCATCGGTGTGGCGACGATCTTCCTGCTGCACCGGACAGTCCGGTTGTGGGCGGGGGAGAACGCCGCGCTGATCGCCGCGTTGGTCTTCGCGCTCACACCGATCACCGTGATGATCACCCGCACGAACAACACCGACACCATGCTCGTCCTCACGCTCGTCGCGGCGGCCTACGCCTTCACCCGTGCGATCAGGGCGGTGGAACCAGGCAAGAGGACGAAGTGGCTGCTGTTCGCGGCCTTCCTGATCGGATGCGGCTTCCTGGCGAAGATGGCGGCGGCGTACGTTGTCCTTCCTGCCTTCTTCGCCGCTTATCTGGCCGGCAGTGAGGCGCCTTGGCGTCGTCGGGCGCTGGACCTGGCCGGTGCGGCTGTGGTGCTGCTGGCGAGTTCACTGTCGTGGGTCGCGGCGGTCACCCTGTGGCCCGGCCCGAAGCCGTACATCGGCGGCAGCACCGACGGCACGGCCCTGGACCTGGTGCTGGGCTACAACGGGCTCGGCCGCGTGTTCGGTGGTGAGGGAACGGGCAATGGCGGGGCGGCGACCGGTACGCCCCCGCCGGGCGGAGGTGACCCCGGCGGGTTTGGCGGCCCCGGTGGGCCCGGCGGCACGAGTTTCGGCGGCGAGTCCGGTCCTGGGCGGATGTTCAACGAGGCGGTCGGCGGGCAGATCAGCTGGCTGCTGCCGTTGGCGGTGGTCACGCTGGCGGTGGCGGCGGTGCTCGGCTTCCGGCGGTGGCGCCGGTCCGTCCCGGCGGACACCGCCGGCCGCGCGGGCTGGGTGCTGTGGGGCGGCTGGCTCGCGGTGTTCGCCCTCGTGTTCAGCTACCAGAAAGGCGTGTTCCACCCGTACTACACGACCGTCATGGCACCCGCGATCGGAGCACTCGTCGGTGTGGGCACGGTGTGGGCGTTCCGGAAGTACCGAGAGCCCGAGGGGCTGGGCCGGTTCGTGCTGCCCGCCGGTGTCGCGGTGACCGCGGCGTGGGCGTGGGTGCTCATCTCCCGGGACACCACGTGGAACGGCTGGCTGCGGTACGCGGTGGTGATCGTCGCGTTGGCCGCGATCCTGGCCCTGGTGCTGCACAAGGTCCAGAGGGTGGGACTCGTGCTCGGGCTTGTCGCGGTGCTGCTGGCACCTGCCGTGTGGTCGGGTGCCGGTGCGGTCTCCACCACGGCCATCGCGAGCCTGCCTGCCGCGGGGCCGGTGGACGATCTGATGCCTGCCGGCTGGGACAGCGCGGAACTCACTGCGGGCCAACGCGAGATCCTGGAGTACGTCAAGTCGCATTCGCCCGGAGCCGAGATCACGCTGGCGGTCGAGGGCGGCTCCCAGTCCGCGAAGACGTACATCGTCGCCACCGACGAGACCGTCGTCGGAATGGGCGGGTTCGACGGCCGCGACCCGGCGCCCTCGACGGACCAGCTGTCCGCGTGGGTGCGTGCGGGCAAGCTGCGGTTCGTGCTCACCGGCGGCGGGATGGCGGACGCCGACACGATCATCGAGCGGGCCGAGTGGGTCGAGCGGAACTGCGAGCCCGTGCTCACAGTGAAGGGCGACGACGAGATGCCGATGGGCGGCGATGGCCTGACGCTGCACGAGTGCACGGTCCGGTGACGCACAGCGCGTTCTTAAGTAGTTCCCATGTAGTTCCCAGGTAACGTCCAGGTTCGTCGTCGAGGCTGGCCGGGTGGATCAGCAGCGTGGCGAGGCGACCGTCCTCGTCGTGGACGACGAACCGAACATCCTGGAACTGTTGTCGGCAGCGCTTCGGCTCAGCGGGTTCACCGTGCACGCGGCGGACTGCGGAGCCGAAGCGATGGCCTCGGTCCGGCGGGTCCGGCCGGACATCGTGGTCGTGGACGTGATGCTGCCCGACACCGACGGCTTCAGCCTCGCCCGCAGCCTCCGCACGGTGCATGACCAGCTGCCGGTGCTTTTCCTGACCGCACGGGACGCCGTGGAGGACCGGATCGCGGGCCTCACAGCCGGTGGCGACGACTATGTGACCAAGCCGTTCAGCCTGGAGGAAGTGGTGTTGCGGCTGTGGGCGATCCTCCGGCGCACGGGCGGTGCCGTGGTCCCGCGAGACGACGGCACGGTCCAGTACGCCGATCTCGTGCTCGACGAGGAGGCCCACGAGGTCCACAGAGCCGGCCGGCTGGTCCGGCTGTCGCCGACGGAGTTCAACCTGTTGCGGTACCTGATGGTCAACGCCGAGCGGGTGGTCAGCAAGTCGCAGATCCTCGGCCGGGTGTGGAGCTACGACTTCGGCGGGGACGGCCGGATCGTCGAGTCGTACATCAGCTACTTGCGCCGCAAGATCGACTCGGTGGAGCCGCCGCTGATCCACACCATCCGGGGCGTCGGCTACTCACTGCGGTTACCCAGGGAAGAGCGTTGAGCGGGAACCGATGGCGCAGACCGTGGACACTGCGGGCGCGACTGGTCATGGCATTGTTGGTGCTGGCCACCGCCGGCCTGGGCACCATCGGGGTCGCGAGCGTGGTGCTGCTCCGAGAGGCGATGATCGCCAGGATGGACGACCAGCTCGCGGATCTCGTGCAGCGGGTGGGCGGCCGCCCGGGAGAGTTGTCGCCGTCGCCCGAAGACCTTCCGGGCAAGCCCGACGATCTGCCGACGGACTTCGCGATCGTGGTGCTCTACGGCAACGGGACGCCGGAATTATCCGCCCCGGACGCCGCGGCCGGGCCGGTACTGCCGCTGATCGACTCGGCCAATGTCGACCAGTACGAACGGCGCCCGTTCATGGCCGACGACAAGCGGCGCGGCGCTGCATGGCGCGTCGTGGTGGCACGGCGGGTGACGCCCGACGGGCCTCGGATCGTCGTGGCCGCGCAGTCGATGGACACCGCCGACGCGATCGTGACCCGGCTGGTCTGGATCGAGGTCGGGGCCGGGATCGCCCTGCTGCTCGCCCTCGGGGTGATCGGGTTCCTGCTGGTACGGCTGGGACTGCGGCCGTTGACCAGGATCGAGAGGACGGCGGAGGACATCGCGGGCGGCCACCTCGACCTGCGGGTCGCGTCGGACTCACGTACCGAGGTCGGCCGGCTCGGTGGCGCGCTGAACACCATGGTCGGCCGGCTTTCCTCCGCGCTGCGCCAACGGGAACGGTCCGAGGCGCGGCTGCGCAGGTTCGCCGCGGACGCCTCGCACGAACTGCGCACCCCGCTGACGTCGATCCGTGGCTTCGCGGAGTTGCACCGCCGCGGCGGCGCGCCGAACCGAGCCGATGTGGACCGGATGATGGGCCGGATCGAGGACGAGGCGGTCCGGATGGGCCGGCTGGTGGAGGACCTGCTGCTGCTGGCCCGGCTGGACCAGGAACGCGCGCTGGACCTGGCCGAGCTGGACATCCGTACGCTCGTCGAGGACGCCGTGCACGACGCCAGGGTCCGCGACCCGGAGCGGCCGCTGATCCTGGAGAGCGCAGGGAAACCGATCCGGGTCACCGTGGACGAACACCGGATGCGCCAGGTGATCACGAACCTGGTCGGCAACGCCATGGCCCACACTCCGCCCAGCACGCCCGTGCACGTCCGCGTGGGCATGCCCGCCACACTGCCCGAACCTCCGGTGGCCGTGGCGGGGAGCCCGGCATCGCGCGGCCGCGTCGTGCTGGAAGTGATCGACGAAGGGCCTGGCGTGCCGTTGGAGGCCGCGCCGAGCATCTTCGACCGGTTCTACCGGGTCGACGAGGCCCGGTCCAGCACGCGCGGCGGCACCGGGCTCGGCCTGGCCATCACCGCCGCGATCCTGGAGGCCCACGGCGGCCGCGTCGAGCTCAGGACGGCGCCCGGCGAAGGTGCTCGCTTCACCGTGCTGCTTTCCTCGGCGAGCTCGCCGAGGTCCCGGCCATGAAAGTTCATTGTGCAGCCAACTTTGAGGAGATTGCCGCTATGCCCTTGTTTCGACTGCCGGACGGACGCGACCTGGAGTACGAGGTCTCCGGGCCGAGTACAGGGCATGGCGTGGTTTTCCACCACGGCATGCCGGGCTCCGCGGTTCCGATGCCGACGGTGCTGGACTCGATCACCGAGCGCGGGTTTCGGGTGGTCACCTACTCCCGGGCCGGGTACGGCGCCTCCAGCCCAGCGCCCGGGCGATCGGTGGCCGACTCGGCGGCGGACTGCGTTTCTCTCCTCGATCACCTCGGCATCGCCACGTACCTGACCGTCGGCTGGTCCACCGGTGGACCACACGCGTTGACCCAAGCGGCACTCACGCCGGAAAGCGTCACCGGCGTCTTGAGCGTCGCCTCATTCGCTCCGTTCGGCGCTCCTGGTCTCGACTTCACCGAACGCATGGGTGCGCAGAACGTCGCCCAGTTCAGTGTCGCCGGACAGGGTGAACCGGCGGTGCGCGCGCTTGTCGCGCAGATGGCCGCCGCGGTCCGGAACAACAGTCCGGCCGATGTCATCGCCGGTCTGGCCTCGCTGTTTCCGCCGGTGGATGCGGAGGTTCTCGAGGGCCGTTTCGGTGCCGACAACGCCGCGAACATGAACTACGCGTTGGCTGCTGGAGACGAGGGATGGGTGGAGGACCTGGTGGCCTTGACCAGTCCCTGGGGCGTCGACGTCACCGCGATCAAGGCCCGGGTCGAGCTGTGGCACGGTGACGAGGATCGAATGGTGCCGCTGTCACACGGGCAGTGGCTGGCCGAGCACCTTCTCACCGTGACTCCGCATCTCGAAGCCGGACATGGCCATCTCTCCATCGCGGTCGGCAGCCTGGGTGACAAGCTCGACGCCTTGACGAAAGAAAAGTGACGCCCTGTGTGCGATCACCGCTGGAGCGCGACGGCCATCGGTTGTGCGGCGATGTCGAGGTAGATCCTCTCGAACTGGTCCAAGGTAGACCCGAGGTCGTGGGCGGCGATCAGCTCCAGGCTCGCCTTTCCCATCGCCGTCCTGGTCTGCTCGTCGGCCAGGACGGCGGCGAGCCGCCTGGTCAGCTCGGTCACGTCGCCGGGTGGGTAGAGCCAGCCGTTCTGCCCGTGACGCACGAGGTGGGGCAGTGCCATCGCATCCGCGGCCACGACCGGCTTGCCGGCCGCCATCGCCTCCATGGTCACGAGGCTCTGCAGCTCGGCGGTCCCCGGCATGCAGAACACGTCGCACCGCCGGTATGCCCTGACCAGCTCCTCGTCCGGGACGAACCCGTGGAACCGCACCCGCTCCGCGATGCCCAGCCGCGCGGCCAGCGCCTCCAGCCGGTGGCGTTCGCTCCCGTCGCCGACGAGCTCGACCCGCACCTCCGGTGGCAGTGCGGCGGCGGCCTCGAGCAGCTCGTGGACGTTCTTCTCCGCGTCCAGCCTGCCCACGAACAACACGGTCGGCGCGCCGGCCGGTTCGGACCGAGGGCCCGCGTAGTGCGCGCGGTCGATCCCGCAGGAGATCGCCATCACGGGACGGTGCAGGCCGTTGTGTTCGAGCAGCTCGGCCGCGCGGGGAGTCGGGGTCGTGCAGACCGTCGCACGGCCGAAGACCCGGACCAGGTCGCGCCACGCCAGTCGGGCGAGGGGGCCGTGGGTCCAGCGGGGCAGCGGGCCGTAGCCGAGCAGGTTCTCCGGCATGAAGTGGTTGGTGGCGACCACCGGGACGCCCGCAGCCGTGGCGGCGCGGACCGCGCTGCGGCCGATGAGGAAGTGGGCCTGGGTGTGCACGACGTCCGGTTCGATCTCGGCCAGCAACGACGGCACGGCCTTTGCCGCACGCCACGGCGGGCAGAACCGGAACGTCGGGTGGAACGGGGTGCGCAGCGAGCCGATCCGGTGGACCGTCACCCCGCCGGTCACCTCGGTGAACGTCTCGCCGCTGGTCGACGGGCAGATGACGTGCACGTCGTGCCCCCGGGTGGCGAGCCCGGACGCCAGCCGGTACGCGAAGTTCGCCGCACCGTTCACATGCGGCGGATAGGTGTCCGCGGTGATCGCGATGCGCGGTGGGCCCTCTCGTCGCTTCCGGCGAGCGGGCGCGGTGGGCTCGGTGGTCGGGGGTACCTCGCGGGCGAGGAGCACGAGCCCGGCCACGGCGACGGCCCCGGGCACGGCCATGCCGGCGAGCTGGCCGGGGGTCATCTCGCCGTAGGCGAAGACGCCGATGAGGACCGCGCTGAGCGGGTCGACGATCGTGGTCGCGCCGGCGACGACCGCGGCGGGTCCGCTGGCGTAGGCCTGGTGCAGCAGCCACACACCGGCGAGGACAGCCGCCACCGCCTCGGCGATCACGAGGGCTGCCAGCCCACCGCTGAGCGGTGCGACAGCCGCCGCCCGGACGAGCGCCGAGGTGAACCCGAAGAGCACGGCTGTCGCGAGCGCGAGGAGCAGGCACCGGGTCCTGTCCCTGGTGTACCGGGCCGCGACGGCCAGCCCTGCCGCGCCGAGCACCGCCCACTGTGCTGACCCGAGGTCGGGTGCCGGCAGGGCGGTGTTCGTGGTCATGGCGGACAGCGCGACGAAACCCGCCACACCGGTCACGCTCATCACCAGCGCGGCGAGCACGGCACGAGTGAGCACGGTCCGTGCGAGCAGCACTGTGAGCACGAGGGTGAGCACGCCGATCGGCTGCACCACGGCAAGTGGCGCCATGGTGAGCGCGAGGACGTGCAGTACGGCGCCCAGCCCGGCGAGCCCGATCCCGGCGTACCAGCCGGGCGAGCGCAGGATCGTCCGGACCGCGGGCAGCCCCAGCACCGGACCGGTTGTCGCCTGGTGGACTGCGCGGTGTTGCAAGTGGACGGTGCCCGCGAAACAGCATGCACCGGCGGCCGCGAGGCCGATGGCCAGTGTCAGCATGATTTCCTCTCCGATCGCAGTACGGCGACCGCCAGCTCGCCGAGCATGACGAGGTAGACGACGAACACGAGCCGCTCGGTGATCCCGTGGACCAGCGGGCCGTCGAAGTGCGCGGACGGCGGGAGGAACACCGGCAGGTGGCTCAGCAGGAACGCCGCGAGGGCGGCCCACGCCCAACGGGTCTGCCGCCGCAGCCGTTCGGCGAGGCCGCGGTGCGCCGGGAGGTGCGCGGCGTGGCGGGCGACGAGCCCGGCCGCGGCCGGCAGGCTGACGAACAGCAGCAGGCCCGCGTAGCGGTGGACCTCGGCGGAGAACGTCCACGGCGCGCCCGTGGGAGTGGTGGGGAAGAACGCGCACAGCACCAAGCCGGCACACCAGCAGCACGCCAGCGCCACGATCGGCCGGGTCACGGGTAGTCCGGCCCGGGCCATGCCGACCAGCAGGCATCCGGTGCCGACCACCAACATCAGCACGCAGAACGCGAAGCCGGCCGCGCCGTACAGGCCGTAGTCGCTGATCACCTGCCGTACCGGATCGACCTCGGCGCCCAGCGCGACGTGCAGGACGAGTGCGACGAACACGGACAGGCCGAAGCACCCGATCGCGGCGGTGGCACACACACCCGCATTGCCCTGCCGGGAAGGCGCGGGACGGATCAATTCGACGGAGTACACGATTCGACTGTCGTGTCCGCGAATGAAAGAACGTTAAGAGTGGCCGCCGAGCCGGTTAAGAAGTGTTCAGCGAGCCAACGGAAGCCGCACCCGCAGCTCCGCGCCACCGCCCGGCGCCTCCCCGGCCACCACGGTGCCCTCGTGCGCCTCGACGATCTGCGCCACGATGGCCAGCCCGAGGCCGGAACCGGGCATGGACCGGGCGGCGGTGGCCCGGTAGAAGCGCTCGAAGACCTTCGGCCGGTCCTGCTCGCTGATCCCCGGTCCTTCGTCGGCGACCGTCAGCTCGGCGGCACCGTCCACTACTGACAGTCGTAGGTGGACGGTGCCGCCGGGTGGACTCCACTTCGCGGCGTTGTCCAGCATGTTCAGCACCACGCGGGACAACCCGCCCAGCTGGCCGTTCATGGCCGCGGGACCGGTCGAGACGGCGAAGACGACCTGCGGCCACCGGGCGCGGGCGCGGATGACGGCGCTGTCGATCACGTCGGCCAGGTCCAGGGGCTCGAACGGCTCAGGGTCGGTGTTCTCCGCCGCCAGCTCGACGAGCTCGGTCGTGAGGATGGTCAGCTCCTCGGCCTGCACCCCGAGATCCCGCAGCAGCCGGGAACGGTCGTCCTGCGACAGCACCTTGCCGGAACCGAGCTGCGCCTCGGCGTAGGTGAGCAGCTCGACGTTGTTGCGCAGGCTGGTCAATGGTGTCCGCAGCTCGTGGCCCGCGTCCTGCACGAGCTGCTGCTGAGCGGCCTTCGACGCGCCGAGAGCGGTCAGCATGCGGTTGAACGCCGTGGCGAGCCGGGCGATCTCGTCCCGCCCGTCCACCGGGATCGAGCTGTCCAGGTCCTGGGTCCTGGCCACCTCCTCCACGGCACCCGTGAGCCGGTGGACCGGCCGCAGACCCGCCCGCGCGACACCCCAGCCGACCACGCCCGCGAGGGCAGCGCCGGCGAGCCCGATGAAGGTGAGCAGGACCCGGAGATCGTCGAGGGTCCCCTCGATGCCGGTGACACGCCGCGCGACCTGGACCGCACCACCGTCCCTCGGCACCGTGAGCGCGCGGTACAACGGCATGCCCGGCCCGGCGTCGGCGAGGTCCTGACCGCTCCCGCTCGTCGCGACGTGGGCGGCCTTGGCGGTCACCGGCCCCAGCCACGTCGACCCCTCGCTGCTCGACACCGGCTTCCCGCCGGTGTCGAGGAACCTGATGATGACGGGCGGCGGCTGGCCGGCCACGTCGAGCAACCGCATGACTTCCGGCGACAGGTCCTGCATCTCCTGCCAGTTGCTCGGCAGTTCGTCGACGGCGTGCATGGCGCGCAGCGCTCCATCGGGCGTGGTCGCCCGCGTCGCCGTGTCCGTGTCGCTGCGCAGCTGGACAGTCAGGTTCTCGTACATCCGGATGTGCATCAGCCACCAGCCCGCGAGGGACACGACGACCACCGCGAGCGCGACCCCGAGCGCTGAGAGCACCGCGACCCGCGCACGCAGGCTGAGCCTTCGCCGCCCCACCCCGCGGAGGCGCAGCCTCACAGCGGTTCCTCGCGCAGGACGTAGCCGACGCCGCGGACGGTGTGCAGGAGCCTGCGGCCGCCGTCGGACTCCAGCTTCTTGCGCAGGTAGCCGAGGTAGACGTCGAGGCTGTTGGAGCTGCTGCCGAAGTCGAAGCCCCAGACCTGTTCGAAGAGCGCCGACCTGGTGAGCACCTGCCGAGGGTGGCGCAGGAACAGCTCGAGGATCGCGAACTCGGTCCTGGTGAGCCGGATGTCCCGTCCCGCACGCACCACCTCCCGGGTGGCCGGGTTCAGCGTGAGGTCGTCGAACCGGAGGTCCGCCGGCTCGGACGTGCCCCCTTCGTGCCGCGCGCGCCGCAGCAGCGCCCGCACCCGCGCGAGCAGTTCCTGGAGCGAGAACGGTTTGGCGAGGTAGTCGTCCGCGCCGGCGTCCAGGCCCGCGACCCGCGCGGTGACGTCACTACGGGCGGTGAGCATCAGCACCGGCACGAGGTTTCCCTCCGCCCGCAGCCGGCGGCACGCCTCCAGGCCGTCGAGCACCGGCATCGTGACGTCGAGGATCACGCCGTCCGGACGGTTGTCCCGGATGACCGCGAGCGCCTGCTCCCCGTCCTTCGCGATCTCCACGGCGTAGCCCTCGAACCGCAGCGTGCGCGACAACGAGTCGCACACCGCGTCCTCGTCGTCCGCGATCACGATCAGCACTCCACCACCTCCACTGCCGATTGTCCGATGTCACGGGCGGTGCGGTCAGGCGGGGCGTTAAGAAACGACTAATAATGACACCGGAACGGCCCGGCGTGGATCAGGATGCCTGACACCCTTCCGCACGTTGAGGCTCCGGTGAGACCGGCACTGGTCAGCATTGGGTCGTTCCCTTGTCCGTCACCGTGCTGATGCCTGTTTGCCCGGCCGACGAGCCGGACGAAGATCAAGTACAGCAGTCGTAACGCCACGCCTCACGATCATGCCTTGTGGTCGATGATGCACGATCATCACAGGTCAGCAGCCCGGTGCATGGTTTGACACCCCACAGGACCAGTGAGGCGGACGGAGGTGTTCGGGACGGGTGGGCGAGCAGGAAGCGGGCGGCAGGACGGCAGCCTGGAAGTAGTCGCGGCGGCGGGTGACCGAGGACATTGGGGCGACTGATCGGTCGACCGCAGGAGGCGAACGTCATGGCGCACGCCCAGCCCGTCGTCGAGACCCACTCCCCCATCAGATCCGGACGGTTGATCTTCGGCAGCGCCGTGGCGGGCGTGCTGCTGGCCGTGCTGTGGTCCTACGAGTTCGTCGACCACGTGATCGGCGCGAACGTCGCCAACACCCTGCTCGGCGAGGAAGCCGCCACCGCCTCCATCGCGGGTACGGCCGCGGGTCTGGTGTTCGCGTTCGTCTCCGGCGTCGCGGGCACGTTCACCGCGTGCAACATCGCGATGGCCGCCTCGATCGGACCGATGAGCGAGGCGGGCGGCCGATCCCTGTTGCGCCCCTTGGGTTTCTTCACAGCCGGCATGGTCGGGGTGTCAGCGGTCTACGGCGCGGTCGGCGTGTTGGTCGGCACGAGCCTGCCCCAGCTGTCCACGGCGACGATCGGCACGATGCCGGTGCGCCTGGTGCAGTCCGCCGTTGTGTTCGGCCTGGTCGGTCTGGCGCTGACCTACCTGGGCCTGGCGTCTCTCGGCGTCGTACCGGACCTGTTCCGCAACCGGCCGGTCGCCCGGGTGGTGGTGCTGGGCGCGCTGGTCGGCGCGTTCCTGATCGGCCGCCCATACCCCATGTTCATCAAGCTGTTCCGCGCGGCGGTGGAGTCCGGGAACCCGCTCTACGGGGCCGGGACGTTCGTGTTGCAGTCAGTGGGCAACATCGTGCTCGTCGGGATCGTGGTCGCGGTGCTGTCACTGGTCACCAGAGGCCGGTTCACCACGATGGTCGCCCGCAACCCACGCCGCACCACCATCGTCAGCGCGGCGCTGCTCATCGCGCTCGGCGTGTTCCTGCTCGTGTACTGGGACGTCCGCGTTCCGTCGATCTTCGGGATCGGCTGGTTCCCGACCATGCCCTACAACTGAAGGAGCTGATCGGGTCCGCGACAACCGCTGCTCCTACGACCGCCAGGTCTGACTCCCACGTCCGGACGGGGTGTTCGCTGGTCTCGGCGGCGAGCTCGCGGCGGGCGCTTGCCGACCCTTGGCGGTCGTCCTCGGCGTGCTGGAGCCGGCGTAGCCCGGTGGTCGGGGCGAGCTCGGGGTGGTGCTCGTAGGCGATCCGGGCCTGGGCGAGAGCCGCCTGCAACCGGCGTGAGGTCGCCCAGGTGTACTCGGGTCCGCGGACACCGCGGCGCGCGCGTACGTCGAGTAGCAGGCGGACGTCCGCGTGCCGCAGTCGTTGCAGGAAGGACTCGCCGTCGAAGCCGTAGACGCCGATTGTCACCATTCTGACCACGGAAATCGCCCGTCTGCCTGCTACTCGTGCCGGTTCAACCGGCAGCGCTACCGGGGGCGCCGAGGTCGCATCACGCGACGGCGGTCCCCTCAAGCTCGACCATCAGGTCGGGGATCGCCAGCCGTGTCACCCCGAGCATCGTGGTGGTCGGTGCCACCCCGGCGGCGCCCAACCGCGACGCCAGCACGCCGTAGTGCGGGAACAGCAGATCGACGTCGGTGGTGTAGACGTTGAGCCGGACGAGGTTCGCGAGGGACATGCCGGCCTCGCCGAGAACGGCTTCCAGGTTGTCGAGGCTCAGCGCCAACTGCGCCGCCATGTCACCGGCATGTTGGGGCTTGCCGTCGCTGTTCATCGCGGTCTGCCCGGAGCAGTACAGGGTCCGGGTGTGCCCGGAGACGATCTCACCCTGGTTGTACCCCATCTCCACCGACCACGTCCACGGGTTGACGGCCGTTCGCTCCATTGCCACACCAGCTCCATTCGATTCATCGACAGCACGTACGTCCATCGGCTCGGCAGCCGCCCATCTTTGACGTCGTGTTGAAAGCCTCCCAACGAATCACGACATCCTGTGTCACGTATTCCTTTGAGTTTTCGCATGCTCGCCGACCGGTTGGTCTCACTGGTTCTGCTGCTGCGCCGGCGCGGTCGGCTGTCCGCGATCGCGCTGGCCGTCCCCGGCGGATGCCCTTATCGCTGCGGACGGGTGCTGGTTCTCGGCGTTGGGCGGCGAGCACGTCGGGGTGGCAGGCGTTGGCGTTGCGCCGGCGCAGGTAGGCGTGCAAGGCCCGGGTCTGCGCGGTGTGGTCGGCCTGCTCGGAGTTGGCCAGGAACCGTCCCCAGAGCCATCACAACCCAGCGACCCCGGTGAACCATTCCGGTCACAGCACTAGTCGGCCACGAATACCTCGCGTTGCGATGCCATGGCTTCGAAGGCGTCCAGGCTGGCCTGCCGCTCCTTCGGCAGCGCGGCCAGCATCGCGTGCAGCAGGGCCGAGCACAACGCGGTCGACGCCGCGTGCGAGTCGAATGCGAAGTGCGAGCTCACCGGCGCGGTCAGCACGAGGTCCGCGTGTTCGGTCAGCGGGTTGATCGGCTGGTCGGTCACCAGCACGGTCCGCAGGCCGACCCGCTTCGCGAACACCAGCGCGTCGCGCATCTCACGCGGATAACGCGGCAACGCGAACGCCAGCGCCCAGCTCGCCCCGGCGTCCACCGCCCTGGTGAGCCCGTCCTCCATCAGCGAGCCGGGGAAGTCCAGCACCCGCACGTCCAGGTGCACCTTCGCCGCGAAGTACCCGAACAGGTGGGCCAACGGCGCGGACACCCGCAGGCCCATGACCGGGAGCGGCCGGGAGGCGGCCAGCGCTTCGGCCGCCTCCCGCAGCGGTCCCGGGTCGGCGAGCCCGTCCCGCAGCGACCGCAGGTTCCTGATCTCGGTCTCCACCAGGAGCTGGATCTCGTTGAGCTCCTCGGCGGGTGCGGTCGCCGTGGGGGTGAGCACGAGCGACCGCACCGCGGCGCGGAACTCGGGGAACGTCTCGAACCCGAGGGCGAAGGCGAACCGGGTCACCGACGCCTGGCTCACCCCCACGCGTTCGGCGAGGTCCACGGTGCCCAGGAACGCTGCCTCCTGCGGGTGTTCCAGTAGGTATCGGGCGATCCGCCGCTGGGCGGGCGACAACCGTCGTCCGCCCAGCAGCTGCCGCAGAGCTGTCGAGTCCATTGCCGCTCTCATCGTCGGGTCCGGAGGGTCAGGAGGCGAGCCCCTGCTCCTTCAGCCACTCCTGCGCCACGGTGTCCGGGTCTTCCTTGTCGTTGTCGACCCGGGCGTCGAGCTTGGTCAGCTCCTCGGTGGTCAGCTTGTCGTTGAGCACGGCGAGGGCGGCGGTCACGGTCGCACTGGCCTTCGACTCGTTGATCAGCGGCACCACGTGCTGCGCGGGGACCAGCTTCTTCGGGTCCTCCAGCACCACCCAGCCGTTGTTGACGATGGTGACGTCGGTGCTGAACAGGTTGGCGACCTGGATGTCGCCGCCCTCCAACGCGCCCCTGGTCAGCGGGCCGCCCGCGTCGAGGGCCTTGAACTCCTTGAACTCGGCCCCGTAGACCTCCTTGAGGCCCACCAGCCCGACGAAACGGGTCTTGTCCTCGGCCGGGCCGCCGAAGACCAGTTCCGTGCTGTGCGCCTTCAGATCGTCGAGGGTCTTGAGGCTGTACTTGTCCGCCGTCTCCTTGGTGACGACGTAGACGTCCTTGTTCTCCGCGGCCGCGTAGGGCAGCACCTTCAGCCCCTTGGGCATCACCGGGCCCAATGCCGCCTGGACCTCTTCGGCCGCGCTCTGCTTGGCGTTCTTGTCCAGGTACTGCAGCAGGCTGCCCTGGTACTCGGGCAGGACGTCGATGTCGCCACCCTGCAGCGCGGGCACGATGATCTCGCGCGACCCGAGGTTCTCCTTCACCGTGGCGTCGATCCCCTTGGCCTTCAACACCCCCGCGTAGAGGTGGCCGAGGATGACGTTCTCGCTGAAGTTGGCGGTGCCCACGGTGAGCGCGCCGTCGGAGGCGGTGCCGGTCTGGCTGCTCTGCGGGTCCAGTGAGGTCACACCGCCCGAACACGCCGTCATCACCAGGGCGAGGCTCGTCAGGATTCCCGCGGTGACGAGTTTGGGCTTCATCGATTGCTCCTTCGGCGTTGCAGTGCGAGTCCACGGGGCGTGAGTGCCCGTTGCAGCCCGCTCAGGGCCAGGTCGAGCGCGATCGCGAGAACCGCGATCAGCACGGCTCCGCCGAAGACCTGGGCCAGGTCGTTCTGCGCGAAGCCGTCGAACACGTAGCGGCCGAAGCCGCCGAAACTGATGTACGCCGCGATGGTCGCGGTCGCGACCACCTGGACGACGGCCAACCGCACACCGTTCATGATCAGCGGCACGGCCAGCGGGAGTTCGATCTGGAACAGCACCTGCCACCCGTTCAGGCCGGTGCCGCGGGCCGCGTCACGCACGTCGTGGTCGACGGCCGCCATGCCCGCGTAGGTGTTCGTGACGATCACCGGGATGGCCAGCACCACGAGCGCCACGTAGACCGGCCACAGGTTCAGCCCGCTGACCAGGAACACCAGGATCACCACGCCGACCGTCGGCAGCGCGCGGCCGAAACTGGCGAGGTTGATGGCGAAGAACGCGCCCTTGCCCGTGTGGCCGATCAGCAACCCGATCGGCAGGGCGATGAGCACGGCGACCACTGTGGACAGCAGCGAGTACTGGAGGTGCTCCAGCAGGCGTTGGACGACGCCTTCGGGACCGGACCACCGCGTGGCGTCGGCGAACCAGCGCACCACGTCGGCGATGAGCTCACCCATGGTTACCGCCCCCTCCTGGTCCACGGGGTCAGCGCGTGCTGGGTGGCGACCAGGGCCAGATCGGCCACCAGCGCCAACAGCAGCGTGATCACCACACCGGCGATGACCGGCACCGCGAAGTCGCGCTGGAACCCGTCGATGAACAGCTGGCCGAGCGCGCCGTGCCCGATGAACCCGGCGACGCTCACCAGGCTGATCGTCATCACGGTCGCGACCCGGACGCCCGCCATGATCACCGGCAGGGCCAGCGGCAGCTCGACCGTGAGCAGGGTGCGGGTACCGCCGTAGCCCATGGCGCGGGCGGCCTCACGGACGTGCGGCGGCACCGAGGCCAGGCCCTCGACCGTGTTGCGGACGAGCACGACCAGTGTGTAGACGGTCAGCCCGAGCACGGCGGTCTCGTAGCTCAGACCGGTCAACGGCAGCAGGAGGATGAACAGCGCCAGCGACGGGATCGTGAACAGCACGCCCGAGATGCCGAGCACCGCGCCCTTGAGCACGGGGAACCGCACGGCGAGCACGCCCAGCGGCAGGGCCAGCACCAGTCCGCACAGGACGGCGACGGCCGCGATCGCGCTGTGTTCCAGCGTCGTCATCGCGAGGTCCCCGGCGTGGTCGGGAATCCAGGACCACCTCATGGCACCAGCACCTGGGCCCGGAACCGCGCCGCGCGCTCGTTGATCCGCTGCGGGCTCGACACGCCGACCACGCGTCCGTCGTCGTCGACGCGGACGGCGAGGCCCACGGGAGACGAGACGGTGGCGTCCAGCGCCGCGAGCAGGGAGGCGTTCCCGCTCAGGCCGGCGGCGACGATCGGCTCGGCGTCAGTCAGCACGCCGTCGGCGGGCAGGTGGTCGACGTGCAGCCAGCCCCGCGGCCGGTTGTCGTCGGTCACCAGCAGGAACCAGCCGTCGCCCGCCCGCCTGGCCTCCGCGATCGGAGTGGACTCGGTCACGCTGGTGACCGGTTCGACCGGCACGTCGGCCAACGACGTGAGCGAGAGCAGCTTCAGGCCGCGCTCGGAGCCGAGGAAGTCCGCCACGAAGTCGTCCGCGGGGTGCGCGAGCAGCTCCGCGGGCGTGGAGAACTGCACGAGGTGGCCACCGGTCTTGAAGATCGCGATCCGGTCGCCGAGCTTGACCGCTTCGTCGATGTCGTGGGTGACGAACACGATCGTCTTGTGCAACTCGTCCTGCAGCCGCAGGAGTTCGTCCTGCAAAAGGGTGCGGACCACCGGATCTACTGCGCCGAACGGCTCGTCCATCAGGAGGATCGGCGGATCGGCGGCCAGAGCCCTGGCCACGCCGACGCGTTGCTGCTGGCCGCCGGAGAGCTGGTGCGGGTACTTCCCGGCCAGGTCGCGGGCCAGCCCGACGGTGTCGAGCAGCTCCACCACGCGGTCGCGGACCCGTTTGCGGTCCCAGCCCAGCAGGCGCGGCACGGTCGCGATGTTGTCGCCGACCGTGCGGTGCGGGAACAGGCCCGACTGCTGGATGACGTAGCCGATGTTCCGGCGCAGCGTGGAGGCGTTGACGTCGCGCACATCGCGACCGTCCACTCGCACCTTGCCGCTGGTCGCGTCGATCATCCTGTTGATCATCCGCAGCGTCGTGGTCTTGCCGCAGCCCGACGAACCGACGAGGACCGTGAGCTGCCCCTCGGGGATCTCCATGTCGAGTTCGCGCACTGCCGTGGTTCCGTCCGCGAACTTCTTGTTCACGGCCTCGAAACTGATCAAGACGATTCACCTCTTGTCATGTGTGAATGCGTTCATGCATGCTCTGGTCCACGCCGAGCAGTGTCAAGGGGCCGAGCGCCACACTTCACCTGCTCGTAACGGCGCAACGGCGCGCACCTCCGCACGACGAGGAAGGGCCGAACATGCACCCGGACGTTCCCGACACGCTGCCCGCCCTCGACCCGATCGTCCTCAACGGACAGACCATGACCAGCGCCGAGGTGGTGCAGGTCGCCCGCGCCCACGCCCCCGTCGTGGTCGACGACGACGGCAGGCGCCGGGTCGACGCGTCCTGGCACGCCGCACAGCGAGTGGTCCTGCACCGGCCGGTGTACGGCCGCACCACCGGGGTGGGCGCCAACCGGTCGGAAAACGTGAACGCCGGCGACCGGCCCGAGCACGGGCTGCGGCTGCTGCGCAGTCACGCGGGCGGGCTGGGGAAGCTGCTCCCCGAGGAGTACGTGCGCGCGATGCTCGTGGTCCGGCTCAACCAGCTGCTGGCCGGAGGCGCCGGGCTGCGCCCCGCCGTCGTCGACGTACTCGCGGACGCGCTCAACGCCGGTTCCTTCCCCGCGGTGCACGAGTTCGGCGCCATCGGCACCGGTGACCTGACCGCGTTGGCCGAGACCGGGCTCACACTGCTGGGTGAACGCTTCTGGCTCGGCACCGGCGCGTCCCCCGAGCCGATCACCCTCGACTCGGGCGACGCGCTGGCGTTGATCAGCAGCAACGCGCTGACCATAGGCATGGCCGCGATCGCCTGGCACGAGGCGCACCAACTGCTGTCCGCCGCACACGTCGTGACGGCGCTGTCGTTCCTCGCCGTCGACGGCTCGCACGAAGCGCTGGCCGAGCCCGTGCACGCGGGCAGGCCGCACCCCGGACAGGTGCGGGCCGCCGCCGAACTGCGCCGCCTGCTGGGTGAGCCGATCAACCCCGCGGCACGAATCCAGGACCCCTTCGGCTACCGCTGCTTCCCCCAAGTGCACGGCCCCGCACTCGACGCCACCGCCGACCTCGGCCGGGTGCTCGAAGTCGAGATCAACGCGGCCGCGGAGAACCCGTTGATCCGCGCGGACGACGACAGCGCCTACCACCACGGCGCCTTCCACAGCGCCTACCTCGGCCAGGCCCTCGACCGCATGAGGCTCGCGCTGCTGCACACCGGCACGCTGTCCGCGGCACGTCTGGCGAGCCTGGTGGAACCGAGGTTCACCGGCCTGCGGCCGTTCCTCGCGGACGGGGCGAGCGGCAGTTCCGGCGTGATGATCCTGGAGTACAGCGCGAACTCCGCCCTCGCCGAGGTGCGCAGCCTCACCGAAACCCCGAGCCTGGGCAACGCCATCGTGTCGCGCGGCCTGGAGGAACACTCCAGCTTCGCCTTCCAGTCGGCCCGCCAGTCACTGGGATCGCTCAACGCGTTCCGCCTGGTCCTGGCCTGTGAACTGGTCGCGGCCCTGCGCGCACTACGCATGCGCGACCTCGCACCCAACCCTGACACACCCCTGCGCACCGCCTACGAACTCGCGGCGGCCAAGCTGAACCCGATCATGGCCGACCGCCAACTGAGCCCCGACGTCGAAGCCGCGGCAGCCCTGGTCGACGAGTTCACCGACCTTTGACATCCTCTCCACCCCAACCTTGCGGAATCCGGACTACCTTGCGGGATTCCCTCCGGGTGGCCGGGCCGACCTTGCGGGTTTCGGGGCGGAGGTGGCCGAGTGGGGTGTAGTCGCCCTTGTTCCGCTGCTTCGCTGCTGCGCGGGTGAGGTCAGTGGACCGCGGGCCCGACGGTGAGCGTGCGCGCGTTCGTGTCCAGTTCCGCGACCGGTCCCAGCGGCACGGACAGCGGATCGTCGCCGTGGCCGACGTCGATGCCGCCGAGCACCGGGACGCCCAACGTCCTCAGGCGGTCTTGCAGCACGTCGATCACGTTCCAACTGCGGTCTGTGTAGTCCTCGAAACCGGGGAACCGGCCGAGCGCGACCCCGCGCAGGCCGCGCAGCGAGCCGGACCGCATGAGGTGCGTCAGGTGCCGGTCGACCTGCCCCAGCCCGATGGTGCGCGGCGTCTCAAGCAACAGGATCGCGCCGTCCAGGCTGGGCAGTCCGGCGCCGATGAACCCGACGACGGTGCCGAGGTGCCCGCCGACGAGGTGTCCCACAGCCGTGCCGGGGACTTCGACGGCCGCCGTGAGCGCTTCCGGATCCCGGTGAAGGATGGTGGGCACGCTCTCCAGCAACAGCCGCCGCGTCGCCTCCGCGGAGCGGGCCCCGGACAGCCACCCGTGGATCCCGGCGACCCGGCAGTGCCGCCACAAGGCGAGGTGCAGGTTGGTGATGTCGCTGAACCCGACGAGCGGTTTGGGATCGGCCCGCACGGCGGCGAAGTCGATGCCGTCGGCGATGCGGTACGCGCCCGCGCCGCCTCGCGTGGCGACCACCGCGCGCACCCCGGGATCGCGATAGGCGTCGTTGAGATCGGCCAGCCGGTCCTCGTCCCGGCCGGCCATGTAGCCGTGACGGTCGAGCGCATGCTCCCCGACTTCCACAGTCAGCCCCCAGCTTTCCAGCGTCCGTACCGATTCCGCGAGCATCTCGTCACTGGGGAAACTGGCCGGCGAAACCAGGCGGACACGATCCCCCGGACGAACTCGCGGCGGCAGTACAACGGCTTGATCAATGTCGGACATGCGACGACTGTCGCAGACCCGGAGGCCGGAGGCGGCGAGACAGACTGGCCGGCTGCCCGCCGACTTCGAATCCACAGCTCAAGTGTCCTGTGTCAGCGAATCGTCCTTGGTATGGGCGCCCTGACCTGGGCGAGGAAAGTCGAGTGGCGAAGTGGTCTCGGGTGAAGGCTGGTGTTGGCGGTGAGGGTCTGCGGTATTTCGCCAATGGATCTTGCCGAGTACTCCAGCCGCCGCGGGGTGCCGCGCTCAGGTGGCTGGGCCGCGGTGCAGCACACCGTCGGCTCACCCCTCCAGCGCTGTCTGGACGAATCGGGCGATCCATGGCGACCGGCTGCCCGCCGGCCAGAGAACCAGGGTCTGGTACGGCGCCGCGTCGGGTACGGGGCGGTACGTCACGTCGGGCCGGACGTTCATCGCAGCCAGCGAGGCGGGCACCAATGCCACGGCCTGGCCAAGGGCGACCACGTCCAGCAGTTGGGCACTGTCCCGCACGACCGGGCCGTCGGCCGGGCGATCCGGATTTCCCAGCCAGTAGTCGCGGTCGACAACCCTCGAGTCGCTCCACCGGGGCGCCGGCTCGGTGAGCAGGTCAGCGGTGCTGAGGACCTCGCGTCCGGCCAGCTCGTGTCCCACGGCGAGCGCGGCGACGCGTGGTTCGGTCGCCACGAGCTCGATGTCGAGGTCGTGGTCGTCGACGCAGGCGGCGATGGCCAGGTCCGCGCGCCCGTCCCGGACCATGTCGGCCTGCTCACCCAAATCCGCTCAACACCACCCGGATCTCCGGTGCGTCCGGATCCGCCCGGAACCGTTCGCAGATCCGGAGCAGCAACCGCGTGGCCACCCCTGGTTTGGCGGTGACCATGCGCCTCACCCGGTAAGGCGGAGAGCGCTCACTCTCCGGCACACTGCCGCCGCGACTTCATCGTTGCCGTCGCCGCATCCAACGTCGTTGGCCTGATGGTCGAGGTGTCCGAGTACCGCAATGCAGGTCCGGACACCGCAAGGTTCGGCAGGACACCGGAGCGGGGCGCGCAGCAGACGGGCTGGATCGTCCGAACATGCTCGACGGATTCGGGTGGGCGGGCCGCTGTAGCTGCCTCTCGGCTCCGCGGATTGTCGGTGGGTGCCGGCAACGTACGGTCCCATGCCCCGGCTTGTGCCCCCGCTGCTGCGCGACCCGACGTTCCGCTGGTACTTCATCGCCCGGACCTCCTCCCACTTCGGTGACGGCCTGATCGGCATGGCGCTGGTGTTCGGCTCGTTGCGGCTCGGTGCGTCGCTGACCGAGGTCGGACTGGTGCTGCTCGTCGGCCGGTTACCGGTGGTGGTGTTCACGCTCGTCGGCGGGGTGGTGGGCGACCTGGTGTCGCGTCGGGCCGTCATGCTCGCCGCCGACGTCGTCCGCTGCGCCTCCCAGGGCCTGACGGCCGCGCTGCTGATCACCGGCGCCGGGACGCTGTGGCACCTGGCCGCATTGCAAGCGGTGGCGGGCGCGGCGAACGCCTTCTTCGCCCCCGCCGCAGCGGGCCTGGTCGCCGACGTGGTGCCCCAGGAGCAGCGCCGTCAGGCCAACGCCTTGGTCAACGCCGCCAAGAACGCCGCGACGCTCGTCGCCCCGGTGGTGTCCGCAGTGCTGGTGGAGACAGTCGGAGCGGGCGTGTCCTTCGCCGTGGACGCGGCCACGTTCGCGATCAGCGCCGCCGCGCTCGTCGCGCTGAAAGTCCCGGACAGGCCGGTGCCGCCACGACCCGCACTGCTCGACGCCGCGCGACACGGGTGGCGCGACTTCCGCGCCCGCCCCTGGTTGCAGGCCACCACGATCCAGGTCGCCGTCATCAACGGCGCCTGCATCTCCCCGTTCCTGGTCCTCGCCCCGGTCATCGCCGATCAGCAGCTGGGTGGCGCTCTGGCCTGGGGGTTCATCGCCAACGGCTACGCCGTCGGCGCGCTGCTGGGCAGCGCCCTGGCCCTGCGCTGGCGACCGCGGCGCCCGCTGCTGGTGGCCGTCACCATCCCCGTCGCCCTGGCCCCGCTGCTGGCCCTGCTCGCCGCCGGCGCGCCGGTCCCGATCCTCGCCGCGGCGGCCGTCCCCGCCGGGGTGCAGGCCGGCCTCTACGCCGTGCTCACCGAGACCGCGCGGCAGGTCCACGTGCCCGCCGACCTCGTCGCCAGGGCCACCGGCTTCTCCACCGTCGTCGGCTTGGCCGCCGCGCCGCTGGGCATGGCCCTGGCCGGACCGGCGGCCGAGGTCATCGGCACGGACGCCGTGCTCCTCGCCGGCGCGGCGATCGCCGTGCTGAGCGCACCACTGGCGCTCGCCGTGCGCTCCGTCCGGCAACTCCCGGCCGAGCCCGCACCCGCCCACTGACCCCGAACGGCGCCGCCTTCCCGCGAACGGGGCAACAGCCGCCCTCCAGCGAGAACCCGCCAGATCAACTGCGAAGCGACCGCGGGAACTGAACCAGTGATCGCTCGCATCCGCCTACCCCAACCCCCTTCTCACTTCACTGAGCCACAGGGGCCTGCTGCTCGCCTTCGCCGCGCCCTGCCCACTTCAACCGATGCGACCCTGGAGTACCTGGTCCAAGCCGTCGACCGAGGCAGGAAGGCCGACCGCTTCCACCCGACACCGACCCGCTGAAACTGGCGACTCAGAGCTGGGTCATCGGCCACGGGCTGGTATCCCTCGTCGCCAACGGCCCCCTACCCCACCAAACGCTCCACCACTGCCCTCTTCTGCTGACCGCGCTGTTCACCAGCGCAGGAGACCGGCCCGACAGGTGTGGCCAGTCGGTCGAACACGGCCGGCGACACCTGTCCAGTGGGTAGTCCGCTCAGCCGTGGCCACGCCTGGCTCAAGCAGGACCGGTCAGGTGGGCCACCAGGAAGTCGGCCGTGTCACCGAAGGCCCGGACCTCGTTCGCCCGGTTGGTGAAACCGTGCCCTTCGTCCTCGTAGACGTCGTACCGCACGTCGACCCCGCGCTCCCGCAGAGCGGCCACGATCTGATCGCTCTCCGCCTTCACCACGCGCGGGTCGTTGGCGCCCTGGATGACGAACAGCGGCGCGGTGATCGCGTCGGCGTACGTGATGGGCGACCGTTCCAGCAGGAAATCGGCCTCGGTGTCCGGATCGCCAAGCCATTCGAGCACCTCGGCGCGCCACGTCTCGGGCACGGAACGGGCCATCGTGAGCAGGTTCGAGGGGCCCACCATCGACACGCCGGCAGCCCACAGCGAAGGCAGCCGGGACAGGCAGGACAGCGTGGCGAAGCCGCCGAAGGACCCGCCCCACACGCCGATCCGGGCGGGGTCCACCCAGTCCAGACCGTGCAGGTACTTGACCGCGTACTCGAAGTCGCCCAGCTCGCCGCCGCCCCAGTCGTGCAAGATCAGCCGCTGGTAGGTCTTGCCGTACCCGGTCGAGCCGCGCACGTTCGGCGCGAGCACCGCGATCCCCCGCGCGACCAGGTACTGGTAGAGCCCGGAGTAGTTGTACCGCGGCCGTTCCTGGATCTCCGGCCCGCCGTGGATCGAGATCACCACACCGCGAACGCCGTCACCGCCAGGCCGGTACAGCCACGCGGGCACCTCACGGCCGTCGTGCGTCGGGTAGCGCACCAACTCCGGCTCGACGAACGTGATCGCGACCGACGGCGAGCTGGACGTCAGGTACCGCATCTCGTTCGTGGCCAGGTCGAGCGCGACGACCTCGGCCGACCGGGTGCCGGTGGAGAGCAGGAACGTCAGCACATCGCCCACCACGGACAGCGAGGCGATCACGCCCGCCGGCAGTTCGGGCAACGTCACCGACTCGTCGTCCCGCAGCACGAACAGCCGCGAGATGCCGTCCTCGTTGACGGTCCACGCCCGCACCGCGCCGGAGGTCACCACCTGCTCGACGTCCCACGGCGGCGTCACCAGGTCCGTGACCACGCCGGTGGCCAGAGAATACGAGCCCAACGCGCGGAACTCGCCACTCGTGTCGTGCAGTAGGAGGAACCCGGAGGAGTCCGCGGCCCACGGCCCCGCGATGTGCAGCCGCTTGCCCTCGTGCGCGGTCACGACCCGCAGTGGCGCGTCCGGCTCGTGCAGGTCGACGAGGCCGAGGTCGGTGTCCGCGATGCTGTGCATGCCGGAGGTGAGCAGCCAGCGGCCGTCCGGCGACACCGACACGGCGTGCAGCACCGTGCCCGCGACGGACTCGACCCGCCGGACGGCGCCGGACGCCAAGTCCTGGATCAGCACGTCCTGCACGGCGGCGTCGCGGTCGTTGCCCGCGTAGACCACGCTCCGGCCGTCCGGGGTGAACGGCGTGAGAGCGCCGTACTCGTAGATGGACGGCCCGAGGACGTGCTGGCGGTCCACGGTGTCGGTCAGCCGCCGAGGAGTGCCGCCGGCGGCGTCGACCAGGCACAGCTGGTACTGCTCGTTGCCCTGGAAATCGGCCGTGTACAACAGGTTCCGGCCGTCCGGTGACCACGCGACCTGCATCACGGCGTTCTCGGTGTAGTCGGTGATCTTGCGGGCCGGACCACCGGAAACGGGTGCCACGTACAGGTTGTACTGCCCGTCGGTGTTCGCGGCGTACGCCACGAACGCGCCGTCAGGCGACAGCGCGATGTTGGGGCGGAATCGTTGTTTCGGCGCGAAGTCGCGGTATTCAGCCATGTTCTCCCCCTGAGAGTGGTTGCCGGAGTGGCGTCATCGAGATGTCGATGGGCGCGGTGTCGGGACGGCGCTTGGACGGCGCGCCGCGGTCGACGTACTCGTTGATCACGTGCTGCACGGCGTCCCGCGTCGAGATCCGGGTTTCCTGCTCGACCAGCCGCCACAGCCGTTGCCTGCCGACGCCGCCCTCCGCCTCTTCGACGAAACCGTGCCGTGCCAACAACCGCAGGTGGAACGAGCAGTTCGCGGGAGTCATGCCCAGTTCGGCCGCCGCTTCGGTGGCGGTGAGCCGGCCCTCTTGGTGCTAGCAGCTCCATGAGCCGCACCCGCAGCGGGTGGCTCAGCGCCCGGAGTCGTGCGCGTCGGTGAGCTGACGCCGCTCGAAAGACATGTTTCGAAAGTAGTGTTGCGATACCGGCCGGGTCAAGGAGTCAGAGGCCTGGTTGGCCCCAACGGCGCTGCCGAAAACCGGGTGCGGGCGGTCGGCGCGGTGGTGTGTGATCGGAGGTATGGCGATTGCGTTGGGCGAGCCGGGAGCCGACGGGCTGAGCGAGGCTGTGGGCGTGCTGCGGGAGTGGCAGTACGACGGGGCGCCGATGCAACTGCATCCGGGGGACCTGGGCTGGTTCTGGCGGTTCGGTGCGGAGGCGACGGCCGCGGCGGTCCGGACCTGGAGCCGGGACGGACGGATTCTCGCCGTCGGGCTGCTGGACGATCCCGAGCTCAGGCTGTTGCGGCTGACGATCGCGCCGGACGCTCAGCGGGACGAGGAGCTGGCGCGGCAGCTGGTCGAGGACGTGACCGAGCCGGAGCGCGGCGTACTGGCAGAGGGGAAGGTGTGCCTCGACGCGCCGATGGGCGCACTGGTCCAAGATCTGCTGTCCGAGGACGGCTGGAACGCCGGCGAGCCGTGGACGCCGCTGCGCCGCGACCTCACGGAGCCGGTGAAGGACCCCGGCGTGCGGATCGAGGTGATCGGACCGGAGCAGGCGCACGTGCGGACCGCCGTGCAGCGGGCATCGTCCGACGGGTCGACGTTCACGGACGAGCGCTGGCACGCGATGGCGGCCGGATTGCCGTACGCCGACGCCCGGTGTCTGGTCGCGTACGACGACCAGGGCAACGCGGTGGCGGCGGTGACGGTGTGGTCGGCCGGTCCGGGGAAGCCCGGGTTGCTCGAGCCGATGGGCGTGCACCGGGACCATCGCGGTCACGGCTACGGCAAGGCGATCACCGTCGCCGCGGCGGCCGCACTCCAGGAGCTGGGCTCGTCGAGCGCGATCGTCTGCACCCCGAGCTCCAACGTCGGCGCCGTCGCCACCTACAAGTCAGCCGGCTTCCGGCACCTCCCCGAGATCCGGGACCGCTGCCGGGACGCCTAGGCCGTGAATCCCCGATCATCGGTTGAGCGCGTCGTGACGTGCTGTGGGTGGGCGGGCCGGGCCTGCCCACCCACAGGGGTCAGCTCAGCACCAGCTGCGTGACCGACGGGCCCGGCAGGCCCACGGTCACCTGGCCGGCGCTGACCGCCACCGTGCCGAGGTTGGCCGGCTTGGCGTAGCTCACCGTGTTGCCGTCCTTCTGGTGCACGGCCGCCTGCGTCAGACCGGATCCGACCCCGATCACGGCGTTGTACGGCGTCATGCCCTTGTTCACCACGACGATGACCTTGGGATTGGCGGAGGCGTACACCTCGACGTTCCCGAGGGTCGTGGACGACCGCACCAGGCTGCTCCCGAAGTGGGCCAGCGCGGTGCCCTCCTGTCCGGTGAAGAAGCCGATGCCCTGGTAGACCGGCATCCGCTCGTTGCGGCCCGCGCCACTGGCGTTGGGCTGGTCGTACAGCAGGCCCAGCGCGCCGTTCTTGTCGCCGTAGGCGTAACCGCGCGCGCCCGCCTCGGCGAGCCGGCCGAACACGCTGGCGCTCCACCAGATGGCCGCGTTGCGGTACTGGACGGGCTCGGTGCCGATGTTGCCGCAGCCCGCCGGGTTCGGGTGGATGCCCCAGTCGGAATTGGTCTCGCCGATCTGGATCCCGATCTGGTTCGCCCGCGCCGGCACGACGCTGGTGATGATGTCGCGCACCGCGGCCACGTCGGTGCTCCACTGCGCCGTCTCGGCCAGCAACGTGGTGTCGCACACCGGCTTCTCGCCCGCGCCGTACTTGTGGAAGTCCACGAAGTCCGCACGGGTGCCGCTGACCGTCAGGAACTCCCTGATGTAGGTCATGTTCGGGTGGGACACGGCCGGGCCGCCGACGCTGATCGACGGGTCCACGGCCTTCATCGCGTCGTAGACGGCGTTGAAGCGGGCGCCGAAGACCGCGGCGGTGCCGTTCGGCTTGGTGTCCGGCTCGTTGCCGATGATCCACCGGCCGATCCGGTTGCCGCCGAGGTTGAAGTGCCGCACCAGGTTGGCCGCGTCGGTCGCGTCGTCCGGCACGATCAGCACCGGTTCCGCGCCGAGGTCCTTGATCGCGGTGATCCACGCGTCGCCGGCGACCTTGGTCTCCGCGCCGGAGCCGCCGGCGATGATGGCGCTGGTGGGATCACCCGGCGTGGTGTACTTCAGCTCCATGCGCAGCGAGCCGTACCGGCCCGCGAGCATCGCGCGGTGCTGCGGGTCGTTGGTGATGTAGCTGCCGGACCCGTACCCGGTGATGTCGGCGCTGAAGGCGTCCCGCGGCACCGGCCGCACCACCGCGCCGAAGTCCACGGTCACGTTCGCGACCGCGGCCTGCGCGGGCGTGGTCAGCAGTGGAACCAGCGCGACAGCCGCCACCGCGCCGATGATCCCGCGTGATCTCAAACTGTGTGATCTCAAAGAAGGCACCTGTCGTGGGTCCGGCGCCGGGCCGGACGTTCGAGCAACCCCAGAACGGAGGTCAACGTAGCCCGGCCCACTATCAACGCACTTCCACGACTTCGAACGGTGCGGGTGACGCTAGTTGCACTGCGACTGCACGGTTTCCACGTACCTCGCGGTCTTGCCCCACTGGCTCGACGTGCCCTCGCAGGTGCGCAGGTATCCGCCTACCGGGAACTCGTACGTGGCGTCCGAGTAGTACGTCCTGGCGCACTGGTAGCCCGCCTTGCAGGCCGGGATCGCCTGCGCGGGCGCGGCGGCCAGCACGGGCACCGCGGCCATCGCCGACACGAGCACCACCGAGCTGACCACACGACGGATCATGCGCGCCATCCCCAGGTCGATGTGACTTCCTTTCACGTTAGTCGGACGGCGACGTGGGGAAATCGCCCGTTCGGCGCCCAGCCACCCGGCCCTACGGTCGCAGCGCCCGCTTGTCGGGCTTCCCGCCCGCGCCGACGGGCACCGCGTCGATGAATCGGATCGCCGCAGGCACGGCTCCCGCACCGAGTTCGGCCGCCACGGCGGCCCGCAGCCGTTCTGGGTCCGGGGTGCGGCCCGCGACCGGGACCACGAAGGCGTGCACGGCTTCACCGGTCCGCTCGTCCGGCACCGCCAGCACGTACGCCTGGTCGACGTCGGGGTCGGCCGCCAGCACCTGCTCGATCGGACCCGCGTGGTGCAGGATCGCGTTGACGATCACCACGTCCCGCGCCCGCCCGGTCAGGTACAGGTAGCCGTGCTCGTCGAAGTGGCCGATGTCGCGGCTGCGCACCCACCCGTCCTGGAGCACCGCGGCCGACTCCTCCGGGTCGTCGCGGTAACCGACGAACGTCAGGCTGGTCCGCGACCAGATCTCCCCCGATGTCCCGGCCGGCACCACCCGTCCGGCATCGTCGCGGACCTCCAACTCCACGCCGCTCCGCACCCGGCCGACCGAGGCCGCCGATTCGGGCCGGTCCCGGACCTCCTGGGCGGTGAGCAGGGTCAGCAGGCCCGTCTCGGTCTGCCCGTAGCCGGTGTGGGCGGCGTCGCCCAGCACGTCGACCGCCTGGGCGAACCGGTGCGGCGCGAGCGGGGAACCCGCCACCAGCACCGCCTCCAGCGCACCCAGGTCGACCTCCCGTTCGTCCAACTCGTCCAGGATGTGGTGCAGGCGCGGCACGGTGAGCAGCGTGGACGTGATCCGCAGGTCGGCCAGCACGTCGGGGAACAGGGGCGTCCCTTCGGGGATCACCGCCGTGCCGCCGGACACCAGGCAGCACCCGAGGTGCTCCTGCACCACCGCGCTGGCCAACGTGCCGAAGAGGGCGAACCGGCTGTACCGGGCGACCAGCGCATGCGTCCGGTCGTCCCAGCCGGTCTGGTTCCACGACCACCACCGCGACATCCCGGCGTACGAGTACTGCACGCCCTTCGGCGTCCCGGTGCTGCCGCTGGTGTGCACGACCCAGGCGATGTCGTCCGGCCTCCCGTGCACGACCACGTCCGCCTTGCCACCGACGAAGTCCTTCACGTGCAGCACGCGCGGCACCAGCGACAACAATCCGGCCGGCGCGGTGTCGTCGACGACCAACACCTCCACATCGCCCACGATGTGCGCCACCTGCTTGGCGCTCTGCTGCGGCGCGATCCCGACGACCCTGCACCCCAACGACCACCCCGCGACGTAAGCGGCGAACGCCTCGGGCGTGACCGCCGTGGCCAACGCGACCCCGTCCCCCACCCCGAGCCCGGCCGACCGCATCCGTTCGACCGACGAGCCGATCAACTCCAACAGCTCCCCACGGCTGACCACCCGCGTGCCGTGCTCGAACGCCGGGGTGTCCGGCGCCGACGCCAACTGGTGCAGGATCGCGTGCGGGAACAGCTCGGTCATGTCGTGTCCGTTTCGTCGGTCCGCCACGTCTACCGCCCGTGCCGCACCCCTCACGACACGCTCCGGCACCCGTGCTTAACGTCACCGACGGCCGGATCGTTCGAACCCGGCGGCACTATGCGCCGAATGCCGTCGAGCGATACTCCGATCACACCCCTTTCTGCCGCAAGGGAAGTCGAACGCTCATCGGGCCCCGAGCCGCCAGAGGGACGTGACCTCCGCGGCACGCGCCGCGTGCAAGGGATCGTCCGGATCGGTCGCACGCGGTGGCGTGGCCTGGTGTCCGTTTTGTCGATCACCGACAACCCGGCCGCGTCGATGGCGCCGAGCAGTGCCGCACGCGACCGCAGACCCAGGTGCTCGGCCAGGCCGTGGAGCGGGTCGTCGACGGCGTGGTCGATCCCGGACGGCTTTCCGGCGAACCCCCGGACGTAGATGATCGGCAGTCTGGGTTCGGCCGTGATCCGACCCTCCTGACTAGACGGTGAAGGTCGCGATGACGGGGGCGTGGTCCGAACCCCGGTCATCGCGCCGGGCCGCGGGGTCGTCCGTGACCGACGGCAGGTCCTGGCCGGCTTTGGTGCGTGCTTCGGGAAGCGGCTTGAGCAGGGCGTGGCTCACGAAGATGTGGTCGATGAGCTCGCCGCGTCCCCGGTACTTGCGGGAGAAGCGCTGGTCCTCGGGGATGCGCGGGGCCAGGTTCCACAGGCGTTGGCGGTCGCCGTTGTCGGGTTGGTCGAACCCGGGTCTGCCGATCTCGGAACCGGTGGGGCCGTTGAAGATCTGGGCGGAGGCGGCGTGGGGCTCGTCGTTGAGGTCGCCGAGGACGATGACGCGCTCGTCGTGGTCGCCGTTGAGCTGCTTCGTGGCCAACTCGCGCACGGCGGTGGCTTCGGCGGCGCGGCGGTAGAGCGCGTAGGCGCCGAACCGGGCGCGTTCGCCTTCGTCCTTGGGATTGAAGCGGCCATTGGGGAAGGTCAGCAGCTTCGACTTGAGGTGGCAGGTGATGAGCGTGAGCGTGAATCCGGCCACCGGCTCGACCGTGACGGCCAGCGCACCGCGGCTGAGTTCGTCGCTGGGCGGTGTCGGCTTGTCGGCGATCTGGATGGGGGCGAGTTCGGCCGGCAGCGTGGCGGTGTCGTCGATGACGGTCAGCGGGTGGCGGCTGAGGAAGCCGACCCGGATACCGCGTCTGTCGGGGTGTTTGGACAGCTCCTGGTGCCAGGTTCCGCCCAGCGTGCCGACGAGGTCCGAGAGTGCTTCGGGACTGCCGACCTCTTGCAGCGCCAGCACATCCGGGGCGATGTCGGCAATCGTGCGCGCCAACGCCTGGAGCTTCCCGTCGTAGGTGGCTTGATCGGCGGGACCATCACCGCCGGGGCGGAACAGGTTTTCCACGTTCCAGGTCGCGATCACAACCATGTTGACCTCCCATGGGCTGCGCGAAGCTAGGGGCGGCCGTGGGATGCCGAAAGCGGCGAGCCGCCATACTAGTAACTCGCCGCATTTCCCCAAGGGGTTACAGGTGTCACCCGATCGTGGCGCGCAGGTGTGCTATCCCCCGCGCGCCAGTCGATTTCCGCTCACGGTGGGTTACCGGCGCGTTCCCGTCAGTGAATGCTGGGGCAGTCGGTCTTGGGTCCGACCGGGCCGAGGAGGGAGACCACGGACGGTTCCGCGAACGGCGTCGTCACGATCGATGCCGCCTCCGTGGACACCAAGAACGCGAAGCGGGACATCCACCTGCGGAGCGCCGACTTCTTCGACGTCGACAAGCACCCCTCGCTCACCTTCACCACCACCAGCGCCACCGCCGGCCGCGACGGGACCGTCAAGGTCAAGGGCGAGCTCACCGTGCGCGACACCACCCGGCCGCTCTCCTTCACCGCCACGGCCGACGACGTCTCCCCCGACGCCGTCACCCTCAACGCCGAACTGACCGTCGACCGCAAGGACTTCGGCCTGACCTGGAACCAGCTCGGCATGATGAAGGACATCACCTCGCTCGCCCTCACCCTGCGCTTCACCCGCAACCCCGAGTGACCTGACCCCGAACCCCGGTCGACCGGACACGACGGAGCACTCGTCGCGGTGCGCCGGTCCGGTCCGACCAAGCCCCGACGGTGCGTGACCGGGCGCGGGTCCGACTACGGGAGTCGTGCCCGGCCCGACGGTTCCGGCGTCGAACCGTTCGGCGGTGACACCCGTGGACGGTTCGCCGTGCGGTAGGCCGACGGTGACGTGTCGTAGTGGTCGAGGAACGCTTGGCGCAGGGTCTCGGCCGAGCCGAAACCGCACCGACGGGCGACCGCGGCGAGCGGTAGTTCCGTGCAGGCCAGCAGTTGGGCGGCGACCTCGGTCCGCACCGCGCGCACGTACCGGCTCGGCGTGGTGCCCAGGTGGGTGTCGAACAGCCTGGTCAGCTGTCGGGTGCTCAGGCCGGCCCGACCGGCGAGCGCCGGCACGCCCAGGTCGGCGTTCGGCCGGCTCGCGATGTGGCCGGTCAGGTCCCGCACCACGCCGTGATCCGGCGGTGGCGCGGTGAGGAACATGCTGACCTGGGCCTGGTTCCCCGGACGTTGCCGTCCCTGACGAACAGCGGAGCGGGATCGACCGTCACGTCGGGATAGCGGGCGGCGAGTCGGGCGGCGTACCTCCAGTGCGTGGTGGCCCTCCTGCCCGCGAGCAGGCCGGCCGCGGCCAGGACGGTGGCGCCGGTGCACACCGAGGCGACGCGCCTGCTCACGCCTGCCAGCCTGCGCAGGTGCGTGGTCAGCCGGGGGTCGGCCGCCGCCGCTTCGTGGCCGATGCCGCCCGCGACGATCACCGTGTCCAGCGGTCCGTCGACCTGGTCGAGCCGCAGCCCGGCGACCAGCGTCAGCCCGGACTCGCAGCGCACGACGCGGCCGTCGAGGCTGGCCAGAACGATCTCGTACCGCCGCCGTGCGCCGAGCCGGTTGGCCGCGTCGAGGACGTCCGACGGGCAGGCGATGTCGAGCAGTTCGGCGTCCGGATAGCCCACGATCAGCACTCGTCTCGGCGACCGCGACATGATCACGACGCTAGCAGCACCCCTGGCCGGATGACACGGTTCGCAGGATTTCGGACACCGGCCCACGACGCGACCGACCGCCCGGTTGATTGGTGACCATGACCGACACCTCGACCACGGCACCAGTCAGGGCGATCGCGTTCGTGCTCTACCCCGGTATCACCGCACTCGACCTCGTCGGCCCGCTCCAGGTGCTCACCTCCCTCGTCCAGGCGGGACTCGGCCACCGGGTCGTGGTGGTGGCCGACCGGCTCGACCCGATGGCCACCGACACCCCGCTGACGCTCACCGCGAGCCACACGTTCGCCGACGTTCCCTCGCCCTACGCGCTGATCGTCCCCGGTGGCGGGGTGGCCACGATCCGGGCGATGACCGACGAGCGCCTGTTGGCGTACCTGCGCGGCGCGTCGGCCGGTGCGGAGATCACCGCGTCGGTGTGCACCGGAGCTCTCCTGCTCGGGGCGGCCGGTCTGCTCACCGGGCGGCGCGCCACCACGCACTGGATGTACCGGAACCTGCTCGGTGGGTTCGGCGCGACCCCGGTGGCGCGGCGGTGGGTCGAAGACGGTCCGGTCGTCACCGCCGCCGGCGTGTCCGCGGGCATCGACATGGCGTTGCGCCTGGTGTCCCGGATGGCCGGCGACGGGATCGCCCGCACGATCCAGTACGGCATCGAGTACGACCCGGAACCGCCGTTCGGTCCGTTGGATTGGGACGACACGCCCCGCGCGCTGTTCGCCCCGATGGTCGAGGCGGCGTTGCGCGACGGGTTGGCCGACAGTCCACAGTGGTCCGCGCGACTGGTGGGCCGGTATGACGATCGCGCGGGAACGGCTGCCCACCCGCCGCGCGACCTATCGGCTGCTCGCCGGGCTGTACGTCGGGCAGTGGCTGGCGCCGAGCTTCCTCGGCAGCGGAGGGCTGCTGACCATCCTGTACCAGCGCGGCGTGTCGCTGGAGCAGCTCGGCGCGTTCCAGGCGTTGATCATCGTCGGGCCGGCGAAGGTCCTGTGGGCGCCGCTGGTGGACCGCTTCGGTTCCACCCGCTCCGGCCACTACCGCTCGTGGCTGCTGGTGGTGCAGCCCGCGATGGTTCTCGCGGCGCTGGTGTTGCTGCCGCTCGACCCCGTCGCAGACCTCGGCGTCGTCTTCGTGATCACGATCGTGATGTGGGTGCTGATGGGCGCCCAGGACGTCGCCACCGACGCCCTCGCCTTCCGGCTGCTGGACAGCACCGGCCGCGGTGTGGCCAACGGCATCCAGACGGCGGCCGGGTTCGTCGGCGCCGCCCTTGGCAGCGGCGCCGTGCTGCTGGTCTACGACGTGGCGGGGTGGACGGCCGCTGTGCTCACACTCACCGTGGCGACCGCGATACCCGCGGTGCAGGTGGCCCGCCTCCGCGAACCTCGCGCACCGCGGCAGGCCCCGCCAGGGTTCCCGGTGCTGGCCAGCCTGTTCCGCCAGCCCGGCGTGGCCAGGTGGGCGCTGGTGGTGCTGCCACTGACCTGGGCGGGTATCGGCGGGTACTTCGCGCTGCTGAACCCGATGCTGGTGGACGCCGGCTGGTCGGTGTCCCGGATCGGCTTGGTCACCACGGTGTTCGGAGGCATGTTCGCGATCGCCGGCGCGCTCGGCGCCGGCAGCGTGCTCTCCAGGATCGGCAGACGCAGAGCCCTGCTGCTCTTCGGCGTCGGGCAACTCGCCGCGGTGCCGGCGTTCTACGGTCTTGCCCACGGCCACGCCCCGCTCGTGACGACGTCAGTGCTGATCTGCGTGGTGCACCTGGTGTACGCCGCGGCGGTGACCACGGCGAGCTGCACCAAGACTACGTCTCACGTGGCGTCGAGCCGGGGTGCCATGATCGCGGGCGTGATCGATCGTCTCACGTCCAGCGTGCAGGCCGACTACACACTCGGCAGGTACGAGCAGGAGCGGACCGGATGAGCTTCCGGTCGATGGTCGTCCGGCACATCTGTCGGAAGCTCACCGTCCTGCTGGCGGGCGCCGCCCTCGTGACAGCGTGCGCTGACGACCCCCGCGAGTACCCCGGCTCCACGGGCGACCACTCGTTGGACGAGTTGTCGGCGCACTTCGCGCTGGACCTGCCGTCGTGCGAGATCACGGACCTGAGGTATGCCGACACAGGCGGTCCGATGTCCAGCGGTCTGTACCTGACCTACGGCTTCCCCTCGACCTGCCTGGACAGCGTGCTCCAGTCCAACCACGTCGCGGCCTCGACAAAAGCACCCGACTGGGCCGTGATCTCCCGTTCTCCCCAGGCCTGGTCGAGGAGTACGGATGGCCGATCGAGGAAGAGAAGAACTACGACACCTACGTGAAGAGCACACAGGAGTGGACCATGCACGTGGTGATCGACCCCACCGCGCCCCGCCACACAGCGTTCATCGAAGGCCTCGGCGACTGAGACCCACCCCGCCTATGAGATCTGACGGACACCGGCCACGGTGACGACGATTCACATACCTTTCGCCGGGATACGTTCCCAGTACGCCGGAACACCTGCGACATCAATCACACATTCCCGCGACACCACCTAGGTGCCACACCCTGGCCCGCGCTATGCCCGACGAACACGACCGGATAGCCACACCCGAGATCCACGACGAACCCACGGCGACCACCGTGGTCACCCTGCGTGGCGACCTGGTTCCTCGCCCCATCCACGACCGATGCCGGATGAGCAACACGCGCCCGATGGAGCCCCCGGACACCACGGAGACCGCGAGCGAGCACGCCACCACCCAACACTCGACGCCGACTGCTCCGCACCCGGCTAACAGCACCCGCCCCAGCCGCGAGCCACCCGTCGCACCGATCACCACCCAACCGCCCTCAACCGCCCTACCAGCACATTCCTTCGACCGACACCCTTCCAGGGACCCCGATTTTGGCCACCGAGAACGATCATGTAATCTATGCACACACCACGGCGAGAGCCGAGGAGTCCGGGTGGCGGAATGGCAGACGCGCTAGCTTGAGGTGCTAGTCCCCGAAAGGGGGTGGGGGTTCAAGTCCCCCCTCGGACACTCAAACACGGGAAATTTCCCGGAAGACAGACGGTAACACCGACACCCTGCGGCACGCGACACGCCGCAGGGTGTCGACTACTTTCCGCGACATCCTGTGCCACCCCCTCGCCGGGGGTGGTCACGGTGAGTGATCGCATCATCCCCATGCCCGCGTTCGGCGCTCCCCGCCGCACGGCGCTGCCGGGCGACGATTCCGCGAATTCGCCGCACGACGATCCGAGCGGCCGTTTGGCCCGTCGGGAATTGGACCTGCGTCGCACCGAGGCACCCGATCCCGGTCCCCTTCCGGCGACGCGACGGCGTCATCCGCGCCGTTACGGGGTGACGGTGTTCGACCCGGACGGCCGGATCGGCGAGCGGGCGCTGTTCAGGCTGCTGGGGTGGAGTCCGGGCACGCGCGTGGAGATCGGCGTGAACGACGCCGAGGACGCGATCGTGATGCGGCGCGCGGCCTCGGGCGGCGGCGTGGTGACGGCGAGCCTCAGGCTGCTGGTCCCCGCGCGGGTTCGCCGCTGGTGCGGGTTCGGGACACGGGAGCAGGTGCTGGTGGTCGCCGTCCCGACCCTGTCCGCGCTGGTCGTCCACGGGCTGGAGAAGTTGGACCTCGTGCTGCCCGACCCCAGGGCCGTGGTGAAGGGCATGCACCCGGTCGGCGAGCGCGGCGAGCGCGCAGGTGGTGACGACGGGTCGGAGCCGGCCGCGGACGCCGGACGGCGCGGGCGCTCCGGGTCCGCGGGTGGGGACGCGACCGGTGTGGACGGCCGGGGAGGTGTCCGCGATGGCCGTTGATCCCGCGACGGGTGTCGACGCCGGGACCGCCGCGGTCCCCGACCCGGGCGTCGGTCCCGGGTCGCCGGTCGCACCGGCCGATCCGGCGGACGTGGCGATGGCGTTGAATTTGTTGAAGCACATGGGGTTGCGGCCGCAGGACCTGCTGCGGGCCGAGGCCGCCGTGCGGGTCGTGCCGACCTTCGCGGAGTTCATGGAGAAGGTGCGCGAGGTGGTGCCGAAGGCCTCCCAGCGTCTCTACGACACCTACTGGGACCGGTTGGTGGAGGTATGGGGCAGTCGGCGACTGGACGAGCCGACCAACGCCGAGGTGCTGGAATTGTTCGAGCGGGCGCGGGAGACGGCGCTGGTGCGGCGCACGAGCAACGGTGGCAAGAGCGCGGCGTTGCACACCTACGACGCGTTGAGGTGCGTATACAACGCGGCGGTGCAGGAGGGCGTCCTGTCGACGCGGGAGAACGTGATGGCCCGGGTGGCCAAGCCCGCCAAGGGCAGGTCGCGTCGTCACGCGCTGACGCCGAAGTTGTACGGGGAGATCTGGCAGGCCGCGACGTCGACCGGGAACGATCCTTCCCTGGACGCGCTGTTGCTGAGGTTCCATCTGGAGACCGCGGCGCGCACCGGCGGCGGTCTGGGTCTGCGGTTGCGCGATCTGGATCAGGGCCAGTGTCTGGTGCTGTTGCGGGAGAAGGGATCGACGCAGCGGTGGCAGCCGGTGTCGCCGACGCTGATGCGGACCCTGGTCGGCCACGCCGACGCTCGGGGTGCGCGTGATCCGGACAGCCCGGTGCTGCGGTTCAAGAACGGCGATCCGTTGACCAAGAAGCGGCACGAGGGGCTGTGGAAGAGGGTCGGCGGGCACGTAGACAGCGTGCGCGTGTTGAACATCAGCATGCATTGGCTGCGGCACACGACGTTGACGTGGGTCGAGCGGAATTTCTCGCCGGCGGTGGCGCGGGCGTATGCCGGGCACGCCGAGCCCTCCTCCAACCAGCAGGGTGCGACACACGACTACACCAAGGCCTCGATGGGCGAGATCGCCACCGCGGTGCAGGCCTGGACCGGCGAGCGGCACCCGCTGGCATTGCAGGAATCGATCGGGACGAGTCCGAACTTCTTCGCCGTGGAGGCCTCCGATGCGAACTGACCATGCGCCGCAGCGGCGTCGTGAGGATGGCTTCGTGCAGCGTGGGGAGATCGGCGGACGCGGCCTGCGTCGGTTCGCCCACTGTGGTCGGAGGTTCCCGTGAGCACAGTCGTCGACGCACACGTCGACCGGGAACTGGTCGAGCGGATCCGCGAACTGTTCGCGGAAGCCGACACGGCCGGGCAGCCCCGTCCGGGCCGACCGACCCTGGCCAAGTTGACCGATGCCACGGACTACCGGATCCGTCAGGCGATCGCCGAGATCGACCGCGGCGACGCCGGTCGAAGCACCCGTGAACCCGCGGGTTCCGCCGGCGACGTCGACGCGGTGGCCGGCGGCATGTCCGGTGCCGGCGACAGCACCGCGCAGGCCGGGCCGGACTCGGCCGACGGCGCCGGCGGATCACCGGCCGTGGTCGGTGACGCCATCGCAAGCGGCATGGTGCCGGCCGGCGACTCGGCACGGCTGTCGACGACAGCCACGTCACCGCCACACCTGGCACCGGGTGCGTCGGCGGCGGAACCGCCGGCGACGACATCGCCGGCCGGGGCACCGTCGCCGGCGCGTCGGGCGTCGGGCGGGCGGCCCCGTCGTCCGAGGCCGGCGGGGGCGTCGGCATCACCAGCGCCGGCGTCGCCGGGGGCCGAGGTGGCGACGGTGTCCGGCGGCCTGTCGCTGGCGACGCCTCCGCCGGCGGTCGGCGGGAAGGTGGCCGCCTGGGCCGGATTCGTCTTCGGCTCCGTCATGTCCGTCGCGGCCAACGTGCTGCACACCTGGCTTCCGGCCGAGCACATGCCCCCGGGCTGGGCCCCGTCGTTGTCCTCCCAGGTAGGGGCCGCAGTGTGGCCGATCGGGCTGTTGCTCAGCGTGGAGGTCCTCAGCCGGGTCCAGTGGAAAGCTGGGTGGCAGTGGGCGCTGGCCCGGTTCGGCGGCACCGGCACCGTGGCGCTCGGCGCGGCCGTGATCAGCTACGGCCATGTGCGTGACGTGCTGCTCGCGTGGGGCTACGGCACGCTGGCGGCCCATGTGGGCCCGCTGGTGTTGGACGGCCTCATGGTGGTGTCCGGGTTCGCCCTGCTGGCGATGAGCGCCGCGCACCCCGCCGGCGACGGCGACGCGATGGCGTCGGGACGACACGACTAGGTGTCACCGGACGCTGGCCGAGAGCCGGGCGTGGCGACTCGGAATCGCCATGCCCGGCTGTCGGCGGGATGAGCCGCCGGCGGGCACCGCCCTGTGTAGCGCCATCGCCGGTTCGCCCGTGCCCCATGGCCATCGCCCGACCGGCCACCAGCGATCCGCCGGCGGCCGGCGACAGCACACCTTCATTGGGCACCCGCCGGCGAGACAGCCGGCTGACGGCTGTCCAACACGCAGATGTGGGATTCATCCCACCGCATCCGCCGGCACGGCAGACCCCCGAAACGCGTCTCGACCGATGCCGCCGGCATCTCCCCGTAGGACATCGCGCCCGAGGGAGGTCACCGTGGATAATCGGATTGTCGCCAGCCTCGTACTCGACGGCCACCCCGAACCGGGGGCTCCCCACGGGATCCGCATCCCCCGGGACCGGATCCCGACAATGGCGGCCTCGACGGCGAGGGTGATGCGGGCGAGGGTGGGACGGCGACCGTCGGCCGTGACGGCTCTGTCGGCGTCACGATCACCAGCGTTGTCACCGCCGGCTGTGACAGCAAGGCGATCGGCAGGACCGTCGGTGCGTCGATCGGTGCCCCTGGCGGCGGCGCTGCCAGGGGCCGTCGCCGGGAATGGCAGAGCCTGCTGTCGGGCCAGAGGAGTTCTTGGGCGGGGTTGGTGTTGCAGTTCCAGGTCGGCTGTCGAGGTTGTCGAGTTGGTGTTGGACGCGTTCGGTGGCGGTGTCGCGGCCTGGCAGCAGCCTGGAGCTGTACTGACAGTTGGGCCGCGACAGCGATGCCGGACGTGTCCAACACCAACTCGACAACCCGCACCGAGACCGAACCTGACAACGCGTGAGTCGCGAGATCCCGTTCACCGGAAGACGGCCTACCAAACAACGACCACCATCCGGTGACCTGATCCACAACGGTGGGCGGCGTGTCGGCGTACAGGTCAGTCAACGTGCACAGCCCGGTACGGATGAACGGGCTCTGTCGCTGATCTTGTGACACAAGGCAGCCCGGTAGTTGATCATGTTCGGGGTGGGTTGACGATCTTCTCCCGCATCTGGCCGGGATCGTGGTCAAGGTCGTGGAGCGGACGCTTGGCGCGGTCGTGCTGCATGCCCGGGTCCGGTCGACGGAAGGGGCTTGTCCACGTTGTGGTGAAGCGTCCGGGCGGGTGCACGGCCGCAGCGAATCCTGCTACGGGGCTGAACCGCATCACAAGATCAGCGACCGAGCCGATGAACGTGCGCACGGGCACCAGGTGATCCCACCTCCGAGCACGGGGTGAGTCCGTCCCGCTGCTCGGACACGTCCAGCACTTGCCCTGATGTTCAGCCGAGTGGCATTGCCGCCACCGACCCACCAAAACGAACGTCCCTTCTGCCGACGAGCGGGCATTGGGCGGTCGCCTCATGGCCGATGGCCGGATTGAGAGTGGCGGGTCAGTCGTGGCCGCTTGTCGTAGTCTCGAGATTCGAGCGGATGGTTCTGGTCAGGTGGTGGTCGGGGCCCAGGACCCGTTCGGTATCGGCCAGTGTCGCCTCGTACAGCGGGATGGCACGTCCCAGGTCACCCGCCGACCGGTAGGCGCGGGCCAGGTTGTGGCGTGAGGTCAGCGTGGTCGGGTGGTCAGGGCCCAGCACCCGCTGCCGGTCGACCAGCGTCGCCTCGAGCAGCGGGATCGCACGCCCCAGATCACCCGACTCCTGGTAGGCGCCGGCCAGGTTGTTGCGTGAGATCAGCGTGTCCGGGTGGTCAGGGCCCAGCACCCGCTCGGCATCGGCCAGTGTCGCCTCGTACAGCGGGATCGCGCGCCCCAGATCACCCGCCGCCCGGTAGGCGATGGCCAAGTTGTTGAGTGAGGTCAGCGTGGTCGGGTGGTCAGGGCCCAGCACCCGCTGCCGGTCGACCAGTGTCGCCTCGAGCAGCGGGATCGCGCGCCCCAGATCACCCACCGACTGGTAGGCGTAGGCCAGGTTGTGACGTGAGGTCAGCGTGTCCGGGTGGTCAGGGCCCAGCACCCGCTCGGCATCGGCCAGTGTCGCCTCGTACAGCGGGATCGCGCGCCCCAGATCACCCGCCGCCCGGTAGGCGCCGGCCAGGTTGTTGCGTGAGGCCAGCGTGTCCGGGTGGTCAGGGCCCAGCACCCGCTCGGTATCGGCCAGTGTCGCCTCGTGCAGCGGGATCGCGCGCCCCAGGTCACCCGCCTCCTGGTAGGTGTATGCCAGGTTGTTGAGTGAGGTCAGCGTGGTCGGGTGGTCCGCGCCCAGCACCCGCTCGGCATCGGCCAGCATCGCCTCGAACAGCGGGATCGCACGCCCCAGATCACCCGCCGCCCGGTAGGCGTCGGCCAGGTTGTTGCGTGAGGTCAGCGTGTCCGGGTGGTCCGGGCCCAGCACCCGCTGCCGGTCGACCAGTGTCGCCTCGAACAGCGGGATCGCACGCCCCAGATCACCCACCGCCCGGTAGGCGCCGGCCAGGTTGTTGCGCGAGGTCAGCGTGTCCGGGTGGTCCGGGCCCAGCACCCGCTCGGCATCGGCCAGTGTCGCCTCGAGCAGCGGGATCGCGCGCCCCAAGTCACCGGCCGCCCGGTAGGCGTGGGCCAGGTTGTTGCGTGAGGCCAGCGTCTCGGGGTGGCCGGGGCCGTGGAGGCGTTGGCGGCTGTGGGTGGCGCGGGTGTGCAGTGCGATAGCCGTGGTGGTGTCGCCCTGGCCGTCGAGGTAGAGGCCAAGGCGGTTGGCGAGGTGGCAGAGCGGTTCGGTGTCGGTGTCGGGAAGGGTGTGGTCGAGCAGTGCCCGCGCGTGGGGCAGCACCGTCTGGAAGACGGGCCAGTCGGCGGGCCAGCGGGGGTGGGATTCGGCGAGGGTGGCGGCGAGGGTGGCGGTGGTGGTGTCGCGGGCGTGGGCGATGCCCGTGGGTTGGCGGTGGGGGTCGGCCGGGTCGGGGGTGCGGGTGACGGCCTGGACCAGGCGGTGCACGCCGACGGTGTCGCCGGTGAGGGTGATCATGCTGTAGGCGGCCAACCGGCCCAGCGCCTCCGACAGCTCCGGCTCGTCGAACGCGCCCGCGACCAGGGTTCGCGGGATGGCGTCGGGGGCGTACCAGGCCAGATGCCGCAGCACCCGCCCGGCCAGGGGCGTGTCGGCGAGGCGATCGAGGGTGACGTGCCAGATCCGGGCCATGGTCCGCTGGGCATCCCCGCCCTCCGCCGTCGCGGTGAACATCCGCGCCGGGTACCGCCGCAGCAGCTCCAGGTAGGCGACCGGGGTGATGCGGGTCTGGGCAAGGTAGGCGCCCGCCTGCTCGACCGCCAGCGGCAGCCACCCCACCTCCGCACACACCCGGTCCGCGCCCGTGAGGTCCGCCTCCGGCCACTCCGCCCGCACGATCCGGGTCAGCAGGTCCACGGCCTGCTCGGCGGGCAGCACGTCCAGCGGCACCGGCTCGGCCACCCCGCCCCAGCCGCCACCCCGCCGACTGGTGATCAGCACCGTGCCCGTCCGCACCCGCGCCAGCAACCCCGCCGCATCGGCCGGTGCGGTGAGGTTGTCCAGCACCAGCAACCAGCCGTCACGGGCGGCCAGCCACCGCACCGCCGACTCGGTCCGCCGCTCCAGCGGCACCCCCGCCAGCTCGGGCACCAGCGCCACCGCCAGCTCGGCCAGACCGGTGTCGATCGCGGCCGGCGAGTCCGCCGTCACCCACCACACCGGCGCGAACCGGCCTGCATGGAGCTCGGCGAACCGCGCGGCCAGCGTGCTCTTGCCCACCCCGCCCAGACCGTGCACCGCCACCACCACCGCACGCCCCGACCCGGCCAGCGCCGCCTCCAACCGCGCCAACTCCCCGCCCCGACCCACGAACACCCCCGAGGACACCGGAACCCGGCCCACCCCCGACGGCGGCGACACCGACTCCATCCCCGGCACACCAGGACCACCGACCACCACACCACCGTGGACCGTCAGATCCCGACCGGCCTGCAACACCACCGACCGACCCGACGCCTCAGCGGACTGGACCACCCGCCGCGCCTCGCTATCCATCCCCCACCGCTCCGTTCACGCCACGAGCAGGCCACCCACGGCCGACCGATCACGCACACCACAACCCACACCCACCCCGACGACAACGTACTAATGCGCACGTACACGGCATCGGTCAAGCCGGGCCAGCTGTCGTAGATCGGATTAATCTTTGTTGACACTGAAGTTATCGCGACGACGATCATATTCGAGGAACAGGCGGCTTCCCGTCGACCCGTCGCGACATCAAGGGCTGGACGCGGCGACTGACGTCGCCCCTGTGTGATCACCTCACAGTGCCCACCGTTACCCGGTCTTCCGTCGCGTTTGCCTCGGGTGGCCCGGCCCAGATCTCGATATGTGGGCGCTGGCGAGCAAACGGCGCGACACGCGCTGACGGAGCGGCCTTCGACATGACTCTCGACTGCCTGGCTCGGCCGACAGATCTTGAGTTCGCAGCACCTCAATCACCCTGCATTAACGGAGTGTAGTCAAACGATCATCTGGAGGCCGTTTTGCGGCGTGTTGCGACGACTTTGGTGACTGAGTGTGAGTTTTGTGCTTAAGTGTCGATGTCCGGACGGCCGTCGAGGCCCAGGGGTCTCGTGTCGGCAGTGGGGTCCGGAGCCCGGCCTCACCCGACAAGACGGGCGACCGGAAGACGTGCCCGCGGGGAGCGGGCCGAGCAGCAAGGGGGGATCGGCATGCACAACTTTGCCAGTCGTCGTGTGGGGACGGTATCGAGCCGTCGTCCGCCGCGGCCGCGGTAGGTCCACGGTGGACCGCAGAAGGCTGCGCCTGGCGTCGGTGCCGCCCGCGGGCGGCACCGACGGTGTCGAGGAGAAGATCGTCCGGGCCCTGACCTATCCGAAGCCTCGCGCCGAGGAACGCCCAGGGCGCATGCGAAGAGTCAATCTGGGCGATCTGCAAACCGCGCTCGGCGAGACCGACCTCAAGTTCGCCGTGGTGCTGGTCGACGACAGCGGCAGGATCTCGGGACGACCGGTGTTCGAGCATCTGCTCTGGTCGGCGGGCAACACGTTCACCGCATGGGCCGGTCGAGGCCACCTCATGTTGCGACCGACCGAGGAAGGTCCGTTGTCCCTGGACGGGCGCGGGCGGATGGCGCTACCGCCGACCCTGTTGCGCTACTGCGGCATCGACTCCGGTGATCAGGCGTTCCTGATCGCCGCGCCCGATCACCAGGCGCTGATCGTGCACCCCTTGATCAACCTCGCGCACATGGTGCGGACCTTCCACACCGACCTGTACGACCGCGAGATTCAGCAAAGGATTTCGGGCCTTGACCATTGACGACGATCTCGCCGCAGCCCGCCTGCTCCTGCACCGCATGGGCATCTCGGCCGAGGACCTGATCACCTTCGAGAAGCGGGCGAGCAGCACGCCGCTGGCGGATCTGGTGTCGACCGTGTCCCGCGTCGTTCCCGGGCCGACCCGCTCCTTGTACGAGACGTACTGGAACAAAGCACTCGCGGCGTGGCCGGAGCGTCGAGTGGTCGACATCCAACCGACCGACGTCGCGTGGTTCATCGAGCACGCCAAGGACACCGCGGTCGTCCGCCGATCCAGCCGCAACGGTCACAGCGCCGCCGAACACGCCTACGACTCGGTGCGCTGCCTGTACCGCCACGCTGTCGCCCTGCGGCTGCTGCACCCCTGGGACGACCCGACCTCGCACGTGGCCAAGCCCAAGCGGCTGGCGTCGAACCGTCGCGCGCTGGAGCCGGAGTTGGTCGAGATCATCGTGGAGGTCGCCTCCACCACCGGCGACGATCCCCGACTCGACGCGTTGTTGCTGCGGTTCCACATCGAGACCGCCGCACGGCGGGGCGGGGCGCTCGCGCTTCGGCTGCGTGACCTGGACCCCGACCAGTCCCTGGTGCAACTGCGGGAGAAGGGCGACCGCAACCGCTGGCAACCGGTCTCCCCCACTCTCATGAACGCCCTGCGTGAACACGCCCGTCTACGCGGCGCCCGCGACGCCGACAGCGCAGTGCTGCGTTACCACGACGGACATCCCCTGACCAGGCGCCGCTACAACACCCTCTGGGATCGCATCGGCGCACACGTGCCCACCGTACGCACGCAGGGGGTGTCCATACACTGGCTGCGCCACACGACACTGACGTGGATCGAACGAGCCTACGGCTACGGCGTGGCGCGCGCCTTCGCCGGGCACGCCACGGCAAGCTCCAACCGATTCGGCGTCACTCAGACCTACATCAAAGCCGACACGCGGGACGTCGCGATCGCCCTGTCCGCCTTGACCGGCGAACCGCACCCACTGGCGGTGGCCTTGCCGTCGATGGACACCGCCCCGGCACCGCAAGAACAGCAGACACCGACGGAAACGACGACGTCGAAGTCCACCGGTTCAGCGGCCTGACGCACCACCAGGACGAACGTAACGCCTCCGGCAGCCCGACGGTCCGGTCCGTCGACTGCCGGAGGGTGTCGGCGCGAAGACAGCCCCGCCTGCGCCCACACTCGGCGTTCACCGGCACGAAACAGTGGTGACGTCATCTCCGCGGTGCTCGCGCCCCGCTCCGGGGCGACGGACGGCCGCCGGCACGTGCCGCGTGAGGATCGCCGGCGACGGCTCGGTCGGCGGTCGGCTCCTCGGCCCTTCCCATCCGCCGGCGGGCGGCGAGACGGCCGGAATCGCGGTATCCCGACGCGGCGACGTCATGAGGGCGCTTCATTCCCGTCTCGCCTCGGCACGCGCGTCGGGGCGACCGGTGCGTCCGAAGCCCCACGGCACCCTGAGGCAACACCCGGTCGGGTGAGACGAGACCGTGTCCCGTGCCGTCTCCGCTGGTGGGACAAGGGTGCGTGGAGCCGACGACCCGGACCGGCGTCGGGAGCCACTAGGGTGCCGGTCGAACGGCTCAGCGAGCGGCAGACCGGCGAGGCAGACTCATGACGGACGACGTACACCACCATCACATCGATCTTCTCCTGGAGATCGCGGCCAGTGCGGACCGTGTCCGCCACCCCGATCTGCCGTTGACGGCGTTCGTCGCACCGCAGCATCTCCCGGATTACGACACCGACGAACCGGATGACGAGGCCGTCGAGGCATCCGTGCCACCGGACGAACTCCGCCGGGCACGCATGCGCCGCGGCGTCCTGCTGGTCGCGGCGCACCGCATCGTCGACCACTGCGCCGAAGATCTGTCGCGGCTGCGTTTCGACGCACACGGCCTCCCTGACGCCGACACCGCCGAGGACTCGTTCGTCTACGGCTTCTTCCCGCCCCGCTACCGACACGTCTACGACAGGCAGTTCTTCCGCTCCGTCCTGACCACGGCGGTGAAGGTCTCCTACGACCTCGCCGATCCGTCGGGCGGACCGGCCGCGTGCACCGCGGAGGAGATCATCCGCGACACGGTGCTCGACATGGCGGGTGACCTGTGTCGCGGTGCCGGGCTCGGTCGCTTCCCCAAAGGGTTGGACGAAGTCCTGCTGGAGGACACCGACTTCGTCAGGCTGTTCGACAGCGAAGCCGACGAACGGCTCGGCGTGGCACCCGACCCCGCGTTCGATGCCGACACGGTGCGGGGTTGGTTCGAGTCGTTCCGGCCCGAGACCGTGGCACATCCCTACGGTGAAATCCGATCCGTCACCCCGAGTGTGCGTGACATGTGGTCGCGTCGACCCGAAGCCCCATTCGGCGCCGCCGACCCGGGCGACAACGACATCGATGTCGACGCACCCGAGCCGCTGGCGCAGTGCGGGCCTGTCACGGAGGTCGTGGCCCGCGAGCGAGCAGCCGCCGACCGCACGACGACCGACCTGTGGGTTCCCGACGACAGCGACCTGGAAGCCTCCTTCGCCGCCCTGTCCGTCGTCGCGGCACGCACCACCCAGGGCAGCGGATGGCTCACCTGGCAAATCCGCGACGACACCGACGCAGTGCGCACCGACCCCGTCGTCAGCCTGACACCACACCGCCACTTCCCCATCCAGCCGGACGAGCCCTGGGTCGACACCGAGATCGCACCCCACGCACGACGACTCGCCATTCCCCTGCGGGCCATCGTGTCCTACAGGCCCGACGATGCTGTCCGGCGTAAATGGATGCCCGTACCCGACGGCCCGCCGCCACCGATGCCGATGCCCCCGGTGTGAGCCCGTGGGCCGTCCACCAGCCCTGGAATCCGAGCGCGCCAAGGCAGGAGGTGCGGTGTTCGGATTGTCGTTGCCCCAGGACTGGTAGCGCAATCACCAGCGGCGCACTTTCCACAATTACGAGCGGCGGGCCCACCGAGTGGAGCACGTGACGGCGTTGCACGCCGATCCCGCCTGCAGGGTGCCTGCCAGCGGTGGCCAGCTGATCTCCGATTCGATGCACCTCTGTGACCGCGCGAACGACCACACGGTGACCATCATGATCGACCCGTTCCGCGCGCTGCCGCCCAGGTCCGAGGCCGTCGTATTCCACACCCGTCTCGGACTCTGCACAGCCGAACTCGCCGAGGCCACCCACCCCCTCGCCTCCGAAGAGATCACCACGAACCTCATCCGGCTCGCCGTACAGGCAGGCGACGCGCACGCCGCCGCCGACCTGCTCGCCCACCGCGCGCGCCGCCCGCACCCGCTGGCCGACGAACAGGCGCTCACGAGCGTCATCGAGACGTCGGGCCTGAGGCAACGCGTGATGCCGCCGGACTTGCTGAACTCCCTCACCTCCGCTGCCGAGCACGCGCTGGCCGCGCTGGCCGATCTGCTCACGTGTTCGCGGACCTGATGAGCCGCACCACCCGACCACACCTTCGGCAGCCGCCCTGCGGCAAGGACGAACCTTGTGGCCGACATGGCAGCATCGGTGACCTCAACAGCAACACGACCGACGATCGAGCAGCGCAGCTGCGTCGAGCCTGGTCCATCGACTCGTTGCCGAGGGTGTGATCGTCTGCCCTGCGGCCGGGACAATTCCGAACGCCGGGCACGAGGAACCGCAGGCCGGAGTTCATCATGCTGACGTCGCGTTCGGTGGATAGCCGGGACAGCGCAGGTGTGGTTTGCCGGGCTGTGGTTCCCTCTCGGAGAAGGTGTCCTGCCACAGGGCGGTCTCGGAAACGTCATCGCGTCTGGCCGGGTCTTGAGCATGAGCACCTCGCCCCAGCCGTGCGCCGCCAGCCCTTGTCCAACTTCGCCGCTGGCCACGCCCGCCACTCCGGCCGCATCCGCGACCACCGCCCCGGACAGCCTTCTCGACCTCAACGCCCGGCACCACCCGCCCGTCAGCGGGCGGGTGGTGCCGGGCGTTGGCGCACGTGTGGGAGACCCGGAACCGCCGCGCCACCTGCGGCGGTCTCTCACCTTGGGCAAACAGCTCGGCGGCCTCCATCCATACTCGCTACCGTCCGGCCTGCTGCCTTGCGGTCAGACCACCACCATCGGGATACCGCATACCGCCGCGTGCATCCACCATCAAGGCCACCGCCACCCGGAACCGAAAAGATCAGTACCCCTGCTCCTCGTCCTGATCCTTGAGAGTTTCAGCTTGTGTGTCATCAGCACCAGGTTCAGCGCTCAACTTCTCCTCCGGAGCGGTGGTGCGCCGGTACTGCGGGTGGTCAAGGTCCATCTGCTTCGCGGCGTGCAGGGGAACGGGGAAACGGGAACGACCGTCCCAGAATTGGGCCTGGTGGCAGAGCTTCGCCGTGGTGATGGCGAGAGCTTCCAGGGACACGCTGTCGGCGCATGCAAGGGGGTAGATTTCACTGGCCGTCATGGAGTACCAGTTCTGAGGCATCTCCCCCTTGCGTCGCTCCTCCTTCCTCTCGGAGGAGACGGAGGGCTTTGCGTCCCACCGTGTGTACTTCGATCCCAGTCGGCCCGCACCGTCCCCGTCGAAGGCACGAGGTACGTTGCAGAGGATCCACACTGGGGTGCCGAAATCCGTGGTGACCTCATAGAGCGTTCTCGCGGTCTCCTTCTCCACGGGCTCGCTGTCCTTGGCCTTGGCGATGTGGGTGGTGCCGACCGGCTGGAGAACCTCCTCGTCGTCGATGTTGATGCGGATGACGCCGTGAGGTCGCTCGTCTCGGGCCAGGGTGCTGCCGGGGAGCCAGTAGCGGCTCTTCGCGTTCTCGGGCGAGCCGCCCAGGTGCATGTTCTGCAAGCCGTCCCACATCCGTCGGGAGGCGAGGGCGTCCACGGTGACCACGTACGGGGTTCCGTCCAACTCGTCGGCGAGGTCGGCGAGGGCGCGCTCGACGGTCTCGGCCGCGTCGTCCCAGCGTTGCCGGTAGGTCTTCCTGTCGCCGGTGCCCTCCGGGTAGGCGCTGGCGTGGAATGCGGGCTGTGCGGTGCGGTAGGGCTGCCACTCCGGTCGAACGGAGCTCCAGCCGAGCATGGTCCAGGCTCCGTCGTCGTCCTGTGGGGGCACGAGGGCGGACGCGGTGATGATCACCTTGGGTTGGCCGAACTCTCCCTTGCGCTTGTTCTGCTGTCGCACGTAGATGCCGACGTGGGCGATGCGGTCGACCGGGTAGCCCGTCTTCTCGGGCCGCAGAGCGTTGGCGATGCGGTCGTCGATGATGCCCAGCGAGCGGTAGAGGTCCAGAAGGGCCATCTCGGCGGGGTGGTCCTTGGCTTTGGGCTTGATGACGCCCTTGTCGTCTTTGCCGCGCAGGTACTGGGTGGGCACGCCGCGTTCCGCGAGGATCTTCTTGGTCTGGGGCTTGGCATCGAGGTCGTCGAGGCTTGCCCCGCTGCCGTCGTCGGTGTCGGCGGTGGGGATCTCGGTCTCGCACCAGGTGCCGACGAGCACCCCGTCCCGGGAGAGCAGCGAAGCCCCGGTGGCGGCCAGCGCCGCGGTGCGGTTGCCGGCGGGTCCGGGCTTGAGGAAGTCCTCGGCCTGGTGGAACACCGCAGTGATGCGGTCGCCGTGCAGGCTGAACTCCGTGCCGTCGTGCGGGTCCAGGCCCTGGGGATCGAGGTCGAAGGCCTTGCAGAAGGTGTCGAGCATCCGCAGCCGGGTTTCGTCCCGGTACCACAGGCAGACGATGCGCAGTTTCGTGAATCCGGCGGTCTCGACAGAGGCGACGATGGACTCCGGTGTCGGGAAGAGGCTGCCGCGCGCACGGATCGGGCCCAGTGTCTTCGGGTCCGGGTGACGGTCTCGTTCCTCCTTGCGGCGCTGGTACTCCTGCTTGGAGATGTTCTCCGGGTCGGTGGGGCGGTGCGGCATGCTCATGCGCACCTCACGAATCTCCAGCGGCGCTGCCGTGTCGGCGAAGATGCCGGTGAAGTGGCGGTGCAGGAGCCTCAGGTGGTGCATGCCAGTGCCGGTGCCGATGGGGAACGAGTAGTTTTTGGGCAGGAACGGCCAGACCTGCCCGGGATGTTCGCGGGGGAAGCGGACCGGTTCCTTCTTCTCCTTCGCGTCGGCGAGCAGCTTCTGCTCCCGCTTCGACCGCTCGTCGATGGTGCGCAGGATGGAGTAGTCCATCTCCAGTCGGCCGAGGGCTTGCAGAGCCAGGCGGTTGATGGTGCGAGCACCGCCTCGGCCGTTGAGGGTGACCTCCAGCACGGGGCGCCCCCGACCGGGCTGCTCCGCGAGAGCGGTTTTCGAGAAGACCAGCGAGGAGGAGATGCGGGTCACTCGTGAGCTCAGCAGCAGCACGGGGTTCTTGATGTTGGGGACAGTCTTCAGCTTCAGCGCGGTCCGGGACAGGGCGTAGCGGCCGCCTTGCTCGTTCTCCCAGGGATCGTCGAACGCGACCAGGCCGCCCGTGGAGTCGGGCCGCAGCGTGATGGTCCTGTTCTCGGAGATCGACCAGGGTTGGGAGGCGAGGCGCTGGGAGAGTTCCCAGGCGACCGTGCGGTACAGCCAGCCGGGAGCCGTGGGCTGGCTGTTGTGGACGGGTTGGAGGTGGTCGGCCAGCAGGTACTTGTGCTCGGTGGTGTCGGCGATCCGCTTGGCAAGCTCTGGTGGCGTGGTGAGGTCGATCGTGCCGACCTCCTGTCCGAGGGCCAGATGGTGGGTGAGGGTGAAGACGCGGCGCAGCAGCGTGCTGTCGATCGGGTTGAGCGAGGCGAGGAACGGGTCGCGGCGGTCGGGGTCGAAGTGGACGTAGCCGCCGCTGAGCATGCTCAGGACAGTGGTGGCGATGGAGTAGGGGGCCTGGGCGTCGTCGTTGTTGAACTTCTTCTTGCAGCTCAGGTCGAAGTCGTCCCACAGCTTCCAGGTCACTTCGTCGAAGTGCCGCACGTGGACCACGGCGTCGCCGACCAGCTCGGGGGTGCAAGGGAAGGCGAGGGCGTTGAGGTACTTGCCGGGTGCGGGGTCGTGCTCGGTCACGTGTTCTCGTTTTCTCTCGTGCTGTCCGTCAGTTGCTCTGGTGGCCGGATGCGGGGGCTTCGATACCGGCGTAGGAGAGGAAGGCGTTGAGCGCCTCCCCGTACAGATCGTTCATGCGTTGCCGCACGTCGGGGGGCCACAGTGAGTGGATGCGCCGCAGGACGGTCTCCAGGTCGGCGCTCCAGGTGTCTTCGTGGAAGGCGTAGTCCACCATGTGCAGCACGGCGTCCGTACCGCCGCGGCGGGCGCGCCCGGCGAGCTGGATCAGGTCGACGATCATGCCTGCCACGACCTCGTCCTGCAGCGACTTGTGCATCGCCGTGAACTGGGGAGCCGTGCGCAGCAGCAGGCCCAGTTGTTCCCAGGCCGACTCGCCGGCTTCGGCCAGGGCCTGCGACGGGACGGGCGCGCCGCCTGGCGGCAAGGCGCGCAGACCGGCCGCGTTGATGCTGCCGTACATCTCGGCGGGATCGTTGAGCAGCGCGAGGGGACGTACACACAAGTACACCGACCGGACCGCCGAGCGGGTGCCGATGACGATGTTGAGTCCTCGCGCGATCAGCGACAAGGGGACGACCAGGATTTTCCCGTGCCGCGGGAAGTCCTCGAACTCCTCGGCCGTCAGACGTACGGCGACGTTCTGCCTGGGCAGGTCGGGGTCGGTGCTGTGCAGATCCTCGGCGCGCACGGCCAGGCACAGTCCGCCGTCGTATCGTCCGGCCTGGGCGATGCCGCGGGCCAGCCACGCGCACTGTTGATAGGAGTTGGCTACGACCAGGACGCGGCCCCGGTCGTCTTTGCTGGTGCGGTTGAGTTCGCGGTGGATGTGCTGGTCGTACAGGTTGCTGCCGAGTTCGATGAGTGCGTCTTTCTTGCGGCTGGGGTGGGTTCCAGAGACCTTGATGGGCTCGCCGAACAGGGGGTGGCCCTGGCCGTAGTCGATGCGGTGTTTCCTGGCCCGGATGGACTTGGCTTGGGCGTCGGTCATCCACCACCGCACCGGTGCGTGCAGGTGCTCGCGAACCGCCTGCGGGAAGTAGGCGGTGGCCGACAGCCCCATCACCGGCCGCTCGACACCGGCTAGGACCAGCGAGACGATCCCGCCCAGTTCGGCGGTGAAGGTGTGTGGGTCGCCAGCGATGGTCTGGGCGACCAGGGCGGCGTTCTTCTCCTTGTCGTCGAGGCCGGTGACGCGGTAGCCGGTGATGGAGCGCCCCAGCATGCCCAGCGGCAGAACCGCGGAGACGGCGGTGGGCTGCAAGCCTTCCACGATCCTGTGGGCCGATCGCAGACCCGAGGACCGGTAGTCGTGGGCCTTGCCCTGCAGGACCGCCAGCGCCTCGTCCAGTTCGATCATGGCGGTCCGGGTGACCAGCAGGTTGATGGCTTGGGCGCGTCGGTGCGGGTCCTTGACGCTGGCCTCGAGGAGACGGTGCAGTTCGATCTTGACCTGGTCGAGCAGGTGCTCGCCGCGAGGTGCAACCAGCGCGCTGAGCGCTTCCCGCACCTCGTGCCAGTCGGGCTCGAGCAGGCTGGTCTGTCCGCCGAGCGGATCCAGGCGCTGGTACCTGGCGGGCATGAGGGCGTTGAGCTTCTGGAACAGCTCGACCGGGATGGATGTCTCGTCCTCCGCGCACTCGTCCGGCCACAGCAGCCGCAGCAGGACGCGGTCGCGTCCGCGGGCCAGGTGCCAGCGGGTGCTGGTCTGGTCCGGGATGCGCGTCTGCGCCCGGTCGTCCTCCGTGACGTGCAGGCTCAGGGCGTTCTTGCAGATGCTCAGCAGCAGGAACTCGGCCATGAGCCGGACGTGGCTGACCGCGGGCAGGAGGTTGTGCTCGTCGTCGACGGGCAGCCGCTTGGCGTCGGTGTCGATCTCCTGGGGCGCGGCCGACCAGTGCCGGCGGGAGTGCAGGACGATCTCGCTGGCGCACTTGTCCACTGCCCGGGACTGGAATTGGTCGACCTCGTCGACCAGGACCGCGTGGCAGGTCCGCAGCGCGAACTCGGCGGCGGTCATACCGCGCACGGCACGGCCGTCGAGGTTGACGCCGATGCGCAGGTTGCCCTGCATGAACACGTAGTGGTTCATGATGACGACGTTGGCCTCGGCCGACTCGTACACGGGGGTGTACTTCCCGCAGGTGGGGATCCAGGGGCAGGCTGCCGCCCCCACGCCCTGGCGGTGCAGCGACAGGCAGGGTTCACGGCCCGGCGGATAGTCTCCGGTGGCGTCGAGGAACGTCTTGAGGGCACATCCGTACGCCAGGGGGTCCACGTCGCGTTCGGCTCGCTTGCCCCACTCCCCCGGCGCGTCCGGCTCCTCCTTGATCAGGGAGGCGAGCTTGATCGCCCGGTCGTGCATCCCCGACGACGACATCAGGTGCGCGCAGGTGGCCTTGTGCTCGATGACCTCGCTGCGGTGCAGGTGGGCCAGATCCTCGCGCACGTTCCAGGTCAGGGCCAGGCATGCCTTGATATCCGGCAGGACGATCGCCACGCGCAGGTCGCGCGCGGCGAACCACGCGGCCATGACACGGACCAACACGCTCTTGCCGGTGCCGGTCGGCGCGTTGAAGATCTCCATGCCCCCGGCGGTCAGCGTCAACGCCTCCGCAGGCGACACGGTGTCGGTGGTGTTCAGCACGGCGAACAGCTGCGCGAGGACCCGGTGCAGGTAGCGCTCGTCCTCCGGGTAGCGCGAGTCGATCTTCTCCGCGAGGTCGAGCAGGTCGGGCGTGGGGATGCGCAGGTCCGCCAGATGCGGCACGGTCGAGACGGAGGGCAGGCTGTCGTGGCCGAACGCCTCTGTGAACTGGGGGTAGGCGGGGATCGTCACCCGTCCGTGGACCTGCCCTACGTCCTTGACGAAGATCTCCCCGGTTTTCCACGTGCCCGGTCCGGCGAAATCCACCGGTTTGGCGCGAGCACTCGGACGCCGGAACCGCGCGGTCAGACGGTCGACGTAGCCGAGCGGGTCGCCCCCGAGCCTGGGCAGCGCGGCATCGGCGGTGAACGGGTTGTCGCCCGGCAGTTCGAAGGGCGCCATGACCGACGAGTCGGCTGGTTCGTCGGAGTTCAGCCGTGCCAGCAGGGAGCGTGCCGCCACCGAGAATTTCGCGACGTCGGCGAGTTCGCCGGGAGCGATGGAGCAGACCAGGGCGATCCGCTGCTTCTCGTCGTGGGGCAGTCGGTTCCAGCGGTCCCATGCCCGGTACTTCCCGGACAGCAGGAAAGCCGCTTCGGCGAACGGCGCGGCGCCGCGGGGATCCCCATCGACGGCCTGGGGGAAGTAGTGGGTCGCGAGGGCCAGCGCGGCGTAGACCGCGGTCTGTTCGATCGGCAGGTCGCTCACGCCCAACTCACCCCGGCCTTCTCGCAAATCATCTCGCCGAACTCGGAGGCAGTGGCCACCTGCATGTCGTACTTCGCGCACACCCCCGACAGCAGTGGCACGTGGCGGCCGTGGTGGTCGGGCAGCACGAGCCAGTCGGCTCCGCCCCGATCGCCTTCCTGGGCGTGGATGAGGTCGGCCAACGTCCTCGCCGAGGTGTAGTCCTTGATGTCGACCTTGTACGAGGTCTTCCTGCCCCGTTTCGGGCGCACCTCGACCAACAGGTCGAAGGCGTCCAGTCCCGGCCACAGGCTGACCTTCAGCCCCCGTGCGGCCAACTGGTCGTGCAGCGCCAGCTCTGGCAGGCCGGGAATGGTCGTGTAGCGCCAGATCCCCCGCGTGAGCGCCTTGTGGCCTTCGGTGGGCAGCGCCGTCGGCACGTCGCCGAGATACGGATACAGCACCGCCTCGCGCCCGCCGGGACGCGGCGGCGCGGGCTCGGGCAGCAACTGCGGCGCGCCGGCGTCGGTCGGCAGACCGAACAGGTAGGAGGCTCCCATCTCGGCGTGGGGCGCGTACCAGCAGCGCGCCACGCCCACGGTGGTTCCCGCGTTGTTCCGGACGGTGATCCGCATAGGCCACCGGCAGATCGGGCAGGCAAACCACCAGCCCCGATAGGCCGAGTCGTAGGGAATGTCCCTGTAGAAGTCCACGACCAGCGGCGGCAGCCGCAGGTCGACCAATTCATGCACAGGGCCTGCGGGCCAGCGAATCAGATCCCTGCGACCGGCCTCGTACACGGCCTGCTCGCCATGTTTGCGCAACAGCGTGAAAGCCGTTTCCTGGTCGAGCTCCGACTGGAATTCCCGGTCGCTGACCACAGCCGCGGCCTTGCCGATCTTGTGCAGCAACCGCAGCAGCATCTCCTGCTCGAGATCGAGGTCGAGGGCATCCTCGGTCACCTGCCCGTCCTGGTCGACGACACGCGTCCCCGCCAGGTCCAGTGGCATGACACCGTCGGGCAGCAGAACGGCCAGGTCCCCCGCCAACGCGCGTCGGAACTCCCCGAACGACAGCGGACTGCCCGGACCACGCGCCGCCTGCATCATGCCGTGGCACTCCATCAGGGTTTCCAGGCGCTTCTCGGGTTTCGCCTCCGGCGCCGTCATCGCCTTCGCCGCGCGCAGAGCGGCCCGGGTCACCAGGTATCGGACCCGGACGTCATCGAGCGTCTGCGCGCCGTCGTCCGTGGAACTCGTCACGGCCCGGGAGCATAGAGGACCCCACCGACAAAACACGTGACCGCAAAAATAGGGCTTTTGTGTTTACGGTTCCTCGTTCGCGATGCCGTCCAACCCGGCAGTGTCTACATGCGAATAAAGCTCGCGATAAATATGAAGATATTCCGCGACATGACGTCGACCCAACCGTGTCAGGCGCCACCGGTACTCGGCGACATGCGTCCCGCCCGGAGCCATGACGGGCACCGAGTCCACCAGGCCACGACTCGGCCGCCCTCCGGACTTGCCGCTGTAGCCCACACCGATGAAGAACAGCGAGCGGCCGGCCAGTAGGTCGTCCTCCAGCCCGACAGGCTCGGCGGCGGCGACGCGCACCACGACCCCCCACAGCCACTCCGACAGCAGGTGTGCCGCCGGGCCCGGATCACGCGGTTCACCCAGCCCCGCCCGGGCGGCCGCCCGTCCACGGCGCGTGATCTCCACCAGCACCCGTCCGACCGTGCCGACGGCAGGGTGCTCGACCGAGTCCTCGGTGATCACCACCAGATCCCGCCGCGCTAATGCGTGCACCGTCGACCCGGCACCGGGGTCATGCACACCGCGCCGCCGCAGCCGCTCCTGCAACCGGGTGTACCCGACCACCGACGGTGCGGCTTGCAGCGCCAACGGCAATGCCCGCCACTGCGCCGCCCCCTGCACGGGCAGTCGCTGGACCCGACGCATCCACATCTCGGTCTCCGTCATGCGGTCCTCCCGCATGATCTCGCCAAGGTAGATCCGTTGACGCTCGTTCAACGACTCCCAGGTCGCCAGCGCCCTTCGAGAAGCCTCCGGCTTCCGCCGGGTAGCCAGAACCGGGGCCTGCTCGTCGTGACGGGTGCGCATCCAGGCGTCCATGATCATCCGCACCGGAACCCTGTACGCCTTGGCCAGCGGAGCAAGAAGCCGCCCTGTCACTTCAGGCTCCTGCCAGTGCCGTCCGCGGACCGGCCGACCGTTCTCCAATGCGGAGATCTTGGACGCGGACACGCACAGCTCGCGCCCCGCTGGCGACGCCCGCAGCAACTCCGCAACCCGCTCCAGGGTCAGCCCTGCCGCATACCTCAGATCGACGAGCGTCTCCTGCCCACGAGCGGCGCCCGTGAGCACATCCACACCGCAGTCCAGCGCCGCAGCCAACCGCTCAAGACGCGACGGCGTGGGCGTATGCCTGCCCTCCTCGTAGAAGAAGATCATCCTGGACGAGACCCCGACTCGCTCGGCCAACGCCTCGCGTGTGAGCCCCAGCTCGACACGCCGCGCCACAAGCCGCGACGGGTCGACCCCACGCAAGGGAAGAGGCATGCCTGCATACAAGTCGAATGAAGACTTCATCGCAACTGAAGATGCCGAAGCCGTGAACGAGGTGGTGCCGAAGCCGCTGTTTGTGATCTCGGGTCGCAGTGGGCCGGGTGGACGTTGCGTCGTGCCGGATGGCTGCAGGCGTTGACAGAGTTGTCGATCGCAAGGCTCGAGTGACATTCGCAGGGTGGCGGTAGGGCACCGGTGGATCCACCACGAGCGTCTACGCGTCGACCACGCGTTGGCCGGGGTGGCGGTTCCGGAGGTCGCCGTTACCGACCGGAGCGTCATCGGCAGCCCCGCACCTGCGTCAAGGCCGATGCCAGCGAGCCGGAGCGCGCCCACGGCGCCACCACGAACGATTCATAGGCCGCCGCCGGTGCATCCCCGACCTCGTCGCTGGCCCGCCCTCGGTGCCCGGCTGGACCTCAACCTCTCCACATACCGATATCGCCGTCGGTCTGGCCCCGGTCAGGGCCTGCTGCGCCGCTACTTTCTCCGACCGGCCAATGGTCGCACCGTCCGAGCCGCCGACGCGGCCACCCGCCTGCTCGACACCGACGGGGGGCACTTATCCGGCCGACTTCGGCTTGGCGCTGCAGGCGCGGGTCATCTGTGTCACCCGGTCGGGGACTGGTCGGCACCACCGGCTACCTCGCACACGAGCAGGCGTCTAGGAGCGTTGCGTACGCGGCCGGAACACCAGTCGCACGAGTCGTCCCGCGTGGAACACCGAGATGAACGACAGCAGTTCCGCCTTCACGTTCTTGGCCCGCACAGCGACAGTGGCGGGGTCACCTCCCAGCAGCCAGTCCGCCAGAAGAGCGGGCAGGGAGAACGGCAGCCTGAAGGCGCGCGTCCCGTCGGCCGGGACGACGACCCAGTCGCTGCTGACGTCCCGTCGAGTGATGCGGACGTCGATGTCGGTGCCGTGTTCTGCGATGTAGGCGCCGAAGTCCGCGAGGTCGTCGGGGCGGAACACGAGAACGAACGGCGCGGACGGGAACCCCAGCAGCAGTGAGTCGCCGACGCGTGACGCGAGCGAGTCGGCGATGCCGGCAAGCCGCCGGGGTGGCAGCTCGCGGTCTTCGGCGCGGGCCGGATTCCGCGCCGACGACTCGCGCCCGAGGACGTCGATGGTCGTATCCTCCGGTGGGATCCGCTCGGCGGTCCAAGTGTCCAGCGACAGCCGCAGCGCCGTACGCACCTGCCCGCGGGGAAACGGCCCGCCGGTCGCAGCAGCCAGTTCATGCAGCTGCCGGGCGGCCTCCTCGACCCCGCCGCGGAGGCCCTTGAACGCCTGGCCGGACAGGTCGACCAGGAAGACCTGCTGAGCCAGGGCGTACTGCTGTGCCGGGCGGGTGAAGCCGCTGGTGGAGAACAGCGCGTATCGGTAGAGATGACGCTGGACGGGCAGGCGCAGCCTGCCGTGGTGCGCGGTGGAGTAGTACTCGTTCACGTCGTGCACGACGCCGTGGGCGTTGCGGACCGCCGCCAGCCCTGTCGTCGCCCTGCGGTACTTGGCCTCCACGAAGATGCGCAGCGGCAGCGAGAAGGGTGTGGGAAGGGTCAGTTCACCGAGCACGTCGGCCTGGTGGTCGGAGCCGCGACCACGCACCAGCAGGCCGTGGTTGCCCTCGGCCAACGCGTCGGGATCCTGCTGCGCAGACACCAGCAGCCGGTAGCCATTCTCGAACAGCAGACGGGCCAGCACCTCTTCGAGAAGGTATCCCTGCAGTGCTTCGATCCCGACCATGCCCGCCTCCCCCGAACCTCGATCCGCTCCCGACAACATCGTCCCGTACCACCTGTCCCCCACCGGGACCGCACCACGGCCAGCGCTCGTCGAGCATGCTCTCAACCCAGCGACTCCGTCGCTCTACCAGCGACGATGACTTTTCGAGCGGCACAGGCAGGGCCACCGCGCGGTACCGACACGACACGAAACCGGTCGGGCTGGTCGACGCCACGCGCGCCGACGACGCCGCGCCGGATACCGCAGCGATCGCCGTGGCGTCGCGCTCGCTCGATCACGCCCCGGATCAGTCGGCGATGTCGGCGACCACAGCCGAGTACCCGAAGAACTACCCCGTGTTCCACAGTTCAGGGTGTTGACTAGTCCACGAATTGGCGGGTTGACCTGGGCAAACGCATGGTTGCCCAGTGACAAGGCGTGTCACTAGGCGGCGGTGTTCGTGCAGGTCAGCGTGTCGCGGGAGTTGCCTCGTGGACGCGGCGGGGTTCGTCGAGGGCGAGGGCGGCGAGGATCTTGCGCTGGGCTGGGGTGATCTCGGTGCGTTGCCGGAAAGTGCCGGCAGGGCCGGTGAACGTACCCAGGTGCAGGCGTTGCAGCTCGTCCCGCATCGATGGCCAGGTCTGCCCGGTGGTGGTCTCGGCGATACGGATGAGCAGCAGCGCCAGCCAGCACAACAGGACGTGAGCCCGGATGCGGTCCTCGCGTCGGTGGTGGACCGGTCGCAAGTCGATGATCTGCTTCATGTCCCGCCAGCCGCGTTCGACCTCGAGGAGCTGCTTGTAGCCGAGAGCGATGTCCTCACTGGACAGCTTCGGGTCCGAGCAACGCAGCAGGAACTTCCCGTCGAGATTGGCCTCGCGGTCGATGGCCTTCTTGTCGATACGCAGCAGCCCGCCGGGAGTGATGCGCAGGTAGCGTTTGAGACCGGGCCTGGTGGAGATCACGCCGCGGAGTTCGGCGCGCTTGTCCTTGGACAGCTTGTCCGATCCTGCGATCGCCTCGTCGAGTTGGGCGAGCATCCGTTGTCTGATCGTGGCGTCGCGTTGTGCGGCCTCGGGGTTGAAGCAGATCACGAACCTGTCGTCGGCGTCGGCGAGGTTGACTTCCTTGACTTGCAGGTTCCCGGCGACCGTCTTGTAGCGGCCCTGGCGGGCCAGCGCCGCTTTCGCTTCGTCGGAGTCGCCGCGCAGCTTCTCCCCGAGGATGTAGTGGCCGCCGGCGCGCTGGAGGTATCTGCGGTTCTCCGCGGAGGTGAAGCCGCGGTCGGCGACCCACACGACGCGGCCCAGCGACCAGTCCCGCATGTCGTCCTTGACCTGGCGGATCAGCGCGGAGTCGCTGGTGTTGCCGGGCCAGCACCAGCATCTGACGGGGATGCCGTCGCGGGTCACCGCCATCCCGATGACGACCTGCGGCAGGTCGGGTCGGGAGTCCTTGGACTTGCCGTAGGTCCGAAACCCGGTGGCCTTCATGGTGTCCTGGCCGTCGGTGGCCAGGACACCGCGCTCGTCGCGATCGACCGGTTCATCGGGTTCGTCGAGTTCGAAGTAGGTGCTGGTGGTGTCGAAGAACAGCAGGTCCACTTCGAGATTCAGCAGATCGGCGACGTTGTCGTAGACGACGCGGGACAGTTCCGGGGCCACCGCGATCAGCCAGTCCATCGCTCGGTAACAGGCCTCGTCGACCACGGTGTCCAGTCCGTCGATCACCACGTCGTGCTCGATCCAGCGGGTCGCGGCCAGCTTCGAGGACGGCGCCAGTGCCCGGTTGGCGACCAGCGCGAACAGGATCCGCTCGGCTCGCTCGTCCAGTCGGCGCCCGGTGAGCATCCGCCGTATCGCCGCATCGATCCCGAGCCTGCGCCACAACCCGTCCAGGACGAACGATCCGCCCAGAGGTCGGGACTCGGTGAAGGTAAGGCCGGTCGGTCCGCCGCCGGCCAGCGCCTGTGCTGGGTCCAACAACCGGGTCAACGCCGCGATCAGGCGGCGGATGGCCTCGGTGTCGAGGGTGTCCTCCCTGCCGAAGGAGTACAGGACCTTCGTGCGTGACATGCCCGCGTCGGCGTCCCACTCGTTGTGGGCCAGCTGCAGGTACCGGATGACCTGGCCGTCTTTGGTCTTCCGTGTCGAGGCCTTCACATACACGGACTAGACGATAGCAGAGATCCAGCACGTCAGATCCCTGTCACTACCAAAGCGTGTCACTAGGCAAATTCAAGATTTCCGCTAGACGTCACCGTGCTGACCTGCAACTTCATCCGTCGCGCCGACCAGAACAGGCCCGCAACTGTGGAACGCGGGACTACCGCCGCTCAACAAACCTCTAGCCAATGCGTTGGCGTCACGCAGCGACACGATGTTGTGCAAGTTTGGCCATGATTACTTGGTTGGCTTCCCATCCGTCGGGGAACTTCGCCGGCACCGACAGGTGCACTGGGTCGGTCAAAGGATGGCTGTCCAGGAGATCTCTGATTCCTTCGCGGGCGACGACAATACATGCCTGCCGGTGGCGGGAGGTGAGCACGCACATCCGACCGGCCTCCAGGTGGAACGCGGTGGCGTCCCGACGACCCGACAGCGGGTGTACAACGATGACGATCTCGAACTCGCGGCCCTGCAGCCGGTTGGCGGTGTCGACCTTCACACGGGACGCGTTCGGGTTGCCTGCGCGGGTCAGTGCGGCCCGGACGAGGTCGGCCTGGTCGTGGTGAGCGACGCCGATGGCGATGTCATCGGCATCCAGAACCCGGCCGTTGGTGTGGCGCTCGCATGTGGTGATCGCGCCGCGGTCCAGCAGCCGGATAGCCAGGTCCGCGGCGGTCTGGATGGATTCGGCGTCGGTGTCCTGGGCCGCATAGGCGGCCACGGCATGGTGGTGAGGGCTGCCGCGTCCAGCCGGGCGGTCATCCGGGATCGCAGGACGGGAGTTCTGCGGTGGACGCCGACGACGTTCTCCAGGTCGATGAGCACCACCCGGTCCGTGGGCAGCATCGGAATCAGGTCCTGCCCTTTCCAGACACGTCGACAACCACCGACGGGTGATCGTGTCGTCACCGGAGATACTGGTCACCATGACAGCCGTGTCCGAGGACGAGATCAACAACTGGGACCAAGCCATCGTGAATCTTCACGCCACCGTGGCAACCGAACCTGCCGATGAACGAGCGGCCCGCGAAGCTGCGGCGAACCTGTGGTCGGAGTTCGGCTACCGGGACGCGCCCGCCGACGTCGTGAGGATGCTCGTCCACGCCATCGAGATCGGCTACATCACCGCACTCCGTGACCTCCGCAACGGGGGCGGCGATCGGCTCACCGAGCCCCTGCCACGCGACTGACCGGTGCCAGGTGCCGTCATCGACGCCACCCGGCTGTGATCAGAGCGTCGTCGTGCACCTCGTCCAACGGCACCAACCGCTAGCCTTCCTGATCCTGGCATCGACAAGGGAGGGGACACCTGTGCTTCGCCTACGACCCGATCGCCGACCGGAGTGCGCCGGACATCCACGTCGTGGTCGACCTGAAGGAACACAGCGTCACCGGCCGCACCAGCCACATCCCGGCGCAGAAGTCCACTACCTCACCGACATGCTCGTCATCGAAGTCGCCGCCCCGCAGATGCACCGCCTCCGCCAATCCGACCCTCTGCAACGTGCTGCTCCTGCAGTTCCGCCGCGGCGGCGAGCAGAACAGCCGTGAAGGACCGATACCGCAGCATCGTGGACGTCTACGTCCTGCTCCAGAGAGACGATGGCAAGATCCTGCTGCTGGAGCGCGCCAATACCGGCTACGCAGACGGCCAACTCTGCCCTCCCTCCGGACACCTGGAGGCGGACGAAACCGTGGCCGACGGCGCGATCCGCGAAGCCAAGGAAGAAGTCGGTGTTCTCATAGAGCCCTCGGCGCTGCGGTTCACCCACGTGATCCACTACCGCAGCCCTGAAGGTCAAGGCCGCATCGGGTTCTTCTTCACCGCCAACGCCTGGCGAGGTGAACCGGTGAACCAAGAGCCACACAAGTGCGCCCGTCTGCTGTGGGCCGATCCCTCCGATCCGCCCGCCAACACCGTCTCCTACACAGCCCTGGCTCTCGCTCAGATCACCAACGGAGCCGCGTTCTCCGTGGGCGGCTGGTAGCGGATCAGGTCGATCACGTCCGCTATGGCTTCCGGGCTTCGTGGCGAGCAGCGTGAGTTCGGCGTCGATCCGCTCGGCTTCCCCGTCGTCGAGAACGGCGGACATGTACACGGCCTCGTCGTGGAGGTGGCCCGGCAGTCCGGGCCGCTCGTACGCACCACGAACGGGCGCTGCCGGGACGAGACCCATGCCTTGACCGAACGGCTTGATGAACCTGACCGACCTCGCGGCCCGCCGGGCAGCCGACGCACGAACCGGAGCGACCGTGACGTCGGTCGACCTGCGGTCGAGGCGCCCGTCGGATGTCGATACCGGAGCGGCGATGAGACCGAGTGTGTGAACAGCACGTCAGGTTGATCTCGACTCCACCACGTAGTGCCAGCCGCACCACGCACGACGCTCTTGGTGGCGATCCCTCGTTGAGGTCGTCGTCTGCCAGCCTCAACACCGCTGCGCCGATCTCACGGCGGGAAGGGTCGGCCAGCCATGAAGTCCCCGGAGTGGACCGCCCAGACTCCCCCACCATGTGCTTGCCGTTCCCCGATATCGTCGACGCCTGGCACCTCCGCGACGAACGCTTCGAACCGCAGTCCTGGCGCGTCTGGATCCACCGGCACGCCACGCCGCCGAGCGCGCCTGGGCGTGGATGTAGCGGCGTACCACGATCTACAGGTCCACAGGTGTTCAGGCCCGGCCGACGTCGGCTGGGGTGAAGCGTCCGGTGAGGTCCGTGGCCTCGGTGAGCAGGTCGGTGTAGTCGGTATCGGTCAGCCAGCGCTTGTGCATCAGTTTGGCGGTGGCGGCGAGGAGTCCGCGGTAGCCCGTGGGCAACGCGAAGTCGTGGGTCGAGGAGAGATCGGGGGCGCACTGAGGATGTGCGAGCACCCACGTCGCTCCGACCAACCCGTCGACGTCCTCGTCGTCGTCCCACTGTGGATCTTGAGTGCCGTCCACAGGGGAAGGATGTCGAGGCAGAGCCAGGCGTCGGACGCCAGCAGGGGAAGCCCGCACGGTCCGCATCGCAGTACAGGGAATTCGGCGCCGGCTACGGTATGGGCGTCGGAGGCGCGTGTCGCGTGGGGCAGCAGTTGCTGGACGGACTCCACGCTGGCCGTCAGCGGGTCCAGGTCGAGTACCTCGCGGAGCAGCGTCCAGGTCATGGCCGCGCAGCCTGTGCCGAAGTAGGTGAAGCACTTCATGTGCCGTTCCGGCAGCGCAATGTAGTCCTCCGCTTGGCGGATGAACCAGGACAGCGCGCTGGTGGTGCCGTTGGGGTCGGCGGCCCGATTCGGCGGTTCGGTCGCCATGCGCACGGCGCGCCATGCCAGGCAGATCGCCTCGCCGAGGCGGCGTTGACCGAGCAGTCGGCGCAGAACATGCCGAATCTGGGTCGACTCCTGATCCCGGAGATCCGGTAGACCCTGGACATGCAGTTGCTGTCGCAGGTACCGGACCGTCTCCTCGACGAGCAGTTCGCGCGCCAGTTCGACCAGTTCGTCGCTGCGGTAGCGGTCGAGGCTGTCCGGGTCGAGCCGCCGCGTCAGGTGCCTGTCCACGGCTTCGACGGCGTCGATCTCGTCACGGCCCCACGGGGTGTAGTGGCGCGCCAAGGCGGGTCGATAGGTGTCGTCCAGAACCGGATCCGTGTCCGGATCTGCTGGCATTGTCCAGTCGAAGGCGCTCAACGGTGAGTCCGGGTGGATGGCCAGCAGTCCCGATCGGACCGCGGAGGCCAGATAGTTCGGACCCGAGTCGCCCGGATGAAGCGGGGAGATCCGACGGCGTTCGATGCGCACTGGCAGTCCGTCCGGTGTCTGCCATCGGATTGTCGTCAACGTGGTGATCTCGTCGCTGACGTTGGCCTTCGGAATGGGTTCGTCCGGACGAAACACCACTGAAAGAGTGGACCGGACGATCGCGCGGAGAGATTCGTCGACCGATGTCGTCGGCGTCGCGCCCGAGGTGTCCGAACCCGTGGCGGTACGTGAGAGACGATCGGTTGCGGTCTTCAGGGCCTTGGTCACTCGGTGCCCGAGGGTCGGCGTGCAGGCCATGCACCGTTCGGGCGGTTCGTTCAAGACGAGTCGCTCGAACGCCGCCCGCGCGGTGAGAGGCAACTCCCCGTCGCATCGCTTGCAGCGTCGCCCGACGGCGACCGCCTCTCCGCCGGCGAGGGCCAGCAGGTGCGCGGACCCGAGGCCGTGTGCGTCGATGTCGCGGACGTCACACCCACCGGGAGCACAGGCCCACGCAATTCGCCCCTCAACAGGTGACAGGACACCGCCGACGAGATCGACCTGATCAACGACCCCGACGAGTAGGGTGCGCGATCGCACAACACGGCGATCGACCCGATGAATGGACAGGACGCGGACCCATGGCGAGCACGGACAACGACCAGGACTCATTGCTGTCGGAGATCACGCTCGTCGCGGGCCGGGTCCGCCATCCCGACCTGTGGATAGGGGCGTTCGTCGCCCCGGCCTGGTACGGCGACGCGGAGATCGACGACTCGGCCGACGAGAAGGACGTCGAGGCCGCGCTACCCGCCGACGAACGCGAGCGGGCACGCCGGCGCCGCGGCACCCTGCTGGTCGCGGCCAACCGGATCATCGACGACTGCATCAGCGACCTGACCCATCTCGGCTTCGACGACACCGGCCTGCCCGACGCCGACGACGCCGAAGACTCGGTCGTCTACCGCTTCTTCCCACCTCGCCACCGCGACGCCTACGACGAGGACTTCTTCCGCCAGGTCCTGGTGACCGCCGTCAAAGTCGCCCACGACCTGGCCGACCCCCACGGCCGCCCTGCGGCCTGCACGGCCGAGGAGGTTATCCGCGACACCGTGCTGGACCTGGCCCGGGACCTGTGCCTCGAGGCAGACCTCGGTGCGATGCCACCAGGTGTGGACGACCTGCTGTTGGAGGACACCGACTTCGAGGTCCTGTTCCGCAGCGACATGGACGGCATCGAGGACGACCCGGGTCTCCAGGCGGGCATGAACCTCACGGTCGGCGGCGTGCAGGACTGGTTCGTCCCCTTCCGTCCCGGCCTTCACCCGCATCCCTACGTCGAGGCGGTCTCCACCGCGCCCCTCGTCCACGATCTCCGCCGCCGCCTGCCCTGCACCGAATTCCAGGACGTCGCCGGCCCGTCCTACACCGGATTCGACCTGCCGGATCCCGTGGTTCGCACAGAACCGGAGAGCGAGATCGTCGCCCTCGCGCGGGAATCCGCAGACCGCGACGATCCCGCGCTCTGGGTCCCCGACGACCACGACCACGAGAAGTCCTTCGCCGCCCTGCAAGCCGCCGCCGCCCGTGCGGACGCGGGTAGCGGCTGGTTGACGTGGGAGCCGTACGAAGGTGCCGACACGGTACGCACCGATCCGGTCATCATGCTCGTACCACACCGCCACTTCCCGGTCGGACCGGACGAACCGTGGGTCGACACCGCGATCGCACCGCACGGACGCCTACTCGCCGTCCCCTTGCGTGTAATCGTCTCCTACCGTCCCGACTCCGATGTCAGGCGTCAGTGGACCCGCTCGCTCGACACCCTTCCGCAGCCGCAGATTTAGATCACGATGCGTACTAGGACACAGGAGCCGTTGTGCTGGTCGGGCGGCCGTAGGCTCATATCATCGCCTGAGCGATGGTGATGATCTTTCTCGCCAGCATGCTGAAGACTGGATCCTGTGCGAGGTGGTGTTGGTTTGCGTCTGACCCAACCTTGGTCAACCCTTCACCGATGTCGTCGACCCTGTTGTCGTAGACCGCGGCAGCCAGTGCGAAGAGATCAAATTTCGCCCGGTACTCGCCCCCGGCGATTGCGCTGGTGTGCACGAAACAAGGCTGGCTCAGGAGATGTCGCAGCAGCGCCCGTGGCTCTGGCGATGCGGGGTGGTCGAGCGTGGCGGCGACTAGTTTCAGAGCGATGTTGTGCAGTGCCTGCTGCGCCGACTCCCTTGAAAGCGGCGGGTTGCCGAGTTCGGCCGCGAGGTTGTCGATCTCGGTGCGGCATTCCTGCCACTTCTGCTGTCCTATCAGCGCTTCGACGAGGAGTCGGCGCAGTTCGGTGTTGATGCTGTTGCCATGGCGGGAATGCGTGAGAAGCGCACGTGTTATCCGCTCGGCGCTGCCGTCCTCTCCTTCGCTGATCATGCGGTTTGCCCGCTCGATGGCGTCCGTGTTCTCGGTGAGGGTGGTGCTGGGCAGGCGCTGCTGCAGTTCGCGAAGGACCGCGATCAGAGCGTTCGACTTGTCCGTCGCGGGTACCCGATCGTGGAGGAGGCTCAGGATGCTGAGCGCGGAAACACAAAACTTCGCCGCCGCCTGGTGTGCCTTGTGGTCGAGTGCCAGTGTCTGTGCGTAGGTCAGTACGCGTGCCAGTTCCACCACGGCGGGGTGCGGGTCGAGTTTGACGGCCTGGTCGGAGTGGACGAGTGCGCGGGCCAGGTGCAGACGAGCCTGGTGTTCCAGGAACACGTCTACGCCGTCCGCATCGTCGAGAATCATGTCGATCTCTGAACGCAACAGGTCGATCGCTTCCTCATCGCGTCCCGCGGCGACGTAGATGCCGGCCAGATTCCCGGCCAGCACCGCGATGCGGCGGCCGGCGACGCCGAGGCGCCGCAGATGGGCGACGAGTGCGGCGGCGTGCGGAGCCAGTTGGTGTGCCTTGGTGACCTCCTGGTTGTGGGTGGCGGCGGACAACCAGTGGTTGACGTGGAAGGCCAACCGTCGGAGTTCGTCCTTCCACTCTCCCTGAGCGGAACCCTCCTCGAGACGGGTGCGCACCACCTCCTGCAGCACTGCGTTGACGGCGATGGTGTGGTCAGCGGTGGGGAGGAGGTCGGAGGTTCGCCATGCCAACCGTTCGTCGTGACGGGCGAACGATATTCGGCTCAGTGCCCGGACCGCCTCCTGCGGCCGCGGGTCCTGGATCACCGCTGGCCCGTCGGACTCGGAGAGGTTGTCGAACTGGGGGAGGTTGTCGGCGTTTAAGGCCAGCGTCGCCGCCAGGAGTTGGATGGGCACCTGCTGGCCGCTGAGGTAGCTTGCGCGCATCAGCATCTCGGTCGCCAGCCCGGCGATTTCCTTCGGGTTGGACCGGTGCAGAAGCTCCAGACCGAGATCGATGGCGGCGACAAGGGTGCGTGGGTAGCCCGGGGGAACCGAGAGGTCGTCGTCGAGCGACCGCCCTTTCAACGCCTGCAGGTAGTAGTCGACGTCGGCGAGCGTGTAGCCGCAACTACGCAAGTAGCCCGTCGCGAGCTCGAGGGCCAGTGGCCAGCGCTCTAGTTCGGCTGCCAGGCGCCGCGCCTGATCACCGGACTCGGCGGGAGGCTCGTCGAGCCGGCGATGAATGAGCTCTACGGCCTCGTCACTCGTCAGGGCGGTCACCGGGATCGAGGTTCCCAGGCGGGCCGTGCTGTCGATGGTCGTGATGAGCACGTCAGCGTCGGCCAGACGTGGCGACCACCGCTGCGCCAGGTCCGGTGTTGCGTCGTCGAACACGAGGAGGAACCTGCCCGCCCGCGTACTCAACGCTTCGTGCACCGCTGACCGCAACCGTTCGCTGGTGCCGTCCCGTTCGACACCGAGGCGGACGGCCAACGCCTGGAAGCCGTCCTCGATGCTGTCGGGACTCGTCGCGTCGATCCAGTAGATCGCCTCGTAGGCGTCGGCGTAGGCCGCGACGTAGGCGGCGGCGAGGCTCGACTTCCCAATCCCGGACAGCCCCGTCAGACCGCAGTGCCGCACCGAGCGCCCGGTGGGACGGTAGGGCTGCAACGCGCTGACGATCTGCTCGACCAGCCCGGTACGGGGCAGGTCCGGCACCGGCGCCATCAGCCCGAGAACGCTACCCCAGTCACGGCCACCGATGACCTCGACGATGTCCCGTTCGTCCTGGACCACGGCATGGACCACCTCAGCCTTCGTCCACACCGCGTGCTCCGCGAAGGCAGCCCTGCGGTGCACCTCGGCCAGTAGGTGCGCCAACAGCAGACCCGAGGACCGCGGCCCGACACCGCGGCCGCGCTTCCGGCGGACGTCCCACACCTTGGTTTTCACACTGTCCGCGACATCCGTGCGGTCACGGGGGTCCACCAGCAAGCGGCAGCGTCCCAGCCGCTCGATCTGATCGTCGGTGAGCTCGGTGACGTCGGCCGACGACCGGGCCTCAGCCAGAGTTCGTGCCAACTCTGCCCGCCGTTCGCCAACCGAGAGATCGGGCCGCGCCAGGAGATCCGCCACCTTGCCCGCGCCGGAAGCCAACCGCACGTTGGTCAGCAACTCGTAGCGCTCCGCGTCGCACCGGGTGACCAACTCGACCATGATCCGGTAGACCGCCCCGGTGCCAAGGGACGCGGTCGAACCACCGGTCTTGACCTGTGCGGCGAGCAGCACCTCGTCGTCAGTGCCGACCAGGTCGAAGTCGACGACGTCAAGCCGGTCCGACTCGCCGGCGCCGCCCTCGACCCGACAGGCCTCGAAACGATCGTCCTCGACCGCCGCGAGCACGGCTTCGACCGTACGAAGATACTGGTAAAGGAAGCCCCACGCGGCGACTCGACCCCCGTCCACGGCCTCGACGTTACGGCGTCACGGCCACCGGGTCAGTCGACCGGACGGTCGGTGTGCGCGACAATCAGCCGATCGGCCGGTCATGAAGACCTTCTGACAAAGCCGCGGGCACCCGCGTTGCGTCGAACTGCCAAGCACGCCGGGCCGCGGAACACCCGATGAACGCGCGGACGCGGGTAACCGTGATCGGCGGCGGCCGGAACTGCGAGCACAGCGTGTCTCTCGCCTCCACGGCGTCGGGACGAGCGACGCAAGACCTCGCAGGTGACGAAGATGTTCGCCGCCGACGGCTGACCTACCCGGAACTGCCAGGCCGACTTATCCGAGCGATCCTCATTTCCCAGGCCGACCATCCGCGCGCTCTGACCCCAGAGGATCCGCATAAGGTCGTCGCGCTGTGCCAGAGCGTTAGCGTCGAATTGTGACTGGCAATCATAACAGATTGCACCACTTGACCGGCGGTCGGGTCGTCAGGCAACTCACCTGACGACCCGACCGCACCACCTAGCGCCGGCCGCCGACCTTGCGCTCCGCGACGGCGGACTTCCTGACCTGCTTACTCTTCTGGGCGCAGCTCGCATTGCCGCTTGCGCCGCTCACGGCGTTCCCGGCGATCCTCTCGACGCCGCTCGCGTCGCTCCTGGCGAGCCAGACGACGCTTCTCCGCGTTGGCCCATCGCTCCTTCCACCAGGCGAGCTTGTCCTGCGAGTTCTACGGAAACAGCACTCCCAGCAACTTGGCCAGCGCTGCGATCAGTCCAGCGAGAAGCCCTGGAAACAGGCAGATCAGAATCAACTCCGCCGGTCCGTCGACGGGGGTGAGATTCAAGCCGCGCACGGCCAGTCCTTCCGATCATCTCGGAGAACAGGGCTAGCCATGCCTTTGCTGCGCCCCTCGTCCGGCGGCACACGGCCCAACCCCGCCCGTCAACAAAGGTTGACAAGGGCAGGCAGGCTCACGCCAACTGGATGCAGGAAGCGTCGACCGACTCAGCATGAGGAAGGGCGACCAGCGCGGGCCGGAATAGGTCGCTCACGACGGCGCACACACCGGTCAATACAAGGCTGAGGCAGCGCACCAAGATAGCGCGCTGCCGTCGTTGACGCATCAGCACAGTCTGATGCTATCGGATCTTAGTCCGGAGAATGACCTGCTCCTGGAACAGCCGCGCGCCCAGGGCGCGGGCCAGCAGCGGATAGTCGTGCTGCCACGGTTCGCCTTGGCGGCGAAGGTAGGGGTGTACCGAGCCGCCCCGGATCGGGCCGGGCCGGATGAGCGCGACCTGCACCGCGATGTCCCCAGAACGTCCTGGACTTGAGCCGGAGCAGAGTGCCCATCTGCGCCCGGCTCCACCTGAAACACTCCGGCGGTTTCCGCCGCGCACAGCATGTCATAGACGGCCGGGTCGGCGAGGTCGAGCCAGGCCCCTCGGGCTTGGCGACGAGGTCCCGGGCGTAGCGGATCGCCGAGAGCATCCCCCAGGCCGAGCAGGTCGAACTTGACCAACCCGACGGTGGCGCAAGCGTCCTTGTCCCACTACAAGCTGTTCGACCGGGCATCCGCGCCCGGTCGACCGGCACGACTTTGGCACAGTCACCGACCTGGGCGACAACGACTTCGACCTCGACGCACCCGAGCCGCCAGCGCAGTACGGACCCGTAACCGACGTCGTGGCCCGCGAGCGAGCCAACGCCGCCGCCCGCACGGCGACCGACCTGTGGATCCCTGACGACAATGCCCCGGAAGCGCCCTTCGGTCGTCGCCCTCTGGCGACACCCGTCACCCTTTCGCTCGGACAGCTGCGAGGTCCCGGATAGTTCTCGACCAGTCCGCCCCGCACTCGCCGCCGAGGTCGACCACGGCTTGGTGCAGCCGCTGCCACAACCCCGCATCGGTCCACTGAGTGAACCGCCGATATACCATCGGGGCGGGCAGGTTGAACGCCGGTGGCAGGTTCTGCCATCGGCAGCCGCTGGTCAATATGAACACGATCGCGGTGAACACCGCTTGGTCGGACACCGGTTCCGGTGCGCCATCCTGCGGATCGGGAGGGATCAGTGGGACCAACGGCTGCACCACCAATGTCCACATGTCGTCGGACACCAGGTGCTGTGACAACTGATCAACGACGTAGGTGTTGACGTAGTCAACGTCCGCGCGACAAACGCGTGTGACGGGGTGATCGGCTCCCAGGTAGAGGGTGCACTCGTCGAGAAGCGCCGCGAACTCGGCGCGTTGCGCCTCGGCATCGGCAAGCGTTCCGCGAACTTCCCGGAACCATCGGAGACGGGCGAGGTCGATGCGAACCGTCAACACATCCGCATGGTGATCGCCGTGGCGTCGGCGACGTGCACTCAAGGTGTCCGTGAAGCGTCGTTCCGCATTACGACGCACATCCATGACGTGGAAGTACCCGTCGAACGTGCGGGTCATCCGAGTCGTCAGCAACTCCCAGCCACCTGGCAGGGTCGGATCCTGCGCGATGTGTTCCACCACGAGTTCGTGATGTGGGGCCAACGCCGCGAGGAGCGACAGGTCGTTCGGGTTGGAGGGGTCGGGGTCCAGTCGAGCCGCCACCCGGTTGAGGAGATCCGTGTAGAGGACGGGGAGCGTGCGTGACGCGACCGGTTGGTCGGGGTGATGTTTGTTGACTTCGCGGATCACGGGGTGCAGCGACAGACATCGGGTGATGGCTCCGAACACGCCGGAGTGTCGGAAGACGACCTCGTCCACGAGGCCGAAGGCGTTCAGTCTCGACAGGGTGCGGGCGAATTGCTCTGGGGTGACGTCCGAGAACGCGGAGTACCTTGCGAGGACTCCCTCGTCGAGGAGCGCGGACGGGAGCGGGGCGTGCGTCAGATGGGACAGCAGACGCAGCAGGGGACCGGCGTGGGGCATGCCGAGATCGGACAACAGATCCAGCGTCAGCTCCCACGTGCAGGACAACAACTGCCGTTGGTCCAGTTCTCCGCCGACGGTATGGAGTGCGTCGATTCGGGGGAACTGGTGCTCGAAGACCTTGCGGTAGTCGGCGAAGGTGGTCGGAATGTTGATCTGCGGCATCGGGGGCAGCTTCGCCGACTCGCGGAGGTACCGGCCGGCCAGATGCAGGACGAGCGGCAGGCCTCCCAATGTGTCGGAAAGTCGCAGCGCCTGATCACGGCTGCCGGCTCCGGGTGCGTGGTCGAGCAGTACATCCGCCCCGTGGTGCACGGACAGCGGACGGACGTGGTGCAGCCTGGATCCGGGCCAGGCGGCGTCTGCACCGTTGCGCGTGGTGACGACCACGCTTCCTCGTCCCTGATACAGCGCGTGCAGCCACGGCGCCAGGATCCTGGTGTCGTCGGCGTTGTCGACGACGAGCAGCCACGGCGACGGCGAGGTGGCCAGTGCGTTCTTGAGCACTATGATCGGCGACCGTCTTTCGGCCCAGGCGTCGATCTCGTCGGGAGGTGCTCCGGCATCGGCTGCGACTTCGCGCAAGGCGGCGGACAAGTGTCGGTCGGTGGACGCGTCGACCCACCACACCCGCATGTCGACCCGATCTCGAATGAGGCGCTGCGCCAAGGTGAGTGCGATCGTCGTTTTCCCGCTGCCGCCGCAGCCGTGGACGACGTTCCTCGTACCGTCCTGGCGTGCCACGATGTCGATCAGTAGATCGACGATCTCATCGCGTCCGCGAGGATTCGTGGCCAAGCGCTCGACGGGTGCCGTGATCGACACCATGTTCATGTGCCCGGCCGTGCCTGGGACGTTCACAACTTCGTTGACGTAGGACCGGTGGCCGCTGTGGGCGTCGCCGGACCCGGACACCTCAACACGCCGAAGCGCACCGAACTGCCGCACCTCCACCACCGCGTCGCGGCCGGCCTGGACCACCACCCCCTCTGAGGACACCCAGGCTGTCTGGTCCACCGACGCCCCCGACATCGAGGCACGCTCACCGGCGACGTCGCCACCGTCGTCCCGTCCGCTGATTCGACCGCCTTTCACCACGCGCCGCATCATCCACCAACCACCTCGTGGTGGTGGATTGGCGGTACGCCTCGCACAAGTTTCGCGCCTCTCGGCTCCCAGGATCCGACCGTTCGCTTGGGCGCCAACCTCGGGATCTGGCTCTCACAACCCCGATCTTCGCGTAGGTGACGGCTTGGCTTGAGACCGGGAGTGCATCCTGTTCGGCTGGCCTCCCGGCCAGCCCGTCCACCATGGTCGGCAGCCGGCATCGAAGGAGCAGGCCCGTGATCACCCGCGCGCTCGAAGACTTGCGGACGTTCGACGAACGCACGCAGCACTTCACGCCCTTCGGGCTGGGGATCACCCACATGCCCCCGAGGGGGCCTTGGCCCACCAGCACGCGGTGCCGGCCGGCACCGATCTGCTGGACGAGATCGCAGTAGGGATACCGGGATGTCCCCGTCGCGCAGCCGTCGCAGGCGGTCGACGAAGAACATCCCGGAGGAGTAATCGCGCCAGTCACCGTCGAACAGGTCCCCGGCGAGCAGCACCGCGGTGATCTGTTCCCGCAGCGCCAGGTCGATCAGCCTGTCGAAGGCGTGGCGGGCGGCGCGGCGGATCTCCGCGTCGGGCGCGCCCTCGTAGGCCGACAGCCCGGTCAAGGGACTGTCGAGATGAAGATCCGCCGCGTGAAGCAACTTGATCGACGGTGTCATGCGCACTCTCCGCCCTGCCATTCGGCTGTTAGTCCTGCGTGCGCAAGGACTAACAGTCGAGTCCGACAGAAACCGCTCCTGGGACGTCGCTGCGCCGAGAAGCCACTCGATCGTGTGAAAAGGGGCCAGCCGCGACGCGCTCTGCGTCGGCTACAGCAGCGGTTGCAGTGCGGCGCGAGCGGAGGCTTCCTGCTCGACGGCGTATCCCCGTGCCAGGCAGCTGCGGGCGAAGTCGCCCACGGCGTCCGCGCGCCGTGCGATCGCGGCGATGCGGTCGCGGGTGGGGTTGCTGAACGGTTCTCCCCGGTCGTGGCCACCGGCGCCGATGTCCACGATCACGCGATGTGTGCCTGGTAGGAGGTGCTGGTCGATCCGGGCCGCAATGCGGATTCCGCCGAGGTCGGCGTCGGGGCAGATCAGGACGTTGTCCACGCCGGAGGCGGCTTGGTTGATCAGCTCGAGGAGGGGGTCGGGTGGCTGGCCGTGGCACCAGATCACCGCGGTGTCGGGGTGGGTGTCGCAGATCGCCTCGGCGGCCTGCCGGTTTTCGATGATGAGCAGCGCCTGGGTGCCGGGGGCCACGTCGAGGGTGATGGCGCGGTGGGCGGGCAGTCGGATGTCGTGCGGACCCGGCCAGCCTGTCCAGTCCAGGGTGCGCCCGTCGTGGTGTGCGCGGATCGGGCCGCCGAGGCCGATGTAGGGGTTGCGGTTGACGCCGAGCAGGACGAGTGCTTCGGGTTCGAATCCGGCGTCGGTGAGAAGTCGGGGCAGGTCCTCGCGGGCTTTGGTGCTGTTGGCGTGGTGTTGCACAAAGGCGCGTGGCCCGTCGTGGCTGCGGTCGGCGACGAGGTCTTCGGCGGCGCGGACGATCCACACGAGGCGGGGGTCTGTCGCGGGCGCGGTCAGCGCCGCGGCGACACCGGGCCACTCGCCGGCCAGCACGTCACGGAGTTTCTCGGCACGGTCGCGCAGTTCCCGTCGGGCGGCGTGTCGTGCTTGTTTCCCGGTGGCGTGCTGGTCGGCGAGGTCGGGGTGGGGTGTCCAGCCTCGGGGTGGTTGGAGGATCTTGCCCGCGCGGTAGTCGTGTTCGAGTGCGACGCACCCGGTGCGGGCCAGGGTGAGCGCGACCTGCTCGGCGCGGTCGTGGAGTTTGTTGACGATGGTGTTCCATCGGCGGGGGGCGCTCGTGGCCCAGGCCCACTCGACGTCGCTGAGCAGTCCGCTCGGCCGCTGTGGCGTGGTGGGTGGGTGTGCTCGTAGGTGTACTCGCCGTACCTTCGGTCGGCCGGCGCGGTCGTGGTCGAAGGTGCCGTCTGCACGGGATGGCTGTGCGTGGGCGAGAAGTTGATCCGGCACGCCGGGGTGACCGGGCAGAGGAAACTCTCCTGTCGTACGGGAAGGCTCGGTCACGCCACGTCCTCGCCGGGGTCGTCCTCGTCGGTGTTGTCGTCGGCCGTGTCGGCCGTGGGACGGTAGGAGGCGAGCCATTCCCGCAGCAGTTCGACGCGTGCGTGGTTGGTCTCGTCGCCGACGATGACGGGGGCTTCGTTGTAGGCCATGCTGTCGGAGCGTCGGCGCAGCTTGATGTAGAGGCCCGATGCTTCGATGGCGTAGCGCTCCATGTCGTCCTGCAGCGCGCCGATGACGGTGATGTTGCGGTCCTTGCCGATCTGTTCGAACAGGGCGACCGCTTCACGGCGATGCTGTTTGCCGAGGTTGCGGCCGAGTTCGTCGAGGACCAGCAGCAACGGCCTGCTGCCTCCCCCGGCGAGCGCTGCGGCGCAGACCAGTTTGACGGCTTTTTCGTCCATTTGCGCGGTGTTGCTGCGCAGGTTGTAGCCGGACATGCGTTGTCCTTCGGCGCGCCGCCATTTGGGGGTGACGGTCCACGTCCACGGCTTGTCGGGTTCCGAGGGCGGCTCGGGTTCCGGGTAGTCCAGGCCGGCGCCGTAGCCGCCGTACTGTTGGTCGAGTCGGTCGAACTCCTCGCTGACCTTCTTGAGTTTCGCCTTGATCCCCAACGCCAGTGACGCCCGGTGGGCCCGGGAGGTCTGCTCGGCCTCGCCGAGGCCCTGACGGGCCGCCTCGAGGTCGCCGGTGCGTTGCCCGCGTTGCGTGGCGATTTGTTGCTGCTGGTAGAGGTCCTGCCGTTCGGTCTGGGTCAGGTGGGCGCGCAGCGCACGGATGAGCGCGGGCACCAGGGCGATCCGGATGTCCGGGCCGCCGCGTTGCCAGCGTTGTCCGACGAGGAGTTCCCGGATCTCGGCGGGCATCTCGTCGTGTGGTGTGCCCTCGGGGAAACAGCGACGGACGACCTCGTTGACCTGGTAGCAGGCTTCCTCGTTCCACGTCCCGGTGGTGCGGGCCTGCTGCTCGGCGTCCAGGGCGAGCAGGAACCGTTCGGCGGACTGTGGCGAGTCTCCCCACGCCGCCTCCCTGCCGGGTAGATCGAGGGCCAGCCGTTCGTCGGTGAGCTTCGTCTTGTGGCTCACCTTCTGGTCCAGCTCCGTTTCGAGGCGACGCTTGGCACCGTGGAGGTTGTCGATCTTTTCTTTGCGTGCTTTCGCGGTGCCGAGCGCGTCGGTGTAGGCGTCATGTGCGGCGTCCAGCAGTGGCTTCAGCTCGTCGCGTCGTTTCTCGCGTTCCTCGTTCGCCGCCCGCAGGTCGGACATCGTCGACTGGGCCGCGTGCGCTTCCTCGCCGGCGACGGCGGCTTGTGTGCGGATCTCCGCTCGGGACAGAACCTGTCGAGCCGTGGCGACGGCGTTGCCGGCTTCGGCGAGCAGGACGGCCTTGGCGTGGTGTTCGGTTCGCGCGGCGGCGATGCGCGCGGCTCGTCCGGTCAGTGGCTCGCCGAAGTCGCCGAGCACGATCACCCCGGCCGCCACGTCGACGTCGGCGGGGGCGTCGCCGGCGCGCCGGGCGATCGTGGTCAGGAAGGTGGTGAGGTCGAATCGCGCGTCGGCGCTGCCGGGGACGCCCGTGTCGTGGGCGGGCGCCTGTGTCTGCGGCGGGTCGGCGACGACCAGCATTGTCCCCGGCCGTCCGGACAACGTCCGCTGGGCCTGTTGAGCGTGCGTGCGCGCGACGACGATGGCGCCGCGGTACGGCACGAGCCTGGGTTCCCAACCGGCGCGCTGGTCGGGGTCGAGTTGGACGACGTCGAACAACGCCGCAGCGGGTATGCCCCGCTCCCCCAGCGCATGTAGTTCACGGGCGGCGACGTCCTGACCGGATTCGGCGGCGGCCAGCAGGGCGCGCGCCTGTTGTTCGGCTGCGTCCGCGGCGCCCTTGGCCGCGAGTGCCTGCTCCAACGCCGTGTGCGCGGCGGTCTGCTCGATCTGAGCGGTCGCGACGCTGCGCCCGTCGGCGGCGCGGGCCCTGTCCGACAGTTCCCGATGCTTCGTGGCCAGGGTTTCCAGGGTCCGGGCGGCGACCTCACGCTCGGTGTCCCAACGCCGGTCATGCTCGTCGAGTTCCTTCCAGCGCCGTTCGACCTCCTGGAAGTGACGGTTGAATTCCGCGTCGTCCGCCAGCCCCGAAAGATCGTCCTCCACGACATCCAACCGGGAGCGCAGCTCGTGGCAGCCCGCGTCGAGCGCCTCGATCGCGGCCCTGATCGCCTCGGCGCGGTCGACCCCGTCGACGAGGTGTCGGGCGCAGCGGGCCTGCCAGGACTCCTGAGCGGATCCCAGCAGGTGCCGGGCGTCGCCGCGTTTGGCGATGCCGGCCTCGACCACCGCCATCTCGTGTTCCCAGTTGTCGAGATCTCTTTCCGCGTCTCGCACGGTGGTGCGGTGGGTGTGCTCGGCCGACCGGAGGCCTTGTTCCTGTTCCAGTTCGCGGTCCAACCCGGTCAGTGTGGCGATGGCGTCGAAGATCCTTCGCGGGGTCAGGTCGTTGAGGGGTTGGGCGAGCAGGTTGGCCGCCGGACTGGAACGGACCGAGGTCGACAGGAACGACACGCACCGCACGTGACCGCCGTAGAGGACCGAGGACAACCTGTTCGCGTGGAAGTCGGTGCGTCCGTTGCTGTTGGGCAGGGCATCCCACAGCGCGTCGACTCCCGCCGCCCGCTCGGACTCCGTCACACCGTGGGGGACGTGGAGCCCCTCGCGCCACCGCAGGTGCACGTGCGACGCCTTCCGGTTGATCCGCAGCCAGACCGTCACCGTGCCGGCCGACAGCTCGTCGGTCGTGGTGGCACGGGGATCGGCGAACACGCCGATGACGTAACCCCAGTCGACGTTGGACCACCGGCCCTCCTGGGCGGCGAGTTCGGCGGTGAACAGCAGGTCCGCCGCACCGGCCGCGCCACTGGCCAGCCGCCATTGCTCGTCGGCGTGCAACAGACTGATCGCGGCGATCAGCGAGGACTTCCCGGCTCCGTTGGAGTCCTTCGGGCCTTGTCCTGCGACAGTGACCAGGCCCTGGCTGATCATGGGGATGGGATGGGTGGACAACCGGGACACGTTGACCACCTGGACCCCGACCAGGACCCGGTCGCCCACGACATCGAACGGGCCGGAATCGGAGCCCGCAGTGGACCAGGTTCGAACTGTGCTCACTGCTCTCCTCGGGGATGTGCGCGACGTGCCCGTATCGCCGCGGCCAGCGGGCTGTCGGGTGCGGCGGCCAGGATCAACTCCTCCTGCAGCGCCCGGCGGGCCGGCGGTGTCAACCGGTGAAGTTGGGGACCGGGCAGGTACGCGGGCCCGTTGCCGGCCCCTCGGCCGCGTGTGGGCGCGGGCTGCACGAGGCCGCGGGCGCGGAGCCTCTGCAGTGCGGCACGGACGTCACCCTTCTGTATCTGCGCGTAGCGGAGCAGCTCGTCGGCCGGTGTGGGTTGGGCGGAGGTCCACGAGTCACCGCCGAGCACCCCTTGGCTGCGGGGAATCGCGACCGAGTGGATCAACACCAGCACGAGCACCGCCCTGTCGATCACCGGGAGTGCGTTCCAGCCCGAGACGGTCAGTTCGGCGGCGACATCGTCCCGGTACCCCGAGGTCCAATGAGTGCCGCCCACCGCGACCAGTGTGCGTCCGACCCGATGCAGCAGCCGCTGGAGATTGCGGCGTAGCGTCGCGTCCCGCAGCGCCAGAAGCTGCACCTCGGGTACCGGGTGGGAGCTGTTCTCCACGGCGGCGAACGCGGCGAGCAGTTCGTCGCGGTGCTGTTCGCTCACCTCGGCCAGGATCGGCTCGAAGACCGGATGAGCCCGGTTCGTGTCGCTCATCACGACCGGCCGGTGTCACTGCTGGGTGCGCCGGTGGCCGGTGGCAGGAGCCGCCACAGCTCGCGCAGGGCGCTGGAGTCGGCAGACCCCCATGCCGCGACTCGGGGGCCCAGCCGGACCGTCTGGCCGGGCTCGTCCCACAGGACCCAACCGGCCGCGGCCAAGCGCCGGATCGCGGCGATCATCGCCCTGTGGGAGGCGATCTCGTCGCGGTTGGTGATCTTCGTGAACACGGACGCGACCGCGTCCCTGGACGCGGGCGCTCCGGGCCACATGGGCCCGGTCGGCTCCACCCAGCAGCATCGCAGGCAGGCGGCGAGCACCCGGGCGGTGTCGTTGGGTTGTTCGACGGCCAACAGCGGCAGCCCCAACTCTTCCGTCACACCGGGTCCGGCTCCTTCGGGGACCGCGGGGAGCAGCCACACGGCCGTGACGTCGGGTTCGACCAAGCGGAGCATTCCGGCGGGGAACGCGTCGCCGGACGTCACGCGTTGAGGGCCCGCAGCGCGGACCCGCGCCCACCACAGTGCCGTTTCAGTCTCGTTCACCCGTCGTCTCCCCGAGTCCGGTTGCCGCGGCGGAAATGTCCGTGAGATGTCCACGACGGGCTGCTCGCCACGTCGATACGCACTCCGTCCTGCCACACCAGTTCGTAGTCGAGGTCCGGGTGGTGGTGGATCGCGGTGACCTCGGCGAGCACGCGACGCGCGGAGAGCCAGTCGCCGGCGTCGTCGAGCACATCGACGATGCTGACGGGGTCGGTGGCCGCCAGTAGCCGCTCGGCGAGAGCCCGAAGGTCTTCGACGTCGTCGACGGTGCCGGTATCGGTCTCCGGTGGCGGCTCGGTGTCGTCCGAGCGGGGTGGAGGCATGCGGACGGTGCCGACCTGGCGTCCCGCCTCCACCGCCTCGATCAAGTCCTGTGGTGAGAACCACGGTGCGGGTGCGTCGAAGATGAACCGGTCGAGGACCGCGGCCAGCACCTCGGGGCTCGAGCTGCGGGCGAAGGTGCGCCAGGCTTCCACCGGGAGCAACCCCAGAGCGCGGGTTGTGCCGGCCTGCGCGATCAGGCGACCGGCCGCGGCGTCGATCGCGTCGGCGTAGGCGGCGAGCGCGATCCGCAGCGCCGCGCAGTCACGGTCGAGTCCGGGCCATCGATCCAGCACGACGGCGTGGACGTCCTTAGCCTGATCGATCAGCGACTGGTTGCCCCACAACAGCTGGGCGTTGTCGCCGAGGGTCTCGGCAGTGCTGCCCGCCGCCAAGATCGCCAGCTCGCTGCCCAACAACCTGAAGACCTTCGTCAACCTGCGCACCGAAGCCGCACCGTCGGCCGACACGGCATTGGCGCTCTTGACGTTCAACTGCTCCAGCGTCAGGAGTTGGTGCAGTTCCGACTGGCCGCCCTGCTCGGCCATCCGCCGCAGGAACAACAGCATCACGTACGGCGCGAACGCCGCGCGGTGGTAACGCTCATTGGGCCGATCGACGACCTTGCTGATCGCCCCGTAGTCACGCAGAACCTCAAACCGACGCCCCACGACCTGAGCGCTCCAACGGCGACACGCGGCGACCGCCTGTTCTACCGTCAACCCCTCACTACCGGCCTCGGCGAAGGCCTCCAGGATCGCTTCATCCACATCGATCATCGTCGAGTCCACGATCATCGCGCCGGCCTCCCGCGCGAGCACCGCGAACACCTGACGGTACAACCGCAATATCGCGGCCTCACCCGCGGTGTCATCCAAGGTCAGTTCCGACTGATCCCTCATCGCGACAGCCCTCGTTCCGACACCGGTGCGATGCCCTTCACCCCCACCCGAAGGGCGCAGCGCATCCCAAGCTCGACACAAGCCGATCCCGCGTCCGACTGTAGGCAGACACCCCGACAATCCAGGAAACGAACACACGTTCGCACAACAGCGTGCGACCGGGCCGTAACGCTGTTCAGGTGAACCCAGAATTGCGCTACCCCCGATGCGGTGACAACGCGACACCCCGCTCGACCAATCCACGCCGAAACCCGCGCCCGCACAGCGCTGCCGACCACCGAACTGCGCCAAACGGTGGTCTCCGGCCACGCCCATGCCGTCACGCACCCGGCACGGGCCCTGGCCCTGGCCCTGGCCCTGGCCCTGGACGGACAAGCCACCGAAGCGCCGGCTGAGCTGACCTCGATCGAGCCGACCGCGTGCGCGACTACGGCTCGACTGGCTACGTCGCCGACCTGTTCACCGCGCTGGGCGACGTCTACGCCACCCACGGCGATACCAAACGCGGTCCGCCACCACTACTCCGAGGCGATCGGCTACTTCATACGGGCGAGTCCTTCAATGCCCGTGGCTACGGATTGCAAGGGAGTGTGGTGCCATGCAGCCACCGGCGGGCCCCAGTCGGTGGTACCCCGTAACCACGGCATTCCGTAGCGTCACAGAGAGGTGAACTTCTACCCCGCAAGTCCACTAAGGAGTGACGCCATGGCCGAAGAAGTCAAGCAGCAGCAGGGTGAGAAGAAGGTCTGGCGTCGGCCCCAGTGGCGCGCCCGCAATGTGCGGACTCACTGCTGAGCGGCATGGACTCCTCAACGGCTGCCGGTACGCCTTCGTCGCCATCGCTTCTTCGCGTACTCCCAGATGTCGATGAGGGCGCGCTGCGCCGGCATCCCTGCATACGGTTTGAAGACCTGCTGCCACCGGTTATCGCCGGGGCGGTAGAGCAGGAAGTTGCGCACGGCTTGGAATACGAGCGCGTCGAACTCGGCGAGATGACTGCGCAATGGCGGGCCTCAAGACCTTTGGGTGATGTCTACTTCGGACAGATGCGGCGTCACGCCAACTGGGAGACACCCCAGTGCGTGAAGGACGTGCTCGGCTTCTTCGAGTCTGCTGGATTCGTGGACTGGCTCGGGCGGTTGGCGGGTGAACAGCTCAGATTTCTGCGTCCGGTCACCGCCTACCGCCTGGAGCGGGGTGATCGGATATGCCTGCACGACGATATGTCGGACCCAGCCCATGCGGTATCGGTGGCATACAACCTTAGCCGCGATTGGGTTACGGACGATGGTGGCGGCACGATTTTCGGCCGCGTCACAGGTATCACGCCATTGCCGACCCCGATTGATTCACCGATTCCCTTGCAACGCTGGGAGATCACCGACGCGCAACGGTTCGTACCTGCGTTCAACTCCCTGCTCGTGATGCGGTTGGGCGAAGAGTTCGCGCACGGCGTGGGAACGGTGACCGGCAACCGTTCCCGGTTGTCGCTGGTCGGCATCTACGGTCGTTGCTGAGCACTACTGTTGCGCGTCCCGGACAAACAGGCGAGGGGGAACGAATGTCGGAGTACTACGAACTGGCTGAGCACGTTGTGCGGCGACCCACGACCAGTGGGCTGACCATGCTGTTCGATCGACGCAAGGGCGTGATGTACGAGCTGAACGAAACAGCCTCTGCCGTTGTGGATTTGCTCGCCGAGGGCACGGACGGCAACGACGAACTGGTGACCGCCCTGGCGGAGCAGTTCGATGCCGACCCCGAGGAGATCCGCGGGGATGTGCAGGCGATGCTAGCGGACTTCACGAGCGATGGCCTGGTCGCGGTGCGCGAAGCACACAAGGTGGTGTGAGCACGCCGTGACCTCATTGGTGCAGCCAGCTGATTACCAGCTCCCCGAGACGTCGATACCGATCCTGGTACAGCTCGGTCTCACCTATAGGTGCAACCTCGCCTGTAAGCATTGTTATGCGCTCTACCGGCGGGACCGCAACGAGTTCACGCTCGACGAGATCGAGACCCTGGCAGGCGAACTCTATGCCGCAGGCTCGGCTGCGGTTGTGTACTCCCATGGCGAGAACATGATCCGGCGTGATTTCCATGACGCGGCGAACATCTTCGCCGAGCGCGACTTCTACCAGACCCTGATGCTCAACGGCTTCTACGTGCGGTCGGCCGCAGACGCGACTCGACTGGTGCAGGCCGGAATCAACCGCACGATGGTGTCGGTGGACAGCCCCGATCCGGGAGTGCACGACAATGTGCGCGGCAAGGAAGGCGCCTTCGGTCGCGCCATGGACGCCATGGATCGCCTACTGGCGGCAGGCATGGACACGGTCGGGTTCTCCTGCACCATCGACAAGCACAACTACGACGATATCGAACGGATCGTGGCCTTGGCGCTGGATCGCGGCGTGCACGCGGTCAGCTTCATGCAGAACCGCTACAACCTCCGGGACGTCTTCGACCGGTCCTTGTGGGCGCGCTACGAGCAGGTGTGCCAGACGCTGTACGAGTTGATGCTTGAGTATCGCGGGAAGCTGGACATCTACACCCACGACCCGTTCATGCTGACCCTGCTCGACCAGCGCCTGGATGACGATGCGGCCCGCAGGGACTTCATCGGCGCCAACTTGTGCAACGTCGGCACAAGCATGGTGTCCATCGATCCGGTCGGCAACGTCACCGGCTGCAACTTCATCAGTGAGGCGATCGGCAACGTCCGCGAAGAACCTTTCGCGGACATCTGGGACCGGCTGGTCAGCCGCTACTCCGACCGTTCCGAACCACCCCGCGGTGCCTGCACCGGCTGCTCCGAACTGGCATCGTGCATGGGCGGCTGCAAGGCCTACCACTATGTCGACAAGTACGACGAGCGCTGCGGGCAGACCCGGTTCGGTGAGGCGACCGCCCATGGCCTGGCCGTCGCCAGCGTCGACGCGGTCGTCCCGGATCGTGCCCCAGGGGTTTTCCTCGGCATACCCCGCATGGGGACCCGGCTGACTCCCGACGCCGGGGCGCCGCGATGAAGGTGCTGTTCGTCAACCCGCACTATCCCCATGACCCGCGGACACTGCTGCTGCACCCACCGCTGTGCTACGCCTACATGGCCACGCATCTCAAGGCGGCAGGCCACGACGTGCTGCACTGCGACCTGCCGTTTCTGGGCAACGATCCACAGATCCTGGTGAAGTGGCTGGATGACTACCAGCCGGATCTGGTGGGCATCACCTCCGTGGCCCAGTCCTACAGTCAGGCGCTCGAGTTGGCTCGGCTCGTGAAACAGACTCGTCCGCAGACGATGGTCGTCTTCGGTGGCTCGCATGTCACCTTCATCGCCGCCGAATGCCTCGTCCGGCACCCGTCGGTGGACTTCGTGCTGCTGTACGACGCCGAAACGTCGCTCGTGGAGTTGTGCACGGCTCTCACCGACGGCCGCGGAGAGGAGACCGCACTACGACGGGTGTCCGGGTTGTGCTTCCGAGTCGGCGACAGCACCGTGACGACGCCGCCGGCCGGACCCGTCATGGATCTCGACCTGGCCGGTCGACCCGACCGGTCCATCTTCGATCTCGTGCCGTACCGGGCCTACGACTACGAGACCGTGGTCATGACCGCCCGCGGCTGCCCGAGTCGATGCACTTTCTGTTCCACCACGATTGCCGGCCGCCGTGCGCGCTGGAACAGCCCCGGCCACGTCTGCGACGAGCTTGAGGAGATCATCGACCTCGGATTCGAATCGGTCTTCTTCGGCGACGACACGTTCTCCGGCGATCCGAAGCGAGCCATCGCCATCTGTCAAGAGATGACGCGTCGTGGCATCAAGATCCCGTGGACTTCCAACATGCGCGCCCAGGACGCCCGACCCGCCGCACTGGAAGCCATGCATGCGGCGGGTGCCTATCGCGTGTTCATGGGGTTTGAGTCCATCCAGCGCGCGACGCTGCGCCTCGTCCACAAGGGAGCGACGCCGGAGCGGATGATCTCCAAGGCCAGGCTGGTGCAGGAACACGGGTTGGAGCTGCACGCCTCCTTCATCATCGGGGCACCCGGTGATACTCACGCCACGCTGACGGCGACGCTCGACTACATCCGGTTGCTCAACCCGACAGTGGCTACCTTCAATGTGATGGAACCCAGGCCCGGCACCGATGTGTATGCCCACCCTGAGCGTTATGGCATCACGATTCCGGATCCGTACTGGTACGAGGGTAGCGACTGGCTGGATCTGCCGGTTTCCCATACCGATCAGCTGTCACGGACGGAGATTCGGGACTGGGTGGATCGGTGCTACCTCGAGTTCTGCAGTCCTGAATTCCGCTCACCCGCCCAACTGGCGCGGCTTGGTGACATCGAGGAGACGTGGAGGCAGGACGGCCTGGCCGCGCCAGACGTGGCAGGGGCGGCATGCGGGTAGCAGTCATCGGTACCGGCATCGCGGGACGCTCCCACTTGCTCGACCTCGTGACCAACCCGCGGTTCGACACGTGCGCGGTGCTCGCTCAACGTCCAGGTCGGGCCCAGCTCGTTGCCCGGGAATTCGGCATTGCGGCCGCCTTCACCAACGTGACGGCGATGTTGGAAGCGGTGAACCCGGATGCCGTGGTGGTCGCGACGCCACCCGCAGTCACGCCGACCATCCTGCGCACGGTGATCGACCACGGCTGTCTGGCGTTGGCTGACAAACCCGCCGGCGCCCGCGCCGCGCACCTGCACGAACTGCTCCACCACGACGGCGCAACATCGGTCGTGGTCGGCTACAACCGCCGCTACCAGGCCCATGTGCGGCACTGCCGCTCCCTACTCCACGAGGCAGGGCAGCTGATCGTCCAGCAGGTACGGTGTACCTGGCGGGCACCGTTCGCGACCCGGTACAACAGCACCGACACCTACCGGCACACGGCCCGGTTCGGCGACGGGGTCCTGCTCGATACGGCCGGCCACGTGCTCGACACACTGATCTACCTCGGACTCGGCCCTGTAGCGATCCGCGACACGCGGGCGGAACGTGGCGGAGCAGCGGGAGCGGACGTCGCAGCCGAACTCCTGCTGACCCTGGCAGGCACAGCGCAAGGCCGAATCGACATTCGCAACGACGACGACTCCGATGCCGACGAGTGGCGCATCGAGATCACCACCAACCGCGGCCGGCTGGCTCTGGCCCGCGACACCCTCACCGGCTTCTGGCACGACCAGCCCATCATCATGAGCGGCTCGGACATCCGGCGCCCGGTCGACGACCTGCTTGCGTTGGCCGAGGGCCATGCGACATACGGGGCAACGCTGAATGAAGCCACAGAGGTCCTTGAACTCCTGGATACCGCCAGGCACCATGCCGAGAAGGCCGGTGATCGAAAGCGGTGGCAGCGGCCCCGAGCCAAGGCCCTGGGACGGCTCAACGGCTCATGCTGATCACCATCGAGGGCGTGTCAGGTGCGGGGAAGAGCACCCTGGTGCGCAACCTCACGGCACAGATGAGAGCAGCCGGGCGCGAGGTCGTCGACCTCGCGGAACGGGAGGCAGCCACTGCCGACCCGGCGTGGCAGCTCGGACACCTCATGCGAGCCGTTACCACTCCGTTCGGTGCGCACGAGAGTGCGCTGCTCTACGCCGCACGCACAGCCGGCCGGGCTCGCCTTGCGCGTGAACATCTCGCGGCGCACCCGTTCTCCATCGTGATGGCAGACCGGCTCGACCTGTCCTTGACTGTCCAGCTGCGCCGCGCCGGACTCGATACCGCCACCTGCCGATCCTTGCTCGCGCTGGCGACCCAGGGACTGCCGTCCTCACTGACGATCCTGCTTGACGTCAGCTTCCGTGAGCACGTCCGCCGCCTGCGCGAACGCGGCCACCCGCCCTTGGCCGAGCAGACCTTCAGCGCTCTGAGGGAGGCGTTCCTCCAAGAGTACGACCGCTGCCCTCCCCCTTGTTTCCTGGTCGACTCCAGCTGCCTGACTGCTGCCGAGGTCGAGGCCATCGCCATCGATCAGGTCACTCCGCTCGTGGTTCCACAGGGGGCTTGATGAAGCGCATCGTTCTCACCGGTGGTCATGGCGTCGGCAAGTCGTCGTTGCTGCTCGCTCTGGAGGAGCGAGGCGAACACGTGGTGTTCGAAGCCGCCGGCCACGTGCGGCAGCTGGCCCGCGCCCGTAAGATCGCGTTTCCCGAGGATCAGTCGGATTTCGAGTCCCGAGTGGTGGCGCGGCATCTCAGCCGCGAAGATGGCGTACCCGCGCACGTCCGACGGGTGTTCTTCGACCGTGGAGCGCCGGACCATCTCGCCTACGCCAAGGTTGGTCCGTGGTCGTTGAGCCCCGCCGAGATCGCGGCGTGCGAGGCTCGGATCTATGACCTTGTCGTCCTGGTCGCCCCACCGCCGCAAGGCGTGGCGACACTCGATCGGGTGGAAACCCGGTTCTGTCAGCGCCTGGTGACCGAACTGAACCGGATCTACGTCGCGCTCGGAGTGCCCGTACACCGGCTGGAGTGGGACGACGTCGACCGGAGAGTCGACGCGATCTTGAACCTCGTGTCCGATACCCTGGGCGACGACGGTCACCGCCCGCGTGACCACGACCTATGACATGAAGGAAGCCAGCATCGTGCCCGAATACCTGCCTACTGCACCGTACCGGGGAACCAGGGACTTCCTGCCCCCCGAGATGTCGATTCGCACGCAGGTATTCCATCGGCTCTACGAGGTCATCGAGCGCTACGGTTTTCTCCGCTACGACGGTCCCATCCTCGAGTCGGCGGAGATCTACGAGGCCAAGTCCGGGCGCGAGATCGCCGATCAGCAGCTCTACACTCTGACGGACCGCGGCGGCCGACGCTTGGCGCTGCGTCCGGAAATGACGCCTTCTGTCGCCCGGATGATCGCCGGCAACGCAGGCCAGCTCCAGTTCCCGGTGCGCTGGTACACCAACGTCAACTGCCACCGCTACGAGCGCCCCCAACGGGGTCGGGTGCGCGAGCACTGGCAGATCAACGTCGATATCTTCGGCTCGGACAGCGCCAGCTGCGAGATCGAAATCTTCGAGCTGATCCACGACATGATGGCGACGCTTGGCGCCGGCAGGGACATGTGGAAGCTGCGAGCCAACGACCGGGTCCTGCTGGAAAGCATCCTCACGGATATCGTCGAGATTCCTGTCGAGAAGCTCCGCGACGTGTCGTCCGTAGTCGACCGGTGGGAAAAGTACCCACGCGAGACGCTGGCAAGTCAGGCAGCCGAGCACGGCGTCAGCGACAAGCAGTTCGACCGGTTGGCCGAAGCGCTGACCAGTGGCCCAGCGGTTCTGGACGACATCTCTCAGGATGCTCGCGACCGCTCCCACTTGATGAAGGTGCTCAAGAGCAGCGCCGGAGACCTGATCACCTTCGACCCACTGATCGTTCGAGCGTTCGAGTACTACACCTCGACTGTCTTCGAGGTGTTCGACACCAACCCAGCGAACAACCGATCGCTGTTCGGCGGAGGCCGCTACACCAACCTGGCCAGCCTGTTCACCGCCCAGCAAATTCCCGGCATCGGCTTCGGGATGGGCGATGTCACGCTCCACGACTTCCTCGGCACCCACGACCTGCTCCCCGAGCCACGAAGCGAGGTCGATGTCGTCGTCATCCCGATCGACGAAACACTCGTGGAACCGGCTCGTCAGGTGGCACGGCAACTCCGTGCTGGTGGTCTACGCACAAGTACACCTCTCGAGCTTCGCAAGCTCGGTAAGGAGCTAGCTCGGGCCAATCGTGCCGGGGCACGAGCTGTCGTCATCATCGGACCGGACGAGTGGAACTCGGGCACCGTCGTGGTGCGAGGCATGGCAACCCAGAATCAGCAGCAGGTTTCGGTAGACGCCGCGCTGCAAGCCGTGCTGGCTGTGACGGGCGAATCGCAGACACCGGCAAGTTGATCACCTACCGTCCGACGCCTTCCTTGTTCCTCCGAGGAAGGCGTCGGACCGTTCTAGCCAGGTTGGCGAACTAACACAGATATCACAGCCTCGACCTGGATCGACCAATCCAAGTAGATGATCACGTCGGGAAGCCCGCAGCCCGGCTCATTACGCCGTGCCGCGACCGAGCGCGTGGGCTTCGCCGGATGCCAAGCGCGAGTTTGCCCAGAAGCTCGACGGCCATGGCTGCTGATCCGATGACCGCCATCCCGAATGAACGCCAGTGGGCGCGGCGTTTCGGTAGCGGAACTTCCGGAGGTCGGAGATGAGCGACCCGAGCGACGCGGGGAAGCCGTGGTAGAGATTGGTCAGCGGCAACAGCAGGCGCCAGCGCGGGTCAACGAACAGCGCCACCCGGTCGACATCCCGAGGTTCGAGACCCGCCTCATCGGGGCAGTAGCGAATCGCGCCTTCGGAGAACGCCTTGGTGTGCTTAGCGCGGCTGAACCGCTTCTCCTCGCCCGCGGCCAACACGCGGCCCTCGGCGACAACTGCGGCTGCTGCGTCATGCGTACCGACGTTGACGCCGAGGACCGGTCTGCTCATGATTTGGTCGGCACCTCGATCCGCTCCATGCCGCCGAGGTACTTGCGGAGGACCTCGGGCACGACGACCGACCCGTCCGGCTGCACGTTGTTCTCCAGGATGGCGAGCACGGCGCGGTCGGTGATTCCGGTCGCGGAGATCGTGTGCGGGAACACCGACTTCCCGTCGCGGCGGAACCGGATCTTGAATCGCCGGGACTGGAAGTCGGTGAGGTTGCTGTTGGAGTGCGTCTCGTGGTAGGCCCCGAACGACGGGAACCACGTTTCCGTGTCGTACTTCTTGAACGCCGGAGCGCCCAGGTCGCCGACGCCCACGCGCACCGTACGGAACGGGAGTTCCAGGCTGCTCAGTAGATCCTCGGCGTTGCGCTGGCACTCGTTCAGCCAGTGCTCGGAGTCCTCCGGGGCGCAGATGACGATCTGCTCGACCTTGTGGAACTGGTGCACCCGGTAGCCACCCCGGTTGGTACGACCGGCCGCACTGGCTTCGGTCCGGAAGCAGGGCGAGAACGCCGTGGCCAGGATCGGCAGGTCGTCCGCGTCGATGATGGTGTCGCCGTAGTAGCCGATCAGGGTCTGCTCGGAGGTGCCGATCAGTGAGAGGTCGGTGCCCTCGATCTTGTAGGTCTGGTCCGCGAAGAACGGCAGGTAGCCCGTGCCGTAGAAGACGTGATCACGCGCCATCAGCGGCGTGAGCATCGGGGTGAATCCACGCTGGACCAGGAGGTCTTGGGTGTAGGAGAACACCGCCCACGCCAGGCGCGCGCCTGCGCCCTGCCAGTAGTAGAAGCCGGAGCCCGCGACCGCGCCGCCGCGAGCCAAGTCGAAGATCCCCCCGAGGCGGTTCGCCACGGTCTCATGGGCGCGGGCTTCGTCGGGCTCCACTGGATTGCCGACTCGGCGAAGCTCGACATTGCCTTCGTCGTCACTACCGGGCGGGGTGTCCTCGGCGAGCACGTTCGGCAGCCGCGCCCACATGTCATCGCGCGTCTCTTGGAGGAGCCGAACGTCCTCGGTGAGCTGCCTCAACTACTCCTTGAGCGCCTTCGCTGCCTCGATGTCGACCTGGCCGCCCCTGGGCTGGGTCTTCTGCTTCGACCGGAGCTGTTCGGCCTGGACGGTCTTCTGCCGCAGCTCAGCATCGACCTCGATCAACTTGTCCACGTCGACGTCGGAGCCGCGAGAGGACACCGAGCGCCGGACGACGTCCGGATCGTTCCGAAGCAGCGCGATGTCAATCACGAAGGTCCTCCTGGGGCTGGACAGATAGCTCAATAAGAGCCTATCGACGCTGACCAGCCGGTTTCTTCGGGTGATGCGGGGCGGTGCAGTGCGTTCATCCACGCCGAGGCCAGTTCGTGAACTGATGCCGCCGCCAACGGTGCTCGAACAGCTTCGATGACCTGTCGCACGTGGCGCGGCGAGGACATGGTGATCACGACGGAGGACACTCGAGGTTCGGCCACAGCACAGTGGAGGCGGTCAAGTCGGAGGCGCCCGACGCCGAGACGCGGCCAGCGCATCTCGACGCGGCGGCGACATGCCCACGAACTGCAAGGCGCGTAGCTCGATGCCTGCGCAAGGCATTGCCCCCACCAGTCCGGGCCTGGCTTGACGGTAACCGGCTGAAGCCGGTCGAGCACGATGACCGCCGTTCCACGCGAGCGTACGGAAATTCGCCGGACGCTGTCTGATGAGGAACTTTAGTGTATACTGGCACGCAATTGGTTTACATGGAGTCGCGGTCGCGCAATCTGCGAAAGTCTGTTCGCGACAGCTTCGCTGTCGCCACCGTTTCTTCTTCGACACCTGATGCGCGGTCTTCCTGCTTCCGGTCAGTGGTTTCGTACCTGGAACGCGAGTGCGGCGTGGTCGGAGGCGCCGGGTCTGGTAACGGTTCCCGACTCGTTCCGTTGCGGGAGGAAGCGGTGGTCGCGGATCACGGTGTAGGAGTGCAGACGGTCGGCCAGGGGTGGGGTGACGTAGGCCAGGTCGATGCGACGCTCGGGGTCGTCGGGGTCGTAGTAGCCCGCGGTGGCGTCGCGGTTGCCCTGGTGTGCGCCGACGTCGACCAGCAGCACGGTGCCCGTCGGTGAGGTGGTCAGTGTCTGCAGCGGGGTCCGGTCGGCGGTGTGCTCGCCGGGCAGCATGTGGTTGGCCCATTGGTGGTCCGGCAGCACGGACCAGTCCGGTTCGTCGTCGCCCGGGGGAACGGTGTTGCCGTCCATCATCATCACCGTGGGCACGCCGGTACGGGGGTCGGCGAGTGGGCGCAGCAGGTCTGCCTCGGTGTACTTCTTGAGGACGCCGAAGGGGAACAGGTGGGTGACCACCACCCGCACTGCGGTGGACCAGTCGGGGAGTCGCAGCAACGCGGTGGCGTAGCCGTGCCATTCGGCCAGCTCGTGGGGCTGTGCTCGTGTGTCGACCACCTCGACGTCGGGGTGCCACAGGATCGCCTGGTGACAGCCGGTTTTGCTGAGGTACAGCTCACCGCGCATGTCGAGGGTGTCCTGGGCCTCGCGGAACAGCTGGTGGTCGTCGGCGTCCCAGCGCCAGCACTCGGTGAGACCGATCACGGTAGCCGGATTTTCCTGGAGGACCGTCATCTGCTGCCGCCAGCGCCTGTCGTCGCCGTCGAGCCGTTCTTTGCCCGAGGTGTACAGGTTCCAGAACAGGAATCGGGCACTGCCTGGCGTTGTGGTGGTCACGGTTCTCCTCGTATGCGGTTGGTTTGCCGGGATGACGGGTGGCGACGGTCGCAGGCCTGCACAGGTCCGGACCGTTGCCCGGTCAACGAGGGTTTGCACGGCGATGGTGAGGTTGTGGAGCACGTGCGCGTTGGTGTCCGGGGCTTTCGTGTTCAGGTGCAGGTGTGCGACCTCGGCGGCCATCCGGTAGTCGTTTCGCAGCCGGTGTGTCGGGAGTTCGACCACCGTGCCACTGAGGTGCTTGCCTCCGGTGCAGCCGATTGCCACCAACGCTGTCCTTTGCCTGCGGTGCCAGTGTCCGTGGGCTGCGTGGACCGCGATCCTGGTCAGGTCGTCGAGGATTTCCGCGGCGCCGTCCTGGGCCATGACCCACTGCTGGGATCCTGGAGTCCAGGCCGTTGAACTGCTTCGGGCCGGCTCGTCGGTGTAGGGGTTGCGCAACTCGCGGACGTCTCTCATGACAGTGGCCCCGAGGGGGATTCCGTACTGGAAACCGAAGACGACCACGTTCACCGGCGTCACGCCCTTGGTCGCGTCCGTCATCGCGTTGGCTCCTTCGCAGTGGCCATGCCGAGCGGGATGTGCGCCGGTTCCATCCACGGGTACTGCAGGGGGCGCGTGCGGGCCGCGCCGGCGCGCGGCGGGTGGCGCTCCGCGTGACCGTGTGCTCCGTGTTGCGGGCGGACGGGGTCGGCTTCGTGTGCGCGACCGTGCCGTTGCGGTGGTCGCGTCCGGGGCGGGGGCGCGTGCCTGCCCGTCGCTTCGGCCCACGCAAGCCGATGTAGTCCCTCCCCGGACGGTCACGGCAGTCTGGGCTCCACCAGTTCGGCGACTCGCCGCGCCAGCGCGCACGGGTCCTCGCCGGTACTGATCGTGATGTACGTGATGTCGACCCGGGATGACGGGCTCACCCCCAGGACGACGAAGCAGCTGCCGCCGGAGGAAATCCATACCTTCGCCTGATGTCCACCCACGGTGTAGTCCGTCACCGGGCCGGCGGTGTTCACCCCCGCAAGGCCGACGTTGGTGCGGAGGTCGATATCCAGCGGGTGGTTGTCGATGTTGTAGTTACAGCTGCGGGCGGTGCCGAGGTCTCTGCGGAGAGGCGGGCCGCCGAGCTTGCCGAGCATGTCGAGGTCCTGCTCGGTCAGCAGGCCGCACGGCTCCGTGTCCTCCAGCGAGGTCGGCGTGCTGCCGGTGGTCGCCGACGTGGCGCCGAGGGTGTGCATCGCCGCCTCGGCGAGCCGGCGTGCGCCGTCGCACGGTGACGGCGAGATCCACGAAGACGCGGCCGTGAACGTGGCGGCGAGATATTGGCCGTCCGCAATGCTGATCAGGAGGTCGCAGGAGTCCGGGCTTTCGGGGATGACCATGATGGTGGGGAATCCGTTGACCGGCGTCACCGGGTTGCCCTGACCGATCCGCGCCTCGATTCCCTCGGTCGTGACCGCCACCAGGCGAGAGGACTCGCCGGTCAGGATCCAGTCGCACCCAGGGGCGTCGCCCAGGGTTTCCACGGTCGCCGGCTCCCCTGATTCGTAGATGTCGAGATCGGATCGCTGGCGCTTGGTCAGGAGATCGCACGGGTCCAGACCGTCGAGCCTGATCTCCCGGGGGCGCGTGGTGGGTAGCCGGTCCGTGGTGTGTGTCGCGATAGTGGTGGCTGGGGCCGTGGTCGTGGCGTGTTCCTGTGCCACTGTGCAGCCTGCGGTGGTGCTGAGCATGACTGCCGCCGCCACGGCGGATTTCGTGATACGTGCTCGACGGTTCACTGTCGTTGTCATTGGTTGAATCCCGGTGGTGGTTGTTGGTCGCCGACGTGGTGCGGCGCGCTCGTTGAGGAGAATCCAGTCGTCGATCAGGCCCTCGCGAGGCCGTCGACGCCCTTGGTCACGGCCGTGCTGAACGCCCGCTGGAGGGTCCATGCCATGTGCTCGGGCCGGTAGAAGATCGCCAGTGGACAGTCGCCGCGGTCGGTCCGACCCGGCAGCGGTACGAACACCTTCCCGGTGTGGCGCGTCACGGTGCTCGCGGCCCGGTAGAGCATTCGGCCACCGCGGAAGGCGTAGTCGGCGGCTTCGTTGAGCACCACGAGGTGCGGTGTTGCCAGTGCGACGGCACGTCCGAGCGACTCCAGGTCGTAGGAGCCGTCCGGCTTCCTACTGCCACGCTCATAGTTCTTCAGGAAGAGATCGAGTCTGCTCATCAGGTCCCCGTGAAGGCGATCGGTTGCCGCTGTTGTGTGCCTGGGATAGCCGCCGTTGGCGGCTCGGGTGTTCCGGCGCTGTCCCATGGCCGGTCCCCGGCCGTCAGGGCCGGCCGGAGCGCTGTGGCCGCGGTGCGCCCCAAGGGCGAATCGCGAATACGAAGTCCATGCAGGACGTCCGACTGCGCGGGCGTCGGCGAGCCACCGTGCGGTCATGTGGTCAGGCGCGGTGCCCGGCCACTGGTTCGACCACGCGCCCCTCGCCGGTCACCATGTCCAGCAGCGCCTGTCGGGTCGCGGTCTGCTCGGCTCGGGACGCGTAGACATCGGACTTGGTGAAGTACTCGTCGGGGAAGTCGTGGCAAGTGGTGCCCGCCGCCCAGAAACGGGCGGTGGCACGGGCGTGTTCACGGGGGGCGTCGTCCAGCGCTGCCTGGTCGGTGTAGTGCCAGCGATTCCCGCCGTGCGGTGCGACCATGCCCGCCGCTCCGAGCGCCGCGACATAGACCTCGCGCTGGTGCCGCCAGGCCCGTCCGAACAGGTCGGCGTGACGCCGTAGCCGCGCCAGGTAGGAGGTTGCGTCCGGGTGGAGGTCGAGGAAAGCCAGGTAGGCGTGGGCCAGCAGTTGGTCGGCGGACCAGGCGGGCCGGTACCACCGGTCGGCGACCGCCTCGGCGAACGGACCGAGGAAGCCGGCCGTGGTGCGGCTGAGCAGCTCATCGTCGGAGGCGCGGCTGCTCATGAACGGGGCGAGGAGTTTGAGTGCGAAGTAACCGCCGTACCGACGTTCGTGACCATCGGCGGTGAACTGGTCCCGGGACAGCACGTGGATCGTCACCGGTACCGTGGCCCACCGGCCGTCGCGGCGGTGCGGTGCGCCCCGGAAGTCGTCCAGGAGCAGGAGAGCGTTCAGGTCGCTGCCCTGCCGGGCGAGGCCGAGCGGCCGGCTGCCGTAGAACACCCAGTGCCGTCCACCTGGCGGGAGGTCGGAGACCGCCGGGGCCAGCGCGGCCGTGATCTGGGGCAGCCTCTCGGTGAAGCCCGGATCGAACAGTGGCCGGACGTCGTTCACCACAACCACTCCTCGACCTCGTGCATCCACATACCGTCCGGTTCCGCCAGTGCGGTGGTGATGCCGAGCGTGGCGGCCACCCGAAGGTTGACCTCGTCGGCATCGATGTACAAGGCCGACTGCGGTGCGCTGGATTCCAGCGCGGTGTGGAAGACCTTCGGGTCCGGCTTCACCAGGCCGGTCTTGCTGGAGATGTAGAGGCGGTCGAAGTGCGGGGTGAGTCCGCGGCGGTCCAGGATCGGCATCAGCCACTCGCCGCGGTGGTTCGACACCAACACCAGGCGAGCCTCGCTCCCCCACGCCTCCACGTGTTGCACCGCCGGAAGTGACACCATGGCGCCGATGAGGACCTCGCGCCACGCCAAGGGGTCGGCAGTGATGTCGCAGTCTGCTGCGAGCTGCTTCCAGAAGACGGCCTCGTCCAGCCGGCCGCTCCACAGGTCGTCACGGAAGCGTTCGCGGAAGACGGCTTCGACGGCCTCGGCCTCCATGCCTGCCGCCTGTCCGATGGCTGCGAACAACGGCCCCATCGGTTCACCGACCAGCACCCCGCAGGCGCCGAGGAGCAGGGTCCGCTCCGGATTCGCTTCGACTCGCACGTTTCCCCTTTGCTCATGCCGCCGCCGACGCGGCACTACACGTTCGTCTGAAAAGGATGGTTATGGATTGCGCGTTGATCGCCGTCAGACGTCACCAGCGTTGAGGACCGAGGCCGTACCGTCCTCGACCGCGATCACCTGACAGCCGCGCTGCCGGAACTGGTCAAGCACCGCAGTTCGCTCGGTAGGCGACTGCGACAGGTGCCAGGCGCCAGGGACGAGCACCGCGCGCGGGCGCAGTGCTCGGGCAGCGTTCATCAGCTGCCGCAGAGCCGGACGCGTCGACGAGGGGGCAGAGCTGTAGTCGGTGTATGTGCGGGCGAGCAGGAAGCCGAGCCGCTCCGCCGTAGTGATGATCGCTTCGCGCAGTACGGGCAACTCGTCGATCGGGCCGTCACCGGCGCACAGGTACCCGTAGACGAGCCCGCCGGCCGCAGCCGTGCTCGGTTCGTTCTGCGTGGCGACCGGCGCAGCCCGGCCGGCACGAACTCTGTCGGGTTCGTCGTGTGTCACGAGCGCCCGCCTTTCGGGTCGCGGCTCGTGTCGTGGATGACGAAGAGCCGCGAGCCGGTATGGCTGATGCTTCGATGCAGCACATCCAGCGCGGCGTGGTCGGTCGACAGGTGCGCGACGGTCGGCGTGACCACGGCATAGCTGTCGGGCAGGCTCAACGCGTCGAGCAGCCCGGCCAACCCCGGCCGCTTCACGCGGTCCGGCGGCTCCCGCCGGTCGATGAAGACGGTCACCAGGTGGAGGCCACGTCCGCGGCAGAACTGCGCGATCTCCTTGCGCCACACGGCGAGCTCAAGCTCGTCGGGCGCTTCGGCACACAGATAGCCGTAGACGGTGCGGCGGTCGCGTTCGAGGTCGCGGAGAGGCACGTCGCCGGGGGACGCGAGCATCGTCAGACCACCTCCAGGAAGCGGTACGCGAGGTGCACCACGACACAGGGCCGCGATGGGCGAAACCACGCCACGCTCCTGGTGACCGGCCCACCGTCGCTGGGTTCGCGGGGCAGCAGAGGCGGGCGGACGGAGGCGTGGAGCTGGGCCGGCTCCGGAAGAGTGGCCGATTGGTGAACTTCGGTCGCCTGCGGCAGTGCACAGTCCGTTGTAGGTAGTGCTGCGACGGATACGGTGCCGGACACGGGGGTGGTCAAGGTGCAACACCTCTGCGGGATACTGGGGTCGCCAGCTGTGGGGGAGATGGAACGTGGGGCGCACGACGGGTTGTTCCGGTCCGGTTCCCGTCGCGACGAGCACGAGGTCGTTGGTCTGTGGGGCTGGGTAGGCCGCCGCATACCGACGGTCGTGTCGGAATGCGGCGTCGAAGGCCTCGCTGGGCAGGAACGGACCGGCCGGCAGGTGTGCACGCATGCCGTCGACAACGGTCTGGGGTCTCCCCTGCCACGGCCGGCGAGTAGGCCGACATCAACTCGTCGACTTCCTGCTGGGGAAGCGTTATCACGGCGTCGATCCAGTACGTGGACGGTCCCGGGATGTCGAGGTCTCCGCGGGTGCCTGACATCCACCGTGCCGTGGTGGGACCGTCGAGGACAGGAAACCTGGCGCGGAGCGGGCCGGGGTCGGTGCCCAGTTCGGCCGTCCCGTTCTTCGTCGCTTCGGTGACCGTCACCCGCTCCTGCCGACCGCGCTCCGCGTCCGTCGACACCGCGCATCCCGCCACCGTCGCCGCGGTCACCACGACGACGACCGCCCAGGACCGCGATGGAGAAAGCGGGTGTCCGCCCGGAGCACTCCGGGTGGGGGCCGCCCCGAGCGCTGCGGTAGCCGGGGACGGGTAGCCCGCCATGGGCGTCCAGGGTGCCGTCGTAGGTAGGTGACTGTCCGGGGGGGTCATGGTGTTGTGTTCCTCGCGTGGCCGCCGCAATGGCGGTGGCCGGATCGGTTCGCCGGCATGGGGCACCTCTGCCCTCCGGTGTGGTGTGGGCGGCAGTCGGCTATGTCGGTACGGCGGCGCATCGGTGTTGTTGTCGTTCCGTCACTTCAGCAGGTTCTCCATCGCCGCCTCCGCCAACTTCCGGGCCCCGTCGCAGGGTGCGGGGAACCGGTCCTCGTACGTCGGCAGCACCGAAAAGGCCGCCACCAGGTATTGCCCCTCGGAGGTGTCGACCATCACGTCGCAGCGGCCCTCGTCGCTGGGCAGGGTCACCGTGATGGCCGGGAAGTCCAGCACCGGATCGATCGTCTCCGCCTGGCCGGCCCGCTTGCCGTCCGTCCACGCGGAGATGCCCTCGACGGTCACGGGAACGAGATGGCTGCCGGCTCCGATGACCGTCCACGAGCAGCCCGTGGTCTTGTAGAAGTCGCTGTCCACGGGCCGTCCCGCCGTGTCGATCTTCAACGTGGGCAGCTGCCCATCGGTGAGCAGGCCGCAGGGGGCCGTGCCGTCCAGATCGACCGCACGCGGACGTGTGGAAGTCGACTCCGACAGGGACGGTGCGGTGGTCCGGGTACCGGTGTCGCCGCGATCGGGCATGTCGTGCCCCGGCGTGTCGGTACCGGAGCCGCATGCCGCGACCACGACGAGTGTGGTCGCTGTTCCGAGCAGGATTCGTCGCGTGGTGTTCACGTTGTTCCGCTGTCGCATTCGTATTCCGCCGTTTGTCTCTGCCGGGCACCGGCACCGCCGGCTCCGACCGGGGACCGGCCGCAGTGAGCCCGGTCGTCGAGCTGCGGGTCGTGACCGGGCAGACGTGCTGGTCGCCGATCCTCATCGGCGATCGGTCATCCGATCAGGTTCTGCATGGCCGCTTCTGCCAGTTGCCGTGCCCCGTCGCACGGTGTGGGGAACCGGTCCAGGAAACCCGGGCTCACCGAGAACGCCACCGCGAGGTACTGGTTATCCGTGGTGCCGACCATCAGGTCGCAACGGTCCGGACTGCCGGGAATGGCGACGGTGATGGTGGGGAACCCCGCCACCGGGGCGACCCACTCGCCCTTCCCGATCCGTTTGCCGTCCATCCACGCCCCGATGTCCTCGTGCAGCACCGGAGCCAGGATGTTGGACGCGCCGGTCACCGTCCACGTGCAACCGGTGGCCTTGAGGGCCTCGATTTCCGTCGTATGGCCTTCACTGTCGATCTCGAGCATGGGGAACTGGTCGGCCGACAGCAGTTCACACGCCAGCCTGTCGTCGAGTTCGACGTCACGTGGCCGCCCCGAACTGGGCTTGATCGCTGTCGAGGTCGTGCTCACCACGGTCGCGGAAACGGTCTCGTTCGTGGTTCCTCCTTGTTGAGCGCACGCGGTCAACAGCGCGGTCAACGTCGTGGCTGCGATCAGTGATCGACGCATCGTGTCCTGATGTCCCTGTTCTGTGGTGCGTTCCGTCGGCCGCCGGTATCGACCGGACGTGTGGGCATGCCGTTGGCAGCTATGGACTCGGCGAACGATCAGTGCGGCATGCCCGTGTCGGTCTTCCACCCGGTGACCCTCGGTGTCGCCGGGCCGGCGACACGGAAACCTCGGGCGCCGTCGTCGGTGTCGTGTGCCCGATCGGTCCCACGACCCTGGATCACGGCTGTGCGGAGGGCTGCCGTCCGCCGCCGGACGCCGATTCGCCGGACGTAACCGTGTACACACTCCTGGAAACCCGCGTCCGTTCGATACCCCGTGCAACGGTGGCCACGTGGGGCGGATCACCCGGCAGAAGGGTGTCGGCCACCTGGTCGCCGCCGCGCACCGGATCTCGCCGGACGCGCAGATCGTGCTGTGCGCGGGCGCGCCGGACACCCCGGAGATCGCCGAGG
>NZ_MTQP01000002.1 GCF_001984175.1 Saccharothrix sp. ALI-22-I
CGTCGGTCTCCCACTTGGCGTAGTAGTCGTAGACGGTCTTGTACGGCGGGAAGTCGTGCGGCAGGTACTCCCACGCGATCCCGGTCCGGCACACGTACAGGATCGCGTTGACGATCTCCCGTGGTTAGCTGACGCCCTCGCGCTGCCGGCTCGCCTCGTCGGGCGGTGAGTCAAGCCTGACGAGGCGTCGTACGTGCGGCCACAGATCGTCGAGCGATCTCAGGTCGCCGGCGAGTTTGGCCAGGAGTACGGCGCCTTCGACGTGCGCGACCACGGCCCGTGCGGTGGCCCAGTCCGCGTAGGCGGGTGCGACGCTGCCGTCCTGGGCGCCGTCGGTGAGTGCGGTGTGGACGAGCTCGGTCTGTTCGTCGAAGGCGGTGGTGAGTCGTTGCTGGACGACGGCTTCCTGATCGCTGAGTTCTGCCGCGAGGTTGCCCAGCAGGCACCCGTCGACCCTGCCGGAGACTTGCCACCCTTCCCGTTGTGTCTCGACGAGCCAGGCGATGAGTCGCTGGAGGCGTTCCAGAGCTGGTTCCGGTCCGGTGAGGCGCTCGTGCCAGGCAACCCGTTGTGCCTGCCAGTGGGTGTCGACCACCTCGACGGTGAGCGCCTGCTTGGACTCGAAGAAGTGGTAGAAGCTGCCCTTGCGGACATCGGCCCGGGCACAGATCTCGGCCACGCCGATGGCCGCATAGCCACGGATGTTCATGAGTTCACAGGCGCTGTCGAGCAGCCGGTCACGAGCGGTACTGGTGCGACCCATGACGACGAGTATACGGGCGGTCAACTATCTTTTAGTTGACCGGTCGTCTATGGTCGGCGCATCACCTCTTGGAAGGAGGGCACATGTCGATCAGTGTCGTCATCGCGTACCACAGCGGCTACGGCCACACGGCCCGCCAGGCACAGGCCGTCGCGTCGGGTGCGGAGTCCGTTCCCGGTGTCCACGCCGACCTGCGCAACGTTGCCGTGCTCGACGAACCGCTGTGGCAGGCGCTCGCCGACGCCGCGGCCATCATCTTCGGCACCCCCACCTACATGGGTAGCCAGTCCGCTGTCTTCCAGGCCTTCGCTGAGGCCAGCGGCCAGGTCTGGGCGCGGCAGGGCTGGCGCGACAAGCTCGCCGCCGGGTTCACCACGTCCGCCGGTGTCAACGGCGACAAGCTGAACACCCTGTCGTCGCTGACCGTGTTCTCCGCTCAGCACGGCATGCACTGGGTCTCGCTGGGCCTGCCTCCCGGCTGGCTCTACAGCACCACCGGCGAGGTGGATGACCTCAACCGGCTGGGCGGCTTCCTCGGCGCGATGGCGCAGGCGCCCTCCGACGCCGGCCCGGACGACGCGCCGCCCACGGCCGACCTGCGCACCGCCGAGCACCTCGGTCGCCGGGTCGCCCAGGTCGCCGTCCAGATGCGCCAGGGACGACTGGTCGGTGCGGCATGAGCACCCGACTCATCCGCCTGCTCGGCACCGACCTCCCGATCATCCAAGGTCCGTTCGGCGGCGGGCTGTCGAGCGTCGCCCTCGCCGCCGCGGTGAGCGGCGCCGGCGGCCTCGGTTCGTTCGGGGCGCACCACCTGGACCCCGGCGCCATCACGGCCCTCGTCGCCGAGCTGAAGGCGGCGATCCCCGGGAACCGGCCGTTCAACGTGAACCTGTGGGTGCCGCACCCAGGGGAGGAAGTCCTGCGCCCGGCACCGGCCGACTTCGAACGGCTCCGGCCGCTCTACGACCGCCTCGGCATACCGGCGCCGACCTCGTACGCGCCGCCGCCCGCCTTCGACGATCAGGTGGACGCGCTGCTGGCGGCGCAGCCACCGGTGATCAGTTTCGTCATGGGCACGCCGCCGGCCCGGGTGGTGACCGAGGCGCGTCGCCGCGGCATCGTGACGATCGGCACCGCCACCACGGTCGACGAGGCGGTGGCCGTGCAGGCAGCCGGCTTCGACGTCGTGGTGGCCTCCGGCAGCGACGCCGGAGGGCATCGGGGCGCGTTCCTGCGGCCGGTCGCCGAGTCGCTGGTCGGCACGTTCTCGCTCGTTCCGCAGGTCGTCGACGCCGTCGACATCCCGGTCGTCGCGGCCGGCGGGATCGCCGACCATCGCGGCGTCACCGCGGCATTTGCCCTCGGCGCCGAGGGCGTGCAGATCGGCACCGGATTTCTGGCGACCGTGCAGTCCGGGGCGAGCCAGGTCCACAAAGCGGCGCTCACCGGCCCCGACGCCCGGGTCACCGTGCTCACCCGGCTCTTTTCCGGCCGGCCCGCGCGGGCCATCATCAACCCGCTGATCCGGGAACTCGCGGCCGAAGAGGGGAACGTGCCCGCGTACCCGGTCCAGAACGCACTCATGCAACCCCTGCGCCGAGCCGCCGCCGCGCGCGGCGACTCGCAATACGTCAACCTCTGGGCCGGCCAGGCAGCACCGCTGTCGCGGCCGTACACCGCCCAGGAGTACCTCGCCACGCTGATGAAGGCCTACCCGACTCCAGCGTAAAGACAACTCCAGCGCGTCGACTGTGTCCACCGTAGATCGTATTGGGCCGAATACCACCAGAACAGCTCCGGGAGCTGGTACACCCACGCCACCGGCAAGGCCGAGAAGTGGTAGTGCACGCTATGAGGGCATCTGATCTTGGTTTGTGGTGATCTGTCCGTATCGTGGTGGCCACCTGGAGCGTTGATCAACTGTGAGTTCTCGGCGTGCGTATCGCAGTGACCTGTCCGATGCCCGGTGGGCGTTGATCGAGCCGACGTTGACCGCGTGGCGTGCCGCCCGGCGTGGACCCGGAACCGCGGCACGGGTGCACGACTTACGGGAGATCGTCAACGCGATCCTGTACGTGTGCCGGACCGGGATCGCGTGGGAGTACCTGCCGCACGACTTCCCGCCGTACAAGACCGTCTACGACTACTACGCCAAGTGGGAGACCGACG
>NZ_MTQP01000046.1 GCF_001984175.1 Saccharothrix sp. ALI-22-I
ATCTACGCCCGCACGTACCAGACCATTCCGCTGCTGATCGTGGCCAGCCTCTGGTACCTGATCATGACGATGCTGCTCAGCGTGCCGCAGTCCATGATCGAGCGCCGGTTCTCCCGCTCGACCAGGAGGACGGCCGCTGCCGCCGCGGTCGAGCCCGCGGCCGGCCAACCCGTCAGCACCACGAGGGAGTCGTTGCTGTGAAGGCCGACGGAACGATCGTCGCACGCCAGCTGTACAAGAGCTTCGGCCACCACGAGGTCCTGCGCGGGATCGACCTGTCGGTCTCGGCAGGGGAGATCTCGTGCATCATCGGGCCGAGCGGATCCGGGAAGTCGACACTGCTGCGCTGTGTCAACGGGCTGGAGACCGTCGACCGCGGCGTGCTGCGGGTCAACGGCGAGGACTTCGGCTACGTCGAGTCCGAACGCGCCTACCACGCGGTGCGCCCGCAACGGCTGGCCGAGCAGCGCGCCCGCATCGGCATGGTGTTCCAGCAGTTCAACCTGTTCCCCAACATGACTGCGGAGGGCAACGTCATGTCGGGGCCGGTGCTGGTCAAGAAGATCGACCGCAAGGTCGCCCGTTCACGGGCGCGGGAACTGCTGGCCCAGGTCGGGCTCGACGGGTGCGGCCACAAATACCCCGCCCAGCTCTCCGGCGGCCAGCAGCAGCGCGTCGCCATCGCCCGCGCACTCGCGATGGAGCCCAGCATCATGCTGTTCGACGAACCCACCAGCGCACTGGACCCGGAGCTGGTGGGTGAAGTCCTCGCGGTCATGCGCGACCTCGCCCACAACGGCATGACCATGCTCGTCGTCACCCACGAGATGGGATTCGCCCGCGACGTCGCCGACGAGGTGCTGTTCATGGACGGCGGAGTCGCGGTAGAACGCGGCGACGCCCGCGAGGTGCTCGCCAACCCGCGCGAACGACGAACCCAGGAGTTCCTGGAACGGGTGCTGTGAACCTCGATCGTGCTCTGGCCGAGTCGTGTACGCGCCTCGGGAAGGCGACCTCGCCCGCGACATCGTCGATGCCGCGGCTGAGGTCACAGTGCTGATGAAGCCGCACGTCGCCCCCGCTGCCTCCATGTGCAGCCGGACGAGGCCACGAAGCTGATCGCTGCCGGGCAGTGCTGCGGATGCTGTGCGCCCGGGGCCCAAGTTCCTGTTGACGGTGAACGACGGGCGCATTATGGTCGACAATCGACAAGCCGGACGCATCCGCTGGTCACACGGCATTTCGTCCGCACTGCTGCCCAAGGAGGACCGAGCAGATGATCGAGATCCGTACGAAGCGGGATTCCGCGGCAGACTCGGGCGGTTCACGTCCTGCGCCGGCCACGGCGGTGGCGCTGTGAGCCGGCCCAGGACGTCGGCCGTCGACACCGGCTCGGCCCTGGATCGGCTCCACGCCCTCGGTCTGGACCTTCCGAGCCTCACTGACAACCCGAACTACGTGAACCACCGGGCGGTGGGCTCCAGCACCCACATCTCGGGCCAACTGCCGTACCAGGACGGCGTGCTGCTGGGACAGGGCGTCGTCGGCCGGGACGTCGAGGTGCAGGCGGCACGGGGGCTCGCGCCACGCCGCGCTCAACGCGCTCGCCGCCGCTGTGCAGGCGGTGGGGGATCTGGACCGCGTCCGGATCGTGCAGATGCTGGTCTTCGTGGCCAGTACACCGGAACTGGGTGAGCAGTCGCGGGTCGCCGACGCGGCCAGTGAACTCCTCGTCGAGGTGTTGGGCGAGAACGGACGGCACGCGCGCACCGCGATCGGTGTCGCCGGGCTGCCGCGCAACAGTCCGGTCGAGATCCAGATGGTCTGCACCGCGGCGTAGGGCGGGCACAACGGCGGTGTGGCGGGTCGCGCACGTTCAGCATTCGAGGGAGTCGGCATCCGCGCCCCTCGGTCATTCCCAGACAGAAGCACGAGGAGTGCAGCGTGAACCGGCTCCAACGAGCACTCGACGCTCTGGTCGAGCGGGTTGACACCCCCGCGCCGATCGTGCTGGTCGACGTCATGCAAGGCAACATCGACCGCATGCAGAGCTTCGCCGACCAGCGCGGTCTCGACGTCAGGCCTCACGTCAAGACGCACAAGTGCGTGGAAATCGGTCGGCGCCAGCTCAAGGCAGGGGCGGTCGGCATCACCGCGGGCAACGTCGGTGAGGCCGAGGTCTTCGCCGCGGCCGGCTTCGACGACATCTTCCTCGCCTACCCGATCTGGCCCGCGGGAACGAAGGGGACGCGGATTCGCAGGCTCGCCGAGTCCATCCGGCTGCGGGTCGGCGTCGACAACGTCGCGGCGATCGAGGCCATCGCCGACGCGATGGGAGGCGAACCGGACCGGCTGCAGGTCGTGATCGAGGTCGACTGTGGTGCCCGCCGATCCGGAGCGCCGCCCGAGATCGCGGGCGACCTCGCACTCGCCGCCCGCAAGCGCGGCCTGGTGCCGGTGGGCGTCTTCACGTATCCGGGTCACGGCAGCTCCGGTCGGGACGCCCGCCTGCGCGCCGCGCGGGACCAGGATGCCGCGCTCGTCACCGCGGTACGCAGCCTCGCCCGCGTCGGGGTCACCGCAGAGGTGGTCAGCGCCGGCTCCACACCCACCGTCGAGTTCACCACCAGCAGCGTGATCACCGAGATCCGTCCCGGCGAGTACGTCTTCTGCGACCTGAACAACAGCCGGCTCGGCGCCTGCACGGACGACCAGATCGCGCTGTTCGTCGCTGCCACGGTGGTCAGCGAGTGGGTCCCCGACCAGGTCATCCTCGACGTGGGCACCAAAGCCCTCAGCCGCGAAGGCAGCGTCGAGCGCGGCTACGGTGGCGTCGCCGGCACGAAAGCCGTCCTGGCCAAGCTCAACGAGTACCACGGATTCCTCGCGCTGCCCGCCGACGACTTCCGCCCCAGCGTGGGCACCGTGGTACCGGTGGTGCCGAACCACGTCTGCCCGGTCGTCCTCAACTTCGAGGAGCTGATCGTCACCGACAGCACTGGCACGTCGCTGGAGCGGTGGCCGGTCGACGCCCGCGGATTTCTCAGCTGACCGGCCCCGGGGCGAAACCCCGTACCCGAGCCCGCGCCCGACCGACCTACAGGAGTTGCCTGACATGAGACTAGAAAACGTCGCGGCACTGGTGACCGGCGCCGGCAGCGGAATCGGGGAGGCGGTGAGTTCCCACTTCCGCCGCGAGGGCGCGCGACTGCTGCTCACCGGCCGTAGGGAGCGACTCGACACCGCCCGGCCCGACGACCTGTACGTCCCCGGAGATCTCAACGACGAGGCGTTCGTCGAGGCCCTGGCCCACCAGGCCGCCGAGTCCCTCGGCACCGTCGACGTCGTCGTCCTCAACCATGGACTGCAGGCCGGCGGCCCACTTACCGAGATGTCCTACGACGACGCGAAGAACGTGCTCGACAGCAACCTGCTCAGCGCGTTCCTGGTGATGAAGCACTTCGCGCCGCTGATGCCCGCCGCGGGAGGCTCGTTCGTCTGCGTCAGCTCACGGCTCGGCATGGTCGGCAAGGCGGGCGAGGTCCTGTACTCCGCTGCCAAGGGCGGCCTCATCATGCTCGCCAAGGGCGCGGCGATCGAATGGGCCCCGCGCAACATCCGCGTCAACGTCGTCGCTCCAGGCCTGACCGCCACCCCGATCATCGAAGCATCGATCCAGCGCAGCCCCGACCCCGAGGCCTACCGCCGCGAGCGCGAGACCCAGATCCCGCTCCAACGCCTCGCCACCCCGGAAGAGATCGCCGACGCGGTCCTCTTCTTCGCGTCGTCGGAGTCGTCGTACATCACTGGAGCGGTTCTCCCCGTCGACGGCGGGTACACCGCCTTCTGAACGCCGCCCGGACAAGTATTGAGCCGAAAGTGATCACTTGCCTGCTTGATCACTTTCGGCTCAATATTTGAAAAGCTCAGTTCGGGAGGTTCCCGAGGCGGGCCAGAGACACTTCACCCAGGCGGCATGACCTCATGCACGCCGGGGTCTACGTTTCCCCTGGTCTTCCGTCCGGGCTCGCAGCGCCGATTGGAAATGGCAGGCCAGTTCCTGCCGGAACTCGTCGATGTCGCCCTCCAGGGCAACCGCGGCCAACTTCTCGTGTTCGACGGCCAGATCGTGCGGGTCGCTGTAAGTGCGATGGTCGAGGCTGAGGTAGAGCCGCAGCTTGGTCTCCCAGCCATTCCAAAGACTCTGCAGAACGCCGTGCCCCGAGAGGTCGTAGAAGAGTCTGTGGAAGCCGAGGTGCGCGTCGATGCTGGCCGGGATGTCGTTCTTCTCCAAGGCCAGGTGGAGGTCTTCGATGGTTTGCATCAACCTCGGCCGCGCAGGACCGCGCAGCGCTTCGGCGGAGAGTTCAGCGGCATACGGCTCGACAAGTAGGCGGACCGACGCGATCTCGGCGACGTCGTGAGCGCTTACCTCTCGGCAATCCAGAAACAGTCTCCCGTGACCCGTATCTGCACGGAGTCCGGTCGGGCCGGCTGTCACTCCAAGCCGTGATCCCTGAGCTCCCGACAACGTGAGCCCTCCCAACGGGTGGCTGGTGATGCGGTGCTCACCACTCCCGTCAAGGGCGCGGCAGGCCGAGGAGGACGGGAAGGTCGGCGATGTCGGTGATCCGCTTGTAGCCGAGCCAGTGCTCGTCGTGCTCGAAGCCGCGGTCCATGTACACCTTGTTCTTGATGCCGATGTCGGCGGCAGGGCGCAGGTCGTACTTCGGGCTCGCCGAGACGTGCACGATCTCGTCGAGTGCCACGCCGAGCTTGTCCAGCATGTACTCGAACGCGTAGAGCTGTGGCTTGTAGATGCCCATCTGCTCGGAGGTGATCACGACCTCGAACGGGGCCTGGAGGTTCTCCACGAGGCGCGACGCGTGCACGTCGTCGGAGTTCGTCACGATCACCAGCGGGTACTCCTCGGCCAAGCGCCGCAGTGCCTCGCTGACGCCGGGGTATGGGCCCCACGTGGGAATCTCCTCGTACACCGCCTCGCCGTCGCCCTGGCGGTACTCCAGGCCGAACCAGCGCATGGTCCGTTCCAGCGAGCGGGCGACGACCTGGTGGAACGGCTTCCACTCGCCCATGCACTCGTCGATCCGGTATTGGTTCCCGTCCGCAGGAAGTCGCCTGCGATCTCGGCTGGGAGCCGGTCACCCAGGACCCGAGGGATCACCTCGTTGATGTGGAAGTGGATCAGCGTCCCGTTCATGTCAAACGAGACGAACTTCGGCTTGCGCTCAAATCCCACGGTTTCCTCCAGTCGAACTCCGCGCGGAACGCCAAAATCCTGCTCGGGAGCAACGGCAACACCGGAACCGTGACCGTCGACCTCGACCGTCTCGACACCACCTCCGTGGTGGAGAACGGCCGGGTCCGTGCGATGGTCCAGCGCATCCCGAACAACGGCGGCGGTGCCGTGACCGGCCCGGTCACCGTCTCCGACCAGACTCTGACCGTGAGCGGCAACTCGGCCTCGGTGAACGTGCCGTGGACGAATGCCGCCGACGGCTACACGGTCACCCTGCTCCCGCCGTCGAACACCACCGTCTCCACTGTCGCGGTGGCCCAGCACAGCGGCCAGTGCCTGGACGACACCAACCCCTCCACCGCCAACGGCACGCAGTACCAGCAGTACCACTGCGAAGGCGGTTACCAGCAGATGCTCGACCTCAAGCCGGTCGCCGGACGGGCGAACACCTACACCGTGGTCAACCAGCACAGCGGCAAGTGCCTGGACGTCTCGGGTGCTTCCACGGCCGACGGTGCCACCGTCATCCAGTACACCTGCACCGGCGCCGCGAACCAGATGTTCACCCTGAACCCGGTCACCGCGCTGGGCAACAGCAAGGACTACCAGCTGGTCGCCGTGCACAGCGGCAAGTGCGTCGACGTCAGCGAGATCTCCACCGCGGCCGGCGCGAAGATCCACCAGTGGCCCTGCGACCCGGCGAGCGCGCTGAACAACAAGAGGAACCAGATCTGGCGCCTCCAGGGCATGGGCTGACCCACAGCGCAAGCCAAGGGTCTCCGACCGGGTAGCCGTGGTCCTCACGGAACGGCTACCCAGTCGGGTGAGCTTGGTCGGGTTCAGGCGGAGTCGATGTGGCAGGAACCTGTGCCGTGGACGCTGGGCGGGGGCACGTCCAGTGACGGGTTGCGGTCGAAGAAGCCCGCGGGTTTGAGGGAGAAGCCCACGTAGTCGCAGGGCATGATCGGCCAGTCCTCGGGGCGGGGCAGGTGTGAGGTGCCGAAGGTGTGCCAGACGACGATGTCCTCGTTGACCAGTTCGCGTTCCTGTTTGACCCACTCGCCGAGTCCGTCGCCGGGGTGCTGGTTGGGGTAGTCGCCCGCGGCGTGCATCTCGGCGGGGTCGTAGCGGGTGACCCAGAGGTGGTGGCGGGCGAACTCCGCGCGCCGGGCCGGGGGCCGGTCACGGCGCGGGTCTGGGGACCGGGAGGCGTGCTGCTGCACGAGCAGGCGGTGCCGCCCACGACCGGCAGCTATGCGTACGTCACCTTCACCACCCCGGTGCCGGGATCTCCACCGTCGACCGGCACGCCGAGCAGACGAGGTGCTGGTGGGGGAGTGGGGGAACAGTGGCGGTACCGGTGGCTGCCGTCCTCGTCGACCACCGTGTCGACCAGTCGCATCAGACGAAGGGTGTGGAGCGCGCGGTGGACGGTGATGAGCGAGATCGTCTGGCCCGTGCTTCGCATGCCGAGGTGGAGTTCTCCGGCGGAGATGAACCTGTCCTCCCGGACGAGGGCTTCGAGCACGGAGTTGGTCTTGCTACTCAGATGCTGGTCCGGACCCACGCCTGTAACTCCACCATCACGGCCCTCATCCGTCCACGACCCTACTGAACATGATTATGATTACCGATAAATTCGTCAAGGTCCGTGTGGCGGAGATGGGATCGACAGCCCGGCCGGATCAGGTGGTGCACTGCCCTTCCCGCAGCGCGACGGTTCGGTCGCAACGGGTCAGGGTGGCGGGCCGGTGGGCGATGACTAGGACGCCGACATTGTCGTCGGCCGAGCCGAGCGCGGCGGTGATGGCCTCGTCGGCGTCGGGGTCCAGGTTGGCGGTCGCCTCGTCCAGGATGAGGATGCGCGGGTTGGTCAGCAGGGCCCGGGCGACGGCGACCCGTGCCCGTTGACCGCCGGACAGTCCGGCACCGGACTCTCCGACCGGTGTGTCGATCCCGGCGGGTAGACCGGACCGGGAGTCGAGGATTCCGGCTCGCCGTGCCGCCTGCTCGACATCGTGGTCACTGGCGTCGGGGCGGCCGAGCCGGATGTTGGTCGCGATCGTCCCGGCTAGCAGGCCGGGGTCCTGGGGCACGGCGCTGATCGCGCCACGCAGGTTGTCGTCGGCCAACTCGGCGAGGTCGACGCCGTCGAGGGTGATCCGGCCGGCGTCGGGGTCCCACATCCGGACGGCGAGCAGCGCGCAGGTGGTCTTGCCGGCGCCGGACGGACCGGTGAGCGCGACTCGTTCGCCGGGGCGGACGGCGAAGGACACCTCTCGCAGCGCGGGCGGCCCTTCGTCGCCGTAGCGGAACGTCACGTGGTCGAACACGAGCCCGGTCGCACGGTCGCGGGGTGGCAGGGACCGGGGCGCGTGGGCTTCGCGGACCGCCGGTGCCCGGTCGAGGACGCCGACGATCCTGGCGCCGGCGGCGCGCAGGGTGCCGAGGTTGCGCAGCAGGTCGGAGATCTGGGCGATGGGACCGAGTGCCGCGGTGGCCAGGACCATGGCGACCGGCGTGAGCGCGCGGCCGACCGCGTCGAGGTTCACCGCGCAGACCGCGAGGGCGCCGATCGCGCTGAGGGACAGTGCCGTGTCGGTGACCGCGCGTTCCAGGCCCGTTCGGGAGCCGATCCGTGCCTGCACCGTGGTCAGCACGCTGGTGTGCCGGTCGAGCGCGGCGGTGCGGCGGTGCAGGGCGCCCGCGGCGCTGAGCTCGTCGAGTCCGCGGACGGTGTCGACGAGTTCGGCGTTGAGCGCGGCGGCGGCCTCGGTCAGCTGGGCTCCCTGCCGGGCGCTGACCCGGCCGAACAGCCAGGGCAGCGCCGCGGTCACGACCACGAACGGCACCCACACCAGCAACAGCCACGGTGTGACGAACAGCGACAGCGTCGTGGTGGCGGCGACCAGCACGACGCAGGTGAGCACCTGGGCCACGGTGTGGGCGTAGAGCCATTCGAGGCGGTCGACGTCGGCGAAGGCGACGGAGGCGAGATCGCCGCTCCGACGCGGCTTGCGGCGGTCGGGCAGGCTCACCCGCAGGCGGTCGAACACGCGGGCGCGCAGAACGCCGATCAGTCGATAGGCCAGGTCGTGGGAGACCCACGACTCCCGCCAGGTCATCGCGGCGGTGAGCACCGCGAGGCCGCACAGGACACCTGCCACGGCCACCAGTGGTGCGGTGCCGGTCGCGGCCGTCCGGCCCGCGAGCCACGCACCGACCACGGCGATGCTCAGCGCACCGAGCTGGACGACGGCGTTGGACGTGATGGTCCAGACGAAGTTCGCCCGTTGCTCGGCGACCACCGGGAGCAGGCGCCGGAGCGGCCCGCTCATCGCCGTGCTGCCGGGGAGGTGATGCCGGCGACGCGGCCGGACCCGATCGTGACGACCGTGTCGGCGTCGCGCAGGGCGCTTTCACGGTGCGCGATCACGATCCGGGTGGTGTCCGGGCAGTGCTCGGCGAGCCGGGTGAGGACGCGTTCCTCGGTGTCGACGTCCAGGGCGGAGGTCGCTTCGTCGAGCAGGAGCACGGGGGTCGCGGCGAGCACGGCCCGGGCGATGGCGAGCCGTTGTCGCTGCCCGCCGGACAGCCGGGCGCCGTTCTCGGTGAGCACCGTGGCGAAGCCCTGGGGGAGCGCCTCGATGAATGCCAGGGCGTCCGCGACGTGGGCGGCGGCGCGGACCTCCTCCGGTGTGGCGTCGGGGCGGGCCAGGCGCAGGTTCTCGTCCACGGTGCCGTGGAACAGGTAGGTGTGCTGGCCGACGACGCCGATGCTCGCGCGCAGGGCAGCGAGGGTGTAGTCGGCGATCGGGGTGCCGTCGAGTTCGATCGTCCCGTGCTGGGGGTCGGCGTGCCGGACGACGAGCCGGGCGAGCGTGCTCTTGCCGGCACCCGACGGGCCCACGATCCCGGTGGTGCTCCCCGGTGCGCAGTCGAAGCTGATGTCGGCGACGCCTGCCCCGTTCGGGTACCGGTAACCGACCTGCCGCAGCCGAAGCCCCGCCCCCGGACGGGCGGGATCGGTGCGCGTGCCCGTGTCCCCGACGGCCGGGCGCGCGGTGAGGATCTCGTCGATGCCCTCGACCGCGCCCAGTCCCTGGTAGCCGAGGTGCCAGTGGGCGGACAGGTCGAGCACCGGGCGGAAGCACTCCCTGGCGCACAGCAGGAACAGCAACACCGACCCGGCCGGTGCCGAACCACCGAGGACTCCGGCGCAGGCGACGACGATGGTTGCGGCGGTGCCCAGGTGCAGTGCGAGCGAGCTGACGGCGGACTCCACGAGGGAGACCCGCAGTTGGGTCATCGTGGAGCGGTGCAGGTGTTCGCCGCGTTCGGCGAGTGCCTGGCCGGTCCGTCGGCCCGCGCCGAACACGCGCAGGACACCGATCGTCTGGGTGGCTTCGAGGTAGTCCGCCGCCAGCTTCTCGTAGGCGCGCCAACGGGTTCGTCCGGTCTTGAGCAGGCGGGCGTCCCAGAAGCGGGGGACGACCACGGCGCACAGCACCGCCGCAGCGAGAACAGCGGCGGCGGGGACGGAGACGGTGAACAGCCATCCGGTGACGGCCGCGGGCACGACACAGGTCACGAGCAGCTGTGGCAGGTAGCGGCTGTAGTAGGCGTCGAGGGCCTCCACACCGTCCACGACGGTGTGTGTGATCGCGCCGGACCGCTCTCCCTGCGCCCACGCCGGCCCCAGCGAGGCGATGCGGCGCAGCAGGTCGCCGCGCAGCCGGGTGCGGATCGCGATGCCGAACCGGGCGGCGGCGACCTCCCGGAACCACACCAGGACCGCACGCAACGCGACGACACCGACCAGCACCGCGATCACGGGCGCCACGGCGGCGCGGTCCCCGCCGGTGAGGTCGGCGAGGACGGCGGCCGCCAGGACGGCTCCGGCGACGTGGCAGGCCGACACCAGCGTCGACAGCGCCGCCAGGAGCGCGACCGGTCCGGCGACGACACCCGCCAGCTGCAGGAGCCTGCGGTGGATCACGACGTGAAGGCGTCCGGGTGGAGCCGCTCGGCGATCTCCCGCACGACCGAGACGTTGCCGAGGGTGCCCGGGTAGGTGTCGGCCGCGTCGATCGAGATCAGCCGCTGTTCGCGCACGGCGGTCATGTCCGGGAACGTGCGGGTCAGGTAGTCGACGGTCGCCTGCTTGTGCTCGGGTGAGTTGACCGCGAACACGATCGCGGCGGGGTTCGACGCGGCGAGCGCCTCCGGGGTGATCTGCGCGGCGAAGAACTTGGCGAACTGCGGGTCCTCCGGCGAGAACACGTTGTCCCCGCCGGCCCGCCGGATGATGTCGTACTCGATACCGGCGCCGATCGCCGTCACGGTGGTGCCCTCCAGGTACACCTGGGCGACGGTCGGTTTGGCGCGGTCCGCGACGGCTTTGTCCACCGCGGCCAGGTCCGCCTTGCCCTTCTCGATCAGCGGCGCGGCCTTGTCGGGCACGGCGAAGATCCGGCCGAGGTTCTCCAGATCGGTGAAGACGTCCTCGACCGTGCCCTTCATGCGGCGCTCGGCGCACCCGCCCGTGGCGACGTACGCCGCGACGCCGGCCTCCTTCAGCTGCTCCAGGCTCGCGAAGCCCCGTTCGGCGGTGAACTCGTACATGGTCGGGGAGAACACGAAGTCCGGTTTCGTGTTCAGCAGCTGTTCCCGGCTCGGCGGCCCGGACTCGCTCAGCACCGGGACGTCGGCGACCAGGCCTGCCACGTCGTCGGGCAGCGGCGCGGTGGCCGTCTGCGCCTGCCCGACGAGCGAGTCCGCGAGGCCCAACCGCAACAGCAGCGCGGTCTGCGACGGGCTCAGCCCGACCGCCGCGCTCGGCGCGCCGTCGACGGTGACGTCCCGGCCGCAGTTGGTGATCGTGACAGCCTGGCCGGTGGTGGAGGTCGTCGAGGTGTTCGGGGTGACCGAGGAGCCGCAGCCTGCGACCAGCGTGACGCTGACACCGAGTGCGAGCAGGGACAGGGTGTTACGCATTGATCTCATCTCTGCGGTCGGTGGGATCTTGGCGGGTCTGCGGCGGGTGGTCGAAGACCAGGACGGGACGGCCGGTGCGCGGGTGCGTGAGCTGGTCGACGGCGACCCCGAACACGTCTTCGACCACGCGTGGCGTGAGCGCCTCGGTCGGTGTGCCGGTGGCGACGAGCCGTCCTGCGTCGAGGACCGCGATGTCGTCGCAGTGGGTGGCGGCGAGGTTGAGGTCGTGCAGTGCCGCGATGATCGTGCGGTCCAGATCGGTCGCGATCCGCATGAGTTCGAGCTGGAAGGCGATGTCGAGGTGGTTGGTCGGCTCGTCGAGGACGAGGACCGGGGCGTCCGCGGCGAGCGCGCGGGCCAGCATGACCCGCTGCCGTTGCCCGCCGGACAACCGGCCGACGGGTCGGTCGGCGACGTCGGCGGCGCCCACCCGCTCCAGCGCGGACCACGCCAGGTCGAGATCGGCGTCGGTGTCGCGACCGAACCCGCGCTGGAACGGCACCCTGGCCAGCAGCACCACGTCCAGGACCGTCAGGTCGAACTCGGTCGACGTCTCCTGGGTCATGACCGACACCGTCCGGGCGACCGTCCGCCGATCGGTGCGCCACACGTCCCGCTCGTCGAGCAGCACCCGGCCCGACGACGGCGCGACGGCCCGGTAGAGCGTGCGCAGCAACGTCGACTTGCCGCTGCCGTTGGGGCCGACCAGCCCGAGGAACCGGCCGGGGTGGATCTCCAGTTCCACGTCGTGCAGCACCTCGCGGCCACCCAAGGAGACGCTGACGTGGTCGAAGCGCACCCTCACCGGTCCAGTCCCGCCCGCGTCGCCGTGTCCCGGCGCATCAGCCACAGGAAGAACGGCGCTCCCACCACTGCGGTGAGGATGCCGATCGGTACTTCGGCGGGCGCGGCGACCGTGCGCGACAGCAGGTCGGCGAGCATCAGGAACGCGGCGCCGCCGAGCACGGCGACCGGGAGCATCCGCCGGTGGTCCGCGCCCACGAGGATGCGGGCCACGTGCGGGATCACGAGACCGACGAAGCCGATGCCCCCGCTCACCGACACGATCGACCCGGTCAACAGGGCCGAGGTCACCAGGAGGACGGCACGCAGCCGGTTCACGTCCACACCCAACGCGGTCGCCGACTCGTCACCGGTCAGCAACGCGTTCATCGCCCGGGTCCGCAGCCCCACGACAACACATGCGACCGCGAACGCCACCGCGGGCACGACCAACGAGCCCATGGACGCGGCGGAGACGCTGCCCAGCAGGAAGAACAGGACGCTGAACACGTTCTGCGCCTCGGTGGTCAACGTCAGGTAGCTGGTAATGGCGCTGAACAGGGAACCCAGGGCTACACCCGAGAGGATCATCCTGGTCGGCGACAGGACACCGCGGTGCCGGGCGGTGAGCGCGACACACGCACTGGCCACCAACGCGCCGGCGAACGCCGCGACGCCGAGCGGAAGGCCACCGACGGCGGCCGAGCCGAGGGTGATGACCAGGACCGCGCCGACCCCCGCGCCGGAGGAGACACCGAGCAAGTAGGGCTCGGCCAGCGGGTTGCGCACGATCACCTGCATGATCGCCCCCGCCAACGCCAGACCGGCGCCCGCCAGCGCGGCCAGCAACGCACGGGGCAGGCGGAACTGCCACACCGCCTGGTCCTGCAACACGGTCAGGCTGCCGTCCGACATCCACGGCATGTTCGGCACCAGGTGCCCGACCACGATTCGCGCCGCGTCCGCGAACCCGACCTCGACCGTCCCGACCGAGCCGGAGACGACCACCATCAGCAGGATCGCGACGCCGAGCGCCACGACCGTCACCCGCTGCCCGATCCGAGACCGGCGAACGGACGCCCGCCGGTCGGCATCAACCGACGACGCGGACGACCGCGGACGAACAACCATGAGCAAGCCGATCACTCTGCACCGGGGGACCGCGCGAGCTTAACCGCACCTGATAATCGTTATCAACGGGGATTCCGACCTTGATCGAGGCCAACCCGTTGCGGTGGCCTGGCCGGAGGCCGGGCCTCGGTGATGCCCGGGCTGAGGCCTCCAAGCGCTCCCCGGTATCGGCTTGGCTCGGTGGTCCTACTCCCGCTCCGCCGACCAGCGTGGAGCGGGCAACGGGTGCTCGTGCAGGTGTGGTTCGAGGTCGTCCCACGAGGGCAGGGGGTCGTCGAACCGTCGCCACGCGGTCGGACCCGCCGCGAGTTCGGCGTCGGTGAGCAGTGCGGGGTCGAGCCTGCGGCGTGGTTCGTCGCGGTCGAGGTCGACGCCGATGAACACCAGCTCCTGGCGACCGGTGTCGAGCACCTCGCTCATGTCGTTGACCACCACCGCCACCCGGTGTCCTTCCCGGTTGGCCAGCACGTGGTTGAGCAGGGTGGTCTTGCCCGCACCGAGGAAACCGGACAGCACGGTGACGGGGACGCGACGGGGCTTGGGCGCAGCGGACATGATCACAATCTCGGTGTAGGGACGGTGGCGGATGCGGGCCGCCGGTGGTGGCGGCCCGTCCGGTCAACGTCCGGGAGTGTGCAGTTCTCCGTGTTCGCTGTGACGCTGATCAAGCCGCTGGTCACTGGCGCGTCTTCCCTGCGCCGAGCTTATTGCCTACTCTTCGCAAGTGCATACTTATTGCATCAGGGTGGCGACGCGGGATGACGTCGACGGCGCCCGCGTGGTGATGCTCGACGCCGTCTACCGGGACTTCGGTACCGGCTACGTGCCTCGTTGGCACCGCGACATCTTGGATCCCGAGGCGTTCTACCTGCGGTCTGAGCGGCACACCCTGCTCGTGGCGGTCGACGGGCAGGACGGGACGGTGGTCGCCACCGGGGCGTTGGATTCGCGAGGGCCTGCGCATCCGCCGAGTCCGCGGTGGCTGGCCGAGCGCTACCCGTCGGGGGAGACCGCCCAGTTGCGGCGCGTGTACGTCCGCCCCGAGCACCGGCGGCGGGGTCTGGCCCGGCGGATGGTGGGCGAGCTGCTGGACTTCGCGAAGGCGGACGGCGGTTACCGCGCGGTGTACCTGCACGCCTACCCGCATGCGCCCGGCGCGTTGGCCCTGTGGCAGTCGCTGGGCGAGGTGGTGTGCGACGAGCGGCACGAGGTGTCCGGTGGCGGGAGTGGGGTCGTCCACTTCGAAGTACCCCTCCATTGATTGATAATGAATTTCATTTACACTTCCTGCCTGTGACACCTCGGAGAACCAGGACCACGCGCTTCCACCGCCACCACCGACTGGCCGCCGGTCTGTTGGCCTGCCTGCTCGTCTCGGGCTGTTTCGCCCCCGGTGGCGGCTCGTCGGCGTCGGACTCGTCCGGCTCGGGGGACGGCGGTCGGCTCCGCGTCGCGTTCGCCTTCCCTCCCACGCAGAACTACTCGCCCTACGGACAGGACGCGTTCAGCCTGTCCCGGCTGGGCGTCGCGGAGGGTCTGACGAGGCTGGACGAGAACGGCACCGCGGTACCCGCGCTCGCCCAGTCCTGGAGCAGTGAGAAGGACGGCCGCGGTTGGCTGTTCACCCTGCGGGAAGCGAGGTTCCACGACGGCGGCGACGTGACGGCCGCCGCTGTCGTCTCCGCTCTCACCCACGCCACGCAAGCCAAGCCGGCGCCCGCCGCGCTCGCGGGGATCAGCCTGACCGCCGAGGCCGCAGGCGATCGGCAGGTGCGGATCAGCACCGCCGCACCCGATCCGGTGCTCCCGCAGCGGCTGTCGAACCCGAGCCTGGCGGTGTTCTCCGCCAAGGCGTACGAGAAGAGCGGCACCGTGGACCCGGTCGGCACCGCCACCGGCCCATTCAGGCTCACGAAGACCACCGGTACCACCGAGGCCACCGCCGAGCGCTTCGACGACTACTGGGGCGGGCGTGCCCAGACCTCCGGAATCGACGCGAAGTTCGTCGCGGACGGCGCCGCCCGCGCGAACGCCCTGCGCAGCGGTGAGGTGGACATCGCCGAGGCGATCCCGGTGTCGCAGATCGCCTCCCTGGACTCCGGCACGGTCCGGGAGGTGGCCACCGCCCGCACCACCGGCCTGTTCCTCAACGCCAGGTCCGGCCCGTTCGCCGACCCGGCGGTGCGCGCCGCGGCCCGGGTGGCGGTCGACACCTCGGTCCTGGCCAAGGACGTGTTCGAGGGGTATGCCGATCCCGCCCGTGGTCTGTTCGGGCCCGCGCTGACCTGGGCACAGGGCAAGCGGGTCGAGCTCACGGGGCGGGCGCAGGCGGCGCGGGTCGACGGGATCGCCATCACGCTCGCCACCTACGACAACCGGCCCGAGTTGCCCGAGATCGCCCAGGTGCTGCAGCAGCAGCTGCAACGGGCCGGTTTCACGGTGGCGCTGGAGGTGCGGGAGTCGTCGCGGCTGCTCACCGATGCGCTGGCGGGGAAGTTCGACGCGTTCGTCGGCGCCAGGAACATGATGCTCGACACCGGCGATCCGGTCTCGGTCCTCACCAGCGACTTCACCTGCGCCGGCAGCTACAACATGGCCCTGCTGTGCGACAAGGGGGTGGACGGGACCGTCGCCCAGGCGGCGACCATCGCCGACCTCGGCAAGCGGCAGGACGCGGCGATGGCGGCGGAAGCGGCGATCCTCGGCACCGACGCGGTGGTCCCGCTGGTCCACCAGAAGGCGGTCATCGGAGTCGGCGCCTCGGTGCGGGGGGTGCTCCTCGACCCGTACGAGCGCGCCTTCGTCGGGGCCGGGACCCGGCGCTGAAGGGGCGGACGGGGTTCATGCGGAGCAGTCGCACGCCCGCCTCCGGCACCGGCGGCGAGGGCGGGACGACAGCCGGCGTGGTGTGGCGCGGTGCGTCGGTCCTGTTGTGGCGAGTCGTGCTCGCGGCCGTCCTGGTGTGCGGGATCGGGCTGCTGCCGTGGCTGTCCCGCACCGATCCGGCGCTGACCGTGCTCAAGGCGCGTTCGGCCGAGCGCGACCCGACGCCCGAGACGCTGGCGGCGGTGCGGGACGAGCTCGGGCTCGACGCCGGGCCGCTGCGGTTGCTCGGGCAGTGGCTCGGTGGGCTGTTGCGTGGTGACGCGGGCCGGTCGTGGCTTTCCGGCACCGAGGTCATGCCCTCGGTCGTCCAGGCCCTCGGCGTCTCGCTGACGCTGATGACCGTGGCGCTCGCCGTCGCCGTGCTCACGGCCGCGGCGGTGTGCGCCCGCTCCCTGCGGCGTGGATCGCGGTTCGGGCTTGTTGGGCGGGCGGCGGGCGGTAGCGGCGCGGCGGTCCTGGCGGCACTGCCGGAGTTCCTGACCGCTTCCGTGCTGGCCACCGTGATCGGTGTCCAGCTCGGTTGGCTGCCCGCGCTCGGCTGGTACGGGTCGCAGTGGATGGTGCTGCCGGCGCTCGCGCTCGGCGTGCCCACCGGCGCGATCCTCGGGCGGATGCTGGACGACCTGCTGCCGGCCGCGTTCACCGAGCCGTGGGCGCTGGCCGCGGCCGGCCGCGGTATCCCGCAAGGAAGCCTCGCCCGCCAGGCGGTGCGGCGCTGTGTGCCGGGGATGCTGCCGAACCTCGGGCTGTTCGTCGTCGGCCTGACCGGCGGCTCCGTCGCGGTCGAGCAGATCTTCGACATCCCCGGGATCGGCCGGCTGACCCTGCAGGCCGCCATCGCCCAGGACCTCCCCGTGCTGCAAACCGGCAGCCTCGCCTTGATCCTGCTCGCGTCCGCCGCCGGGGCACTGGCCCGGCGCGCCGCCCCGCTGCTCCTGGGGCCGGCGCTGCGGGACGGCGCCCTGCAGTCCCTGCACCAGCCGGCACCACCCGCGCCCCGAACGCTGCCCTTGATGTACGGCATCGTGCTGCTCGGCGCCATCGTGCTGGGCCTGCTGCGCGACCCGCTGGCCGTGAACACCGCCGCGCGCCTGCGAGCACCGTCGTGGGCGCACCCGTTCGGCACCGACGCGCTGGGCCGCGACCTGCTGGCCCGTCTCGCGCACGGGGCGTTCGCCACGCTTTCCGTCGCGCTCGCGATCAGTGTCGCCGCGCTGGTCACCGGGGTGCTGCTCGGCCTGCTGCCCAGACTGTCCGGCCCGCTCGTCGACGCCGTCAACGCCGTACCGCCGGTCCTGTCCGGACTCCTCGTCACGGGCATCGCCGGCAGCGGTCCGTACACACCCGCGCTCGCCGTGGCCGCCGTCGCCTGGTCCCCACTGGCCACCCACGCCTCCGCGCTGCTGCGGCAGGAACGCGCCACCACCCACGTGGCGGCGACCCGCGCCCTGGGAGCCGGGCCCCGGTACCTGCTCCGCCGGCACCTGCTGCCCGCCGTCCTCCCGCCGGTCACCCGCCATGCCCTGCTCCGCATCCCCGGCATCGCGCTCGCCCTGGCCGCCCTGGGTTTCCTCGGTCTGGGCGCCCAACCGCCGTCACCCGAGTGGGGCCTGCTGCTCGCCGAGAACCTGCCCTACGCCGAGCGCGCCCCGTGGGCGGTGCTGGCCCCCGCCGCCGCGCTCGCCCTGCTGGGCGCGTTGGCGGTCACCGCAGCAGGCGGAGTCCGCCTCCCACGGTGGACACGGGCACGCGGCTCCTCGACGACAGAACGCGTCGATCCCCTTCCCGTGCCGAACCCACCCACACCGCGGCGACCAGAGCGAGGAACGACCCCGATGCGGCACACCACAGCCGTCACTACCCGTGAGGATTCCGCATGACAGAGGTGATCTCCGGGACGGTGAAGCGTTCCCGGGAACGAGGGCTACGGCGCGAGCGGACCTGGAAGACCCTGTCCCCGCTGCTGCGTCTGTTGATCCTGACGCAACTCGCCTTCAACGTCGGCTTCTACGCCGTCCTGCCGTTCCTCTCCGAACACCTCGGCTCCATCGGGATGGTCGGCTGGCTGGTCGGGCTGGTGTTGGGGCTGCGGACCTTCAGCCAGCAGGGCCTGTTCGTGCTGGGTGGTGCGCTCGTCGACCGCTACGGGGTGCGGCCGGTGGTGCTCGCCGGCTGCACGCTGCGGATCGTCGGGTTCGCCTGGCTGGGGTACGCCGAGCGGCCCGCGGCGGTCATCGGCGCGGTGCTGCTGATCGGCTTCGCCGCCGCCCTGTTCTCCCCGGCGGTCGAATCCGAGGCCGCACGGCAGGCGGTGACCTGGGAGCAGGCGGGCAACGGGCCGCGGACCAGGGTGTTGGCCCTGTTCACCGTGGCGGGCCAGGCCGGGGCGTTCGTCGGCCCGCTCCTGGGCGCGCTGCTGCTCGCCGTGGACTTCCGCACCGTCTGCCTCGCCGGTGCCGTGGTCTTCGTCCTCGTCCTCGCCGGGCACGCGTGGCTGATGCCGCAACACATCCCCGGCCGAGCCCGGGTCTCCGGGCGGGGCGGTGTGCGGGCGATGCTGCGCAACCGCCGCTTCCTGGCACTGTGCGGCGCGTACGGTGCCTACCTGCTGGCCTACAACCAGTTCTACCTCGCGCTGCCGGACGAGGTGGCGCGCGCCGCGGGATCGCAGGCGCCCCTGGCGTGGCTGTTCGCCCTGTCCTCCCTGCTCGTCGTGTCCGCCCAGTTGCCGGTCACCCGGTGGGCCGGGAACCGGCTGGACCTGCGCAGGTCCATGGCCATCGGGCTGTTGCTCATCTCCGCGGGCTTCGTCGTCGTCGCCGTCGGTCCGTCCGCGTGGACGGGAGTCGCCGGACTGGCACCGGCGGCGGGCTTCGTCGTCCTGCTCACCGTCGGCCAGATGCTGGTGGTCCCGACAGCCCGTGCGTGGGTTCCCGACCTCGCCGCGGAGGGCAGGCTCGGCCTCTACATCGGCGCCCTGTCCTCGGTCTCCGGCTTGATCGTCCTCGTCGGCAGCGCGGCAACCGGCTACCTCCTCGACCTGGGCCTCCCGCACGCCGTGCCCTGGCTCGTCCTCGCCACGATCCCGGCGTTGGCCATCGCACTGCTGCCCCGCGGCAAGGGAGTGCTCGACGAACGGCCGGAACGAGCAGTCGGCACCGAACGGTTCTAGCGTGGTGCCATGAACGTGTACGAACACCTCATCCCGGCTCAGCGGCGTGAGGTCGCGAGGGTGTCGCTGCACGCGTTGGGAGCCCATCGCGCGGACCACCGACGGCTGGATGTCCGGTGCAGTCGCAGCCACCACGTGGCGGCCGTGTACGACACGAGTTCGGGACTGGTCTACGCGGCATCGGCCGGGACTCAGGCACACGGGTCGCGTGCACGCGTCGACACCCCGCACCACGGCGACCGTCACGGTGCCGAACACGTCGACCTGCTCACCGAGATCGACACACGGGTGATGGACGACCGACTGCCGGCGTGGTGCGGCTGTGGGCCGCGGACGTTGTCGAGAGCCGACCTGCGGCGTGCCATCGCCGACGGCGAGCGGCACGTCCAACTCCTGTAACCCGGATGGCACTCGGACAGCCGGGAAACATCGGAGTCGTGCCGTGGACGGCCGGGGGTGAGCCACACCGGAGTGGCCAGCGTGGCTCACCCCCGGCCACTCCGGCAGTGCGACCGCGTCGATCGAGGACAGTGCTTTACCAGCTCTTTACTCTTGGGCCCGGGCCGGGTGATACTGGGCGGGAGGGGAGTACTTCCGCAGGGTCTGCCCGGTCAGTACGGACACCCCGTTGGTGTCCTCGGGAGACCGCCCCGGTGGGGTGAAGGAGACCTCGAACATTCGTGTTCGAGGAGGACCTGTGCCCTATTCGCCTGTTGTGCTGGCCGCTCCCGCCGAGTCGGTGGGGTCGCCGGGGTTGTGGTTCGTCAGCATCGCGGTCCTGGTGGGGCTGCTGGTCGCCGACTTCGTCGTGACCCGCCGCCCGCACGAGGTGTCGATGCGGGAGGCCGCGGGCTGGTCGGTGTTCTACCTGGCGCTGCCGGTCGTGTTCGGACTGTGGCTGTGGGCGGCGTTCGGCGGCGGTCAGGCGATGGAATTCCTGACCGGGTTCGTGGTGGAGAAGTCCCTGTCGGTGGACAACCTGTTCGTGTTCATGCTGCTGCTCGCGGCGTTCGCGGTCCCGCCGGCGGTGCAGCAGCGCGTGCTGCTCTACGGCATCGTCGGCGCGCTGGTGCTGCGTGGCGTGTTCATCGCGGCCGGCGCGGCGCTGCTGGCGGCCGGAACCTGGGCGTTCCTGGTCTTCGGCGCGATCCTGTTCGCCTCGGCGGTGAAGATCCTGCACGAGGCGCTGACGGGTGCGAGTGCCGCCCGGGACACCTCGCGGATGCGGTCGGTGCGGCTGCTGCGCCGGCTGATGCCGGTCACCGACGACTACCACGGCGCCCGACTGACCGTCCGCGAGAACGGGCGGCGCGCGTTGACCCCGTTGGCGGTCGTGGTGGTGGCGGTGTTCGCGACCGACGTGGTGTTCGCGGTCGACTCGGTGCCCGCGGTCTACGGCATCACCGAAGACCCCTACCTGGTGTTCGCCACGAACGCCTTCGCCCTGCTGGGCCTGCGCGCCCTGTACTTCGTGCTGCACAACGCGCTGGCCAAGCTCGTCCACCTCAACCACGGCCTCGCGATCATCCTCGCCTTCATCGGCGTGAAACTCGTCCTGCACTGGGCCCACGGAATCTGGCCGGGCGTGCCGGAGATCCCCACCCCGGTCTCCTTGGGAGTGATCGTGGTCGTCCTGGCCGCCGTGACGGTGACCAGCCTGCGTGCCGGGCGTCGCGCAGCGGAACGCGGACGCCGGTTCGGGGCTGTCGCACCGCGGGAGTGAACGATGCTCACCGACCTTCTCCTCGCGGGCTTGATCGAGTTGATCCTCACCGTGCTCGTCCTCGCCGCGCTGGTGATCACCTGCGGGGCCATGTACCCGCCCCGGCCACCGCGCGGACCACGCCACTGAACCAACCCCGTCGAACAGTCCGCCGCGGCCCAGGGGCGCCCGGTGCAGACCGGTGCGGTGCTGGCCGCCCTCGCCCACGAGGATGTCCTCGGCAGCGCGAACTGGGCCCGTTTGGCTGCACACCAACTTCCCCGACCCCCCGGACCTCAACCGCGCCCGGGACACCCTCGCGGAAGCAACACTTCCGCCTCTCCCGATCGGCCGATCCGGGTACTCGATCACGCCCTCCGGTGACCTGCTCACCGCACTGCGACACCTCGCGGAGATCGCCGTCACGGAGAGACTGAACCCCGTGCCGCCCGCCGCGCTCGCTCTGGCACTCGTCAGCGTTCCGGAAGCGGTGCTGCACGGCTGCTCTGCGCCATGGGCAAGATCGACGGAGAGGCCCTGAAGCAGCTCGTGCGCGAAGACCTCGGTTGACGACCTCGCGCATCGGCGGACCGAACAGGAGAGTTGATCGCGGCCGCTCCACCACGCAGCTGAAGTCGGCGGTTGCGCTCTCCGCGGACGACGAGAACCCGGGCGGCGCGGGTTCGGCGGGTGTACAGGTTCGTCCGCGGCTTGCTCCCGCTGACCTGCGGCATCGTCCTACTGCTCGAAATGCGCCGCCTCCTGCGACGCCAGACCTCAATCGCGGTGATCACGTCCAGGACCGACCCGCTGTTCCCCGTGCTCGGCCGATTCGAGCCGAGCAGGCTCACCGAACACGCCCAGGGAAGTACCCCTTCCTGCTCGGCACCATCCTCTCTGACGCAGGCATCAGCCCTACCCGGCTGTCGTGGATTCCAGCGTCAGCACCGCCGGAGCGGAGTCCGGCGAGAGGTAGAAGTGATCGGGGAAGTAGTCGATGTGTGCGTGTTCACCGACCGTCCCGTCCTCGGCCAAGCCGAGGACATTGCGCGCGAGCAGGCTCAACGCCGACCGCTCCCCGCTGATCGTCAACGTGGACCGGTCCACGTCGGAAGCGACCACTACCTTGCCGCTCGGCACGGTGTCGATCTCGACGGCTCCCAACACGAGGTCGTAGGGCGCGGGGTCGCCGGACTGGTCGAGCACGAACCTCCCGGTTCCGGCGTCGATGGCGTGGCCGAGTTCGGCCAGCGCGTCGCGGTCACCGCTCACTTTGATCTCATCGGTCTCGGGCGCGTACAGCACTCGCAACTCGGTCATGGGATGTCACCTGGTCGGAGGGTCGGAGGGTCGATCGGGGTGTGCGGGTCCTTGAGCGGCCCGGAGCGAATGGTAGTGCCGTTGACCTGGGTCTCCAGATTGACCTCCGACACCCGGTTGCCGGTCTTGTCGAAGGTGTAGTCGTACCAGTGGGGCGCGGCGCCGCCGAGTGTCGCGGTGCTCGGCGCGACCGCACAGTCACCGGAGGCCGGGGTGAACGCGCGGGTCATCCGGCGCAGGTGGTCGTAGCCGAAGCACGGCACGTCCGACCTGGGGCCCTTGGGCTGGTCGGCGATGCGGGTGATGATGCCCGCCGGGTCGTAGGTGTAGGTGCGGTCGGCCAGTCGGTAGCCGGTGGTGGTGTTGCGGTCGACGATCGTCTGGTCCGGGCGGCGGGTGCCCTCCTGGAAGTAGTTGGTCACCCACGACTTGTCCGCGCCGTCGCCGAGCGTGAGCCGCAGCGTCTCGCCGTACTTGGAGTACAAGTGCTCCTGCGCGTCGACCTCGATGCCGGACGTCTTGGTCGGCACACCGAGTTCGTTGTAGTCGGTGAACACCGCCTCCGCGGGCAAGCCACCCGCTTCCGGCATGGTGTTGGAGGAGACCAGCCCGGTGACGGGGGTGTAGCCGGTGCGGAAGGTGTAGCTGCGCGCCAGCCCGCCCTCGCGCCGGGCCGCCTCATGCTTCGCCCTTTGCGTGGCGCACGATGGCATCGGGACCGGGCAACATGACGGCTTCGTGCCCGTCCTCGAACCGCACCCGGTAAGGCGGCTTGCCGTCCGGTCCCAGTACTTCGAGGATCTCGGCGGTGCGGTCGTGCTGTCCGACGACCTTGCCGTGCACCAACAGCTCGTCACCGACGCTTGCCCGCATGGCACATCCCTCCTCTGCATGCCGACTTCCAGCATCGGATACCCCCGAACGGGCCGTGCCGAGCCTCCGGGCGAATGTTCGACACGAACAGGGATCACCTGCGGTAGCGGCGGCGCCGGAGGACTGGCCTCCAGGTGCCGGCCCGGCGTCCGACCGGAGTGCGGATGGCTGACGGGCTGGATCGGTGTGACGATCGACCCGTGAGCACGATGCGGGCGTGGCACGTGGACCGGCCCGGCCCGATGACGGGCAGGCCGTTGGCGATGCGCCGGGACCCGGTGCCCGAGCCGGGACCGGGGGAGTTGCTGCTCAGGGTGCTGGTCTGCGGGGTCTGCCGCACCGATCTGCACGTCACCGAAGGCGATCTGCCCGTGCACCGTCCGGGTGTCGTGCCCGGACACGAGGTCGTCGGCGAGGTCGTCGGGTCCGATGACGACCGGTTCGCGATCGGCGATCGGGTGGGTGTCGCCTGGCTGCGCGGCACGTGCCGGCGCTGCAGGTACTGCCTGCGTGGCGACGAGAACCTGTGCCCCGACTCGGTCTACACCGGGTGGGACGCCGACGGCGGCTACGCCGACTTCACCGTGGTCCCCGCCGACTACGCCCACCACCTGCCCGCCGGGTACTCCGACGCCGAGTCGGCCCCGCTGCTGTGCGCCGGGATCATCGGGTACCGGGCGTTGCGGCGGGCGGAACTGCCCGAAGGCGGACGGCTGGGCATCTACGGCTTCGGGGCCAGCGCGCACCTCGCGGCACAGGTCGCGCTGGCCCGTGGGGCCGTCGTGCACGTCATGACCCGCAGCGTGCGGGCTCGTGAGCTGGCGATGGCACTCGGCGCGGCGTCGGCGGGCGACGCCGCGGACCCGCCACCGGAGCCGCTGGACTCGGCGATCCTGTTCGCCCCGGTCGGCACGCTCGTCCTGCCCGCGCTCGAAGCGCTGGACCGCGGGGGCACGCTGTCGATCGCGGGTATCCACCTCACCGACATCCCGCCGCTGGTCTACGAGACGCACCTGTTCCAGGAACGGCAGCTACGCAGCGTCACGGCCAACACCCGGCAGGACGCCGCGGAGTTCCTGCGCTTCGCGGGCGCGCACCGGCTGGAGGTCACCACCACGCCCTACCCGCTCGACGCGGCTGACCAGGCCCTGACCGACCTCGCCGCCGACCGCGTCGACGGCGCCGCCGTGCTCGTGGGCGGCGCGTCGACGTGATCGAGTGCACGGTGGCGCGAGGCATCACCTGCCCCGGCGGCGCATCGTTGTTCAACTCCTTTCCGCACTTGTCACTTCCACACAGTGGAACTGCGCGCGGGTCTGTCCGTGTCCCCGTCAGGCATGGAGTGGGGCGCCGGGAAGCAGGCCGCCGCCCGGCACTCACGACCGGTCGGACGTGGCCAACCCGTTGACCGGACCGGTCGTGGCTGCGGCGTACCACGAGCGGGGTTTTCGGTGACGGGGTCAGGCGCTCCTGGACATCGGCACGGGCACCGCGTCGGCGTACGCGGCCAAGCGGCGGGTCAGGTCCCCGGCGGCGTGGTTCACGCGAGCCGGCACCGGCCGAGGTGCGTCACGCCGTTCGCCGCGGAACAGCCTCCCGGCCCACTTCGCCACCCGTCGCGGTGGCGGGAGCACGTCCCCGCCGAGGTGGTCCACGATGATCAGGTCCTCGCCGCTGTGCGTCTCGATCGCGGCCGACCAGCCGCGCTCTTCGTCCCACAGCAGGGCCGCTTCGCGGTCCGGGCGGGTCGGCAACCGTCGATCCACCGCCAGGTAGGCGCGGGCGGGCCGTTCGTCCCACACGTACGAGCACTCGCTGTCCAGATCCAGTGCCTCGGTGACCAGCCGGACATATCCGCGCAACCCCCGCGCCAAGACCTCGTCGCGGTCCAACTCCGCCACTTCTTCCCTGCTCCGCTCGGCTCGAACTCCCGGCCCTTCAACGCCAGGACGGGCTATCTACCCCGTATGGGTGACAAGCGAAACCACGCGGGCGGCACTGTTCCGATCCAGTGCCGGTTCAGCGCGGGTGGGCGGTCCCGGGCTCGTCGAACGCCTTCGGGGGAGAGGCGCTGAGGTACCGTGGTGATCACCGGGGCGCCCGCGCACCTGGCCCACACCCTGCGCCAACTCGACCTGCTCGCCGGGCCGAGATCGTGTCCTCGGCACCGACGCTGCGGGCTGGGCAGGTTCCGGCGCCCCACCCGGGCGGACCAGCGCGTCGAGCCGCGGCTGCCGGAGGTCCCACTGCGGGGCTGCCGCATGAGGTGACCGATCGCCGGGCGGGACGGCCGGCCCTCACCCGGGGCCTCGGTCGTCCAGCCAGAACATCCCGGGTGTGGCTGCGCCGTCCGGATCGGGACCGCGTTGCCCCGGTCGCGGCGCGGGCGGGCGTCGTAGCGGTCGGTCGGGACGCCGTACGGGGGAAGTGCTTCTCGGTGACGACGTCGCCCAGGCGTTTGGCCGACTCTGCGATCGGGTACCCCTCCGGCGTGTTTCCGCCCTGAGACCACTAGGGCGGGAAGGGATGGGTCATGAGCACTGTCGATCTCCCTCGGGACGGTGTCGATCTCGACCTGCCCGATACCCCTCCCACCCCGAACGAGCTGCTGAGACTGGTTGCCGGCACGTTCCCCGGAACCGGCGACGACCAGCTCGTGGACGTCCAGGTGGTCACCGCGCAACTGGTCGGCAACGCCTACCGGCACGCCCTCGCGCCACGGCGGCTGCGGCTGAGCCGGTTGCCCGACCGCGGCCTGGTCCTGGTCGAGGTCGACGACGGCAGCCCGAGCCTGCTGCCGGTCCTGGGGCGGCTCGACACCCCGCAGCACGGTCGCGGCCTGCTCATGGTCAACCGGCTGGCGGTCAACTGGGGATATCGACCCCGCGGTGACCGCAAGACGGTCTGGGCCGAAGTCCGACTCGTCTGAATCGTTCCGGCGCGGCGGGAGCCGGAAGGCGATCGGTGACACCCGACTCAGGTACGCCGCACTCCGGTGCGGGCTTCGCGTGCGACTGTCGGACCCGTGACGGCACCACGGTGATCACGGTGTCCGGGGAAGTCGACATCCGCGCCGCGGAGGACATCCAGGACCGCCTGGTGTGGGACGACGCCACCGGGTCGATCACGGCCGCGTTCGCCGACGGTCCCGCGACCAGTGCGGCGGCGCCGCTCGCGATCAGTGCGCCGACGAGGACGAATGCGGTGCGGCGTCTGTGCGGACGTCGAGGTGAGGTCGGATCGTGGAAAGGCCGTGTCATTGAACCCGTCCAGTGTGATTGCGAAGGGTTGTCGGCGCCATGTCGGGGCACCGCCCGCCCTGTTGCCCGAGCGGTGCCCCGACAGGTCTCGTGTCAGACGCTGCGGCGGGCGAAGCGCTGGTTGGGGCTGCTGGCGTTGTAGGTGTACTGGGAGATGCGGGCGCCGTCGGCGGTGGAGCGTTCCCAGACGTCCATGGCCAGGCCGGACTCCCGGTTGACGAGGCTGATCACGTCACCGCCGTGGTCGACCACGCGCCACTGCTGACTGGTGGCGCCGGTGTCGGCCTGTTGCGTGACGTCGGAGCCGCTGCCGGCGGCCTGGAGGAACAGGCCGCTGTGGCGGGCCTTGAGGCGGACGTGGCCGTCGGTGGCGGCGACGAGCTCGAACTGCTGGTTGGTGCCGCTGGTGATGGTCCGCTGGACGAGTCCCGCGCCGGCGGCGGTGGAGGCCCCGCTGATCTCGGCGGCCTTGCCGCTGTGCTGGGCGATGAGGGTGTAGGTGCCCGGCACGGTGGGCGTGGTGCCCAACTGGGCTTCCCACCTGGTGTTGGAGCCGGCGGCGTCGGCGGGGAGGCGGTCGCGTGCGGCGGTGTCGCCGTACATGGTCCAGCGGGCCCAGTCGACGACGGTCCTGGGGAAGCGCTGGTCGCTCCAGAAGCTGGTGTGGCTGCCGCCGACGAAGGTGAGGAACGCCTTGGGCCAGGTCATCTCGTTGTAGGCCTGTCGGGCCGAGTTGTACCCCGTGAGGGTGTCGCGGTCGCCGTGGACGAACAGGACCTTGGCCGAGATCGAACAAGGTCGCCGTCGGCAACGAGATCATCAACGGTTTCATGTACGGCAGCGAGGCGGCCCTCATCGGCACGACGAGCCCGCAGTACTTCGTCGACCAGGCCGACCTCTACCAGTCGAAGCCCGGCGGCGGCCTGCTGTGGCGGTACTGGGGTTCGACCGTCCCGGTCGAGCAGCAGCTCTACGACCAGGCGTGGGACCGGTTCACGACCCTGGCCGCCTCCGGGATCAAGGCCGTCCGCGACGCGTCGCCGAAGTCCAAGGTCGAGATCCACGTGATCGTCAACAAGGACCGGCTCGCCAAGACCATGGAGTTCTGGCACCAGTTCCTCACCCGGGTGAAGGCGAAGGGCCAGAACCCGGACGTGCTGGCCATCTCGTACTACTCGGAGTGGCACGGCACGCCCGAGGCGCTGGACACCAACCTGCACACCATGGCCACCACCTACCCCGACTACGAGATCGACATCGCCGAAACCGCCTACCCCGCCTCGGGCGGCGACGGCTCACCGATGCCCAACTCGCCCTTCCCCCGGACGATCCAGGGGCAGGCGGACGCCATCCAGCGGGTCTTCCAGGCCGCCAACGACGTGGTCGACAACCAGGGCGCCGGCGTGCTGGTGTGGGAGCCGGCCGGCTACCAGACGATGTTCCGGGCCGTGCCCGAACTGGCGAACACCTGGGAGCCGCACGCCTCCATCAACGTCTTCAACGCCAGCCGCGCCAAGCACATCCTCCAGGACACCGTCTACACCGCCACCGCAGTGCGCGCCGCCCCGAAGCTGCCCTCCTCCGTCCACCTGCTCACCACCGCCACCAAGAAGATCACCAGTGTCCCCGTCCGCTGGCAGTCGCTGCCGGCCGGCGCGACCGACACGCCGGGTGAGGTGACAGTCAACGGCATGACCGAGGTAGGACAGGTCACGGCGGTCATCGACGTCGTACCCGGACGCGGCAAACACGACGAACTCGACTCGACCACCTCATAACCGGACATCCCAAGACACAATCGTGCCCTGCCATCAAAGAAGGGGACCCTCCGGAGACCATCTGGAGGGTCCTCTGATCTCGACACCCGCGATCAGACGATCTACACCTGGCGCCGCCCAGGAGCTGATCGACACCGAGCCTGTGGGGTGTCAATACTCTGCACTGGGCTGTCGACTTGCGGTGATCGTGCACCATCAAGACCGCTCCCCGCCCCGGCTGCGGCTTGACAACCACATAGGGACACCCCCGGCACCGAGCACGAGCTCGGCACCGGGGGTGTGAGGGCTGTACCGCGGATCCGCGGTCACGTCGAGACGACCGTTAGACGGCCGTGCGCGACCACTGCTGGTTGGTGCCGGTGTTGCACGGATACTGCTTGAGGATCACCCCGTCCGCGGTCGATGCGGACGGTACGTCCACGCACTTGCCGCTGTGTCGTGCCCGGAGCTGGAAGTAGCTGCCGTTGGCGACCATCTGGAACTGCTGGTTGGTGCCGGTGCCACAGGTGTACTGGGCGAGCTCGGCACCGTCGGCGGTGGAGGCGCTCAGCACATCGAGGCACTTTCCGCTGTGCTGGCTGACGATCCGCCAGTAGCCGCTGCCCGCGTCCTGGAACTGCCACTGCTGCCACGCGTTGCCGCCGTAGGTGTACTGGCCGACGCGCGCGCTGTTGTCGGTGGTCGCCTGTGCAAGCCCCATGGCCTTGCCGCTGTGGCGCACGTCGATCCGGTAGGCCGTCGGCTGCGGGGTCGTGACGTTGTCGCCCCAGCCGTAGCGGATCCGGTCGGCGCCGGAGGTGTTGCGGATGGTCAGGTTGAGATTGGTGCCGCTGCCGCTCAGGGCGTACATCGAGTACCAGTCATAACCGAGGTTGTCCTTGTACTTGCCACCGAGTGCGGGCCAGTAGGTGCCGCCCATCTGGTTGTCACGCATGACCTGCGCGATGGCACGGAGGTAGCGCACGAAGTTCTCGGAGCTGTTCGCGTCGCCGTAGTTGAGGCCGGTGGACATCGGCGCGCCGAACTCGGTCATGATCGCGCGGGACGCGCAGTTGCCCAGACGCGTCTGGATGTGGCTGCGGAACTGGTCGTAGGTCATCGCGCCGTAGAAGAAGGCGTAGTGGTGGAAGGACAGCAGCGTCGAGTTGAAGCGGCTGTCGTTGCAGATGTCCCGCAGGTCCTGGCTGAAGCCGGTGCCGCCGATGAGCACCCGGCCGGGCACCGCCGAGGTGTGGTAGTTGAGCCAGTTCGCCGCGACGTTGCGCCAGTCCGTCGACGAGTAACCGTGCGGCTCGTTCATCGGCTCGAAGTAGACGTTGCTGTTCGAGCCGTACGTGTTGGTCACGCTGGACCACATCGAGTTCCACGCGGCCATGTTCGTGATCCTGCCGCCGGAGGCCGCGCCGTCCTCCCAATAGGCGAGGATGACCTTGAACCCACGCTCGGTGGCGGCGTCGATGGCGCCGCGGTAGGCGTTCCACCAGGTCGTGTTGGCCACGGTGTGGGTGTTGATGGGCAGCCGGACGGTGTTGACCCCCATGGTGGCGACCATGTCGTCGTAGAGGGCGTTGGCCTTGGCCCGTACTGTCGCGTTGCTGTCGGACTGGCTCAGGCCCTGCACGACGAGCGTGCCGGTGCTGAAGTTGTCACCCATCACGGCCCAGTTCATGCCGCGGAATTGGCTGGTGGCGGCATTGGCCGGTGACGCGGAGACGACGAGGCCTGCCACTGGGGTGAGCGCGGTCACCACAAGGGCGATCAGCAACCGGCGCAACGACCGAGTGCTCCGCGACGGGCCTGATGGGTGTCCATCAGACGCCATGGTCAGTGTCATGAAATGTCCAATCGCTAGATCTTTTCCCGAACGGAAAGCGCTTACCAAATGGTGACCCGATGTGCTATGGCGTTGTGCCAGTCGGGGCCGTCGCGGGCGCTCGACTTGCCGGTCGTGCTCAGACCTGGGTGCGGCTCCACTGCTGGTTGTTGCCGCTGCCGCAGGTGTACTGCTGGATGTCGGCGCCGTCGCCGGTGCCGGAGTTGACGACGTCGAGGCACTTGCCGCTGTGCCGTGCGACGATCCGGAAGTAGCTTCCGGTGGCCTGCCACTGCCATTGCTGGTTGGCGCCGCTGCCGCAGGTGTACTGGATGATGTTGGCCCCGTCGGCGGTGGAGCTGTTCGCCACGTCGAGGCACTTGCCGCTGTTCTGGTTGACGATGCGGAAATAGCCGCTGCCGGCGTCCTGGAACTCCCACTTCTGGTTTCCGCCGCCGTTCCAGGTCCACTGCTTGATCTCGGCGTTGTTCGCGGTGGAGGCCGACACGACGTCCATCACCTTGTCGCTGTTGCGGTTGGTCACGCGGTAGGCCGGCGCCGGGGCGGGCACGTCGGCTACCGGCAGGATCGTGCCGTGGCGGCAACCGGGGCACGTGATCTGGCTCAGGCCCGACCAGGAGTTCAGGTTCGAGCTGGTGGCCGTCCAGATGCCGCCGTTGGTGTACTTGTCGATCCAGATGCGCCAGGAGCCGTCGCTCATCCGCAACACGGCCGGTCCCTCGTAGCCCGAGCTCCACAACTGGCCCTGGTTGCTCCACCCGCCGGTGAGGCTCGTGCTGGTCCAGTGCTCGATGTACTTGGAGGTTTCGTTCTTGGTGAAGGCGTGGTAGGTGCTACCCGACTTCACCACGTAGGTGTCGATGTAGTTGTAGCCGAGGCCACCCATCTGCGCCGGTCCGCTCCAGGAGGTCAGCGAACTGTTCTGGGCGGTGAAGATGTAGGGACGGAAACAGTCGGAGCACGTCGTCTGGGAGATGCTCACGATGATCCGGATGGTGCCGCCCTCGACGTAGAACTCGGGCGCCCACGTGAATCGCGTGTTGGCGACGCCGGAGTTGACACTGGTCACGTGCGTCCAGTTGACCAGGTCGGGGCTGGAGGCGATGTTGAAGTGTGTCGAGTTCGTGGTCCACGACTGGACGGTGTGGGCGATGTAGTAGAGCCCGTTGTGCTGGATGATGCTGGGGTCGCGCAGCACGCCGGACGGGCCGCGGTAGTTGGTGTCGGCCAGCACGCTGAAGTTCGTGCCGTTGGCCGATGAGTAGACCCAGAGCTCCTGGTCGGCAGCGGCGTCTCCCTTGAACGTGGTGTAGACGTAGCCGGGGGCGGCTTGTGCGGGTGATGCGACGGCCACCGCAGTGGCGGCGGCAGTGAGCGCCACGAGGCTGAGTCGGGCCAGCCAACGTCTGACCTTCAGCTGTCTGTTCACGGATGATCTCCTCGCAGGTGAAGTGCCGGCGAAAGTCGGCCTGGGGCTAGGTGTGCGCGGCACTGGGCGGTCGACATCGGCGTCTCCACTCGTGTGTCCGCCGACGTGGTCGGCGTAGGCGGCGGCTGAACCCGGGGCGGTGCAGTGGCCCTGTCGCGAGGGGCACTGTTGGCGGTGTGTGACGGGCGCCGCTGATCTGTGCGAACGCTAACAGGCCGTTGCCTGTCCGCTCAAGAGCGGATTCGGGTGCAGGCAACGGACTCCGGGCAGATTGTCGAACGCTTCGCGACCTCTGTTATCGCTAACAGAGCGCGTCGGCCGTTCTCATGCGATGGTCGCACACCTGCGGTCCGCACGGAGCGAGATCCGCCCCGAACGCCGGGCGTACAACCTGGACCCGGCTACTTCTCGTGCCTGGCACGCCATCAGGAGAAGGGCCAGGTGGCAGCTTGACGGTCTCCTCAGGCCCGCTCTATGGTACGACAGGTAAGCGCTTTCCGCGAGCTCCGTAACATCGCTTCTTCAGACCGTCGGCCCCAGTCGTGGCGATGTCGGCTGCCATGTCACCTGTTGGCCTTTCGCAGGAAGGTCGAATCCGTGTCGAATAAGGAATCGAACACATCGACACGCAGGTCGCTATCGCGCGGTACGGCTATCGCCGGATCATCCCGCTGCTGTCGGAGATCACGGTGGCCGCACCCAAGTAAGACGGAGTCACCTCCATCCGCAACGGCGCCGCGGTGGGCCCTGTTCGTGGACCAGACGGACGATCTCGCCGTTCCCCGCGGTGATGACCGGCACTCGACCGCCTCATCACCGAGGGCTGCCCGAGCGCCCCGGAGGTCCCATCGCGACGGCGGTCCGCTACGAAGCCGCAGCAGCGACCTCCACATGCGACAGCCTCACTAAGGCCGACCACGGCGACTACTGCGGCGCCGGCAACGCGCTTGGCGCGACAGCGCATCGGTCGTGGCATGTGGCACCCACTGCGTAGGCGGGCGTGGCGGTGCGGGGCCTGACCAACGCCTTCCTCGGCCAGCCAAGTGCGGTGGAATACCGGGGCGACCGACACCAACACGGTCTGGATCTTCGAACCCAAGTAGCCAACGAGACGGGCAGGAGGACTTCCATGCATGCCGCCGGACGGTCGGCGCTCGCCGTCAGTGACTCCATCGGACGGGCCACGGCGCGGACCGGGCGGCCGATGGGGGACTGCAACGGCCGGACGGACCAGCAGGGGATCGATGCTGAAACCCTGATCACGGAGGAGGAACAATGCGGACACTCGTCAGATCGCTGGTCGCCGTCGCGGCCCTGGTCGCCGGGGTGGTGTCGTCGACCGGATCCGCGGTTGCCGAATCGAACGGCGGCGTGCGGGTGATGCCGTTGGGTGATTCGATCACCGACGGGTTCAACGTCCCCGGCGGCTACCGGGTCGGGCTGTGGCAGCGGTTGGGGTCGGGCAACTACCGGGTGGACTTCGTCGGCTCGCAGTTCAACGGTCCGGCCTCGCTCGGGGACCACGACCACCAGGGCCACTCCGGCTGGCGCATCGACCAGATCGACGCGAACGTCGTCACCTGGCTGCGGAACACGACCCCGCGCACGGTGCTGCTGCACATCGGTACCAACGACGTCATCCAGAACCGCGACCTCGCCAACGCGCCGGCCCGGCTGTCGGCGCTCGTCGACCGCATCACCGCGACGGTGCCGAACGCCGACGTGTTCGTCGCGACGATCACCCCGCTGTCCGACTCCGCACAGCAGTCCGCCGTCCGCACGTACAACGCCGCGATACCCGGCATGGTGCAGAGCAAGGTCAACGCGGGCAAGCGCGTGCGCCTGGTGGACATGCACGCCGCGTTGACGACGGCGGACCTGGCCGACGGCATCCACCCGACCGCCACCGGCTACGACAAGATGGCCGCCAGGTGGTACTCGGCGCTGCGGTCCGTTCCGGGATCGATCGGCGACCCGACCGTTCCGTCGGGTCGGCAGATCGTCGGTGCGGGGTCGGGCCGCTGCGTGGACGTGCCGAACGGGAACACCACGAACGGCACGCAGGTCCAGTTGTGGGACTGCAACGGCCAGTCGAGCCAGTCGTGGACCTATACGTCCGGCAAGCAGTTGATGTCCGGCGGCAAGTGCCTCGACGCGTCCGGCAAGGGCACCGCCAACGACACCAAGGTGGTCGTCTGGGACTGCAACGGCCAGACCAACCAGCAGTGGAACGTGAACTCGAACGGCACCATCACCGGCGTCCAGTCGAACCTGTGCCTGGACGCCTCCGGTCGCGGAACGACCAACGGCACCAAGCTGGTCCTCTGGTCGTGCAGCGGCCAGACCAACCAGCAGTGGGCCCTGCGCTGACCGGATGACACCTTCGTCCGCGGCGGTGCGGACGGGGATGCGCCTCAGCACGGGTGGCGGGAGGTAGGTGCCGCCTGCCACCCGTGCTGATCGCCCGCACCGCCAGTGGCACGTCCCAATCAGATCGTGCGGCTGTTTTCGTGGTGGAGGGGAGATATGGCGAAGATGTTCCCGACGCCCTGAATCCCCGGACAGCACGCCATCCACCTGGGAAGATCCTCCGCAGCGGCGGGGGTACACCGTCGCATGATCCCTGAGGGGGGACATGAGATCGTCCGGAAGACCCGGGCGCGTCGCGCGCGTCGGGTTGCTCCTCGCCGCCCTGGTCGGAGGCCTCGTCGCGGTGCCCGGCACCGCCGCCGCGGCCCAGAACCCGAACTGGACCACGCTGCGCCCGGCCCAGTGGCTCAGCACCGATTCCCGCACCCCGTTCCGCACCATCACCACCGGTGACGCCCGCGTCGGCTCGTGGCGCGACGGGAACGGCGAGCACCACATCAGCAAGACCTACTTCACCTACGACCTGACCCGGTTCAAGGGCACGACGGTGTTCACGGCCAGGTTCAGCGCCTACGAGACGGCGGTGGGCGACTGCGCCAAGCCGCGCGCGCTCGAACTGTGGACCGCCAAGCCCCACGGACCGATCACCTGGGCGTTCCAGCCGCGCGAACTGGTCAAGGCCCCCGACCCGGCCGGCTCGACGCCGTGCACCGACCCGTGGCTGGTGTGGGACCTGGGCGAGATCGTGAAGAACGCCGTCGCCGAGGGCCGCACGTCGCTGACCCTGGTCGCCCGCATCACCCGAGACCACCAGGGCGATGTCGCCTACGGCCGGAGCCTGGCGACCGGTCCGGGGCTGGAGGTCACCTTCAACACCCCGCCGGGCACGCCCACGGGGCTCGCACTGGAGAACCGGCCGTGCGGCGCGGAGACCGTCACCGCGTCGCGCAGGCCGTTCGCCGGCGCCCTGGTGTCCGACCCGGACCCCGGCGGCATCGACGGCCGGCTGGCGTTCTGGCCGGTCGACACGCCGGACCAGCGCGTCGAGTACGCCGTCTACGGCGGCGGTGGCTCGCTGGCCGGTTACTTCCCGGCGGACATGGTGCAGGACGGCCGGAAGTTCGCCTTCGCCGCCCGCGCCGAGGACGGTCACGCCAACTCCGAGTGGTCCGCGCCCTGCGTGTTCACCGCCGACTTCACCGCGCCCGCCCACGCCCCGACCGTCACCTCCGCGGTCTACCGCGAGGACGCCGGCCCGCCCGGTGACGGCGGCGAAGGCGTCCCGGGCGAGTTCACCTTCGACGCCGCCGGCGACGAGGACGTGGTGGCGTTCGAGTACTCCGGTCACGCCGTGGGCTACGGCCGCGTGTCCGCCGACCGGCCCGGCGGCTCGGCGAGGATCACCACGACGCCGACCACCGACGGTCCGGTGTCCATCGAGGTGTCCGGCGTCGACCGCGCCGGCAACCGCTCTCCCGTCCGCTCCTACCGGTACTGGATCCGCACCACGGCGCCGGCCATGCGGATGCCGTTGTTCGAGCTGGGCGTGCCGGCGGACGTCGTGCTCACCGCGAACCAGGACGGCGCGACCGCGTTCGTCTACCGCTTGGACGACGGCCCGGAGCAGACGGTGCCGGTCGGCGCCGACCGCACGGGCCGCGTGACGCTGACCTTCCTCGCCGGCCAGTCGGAGCACCCGTTCGAGGTGTGGACCGTCGATGCCGGCGGCTTCAAGTCGGGCATCACCGACTGGGACATCCGCGTCGAGCAGTACGAGCCGATGGTCACCACGGACGCGTACGAACCGGCCGTCGGCGACCGGGTCGTGGTCACCGCGACGCCGTGGAGGGACCGGCCCGACGTGGTGGCCTACGTCTTCCAGGTACGCGAGGGCGCGGAGGTGACGGTCCCGGTCGACGCGAACGGCGGCGCGACCTACGAGTACACCGTCGTCGCCCCCGGGTTCCACCTCGCCCGCGCGGCCAGTGTCAACGGCGCCGGCATCCGGTCGGGCTGGGGCGAGGACTGGTTCGACGCCACGGCCCCCGCCCCGACCGCGACCAGCACGGACTACCCGACGGGTCAGGAGGCCGGCGGGCCGGGCGTGGAGGGCTCGTTCACGTTCTCGTCGCCGCACCTGCCGGTGGCGTCCTTCCGCTACCGGTTCAACGGCGGCGAGGAGCACACCGTCGCGGCGGGCCCGGACGGCACCGCGACCGTCCGGTGGACGCCGAAGGCGCCGGGGCCGGCCGGGCTGCGGGTGGTCGGCGTGTCCGCGAGCGGCTTCGATACCGAACCCCGGTACCACTCGTTCGCGGTCAAGGCGCTGCCGCCGACCTTGACCAGCCCGCAGTACCCTGAGGGCGGGCCGTCGACGGGCAAGGTGGGCGAGCCCATCGAGTTCGTAGCGACCCCGAACGTGGCCGGGTCGCACGAGGTGGTCTGGAGCGTCGGCTTCGGCGAGTTCGTCGCGTCGGTCGGACCGGACGGCAAGGCGAGGTTCACCCACGTCCCGCAGTCGCAGGGCAACCTCGTGGTGCAGGTGTCGAGCCGGACGCCGGACGGCACGGTGTCGGGCACGGCGTACAAGGGTTTCTACGTGTCCCCGTGACGATCGCCTGATGAACGCCTTGCGTTGGCCAGCGCTTCACCACGAGGTTCCGCGTGGCCCGTCGGCCCAGCCGACGGGTCACGCCCCCGTCAGGAAGGTGGAGCACCTTTGTCCCCTTGTTGACCGGCCAGCCCGCCGATCGGGTTCAGCGGACGTAGATGTTCGGCTGGGGCGGGGTGCTCATGCCGTTGCCGAGGAAGAAGCTCGGGTGTGGCGGCTGGTTGTAGGAGGTGTTCTGCCACGCGATGGCCACGCGGTACTGGGCGTCGTGCATGAGGGTGTGGATCCGCCGGTCGGTCTGCGTCGTCGTGGCGTACCGGACGGCGATGGTCGCGGAGCCCGCCACGGACGCCGTCACGGCGAACTGCGCTGCCGCCCCGACTGCGTTGTCTCCATTGCAGAACCCGCTGCCGGAGTAGCCGGCGTGGTTGGACTCGATGACACCGGCGCAGGTGGCAGGTGCGCTTTCCACCTCGTAACGGGTCGCTGCCGCCGACGCCGCAGGGATGACGACACCGCTGCCGGTCACGGTCAAGGCGACGCCGACAGCGAGCAGTGCTGCTCGCCGCCTGTGTAAAAGCATGACGGACCTCCAAAAGGTAAGTCGGATGACATCGGGTTGCCGGTGGCGCAGACCGGTGACGGTGTCGGCGGAGTACTTGGGCCGACGAACCGAGCGCTACAAGACGGCGCGGCCACCGTGCCTCTGATCGCTGGGGTCAGTAGCCGGTCCGGAAGGTGGCGTCCTGGCGATCCACTGCGGGTGACGCGGTCGAGATCGGGTCGATGCGCAGCACGTAGTCGGCGTGCCGGATGTGGCGGTCGGGGAAGTTGTGGGAGCGGAACGAGGTCCACGTCGGGTCGGCCAGGCCCGCGACCCGGTGGAAGGTGGCGTCGGCGGCGAAGGTCGAACTGCCGTCGTTCGCCGCCGGGGTGAGCACGTAGTTCGTGTGGCGCAGGTAGCGGTCGGGGTGGTTGACCGACCGGAACGACACTCCGGCCGAGGAGGCCAGGCCCGGGACGAGTTGCCACATCGCGTCCTGACTTACGCTGATGAGAGGGTGTTCGGACGCCTCGTCGATGATGTGGCTACTGTCGATCTCGGCGGCCACGCCGTGTCATGGCACTGCGTTTCGGTCTGGCTCCGCGGCCAGCCACCCGAAGTGGCGAGCGGTGTTCGCCAGGATGTCCATCAGCTGTGGTGCGATACCGAACCGTTCGCGGTTGATCGTCAGGCTGTCTGCGAGGTCACCATGCGAGGTGCGTTCGGTGGCCGCCTTCCAGTCCGCCAGCATCTCAAGCAGGTCGACCAGGGTCATGCCGCTGATCCCGTCGGCAAAGTGCTCTGGGTGATGACGGTTGTGCGCGTAATGGTGTCGCAGCCCCTCGCCCATCGCGTCGACCAGGGTCCGATACTCCACGCTGCCGTAGGTCGCGGCACGCAGTTGCGGCACGACCTCGTCGTAGACGGCCCGCTCCGGCTCGCGGGTCTTGCTCAGGTCGTGTCGGACCGACCGGTCAAGCAACTCCTTGATCAGCTCGCCCATCAGCTCGGCGACTCGCAGGCTATGCCACAGAGTGTCTGGCGTGGAGTCGTACGACATGGTCATGTACCCCCTCTGATGTGGGCCTCCTCAACCCATCATCCAGGACGCCCGTGATGCGATTCCCAACGCGCAGGATCAAGTGTGCAGTCTGCACCTGATCCGGAATGCCCACGTCGGCAATCTCACCACGGCCCAGCGCTTCTCCCCCCTGGCCCGCCACGCCCAGCCGGGACCGCGCGACCCGTGGCATGTGAGGGCGTTGGCGGTTCGTCGTAGGGCGGCGCCGCTGACCCACACTTCTCGATGCCTTGCGGCGAACGTGCGAAGTCCTTACCGCAATAGTGCGTGATCGAAGTCGGCGGAGTCGGCTATCCCTGCGTCTACACACCGGCGTCGGACGTGAGGGGGAACGCGCCATGGGGAAGGATTTCCGACACGTGAAAGACGGCCGTCCCGGTGCCGCCAGCGGACGGGGTGGCGACAGCGCCGTGGGCAGTCCCGATGGTGCGGTCGGGTCGCAGCTGGGGCACTCTTCGTCCTCCGGCGCAGTCGTGCAGGCGGGTCGGGACGCGATGGTCACTGTTGAGCACCATGTCCACCACCGAGGGGCGACCGTCTGGCCGGCGCGGGTCGGGTTGGCCGTGCTGGTTTCGGTGTGTGGCACGGCGACGCTGGTGGGCGTCGTCATGGTTGCTCGCAGTGACCTCGTGGTCCAGGCTGTGCCCGCGTGGACGGTGCCTGTCACAGCGACACTTGCCGCCATTCCCTTGCTGTCGCAGCGAACACGGCGGAGGAGGGGCGCTCATCGAGTCGAGGGCCCATTAACAGTGCTGCGTTGAGTCCGCACTGACATCGGCAGAAGCGGATGGTTCGGCGCCGTGCCGGCGATGGCGCTACGTGCTCGAGTGGACAGGAGAAGGAGCGAATCCGGAGAGCAGGTCGTGCCTCGAATGCGACGAACGACGTTCAACCTGCGTCAGCGGCGTTGTCGGCTCGTCGACCTGAATGTTTTCGCAGTTCAGAATGATTTCGGCCGTCGCTGAGGGAGGAGTTCTACCGTGTGGACAAGTGGTCGTCTCTTCAGGCGCGACGTGTCTGCACAGTCGTCGCCCGAGATCGCATCGAAGTGCCTACCGATCCGGCTTGATCACGTGGTGCGCGCCTTCGAGGTGCTCGGCCACTCCTGAGGGGTGAATCAGGCGGGGGTCAGGGGAAACCCTGATGGCAGGGTGCCTCGACGCGGACATGCTGGAGGTGTCAAGGGACATCCGCAGTTCGAGGAGAGTAATGAGCGAATCCAAGTCCGAGTCCAACCGTGCCGCCGTCGACTCGGTGGTCGACGCCGTTCGCGGGTTGGTCGGAGAGGGCATCAATCGTCGCGTGGTCGTGCGTGACAGCAAGGACGACGTGGTGCTGGAGGTGCCGGTGGCTCTCGGGTTGGTCGCGGCGCTGGCCGCTCCGGTGGTGACAACGATCGGTGTTGGTGTCGCGCTGGTCGGCAAGTGCGGAATCAAGCTCGAGAACCGCCGGCAGCCCGGTGGTCAGCCCGCGACGACGGTCGACACCGAGCAGGTGTAGTCAGCGGCCGCGGGTTCCCGTGGCCGCTGACGTCCATGCGGGCGGGACGCGGGCTGGTGCCGTCGCCAGTGGTGGTGACGGCACCGCGCATGGCGCTGTGGCTGGGGACCGCTTGGGTGTGCTGGTGGACTGCGGCGAACCAGTGCGTCGGGTGGTAACGCCCGATCGGCAACAGCTCACCAGCCACACGACGTGGGCGTCGTGGCTTGGGCGGACGGCGTGTCCGGCTGCGGGCTCCGACCCATTGTGAATGTGGTGGTGAGCCCGGCGGTGAGCGGTCTCGGGAGCGCTGAGGGGTTGCCCTGATGCTGGGGATGACCCCAGCTGGCGTTGGGCCGTTCACTTGATCTGCTCGGCCAGCGCGATGATGATGCCTGCGGGGCCGCGGAGGTAGCAGAGCCGGTAGCTGTTCTCGTACTGCACCAGCTCGCCGATGAGTTCGGCTCCGTGTGGCCGCAAGCGGTCGAGGGTGTCGTCGATGTCTTCGACGGCGTACATGATGCGATGTGTGCCCAGCGTGTTCGCCGGAGCGTGCGGGTCGCCGTCTCGGCTCGAAGGCGTGTGGTACTTGGTCAGCTCGAGCCGTCCGTGGCCGTCCGGGGTGCGCATCATCGCGATGTCCGATCGGACTCCCTCGAGCCCGACGAGGCGATCCACCGCGCTGCCCTCGACGGTCGCCTCGCCTTCCAGCTCCAGTCCGAGTTCGGCGAAGAACGCCTTGGCGGCCGCGAGGTCGTCGACGACGATGGCGATGTTGTCCATCCGCTGGATCGTCCCGCGCTCAGGAGCGGTGTCGTTCATGATGATCTCCTTTTGGGGCAAGCGTTTCCGATTCGGCTGCGCGTGTGCGTGTTCAGGCGCGCTGACGTTCCTTCTGCCGCTGCATGAGTTCTTCGATGGCGGTGGGCAGGGTGGTCTCGAAGTCGATCAGCTTGGCCCAGGTCGGCTTCACCACGACCCGGACCATGCCGTCGTAGAGCGACTTCACGCCGGCCTCCCACTCGGTCCGTTGCTCGGGCGTCATCTCGTAGGTGCCGTTCCACTGGAGGTACTCGTCCGGGATGCCGTCGACGACATCCAGCTCCGCCTTGCCGCGGATGAGCAGGACTTTCGGCGGGTGCGACTCGGTGTCGATCGTCAGCGCGACCGTGGGATTGCGGCGCAACGCCGGGAGTTTCCGCGCGTTCGTCGCGGTGCACATGACGATTTCCTCGCCTTTCCAGACGGTTCCGATCGGGATCGCCCGCGGGGTGCCGTCCAGCGCGGTGAACGCCAGTCTGGCCAGGTCACGGGCCAGCAGTTCCTGGCTGAGCGGGCGGTTCAGCACCTCGTCGACGGCGTGCTGGTCCATGGTTCGAGCTCCTCAGTTGTAGAAGCGGCGGGCGCTGGACCCGACGCGGGTGATGTCGGTGCCGTAGATGTGCAGGCTGATGGCTGTCTCGTCGCCGACGTTGCGGATGCGGTGGATGTCGCCGGGCGGCGCGAAGCCGCTGACCTCGCCGGGAGGGTTGTCCCGCGTGCGAATGGGGTTGAGCGCTTCGTCGTACAGTTCCTCGTGCTCGACGCCCGACAGCACGCCCACGACGCACCAGGTGATGTGGTCGTGGATCCGCGTGGTCTGTCCGGGACGCCAGACCAGACCGAGGATCGAGAACGTGCCGGCGGGCTCGGCGTGCAGCAGGTGGTCCGCGACCCGGTCGGGCTGACCGAGACGCTGGTCGGGCGTCAGGATCTCGGGGCCGGGCAAGTGCGCGCGGAGCTGGTCGGCAACCAGTTCCGCGGTGTCCGTCCAGCCGGTTCGCACGTCGATCGCCTGCCGCACCGCCACGACGAGATCGGTGAGCGTAGTCAGTGAGCGGGTCATGGTGGGGTCCTCCTCGTGTCCCGTTCAGCCTCTCGTCGACGGACGCATTCGTCCAATGACAGTACTTGGGAGAACACATGCGTACTCTTTATGCATGCTGGACATCCTGCGGTTACGGGTCCTCGCGGCGATCGCCGCGCACGGCTCGGTCACCAAGGCCGCCAAGCACCTGAACTACTCCCAGCCCGCCGTCAGCCATCATCTGGCCAGGCTGGAGGCCGCGACCGGCGCCAAGCTCGTCCAGCGGGTCGGCCGGGGCATCCGGCTCACCCCGGAGGGCGAGCACCTGGCCCGCCGCGCCACCGAGATCGTCGGCCGCGTCGACACCGCGGCTGCGGAACTGTCCGCGATGGTGGGCCTGCGCACCGGCCGCGTCCGGGTCGCCGGCTTCCAGTCGGCGCTCGCGGCACTGGTGCCGCACGCCGCGGGCACCCTGCGCCGCGAGCACCCCGGCCTCGAACTGCACCTGATCGAGGCCCACCCGCGCGTGGCACTCGATCTGCTGCGGGCGGGGCAGGTCGACGTCGCGGTCGTCTTCCGCTACGACGACACGACCCCGGACGGCATCCGCGCCACGCACCTGTTCGACGACCCGATGTACCTGCTCAGCCTCGAACCCGGCCAGACACTGGCGGGCAACCGCGACTCCGCCTGGATCGCGGGCTGCGAGAACTGCCGCCGCGAGTTCCTCGAGGCCTGCGGCAAGGCGGGCTTCGTCCCGCCCATCGCATACACCAGCGACGACATCATCGTCCAGCAGGCACTGGTCGCCGCGGGCATGGGCGTGACCACCATGCCGGGGCTGGCACTGCGCACCCACCGCGCGCCCGGAATCGAGGCCAGCGTCCTACGCGACTTCCGGCGGCACGTCTACCTGGCCACCTATGGCGACCCGCCGGATCCGCCCGCGACCACGGCCTTCATCACCGCACTGCACCACGCCGTCCAGGAGACCCGACCCGGCGAGCCGACCCCACCCACGTAGGGGCCCGCACTCGACGAGCACCAAGGAGGCGACAGAAGATCCAGCGAATCCACAAAGTCTCAAGTGGATTGTCAGGCCAAGGGCTGCGAAGACCGAGATCAAGCCGGCTTTGGCGCAGCACGCCAAGACAAGCGCAAAGTCACTCACTCACATCGGCATGCGAGGAGACGACGGGCGGGCAGCAAGCAATTCGCTGGTCGCCGAGGGGTGTCGATGTCTACGGTGTCGTCGGCGATCGAGTACTGGGGGAGGGGCAGGGTGCGGCTGGCGGGAAGGGAGTGGCGGACACTGGTCAGCGCCGTGCGGTTGGGCGGCGACAGCTACCGGGTGATCCGTCCCGCACGTCCGATCACCCACGCGTCGCTGCACGAGGGTCGACTCGGCGCGCAACTGTCCGTGGACAAGGCCGCGACCGTGGATCTCGCGTTCGCCTGGTGGTTGGCCGCGCGTTCACCTCGCAGCCTCGTCTACCTGCCGCTGCGGTCGAGCGGGTCTTCCTGCGGGGAGGAGTACGGCGGCCGGAAGCTCGATCTCGTGCTGTTGCACCACAGCCTCCGGTTTCCGGTGTCTCGGTGGAAGCGGGTCCGTGCCCACCTGTCCCCGTCGGCGACCCACAAGGTGACGCTTCCCCCCAGGGCGTTCCGCACGGTCGGCCGCGAGGAACACAGGAGGTGCTTTCACCGCGGGTTTCAGGACCACCTCCGCTGGACCATCGCCGCCGACACCCTGTTCCTCGTCGGCAGCCGTCACGCCTACGAACTCCAGGGTGACGGCGTGCGGGCACTTGCCGAGGACTGCCCGGCCCACCTCGCCGAGTCACCCGACACGCACTGCTGCGCGGAGATCGAGATGGGACGCTGCAAGGCACCTTTCCCCGACGCCCGCGATCCGTACTCGCAGTTGCACGTCGAATGCTGCAACCTCCACTGGTGAGCTGCCCGAAGCCGCAGCCGTAATCCGCTTGCTGAGCATTTGCGTCAGCGCGCTCATCGGCATGACCGTGCATTCGGCGAGCCCGTCCCCTGACTGTCAGTCGGGGGCACCGGGCGAGGAAGGGCATCTCCGTGACTCCACGATCTTTTCGGTCACCTCAGCGGAATGGCCGGACTGCCGGACCAGGCTCGAACAGCGGATCGCTCGAAGCCTGGAACGACGTCGGCAATCTGCTGCGGCAGAGCGGCACGAACCGTTCGACATCCCACGCGACAATGATGTCGCCGTCGTCCAGCTCCGCGACGAAGCAGCGCAGCCGCCCAGCCGCAGAACCGAAGAGCAGTGCCTCCAGCCGCTGGGGCAGGTCGGCAGGCGGCTGCGCCGCGTTCTCGTACGCAGCGTGCTCAGCCGCCAACAGGGCGATACGCGGGAGATCGGCGGGGCGTGCATGCCGCACCCGCGGCACCCCGACGGCCGTCATCGAACCTCGCCTTCCAGTACATCGCCGCGCCACATGGCCAGCCGCTCTTCGAGCGCGCCGTCTCCGCCCAGCACATGCCGACTGAACGCGTCCCGCTCGTGGGCCAGTACCGCCGCCTCCCAGACGCAGGGGGCAAGACCCGATCGGCCGGGCCGCAGTTGGCTGATGTCACCGGCTGGCCCGGTGAAGATGGCGAGGTCGGACATGTACCCCTCGATCCACGTGTGCACCAGAACGTAGTCACCGTCGCCACCGGCGTGCACCAGCAGCACGGCAAGCCCGAGTGAGCCCCGCAGGTATGCCGACGACAGGTGATCGGCCGCGATCCGCAGCGCGGCACGTGCATCCTGATCCGTCACGATCCGACCGGGAGCCTCGATCGCGTAAGACTTCACCACGTGCCCGGCAGACTCAGAGCTGCTCAGGGGGCGCACGGTTCGGGCGTGGTAGCCATCGGCCAGTGCACGCAACGCGTCCGGATTGCCAGGCACCGGAGACTGCCCGAACCGCGCTTCATCAAGATCCGTCATACGGCCATAATGCATGCTCTCCCACAGCACGCACGCGGCAATCACGGCAGCCGCCCGAAGGTGATCGACGAGGACGACGTGCTGTTCGCCCGCGCACTGCGCGAGAAGGGCGTCCCGATGCCCGACACTGTGAAGAAGCTGACCATCAAGACCGGCAAGAACGTCGGCCGGCACCTTCGGCCGCGTCGCTCTACCGGACCCCGGCCCCACGAACGACGCGACGCGCACCGAGCGCACCAGCGCCAGGATGGCGTGCCCGGCGAGTTCCACATCCGTCGTGGTCACGCGGGGTGGCAGCGACTCCACGATGGACAGCCATCGCAAGAGTTCCTCGACGGTGGGCGTGATCCGTGCCGGATCCTCGCGGATCATGGCCGGCTGGTCCGGATGGCGGAGCAGGGCCAGGGTGCGCAGGGCGAGCATGTTGGAGGTCCGTCTCGTGCCCGGCCGGCAGCAGCAGGCTGGCGATGCCGGTGCCACCGGCCTGCGGCGGTGTCCATTGCCAGGGCACCACTCGCTGACCCGCGCGGAACAGACCGCCCGCGAGCACCGAACCAAGGCCGCACGCACGGATGAGATCGAGGCCGCGAACAAGACCGACGCGGAGAAGGCCGTCGAGCGGGCGACCGCCGCTCAAGCCCAACTCGTCAACGCCGTGGGCAAGGACCAGGCCGAGCTGATCCGGCAGCTCCGCTGCTCCGGATACCTACGCTGATGAGCGCGTTAGGCAATAGATGCGGAACCGGTGCATACGACTGCCTTTGGGAGTCGCGTCCATGCGGGTTTCTGGTTTCTCATGTCTTCCCACCGCTGAGGTAGCGGGAAGCGCTGCGACAGCGGATGTGCGCTTTGGCCGATTCCTCACGCGTTGATGGTCCCACGCGCACGTCACCTGTTCGCATCGCCCGAAAGGGGGTAGCGGTCCGACCGGAGGTGGTGCGTGAAGTTCAGCAGCAGCCGCTACAAGCAACCTCACCGACGACGAGTTGGACCTGTTGCTCCCACCCCCGGCCGCGCCGCGCGGAGCGTTCTCGGTCTGGACGGTCTGACCGGGAGCGGAAGCGCCGGGGGTCGGGGGGCGTGCCCCCGGCGCTGCCAGGTCTATCGGCGCACACGATCTCCGCGAAACACATTCATGTCCTGTTCACCCGTTCGCAGTAGAATGAGGTGCGCCGTCCAGCTCCCCACCACTTCCTGATCCTCACCCCCGAGAAGGTCACTGACGAGTACGACAACCCGCTCCGACCTGGGACTACGGCCCCGACGCCGTCCGCCGCACCGCATGGGGGCACCTGCAACCCGCATCGAGTGGCGCGACCTGGCCGAGCCGGCAGTTCGCGTGCTACGCGGCCGGCTTGCTGCCCGCCCCGAACCGGTGCTGTCCGGCATCAAGGTGTCCACGTAGGTGGGGCGACGGCCCGGACGGTGGTTCGCTGTCGCTGCCGTGGCTGCTGGTCGCCGAGGACGGCCACACCTGGCAGTGGCCGGCACTTCAGCGCGTGGTGATCGGGCTGACCTCCCTCAACCTGGAGTTGGAAACGCTCATCGACAATCGCTCCGGGTGGTCGGCGACAACCGCGGCCGGTTCAGCCGCCGGGCTTCACGTCCACGATGGCCTGCGCGGTCAGCGACGTGTCGGGCACCTGCCCGGTGACGGTGAACGTGCCGGGCTGTGCGTAGCTCGACGGGGCGACCGCGGCCGCGCGTCGGTTGTCCAGGGTGGACGCGCTCCGCAAGGCCGGTGGGCACGCCCTGACCTGTGCCGCTCGAAAAGTCGTCGTCGCTGGTAGACCGGCGGCACCAGCGGGTTGAGAGCATGTCCGGGTGATCGTGTCCCTGCTGTACGAGGTGACCCGGAGGTTGCTGTCCGTCCCGTCGGTGCTGCTGCGCAGCGAGGCGGCGAAGGACGCCGAACTGCTCGTACTGCGGCACGAGAACGCGATCCTTCGTCGGCAGGTCACGGGCCCGGTCCGCTACGAGCCCTCGGACCGGTTCCGGTTCGCCGCGCTGTCCGGGCCGGTGGACCGCCTCCACCGGAGGGTGGAGTTGGGAGCGCAGGGGTGGCGGGACGCACTGGACGGCGTGGGGGAGTGGGACGCGGCGGTGTCCACGACGGCGCTGCACTGGGTCGAGTCCTCGAGGTTGGTCGACCTGTACGCCGAACTGGCCGAGTTGATCCGCCCCGGAGGGGTGCTCGTCAACGGCGACCACCTCTACGACGACCAATCTCGGGGTGCGCGTGTTGACCGCCCACGTGCGGGAGGAGCGGGCGCGGCGGTCGGGTGTCACCGGCAACGAGGAGTGGTCGGCGTGGTGGGAGGCCGTGCGTGCCGATCCGATGTTGAGCGGGTCGTTCCGGTCCGAGCTCACGTCCGGCAGCGTCGGGCACGGCAACGGGCTCGCCCGCAGCGGCACGCCGCGATGTTGCGGGACGCGGGGTTCCGCGAGGTCGGGGTCGTCTGGCAGAGCGGTGACGACGTCGTGCAGGTCGCCGTGCGCTGAACGGCGTGCCGCCACGGTGCTCAGGTGAGCTTCTCCCGGGATCCGGGGAACGGGTCGGCGAACCGCAGTTCGGCCGCCAGCGCCAACTCCTCGTCGGTGAGCAGCGCTTCCCGCAGCGCGGAGGTGATCACCTCGGGTGACGAGCGGTGCGAGACCACCACCAACTCCTGGGCGCGGTCGCCGATGTCGAGGTCCCAGATCGCGGCGGCCGCGGCCCGCCACAGTTCGTCCACTTCGGACCAGTCGTCGACGGCGGCCAGCCACGGACCCGCTTCACCGATCCGCAGGGATCGGCCCGCCGCCTCCAGCCACATGACGGTGTCGTGGCGGCTGGCCAACCAGACCCGGCCCCGGACGCGGACGACGCCTTGGCAGAGGGCAGTGAGCGCGCGGTGCAGGCGGGCGGGGTGGAAGGCGCGTCGGGCGGTGAAGTGCACGAGATGCACGCCGTGGGCGGACTCCGACGGAGGTTGGCCGTGGAGCACGAGGCCGAAGGTGTCGTCGACCTCGCCGCGCCGGGCGTCGGCAGGGATGACTGCCAGCAGCGCCGCGACGTCCAGATGCGCCAGCTCCTGTCGTGCCGCGGTCGGGTTGAGCCGGTCGAGGACCGCGCTCACCCGCTCGTCGGGCGGTCCCGTCAGGACGAGGGCGTCGGCGAACTCGGTCTGGCCCACGACCAGTTGCGCCGCGGTGCGGTCGTCGCCAGGGGCGGCGCCCAGCCCCCGCTCGGCCAGGAGGTCGCCGCCGGTGGCGTCGGTCAGCCATGTGGCCCGGTCCACGACCGTGATGACGGCCTCGACGCGGATCGGCTCGTCCATCAGCGCGAAGCACACCGCCTCGGGCTCCAGCGCCGGGTCCAGGTGCACCACCACCGGTCCGTCCAGCTGTCGCAGCAGCGGCAGCAGGTCCAGCCGCATCGTGCACGACACGCAGCCGTGCTCCAGACGCAGCTCGGTCAGCATCCCGTCGACCCACCGTCGCACCACGCCCTCGGCCAGCCCGCTCAGGTCGTGGCGGACCAGTACCGAGCCCGGCAGCGCCCGCCACACCTCCTCTGCCACGACGTGCTCGCCCAACCCGGCCACGAGGATGACGGAGGTCTCCATGGCTTGCACTGTAAACGACAATCATTTTCAGTTCAAGGCCGGTTCGGCGAGTGCTAGGCCGTTCGAGTGGGCAGTGGAGGCGTGGCATACATGCGCATGACCTAATATGTTGTGACCGGGCCACGCGATGCCGCTCGGCGACCTACACTGACGGCAACCTGTGCCGCTCGGAAGTCATCGCTTCAGGTCGTGCGCCGTGGACGAGGTTTCGGCACCCGCGAGGGCTTCCGGTCGGCGATCCGGTTGATCGGGATCGGGGTGCCGCCCAGGATCGCATAAGCCAGGCGGGCTGCCCGACCGCCATCTCGTCGAGGCCGGCGACACCCTGCGATTGGAGTGCGCGAGACGTTTCCGAACTATCAGGTCGCGGTCCGGGTGTCGACCTTGCGTGCTTGGTCGGCGGGCCGTGATGCTGTGCGCGTGTCGAGATCGCCTGGGGATCGTCGACCGCCGCACACTGCGATCTTCACGACAGGCGTTGCGATCGGTTTGGTCGGCAACTTGGCTACCGGCACGGTCCGCGTGGACGCCTGGTGGTGGTCGTGGGCGACGTGGGCAGCGGTTGTGTTGTTGGTGGTGCTCGCCTGGTGGTTTCAGCGGGCGACGCGGCGGCCGGATCTGGCCGCCGTGGTGGTGCTCGCGGACATCGTGACGCGGCAGTGGCGGTATGAGGCGAAGGTCCGCGCACTGGACGACCCGGACCCGATCGCCACTCGCTGGCGACCTGTCACGCGGCCCGAGCTGTCCGACGACACCGATGGCTCGGTGTCCGGTTCCAGTGCCCGGCCTGAGGAACTGGCCGCCGGGTTCCGGGCGTTGCGCCGCAAGCGGCTCGTCGTGCTCGGTGACGCGGGCTCCGGGAAGACGACCCTGGCTGTGCTGCTGGTGCGCGAACTGGTCGAGACCCGCGCCGACCGCGATCCCGTGCCGGTGCTGTTACCGGTGGGTAGCTGGGATCTTGCCGCCCATCCCACCCTCGCTGGCTGGCTGACCGACCGCCTCGCCGCCGACTACCCGGAACTCGGCGGAGCGGTGGCCGACCTGCTCGCCGACGGCCGCGTGTTACCCGTCCTCGACGGCTTGGACGAGGTGCCCGCCGACTCACGCGCCGACGTCGTCCACGCCATCAACGCCTCGCTCGCCCGTTCCGACCAGCTCATCCTCACCTGCCGCACGGCCGAGTACGCCGCCGCAGGCCTCATCGCGGACGCCGTGGCGATCGAACCGGAGCCGCTGACGCGTGCCACGGCTGTCGAGTACCTCTCGTCCGCCCTGACCCGGGCCGACCGCGAATCCGCATCGTGGCGAACGCTGCTGGCCACCGTGCGGACCGCCGACCCGTTGGCCGAGGTCTGTGCCACGCCGTTGGGGTTGTGGCTGGTTCGGGTCGGCTACGCGCACGCCGACCCGCGACCGTTGCTCGATCGGGCGGCGTTGCCCGATGCCGCCGCGCTGCGCCGCCACCTGCTTGCTCGCGTGGTGCCCGAAGTCGTCGCGCCGCGCGAGCGTGCGGTGCCGACACCCTTCCGGCCGCGAGGCCGGTATCGTCCTGACGACGTGCTGCGCTGGCTGCGTCGCCTCGCCCGACACCTCGACCACGACGGCGAACCCGGCCGCGACCTGGAGTGGTGGCGGCTCGGCAGCGACTTGCCGCCCTTGTCGTTCGGGGTGTACGCGCTGTCGGCCGCGTTGTTCGGCACGGTGTTCTGGGGAGTGGCGGAGGCGCTGGACGGGACGCGGTCCCTCGCCGGGCTCCTCGGTGTGCTGTTCGGCGCGGGTCTGGTGTTGCAGTTCGACGGCGGCAGGCCGGCCGGCAGCCACTGGACGCCACGCAAGGCCCTCACCGGAGCGGTGCAGACCGTCCAACTCCTGAGCTTCCAGGTGTTGTGGATCGCGTTCTTCGGCTTGGCGATCGGCCTGATCACGGGTGTGCCGAGCGCGCTGTGGTCGCTGTTCACCACTGGATCGCTGGGAATCGATTGGAGCGTTACCGAAGTGCTCGGCGTGGCACTGCTCTTGGTGGCGGGACTCGCGATCATTTACGCGTTCGCCAATGACCTGGACATCTTCACCGACGCGAAGACCGGCCGCACACCCCAGGACGACTGGCGCCTGAGCCGCAAGCTCAGCAGACGACAGGCAGCGTCCGGCGCCGTGGCGGGCGCGCTGTTGATCGGCGTGGCTGTCGCAGAGGGCGACACGGGCCTCCACGACGTGCTCCTGCTCGGGGGCATGGGCGCCGCCGCGGCAGGCCTCGTCCTGCGTGCTGTCGGCGACGGTGCCAAGCCGTGGTCGGCGTACCTCGCCGTCACGGTGCGGTTGGGGCTGCGCCGGAAGCTGCCGTTGCGGCCCATGCGGTTCCTGGACGACATGCACCGCCTCGGCCTACTGCGCGCCGTCGGGCCGGTCTACCAGTTCCGACACGCCGAACTACAAGACCACCTGACCACGAGTCCTGACTCGGATGAAGGGCGATGACGCGCTCCGATGGTTCGGGCGACCGGCATCGGTGCGGACCGCAGTGCGACGGTGCTGCGCACCGCGTTACGGTGCCTGTACCGCTCGAAAAGTCATCGTCGCTGGTAGAGCGGCGCAGACACCGCTTGAGAGCATGCCTGGGTGATCGTGTCCCTGCTGTACAAGGTGACCCGGAGGTTGCTGTCCGTCCCGTCGGTGCTGCTGCGCAACGAGGCGGCGAAGGACGCCGAGCTCCTCGTGCTGCGGCACGAGAACGCGGTACTTCGTCGGCAACTCGCGGGTCCCGTGCGCTACGAGCCCGCGGACCGGTTCTGGTTCGCTGCCCTCTCCGGACTGGTGGATCGTCGGCGTTGGCGGGAGGTCTTCCCGGTCACTCCGGGCACCCTGCTCGCCTGGCACCGCAGACTCGTCGCCAGAAAGTGGGACTACACCGCGCATCGACGTACCGGACGTCCACCGACCCGAGCGGCGATCAAGTCGCTCGTGCTGCGGCTCGCCAGGGAGAACCCGCGATGGGGTCATCGACGGATCCAGGGTGAACCGGCTCGACTCGGCCACCACATCGCCCGCTCGACGGTCTGGCGGATCCTGCACGACGCGGGCATCGACCCAGTGCTACGCCGTCACGGCCCGACCTGGCGGGAATTCCTTACCGCCCAGGCCCAGGGCATCATCGCGGCGGACTTCCTCCACATCGACACCGTGCTCGGCAAACGCGTCTACGCGTTGGCGTTCCTCGAACACGGCACCAGGCGCCTGCACATCACCGGCGTCACCGCCCACCCGACACAGGCATGGACAGCGCAGCAGTCCGGAAACCTCACCGCCGACCTCGGCATCCGCCTGGAGTCTTTGCGCTTCCTGCTCCGCGACCGTGACGGCAAGTACGGCCAGACCTTCGACACCGTCTTCGAGGCCGACGACCTACGCGTCATCACCAGCGCGCCGCAGGCGCCCCGGATGAACGCCCACTGCGAACGGGTCATCGGCACCATCCGACGCGAACTCCTCGACCACGTCCTGGTTCCGGGAGAAGCCCACGCACGTCAGATCCTCAAGACCTACGAGAACCACTACAACCGACACCGACCCCACCAAGCCCGCGACCAACTACCACCCGAGGCTCAGCACCACCCCGCTGCGGTACACGAGCTCGACACCCACAGACCGCTGCGCACCCGCATCCTGGGCGGACTCATCAACGAGTACAGACATGCCGCTTGACCAGCAGCGATGACTTTTCGAGCGGCACAGGTGGGTGGCGGGATCATCCGCTCACGGCAGGTTCGGCCCTCAGCGGCGTCGGAAGCGCCCCAGGAAGCTCAGCACCTTGATCAGGACGATGATGATCAGGACGACGACGACCACCCACACCAAGATGTCGCCCAGGTCGGTGTCTTCGTCCGGGTTCGGTTGGAGCTGGCGGGGGCCGAACGCCTCCTGCATGTACTCCCTGGTGGCGTATCGGGTGGTGCCGTTGAGGGTGACCACGACCTCGTCCACTTCTTCCGGGTAGGTGTGCCAGACGAGGCGGGCGATGTCGGCGCCCTCGTCGGTGACCGAGGGCTTGTTGGCCATGATGTCCACCGTGTCGAAGCCGTTGGTGTTGACGATGTGGCCGACCCCGACCTCGGTGTAGCCCGCATCCTCGATGCGGGATTCGAGTTTCTCCATTTCGGCGATCGAGACGCACCCCGCAGCTGCGAGGACGCAGAGCAGGACACCGAGTAATCGTGGTGATCGCCTACGGGCTGGATGTCTCACGTGGCTCCTTGAATGTCCGTCGAAGCACGGCGATAAGCGGTCACGTCGCACCTGCGACACCATCGGTGCGCTGTTCGAGAGGCCGACGAAGATCCAGGCCGGCGACGGTGACGGACACCCAGGCCAGGGCGGTGTACGCCTCGGGAAAGTCGGCGGGTCGGTGAGTCCGAACCCGCGCAACCCCGCGCCGCAGCCGGCTGGCAGGCCGAACACCGCGGCGGCGATCGTCGACAGGATCAGGGCGGGTCGGCTCAGGCGGGACAACTCGGTGGCGGGGGTGGGTGGTGTCTGAATCATGGGACACCTCGCGGTAGATACTCCGTTTCGGAGTATGTCTATACTCCGGAACGGAGTACCTGACAAGACCGGGGAGGCGGATTTGGCCGGTCGGACCAAGAAGCTCACCACCGTGTCCTACGGCATCCTGGGTCTGCTCGGACTGCGCCCGCACACGCCCTACGAACTGGCGCAGCAGTTCAGGCGCAGCGGCACGTTCTGGGCCTCGGCCGAGAGCGTGGTCTACAACGAACCGAAGGCGCTGGTGGCGCACGGTCTGGCCTCGGCGGCCGCCGAGGCCGACGGCGGGCGGCGCCGCACCCGTTATTCGATCACCCCGGCCGGGCGTCGGGAGCTGCGCCGCTGGCTGTCCGACCCCGCCGTCGAACCGCAGTTCCAGTTCGACGCGATGATGAAGGTCCTGTTCTCCGACCTCGGTGACAAGGAGGACCTGCTCGGCGCGATCGAGGCGATGCGCGCCTGGGCCGAGCGAACCCAGGCCGGCGCGGCCACGATCACGCACGACTACACGACCGGCGACGAGCCCTACCCCGACCGGGCGCACATCGTCGGCCTGACGCAGGCATACCGGGTCGGACTGGCGCAGATGACCCGGCAGTGGGCGGACTGGGCCGAACAGCAGGTCCGGAACTGGCCTGACACCCACAACGGCCCCGCCCCCGCCGACCTGCTGACCCGACTGGGCGCCGGCCGGACACCCTGGTAGCGCGCGGCGACCGGCGAACCTCCCCGCACCGTGCGCGTGACCCGCACGGCCGACTCTCGCGCGCCTTGCCCGAACACAACCACCCGGTAGTGCCTCTGATTGGCTCAGGGGCCTTACCCCAAGGCCGACCTTTTCGGTTCGGGGTGACGATGGCCCTTGATGGCGGGTGTATGCCGGTGACATGCGATATTCCGATGGTGGCGGTCTGACCGCGAAGCAGCGGGCACAGCGGGAGCGGGTGCGGTTGGAGGCCGCCGAGTTGTTCGCCCAGGGTGAGAGACCGTCGCAGGTGGCGCGGCGGCTACGGGTGTCCCGCAAGTCCGCCTACGCCTGGTACGCCCGCTGGCAGGGCGGCGGCGTGGAGGCCTTGTGGTCGAAGGGGCCGTCCGGGCGGCGGTCGCGGATGCGGCCGCAGTGGCGGGCGTGGCCGGCGACGGAGCTGGACAAGGGACCGGCCGCGCACGGTTGGACCGAGGACCAGGGGGGACCCTGGCCCGGGTGGGCACCGTGATCGCCCGGGGTTTCCATGTCCGGTTCGACCTGGCGCATCCTGCGGCAGATGGGCTTCACGGTGCAGGTCGGGGTGCGGCGGGCCGCCGAACGCAACGAGCGGGATGTGACCACGTGGGTGCGAAAGACCTGGCCACGGGTGGGAAAACGGTAAGGGACCGGGATGCGTGGCAGTGCTTCGTCGACGAGTCCGGGCAGTTGCCGCGCCCGCCGAGGGCACGCACCTGGTCCCGCCGCGGCCACCCGCCCGTGTGGTTGTGGCGCGTGGCGATCATGGCGGCCGATCCTGGTGAGCAGTCGATTGAGATCGTGGGCGCAGGATCGTCGCCGTTGGCCAGAGGTCTTCCCGGTCACTCCGGGCACCCTGCTCGCCTGGCACCGCAAACTCGTGGCCCGCAAGTGGGACTACTCCGCGCGGCGACCTACCGGACGCCCACCGACACGAGCGGCGATCAAGACGCTCGTGCTGCGGCTCGCCGGAGAGAACCCGCGATGGGGGCACCGACGGATCCAGGGTGAACCGGCTCGGCCACCGCATCGCCCACTTGACGGTCTGGCGGATTCTGCACGAAGCGGGCATCGACCCGGCGCCGCACCGGCCCGACCTGGCGGGAGTTCCTCACCGCCCAGGCCGAGAGCATCATCGCTGCGGACTTCTTCCACCTGGACACCGTGCTCGGCAAACGCCTCTACGCACTGGCCTTCCTCGAACACGGCACCAAGCGCCTGCACATCACCGGCGTCACCGCCTGCTGCACGCCAATGACCGACTTGCCCACAGGACGAAGCCCCTCCGCGCAGCGAAGGGGCTTCGTCGTGCTCGGTGTACAGGTGCCGCTAGCTCAGGACCCGGAAGGTCGCGTCAACCCGTTCGGTGGCCGCTACCGGTCCGGGAGGTTGTACGACTGGAGCCGGTTGATCCCCGCCGTCGGTGGTGCCTAGCCGCAGTTGGGGCGGTACACCATCCGATTGGAGCAGCTCGCGAGGTTCCAGTTCCTCGCGAGGAACGACCCGGCCGGCGGGTTCGGGTGGAAGTAGTCGTTGACGTTGCAGTCCCAGTAATAGTCCAGGTTCCCGTTCGGAGACGGGCACACGTTCGAGCGGTAGTTCCCCGAGTTGGGACCGCCGTCCTTGTAGCACATGACATCGGCGTCGTCGTTGCAGTGACCGGCGCCCGAGGTGTTGGGCGCGTTCGGGAGCACAGCGCCCATCGAGTGCCCCTGCTCGTGCAGCATGTAGGTGAAGGGGCACCGCCCGTAGACCACCGCGATGCCGGGCGCATTGTTGACGGCGTTCTCCACGCCGGGCCGCGTGTCGCCGCTGCCGTAGGCGACGCCACCGCCGCAACCACCGTCTCCCCAGTACACGACGTTGTCCTGACCGGTGATCCGCTGGCCCTGGCGCGCAACCTCCTGGTCGATGGCGCCGATGTCGCTGTTGTTGTGGCTGCTGCGCAGGACTCGGACGGCGGGCTGGCCCGCGGAGTCGCACGCGACGCGCAGCGACAGGTCCCCGCTGTACTGCGCGGCGCGGTTCGACACCATGTCGTTGGACTGGATGAAGTGCTGCCTGATCAGCGGGACCATCGCCGCCGACGCGTCGGGTGCGCCGGCGGGGATCATGTAGACGAGCTGGATCCGGTACGAGTCCGGAGCGCAGTAATGAGAACGCGCGGCCAGGGACGTGATCGCCGGCGAGGTCACCGTGTCCCGAGCGCCCTTGTCTTTGGGGAGCGGGGCGTCGAAGTGAGTCACCTGGTCGCCGTACGCGGTGCGTACCTTGAACTGGCCGTTGCCGATCGCGCACACACGGTCGCCCAGTCCAGGCTTGGGTGCGAACTCATCGGCACGTTGGCAACGCTCTGCAGCCGGCGTCGACTGCTCATGCGAGTGCGGAGCCGTGCCGTCGGCGTGGGCGTGGTCATCGAGGGCATGGCCGGGGTCGGCGACGACGGCAGCGACTGGAACCGGGGTGCTGGCGGCAGCCGCACCGGGCAATGCCAGGACAGAAGCGATGGTCGCGCCAGACCCGATCATCGCGAGAAGCTTCTTTATAGGCACTCAGACCTCCAAGAGATCAGGCAGGGTTGCGTGTAGGCCGAGCCGGATAGCGACGGCCGGATAGGCGGCGGCCGGACAGTGCGCGGGTGGAGTGGCTCCCGGTGTGCGACTGCGCACGTCGGAGACCTCGCGGTCACAAGAAGTACGGCGTGGTCACAGGAAGGACGAGCGGCGCTGCCCCGGTCACGGATTCGGTCGCGAGCTCTGACGATGATCTTGTGCTGGGCGAGCAGGTCCGGTCTCGGGCGCGAACCGCGTCGTGCCGATGTAGAAGGACTACGGGTGCTCCCACTGCGACAAGACGTTGTTCGGGTCGAAGTTGTACGGCGAGGGAGCGGACGCGAAATCGGTCCCCGACCGCTCTCCCCACGGGAGTGGGAAAGTTGGCGGATTCACGGGTGCGGCCCTGGACTCAGTGCACTTCTCCGGTCTGCTGCCACCGGGCCGGGATGTAGACCGATTGCGCCACCGCGGTCGCGGTCGGTTGTGCCAGCACGGCTGCAGGCACATCCACGAACAGCGCCGCGAGCACCGCACCGGTGCTCCGCGATCGCTTGCCTCGCGTGTCGGACGTCATTGTTCGACAACACCTCTCGTCGACTCGTACGGAGTGGCGCGAGATGATGGCGGATCCCACGCCGAAGTCAGGTATCCGCCGAGCATGGACGACGAAAACACTTTCGGCAAGAGGTCGACGAGGCTGTCGAACGAAGCCTTTGCGTTCGACTGGCCGCATCGACGCCCGTTTGATCCAGCCAGGCGGGCGACGCCACCGAATTGGTCGACACGACACGGAAGAATATACGGGCTGATCTGCGCATCGGTTGAGCATCGCCGGGGCGCGACGCCGGTCGAAAAGGATCACCCGGTAGGTCGTCGAATGTCGATTCGACGACGACTTCGCTCTTGGCCTGCTGCCGGCCATGGCCCTCGCCGCCACCCTCGACCTGGACTCACCCCGTTCGACCGCGACGGTGGTGGGCTGGCTGGTGTTGGCCGTCGTCGGCGTCGTATGGGGAGGCAACTGCTTCGTCGGGCGTATCTACCGCGTCAAACCGTGGGTCAGCCCGGCGGTGAGGAACGCGATCAGTAGTTTCTCGCACCATCGCGTGAATCGGCGGTCCGGTCTGCTGACAGGTGCCACCGGACTTCGTTGAACGTGGCCGCCTGCTGCACCGCCAACAACGTGAGCATGCTGGTGTACCCGAACAGGATCGTGTCGTCGTCCAGGTCGGGCAACGCCTCTCGCAGAGCGTCGAGGTAGCGACCCTCGACCGGGTCCACCTGGTCGACGAACAACTGCCGGATCCGCGGACTCGGGTCGAACAACACCCGGCCGATGAACTTCGTCACCGCCGGCCCTCGATCGCCGTGGTGGTCGATCAGCTCCAGGCCGGGTTCGACGAACGCCCGGACCAGCCGCTCGACCAAAGGCCCGGCGTCGATGGGCTGCACCAGGGTGTCCTCGGTGCGCGGATCGGCCTCGGCAAGTCGTCGACGAGCCAGCTGGTCGACGAGCCAGCTGGTCGACGTGCCGGCGGTCGTGCAGCGGAAGATCCTTTCTGCATCACCAGCGGAGCCGCCAAGTGATCCCGGACCGAAGGGCTCGGTCTCCGCACAATCGCGGACGCGTCGAGGAATCCCTTGCGCCACAGGGACTATCGCGCACAGCATTTGGGCGTAGCGCGGTAACGGCGCGGTGCTGGGCTTCGATCTCCGGCGTGGAACCGGGGCCGACCGAGGCTCCGCGAGATGGGACGGGCGCTCGATGTTTTCCAGTGATCCGGCACGGTGCAGATCCGGTACGGTGGCGGCACGGTTGTTCGCGGTCGTCGTGTTCGCCGCGGCACTGGTGGTCGCGCCCGTCGCGTGGCGTGGGTCGGTGGCGGTCGCGGCGACCGCGTTCACCGACGTCCCGACGACAGCGACGGTCGGCACGCCCTACACGTTCTCCGGCACCGTCACCGACGAGAGCCCTGTCGCCGAGGTCGAAGTGTCCACCGACGGCGGCGTGGCGTGGCGGGCGGCCACGTGGCAGGTCGGACAAGCGGCGTGGAGCCACACGTTCACGCCGTCGGGTTCGGGGACCGCGCAGTTGCGGGTCCGCGCGCTCAACGCGGCGGAGGACGTGGTCGGCGAGGCTTCCGCGGAGACGTCGGTCGCGGCACGGGTCTGCCCGTGCGGGCGATGACTTTTCGAGCGGCACAGGCTACCGCGGGACCAACCGCACTGTGCGACGGCTGCTGCAAAGCTGGCGCAGCAATGCAACCCCACCCAGCGCCACGCCGGTATCGACGCCCAAACCGCGCCAGGTCACCGGATGGATCATCCGCCCCGCCGCGAAACGGACCGAGCAGGAACATGCCGACCTCGCCCGGATCCTCGAGCGCTGCACGACCCTGCGCGCCGTCGATCAGTTGGTCAGCGACTTCGCCGGCATGCTCCGCCACCGCCAAGGCCAGCACCTGGACACCTGGATCGCCACCGCCAAGGCCAGTGACATCTCCCAGATCCAGGGATTCGCAGCCGGCCTGCTCAAGGACTATGACGCCGTACGCAACGGACTCACCCTCACCTGGAGCAGCGGCGCTGTCGAGGGAGCCGTCTGTAAACTCAAGTCGATCAAGAGACAAATGTTCGGCCGCGCCAACTTCGACCTTCTCCGGCGCCGCGTTCTACTGAGCGAATGACCGGTTCCCCAGTGGGATCACGGACTTTGCGCCAGAGCCAGCTTCGCATTTCCGCCGTCAGACCAGTCATCTCACCAAGCGCCGACGGTGGTACGGACCTGGTCGTGTGCCGGCGACCGGGGTCAGCGTGACTGCTGCCGGTAGGTGTGCGGGCTCACGCCGAACCAACGCCGCACCGCACGGTGGAAGGCGCTGTAGTCGCTGAAGCCGAGCAGGAACGCCACGTCACTGAGCGCATGACCGGGCTCGGCCAGGTATCGAGCGGCTGACCGGCGGCGGATGTCGTCGAGCAACGCCTGGAACGAGGTGCCTTCGTCCTTCAACCGGCGGTACAAGGTCTGGCGGCTCATTCCGAGGGCGCGCGCGGTCCGATCGACACCGGCGGGGCCGTGCGGGAGCTGGTGCAGGATGCTCTCCTGGACCCGTCGACGGTACGGCCCGGCGGCGTCGGCCCGCTCCAGCAGCGCGTTGGCGTGCTCGGTCAAGACACGGCCGACGTACGGCTGCGCTCGTGGCGAGGGCAGGTCCAGTACGGTCGACGGAAACGTCACGCTGTCCTCCGTCTGGCCGAAGCGCGCGGCATCGCCGAAGACGACCCGGTATTCGGCGACGTACGCCGGCGGTGGGTGGCGGAACCGCGCGATCACCGGGTCGAATACGCCGCCGGCCAGCTGTCGGAGCGTCATGACCGTCTCGGCCAACGCCATCTCGACGCCCTGGACGGTCGCCAGGTCGGGGTCGGTCCTGCCGTAGACCAGTTCCGCGGTGGGATCCCGTCGCCGCAGCGTGAGACTGATCCCCGTCCCGAGCAGGTTGGCGTACCGGACAACCTGGTGGATGCCGTCGCCGACGGTGCGGCTGTGCGCGGCCAGGTGCCCGACGATCCCGACGTCGCCGCCATCTCCCCGGCACTGCGCGGCCAGGTGCAGCGCGATCGCGGGGTCGTCGGTGAGCTGCGGCGACTCCCGCTCCAACCGGGCCAGGTGGCGGAGCGGTAGCTGCTCGTCCGGGTCGGTCAGCCGGTCGAGGCCGAACCCGAGCGTGCGCTCGATCGCCGCCGGGTCGGCGCCGGCGCCGGACAGCAATGCGACCATGTTGCCGACCAGCGCCGCGCAGATCGTCGCAGGGTGTGTCACCGTCGCCGTCCAGTCCTGGTACCAGATGCCAGAATGCTGTAACCGGAGCACATGCTACTGACCGCGGCAGGCTCCTAGTTTCGGAACATGAGATCGAGAAGGCCCCTCACCGGCCTCGTCCTTGGCCTGCTGATCATGGTGCCCGGCGGCATAGTCACCGAACAGGTATTCGCCCGGGTCCACTACCCGGGTGCCGGGTTCGGTGGTGTGCCGCTCAGCTTCGACCTCCAGCACAAGTACGACGCCCTCGATACGCTGGAGCGCAACGGGACCCTCGACCAGTTCGTCCTCGTCCAAGCCCTTGACGTCACCATCATCGTCGGCACACTGCTGGTTTTCACCGCGGTGACACTGCTCGCCGCCCGCCGCCAGAACGCCGGAGCCTGGGTACGCCGGCTGGGCCGGCTCACCACTGCCGCCTTTGTCCTGGCGCCCACGATGGACGCGAGCGAGAACGTCTCCATGCTCGCGCTGATCGCCTTCCGCGACCGGCATCCGGACTGGCTCAACTTCCTGCAATCGTCCTGCACGCTCGGGAAGACGGTGTTCTTCATCGCGGGCTGGTGTGGCCTCGCCGTCCTCCTCGCCACCTGGGCGATCGATGCGATAAGCGGCGGTAGGACCTCAAAGCGCAACGCTACAAATCGATCGTGAAGACTGGGTTGACCGATGTCTTGTCGGAAACGATGGCGGCGCGGAGGCGAGCAGGCTTTGGCCTCGACAGGGCCGGGCGGCTCCCCGATGCCGACTGGACGAGTCGCGGTTACGACGACTGGCCGACGCGCGGGACATAGGCCCTGCGGTGCACGGCTTCGGCGCCGACCAGCGGTGGACCTGAGGTTCCCCCGACAGCTCGGAGGCTTTCCAGACATGGTCCGATAGGGCCTGAAGGGAGTCGTCCGTGGCACCACCGAAGAAGTACCCCGACGAGTTGAGGGCCCGTGCTGTCCGGCTGTACCGGGAGTCGGACCGAGGTTTCGACGCAGTGGTGGTCGGTGACTACGAGCGGGCATTCGGCACCGTCGCCGAGTTCAAGGAGCTGGTCTTGTTGTTCGGGGACCGCGGGGTTCAGGTGTGGATGCCGGAGGCCGGTGGTCTCGTGTCGGTCGACAGCCCGGACTTTCCGGCGCTGTTGACCGTGTTGCAGTCAATTGTCCACTCGCCCGCCGCGGAAGAGGGCGGAGCGGGCAGGCGTCGACCGGGCGGACAGGGTGAACACCGCGTTCAGCCTTGACTCTTGCCCGGGTCGTCCGTGGCCGTGTCGAGCGCCGGTCGCAGTTGCTCTACAAGCAGGTGCAGTGTCATGGTCGGAATCGCTGGCGACCACGACAGCACAGCGAGGGCGAACCGTGCGCGGCAGGTGTGCCCGCCGCGAGTCGGGCGGCGTGGAAGATCCGCGTGGGCCTTCGGCGGCGGGTGTCCGGTTGCGGACAGGTCGCCGGCGGGTTGGTTGTGCTCTGCCAAGCTGGGGCGATGACCATGGCGATGGTCGCCGCTTGTGCGGTGGCGGTGGCGGTGCTCGCGTTCCGCGCTGTGTTCGTGGTGCCGCACGGCAAGGCGGTGGTGGTCGAGCGGCTCGGCCGGTTCCGGAAGGTGGCCCAGGCAGGGGTAAATGTCCGCGTTCCTCTGATCGACCGGGAGCGAGCCCGTGTCGACCTGCGTGAGCATGTGATCACCACACCCCTGACCGACGCGGTGGCCTCGGGCAATCTCATGTCTTGGGTGACCATGCGGGTCGCCGTCCAGGTCGTCGACGTGGAGGCCGTCGTGTACGCGAACGCCAGCTGGGTCTCCGCCGTCGAGTTGTCCGCCCGCGTGGAGTTCAACAACCACATCGGTACGGTGCCGTGGCCGGAGGCGATGCGTACTCGCCGGGGGATCGACGAGGCGATTCACGCGTTTCTGCGAACGCGGGCCGGCCAGTGGGGCATCGCGGTCAAGTCCGTCGAACTGACCGTCGACTCGCGCATCTTCGGGGCGGTCGTGCTGTAGGTGCGGGCTGGGCGTCGAGGTCGTGGTCACCGTCATGGACCTTGTCAGCGCACCGCCGGTCAACGGCCTGGGCTGGGCCGTGGAGTACTTCGAGCTGCTGCGGGAGATGCTGGGACGAGCTGACCGGCAAGCCCGACGTGGTCAGGTCCCACGCTGCGACGTGGAACGACATGGCCACCGAACTGCACGCGATGACCACCGAACTCAGCTCGCGGCTGGACGGCGACCTGCCCGACTGGCGCGGACCTCGTGGCGGGGGTGATCGTGTGGGCGGTCGAGAGGATCTTCGTGGTGACCATTCCGATGATCGCGTCGCAGGAGGTGCACTGTGGTACAACCCCAACCCACCGGAGAGCTGACCCCGTTCACCCGCTCGTTGCTCGGCGCCACCGTGACCGGGCTCTGGCAGTTGGCCGCGGTGTCGGACGACGGCACGATCCCCCTGCCGGGCGAGCTCGCCCTTGAGACCGACACGGGGTTCGTCACGCTCTCCTGTACCCAGGAAGGGCTGTCGTGCCGGGAACCGGTGCGACGGGACGAGATCCGCTGGGACACCGAGCCCGACCTGGCGATGGACAACCTCGGGGACGCCGAGGAATGGCTCGGCCTGGTCCCGCTCGAGGACCGGGCGAACGTGCCCGAGCTGCCGCTGTTCGTGGCGGCGGTGACCGGCTGGTTCGGTGTCGGCTCCTACCGCGACGCGTTCGCCCTCATCCTGACCGGCCGCGGCCGGTCGCTCGTCGTCATGACCACGAGCGATTTCGACCTGCGGTGCGCCACCCGCCAGGAGGCCAGCCAACGCGCGGAACAGGTGGCCGTCAACATGAACCTGCGCCTGATCGAGCGGGAGCAGCGCCTCTGACGGCCCGGCGCGCCCTGTGGCGCTGCCAGTGCTCAGCACGCGTCCTTCGATGGCTTGGAGGGCTTGATCCTTCCCGATAGCCCGGGGCCGGGTTGTTGGACGCGTGGATGCGGCGCGGGCCGGTGATCGTTCCGGGCCAGGTGGCTATCCTGCCAGCACGCTCGCGTAGCCGTGCCAGGTGGCCAGCGTGTTGGCGTGTTCCTCGCCGAAGACACGGCGATGGACCTCCAACGCCGCACGGAACTCCGTCTCGGCTTCGGCGAACCGATCCAGTGAGTAGAGGGCCCAGGCGAGTCCGTCCCGGCTGGCCAGCGTGCACTCGTGGTCCGGTACCAGTTCCCGCTGCGCGATCTCCAACGTCTGCCGGTATACCTGCTCGGCGGCGCGCCAGTCACCTCGCTCACCCAGCCGGCCGGCCAGCGCGTATCGGGTGCGCAGTGTGACGGGGTGATGGTCGCCGAGCACGTGTCGTTGGACGTCGAGCACTTCCGACAACTCCGCCTCGGTCTGATCCCGCTGCCCCGGCAGCGTGGGCGTGCCGCGGACGACGGCGAGGTCCGTCCTGGTCACGAGCGTGTCCGGGTGGTGCTCGCCCAGGGTCCGCCGCTGGGTGTCGAGGATCGCGTCGAGGTCGACCGCCGCCTGGTCGAGATCATGGACGTGACGGCGGAAGAGGGTCGCCCCGCGAGCGGCGGTGATCGCCTGTTCGACCAGGTCCGGCGGGACGTGGTCGAGGTACGCCCGGTACAGCTCCAGCGCCGCCTCGGCGTGCGAGGCCAGTGCGTGCCAGCGAGACCACGTCTTCCACCACCGTCACCATCGCGCCCGACCCCTACGCCACCGAGCAGCCACTCAAGGCCGCCGTGCTGGCGCACAACAGCGCCGGCAACGGCCCGACCTCGGCACACGTCCAACTGCGCTGACCCGGGACACCGGTCGACGACCCAGCCGACCGGGGCCGCGGTCACCACCGCTGACTCACCCGACCGCAGAAGTTCGGAAACGGGCGCTGACGGGCACTGCGGACGCTCGGGTTGGCGCTGGTACGTGCCCGAAGGTGCGGCCACGCCGGTACCGCAACGGCACCGGCGTCTCGACCGAACCTCCACCACTGTCCACTGTGGTCGGCTTGATCAGTGGAACAGCGTGGCGCCAAGCGGGTGTTGTTGGTCGAACCCGGGGAGTATCAGGAAGCTCGCACTGGCGGTGGTGGTGGTGAACGGCAGCAGTGCGTCGCCGTTGTCCATACGGGTGAGGGTGTTGGTGAATGTTCGTATGTCGTTCTGGAAGCTGATGAAGAGCAGGCCCGCCGCGGGTTCGTCGATGCCGTAGGAGCGGCGCAGCATGAGGCCGACGCCGACCACGCTGGAGTGCGCTCTGCGAAGGTGGGCGTCCGCCGGGATGAGATAGCGCCCGTCCGGTGTTTTGGCGCCGAGGTCCGGGTCGGAGGCGATGGTGCCGCCGGAGAGGGGGATGCCGGTGTCCCGGCGTCGACCGAAGACTGCCTCCTGGTCGGCGACGGACAGCGTGGCGAACCGCGGCAGATCGAGTTCCATGCGGCGGAGCACGGCGATGGTGCCGCCGGCGACCGGAGCCGGTCCGGCCAGCCACAGGTCTCGTTGTTCTTGGGCGGTGGTGTGCGGGCCTACGATGCCGTCGATGAAACCGAGCGGGTTTCGTGGCGCGGTAAGGCTTTGATCTACGGGAACGTTCGAACCGCGGCGCCCGGACTGCCGCCAGCGTTCGCGTACCCGGTCGCCGGCCTGGTCCAGCAGCGCGGCCGCGACGATCGGTACCACCAGGGCGTCGCCGGCGCAGATCTGTATCAGCAGGTCCCCGCCGCGTGCTTGCGGGGCGATCTGCTCGCGGGAGAACTGGGGGAGGTCCGCTGCGCCGGGTAGGGAAGGATCGACCATGCGCACCAGTCGGGGGCCGACCCCGATCGTCACGGTGAGATCGCCCGGCGGCAGGCCCAGCAGTCGTGCGTCGGTCCCCGCGGTGAGCGTGAGGACGGCCTGGCCGAGTTCGGCCAATAACGGGCCGACAGCCACACCGTCGTCGAGGTCGGTCACTACGGCCAGCAGGTTGGGCTGGGCTGGTCGCGGGAGCGTGATACCCGCCTGATGAGGACCCGTTGGTGGCACCGGCGTGGTTGACGCAGGGGCATCGAGCTGACCCGACTCAGTGGAACGCGGTTCGCACCCGGCGGTGAGGCCGGCGGCCAGGACGGTGGCGCCGGCACCGAGAAACGCGCGGCGTGACGGGTGATGGTCGGCTCGGCGCACGGTGTGGAGAGTGCCATAGCCGCCCTGCGGCAGGCGAACCCGGCGGTCATGCCAGACTGGGATCATGCCTCGTTTCCGTCTTCGCGGGATGGCCGCGGTGCTGGGCACGTCAACCCTCGTACTGGCCGGCTGCGGCACCGGCGATGACGGATCGGGCAAGGGCAGTCGACCGGCCGGTGAGCAGGTGACGATCCGGGTGCCGGCTGACGCCCCGACGATCTCCGATGCGGTGTCCCTCGCCCAGCCCGGTGACCTCGTCCTGGTCGCGCCGGGCGTCTACCACGAGTCGGTCAAGGTCGACACGGCCCAGGTCACTGTTCGCGGCGAGTCCCGGGACACGGTCGTCATCGACGGGCAGTTGCAGCGACCGAACGGGATCGTCGTCACCGCGCCCGGGGTGGCCGTGGAGAACCTGACCGTGAAGAACAACACGCAGAACGGGGTCCTGGTCACCGGTTCGGCGGCGGCGGCTGCCGGAACTCCGGGGCAGGGCGGCTACGACACCGGCGACGAGCCGGTCACCTTCCTGAAGTCGTTCCTGGTCTCCCATGTGACGGCCACCCGCAACGGGTTGTACGGCATCTATGCGTTCTCCGCCCAGGACGGTGTCATCGAGCACTCGTACGCGTCGGGTTCGGCCGACTCCGGGATCTACGTCGGGCAGTGCAAGCCCTGTCGCATCGTGGTGCGGGACAACATCGCCGAGCTCAACGCGGTCGGTTACGAAGGCACCAACGCCAGTGGGGACATGTACGTGGTCGGCAACCGCTTCGTCGGTAACCGGGTCGGGCTCACCACCAACTCCGACCACCAGGAGAAGCTGCTCCCGCAGCAGGGTTCCCACGTCGCCGGCAACCTGGTCGCGGCCAACCAGCAGGACTCGACCCCCGAACAGGCCGACGGCGGGTGGGGCATCGGCATCGGCATCGACGGCGGCAGCGACAACCAGGTGCTCCGCAACCGGGTCGACGGCAATGTCAACGCCGGGCTGGTGATCACCGCGACCGCCGACATACCGCCGAACGGCAACCAGATCGTGGACAACACCTTCACCTCCAACGGTGTCGACGTCGGCTGGACGTTCCCCACCGCCACCCAAGGACGGGGCAACTGCCTGCGCGGCAACGATCTCGCGACGACGGTGCCCGCTCAGCTCGCGACGACCGCGTCCTGCCCGGTCGCCGACCAGTCGCCGACGCCGTCCGGCACGTGGGAGAGCCCGAGGCCACCTCGCGGTATCCCGTTCACCGACGTGGCCGCGCCCGCCCCGCAGCCGCAGTTCCCGAATGCCACCACCACGGGCGCCACCGCTGTTCCGGCCGTTCCCGCGCTACCGGACATCGCGACGATCCCGCTGCCGTCGGCGTCACTGCTGGCCGACGGCGCGCTGGTGCGGACATCCTGAGCGGCGGCTACCGCGTCGGGGTGACTCCGGGCGCCGGCTGGACCGGAACGTAGGCCTGGGTGTCGAAATCGATGATCACCGGCTGCGGCTCGGACGCCACGTCGGCCTGAACCCGGTACATGGTGCCGTCCGAGCCGATCCAGTAGCGGACGTTCCCCGCGGTACCGGGCTTGCCGCGCGCGGCCGGCCCGGACATGACGTCCACCTGACGGCCGCCCACCTGGTCCTGGCCGACCCAGGCGGCGCCGTTCTGCGGCAGCAGTTCGGCGTTGTCCGGCCGGTCGCTACCGAGACTGAGCGCGATGAGCAACGAACTGTCCAGCGAACTGCCGGACGTCTGCAGCGGACGACGATGCCAATCAGATCCGGGCGGCGACGCCGGCGCCTCCGCCGGGGTATTCGTCATCGGATGGACGAACACAGTGGTGGAGTTCCATTGAATCAGCCCGTCGCTGGACGTATCGCGCCCTGTGCCGCGCACCACCCCATAACCGAGCTTTGCTCGGTAATCGATGGATCCGGTGATGACCAGCCCACCGGCGGTGGTCGGCACGGTGATCGTCACCGCGCGGCCTCCCGCCTCGTAATTGCGGAACCGCGCGATCGCCAACCGGTTCACCTCGTCCGAGGTCAACGCACGTGGACCAGTAGGCCCTGAATAAGGATCGATGATCAGAAATGCGGCCACCCCGACCGCCACGGCAGCCGCAATGCCGATGACGACTACCGCCCAGCGCGGCCGTAGCGATCGGCGCCGGGGGAGGCGTTGCTGGGCTCGCATGCTCCGCACGCGGCAGGATGCTAACAGGTGCGCTGATTCACACCCTGATTCACCCAATCGTATGGCACATGGCGAGACGCCGGTTCTGGTTGTATGTGACGGTGCACGACGACTTACACAGGGGGATAGCGATGGGCCGGAGAACCCGGACGCGTAGGGGTGGACTGGCGCGGGTGGGGCTGGCCGGCCTGCTGCTGGCGAGCAGCGGTATCACCGGGGCGACTGCCGGGACGGCTGCCGCGTCGGCGACGGACGGCACGCTGACGGTCCAGGTGTTGCGGGACTTCTTCGGCACCGGCGTGATCAACACGACGATGGACGTGCCGCAGCAAGGCATGCACGTCGACATCTCCGACCCACAAGGCCGTCACGTCAACGGAATCACGGATGCGACCGGAAAGGTCGTGGTGCCGCCGTCCACCGTGCTGACCGGCGGTCATTACCGCGTCGATGTCACTATCCCTGAGCCCTACAGCGATTATCTGCAGGCTGCGCCGGCCTCGACGGCGACCAACCACTTCGACAGCTTCACCACGTTCGTGGACGTGTCGGACGGCAAGAACGACTCGGTGATCACCGCGGTCTGGAACCCCGTCCACTATGCCCTGCCGGATTCCCGGTATTTCGTGCCGATCCAGAACGCTGCCAATGGGCACGACACCCGGGCATTGGTGGCGTTCGGGGTGAACGCCCGCGGTACGTGTCCCGACGATGTCGCGTGTCCGACCACGCTCGCCACCCAGGCCCAGGTGGGCACGACGTTCGGGCTGGCCTACGACAAGGACCGGCGCCGGCTGTTCCAGAGCGCGTTCGCCCGGCGGCACGCCCTGTACGGGCCGGAAGGTGGGGACGCGATCTACACCGTCCCGGTCGACGGCGGCGGCGCACCGACCCTGTTCGCGAAGGTGCCGGGCGCCGCGGTGACACCCCACGACACCACAAACCTGATCAAGGACGGCGGGTTCACCGACGCGCCGACCAAGGAGAGCATCGGCGGCATTGCGCTGTCGGAGGACGGCTCCACGCTGTACGCGGTGAACCTGCTGACCCGAACCCTGGTCAGCTTCGACGCCACCGGGGCCACCGCCTCGGCGCCCGCGGCCACGGTGCCGGTCCCGGACCCGGGCTGCGCGGCGCCCACCGACTGGCGGCCGTTTGCTGTCGCCGCACACGATGCCACCCTGTACGTCGGTGGTGTGTGCAGCGCGGAAAGCACGCAGAACCGCGCGGACCTGAAGGCTGTCGTCTACACCTACGACGGCACGCGATTCACCACGGTGCTGACCCAGTCGCTTGACTTCGAGCGCGGCGATGTCCTCACCGGCCGATCTGACCCTCCCCAGACCAACCACTGGAACCCGTGGAACACCGACCTGTCGACCTGGGAAGAACACGACGTGACCGGTGACGGCACGATGGTCGACCCGCAGCCGCAACTGGCCAGCCTGGCTTTCGCGCGTGACGGGTCGATGATCCTCGGCTTCCGCGACCGGTTCATGGACGTGGTGGGCTGGGATGCGCTGGACCCGCGGCCGGGCAACAACGCCAACCAGCGCGGCTTTTCCGGTGGCGACATCAACATGGCCTGCGTCAATCCCACCGGTGGATACTCCTGGGAAGGCACCGCAAACTGCCCCGACCACGCGAACGACATCAACGACGGCGATCAGGCCGGCGGCGTGGTCGAGTACTTCCCGGGTGACTACTTTTCTCTGCAGGGCCCCGCAGGGCGCGCGGCGCACCAGGAAGCCGCGCTAGGGTCGGTTGCCTACATTCCGCAGCTGCAATGGGTCGTCAGCACGCAGATGGACCCGACCGTCAACGCCGCCACGGCCGGGACCGGTTACTACGACATCACGACCGGCGCGGGGCCTGGTAACAACCCTCCGTCCAACGCGTACGAGTTCGTCGGTCGGGGCCGGAACGGGAACGGGTTCGGCAAGGCCGGTGGGCTAGGGGCCATCGCGTACCAGGCGGCGAACGCGCCGATCCAGATCGGCAACCTGGTGTGGTTCGACGGCGACCACAACGGCGTCCAGGACCCGGCGGACGTGCGGCTGCCGGACGCGACGATCAACCTGTTGGACGCCGACGGCAAGCAGGTCGCCACGACCAGGACCGATGCCGCTGGCGAGTACTACTTCGGCGGTGTCGGTGCCGCCTACGAGCTCACACCGGGCGCGAAGTACACGGTGCAGTTCAACGTCTGCACCGCGAATACCGGCAAGGTGACGGGTCAGCCGCCCGCTACCGAGCTGCGGTTCACGCTCGGGCTGACCGGTGACGACCGGGTGCACGACTCCAATGTGGTCCCGCCGACCACCGGGCAGCTGTGCAACGGATACGCGCCTGTCACGGCGCCGGCCAACCCCGGCGAAGTCGATCACACGATCGACGCCGGCGTGTACGTCCCACAGCCGCAGCCGACCACGACGCCGCCGACGACGTCCGAACCGCCGACGACCCCGGCCCCGACCACGACGGCCCCGGCCGGCAAGAACACGGGTTCGCTGGCCGACACCGGTGTTTCCGGTCTGCCGTGGGTGATCCTCCTCGGTGTCCTGGTCCTCGGCGCGGGCGCGGCACTCGCGTTCGTGAGCCGCAAACGCCGCACCAAGCAGGGCTGACACAAGTCTGCCCGCCCGCGATCCCGAGTCGCGCGGGCGGGCAGACGACCTTGTGCCGCTCGAAAGGTCATCGTCGCTGGTAGAGCAGCGGGGCACCGGCTTGAGAGCACGCTCTGGTGATCGTGTCCCTGCTGTGCCAGGTGACCCGGAAGCTGCTGTCAGTCCCGTCGGTGTTGCCGCGCGGCGAGGTGGCGAAGGGCGCCGACTGCTCGTGCTGCGACACGAGAACGCGGTCGTTCGCCGGCAGCTCGCAGGCCCGGTCCGCTATGAGCCCGCGGACCGGTTCTGGTTCGCCGCCCTGTCCAGGCTGGTACATCGCTCACGGTGGCGGGAGGTCTTCCCGGTCACTCCCGGCACCCTGCTCGCCTGGCACCGCAGGTTCATCGCCGGGAAGTGGGACCACACCGAGCGTCGACGCACCGGACGTCCATCAACCCCAGCGGCGATCACGGCACTCGTGCTGCGGCTCGCCGACGAAAATCCACGGTGGGGGCATCTGCGGATCCAAGGAGAACTCGTCCGGCCCGGCCACCGAATCGCCGCCTCGACGGTCTGGCGGATTCTGCATGCCGCAGGCGTCGACCCGGCGCCACGCCGCTGCGGCCCGACCTGGCGGGAGTTCCTCACTGCCCAGGCCGAGGGGCATCATCGCGGCGGACTTCCTCCACCTCGACACCGCACTCGGCAAGCGCCTGTACGCGTCGGCCTTCCTCGAACACGGCACCAGGCGCCCGCACATCACCGACGTCACCACCCACCCGACCCGGGAATGGACAGCACAGCAGGCCAGGAACCTCGCCGCCGACCTCGAACACCGGATGGAGTCCCTGCGCTTCCTGCTGCGCGACCGCGACGACAAGTACGCCCAGGCCTTCGACGCCGTCTTCCAAGCCGACGACATGCGAGTGATCACGAGCGCACCGCGCACGCCCCGGATGAACGCCCATTGCGAACGGGTCGTCGGCAGCCTCCGACGCGAGGCCCTCGACCACGTCCTCATCATGGGAGAGGCCCACGCACGTCAGGTCCTCAAGACCTACGAGAGCCACTACAACCGGCACCGGTCCCACCAAGCCCGCGACCAGCTACCACCCGAGGTCCAAGAGGGGCCCACCGCAGCGCACGACCTCGAGACCCACAGACTCCTCCGCGCCCGGATCCCGGGCGGGCTCATCAACGAGTACAGACATGCCGCTTGACCAGCAGCGATGGCTTTTCGAGCGGCACAGGGTCTTGAGTTGGCGTTGAGGTGTCCATTGCGGCGAGGTCGTCGGCTACCTCATGTGGGCGAACGAGCATCGAGCTCATCCGGGCGCGTGTAGCGAGGGATGAGCTCGATGCTGAGGTGCTTGTCGTTCGCCTGGATGTACGTCGTTTTTCGTCGGGCGGAATTCCTGTCAGAGGAGAACCCCGGCCGGGTGTGGTGTTGGCTTGTTTTAGCGGCGAGTTTCAGGAGTTGTTCGGTGGAAGGGCTACTGGGTGTTCCGGACGAAGTCGAGGCAGGCCTGATAGTCGGGGAGAATGCCCATTTCCTCGGCTTTGCGGAGGCCGGGGGCGTTCTTGTCGCGGTCGGACAGGATGTGTTGGACGTCGGTGGGCCACGGGAGGTCCAGGTCTGGGTCGAGCGGGTTGATTCCGAACTCCGCCTCCGGGCGGTAGCGCTCGGAGCAGAGGTACACCAGAACGCTGTCCTCCTCCAGGGCCACGTAAGAGTGGCCGAGCCCTTCTGCCAGGTAGACGCCTGTCAGGTTCTCCTGGTTCAGGCTCATCGCCTCCCACTGGCCGAAGGTCGGAGAGCCGACCCGAATGTCGACGATCACGTCCACCACGGCCCCGCGCGGGCAGTAGACGTACTTCGCCTGGCCCGGTGGGACCTGGGCGTAGTGCACCCCTCGAATCGTGCCCTTGCGGGAAACGGCGTGGTTCGTCTGCCCCAGGCGCAATGAATGACCCGTGGCCTCTGTGAAGAATTTTTCATCGAACCACACGGAAAAAGTTCCACGAATGTCGGGGAACTGTGCCGGGGTAAATTCCCATGCGCCTTCGATGCTCAATTCGCGGATCTTCATGTCGGCAAATTACCACAGAGGTGTGTCGGCGGAGAGTCGCAACCCGGATTTCCGGACCGCGTCCAACCGCTGTTCGACAAGTGTTCGCCCGAGCTGCTCCTTGGCGCGCCACGAGTCAGTCAGATGTGTCTGGTTGGCATGGCGCCGGTAGTACCACGTCACCTGGTCGAGGCTGTACCCGTCGGCGACTTCCGCGAGGGCTACGAGCAGACCGACATCCTCCGAGCGTGGTGTCGCCACCCAGCCGCCCAACGCTCGCACGACGTCGATGCCGGCCATGAGACCGGCGCAGCAGATCGACCAGACGCCGGAGGCGTCGTCGAGCACTCCGACCGTTCCTTTTGGGACAAGGCCGACCGGGATGCCGGCGCGATGCGGTTCTCGTGGCCCGCTTTCGTCGATCTCACCAGCTCGCGCGAACGCCCAGCGCACGGTCGGTTCCTTCGTGAAGACGGTGATCAGGTCGGTCAGCGCCCCCGGCAGCAGGACGTCGTCGTGGTCGAGCACCTGCACCAGGGCACCGGTTGCTCGGGTCAGTGCGATGTTGCGGGTCGCCGCGGTGCCGCAGGAGACGCCGTTGGCGGCGTACCGGACGAAGGGCAGGTCCGCGAGCGGTTCCGCGAGGGCGGGGTTCGGGCCGTCCTCTTGGACGAGCCATTCGAGGTCCCATCCTTCTGGAAGGCGTTGAGCGCGCATGGAGTCCGCGGTCGCTGTCAGGTGTTGAGCCTGCGGTGCGTAGGCGGCGGTGATGACGGAGAGGCGTGGCATCGGGAGATCCTCTGGTCGTGTTCGTGTCGGGTTTCAGCCGGTCAGCCGCAGCGTCGCCGCCAGGTCGTCCTGCCACGGTGGCAGCTGTGGCAGACCGGTCGCGACCCACTTGTCGTTCGCCAGCACGCTGTACGCGGGCCTGGGCGCGAGTAGCCCGAGAGACTCCGTGGACACCGCGCGCAGGCGTGCGGGATCAGCGCCGATCTGCTCGAACACCGCGCTCGCCAGGCCGAACCAGGTGGTCGAGCCCGCACCGGTGCAGTGGTACACGCCACCAGGCGGGCGTGCGCGTGCCAAGGTCAGCAGAGCGTCCGCGAAGGATCGAGCCGAGGTCGGTGACGACGTCTGGTCGTCCACGACGGTGAGAAACTCCCGGCTCTGCTCGGCTTTGAGGATGCCGGTGACGAAGTTGCGGCCAAAGCCGCTGTACAGCCACGAGGTTCGTACGACCAGTGCGTTCGAGTCGCGGTCCAGCACCGCTTGCTCGCCCAGCAGTTTCGACTTTCCGTAGGCGGACAACGGCGAGGTCGAGTCCTCTTCCGTGTACGGAGTCCGCGATCTTCCATCGAAGACGTAGTCGGCGGAGATGTGCACCAGTAGCGCGTTGTTCTGCGCACATGCGTCGGCCAGGTGGCCCGGCGCCACCGCGTTCACCGCTCGCGCCGCTGTGTCGTCCTTCTCCGCACTGTCGGCGTTCTTGTCGGCCGCGGCGTTGATGACCACGTCGGGGCGCAGCGAGCTGATGGCCTCACCGACCGCGACCGGATCCGTGATGTCGAGCTGGTCCCGGCTGAGCGCGTGGATCTCCTCGTCTCCCAGCGTCGCGACGATCGCGCTGCCCAGCAGACCTCGAACTCCTGTCACAAGCCATTTCATGATGTCTGTCCCCTTTCCGAGTTCGTCGGTGCGGCGAGCCGCACGGCTGCCGCGACCACCGAGCGGTTCGTCGTGGTCGTAGCTCTGTCACTGGTAGGGGACGGGCCCCGACGCGCCAACCAGCGGGAGACCTGGCGGACGAGATCTCCCGGCTCGCCGATGGTCTGGCCGTAGGCAATCGCCGCGGACGCGACGGCCGGGTCGTGCCGGGACGCTTCAGCCACCGCGTCGTACGGCTCGAACACGGGGTCGAACGGCTCGTCGCGACCCGTGCCCGCATGTCGAGCGAGGCGGGCGGACAGTGCTCTGTCGTAACGGGTCGACTCCTCGAACCACGGGAGCACCCCGTCGCGAAGCCGTGCCAGGTAACCGGCGGTTATCTCGGACACGGATCCAGCCCCCGTGAGCGCGTCCACGAGGTGAGCGACCTGGCGCAGCCCCAGCACGATCCCACGAGCGAGAACGGGATTGGTCGAGACAGCCGCATCTCCGACAGCCACCAACCCGTCGATCCGTCCGGCGTTCTCCGCTAGGAGGGCACCGCGGGAATTGCCGACCCGTCGACTGGCGGACGGCCTCCCGGTCGGAACAGCCCTGGCGGCACGGAGGTAGTCGTCGACCGCGGGCAAAGAGCTTAGCAGAGCGATCATGCCCGGCCGAGTCATCACCGTGCGGAACAGCGGATCGTTCTCCGCCAGCACCGCAGTCGCGGAGACCATTCCGTGGTCCGCGCCGGTCGCGGCGCAATAGACATGGCCCTCGTCCGAGCGCACGCCGCGCAGCACGGGATCACCGGTGCTGCCGGTCGTGAACCAGGTCGTCACGTACTGGATTCCGCTCGGGCGGAACAACTTGTCCGCGCCAATCGCGGGGTGGTCCTGCAGCCGTGACGCGTGCCCGGTGCAGTCCACCACCAGGTCGGCGTCGAGGTCGCCCGCCGGCGTGGCGACCCCGGCCACTCTGTCCGTCCCGCCCGGTCCGCGGGCCACCCGCAGGGACGTCACCCGCACGCCTCTGTGCCACTCGACGGTGGACCGCCGCACTACGCGGGCGAGGCACAGCTCCAGTGTCGTCCGCCGGGCTCGCAGAACCTCGTGTCGTGCCAAAGGAAACGTTACCGGCCCCGTCCACGGCAGCCACTCCGCACCGGCACCGCGGAGTTCTGGTGCCGTGCCGGGCACCAGCCGCATCAACAGGTCGACCACTCCGACGGCGTAGGAGTGGACTTGACGGGCGTGGGGGACGCCGGGACGGTGCCAGGTTCGCCACGCTGCCGTGACGTCCGCGGGCAGCTCCGCGCCGTCCCGTTCGACGAGCACGACCCGGTGCCCGGCGGCAGCGGCCGCGTAGGCGGATGCCAGCCCCACGATCCCGGAACCACACACCACGACGCGCAACACGGGTCGTCAGCCGCCGGCCATCGGAGGAACGATGTCGACCGTGCTGCCCGGCGACACGTGGGTGTCGGCGAAGCTGGCGAACGGGACCATCTCGTCGTCGATGAACACCTTGAAATAGCTGTAGATCGCGCCGTTGGCATCAAGCACGCGGAACTTGTTGTCCGGATAACGATGCGCGAAGTCGGTGATGATCCGCAGCAGTGTTCCCTCTTCGACGTCGAATCGCGCGCTTCCGCCGGTCTGGCGCTTCCAGGCGGGCGACACCCTCAACACAACCATGCCCACTCCCCATCGTCGATCGGTCAGATACGTGAAGCCGAAGACCTCAGGCGCTCGGCTGCGGCGGCGCGGTCGACCTTCCCGCTCGCGGTGAGCGGAAGGGCGTCGGCGAAGCGCACCCTTGCGGGAACCAGGTGCGCGGGGAGCACGAGGCGCAACGCGTCGACCACGGCTGCTTCCGTCGTCGGGTTCTCGGTGCTCACCACTACCTGAGCCTCGACCGCCGCGGAGACGGCGTGTCCGTTCAGGCCGGTCACGACACACGTCACGACCCCAGGCAGGTCGAGAACCGCTGCCTCCACCTCGGCTGGCTCGACCCGGAAGCCCGCGATCTTCATCTGGTCGTCCGCGCGTCCGGAGAACCACAGCACGCCGTCCTCGTCGGCGTGGACGAGGTCACCGGTGCGGTACTCGGCGTCGTCGGTACCGGGTGCGGTGAACCGCTCCGCCGTCAGTTCGGGACGGTTGGCGTAGCCGACCGCGACCGCTGCCCCCGACACGTGCAGGTCTCCGCGGCTGCCGTGCGGCACTTCGCGGCCGTCGGCGTCCAGCACGCGCAACCGGACGTTGTCGATGGCGAGTCCGATCGGTGGCAACGCGGGCCACTCCCACGGCCGCCGGTCGAGCCGATGACTGGTGACGACATGCGTCTCGGTCGGCCCGTACTGGTTGACCAGGTCGCAGTCCGCCAGTCCGTCGAACAGCTGCCGCACGGCGTGACCGCATCGCAGTTGTTCGCCCGCGGAGACGACCTCGCGCAGACGGGCTTCGCGCAGGTCGTCGTTGTTCGTGAACGCGGCCAGCGTCTGCAGGGCGACCGAAGGCAGGAACAGCCGCTCGATCTCCGACCCAACCAGCATGTTCCACAGGCGTTCCGGGTCCTCGCGAACACCCTCCGGTGGCAAGACCAGGGTTCCGCCGGAGCACAGGGTGGCGAAGATCTCCTGGAAGGACACGTCGAACGTCAGCGGCGCGAACTGAAGGGTCCGCGCACGCTCGCCGCAGCGGGAATCGGCCACCTGCCAGCGGATCAGGTTGGCCAGCGAGCGGTGGTGGTGGACGACGCCTTTCGGTTCGCCCGTCGATCCGGACGTGAACAGCACGTAGCACGGGCTGTCCGCGCTCGACCTGTCCTGCTGCGCCGTCGGGACGGGCAACGCCGAGGTGTCGACCCAGTGGATTCCGCGTGCCCGAGCGGCTTCTCGCGCCCACTCACCGGTGCCGGCCACGGCGCGTGCGTCGGCGAGGTCCAGCACGAGCCGTGTGCGCGTGTCCGGGGATCGAGGATCCACCGGAAGGTAGGCGAGGCCCGCGGCCAGCGTGCCGAGCAGTGCCGCCACCACGTCGACCGATCGCGTGGCGGGCAGCGCCACCACCGAGCCGGCTGGTACCCCGGCATCGGCCAACGCGGTCGAGACGGCGAGAGCCCGGTGCCACAGTTCGGCGTATGTCACGAGTTCGTTCTGGTCCTCGACCGCGATCCGGAACGGATGTGCCCGCACTCTCGCGGCCACCACTCGGACCGCGGTCGTCGCCTCAGAGGTCGCGCGCACAGCGGAAGCCCATCGCGAAGTTCGACCAGCCGTCCGGGTCTGCGTAGATCCGTTCGCTGCAGCGGAGCTGATAGCGGAAGTTCATCCAGGAGCCACCGCGTACCGCGCGGAACCGGCCGTTCGCCATCCGGTACATCGGATCGTAGTCCGCGGGGTCGCCGAACAACGCGCACAGCGAACTCGTCCACTCGTAGACATTGCCCGTCAGGTCCGAAACACCGAAGGTACTGTCACCACCGGGAAAGGCACCGACCGGTGTGGTCTGCGGCATCGGTCCTTCCTTTGCGCACACCTGGAGCCACCAGTCACGCCACGACGACAGCTTCAGCAGGTGCGCACCGACGTGGTAGTCGGCGCAGTTGGCCCGGTCCGGCTCCCACTCGTCGCCCCACGGCCACAACCGGTACTCGACGCCACGCGCGGCGAGCTCCCACTCGGCCTCGGTCGGCAGTCGCAGGCCCGCCCACCTCGCGTACGCGGTCGCGTCGTTCCACGAGATGTGCACGACCGGGTGGTCCAGCCTGCCGTCGACGGTGGTGCCGGCACCTCCCGGCTGCCGCCAGTACGCGCCCCCCACCTGTTCCCAGTAGCGGTTCGTGTAGAGGACGCCCCAGCCGCGCGTCTCGGCGTCCGTCCGGTAACCCGTCTCGTCGGTGAACCGCTGGAACCTGCGCACCGTCACCGGGTACCGGTCGATGGCGAACGGCTTCACCTCCACCCGCACCTGCGGTCCCTCGTCGGCGAACCACTCCGTGTCGAACGCCTGCCCCTCCTCCTGAAGCCAGTCCAGCACCCACTGAGGGGACCCCATCAGGAACGTCCCGCCGGGAATCTCCCGCACCTCTTCGTCGGTGATCGTCATTTGCCCGTCCCCCCGTTGTCGACGATCACAGCGGTCCACTCGTCCAGCAACCGTCCGGCGTCTGTCGCCGTGTACTCGCTTTCGCCGTACTCACACACAAGTCGCGTCTCGTCGCCGTACTCGATCTCCAGGCTCAGCCCTGGGTAGTGGCGTCGCGTGGGCTTGACGCCCAGGTGCAGCCGGACGTCGAGGAGCACGACCCGTTCGCCCAGTCGCACCGCTGTCTTGGCGATGTCCAGCGGAGGGGTGATCCAGACGAACGGCTCACGAGCCCGGCTGCCCTCCGGCCACAGTCTCCGCAGCAGCTCCGCGCGCGCGACGCGGTCGTGCGCCAAGGCGTCGAAGACTCCGCGGCGGACGGCGGTCAGCGCGACCTCGAAGTCAGAGGTGGACGTGCCCAGGTCGACTGTGATCACGTCGGCGAACGGGCCGATCGCCTGTTCGGTGCCCGGCCGGCTGCGTCCAGCGGTCGCGGTGTTCACCCCGATGCGGGTCGGCTCGCCCACGAGCCGGTGTGTCGCGCACGAGAACGCCGCGGTGTGGGCGACGAACGGCGTGCATCCACGCATCGCCGCTGACTGCTCGAACCGTTCGACCACCTCGCGGTCGACAGTCTTGGCGACGTGGAGCGCCTGGGGTGCCTCTGCGGCAGCACGGGGCGAGAGCCCCGGGAGCGCCGCCGCGGGGAAGGGCCCCAGTTCCGCGAACACACGCCGCCAGTGGGCAGCGGTCTCGGGCAGATCGGCGAACGCCGATCGCTGGGCGCGGGCGTACGCGGCGAACACGCCGTTCGGCACCCCCGCCGCACTTGGGTTCCCGTACCGCTCAGCTAGGTCGGCGAGGAACGGGCGCACCGACTCGCCGTCGAAGACCAGGTGGTCCGCGACGAAGGCGAATGTCGAGAACCCGCCTGCCCGGCAGTACAACGCACTGGAGTTCTCGTCGGATCCGGTGAACTCCGACAGCCAGGCCGACACCACGCTGTCGGCGTCGGCCCGCGTCGCGGGACACGACGTGACGTGCAGGTGGGGAAACGCGCGTGTGGTTCCGTCGATGCGCGCTCTGCCCGTGCTCGAAACCCGCATCCTCAGCACGTCGTGGACCAGAGCCGTGTTCCGCACAGCCCGTCTCAGCGCGTCCACGTCGATCTCGCCGTCCACGCGCGCGGTGAACGCCACGAAGCTGCGCCTGCGCCGGGAGAGCATCGCCTCCTGCCCGACCGACAGCAGCGCACCGTCACCAGGGCTCGTGATCGGCTGGTCGTCCTCGGACCGCCCCTGCGCTCGCCGCGCCAGCTCGACGATCGAGTGGTCGCTGAGCATCTCGTGCACCGAGATGTGCACGCCGTTGCGCCGCGCTTCCAGCACTGACCGCGCGGCCAGCAGTGATGTGCCCCCGGAGGACACAAAACCCCGGCCCGCGACGTCGACCTCCCGGTCCAGCACTTCCCGCCACACCGCGGCGAGCACCTTCACGGCCGCTTCGATCCCGGCTACCGGCACGGCTGCCGCCCCGCTGCCGCGGTCACCGCTTCCAGGAGCTGGGCGTGCTCCTCCACGGTTCTGAGCTCCGCACCTCGGATCTCCGCGCACTCCACTGCCGCGAGGAATCGCTCCGTCATTCGCGCGTACTGGTCGTCGGCCGCCGCAGGCAGCTCCTCCACCTGCCCGGCCCCGGTGAACCACACCGTCGACTCCTGTCCGGCCGGCATCGTGAACGCGCGCTCGACACGTAGTCGTCCCCGCGAACCCCAGATCTCGTACTCACACCGGTAGTCGTGGTCGAAACCGAAGGAGAGCTGAGCCGGGACACCTGTCACCGAACGCAGCTGAACGGCGCCCGCGACGTCGACGCCGAGCGGACCACTCGTCGCGAGCGACGCGGCTTCGACCTCAGGCACGGGGCCGAGCGCCCATCGGGCCGCCCTCAGCACGTAGGTCCCGGCGTCGAGCAAGGCGCCACCACCCAGGTCGGGGCGGTACCGGATGTCCTCCTGGTCCCTCGGCGGGAACGCGAAATCCGCCCGGAACAACCGGATCTCGCCGAGTGCGCCGGACGCCAGCAGTTCCTCGACCACCCGCTGCCTTCGGTGGTGCAGGAACGCGAAGTTGGCCACCAGGGTGCGGCCGTGTTCGTCGGCGACGCGGGACAGCCCGCGGGCGACCCGTGACGACGCGGTCACGGTCTTTTCGGCGAGCACGTGCTTACCGCGGCGGAGCGCCAGATCGACCCACCGCGCGATCATGGCCACCGGCAGCGGGATGTAGACTGCGTCGATGTCATCCCGGTGCAGAAGCGCTTCGTAACCCTCGACGGCGGCACAACGGAACTCGGCCGCGAACCGTTCAGCGTCGTGCTGGCGCCGGCTCGCCACGGCGGTGAGCTCGATGCCTTCGGTGTCGCGGAGGGCTGTCGCCATCTTCCTGCGTGCGATGTCGGCGGTGCCGAGAACACCGACCCTCAACCGTGTCCCCGTCACGCGTTGCCGCCCTCGATCACCGCGCACGCGCAGGCGAGAAGGCTGCGCGCCTCGACGTTGACGTAGTTGCTGTAGAGGACGAGGTTCTTCAGCTGTCCGATGCTCATCCACCGGTGGTTCGGTGACTCCACCGCGTGCAGGTCGCCGTGGTACTCGACGATGACGTACTTGTTCTGCTGCCTGAAGAACCGGCCGCCTTCCTCCGACTGGTACGCGTCGAACAGGACGTGCTCCGGTGCGACGTCCGTGACCAGTGACAGGTGTTCGGGGCGCTCCTCCGGCAGCAGGTGCTGGTAGTTGCGCGTGATGCACTGAACCGTTGGCGCGATCTCGACGACGTCGCGGTTGCCCGCTTCGAGCTTCGCCTGCATCAGGGCGTGAGGTACTCCGTTGATGCTGGTAAGCACCATGGCGGCCAAGCCCTCGTGGGTCGGCGCGATCACCGGCTGCATCCACCCGGATACTTCACGTGACGCCATTCGCACGGCCACCCCGCCGACGGTGAAGTACAACCCGTCCTCGTGCGCGATGTGCCACTTGTCCCGCTGCCAGCGACTCACCTCTGACAGGGGCACGATCCGGGTGTTCAACCGATAGCGCATGCGCGCATCGGTGCTCCACGCGAGCAGTTCGCCGGACGTGTGCAGCGCGTCGTCCGGTGCGAGCACGGAGTGTGCGAGCGGCGAGTGCTGTCCTGCCAGCAAGTCGGACCGGGTGGGCATCCCCGCGCTCCAGCGTGAGAACTGCAGACAGGAGAGCACGGACCGCAAGTCCATGTTGACGACGTTGTCCAGGCGGAGCAGACGGTGCAGCTGTCGAAGGGTCAGCCAGCGAAATCCCTCGTGCACCGGCACGTCGCCGATCACCTCGACGATCATGTTGCGGTTGCGCTTGCGCAGGAACCGCGCGCCCTGCTCGCTTTGCAGGACATCGACTCTCACCCGATCACGGGTGCCGGCCAGGAAGTGCTCCAGGTACCGGGGAGCGGCGCCGCCGTGGACGCGGTCGTAGTTGCTGTGCGTCGCCTGCACGGTCGGAGACAGCTGGACGAGGTTGATGTTGCCTGGTTCCATCTTGGCCTGGATCAACACTTGCGTCACGCCGCGCACCTCGCGCACCAGGAGCCCTAGCACACCGACCTCCGGCTGGTCGATGATCGGCTGCGACCACCGCTCGACAGGACCGTAGTTCGTGGTGACGTCGAGGCCGCGGATGGCGAAGAACCGCCCGCTGTCGTGCACGAGGTCGCCGGTGGCCGTGTCGGTTCGCCACCGCGCGATCTCGTCGAGCGGGACCGGTTCCAGTTCGCACGAGACCTCGGCCCGTTCGGCTTCCAGCCACGCGAGAACGTCATCCAGCCCGGTGCTGTCGTCAGCGGCCGAGGCGAACGCGGCGTGGTCGAGTTGATCGTAGCTGCGCATCTTGGCGTGCCACAACGTGTTCGCCGGCGGCACTGGAATCGCGCTCACCATTGCTATCCCCCCAGATAGTTCGGTCAGTCTTCGTGTTGCTGTCCGCTCACGGCAGCACCTCGGCTAGATCAGCTCATGAAGGACGAGCAGCGCGCGGATGTCGGCCGACCGAGCGCGGGGGTCGATGACTTCGCCGAGACAGGCCAAGTAGGCGGTGAGCAGACCGGACACGGCGTGCTCGTGGAACACGGCGCCATCGGCGAGGACGGTGACGGTCCACCGGGGACCGGTCCTGACCCAGACCGAGAACGTCGGGTCGGATGTTGTCGGAACGACGGCGCGAGGACTGACCGCGACGCCGGAGAATCGTGGCACCAAAGGCGCTGCGCCGTCGTCCTGCACGTTGAGATACGGCGTCAACTTGCGCGGCGGCTGCAGGTATTCGGACGGGTCGCAGTCGCGGATGATCTCCGTCCACGGGAGCGCGGAGTGGCTCAGCGCGTCGGCGACGGCCTTGTGGGTTGTGTCGAGCACCTGGTCCACCGTTGCGCCGTCCGTCCAACGCGTCCGCACCGGCATGCCGTGCGCGAACCACCCGATCGTTCCGTGGAACGCGGGGGATTCGCGGTTCGCGACGGAGGTGCCGATCACGTGGTCACCGCCGCCGGTCGCCGCGTCCAGCAGGAGGTTGAGCGCGGTGGCCGCGAGCACGAAGCTCGTCGTACTCGAGCGCCGGATCAGCTCCCAGGCCCGGTCCGACTCCGCTCCGGTCAGCTCGTGGGACCGCATGATCGCGGTCGGTTCGTCAGAACCGCTGTGCCGCAACGGGTAGTCGCTGATCGGTGAGGAGTTCGCGAAGGTGTCCCGCCAGTACGCCCGCAGCGACTGCCCCTCTTCTCCTTCGACCACCTGCCGTTGCGCCGCGACGAAGTCCCGCCATTGAGCGGGAAGGGGCAGGGTCACACTCTCGTAGTGGGCTGAGAGCTCTTCGACGAGCACGCGATGAGACCACGCGTCGAAGACGATGTGGTCGAACGCCAGGGCGAAGGTCCACTCCTCGTCGTTCTTCCGGATGAGCGAGGCGCGGAACAGTCTTGCCTCGACCCGGTTGAAAGGCTCTGCCACGAAGTCGGCGAGCACGGCATCGAGATCGGCCTCCGCGGACCGCAAGTCGAGCACCCGGAAGTCGAGGTCCGCCGTGGCAGCCACATCCTGTCGGGGTACTCCGCCCTCGTCCACGGTGAACTTGGTGCGGAGCACCTCGTGGCGCTTGAGCACCAGGGTGATCGCCGCACGCAGCCTGTCGGTGTCGAGGGGACCCGTGAGGTCCCAAGCGAGCACCACCCGTCTGGTTCGCCTCGTGGCCTCGATGGCGTCGCGGCGCAGCCGTTGATCCATCTGGTAGGACACCGAGGACCTGGTGGTCCGCGCACGCCGACCATCACGTTTGAGGCGTGGTAGATGAGGGATGAGCTCTGCCAGGTCGGCTGCCACGGGGTTCGAGAACATCGCGCTCATGTCGACGCGATGGCCGGTCGCGGCTCGAAGCGCCGCCGTCACCCGAGCGGCTTGCAGCGATGTGCCGCCCAGCCGGAAGAAGTTGTCGTCTGGTACTACCGCCGTGCCCAGGACATCGCTCCACACCTGGAGCACCGCGGCCCGTGCGGCGGCGTGTTCGATCCCTCCGGCCATTGGTCTGTCCCTCCAACGATCAACCTGGATCGCAGCGCTTTCTCGGCGGCCCCGCGCCAGATGACGTCTCCGCCCTCCGGTCGGCCTCACTGGAGCGACTGCGGGTGCCGGTGAATACCCGTGCCGCGGTGCCGCAGCCGATCATCAAGGTACGAGAACGATGACGCTGCCGGTGTCAGGCGAACACCCGACAGCCAGGCGGACACCGACTGGATATGGTTCAGTTCGTCGAGCATGATGACGTCGTCGTCGAGCGCCTGGGTGACGAGCCCGCACTTGGTGCGGCGACCGCCCGGTGTTGCCGTGTCTCGTCCACGTTCGTGCGATGTACGTGTGGACGGTTGTCACGGTGACGTGAGTTTCACGGCGACGAGATCCCTGGACGAGGAGGCGAACCGCCCCGTAGGTGCGGACGGCCTTTCGGCGCGTTTCAGGCCGTCGGAAAGGTCGCCGAGCAGGGCAGATGCAGATTCGTCGACAACGTTGGGACGCGTAGGCGGGGGGTGTTCGTGAACGGTGTTCGTTTGATGCTGCGCTCCCCGGACTTCGCGCGGCTGTGGTTCGCGGGCCTTGTCTCCAAAACCGGCGACTGGCTGCTGCTGATCGCCATGCCGATCTTCTTGCTGCATCTGACCGGTTCTGGAGTGGCTACGGCCACCGTTCTGGTAATCGAGCTCCTGGTCCGCTTCTTCTTCGGTCAGTTCGCCGGGCTCTTGGCGGACGCGGTCGACCGGTGGCTCGTTCTGCGGGTGGGACCCGTTCTTCAGGGGTTGTTCCTGCTGCCTCTGCTCGCCGTGCACTCGGTCGACCAGATCTGGGTCGTGATGGTCGTCGCCGCGGTCGAGGCGGCGCTCGGTGTCCTCATGTCCGTAACGCTCGGCGCGATGCTGCCGGACGTGGTCGACGAGGACGATCTCGTCGCGGCCAACGGGATGTTCGGCGTGGCGGGCGACGTGGCGCGGCTCGCCGGTGCGATGGCGGGCGGACTGGCCCTGTCCTGGGGAGGGATCTCCGGCGTCGTCGTGGCGGACGCGGTGTCGTTCGCCTTGGCATGGTTGATCTTCGTCGTGCGGGCGGTGCCGTCCGGTGAGGACAGGTCGACTAGGGTGCGAGAAGGGCTGTCGGTACGAGCTTGGCGTGAGGGTGTGCTCCAGGTTCGCGAGGACCGCCGGCTGTGGGGCGCGGTGGTCGTGACGTCGATCGTGACTTTCGCGCAAGGCATTTCGCAGTTGCTGCTGATCGTGTTCGTGCTGGACCTGTTGCACGGCGACGCGGCGGACGTCGGTGTGTTGCGTGGAGTCGTGGGCATCGGGACGCTCATCGGCGGGTTTCTGCTGTCGGCGGTCGGTGGATGGCTCGCCCCGCACCGGTTGGCGGGCTTGAGCCTCGTCGCGGTTGGCGTGCTGAACCTTGTCGCGTGGAACGGGCCGGCCTTCACCACTGCTGTGCCCGTCTACGCGGTCGTGCTCGGTCTGTCCGGGCTTCCGGGGGTCGGGGCGTTCGTGGGCGTGATCTCGGTGCTGCAGGCCGGCATGGCCAAAGAAGATCGAGGCAAGGTCTTCGGACTGCTGGTTTCGGCGAACAGCGGTGCGCAGGGCGTCGGGCTGTTGCTCGGTGGTCTGTTGATTGACGTCCTGTCCCCGGTTCTCCTTCTCAACTTCCAGGCGGTGCTGATCGTGCTGTCCGGCGTTGCGGCGATCATCTGGTTGCGCGATCGCACGGCGGCGGGGGCGGGCCGCGAGGCTGAGCCGGCGTCGTCCGCTGGTTCCTGAACACTTCCGGTTTCCGGGCGGTCGCGCCCTGAGAACTCTTCGCGTATTGGGGGATTCGTGAACTTCGACGGCTGGAAATCTTTGGCGCCGTACGACGGTGGTGGCATCGTGTTGGCAGTCGATTTCACCCAGGGACGGCCAGGTGGGTCATTCGCCGACCTTTCCGACCGGCTCGAGGTGGATGCGGCCTTCCTGGAGACCCAGGTGGTCGGTTCGGCCCGTTGGGCTGGGCTGCCGGTCGACCCTGAACGATATGTCGAGACCTGGCTGAACGGTGTGTCGGCGCACGCGGAGTCAGTTGTCGGAGTAATAGGCTATTGCGCTGGCGCCGCGTTCGCCTCTGCGCTGGCCGATCGGCTGGCTGAGAATTTCTCGGTCGAGTCCAAGCTGATTCTTCTCAATCCAATGGCCGCGACTCCGAGAATCATGCGCGGCGAGTTCGTGGATGCTGTCCGCGGACTGGGCGAAGGGTTGTCGGAGCCGGAGATCGAGGATGAGCGCCGGTGGGTGCGCGACCTGTCTTCAGGTGATGACGCCGACGTTGTCGCCCTGGGGAAGAAGCTGTTGAACCGGTACCGGTCTTCCGTTGACGTCGTGGTCGATCGGCTGGAGCTGGAGGACGACGTGGCCGACGAGCTTTCGTCGCGCTTCGCGTCGTACCTGGACTACCTGATGGCCGCGAGCACTGTTCCGCTGGTGGGCCGCCGCACTCGGCCCGTGGTCATGTACGACACGGCCTACGAGGTGGCGCCCGAGTTCGCGGAGAGGTGTGTTCGCGTCGATGTCGGCGACGGTCATCTGCTCGACAGCGCAGGTGTGGCAGACGTTTGCTCTGCCTTGTTCGGGCAGGCCAGGAGCTCGGTGTCGACGTAGGCTCGTTGATCGCGGGTCCGGGCCCGCGATCTCCGCGGGCCCGGACGCCTGTCGCTCAGCGGCGCTTGCCCTGCCATTCGGGTGCTCCGGCGGTCACGACTGCCAGTTCGCGCGGACGCAAATTGTCCATGATGTCCATCAGTTCGATCGACTTGCCGAGGCGCGATCGGATCCGAGAGCGGATCCGGACTGCCGTCAGTGACGTCGCGCCGAGATCCGCAAGGCTGCTGTTGTGATCGATGTCCTCCCTCTTCAGTAGTTCGCGAAATATTTCGACGATGATCTTCGTGGTTTCTGCGAGGTCGGTTGTCGGAGACATCTTCTGAGTTGATCCTGTCATTCGATAGCCCCCAGGGCGCGTTGTTTCCGGGTAATCTCACGGTACTGCACGGCTAGTGCTGCCTCAAGCTTCGGGGGAGTTCTTCGTCTCTTGGCCGAGGATTGAGTCGAGTTGGAAGTTCTTCCTCGTGCCGTGTTGTCGTGCTAGTGTGCTGCAATAGCCCTGAGGGTCCTGTGGGTGCAGGAGAGAGTGTCTTGATCGTGTCCGGCCGGCCTGGTGGTCGTCGGCATTTCCCGGGGGGATTGAGTGGGGTTTTCTCGCGCGCGAACCAACCGTGCGCCGAATTTGAGGCGACAATTCCGGTGCGCGGCGGCGGTCGCCGCCTGCACGCTCCTTCGACCTCAGGTGAGGCGGCGGGCAGTGGCTGATCGAACCGGAACAGTGCGATGAACCAGTTGACCGAGGACTACCTTGCGTTCCAGTCGAACGGCGGGCCGGAACGCGCGGAAGCGTCGTGGCGAGCCGCGCAGCGCCTGCGTGCGCTTTTCGGTGTCGAACACCTCGCCCGGCCGGTCTACCTGGACCGGGAGCAGATCGCGGAGCTCGACCGGGACCTGCCCGCGTTGCACCGCCTGCTGAACGACCTTCCCGCCCGGTTGTGCGACGGCGACCTCGCGTCGTTCGCGCGGTTGTGCGGCGCTACCCCCGCGCAGGTCGACGCGGTGCTGGCGACCTCTCATCCGACGGGGTGGCCGCTCGCGCGTGCCGACCTGTTGCACACGGATGACAGGTTCGTCGCGATCGAGACGAACCTGGCGGCCGTGGGTGGTACTGAGACGGGTGAGCTGTGCCGGGCGATGACGGCGATCCCCGAGATCGGGGAGTTCGTCGCCGCCCGCGATCTGACCTTCACCGATCCCGGCATCGCCTTCCGCGAGGTGTTGCGGGCGGAGGCAGATCGCATCGGTCGAGGAACCGAGGCGGGGATCGCGGTCGTGTGCGCTCCCGAGGATCCACCGCGCACACGTGCTGTGTTCGAACTGCTCGCGTTGCTGCTGGAAGAAGACGGCTACACTGCGGTCGCCTGCAGCCTCGACGAGCTGTCGTACCAGGGTGCGGAGGTACGTGCCAACGGCGCACGGGTCGACCTCGTGCTGCGGTTCTTCTTCCTCGACCGCGTCGGCGGCCAGGGCGAGGACAGCCTCATCGCCCCGCTGCTCGACGCCTGCAGGCGGGAGCAGGTCGTGCTGCTAGCACCTTTCTCCGCCGATCTCGTCGGAGGCAAGCGCGCTTTCGCACTTCCTTGGCACAGTGAGTTCGCCGGCGACTTCACCGCTGAGGAGCGTGAGCTCGTCGCCCGGCTCACGCCCTGGTCGCACGTGCTGCGAGACCGTATCTCCACTGCGGATGGAGTGCTGGTCGACGCGCTGGAGCACTGCGTGGCCGAACGCCCCCGCCTCGTGCTCAAGGGCGGAATGTCGCAGGCCGGGCACGACATCGTGATGGGCCGCGACCTGACCGATGCGCAGTGGCGAGCCGCGGTCTCCGACGGTCTTCGCCGGCGATCGGTGGTGCAGCAACTCGTGGAGGCGCCGCCTGAGCCCTTTGTCGAGGGCTGGCCGCGGACGGTCGCCGAGCGCACGGTCAACTGGGGCGTGTACGTCATCGGTGGGCGCTATGCCGGCGTCATGGCTCGTGGAGCGCTCGCCGGCCGCGCTGGAATCATCAGTTATGAGAGCGGTGCTCTGCTCGGATGTTCTTTCGAGGAGCGGAGGACTGGAGCCGCACCCGAGGCAGTGGCGTCATGACGTTGGCGTTCGTCGCGAAAGCCGCGTTGCTGGCAGCGTTCATCGGCTATCTCGGGTACGCGGCTGTCTGTGCGCGGCCGCGGTTCCTGTCGTGGCCCATGTTCACCAGGATCACGTTCACGCGTTTCCAGCTCTCCAACGGAGCCGACGGCGAACCGATCGACCACTGGCGGCACCTCGTCACGTTCGACTCCTACCACGACATCGGCACCGTCGATGAGTTTCTCGGTTACCTCAGGGACGTCCACGGGATCTACGCCGAAGGCATCGTGACCTATGTGGACACCGATGGCGTGCATGCACTGGAGGTGTGCGATGGCGAGCTGGATCTCTGACTACCTGTTCGGCGGGCTGAGCAGCACCGTTCCGTCCATGGCCGTGTCCGCGTTCCGCGTGGTGCTGGCCGTCGCCGTGCTGGCCAAATTCACCGCTGACCACCGCAACGGGGCGTGGACCTTCCTGCGGGTAGATGGTTTCGTCGGCCATCGGCACCGGCGCGTTCATCCCAAGCTGACGCCGTCCACGGCCGTGTACCGCGTGCTCTACGTCGGGAAGTTCGTCGCGGCGGGCTGCCTCCTGCTCGGCGTCGTGCCGCAGATCGCTGGGGCGGCGGTTGCCCTGTGGTTGTTCTTCGAGCTGACGTTCGACCCCGAGAACCACACCTCTCTGCTGGCGACCTGCGCGTTGCTCCTCTCGTTCAGCCCCGGTGTCGACGACTGCCTCACCTGGCGGACGGTGCTCGACGGGATGCGCGAGGGTTTCGCGGTCGTGATCGAGAGGGAGCAGGTATCGGTGACGGACCCGTTCGCTCAGCTTCTGATCATGATCCTGGTGACGCAGATGTATCTGGCAACCGCGCTGCGGAAGATCCGCTCGGTGGACTTCCGCAGTGGCCGGCTGCTGCACCGCGTCGCAGAGCACCTCACTCTGGTCTCAGACGAACTGCCCCAGCGTCAGAGCTGGTTCCCGCAGTGGTTCGTTCGACGCTTCGCGCTCGGCGACCACGACCGGCTCAGCGCGCGCTGGCGGCGCGCGGCGATCGCCACGATCTCCCTTGAGATCCTCGTCCCCCCGGGGTTGTACTTCCCGAGCACCTGGCCGTACGCGGCGGTGGCCGGCCTGGCCATGCACCTGGGCTTCGGCTTCCTGCTACCGGCACGCCTGACGTCGTTCGGGCTCGCCTCGGTCGGCACCTACCTGTTGTTCGCATCACCGTTGACGGCTCAGTGAGCTCGTTCCCGCACATTCCCGCCACAGCAGAAAGTTCAGACGATGTCCGACCTCGCCCGTGATCTCGACTCCGCTTCCGTGGCTGGTGATGGCTCGGTCATCGACACGCCCGGTGAGCGGGTGATGACGACGGAAGTGCTCGTCGCGCAGGAAGGCGTGAGCGACGACGCCGTTCAGGTGGTGAGCTGGCTGGCCGGCGACGGCGGTGAGGTGCGTGCCGGTGCACCACTCGTCGAGGTGGAGACCTCGAAGGTCGCCGTTGAGGTGGTGAGTCCCCGCGACGGGTACCTGGTACGGGTCGCCGCGGTGGGGGATGTCGTCGCGGTTGGCGGTGTGCTCGCGCGAATCTGTTCCTCCGCCGCAGAGGCGGAGTCGTTGCGGAGCGAGAAGCGGATCATCGCCGATGAAGGGAGCACCTCGACCGACCGCTTCTCGAAGTCGGCGCTGAGGTACGTGCAGGAGCACGGGATCGACTTGTCCGCTTTCGACGGGTTCGACCTCGTGACGTTGCAGGACGTGGAACGGGTTCACCAGTCCGTCTCGGCCGATGCCGACCGCCCCGCCGGTGTGGTGCCGCTCAGCCGGGCCAAGACCGTGGAGGTCGAACGGCTGTTGGGGGCCAACGTCCTCAACGCGGCGTTGTCGGTCCAGTTCGACGGAACCGCGCTGCGTGCTTCGTGCGCGGATGCGGATCTGCCGTCGTTGCGGCAGCTTGCCCTTTTCGTGCGAGCGGTGGCTGTCGCCCTGCGCGATTTCCCCGCTCTCAACGCTTTCTTCGACAACGGGGTCCGTCACTACGACTCGATCAACGTTGGGGTCGCGATCGACCTCGGCGACGGGCTGCAGGTCGGCGTCGTGCACGGTGCGGACCAGATGGCCGCTGACGAGGTCGAGGAGCGGGTCGGGGAACTGATGGCGCGCTATGTCGACGCGGACCTCGCACTGGCTGACGTCACCGGCGCGACTGTCACGGTGAGCGATCTGTCGGTGGAGGGTGTGCTGTCGTTCCAGCCACTGTTGAACCACCGGCAAGCGCTCGCGATCGGAACGGGTGGCGACCCGTCGCTGCCCGGCCAGCCGTTCACCATCACGGCTACCTTCGACCACCGGGTGACGAGTGGACGCGAGGTCAGCCAGTTTCTGACCGCGTGTAGGCGAGCGCTGGGGGTCTGTGGTGCTTGATGTGACAGGTGAGGTCGCGGTGGACCAGGTAACCGAGAAGGAGCGGTCGCTCTGGCTGCTGCAGCAGTTGGTGCCGGCGAGCGGGGTCAGCAACATCCCGGTCGGCTTGCGCATCGAGGGGCACGTGAGGTGGTGGCCGATGCAGCAGGCGATGAACCTCGTGGTCGCCCGGCATCCGGCGTTGCGCACGGTCTACCGCGCGGACGGCGACGTGCTGCACAAGCACGTGTCCGATGTGGAGGTCGGGATCGAGACGGTTCCCGTTTCCGAGATCGGGCTTGACGACGTCCTAGCGGAGTTCGCGGCGCGTCCCTTCGTTCTCGACGGGGTCCCACTGGTTCGGGCAGGGCTGTTCCCTTCCTCAAAAGGTGACGTCTTCTGCGTGGTCGCACACCACCTGGTCTTCGACGCCGCGTCGGTCCGTGTGCTGATCCACGATCTGCTCACCGCGTATGCGCACTTCTCGAACGACGTCCCGCTTCCGCCCGGTTGGACCGACGAGGTACCCGGCCCCGGTGAGCTCTCGTCGTCTCCGGAGACCAGGTCGTTCTGGTCGGAGCTGCTGGCCGGTGCGCGACCGGGCGGTATGAAGCTCCGCATCGGACGGTCGGAACCGGCCAGTCCCACGTTGGCGGGAGAGGTGCTGCGGCTCGACCTTCCGGCCGCGACGGTCTTGACAACGCGCTCGCTCAGCAAGCGGGCGAAGACGACGGAGAACGCCGTGTACCTCGCTGCGTTCTACCTGTTGTTGCTCCGTAACGGCGCGGCGGAGGATCTGGTGGTCGGTGTGCCCATCGACGTGCACGGTGCCCGCCGCACCGACTCGATCGGCAATCATGCCAACACGTTCGCTTTGCGGTTGCTGGTGAGCCGTGACTGGAGCTTCGCGGAGCTCGCTCGCCGAACCCGCGACCTGCTCGTGGATGTGATGAGGAATCGCGCCATGCCGGCGGACGATTTCCTCGAGCACCTCCGGGGAGATCCCGCCGAATGGCGCACGACGCCGTTCCGGCACATGTTCAACTACCTGCCCGTCGCGATGACCGACGATCTGACGCTCGATGAGGGGCGGGTGCGCACCTTCCGTCTGCACAACGGCTCCAGTCGGTTCGACTTCGAGTTCCTGGTCATGCCGGGAGCCGACGGGACCGGTCTGCGCATCACCTACAGCAAGGAGGTGCACGACCGGGCCGAGCTGGAGAAGCTGGCCGCGGAGTACGACGCGTTGCTGACGGCCGTCGCCGCCGATCCGGACCGGTCACTGGACGAGGTGCTGCCACCGTCGCCGAACCGGACTCCGGCCAGTGCGGTCGTGGCGGACGCACCGGCCGGCGCTTCGCCGCACGCCGGTGAGGTGGACGAGGAGCTGGTGTCCCAACTGGTCGCGCTGTGGGAGCGCCTGCTCAAGCGGTCCGACCTCACACCCGACTCCCACTTCTTCACCGAAGGTGGCAGATCGCTGCTGGCCGCGCGACTGGTTCAGGAGGCCGGCCGCATCGCCGGTGTGAAGGTGAAGCTGAACCGCCTGTTCGCGGCGCCGACTCCGCGCGGGCTCGCCGCACACATCATCGTCGCCCGCACCGAGTCGGCGGGGTAGCCGAGATGGTCGAGGCGACTCACCCCGCTCCTGCGCTCGCCGGCTCCGAGGTGGCGATCGGGTGCGAGTACGGGATACCTGGCCTCATCCGTGCGCGGACGATGGAGACCCCTCACGCCGTCGCTTGCGCGGATGGTGATCGCCGGCTGAGCTATCTGGAGCTGGAGACCGCGAGCGACGACGTCGCCCGGCGTCTGCTGGAGCTGACCGGGAGTGTCCGCGGCGCGGTCGTGCTGCGGATGCCGCGCGGCGTAGACCTCATCGTGGCGATCCTGGGTGTCCTCAAGGCCGGCTGCTGGTATCTGCCGATAGCGCTGGACGAACCGCTGCGGCGTGCCACCGCGATGGTTCGTGCCGCACAGGCGGTGGCCGTGATCGGTGTCGAGCCCTTCGCGGACCTGCCGCGGATCGCGGTGGCCTCCGCGTGGAACGGAACCGCGGAGCTGAGCCCGCTGCGACCGGCCGCGCCGGACGACCCCGTGTACGTCTTGTTCACGTCGGGGTCGACGGGCTCGCCCAAGGGCGTCCTGCTGGGCAACGCGGCACTGTGCAACCGGATCCTGTGGATGTGTCGTGAGTACGGTGTGAGCGCCGACGACGTTTTCCTGCAGAAGACGGCGAGCACGTTCGACGTGGCCGGGTGGGAGTTCTTCCTCCCGCTGGTCGCCGGAGCGAGTTGCGTCTATCCCGCGGAGGGCGACCACCGAGATTCCGCTCGTGTGGCGGAACTGATCGTCCAGCACGGCGTGACGATGTGCCACTTCGTGCCGTCGATGCTCGCGGAGTTCCTGGGCACCTCGCAGGCCGAGGAGTGCGTGAGCCTGCGTGCTGTGTTCTGCAGCGGTGAGGCGTTGGGAGCAGGACTCGCGGTGCGTTTCCACCAGGTGCTCGGTGCGGAGCTGCACAATCTCTACGGGCCGACCGAGGCCGCGATCGACGTGACGAGCTGGCGGGTGCCCGCTTCCCTGAGGCCTGACGACGCGGTGCCCATCGGGGCTCCCATCGACAACGTCCGGTTGTACGTCCTCGACGGCGCGCAGCGCGAGGTGGCGCCGGGTGAGCTGGGAGAGTTGTGGATCGGCGGCGTCGCCGTCGCGGCGGGGTACGTCGACCAGCCTGAGCTGACCGCGGCGGCCTTCCGTGTGCTCGGTGGCGACCGCTGCTACCGGACCGGTGACCTTGTCCGCGTCGTGGGTGACGTGCTGGAGTTCGCGGGCCGCGTGGACGACCAGGTCAAGATCCGCGGTGTGCGCATCGAGCTGGGGGAGGTCGAGGAGGCGCTCGGATCGCTCCCGTCGGTCAGCCGCGCGGTCGCGCTGACGGTCACGCCCCTGGAGGGAAGCGCGGAACTCGTCGCGGTGCTGGTGCGCGCCGGTGAGGAGCGGCCTGACGACGAGACGGTCCGGAGCCACCTCGCGGAACGGCTGCCGTGGGCGTACGTGCCGACGGTGCTGCGCTGGGTCGACCGCTTGCCGCTCACCCGCAGCGGCAAGGCGGACCGGAAGGCGCTCGCCGAACTGTTCGAGGGCCGTCCCGGTGATGTCATCGGCGACGAGCTGGCGGGTGCGTGGTGGTCCGCCCTGGGCACGCCCGGCTGTGAGCGGCCGGAGACCGTCGGTTTCCTGAGGCTCGGCGGACACTCGCTGACGGCAATCCGGTTGATCGCGTGGTGCCGCGAGCACCTCGGCGTCGAGGTGCCGCTGTCCGCGTTGCTGGACACGGATCTTTCGCTGGAAGGACTGCAACGGCTGGTCGGCACCGCCACGCCCGCGGTCCGGCCACCTGACCAGGCCGGGCCCACCGACAAGGACAGCTCGCCACTCGCCCCGGAGCAGCTCCGGATGTGGACCTGGAGCCGCCTGTACCCCGGTTCCGCCGCTTACAACGTGGTGACCGCGCTGAGGCTGACAGGTGCGCTGGACGTGGCCGCCCTTTCGGCTGCTCTCACGGACGTGGTGCACCGGCACAGCGCGTTGCGGGTCCGTGTCGACGACTCCGGTGCCGCGCCGGTGCTCCGCTACGCCCAGGACGTGCGGTTGGAACTGCTGGTGCGGGAGGCGGCGACAGCGGTGGACGAGGACACGGCGTCCGCATTCGCCGACGAGGTCGCCGGTCTGGTCATCGGGCTCGGCCGGGCGCCGTTGATGCACGCGGGCCTGCTCCGGTGCGAATCGGCTCAGGACGCGGTGCTCGTGCTCTCGCTGCACCACATCATTTCCGACCAGCAGGCCCTTGAGCTCGTGCTCCGCGATCTCGCTGACGCGTACCGCGCTCGGGTGACCGGGCACGCCCGCGAGCTCAGTCGCGCACCAGACCTGCGCGACCACGTGGCCGCTGCGGTAGCGCGTGTCGGCGACGCGCGCTGGCAGGCGGATCTGGCTCACTGGACGGGGGTGCTCGAGGGCTGTCCCGCCGAGCTCGGCCTGCCTTTCCGGCTGCCCGCCCCGCGAACCCCGTCCTTCCGAGGGCAGCGGCAACGTCGCAGGTTCGGTCCTGAACGCACCGCACGGATCCGGGAACTCGCTCAACGCCAGGGCGTCACCGTCGCGACGATGATCCTCTCGTGCGTGTCGGTCGTGTTGTCGTCCTGGACCGGCCAGGAAACGATCATCCTCGGGACGCCGGCATCTCGACGCCGTACGGTGCGAGACCAGGAACTCGTCGGTTTCATGGTCGACACGTTGCCGATGCGGGTGGACCTCCCGGCCACGGCTCCGTTCGCCGAACTCATGAAGCAGGTGCGACAGAGGCAGATCGAGGCCATGGAGCACCACACACCGACCTTCGACGCGCTGGTGGAGGCGCTGCGCCTGCCTTCGACGCCAGTGTTGTCACCGGTGTTCCAGGTCTGGGTGAACGACCTGAGCCAGGCGGCGGAGCCGCCGTCCCTGCCCGGTTTGACCTTGGAACAGGTGGAGCAGGTCGCGGTTCCCGCCTTGTTCGACCTGAATGTGTACCTCCGTCGCGGTGACGACGGTCTGGTGTTCGACCTCGTGCACAACATCGACCGCATAGCGGGCGATGTCGCGGAGGAACTCGCCGACCAATGCCTCCTCGTGTTCGACCAGGCGCTCGAGCGACCGGACGTGCCGGTCGCGGAGCTGAGCCTGCGCACCTCTCGCGCACCGGACTGGCGCAGTACCGCCGACCTCATCGACGGGCCGGCCGCGTTCGACGTCGTGGAGCGTTTCCACGCGGTCGCCGCCGCGAACGCCGAGTCGCCGGCGATTGTCGTTCCGGGCGGCGACGTGATCACCTACCGGTCCTTGCGCGACCAGATCGCCGACTTCGCCGCCGGGTTGTCGTCGGGCACGGTGGTCGAGCTCAGAAGCGCTCGCAACGCACGACTTCCGGTCGCGTTGCTCGGCGCCTGGTCGGCCGGTGCCGTTGCCGCGCTGGTCGACTCGACTCTGCCCGAGTCGCGTCAGCAGGAGTGCCATGAGGTCCTGCGCCCCACATGCGTCGTCGATCTGGCGAACGGTACCGACCACCGGCCAGGCGCCGCTGAACCGCGAGTGCTCCCGGGTGCGAGCCATGTGCTGTTCACCTCCGGAACCGCGGGACGCCCTGCCGCGGTCGTGGTTGAGAGCGGCCCTCTGGCCGCCGGCCTCACCTGGTACGTGGACACCCATCGGCCCGGACCGGGTGATCGTGTCGCGTTGCTGAGCGGACTCGGGCACGACCCCGTGCTCCGCGACGTCCTCGTGCCGCTGCTGAGCGGTGGTGTGCTCGTCATACCGCCGCAGGACGTCTTCGCCACGCCCTTGAAGCTGGTCGAGTTCGTCCGCGACGACGGCATCACGATTCTGCATGCGACGCCCGCACTACTGGAGCTGCTGCTGGCGGGCGCGGCACACGCCAATGTGCGCCTGCCGTCGATGCGCCTCGTTGTCTCCGGTGGAGCGCCGCTCGCCGGAGGTCTGGTGCGTCGGTTGCGCGAGTGCACCAGTGCACTGCTCGTCAACGCCTACGGCACCACCGAGACACCGCAGATCGCTGCGGCTCATGCGGTTACGGCGGAAGTGACGGGCACGGCACCGATCGGCGTGCCCGCACCGAGGACCGACGTGGTCGTGCTCGATGCTTCGGGCAGGCCTGCGGGCATCGGTCAGCGTGGTGAGATCGTCGTCCGCGGCCACAACCTCGCGCGCCGATATCTCACCGGTACCGGACCGCGGGAGCGATTCCGTCCGGATCCTCTCGGTGTTACCGGTGTGCGCCTGTTCCACACAGGTGATCTCGGCCGCGTCGACCCTTCCGGGCTCGTGCACGTCGCAGGTCGCTCAGACCGGCAGGTCCTCGTGAACGGCACGAGGGTCGAGCCGGCCGAGGTCGAGCACGTCGCGTTGAGCCACCCCGGTGTCCGGCAGGCGGTCGCGGCGCTGCGAGATGATCTGCTCACACTCCAGGTCGTGCCGGAGGATGGGAACCCGGTACGGGTCGACGAGCTGCGCGGGTATCTCCGCAGCAGGTTGGCGGCCGCGGCGGTGCCCTCTGTCGTGCACGTCGTGGCGGAGCTGGCCACCACGGTCAACCACAAGGTGATCGTTGCCGAACCTGTGCTCACCGGCCTACCCGAGCCAGGTCTGCGGCCGTCCGAGGCTGTGATCAGCGAGGTGCTGCACGACATCGCGGGCAGGGCGGTCGGCCCGGACGAGAACTTCTTCGAAGCGGGAATCAACTCCATCGCCCTGCTGCGCGTGCACACGCGACTGCAGGAGGCGCTGGAGCGGGAGTTACCGGCGCTCGCGTTGTTCACCCACACCACCGTCCGGTCGCTGGCCGCCCACCTGGGCGACGGTAAGGACGGCGACTGGGCGATGCCGACCAGGAGATCGGCGGCACCACACTTGTTGGAGGCGGCGCGGCGCCGCAGGCAAGTCCGTGAAGAGCTGTACCAAGAAGTCTGGGGGAAGAAGTGAACGACGTCGCAGAGCCAATGGCGATCATCGGCCTGGCAGGTCGCTTTCCCGGCGCGAGTAATGTCGCGCGGTACTGGCGGAACCTCGAGCGCGGTGACGAGAGCATTGCTTTTCCCGGCGACGACGAGCTCGCCGCGATCGGAGTGCCCCGTGCGGCGCTGACCGACCCGGACTACGTCAAGGCCGTCGCGCTCGCCCCCGGCATCGACGAGTTCGACCCTGGCTTCTTCGGGTTCACCCCGAAGGAGGCCAACCTCGCCGATCCACAGCTCCGGCTATATCTCGAGACCGCGCACGCCGCTGTCGAGAACGCAGGCTACGACCCGCACCGGATCACCGACGTCGGCGTGTTCGGCTCGGCCGGCGTCAACCGGTACGCGGAGCTCCACGGTTCTGCGGGCGGTGCCGTCCGCAGTGCCTCCGGCATGTCGCTCGGAGTGCTGAACAACTCGGACTACATCGCGACTCTCGTGTCGTACAAGTACGACTTCCGAGGGCCGAGCATGACTGTGCAAACCGCGTGCTCGAGCTCTTTGGTCGCCATCCACCTGGCGATCCAGGCGCTGCGCAACGGCGAGTGCTCCACGGCGGTCGCCGGTGGTGCCGACGTCGAGTTCCCCGTGGGCCACGGACACTGGTGGGCGCCGGGCAGCCCGCTGAGCCGGGACGGTCACTGCCGTCCGTTCGACCGCGACGCCAACGGCACCATTTTCGGCAGCGGTGTAGGCGTGGTCGTGCTCAAGCGGTTGTGCGACGCGATCGCCGACGGCGACAACATTCGCGCGGTGATCCGCGGTACCGCGATCAACAACGACGGATCGGACAAGGTCGGGTTCAGCGCACCGAGCTTGTCGGGCCAGTCCGCCGCGGTGGTCGAGGCGATGGTCATGGCCGGGGTGAGCCCTGACCAGGTGTCCTATGTGGAGGCCCACGCCACCGGTACCCCGCTCGGTGACCCGATCGAGGTGGCCGCGCTGACGAGCGCGTACCGCAGGCTCGCTCCCGACATCGAGACCGGGAGCGTCGCACTCGGTTCGGTCAAGGGCAACATCGGTCATCTTGGCCACGCGGCGGGTGCCGCGTCGCTGATCAAGACCGTGTTGGCGCTGGAGAGCGAGATCCTCCCGGCGAGCATCAACTTCACCGACCCCAACCCGAAGCTCGGGCTCGAGGAGTCACCGTTCTACGTCAACGACACGACCCGGGCCTGGCCCCGGACCGATGGCGTGCCGCGCGTCGCCGCGATCAACTCGCTCGGCATCGGTGGCACGAACGTCCACGCGATCATCGAGGAAGCACCGGTCCGGCCGCCTGCCACACCGGTCGAACGGCCTCGGCTCATCGTGTGGTCCGCGCGGTCCGAGCAGGCACGCGATGCTCTGCGCGAGGAGCTCGCCGCGGCCGTCGGGTCACGGGATGACCTGTTCCTCGCCGACGCCGTCGCCACGCTGCAACACGGCCGCACGGCACATCCGATCAGGGCCGCGGCCGTCGTCACGAGCGCCGTGGACGTCGGTGCCGTGTTGACCGATTCGGCATCGTCCGCCGTGGTGTCCGGCACCGACGGCAAGCGTCGTCCGGTGACCTTTCTGTTCCCCGGCCAGGGTGCACAGCACGCCGCGATGGCGGCTGATCTGCACGCGACCGAACCGGTGTTCGCCGCGGCGTTCGACGAATGCCTGGACCTGCTGGAGCAGGAGGGTGTTCCGGCGCGCGAACGGTGGCGTTCGGCGGTCTCCGACGACGAGATCCAGCACACGTCGTTCGCGCAGCCTCTGCTCTTCGCCGTCGAGTACGCGCTCAGCCGGATGTGGCGCTCGTGGGGCGTCGAACCTGCCCGCCTGCTCGGCCACAGCATCGGCGAACTGACTGCCGCCGCTGTGGCCGAGGTGTTCTCGCTGCACGACGCGGCGCGTCTCGTGGCGGCGAGGGCGCGTGCGATGGCGGCCACGCCGGCGGGCGCGATGCTGGCGGTCTCAGCGCCTGAGGACCAGGTACGCGCGTTGTTGCCCGCCGAGCTGACCGTCGCCGCGGTGAACGCACCCCGGCAGATTGTGGTGGCAGGGGCAGGGGACGAGATCGACCGGTTCGCGCGGTTGCTGGCGGAGAACGGGTTGTCCGGTCAGCGCGTGCGCACGTCCCACGCGTTCCACAGTCCTTTCATGGCGGAAGCCGCCGCCGAGTTTGAAGCGGCGTTCGCGGGCGTCGGGCTGCACGCACCGAAGATCGACGTGTTCTCGGCGGCGACTGGCGCGCGGCTCACCACCGACCAGGCGACCGATCCGGCGTTCTGGGCAGGCCAGCTCAACGCGCCCGTGCTGTTCGGCGATGCGCTGTCGGCGCTGCTGGACGACGCCCCGCAGATCCTGGTCGAGGTCGGCCCGGGACACAGCCTGTCCGGAGTGGCCAAGCAGCATCCCCGCGTGCTCGCGGGCGAGAGTGCGGTGGCGATGACCTTGCCACGCCGGGGAGCCGGTGTGAGCGAGCGGAAGTCGGTGCTCACCGCGGTCGGGCAGCTGTGGGTCGAAGGTCATGCGATCGACTGGTCGGCGGTCGACCCGGAACCGGTGCGACGGGTCGAGCTGCCCGGCTACCCCTACGAACGTCAGCGGTGCTGGATCGAGTCCGAGGAAACCGTCGCCGCGGCGGAACCGGTGCCCTCGGCACCGGCCACCGCACCGGACGCCGAAGACGAGTGGGCGGCTGATCCCTCGCCGTTCTCCACCGTGATGTGGCAGCAGACGCCGCTGGCCGAGAGCGCAGGTGCGGTTGGCGAGGTGACCGCGCTCGCGTTGCTGCCGGACGAGCGTTCCAGGGCGCTGGACGTGGTCGCCGCGTTGCAGCAGGCGGGGATGAGGGTCATCGCGGTCCATCGAGCGGAGAACTACCGCGAGACGGCCGGTGGTGGCTTCCACATCCGGCCGCACGTCGCGCACGACCACGAGCGGATGTTCGCCACGCTGGCAGAACGCGGCTCGTACCCCGGCGTGGTGGTGCACGCCCTCACCCTGGGGGAGTGGGAGCTGCCAGCCGTGGCAACGGTGTCCGGGCAACTCGAAGACTCCTTCCACACCTTGCTGCGGCTCGTGCAGCAAGGCGCCCGCAAGGCCGGTTCGGCCGGCCTGCCGCACGTCCTCGTGCTGACCGATCGTTCGGTTGACGTGTCGGGCGGCGAGCCGGTGGATCCGGTCAAGGCCGTGTTGCATGGTCTGGCTCGCACGCTTCCGCTCGAAGAGTCGCGCATCACCTGCAAGGTGGTCGACGTTGGAACCGGTGTCGACGAGGACGACCTCGTCGCGGAACTCGGCGAATGGAACCGCACGGAGATCGTCGCGCTGCGCGGACGACGCCGGTGGACGAGAGCGTTCGACGAGTACCGCCCGGTGCCCGATGGGCGGACAACCTTGCGGCGCAACGGTGTCTACCTCATCACAGGGGGTACCGGCGGGCTCGGGCTCGAGGTGGCGAAGGGGCTGGCTCGTACCGGTCTGCGGCCTGACCTGGTGCTGTTGAGCCGTCGTGGACTAGCCGAGGGCGAAGAGCTCGAAGGGCTGTTGCGCGTTGATGACGAGGACACTGTGCGAGTGCACGGCGCTGTTCAGGAGCTTGAGGAGCTCGGCGCACGGTGCCGTGTGGTGGCCGCTGACGTGACCAGCGCGCGTGCGGTACGCCGGGCGGTGGACATCGTGATCGCCGAGTTCGGCGCCCTGCACGGAGTTCTGCACCTCGCGGGTGTCCCTGGTGGCGGCATGCTGCACCTGAGGAACCACGACGACGCCGAGGCCGTACTGGCACCGAAGGTCCTCGGCACGCTGGCACTCGGTGAGGCGCTGCAGGGCAGGGCGGATCTCGACTTCTTCGTGTCGTTCTCGAGCACCGCCGCTGTCGACGGGCTGTTGGGCAGCGGTGACTACGCTGCGGGCAACGCGTTCCTGGACGCGTACGCGGAGTCCCCGGGGGCGCCGCGAGGCCGGGTGCTGAGCATCAACTGGCCCGCGTGGAACACCGTGGGCATGGCGGTGCCCGGACTGCGCAAGGCCGCCGGTGCGGCTGAACACGTGTGGTCCGTGCGGCTCAGCCCGCGGGACTTCCCGATCCTCGACGAGCACCGGATCAACGGCCGGGCGGTGCTGCCGGGAACGGCGTATCTCGACTTCGTGGTCCGCGCTTTCCGCTCGGAGGTGCTCTCGGGTGCCGCGGGTTCGGTGGAGCTCGGCAACGTCGTCTTCCAGCGGCCGCTCGTGGTGACCGAGCCGCGCACTCTGGAGATCGCGTTCGAGCGCGACGGTGACCGCTGGCGATTCGTGGCGGGCTCCCGGGACGATAAGCGCGCCGACGACGTGCGGGTGCACGTCGTCGGCACGGCTGCCGCGGTTGACCGGCCGTGCCGCGAGGTCGACGTGGAGGCGCTGCTGACCCGGATGTCCGACCGGCGACGCCCTCCGGCGCCGCGGACCGCACGCCGGTTGTTCGCGCTGGGGCCGAGGTGGAACAACATCACAACCATCGGGTTCGCCCCTGAGGTCGCGGACGAGAAGCTGTTGTGGCTCGACCTGCCGGACGTCTACGCGGCAGAGGCCGTCGAGCACGAGTTGCATCCGACCCTGCTCGACACCGCCACGTCGTTCGTGCGTGATCCGGAACGCGACGACTTCCACATCCCGTTCACCTACCGGACCTTGGTGGTGCACCAGAACATCCCCACGAAGCTCTACAGCCACATCCGCAGGCGTCCCAGTGCTGAGCGGCTGATCACGGCGGACGTCGACCTCATCAACGAGGACGGCATGGTCGTCGTCGAGGTGACCGGCTTCGCGATGCGTCGTGTCGAAGAAGGTTTCGACGTCACGGCAGAGTGGGGCATCTCCCAGGACGCGGCCGCGGCGGACGACCGAGAGGCCCCGGCACCGCAGACCGGGATCGATCCGGAGGTGGGGGCCGGATTGCTCATCCGGCTGCTGGAGGCGCGCACGCCACGCCAGGTCGTCGTCGCACCGTTCCGCGACGGCAAGCCGTTGCCCCGAGCCGCGACCCGAACGGTCGTGACCGTTGCTGCCGCCGCGGTGCGCACGGAGCCCGGCGAACACCGCGTTGCGCCAGCGCCCGCTGCTCGCGAGGCCGTCGCGCCGTCCGGCCAGCCTGTGATCATCGCCGCGGCACCGGTTTCCGTCCTGGACGCACTGCGGGAGATGTGGACCGAGGCGCTGGGCATGCCGCAGATCGACCCAGGCGACGACTTCTTCGACCTCGGCGGGAACTCGCTCACGGCGGTGGAGGTGATGACGTCGGTGCGCAGGCGGTTCGCGATCGATCTGAGCATCGCCTCGCTCTTCGAGCATCCCACGCTCGCAGGCCTCGCGGGTGAGCTGAGTGCGTTGGGTGCCAAGCCGTGAAAGGCGCTGGTTCGAGCGACCACCTCACAGGTCTGGCTTCCGGCTGGTCGCTCTGGCGGCTCAGCGTCCTGAGAAGTGCCGGCATGCCGTTCGACTGGCTGGCGGGACTCTCCAGCGACACGGATGTCGACGCCGAGGGACAGAGTGTCGCGGCGGGCCGGGTCATGTCCGAACCCCGGTTCGTCGAGGCGCTGGCGTGGCAGAACCCTGCCGTGGTGCGGAGCTGGCTCGCCAAGCACGTCAAGGCCGCCGAAAGCGGAAGTCCCCTGCGGCGCAGCGGCTACCGGCAGGCGGTGATCGGACGCTACGCCCAGCGTTACTGTGCGAAGAACGACACGATTGGATTCTTCGGCCCGGTGGCCTGGGCGAGGTTCGACGAGTCGGTGAACGGACTGCGCGCCAGCGGGAGCGGTCGTATCCGACGCCGCAGCGTCCACTTCGAGACGTGGGCGGTGGAGGCTCTTGCGGCTGCCTGGCAGGCAGATCCGGAGGTGGCCGCGCACGTGCCGATCAGGCTCAACCCGGCGGTGTCCTTCGAGGAGAGGCGGGCGCGCCGGCCGTGGCGCGGGGATGTGGAACTGACCACCCGGCAACGGGCGTTGATCGACGCGGCCCGCGCGCAGTTCGGGTTGGGTGAGACGTCGAAGGTCGCCGCGGCCAGGACGGGATGCACCGAGGCGGAGGCCGAGCGCGAGTTGGGAGCACTTGTCGAGGCCGGGCTCGTGCTCGCGGGGTTCGTCGTCCCGCTGGACGAACAGCCGGAGATCGCATTGCGCCACCAGGTCTCGCGGATCGCGGACGACGCTGTGCGCTCACGGCTGCTCGGCGTGCTGGACGACCTCGACTCGCTGCGCGGCGACGTGGCGGAAGCGGCCGGTGATCCGCTCGCCGTGCACGCGGCGCTGGAGCGGCTTGGTGGCACGTTCACCGCCGCGGCCGCCGTCGCGGCGGGTCGGACCAAGCAGGAGAGTCCGCGTGGCCGGACCGTGGTGTACCAGGACTCCCGTCGCGATCTCGACGTCATGGTGGGGCCGGATCTGCTCGACGGCCTGCGGGCACCGCTGGGGCTCCTGCTCGACTCCGCCTCCTGGCTCGCAAGTGAGACAGGCTCAGCGGTCGGCGAAGTGCTGGCCGGGTGTTACCGCTCGCTGTCGCGCGGGTCGCGAGAGGTTCGGCTGAGCGAGCTGTACTTCAGCGCGGCCGACGTGTTGGCGGGAGCCGAGGGCACGGTGGTGCACGAGGTCGTCGACGACTTCCGGGCCAGGTGGGCCGAGCTCCTGCGGCACGGCAGGCGGGACGGCGATCTCGACGAGATCAGACTCTCCACGGAGGACGTGGCACGGCTGGCGCCCGCGTTGTTCCCCGCGGGTGAACCCGCATGGACGGCCGCCAGGTACCACAGCCCTGACCTGATGCTCGCACGTACCGGAGACGGGTACAGATGGGTCCTTGGAGAGCTGCACGTAGCGATGAACACGTTGGAGAGCCGCCTGTTCCACACGCAGGCGGACGACCGGACAGAGCTGAACGCCGCGGTCGCGGCGGACATGTCGATGGCGGTGCGGGTGATCGCTTTGCAGCCCAACGACTCGCCCGAGGTCAGTCCCAGGACCTATCCGCCGCTCGCCGTGCACGTCTCGGATCAGTACCTGTACTGGTCGTTCGGTGAGGACAGCGGCGCCCCGGAGCAGTCGAGGACCTGGCCCGCGGCGGGACTTCTCGTCTCGCAGCGCGCGGGCGGGCTCGTGGTCGGGCCGCCTTGCGGAACGTGGACCGCGCCGGTGCTGGAGGTGCTGGGGGAGTTCCTCTCGGCTCTTGTCGTCGACAGGTTCCAGCTGCTGCCGCCGGCGCCGCGCCGACCCCGGGTGGTCATAGACGACGTCGTGGTGTCGCGGCGAAGTTGGCGGGTGCCGGCCGGGGACCTGCCGTGCGACGCGACCAAGGTCGCCGTGCTGGCAGACGTGCTGCGCGCGCTGGGGGTACCTCGGCACGCGTTCGTGCGCACGGCCGTTGAGAACAAGCCTTTCTACGTGGACCTGGACGCTCCGCTGTTGTTGCGGAACCTCTCACGGGTGCTGCGCCTGGCGCGAGAACTCCCACCCGAGCGGGGCCACGTCGACATCGTGGAGATGTCGCCGGCTCCGGACGAGCTCTGGCTCACCGACGACGCAGCACAGCGGTACACCAGCGAGTTCCGCGTGATCGCGGTGCACGACCTGTCGGCGCCGGGAGCGGTGGCGGTCGACCCCACCCGAGGACAGGAGTAGGCACGACATGGACCGCCAGGAAATCGTGCGCAAGGCTCTGCTCACCAGGAGGGTCGAGGAGCGCCTGCTGGAGCTGTTCACCTCAGGGGAGCTCGCGGGCACGGTGCACACCTGCATCGGACAGGAGTTCTCCGCCGCGGTGATCAGCGACCACCTGCGAGACGAGGACGCCGTCTTCTCGAACCACCGCTGCCACGGTCACTACCTCGCTGCCACCGGTGACGTGGTGGGGCTGGTGGCCGAGGTGATGGGCAGACGAGCAGGTGTGTGCGGCGGCCGTGGTGGCAGCCAACACCTCCACCGCGAGAACTTCCTGTCCACCGGCGTGCAGGGTGGGTGCGTACCGATCGCCGCGGGTGCCGCGCTGGCGAGGAAGACCAGGCAGGACGGTGGCGTCGCCGTTTGCTTCATCGGGGACGGGACCCTGGGGGAAGGCATCGTCTACGAGGTGCTGAACCTGGCGTCCCTGTGGCGCCTCCCCCTCGTGCTGGTGGTCGAGGACAACAGCTACGCCCAGTCCACCCCGAAGAACACCGGCGTCGCGGGCACGATCGCGGCCAGGGCGAGCGCGTTCGGGGTGGAGGCCGCTCGTTGTGACACCTGGAACTGGGAGGAGCTGTGGGCTACCTCGGGCAAGGCCTTCGACCACGTCAGGTCGGGGGACGGGCCGTTCCTCCTGGAGGTGCAGACGTACCGACTGAGCGCACATTCCAAAGGGGACGATGACCGCTCCCCGGAGGAACTGGCTGATCGTGCAGCCATTGATCCGCTGAACACCATGTTGCGCGAAGGCGCAGAGGACTTGCGTCGCCTTGATGAAGAGATCCGCTCGTTGGTGGACGAAGCCGTCGCGGAGGCGTTGGAGTCCAGCCCGGACGCTGTGCCAGCCGACGAGGCGGCGGAAGGGAGCAGCACGCCCCGCTGGACCGAGACGAGCGCGTCCGGCGTTCGTTTCGTGGACGAGCTGCGCACGTCACTCGGATCGTTGTTGAACCGGCGGGCCGATGTTCACCTGTTGGGTGAGGACGTCGAGTCGCCCTACGGCGGCGCGTTCAAGGTGACCAGGGGGCTGTCGTTCGACCACCCCGGCCGGGTGCGCAACACGCCGATCTCGGAAGCAGCGCTGGTCGGCGTGGCCACGGGGCTGGCGCTGAACGGGTTCCCGACGTTCGCCGAGATCATGTTCGGTGACTTCGTCACCCTCGCGGCGGATCAGATCGTTAACCACGCGGCCAAGCTCTCCTTCCTCGCCGGAGATGAGGCACCTCCGGTCGATGTCGTCGTGCGTACACCGATGGGGGGTGGCCGAGGGTACGGACCTACGCACAGCCAGACTCTCGAGAAGATGTTCTTCGGGGTGCCAGGTCTGCGCATCCTGGCGTTCAACGGCTTCGTCGGTCCGCGAGCCGTCGTGGAAGAGCTCGGCAACGGCGGCGCGGGCCCGACCCTGCTGGTGGAGAACAAGCTCCTCTACGGCCGGCGGGTGGGCGACTCCCTGCCCCGAGGTTTCGAGCTGCTGATCTCCGACGAGCGGTTTCCCAGCGCACTCGTGCGGCCGCGCAGAGCACCCGACGTCACGCTGCTCGGCTACGGAGGACTTTGCGACGACCTGGCGTCAGCCTGTCACCGCTTGTTCTTCGACCACGACCTGTTCGCGCAGGTGTTGTGCCCGACCGAGATCCAGCCTTTCCGGCTTGCCGACCACGCCGAAGTCGTTGCGGCGGCCCCCTGTCTGGTCGTCGTCGAAGAAGGACAGGGCTTCGGGGGCTTCGGTGCCGAGGTGCTGGCTCAGCTCGCCGAGCTGGGCCTGGACGGTGTGCGGGCGCGCAGGTTGTCGCCCGCGGTGTCCTCCTTGCCCGCGAGCCGTGCCGCCGAGCGACAGGTCCTTCCCTCGGTGGACGACGTCGTGTGCGTGGCGGCCGAGCTCGTAGCCGCCGGGCGGCGGGCCTGACCGGTGCCGCCCATGACCATGCCCGATCCGGCGACCTCCTGGTTCGCCGCGCCCAGGAGGTGCCGATGGAACTACCGGTGAACCCAACTGTCTACATGGTTTGCGCGTCGGCGCTGCCGCAGGTGCTTGAGGCTTTCGCGAGCGCGGTCTGGCAACTCGACGCCCAAACTGGCCTGGTCATCTCGTACGCGGAGGCCGCGTCGCTGACGGACGACTTGGAGGAGCTGTTCGACAGCGTCGTCCTCGTCGAGGACATCCAGTCGGCGCAGGAAATCGCCGCGTCCGTTCGCAACGCCACCGAGGACGTGAGCTCGGTGGTGCTGGTGTCCTGGTTCGACAGCAAGACCGTCGTGGCTGCTCGAGCGGCGGAGATCCTCGGCCACACGAGGACGCCGGCGGCGGGCATCGCCAGGGCGCGGAACAAGCTGTCGATGCGACGAGCCCTGGCGTCCACCGGGCGCCCTTCGCTCGCGTACTCGCTCATGAGTGACGCTGCGCAGGCGGAGGAAGTCGCGGCGGCCGTGGGGTTGCCCGCGATCCTGAAGCCGCTCAACGGCACCGCCAGTGCGTTGATCAGCCGGGTGGAGTCGGTCAGCGAGCTTCGCGAGGCGTACGAACGGGCGGTGGACGCGGCACCGGCGGCAGCGAACGGTATTCTCCTTCCGCCGCTTCACGATCCCGATGGAAGCTCGCTCGACCCGACCACGCAGTTCCTGGTCGAAGCGGTCCTGCGCGGGCCCGAGTACGACGCCGAGATCGTTGTCGTCGACGGCGTGGTTCACCCGACGCTGCTGATGCAGATCATCGTCGATCCGGTCACCCACTACATCATCGGCATGGCGAGTCCACCGCTGGACCTGCTCGCTGATCGGCGATGCCTGATCCTTTCGGAGGTGCAGCGAGCGGTGGACGTGTTGGGCCTGGACAACACCACTGCGAACGTGACGGTCATCGACGACGTCGAGCTCGGCCCGACGTTGGTGGAGATGAACGCCGGCAGGTTCGGCGGGTCGATGATCCCCACGCTGGTCTGGACACTCGCGGGGGTCGACCTGCGTCTGCAGAACCTCGAGGTCGCACTGGGACTGACACCGAGACTCGGCGATCAGGCCGATCCGGAAGACGGCCCTGTCGCCGCGGTGACGGTGTTGGCCGAGACGGCGGGAACGGTCGTGGAGATCCGCGGGCTCGACGCACTCCGCGCTCATCCGAAGGTCGTTGACGTGGCACCGCACGTGACGCCTGGTGATGTGGTCGCGCCCTATCACGCCACGTACGCCGTCAACGCCGTCGTAAGTGGTTTCGGCACTCTTGAAGATCTTGTGGTGCTCCAGCAGGAGTTCACGGAGATCGTCGAAGTGGTGGTCGACCCCGAATGCCGCTGAGTCCGGCTCTGCCGGGGAGCCGAGTCGTGACACGGGTTGGAGCTGTGTCAACTCCTCCCGCTACCGGACCGTTTTTCAGCACGCTGCGGATCCGTCGAGGCGGGGAGGTCGCCGTCGGTGCCCTGCCGGTTGGTGCGAACAGCTCGTGCAGCCCGAACACCTGCACGAGGATGTCGTGTGCTGCGAGATAGCGGGCAAGAGGGTGGGCGGGCTCGAATGCCTTGCGCATCCTCGGCACCACCAACCCCGACGGAGCGTGGACCACCCAACAAGCGCGCAACCTGCTCATGGACCTGGGCGACCGGGCCGGCGACTTCCGGTTTCCGATCCACGACCGGGCTGACCAGTTCACCACCTCGTTCGACACGGTCCTCGCCGACGCCGGCATCGAGGTCGTGAAATCCCACCACGCTGCCCCGGGCCACTGCCACGCCGAAAGGTTCGTCGGCGGATCCGTTCTCGGCGGCTTGATCAACGAATACAAACCTACAGCGGCTTGACGCAGGTCAGAACCACAGCGCCGACTTTCGGCACCCCGCACGAGTTCGAGGGACAGGTGGCCGCACGGATCACGGTGAAGGCAGTGGAACGACTGCCCGACGAGGTGACGATCCCGGACGGGACGCCGGAGGGCCGTGCGCGGAGCTCGACCTCACCGCAGCCACCGACGCTGGCTACTCGTCACGGACGCCCGCTCCCTAGACGCCAGAGTCAACCTCGGTGGGCGTGTCGTCTCGGTATCGGCTGTCTACGGAGCCGGCGTCGGAACGCTCACCGAGCCACAGCCGACGGACGTCGAACTGGTGGGGACCATCGTCGAGTCCATCGGCGGGCGGAACTGGGCGCGACCGGCATGTCGTGCGCGGGCCGTCACGGCTCGACCGGCGTGCCGAGCCTGTCGAGCCTGGCCGCGACGGCCTCGGCCTGCGGCATGCCCAGCTCGCGGTAGACCGCCAGCGCCCGCTGCCAGTACTCGCGGGCTTGGTCGTGCTCACCGAGTCCGGCGTGGACGTCACCGATGCCCGCGAGGGCGTGCGCGAACTCGTCCGGGTGCGCCTGCCCGTTCTCGGTGGTCAGGACCTCCCGGTAGAGCTGGAGCGCCTCGGTCGGGTTCCCGGCGGACGCGTGCGCCGCAGCCAGTCCGCTCAGCGCGGCGATGAGGTCATAGAGGTCGCCCACGGCACGGGCGATCCGCAACGCCGACTCGAGGTGGTGCACCGCCAGCCCATGGTCTCCCAGCTGTCGGTGTGCGGTACCGAGTGCGCACAGGGCGGCGCTTGCAAGGACGCGGTGACCGGCGTTCTGCGCGACGGTCACGGCCTGCCGCGCGTCGTCCAGCGCCTGCTGGTAGCGACCGATCGCGGTGTTGACCTCCGCCTTGCCGCACAACGCGTTGGCCTCATGGCTCGGGTTCCCGGCGTCCCGCGCGATGACCAGCCCACGCTCGTGCAGGTCCAACGCCTCGTCGTACTGGCCCACGATGCACAGGACTCGCGCGAGGTTGTTCATCGCCGGACTTCCCAGGTGTTCGACGCCGGCGTCGTTGAAGAGCGCCAGAGCCTGGCGGAAGCAGTCCGCCGCTGCGGCGAGGTCCCCTCGTCGCCAGTGCACGATGCCGAGGTTGTTCAGCGATGAGCCTTGCAGGAACCGGTCGCCGACCTGCCGGTACAGGGCCAGCGCCTGCTCCAGGTGTTGGGCGGCCTGCGGGAGGAGCCCGATCCGGAGCTTCGAGGCGCCGAGCACCCGCTCCGCGTCGGCCTCCGCGGCGGTATCGCCGAGTGCCTGGGCGGCGTGCAGCGCACTGGTGTGCAGCGTGATGGCGTCGTCGTGGTATCTGCCGATGCTGAGGTAGCGCCACACCGTGTTCGACATGTTGACGACGTTGTCGGGCTCGCCGTGTTGGGTGGTGGCGAGCAGGTTGGCCCGCTCGCGGTCCAGCCAACCGAACGCCGAGTCGTAGCTGTCGAACACCGGTGACTCGGCGTCCGGCGCGGCGACCTTCGGCCTGCGCTCGGCCTCGTGCGGGGCGATGACGTTCATCGCGGCAGAGGCCGTGGCGAGGTAGTAGCCGAACAGCCGGGTGAGCGCCGCATCGCGGTCGGCCGCGGAGTCGGTGGTCTCGGCCAGTTCGGCGGCGTAGGCGCGCAGCAGGTCGTGCGGTTGGTAGCGCCCGCCGAGGGTCTGGTCGACGAGGTGGGCGCGTACCAGCACGTCGAGTGCCCGGCGGGTTTCCCGCAGCCCGGTCCCGGCCGCGGCGGCCACCGCGTGGGCGTCGATGTCGTGCCCGGGGTGCAGGCCGAGCAGCCGGAAGACCCTGGCCACGGCGGGGTCGAGGTGCCGGTACGACCAGGAGAACACCGCGCGCACTGCGGTGTGCGGGTCGCCGTCGACGTCCAGCAGGTCCAGCGCGTCCTGCGCCTCGGCGAGCTCACCGGCCAGCTCGCCGACGGCGCGTCCCGGCCGTGACCGGACCAGCTCCGCGGTGATCCGCAGCGCCAGCGGCAACCGCACGCATCGTTCGACCAGACTCCCGACCGCTGCGGGCTCGGCGTCGGCACGCGCGCCGAGCAGTTCACGCAACAGGCCGACCGCGTCGGTCGGGGACAGCCGGTCCAGCACGAGCCGGTGCGCGCCGTGCCGGACGACGAGCCCGGCCAGCGAGTCGCGGCTGGTCACCAGCGTGAAGCAGGACGGGCTGGCCGGCAACAGCGGGCGCACCTGCTCGACGGTGCGGGCGTTGTCCAGCAGGACCAGCATCCTGCGCTGATCGACCAGCGTGCGGAAGCGCGCGGCACGCTCGGCGAGGTCCTCGGGGATCGCCGCGCCGTCCAGACCGAGCGCGCGCAGGAAGCCGGCCAGCGCGTCGGCGGCCGGGACCGGCTCGTCCGGGCCGTAGCCGCGCAGGTCCACGTAGAGCTGCCCGTCCGGGAACCTGTCGCGCACCCGGTGTGCCCAACGCACGGCGAGAGCGGTCTTGCCCACCCCCGCGGTGCCGGCCACCGCCGAGATCACCACCGGCGCCTCGGCGGACAGCAACCCGTCCAGCTCCACGAGTTCGGCCTCCCGACCGACGAACCCCCGCACGTCCACCGGAAGCTGGGCGGGCACCTCGCGGCGGGCCGCCCGGTCGTCCGGCGCCGGCTCGGCCGAATCGTCGGCGAGGACGTGGCACTGCAGCTCACGCAGCTCCGGCCCCGGCTCCAGCCCCAGCTCGGACACCAACGCCTCCCGTGCCCGGCAATAGACCTCCAACGCCTCCGACCGGCGCCCGGCCCGGTACAACGCGGTCATCAGCAGCCCGTGCAGCCGCTCCCGCAACGGGTGCTCGGCCACCAGCTCGGAGAGCTCACCGATGACCGCCTCGTGCAGGCCACAGGCCAGCTGGGCCCGGTAGAGCGATTCGACGGCGGTGAGGCGGCGTTCGGTCAGCCGCCGTGCCCAGTCGGCGAGCACCGGCACCTCCACGTCCGCGAACGGAGTGCCACGCCACAGCGCCAGCCCCGCCCGCAGCGACTCGATCGCCCGCTGCGGCTCCCGCTCCGCGGCCGCCACCCCCGCCCCGACCAGCGCCTCGAACCGCTCCGCGTCGACCTCCTCAGCCCGAGCCCGCAGCCGATAGCCCGCCGCGCCGAACGACAGCCGAGCCGGATCGTCGAGCACACCACGCAGCCGGTGCACGTGCAGCTGCAGCTTCTGCCCGGCCCGCGAGTCCGGCCGGTCACCCCACAGCGCGTCTGTCAGCACGTCCACCGACACCGGCTGGTTGGCCCGAGCCAACAGCACACCGAGCAGAGTCCGCCGCAGCCGCCCGGACAGCACCCCCACCCGCTCGCCGTGCCGGACCTCCACCGGCCCCAACACCCGAAACTCCATGAGCCCCCGCCCCCTCCGACCAGCCACCCAGTCTCGCGCACCCGGGCTTTCCCCGGCGTGAAAGTGCGACGAAAGCACCGCCACGATCCTGGTCCCGTCGGCCGGCGACCAGTTGCCAGTGGTCGGTTGGCTCGGAGGACCAACACATGACACGGCTCACCGTCGCACGTATCTCCCCGGAAGGAGACCCAATGGCAGCCGAGTTGATCACGGCGGTGATCGTGGACGATCACGCGGCGATCGCGGCAGGCGTGCGGTACTGGTGCGAGCAGGCCGACCCGCCGATCGCGCTCGTCGACGCCGGGGCACGGCTCGCCGACATCTGGACGGGGCCGGGCGCCGCCGCCGACGTGGTCATCTTCGACCTGGAGCTGGTGCCCGGGAAGCCGGACTTCGGCGAACTCCGCGGGCTGGTGGACAGCGGACGCCGGGTGGTCGTGTACTCGCACCACGCCGACTACGCCACCGCGATCAAGTGCCTCGACCTCGGGGCGCTCGCGTACCTCACCAAGCGCGAAGGCCCGGAGCACCTGATACCGGCCATCCGCGCGGCCGCGCGGGACATGCCCTACCCCACCCCGCCACTGCCCGGCACGGACGACGCGCCCGGCAAGCCGCGCCTGTCCCCGCGCGAGGTGGAGGTGCTGCGTGCCTGGTTCGCCTCGATGTCCAAGGAACTCGTCGCCGCGAAGCTCCACATCACCGTGAAGACCGTCGACACGTACATCACCAGGGCACGGGTGAAGTACGCCAACGTCGGCCGTGCCGCCCGCACCAAGAGCGACCTCGTCACCCGGGCGCTCGACGACGGCGTCATCACACTGACTGAGCTCAACCAGGCCGCGCTGTGAGGCTGGTTCGAAACGGAGTACTGAACCGAGCGGTCGACGGGATCAAAGCGCATGCACCAGATCAGATCGAAGAGGTCCGTCATGACCGATGAGTCGATGCACGCGCTCCTCAGTCCACCGAATACCCACTCGGCGTCAGCCAGCCGCCCCTTGGGATCGCTGACCTGCCGGAACCAGAACAAGTCCGCAAGGTTCGCCGACAGATCATCCAGTTCGTGATCGGACCGAGCCCCATCGCGCTCGGCATCTCCATCGGCAGCGGTGAGTGGCTGCTCGGGCCGATCCCAGGGCGGCCGGCACAACCAAACCTCTCGCCAGCCGCGCGCCGGGCCGTGTCAATGGCCAGTTGGGATTCCCCAGTGGCGGCCAGTTAGCGGGGAGGTATCTGGCCGCGCATGGTCACCGAGCGTCGCCTGCATACCGCGCTGTAGTGGTCCGTCTGCGTTTGATCTGCCACTGTCGCCCGGCTGCTCAACCGTCATGCCGTCAGCACTGGCTCGTCCGCCGCCGACACCTACGATCAGCGCTCTGGAAATCGATTGGCCGGTGGGGCCCGACCCCTGTCAGGATCATGATTTTGTGAGCAGTCGCCCCGTCATTTCCGAGGTTCCGACTGGACCGGTGCCGGTCCCCGACATCGTCACAGCGCTCGCCGGTGACGCCGCCATCACCCCCGTGTGGCGCAACGAGCTCGGCGGCCTGACCTTCCGCTTGGACGTGGGCGATGGCGCCAGGTATGTCAAGTGGGTCGCCGCCGGGACCCCTGAGATCGACCTGCGCGGCGAAGCCGAGCGCCTGGCCTGGGCGCAGCGCTGGGCGCGTGTCCCACCGGTCCTCGACCACGGCATCGATGCCGAGGGCGCGTGGCTGATCACGGCGGCCGTCCCCGGCCGGTCGGCGGTGGAGCCCCGGTGGAAGGCCGAGCCTGGTATTGCGGCGGCCGCGATCGGCCGCGGACTGCGCCTGCTCCACGACACCCTGCCGGCGGACCGGTGCCCGTTCGACTGGAGCGTCGAGCGGCGGCTCGTACGCGCCGACGAGCGCATCGCCGACGGCGAGGGCGTGGCCGACTGGTCCCCCGAGCACCGGCATCTCGGGTTGACCGAGGCCAGGGCTCGGCTCGGTGAACCGCCCGCGATCGACGGTCTCGTGGTCTGCCATGGAGACGCCTGCACCCCGAATACCCTGCTGCACGACGACGGCACCTTCGCCGCGCACGTCGACTTGGGTTCGCTCGGGGTGGCTGACCGGTGGGCCGATCTGGCGGTCGCGACGTGGAGTCTCGACTGGGACTACGGTCCCGGCTTCGACGGCATCCTGTACGACGCGTACGGGATCGACCCCGACCCGGAACGCATCGCCTACTACCGCTTGCTCTACGACTTGGCGTGACCCGTTCGCACCCACGGCTTGACAGTTCGGCCGAGGTAGTCAGCCAGGTGGTCCAGAGCGGTCACGTCGTGGACGTACGGGCCGGGCGTGGCGGCCGAGCCGCCCGTGGTGCGGGGCAGGCCGCTGTAGAGCTGGGCAGCGGGCGGCTGGGACACAGGTCGGTGGCCTCACCAGAACCGCACTCCGGCTACGGAGCGTAACATTGCAACTGGCCGTCCCCGGGGACTTCGAACTGGCCGCTGACAGGGCCGGCCGCCCAACGCCCAGGCGATCTTCTCCCACACGGCACGCAACAGCGGGCTGGCCCTGCTAGTTAGGGTCATGGGTCGGTTGTCAAGCCGGTGGCGACGATGTTGCTGGTGGCCTGGTGGTTGGTGCGGTCGATGTCGCGTTTGGCGCGGTGTTTGAAGATCGCTCGTTTCACCACGGGTGGGCCGACGCGGGATCGACGTGGGGGCAGCGGGTCGGCCAGGACGGCGCGGCCGATCCTGCCGACGAGGTCGACGGTGGTGGCGGCGATGACGCCCGCGGCGCGGACGATCTGGTCGCGGGCGGTCTGCAACGTGATGGTGAAGCCTGCCCGGTCCGGGCTGATCGTGGGGTGGTTCATGGTGGCGTCGGCCATTGCCAGGCGCAGCGCCTGATAGGCGGTCAGCAGGGCATGGACCTCCTGGTCGATCCCGTCCGGGGTGCGGGCGCGCAACAGGCGCCCGCCCAGGGTGGTGGACTTCAGTTCCAGTAACGCGGTCTCGCTCCTCCACCGCTGGTGGTAGAGCGCGACGATCTCCAGGGCAGGATGCCGGTGGTGGTCGAGCAGGGTGGTGATCAGGCGGTAGCGGCGACGTTCGCGCAGAGCCTGCGCCGGGTGGAGACCAAGGTCAACCTGTGCGGTGCCAAAGCCGGTACACAGGCTCTGACCTTGTGCTTGCCGAAAATGGCGTCCGTGCAGGTCAGGCGGGGTGGTGGTACTCGTTGAGGATGCCGCTCAGTCGTTGCCGTCGGCGGATGTCGAGTCGGGTGATTGCGGCTTGGTCGGTGGTTGGTTGTGGCAGTGGGTGTAGTGGTCGGGTGTTGGTGATGCCTTGGTGGGGTCGGTGGGTGTTGTAGAAGTGCTCGTACTCGCGCAGGGCGTGGAGCAGGTGCCGTTGGTTCCAGATCAGCGTTCGGTCGAGGAGTTCACGGCGGCAACTGCGGATCCAGCGCTCCATGATCGCGTTCATCCGCGGTATCCGGACACCGGTGAGGACGACCTGGATGCCCGCGTCGGCGAGGACGGCATCGAACAGCGCTGGGAACTTCCCGTCCCGGTCGCGGATCAGGTACCGCATGGAGCTGCCCGCGTCCTCGAGATCCATGATCAGGTTCCTGGCGGCTGGGGTGACCCAGGACGCGGTCGGGTGCGCGGCGTTGCAGGACGGTGATCTGGTGCCGCAGCACCAGGATCTCCACGTCCTTGTCTCGATCACTCATGGGTAGCAGGCGCAGCAACGCGAACGCGTTGGTCATGCCCAGGTAGGCCAGTCGGAGCAGCACAGCCGGTCATCATGCCGTGCTGGTCGATGTCACGGCGGATGGCAACTGCGCCTGTGAGCGCTTCGAGGCCTTGGGTCTTGTACACCCTCTACCTGCATGGATGAGGTTATCGGCAGGCACAGCCCGCTGGCGTCCGAGGGGCTCGAGTTGGTCTTCGCGGACGAGTACGGCGAGCAGCGGGTCTCCTGGGCCCCGTAGTCGATGTCGACCCTCAACTGACGCGGACGCGGTAGGTTGCCAGCGCGCTCGTCCCAGGGAGACCAGCATGACCGCACCACCGCCCGGACCGCACTGGCAGGGCCAGCGAGGTCAGCAAGATCCGTACGGCCCGCCGCCGCACGGGCTGCCGCAGCCGCCGTACGGCCCCCCGCCGTACAGTTACGGCCCGCCGAAGAAGAGCAACACCGGGCTCGTCGTCGCCCTGGTGATCGTGTCCGTGCTGCTGGTGGCGGGTGCGGGCGCGGCCATCTGGTACCTGACCAGCCGACCCGACGCGCAGACCGGGCCGATGCGCCCGACCGCGCCGACCGGCGCCCCGCCCACCGACGCCCCTCCAAGGGAGGCGCAGGCGATGGCCCGCGACCACGCCAAGGAGTACGTGGCCGCCATCAATGCCCGCGACGAGGCCGCCGCGACCGCGCTGACCTGCAGTCTGGAGCGGCCCGGCCAGGTCTACGACGAGGGCGTGGAGCGCGGTCCGGCCCGGCTGGGGTCCAAGCCGGTCTCGATGAGCAAGTTGACCATGGAGTACTCCGTGGAGTTCGAGTCCGGGGAACCTGCGTTGATCGAGCTCCGCTGGCCGCAGAACGGTTCCGGGTCCTGGTGCATCGGCTGAAGTCGAGGTACGGCCCGACCGGCGGTGACATAGCGCACTGAACACCGGGTGGTGGCGCGGCGCCGATTCCGTGGAATGCGCGGCATTGCACCAGGGGGATGCGGGCGCTGCGGGTCGCGCCCGGCCCGTAAGGGGGAACCTGCGTGCGGTCCGGCGACTACGTCAGAACCAGACGCACGTCGAGGTAGACCTCGCAGCGTGCGAGTACTGCCGTGACACAGTGGCAGAGCTGCGCGAAATGGCCAGTCCACTGAGCCATTTTCATCGTGACGGTGCAGGTCACGGCGCAGGCTGAACGGCTGGATGCGGGTATGCCGCTCGAAAAGTCATCGTCGCTCGTGCTGCGGCTCGCCAGAGAGAACCCACGGTGGGGGCACCGGCGGATCCAGGGCGAACTGACCCGACTCGGCCACCGCATCGCCCACTCGACGGTCTGGCAGATCCTGCACGAAGCGGGCATCGACCCGGTGCCCCGCCGTGCCGGCCTGACCTGGCGGGAGTTCCTCACCGCCCAGGCCCAAGGCACCATCGCGGCGACTTCCTCCACCTCGACACCGTGCTCGGCAGGCGCCTGTACGCGCTGGCCTTCCTCGAACACGGCACCAGGCGCCTGCACATCACCGGTGTCACCGCTCACCCCACCCAGGAGTGGACGACGCAGCAGGCCAGGAACCTCGCCGCCGACCTCGGGCATCGAATGGAGTCCCTGCGCTTCCTGCTCCGCGACCGCGACGGCAAGTACGGCCAGACGTTCGACACAGTCTTCCAAGCCGACGATCTCCAGGTGATCAAGAGCGCGCCACAGGCGCCCCGGATGAACGCCCACTGCGAACGGGTCATCGGCACGCTCCGACGCGAAGTCCTCGACCACATCCTGATCCTGGGAGAGGTTCATGCACGTCAAGTCCTCGCAGCCTACGAAGACCACTACAACCGACACCGGCCCCACCAGGCCCGTGACCAACTACCACCCGAAGCTCAGCAGCACCCCACCGCGGTACACGACCTCGACACCCGCAGACTGCACCGCACCTGCATCCTGGGCGGCCTCATCAACGAGTACAGATACGCTGCTTGACCAGCAACGATGACTTTTCGAGCGGTACAGCGTCGGCCGGAATCGGTGCGCCGCAGGCGTGACCATGGCAGCCTGGTGGGCATAGCCGATCGTGCCCAGGCGGCGCGAGATCAACCGGCGCCGGGCATCGTCGCCGGCGGCCTGGCCGCCCGGATAATTGACTCGCCGCGTCAGCGGGATGCCGATGTAATCCTGCCATGCGCATCACCTCGGAAACCGTCGCTGACGGCATCCGCGCACAGCTCTTCACCATCGGGGACATCCCCGGGGTGCTCTGGACGCCCGCCGAGGGCTCCGGTCCCCGTCCGCTGGTCTTGATCGGGCACGGCGGCGGCCAGCACAAGAAGGGATGGGAAGTCGTCTCCCGAGCCTTCCCCTACGTCACCTCCTGCGGCTTCGCGGTCGCCGCGATCGACGCGCCAGGTACCGGCGACAGGCCGGAGCACCCGGAGATCCGGCGGCTCGTCGCGGTCATCCAGGAACGAGAGGCTGCGGGCGAGCCCTTCGGCCCGGCGTGGCCTGCCCTCAACGAAACCGTGGCGTCGCAGCTCATACCCGACTGGCAGACCACCCTGGACGCACTCCAGAAACTGGACTCCGTCGGCGACAGCCAGCCCGTCGGGTACTACGGCCTGTCCCAAGGGGGTGAGATGGGCATACGCCTCGTCGCGGCCGAACCTCGGATCACGGCTGCGGTCCTCGGCCTCATCGGAAGCGACTGGCTCACCGACACCGCAGCGCGGATCACGATCCCGGTCGAGTTCGTGCTGCAGTGGGACGATGAAGGCAATCCACGGGACTCAGTCATGAAGCTGTTCGACGCACTCGGCTCCGCCGAGAAGACCCTGCACGCCAACCCCGGCAGCCACTTTCGAGTCCCGTCCTTCGAAATCGACAGCTCGATCCGGTTCTTCGCCCGGCACCTGGGTAGCCCTGGCACCGCGAGCAGCTCCTGACACCACCGGCGCCACGCCGACGCGCGGTCCGGCGCCAACGCCGTGCCCGATCTCGCCTGTCCGGGCCGGCCAGGCAGCCGGTTGGCGGCGCCCCTGCGGGTCCCCAGTATCGGCCAGCCGCCGCAACTGCTCGATACGGCCACTCCTGACCAGCTGTATCGCCACCTGGCGCGTACTGGGTGCGAGACTCATCGCCGGCACCGACAGTGCAGGAAGAACGACATCACCCCACAGTCCTAGCACGTGCGTCGACGTCCCGAGCCGACGACCCGTACGACTGGAGTCCACTGGGCATCGTCCAAGGCGGCACTCCGGCCGACGCGCACGAGCGACAAGGCCGATGTCTGTCCACTCGGGATAGCTGCGGGGGTGTCCTGCCGCCGTTGCGGGGTTACGCTTGGTCGTGCCGCTCGAGCAGTGCTCGCAGCACCGCCATCTCCGCGGCGAGCGCCTCGCGGCCCGCCGCGGTGACGCTCAGCCACGTCTTCGCGCGTTTCCCGTCGTAGCCCTTCTCGACCTCCAGCAGGCCGGCCTCTTCGAGGACCGTGACGTGCCGGGACAGGTTGCCCGCAGTGAGATCCAGAATGGACTTGAGGTAGCCGAACTCCACCCTCTTGGCCTCGGCCGCGATCGTCAGGATGCCCAGCCGGTGCCGCTGGTGGACGGTGTCGTCCAGGCCCGACGTGGGGTGCTCGGTCATGCGGGGATCTTGTCCCGAACCCGACGGGCGATGAGCCCACCGACCCCGCCGAGCACGAGGATCAGCGACGACGACAGCAGATCACCGAAGTCGATCAGCGCCACCGGCCACAGGACCGAACCGTAGACCCACGTCGACCACCCGTTCACGAACAGCGCCCAGACGGCGAACAGCACGGCGAACGACGTGCACAGCGCACTGCGCTCCACCCACGCCAAACCGAGCACGCCCACCGTCACCACCAGCAACGGCCCGAACGGGAAGACCATCACCAGGTGGGCGACCAGGATCAGCGACAGGATCACGATCGCGGTCCGGAGCTTCCGCTTCGCGAGCAACGTCGCCACCACGACCCCGGCGACCAGGACCGAAAGCGCGACCGGCCAACCCAAGGTGGTGAAGACCAGCCGGGTGGCCAACGGCACGCCCAACAGCGGAAAGGCCAGCACGAACACGGTCACCTGGACGTAGAGCCGCGTCGAGGTCTCCACCCCGACCTTCCCCGCCCGCCACCGGTACCACCACACCGTCGCCAGGAATCCGACCGTCAGCGCGGCCATCCAGTAGAGGTCCTTCCACAGGGACGGGCGGTCGGTGAAAGTGGAAGTCCTCGTCGCCTGCCCCGTCGGGTGCAACCAGTGCCACACCGACGGCAGGTCGTGCGTCGACCAGGAGCAGGCGGACGCGCACTGCACAGGCAGGTACAACGGGATCGCCGCCGCGACGATCACCCCGAACAGCAGGAACGGGAACCAGTAACCGTGCCGGTCACGACGAGCGCGCCGCCGCAACGCCGACAGCTCGTCGAGCAGATACCTCGGATCATTCCCCACCGCACAACCCCCAACCCCTCGCTGATGCAATCAAGTTTGCACTGCAAACCTAGCGACGTCAACCACGCCCCATGAACCTCACATGGCCGTGCCTGAACGACGTGCTCTCGATGAGCGCGTATCGCCAAACCAGACCCCATACCTGCCAAAGATCGGCTGGCCATGCGGGCCGTCGATCGGCCATACCGTTGCGCACAAGCAACCCGTCGACCGGCCGCAATCGGGCGGAATGCGAATCACGGCCTGATCTGAGGCCATCTTCTGGTATCTGATCTTGTGTGTCGATGGAGTCGGTGGCACCACAGCGACTTCTCCATCGAGTCCGGTCGGATCGTCTACCGGTGGTGCGTCAACAAACTCCTGGAGAGGAGCGACCTCGGTCCCCGTCTGGCCGGCCAGGGCGACGACACCGGCCGCATGGTGACGACGACTGGGGACACGCGAAGCGAACTCGTCGACGCGCTTGTGGTCGCCGATGCCAGTGACACCGGCGACCAGATTCGTCATGCGGTCGCCCTGTTCCGGGCGCGCGGTGCCGACAGGCACCAGAAGCGGTCAGCTGTAGTCGTTCTCGCTCGGGTCCTGGAGAGCCGACGAAACCTCCTCCGGGCCGAGCTGCTGAGCAAGGACGAGGACGCCTTGTTCATGATCGCGAACAAGTTCGACATCCGACATCAGAACGAGTCCCAGAAGTCCGACTACGACGAGGCCTTCCTTGACTGGATGTTCTGGTGGTACTTGGCGACGATCGAACTGACGGACCGCCTCGCTCTCCGTGGCCAGCCTGCCGCGCAACCGTCTGAGCGAGCTTGACGTTTGGCGGATATCTGAGATCAAGGGGCACGAGCCTCCGGAAGGGTGTCCCATCATGGAATTTTGGGTGGCAGGAAGCCTGGGCCTCGGAGTTCGGTGATGCCGGCTGGTCATCAGCAGCCAGGCGGCGTGCAGCGTCTGCACAGGACGCAGTGGGTTGCGAGTCGCGGATTGCCGGAGTGGTCGATGTTGTCCTTGCCCAAGGTCAGGCGGATGTGTCGTTGGTTGCGGTGTCGTGGTCGGTGCTGAGTAGGTCGGTGAGTTGTTCGACTGCCCAGTCGGGGAGGGTGACGGCGGTGGTGTCGGGTTCGCCGCGGGCGCGCAGGTTGGATCGCTCGTTGAGGATGGCGTGGGTGAGCCAGTGATTTCGGCAAGTTGAAGTGGCCCCGGTGTCTGGGTTGCGGGGGCGGGCGCCATCTTGATTTGGCCCACTCGCCGGTCGCTGCGAAGTGCGGCACTCTGATTTGGCCCCACTTCGTTTGGGTGTTTCTGCTGGCCGCGTGAAGTTGCTAGCCCGGTGACGATGGCGTGGTGGAAAGGCATAAGCTCTGGCCCGGTGATGCTGATGTGGGCGCTGGACGAGGTGTTCACCGGGTACTACGGCGACCCCCACCTCGACATCGAGGGTGTGCCTGACCTGGAGCACCTCCGTGGATCGACCCGACCCATCCGGCCTGGCGAACGGCCCGGTGTCAGCGGCTTCACCGATCAGAAATCCTCCGCCACGTCGTCAGTTCTGTTAGCCCCCTCGCACCGGTGGAAGGATTGATGACCATGACCGACGCTAGACCGCTGGGCGCCGACGAGGCCACGTTCATCGCGGCGGTCCGCTCAGGCGATACGGCGCGGTTCGCGCTCATCACGGAGCGCCACCGGCGTGAGCTGCAGGTGCACTGCTACCGGATGCTCGCGAACTACGAGGACGCCCAGGACATGACGCAGGAGACGTTCCTGCGGGCGTGGAACAAGCGGGAGTCGTTCAAGGGCCACGCTGCGCTGCGGACCTGGCTGTACCGGATCGCGACGAACGTCTGCCTCGACTTCCTGGAGAAGCGCAATGACCGCACACCCGTACCGTCCGAGCTGTCGGACTCTGGCTCCGAGGTGCTGTACCTGCAGCCGTACCCCGACCGGATGCTCCCCGAGGACCCGCAGGAATCGGTGGTGGCGCGGGAGACGATCGAGCTGGCGTTCATCGTCGCAGTCCAGCACCTGCCGCCGCGGCAGCGGGCGGTGTTCATCCTGCGCGACGTCCTCGGCTGGCCGGCGTCGAAGGCCGCCGACGCCCTCGAGCTGACCGTCGCATCGGTGACCAGCGCACTGCAGCGGGCGCGCGTGACGATGCGCGAGCGGCTGCCCGACCGCCGCCTCGACTGGCGGAGCCCCGCCACCCACGAGCTGTCGAATGACGAGCGCGGCGCGGTGAAGTCGTACATCGACGCCCATGAGCGCAACGACCTCGACGGGCTGATGTCCCTGCTGCGCGACGACCTGCGCTTCGCGATGCTGCCCGATCCGGGCACCTTGACCACGACGGCCAAGGACGCGGTGGACGGCTGGGTCTCCGGTGGGCTCTTCCAACGCGGCCACGACGACTGGCGCTGTATCGCCACGACGGTCAACCGCATGCCTGCCGCCGTGCTGTACCTCCGCACCCCCGACGACCCGGAGTACCGGCTATTCGCCATCGCGGTCCTGCACATCGTCGACGGGAAGATCGCCGAGCTCACCGGATTCGACGCCACCGACAAACCATGGCTGGACCTGCCCCCGACACTGTGATCACACGAAGTCCCATCGTCGACGAGTCCAGCGCACGGGCCGCCGTCACCGACGTCACCGCGGAATGAGCACCCCGACCAGCTGAGCACCACCGCCCCGCCGGTGCTGCCGGCGGGGCTTCTTCATGCCCGAAGAACATCGTCACCATCGACGCCGTCGCCCTCATCTCCAGCAAGTCGGTCAACAGCTCACTCGGAACGCAAGGAAGCGGCCGGGGCAAGGTTCCCTCATAGCCGAGGGTCACGACGAGCACGCCAGGAATGACTTCGACCCGGCCTCACGAGCCGAGCATCTGGCCCGTGCTCATCGCCTCGTCTCGTACCGGGTCAGCACCACGCCGCCGGGAAACGTCCGCGTCTCCACGAGAGTCAGGTTCACCCAGCTGTCCAGCGCCGTGAAGAACGGCGTGCCGCCACCCACCAGGACCGGGTGGGTGACCAACACGTACTCGTCGATCAGCCCGGCCCGCATGGCCGCCCCGGCGAGCGTCGCGCCGACGATGTCCATCGGGCCGGCGTCCTCGGCCTTGAGCCGGGTGATCTCGGTGACCGCGTCGCCGGTGACCAGGCGGGTGTTCCAGTCGACCGTGCTGGTCGTCGAGGAGAACACCACCTTCGGCATGTCCCGCCAGCGGCGGGCGTACTCGATCGCCGCCGGTGTGGCGCCGGGCTGCTGGTCGGCGGTCGGCCAGTGGGAACTCATCGTCTCCCACAGCTTGCGCCCATACAGCGCCAGGCCCATCGCCGCCACCCGGTCGGACCACCACTGGAACAGCTCGTCGCTCGGCGACGAGTCCGGTCCCTCACCCCCACTCCAGCCGAGGTCGTCGCCGGGCGCGGCGATGTAGCCGTCCAGGGTCACATTCATGCCAAAGGTCAGTTTCCGCATGGCGTCAGCCTCCCGTGAGTCGATCTCACACGTACAGACGGGCGCGGCGCGAAAACCTAATCGGTGCGCGATCTGCGTCCGCAGGTAGTCCTCGCGTTCCAGACTGAGAGCGTGTTTGAGAAGATCAACTTGCGGTGGTGAAGGTGCGTCGTTGCTGCCGGGTGGCGGCCCTCCGCGGGCGATCCTGCGGGTGATGGTGTTGATCGCGGCCCAGCGGCGGGATGACGACGAAGCCGCGTTGATCGGCGGGTTTGCGCACGATGTGCAGCGTGGTGCGCAGGATCGTGTAGGCCCAGTCGAGCAGGCGGCCGGCGAACGCGCCGTCGGTGAACACGAACCGCACCCGGGTGCACAGGTAGGCCTGCAGCAGGGCGGGCTTGGCGCCGTCGGGGCCCTGCACCGCGGCGGTGACGACCACGACGGTGAGCAGCAGGCCGAGGGTGTCGGTGACGATGAACCGCTTGGCCGACCATATCAACGCGAGCTGGCAGCCCGCGACACGTCGGTGTCAACTGGCGCGCCGGGTGTTGCGACGGCGTTTGGTGGTGCGCAGCCGGAAGGACTCGGTGCCGGTCTCGATGATGGACGCGTCGAAGGTGAGCCGGTCGACGATCGCGGCGCAGAGCCGCGGGTCGGTGAAGTTACGGGCCCATTCGCTGAACGCGGAGTTGCTCGCGATGGCGATGCTGGAGCGTTCTTCGCGTTCGGTGAACACCTGGAACAGCAGTTCCGCGCCGCGGCGATCGAGTTCGAGATAGCCCAGCTCATCAAGACACAACAGGTCAACACGGCCGTAGCGGGCGATGGTTTGGACAGGTGCTTGTCGTCGGCGGCCTCGACGAGCTCGTTGACCAGTGCGGCGGCGGTGACGTAACGGACCTTGAACCCGGCTTCCGCGGCGGCGGTGCCCAGCCCGATCAGCAGGTGGGACTTGCCGGTGCCGGAGTCCCCGATCAGGCAACCGGCTGCCCGGCGCGGATCCAGGCGCCCTTGGCGAGGGTGTGGACGAGAGCGGGCGGGACGTTCGGGTTCGCGGCGAAGTCGAAGGGCGCCACCCCGATGCCGTCGACGACCTCGCGGTCGGGACCCAGGTGGCGCATCGACGGCAGGCCCAGCGTGCTGTTGTCGGACAGCACGTAGCCGTTGGCCGCCGACGGTGATCCCGCGACCGAGGGTGGGTTCGGCGTGCACTCGCGGGGCGCCGAAGACCTGGAACGACTCGACGTGGACTTCGCGGATCAGATCGACGAGCCAGGCCTGGCGGATCGCCCGCGGTGAGGGGGCTCTGCCTCGCGAGTCGTAGTAGCCGGACGCGGACACTCCGAGCACGCGGCAGGCGAGTTGGAGCGACCGCCCCTCGGAGACGATCACCGTGACCGCCTCGTACCGTCTTTGGGGTGCTGCTCTCCTTGAGCAGTTCGGCGGCGTGTGGGACTCTGTTGCCCAATTGAGTATGCGCTGGTCACGGGTGTTTTCAGGGCGTGATCATCTGAGGTGGATGATGATCCACTGCGGCTGGCGTCCGGCCTGGTCGCGGAAGGGATCAGGTGATGTCGGTCCAGCCGCGTGCGTGGTCGGAGGTGCCCGAGCGGACCGTGCTGGTGGCGAGGGCGGCGTTCCCGAAGGGGACGTTGGCGATGCGGGTGCGGGACGAGTTGCCGGGCTTGTTCGCCGACGGGCAGTTGCGACCGCTCGAATGTTCACGTTCACATCGTGACCACGAGCGTCCGGCCAACTCAATGGGGCAACTGGAGTATGGCGGACAGATCTGCTGCCGCTAAAGGCTTTAGCACTCAGCTGCGCCCCAAGTGGCGACGGAGCGGGCCTTGGTGAGCGCTCACATAACCGGCTTGCGTGATCGTTGACCGGCCTCCGGCTGTGGAGCTACATTGGCCCGAAGGTTCAGTTGACCTGGCGGAAACTTAACGCCGCAGAGTGGTCCGAGTTGTCCGCCGCCGTGGACCGCTCGTCAACGCAGACGAGCACAGGAGCACCTCATGTCCTCTCCATTGAGTCGGCGCAGACTGTTCCAGGCCGCCGGTGTCGCCGCTGTCGCGACCGGTGCGCCGTCGCTGTTCACC
>NZ_MTQP01000047.1 GCF_001984175.1 Saccharothrix sp. ALI-22-I
AGCCGTAGAACACGAGCACCCCCACGGGCTATCCCGAGCCCTTGTCCCGCTCACGCTTCTCACCTGCATGGATGAGGTTATCGGCAGGCACAGCGTCAAGCCACTGAGGCCGAACAGATGACGAGGATGTAGTCGGAGTGGCGGTCGACGGCTCCATGAATCCACGGTCCGTACAGAACAAGCCTCCACTACACCAATAGCGGCATGAGCGGTTGCGCACATGAGTCAGAGCCGGGATCGACGGGCCCCGACGACGCGGTCTTCGACCCGACGGGGAAGCGTGCAACGTGACCTGCGGGGCCTGCATCGGGGATGAGCCGGGGACGGCCGCCTAGAGGTGGCCGTCCCCGGAGGTCTTGCGGATGCGGGAGGTCGTCCCGGGTTTCAGCGGTTTGCCACCCCGCCGCCAGAGGCCGGCTGGACCCGCTCGAACCGCACCCGGTTCAGGTATCCCGGGAGGTCGCTGAGCACGTACAGCTCACCGTGCACGTCGGTGCCGATCGCGCTCGGCTGGGTGGGGAAGTTGCCGATCTCGGCGGACTCGTAACCGCCGTCGAACTTGGGACGCACGGCGAACACACGGGTCGAGCAGTAGTCGCTCGCGACGTAGGTCCCCCACGCCTCCGGGGTCCGGAACCCCCGGTACACCACGCCGCCGGTCACCGAGCAGTTGCCGTTGTAGTGGTCGTACTCGAAGACCGGGTCGGTGTACCGCCCGCCCGCCCGGCATTGCTGCGGATCGAACACCGGGGTGCCCTCCCGGCAGGACCAGCCGAGGTTCGCCCCACCCTGCCACGGGCGGATGTGGTTGATCTCCTCGACCAGGCCCTGGCCGACGTCACCGATCCACAGCGAGCCGTCGACCGGGTCGAGGGAGAACCGCCACGGGTTGCGCAGCCCGTAGACCCAGATCTCCGGCCGCGCGCCCGGCACGCGGACGAACGGGTTGTTGTAGGGCACGCAGTAGGGCTTCGCCCCGCAGGTGCGGTTGACGTCGATCCGCACGATCTTCCCGAGCAGGGTGCCGAGGTCCTGACCGGCCTTGAACGGGTCGTACGCGTGGCCGCCGTCGCCGAGGGACCAGTAGAGGTAGCCGTCGCGGCCGAACGCCACCTGCCCGCCGTTGTGGTTGCCATACTCGGCGTGCTCCTGGGTGAGCAGCACCTGCACCCGCTCAGGAGCACCGAGGGGCACTCGCGCCAGGGTCAGCGCACCGGCCGGCAGGCTCGTGTAGGCCACGTAGAGGATCCCGGTCCGCGCGAAGTTCGGCCCGGGCGTGATGCCGAGGAGGCCACGCTCGTTGTCCGACGCGTCGATCCGGGCGGTCAGGTCGAGCACCGGCTCGGCCGCCAGGCCGGTGTCGGGATGGTAGGCGCGGACGGTGCCCTCCTTCTCCGCGATCAGCATCCGGCCATCCGGCAGCCCGGTGATCGCGATCGGACGCCGCAGACCGAACGCCACCCGTTCGGATACCACGGTCAGCTCAGCGAGCGGCACCGCGCGGGTGTGGGATGTGCCGGCAACCGACACCGAAGGCAACAGAAACGCAGGCAGGGCCAGGACGAGCAGGCCGGCCAGCAGGGTGAACGGGCGACAACGCCGTCGCAACATGGTTCGGCTCCTCAAGCAAGGTGGAAGACACGTTCTGGGAGCGCTCCCAACGTACCGCGACTTCCCGACGACATCCAGCCGCCGTCTTGCCCCCTTCGCCGGTCGGAGAAGAAGTACGGATCGACAGGCGCCAAGGACACGACCACGATCCCGAGGTCCACCACCGCCATATCCGGCGAGAACATCATCCGAGCCGACAGGCTTCACCACCTCAACGGTCCTGACCGCCCGGACACGATCCGGTCAAACCTCGACCAGGCGAAATCAATGGGCGGTGGCTGTGCTAGGAGGGCTGTGGGCCGGACTTCAGTGATTCGAGGAACGCGGCGATGGGATCGTTGATGCGCTTTTTCCGCACCTGTGTAGACAGGAGCGCTTCGTCGAACACGGTGTCCGGGTCCAGGTGCGGTCCGAGGACGATGGTCCTGATGAGGGCGCGGCGGACAATGGCCCGTAAGTGCGTGATGGCAGGCTTGAGCTGGTCCTCCTTGACCTCACTACCGTGGGCTACCGCGCTGCGCACCTTATAGGCCGAGTGACGCGATGGTAGATCGCCAGGCGCTCAGCGTTGTGGCGGCCGATCAGCACGGCTGTCCTTTGGGCGGTTCGCCGTTTGAGGTCGCCGCGATCGTCGTTGGCCGACACCAGCCGCTCTAGCGCCACGACGTAGTTGAACGCCACCTCACCGGGATCTTCCCCGAAGTTGACCTCGGCGTCGAAGGCGATTTTCGCGCATGTGTCGAGAAACCTGCCCGCCACCGGTCGTAGGCGCTTGCTCGGCCTGGTCATCCCCGCAGCAGCCGTCCACTCTTCGAGCTTGCAGGACAGCGCGGAGAGGAAGCCGGCCAACCAAACTGCTTGATCCTCGTCCACGTGCAGGGGGCCGAGCTGGGGGACCTCGTAGTCGCCCTCGGGACCGAGGAAGGTGGTGGGGATCGACTCCTGGTACGTGGCCACAGATCTGGCGGGCTCGATGAGGTACTCCGCGACCGGCATGACGTGCGTGTCTTGCGCGAGGTTGAGGCACAACAACGGCGCCCACGCGGGCGACTGTTGGACACGGGGTTGGAACAGCCGCCAGAAAATCCTGTTGTCGACCGGTTCGGCTCCAGGGTCCTCGGCCGAGAGCACCAAGTGCTGTCCGAACTCCAGAACGGGGTCGAACGACGGCTTTGCGGCGAAGTCAGCTGCGAGAGGGACCGGCCGCAGCGCGTTCCAGTCCTGCTTGCTCGGGCGCCACAACCGCCATCCCGCCAACATGAGCGGTTCGGCGAGATCCCAGTCGACGTTGAGGACCAGGTACCGGTGCAGCGGGACGCCCGGTCCCGCCAGGTAGACGGCTGTCTGAGCGACGAGCACGGGCGTGTCGATAGGTGCGCCGGAGCGCAGCAGTCCCGCGAGCCCGAGACGGTGCAGCACTGGACCGGAGAGCTCGCGTCCTGCCGTGGTGATTGGAGCACTGCCTCCTGCTCGACGGTCATCCTCGTCGACCATGTAGCGGTTTGCGATAGCTGTGGCGAGGGCGACCTCGCGGACTTGGCGGGCGCTGGACAGCTCAGCCATCGTCTCTGCGGCGTCGCGGTCGGCCAAGCCGACGAAGTCGTCGGACCGCTGGCGGACTTCGTCGAAGAACGACGCCAAAGCCGCGTCGAGCTCGCTGGGCAGGTTCGTCACCCAGGCACCATAGCGCCGCCCTACGCGGGGTCCACTGCGCATTTCCCAGTGCGTCCGCAGCTCCAACGCCGGATGCCTCAGCACAGCCACGGCGTGCTGGAGTGGCGGTCCGACAGCGCCTCACATGACCCCTTGAAGTGGGCTACAGAAACGCCTGAAACAGTCGATCGTCGGCAGAAGCGCGAACGTTCGTCGACACTCGGTCAGCGGCAGATCCGGAAGTCTCATGAGGGTTCGCACAGGGGGTCTTGAGACGTCACCTGCTGTACGGCGCCAGTCCTTCGTTCCCGGCAACGACCAGGGAATCGACTAGCATCTGCCACTCGGCTAGGCGGCCGAGTTCCTCCGCCGTGCTGCGAATCTCCTTGAGCCAGTCGTTCGACAGGAACGACTGCTTGACTGTGACACAGCCCTCTTGGATGCACAGGTCGGACACCCAGCGCAGGCCGCGAGTGACCTGCACCTCCATTGGGAGCTTCCGCAGGATGCCGATGAGCCCGTCGACGCATTTCATCTCCCCGTGGGCGGCGGGTAGCCATTCGTCGATCAGCTCGACGAGGTCTTCAGCGCGGACCCAGTCGATGGGTGCACCGATGATCTCGTTGTACAGGCCTTGCGTCCACGGCAGCGGGTCCGGCAGGAGAGCAGCGGCAGCCCAGTCGCCCCAGTGGTGGTCCTGGTAGGGAGTCGGGTCGTCGCTCAAGTAGCCGATGGCGCGGCGCAGCAACGATGGCCAGACACCTCGGGCAGCCGCAGCCAGGCGTTCGTTCTCTGCGCCGGCTGCCGCAAGGCCGTGGAGGAAGTTCGTCATCAGGCCTGCGTCCGCGCGAAGGACATCGAGGTGTTCGAGCACTGGCCCGACGTCACCGTTCTTTGCAATGCCCTCGAGCAGGGCCCGTGCGGCGACGAAGATGTGCGTTCCTCGGTCGTCCGCTGTCCAGCCCTTCTCTTCCTGGGCGACCATCGCACGTCGCTCGGCGTCGAGGAGGGTGGCGAGCAGCGTGTGGGGTGCCAGAACTCTGCACTGGGCTGCTGACCTGCGGTGATCGCGCACCATGGGTCGTAGGGGCATGATGGTGAGGCGTGGCGTTACGACTGCTGTACCTGATGTTCGTCCGGCTCGTCGGCTGGTTGGTTCTGCTCAGCCGATCGTCGGCGTCGAAGGACGTCGAACTGCTGGTACTGCGGCACGAGGTCGCCATGTTGCGTCGGACCAATTCTCGACCGCGGTTGGAGTGGGCCGATCGAGCGGTGCTCGCCGCGTTGACGCGCCGGCTCCCCCAGTTGCTGCGCGAGCACCGGTTGGTGACACCGGGAACCCTCCTACGCCGGCACCGGCGCCTGGTCGCGAAGAAGTGGACCTGCCCCAACCGCACCGGACGCCCACCGGTCGACGACACCGTCGTGGCGTTGATCGAGAGGATGGCACGGGAGAACGCGGGCTGGGGCTACCGTCGAATCCAGGGCGAGCTGCTCAAGCTCGGACACCGGACAGCCGCTTCAACGGTTCGCCGCGTGCTCAAGCGCCTGCGGGTACCGCTCGCGCCTCAGCGCGACACCGACACCTCCTGGCGACGGTTCCTGCGCGCCCAAGCCGCAAGCCTGCCGGCCTGCGACTTCTTCCACGTCGACTTTGCCGTCGCCCTCAAGCGCGTCCACGTGTTCTTCGTATGGAGGTCGCCACCCGCTACGTCTACATCCCTGGCACCACGACCAACCCCGACGGGCCCTGGACCACCCAACAAGCCCGCAACCTACTGATGGACCTAGGCGATCGGGCTGACGCCTTCCGGTTCCTCATCCGAGACCGGGCCGGCCAGTTCACCGCCCCGTTCGACGCGGTCCTCTCCGGCGCCGGCATCCAAGGTCGTGAAGATCCCACCACGGTGCCCACGGGCCAACTGCTACGCGGAACGGTTCATCGGCACCATCCGACGCGAAGCCACCGACCGACTGCTCATCATCAACGAACACCACCTGCGGGCAGTGCTGAACCGCTACACGGCCCACTACAATCACCGCCGGCCTCACCAAGCACTGCAACACACCCCACCACGACCAGACCAGCCGATCGCAGAACCGGGCCACACCTCGATACGCCGCCGACCAGTCCTCGGCGGCCTGATCAACGAGTGCGAACCCGCAGCAGCATAACCGCAGGTCAGACCATGCGGCCGACTTCTGGCACCCCACAGGTTCCACACCTGCCTCCCGGTGTAGCGCGGATTCCCCAGAATCGCCGCCACCGTCTGCACACTCCACGCACTGTCCGACCGATGCCGGTTGCGGTCCACATCGGACCCCGACGGGCTGGGCACGGCGCGTTCGTTGAGCGTGCGGGCGATCCCGGCGATGCTGTGCCCGGCCAACCGACGCTCGAAGATCCACTCCACGTGCGGCGCGGTCGCCGGGTCCGGCTCCAGCTTCTGCAACCGCCGCCCCCACTTCGCGTGCACCCGATTCGGATGCGACCCGCCATCCACGAGCCGATACCCGTACGGCGGCCGACCGCCCAGATACCTGCCCTGGTCACACGTCTGGGCCCGCATCGCCTGGATCACCCGGTTCCGGGTCCGCATCACCTCACGCTCCGACTGCGCACCGAGCACGCTCATCAGCGTGCGATGCGCGTCGTCGGCGAAGTCGACCCGCCCGCTCGCCTCCGGCAACCAAAGCTGAACCCCGGACTCCTCCAACACCGGCACCAGGTCCTCGAACTGCCGCCCGCAGAACGCCCGCTCGTACTCCCCCACCACAATCGCGTCGAACCCACGCTCCGGATCCGCCAACGCCGCCAACAACCGCGCCGCCGCCGGACGCCGGTGCCACGCACGCGTCCGCGAACACCCCTCGTCGAAGAACGAGTCCATGATCTCCCCGTGCCCGTCGACCAGCCGCTCGGCGATCTCCATCTGCCAGAACCGCGCCGCCCGCCGATCCTGGTACCCACTGGTCGACATCCGCCCGTAGAACACAAACCGCAACCCGCGATGAACATGCGGATCCTGCGAACGTCTCCGCTCCGACTTCCGCTGCTTGGTCCGCAGCCAACCGTCGAACAGCGCCTGGTCCTCATCGGGCATCGAGATCATCACGACCACCTTCATCAGCAAGGAAATGAGACGACACCGGGACCGCCCGCCCTGACGACCATGACGTCCGACGACCCGCCGACACCCGAAGAGCGCAACGAACACACCCGAATGACGCAACTACGGTGGGTGGCACTGCGATGCCTCACGACCGTGGGCGCCAGGGCTGGACGAGCCGCTGTCGGGCGATCCCGACGGCGCGGCACGATTCGCCCGACCGTGCCCGGGCGGTAACCTGTGCGGCATGGCCGAGCCCGAGAACCTGGAGTCCCGCGTCGCCGAACTGGAGGCCCGCGTCGAAGAGTTGGCCGGCCTGGTGCGCGCCACCGCCCAGGACGCCGCCGCCGCACGAGTGCTGGCCGGCGGCGCGGACCGGGACGTCTCCGAGTTCCGCGGCGAGATCCGCGACTTCCGCCAGGCCACGACCTCCAGCTTCAACGCCATGCGCGAGGACCTGACCGACCTCGGCACCAAGGTCGGCGACGGGTTCACCGAGATGCGAGGCAAGTTCGACGCCCTCGCCACCGGACAACAGACCGTCGTCGACCTGCTGACCAAACTCGCCGGCCCCGACGACGACCAGACCAACTGATCGACACCGGCCGGAGGCCATGTCCTCCGGCCGGGCGACCCAGGCCGCCTGACCGTGGAATGCTCCTCGAGGACGGGTACCCGCCCAGCGGTTGATCAGGTCCACGCCGCGCTGTGGCCAACACAGATCGCCGATCGCAGAACGTTCCCGTTCGGCAGCTTGTGGGGTTCCAGAACTCTGCGCTTGGGCGCTGAGCTGCGGTGATCGCGCACCATCGCTGTAGGGCATGATCGTGGAGCGTGGCGTTACGACTGCTGTATCTGATCTTCGTCCGGCTCGTTGGCCGGCTGGTTCTGCTCGGACGGTCATCAGGGGCCAAGGACGTGGAGCTGCTGGTGCTGCGGCACGAAGTCGCCGTGCTGCGCCGGACCAGTCCCCCACCGCGGTTGCAGTGGGCCGATCGCGCGCTGCTCGCCCACTGGTGCGCCGACTCCCCCGGCTGCTGCGCGAGCACCGGCTGGTGACACCGGCCACCGTCCTGCGACGGCACCGGCGCCTGGTCGCGAAGAAGTGGACCTACCCGAACCGGACCGGGCGACCGCCGGTCGACGATGCCGTGGTGGCGCTGATCGAGCGGATGGCCCGGGAGAACGCCGGCTGGGGCCACCGCAGGATCCAGGGCGAAATGCTCAAACTCGGCCACCGGGTAGCCGCCTCGACCGTCCGCCGGGTGCTCAAGCGCCTGCGGATACCACCCGCGCCCAAGCGTGACACCGACATGCCATGGCGGCGGTTCCTCCGCGCCCAGGCCGCCGGCATGCCGGCCTGCGACTTCCTCCACGTCGACTGCGCCGTCACCCTCCAGCGCGTGTACGTCTTCTTCGTGATGGAAGGTCGCCACCCGCCACGTGCACATCCTCGGTACCACCGCCAACCCCGACGGCCCCTGGACCAGCCAACAGACCCGCAACCTGCTCATGGACCTCGACGACCGGGCCGACGACTTCCGGTTCCTCATCCGAGACCGGGCCGGTCAGTTCACCGCCTCGTTCGACACGGTCCTCACCGACACCGGCATCCAAGTCGTGAAGACCCCACCACGGTGTCCACGAGCCAACGCCCACGCCGAACGATTCGTCGGCACCGTCCGACGCGAAGCCACCGACCACCTGCCCATCCTCAACGAACACCACCTGCGGGCGGTGCCGGACCGCTACGCGGCCCACTACAACCACCGCAGACCACACCAAGCCCGACAACTCACCCCACCACGACCAGACCACCCGATCACAGAGCCGGACTGCACCTCGATACGCCGCAGACCAGTCCTCGGCGGCATGATCAACGAGTACGAACCCACAGCAGCCTAACCGCAGGTCAGACCATATGGCCGACTTCTGGCACCCCACACCCCGCCTTCCCCTTCTGGTCAGGTGGGGACTGGTGGCAGTGTCTCGGGTTCCGAGTCGGTGCTGTCCGCCGCGTCGTGCACTCGGCGCAGCCACTGTTCGGTGGTGCTGACGTGCAGGAGGGCTGCGGCTTGGGCGAGGTTGGCGTCGCGGTTGGCGAGGGCGTTGTAGATCGCCTCGTGTTCGGCGAGGGTGCGGTCGGCGGCGTTGGCCTCGACCATGCCGCGCCACACCCGGGCGCGCGCAGTGTGCTGCTGGAGATGCCGTCGACGAGCGTGGTCAGTGCCTCGTTGCCGGTGGCCGCGACGACCGCGCGGTGGAACGCGGCGTCGTGTTTGTTGAGTAGTTCGACATCCTCGACGGCGGTGTGCATGGCGTCGAGGTGACCCTTGATCTCGGCGAGTTGGTCGGGTGTCATCCGGGCGGCGGCGAGGCCGGTGGCGACCGGCTCGAACAGCCTGCGTGCCTCGGTGAGCTCCAACAACGTGTTGCCCTGCATGAGTTCGACGGCCAGTCCGAGCCCTTCGAGCAGCTCGGCCGGGACGAGGCTGGTGACGTAGGTGCCGTCGCCGCGGCGCACGTCGAGCACCCAGGCCACGGCCAGGGCTTTGACGCCTCACGCATCGGGCTGCGGGAGATGCCCGACTCGGCGGCGAGTCGCGGCTCAGGCGGCAGCTTCGAGCCGGGCGGAAGCTTCCCGGACTGGATCAGCGTCCGGATGCGCGCGATCGCCTCGTCGGTCAGCGACATACGTCGACTGTATCGGCAGACATCGGACCTTAGTCAACCTTCGGCGCGAAGACACCATACGTATACCGACGTTTGCCCAGTACAGTTGGGCCATCTGGTCGGACACTGGACTTAACAGCAGACTTCCTCTACATATACATCTGATGTCTGTGTTCGGTTGGTCAAGGTGGACCGCTGCCACAGAACCGGTCCCGACGTGGATGCGGACGGGACGGACGCGGAGCACTTTGAGTCGGACGCGGACCTTCGGACCAAAGGAGGTCTTCCCTGCCATGTCCACTTTCGACCGCCGGAAGATGTTGGGTCTGCTCAGCGTGAGCGGTGCCGCGGCTGCCGGTCTGTTGCCCGCCGGTGCCGTCTGGGCCACGGACGGCCCGTCCAGCTACACGCCGACGTGGGAGTCGGTCGACCAACACCCGGCAGCCCCGGAGTGGTTCCAGGACGCCAAGTTCGGCATCTACTGGCACTGGGGGGCGTTCACCACCCCCGAGTACGGGTACGAGTGGTACGGCCGCGAGATGTACAACGACGGCACCGGCATCAACAACCACCACAAGGCGACCTACGGCGACCCCCGCACGCAGTGGGGATACACCAAGTTCATCGACGGCGGCGTCGACAAAGCCGGTAACCGTGTGCAGTTCCGGCCGGTGCTCAAGTCGCAAGGCGGCAAGTTCGACCCGAACGAGTGGGTCCAGCTGTTCAAGAACGCGGGCGCGCGGATCAGTGGGCCCGTCGCCGAGCACCACGACGGCTACTCGATGTGGGACAGCCAGGTCAACGAGTGGAACTCGGTCGATCGCGGCCCACGACTGAACCTGCTGAAGCTCTTCGCGGACGCGGTGCGCGGGCAGAACATGAAGCTGTTCGTATCTATGCACCACTCGTTCAACCACAACGGGTTCTTCCGGTTCGTTCCCCAACAGTCCGACCCGAGCCTGAAGAAGCTCTACGGCCAGCTTTCCCGAGCCCAAGAGGACCAACTCTGGTTCGACAAGCTCAAGGAAGTCATCGACCAGGCCCAGCCGGACATCATCTACCACGACTTCGCCCTCGACAGCCCCGGCTACTGCCACGGCGACCCAGGCCCGTGCGCGGTCGCCGAGCAACAGCGTCTGAACTTCCTGGCCTACTACTTCAACAAGGGCCTGGAGTGGGGCAAGGACGTCGTCACCACCTACAAGCACTTCGACCGAGGCTTCCACAACGCCAGTGCGGTCGAGGACTACGAGCGCGGCGGCCCGGCGGATCTGGTGTACCCGTACTGGCAGACCGACGAGTCGATCGCCTCCGGCACTTGGAGCTACACCAAGGGGATCAGCTACTACTCGTCCCAGCAGATGATCCACCAACTCATCGACCGGGTCAGTAAGAACGGCAACATGATGCTCAATGTCGCCCCGACCGCCGAAGGGGAGATCCCACAGGCGCAGCGCAACGTGCTGAACGACTTCGGGACCTACCTGAACCGCAACGGCGAGTCGATCTACTCCACCCGGGCGTGGGCGGTCTACGGCGAGGGTCCGACCAAGATGGGCGGCGGCTCGTTCGTCGCGCCGAAGGTCGGCACAAACACCGACATCCGGTTCACGCGGAGCAAGGACAACCGCGTCCTGTACGCCACCGTCCTCGGCTGGCCCACCGGCACCCTGAACATCACCACCCTGAACTCGAACCGGATCAACCTGGGCACCCTCACCTCGGTACAGCTGCTCGGCTCGACCGCCGGTACCTACGTCAACCTGCCCAGCCGAACCCAGGACGGCTCGGGCCTGCGCATCACCATGCCGTCGAACGCACCGTACAGCGCACCCGCGTACGTCGTGAAGCTGACCTTCTCCGGCGCCATCCCCACCCCAGGCGGCGGCACCGGTGGGACCATCCCCACCGGGTGGGCCCGGATCACGAACGTCGCCACCGGGCTGGTCCTGGACAGCGGCGGCAACGTCGCGTCCGGCTCACCGCTCAAACAGTGGAACTCCGGCAGCAGCTACAACCTTCAGTGGCAACTGGTCGACGTCGGCAGCGGCTACTACCGCCTGGTCAACCGCACCAACGGCATGGTCGCCGACAGCTGGGGCGACACCGCCAACGGGGCAATCGCCAAGCAGGCACCCTGGAACGGCGGCAACAACCAGCAATGGCGGCTCAACAGCATGGGCAACGGCCGCTACCAGATCATCAACCGCGGCACCGGCACCTGCCTGGACAGCGGCGGCGACACCACCGCCGACTCTCAGGTCAAGCTCTGGGCGCCACAGTCCAGCACCAACCTCCAGTGGACCATCACCGCAGTCTGAACTCCGACCACTGTCCATCGATGCCGGGAACCGTTGGAGCGAAGCGCTCCGGTTCTGGTGGAGTCTCCATCAATGCCGGAGCGCTTCAATATCAAGAAGGCGGTCCACCCGTCCGGCCTGCAGCAGGCGGTCGCGGAAGTCACCGAGCACGCTGTGGTGGAAGCCGGGATCGTCGAGCTCCAGACCGAGCGCGTACTTGAAGTCGATACGGCAGCGCACGGCCTCGGCGGCCTCGCGGTCGGACAGTCCCAGCAGGAACTGCAACACGCTCACCGTGGCCAACTGGGCGGGTGAAAGCCCGGGGCGCCCGTTACGCGAGTAACAGTCGGCGAAGTCCTCGTCCCTCCACAGGCCGCCGAGGCGGTCACGCATCCACATCGCCGTCGTACCACCGGGATTACCGGCACGAGCCATCCGCGCGGTGAGCTCCGGGACCTCCGCCGCCGGCCGGGGACCAACAGGTAAGGACATCTGACCACCTCAGGGAGCGTTACGACTTCACCGACCACGAAAGCCTCACTGTTACCTACCGGTCACCATCCACGACACGCCAGCTGCTTCAAGATTCCCGACAGAGTCAAGCCAGGGCCAGCGCCAACGGCAGCAACCCAACTCAGCGGCCAACTGCTGAACCTGGTCAACTGGCTGCTCGGGCAGCTTGTACCGCAGGTACGCGATCGCCTCGCCGGTGCGTTCGTTGCGGGCCGACTGCACCGCGAGCGCGAGTTGTGCGGCGCGGCGGCTTCCAGCTGGCGTGGTGCGGCACGGCGCCGACGATGTGGCTCGATGAGGGCGGACCGTGTGATGAGCCATACTAATCTGGTGGGTGAAACGGGTCACGGCAAGGTCGAGACGTTCGTACCGGAGGCGGACGGGGGTGCCACCTACCGGCCGGGTTATACCCGGGCGGCAGAGCGGATCCTGCAGTTCATCACCGAGCAGGGCTTCGTGCCAGGTGACCGGCTACCCACCGAGGCGCGGTTCGCCGAGATCCTCGGTATCAGCCGCACGATCACCCGGGACGCGCTGAAGACCCTCGCGGCCACCGGCCGGATCAGCACGCAGCGCGGGCGGGGCATCTTCGTCGCCGATCCGGCGGACGCGCCGGTGTCGCCGGTGGCCGGGTTCGTGCCGACTGACATTGCCCACATCATGGATATGTTCGAGTTCCGAGGGGTGCAGGAACGGGCTGCGGCCGGCCTGGCCGCGAAGCGGGCTACGCCGGGCGAGTTGGTTGCCATCGACGAGGCCCTCGACGCGTATGCCCGGTCGCTGGAGGCTGCGGATCCGAGGGTGATGGCGGCCGCCGACGAGTCCTTCCACCGTGCCGTCGCCAGGGCTGCCCACAATATGTTCTTGCTCGACTCGATCGCGACCGTTCAGGGTCTGCAACGGCGGGTGGTGGCGGCGGCGTTCGGCGGATTCAGCGGTGGTCCGGTGGCCACCGCTTTGGCGGAACACCGTCAGATCCTCGAGGCCGTCCGACGCGGAGACGCCGAACAGGCAGGCATCGCGGCCCTGGCGCACGTCGAGCGCACCCGCCTGAGTTACCAGGCGGAGATCGATCGGCGAGTCTTCCGGTCGTACTGACCGCAAGCACGGGGCAGGACCGACAGGCAGATATCTGTCGTTCTCGACCCCCTCTCAAGACTTGCTTCATCTACGTCAAATGAAGCTGGTTAATCTCTCTGATCCAGCGCTTTCCGCCGCGCCTGCCTCGTCCTCGTTCTGCCTGGGGCAGAAGGTTGATATGCGTCTTCTGGCGCCCGCACCGGCTCAATTGTGTCCAAAATGGGGCCTACTCATTTCGATCAGTGACTGATATGTTGTGCACCTCACACGAGATGTACCAGCTTCATTGACCGCCGATGCTGTATCGCCCTGCCCCGCCCGGACCGGAGTCACCGTGCGCATCACCCACGTAGAAGCCTTCTCTGCCGACGTCGCCGCTCCGGAGCCGCCCTTCCGGTGGCGTGACGGGTTGCGCGGCGGGTCCGGCGGACAGGTCGGCATCATCCGCATCGGCACCGACACGGGTGCGACCGGTGTGGCAACCGCGCACAAGCCGGGCTCCGCCGTCGTTCTGCGGGAGCTCGTCGACCGCGTGCTGCGCCCGGAACTGGTCGGCGCCGACCCGTTGCAGCGCGAGTGGCTGTGGGAGCGCCTCTGGAACGTCGACCGCACCGAGTATCTGCCTATTCACCTGCTCGGCGTCGTCGACACAGCGCTGTGGGACCTGGCCGGGCGGGTGCACGGCGCCCCGTGCTGGCAACTGCTCGGCGGCTACCGCACGCGCATCCCTGCGTACGCGTCGACCGTGACCTTCGATTCGATCGAGGAGTACCTCGACGTTGCGGACCAGTGTTTGGCGCTCGGCTATTCGGCCATCAAGCTGCACGCCTGGGGCGATCGCGATCGCGATACCCGGCTGATCCAGGCGATGCGGGCGCACGTCGGTCCGGACGTCCCGTTGATGTACGACGGCTCCGCGGCGTTCGACCTCGCGGACGCTGTGCACGTCGGCGACGCCCTGACCGAGTGTGGCTACCTCTGGTACGAGGAACCGATCCGGGAGTACAGCATCACGGCGTATCGGCGGCTCGCCGAGCGGGTCGGCGTGCCGCTCAACGTGGCGGAGACGATCCCCGGGGTGCATCTGAGCACGGCCGACTTCATTGCTGCCGGTTGCGCGACCTACGTCCGGACGAGTGCGGCCCTGCGCGGCGGAATGACCGGTGCGATGCGGATCGCCCACCTAGCGGACGCCTACCGGCTGCGCGCCGAGGTGCACGGCAACACCCAGTCGGCTCGGCATCTGTGTATGGCGATCCCCAACACCACTTACTACGAGTCCCTCGTGACCGCCAACCCCGTACGCAAGGAATCGGGCGTCGAACCGGACGGCTCGGTCTTGGCGCCCCGCGACCACGGGATCGGCCTCGCACCCGGGCCGGCCTATCCCGCCGCGCTCGGGGAGTACGTATGCGTCCCATGACCGGCTGCCCGCATCACCACGACGACATGACCATTCCTGGGAGGAATACATGATTACCCCGTCGACCAGGACAGGTCCGCGTCGAGCCCGTGCGCTGGTGGCCGTGATGACGGCCGCATCGCTGATCACCGCCTGCGCGGACGCCGACCCCAACCGGGACGGCGCCCAGCGAGCCGCCGCCGGCCCGTTCAGCCCGGCGCCGCAGGATCCGTCGAGCGAGATCACTGTATGGGTGGACGCGACCAGGACCGCCGCGGTCGAGGCCTACCGCGAGGCTCACCCGGAGGTGAAGATCAAGGCGGTCACCTACAGCGGTGGCGCGAACGGAAGCACCGAGCTGCGGACCAAGGTCGAGCTGTTCAACCGTACCGGTGAAGGGTGGCCCGACGTTGTCTGGCCGAACGTCCAGGACCTCGCCTGGGCGACCACGGGGGCGACCCCGTTCGCCGCTCCACTCGACACGCTGGTCGACAGGTCCGTGCTCGACGGGTACGTCAAGGGCGCGCTCGACCAATGCACCGTGGGAGGAAAGGTCTACTGCCTGCGCAACGATCTGGCCCAGAACGTGCTCTGGTACAACAAGAAGCTCATGGACCAGTTCGGCTACCAGGTCCCCACGACCTGGGAGCAGTGGCAGCAACTGGGCCTGCGGGTGGGCAGAGAGCACCCGGGATACCTGGTCGGTGAGGTGGGTAGCCCGACTACGCCGCACATCTACTTCTGGGGCAGCCAGTGCCCGGCCAGCGTTCTCACCGGGGACAAGACGGTGACCGTCGACCTCCGGGACCCCACGTGCACAAGAATGGCGCAGCTGCTCGATCCGTTGCTGAGTGCCGGTGCGCTGGGCACCCGTAACAAGTGGGACACCGGCTTCATCAAGGAGCAGGCCGCCAAGATCCTCATGATGCCGGGGCCCGCCTGGTACGGCCAGGCACTGTTCAACGCCGGCTACCACACCCCCCAGGGAGAGATCGCGGCCGCTGCACCGCTGAAGTTCGCGGCGGACGCCGAGACCTGGACCGGCGCCGTCGGCGGGGGGATGTGGTTCATCTCCTCCCACAGTCGCAATCTCAAGGCCGCCGTCGACTTCGCCACCTGGGTCACCACCGACCCCGGATACACGGCGACCGCCGCGACCTACCCCGCCTACGGCCCTGCGGCAACCGGCTGGCTGGCGGCCCAACAGGCGTCCGGCTACTACGCCAACGACATCGGCCCGGTCCTGCAACAGGCCGCCCCGCGGATCTGGACCAAGTGGGCGGTCAGCACGCTGTACAGCCAGGAGGCGATCTACGCCGCGACCATGGTGCCGGCGCTCTCCTCAGGCAAGTCCGTCTCATCGCAGATGGACGTGTGGCAGCAGGCGATCGTCAACAAGGCCACCGCACTCGGCTACAAGGTCAACTGATCGATGGTGGCGACCGGAACTCCCCAGGCACGGGTCGGCGCGAGCCGGCCCGGTATCCGGGCGGCGAAGCCCCGCGGGCGGCGTGTCGGCAGCGGCCGTGTCGGCTACCTCTTCGTGGCCGGCTACACGATTCTCCTGCTGCTGTTCGGCGTGGCGCCGGTGGCCTATGCCCTGTGGCTGTCGGTGACCAACTCCAGCGGGCAGTTGGTGGGCCTGGGCAACTTCACTCGGGTGTTCGCCGACTACCGGTTCGGCCCGGTCTTCGCCCACATCGGGCTCTACCTGGTCCTGTGGCTCATCAGCCTGATGGTGCTGGTGGTGACGCTGGCCCTGATGCTGCACGGCCGGCTGAAGCGGACGAGCGCGGTGGTCCGGTTCCTCTGCTACCTGCCGGGCGCTTTCGCCGGAGCGTCGAGCGTTCTGATCTGGCTGATCCTGCTCGACCCGGTCGCGAGTCCGATCGGTCCGGTGCTGCGGGCAGTCGGCTGGAGCAGCGCGGCACAGGTCGTGGCGCCGGAGAATCTGCCGGTGATCTTCATGATCATCGCCTTCTGGACGGGCGCCGGCAGCTGGATCGTCATCATGTACGGCGCGCTCAACGGTATTCCACACGAGGTCATCGAGGCGGCCCGGATCGACGGGGCCGGCGCACTGCAGATCGCACTTCGGATACAGCTCCCGATGTTGCGTAAGTGGATCGCGTACATGTTGATCCTCGCCTTCGCCGGCGGGGCCCAACTGTTCGTCGAACCGCAACTCGTGGGTACGGCAAGCTTCGGGCAGGTGCCCGACGACTGGTCGCCCAACCAACTCAGCTACCAGTACGCGTTCGTCGCTGCCGACTTCAACGGCGCGGCGGCCATCGCGGTCGTCCTGCTCGTGCTGAGCCTCGGCTGCGCCGCAGCCGCCGTATTCAAGGCTGGGCTGTTCGAGAGGGGCCACTCGTGACCAATCCGTCGTCGATCGCGAGCCGGGTCCCCGCCGGCCGGAACCGGGCAAGCGCGACATCAGTGGCCGCCCGGGTCGCCTGGGTGATGGTAGTCGGCGTCTTTCTGTGCTTCTTCGCCCTGCCGATCGCCTGGATGCTGCTCGCCCCGACCCGGAGCGACGCGGGAATCGTGCACGGTGCTCCGTTCACCTTCGGCTCGCTGGACGACCTCGCGGCCAGCTGGCGGCACCTCTACGACTTCCAGTCGCACGCGATCGTCACCTGGGTGGGCAATTCGGCGCTGTATTCGTTCTCGGCGCTCGCCATCACGCTGGTCACCGCTGTGCCCGCCGGCTACGCCCTGGCCACAACCCGCTTTCGAGGGAGGGTCGCGCTGTTGACAGCCACCCTGATGGTGATGTTGATGCCCAACGCCACCCTGGTGCTGCCGCTCTACCTCGAGATGAACGCGCTCGGCCTGGACGGCTCGCGGTTGAGCGTCATCCTGCCGCTTTCGTTCTTCCCGTTCGGGGTGTACCTGACCTACATCTACTACTCCACTACCGTCTCCGGCGACCTGCTGGACGCGGCCCGCATGGACGGCGCGAGTGAGTGGACGGTCTTCCGGCGGATCGCGCTGCCCCTGGCCCGGCCGGTGGTCGCTCTGGTCGCCTTCTTCAGCTTCGTGGAGAGCTGGAACAACTTCTTCCTGCCGTTCGTGATGCTGCCCGACAGCGAGCAGTATCCGGCCCAGGTAGGGCTGAACACCTTGTTGACCGCCTCGCCGATGTTCAACTCCTCAAGCGGCATCTCGGAGATCCTCCGGCCCGAGTTGGCGCTGGCTGCCTTGCTCACCAGCATCCCGGTCCTGATTGTCTTTCTCTTCTCCCAGCGCGCACTGGTCTCCGGCATGACCGCCGGGGCGACGAAGGAGTAGCCGTGCGGATCGTACGAGCGACGGTGAACGGCCGTGAGTTGGCGGTGGCCGGCTACCTGCGCGACCACGTCTGTCCTCTGCTGATCGGTATGGACGCGCACCGGATCAAGCACATCTGGCACTACCTGTACCGCGGGGCCTACTGGCGGCGGGGCCCGACCACCATGGCGGCCACCGCAGCGGTGGACCCTGCCCGTTGCTCTCCTGGCCGACGGAACCATCCACCACTGGTGATGCGCCCGGCCCGACATCCTCGCCGGGCGGTACACCGAGATCCATCCGGGTCACCACCCTTCCGCAACCACCGAGCAAGGAGTGGAACGCCATGAGCACAAGTAGGCGAGCAGCCGTGGCGACCGTCGCCGGAGTCGTACTGGCCGCGGGCCTGGTGCCCGCCGGGCCGGCGCAAGCGGCACCGCCCTGCACCTTCTACGTCTCCGCGTCAGGCAGCGACGGTAACGCCGGAACCTCACCGGATCGCCCCTGGGCGACCTTGGAACGGGCGCGGGACCACATCCGACAGCACGGGCTCAACAAGAACATGCGGGCCGACCTCCGCGTCTGCCTGCGCGGGGGCCGGCATACCCGGACGGCCACCTTCAACCTGGCCGAGGCGGACTCGGGTTCCAACGGGTTCAAGGTCGTCTACCAGGCGTACCCGGGTGAGACGCCCGTCATTGACGGGGGTAAGGCCGTCACGGGCTGGAACCGGGTAACCGACCGGCCTTACTTCGTGGCCGACGTGCCGGAGTCGGCGGGCTACGCCGACTACTTCCGGCAGCTCTACGTCGGCGGCCGGCGGGCTCAGCTGGCAATGGGCAAGGGCATCGTGGGCAGCGGCTTCTTCGATGAGGCATCGATCCCCAACCCGCCGGCCAACCCGGAGCGGCCGACCCGCTCCTACGACGGTGTGCAGTTCCCGGCGGCCGGCGTTCCGGCGTACACCAACGTCCGCGACATTCGGCTGCTGCACATCGCGATCGGCTTCAAGATCGACTACTTCCCCGTCGTGGACATCAGCGCGAGCGGTCCCGATAAGCGGGTGCGCCTGGCGCAGCCGCACTTCCAGGTGCGGCTGAACCGCGACGACGGCTTCTCGCTGGACTACGACGACACGTTCTACGTGCTCAACGCGTTCGAGGAGCTGGACTCCCCCGGCGAGTGGTATCTGAACCGGGCGACGAACAAGGTGTACTACTACCCGCGGGCGGGAGAGGACGTCAACCAGGCCGGGGCGTACGTGCCGGTGGTGGAGACGCTGGTGAACGTGGCCGGGTCCAGCCCGTCCGCGAAGGCGAGCGCGATCGCGTTCGACGGCATCACGTTCGAGCACGGAAACTGGCTGCTGCCTCGCGACCGGTTCATCGGCGGCTCGCAAGCGGAGGCGCAGTACGCGGACGACCCCTTCAAGGATCCGAACTACGACGGCTACGGCGGCGAGGTGCCCGGTCAGATCAAGCTGACCAACACCCAGGGCATCACCTTCACCAACAACACCGTGGGCAAGATGGGCAGCGGCGGACTGCAGCTGTTGACCGGAGCCGAGGACGTCACCGTCACCGGCAACCTCTTCTACAACCTGACCGCCGCCGGGGTCATCGCCGGCCGGTGGATGGACGTGCACGTCGACGGCGCCCGGCGCACCAGGAACGTGACGATCAGCAACAACGTCGTGACCGACATCGGTGACGACTTCTTCCCGGCGACCGGGATCAGCCTGATGAACACCTACAACGTGGCGGTCACCCACAACCTCGTCTACGACACCGCATTCATGGGCTTCCATCAGCGCAAGGCGGAGGAGTACAGCCTCCTCGACGGGGTGAACGGGATCGGCAAGACGACGTTCAGTCACAACGAGGTGTACAACGCCACGTCCAAGGTGTCCTGGGGGGTGCACGACTCGGGGGCCGTCTACTCGTTCGGGTCGTGGCCGGGCAGCGTGGTCAGCCACAACTACGTGCACCACTCGACGTCGACCGCGAACTACTACAGCGACAACCAGAGTCACCGGACCCGCTGGGACTACAACGTCGGGCAGGGCGGGCGGTTCGACTTCTCCCCGCGTTACCGCCGGCCCCTGTCGGTGTACGCGTCGCACAACTACACCGACTTCGCCGACAACTGGCTCAGCGGGGCCATCTACGACGGCGACGGGCGACCGCACGTGGTGACGGGTGGCGCGTGGCCGGCCGAGGCGCGGAGCATCATGAACCAGGCGGGCCTGGAACCGGCGTACGCCGCGCTGCGGTGGAAGGTGCCCAGGGAGAACCTGGCCGACCACTCCACCATGTCGCAGCGCAGTGCCTGGGACAGCGGCCTCGGCAAGCTTTGGGACGGCGTCACCGAGACCGGCGAGGCCGGCTCCAACGTGAACGAGTCCTGGGTGCAGTTCGACCTCGGCGCCGACTACGAGCGGTTCGCCTTCACCGTCCAGCAGGACAACTGCTGCACCTGGATGACCACCCACTGGAAGGTGCAGCGGTGGAGCGCCAGCCAGAACGCCTGGATCGACATCATGCCCTACCAGGCGATCAACACGGTGGCGCCGGTCGTCTACCGGCCGCCGGCCGACCTCGCCACCACCAACATCCGGTTCTACGCGCGCAACAGCAACCAGAACGGAAGCGTTGGCGTACAGGAGTTCAGCGCGACCGGCGTGCGGAAGTAGCGGCCTCAACACCACGCGGCGGGCGTGGCGCAGCGCGTCGGTGCCCACCCCAACTCGCGCCTGGCCTTCGCGTTCGAGATGCGCATCGAGGTGGTCATCAGGGTGTGCAGGTACGGGATCGCACGCAGCGTCCAGGTGGGCACCCTATGCTTGCCGAAAACGTCATCCGTGCAGGTCAGGCGGCGTGGTGGTACTCGTTGAGGATGCCGCCCAGTCGCTGTCGTCGGCGGATGTCGAGTCGGGTGACGGCTGCTTGATCGGTGGCCGGTTGTGGCAGCGGTCGTAGCGGTCGGGTGTTGGCGATGCTCTGGTGGGGCCGGTGGGTGTTGTAGAACCGCTCGTACTGGCGTAGCGCGTGGAGTAGCTGCCGTTGGTTCCAGATGAGGGTGCGGTCGAGGAGTTCACGGCGACAGCTGCGGAGCCGGCGTTCCATGATCGCGTTCATCCGCGGGATGCGGACGCCGGTGAGGACGACCTGGATGCCGGCGTCGGCGAGGACGGCGTCGAACAGGGCGGGGAACTTCCCGTCCCGGTCGCGGATCAGAGACCGTGCGGGGCTGCCCGCGTCTTCGAGGTCCATGACGAGGTTCCTGGCGGCTTGGGTGACCCAGGAGGCGGTCGGGTGCGCGGTGGCGCCCAGGACCCTGATCCGGCGGCTGGTGTGCTCGATCACCGCGAGCACATACAGGCGGGCACCGCTCAACGTGCAGGTCTCGAAGAAGTCGCAGGCCAGTAGAGCGTCGGCCTGTGAGCGGAGGAAGGTCGACCAGGTCATCGTGGTGCGCCCGGCCGTCGGATCGATCCCGGCGTCCTTGAGGATCTGCCACACCATGGACGCAGCGACCTTGATGCCGAGCACGAGAAGCTCGCCGTGGACACGGCGGTGGCCCCAGGTGGGGTTCTCCCGCGCCGGGCGCAGTACCAGGAGTCGGATCGAGCGGACGGTTCGTGGGCGACCGGGGCGCTTGGGGCGTGATCCGGCCGCGTGGCGTCGTGCGGGAAGGTCCCGGTGCCGGCGCAGGACCGTCTCCGGGTGTACCGGCGGCCGGAACCGACGAAGCGCGTCGACTGTGATGGGTGCAGTAGTGCCGCGAGGAATGCCCGGTCGCAGGGAGAGAATCGCGGTCGGGTATGGCCCGGTTGGCGTTCCAGGACCATGATCTGGTGGCGCAGTGCCGGGATCTCCGCGTCCTTGTCCTGATCGCTCACAGGCAGCAGGCGCAGTAGCGCGAACGCGTTGGTCACACCCCGGGTAGGCCAGTCGAAGCAGCACGGCCGGTCGTCCTGCCGCGGCAGCCAACGTCGCCGCAGACCGCGACCGCACCCGTGAGCTCTCGTGCTCCGCGCGGCTTCAACCTGCATGGACAGAGTTGTCGGCAGGCACAAGGTTGACGACGAGCTCATCCGTCGGCGCAAGGAGGCGTTCAGGTCATACCAAGCGCTCACGCCACCCCGGGTGCTCACGTCGGACGGCGAGGCCGTCGCCGGAGCGTACCGACGCGACGACCTGCCAGGCGGTGCGCTGGTCGGCCTGCCGGTTTCCGCCGGGACCGTCGAAGGGCGAGCCCGAGTCATCCTGGACATGGCAGAGGCCGATCTCGAACCGGGCGACATCCTGGTCACGACTCACACGGACCCCAGTTGGTCGCCCCTGTTCGTCGCGATCACGGGCCTGGTGACGGAGGTCGGGGGCCTGATGACCCACGGCGCGGTGATCGCACGGGAATACGGCCTGCCGGCCGTCGTCGAGGTGGAACACGCGACGCGCTTGATCCAGGATGGGCAGCGGATCCGTGTGAACGGAACCGACGGGTACATCGAGATCCTCCCCGCGATGTGAGCGCCCGGGTTCAGAGCATCCAGGCCAGTGGGCGTTTCGGTGCCGCCGCACAGCGTCAGATCATCTGCCTGGTCGGGTGATGGGTTCACCGGATTGGACGTCATCGGCGGATTGGGTGCGCCGCCTGCGCGGGCGGGTTGTCCGTCGCCGATGATCCGCTCAGTTCGTCGAGTTGCCGTCGGACGCGTTCGGCGTCGTCGTGGCGTCCTTGTCGCCGGCACAACTCCAGAGCTTCCCGCCACACCGCGCGGGCCTGGTCGTGCCGGCCGAGAGCCGTGTGCGCCTGCCCCGCCCAATCCAGGGTGATGGCTTCGTTGGAGATGTCACCGGCCCGGCGGAGGAGGACGAGCGACTGCCCGTAGTGGTCGAGAGCCCGTTCGTGCCGGCCGGTGTGGTGGTCGATGTAACCCAGGTTGCCCAGCGCGTGCGCCTCGCCGATGGGGTTGTGGTGGCGTCGGTGCACGGTGAGGGCGGCCTGGCAGTGGGTACGGGCGGTGTCGTACTCGCCGAGGCGGGCGGCGTGCCAGCCCACCTGGTTGAGTGCGTCGGCCTTCCACACCGGCTGGTCGTGCGTCCACGGGAGGTCCAGGACACGTCGGGCGTGCTCCAGAGCTTGCCGGTAGTCGCCGCGCCGTTCCGATGCCCACGCGAGGTAGAAGCGGATGTGGCCCTGGTGGAGGACGTCGTGGTGGTGTTCGGCCAGGGCGAGGGCCTGGTGCAGGTGTTCGGTCGCTTCCCTGTGGCGTCCCAGATTGGTGTAGGCGCCGCCGAGGTAGCGGTGGGTGACGGTGTGGGTGGTGGGGTCGGGCAGGTGTGCGGCGGCGTTCAGCGCGGCCAGCCACACGTCGAGTTCGTCGTGGTGGTGTCCCCGCCGGGTGTGGAAGGTGCTCAGCGTCCAGGCCACCCGCCATACCGCGTGGTGCTGTGCGTGGGCGGCCGCGGTGCGTTGGGCGGCGAGCAGGTTGGGGTGTTCAGTGTCGAACCAGGCCAACGCGGCCGGGACGTCCGGCAGCGGGTGGTGCCGGGTGCCTGGTCCGGGCGTGCCGAGTTGGGCGGGCAGGCGGTGGGGGTACAGCAGGCGGTCGGCGGCGTGGGCGGTGTGGGTGTAGAAGTCGAGTACCCGCGCCAGTGCGGCCTCCCGCACCTCCTCTGCCAGGTCGTGTGCGGTGGTGGTGGCGTAGCGGCGGATCAGGTCGTGCAGCCGGTAGCGGCCGGGGGCGTCCTGGTTGATCAGTGATGCCTGTTCCAGCGCGCGCAGCACCGTCCTGGTGTCGTTGAGGGCCAGGCCGACGAGGCTCGCGGCGGCGGGGAGACCGATGTCCGCGCCGGGTGCGATGCCGAGGAGCGCGAACGTGGTGGCCTGGTCGGCGGTGAGGGCCTGGTGGGACCAGGACAGCACCGCGGGCAGGCTCGCGGCTGGGTCGCCGTCGTCGAGCGCGTCGAGTCCGCTGTCGCGCAGTTCGTCGGCGATCGCGGCGAGGGACAGGTGCGGGTGGGTGTGCGCGCGGCCGGCGATGATGCTCAGCGCCAGCGGGAAACCGCCGCACAACCGCACCAGCTCGCCGACCGCGTCGGGTTCCGCCTGGACGCGTGCGGCGCCGAGTCGGGTGGTGAGCAGATCGCGGGCTTCGGCGTCGTCGAGGATGTGCAGGGCGAGGTGACGGGCGCCGTGGCCGGTGATCAGGCCGGGTAGTCGGTCGCGGCTGGTCACCACGACCGTGCACGACCGGCTGCCGGGCAGCAGCGGGATTACCTGGGTGGTGTCGGCGGCGTTGTCCAACACCAGCAGCATCCGCCTGTCCGCCACGAGGCTGCGGAACAGTGCGGCCTGGGCGTGCGGGTCGACCGGGATGCGGCCGGGGTCGACGCCGAGGGCGTCGAGGAACCCGCGCACGGCCACTGCGGGGTCCATCGGCTCGCCCTCCGGGCTGAAGCCGCGCAGGTCCACGAACAGCTGTCCGTCGGGGAACCGGTCGGCGTGCCGGTGGGCCCAGTGCAGGGCCAGCCAGGTCTTGCCGATGCCGCCCGCGCCGGCGATGGCCGAGACAACCACGGTGGCGGCGTGGTCGGCGGCGGCGTCCAGGGTGGTGGTCAACGCGGCCAGTTCGGCGACGCGGCCGGTGAAGTGCGGCGGCGCCGACGGCAGTTGCCGGGGCACCGGGTGCTGGACGGCCGGCGCCGGCTCGGTCACGGTGAGCGTGGCGTCGGCGGTGAGGATGCGGTGGTGAAGCGCCTGGAGGTCCGGGCCGGGATCCGCGCCCAGTTCCTGGGCCAGTCGCTCCCGCACGGTCTGGTAGTGGGTCAGGGCGTCGGCCTGGCGGCCGCAGCGGTACAGCGCCAGGAGGTACTGGGCGGCGGCCCGTTCGTCGAGGGGGTGTTCTCCGGCGCGGGCGGCGAGGGCGGGAAGCAGTTCGGTGTGCCTGCCCGCTTGGAGCGCCAGGTCGGTGTGGTCCAGTTCGGCGGCCCGGCGTTGTTGCCCCAGCGACTCCCGGACGGAGCTGATCCACGGGGTGTCCAGCCCGGTGAACGGCTCCCCCCGCCACAACGCCAACGCCTGCTCCACCGCCACCGACCCCGCCACGGGGTCCGGCGTGCCGCGGGCGTGCGCGAGCAGACGGTGGAACCGGTGCAGGTCCACCGCGTCCGGGTCGACCCGGAGCTCCCAGCCGCCCGACCGGCGCACGATCGTCACGTCCCGCACCTCGGACAACGCGCGGCGCAGCCTGGACAGGTAGGTGTACAGGGTCTCGCGCCCCCGCAACGGGATGCGCTCGCCCCAAGCCCGGTCCAGCAGTTGATCGGCGTCGACCACCCGGTTCGCGTCGACCGCAAGCGCCACCAGGACGCACTGCTGCCGGGCATGCCCCACCTCGACCCGACGCCCACCGGCCCATGCCTGGACCGTGCCCAGGACCCGCAGTTCGTCCACGACCGGTTCCCCCCATCGGTGGCGACACGTCCCTCCGGGTCCATCGATAGCAGGATGAGCTGCCGGTTTCAGGATCTTCGCAAGGTTCGTACCCGGTCGGCTCACCACCATGGCATCCACGGCGGCTGACTCACCAAGGCCCGAAGCGAGGGGCGTCATCGGGTTGTCCGGTGATCGGCAGGATCGCCGTGGCTCTCTTACGGAACAGGGGGAAGTTGCAGTGCGCCAAGGAACACTCGTGTCAGATCCAGACCACTCGATGTCCATAGGCCCGCGTGGCATCCGTAGGTCCACGTTGGGGAGGCACCTGGTTGCCCTCCTCGCCTTCGTCATGGTCGCGCTCGTGGCCTCGACGCTCGTGGCCTCGACCGAGGCGTCCGCCGCCTCTCCGGACGGTGCCGGTGCGCGGTTTGCCGCACAGACAGAGCGCGCTGGGCTGAACAGCGCGCAGGCGGCAGCGCTCCAGGAGAAGGTCGACGGCTACCTCGCGCAACAGGGCGGGACGCAGGGCTCCGCCAACCGCATCGACTTTCCGGACGGACGCTTGATCGTGGCCCTGCCGGGAGAGGAGTACGCCCGCGATCTGGGTGCATCCGGCGTGCAGCCCGCAGGCCTCGGCCAATGCAGCTACCGCTTCTTCTGCGGCTGGAAGGACGCGCACTACAAGGGCGATTTCTGGCAGAGGTCGAAGTGCGGCGTGTACCACGAGATTCCCGACGGCTGGAACCGCAGCGGTTCCTGGTGGAACAACCAGTCGGAGGGCATCCGCGCGGAGATGTTCGACAGGGATTACCTCATGGTCTACAGGACACCGCCTGCGGGTCCTAAAGCCAGGGATGCGGAAGGCGACTGGAAGCCGATTTGGTACGTGTGGGCCTGCGGCTAGACGACCGCTGTAGGTTCGGAGACTGGCCCGGCCTCACGAGCCGGGCCAGTCCCGTGAGTCGGTACGCGACCTCAGCCGGGCACGGTGTCGTGCTCGGCTGAGGTCCTGGTCAGCAGGTAGCCGGCCGCGGCGGCAAGGGGAACATCACCACGCCGTACACGGCGGCCGGCACCGCCAACCGCTCACTGCCCAGCACGGTCAGCGCGACCGTGATCGCCAACGTGCTGTTGTGCACGCCCACCTCGAACGCCGACGCCACCGCCTGCCGCCTGCCGCCTGCCGACCTTCGCCAGCCGTGGCAGCAGGTAGCCCGCAGTGAGGCTGCACGCGCAGAACAACACGGCCACCAGCCCGATGTCGGTCAGGTAGCCGCCGATGTTGTCCAGTTCGGCGATGATCGCGCCCGCGATCACGGCCACCAGCACGACCGCCGAGAAGATCCGCGCCGACCGGTCCGCGCGGTCGGCGAACGCCGCGGACCAGCGCCGCACCAGCATGCCCAGCACCACCGGCACCAGGACGATCGCGAACACCTGTGCGACCTTGCCGAACTCCAGACCCTGCGCCTGCCGAAAACGTCGTCCGTGCAGGTCAGGCGGCGTGGTGGTACTCGTTGAGGATGCCGCCCAGTCGTTGCCGTTGGCGGATGTCGAGCCGGCTGAGCGCTGCTTGGTCGGTGGTCGGTGGTGGCAGCGCGTGTAGTGGTCGTGCGTTGGCGATGCCTTGGTGGGGCCGGTGGGTGTTGTAGAACTGCTCGTACTCGCGCAGGGCGTGGAGCAGGTGCGGTTGGTTCCAGATCAGCGTTCGGTCGAGGAGTTCGCGACGGCAGGTCCGGATCCAGCGTTCCATGATCGCGTTCATCCGCGGGATTCGGACGCCGCTGAGGACGACCTGGATGCCCCCGTCGGCGAGGACGGCATCGAACAGCGCCGGGAACTTCCCGTCCCGGTCGCGGATCAGGAACCGTGCGGGGCTGCCCGCGTCATCGAGGTCCATGACGAGGTTCCTGGCGGCCTGGGTGACCCAGGAGGCGGTCGGATTCGCGGTGGCGCCGAGGACCCTGATCCGGCGGCCGGCGTGCTCGATCACCGCGAGCACGTGCAGGCGGACGCCGCTCGACGTGCAGGTCTCGAAGAAGTCGCAGGCCAGCAGCGCGTCGGCCTGCGAGCGGAGAAAGGCCGACCAGGTCATCGTGGTCCGCTCGGCCGTCGGATCGATCCCGGCGTCCTTGAGGATCTGCCACACCGTGGACGCGGCGACCCTGATACCGAGCACGAGAAGTTCGCCGTGGATGCGGCGGTAACCCCAGGCAGGATTCTCCCGCGCCAGGCGCAGCACGAGGAGCCGGATCGAGCGGATGGTCCGTGGGCGGCCGGGCCGCTGGGGGCGGGATTGGGCCGCGTGGTGTCGTGCGATGAGGTCCCGGTGCCACCGCAGCACCGTCTCCGGGCGCACCAGCAATCGGAGCCGACGAAGAGCCTCGACCGGAAGTCGGTGCAGCAGCGCCGTGAGGAACGCCCGATCGCCGGGAGAGAACCGCGGACGGGCGTTACCCAGTTGGCGTTCCAGGATCGTGACCTGGTGGCGTAGCGCCAGGATCTCCACGTCCTTGTCCCGATCGCTCATGGGCAGCAGACGCAGCAACGCGAACGCCTTGGTCACGCTCAGGTAGGCCAGTCGGAGCAGCATGGCCGGTCATCATGCCGCGTCAGTCGACGAAGCCGTAGAACACGAGCACCCCCACGGGCTATCCCGAGCCCTTGTCCCGCTCACGCTTCTCACCTGCATGGATGAGGTTATCGGCAGGCACAGCGTCAACGACCCATCTCCTTGGCAAAATACGCGGCGGCTTTGCGCAGGATGTCCTTCTCCAACTCCAGTTCCGCCACGCGCTTGCGCAGCGCCCGCAGCTCCTCCTGGTCCACCACCGCCGCCGTGTCGACCGGTCCGGCCTGCGCCTGTTCGGCGGTGCGGACCCAGTTGCGCAGGGTCTCGTGGTTGACGCCCAGCTCGCGGGCGACCTGCCGCAACGGCCGGTCCGACGAACGGGCCAGCTCCACGGCGTCCCTGCGGAACTGCTCGGGGTACTTCGACTTGCCTGACACGGGGAACATCCTTCCCCAGACCGCTGTCTGGGATCAGGGTGTCCGGTTCAAGGGGACAACCTCATCGTGAACTCGATGCTATCGATTGGCAAGTATGCGGGACCAGCCAAGGTTGCACAGTCGAGTGATCGGTTGGCGTCCCCGAATGAATCGCAACAAGTCGGCATTCGAAGTTTCATCAGGCGGCGTTCGGCCGGCACTGCTGCGGAGGTGATCAGTCGATCGGCGACGGCTTCGAGAGCGAGCAAGGGTGTCCGGTCAGGTGGTCCGCGGTACCGACCGCCCGGGATCGGTCGGCGGAGTGGACCAGGTCATCGGCGAGGTGCGCAGACCCGCCCGCACCGCCGCGTGCACCGCGCGCGCCAGCCGTGCGCCCAGAACGGAACGCGGGCCACCGTACTCCTCCGCCGGCCCCGTCGTCGGGCACAGCAGCACCGTGGCGTCAGTGGGCGTCCCGGTGCCCGGCACGCCAGCCTCCACCAGCGCTTGGGCCTTGGCCTCCGCGGCCGTGGCCACGGCGTTGACCAGCGCCGCCGGCGTCAACCGCTCGGGGAACCACCCCACCACGTTGATCGTGCCCGGCCGCCACGCCAATGTCCCGTCGCCCGCCGCCCAGGTCGGGTGGGCGCCGATGCCGGTGGTCGCGGTGACCGCCACCCCGCGGTCGGTTCTGGTCACCTCCTGGCGAACGTCCAGGGCGGTCAGCACGCCGGTGCCGTTCCCGACCAGACCGCACGCGGCGGCGAGGTCGAGCACGTCGGCGGCCGGGTCGTCGCGGTCGTAGTCCTGCGGCACGGTGGCGTTGAGCACCCACTCACGCTCGCCGATGCCGCCGCCGTGCACCGCGGACGAGATCGCCAGCCACGGCCGGTCGGTGCGCCACAGCAGCACCGACCGGCCGTTAACCTGGCGGTGTTCCGGATTCACGCGGCCCCGCCCGCGTCCCGGTCGAGCGCGGACAGCAGCGCGGCGGCCTCGGCCGCGACCGCCGGGTCGGCGCTGTGCGCGGCGGTGATCCGCAGCGCCCGGGCGGCGCGGGGGTCGTGGTTGCGGCCCGCGGCGATCGCCTCGCGTTCCCGGACCGAGTCGGCGCGCCGGTCGTAGTCGACGACGTCGAGCGGCAGCTCGTGCCAGTAGCGGGCCAGCGGGTCGTCCACCCCGCCGCCCGGCCAGGTCCGGTAGACCTCGTCCCACGAGTGGCCGACGTCCAGCTCCAGCGAGTCGCGGCACACCGGTTCGCGCAGCGGCTGGTATCGGCAGTCGGCGGACAGCCGGGGTCCCCGACCGGTGTTCCGGCCACCGCCGTGCACGGTGTGCGCGGTGAACACCAGCACGTCACCCGGCCACATCGGGCCGCTGCGGACCGCGTCGACGGCGGTGTCGATCTCCCAGCCGACGATCGTGCCGGCGGACAACCGCAGTGGCAGGACGCCGTCGCGGTGGGACCCCGGCACGACCGCCAGCCCGCCCGACCGGGCCGAGACCGGGGCCAACGGGGTCCACGCGGTGAGCGTGCGCGCCGAGCCCTGCACACCGGGGTGGTCCTGGTGCCAGCCGCTCACGAACGAGCCCCCGGCGGCCTCCGGTGGCACGAGGCGCAGCACCTTGCGCGGGTGCGGGAAGACCGGTTCGCCCAGCAGGCCCTCCACCACGCCCAGCAGGGCGGGTGAGTGCATGAGGGCGTGGAACTCGCGGCGGTTCCACATCGCGCGCCGGGTGGCCTCGCGGTCCGGTTCGCCGCAGCGTGCCATCGCCTCGACGTCGACCGCCGGCAGGCCGTCCTCGGCCGCTTCCGCGGCGTGCAGCCACCCGGCCGCCGCGGCGGTGGCGAGTACGAGGTCGCGCACGCGCTCCACCTCTGCTGCCGGCAGCACGCCGCGCAGGAGGAGGTAACCGTCCTCGGCTAGCCGGTCGGCCAGGCGCGGTGCGTCGTCGAGCAGGGGCGTGGAGTCGGTGTAGTCGTGGTGTTCCACAGCGGCCTCCTGTGCCTTCGGTCAGTCGCGGGAGCGGATCGGCACCACCAGCGGTCCGTCCTCGGCGTCGATCACCCGGACCCGCGCCTGGTAGTGGGTGGCGATCATCGATTCGGTGATCACCTCGCGCGGCGTACCGGCCGCCACCACACGACCGTCGACCAGCAGCACGACCCGGTCGGCGTACACGCCGGCGATCGACAGGTCGTGCATGGTCGTCAGCACGGTCAGCTCGTGGTCGCGGCGCAGGGTGTCCACGAGGTCGAGGACCTCCTGCTGGTGGCCGATGTCCAGGGCGCTGGTCGGTTCGTCGAGCAGGAGCAGCCGCGCCTCCTGAGCGAGGGCGCGGGCCAGGAACACGCGTTGCAGCTCGCCGCCGGACAGCGTCGGCAGTGCGCGGTCGGCGAAGTCCAGCAGTTCCAGCCGGACCAGGACGTCGCGCACCACGTCGAGGTCGGCGGCCGACTCGCGGCCGAACCTGGGGATGTAGGGGGTGCGGCCGAGCAGGACGTAGTCGAGGACCGTGACGCCGGGCGGCACGACCGGCGACTGGACGACCAGGGCCACCACTCGGGCCCGCTCGCGGTGCCGCATCCGCCGCACGTCGCGGCCGAACAGCGCCGCGGAACCGGTCGCCGGTACCAGCCCGGTGACCGCGTTGAGCAGGGTCGACTTGCCCGCACCGTTGGGGCCGATGACCGCCACCCACTCGCCGGCGCCGACGGTCAGGTCCACCCCGTGTAGCACGGCGTTGCCGCCCAGCTCCACCCGGAGGCCGCGGGCGTCGACCACCGGCGCGGTCACAGCCGTGTCCCCTGGCTGGTGGTGCGCAGCACCAGGACGAAGAACGGCGCGCCGAGGAACGCGGTGACCACACCGATCGGGATCTCCGCCGGTGCCGCGGCGGTGCGCGCCAGCAGGTCGGCGAGCACCAGGAACGCGCCGCCGAACAGCATCGACAGCGGCAGGATCGTGCGGTACCCGGCGCCCGCGAGCAGGCGCACGGTGTGCGGCACGATGATCCCCAGGAACCCGATGAGCCCGGAGACCGACACCGCCGCCGCCGTGCCCAGCGACGCCGCGGCGGCCAGCGCGTACCGCGTGCGCTGCGGGTCCAGCCCCAGCCCGGCGGCCTCCGAGTCGCCCACCGACAGCACGTCGAGCTGCCGCCGGTGCAGCAGCACGACCACCACCGTCACCACCGCGTAGGGCAGCACCAGCAGGACGTCGCGCCAGCCCGCCGTGCCGAGCCTGCCCAGCAGCCACGAGTAGATCTCCCGGATCGCGTCGGCGTCGCGCTGCATCAGGAACGTCTGACCGGCGGCCAGGAAGGCCGACACCGCCACGCCCGCCAGGATCAGGGTGGACGGCGAGCGGTCGCCGCCACCGCGCGCCGCGAGGAGGTAGGTCAGCGAGACGGCGGTGATCGCGCCGACGAACGCGGCGAGCGGGGCGGCCAGGGGCAGCGCGGCGGTGGCGTCGGCGCCCGCACCGCGGCGCAGCGTGATCACCGCCGTGACGCCGAGGCCCGCTCCCGCCGCCACGCCCAGCAGGTGCGGGTCTGCCAGCGGGTTGCGGAACACGCCCTGGTAGCAGCCGCCAGCCAGGGCGAGCAGCCCGCCGACCAGCAGGCCCAGCACGACCCTGGGCAGGCGCAGCTGCACCAGCAGCGCCCGTTCCCGTTCCGACAGCCCGCTGTCCAGGTCGATTCCGGGGAGCAGGTCGAACAGCTCGGCCGCGACAGCGGGCAGGGGGAGCGCCACCGGTCCGCTGCTCACGCCCACGACCGTCGCGACGAGCACCGACAGCAGGCCGATCCCCAGCCACACCGGCCGCAGCCGGGCGGGTCGCAGCACCGGGTCGGACGCCCGCCGCGCCGGTGTGCCGGCCCCGGCGGGCCTCACCACGGCGGACGGTCCTTCACCCGACCTCGCCCGCCGCGTCCGCGATGGTCCGGACCAGCTCCACCACGCGCGGGCCCCAGCGCGACGCGATGTCGTCGTCCAGGGCCACGATGCGGTCGGTGCGCACCGCCGTGATGCCGCTCCAGCCCGGCCGCGCCTTGACGGTGTCCGCGCTCTGCCCGCAGCACTTGGTGTCCGCGAGGAAGATCAGGTCCGGGTCGGCGTCGATCAGGAACTCGGCGGACAGTTGCGGATACCCCGCGTTCGTGCCCTGGAGGCCGGCCCGGTCGGCCACGTTGACCAGGCCGAGGCGGTCGAACAGCGCCCCGATGAACGTCGTGCCGGTCACCGTGTAGAGCGCCTGGTCCAGTTCGTAGTAGTAGGTCGGTTCCTCCCTCCGCTCCGGCACGTCCGCCACGATCCCGGCGATGTCGTCGCGCATCCGGGTCACGACGTTGCCCGCCTCGGCGGCGTGCCCGGTCAGCCGGCCCAGGTCGTCGAGCTGCGTGTATGAGTCGTCCAGGGTCCGCGCCGGGCCCGCCTGGTACACCGGGATGCCCAGGGTGTCGAGCTGGTTCGCGATCTGGTTGATGTCGCTGGAGATCACGACCAGGTCCGGCTCGTGGGCGGCGATGGCCTCGGCGTTGGGCTGGAACCCAGACAGGTCGGACCGGGGCGCCTCGGGGGGATGGGTCGACTGGTCGTCCACCGCGACCACCTGCCCGCCCGCGCCGATGGCGAAGAGCATCTCGGTGGCGGTCGGGGCGAGCACCACGATCCGCGCGGGCCGCTCGTCCAGCGTCAGCGGGCCGACGGTGACCGGGAACCCCGCCGTGTCGTCGGGTCGCGGGGTCTCGGGGGCGGGCGTACCGCAGGAGCCGATCAGGACCCCCACCACGAGCACGGCCGCGACCCGAACGCGTAAGATCACCGGCACCTGGCCACCTCCCGGTTCGGACCTTACCGACCTGGACCGGCCCCGGAATGGGCCGTCCGACGTAGTCTCATGCGACCCGGGGCGGGATATTCCCCCTTGCGGGGAAAGGAAGTTCAGTCGCGCAGCTGGCGTCCGGTGAGGGTGACGAACACGTCCTCCAACGTGGCCTGCCGCGTGGTGAGGCCGCCGATGCGGAAACCCGCCGACGCGGCCCGCGCGAACAGGGCCTCGACCGTCGTGTGGACCTCGGTCACGGTGAGCGCGTAGCCGTCGTCGAGCCGCTGCACCGATTGCACGCCGGGCAAGGCGGTGAAATCGTGCTCGCCGTCGACCGCGAACTCCACCACCCCGGTGCCGCCCAGCTCGGCGATCAGCGCCGCGGGCGTGCCCTGGGCGATCACCCGGCCGTGGTCGATCACCGCGACCCGGTCGCACAGCCGCTCGGCCTCGTCGATGTAGTGCGTGCTCAGCACCACGGTGCGGCCCCGCGCGCGCAGCTGCTCCAGCACCTCCCAGATCCGGCGGCGCGCCTGCGGGTCCAGCCCCGCCGTCGGCTCGTCCAGCAGCAGCAGCCGCGGGTCGCCGACCAGCGCGCAACCCACGGCAACCCGCTGCTTCTGCCCGCCGGACAGGTGCACGAACAGGGCGTCCTGCCGGTCGGCCAGGCCCAGCAGGTCGATCAGCGCGTCGACCGTCGGCCCCTGCCGGTAGAAGGAGCGGAACAGCCGGAGCAGCTCCCGCACGGTCAGGTGGTCGGGCAGGTGCGTCTCCTGCAGCGCGATGCCCACCTCGGCACGCAGCCGCTTGTCCCGACCCCACCGGCCGTCGAGCACCACGACCTCGCCGCCGTCCGCGGCGAGCAGACCGGCGATGATCTCCATGGTGGTGGTCTTGCCCGCGCCGTTGGGGCCGAGCACGCCGAAGCACTCGCCCTCGCGCACGTCGAGGTCGAGACCGTCGAGCGCGGTCACGGCACCGTAGCGCTTGACCAGTTCCCGGCACCGCACCGCGAGTGACGACATGATCTCGCGACGCTACCATCGGCGGCGCCATGAACTTCCACGCATTCCAGTTCGGCCAGCTGGCCCTGGCGCGGTTGCGCACCTACTACCGCGAGCCGGGCAGCGTGTTCTGGACGTTTGCCTCGCCGGTACTGCTGGCCCTGGTGCTGGGTCTGGCGTTCCGCGACGTCGGCTCCGGCTCCGGTCGCGACGAGGACTACGTCCACTTCCTGATCCCCGGCCTGATCGGCATGGGCCTGATGACCAGTGGGCTGTGGGGCGTGGGCTACTCCGTCGCCGACCTGCGCATCCGCAAGCTGGTCAAGCGGATGGTCGCCACGCCGATGCACAAATCGGCGTTCCTGTTCAGCTTCGTCGTGGTGCGCGCCCTGGTGATGCTGCTGGAGCTGCCGATCCTGCTGGTGTTCGGCGTCCTGGTGTTCGACCTCCCCGTCCGCGGGTCACTGGTGCTGCTGGTCGCGGTGACGGCGCTCGGCGCGCTCGTGTTCGCGGGCATCGGCCTGCTCGTCGCGGCCCGCGTCCGGAGCCTCCAGACGGTCAGCGGCCTGCTCAGCTCCGCCACCATGCCGATGTACCTGGGCTCCGGCGTGTTCTTCCCGTCCACGCGCTACCCGGAGGTCCTCCAACCGCTGCTGGAGTTGCTGCCGCTGACGACGGTCAACGACGTGCTGCGGGCAGTCGTGATCGAGGGTGCCGGCCCGTCCGCCATCGCCGGCGGCGTGGCGGTGATGCTGGCGTGGGTGGTGGGCAGCTTCACGGTGGCGACGCTGATCTTCCGCTGGTCGGGCTGACCGGCGAGGTCCTCACTCGTGCGGCTTGAGGTGGCAGCCGCGCTCCACGTGCACCACCTCGCCGGTGCGGTCGAGTTCGAGCATCCGGCGGTGGTAGGACAGCACCCGGTCGTAGTCGACGCCGAGCAGCGGGCCGTGACCCCTGGTCCGGATCTGGTCCGCGGTCCACGACCGGTAGTGGCCGGGGTCGCGCAGCAGCCCTTCGTCGAGGCAGCGCCGGTACGTGTCGGTGCCCGGAAGAGGGGTGAGGATGTTCGGGTTCGGGCTGTGCGGCCGGGTCTCGGCCAGGAACTCCATGGTCAGCTCGTAGTCCTCGGTGGTCTCACCGGGCACGCCCAGCAGGAGGTTGGCGCCGAAGCGGATGCCGTGCTCGGCGCACAGCTCGGTGGCCCGGAGCTGCGTGCGCGCGTTCCCCGGCTTGCGCAGCGCGCGCAGCAACCTGGGCGAGGCGGTCTCGAAACCGAACCACACCAGGCAGTTCGCGCCGGCCAGCGCCTCGGCCACGGCCGGGGTGAAGTGCGTCGAAGTGCAGTTGAAGCTGAACTCCACGTCGGGCAGGTCGGTCTTCATGAACTCGGCGAATCGCGCGAAGTCCGGGTAGGCGGGCGCGATGGAGTCGACCAGGATGACGTAGTTCGTGTCGTAGCGGTCGACGAAGTACCGCACCTCCGCGACCACGTCGGCCAAGGGCCTGGCGCGGCCGGCCTTGGGCGCGAACCAGTCGTTCTGGATGGTGCAGTACCGGCAGTGGAACGGGCAACCGCGCCCCAGCTCCAGGTAGATCGACCGGAACTCGCGGGTGGCCGGGAAGCGCTCGGCGGACAGGCCGCGCAGCGCGTCCACGTCGACCAGACCGTCGTCGCGGCTCGCCAGCTCGGCCACCGCCTCCGCGGTCAGCCCGGTCAGGCTCGCCGCCCGCGACGTCGACACGAAGGAGGGCGGGCGGTACACGTCCCGGTAGGCGGCGTCGTCGCGCGGCTGCGGGTAGTCCAGCAGGTCGAACGGCTCACCCTGGAGGACCTGCTCCTCCGGGCGGCGCCCCCGCTCGATGTCCGTGACGAGGCGGGGCAGGGTGCGCTCGCCCTCACCACGCACGACGTGGTCGAACAACCCGCTGTCCACGAGTTCCCCGGGTAACACGGTGGGGTGTGCCCCGCCGCCGATGGTGATCCGGCCCTGCTCGCGGCACAGCGCGGCTACCTCGAACGCCTCGTCACGCGAGTGGGACATGAAGCTGATCGCCACGACGTCCCCGCTCGTCGCGGCGAGCTCGTCGGCCAGAGGCGCCTCGCACAGCCGGGTGTCCAGCAGTTCCACCTCGTGCCCGGCGGCGGTCAGGCAGGAGGCCAACAGCGGTGTGGTCAGCGGTGCGGTCCACAGCGGGAAACCGACCTGCTCGGGTTCGGCGACGAACGCCAAGGTCACCTTCACGACTTCCTCCCAGAAGCGACTCGTCGTTTCTCCCGCCACCGTTCGCGCGGCCGGAGAACTCGTTGAACTGGTAGGGCACTCCACGCTCAACGGCTACCACCGGCCTGCCGGCCGCGGACACGCCACGAGGTGGCGCGCGCCCCGAGTCGGGGAGAGCACTGGAGATCGGCGGCGGCGTCGGAGGGACCTGCCCTGCGCCACCTGCCCTGCCCACTCGGCTCCAGCAACCTGCAATCACTACCACACGGTCGTGACTCTCCTCCATGCAAAGAGAGCGGCTGCCGCATGAGCAGGCGTCGACACCACGGCGCGGTGGTCCTTACTGCTGCGTTCCTCAAAGGTGGTAGATAAACCGGCGTCGCAGCTTCCTGGGTTTGGGCGCCGGACGGCCCCATACCCAGGGTCTGGCACGGGCGTTGAGGGCCGCTGTGGCCTGCCGGGTGGCGTGGTCGATCTCGTTGGGGTCGGCGAAGCTCTGTCCGGCCAGTGCTTCGCGGCGGAACAGTCGCCACCAGGGTTCCTGGAGGTTGAGCCGGCAGGCGCCGACGGGGATGAACGCGTGTTTGATGCGGGGGTGGTCGAGCAGCCATTCGCGGGTGGATTTGCTGTTGTGGCTGGAGAGGTTGTCGGTGATGACGTGGATGTCGCCGACCGGGTTGGCCTGTTCCGGCATCTCCAGGAACCGTTGGTAGTAGAGGCTGTTGCGCGATGATGCGGTGAGGGTGACGGCCTGGCCGTCACGCACGCGGATAGCTCCGTAGACCCTGTGGGGTGCCAGAACTCTGCACCTGGGCACTGAGCTGCGGTGATCGCGCACCATGAGCCGTAGGAGCATGATCGCGAGGCGTGGCGTTACGACTGCTGTACCTGATCTTCGTCCGACTTCGCGCCGTAGAGCTGGGCGAACGTCTTGACCGCCGCCTCGGCGTGGTCGCGGTCCTCGGCGTTGTAGATGTCCTGGATCGCCTTCTTCGCCCCCGGCTGCGCGGACTTCGGCATTACGTCGAGGACGTTTGCGGTTTTGTGAACCCAGCACCTTTGCTCGCGGGTTTCGGGGAACACCTCCGCGAGGGCCTTCCGGAAACCCAGGGCGCCGTCGCCGACCGCGAGGACGGGGGCGCGCTTGCCGCGGCGGGCACAGTCGCGCATCAGATCCGCCCACGACTCGGCGGACTCACGGTAGCCGTCCTTGAGTGCGACCAGCTCCTTCGATCCGTCCGCGCGGACCCCGATGAGCACCAGGACGCAGGCTTTGGCCTCCTCCAGGCGGACGTTGAGGTGGATGCCGTCGGCCCACACGTACACGTAGTCGACCTCCGCGAGGTCGCGGTCCATGAAGGCGGCGTGATCGGTCTGCCACTGCGCTGTCAGACGCGTGACCGTTGCAGGCGAGAGCCCGGCCGAGCTGCCCAGGAACTGCTCCAGCGCGGGCACGAAGTCGCCCGAGGACAGGCCATGCAGGTAGAGCAGGGGCAGCACCTCGCTGATCTTTGGGGATTTGCGGCACCAGGGCGGCAGGATCGCCGAGGAGAACCGCTCGCGCTCGCCCGTGGCCTCGTCGACACGCTTGTCGTTCACACGCGGAGCTTTGACCTCGACCGTTCCGGCAGCGGTAGTGACCTTCCGGGGCTGGTGGTAGAGGAATAGTCAAGACCTGTGGATCGGCGTGTCGTGCGACTTGCCCTTCTGACTTCTTGTCGGATCACTCGACGAGCTGGCCGCCGTAACATTGGCAGCAACGTGAACGCCGATCAGTCGCGCGCGCCAGCGGCGGCGACGTCGTGCAGGACGAAGGTGGCGAACCCAAGCTCGCGTCGCGCGCCGCTCAGCCAGGCCTCGCGATGCTCACGTGCAACGGCAAGCGCCTGGTCACGATCCTCCGTCGTCGAGGCCTCCCGTACGGCCCAGTCGACGAGCGACCCGGTCCAACTGAACTGGTAGTCGTCCCACTCGGCCAACGTGCTTACGTGCCCGTACGACGGCTCGAACCCGTGCTCACGGGTGGCTCGCACGAGGCCGGCGAGGTCGGGATAAGCGTCGGCAGAAACCTCAAGCGCCGCCAGCGCAGAGGCCGACGGGGGGCCCTCCCAGATGCTGTCGCCGATCAGCGCTTGGCCGCCGGGGCGCAGATGCCGCCGGACAGCGACCAGCATGTCCTCTAGCCGGCCGAAGGCGTGGCTCGCACCGACGCACAGCACCACGTCGAAGACCCCGTCGGCCCAGGTGGCGGCATCCGTTTCGATCCAGCGCACACGGTCGCTCAGCCCCCGCTCGCCGGCACGCCCGGCGGCAGAGGCTGGGAGCATGTGGTCTATCCCTACGCCCGTGATCCCGGGGTGGGCAAGCAGCAACTCCTGCAGCCACTCGCCCTCTCCGCACCCGAGGTCGACGGCGCGGGCGCCGTCGCTTGGGCGCAGCCAGCCGACCAGTTCGCGTAGCCGCTGGGGCGCCACCGGCGCCGCGATCGGATGGCGCAGGTGGGCAATGTCGAAGATCTCGGAGCGCTCCACTGCAGCAACTCTACAAGCAGACTCAACCGAGGCTGAGGCATGCCAGAGTGAGGCACATGATCCGCCGCACTTGTGTGGATCGGCGTGGTCATGCGACGTGCTGATCGCCTCCTGACTTCTCGTCGGGTCGCTCGACCAGGACGCCGCGTTCGAAGGTCGCGCCAGCGCGGACGAGGGCGACCAGGTGGGGTGCGTTGACCGCTCGCCACCGGTGCTGGGCGGACTCGATCAGCTTGAACGCCATAGCCAGGCCTGCCGCGCGGGATTCGGGGCCCCCTTGGTGACCTTCTGCCGCAACCGCACGGTCGCGAAGGTCGACTCGATCGGGTTCGTGGTCCGCAGGTGCACCCAGTGCTCGGCCGGGTAGTTGTAGAACTCCAGCAACACGTCCAGGTCGTCGGTGATCTTCGCGGCAGCCTTGGGAAACTTCACCCCGTAGGCATCGGCGAAGCTCTTGGCCGCTGTCCGGGCGTGGTCGGCGTCTTCGGCGTTGTAGATTTCCTGCATCGCTTTGGTCGCTGCGGGCTGCGCTGACTTCGGCAGCGCCGCAAGAACATTCGCACTCTTGTGAAGCCGTAAAGATCAAGGTGTTGCTTTCGGTCTTGGTGCTCGTTGGTCTGGTATGGCGATCACGCGGGAGGTCCTGTCGCAGCTCGGGCGCCGGTTCGCGGCGCTGTTGCCGCACCTGAACGAGCGGCAGCGACGCCTGGCCGTGGCCACCGAGGCCCGGCTGCTCGGCCACGGCGGCGTGCGCGTCGCGGCACAGGTCGCCCGAGTGAGCGAGACCACCGTCCGACGAGGCATGGCGGAACTGGACGCGGGCGGCGATCCGTTTCCGGACGGTCGGGTCCGTGCGGTGGGCGGCGGCCGTAAGCGGGCCGAGAAGAACGATCCCGTCGTGCTGGACGCGCTGCTGGCCCTGGTCGAGCCGGATGAGCGGGGCGATCCGGAATCCCCGTTGCGGTGGACGACGAAGTCGTTGCGGCACTTGGCCGAGGAGCTGACCCGGCAGGGACATCCGGTGTCGGCTCCGACGGTCGGCCGGTTGTTGAAGTCGGCCGGGTTCAGCTTGCAGGCCAACGCCAAGACGTTGGAAGGCGCACAGCACCCGGATCGGGATGCGCAGTTCCGCTATATCAACGAGCAGGTGAAGGACCACCAGGCCAGTGGCGAGCCGGTGATCAGCGTGGACACGAAGAAGCGGGAACAGTTGGGGCGCTTACCGGTGGCCGGACGGGAGTGGCGGCCGCAGGGGGAGCCGGTCGCGGTGGAGGACCACCACTTCTTCAGCGGCCCGGACGTGGAGCAGGCCATCCCGTACGGGATCTACGACATCACCCGCAATACCGGCTGGGTCAACGTGGGGGTCGATCACGACACCTCGGTGTTCGCGGTCGAGTCGATCCGCCGCTGGTGGAAAGCGCGCGGCAGTCTGGACCATCCGAATGCGTCGAGGTTGCTGATCACCGCCGATGCGGGTGGCTCCAACGGCTACCGCTACCGGGTGTGGAAGAGCGAGTTGGCCGCCCTGGCCGCGGAGACCGGGCTGGCGATCACGGTCTGTCACTTCCCTCCGGGAACACAATGCCGTTGTTTGCGGTGCGTAGTAGTTGCAGGGAGCGTGGCGACGCGCCGGCAGTGTGATCGTTGTTCTGGTCGTGCATTCGTGGATCGGACTGTCTGACGAGGTCAGGCTGGGCGTGCTCACCCGCTGGGTGACCGCGGAGCTGGTGGACGGTGCTGGCCGCGTGCGGCAGGCGGGACCGCCGGCAGGGGGCGCTGTCGGCGAGGTTCATGGTGTACTTCACCCTCGCTTTGGCGCTGTTCCACCAGGACTCCTATGACGACGTCGCGGAGAACCTGGTCGGCGCGTTGCCCGACATGGGCGACGACATCCCCAACCGGGCGTCGTTCACCAGGGCGCGGCAGCGCCTGGGGCCGCGCCCGCTGGAGGCGGTGTTTCGCGCTGTGGCCGGGCCGGCGGCCCCGAGCGGGCTGACCGCGGCGTTCTACCGGGGATGCGCCTGGCCGCGGTGGACGGGTTCCTGCTGGACGTGCCCGACACCGAGGCCAACCGGCGTGCCTTCGGCGGGCCCAGCGACGCGCGCGGCAACGACGCGGGGTTCCCGCAGGCGCGGGTGGTGACCCTGACCGAGACTGGGACCCACGCGTCGATCGATGCGAGGGTGGGTGGGTTCAACGGCGGCGAGCGGGAGTTGGCCATCGCCATGGCCGGCTCGGCCGCGGGGATGCTCGTGATCATGGATCGCGGCTTCCCCGGAGTCGAGCTATGGAAGGCATACACGGCAGCGGGAGCGCACTTGTTGCTCCGTGCCCGGTCCTGTGTCGCCCGCCGTCCGGTCCAGATCCTGGCCGACGGGAGCTATCTGGCGCGGATGAACCTGGCCGGGCAGAAGGGCGCCCACCCCGGCGGGGTGCTGGTCCGCGTCATCGAGTACCAAGTGGACGAAGGGGGGATCATCAGGCTGCTCACCGATCTACTCGACCCATACGTCCATCCGGCGGCGGAACTGGCGACCCTGTACCACGAAAGGTGGGAGGTCGAGTCCTCTTACCGACAGATCAAGACATTTCAGCGCGGCCCCGGGCAGGTCCTGCGCTCGGCTGGCCCGGACCTGGTTCGCCAGGAGGTGTGGGCTCACCTGGTCGTGCACCACTGCCTGACCAGGATCATCATGGAATTGGCTGATGGACACGGCATCGACCCGGATCGCCTGTCGTTCATCAAGATCCTCAAGCACGTCCGCCGCAGTGTGGTCCGGCAGTGTGCCGATACGCCGGCGAAGGTCAGGAAGTTCATGGCGATGCCGGCGTCGAAGGTGTGCCGCAAGCTCGACAACCGCGCCCGCCGTCTCCGCGAGGCCGCTCGGCTCCTCAAACGGCCCGAGTCGAAGTACTCCTACCGAGGCAAAGTCCAGCAACGCGGACCGACCGGCAAAGCAAGGCCGAAGGCCATCGCCCTCAACCCGACACTGCTTCAGTGATCAAACAACGGCATTGTCCGGGAACAAGTAAGTGGAACAAGATTGAGCACCGACTGTTCTCGCATATCACCCTCAACTGGCGGGGGCGTCCGTTGACCAGCCACGAGGTCGTGGTCAAGACCATCGCGGCGACCCGCACTCGCGCCGGGCTGCGGGTCGAAGCGGCTCTGGACACCGGCGACTACCCCACCGGCGTCGCGATCGGCAAGGAACGCTTCACCGCCCTGCCGCTGCAGCGGCATGCCACCCACGGCACCTGGAACTACACCCTGCTCCCACAGCCCGCCACGACGACCGACGTGGCAGCGGTGGGCGAGTCGGACGGGCCGGCCGGTCGCCGCCAGGCCATGCTCACCCGCCTGGCCGACCCCCGGCTGACCGGCCTGACCGGCACCGAACTCGACCGGCTGTCCAACGCCCTCGCACTGGCCCAAGCCGCCCGGACACAACAGCGCTACACCGAGCAACGCGGCGGCCGTGCCCGGCGGGCCACCGGCAGACTCCGCGGTGGCAAGCCGTTGTTCGACGACGCCGACCGCCTGCTGCTCACCCTTGTCTACCAACGGCAGGTCTGCTCCATGAACGTGCTCGCAGACCTGCTCGAGGTCACCGGCACCTGCATCGGGGACCTGGTGAAGCAGACGCGCGACGTCCTCGAAGACCACGGCCACAACCCAGGAGTGGCCTCGGTGCGCTTCGCCACCGCTCGCGACCTGCTCACGTTCCTCGATCACGGAATCCGCCCGGCCCGAACCGCGATCATCGAGGCGTTGTCCGATCCCGCCCTGACCGGGATGAGCCGGGACGAGCTGAACGACCTCACCGAACGGCTCGCGCCCCGACAGGCCGCTCACGCCGAACGTCTCACTCATCAGCGCCGTGGCGGCCCTCGCCGGCCCGGCGCCCGTGGTGGTGTCTTTCCCCAGAAGATCAGCAACAGTGAACGCGTCCTGCTCACTGTCCTGTATCTCAGGAAACTGTGCACATTGGACGTTCTCGCCGACGCTCTCGGCGACGTGAGCCGCTCGGCCGTCGCCGGTGTCGTCCGCGAGACACGGCCGCTCCTGGAGCGGGACGGCTGTCTCCCATACCCTGTGGGGTGCCAGAACTCTGCACCAGGTCGCTGAGCTGCGGTGATCGTGCACCGTGGATTACAGGAGCATGATCGTGAGGCGTGGCGTTACGACTGCTGTACCTGATCTTCGTTCGACTCGGTGATTGGCTGGCGCTTCTCGGCCGGTCCTCCACCGCCAAGGACGTCGAACTGCTGGTGCTGCGACACGAGATCGCCGTACTGCGCCGGACCACTCCCCGCCCACGATTGGAGTGGGCCGATCGCGCGGTGCTCGCCGCATCGACCCGCCGACTCCCCCGACTGCCGCGCGAGCACCGGTTGGTAACACCGGCCACCGTCCTCAGATGGCACCGGCGCCTGGTCGCGAAGAAGTGGACCTACCCGAACCGCACCGGGCGACCGCCGGTGAACGACACCGTCGTGGCGTTGATCGAGCGCATGGCCCGGGAGAACAGCGGCTGGGGCTACCGCCGAATCCAAGGCGAGCTGCTCAAGCCCGGTCACCGGACAGTCGCCTCGACCGTGCGCCGCGTACTCAAGCGCCTACGCATACCGCCCGCACCCAAGCGCGACACCGACACCTCGTGGCGGCGTTTCCTACACGCCCAGGCCGCGAGCATGTTGGCCTGCGACTTCTTCCACGTCGACTGCGCGATCACCCTCAAGCGGATCTACGTCTTCTTCGTAATGGAAGTCGCCACCCGCTACGTCCACATCCTCGGCACCACCACCAACCCCGACGCAGCATGGACCACCCAACAGACCCGCAACCTGCTCATGGACCTCGACGACCGGGCCGACGACTTCCGGTTCCTCATCCGAGACCGGGCCGGTCAGTTCACCGCCTCGTTCGACGCCGTCCTCGCCGACACCGGCATCCAAGTCGTGAAGATCCCACCACGGTGTCCACGAGCCAACACCTACGCCGAACGATTCGTCGGCACCGTCCGACGCGAAGCCACCGACCGCCTGCTCATCCTCAACGAACACCACCTACGGGCGGTGCTGAACCGCTACGCGAACCACTACAACCACCGCAGACCACACCAAGCCCGACAACTCACCCCACCACGACCGGACCACCCGATCGCAGAGCCGAACCACACGTCGATACGCCGCCGACCAATCCTCGGCGGCCTGATCAACGAGTACGAACCCACAGCAGCCTAACCGCAGGTCAGACCATGCGGCCGACTTCTGGCACCCCACAGGCCTCCCCCGCCGCCGAGGACATGGCACTACTCCTGCTCTCCGGCGGCACCACCGGGCTGCCCAAGCTCATCCCCCGGTCGCACGCCGACTACCTCTACAACGGACGCGCGGCGGGCGAGGTGTGCGGGCACTCGTCGGACACCGTGTACCTGGCGACCCTGCCCGTGGCGTTCAACTACACGATGAACTGCCCCGGCGTCCTGGGCACGCTGGCCGTCGGCGGCAAGGTCGTGCTGGCGGCCAACCCCGACCCGTCCTACTGCTTCGAGCTGATCGAGCGGGAACGGGTCACCATCACCGCGATCAACCCGCAATTGGCGCCCGTGTGGCTCGCCGAGCGGGGGGGCACCCGTGCCGACCTGTCGAGTCTGCGCGTCCTCCAGGTGGGCAGCGCGCGGCTGGCCGACGACGTGGCGCGGCAGATCATCACCGAGTTCACCGGCACCGTGCTCCAGCAGGTGTTCGGGATGGCGGAGGGCCTGCTCTGCCTGACCAGGCTGGACGACTCGCCGGAGATCATCGCCACGACCCAGGGCCGACCGATCTCCCCCGCCGACGACGTGCGGGTGACCGACGACGAGGACCGGGACGTGTCGGACGGGGAGGTGGGCGAACTGCTCGCCCGCGGCCCGTACACGTTGCGCGGCTACTACCGCGCGCCCGAGCACAACGCGAAGACCTTCACCGATGACGGGTACTACCGCACCGGTGACCGGGTCCGCCGGCTGCCCTCCGGCCACCTGATCGTCGCCGGTCGCAGCAAGGACCAGATCAACCGCGGCGGCGAGAAGATTCCGGCGACGGAGGTGGAGAACCACCTCCAGGCCCACCCTGCCATCCAGTCGATAGCCCTGCTGCCCACACCGGATCCGGATCTCGGGGAGCGCTCGGTAGCGTTCATCGTGCCGACCGGGGCGAGCACGCCGACCAGGCGCGAACTGGCCGCGTTCCTCACCGAACGGGGTGTCGCGGCCTACAAGGTGCCGGACGAGGTGCGCACGGTGGAGACGATGCCGCTCACCCCGGTCGGCAAGATGGACAAGAAGGCGTTGGCAGTGCTGCTGGACAAGGGTACATCCGCATGACCCTCGACCGACTGCTCACCGACACCGCGGGCCTGCACCCGGGCCGCCCCGCGCTCAGCGACGGCAGCACCGCACTCACCTACTCGGAACTGGACCACGAGGTGGCCGACGTGGCCGCCGCGCTCATCGCACACGGCGTCCGACGCGGCGACCACGTCGGTGTCCTGGCGCCGAAAGGTGCCGACGCGGTTCGCGCGATCCACGCCGCTCTTCGAGCCGGCGCGGTCGCGGCCCCGTTGGACCCGACGGATCCCGCCGAACGCGTGGAACGCATGGCGCACACGGCGGGGCTCGGGTTCCTCGTCGTCGCCGGACCGGTGCCCGCCGGGTTCGTCGACCGCTCCGCTCCGCTCGGTCACGGGCTGCGACTGGCCGTGGCTCACGGGCACACGCCGGCACGCACCCCCGACGGGGGCTACATGCTGTTCACCTCGGGCAGCACCGGCTGGCCCAAAGGTGTCCTGCTGTCTCATGAGAACGTGCTCCACTTCGTCCGGTGGACGGTCGAGGAGTTCGGCGTCGGTCCGGACGACCGGATCGGCTCGCAGGCCGCGCTGACGTTCGACCTGAGCACGTTCGACCTGTTCGCCGCGGCGATGACGGGCGCCTGCGCGGTGCTGCTCCCCGATGTGCTCAAGAACTTCCCGCGCGACGTCGTGACGTGGCTGGCCGAGGAACGGATCTCCCTGTTCTACGCGGTGCCGACGCTCTATCAGTCGCTACTGCGCGGCGGCATCGAGACGACGCCACTGCCGCGGTTGCGCGTCCTCGCCTTCGCCGGCGAGGCCTTCCCCGTCGGACCTCTGGAGCGCTACGTCCGGTTGTTCCCGCACAGCCGTTTCTACAACCTGTACGGACCGACCGAGACCAACGTCTGCACCTTCGAGCGCATACCCTGGAACTGGACGGCCGCCGAGCCGTTGTCGATCGGCCACGCACTGCCCGGCCTGCGGGTTGAACTGGTCGACGAGAACGGCGTCGCCGGCCCGGAGGGCGAGATCGCAGTCAGCGGCCCGGCCGTTTTCCGCGGATACCTCCAGGACGGCGTGCTGCGACCGCGCCTCGCCACCATCACGTGCGGCAAGGAGCGGCTCACCGCCTACCTGACCGGCGACCTCGGTGTGCGCGACGCCGAGGGACGGATCCACCTGCGCGGCCGACGCGACCACCAGGTCAAGCGGCGCGGCCACCGCATCGAACTCGGCGACATCGAGAGCGTGGTCCAAGAGTTGCCCGCGGTGCGGGCGTGTGCGGCCGTGTGGCGGCCCGACATCGTGGACGGCGGTGAGATCTGGCTCCACCTGGTGTGCGACGACGCCGAGCCTGAGGCAGTCGTCCGCGCCGTGCACGAGGCGCTGCCGCGACGCATGGCGCCGGACCACGTCGTCGTCACAGCGGAACTGCCCCTGACCAACCGCGGGAAGATCGACCGCGAGGCCCTGGCCTCGACAGCAACCTAGGCGGAGGACATGAACAGCGTCGACGATCTGTGCGACCTCATCCGGGCGATCCTCGCCGACACGTCCGCGCCGGCCGACGTGGACATCGAGCCGCAGACGGCCCTGCTCGTATCCGGGCTCCTCGACTCGCTGACGATCATGCGGATCGCCACCCGCATCGAGGAGACGGCCGGTGTCGCGTTCCCCGAAAGCGAAGTGGTGGCGGCGAACTTCCGCACACCCCAGACCCTGTGGGCGCTGGTCGAGACGCTTCGGGCCGAGAAGAGCGCGGTGACGCGGTGATCGGGACCGTGACGGACGATCTGGTCGCCGAGTGGTCCGAGTTCTCCGAATCGGCACTGGGCGGCTTGGGTTCCGCCGACTTCCGCACGCAGTGGAAGGCCATCGCGGGCGGCGGAATCCTGAGGACGGCTGCCTCGGACGCCTCCGTCGGCCCGGTCACCCGCGCGCTCGCCGCGGTCGAGGGAATCGGAGTCGGTGGTACGCCCGCCGGACTGTGCTATGCGCTGGCGTCCCAGCGGTTCGGCATTCAATTCCCCCTTCAAAGCTTCGGTGCACCGGCCTGGACCGCATTGGCGGATGGGGTCGAACGAGGCGACATCCTGCTCTGCCACGCGCTCACCGAGGAGGGAGGCGGCAGCGACCCGCTGTCGATGACCACGCGGGCCGTGCCCTCGGGCGACGGGGGATGGCGGTTGAACGGGCGCAAGGCGTTCGTCACCGCGGCTCCGGTGGCCGACCACGCGCTGGTGTTCGCCCGAACCGCGACCGAGCGGACGCCGTTCGCGCTGTCGGCCTTCCTGGTCGACCTGTCGACGTCCGGCGTCCGACGCAGCGACCCCTTCCCCAAGGTGGCGCTGACCGGGGTGCCCATGGGCGCGCTCGACTTCGACGACGTGCGGCTGGAGCCCGAACGGCTGGTGGGCCAGGAAGGCGCCGGGTTGGCGCTCCTCACCACCACCACGTCGTGGGAGCGCGCCCTGCTGCTCGGCTACGCGCTCGGACCGATGCGACGGGTGCTGGACCGCACGGTCGACTGGGCGCGATCCCGGCGGCAGTTCGACCGGCCGATGGGTGGGAGCCACCTCGTCGCCGGGCGGATCGCGGACATGGCGCTGGCCGTGCACCGCTCCCGCACGCTGGTCTACGCGATGGCCCACCGGTTCGACCGGTCGGAGTCCGCGCGGAGCCTGGCCTCCGACGCGGCGCTGACCAAGATCTCCGTGGCTCAGGACTACCTCGAGTTCAGCCGACAGGCGGCGATGCTGGGCGGCGTGCGGTCGTTCATCGCGGACACGGGGCTGACGGTCGACCTGGCCGACCCGATGGCCGCCTCGGTGTACGCGGGCCCCAACGACCTGCTGCGCGTGTCCGTCGCCCGTGAACTCGGCCTGCCCGTGCAGAACTGACCGCGCTTTCGAACAGGACGGGATTGCATGCGCACCATCGACGCGCCGGACGTGGAAACCACTCTGCTGCAAGTGGCGGAGGTCGCCGCCGGGCTGCGGCTCGTGGCCGGGGAGGTCGACGACGGGCGCATCCCCGTCGGGCACGGGTACGAGGTGGTGCGCGACACCGGTCTGCTCACCCTCCTCGTGCCCCGGGCCGCAGGCGGCAGCGGACTGTCCTATCTGGACTACACCCGCGTGCTGGAGGTGTTGGCGACAGGGGACGCGGCCACCGCCTTGGGGTACAACATGCACAACGTCGCCATCGGCGCACTGTGCGAGAGCGCGGCCCGTGACCTGCCGCCGAAGGCCGACGCGTTCCGCCGATGGGTGTTCGACGAGGTCGTGCACCGCGGTCGGATGTTCGCCTCGGCGACGTCGGAGGTGGGCGCGGGCGCCAAACTCACCGGTGTCAAGGCCACGTACCGGCGGACGGACGACGGCTTCGTCCTCAACGGCCACAAATCGTTCGTGTCCCTGGCCGGGATCGCCGACTACTACATCACCACCGCGCGGCGCGAGGGTACGGACGCGGCGGACGAGGTGTCGCACTTCGTGGTCGCCCGGGACGACGTGGGGGTGTCGTTCGACGGGCTGTGGGACGGCGCGGCGCTCAACGGGACCGCCACCGCGGCGATGACCATGTCGGAGGTCCGGATCGGCGCCGATCGGCTGTTCCTCGGGATCGAGGGCATGTCGCTGTTCAAACTGGTGCGCGAGCCGCACTGGATGGTGTCCGGCTACATGGGCGCCTACCTGGGCGTGGCCGAGTCGATCCTTCGGCACACCACCGACTCCGTCCGGGCGGACGAGCGCAAACGCGACTCCGCGGTCGTCCGTGCCGACGTCGGGCGGGTGGCGATCGAGGTGGCCGCCGCTCGGGCCCTGGTGCACGCGGCGGCCCGGCTGGTCGACGAGCGCAAGGGCAGTGTGGAGGCCAACAGCGCGGTGCACGCGGCGAAGTACTGCATCGGGGAACTGGTGCCGCGCCTGGCGCAGACGGCCGTGCGGATCTGCGGGTCGTCCGCGCTGCGCAAGTCGAACCCGCTGGAACGGCTGATGCGGGAGGCCGCGTTCTGCGCCGTGATGCCCGCCAAGCCCGACGAGTGCCTGGACTACGTCGGCAAGGCCCGGCTCGGGTTCAACATGTTCGATTCGACCACGATCGAGTGGTGAGGCGCCGTGCCGGTGATCGAACTGTCCGGCGGCCCGGTGGAGTACCGGCGCGTCGCCGGTTCCCCCGACCTGCCGGCCCTGGTCTTCCTGCACGAGGGCCTCGGCTGCACGGCGACGTGGGGCAGGTTCCCCGATCGCGTCGCTCACGCCACCGGACGGGAGGCCCTGGTCTACTCCCGCCACGGCTACGGGGCCTCGGGCCCGGCCACGACTCCGCGGACGCCTCGCTACCTGCACGACGAGGCGTTGGAGACGCTACCGGAACTGCTCGACCGCCTGGGGCTACACCGGCCCGCGCTGGTCGGGCACAGCGACGGAGCCTCGATCGCCCTCCTGCACGCCTCCCGTCACCCGGTGGACCAGGTGACGGTGATGGCACCGCACGCCTTCGTCGAGGCCAGGACGTTGGCCGGTATCCGGGAGTCGATCGCCGCCTACGCCGCAGGCCCTCTGCGTCGCCGCCTGGCCCAGGTCCACGACGACCCGGACACCGCGTTCACCTCCTGGACCGGTGTCTGGCTCTCCGCCGCCTTCCGGGAGTGGGACATCACCGCGGAGTTGGCCGGTGTCGACGCCCCCGTCCTGATGGTCCAGGGCGATCACGACCAATACGGCACCACCGCCCAGCTCGACGCCGTGGAACGCGCGGTGCGGGGCCCGACCAGGCGAGCAGAGCTGTCGGACTGCGGGCACTTGCCGCACGTGGAGAAGCCGGAGGAAGTCCTCGGGCTGGTCGAGAACTTCCTCCGGTCCAGGGTCGGCGCGGACGACCTGGGCGCCGGCGTGCCGTGACCGCTCAGCCGGACTTGAGGCGCCAACCGCCCACGCGGTCGCGTTCGCTCCAGAACCGGCGGTAGAGGCCGTCCACGGCCATCAGCTCCTGGTGGGTACCCGACTCCCGCACACATCCCCCGTCGAGCACCAGGATGCGGTCGGCGTCGACCACCGTGGACAACTGGTGGGCGATCACCAGGAGCGTGCAACGGCCGGCGAGCGCACGAACGGTGTCGGTGATCGCGGCCTCGTTGACCGAGTCCAGCGCGGCGGTGGCCTCGTCGAGGATGACGACGGGAGCACGTTTGAGGATGGCGCGGGCCAGGGAGACGCGTTGGCGTTCGCCCCCGGACAGCGCGGCGCCGCCTTCACCTACACGGGTGTCCCAACCATCCGGGAGCCGGTGGACGATCTCGTCGACCCTGGCCAGACGCGCGGCCTCGGCGACGTCCTCGTCGCTCGCGTCCGGTCGACCGAGCCGGACGTTCTCCGCGATGGTGCCCTCGAACAGGTAGACGTGCTGGAACACCGGGGCGACGAGCGCGGTGCGGTCGGCGGCGCTCAGCTCGCGCACGTCGACGCCGCCGATCCGGACCGAACCCGAGTCGACGTCCCAGAATCGGGCGATGAGCCGGGTGAGCGTCGTCTTGCCCGAGCCCGACGGTCCCACGAGCGCTGTCACGCCGTTGGCGGGGATGACCGCGTTCACCCCGTCGAGGAGGAAGCGGTCGGTCGGCGAGCCGGGATAGCGGAACCGGACGTCGACCAGCTCGATCCGCGAGCCCGCGGGTGTGCGTGGCCGTCCCGGTTCGGGCAGCGGCGGCACGTCGAGGATTTCCCGCACCTGCGCCAGCCGGGCTTTGACGGTGCGCAACGAGCCGCCGAGGTCGCCGAGCGCGGAAACGGGTTCGGCGAACCGGACCACCAGCACGGCCAGCGCGATGAACTGCGGCACGTCCGCGGTGTCACCGAGGGCGAGCAATGCGCTCACCGCCAGCACGAACGTCACCGACAACTGCACAGCCCCGCCGAAAAGCCCGCGCGCCAACGAGTTTCGCCGGAGCTGTCGCCGGCCGGCCTCGTGCTGCCCGACCAGCACCTCGTCCAGTCTGTCCTGGTGCGCACGCCCACCGCCGAAGGCGCGCAGCACCGACTGGCGTTGGGCGAACTCCAGGATCCGGTCGTTGGACCGGCCGATCGCGGCGTCCACGTCGGCGTCGGTTTCCGCCAGCACTCTGGTCGACCAGCGGTACGCGGCGTAGAGCACGGGCACGGTCGCCGCCATCGCCAACGCCGGCCGCCAATCGAACACCGCCATGCCCACCAACACGGTCAGCGGTGTGGCGACCGCGGTGATCAGCGGACCCACCAGGTGCGCGAACACGACGGTGACCTCGCCGACGCCCGCGGTGGCCAGCCTGGTGAGCGAACCGAGCCTCACCGCGGCGAACCAGCCCAGCGGCAGGTCGCCGAGGTGGTCGCCGAGCCTGCGGTACAGGGCTCCGGTCGCGGCCACCGCAGTGCGGAAGCCGAGCAGCGCCTGCACGTAGTAGGCGACCCCGGTCACGACGGCCGCCACCGCGAGCGCCGCCAGCCAACGCAGGGCCGCGTCGGTCTCCCCGCGCAGCAGCGCCCGCAGCAACGGCACGAGCAGCACGAAGACGACACCTTGCGACACCGCGTGCCAGAGGACGGCGGCCAAGTGCAGCCGGATCCGCCGCGCCTCCCCCGACCCGATCACGCGGATGAGTTCACGCAGCATCAGCGTCGTCCTCCCGTGGGCGTGCCCTGTTGTTCGGCCGCCTGCCACAGACGTCGGTAGACGCCGTCGTGGGTGAGCAGCTCGGCGTGGGTGCCGCGCTCGACCAGCGTTCCGGCGTCCAGCACGAGGATCTGGTCGGCCTCGGTCACCGTGTGCAGGCGGTGCGCGACGAACAACACCGTTCGCCCGGCGACCAACGCCGACAGCGCGTCGTAGATGGCCGCTTCCGACTCGGGATCGACGAACGCCGTCGCCTCGTCCAGCACGAGGACCGGGGCGTCGGCGAGCAGCGCGCGGGCGATCGCCACCCGTTGTGCTTCTCCACCGGACAGTTGCGCGTCCTCGCCGACCACGGAGTCGTAGCCGCGGGGCAGCGCGGTGATCCGGTCGTGGCACCGAGCCGCGACGGCCGCCGCACGCACGTCGTCGTCACCGGCGTCCGGTCGGCCGAGACGGATGTTGTCGGCGATGCTCGCCGTCACCAGGCCGGCGTCCTGGAAGACGAACGAGACCGACGCGTACAGGGCGGCCGCGTCGAGATCCCGCAGATCCACTCCCCCCACCCGGATCGAGCCTTCCCACGGGTCGAAGAAGCGGGACAGCAGGGCGGCGGTGGTGGACTTGCCCGCACCGGACGGGCCGACCAGGGCGGTGACCGTGCCGGGTTCCAGCACGAAACCCACGTCACGAAGGCTCGGCGCCCCTTCCTGGTAGCCGAAGGTGACGTGCTCGAACTCCACCCGGCTGTCGGCCGGGCTACCCGACACGGGTGGTTCCGGCAGTTCCGCCGTGGCCAGCACCTCGTCCACTCGTTCGGCGGCGGCACGCGCGGCGGCGAACGCCTGAGGGCCGTACGTGATCACCACCAGCGGTGCGGTAAGCGCGAGGCCCAGCAACACGAACGGCAGCACGTCGATCGGCCGGACGAGACCGAGTGCGACGAACACCGTGCCCGCCGCGGTGGCCGACAGCAGCATCGCCGCCGGACTGACCAACGCATATGCCGTCGCGCTCAGCTTCAGGATCGGTCCCTTCACCGCGCTGAACGCGACCATGTAGTCGTCGATCGCGCGGTGGAACCGGTTGTCCGCCCGGTCGCGCCCGCCGAACGCCTTGATCACCGCGATGCCCTGGACGAACTCCACTACCGCCCTGGTGATGCCCGCGACCGCGCCCGCCATCCGCTCGCCCTGACGGCTGCCGCGCCGACCGGTGGCTACGAACAGCACTGCGAACAGTGGCAGCAGGACCAGCGTGGCCAGCGTCAGCCGCCAGTCGAACACCACGAGCAACAGCAGTGCGCTCACGGGCATCACCACGGCCGCGGTCAGGTCGGGCAACGCGTGGGCGACCAGATAATGGACGGCCTCGATGTCGTCCGCCAGCGCCTTCTTCACCGTGGCGCTGTTCCTCGCACCGAACCAGCCGAGCGGGACGCGGCCGAGCTTGGCCGCGACCCGCCTGCGCACGGCGAGTTGGAAGTCGATGTCCGCGTCGTGCATCAACTGGTAACCCACCGCTTGGGCGACCAGACGCACGACCAGCGCGCCCGCCGCGAACGCGACCACGGCCCACACCGCGCCCCGATCCACCTCGGGGCGCAGCAGTTCCAGCGCCAGGAGGTGGATCGCGACGAAGGTGGCCAGCGACGCCACGGTGGCGACGGCCTGGAGCACGACGCCCCCGGTGATCCGGCCGCGCACCGGCCGCAGCATCGAGCGCAAGCCGTCCTGGTGCCCGGTCATCGGTGGGCGACGCGGTCTGGTTTGACCGCGAACACCGCGATCAGTGTGGCAACGGCCAGCACGACGGCACTGGCCAGGAACGCGATGGCGTAGCCGTCGGTCAGCGTCCTGTCGGACAGCGGACCGGCCGCCGCGGTCACCGAGATGGCCACGACGTTGAGGGCGGAGATGCCGACCGCGCCACCGATCTCGCGCATGGCGTTGGTCAGTGCACCGGCCACTCCGGCGTCGCCGTGGTCGACGCCGTCGAGGGTCAGTTTCATGACCGTGGTCATCGCCGCGCCGATGCCGAGTCCCACCACGACCTGCGCCGGCATCAGCGTGCTCCAGAAGCCGGTCGTCGGCTCGATCAGGCCGAGCCAGCCGATACCCAGCACGCCCGCCAGGAGCCCGACGATCACCACACCGCGCGCGCTCATCCGGCCGAGCAGGCGCCCCGCGACCACCGAGCCGATGAAGATGCCGACGCCGATGGGCACGAAGGCCAGGCCGGTGCGCAGCGGCGTGTAGTCCTGCACGACCTGGAGGTAGTAGGTCAGGAAGAGGTAGAACGCGTACAGCGCCCCACCGATCAGGAAGACCACGGCGTAACCGCTGCCGCGCACCCGGTCGCGTACGACCCGCAGCGGCATCATGGGCGCGGCGGACCGGTGCTCGATCCACACGAACGCCACCAGCAGCACGATCCCCACCAGTACGAAGGTCAGCGTGGATGCGCTCAGCCAACCGCGCTCGACGGCCTGGGAGATCCCGTAGATCAACGTGCCGACGCCGAGCGTGCCGGTCAACGTGCCGGGCAGGTCGTAGCGGACGGGCCCACCGGCCCGGCTGTCGCGGAGCACCCGGAACGCGGCGATCAGGATCAGCAGCACCACGGGCACGTTGATCAGCAGAGTCCACCGCCACGAGCCGTACTCCGTGAGCACGCCGCCGAGCACCATGCCGATGACGCCACCGGTGCCGACCGCCGCGCCGAAGATGCCGAACGCCTTTCCGCGTTCGGCGGGATCGGTGAAGGTGGTCGCCAGCAGCGCCAGTCCGGCGGGCGCGAGGAACGCGGCGAACCCGCCCTGCACAGCGCGCGCGGTCAGCAGGATCGCGGCGTTCTCCGCGAGACCACCGACCGCGGACGCGACGGCGAAACCCACCAGGCCCCAGACGAACATCCGCTTGCGGCCGTGGAGGTCGGCCATCCTGCCGCCGAGCAGCAACAGGCCGCCGAAGGTCAGGGAGTACCCGGTGACCACCCACTGCTTGGCCACGTCGGACATGCCGAGCGCCTGCTGAGCCGACGGCAGCGCGATGTTGACCACCGAAGCGTCCAGCACGACGAGCAGCTGGGCGGCGGCGATCACGGCCAGCGCTAACCAACGCCGTGGATCAGCGCTGTCCGTGCTTCCGCTTGCCGTCTCGGCGGCGGACTGTGCCATGACATCCCCAATCGATTCACGGCGGCTGCGACCGCCGACTTTGCGACAAACTGTCATAAATTGGTCCGGCCGAACCTGTCGTCCGGTACCAGTCAGATCAAGCGGGAACGGTCGCCCGCCGTGGCGCGGTCGCGAACAGTGCGACCACCGCGGCAACGGCGAACAACACCGCCCCGACGAGGAAGGCCACCACGTAACCGTCGGTGAGCGCCTCCGGGCCGGTCCCGACGGTTGCGAACAGTGCGACGGCGTTGAGCACGGACACACCGACAGCCCCGCCGACCTGCCGCATCGCGTTGGTCAGCGCGCTCGCCACACCGGTGTCCTCGGGCGGGACGCCGTCGAGCGTCGCCTTGGTGACCGTGGTCAGCGCCGCGCCGATGCCCAAGCCCCCGACGAGCTGCGCGGGCACGATCAGCGACCACATCCCGCTGGCGGGGTCGAGGGTGCCGAAGGCCGCGAGCCCGACCGCGCCCAGCGCCAGCCCGCTCACCAGGATGACGCGCGGGGTGATCTTGGCCAACAGCCGTCCCGCACTGAGCGAGCCGATGAAGATGCCCAACCCGCTTGGAACGAAGACCAGGCCCGTCAGCAGCGGCGAGTAACCGCGAACGAGTTGCAGGTAGTAGGCGAGCAGCAGGTAGAACGCCAGCAGCGCCGCGCCGGCGAGGAACACGATCAGGTACCCGGCACCGCGGACGCGGTCGACGACGATCCGCAGCGGCATGATCGGACGCCGCGACCGCCGCTCGACCACCAGGAAGACGGCCAGCAGCACTACGCCGGCCGCGATGAACCCGAGGGTTGTCGGATGCGTCCAGCCTTGGGTCTCGGCCTGGCTGATGCCGTACACCAGAGAACCCACACCCGCGGTTGCGGTGAGCGCGCCGGGCAGGTCGTACCCGGCGACACCGCTGCCGCGGCTGTCGTCGAGCAGTCGCAGTGCGGGAACCAGGACCAGCGCCGCGAGCGGCACGTTGATCAGCAGGCACCAGCGCCAGGAACCGATCTCGGTGAGCACGCCGCCGAGCACCATGCCCACGGCCATGCCCGACCCCACCGCGGCGCCGAAGACGCCGAAGGCCTTGCCCCGCTCCTTGGGGTCCTGGAACGCGGTGGCGAGGAGCGCGAGCCCGGCGGGTGCCATGAGAGCCGCGAACACGCCCTGGGCGGCCCGCGCCACCGGGAGCATGACCGGGCCGGTCGCCAGTCCGCCGACGAGGGACATCAGTGCGAACCCGACCACGCCGACCAGGAAGACCTTCTTGCGGCCCACCATGTCCGCGAGCCGTCCGCCGACCAGCAGGAAGCCGCCGAAGGTCAACGTGTACGCGGCCACCACCCAGTGCCGCGCCGCATCACCCATGCCCAGCTCCGCCTGCGCGGAAGGCAGCGCGATGTTGACCACCGAGGAGTCGAGCACGATCAACAACTGCGCGGCGGCGATCACCGCCAGCGCACCCCACCGCCGTGGGTCGAGCCCTGTGTCAACCGACATGCGTCCTCCCCGACGTAGACACGACGAGGAGGACTTTACAACACTCTGTCAGAAAGTGGTTCTCATCCCTGCCGCGCGGCCACACCGTCGAGGAACAGAGCCAGTTTGCGCTCGAACCAGGCCGTCGCGGAACCACTCACAGCGCCGAGCAGCACCGGGCGCAACCGGGGGTCGTACAGGTCCAGCCACGGATCGATCAGCTCGCGCCTGCGCCGCTGGGAGGCGTCCAGTGACGCGCCTTCGCCGTCGGGCGGCGTCGCCAGGAACTCCTGCACGACCAACTCCGCCAGCATGTCGACCACCAGCATCGCGGCTTCCGGCGAGAAGCCGAACCCCAGCAGGTGGACGCCGGTCTCGTTGTCCCGGCGTACCAGGGCGGGGCTCGTCAGGCGCAACGCCGTGATCTCGCGAGCCAGGCCCGGGTGCGCGTCGTGCAACCGCCAGTGCGCCCAAGCGGTCTCAGTCAGGAACGACCTCCAGCCATCGGCGGGCAACGGCCACTCGATGGCCTGGACGGCGTGGTCGACCACCGCCGCGGCGAGTTCGTCACGGCTTTTGAAGTACCGGTAGAGCGTCGAGTGCGAGATCCCGAGCCGCTCCCCCACAGCCGACACCGTCAGCCGGGAAAACCCGATCTCCAGCGCGGCCCGCACGATGGCGTCCCGGTCCGCGACCGGCGGTCTGCCCATCCTGGTAGCAGGCTTCGCCGCCCCGTCCGTTCGCCGCACACCCATGCTCCGCCTCTCGCCGACAACAACCCGCAACAATCGTACGAACGGTGTCAGGCGCCCACCCGGCGACGGGCAGTGGCCAGGATGTCCTCGGCCAGCGCGTCGACAGTGACTATCCGCGACAGGAGTTCGGATTCCGTGGTGATCGCCCGGAACACCAGCCCGACGGTCACCCCGTGGCCGGGTCGGTGCACCACCTGGACTGCGTCGCCGGCTCGCACGCTCCCCGGTGTCAGCACCCGCAGGTACGCCCCCGGCGCCGCACGCCGGGTGAAGGTGTGAATCCACCGCTTCTCGTCCATCCAGGCGGCAAACGTCCGACACGGCGTCCGAGGCGCGCTCACCTCCAGGACCAGTTCGGCACCGATCCGCCAGCGCTCCCCGATCTCCGCCCCGGTCACGTCCACCGCGATCGTCGTCAAGTTCTCCCCGAACACCCCGGAGGCCAGGCTCCGACCGAGTTCGGCCCGCCACCAGTCGAGGTCCTCACGTGCATAGGCGTAGACGGCCCGGTCACCCCCTCCGTGGTCGTCGGGATCCCCGATGAAGTCCCCCGCGAACCCGGAACCCCCGTACCCCGGAACCCCGACCTCAACCGCGCCCACCACGGGCCGCTTGTCGATCCCGCTGCGACCGGTCCTGGCCAACATCGGGCGAGCGACGCCCACGTTCACCGACACCACGCGTCCAAGGCTCACCACCGCAACATAGCGTCACCACCGCGCGAGGACTTGGCATGCCGATCGGTCCCGATCGGCATGCCAAGCGCTCGGCGCCACGTCACCTCGGCTCGGAACCAGCGCACCGGGCAGGCAACCCGAGGTGTGACCGGGCGGTCGGCGTCGTCCCGGACAGCCGAGTCCGGAACGCGGGCCCCCGCTCAGTGCTCGTCGCCGGCGGTGTGCACGTTGAGGTTCTAGCAGTCCAAGCCCACGCCGGTGTCGATCACAGCGACGCTATACGCTCTCTACGGCGGCCTGGAGTTGGCCGGATCGCCGTTGGTGGCCAGCCGGATCACCCATGCCGTGGGAGGTCCGGACGCACCGGCCGACACCACGGCGGCGTCCGTCGTGGACGGCCGGCAGACCGTGGTGATGCACCACCGGCACTGACCTGCCCGAACGGGCCTCGACCACGTTCTCGTCGATCGCCGTACTCCCGCTTTCCTCCGACTCCTGCGGGCCCACAATCGCCTGCCACGAGGGGTGGAGGGAAGACCTCGGTGGTCAACGCCGAACGGTCACGCCCAACCCATCCGCGACCCGGGCCACGGCGGCACGCGCGGTGGGGCCCACACCGATCAGCGTGGCCGAGGCGGGGCCGGTCCAGTGGCCGTAGCCGAGCAGGTGCAAGAGCGGTTCGTCCACGGCTTGGGTGCCGGTGGTGGGGATGCGGCCGTCCGGGGCGCGCAGGCCGAGGCCGGCCAGATGGGCCAGCGACGGGCGGAAGCCGGTGGACCAGATGACCGTGTCCGCGGAGCGCAGGGTGTCGTGGTCGATCGGGTGGGCGGTGAGCAGGCCGCGGTCCCGGGCCTCCCGGACGGGTGGGACGGCGACGATGTCGCCCAGGGCGGCGACGCCGCCGGGGTTGTGGGTGGCGATGTCGAACAGGGCCTTGCCGTCGATCTCGTCGGGCAGGTAGTGGGGTGGGCGTTGGGTGAGCCAGGTGAGGTCGACGTGGCCGGCCAGGTCGGCGGCGATCTGGGCGCCGGAGTTGCCGCCACCGACCACGACCACCCGTTGGCCGGTGAACTGCGCGGGGTTGCGGTAGTCGACGGTGTGGAGTTGGCGGCCGGGCAGGCGCCAGGCCAGGGCGGGGATGAAGGGTCGCCACCAGGTGCCGGTGGCGCTGATGACCGCGTCGGCGTGGCGGCCGTCCACGTCGAAGCCGTCGGCGGTGCGCAGGACGGAGCGGACCCGGACGCCGTGTTCGACCGGGAGTTCGTAGCGCTTCTCGTAGGTCGCCAGGTAGTCCACGACGTGATCGGGGGTCGGGTAGCCCTCGCCGGGGAAGCGGGGCATGGGCCAACCGGGCAGCGAGCTGTGGCGGGTCGGGGAGAACAGGCGCAGCGAGTCCCAGCCGTGCCGCCAGGCGCCGCCGGGTTCGGGTTGCGCGTCGAGGATGGTGAAGTCGAGGCCGGCGCGACGCAGGTAGTAGCCGGCGGCGAGACCTGCCTGGCCGCCGCCGATGACGATGACGTTCAGCGGAAACCTCCACCCGACAGGGCGACGGCTTCAGGACCGGAGTGTCCGACCATGCGCTGTGCGGCCTCCCCCTTCGTCTGCCGGTCCGTTCCCCGGCATGGTCGCATCTCCATCGACGTCTGCCGGACGACGGGTTTCAGGCGACCGGGACGTCCAGTTCGGCGAGCAGGGCGCGGACCCGGCGTTCGAACTCGTCGCGCACCGCCCGGACGTCCTCGACACTCTTGCCCGCCGGGTCGTTCGATCCGCACCGGGGCCTGGTCAACGGGGTGCCGTTGGAGGAGGGGATCCGGGCCAAGGTGGTCGACGCCTCCGAGGACACCGCCGCGTCGCTGCCCGAGCTGTACCCGCCCAACCCGGTCGCCTGGGCCATGCTCACCGTCCTCGGGCACCCGGCCCGCCGCTGGTTCGGCACGACCGCCCCGGTCGGCACCGAGGACGAGGACGGGATCACCGCCTCGCTCACCCCCATCAGCTCGATCTGATCGAGCAGGCCCACCGCAAGGCACTCACCCCACGACGGTGACGCCACGCCTTCCCGGGCACGACATCGTCCGTGGTTCCCGGCCGTCCGTGGTCCTGACGTGTGGTGGGCGCGGTACGGGGCGGGCGACGAGGCATCCGTCCCGCACCGCGCAGCCAGACCGGCGCGAGCGCTGGTTGTTTCAACGTCACCGCGTCGAACCTGGCCGGGCCACCAGGTGGCCCTGCCGTGCTCCGCGCGGGTGCCGGCATCCCACGGTTACCCCGATGGGGCGACACCTACACGGTGCGTCACATCGCCGGATCATTTCGCCGGGACGACCGGTGCGGACCGCAGCGGGGTGGACCGCGGTGGGGCCGACAGCGGCCAGCGCCTCGGACAACGTCGGGAACAGCGCGAGGAACATCGTGACGCCCGTGACCTCCAACGGCCGCACCACCGGGCGGTGAACGGCGACGACGGCGAACGCGACCTGCCGGCGTCGGGCGCCCTGGTGCGCTTCCACCACCGTCGCGATGCCGCCGGAACCGAAGAACCGCACTCCGGACAGGTCCAGGATCACCGCGACACCGCGCTCGTCCAGGCTTCTGCGGATCTCGTCACGGATCGGTATGCAGGTGTGCATGTCGACCTCGCCACGGCGAAGAACTCACGTTGAGGTAGAGCGTTGCGCGGGCACGACCACCGGCCGTGACGACCGACCGTCCCACCACACCCCGGTCCACAGTGGACCCGACGCGGCCAGGTTCACCGGTTTTGGTGAACGCGGACGGGACCGCGGTCGCCGTGCGCCTGGGATGCTGTGGGGGCGCCTCACCGAAAGGGGCGGGTTCCGGACAGGGCGAGCGGGATGCCCGCATCACGGGACCCGCCCGGCGTTGGTTCGGCGGCACCCGGCCGGTCTGCGTAACCCGGCGGGCGCGCGCACGCCCGTGGCCCACAACGGACCCGGACGGGTTACCGCGGCGGTGCCGCCGAACCAGGACACAGCGCCGTGGCCGGGCCGGACAAGCACCGATGCCGGGCCGATGTCGGCCAGCCCCGGTCGGCACCACGCCCACCGACCACGACACCGACGCCCGGCGACAGCCCCACCCGCGAAGAACCCGATGCCCGGCTGCGTACCGGACGGCAGCGCCCGGACACCCCGGCCGGCAGTGAGCCGACCCATCCCCGGACGGGTGGAGTCGGGTGATTCGAATGCACCCTGTGCAGCGCGGGCCGCTAGCCTGGAAGGGCCGGATGCTCACAGATTCCGGTCCCGACAGGACATGGTGCGCCGTGGGCAACCGGCCCTTCGCCCGAGTCGCTCAGGTTCGTGTGACGACGGGCCGTTCAGGGAAGCCGGATCTCGCCCCAGACCGTCTTGTGGTCGCGGCGGGGTCGATGTCCCCGGTTCACCGCGAGCCGGTTGACCACCAGCAGACCGTGGCGGCGGGCGAAGGCACGGACGTCGTCGACGATCGCAGTGACGAGATCGGCCAGGTCCTCGGTATTGTGCTCGGTCGCCGAACTGCTGCCCTGCGGCGCCCATTCCGCCGACCAGCTCACCGGATCCTCCGGATCGGCGGCGAAGTAGCCCCGGTGCAACCCGACCTCGTACACCCGCTCCTGCCCGACCGTGACCGTGACCGTGCCGCACGGTCGTGGTCGGGTCCCGCAGGTGGAGTCGCGGCGCCGGATGCGGTGGTATGTCCGGGGTCTGCTCGGTGAGTTGGAGCGCAAGAACGGCTGGACGCTGGCGGAGGCGGCCGGTGACACGGGCCCGGAGGGCATGCAGCGCCTGCTGAACTTTTATGCCTGGGACACCGACGGGCTGCGTGACGTCCGGAAAGTGGTCGGCCTGGTTGTGCAGTTGGCCTCCAAGCGGTTGCGCCGCCACCGCGGCCTTCCCTTCCGGCGCCGCTCTCAGGCACCGCAGACAGGTCACCTCCGTCCCGCTTCGGCTGTAGATCCTCGCTGGCCCAACCCGCCACTCCGACGTGGCAGGCCGGGGCGGGCAATTCCACGCCGTCCCGCGGCGCTTCGACGCGGCCGCAACAGCGAACCGCCTGACGTCGTGTCAGGAGGGGTTCACTGCCGGGTCGGTGTCGGGGGCTTCGCCAGCCGGACCTGTGTGCTGAGCCTGCTGTCCCGGGGCATCCGGTGGTGCGGGTGCCCGGCTGCGACGCCAAGAGAGGGCGAGCCAGGTCGCGGCGGCCAATGCGATGACGGCGGAGCCGACCCAGATGACGGGGGACCAGGAGAACGGGGTGGAGATCTTGCCCGGTTGGATCACGATCTTGAGTTGGTCGCTGGTGTGGTCGGCGTAGTAGAGATCACCGTGGTGGTCCAGGGCCAATGAGTCGATGGTGCCGCGGCGGTTGTCGATGAAAGGGTTGTCCACGAGCCGGAGGATGGTGCCCTCGGGTGTGACACGGTGGATGCCCGCGGAACTGCTGATGAACACGGTCCCGGCCCCGGTGGCAGCGACGTCGGTGGGTGACAAGGTCGTCTCAAGGGCTTCGTCGGTGTCGTTGTCCTGCGGCGAGGACGAGTCACCGGTGCCCGCGATAGTGGTGCGCTCCCCGGTGGGGGTGACCCGGTAGACCTGACCTGCTTCCATCGCGGCGATGTAGACGTTGTCCGCCTCGTCTACGGCCAGGGCGTTCACCGCTCCGGCGCTCGTGTGGCGGTAGGTCAGGGCCAGCGTGCCATCTCCGGCGAGACGGTAGGCGCCGTCGTCGGTGGCGATGTGCAGGGTGCCGGTGGGGCTGAGCGCCAGGTCATTGATGACCTGCAGGTGAGCGATGGTCGCGGGCTGGCCGGGGTCGACCCGGTCGCCGCCGTCGTTGCCCGCGGGGCCGCCGCCCGCGACGCGGACCGGTGGTTCGTCCCCGGTGGCCCGGTAGACGATCCTGTCCCTGGCGAAATAGCGCGTGCCGTCAGGGCCTACGGCCACGGAGGTCACCCGGCTGAGGGCGGGATCGGTGGCATAGTGCCACTTCGATGTGCCGTCGACCTCGAGCGCGCGCAGTCCCCTGCCCTGCTGGGCCAGCAACAGCGCGCCGTCGTGGTCGACAGCGAGGTCCTGCACGCTCCACTCGTTCCCGGTCTCGTTCCCGGTCTCGTTCCCGGTCTCGGTCGCGGCAGGTTGCGGCGCCGGTGCGGCAACAATGCCTGCGGTCGTGGTGATGCCCCGCTCGATGCGGCGGATCCGGTCGCCGGTCAGGTTGACGGTGTGCAAGGCGCCACTCGCACCGACGCTCACCGCCTGCGGCTCGTCGACTCCGGTGGTCGTGGCGGGGCCGCCGTCGCCGGAGTCCGCGGCCTGACCGGTGCCCGCGACGGAGCTGATCACCCCCGCCGGGTCCACTGCCCGGATGCGGGCGTTGTAGGTGTCGGCGATGTAGAGGGTGCCGTCCGGGCCGACGGCGATGTCGTGCGGGTTGTTCAGCTCGGCCGCAGGCCCAGGGCCGCCGTCGCCGCCGAACCCGGCTTCCTCCGCGTCCCGGAAGCTGTCGCCCGCGACCCCACGGACGGTGCCCCGGGGGTCGATCATCCGCACGGACGGCCGGACCCCGTAGGGGCTTGCGTCGAGCACGTAGAGGGCTCCGTCGCGGCTGACCGCGACCGCCACCGGCTGGTAGAAGTCCGCCTCGGCGGCAGGGTGCCCATCGGCCTTCCACAGGTACCGCGCGCCAGCACCCGCGACCACCGTGATCGTTCCGTCGGGGGCCACCCGACTGACCCGTGAGTTCCTGCCTTCGGCGAGGTAGAGGCTGCCGTCCGGGCCGACGGCGATGTCGTCGGGCGACACGATCGCGGCGGTTGCGGGGCCACTGGCCGAGGTGTTGTTCGGGTGCCCAGGCTGACCGTTGCCCGCGACCGTGGTGATGACGCCCGTGGGATCCACCTTGCGTACCCGGTTGTTGCCGGTGTCGGCGATGTAGACGCTGCCGTCCGGGCCGACATCCAGCCCGGACGGGAAGCTCAGGGAGGCCCCGGTGGCCGCCGCGCCGTCGCCGCCGTAACCGCCCTCGCCGGTGCCCGCGAAGACTGAGCTGGTCCCGTCGGAGGCGAGCCTCAGCACGCGGTTGCCGGCGGCGTCGGAGTAGTACCGCGTTCCGTCAGGCCCCTCTGCGATCCGTAGCCTCGGCGGCGACATCGACTGCCCGGGTGCGGGAACCGGCGAGGACGAGATGTCTTTTGCTTCGGCCACCACGCGCACCGCGCCCGGTTCGGCGTCGGGGAATCGGGCGGGGTGGGCGGGCGCCCGGTCCTGGCGCGACGCGGGCGCGTCGCGTACCAACTTCTGGATGCGGGCGCCGCCTTGCACGTAGATCTCGCCGCCCGGACCGACAGCCAGATCGCTGCGGTAGGACGCGGCGCCCTCGACTGGGGCCACGGACCTGATGACGCCGTCGGTGCCGATGGCGCGGACCACGCCGTTGGCGCTGTCGTGGACGTAGACCGTGCCCGCCCCGTCCACGGCTACCCCGCCGAGCACGCGTCCCACCCGCGCCTCGGTCGCAGGACCGCCGTCACCGGTGAAGCCGGGCTCGCCCCCTCCCACCACGGTGCGCACCACGCCGTCGGTGCCGATCGTGAACAGGGTCGAAGTCTTCGTGTGCGAGAGCGAATCCGGATGCGTGACGACGTAGACGGTTCCGCGCGGGTCGACCGCGATCGAAAGCGTCGACGACTTGGTCCCCACCTCGGTCGCCGGTTTGCCCTCGGCGTTCGCCGGGTCGAGAGCCCCGTCGCCGGTGATGGTCGTGACCTGCCCGGCGGGATCGATTTTGCGGACCCGGCCGCGGGTGCTGACGTAGACGTTGCCGCCCGCGTCGACCGCGATGTCCTCGCCTTCGCGGACGGCATCGGTGAGCGTGGTCGAGGAACCGTCGGGCGCGACCCGTCGGACGGCCTCGCTGCCCGAGACGTAGAGGACGCCGTCCTTGCCCGCGGCGGCCGCCCACGGCCGGTCTACCGAGCCGTTCGCCGCCGGCCCGGCATTGTCCGGTGGCCGCACCGCCCGGGTGCCGGGCACGGTGTCGATCACCCCCTCGGGAGTGACTGCCCGGACCCGGCGGGAGAACCTGTCGGCGAGGTAGAGGGTGCCGTCCGCGGCGACGTCGATCGTGCCGTCCCCGCCGATCCGGGCATTCACGGCCGATTGGCCGTCGCCTGAGTAGCCCTTCTCGCCGGTGCCCACCACGGTGACGGCTTGGCCATACGTCGGATTCGCCGCAGATGCCTCCGCGGCGGCCAACGACCCCGCTAGAGCGCCGACACCACCCACAACGACCAGGCGACGCACCCACGTACTGAACGAACGCATTGCTCCCCCTCGACGATTCGCACCTGCTGTGCGACGAACACCGACGCGTGTCGGTTCCCCCAGGGTGAGCAGATCGCACTCATCCGGTTGCTCACGCTTCGATGCCGACCGACGTGGCCCAAGGATGTGGCGGGCAACGGGCACGGTGTGGGGTGCCAGAACTCTGCACTGGGGCACTGAGCTGCGGCAATCATGCACCATGGGCCCGTAGGGGCATGATCGTGAAGCGTGGCGTTGCGACTGCTGTACCTGATCTTCGTTCGGTTCGTCGGCTGGTTGGCTCTGCTCGGCCGGTCATCGGCGGCCGAGGACATGGAGTTGCCGGTGCTGCGACACGAGGTTGCCGTGCTGCGCCGGACCAATCCCCGCCCTCGGCTGGAGTGGACCGATCGCGCTGTGCTCGCCGCGTTGGCCACCACGACCAGACCGACCGATCGCAGAGCCGGACCGCACTTCCATACGTCGCCGACCACTTCTTGGCGGCCTGATCCACGACTACGAGCCAGCAGCGGCTTAACGCGCAGGTCAGGGCCACAGCGCCGACTTTCGGCACCCCACAGGCCCGGACACGCCGCGCACGCCGGTCTCGCACGAGGACTCCTCCGGTCCACGAGGTGCGCAGGCATGAACCCGACGGGGCCGGGCCACCACCGCCGTCACCGTGCTGCGCCGGCCTGTAGCGAGGCGTCAGGGCCAAGGGGCCTGCGGGGCGTCAGCACGGTGTCGAACAGGAAGAACGACCCGAAGCAGACCAGTGCCGGTCTGACCGGAGCCTCACGGGGCGGAAGGGTGTCAGGCATCAAGATCCACACCGGGCCGTTCCGGTGTCATTAGAAGGGTGTTCAGGTCTGTCGTCACAAACGGATCTTGAACACCCTTCGTCCGTCTCCGGCCACCGCCCCCGACTTCGGAATTACTCGTCTAGCACGATTCTGGACATCTCATCTCCCTGTCGGTCGATGATCGAACGCCGCTCAGCGTCGGGCTGGCGGAGTCCGCCACGCCAGACGTTTGCACCGAGGTCGAAACCTCACCCGATAGCAGGCAGCCTCCGCGGTCGACCCCCTCTGACATCGCCTCCGAGGCGCGCACGGAATAGCTTGTCCAGGTGACGAGCCACTACCGCGACGAACGGGCGGCGAAGCGTCGGCCGCCTCTGGTGCCCGTGTTGTCACAGCACGTGGACGAGGGATATCGGCTGGTTACTCCAGCCGGTGCGCTCACGCCGGTCGTGGAGCACGTGCAGTGGGTGGACAACCACACGGCCGGGCCGAACACCCACGCGGTGATCTCGTTCGCGGACGGCACCGATGTCGAGTTCCCGTTCGACGTGCCGCTGACCGCCGTCTGGCACGCCGAGCAACGCCCGGTCGATCAGGACCAGCTCGACTCCGCCGCCCCTGCCGCATGGGGCGCGGAACTGTAGTCGCGCGGCCGAAGGCCGCAGAGTGCTCGAATCATCCGCGAAGGACGTGAAGCCGGTTCAGCAGCAGGCTGGTCATGGCACGGACGCCGACCCCGATCGCCCGTTTCGTCGGCGGCGAAGTCCGGCGCGTGCGGCACGCCGTTGACGCCAGGGTCCGGATCGGCCACACCGTGCGAGGTGCCAGAAGTCGGTATTGATGCTCCGACCTGCGCGTTGGGCTGCTGCGGGTTTCGTACTCGTTGATCAGGCCGCATGGCCGACTTTAGGCACCCCACAGGGCGTGACAGGCTCTCCTCACGAGGAGCGTTGCCAGCTCTCGTACTTCGCGATCGCGGCGGCCAGGTCGTCGAGCGGCTTGCGGTCCTCTTCCACCTCGGCGGAACCCAGCGCGTGCAGGTCGCGGGCGCCGTCCAGGGCGGCAGCCCGGAAATCGTCCGCTGTGGACACGTCGACGACCTGCCCGTCGTGCCTGGTCTCGACCTTGGCCTTCTTGAGGGCGAAGGCCAGGGTGAAGGTCGAGTCCGCTTGCTTCCAGCCCTGCTTGGACGTGCCGTCCTCCATGCGCGGGGTGGCGCGGCACAGGGCGAGGCCGAACGGGTCGGCCCAGCTGAAGGGGTTGGGCACGTACCAGTTCGGGTTGAGGCCGCCGGCCAGGCCGAGCGGGTCGATCGAGGCGTACCGCCCGGCTTCCGGGTCGTAGTGGCGGAAGTAGTTGTGGTGCAGGCCCGTTTCGACGTCGTGGTACTGGCCGGGGAACCGCAGCGGGCAGCTCGCGCCCGGCGCGGGGCCGTCCGGCGCCTGACCCCACAGGGTGGTGCGGGCGCGCCACACCAGGTCGCCGTTCGGGTCGATCATCTCCGCCGGGGTGCCGGCGATGTCGGTGATCAGCGCGTAGAACTGCTCGTGTAGGCCTCGGCCTGCGTGCGGTACAGGTCGGCGTAACGTCCGCCGCGGGCCAGCAGTTCGTCGTGGCGACCGGCCTGGACGAGCTCGCCGTGGTCCAGCACGAGGATCTGGTCCGCGTCGGCCACGGTGGAGAACCGGTGCGACACCACGACGGTCACCGCACCGGTTCTGGCCGCCAGTTCGCGGGCGCGGGCCATGTAACGGGTGAAGATGGCGTGCTCGCTGGGGGCGTCCAGGGACGCGGTCGGTTCGTCGAGGACGAACAGCAGCGGCGCGGGGCGCATCGAGGAACGGGCGAGGGCCGTCTTCTGCCACTGGCCTTCGGACAGCTCGACGCCGCCGAAGTCCTGGCCCAGCTGGGTGTCGAGGCCGTGTGGCAGGCGGCCGAGGAGGACGTCCGCGTCGGCGGCGCGCACCGCCTCGCCGATGCGTGCGCGGTCGTCGATGTGCGGCAGGTCGCCCAGTCCGACGGTGGTGGCGAACGTCGTCTGGAAACGCCCGAAGTCCTGGAAGGCCGCGCTGGTGCGCTTCCGCCACTCGTCGGCGGGCAGGTCGTCGAGGTTCGTGTCGTCGACCCTGATCGTGCCCGAGCCGGGCGAGTAGAACTTGCACAGCAGCTTGACCAGGGTCGTCTTGCCCGAGCCGTACTCACCCACGATCGCCACCACCGAGCCCGCCGTCAGGTGGCAGCTCACGTCGGTGAGGGTCGGGCGATCGGCACCGGGGTAGGTGAAGCCGACCCGGTCGAAAGTGATCCCGCGCCGCAGTGCCGCCGGAACGGGCCGGGTGCCGCGCTGCGCCCGCGTGGCGGCCACGTGGTCCCGCAGCCACAGGTAGGGCTCGATCACACGGCCGCTCGCCGTCGAGTTGTTCACGTCGCGCAGGGTGTCCTGCACGGACTGCCGCAGGGTGAGCGCGACCGTGACGGCCAGGACGATGTCTCCGACGGTGCCCGTGCCCGTGGTGGCCTGCCGGATCACCAGGGCGAGGCCCGCCGTGAAGCCCGCCGTGAACAGCGTCCAGCCGGCCAGCTTCCAGCCGGCGGCCCGCACCCTGGCCCGCAGCCGCACCCGGAAGACCTCGTTCCACGCCGCCACCTGGCGGTCCACGACCTCGTCGCCCGCGCCCGCGATGCGGAGTTCCTTGCTCGTGGCGGGTTTGGTCGCGAGACGGAACAGGTGGCGCTGCAACCGGAAGTTCTCCGCGGTCTCGGTCTCGGCGGTGTTGACCGCGCGCTGCCCGCGGCGGTCGCACCACAACGGCGCGGCGGCGCACGGCAGCAAGGCGATCAGCCACGGGTTCGTCGTGGCGAGCAGCGTGACCAGCACCGCCAGCCTGATCACGTTGAAGCACGCTGCCACCGCGCCCCACATGCCGAACACCAGCTCCCACGAGGCACCGCGCAGCGTGGTGATCCGGTCCAGGACGTCGGGCCGGTCCAGGTGGTCCATGCCCGGCAGGCCGACCAGGTCCGCGTGCAGCCGGTGCTGCACGTGCAGGAGACCGACCCGTTCGATGAGCACGATCCACAGTCCGCCGTTGAGATCGCTCAGGTAGGTGCCTGCCGCGAACACGGCCGCGGCGGTCACGGCGCCGATGACCGCGGCTGTGGGGTCGGCCGCGATCACCCCGTTCACCGCCATCCGCAGGGCCAGTGCGCTCGCCGCGACCACGACGACCTGTCCGGCGTAGACCGCCAGCAGGCCGGAGGTCATCGCGGGGTACAGCCGCCAGGAGAGCGCGAGCAGCTCCGCCCACAGCCGGACGTACCGCTTCACCGCAATCGGCTTCTCCGTGCTCACAGCAGTTCGCCCTCCTCGACGCGGTCGTCGAAACCGCGCTTGAAGCGGTCGGCCTGGATCTCGAAGAGCTCGGCGTAGTCACCGCCGAGCGCCATCAGCTCGTCGTGGGTGCCCGACTCGCTGATGCGGCCGTCGCGCAGCAGCACGATGCGATCGGCCTGGCGCACCGTGGAAAGCCGGTGCGAGATCAGCACCACCGTCGCGTCCCCGTGACGCGCGGCGAGCCGGTGGAAGACGTCGAACTCCGTGCCGACGTCCAGATGTGCGGTGGGCTCGTCGAGCACCAGTACCTTCGCCCCGGTCCGCAGCGCGTACAGGGCCCTGGTGAGAACGAGCTGCTGCCACTGGCCTCCGGACAGGTCCGCCCCGCCGGCGCGTTCCCGGCTCAGCGGCGTCGCCCAGCCCTCCGGCAGCCGGTCGAGGACCTCGGTGAATCCCGAATCGCGGGCCGCCGCTTCGATGGTGGCCTGATCACGTGGTGCCGCGGCGTTGCCCAGCGCCACGTTGTCGGCGGCGGACAGGTGGTAGCGCACGAAGTCCTGGAACACCACCGAAACGCGCTCGCGCCACACGGCGGGATCGAGATCGGCGAGGTCGGTCCCGTCCGCGGTGACCCGGCCGGAGGACGGCGGGTAGAGCCCGGCCAGCAGCTTGATCAACGTCGACTTGCCCGCCCCGTTGAGCCCCACCACGGCGAGCAGCTCACCGGGCCGGATCTCCAGGTCCAGCCCGTCCAGCACCTTCCGCTCGCTGCCGGGATAGCTGAAGCCGACGTCCTCGAACCGCACGAGCGGAAGCGCGCTGATCTTCGCCGGGGACGTGAGGGCCGCGGCGGGCGCCGGTGTGCCCGGCAGCTCCTCGCGCAACCGCTCCAGTGCCTTCAGGACGACGAGAGCACCCCTCACCTCGCGGCTGTCGGCACCCGCGTACCCGAACATCGCCGAGCCCGCGGCGAAGACCGCGGTCGCGACGGCCACCGACACGGCACCTCCGGCGCCGGCCAGGGCGACCATCACGTAGACGATCGTCAGCGGCAGGAGCACCAGGAGGAACCTCCGCCACTGCCCGCGCATGTTCTCCACGCCGACGGCCCACACCGGTTCGAACATCGACCGCACGTGGGCGGTGACCCGCTCGACCGCCCAGCCGCCGAAGCCGAAGACCCGCAGTTCCTTGCCCTCCGCGGGGGCGAAGATCGCGTCCGCCCATACCTCCGCGCGCCGGCCCTGGTCGGTGCCGCCCAGCCACTTGTCGTACCACCGCATCGCGTTGCGCCGACCGATCATCGTGTGCGCCACGACGGCCGCGAGCAGCAACGGCAACACCCACCACGAGAACGCGACCAGCACCACGCTCAGGCCCACCAGACTGACACCGTGGGCCAGCAACTTGAGCTGGGTCAACGCGCCGTCCGCCGGTGTTTTCTCCGTCCAGTTGCCAGGATCGGCTCTGGCCTTCCACACCAGGTTTCGCACGTCCTCGCGTTCCAGCGTCGCGAACGCGGGGCTCGTCACCGCGAGCCGGGCGACCTCCGCCCGGTGTGCGCCGTCGATCCGCGCGGTGGCGAGGAAGAACAACGGCTCCTGCACCACCTCCAACGCGTGCCCGAGCAGCAGCGCGGCGCCGAACACGACCAGCGGAACCGCCGCGCTGGCCAGGAAGTCCGCGTTGGGCCCGTCCGCGACCCGCCCCACCAACATCGCCATCGCGACAGCGGAGACAGCGGGAACAAGGCTCGCGGCGACGGTCACCACGACGATCACCAGAAGCAGACCGGGCCCCGCCCCGGCCATGACGCGCAGCAACAGGGCACGCTCTCGGAGCGCGTTGTACATCTCAACCCTCACCTGTTGATTCGATTGACATCGACGACTGTCATGCAGGTGCACGGTATCGTCGTCGCAGTTTCCGGAAATGACAAGGCGACACCATCGTCGCGTTTGATTCGAATCCGCGGTGCAGACGACTTCGTCAAGAGTGAGCTGATGGCAAAATGTCGCAACGTCGTGGACACCGACACTGTCTTCTCGTCCCCAGAATCAGGTGTGCTCCACGAGCCATGTTGAGTCGAAGCGCTTCACCTGTCTGGAAGGTAGTCCTGCACTTTCGCGCCTGTCAACCCGTTTCTACGGCTGACGAACACTCGCCTCGCGCCGGCACTCCGGGTTTCGCAGGCTCTGGGAAGAACGGTGCGCCGGGCCCCACCCGTTTGAGGAGTGGTAAGAGTGAATTGAAGCTCGGCAGCACGGTGGTGTACTCGGTGCCGGCACCGAGCGCTTGCGGTACCAGCGCACAAGCCCGAGGTGGCGAGGGCACCGGCATCGGCTTCTCCGTGTCCAGCACGGACAATCCGTTCGTCGTCGCGACGACGAACGGTGTTTCGGGCCCCGCCAGCCGTCATCTGCCGCGTCGCTCGCGCAGCGCAGCATGAGATACAGCGCCGTCTCTTCACTACAACCACCGCCGCCCACCAAGCCCGACAACTCACACCGCCACGACCGGACCACCCAGTTCCGCAGTGGAACCGCACGTCGGTACGTCGCCGACAAGGCCTCGGCGGCCTGATCAACGAGTACGAACCCGCGGCAGCCTAACGCGCAGGTCAGGCCGTGTGGCCGACTTTTGGCACCCCACACGACTCTGTTGCCCAATTCGGCTATGCGGCGAGGTCGAGCCTGGCGAGGTGGCTGGTGCTTCGCTGGTCGGTTGATTTGCCGCTCCACCATGCGTCCAGGCGGATCAGGTTGAGGGCGGTGGCGGTGAAGACGTGGGCGAGGCCACCACCGCGGTCTGCTCGGGCACCTCCGGCCACGGGCAAGGCTGGACCGACATCACCTGCTCCTCCCGCGACCGGAACCGGCGCCGGCCGCAGTGGATCATCATCCACCGAGGTGATCACGCCATAGGAACCGCCCGTGACCAGCGCATACTCAATTGGGCAACAGAGTCTCACACGGGTGCCTCGGTGTGGGGCCTGATCGGTGCCGGGCTCGCCCTGCTGTTCGTCAGCGCGCTCCTGTTCCTGCCGGGACGCCGCCACAGGGCTCCTGGGAGGGAACGGCTGAATTTGAGCGAGAGTGGTCCCGGTTCGGCGAACCGGGGACCACTCTCGCTGTTGCCCACTTGGATCGGAGCGGCTGCGCCGGACTGTGAAGTCCGCCCGGGACAGCCGTCAACCCACGACGAAGGTCCTGATGCTGAGGGCCGGCAGCTGGGAGTCGAAGGAGCCGTTCGACATCGTGATGGTCTTGTCTTGAGCGAGGGTCCGTGCCCCGGTGGTCACCCAGGTCGGGATCGTCGCGGAAACGATGTCCCGGATGGTGAACGGCTGGTACACCGCCGATGAGTTCTTGTTGATGGCGACGATGACGATCTTGGACCCGCTCTTGAACGCCGTGATGTAGACGTTCGACTGTGGGTTCGCGGTCGCGGTGATCCGAGAGTAGCCGGGGCGGACCCACGTCGAGAAGTGGGCCATGTTGGCGCCGCGCTTGCTGATTTGCCCGTTCTCGCGCATCGGGCCGTACGAGCGGCGGATGTACCACCACACATAGGTTTGGAACCGGCCGTGGACCAGCGCGCGGTGGATGTGCTCGCCCACGTCGAGTGCCTGCGGCCAGAGGTCGGCCGAGTCGGTGCTGTTCGGGTGGTAGACCTCGGTCATCCACAGCTCCTTGCCGCCGCCCTTCTCGCGGAAGAGCGGGTAGGGGAAGTCCTCGGGCCTGGTGCCGTAGAGGTGGGCGCCGATGATGTCCACATTCGCCAGCGCGACAGCGTCGTTGAGGATGGGGTCTGAAGTGCTCTTGCGGTACTGGAACGACTCGGGCGCGATGACCCTGGTGTTGATCGAGCCGGCGTTCTCGCGCAGGAACCTCACCATCTCGCCGGGGTCCACGCCGTCCAGTCGTGCGCGTAGTCCGGCCCGTTCTGCACCGAGATCCCGTACAGGTTCACTCCGTTGTTCCTCATGAACGTGGAGAAGTCGTTCAGGTGCTGCGCATAGGCGCCGTAGGAGTCGTAGCGCAGCCGCTTGCCACCGGAGAAGGTCTCGGTCATCGAAGCCGGCGGGTCCCACGGCGAAGCGAAGACCTTGGCCCCGAGCTCACCGGCGCGCTTGGCCGTAGCGACCTCGCGGCTCCAGTTGGCGCGGTCCTCGGGAACGGGGATGCGCAGCACGGTGAAGCCCAGCTGCCCCGCGCCGTTGCCGAAGGCCGTCTCGCGCTGGGCAGCGGTGAGATCGCCGATCCAGCCGGGGTGGTTCATGCCGCCGAAGCCGAGGATCGTCTGCTGCACGATCGACGGTTCGACGACCACCCTGGTGGTCTGCGCTGAGGCAGGTGTCGCCACCGCCAGCACCGGCAGCGCCGCACCTGCCGCCAGCAATGACCGCCGCCGCAGCAGCCGCAAACCTGAGTCCTCGGATTGGTTTCGACGTGGTGCCATGGTTTCTCCACAAGGTTGATCTTGTTCGGGGTTGGCCGTCGTTGGATGCCGAGGAGGCGGGGCGGGGCTGACGGGTTCTTGCCGTTGGGGTGCTTCCGAGGCAGGGCGATTGCGCAGTCGGTTAGCGCATCGCCGACCAGGAATCTGTGGCGTGAACGGGTGCCGCTCGAAAAGTCATCGCTGCCGGTCACGCGACATGTCTGTACTCGTTGACGAGTCCGCTCAGGATCCGGGTGCGCAGCAGCCTGCGGTACCGGAATCGTGCACCGTGGTTGCGTGCTCCCGGGCCTCGGGTGGTAGTTGGTCGCGGGCTCGGTGGGGCCGATGCTTGTCGTAGTGGTTTTCGTAGGCCGCGAGGACCCGACGCGCGTAGGGCTCCCCCATGACGAGGACGTGGTCGAAACCTCGCGTCGGATGCTGCCGAATTGGGCTCGGGCTCGAGGCTGAGGACGTGAAAGCGCCGTCCGCCGGGCGACATGGCGGACGGCGCTGCGCCTGCTCGTTCCACAGGGGAGAAGCGGTGTGAGGAGGCGATTCAGAAAGTGTGCGTCAGACAGGCCAGCCGGTCACCCGCGGTGCCCGCCTTCCCCGGCTCGGTGTGCGTGTGCGTGGCGTGCAGGACGATCGCGTTCGCGTCGCCCTTGCGGAACTGCCAGTCCACGGTCGCCGACGAGGTCGCCGACCCCTTGTCGTCGGTGGTGAAGTCCAGCCAGATCTCGTTGTCCGGGCTCGCGTACTTCGGATCGACCGACGGCGACACCGGATCCTTCTCGTTCTGGTAGTGCGGACCCGCGTCCGCGGGCTTGGCGCCGCAGACCTTGGTGTGCACGTGCGCCCCGTACGCGGTTTTCGGCGGCAGGCCGGTGACCGTCAGAGTCACCGCGGTCCGGCTGTTCGCCACGGTGGCCGAGGTGGCCAGTTGTGCGCCGACCGGGACTCGCTGCGTGTTGTAGGTGATGGCCGCGGGTTGGTCGGCGGATGCCGCGGGTTCGGCGACCGGGGTGCCCGGCACCGGGGTGTCGGCGGTGGTGGCAGGCGCCGGGCTCGTGGCGTTGCCGGAAGAGCAGGCGGTGAGGCCGCCTGCGAGCAGGACAGCTCCCATGAGGACTGTCGCCGTCGTGCGCATGCTTCTCCTTGCGTTTCTCGCGTGAACTCATTGTCTTAAGTGGACAGTAGTCGAATGTCGCGTGCGAGCGATTTCTGCCAAGAATCGGCGGAGGAAGTTCCGCGAAGTTCTGATCGTGGCGCGGCCTCAGCTCGAACCGGCCGACCAGGTTGTGCGCAGCCGAAAGCCTCAACACACTTGGCGCGCCGACTTCAGTCGTCGCTTACGCAGGCCGCGGGCTCGCTGACGAAGTCGACCTGCACTCGTCCAGGGCCTCAACGAGGCGACGCCGGGGCGAACCGTCCCGGCCTTGTCTCAGTTACAGTCACGACGACCATCTGCTTGGCCTCGGCCAGGTCGATGGCGGCGATCGTGTTGCCGGCCGGCACCAGTGCCCGCAGGCGGGTCAGCCGGGCGTTGCGGTTGCGATCACCCCGGGACACGCCGCTACCGTTGCCCATGAACGTCCTCCTCCTGCGATGGGATACCAAGCCGACAGCGCATCAGGAGGTGTCAATCCCCTCAAATCGTGGAGACGGTGTTATGCCACTCCGGCCCTGAGCTGGTCCACTGACGTTGCCCGTGCTCGTGCCACCTCATGCTCGAACGGGATCGGAGCCAGACCGTCGTTGGCGCTGTGTCTCCGGGTGGTGTTGTAGAAGTCCGCGATCCAGGTCGCGACCTTGATGCGCGCCTCGGCGCGGGTCCGGAAGTGCTGCCGGTGCACGAACTCGACCTTGAGCGTCGAGTTGAACGCCTCGGCCGCGGCGTTGTCCAACGCGCATCCGACCCGACCCATGGACTGGATGACGCCCAGGGCTCGGCAGGCGGCGGCGGTCGTCGCGGCGGTGTATTCCATGACCGTCGACACCAACTCGGCTTCGTCGCCGACGACCGGCCGCAGGCTGCTTTCAGGGATGTCCGTCGGAACCGCACGGTGGGGGGCGGCGGGGCGAAGCCCGCGGATTGCGCTGAGGCTTCGATCGCGCCCGTCGCCCCCGCGCGTCAGGCCAGGCCGAACCGCTCGGCGTGCACCTGCCGGTGGGGAACCTTCAGCCTGCGCAGGGCGCTGAGCACGGTCGAGGTCATCGCGGGCGGGCCACAGACGTAGACGTCGCGTTCGGTTATGTCGGGAACCAGGGCGAGGAGGCTGTCGGGCTCGAACGGCGGGTTCGTCTCCCCCGTGCGGCCGGTAAGCAGGTGCAGCCGCCCGCCGCGGTCCGCGATCAGGGCTCGTACCTCGTCGACCAGCACGGCGTCGTTCTCGCTGCGCACCCGGTAGAGCACGACGACGTCGTCGCCCGGTTCCTCCTCCAGCAGGGCTCGGACCGGCGTGATCCCCACTCCTCCGGCGATCAGGAGCGCACCGGGCCGCGTTCGGTGCAACGCGGTGAATGCCCCGTACGGCCCTTCGATGAACGCGCGGCTCCCGACCGGGACGTGCCGCAGGCCGCCGCTGGCGCTGCCGACCGCCTTGGCGGTCAGGCGCAACGTGCGGCCGTCGGGTGCCGCCGACAGCGAGAACGGATTCGCCAGCCACCAGTGGTTGTGCCCAGGGAACCGCCAGATGCAGAACTGGCCGGCCCGGGCGGGCAGCCTGTCGAGGTGACGGCCGGTGACGCGCACCGACACCACGTCGTCCGACTCCCGCACCACCTCCGCGACCCGGAACCGGTGATAGGCGTTGCGCCACAGCGGCAGGACGATCCGCCCCGTGACCAGGGCACCGAACGCGAACAGCCACAGGGCCCACCAGTAGATCTTCGCGGGCGCGGAATAGCTGAACGTCGTGGTCTCCTGCAACTGGTGGACGAATGCCAGCCCCAACGCCAGGTACAACAGCAGATGCAGGCCGTGCCAGATCTCATACCGAAGCCGCCGTCTGACATTCCGGCCGGACACCGCGGCGACCACGACGATGATCGCCGCGGCTCCCATCCCGAGCAGCGAGGCGGGCACTCCGGCCAGTGAGAAGAACGTCGTCGTCATGGACGCGTTGTCCAACGTCGCGTAGCCGAGCACCACCAGCACGGCGTGGGTTAGCACGGTCCACAGCAGGGTGAAGCCGACCCACCTGTGCCACACCGTCAACCGATCCATCCCGATCCGCCGGTCCAACCACGGCAGCCGGGCCACCAGCAGCAACTGGAACATCATGATCAGCGCGGCGTGCACGCCGAAGAACTTGGCGACGGTGAGGACCTCGTTCTTGCCGGCGCCGGCGGTGAAGAACAGGACCTCGACGATCGCCACGTTGACGATGACAAACGTCCACAGCGCCCAGCGCGCCGCAACGACCGGAGGTATGGTGCCTGTCCGCACCTGTGTACTCGTCGCCTCCACCGCTTCCCCTTCATATGTCCATGTGACACGTTCGCGCCCGACCCCGCGAGGTCGCGAGGACCCGAGCGTCCTGATCTGGTACGGCCCCGATCGGGGCAGAAAAGGGAACTTGACGTAACGAGGGCTCTATTTGGCCTCGGCCGTTCTTGTTCCACGATCGGCACGCTGGTCGAGCGGACCACACCGTGTCTTACAGGCTTGCATTCCGACCCTTCATCACCGGGCACAGGATTCCCTGCTCGCGGAGACCTCTGACGCCCTGCCGACCGCCTGCGCCGGCGCGCTGCCCTGGGCTGTGGTGAACACCCGCCCGTTCAGCACCACGGTGGCCACCCGTACCGGGGCCGACCGGTCGCGGCCTGGACGGCCGTACCGAGGGAGCCCACTACGGGGCGCCCACCCCGGCCGCGGCCAGGAACGTACGCCGGTGCAACGGGCCGCCCGCGGATGCCGCGGAGGTGCCGCCGTGAACATCTGGCATCTGATCACTCCTCACCCGGCGGCGGTTCCGGCCGCTGTCGCCGGTAGGTTGAGTGATTAACGTCTTAACCACAAGCCGTCACAGGCTGTTGGGGAACACATGAGAAGCTCGCGTGTCTGGCAACGCCCCACGCTCGGTGCCGTGGCCGCACGGGCCGGGGTGTCCACGGCCACGGTGTCGAACGCGCTCAACGGCACCGGACGGCTGTCCGAGACGACCAGGCAGCGCGTGCTCGCCGCGGCACGCGAACTCGGTTACGCCCCGGCCGTCACGGGTTGACCGGCAGTCTCCACCGCAACGGCTGGAATCCCAGCCCTCCGGATCGGTGGTGCTGTCGTGACCGAGCGCCCCGTCCCTTGTTCGTTCCGCCCGCCACCCGGCTGAGGTCGACGCTCGCACCGCCGCCGGCGGCGGTGTTGCCCAGGTTTGAAGACGACCATGGTCTGCGGTTGGCGATCGCCCGCATCGACCACTCCGGCCGGGTCGGCGACCGTCGGCTGGCCGAACTGCTCGGCTGGCGGCCCGGCGGTCGGCACGACGTCAGGATGCTGCCGGACGGCGCGATCGTGTCGCGCACGCTGCTGGTGCACTCGACTTCGATGGTCGCGTCGCTGCTGTTCCGGCACTACGCCGCTCAGGGGGGTGTTCCATGCTTGACGAGGACAGGATCGAGCTGATCCGGCGTCCCTCGCGGAGCTGGACGTCTCGTGGTCTGATCTGCTGCTTCAGAACACGGTTCCGACTGTCGCCGAGTACATGCCACGGGTCGTGGCGGCCGCGTCGGTCGGGCAGGTGCGCAAGTACGCGGTGCACTGGCGCCGGGCCGTGGCCGCCTTTGGCGAGCACCGGATCGACGCAGTCACGGTGACCGACGTGCTGGCCTTGCAGCAACAGGCGACCCGAGAGGCGCAGGTGCGCTCGAACCACCGCAAGGGACGGCACGCGGGCGAGAGCGCGGTCCAGGCGATGCGGATGCTCTTCCGGCTGGCCGCCGCCGACGGTCTGCTCGGGCGCGGCGGCAATCCGGCCCTGGCGGTGACGTTGCCGCGTCGACTGCCCAACGTCCGTCGGGCGTTGACGCGCAAGGAGGTGCGCTTGATCAACGAGGTGGTGGTGGCCACCAGCCGGGACGCGGTGCTGGACGCGCTGTTGCTGCGGCTGCACACCGAGACCGCCTGCCGTCGATCTGGGGCACCGGGTCTGCGGCTGATGGACCTGGACACCGAATCGTGCGCGGTGCGGCTTCGCGAGAAGTTCGGCACGGAGCGCTGGCAGCCGGTCAGCCCGAGCCTGGCCGAGCACGCCGAGGCCCGCGGGGTGCGAGAGCCCGAGGAGCGGTTGCTGCGGCACGCGGACGGCACACCGCTGTCCGGGCGCCGCTACGACCTGCTCTGGAAACGGGTGAAGAACCACCTGCTCTGGGCGGCGAAGCTCGGCGTGTCCATGCACTGGCTGCGGCACACCACCCTGACCTGGGTGGAACGCCGCTACGGCTACGCCGTCGCCCGAGCCTATGCGGGACACACCGACACCAAGGGCGGCTCCACCCTGACCTACATCAAGGGCATGCCCCAGGACGTGGCGCGAGCCTTGTCGGCGTACACCGGTGAACCCCATCCGCTGATGGGGCTGGCGGTAGTGGCCCGACTGCCGGCGGACGGCGGAGCGGGCGGGAGCCCTGGTGCTCGATCTGGAACCGAACGCCGAGTTGCGCATCGCGCTGATCAGCCGCCGCGGCCCGCTGTCCCCGGCGGCGATGGCCTTCCTGGACGGAGCGCTGACGGAACCGCGATAAGGCCGGCTTATAAGGCGGCCTTATAAGGCACATCGGGATTGTGTCTTGGACGCGCTGCCCGGCCCGCTGCTGCAATCGACCGTATGACGATCCAGAACCACCGCATCGCCCTCATCCCCGGTGACGGCATCGGGACCGAGGTCCTGCCGCCCGCCCGGCGGTCCTGGACACCGTCGGCCGCCGCCACGGAATCGGCTTCTCCTACACCTCCTACGACTGGTCCTGCGAGCGCTATGTGCGCGAGGGCTCGATGATGCCCGAGGACGGCTTGGACCGGCTGCGCGAGGCGGACGCGATCCTGCTGGGCGCCGTCGGCTACCCGGGCGTGCCGGACCACGTCTCGCTGTGGGGGTTGCTGATCCCCATCCGCCAGTACGTCAACCTGCGGCCGATCCGGGTCTTCGAGGGCGTGGACAGCCCGCTGCGCAGCGCCGCCGCGGGCGAGGTCGATCTCGTCGTCGTGCGGGAGAACGTCGAGGGCGAGTACAGCGAGATCGGCGGACGGCTGAACCACGGCACGCGCGAGGAACTGGCCGTCCAGGAGGCGGTGTTCACCCGGGCCTGGTCACCCGGATCGCCGACTACACGTTCTCGCTCGCCGCCCGCCGCCGAGGGAAGCTCACCTCCGCCACCAAGTCCAACGGCATCATCCACACCATGCCGTTCTGGGACGAGCTGATCACCGAGCGGGCCGCCGCGCACCCCGGTGTCACCTGGGACCAGGAGCACATCGACGCGCTGGCCGCGAAGTTCGTCCTCGACCCGCCCGCTTCGACGTGGTCGTCGCCTCGAACCTCTTCGGCGACATCCTCAGCGATCTCGCGGCCGCGGTCGCCGGCTCCATCGGCATCGCCCCGGCGGCCAACCTCAACCCCGAGCGGGACTTCCCCTCGATGTTCGAGCCGGTGCACGGCTCCGCGCCCGACATCGCGGGCCAGGGCATCGCCAACCCACTGGGCGCGATCTGGTCCGCGGCCCTGATGCTGGACCACCTCGGCCACCCCGAGGCCGCCCAGGACATCACGGACGCGATCGCCTCGGTCCTGGCCAAGACCGATATCCGCACCCGTGACCTGGGCGGAACCGCGACCACCACCGAGTTCACCGACAAACTGATCGAGCTTCTCTGACCGTCCCGGCCCTTCGGAACCGCAGCCGAGTACACCGCCGTACCGGGATCTCGAGCCGGAACTCCGAGACAACGGACGGATGCGAGCTGTGGGCCCCTCAGGGCCCGGCTCCCGTCCAAACCACCTCGAATCGAACAGCCTCACGTCGAGGGCACAGCATGCGCACCGGCGATACGAAAGGAAAGTCCTGTGTCAGCTGAGAGGAAGCGCGTCGCCGTCGTCGGCGTCGGAACGATGGGCAGCCAGGCCGCCTGGCGGCTGGCGGCTGGCGGCGCGGGGCGCCGAGGTGGTCGGCTACGACCGGTTCGCCCCCGGCCACGACCGCAGTGCCGCCGGCGGCGAGACCCGGATCTTCCGCAGCGCGCACTTCGAGGACTCGCGGTACGTCCCGCTGCTCAAGCACGCCGACGTCCTGTGGGAGCAGCTCCAGCGGGAGACCGGCCATGAGCTGCGCCGTCTGACCGGGTGTCTGCTGATGGGGCGGACCGAGCACCACCAGATGGCCACCGTCCTGCAGTCCATCGCGGAGCACGACCTCGACCACGAGGTGCTGGACGCGGAGTCCCTGGCAAACGCTTCCCGCAGTACCGCATCGAGGACGGCGACGCGGCCGTGCTCGACCGCCGCGCCGGCTTCATCCGCCCGGAGTTGACGATCCAGACCGCCGCCCGCCGCGCCGAGCAGTTGGGCGCAGTGATCCACCGCTACTCCACGGTCCGCGAGATCGTGCCCGTCGCGAACGGCGTCGAGATCCGCACCGACGCCGGCAGCGAACGCTTCGACACCGCCGTCGTCACCCCCGGCCCCTGGGTCAACGACCTGCTGCCCGACCTGCCGTGGGAAGTGGAAGTCCGCCGCGACCGACATCGCCAAGGAGACCCTCGCCACCCGACGCGGAGTCGCCGAACCCTTCCTGGAGAAGGGCCTCTCGCCCGCCGACACCCTCGCCGAGCTGCTCCGTCCCGACGTCGTCGCGGGACCCGGTCAAGCCCTGGTGTGACGTGATCAAGCGCGACCTCGACTGACGTTCCCCCTCAACCACTCGTAACAGGTCAGGAATTCGCCATGTCTCGACCTCTCCGTGCCCAGACGCGGCCCGTCCCCGAGGCCGCAGTGCTGGAAGGGCTGCCTCCAGTCCGCGAGGTGAGCGCCGCGGAAGTGGCCGCCCGCATATCCGGTGGCCCCCGTCTCGTCGTCCTCGACGACGATCCGACCGGCACCCAGACGGTCGCCGACGTGCCCGTCCTGACTTCCTGGACGGTGGACGACCTGCGCTGGGCGCTGCGCCAGGACAGCGCCGTCTTCTTCGTCCTCACCAACACCCGCAGCCTGTCCCCTGAGGACGCCGCCGCCCGCAACCGCGAAGTGGTCCGCGCCCTGCACGCGGCGTCGGCGGCCGAGGGCACCGGTTACGTCCTGGCCAGCCGTGGGGACTCGACGCTGCGCGGCCACTTCCCGCTGGAGACCGATGTCCTCGCCGAAGAGCTGACCGAGATGGACGTCGGAGCTCCGGACGGAGTGGTACTGGTCCCCGCCTACATCGAGGCGGGCCGGCTGACCGTCGGCTCCCGCCACTGGATGCGGACCGCCGACGGGCTGCTCCCGGTCGGCGAGAGCGAGTTCGCCCGCGACGCCACCTTCGGCTACCGCAGCTCCTCGCTGCCCGAGTGGGTCGAGGAGAAGACGGGCGGACGCGTGCCTGCGGACGAGGTCCTGCGCATCACCCTCGACGACCTGCGCACCGGCGGCCCCGCGCACACCGCGCGACTGCTGTCCTCACTGCGCGGCGGACGCACGGCCGTGGTCGACGCGGTGTGCGACGACGATCTGCGGGTGCTCGCCCTGGCCCTCGCAGAGGCGGAGGAGAACGGCACGCGGCTGCTGTACCGGGTCGGGCCGTCCTTCGTCAGGGCCCGCGCCGGACAGGCGGCGCGGGCACCGCTCACCCCGGCGGAACTGCGCCCGCTGCGCGGGGACGCACCGCACGGTCTCATCGTCGTGGGGTCTCATGTCGCGCTGACGACACTGCAGTTGGACCGGCTGCGGGAGCGAGGCGGGATCGCCGAGTACGAGCTGGACGTGGCCCTCCTGCTCGACGAGGAGCGGCGTGACGCCCACATCGCCGAAGTCGCGACTGCGGCCGCCGGCGCGCTGGACTCGGCCGACGCCGTGATCCGCACCTCTCGCGTGCTGGTGACGGGTGCCGACGCGGACGACAGTCTGGCGATCTCCCGCCGGGTCTCCGCCGCGCTCGTGGAGGCCGTGCGCCAGGTCAACGCCACCCGGCGGCCCGCTTTCGTCGTCGCAAAGGGCGGTATCACCTCCAGCGACACCGCCACCCATGGCCTTCAGATCCGCCGTGCCTGGGCCCGGGGCACGCTGCTCCCCGGCATCGTCTCACTCTGGGAGCCCGCGGACGGCCCCGCGGCCGGCATCCCCTACATCGTCTTCGCCGGGAACGTCGGGGGCACCGACGCGCTCGCCGACGCCCTCGACCTGCTGAGGAGTGCCTGATGCTGCTGCACGGAACCGATGCTTTGAAGGAGGCCGCGGCCACCGGTCACGCCCTGCCCGGGTTCGTCGCCTACAACCTGGAGACGGTCCAGGGCATCACGGCCGCCGCCGAGGCCGCCGGACGGCCGGTCCTCATCCAGGCGGGCTCCAGCCCCTTCAAGCACGCCGGGCGCGACGCCCTGATGCGGCTGGCGCTGGACGCGGCCGGACACTCCGCCGCCCGCCTCGGTGTGCACCTCGATCACAGCCGGGACCTGGACGAGATCATCGCCTGCCTGGAGGCGGGCTACACCTCCGTCATGGTCGATGGCTCCCATCTGCCGTTCGCCGAGAACATCGCATTGACGAAGGAGGCGGTCCGGCGGACTCGTGACCACGGTGCCTGGGTGGAGGCCGAGCTCGGTGCCCTGCCGGGCGACGAGGACGTCTCCACCGACGCCGTCGCGCAGGCCGCGGCGATGACCGATCCGCAGCAAGCGGCCGAGTTCGTGGCCGCGACGGGCGTGGACGCACTCGCCGTCGCAGTCGGCAACGTCCACGGCTTCACCAAGCACCCGGTCCGCCTGGACCTGGAGCGGCTGGCCGCGATCCACGAGGCCGTACCGGTCCCGCTCGTCCTGCACGGCGCCAGCGGTCTGCCCGTCGAGGAGCTGCACGGCGCCCTCGCCCGAGGCGTCGCCAAGGTCAACGTCAACGCCGAACTGCGCCGCGCCTATCTGGAGGCCGTCCGCGTGACCATCCCGTCCGCGTTGCCCGGCTCCGACGCCGTCTCCCTGTGGGCGGCGGGCCGCGTCGCGGTCCGGGACGCCGCCTTGGACGTCATCGGTCGCCTGAGCCCCCGCGCCGAGGAGGGAAACCCGTGACCTGAGCTCAGCCCCGCTGAACCCGAGCCGCACCACACCGGCGGAACACAAGACCGTCGTACGCCCCCGGCCGTGCGCGTTGCGCGCGGTTCGCACCGCTCTGTCTCGCGCTCTCGTGCCCTCCTCGGCACGCGGGGCCTATACCGCATCCTGTTGGAGCCACCATGTCCACCACTGCCTCGATCGCCGTGTTGCACACCAGCCTGCTGTTCGTCACCGTCGATCCGGTCATCAACGACTGCCTCGCGGAACTCGCGCCCGACGCCAAGGTCCTGCACTTCGTCGACAGCGACGTGCTCGCAGCCGTGATGCGCGACGGTGGGATCTCGCCTGCCAGCACGCAGCGCATGGTGCACCTGGCCCAGGCCGCGGAGTCCGCGGGGGCCGACGTCATCTTCTCCGCCTGCTCCTCGGTCGGTCCGGCCATCGACGTGGCCCGACGCCTGGTCTCCGTCCCGATCGTCAAGATCGACGACGCGATGACCGCGTCAGCGGTCGAAACCGCGGACGCCGTCGGCGTCCTGGCGACGGTCCCCACGACGCTGCCGCCGACCCGTGCCCTCGTCGAGGAGAAGGCCCGGGCGGCCGGTCGCGACATCACCGTCCAGGAGCGGCTGTGCGAGGGCGCCTTCTCGGTGCTGATGTCCGGTGACCGCGACCGCCACGACGCGATGGTGCTGGACGGGGCGCGGGCGCTGGCCACCGAGGTCGACGCGATCGTGCTGGCCCAAGCATCCATGGCACGGCTGGCTCCCGCGATCGCCGAAGCCGTCGGCAAGCCCGTGCTCTCCAGCCCTCGCAGCGGAGCGGAGAACGCGGTACGTGTGCTGCACGAGCAGACGGCTGAACCTGTCCATGCCACAGAGAGTGCCTAGGCGGACCGCAGGACCGAGGAGATCTTCGGTCCGGTGGCTCCCGTCATCCCGTTCGGCAGGGAGGAGGAAGCCGTCCGCATGGCCAACGACACCCCGTGGGGTCTCGCGGGCTACCTGTTCACTCAGGACGTGGACCACGGCTTCCGTGTGGGCGAGGCCCTCGAAGTCGGCATGGTCGGCCTGAACACGGCATCGTGTCCAACCCAGCCGCGCCGTTTGGCGGGGTCAAGGCCTCGGGTCTGGGCCGTGATGGCGGCCGCGTGGCATCGACGAGTTCCTCGAGTACAAGTACATGGCGGTCCGCTCCGGGCATAATCCGCCGGCTGCGGCCGAGATGGCCAGAGCCCTGATCCCTCAGGGCCTGAGCGGGGCATTTGGCGCTGCTCAGGCCCTGAGTTCGGGGCATCCTCGACGAGCAGGCGGTCGACCGTTTCGACCCGCCCCGGGCGTTCAGCACGTTTCCCGACCTCGCCGTCGGAGCCGCAGCGGTGCTCACCACCAAGAAGCACGTCGTCAACCACTGACCGTGGCCGTCCCCGGCCGGAACACAGGAGCCAGCATGCCGAGGTTCGCAGCGAACCTGTCCATGATGTACAACGAGCACGATTTCCTCGACCGCTTCGCCGCGGCCTCGGCTGACGGCTTCCAGGCCGTCGAGTACCTCTTCCCCTACGCGTACGACGCCGCCGAGCTGCGCCGCCGGCTCGACGACCACGGCCTCGAGCAGGTGCTCTTCAACGCACCTCCCGGAGCGTGGGAGTCCGGAGAGCGCGGGATGGCGGCACTGCCCGGACGCGAGGCGGAGGTGCGTTCCGGGGTCGACCGGGCGCTGGAGTACGCGGCGGCGCTGGGCTGCCCGCGGGTGCACCTGATGGCCGGGCTGGTCCGACCGGACGCGACACCGGTCGAGCGGGCCAAGCACCGCGACACCTACCTGACCAACCTGGCCTGGGCCGCGGAACGGGCCGCCGCAGCGGGCGTCGACATCCTGATCGAGCCGATCAACGGCCGCGACATGCCCGGATACTTCCTGAGCACCCAGGCCGAGGCCCACGCCGTGGTGCAGGAGGTGGGAGCCTCGAATCTCAAGGTGCAGCTCGACCTCTACCACTGCCAGATCGTCGAAGGCGACCTCACTGTGACCCTGCGCCGCGACCTGGCAACCGGCCGGGTCGGTCATCTGCAGATCGCGGGCGTGCCCGACCGGGGTGAGCCCGACCGGGGTGAGTTCAACGTCCGCCACCTGCTCGACGTGGTCGACGAGCTGGGCTTCGACGGGTGGATCGGCTGCGAGTACCGCCCCCGCGCCGGCACGAGCGAAGGTCTCCGCTGGCTCAACGACTACCGGAGCCACCAAGGGGAAAGCGGATACTGATCCACCTCGCCGCCGCTGTCTCGGTCGAACGCGAGGCCGACTTCGACCTCGCTGCCGCTTGCGAGGCGTTGGAGAACCGGCGGCGCGCTTCGCCACTCATCGCCTGCGGGGCCGCGGGCCACGGAGGGACCCTTCGATCTGGGACTCTCCGTGCGCCCGCCTGCTTTCTGCGCGGCGACGCCGAGCTGTACGGATGGGACCGGGCGGCAGCCGCCGGTCTCATCGCCGCATACCCCATCGCTGAGCCGGATTTCCGCCACAGCGCGGTCCTCAGGCCGTCGAGGACATGTGCCTTCTGGGCAGGTTGCCCTCGCGGGAGGTCTCGACGACGACAGTGCCCTGAGGCATCGGCGTTACGACACGGTCAGGTAGATCTTGCGCACGGTTTCGATGGTCTTCCAGACACCGACGAAGCCCGGCTTCATGACAAAGCTGTCGCCTGCCTTGTAGACCACCGGCTCACCACCTTCCGGCGTGATTTCGACGACGCCTGAAAGGATGTGGCAGAACTCGAAGATCTCACCCTTGATCGAGCGCGTCTCGCCGGGCGTGGCTTCCCAGACACCCGTATTGATCGTTTCCCCGCGGGCGGCGTCCTGGGCCCAGGTCTTGTAAGTCGGGTCGCCGGAAATCAGGCGCTCCGGCAGCGGGCCGGACTCGCGGGGCGTGAAGGAGGGATTGGTATCGATGGTCTTCAGGAGCGACATGCTTTCCTCTACTGGTTTGGGAACGACGCAAATCTGGAGCGGACATACCTGCCCGGTGGTGGTGACGGCGTGCCGATCACCGAAGGCGACCTGATGGGCGACCTCGGCAATCACCGGATTGCCCTTGCCGGGCATGATGCTCGAACCGGCCCGCACCGCGGCGCGGGTGGTGCGACTGTTGCGGTCCATCGAGTATCTCCGACGCCCCGCACGGAGCCCACGCGCGATCCGTCCGTTGCGGGCACGATAATCGGACGTTGTGTCAAGCATGGGGCCGGGAGGCGGCACTCACGGCCCCCTCGGCCCAAGGAGATGCTGAAACCTCCGCCGTGTGCTCCCGCAGCGGTGCCCTTCCGGCCGGACTGCGCCGAGGCGGCGGAAGTGCGTGGCTACCTGGTCTTGAACCGGTCCGGACGCACGAAGTCCAGGCCTTCGATGGTCTGTGCGCCGAGCACCTCGTGTGCGGCGATGTGGCCATAGCCGGTGGCCATTTTGAAGCCGTGTCCGGAGAATCCGGTGGCGCAGTAGACCCTGCTGTTCTCATCCAGCCAGCCGAGGAGGGGATTCCTGTCCTCGGTGAAAAGGTCGGGGAAGGCGTCGGAGCGCACGATGGTGGGGATGAGGCCGGGGAAGAATTCGGTGACGATCTCGGTGGCCTTTTCGATTTCTTCCGGGGTGAGTTCTCTGGGGACGGAGTCCGGGTTGGGGGTTGCCCTTCCGCGTCCGTCCAGCGGTCCGTCCACCGATGCCTTGACCGTCACGCCGTCGACGGCGGGTGCGCCGTACATGGAGCGATCGTCGTACATCCGGCTGAACACGGGGAATTTCTCTGGCGAGAACTGCGTGCCGTCTTGGGCGATGAACCAGGTCAGGATGATCCGTTTGGTTTCCGTAACGGCCTTGAGGTGGTCGGGCATGAGTCTTCGGGACCAGCCGCCCGAGGCGACGATGACCTTCTCGAACGTCCAGGTTCTGTCGCCGGAGGCGACGACCACGCCGTGTCCGGTTTCGGTGATGCTGTCCACGGATGTGTTTTGAAGGACGGCGGCGCCGTTGGCCTGGGCCGCCGCGACTGCAGCGCTGACGGCGCGGTCGGTGCGCAGAACGCCGGCGCGGGGGTCGTAGATGGCGCAGTCGTCGGGGCGGAGGTTGTGCTGGGGATAGCGTTCCGCCATGTCCTCCCGGCTGAGGACGTAGTGCTCGGCTCCGGTGATGCGGGTTGTCTCGAGGACGCTGTTGATGTAGCTGCCGTTCGCCGTCCCGATGGACAGCCCCCCGGTAGGCGTGAGGATGTCCTGCCCGGTTTCCGCTTCGAGCTCGGCCCAGAGACTTCGGGAGCGTTCCATGATGGGGTAGTAATCGGGGTTCCCGCGGTAGATCATGCGGAACAGGCGGGTGTCCCCGCCCACGGCACTGCGGCCGTGGGCGGGGGTGGCGGCCTCGAAGCCCACTACCGAGTCGGACAGCCGGGAGGCCTGCCACAGGGCCATGCTCCCAATGCTGCCCAAGCCGATGACTGCGAGTTTTGCGTCCATGAGAGCAGTTTCTTTCCTTTACTCGTGAAGTCCGGCGAGTCTGCTGCCGAATTCGGCCAGCGGTGATGCCGTCGCTGTGGGGCGCGGATGCCACTCGCGGCGCTGCTGGTGCTCCCAGGTGCCGGGGAAGCCCTTGGCGTGGCTGTCGGGCCAGGCCTTGCGGATGGCCGGAGTGATGGTCACCCAGGCAGGAGGGCGGCGTAGACGGTGTCCGAGAGGCGTTCGACGAGTGTGGTGGCGGGTGGCCGGTTGCCCCGGTAGAGGACGACGAGTCGGTCGCGCATGTCAGGCTCCGACGGGGACGGCTATGTACTTGTACTCCAGGAACTCGTCGATGCCGACGCGTCCGCCTTCGCGGCCCAGGCCGGACTGCTTGACGCCACCGAAGGGCGCGGCGGGGTTGGAGACCAGTCCGGTGTTGAGGCCGATCATGCCGCTTTCGAGGCGTTCGGCGACGCACAGGGCGCGATCGAGGTTCTGGGTGAACACGTAGGCGGCCAGGCCGAATTCGGTGTCGTTGGCGGCGGCGACGACCTCGTCCTCGGTCTCGAAGGTGCGGATCGCGGCGACGGGGCCGAAGATCTCGGTGTCGATGATCGCCGACTCGGGGGCGATGCCGGTGAGGACGGTGGGCGGGTAGAAGCAGCCCGGCCCTTCGGGGAGTTCACCGCCGGTGAGGACGGTGGCGCCGCGCTTGACGGCGTCCCGCACCAGGTCGTGGGCCTTGCTGCGGCCGGCGATGTCGATGAGGGGGCCGACATCGGTGCCGGGTTCGGTACCGTGCCCGACCTTCAGAGCGGCCATGCGGGCGGCCAGGCGGGCGGCGAACTCCTCGGCGACGGAGGTGTGGACGAAGATGCGGTTGGCTGCGCAGCAGGACTCGCCCATGTTGCGCATCTTGGCGACCATGGTGCCCTCGATGGCCACGTCGAGGTCGGCGTCGTCGAAGACGATGAGGGGGGCGTTGCCGCCCAGTTCCATGGAGGTGCGGATGACGGTGTCGGCGCACTGGGCCAGCAGGATCCGGCCGACCTGGGTGGAGCCGGTGAAGGAGAGCTTGCGGATCTGCCCGCCGCGCAGGAGGGGTTCCACGACGCCGGCGGCGTCGGTGGTGGTGACGATGTTCAGCACACCGGCCGGCAGACCCGCTTCGGCGAGGATCTGCGCCAGGGCGAGGCTGGACAGGGGGGTCTGGGGGGCGGGTTTGAGGACGATGGTGCAGCCGGCGGCGATGGCGGGGCCGATCTTGCGAGTACCCATCGCCAAGGGGAAGTTCCAGGGGGTGATGAGAAGGCAGGGGCCGACGGGCTGACGGGTGACCAGCAGACGGTTCCTGCCGTCGGGGGCGGTCATCAACCCGCCGTCGACACGAACGGCTTCCTCGGAGAACCAGCGGAAGAACTCCGCCGCGTAGGCGACTTCGGCACGCGCCTCGGCCAGGGGTTTGCCCATCTCCACGGTCATCAGCAGCGCGAGGTCCTCGGTGCGCGCGATGATGATGTCGTAGGCGCGGCGCAGGATCTCGCTGCGCACCCGGGGCGCGGTGGCGGCCCAGGCGGCCTGCGCGGCGACCGCCGCCTCGACGGCACGCCGGCCGTCGGCGGGTGAGGCGTCGGCGACCTGGCACAGTTCCTCGCCGGTGGCCGGGTTGTCGACGGACAGGGTCCGGCCGGACTCGGCGTCCTGCCAGCCACCGCCGATGAACAGCTGCTTGGGAACATCACGGACGACGGTCATCGTGGATATCTCCTTGTATGTGCAGAGGGGCTGCCGACCGGTCAGCGGATGCGGTCCAGCGTCTTGTAGTAGGCGCCCGCGAAGGGCAGGAACCAGGCCGTGCCGTTGTAGAGGGGGATGCGGGGTGGGGCGATGTCGCGGACCGGGCTGACCTCGGGGTGGCCGTCCACCACCTCGGCCATGACCTGCCCCATGTGCGTGGCCATCTGCACGCCGTGGCCCGCGTATCCCATGGAGTAATAGACGCCGTCCTCGGTCTGCCCGGCGTGCACGATGCGGTCCATGGCGAAACCGACGGAGCCGCCCCACACGTACTCGACCTTCGTCCGGGAGAGTTGGGGGAAGATCTCGCACATCTCACGGGACAGGACCTGTCCGCTCTTCTTGTCCGAGGTGGGGTCGGACGGTGCGAAGCGGGCGCGGCCGCCGAACAGCAGTCGGTTGTCCGGGGTGAGCCGGAAGTAGTGGCAGACCTTGTTGGAGTCGACGATGAGGCGGGCCTTCGGGATGATGTCCCGGGCGAGCTCCTCGCCGAGCGGCTCGGTCGCGATGATGAAGCTGCCCAAGCAGACCTGCCGGCGGCGCAGCCACGGGAAGTTCTTGTCGGTGTAGGCGTCGGTGGCCATCATGACCTGCCCGGCGCGGATCACACCGCGCTCGGTGCTGACCTCGTAACGGCCGGCGGAGGTACGCCGCACTCCGATGGCCGCGTTGCGCTCGTGGATCTCGACACCGGTGCGCTCGCACGCCTCGGCCATGCCGCGCACGAAGCGGCCGACGTGCAGTGCGGCGCTGAACGGGTCGAGCAGACCGCCGTGGTAGGCGTCGGACCCGATCTCCGAACGCAGCTCGGACTTACCGATCAGAGTGGTCTCGTGTCCGAAGTGCTTGGCCAGGTCGCGCTGTTGGGCCTTCTTGCTCTCGAAGTGGGCGGGGCGGGATGCAACGCCCAGGCGTCCGACGCGCCGGAACTGGCAGTCGATGGACTCCTCTTTCACGAGCCGCTCGACGGTGTCCACGGCCTCGCCGTAGGAGTTGTAGATCTCACGGGCCCGTTCGAGTCCGTACCTGCGGATGGCCTGGCGTATGCCGATGGTGAAGCCCAGGTTCGCCATGCCGCCGTTGCGCGCGGAGGCACCCGAGCCGATCTGGCCCTTCTCGACGAGCGTGACGCGGGCGCCCTTGCGGGCGGTGTGGAGGGCGGTGGACAGACCGGTCAGGCCACCGCCGACGACCACGAGGTCGGTGTCCTCGGTCAGCGGCTTGCCGGAGCGGTCGGGAAACACCCCAGCGGTTTCAATCCAGTAGGGAATCGTCTTCATTTCGGGTCCTCTGCCGGGGTTTCGAAGTGGCGTGCGGCCGGGCACCATCGGGGGCCCGCCGACCGGGCTGCGGTCGCTGATCAGCGGGTGTGCGATCTGGATCAGCGGCGCGGAACGGTTGTGGACGCGGCGAGGAGGCCGGCCTGGCGCAGTCGACGCGCGATCAGGTCGACGAGTCGGCGCGGGATACAGCCCGACAGACCGGCGATGTAACGCCTGCCGTCGGTGTCCTCCACGTACGGGCCCTCTCCTCGCCGGACGACGAGGAGGTCCTCGCCCTCGGGGCCGAGCGAGCCGTTGGCGGTCATGTGCGGCAGCAGGTGCCGCTGAGCGGTGGCGACGTTGAGCTGAGCGGTGGCGGTTACGCGGCCTCCCCTCCGGGAGCGGCGGTGGCGGTCACGGTCTCGACCGAGAGCAGGGAGTCCTGCCGGCCGGAGCCGAGCCAGCGCACCAGGGCCACCAGGGCGAGGGCGAGGATCGCGAAGGCGATGAGGATCGCGCTGACCGCGGTCACGCTGGGGTCGATCTCGAAGGTCAGTGAGTTGTAGACCTGCACGGGCAGTGTGACGGTGTCGACCGAGGAGAGGAACTGGGAGATGTAGAACTCGTCCAAGCTGGTGATGAAGGAGAAGATCGCCGCCGCGATCATTCCCGGCGCGGCGAGGGGGAAGGTGATCCGCCGGGCGATCGTCAGACGGCCGGCGCCCATGCTGGCCGCGGCGTCCTCCAGCCGTTCGTCGATCCCGCGCAGGGTCGCGATCAGGATCAGCACCGCGATCGGCGAGGCCAGCACGGTGTGTCCCAGGGCGATCGCGAGCGGGCTGCCGAGCATCGTGGCGGGCTCGAAGAGCAGGAACAGGCCCAGCGCGGTGACGATGTTCGGGATGACCAGTGGTCCGAGAACCAGGGCGTAAACCGCGGAGCGCAGCGGCAGTTCGCTGCGAGTCAGGGCGGTCGCCGCGGTCACACCGATGATCAGCGAGAACACGGTGCTCAGGGCGGCGATCAGGGCGCTCAGTGACAGCGCGGCCGGCCACTTGCTGCCGTCGGCGAACAGCACCTTGTACCAGTTCAGCGTCCACGTGTCCGGGGGGAACGCCGCGAAGGCGTTGTCGCTGAAGGAGGTGACGAGGACGACGACGATCGGCAGGGCCAGGAACAGCAGGATCACGGTGGCGACCGCGGTCAGGGCGATCCGCCCGGCGACGGTCTTGCGCAGCCCGATCATGACGCGCTCCTTTTCTTCGCGCTGGCGCCGAGGGAGCTGATGAGCTTGACCAGCAGCAGTCCGGCGAGGGTGAGCAGCAGCAGGAGGACCCCCTGAGCGGCCGCCCCGTTCCACTGGTTTTCTTTCGTCACCTGCTGGTTGATGAGGGTGGCGATCATTGTCTGGTTGGGTCCGCCCATCAGGGCCGGGGTGATGTAGTAGCCCAGCGACAGGATGAAGCTGAGCAGTCCGGCACTGGCCAGTCCGGGGGCGACCAGCGGCAGGTAGACCCGACGGAAGATCGTCACCCGTCCCGCGCCCATGCTGGCCGCGGCCGCGAGCAGTCCGCGGTCCACGCCGCGCATCACGCCGTACAGCAGCAGCACGGTGTAGGGCAGCATCATGGAGGTGGTACCGATGACCACGCCCAGCTCGTTGTAGAGCAGGTGGTACGGCGCCCCCGGTGCCCAGGCCAGGGTCTCGTTCACCAGGCCCTTGTCGCCGAGCAGGATGATCCATCCGTAGGTGCGCACCAGGGCACTGATGAAGTGCGGGACGACGACGATCAGCATGGCCAGTCCGGCCCACAGGGGCCTGAGCCGTGAGATCGCGTTCGCCAGAATGAACCCGAAGACCAGGCTCAACAGCGCCGTCTCGGCGGAGATCCGCAGCGTGGTGATCAAAACGGAGAGGTTGACGCCCGTCAGCGCGTCGACGTACCAGTGCAGCGTCAGCGACCCGTCGGCGTTCTTCAGACTGAGGAACAGCGTGCTGATGATCGGGTAGACGAACAGCACCAGCAGGTAGACGACGACCGGCAGCGCGTAGAGGATCCCGACCCTGGTCTTGCGCGAGGCCAGGAGCTTGCGCGGACGGGCGGGGGCGGCGGTGAGAGCGGCCATGGCTCACCCTTCCTGTTCGCCGGCGAAGAGGTTGACGTCGTCCGGGTCGGCGGTGATCCCGACCCGCTCGCCGGCGACGGGGCCTCGGCCGGCCGGTACTTCCAGGCGCAGCAGCGGCGCGTCACCGCCATCGATCCGCACGCCGGCGCGGACCAGGGTGCCCACGTAGGTGGCGGTCTCCACCGTGCCGCTGCAGAAGCCGTCGTCGATGGCGCAGGCCCGCAGTCGGCCCGGCTGGACGGCGACCTTGACCGGGGTGCCGGAGGCCAGGTCGTGGCGGCGTGCCTTCAGCAGTCCGCCACTGCGGTCGAGGCGGACCAGGGTGTGCTCGTCGGTGTGCTGCTCGATGCGGCCGGGCAGGAAGTTGGCCGCGCCGAGGAAGTCCGCGACGAAGGGGGTCTTCGGCCGCTCGAACAGCTCCCGGGGGGTGTCGAACTGCTCGACCAGGCCGTTGCGCATCACCGCGATGCGATCCGACATGACCAGCGCTTCTTCCTGATCGTGCGTCACGTAGATGACGGTCAGGCCGAGCTCCTGCTGGATGGTCTTGATCTCGACCTGTAGCTGGTCGCGCAGTTTCTTGTCCAGGGCGCCGAGCGGCTCGTCCATGAGGATGACCGGCGGGCGGTAGACCAGTGCCCGGCACAGCGCCACCCGCTGCTGCTGACCGCCGGACAGCTCGCGAGGCTTGCGGCCGCCGAAGCCGGACAGGCCGGCGATCTCCAGCGTCTCCCCGACGCGCCTGCGGATCTCGTCCTTCGGCACGCCGCGCAGCGTGAGCGGGAAGGCGACGTTGTCGTGCACGGTCATGTGCGGGAACAGCAGGTACTGCTGGAAGACGAAACCGAGGTTCCGCTTCTGCGGGGCGAGCCTGGTGACGTCGCGGCCTCCGACGGTGATGGTGCCGGAGTCGGGTTCGCAGAACCCGGCGATCATCATCAGGGTCGTGGTCTTGCCCGACCCGGAGGAGCCGAGGAAGGTGACGAACTCCCCGGCCGCGATCTCCATGGACGCCTCGTCGACGGCGACGATGTCCCCGTACGTCTTGCGCAATGCCACTACCGACAGCGCCTTGCCGGTCGCGGTGGCGGGCTTGCCGCCGACCACCGCGACGGACGGCGTGATCACACCGAATTCAGCCACGAGCCCACTCCAACCAGCGCTGGGTGACGGCGGCTTCGTTCTTCAGCCACCAGTCGATGTCGGTGTCGAAGCCCTTGTCGTAGTACTGCGGCGCACCCGCCAGTGCGTTGCGCTCGTCCTCGGTGAGCTTCTCGTAGGCCACCGGGGAAGACGGGTTCGACGGGAAGGCCTTTGCCAGGTTGGCCTGGACCTCGGCACGCAACGAGAAGTCCATGAGCTGGTAGGCGGCGTCCACGTTGGCCGCGTCCTTGGCGATGGCGTAGCCCGAGAACTGACGGCGAATACCGTTGAGCTGCCTGGCGACCGGGACGCCCTGCTTCTGCAGATCGGCGATCCGGCCGTCCCAGACGGTGGACATCGTCACCTCCTGGCGGCTCAGCAGCACACCCGGGAGCGGGCCGCTGTCCCAGAACTTCTTGATCTCGGACCGCAGCCGGGTCAGCACCTTGAAGGCACGGTCCACATCCAGCGGGTACAGCTTGTCCATCGGGACACCGTCGGCCAGCAGCGCGAACTCCAGCTCCGGCAGGTCACCGTCCGGACTGCACATCGCACGGCCGCCCTGGAACGCCTTGGTGTCCCAGAAGTCCGCCCACGACTCGGGCTTGCGGCCGCCGAAGGCGTCGGTGCGGTACGCGATGCACTGGCCGTAGAAGCTGTGGCCGATGGCATGGTCGGTGATCTGGTTGTCGGGGATCTTCGCGCTCTTCAGGCTCGTGATCCGGTCGCGGTCCAGCTTCTCCAGGGCGTCCTGGCCCGCGTACTTGGCGTGGGACATCATCGAGTCGTTGATGAGGTCGCACTGCGGGCGGCCCTGCTTGATCTGGGCGAGCAGCGGGGCGTTGTCCAGGTTGAGCACCTTGACGCTGATGCCGGTCTCCTGGGTGAACGGCGTGTAGATCGCCTTCTGCAGGGCCGCACCGTAGGAACCGCCGCTGTCGCGGACGACCACCGTCTTGCCACCCCCGCCGCTGGACGAGACACGGCTGGTGCCGGTGCCGCAGGCGCCGAGGGCGGTCGCGGCGGCTACACCCGCCGCGACCCCTCCGATTCCTCGCAGGAACAGTCTGCGGTCAATTCGGGCGTCTTTCATCGTGTGCCTCCTGGTGGTGCCGGCCGCGAGATGAGGGGAGCGGCTGGGGACGTGGGAAGAGGGGCAGTGGGAGCTGGGCCGCGTGCTCGCGGCGGTCGGCCGAGTCGACGATGCGGCCGATGACTTCGCCCTCGGCCCGGTACTTCGAGTTCTGCGCGGGCGTCGCCGACAGCTCGGCGTGGAGGTCCTTCGGGGCTGTCCGTGCGGGACGGTGTGCGTCGCGGGTCAGATGCCGAGCATGCGGTTGAGCTCGTCCAGGGACTTCACCGTCACGTAGTCGTAGCCGTGGGTGACCGGGTCGCAGCCGCGGTCCAGGAGGACGAGGTTGCGGAAGCCCATGTCGTGCATCGGCATCAGGTCGTAGCGGGTGTGCGAGGAGACGTGCACGAAGTCCTCGGGGGACGCGTCGAGCTGGTCGAGCATGTACTCGAACGCGGCGTAGCGGGGCTTGTAGTAGCCGGCCTGCTCCGCGGTGTAGACCGCGTGGAAGTCCGCTCCGAGCCGGGGCACACTCTCCTCGAGGAAGGCGTCCTCGGCGTTGGAGAGGATCACCAGCTTGTAGTTCTCGCCCATCTTCTTCAGCGGTTCCGGCACGTCGGCGTGCGGGCCCCAGCTGCGGACGCCGTCGGCGAACCGCTTGCCCGCGTCCGGGGCGGCCTTCACGCCCCACTTGCGGCAGACCCCCTCGAAGGCGTCCTGCAGCGTCTGCTCGTAGGGGTAGTACTTGCCGAGGACCGAGTCGTAGCGGTAGCCGCGGAACTCCTTGACGAACTGGTCCCAGTGCTCGGCCGGGATCTGGTCGCCGACGAGTTCACGCGTGATGGGGGTCATCGGCCACTCGATCAACGTGCCGTAGCAGTCGAACGAGACGTACTTGGGGCGGAACTGGAACGAGGGAATGGGCATGGTGGTACTCCATTTCTTGCTTCGGGGGGACTGATTGCGGCCGGGTGCCGGTTTTTCGGGCATGCCTGTGGCAGGGATGCCGAGGTGAGGTGATGCCGTGGATGTCGCCGGGGTCAGACGGCGCGGACTCCTGCCGGAGCGAGGAAGTCGATGGGGTGATCAGTGCTGCCGTCGAGTGCCAGGTCGGCGGCGATCTCTCCCATCGCGGGCGAGAGCTTGAAGCCGCTGCCGGAGAATCCGGCCATGACGATGATGTCGTCCTCGCCGGGGAGATGACCGACGAGCGGGTTTCCGGACTCCGTGTAGCCCTCCATGTAGGCCGACATCCTGATGGGGTCGGGGTTCAGGTCGGGCATGAGTTCACGGATGAGCTCGTGGAACGTGCCGAGTTCTTCGGGGCGGACCGTCCGGTCGAGCCGTTCCGGATCGGGCACCGGCAGATGGCGTGCGAAGGAGAGACCGAGCTTGACGGAGATGCCGTCGGGCGACGGGAGCCCGAAGCAGTCGTGGGGTGTGCTGCGCACGAAGGGAGGGGCTCCGCCCGTGAACCAGTCGTGGCGGGTGGGCAGGTGCCAGGAGCAGATCACCCTGCGGACGTCGACGGTCCGTGGGAGGTCCGGGAGCAGTGTGTTGATCCAAGGGCCCACGGTCACCACGGCGGCGTCCACGTGGTCCGTGCCGTGGTCGGTGACGATCTGCACGCCGCCTCCCGCCGCGGGGACGACCTCCCGCACCGGGGTGTAGCGGTGCAGCCGGGCGCCCAGCTGTTCGGCGCGGGTGGCGGCCGCCTGGACCGACGCCTCGGGCCTGATGACGGCTCCCATCCGGTCGAGTACGGCGGTGTGTCCGTCCGGGAGACGGTGCTGCGGGTAGCGACGGGCGAGGGCGTCCCGGTCCAGTACCTCGTGATCCAGGCTATGGGCGGCGCTGGTGGAGAGGAGGAGACGCATGGCCGGTGAGGCGGCCTCTCCCATCACGAGGCTGCCGCTGCGGCGTCGCAGCGACCGGCCCGTCTCCGCCTGGAGTTGCTCCCACAGCGCGTCCGCGAGCCGCAGCAGCGGAATGTACCCGGGCTCGCCGAGGTGGGCGGCTCGGAAGATGCGGCTCTCGCCCCCAGCCGCGCCGCGGTCGTGACCCGGCGCGTACCGGTCGTAGCCGATGACCTCGGCTCCGCGGGCGGCCAGTCGCCACATGGCCTGGCTGCCCATGCTGCCGGCACCGATCACGGCGACGCGCTTCCGGATGCTCATGAGGTCGCTCTTTTCGATGGTGTGGTCTGGGTGGTGGTTGGGCTCCAGCACGGTGGGGATACCGTGCGAACCCTTCCGGTCCCGTTGGGGATGGCGTTCACTTTCGGCCCGGGAACCTGCAGGTCAACCCCCGCTGTATTCCACCTTGAGGCAGGGGGAGATGGCTCAGAGAAGCTCGATCAGTTTGTCGGTGAACTCGGTGGTGGTCGCGGTTCCGCCCAGGTCACGGGTGCGGATATCGGTCTTGGCCAGGACCGAGGCGATCGCGTCCGTGATGTCCTGGGCGGCCTCGGGGTGGCCGAGGTGGTCCAGCATCAGGGCCGCGGACCAGATCGCGCCCAGTGGGTTGGCGATGCCCTGGCCCGCGATGTCGGGCGCGGAGCCGTGCACCGGCTCGAACATCGAGGGGAAGTCCCGCTCGGGGTTGAGGTTGGCCGCCGGGGCGATGCCGATGGAGCCGGCGACCGCGGCCGCGAGATCGCTGAGGATGTCGCCGAAGAGGTTCGAGGCGACGACCACGTCGAAGCGGGCGGGGTCGAGGACGAACTTCGCGGCCAGCGCGTCGATGTGCTCCTGGTCCCAGTCGACCTGCGGGAACGAGGCGGCACGCTCGGTGACGAGCTGGTCCCAGAACGGCATGGTGTGGATGATGCCGTTCGACTTGGTCGCGGAGGTCAGGCGGCCGCCCCGCTGGGAGGCGAGCGTGAAGGCGTAGTCCAGCACGCGTGTGACGCCGGCCCGGGTGAACACGGCCTCCTGCACGGCGATCTCGTCCGGGAAGCCCCTGTTGAGCCGGCCGCCGACCTCGCCGTACTCGCCTTCCACGTTCTCGCGCACGACGACGAAATCGACCTCGCCCGGCCGTGCGCCGCGCACCGGACTGTCGATGCCTTCGAAGACGCGGATGGGCCGGAGGTTGACGTACTGGCGGAAGCTGCGCCGGATCGGGATCAGCAGCCCCCACAGCGAAACATGGTCGGGCACCCCCGGGTATCCCACCGCGCCCAGCAGGATCGCGTCCGCCTCGCGCAGCTGGTCGATCCCGTCGGCGGGCATCATGGCGCCCTCCCGCAGGTACCGCTCGCACGACCAGTCGTACGACGTGAAGGACAGGCTGAAGCCGTGGCGGCGGCTCAGAACATCGAGGACCTGCTGTGCCGGGGGCAGTACCTCGGTGCCGATGCCGTCGCCTGGGATCAGGGCGATGCGGTGGTTCGTCATGCCGACGATTGCAGCAAGGCGGTCCATGAGGCGTCCAAGACGCAAAGCGGATCACCCTTATAACCGGTGCCTATCAGCTGTCGGCGGCCGAGGTTGCGGCTGTGACGAACGCGGCGGCCGCGGGCGACAGGCTGCCGCGGCGGCTGACGAGGGCGATGTCCAAGGTGGCCTCCGGCTCGATGACCAGGACACGGGCGCCCAGTCGCCGGACGACGTCCCGCCACGCATCCGTGACCACCGCGAGCCCGACCCCGGCCAGGACCAGGGGCATGAGCGACACGCGGTGCTCGGTCTCGGCGGCGATGGTGAACTCGATGCCCTGGTCCCGCAGCGCGTCGACGTAGGCGCGCATCCCGGTACCCGACTGTCCGACGATCAGCCGCTGTCCCGCAAGCTCCCGGCACTCCACCTCCGTCCGATCGGCGAACGGGCCCTCGGCCGGCACCGCCAGCACAAAACGCTGCCGCCCCAGCGCATGTGAGGCCACCTCCTTGTCGGAGACCGGACCGGCGGACGCCAGAAGCCCCAACTCCACGGCACCCGTGCGCACCATGTCGATCACATCACGCGAGGTGAACGCCGCCTTGATGACCACCGAGACGCCGGGATACCGGTGGCTGAAGGCACTCACCAAGGTCGTCAGCGGCTCCACCGCCTGCGACGGCATGGATGCCACATCGAGGCGCCCATCACGCAGCTCATGCACCGCCGCGACACTCGCCCGCGCCGTCTCCAGACTCCGCACGGCCTCCCGGGCGGGCTCGATCAGGGCCCTTCCGGCCTCCGTCAGCACTGCCCTACGCCCGATGCGATGGAACAGTTCGGAGCCGAGGTCACGCTCCAGTGCCCGCACGGCCTGCGACAGCGACGGCTGCGACACGTACAGGGCCGAGGACGCACGGTTGAACCCCCCACGATCAACAATCGCAAGGAAGTACTCCAGCTGCCGAATGTCCATACGCGCTCTCTGCCCCTCAAGAAATCAACCGACGACTCGATTGATCCCGACCATGGTTGCGTGAAGGATCGCCTCGACGAAGTACGGACCACCGATACACTGGCCGTAATCGTCACCGAAGCGCGGTCACAGCTACAGAGGTTAAAAGAATGATGGCAGTTGACGCACTCATGATGTCGTGAAGGTCAGTCCGGTCTGGATGAGGCAGCCGTCGAGCAGGTGGGGCCGGTACTACTGGATCTTCTTGAGTTTGCGTTTCACCACGCGCGTCAGGTGGTCGAGGTCGGCCGCGGCGAAGTCGGCCAGTGGCCGCTTGAGCAGCGACCACACCCCTTCGCCCGGGTTCAGGTCCGGAGCTCAGGAAGACAGGTGGACCACCCGTAACCAGTCCCGGTTTACGGCGATGAACTCGGTCAGCTCGTGTGTCGAGTGAACGTTCAGGTTGTCCCAAGATCCGCCACGACCACCGCGTGCCCCCTCGACCAGCAGTTCGGACATTTCCCGCTGCCACAATCGCGACATGTGGCGGCCCTGATGCTCCGAGGTCGACATCCGCCCGTAGAACGCGAACCGCAACCCCGGGTGGGCGTGCGGTCCCGCGAACGCTTCCGCTCACCGTTGAGCTGCTTGGCCCGCAACCAGCCGTCCAGCAAATCCTGACCGTTCTCCGACACCACCACGGCCACCTTCGCGATCGGGGACAAGTCACCGCAGTGCCCACCGCTCCACCTCCTCATGACATGAAGTGACCCGGACGGCCCATTGTATACACCCGTATAGGCTAATTTTGATCATGAGAGGGTCGCCGAGAACACCACCCGCCGCCACCGCCGGGGCGGTGACTCGCGCCGCGCACACCCCTCACCCTGTGCCGCATGGGGTGCAGGGGTCGCCCGAGTGAGGGACTCGGTCGTCACGATCTTCTCCACCGGCGTGTCGACGTCCGCCTGCCGGTCGGAGGCCCCGGCTACCGTTACCGCATGTGTGCGCGAGCGCCGACCGTGATCAGCGGGGCGGCGTCGCGCGGGGGACACCGCCGATGACCGACCCGCACGTGTCCCCGTCCCCGGCGCGAAGCCCGGACGAGGTGGTGTTCGTGCTGTTGCCGCCGACCGGCGAGCTGGTGCCGCGCACCGTCTCCGGCACGATCGTCCCCGACGAACGGGGCACGCCCTACCAGCAGGAGCTGTGGTCGGCCGTGGCCGCCGCGGTCGATCCGCACCGGGGCCTGGTCAACGGGGTGCCGTTGGAGGAGGGGATCCGGGCCAAGGTGGTCGACGCCTCCGAGGACGCCGCCGCGTCGCTGTCCGAGCTGTACCCGCCCAACCCGGTCGCCTGGGCCGTGCTCACCGTCCTCGGGCGCCCGGCCCGCCGCTGGTTCGGCACGACCGCCCCGGTCGGCACCGAGGACGAGGACGGGATCACCGCCTCACTCACCCCCATCAGCTCGATCCGATCAACCGGGCCGAGGAGCCGTGCGGCCGGGTCGGGATCGGGTTCCGGACGGATGCTCACGCCGTGGCGCGGGGAACCGTGGCCCACACGGTCTTGCCGACCTTCCGCATGGTGGCGCCCCACGCCTTCGCGACCCTGTCGACGATCACCAGGCCCCGGCCGCGGTGGCGGGTCACCGTCGACCGGCCCAAAATCGGCGGTTCCGGGGACGTGTCGTCCACCTCGACCCGGACGAACGGCGGCTGTTCCGAGCGCAGGAACCGGATCTGACACGGGCGCTGTCCGTGGTCGTAGGCGTTGGTCAACAATTCGGTGGCGACCAGCATCACGTCGTACAGCTCGTCGTCGGACAGGTCGCTCAACGCCTCGGCGGCACAGTGGCGTACCTCGACGATCGAATACGGATGCTCGTGAAGATCGAGCACCAGGCGGTCGGTCCTACGCTGAGGCTCGTCACCGTGTCCCACTTCGATACTCCCTTCGGCTGATAACAACGACCCGGGGCCGGTTACCCGGACACGCCACACACCCAACCCCCGGCTCAGTCGATCACCGTCACGGGTGAAGACCTGCGAGCCTCCGACCACCTGCCGGAAGGTGGCCGGCTACTTCCCGGGCGGGAGAGCCACGGCGAACAACTCACGCTGAGGTAGAGCGTTGTGCGGGCACGACCACACCGGCCGTGACGACTGACCGTCCCACCACACCCCGGTCCACAGTGGACCCGACGCGGCCAGGTTCACCGGTTTTGGTGAACGCGGACGGGAGCGCGGGTCGCGGTGCGCCTGGGATGCTGTGGGGGCGCCTCACCGAAAGGGGCGGGTTCCGGACAGGGCGAGTGGGAGGCCCGCATCACCGGGACGCGCCCGGCGTTGGTTCGGCGGCACCCGGCCGGTCTGCGTGACCCGGCGGGCGCGCGCACGCCCGTGGCCCACAACGGACCCGGACGGGTCATCGCGGCGGTGCCGCCGAACCACGACACTGCGCGGCGCACAGCGCCGTGGTCGGGAAGAGGTCGGCCAGCCCGGTCGGGACCGTCGTTGTCACCAACTCATGGCCTCACCGGAGGGCCGGACATGACGAAGGCCCGGCGTTCGATGCCGATCGCGACCACGCCCAGGGCCTCGCGTTCAGGCGGGTAGATCTGGCGGATGTTGGCCAACTGCTCCTCGCGGGTCGCGGTGGGGTTGACCGAGGAGACCTGCTCGTGGTCGAACATCTCTTCGAAGCCGGTGTAGCGGGCCACGCGGGTGACGCGGGTCAGGACCGAGTCGCCCTGGCAACGGAACCGGATCAACGACCCCTTGCGGATCTTGCGGCGGCTGGAGTCGTTGACCCGGATCTCGGTGGTCTTGCGGCCGGTGGCGATCAGGTCGAAGTAGCGCTTGTAGATGCCCATCTCGTGTGCGCGGACGGCGGGTTCGGTGGGGCGTGAGGTCATGAGTCGGCCGAGTTCCTTGACGGTGAACGAGCGGAAGAAGTGCTTGGGGTCGGTCAGCAGCTCGCCGACCAGCCACACGAGGGCGTCGACGTAGGCGTCGACGCTGCCGGGCCAGGCGGTGGTGTCCAGCATCCACGGCTCGACGTCGGCGGGCACTGCGTCTCTGCCCTGTTCACGCAGCAGGGACTTGGACAGCTCGGCCCCGGTCGGGGCGAGCACCTGGGGTGTGAAGATCCGCACCGGCATGTGCCCCGGCGGGGTGTCCAGCGCGCCGAGGGCGCCGTCGACCAGTTGGCAGCCGAACACCCAGTCGCCATCCTTGAGCATCACGTGCAGCACGTCGGGGTCGCGGCCGAACGCGCGTTCCTTGACCAGGTTGCGGTACAGGGTGGCGAGGTCGAGTCAGGGTGCGCAGGAATTCCGCCCGGAAGCCCGGTGTGGCCTGTTGGTCGGTGTAGGTCTCCACCGCGTAGTCGGTGTCGGTGGCCTCCGACAGCGAACGGAAGAACGCCCGGTAGTAGCGGTCGATCAGCTCGTCGACCTGGTCCTTGCCCAGCGCGTGGTAGTAGGTCTGCTGGTAGGCGGTGTGGGTCTCCGGGTCCAGCACCACCTCGTACGGGGCGTTGTCCAGCGCGCCGAACCGCACCGCTGTGTCGATGGAGAACTCTCCCGCCGCGCGATCTTCGCGAGCAGGAACGCCGCGGTCTGCACCAGGTTCGTGCCCAGGTGCGGGGCGCCGTTGATCTGGGTGCCGACCACGAACTCGATCCGCTCCGGCCGGGCGCCCAGCACGCGCGGCCGCAGGATGTCGATCGAGCGCAGCAGCGCGTTGGCCAGGATGCTGTTGGGCGACAGCAGTAACGACGGTTTCCCGTTGCGCGACGCGGGTGATCACGCTCCTCTGCTGGGTTTGGGCAGGCACAGGTTGGCGCAGATGAAGTCCAGCCGCGCCGTGGCGGAGTCCGGGGCGACGAACACCGGCTCGTAGCCGGCGTCGTAGTAGCCCTGCACGATCAGCTCGTGCACCCGGCGGACCTCGCGGTCCTTGGCCCACACGATGTCGTCGGGGTCCTCGAAGGTGTCCAGCGGGTCCAGCACGAAGACCGCGTCGTAGCGGTGGAGGCGGGCAAGATCAGGGGCGCGATGCCGCGTACCTGTCGAGATGCGGCCGAGACGGGTCACGACACTCTCGGAACACGGTCGCGGCCCGTTCAAGGGCGAGGACGGCGGCTTGGCGGCCCTGCGCGGACTGCCCGCAGAGCTGGGTGTACGGGCTGCCGGTGGGCGACCTGTCGCACTCCCTGAGGTCCGTCATCAACAATGTCTGACGCACATGCCGGTGCCGTCGCCCCGCAAGCGCGTCCACGCGATGTGCTTGACGCAGCAGGCATGAAAGCAGGCGTGGCGACCACGGGAGCCGAACTGATCCGTGATGGAACGAATGCCATCTACCGACTGCCCGGCGAGGTGGTTGCCCGTGTCGGCCCTCCCGGGTCCGGCGGAATCGCCGCGCGTCAGATCATGGCTTCACAGTGGTTGGCCGATGCCAGCATTCCCGTTGTACGCGCACTGGACCATGTCGAACAACCAACGATCATCGACGATCGACCTGTCACGTGGTGGGCCCGATTGCCCGAGCATCGGCACGCCGACCCCGCCGAGCTGGGCGCGACACTGAGACGGCTCCACGCATTGGCCGTACCGGACTCTCATTCCTTTCCCATCGTCGACCCATTCGACGGCCTGAGCGATGCCATCGCCAGGGGAACGGTGCTGTCGGAGACGGAACGAACCTGGCTTCGACACCTTGCAGAACAACTGCACACGGAATACCAGGCCCTCCTTCCTCAGCTACCTCTGTGTCTCATCCACGGCGACGCCTGGCAGGGCAACGTCGTAGTTCCCTCCCGAGGCACCCCGGTGTTGTTGGACCTCGATCACATGGGTATCGGCCCTCCCCAATGGGACTTGGTTTCGCTGGCAGCTGACTACACCGACTTCGCCCGGATCACACAGTCGGACTACCACGCTTTCGTGGACGCCTACGGCGGCTACGACATGGTCCGGCTACCGCACACTGGCGACAGTCAGGGAGCTGCGCTGGGCCGCCTTCGTCCTCGACAAAGCCCGCATCAGTCCCACTGCGGCGGAGGAGGCTCGGCATCGAGTGGCCTGCCTGCTGGGCAAGATTGAGCGGCCGCGGTCATGGTCCGCATTCTGATATTGAAACGAAAGTGATCATTTGCCTGTAGGCAGATCGCTCTGCGGGCCCCGCCGGCGGACCTTCGGGGTTGCCGTCTCGACGCCGCTTGACCGGCTGCTCCGAACCCGCCCCGTTGATCGCTCGGACAGCGAACCGAATGGACATCACCGCCGACACCGGCCTGTTGCGGGGCGCGGACATCTCCTACGACGAGTGGAGCGGTGAGCCACTACTCCAACACCTGGAGAAGAGGGCTGGAATGCCGATGTTCCTCGTGGCGCAGACCTACAAAAGGGCATGACAGGCCGGGATGACCGCACTCATGGCCCTGACCGAGTCACGCGGCCGGTTCCACCACGGCAACCCCGTCGCCGAGTGGTGCTTCGACTCCGTCGAGGTCCGCCACCCACCCGGCGAACCCGACCTCATCCGCCCCGACAAGCCCGAACGCGGCAAGGCCGGCAAGCACATCGAAGACGTGCCCATGGCTGCCATGGCGGCAGGCGGTCGGAAGCTGCACGGTGCCCAAAGAATCGAGTCGTCACGAATGACGATTCCCGAACGAAGACGTACACAAAGAGTCACAATGCCGGTACGGCCACCGCGTCGATCAACCCCAGTTGGGTGTCACATTGATTGGAATCGGCCTCCAGTTCGATCCGAAGGGCTCCTGAAACATCCACTTCGACCGGTTCGACCTTTCCGACCCGAACGGTAACTCCACCCTTGACGACACCATCGGCTTTTACCTGGAATTCCGTCGCGATCGCCGGGTCGTAGTCGTCGCTCACACCAACCGACATCTTCAGCGATGCGTACCGCCGATCGGCCTGCAAAATAACCGGACCAAAGACACATGAAGTACTTTTACCCATGAGAAGGACGTTATCGTGGTCCACTGCGCCCACTCTGAGCGATCCGCCCTCAAAATTTCTTTGAGAGTTAGGGGCAATTGGGATCGACGAGAGGGGTACACCTTCGACCGGGCCGGTCGGACTTGAAACGACGGTCGCTCCCGTCGGGGACGCCCGGGGATCTCTTGCCTGACTCGAAACGTCCGAATCGACGGTCTCGCTTCCGGTTTTTAACCCGACCTGACTGGAAGGCGAACGGCCAGTTGCCTCGACGACCGCACCGGTGAGACTGTGATCGACCACTACCGTTATTGTAATCGAACCGGCAACTATGAGACCGAGGGCCGCCGCGACGCGAAACTTAGGCAGATTCCTTGCCATCTGCAGAAATAGCAGTAGACCTGTCAGCAACAGTAATGATCCTGCGACGGCCGCAAACAGCGGCCCAGGGCTGCCGATCCATGCGACAACCGCAGCCATGTCGGCGACAATGGCCAAGACACCCAGAACCTTGCTACTTAAACCGCTTTGCGGACCAGGCGAGTCGTCGGCCATTGCACATCCTCCAGTTTAACGCCTGATGATCAACCCGAAGGTCACCCAGTCGCACGATTCTGCCACATCGACTGCCGGCAGGTATTCGCATCTCATGAACTGCGCCTCTTGGCAGAGTGGTTGGCGGTGATCATTGGCCTTTTCATCGTGATGGTGCAGGTCACGGCGCAGGCTGAACGGCTGGATGCGGGAGGGACGAGGCTCCCGGCAAGACAGCAGTCGACCAAGATCCGATGCCCTGACCGGGAGCCTCGCCGTGCTGTCCTACCCTGCCGCGATGCGTCACGGCGTCGCCGCGCGTCGACGACAAAGCATGTCGTAGCGTCGGCGACGCGCTCACGGCGCTGGGTGGCGTCTTCCACCTCCGCGGTGGCCTGGCCGTCCACCGGCTCGTTTACAGCTCGATACAACTCGCGGGCCTGGTTGTCGGTTTCGCCCCGCCGATCCCGAGGAGGCGCAGCGGGTGCTCCGGGCCTTGGACACTGACCCGAAATTCAGCCGATCGATACCTCCTTCACATGGCTGTCCTTACTTACGTGGTGCGACTTCGTGTCGCACACTGAGCGTTTTCAGTTGGCCAGTTGAGCGCGATAGCCCGCCAGTTTGGCGCTCAAGCCAGCCTGGGTTCTCCGGCTGCAGCGTCCGCTCAGTAGCCGAGAGAAGGGTGGCAGGCTGCTCAGGCGCTGTCGTCGGCGAGGAGGATGTTGAGCTCGACGCGCCACTTGGTCTTCATGCGCTCGGATCGCGGGTCGGTGAGGTAGGCCTCGTACCGGCACGCGAAGTGGTCACCGGCGGCCCCGTCCCACCTGTCGAACGTGATGCCGTTGTCCCGCACCCATTCGAGCAGTGTGCGGTTCGCACGACGTGCATGGTTGACGTAGGTGAGGCCGGCGTACCGGCCCGCCGGCAGGACGCCCGCGCGGACACGATCGTCGCCCTCGAGCGCCTCTTGGGTGACGACACCGACCTCGACGTCCATCGGGCCGTCCATGTCGATCACGTGCAGCCGGAAGAAGGTGGGACCGATGTCGGGCACGCTCCGCCGGTCGAGCCAGGCGTAGAGTTCGTTCATCAGCTTGTCGCGGACGGCGAACATGCCTCGAAACGGTGTGACGACACGGATACCCACGTAGTGGCTCGCGGGTTTCGACACGATCCTTGGGCCGTCGACGATCTCCACGCGTGCACGCTAGCACTGCGGCAGTGTCCGCTCATGTAGCCGCTGATCGAGCGTTGTCGACGCCCTCACATGCCGACGTGCGGACGTGCGGACGTTCGACGCTACTGCTGGCCGGTCCCGCGACGACCGAACAGGAACGGCTTCAGGTCGATCTCGCCTTGTCCAGATTTGACCGGATCGTTCTGGTTGTGGGGTGGTCGGAACCCAACACCCGCTCGGCATCGGCCAACGTCGCCTCGAACAGCGGGATCGCCCGCCCCAGATCACCCGCCGACTCATAGGCACCGGCCAGATTGCTCCGCAAGGACAGTGTGTCCGGGTGGTCGGGGCCGCTGAGGCGGTGGTGGCTGTCGGTGGCGCGGGCGTAGTAGGCGATGGCGGTGCCGAGGTCGCCCTGGCCTTTGAGGTAGTGGCCCAGATCGTTGAGAAGTCGGCTGGTCCGGGTGGTGTCGGTGTCGGGTGGGGCGTGGTCGAGCAGGGTCAGTGCGTGGGGAAGGATCATCCGATAGGCAGGCCAGGCGACGGGATCGTGCGGGTGGTGTTCGGCGAGGGCGTTCACCAGGGTGGTCGTGGCGGTGTCGCGGGCGGTGGCGATGTCGGCGGGGCTGTCGGTGGGGGTCGGTCGGGTCGGGGGGTGCGGGTGACCGCCTGGACCAGGCGGTGCACGGCCACGGCGTCCATGGTGAGGGTGATCATGTTGTAGGCGGCCAGGCGGCCCAGTGCCTCGGACAGTTCCGGTTCCCCGACCGCCCCACTCCCGCCCAGCAGGGCGCGGGGGATGCCGTCGGGTGCGTACCACGCCAACTGCCGCAGCATCCGCCCCACGGCGGGGGTGTCGGTCAGGCGGTCGAGGGTGACGTGCCAGACCCGCGCCATCGTCCGCTGCGCGTCACCGCCCTCCGCCGTCGCGCAGGCGGCGCTGCCCGACCACAGCCTCGCCCGGCTGATGCGACAGGCCCTCATCGCCGGGTATCCACCGCAAGCACTGCGTTCGTTCTGCGAGGAGGCCCTGGACGCCGGTCGGGAATCGAGCCAACACACCGACACCTGATCGAGCCGGGTCGTCAGAGGCAATCACGCGACCGGTCGACTTCTCCCACGTCGAGTGCGCGGAGTTGAGGCTACCTCTCCAGGGCTGCCCCAGCGTGGGCACGGCCTGCCTCCGTGCGGGAGGGCCGAACGCGGAGTGCTCGCCTTCACAGGACCGTGCTTGTGGTCGCGACCCAGCTGCGGAGCAGGTCGAGGGCGTCGGCCGACGGGGTGCCCGGGTCGGCGAGGTAGACGATGATCCGGACGTCGGAGGCCGACGATCGACTCAGGCCTTTACAACCACGAACCCGACCCCACCGAACCCAGGGCACATCACTCAGTGACCAGCCGGCGCACCTGACTCGTCGTGATGACCCACCTCTCCCGGTGGTTCAGAACGTCCGCAGCTCGTCGCGCAGGCTTCGGGCGACCTGCGCCATCAGTGCTTCCGCGCCGGGTTGCGCCACGGCCGGCACCCGGGACTCGGTGAGGGCGGCGACGGCGAACGTCTGACCGTCGGCGTGCTCGACGACCCCGACCTCGTGCCGGAGGTTGAGCAGGGTGCCGGTCTTCGACGACCACCTCGACGCGTCGGAGGCGAAGTCGGGGGCCAGCCGCTGCCGCAGCACGTTGGCGCCCATCAGTTCGCGGACCCGTGCCGCCACCGATGGCGTGATCGTCGTCGGCCGCCACACGCCCTGCACGAGGTCCACGAAGGCCCGAGCGGTGCCGGTGTTCGCGCGGCTCACGTCGAGCTGGGCGACCAGGTGCCCGCGGCCCGCCGTCACCGCCGTGATGGCGAGGGCGTGGGCGAGGTGCACTTCCTCCGGTTCGAACCGCTCGGCCGGCGTCTGGACGAGGTCCTCGGTGAGGTGGCGGACCGCGATGCCGTCGTGGCCGAGCCGGCGCATCTCCGCGGCGACGTCGGTGGGCGGGGTGAGGGCGAACAGGGCGTCGGTCGCGGTGCCGTCGCTGATCGCGATGCTGAGGTAGAGCAGGTCGTCGAGCGCGATCGTGGCCGGGTGCCGGAACCTGCTCAGGCCGGTCGGGCCCGGCGTGGCGATGCGGCCGGGCTCCACCACGATCGGGGTGGCCGGGTCGAGTTCGCCCCGCGCGACGCGCTCCAGCGTGGCGATGGCGAGCGGGACCTTGACCAGCGACGCGATCGGGAACTCGAGGTCCGGGTCGAGCCCGAGTTCGTCGCCGGTGTCGAGGTCGCGCACGAGGAACGAGCCGCGCAGGCCGCCGTCGTCCAACGCCTCCCGCAGCTCCCTCAGGATCCTGGTCATCGCTCCTCCTGCAGGCAGCGGCCGATCGCGGCGGTCAACAGAGCCCGGATCCGCTGGGCGTCCTCGCGCAGCCCGGCCACGACGTCGTACCCGCGGGCCAGCTCCAGCTCCCCGATCGGCCGCCAGTGCAGGCCCAGTTCGCCGGCCTGGCTCCGCGAGCAGAGCAGCAGGTCGGTCGAGCCGAGCACCTCGGCCGAGGCGGCGACGAGCGAGGCGGCCACGGCCACCTGGGAGGGGCGCAGCCCGGCCGCGTCGCGCAGCCGGGTGACCTGGTCACGGATGTGGGGCACGTCGTCCTCCGGCTGGAGCCAGACGCGACGCCGGCGGGCGTCCCGTTCGGCACGGCTCGGCCGCAGAGTCTCCACGTAGGTCTTCGCCGCACGCGGCTCGTCGTGGCCGGCGAGCCCCAACGGCACCTGCCAGGTCCCCTCACCGGGCGGCACGGCGGCGAGCGCGGCACGCACCTCCAGGGTGCGGACCAGCTCCGCGCGCTCGCCGGGACCGGCCGGGTGCAGGTCGAGGGTCAGGCCGTGCCGCCGCCCGTCGGCGACGAGCCGGGCCAGCGGGCGCGGGCCGCAGACCGCGGGCACGCCCATCCGGAAGGGCCGGAGCTTGGCGCGTTCGGCGTCGTGCTCCATGGTCTCGGCGAGCTCCACCAGGCGCCTGGCCGACGGCAGCATCTCCCGGCCGAACGACGTCAGCGTGACGTTCCGCGAAGACCGGTCGAACAGCCGGGCGCCGAAGTGCTCCTCCAACGCAGCCACGCGCCGGCTGGCGACCGACTGCGGGATCCGGGCCGCGGCGGCCCCGACCGTGAAGCTGCCGTACCCGCTGACGGCCACGAAGGCCTTGCAGGCCGCGACGATATCCACGATCCCACTCTATGCCGAAACAGCATTGATACGCGCATTGCTGTCTTGGACAGCATGCGCGACCGGTCGGCAGGCTCTTGATCGTCAACCGACGAAGGGAACGTCAATGATCTTCAGGCGTGCTGCCCTGGCGGCCGCGGTCACGCTGGTGCTCGTCCCGCTCGGCGCCTGCCAGGCGGACGAGACCGCGTCTCCTCCGGGTGCCGCGACCACCACCACGTCGTCAACCCCGACCACCACGGTGGTGTCCAGCGACTTCAGCGGGCTGGAGGCCGAGTTCGACGCGCGACTCGGGGTGTACGCACTCGACACCGGGTCCGGCCGGGCGATCGAGCACCGGGCCGACGAGCGGTTCGCCTTCTGCTCGACGTTCAAGGCGCTGGCCTCCGCGGCGCTGCTGCGCAGGACGGAACCGGCGGACCTCGACCGCCGGGTCACCTACACCAGCGCCGACCTCGTGCCCAACTCCCCGATCTCCGGGCAGCACGTGGCCGAGGGCATGACGCTCCGCGAGCTAATGGACGCGGCGATCCGGTACAGCGACAACACGGCCGCCAACCTGATCTTCAACGAACTGGGCGGCCCGGCGGGTTTCGAGGAGGACCTGCGCGGCATCGGCGACCAGACCACCGAGTCCGACCGCATCGAACCCGGGCTCAGCGAGGCCGTCCCGGGCGACACCCGCGACACCACCACCCCGCGCGCCTTCGCCGCCAACCTGCGGACGTACGTCCTCGGCGACGTGCTCCCCTCCGACGACCGCACCCTGCTGACCGAATGGCTGCGCAACAACATGACCGGGAACGAAACGATCCGGGCCGGCGTGCCGGCCGGCTGGGTGGTCGGGGACAAGACCGGCTCGGGCGACTACGGCACCCGCAACGACATCGCCGTGGTGTGGCCGCCGGACGGTGCGCCCATCGTGCTCGCGGTCATGTCCGACCGCGACGAGAAGGAGGCCACCCGCGACAACCGGCTCATCGCACGGGCCGCGCAGACGGCCGTCACGGCACTTCGATGAAAGCGACGAAGGAGAAAACGATGACCATCGGCCGACGCCTGTTCCTGGGCTCCGCCGCGGCCTTCGCCGCTGTACCCGAGGTGGCTTCCGCCGCCCCTCGCCGCCGAGGTGCCGGTGGCCCCGCCGCCACGTTCCGCTGGCTGGGCACCTCCGGCTGGCGGATCGACATCGGCGCGAAGACCCTGCTGGTGGACCCGTACCTGAGCCGCTTCAAGACCGGGCTGTTCGAGCCGCCGTTCAACCAGGAGGCCGAGCTGACCGTCGACACCACCCGCATCGCCGATCACCCCGGCACACCGCAGGCGATCCTGGTGACGCACACGCACTGGGACCACTTCAACGACGTGCCGCACATCGCCGGCCGGTCCGGCGCCAGGGTGTTCGGCACGCTCACCGCGTACCACCTCGGACTGGCCTACGGGTTGCCCTCCGACCGGCTCAGCCCGGTCAAGGGCGGCGAGGTGCTGGACTTCGGCGACTACACCGTCGAAGTGGTGGCGTCGCTGCACAGCCGGAACGCTTCGTACTCGATGGCCTTCCCCGGCGTCCGGGTGGCGCCCCCGCCCAAACCGGCGACGATCGCGGACCTGCCCGAGGGCGACACGCTCGCCTACCAGGTGACCGTGCGGGGCGGCCCTTCGGTGTTCTTCATGGGCGCCAGCGACTTCGTCGAGCGCAACCTCGCCGGCCTGGCTCCCGACGTCGCGATGATCGCGGTGCCGAGCACCGACGTCACCCCCGCCTACGTGCCGCGCCTGCTGGCGGCGCTGGACTGGCCGGCCACGGTGGTGCCGGTGCACTGGGACAACTTCGAGACCGAACTGCACAACCCGCCGACGACCACACCCAAGGACCGGGACCGGCTGGAGAAGTTCCTCGCCGCCGTACGCCAGGCCGCACCCCGCACCCATATCGTGCTGCCCGAGTACCTAACGCCGTACACGTTCGCGAGGTAGGGATGCGGAGTCGCTTCGACGTCACCGTCGCGGTCACCGTGGCGGTGGCCGTCGGGATCGTCGCCTTCTTCCTCGCGGGCATGGTGGTGATCGTGTCCTCCACCTTGCTCGCGCCGTTCCTGGGACCCGTGCTGGTGAGTGCGGCGGCTCTCGGCGCCGTGTGGCTGGTGGTGCGGCGCGGCCCGTCCGCGAAGGGGTTCGGCACCGGCATGCTGGTCGGCTGGGCGCTGCTGGCGTTCTGGTCTTCGAGGATGAGCATCGGGTACTTCGGCTGACCTCACTCCAGCCACGAGAGCCGCCACGCCGGGGCCAGCGGCTTCGTCGACCTCGCCAGCCCCGTCCAGCACCCGACCGTCGGCGCCAACGCGTTCACCGGGCCGCACCGGGACGATGTCCCCGACCGCGAGGTCGGCGGTGGTGACGGCCTCCTCGTTCCCGTCGTCGGCCAGCCGGGTGGCGGTGGTGGGGGCGAGGTCGAGCAGCCCGCGCACCGCGTCCTGGGTCCGCGCGGTGGCCAGCGCCTCCAGCGCTGTGCTTGCCGAAAATGCTGTCCATGCAGGTCAGGCGGCGTGGTGGTACTCGTTGAGGATGCCGCTCACTCGCCGCCGTCGATGGGCGTTGAGCCGGGTAACCGTAGCTTGATCGGTGATCGGTCGTGGTAGCTCGCGTAGCGGTCGGGTGTTGGCTATGCCCTGGTGGGGTCGGTGCGTGTTGTAGAACTGCTCGTACTCGCGCAGGACGTGGAGCAGGTGCCGTTGGTTCCAGATCAGTGTGCGGTCGAGGAGTTCGCGGCGGCAGGTCCGGATCCACCGTTCCATGATCGCGTTCATCCGTGGGGTGCGGACACCGGTGAGAACGACTCGGATGACCGCGTCGGCGAGGACGGCGTCGAACAGCGTGGAGAATTTCCCGTCGCGGTCGCGGATCAGGAACTGATCCTCACCCCGCTTGACGGAGCCGGGTTACTGGAGTTCAGGCTACTGGGGCGATCCCGGACAGGTCAGCGCCACCTCCCGGCTACCAGCCCCAGCGGGACGTGGTCTTGCTGAACCGGTCAGGTTCGGGAGCGACCGTCGCGTTCAGGAAGCTGAAGGCGGGCAACGGCCCTGTGCAGGTGACCGTGACGCCTTCAGCGTCGCCGAGCCCTGCCACGGTCGCGCGGACGGTCTCGACCTGGTGCAGCGGCACCAGGAACGCGCGGCGTTCCTCGGTGTGCTCCTGCTCCGCCACGGACGCCACCTCCCGCGCCTGAGCGGCCACCGGCGCGAGCAACGCCTCGGCGCGCTGACGCCGCCACACCACGACCCGTTGCGCGATCAACTCGCCCTGCCGGATGTGCGCGCCCAGATCGGTGCCGCCTCCATCGAACGCCTGCCGGTCCTGATCCCCGTCGAACACCGCGCTCAGCGCGAGATCTTCGTCGAAAGCCAAGTGCACGTGCATCTCCGCCAAGCCGTCGAGTCGGTCCAGGTGACCGCGCAACGCGGGCACGGACAGAGCGTGCACCGCGGCCGCCGCGGCGTTCTCGTCCGCTGCGGCGGTACCGAACCGCAGTGGGAGGACCGGGCCTGTCACGACGAGGTCGCACAGACCCGCCAGGTGCGCGATGGCGTCCTGGTCGGTCAGCGACCGTCCGTCCGCCAGAGAGCTGACGACCACCGCCAGGTCATCCACCACGATCTTCCGGGCCGCCCACCCGCCGGCCGGCGGGAGCGGATGGGCGGCCCGGACGACACCGTGGAGGTGAAGCGTCACGACTTGTCCTGAGCGGAGGACTTCGTCGTCGGGGCGGGAGTGGGGGTCAACGCCTGGGCGGGAGCGGTGGCAACGAGCGGCACTTGCGTCGGGAGTGCGGCGGTCAGCAGACCGTAGGTTCCCGCGATGCCCTGGGGGTTGGGAGGAGGCAGCACGACGCCCTTGCGGGCCGCGTCGAGCCGTTGCATCGCTTCCAGGTAGCGGATGTAGGTGTCGACGCTGGCGATCACGACCTTGATCTCGATGCTGAGGATCTCGATCCCGATCAGCGACACGCGTACCGACGCGTCGATCACGAGTCCCTTGTCCAGCAGGACGTTCAGGACGTCGGCCAGGCCACCGCCGGAAGTCTGGATGGTGGGAGCTGTCATGGTGGGCCCTCTCCGGAGCATCAGAATCGGTCGGGTGAGTCGGGGTGGATCAGGCGCGTGACGTCCACCGGCAGTTGAATGCCGGTAGGGCCGTGGATTCCGAGCGCCTCGCGCAGTTCGGCGAACTGGCTTTGCAGCGCGATCAACGCCTGGCCGAGGTCCTCGATCTGCTGGGGGGTCAGGGTTTCGGCCTCCACCCGCCGCAACGCTTGCCGTTCCAGGAGTTCGTGCACGACCTCCAGCACGGCGACCACGAGCCTGACCAGTCCGCGGCCCGCGTCGGCGGGCACCACGGAGCTGCCGCCGGGGGTCACCGGGGGAGTTCTTCGAACGTCGGGACGGTGTCGGACAGCGCGCCGCCGATGCCGATCAGCAGCAGCCGCAGGTCGAGCCGGATCAGTTCGACGCCCGCCAGCGTGATGATCACGTCACCGCGGACCACCGCTCCCCGGTGCACCACTCGGTCCAGCAGGTCGGCCAGACTCGTCGTGTCCGGCTCAGCCATTGGCGACCACTCCCGCGACGGCGAACTCGATCTGAGTGAAGGAGTACGGGGGCCAGGGGCCGGTGACCTCGACCGACACCCCGCGTGGTCCGAGCTCGTCGGACAGGCGCCGAACCTCCGCGTGGAAGTCCGCCTCGGCGGTGGTGTCCACGAGGTAGGCGGCATCGAGCAGCAGGTCACCAGGGTGGTCGCGGGACGTGCTTTCGGCCGCTCGCCGGGAGAGTTCCCCGTGCAGGGTCCTGATCGCGGCGATCCTGCCGCGCCGCGCGTCTTCGACGCCGGTCAGCTGCTGACGCCGCAAGGCGAGGTACTGCGTCCCCGACACATTTGCCAGGTCGACCTCGCCGGGCACGGTCGTGTCGTCGATGCGGGAGCCGCGCCCCCGGACACCCCACTCGCGACGGCCCTGAACCCGGTCCAACCAGACTCGCGCCTCCTCGTGGTGGGCGCGCAACAGCAGGAGCGCCGCATCGGAGTCGGTGATGACGGTGCCAAACCGCAGCGGCAGCACCGGCGCGCACCGGAACACGGCGCGCACCACGGCATCGTGTTCGCGGGCGAGCCTGGCGAGCCTGCCGTCCTCCGCGGGCTCGATCCCGAGCCCGGCGAACCGGTCGACGTCGACCTCCGCGACGACGAGTGCCACTCCGAGGTACGCGATCAGCCGGGGCTCTACTTCGAAGGAGACTGCAGGTGTCCCGGACAGGTCCGGAGCGTGGTCCGTGGTGATCGCGTACGCGCACAGCGCGGTGGGGCTCACGGTCGTCCCCCCTCGGCGATCTGCGCCGACTGCTCACCCAATGCCCGCTCCAGTGCGGTCACCCGGTCGCGCAGTTCGGTGTTCTGCCGCTCCAGTTCGTTCGTCCCGATGACCGCGATCGCCTTGTTCGGCGAGAAGAACGGGTCGTTCGTCCACCAGTCCATTCCCATTTCGCGGGCGGTCTGGGCGGACGAGATAAACAATCGGACGCGCAAGGTGAGAAGCTCGATATCGACAACGTTGATGGCGATTTCCCCCACTATCACCACACCTTTGTCGAGTACGCGTTCCAAAGTATCGGCCAGCGAACTGGGCCTATTGTCCATTATGGAGTGCACCTGCCCCGTCGTCAGATATCGGTCGTTCCGCGGGTGAAACGTCTGAGTCGTTCGCAGGCGAACAGTTCGCCGGTCGCGTCGACGTCGACGCGGTAGGTGGCCATGACGCTGGTCGTGGCGGGAACCCGTTCCAGTTCGACTACGTCCACCAACACCGACCAGCCTCCCTCGGGGAGTGCGCGCACGCCGGAGACGGCTTCCGGCGTCCTGCCCGTCAGCGAACCGAACTGCTCCATCGCCGCCCGGATGGCGGAAACAGCGGTTGCCCTACCGGCTTGCCGGAAGGATTCCTCAGGTGATACGGCTGCGTTGTGGCCGGGGATCTTCGACGGATCATGCGGATCTGAGCTCATTGTCATGATCATCGACATGCTGACCAGCGCGTTACCGGATGCCGTCGAAATGAGATGCGGACTACCCGGAGAAGATAGGAAAAAGGGCCGCTTTCTAGGCTCTTTGCCGTAGCTTGACAGCAGCGAAACGGGTGCTCCCGCACGCCCGTTCGGACCCATTTGAAATGCCATGCCGGAATCTCAATTGGACAGCGCCGGCCGGAGTGATTGATTGGTTCTCGTTGCTGGCCCCTGGCCGGATTCTCGACTCCTCAGGGTTTCGGCAGAGTCGTTGTTGCTGTTCAGGCCATCATTCCCAGTAGTCGGGTGATGTGAGCAGTCGTCGCCAGGTCGCGTCTCCCGAGCTCACGGGCCGTATCGGCGTCGATCGGCCCGTAGCCGGCCACTCACCGGGCTGATCGTCCGGACGCATCGCCATCGACACCGGCACCGCACCTGGACCTGGACCTGGACCTGGACATCGTGAACCGAAGTCATGGAGTAACTGGTCAGGTCGGTTGCAGGGGCTGGTCACGGAGCTGCGATGATCTTCGTGCGCAGGCTGGGGATGGGCGTCTGTCGCATGACGAGCTTGCCACCCTGGTCGTCGAGTCCTCGGCAGGAACAGGTGCCCGTGCGCCGCAGTCCGGTTCTGCGGGTCCCCCTTCGGCAGGTTCGCTCGCCCGGGGTCCTGGGGATGATGCTTACGGGGTCGGCCGGAATGCGTCCCGGTGGTCCTGGACCCAGGTGATGAAGGCAGTGGCCGGGCGTCCCAGTATCCGGTGAACGTCCTGGGTCAGGACGGCGTTGTGTCCGGCTCGGGCCCAGGCGATTCCGGTGAGGGCTGCGTCCGCGGCCTCCGGGTCGGTGCCGTGTTGCAGTATCTGGTCACGGGCGGTGTCGAGGGGAAGGTCGACCGTGGTGACGGGGCGGTCCAGAACGGATTCCAGGATGGCGGCCTGGTCGGGGACGCTGAGCAGTTCCGGACCGGTCAGGGTGTAGGTCCGTCCGGCGTGGCCTGGCGTGGTCAGTGCCTCGGCGGCGACGGCGGCCACATCGCGTGGGTCGATGACGCCCTGGGTGGCTGTGCCGGTCATGTTGGGGATGGGATGCCCGGCGTTGATCGTCTGCGCGAATCGCAGGACGTTCGAGGCGAAGCTGGAGGGTCGCAGCACTGTCCAGGCCATTCCGCTGGACCGCACGGCCTGCTCGGCCTGCAGATGCCAGGCTCCGACCGTTCGGTTGTCGCCGATCGTCTCGCCGGTGCCGATCGCGGACAGCTTCACGACGGTGGTCACTCCTGCTGACCGGGCGGTGTCCAGCATGGCCAGATCGTGACGCGGGGTGGGCGCGGTGGGCGCGGTGAGCAGGAACACCGCCCGCACATCGGCCACCGCCGCTGCGAGCGAGGCCGGATCGTCGAAGTCCGCCCGGACGAGATCGACGCCAGGTTCGGCCCGCACAGCGCCGGGGTTGCGCGTCATGGCCCGGACTGTCTCCCCACGGGAGGTCAACTGGTGCAGGAGGTGGCTTCCGATGGTGCCGGTGGCACCGGTGATCAGGATCATGCCGGCGACGCTGTCACGGTGGTCGTGCCGGCGGCTTGGAAGTTTCGGCACGAGCTGCCGCGCCAGGCGCGTCTACTGTGGACGCCATGGGTGTGGACGAGCGCGCCATCGAAGTGCCCGATGGCCTGCGCGCGTGGATCTCGGGGATCAGCGTCGCGACGGTCAACGATCATGGCCGTGGACAGACGATGCTCGACGAGCCGGATCACGCCACCACGCTGGTCCTGCGCGCGGTGCCCGGTCAGGGTGGCGAGCTCGTGGTTATGGGGCCACGCACCCGCGCCCTGTACCACGTGGGCCAACCGGGACCGTGGTGTGTCAAGGCCAGGCTCCACACCGGCCGGACCCGGCGCTTGCTCGGTCGTCCCGCCCGTGAACTCGTCGACCAGGTCCTGCCGCTCAGTGCGTTCTGGGGTGAGCCCGCCGACCGCCTCGCTCGTGAGGTGGCCGATCTCACCCCCGGTTCAGCCGGTGATCTGTTCGGTCAACACCTCGCCGACGCGCTTCCGGCCGGTGAACAGGGCAGCAACCCGGAGCGAGACCGGCTCGTGCGCGAAGCGACCATGTTGCTGTCCGCAGGGACCGACGGAGTGGCAGCGGCCGCGCGGCGGCTGCACGTCAGCGAACGCCACCTGCGTAACCTCTTCGTCGACGGCGTCGGCCTGTCACCCAAACACTTCGCCAGGATCGACCGGGTGCGAACCGTACTCGCCTACGCCCAGGTCCGGCCGTGGGCCGACCTCGCAGCCGAGGCCGGCTACTACGACCAGGCGCATCTGACCGGCGAGTTCCGCCGCCTCATGGGTGTCCCTCCTGCCGCGTTTCGCCGTGGTGAGCTGCCCACCCCCACCTCGTGCCACGCGCCGGCGGACACAGTTCCCCTCACCTGACACCGGTGTCCGATGAGGCCGTTCGCCGACAAATCCAGACGGCCCAGTCTCATCCTCGCTTCACAAATGAAACGGAGATGAAGCGGTCAGTGAGAAAATGAAGCCAGTTTTGAGACCCCTACACGTGAGGAGACCGAGTCGGCTCACGTCGTCGTCGCACGCAGGTGGTCGCTGAGGTAGCCGGCGGTGACGCTGTGCGGATCTTGCGTGATGTCGTCAGGTGTGCCGGTGGCGACGATGGCGCCGCCGGCGGTGCCGCCGCCGGGGCCCATGTCGATGACGTAGTCGGCGTTGGCGATCATGTCGAGGTCGTGCTCGACGACGATGACGGTGGCGCCGTTGTCGCCCAGGCGTTGGAGGACGTCCAAGAGGGTGCGGATGTCGAGGGGGTGGAGTCCGACGCTGGGTTCGTCGAGGACGAAGAGGGTGTCGGACTGGTTCCGGGTCAGCTCGGTGGCGAGCTTCAGTCGCTGTGCCTCGCCGCCGGAGAGGGCGGGGGTGTCCTCGCCGAGGGTGAGGTAGCCCAGTCCGAGGTCGACGAGCGCCTGGAGGCGGGTTCGGACGCGCCGGATGTCGCCGACCTGGTCGACGGCCTGCCGGACGGTGAGGGCCAGCAGGTCGGGCAGGCTGATCCCGCCGTCCGGGTCGCCGGGAGTCGGGCGGAGGATGTCGGTGGCTTCGGGGGCGTAGCGGGCGCCGTCGCATGCGGGGCAGGCGATGTCGACGTCGGGCAGGAACTGCACGTCGAGGGAAACCTGTCCGGTGCCTTCGCAGCGAGGGCAGCGCAGTGATCCGGTGTTGTAGGAGAAGTCCGCGCCGGTGAGACCCCGTTGCTTGGCCGCGTCGGTGGCGGCGTAGGCGCGGCGCAGGTCGTCGAGGATGCCGCTGTAGGTGGCGACGGTGGAGCGGACGTTGATGCCGATGGGGGTGGCGTCGACCATGTTGACCCGGGTGATCGCCGGTGCGTCCACCGCCGTGACGTGGCCGGGCAGCGGGTGGCCCGCGGCGTTCGCCTGGAGTGCGGGGACGAGGCTTTCGAGGATCAATGTGGTCTTGCCTGATCCGGACACGCCGGTCACGGCGGTCAGGCGGCCCTGGGGGATGTCGACGTCCAGGGCGTGCACGGTGTGCAGGGGGCGGGTGGACAGGTGGATGCGGCCCTGGTCGAACATCTCGTCGCGGTGTGCCCTGGAGCGCACGAGGACGGGTTCGCGGCCGGCGAGGAATCCGCCGATCAGGGAGTCGGGGTTCCTGCCGAGGGCGGTGAGGTCGCCGGTGGCCAGGACGGTGCCGCCTTCGGTGCCGGAGCCGGGGCCGATCTCGATGAACCAGTCGGCCTCGCGCAGGACCTGGATGTCGTGGTCGACGAGCACGACGGAGTTGCCGTCGCGGAGGAGGTCGCGCATGACGCCGAGCAGGCCGTCCACGTTCGAGGGGTGCAGGCCGATGGAGGGTTCGTCGAGGACGTAGAGCACTCCGGTGGTCTGGTTGCGCACCGCGCGGGCCAGCTGGACGCGTTGCCGCTCGCCGGTCGACAGCGTCGAGCTCGCCCGGTCCAGGCGGAGGTAGCCCAGGCCGAGTTCGATCAGACGGCGAGCGGTCTCCAGCAGGGTGGCGACGATGTTCCGCGCCATCCGGTGCATCTGCGGTGGCAGCGTGTCGGCGAGGGTGGGGGCCCAGGCGGTGAGTTCGTCGAGCGTCTTCGCTGTGGCCTCGGCGAGGTTGATGCCGTCGACGAGCGGGGCGCGGGCCTGCTCGCTGAGCCGGGTGCCGTGGCAGGCGGGGCACACCTGGGCGCTGATGAACTTGTTCACCCGGTTCAGGCCGCGTTCGGTGGTGGCGTTGTTCAGGGCCTCTTCGACGGCCCGGCGGGCGTTGCGGTAGGTGAAGTCGAGCTCGAAGAGTTTGCCGTTGTTGGACCGGACGCTGACGTGCCGCTTCTCCGCGGGGCCGTGCATGACGATCTCCCGCTCCTGCGCGGTCAGGTCCGCGTAGGGCACGTCCGTGCGTACTCCGAACTCCGCGACGACCTGCGGCATCACCGTCAGTCCGAACATGGACCACGGGGCCACCGCCCCGTCGGCGATGGTGAGTTCCGGGTCGGGGACGAGGGATGCCTCGTCGACTTCCCGGACCACGCCGGTGCCGGTGCACCGCGGGCACGCGCCGTCGGAGTTGAAGGCGAGCGACTCCGCGCCGGGTGGGTAGAACGTCGCTGCGCACACCGGGCAGGTCAGGGTGAGCCCGGCGGCGACGTCGATGGTCGGGTCCTGCCGGTGACCGTTCGGGCACAGGTGCGAGGCCAGACGGGAGAACAGCAAGCGCAGCACGTTGAGCAGTTCGGTCGACGTGCCGAAGGTGCTGCGGACCCCGGGCACACCCGGACGCTGCCGCAGGGCGAGAGCCGCGGGCACGTGCTCGACGCTGTCCACCGCCGCACGTGGCGCCTGCGCCATGCGCCGACGCGTGTAGGTCGACAGCGCCTCGATGTAGCGCCGTGACCCCTCCGCGTACAGAACCCCCATCGCCAGCGACGACTTGCCGGAACCGGACACCCCTGCCACCGCGACGAGGCGGCGCAGCGGCACCGTCACATCGATGCCCTTCAGGTTGTGGACCTTCGCCCCGCGGACCTGGATCGCCGACGGCTGATCGTGCGTGCCCGAACCCTGCGTGCCCGAACCCTCGGTGCCTGAAGCCCCGCCCGCCACCTCGTCATGCGCCATTACGTCTCCCTCCGGAGTGAAGTCGTTCGACGGGTCTTCAGCGTCGTCGCCTCGGTCTCGACGATCTTCATGCTCGCTGACAATGCTGTGGACCGTCGACACTGAGGTTCTGCTCGGCGAGCGTTCCCGGTGGCCGGCGGTGTGCGCGGTGCCGGAGTGTTTCCCTCTCGAGATCAGCGGCGGGCGTCGTAGGTCTCGCGGGCGGCGAGTACTTCTTCGATGTGTTCCTCGGCCCAGCGGCCCAGTGCCTGGAGGGGTGCGTGCAGGGTGCGTCCGAGGGTGGTGAGTTCGTATTCGACCCTGGGTGGCATCTCGGCGTAGACGTGTCGGGTGACGAGTCCGTCGCGTTCCAGGTCCCGCAGTGTCTCGGTGAGGACTTTCCCGCTGATCCCGTCGACCGTGTTGCGCAGGTCGCCGAAGCGCATCGGGCCGTCGCTGAGGGCGATCACCACCATGGCCGTCCGCTTGTTGGCGATGCGAGCCAGTGATGTGCGGGACGGGCAGGTCGCGGTGAGCACGTTGAATTCTGGGTGCTGGGACATGGACTGTCTCCGTTCCTCACCTACGTCGAGGTAGTTGGTCATCGCCCGTTGCCGTGGTCGGCGTGGAATACGGGAGTAGGTGCTCGCTGCGGCCACGAGTTGGTCGACCGGGCCCGGTAGGAGCCGGCGCCTCCCTCGACCGCCCATGGTGCGGCCGAGCCGTTGCGAACGTGACGGTTCGGCTTTGCCGGAGGTGTCCGGTCCGGACGCGTGGACGACCGCGTCGGTTTCTCGCTGCTACCTCTTACCCGGTGCGGAAGAGAGACGGCTCGCCGGGTCGGGGGCTGCGAGGGTCGGGTGCGCGGCAGTCCGCCCGGCTGCTCGAGGGTGGCCGGGCGGACTCGGCACAGGTGCACGGCCGGATGCTCCGGAAGGACTGCGGCCGTCCGCCGCCGCATCGTGGATGCGCGCAACGTCGATCACCTGGATGAAGTCGACTTCTTGGTGTTGTTCGGGACGTCGGCGGCCCCGAGGTGGAGGAGGATCATCCGCGTTCGACAACGTCGCCGGACTGGTGTCAGTTGGCGTCCCAGAAGGCGTTCTCGGCGTCCTGGTCGGCGGAGAACAGCCACACCTCGGCGATCCGGTCGTCCTCGACCCGGAAGACGTCGATGCCGTCCATCGACATTTCGGCGCCGTCGCGTCGGGCGCTGAAGTGGACCGGGATGGTGAACAGCGCGCCGTTGACCATCGTGGGGCCGGTCGGCGTGATCTCCAGCGTGCCGTTGGTGGCGGCCATCTGGGCGCCGAGCATCTGGTTGACCGCGTCACCGCCGACGTGGGCGCCGGCGAGGCGGTGGTTGCCGGGCTGGTGCCACACGACGTCCTCGGTGAACAGGGCGGCGACCGCGCCGAAGTCCTTCGCGGCCACCGCGTCGGCGTACTTGCGGGCGACGGCGAGCGTGGTGCTGGAGTCCATCGTGAACATCTCCTTGACGAGTCCTTGCTGGTGGACCCGATACTCACCAACGGTAACCACTTACCTCAACGTAACTAACGCTCCAGTGTGACCCAGGTCATAACAGCTTCGCTGTCCATCGCTACTTGCGTGCTAGGCGAAGCGTCAGCGCTGGACGGTGTTGTTGCAGGTGTACCAGCGGACTTCGGCGCCGGGGTTGGGGTTGAACTCCCAGTTGTCCAGGCACAGACCGCCACCTGGAGGCCCACGCGAGGTACGGGGTGGCGCGCTGCCCGTTGACCACCGACCGGATCGGATCGGAGTCGATCACGTTGTAGGACATGCCGCCCTGCGAGCGCAGCACCTCGCCCTGGTCGGTCCACGGACCCTCGATGTTCGTCGCTGTGGCCAGCCCGATCGCGGACCGCTGGCTGCCGAACGTCGTGCCCGCGTAGTACACCCGCCAGCCACCGTCGACCTGACCTAGGCTCGGCGCAGACGTGTAATCCCAGGTAGATCAAGAACGAGCGTCATAGCTCTCGCGGGCCGCAAGGACCTCTTCGGCGTGCTCCTCGGCCCAGCGGCTCAGCGCCTCCAAGGGCGTGTGCAGCGTGCGGCCCAGCGCGGTCAACTCGTACTCGACCCTTCGCGGCACCTCGGCGTACACGTGCCGCACGACGAGACCGTCGCGCTCCAGATCCCGCAACGTCTCGGTGAGGACCTTGGCGCTGACCCCCTCCACGAGGGTGCGCAGGTCACCGAAGCGCATCGCGCCGGGACCGAGCGCGATCAGGGCCATCGCCGTCCACTTGTTGTCCATCCGAGCCAGTGACGTGCGGGACGGCCAGGTCGCCGTGTTCACATTCCACTCAAGATACTGTGACATGGGCCACATCCGCTCATTGGTTACGTTGAGGTGACCGTCCGTCGACGACGACCATGGCGCTGTCATACGTCGGGCCTCACGAAGGAGTGGCCACAGTGGACACTACGCGCGCCCTTGCCCGCAAGTACGTCGACGCGCTGTCCGCCAAGGACTTCGCCACCGCCGGTGCCCTGTTCACCGACGACGCAGTGTGGCACCAGCCCGGCAACAACCGGCTCTCCGGCACCGACCACGACCGCACCGAAGTCGACCAGGTCATCGACGCCACCACGATCATCAACGAAGGTACCTTCGAACTCGCGGTCACCGGCGCCCCCATGGTCAACGGCACGATGGTCGCCATTCCTGTGCACTTCTCGGCACAGCGCGACGGCACCAAGCTCGCACAGGGCGGCATCGACGTCCTACGGATCGAGGGCGACCGGATCGTCGAGGTCTGGTTGTTCTCCACCGCCCAAGACGCCGAGGACGCCTTCTGGGGGCACTGACTGGGACAAGGCCGGGACGGTTCGCCCCGGCGTCGCCTCGCCGAGGCCTCGCTCGCACGCGGCATTCGACTACTGTCCACTTGAGACACTGAGTTCACGCGAGAAACGCAAGGAGAGCATGCGCACGACGGCGACAGTCCTCATGGGAGCTGTCCTGCTCGCAGGCAGCCTCACCGCCTGCTCTTCCGGCAACGCCACGAGCCCGGCGCCTGCCACCACCGCCGACACCTCGGTGCCGGGCAGCCCGGTCGCCGAACCCGCGGCATCCGGCGACCAACCCGCGGCCATCACCTACAACACGCAGCGAGTCCCGGTCGGCGCACAACTGGCCACCTCGGCCACCGTGGCGGACAGCCGGACCGCGGTGACTCTGACGGTCACCGGCCTGCCGCCGAAACCGCGTACGGGGCGCACGTGCACACCAAGGTCTGCGGCGCCAAGCCCGCGGACGCGGGTCCGCACTACCAGAACGAGAAGGATCCGGTGTCGCCGTCGGTCGATCCGAAGTACGCGAGCCCGGACAACGAGATCTGGCTGGACTTCACCACCGACGACAAGGGGTCGGCGACCTCGTCGGCGACCGTGGACTGGCAGTTCCGCAAGGGCGACGCGAACGCGATCGTCCTGCACGACACGCACACGCACACCGAGCCGGGGAAGGCGGGCACCGCGGGTGACCGGCTGGCCTTCGGCGACGTGTTCGTCACCCGCACGGCCGGAAACGTGCTGTCGGACCCCACCGTCGGCACGATCGAGTACGGCATCGTGGCGCTGAACACGCCGCTGATCATGGTGCTCGGCCATCAGAACTGCGGCGCGGTCAAGGCTGCTGTGGACGCCATGAAGGACCCGAGCAAGACGCCGCCCGGCGCGCTGGGTGCACTGGTGTCCGCACTCGTGCCCGCCGCGCGCGAGGTCAAGGACCGCGGTGACGACATCTACGCGGCCGCGCTCGAGGCGCACATCCGCAACACCGTCGCGACCCTCGATGCCAACCCGGTCGTCAAGGAGTCCGTCGCCACCGGAAAGCTGCGCGTCGTCGGTGCTGCTTACGACCTGGCCACCGCCAAAGTCACGCTGTACCAATAAAGTCCACCCGCACCGGGGTCTGGTGCGGTGAGGCGCCCGGCCGGGTCACCCCAGCCGGACGTTTCGCATTATCCAGTTCGACCTGTGCCGCTCGAAAGGGAGTCATCGGCAACATCCGACACGAAGCCAACCACCACCCGAGGGCCAACAGCACCCATCCCGCCGCACGACCTCGACACCCGCAGAACTGCTGCGCACCCGAATCCCGGGTGGACTCGTCAACGAGTACAGACACGCCGCTTGACCTTCAGCGATGCTTTTCGAGCGGCACAGGGCGTCCAACCGGTGACAGGCTTGCTCGTGACCAGTACTGTAAGTACACAATGGATGGATGAAGTACCCGGGAGTTGCCGTGCTGGATATCGGTTTCTGGACGTGGGCGATCACCATCGGCCTCGTTCTCGTGCTGCTCGCCGTGGACTTGGCGCTGGGCTGGCTCCGGCCGCACCAGGTCGGGTTCCCCGAGGCGACCGCCTGGTCGGTGTTCTACGTGCTGGTCGCGATCGGCTTCGGGGTGTGGTTCGCGGCCGAGCACGGTGGGCAGTACGGAACCGAGTACTTCGCCGGCTACATCGTCGAGAAGAGCCTCTCGGTCGACAACCTGTTCGTGTTCGTGATCATCATGACCACGTTCGCGGTGCCGGCCGAGCACCAGCACAAGGTGCTCACCTTCGGCATCGTGCTGGCGCTGGTCATGCGGGCGGTCTTCATCGCGCTCGGCGCCACGCTGCTGGCGCTGTTCTCGTTCATGTTCCTGCTGTTCGGGCTCCTGCTGATATTCACCGCCGTGCAACTGTTCCGGCACCGTGA
>NZ_MTQP01000048.1 GCF_001984175.1 Saccharothrix sp. ALI-22-I
CAGCCGGGTACGGATTTCCGGGACGCGGTCGCGGTGGCGATGGTGCTGCGGGAGGTGCTGGACGAGTTGGGGATCACCGGGTACCCCAAGACGTCCGGTGGCCGGGGCGTCCACGTGGCCGTGCGCATCCGGCCGGAGTGGGACTTCGTGGACGTGCGGCATGCCGTGATCGCGTTGGCTCGTGAGGTGGAGCGGCGGGTGCCGGACAAGGCGACCACGTCGTGGTGGAAGGAGGACCGCGGCGAGCGCGTGTTCCTGGACTTCAACCAGGCCGCCCGGGACCGCACCATCGCCTCCGCCTGGTCCGTCCGAGGCACCCCGCGCGCCACCGTGTCGACGCCGGTGACGTGGGAGCGTCTGTCCACCGTGGACCCCGGCGACTTCGACGTGTTCACCGTGCCGAAGTACTTGGCGGACAACGGCGATCCGCACGTGGGCCTGGACGACGAGGCGTTCGGCATCGAGACCCTGCTGGAGTGGTACGAGGCCGACGGCCGAGGCGAGATGCCGTACCCGCCCGACTACCCGAAGATGCCCGGCGAGCCGATGCGCGTGCAGCCGTCGCGCAAGCGCAACTAGAGTTGTGTGAACGCAACTAGAACCGGCGCGGTGGGCTGCTGCGGTTCGGTGCGCGCGGACGGGCGGATCAGTGATGTCGGGATGAACGCCGGGTTCGCCGCCGACGTGGGTGCCTTCCCGTGGGCGCGGTGATATCCGTTCGCCCCGGCTGGCGGAACGATCTAGCGTCCCGGGGTGGGGGCGTTGTGTGCGCACCTCGGGGTGTCCGGTGACGTGGAGCGGTTCGCGGAGGGGGCGTTGCCGGTTTATGCGGTGGGGGATGGACATGTGCTCAAGTTGTTCCCCACCGTCCACATGGACGAGGTTGCGACGGAGCGGGATGTGTTGGCGGCGGTGCAGGGGCGGTTGCCGGTGCCTACGCCGCGGTTGTACGGCGCCGGGGAGTTCGGGGGTGGGGGGTATGTCCTCATGGAACGCCTGCGCGGTGAGAGCCTGAAGGACGTTTGGCCGCGTCTGGGCGAGAACGCACGGCAGGACGTGTCGCGGCAGGTCGGTGAGGCGTTGAGTGCGCTGCACATGATCGTGCCGCCAAAGTTGGAGCCGGAGGACTGGGCCGGGTTCGTGCGTACTCAACGGGACGGCTGCGTTGAACGGCAGCGCACGAGGGGGCTCGGGGCGGAGTGGTTGGAGCAGATCCCGGACTTCCTCGACGGGGTGGACCTGGGTCGCCCCGAGCTGGTGCTGGCGCACACCGAGGTGATGAGTGCTCACCTGCTCATCGACGGCGGACGGCTGACCGGGCTGTTCGACTTCGAACCGGCCATGCACGCCGCACGCGAGTACGAGTTCGTCGCCACCGGCGTCTTCCTCACCCGTGGTGACCGGAAGGACAACCGGGCGTTGCACAACGGCTACGGCCGCACGGTCGATCCGCGCAAGGTGCTCGCCTACACGCTGCTGCACGTCTACTCGAACCTGCCCTGGTACCTCCGTGAGTTGCCGACCGAGGCCAGGACGCTGGACGAACTGGCCGAGCACTGGTTCGGGCACTGACTTTCCGCCAACCGGCTGTTTCTGGCCGGTGTTCAGCCGCGAACCCGCTGGTCCTCTCGTACCATGGACGGCAACGCCGAAGAGGGAGGCAAGTCGATGACGCATGCGTACGTGGTGCGGTTCGTCGGTGGCCCCCTGGACGGCCGGGTCGACTCGCACGCCAAGCCGCCCGAGACCCCGAAGCAGACGCTGACCCACGTCCACCTGCACAGCGGCCCCAAGATCGTGCACCACTACGACCTCGAGTACGCCGTCGAGTACGGCTGCGAGTACCGCCTCCGGGTCGAGGACTAGCTCACCGACGACGGACCGTAGACACGCGGCTACGAGCGGTTTACCGTTTGCGGTGCGTGAGAGCGCTCTCACAGAGTTGTGAGTCCCTGCTGGAGGTCCCTGTGCGTTCAATCCGACCCCACCTGGCGTCCGCCGTGGTCGCCGTGGCCGCCGCTGCCGCGATACCCCTGGCCCTGCCCGGAACGGCCGGTGCCGTGACGGTCGGCGCGGGCAGCTACGCCACCACCCGCCCGGCGGGCGCGGTGGGCCCGTCCAACGCCGACGGCGCGCCCGTCACGCCGAAGGTCACCTCCCGGATGGCCGGCCGCCCGGTCCCGACCAACGACTGGTGGTCGTCACTGGCCTTCCAGCGCTACCCGGGCAACCCCTACTCCGAGAACATGTACGCCCACCCGCTGACCTTCCACGCGGCCGCGCAAGGCCTCGGCGTCGGCTACCCGACCAGCCCGAACGTCACCTCCGACGGCAGGTTCTACGAGTTCATGCACCAGGACGACCTCTTCGTCGGCGTCAGCGGCCTCAACGCGCCGCGCACCGAGGTCGACGGCTGGTCGGACTGGACCGTCACTCCACTGTGGACCGACGGCGCCCGCACCCTGCGCACCACCATCGGCCACGGCTCGCCGTACGTGTACGCGGAGGCGACCGGCGGCGCGGCCAGGGTCGGCTTCAACGGCACCACCACGGTCTGGAGCAACACCGGCACCACTCTCGGCGTCACCGTCAACGGCCGCGACTACGCGCTGTTCGCCCCGAGCGGCAGCGCCTGGTCGGTGAGCACCACCGAGGCCACGGCGTCGGCTGCCTTCTTCTCGGTGGCCGTGCTGCCGAACCGCGACGCGCTGCCCCTGTTCCAGCGCTACGCGTTCTCCTTCGTCACCGGCACGTTGGTCAACTGGACCTACAACTCGGCGAACGCCCAGCTCACGGCCACCTACACGGCCACGACCACGGCCCGCCAGGGCACCCAGACGGGCACTCTGCAAGCCCTCTACCGGCACCAGTGGCTCAACTCCGCCGACACCGTCACCGCCCACCGCTACACCTCGCCGCGTGGCGAGATGCGGTTGCGCGAGGGCGCGTCGTTCACCACCCGCAGCACGTTCAACGGCGTCCTGCCCGCGCTCCCCCTGTCCTCGGCAGCCGACCGGAACCGCCTGCGGGCCGAGATCGACCAGGAGCTGAACGCCACCGACCCGTGGAAGGGCGCGGCCGACACCTACTGGACCGGCAAGGCGTTGTGGCGCCTCGCCGCCCTCGCCCGAGTGGCCAACCAGATCGGGTACACGGCGGGCCGTGACCGACTGCTCGCGCTGGTCCGCGACCGGCTCACCGACTGGCTCACCGCGACGCCCGGCGAGGCCGACAAGCACTTCGCCTACGACGCCACGTGGGGCACGCTGATCGGCTACCGCGCGTCCTACGGCACCGACGCCGAGCTGAACGACCACCACTTCCACTACGGCTACTACGTGCTGGCCGCCGCTGTGCTCGCGCAGCACGACCCGGCGTGGGCGTCCGACTCCCGGTACGGCGGCATGGTGAAACTGCTGGTCAAAGACGCGAACAACTACGACCGCGCGGAGACTCGCTTCCCGTTCCTGCGCAACTTCGACGCCTACGCGGGCCACGGCTGGGCGTCCGGCCACGCCGGTTTCGCGCACGGCAACAACGAGGAGTCGTCGTCCGAGGCGATGATGTTCGCCACCGCCGCGGTGCTGTTCGGCCAGGCCACCGGCGACACCGCGCTGCGTGACGCGGGCATCTACCTGCACACCACGCAGGAGACCACGATCGGCCAGTACTGGTTCGACAAGGACAACGCGGTGTTCCCGTCGTCCTTCGGCCACGACACGCTCGGCATCGTGTGGGGCGCGGGCGGCAGCTACAGCACGTGGTGGACGGCGAACCCGGAGGAGATCCACGGCATCAACATGCTGCCGATCACCGGTGGCTCGCTGTACCACGCCGACTACAAGGCCGACATCATCGCCAACGTCAACGAACTGCGGGCGAACAACGGCGGCACCGAGGTCGAGTGGAAGGACGTCATCACCCAGTTCCTGGCGATCGCCGACCCGGCGCAGGCGCTGGCCAACTACGGCGGCGGCCTGACCCCGGAGGACGGCGATTCGCGGGCGCACGCCTACCACTGGATCACCGCACTCGACACCTACGGCACGCCCGACACCTCCGTCACCGCGAACGTGCCGACCTACGCGGTGCTGAGCAAGAACGGCGCCCGCACGTACGTCGCCTACAACCCCGGCACGGAGGCGACCACGGTGACGTTCTCCGACGGGCAGACCCTGTCCGTGCCGGCGTCGTCCACAGCGTGGCGCGGGCCGGCGGGCAGCGGCACGGACTCGGGCTCCGGCGGCGTGAACCCCACCACCACCACCACCACGGCCCCGCCGGTCACCCGTGACGCCTTCGGCACCATCCAGGCCGAGTCCTACGACCAGCACAACGGCCTGCTCAAGGAGACCACCACCGACACCGACGGCGGCCAGAACATCGCCGCCGCGGCCAACGGCGACTGGGCGCTCTACCGCGGCGTCGACTTCGGCACCCGCACCGGCCGGCAGTTCGTCGCCCGGGTCGCCGGCGGCGCGGCCGGCGGCGTCAGCGGTCTGGTCGAGGTCCGCATCGGCAGCCCGACGGCCACACCGGTCGGCAGCTTCGCCATCGCCAACACCGGCGGCTGGCAGAGCTGGCGCACAGTGCCCGCCAACATCACCGGCCTCACCGGCAAACACGACATCTACATCACCTTCACCAGCAGCCAACCCGCGAACTTCGTCAACCTCAACTGGATCACCTTCGGCTCCTAGCTCCGCCGCGCCACCACGACCTGCCAAACCATGCCGTGAGCAAGAAACCCAACCACCCAGCGAGGTCGCCGACTTCCAGGCGACCACGCCCGCCGTCTGCGGAGCAGCGGCAATCCAACACTGTCGGTGGGGTAGGGCAAGCTGCACCCGACAAATCTTGTGCAAGTCGTGGAGGTACCGATGGCGAAGGCGAAGCAGAGCTCGTTGTCCCCCCAGGACATCGACCACTTGCGCGCGGAACTGGCCGCGGGGCGCCCGCCGGCGGTCTGGTTCACCTCCGCCGCGGTCGGGGTGGAGGCCGGGCGGTCGGCGAAGGTGGTGGCGTTCACCGAACCCGCCGAGGGTGATTTCATCCAGGTGCGGCCGACTGGGGAGAAGGACGAGCTGTCGTTCTCCCCGGCCGAGCTGACGGTGGAGAAACCCGCTCCGCGCAGACGCGCGCCCACGCCCGCGGCGGCGGCCGAACCGGAGGCGCCCGCGCCGGTCGAGCACATCTACACGCCCGCGCCGCCACCGGCGAAGCCGAAGCCCGCGCCCGCTCCTGCGTCCGCGTCCGCTCAGCCGGCCGCCGAGCGCAAGCCGGCCGTGCGCAAGCAGGCGAAGCCGGCGGAGGTGACGGTGACGCTGGTGTCGACCATCGAAGGCGAGTGGACGGTCGACGTGCAGTGGGGGTCGAAGCGCACGTTGAAGGCCGCCCCGGTGGCTGCGTCGGCGGTGTCGCAGGCGGCGAAACTGCTGCCCGCGGAGGTGGACGAGGCGGTGGAGAGCGTGCTCAGCGCGGCGCGGGAACGCCATCTCGCCCGCGTCGAGCAACTGCGCGCGGAGCTGGAAGCGGCCCAACGGGCGTTGGACGAGCTGACCGGCTGAGGGGTCGTGAACACGTATTGCAACGTATTGATGATTGGCGTTCCGCGATCGGGTGAGGGGACTTCCCCTGCCCAGCGGTAGGGCAGACGGTGAGGTCGAAATACCTTCGGACCTACTTCGGTCGCAGGAGGTCCGCTCGATCCAGGGGAGGCCAGGATGGTGGTAGAGAGCACGACGGCGGAGCAGGTCCGGCTCGCCGGCAGTTGTGGTTGCTGCAACGGCTGCACGGGACCCGGCTGCGGGTGTTGTTCCAGCTGCTAGGCCCGTGACCCGTTACGCCGCGCCGTGACGGTCACGCCCGTGAACGCCGAACGCCCGGCCCCGGCCGCCCCAGCGCGCCGGGGCCGTGGTGTGCCGGCCCGGGTGAGCGGTCGGCTCACGGCGGGCAGACGATGCCGCTCGTCGGCACCTTCGCGTTCACCAGGAACTCCTCGGCCGCCGCCGTTGCGCACGCCGACTGGCCGAGAGCGCCGTGCCCGGCGCCCTGCCACCCGATCACGATCCCGGCCGGCAACGCCTGCGCGGCCCGCTCGCTGCCCGCCTGCGGCGTCACCGGGTCGGCGGCCGTGGTCAGCACCAGGATCGGCGGCGCGCCCACCAGCCTGGGCACCTTCGCCGGCTGCGGCACCGGGAACGGACCGCAGGCCAGCAGCTTGCGGGCGAAGTAGGCGCCGAACAACGGGTGCTTGGCCCGCCAGTCCGTGGTGTACCCGGCTACGCGCTCGGGCGGAATCCGGCTCGTGGTGTCGTTGCAGCTGGTGATGATCCCCGCGTCCAGCCACGGCGGGTCGTCCTCCGCGCCGACCAGCAGCGGATCGACGAACGCGCTCAGCTTGGTCTTGTCGCCACCCTCGGCCGCCACCAGCGCGTCGGCCAGTGCCGGCCACCGCGACCGGTCCGCCAGACCCGCCAGCACCGCCACCGTGGCCGTGCCCGGCGTCAGGTCGAAGTCACCACCGCGCAACGGCGTGTTCCGCAACGACTCCAGCAGCGCCTTGAACCGGTCCGTCGCCGCCGCGCCCAGCGGGCAGCCCCGGATCACGCAGTCCTTCTGGAACTCTCGGAACGTCTGCTCCGCCGCGACCGCCCGCGACTCCGCCACGCTCGGCACGTCCAGCGTCGGGTCCGGCGCGCCGTCGAACACCATCCGCCCGATCCGGTCGGGGTACCGGCTCGCGTACACCGACAGCACCTTCGAACCCTCGCCGACGCCGATGCCGTTGAGGTGCGGCACGCCCAGCGCCTCGCGCAGCTGCTCCAGGTCCGCCGCCGCACGCCACGAGTCCACCGCGGGCAGCCGGTTCTCCATGTCGAGCACGCACTCCCGGCTGGCCAGCGTGTAGGCGTCGGCCAACTCCTCGTGCGACTCGTCGCCCGGATCGGCCTCCACGATCTCGACCCGCGCCGAGTCCGGCACGCACTGCACAGCGTCCGACTCGCCGGTGCCCCGCCGGTCCACGCCGATCAGCGTGAACGTGCTCAGCACCTGCGCCGGCAGGCTCGCCGCCAGCCGCGCCGCCTTCACCGTGCCCGGCTCGCCGCCCGCGTCGCCGACGACCACCAGCGGGCTGCCGCCGGTGCCGACGCGCAGCAGCGACATACCCAGGCTGCCCCGTCCGGGCCGGCTCGGCAGGTCCAGCCGCACGCTCAGCCGCGCGCACTCGTACTCCCAGTTGCCGGCCGGCGCCGTGCCGCCCATCCGGGCCTTCGTGTCGTCGGTGCACTCCGACCAGGACATGCCGGTCGACTCGTAGTTCTCCAGCGGCGGCACCTCGCGCGGACCGGACGGGACGGTGGCGACCGACGGTTCATCGCCGTCACCGTGCACGGCGATCACCGGACGGGTCGACGGACCCGCGCTGCACGCGGCCAGCGCGCTCAGTGCCACCAGGATCAAGGTGGCGTGACGCCGACGCGGCACAGCGGTCCCTCGCTCTCTCCACACAGCGTTCGGTTACCCAAAGGGGCTGGTTGCCCGATGGGTTGGTACGGAGCCTCACACAGTCCAGGTGAGACTTCGGTGAGCGGGCTGGGAGGATGGCCGGGTGGTCATGGCACACACCGAAGGCATCCCCGAACGCCGGTACGACCGATCGAGGCCGTTCACGCTCGCCGCCAGGGCGTTCGGCGCGATCCCGCCGCCCGCGCTGGTGCTGCTGGGCGTGATCAGCGTGCAGGTCGGCGCGGCGGTGGCCAAGCAGCTGTTCACCCTGACGGGTGCCGCGGGCACGGTCACGTTGCGGCTCGTGCTGGCCGCGGTCGTGCTGGTGGTGGTGTGGCGGCCGTCGCTGCGGCTGGACAGGCGCACGTACCTGGTCATCGCCGGGTACGGGCTGGTGCTGGGCGCGATGAACCTGAGCTTCTACCAGGCGATCAAGCACATCCCGCTGGGCGCGGCGGTCACCATCGAGTTCCTCGGGCCGCTGGCGGTAGCCGTGTTCGGGTCGCGGCGCTGGCTGGACGGGCTGTGGGCGCTGCTCGCGGCGGCCGGCGTGCTGCTGCTGACCAGGGCCGACGGCGGGCTGGCGCTGCCGGGCGTGCTGTTCGCGCTGGGCGCGGGCGCGTGCTGGGCCGGGTACATCCTGCTGACCGCGGCGCTGGGCAGCCGCACGTCGGACGGCAAGGGGCTGGCGTTGGCGATGGTGTTCGGCGCGGCGCTGGCGCTGCCGTTCGGCGTGGCGGAGGCCGGGACCATGCTGCTCGACCCGGTGGTGCTGATCGCGGGCGCGGCGGTCGCGCTGCTGTCGTCGGTGATCCCGTACTCGCTGGAGCTGGAGGCGCTGCGCCGCATGCCGCCGCGCGTGTTCGGCATCCTGATGAGCCTGGAGCCGGCGGTCGCGGCGCTGGCCGGGTTGGTCGTGCTGCACGAGTCGCTGCACCCGGCGCAGTGGGCCGCGGTGTTCTGCGTGGTGCTGGCGTCGGTCGGCGCGACCCGGACCGCGAGACCGGAGGCGTGAGCGGCCCTAGGCCGGCGCCTCCGGGGGCTTCGGCGGGGGTTCCTCGGTGGGCTTGATCGGGAGTTCCGCGGACTTCGGCGGGGGTTCCTCGACGCTCAGCCGCCCGTCGACCAGTTCCCCGCCGCGCTGCTCGAAGATCGTCGCGTAGGCCGTCGAGTACTTGCGGTAGACGGCCAGCACGTCACCGTCGCCCGTCCCGACCACCTCGGCCCGGAACTCGTCCCGTAATCGGCGCATGGTGTTCACGGCCGCGCGCCGGCTCTGGCTGTGCAGGTAGGGCTTGAACGTCACGTTCAAGCCGCCCACCACCGCCGCCGTGAGCAGCAGCACCTTGCCCAGCACCGTCTCGGACGAGGTGAAACCCACCGCCAGCACGGCGGGCACGAAGATCAGCACCACGGTGTAGAGCAGCCCGGTCGTCCGGTGCACGACCCGCCACAGCGACAGCCGCTTGCAGTCCAGCCGCATGCGGTCGTCGAGTTCCTGGATGAGCGCCTCAACATCAGCCACAGCCGGTCACGGTACTCACCCGCGGCGTCACGCGGGGCGAACTTCGCCTCGTAGCACCGATTCCACGTCGTAGCGCGCGGGCTGCTCCAGCTGGTCGTAGCGGCACGAGGAGGGCTCGCGGTCCGGCCGCCAGCGGCGGAACTGGCCGTTGTGGCGCAGGCGGACCGGTGCCGCGCCCTCCGTCTGGCTGTACGAGATCTCCAGCACCCGCTCCGGTCGCAACGGCACCCAATCGGCGTGCTTGCCGCGCCACCGGTTGATCTCGCCGGGCAGGCGGCGGCCGTCCGGCTCCACCAGCCACGGGTGGTCCTCGGAGGTGATCAGGCCCTGGAACTCCTCCGCCAGCGCACGCCGTTCGTCCGCCTTGAACGAGCCGACCACGCCCACGTGGTGCAGGACGCCGGCGTCGTCGTGCAGGCCCAGCAGCAGCGAGCCGACCGCCGTGCCCGGCTCGGTGTCCTTGTGCCAGCGCAGCCCGGCCACCACGCAGTCGGCCGTGCGGGCGTGCTTCACCTTGATCATGGTGCGCTTGCCGGGCGTGTACTCGCCGGTCGCGGGCTTGCCGATGACCCCGTCCAGGCCCGCGCCCTCGAACAGCTCGAACCACTGCAGCGCCAGCTCGGCGTCGGTGGTCGCGGGCGTGAGGTAGAGGCCGTCGCCGGGCGTGATCAGGCTCTCCAACGTCGAACGGCGCTTCGTGCCCGGCTGCTCCAGCAGCACGTCGTCGCCCACGGCCAGCACGTCGAAGGCCACGAAACTCGCCGGCGTCGACTCCGACAGCAGCAGCACGCGGCTGGCCGCCGGGTGGATGCGCTCGGACAGGGCGTCGAAGTCCAGCTTGTCGTTCTTCGCCACCACGAGTTCGCCGTCGATCACGATCCGCGGCGGCAGGGTGCGCCGCAGCGCGGCCTCCACCTCCGGGAAGTACCGGTTGAGCGGCTTGCCGCTGCGGGACTGGAGGAACACCTCGTCGCCGTCGCGGAACACCAGGCAGCGGTAGCCGTCCCACTTCGGCTCGAACACCAGGTCCACGCCGGTCGGAATCCGGTCCACCGCGTTGGCCAGCATCGGCTGCACGGGAGGGGTCAACGGGAGCGCCACCCGGCCATCCTGCCTGGCGAGCCGGCCTCGCGCACGCGTTCGGCTCAGGTGCCCGACTTGCGGTAGCGCAGCAGCAGGGCGCTTTCGTAGTGCAGGACGGATTCCAGTTCCATCGACCGCGGCGCGGGCGGCAGCGGCCCGTTCGCGATCCGCCCCGAGTCGCCGCCCGCGAGCAGCGGGGCGAACGTCACGCACAACACGTCCACCAGGTCCGCCTCGATCAGCGCGCCGAACACCTTCGGCCCGCCCTCGCAGTCGACCCGGCGCAGCCCGCGGTCGTCGAGCGCCTCCAGTGCCACGGCCATGTCCACCAACTCGTCGCCCGCGACGACCACGTCCGCGCCGGCGTCGGCAAGCGCGTCCCGCCGCTCGACCGGCGCGGCGTCCGTGGTGAGGATGATCGGCGGCACGGACGTGCTGGTCAGCAGCGTGGACGTGGGCTCGATCGAGCACCGCGCGGTGACCACGGCGATCGGCGGCACGGGCGCCAGTCCCAGCCGGGCCCGCCGCGACGCGCGCACCTCGCCCGCCTTGACCCCGTGGTAGCCCTCGACCAGGGCCGTGCGCGCGCCGACGAGCACCACGTCGCACAGGTCGCGGCCGAGCATGAACACCTTGCGGTCGGCCTCGTTGCCCAGCCCCCCGGACCGGCCGGCCACCGACACCGCACCGTCCACGCTGGACACGAAGTTCACCTGCACCCAGGGCCGGTCCAGCCCGTCGGGGTAGTCGTAGAGCCGTTCCAGCTCGTCGTCGGTGATCTCGGCATCACGTGGTGGCCACAACATCCGCACCACCACATCCCAGCACGCCGTTACCATCCGAGCATGTCCGCCCCGCCGCGCCTGTCCGATCGGATTCCGCACGTAGACGCGGACGAACTGGTGGACGCGATGGTCCCGCCGCCCCGTTTCGACCGCGTCCGCTTCGACACCTACGTGCCCAACCCCGACGAGCCGAGCCAGTCCGCGGCGGTCCGGGCGTGCCGCGAGTTCGCCGAACGCGTGTCCGAGGGCGGCAGCCGGGGCTGGCTGGGCGGGCTGTTCAAGCGGTCGAACCAGGACGACGACGCCAAGCCCGGCCTGTACCTGGACGGCGGGTTCGGCGTGGGCAAGACCCACCTGCTGGCCTCGATCTGGCACGCCGTGCCCGGCCCGAAGTCGTACGGCACGTTCGTGGAGCTGACCAACCTGGTCGGCGCGCTGGGCTTCCCCGAGACGGTGCGCCGGCTGTCGGCGCACAAGCTGCTCGCGATCGACGAGTTCGAGCTGGACGACCCGGGCGACACGATGCTGGTCACCCGCCTGATCAAGGAGTTGACCGCGGCGGGCGTGTCGGTCGCGGCGACGTCGAACACGCTGCCCGACAAGCTCGGCGAGGGCCGGTTCGCCGCGGCGGACTTCCTGCGCGAGATCCAGTCCATGTCGGCGAAGTTCACCGTGGTCCGGGTGGACGGACCCGACTACCGCCACCGCGGCCTGCCCGACGCGCCGCCGCCGATGGCCGACGAGGAGTTGGTGGCCAAGTCGGAGAGCACGCCGGGCAGCACGCTGGACGATTTCGCCGACCTGTGCGCCGCCCTGGCCAAGATCCACCCGTCCAGCTACGGCCGGCTGGTGGACGGGGTGACCGCGGTGCACCTGCGCCACGTCCGGCCCGCGCCCGATCAGGCGGTGGCGCTGCGGCTGGTGGCCTTCGGCGATCGCCTCTACGACCGGGACATCCCGGTGGCGGTGTCCGGTGAGGCGCTGTCCGAGCTGTTCACGGCGGAGATGCTGCGCGGCGGCTACCGCAAGAAGTACCTGCGGGCGGTGTCCCGGCTCGTCGCGCTGTCCCGTTGAGCCATTCGCCGGGTTTCCCCGGTGAAACCCCCGCTCAGCGGTGGTTTTGCGGGTTGGGCGCAGGGTATCCCACGCCCGTGATGAGCGAAGCGGAACGCCGCACCCTGAGTGAGATCGAGAGCAGACTCGCGGACGAGGAGCCGGGCCTGGCCTCGGCGCTCGTCGCCGGGAAAACCCGGCACCCGGTGCTCAGCTACGCCCTCGTGGCGATCTTCACCGTCCTGGGCGTGCTGTTGCTGTTCCTTGGAGCGTTCGGTCCCGCGCTGGCCTCGTTGGGGTTCGGCGCGGTTCTCGTCCTGACACGCGGCTATACCTGGCGTTGAGCGTGCCCGGTCCGCCGGGCACCGGGTCGCGGCGAGCTCATCCGCCTGCGCCCGGTGACCAGGGACCCGCGTCACACTTCGCCGATACCGCCAAATCAGGTGGCCATGAGGCGTGGCCATGGCCCACCATGCGCGGGTGGGATACCTGGACGCCAACGGCCTCGCCTTCCGACTGCCGGACGGCCGTGAGCTGTTCCGCGACGTGTCGTTCAAAGTCGGCACGAACAGCGTGGTGGCGTTGGTCGGCGCGAACGGCGTCGGCAAGACGACTTTGCTGCGCATCCTGTCGAACGAGCTGGTGCCCACCGCGGGCAGCGTCCGCGTGACGGGCGGCTTGGGCGTGATGCCGCAGTTCGTCGGCTCCGTCCGGGACGAGAGCACCGTCCGGGACCTGCTGCTGGCCGCGTCACCCGCGCCGCTGCGCGTGGCCGCCGCCGAACTGGACGCCGTCGAACTCCAGCTCATGGAGACCGACGACGAGCCGACCCAGATGCGCTACGCCGACGCGATCACCGCGTGGGGCGAGGTCGGCGGCTACGACGCCGAGGTGCTGTGGGACACGGTGACCGTCGCCGCGCTGGGCGTGCCGTTCGACCGGGCCCGGTTCCGCGAGGTCCGCACCCTCTCCGGTGGCGAGCAGAAACGCCTGGTCCTCGAAGCGCTGCTGCGCGGGCCGGAACAGGTGCTGCTGCTCGACGAGCCGGACAACTACCTGGACGTGCCGGGCAAGCGGTGGCTGGAGGAACGGCTCGGCGAGACCGGCAAGGCCGTGCTGCTGGTGAGCCACGACCGGGAACTGCTCGACATCGCCGCCACCCACGTGGTCACGGTGGAGGCGCACTCGGCGTGGACGCACCCCGGCTCGTTCGGCACCTGGCACGCCGCCCGCGCGTCCCGCATCGAACGCCTCGCCGAACTGCACCGCCGCTGGAACGAGGAGCACGACCACCTCAAGGAACTCGTCCGCACCCTCCAGATCCAGGCCCGGATCAGCGAGGTGATGGCGGCCAAGTACCGGGTCATGCGGGCCAAGCTGGAGCGGTTCGAGGAGGCCGGCCCGCCGCCGGAGCTGCCGACGGACGAGAAGGTGACGCCCCGGCTGCGCGGCGGCCGCACCGGCGTGCGCGCGATCACCGTCGAGAACCTCGAACTGACCGGCCTGATGAAGCCGTTCGACACGGAGATCTTCTTCGAGGACCGGGTGGCCGTGCTCGGCTCGAACGGCTCGGGCAAGAGCCACTTCCTGCGGCTGCTCGGCGGCGGCGACGTCGCGCACACCGGTGTGTGCCGTCTCGGCGCGCGGGTGGTGCCGGGCCTGTTCGCGCAGACCCACCAGCACCCGGAGTGGATCGGCCGCACGCTGGTCGACATCCTCTGGCACGGCTCGGACGGCCGCGCGGGACGCGACCGCGGCGCGGCGATGGCCGTGCTGAGCCGTTACGGCCTGGGCAAGCAGGGCGACCAGCGGTTCGAGACGCTGTCCGGTGGGCAGCAGGCGCGGTTCCAGGTGCTGCTGCTGGAGCTGTCCGGCGCGACCCTCCTGCTGCTGGACGAGCCGACCGACAACCTCGACCTGAACTCGGCCGAGGCGTTGCAGGACGCGCTGGAGGGCTTCACCGGCACGGTCGTCGCGGTCACGCACGACCGCTGGTTCGCCCGCGGCTTCGACCGGTTCCTGCTGTTCCGGTCGGACGGCGAGGTCGTCGAGGTGGACGAGCCGGTGTGGGACGAGACACGGGTGAAGCGGGCGCGATAGCGAGCCCTAGGCTTCAAACGTGAACGCTGTGCAGCTTCCTGCCCGGCACGGTGCGACCGCTCGTGCGGCGGCCGTCGCGGCGCTGGTGGCCAACGTGCTGATCGTGTTGACCGGCGCGTTGGTGCGGTTGACCGGCTCGGGGCTGGGCTGTCCGACCTGGCCGAGTTGCACCGGGGATTCGTTCGTGACCACGCCGGAGATGGGCGTGCACGGGGTCGTCGAGTTCGGCAACCGGGTGCTCGGGATCGTGGTCGGCCTGATCACCCTGGCGCTCGTGGTCGCGGTCGTCCGGCACCGCGCCCGCCCGCCGAAGGCGCTGCCGCTGGCTGTCGGCGTGCTCGTCGGCGTCGGGGTCCAGGGTCTGATCGGCGGGCTCAGCGTGCGTCGGGCACTCGCGCCCGAGATCGTCGCCTCGCACTTCCTGGTGAGCATGGTGCTTGTCGCCGCCCTCACCGTGCTGGTCGACCTGCTCGCCCGGCCCGACGCCGTGCTGCGGACCCCGGCGCTGGACCTCCGGGTCCGGTGGGGAGTGGCGGTGCTGCCCGTGGTGCTGACCGCCGTGCTGGTCCTGGGCTCCCTGGTGACCGGCAGCGGTCCGCACGCGGGTGACGAGAACGCGCGCCGGTTCGGCTTCGACGCCGGCGAACTGACTGCGCTGCACGGCACCGCCGTGGTGATGCTGGTCGGGCTGGTGTCCGGGTTGGCGGCGCGGTTGCGCAACCGCGCCGTGTTCGCGTTGCTGGCCGTCATCGTCGCCCAAGGGGTGATCGGCGGGTTCCAGGACGCGTTGGCGCTGCCGGTGCCGCTGGTGGCGGCGCACGTCGTCACCGCCGCGCTGGTGGTCGCGGCCACCGCCCACCTGGTCGTGCGGACGTTCCGGGCTTAGCGCTCAGGCCGTCCGGATCGCGGCGTCCTCGGACTCCGTCGGCTCGGCGCCGTACTCGGTCAGGTGACCGGCTTCGAATTCCCGCTCCAGGACCCACAGCCCGTCCTCGCGCCGCCATGACGTCAACGAGCCGTTGGGCACCACCGAGTTGCGCGCGAACGCCGTGATGTCCCGCTCCGGCACGCCCTCCAGCAGGTAGCGCAGCAGGTACGCGGTGATCTCGTGCCCGAACAGCAGCACCCGCGGCCCGTCGAGGTCCCGCAGCAGCGACCGCAGCCGCAACGCCACGTCCGCCCACGACTCGCCGCCCGGCGGCCGGTAGTAGAACTTGCCCAGCCGCCGCTCGCGCACCGACTCGTCCGGGTACCGCTTCGCCACGCCGTGGCTGGTCAGCTGGTCCAGCACGCCCAGTTCCCGGTCGCGCAGCCGTTCGTCCACCAGGGTCCGGGGATGGCCGCGCAGGGCGAGTCGCGCGGTGTCGATCGTGCGCCGGTACGTGGAGGACACCACCAGGTCCGGCCACTGCTCGCGGGGCATCGCGGCGAACCACCGCCCCAGCGCACGGCCCTGCCGCTCACCCTCGGGGGACAGCGGCACGTCCGCGTCGCGCTCCGGGATGTCGATGGCATCGAGGCCGACCGACTCCGCGGCCTCCCACGCCACGTTGCCGCTGCTCTCGCCGTGCCTGATCAATCCGATCCAGTCCACCCCAAGAGAGTCCACCCCAAAAGAGTCCACCCCAAAAGAGTCCACCTCAGCCAACTTAGCCGCCCGGCACCGCGCGGGCACTCCCTGGTGTTCACCCGGGCGCGGTAGAACTGCGTCCCGTGGACGACGTGGACGCGTACTGCGAACGCTTGGCGCCGGGTCTCTGGGCCGAACCGCTCAACGCCGTGAGCAACGCGGCCTTCCTGATCGCCGCGGCGCTGCTGTGGTGGCGCTACCGGCCGCAACCGAAGAGCCTCAGGGCGCTGCCGGTGCTGCTCGCCCTGGTCGGGTTGGGCAGCCTGAGCTTCCACACCCTGGCCGACACGCTCACCAGCACGTTCGATGTCGGCTTCATCGCGGTCTACGTGATCTGGTGCCTGATCGTGTTCACGCACTACTACCTCGACGTCCGGTGGGCGCTCGCCTGGCTGGCCGCGCCGGCGTTCGTCGTCTTGACCGTCGCCACCGCACCCCTCGGCGGCCTCGTCCCCGGCGGTTCGGGCATCTACCTGGCGCCGTTCCTGGCACTGCTGGTCATCGCGGCCCTTGCCTGGGCGCGTGGCCTGCCGTGGCACGACCTGGCGCGGGCGGCCGGTGTGTTCGTGGTGTCGGTGACCCTGCGGACGCTCGACCAGCCCCTGTGCGGGGTGTGGCCGAGCGGCACGCACTACTTCTGGCACCTGCTGAACGCGGTCGTGCTGTTCCTGGTGGCCAGGGAGCTCATTCGATCTCGGCCGGCAGCCGTCCGGACCTGACCGCCGCCGCCAGCGCCTCGTGGTCGGCGGACGTCTGGTCGGCGTAGTCCAGCGCGTACCGGGCGATCGCCTCGTCCAGCTCGTCGCCGTCCTCGCAGTACCCGGCCAGCAGCCGGGGGTCCACCGACCGGCTGTGCGCGCGGGCCAGCAGCGCGCCCGCGAGTCGGCCGTAGTCGTCCAGGTCGTCCCGCTTCAACGTGGTCGCGTCGATCTCGCCCTTGCGGTTGCGGAACTGGCGGACGATGTACGGGCGTCCGTCGATGGTGGTCCAGCCGAGCAGGATGTCCGTCTCCGCCTGCACGAGCCGCGCGCCGTGCACGATCCGCTTGCCCTCGTGCTTCACCGCCGGAGCACCCAGGAACGGCGCCAGCGCGGAAGGCCTGGCCTCCTTGGCCTGGAGCACCAGCGCCTCCTCACCGTTGCCGTGCAACAGGATCAGGAAGTTGCGGCAGCCGACGCTGCCGGTGCCGACCACGCGGAACGCCACGTCGGACACGCCGTAGCGCATGATCAGGTTGTACCGGGACTCACGCAGAGTGTCCACATAGGACGGCAAGGCGTCGACGACGGACTGTGCGGCCTCCGGGGAGATCCGGGTCAGCACCGGCGGGTCGGCGACGAACCGGATGTGCTCGCCCTCGCGCCGGGTCCACTTCGCCGCCACCCGGGCGCTGGTGTTCTTGCGCGCCTTGGACGCGGCCTTGCTGAAGTTGTCCAGCAGGTCGTCGGCCCTGGTCTTGGTCAGCACCGACTCGTCGAACAACGCGCTCCACGAGTCCAGGAACGGGATCTGGGCCAGGTGGCGTACCGCGTCACGGTAGGCGTGCACCGCGTCGGACGCCGCGTCGCGGCAGCCCTTCTCCGATACGCCGCCCTCCCGGCCGGCCAGCACCAGCGACGTCGCCAGCCGCTTCAGGTCCCACTCCCACGGGCCGGGCAGCGTCTCGTCGAAATCGTTGATGTCCATCACGATCTGGCCCTCGGGCGTGCCGTAGAGGCCGAAGTTCGCCGCGTGCGCGTCGCCGCACAACTGCGCGTCCTGCCCGCTGCGCGCGCCGACGGCGAGGTCGCCCGCCATCAGCCCGGCGCTGCCCCGGAAGAACGCGAACGGCGAGGCGAGCATCCGGCCGGTCCGCAGCGGCACCAGTTCGGGCAGCCGGCCGGCGTTCGACGTGCCCATGAACTCGACCACGGTCGGCCGGTCCGGCGCGAGCGGCATCTTGCGGTGCGCCTCGTGGCTCACCGCCGCACGCAACTCGCGGCCGCGCGCCAGGACCTCTTCCGGTTCGACCCAGTGGCCCAGCGCGACGGCCGCTTCAGCCCGCTTCCGTTCACCCATGTGGGTAAGGATGCCTGGCGGGACGACCAGATACGCCTACCTCGACACGTCTGTGACCTGGGTTAACGCTGCGTGCTCAACACCTCGCCGATAGCGTCGATCCCCCGGTCCAACTCCTCACGCGTGATCACGAGCGGAGGAGCGACACGCAGGGTGGTGTCCTGGGTCTCCTTGCACAGCACGCCGAGCCCGGCCAGCGCCTCCGACACCGCACGGCCACGCGGCCCACCGGGCGCGATCTCCACACCGGCCCACAGCCCGCGCCCGCGCACCCCGGACAGGCCGTGACCGACCAGCTCGCCGAGCCGCGCGTGCAGGTGGGCGCCCAACTCGCGGGACCGCTCCTGGAACTCGCCGGTCGCCAGCAGCCGCACCACCGCCCGGCCGACCGCGCAGGCCAGCGGGTTGCCGCCGAACGTCGAGCCGTGCTCACCGGGCCGCAGCACGCCCAGCACCGCGCGGCTGCCGACCACCGCGGACACCGGCACGATGCCGCCGCCCAGCGCCTTGCCCAGCGTGTACAGGTCGGCCCGCACGCCGTCGTGGTCCAGCGCCAGCACGTCCCCGGTGCGGCCCAGCCCGGACTGGATCTCGTCCGCGATCAGCAGCACGTTGTGCTCGTCACACAGCGCCCGCGCGCCCGCCAGGTACCCCGCCGGCGGCACGACCACGCCCGCCTCGCCCTGGATCGGCTCCAGCAGCACGGCCGCCGTCCGCTCCGTGATCGCGTCCCGCAGCGCGTCCAGCGACCCGTACTCGACGACCTTGAAGCCCGGCGTGAACGGCCCGAAGTCGTTGCGCGCGACGTCGTCGGTGGAGAAGGAGACGATGGTGGTCGTCCGGCCGTGGAAGTTCGACCCGGCGACCACGATCTCGGCGGTGCCGTTCGGCACGCCCTTCACCCGGTACGCCCACTTGCGGGCGACCTTGATCGCCGACTCCACGGCCTCCGCGCCGGAGTTCATCGCGAGCACCATCTCGGTGCCGGTCAGCTCGGCCAGCTCGCGGCAGAACGGGCCGAACTGGTCGTGGTGGAACGCGCGGCTGGTCAGCGTGACCCGGCCCAGTTGCTCGACCGCGGCGGCCACCAGGTCCGGGTGGCGGTGCCCGAAGTTCAGCGACGAGTAGCCGGACAGGAAGTCCAGGTACCGGCGCCCCTCGACGTCGGTGACCCACGCGCCCTCGCCGTGGGAGATCACCACCGGCAGCGGGTGGTAGTTGTGCGTGCTCCATTCCTCGTCGAGCGCGATGAACTGCTGGGAGGTGGGAGCGACGGTGGCGGTCATGTCACCAGGCTAAAGGGCCCGCGCCAGCGATTTCATCCGCCGGCCGTTGCGCGTCCGGCATGTTCGTTGCGCAATCAAGCTGTTTCGCGGCGATCCGTTGTGCCGGGGGTAGAGCCCTGGCCGGACGGCTACCCTCCGACGATGGCCAAGAAGTCCACGCAGGTCCAGTCGGTATCCGACACCTTCCGGGTGCACCCGGAGGACTTCGACCTCGCCAAGGTGGATCCGGCCGCGACGCCGGTCGGCCCGGAGTCGAAGGCCGAGGCCGCCGAGGACATGAGGACGATCGGCGACGAGCTGGACGCGCTCCAGGAGGCGCTGTACGCGGAGGGCGTCGGCGGCGGGCGTCGGCGGGTGCTGCTGGTGCTCCAGGGCATGGACACCTCCGGCAAGGGCGGCACGATCCGGCACGTCACCGGCCTGGTCAACCCGCAGGGCCTGCACATCTCCTCGTTCAAGAAGCCGACCCGCGCCGAGATGCGGCACGACTTCCTGTGGCGGGTCCGCCGGCGGGTGCCGCTGCCCGGCTACATCGGCGTGTTCGACCGGTCGCACTACGAGGACGTGCTGGTCACTCGGGTGGACAACCTCGTGCCGTCGACCGAGTGGCGGCGCCGGTACCGGCAGATCAACGCCTTCGAGGCCGAACTGGCCGACCAGGGCGTGACCACGATCAAGTGCTTCCTGCACATCTCGCCGGAACGGCAGCGGGAACGGCTCGTCGCCCGGCTGGAGGACCCGCTCAAGCGGTGGAAGTACAACCCGCAGGACCTCCAGGCGCGGGCCAAGTTCTCCCGCTACCAGCTGGCCTACCAGGACGCGCTGGTCAAGTGCGCGACGCCGGTCGCGCCGTGGTTCGCGGTGCCGTCGGACCGCAAGTGGTACCGCAACTGGGTCGTGGCCCGGCTGCTCCTGGAGACGCTGCGCGATCTCGCGCCCGCGTACCCGGAGTTCTCCTACGATCCGGCCGTCGAGTTGGAACGGCTCCGGGAATCCGACCCGTTGCGCTGAACGCAATCTTCGTTGCGCTTCTTGCTTTCACGTCGTGATCCAGTCCACTGTGGGACCCGCCGCGGGTGATCGAGCGGAGGTTCGGTGTGGTTGTGGACAGGCGTCGGTTCCTGGGGGCCGTTGGTGTGGGAGCGGGGATGTTGATGACCGAGGGTGTCGCCGGAGCGGAAGAGGGCGGAGCGGGCGGGTCACGTGCGGAGGTCCGCGTCTACCTGGGCACCTACACCTCCTGGCCGGGCGGTGGCACGGGCATCGGGCTCGGCGCGTACGACACCGCCACCGGCGGGCTGCGCGTGACCGGCGTGGTGGAGGACGTGCCGAACCCGTCGTTCGTGATCGCCGCGGGACGGCGGGTGTACGCGGTCAACGAGCAGTCCGACGGCGGCGTCACCGCGCTGGCGGTCGGCCCGGACGGCGTGCCGAAGGTGATCAACAGCCAGAGCACCGGCGGCGCGGACCCGTGCCACCTGGCCCTGCACAAGGGTTTCCTGCTGTCGGCGAACTACAGCTCGGGCAGCGTGTCCGTGCACCCGGTGCGGCCCGACGGCGGGCTGGGCGAGCGCACCGACCTGGCCGTGCACCGGGGCGCCGGACCGGACCCGGACCGGCAGGAGGCGCCGCACGCGCACCAGGTGCTGCCCGACCCGACCGGCGAGTTCGTGCTGGCCGTCGACCTGGGCACCGACTCGGTCTACAGCTACCGGCTCAGCGACCAGGGCAAGCTCACCCCGGCCGGCACCGCCCGCGTGCACGCCGGCGCGGGGCCGCGGCACCTGGCGTTCCACCCGTCCGGGAAGTTCGCCTACATCGCCAACGAGCTCGACTCCACGATCGTGGTGGCGGCCTACGACCGCGGTGCGCTCAAGCCCGGCCAGAAGGTGAGCACGCTGCCCGCCGGCGCGCCGACCACACCGCGCAACTACCCGGCCGAGATCCTGGTGTCGGCGGACGGCCGGTTCGCCTACCTGTCCAACCGGGGCCACGACAGCGTGGCCGTGTTCGCGGTGGAACGCGGTGGCGCGGCGCTGCGGCTGGTCGAGGCGACGCCGGTGGGCGGGAAGTTCCCCCGGCACATCACGTTGGACGCGACCGGGCGGTTCCTGCTCGCGGCCAACCAGAACTCCGACAACATCACCACGTTCGCCGTCGACCGGGCGACCGGGAAGCTGCGCCAGGTAGGCACGGTCGACGCGCCGATCCCGGTGTGCGTCGCACTGAAGGGTTAACTCCCGTCGGGTTAACTTCGGCCGGTGGCACAGTCCACAGTGGTACGCCGGGTTCATGAAGATGCTGGCGTTGGCACTGCTGATGGCCCTGACCCCGGCCCCGGCCGCACCGGAGCTCGTCGCGTTGGGTGATTCCTACGCGGCGGGCACCGGCGCGGGCGACGAGGCGTCCGACGCCTGCCGGCAGAGTCCGCACGCCCACCCGAGACTGTGGGCGCGGCGCAACGGCGCGTCCCTGGTGCCGGCCGCGTGCTCGGGGGCCGACACGGTCGCGGTGGCCAAGCAGGCGGAGCGCATCACGCCGTCCGCCACGCTGGTCACCATCACGGCGGGCGGCAACGACGCCGGGTTCACGGACGTCATGACGACCTGCACGATCAGCGGCGACGACGAGTGCGTGCAGCGGACCGGCACGGCGGAGCGGTTCATCCGGGACGAGCTGCCCGGCCGGCTGGACGCGCTGTACGAGGCGGTGCGCGACCGGACGTCGGCCAAGGTGGTCGTGCTCGGCTACCCGCGGCTGTTCTCGTTCGAGTCGTGGTGCCTGATGAGCGGGGCGAAGCGGCAGGCGGTGAACCGTGCGGCCGATCTGATGGCCGACGTGACGGGCGCGCGGGCCCGTGCGGCCGGGTTCAGGTTCGTCGACGTCCGCAAGGCGTTCGACGGTCACGGCGCGTGCGCCGACGAGCCGTGGGTGAACGGCCTGGTGCTGGTCCCCGTCGAGCGCTCGTACCACCCGAACCGCGCCGGCCACGAGTCCGGCTACCTCCCGGAGCTGACCGCAGCCACCTCATAACCAATTGGCGGCCTGGGGTGTCGATTGACGATGATGCCGGGCGTGAACCCTACGAATGGGCTTCGGCAGGTCGCGGCCACGCGTTACGTCACGCCCTTCCGGGAGGGTGGCTCGCTGCCCGGCCTGGTCGAAGCCGACGATCTCGGTATGTACGTGCTCAAGTTCCGCGGCGCGGGCCAGGGCGTGAAGGCCCTGATCGCCGAGATCGTGGTCGGCGAACTCGCCCGCCGCCTCGGCTTCCGGGTGCCGGAGATCGTGCTGGTCGAGCTGGACCCGGAACTGGGCCGGTCCGAGCCGGACCAGGAGGTGCAGGAGCTGCTCAAAGCCAGTGGCGGGCTGAACCTGGGGTTGGACTACCTGCCCGGCTCGTTCGACTACAACCCGGTGGTGCGGGAGCCCGGCGCCGACCTCGCCGCCCGGCTGCTGTGGCTGGACGCGCTCACGCTCAACGTGGACCGCAGCTGGCGCAACCCGAACACCCTGCTGTGGCACCGGGAGCTGTGGCTGATCGACCACGGCGCCTCGCTGTACTTCCACCACTCGTGGCGGCCGGAGAGGTTCCCGGCGGCGAGCTACCGGTTCGACGTGGCCGACCACCTGATGCTGCCGTTCGCGGGCGACCTGGCCGAGGCGGACGCCGAGCTGTCCGCCCGCGTCACGCCCGAGCTGGTGCGCGAGGTGCTGGCGCTGGTGCCGGACCAGTGGCTCGCCAAGGACGAGACGTTCGGCACACCGGACGCCGTGCGCGGGGCGTACGAATCGTTCTTCACCGCCCGCCTGGCCGCGCCGCGGACGTGGGTCGAACCACTGGAGGCCGCACGTGCCGCACGTGTTTGAGTACGCGCTGCTGCGCGCCGTGCCGCGGCAGGAACGCGGCGAGTTCGTCAACGTCGGGGTGCTGGTCTACTGCCCGGCGCTGGACTTCCTCGGCGCCCGCGTGCACGTGGACGAGCAGCGGGTCCTGGCGCTGGACCCGTTCCTGGACGTGGAGGTGCTGCGGGCGAACCTGGATCACCTGGGACTGTCGTGCGACGGCGTGCCGACGGCGGGCCCGGTGTCCCGCACGTCACCGGGCCAGCGGTTCCGCTGGCTGACCGCGCCGCGCAGCACGATCATCCAGACCTCGCCCACGCACACCGGCCTCACCGATGATCCGGAGGCCGAGTTGAACCGCCTGCTGGCGGCGCTCGTTCTCCCCCCTGACCACTAAGGTGGCAACCTCTCGCAGCGCACCGCGTCTTTAGGTGCGAGCAGTGACCGACACACGGACGGGGTCGCTTGATGAGCGCCGGATACCAGCAGGGCGGGTATCAGCAGGGCGGATACCGACAGGGCGGGCAACCGCGCCAGGGCGGTCCCCGGCAGCGGGGTCCCCAGCAGGGCGGGTACCAGCAGCCGCAGGCCGGGTACCAGCAGGCCGGACGACGTCCGGTGCCGGCGCCCAAGCGCCGCAGGCCCAGAATCGGGCGGATGATCGCCGTCGTGCTGGTCGTCCTGCTGGCGTTCGGCATCGGCATGTGGTTCTACGTGGACTCGTCGCTGCGCCGGCTCGACGCGCTGGGCGACTACGAGGGCCGGCCGGCCGACACCCCGGGCACCAACTGGCTGCTGGTCGGGTCGGACGCGCGCGACGACCTGACCGAGGAGCAGAAGGCCCAGCTGTCCACCGGTGACGCCGGCGGGCAGCGCACGGACACCATCATGCTGCTGCACATCCCGGACGGCTCCGGGAACTCCACTTTGGTCAGCATCCCGCGCGACTCCTATGTGGACATCCCGGGCAACGACAAGAACAAGATCAACGCGGCGTTCGCGTTCGGCGGCGCGCCGTTGCTGGTGCAGACCGTCGAAGGCGCCACGGGCATCCACATCGACCACTACATGGAGATCGGCTTCGGCGGGTTCGCCGGGATCGTGGACGCGGTCGGCGGCGTGGACATGTGCATCGAGGAGCCGATGCAGGACCCGTTGGCTGGCTTGGACCTCCAGCCCGGCTGCCAGGAGTTGGACGGCACGCAGGCGCTCGGTTTCGTCCGCTCGCGGGCGTTCGCCACGGCCGACCTCCAGCGGGTGGAGAACCAGCGCAAGTTCCTCGCCGCGCTGTCGGAGAAGGCGACCAGCTTCGGCACGCTGGTCAACCCGTTCAAGGCGTTCCCGCTGCTGTTCGCGGGCACGGACTCGATCTCGGTGAACTCCGACGACCACCTGCACAACCTCGCCGGCATGGCGTTCGCCATGGGCGGGGGAGTGGACACGGTCACCGTCCCGGTGGGCGGCACACCGACCGTGCCGGGCGCGGGCTCGGTCGTGCAGTGGGACCGGGACAACGCGCTGCGCCTGTTCGGCGCCCTGGAGAAGGACGAGCCGGTGCCGACCGACCTGCTCCCGCAGCCGAAGTAGCAGTTCTCGAACGACCGGCCGCCGGGGGCATTCACGCCCCCGGCGGCCGTTTTTCCAGGCCGCGCGCTGGGCCGCGGTGACCGGGAGGTCGAAGCCCTCATCGCCGCACAGGAGTCCTCGGTGACCTGATCCCGGGTCACCTCATCCAGTCCGGCGACGGCACGCCGGTGAAGTCGTTCCAGGCCAGGCAGTACTCCCGCGCGTGCGGGCCGACGTGCGGCCAGACCGGACGCAAGTCGAAGCCGCCGTCCCAGGCGGACAGCACGGCCTCCAGGAACCCGGTGGCCACGGCGTCCCGGCCGACCGGGTCGTCACCGGCGAGCACGCGGTCCAGCAGCCCGAGCAGCTCCGCCCGCTGCCGCTCGGTCAACTCGGCCACCCGCTCGGTGAACGACCGGCCGAGGCGGGCCAGCCGGATCGTGACGAGGTCGTCGTACTCGTCCGCCTCGGGCGCCAACCAGCCCCAGGAGTCCTCGATCTCCCGCAGCCACGCCGGCACGTCGGTCGTCGTCAGCTCGCGTCCAGCACGTCGCCGGAGGTGTGCTCGTCGGGTGCCTCCGTCGCGGTCTCCACGGTGGCTTCCGCGACGGCGGCGGCGGTCTGCACTGCCTCGGCGGCCTCGCTGACGAGGATGATCCCCTCGAACTGGCGCAGCAGATCGTCGTAGATCGGCGTGAGTGACACTTGGTAACCCCCAAAACGTGGTTCGTCCCCCCGAACGGGCCAAAGCAGCCTACCTATGGCCGCACCCTCGCTTCACCCGGTATTCGACAATTGGATCACCGCCAGGCTAACTGTCGGCTAAACACACCTGCCGGCCACAGGTTGTGGCGCCCGCTCACATGGGCGGTGCACCGCAGGTCACCTAGCGTTTCCGGTCATGACGAGTGTCCCCGGTCACAGTGACGACCTGTCCGGTCGCACCGCCCTGGTCACCGGCGCCGGCAGCGGCATCGGCCGGGCCTGCGCGATCGCCCTCGCGCGCGCCGGGGCGAAAGTGCACCTGGTCGACCGCGACCGCGACTCGGTCACCGACGCGGCCCGCGAGACCGCCGGCACCGAGCACGTGGTGGATCTGGCCGACCCCGACCCCGCCCGGGCCCTGCCCACCGAGGTCGACATCCTGGTCAACAACGCGGGCCTGCAGCACGTCGCCCCGATCCACGAATTCCCGCCCGACCGGTTCCGGCTGCTCCAGAGCGTCATGGTCACCGCGCCGTTCCTGCTCGCCCGGCACGTCCTGCCGCACATGTACCAGCGCGGCTGGGGCCGGGTGGTGAACGTCACCAGCGTGCACGGCTCCCGCGCCAGCGCGTTCAAGTCCGCCTACGTCACCGCCAAGCACGGCCTGGAGGGGCTGAGCAAGGTCATCGCCCTGGAAGGCGCGCCGCACGGCGTCACCAGCAACTGCGTGAGCCCCGGCTACGTGCGCACCCCGCTGGTGGAGAACCAGGTCGCCGACCAGGCCAGGGCGCACGGCATCGAGCCGGACCAGGTGCTGTCCGAGGTGCTGCTCACCCGGCACGCCATCAAGCAGCTCATCGAACCGGCCGAGGTGGCCTCCGTCGTGCTGTGGCTGTGCGGCGCGCACTCCGGCCACGTCACCGGCTCCTCCTTCACGATCGACGGCGGCTGGACCGCCCAGTAAGCCCGCGTCCCCCACCCCCGACGAAGTGGTGACCGACATGAGCAACGCCGCCCAACAGGTACCGCCGAAACCCTCCTTCGCCAAGGTCGTCATAGCCAGCCTGATCGGCACCACGATCGAGTGGTACGACTTCTTCTTGTACGGATCCGCCGCCGCCCTGGTGTTCAACAAGCTGTTCTTCCCCACGGCGGACCCGCTCACCGGCACCCTGCTCGCGTTCACCACCTACGCGATCGGCTTCCTGGCCCGTCCGCTGGGCGGGCTGGTGTTCGGCCACTTCGGCGACAAGCTGGGCCGCAAGAAGCTGCTCGTGCTCAGCCTGGTGCTGATGGGCGGCGCGACGTTCGCCATGGGCCTGCTGCCCACGTACGCCGCGATCGGCGTCGGCGCGCCGTTGCTGCTGACGTTCCTGCGGTTGGTGCAGGGCTTCGCGCTGGGCGGCGAGTGGGGCGGCGCGGTGCTCATCGTGTCCGAGCACGGCAGCGCGGAACGGCGTGGTTTCTGGGCTTCGTGGCCGCAGGCGGGTGCGCCGGCGGGCAACCTGCTGGCCACCGCGGTGCTCGCGGTGCTGGCCGGCGTGCAGAGCGACGAGGCGTTCCTGTCGTGGGGCTGGCGGGTGCCGTTCCTGTTGTCCGGCGCGCTCGTCCTGATCGGACTGTGGATTCGGCTCAGCGTGTCCGAGTCGCCGGTGTTCCTGGAAGCGCAGAAGAAGGCCGAAGCGCAAAAGATCCAGGAGAAGCCGCCGATCGTGACGGTCGTGCGCGAACACTGGCGCGAGGTGCTGATCGCGATGGGCGCCCGCATGGCGGAGAACGTGTCGTACTATGTGATCACCGCGTTCATCCTGGTCTACATCACCACGGAACTGGGCATGACGCGGTCCACCGGCCTGAACGCGGTGCTCATCGCCTCGGCCGTGCACCTGGTGACGATCCCGATGTGGGGCGCGCTGTCGGACCGCATCGGCCGCCGCACCACCTACCTGATCGGCGCGGTCGGCATCGGCCTGTGGATGTTCGCGTTCTTCGCGCTGCTGGACACCAAGTCGTTCCTGCCGATCACGCTGGCCGCCACCGTCGGACTCCTGCTGCACGGCGCGATGTACGGCCCGCAGGCCGCGTTCTTCTCCGAGCTGTTCGGCACGAAGGTCCGCTACTCGGGCGCGTCCATCGGCTACCAGCTGGCGTCCATCGCGGCGGGCGCCGTGGCGCCGCTCATCGCGACCGCACTGCTCGCCACGTACGACAGCACCTTCCCGGTCGTGCTGTACGTGCTGGGGATGTGCGTGCTGACCGTGATCGCCGTGCTGGCGGCGAAGGAAACCAAGGGCACCTCGTTGAACCGAACCGTCACCGAGCCCACATCGGTGTCAGCTTGACGTCCTCTCACAATCGAGCAACGTGAGATTCCAACTCACTACCAGCGCTGGGAGGCGGGGCAGCAGGTTGAGGTTCACGGTTCACAGGCGGGGCCACTGCCCCGCCTCCCCGTGCGGTCACCGCCCGTCCGGCGGCGATGTTCCTGGCCGCGTTCACGTCCGCGTTGCAGCTGTATCCGCAGGCGACGCACCGGAATCCCGCTTGGCTCTTGCGGGACTCCGGTGCGAGATGTCCGCGCGAAGAGCACTGCTGCGACGTGTACGCGGCGTTGACCTTCTGCACCCGTCCCGGAGCCTTCTCCCGCAGGCGGGTCACCAGCAGACTCCAAGCGTTTGCCAGGATGCGGCGGTTGAGGCTGGCTTTCTGCCGGACCCGTCGACCCGGTTCGTGGACAGTTCCCTTGGCCGACCGAGTCATGCTCCTGACTCGGAGATCTTCGATCCGGATCACGTCGAATTCGCGCGCGAGGGTGGTCGACGTCTTCTCGACCCAGTCCTTGCGGCGGTCCACCAAGCGTGCGTTCAACCTGGCGAGCGCGATCCTCACGCGCTCACGTCGTCGGGAGCCAGGTCTGCACCGGCTCAGCCTTCGCTGCAACGAGACCAATCGCTGTTGTTCGTGCTTGGTCAAGCCCGGACACCTGAGGAGGTCTCCGGTCGAAAGCGCGGCCGACACCACCACACCGCGATCCACTCCAACCGTCGCACCGTTCCCCGGTGCCGGAATCGGCTCCGGCGTCGTGGCGAATGCGATGTGCCAGCGTCGTGCACGATCGCGGGTAACCCGGTAGGACTTGACCCCGTGGGGTACCTCACGGCACCAGCGAAACCGAACCCATCCCACTTTGGGCACCCAGACCCGGCCGTGTCTGCGATTCAGCCGCTGGATGTGCCCCTGCTGTACGGCGACCTGACGAAACCCTTCGTCACGGCCGGCCTTCCGCCAAGTCGGACGACGATGTGTGCCGTTGAGGAAGTGCCGTACGGCTTGGTGAAAGTCGCGCAACGCCTGCTGCTGCACCGTATGAGACCCGGCACGAAGCCACGCGAATTCGCCACGCGCTTCGGTCAGCTGACGGGGCTCGTGGTAGTCCGGAGCCGAGGCGCGCCCAGGACGCCAGTACGAGTGCTGTTGGACCGTGAGGTTCCACACGAAGCGCGCGTGCGCGCAGTGCTCCAGAAGCAGAGCTTCCTGTTCTAGGGTGGGTGCGAGCCGATAGCGCGACACGGGATCAAACTAGCCGAAACCGTCGACGGGATCCGGTCATGGACGTCGCAATCCGCCGATTGGGGAACCGATGACCGATGGGGCGGACGCGGTGGAGCACCTGTTGGAGTTGCTCGGACTGCTCGCGACCGACGCGGGCAGTGAGCGGCTGGCGGCGGTGCTCCCCGCGGCCCGTGCGGCGGGGGTGCCGGACGGCGAGCTGGACCGCATCGCCCGCGCCACGGAGTGGGCGTTGCGGATTCGCCGCACGCTCACCGCGCACCGCCGCCGTGAAGCCGAACTGGAGGCGCTGTTCGACACCGCGAACGACCTGGCCGGCGTGCGCGACCCGGACGCCGTGCTGCGGTCGATCGTCCGCCGCGCCCGGCTGCTGCTGGGCGCGGACATCGCGTACCTGAGCATGAACGAGCCCGGCGAGCGCGGCACGTACATGCGGGTCACCGACGGCTCGATCTCCGCGCTGTTCCAACAGGTCCGGCTCGGCATGGGTGAGGGCCTGGGCGGGCTGGTCGCGCAGAGCGCGCAGCCCTACGTGACCGCCGACTACTTCGCCGACGACCGGTTCAACCACACCGGCCCGATCGACTCGGCGGTGCGCGACGAAGGTCTGGTCGCGATCCTGGGCGTGCCGCTGAAGCTGGACCGCCGGGTGATCGGCGTGCTCTACGCGGCCAACCGCTCACCGCGCCAGTTCCCGCCCGACGAAGTGGCGCTGCTGTCGTCGCTGGCCGACCACGCCGCCATCGCGCTGGACACCGCTCACCTGCTGGAGGAGACCCGCACCGCGGGCGAGACGATCCGCGCGCACAACGAGGCCATGCGCCGTGCGGAGGACGCCCACGACCGGCTCACCGACCTGGTGCTGCGCGGCGCGGACGTGCCCGAGGTGGCGGCGGCCGTGGCCAAGGTGCTCGACGGCGGGATCGTCGTGCACGACAACGACGGCGCGGAACTGGCCTGCATCGGCACGTCCCGCGCCCTCACGCCACGTGCTGCGGTGAACGCCTCCCGCGCCAGCGGCCGTGCCATCCCGCAGGACGGCACGTGGGTGTGCGCCGTGCTGGCGGGCCGCGAACTGCTGGGCAGCATCACGCTCACCGACCGTCCCGACCTCGGCGACGCGGACCGCAGGCTGTTCGAACGCGCGGGCGTCGTCACCGCCCTGCTCCTGCTCCTGCGCCGCACGGTGGCGGAGGCGGAGAACAAGGTGCGCGGCGAGCTGATCACCGACCTGCTGACGTCCGCGGTCGATTCGGTCGCACTGCGCGCCCGTGCCCGCCGGGTCGGCGTCGAACTGGCCGCCGACCACGTGGTCCTGGTCGCCGACGGTCCCCGCGACCGCCTCCTCGCCGCCGCCGCCCACCACGCGTCCGCTTCTCGTGGTCTGGCGGGCGTGCACGGCGAGCACGTGGTGCTGGTGCTGCCCGGCGCGGACCTGTCCTGCGCGGCGAAGGACGCGGCGCGGATGCTGGGCAAGGCGGTCGGCCTGCCGGTGACCGTCGGCTCCGGTGGACCGGCGCACGGTCCGGAGGGCGTGGCCACCGCGCACGCCGAGGCCGTGCGGTGCCTGAAGGCGTTGCTCCAACTGGACCGGCAGGGTACCGGCGGCACGCTCGCCGACCTGGGGTTCGTCGGCGTGCTGCTGGGCGACCGTGCCGACGTCGCCGGTTACGTCCGCTCCACCCTCGGCCCGCTGCTGGACTACGACGCCGGCCGAGGTACCGAACTGGTCCGCACGATCACCGCGTACTTCGCCTGTGGCGCGAACCTGAGCCGGGCGAAGGACGAGCTGCACGTGCACGTGAACACCGTCGTGCAGCGCCTGGACCGGGTGGCGAGCCTGTTGGGCGAGGATTGGCAGTCACCGGAGCGTGTGCTGGAGGTCCAACTCGCGCTGAAGCTCATGCGCGTGCTCGGCCACTAACGCGACGGACCGGCCGTCGAGACGAGAGGAACCAAGCCGCGTGCGGCATGTGCTGAACCTGTGGCGTCAACAGCTCGGAGAAGTGCCCGACTCAGTCTGGCAACGCACCGAGCTGGAGGTGCTGATCCTCGCCGACAACGGCCTCACGGTCCTCCCACCAGGGATCGGGCGGCTGCGCCGGCTGACCACCCTGGATCTCGGCCACAACAACCTCACGTCCGTGCCCGACGAACTGGGCGACCTGGCGGCCCTCAGCGGCTGTCTCTACCTCCACGACAACGACTTGCCCCGACTGCCGGACTCACTGGCCAACCTGACCCGGTTGCGCTACCTCAACGTCGGCGAGAACACGCTCACCGCCCTGCCGGAGGCCATCGGCCGGATGACCGACCTGATCGAGCTCCGGGCCCAACACAACCAGCTGACAACCCTGCCCGACAGCCTCGGCCACCTCCGCAACCTGCGTGAACTCTGGCTCCGAGGCAACGCCATCGACCGCTTGCCACCGTCAGTGGTCGACCTCCACGAACTACGCCACCTGGACCTGCGCGAGAACGCCCTCGCCGAACTGCCGGAAACGCTGGCCACCCTCCCGCGACTACGCCAACTCGACGTGAGGAGCAACCACCTCACCCACCTGCCGGATTGGCTCGTCCGGATGCCCTCACTGGAGAAACTGGACCTGCGCTGGAACCCGTGCGAACCCCCGCCGTCGCTGCTGACGGCTCTGGAGCAGCGAGGATGCGTGGTCCTGACCTGACCCGAGCCCTGACGTCGAACCGGGCGCACACCGGCGAACGCTGCGCAAGGGTCCCCGCCAAGGGGAACCCTTGCTTTTATCCTGCCGGTGACCACCGACAATTCCGGCCCCTCGCCGTTGGTTCGCTAGGTCATGGAGAGGGTTCTGGAGATGACCCGGCACAACCTGCGGCCCCGCGATCCGCGCGGTAGGTCCCGCCGCTCGGCCGCCCCCAGAGCACGCCGAGCGGCGGGACCCCGCGATCAGGACAGGGCGCACTCCGTTGTGTGCACCGTTGCCGGACGGGGGACGGTTGTCGACGCGGGTGGGCGGGTGCCCGACAGCCAGCCCTCCAATGCCGTGAACGCTGAGCGGTGGCATGGGGTCAGCGGTCGTAGGCGGTCTGGGAATGCGTCGAACAGCGAGTCCACGTGGGTGCCTCCCTCGATCCGGTAGTAGCGGAACAGGGCGCCTCGCCCTGACCGGCGCACCATGTCCGCGTACACGTCGGAGTCCTGGGAGATGGGCAGCAATACATCCAATGTGCCGTGCAGGGTGAGCAGCGGCCTGCCGATGCGTCCCGTCAACGCGATCCGTGAGACGGCCCGCTGCGCCTCCGGTCGTGAGAAGTAGTCGTAGTCCGCGTCGCACAGCGGTGTGCCGGGCGCGCAGAACGGGGTGCCGGCCTCGACCCCGCCGTCCCACGTCGGGTCCAGTTCCTCGCGGTAGATCCGCTGGGTCAGGTCCCAGTAGTACTGGTGGTGGAACGGCCACAGGAACTCCGACTCGGCGGGGAACCCGGCCGCCACCACCGCCGCCCGGTCACCGGTGGCGTACCCGGTCAACACCGGCGGCAGGAACGTCAGCAGGTTCGGGCCCCGCGTGGTCCACAGCGTGCCCTCCCAGTCGACGCCGCCGTCGTACAGCTCGGGGTGGTTCTCCAGCTGCCAGCGCACCAGGTAGCCGCCGTTGGAGATACCGGTGGCCAGGGTCCGGGACGGCGGGCGGCAGTACCGCTGCGCCACCACGGTCTTCGCCGCACGGGTCAGCTGGGTGACCCGGTGGTTCCACTCCACGATCGCGTCACCGGGCCGCGTGCCGTCCCGGTGGAACGCCGCACCGGTGTTGCCCTTGTCGGTGGACGCGAACGCGTACCCGCGGGCCAGCACGAAATCGCTGATCGCGCGGTCGTTGGCGTACTGCTCGCGCACGCCGGGGGAGCCCGCCACGACCAGGCCGCCGTTCCAGCGCTCCGGCAGCCGGATCACGAACTGCGAGTCGTGCGCCCAGCCGTGGTTGGTGTTGCCGGTGGAGGTGTCGGGGAAGTAGCCGTCCACCTGCGTTCCCGGCACGGGTGTCGGCGCGGGCAGGCCGGCCGGGGTGAGCCCGGCCCAGTCGGCGGGATCGGTGCGCCCGCCCGCGGTGGACAGGTCGGCGAGGTGGGTCAGTTCCTGGTGCGCGGCACCGGGAACGCGCAGGGTCCCGCATCCTTGGGCGGACGCGGGAACGGCCTGCGCCGTGGTCGCGAGGAGTGCTGCGATCAGCGGAACGGCGATGTTCACCCCTGGCACCGTAAAACCGTTCACGTTGCGCCGTAATGGCTCCCGCCGCCATGCCGGGCCGCGCCGATGTGGTGCGGTGAGCCATCGTGCCGCCCCGCAAGGCCTTCTACGGTCGAGAAGCGGACAAGGAGGTCCGCATGCGCATTCCGACACTGGTCGCCCTGTTGACGGCCGCGTTACTGATCGCGCCGGTGCCGCAGGCCCACGCCGCAAGTGTCACCGAAGTCCCGGCGTTCGGGTCGAACCCCGGGAACCTGAAGATGTTCCGCTACGTGCCGGACGGCCTGCCCGCCGGCCGACCGCTGGTGGTCGTGCTGCACGGCTGCTCCCAGGACGCCGGTTACGGCACGTCCAGCGGCTGGGTGTCGCTGGCCGAACGGCTCCGGTTCGCCGTCGTGCTGCCGCAGCAGCAGAGCGCGAACAACCTCGGCAAGTGCTTCAACTGGTTCCAGGCCGCGGACACCACCCGCGGTCAGGGCGAGGTCGCGTCGATCGCGTCGATGGTGACGCGGATGAAGGCCGACTTCGGCACGTCCACGACCTACGCCACCGGCCTGTCGGCGGGCGGGGGGATGACGTCGGCGCTGCTCGCCACGTACCCGGAGGTGTTCGCCGGCGGCGGCGTCGTGGCCGGGCTGCCGTTCGGCTGCCCGGTGACCACCGTGATCGACGCCTACAGCTGCATGAGCCCGGGCAAGGACCTCACCGCCCGGCAGTGGGGCGACAAGGTGCGCGCGGCCAGTGCCCACCGCGGCCCGTGGCCGACCATGACCGTGTGGCACGGCACCGCGGACTACACCGTCGCGGTGGCCAACCAGCGGGAGATCGTCGAGCAGTGGACCGACGTGCACGGCACCGATTCCACCGCAGATGTCACCGACACCGTGGCGGGTTACCCCCATGCGGTCTACCGCGATAGCGCTGGGTCACCGGTCGTGGAAACCCACACCGTCACTGGAATGGGTCATGGTCAACCTGTCGATCCCGGTACGGGGTCGCAGCAATGTGGCGCAGCGACGGCATATGTGCTCGACGTCAACGCCTGCGCGGCGTGGTACCTCGCCCAGCAGTGGAGCCTTTAGTCGCACGAGCGGGTGATTTTTGCAGACCTCGGCAGGAGTAGCTGAGTTGACCCAGCGAAGTTCGCACTGCCAGGTGATTTACGTTCACCCGGCGTGAGGTGTCTGCTTCCGGGGTGACTGAGCAACGGCGCTCTAAGCGCAAAGACCAGGAGTGGGACCTGATCCGGCGCATCCAGAACCTCGCCCACCGCGCCGAACGCACCGCGTTCGACCATTCCAACCTCGTCGGTCCGCCACCGTCCCAGCACCACTTGGACATCCTGGCGGAGATCCGTGCGCTCACCGAGCAGGCGGTGGCGCAGCGGATGCCGAGATCGACGACTCTGCCCCGCCAGGCGGAGCCGGTCGAGGATACGAAGGTCTCCGCACCCGTTCGCTGACGCCGGCGCGGGCTGGGCCTGCTCCCAGCCCGCACGGACTCCCCCGGGAGGTCCTAGCGACGGCGGACGAGCTTCACCAACCCCTTGAACGTCTCCTCCAGGCCGGACGAGAACGGGTTGTCGTTGACCAGGTACGTCCAGGTGGTGTTCGGCCGCTGCACGCCCGCCTCGGCCAGGTGCGCGCCGTCGGCGTCGATCTCCACCTTGGCGAAGGTCTCCTCGGCCTCGTCCCACGCGTCCGGGATGATCTTGTGGTAGGCCGGGATGGCCTCCCGGTGGAACTCGTCCAACGGGTTCTGCCGCGCCAGCGCCCGCAGGTGGATGCCCTCCCGCAGGTCGGTCAGGAACGTCAGGTGGTCGCTCCACCGCTGGTCCAGGTGGTGCAGCCCGATCAGCCGAGCCGCCTGGACCTTGATCTCCTCGTCCAGGTCCTTCAGCTCGTGCACCCGGTCCGGCTTGCGCTCGGACAGCTCCTTCCACGCCAGGTCGGTGCGCAGCAGCTTGTCCCGGTACTCCAGCATCAGCTGGCGCTGGTGCTCGATCAGCTTGTTGTACCGCCAGGTGTTGCGGTGGATCTCCAGGTGCACGCCCTCGGCGATGCGCTGCGCGTGCTCCACGGTGTGCAGGGTGCCCGCGTCGGTGATCCGGCCGTCGTCGTCCACCTCGGCCGGCTCGTCGTGGTCGGGCACGTACTGGGTGACCAGCTCGTCCTGCAACGAGGAGAAGAACACCGACCCGCCCGGGTCGCCCTGACGGCCCGCGCGACCGCGCAGCTGGTCGTCCAGCCGGCTGCTGGAGTGGCGCCCGGTGCCGATCACGTAGAGGCCGCCGAGTTCGGCGATGCGGTCCCGGTCGGTCGAGTCGTGCCCGCCGAGCCGGATGTCCGTGCCGCGGCCCGCCATCTGGGTGGACACGGTGATCCGCTCGAACGAGCCCGCGTCGGCGATGATCGAGGCCTCTTCGGCGTCGTTCTTCGCGTTGAGCACCACGCAGCTCAGGCCGGCCTCGGCCAGCTTGCGGGACAGCCGCTCGGACTCGGCCACGTCGAGCGTGCCGACCAGGATCGGGCGGCCCGTCTCGTGGACCTCCTTGATCTCGGCGACGATCGCGGCTTCCTTCTGCTCCAGCGTCGCGTACAGCCGGGGCGCCTCGTCCTCCCGGATGGTCTCCACGTTCGGCGGGATGACCAGCACTTCCAGCTGGTAGAAGTCGCGCAGCTGCTCGGCCACGGCCACCGCGGTGCCGGTCATGCCGCACACCGTCGGGTAGCGGCTGAGCAGCGCCTGGACGGTGATCGAGTCCAGCACCTCGCCCGCGTCCGTGGTGGCCACGTTCTCCTTGGCCTCGACCGCCGCCTGGAGGCCGTCCGGCCAGCGCTGCAGCTTCGCGATCCGGCCGCGGGTGTCGTTGATCAGGTGCACCTTGCCGTCGCGGACGATGTAGTCGATGTCCCGGTGCAGCAGGACCTGCGCGTGCAGGGCCACGTTGACCTTGCTCAGCGTGGTCGAGACGTGCTCGTCGGAGTACAGGTCGATACCGCCGAGCGACCGTTCGACCAGCTCGCTGCCCGCGCCGGTGAGGTAGACGTTGCGCTCTTCGTCGTCGATCTCGAAGTGCAGGTCGCGGCGCAGCCGCTTGACCAGGTCGGCCAGCGCCGGGTCGACCGCCGGACCCGCCGTGGAGCCCGCCAGGACCAGCGGCACGCGGGCCTCGTCCACCAGGACCGAGTCCGCCTCGTCCACCAGGGCGACGCGCGGCTTGGGCACGATGATGTCGCCCTCGTCGGTGGCCAACCGGTCGCGCAGCACGTCGAAGCCGATCTCGGAGACCGAGGCGTAGGTGACCTCGGCCTGGTAGGCGGCGCGGCGCTCCTCCGGCTTGGAGCTCTGGTCGATCCAGCCGACGCTCACGCCCAGCAGGGCGTACAGCGGGCCCATCCACTGGGCGTCGCGCTGGGCCAGGTAGTCGTTGACCGAGACCACGTGCACGTGGTCGCCGCGCAGCGCGAAACCGGCCGCCGCGATGGCGCCGGAGAGCGTCTTGCCCTCACCGGTGGCCATCTCGACCACGTGGCCCTCCAGCAGGCCCAGGGCGCCGAGGATCTGCACGTCGAACGGGCGCAGGCCCAGCGCGCGGTCGGCGGCCTCACGGCCCAGCGCGCAGACCTCCACCAGTTCGGGACGGCCGAACTCGGACTTCCCGCGCAGCTCGGCGGCCGCGGCGGTCAGCTCCTCGTCGCTCAGCTCTTTCACGCGTTCGGCCTGCTCGTTGACCTCGTCGAGCAGCTTCCGGTAGGGCGTGAGGTCGGCGGAGCCGGGCTTCTGCGCGAACCGGCGCAGCCGCTGCTTGAACCGTCCCAGGAGAGTCGTCACGGCACGGCAACGTACGGCACGCGCGCAACGTTCCGCACGTCACCCGTTTGACAGTTCACTCTGCGAGTCACTCTGCGAGCCAGTCGATCTTGGTCCGGGTCGGCCGTAGAAGTGCGGGCCGGTTGCTGCCAAGTGGGCGAACATCCGACGCTACGAGCCGTAGGCCGCCTGAGTGGTACTAATCGTGACTACTGACCGATATTCTCTGACCCCAAAGGGTGACTGCGTCTCTCTCAGGGGGCGAAGTGCTGAAGCGGTTCGTGCAGTGGCTCGACGACCTGCTCGCTGACGAGGGCGTGCCGGCGGTGGTCAAGGCCGTTCTGGGGATCATGTCATTCGCGGTGCTCTTGGGTGCCGTTTTCGGCAACACGGCCGTCAAAGCGGGCGCACTCGTCACAAGCATCCTCGTCGTGCTCTCGCTCGGGCTGATCCTGCTCGCCGACCGCAGGGCATTGGTCCGGCAGGTCGAGGAGCATCGGAACCTCGTTTCGAGGTACTCCAAGATAGTCGCCGAGGACGGGCACTCCCAATACCGGATAATCACCTGGGAGGAACATGCCACCATCGAGGTGAACGGCGATGCGCGCAAACTGGTCACCATCCGGGCCAAGGTCCTGGCGGACCTGCGCGTCATGCGCCTGGTTCAGGGGTGCGGTTGGGCGCAACCTGCCAGATACCGGCGGGAGATCGGCGTCGAAGTGCGCAAGCTCTTGGTCGGCGACCTGCCCGGAGCGAGCCTGAGCACCACGGTCGCGTGGCTGAAGGACGGCCAACTCGTCCTGATGGTGCACTTCCCCGAGCCGCCGCGGGTCGACAGCGAGATCACCATCGCGGTGGAGTTCACCTGGCCGGGCATGTGCGCACCGCTCATGCGGGACCGCGTCCCGGACAAGTTCACGCTCCGGTTCGCCACCCCTGTGGGGTACGCGCGGTACAAGGTCGTGCTGCCACGCGGCTACGACGCATATCACGAGCCCATCGGGTTCGAGGAGTACGAGAACGGTTTCGCCGCTGGTCCGGGCAAAGACGAGAGCGGTCAGCCGGTCTTCCTCTTCGAGGGATTCGATTTGCCGGAACACCAGTCCCTGGGTATGCGGCTCCAACTCAAGGGGCGGGGTACCCCGGCTTGAGAGCACCCCGCCGCCTCGGCATTCCGCGACCGACGACTAACCGTCATTGCCGCTTTCTCCGCCCCCAGGCAGATTCGCGTGCATTGGTCCTCATCTCCGGTGTTCTGGTTGAGCGGCCGCATCGTACTTGCCAGACGAGATTAAATGCAAGCCGGGAAAGCGAGTTCGCGTTTGGTGGCGCGTAGCCGTCACCAGGTATCCACGAATGGGCGTTTTTTTGTCGTCCGATCGGCGACCGGACCGGTGAGCAGGGTGGTGATCCAGCGTCGGGTGTCGGCCGGGTCGATCACGTCGTCGATCTCGAACGCGGACGCCACGTTGAGTGCCTTGCCGTGCTCGTAGGCGGCCGAGACCATCGCCTCGAAGGCCTCCTTGCGCTGCGCCGGGTCGTCGATGGCGTCCAGTTCGCGCCGGTACCCGAGCCGCACGGCGCCCTCCAGGCCCATCGGGCCGAACTCGCCACTGGGCCACGCCACGGCGAACAGGGGCACCTTCAGGCTGCCCGCCGCCATGGCCTGCGCACCCAGCCCGTACGCCTTGCGCAACGCGACGAACCCGAACGGCACGTCGAGGTTCGCGCCGGTCACGAGCATCCGGGTCAGGTGCCGCACGGTCGCGGTCCGCTCGGCGTCCGGGCCGACCATGAACCCCGGCGTGTCGCACAGCGACACCACCGGCAGGTCGAACGCGTCACACAGCTGGAGGAACCGCGCGGCCTTGTCCGCCGAGTCGGCGTCGATCGCCCCACCGAGGTGGCCGGGGTCGTTCGCGATCAGCCCCAGCGGCCGGCCCTCGACCCGGACCAGGGCGGTCACGATGCCGCGCCCGAACTCGCGCCGCAGCTCCAGCGCCGACCCGGTGTCGGCGATCGTCTCCACCACGGTCCGCACGTCGTAGGCGCGCACCCGGTTCTCCGGTACGAGGTGCCGCAGCAGCCGCTGGTCGGCGCACTCCCAGCCGTCGACCGCGCCCTGGAAGTACGACAGGTACTTCTTGGCCACCGCGACGGCCTCGGCCTCATCTGACACGAGCACGTCGATCACGCCGTTGGGCACCTGGACGTCGACCGACCCGATCTCCTCGGGCCGGAACACGCCGAGCCCGCCGCCCTCGATCATCGCCGGGCCGCCCATGCCGATCGTCGCGTCGCGGGTCGCGATCACCACGTCGCACGTGCCCAGCAGCACCGCGTTCCCGGCGAAGCACCGACCCGACGCGATACCGACCAGCGGCACCAGCCCGGACAGCTTGGCGAACAGGTGGAACGCCATGCAGTCCAACCCGGTGACGCCGCCGTGGTCGGTGTCACCCGGCCGGCCGCCGCCACCCTCGGCGAACAGCACCACGGGCAGCCGCCGCTGCTCGGCCAACGCGAACATCCGGTCCTTCTTGGCGTGGTTGCGCAGCCCCTGGGTGCCCGCGAGGACCGTGTAGTCGTAGGACATCGCGACGACCTGGCCGCCGTTCACCGTGCCGACGCCCGCGACCAACCCGTCCGCCGGCGTGCGCTCGACCAACTCGTCCAACGACCGCCGTCGGCGTTGCGCGGCAATGGCCAACCCGCCGTACTCGACGAACTCGTCGCACAGGTCGGCGATGTTCTCCCGAACGGTCCGCCGCCCGGCCGCGTGCCGCTTCGCCTCCGCCTCGGGACGTGAGAAGTCGTGCCGCGCCAACGTTTCCGCGAGATCCGGCCGCACGTCGTCCAAGTCGACCTCGACGGCCTTCTCCTCGACCGCCACATCCACGCCCTCGGCCAGCAACGCGCCTTCCGCGACCGTGTCGCCGACCTCGACCAGCACCCGCGCGTCACCGATCGGCACCACGTGCTGCATCTTCATCGCTTCCACGACGACCGAGCCGGACTCGATCGCCACGACGGTGCCCTGCACGGGAGCGCGCGCTCCCGTGTCCTCACGGGGCAGCGAATCCACCAGACCCGTGTGCGCTGCCAAAACATCCGGGTGGTCCAGCAACCCGCGCAGGAAGCCGATGTTCGTCCCGGCACCGTCCACAGTGAACTCGTCCAGCGCACGGCGGGCCCGGCGCAGCACGGTGTGCAGGTCGTCGGCGTGCACCACGACCTTCGCCAGCAACGGGTCGAAACCCAGGCCCGCCCGGTAGCCGACGGACGCGTGCGTGTCGACCCGGACGCCCGGCCCGGACGGCGGGACGAACGCCGACAGCCGTCCCGTCGAGGTCAGACCGACGCGCAGTTGCATCGCGCTGCCGCGCGGCGTGTGGGTCAGGTCCGGCTCGACCTCGGTCGCCAGCAGCAGTTGGGCGCGCACCAGGTCCAGCCCGGTGACCTGCTCGGTGACCGTGTGCTCGACCTGGAGCCGCGGGTTGGCCTCCAGGAACGCGAACCGGCCGTCCGGTGCGACCAGGAACTCCACCGTGCCCAGCCCGGTGTACCGGACGGCACGCGCGATCGTCGCCGCCGCCTCGTGCAGCGCGGTCCGCAGGTCGGGGGAGAGGTCCGGCGCGGGTGCGACCTCGATCAGCTTCTGGTGCCGGACCTGCAACGAGCAGTCGCGGTCGCCCAGCACCGTCGTGCCGACCAACTGCACCTCGACGTGCCGGGCGGGTTCGAGCAGTTCCTCGACGAACACGGTGTCGTCGCCGAACGCGGCCAGCGCCTCCGCCCGGCACCGCTCGACCGCGCCGGAAAGCTCGGCGAGCCGCCGCACCACCCGCACGCCCTTGCCGCCACCACCGGCGACGGCCTTCACCACCACCGCTCCGTGCACGCGGAAGAACGCTTCGAACCCGTCCTCGGCGCCCGCGAGCACCGGCACGCCCACCTCGGCCGCCAGAGCCCGCGCACGGCTCTTGTCACCGAGCAGCTCCAGCACCTCCGGCGGCGGGCCGACGAACGTCAGGCCGGCCTCCGCGCACCGCCGCGCGAACCCGGCGTTCTCGGCCAGGAACCCGTAGCCCGGGTGCACCAGATCGCACCCGCCGGCGGCGGCGAGCACGGCGTCCACGTCCAGGTAGGAGCCTTGCAACCGGACCGCGCGATCGGCGAACCGGCCGTGGGCGTCGTCGGAGTCGGTGACCAGGGCGACGGTGCGCCAGCCGAGGTCCGCGGCGGCGCGGAGCACCCGGACGGCGATCTCCCCCCGGTTGGCGACGAGCAGCGTGGGCACTTCAGCCTCCTGGGCGAGTCTACTGAGCGACCGCTTAGTATGTGACCGCCGTCGCATACTGGCATCTGCGCTTAGCGTTAGTCCAGTGGGAACCGATCCACCTACCGAGGCGTCCTTGGGGCAAACCGCCCAAGAGCGTGACCCAAAAGCAGGCCAGGAGGCACCACCGTGGTTTTCAAGAGGATGTTGCGGGCGTTCGGGGTCGGCGGTCCTTCCGTCGACACGGTGCTGACCAACCCGAACACCCGACCGGGTGAGGTGGTGACCGGTGAGGTCCGCATCGCGGGCGGTGACCACCCGGCCGAGATCGACCAGGTCAAGCTGTCGCTGGTCACCCGGGTCGAGGTGGAGAGCGGCGACAACGAGCACAACCGCAACGTCGAGTTCGCGCGGATCGTCGTCGGGCAGCGGATCAGCGTCGCGCCGAAGCAGAACCTGGTGCTGCCGTTCCAGTTCCCGGTGCCGCTGGAGACGCCGGTGACCGTGGTGCACGGGCAGCACCTGCACGGGATGACGATGGGTCTGCGCACCGAGCTGGAGGTGCGCGGCGCGGTCGACCCCGGTGACCTCGACCCGGTGGCGGTGCACCCGACCCGGTCGCAGGAGCACGTGCTGAACGCGTTCGGCGCGCTCGGGTTCCGCTTCCAGCGGGCCGACAACGAGTCGGGGCGCATCCACGGCGTGCCGCAGCAGCTGCCGTTCTACCAGGAGATCGAGTTCCTGCCGCCGCAGCAGTTCCTGGGCAAGATCAGCCAGCTGGAGCTGACGTTCGTGACCGACCCGCACCGGTTGTACGTGGTGCTGGAGGCGGACCGCCGCGGTGGGCTGTTCCGGCAGGGCGGTGACTCGTTCGGGCATTTCGCCATGTCGCACGATGAGGTGATCCGCACGGACTGGGCGGCGCTGCTGCACCAGTGGATGGACCAGGTCTCCGGCAGGCGATCGTCCGGCGGTTACGGCATGCACGGCGGTCACCGCTGAGGCCGCGGCGGTCACCGTGGCGGGGGAATCGGCGCGGGTGGTGTGGTCGCTGGTAATGCGGCCGGCGTTTTCGGTGGGATGATGATGGGTGAGGCCCTCGACGAGATCGGGGACTTCTTCGAAGGCGACTAACCCGCAGGAGGCACAGTGGGCATCGGCGGTGTGATCAGTGCTCTGATCGTCGGCCTCATCATCGGTTTGCTGGGCAAGCTCGTCGCGCCGGGCAAGCAGGCCATTCCCATCTGGCTGACCATCGTGGTCGGCATCGTGGCGGCGTTCCTGGGCACGTTCGTCGCCCGGGCGTTCGGCGTGGAGGACACGCCTGGCATCGACTGGATCGAGATCATCGTCCAGGTGGTGATCGCCGCCGTCGGCGTCAGCCTCGTCGCAGGCTTCTACGGCAGGAAATCCGTCCGCTAGCCCCAGGACCCGACCGACAGGGCCTCCCGGAATGTTCCGGGGGGCCTTGTGCCGTCGACGGGTTGGACGCGAACTCGCGTGAGGCCTTGGACTGGTCCAGGATCGGGTGGGCCGTCGCCGCGCTGCGCCGGGTGGGCGCGATCGGGGAGGTCCCGCTGGTGGGGCCGCCGGTGGTGCCGAACCGGGCGCTGACCACCGAGGTCGCCTGGGCGATGGCGACCCTGCCCGCCCAGCCGTGGACGGCGGAGCAGCTGCGGCAGATCCTCGACATCCTGCGGCGCCGGGAGCCGGTCACGTCCACCGACGCGTTCTACACGCTGATGGCGGCGGCGATGGCGAAGCGGACGTCCGAGTTCGTCACCGACCTCGACGCCTGGCAGGTGATCACCGGCATGAGCATCGGCCAACTCGACGAGATGCGGCGGATGAGCCACCAGGACCGGCACACCGCGGACCTGCTCGGCAGGCACGGTCCCGCGATCGGCAAGAGGGTCGAGGCGATGACCATGTCCATGGACGACCGCACGAGCACCGTGGAGGAGTGGTTCGCGGGGCAGGACCTCGACGACATCGGCTGAGCCGGCACCTCACGACGACGCGTGGACACCCACCATGCGCAGCACCAGGTCGGCGTAGAGGTCGCCGATTTCCGCGGGCGTGCGCCGACCGGTCGGCTGGTACCAGCGGGCGACGTCGATGCACAGCGACAGCACCGCCAGGGTCGCCCCCCGCACGTCCGGCACGTCGAACACCCCCGCCGCCACGCCGCGTTCGATCATCCCGCGCACCGCCGCCTCGATCCGCCGGCGCAGCTCCACCACCTCGGCCAGGTGCTCCGGCGTCAACGCGCTCAACTCGTACTGCACCACCCGCGCCGTCGTGTGGTACTCCGCGTGCCACGACGCGAAAGCCCGCACGGCCGTCGCCAGCCGGGCCACCGGATCGACCTCGGTCACGTCCGTCAGCACCGCCAACGACGTCGCGTGCCCGATCCGCGAGATCTGGAACAGCAGTTCCTCTTTGGACCGGTAGTGGATGTACACCGCCGCGGGCGACATGCCGGCCTGCGCCGCGATGTCCCGTGTCGTGGTCGCGTGGTACCCGCGCACCGAGAACGCGGCGGCGGCGGCGATCAGCATCCGCCTGGCCGCCGGGGGCGTGACCGAGGACCACGTCTCATCCAGGCGCGCGAACTCACCCTGGGTCGTCGTCATGCGCCCTCCTTGACACGAACCGGACGATACCGCAGGCTAAGCATACGCTTAGCCCTAAGCAACCGCTTAGTATGGAGGCCTGAGAGTGCGCCGCACGCTGTTCGAACCCGACCACGAAGCGTTCCGCGAGAGCGCGAAGGCGTTCGTCGACCGCACCCTCAAGCCGAACTACGAGAAGTTCGTCGAGCAGCGCCACATCGACCGCGACGTGTGGCTGGAGGCCGGCAAGCAGGGTCTGCTCGGCCTGGAGGTCCCCGAGGAGTACGGCGGCAGCGGCGCGAACGACTACCGGTTCAACGCCGTCCTCGCCGAGGAGGTGTCCAAGTCCAGCGCCGGCATGGCCTCCTGCCTGGGCATCCACAGCGACGTCGTGGCCCCGTACCTGGTCGACCTGTGCACCGAGGAGCAGAAGCAGCGCTGGCTGCCCCGGTTCTGCGCGGGCGAGATGACCACCGGCATCGGCATGACCGAACCGTCCGGCGGCTCCGACCTCGCGGCGCTCAAGAGCAACGCCGTCCAGGACGGCACCGACTGGATCCTCAACGGCTCCAAGACGTTCATCACCAACGGCTTCTCCGCCGACATGATCGTCATCGCCGCCCGCACCAGCCCGGCGAAGAAGGCCAGGGGCATCACCCTGTTCGCCGTCGAGACCGGTATGAAGGGCTTCGAGCGCGGCCGCAAGCTGGACAAGGTCGGCCAGCCCGAGTCCGACACCGCCGAGCTGTTCTTCGAGGACGTCCGCGTCCCGCAGGAGAACGTCATCGGCGAGGTCGACCTGGGCTTCATCTACATGATGGAACGCCTGCCGCAGGAACGCCTCGGCGGCGCGATCTCCAACCTGGCCCACGCGAAGCAGATCCTGGTCGAGACGATCGAGTACGCCAAGGAGCGCAAGGCGTTCGGGCAGGCCATCGGCTCGTTCCAGCACAACAAGTTCACCCTCGCCGAGCTGGTCACCAAGATCGACGTGACGCAGGCGTTCCTGGACCAGTGCACCGACGCGCACACCCGGCGCGAGCTGAGCGCCGTGGACGCGGCCAAGGCCAAGTACTGGAGCGCGGACGTGCAGAACGACGTCATCGACGCGTGCGTGCAGCTGCACGGCGGCTACGGCTACATGACCGAGTACCGCGTGGCCCGCGCCTGGATGGACGCCCGGGTGACCAAGATCTGGGCCGGCTCCAACGAGATCATGAAGGAACTCATCGGCCGCGACCTCGGCCTGTGATCGCGCCCGCGCACCACCACCCACCATCACGCACCACCACGCAACCACCACGCGAGGTCGCGACTTCCCAGGCGACCTCGCCCGCCGTCTGCGGAGCAGCGGCAATCAAACACAGAGAGGATCTGATGGGGATTCTGGACAGGTTCCGGTTGGACGGGCAGGTCGCGATCGTCACCGGTGCGTCCTCCGGTCTGGGCGTGGCGTTCGCCAAGGGCCTGGCCGAGGCGGGCGCGGACGTCGTGCTCGCCGCGCGGCGGGTGGAAAAGCTCAAGGACACCGCGCAGGTGGTCGAGAGCACCGGTCGGCGCGCGCTGATCGTGCAGGCCGACGTGGCGCAGCCGGACGACTGCCGTGAGGTGGCCCGTGCCGCGGCCGAGTTCGGCCCGGTGCACGTGCTGGTGAACAACGCGGGCGTGGCGTCGGCGGTGCCCGCGTCCCGGGAGACGCCCGAGCAGTTCCTGGGCGTCATGGACGTCAACCTCAACGGCGCGTACTGGATGGCGCAGGCCGCGGCGGCCGTGATGACCGACGGCGGGTCGATCATCAACGTCTCCAGCGTGCTCGGCCTGGTCACCGGTGGTCTGCCGCAGGCGGCGTACTCCGCGTCGAAGGCCGGTCTGCTCGGCCTGACCCGTGACCTGGCGCAGCAGTGGACCGGGCGCAAGGGCATCCGGGTCAACGCGCTCGCGCCCGGCTACTTCGCCTCGGAGATGACCGACCAGTACCCCGAGGGCTACCTCGAATCGCACATCTCGCGGCTGCCGATGGGCCGGGTGGGTGATCCGGAGGAGCTGGCCGCGGCGGTCGTGTTCCTCGCTTCGGCGGCAGGCGGTTACACCACCGGCGCTACGTTCGTGGTGGACGGCGGTGCGACGCTCGGCGGCTGATCGTCGACTTGTAACCCACCCCGGCGGCATGGCGATCTAGTCTGGTACCAGGGGAGATCGCCGTCCGCACGGGGGAATCCGTGGTCGCGAAGAGCTCGACCGAAGAACCCGCTTTCACCATCCTCGATCCGCCCAGGTCCGTCTTCCGGCGCAAGCGTTTCCTGCTGCCGTTCGGCGTATCGGCGGGTATCGCGTTGGCCGGTGCCGTCGCGCTGTTCGCGTCCGGCACGGTGGTGTTGCCGTTCCAGCAGATCACCGTGGTGAGCGCCATGATGGCGTCCAAGTCGGTGTACTTCCAGGACCCCGAGGTCCGCCGCATCCTGATGGCCAACGGCATCGACGTGCGGGTCACCGACTCGGGCGGCTCGCGGGAGATCGCCCGCGACCGGCAGGACCGGGTCCGCGAGTTCGACTTCGTGATGCCGTCCGGGCAGGCGGCGGGCGAGCTGATCCGGGACCGGTTCGGCGGCCGGGTGTTCTTCCCGTTCGCCAGCCCGTTGGTGCTGGGCGCGTTCAGGGAGTACGCCGAAGCCCTGGAGGCGGAGGGGGTGGCGACGAAGCAGGAGAACGGGCAGGGGTTCTACTACACCCTGGACATGGTGGCGTTCGTCAAGCTGTCCCTGCCCGACGACGGGGCACCGGCGAAGACCTGGCAGCAGCTGAAGAACAAACCCGTCGCCAGCCGCAACCAGATCGTCGCGCAGACCCCCAACCCGTGCGACTCCTACTCGGGCTCGGCCTGGATGGGCCTGGTCGCGTTCGCCGCGAACAAGTCCGTCGCACCGACCGAGCAGGACGCGCTGCCGGTGGCGCAGAGGATCAGGCCGGTGTTCGAGATCGAGGGCCTGCACGGCTCGGGCATCGGCACCACGTTCTTCCACCCGGACGGACGCACCACCGCGCCCGTCGGCGTCATGTACGAGCACCAGTACATGGCGCACCAGCTCGCCGAGGTGGCGAAGAACGGCAGGCCCGACGACGAGCGCGTTCTCCTCTACCCCGACACGCACCACCGCACCGAGCCGTGGCTGATCGCGTTCAGCGCGGCGGGGGAGCGGGTCGGCGAGTTGGTGCGCAGCCATCCGGACCTGCGCCAACGTGCCCTCGAGCTGGGGTTCCGGCTCGACAACCAGGACTCGACCGCGCTCAACGAACTGCTGGCGCAACGTGGTCTGCCGGAGCCGGTGTCGAGCCTCACGGAAGGGTTCCTGCCCAAGCCGCCGGAGCTGGAGACGATGATCCGGGAGGTCGGCCGCTGCCCCGAGATCCGGGTGCCGATATGAGGCTGCCGGTTCTCCTCCTGGTGGTGGCGGTGCTGGCCGGGTGCACCTCGGGCACGCCCGAACAGACCACGTTGACCGTGCTGGCCAGTTCGGAGCTGGCCGACCTTTCGTCCGTGCTGGAGGACCTGCGCCGGGACACCGGGGTGGAGCTGCGGCTGGACTACCGGGGCACGGTGCGGGCCGGCGAGGAGCTGGCGGCGGGTGTGGACCACGACCTGGCGTGGCTGTCCACGAACCGGTACCTCAAGCTCAAGAACGTGGACCTGCCGCCGTCCGCGACCACGATGCTGTCGCCGCTGGTGCTGGGCGTGAAGGCGAGCCGGGCGGGGCCGCTGCGCGGCGCGTCGTGGGCCGATATCGCGGGCCGTGCGGCGGCGGGGGAGCTGCGGTTCGGCATGGCCGACCCGAGGGTGTCCGGCAGCGGGATGGCGGCGTTGATCGGGGTGGCGACGGCCGCCGCCGATACCGGTGCGGCGCTGCGGAGCGAGGACGTCACCTGCGACAAGCTCCAGGGGTTCCTCACCGGACGGGCGTTCGGCGCGTCCGGCGCGGCGGAGGTCGTGGACGAGTACGTGAAGCGGCAGGACGAGGTGGACGCCGTGGTCACGTACGAGTCGGCGGTGCTGTCCCTGAACGCGTCCGGGCAGCTCCGCGAGCCGCTGGAGGTCGTGTACCCGCGTGACGGGATCGTGCTCTCCGACTACCCGTTGATGCTGCTGAAGCCGGACAAGCGGGCCGCGTACGACCGGGTGGTGGAGTGGCTGCGCTCGCCGTCCGCGCAGCGGGCGATCATGGAACGCACCTCGCGCCGGCCGGTGGACCCGCAGGTCGAGCGGACGGAGAAGCTGCGCGAGCCGATCGGCACCGCGCTGTACTTCCCCGGCACGCAGGAGGTCGTGGACACCCTGCTCGCCGCCTACGACCGGGCGGGTGAGCCGGGCCGGGTGGTGTTCGTGCTGGACCACTCGACGTCCATGGCGGGCGGGCGGATCGCCGGGCTGCGCGAGGCGTTCGCGACGCTGAGCCGGGCGGGCGGGTTCGACCGGTTCCGGGTGGGGGAGACGGTCGTGCTGGTGCGGTTCGCGGGGACCGTGATGGAGGAGCGCAGTGTCGTGGTCCGAGGTGCGGCGGACCTGGAGGCGTTGGCGGGCGCGTTGGCGTCCTCCGGACTGGCGGACGGCACCGCGATCTGGTCGGCCCTGGACCACGCCTACCGGGTCGTCGGCGACGGCACGGTGGTGTTGATGACCGACGGCGAGAACAACGCCGGGATGAGCGCGGACGAGTTCCTGGCCGCGTGGCCGGACCCGCCGGCGCGCACGTACGCGATCCGGTTCGGCGAGGCCGACCCGGTGGAGCTGGACCGGGTGGCGCGGGCGACCGGCGGGCGGGTGGTGGACGCCACCACCGGGTCACTGCTGGAGGCGGTGAAGGAGATCCGTGGCTGTCGATAGAGCACTGTGGTGGTCGGTGTGGTGGCCGTGGGCGATCGTGTGGATCGCGACCGTGCTGGCACTCGTCGTGGCGGCCGGGGTGGGTGTGTGGGCGTGGCGGTCCCGGCACCGGTTCGCGCCGCCGCGCGAGGTGCCCGGGTTGACCATCTACCTGCACGAGAAGTCCGTGATGGACCTCTACCAGGTCGGGCGGTACGGCGACGCGATGACCAAGGAGGTGGTGGACCGGGTCGGCGTCACCAAGGACGGCAAGATCGCGTTGAAGGGCCTGGACCTGGGCGTCGAGGGCGTGCGGACGTCCGGGCGCGAGGTGGTGAAGACCTACATCGAGCAGTACGAGCCGATCGCCGTGGTCGGCGTGCTGCTGGACGCGTTGGAGTCCGCCTCCGGTGTCGTGCACGTGGACCTGCGTGACCTGACGTTGCTGCGGAACACGGCGTTGGAGCAGCACCTGGAGTCGTCCGAGACGGTGCGGTTGCGGCGGATCGACTCGTACGTGTCGGTGAAGGGCGTGTTCCGGGTGGCGTCCGACGGTGACGGCACGACGGTGTTCCTGGCGCCGTTCGGCGACCCGGACGACCCCGAGCAGGGGCCGCAGGTGCGGGTCGAGTGCTACAACGCCGGGCTGCGGGACGACGTCGTGCCCGAGGGCGGGTTCCAGGCGCGGTGCCTGGGCAAGGTGCAGTCGTGGAAGGCGGACTCCCAGCAGCTGGTGATCCGGCCGATCGCGATGTTCCAGTGAACGGTCGTGGGATGCTTGGCCCATGGCATCGGTACCGGAGCGGCTGATCGACGCTGCGACGCGGTTGTTCGCCGCGAAGGGCTTCGACCGGGTCGCGGTGCAGGAGATCGTGGACCTGGCGGGCGTCACCAAGGGCGCCATGTACCACTACTTCGGGTCCAAGGACGACCTCCTGCACGAGATCTACGGCAGCCTGCTGCGGATGCAGACGGAGCGGTTGGACCACTTCGCGTCCGGGTCGGCGCCGGTGGCCGAGCGGTTGCACGCGGCGGCGGTCGACGTCGTGGTCACGTCGGTGGACAACTTCGACCAGGCCCGCGTGTACTTCCGGTCCGCCGACCACCTGGCCGAGGACAAGCGGCGGGAGATGCGGGCGGAACGGCGGCGTTACCACGAGCGGTTCCGGTCGCTTGTGGAGGAAGGACAGGCCGCGGGCGTGTTCCGCACCGACGTGCCCGCCGACCTCACCGTGCACTACTTCTTCGGCACCGTCCACCACCTCGGCCAGTGGTACAGCGCCGACGGTCCGTTGTCGGCCAAGCAGGTGGGCCGCCACTTCGCCGACCTGCTCCTCGCGTCACTGCGCCCCGTGGAGGGCTCGTCATGAAGTCCCACCTGCACCGCTACCTCCGGACCGCGCGTGAGGCGGTGCTGTGGAAGCTGGACGGCCTGTCGGAGTACGACGTGCGACGTCCGTTGACGCCGACCGGCACGAACCTGCTCGGCCTGGTCAAGCACCTGGCCGGGGTGGAGATGGGGTACTTCGGCGACACGTTCGGCCGCCCGTTCCCCGAGCCGTTGCCGTGGATGAGCGACGAAGCCGAGCTGAACGCCGACATGTGGGCCACGGCGGACGAGTCGCGTGAGGACATCGTCGCCCTCTACCAGCGGGCGGGCGTGCACTCCGACGTGACGATCGACGCGCTGGACCTGGATTCGACCGGCGCCGTGCCGTGGTGGCCGGAGGAGCGTCGAACCGTCACCCTCCACCTGATCCTCATCCACATGATCGCCGAGACCAACCGCCACGCCGGCCACGCCGACATCGTCCGCGAACTCATCGACGGCACAGCCGGCCTGCGCCCGGACAACGACAACCTCCCCCCGGGCGACGCCCCCTGGTGGGACGACTACCGCGCCCGCCTGGAACGCGTGGCCCGCGAGGCCGACGCCTGACCGCTCGCGCACCACCCATTGCCGTTATCCATCGGCTCGCACTTGTCCACAGGTGGCGCTTGCGCGCCCGACATCGTCGGTCCTTTGTGGCAGGGTAAAAGCAGGGGTCCCCTTGGCGAGGACCCCTGCGAAGCCGTACCAGCCGGAACATGTGGTCAGGGCTCCAGTAGCACCGCGGGGTCATCGGAGGAAAGGGGGCCGGCGGCCACTGCGCCGGCGCCGCAGCACCCACCCGCCGAGACCCGCCGGCGGCGGTGTCCGCCGGTCGAGGAAGACGAGGTCCGGTCGGCGGAGCCGGGCCTGCTCGACGATCTCCTCGGCGGTCGCGGTCAGCCACCGCAGGTGTACGCCCGCCCGCGGGGGATCGCCGAAATCCAGGTAGTCCCACGGCACGAGCGTCGGTGTCGGTCCGGTTTCCGCCGCGTCGACGTCGGTGTGATCACGGGTGGACGCGCGGATCAGGCCGGCATCGCGCCACGGCACCACGTACGGGGCGGACCACCACAGCGCCGACTCGTAGATCCACACGCCTTCGCCGTCCATCGCCAGCACCCGTCGGCGCAGGGCGGCGTTACCCGGGCGGATGCCCGCTGGCAGCGCGACCACCGCGGGTAGGCCCAGCACGATCAGCAACGCGAACAGCGCGATCAGCAACCCGCCCACGCCTTGGACGGGCCGGAACATGTCGACGATCCACCACGGGGTGCTCAACACCGTCAGGGTCAGCACGGCCAGCCCGGCGAGCAGGCAGGCACCGCTGACCAGACCACCGATCCGCAACCGATGGCGGACGACGAACGTCCCGCGCCGGGCAGGCCTGCGCGGGACGTTCGTGATCCGCTCCCGACCTTCGCGCCCCTTCACGGTTCCCGATCGTCCTCGACGATCGGAGCCCCGCGGCGCGCGTGGCCGCTTGCGGTCAGGGGACCAGCAGGACGACGGTTTCCGCCACGCACGCGGGCTTGGGGTTGCCGTCGATCTCCACGGTCACCTTCACCACCGCCTGCTTGCCCTGCGCCACATCGGCGATCTCGGCCAACTCGGCACCGGCCCGCACCCGCGACCCGACGACGACCGGGCTGGGGAAGCGCACCTTGTTCAACCCGTAGTTCACGCCCATGGACAGGCCCTCGACCTTGTAGATGTCCCGCACCAGCAGCGGGATCAGCGACAACGTCAGGTAACCGTGCGCGACCGGCGCGCCGAACGGCCCGGCGGCGGCCTTCTCCAGGTCCACGTGGATCCACTGGTGGTCACCGGTGGCGTCGGCGAACAGGTTGATCTCCGCCTGCGTGATCTCGTGCCACTCGCCGAAACCGAGGTGCTCGCCCTTGGCCGCCGCCAGCTCGTCGAGGTTCGCGAATACCCGCATCCGCCCTCAGTCCTTCGGTCCGCCGGCGACGTAGACGACCTGGCCGGACACGAACCCCGCGCCCTCGCTGACCAGGAACGACGCCGTGTGCGCGATGTCCTCCGGAGTGCCGACGCGCCCCACCGGGATCGCCGCCGCCGCGCCCTTCTTGAAGTCCTCGAAGTCGACGCCGACGCGGGCCGCCGTCGCGGCGGTCATGTCGGTCGCGATGAACCCCGGCGCGATGGCGTTCACGGTCACGTTGAACTTGCCCAGCTCGATCGCCAACGTCTTGGTGAACCCCTGCAGGCCCGCCTTGGCCGCCGAGTAGTTCGCCTGACCCCGGTTGCCCAGCGCCGACGTGCTGGACAGGTTGACGATCCGGCCCCACTTCGCCGCCGTCTGGAACTTCTGCACCGCCCGGCTCATCAGGAACGAGCCGCGCAGGTGCACGTTGATCACCGCGTCCCAGTCGTCGTCGGTCATCTTGAACAGCAGGTTGTCCCGCAGGATGCCCGCGTTGTTGACCAGGACGGTCGGCGCGCCCAACTCGTCGGCGACGCGCTGCACCGCCGCGTCGACCGCCGCGCTGTCGCTGACGTCGACACCCACCGCGATGGCCGTCCCACCGGAGGCCTTGATCTTCTCCACGGCCTCGGCGCAGCTGCCCTCGTCGAGGTCGAGCAGTGCGACGGCCAAGCCGTCCTGCGCGAGCCGCGTGGCTACGGCGGCGCCGATGCCGCATGCGGCACCGGTGACGATGGCCACCCGTGCGTCCGTCTCGGCCACGGTCAATCCTCCTTGATCTGCGGGCCTAAGCAACCGCTTAGTAACCTACCGGCGACGTCGTCTTGACGCCAGGGTCAGTCAGGGGAACCATACCGACTGGTCGGAATGTCAGCCAGAGGAGGCACGGTGGAGTTCTCGGGCAAGGTCGCACTGGTCACCGGGGCCGCGAACGGCATCGGAGCGGGGGTGGCGCGCAGACTGGCCGCCGCCGGTGCGTCCGTCGTCGTCGCCGACGTGGACGACGAACGGGGCCAAGCCGTGGCCGACGAGGTGGACGGCCTGTTCGTGCACTGCGACGTCCGCGACCCCCTGCACAGCGAAGCGGCGGTGGCGGCGGCCGTGGAGCGGTTCGGCGGCCTCGACATCGCGGTGCTGAACGCGGGCATCGGCACCGGGTTCGGCCTCGGCGACGATTTCGACCCCGAGCGGTACCGCACCGTCATGGGCATCAACCTCGACGGCGTGGTGTACGGCGTGCACGCGGCGTCGGCCGAGCTGAAGAAGCGCGGCGGCGGGCACATCGTCGCCACCGCCAGCATGGCCGGCCTGATGGCGATGCCCATGGACCCCCTGTACGGCGCGAACAAGGCCGCCGTCGTCGGGCTCGTCCGCGGCCTGGGCCCGGTGTTCGCCGCCGACAACATCACCGTCAACGCCGTCTGCCCGGCGTTCGCCGACACCGCGATCATCTCCAGCTTCAAAGACGCCCTCGTCTCCTCCGGCATGCCGGTGATGAGCGTGGACGACGTGGTCGACGCGTTCGTCGCCGTGCTGCGCGACGGCAAGCCCGGTGAGTGCTGGTTCGTGCAGGCCGGACGTCCCAGCGCGCCGTTCACCTTCCCCAACCCTCCCGGCCCGCGCACCGCCGACGGCGAGCGCGTCAACCTCGACCTCACCCCGCTGACCACCAAGGAGAACTGACACCGTGCGCGCCATCCAGATCACCGAGTTCGGCGGACCGGAAGTCCTCAACGAGGTCGAGATCCCCGACCCCGTCGCGGGTCCCGGCGAACTGCTCGTCGACGTCAGCCGCGCGGGCCTGAACTACGCCGACACCCACCAGGCGGAGAATTCGTACCTGGCCAAGATGCAACTGCCGATGGTGCCAGGCGGCGAGGTCGTCGGTATGGCGGGCGACCGCCGCGTGGTCGGCCTGACCAACCACGGCGGGTACGCGCAGAAGGCCGTGGTGCCCGAGGCGACCACGTTCGACGTGCCCGAAGGCGTGGACGACCTCACCGCGTTGAGCATGGTCGTGCAGGGCACGACCGCGTGGCTGCTGCTGCGCCGCAGCGCCCACATGGAGCCCGGTGAGACCGTCGTCGTGCACGCCGCCGCGGGCGGGGTCGGGTCGCTGGCCGTGCAGCTGGCCAAGAAGTGGGGCGCGGGGCGCGTCATCGCCACCGCGAGCACCGAGGACAAGCGCAAGCTGGCGCTGGACCTGGGCGCGGACGTCGCGGTCGACTCGACCGCGGAGAACATGACCGACGTGCTGCGCGAGGCCAACGGCGGACGGCGGGTCGACGTCGTGCTGGACATGACCGGCGGCGCCGTGACCGACCAGAGCGTGGCCGCACTCGCGCCGTTCGGGCGACTCGCGTTCTACGGCATGGCCAGCCGGGAGAAGCCGACCCCGGTCGACCCGGGCCGCCTGCTGGTGCACTCGACGGCCATCGCGGGCATGTGGCTGCCGCACGCGTTCAAGCTGCCCGGTCGCGTCGTGCACCGGGCCATGGGCGAGCTGTTCGACCTGGTCCTGGCCGGTGAGCTGCGTGCCGTGCCGGGCGGCGAGTACGGGCTGTCCGAGGTGCGCCGGGCGCACGAGGACCTGCGGGCCCGCCGCACCACCGGCAAGCTGGTGCTGGACCCGTCACGCTGACAGCGTCACCCAGACAGCGTCACGTCGACAGCGTCACGTCGACGCGATCGCGGACCGGGGGCCACTCGCCAGCGGGCGGCCCCCGTCCCGGATGTTCGCCTCGCTCAGTCGCTCAACTCGGCCAGTGCGGCCTTGACCTTCGCGAGCTCGGCCTCCAGCTCCTCCATCCGCGTGCGGTGCTGGCTGCGGGCCGCCTCGATGACCTCGTCGATGCCGCCGGCGATGTCGTCGTGCAGTTCCTTGGCCGCCCGCGACACCGCCGCGGCCGAGATGACGAGACCCTGCACGACCCGCTTGGTGCCGTGCACCAGATCGGCCTGCCACTCGCCGTCGGCGGTCCCGGTGACGGTGAGCGTCAGCTCGACCGTGCGGGTCTTCTTGGCCGTCGACTTCGGCCGCTTCGTCGCGGGCTTGGCCTCGGACTCTTCCTGCGGCACGGGTGCGACCTCCTGCTGCACGGGTGCGGCGGGCGCCTCGGCGTCCACCTTGTCTTCCTGTTCCACGAGCGTGTCCGCCTGCACGTTCTCGTTTCCTCTCTGCGCATCCGGCTCGACCCGGGCGTGATCATAGAACACGTGTTCGATGGTGGGGTCGATTGCCTCGCACAGCGTAGGGTGTCGAGCTTGTGAGCGGTTGGAGGGACTTCTCCGCTCGCCGGTTCTTGGACCGGTTGAGCGACGAACTCGGTATCGCGGCGGTCTTGGCGCCGGGCGTGTTGGCGCCCGGCGTGCTGGCCGCCGTCGACCAGCACGGTGCCGCGGTGCGCGACATCCTCGCCTTCGGCGTGCCCGCGGCGGCGGCGGTGGCGGGCGTGGTCCTGCTCGCCGGCTACGCCAAGGGCGTGCTGGACGAGGCAGCGGCCCAGGGCTGGCGGCTGCCGGCGATCGTGGACTGGTCGAACGCGGACTGGCTGACCCTGAGACTCGCCGCCGTCTGCCACCTGGCCCGCCACGACCAGCCCGCCCTGGAGGCCTAGGAACCGCCGCTCTGCCCGCGTCTGGCCCTGGCGGTCACGCCCGGCGCTGATCAGGGCGTTGTCGAGTCCGTGGTGGTGTATGCCTCCAAGCGGTCTGCGAGTTGTCGGGGCCGGGTGAGGTTCCGGCCTGCTGAGAGCTGATCTGCCCACAGCAGCGAGACCGGCGGATCGCACCGGGGCGTCGGCATTGTCGGAGCATGACCGACAACGAGAAGCAGTCGCTGTTCGACCACCGACTTCGAGAACGGTTCTTCAGCCAACGAGTACTGGTCCTCGACGGCCCGCTCGACGACGACAACGGGACAGTGCTCGCCACCCAACTGCTTTCCCTCGCCGCCGACGATCCGGGGAAGGACATCGCGTTGTGGATCCACTCGCCGGGCGGCTCGGTCCCCGCGATGCTGGCCATCCGCGACGTGATGCGGCTCGTGCCGTGCGACGTGGCCACGTTCGCGCTGGGACTGGCGTGCAGTGCGGGGCAGTTCCTGCTGTCCGCGGGCACACCGGGCAAACGCTTCGCCCTTCCCCACGCCCGCATCCTGATGCACCAGGGATCGGCGGGGATCGGCGGATCGGCGGTCGAGGTGCAGGTGCAGGCGGACGACCTGCGGCACACCCGGGACACGGTGCTCGGGATCATCGCGGAGGACACCGGCCAGCCGATCGACCGGATCTTCGCCGACTCCTTGCACGACCGCTGGTTCACCACCGGGCAAGCACTCGATTACGGCTTCATCGACCACATCGTCGACAGCCTCGGCCAGGTCGTGCCGGTGCGCACGCACGAACTCGGCCTCGGCCTCGGTCCGACGACGGGAGCCCGCGCATGAGCACGTACACCATCCCCAACGTCATCACCCGCAGCCTGAGCGGCGAGCGGATCATGGATGTCTACTCGCACCTGCTGTCCGAGCGGATCATCTACCTCGGCACCGCGATCGACTCCGGTGTGGCCAACGCGCTGATCGCCCAGTTGCTGTACCTGGAGGCGGACAACCCGGAACGCGAGATCAACCTGTACATCAACAACGAAGGCGGCGACCCGTCCGCGATGCTCGCGCTGTACGACACCATGCGCTACATCAAAGCGCCGGTGGCGACGACGTGCGTCGGCCAGGCGGTCGCGGCCGGTGCGGTGCTGTTGGCCGCCGGCGAGGCCGGGCACCGCTTCGTGCTGCCCCACACCCGGGTGGTGCTGCACCAGCCCGCGGCGCAGGGCCGCGGCGCCATCCCGGACCTCATCCTCCAGGCCGACGAGGTAGTTCGTGTGCGCGCCCAACTGGAGGAGATCCTCTCGGCACACACCGGTCGCGATGTCGCGGACCTGCGGCACGACACCGACCGGGACCGCGTGTTCGACGCGGTGGACGCCGTCGGCTACGGGCTCGCCGACCACGTCCTCGAACACCGGATCTGAGACCGCGGCCTCAGGCGGCCATGAGCACGGGTCCCGTCGGACGGCGCCCGACCGCGGGACCCGCGCCGCGCCGCCGCCGGACGTCGCTCGCGATGTCGGCGAGCAGGTCGACCAGATCGACACCGAGCGCACCGGTGACCGCGGCGATCATCTCGCTGGAGGGTTCCTTGCGACCGCGTTCGATCTCAGACAGGTACTGCGGCGAGATACCGGCCCGCTCCGCGATGTCGACAAGACGACTGCCCCGCTCCTCCCTGGCCGCCCGCAGACTCCGGCCCAGCACCACACGCCACAGCGGTCCCGGCTCGCGATCCGGCGTGCGGATGCGCTTCTGGTGGAAGGGAAGGATGTCCGCCATACCGTCATCCTGGCCCACGTCCCGCACCCGGAGGCAGCGGTTCCGCTCCCGGCGGAACCGCTGCCCGCAGGGCAACGTCCACCCGGAGAGCAGGCGGACTCGGCGCTGAGGGCCGATCGGGCGCGGACTGCTTGCGGTTCGCGGAGTCCGTGCGTGGCACCGTTTCGAGACCGGTCAGGAATCAAGAAGCACCGGTCATCGGGGCCCGCCTAGCGTTGCTGCCATGACCTCAGCCGACACCATCACCCTTGAGGTGGCCGACCCCGCGGCCGCCGAACGCTTCTACACCGCCGCCTTCGGGTTGGACGCCCAACTGCACCTGCGGGCTTCGCAGGAACCGACCACCGGCTTTCGCGGGTTCACCCTGTCACTGACGGTGTCCCAGCCGTCCGATGTCGACGCCCTGATCGACGCCGCCCTCGACGCGGGGGCCACGGTGCTCAAGCCCGTCGCGAAATCGCTGTGGGGCTACGGCGGGGTCGTCCAGGCCCCGGACGGAACGATCTGGAAGGTCGTGACCTCGGCGAAGAAGAACACCGGCCCCGCCACCCGGCGGATCGACAGCATCGTGCTCCTGCTCGGAGTCTCGGATGTGGCCGCGAGCAAGCGGTTCTACCTCGACCGGGGCCTCACCGTGGCCAAGAGCTTCGGCCGCATGTACGTCGAGTTCACCACCGGGTCGAGCTCCGTCAAGCTGGCGCTGTACCGGCGCCGTGCCCTCGCCAAAGACGCCGGCGTCTCCCCCGACGGCACCGGATCGCACCGGATCGCGGTCGGCGGCGCTGTCGAGCCTTTCACCGACCCGGACGGGTTCACCTGGGAGCCCACCTCCATGGCGGCCACGCTCTGATGTGCCACCACCTGCTCGGCATGGTCGCCGCACTCACCCGGGACAGCGCCGAGTCCCCAGCCGACCCGCCCGCCGACCGTCGACCTGACGTTGACGTCATCACACTTCCAGTCACCGAAAAACACCTGGTCAGCGTGGTAGGTCGGGATGAAATCCGGCACACCGCGTTCCTTGAGGAGAATTCACGATGAGCCGCACCAAGACCAGCACGTACGAAGGATTCACGGCCGAGGAGCGGGCCGCGATGAAGGACCACGCCCAGGATGCGAAGAAGGAAGCGCGCCGCGGTTCGCGCGCGGACAAGGCGGCGGAGGCGGAACGGGACCTACTCGCGAAGATCGCTGAGATGTCCGACTCCGACCGGATCATGGCCGAGCGCGTCCACGCCGTCGTCACAGCCAATGCCCCGATGCTCGCGCCGAAACTCTGGTACGGGATGCCCGCCTACGCGCTGGACGGCAAAGTCGTCTGCTTCTTCCAGAGCGCGGAGAAGTTCAAGGCGCGCTACGCGACGCTCGGGTTCAGCGACCAGGCGAAGCTGGACGAGGGCGCGATGTGGGCGACCAGCTTCGCCCTGACCGAGGTGACGGCCGAAGTGGAGGCGCGCATCGCCGCCCTCGTGCGGCAGGCGGTGAGCTGAGCCCCGTCCCCGCCCAGGTCACCCTCATCCACTGTGCGGGAGACGCGCTCCCCGACATCCCGTCACACTGCCAGGCACCGCCAGGCCCGACCAGTCGAGCCTCCCGGCGGACCGAGAGGCCGAAATTGTCGGACCCCGCCGGCAGAATAAAAGCAGGGGTCCCCTTGGCGAGGACCCCTGCGCGAGCGTTCGACCGGGCTACCGCCTGCCGTTACCGGCCGCGGTCACCGGATGCGGTCACCGCTGCTCACCCGGCGGGTACTGGCCGGGGTGGGGCTGGACCGGCCGGCCGACCGGCGGCGTCGGCATGGTGGACGCGTGGGCCGGGGTCTCGGTGATCCGGGTCGTCTGCTCGGCGGCCGGGGCCGGCGCGACCTGGGCCGTCCGCTGCACGTCCTCACGACCGCGCTGGTAGGCCGCGGCCTGTGCCTTGGCCTGCGGCACTTCGTTCTCCGCCCTCGTCAGCCAGCCTTCCCAGCGCTGCTGCATGGGCCTGATCAGGCCACCGCCGACACCGACGACCGCGATACCGCCGACCGTCGCGAGGATGGTGATCAGGATCGGCGTGGTGACCGCGGTGGCGACACCGATCTGGTTCAGCGCCGCGATCACGCCGAGCGCGATGATGAACCACGAGGCGACCTTGCCGAGCATCGGACCGTACGACAGCCCACCGAGCGCACGAGTGGCGATGTCGCGCACGGCCCGCGCGATGGCGGCGGCGACCACGATGATGACGATCGCGACGATCGCCCGCGGCAGCCAGGCCACGATCTCGGTCAGCAGGGTGCTCACCGGGTTCGTCCCGAACAGCCCGAACGCGATCTGGAGCGCGATCAGCAGCACCGCGTAGTACACGAGCTGCGCGACCAGCCCCGAGGCGTCGAACTTCGAACGCGCCAACGCGTCGCTGATGCCACCGCGCTGCACGGCGCGGTCGAAGTGCACCCGCTCCAGCACCTTGTTCACCGCCGCACGCAGCACCCGGGCGACGATCCACCCGATGAGCAGCACGACGAGGAAACCGACGAGCTTCGGCAGGAAGGTCACCACGGAGCGCAGGGCGTCACCGGTGGCGTCACCGATGCCTTGAGCCTGCACCGTCTGCGCGGCGAGCAGGGTTTTCATCGTCTTGGACCTCCTCGGACGACCGGTTCATCTCTCGCGCACCGGTTACCCGAGGAGATCGGGTCGAACACCAGGCCGAACCACCAGGTCAAACACCGGGATCGGGTGGCAGCCGCACGGTGCGGTCCACCTCCACGCGCGAGACGCCGGGCACGGCACCGAGCAGGTCGCCCACCCCCGGAGCGACCGACCCGGTCACCATGCCCAGCGTCTCCAGCACGTCGTCCACCACCATCCCGGCGTCACGCAACGCGGACACCACGGTGGGCAGATCGGCCAGGTTGTCGTCGGCTACCGAGACCACGACCTTGTCCACGGCGCCTCCGTCAGTGATCCGGCTCCTCAGGGCATCTAGGGAGCTTGCACCAATCCTGCACCCACATCCGTGGAAGGCAAGCCCAGCCGACGAGCAGTCTGCGACAACCTCGCCCACAGCTCCCACCCGCGCGCGCCGTACTTCTCCGCGACGAGCGCCGCGACGCCCGCGACGTGCGGTGTCGCCATGCTGGTGCCCTGGATGCGCTTGTGCATGCCCAGGCTGCCGTCCTCCTTGTTCCAGCTGGAGTAGATGTCCACGCCCGGCCCGACGAGGTCGACCTGGCCGACGGTGTCCACCGTCCCGCAGGAGAAGAACGCGATCGCGCGCTGCACGTCGATCGCGCCGACGGAGAGGATCGACGGGCAGTTGGCCGGGTGGCCGACCGGCGCGATCGTGCCCGGCCGGTTGCTCTCGTTGCCCGCCGCCGCGATGATCAACGTGCCCTTGGCCATCGCGCGCATCGCGGCCTGCTCGAAGATCTGCGAGTGCGGCGTGCCCGGTCGCACGGCGGCGCCCAGCGACATCGAGATGACCGCGCAGCCGTTGGCCATGGCCCACTCGATACCGGCCAGGATGCCGCTGTCGGTGCCGCTGCCCTTGTTGGACAGCACCTTGCCCGCGTAGATCTCGGCCTCGTAGGCGACGCCGTAGCCGGGGACCTTGCCCTGCTGGCGCGGGCCGGCGGCGGAGCCGATGCAGTGCGTGCCGTGGCCGTGCGCGTCGTCCACCGTCTCACCGGTGATGAACGACTGCGTCATCACGACGCGGCCCGCGAAGTCCGGGTGCGCGACGGTGAAACCGGTGTCCAGCACGGCGATGCGCACGCCCTTGCCGGTGGCCGAGCTGAGGTTCGCGCCCACGGCCTGGAGTCCCCAGGTGAACACGGACTCGTCCACGGCGGGGGCCGCGGCCTGATCGGTGCCGGCCTCAGGCGGAGCGGAGATGGCGTGCACGACCCGTTCGGCCTCGACCACGGAGATCGGGCCCGGCGCCTCGGCCGCCCGGGTCAGCTGCGAGACCTGGTCCGGCGTCGCGTCGACCACCGCGATGCCCAGGTCCTGGAAGATCAGGCCATCGGCCGCGGCGAGCTCTTCGCTGCTGGCGTTGTCCGCGGTGCTGGCGGCGGAGATCCCGGCGACCCGGTTCATCTCCCGCGCGCCGGCCGCGACCGACTTGTCTTCGAGGAGCACCAGGTAGCGGCCGGTGGTCTCGGCACCCGTTGGTTGTGACATGACGATCCCCTTCGGGGTTTGGAACGGCAGTCAGGTGTAACGCCGGATCACGCTTGCACTCAATCGCCCATACGAGTCGGCCTGGCCCAAGCGTGGTTCGTATGCCCTACTGGAGGCCCCGATCGGCGCAGAGATACAGGTCAGGCCGCCGCCGGCGCGGTACCAGGCTTTCGGGTGAACTTTCTGGCCAAGGGCTCCACCACGCGTGCCGCGACCGGCCCCAGCACCGCCATCAGCAGCACGTACGCCGTGGCCAGCGCCGCCAACCGCCCGTCCACCGCGCCGGACGCCACCGTGAGCGACGCGATCACGATGGAGAACTCGCCCCGCGCCACCAACGCCGCGCCCGCCCGCGCCCGGCCCATCCGCCCGACGCCCTGCCGCCGTGCGGCCCACCACCCGGTCGCGACCTTCGTCAACGTCGTGACCACGGCCAGCGCCACCGCCAACGCCAGCACCGGCGGGATCGACGCCGGGTCCGTGTTCAGTCCGAACACCACGAAGAACATCGCCGCGAACAGGTCCCGCAGCGGCTCCAGCATCCGGGTGGCGTTCTCCGCCGTCGACCCGGAGATCGCGATGCCCAGCAGGAACGCGCCGACCGCCGCCGACACCTGCAACTGCGACGCCACGCCCGCGACCAGCAGCGCCGCGCCGAGCACCTTGAGCAGGAACACCTCGGGTTCGGGGCTGTCCACCAGTGCCGACACGTACCGGCCGAATTTGAGTGCGATGATCAACACCACGGTGATGGCGGCGAGCGAGATGCCCACCGCGCTCAGCCCGCCGAGGAAGCTCACGCCCGCCAGCACGGCGGTCAGGATCGGCAGGTAGACCGCCATCGCCAGGTCCTCGAACACCAGGATGGACAGCACCACCGGCGTTTCCCGGTTACCCAGCCGGCCCAGATCGCCGAGCACCTTCGCGATGATCCCGGACGACGAGATGTAGGTGACGCCGCCCATCGCCAGCGCACCGACCGCGCCCCAGCCCAGGATCAGCGCGGCGATCACGCCCGGCGTCGCGTTCAGCACGATGTCCACCACACCGGCCGTCCACGACCGCTTCAGCCCCGTCACCAACTCGGCGGCCGAGTACTCCAGGCCGAGCAGGAGCAGCAGCAGGATCACGCCGATCTCGCTGGAGATGTGGGTGAAGTCCTCGATGCCGTGCAACGGCACCAGGCCGCCCTGCCCGAAGGCCAGACCGCCGATCAGGTAGAGCGGGATCGGGGAGATGCCGATCCGCCACGCCATCTTGCCGAGCAGGCCCAGCCCGAAGAAGACCGCGCCCAATTGGATGAGTGCGATTGCGGTGCTCTCCAAGGGTTTCAGCCACCGCCCAGCAGTTCGGCCGCTGCGGCGAGACCGTCCGCGGTGCCGACCACGACGACCAGGTCACCGCCCGCGAACACGAAGTCCGGACGCGGCGACGGGTGCACCGCGCCGGCGCGCACGACGGCCACGATGGACGCGCCGGTGCGGGTGCGCAGCTCGGTCTCGGCCAACGCGTGGCCGTCGAACCGGGAACCGGGCACGATCGGGAACTGCTTGGTCGAGATGCCCTCGACGTCGCGGTGCTGCTCCTGCAACTGCGCCACCAGGTTGGGCGCGCCGAGCAGCCCGGCGAGGGTGCTCGCCTCCGCGGGCGTCAGCGCTATCGACGCCATGCAGTCGTCGGGGTCGTCGAGGCTCGACACGATCAGCTCGAACTTGCCGTCCCGGTGCGTGATCACCCCGATCCGACGGCCTGCGCGGATCATGAAGTCCTGACGGGTGCCGATCCCCGGTAGCGGCGTCACCTCGACGTTCACCCGTTCGATCATAATCGCGTGATGGGACGGGTACGGGCGATAAGCCGGGGCTGGGTCGTCCGCGACCGCGTGCCCGGACCGGACGTGGACGAGTTCGCCGAACCGGAGCGGATCGTCGCCGCCCTGGCCCGCGCCCGTCCCGGCACGCTGCTCGCCGTGCAGCACCCGCACCGCACGCCCACCGCGCTCGCCGCCGGTTCCAGCCTCCTCGACGCCCTGCCGCACGCCCGCGCCGAACTCGCCCACCTGCGCCGCAACGCCTACCGCGAGGTGCGGGACGTCGTCGCGCCGTACCGCGTGGACGGCCCGGACGGCACCGCGTACGGCTTGCTGTGCATGGTCGACCCGGCGGCCGTCGGGCACACCGAGGACGTCTACCCCGACGTGGTCGCCGAGCGCGCCCGCGTCCTGTCCGGCCTCGGCTGCGTGACCAGCGCGGCGATGCTGGTGCCGGTCGCACGCGAGGTCCGGCTGACCCGGCTGGTGGCGGAGGTGGACGACGAGCCCGCCGTGTCCGTGGTCGATCCAGGCGGGCGACGGCACTGGTTGTGGCTGGTCGGGCCTGGTGAACGCCAGGACGCCCTGTTGGCCGCGGCCGGCGAGCACCCGTTGATGGTCGCCGACGGCAACCACCGGGTAGCCGCGTCGGCCGGGCTGTCCGGACTGTTGGCGCTGGTCACAGCCGGTCCGGACGTGCGGATCGGACCGATTCACCGAGCCGTGGTCGGCACCGGCCTGTCGTTGGCGGACCTGACCGTCGCGTGGCGCGGCGTCGGCCTGACGGTCACCCCGGTCGACGTCGCGACCCGTCCGTCGCCCGGGATCTTGATCGCGGTGGCCGGTACTTCCGCCGTTCGCGTCGAACTGCCGTCAGCCGGCGTGGACCACGCGTTCGTGGAGGCCGTGCTGTTGGACAAGGCGCTCGGACTCGACCCCGAGAGCCCGCACGTACGCCCGGTGACCGGTGACGTTCCATTGGCCGACGGCGCGCAGGCGGACGCAGTCCTGCTGATAGCCCCCGTGCCGCTGGCCGACGTGCTGGCCGTCCACGCCGCCGGTGGCCGGATGCCGCGCAAGAGCACCTACTTCACCCCGAAGCCGCGCAGCGGCCTGCTGCTCGCCGACCTGGACTGACTGGTCCGAGTCACCAGAACCCCGAGCGGCCCCGCCCCGGACCGGCCCTGCCCCGGACCGGCCCGGACGAGCGCGTCCAAGGCTTCGCAGGGGTACCCGCCCAGGGGACCCCTGCTTTGATCTTGCCGGCGGGGTCCGACAATTTCGAGGGTCGGCCGTGCGCCTGTGGACAAGTCCGAGCGACCCTGCGGTCAGGTCTCCGACGTGGCGGCGCGCACACCGCTGCGCCGCCCGATGACGCCGGAAGAGGCGGCCGCAGCCGTGGTCTTCCTCGCCCCACCGGCCGTGTCCGGCATCACCTGAAGAGGAACCGCTGCTCGACCGCGGCGGGCACTAGCCACCTGATGCGGGTGTGACGGGCCGCACCAGGCACAATTGGAGGTTGACGACCGTCGTCGCGTTGAGGAGGAAAACCCCGTGGGACACGGTGAGCTGCGTGGCGTGGTGGCCCTCGACGGGCCGTCCGGCACCGGCAAGTCCTCCGCAGCACGCCGACTCGCGGCCACGCTCGGCGCGCGTTACCTGGACACCGGCGCGATGTACCGCGCCATCACGCTGGCCGTGCTGCGCGCCGGCGTCGACCTCACCGACCAGGCGCGGGTCGCCGAGGTCGCCGGTGCGGCGGTCGTCGTCCAGGGCACGAACCCGGAGCGGTCGACGACCTTCCTGGACGGCGAGGACGTCGGCGCCGAGATCCGCGGTCCCGAGGTGACGCTGGCCGTGTCGCCGGTCTCGGCCGTGCCCGCGGTGCGCCGGCTGCTGGTCGACCGACAACGCCGCATCATCGCCACCGCGCTGGACGAGGCGGGCGGCATCGTGGTGGAGGGCCGTGACATCGGCACCGCCGTCGTGCCCGACGCGCCGCTCAAGGTCTACCTCACCGCCGACGCCGAGGCCCGCGCCCAACGCCGCGCCAAGCAGGACAGCGCGTCCGGCCGCGAGTCCACGTTGGACGCGACGCTCGCCGACGTGCAGCGCCGCGACGCCTACGACTCGTCGCGCGCGGTGTCGCCGCTGCGTGCCGCCGACGACGCGGTGGTGCTCGACACGACGGCACTGGACCTCCCGGGCACGCTGGACGCGCTGCTGGACCTGGTCGACGAGCACGGGCTGCTGGCCCAGCCGAGCGGACGGGTGTGCGGGTGACCGATCAGCTCCCCGAGGGTTCGGCGCCCTGGCTGCACGACATCGGCCGATGGATCTCGCGCGGGCCCTTCCGGACGCCGTTCCGCGTACGGGTGCACGGCGCCGAGCGGATGCCGCTGGAAGGCCCCGTGGTCGTCGTGGCCAACCACAGCTCGATGGTGGACGGGCCGATATTGTTCGGCGCCCTGCCCCGGCGTGTGGTGTTCTTGATCAAGCAGGAGATGTTCAAAGGCGTGGTGGGCACGCTGCTGCGCAAGATCGGCCAGCTGGCCGTGCGGCGCGGCGAGCCCGACCGGGCGCCGCTGCTCGCCGCGCAGAAGGTGCTGCGGGCCGGTGGCGTGGTCGGCGTGTTCCCCGAGGGCACCCGCGGCTCGGGCGACGTGACCGAGGCCCAGAAGGGCGCGGCGTGGCTCGCCCGCTCGTCCGGCGCGGTCGTCGTGCCCGTCGCGTGCCGGGGCACCCTGCGCCCGGCCGGAACCGGACGACGGTTCCGGCCCGTGGTGGACGTGCTCGTGGGTGAGCCGTTCGAGCTGCCGACCGACAAGGGTCGTCAGGCGCTCGACAAGGCCACCGAGCAGGTCCGCGACCGCTTGGCCACGCTGGTGGCCGAGCTCGACAGCCAGCGAGGAGAAGCAAGATGACGGACTTGGACGGCACCTGGGCGGACGAGTCCGACTGGACCGCGTTCGACGAGACGGTGGAGGGCGAGGAGGGCGGCGCGCCGCCGATGCCCGTGCTGGCCGTGGTCGGCCGGCCCAACGTCGGCAAGTCGACCCTGGTCAACCGCATCATCGGCCGCCGTGAGGCGGTCGTGCAGGACGTGCCCGGCGTGACCCGCGACCGGGTCGCGTACGACGCGCTGTGGAACGGCCGCAAGTTCACCGTGGTCGACACCGGCGGCTGGGAGCCCGACGCCGTCGGCATGATGGCCGCGGTCGCCGCGCAGGCCGAACTGGCCATGGCCACCGCCGACGCGATCCTGTTCGTGGTGGACGCCACCGTCGGCGCGACCACCAACGACGAGGCCGCGGTGAAGCTGCTGCGCCGGTCCAAGCGGCCCGTGCTGCTGGTGGCCAACAAGGTCGACGACGAGCGGCTGGTGGCCGAGGTCGCGTCACTGTGGTCGCTGGGCCTCGGCGAGCCGATCCCGGTGTCCGGCCTGCACGGTCGCGGTTCGGGCGACATGCTCGACGCGATCCTGAAGGCCCTGCCCGAGACGCCGCGCGAGACGTTCGAGGCCGTTCGCGGTGGCCCGCGCCGGGTGGCGCTGGTCGGCCGGCCGAACGTCGGCAAGTCGTCCCTGCTCAACCGCCTCAGCGGTGAGAACCGGTCCGTCGTGCACGACGTCGCGGGCACCACCGTCGACCCGGTCGACTCCCTCGTGGAGCTGGACGACGAGGTGTGGCGGTTCGTCGACACGGCCGGCCTGCGCAAGCGGGTGAACTTCGCGTCCGGCGCGGAGTACTACGCGTCGCTGCGCACCAAGGCCGCGATCGAGTCCGCCGAGGTCGCGATCGTGCTGCTGGACGCGTCCGAGCCGATCAGCGAGCAGGACCTGCGGGTGCTGACCATGGTCGTGGACTCTGGTCGGGCGTGCGTGCTGGCGTTCAACAAGTGGGACCTCGTGGACGAGGACCGGCGCCACGCGATGGTGCGTGAGCTGGAGCGGGGCCTGGTCCGGGTGCCGTGGGCGGAGCGCGTGAACGTCTCGGCGTTGACCGGGCGTTCGGTGCGCAAGCTCGCGCCCGCGTTGCGGACCGCGCTGAAATCCTGGGACACCCGGGTGCCCACCGGGCGGCTGAACTCGTGGCTGAACGACCTGATCGCCGCGACCCCGCCGCCGGTGCGCAGCGGTAAGCAGCCGAAGGTGCTGTTCGCCACCCAGGCCAGCACCCGTCCGCCGACGTTCGTGCTGTTCACGACCGGTTTCCTGGAGGCCGGGTACCGGCGGTTCATCGAGCGCAAGCTGCGCGAGGAGTTCGACTTCGCGGGCAGCCCGGTGCGCATCTCGGTGCGGGTGCGGGAGAAGCGCCAGAAGAAGTGATCCGGTTGCTCCGGCAGGCGGAATGCGGTTGCCTGGCACCGTGCCGGTGCGATTGGTCCTCGCTGACGACGAACCGCTGCTCCGCCGAGGGCTGAAAGTGCTGCTGGAGGCCGACGGCCGGGTCGAGGTCGTCGGCGAGGCCGCGGACGGCGCCGGCCTGCTCGAAGCCGTGCGCCGCCTCCGGCCGGACGTGGCGCTGGTGGACGTGCAGATGCCGGGCATGGACGGGCTGACGGCGTTGAAGGCGCTGCTGGCGTGGCCCGACCCGCCCGCGTTGGCCGTGCTGACCACGTTCGACCTGGACGAATACGTGGCGACGGCGTTGGAGCTGGGAGCCCAGGGCTTCCTGCTCAAGGATGCCGAACCCGACGCCCTGGCCCGCGCCGTGCTCGACCTGGCCGCCGGGGGAGCGGTCCTGGACCCCCGGATCACCGCCCGCCTGCTGCCCAAGCTGCGTGCCACCCGCCTGCGCGAGAACCCGCACCTCAACGGCCTGAGCGCCCGCGAACGCCAGGTCCTGACCCTGCTGGCCAGCGGCCAACCGAACAGCGCGATCGCCGCCGCATTAGGCCTCAGCGAGGCCACGGTGAAGAGCTACGTCTCCACGGTCCTCACCAAACTAGGAGTCGAGAACCGCGTCCAAGCCGCCCTGGTGGCGCACCAGGTGGGCACGTGGTGATCTTCCTGGAGTTCCTGGTCGTCACGGTGCCCGCCGCGATGGTGCTGATGGCCGACTACGTGCCGTACACGTGGTCCATCCCCACGGCCCTGGCGGCGTGCCTGCTCCTCCCACTGCGCCGTTGGCGCCCCTGGACAGCGGCCCTGCTCTGCCTACCAGGCCTGATCGGCGGCCTCGGCTGGCCACCCACCGTCATAGCCATGTACCGCATCGGCCGAAAAACACCCGTACCGGTGATGATCACGTGGGTAGCGGTCGCGACCATCCTCCCCTCCACCCTGGTGGTAGTGACCCAAGCCCTACCCCCCAGCGCCGCCCTCCTGACGTTCGCGTTCAGCCTCTTCATGTCCGGCGCCCCCACCGCCCTAGGCGCCCTGATCACCACCAGACGCGAACTCACCGCAAGCCTCGCCGAAGCCTCCCGCGCCCGAACCGCCGAACTGCAGGCACGCGAAGACGGCGCCCGAGCGTCCGAACGCGCCCGCATAGCCCGCGAGATCCACGACGCCGTAGGCCACCACGCCACCCTCATAGCCGTCGAATCAGCAGCCCTAGCCGCCACCACAGACGACACAAAGACCCGAGACACAGCCCTACGCCTCCGCGCACTGGCCAAGGAAGCCCTAGCCGAAATGCGCGCAGCCCTGGGCCTGCTCAACACCGAACCGACACCAGGCTTCGAAGGCATCCAGTCCCTCATCGACCGCGCAAGATCAGCAGGCCTCACCGTCCGCTACGAAGACCAAAGCGGCGCGCCGCCACCACCGGCCACAGGCAGAGCGGTCTACCGGGTGATCCAAGAAGCCCTGACCAACGTGACCAAACACGCTCCCGGCGCCGAAGTCCAAGTGCGACTGTCGAAACAGGACGGACACCTGCACGTGTCCATCGTCAACGACCCACCCACAACCCACGTGCCACCACCAGACCAAGGCGGCCACGGCCTACACGGCCTAAGAGAACGCGTAACCCTGGTAGGCGGCACCCTGACCACCACCCCCCGACCAGACGGCAGCTTCGCACTGGACGCGAACCTACCCACGGGTCCGTCGAAAGTTGACACAGATGACTCGACTTTCGGCGGTAGTGCACGAAACCCCGCGAACGCACAGTAGGTAGGCGTCGATCCGGGGGAGCGGTGAGACCGAGGGGAGCACAGAGGCCCGCCCCTGGCGGGCCTCTGTCATTCCCCCAGCTAGACCGCCTGACCCCCCAATCCAGGGGCCCGCGTCGGGGGCCCGTTGCGAGTGCGCTAAGCTATCCACGCACCCCACAACGGGATGCGGCCGGGACGTGGCGCAGTTTGGTAGCGCACTTGACTGGGGGTCAAGGGGTCGCAGGTTCAAATCCTGTCGTCCCGACGGCCAGTGACCAGCGGGTTTGCCTTTCGAGGCAAGCCCGCTGGTGTCGTTTTCGGCTGTTGTGGTCGCAATGTGGTCGCAGTCGGCCGGTCAGGCGACGTCGGCCTCGTTCAGCGCATGGGCGATGACGTCGACCGCGTCGTGGGCGACGTGGCGCAGCAGGTGGCCGTAGACCTCGGTGGTGGTGGACAGGGTCGAGTGGCGCATCGCGCGGGAGATCACGGCGAGCGGCACGCGTGAGCTGAGCATCGTGGTGGCGGCGAAGTGCCGTAGGTCGTGCACGCGGATCCTGGGCAGTCCGGCGGCGTCGGCGAGTTGGTGGAAGTGCCGGAGCACGTACTCGGGGCGCAGTGGCCTGCCGTCGCGGCGGTGGAACACCAGGCCGTCGCCGGGTTGGCGGAGCCGCTGGTGGCGCAGCGCGGTGACGACGCGGTCGGACAGGCCGATCCAGGCACGGCTGCTCTTGGTCTTCGGGGCGGTGAGGACCGGTGTGGTGTTGTTGATGTTGGACAGCGTGTAGCGGATGAACGCCACCTGGTCGTCGAGGGTGATGTCGTCCCAGTGCAGGGCGAGCGCCTCGCCTTTGCGCAGGCCGGTGCCGATGATGACTTCGAACAGGTCGGTCAGCGGGTCATCGTGGTCGTGGCAATAGCGCAGGAATCGTGCGGCCTCGATCGGTGACCAACAGGCGGGCTCGTACTTCGGCGGCTGCGGCACCAGCACGTAGCGAGCGGGGTTGTGGGCCAGTCGTCGTTGTCGGACGGTCGGTGAGGCCGCTGGACAGGGTGGCGACGCAGCGCCGTAGGGTGACCGGACCGCGCCCGGCGGCCAGCTGGTCGTGGATGAACAGCGTGATGTGCTGGTGGTTGAGCGCGTCCAGCCGCACCGCGCCCAGGGCGGGAACGAGGTTCTTGCAGACGTAGTCGCTGTAGCGGGCGGTGGTCGTCGGCTTGAGCGTCGATGCCTTGTCGCGTAGCCACGTGGTCAGGTAGTCGGCGACGGTCTGCTTGTCGTCGGTGACGATGCCGGTCCGCTCGTACTCCAGCACCTTGGCCAGGGCGACCTGAGCTTCTGTCCTGGTGGCGAAGCCGCTGCGCCGCATGGTCCGCCGACGCCCGTCCAACGACGGCAGGTCAACCGCGAACGCCCACCGCCCGTGCCTGCCGCTCGCCAGCTCGGGGCAGCGGGCGCCGAGCTGCCTGCCTGTGTGGTCCCTACAGCCACACCGTCGATACACGCGCCCACGTTGAGGGTTGCTCATCATGACCTTCTCTCGTGTTCCGCCTCCCGTGTTGGAGGTGGAACACGAGCGTGTGCCGCATGCGACCACACCGCGACCACCGAGGACGACACCGCAGGTCGTGCTCGTGGCACTTGTCGCCACCTCACCACGCGGCTTGGATGTGTCACTCCTGCGGTGGGCCAGTGCCGAAAATCGGTTCATGCTGCATGACCAGCGGCGATGAATTTTCGAGCGGCACAGGGCCGGTCAGGGTGATGTGGTAGATGGCGGTGTTGGTGTCGCGGTCGTAGTGGATCTCCAGGCGGAGTGCCTCGAACAGGGCGCGGGCAAGGTCTTCGGGTAGCCGGTCCAGTTCGATCCTGGTCACGGGCAGGGTGTCGATGAGGTCCGGGTTGGGTGCGTGCTGGATGCGCTGCTCGGCTTCGGCGAGTTGGAATGCCCGACGATCACGACTCGACCTTCAGGAACGGCCTTCTCGATCAGCTCGTCGAGGTCGTCGCCGAGCTGCTCGATAGCCTCGGTCTCGGCGGTAGCAGCCCCGGACTCACCGTGCTCCCAGGTGGTCGTAGGCGACAACCTGAACCTCGTCAGGCAACCCCGCCACAACCCGATGCCAACTCCGACGGTCCAACGCATACCCGTGCGCCAACATAACAGTGACCGCCGCACCCACCGGCCCAGTCCGGACCAGGTGCAACTCGATCCCCTCCTAGAACCGCACCCGCTCGCCCGCCATACCGCCGCCTTCCGTCGTCCGACCCCACTCGTTCCAACGACTGGACGAACCGGACGTCACGGTTCCGGAAATGCGGAGGGGAAAGGACGAGTGGGTGTCCTGCAACCGAGTGAAGCGCGTCCCAGGGCAGTCGTCGGTTCCGCACAATGAACGTCGGGGCGTCGAAGCGTGGACCAGGGGGTTGTCGTGGGGCGAAGGCCGAGTCCGGTCGTGATACGACAGCGAGGTCAGGTGACCCCGGAGCGTCGTGTGAGACGGATGAGGGTTTCGTGCGCGGCAGTCCTGCGGGTCCGTGACGACAACACGCACGTGCTGTTCCACGCGAACTCCAGGCCGGGAGCTTTCACTCCACCCGGAGGGGTCTTCAAGTACTTCGATGCCGCCACTGACCTGCTCGACCGCCTGGGATTTCACCCGGAGCGGTGGACCGACCTCGGGGTCGCCATGCGCTGTGACCTGAGGGGCTTCCTCCCCGCGAGCGGTGTCTCGGGTTTCCTGCGCTGGTTCGACAGCGGTGCGTACCGCGAGTCGTCCGAAGAATGTCTCATCCGCGAACTGGCCGAGGAACTGGGCGAGGTCGGGTTCCCGGAGCTGGCCGACGACCTCGGTGGAATTCGCTTCGCGCACATCCGCACGGTTGTCGAGGGACCTGCCCCGTTGCCGCACAAGCCGTACCAGCAGTTGCGCCACCTGGAGTTCTACGACCTCGTGTGCACCGACCGTCGATCGCTGAGACTGCGCGAAGCCCTGTTCAGGCTCGCGGAGGACGAAGGTGTCACGACCGTCATCGGGGCGTCCTCCGATGACATCCTTTACGGTCGTGCCGGGCGAGCGCTCATCACACCGCATACCGCCTATCTGGTGGGAGGCGTGCGAACGCGGCCCGACCTACCGCCGATCCGATGAGCGCGGTCGCAGTCAGGCTCGGTTCGCCGGTTCGACCGCCGGTACGCCGACGGTGCTTCTCGGAGCCGGACTGCGGGCCTGTCGACGTCACAGCCGTCGCGGGTGCCGTGGCCATCAGGCTCCCGGTGTCGCTCGGGCGCCTCGCGCCGGGATGGCGCTACGTGGCAGCTTCCATCCGGTGGGCGATCGTCCCCGCGGTCGACGTGGTCGAGTTGTCGAACATGTCCGGTGTGCACGCACGAGTCGACGGCTCCGAACTGATCGTCGAATGGAACTGTGGCGACTTCGACCGCGGTTGGTTGGACACCTCTCCGCTTTCGCCTGTCCTCATGGCCGCCTCGACTGCACAACCTCGTGAAGTCGCCCTCACAGTCCGTGTCGACCTCTCGGCCGCACGTACCATGTTCCGGCGCCGTCTGACCCACTGCGGGCCGGCGGGCCTGTGGACGTTCCCCCTGACGCTGCCCGCCGACGACACCGCTCCCGACCTACCACCCCCAAGGCCCGCACCGATGGTCCGGGCGGGCCTGGGCGTGCGTTTGTGCCTGGCCGTGGACATCGAAGGCTACAGCCGTTTCCGGAACCCGGAAGCGGCCCGCGCGCAGGAACGGCTGCTCGACGTGCTGAAGTCGGCACGGAGGTATGCCGGCATCGATGAACGAGCGGTCGTCTTCGAAGGGGCGGGGGACAGTCAGTTCGCCATCCTCCCCGCAGCGCTCGACGAAGTGGTGACGCTCCCGCGTCTGGTCAGGGGCATAGGCATCGCCCTCGCCGACCTCAACCGGTGTTTGGACAGCGGTTCCCGACTTCGGCTGCGAGTGGCCCTCGACCGCGGTGTGGTGCAGCGGGGTTCGAACGGTTGGGTGGGTGATGTGGTGGTAGGCGTCCACCGGATTCTCGACTCGCCCCCGCTGCGGTCGGCGCTGGCTGCCGATCGCGACCCGGACTTCGTCTTGGCCGTGTCGGACACCGTCTTCCAGGACGTCGTCCGACACGGCTACGGAGGGCTTTCCCCGGCAGAGTTCACGCCCGTGACCATCGACCTCCCCGCGAAGCGGTTTCACAGTCAAGCGTGGCTCCACGTTCCCGGGGGTCCGGCGACGAACCCGTCGCGTCACATGAGGTAGTCGGCCGCGAGGCGGGCGTGGTGCAGCGGCACGGGAAAAACCGTCGCGATGTCGGTGTGCAAGTGCGCCCGCCTCAACGACTGCGTGTAGGCCGCCCAGTCGAGGGGTGCATCACCGGGTTGGAGAAAAGCAGTGACGATCTCCAGCGGGTTCGAGTTGTAGCCCGGTTTCCGTGCATCCACCGCGCGCAGAGGGTCCAGTTTGGACACGGAGAGCGGTGTCTGCGCCTGATCGGACCGGGGTGCGATTCCGTAGAAAACCCAATCGCTGAAAGGAAACACGCCTCTGGTGCGGGCGGCTCGACGAATCGGCTCGGGATCATCATCCTTCGTGTCCCAGTACGAGACGAACGCCCTGGGCACCTCGTCGTCATTGTCGTGTTCGCGGAGGCGGACGAACCGCAGCCCCGGGAGATCGGCCGGGGAAAGCCCCCTGGTGTCCGGCTTGTGACCGGGGAGGACTAGCGAGTCGCGGGTGATGTGCTGGTCCTGCAGCCAGCGCCAGCCGCGGTTGCGGATGTTGGCGGCTCTCAGCAGCACCAATCGATCGTGGGTCGCGTCGGGGTCCAGCCCGCTCGTGATGAACCCGGCCAATTGCCGGTCAGCTGTCTCGACCTCCGGATCCAGCCGGCCGTGACCGGCGTCCAGCGCCGCCGGCAGTTCGGCGACGGTCAACTCGCCGATGTCGACCAAGCGCGCTCGGACAGCACCGGTGCGATCGGCGGTCACGATGATCGGCACCCGCTGTTTCCCGCGCTGCTCCAACCAGATCCCGGTGACTTCGAAGTGGCCGTCGATGCCGGGGAGCGGGGGCGGGACTGCGCTGCGGCCCAGTTGCCGAAGGCTGTCCGAGATCGCCAGCACGGCCCGTTTGGCGTCGCCGGGCCGATATTGCGTTCCGTCGAGTCGTCGATCGGCTTTCTCCTTCCGCTTGGACGCCTTTGCCTCCCCGTCGTCCGGCTGGGTGGCCTTGGGCGCGGGATCGGGTTGCTTCCTGATCGGGTGCAGGCACTGGGGCAGCCGACCGGACCGCAGGAAGCCGAGTTTGATCGCCTTGTACGGATCGACTCGTCCCTGCGCGAGGTAGGTCAAGGGCTTGTCGATTTCCACCAGAGCCGCAGTCCTCTCGGCGACGGGGGGAAGCGTCTCGATTATGTCCCCGATGCGCTCCGCGGTCGCGTGCTCGGCGTCGCGGGATGCGGCGGGATCGTCGTCGCTTTCCAGTCGTGCGGAGATACCGTCCGCGAGTCGGCCGATGCTGTGGAGGGAAACCGAGAGGCCGTAGTCCCCGGTGAAGGACAACCTGCCCTCTTGCGTGGGGCCTGGTTCGAGTCCGAGCCCCTTCTCATGAGTGATGACGGTCAGCAGGGCGTCGAGCGTGTCGCCTGGTTGCGTCCACAGCTCCAGGTGATAGTGCTGGTCCGGCAGTTGCTGTCGCGGCAGTCGGTCTCCCACGGCGGTGCTCTTCCGGCGTTCGATCGATCCCGCCGCGATCAGGCCTGCGGACTTGAAGATCCGGCCGAGTTCCTCGTGGACCTCGATGTGGTCGCCCGGTTGGAACCCGGTTCCGGCCTCGTGCAGGAAGTGCTTGGCCTTCGGTTTACCGGCGTCGTCGCCGGCCTCCTCAGTGGTCGGCAGGGCCAGTTTGGTGCCGTTGCGGTAGATCGCCATCGCGGCGAGTCCGTCACCGACCGCGTCGGGGTGGTGGTCGCGGGGCGAGTGAAGGACGGCAGCGGGGTCGGGCATCGCCCGGGTGGTGAGGTTGCCGAGCGTTCGGGCGAGGCGGCTGTTCCAACGCCATGCCCATTCGCCCGCTACTTTGTAGCACCCCGCCGTTGCGGCCAGCAGCGTCGGTCTTTCCTTCGACCGGAGCGCGCCCTGCGTGGCGAACATCCACAGCGTCACGCCTTTGGGTTTCCCGGGCACGTAGACCACCGGCTCGTACGAGTACCGGACCACACCCAGCGTTGCGTGCACCCTGGGAACGGGGTGCCCGGGGACGGTACGGACGCGGAAGACGATCTCGATCGACCACCAGGCGTCGCCGGCCTTCTTGCCGGGCAGCTTCTCGGGAGGCCACGAGACGGCGCTTCGCGGACCACCGGGGTCCAGCGGGCCCAGGACGAACTTCCGCTCGACACCGCCGAGCAGCAGGCCCTGGTCGACGACGGTGCTCGCCAGGTACGCGGGGAGGAGTTGGTAGGTGTGCGGCGAGACATCGGCTGTGCCGTTGGCGCGGGTTCCCCATTCGGCCAGGACGAGGTGCTCGTCCTGCCATCGGAGCAGGCCGGGGTCGAGCAACTCCTCCCAGTCGAGCGAGGCGTCGTCCGGGGTCACCGCGGTCGCCGCCCACGTGGCGACCGCGATGTGGATCACTGTGGGGTCGACGTCGCGGTAGGCGCGGATCCAGTGCTCGTCGTGGATGTTGCGGCTGATCCCGAGGATGTGGACGTCCAGGCTGGACATCAGCTCGATGAGCGAAGTCGTCGGGAGGTTCCAACCGGAAGGCTTCCCGCGCTGGTGCCATGCCTTCTTCAGCAGTGTGATCCATCGCGGTGGGAATGCCAGGGAGCGCAAGTGCATTTCCGGGCCGGGGCGGTCGAACTCGAACACCGGCAGGATGATCGTCGACTTGTCACCTGTGGGTGTTGCCTTCTTGTCGGTGCTCAAGGGACTCTCCTCGGTTCGGGCCACGTGATCGAGTCGAACAACCGGTGTGCGAGTGCGAAGAGCGTGGTGTTGACGACGTGGTCGCGGCGCTGTTCCAGGCTGGCCTTGCGGCCGGGCGGCTCCACAAGACCGTCGAGCATGGCGGCGATCGCGAGGAGCAGGCTGGTGTGGATGGTGTCCGAGTCCGTGCCCCGGCCACCGCCCGGTCCGCCTCTCGGGGCGAAGGCCGCGTCGCAGAAGTACACCCGTGTGGTGGTGCCGCCGCGGATGGTGCGCCCGATGGTCTGGTAGATGGACACGAAGCTGTTGGCGACGAACGCCAGGTGGGCGTCCTTGCGCAGCCGCCGGAAGATCACTTGTTCGCCGAGGAGACCGTGCCAGCGTTCTCGGGACTGCTTGCGCAGTTTGCGCGCTTCGGCCGCCAGTGAACCCGTTCCTGCCGGGGGCGAGAGGATCCTGCGCATCGCGTCGCGGTTCATGAGGGAGAGAGGGAAAGAGAGGTCGGACGCCGGCGGGTGGGGGCGAACGAGGTAGCACAGTGCGCCGAGAGCGGCCGTCCGCTCGGCGTTGAGGATGTTGTGCCCGCGTTGGATGGCCAGCTCCGCAGCGACCAGGATGTCGGTGTCGGACTTGCCGAAGGTGGCGACCCGGCGCAGGTGAAGTCCGAACTCCCCGGGGTGCAGGTTGTTCGGAACCACGTGGTGCGCCGTGAACGCGCTGTGGTCGTTCACGCACCTCGCGGTGCGTTCGGCGTCGTCACCGCTCAGCGTGACGAACAGGACTTTCTTCCGTCCGGCGGGAAGCGATGCGCGTAGGTCGTCCAGCCATGAGGTGGGTTGGTGGCGGCCGGGCACGGTGAGGTGGGTGGCGAGCAGGTTCAGCGCCTGCTCTCGCTCGTCCCCCATTCGACCCGAGACGAAGACCCGGGTGTTCTCGTGATCAACCGGTCGGAACTCCATTGTGGACTTGTGGAGCGCCTCGCGGTCTTGCGGCGGTTCGCGGACGAACGCAGTCGGCGTGATGTCGATGTTGTACAGCGACGAGTGGCGCGTCCAGCTCGTCGCTGAGGTCAGGAGGACATGCGGGCCCTGGATCCCTTCGGGCTCCAACAGGTCGTGCAGGTGGTGCAGCAGCCAACGCCCGACACCGCGCACCCACATGAGCCGCAGGTCTCCGGTGAATCCGTCGCCTTTCCGGTTCCACTGCAACGCCATCAGGTTGCCCATGAGCGCTTCCGGCACCAGGGGTTGGTAGTCCTCGGGTGGCTGTCCCTGCCAGAAGCTGTCGCCGTCGGGCAGTTGCAGGTCGTCGGCAACCGCCGGGTACAGGGTGGACATCTCCAGGAAGACGGCGGTGATCCGGCTGCTCCACATCGCCGCGCGCAGCAGCAGCCGCAGGTAGTCGACTCGCTCGCGGACCTGCTCCTTCTTCTCCTCGGGAGCCTGTGCGATGAGCCAGTCGTCGATCACGGAGGTCCGCTCGGTATCGCGGTAGCGGCCGATGACCGCCTCGGCGACCCGTCGCAGCGCGCCCTTCGGCGGCCGGAACGGGTCCAGGGCCAGCGGGCCGAGCACCTTGCGGAGGAATGCCTCGGCGGCTTCGTCGGCCCCGTCCTCGGCGGGTTTGCCGTACGGCAGACCGCGAACGCCCCAGGCGAGTCTCCGGAGCAGGCTGTACCCCGTGAACGGGGTCTTGTCGAGGACGTCCCGCAGCCGTTCACTGGTCGGTGTGTCGTCGACGAGCAGGCTGTACAGCTCGTCGACCGCTTCCAGGAGGTCTCGGCTGTAGCCGCAGAAGCGCTTGACCTCCGTGCTCTGCATCGGCAGCCGGTCCTGCCGGATGCGGCCTTGGAGGGACTGGGTGAAAGTGTTGTCCGCCCAGCCGGTCTCGGCGGCGACCAGTAGTTCGGCCTGCATGAATTGGCTGTCGAAGGTCTGCTGAACCTGGTCGGCCTCGTCCACGACGATCAGGTCCGTGTGGTGTTGGCACGCTTCGAGCCAGCGCATGTCGTCCTGCATCGCCGTGGCTCGGCTGCGCACCAGGCCCTGCGGGGTGGTGACCCACACGCGGGCCTCGGCGATGGCGTTCTCCGCGGCCTGGGTGGGGCACACCGCCAGCAGCGGACAGTCGAAGCGCTCCGGATGGCCGCTGTCGTCGTCCATCTTCCGCAGCCGTCCCCGGCAAGGGTAGTCGTCGGGGTGGAGCGGTTCGAGATCAGGGCTGTTGGACATGCGTCGCCACCCCGGTTCCAGCAGGCAGATGTTGTTGGTGAACACCGCCGCCGGGTCCTCGCCGGTCGGGAACGTCGTGGCCGAGTCGGACAGCACCGACTGCCAGTACGCGGCGACGTGGTCGGTGCGGCTGGACCGGCCGACGAGTGGTGCTGCCTTGATGCCCAGGTAGCTCAGCAGCGATACCGCCTCGTACACCTTCATCACGGACTTCACGACGAGCGTCACGTGCCAGCCGGCCTTCCGCACCCGGTTGACCACGAGGATCAGGGCCTTGGTGGACTTCCCGCTGTTCATCAGCCCGACCTCGTGGATGAGCCCGTCGATCTCGATCGACGCCGGTTGGACGAGTTCGTCCGTCCCAGGCTCGAAGACGAAGTCCTGCACGCCTTCCGAGGAGCCCTGCACACCTTCCCAGAAGGCGGTGAAGTACGGTTCCGGCACGCCGTGATGCTTCACCGCGGCCTTCCGCAGATCGTCGTCCATCTCCTCGGCTGTTGCCTTGAGCTCGTCGCGGCAGATCTTCGCGGCGTGGCGCTCTCGCGTCGGTTTCGAGGGCAGCTTGGGGGGAGCCGAGCCTGCGGGCACCTCCGGGATGCGCACGGTTTCGACCCGGCGGTCCCGTCTCGTGAAGGTGTACGTTTCGCCGGACTCGGCCAGGGCGCGGGTGGTCGACGCGACGTAGGGCACCGGGGTGGCGAGCGCGTCGTCGTAGTACTTCCAACGATCGGCGAGTTGGGCCGGGTCGAGTTGCCGGAACGAAGTGGAATCGGTTACCCGCGCCACTTCCTCGGCAGTCGCGAAGCCGCGTACCCGCTCGTCGACGCCGACGTACCGGTTGAGGCAGATGAGGAAGTAGTTGCTGTGCCCCACCTCGCCCATGCGCATCCGCAACCTGCGCAGCACGGGAACGAGGTGCTCCGGGCACGGGAGGTACCCGGACATCAGCGCCCACAGCGCACCGACCCCTTCTCCGGGGAAGTGCGTGGAGAGGAAGCGCAGACCGAGTTCGACGGAGAAGAAGTCCTTGATGGGCATGTCGTCGTTCAGCTGTGGCGACTCGGCCCTGACCTTCGCCAGCAGCTGCCGCAGGGGTTCGATCAACTCCTTGTACCAGCCGGACGTGTCCCTCATCGGCTCCTGATCTCCCTCCAATGCCTCACGACCCGCTTGGCGAAGTCCTTCTCGCCCATCACCCGGACGTCGGGGACCCTGCCTTCGAGCGTGGTCACGAGGTCTACCAGGTAGTTCGGCTGGTCGAGCCTGTGCTCGGGCAGCACCAGAAACTTCCGGTCGCACGGGATCCGCGAGTTCCAGGTGAACCGGGCACCGAGCAAGCCGGGCGCCGCGTGATCCTTCCCGTCTGCCCCCCATACCTCCACAGGGTGCGCCGGGTCCGGGTTGTCGGGGTCGAGGAACGACACCAGGAGGTCCAGGGTGTCGCGCCCCGGCCAGAGTTCCAGCAGAACCGGTTCATCGAGGAGATCCCGTTGGAGGCTGTCGTGCAGCCGTACGTCGAGCCGCCCGGCATCATGGATGTACTTGCGCACACCGCGGTTCTGCACGTAGTACGCGTCCAGCGGTCGTAGGGTGTCCGCGTAAGGCTGCCCCACGCATCCAGGGGTGCCGCACCGGTCCGAGCTGTAGGAGACCAGGTTCCCGCAGTCGCCGCAGATGCGGATCGTCACGGGGGCACCGCCCGTGACGTGTCGTTCGTACGCCGAGTCGATCAGCTGCAGCACGACGGGCTGGGCCTGGGTCGCGCTTGCGGGGAAAACCTTCATGAGCTTGCGAACCTCGTTGTCCGTCACGACGGGGTGCTCAATCAGGCACCTGCGGAGCCTGACGTAGTTGCGCTGGATGTCCTCTTCCGAGGTGCCGTTCAGTTCGGCGGTCGTCACCAGCGCGTCGTACGCCTGCTCCTCGGCGAACCGGGCGCCTGGGTCCCTCGTGCCTGCCCGCGCGGCCTCGGTCGCCAGGTCCGTCATCTCGTCCCCGTCCAGAAGACTCGATTGGCGGTCCACCGGCGACAGTTCCAGGGGCGCGTCCCACTTGTCGAACGCCGTGCGGCACAGTTCCAGGAGTTCGAAGTCGTCGGCAGGTGGGACTTTCCCGGCTTCGTGGTAGTGCCACCAGAGCCGGGCGGACGCCTCCCGCCACGCATCCGGCAGCGGCAGCGGGCGGTACGGGACGTGGCGTCGGGAGCCGGTGGCCCGGTCGGAGGTGTGCCGCCTGCGGGCGATTTCCGCCAAGCCGGAGGCCAGCAGCGTGAGGATCAGGTAGTCCAGGCCGCGCTTGGTCGTCGCAGCGGATTCCGAGGTGGTTATCAGTCTCACCGGGCCTTCAGCACCCGAGCCGGGAACTTCCGTCCCGGCGACCGTCGTATGAAATCGGGGAGATACTGTCGGGCGAAAGCAGGCCGAGGCAACTGCGGTTCACCGGTGTCACCCTATTGGCCCAGTGTTGTTATTGAGTAGGATGCTCACGGAACTCGAGGAGGCCGGTTGGAACCGACTTGGAGAACCCTGCGCGGCGTGTTCGTCGGAATCAACGACTACCGTTCGGGCAAGATCAAAAACCTGGGCAACGCCGAGCGTGATGCAGAAGTTCTATGGGCGCTGTTCTCGGACACGTACGAGCAGGAATCCGCACTTTTAGTGAAAGGCCGGGCGACCAGGGAGGCGGTGTTCGACCAACTCCGCCGGGTGGTGGACAGCTGCACGGAGGCGGACCTGGTGGTCTTCACCTTCTCCGGTCACGCGTCCGATGAGCAGTACCTCTACCTCGTCGACACCGACCCCGACGACCCCGTGGGTACGGCCCTCCCGCTCGCGCAACTGGCCGAGATCCTCCGGTCGCTGCGGGCGCACCGGGTGGTTGTCGTGCTCGACTGCTGCCACTCGGACGCCCGAGCGCCGGAGCTGAGCCTGGACCGCGGTGTGCCCGCCGACGAGCGGTACCTGATCAGCGCTTCGGCCATCGGTGAACAGGCACTGGAAGGCCGGCGACTGCGTCACGGACTGCTGACGGACGCGCTGTGCCGCGCCCTGACCGGCGCCGGGGAGTGGAGCGGGTTCGCGGCGTTGCCGCTCGCGGATGTGCTGGCCTCGGTGACCCGAGAGGTCCAGGAAGCGGCCTCGGCGCTGTACCGGCAGGTCCAACGTCCCAGCGCGGTGACCCGAGGTGCGGGGGAACTGGCGCTGCCGGTACTGCTCAAGGGGCAGCGGTACCGGAACGTCCACCGGGATCACCGCGAGGACACGGCCACGCGGGACCCTCGGAGCCTGGTGCCACTAGGGATCCCGTCATCGGTGGTTGACACCTGGGAGCGCATGGGCGTCCGCGAACTGAGTGACGTGCAGGTGCGAGCGGTCAACGAGGGCGGGATTCTGGGCGACGGCAACGTGCTCGTGCTGGCGCCCACAGGGTCCGGCAAATCCCTCATCGCGGACATGGCCACGATCCGGACCAAGCAGAACGGAGGCCGAACCGTCTACCTGGCGCCGACGAGGGCGCTCGTGGACGAGCGCTACGGCGAGCTGGTGGAGGCCTACGGCGACTGGATGCGGGTCGTGCGCGCGACCGGTCAGACATTGGACCAGGTCGGAGACATCCTGGCCGGCCGGTTCGACGTCGCCGTGATGACCTTCGAGATGCTCGGTCGGCTCGCCTCGACCAGGCGGCGGCTGCTGGCGCGGATCTCGTTGCTCGTCGTGGACGAGGTGCACCACGTGGCGGACCGGGAGCGCGGTCCGACGCTGGATCTGCTGTTGACCCTGGCGATGCACGCGTTCCGGGAATCCGGGAGAACCCCGAGGGTCGTAGCCCTGTCGGCTGCCGTGGACGAATCCGGGGGATTGGGTTCCTGGCTCGACGGTGCTGCTCTCGTGCGTGAGCGGGAACCGGCGGTTCCGCTGGTCCATCGGGTCCTGTTCCCCGGTGGCTGCCTTCCTGCCGGGGTGTCCGAAGGGGTCCCGCGACTCGAACACCTGTTCCATTTCCGACGCTCGATGTCGATTGATGACGCAGTGGTCGGACTTGTCGTCGCGTTGGTTCGAAAGAAATACCGCGTCCTCGTGTTCCGCAACACCAGGGGACGGGCTCTTCGGTGCGCTCGACAGATTTCCGCAAAATTGCGCCTACAGTCGAGTCCGTCGTCTCTCGATGCGCTTGCCTCGGTCGAACGGAGCATTGCGGGGCGGACGCTCCGCCATTGCCTTGCTCATGGAGTGGGAGTGCACATCGGTGACCTCTCCCCGGTCGAGCAGGAATCCGTGGCGCGGGTGTTCCGGGATCAGGACAGCCACGTGGACGCGGTGGTGTCCACAACGACGCTCGCGCACGGGGTCAACGTGCGCCCGACCGCGGTCGTCGTGGCGGAGTTGCACCACGAGGGCGGGGCGGCCGACGAGCCGTACTCGCCCGCTCTCTACCGCAACATTGCGGGGCGCACCGGACGTCTCGGCATGGACGAACTCGGCAAGGAACGGCCGGGGCTCGTGATCACGGTGACCGATAGCAAGGACGCCGCTAAGGACGTCTGGAACAAGTACGTCACCGCGACCATCCCGCCGTTGTACTCGCCGCTGTTCGACCAAGACGCCGAACTCGACACCCAGGTGTTGAGGACCATCGCCGCCCTCCAAGCGCACGCGCGGGGACCTGTGACCATCAAGTCGATCACCGAGATGTTCTCCAACACGTTCGCCGCGCACTGCAAGCGGGTGGCGACCCGGAACCCTTTGCCGATCGAGGGTGTGGTGATGGAGGTCATCGCACGCCTCGACAAACACCAGTACGTGGTGGACCGTCCACCCCATCTCGTGCTCACCGAACTGGGCGAAGTGGTCGCGACCGGCAGCCTGAGCCTGCGATCGGCGTCTCGACTCGGCTCGACGTTGCGCGGTGTGGGCCAGTCGGTGCGTCGGGTCGACGAGGCCGTCCTGATCCTCGCCGCGCAGCTGACGGACGAACTGGGGGAGATCCCGCTGTTCGGTCGACGGAACCTCCCAGAGCTGAAAAGTCGGATGGACAACTACCGGCTACCGCGCGAGTTCACGACGGCAGCCGCTCAAGGCGTGCTCCGGGAGGAGGCGGTGCACCGGTTGCGGCGGGCCGACGCATGTCTGGCGTGGATCTCCGGCGTAGAACGGATCGAGATCGAGCGCCACATCCTGAACTCCAAGACCTCAGAGGCGGACCCTGGACCGTTTCGCCAGGTCACGTCGCGCACCGCGGACGTCATCGACACGGTGCTGAAGATCGCGCAGAGCTGCTGGCCGGAGGCGGAGTTCGGCGGGAACCTGGCGCTCCTGGGTACCCGGCTCGAGTTCGGGGTCCGCGCCGGGCCCGCTCCCCTCGTCGCCAGATTGGGCAGTCGGCTGACTCGTCCGCACTGCCGGGCACTGGTCGAGGAAGGGCTGACGACCGTCGAGTCGATCCGCCTGGCCGCGGACCAGCGGTTGCTCCGTTGCCTGGAGGACCCGGATCTGGTCCGCGCGGTGCGGGAAGTGGCGGCGACTGTGGGCCACGACGACCCGTTCGAGCTGGGGGATCTCGGTGACCTTTCCTGGTGAGCCCCCCACCGCGCGGTCAGTCGGCCCGCACCATCGGCATGTTCAGGACTCCGCACTGAGGGACGTAGCCGAGATCGGTCCGGCGCTCCAACCGGGAGCACCGGGCTTGCGGACACGCGAACGTCTCCCCGAACCGGTACCAGGCAACGTCGGTCGCACGCCAGCCGTCGCGGCCGTCGAACGCCTTCACCGAGGCGTCACGCGCGTGGAGGTCGGCCTGGAATCGCCGCCATTCGGCCATGGTCGTCCCGGGGGTGTCCCTGAGCTCGTACAGGCGGTCGCTTTCCCCGAGTTGGGAAGCCGCCACCAGGAGTCGGCTGAAGTTGGCGCAGAGGTGCGCCTGCTCAATGGACTCGCGCTCGTCGGTCATACGTGAACACCACTGCCTCACGCGGCTGGGCCGCTGCCGTCAGCAAGGGAACGGGTTGAAGCCAGACATTACCTTCAGCGCCGAGGGCATCGACACGGAGACCAGGGGTGCCGTTCGAACCGCGCTCGCGGACATCGGCGACTGGCCCGCCCCCGGCGGGTGGCCGATGTCGGTTCAGCAGATCGACGTCTGCGGTGTGCTGAACGGAGGGCGCAGCGGCGCCGTGGTTCTCGAAGCCCGTGTGCGGAGCCTCGGCCGATGGCTGCGCCACGTCGTGAAAGTCGATCATGCGGAGAAGCTCGCCCAGGAGTGGAACGCTTTCAACGAGCACGTCCTCCCGACCGGCAACGCCCAGTACAGCCCGATAGTCGCGTACTCATCGCTCGTCGCTTCCCCTTCACACCACGAGGTCCGTCCGTTGGCCGCGCTGGTCTACCGGCACGTCGCCGACCACCTCGGTGGAGGAGGGCAGCAGTGCACGTCGCTGGGAGAGGGCGTCCGAAGAGCGGTTTTCGGGGACCAGGACGTAGAGCCGGTGGTTCGCCTGATCGGGCGACTGTTCGACGGGCTCCGGCTCTTGCACGACGTGCCGACAGGCGACAGCGGCGTCACGCTGCGGGCGTTGAACGTGGATCTCGGTCCGAGCCTCACGCTGGAGGTCGACAGGGTCCAAGGACCGGATCTGTCTTACCACGGCACGGGTGTGGCACGCGACGCCTTTGTCACAGGTCTTGACGTCATAGAGTTCGCCAACAACCACAAGGAAGAGCTGCTCGGGCAAGGCCGACTGGTCGTGTTGCTACGACTGAAGGTCAAGGAGGTCGAGCCCGAACTGGTGCTGCGGGGCGACGACTTCACGGTCTTGATCCGCTCGACGCTGCGCTTCGGGTTCGCTGTGGGAGAGGAGGTGAACGTTCGCGGCAAGGTCGTGAGTGTGCGTGGCGTCGACCGCCTGGAGCTGCTCCGTGAAGCGTTCGGACCGGCATTGACCGAGTCCGACGACCACTGGTCGGTGGACGGGCTGTCGATGGCGAGTCCGTTTGCGGCACTGCTGCCCGCTCTCACCGCACAACGGGATACGCGGCCGAGGAAGGTCGTGCACGGCGACCTGAATGCGGACAACGTGTTGCTCGCGGGTGATGGAGTGTCCGTGATCGACTACGACCGCACCAGTCCCGGCCTGCTCGAAACGGACTTCGCGTGGCTGGAGGTCAACCTGGTGCGGAACGTCTTGGCCGGGCTGGGCTTCGAGGCGGTCCTCAGGCTCCAGCGGGCGGCGGCCCTGGCATCGGCGTTGATGTCGGAATGCGGCGGGGACGAAGCCGAGCGGTGCGCCCTGCCGCTTCTGGACGGCACGCGTGCGGAGTCCGCCGCCTTCCGCGTGCTGTTCGCGGTGCGGCGCAAGCTGTTCGATCGCCACCGTGAGCAGGAACGCGTGCGGTGGTGGCGTGACTACCTGGACGTTCTCCTGATAGCCGCGCATCGGTCGCTGAGGTGGACGGGTCCGGTTCAGACCCCTGACAAGCTCCGGGTGTCGGCGGCGATCGCCGGTGTGGCCGGTGAGTGGCTGAACGACGACGTGTCACCGTTCGAGAATTGGCCGGATGCCGACATCGCTGTTGCGCGCTCGGCGATGAAAGAGCAGCCGCACTTCGGCTCTGACCAGACCGTGCACCTCGCCGCACAGCTGTTCGGTGCCGGAGTGTCCCCATGCGACGCGCGTGAACTGGGCAGGCAGGTGCTGGCAGGCAGGGTCTCGCGCACCGAGTGGCTGCGGCGGTTGATTTCTGGGGATTCGGGCTGCCGGGTCGAGCGGCGGGTCGTGACGGATCAACCGGGTGCACGCGGCTCCCGTCCACTGCCTGCGGTGTCCACCCTGGTCGATGAGCAGCGGGTGTTCCTCACCGGTGCGCAACCGGGAGAGGCCGCCAGGGTCGCGGATCAGGTCGTTCGACGGCTCGCCGCCGATGCGCTCGCCGGCTCAGGGCACCGGCTGCCGCTGATGGTCGCCGCCGGGGACCTCGTCCGATCGCTCGGCGCATCGCCGAGCGTCACCGGGCCGCTGGAGGCGTCAGCGGGTGCACCTTGGGTCGCGATCGCCGGACAGGCGGCGACTCTCGGGACCTTCCACCTGGTGATCACCGACTGGGGCCAGGACGAGCCCGAGGCCCGCGCCGTGCTGGACCGGTGGCTCGGGGAGGTGGAGCAGGAGTTCCCCGCGATGGCGATCCTTCTCTGCTCTTCGAGTCCCTGCCAACCCCCGTCGGGCTTCAGGGCGTACCGATTGGTGCCCTTAGACGTGGAGACGGTACGGAAAATGGTGCTCAGTAGGCTCGACCTGCACGCCGAGTCGGAACGCGATGCCGTGCTGGAGTTGGCCGTGCTGTCGAACATCTCCTGGGAACACGTCGATCTCAAGGAGCCTGCGGTCCTGGACCTGTTGCTGCGCCACGTGGACGCGACCTGGAAGCTGCCTGTCCATCCCGGTGTGGTCTTCGCGCGGACGTACTATCGAGGTCTGTCCGCTCTGGACCGGGTGAATGCCGAGAAAATCGCTGAACTGTTGACGGACAACGGGGTCGCGGAACTACCGGTGGAGGTGGTGCCGGTCCCAACCGGGGAGCTGGAGCGTCTGCGAGAGGCCGGAGTCTTGCGTTGCGAGCGGAGCCTCGTCGCGTTCGTGGACCCGGTGGCCCGCGTACTGCACGCCGCGTCAGCCTTGGTTCGCCAGCTCGCGGACGGCCGGTCCTCACCCGCCAAGCACTGGAGCCGTTGGGACGGGCCATTGGGTGTCTTGCCCGCGCTTGAGGCCACAACGGACAACACCGTGGTGTTGTTGGCGTCCGCACTCCTGCCCGAGCATCCGGTGCAGGCCGCCGGTGTTCTGTCCGGTGCGAAGTCGATGCACCGCGGCATCGTCGAACGCGTCGTGACCGACGCGTCGACCTGGGTGAGGTCGGACGATTCCGGCCGAGCGGCTGTCGGTGTCCGCGTGCTGGCTGCCCTCGGCGAGGTCGGACGACTGGTGGACGTGGCCGGCGACGACGGGGTGGCCGAAGGTACCCGCGCGGCCGCGCTCGACGCCGTGCTGGAGGTGGGCCGAGACTACCGGCAGTTGAACGACCTCGTCAGTCGACTGATCGAGGAGGTCACCGGTACCGCCTTGACGGTCGCGACACTGCGTGCGGTGGCCCAAGCCTACCTCCCCGTCTTGGCCCAGGACGTTGCGGCTCAGATCGTGCCCGGGCAGAAGTGGTCGGTCGTGCGCCAAGCGGTGTCGACGATCGCGGACCTCGGACGCCACCTCGGCCCCGAGCGCACGGCCGTGTACCTCAGCGCGTGCGCGGACCGCCTGAGAACGGTGGCTGCCGCCCTCGACGGGCCGGTGAACCCGGACGTTGCCAGTACGTTGGCCGACGAACGAACTGCGTTGCTGTCGACGCTCGCGGAGGCGGGAGAGGTGCGCGCCTTGCTGTCGATGCGCTTCGCCTTCGACATTGGCGTCGAGGTGGGCCGCATGATCGACAGGATGCGCTCGGCAGACGGTGACGATCCGGTTCGGACGCTCCTCAACGGCTCCCGCCTTCCCACCGAGTGGCTTGACCAGGTGAACACCGCGGAACCCGAAGTCGCGTTCGCCGCTGCCCATCGCCTGCTCGGCGAGGCACCCGAAGTCGCATCGGCGCTCTTCTCCTACGTCGGCCCGGCAGCACCTCGTCATCGGCTGCTGATCGCGGCCGGTGCGTCGAGGTACGACCTCGACGCCGCCGAGAAACTGCTCTACGGGGTGGCTGCCGAGGCCGACGCGGGCAAGGTGGAATGCCTGGCGGCGCTGGTAGCCGGAATCAGTGCGGCCGATTCGGAACGAGGTGTTCGAGCCGCCTGGAGGGTGGCGCGCACGTTGGTGCTGCGTGACCTGCCGGAGAGGCATTGCCGGCCATGGGTGACCGCGCTCGCCACTTGGCGTGGAACACCCGCCCAGTGGGACGCGATGTTGTGCGTCGAGGAAGACGTCACCAGCGCGGTGGAGGCCCTGTCGACCGCCCGGTTCACCCTGGATGCCGCACCTCGTCCCGACCATGACTACAGTGCGCGAGCGCGCCGGAACCTGCTGGCGGCGATGCCGGTCGCAGAGGCCGCACCGGCCGAGGTCGTCCGCTGGATCGCCGCCGCAGCCACCGCGGGCTTGACCGAAGCTCTGCCTGTCGTGCGTCGCCTGGTGGCGGAATTGATCCTCGACGAGACCGCGGTGTGGCGGTCGTCCGCTCGTGACGGTGTCCGCCGCCAGCACATCGCCGAGGAAACGTTCGCCGCCTTGGGATACCTGGCACGCCTCCGATACGACTGCGACCCGGGTGACCCCGAGGTCGACCAAGTCCACCGGGTGCTGTGCGATCTGCGGCAGGAGGGCGCTGTGCACGGTCGGGCGATCGGTCTCGCCTACCTGGGTGATGCCGGTCCGCTCCTCGACGCCATGCCGCTGCCCGACCGGCTGCGTAGCGCTCCGGTGAACGCGTTGCGGCTCTGGACTCCTGGTCCGTACCGGCCAACCGGGAGTCGGCCGGGTGAATCGATCGAGTCCTGGCTCATCCGTCGCGTCGGTGAGACAGGGGCAGTGCACTTCCTCGAACTGCTGGTGGCAGTCCGCCGCTGTCGAGAGTGACGGCTGCTGGCTCGGAGCGAACTGCGCTGAAGTGCGCACAGGCGTTCGACGCCCGCAGCGGTCGACACAGGCCCATCGTGGGAGGAAGATGGGAGGAAATTGGGAGAAGTCAAGGCGCGGCAACAGGATCGAGCTGGGCTCAAGTGCATCCAACTGCGCCGTGATGACCTGCTGATTCGATGTTTCCGCAGGTCACGTCATGATCTGGCCCACCCTGGGGGTCAAGGGGTCGCAGGTTCAAATCCTGTCGTCCCGACGGTCTGAAGAAGCCCGCTCGATCTGGAAGTTTTACCAGGTCAGCGGGCTTTTTCGCGCGCTCGTGTCGATCTCGAGATAGCTGTCCTCTGTGGACCGTACTGGCAGGTAACACGCCTAGCGGGAGGATTTTGGGAGGATCGCGTCGCGCGGGGTGAAATGGGGTCGCGTTGGCTAAAGCGAACCATGTCCTCCGTTCGGGGGTTCTTGCGGGCCGCGGTCGGCGTGGGTGGCGGTGGTGCCGAGATGTTCGACCGCGGCTGGCGGCAGGTCGACGTGATGGTGGAGTTGGAGGTCTCGGCGCAGACCGCGTCGCGGTGGCACCGGGACTGGCTGGCCGGCGGCCGGGAGGCGCTGGCGGGCGCCGGTCGCGCCGGGCGGTTGCCCCGGCTGTCCGACGACCAACTCGCCGCAGTGGAGACGAAGCTGGCCGAAGGCCCGAAGGCCCACGGGTTCCCGACCGACCTGTGGACCCTGGCCCGGGTCGCGGAGGTGATCGAGCGGGTCACCGGAGTGCGGTACTCGACCACCCAGACCTGGACGATCCTGCGCGAACGAACTCTCGACGAGGCCCACATCGCCGCACAGGCCGGCCTGGAACGAGTCGGCAGCAGCTACCAGCTGTGCTTCAGCTTCCTCGACCACACCGGCCTCCGCTTATGACAGCCCTCACTCAAATACCGAAAGATCTTTAACGGTAGTTTGTTGACCTCGGAAAATGGGCAATCGTGGCGTGAGGTGAGTGCCATGACGCCACGTCGGCCGTGTCCGCCTGCGCCGGGGCCGTTGGAGGAGTACGCGGCCGGGTTCGATGACCTGTTCCGCTCGTTGGCGCAGCGGCGGGGGTTTCGGGAGTACCTGACGGGCTTGTTGTCGCCCCGGGAGCGGAACAAGACCCTGACCTGTCTGGCCGGGGCCAGCCGGTGACCGGTGCGCAGCATCCGGCGGTGCAACGGTTGCAGTTCTTCCTCAGTGAGTCCGCCTGGGACGTCGAGGCGGTCGATGCCCGGCGTCTGGAGCTGCTGCTGGCCGATCCCGCCACCGCGCCCCACGGGAACGGTGTGCTGGTCGTCGACGATTCCGGTGACCGCAAGGACGGCAATGCGACCGCGCATGTGGGCAGTCAGTACCTGGGCCGATACGGCAAGATCGACCGCGGGATCGTCACCGTGACCACATTGTGGGCTGACGAGAACCTGTACTACCCGCTGCACTCGGTGCCCTACACCCCGGCCTCCTGCTTCCCCGAAGACAAGAACGACCCGGATTTCCGTACCAAGCTACAGATCGGCGCCGGTCTGGCCCGTGACGCGCACGCGGCCGGCGTCGCCTTCCGCGCGGTGGTGGCCGATGCCGCCTACGGCGACCAGGACGCCTTCCGCGGTGACCTGTCGCGCGCGGGGCTGCCTTTCGTGATGGCACTCAGGCCGAAGCGGGGAACCTGGGCCCGTCAGGACGAAGCGCATACTCCGGTGGACGCCGCCCTCGCGCTGGCCGGGACCGGCCCCGAGGATCCAGGCGACTGGGTCGAGGTCACCCGCGTGTTCCGCGACGGGCACACCCGGACCTGGTGGGCCGCCGACGCCCGGCTGGGCCAGTGGGGACCGGACGGCGCGATACGGCTGGTCGTGGCCACCACTGACCCGGGCATGTTGCCGGACAAGTCCACCTGGTACCTGACCACGAACCTGTCCCGCCCCGGCGGCCCTCGTGAGCACGACGGCCCCCACCCACCCGCGGATCTGGCCGAGATCGTCCGGCTCTACGGCATCCGGCACTGGATCGAGCAGAGCTACAAGCAGGTCAAGGACGAACTCGGATGGGCCGACTTCCAGGGTCCGTTCCGACACCGCGATCCGCCGGCACCAATGCCTGGTCAACGCCGCGTTCTCCTTCTGCTGGAACGCCTGGTTCGCCGATCCGGCACCGACGGCACCAGACCCTGTGAGGCAGCGGCCGGTCCCGGCCACACGACCGGACCGGCGAGAGAGGGGGATCCACGGCGGAGTCCGCAGCGGACAGAACGATCCCGCGCCCGTCCTGGCCACGAGCTCTACGGCGAGTCCGTGGCTGGCTGGCCCCCTGGAGATTGCTTCAGCGCTACTGGCGAGCGTGGTCAACCAGGCCCCCGCCCGTGGAGTTGCAGACATTGCTCGACACCGTCGCTAATGGACATACACTGAATCCCTATCTCCTGACTTAACAAACTACCGTTAAGTCACTGTCACTTCCTCCTCGTAGCCTCCGGGAGTGCTCTCCTTCGTTGATCTCGCAACCCGTCCGGACTTCACCATCGCAGCGGTGGACTGCCGAGCGATCATTTTGCCCGGAAACACCACGTCGTGCGGTCGAATCTGCTCATGTTCACGCGGAAAGCACAGGAGGTGTAGTTTCCGCGCAAGAATGACAGTTTCCGCGTGCAGATGACAGTTGTCCGATCTTTGATCGGATACCGCGGAAAGAGTGCCAAACCGGCCCTGGTCTCCTATCTCTGCCCCACGGTGCGAAGCAGCCGCGCGGGGCGGCCGGTCACCCTGCTCGTGGGCCTCGCGCAGCCGCTCGCGCTCGTCGAGCGCCTCCGGTTCCAGCGCCATGCGCATCGCCGAGGAGGCGGGGAGACCGCCGGGACGGGCTCCCGGTCGTCGGCGTCTCCTAGCTGCGCACGGGCTCGTAGTGCAGGAGGACCGCGCCCGACGAGAAGGTTCGGTTCTCCACCAGCTCCAGCTTCAGCCACTTGTCCAGTGACGGGAAGAACGGGGTGCCGCCGCCGATCGCGACCGGTGTGACCAGCACCTGGAACTCGTCCACGAGGCCGGCCCGGACCAGGGGCGCGGCGAGCGTGGCGCCACCCACTTCCATCAGGCCGTCGGTCTCGGCCTTGAGCCTCTTCGTGACCTCGACGACGTCACCCCGCTCCAACCTGGAGTTCCAGTCGACCGACTCCAGGGTCTGCGAGAACACCACCTTCGGCATCGCGAGCCACAGCCGGGCGTACTCGGCCTCCACCGGGGGCACGCCGGGCGCCTGGCCGGCGGTCGGCCACTGGGCCGACATCAGCTCGTACAGCTTGCGCCCGTACAGCGACAGCGCGATGTCCCGGGTCCGGTCGTTCCAGTACTGGTGCAACTCGTCGTCCGGCACGCCCCAGCCGAGGTCGCCGTTCGCATCGGTGGTGTAGCCGTCCACCGAGACGTTCATGCCATAGGTCAGCTTTCCCATGGCAGTACAGACTGCCGGGTCGGGAGAGACTCATCGGGATCGGGCGGCGTTGGATTGCTCCGCTCCGCTCGTCACGTCACGGGCCTGTACCCGGCGTCTTCCCTCCTGCGCGGAGGCCCCGGTGGGCGGATTCCAGGGGTCGTTGCAACACAGATGATCAACTGGCTTCGGCCAGGAGTTTAGCCAAGCGCTCGGCTGGGGTGTCCCAGCCGAGCGTTTTGCGTGGGCGGCGGTTGAGTTGGGCGGCGACGGCGGCCAGGTCCTCTGGGGTGTGGGCGGACAGGTCGGTGCCTTTGGGGAAGTACTGGCGGAGCAGGCCGTTGGTGTTCTCGTTGGAGCCGCGTTGCCAGGGCGAGTGCGGGTCGCAGAAGTAGACCGGCATGTCGGTGACGAGGCTGAACTCGTGGTGGCGGCCCATCTCGGAGCCCTGGTCCCAGGTCAGGGACCTGCGCAGGTGTGCGGGCAGGGTGGTCATGGTCGAGACCAGGCCGTCGCGGACGGTTTCGGCGTCGTGGCGTTCGGGCAGGTGGACCAGCATCACGTAGCGGGTGGCGCGCTCCACGAGGGTGCCGATGGCCGAAGTGCCGCCGCCGCCGATGATCAGGTCGCCTTCCCAGTGGCCGGGCACGGCGCGGTCGTCGGCCTCGGCCGGCCGGTCGCTGATCATGACCATCGGGTGCGCGAAGCGGGGTTGGCGCTGCCCGCCGGTGCGGCGGGGTTTGCGCACGGTGCGTCCGGTGCGCAACGCCCGGGTGAGCTCGCGGCGCAGTTCGCCGCGGCCCTGGACATAAAGCGCTTGGTAGATGGTCTCGGTGGTCACGTGCAGCTCCGGCCGGTCGGGGTGGGCGCGGCGCAGGCGGCGGCTGATCTGCTCGGGACTGAACTTCTCCTCGAGCATGTCCTGCACCAGCGCCCGCAGCTCCGGGTTCGCCGCGATCCTGCCGGGTTTGGGCCTCGGGCGACGGGCGTCGGCGCGGGCCTGGGCGGCATGCGGCCGGTAGTCGCCCGAGGTGGGATGGGCGTTGCGGCGCACCTCCCGGCTGATCGTGGACACGTCGCGTCCCAGCTCGGCGGCGACGGACCGCAGTGAGCGGCCCTCGCGCCGCAGATCGGCGATCGTGATCCGCTCCTCGACCGAGAGGAACCGGTCCGAGGACGGGACAGGCCGGGCGGGAGGCCGTCGATCCGGCTCCTGCCCGGCCTTGGCCTGGCTCACTCGCCCGTTCCGCCACCGGTGACCGGTCCGCCGGTTGATCCCGACGATCCGGCACGCCTCGGCGGTTCCCACTCCTCGCGCCACAAGATCAAGATAAGCGTGGCGCTCGGCTGACAACTTCGTCGGCCCCTGAGGCGACCGGTCCTCGCGGATCTCGAACACCGCAACCCCTGAACAAGTCAGGTGTTGCAACCACCGCTAGAACCCAAGGTTCTCGCAAGGGCCTCCGTGCTCGTCAACCTAGAGACCGTGCTCGTCTCCGCGCAGAACATACAGCGGCATGAACGGTTCGGGTTCGCCCATGCCCGCGCCGACCTTCGCGGCGAACGGGTGCCCGTGGTGGTCGACCAGCACGATCCGCTGGGTGAACAGTGGCGGTGAGGCGGCGTCGAGGGTGATGATGTTGTGGTCGCCGGCCAGCTCGAAGAGGGTGTTCATCACCTCGCGGCTGGTGGTGCGGTTCGGGTCGTTCTCGACCGACAGGCCCTCGACCAGGATCTCCAGGACGCGCTGCCGGGGTAGCACGGTGATGCGTGTGCGGACGTGGTGGGGTAGGCCGCCGTTCTTGCGTAGCGAGGCGATGTCGTCGGAATCGGCGTCGCGCACTCCCTCGGCCTCAAGGTCGGCACGGACGTGGCGATCACCGGCTTCGACGGCGGTGCCGTCGCGTTGGCGACCGAACCCACCCTGACCGGCGCCCGCATCCCCGTCGAGCGCATCTCCCGCGAACTGGTCACCCGCTGCCTGCGCCAGGTCGAACGCGGCCGCGACGACGACCCCGGCCTCCTGCTGCCCACCGAACTCCTGCGCGGCGGCAGCGCCTGACCGCGAGTGCCGCGCGCCGTCGGTCAGGACGGGCGCGCGGCACTCCAGCACCGTCAGCCGGCACCGTCAGACGCGGTTCCACTTCTGGTTGTTCTGACCGTTGCAGGTCCACAGGATCAACCGCGTGCCGTTGGCGGTGGCCGCTCCGTCGGCGTCCAGGCACAGCCCGGCACGCACGTTGCGGATCGACCCGTCCGAACCCAACGTCCACTTCTGGTTGTCCTGACCGTTGCACGACCAGATGACCGCCCTGGTGCCGTTGGTCGTGCCCTGCTCGTAGGCGTCCAGGCAGCGGTCCACGAAGACCCGGACCTCGCCGCTCGGGGTGGTCGTCCACTGCTGGTTGGCGCCGGTGCCGCAGTCCCACAGCAGCACGGTCGTGCCCAGGGCGGTGGAGGCGTTGTCGACATCCACGCAACGGTTGGACCCCACACCGCGCAGCTGTGACGTGACGTCGCCGGACGAGCCACCCGTGGAGAACTGCCACCAGTTCACGTTGAACAGGTAGCCGCTGCCGCCGGTGTAGCGCAGGAACAGGTCCTGGTTGCCGGAGGCGCCGCTGACGGGGCACGTCACCGACTGCCACGTCTGCCAGCCACCGGTGTTGGGCACGGCGCAGCGGCCCACGATGGTGCCGGTGGCGCTGCCCAGGCGCACCTCGATCGTGCCGCCGGAGCCGGCGGAGGCGACCCGGGCGGTGAACGACGAGGCACCCGTGCCGAAGGCCACGTTGCGGACCTTGGTGTAGTCGCCGTTCTGGAGGGAGCCGATGTTCATACCGCCTTCGGAGGCCGGTTCGGTTTCGATGCCCGAGCCCCAGGCGATGGTCTCGGCTTCCTGTCGGACGTAGGGGTTGAGCGTGTCCGCCGGCGGGGGCCCGGCGGTGGTCATGGTCAACCTGGGGATGGTGCCGTCACTGTTGTAGGCGAACTTCTCGATCGCCACCGAGCGGGTGTAACCACCCCCGCCCGGCAAGGCGCCGTTGTGGTAGAAGAAGTAGGAGCCACCCTTGAAGTCGACGATGCCGGCGTGGTTGGTGAAGCTGGAGCCCTGGGTGGGCATGACGGTGCCGCGGTAGGTCCAGGGTCCGGTGGGACCGGGAGCGGTGGAGTAGGCGATGAACTCCGAGCAGCACTGCGCCGCGAAGACGTTGTAGTACAGGCCGTTGCGCTTGTAGACCCAGGGTGCTTCCTCGTACAGCGTGGGCCTGCTCGGGTTGCCGGTGCGGGCGCCGAATCCTGCCGCGGTGAGCGGGATGCGGGTGGGACTGCCGGAGAAGGAGATCATGTCGGCGTTGAGCCGCACGTACCACAGGTTCGGGTTGCCCCAGTAGAGGTACGCCTCGCCGTTGTCGTCGATGAACGCCGCCGGGTCGATCTCGCCGTTCTCCACCAGCGGGCGGCCGATGGCGTCGCGGAACGGGCCGGTGGGGCTGTCGGCCACGCCGACGCCGATGGCCATGCCGCCGCCTCGGCGACGGACCGGGACGTACCAGTAGAACTTGCCGTTGCGCTCGATCGTGTGCCCTGCCCAGGCGTTGGCGTCGGCCCACGCGAAGGTGCCGAGGTTCATCGGCACGCCGTGGTCGGTCCAGTTCACCATGTCGGCGGAGGAGAACACCCGCCACTCACGCATGTTGAACGTGGTCGAGCCGTCCTCGTCACGTCCGGTGTAGACGTACACGCGTCCGTTGTGGACCATGGGCGCCGGATCGGCGGTGTAGACGTGCTGGACGATGGGGTTGTCGGCCCTGGCCGTGGCCGGGAGCAGCGCCAGGGCCGATATGACACCCACGGCCCAGGCGAGCAGGCGCCTTCGACGTTGCACGGTTGCCTCCTTCAGTAGGGGTGCCCGGTGCCGCGCTGACGGGCATCGCAAGCCCGTCGGCGCGGTACCGGTGGTGTTGCGCAGGCCGTGGAGTCGACCTCGGCTCGTCACCGCATCACACGCGGTTCCACTTCTGGTTGTTCTGACCGTTGCAGGTCCACAGCCGCGCGGACGCGCCGTTGGCGGTCGAACCGCCGGTGACTTCCAGGCACAGTCCCGATTGCACGCCGGTGATGGAGCCGTCGGTGTTGAGCCGCCACTTCTGGTTGGTGCCGCCGTGGCACGTCCAGATGATCACCAGGGTGCCGGCGGTCGTGCCGGCGTTCTCGGCGTCGAGGCAGCGCCGAGAGTCGGTGCTGTAGACGGCCAGCTCCTGCGTCGTGGTGGACGTCCACTGCTGGTTGGGTCCGTTCCAGCAGTCCCACATCTGGAGCCGGGTGCCGGCAGTGGTGGACTGGTTCGGCACGTCAAGGCACTTCCCGGCGCCCACCGAGCGCAGCGGACCGGTGGCGCCGCCGCCACCGCCGCCGTCCAGCCCGAGGAAGGCGATGGCGTAGGCGAGCATCCCCGCCTGCGGCAGGGTGTGCCCGGTGCCCGTGATGCTGATGCCCTCCACCGTGGCCCTGGTACCGGTGTCGCCGTAGCGGGTCCGCGTCCAGCTCGACTGCGGGCGATCGGTGAAGGAGGGTGTCTGGCTCAGCCCTCGGAGGTTGGTCCACTGCTTGATCTCTTCACCGAAGTTGCGGTAGGCCAGCGTGGTGTCCTGGTCACCGTGCCACAGCTGCATCCTCGGGTAGGAGCCGGTGTAGCCGGGGTACATGGACCGGGCCAGGTTGCCCCACTCCTGCGGGGTCTTGACGATGTTCCCGCTGGAGCACTGGCTGTTCCACAGCGAGCCGTTGGTGGTGGCGAAGCACCCGGCGGGCACCCCGGAGAAGGCGGAGGCCGCGGCGAAGACGTCCGGGTACTGGGCGGCCAGCACGTTGGTCATCATGGCCCCGGACGAGAACCCGCTGACGACGATGCGGGCCGGGTCGACGTCGTAGCGCTGGCGGGTCCAGCCGACCATGGACATGATGCCCGTGGAGTCGCTGCCGCCGTTGCGGATCAGCCCGGCGCGGGTGGACACGTCGAAGCAGTGCCCCTCGCGGGTGGCCTCGGGCACCACGACGACATAGCCGTACCGGTCGGCGGCGGTGGCGAAGTCGCGCCCGTTGCCGTTGAAGATCGCGTCGGCCGATCCACCGCAGTAGTGCACGAGGACCAGCAAGGCGGGACGAGGTGCGACGTTGTCGGGCACGTAGACGTACATGCCGAGGTTGGTGGGGTTGGCGCCGAAGTCGGTGACGCGGGTCAGCGTGGCGGCCGCCGCGGGCCCTGCCGACATCAGCGCGGCGCCCAGGACGAGCGACAGCAGCGACGCCATCGTCAACAGGGTGGTGAGCATTCGTCTCATGTGTGGCTCCTGAGTGGACCACCGCCGTCATCACCGCCCCTCAGGGCATGTCGCCGCTTGCCGCGTCGACGGGTGGAGGGCGGCGGGCGCGGCGGCGTTCCGGCCACCGTGCGATGGCCGGGGGTGCGAGGGGTGATGGAGGAGGTCGTGTCGTCGTACGCGCGGTTTCGGGAATCGGCTACGCGACGATCGCGTGGACAGGGCCGAGCGTGCACGGCACGGGTGCGGCGCGGATTCGCGCCGGGAGAAGTGTTCGCATGGCAGTTCCCAACGTCGTCATCGACGGGAGGTCGCCGCGAGTGCCGTACTGGATCGCGGGGCCGTGACTCGCGAGCCAATGTAGCCATGGAGGGGGCAGAGAGTCAACGCACCACCTCAGCTAAATTGTTAGCGCTCACCTATGCCTAATGTCGTCGAATCATCGTCGAAGCACCTGACCTCAAAATCACATAACCGCAGGTAGGTGCGGTTTACGGCCGCAAGCGAGCGTACCGTCTCGAATAGAGACCTCGCGCCAGCCAACGAAAACTCCTTTTCACCGGGAGGCTCTTGTGAGCGTGAACAACGGGTGCGACACTGGCTCCGTCAAAGCCTGCGCCCCTGACGGAAGCCGCCCCGTCACAGCCCGCCGGCGGACCTGTTCGACCCGGAATTCCGGAGCAATGGGCAACGCTTCGCCCGGCCGTGCGGCAGCACGGATGGCAGCCGGAATGTCGTACGCACCGAGGAGTGAAATCAGGTGACAGCAACTCGACTTCCCCGTCCCCGCAGGGCGGCAACGCTGTTGGCAGCAGGCATGCTGCTGCTGTCCGCGGTGACGGCGGTACTGCACGCGTCGTCCGCGCAGGCGTTGGAGAACGGAGTGGCGCGCACCCCGCCGATGGGGTGGAACTCGTGGAACACGTTCGGCTGCAACATCAACGAGACGTTGATCCGGCAGATGGCCGACGCGATGGCCGGCTCCGGGATGCGTGAGCTCGGCTACCAGTACGTGGTCGTCGACGACTGCTGGATGAACCCCAACCGCGACTCGTCGGGCAACCTCCAGGGCGACCCGAGCCGGTTCCCCAGCGGCATGAAGGCGCTCGGCGACTACATCCACGCCCGCGGGTTGAAGTTCGGCATCTACCAGGCGCCGCTGGCCGAGACGTGCGCGCAGTACTTCGACTCCTACCCCGGCGCCACCGGCAGCCTGAACCACGAGGCGCAGGACGCCCGGCAGTTCGCCGCCTGGGGTGTGGACTTCCTCAAGTACGACTGGTGCTCGCCCAGCGGGACGATCGACGACCAGGTGCGCACGTTCGCCAAGATGCGCGACGCGCTGGCCGCCACCGGGCGTCCGATCGTCTACAGCATCAACTCCAACAGCATCCACGACAAGACCGGGCCGCGTCGCGACTGGGGCGACGTGGCGAACATGTGGCGCACCACCGAGGACATCACCAACAAGTGGGACACCGGGCAGACCAACGGCTACCCGATGGGCATCCAGAACATCGTCAACGTCACCGTGCCGCTCGCCTCCTACGCCAGGCCGGGGGCGTTCAACGACCCCGACATGATGGAGGTCGGCCGCGGCGGCATGACCGACACCGAGATGCGCAGCCACTTCGCCCTGTGGGCGATCATGGCCTCACCTCTGATCGCAGGCAACGACCTGCGCAACATGAACGCCGCCACGTCCACGATCCTGAAGAACGCGAACCTCATCGCGATCAACCAGGACAGCCTCGGCCTGCAAGCCCGGCAGATCTCCAACGACGGAACCCGCCGCGTCCTGGCCAAGCGGCTGGCCAACGGCAACGTCGCGGTCGCCCTGTTCAACCAGGGCGGCGGCACGACCACCGTCTCGACCACGGCGAGCGCGATCGGTCTGTCGGGCAGCTCGTTCACGCTGCGCGACGCCTGGACCAACGGCACGACCACCACCTCCGGCGCCATCTCGGCCAGCGTCCCGGCGCACGGCACGGCGGTGTACGTCGTCAGCGGCGGCGGGGGCCCCGCGCCCACGTCGTTCTCCTTGGTGAGCCAGAGCTCCGGCCGCTGCCTGGACATCCCCGGCAGCACGCCGACCAACGGCGCCCTGGCCCAGATCTGGGACTGCAACAGCCAGACCAACCAGCGCTTCACCACCACCGCGGCCGGCGAGCTGCGCGCCTACGACGGCGCGAAGTGCCTGGACGTCTACGACCAGGGCACGGCCAACGGCACCGCCGTGACGTTGTGGGACTGCAACGGCCAGGGCAACCAGCAGTTCCGCGTCAACTCCGACGGCAGCGTGACGGCGGTGGCATCGGGCAAGTGCCTGGACGTCAACGGCGGCGCCACCGCCAACGGGACGAAGGTCATCATCTGGGACTGCCACGGCGGCACCAACCAGAGGTGGACCCGCACCTGATCCTCGGGCGCGACCGCGGCAGTTCACCCTGGACATCTGGGACCAAGCCCGGCACGGCGTGGACTACCTCCGGGTGTACGTGTCCAAGCAGGGTTACAACGCGACGACGACGCCGTTGGGCTGGAACCACCTGGACCTGGTCGCGACGACCGGCCGTTCCGCGCCGTCGGACCACTACCGGGTCGCGGTGGACGCGGGTAGCCGCACCGGCCGCCACGTGGTCTACACGATCTGGCAGGCCAGCCACTCCGACCAGTCGTACTACTTCTGCAGCGACGTCGTCTTCCAGTAGGCGAGCGGGGTTCCGTGCCCACCCGGACAGGGATGGGCACGGAACCCGTCCGGCGTCACTGGTCGATGAACAAGCCCTGCCCGAGGCCGGAGCCGGAGGAGTCGTTGCCCGGTTGCACGGTCACGTTGTCGCCGCGCGCCGGGACGCCCACGACCGTCGGCTCGCCGTCCACCACGTAGGTGTCGTCGGTGGTCGCGCGGTCGAGGAACACGCCGAGGCCCTGGTTGTTGCCGAAGCCGAGGCTGCCCGCCCTGGTGCTCGGGTTCTGGATCGGGCCGACGAACTCACCGGCGAACGCGCCGTGGTAGCTGTCCGCGCCGGCGTCGTCGATCAGGATGCCGGTGGTTCCGGGCAGCACGTTGGCCGTGCCCTGGACGAACCGCGGGATGCGGTCGCACAGGCCCTCGCCCTCGTCGTCCCGTACGCCGCCCGCTCCCTCTGTCTGGTTGGGCGCGGAGGGGTTGATCGGTGCGGGCATGTAGTAGTCGTACGTGTCGGCGCCCGCCTGGTCGTGCAGCAGGCCGAAACCGCCGACCAGCGCGAAGCCTTGGCTGTTGCGCACGGCGGAGTAGGTGTCGTTCCCGCCGTCGTCCGACAGCATTCCGACGCCGAAGATGTGGCCCGCGCCGAGCGAACCGGTCTTGCCGGTGTAGGTGTCGGCCGTGCCGCCCGAGTCGCGCAGGACGCTCACGCCGAGGAAGCCCGCGCCGCCGGTCATCATCCGGCGCACGACCGGGTCGGTGGTGCAGCCGGTGTCGTGGTCCGGGGTCTCCTTGACGCCGTAGGTGTCCTGGCCCGCGAGGTCGAGCAGGACGCCGACCGCGGGCACGCAGTCCATCGCGGTCAGGCCGGGGATGGCGCGCTGGCAGCCCTGCGCGGGACCGGTGCCGCGCAAGCCCGTGACGGCGGACCCGGCGGGGGAGAAGTTGAGGTCGACCATGTTGCCGCCGGCGTTGTTGCGGTACGTGTCGTCGCCGCCGACGTCGATGATCAGCATGTAGTCGTGCGCGTAGGTGTTGTCGCCGCACGTGCTGCCGTCCAGCCGCAGCACGGGCCAGAGGTCGAGGTCGGTGGTGCCGGGCACGGCGCACGAGGCGACCGTGGGCTGGGACGCCAGGTCGTCCAGCGTGAGCTGCAGTTCGACCGTCCGCCGCCACACGGGCTCGGCGCACGCGCGGATCCCGGCGTGCGCCAAGGGGTCGAGGGCGCCGCCGGTCTTGAGCACGAGCGGCAGCAGGCCGGTCGGGATGGCCGCGAAGCGCGTCTCGGTGACCTGCTGACAGGTGGCCATCGCGGTGAGCAGGTTGGCCACCCGGCCCGCGACCTCGGTGGAGAGGCCGGAGGAGCCGATGGCCGCAGCGGCGTCCTGCGGCAGGCCGACCCCGGCGGAGAGGGCGGAGACGGCGGTGGCCAGCGCGCCGACCGGGTCGGCGGGCAACGGGGTGGTGATCGAGGTCGGTGCGCTCAACAGGCCCTCGTTGGGCTGGAGCCGGGTGCCGACGACGGGATTGACGGCGGCGATGGCCTGCCACGCTGAACCGCTCGCGGAAGCCGTGCCGTCGGCGGAAGCCGTGCCGTTCGCGGCGACGAGCAGCGCCACGCAGCCGGACAACGAGAGCAATGCTCGTCTTAATCGTCTCGACATGGTCGTATTCCCTCCGAACGTGGATCAGGGCGGCCGAACTATAGAGGCGGACGCCCTGATCCACACTCCGGGAAGCGGACGGCGTCTCGAATACCGCCGTTCGTTGCAGTGCTCGGCAGCCTTGCGCGTGCCCGTGCCGACGACCGGCCGATGCTCAGCCCGCCGCCCTCGTCACGGTGGCCGCGGTCGTCTTCTTCATCCTGTGGGGTGCCGAAAGTCGGCCACATGGCCTGACCTGCGGTTAGGCTGCTGTGGGTTTGTACTCGTTGATCAGGCCGCCGAGGACTGGTCGGCGGCGTATCGAGGTGCAGCTCGGCTCTGTGATCGGCTGGTCTGGTCGCGGTGGTGCGAGCTGTAACGCCTGGTGTGGTCGGCGGTGGTTGTAGTGGGCCGCGTAGCGGTCCAGGACCGCTTGCAGGTGGTGTTCGTTGATGATGAGCAGTCGGTCGGTGACTTCGCGTCTGACGGTGCCGACGAACCGTTCGGCGTAGGCGTTGGCTCTCGGGCAGCGTGGTGGAATTTTCACGACCTTGATGCCGGTGTCGGAGGCTAAAGGACGGTTTGGGCGTCGTGGTGACGCCCCCGTTGGTCTCTGTTGACGCCCCCGGACGCTTCTGCTGACGCCCCCTGCTGGTCAGTGGGGCGTCATCCTGACGCCCCTGGTCCGAGGCTGTGGACAACTTCGCGGACAGGACGAGGTTGTAGACCTGGGGCCGTGAGTTTGCTTCCGGGATCTTGGCGTCGCGCACGCGCGTGTTGCCCAAGCGGATCAGGCCCGGCTCCTCCAGAGAGCGCAGCGAACGCTGGATGGTCCGCCGGGACAGTCGGGTGTAGCGCATCATGCGCTCGACCGAAGGGAAGGCATCACGGCCGTCAGGGCCTGCGTGGTTGGCGAGCGCGATCAGCGTGATCGCCAGCGTCGAGGCGTCCTTGCGGTCGGTGGGGATGGGGGCGTGGTTGAGTGCCCAGTCGATGGCCTCGATGCTCACCAGGCACCGCCTGCGGTGCGGGCGCGGTAGAGGAGGCTGGCGACGGTGCCCACCACGGACGTGTCGTGGTCGGCCAGCCACTCGATGATGCGGCGGTCGTGCTCGCCCAGTTCGATACCGTCCAGCGGCTCCAGGAGAGCGGCGACGCGGTCGGTGTGGCGGCGAGCGCGCCACTGGCCGGTGTTCTCACCCGGCCGTCGGTCATCGAGATGCCCGACGTCTTCCATGTCGAAGGGTGGACGAAGGCGCTGCGGTGGCCGTCGAAGCGGCGTGGTGGATGTGGAGAAGTGGGTGGTGCTCATCGTGAACAGGACCTCTGGTGCTCGGGTCCCGTCTCACAGGCGTCTCACGAACCTGTTAGACGGGGCCGGAATGGAGGCCCTGACCTGGACTGCCGCCGGACTCGACCAGCCACAACGGACCTGAACGAACCACTGTGGACACCCCTTGTCCCGCTGGGGGTCAAGGGGTCGCAGGTTCAAATCCTGTCGTTCCGACGGTCTGAAGAAGCCCGCTCGATCTGGAAGTTTTCCCAGGTCAGCGGGCTTTTTTGTGCGCCGGTATCGATCTTGAATCGGTAACGGAACGGTAACTTCGCGATCTTGGTGAACGCTGTTAAGGAGCGAAATCAGGAGCGGGTGGCTCCGGATCTTTGACCAACGCCAAATGGGGTCGCCTCGAACGGGTGAATCCGCCCAACCAACGCCAAACATCACCCGCTGGAGTGAACCGGCGTCAAGCTCTCCCAACCGCCCGTATCCGGCCTGACCAGGGTCGTAGGCTCGCCGGATGACCGGAACCGACGCGATCGTGCGCAGGCTGCGGGTAACGGTGGCCGTGGTGGTCGAGGTGACCGATCCCGTGGCGTTGGAGCGGGCCGCGTTGCGGCACATCGACGAGGTCGACTACTGCGTCGACGACATCGGGCCGAGCGTCGACGAGGTGCGTGCTGAGGAGCGGGACAGGGTGCGCGGCGATGTCGAGGGCGCGTTGTTGGAGTTGGTCGATCCGTACCTGATGGTCGATGTCGAGGGCGTGGAGTTCTCCGGCTCCGAGTGCGAGGCCGTGGAAGTCGACGAACACGATCGCCCGGTCCCGTCGTGGCCGGACTTCGCCACCCTGTTCCCCGTGTGCGGATGCGACATGCCGGACTGCGACGACTGCGCGTCCGATCACGTGACCCCTCGGACGGCGGCGGTGCTGTGGGGGATGGCCGGATTGCTCGCCGACCACGCCTACGACGACGTGATCGAGCACGGCGACGACCCGGTGGAGCCCGACGACCCGATGTGGTCGGTGTTCGACGAGTTTCCCAGGATCACCTGGCTGCAGGACGCGATCTGGCGTCGGCGGGCGGCCCGCGCCTTCGACGATCTCGCCGCCGACCTGCTGGCGGGGCGATGGCCGCAGCCGACGTGCCCGGCCGAGGAGATGGCGTTGCACCTGATGCTGCGCTACGGCGAGGAGTTGGCGGACGACGGCACGTCCGGCCTGGACACCCACTTCGCCCACCTGCCCGTATACGACAACGACCTGCAGTGGACGCTGCTCGCGGACGTGCTGTTCAAGGACCACGACATCCTCGAACTCTTCGACCCGGGCCGCGACGGCATCGAAGATCCCGACGACGAGCAGAACCGCAGCATCGGGATGGGCGACTACACCCCACCGGCCTGGTTCACGACCTTCGACCACATGACACCACGCGACCCACGGCGCCCGTTCCGTCGGTGAGGCGGCGACGGGCTTGGGGCGAGCGACACTCTCGATACGGTGACATCTCGCGCTCTGCCAGCGACGATGACTCTTCGAGCGGCACAGCATCGGATGGGCCGAAGTCGAGCAGGTCAAGCTCATGACGGGCACGCTCGCCGCCAGCGAGAACCTCTACGGCGGCGGCATGGCGGGCGAGGCAGGGGCCCGCCCCGCGCGCCGCCATCACCGCCGACCTGCGCGCCGCCGGCTTCACCCCGGTCCACCCGCCCCACCAGGACGTGCGCGCCGCCGTCCGACGAGCCTGACCGGGCGGGCCTGCCGGCCGATCGACCCCCGAGCCTGGCAGATCGAACCCCGAGCCTGGCCGGGCGAGTCTGCCGGCCGGTCGAACCCCGAGCCCGTCAGTGCCAGCCGCAGTGGTCGACCACCCGGCACAGCAGCACGGGCCCGTCGACGCGGCCCGACAACTGCTCGGCGGCACCCACCGCGAACCGCTCCGGCCAGTTCACGCCGACCAGCTGGTACCGGCCCTCGTCGTCCGGCGGCAGCAGCACCTGGTACTGCTGCAACCCCGCCAACTGGACGTTCGACGACGGCGGCCCCTGCTCCCAGGCGGCCAGTCGCCGGCCGCGGTGGAACAGCGCGAGCCGTTCCAGCGTGGCCAGCGTCGTGTAGCCCATCGGGATCGCCGCGTACAGCTCGTCCCCGGCGGGCTCCCGGTCGGGCGGGAACACCCGTGACGGCTTGGCCCGCGCCCAGTACAGCCGGCCCGCCCAGGGCAGGTCCGCGTCGAACGGGTTGCCACCGTGCGCCGGCCAGTCGTGCCCCAGGTGCTCGGGCGTCACCCGGTCGGACTTGCTGTTCGGGCTTCCGGCCATGACCCGGATCCTACGTGGTCGTAGCCCTCGCGCCGCTCCGTGCTGTCCGCGACCCCAAGGCCGGGGTCGTGCGGCACGTGGTGGTCGGCCAAGGCCCTGCGGTTGCGAGGCGTGCGCGGCCAGGGCGCGTTGCTTGGTGGTCCAGGTGCTGCTGATGTCGACGACGGTGTGCGCGGGGATGGTGCCGTCGAGGGTGAGGCCGTTGTAGGTGTCGGCGGTGTAGACGCGACGAGGATGCCCGGTGGTGATGACCACCTCGGGCAGTGCGTTGAGCAGGACTTCGGCGATGCGTCGGTGGTCGGCGTGCACGTCGCGCAGCGGGTGGGTGATGACGACCTCGGGTTGGGTCTCGAGCAGCAGCTCGCGCGGGGCCGCCGTGGTGGGCTGCTCGAGCTGGTAGAGCCCGGCGCCGAGTACGGCCGCCCCGGCGGCGGCCTCGGCGGCGCGCGGTTCGGGATGGCGCGGGACGGCGATGGTGACGGCGGCCCCGGCGGCGCCGCACAGGGCCAGCGTGCCCCCGGCCCACAGTTCGGCGTCGTCGGGGTGGGCCATCACGGTAAGCACCGAGCCGGGCGCGGTGAACGCGGGCGTGGTCACAGGGGTCACCAGAGCCCGAGCTTGTCGATGACCTCGGCGGGCTGACGCTACGGTGAGACCCGTCGAGCAGGAGGGGCCAGTGGACTTGGTCATCGACCCACCGCGAGCGGTGGGGCCGTTGAGGATCGGAATGCCGTTCGACGAGGCGGTCGAACTGCTGCGCTCCCTCGACGGGTATCGCTCCCCGAGTCCTGGACACAAGAGCTCGCCCGGGTTCGCGCACTACGAGTCCGAGCTGACCATCTCGCTCGGCCCTGACCGGGACGGGAGGGTGAAGGCCGTCGACCTCTACCGACCGGAGCGCGACGTCACCGTCCTGTTCGGGGACATCGCGGTGTTCGACACCCCTGCCGACGAGGTAATTCGGCGTCTTTCAGACATCACGCGCCTGGAGGTCGAGGGCGATGGGACCCACGTCGTGGCGCCGGACCTGCTCCTTGCTCTGGCGCGACCGTTCCGGTCCGACAGCGCCGAGGAGCATGAGGGGTGGTATTTCGAGTCGGTGCTTGTCGCTGCTCCTGGATACTACGACTCGTGACGGGTGCGCGACGCGACGCCGAGGGCGGCCTGAAGTCCGTGCTGGTCGGGACTTCGGTACGAGACATCGACCGTTCGGGCGCGCGGTAACGGGAATCGCGCGATATACGTTGACGGCCCAGGCGAGATCTTCCTGGAGCGTGTGCCGCTCGAGAAGTCAGCGCTGCTGGTCAAGCGGCATGTCTGTACTCGTTGATGAGGCCGCCCAGGATGCGGGTGCGTAGCACTCTGTGGGTGTCGAGGTCGTGTACCGCTGTGGAGCGCTGCTGAGCCTCGGGTGGTCGCTGGTCGCGGGCTTGGTGAGGCCGGTGTCGGTTGTAATGGTCTTCGTAGGTCTTGAAGGCCTGATGTGCGTGGCTCCCGTCCGTGATCAGGATGTGGTCGAGGAGTTCGCGTCGGATGGTGCCGATGACCCGTTCGCAGTGGGCGTTTATCCGGGGTGCCTGCGGCGCGGTTGTGAGCACGTGCAGGTCGTCGGCTTGGAAGACGGTGTCGAACGTCTGGCTGTACTTGGCGTTGCGGTCGCGTAGCAGGAAGTGTAGGGACTCCATCCGCTGTCCAAGGGTTGGCGGCGAGGTTTCTGGCCTGTTGTGCTGTCCGTGCCTGTGTCGGGTGGGCGGTGACGCCGGTGATGTGCAGGCGCCTGGTGCCGTGTTCGAGGAAGGCCAGTGCGCAAAGGCGATTTGCCGAGCACGGTGTCGAGGTGGAGGAAATCCGCCGCGAGATGCTCTCGGTTTGGGCGGTGAGGAACTCTCGCCAGGTCGGGTCACCGCGGCGTGGTGCCGGGTCGATGCCCGCGTCGTGCAAGGTCTGCCAGACAGTCGAGGTGGCGATCCTGTGGCCGAGCCGGGCCGGTTCGCCTTGGATCCGCCGATGGCCCCACCGCGGGTTGTTCTCCGGCGAGCCGCAGTACGAGCGTCTTGATCGCCGTTCGTGTCGTTGGGCGTCCGGTGCGTCCACGTGCGGCGTAGTCCCACTTGCGGGTGATGAACCTGCGGTGCCAGGCGGGCAGGGTGCCCGGCGTGACCGGGAAGACCTCCGGCCAACGGCGACGATCCACCAGCCCGGACAGAGCGGCGAACCAAAACCGATCGGCGGGCTCGTAGCGGACCGGACCCGTTGGTTGCCGGCGAAGGACCGCGTTCTCGTGCCGTAGCACGAGCAGTTCAGCGTCCTTGGCCGCCTCGCCTCGCAGCACCATCGACGGGACGGACAGCAGCTTCCGGGTCACCTTGTACAGCAGGGACACGATCACTATGACATGCTCTCAACACGCTGACATCCTCGCTCTACCAGCGACGATGACTTTTCGAGCGGCACACGGTCCGCCACCCGGCGACAGCGCGTCCGCGAGATCAGCGACGCCGGGCCAGGTCGGCCAACGCCGACCTGGCGGCGTGGTGCCCGCACAGGCCGTGCGTCCCCGCGCCGGGCGGCGTGGCGGCCGAGCACAGGTAGACGCCGGGAACACCGGTGGCGTACGGGTCGGCCACCGCTCGTGGGCGGAAGAGCAGTTGTCGTGCGGTGTTCGCGCCCGTGGTGATGTCGCCGCCGACGAAGTTCGGGTTGTGCCCGGCGATGGCGCGGGTCGTGCGGACCGACCTGGCCACGACGCGGTCGCGGAACCCCGGCGCGAACCGCTCGACCTGGGCGGTGATCGCCTCGGTCGCGTCGCCGTCGTACCCGGCGGGCACGTGGGCGTAGACGTCCACCGGGTGCACGTCGCCCGCCGATCGACCGGGGTCGGCCAGGTGCTGCTGGCCGACGAGGACGAACGGGCGCTCGACCGCCCGTCCCCGCCAGACCGCGCGCTCGGCGTCCGCGATCTCCGCGAGGGAACCTCCGATGTGGACGGTTCCCGCCAGGCGGGCCGGCTCGTAGGTCCACGGCACACCACCGCGCACCGCGAACGCCACTTGGAACGCGCCCGGCCCGTGGCGGTAGCGCAGGTAGGACCGGCGGACGCGGGGCGGCAGCCGGTCGCCGAGGATCCGCACGGCGTCGGCGGGGGAGGTGTCCAACAGGACCACGTCGGCCTCGCACTGGGCCACCGAGGTGACCCGGACGCCCGTCTCGACCCGCCCGCCCAGCTCGGCCAGCAGCGCGAGCATCGCCCGCGCGATCGACCGCGAGCCGCCGAGCGCCACGGGCCAGCCGTGGTGGTGCGCGGCCGTGCCCAGGGCGAGCCCGATGGCCGACGACGCCACCGTCCCCAGTGGGCGGAAGGCGTGCGCCGCCACGCCCGCCCACAGCGCGCGGGCGGGCTCACCGCGCCACCGGCGGGCCAGCGCAGTGGCGGGCAGCGCGGCGCCCAGCCCGAACCGGGCCAGTGCCACGGGGTGCCGGGGCACGTGAGCCACGGGCTGGAGGAACTCCTCCGCGATCGCGTCGAAGCGGGCGTCGAGCGGTCCGAACGTGCGCCGGTACGCCGCGCCGTCCTCGCCCAGCGCCGCGGCGGTCTCCTCGACCGACCGCCACACCGCCGCGCCCCGGCCGCCGTCGAGGGGGTGCGCGTACTGCACTTCGGGCCACGCCCACCGCAGCCCGTGCCGGGACAGGTCGAACGCGCGGGTGAACGCGTTGTCCACCGCCAGCGGGTGGAAGCCGGAGCACTCGTCGTGCAGGACTCCGGGCACCGTGGCCTCGCCGGAGCGCGTGCCGCCGCCGGGCGTGGACGCCGCCTCCAGGACCGTGACGCGCAGCCCGGCGGTGGCGAGGGTGATGGCGGCGGCAAGCCCGTTGGGCCCGCTGCCGACCACTGCGGCGGTCGTCACGGCGGCAGTCCTCCGGGTCGGGTCCGTCCGGTGTGCGGTTCCCCTGATTATCGCGTGATCCCTGTGGGGTGCCTAGAGCCGGCCATGTGGTCTGACCTGCGCTTCAGGCTGCTGCGGGTTCGTGCTCGTTGATCAGGCCGCCGAGGACTGGTCGGCGACGTGTCGACGTGCAGCCCGGCTCTGCGATCGGGTGTTCCGGCTGTGGTGGTGTGAGTTGGCGGGCGACTGGCCAGCAAGTTGATCGCGGAGACGCCGAGCGCGTCGGTGCGGCAGATCGCTCAAGCCGCAGGCATCTCGCCTGCGACGGCGCAGGACGTGCGACAGCGACTCCGTCGCGGCGACCACCCGGTCCCGTCGAAGCAACTCGCGGCGCCAGCCGCTCTTGGGGAGCGACCCCCTCTCAAGACCTCCAGGCGCAGTGCAGGCGCGACTGTGGGCACGGTGGTGGTGTTGCTGGACCAGGAGTTCCTGGCCGATCCGGATAAGACGTATCGGTGTTGGCTGTGCACAAGGAAAGCGGCCATACACGCGACGTCACTGTGACGTCGCAGCAGATGCCTGCGACCCGGAGGAAGCGAGTCGGGAGGTCCAGCGCTCGCGGCACGAGTGAGCTGATGTGACCCACGAGTGAGCTGATGTGACCACAGTGTGAGGGCTGCTTCGTAGTGTTCCCGAGCCGGGGGATCGTGCTGACCACGATGACGGGAGGGTAGTCCCACGCACTTCGATGTATCGCTAATCGGGAGTACGTCCGCATGTGGGTGTGGATGGTTTCGGAGTGGAATGCGGCGGACTTATTCGGCCGCAAGGGGGGATCTGTGAAGGTGAGCACTGACGATGCTGTTGTGGTTGAGCCGTGCGAGAGTTGCGTCGGGTGGCCGCGTGACGGGCGATGCGCCGATCTGACACCAGCGCAGGTGGCGCTTGGCGCGCTGGTGGCCGCCGATTCGCCTCGACGGTCCGGTGAAGACGACACGCACGTGCGTCTGCTCGCCGATTCGGATGCGGTGTTGCCACCCATCCTCGTGCACCGGCCTTCGATGCGGATCATTGACGGGATGCACAGGTTGCGTGCTGCGATGCTCCGAGGCGAGGAGACGATCCTCGTGCGCTTTTTCGAGGGGGACGACGAGGACGCTTTCGTGCTTGCCGTCAAAGAGAACGTCACGCACGGACTTCCGCTGACGCTTGCCGATCGTACTGCTGCGGCCGTGCGCATCATCCGGTCGCAACCCGCCTGGTCCGACCGAGCCGTCGCTGCGGTCACCAGCCTGTCGGCGAAGACCGTCGCCGCCATCCGGCGGCGTGCAACCGAGGAAACTCCGCAGTTGCACGCCCGGGTCGGGCGTGACGGCCGCAGTCGTCCGCTCGACGCCTCAGTGGGACGGCAGCGTGCCAGTGAACTGATCGCGGCTAAGCCGGACGCGTCACTGCGCGAGATTGCACGGGAGGCCGGGGTGTCACCCGGGACGGTGCGAAGCGTTCGCGAGAGGATTCGCACCGGCGTGAATCCGGTTTCCGCACGGCGCGGCACCGTGCCCGACGCGAGGGAAAGCGACCGACCAGATGTAGCCGCGTTGATGTCGAGGTTGCGGCAGGACCCGTCGATACGGTTCAACGAGTCGGGCCGGAGCCTGCTCCGGATGCTCGACGTGCACGCGGTGGGCAATCAGGACTGGCAGCGGCTCGTGAACGACGTGCCGGCGCATTGTGCGGATGCGGTGTCGGCGTTGGCCCGCATGTGTGCGGACCAGTGGCTCATGTACGCCGACCTGCTCGACCGCCGTGCCCACGCCACCGCGTAGCGCCGACGCGGCGGTCCGTATCGTGACGGGCTCACTTCAGCGTCGTCCGGCGACGGTGATCGGCAACCTCGTCATGCCGAGGATGAAGTTGGACCGCAACCGCCGTACCTCGCCGGCGAACTCGAAGCGCACCTCGTCCCGGATCAGCCGTCCGAACAGGGAAGACAGCTCGGCATGCGCGACCTGGGCGCCGATGCAGCGGTGGATCCCGCTGCCGTATGACAGGTGCCGATTGGAGGTGCGGGTGAGGTCGAACCGGTGCGGCTCGGGGAACCGGGCTTCGTCGCGGTTGGCCGAGACGTTCCACAGCGTCACCGCATCGCCCGCGCGGATCGTCGTCGCGCCGAACGTGAAATCGTGCTTGGCCACCCGCTGTACGTAGGCATTGGTGGACGCCCACCTCAGCATCTCGTTGATCGCGGTGGTGGGCGTCACCGCGGACCTGCGCAGCAGCTCCCACTGCTCCGGGTGCTCGATGAGCGCCCGGAGCCCGGCGCACGCGGTGTAGGACGACGTCTCGTTGCCTCCGACCGCCACGTTCATGCAGTTATAGAGGATCTCTTCCTCCGACAGCGGATGTCCGTTCACCTTCGCGCGCAGCAACATTCCCAGCAGACCGCGACCATCGGCGTACCGCCGGTCCGGGAGCAGGTCGGCGAAGAAGTCGAATATCTCGGCCTGGGTCTCGGCCAGACCAAGGCGATCGTGCCCGGACCCGCCTACGACCAGTGGATCGTTGAAACCGATCATCCGGCGAGTCAGGTCCACCAGGTGGCGGGCCTCGTCGTGCGTCAACGACATCATTGCCATTAGCGCGCCCGCCGGGAGCTCCGGCGCGACGTCGACCGCGAAGTCGCACCCGCCGTCGGTCAGCGTGGTATCGATCGCCCGGTCCACGAGTTCGGCTACCCGCTCGGCGATCGCGTCCAGCACGGGCGCGGTGAACGCTTGGTGCAACACCTGCCTCAGCTGGCGTTGCCGCGGTGGATCGGACGCCACCAGCATCAGTCCGGTGGCGCTGTCGCCCGCGCCGCCGATCGACCCACCCAACACGGCGCCGCCCGCCGAGCTGAACGTGGAGTGCTCGCGGTAGGCGGTGACCAAGTCGTCGTACCGGGTCAGCGCCCAGAAGCCGGAACCGTCCGGGGTCGGGTTCCAATGGACGGGATCGTTCGCGCGCAACCAGTCGAACGCCTCGTGGTGGCGTTCCGTCTCGAACAGGTCCAGGTCGGTCAGGTCGATGGTCCCGGTTCCGGTCACGGCCGCACCGACCGCTCGCGCACCAGCTTCGCCAGGCCGGCGAGTTCGCGGACCTCCAGGATTTCCCGCACCTGCACCACCGCGCCGAGGTCGTGCTTGATCCGTCGGTGCAGCCGGAACGCCTGCATCGAGTTGCCCCCGAGTCCGAGGAAGTCGTCGTCCACGCCGATCCACTCCACGGCCAGCAGCTCCTCCCAGAGGTCGGCCAAGTACCGCTCGACATCGTCCTGAGGCGCCACCCTGCGCGACTGCCTGCCGCGTTGTTCGGCGGCCACCCGGCGCAGCTCCCGCAGGTCGCGCTTGCCGTGGTCGTCACCCGGTATCTCGGCGACCCGAACGAAGGAACTCGGCACGAGGTAGTCCGGCAGCTCTCGCACGGCGAAGGCGCGCAACTGCTTCGGCGCCAACCGCTGTGGCGACACGACCAGCGCGACGAGCCTGCGGTCGTGTCCCTCGCCGGTAGGGATCACGGCGATGTCCCGCACGTCGGGGTGGCGCAGTAGCGCGCGCTCCACCTCGTGCGGCTCTACCCGATAACCCCGGATCTTCACCTGGTCGTCGGCGCGGCCGACGAAATCCAGCGAGCCGCCCTCGATACGGCGGGCGAGGTCACCGGTCGCGTACATCCGACCGCCACCGGCGGCGAACGGGTCCGGCAGGAACCGCTCGGCGGTCAGTCCGGGACGCCCCAGGTAGCCGCGTGCCACCCCGCGTCCACCGATGTGCAGTTCGCCCACCGAGCCGGCGGGTACTTCCGTGAGATCGGCGTCCAGCAGGTGCACCGAGACGCCGTCCAGCTCCCGGCCGATCGGCACCGACGTGGCGTCCGCGGCCACGTTGGCGACCGGGTGGGCGGTGCAAGCGGTTGTGGCCTCCGTCGGGCCGTACAGGTTGCAGAATTCGCCGGCGAAATCCCCGGAGAGCAGCGCGCGTGCGGCGGCGGGCTGGAGCACGTCACCGCCGGTGTGCAGCACCCGCAGCGTGCTGAACGCCTCGCGGTCGACGTGCACCACGTGGTTGACCGCCATGGTCGGCGCGAGCAGTGCGGTGATCCGCCTGCGGCGCAGTTCCCGGCCCAGGTCGTCGGCCACCAGTTCAGCCATGCCGGGCAGCACCACGACCTCGGCGCCTGCCGCGAACGCGCACCAGGTCTCGAAGTGGAACGCGTCGAACGACAGGCTGGACACCTGTCCGACCCGGTCGGTCGGCCGCAGCCGGGGCAGTGCCCGGTTGTCCGCGAAGTGCACGAGGTTGCGGTGTTCCAACACGACCGCCTTGGGCTCGCCGGACGAGCCGGAGGTGAACAGGACGCATGCGGCGTCAGCACCGTCCACGTCCGGCAGCGGCGGACCGTCCTGCGCCACGGTGTCCCGCGTCGCACCGAGGTCGAACACGTCGACGCCGAGTCCGGCCAGAGCGGGTGCGAGCTCGGAGGTGGTGACCACCAATCGCGCGCCGGATGCGGTGATCATGAGGTTCCGGCGGACCTCTGGGTAGCGCACGTCGACCGCGACGTACGCCCCGCCCGCCTTGAGGATCGCCAGGACCGCCACGAACAGGTCCACAGAGGACGACATGTGGACCGCGACCCGGTTCTCCCTGAGGACTCCACGACGACGCAGCTCGTGCGCCAAACCGTCCGAGCGGTTCGCGAGCTCCCGGTAGGTCATGGCACCGCGGTCGTCGCTCACCGCGGTCCTGTCCGGGTGGTGTCGGACCGTGCGCTCGAACAACGCCACCACTGTGCCGGCGTCGGACGCCCGGACACCCGGTGACCAGTCACCGGGTGTCGTGGTCTCGATGTCTTCGAGGCAGTCGTCGCGGGTGCCGGTGAAACTCGTCGGCTCCCAGCCGGCTGGCACGGCGCGGTCCGCAGGCCACACACTCGGCCGCCCTGCCCCGTCGAGGACGACACGCCACTCGGTCACGGCCGTCATGCCCGCGCCTCGTTCCGGTCGAAGCGCGCACCGTCGCCCGTGCCGGCTTCGGCCAGGAACGAGCGCACGAGTTCGAGGGTGTGCGGGTGCCGCAGCAGATCGTTCCGCTCGGTGTCCACCCGGTGAACCGTGGTCCGACGCGCGCCAGGCCAGTCCTCGGTGAAGGAATGCCGCCGCGACGCGATGTGCAGGACCTCACCGCCCCAAGCGGGCCACGACGCGTTGTGCGCCGCGACCAGGTGGCTCAGCCAATCGAGGTAGAAGTCGGCGACTTGGGCGGCGACGACCTCCGCGTCTTCGTCCGCGCTGTCCGCGCGCAACGCGGATACGGCCAGTTCGACGAACGCTCGACGCATCGACTCCAGGCACTCACCCGGCCGCTCGGACAGCAACCCGTCCTCGAACGGCAGCCCGCGGTCGACTGCGGGCAGCCCCAACTGCTCCCGGACCTGCGTCACGCTCACCTCGTACTGGTCGGCGATCCCGGCGGGCGTCGAAGGCTCACCGTCGAACAGCACGAGCGGGATGGCGCCGCACAGCGCCGCGACTTCTTGGGCGATCGGTGCGGCCATGCAGTACGCGAGCACCGCGACGACCTCAGGGCCGAACGGCCCGTGGCGCGCCGCCAGTTCGGCGGCGTAGCCCGCTGTGTCGACGGCGCGGACGAACGGCTCGTCCAGCAGGTGTCGCACGTCGAACCCGAACGACTCCAGTGGCAGATCCGCCACCCTCGACTCGGCGCGCCTGCCCGGGTAGTCGAGCACGAGCACCACCCGCTCACTCATCTGGTTCCCCCCTGTTCGTGCCGAATTTCGGCCGCGTGGAAAAGACCTCGGACGCCCGGTGGCGCCTTCAGCGGACAACGACGGATTCGGTGAATTCTTGTCAGCCCATCGATTCGTTGTCCACCTGTTCGATGGGCTGGCTATTTTGATATTTGCACGGTGGTGACGAAACGCGATCCGCTGAGTAGCCTCGCCGTACCGCCGACAGGGATCGCGGTGTTCTGACGTTCAACCGGGGGGATTGCGTGCAGGTGGATGGCATGGTGGTCGACGTTGGTGACCCCGTACCGGCGTCGTGGAATGACACCGGACGGGCTTTCGACGACACCGCGACGCTGGTTGACTTGGTAGAACGATCGGTGCGCCGCACACCGGATGCGGTAGCGCTGCGCACCCGCGGCGGTGAGATGTCCTATGGGGAGCTCTGGGTGTCCGCACAACGGTTGAGTAGCGCGTTGACGGCCGAGGGAGTGGGAGACGGCGATTACGTCGGAGTTCTCGTCGAACATTCGCCGGCCGCCGTCGTGGCGATTCTCGGCGTGGTGGGCGCGGGCGCGACGTACGTCCCGCTCGACCCCAGGTGGCCCGTCACACGCCTGGCCGAACCGCTGTCCCAGTTGTCCATCACGTGGGTGCTCACCAGTGGGCGGTACGCGCGCCTGGCGGAGGAAGCGACGTGGCTCGGCGCGCCCGACGCACGGCTCGTCCTCATGGACACCGCGACGCCCGCTGTGGATGAACCGGCGCTCCGCGCGCTGTGGGACGAGGTGGCGGCGGACACCGACCCGTTGCGCGCAGCGGGGTTCAACCGGGGCCCGGCCGACGAGGTGGTCGACCACGCGCAGGTCGGCGTCTACGTGGACCACGTGGCCCGACTGGCGACCGCCTCCGGTGGCACGCGCTCGGTCCTCGAGATCGGCTGCGGCACCGGGTTGCTGGCTGCGGCGCTTGGCGACCGGGTAGCCGAGTACGTGGGAATCGACCCGTCGCCGATCGCGGTGGACCGTTGCCGTGCGGCGGTTCGAGGGCTCGCGGCGACCGCCGATGCCCACATCGGATTCGCACACGACCTCGACCGGCTCGTGGCCGGACAGGTGTTCGACGTGGTGGTGCTGTCGAGCGTGGTGCAGTTCTTCCCCGGACCGGACTACACGCGCACGGTGCTCCGCGAAGCGGTGTCGCGCCTCGCACCTGGTGGCGCGGTGGTCGTAGCCGATGTGGTCGACTTCGCGGACGGCGTGCCAGGGGACCACCTACGGCTGCCGCGAGCCTGGTTCACAGGCTTGGCCGAGGAACTGGGCACACACGTCGAGTTCGTGACTCGCACGGGACCGCACTGGCCTGAGGTGCTCGGGCGCCGGTACGACGTGGTGCTCCGGCCCGTGACCGCCGCGACCGGGTACGCGCTCGAACCGCGGGTGCTCACGTGGCACGACGTCGCGGCACGCGCGTCCACCCCGCCTCGGCGGCCCGAGCCCGACAGCAGCGCGTACGTCATCTTCACTTCGGGGTCGAGCGGGCGGCCGAAGGGCGTCGAGGTGCGCCACCGCAGCGCGGTGAACCTCGTCGAGTGGGTCAACCGGACCTACGGGGTGTCCACGGACGACTGCTTGCTGCTGGTCACCGCGTTCACCTTCGACCTGTCCGTGTACGACCTGTTCGGCGTGCTGGCAGCGGGCGGCGCGATCCGGGTGCTGGCCGACGAGGAGCTGGCCGATCCGGAATGCGTCGCCGACGTGCTCGACGGCGAGCCGATCACTTTCTGGGACTCCGCGCCCGCCGCGCTCAACCAGGTCCTGACCGTCGTTGCAGACCGCGGCGCGCCGCGTAACGATCGGCTGCGCCTGGTCTTCCTCAGCGGCGACTGGGTGCCGTTGCAGCTGCCCGCTCAGGTGCGTGCGCGCTACGGCGCCGCGACGCGCGTGGTGGCGCTCGGCGGTGCGACCGAGGCGACCGTGTGGTCCAACTACTTCGACGTGGACGAGGTGGGCGTGGACTGGCCGAGCATCCCGTACGGCCGGCCCATCCAGAACGCGCGCTACTACGTCCTCGACGGCGAGCGGCGCCCATGCCCAGTTGGCGAGCCCGGCGACCTGCACATCGCGGGTGTCCCGGTCGCCGAAGGGTATGTGGGCGATGAGGAGCTGACCCGTGCCCGCTTCCTGCCCGACCCGTTCTCGGACGGCGGCGAGCGGATGTACGCCACCGGCGACCGGGCGAGGTGGCTGCCGGAGGGCGTGCTCCAGTTCCTCGGCCGATCCGACGACCAGGTGAAGGTGCGCGGCTACCGGATAGAACTGGGGGACGTACAGGCCGCGCTGCGCCGCGCAGCCGGTGTCGCCGACGCGGTCGCGGTCGCCGTGGACGGCGCCAACGGCCGCGAGCTGGTGGCCGCGGTCGCACCCCGGCCCGGCGAGCCGGTGACCGCCAACGGGGTGCGTGCCGATCTGCGGGCGGTGCTGCCGACGTACATGCTCCCCGACCACCTCGTGGTGCTGCCCGCGCTACCCGTGGGGCCCACCGGCAAGGCCGACCGCGCAGCTATCGCCGCGATGGTCCGCGACCGCCGCCGGACCACTGCCGCGCGGTCGGGGGACGATCTGGCGGACACGGTGCTCGACATCGTCCGCGACGTGCTGGAGCACGACGTCGAGGCGGACGAGTCGTTCCTGGACGCGGGCGGTCACTCACTCGCCGCCGCCCACCTGCGGGCACGCGTCCGCAGCCGCTTGGGCGTGACGCTGCGCATCAGCGACATCCTCGGCTGTACGCGGATCACCGACCTGTCGACCCTCGTCGCTGGCGCGGAACCCGATCCCGTCAACACCCCTGAGACCGGTGATCACCGCGGTGTCTCACGGGCGCAGGCCCGTGCCCTGTATGAGCTGCACAACGCGCCGGACGTCCCGGCTTACCAGAACCAGGTGTCCCTGCGCCTGCCCGCGACGCTCACTGCGGACGCGATCGAGTCGGCGTTGGAGCGGGTCGTCGCCGCCCACCCGGTGCTGAGGTCGGGGTTCCGCGCGACACCCGACGGGTGGACCTGCGAGGTCGCCGAACCGTGGCGGCCGGTCGTCGACTTCGTGGACCTGCGCCGTGCCACCGCCGACGAGCGGCGGACGGCGTTGGCACGGGCGCTGCGCGAGCACGGGAAGGTCGACTGGGACCTGTCCCGCGGCGAACTGGCCACCTGGCGGCTGTTCCGGGTCGATGACGACGAGTTGGTGCTCAGCCAGGTCGAGCACCACCTCGTGCACGACGGCTGGTCGCTGACCCTGCTGCTGCGGACGTTCCTCGCCGCGCTGTCCGGACAGCCGTTGCCCGCCGAGCCGCGGAGTTACCGGGAGTACGTCGACGCGGAGGCGGCGGCGCTGCCCGCGTTGTCCGACACGGCGCACTTCACCCGCCGCGTGGAGGCGATGGCCGGCGCGCCCGTCGATCCGGTCGCACCGCTGCCCGACATCGGCAGGCACGCGCCGGAGGCAGTGCCGGCGCTCGCGGACGCGGTCGAAGTCGTGCTCGGCGGCGAGCCGTTCGCGGTGCTGGAGCGCTGGGCGGCCCAGCGCGGCGCGACGACCTTCGAGCTGCTGATGGCGGCGTTCCTGGCAACCGTGCACGACCAGACCGGCGAGGACGACCTGGTCATCGGTTCGGCGGTGAGCGCTCGGCCGCCGGGGTTCGAGGCCACTCTCGGCATGTTCGTCAATACCGTGCCGGTGCGGTCGCCGTGGTCCGACGACTTCGCCGAGTTCCTCTCGATGGTCAGCCGATCGCTGCGCGATGCCGTCGACGGCGAGCTGATCCCGTACGACGCGCTGCTCGACGGCGTGCGCAGGCAGGAGGGCTCGCGGCGCGCGCTGCTGTACCGGTGCATGTTCAGCGCGCACAACGCGAAGCTGCCCGACATGACCGTCCCCGGCGGCACGGCGTTCCTGGAGTACCACCAGAACGGGACGACCAAGACGCCGCTGGACGTGCTGGTGTTGCCGAAACAGACAGGCGCGGACTCGATGGCGCCGGCCGGCTCCGTGCGGCTGGTGTGGGAGTTCGACCGGTCGCTGTACTCGGTGGACCTGGTGCGGGACATGGCCGACCGGTTCACCGACGGCCTGCACGCGCTGGCGGGTGCTGTCCGGTCCGGGCGCTCGGGGGACTGGCGGTGGCCCGTCGTCGCGCCGCTCGTGCTGACCGGACCCGCCGTGCGAGCCCCGGCGGTCCGCTACAGGGTGCGCGGGTCGGCCGTGCCCGCCGTCGTCACGCCGTCCGATACCACCACCCACGGCGAGTTCGCGGCGCTCGTGCGCGCTTGCCGGGACCACCTCGCCGGCAGCGGGGACGGCGAGGTGGTGGCGGTGGACGTCGCGCGGGACGCCCGGTACTGCGCGCGGGTGTTCGCGGCCCTGTCGGCGGGGCTGGCCGTGATGCCGGTCGACCCAAGCTGGCCCGCGTTCCGGCTGCGCGCCGTGCTGTCGACCGCGCACCTGAGGTGGGGTGACGACGACGCGCCGACACGAGTGGGTGAGCCGGACACCGACCTGGGCACCGCCTACGTCGTGCACACCAGCGGCAGCACCGGCAGGCCGAAGCGCGTGGCCGTCACGCACGAGACGCTGTCCGGCTACATCGCCGCGTTCCGCGACGAGTTGCGGCTGACCTCGGTCGACGTGCTGGCCGCGACCGCCTCGCTGCTGTTCGACGCCTCGTTCGAGGAGCTGGTCCCGATCCTGGCGGTCGGCGGCACCCTGCTGCTGGCCGACCTGTCCGACGGTGCCGCCGGGCTGCTGGCCCAGTTGGCGCGAGGCCGCGCCACGGTGGTGGACCTGCCGACGGCGTTGTGGACGGTGCTCGCCGATCACTTGGAGCAGCGGGACGAGCTGCTGCCGGAGCAGGTGCGGGCGGTCGTCATCGGCGGCGAGGCGTACGACCCCGACCGGGCTGCCCGGTTCGTGCGCAGGCACCGCGGCGCGGTGGCGTTGCTGAGCACATACGGCCCGTCGGAGTGCGGCATCTCGGTGGCGTTCCACCGCGTCGGCGGGACCGTCCCGCCACGCGGGACACCCGAGCTCGGTGTTCCGATCCCGGGTGCCGTGCTGTGCGTCTTGGACGAGTCGGGCGCGGGTGTGCCCCTGGGCCGTCCCGGTGTTCTGGGCATCGCGGGCACGCCGACCCGTGCCGATCTGCCCGGCGTACGAACGGTGTCCGGTGTGGATGGACCGGTGCACCTCACGGGTGACCTGGTGCGCGTGACACACGCGGGCGGCCTCGACTTCTTCGGCCGGGTCGACGGTGGGTTGAAGGTGCGCGGGTTCCGGGTGGCGCCGGAGGAGGTGGAACGCGCGGCCGCGGAGGTGCCCGGCGTGCGGCGTGCGGCGGCAGTGGACCTGCCCGCGTCGGGCGGTTCCACGCGGCTCGGTCTGGCCGTGGTGGTGGCGGGTGGCGGCGGACCAGCGCTGCGCTCGGGAGTACGGGCCGCGATGGCCCGGCTCGTGCCCGACTACCTCCTGCCGGACGAGGTGGTCGCGGTAGACGACCTGCCGGTGAACGCACACGGGAAGGTGGACCGCGCCGCAGTCCGCGAGCTGCTGTCCACGCGGCCGCGCCGGCCGGACCCGGAGCGGGTCGAGGTGGGCTCGCGGCTTCGGGCACTGTGGTCGGCGGCCCTCGGCGGCTCGGCGCCGCTCGACGCGGACTTCATCACCGCAGGCGGCGACTCGCTGTCGGCGATGAGACTGGCCACCGCGATCGAAGCGACGTTCGCGGTGCGCCTGCGGTTCCGGGACATCCTCCGAGCGGAAAGTTGCGCGGCGCTCGACGAGTTGGTGGCCGCGCGCTCGTCATCCGGTTGACCGAGACCGACGCGCGGTGCCCGACACCGGGCACCGCGCAGGCGAGGCGGGTCAGGCGGTGACCGGTTCGGTCGTCGGCACGTCGCGCATGCCGCGGATCGGCGAGAAGTACACCCACAACCCGGCCAGCCAGCCACCGGCCCCCGCCACCAGCAACGTCTCCCGGACACCCAGGCTCGTGGCGAGCCAGCCCGCGACCAAAGCACCCACCGGCAGCGTGCCCCACACGACCCACCGCACGGACGCGTTCACGCGGCCGAGCAACTCCGGCGGGCACACCGCCTGCCGGTAGCTCACCTGCGCGGTGTTGTACAGCACCGCGGACAACGAGAACCCGAAGAGCCCGACGGCGATGAGCGCGAAACCCCAACCGGGTCCGGCGAGCGGCACGAGGACACCGGTCCAGCCGAGGCCGAGCACCGACACCCAGATCATCCGCGCCGACCCCACCCGCGTGCTCACTCGCCGGGCGGTCAGCCCGCCCAGCACACCGCCAGCTCCGCCCGCGCTGATCGCCAGACCGATCAGCAGCGGGCCGGCGTTCAGCTCCTTGACGAAGAAGACCATCTCCAGCGCGAAGTACATGGCGCCGAAGAAGTTGGAGGTCGCGGTGCAGGCGACGACCTTGCGCAGCACCGGGTGCCCGAAGACGAACGAAAGGCCCTCCGCGGTCTCCCGACGCACGGCGTCCCAGGAGAAACCGGCGGTTTTCGCCGGCGGCTCCTCCCGCATCGGGAGCAGCAGCAGCGACACCACGCTGACGAGATACGACAACGCGTCAACCGCCATCACGCGCGTGGCGCCCATCAGCGCGACGAGACCGCCCCCGAGGGGCGGGCCGAGCACCACGCTGAGCGATTGCGTGGTGCTCAGCTTCCCGTTCGCGTCGACCAACTGGTCCTTGGTCACCACGCTGGGCACGAAGCTCTGGTACGCGATCTCGAACAGCACGGTCAGGACACCGACGAAGAACGCGACGACGTACAGGTGCACCATCTCCAGCGCGTCCAGCGCGGCGAGAAGCGGCACCACGCCGACGAGCGCGGCACGGCCGACGTTCGACCACAGCATCAGCTTCTTCCGCGCCGACCGGTCGACCACCACCCCGGCGGGCAGCGAGATCAGCAGGAACGCCAACGAGCTCATCGCGGTCAGCACGCCGACCTCGAAGCTCGACGCGTCCAGCACGGTCAGCGCGACGAGCGGCATGGCCACGTACGTGATGGACGAGCCGAACTCGCTCACCCCTTGGCCGCCGAGCAGTAGCAGGAAATTCCTGTTCTTCCACAACGACATCCGTCTCCCCCTGTTCAAGGCGACCCGCAGTGTGCCCGAGGCCCGCGAGCGTGTCGACCGCCGCGCAGGACCGGGAAGCCCGTTGATTTCGATGAGCGGGGTGCCTTGTGCCGTGTGTCTGTGTAATGTTCTCGGCGGGTCGGGGACGGCGCAAAACGCGGTGCCGGGCACGGTTGAAGTTCGCCGTGAAGGCTGCGGACATTTATTTCACGACACGCGTGTCAGCGTGGTCGATGGTTCTTCTCTGGGGGAATTGGTGTATTCGTGGACCGATTCGACTGATTGGAGTCGCGCGCCGGTGCGCGCCGCGCGGGTGTTCGCCGCCGCGCAGCACACGCCAGCGGGCACCTACGGTGTCGACGAATTGCTGCACGTGTCGGCGCCGTTGAACGCGGAGCGGCTGGCGGCGGTGGTGGCCGCGCTCGTGGCGGATCACCCCGAGCTGCGCGCCGAACTCGCCGTCGTCGGTGACGAGGTGCGGCAGCGGCTGGGACCCGCCGACCGTGCCGCGCGGGTCGACGTCATGCCGGGCGCCACGCCGGAGGAGTTGGTCGAGCGGGCCTGGCGGCTGGTCGGACAGGGCGTGTTGTTCTCGGTGCGCCTGGTGCCGTCGGATGCGACCGCGTACCTGCACCTCTTCGCGCACCACGCGATCGCGGACGGCGTCGGCCTCGCTCGGCTGGTCGAGGAACTGTCCATACGCTACGAGGGCGGTGCGCCGGATCGCCGGGAACCGGCAGCCACCCACCCGCGTGCCGAGCCGGACGCGCACCGGATCGAGTGGCAGGAGGTGACGCGCCGCTTGGTCGTGGCCGCCGAGCGACCGTGGTTCGCCGGGACGGCGGCCGACGCACCGACGCTTCACTGCGCCGACCTGACCACAGCGGACCTCGCTTCCACTGCGCGGAGCGCCGGGGTAACGCCGACGGCGCTGTGGGTCGCGGCGGTGCGGGCGGCTGCCGCCGAGGCGTGGAGGTGGCGGCTGGACCGCGTGACGGTCCCCCTGGCGTCCGGTGCGGACGCACTGCTCGGCCTCGACCTGCTGCCGCTCGTCGTCGGGGCGGGCGCGTGGGGAGTCCAGGCCGAGGCCAACCGGCTGTACGACGCCGTGGAATGGGGGGCACCGCCTGTCGATCTGCTCGGTGGGCTCACTTCCTCGGTGCTGCCCGGCGTGCCGGACTGCCTGGCGACGGTGGCGACGGCCGCGCCCGACGTGCGGTTCGCCGGCGTCGTCGCCCGGAGGCTGCCGGCCCCGCCGCGTGGCTCACCCGCCGTGCTCGCCGCCGAGTCGACGCCGGGCGGCGCGCGGCTGTCGGGTCACCCGACCGTGGTGGATCAGGACGACCTCGCCGCGTTCGCCGACGCGTTGCGCGCTGCCGTGCACGCTGTCGGTGAAGGGCGCGACCTCGCCGCCGTGCCCGCCGACGTCGGTCCGCACCCGCGCACGAGCGGTCGACGCGACGTGCTCGCGGACCTCGCGCCCACTACGTCGGCGGCCGAGGTGCTTGACATCTGGCGGCGATTCACCGGTAATGTCTCCGTCCGCTTCCAGGACAGTTTGCAGGACCTGGGTGTCCATTCCTTCCAGGCAGCTCGCCTGGTGGCAGAACTCCGCCGCCGTTTCGGGCCTTCGGTCACGTTGCGTACGTTGTACCGAAATCCGAGTCCGATGCTTTTCGCGCGGTGGCTCGACATTTCTCCCGATGACCGGCGCTGATCGCGCCCGGGATCGACGAATCACGATGGAGAGTTCCATGACACTGGCAGCCGGTCATTCGCAGGACGACCGCCGAATCGACTTCGACATCGCCATGCCCGGGTTCCCGGAGTCGCTACCCGGTGACGTCCTGCACGAGCAGGCGATCATCCGGACCATCAGCGACGGCTTCGGGCGGCTGGGCTTCAAACCCTTGGACACCGCGGCCGTGCAGCGGCAGGAGGTACTGGTCGCAGGCGGCGCCCAGTACCTGGACGGTGGCATCCCCGAGTTCGCCTTCACCGTTGAGGAGCCGCCGGAGTCCCGGACCGGCGCCAGGTTCGCCCTCCGCTACGACCTCACCGTGCCGGTGTCGCGGTTCATCGCCGAGCACTCCGACAAGCTCGTCTTCCCGCTGCACAGCTACCAGATCAACAAGGTCTGGCGGGCCGAGCAGATCACCACCGCGACGCACTGGCGCGAGTTCTACCAGTGCGACGTGGACGTCATCGACCGCGGTGAGTTGAACTTCCTGTACGACGCCGAGATCGCGTACGCCGTCGACACCGCCTTCCAGGGGATCGGGGTCGACGGCTTCACCATCCGCGTCTCCAACCGGAAGGTGCTCTCGGCGCTGCTGGACAGCCACGGCGTCCGTGTGCACCGGGCGCGTGGGATCGTGCAGATCCTCGACAAAGGCGCCGGACAGGAGATCTCCGAAACCGTCGCGCAGCTGACCTCGGCGGGCGTGCCGCCGCAGGTCGCCGCCGACCTCGCCCGCCTTGCCACCTCCACCACCATCGCCGAGGCGACCGAGCTCCTCGACGCGCGCGGCGCGGACAAGACCGGTCTCGGCGAGCTGGAGCGGGTGATGCGCGCGGCTGAGGACCTCGGCATGCCCGACGGCCACCTCGTGCTGGACTTCTCGATCACCCGCGGGCACGACTACTACACCGGCACCGTGTTCGAGATCTACGCGACCGGTCGGGAGCACTGGGGCGCGATCGGTGCGGGCGGCCGGTACGACGACCTCCTCGGGCACGTGAACGGGATCAGCTACCCCGGCGTGGGCATGTCGGTCGGCCTGGCGCGGCTCATGGGCCTGCTCCGCGAGGACGGCCTGTTCGCCAGGCGGCGCCCCAGGGAGAACGCGGCGGTCGTCGTGCCCAGCACAGCGGGTCTGGACGACGCGGTGCTGCGCGCTGTGCGCGACCTGCGCTTGGCGGGCGTTGCCACCCGTGCGATGTTCGACCCCGTGGCGGCCGAGGAAACGAGTGGGATCGCCGAGGAGTCCGAGGTCGCGGTGCTCGTCGACGTCCAGGGCGCGGACGCCGTGCGTGTGCTGCACCTGCCGTCCGGTGCGGACACCAAAGTGCGGTTGGACGAGGTGGCCCGCGCGGTGGCGGAGTTGTCCGACGCGGTGAAGGCCGGCGCGTGACGTCCCGTCCCGAACGGGTCGTCCTCTGCAAATGGGACCGGGCTGCCTTCGCTGCCCTGGTTGAACTCGTGCCCTGGGTGTTCGTCGTGCTTGACGACTACGACGTCGAGCACTCGGCACCGGACTGGGACCTGCTCGGTAAGGCAGCCCAGGTGTACCGCGTCCGCGAGTTCGACTCGACCGACGAGGTGGCGGCCGTCGCAGCGGACCTTGCGCTCAGCGGTGGCGCGGACCGCGTTCTCAGCTTCACCGAGTTCAGCCAGTTCGGCGCGGGCTACCTGGCCGTGTTGCTCGGTATCGGTCCGGCCGACCCGCTCGCCCACGTCGCCGCACGGGACAAGCGTCTGATGAAGGCGAGGATCGCGGCGACCGGGGTGCGGACGACCACCTGGATGTCCCTGCCGGACCCGCTCGCGGCCGACGCGGTGGGTGCGGCCGAGCGGCTCGGATTCCCGCTCGTGATCAAGCCGGCCACCGGGTTCGGCACGCACAGCACGGTCCGGGTGGACGGACCGGGAATGCTCGCAGCGGCCCTCGGCGACTTCACCACCCGGGCGCCCTTGAAATCGCGGCAACTCATCGCCGAGCGATTCGTGCCGGGGCGCGAGCTGCATGTGGACGCACTGTGGAACGGCGACGAGCCGCTGTACTTCGTCATCAGCGTCTACCACGCGCCGCGACTGTCCCTTGTGGAGGGCAAGTGGTCGGGTGACGAGCCGGTGGACGGCAGCCGCACACTCGACCCCGACGACCACCCGGACCTGCACGCGCGCGTGCTGGAAATGCACCGGCGGGTGAATCGGGCGCTGGGCGTCCACCGGGAGGCGACGCACCTGGAGTTGTTCGAGCGGCCCGACGGAGAGCTCATCTTCTCCGAGGTCGCCACCCGGCTGGGCGGCGGTTGGATCGGCGGCGTGCTCAGCGAGTACCTCGGGTACGACGTGCACCGTGCTCTCGCCCACGCCCTGGTGCATGGCGAGATCCCACCGACGCGGCCGGCGCACCGCCACCTCGGCGCGGTGCACCTGCGTCCCGACCGACCGGGAATCATCACATCGATGCCCACCGAGGCACAGATGCGCCAAGTCGACGGCGTCCTGCACGCGCAGGTATTGCGCTCGCCCGGCGACCACGTCGACCTGACCCACCCGTCCGACTGGTGCGCCTTCGTCGTGCTGGGCGCCGACAGCGCCGCTGCCTACGACGCCTTGGCGCGTCGGGTCGTCGGTGAACTCCGAATCGAAACCGAACAGCAACGAGGGGAACCGCAGTGTTGACCGCGAACGACATCGACGCAATGGATTACAACCAGCTCATCGGTGTGGTACGGGAAACCAACCGCCCGCCGGGCGGCCTGCGCAGCATCGCGCTGCTCGCCCGGCACGGCTTCCTCGCCCGCGACTCGCATGTGCTCGAGATCGGTACCAGCACCGGTATCACCGCGGTCGAGCTGGCCAAGCTCGCGGGCTGCCGGGTGACTGCCATCGACATCAACGAGGAGAGCCTGCGCGAGGCCCGGCGGCGCGCCGAGGACGAGGGCGTCGCGCACCTGATCTCCTTCGAGCGCAACGACGCCACAGACACGGGCTACGACGCCGGGTCGTTCGACATGGTGTTCTGCGGCAACGTCACGTCCCTGATCCCCGACCGGGAGCGGGCTCTGGCCGAGTACACCCGGGTGCTCAAGCCCGGCGGTTTCCTCGCCGCGGTGCCGATGTACTACGTGGACCGACCCTCGGACCGGCTGATCGCGGACGTCTCGGAGGCGATCCAGGTCGACATCCAACCGCACTACCAGGACTTCTGGCTCGACTTCTTCTCAGGTCCGCAGCGTCAGACGTACTTGAGCCGGGCGTTCCGCTTCGACACCTTGCGGCCGGCGGACGTCGACCGATTCGTGGACGACATCCTGCGTCGTCCACACCTCGCCGAGTTGCCCGCCGACGCGCGGGAAGTACTGGCGAAGAAGTACCGCGAGCACATGCAGCTGTTCCGGGTGAACCTCAGCCACATGGGTTTCACGGTGCTGTTGCTGCGCAAGGAACGCGTCGAAGTCGAGCCCGAGTTGTTCACCTCGTCGCCGGTCTAGAGGACACCGGTGACGACGTGGCCGGCGCCGCTGCGGCCGGGCGGGCGCATTTCCGTGTGGGCACCGAGTTCACCGGGGCCGTACCTGTTCCCGAAGCGCTTCCGGCGTGGGATCGAGGCTCTGCGCTCGGACGGGTTCGCCGTCCGCGTGACGGCGTCGTGCCGGACCGCCTGGGACGTGTCCACCGGAACACCGGCAGTGCTGGCGGCCGAGCTGCACGAGCAGCTACAGGACCCCGAGTGCGATGCGGTAGTCGCGGCGGTTGGTGGCTGGACGCTGCTGAACGTTCTGCCTCACCTGGACTTCGACCTCATCGCGGCGGCCGGTAAGCCGCTGGTCGGCTACAGCGATCTGAGCGTGCTGGTGAACCTGGTCGGTAACCGCGCCGGTCTGGTGGCGTTCCACGGCCCTATGGTGCTCTCCGAGTGGGGGGAGGCCGACGGGCCCACTGCGATGACGCGGAACGGGTTCCGTTCCGTGCTCGGGCTCGGTGGGCCGTGGGAACGGCACGTGGTGGCGCACTCCGTCGAATGGTCCGACGAGCTGTTGTGGTGGGACCGGGACGATGTCCGCCCGCGCGAGCTCCGAACGGGTGGTGAAGCCCTTCGCGTGGTGCAGGGGGCCTCCGACGAGGTTGTCGAGGGTGTGTTGTGGGGGGGATCGCTGCTCGCGCTGGCCCTGACCCTCGGTACACCGTGGTGGGTGCCGCCTGGCGAGGCGATCCTGTTCCTGGAGGCGGAGGCGATCGCGCCGGACGAGTTCGCCGCGCGGCTCGGTCAGCTGCGCATGGCAGGGGTGTTCGACCGGGCCATGGCGCTGGTGCTGGGGCGGATCGGGCGACCGAGGCCCACAGCCTCCGGGTACACGGACTACGACCAGGTGGTGCGCCGGATCGTGCCGGCCGGGTTGCCGGTGGTGGCGGGGTACGACTTGGGTCACTCGACCCCGATGGTCACGCTGCCGGTGGGAGGGCGGGCCCGGCTCGCTATGTCGGAACCGGAACTCATCCTGCTCGGGCCGGGTGGATGAGGTGGGAAGGCGCCGTTCGCACGGCGCCTTCCCTCGGTCGTGTCAACTGCGGAAGGCTCGGTGCCGTCAGTCGTTCGGCACCGCGAGCAGGTAGACGATGCCGTAGAGGTCGTCCCGCCCCTCGGCGCGGTACCTGGCGGCTTGCCTATCGCAGACGTCGACCGGCTCTGCGCCGCGTACCACGTCGGTCTCACCGCTGACCAGGTCGACCATCGTGAGGTCGTACCGGGCCGCAGTGAGGTCGAGGAGGAGCTGTTCCGGGCTGCGGCCGTTGCGCCGCAGCCCGTCCGGCCAGAACTCCAGCCACAGCACAGGACGGTGAGTCAACAGGGTGGCTCGCGCGCCGATCAGCACCTCCGACTCCCAACCCTCGACATCGATCTTCACCAGATCGGGTGCGCGGAAGCCCGGGTTGCGCGCATACAAGCCGTCCAACGTGATCACCGGCACCGTCACTGATCGGGCCACTGCAGGAACCAGGTCTCGGTTGAGCGAATGGCACGCGAAATTGGTCGTGCTGCACCAGAGCTCGGCCACGCCGTCCACCGCGCCCGCTGCCGCGCGAATCGTCGAAACGTTCCGGTAGCCGTTCGCTTCGACGTTGCGATCCAGCATCGCCGCCATCGCCGGTTCGGGCTCCATGGCGACTACTCGACCCCGTTCACCGACTCGTGCGGCGAACAGGGATGTGTGATATCCGAAGTTTGCGCCGACATCCAGCACGGTCATCCCCTCGTCCACCAGGTCGAGTAGTATCTCGGTCTCCAGCGGCCAGCTGACGCCGCTCTCCAGAAAATCGCCGAAATGGCTGGAATCCTCCGCGAAAACGGTCAGTCGAGCTCCCCACCCGGTGGTGACCACTCGTTCGGTCAAGGTCCTATCGACCATCATCCTCACCTCCTTGTCGGGCGAACCGCCAACGCGGCTCGGACTGCCCCACGACCTCGTGCGGATCGTGCCGGTGCACCAGCGCCGCACTGAGCACCGAGCTGCGGTCCGTCGGATCGCACGTGTCGAGGTCCACTTCGACGAGGTACACGTCCAGCGCTGCGAACCGCAGGCCATCCGTCGGTCGCATAGCTGCTCTGACCTCGTCGAAGTCGCGCCATGGTCGGGTGTTGAGGAAACGCAGCGCACGGTCGCAGAACTCGTCGCGCAGTCGCTCGTCGGCGTTGGACAGGAACACCAGGTCGATGATCGAGACCACCCGGAAGAACTCCACCGGCAACAGGGACCACGGGTCCAGCGGGCCGGTGCTCCGGCCGGTTTCGTCGTACAGCGCCACCCGCGCCTGCTCCCAGCGCTCGGGCAGCGAGTAGCTGAACATGTTGTAGGAGCAGAATGGCCACGAACTACGGCCTCGGACGGTGTGCCAGAGCTGCACGCCCAAGTATGCCGCTGTCGCGCCCAGAACGGCTCGAGGACTCAGTCCCACCTCGGCCTCCATGGTTTCCATCGACTTTTCCGGGCACAGGATAACTGAGGCCTCTCTGCCCTGTCAGTATCGTCGATCGCTGTTCAGGACGATGTGGACACATCTCGCGACAGAGCTCTAGTCTCGCACTCGCGACGTACTTTTCCGTCGTCAACGACGTCAATTGATCGTCGATTTCCGACGTTCACCACTTGCGATCCGGGGGGATCTTCTGATGCTTGAAACCACGTCCGAATCGCGTGGGGAGCCATTCCCGTGAGTCTTCTGGCGAAGAGTGTCGCGGCGACCGGAAGGCGGTTGCGCGAGATCGGGCTGGAGCAGCCGCACGCCGCCGACCGGTTGGCGCTGTGCCGCCTCGTGACGGCCGCGGCGGTTGTCCGCACCGTCTGGCACATGCCGCCCGGTGAGTTCTTCACCGAGCACTCCGATCTACTCGACCGGGCACGGGGACGACCCGAACGCCGCGCCATGCCCGCAGGCGTGTACGAGGGCCTGCGTGTCACGGCGGTCCTCTCGACCACCGCGTGGGCACTCGGCGTTGACCACCCAGCTGTGAAGCTGTGCGCCAACGTTTCGTTCGGGGTACTGCAAAAGCGCGTTGTGGACTTTCACCCCGAGCTGTGGACGTACAACAGTCACCTCAACGCCTTCCTCGCGTTGCTGTCGGTGACCGAGGCACGAGCCGCGGAGGACGACGAGTTCGCCTCGACGACGCTCGCCGCGTTGCAAAGCTCCTTCGCGTGCGTCTACCTCCAGTCGGGGCTGGCCAAACTGATCGGCTCGGGGCCGTCGTGGCTACGCGGCGGCACCACCCGTGCCGCGTGGGGCGAGTTGGGGACACCGCTGGGCAAGCGGCTGGCCACCTCGGACCCGTGGATCGCCGCTCTGGCGAGCGCGGGCACCGTCGCCTTCGAGTTCGGGTTCGCCCCGGCGCTGGTGCTCGCGTGGCGGCGACGAGCTCTGGCAGGCCTCGCCTCGGTCCTGTTCCACGGCACGGTGAAGGCCACGATGGACATCTCCTTCTGGCACTTGGCGTGGTTCGCCGGCCCGCTGTTCTCGGTGCCCGACAGCGTGACGGCTGGGATCGCCCGCCACCTGCGCTCCACCACCCGGCGGTCGCGCCGTCGAGCCTGGGCCGTGGCGGCCGGCGCGGCGTTGTCACTCGCCACCCGTTCGATCAAGTGGAGGAAAGTTGTCGCCAGAGCTGGTCACTGACCGAGCCCGGATTCGCCCGCCGGCGAGTTGGAAGGACCCGGGAACGCATTACCTGCACGTGTTGCAGGATCCGTGGTACCGCCACGTGTTCGAACTGACCGACCTGTTCCACACCGCGACCGTCGATTTCTGGCGACGGCGTGGCGGGCGGGCCGCCTACCTGCCGCTCACCACCGGGTCGGTCTCCAGCCCGATGGGTCGGGGCAGCGACTCCTCGCCCGTCCGAGTGGTGCTGGAGGGCGTGCCCACCTACCTGGCCGACTCCATGCAGTTCCTGCTGGAGCTGAGCTGCCGGCTCACCGACGGCCCGAGTTACTACGTGATGCCGTCGTTCCGGGGTGAGGCCGCCGACGAGACGCACCTATGCCAGTTCTTCCACAGCGAGGCGGAGCTGGTCGGCGGGCTCGACACCTGCATCACCGTCGTGGACGACTACCTGCGTCACTTGGCGGCGACTTACTTGGAGCAGGCGGCCGACCTCGTCACGGCGCTGGCCGGTGGCACCGGGCACCTGCGCGAGCCGCTGCGGGACGGCGCGTTCCGCCGGATCACGTTCGACGAGGCGGTCGACCTGTTGGACGATCATCCGAGGTTCGTCCGACACCAGGCCGACGACTGCCGTTCGTTGACCAGGGCGGGGGAGCGACGGCTGATGGAGTTGCTCGGCCAGTTCACCTGGGTAACGCACATGGACCACCTGTCCGTGCCGTTCTACCAGGCGTTCGCGTCAGGCGACCGGGCGAAGGCCGCCAACGGCGATCTGCTGATGGGCATCGGCGAGACCGTCGGCTGCGGTGAGCGCCACGACCGGGCTGAACTCGTGCGGGAAGCGTTGGCTTTGCACGAGGTCCGCGAGTCCGACTACGAGTGGTACGTCAAGATGCGCGAGGCCGCGCCGCTGCGGACGTCGGGGTTCGGCATGGGCGTCGAGCGTTTTTTGTTGTGGCTGCTCAACCACGACGACATCCGCGACCTGGCGCTGCTGCTTCGCTTCAACGGCGAGCAGATCAACCCGTGACCGGTTGGTGGGGCGCACACCTGCGCCCCACCAACCCACGTTCAGGTCCCGAGCAGGCAGAGCAGTCCGGAGACGACTGACAGCGCGCCGTCGTGCAGCGACAGGCACACGAACTCGTGTTCGTCCGCGGTCGCCGTGGACGTCGAGAGGTCGACCGGCCACTCCACCCGGATCTCCTCGCCCGCGGGCACCCGCAGTGCGCGATGGCTTCCCTGCGGCAGCCCGGTATGCCCGCCCGCGACGAAAGCGAATCCGATCGCGCCGTTCAGAGCGGCGGCCCCACTGTTCACCACGTGCGCGCCGACCACTGCCGGCTCACTCCGCCGAGCCCACACCACACCGGTCCGCGCGGTCGGAGCGTCCGCAGTGGACTGCTCGACATCGCCGCAGTGCCTGCACTGCACCACACGCAGCACCAGGTCCCGATGGACGCGGTGGCGCAGGCGCAGCCGCACCGCCCGATCCACCCCACACCTCGGGCACGCGCACGCCTCAGCGGACTCCTGCCGCAACGCGGCCAGTCCACCCGCGGTGAACTGCCACCAGTCGCCGTGCACGCGGGCCACTGTCCGAGCCACGACGCCGGCTTGGAGCCGGTCCACCTCATCCGCCAGAGCGCGCACCTCCGCCGCCGGCACGGACTTGAAGAGGTCCGGGCCGACCGCCCTGATGTGCGCGGCCACATCGGCGAGCGCAGTCTCGTCAAGGTCCACGTTGAGCCAGCGCAGGGATCGCAGCCGGGGGAGCACGACATCGTTCCACCTGACGACCTGGTCGAGCAGAGCGGGATCGGTCTGAACGGGAGTGGAGGCCGTGGAAACGACCTGCGTCGGCGCCATGATCAGGCCCGGGTCGCCGAGCAGTCCAAACCGCGACATCTCGCCGTGCAACTCGTCGGCCCGCCGGTTCAAGGTGTCGAGCACCTCTCCGAGCGGAGCTCCGCGCGACACCTCCTCCTCGAACACCGCACGCAGCGTGACGTCCTCCACGTGCAGGCCCACCGCACCGATAACCGCTACCGCTGTGCCGTCGAGGAAACCCAGACCCACCCCGACGGAGGTGGGAAACGCGTTGTTGCCCACCGCAACGGTCGAGCACGCCTGCATGAACACCAGCGACGCGTTCACCTCGGCGGCGGGCAGACGTTGCGACTCGTCCAGATCCGGCCGATAGCAACCCTCGCCCCTCAGGCACGAGGGCACGCGCGTCCGGGTGTCCACCAGTGGCGGGGTCGGACCGGACCGACCGCAGATGACGCCGTCCGGAAAGTTCACGCAGCACTCGCGACCGAACGAGCGCAGCACGAGCGTGCCCGTTCCCCTATGCCGCAGCACGTCGAGGTCGTCCAAGCCCAGGGCGTCGGCTGTCGGCGCGTCCACCTGCGTCGGGTGGGTGGCGACGAACGTGCCGTTGTCACCCACCGCGTCCACAGTCAGAGTGCGGTACACCAGGCACAGCAACGCGGTCGCGTCACGCGCCACGATCAGGCCGACACGCGGAGCGAGCCGGCCCGGCCAGTCCGCGAGATCGGCGAAGTCGTCCGCAAGACCGACCAGCGCTGCGGGCACGTCACCGAGCCGGAGGAGCCGCGCGGTCACCTGGTCGAGCGACAGGTGTTCGTGCGGCCGGTCGCTCGCCGCGGCGAGCAGCCGCCCGGCCGCCCGGCCGGCCTCGCCCACGGACAGGACCAGCCCCACGCGCGGCTGCCTCGTTACGACCGGCCAGCCCTCGTCACCGCCCAGTCCCAGGTGCTTCCGGTACCGCGCGACGGGCGGCCCGGGCAGCAACGGGAACGGGTCGCCCGGCTGCCACGATTCGCTCCGCTGTCCCGCCGACAGGACGTCCTCGCACACAACGATCCCCGCTGTTCCCGCCCTCATGCCAGCCCCCGTCCGCGATTCTTCCAACCGGTCCAGTTTAGGGCGGGAATGCGGTTCTGGTGCTTTCGTTCAGTCCCGGGTCCATGATTCCGGATCGGCGACGACCTGAAGACCTGTGTCCAGGTTCTTGATTTCGTGCGGCTTGCCCTCCTCGAACGGCGGGAACCACACGAACGGAATGCCCTTGCGGGACGCATAGCGGATTTGCTTCGCGATCTTCTCGGTCTTGTGGTAGATCTCGGTGTTGAAACCACGCGCGCGCAGCGCGGCGGCCGTGCGCACGGCGCGCGGCCGGGCCTCCTCGTTGGGGACTACGACCAACACCTCGCTCGGCGTGCTGGCGCCGGTCCTCAGTAGACCGTCCGCGACCATCTTGGCGAAGATGCGGGTCAGACCGATGGACATGCCGATGCCGGGCAGGCTCCGGCGGATGAACGACCCGGCCAGGTTCTCGTACCGGCCGCCCGAGCAGATGCTCCCGTACTCGGGCCACTCCACGAATTTGCCCTCGTACACGGTGCCGGTGTAGTAATCCAGACCCCGCACGATGGAGAAGTCGGCCACGATACTGCCCGCGGGCAGGTCGGCCAGCTCGTTCAGCACGAACGCCAGCTCGGTCAGGCCTTCCTCCAGCAGCGCCGACTCGACGCCCAGCGCCCTCACCTGTGCGATGACGGACGAATCGGTGCCCCGCAGGCGCGCGAGCTCCAGGCACGACCCGATCTGCTCCGGGGCGAGGCCGACCCGATCGCGTAGCAGCGCGACGACGCCGTCCGCGCCGATCTTGTCAAGCTTGTCGACGGCCCTGATCACGGCGAGCGGATCAGCGATGCCCAAGCCTTCGCAGAAACCCTGGAGCACCTTGCGGTTGTTGATGTTGATCGACCAGGCGGGCAGATCGAGGCCGGTGAGGACCTCGTGGATGATGCGCGGCAGCTCGGCGTCGAAGTGCAGTGGCACGTCGTCCACGTTGATCACATCGATGTCGCACTGGGTGAACTCGCGGTACCGCCCGACCTGCGGCTTTTCCCCGCGCCACACCCGCTGCACCTGGTACCGCTTGAACGGGAAGACCAAGTCGTTGAAGTGCTGCGCGACGTAGCGCGCGAACGGCACGGTCAGGTCGAAGTGCAGGCCGAGGCGTGCCTCGGTGTCGTCTCCGGGCTCGGCCTGGAGCCGGCTGAGCTTGTACACCTCCTGTGAGGTCTCCCCCTTCGCCATGAGCACTTCGAGCTTTTCCACGGCGGGTGTTTCGATGGAGGAGAAACCGTAGCGCTCGAACGCCGTGCGGATACGGTCGAGCCACTGGAGTTCTATCAACCGCACCTCCGGCAGCCACTCGGAAAAGCCGCTTACGGGGGTGGGGCGGACCAAATCCTGGTCACTCATCGGTGGACTTCGCTCCTCGAACGGACGATGTGGTCAGGCTGTCGATGCTATACAGGTCGTGTTCGGCGTCCACACGGTCAGGTGCGGTGAGGTCCGGAATTTCCGCCGGCTCGCCGGTACTGGACTGGCTGTCGGGTGTCAGAAGTCGGCGCTGCAGCTCTGACCTGCGTTGAGCCGCCGCGGGTCGTGCTGGTTGATCAGGGCGCCGAGGATTGGCCGGCGACGTACCGACGTGTGACTCGAGTATGGGATCGGACGGTCTGAACCGCTCCGGATTCAGTGGAGACTCTGGCGTGCCCGTCCCTACGGTCGCCGCCTTGAGCGGCTGCCCACGTCAGGGACAACGCTTGTGGACGCGGACCTCAACTTCGTTGCTCAGCGAGTGTTACTGGGGCAGCACGGTCGCCAGCGGCACCAGGGTGCGCGGCGTGCAGTCGAACTGGTCGCCTGTCGCGACCATGGCAGTGAACGCGAGGTACCCCACTGCCTGCGGCTGGTAGCCGCCGATGTGGACGCCGACATCGGTGATGTTGTCGTGCTGCACCAGCAACCCGTTAGGGTTGTTGCTATTCAGCAGCCGGGTCGAGTCCTTCATGTATGCCAGCTCCGGTGGCAGTTTCACACGGATCCAGACGAAGTCCTGCGTGTGGGCGCTGACGTTTGTAAGTATCCGCGCTTGTGCTTGCCGAGAATGTCGTCCGTGCAGGTCAGGCGGCGTGGTGATACTCGTTGAGGATGCCGCCCAGCCGCTGCCGTCGGCGGATGTCGAGTCGGGTGACGGATGCTTGATCGGTGGCCGGCTGTGGCAGCGGTTGTAGCGGTCGGGCGTTGGCGATGCCCTGGTGTGGTCTATGGGTGTTGTAGAACCGCTCGTACTCGCGCAGGGCGTGGAGCAGGTGCGGTTGGTTCCAGATCAGCGTTCGGTCGAGGAGTTCACGGCGGCAGCTGTGGATCCAGCGCTCCATGATCGCGTTCATCCGTGGGATGCGGACTCCGCTGAGGACGGCCTGGATGCCCGCGTCGGCGAGGACGGCGTCGAACAGGGCCGGGAACTTTCCGTCCCGGTCACGGATCGGGAACCGTGCGGGGCTGCCCGTGTCTTCGAGGTCCATGACGAGGTTCCTGGCGGCTTGGGTGATCCAGGAGGCGGTCGGGTGTGCGGTGGCGCCCAGGACCCTGACCCGCCGGCTGGCGTGCTCGATCACCACGAGTACGTGCGGGCGGATGCCGGTCAGGTTGTCGGCCACCAGCGGTGCGAACGCCTTCAACCGCAGGAAGCCGGGGCGTTCGGTCAACGACCACCGGTCCGCGCGCGGCTGGTAGTGCCACTCCCGCTGCGGCTTGAGGCGGGTGTCGGTGAACAAGTCGCCGGTCACCACGGGGGAGTGCGTCGACCGGCAGACCGGGCGTGCCGCCGGCGGGCACACGGCCCGTCCACACCATGTTGCCGATGCCGTCCGCGCCTACCCGCAGGTCGCCGTGGTGGTGTCACCGGACTTGCAAACCCAGGAGCCCACAGGGGAGTTCGTCCAACCGCGGCCTTCGCGCTGCCCAACTGCTCCAGACAGGTAGCCGATCTGGCCCTTCAGCGCAGTGGGCGACTGGCGGACGAAGCACTCCCGGTCCGCCCACTCGATCACCCCCATCGGTTACGCCCCTTCGTCCGGGACAGTGTCGCCCTTGATGTGGCAGGCCGGGTGCAGCCCTGCTGCATCAGGTCGAGCGCCCACAGCGTCGACTGGACTGCTCTCCCGCACCGGGCGTCGTGTGGACCGGCGAGGGGTCAGGATCGGCTGCACGAGTCGACGTCGGTCCACACCGGTGCGGGCGTTGATGAGAGCGATCAGCAGGTCGACCGCTTCGTCGCCCACCCGGTCCGGGCGGAGGCTGAGCGTGGTGACGGGCGGGGTCGTCGTCGCGTAATCCGGATCCTCACTGAGGCACGCCACCAGCAGGTCCTGCGGCACCCGAAGCTCGTGGTGCCGGGCGGCGGCGAGGATGTTGTGACCGGAGTCGGAGTAGATGCCGATGACGGCGTCCGGTCGCGGATCGCGGTCGAGCAGCCGGCCGACCGCGTTCCGTTCAGCCGTGAAGTAGTCGGGCAGTGAGGCGTACTCCTCGACGAGGGCGGGCAGGTCGCGTTCGGCGCACCAGGACGCGTAGGCGCGTCCGATCAGGTGCGGGTACTCGTCGTCGTGCAGTGGCAGGGTGAGCCCGATCCGCCGGGCGCCGGCCTCGGTGAGGTGGTCGAGCAGGAGGCGCAGGCCCGCGTCGTAGTCGGTGTGGACCCACGCGTCGCACCGGTGCGGCTGGGGCGGTCGGCCGTCGCAGACCATGGGGATGCCACGCTCCCGTAGGAGGGAACGCACCGGGTCGTCGGCGCGCGGACCGACGTGGATGACGCCGTCCATCGGCGTGTTGAGCCACATCCACGGTGACAACGAACTCGGCATCACCATGAGCAGGTAGCCGCGTTCATGCGCTGCGGCGATGGCGCTCAGCGCCAGTTGTGCGTAGTACGGGATCTCGGTGTACGGGACGGGAAGGTCGCCGTATGTCGTCATGGTCAGGCCGAGCACTCCGGTGCCGCCGCGGGCCAGGGCACGGGCCGTGCCGGCCGGGGCGTAACCGAGTTCGCGTGCCGCGGCGAGCACGCGCTGCCTGGTCGTCTCGGACAGCCGTCCGGTGCCGTTGAGCGCGTTCGACACCGTGGCCGTGGACACCCCGGCCCGTGCGGCCACGGCACCGAGCGTGGGGCGTTGCCAGACACGCGAGCTTCTCATGTGTTCCCCAACAGCCTGTGACGGCTTGTGGTTAAGACGTTAATCACTCAACCTACCGGCGACAGCGGCCGGAACCGCCGCCGGGTCTGGAGTGATCACATGTCAGATGCCCTTGGCGGCACTGCTAAAGGCCCGCGGGCGGCTCGTTGCACCGGCGGGCGTTCCTGGCCGCGGCGGATGTCAAATTCCGCATCTGGGCTCGGCCGGGCCGTGTCACGTTAAGACGCTCGGGGCCTCGCGGCCGCTGGGAGGAGTGTGTCAAATGGACAAGAGGGAAGCGGTGGAGACGAGGATTTCCCAGGTGCGGCAACGCACCGTAGCTCCGGTCGTTGCGGCGCGGCGGGCGCTGTGGACGTTTGTCATCATAGCCGAAGCGGCCGGTCACGGTGAGGATCACTCAGAACAGCGATGTGAAAACAAATGGTGCCGTCGGCCGAGGAAGGCCGACGGCCCTTTCTGACCGTACACAGGAGACTCGAGTGGGATACCGGAAGACCCTGCCCTGGCTCGCTGCCGTGGCCTTCTTCACGACCGCGTGCAGCGGCGCGTCCGGCACCGGCCCGGCCACCGCGGCCGGCTTGTCGTCAGCGTCCGAGGAGCAGAACAAGGCGCTCGTCCTGCGCCTGTACTCGGAGGCGTTCAACCAGGACAAGACCGACGTGGTGAGGGAGCTCGTCGGAGCGGACTACGTGCAGCACGACAAGTCGGTGCCCGGCGGAGCCGACGGGCAGGTCAAGCAGTTCCAGGACCTCAAGGCGAAGATTCCCGGCGCGGTGGCGACCGTCAAGCGCACGGCCGCCGACCGCGACCTGGTGGCCGTGCACTGGCACGCGTCGGCCACCCCGGCGAACGAGGCGACCGGCGAAGCCAAGGTCGACCTGTACCGGGTCGGCAACGGCAAGCTGGTCGAGCACTGGAGCATCACGCAGACCGTGCCGGCGACGACGGTCAGCGGCAACTCCCTGTTCAGCGACCAGTACCAGTACCCGAACGGGGCGCCGACCCTGTCCGAGGAGCAGGAGGAGACGAACCGCGAGTTCGCGGTCACCGCGTACCGCAAGCTCTCCGACGGTGACGCGGCCGTGGTCGACACGAGCTGGGATACCAGCACAACCCGGCGATCGCGAACGGAACAGGTCCGCTGAAGCAGCTGATGCAGCAGGGCAACACCTCGCCCAGCGCCACCCCCAGCGCAAGCACCGGGAGCGGCGGGACCCAGTTCGGCCACACCCTCGCCGACGGTGACCTGGTGTGGGTCTTCAGCTCCGACTACGTGGTCATCCAATACCCGTGCGACGTCTACGCGGACCAGCGCTGGCAAATGCCGGGCAACGGCAAGGGCATCGCCCAGCTCCGCAACTTCCACTCCCAGAAGTGCGTGGCCACGCGTTGGACCGCCCGTCGGCGGCTGCCAGCACGATCCGGGCCCGCAGTACCTGCTGATGCTCAGCCCGGCCGCGCCGTGCCAGAGCCTCCAATGTCTGCCGATCCGCCTCGTCCAGCGTGATCGCATACGGGCTCCGCACGGCCACCCAATCCACCCCACTCCAAGATCGACTATGGGAGTGGGACGGTATCGGGCAGTATCGTGACCCATGGCCTTCCCGCTCGAGTCGACCAAGGTCTCGCTGCGCCAACGCCTGCGTGCACGCGCCGGGGAACGCTGGCCCCAACTGGCCACCGTGCGGGTGCGCCACCACGGCGCGTTCGCCTACCTCACCGGCGAACTCGCCGACGGCACCACCCTGCCGCTGCTGCGGTTGCGCTACAACGGATCCGCCACCACCTGGGGCTTCGCCATCTACCGCGCCAGCCGCGACGGCTACGAGGACTCCATCCTGCCCAGCGGCTACCCCTTCGGCACACCACAGGAAGCACTCGACTGCGCCTGCGGGCTCTACCTCAACGACGCCACCGCCTGGCAACCCCTGACGAACTAACGGTCGCGACCCGCCACAGAGTTATGGCACCCACCCTGTTGACCGGACGCTGGCGCGCCCTGCGGCACTTCACCGCAAGCCCTCGCAAAATCGGCGACATCATCAAAGCCGCTCTCGTGCTCACCCATTTCGAGTACGGACGGCTGACTTGAAACTCGCTGAGATCACGTCAATGTGTCGCCAAAGATTGGTACTCCCGGTACATGGCGGCCAGCTTGTGCGGATCACGCGCATCGGTGAGGAATTCGTCGACCAGTGCGAATAGAGTGTCGACGGCCCGCTTGTGCTGCTCGACGCTTACCGGGTCGGCCGTTTGTCCCGATTTTTCCACCTCGAAGGCCAAGCGTAGGCAGAGGGCCGACCAATCGAGACTGGAGTTGTACCCAAGGCGGACCAGAAGCCATTCGCGGAACCCGCGGAGCAGTGCGAAGTCATTACCGAAGTCACAGCCACGGAGAAAGTGGACCGCAGCCGAATAAGATCCATCCAGGCCGTACATGCCCGGCCTGGCGTGAACTCCTCTGAGCAACTCCTGGAGGTGCAAGCAAACTCCTAGAATCCAAAATCAATCACATCCGAGTATTCAAACTGCGCCTTGTACTCGTCAATGGGAAGCCCATTTCGTGGCGTGAAGGCATCATACACCCTGCCCTCGTGCACCACCGCGTAGTGGTGATCCCATCGATTGTACTGGCCTTGGTAGGGCCCCAGCAGCGGATACGGTGCCTGAGGAGTGATGTGGTGAATTTCCCCGCCGCCAAGGCTTCGTTGAATCTGGTCTGCTACTTCCCGGCAGTCACCGGGCCCGTCGGAGATCTGGTCCTGACTGCGCGGCAATCCGGGAACGTCATGCTGCGGGCAGGTCGAGGACAACCCGTACGGATCGATCCAATGAACGGGGTTCGGGACGTACGCGTGGTGATTCGGCGAAGGGCTCAGGCCGAGCGGGTCAGGCGACTGGTAGCGCGCCGTGCCAGGGTCGTAATACCGGAACAGGTTGTAGCTCAACCCCGTCTCGGGGTCGTGATATTGCCCAGGGAACCGCAGCGGCGTGCCGGTATGGCCGGTAACGCGTTGCAGTGCCTCTCCCCACACCGTCGTCTGCGCACGCCAAGGTATATTCCCATCGGCGTCGACGAGTTCGCTGGGCGCGCCGACGACGTCGGTGATGATGGAGTAGAACTGCTGGTCGATCCAGGTCTCCGGTGCATCACGAAAGGCATGTCGCTCGACTTGGACAAGGGCACGGAGTGTCCCGGGCTTCCAGTCCCAACTAATGCTTCGATAATCGTTGTGGATCTGTTCGGCAATCGTAGTCCCGTCCCACACGAAGTCGATCCGCTCGACCACCTCGTCACCGGACGGGGCGAGGCGCTGTTTGGTCATGCGCCGCCCTAGCGCGTCATAGAGGTAACGCCATCGCGTGGCGTCCGGTGTTACCACGCCGATCAATTGGTCCTCGGCGTCCCATGTGTAGTGCCACGCGTCCGGCTTCGAAGAAGGTCGCTTCCGCTGGCGCGACACGACTCTGCCCTGCCCGTCGTGCTGGTATCGCGTGTTTCCCGCAGTCTGGACCAGCGTTCCACGATATTGCCGAGCGCCGCGATCGTCGGGATCCCCGGCGGGTCCGTCGGCAAAGATGACGTTGTTCGAGGCATCGTACCGGTACTGCTCGTTCCAGCCATTGCCGCGTACCGTCGTGATCTGGCCGGTGGCGTTGAGGTCGAAGTGCCGAGTTCCCATCGAGTCCTCGACGGAAGTCACATACCCGTCGCGGCGGTAGTGGTACCGGCGATGCGAAACCACACGTGCCTGGTGCGATTCCGACTGGTGTGGCATCCGGACGAGCTGGGACACGGTCTGACTGGACAGCCGATAGCCGACTTCCCATGACTGGGCGAACACGACGTTCCTGCCGAACCGTCGCTCGATTTCGTGCCCTGCGGCGTCATAGTCGAAACTCAGCGTGTGATCGGCCGTGGTCAACCGTTTGGGCAGGCCCCGGCGATCGTATTCCCAAGAGCTTTCCAGGCCGGTTCCGGTTGTTCGGCGCACCCTGTTGCCGAGCGCGTCGTAACTTGACGTGACCGCACGGCCGTTGACCCGATCCTCCACTACCCGGCCGAGCGGATCACGCCGGAACGTCACCTCGGCGTGCGCATTGACAGCTCGGACGATTCTTCCTGCGGGATCGTATTCGAACGTCGACACGCTGCCGTCACTCGTGCGTTTCTCAACGAGGTTCCCCAACACGTCGAACCGACTGGTGACCGTCTGACCTATGCCGTTCGTCCGACTGATCGGCTGACCGGCCTCGTCGTACGCGTACCGAACCTCGCGCCCGTTGAAATCCACTTCCCGAATGAGGTTCCCAAGCGGGTCGCGCTCGTATCGCCATACCTTCCCATCCGGGTTGACAACTTCCGAAAGACGCATTTCCGTGTCGTACCTGAACTCGATACGCGCTCCAAGCGGATTTGTCTGGGCCAGTGGCAGGCTGAAATGAGTGGTCTCGGTTCTGGTCACCTGGCCGACTGCGTCGACGTGCTCGACGTGGTTGCCTTCGGCGTCGTAGCTCCAACTCTCCTTCGCACCGCCCGGAAGGGTCCGCCACAACAGCTTCCCTTCTACGGTCCAGCCGAACCTGACAACCTGCCCAAGCGGGTCCGTGATCGCGGCGACACGGCCGAACTGGTCGTAGTCGTAACGGGTGACCGCTTCCATCGAATCGATCACCTCGACCGGGAGACCCGCCGCGTTGCAGCGGATCAGTCGAGTGTTCCCGAGCGCATCGACTACCTTGCTCGGCGAACCCGTCGCATTGTATTCGGCCCGCGTGGTCGCTCCGGACGGGTCCGTCACGGCCACCAGATTTCCGCGTTCGTCGTACTCGTGCCGCCACACCGCTCCATCAGGATCGACCACGACCCTCGGCAGACCGAGGGAGTTGTATTCCGCGCTGGACCGACTGCCATCCGGCCTGACCACCCCAGTCTGGTTGCCCAGATCGTCGTAGGAGTAGCGCGTGGCGCGCCCCAGCGGGTCAGTCCTGACGAGAAGCCGGTCGTACGGGTCCCATTCCTGGAGGGTCTCACGGCCAAGTGGATCAATTTGGCGCACCACCTGGTGTGCCTCATTCAGATAGTATTTGGTGACATTCCCCAGAGAGTTTGTGTACGTGGTGACCCGTTGGCGGATGTCGTAGTCCCACGTTCCGGTAAGAGCTCCACCCGAACCTTGAGAGGACACCACGCGGCCGTCAACGTCGTAGTCATACTGATACCATTCGCCACTGCGGTCGACCCAACGAACGACGCGACCGGCGTGATCGTATTCGAATTCAAACGACCGGTCGGACGAATTGGTTACCGCGACGAGTTGTCGCCGGTCATTGTACCGGTACCCCACCAGCGGGATGTCGCCTTTGACGGCCCGCAGGACCAGTTTCGTGATCAGGCCGTCCTGGGCGTGAACACCGATCCGGTAGCCACCCGAGCCGCGGATCTCGACAGGCGAGCCGCTCTCGTCGTAGTCGAAGTCGATCCGGTTGCCGTTGCGGTCCGTGATGGCGCATATCTGCCGCGTTCCAGTGCCGCCGGGAAAATGCAGAATGCGCCCCTTGTCCAGTTGGGCGACGGTGTAGTGCCCGCTTTCGGTGCGCATGAGCGGCCACCGTGGGCCATTATCGGCGAACACCTCGCCGCCGACGGACCGCGGGTGCGGGTAAATCAGCCGAACTCCGGTGGAATCGGCGAAATAGACGGCGTCGTCCTCGACCTCGATACGTTGATCGAGCGTGGAAGCCCAGGATCGACCGAAGAACCGGCCGACACGGTACGACGAGAAGTGGGCCCGCTCAACCACCAGTGGAAGGACGCCCGCCAGTTCGACGTCGGTCTGGTCCATGAACATCTGGCCGGTTGCCAGGTCGACGGGGTCACCGGAGCCGGGAACGCAACCCTGCTCGCGCGAGTCGGTCTTCGGGTCTCCCCCGTTCTCCTTCATCGAAGGATTGGCCGGGTCTTTCTTCGGGCTGGTGGAGGTGCCGTCTGGGGATTTCGAGCCGGTCGAAGGGCTCGAAGTCGATGGTGAGGTTCCGCTCGGCGCCGAATCGGGACTCGTGGTCGTACCTGATGGCGTGGTCGTTCCGGAGGGCGAGGTGATCCCCGACGGCGATGTGGTGCCCGAGGGCGAGGTCGTGCCGGAGGGGGATGTGGTGCCCGACGGGGAAGTGGTGCCGTCGGGTCCTTTGACGGTGGGTGCGTCCGGCGCGCTCGGTGCGTTCGACGGGCTGGTGGTTCCGGGGCTGCTGGGGCTGTCGGTCTTGCGGCCGAGTTTGGCCAGCTTCTGCATGATCTCGCCGAGCTTGTCCAGGACCTTGCGGATGCGCGGGGTGACGTTGCCGATGGTCTTGACGAGTTTGCGGACCAGGTCGGCGATCCGGTTGCAGACCTTGGCGATGGTCGAGGTGGCCTGGGCCACGATCAGCGGCGTGGCCAGGCCCAGGGTGGCCACCGCCTCCAACGCCCAGGTGATCAGTTTGCCGACGACCTCGGCGACCAGGTCGCGGATGATCTCGCGGACCGCGGCGACGACCTCGCCCATGATCATCACGCCGGCACCGACACCGTCGGCCAGCGTGCCCGCCCCAGCGATGGCGTCCGCGGTCTGCGCGGCGTGCCCGCGGTAGGTGTCGGCGGCCTGCCCCTGCCAGCTCGGCGCGTCCTGGCCGGCCAGTTCCTCGGCGATCCGGCCGACCTCAGCGGCGACGTTGCCCCAGGTCTCGCTGAACGAGCGGATCACCGGCGGGTCCCCGGCGAACCAGTCCAGCGCCTCCTTGAGCGGCTGCACGTGCTCGATCAGCCACGACACCCCGTAAGAGGCGACGGTGCCGATGGGGTCGATCACCATCGACAGCACTTCCAGGCCGACGCCGACACCACCCAGCCCGGCCGCGACCCAGCTGCCGTCGGAGATGCCCTGCGCCAGATCGCCCGCGGACTCGGCGATACCGATGCCGGTGACCGCCGTCGTGTCGCTCTGCGCGGTGGCGACCAGGGGATTGTTCACGTGTTCATCCCGTCGAAGCGGGCGGACTCACCGGACTCCTGCTCGTCGTAGGCGCGGGACGTCTCACGCAGCTTCGCCGCGTTGTCCGACACCGTCTCCGCCGCCTTGGCCAGCGCGTCCACCCCCATGTCCTCGAACGGCTGCAACAACATCGCGAACGGCTGGCACACCACCCCGTAGGCGGAGTCGTTCATCGCCACCGTCCGCGCCGCGTCCGCCGCCGCGCGCAACCTGTCCGCCAGACCCTCCACCCGACCCGCCAACGCGCCGATCTCACCGGTCAGCGCCTCGTATCCACCAGCCATCAGGTCACCTCAGGTAGCCGTCGTCGCTGAAATCGCCGTCATCGTCCCCGCGCCGGCGGGGCCGCGCGGCGGGCGGCGCGTCCGGTTCGGCCCGCGGGAAGTTCCGCTCGGCGACCGCGACGATGTGCCGACCGGACTCGGTGTCACCGACGGTGTCGCCCACGATCCGCGCCAGTTCCCCCGGGTAGCCGGCCTGCGCCTTGCGCATCGCCTCCATCACCGCCGCCGCGATCTGCTCCGGCCGCAACCGGCCCACCTCCGCGGTCATCGTCACCGCGCTGGGAATCCCGTTGGCCCCCACGGTGACGCTCACCGCGCCACCCGCCGCCGACGCGGTGATCGAGATCCGCTCGACCTCCTGCCGCATCGACGCATACCGGGCCGCCTTCTCCTCGGCATTGCGCTCCCAGTTGTCCACCAAGTTCTGCACATGGGCCAGCGGATCGGTCATCGGCTCCCCCTCCGGTGACGTAGAGATCGGGCCAAGCTACTACGTATGGGACGAGGTCTTGGCGGTGTGTTCCCAAGATGCCCGGTTCGGCTCAACCGGTTGCCCCAGACCGGTGTACTAGCCGTTAGGTCTGTCGCGTGCGGTGAGCAGGCGCCGACGCAAATCTGCGGCTCCGGTCACTTGAGGACTTGACGGCGAGGAGGAGCGTACGAAGGAGAGTTCGTTGTGCTGCAACGGAGTTCGCCTGCTTCGAACTGCGTTCAGCTCGACGCGAGTGTGCGCTTGGTGATCTCTGGTCAGCGGCGGCCGGTGGCCAGGATGACGAGGAACTGGCCGCCGCCCGCCTCGATGTCGGCGGTCACCGGCAGCCCGGGTACCAGTCGGGAGAACCGGTCCACCAGCCAATCCGCCGCCTCTCGGGCGTCCTGTTCGGTCGGACAACGGGCCACCATCTCGCGGCCCCCCTTGCGCTCCAGCCTCCCGGCAACGGTGATCAGCGGCGCGGGTTCGACCACGTGCAGGCGGTCCGG
>NZ_MTQP01000049.1 GCF_001984175.1 Saccharothrix sp. ALI-22-I
TCACGGCTCGGCATGGTCGGCAAGGCGGGCGAGGTCCTGTACTCCGCTGCCAAGGGCGGCCTCATCATGCTCGCCAAGGGCGCGGCGATCGAATGGGCCTCGCGCGGCACCCGCGTCAACGTCGTCGCCCCCGGCCTGACCGTCACCCCGGTCATCGAGGCGTCGTTCCAGCGCAGTGCCGACCCCGAGGCCTACCGCCGCGAACGCGAGAGCCAGATCCCGCTCCAGCGCCTCGCCACCCCGGAAGAGATCGCCGACGCGGTCCTGTTCCTCGCGTCGTCGGAGTCGACCTACATCACCGGAGCGGTCCTACCCGTCGACGGCGGATACACCGCGTTCTGAGCATGGCCTCACGCCTGCCGGGGATGAACCTCCGCCTTGCCGCTGAGCCCCGTCTGGAAGTGGGCGGCCAGCTCTTCGCGGAACTCCTCGATGGAGCCCTCCAGCGCGACCGCGGCCAGCCTCTCGTGCTCGACGGCCAGATCGCGCGGGTCGCTGTAGGTCTGGTGATCGACGCTGAGGTAGAGACGCAGCTTGGTCTCCCAGCCGTTCCACAGGTTCTGCAGAGCGCCGCTGCCGGAGAGGTCGTAGAAGAGCCGGTGGAAGCCGAGGTGCGCGTCGACACTGGCAGGGATGTCGTTCTTCGCCAAGGCCTGGTGGAGGTCCTCGGCGGTCTGCAGCAACCTCGACCGCTCGGAACCGCGCAGCGCCTCGGCCGAGAGCTCGGCGGCGTACGGCTCGACGAGCAGGCGGATCGCGTCGATCTCGGCGACGTCCTGAGCGCTCACCTCCGCGACGAACGCCCCGCGGTAGGGGATCTTGACGATGAGCCCCTCTTCCTCCAGCTTGGTCAGCGCTTCGCGCAGCGGGGACCGGCTGATGCCGAGATCCGCGGCGATGTGCGCCTCACGCAGCTGCCCGCCAGGAGGCACGGTGCCGTCGAGAATGGCGGCACGCAGCACGCGGTAGACGCCGTCCGGCGTCGTCGTCCGGTCTTCGAGCCACTTGAACTTGCGGTCCATCCCCCGCCGCCTCCCTCGGTCGTTTGTCGACTATACCGGCGCCCTGTTGAGCTGGCCGTCGCCGGCCACCGCCGGACATGGGAATGAGGCCGCCAAGGGGACGGCCTCATTCCCATGACCACCTGACGGCCGCGAAGTGCTCACCGTCCCCCTCAGGGGCGCGGCAGACCGAACAGGACGGGCAGGTCGGCGATGTCGGTGATCCGCTCGTAGCCCAGCCAGTGCTCGTCGTGCTCGAAGCCGCGGTCCATGTACACCTTGTTCCTGATGCCCAGGTTGGTGGCAGAGCGGAGGTCGTACTTCGGGCTCGCCGAGACCCACACGATCTCGTCGGGCGTCACGCCGAGCTTGTCCAGCGCGTACTCGAACGCCTGCAGCCGCGGCTTGTAGACGCCCATCTGCTCCGAGGTGATCACGACCTCGAACGGGGCCTGGAGGTTCTCCACGAGGCTCGGCGCGTGCACGTCGTCGGTGTTCGTCACGATCACCAGCGGGTACTCCTCGGCCAGCCGGCGCAGGGCCGCGGTGACACCGGGGTACGGGGTGAACGTGGGGATCTCCTCGTACACCGCCTGAGCGTCGCCGTCGCGGTACTCCAGGCCGAACCAGCGCATGGTCCGTTCCAGCGAGCGGGCCACGATCTGGTGGAACGGCTTCCAGTCACCCGTGGTTTCGTCGAACCGGAACTGGTTGCCCGTCCGCAGGAACTCGTCGGCGATCTCGGCGGGAAGCCGGTCACCCAGGACCCGGCGGATCACCTCGTTGATGCGGAAGTGGATCAGCGTCCCGTTCATGTCGAACGTGACGAACTTCGGCTTGTTCTCGAACACCACGGCTTCCTCCAGCCACTCGGTTGTCGCTTGTCGATTGTCGACTATCTGCGGGTGCCTGTCAACTGCGGGCCACTCCGGCCGCCTCGGCTGCCGGGGTCAACGCGATCGCCGTGGCGTTCCGCGAACCCCCTCATATGCGCTGGCCAACGACGCTGGTGGCGGTGTTCGCCATCCAGCCAGCGCAGCTCGGGTGCGAGTGAAGGCATGGTCGACATCACCGTGAGGGCCCTCGCGGAGCGCCGCGCGGCTCGCCGAGTGGGGCGGCGAGCACTGCGCCGGGTCGGCAAAGAGTGGTTTGTTTCAAGTTGAAACTGGAACTAAAGGTGATAGAGTCCCAGTCGCAGCAGCGAGCAACTCCGACGGAACAAGGCTGAGGTGTGCCTGCAGATGACTTCGACACTGAGCCGAGCAATCGCCAACTACCCCAACCGGTTCGACCCAGGGGTGCTGAGCGAGCTCCCTGAACGCCTCCAGGAGACCATCCGACGCCGCAACAAAGTGCTGGGTCCTGGTTACACACTCATCTACAAGGAGCCGGTCGAGTTCGTCTCCGGTCACGGGGCCCACCTGATCGACCGCGACGGCAACGACTACCTCGACGCCTACAACAACGTTCCGTGCGTCGGGCACGCGCACCCTCATGTGGCCGAGGCCGTCACCCGCCAGATGGCGGCGGTCAACACCAACACGCGCTACGTCCAGGACTCGCTGGTCGACTACGCGGAACGGCTCCTCGCCACCTTCCCCGAAGAGCTGTCGAAGCTGAGCCTCGCGTGCAGCGGGTCGGAGGCCAACGACCTCGCGATGCGGGTGGCGAGGTTCCACACGGGCGGTGAGGGAATCATCGTGACTCGCTGGGCCTACCACGGCCTCACCCGTGAGGTGGCGAGCTTCTCGCCGACTCTGGGCGCCGGATCACCGCTGGGACCGAACGTCCGGCTCATCGATCCTCCTGACCCGCGCCTCGTCGCGCCCGGATCCACGCTCGCCGAGCACATGCGCGCCCAGGTGCGCGGCGCGATCGGCGACCTGGAGCGCCACGGCTACCGGCTCGCGGCGCTGATCACCGACTGCGCCTACTCCAGCGACGGGATCTTCACGGACCCGGTCGGCTACCTGAAGGCCATGGTGGAGGAGGTGCACGCGGCCGGCGGTGTCTACATCGCCGACGAGGTGCAGTCGGGGTTCGCCCGGCTCGGGGATTCGATGTGGGGCTTCAGCCGCCACGGTGCGCTGCCGGACATCGTCACCATGGGCAAGCCGATGGGCAACGGGTTGCCGATCTCCGGTGTGGCTTTCCGCCCCGAGGTCTCCGACGAGTTCGGACAGAACGTCCGCTACTTCAACACCTTCGGCGGCAGCTCGATCCCGGTGGCCGCCGCCACCGCGGTGCTGGACGTCTTCGAGACCGAGAACGTGCAGCAGCGCGTGCTCGAGAACGGCAACGCTCTGCGCGCAGGACTCCAGGAGATCACGAAGGATTCCCCTTACGTCGCCGAGGTGCGCGGCAGCGGTCTCTACGTCGGCGTGGAGCTCGTCAAGGACCGGGAGACGCTCGAGCCTGACCGCGCACTCGCCGAAGACGTCATCAACGACCTGCGCGATCGCCGAGTCCTCATCAGCGGCACCGGCGAAGCGGCGAACGTTCTGAAGATCCGACCACCGCTGGCCTTCACCTCCGCTGATGTGACCCGATTCCTGGAGACCTTCGCCGAGATCGCGAAGAACCGTCTGCAGCACGCCGGCTGAAGGAACTGACCATGAACACCTCACCGGCGATCAGCCTCGCTCAACGCCTCTTCGAGGAGAGCGGCCTGGCGTCGTCTCACGAACCCGTCGACGTCATGCTGGTGAGCGCCCTCCTTGAGAGGCATTACCACGTCGGCGGACGCCTCGGGCGACTGGCGACGGAGAAGGATGACACGTTCAGGCTCAGGACCGACTCGAACGACTACCTCGTGAAGGTCTCATCCCCTGACGAGGCAGAGGTGGTTGTCGCTCTGCAGACCGCCGTGATGCGTTTCCTCCAAGGCGTCGCCCCTGAATTGCCGGTCCAGCGGGTGAAGCTGACCATCGGCGGAGACGACCGCGTGGTCGTCAAGTCGAACGACGGCAGGACTCGAGTCCTGCGGGTGTTCGACTTCGTCGAAGGTCCGGTCCTGGCACGAACGAATCCAGACGCGGAACAGCTCGCCAAGGTGGGCGAGATGCTGGGACGCGTCGACGTGGCGCTGAAAGCGTTTGAGCACCCTGCGGACCGACGGGGGTTGGTGTGGGACCTTCGGCATTTCCATCAGCTGACCGGACTTGTCGATCACACGTCGAACACCGAGCACCGTCAGTTGGCTCAGGAGGTCTTCCGGCTTTTCGGCGGAGCCATCGTCCCGAGGCTGAGTGATCTCGAAACGCAAGTGATCCACGGTGACTACAGCCCCTACAACGTGGTCGTGGATCCGCAGAGCGACGAATTCGTCACCGGCGTCATCGACTTCGGTGACACCATGCGCAGTGCCGTGATCTTCGACCCTGCCGTCTCCCTCGCGAACCTGCTCGGCCGGGCGCCGGATCACCCCTGGCTGGATGCCTGCGCCTTCGTCGCCGGCTACGAGCGGGCGCGGCCGATCAGGGACTGGGAACTTCCGCTGCTGCCGATTGCCGCACTGGCACGGCTCACGCTGCGCGCGCTGATCACGAACTGGCGTGCGGAGCGCGTAGCGGAACGCCGCGACTACCTCCTCAGCCACGCCAAGGACGACTGGATCAACGTCGAGCGGGCAATGGCCGTACCTCTGGACGACGTCATCGCGCAACTCCGGAAAGGGTGTCATGGCCACGGCTGAACCAGGTGAATCGATCACCGCAGGTTCCCAGGAGAACCTGGATCACGGCGTTCACGAACAACCCGACTGTCGTGCGCAAGCGGCGGCGGCGCTCCGCCCGACCTGGGCGTACTGACGTCGTACCCCTCTCCTGCCCATGCGAGCCCTACCCGCTGCGCCCATTGCCTCGACGACATCCTTGAAAGGGAGGATCCCTCATGCGAGAAATCGTCACCTTCGACGCCTACGGCACCTTGGTCGACTTCCGCCTCAATGGCCCCGCAGTGGAGCTGCTGAAGGACCGTATCGCCGAGGTCGGCGTCGACACCCAGGAGTTCCTCGACACCTTCAACGTCATGCGCTTCCAGGCGGTGCTGGAGGACTACCGCCCCTATGACGAGGTGCTGCGCTCCAGCATGGAGAAGTCCATGCGCCGGCACGGACTGCGCTACCAGGACTCCGACGGTGACGCCGTCGTCGCCCTCATCCCGACGTTCGGCCCTTTCCCGGAAGTGCCCGACGCGCTGCGCCGCCTGAAGAACCGCTACGAGATCGCCATCATCTCCAACACCCAGGACCACCTGATCAAGAAGAACATCGAACTGATCGGCGTCGAGTTCGACCACGTCATCACCGCCGAGCAGGCCCGCGCCTACAAGCCCTCCCGGGAGGCCTTCGAGTACGCGTTCAAGAAGATCGACGCCGCCCCGGCACAGGTCATCCATGTCGCCCAGGGCTGGGAGTACGACATCATCCCAGGTCACGACCTGGGTCTGAAGCGCCTGGTTTGGATCAACCGACGGGGGCTGCCGGGGTCCCCCGCCTACCAGTACGAAGAGCTCCCCGACATGACCAAGCTGCCCGAACTGCTGGGCTGCTGACCTGCCGAGGAGCGGGCACCCACCCAGTGCCCGCCCCTCCAGCGACTTCCAACCCTTCAGTACACGTGGGGTGTTCGGCCGGCCGCGACTGGACAAAACCCCGATGCCGTCGTCGTGGCGGACGGCTTCAGCTGCGCCACCCAGGCCGACCACCTCGCGGGCGGTCGAAGCGTCCGCGCCGTGCACTTGGCAGAGCTGCTCGACCCAGGAGGTAACCCATGATCGACGTTCCCAAGCAGTTGTTCATCGGCGGCACGTGGGTGGACGCCGCGGACGGCGCAATGATGCCCGTCGACAACCCGGCGACCGGCGAGATCGTCTGCCACGTCGCCGACGCGGGAGCCAAGGACGCGCAGCTCGCCGTGGACGCCGCGGTGGCGGTCCAGGAGGAATGGGCCGCCACCGCGCCGAGGGCGCGCAGCGAAATCCTCCGCCGTGCCTACGACATCATCATCTCGCGCACCGACGAACTCGCGCTGCTGATGACCACGGAGATGGGCAAGCCGCTGGCCGAGGCCAAGGGCGAGGTCGCGTACGCGGCGGAGTTCTTCCGCTGGTTCTCCGAGGAGGCCGTGCGGATCGAAGGCGGTTTCGGCACCCTGCCCGACGGCCGCAACCGGATGCTGCTGATGCGCCGTCCGGTCGGCCCGTGCCTGCTGATCACCCCGTGGAACTTCCCGCTGGCCATGGGCACCCGCAAGATCGGCCCAGCGGTCGCGGCCGGCTGCACGATGGTGCTCAAGCCCGCCCCGCAGACCCCGTTGTCCAGCCTCGTGCTCACCGAGATCCTGCGTGAGGCCGGACTCCCGGACGGCGTGCTGAACGTCGTCACGACGTCCAAGCCGGGCGAGGTCGTCGAACCGCTGCTGCGCGGCGGGCGCATCCGCAAGCTGTCCTTCACCGGGTCCACGGGTGTCGGCAAGCTGCTGCTTGAGCAGGCCGCCGAGCAGGTCGTGCGCACGTCGATGGAGCTGGGCGGCAACGCGCCGTTCATCGTGTTCGACGACGCCGACCTGGACAAGGCGGTCGACGGCGCGATGGTCGCCAAGATGCGCAACATGGGGGAGGCCTGCACCGCGGCCAACAGGTTCTTCGTGCACCGCGACGTGGCGGAGGAGTTCGGCGTGCGGCTCGCCGCGCGCATGAGCGCGCTCAACGTCGGTCCGGGCACGGAACCGGGGGTCGACGTCGGGCCGTTGATCGACCGGAACGGACGTCGCAAGGTCGAGCGCCTGGTCGAGGACGCGGTTCAGCGTGGTGCACGAGTCCTCGCGGGCGGCCGGACGCCGGACGGCCCCGGCAGCTTCTACCCGCCGACCGTGCTGAGCCGGGTGTCACCGGACAGCGACCTGATGGGCACGGAGATCTTCGGCCCGGTCGCGGCGATCCTGACGTTCGACGACGAGGACGAGGTCGTGCGCCAGGCCAACGACACAGAGTGGGGTCTCGTGGGCTACGTCTTCACGGAGTCGCTCGACCGGGCGCTGCGCGTCAGCGAACGGCTGGAGGCCGGCATGGTCGGCCTGAACACCGGCCTCGTCTCCAACCCCGCGGCCCCGTTCGGCGGCGTGAAGCAGTCCGGCCTGGGCCGGGAAGGCGGCCGCGTCGGCATCGACGAGTTCCTCGACTACAAGTACATCGCCGTGCCGGTCCGCTGACCACACCGGCACCGGCAGTTCCTGAGACCCCAGCGCTGGGCGGCGATCTCGCCACACCGACCATGTGCACGACGGTCACGGCACGCGGGCCCACGAGATCACTACGACGAGCACTGAAACCGCCCGACGCGCCTTCACGCGGCGCCTGAGGTACCCGGTCCAGGGCTGGCCTCTGGGGCTGCTGGTCGTGATCGCTGGAGCGGTACGCGTGCCGTCTCGCTCACCTGGCGAGTGCGGTACCAGCTGAAATCGGTGACGCCGTACGAGGTTTCTCGTACGGCGTCACCGTCATCGGCCTCAGGTGGTGACGCCGCTGAGTTCGTTCGGCTTCTGGGACAACGACGCCGTCGCGGTGATCTTGCCCTCGGCGAGGTCGATCCGGTGCAGCTGCTGCTTGTCGGGGTCCGTCACGTAGGCGGTGCCGCCCTGACGAAGTTGGCCGGCCTGGGCTGCTACCACTCCAGGGGTTCCTGCCAGCTGTCCGTGACCGGGATGGTGCGGGTGACCTCGGCTTTGACGGGTCGATCACGTGGATCTTGCCGTCGGTGCCGAGCACCAGCGCTTCACCCTGCGGACCGCGGGCGAGCGAGCGGAAGGTGTAGCTGGCGCCGATGTCGACGAGCTTGAGGGTGCCGGTGGTGGTGTCGATCAGCGAGATCTGCGTGGGGCGTTCGAGTTCGGCATCGGCGTCCTGCTTGTAGTCGCCGAGGACGATCGGGGAGTGGTCGCTGCCGGCCTGGTTGCCGATGCGGCCGTACTCCGTGGGGCTCTTCACCTTGGTGATGGCTCCGTTGCGGTAGATCAGCACGCCGTTCTGGCAGCCGATGACGACGACCTCGTCCTTGGCGGTCGCCTCGCCGTGGACGCCGGGGCAGTCCTCGTTGCGGTTCTTCTCCAGTACCTGGATGCCGACGCGCTTGTCCTTGTTGCCCAGGGTGGAGACCAGTTCGCCGTTGGCCAGCTCGATCGCCACACCGTGGTGCGGTTCGGGAGCCTTGTAGGTCTCGACCTTGCGCTCCGCACTGGCCAATGTGGACTTGTCGAGGATGCGGACCTCGCCGGTTCCGTCGGTGAACAGCACGGTGCGCCCCGGCGTGCCGGACGACGTGGCCAGGTTCGGCGACCGCGCCGCAGCGGTGTGTGCCGCTCGAAAAGTCATCGTCGCTGGTAGAGCCACGCTGCCGGCCAGTTGGGGGCAAGTCCGGGTGATCGTGTCCCTCGTCGTCTACCGCGCACTACGCACCGACGCCATCAGCCCTCGACCAACCTCCCCTTGACAGAGGAGCGATTCACAGTCCCCCTTCGAGGCAGCAGACCACGCGGGGCCGGACATCGTCGGGCTGTTCACCGAGCGCGCCTCCGAGTACCACGCCACGGTGGTCCGTGTTCGGGCGGCCGGTGTCTCGGCCGCCGTCGGGCGCGCGCTGGCCCGCACCGGGGCGCGGTCCGTGGTCGTGCCGCCCAGACTTCCCGAGGACCTCGTCCCCGACGGGCACTGGTCCCGGCTGGAGGACGTCCCGCCGCTGACGGTCGGCGGGCTCGACGGGGCGGACGCCGTGGTCACCACCGCCGCACCACCGCCGTCACCGGGGCCGTGGCCCTCGACCACGGCCCCGGCGCAGGGTTCTGCCCCAGCGCTGTACTGCTGAATGGCTGTCTCGTCCAGCGGCGTCAGGAGACGGTGAACATCTGATGGTCGGCGCCGTCGAGCGGGCGTTGCTCCAACTGGTCGCCCTGGGCGTTGCCCGCGGTGAGGTAGAGACCGCTGTGGCGGTTGAGGAGCCGGATACGGCCGTTGCCCGCGTCCTCCGCCAGCCATTCGTCGTTGGTGTTCGCGCTGGCTTCGTAGGGGTACTGGATGACCTTCGCGCCCGCGTCACGGGACGCGTACCGGGTGACGACGTCCTTGCCACTGGCCTGGTTGACGATCCGCGTGTATCCGTCGCCGAGGGGCACGAACGCGAAGCGCTGGTTGGTGCCGCCGGTGCTGGGCCAGCGGATGATCGCGGCGTCGTTCGCGAGGCTTGCGCTCTTCACGTCGAGTACGTGGCTGCTGCCGGCGATGGTCACGGTGCGGTTCCCGGTCGGGACGACCGGGACCCTGGTCAGCCTGACCGCATGGCCGCCGTTGGCGACCGCCGGGATGCTCAGCGTGTCACCGGCCTGGATGACCTTGCTGGTGCGGGTCAGGCCGTCGGAGCCGTCGGTGGTGATCTCCGCGTGCCAGGTACCGGAGCCGAGGAACGTGGTCGGGTAGCCGATGGTGGTGGCGCCGCCGCGCCTGAGCGCGCCGACGAACCACCGGTCGCCGTTGCGGCGCGCGATGACCCCTCCGGTGAGTGGGTCGCCCGAGACGTACTTCGTCTCGTCCCACACGGTCGGCAGCATGCGCAGCCACCGTTGTGCCTCGGGCCGGGCCTGGTAGTCCGGGATGCGGCTGCCGGGCAGCATGATGCCGCTGTCCAGGAGTACGCCGAGGGCGAGTTCGGCGGCGTCGCTGTTCGGGTTGCCCTGCTGGAAGCTCATCGGCGAGTAGTCGGCAGGGCCCAGTGCGCCGCGGGTGAACGGGAGCGCGGCCACGTGCCCGATGTTGCGGCCGCTGGGGTATTCCTCGCCCCGGACGGCCTCGTTGGTCAGCACGTGCGGCCAGGTGCGGTGGACGCCGACGGACAGGCGCGAGCCGTGCAGGTCGACCATCAGCTTGTAGCGGGCGGTGTCGGCCAGGGCCGCGTCGTACCACTGCTGACGGGCCCGGGTCTCGGAACCCATGAAGTCCATCTTGACGCCGACGACTCCCCACCCGGTGATCTTGGTGAACTCGGCGTCCCGCTCCGCGGCGGTGTCCAGGTCCTGCCAGTGGTACCAGAGCATGATCCGCACGCCGCGATCCCGGGCGTAGGTCACGAGCTCGGGAATGATCGCCTGGTTGGCCTTCCACCCGTCGTCCACGAGAAGGTAGGGCCAGCCCTGCGAGGAGGCGTAGTCGGCCCACTGCTTGAGCTTGGTCAGGTCGCGCTGGGTGTCGAACATGCCGTCCAGCCACGGCCACGCGGCGACACCCGGCTCGATCCACGAGGTGTCGGAGACCTTCGACGCGGGCGCGACGTCGTCGACCAGCGTGGACTCCACGATCGTCGCCGTGCTGCCGATGGTGGCCGTGCGCCACGCCGTGGTGAACGCGCCGGATCGCGCGATCTGCGCGTCGGCCAGCGCGACGGTGAACCGGCCGGTGCCCTGGGTGTGGGTGAACCGGCCACCCGAGTAGTCGCCGTCCACACCGGACTCGGCGAGCAGCACCCGCGCGCCGTTGGTCTGCTGGGCGAGCATGCCCATGTCGTAGGAGCCCGTCGGGACGTCGGCGACCGGAGAGGTGACGTAGCCCCTCTCGTGATCGGGACTGAACTCCTGCCGGGACAGCTGGGCGTCGGTCGGCAGTTCGAACGAGGTCGCCTCGCGCAGCACCGTCGCACCCGACGGCAGCTCGTAGCGCAGCGCCATGCCGTCTGCGGACGTGCGGACGTGCACGGTCATCCGCGCGGAGCCCTTCGCGAACACCAGTCTCGTCTCGGTCGCGGACCGCGTCCGGACGCGGGACTTCCCCGCTTCGACCTCGTAGTTGTACGAGACGGGCGCGTCCGTGCGGCTGACGAACTCCAGTCCGGTGGTGAAGTCGGCCTGGCTGGTCACCAGCCCGATCGGAGCGGGTGTCAGGGCTTGGCGGCAGTTCCAGGTCGCGCCGAGCGAGAGGGCGCCGTTCGTGTCCAGCGCCACGGTGGCGCGCACGCCGTCACAGCCGGTCTGGGCAACACCGGGCTGGACCGAGGTCCAGCTCCCCGGCGTGGCGGCTATTGCGGGCACCGCAGTGACCGAGCCCATGCCGGCGAGGACGGCGGCGGCCGTGCCGGCGACTCGAATCCCGCTTCGTTGGAGGAGTTTCATGCGGCCTTCCAGGTGGTTGCAGGTGGCCCGCCGCGAATCGCTCACGCCGGGAGTCGGAGGGAGATCGCCTTTACCATCCATCACTGTCAAGGAATAAGCCCCTATAGCCCGGAGATCCGACACGTAGAGCGAGGAAACGGTGCCCTCGAACAACGTCCGTCACTGTGCGGACAGGTCCTTCGTGCTGCGGGAGCGGTGACGTTGTCCTCTGTGGGCGGGTGACATCGGCATGGAGGATGGATTGTGTGCCGGCACCGGAATGCCCGAGTCCGTCGGTCGGTTCACCGGAGGCCGAACGGAGAGTGCGCGATGATGCGCACCCCACCCGGCAGCCCGCTCGAACTGCCTCCCGGCGCAACGGCGACGCGCTGGGTCGAGCGCCTGACCGCGGTGGACGCCGAAGTGCTCGCCGAATACGACCACCCGCACTTCGGTCGCCGGCCCGCCATCACCACCCGCCGCCACTGCGCAACCGGAACGTCACCGATATCCGGGTGCCGCACGACGTCACCGACGTACTTTCCGGCGCAGCGGTCCCCTCCGGACGGCTGTTGCACCTGGGCGCGTGGGATGTACGAATCCTCGCCAGCGGCGACGCGGCGCGGCGGCGCAGGGACCGCCGCGCCGGGTGGTCAGCCCACGTTGGCGTGGTACGAGTGCACGTCCAACTGCCCGTTGCCGGAAAGACCTCGGTGACGATGGCCTTCACGCCGTCCGGTCCGCCGTCACACCGGGATGATCCGCCACTGCTCCTCCGGTGCGGACACGTACTCCCGCTGGTCCACGTTCGCGCCGTCGGCGGTCGAGCCGTCGCTGACGTTCAGGCTGCGTCCGCTCAACCGGTTGGTGAGGACGTGGTAGCCGTCGCCGACCGGGGTGACGGCCCAGTGCTGCTGCGGCGCGTTGGCGTCGGACCAGATGGCGACGTTTCCGCCGTCCACGCGGGACAGGCCGGCCACCTCCAGCAGCTTGCCGCTGCCCACACCCTTGATCTTGTAGTAGCCGTCGCCGGTCTTGGTGAAGGTCCACTTCTGGTTCGCCTGGTTGAGCCACGGCCACTGCAGGACGTCGGTGCCGTTGGCGGTGCCCGAGCCTTGCACGTCGGCGACCTTGCCGCTGTGCCGGGCGACCAGCCGGTAGACCGTGCCGTCACCCGGCAGCGTGGTGGACACCAGTGCCGGCTTGACCGACCGGCCGCCGATCCTCACGCCGCCGATGTTGGCGTAGCCGCCGGTGGCCGCGTTGACCTGGATCCGCACGAAGCCCACGTTCCGGTTGGGCCACTCCACCAGCTTGTACTTACCGTTGCCGGCCCAGGTGCCGGTGGCGACCTGGGTGAAGGTGACCCCGTCGGTGCTGGTGAGGATGGTGTATGAGGTGATGTCGCCGTCGGTGGAGTTGCTGCGGTTCCACTGCTTGGGCAGGTACTCCAGGGTGGAGACGTTGCTCCACACCCCGCCCAGGTCGATGGTGATCGACTGCGGCAGCGACAGGCCCCAAGTCGACCAGCAGGTTTCGTAGCGGACGTCGCTGAGTCCGTCGATGGCGTGGAGCGGGCCCTCGCCGGTGCGGAAGGCGGTGGCGTACGCGTTGACCGGTGTGACGGGGTGTTCGGCGCGCAGTGGCTGGGTGGGCAGCGGCGGCCGGGAGGTGTTGGGGCTCCATGCCGCGCCGACCTCGGCGAGCCGGTTGACGACGTTGGTGTCCAGCAGGCCGTTGCGGTTGGGCGGGCAGTTGAGGATGAACGAGGTGTACTTCGGTTCCAGGTCGGCCAGGTGCGAGAGGATCGCGTCCCTGCTCATGAGGCCCTCGGTCGGGGTGGAGGGGTGCCAGAACCAGCCGTTGCTGATGGTCTGTCCCTGCATGCCGGCGTAGGTGTTGCCCGCCGGCGCCGTGATGCCCAGCGGCTCCTCGAAGAAGATCGCGTCGCTGAGGAAGGGTTCCGTCAGCCCGCCGATGTCGATCATGACGCAGTCCGGCTGAAGCTCCTTCACCAGTGAACGGATCCTCTGGTAGGAGACGGCCTGCTGCCCCATCTGCCACGCGTAACCATCAGTCATGAACATGTCGATGGTGCCGTAGTTGGTCAGCAGCTCGCGGATCTGACCGAGCATGAAGGTCATGTCGCCGGGCTGGATGGCATCGGTGATCTCCAGCCCGGTCACCTTGTGCCGGCTCTCCCACGCCTCGACGCCGAAGGTGCGGTCCCAGATCGAGTAGTAGAACCCGACCTTCAGCCCCTTCGCCCGGAAGGCGTCGCAGTAGGCCTGCACCACGTCCTGCTTGTAGGAGCTGTTCGCGACGTTCTGGGTGCCATATGCGCTCGGCCACAGGGCGAAGCCGTCATGGTGCTTGGTGGTCAGGATGCCGTAACTCATCTTCGCGGCAGCCGCCGCGTCGGCCCACTGCCCGCAGTTGACACTCGGGGGAGCGAAGAGGGTGGGGCTCTGGTTGGGTTCGGCCCACTCCTGGTTGGTGAACGTGCCCAGGCTGAAGTGGTTGAACATCCCGAACCTCAACTGGACCAGCTTGTCGAGGTTCGCCTGGAGGGAATCGGCGTATGCCGCGCGTGCGCCGACGGGCAGCGTCGCGAGCACGGCGGCGGCCCCGGCGAACGCCAGGAAGCTACGTCGTGATGGCTGACCAGAGGACATGCAGGTCTCCTGACAGGGCTGTCGCACGGTGTTTCGTTCGTGCGGTGGTGATGGTGGTGGTGTCCTGCGCCGCGCCGCCGGTCCGGAGTGTTGCGGTGGGATCAGAGGGTGCCTACCCGACCCGAACCGCCTCATACCGCCTCCATGCGATAGATCGGATGAATGATCCAACATCGGGGCCCCATGCGGCAAAGTGCGTGAATAATGCGTGACAAGACGGTGTCGACGCAAGCACTGATCCGATGATTGGGATCCGGGCCGGTGGCCAAGCCGCCGGGATCGGCCCGTCCGGAGAGTGGACGACCCCGGTGTCGGCTCAGTGGTCCCGACTGGTGATCGGCCGAGCGAGGGCGCGGAGGTCCCGGGCCGAAGCCTGCCGACCCCTGTGGGTGTCCCGGTGTTGATCAGGTCGCCCGCTTCCGGCATGACGAAGTGGCTGAGGTGTCGGACGAGGAGCGCTCCGAGACGTCGTTGACGGCTACGTTGCCGGCGATGCACTCGGCGGCGTCACGCGGGTCGGCGATGCGGTGGGTGCGTTTGCCGATAACCACACCGAGTCCGGCTTCCCTGCTGTCCGCCCGGTCGTCGATCCGTCAGACCTCGGAGATCTGCCGGGCTCGTGCTCGTCAAGGTCGTAGGAGTGATCGCGTGCGGCGTCCCACCGTGAGGTCCTGGGAACACTCTGTGATCGGTAGGTAGACATCCGATCTATGTCGGCAACGATACGGCCGAAAAGCTTGTCTGTTACGCCAACCGTGCGTATACATACCGGCCATAGATCCGATGTTTGAGAGGAGGCGAGCAGTGAGACTGCTTCGAGTCGGAGCGACAGGGCGGGAGACGCCCGCTGTCCTGGACGCGTCCGGGGTGCTCCTGGACCTCCGCGGGGTGGTCAACGACATCGACGCCACCTTCTTCGCGGAGAACGGGCCGGCCGCAGTGCGGGAGGCGGTCGAGACCGGCCGTCTCCCGGAACTGGACCCCGGACTGCGGATCGGACCGCCCGTCGCACGGCCCGGCAAGGTCGTCTGCGTCGGGCTCAACTACTCCGACCACGCCGAGGAGACCGGGGCGCAACGGCCCGATGAGCCGGTGGTCTTCCTGAAGGCGCCGTACACGGTCGTCGGACCGCACGACGAGGTGCTGGTGCCCCGCGGCAGCGTCAAGACCGACTGGGAAGTCGAGTTGGCGGTCGTGATCGGTCGCACCGGCCGGTACCTGGCCGACCACGCGGCGGCGGTGGACTGCGTCGCCGGGTACGCCATCTCCAACGACGTCTCCGAGCGCGAGTTCCAGTTGGAGCGCGGTGGCCAGTGGGACAAGGGCAAGTCCTGCGAGACGTTCAACCCGCTGGGGCCGTGGCTGGTCACCGCGGACGAGATCCCCGATCCGCAACGGCTCGGGCTGCGCCTGTGGGTCAACGGGGAGCTCCGCCAGAACGGCAGCACCGCGAACATGATCTTCCCGGTCGCCGAGGTGGTGCGCTACCTGTCGCAGTTCATGGTGCTCGAACCCGGTGACGTGATCAACACGGGCACACCCGCCGGCGTCGCCCTCGGCCTGCCGGACCCCAAGCCGTACCTGCGTGCGGGGGACGTGGTGGAGGTCGAGATCGACGGACTGGGCAGGCAACGACAGGAAGTGGGAAGCGCATGAGAGCGCGCATCACCGGGTTGGCGACCTTCGACATCAGATTCCCGACGTCGCTGGAACTGAGCGGGTCGGACGCGATGAACCCGGACCCGGACTACTCGGCCGCCTACGTCGTCCTCACCACGGACGCGCCCGACGGCCTGGCCGGCCACGGCTTCGCGTTCACCATCGGCCGGGGCAACGAAGTGCAGACGACGGCCATCCGCGCGCTGGAGCCCTACGTCGTCGGCCGCGACCTGGAGTCCACTCTGGACGACCTCGGTGGCGTGTGGAAGGACATGGTGCACGACTCCCAGTTGCGCTGGCTGGGCCCGGAGAAGGGCGTCATGCACATGGCGATCTCCGCGGTGGTCAACGCGCTGTGGGACCTCAAGGCCAAGCGCGCGGGAAAGCCGGTCTGGGAACTGCTCGCCGACCTGTCGCCGGAGCAGATCGTCGACCTCGTCGACTTCCGCTACCTGAGCGACGCGCTGACGCCCGGTGAGGCGCTGGAGATCCTGCGCCGCGCGGAACCCGGTCGTGCCGAGCGCAAGGCCCGGCTGCTGGCCGAGGGCTACCCGGCGTACACCACCTCACCCGGCTGGCTCGGCTACGACGACGAGAAGCTGCGCGCGCTGTGCCGTGAAGCGGTGGACGACGGGTTCACCCAGATCAAGCTGAAGGTCGGCGCGGACCTCGACCAGGACATCCGCCGGCTGCGCATCGCCCGGGACGAGGTGGGCCCGCACATCCGCATCGCGATCGACGCGAACCAGCGTTGGGACGTCGGGGACGCCATCGCGTGGGTGCGCGAACTCGCGCCGTTCGACCTGTGGTGGGTGGAGGAGCCGACCAGCCCGGACGACGTCGTCGGGCACGCCACGATCGCGCGTGCGATCGCCCCGGTTCGCGTGGCAACCGGTGAGCACGTGCAGAACCGCGTGATGTTCAAGCAGCTCCTGCAGACCAGGGCGCTGTCCTACCTCCAACTCGACGCGGCCCGGGTGGCGGGCGTGAACGAGAACATCGCGATCCTGCTGCTGGCGGCGAAGTTCGGCGTGCCCGTGTGCCCGCACGCCGGCGGTGTCGGGCTGTGCGAGTTGGTGCAGCACTTGTCGATGTTCGACTTCGTGGCCGTGTCCGGCTCGCTGGACGACCGGGTGATCGAGTACGTCGACCACCTGCACGAGCACTTCGTCGACCCGGTTCGCCTCGAACGGGGCCGTTACGTCGCGCCGACCAGCGCGGGCTTCAGCGCGACCATGCGGCCGGAAACCCTTGTCCGGTACTCCTTCCCGTCCGGCCCGGTGTGGTCGTCGATCGACCGGCTGAGCGCGTCGTGAGCGAGCTGACCGGACTGCGCGCGGTCGTCACGGGCGGTGGCGTGGGCATCGGGCTGGCGGTCGCCGGTCTGCTCGCCGAGCGGGGCGCGCGGGTCGCGTGCCTGGACCTGGACCCGTCCGGGGTGGGGGAGCCGTTGCTCGGCGTGACCGCCGACGTGACCGACGAGGACTCCGTGCGCGCCGCGGTGGACCGGGCGGTGGAGGTGTTCGGCGGGCTCGACGTCCTGGTGAACAACGCGGGCGTCGGCGCTCAGGGCACCGTGGAGGACAACAGCCTCGACGAGTGGCGCCGGGTGTTCGACGTGAACGTGCTCGGCATCGTGCGGGCGACCAGGGCCGCGTTGCCCCACCTGCGGGCGTCGCACTCGGCCGCGATCGTGAACACCTGCTCGATCGCGGCGACCGCCGGCCTGCCCCAGCGGGCGCTCTACAGCGCCAGCAAGGGCGCCGTGCAGTCGCTGACGCTCGCCATGGCCGCCGATCACATCCGCGACGGGATCCGGGTCAACTGCGTCAACCCCGGCACCGCGGACACCCCGTGGGTGCGCCGACTGCTCGACTCCGCCGACGACCCGGCGGCGGAACTCGCCGCGCTCCAGGCCCGGCAGCCCTTGGGCAGGTTGGTCACCGCGGCGGAAGTGGCCGCCGCGATCGCCTACCTCGTGAGCCCTTCGGCCGCGTCGACCACCGGCACCGTGTTGGCCGTCGACGGCGGCATGCACGGCCTGCGCCTCCGGCCGCGCACCACCTGATCCCCGCACCGCATCCCCCGCAGTCGAATAGAGGACCGAAGATGACCAGCAAGTTCCGGTCGCGCGCCACACTGGCAGTCGTGGCGGCGTCGTTCACCCTGACGATGTCCGCGTGCAGCATGGAAGACCCCGCACCGGCGGGCACCGCCGGTAGCTCCGGCACCGGCGGCGTCGGTGTCGACCTGCCCCGTGCCGACTCCGACTTCTGGAACGCCTACGCCGGGTACATGCCCGCCAAGGCGCAGGAGAACGGTGTCGAGCTGACCGGGACGACGAACTCGCAGAACGACGTCCAGAAGCTCATCTCCAACATCGACAGCCTGGTCACCCAGGGCGCCAAGTCGATCGTGATGGCCCCGCAGGACACCGGCGCCATCGGCCCGAAGCTCGACGAACTCGCCGCCAAGAAGATCCCCGTGGTCACCGTCGACACGCGCCCCGACAGCGGCAACGTCTACATGGTGGTGCGCGCCGACAACCGCGCCTACGGCACCAAGGCGTGCGAGTTCCTCGGCGAGAAGCTGGGTGGCACGGGCAAGGTCATCGAGTTCCAGGGCTCGTTGTCCTCGATCAACGGCCGCGACCGGTCCGAGGCGTTCAAGGAGTGCATGACCACGAAGTTCCCCAAGATCACGGTGTTCGAGGAGCCCACCGAGTGGGACGGTGGCAAGGCGCAGGCCGCTTTGGAGACCCGCCTGTCCACCGACCCGGACATCAAGGGCGTCTACATGCAGGCCGGCGGCGTGTTCCTCGACCCGACGCTGCAGGTGCTCAAGCAGCGTGGCCTGCTGGTCCCGGCGAGCGACCCCAAGCACATCTTCATCGTCTCCAACGACGGCATCCCGCAGGAGCTCGACGCGATCCGCAAGGGTGAGATCGACGCGACGGTCTCCCAGCCCGCGGACACCTACGCCGGGATCGGCCTCTACTGGGCCAAGCAGGCCATGGCGGGAGTGACGCCGAAGGAGGGCGCGACCGACCACGGCAGCAACGTCATCAAGCTGCCCAACGGCTACGAGGACCAGCTGCCCGCTCCGCTGGTGACGGCGGCCAACGTGGACGACGCCGCGCTGTGGGGGAACAACAAGTCGTGACCGGGCACGTGGCAAAGGGGTCCACTGTGGACCAGAAGGGTGGGGTTCCGGCCGTCGAGGCGGCCGGGATCGCCAAGCGGTTCGGGCCGACCGTCGCGCTGGCCGACGGCAACATCACGGTGCTCGAAGGTGAGACCCACGCACTGGTCGGCCGCAACGGGGCCGGGAAGTCGACCCTGGTCGGCGTGCTGACCGGCCTGTTGCGGCCGGAGGCGGGCACCGTGCGGTTCGGCGGCGAGCCCGCACCCCCGCTGGACGACCGGGCCGCGTGGCGGAGCCGGGTGGCGTGCGTGTACCAGCACCCTTCGGTGGTCAAGGACCTGTCGGTGGCGGAGAACCTCTTCCTGCACCGCCAGCCGCGCGGGCGACTCGGCCTGATCTCGCCGAGACGCATGCGGGCCCAGGCCGCCGAGCTGCTGGAATCGTGGTCGGTGCCGGTGGACGTGGACCTCCCGGCAGCGGAGCTGACCGTCGAGCAGCGCCAGTTGGTGGAGATCGCGGGCGCGTTGTCGCTCGGCGCGCGGTTCGTGATCCTGGACGAGCCGACCGCACAGTTGGAGGCACGCGCGATCAGCCGGTTGTTCGACCGGTTGCGGGCGTTGCAGGCCTCCGGGGTGACGTTCCTGTTCATCTCCCACCACCTGCCCGAGATCTACGAGATCTGCGAGCGGGTGACCGTGTTCCGCGACGCCCGCCACATCGTCACGGACACCGTCGACAACCTGGACCGGGACAAGCTCGTCGCGGCGATGATCGGCGAGGCCCGCGGCCTGGTCCAGGTGGGCGCCGATCGGGCCCTGGTCGCCGACGACGCCGAGCCGGTGCTCGAACTGTCCGCCGTCACGGTGCCGGGCAGCGTGCGGGAGGTGGACCTGACAGTGCGCCGCGGCGAGATCGTCGGCGTGGCCGGGTCCGCCGCCAGCGGCAAGCGCCAGCTCGCCGAAGCCCTCGCCGGGCTTCGCGGACGCACCGGGACCGTGCGGGTGGCCGGACGGGAGATCAAATCCGGTTCGGTGCGCGCCGCGCTGGACGACGGGATCGGCTACCTCCCGGGCGACCGCAACATCGACGGCTTCGTCGGCGGACTGTCGGTGGCGGAGAACGCGACGATGTCCATCGCGGGCGAGCTGGGGCCCGCGGGGTTCGTGGTGCCGGGCAAGCGTGACGCGGAGGCGCGGCGGATGATCGCCGAACTCGACGTGCACACCGCGGGCCCGCACCAACCCGTGGGCGAACTGTCGGGCGGCAACGCCCAGAAGGTCGTGATGGCCCGTGCGCTGGCCAGCGACCCGGAAGTGCTGGTGCTGGTGCAGCCGACGGCGGGCGTGGACGTGCGGTCCAAGGAGTCCCTGCTCGGCGCGGTGGACGCGCAGACCCGCGAGCGGCGCGGCGCTCTGCTGGTCTCGGACGAACTGGAAGATCTCCGGGTCTGCGACCGCGTGGTCGTGATGGTGGCGGGCCGGATCGTGGCCGAGCACCGTCGTGGCTGGGACGAGGGGCGGCTCGTGGCGGAAATCGAGGGAATCGGTGAGGACAATGTCTAGTTCCACTGTCGAGCGTCCCACGGCCCAGGGGCCGGACCGGACGCCCGGCGGGCCGACGCGGCGCACCCGGTTGCGCCTGGCCCGACTGCGAGACCTGGCGCTGATCCCCCCGATCATCGCGCTGCTGGTCTACGGCTACACCCTCAAGCCGGACCTGTTCCTGACCAAGGCGTACCTGGTCGACACCGTGCTGAAGTACCAGGCCGAACTGGCGTTGGTGGTACTGGCCGAGGCCCTGGTGCTGATCGTCGGCAAGTTCGACCTGTCGCTGGAGTCGATCGTCGGCATCGCACCGGCCATCGCCGTGTTCATGGCCGTGGGCAACACCGACGCGTTCGGCGCGCCGTGGCCCACGTGGACCGTGCTACCCGTGGCGCTCGTCTTCGGCGGCCTGGTTGGGGCGTTCAACGGTCTGCTGATCGTGAAGTTCAAGCTCTCGGCGTTCATCGTGACGCTGGCGATGCTGATCGCCCTGAGGGGGCTGCAACTCGCGCTCGTCGGCGGCGCCACCATCTCCAACCTCGCCAACCGGATTCCGGTCGTCGACTACCTGGGCAGCCTGCGCGTGGCGACCCTGCCCCTGTCGATCTGGATCGTGGTGCTGTGCTTCGCCGTCGGCATCGTCGTGCTCGGCTACACACGCGTCGGCCGCTCGCTGTACGCGGTCGGCGGCAACCCCGCCGCGGCACGCGCCGCCGGCATCCGGGTGGAGCGGGTCGTCTGGGTGACGCTGATCGTGGCAGGTGTCCTCGCCTCGTTCGCCGGCCTCATGCTGTCGGCCCGGCTCGGGTCGGTGGCGGCCAACCAGGGCAGCGGCATGATCTTCACCGTCTTCGCGGCGGCCGTCATCGGCGGCATCAGCCTCGACGGCGGCAAGGGCTCGCTGTTCGGTGCACTGACCGGTGTTGCGCTGCTCGGCCTGATCCAGAACGTGCTCACCCTCGCCCAGGTCAAGGCCGACCAGATCCAGGCGGTCAACGGCCTGGTCATCCTCGTCGCGCTCGTCCTGGCCCGCCTGACCAGCGGAAAGGCACAGGATTAGCGCCATGGAGCGGATCGCGCTGCACACCCGGCTCAAGCCGGGCCGGGAACAGGACTACGAGCGCGCACACGCGGTGATCCCGGTGGAACTCGACGCCGCGCTGCGGGAGGCGGGCGTGCGGTCTTGGCGGATCTGGCGGGACGGCCTCGACCTGTTCCACGTGGTGGAGGTGGACGACTACCGCCGGATGCGGCGGATGCTGGCCGACCACCCGGCCAACGTGCCGTGGCAGGCCCGGATGGCCGAGCTGCTGGACGTGCCGGACGACTACTCGGGTGACGACAGCGGCCTGCACAAGGTGTGGGAGCTGCCGTGAGGACCGCGCGCCTCGGGTCGTCGGGCGTGCCGGTGACCGCGCTGGGCTTCGGCGGGGCCGGCATCGGCAACCTGTACCGGGCGGTCGACGACGTGACCGCCGCAGCCGCCGTGGACGCCGCGTGGGAGGCCGGTGTCCGCTACTTCGACACCGCGCCGCACTACGGACTGGGGCTGTCCGAACGACGGCTGGGCCGTGCGCTCGCCGAACGGCCCCGCGGCGACTACGTGGTGTCGACCAAGGTGGGCAGAGCGCTGGTGCCCAACCCCGGCGGGGCGGCGCACACCGACGACCAGGGTTTCGACGTGCCCGCGGACTCGTTGCGGCGCTGGGACTTCAGCGCGGACGGCGTCCTGCGGTCGTTGGAGTCGAGCCTGGACCGCCTGGGCGTCGACCGGGTCGACATCGTGTTGCTGCACGACCCGGACGACCACTGGGAGCAGGCGGTCGGCTCGGCCTACCCGGCGCTGCACGACCTGCGGGACCAGGGGGTCGTCGGCGCCATCGGCGTGGGGATGAACCAGTGCCGGATGCCCGCGCGGTTCGTCGCCGAGACCGACATCGACGTGGTCATGCTCGCCGGGCGGTACACGCTGCTCGACTCCTCCGCTGACGCGGAACTGCTGCCGCGGTGCCTGGCCAGGGGAGTGGCGGTCGTGGCGGCGGGGGTGTTCAACTCCGGCGTGCTGGCCACCGACGCACCCGGCACGACTTACGACTACGCGCCGATCGCCCCGGAGCTGCACGCCAGGGCGGTGCGGATCGCCGAGGTCTGCGCCGCGCACGACGTGCTCCTACCGCAAGCGGCGATGGCGTACGTCGCGCGGCACCCCGCGGTGACGAGCGTCGTGGTCGGCGCACACGACGCCGGGCAGATCCGGCGCAACGCCGCGCTGTTCGACACCCCGGTGCCGGACGAGCTGTGGGTGGCGCTGCACGCGGAAGGGCTGATCGACCTGCCGTGAAGGCGTGTCCGCGGCAACGCCAGGGCGCATCTTCGGCTCCGCGACGCACACCACGGCCGAGCGTTATCGCCGGGATTGCTACGAGTGGGTTCGTCCAGGGGTAAGTCGTCCGATCTATCGCCAGGGAGCGATATGAGGAGGCTCAGGTCCCACCGCCCCGCCGAGGCATCGCCAACGCCGACCACTCCACACGCCGCCACAACCGGCCATCGGTCAAGCAGGGGTCATCCGGCTCGACATTCACCGACGACAGCGGTTGGGCAGCCTCCTCAACGAGTACCACCACACCGCCTGGCCTGGCTGGATGACGTTATCGGCAGCACGACGACATCGCGGGTGTCCGGCGGGTCCAGTTTCAGAAACCGCTGGACGAGGTGGCTCGTGAGGTTCACCGGCGGTGCTCCATCGTCTTGCGTCCCGGGACGACGACATGCGGAACGGCTAGCTCTGGTCGGTGGGGTGGTGTGCGCGTAGCGAGCCGGCGTGGGCTTTCGCCGACGGGTCGTGCTTGGTCTTGATCAGGCTGGCGACGGTCACGATCACCAGCACGACGAGGATCACGCCCAGGCTGACCGGGGTGGGGATCTCCGGCACGCTCTGGTCGATGTCCACGTGCGCCCAGTGCAGGATCAGCTTGACGCCGAGAACGCGCCGAACACGAGTGCGCCCGCCACCACTGTGCCCGCCGCGTCCGCTGTCGTCCGCACCAGACCGAACAGCACACCGGTCAGCCGTCCCGGATCGCTGTCGCCCAGCGCGGTGTGCACGTCACCGGCCCAGAGCACGACAACCACCGCGCACAGCACCGCGGTTCCCAGCGCGATCACGGCGGCCTTGCCAACTCTCGCGTGCACCTGTCGGACGACGGCCCGCGCCTGTTCCCGTGAAGGGAAGTCTTACCCGTCGGTGTGGTGATCCAGGAGCATTCAGGCTCGGCGGTGCCGATGCCAAAGTTGACTCTGAGTAGCGGATCGGTTGTCTTGCTCCCGACGATTCCAGGGTTGGGTGTTCGATCGAAATATTAGCGCAAACATCGGATGAACCGGGTCGTGGTCGCTGTTGCGTGCGGGTAGCGGTCGGCTCTTCCAGGGCTTTCCTGTCGCGTGATCGAACCAGGGGGCAAAGTCAGCCGATGAATGAGTTGCGCAGAGCGGCGCGATGCTCTCTAATGTGAACGATCTCACATGGGGGCTTCCACTTCGACCACTGCCCGATATGACTCCCTGTAGTCGAACTATTCCCTGCCGTGTCGTGCGCGCGTACCGGCGCACGCCTTCGCTTTGAGGAGCACTGATGCGCACGCGTTCAAGGCCGAACGTAAGGCGGGGGATGGTGGCCGCCGTGGGGCTTGCCGTGGGGCTTGCCGTGCCCTTGCCGGCGGCCGCAGCTCCGGCGACGGAGCTGTACGCCGCCCCGGCCGGGTCCGGAAAGGCATGTGCGCAGGCGGCTCCGTGCAGTCTGGCCGGCGTCCGCGACAAGGTGCGCGGCCTGGTCGGCTCGATGACCACCGACATCAACGTGCGCCTGCGCGGCGGCACCTACCGGCTGGCGGAGCCGTTCACCCTCGGCCCGGCGGACTCGGGTGCCAACGGCCACCAGGTCGTGTACTCGGCCTACGGGACCGAACGGCCCGTGTTCAGCGGCGCACGCCAGGTGAGCGGTTTCAGCCTTTACGACGGCTCTCGCAACATCTACCGGGCCGCCGTACCGCCCGGCACGACCAGCCGCCAGCTGTTCGTCAACGGACAGCGGGCCCAGCGCGCCCGTGGGCCGCTCAACCCGGGCGGGTTCACCCTCAAGGACTCCAGTTTCCTCACCGGGGAAACGTCGTACCGATCCTTCACCAACGCCTCCGCGGTCGAGGTGGTCTACAACCGCGACTGGAAGCACATGCGGTGCCCGCTGGCGGGCATCACCGAAGCCGCCGGCGGTGGTTCCAGCCTCGACGTGGCACCGGGCTGTTTCGCCAACAACAACACCTCGGTGCCGAACCTGGGCTTTCCGTTCAACGGCGCCGGGCTTCCGAAGTTCGAGGGCGTCAGCTGGGTGGAGAACGCCTACCAGCTGCTCACCGAGCCCGGTGAGTTCTACCTCGACACCACCACGAACCACCTGTACTACATGCCGCGACCCGGCGAGGACCTCGCCACCGCTCAGGTGGACCTGCCGGTCCTGGACAAGGTCGTCGACCTCAGTGGAACGCCGGGGCACCTGGCGCCCGTCAACGACACGGACCCGCGCGCGACGTACTCGCCATCGTGGCGAACCTCCGGCGGGCGTCCACACGGCGACTTCGACAACGACGTGCACTACACCATGGTCAACGGTGACTCGATGACGTTCACCTTCACCGGCACGGGCCTGGACGTGCTCACCGAGGTCAACACCGATGCCGGCGCCATCGACGTGTACGTCGACGGCACCAAGATCAAAACCGTGTCGGCGAACGGACCGGTCCGGCTGGCGCAGCAGCCTGTGGTGTCGGTGACCGATCTGTCTCCTGGCCGGCACACCGTCAAGCTGGTCAAGGCCGGCGGCGACTACCTGGTGGTGGACGGGTTCGTGGTGATCCCCGACCGGATCGCCCCGGTGCACGACATCACCTTCCGCGGGGTCACTTTCGCGCACACCACCTGGAACCTGCCCTCCACCGTCGGCTACCTCGACAACCAGGCCGGCGTGCTGTGGGACGCCGCCACGCGCCGCCCGATCCGCATCCCGGCGGCGGTGCAGGTGCATCGTGGGCGCGGCATCGTCTTCACCGACGTCGAGATCGCCCACACCGGAGGCACGGGCATCGACCTGGCCGACGGCACCCGTGAGTCGACGATCACCAGGAGCTGGATTCACGACACGTCCGGTGGCGGTGTGTCCCTCGGTGAGGTCGACGACTACTACGTCACCGACCCGGCCCGCATGACCAGCGGCGACACCATCTCGCAGAACGTCATCGAGTACGTCGGTCAGGACTACCAGGACGCGGTGGGCATCTGGACCGGCTACACGCGGGGCGCCACGCTCGCGAACAACGAGATCGCGCACACCCCGTACTCCGGTATCTCGATGGGCTGGGGCTGGGGCTGGGCCGCGAGCTGCGAGCTGCAGGCGAAGCAGAGCAACTTCCCGGTCGGCTCCTGCCGGCGGGGTACCAACTACGCCGGTGACAACAAGATCGCGGAGAACTACGTCTACGACGTCATGGGCGTGCTGCACGACGGCGGGCACATCTACACCAACGGCGGTCAGGGTGGTCACGACGACACACTGACCTCGGAGTTCCGGGGCAACGTGCTGAGCGGCGGCACCCGCACCAACAACATGATCTACCAGGACGAGGGCAGTTCGAAGTGGAACACCCACCGCAACGTCATCCACTTCGCCAACGGCTCGTGGACCGGCATGTGGACGCCCACCATCCACGACATCAGCATGCACGACAACTTCCACGCACCGGCGGGTAGCTACAACAGGGGCACCAACGTCGTCCTGACCAACAACACGGAGGTCAGGAACGGCGACTGGCCGCCGGTGGCCCGGGAGATCATCAAGGCCGCCGGTCTGCCCAGCGAACTGCGCGCGAACCGGAGCCGCCTCGACGACTTCGACCTGTCCATCGAGTACCGCGGGTCGTGGATCGCCCCGGGGTTCCGAGGCCTCGGCGACTTCCACGAGACCGTGCACGCCGCGCACAACAACGGCGACTCGGCCACCATGACGTTCACGGGCGCCAGCGTCCGCGTGATCGGGGAGAAGAACTCCGACCAGGGCGACATCGAGGTGTTCGTCGACGACGTGTCCAAGGGTGTGATCAGCACGTCGGCGCCCAGCAGGCAGGTCCAGCAGACGCTGTACACCGCCGACGACCTCGACCCCGCCACCCCGCACACCGTCCGGGTGGTCAAGCGCAGCGGCCAGTACGCCACCCTCGACGGGTTCCTCGTCTGCGCCACGCTCTGCGAGGACGAGAAGTTCACCGCGACCGCGGTCACCCCGGCCACGGTGGCCGGCGGTGGCACTCAGGTGATCACCCTGTCCGGCACCTCGCTCTACCGGAGCGACACCGTCCGGGTCACCCCGCGCGGCGGCGCACCGATCTCCGCGACGGTCAAGAGCGTCTCGGCCGACCGCACGGTCCTGACGGCCGAGGTGAACCTCGCCTCCGCCCGGCCCGGCCCGGCGACCGTCGAGGTCAGGTCCCACTTCGCGAACGTGCAGCCCGTGGTGCTGGCCAAGGCGCTCACCATCACCCGGCCGGTCCTGCAGGCCGTCCAGGCGCCGGCCATCACCGGGCAGCCCGCCGTCGGACAGACCCTCAGTGCCTCCACCGGTGACTGGCAACCCGCCGCGACGTCACACGCCTACCAGTGGGCGGCCGACGGTGTCGCGATCAAGGGCGCTACCCGCCGGACGTACCAGCTGCCGGCCGCCGCACTGGGCAAGCGGATCACCGTCACGGTCGTCGCCATCGAGGCCGGTCGCGCCGACGGCGTGGCGGAGAGCAAGGCGGTCACCGCCGTACGTGGGTGACCGCGGTTCGCTCAGGTCCACTGCAGACGGTCGGAGAGTCCCGCGGCGGCGAAGGCGGCCTCGAGGTCGTCGCGGCCCTCGGTGAAGTGGGCCCAGCCTTCGTAGTGGACCGGAACCACCCGGCGAGCGCCGAGGATCTTCGTGGCCTCGGCGGCCTGGGCACTGTCCAGTACGAGCGGCTCGCCGTCGAAGAGACCGGCGAAGCGCGGCGCACCTGCGAAAAGCACGGCGGTGTCGATCGGGCCGAATCGCTCGGCGATCCGCTCGACGGCGGCGAGCGAGGCGTTGTCACCGCTGACGTAGACCGTCGGCAGGCCGTCACCGGTCAGGACGAAACCGACGACCTGGCCGGTGAACGGCTCGATGTCCTCGCGGTTGCCGGGGCCGTGGACGGCCGGCACGCCGGTCACGGTGACCGTGCCGCCGTCAGGACGGTTCAGCTGGACGGACTCCCAGTCGGCCAGCCCCTTGGTCCTGTCCCCGAGGCGCTGTTCGGCACCGGGAGTGGTGAGCGTGAGCGGGACGTCGGCGAGCAGGGCACGCCCGGCGTTGTCCAGGTTGTCGGCGTGCTCGTCGTGGGAAAGCAGCACCACGTCGACACGGCCCAGGTCGGCGGGTGCGACTCGGGAGGGTGCGGTCTTGGTCAGGACCGCGCCACCGCCGGCCGGGTAGTCGCCGGGTGCGTCGAAGGTCGGATCGGTCAGGAACCGCAGGCCGCCGTACTCGAAGAGGGCGGTCGGTCCGCCGAAGACGTGAACGGGGAACTGGTCGGTGGCCAGGGGGGCGGAAGTCACGAGAAAGGTTCCTCACGGTTTGGGTATGCGCTATCCGTGAGAGGCACGGTAGTGATTCTCACGGATCGAGGCAAGTCGTACCATGAGGTCTGTGGACGAGAGCGTCGCGACAGAAGCCGCCTGGCAGCCCGTGCCGGGCGAGGAGCAGTACCCGTCGCTCGCCCTGGCCAACAGCGCCATCGCGCTGCCGGGCAGGCGCGTTCTGGACCTCCTCGACACTCCTGTGCAGACGAACCGCTGGCTGACCGAACACGGCCTTGCGCCGGTCGACATCGGCATGCGGGAAATGTGCGCCACGCAGCTGCGTTCGCTGCGCGAACAGATCAGGGCCTTGTTCGACGCCCGCGTCGCCGGGCTGCCTGCTCTTCCCGCCGCCCTGTCCGCCGTGAACGACGCGCTGACCAGGGTTCCCACGGCACCGCTGCTGCACTGGGATGAGAAGAACGGCCCCTACCGGGCGACGCCCCACCCCACCACCGAGATCGTCGACCACGCCCTCGCGACCCTCGCCGCCAACGCGGCCGACCTGCTCACGGGGCCCGACGCGGAACGGCTCACCGCCTGTCAGTCCAGCCCGTGCAACCGCTATCTTCTCCGCCACGGCCGCCGCCAGTGGTGCTCCACCCGCTGCGGCGACCGCGCACGAGCCGCACGCGCCTACGCCCGCCGCACCCAGCCCCAGACGGACTGACGCCTGGCGGGGTTCGCCCTTCTCAACACCCGTACTCGTGGCGGCGGCGCAGCATCGCGGCCAGCATGGCGGGGAGCATCAGCACGTGCCCGGCGGCCATCAGCGCCATCCCCGGCAGCACGCCGGTCCAGTGGAACGGCAGCAGGACCAGGAACGGCAGGTACATCGCGACGGACATCTCGGCGATGCTCGCCCAGCCGTGGTGGCGGATCTTCATCCACAGCGCCATTGCCAGAGACATGTTGGTGGCCATCACCAGCACCTGCGCGGTCATGTTGCCGGACAGGCCCGGCCAGGCGAACGACCAGATCGGCCCCAGGGTGACCATCCCCACCACCATGGCGACGACCATCTCCAGGAAGTGCAGAGTGAAGCGCACTACCGGACGCGCCCGCCGTGGCGATTTGGTGGTCTGCTCTGCACTCATGAGCGCTCCTTCGAGGTGAGGTGTCGTTGCTGTGTGACAGATCCTCTGTCACACAGCAGAGCGCCGTCAGGTGCCGAAGGTCATGTCCGGGGTCATGACTCCCGCAGTCAGAACAGGCGGAGCTCCCTGGCCCGCAGCGCCGCCTGGGTGCGGTCGCGCACCTGGAGCTTGGACAGCACGCTCGTGACGAGGTTCTTGCCCGTGCCCTCGGCCAGGAACAGCTTCCCGGCGATCTCGCGGTTGCTGTGCCCTTCGGAAAGCAGCCGTACGACGTCGAGCTCGCGTTCCGACAAGGGAACGGCTGGCGGCGGGGTCTCCTCGTGCGGCCACCGGGCCACCCTGGCCACGAGCTTCGCCCCGACCGACGGCTGCAACGCAGACTCGCCACGCCGGGCCGCGACCTGTGGGGTTCCAGAAGTCGGCCATGCCATCTGACCTGCGCTTCAGGCTGCCGCAGGTTCGTACTCGTTGATCAGGCCGCCGAGGACTGGTCGGCGACGTATCGACGTGTAGCCCGGCTCTGCGATCGGGTGATCGGGTCGTGGTGGGGTGAGTTGCCGGGCTCGGTGTGGTCTGCGGTGGTTGTAGTGGGCCGCGTAGTGGTCCAGCACCGTCCGCAGGTGGTGTTCGTTGAGGATGAGCAGTAGGTCGGTGACTTCGCGTCGGACGGTCCCGACGAACCGCTCGGCGTAGGCGTTGGCTCGCGGACACTGCGGTGGGGGTCTTCACGACCTGGATGCCTTCGCCGGAGAAGGCCGCGTCGAACGAGGCGGTGAACTGGCCGGCCCGGTCGCGGATGAGGAACCGGAAGTCGTCCGCCCGGTCGCCCAGGTCCATGAGTAGGTTGCGGGCCTGTTGGGTGGTCCACGCTCCGTCGGGGTTGGTGGTGCTGCCGAGGATGTGGACGTAGCGTGTGGCCACCTCGAGGACGAAGAAGACATAGACTCGTTTGAGGGTGACGGCGCAGTCGACGTGGAAGAAATCGCAGGCCAACAGGCTCGCGGCTTGGGCGCTGAGGAACCCCGCCAGGACATGTCGGTGTCACGCTTGGGCGCGGGCGGTATTCGCAGGCGCTTGAGTACGCGACGCACGGTCGAGGCGGCTACCCGGTGGCCGAGTGTGAGTAGCTCGCCCTGGATCCGGGGGTAGCCCCAGCCGGCGTTCTCCCGGGCCATCCGCTCGATCAACGCCACCACGGCATCGTCGACCGGCGGTCGTCCGATCCGGTTCGGGTGGGTCCACTTCTTCGCGACCAGGCGCCGGTGCCATCGCAGGACGGTGGTCGGTGTCACCAGCCGGTGCTCGCGCAGCAGTCGGGGGAGTCGGCGCGTCAACGCGGCGAGCACAGCACGATCGGTCCATTCGAACCGTGGACGAGGATTGGTCCGGCGCAGCACGGCGACCTCGTGCCGCAGCACCAGCAACTCCACATCCTTGGCCGCGGAGGACCGCCCGAGGAGCACCATCCGGCTGCCGAGTCGAACGAAGATCAAGTACAGCAGTCGTAACGCCACACCACACGATCATGCCCTGGAGGCTCAGGGCGCACGATCGCCGCAGCTCAGCTCCCCAGTGCGCAGTTCTGGCACCCCACAGGCGTGCTGGTCGTGGACGAGACCGGTTTCCTGAAGAAGGGCGACAAGTCGGCGGGGGTGGGTCGGCAGTACTCGGGGACGGCGGGACGGATCGAGAACTCGCAGATCGGGGTGTTCCTGTGTCCTCGACCAGGCTCATACCACAAGCATGACAGCCCAAGATCGAAATCTACGGTTAATTTCTCTGCGAGTCCTAACTACGCGGCCTTGGGTCAAGGCCCATGGACAGGTTCTTGCGGGGCTGGGGTGCGTTCTTTCGGTATGGGCACTCCGCTGTCCGTTTCAACGAGATCAGTGACTACGCGTTGGAGAGGTCGGCGTTGATCATTCGCGCCAGCTTCCTACCCTACTCGCGGGATCCGGACACCGCTGAGGACGACCTGGATGCCTGCGTCGGCGAGGACGGTGTCGAACGGGGCGGAATACTTCCCGTCGCGGTCGCGGATCAGGAATCGTGCGACGCGGCCCGCGTCTTCGAGGTCCATGACGAGGTTCTTCGCGGCCTGGACTACCCAAGAGGCGGTCGGGTGCGCGGTGGCGCCCAGGACGCGGATCCGGCGGCTGGCGTGCTCGATGACCGCGAGTACGTACATGCGAGCGCCGGTCAGGGTGAAGGTCTCGAAGAAGTCGCAGGCCAGCAAAGCGTCAGCCTGCGAGTGGAGGAAGCCCGACCAGGTGGTGGAGGTGCTCGGCCGCGGGGTCGATTTCGGCGTCCTTGAGGATCTGCCACACCGTGGACGCGGCGACCTTGATCCCGAGTATGAGTAGTTCGCCGTGGATGCGGCGGTAGCCCCAGGTCGGGTTCTCCCGCGCCAGGCGTAACACCAGGAGCCGGATCGAGCGGACGGTTCGCGGGCTGCAGGGACGCTTGGGGCGGGATCTGGTCGCGTGGCGGCGCGTGGTGAGGTCCCGGTGCCGGCGCAGGACCGTCTCCGGGCATACCAGCAGCCGGAACCGACGAAGCGCCTTGACCGGCAGTCGGTGCAGGAGTGCTGCGAGAAATGCCCGGTCGCTGACGGGCAGCAGGCGCAGTAGGGCGAACGCGTTGGTCACGCCCAGGTAGGCCAGTCGGAGCAGCACGGCTGATCATCATGCCGTGCCGGCCGACGTCACCGCGGACCGCAACCGCACCCGCGAGCGCTTCAATCCGTTTGCTCTGCACGCCCTCAACCTGCGTGGACAGAGTTGTCGGCAGGCACAGGGACGACCCGGAGGACGTCGACCGGTGGTGCTGGTCGCACGCGGACTCCGCGTTCACCTTGGACGAGGCGCCGCTGTTCCGGATCCGGCTCGGTAGGCGTGGTCCCGGGCGCTGGGTGCTGCTGGTGGTGCTCAGCCACGTGATCTGCGACGACTGGTCGCTCGGCATCCTGTGGCGCGAGCTGGCGGAGCTCTACGCCGGCCGGTTCGGGAGCAAGCCCGAACTCGGGGCGCCGAGCGCCGACTACCTCGACTTCGCGCGCCGGGAGCACCAGCAGCTCAACGGTGAGCGCAGGGCGTCGCTCGAACAGTTCTGGCGGACCGAGTTGGGCGGCGTACCGCTGCGCCGGCGTTGCCCCTTGACCGGCCGAGGCCGAACGAGCTGTCCGGACGTGGTGGCGCGCAATGAGCTGTACTTCGTGCTGGTGCCGTCGGATGATCGGATCGACGTGGTCGTGGAGTATTCGACGGATCTCTTCGACGACGCCACTGTCGCGCACTGGGTGGACGAGTTCGTCGGGACGTTGGCGGAGTTGACGGGGAATCCGCGAACGCCCTTGCCGAACCCGCGCTGAGTGGCGGCCTCGTGAGGCGGCGGGCGCCGCCTCACGAGGCCGTCGTCTTGTGTGTGGACGAGAAATCGGGGAATTGTCACCGCCCGATCCGGCCCCCCGGGGCGTCGGCGAATTCCGTGGTTTCAGCGGCCCAGGTGGACGTCGGCGTCCCGGCGGATCGTGGTGCCGTAGGACAGCCGCCCGCCCGGCTCGGCGTGGCTCGTCCGGGTGCGGCCGGCCGTGGTGCGGCGCAGGACGGTCAGGCTGTTCTGCACCAGCTTGTGCGGTTCCAGCAGGTTCATGAACTCGAACTCGCCCGGCCTGGCCTGCTGGACCTTGGCGATGTAGTCGAGTATCGCCTCGCCTTCCGGGTAGGTCATCAGGTAGTGCATGACCACCAGGCCGCCGTCCGGGTTGACCAGGTCCCAGAACTCGTCGAAGAAGTACAGGCACTCCCAGGCGTCCACCCACGCGAGGTCGATCGGCAGCACCTCGGCGGGCAGCAGGTCGCGGCACTCGTGCAGGTCCGCGTTGACCACCGTGACGCGGTCGGCCAGGCCGAGGTCGGCCAGGGTGTCGCGCACGCGGCCGGCCGAGGAGTCGGGGATGGACAGGTTGTCCACGGCCACCAGGGTCGTGCGGTACGGCTCCCGGTAGAAGCCGGGGTTCAGCAGCGCCGGGTCGCGGTGCAGCCAATCCTGGTCCAGTTGGGCACCGTGGGCGCGGGTCTTCGCGGCGAGGGCGGCCGACTCCGCCTCCGCCCGCCGCTCCACGTCCGCGAGCGCGGCGGCCAGAAACGGCGTCGTGTAACCCATGCCGACCTCCAGCACCCGCTGCGGCCGGGTGAACCGCACGAGGTCGGCCAACAGGGGGGCGACCGCCTCGGTGCCCATCTCCGGCACGCGCAGTCCTTCCACGGCCGCGCGGAACTCCGGCGAGTCGATCACGGTCATTGTGCGGACACCCTCCGTTGAGGTCGCGGTCGCGGCCGGGTGGATCTGCGCGCGGTGCGCTGAGGGCCTGCGTGGACCACCGCCGGTCCGCGCCCGGCAGCACCGTCAAGTGATCCGGAAGTCGTGTTCACTACCGCTCCGGTAACCGGATCGCCAGAGTCTGAATGACCTCTCTAATGCCGTCAACTTCGTTCTTCCGTGATCGGGTGGAATGCTACGGCTCCACGAGCTGCGCACATAGCAACCGGTCCGAACGGTCGGCAATGCGGAGTCCCGAAGAGCCTGTTCAATTGATCCACGCCGGCGCAGGTCACCCGATTGGAGCATTGGCCGCGTTGCGCAACTCCGGCTAGCTTGCAAGTGATTGGTGAAATCGCCGGTCGATGGCGTTTCGGAACCACCGGAATCGTGACGGCAATCCGAGGGAGCCTGATCGATATCTCCGGGTGAATTACGCGAGTGTATTTTCGCACTGGGGGGTGGCGATTTGTCGCGCGTGCGCAGTGTGCCCGATCTCGTCGAGGAATGGGTGCGTCGGACTCCCGACGTGCCCGCCGTGCGCGACCCGCGCACGGGGCGGACCGTCAGCTACGGCGCGCTGTGGGAACGGGCCGGGCGGGTGGCCGCCGACCTCGCGGGACGGGGCGTCGTGCCCGGCGACCTGGTCGCGCTGGCGATGGACCGCTCGGTGGACCTCGTGGTGGCCATGCTGGGGACGCTGCGCGCAGGCGCCGCCTACGTGCCGGTGGACCCGCAGGCGCCCGAAGCGCGGGTGGCGACCGTCCTCGCCGAGTCCGGCGCGCGGGTCGTCCTCGGACCCGGTGACTCCGACGGTGCGGACGGGGCGCCGCCGTCTCCCGTGCTCGGCGGCGACGATCCGTGCTACGTCATCTACACCTCCGGCTCCACGGGGGTGCCCAAGGGTGTGGTCGTGCCGCACCGGGCCGTGGTCCGGCTGGTGAGCCGCGCCCACTACTGCGTGGTGCGGCCCGGCGACCGGTGCGCCAACGGCGCGAACCCGGCGTTCGACGCCACGACGTTCGAGATCTGGGGCGCGCTGGCGGCCGGTGGCACAGTGGTGGTCTTCCCGTCCGTGGTGGAGTTGACCACCCACGACTGGGTGGCGCTGGTGCGGTCGGAAGAGATCGACACGATGTTCCTCACCACCTCGCTGTTCCACGCGGTCGTGCGCGAGCGGCCCGACGCCTTCTCCTCGCTGGCCAACCTCGTGGTCGGCGGTGAGCAGCTCGAACTGGGCGCGGTGCGGCGCGTGCTGGGGTCCGGCGCGCCACCGCGCCGACTGGTCAACGGCTACGGGCCCACCGAGACCACCACGTTCGCCGCCTACTTCGAGTGCACGCCCGACAGCGTCGCCGGGGTGGAACGCGTCCCCATCGGGTTTCCCTTGCAGGACACCACGTTGCACGTGCTGGACGACGAACTGCGCGACGTACCTCCCACCGAGGTCGGCGAACTGTGCGTCGGCGGGCCTGGCCGGGCGCTGGGCTACCTCGGGATGCCCGAGCTGACCGCGCAGCGGTTCGTCGTCGCCGACGACGGCACCCCCGTCTACCGGACCGGCGACCTGGCCCGACTGCTGCCCGGCGGGGTGGTGGAGGTGCTCGGCCGGCGGGACCGGCAGGTGAAGCTGCGCGGGTTCCGCATCGAGCTGGAGGAGATCGAGCAGGCCGCGACCGCCACCGGACTGTGCGACGCGGCCGTGGTGGAGAAGGTCGGCGACGGCCCGGAAGCCTGGCTCGTCGGGTTCGCGTTGCCTGCCGTCGGTGCGGGTGACGTCGCCGCGAGGCTGGGCGCCGAACTGGCCGAACGGCTGCCCCGCTACATGCTGCCCGCCCGCTGGATCACCGTCACCGAAGTCCCCTACGGCCCCACCGGCAAGCTCGACCGAGCCCGCCTGCTGGCCCTGCTCGACGCGCCCGTGCCCGCCGTGGACGAAGGGTCCCTCGGCCCCGCGGGCGACGCACTGCGCGACATCTGGCGCGACGTCCTGGCCACCCCGCATGTCGGTGTGCGCGACAACTTCCTCGCACTGGGCGGCAACTCGCTGATGGCCGTGCAGGTGGCCACCCGCGTCCGGCACCGACTGGGCGTAGCGGTCGACCCGGCGGACGTGCTGCTGGCCGACTCGCTGGCCGACCTCGTCCGGACCGTGTCGTGAGCGCCACGACGACCCTGGCGCCGCTGTCGTCCGCCCAGGAGGCCCTGTGGCTGGTCGACCAGGCCGCACCCGGCTCGCCGGCCTACAACGTCCCGCTGCTGACCCGCTGGCGCGAGCCGGTGGACATCGACGCGCTGTCGGCCGCGCTGACCCGCGTCGTCGAGCGCCACGAGGTGCTGCGCACCGCCTACCGGCTGGACGGCGACCGGCCCGTGCAGCTCGTCCTGCCGCCCGCGCCGGTCGCGGTCCGGGTGTTCGACGCTTCCGACGCTTCCGACGTGGACGCCGGGGTGGCCGCCGAGGCGCGGGCGCCGTTCGACCTCGCCGGCGGGCCGGTGTTGCGGTGCGCGGTGTGGCGGGGTGTGCCGGGCGGCGACCTCGTGTTGATCACCGTGCACCACATCGCCATCGACGGCTGGTCGCTCGTCGCGTTCTACGGCGAGCTGGCCGAGGCGTACCGCGGCGGGCACAACCTGCCCGCGATCGCCGTGCAGTACGGCGACTTCGCCCGTTGGGAGCGGGACACATCGGACCCGGGGCGGGCCGCCGAGCGGGCCGCCGAGCTGGTCGGCTGCGCCGATCCGGTGCTGCTCGACGGCGTCCGGCCGGTGCCCGCCCGTCCGGACGGCACGCGTCCCGGCACGCAGGTGGCGTTCCCGGTGTCGGCGGAGCTGTGGGCGGGTGTGCACGACGTCGCGCGCGTGCTGCGGGTGACGCCGTTCGTGGTGCTGCACGCGGCGTTGCAGGTGGTCGTGGCACGGCGGTCGGGCCGGACGGACTTCCTGCTCGGCGCGGTCACCGCGAACCGGCCCCGTCCCGATGTCGAAGGGCTCGTCGGGTACTTCGTCAACACGGTGCCGCTGCGCTGCCACCTGAGTCCGGAGTGGACGTTCCGGCGGTTGGCGGTGGCGTTCCGGGCCGAGGCGTACCGCTCGCTGAGCCACCAGTCGATCCCGTTGCGGCAGCTGGTGTCCGAGGTCGCGGCGGCGCGCACGGGCGGGCACACGCGGCTGGTGGAGATCTGCCTGGCGGTGCAGAACACACCCGCGCCGCGCGCCGACGTGCCGTGGGGGCACCCGGTGGTGCTGCCCACCGGCACGGCCAAGTTCGACCTGCTCGTGGTGGTGGAGGAGACGCCGGACGGCGTGCGCGCCACCATCGAGCACGACACCGACCGCTACCCGGACGAGGTGCGCGACGGCGTGGTGGCGGACTTCCTGGCCACGCTCACCACCGTGACCGCCGACCCGGACGTGCCGCTGGCCGCGCTCGCCACCGGTGACGCCGTCCCGGTGACCGCACCCGTCGCACCGACGGCGACGGCCACCGCAGTGCCGTCGACCGCAGTGCCGTCGACCGCAGTGGCGTCGACGGCCGGCGAGGTGTCGGCGGGCGACCTGCGCCGAGCCGCGGCGCTGTTCACCGAGGCGCTGGCCGACCTGGGGCGCGGGGACGTGCCGGCGGCCCCGGACGCGCACTTCTTCTCCCTCGGCGGGCACTCGCTGCTCGCCGTCACGATGCTCAACCGCGCCGCGCGCCGCCTCGGGGTCGTGCTGCGGCCGGCGGAGTTCCTCGCCGACCCGACCGTTGCCGGGCTCGGGCGGATGCTCGCCGCCGCACCCGCGGCCGGGCGGGCGCCGACCGCCGATGACGGCCGGCTACCCGCCACCTCGGCGCAGCAGCGGTTCTGGTTCCTCGACCGGGTGGCCGCCCTGCGGGTGTCCTACCTGGTCCCGACGGTGCTGGAGCTGACCGGAGAGGTGGACGTGCCCGCGTTGCGCGACGCGGTGGACCGGGTGCTGGCCCACCACCCGGCGCTGCGGTCCCGGTTCGTCCTCGACCGCAAGCAGCGCCGCGTCTTCTACCGCACCGACGGCGCCCCGGCCACGACGGAGCTGGTCGACGCCGCCGACTGGTCGGCGGCGGAGGTCCGCGACCACGTGGCCGAGGTGTGCTGGGCGCCGTTCGACCTCGCCGCCGATCCACCCGCACGGGCCCGGCTGATCACCGCGCGCGGCCGGGTGCTGTTCGTCCTCGTGCTGCACCACATCGCCGCCGACGGCTGGTCGCGGCAACTCCTGCTGGAGCAGATCGGGCTGGTCCACCGCACCGGCGCGCTGCCCGAGCCGGGGCACGCCGTGCCGCCGACCGCCGAGGAGGTGCAGGCGCAGACCCGAGACCTGCTCGACCACCTCAGGGGCGCCCCGGTGGACGTGGTCCTCCCGCACACCGCGCCGCGACCGGAAATCCAGTCGACCCTGGCGCACCGCGTGAGCACGACCCTCGACGACGAGCTGTCCGCACGGCTGCGCGCCGCCGCCGACGGGGACACCCCGTTCACCGTCACGGCCGCGCTGCTGGCCGTCGCGCTGGGGCGCCGCAGCGGGCAGCGCGACTTCCTGTTCGCCTTCCCGTGGGCGGGCCGGGACGCCCCCGACAGCGCCGACGCGGTGGCGATGCTGGTCAACACGCTGGTGCTGCGAGTGGACCTGCGTGCCGTGCGGACGTGGCGGGACGTGCTGGCGGCCGTGCGGAACAGCGCGGCGGTGTCCTACCGCGACGCGGCGGCGTCCTTCGACGTGCTCGCCGCGCACCTGCACCCCGACCGCGACCTGGGCCGGCCGCCGCTGACCCCGGTGTACCTGGCGGCGCAGGACGGCCCCGACCCGGTGCCGGACCTGCCCTGCGACGTGCGGCACCTGCCGCTGGACCCGCTGCACGTCAAGTACGAGGTCGAACTCACCGTCACCGGTCGCGACCGGCTGACGTGGGAGCTGAGCCACCTGGCGGACCTGGTCAACCACGAGGCCGCCGCCGGCCTGCTCGCCGACCTGACCGCCGCCGCGGGCGACCTGGCCGCCGATCCCGATGCGGCCCCGTGGGCGTAGTCGCGTCCGAACCGAACGCACCGACACGAATCTGGGGGAACGACCCGATGTCAGACCAGTTGCTGGGGCAGGTCCGCGCCATCTGGGCCGACGTGCTGGACCGCGACGTCGACGAGGTGCCGGTGGACACCAACTTCCTGGAGGCAGGCGGCAACTCGCTGCTCCTGGTGATGCTGTGGGAGGAGCTGACCGGCGCCACGGGCGCCACGATCAAGCTGTCGGACCTGTTCCGGCACGCCACCGTCCGCGCCCAGGTCGCGCTGCTGTCAGGCGCGGCCGAACCGCAGACCGTGCCGGGCGCGCAGAACCGCGGTCGGCTGCTCGGCCGCGCGTCGGCCGGCGCCGAATAGGGGGCGGGTCGTGTCCGCCGATCTCGACATCGCCGTCGTCGGAGTGGGGTGCCGCTTCCCGGACGCCGTCACCCCCGAGCAGTACTGGGCCAACATCGACCGCGGCCTGGTCTCCATGCGAGAGCTGACCGACGCGCAGCTCCGCGAGGCCGGGGTGCCCGACGAGCGGATCGCGCGGTCGGACTACGTGCGCATCGGCACGTCGCTGCCGGGCGTGGCCGACTTCGCCGCCGAGTTCTTCGGCTACACCCCGCGCGAGGCGCGCGGCATGGACCCGCAGCAGCGGCTGTTCCTGGAGAACGCCTGGGAGGCGCTGGAGTCCGCGGGCCACCCGCCGCGCCCGGACGGGCCCGTGGTGGGCGTGTTCGCGGGCAGCGCGGCCGGGACCTACTCCACGGCGCTGCTCGCGGCGGCCGTGCGCCGGGTGGGGTTGGCCGACGCCGTGGACGACCTGGACCTCACGCTGGGCGGCGAACCGGACTTCCTCACCTCCCGCACCGCCTACAAGCTCGGGTTGCGCGGACCGGCGGTGAGTGTGCAGACCGCGTGCTCCTCGGCCCTGTACGCGGTGCACTACGCGTCGCTGAGCCTGCTGTCCGGCGAGTGCGACATCGCGCTGGCCGGCGGCGCGACCGTGTTGGAACCGGTGCGCGGCTACCGCTACCGCCCCGACGGCGGGCAGTCCGACGACGGCTACTGCCGCTCGTTCGACGCCCGCTCCACCGGCACCACCTACAGCTCCGGCGTCGGGGTCGTGGCGCTGCGGCGGCTGTCCGACGCGCTCGCCGACGGCGACCCGGTGCTGGCGGTGCTCAAGGGCACGGCCGTGGGCAACGACGGCAACGCCAAGGCGGGCTTCGCCGCGCCCTCCCCGGACGGGGTGGCCGCCGTGGTGTCGGCCGCGCTGCGGGTGTCCGGCGTGCCCGCCGACGCGCTGCGCTACGTCGAGGCGCACGGCACCGCGACGCCGCTGGGCGACCACGTGGAGCTGTCCGCGCTGACCGAGGCGTTGCGCCGCACCACGGAGAAGATGGGCTTCTGCGGGCTGGGCTCGGTCAAGGCCAACATCGGCCACACCGGTCCGGCGTCCAGCATCGCCGGGTTCATCAAGGCCGTGCACATCGCGCGGACCGGTCAACTGCCGCCGCACCCGACCTACGAGCGCCCGCGCGACGCCGCGCTGCTGGAGAGCAGCCCGTTCTTCATCACGACGACCGGCCGGACGTGCACCGACGCCGACCGGCACGTGCTCGTCGACTCCATCGGCATGGGCGGGGCCAACGCCGCCGCCGTGCTGGGTCCGCCGCCGCAACCGGTGCGACCCTCGGCGCCGTCGTCGGACCGGGTGCGGCTGGTGCTGTCCGCGCGGACCCGCGTCGAGCTGGACCGGCTGTCGAAGGCGCTGGCCGACACCGTGGATCGGGGTGCGCACCTCGGCGACGTCGCCCACACGCTGCGCGTCGGGCGGCACTCGTTCGCCGAACGCCGCGTCGTGGACGCGCCCGCCGACAAGCTGGCCGCCGCGCTGCGCCTGCCCCGACCGCCGTTCGCCCGCACCGCTCGTGCCGCCGAACGCGGCGCGCTGGTCGTGGCACCGGACGGCGTGGAGCCGCCCAAGGCACTGCTGGCGGCGCTGCCCGCCGACACCGAGGTGGTGAGCACCGACGACGGGGCGGGGGAGCGGTACCGGGTCGTGGTCGACGCCGACGCCGACGCCGACGCCGCGCTGGCCGTCGCCTGGCTGCACGGCGTGCCGGTGGACTGGGCGGCCGTGGACGGTGGGCGCGGGCGGCGCGTGGCGCTGCCGACCTACCCGTTCGACCGCAAGCGCCACTGGGCGTTGGACGACCTGGCGCTCGATGAGTCCGCCCCCGCGCCGCCCGCCGGTTCCGCCGACTCGGTGGAGGAGCAGGTGCTCGCGGTGTGGCGGGAGCTGTTCGGTGACGACAGCTTGGGCCCGGACGCGGAGTTCGGTGACTGCGGCGGCACCTCGCTGCTGTCGGTGCAGCTGGTGCTGGAGTTGCAGGACCGCTTCGACGTGCTGGTCAACGTGCACCGGGCGGGCGGCACGCGCGCCACGCCGCACCGCGTCGCGGCGCTCGTGCGCGGCCTGCTCACCAGCGCCGACGACCAGCCGCGCGTGGACCGGATGGACGAAGACGACAACGGCCTGGTCGACGCCGACCTGCAACTGCCGCTGGGGCCGGTGAACCCGGTCGCCACGCGCGGCCGGGACGTGCTGCTCACCGGCGCCACCGGCTACCTGGGCGCGTTCCTGCTGCACGAGTTGCAGCAGCGCACCACCGGCCGCGTCTACTGCCTGGTCCGCGCCGACGACGAGGCCGCCGCGATGGCCCGGCTGCGGGCGGGCGCGCGGCGGTTCCTGCTGCCCGAGCCCGACGCCGACCGCGTCGTCGCCGTGCCGGGCGACCTGAAGGACATCGAACGGGTCGGCGCGGACTTCCGCGGCGGCGAACTGGGCGCACGCGTCGGCCACGTGCTGCACTGCGCGGCCCGGGTGGTGTTCACCGAGCCCTACCGGACGTTGCGCGAGGACAACGTGCTGCCGATGGTGTCGCTGCTGACCTGGGCACGCGCCCATGGCATCCGCGACTTCAGCCACGTCTCCACGGCCGCCGCCACCGCGCCCGCACCGGGTGCCGACCGCATCCTGGAGATCCGCGAGCAGCCGCTGGACCCCCGCCTCGGCGGGTACGGCGTCACCAAGTGGGTCGCCGAACGGCTGCTGGACCGCGCCGACCTCGACGGGATGCGGGTCCGGGTGTTCCGGCCCGGCCTGATCATGTCCTCCTCGCAGACCGGCGCGGGCAACAACCGCGACCTGATCTACTTCGTGCTCGCGGCGGGCGTCGCGGTCGGCGCGCACCCCGTGGACGACCGGTCGCACGACTTCGCCCCGGTGGACGTCGTGGCACGGGCCATCGTCGAACTGGGCATGTCACGCGGTTCCGTGGGCCGCGCCTACCACCTGGTGGGCGAGACGCTGCTCGGGCTGCGCGAGATGTTCGGCCTGCTCGCCGAGGCCGGGCTGCCCACCACCCCGCTGCCACTGGACCGCTGGCAGCAGCTGGTCCGCGAGCGCGCCAAGGCCACCGGCAACCCGCTGCTGTCCACCGCCGCACTGCTGGAGCTGGAGGGCAACGAGCCCGGCGCGCCGCCCGTGCAGGCGGCGGGCTGGCTGCCGTGGCTGCGCCGCACCGGCATGGACCCGGCGCTCACCGGTCCGACGCTGCGCGCGGGTCTGACCTACCTAGCGCGGACCGACGAGCTGTTCGGCGCGCTGCTGCCCGAACTGGCCGCCGACACCGCCGTACTCGTGGGGGAGGGACGATGACGAACACCGATCCGGTGGCCGTGCTGGGCGCGGGCGTGATGGGCACGGGCATCGCCACGCTCGCGCTGGGCCACGGACTGCCCGTGGTGCTGGTCGATGTGGACGACGCCGTGCTGGAACGCGCCCTCGCGCAGGTCGCACGGCAGCTCAAACTGGGCAGGCTCATGGGCGGGCTGCCGCGGGAGAGCGCCGACGGCAGGCTGATCACCACCACCGACCTCTCCGCCATCGTCGGCGCACGCGCCGTGGTGGAGTCCGTGACGGAGAAACCCGGGCTGAAGAAGGAGGTGCTCGCCGCCGCCACGGCCGTGATCCGCCCCGGCACACCGGTGGTCACCAACACCTCCGCCATCCCGGTCGACGAGCTGGCCGAGGCCGCGGCACGCCCGGACGAGTTCCTGGGCGCGCACTTCATGAACCCGCCGTACCTGATCAAGACCATCGAGGTGGTGCGGGGTCCCCGCACTTCGGACGTGGCGCTGGCCGCCGTGCTGGAACTGCTCGGGGAAGTGGGGCAGCAACCGGTGGTCGTCGGCGACGGGCCGGGGTTCGTCGTCAACCGCATCCTCCAGCGGGTGATCAACGAGGCCGCGCGGATCGTGCAGGAGGGCATCGCCACGCCCGAGGCGGTGGACGCGTTGTTCACCGGCTGCCTGGGCCACCGCACCGGTCCGCTCGGCACCGCCGACCTCATCGGCCTGGACAACGTCGTGGACTCGCTGCACGTCCTGCTCGACCGCACCGGGGACGAGGGCTACCGCCCGTGCGACCTGCTGGTGACGAAGGTGAAGGCCGGCGAGCACGGCCGCAAGACCGGCAAGGGCTTCTACGACCACGGAGGTGTGCTGTGACGACGACTGCCGAAACCCGCGACGCCGATGACGTGCGGCGCAACCTGCTCGAATTCCTCAAGCAGCGCGCCAAGGCCGAGGTGGAGCCGGACTTCGACCTGTTCGCGGGCGGCCTGGTGTCCTCGCTGTTCGCGCTGGAACTGGTGGTGCACTTGGAGAACGCGTTCGGCGTCACCGTCGGCGGCGAGGACCTGAAGATCGACAACTTCCGGACCGTGGACGCGATGACGGCGCTGGTCGTGCGCTCGGGTGGAGCACGGGGATGACCGACCCGGCGGCGATGACCGACCCGGCGGCGTTGGCCGCGGACCTCGTCGGCGACCGCGCGGGCGGCTGGGACCTCGCGGGCCGCCTGCCCGACGACGTGGTCCGCGCGTTCGCGGCGGCGGGCGTGCTGTGCCCGCAGGTGCCCGCGCGGTTCGGCGGCCTCGGACTGTCTAGTGTGGACACCGGAGAGCTGACGGCGCACGTGGGCGCGCTCTGCTCGTCCACGCGCAGCCTGATGACCTCGCAGGGCATGGTCGCCTGGGCGGTGTCCCGGCTCGGCTCGCCCGAGCAGCACGCCGAGCACCTGCCCCGGCTCGCGGGCGGCACGACGGCGGCGGTCGCGTTCAGCGAGGCCGGCGCGGGCAGCGACCTGTCCGGCATGGCCGCGCGCATCGAGGTCGACGGTGACAAGGTCGTGGTCAGCGGCGCGAAGGTGTGGGTCACCGGAGCCGCGTACGCCGACGTGGTGCTGGTCTTCGGCCGCTACGGCGACGGCGCGGCGGCCGTGCTCGTGCCCACCTCCGCCGCGGGCGTCACGGTCACCCGCGTGCCCGACCCGCTGGGCTGCCGCGCGGCCGGGCACGCCGACGTACTGCTCGACGAGGTCCGGCTGCCCGCCGACCACGTGCTGGGCGGCGCCGGGCTGCCGGTCGAGTGGCTGGTCACGCCCGTGCTGACCTACGGGCGGCTGTCGGTGGCGTGGGGGTGCGTGGGCATCCTGCGGGCGTGCCTGGCCGCCACCGCGACCCACTCCCGCACTCGGCGCCAGGGTGGCAGGCCGCTCGCGGAGCACCAGCTCGTGGCCGAGCACCTGGCGGAGCTGCACGTCGCCGAGCAGGCCGCGACCCGGCTGTGCGAGCACGCCTCGCGCTGCTGGGACGAGAGCACCCCGGAACTGGTGTCCGCCGCCGTGCTGGCCAAGCATCACGGGGCGGTCGCCGCGGCGCGCGGCGCGTCACGGGCGGTGCAGGTGATGGCGTCGGCGGGCGCACGCGACGGCCACCCGGTCGCCCGTGCCCACCGCGACGCGAAGCTGATGGAACTCATCGAGGGCAGCAACGAGATCAGCACGTTGCTGTTGGCCGAACGGGCATTGGCGGTGTGGGCATGAGCGTGGGCGTCGGGGCGATCCACTGCGTGCTGCCCGACCAGGTGGTGGACGTGGCCGGACTGCCGGAGGTCGGGCTGCTGGAGCCGGAGGCGGTGGAGTTCGTCAAGACCTGCGGCATCGACACCGTGGGCGTGTTCGACGAGGTGTCCGCGGGGGACCTCGCCGTGCGGGCGTGCCGGGAACTGCTCGTCGAACACCCCGTCGACCCGGACGTGCTGCTGATGGTCGGACCGCGCGCACCGGACGTGCTCCTGGGCTCCGACGTCGGCCGCGTGCAGGCCGAGAGCGGGCTGGCGAAGGCGTTCGCGTTCACCGTGGACGGCCTGGGGTGCACCGGGTCCAGCGCCGCGTGGTCACTGGCCGCCGACCTGCTCGCCGCCCGCCCCGACCGCGAGGCCGTGCTGATCACGCACGCCAGCAGGCCGACCGGCGCGGACCGGGTGCGGTTCCCGGTGACCGTCATCGGCGACGGCGCCTACGCCATGACGTTGGTGCGCGGCGGACGGCCCGAACTGGTGGCGCACCGGCAGGAGACCGACGGGACGTTCCACGACCTGTTCGGCGTCGACTACAAGTCCGCGCCCTGGTACGAGTGGCGCGAGGAGTGCGCCTCCCCGGACCGCTACCGGTTCGAACTGGCCCTGCACAGCCGGATGCGGCTGAGCCGCATGGTCGACGAGGTGCTGGCCGAGGCCGGGCTCGGCAAGGGCGACGTGCGCACGGCGCTCATGCAGAACGTCACCTCCTCCGCCTACGACTTCTACCGATCGCTGCTGGGAATCGACATCGACCCTGTGTGCGGCGGGCACCTGAGCCGCTACGGGCACCTGGGAGCCATGGACGTAGTGCTCAACCTGGACCGGCTGCTGCGCACCGGCGGGTTGGCCGAGGGAGATCACGTGCTGGTGCTCAACAACAGCCCCGTCGCCGCGTGGGCGGTGACGTTGTGGCGGATCTGACCGAGGGGGACGCGGTGCGCGCCGAGACGGTGAAGTGCCTCGTGTGGGACCTGGACCAGACGCTGTGGAAGGGCGTCCTGCTGGAAGACGGCGAGGTGGTGGTGTCCGAGGAAGTCCGGGAGGTCGTGCTCGAACTCGACCGGCGCGGCATCCTCCAGTCGGTGGCCAGCCGCAATGACCACGACCACGCCTGGCCGCTGCTGGAGGAACTGGGACTGGCCGAGTACTTCGTGCTGCCGCGCATCGGCTGGGGCGCCAAGTCCGAGGCCGTGCGCTCCATCGCCGACGAGCTGGGTTTCAAGCACACCACCATCGCGTTCATCGACGACCAGCCGGTCGAGCGCGCCGAGGTGGCCCACCACCTTCCCGACGTGCGCTGCTACCCGGCCGAGGAGGCCGTGACGCTGCTCGACCGCCCGGAGTTCACCCCGGCGGCGGTCACCGCCGACTCCCGCAACCGCCGCGCCATGTACCAGGCGGGCGTGCGGCGGGAGGCCGAGCGGGAGAGCTTCGCCGGGGCCGACGACGAGTTCCTGCGGTCGCTGGAGCAGCGCATGGCCGTGGTGCGAGCGACGGAGGCCGACCTGGCGCGCGTGGAGGAGCTGACCTTGCGCACCAGCCAGATGAACGCGACGGGCGTGCACTACCCGGCCGAGGAGCTGCTGGAACTGCTCTCCGACCCCGGCCACGAGGTGCTGGTCGTGACCCTGGACGACCGGTTCGGCTCGCACGGCGCCGTCGGCCTCGTGCTGCTGGCCCGCCGGGACGCGCTGTGGCACCTCAAACTGCTGGCCACGTCGTGCCGCGTGGTGCCGTTCGGGGTGGGCGCGATCCTGCTGCGCTGGCTCACCGACCGGGCGCACGCCGCCGGGGCGCACCTCGTCGCCGACTTCCGGCGCACCGACCGCAACCGGATGATGGAGATCGCCTACCGGTTCGCCGGGTTCACCGACGAGGCGTGCCCGTGCCTGGCCGACCTGCCGGCGGGCGAGGTCGAGCACCTGCACCTGGTGCCCGCGCCGCAACAGGCGCCCACCACGATGACGGTTACCGCACCCGTGCCGTTCGCCACGGACGCGGTGCCCACCGGGTGGGTGTCCGCATGAGCGCCCGCACGCTGCCTCAGTGGTTCGCCGACACCGTGCGCCACCACCCCGACGCGACCGCCCTGGAACTGGCCGACCGCGCGCTGACCTACCGCGAGCTGGACCGCTGCGCCGCGGCGCTGGCCGCCCGCATCCGCGCGGCGCACGGCGACCGGCTCGACCGGGTGGCGCTGCTGGCCAACCGCAGCCTGGTGGCGTTCGCTGGGTACCTGGCCGTGCAGCGGCTCGGCGCGGCCGTCGTGCCGCTCAACGTCGACCACCCCGTGCGGCGCAACCGGCTCATCGCCGACACCTCGCCGTTCGACGTGCTGCTGGCCGACCCGTCCGGCGGCCCGCAACTGGACACCGGACTCGGCGACACGCCCGCCACCGTGCTGCGGCTGACCGACGACGAGGTCTTCGACGCCTCCCCGGCCGACCTGCCGCCGAGCCCTGCCGGGCCCGACGACGTGGCCTACGTGCTGTTCACCTCCGGCTCCACGGGGCGGCCCAAGGGCGTCCCGATCCGGCACCGCAACGTCGACCCGTACCTGGCGCGCAACATCGCCCGCTTCGCCGTCGGGCCGGGCTGCCGCATGTCCCACACGTTCGACCTGACCTTCGACCCGTCGGTGTTCGACCTGTTCGTCACGTGGGGCGCGGGCGCCACCCTGGTGTGCCCCGACCGCACCGAGCTGCTCAACCCCGTCACCTACCTGGTGGAACGCGGTATCACGCACTGGTTCTCGGTGCCGTCGGTGGTCACCGTCGGCGGCCAGCTCGGCACGCTGCCCACCGGTCTCGCGACCTCCGTGCGGCACAGCGTGTTCATCGGCGAGCAGCTCACGCTCAAGACCGCCGCCGCGTGGCGGGAGGTCGCACCGGGCACCGTCATCGACAACGTCTACGGCCCCACCGAGCTGACCATCGCCTGCACCGAGTACCGCCTGCCCGCCGACCCGGCGGCGTGGCCCGCCACGTCCAACGACACCGTCCCCATCGGACCGGTGTACGAGTTCCTCGACCACGTCGTGGTGGACGAGGCCGGCCGGCCCGCGCCCGACGGCGAGCTGTGCGTGCGCGGCTCCCAGCGGTTCGACGGCTACGTCGACCCCGCCGACGACACCGGCCGCTTCCTGCGCGCGGACGGCGACCGGTACGTGCCCGTGCAAGGACCGGTGGAGCCGGGCGACTACTACCGCACGGGCGACCGCGTGCGCACCGAGCACGGCGAGCTGGTGCACCTGGGGCGGATGGACCACCAGGTCAAGGTGCGCGGCTACCGCATGGAGCTGGGCGAGATCGAGACGGCGCTGCGGCGGCACCCCGGAATCGACGACGCCGTGGTGCTCGCCGTGCGCGTGGACGAAGACCTGCGGCTGATCGCCTGCCACACCGGCACGCCGACGCCGTCGCGCGAACTGGTGCGCTGGCTGCGTTCCCGGCTGCCGGTGCACATGGTGCCCCGGCACTGGCACCACGTGCCGAAGATGCCGTTGAACGCCAACGGCAAGACCGACCGGACGGCGCTGCGGGACCTCGCACTGGACGCGCTCCGGCTCGAACCGACCGTGGGAGCGTGACGCGCATGTCGCTCAAGGAGCTGATCCCGCCGGCCGGGCCGATCCGCACGCTGTGCGTCAGCCACGTGTCCAAGACCGCCGCCAACGGAATCCTCATGTCGGTCGCGGTGCTGTACTTCACCCGCACCGTCGACATCGCCACCGACCAGGTGGGGCTGGCGCTGAGCGTCGGCGCGATCGTCGGCCTGTTCGCCGCCGTGCCCGCTGGGCGCCTCGCCGACGCGCGCGGGCCGCGCGACGTGACCATCGGCCTGCTGCTCCTGCTGGGGCTGTTCGTGTGCGGCTACCCGCTCGTCGGCGACTTCGTGGGACTGCTCGTGATCAGCGGGCTGGTGCTCGCGGTCGAGGCGGCCACCGACGCCACCGGCAACGCGCTGATCGCCGGACTGGTGGAACCGGCCGAACGGGTCAAAGCCTCGTCCTACCTGCGGGCGGCGGCGAACCTCAGCGTCGTGGCGGGCGCGGCGGCCGGTGCCGTCGGGCTCTACCTGGACACCCCCGGCGTGTACGTCGGGTTGCTGTTCGCGGCGGGCGCGCTGTTCGCGCTGTCGGGGCTGGCCTACCTGCGCGTGCCCCGTGTCCCACCCGCGCCGCACGCGCCCGAGCAGCCCATCTGGCCGGTGCTGCGCGACGCCCCGTACGCGGTCGTGTCGCTGCTCAACACCGTGCTGATCACCCACTCCGGCATCCTGCTGGTGGCGCTGCCCATCTGGATCTCCGAGCGCACCACCGCGCCGACGTGGCTGTTCCCGATGATCGTGGTGCTCAACGCGGCCACGGTCGTGCTGCTCCAGGTGCACATCGGCAAGAACGCCTCCGACGTGCCCGGCGGCGCGCGGGCGCTGCGCGTGGCAGGCCTGCTGCTCGCGGCGTGCTGCGCGGTGTTCGCGCTGGCCGAGGGCCTGCCCACGTGGCTCGCCGTGGTGCTGCTGCTGACCGGCGCGTTCGTGCACGTGCTGGGGGAGATGCTCCATGCCGCGGGCGCGTGGGCGCTGGGCTTCGGCTTGGCGCCCGAGCACGCCCAGGGCCAGTACCAGGGCCTGTTCGCGATGTCCTCCCAGCTCGGGCAGGTCATCACCCCCGTGCTGGCCGCCGTGCTGCTCAGCCGCTACGGCGGCGCGGGCTGGATCGTGTTCGCCGTGCTGTTCGCGGCGGCCGGTCTCCTCTCGCCGGGCATCGCCCGCTGGGCGGCGCGCACCCGGCACGACGCACCGGTCGACACCTCCCCGACGACGGGATGACGGACATGGACTTCAGCCTGTTCTACTTCGCCGACGAGGGCGGAGCGGACCACGACCGCTACGAACTGCTGCTGGAGGGCGCTCGGTTCGCCGACACCCACGGGTTCACCGCCGTGTGGACGCCGGAGCGGCACTTCCACCCGTTCGGCGGGCTCTACCCGAACCCGGCGGTGACCGGCGCGGCCGTGGCCGCGGTGACCTCCCGCGTGCACGTCCGCGCAGGCAGCGTCGTGGCGCCGCTGCACGACCCGCTGCGCATCGCCGAGGAGTGGTCGGTGGTGGACAACATCTCCGGCGGCCGCGTCGGCCTGTCGTTCGCCTCCGGCTGGCACGCGACGGACTTCGCACTGGCCCGCGACAACTACGCCGACCGGCGCGCCATCACCGTGCGGCGCATCGACGAGGTGCGGCGGTTGTGGCGCGGCGAGGCGCTCGACACCGTGGACGGGGTCGGCGCGCCGTGCTCGCTGAAGGTCTACCCGCCGCCCGTGCAGCCCGAGGTGCCGATGTGGCTGACCAGCGCGGGCGGCGTGGAGACCTTCCGGGCCGCCGGGCGTGCGAACGTCGGCGTGCTCACCCACCTGCTCGGCCAGGACCAAGCGCAGCTCGTCGGCAAGATCGCCGCCTACCGCGAGGAGGTCACCGGCTGGGACGGCCACGTCGTGCTGATGGTCCACGCGTTCGTCGGTCCCGACGACGACGAGGTGCGCGAGACCGTGCGCCCGCCGCTGAGCCGCTACCTGCGCAGCTCGCTGGGCCTGCTGCTGGGCTCCCAGGTCGACGGCGCGCGGCGCATCGACCCGACCAAGCTCGACGACGACGCGATCGACGCCATCGTCGGCCACTCCTTCGGCCGCTACTACGACGACGGCGGCCTGCTGGGCACCGTCGACAAGCTGACCGGCACCGTGACGTCGTTCGCCGCGTTGGGCGTGGACGAGCTGGCGTGCCTGGTCGACTTCGGCCTGCCCACCGACACTGTCCTGAAAGGACTGTCCGAACTGGACCGACTGCGCGAGCTGACCCGCTCCGCCGTCCGGCCGAAGGGCGCGTGACGGACGTGGTCGGCATCATCGACTTCGACTTCGCCCTGCCCGGTGGGCGGATGACCGTGCGGCACATGCACGAGCTGTCCGGGCGGCCCGAGGCAGACATCCTCGCCTGGACGCACAGCCGGCAGATCCCGGTGTTCGACGAGCACGAGGAGGCGTGGGAACTCGTCGCCGACGTGGCCCGCAAGATCCTCGACCGGGCCGGGATCGCGCCCCACGAGGTGGGGCAGGTCGTCATGGCGGGCTCCGGCGACTGGGACAGCCCCGCGTGGTCGCCCGCCGCCAAGGTCGCCGACGAGCTGGGCATCACCTCCGCGCACTGCTTCGAGGTGGTCAACTTCTGCACCGCGTCCTCCACGGCCGTGCAGATCGCCGCCGACGCGGTGACGGCGGGCCGGGTGCGCTACGCGCTGGTGCTGTTCGGCGAGCGCTCCAGCCGCACCGTGGACTACGCCGACCCCGAGTCGGTGTCGCTGTTCAACACCGGCGACTGCGCGGCGGCCGTGCTCATCGGCACCGAGGACGTGCGCTACGACCTGCTGAGCTGCCGTATGCGCACCGACCCGAGCTGGTGCGACTTCTACATGGGCGAATACGAGGACGGCCGGGTGGTCACCCGGCGGCGCGGACGCCAGCTCACCCTGGCCAAGACCTACCTAGACAACTACCTGGCCCTGGCCGCCGGCACGCTCGACGCGCTCGGCCTGACCGCCGACGACGTGGCCTACCTGCTGATCAACCAGATGGACCGGCGGATGCACGAGCGCCTGCTCAAGCAGCTCGGCCTGACCGAGGGGCGCAGCGTCTTCAACTACGAGCGCTACGGCCACATGGGGTGCGCCGACCCGTTCCTCGCACTGGCCGAGCTGGAGGCCACCGACGCCGTGCGCCCCGGCGACACGGTGCTTCTCGCGACCAGCGGAACCGGCTTCAGCTGGGGCATCACCGCCCTGCGGCGACGGTAGGGGGAGCCATGCCGACACTACTGCACCACCTGATCGACGACGCCGCCGTGCGGTGGCCCGACCGAACCGCCGTGTCTACCACCACCGAGTCGGTGACCTTCCGCGAACTGGCCGACGCGAGTCTGCGCGGCGCGGCGTGGCTGTCCGCGCGGGGCGTGCGGCGTGGTGACCGCGTGGTGGTCGTGGGCCCCTCCTCGGTGCTCGTCCCGGCGCTGCTCTACGCCACGTCGCGGATCGGCGCGGTGTTCTGCGTGCTGCACGAGCAGACCTCGGGGCGCCCGCTGGAGCACGTGCTGGGTGAGACCGAACCCGCACTGGTGGTGGGGGAGACCGACGAGGTGGCGGCCCTCGGCGTGCCCTCCGCCGCCGCGCGGGAAGAGCTGTTCGCGGCGGCGGAGCCGGTCGGGGTGGTGGCGGACGGACCGCTCCCGGTCGACCCGCTGTGCCTGATCTACACGTCCGGCACGACCAGTGCCTCACCCGCCGCCGTGGTCAGCACGCACGCCCAGGCGGTGTTCGCGGTGCTGGCGATCCACGACGCGCTGGCCTACCGGCCTGACGACGTCGTCTACTGCCCGTTGCCGCTGTCGTTCGACTACGGCATGTACCAGCTGTTCCTGGGCGCGGTGAGCGGCGCGCGCGTGCACCTGGGTATGCCCGCCGAGGTCGGCCCGTCGTTGCTGCGCAACCTGCACGAGTCGGGGGCGACCGTGCTGGCGTCCGTCCCGGCGGTGTCGGACACCCTGCTGCGGCTGCTGCGCCGCAAGGACGCCCGGCCGCCGTCGCTGCGGCTGCTCACCAACACCGGCGCGGCCATGCCACCGGACCTGGTGGACAACCTGCGTGCGGCGATCCCGACCCTGGCCGTGCAGCTGATGTTCGGGCTCACCGAGTGCAAGCGGGCCACGATCATGCCGCCCGACGGCGACCGCGGACGCCCTGGCTCGTGCGGCCTGCCGCTGGCGGGCACGGAGGTGTTCGCCGCCGACGCCACCGGCAAGCGCCTGCCCGCCCGGGAGATCGGCGAACTGGTCGTGCGCGGCCCGAACGTGATGGCGGGCTACTGGCGCCGGCCGGACCTGACCGAACGCCGGTTCCCCCGTGCCGAGGGCCTGTTCCCGTGCCTGCGGACCGGCGACCACGGCTGGGTTGACGAGGACGGCTACGTGTACTTCGTTGGCCGGGTCGACGACATCTACAAGGAACGCGGCTTCCGGGTCAGCGCCACCGAGGTGGAGGCCGCCGCCCGGCGCGTGCCCGGCGTGGAGCGCGCGGCCGTGATCCCGCCGCTGGACGGCCTGCCCGCGCTGCTGGTCGTGGTGGGGGAGTCCACACCGGACGAGGTGCTGCGCCGGATGCGGGCGGAGATCGAGGAGTTCAAGATCCCCCGGCGGTGCGTGATCGTCGAGTCGCTCCCGCTGACCCGCAACGGCAAGGTGGACCGCAAGGCGTTGCGCGCGGTGGTGTCCGGTGCCTGACACCGCCACGGACATCACCGCGAACGCCGCTGTCGACGCGGTCCTGCGCGCCGGCATCGAGACACCCGCTTACGTCTACGACCTGACCGAGGTCCGGGCGAACACAGACCGGCTGCGCGCCGCCCTGCCGGAGCGCACCGGTCTGTACTACTCGCTCAAGGCCAACCCTCACCCGGCGGTGCTGGGTGCGCTGCGCGCGGCCGACGTGGCCGCCGAGGTGTGCTCGCCCGGCGAGCTGGAGGCGGCCCTAGAGGCCGGCTGGCCCGCCGACGGCATCCTCTACACCGGCCCCGGCAAGCGGGACGACGACGTGGCCGCCGCGCTGCGCGCCGGGGTGCGGGAGTTCTGCGTGGACTCGCCGACCGGTCTCGACCAGCTCGAACGGCTCGCCGACGCCGCCGGGGCGCGGGTGCGCTGCCTGGTGCGGATCAACGACGACCAGCCGGTGGCCGGCGGGGCGCTGGCCATGACGGGCGTGGCGTCGCAGTTCGGCGCGGACGCCTCCTGGGTGCGGGCGCAACCGGCGTCGTTCGGCGACCGGCCGCACGTCGCCGTGATCGGGCTGCACTTCTACATGGGCAGCAACGTCGACGGCGTGGACGCCCTGCTGGCCCAGTTCGCCCGCGAGCTGGACACCGCGAAGACGCTCACCGACATCCTCGCCCCGCACATCACCGGCGTGCGGGTGCTCGACCTGGGCGGCGGGTTCGCGGCGCCGTTCGCCCGGGACGGCGCCCCCGTGGACCTGGCGGCGCTGCGGGACGGTCTCGCGGCTCTGCTCGACGAGCGCGTCCCCGGCTGGCCGGGCGGCGTGCCGAGGGTCGTCTTCGAATCCGGCCGCCACCTCGTGGCCACGGCGGGCGTTCTGATCACCCGTGTCCTGGACGTGAAGCGCTCGCACGGCAAGGACATCGCCGTGCTGGAGTCGGGCATCAACCACCTGGGCGGCATGTCCGGTCTGCGTCGCCTGCCGCCGCTGAACCCGATGCTGCACGGCCCGTCGTCGGGCGCGCCTCCGGTGCCGACCGTCGTCACCGGACCCCTGTGCACGCCGCTGGACACCTGGTCACGAGCCGCCGAGCTGCCTCCGCTGGCCCCCGGTGACGTGCTGGTGGTTCCGAACGTCGGCGCCTACGGCCTGTACGCGAGCCTCGTCGCGTTCCTGGGCCACCCGGCGCCGGTGGAGGTGGCGGTCGAGGACGGCGCCATCACCCACGTCTCCCGCATACACCTGACCCGAAAGGACTGACGCCGTGGACGCCCGCTTCACCGAGCTGCTGGCCTCGTTGCTACCGCTGCTGGGCAGCACCCCGCTGACCGAGGAGACCCGCCTGCGCGACGCCGGGCTGGACTCGATGCAGGCGGTGGAAGTGCTGTTCGGCATCGAAGAGGTGTTCGGCGTCTCGCTGCCCGACGAGGAGCTGAACGACCAGACGTTCGCCACCGCCGGCTCCCTGTGGCAGGTGGTGGACTCGGCCCTCGCTCGGCCCTGACCACACGGTTCGACGGAAGCTCCCCCGGCCGAGCAGGACCAGCCAGCCGATGAGTCGGACGGAGATCAGGTACAGCAGTCGTGACGCCACGCCGCACGATCAGGCACTGAGCTATTCCGGGTAACGGGTCGTGGCGCTGTGATCGTCATCCCCTACAGCAAGGCGGCCTTCGTTCCTCCTGCTGTGCCGCTCGAAAGTCATCCTTGCTGGTCAATCGGCATGTCTGTACTCGTTGATGAGGCCGCCGAGGATGCGGGTGCGGTGCAGTCTGTGGGTGTCGAGGTTGTGCACGGCGGTGGGGCGCTGCTGGACGTTGGGTGGTAGTTGGTCGCGGGCCTGGTGAGGCCGGTGCCGGTTGTAGTGGTCTTCGTAGGTCTTGAGGACCTGGCGTGCATGGCCTTCGCTGGTGATCAGGATGTGGTCGAGGACTTCGCGTCGGAGGGTGCCGATGACCCGTTCGCAGTGGGCGTTCATCCGCGGTGCCTGTGGCGCGCTCTTGATCACGTGGAGATCGTCGGAGTGGAAGACGGCGTCGAACGCCTGGCTGTACTTGCCGCCGCGGTCGCGGAGCAGGAAGCGCAAGGACTCCATCCGGTGTCCGAGGTCGGCGGTGAGGTTTCTGGCCTGCTGTGTCGTCCACTCCCGGGTCGGGTGGGCGGTGACGCCGGTGACGTGCGGGCGTCGGGTGCCGTGTTCAAGAAACGCCAGTGCGTAGAGGCGTGTGCCGAGCACGGTGTCGAGGTGGAGGAAGTCCGCCGCGATGATGCTCTCGGCCTGGGCGTTGAGGAACTGTCGCCAGGTGGGTCCGGTGCGGCGTGGTGCCGGGTCGATGCCCGCTTCGTGCAGGATCCGCCAGACCGTCGAGGCGGCGATGCGGTGGCCGAGACCGGCCAGTTCGCCCTGAATTCGCCGATGGCCCCACCGCGGGTTCTCCCTGGCAAGCCGCAGCACGAGCGACTTGATCGCCGCTCGTGTCGGTGGACGTCCGGTGCGTCGACGGGCGGTGTGGTCCCACTTGCGGGCCACGAGCCTGCGGTGCCAGGCGAGCAGGGTGCCCGGCGTGACCGGGAAGACCTCTGGCCAACGGCGACGGTCCACCAGTCCGGACAGGGCGACGAACCAGAACCGGTCCGCGGGCTCGTAGCGGACCGGACCCGCCGGTTGCCGACGAAGGACCGCGTTCTCGTGCCGCAGCACGAGCAGTTCGGCGTCCTTCGCCGCCTCGCTGCGCAGCAGCACCAACGGAACGGACAGCAGCCTCCGGGTCGCCTGGTACAGCATGGACACGATCACCCGGACATGCTCTCAACACGGTGACACCCCGCGCTCTACCAGCGACGATGACTTTTCGAGCGGCACAGGTTGAACACGGCCTGGGCTTCCGGCGTGAGGTATCCGCCGAGCATGGCCAAGGCAGGCAGGACGGCTTTCAACCGGGCCTCGTAGATGTCATCCTCCGACCACAGCGCAGCGGCCAGCGCCAGCCGTCGTGGGTCGGCGATGTGGACCTCGATCGGAACACCGGCACACCATGCGGAGAGCAGCCACCGCTGGACCACGTCCGCGGCCAGGTGGCTCGCCTTCTGCGGCAGGGCTTGACTGCGGCGCCGATGAAGCCCACGACAGGGGCGGCCAGTACGACGTCGGGTTGAAAGCCGTCGGTTTCGGGTTCCCGGACCGAGGTGGCCGCGAAGCTGCGTGTCACCTTGAGGAGCCGACGAAGCTGCTCACCCTCGCCCGCCAACAGGGTGGAGCGAAGGGCGTCCAACAACGACGGGGGTCGCTCGGCGCGCCCTGACAGGATGCACCCCTCGACGGACCCGGACTCGCCCGCGGCCGAGGTTGTCGAATGCGCGGTGGTGTTCGTGAGGGTTCTGCCTGACTTGTTCGGCGCGTGATCTGTGATGCCCGCGGCCCGTTTGCCCGAGGCCAGCGGCTCATGGTGATGCGCAACACACGCGCGGCGCCCGCGACGGCATGATGTGCACTCCGGCGACCGAGCCCTTGCGCACCATCACCATCACCACCACCGGCCACCGGCCACCAGCCGCTGGTCGGCTGGGAGCCCGGCCCCTCGACTTCGCCTGGTTCGGGATCTCCTCCACCGGTGGTATTGAGGATCGAGGCGACCTTCTGTCCGCCATCGCGGGCTGCACCTTCCGCATGTTGGAACCCGACGAAATCCGCGCCGCGATGGCGTTCCCGGACGGCTACCGCCTGTAGTACAACCGTCGCGAGCGCATCAGACAGCTGGGCAACGCCGTCACCCCCGCCAGCGGCCGAGTGGCTGGTCGGCCGCGTCGCCGAATCCCCGGGCTAGCCGCCGCTGGAGTACGACGAGCCCGTCCTCGCCGCCTGATCTCTCGTCCCCGTCACTGTCGGCCGGCGCGTTGCGGCGTCGGTCGACCGACCCAAGGACACCTCCGGACCATTGGAAGAAGGACCACATGACCGCCACTGACCCTCTTCTACAGACACCACCACGCCGTGCTCTCCGCCACGGCGTTGATGGCCGATCACATCCGACTGAGGCAGGTTGTGCCACACGAAGTCCGGCACCTGCGCAGAAGCCAACGGGGTGTCATCCCGCGCCCAAAGCCACAGCCCAACAGCACCTGACGAAGTACTACCAGGACGGCGTTGGGGACGAATGGCGACGCGCGGGGCAAGGAGATCGAGCCGGTTGAACCACCTGTCTGCCATGCGGCGCTCCGCGGATGGCTGAGCACCCGGTCAGCCGATGACTTCGGCCGCGGTGAACCACGTTGTCGGGTTGGCGATGTCTCGGATCTCCAGTGAGCGGGCCATTTGTTCGAGGTCGGCATCCGCGTAGCGGGAACGGTGGGTCGCCCGGACGACGATCGCCACCCCGAACGCGCCGCAGTCGACGACAAGGCCGCCGTCCAGAGAGGTGGTGTGGCCCGTTATGTCGGTGTCCCATCCGGGACGTGCGGGGGTGAGGTTGGTGGAGGACAGGTCGACCAACACGGCCTCGCCGTGACCGGTGGAGGACTCGCTCGCCTTGTCGTCGCACAGGTGCAGGTAGGCGTGCCAGCCGTCATTCGCGCCGCGCCAAGGGTCGCTGAGTCCGTCGTAGGCACCGCAGACGGCGAGCCCGCCGGGGACGTAGCTGAACCGGATCGGATACCGGAGCTGCCGCCGCGCGCCGACCTCGACCCGACCTGCCAGGTCCACCAGCGCATCGCGCTCGGTCCACTCGTACCCTCGCACCACGAGCCACGTGTCGGCGCCGTACTCCACGATGACCGCGGGTGTCGTGTACGTCCAGCCCGAGCGCGGGTGGGGGTCGGGGAAGTCGTCCAGGTGGAACGCGGTTCGCGGGCCGACGGTGAACGCCCGCCGGCCGAGGACGGCGGTGCGGTCGAACGTGCCGGGCGGGTAGAGCTTCACGTTTGCGCCGAGGTATCGCCAACGGTCGTCGTAGTACACCGACTCCGACTGCACGCCACCGAAGATTCCTGTGTCGGCGACGAACGCGTCGCCCGGCAGGCTGGTGATCGTGAAGGTCATCTGGGGGTTCTCGACGGACACCGGACCGGGCGGCCGTTGCGGCGGCACCTTGGACACGCTCGGCGTCACCAAGGTCCAGATCATCGACTGTGGCGGCTGCAGCACCGCGAACGCGTACGCCGCCGACACGGTCGACAACAGCACGGCGACGAACCCGACCAGCGCACGGACACGGGCCCGGGTCCACACCGGAGCGCGTAATCGCACCCCTGTGGCGAACGACCGCGGCCGGATCGCGTACACCTCGCGCCACGCCGCCTCCATCGACGGCAAGTCCGGGTATCGCCGCTCGGCGTCGCGGTGCAGCGCCCGCTGGAAGAACCGGGTCAGGCCGGCGCGCAGCTCCGGGTCGAAGCGGTCGGCGGCCGGCTCCGGCCAGTCGGCCGACACCGCGCCGGGGTGCACGCTCCCGTCACCCCACACCGGCAGGACCCCGGACGCCATCTCGTGCAGGCTGACCGCTGCGGCGTACCGCTCGGCGTGGCCGTCGTAAAGCGGGCGGCGGGCGGAACCGAGGAACGGGTCGAGGTAGCCGCCCGTGCCGACGGTGACCTCCGTGAGCAGGGCATCGCTCAGCGAGAAGTCGTACAGGACCAGCTCCACGCCGGAGCCCGGGCGTTCGCAGAGCCCGAAGTTGTCCGGCTTGAGGTCGCGGTGGAACACGCCTGCGGCGGCGAGCTGGGCCAGCCCGCGGAGCACGTGCACGCCGTAGCGCTCCAGCTCCGGGCGTTCCAGCCGTCCTTCTGCCCGCAGCCGCGCGCCGACCGACCGGTTTCCGGCGTACTCCAGTTCAAGCACCGTGCGACCGTGCACCTCGCGCGGACCGGCCAGCAGCCGCACGACACCCGAGCCGCCGACGTGCCGCAGGACGTCGGCCTCGGCCCGCAACCGGGCAGCCCGCTCCTCGTCCAGCGCGACCTTGAAGACGCGCCGGTCCACGGTGCCATCGGCGGTGGTGCGCGCCACCTGGAGCGCACGGGCGGTCGAGCCGGTTCCCAACACGTGCTCGACCAGCCACCGCTCCTCCAGGTACTGGCCGGGTACTGCCACCAGCGGGTCGACGGCGGGCAGGTGGTCGGTGGCGAGGTGCTCGCGTTCGAGGGCGTCAAGGCGCTGCAGGAACCCGTCGACCGACAACCGCAGGCGCGGGTCGGGCCGCGTGGCGTCGAACACCAGGTCGGACAAGCCCTCGGCCACCCCGCGGTGCGGTCGTAGACCTTCCTCCACGGCGAGCCGGTCCCGCAGCTCCGCCCGCCGCCGCGCGGGTTCCTCGTCGGACAGCACCAGGTACGCGATCGCGCCGAGGCCGAACACATCGAGCGCGACCGGGTTTGCGCCCGGGATCTCCGATTCCGGCGCCAGGTAGGGGTCGTCCGGGTCGGAGAAGGACGCCGCGATGGTGTGCCCGACCGACGCCGCCGGCTCCTCCAAGCGGAACGCGGACCGCCAGTCCGCGATCCGCAGCACCGGCCGCTCGTCCGCGCTGACCCAGACCGACCGGGCCGACAACGCGCGATGGCACAACGCGTGCCCGTGCGCGTAGTGGACCGCCTCGGCCAGTTGGCGCAACAGGTCCAGCCGCTGCGCCAACGCTGGCTCCCGCAGTTCGAGGTGGTCGTCGAGCCGCAGGTCAGATGTCTTGTGCCGGAACAGGATCGCCCATCCGCCGGGGTGCGGGCCGAAGCGGACGGGTTGCACGACACCGCGGTGCACGATCCGCTGGAGCACCCGGTACTCGCGTTCGGCGGCCCGTTCGACCGCGCGCCTGGCCGTGGCCGTGGCCTGGTCCGCCGACAGGTAGATGCGCAACCGGCCTTCCTCCGCGATGTCGCCGTCGCGCCGGGCGAGCCGGTCCTCCCAGTCGACCCCGACGTTGAGCGGCCTGCGGTCGAGCTCCCACTCCCCGCCGAAGCGCAGGTGCGCGGTGGCCGCCCCGACGTCGGCCTCCGCCAGGAGGTTCGGCAGCACATCACGGGCGAAGTCGGGAGACACCTCGGTCCCGTCGACACCGAGCAGGTCACGCCACAGCCACGGCAACCCCGTGCTCTCCCGGTCGCGGCCGTAGACGCGTTGGCGCTGAACGTCGTCCATGTCCGCGACGAGACCGGACGCGGACAGGAACACCACCGGCTCCACCCGGGGCACCCTCTCGGACACGCCCAGCCGCCCGGCGGCGCGGTCCAGCACCGCCCTCAGTTCCTTGGCCTTGCGGTCCAGCAGGTGCAGCGGGTTGCGCAACGCCCGCCGCGTGCCGCCGTCGTTGAACCGCCAGTTGCCGGTGTGCGCCCGTAAGCTGCCGGGATGCGATTTGATCTCGATGAGGAACAGCCCGCCGGGAGCGGCGACGAGCAGGTCGCACTCGTTGACCCGCCCAGTGATCGCGGTGAACGTGAACGTCGCCCAGGCCCGGTACGGCCACTCCCTCCGCACCGACCGCTTGACGTGCTCAAGCGCGTCCTGCTCCCACCGGAACGGCGACACCTCCTCCTGAAACCACCACCGCTCCACACCGACTCCCTTCGGCAACCGATCACCGGATGCTAACGGTGACAACCGTCGGTCTGTCAGGTGTTTATCGAGCGGAACGCCCTGCACTCCGGCCGGCGGTTTTGCGGTCAGCGGCAGAGGGTGGGCGGTGCGCGACGACTGGATCCAGGTGCGCACGCGGTGAGTCGTCACGACGTCCCGGCGGACCAGACCTTGACGTTGAGGACAATGTAGTCGGCGTTGCTGCCGGTCGGACTATCCGGCACGGATGTGACGGGTGCTCGTGCGCGGCCGAAGGAGCCGCGAGAGCTGCAGAGCGGAACAGTGGAGGTTCACCGGGGTGAGGGCAGCAATCAGTGACATCGACAAGGCGGCCGGTGTGCTGCGTGCGGGAGGGCTGGTGGCCATCCCGACGGAAACCGTCTACGGGCTGGGTGCCAACGTCGAGGACGTCGCCGCCGTCGCCCGCGTCTTCCAGGTCAAAGGCCGCCCGCCGTCACATCCGCTGATCGTCCACATCGGCAGCGCGGAGCAATTGGGCGAGTGGGTCACGGTCGTGCCCGACACGGCCCGCCTGCTGGCCGAACGCTTCTGGCCGGGGCCGCTCACGCTGGTCCTGCGGCGCGGACCCCGGGTGCCCCTCGAAGCGACCGGTGGGCTGGAGACGGTGGCCGTGCGTGTGCCCGACCACTCCATGGCGCTGGCGCTGCTGTCGGCCTTCGGCGGTGGTGTCGCGGCACCGTCCGCCAACCGCTTCGGCTCGGTCAGCCCCACCACGGCGGACCACGTCCGCGCGGAGCTCGGTGATGCGGTCGACTTCGTGCTCGACGGCGGCCCTTGTCAGGTGGGCCTCGAGTCGACCATCGTCGACGCGACCAGCGAGACGCCGAGCATCCTCCGGCCCGGCGGGGTGACCCGCGAGGAACTCGAAGCGGCACTGGGCAGCCAGGTCTCGGTCGGCTCGACGAGCCGCGTCCGGGTGCCGGGCCAACACCCGTCGCACTACGCACCGCGTGCGCGGGTGGTCCTCGTCGAGCCCGAGGCGCTTCTCACCGAAGTGGAGCTCGCGCAGGAGGCGGGACACCGGGTCGGCGTCATCCTTCCGCCCTCCCTGGCCGATGCGCCGGTGAAGACGCATGCCGTGGTGGCCGTTCCTCGTTCAATGGCCGCCTACGCACGCCGGTTGTACGGGTTCCTGCGCGACCTCGACCAGTTGGGGTGCGACCTCATCGTCGCCTCCCTGCCCCCGGAGGAAGGCCTGGGCCTCGCGATCGCCAACCGGCTCCGCCGCGCCGCAGGACCCCGATCCACCACATGACCAGCACCGAGTCCACGGTGAAGCGGTGGGTTCGGTGGCTAGCCAGGCCCGATCACAATACGGACCGCGCGGTGACGTCGAGGCCGCGGTCCGCGACCACGTCCGCGCGGCCGTTGGCCAGGCGGTAGCACAGGCCCACCACAGCGGCCCGGCCCGCATCGACCCGCTCGGCGAGGACGCGGGAGCGGTTCAACAGCAGGTCCACCGTGTGCCGGACGTGCTCGGCGAGAACGTCGTCGGCACCCACGCGACCCGCGGCCCGCGCCGCCAGCACACTGGGCGTCACCCGTTCGACCACGTCCCGGATGTACCCGGCCGGTGCGGTCCCGTTCTCCACCGCGGCCGATGCGGCCCCGACTGCGCCGCACGAGTCATGGCCGAGGACCACGACCAGCGGGCAGTCCAGCACATCCACCCCGTACTCGATGCTGCCGAGCACCTCCGCTCCCACCACGTGACCTGCGGTGCGCACGACGAACAGGTCACCCAGACCACGATCGAAGATGATCTCCGCAGCCAGTCGGGAGTCGGAGCAGCCGAACAGCACGGCGAACGGACGCTGGCCCGGTGCGATCTCGGCGCGCCGTGCCGCATCCTGGTTCGGGTGCTGCGGAGCACCCGCGACGAAACGTCGGTTGCCGGCAAGCAGCAGCTCGAAGGCTTCAGCGGGAGTCGGCGACTGGATCTCTGACATAGCCCCAGCCTAATACGACAGCCGGTGCGCCCAGTGATCAGAAGGTGATCGTCCAGCGGTCGTGACCTGATCAGAAGCTCGTCGTCGCCAGCCGGTGTGAGTCCGGTCCGGGTAGCTGCCAGGAGGCGGCGGGCCCGGGGCTCTGTTTCTGGTTGTGTGATCAACAAGATGGCACTGGGAACGCGGCGCGAGGGTCTTCTGTGATCATGGCCGGTGTGTGTTGATCATGGCCTTGCCGCTCTCTTGCCGCACTTGGCCGAGGTCGCTGTCGAGCGGGTCGAGTCGATTGGCGCGAGCGTCGTGATCTGGGCTCGCCCTCGAACGCCCGACGCGTTGTGTCCGGGATGTGGTCTGCGGTCGAGCAGGGTGCACAGCCGCTACGACCGCAGGCTGGCTGACGCCGCGATCGGCGGGCGGCCCGTCGTGCTGCGATTACGCGTGCGCCGCTACTTCTGCGCCGGTGTCGACTGTCCGGTGCGGACATTCGCCGAGCAGGTCGAGGGCCTGACCGCGAAACACGCCCGCAGAACGGGATTGGCGCGCACGATACTGGAGCAGGTAGGCCTGGCGCTGGCCGGTCGCGCCGGATCACGACTGGCAACCCTGCCGGGGCTGCCCGCGGCTCACAGCACGCTGCTGCGCCTGGTCCACGCGCTGCCCGATCCCCAGGTCGGGACAGTGGCGGTGCTGGGCGTGGACGACTTCGCCCTGCGCCGTGGCCACGTCTACGGGACGGTGCTGGTCGACATCGAGTCCGGCCGCCTGGTGGACGTGCTGCCCGACCGCACCGCAGAGCCGGTGGCCGCCTGGCTGCGCGCCCACCCCGGCACCAGAGTCGTTTGCCGGGACCGGGCCACCGCCTACGCCGAGGCCGCCCGCGACGCCGCACCGGACGCGGTGCAGGTCGCCGACCGGTTCCACCTCTGGCGCAACCTCCGCGACGCGGTGGAGAAGATCGCCGCCGCCCACCGCGACTGCCTGCGACCACCCGAACACGCGACCGACGCCGAACCCTGCGGGCCCGAATCGGCGGCGCCTGCCGAGGCGACCGCGCCCGGCGAGCTGGAAGGAAAGCGGGCGGCCAACACCCGTCGACGCCACGCCGCGGTGCACGACCTGCTCGACAAAGGCGTGGCCATCACGGCCATCGCCGAGGCCTTGGGCATGGACCGCAAGACCGTGCGCCGCTGCGCGAACGCCGACACCGCTTACGCACGGTTCTGAGAGAGCCGGGCGGTGAGATCCCGCCCGGCCACTCGCCTTTGCCGCGATGCAGAAGAACCGGAACGGTTCGCTCTGATGGCCGAGTACGCCGGCCCCGACGACGTCACCGGTACCACCGTCGCCGTCCCGCCCGAGGGCGGGCGGTTCTCCGTCCGGCGCATGGCGCGGCTGCTGGGTGTGTCGACCTCCGGCTACTACGCGTACGTGAAACGTTGTGCGGCAACGGTGTTGACACCACGTCGGCAGCGTCGCGCGGACCTGGAGGTGAAGATCACCCAGGCGCACGAGGACTCTTGCGGGACCTACGGGTCGCCGCGGATCACCGCGGAGTTGCGGAATCAGGCAGACCCAGCTTTACGCCATCGGTGCTGCTCTAGCCACGCCGCCACAGCTGGACGGCGAAGCCGTTGCAGGTATAGAGCGAGAGCCGGGCACCGTTCACGGCCTTCCAGTCATAGTTGTCCAGGCACATGTTGCCGGCGACGTTGCGCAGCGAGAACCAGCCGTTGCCCTGGTCGATGATCTGCCACTGCTGGGCCGTCGTGTTGTTGCAGGCGACCAGGCCGACGTCGGCGTTCAGCGCCGTGCTGGCGTTGATGTTGGTCAGACAGGTACCGGTGTTGCGGTTGCGGATCTCGTACCAGCTGACGCCCTTGTAGTTGAATTCCCACTCCTGCGCGGCGTTGCCGTTGCAGCTGTACAGCCGAACGAGCGCGCCGGGCGTGGTGTCGAAGTCGTAGTTGTCGACGCAGCGGTTGCTGTACTGGCCCCGGATGCCGGGCGCGGTCATTCCGTTCGGCAGCGGCTGGCCGAAGAACGGGGCGCCGTTGTCGCTGAAGTAGAGCTGCTGGAAGCGGGTGTGCCGGTTCGGGTCGGTGAGCGCGTCCGGCGTCGGGTTGGCGTAGTCACGGGCGTGATAGACCAACACGTCCGTGCTGTTGTCCTCGGCCACGGTGAAGCTGCCGTGGCCCGGGCCGTAGACCCCGTTCGCGGTCTGGAACACCGGGTTCGGGCTCTTGCGCCAGGAGGCAGGGTCCAGCAGGTCCGCGGTGTCGTCGGCCGACAGCAGGCCCAGCTTGTACCGGGAGTCGGTCGCCGAGGCCGAGTAGGCGATGAACACGCGGCCGTTCTTGACCAGCGGCGATGGCCCTTCCACCACGCCGGCGACGCCTTCCATCTCCCAGGCGTACGTCGGACGCGCGATCTCGGTGACCGTGCCGGTGATGCCGGTGGGGCCGTTCATCCGGGCGATGTACATGTGGCTGTTGAAGTTGGTGGACGGGCTGTCCTGGGCCCAGGTGAAGTAGCGCACCCCGCGATTGACGAACGAGGCCGGGTCGAGCTGGAAGGAATCCCAGCCGGTGTTGAAGCGCTGGGGCGCGCTCCATGCGCAGGTCATCGGATTGGCGCAGGTGTTGCGGATCCAGTAGAGCCGCTGGTTGAATCGCGCGGTGCTGGGCGAGGCCGAGAAGTACATGTACCAGGCGCCGTCGATGAACTGGATGTCCGGCGCCCAGATCCAACCGCTCAGCGCGCCGCTCGACGGCGCGGTGAACGCGTTGACCGTCGCGGCGCTGCCGAGGCCCTGCAGGGTCGTGGCGCGTCGCAGTTCGACCCGCTTGTAGTCGGGGACCGAGGCCGTCATGTAGTAGTAGCCGTCGGTGTGCTTGTAGATCGCGGTGTCGGCGCGCTGCTGGATGACCGGGTTGTTGATCGTGATGAACTGCGCGCTGGCCGGCGGGGCGAACACGGTCAGCAGCACGATGATCATGCCGAGCGCGACCGCCAATCTCTGACGGACGCGGGTGAACGTTGCCATAGGTGGGCTCCTTGGGGGAAGGAGGGGACCGCGCTGGCGAGCCAGGCGGGTTCTGGGACACGAGCAGGTGCTATGTGAGCGCTAACAGCTTCTTCAGCGGTTACGGGGATGTCAACAGCAGGTTTCGGTGCGCTGGCCAACGCAGGCTTGTGCCGTAGGCGTCGTGCGTCACCGGAGGTGAGCTGCCGGTCATCGAACCGGAGGTGTGAGCGTTCACGTAGGTGAGGGCCTTGGCGACGTTGATGCGCGGCGCTCCGGCGCGGCCACGCGGCCGGATCGGCGGGCAGGCAGCGAGCCCCGCCGATCATGGGCAAGCGGCAGCCGGGGGCTCGCTGTGCCGAGCGGCGGGGTGAGCGCCACAGCGAAGCCTCAGCGCGAACATCCCGTGAAGGCGCGCTCAACGGCCCGGCAGCCCTGCTGCCACGGGACAGCGGGACGGTAGAAACACGAGTTCACCGGCGCGGTGCGGATCGAGCGATCCTGGTCGTTCGGCATCGGCGTGAACCGCTGGGCCTGGAGCCGTTCGACGACGACGGCTACCCGCGTCGCCGAGCCGTCCTGCCACCACAGTTGGCGAAACATCCGCCGAGAAACCGGCCGTCTCGCCGCCCTCGGAAGATGTCCCGAGAACGGCCCCATCGTGACCCGTCAGGTCTGGTCGGTCCACCACTTCTGGCCAGCCTCTCGGCCCGGTCGAACTCGTCGTCGATCGCGACCACGCGGCGGCGAGCACGGAGGTGGCGATGGAGGCGCGGTAGCCGGACTTCCAGTGCACCCACACTTCGCCCGGTGGCACTTCGTCGAGACGGTGCAGTAGGTCGTGCAGCGGCACGTGCACGGCTCCGTCGACGTGCTTAGCCCGGGTCGGCGGCGGCCGCCCGCTCGGGTGCGGTCAGGGCTTGGGAGGTGATGAGCAGGCACGCGGCGACCAGTATCGCCGCCAGCCGGGCGCGAAGCGCGGACATGTACCTCTCCTGTCGTTCTGCAAAGGCCATCACCGGGCGTGGAGCCGCACCGCCGTAGGTTGTTAGCGTTAACAATCAGGGCTTCGCTCGTGCGACGTCATCCGGTGTCCAGGGGTTCTCCTCTGCGGAGCGGTACCGGCACGCGATGCGCTGACCGACAGATCGGCAGCAGCACGGGAATCGAGGCCGTAAGGGCGGCCCAGGGCCGTCCGAGCCTTGTTTCGCGCCGGTGTCCAGTGCGTTGCGGCACATCCTGCAGCGAGCAGATCCCGGAAGTCAACGCCCAGTTCCGCATCCGATCACCGTGGGGCGCGTGGTGTCCGTCCAGGGCGGCCCCTTCGGGAGGGGCGTCGAACGTGTGCCAGATGTCGGACTCCGGGCGACGCGCAGGCCTTCGGGCGAGCCGGTTCACGCCGTCCGGTGATGGCGGCGAATGGTCCGTTGCCGAGGTTCGCAGCAGGGCGCGGCATGAGGCCCGACGGCTGGTCGCTAATTCTGTTAGCGCTAACAGAATTGCCACGTCTCAGTAGGCGCGTCCGGCATCGGACTGTTGACAACGCGCCAACGTGGCTAGTATCTATACGTTATACGTCACCAAGGTTGGCAAGACGCGCCACGCAGGCTGGATTGTTAGCGATAACATCTCTCCAACCGGTGGTTCGGACTGCGTGCGACCCCAACGGAGAGGTTGTCGACCATGCGATACCCGGCCGTGCCGCGCACCGAACCCGTTACCGGGCCACTGCCCTGGTGAGAGCAGGGGCGGTCGCCGCCTCACTGCTGGTGTCCACAGGGGTGACACCCGCGTCCTCCGCGTCGACCGGTCCGACGCTGACCGACACGGCGCCCGCGTACTGAAAGCGCGGGGACCGGGCGCAGGTCTGCCTCACCGATCGACACGGGCGTCCGTCGTTGATCAGTTCATGTTGACGAGCACAAAGGGTGTGCCTGCGGCTGTTCGTGGCAGCGGCGGCAGCCGATCCAGGGAGCACCATGTCATCCTCACCCTTGAACCGTCGCAGGTTGTTGCAGGCCGCGGGGGTCGCCGCCCTCGCGACCGCCGTGCCCGCCGTGGTCCCGTCGGTGGCTCCGGTCGCGGGGGCCGCGGTGGTGCCGCCGGTCCGCGGCGACGTCGGTGTGTCGGCCGCCGGGTTCGACCTCAGCGAGGTCCGCCTCACGTCGGGCCGTTGGCTGGACAACCAGAACCGGACCCTGTCGTACCTGCGGTTCGTCGATGTCGACCGGTTGCTGTACAACTTCCGCGCGAATCACCGTTTGTCGACGGGTGGTGCGGCGGCGTTGGGTGGTTGGGAGGCGCCGGACTTCCCGTTCCGCACCCACAGCCAGGGGCATTTCCTGAGCGCGTGGGCGCAGGCGTGGGCGGTGTTGGGTGACACGGCGTGCCGGGATCGGGCGAACTACATGGTCGCGGAGTTGGCCAAGTGCCAGGCGAACAACGCCGCGGCCGGGTTCAACTCCGGTTACCTGTCGGGGTTCCCGGAGTCGGACTTCGACGCGATGGAGGCGGGCTCGCCCAAGTCGGTGTCGTACTACTCGCTGCACAAGACGCTGGCGGGTCTGCTGGACGTGTGGCGGTACATGGGCAGCACGCAGGCGCGTGACGTGTTGCTGCGGTTCGCGGGCTGGGTGGACTGGCGGACGGGTCGGTTGAGCACCGCCCGGATGCAGAGCATTCTCCAGACGGAGTTCGGCGGGATGAACGCCGTGCTGGCCGATCTGTACCAGCAGACCGGGGACTCCCGGTGGTTGGCGGCGGCGCAGCGGTTCGACCACGCCGCCGTGTTCGATCCGCTGGCCGCGGGCCAGGACCGGCTCAACGGGTTGCACGCCAACACGCAGGTCCCGAAGTGGATCGGCGCGGCCCGGGAATACAAGGCCACCGGCACCACCCGCTACCGCGACATCGCGTCCAACGCGTGGGACATCACCGTCGGCGCGCACACCTACGTGATCGGCGGCAACAGCCAGGCCGAGCACTTCCGCGCGCCCAACGCCATCGCCGCCTACCTCAACACCGACACGGCCGAGGCGTGCAACACCTACAACATGCTCAAGCTGACCCGCGAGCTGTGGCTGCTGGACCCCGACCGGGCGTCCTACTTCGACTTCTACGAACGGGCGCTGCTCAACCACCTGATCGGCCAGCAGAACACGGCCGACCCGCACGGGCACATCTGCTACTTCACCGGTCTCAACCCCGGGCACCGGCGCGGCAACACCGGGCCCGCCTGGGGCGGCGGCAACTGGAGCACCGACTACGGCACGTTCTGGTGCTGCCAGGGCACCGCGCTGGAGGTCAACACCTCCCTGGCGAACTCCGTCTACTTCCACAACGGCACCACGCTCACGGTGAACCTGTACACGCCGTCGGTGCTGACCTGGGCGCAGCGGGGGATCACCGTCACGCAGACCACGACCTACCCGGCATCGGACACCACCACCCTGACCGTCACCGGCAGCGTGAGCGGGTCGTGGACGATGCGGCTGCGCATCCCCGCCTGGACCACCGGCGCGACGGTCGCCGTCAACGGCACCGTGCAGGACATCGCCACCACCCCGGGCGCCTACGCCACCCTGACCCGGTCGTGGACCTCCGGCGACACGGTCACCGTCCGCCTGCCGATGCGCGTCGTGATGCAGCCCGCCAACGACAACCCCGCCGTCGCCGCGATCACCTACGGACCGGTCGTGCTGTCGGGCAACTACGGCAACACCACCTTGAGCAGGCTGCCCGTGCTGGATCCTGCCTCGATCACCCGCACCGCAACCTCGGGCTTGGCGTTCACCGCGCGAGCCGACGGCGCGACGGTCAACCTCGGGCCGTTCTACGACGCCCACGGCCACAACTACACCGTCTACTGGAGCACCAGCGGCGGCGGGGGCGGCTCGGCTGCCGGCTACCGGTTGGTCAACGCCGCCAGCGGCCTGGTGCTCGGCATCCGGGACATGTCCACCGCCGACGGCGGCCTCGCCCTGCAGTGGAACGACACGGGCACCGCCGACCACAACTGGGAACTGGTCGCCGACGGCAGCGCGGTGCGGCTGCGCAACCTCAACAGCGGCAAGGTCCTCAGCGTGGAGAACATGTCCACCGCGGACAACGCCCGCGTCCTGCAGTGGAGCAACACCGGCACCGCCGACCACAAGTGGACCATCCTCGACAACGGCGACGGCACCCACAAGCTGCGCAACGGCAACAGCGGCAAGCTCCTGGGCATCCTCAACGGCTCCACCGCCGCAGGCGCGCAAGCCGTGCAGGACCCGGACAACGGGACCGCCGACAACCGCTGGCGGTTCGTGCCCACCGGCGCCCGCCGCGTCCAGAACCTCGCCAGCGGCCTCGTCCTGGGCGTGCAGGACATGTCGACCGCCGACGGCGGCCTGGCCGTGCAGTGGGACGACAACGGCACCGCCGACCACCTCTGGACCGCCGTCCTCGACCCCGACGGGTACTTCCGACTGCGCAACTCCCACAGCGGCAAGGTCCTCGGCGTCGAGAACGCGGCCAACGCCAACGGCGCCCGGGTGCTCCAATGGGCCGACAACGGCACCAACGACCACAAGTGGCGGCTGCGTCACGGCGCGAACGGCTACTTCCGCATCCAGTGCGGCAACGGCGGGCGCGTCCTCGGCGTCAACGGCGCCTCCACCGCACGCGGTGCGCAAATCATCATCTGGGACGACTACGGCGCCAACGACCACCTCTGGCGCTTCATCTGATCCCATCGGCGCGACGGCTCACTCATTCCTGTGCCGTGCCCCCCGGTGACGTGGGACAGTGCCGCCGTTGAGGCTGATGCCGCCGGTGCCGGCAGCAATGCCGGCCCGCACAACCGTCCAACCCGACTACGGCGCTCAAGACCGCCAGCACGGTCGCCGGCACACCAGCTGACCACAGCGAGGGGTGCCGCCATCCCTCGGTGGCGGCACCTCCCGGAAGGGAACGGCGTCTCATGACGGAGGCATTGGAATGGAGCGTGTCCGATGTGGTCGTGCGGGTGGAGCCGTGGGGTGCCGACAGCCTGCGGGTGCGGGTGGCGCGGGACAGCCTGCGTGACGACCTGCCCGGCGCGTTGCTCATCCCGAAGCCACCAGCCGGGGACCCCGTTGTCGGGGAGCGCCGCATCGTCAACGGTGCGATCACCGCCGAGCTGGACGAGCGGGGGCACCTGCGGTTCGTCGACACCGCGAGCGGTGCCGAGTTGCTGGCGGAGGCTCCGCCGTACATCTGGTGGCCGGGTCCGCGGCACTTCACCTCCGAAGGGCTTGAGCAGCGCTTCCGCGGCTATCCGGGCGAGCGGTTCTACGGTCTGGGTCAGCACGGGCACGGCAGGCTCGACCAGAAGGGCTGTGTGATCGACCTCGTGCAGCGCAACGGCGAGGTCACCATCCCGTTCCTGGTGTCCAGCCGCGGCTACGCCACTGTCATGGGCTGGCCGGGCGGCACGCTGGACATCGCGACGCTCAACGCCAACCGGATCAACCTCGGCTCCCTGGTGTCGGCCCGCCTGCTGAACTCCGCCGCCGGGTCGTACATCGACCTGCCCAACCGCAGCCAGGACGGCACGGCCCTGCACCTGACGATGCCGTCGTCCGCGCCCCCGTTCGCCGCTCCGGCCTACGTGGTGAAGCTGACGTTCTCCGGCCAGATCCCCGTCTTGGGCGCGGGTCCGGTGCCCACGGGCTGGGCCCGGATCGCCAACGCCGCCACGGGCCTGGTGCTCGACAGCGGCGGCGACGTCGGCTCCGGGGCACGGCTCAAGCAGTGGAAATGGGACGGCAGCACGACCTCCAGTGGCAGCTGGTGGACGCGGGCGGCGGCTACGTCCGCATCGTCAACCGCACGAACGGCATGGTCGCGGACAGTTGGGGCGACGCCACCAACGGGGCACCCGCCCAACAGGCGCCGTGGAACGGCGGCAACAACCAGCAGTGGCGGCTCAACAGCGTCGGCAACGGCCGCTACCAGATCGTCAACCGCGGTACCGGCACCGCGTTGGACGGCATGGGCGACTCGACCGTAGGCGCCACCTGTGGCATGTGGGCCCCCAACTCCAGCCCGAACAACCACTGGACCATCACCGCGGTGTGACACTCGGCCGCCGCGCGACCCACCCGGGCCGCGCGGCGCTTACCGGTGCGGCTGACTTTCGGGCCTCGATCGCGAGAACTGGGAACCCGCAGCGCTAACCACATCTCAATTGGGGTTGTTGTGAGTCGACAGATCCAGCTTGACGGCTCGGCGGTAGCAGATCACCGCGCACGCCGGCAACACGCCCTGATGAGACGCGGAGCTTGACCGCAGATCCAAAAAGGACATACTCGGCCCGTGGCCGGTGAAGGAGCGGACCGGGTACTGGACTTATGACGGCGGTCGGGGCCGCGGACAAGGTCTGGGTGCCCTGCGACGAGAGGACGCGGACGCGGTGGCGTTCCACCGGCGTGCCGCGGCGCCGCGTCGAGTCGGTCTGGCTGTCCACGTTCACCTTCTGGGGGCTGAGTGTCCCCAGTGATGCCGAAGGAAGTCCTCGGTGAGTTTGACCCTGCGCATGGCCACCCGCGCGGTAGTGGCCGCGTTGAGCCTGCCCGACCGGGTGATTCGCGCGATCGTCGGCGCGCCCGTCCAGGTCGAGGGGGCACGGCTGAGTCCCACGGCCCAGCTGCTGATCGCGCTGGAGCGGTTCGTGCCGAGGGCCGACCCCCAGGTGGTTCCCGACCTGGTGGCGGTCCGCAGGGACTACGACATCGTGTCGTCGGTGCTGCTCGCCGGTGTCGCGCGTGACGTGCGGGTGCACGACACCGTCGTGGCCGGCGCGCGCGGCCCGGTTGCGGCGCGGGTGTACAGCCCGCCCGGTGCGTCCGGTCCGCTTCCCCTGCTGGTGTTCTTCCACGGCGGCGGTTTCGTGCTCGGCAGCGTGACCAGCCACGACGGGATCTGCCGCTTCCTCGGCCGGCACGGTGGCGTGCGGATCGTGTCCGTCGAGTACGCCCTCGCCCCGGAGCACCCGTATCCGGCCGCGGTCGACGACGCCTACGCGGCGTTCCTGCACGTCGTCTCCAACGCGGAACGCTTCGGCGGCGCCGGCGACGCGGTGGGGGTCGGTGGCGACAGCGCGGGCGGGGCGCTCTCGGCCGTCGTGGCACAGCGGTGCATCGACGACGCGGTGACGACGCCGGCCTTCAACCTGATGCTCTACCCAGCCGTCGACGGGATGAGTGAACACCGGTCACGGCAGCTCTTCGGGCGCGGTTACTTCCTCGACAGCGACATGGTCGACTGGTACCGGTCCTGCTACTCACCAGACCCCGTGCGGCTGTTGGAGCCGTACGCCTCGCCGTTGCGCGCTCCCGATTTCCGCAGGCTGCCGCCGACCTGCGTGGTCACGGCGGGGTTCGACCCGTTCCGGGACGAGGGGACCGAGTACGCGGACCGGCTCAGGGCCGCCGCGGTGCGGGTGACCCACCTGCACCGCGACGGGTTGGTGCACGGGTTCGCTTCGTTCCTGGCCTGCGACAGACACGCTCGGCGAGCGATGCGGGACGTCGCGGCGGAACTGCGTCGCATGGCCGCCGCGGCCGCGGCCCGCATCGGCCCGGAAGCGACGTCCAACGGCGTTTGAACGGTTCCGGGGCATGCACGTCCGCGCAGGTCGTTCGCGGGGAAATCAGTGCGCGTGGTGATAGTGCTGGTAAGGAAGCCACGTCCCAGGGTGTGTAAGGAACGAACAGTGAGGGTGTGGGAGTACACCCATGGGCTCAGTCCGGCGCAGCCGAGGCCGACGGCTCCGAGAAGGCGGCCGGTGGGCGGGAAGGCTCTGGTGGGGTGTTCATCGCAGGCCCGCTTCTCCTGGCGTGTGCGGCAGTGCGACGGGGTGCCCGGCCCGGTAGACGGCCTGTACGCGGCGCAGCGCGGTGGGGTCGGTGGTCGGGTCTGCGTGGACGGCGAGGAGGTCGGCGTCCCATCCAGGTAGCAGCCGTCCCTTGCTGCGCTCCAAGCCGCAGGCGTGAGCCGCGGTGGAGGTGGCCGCACGCAGGGCTTCGAGGGGTGTCAGGCCGATTGGGCCGGCGAGCTGGGCAATGCCGTAGGGCAGGACGTCGTGGGGCTTGTCGGAGGCAATGCCCGCATCTGTGCCGGCGGTCAGCCGTGCGCCGGCCGCATGCAGGGCGGACCTGGCCTGGTTGATCACTGACCGCCGGACGTCCGCCGCAGCTGACAGAGGCTGGCCCGAGGGCAGCGCCCCCACGGTCGTACCGACGAAGACACCGCTCGCGGCAATGCGCTCCACCAGGTACGGGTCGGCATCCACACCGCCGGCGGTCATGAAGGTGACATGCTCGAGTGTGTCGAACCCGGCCTCCAACGCAGCGGCGATCGAATCCGGCCCATGGACGTGCGCGACGGTCTGAAGACCGAACCGGTGTGCCTCCTCGACGACGACGCGCAGCTGCCCCAGCCCGTACTGCTGCTGGTGCGGGGAACTCCCGGCGGTCATCACTCCGCCGCTGGCCATCACCTTGACCACGTCGCTGCCGCGCTCGTAGCGATCACGCACCGCCGCGCGCAGTGCCTGAGGCGAGCCGGTGGTCTCGCCTCCCAGGAAGTGGCAGTGTCCCGCGGGCGTCGTGATCGGCGGGCCGGCCGCCACCACGTGCGGGCCGTCCTGAGGGCAGTCCGCCCCTTGCCGGCGCACCGCCAGCGACAGGTAGTTGCGGTCGCCCAGATCCCGCACGGTGGTGATCCCTGCCCGCAGCGCCTTCCCGGCAGCGGCACGCATGTTGTCGAGCACGATGCTGTCGTCGGCGGCCATCAGATTCGCGGCGGCCTGGTTCGTGGCATCGAAACCCAGGTGGACATGGGTATCGATCAAACCTGGCAGGAGCCAGGAACTCGCTCCCAGATCCCGGACCACCGCACCCTCAGGCGGCGCCGCACCCGAGGTGTCGACGTCTTTGATCTTCCCGTCCTCGACCAGAACCATCCCCGGCCCCAGCACCCGCTCGCCGTCGAACAGACCGCCCGCCCTCAACGCCCACAGCACGTTCGAGGCCGTCGTGCCGATCGTCATGATGCTCCTGCTGCGGATACCGGGTCTCAAAGGCAAGATGCTACAGACATGGGAACACGCACGACGGCAGCCAGTAGCAGGCGCCGCCGGACAACAACTGGCACTGGTCGGCCCCGGCATGCGGATCTGTGTCAGGGCGATGGTGTGCAGGGTGTTGTTGAGCAGCCCGGCCGGTACCTACATACAAGTCGGCGCCGCACCCCGTGCCGTCGGGTAGACAGCGTCCGACGGGTACCGCAGCGCGTCCAGCTGCGGCCAGTTGTCCCACAGGTCGTTGACGACACACCACATGTTGGCGTTGGCGGCGACGTGCGCGCCGTTGTCGGTCGACGTCGGGCCGGGGGAGAGGCTGAGCACCATGGGTCGGCCGCTGCGCTGGATCGCGAGCTTGTAGCCCTCGATCTCGGCCTGCCGGTAGGTCGGCGCGGCGATGTCGTCGATCTTGACGTAGTCCACGCCCCACGAGGCGAGGAGCTTGAACTGGGAGTCCAGGTAGGACTGGGCGCACGGGTTGCCCATGTCCAGGCCCCAGTTGAGGTTGAGCCAGGCCGCGGTGGTGCCGTTGTCGATCTCGTTCGCGCGGCAGTTCGTGCCCGGCACCGGGAGGTTGTCGGCGACCACCTGGCGCGGGATGCCCCGCATCAGGTGCACGCCGAACTTCAGGCCCGCGGCGTGGATGTAGTCGGCCAACGGCTTGAACCCGTTCGTGCCCGCGGCGGAGGGGAACCGGGTGGTGTCGGGCAGCAGCAGGCCGTCGGCGTCGGTGCGCAGGCGGGGCTGGAAGTTGGCGTCCTGGTTCGGGCTCCCCGTGCCGGCCCGGGTAGTACCAGGCCCAGTCGATGACGATGTACTGCCAGCCGTGCTGCTCGAGGTTGTCCCTCATGTAGTCGGCGTTGGCCTTGACCTGGGCCTCGGTGACGTTCCAGTTGAAGACGGTGTCGAACGTCTGGCCGTACTTGCCGTCGCGGTCGCGGAGCAGGAAGCGCAGGGACTCCATTCGATGCCCGAGGTCGGCGGCGAGGTTCCTGGCCTGCTGCGTCGTCCACTCCTGGGTTGGGTGAGCGGTGACGCCGGTGATGTGAAGGCGTCTGGTGCCGTGTTCGAGGAACACCAGTGCGTACAGGCGCCTGCTGAGCACGGTATCGAGGTGGAGGAAGTCCGCCGCGATGATGCTTTGGGCCTGGGCGGTGAGGAACTCCCGCCAGGTCGGACCGGCGCGGCGGGGTGCCGGGTCGATGCCCGCGGCATGCAGGATCTGCCGGACCGTCGAGGCGGCGCTCCGGTGGCTGAGCCGGGCCGGCTCGCCCTGGCTTCGTCGGTGGCCCCACCGCGGATTCTCCCTGGCGAGCCGCGGTGCGAGTGACCTGACCGCGGCTCGGGTGGATGGACGTCCGGTGTGTCTGCGCGCGGTGTGGTCCCACTTTCCGGTGACGAATCCGCGGTGCCGGCCGCGCAGGGTTGTGGGAGTGACCGGGAAGACCTCCCGCCGGCGCCGCCGGTCCACCAGCCCGGACAGGGCGGCGAACCGGAACCGGTCTGCGGGCTCGTAGCGGACCGGCTGGCCGGTAGCCGTCGAAGGACCGCGTTCTCGTGGCGCAGCACGAGCAGTTCGGCGTCCTTCGCCGCCTCGCTGCGGAGCAGGACCGACGGAACAGACAGCAACTCCCGGGTCACCCTCTACACCAGGGACGCGATCACCCAGGCATGCTCTCAAGGGGCGCTCTCATCGTTCTACCAGCGGCGATGACTTTTCGAGCGGCACAGGTTCGGACTGCGTTCGATCATCGTCGAGAGGCTCCTCGATCAGGACCCTCAAGCCTTCGCCTGGTAGGTAAGGCCGAAGTCCCAGTCAGGCGGGACGACGTCATCGCGGATCACAGTCCGCCCGTAGACGTCGACAACTTTGAAATGGTGACGATGAAGGCCTGACGGAGCTTGCGGGTGGACGGGGCGGAGAAGACGGTGCTGACCGAGCTCACCACGGCCTGCCCGAACGTCCCGATCACGGCGGTGGACGTGGACACGATCCGCTGATACACGACTGGGACAGCCTGGGCTGGCAGCCCGAGGCGGCGCTGGTGGGGGCAGCTTCGGGGGCGTTCGCCAACGTGCCGCCGCCGTCGCTGGTCCCGGTCGAGAGCTCGGCCGCGTTCATCGAGGCGTACCAGGAACTCCGCGGGCGTGCGTTCACCGCGGAGGAGTGGGAGATCGCGTGGGCGGGAGCATGTGGACGGCGGTGCACAACGCGCGTTGGGAAAGTTCTGCACGGTGACGCGCCGGTGTCCCTCAACGCTGTCCGGGAGCAGGCGGCTGAGCGCCTCCGCAGAGCGAACTGCTGACCACGGCTATGATCACGCCGCCGGTGATCAGGCGATTGTTCGGCCGATGCCGCCCTGACTCCCTGATCCAGAGATCGTGCCTTGAGGAGCAACCGTGAAACAGCCCGAGGCGCTGCCGGACGTGAGCGGCGATGCCGCGCGAAAGGCCTTGGTGCTGCAGTACATCACGATCGGCTACAACGTGGTCGAAGGCGTCATCGCGGTCGGCGCCGGTCTCGCCGCGGCGTCGGTGGCGCTGGTCGGCTTCGGGGTCGACTCGGGGATCGAACTCGTCGCCGCGCTGCTGATCGCGGTCCGGCTTCGTACCGCGATCCGCACAGGTGCCGTCGACGAACGCAAGGAGTACCGGGCTCTGCGCTTCGTGGCACTCACGTTCTTCGCCCTGGGCGCTTTCATTCTCTTCGAGAGCATCCGCGAAGTCGTCGTCCAGGCCAAGCCGGAGAAATCGTTGGTCGGTATCATTCTGACCGGGATCTCTGTCGTGACCATGTCCTTTCTCGCCGCCGCGAAACGCCGGAACGGACTAGCGATGAACTCGCGGCTCATCGTTGCCGACGCGGCGGAAACGCGACTCTGCGTCTGGCTGAGCGTGACCACGTTCCTCGGCTTGGTGGCTTACGCCGTGCTCGGCTGGACCTGGCTGGACGCGGTGGCAGGACTGGTCATCGCGCTCTTCGCCATCAACGAAGGGCGTCGCGCCTGGGCTGGCGAGCTGACGTGTGACGTGTGACCTCAGCCGGCCGCGCACCGACGACGTCATGCGCGCCGCCTGCCTCACCCTGCGCACCCTGTGGGGTTCCAGAACTCCGCACTCGGGCGCTGAGCTGCAGCGATCGCGCATCATGGACGGTAGGGGCATGATCATGGGGCGTGGCGTTACGACTGCTCTACCTGATCTTCGTCCGGGTCGTTGGCTGGCTGGTTCTGCTCGGCCGGTCGTCGGCGGCCAAGGACGTGGAGTTGCCGGTGCTGCGGCACGAGATCGCCGTGCTGCGCCGGACCAACCCTCGCCCGCGGTTGGACTGGGCCGACCGCGCTGTGCTCGCCGTGTTGGTGCGACGCCTACCTTCTGGTTACGACACCACCGGCTGGTGACCCCAGGCACCGTCCTGCGCTGGCACCGACGCCTGGTCGCGAAGAAGTGGACCTACCCCAACCGCACCGGCCGACCACCGATCGATGACACCGTCGTGGCGTTGATCGAGCGGATGGCCCGCGAGAACGCCGCATGGGCTACCGCAGGATCCAGGGCGAGCTGCTCAAGCTCGGCCACCGGGTAGCCGCCTCGACCATCCGCCGCGTGCTCAAGCGCCTGCGGATACCGCCCGCACCCCAGCGCGACATCGACACCTCGTGGCGGCGATTCCTGCGCACCCAGGCCGCGAGCATGTCGGCCTGCGACTTCTTCCACGTCGACTGCGCCCTCACCCTCAAACGCGTCCACGTGTTCTTCGTGATCGAAGTCGCCACCCGCTACGTCCACATCCTCGGCACCACCACCCACCCCGACGGGGGCATGGACCACCCAACAAGCCCGCAACCTACTCATGGACCTTGGAGACCGGGCAGACGGCTTCCGGTTCCTCATCCGTGACCGGGCCGACCAGTTCACCGCCTCGTTCGACGCGGTCCTCGCCGACGGCGGCATCAAGGTCGTGAAGATCCCGCCACGGTGCCCGCGAGCCAACTACTACGCCGAACGGTTCGTCGGCACCGTCAGACGCGAAGTCACCGACCGACTACTCATCCTCAACGAACGCCACCTGAAAACAGTGCTGCGGCGCTACGTGGCCCACTACAACCACCGCCGACCACACCAAGCCCTACAACTCACTCCGCCACGACCAGACCACCCGATCGCAGAGCCGAGCCGTACCTCGATACGCCGCCGACCAGCCCTCGGCGGCATGATCAACGAGTACGAACCCACAGTCGCCTAATCCGCGGGTCAGACAACGTGGCCGACTTCTGGCACCCCACACGGGCTTTGCAGGCCAAGGCGACGCGGGTCGCCGTTCAGCAGCCGCAGGAGCGCGCCGAAAACCCTTTGCTCCAGCCACATCGGCAGTTTCGGGCCACTCGCCGCGATGGTGTCCACCGGGCGGCCGAACAGGTGCTTGGGGATGAACCAGTAGCCGCGCCGCATGCTGATCACGGCGTGGTCGGCGCTGCGGGCGACATCGCAGGCGATGTCACAGCCGGAGTTTCCGGCGCCGACGACCAGGACCCGCTTGCCCTTCAGCTCGTCGGCGCTGCGGTAGGTGACCGTGTGGCGCACCTCGCCGGTGAAGTTCCCCGGCACCTCCGCGACGTTGGGGTACCACTGCACTGCACGCCCGAGCACAGCACCACGTTGGCGTGCCGGCTGCGCCGTCAGTCGGCACGCGCGACCGTCCAACCGCCGTCGGCGTCCTTGTCCACCTTGGTGACCTCGACGCCGAACTCGATGCGCCCGGTCAAACCGTAGGCGTCGGCGAACGAACGGAGGTAGGCGAGGATGTCCCGGTGCGGCGGGTAGTCGGCGTAGGACTCGGGCATCGGGAACCCGCCGAAGCCGGACAAGGTCCTGCTGGAGATGAAGTGCGCCGACTCGTACATCGGGCTGCCTGGGTTGTCGATGTCCCAGAGACCGCCCACGGCGCTGTGGCGTTCGAGATGGGTGTACGGCAGACCGCGTTCCGCCAACGCCCGTGCCACCGCGAGCCCCGCCGGTCCGGCGCCGATGATGCAGGTGTCGCCGGACCGCGCGCTTCCGTCGTCACGATGGGAGACGCCCTCGTTGACACTCATGCGCAGGGCCCTTTCCTCGGAGTTCACCTGGACGCAACGCTATTCGGCCGGGTCCGCCCGAATAAGGGCCTGCGCGGCCACACACCGGACACCGGCGGCCGGCGCCGTGGCTGGTTAGACCCGGCGGGCACGGTCCGGCGTTACGCTCCCGCCCATGTCCACGGCCCTGGTCACCGGCGCCGCCGCCGGCATCGGCGCGCAGTTCGCCCACCACCTCGCCCGCATCGGCTACGGCCTGGTGCTGGTCGCCCGCGACGAGGAACGACTCGACCGAACGGCCGCGGCCCTGCGCGCCGAGCACGGCGTCGCCGTGGAGGTGCTCGCGGCCGATCTGGCCACCGAGGACGGGATCGCGGCGGTCGAGCGGCGCGCGGCACTGGGAGCCGACCTCGTCGTCAACAACGCGGGCTTCGGCCAACGGGGCGATTTCCTCGCCTCGGATCTAGTCGGGGAACTGGCCATGCTGAAAGTGCACTGCGAGGCGGTGTTGCGCATCACCCGCGCCGCGCTGCCCCCGATGCTCGAACGCGGCAGCGGAGGCGTCATCAACGTCGCCTCTGTGGCCGCGTTCTTCTCCCGCGGCACGTACAGCGCGTCCAAAGCGTGGGTGATCACGTTCAGCGACAGCGTCCGTCAGCAGGTCGACGGCAGCGGAGTGCGGGTGATGGCGCTGTGCCCGGGTTGGGTGCGCACCGAGTTCCACGAGCGCTCCGGTATGGACACCACGGGGATTCCCGGGTTCCTGTGGCTCGACGCGGACCGACTCGTGGCGGCGGCGATGCGTGACCTCCGCCGCGGGGTCGCGGTCAGCGTGCCCGGCGTCGCGTACAAAGTCCTCATCGGACTCGGCAAGATCCTGCCCCGACGTGTCACCACCGCGTTGTCGGCCCGCGCCGGCAGCCACCACTGAACGGCAGGATCACCACATGCCCTTCACCGCCTCACGCGGCCTGGTGCGCCAGACCGAGCGCTGGTTCGTCCGGCGTGGCGCGCCCACCATGATCGAGGGGTACAGCTTCGTCGGGCACGTGCTGTCCCGGATGCTGCCGACGTCGGCCCTCGTGACGCTCGCGAGCCTGGCTTGGCGGGCGAGCGCGGCCGGTTCTGTCGCGGTGACATCGGCTGACGGCGGCCTCCAACCCGTCACGGATCTGGTTCCGGGACCAGTCTGCCACCACAGCCGTCGCCGTCGCGCCGCATCCGTCCAGGCCGCGCGGTTGTTGTTAAGAGTGTTAACGCTAACAAGCTGACTGCGAGGCGATCTAGAAGTAATGACGTTATCGCTAACATGTTTCGTCGGGGTACTTGTCCGTCGCGAAACCGGTGAGTTACGGTGCCGCCACCGCTCCCCGGCGTGTGACCCGGCACACGACGAGGCGCGGGCAACCCGTTCAGCTCGCAAGGAGGCGACGCATGGCTGCGCGCGAGTTCCCCGCGTCCGGGATGACATCGACCGGCGACCTGAGACCGACAGCCCGCCGATCCGTGCCGGTTTCCCCCGGCCGGTAACCGGATCCCGGTAGCCGAGCGGTAGTCCCGCCCGCGGCTTCCCCTCGCACCGCTCCACCGACGGTGGAGTGCGCTGCGCCCTGCCCGCGTCGTGCGGTCGCGGTCGTCCGCACCCGCACGAGCGGGTCCCGAAATCCCTGTGGCACCAGGAGTGGTCAATGCCGTTCACCCAGCCAAGAGGAGCCGCGCGGCGGTTCCTGTCGCTCGCCGCGGCCTGTGTCGTGGCGCTGTCGTCAGTGCTGGTCGGCCAGGGCGTCGCGGTCGCTGCGGCCGGCCCGTCGTTCGTCAACCCCGTCGTGCCCTTGCCGAACAGCGCGGACCCCACGCTGGTCACCTACAACGGCGCGTACTACTACGTGGCGACGACGTGGACCTCCGACATCGTGATGCGCAAGTCGACCACGATCGCCGCCCTGCGCAGCGCCCCCGAGCAGAAGGTCTTCACGGCCACCCAGGACGACGGCTGCTGCACGATGTGGGCCCCGCACCTGGAGCAGATCAACAACCGCTGGTACCTCTACTACTCGGTGCAGCCGAAGGCGGGCTTCGGCGAGCGCCGCACGCACGTGCTGGAGAGCGCGGGCAGCGACCCGTTGGGGCCCTACACCTACCGCGGCATCCTCAACCTGATGCCCAACGGCGGCTGGGCGATCGACGGCGCGGTGCTCAAGCTCAACGGCGCCAACTACTTCCACTTCTCCGCGTTCGGCTCGGACGGTCTCCAGTCGTTGTTCATCGCGCCGATGGACACGCCGTGGTCGGTCTCGGCGTTCGGTACCCGCATCTCCGCGCCCACGCTGGCCTGGGAGCGGCAGAAGGACGAGGTGAACGAGGGGTCGTTCGCGCTGCAGCGCAACGGCCGCACGTTCCTGACCTACTCGGCCAGCGCGTGCAGCGGTCCCGACTACAAGCTGGGCATGCTGGAGTACACGGGCGGCGACCCGCTGGCCCAGAGCTCGTGGTCGAAGTTCCCGAACCCGATCTTCCAGCGCAACGACGCGAACGGAGTCTACGGCCCCGGCCACCACTCGTTCTTCACCTCGCCCGACGGCACGGAGACGTGGATCGCCTACCACGCCAACGACTCGGCGTCGCAGGGTTGCGGCACGACCCGCTCCACCCGCGTGCAGAAGATCTCGTGGAACGCCGACGGCACGCCGAACCTCGGCACGCCGGTCTCCACCTCCACCGTGCTCCAGGGCCCCTCCGGTGAGACCGGCGGTCCCGTGGCGCGGGTGCACATCAAGAACCGGCACAGCGCCCTGTGCCTGGACGACTACAACTTCGGCCTCAAGCCCGGCGCCGAGGTCCGGCAGTGGACCTGCAACACCGCGCCCGTGCAGGACTGGTACCTCACCCCGGTCGGCGACGGCTACTACGAGATCTTCAACGGCTACAGCGGTCTGTGCCTGGACGACAAGGACTTCGCCACCGCGCCGGGTTCGCCGGTGCAGCAGTGGACGTGCAACGGCCTGGCCGCCCAGCAGTGGCGGCTGACCACGACCAACGGCCGCACCACGCTGGTCAACAAGCACAGCGGGCTGTGCCTGGACAACTACAACTGGGGCACGCAGCCCGGTGCCGAGGTCCGGCAGTGGACCTGCAACGGCCTGGCCGTCCAGCAGTGGGACCTCGCCTGATGCGGACACGGCAGCACGGATCGCGAAAGGAACCGATCATGCTACGACTCGCGCGGCTGGCTCTCTGCTGGCTCGCCATGACAGCGCTCGCCGTGGGCGTCGGCGCCACTCCGGCGCAGGCCCAGACGGCCGACGCAGCCTACGTGATGGGGTACTTCAAGGAATCGCTGAACGGTTCGGGCAACGTCAACGCCGTCCACCTCGCCGTCAGCAACGACGGTCTGGAGTGGACCCCGCTCAACGACAACAACGCCATCCTCACGCCGACCGCGGGCACCAAGGGCATCCGCGACCCGTTCATCACCCGGCTCAACAACGGCACGTGGGTCGTGCTGGCGACCGACATCCCCGTGGGCGGCTCGTTCACCAAGCCCAACCAGAACATCCACGTCTGGACCTCGCCCGATCTGGTGAACTGGTCGGCCGACCGGCTGCTCAACGTCAACAGCACCAACACGACGTCGTTCAGCTGGGCGCCCGCGGTGCACTGGGACCCCTCGCGCAACGCCTACGGCATCACGTTCTCCACCATCCCCCCGGGCGGCTCGCACGCGGTGATCTCCGTCGCCTACACCACCGATTTCGTCACCGCGACCGCGCCGGTCGTGTTCTTCGACGCCGGCACGGCCGTCATCGACTCCCACGTGATCACCAACGTCAACGGGATGAACTACCTGTACTACCGCAACGACGCCACGACCGGGATCATCGGCGCCCGCTCGACGTCGCTGGAGCCGGGCAGCTTCACCCGCTACAGCGGCGCGATCGGCGACAACCGGTGCACCGAGGCGCCGACGCTGGTCAAGTCGCTGACCGCGAACAAGTGGTGGCTGTGGGCCGACACCTACTGCCCCAACGCGAAGTTCGACCTGTGGGAGGGCGACCTCGCCGCGGCGACGTGGACCAAGGTCGGCCGGCAGTCCTACACCGCGCCGCTGAACGCCAAGCACAACACGATCCACCCGATCACCGCGGCCGACCGTGACCGCCTGCTCGCCCGCTACGGCGGCACGAGCTGGAACCGGGTCAAGTCGCTCAACTTCCCGGGCCACTACGTCCGGCACGCGAACTCCGTCGGCCGCATCGACGAGCAGCCGTTCGAGCCGCACCAGGACTCGCAGTGGCGGCTGCGGGCCGGCCTGTCCGACGCGAACGCCGTGTCGTTCGAGTCGGTCAACAGGCCCGGCTACTTCCTGCGGCACCAGGGCTTCGAGGTCAAGCTCATGCAGAACGACGGCACGTCGACCTTCGCCGCCGACGCCACCTTCACCCGGGTCGCCGGCCTCGCGGATTCCTCCTGGTCGTCGTTCCGCTCGGTCAACTACCCGACCCGCTACCTGCGGCACTCGGCCTTCGTGCTGCGCATCGACGAGATCTCCACCGCGACGGCCCGCGCGGACGCGACCTTCCACGTCGGCTACTGACCACGTCCGCGGACGTGGCCGGGCAGGCCACGTCCGCGGACCGAGTCCGGGCACGGTGGGGGAGCGGCCTTCCAGGCGGCGATCGCCGGAGCGCTCAGTGAACTCGCGTGACCACTACGTCCAGGTACGTTCATAAGTGCCGGCTGACCGTGCGCACCGAGACGGTCACGCCCTCGGCGGCCGGCTCCAGGGCGATGCGGCGGGCCGACCACTTGCGGTCCCGGCGCAGCCGCTCGATCCGGGCCACCACCTCGGCCGGGGTGGAGGTGGGCTGGTGGTGCGGCACGCTCGGGCGGTCGGCCAGGCCGGTCTCGCCGAAGCGGCGGTGGCGGTTGACCCACTTGGAGGCGCACTGCCGGGAGATGCCCATCTCGGCGGCGACATGCGCGATCGGGCGGGTTCGGCAGCGTCGGACCAGGCGGTGGCGGCCTTCGACGGACAGCGGGGCGTTACAGTGGAGCACGGGCGGCTCTTTGTGCTCGGCGGATGTGTTGGTCGCACTTCCATCCTGCCGCCGAAAGACCCGTCCCCTCGTCTCAGCCCCTACCGGCCGTCACCAACGTCATGGCCCGCAACAATTAGTGGCGGTTTGCGCTGAACGAGGGCGCAGGCAGACACACCACCAGGGCGTGGTACTGCGCGAGCAGGTCACCGGCGTCATCGCCAACCGCGTCCACACCGCCGACGGCCACGACAGCACCCCGGCGGCCGTGGTCTGGGCCACCGGGTACAGACCGGACTACAGCTGGCTGGCCATCCCCGCGACCGGCACGGACGGCACACCGCAGCACACCGCAGGGGACCAGCCCCGTTCCCGGCCTGTACTTCCCTCGGTCTGCCGTTCCAGTGCAACCGCGGATCGGCCCTGCTGGGCTGTGTCGGGCACGATGCCGCCTTGCTCGGCGCGCACTTGGACCGCCACCTGGTCGCCGGCGCCGTCAGGGCCTGCTCCGGGCACCCTGCCCAGCGCGGAACACACACGCGTTCTGCCGGATCCACCTCAGCACGCCGGTCCCGCACGGCGCGGTGACGGTCGGTCGTCGGACTCCTCCCGCGCAGTCCGCGCCCGCCGCGATCGCGTCGGAGCTGGGTCCTGCCGGCCCTGCAGTCGGTCTGCGCCATGGGCCCTTGGCCGGGTCGTACCCGATGCGCAGGTCGCCGGTCACCCGCTTGCGCCACGCCGGTTCCGCCGCGGGGCCTTGAGCCGCCGCACCTCCTCGTCGCCGAGCAGCACGGTGCTGGCCGAGGGCGACGACTGCTGGACGCCGCCACCCCGACAGTCCAGAACGAACTGTGGACCTGGCTCGCCGACCCGCTGACCGGGCGATCACTCGACCGACCGGGGTCCGCCGTCGCCGTCCTGCGACGAACTCCGGAGGACGAGCGGGTCGGCATGCCGACCGGGTGGCACGCTGCGTTCCGGGTACCTTTCAGGGCGTCGGAACGCTTGTCGTCGGCCGGAACATCGGCGAGGGCATGGCGCCCTCTATGACGCGCTCGACTGCGATGGTGTCGACGTCGTCCGTGTGTGGAATCTTGCTGCCTCGCGAAGGCTCCCGGGAGCGGCGGACGGCCGCGACCTAGAGCATTGGCACGTGGGCTCGGTAGTGGTTGAGGTGTCGCTCGTTGGCGGTGTCCCCGTCGGGGAGGTTGGAGCTTTGCCAGAGGGGGACGGACACGTGGTTTGCCGCGGCCAGTGTGGTCAGGCGGACCAGCAGGAGGTTCCACAGGTAGGCGGAGCAGAGGGTGGACAGGGCCGCGGTGGTTCCGCTGGGGGTGGGGACCACGGCGTCGCCGGGCGGGATGTCGGTGTCCAGTAGAACGTCGGCCAGTTCTCCGAGTTTGGCGAAGGATCGCGCCGGGGCGTTGTCCATGTGGGGCGGGAGGAGAACGCGACGACGTAGGCGCCCCGTCGCTTGAGTTCATGGGCGATCTCGACGGGGAAGGCGTTGACGCCCGAGTTGGAGAAGATGACACCGACGTCGCCGGGTTGGACCTGGGCTTGCGCGATCAGCGTCGCGGCCAGTCCGGGGACTCGTTCCAGTTGGGTGCTGGCCTGGGCGCCGTGCAACGGCAGCAAGGCGGGGTGGAACAGCGGGCGCACGCAGGCCGGCCCGCCCGCGCGGTAGAAGGTCTCCAGCACTGCGGCCAGGCTGTGTCCCGCGGCCGCGGTGTGCACCAGCAGGTCGGCCCGGACGACGTCGAGGAGCCGGTCGGCCACTGTGTCGAGTGCGGCGGCGTTGCGGTCTTCGATCAGGCGGAGATGCTCGCGCATCGCGGTGCCGAAGTCGCTGGGAAAGTCCACGGGTGCTCCTCGCTGGGGTGGCTGTAGGCGGCAAGCCACCACACATGGTCTAGACCAAGTTGCACTTCCGGGGTTAGTCTGCCTCCGTGAGCGATCCCGTGTTCCTGATCACCGGCGCCTCCCGAGGTATCGGAGCCGCCACCGCCCGACTGGCCGCCGAATCCGGCTACCGCCTGGTCCTCGTCGCACGCGACCAGCGCCGCCTGGCCGACCTCGCCACGCGGTTGGGCGCCCCCGACCGGACGTTGCCGATCTCCTGCGATGTCACCGACTGGGAACAACTCGGCGGGCTCGTCACCCGGGTACAGGACACCTGGGGTCGGCTGGACGTGGTCTTCGCCAACGCCGGCGCCAGCGTGGTGACCTCGTTTCTCGGCAACCACGGCGCGCCGCCGGACCAGTGGCGGGACATGGTGCTCGCCAACGTGTACGGCCCCGCGTTGACCGCGCGTGCCGCACTCCCCGCGTTGGTCGCCTCCGGCGGTCACCTCGTGCTGACCGGCTCGGCCGCGGGCCGCGGGGTGCGGCCGGGCAGCCTGTACTCGGCCACGAAATGGGCCGTCACCGGCCTGGCCCAGTCCATCCGCGCCGAGTGCGTCGGCACCGGCGTCCGGGTCACCCTGGTGCAACCCGGCCTGGTGGACACCGGCGGGATTCCTCCCGAACGGTCCCATGACCCCAAACTCGATCCCGCCGACATCGCCCGCGCGGTCCTCTACGCGGTCAGCCAACCGACCACCGTGGACGTCAACGAGATCCTCGTCCGCCCGGTCGGTCAGGACCCCCACCGCTGAACCGCACAGGTGTTCCGGGTCCACCCGACCTCGGCGTCGCGGGGTGAGGGCTGATCGTCCGATTCGGGTGTGCGGACGACGCCCGACCCCTGCCACGTCGTGACCGCCCACCTACCGCTGCCGCCACGGGCACGCCGGTGCCGCCACCACGCCACCGGACGTACGCAGGACCCTTACCCGGACGAAGACCATCTGCTCGCCCGCGTCGGCGAACTGCTCGTACATCCACGGAGCCGACGCATCGGGTTCGGAGGGTGGTAAGGACATCTGAGCCGGCGACCACCACCGCGTGGTGCGCCTCCGGTTCGACGACCGGATGCCGCATCCGCCGATCAGTGCCAGGTCGGCGGATGCGCACGGGGTCGGACGCCGCACCGTGGTCGGACGTCCTCGACAGGGGCATCAACGTCGGACGGCCACCTCGATGACGATTCGGTGGTCGACGTGCTCGTATTCGCGCTTGCGCAACCGCCGGGCGGGTCCGGTGAGTCGTACCTCGGCGGTGGCGGGCAGGTCCTCGCTCGACCGGCCCGCCGCCAGGACGATCACGCCGGGTTCGACGACGAGGTGGCCGTCCAGGCCGGTGTAGGCGAAGTGCTCGGCGTGCACGCGGAACACGACAATGGCGCGCTCACCGGCGGCAAGGTCGACCGCGGCGAAGGAGAGCAGGGCGCGGACCGGGCGGGCGACCTGTGCGACGGGGTCGGTGCCGTAGAGCTGCACGACCTCGACGCCTGCCCGGCCCCCGGTGTTGGCCACGTGGACGGAGACCTCGAACTCCTCGTCACACCCGACCTGCGTCCGGTCAACGCGCATGTCTGCGACGTCGAAGCGGGTGTACGACAGGCCGTGGCCGAAGGGGAACGTCGGGCTGGGGTCCAGGTTGGACAGCGCCGACTGCTTGCCGCCAAGGGGTGCGTGCAGATAGGTGTGCGGCTGGCCGCCGGGGGAGGAGCCGATCTGCGCCGGGAGCTTGCCGCGGAAGTTCGCGCGTCCGGCGAGCAGGCTCGCGAGCGCGGGGCCGCCCTCCTCGCCCGGCAGGAACGTCTGGACGATCGCGGCGGCGCGGCCGTGGAACCGGCCGACGGCGTAGGGGCGGCCGCTGCACACCAGCAGCACGGTCGGCGTGCCGGTGTCGAGCACGGCATCCACCAGCTGCTCCTGGACGCCGGGGAGGCGCAGGTCCTCGACGTCGCAGCCCTCTCCGGAGGTCCCGATGCCGAACATGCCGGGCAGGTCGCCGACGACCACCAGCGCGATGTCGGCCGCGCGGGCGAGGTCGACGGCCTCCTGGATGCCGGAGGTGTCGGGTTCGCGGACCGGGCAGCCGCGGACGTGCTCGAACTGGACGCCGGGCAGTTCGACGGCGAGCGCTTCGCGGAAGGTCGGCGCGGCGACGCCCAGGCCCAGTTCGGGGCGGTCGGACAGGACGTGGTTGGGGAACGAGTAGCACCCGAACATGGACCGTGTGGGGTGCCAGAAGTCGGCCATATGGTCTGACCTGCGGTTAGGCTGCTGTGGGTTCGTACTCGTTGATCATGCCGCCGAGGACTGGTCTGCGGCGTGTCGACGTGTGGTTCGGCTCTGTGATCGGGTGGTCCGGTCGTGGTGGGGTGAGTTGTCGGGCTTGGTGTGGTCTGCGGTGGTTGTAGTGGGCCGCGTAGCGGTCCGGCACCGCCCGCAGGTGGTGTTCGTCGATGATGAGCAGTCGGTTGGTGACTTCGCGTCGGACGGTTCCGACGAACCGCTCGGCGTGGGTGTTGGCCCGTGGACACCGTGGTGGGGTCTTCACGACCTGGGTGCCTGCGCTGGAGAAGGCCGCGTCGAACGAGGAACGAGTCCGCCAAGCCGGCCCCACCCACGCCCCCACGGGCACGAACCAGCCGGGGCCAAACAGTGGGGATCCGAACTGGCGGACGCAGCTCGGTGACGACTGGCGCCGGTCTGGACCGGCAACCGCACCCGCTTCCGCCTCAACCCAGGGCGGAAACCGCCAGCTCAACGCCGCCCTGCACCGGATCGCCCCGCACCGCCGCCAGTCGTCGGTGCCTGCTCACTGAACCGACCGATTTCGCTGTGTGATCGCCGCTGGAGTCAGGTCGCCCTGCTGCTGCCCGACGTGGCCGCTGTGGTCCCTTCCGTGGCCGCGTCGGCCAGTTCGCGGTGGACGCCGAGTGAATAGCGTCGTCTTCGTCAATCTCGACACGCGGGGAACAAGGCGTGTCGCCCGGCGGAACCACACAGACGCTCGTTACCCGACCAGAAGGACAGCGCAGACATGAACTACGACTTCCGGGACAAGGTCATCGCGGTCACGGGAGGTGCGGGCGGCATCGGCAGCGCCATGTGCCGGCGGTTCGCCTTCGGGGGCGCGAGGTGCGTCGTGGTCGACATCGACGAGATCCGCGCCGTGAGGGTTGCGGGTGAGTTGCCGGGCAGCGGGCATGTCGGCATCGGATGCGACCTGATGGACTGGGGGCAGGTCGAGCGGCTCTTCCAGCAGGTCGACGCGGCCTTCGGCCGGCTCGACGTCCTGGTCAACAACGTCGGCATGACCAGCACCGAGCGTTTCGACGTGCGCGACATCCCGAGCATCGAACGGGAGGTCGGGCTCAACCTCGTGTCGCCACTGGTCACCACGCGGCTCGCGATCCCGTTGCTGCGCGGCTCGCGAGACCCCAGGGTGATCAGCACGGTGTCCCTCGCCGGCATCTTCCCGCAGGCCGAGACGTCCGTCTACTGCGCGTCCAAGTTCGGGTTGCGCGGCGCGATGCTGTCGATCGGGCTCGACCTGCGCGAGAAGGGGATCCTGGCCGGATCGGTGCTGCCGTCGGCGACCGACACGCCGATGCTGCGCCTGGAGGCCGTCGAGGGCGGCAACTCGATGCAGTTCCAGGAGCCGCCGCAGCAGCCGTCCGACGTGGTGTCGGCCGTCGTCAGCATGCTGGACAAACCGCGGCTGGAGGCCTACGCCCGGCCGAGGGAGTCGCTCAGCGCGCGACTGGCGATGCTGGTGCCCAACCTGCTGCCGAAGATCCTTCCCCTCTTCCGCAAGCGCGGTGACCGCGGGATGGCCCGCTACCTGGAGGACCTGGAGCGCCGTGGCCTGGCCCGTCGGACCGATGGCCGCTGGGAGCTCGTGGCCGAGCGCTGACCCGTACGCGGCCCCGAACTCCTACCACCGCGAAAGGCAGAACCCCGATGACCCACGTCCACCAGACCGAGCCGATTCCCGAGCGCCCATCCTGGCCACTGGTCGGCCACGCCCTCGATATCCCCAGCGGTGTCGACGGCCTGCTGCACGTCATGGCCGAGGCCAAGGAACTCGGGCCGCTGTACCGGGTGCGCGTCTTCGGCCGGGAGATCAACTTCGTCTCCGGGCTCGACCTGGTCACCGAGCTGTCCGACGAGACCAGGTTCCGCAAGAACCTGCACCCCGACCTGGTGCTGCTGCGCGACATCGGCGGGGACGGGCTGTTCACCGCCTACAACGACGAGCCGAACTGGCGGAAGGCGCACGACGTCCTGATGCCCGCCTTCTCGTTGGGCGCCATGCGCGGTTACCACTCCACGATGCTCGACGTCGCCAGGACGCTGATCGCGAAGTGGGACTCCGCCGCGGGGACGAGCGCCGTGGAGGTCGCCGAGGACATGACCCGGCTGACCCTCGACACGATCGGGCTGTGCGGCTTCGGCTACGACTTCGAGTCGTTCGGCCGCGCCGAGGCGCACCCGTTCGTGACCGCGCTGTCGCGGGCGCTCGACTTCGCCCAGACCAAGGGCGAGGCGCTGCCGTGGACCGGCCTGTTCCAGTGGAACAAGGCCGAGCAGTACCGCGAGGACCTCGACTACATGAAAAACCTCGTCGACGACGTCATCCGCCGCCGCAGGGCTTCCGGCGACACCAGCGTCGACGACCTGCTCGGCCGGATGCTGCACACGCGCGACGAGCGGACCGGCGAGCCGTTGGACGACGTCAACATCCGCTACCAGGCGATCACCTTCCTCATCGCCGGTCACGAGACGACCAGTGGGGCGCTCTCCTTCGCGCTGTACTACCTGACCAAGCACCCGGAGGTGCTGGCGCGGGCACAGGCCGAGGTGGACGCGCTGTGGGGCGACGCCGCCGATCCCGAGCCGGAGTACGGTGACATCGGCAAGCTGACCTACATCCGGCAGGTGCTCAACGAGGGCCTGCGGCTGTGGCCGACCGCCCCGGTGTACGCGGTCGAACCGATCGAGGACACCGTGATCGGCGGCAAGTACGCGGTGCGCAAGGGCGAAGGGCTGCTGGTGCTGATCCCGCAGCTGCACCGCGACCCGGCCTGGGGCGACAACGTCGAGCTGTTCGACCCGGAGCGGTTCACGCCCGAGCAGGAGGCGGCCCGGCCCGTGCACCTGTTCAAGCCGTTCGGCAGCGGTGAGCGCGCCTGCATCGGTCGTCAGTTCGCGCTGCACGAGGCGACGCTGGTGCTCGCGCTGCTGGTGCACCGCTACCGGCTGATCGACCACACCAACTACCAGCTGAAGATCAAGCAGTCGCTCACGCTCAAGCCGGATGACTTCACGTTGCGGCTGGCCCGGCGCACCAGCGCCGAGCGCCGCCTGCCCGCGGCCACCGCGAGCAGCGCCGAGCCCACGACCGCCGCTGCCGCCGTTGCCCGCCGCGCGGTCGGAACCGCGCTGACCCTGCTGCACGGCTCCAACCTCGGCACGTGCACGGGCATCGCCGGTGACCTGGCCACCGATGGTGACGAGCGCGGTTTCACCACGACCGTGGCGCCGCTGAACGACGTCGCGGGCAAGCTCGGCGCGGATGGCGCTCCGGTGGTGATCGTGGCCGCCTCCTACAACGGCCGCCCCACTGACGACGCGGCGCGATTCCTCGCGTGGACCGAAGAGCTGGAACCCGGTTCGCTGGCGGGCCTGCCGTACGCCGTGCTCGGTGTCGGCGACCGCAACTGGGCCGCCACCTACCAGCGGGTTCCCGCGCTGATCGACGAGCGGCTGGCGGCGGCGGGCGCGACGCGGCTGCTGGAGCGCGGCGCCGCGGACGCCGCGGGCGACTTCGCGGGCACGGTCGACCGGTGGACGGCCGACCTGTGGACCGTCCTGCTGGAGCGCTACGGCACCGCAAGCGCGCCCGCCGCGGCCGAGACGGACACCGCTGCCGGGGTCTACGAGCTGGAGGACGCGTCCGAGTCGGTCACCGGTGAGCTCGCCGCCCGGCACGGTGTGCAGCCCATGGAGGTCCTCGAAGCCCGCGAACTGGTGGACCTGGACCACCCGCTCGGTCGCTCCAAGCGGTTCCTGCGCGTGCGGTTGCCCGAGGGCGTCACCTACCGCACCGGCGACCACTTCGCGGTGCTCCCGCACAACCCCGAGGGCTTGGTGCGACGGGTCGCGGACCGGTTCGGCCTCGACCTCGACCGCACCGTGCGGGTCAAGTCCCGGCGCCGTGGCCGCAACAGCCTGCCGGTCGACCGGCCGCTGACCCTGCGCCGCCTGCTGACCGACCTCGTCGAGCTGCAGGACCCCGCCACCCGCGAGCAGGTGGCCGTGCTGGCCGAGCACACCGCGTGCCCGCCGGAGCGCAAGCCGCTCGACGAGCTGGCCGCCGCGGGCGACCTCCACCACCGCAGCGTCCTGGACCTGCTGGAGCGGTACCGCGCCTGTGAGCTGCCCTTCGAGCGCTACCTCGAGATGCTGCCGGTGATGCGGGCCCGTCACTACTCGATCTCGTCCTCGGCGCAGGCGTCACCGGATGAGGTGGACCTGATGGTGTCGCTGCTGTCGGCGCCCCACCGCGGCGGTGACGGCACCTTCCACGGCATCGCGTCGCACTACCTGCAGACCGTCGACGCGGGCGACGTGATCCAGGCCAGGGTGCTCGCCGCCGGCGACGCCTTCCGCTTGCCGCTCGACCCGGAGATCCCGGTGATCATGGTCAGCGCCGGCACGGGCGTCGCGCCCTTCCGCGGCGTGGTGCTCGACCGCATGCACACCGGCGATCGCGGGCCGCTGCTGTCCTACTTCGGGTGCGACCACCCCGATGTCGACTACCTGCACCGCGCCGAGATGGAGGCGGCGCAGGACGCGGGAGCGGTGAGCATGCGCCCCGCGTTCTCGCAGGCTCCGGAGAACGGCGTGACCTACGTCCAGGACCGCATCGCCGCGGAAGGCGACGAGGTCTGGGAGCTCCTGCAGCGCGGCGGCCGGGTCTACGTCTGCGGTGACGGGCGGCGGATGGCGCCGGCGGTGCGCGAGGCGTTCCAGGACCTGTACCGCAAGCACACCGGCGGCGACGACGACCAAGCGGCCGCGTGGCTTGCCGGGTTGCAGGAGTCCGACCGGTACGTCGAAGACGTCTGGGCGGGCTGAGCGGTGGGGAAGCCGAGCGGTGCGGTGTTGTCCCTCGGCGTCGCGGTGGCGCTGGTCGCCGGGGTCGCGATGGGCAGCGCGGGCACGAACGTGATGCCCGTGTTCATCGACGACTTCGCGGCCCGCGACGGGTTGTCCGGCGCGGGGGCGGGACTGGTCGGTGCGGCGCAGCTGACGGCGACCGCCGTAGTGACGCTCCTGCTCGCCGCCCGCGCGGCCAGGCCGGGACGGGTAGGGATGGCGCGCCTCGGCCTGGCGCTGACCGCGTTCGGGTCGGTCTGGGTGGCCGCGGCCGACGACCCGGTCACGTTGCTGCTGACCAACCTGCTGCTGGGCGGAGGTCTCGGGGTCGTCTACGCGGCGGCCACGGCGGCGCTGGCAGCGGTCGAGGACTCCGACCGGGCCTCCGCGGTCGCCGTCGCCGGCACGGTGGCCGTCGCCGCATTGATGATCATGGCGGTGCCGGTCGCGAACGAGCAGTGGGAGGGAGCCGGGTTCCTCGTGCTCGCGGCGTGCTGCCTGCCCGCCTGGTTCCTGGTGAGCAGGCTGCCGGAACGCCCCACCTCGGCCACGGGCGCCCCGGCCGAGGCTCGGCCGGGCCGTCCCTCGGCCGTGCTGCTGATCGGCACGGCGGTGCTCTGGGCCGTTACCCAGGGCACCTGGGCCTACGCCTCCGTCCTCGGCCGTGAGCACACCGGCATGGAGACGTCGACCGTCTCGGTGGTCCTGGCGGTGTCCAGCGTCGTGGCGCTCGCCGGCGCGGTGGCGGGAGCACCCGCCGCCCGCCGGTTCGGCCGGCTGACGTCGATGGTGGTCTTCGTCGTCGTGGAGGCCGTCGCGATGGCGGTGGTCGTGATCAGCGACGAGCCGGTGCTGTTCACCGCGGCGGCGGTGGTCTGGCAGGCCTGCCAGCTGGCCGTCCTGGTCCAGATGGTGGCCGCGGCGGCGGTGCTCGACCCGTCCGGGCGCTGGGTCGCCTCGCTCAGCGGCGCCTCGGCGCTGGGCACCGGCGCCGGCCCGCTCGCCGTGGGGCTGCTCCTGGACAACGCGGGGGCGCAGGTGCTGGGCGTGGCGTTCGCGATCGGCATGGTGGTCGCGTCGCTACCCCTGCTCCGGATGACCACGGCCGCCGATCGCGGGCGAGCCGATCGCGGGCGACAGGACGGACCGGTGCCCACCGCCGCACGGCCGTAGCCGCCTTTCCGATCGCCTGGTGGGTGAGCCGGTCGAGCGGCCGCTGAGGTCCCCTCCCTGACCGGCGAGGCCAGTTCCTGGTGAACGCCGAATGAATACGGTCTTCTCAGACCGCTGAACCGTCGATCAGAAAGGCGGGTTCGTGGACGACACCCGGTACGACACGTGCGTGATCGGAGCCGGCCCGGCCGGGCTCGCGGTCGCGCGGGCACTGGCGGAACGGGACCTCCCGTACACGCACGTCGAACGGCACACCGCGCCCGGCGGCATCTGGGACATCGACAATCCCGGAAGCCCGATGTACGAGTCCGCCCACTTCATCTCCAGCAGGACCCGATCGGGCTTCGGCGGGTGGCCGATGCCCGACCACTTCCCGGACTACCCGTCGCACCGGCAGGTCCTGTCCTACCTGAGGTCGTTCGCCGACGCGTACGGACTGACCGGCCGCATCGAGTTCGGTACCGGGGTGCGCGCCGTCGCCAGGAATGCCGACGGCTCGTGGACGGTCACCAGGGGCGACGGGCGGGAGAGCGTTCACGGGCAGGTGGTGGTGTGCACCGGTGCGCAGTGGCATCCCAACATCCCCGAGCTGCCAGGGCGCTTCACCGGCGAGATCCGGCATGTGGTCGGCTACCGCGGCGAAGAAGCGCTGCGCGGCAAGCGGGTGCTCGTCGTGGGCGCCGGCAACTCCGGGTGCGACATCGCCTGCGACGCGGCGCGGGCGGCCGACCACGCGGTGATCAGCATGCGCCGCGGCTACTGGTTCATCCCCAAGCACGTGTTCGGACGTCCCGCGGACACACTGGCCGGCGCCGGGCCGAGAATGCCGATGTGGCTCGAGCAGAAGCTCTTCGGCGCGCTGCTGAGGATCCTCGACGGCGATCCCACCCGTCTGGGCCTGCCCAAGCCGGACCACAAGCTGTTCGAGACGCACCCCGCCATCAACTCCATGCTGATCCACCACCTGCGGCACGGGGACATCACGGCCAAACCCGGCATCACCCGCGTCGAGGGCAGGACCGTGCACTTCGCCGACGGCACCTCGGACGACTTCGACCTGATCCTCCTGGCGACCGGTTACCTGCACAAAGCGCCGGTGGCGCAGGAGTACTTCGGCGACGAGCAGCACCCCGAGCTGTACCTGTCGGTGTTCTCCCGCGAGTACGAGGGCCTGTTCGGCGTCGGTTTCGTGGAAACCAATTCCGGAGCCTACCGGCTCTTCGACACCCAGGCGCAGCTGATCGCCGGGTTCATCGAGGACAGTCGGCGTGGACTGCCCCAGGCCGAGCGGTTCACCCGCATGATCCGCGACGACCGCCCCGATCTCACCGCGGGTCTGAAATTCGTCGCCTCACCCCGCCACACCGGTTACGTCGACAGCGGCGCGTACCTGAGGTACGTCACGAAGGTCGCCAAGGCGATGAACTGGCCCACCGAGGGCAGGCCGCCGTCGGTGGCCGCCGCCCGGCACGAAGAGGTCGTGTCGTGACGACGCTGGAAGTCCGCAACCCCGCCACCGGCGAGCTGATCACCACGCTGCCCGCCACCAGCGCGGCCGAGGTCGCGCGGGCAGCCGGGCGGGCCCGGCTGGTGCACGAGAGCGGGATCTGGTCCCAGGCGCCGCCGCGCGAACGGGCGGCGGTCCTGTTGCGTCTCGCCGACCTGATGGAGCGCGACGCCGAGATCCTGGCGCGACTGGACAGCGAGGACGCCGGCAAGCCGATCACGGAGTGCCGCACCGGCGACGTGCCCGGCGCGATCGAGTCGATGCGCTGGTTCGCCGAGGCGGCGGACAAGGTTTTCGGCCGCGTCGCACCCACCGGCCCCGGGCACCTCGGGGTGATCACCCGTGAGCCCGTCGGGGTGGTCGCCGCCATCCTGCCGTGGAACTACCCCCTCGCCATGACCGCGTGGAAGGTCGGTCCCGCGCTCGCCGCAGGCAACTGCCTGCTGGCCAAGCCCGCCGAGGCGACGCCGCGTTCGGCGCTGCACCTGGCGTGCCTGGCCGAGGAAGCGGGGTTGCCCACCGGTGTGCTGACCGTGTTGCCGGGCCACGGCGAGGTGGCGGGCGCGGCACTCGCGCGTGATCCGGTGGTGGGAGCGCTGTCGTTCACCGGCTCGACCGCGACCGGCCGCGTCGTCCTCGCCGAGGCCGCGCGCACGAACTTCAAGCGCGTGTCCCTGGAGATGGGCGGCAAGAGCCCGCAGGTGCTGATGGCGGACGCGCTCGACTTCGGTGACGACCTCATCGACGACATGGTCGACGCCGCGTTCCTCACGGCGGGACAGAACTGCACGGCTGGTTCGCGCGTCCTGGTCCACCAGGAGATCGCCGACGAACTCCTGGTCCGGTTCGTCGCCGCTGCCCGTGCCCTGGTCATCGGCGACCCCGCCGAGCCCGAGACCCGGATCGGGCCGCTGATCAGCCACGACGCCAGGAGTCGCGTCGCGACGGCAGTGGAGGAGGCACGTGCGACCGGTGCGCGCGTCCACGCCGCTGACCTACCCGAAGACCTGCACCCCGGCGGCGCCTACTACCCGCCGACCGTCGTCACCGATGTTCCGGTGGAGGCGCGGCTGCTCACCAGCGAGCTGTTCGGGCCGGTCGTCAGCGTCCAGACCTTCGCCACGGAGGAAGAGGCGATCCGCATGGCCAATGCCACCGAGTACGGGCTGGCCGCCTCGGTGTGGACCAGGGACCTCGACGTCGCCTGGCGGTTGGCGCGCGGTGTCCAGGCAGGCGTCGTCTCCGTCAACTCCTACAGCGAGGGCGACATCACCACGCCCTTCGGCGGCTGGAAGCAGTCGGGGTTCGGTGGCGCGGAGAAGTCCACGACCGCGTTCGACCAGTGGACCAGGGAGAAGACGGTGTGGATCCGCACGCGGTGATCCTCAGACGGGTCCCTCCGGGTCGAGCACCGCTTCGCGCAGCTGCAGCGGCGTCACACCGTGCCATCGGCGTATCGCACGCCGGAGCGCGCGGACGTCGGAGAAGCCGACCCGGCGGGTGATGTCGGTCAGCGTCAGCTCCGGTTGGCGGATCAGCTGTTCGACCTGTTCGCGCCGCACGCCGTCGACGAGCGCCTCATAGGTCGTTCCGCACTCGGCGAGGCGCCGGCGCAACGTGCGTTCTCCGGTCGCGTGCCTGCGGGCTTGCTCGGCGAAGGTGGGGACGGTCGGCAGGCTCTGCGCGATCGAGATCTCCAGTACCTCCAGCAGATCCTGACGAGGGCGGCGGGACGCGGCCTGCGCGTCCAGGACCTCCAGCGTCGAGGCGTAGGTGACCGGGTCGCGGCCCGGCATCGCGGTGCGCGCCCACGCGGCTGGGAACACGAAAGCGTTGCGCGGAGCCGAGAAACGGACTGGACACCCGAACAGGTCTTCGAACGGGCCGGGGTCGCGCGGAGCGGGGAAGGTGAACTCCACCAGCCGTGGCCGGAACTCCGGGCCGAGCACCAGGCGGGTGACCGTGACAACGTTCGCGAACGCCTCGTCGACCAGGAAGGTGCCGACGGCGGGGTCCAGGGCCGGATCGGGCAGGTCGGCCCACAGCGTGAAGCCGGCGTCGCCCTGCCCGGCCGACCACACCACCATCGCCCCGGAGAGGTTCTGGAACCGCACACCTGTCTCGACGGCGTCCCTCAGGGTGTCGGCGGCCATGAGGGCGAACCCCATCAGGCCCCACGCGGTCGGGTGCTGCCTGGCTCCCACCCGCAGGCCCAGGTGTTCGTCCCCGGTCAGCTGCACGGCGCGGCGGATGACCTCGCTGCCCTGGCGGTAGGACACCCGCAGCTCGACGGACTGGAGCATCGTCTCGTCCAGGCCGACGCGGGCGAGCGTGGGCCGCAGGTCGGCGCCGAGCTCGTCGGACAGCGCGGTGAGGTAGCGCAGGATGATCGGTGGGATCGTGGCCGAGGTACTGCGATTGGTGGGGCGAGCAACAGTGTTCGCCGGCTCAGCGGACATCGCACGGGTCCTTTGTGATCGCTCTACTGCGGAAGGCGCGACCGGACCTCGTCGCCGGTCGCTCAGGTTGGTGATTCGGCCGTCGCGGCTCATCGCGCGCCTCGCACATCACGGAGCCGGCTCTCGTGCCGCACCGCCAGGCAGACCGCGCGGAACGCCGGCGTCCACTCGATCCCGCCGATGACCGGTGCGAAGAACCGCTGCCGGTGGTCGGTGTCGCTCATCGAGGTGATGGTGACGTACATGCTGCCGAACGCGGCGAAGAGGGCGGCGTTGCGCAGTAGCGCGATCGGCACGGACGGTAGCAGGTCGGAGGCAACGGGCGGTGCGCCGATCCACTGCTCCGCCGTCTCGGGCGTGATCACGATCAACCCCAGGACGATGAAGAACCCGAACAACGCCGGCCCGACCACGACCGCCCGGAGGAAGATCCTCACGGTCACCCACGCGGCGATCGTCACCCCGAGCGCGACGCCGAGCAACGTCCACCAATGGGTACCCTCGGTCTTTAGCGGCACGAGCCAAGCCAGGCCGGCGACGGTCATGAAAACCAGCGCGGGCAGCATCCGGCGTAGGATGTGGGAAACAAACCAGTAACCCTCGATCATGGTCGGAGTTCCTCTTCGGACGAACCAGCGTTCGGTCTGGCGTCCGATCCCACGGGATGCGGTGAACGGCGCGGCGCAGATGATGCCCGCTCATCCGAGGGCGGGGTAGTGGTGCGTCGAGGCTGCGAACCCACGCATAGTGAACCCATCGTATCTGGTTGCCTACATGATCGTGCTGCCGGCGTGGCAGGCGTGGAAATGGCCGTGAATGATGTGCGGCGGACGCCGTCGGCGGCGCGCGGAAGTGTCGGCTCCCGCGGGCGACTCCGCCGGCGGCGTGGGCGGGTCGGCAGCCTCTCCGCCTGGCCTTCACGCAGGATTCTTCGGAGGTCTCTCGTTCGCGCAAGATCCGCTCTTCACGGTCGTCCGGCACCACCGCGATCGGGACACCCTTCGACGGACTGTCCGGCATCGACTACGACCGTGCATCGGGCGCCTGCTGCGCCGGCCGCACATCGTCCGCAGTTGCTCCAGCCCCGCGACGCCTGAGCAGTTGCAGTTCAACGAGAAGTCCCTGTGGACCGGTGGTCCAGGTTCTGCGGGGTACAACTTCGGCAACTGGACCTCGCCGCGGCCCGGTGCGCTCGACGAAGTCGTCAACGCCATCAACCAGAACGGCTCGGCCGACCCGGCGTGGGTGGCGGGCAACCTGGGCCAGCCCAAGACCAACTTCGGCGCCTACCAGACCTTCGGCGACCTCCGTCTGGACATGGCCGGGCACGGCACCGGTTTCACCGGATACCGCCGGCTCTCGGAGGACGTGGAGATCCTCCCGTTCAACTGACACCACCCGATTCCGAATAACGTCCACTGTAGACAGCGGTGGCGAAGCGATACCGCACGCCGGAGTCACCTACGAGAGGGCGCGGGCGAGTTCGCGGCGGCCGCTGATGCCCAGTTTGGTGTAGATGCGGCCCAGGTGGTTTTCCACCGTTTTCGGTGTTACGAACAGTTCCTGGGCGATCTCGCGGTTCGCGCGGCCGGTCACCGCGAGGTCCGCGACGCGGCGTTCGCTCGCCGTCAGGGCCTGCACGCCGGCGAACATCAGTTTGCGCGGGCGGTCGCCCAAGGCCTCCAGGGCGGCCACCGCGCGGGTGCGCAATGCGATCGAGCCGCAGTCGGTGGCCAGGTCGATACCGTGGTGCAGTGGTTCGCGGGCCTCGCTGCGGCGTCCGGCCACGCGCAGCGCCTCGCCGAGGTCGACCAGTGCGCGAGCCAGGTGCAGCCGGGCGGGGGAGGACTCCAGGATCGCCACGGACTCGGCGAGCAGGTCGAGCCGGTCGTCGGGGTCGGCGTGCGCGAGGACCCGCAGCGCGGCACCGACCTCGGTCGGCGTGTTCCACTTCCGCGCCACGGCGACGAGTTCGCCGGCCAGGGCGCGTGCCTCGTGCTGCTCGCCGAGCAGCAGCAGCGCCCGCACCGCCGGAGCCCGCCAGGAGATCGTCGGCGGGTCCACCCCGACCGCGTCCAGCAGGTCGCGTTGCCCGAACGCCTCGGCGCGCGCCAGTTCCGGGTTGCCCCGGGCCAGCGCGACCCCGGCGCGCGGCTCGTGCAGCCAGATCGTGGGGATCACCCGGGGCACGTCGAAGTGCTCGGCGTCGAACCGCTCGAGCAGGGCCGCAGCTCCGTCGACGTCACCGCGTTCGAGCGCGCTGTAGGCGCCGAAGTGGGTCGCGGTGGCGCGCAGGGCGATCACGTGCGGCACGGGGTCCTCCTGGGAGACCGCAGCCAGCACGCCCTCCGTCTCCGCCTCCACGAAGGCGAGGTTGCCCAACTGCCAGTTCAGGAAGATCGCCGGGCTGCACACCATCGCGAACTCGACGGGCGAGCCGCGCCGGTGCACCCGCTGCTTGGCCCGGTCGATCTCGCGCCGGGCGTCGTCGAAGCCGTCGGCGGAGATCAATGCCACCAGGGCCACCACCCAGGCCACCATCGCGTCGGTGCTGCCGGCGCAGTCCTCGAAGTAGGCGCCGCCCGCCAGCGCCCGCCGGGCCGTGGCCGCGACCTCCTCGGCGGGCCACACCTCGTAGCGGCCGGTCTGGGCCAGCAGTCCGAGCAGGGTGCGCTCGTCCGGGGTGATTCCGGGTAGGTTGGCATAACCGCGCAGGTGCGCGGACGCCGCTTGCCGCTGTTCGGGCAGGAACGACCTGATCACGGCCAGCCGTGCCTCCAGGTGCATCCGGCCGGCTTCCCGTGCGCCGGCCGGCCGGGCAGCGATCGCCCGGGTCAGCTCGTCGATCGCGGCCTGCGGGCCGTCCACGACCGCGGTGGCCGACGCGGCGGCCGCGACCAGTTCGGCGTCGGGCATCCCGGCCGCGGCCTCCCGCAGCTGAACCCGGGCCTCGCGCGCGTTGCCGGTGCGCAGCAGCGCACGACCCCACTCGGCGCGCACCGCCGCGTCGTCCGGGCGTTCACCGACCGCGCGCTCCAGGTAGGCGGCGGCCGTGGCGCCGTCCCCGGCGGCCAGCAGCGCCACCGCCGCCTGGCGCAACACGTCCACGGCGTCTGGCAGGGTGCCCCGGGGCGCGTGCATCAGGTGCGCGGCGACGCGGTCCGCCGGCGCACGGGCCGCGCTGAGTTCTGCGGCGGCGCGGGCGTGCAGCGCGGCGCGCGACATCGGCCCGAGGTCGGCCAGGACTGCCTCGCGCACCACCGGGTGCAGGAACGTGAGGTGGTCGGCGTCGTCGGCGATGACGTGCGCGGCGACCAGCGCCTCGGCCGCCGCCGGCAGGTCCGCGACGTCCACCTCGGCCACCGTTCCGGTCAGCCACGGGTTGCCGCCGGGGCCCAGCACGGCGGCGGCCCTGGCCAGCCGGACCGCGTCGGCGGGCAGCCGGCCCAGCGTGGCCCGGACCACCGTGCTCGGACCCAGCCCACCGATCTTCTCCGCCGTCGCGGCTTGGTCCAGCGGCAGCCCGAGGGTGTCCAGCTCGTCGAGCAGGACCGTCACGAGGAACGGGTTGCCGCCGGTGGCGTCGTGCAGCGCGGTGACCACGTCGGGGTCCGGCGGCCCGCCGCGTGCCGCCGCCAGCGCGGTCAGCGCCTCGCGGGTCAGCGGGCGGGGCAGCATGCGCTCGGCGTGCCGCGAGTCGCTCAACTGGGCCAGCGGCCCGGAGTTCTCCGGGGGCCGGGTGGCCACGACCAGCGCGATCGGCAGGTCCGAGATCCGTCGGGACAGGTAGACCAGGAACTGCAGCGAGGGCAGGTCGGCCCAGTGCGCGTCGTCCACCGTGATCAGCAGCGGCCGGGTGGCGGACAGGTCGACCGCCACCCACCACAACGCGTGCAGCGTGCGGGCCAGTTCGGCTTCGCTCGGGTCCGCGGCGGCGCCGTCGAGCGCGGCCAGTGCCGCACCGGGCGGCCCGGCCAGGATCGCGTCGCGCACCTCGCCGCGGTAGCGGGAGACCGACCGTTCGACCATCTGGCGGACGACGCCCCAGGGCATCGCGCTCTCCAGCGCGTCGCCGATGGCCTGCAGGCGGCCGAAACCCCGTTGCTTGGCCATCTCCCGGCAGTCGCGCACCAGCTGGGTCTTGCCGATGCCCGCCGTGCCCTCGATGACGACGATCCGGCCCTCGCCCCGGGTGGCGCTGTCCAGCGCGGCGGCGATCCGCCCCAGCTCCCGGTCCCGTTCGAGGGTGTGGTCCGCGCGGCTCATCCGACCAGTCGGCGCAGCCGGTCGGGGGCGCGCAGCGGTCTGCCGTGCCCGAACAGGACGAGCCGGGGCCGCAGCTCGGCCAGCCGGCGCATCGACTCGCGGTTGCGCTCGCGGTCCCAGGTGAGGAAGTCCGGCGGTCCGGAGACCCGCGCCAGCCGGAAGAACACGTCCCCGCAGATCAGGACGCCGTCGTGGTCGCGCCAGAGGGCGATGTGACCGGGGGAGTGGCCGGGGACGTCCAGCACGGTGAACCCGGCGACCTCGTCACCTTCCCGCAGTCCCCGCGTGACCGGGTGCGGGTCGGGCATCTTCATGTGTGACAGCAGTTTCGGCAGCCGGCCGGGCGCGGTGACCGGGGTCGCGGTCTCGATCGCCTCGATGTCGCGCTGCCCGGCCCACAGCGGCAGGTCGAACTCGTCGCACAGGGCGTGGCTGGAACCGAAGTGGTCGGGGTGGGCGTGCGTGACGACGTGCGCGCTGATCTCCCGGCCGCGCAGCCGGCGCGAGATCCGGCGGCGGGCGGCGCGTGTGCCGGCGTCGACCAGTACGTCCTCGACCAGGTAGGCGTTGATCATGTGGGGTGGGCGGCCCAGCAGTTGGTGGACACCCGGTGCCAGCGGTCGCATCCGAAAATCGTAGCGGCCGGGACCGGCTGGGCGCTTTCACCGAATCGTGGGGGGTGCGGTGGGACCCCCCACGATTCGCGCGCCGGGATGTGAGGGGTCGTCCCTCATGCCCTGGGGGTGGGCGCGGGTCGAAGGTTGTCCCAGCGCCGGCGCACCGGGCCGGGGCGGACTTCCAGGGGAGGAAGAGATGAGGAAGGCGAGCATGATCGCGGCTGCGGTCGCGGCGATCACCCTCGGGGGGACGGGCACGGCGGGGGCCGACATCGCCACGCCGCTGGTGGACGTCGACACCGCCAAGGTGGCGCAGTCCCTGCAGGCCGCGCTGGGGAGCGGGGCCACCGTCGGGTACGGCTTCGCGATCACCGAGAACGGCAAGCTGGTGCAGACGGGGGCGGCCGGCAAGGCACGGGTCGACACGGGCGTCGCGTTCACGCCGTTCACCCGCATCGAGATCGCGAGCTCGACCAAGAACATCGTCGCGGCGGCGCTGCTCAAGCTCACCGAGGCGGCGGGGCTCACGCCGGAGGCCAAGATCTGGCCGTACCTGCCGCCGGACATGCGCGAGGGCGCCGACCCGTCGTGGCAGAACGTGAAGATCAAGCACATCCTGGGGCACCAGTCCGGGCTCGGCCAGCTCTGGCAGAACTCGTCCGGCGTGGAGCGCAAGAAGATGACCGGGCTGTACGCGGGCATCAAGTACACGATGACCAAGCCGGTCACGCCGAACGAGGCCAAGGAGGGCTACGCCTACGAGAACCTGAACTACGACGTCGCACGGGTGGTCATCTCGCGGCTGTGGCGGCTGACCGACCCCGACCGGGGCCTGCCGGACTGGATCGGGTCGACCTCGCCGCCGTGGACGCTGCACTACGTCAACGAGCAGCTGCTCGCCCCCGCCGGCATCCCGTGGACGACGTGCCTGGCGGAGAACCCCGACACCGAGGGGCGGGCCTACAACCGGCTGAACACCGCCATCGGCGGGTCGCTGTTCGAGATGTCGGGCTTGGACTTCGAGGCGTGCGCGAGCCACCGGGGCCTGCGGATGTCGGCCGTCGAGCTGGTCCGCTGGCAGGTGTACCTGCGCTACGGCACCATCGTCTCGCCGACTGTGCGCCAGTGGATGGACACCCTGGGCCTGGGCTGGCGCCCGTACGACTACCTGCCCGCCGGCGGCTACGCCCACGGCGGTCGGGTCCACGACGAGGACGGCCGGGCGGTCCGCACGTGCCACGGCAAGTTCGCGGGCAACGTGGAGGTGTCGCTGGTGGTCAACAGCTGGATCGGTCCCAACGACACCCACCCGTGTGAAACGGTGGCCAACGCGGTGAAGGGCGCCAGCTGATCCAGGTTACTGAGACCGGACGATGTGGCCCTCGGTCAACAACGGTCCCGCCGCGGTCGCGACCTCGTCGGTGGGCTGGCCGAGCTGGCCGACACCTTCGCGCCGGTGGGTCGGACGGATGTCGCGCAGGCGCTGGCCGACGGGGTCAAGTGGCCGTTCACCGTCCACCAGGGCACCACTATCGCGGCGCTGCTGACCGCCGCGCTGGCCGGTCCGCAGGCTCGTAGCGGAGCGGGCTTGTCAGTTGCCGCCGAAGGATTGCGTTCTCGTGCCGCAGCACGAGTAGTTCGGCGTCCTTCGCCGGCTCGCTGCGCAGCAGCACCGACGGGACGGACAGCAGCTCCCGGATCACCCTGTACAGCAGGGACACGATCACCCGGACACGCTCTCAACTCATTGGTGCCGCTGCTCTACCAGCGGCGATGGCTTTCGAGCGGCACAGGGTCGAGCGGGTTGTCGTGCAGGCAGCCGACGCGTGCCGCTGCCCCTCCACGCCCGACGGTGGGCTCGGATCCCCTGCCGCACTCGACGCGTCTGCTTGCCGACAGGCGATTTTTACTGTTTTACTATGTCACTAGTAAAGCAGTGGGAGGGGTTCATGTTCGTCTTCCGGATCGACAACCGCTCGGGTGTGCCGCCCTATCTCCAACTCGTCCAGCAGGTGCGTCAAGCCGTGCTGCTGGGCTTCCTGCGGCAAGGTGACCGGCTGCCCTTGATCCGCGAGGTGGCCGAGACCTTGGCGATCAACCCGAACACGGTCGCCAAGGCGTACCGGCAGTTGGAGCAGGAGGATCTCGTCACCGGTCGCCCCGGGCAGGGCACGTTCGTCAACGAGGCGCCGACGGCGGGGATGTCCGCCGCGACGTACACCTCGTTGCGGCGCGGTCTGGAGACCTGGTTGAACCGGGCCCACGCCGCCGGGCTGGACGAGCAGGCGGTCAACGCGCTCTTCACTGCTGTCGTCAACCGAGCGAAGAATGAGAACATCGCATGACAACAACCGAGTACGCGCTCCGAACCGACGGTTTGGGCAAGCGCTACCGTCGGACGTGGGCGCTGCGCGACTGCACCCTGTCCGTGCCGACCGGCCGGGTGATCGCTCTGGTCGGCCCCAACGGTGCGGGCAAGAGCACGCTGCTGCGCCTGGTGGTGGGGTTGCTCGCGCCGACGTCCGGCACCGTGGAGGTGCTTGGCCAGTCCCCGGCCGCCAATACCCCGCAGGTGCTGTCCCGCATCGGGTTCCTCGCCCAGGAGCACCCGCTCTACAAGCACTTCACCGTCGCGGACCTGCTCCACATGGGCCGCTCCTGCAACCTGCGCTTCGACCAGGGCCTCGCCGAACGGCGGCTGGCGCAACTGGACATCCCGCTGGACCGCAAGGCCGGTGCCCTCTCCGGCGGCCAACAAGCCCAGGTGGCACTGGCATTGGCGTTGGCCAAGCGGCCGGACCTGCTCGTCCTGGACGAGCCGATGGCCAGCCTCGACCCCGTCGCCCGACTCGAATTCCTCCAGGCCCTGATGGGCGCGGTCGCCGCCGACGGCATGACCGTCCTGTTCTCGTCCCACGTCGTGCCCGAGTTGGAGCGCGTCTGCGACCACCTGATCGTGCTCAACCACAGCCGGGTCACGCTCGCCGGGGACATCGAGACGCTGTTGGCCGAGCACCGGCTGCTCGTCGGTCCGCGCACGACCGCCGATCTCGACAAGGCGGGCACGGTCGTCGAGGCCTCCCACAGCGACCGGCACACCACGCTGCTGGTGCGCGATGGCGGCGGGCCGACCGCGCCCGGCTGGCAGGCCAACCCGATCGGGCTGGAAGACCTGGTGCTGGCCTACCTGCGTCGCCCGACCCGGCACGACGTCGAGGCACCGGCCTTCTCGGAGGTGCCGGCATGACGTGGCTGGCCTGGCGGCAACATCGCGCCGAAGTGTTCACGCTGAGCCTGCTGGTGGCGGCGATCGGCCTCTTCCTGCTCGTGGCCGGGTCGTCGATGCGCTCCCTGTTCCCCGACGGTGCCGCGGCCTGCGCGGGCGGGCTGACCGACGGTTCCGACGCGTGCTCGACCGCTATCAGGCGGTTGAACGAGGAGCACGGGTACGCGTCCAAGATGCTGTCCCTGCTCAACCTGGTGCCGTTCCTGATCGGCGCGTTTCTCGGCGCGCCGTTGGTGGCCCGCGAACTGGAAGCCGGCACCTGGCAGTTCGCCTGGACCCAGGCGGTGCCGAGGATGCGCTGGCTGGCGGTCAAACTCGGTGCCCTGGGCGCGCTGACCGCGACGCTCGCCGTCGCGCTCACGGCGTCGATCACCTGGTACCGGCAGCCGTTGGACGTGCTCAACAGCCGGTTCACGACCGACGCGTTCGACCTGGAAGGGCTCGTTCCGGCGGGGTACGCGCTGTTCGCGTTCGCCGCCGCCACGGCGGCGGGCGCGGTGCTGCGGCGCAGCCTGCCCGCGCTCGCGGTCGCGCTCGGCGCCTACCTCGCCGTCCGCGTCGTCGTGGCGGGTTGGTTGCGCCCGAACGTCCAGGCGCCGCGGAGCATCATGGAACGCGTGGCCGCCGACGATGCGACTCTCGACGCCGGAGGTTCCCGGATATCGACAGGTGACCGCGCCGACTGGATCATTGCGTCGGGCTACGCGGATCCGTCGGGCCGTCACCTCTCGGTCTACGAGGCCGTGGAGATGGATGTCGCGGCACGGGCCGCCGGAGTGGATTTCAGTGCGTACATGCACGAGCGCGGTATCCAGCAATGGGTCCTGTACCACCCGGCCGATCGCTTCTGGATGTTCCAACTCATCGAGGCGGCCATCTTCGTCGGCCTCGCGGCAGCCCTGCTCGCACTCGTCGTGTGGCGGATCAAACGCCGCGTTTTTTGAGCGCACCGTGCTCACCAGCCATGCGCACCCATCGCAGTGAGGTGCTGGTCGCCGGGCTCGACGAAACCGGGACAAGCTGGCGATGCCATGCCAGGGTGGAACGCGCCGAAGTGGCCGTCCGGGCGTGGCTTGCGGACGCGGGCACACCAGGGTCAGGCCTGCACAGGGGCTTTTGGGGTGCGGCGGAGCTTCGTGCAGATGGCCAGGGCGAGGGAAGCGAGAGTGACGTGGCGGTGCCGGCCGGTCCACGAGACGAGGACCGCGGCAACGCGGTGGAGATCCGGTTCCCCGAGAGAGTCGCCCTGTTCCGTCCCGACCGCTCGATCGAGTGATCGCGGCGGTGGACGGCCGCAGCGCAGATGACGAGATGGTAGCGGGTCCGGTGCACGGCACCGGAGAAACACCCGGCTGACGGAGAGGGCGTCGCCGATCTCCAGGCGGCGGCGGCGAGCGGGGCCGCGTCGGCGATCACCAACGCAGCCCGCTCGCCGGTCTTCACGCGGCCTGGGTACAGGTCGGCGATCGGGCGCATGACAAGGCCCGGTAGGTAGGCGACCTGGCACCCGGCGTCGGGGCCACCGCGACCCGGCAGTTCCGACGGTCGCGGCCTGTCCGAGCACGACCGGGCCCGACAGCGGTGCCGCCGCTGTCGGGCGCCAGGCCCGTGGTGACATCGCCGGCCGGTCGGGAGGGGAACGAAGCCCGGCGACGGGATCCGGTCAACCGCGCAGGCCCCATCGTTGGTTCACGCCGCCGTGGCACGACCAAAGGATGATCTTCGTGCCGGCGGCCGTCCCGGCGCCGTCGGCGTCCAGGCACAGGCCGGACTGCACACCGGTGATGGTGCCGTTCGAGTTGACGTTCCACTGCTGGTTTGCCTGGCCGTTGCAGTCCCAGATGATCACCTGGGTGCCATTGCTGGTGCCCTGACCGTTGGCGTCGAGGCACTTGCTGCCGTAGATCTGGAGCCTTCGGTCGGACGTGTAGGTCCAGCGCTGCCGGTCGACGCTTTGGCAGTCCGCCAACTGCACCTGGAGCCCGTTGGCGGTGGAGCCGTTCGGCACTTCGATGCACCGGTTGGACTGGCTGCCCACGACCTGGACGTTCTGCCGTGGGTTGCCGTCGCCGGGTGGGGCATACCCAGCAGCCGCGATGTTGGCCTGTACGGCCTCCTCGGTGGCGTTCGACGGGTAGCCGGAGGTCAGGACGCCTTCGTAGAACGTACCGGCGCCGGAGACGCTGTTGTCGCCGCCGATGCCCAGCAGGATCGCCCCCTCCTTCTTCATCGGGTGGTAGCCGGCGGGGCGTGGCCCGTCGAACACGGTCGTCAAGCCACCCGACTGCGCGTTCCCGCTCCGGATCGCCCAGTGGTTCGACTCGCCCTTGACGATCGCCGTCACGAAGCGGTGGTTGATGGGCGGGTTCCGGTTGTACCCCGCGTTCACGCCGGAGAACAGGCCCCACTCCAGATCGGCCATGACCCAGGGACCTGCGCCGTCCCCGTAACCCCACTGCCGGTTGGCACCGAAGTAGACGGTCTCCATGATGGCGCGCTCGTCGGCCTCGCCGTCGGTCTGCGCATTGCCGTAGTCGAAGCAGCACCACTGGTTGTAGTGGGTGCCGTCGACGACGGCGTAGATGCCCTCGGGCTGGTCGCCGGTCGCGACGCCGTTGGTCCGGTTGTTGCGGTAACCGGTGCCGGGCGAGATGTAGACGCCGTAGGCCTTCTGTCCACCGACGGTGACCGGGGCGGCCGTCGCGACGGCGAGGTTGTCCCACCCACCGGGAAGCGGGCCGGGCCAGTGGCCTGGGGGCGCCTGCGTGAGGTGGTTACCCCGGCCGCTCTGGTCGTAGATGATGCTGATGAGGCAGGTCGCGCCGGCGCAGAACGAGTCCTGGGTGGCGGCATTGGCCACACCGCCCGCACTGAGCACGCCGACGTCCCGCGTGGTGTTGTCCGAGGACCGCTTGACTTGGTACAGCGCACCGTTGTACGCGCCGTACAGCGCCCGGGTCGTGCTGTGCGCGGCCACGCACGGTGTGCCGCCCGAGGCGTAGATGTCACACGGTCCGGATGCGGCGGCCTGGGCGCTCGGTGCGTCGGGAAGCACGGCCGGTCCGGCTGTGATGGCGAGTACGAATGTAGTTGCGACGGCCGCCGTGAGGCGGCCTGATCGGCTTCTCATACCAATCTATGCCTTTCGTGTGCACCACGGCGGGGATGCCCGCCGTGTCCGGAAGCCCTGCCGTGGCCCCGGATCGGCTTCTCGGAATCAGGTTGGGACGAATCGGCACCGCCGGTCGGCACGCCCGATGGGTGGACCATCGCACGACGTCGGTGCGGTCGTTGGTCGCCCGGACGCCGATGTCGGTATCGGGCCGCTGCCACGCCGGGTGACGATGGAGTGGGCCGTGGTCTTGCAAGCCGTGTCGCCGATGTCGAGGTGTGCCTGGGTCGGTCTGGACAGCAGGCGTCCATGGAGTCCTCCAGAAGAGGGAGGAAGGCGCGGGATCGGCGATAAACCGTATCGAACCGGTTCGCGTGAGCCTAGGCATGATCGCGAAAGCTGTCAACGGTGCAGATGGGCGTTCCGGGATCACCCCAGCTTTGTACTGTGCCGGACACTGCGACGATGCCGTTGATGCGAGTCGAATCGGTTCGACTGTCATGCAACCGCTCAAGCTCGGCCACAGGGTGGCCGCGTCGACCATCCGCCGTGTGCTCAGGCGGCTGCGGATACCGCCCGCGCCGATTCCGGAACACCGAGACCTCCTGGCGGCGGTTCCTGCGTGCTCAGGCCACGAGCATGTTGGCGTGCGACTTCTTCCATGTCGACTGCGCCGTCACGCTCAAGCGCGTCTACGTGTTCGTCGTGATCGAGGACGCCACCCGCTACGTCTACATCCTCGGCACCACCACCAACCCCGACGGAGCCTGGACCACCCAGCAAGCCCGTAACCTGCTCATGGATATCGACGACCGAGCCGATAGCTTTCGGTTCCCGAACAGTTCGGTGAACCAGCGCACCGCGAGGAGATGGCCGAGGCTGTCGGTCTCCAGCACCCGGCGCAACGGTTCGCCGAGGCGGTAGGTGAAGCTCAGTCCGCTCGGGGGGAACGGTTGGTCGATCTCGCGGCCGCATCCCGCACACACCACGGGCGGCGGAAGTGCTCCCATTGGCAGCCAGGAGCGTGCGCCGCCCGCCGTGCATTCCACGGGTGCGCCGCGCACCAGCAGGTGTCGACGCTCGGCCCACTGCACCCAGCGCGATGCCGCCTCGGCGTCTCCGCCGAGCGCGGTGCGGAACTCCGCGAACGCCAAGTCGCGCCCCTCTCCAGCGGGGGCGATGGCCGGATCATCCCGGCCCAGGTCCCGGGCCGCCTGCTCCAGCACGGCGTTGTCGACGTTGTCGACACCGAGAGCACGCAGCTGTTTGTGGGTGTGGGTCCACCGCTTCTTCCACCACGACATGCCGCTGCGTTCCCCGAGCCGGTAGAGCAGGTCGATCAGTGGTGGGTGCAGTAGCCATCCCACCTCGTCGATCGAGCCCAGCGAGTGGAGCAGCGTCACCGCGGCAAGCCCCGGTTCGGAGGGCTTGGCCGGCAGACCTCGGCTTCGGGCGACAGCGGCCAGGCAAGTCCACGACGGCGGCCATGCCACCTCGATGCTGTCACCCCGGCGCAGCTGCCCCAGGCTCGCCTGGGCTGCGCCACCGCGGAAGGAACGCCCGAACCGAGGGCCGCGCATCGTGCCGTCGGCGGGCAGTGGGCGATCGCGCACACGCACATCGATAATCACATCCGAGCCTTTGGTCGCCCACCGCAACGGCCGCAGAACGTCCAGGTCGGAGTCTCCCAGCGGACTCAGGCGTGCGCGCCCGGATGTCCAGAAGCCGACCTGGGTTCCGGGGCGGCCGGGTGCCGGCCGAAGGTCAGCAGATCCTCATGTGCCGCGACCACGATGCGCGGATCGTCGCCTGCCAACTCCTCAAGCCGGGACGAGGGAACGGATGCGCTCGTCAGGTGGCATTTGCCGCCCGCGAAGCCGAACATCGTGGCCCTGCCGGGCTCACTGAGCATGCGCAGAGCCTCGAGGGTGAGTTCCGGCAGCGGGATGCCGATCGGCAGCACCCTGCTGTCGCCGTGCGCCGCTCGCAGGTTCCATAGCAACGCCAGATCCTCGACGGAGCCGGGGGACACCGCGACGATGATGTTGGGGCCTGCCGCGCGCCGCGCCGGGAAACGGGACGGAAACGTCTTGCTGTGTCCGAAGAACCCGGTATCGGGCTCCATCCCGTACGCCAGGTGGAAGTTGCTGAGTTCGCGGGGTTTGATCCGGTCGTGCTTCTCCAGCCGGGCCACGAGATCGGACAGGGATCCGGTGGTCGACACGCCCTCGACCGGGAACAGTTCCTCGAACGCCAGATCGGCTCGGAGGAAGTCCGCTTCGAGTCGTTTGGGATCGGGTGAGACCGGTAGCGTGCCGAGGACGGCGGTGTAGACGGGACGCCACGGGTCGTCAGCGGCCAGTTCGACCACCTGCACCGGGCGCGGCCAGTCCGCGGGGCCTTCGCCCGAGACGGCGACCACCATGGGGGTATCCCAGGTCCTGGTCTGCTCGACACGCGGCGGGGTGGTGATGTCGACATCGGCTGTCACGTGGTCGACGGCCTCGGTGAGCAGCAGTTGGTTGTAGGTTTCGGGGATCCGTCCGTGCTCGACTGGAATCAGCGGGCGGCAGGCTCCACCCCAGACCTGGCACAACTGCTCGATTCGAGCCAGGACGCCTGGGAGATCGCCGCTGTCCACTGCCCACGCTGACCGGATCGGTCGCAGCCAGGTGGAAACCTCGTGCGGCCGTCCAGGAGCTCATCGTCGAGAAGTCCGCGCACCGCAGCAGGCTCTCACAACGCCCAGGCGACTGCCGTGTCCGACCCGCCCGCCGGCTCCACTGCGTCCTTCCCAACCTCGATACTTCCGGACCTCAAGGCACGGTGGCGGGAGACGCAGGGCAGGTGGCTTGCTTCTCTCGGCCAAGCGAGAGCCACCACCACGGCGGACGCCAGACCTTCAAGGTCGAGAACAGCGAAGTACTGGCCCGGATGACCAGTGAACGCATCGGGCGAGACATGTACCGCATTCATCCTCGGTGAAGGACTGGCCGTGCACGGCGAAGAAGCCGCAGGCCGATGCCAAAGTCGACTCCTGGTCGCGGGGCGTCGACCTTGACGATCACACAGCGGACCTGATTACAAACTCCGCCGCGCATCCGGATCCGGCACAGTCAGTTGATCACGCAACCATGGACAGAGTCGCTCGATTGACAGACCCGGACCTCGCCTCTGTCGAGGTCAGAAGATCGCGGGACGGGGGTTGGTGGGGAGCAGTTCGTCGAACCACGGTGGGTCTGCTCCGGGGCGGGTGCAGGTGAGGGCGGCGACGCGTTGGGCGTAGGCGAGGATTTCGGTTAGTTCGGGTTCGGTCAGTGCCGCTACACCGGTTCGGGTCAGCAGGTCTTTCCGGTCGAGGGCCGCCAGTAGTCCGGCCATGAAGGCGTCTCCCGCTCCGACGGTGTCGGCGAGGTCGACGGGCACGGCGGGCAGGTCGATCCGGCCGGCCGGGCCGGAGGCGTGCACGCCCTCCGCGCCACGGGTGACGACGACGAGAGTCGGCCCCATCTCGTGCCACTCGGCCACGACGTCGGCGAAGGGGCGGTCCGGGGCTATCCAGCGCAGGTCGTCGGCGCTGACCTTGACCACGTCCGCCATCCCGAGCCAGCGTCGCAGCCGGGCGCGCACCGCGTTGTCGTCGTTGACCAGGGAAGGGCGGATGTTGGGGTCGAAGGTGACCACGCGGTGCGGGTGTTCTCGGGACAGCAGGGTTTCGAACGCCGCGGCCATCGGCTCGACGGCCAGGGCAAAGGAGCCGCCCACGTGCAGTGCCGCGTGCGACGGGAGGACGGTCGGCAGGTCGGCCACCTGCCAGCCGCCGTCGGCGCAGCCGTCGATGTAGAACGAGTAGTCGGCCGCGCCTTCCCGGTCGACGTCCACGACAGCGAGCGTCGTCGGGGCGGTGGACCGCACCACGTAGCCGAGGTCGACGTTGGAGGTCTCCAGGTGGGCGCGCAGCAGTGCGCCCAGGCGGTCGTCGGCCAGCCGTGCCAGCAGGGCGCTCGGGGTGCCGAGCCTGCCGAGACCGACGGCGGTGTTGGCGGGGCTGCCACCGGGAAGGGGACGGTAGCCGCCGGCGTGGTCGGGCACGAGGTCGACGAGGGCCTCGCCACCAACGATGATCATCTCGTGTTCCTTGTCGGGGAAGCGGTGGTGGAGCCGGAGCCAGGCTCCACCACCGCGGGCGGTCAGCGTCGGTAGGTGCCCATGTCCCGGATGGTGAGGCGGTCGGTCCGGGCTTGGCCGCCCTCGGCGAAGACCTCCACCCCGTCGCTGGTGGGGTCGGGGAAGACCTGACTGGTGATCACGGCTTGGCCCGCGCCACCGAAGACCTCAACCGATGACCAGTCCACCAGGGCGCGCAGCGTCACCTTCCCGTTCACGGCGGCCAGCGGCGCGCGTTGCACGGCGGGGAACTCGGTGCTGAAGTCGGTGCGTCCGGACCGGGTCCGGTCGACGTACAGCTCACCGGTCGTGGTGTCGTAGCCGATGACTGTCTCCTGGCCTGTCCCGCTGAGCACCTTGAGTCCGAAGCGCTCGGCGTCGCGGAGGGAGAAGGTCGCCTCGATGTCCAGGGCCTGACCTTCGGCGTGCCTGCCCAGTGACCGCGAGCCTTCGCGGATGGTGCTGCCGTGCAGGAAGAACGGCTGCCCGCGGTGGAGGCGGTCGAGGGCGCGGACCGGTTCCTGGACCAGCTTGACCTCGCCGCCGATGGTGCGCAGCCCCATCTGCCTGGGGACGCTCTGCGCGCTGCGCCACGGTGAGGTCGGGATGTTGCCGGCGTACTGCCAGTTGTTCATCCACCCGATCGTGTAGCGCTTGCCGTCCGGGGCGTTTTCCCACGACACCGGCGCGTAGTAGTCCTTGCCGTAGTCGACCCAGTCCGCCCGCTCCACAGTGGACTTCGCGGGTGCGTCGGCGAGCGCGAACCGGTCGACCATCACGTGTCCCCAGCCGGCGGTGTTCATGTCCACCACGGAGATTCGTGCCTGCTTGCCGAGGTGCTCGCGCAGGTCGAAGGAGGCCCAGTCCAGGGTTTCGCTGTCCGCTCCGGTGGCCGTCCGCACGACCTTGCCGTCCACGAGGAGGTTGACCGAGGTCTCGGTGGAACGCGGCTTGGCCGGTGCGTCGGCGAGCACCACGTGGTCGACCAGGATGTGCCCCCAGCCGCCGGTGTTGCCGTCCACGACCTCGAAGCGCGCCTTCCGGCCTGCCAGGTCGCGGACGTCCCAGGACGCCCAGTTGAGCGCCTCGGAGTCCTTGCCGGTGGCGCTGCGCACGACCTCGCCGTCCACGACCAACCGTGCCGCGGTGGGCGCTTCGGAGTCGGCCGGGTGGTTGCCACCGCCGATGAGGAAGTTCAGGTACGGCGCGGAGAGGGTGAACTCCGGCGAGGTCAGGGTGCCGACCGTGGCGTCGCCGCGGAGGAAGGTGTTGACCAGGCCGCTGCCCTGCCAGCCCGACACCGGTTGTTGGCCGGGGAGCGTGCCGGTCGCGGGTGCGGTGCCGAACGCCTCGCCGGCTGCGGTCCAGGTCCCGTAGGTGCCGCTCTCGAAGTCGGCCAGGATCTGGCCCGCCGGGGCGGGGGCGTCGCCGGTCACGGCTGCCGGGTCGTGCGGGTGTCTGCCGCCGCCGACCTTGAAGTTGAGGTACCGCTTGTCCACGGTGAACGGCGGCGAGGTGAGGGTTCCGGTCGAGCTGTCGCCGCCGTGGAAGCTGGTGGCGTAGCCCGTTCCCTCGATGCCGCCCACGGGGAGTTGCCCCGCGAGCAGGCCGGTGGCCGGTGCGTCGCCGAAGGCTGCGCCGGTGGTGCTCCACTGGCCGTAGGCGGACTCGAAGTCCTCGACGACCACGCCGGCGGGCGGGGTGTAGCTGCCGTCGTCGTCGGCGGTGAAGCGGGTGCCGTCGAAGTCGCCGACGAAGTACTGCGCGGCCGAACCGCCCGCGATGCCGCCGGGGTTGATGCTGACCACCAGCACCCACTTGGTCTTGCGGGGGTCGCCGTCGACCTTGAGCGGGAACAGGTCCGGGCACTCCCACACGCCGCCGACCGCCCCTGCCGGGCCGAAGTCGCTGAGCGCCTCCCACGACTTGAGGTCCTTGGAGGAGTAGAACCGGATCTTGCGCTCCGCGGACAGTGCCACGGCCATCAGCCAGCTCTGCGTGGGCGCGTACCACTGCACCTTGGGGTCGCGGAACTCGGCGGAACCGATGTCCAGGACGGGGTTGCCCGCGTACTTGGTCCACGTCCGGCCGCGGTCGGTGCTGTAGGCCAGGGACTGCGCCTGCTTCCCGCCGGTCTTGGGGGCGCTGGTGTAGACGGCGACCATCGCCGGCTCGTCGCGGGTGCCGAAGCCCGAGGTGTTGGCGTGGTCGACGACCGCGCTGCCGGAGAACACCATCTCGGTGTTGTCATGGGCGATCGCGACGGGAAGTTCCTGCCAGTGCACGAGGTCGCGGCTGACCGCGTGGCCCCACGACATGTCGCCCCACGAGTTGCCGTTGGGGTTGTGCTGGTAGAAGAGGTGGTACTCGCCCTTGTGGTAGACGAGGCCGTTCGGGTCGTTCATCCAGTTCCGCTCCGGGGTGAAGTGGAACTGCGGCCGGTGGGTCTCGGTCGCCGGAGCCGCCAGGACGGGGCTCGTGGAGACGACGAGCGCCGCTGCGGTCAGCACGGCTGTCATCAACCGTCTTGTCATGGGCTGCCCTGCGTTTCTTCTCGGGGAAGCGGTGGGGTGGGCCGTGAGGTCCGGGCGTGCACGGGGGTGAGCGGGTGGGACGTGTTCCGCACCCCCGGAGCCGTGCGGCTGGGGCGCGTCCGCTGTCCGACGCCGCCGTCCGCAGCGACAGCCCACCCGCCTCATCGGTGAATCACCACGGTCGTACGGCCGACTCATCGGGCAGCTCCTGGTTCGACGGACCACCGTGCCGGTCGTGGTCGCGACGGCATGCGGCCTCGGGAGAGGGCTCAGTGGGACGCGACCGTGGCTCGTGGTGGTCCCGATCCGGCGGAGGGGGTAGCGCGGCCCTATGGTAAATCGAATTATCAAGGTGAACAAGAGACATCCAGATGTAACGAAACAGTAAAGTTGCCTCGTTACCACCTTGTTTACCTCGAACGCCTACGCGGAGCATCGGCGCTCACGATGCTTCGATTTAGCACCTCAATGTCGAGGAGGCGTCACCATGGCACGTCATGCCGCTAGCGGCTTGGTGCGTCGCGCCAGGCTCATGCTTGTCGCCCTGCTTGCGTGCGCGTCGCTCGGTCCACCACTGGCGACCCAGGCAGCCGCCGCGGAACCCGATGCCCTGATCAACCCGGGGTTCGAGTCGGGGAACCTGACCGGGTGGACGGCGCAGGGACAGGCGTTCTCGAACGCCGTGTCCACGGAACCCGGCTGGGGTTGGGGCTGTTGCTTCAACCAGCAGGGAACCCATCACCTGTGGGGTTTCAAGAGTGGTGGTGACGCGGCGACCGGCACCCTCACCTCGGACCCGTTCACCGTGTCGGGCACCGGTGTGGTCAGCCTGTTGATCGGCGGAGGCCGCGACGAGGCCAACCTGTACGCGGCACTGACCACCTCCGACGGCACCGTGATCCGGAAAGCGACCGGCGCCGACGACGAGGCGTACCGCAGGGTCACCTGGGACGTCCGCGACCGCCTGGGCCAGCAGTTACGGATCAAGCTGGTCGACCAGTCCACCGGCGGCTGGGGCCACATCAACCTCGACGACGTCCGCATCGGACTCGACCAGCCGGCGAGCAGCGGCGCCACCAACCCGGGATTCGAGACCGGGAACCTGACAGGGTGGACAGCGCAAGGACAGGCGTTCACCACCGCGCTGACCACCGACACCACCTGGGCTTGGGGCTGCTGCTTCAACCAGCAGGGGACCCATCACCTGTGGGGTTTCAAGAGCGGTGGTGACGCGGCGACCGGCACCCTTACCTCGGACCCGTTCACCGTGACAGGCACCGGTGTGGTCAGTGTCCTGGTCGGCGGTGGCCGCGACGAGGCCAACCTGTACGCAGCGCTGACCACGGTCGACGGAACGGTCCTGCACAAGGCGACCGGCGCCGACGACGAGGCGTACCGCAGGGTCGCCTGGGACGTCCGCGACCGCCTGGGGCAGCAGCTGCGGATCAAGCTGGTCGACCAGTCCACCGGCGGCTGGGGCCACCTGAACTTCGACGACCTCCGCGTCGGACTCGACCAGCCCATCGGCACCACCGCCGCCCACTGGGACTTCCGGGAGGGCTCGGGCGCCTCGACCGTCGAACGGGTCAGCGGCCAGGCCGACCCGATCAGCTACGTGTTCAACCAGGCCGTCTACAAGCCCAAGAGCGACCCGCTGTGGCAGCCCGCGAACGACGGCAAGGGCGTGCTGTCAAAGGCGCTGCTGTTCGACGGCTACTCGACCTGGGTCAGCCGCAGCGCCGGGGCGATGCCGTTGGAGCAGAACGCCCTGACCGTCGAGGCGTGGGTCGCGCCGCAGGGCTTCGAGTGGGGCGACGAGGGCAAGGTCTCCGCGATCGTCAACCAGCAGGAGCAGACCGCGAACCGGGGCTTCTCCCTCGGCGTCGGACGGCACGGCACCTGGAAGTTCGGGATCGGCACGGGTGACGCCTGGCGCGAGGTGACCACCCCCGCGTCGGCCGCCCTGCGCACCGGCGCGTGGGCGCACCTGGTCGCCACGTTCGACCCGGCCCAGGGTCGGATGCGGCTCTACCTCAACGGCGCACAGGTGGCCGAGACGGCCACCCCGACCGGCGCCCGGCTCCAGCAGGCCGGTGTGCCGCTGCTGATCGGCAAGCACAACCAGCCGGTGATCATCAACGGCACCTTCGCGGTGAACATGTTCAGCGGGCTCATCGACGAGGTGAAGCTCCACCGGAAGGCTCTGACCCCCGCCGAGGTCGCCGCCGACCACGCCGCGGCCCTGGCGACCTTCTCCGGGGGGACGATCCCTGCGGCCGACATGGTGCAGGACCGCTCACGCTACGACGGGGACAAGTACCGCCCCGGGTACCACTTCACCGCGCCCAACCACTGGATGAACGAGCCGCACTCCCCGATCTTCGCCAACGGCCAGTACCACCTGTTCTACCAGCACAATGTGCACGGCCCGTACTGGCACAACATCAGCTGGGGGCACGCGGTCAGCAAGGACCTGGTGCACTGGAGGGATCTCCCGGTCGCGCTGGCGCCCACCGCGGGCAGCGTCGCCCCCGACGGGGTGTGGTCCGGCGGCGCGACCGTCGACCAGAACGGCGACCCGGTGCTGTTCATCACCGCGGGCGACGACTCCAAGCGCCCCAACCAGGCCACGGGCATCGCCCGCCCGGTGAACCCGGACGACCCCGACCTCGTGGAGTGGCGGATGGACCCCGACCTGGTGACCGAGCAGCAGGCCGACCTCGACGTCGGCGCCGGGCGCAAGGTCCGGTTCGGGGAGTTCCGCGATCCGTACGTGTGGCAGGAGGGTGACACCTGGTTCCAGTTGGTCGGGTCCGGCGTCCAGACCACCGCCGGCGGCGATGTCGGCGGCACCGCGCTGCTGTACACCTCGACCAACCTCACCGACTGGACCTACGCCGGTCCGCTCATGACCGGTGACGTCGTCGCCCACCCCAAGACGGGGCAGGTGTGGGAGCTGCCGGTGCTGCTGCCGATCGGCAAGGACGCCTCGGGCCGGCAGAAGCACGCGTTCGTGGTCAACCCGGCCTTCACCAGCGCGAGCCCGCACAGCAGCAAGAACACCTTCTACTGGGTCGGCACCTGGGACGCGAACGCCCGCCGCTGGACACCCGACACCGCCACGCCGAAGCTGTTCGACTACGGCGAGCACTTCACCGGCCCCAGCGGCACGGTGGGCCCGGACGGCAGGGCCCTGCTGTTCAGCATCACCCAGGACCGCCGCACCGAACAGGCGCACCACGACGCCGGGTGGGCCCACAACGCCGGCCTGCCGGTGGAGCTCGGCGCGCGTCCCGACGGCGACCTCGGGATCAACCCGGTCCGCGAGGTGTCCGCCCTGCACACCGGGGCGCCGCTGCTGGACGTGCAGACCCCGACGGGCATCGACGCCGTCAACAGCCAACTGGCAGCGGTCAAGGGAGACATGCTGCACATCCGGCTGACCATGAAACCGGGCACGGCCCAGCGCTTCGGACTGGACGTGCTGCGCAGCCCCGGTGAGGAGGAGCGCACCAGGCTGTTCCACGACGTCGGCAGCGGCCAGTTCGGCGTGGACCGGACGCGCTCGGGCAACCGGTCCAGCCTCGACGCCGACCTCGGCGTCCACAGCGGACCGCTGGCGTTGGAGGGCGGCAAGGTCACGCTCGACGTCTTCGTCGACCGGTCGTCGATCGAGGCGTTCGCCAACTCGCACAAGTCGATCACGACCCGCGCGTACCCGCACCGCGACGACTCCCTCGGGCTGAGGCTGTTCGGCGACGGGGCGGTGATCGAGTCCATGACCGTCTGGCGCATGGGCGCCATGACCGGCTGATCCGCCCGTCCGGCACCGCGCGGAGCACCCGCGCGGTGCCGGACCCGTGCACCGGGACCGTACTGTTGTCGCAGGCGGGAGGCCGCGGTCGGGGCGCACTCGGCCCTCCGCGAGTGGACGAGGGGTGACGATGACGAGTGGACGACGGGTGACCATGGCCGATGTCGCCCGCAGCGCGGGCGTGTCGCCGACGACGGCGTCGTTCGTGCTGTCCGGGCGGGAGGGCGTGCGGATCTCCGAGGCCGCCCGCGCCAGGGTCAGGGAGGCGGCCGAGGCGCTCGGCTACCGTCCCAACGCGACGGCCCGCAGCCTGCGCACCAAGAGCACCAAGACAATCGGTTTCGTCTCCTACGGGATCACCACGACCCCGTTCGCGGGCGACGTGGTCCGCGGTGCCCTGGAGGCGGCGGCGGAACGCGACCACGCGCTGATCATCACCGAGACCGGCGGAACGGGTTCCTCGGAGTCCGCGGTGGTCAACGTGCTGCTGGACCGGCAGGCCGACGCCGTGATCCTGGCGACCATGTTCACCCGCTACGTCGTTCCGCCGAAGGAACTGCACGGACGCCGGGTCGTCCTGCTCAATTGCCTGGCCCCGGGCTTCGACGCGCCGTCGGTGGTCCCCGACGAGATCGAGGCCGGTCGGACGGCCGGCCGCGTGCTGCTCGACGCCGGCCACCGCTCGGGGATCTGGGCGATCGGCGGCCACCAGGCCGTGCCCGCGACCCCGGAGGGCATCTTCGCGGGCATCGAGCGGATGCGCGGTCTGCAGGAGGTCCTGCGGGCCGAACGGGCGATGCTCGACGGGGTGGTGGAGTGCGAGTGGAACGCCGAGGACGGGTACCGCGAAGTCCGGGCGCTGCTCACCTCGGGTATCCCGCTGCGGGGGCTGGTGTGCTCGACCGACCGCGTCTCGTTCGGGGCCTACCAGGCACTCGCCGAAGCGGGCCTGTCGGTTCCCGGGGACGTCTCGGTCATCTCCTTCGACGACCAGGACATCGCCTCGTGGCTGCATCCCGCGCTGACCACCCTGGCCCTGCCGCACTACGAGATGGGACGTCGGGCGGTGGAGCTGGTCTTCGACGAGGAAGCGCAGGTCCCCGGTGTGCACCGGGTCTCGATGCCGCTGCGCGAGCGCGGATCGGTGGCCGCGCCGCGCCCGTGAGCGGCGAAGGGCCGGTCGGGAACACACCGTTCCCGACCGGCCCTTCGCAGGATGGGTGTGATCAGCTCGCGGTGGTGCGCAGTTCGTCCCGGGATGTGGTGCTCGGCTGCCCACCGGCCTCCAGCTGCCACACGTCCACGATGTGGTCGGGCCCGCCGGTGGTGCGCAACCGCCAGGGGACGGGGCCGGTCGGGTAGCACCGCAGCGTCAGCGCTTCGCCGCTGCCCAGGAACACCTCCACGATCGAGCCGTCGACGATCACCCTGAGGTCCACCGCGCCGTCCGGTGCCCGCGCCCCGGACGGCGGGATCCGGTAGCGCCCCTTCAGGGCGCGGACGTCGAGTGAGGCGTGGTCGCGGTCCACGACGAGCTCGTCCGCGACCGGGTCGATGACGATGTCGAGGTGTTCGGCGCCATCCGCAGTGGTCTCCAGGCGCAGGCCGCACGGCGCGTCCGAACGCGGCCGCAACCGGGCGGTGAGGTCGAAGGCCGCGCCGACCGCGCCGAGGTCGTCCGCACCGGGATCCTCCGCGGAGGACCAGCCGGTGGCGTGCACGAGCTTGCGTGTGCGGTACCCGAGGACCTCGGTCGCGGGCTGCTGGCGCACTCGTCCGTCCTCGGTGAGCGAGACCTCCCGGGGAACGGTGAGGACGCCGGCCCAGCCCGCCGCGCGGGACCACTCCGTGTCGCGGGCCTCCCAGGACCAGCCCCACAGCAGCCAGCGGCCGTCGGGCGCGTGCAGCAGGGCCGGGGCGTACAGGTCCGGGCCGTGGTCGAGGGGCTGGTGACCGGTGGGGACGAACCGGTCCGCGTGCTCGGTGCCCACGTAGACGCGTGTGCTGCGCGGACCGGCGACGGCGTCCCACAGACTGACGACGAGGATCCCGCGGTCGCCGAAGGCGGCGTACTGGGGGCATTCCCACCCGGTCCAGCCGTCCGCCGCGGGCGTGACACCCGGACCGTCGGCGAAGAACGGCCCGAGATACCGCCAGTCGACGAGGTCCGACGACTCGTACAGCAGCGCCGCGCCGCGTTCACCGGCGACGCTCGCGCCGACGAGCATCCGCCACCGATCGCCCTCGCGCCAGACGTAGGGATCGCGGTACATCGACGTGCCCTCGGGTGGCGTCGGGATCGCCAGGTCGGGCTGTTTGCGCCAGGTGATCCCCCCGTCCGCGGACTCTGCGGACGCGATCGGCTGCCACCAGCGGTCGGTGCGGTAGGCGGAGTAGAACGCCAGCATCCGTTCCCCGTCGGAGATCGCGTTGCCGGAGTAGCAGCCGTCGGCGTCGTCACCGCCGGGTGTGGGCGCCAGCGCCACCGGCAGTTCCTCCCAGGTGACGAGGTCGGTGCTGCGGTAGTGCCCCCAGTGCATGCCGGCGTGCTCGGGCCCGTTCGGGTTGTGCTGGAAGAACACGTGGTAGTGGCCGTCGTGGAAGACGAGGCCGTTGGGGTCGTTGATCCAGTTCCGCGGCGGCCTGAGGTGGACCGCGGGCAGGTGGACGTCGGGAGGTGGGGTCGACAAAGGAGTCCTTCGGTCGGAAGGCCGCGCCGGAGTCGTCACGGCGCTGCGGAGGAGGAGCGGGTCGTCAGCCTTTGACGCCGCTGGAGGCGATGCTGTTGATGAAGGACCGCTGGAAGGCCAGGAACAGCGCGAGCACCGGAACCGTGATCATCGACGAGTACGCCATGATCTCGCCCCAGGAGGGGTTGAGCTGGAAGAAGTACTGGATCCCGACCATGACCGGGCGCAGTTCCTCCTGTTGGACGACCATGAGCGGCCACAGGTAGGAGTTCCACGCGGGCAGGAACGTCAGGATCGCCACGGTCGCGATCGCCGGACCCGACAGCGGCATGACGATCCGGCGGTAGATGCCGAACCACCCCGCGCCGTCGATCAACGCGGCCTCGTCGAGCTCCTTGGGGATGCTCTGGAAGTACTGGTGGAACAGGAAGATCGAGAATCCCCACGCGACGAAGGGCAGGATCTGCACCCGATAGGTGTCCAGCCAGCCCTCGGTGAGGGTGAGGCCGAACCCGTTCACCTCGAGCCACGGCAGTTCGTTGACCCACCAGACCAGGGGCAGCGCGAAGGTCTCGAACGGCACGATCAGTGTGGCGATGATGACCGTGAGCAGGAACTTCCGGCCGCGCCAGCGCATCCTCGACAGGGCGAACGCCGCGAGGCTGTTCACCACGATGCCCAGCACGACGGTGATCGCGGAGACGGCGAGCGAGTTGAGCAGGAACCGCAGCGCGGGCACGCGGTCGAACACCGCGGTGTAGTTGGTGAGGGAGAGATCGCCGACCGGGAGGAAGGCGCGAGGGCCGGCGAGGTCGCCGAAGATCTGCTGGTCCGGCTTGAACGAGGAGACCAGCATGAACACCACGGGGAACGCGAAGAACAACGCGAGCACGACCCGTGTCGCGTGGACGGGCAGCCTCCGCCACGCGGTCGGGGGACCGGACGTCGCACCCGGCTGGGGTGACCTGGTCGCCATGTCAGTCCTTCTCCCTGGTGAGGTAGCGCTGGGCGAGTGAGACGATCAGCACCAGCACGAAGAACACCAGCGAGATCGCGGAGGCGTACGCGGTCTGCTGCTGCTGGTACCCGCTGCGCACGGCCTGGTAGACCAGGGTGGTGGTCGAGTCCAGCGGGCCGCCCTGGGTCATCACGTTGACCTGGGTGAACAGGCTGAACGCGGCGATGGTGATGGTGATCAGCACGAACGTGCGGGTCGCCCGCAGCCCCGGCCAGGTCACGTACCGGAAGCGCGTCCACCGGCTCACACCGTCGATGGAGGCCGCCTCGTACAGGTCGGCCGGGATGGTCTGGAGCCCGGCCAGCCAGATGATCATGTGGAAGCCGGCGCCCTGCCAGACGGACATGAACACGATCGCCGCCAGCGAGGTCGACGGGTCGTTCAACCAGTCGGGCCCTTCGACCTGCCCGAACGTGACCGCCTCGATGATCCGGTTGAGCAGACCGTCCTTCTGGTACAGCAACGTCCACACGATCGACACCACCACCATGGAGGTGACCACCGGGATGAAGTAGACGGTGCGGAAGAAGTTGGTGCCCCGGAAGCGCGCGTTGATCAGCAGGGCCAGCCCGAGGGCGACACCCGCCTGGACGGGCACCACGAGGGCGGCGAAGACGAACGTGTTGAGCACCGAGCGGAGGAAGACCGGATCCTCGGCCAGCATGGCGAAGTTGCGCAGGCCGACGAAGCGGGCGGGTGTGGGTGAGACCAGGCGGGCACTGGTGAAGGCCAGCACGAACGCCAGGCCGATCGGGATGACGACGAAGACCAGCAGCAGCAGGACCGCGGGGGCGGCCATGGCGACGGCGGCGATGCCCTCGCGGCGTCGGGCGTCGGCCTGCGTGATGCTGTGCGCGCGTCGCAAGCGCACGCGGAGGGGGACAGCGGCGGTCAACTAGACCTCCGGACAGGGACGGGCGCGCCTGGTGGAGACGATCAGGTCACCACCAGGCGGGCGGGGCGGGGACCGTCAGTCGGCGTAGAAGTTGTTCATCTTCAAGTTGGCGTCGATCTGCTTGACCGCCTCGCCCAGCGCCGAGTCGGGATCGGCGCCCGCGACGATGTCCTTGGCGGTCTTCTCGAACACCGAGGAGATGAACGGGTACGCGGGCGTCACCGGGCGCACCACGGCGAAGTCCCGGGCCGCCCGGACCAGAGGCTCATACCGGCCACCGGGTTCGTAGCCGGGGATCTGCGCAGCGGCGGCGTCCGTCGCGGGAATGGTGCCGACCGCCTTGGCGAACTCGGTGAAGTACTTCGTCTTGCGGGTGAACTCCAGGAACGCGCGTGCGCCCTCCGGCTTCGCGCAGTTCGAGCTCATGGCCCACTGCCAGGAGGCGCCGCCGATCTTCGGCCCCTTGCCGAAGTCCACCGGCGGCAGGATCAGCAGGTCGTCGCCCAGTTTCTCGACGTTCTTGGCCGCGCTCCAGCTGCCGTCCCACTCGATGGCCGACTTGCCGTTGAGGAAGTCGTCGTTGGGGCTGGCGCCCGACTTCTGGGCCATGTACCCGTCGGTGACCAGGGAGCGGAACCACTTCGCCCAGTCGAGCGCCTCAGGCCCGTTGAGCGCGCCTTCCGCGGTCTTGTAGTCGTCGCGGTCGACCAGGTCGCCGCCGAAGCTCTGCAACTGCGGGGAGTACGCGTAGGGCCACCACTCGCCGCTGCCCCCGGTGCCCATCTCCAACGGGTACTCGAACTTGCCGGAGGCCTTGAGGTCGGCCAGCGCCGAGGCGAACTCCGCACGGGTCCACGGCTGCTCCGGGGTCGGGATGCGGATGCCGTTCTCGTCGAGCACCGACTTGCGGGCGAACATCGTCAGCGCCACGTCGTAGAAGCCGAAGGCGTAGACCTTGTCCTGGTACTTGCCCACCGTGCTGGGCAGTTGGTCGTCCAAGGGAACCTCGCCACCCGAGAGCTCCAACGGGGCCAGGTACCCGCCCCAAGCCCAGTTGGGCACGTTGGGGCCGTCCACGTCGAGGATGCAGGGCAGCTTCTTCGACGACGACGAGGCGACGACCGCGTCGTTGTAGGAACCCTGGGGGAACGCCTCGATCTCGACCTTGTACGTGGTCTGGCTCGCGTTGAAGTCGTTGACCACCTTCTCCACGACGTCGTACTCGGCGGCGTTGCCCGCGTTGTGGGTCCACAACTTCAGGACGCCTCCCTCGGAGCCCGAACCGCCGTCGGCGCCGCCGCAGCCCGCGAGTACGGCCGTCGTGGTGACGGCCACTAGACTCGCTGTGACGAGCCGTCTGGTCTTGGCATTCATGGTTCCTCCATCGTGCTGGGCTGGTTCTCGTCGGGCGGCCGGTGCAAGCGGCCGCCCACTTGTGTCGATCCGTCGCTCCGGTGGTCAAGACCGGGGCGGCGGGGCGACCGAGTCCCTGCTCACCAGGGGGCACTGCAGCACCTCTTGGAGCGCGGGACCGGTGGTGGTCTCCGACAGGTCGATGACGGCTTGCAGACGCGCTATCGCCCGCGCCCCCATCTCGTAGTGGGGGAGGGCGACGGTGCTCAGGGCGGGGTAGAGGTTCTCGCTGATCAGCTCCTGGTTGTCGAAGCCGATCACGGACAGGTCCGCCGGGATCGCGAGGCCGAGTTCGCCCGCCGCGCGGTAGGCGCCCATCGCCATGCGATCGTTGAAGCAGAACAGGGCCGTGGGTCGGTGCGCGGACTCCAGCAGGACCCGTGCCGCGCGGTAGCCGCCGGGCGCGTCCGAGCGGTCGGCCACGACCAGCGCGGGATCGAATCCGATGCCCTGCTCCGTCAACGCGGCCCGGTACCCGGCGAGCCTGCCCCTGGTGGCGGGTATGTCGTCGATGTTGGTGACGAACCCGATCCGGCGATGGCCGTGCGCCAGGAGCTCCCGGGTGGCCGTCAACCCACCCTGCTCCTCGTCGGGCACCACCGAGGGGACCGCGGGGTCATCCGCACTCGCGTCGACCAGGACGGTGGGCACCGAACGCAGCTGTTGCGGCACCTGCACCACCCGGTGGTACATCGACGCGTAGAGGATGCCGTCGACGCCGTGCTGGACCAGCAGCGCGATCGCCTTGCGCTCCAGTTCCGCGTCGCCCCCGGTGTTCAGCATGAGCAGCAGCAGACCGAGTTCGGTGCCCGCGTCCTGCGCGCCCCGGATGATCTGACCCGCATGCGGCGTCGTCGCGATCTCGTCGCCGACGAAACCCACCATGTAGGTGCGGCTCGTGCGCAGCCCGCGCGCCAGGCTGTTCGGGCGGTACCCCAGCTCACGGGCCACGCGAAGCACGTTGGCCCGGGTGTCGGCGTTGATCCGCTTGCCTTCGACCTCGTTGAGGATGTGGGAGACCGTGGTCGCGGAAACACCGGCGGCCGCCGCCACGTCCTTGATCCCGATGCGCTTCACCGCCACCTGCCAAATCGTTTGGGCACTGGTTTTGGTGAAGGATTCATCAGGATGAAGCGGCTGTCAACGACCTGTTACGCACCCGTGTCCGGCCGGGGCCGTGACACGAGGACGTCATCGCGCCCGGTGCGTGACGGCGTCCGGGCGGCACCGACCTGGTCGTGCGGCGGCGTGAACTCGCCCGAACCACGTTGGACGAGGGTGGCCGGTACGACGGCGTGCGTCGGCGGGGACTGATCGCCCCCGATGCGGGCGAAGATGAGCTCCGCGGCCTTGCGGCCGAGCGCGGGCACGTCCTGGCGCAGCACGGTCACAACGGGTCCGAGCATGTCAGCCAGGGGAAGTCGTCGAAGCCGATCAGCGCGACCCGGTGTGCAGGCCGCGGGCGCGCAAGGTTCTCATCGCGCCGACAGTGATCAGGTTCTGCGCGGTGAACAGCGCGGTCGGCGGCTCGTCCAGGTCGAACAGGGCCGCGGTGGCGGACGCCGCGGCATCGGGGCCGTGCAGGTCGGAGCGGACGAGTTCTTCGCGCAGCGTCGGACCGGCGTGGGCGAGCCCTTCCAGGTGGAGCACGGCTTCCCGCGAGGTACCCCTCACGACCACCATGGCGGGCCACCTTACGCGAGACGACCGAGGGATTACGCCCGATCAGGGCCGCGATCTCCTTGTACTCCAACGACTCGGCCAGACCACGGGAGATCGCCTCACGATCGACCAAGGTCAACATCCTGCACACGACAGAGTTCTGGCACCCCACAGGTCAGGCGGAGAAGCGGTTCACCACCTCTGGGTGGACGACGATGCGCACCACGCCCCTGGTACGCCACTCATCGAGGAACTTCTGGTGGTTCGGGTCGCTCATGTCCCAGTATCGTTCGGCGAGACGAGCCGTGAGCTCGGCGCCACCCTGATCGTGGAGAGTGACCGAGCCCTCCACCGCTACCCAGTGTTCGGGCTCACCAGATGGAGCTGCGACGACGACGGAAGCACGGGGGTGCTCCCGGAGACGGTCGAGCTTCGGTGCATCCGGGACGGAGAACATCTGCACGTCGCCGTCGTCGGTTACCTCGAACCACACCGGGCGCGGCGCCGGCCAGCGTTCACCGCGTGGTGCAACGGTGAGGAAGGCGTACAGCGGCCGTGCGAGCAGGGCAAGATCCTCATCGCGGAACATGAGAGCTACCTTATGCCTCGCCGTTCCTGCAGAGGTTGAATGGTGTCGACCAGGCCGGAACTGCACCCCGGATCGACTTCACCACCCACATCAGCGCCGCCACGCGCCAACTGGTCAGCAGTCGGGACTGGCTGCACGTCATCCAACCACCGGCCTACGCCCCCGACCTCAATCCCACCGAAGGCGTCTGGTCCCACGTCAAACGCAGCCTCGGCAACCTCGCCGTCACCAACGTCGACCACCTCGCCGCCATCGTGCGCAACCGGCTCAAACGCATCCAGCACCGACCCGACCTGCTGGCCGGCTTCCTTGCCCAGACCGCCTCACCCTCGACACGGAGCCACCGTAATCCTGACAATTCAACCTCTGTAGCGTACAGAGATTGATATTGTCAGGGTTAGATCGCGGCGTGTCGGGCCGGCTCGGTCGGTGCGGATGCAGTGCGCCGGTTCGTCGGCGTGGGGTTCGGCCGGGCAGGCGTCGAGCGGCGTCCCCGGCCGCGTCTTCCGGTCAGACGGCCGTGAAGCCCGGCACCACCGCCGGCAGCCGCCGGACACCCAGCTCCGTCACCTGCAACTCCCGCCCGTCGCCTCGGCGGCGGACCAGGCCGGCGGTCAGCAGCGCTTCCAGGACCCGGTGTCCGAGCATTCCACCGAGGTGTGGGACGCGGTTCGTCCGGTCCAGGCAGGCCGTGGCAAGCCGACGGCGGCCAGGGGCGACCGCGGCCGGATCCACCCCCAGCTCGAGGAAAGCTGTCGGCTCGGGGCCCAGTTGCAGCTCGGGGCTGGAGCCGTCGGAGGGGCGGAGAGCGCGGCGGTCGACGAGGAGCGCGAATATCCTCACCCCGAGTAGGCTGGCAGTGTGGTCGTAGCAGGTGTGCGCGATGTCCACAGTGGATGCCGGGCGTTGCGCGGGGGCGATGGTGTCGTTGCCGGCGTAGTGCGCGAGCGCTGCGAGCACACCGGAGAGGTCTTCGCGCGCCACCTGGTACACCGCGTGCCGGCCCGCGTGCTCGACGGTCACCAGTCCGCCCGCGCGCAGCTTGGCCAGGTGGTTGCCCAGTCGTGGCGGCGGAACTCCCAGCGCGCCGGCGAGCTGGATCGCGGTGCGCGGGCCTTCGGTGGCGAGCACCTGCAACGTGGTCAGTCGCACCGGGTCGGCCAGCGCCTGGGCCAATGCGACGACGGCGTCCTGGACCGGGTTACCCGGGTCGACCAGTCTGGCCATCGTCTTCCTCCCACTCGCCCCCGGTGTCACCAGTCGGTGTCCGCGCAACGGAAGGGGAGTCGGTGCACCAGCGCGGCGAGCACCGCGTGATCGGCCCAGTCCAACGGTCGACGGGGAGTGGCCCGGCGCAGCACGGCGACCTCATGCCGCAGCACCACCAGTTCGAGGTCCTTGGCCGCGGAAGACCGGCCGAGCAGAACCAGCCAGCCGACGAGCCGGACGGAGATCAGGTACAGCAGTCGTAACACCACGCCTCACGATCATTCTCTTGTGATCGGTGATGCGCGATCGCCACAGGTCGGTGACCCGTTGCAGAGTTCTGGCACCCCACAGGCCTCGGCCGGTCGCTCCGCGCTGACGGCGGTTCTCCGGCCACTCGCCGTTCAGCTGGCCTGGCCTGGTGCGGGGGTGGAAGCCAGGCGGCTGAGCAGTTCGGTCAGCAGCAGCTTCTCGCCGGGTGACAGGGGCGGGTCCTGGTGGGCGCTCAGGGTTGCCAGCAGTGCTCGGGCCGTGCCGGGCAGGGCTTCCGTCCTCTGTTCGGCCGGCTGCTCCTGCTTGACGACGGCGGCGAGGACGGCATCGCGGACCCGGCGGGACAGGTCGGCGTGGGCCGGGGCGTCCGGGGCGGCGACGAGCGCCAGCGTCGTGCCGACGCACGCGGAGTGGATGGTCGGCACGGCCTCCTCCGGTGTGGTCAACAGCCGGCCCTGTTCGGCGAGGCGGACCAGCATGCCGTGCAGCACCCGCAACCCCTCCTGTGCCGAGGGGTGCTCGTGCGACCTCGTCCCGCCGTACATGAGTACGTAGAACGCCGGGTGGGTCAGGCCGAACCGGACGTGGCGGTCCCAGCCGGTCACGAGGTCGTCGAACGGGTCTTCGGACGGTCCGTCGGCGTGCTTCTCGGCCAGGTAGCGGGCGAAGCCCTCGGCCGCGACCGCTTCGAGCAGTCCGCGCTTGTCCCCGAAGTGGTGGTACAGCGTCGGGGCCGTGATCCCGGCGGCCTGGCAGACGTCGCGGATGGAGACGGACTCCACGTCGGTGCTGCGGAGCAGGTCCGCCGTCACGTCGAGGATGTGCTGCCGCGTCGATCCAACCATATAACGACGATATACGCCGAGCCTTGCCACCGTTACACGGGACGGGTATAACTTGTTACAGGACAGGCTATAGCGCTGTTATATTCCGAGTCGAGGAGGATGCGGTGCCGGATCCATCCCGTCCCGCACGGGCCTACACACGTCGAACGGTGTTGAAGTCCGCCGCCGTCACGACCGCGGGCACCGCGTTGTCACCGGCCGTCGCGCTCGCCGGGGCCACCGCCCCGAGCGTGATCGCGCCGGGGGAGAGCGCGGAGATCGCCCTGTCGGTCAACGGCCGCGAACATGTGCTGACAGTGGAGCCGAGAGTGACGCTGCTGGACGCTTTACGCGAGCGGTTGGGGCTCACCGGCACGAAGAAGGGGTGTGACCGGGGGGAGTGCGGCGCCTGCACCGTCCTGGTCGACGGCGAGCGCGTCAAGGCGTGTCTGACGCTGGCGGTGATGAGGCAGGGCAGCGACATCACCACGGTCGAGGGGTTGGCCGACGGTGACCGGCTGCACCCGGTCCAGGAGGCGTTCATCCGGCACGACGCCTTCCAGTGCGGCGCTTGCACGTCCGGGCAGGTCATGTCCGCCGTCGCGTGCATCCGGGAGGGCCACGCCGGCACGGAGGCGGAGATCCGCGAGTGGATGAGCGGCAACCTCTGCCGCTGCGCCTGCTACCAGAACATCGTGACGGCGGTCGCCGACGCGGCCCGGGAGGTGGGCAGGTGAGGGCGTTCGGCTACATCCCGGTCCGGGAACCGGCGGAGGCGGTGCGCGCGGTGCGGCGGGCGCCGGGCGCCGCGTTCATCGCCGGCGGCACGGACCTGCTCAACCTCATGCGGGACGGCGCCCAGCGGCACGAGCACCTCGTCGACATCAACCGGCTCGACCTGGCCTCGATCACCGACTCGACGCGCGGCCTGCGCATCGGCGGACTGGCCCGGATGCGGCAGGTGGCCGAGCACCGGTCGGTCCGCGAAAACTTCCCCGTGCTGGCTGAGGCGCTGGAGGCGTCCGCGTCACCCCAGGTGCGCAACATGGCGACGATCGGCGGCAACCTGCTGCAACGCACCCGGTGCGGCTACTTCCGGGACGCGGCCTCGCCGTGCAACAAGCGGACGCCGGGCAGCGGGTGCCCCGCGCTGGAGGGCTGGAACCGCGGACACGCCGTGCTCGGCGGCAGTGAGCACTGCATCGCCGTCCACCCGTCGGACCTCGCGGTGGCACTGCTCGCCCTCGACGCGGTGGTGCACCTGCTCGGCCCGGACGGCCCGCGACACGTCCCGATGGACGGGTTCCACCTCCGACCGGGGCAGGCGCCGCACGTCGACACCGTCTTGCGGCCCGCCGAGCTGATCACCGCGGTCGAGGTGCCGCGCCGCACGACCGCGGTCCGCTCGCGCTACCTGAAGCTGCGCGACCGCGCCACGTTCGAGTTCGCCGTCGTCTCGGTCGCGGCCGTGCTGGAGCTGCGCGGCGACAGGGTGCGCGACGTGCGGTTGGCGTTCGGCGGGATCGCCACCACCCCGTGGCGCTCGCCCGAGGCCGAGGCGGTCCTGCGGGGCGCGCCGCTGACGGTCGACGCGATCGAGCGGGCCGGCCGCGCACTCGTGCGCGAGGCCGTGCCGCGGCGGCACAACGGGTTCAAGGTCGCGCTGGTGCAGCGCGCGCTGGTGGAACTGCTCAGCGGGTTGGGAGGTCTGCGATGAACGGCGGTCTGGTGGGACGTCCCGTGTCGCGCGTCGACGGCCGCGCCAAGGTCACCGGCGCCGCCCGCTACCCGGCGGACGACCCGGTGCCCGGCGCGTTGCACGGGTTCCTGGTGACCAGCGCGGTGGCCCGGGGCGAAGTGGTGGGCATCGACACCTCGGAAGCACTGGCGCACCCCGGCGTGGTCGCGGTCTACACCCACCTCGACCTGCCCCGCCTGACCGTGCCCCCGTTCCCGTACTGCAAGGGGTTCATCCCGCTGCAGGGAACCGCGGTCCACCACGCGGGCCAACCGGTGGCGATCGTGCTGGCCGCGACGGTGGAGCAGGCGCAGGAAGCCGCGAACCTGGTGCGCGTCGACTACCGCGCCGAGCCGCCGACGGCGTCCATCGACGACGCGACCGAACCGCCCCACATGCCACGCCCGTTCCGCGACCGGCCCAACGAGATCACCCGCGGCGACGCGGCGGAGGCGCTGGTTGCCGCAGAGGTCCGGCTGGAGGTCCGCTACTCCAGCCCGACGCGCCACCACAACCCGATCGAGCCGCACGCCACCACGGCCCAGTGGGACGGAGACCGCCTGACGGTGCACGAGACCGCCCAGGGCGTCAACCTCACCAGGTCGGTCCTGGCCGTGGCGTTCGGCCTGCCACCGGAGCGCATCCGCGTGCTGGCGCCGTTCCTGGGCGGTGGCTTCGGCGCGAAGGGACCAGTCTGGTCGCACACCATCCTCACCGTGGCCGCCGCGCGGCTGGCGGGGCGACCGGTCCGCCTGGTGCTCAGCCGCGCCCAGATGTTCACCCTGACCGGCCACCGCGCCGAGTTCCGCCAGCACCTGCGGATCGGCGCCACGCGGCAGGGCAAGCTAACCGCCCTGGTCGAGACCACCACGGCGCAGCTGACCCGCACCGAGGAGTCGATCTTCAACGAGAGCGACTCGACCAGCACCCTGTACGACTGCCCGAACGTCCACATCAGACAGGAGGGCGTGCCGCTCGACATCGCCACGTCCAGCTACATGCGCTCACCCGAGACCACCGCCCACTTCGGCCTGGAAACCGCCCTGGACGAGCTGAGCTGGGAACTGGGCGTGGACCCGGTGGAGCTGAGACGGCGCAACCACACCGCGGTCAACCAGGAGACCGGCGCGATGATCAGGGGCAAGCACCTGTTGGACTGCTACCGGATCGCGTCCGAGGCGTTCGGCTGGTCCCGGCGCGCACCCCGACCCGGCGCCACCAAGGACGGCGACGAGTACGTCGGCTGGGGCATGGCCACCGAAGCGCACACCTTCGCCGCCGCACCGGCCAACCCGCCGGTCACCGCGTCGGTCACGGTCGGCGCCGACGGCAGGGCGGTGCTGCGCATCGCCACCCAGGACATCGGCACCGGCACCTACACCGTGATCAGCCAGGTCGCCGCCGACGCCCTGGGCATGCCCCTCGACGCCGTCACCGCCGTCATCGGCGACAGCGCGCTGCCGTTCGCGAGCGTGTCGGCGGGCTCGGCGACGATCGCCAGCGTCACCGGTCCCGTGGACAAGGCCGCCCGATCCGCGCGCGACGCGGTGGTGGCACTGGCCGTGGCCGATCAGCGGTCCCCACTGGCCGGCGTTCCCGCGGACGAGGTGGTGACCGGGCACGGCCACCTGTTCCACGTGCGCGACCGCGCGCGTCGCGACAGCTACCGCGCCGTCCTCGGCAGGCACGGCGGACCGGTGGAGGCGACGGGCAGCCTGCCCAACGCGCCGGGCCACTCCTACGGCGCGGTCTTCCTGGAAGTGCGCGTGCACGCCAGGCTGGGTTCGGTGCGCGTCACCCGCGTCGCGACCGCCCACGACATGGGCCGGGTGATGAACCGCCGCACCGCCCGCGGCCAGGTGCTCGGCGGCGTGACGTGGGGCATCGGGCACGCGCTGATGGAACACACCGTCTACGACCGGCACACCGCCCGGGTGGTCAACCCGAACCTGTCCACCTACCTCGTGCCCGTGTGCGCGGACACCCCGGCGGTGGAGAGCCACTTCGTCGACCGCCCGGACCCCGGCAGCACCGCCCTGGGGGCGCGCGGCTTCGGCGAGACCCCGATCACCGGGGTGCCCGCCGCCATCGGCAACGCCGTCTACCACGCCACCGGCCGACGCGTGCGGGACCTGCCCATCACGCGCGACAAGCTGCTGTAGAGGAGGCGGCAGTGCTCGAACTGGTCGAAGACCTGACCGCGTGGCGGCGGGAAGGACGCCGCTTCGCGGTCGCCACGGTGGTGTCGGTGAGCGGCAGCGCCCCGCGCCCGCCGGGTGCCGCGCTGGCCGTGGACGACAGGGGAGAGGTGGTGGGTACCGTCTCCGGTGGGTGCGTCGAAGGAGCGGTCTACGAGCTGTGCCGCGAGGCGCTGGCCACCGGTGAGCCCGTGGTGCACCGGTTCGGCTGGTCCGACGACTCCGCCTTCGCCGTGGGACTGACCTGCGGCGGGGCGATCGAGGTGTTCGTCCACCCGACACCACTGCTGCCCGACGCGGCCCACCACCTGCTCCTGGCCCGGATCGTCACCGGCCCACCGGGCACGCCCGGCCGGACGATGACCGTCCGGGACGGCGCCACCTCGGGAACCCTCGGCGACCCCGCACTGGACGACGAGGTCACGGCCTGCCGGACGACGCAGGTCGTCCGCACGGTCGACCGACGTACCGGGGCGCCCATCGAGGTCATGGTCGAAGTCGCCGCACCGCCGCCACGACTGCTGGTGTTCGGCGCGCTCGACTTCGCCGCCGCCCTCAGCGACGTGGGGAACCTGCTCGGCTACCGGGTCACCGTCTGCGACCCGAGACCGGTGTTCGCCACCGACCGTCGCTTCCCGTCCGCGGAGGTGGTGGTGGACTGGCCGCACCGCTACCTGGAACGCACGGAGGTCGACGAGCGCACAGCCGTGTGCGTGCTCACCCACGACCCGAAGTTCGACATCCCCGTCCTGACCACGGCACTGCGGATGCCGTTGGCCTACGTGGGCGCGATGGGATCGCGCCGCACCCACCGCGAACGCACCCGCCTGCTGGTGGAAGCCGGCGTGACCCAGGCCCAACTCGCCCGCCTGCGATCACCGCTCGGGCTCGACCTGGGCGCACGCACCCCCGAGGAGACCGCCCTGTCCATCGCCGCCGAAATCGTCGCCCACCGCCACCAGGCGACGGGCCTCCCGCTGACCGACCTCACCGGCCCCATCCACGCCTGCGTCCCGCCGGCCGCGCCGACCACCGCCCTCGTGCAGTCCTTCCCGAGCATGACATGTTGATCTTCTGCCGTTTTTCGCAGCTGCCCCGCGACGGCCGAAGTCGCCCCAACGCACCAGCCCGACACGCCTACGTCCAGCCGTAAGCCCGATGGTCCGCAAGGCCACCCGACTCGACGAGCCACTGCGGCACACCGTGTTCGTGCCCAGCGACCGGCAGATGATCGTGGTCGCGTGCGTAGTTCGTAGACTGCGCGCCGTGGATGACGTCGAGCTCGGCTCGGCGACCTGTCCGTCCGGGCACCTCGTGCTGGTGGATGGCGGGTACCTGGGGTTGTGGTCCGGGGACCGCTCCCCGGACGAGGTCGGGGGACCCGGTGGTGTCGCGGCGGTCGACTTCGAGGTCGTCGGTCCCGACGCCGACACCGCGGCGCGGTCCTTCGACCACCAGTCCGGCCGCAGGCTGTACGACATCCCCGAGCACGCGGCGGAACAGTTCACCGCGAAGTTCGACGAGCACTGCCGTGCGCACGGTTTCAGTGCTTTGCTGCACCGGTTCTCCCATCGGGTCCCGCACCGTGAGCGGGTACGGCACGCGATCGAGGCGGGCGACTCGGACTTCCTGATCGCCGGTGTGCCGGTCGTCCCGGTCGGCGGCGTGCCGACCGACCGGACGCTGCGGGTCGTGGCCACGCACGGGCAGTAGGGATGGGCCCGCATCCGGATCGAGCTCGGCGACGGGGCGGTGGCAGATCGGCGCCCGCTCACGAGGATCGCGGTCGACCACGCCCGGTTCGCCTTCGCCGACGCGGACGCGCTCGGGCCTGGGCGACCAGGTCGGTGCGCAGGTGGTCGACGGTGGCCCAGCCGATCACCCGGCGTGAGGCGATGTCGATCACGGTGGCCAGGTAGAGCCACCCCTCCCAGGTGTGGATATAGGTGATGTCACCGCCCACCGGGTGTCGACCTCCGTTGCGGCGCAGGAGAAATCGCGTCGGATCAGATCTGGTGCAGTGGTCGCCGCCGGGTCGGGGACGGTGGTGGTGCGCCACCGTTTCGGGGCACGGCAGGCGCGCCCCGCCTGCCGCAACAGTCGGGCCACGCGTTTGCAGGAATGCCGGTGGCCGCGGGTCCGGAGTTCGGCGTGCACCCTCGGTGCTCCGTAGGTGCCCCGCGATTCGTCGTGGATGGCGACGATCTGTTCGGCCAAGTCCGCGTCCTGTCGTCGACGGGCGGAGGGGCCGGGATGCCATAGGAGTTCCCTATGGCACCTGCTCACATTTCGTCTTTGCCTCTCGTTCTTTTCCGGACGTACAGTGAAACAGCTCGATGAGGTGCTCACCGCGATTTCTCCGAAGATTCGCGCTCTGCGCACGTCGATCCTTCTTCCATCGAGCGGACGAACACGCAATCGAGAGGACCGGTGGAATGACCACGATCGAAAACGGATCGGAAACGCGAGAACTCGCGGGAAAGCGGGCCCTGGTCACGGGTGGTACTCGCGGAATCGGAGCGGCCGTCGTGCGCCAGTTCCTGGACGCGGGCGCCGAGGTGCTCACGACCGCCAGGTCGGCGACGAGCACGGTGCCGGAGGGGGCCACCTTCGTGGAAGCCGACGTGCGGACACGGGATGGAGCGGAGGCGCTCGCCGCGGCCGCGCAGGAGATGCTCGGTGGGGTGGACATCCTGGTCCACAACGCGGGTGGGGCGCGACCGCACGAAGGCGTCTCGGCCATCCCCGACGAGGAGTGGCAGCACGCGCTGGACTTGAACTTCCTGTCGTCGGTGCGGTTGGACTCGCTGCTGGTACCGGGGATGCGGGAACGGAGTTCGGGCGCGATCGTGCACGTCTCCTCGTCCGCGGTCCTCACCCCGGTAGGACCGTTCCTGCATTACACCACGGCGAAAGCGGCGCTGGAGAACTACAGCCGGGGCCTAGCCATGGAGCTGGCCCCGTTCGGAGTCCGGGTCAACACCGTGGCTCCCGGCAGAGTCGCCACACCTGGCGGCGAAGCAACGCGGAAGCAGTGGGCGGAGGTATCCGCGCGCACGGGGGCGGCGCCGGCAGCGACCAATGTCGACGACACCCCGCCGCTGGGGCGCGAGGGTCAGCCCGACGACATCGCCCACGCGGTGTTGTTCTTCGTGTCTGGCCGGGCCGGCTGGCTGACCGGGAGGAATCTCATCGTGGACGGCGGCGAATTCCCCATGGGCTGACGCCGCCGGTGTTCCAGGACGCCGGCCTCGACAAAAGCATTCATGACTTGCGCCGGGACGCATCACCGAGTTTGAGAGAAAGAACGAAGGAATCCTGAATGGGTAAGTACAGCGACAAGAATATAGTGATCACGGGTGGCGGCAGCGGCATGGGGTTCGCGTTGGCGAAGCTGCTGGTGGACGGCGGAGCCCGCGTGGTGATCACCGGTCGTTCGCAGGCCACGCTCGACGCCGCGCGGGAGCGGCTCGGCAAGAACGCGGTGGCAGTCCGAGGTGATGTGGCTTCACTGTCCGACCTGGATGATCTGGCCGACCGCGTGAAGGGCGAGCTCGGCACGATCGAGGCCCTGTTCGTCAACGCCGGCATCGCACGCACCACGCTCTTCGAGTCGACGACCGAGGAGGTGTACGACGAGCTGTTCGCGATCAACGTCAAGGGCGCCTACTTCACTGTGCAGAAGCTCGCCCCGCTGCTGAGCACGGGCGCCGGCATCGTCCTGACCACCTCGGCCGCGAACGTCATCGGCATGCCGGACACCAGTATCTATGCGGCCGGCAAAGCCGCGCTGCGCTCGATGGCCCGCAGCCTCTCCCGCGAGCTGCTTCCGCGCGGAATCCGAGTCAACGCGGTCAGCCCCGGTCCCATCGACACGGGGATTCTGGAGAAGGCGATGACCGAAGAGGCCGCCGAGCAGTTCAAGGCGCAGGTGGTCGCGGACAATCCCATGCAGCGTTTCGGCACCCTCGACGAGTTCGCCAGGGCGGCCGCATTCCTCGCCTTCGATGCCACCTACACCACCGGCGCCGAGTTCGCCTTGGACGGAGGCCGTACCCAGCTCTGAGCTGGTCCTACCGTTCCGCCACGGGCTCGGGCCCGGCTACGACCGACCAAGAGGCTCTCATCATGACCGTCCAGGGATCATCCGCCGTCGTCCTGCGTGCGCATCGTACGGATCTGGCCCAGCCGCCCAGCTCGGTGCTGGAGGTGGTCACGCTCCCTCCGCAGGAGCCAGCCGCCGGCCAGGTTCGGGTGCGGAACCTGTTCCAGCAGGTGATCGCGGCCAACGGCGACCTGATGTTCGAAACCACCCAGATCCCGGTACCCGTCTTCCGGGTCGGCGAGCCGATCTACGGCAGCGCGATCGGCAGGGTCGTCGAGTCACGCGCCGACGATCTGCCGGTAGGAACCGTCGTGCTGCACATGTCGGGCTGGCGCGAGGAGAGCATCCTGGGGCCGGGCGAGGCGTTCCCCGTGCCCGACGGCGTCTTCCCCGGTCCCGAGCACCTGCTCAACCAGGGCGTGCCCGCCTACCACGGCATCGTCGACATCGCCGCCGTCGGCGACGGTGACGTCGTCCTCGTCAGCGGAGCCGCCGGCGGCGTCGGGTCGATGGCCGCGCAGATCGCGAAGGCACGTGGCGCCGCGTACGTCATCGGCATCGCCGGCGGACCCGAGAAGGCCCGCTACCTCGTCGACGAGCTCGGCCTCGATGCCGCCATCGACCACCACAACGACGACCTCGACGACCGGCTCACCCAGCTCGCCCCCGACGGCATCACCGCCTTCTTCGACACCACCGGCGGCCCTCAGTTCGAAGCAGCACTCCGGCACGCGGCGTTCGGCGCCCGCTTCGCGCTGTGCGGCACCCTCGCCGGACAGGTCACCGGCGGCGACGGCGGACATCCCCGCCTCGACATCATGACCGCGATCGCCCACGAGGTGCAGATCCGCCCCTTCACCACCAAGCACACCCCCGACCAGATCCAGGCCTGGAACACCCACTACGCCCAGTGGTACGCCGAAGGCCGGATCAGGTTCGCGCACACGCTCCTCGAAGGCAGCCTCCAGCGCGCCATCACCGCCCAGGACGAGCTCCTCGCCGGCGTACATCGCGGCAACGTCATCGTGAGGCTCGCCAGGTAGGCGAGCCTCACGATGACGCAGCGACGGTGGTTCCGTAGCGCTCTAGGTTCCGCCTCCAGCTCGGTGCGGCGGCTCAGGACACCCGTGAGAAGGAGGCGGTCTTGTGCCAGGTCTCTTGGCGCAGGAGTTCGAGCAGGGCCGTCTCCGCCGGGCCCGCACTGTGCCGGAGCACTGCGATGACGGGCTGGGATACGACCGGGAACACCGGGCGGGTGAGGTGTTCGTGATCGTGGGGCACCGCGGCGGCCGGGACGAGCGTCACCCCCAGCCCGTGGGCGGCCCAGCGCACGGCCGTCGCTGTCTGGGACACGCGGGCGGCCGTGGTCGGGGTCAGTTCGTTGTTTCGCAGCACATTCAGCAGCACGCCGTCGAGCGCGCTTTCGCGGTCAAACCGCACCCACGGCTCCCCATCCAGTTCGCGCAGCTCGACCCGGTCCGCGGCGAGCAGCCGGTGCCCGTCGCCCAGCACCACGACGAACTCCTCTTCGCCGAGGTGGTGGGCGTCGGCGGGGGACCGCTCGCACGCCGCCATGAAGGCGAGATCCAGCACGCCCCGGCGGCACAGCCGCTCCAGCTCGGCGGAGCTCGGCTCCTCGAAGACGGTGACCTCCAACCGCGGGAAGCGGCGGCGCAGCGCGCCCAGCGCTCTCGGCAGTTGCCGCGTGCCCAGTCCCATCTGCGCCGCGACCAGCAGCTCGCCCACCAGCTCGTCGGCACCGGCGCGCGCCGTCGCCCTCGCCCGCCGCGACGCGCTCACCGCGACCTCCGCCTCCCGCAGGAACGCGCGGCCGACCACGGTGGGCACCAGTCCGGTCGGCGTGCGGGCGAACAGTGTCACGCCGAGTTCCCGCTCCAGACTGCGGATCTGCTGGGACACCGACGGTTGAGCGACGTGCAGCAACTCCGCCGCCGCCGTCACCGAGCCCTGCTCGGCAACGGCAAGGGCGTACTCGTACTGACGAAGGCTCATCGGCTCCTGTCCCCTCCCTGCGGTAGACCGCGGTCCACCCCGTTGTCATCGCTGTTACAACACGGGAAGGCGGCGCGTTACTCCATGTCAGATTGCTGTTACGGGTGGGCTGGGCTGGGGTCAGCCGGGATATTGCCGTGCCGTGGCGGGTTCCGGGTGGTCCGCTGTGCGCGGTGCCGATCCGTAGAGGGCGTGGTCGACCAGGCGCGTGGCGATCGACTCGTCGAAGGGCACCTTGAGTACGAGTAGCCGGTGGTAGCAGGCGCCCCACAGCTGATCCACGATGACGTCGAGGTCGGCGTCCTCGCGCAGCTGACCTTGCCGCGCCTTGGTGCGGCGTCACGCGCCGCTGGAGTTGCTACCTGCGTTGGCCCGTGTAGGCGCACACCACTATCGGACCGGCGTTATGTCAACAGACCCCCGCATCCAGTGTGGACAGTCAGCGCGATGTCGGCAGCCCGTGCCACGAGACTGAACCGTGTCGACCGCCGACAGCGCACGCAGAACTGCACCGGCGACGTCGACCTGCGATTCCGAACGCGGCCGGCGGGGACGCTCGTGGCGTGGGCGTGGGACTCTCGGGCTAGGAGAGGGCGCGGAAGGTCATCGGGCGGGTCGAAATCGGCTTGTACTGCTCGGTCACGTTCTCGTTCGCGCCCCACCAGTGCCCGGTCGGGACGTCGTCGGTCCCGGTGCTGATGAAGATCCAGCCCCGGCCGACGCCGCTGTACTCGGTGGTGCCCACCGCGCGGGTGTCCGGGAACAGCAGGTACGGCGACGAGGGGTTGGTGCTGGCGACGCCGTGGGGGTTGCTGGTGCTGTCGATCACCGGCACGGCCCACTCGCGGGTCGAGGTGTTGTTGTCGCGGTTGTACAGCCGCGGTGTGCCGCCGACGACGAGCATGTGCCCGGTCGCGTCGCCGGTGCCGTCCCCGGCGTCGTTGTACTTGATCGCGATGACGTCGCCCTGCGTCAGGCTGGGGACCGTCGTCTTGGACGTGAAGTGTTCCGCGCCGGTCTGGAATCCGTCGTAGTACTGGGCCGAGGTGGGGCTGATGCTCCCGAACTCGTCGTCGAGGTAGCTGTCGGTGGCCCAGGAGAAGGTGTGCTTGAGGGCCTGGGTGAGCAGCGGCGCGCACTTGGACTTGTTCTCGTAGGTGGTGGGGCTGCCGGGCGTGCCCCACACGACGCTCGTGGCTACGTCCGAGTGCCCCTTCGCGCCGGGGTAGAAGTTGTAGGTGTCCTGGCCGGGCCACGGCAGGGAGTTGAGGTTGTCGGCGAGCTCGGCCAACTCGTCGTAGAGCGTGGCCGAACTCGCCTGTGCGGGGGTGACTGCCGCCAGTGCGGCGGCCAGTGCGGCGGCGCAGGCGACCAGGGCGCGACGGACGGGCATCGGGACGTCCTCTCGGCGGGTGGGATCGACTTCTCTCGAAGAGAGGATCTCGCCGACGAACCGCAGATACCCGGCCCGTGCGTGGTCGTGGTCACGGTAACGCTCCCGCCCCGGAGCACCGCCCACCCGTTGGGGGAGCTCTACATCCGCCGACTGCGTCACGATCGCCTGCTGCGGCAACAGGTTGCCGGCGGTGAACAGCATCAGCAGCACCAATCTGCACACCGTGCCGCCCGGACACCGGGCGACAACTCGTCGAACTGCCCGGGTCGGCGACGGGGTCAGGGCGCGACCGGGCCGGGCTTGCGGTGCAGGTAGGAGCCGATCCAGTCGACCGCGTCACGGGTCGGGCGGGTCGGTGGGGCGGGCCGGAAGTTCGCCGCGTCGTCGATGCTGCCGGTGCCGTCGTAGCGAGTGGTCAGCGGGTACGGGAACACCGGTCGGGTGCGCACCACCTTGCCGGCGGCGTCCCGCCCGGCGGCGATGATCCGGTCGGGGGCGGTCCCGTGCTCGACCCACGCCGGCAGCGCGTGCACCGGGTCGAACTCGGTCAGCTTGGTACCACCGACGCAGTGCTGGAGGCCGGGCACCATGAACACCCGCGCCCAGCGGCGGATGTCCCCGTCGTCGTGCCGCGCCGGCCGTTCGTAGTAGTCGAGCAGGCCGCGCGGCGGGATGCCCTGGTCGCTCCAGCCTTGCCAGAGGATCAGCTTGCCGCCCGCGCGGCGGAATTCGCCCAGGTCGAGGCTCATCGCGTTGCCGCGGGCGCCTTCCACGCCCAGCCGGGCGAACTCGCGGGTGGTGAACTCGACGTCGGCCAACGACGAGTGCGGCGTGCCCATCGGGTAGCCCACGTGCCTGAGGTAGTTGTCCGCGAGCAGCGCGGCCAGCGAGGCGTCGCCGAACTCGGGGACGGGGATGACCCAGCCGGCCCAGGCCAGTTCCGAGCCGCGTTCCTGTCCGGCCGGGTAGAGCCTGTTGCCGTGCGCGTCGGTGGGTCCGGCGTACAGCCGGCGGACCGCGTCGACCTGGGCCGGGGTGAGGCACGTCGGTCGGTCGACGCCGGGTGGGCAGCGCAGCGCGTCCGGGTCGTAGGCGCACCGGCGCGGGTCGTCGATCTGGCCGTCCACCAGGCCGTCGACGTGGTCGCAGTGCCTCATCACCGCGTCGTGCAGGGCGGGCAGCCGGTCGGCGGTGAGCACCGGGCGGCCGTCCGCACCGGTGTTGGCGCGGGCCAACCACGCCTGGTAGAGCATCAGCGGGGACATGTAGTGGACGGGCGCGCCGGCGACGATCCCGTCGAAGTCGTACGGGTAGCGCTGGGCCAGCAGCAGCGCTTCCCTGCCGCCGTTGGAGCAGCCGCCGAAGTACGAGAACGACGGCGGGTCGCCGTAGAAGTCCTCGATGATCCGCTTGGCGGCCATCGACACCACGTGCGGCGCGCGGAACAGCAGGTCGTCGCGCGCGGCCTGATCGTCGGCCGCCCAGGCGCCGTCCACGGAGGGCACCGGTCCGCGGCCGACGTGCCCGTCGTCGGTGGCGGCGACCGCGACCCCGCCGATCTCCGCGCCGCAGTCCGGGAACGCGGGCGTCGCCAGCTCGCCGCAGAGCCCGCCGCAGCCGTACTGCAGGTAGCGGCCGGTATAGGTGGTGGTCGGCAGCTTCAGCTGGAAACGCACCTGCGGCTCGACGTACCCGAGCACGGCGCAGTGCGCGGCCTCGACGCCCGCGGGCACCGGCTCCGCCCGCGTCACGTGCGCGCGGGTGCCGGGCAACGCGAAGTCGCGGACCAGGTCCGCGCACGCGGCCACGGGCCGGATCGTGCCGCCCCGAGCGGCCGACGCGACGGCGCCGGAAACGAGCAGGGAGGCCAGTAAGCCGACGACCACGAGCAAGCGGGTCACGCGCACCTCACTCTCGTTAGCCTGCAACCCGATTCGACGGTAAACCCCGCCTGGCGGTGCCCGACAGGGGTTCAGGGTCCGAACGCTCGGATCACCGCAGCCACGTCCTCGGCCATCCACCTGCCCCCGGATCGGCTCAGGTGCTTGGGCCGTGCGCCTTTCGGCTCGGGTGCCGACCGAACGACGGGTGATGTTCTGCCCAGTCGGCCGACCGAGCAGAACATCACCCGTTCGGACCCGTCTCCAGCACGCTCCGCGCCCCTCTG
>NZ_MTQP01000050.1 GCF_001984175.1 Saccharothrix sp. ALI-22-I
AGCCTTCCAGCGCCGATGGTACTGCACTCGTGAGGGTGTGGGAGAGTAGGACGCCGCCGAACATTCCTTCCCTCAGGGGCACTCGACATGTCGAGTGCCCCTGAGGGCTTTTTGCGTTACCGGCCTCCCAACCTGCTGCGGGACTGGGCAGTGACTAGATTTCGACTATGCGCCACGAGCCCGTCGACCCCCGGACGCAGCGCCGCTCGGGCGGTAACGCCTCCGTTCAAGCCGACCTCGCCACGAGCCCGTTCCGGGTGGACCGGGACCGTGTCGCCAGCTCGCCGTTCTTCGCGCGGCTCGGCGGTGTGACGCAGGTCGTCAGCTCCACCGGCTCCGGTCTGCTGGTGCACAACCGCCTCACGCACAGCCTGAAGGTCGCCCAGGCGGCGCGGGCCATCGCCGAACGCCTCAACACCCGGCCCGAGTTGGCCAACCTGCTCGACAAGCTCGGTGGCTGCGACCCGGACGTGGTGGAGGCCGCTTCGCTGGCCCACGACCTGGGCCACCCGCCGTTCGGGCACCTCGGTGAGGAGGTCCTGGACCGGCTGGCCCGGCACCGGTTCGGCCTGTCGGACGGGTTCGAGGGCAACGCCCAGTCGTTCCGCATCGTCACCACCACGGACGTGCGCGGCCCGGCGGCGGTCGGGCTGGATCTCACGGTGGCGGTGCGCGCGGCGATGCTGAAGTACCCGTGGACGCGCCTGTCGTACCCGCGGCCGCACCCCAAGGACCTCGCCGCACCGCCCCGAGGCGCCGCCGAACCGGCCGACGCGCCGGGCACCGGCTCCGGCAAGTTCTCCGCCTACGTCACCGAACTGGAAGACGTCGAGCAGTCCCGCGCGTTCTACGCGGGCCGGCTGGAGTCGTGGCAGCAGACGGTCGAGGCGTCGGTGATGGACACCGCCGACGACATCGCCTACGCCATCCACGACCTGGAGGACTTCCACCGCGTAGGTGTGCTCCAGCACGCCGCGGTGTCCACCGAGTTGAACACGTGGCTGGAGCACGCGGTCGACCTGGCGGGCCTGAGCGCCGCCGACCTGGCCGCGCAGGAACGCCGACCCGGCCGTTCGCTGGAATCCCTGCGCCGCCGGCTGCACGCGAAGGACTCGTGGGCGGTGGACGACGACGCGTTCGCGCACGCCGTGGCCAAGGTGCGTGCCGAGCTGGTCGACGGTCTGCTGGCCGTCCCGTTCGACGGCTCGGTGGAGGCCGAGCAGTCCGTCGCCGGGTTCTCCTCCCGCTGGACGCGCCGGTTGGTCGACGCGGTCGGCGTGATCGAGGAGCCGACGACCCGCTCGGGGCACGTGGTGCTGGCCGTGCCGCAGTGGCACGAGGTGCAGGTGCTGAAGTTCGTGCACCGCCGGTTCGTGCTCCTGCGCCCCGACCTCGCGCTGCACCAGCGCGGCCAGGCCCGGATGCTGACCGCGTTGGTGGAGGCGCTGGAGCAGTGGGTCACCGACCGGCACGAGGCGAACCGGTTGCCGCGCCGGCTGCACGACCTGGTCGAGCTGGCGGGCGCCGAGTACGCGGCACTCGCCCGGACGGACCCGTCGGTGCTGGTGGGGGCCACGGGCGAGACACCGTCCGGACCGGACGCCGTTCGGGCGCTCGCCCGCGGCCGGGCGGTGGTCGACTTCATCGCCTCGCTCACCGACAACCAGGCCGCGGCGCTGCTCGACGCACTGTCCGGACGAACCGGTCAGCTGTGGACAGATGCGTTCGTACTGTGAATTGTGATCGAAAAAACCGTCTGAGAAGTAGGCCGAACGGTGGCAGACGGTACTTAGCTGTGCGCAATACGTTGGCCCCTGATCGGTGACATCCGATCAAGAGGGCCGCGTGCGTCGGGGGCACGCCCAACTGGGGGAGACGCCTGTGCGCTCACCGAGACGTCGATTCCGAAGAGACATCCTGCTGGCGGCGGGTACCGCCTTACTTCTGACCGCGGGCATCGCATCGCCCGCTTCCGCCGATCCGACCAAGGCGTCCAAGGGCGTCGAGGACAAGACCGCCGCGCAGATCGCCGCGCTCCAGGACATCAAGAAGTCGCTTTCCGGCGCAGAGTCCAAAGTAGACAGCGCGCTCGTCGTCGAGCAGCGCCGCCGCGCGAACGCCGGCACGTTCAACAAGCTCCCCGCGCTCCAGACGGGTGTGAAGGTCCAAAGCGGAAACACCGTGGTGGTGGACATCCGTGCCGTCAAGGTCACCGACGACCTGGTGAACGCCGTGAAGGCGGCGGGCGGCGGCATCCGTTCCGTTTCCACCGAGGGCGCGACGGTCCGCGCCCAGCTACCCCTGAACTCCCTCGCCAAGCTGTCCGCACGCGCCGATGTGCGCCGCGTGGAGACCGCGGTCGAGGCCATGACGTTCAACAAGAAGGACCGCAAGGCCGAGCCGGCCCTCTCCAAGGAGGAGAAGGCCGCGCAGATCGAGGCCCGCACCCGGGAAGCGCTGATCGCGCCGCAGGCGGTCCGGACCAATGAGGGCGACCGCGCGCACGCCGCCGACACCGCCCGCGACGACTTCCGCGTCACCGGCACGGGCGTGAAGCTGTGCGCGCTGTCCGACGGCGTCGACTCGCTCGCCGCGTCGCAGGCCGCCGGTGAACTGCCCGCCGGCGTCGAGGTCCTGCCCGGTCAGGAGGGCAGCGGCGACGAGGGCACCGCGATGCTGGAGATCCTGCACGACATCGCGCCCAACGCCGCCCTCGGCTTCGCCACCGCGTTCAACGGCGACGCGAGCTTCGCCGACAACATCCGCGGCCTGCGCTTCCAGATGGGCTGCGACGTCATCGTGGACGACGTCCTGTACTTCAACGAGTCGCCGTTCCAGGACGGCGTGATCGCCCGGGCCGTGGACGCGGTCACCGCCGACGGCGCGATGTTCTTCTCCTCCGCCGGCAACCAGGGCAACGTCGCCGACGGCACGTCCGGCCACTGGGAAGGCCAGTTCGTCGACTCCGGTGTCGGCATCGGCAAGTTCGCCGGCACCGCGCACGACTTCAACCCCTCGCCCGACGCCAAGCAGGTGTTCAACCCGCTGTCGGAGAGCTCCACCGGCGTCCCGGTGACGCTGTTCTGGGCCGACCCGCTGGCCTCGTCGTTCAACGACTACGACCTGTACCTGGCCAACTCCCAGGGCAACGTGGTGGCGTTCAGCCAGAGCGTGCAGGACGGCAGCCAGGACCCGTACGAGCGGCTGAACACGCCGGCGAGCGGTTCCGGCCTGCGACTGGCCGTGGTGAAGTTCCGCGGTGAGGACAAGTACCTGTCGCTGTCCGCGCTGAACGGTCGCTTCAAGGACTCCTCCGACGGGCTCAAGAAGTACGCGACGCCCGGTGTGACCCGCGGCCACTCCGCGGCCAAGGGCGCGATCAGCGTCGCGGCGGCGCCGGCGAAGGACGGCCTGCCGTTCGACCTGGAGCCGGGTGACCCGGCCAACCCGAAGGGCCCGTACCCGAACGCCTTCGACAGCACGCAGAAGCCCGAGCGGTTCACTTCGGACGGTCCGCGCCGGGTGTTCTTCGCGCCCGACGGCACGCCGAGCCCCGAGGTCCGGCAGAAGCCCGATCTGACCGCGGCGGACGGCGTGCAGACCAGCGTGCCCGGCTTCAACCCGTTCTTCGGCACGTCGGCGTCCGCGCCGAACGCCGCGGCCATCGCGGGTCTGGTGCTGTCCGGCAACCCCGGCCTCTCCCCGGCCGAGGTGCGCGAGGCGATGACCGCCACCGCGCTGGACATCGTCGAGGCCGGCGTGGACAACCGCACCGGCGCCGGCATCGTGCGCGCCGACCTGGTGCTGGCCTACACCGGCGCCTCGCCGCAGCCGCTGGCGAAGGCGGCCAAGCCGTCCGTGGTCAACGACAGCGACGGCAGCCAGTTCCTCAAGCCGGGCACCACGGCCACGATCACCGTGCCGGTGGTCAACACCGGTGACGGCACCGCCGCGTCGACCAGCCTCGTGCTCACCTCGCCCACCGCGGGCGTGACGATCGCGCCGCGGTCGAAGTACTACGGCAACGTCGAGGTCGGCCAGACGGTGACCAACACGTTCAAGGTGACCGTGCCCACCACGGCGCCGGTCGGCACGGCGATCCGGTTGGACGCGCGGGTGACGTTCGCGGGTTCGACGTCACCGACCACGAGCGTGTTCGCGCTCAACGTCGGCGAGCCGTCCCGCGACGCGAAGACGTTCGCGTACGGCGGGCCGGCGGTGGCCATCCCGGACAACGACGCCACCGGTGCGTCGGTGCAGATCCCGGTCAGCGGCATCGGCCGCGGGTCGAAGATCTCGCTGACGATCGACGGCGAGACGTGCAACGCGAACACGGGTGCGACGACGGTCGGCATCGACCACACGTTCGTCGGTGACCTGGTCGGCACGCTGACCTCACCGTCCGGCGCGACGGCCACGGTGTTCCAGCGCAACGGCAGCACCGGCAACAACCTGTGCCAGGTCGTGTTCGACGACTCCGCGGCGCAGCCGTTCTCGTCGGTGACCAGCGCGCAGGCGCCGTTCACCGGCACGTGGCGGCCCACCACCTCGCTGGGCGCTTTGCTCGCCGCGCCGGTGGACGGCACGTGGACGTTCAAGGTCGTGGACACGGCCGGATCCGACCTCGGCTCGATCCGCGCGGTCTCGCTGAAGCTCAACGGTTACGTCTAACAGTTCGATTGGTGTGAAGAAGGGCTCCGGGAGCACGCTCCCGGAGCCCTTCTTATTGCACACGTTACTTCGGCCACTCCCACCGGATGCCGAACACGCCGGGCCCGAAGCCGAGCGCCACGGCGTGCACGCCGCCCGCGGCGTCCAGAGCCAGGTTGCGGCGCCGGGACGGGGTGTCGTCACCGGCGGGCACGCTGAACTGCTGGCAGCGGGCGGGCAGGTTGGACTGGTCGAACCGCACCTCGATCACGTACTCGCGCACCGGCAGCCGGAACTTCCGGGCGAAGGTGTTGTTGCCCGCCGGGTAGTGGCCCTCGGCGAACAGCAGCTCGTACTCCATGATGATCGTCTCGCCCCTGGTCAGGGGTCGGTCGAACATCATCTCGGCGGCCATGATGTTGGCCTCGGTGTCCTCGACCACCCGACCCAGGTGGCAGTTGCGCAGGTTCACCACCTGCGGCAGCACGTTGGCCTGCTCGGTCTCGAAGACCAGCGCCCACCGGTCCGGGCCGTCCTGCTCGGCGCGCAGGATCTGGCGCACCCACACCGAACGCTGACCGCCGTCCGCGGCGATCTCGATCCGGTCGTGCTGGCTGATCCGACCCAGCTTGACGTCCGAGGACGTGTCCACCTTCGTGAGCAGGTTCGCCACCCGCTCACGACGCGCCCACAGCGCGTCGATCGGCATCATCGTCGTCGGCCGGGACCGCCTGCCACGCGGGCGCGGCGGGCCGAGCAGGGCCGACAGACCGGCCTGCGGCACGCCGAGCACGGTCTCCAGGTGGCGCAGCGCCTCCAGCGACTCGGGTCGCTCGGGTCGGCGTCGGCCGGACTGCCAGTAGCTCAGCGTCGCGACGCTGATGGTGACCCCGCGCAGCGCGAGCCGGTGCTGGATGCGGTCGAGACTCAGCCTGCTGGCTTTGATCGCGGCTCTCAGCGCCTCGGGAAACGGTCCCGTGGTGAGAAGCTGCGCAAGACTGCCGTGTCCCGTCGAGTCGAGTTCGTCGACGGACAGGTTGGGTCGACCGGCAGCGTTGGTCATTGTGACTCCCCGCTGTCATGAGATCACGCCCCAGTGACCCTACCCGCCAACGCACGGCGTTGGTGCCTACCAGGTGGAGTCATTGATTGGGCCGTACGGGTTACGAGTTCACTGGGATGGGCATCGATCTGTCAAGTGGTGAACAACTTCGCTCCGCCCTTTGTAAACCCGTCGGTAACATTGTGCAACGTGCACTTCGGGAGCGTGCCGGCGGCCCCTTCGGGCTGGTAGGGGTATCGGTGATCGTCCGGGTGGCCTACGGGCCGTTGGCGGTCGGTGATCCGTTGGCCCTACTGTGTGCCCGGTGACCGCCGCCCAGGACCTCGTGCCCCTGCCGGAGGACCCGTTGACGGAGGTCGCCGCCGCGGTGCTCGGTGACGGCCACCACGTGGTGCTCGACCTGCTCGACGTCGTGCGCCACCACGACGGGCCGCCGGTGGACGTGGTCCGCGCGGGCGACGACCTGCTGCCCCGGTTGGCCCACGAGAACGCGTTGGACCAGGCGCTGCTGATGGCCCGGCAGGTGCTGCGGGCCGGTGGGCTGTTCGTCGCCGCCGTGCCCGAGCTGGACAAACTCGGTCGGCTCCGGCCCACCGCGCCGCCGCCGAAGGTGACCGGGCGCGGTGCGGAGCGGCAGGTGACCGTGCAGCTGTGGGACTGGGCGGCCGATGGCGAGTCCTACGCGCTGGAGGTCGTGCGGCTGGTGCGCGGCGCGGAGACGTGGGAGGTGGCGAACACCGTGGCCACCCGGCACCGGGTGCTGTCGCCCGAGCAGATCTCCGCCTCGCTGACCGACGCCGGGTTCGGCACGGTGCAGCGGCTCTCGCCCGCCGAGTGCGGGCACCCGCTGCCGGTGTGGGTCGCGGTAGCCCCGGCATGAGCGTCGTGTCGGCATGAGCGAGCTCGCGAGCGAATCGTTCAACACGGCGTCCGGGGCTCTTGCCACGCCGAGCCCCGGCGAGGCGTGTGCATGAGTCGGGTCCGCCCGGTCGCCGGCGGTGGACGGGCGGTGGAGGTCCCGCCGGAACGCCTGGAAGGGTGGTTCTCCCGGTTCGGCGCCCGGCACGGCGGGGTCGTCTCGACCTCGGTGACGCCCGGTCGCTGTGTGGTCACAGCGGTGGACGGGACTACGGCCTCCGCTTCGGCCGCCTTCGGTGAATTCACCCCAACGGGTGAGGCTGACGGTCTTGTGCTCGACGCGTTGCTCGCTCACGCGCTCGCTTCGCGTCGGATCGGGCTGCTGCTGGTGCGGCTCGGCGGGCACAGCATCGGCATCGCGCAGGACGGCGTGGTGCTCGTGTCGACTACCGACAGTCGTCAGGTCCACGGGCGCAACAAGGCCGGTGGGTGGTCGCAGCAGCGGTTCGCGCGGCGTCGGGAGGGGCAGGCGCGGGTCGCCCTCCAGGCCGCGGCGGACGACGCGGCGCGGGTGTTGGCGCCTCGGGTGGGTGAGCTGGACGCCGTGGTGCTCGGTGGTGACCGTCAGGCGTTGGACGCCCTGCGGGGTGACCGCCGGCTGGACGAGGTGTTCGCGCTGGCGTCATCGCGGGTGTTGGACGTGCCGGAGCCTCGGCGGGCGGTGTTGGACGAGGCCGCCGTCCGGGCCCGTGCGGTGGAGATCGTCGTCCGGGACCAGCCGCTCCGAAATTCATGACAACCCCCGCCGCCCCCGACCGCATTCATAAGGGTGAGGGGGGCACCGAACCGCGGTGACCTCACAAGCCCGAGGAGCAGTCTTGCTGCGCAAACGAGTCGCACTGATCGCGGCGGGGGCCGTCGTGGTCGGCGGTCTGGCCGTGGCGGGGACCGCGCTGGCGTCCGGCGGTGGTGACGAGGAGCCCACGTCGGCCACGAGCACGCCTGCCACCACCGCGCCCAGTCGGCCGACCACCATCGAGTCGACGCCGCGTCCGACCACGATCGAACCGACGTCATCCCGTCCGCCCACGATCGAGCCGACGCCGCGTCCGACCACCAACGCGCCGACGCCGACCTGGACCACGCGTCCGGAGCCGACCGTGTCGCAGCCGCTGCCGAGCCCGACGTACACGACGTCCCCCGGGGCGTCGTACCCGGTCGAGGTCACGCCGCGGCCGACGACGACCGTCGAGACGACCAGGCCGGCGCCGACGACGGCGGAGACCACGAGGCGCTGACGTCGTGAGCTGGGACGCGGAATTCACCCACTACTTCGACCGGTGCGCCGACTCGATGCGCTTCACCGCGTTCTTGTTGTGCGGCAACCACCACGAGGCCGAAGACGTGGTGCAGTCCGCGTTCCTCAAGCTCTACCTGGCGGGGCCGAAGCTGGCGCAGCGCGAGGGGCTGGACGCCTACCTCCGGCAGATCGTGGTGCGCACGTTCCTGGCCGAACGCCGCCGGGTGCGCTGGAAACGGGAGAAGCTCACCGACTCGCTGCCGGAAATGCCGGCGGCGGAGTCGTTGAGCGAGGACAAGCTGGTCGTGTGGCACGCGCTGGGGGCGGTGCCCGCCAAGCAGCGGGCGACGCTGGTGCTGCGGTACTGGCACGACCTGGGGGTGGAGGAGACGGCCGCGGCGCTCGGTTGCTCGGTGGGCACGGTGAAGAGCAACACGAGCCGCGGCCTCAAGGCGTTGCGGCAGAGACTGGGACCGGAGTTCGGCGCGTTGTGGCAGGAGGTGTCGCGCGGTGCTTGAGGATGAGCTGAAGAAGACATTCGAACAACTGAACACCCAGCCGCCGCCACGCACGTTCGGTGCGCTGGACATCGTCCACCGAGGCGCCGCCGTCAGGCGCCGCCGCCGTGCCTACGCGGTAGCCGCGACGGGCACCGGCACAGCCGTGATGGTCGCCGTGGTCGTCGCCTTCGCCCTGAACCAGTCGCCGAGCCAGAAGGACAACAGCCCGGCGGGGCCCCCGGCGCCGGAGAGCACCACCAGCACCCCGGCAGAGCCCACCTCCACCGTCACCGAGCCGGACGGCGCCCCCGCGCCGACCGTGCAACCCCCGTCGACCACGACCCGCCCCTCACTCCAGCAGACCAACACGGCAAGCCCGAGACCTACGACCACCACGACCAGGACCGGGACCACCATCGAAAGCATCCGCACCACCGTCCCGGACCTCCAGACCACAGCCCGATCGAGCCAAGGCCCCCCGCAGACCACCACCGGCAACTGACCGCCCCCGGCCCTATCCCAGAGTGCCGGTGGCCAGCAGCCCGCCGTCCACGCGCACGGTCTCCCCGGTGATCCACTCCGCCGCGTCCGAGGCCAGGAACGCCACCAAACGGGCGACATCCTCCGGTGTCCCCAACCGCTTCATCGGGTATTCGGCCGCCGCCTCCTCCTCACGCCCCGAGTAGAGCGCCTGCGCGAAACGCGTCTTCACCACCGCCGGCGCGACGGCGTTCACCCGCACCTTCGGCCCGAGCTGCCACGCCAACTCCTCCGTCAACCGGATCAGCGCGGCCTTGCTCGCCCCGTACGCCCCGATCACCCCGGTCGACCGCAGCCCGCTCACCGAGGCGATGTTCACCACCGCCCCGCCGTGCTCCTGCAGCCACGCCTTCCACGCCAGCTGCACGAACCCCAACGCGGCCACCACGTTCACGTCGAAGATCTTCCGCACCGCGTTCAGGTCGGCATCCACCAGAGCGCCGAACACGGGATTGATGCCGGCGTTGTTCACGAGCACGTCCAGCCGCCCGAACCGCTCCACGGTCAACCCGACCGCCTCCGCGCGGTCGTCGGCGCTGCCCGCGTTCCCCGGCACCGCCAACACCCGGTCGGGTGACACGCCGGCCGTCGACGCCAACGACTCGGCCGCCGCCGCGACCGCCTCGGCCTTGCGCGCCGTGATCGTCACCGACGCACCGCGTGACAGCAGCTCCAGCGCGATCCGGTGCCCGATACCCCGACTGGCGCCCGTGACCAGGGCCGCCCTGCCCGTGAAGTCCGAAGTCATAGCGGGCAATGTATGCCGGTGGACACACCGTGATAATCCACTGGCGGTCACCCCGTAGACTGGGTCCGTGGTCATCCTGATCGAGTAGGTCCCGCGCGAGCTGCGCCGTTGACCCCGCACGACCACACACCCGGAGTAAAACTTGATCACCGCAACCGATATCGAGTTGCGCGCGGGTTCGCGCATCCTGCTGTCCGACGCCACCCTGCGCGTCCAGCCCGGCGACCGCATCGGCCTGGTCGGCCGCAACGGCGCGGGCAAGACGACCTCCCTGCGCGTCCTCGCGGGCGAGGGCCAGCCGTACGCGGGCGAGGTGCGTCGCACCGGTGAGCTGGGCTATCTGCCGCAGGACCCGCGCGAAGGCGACCTGTCGGTCATCGCCAAGGACCGCGTGCTCTCCGCCCGAGGCCTGGACCAGCTGCTCCGCGACATCGAGAAGATGCAGTCCGCGATGGCCGAGCTGGTGGACGACGCCGAGCTGCAGGAGGCCGTGCGCAAGTACGGCCGGCTGGAGGAGCGGTTCTCCGCCCTCGGCGGGTACGCGGCCGAGAGCGAAGCCGCCCGGATCTGCGCGAACCTGGGCCTCGCCGACCGCGTGCTGGCCCAGCCGCTGCGCACCCTGTCCGGTGGTCAACGCCGCCGCGTCGAGCTGGCCCGCATCCTGTTCGCCGCCTCCGAGGGCGGCGTGGGCGCGAAGTCCAGCACGATCCTGCTGATCGACGAGCCGACCAACCACCTCGACGCGGACTCGATCGCGTGGCTGCGCGGGTTCCTCAAGTCCCACGAGGGCGGCCTGGTCGTGATCAGCCACGACGTCGAGCTGCTCGACGACGTGGTCAACAAGGTGTGGTTCCTCGACGCGACGCGCGGCGAGGTCGACATCTACAACATGGGCTGGAAGAAGTACCTCGAAGCGCGCGCCGCGGACGAGAAGCGCCGCCGTCGAGAGCGCGCCAACGCGGAGAAGAAGGCCGGCGCGCTCATGGCGCAGGCGGACAAGATGCGCGCGAAGGCCACCAAGGCCGTCGCCGCGCAGAACATGGCCCGCCGCGCCGAGAAGCTGCTGTCGAACCTGGAGGACACCCGCCAGGCCGACAAGGTCGCCCGGATCCGCTTCCCGCAGCCCGCCGCGTGCGGCAAGACGCCGTTGACCGCCGAGGGCCTGAGCAAGTCGTACGGCTCGCTGGAGGTCTTCACCGGCGTGGACCTGGCCATCGACCGCGGCTCGCGGGTGGTCATCCTCGGGCTGAACGGCGCGGGCAAGACCACGCTGCTGCGGCTGATCGGCTCGATGGAACGCCCGGACGCCGGCGAGGTGATCGCCGGTCACGGCCTCAAGCTCGGCTACTTCGCCCAGGAGCACGAGACTCTGGACCACGAGGCCACGGTGTGGCAGAACATCCGCCACGCCGCGCCGGACGTGGGGGAACAGCAGCTGCGTTCGCTGCTCGGCACGTTCCTGTTCAGCGGTGAGCAGCTGGAACAGGCCGCGGGCACCCTGTCGGGTGGCGAGAAGACCCGGTTGGCGCTTGCCGGCCTGGTGTCGAGCGCGGCGAACGTGCTGCTGCTGGACGAGCCGACCAACAACCTCGACCCGGCCAGCCGCGAGCAGGTGCTCGACGCGCTGCGCCGCTACGAGGGCGCCGTCGTGCTCGTCACCCACGACCCGGGAGCGGTCGAGGCGCTTGAGCCCGAGCGGGTGATCCTGCTGCCCGACGGAACCGAGGACCACTGGTCGCAGGAGTACCTGGAACTCGTGCAGTTGGCCTGAGCCAAGGGTTTCCGCCGCCAATCCCGTAACGTGAGCACTGATCGACTCTCGGTGATCTAACGACCGCTCGCAGATCATTTCGCTTGATCACCTGGCGTTCTTGGTCTCCGTGTTCGATCATTGCCCCGACAGGGGCTTTCAAGGCCCGACCTGCTGTCTACGGAAGGCGGGACAAGGTGGCTGACCTGAAGAAGGGCGCCCGGATCACCGGCGCCACGCGGGACAAGCTGGCCGCTGACCTGAAGAAGAAGTACGAAAAGGGCGCGAGCATCCGGGCATTGGCCGAGTCCACCGGACGCTCCTACGGCTTCGTGCACCGGGTTCTCAGCGAGTCCGGTGTGCAGCTGCGCGGTCGCGGTGGCGCCACCCGCACGAAGAAGAAGTAAGCTACCCTCCGGTAACCACAGGGTGTCGAGGAGAGACGACGCCTGACGAAACCCGGAGGTTCGCGCATGTCGGCACCGACCACCATCGACGCCGGCCTGCTGGAACGCGGAGGCGTGCGGCTCGTCGTGGACGGACCGCGCGCGACGATCACGCTTGATCGTCCCGATGTGCTCAACGCACAGACGCCGTCGATGTGGGCGGCGTTGCGGACGATCGGCGAGCAGCTGGGCCCGGACGTCCGCGTGGTGGTCGTCCGGGGTTCCGGTCGTGCCTTCTCCGCCGGCCTCGACCGGAGGATGTTCACCGGTGCCCCGGTGGAGGGTGAGCCGGGTCTGCCGGACATCATCCGACGGGGACCCGAAGGCGGTGCCGCGCTGATCGCGGAGTTCCAGGAGGGCTTCCGCTGGCTGCGCGACCCGGCTCGGGTGACGATCGCCGCGGTGCGCGGGCACGCGATCGGCGCGGGCTTCCAGCTCGCCCTCGCGTGCGACTTCCGCGTGGCCGTCGACGACGTCAAGTTCAGCATGGCCGAGACCTCCCTCGGCCTGGTGCCCGACCTGGGCGGCACGCTGCCCTTGGTGCGGCTGATCGGGTACTCGCGCGCGGCCGAGATCTGCCTGACCGGACGGCGGGTGGGCGCCGACGAGGCGCTGCGGATCGGCCTCGCGAACTCCGTCGTGCCCGCGGACGGTCTGGACGAGGCGGTGGACGACCTGGTCGCCCAAGTGCTGCGCCCGATGCCGGGTGCCGTGCGCGAGACGCTGGCCCTGCTGGTGTCGGCGGCGGACGGCGCGTCCGAAGCGGAGCAGCTGCGGGTCGAACGTGAGGCCCAGCTGCGCCGACTGGCCGAGCTGACCGCCCTGGCCGGCGTCCAGAACTGAGCCGCGGTAATTCGGGCTGCGCCGAACCGGGCCACGATCGGGTGAGATCAGGGCAAAAATGTACGGAAACACTGTTCCCGTACATCGGTTGATATGACCGAGCCCCGAACCACCCCGCCCCGCCGCCCCGCCCCGCCGACCCATCCCACCCCGCCGAACCACTCACGATGCCGACCCGCCGAGCCCGGCCGCCGAGTCCGGCCGCGGTGCCCAAGCCGCGCTCGCCCGCGAGCCCGGAATTGTCGGACCCCGTCGGTAAGATCAAAACAAGGGATCCCCTGGGCGGGGACCCCTGCGGAGCGCTTCCCCGGCGGTGTTCGGCGTGGCCCCAGGGGTACAGCGCGTGCCACGTGCGCGAAACGGGAACGTCACGAGCCCCGCCGGCGTTGCTGTCTGTCGTGGACGGTTCCTGGAGCTTGATGCGCAGTGCGATGCAGGCGTCCGACGCGCCCAGCGGGGTGCGGCGGGGCACGTTCCGCCGAGTGCTCGGCTTCGCGCGCCCGCACCGGGCGAAGTTGGTCGTGTTCCTGCTGCTGACCGTGGTCTCGGCGGTGCTGGCGGTGAGCACGCCGGTACTCGCGGGGCGGGTGGTGGACACCATCGTCGGTGGCCGGGACGTGTCCGTCGTGGTGTGGCTGGCGGTGGCGATCGCGGGGATCGCGGTCGTGGACGCGGGGCTCGGGCTGGTCGAGCGGTGGCAGTCGTCGCGGATCGGGGAGGGGCTGATCCACGACCTGCGCCGGGTGGTCTACGAGCACGTGCAGCGCATGCCCATCGCGTTCTTCACCCGCACCCGCACCGGCGCGTTGGTGAGCCGGCTGAACAACGACGTGATCGGCGCGCAGCGGGCGTTCACCTCGACGCTGTCCGGCGTGGTCACCAACGTGATCCAGCTCGGCCTCTCCCTCGGCGTGATGTTCACCCTTTCGTGGCAGGTGACGGCGCTCGCCCTGCTGCTGCTGCCGGTGTTCGTGCTGCCCGCGCGCCGGATGGGCAGCCGGATGGCCGACCTCCAGCGTGAGGCGTCCACCCTCAACGCCGGCATGACGACCCAGATGACCGAGCGGTTCTCCGCGCCGGGCGCGACGTTGGTGAAGCTGTTCGGCCGGCCGGAAGCCGAGACGGCCGAGTTCACCGACCGCGCCGCGCGCGTCCGCGACATCGGCATCCGCACCGCGATGGCCACCCGCTGGTTCATGACCGGCCTGACCCTGGTGTCGGCGCTCGCCCAAGCCCTGGTCTACGGGCTCGGCGGCTACCTGGCGCTGACCGGCCACCTGGCCGCCGGCACCGTGGTCTCCCTCGCCCTGCTCCTGACCCGCCTGTACTCGCCGCTCACCGCGCTGGCCAACGCGCGCGTCGACGTGATGACCGCGCTGGTGTCGTTCGAACGGGTCTTCGAGGTGCTCGACCTCAAGCCGATGATCGCCGAGTCGGACAAGCCCCGGGAAGTGCCGGACGGCCCGGTGTCGGTCGAGTTCGACGACGTCCGCTTCGCCTACCCGTCCGCGGACAAGGTGTCCCTGGCCTCACTGGAATCAGTGGCCACCCTGGACGCCCGCGGCGGCGAGGAAGTCCTGCACGGCATCAGCTTCCGCGCCGAACCGGGCCAGTTGGTGGCGCTCGTCGGGTCGTCCGGCGCGGGCAAGTCGACCATCGCCTCGCTCGTCCCACGACTGTACGACGTGGATGAAGGCGCGGTCCGACTGTCCGGTGTGGACGTGCGCGACCTGTCGTTCGACTCGCTGCGCGGCGCCGTCGGCGTCGTCACCCAGGACGGTCACCTGTTCCACGACACGATCCGCGCCAACCTGAGCTACCCGCGCCCGGAGGCCACCGAGGAAGAGCTGTGGGACGCGCTGCGCCGCGCACGCCTGGACCACATGGTCGAATCGCTGCCCGACGGCCTGGACACGGTGGTGGGGGAGCGCGGCTACCGGCTCTCCGGCGGTGAACGGCAGCGCCTGACCATCGCCCGCCTGCTGCTGGCCCGGCCGCGCGTGGTGATCCTGGACGAGGCCACCGCCCACCTCGACTCCGAGTCGGAGGCCGCGGTCCAGGTCGCGTTGACCGAGGCGCTGCGCGGCCGGACCGCGCTGGTGATCGCGCACCGCCTGTCCACGGTCCGCGCGGCCGACCAGATCCTGGTCGTGGAGCAGGGCCGTGTGGTGGAACGCGGCACGCACACCGAACTGCTGGCCGCCGACGGGCGCTACGCCGAGCTGTACCACACGCAGTTCGACGAAGCGCCCGCCACAGAACCTCTCGTCGTCTAGAGCCCGGAGTCGCCTAGAGCCCGGAGAGGAACGTGCCGGTGGCGGCCACCGCGACCTTCGACGAGCCGCCACCCACCACCAGCACCGAGAACGCCAGGTCGCCCCGGTACCCGATGAACCAGCCGTGCGACTGCGTGCCGTCACCGAACTGGGCGGTGCCGGTCTTGCCGCGAACCCCGCCGAAGCCGGCCAGCTCCCGCGCCGTGCCACCGGTGACGACCTCGCCCATCATCGACCGCAGCGCCCCCGCGACCCCGCCGGGCAACGGCGCCGGCAGTTGGCCCTCGGTGGGGACCTCGCGGATGAGCTGCGGCATCGGCGTGCGACCGTTCGCCACCGTGGCCGCGACCAGCGCCATGCCGAACGGCGTGGTCTGCACCTGGCCCTGGCCGATGCCCGCCTCCACCCGGGCCGGCACCGACTCGGCGGCCGGGATCTTGCCGGTGTTCGTGGTGATGCCCGCGACGGTGAAGTCCGACGCCAGCCCGAAGTACGCGGCGGCATCCGGCAACGCCGTGGCGGGCAGTGTCGCCGCCAACTGGCTGAAGCTGGTGTTGCACGAGGCCGCGAACGCCCGGCGCAGCGGCACGGTGCCCAGCTCGAACGAGTTCTCGTTGGTGATCTGCCGGGTGCCGATGGTCGCCTTGCCCGGGCACTCCACCGGCGTGTCGGCCGTGGCCAGGCCGCCGGTCAACGCCGCCGTGGCGGTGACGACCTTGAACGTCGAGCCCGGCTCGAAGTAGTTCTGCAGCGCGATCGGGCCCTGCCCGTCGGCGACCGCGTTCTGCGCCACCGCCAGGATCTCGCCGTTCGACGGCTGGATCGCCACCAGCACGGCCGCCTGCCCGACCTGGTCGACCGCGGCCTGCGCGGCGGCCTGCGTCTTCGGGTCCAGCGTCACCGTCATCGACTGCTTGGTCTGCGCCTTCAGCTCTTGCAGCACGGTGACCGGCCTGCCGGCCGCGTCCACGGTGGCGACCTGCCAGCCGGGCGTACCGGTCAGCGTGCCGACGTTCTGCCGCACCGAGTTCATCACCGCCGACGCGAAGCCCGGCGGCACCGGCTGGCCGGTGCGGTCGAGCAGCGCGCCGTCACCCGACGTCGTGGTGTAGGCCAGGTTCTGTCCCTCGGCCAGCTGCGGGTGCAGCACGGTCGGCGACCAGTGCACCCGCCACTGGTCGTCCGCCAGCCGCAGCTCGATCTTCGTCTGGTACTTGAACGGCTCACCGCCGGGCAGCGTCCAGGTGACGTCCGCGTCGAGCGTGGTCGTGGTGGCGCCCTCGGGCAGCTTCGGGTTGGGGCCGAGTTGGACGCGGTACGACGCGCCCGGCATGCCCTGCTGCGTCCGGGAGATCGCGGTACCGGCCACGTCCACCGCGTCGGTGACCGCGGCGGCCTGTCCCGCCTGGCCGGACATCATCGCGGTGGCGAACTGCTGGGCCACGACACCCGGCCCAGGCCGGTCGGGCTTGCTCACCGCCCCCGGTTCCCCCGGCCACAGCACCACCGCCCCCGCGACGATCACCGCGACCGCGACGACGCCCCCACCGGCCAGCACCCAGCGCTTCGTTCTCTTGTTCACGAGTAATCCCCCTTATGAGATCGGAGATTAACTCGGACGTGTGGAGGATTCGTGAACAACGAGTCATCCCCGGACTCATCCCAGTTGGGGCACCCGCGTCTGGTACTTGCGCAGCAGTTCCGCGTTGGCCGCGTCGCCGCCCTCGACGTTCGCGCTGCGCCACAGCGGCAGCGGCACGCCGGCCTCGGCGGCCTTGTCGAACAGCCGCACCATCAGCAGGTTCCACAGGAACGTGGTCGCGAGCGTGGACACGGCGGCGGTGACCGGGTTGTCGGCCGGGTAGGTGGCGTCACCCGGCGGGACCATGTTGTCCAGCACGACGGTGGCGTTCTCGGCGAGCGTCGTGCCCGCACGGCGCGGGGCGAGCGCGCTGGCCGCGACCGACGTGACCGCGACCACCGGGCAGCCGGCGTCCGCCGCGAGGATCGCCAGTTCCACCGGGTACGGGTTCACGCCCGAGGTGGAGAAGACGATCAGCACGTCGTGCGCGGCCAGACCGGCTTCGCGCAGCACCTCGGCGGCCAGCCCGGAGCGGCGTTCGGCGGCGGTGCTGCTGACCGCGCCGTGCATCGGCAGCAGTTCCGGGTGGTAGACGGGGCGGACGCAGGCCAGGCCGCCCGCGCGGTAGAAGGTCTCGGCGACCGCGGCGAGCGAGTGGCCGGCGCCCGCGGTGAGCACCATGCCGTCGGCGCGCACGCTGGCCAGCACCAGTTCGGCCACGTCGTCCAGGGCGGCCGCGTTCTGCTGCTCCACCCTGGTCAGGTGGGTGCGCACGACGTCGCCGTAGTCGGAGTCGGTCACGGTGTCGGTCGTCATGCGGTCCTCCAGTGGTCTATACCAACCTGTGCTCGCCAGTCCTACCGGATCGTCCCATCACCCGCCAGGGTGTTGACGTTCGAACATGTATGATGTTCAAATGAACACCATGGATGTTTCGTGGCGACACGAGAAGATCCTCCAGCGACTCCGGGGCGGCGAGCGGGTGGCCGTGGGCACCCTGGCCGCGCTGGTGGACGCCTCGGAGATGACGGTGCGGCGCGATCTCGACGCGTTGGAGCGGGAGGGGCTGCTGCGGCGCGTGCGCGGTGCGGCGGTCGGCATGCTGACGGGGGAGGAGACGCCGTACGCGGCGCGGTCCCGGCAGCGGCTGGAGGCCAAGCGGCGCATCGGCGGCGCGGTCGCCGAACTGCTCGACGACGGCGAGACGGTCGTGCTCGACGGCGGCAGCACCACGGTGGAGGTGGCGCGCAAGCTGACCGACCGGCGGCTGACCGTGCTGCCGCTGTCCCTGCACTCGGCGGACGTGCTGCGCGGCGCGGAGCACGTGCGGCTCGTGCTGCCGGGCGGCGACATCCGGCCCGGTGAGCTGGCGTTCGTCGGGCCGCTCACCGAGCACGCGTTCACAATGATGCGGTTCGACACGATGGTGCTCGGCAGCTGCGGGCTGAGCGCGCGCAACGGCGTTTCGGCGCACGACCTCGCCGAGGGCGCGGTGAAGAAGGCGGCCGTCGAGGCGTCCGCGCGGGTCGTCGCGGCGATCGACAGCTCGAAGTTCGGCCGCACCGCGTTCGGCCGGGTGTGCCCGGTGGAGCGGATCGACGTCCTGGTCACCGACTCGGACGCCCCGCAGGACGAGGTGTCCCGGATGCGGGAGGCCGGCGTGGAGGTGCGCCTTGTCTGACGTCACGGTGCACCCGCCACCCCGCCGCGCGCGGGTGGCGACGGCGATCGTGTTCGCCGTGCACGCCGCCGTGTTCGCCGCCTGGACGCCCCACATCCCGGCGGTGAAGGACCGGCTGGAGCTCAACGACGGCACGCTGGGGCTGACGCTGCTCGGCGCGCCGGTCGGGTCGGTGATCGCGATGCTGCTCGTCGGCGGGTGGGTGGCGCGGTGGGGCAGCAGGCGGGTCGTGCTGGCGATGTTCGTCGCGTACGGGGTGGCGTCGCCGTTACTGGGGCTGGCGTGGGAGCCGTGGGCGCTGTTCGTGGGGCTGGCCCTGTGGGGCGGGTTCCAGGGCGCGCTGGACGTGGCGATGAACTCGCAGGGCATCGCGGTGGAGGCGGGGTACGGCCGGCCGATCCTGTCCAGCTTCCACGCGTGGTGGAGCTTCGGCGGGTTCCTCGGTGTCGGGCTGGGCGCGGTGGCGATCGCGGTGGGGCTGGACCTGACCACGCAGATGTTCGTCGTGACCGGTCTGGTGCTGCTGCTGGCGTTGCCGCTGACCAGGGCGATGCTCGGCGACGACCACGCGGTGGACGAGCACAAGCTCGGCTTGCCGTGGCGCGACAAGCGGGTGCTGCTGCTGGGCGCGATCATGTTCGCCGGCCTGCTGTGCGAGGGCGCGGTGGGCGACTGGGCGGCGCTGTACCTGCGCGAGACCGTCGGGGTGACGGCGGAACGCGCGGGCTGGGGTTACGCCGTGTTCGCCGCGCTGATGTTCCTCGGGCGCGTGATGGGCGACCGGTGGGTGGTGCGCTTCGGCGCGGCCAGGGTCGTCGGCGGCCTGGCCGCGGTCGGCGCGCTCGGCATGGCGGTGGCGTTGGTGGTGGGCGAGTTCTGGATGGCGCTGGTCGGCTTCGGCGCCTTCGGCCTCGGCTTGGCGTGCATCGTGCCGGTGGCGTTCACCGCGGCGGCGGCGCAGTCCGATGCCCACGCCGCGCAGGCGATCGCGGGCGTGGCCACGGCGGGCTGGGCGGGCTTCCTGCTCGGGCCGCCGCTGATCGGCCTGCTGTCGCACGTGAGCTCGCAGAGCTGGGCGTTGGCGATCCTCCCGGTCCTGTGCCTGGGCGTGGTGCTGGGCGCCAGGTCCCTCGGCGGGCGGCCCCACCCCTGAGTCAGGGCCTGATGTAGCGCGGCTCCACCGGTGGCAAGGGCTTCTCCGGCAGGCCGGCGTGCGCCTTGGTCATGAAGTCGAACCACGTCCGTGCGGGCAGGGTGCCGCCGAAGATGTTGCCCTCCCCGCACAACGTGGGCGCTCCGCCGCCGATGCAGATGCCGCTGGGCGAGGTGCTGTCGTTGAACACCTGGACGGCGCCCGCGTAATCCGGCGTGGCGCCGAGGAACGCGGCCGACTTGTACGCCTCCGTCGTCCCGGTCTTGCCCAGCCCCGGGCGCTTCCAGCCGAACTGGCTCGCCGCCGCCGCGGCCGTGCCCCGGCCCGAGAAGTCCGCGCTCAGCCCGGCCACCAGCGCGTTCGCCAACGGCTCCTCCACCGCCTGCTCGCACGGCGGCTCGACGAACTCCACCTGCTTGCCGTGCCGGTCGAGGATCTTGCTGATCGGCGACGGTCGGCACCACGTACCGCCGGACATGATCGTCGCCGCCACGTTCGCCAGCTCCAACGTGCTCGTCGGCGCGGGACTCAACGTGAACGACGCGTTCTTGTTCACCTTGAAGAACTCCGACTGCGACACCCGCAGTTCCTTCTGCTCCGCCTTCGGGTCCGGCGGCACGCCCGCGATGTTCGTCGCCATCGTCTCCCGCATCCCGAGTCGGGACGCCATGTCGACCGCCGCGTCCAGCCCGACCTTCTCCTCCAGGATCACGAACGCGGTGTTGGGCGAGGTCGCCAACGCCTCCTTCAACGTCATCTGAGGCGGGTAGCTGTCGTCGTAGTTGCGCAGGCAGTACCAGTACGTGAACGGCTCTCCGGTAGGCGGGCAGTTCGGCGCGCCACCGCGGAACACGCTCGACGTGTGCGAGGTGGGCGACTGGACGACGGTCTCGATCCCGTGCCCCTTCTCCAGCGCCGCCGCGGCGGTGAACACCTTGTACACCGACCCGGCGCCGAACTTGTTCTCCACGCCGCTGGGCAGGTCGAACTGCGTCTGGAACTCTTCCTTCTTGAGCCCGTAGTCGCGGTTGGCCACCAGCGCCACCACGTCGTGCCGCTGCTTGCCCGGCTTCACCACCGCCGCCGTGTTCGCGATACCCGGCGTCAACTTCGGCACCTGCGTCTCGGCGGCCTGCTTCGCGTGGATCGTGAGCTTCCGGTCCAACGGGGTCTGGATGGTGTAGCCGCCGACCTTCAGCTCTTCCAACGTGTAACCGTTGCTCGTCAGGTAGTTCACCACGTATGAGCAGTAGAACCCGAACTCCGGCCCGGCCCCGACGCACCCGGTCGGCAGCGGGCGCACGGGCGTGCTCAGGCCCAGCGGCGCGCGCTTGTGCATCTCGGCGTCTTCGGGGGACAGCTTGGCGTTCTCCAGCATGAGGTCGATGACCATGTTCCGGCGCTCGATCGCCTTGTCCGGTCGGGCCTCCGGGTCCAGGAACGTCGGGCTGTTGACCAGACCGGCGAGCATCGCGGCCTGCGGCACGGTCAGCTTGTCCGGCGTGGTCTCGAAGTACGCCTGCGACGCCGCCGCGATGCCGAAGATCGTGCCGCCGAACGGCACCACGTCCAGGTACCGCGCCAGGATCTCTTCCTTGGTCAGCTGGGTCTCCACGTGCATCGCGATGCGCGCCTCGCGCAGCTTGCGGGCGATCGTCTGCTCCTGCGCCTCCTTCTGGCCGGCGACGTCCTTCCGTGCCGCGACGTGCACGAGGTGGTTCTTGACGTACTGCTGCGTGATCGTCGACGCGCCCTGGGAGACGGTGCCCTCGGACTGGTTCCGCATCGCGGCGCGGGCGGTGGCCAGCCAGTCGACGCCGTTGTGCTCGTAGAACCGGCGGTCCTCGGCGGAGATCAACGCGTCCTTCATGGTCTGCGCGATCCGGTCCGGCGGGGTGAGCACGCGGTACTGGTCGTAGAGGTAGGCGAACGGGACGCCGTCCTTGTCCGTGATGGTCGTCATCAACGGCGGCGGCGTGTCGATCATGTTGACCGACATCGTGGCGACGTAGTCGCTCAGCCGGTTGGAGACGATGCCGGCCGCACCCACCACGGGGAGCGCGATCCCGGCGAGCAGCAACCCGGCCACCAGGCAGAGGCCGGCGAGTTTAGCGAATGGAGTTCGCATGGGATGACCGTACGCTCGGATCGGTGGCCGAAAAAGCCGACAGAACCGGGTTCACTGTAACGTACGGATAATGCGCCCGGACGTTTAACCCGGCATTGTTCACCCGATCGTGGATGATTTCTACGCGGCGTCAGAACGGTTGAAGGCGGCACTGGCGAGATCGGCCGCGTGCCGCATAGCGGCGGCGTGCAGCGCGGTCAGCGACAGCGCGTCGGCCTGGGCCGAGGAGTCGCCCTCGGCAGGCTCCAGGCGCGACTCGGCGGTCATGTAGACGACGCACTCGGCGGCCACGCTCAGCCGCCGCGCGAGGAACGCCACGGCCCTCATCAGCCGTTCGGCCTCGGCTTCGGTGATCGGCACGACCCGCGGCGGGTCGGCGTCGACCTCCGCGTCGAGGTCGCGCCGGCTCGCCCGGCACGCCAGGCCGCGGTCCCACAGGCCGGCCGCCTCGTGCAGCGACTCGATGAACGGCTCCCAGTCCACCCCCGCCGGGCGGTCCACTCCCGTCGGGCGATCCACTTGGGTCGAGGTCATGGTTCTCACCTTCCGTGCCTGGCGCTCATCACGTCGCGCCTAGCACTGAGTGCCCAAGGAAGAGTCCGTTCATGCCGGCTTTTCCTTCTGGTGGGAATTGATCGTGAGCGCCCGCGCCGAACGGTCACGTCGCGTGCCTTAAAAGACACCTTGCGTCATTCGTTCAGGTGGGAAAAAGATCCTCAGGTTGTCCGGGTCTCCGCGGTGGTAGCCGTTCGGCAGAAGTCATCCCGATGAAGCACGGCTCCGCGGAAGACCGGGCGGAGAAGGGGAGGAATGTCCAATGCCGGCGCGATCCCACAGGTGGGTGTCCCGCACTACCGCTTCCGCGGTCGTGCTGGCCTGCCTCGCGGCCCTGCACACCCCCGCGACCGCTGCTCCGGCGACCGCGGCCCCGTCCGAGGGGTCCGCCGACCACTCCGCGGGTTCGCAGATCGCCATGCACGAGGACGCGGCCCCGGTCGACACGGCGGATCTCGTCGTCAACGGGCCCACCGTCCCCGGCATGGATGTGAGCAGCCACCAGGGCGATGTGGACTGGCCGCACTGGTGGGGCCAGGGCAAGCGGTTCGCCTACGTCAAGGCCACCGAGGGCACCGGCTACCGCAATCCCAAGTTCGGCCAGCAGTACGACGGCTCGTACCAGATCGGCATGGTCCGCGGCGCCTACCACTTCGCGCTGCCCGACCGTTCCGACGGCGCCGCGCAGGCGAACTACTTCGTGGACAACGGCGGCGGCTGGAGCCCTGACGGCCGGACCTTGCCCGGCACCCTCGACATCGAGTACAACCCGTACAGCGACGACAAGTGCTACGGCCTCACGCCGGAGGCGATGGTGGCCTGGATCCGCCAGTTCAGCGATACCTACCGGGCTCGCACCGGTCGCTGGCCGATGATCTACACGTCCACCCTGTGGTGGGACAAGTGCACCGGCCGCGGCGGCGACTTCACCGTGACGAACCCGGTCTGGGTGGCGCGGTACGCCGACAGCGTCGGCCCGCTGCCGCACCGCTGGGCGGCGCACGCCATCTGGCAGCACACGTCCACCCCGATCGACCAGGACCTGTTCAACGGCACCATGGACGACCTCGTGGCGCTGGCCCGGGGCTGAGTCGTCCGGAACGGCGGCAGCCATGCACAACAACAACTCCCAGGGCGACTTCTTCACCGTGCGGTGGCGCGGCTACGACCGGCGCGAGGTGGAAGCGGAGCTGGACCGCCTGTGGCAGGACCTCGACGCGCTCCAGGGGGAACTGGACGCGCTGCGCCGGGAACTGGACGTGCTCCGGGTGGACCGGGACGCCGCGGTGGCCACCGCCGAGGACCTGATCCGGGAGCTGGAGGACGCGCGCAGCGAAATCGCCGAGTACCGGGTGCTGCACGCGGGCTATTCCAAGGACAACGCCGTGTCCGCGTGCATCCGCTACCTGATGCACGTGGCCCGGCAGAAGGCGGACGCCTTCGAGACCGACGCGCGGGAACGCAGCGAGCAGATGCTCAAGCGGGCCGAGGAGGTGGCGCGACAGCAGGCCGTGCTGCTCGACGAGACCGAGCAGGAGACGCAACGCCGGCTCGCCGAGGCCGAGCAGCGCGCCCGCGAGATCGTGCAGGAGGCGACGGCGGAGGCCCGCGCCCTGCTGGCCGGCCAGGCGGACACGCCGGACCGGTGGACCGTCGAGACCGAGCCGCAGCTGGACGTGCCGATGCCCCGGATCATCTCCGGTCCGCTGCCCGTGGCCCAACCGGACGCGGAGGAGCAACGCCCGACGACGGCCTGACCCTCACCGGTCGGGAGCCGTCCGGGTGGTGAGGTCCCGCGGGTGGTCCACGTCGGCGCCGTCGGCCACGTCCGAGCAAGGCACGTCGAGCGTGCCGTGGGCACGCAGGTAGTCCCGTGCCCCGGCGTCACCGACGGCCGACGCGGACACGCCCGCCCAGTGCTCGAACCCGATCAGCACCGGGTGGCCGGGCGCGCCGTCGTACGAGGCGCGCGCCAGCGCCGAGGGTGACGCCAGAGCACGGAACCGCTCCACCGCCGCCACGGTGACGCCCGGCGTGTCCACCGGCAGCACAACCACCGCGTCCACGCCGGCAGCGTCCACGATCGCCGCATCCACGTCGACTGCGTCCACGTCGGTCAGCGCGCCGAGTCCGGCACGCAGGGACGACCCCATGCCGGTGGCCCAGTCGGGGTTGTCCACCACGACGCAGCCCTCCAGCGCCGCCCGTGCGCGCACCGAGGACGCCGAGGCGCCGAGCACCACGACGACCGGCGAGCACCCGGCGTCGCGCAGCACCGCCGCGGCCCGGTCGACCCACAGCACGCCGCCGTGCGTCACCAGCGCTTTGGGCCCGCCGAACCGCCTCCCGGCGCCCGCGGCGAGCAGCAACCCCGCGACCCGCATGGGGTCACACTAGGGCTTGGTGGCCTTTCAACTCCGTCCGGCTGGCTACCGCCAACTTCCGGTAGACCCTGGTGAGGTGTTGTTCCACCGTGCTCACGGTGATGTGCAGCCGCATCGCGATCGCGCGGTTGCTGTGGCCACACGCGGCGAGGGTCGCGACCCTGCGCTCCGAGTAGGTCAACTCCGTCATACGGGGAACACGTGCCGCACCTCGGCAACGGTTCAATCACGATGAGAGATGCTCCAAAAGGAGTGACGTCAACACCTCCGGCGCCTCCTCCGGAACCCAGTGCGAGACGTCCTCCAGCATCTCGAACCGGTACGGCCCGCTGACCCAGTCTCCGGTGGTCAGCGCCGCCGTCGAGCCGAACGCCACGTCCTCCGTGCTCCACACGTACATCGTCGGCACGGACACCTTCTCGGCCTTCCCGCCCGGCCGGCCGGCCCGGTACCAGTTCAGGGCCGCCGTCAACGCGCCCGGCTCGGACAGCCGCCGCACGTACTCGTCCACCCGGCTCGGCGGCACCCGCCACTCGAACATCTGCCGCAACGCCGCGCCGTCGTCGGCCAGCATCCGCTTCTCGGTGTTGCTGTTGCGCCACTCGGTCATGTAGCCGGACCGCATGTGCTGGTCCTCGTCGGTGCGCAGCGCCTCGACGTACGCGCCGGGGTGCGGCGTGGACACCACCGCGAGCTTTCGCAGCCGTTCCGGGTGATCGCACGCGGTCCACCACGCCACCGCGCCCCCCCAGTCGTGGCCGACCAGGTCGAACACCGACCAGCCGAACGAGTCCGCCACCGCGAGCACGTCGCCGACCAGCGCGTCCACGCCGTAGTCGGCGGCACGCTCCGGCCGCACGCCGGGGGAGTAGCCGCGCTGGTCGAACGCCACCGCCCGGTAGCCCTCACGGCCCAGCACCGCCACCTGGTGCTCCCACTCGACGGCCGCCTCGGGGAAGCCGTGCAGCAGCAACACCGGCCGTCCGTCCTCCGGGCCCGCCGCGATGGCGTCGAAATCGCCCTCGTCCGTCCGCACGCTCAGCTGTTCGATCACGGTGATCTTCAGTCCCATCCCTCGTCCGGTCCACGCGCTTGAGCATTCTCGCGTGCAGCCGCGCGCCGACGTCCCGCTCACTCCCTTACTCCGAAACGGGGTTCGGAGTGGGCTACCCGGGTGTCAGGCGGTTCGGCAGGGTGAAGCAGCCCCGGTCGGCACTCGGCCGATCGGCTCATCCGGGGTCCCGGCCGGGTGCCGTTCCCACCATGCGGACCCCGATCGTGGTCAGCTTTGACCCATCCGGTATCAGGAGCGCCGTTGCGTGCTCCTCATCAGTGAGCCGGGATGGGCCGGGAGTTGACGAGCGTGAGGAGGTCGCCGGATGGTGCAGCACGCATCCGTGCGGGCCGACGTCGAGATCGAGGTCGGCGCGGTTCGCGACGACGCGGGCGTGCCCGGCCGTCCCGAGGTCAGGCTGGTCGTGGGCGGTGCCCCGGACCAGGTGACCACCCGGTGGCTGGCCGAGGCCGACCTGTCCGAACTGGTCGACCGGGCGCTGCTGGGCGAGCCGCGCGCGATCGGGCAGCTGCTGGCGCGCATCCAGCCGCTGGTGCTGCGCTACTGCCGGGCGCGGGTCGGCTCGCGGGAGCGCACGCTGGTCTCGGCCGAGGACATCGCCCAGGAGGTCTGCCTGGCCGTGGTGTCGGCGCTGGGCAAGTACCGGTACGAGCCCGGCTCGTTCCTGGCGTTCGTGTACGGGATCGCCGCGCACAAGGTCGCCGACGCGCGAAGACGGGCGGTGCGCAGCCGGTCCGAGGTCGTGCCCGAGCTGCCCGACACGCCGACCCTGGAGGACGGCCCGGAGCAGCGGGCCATGACCGGGGAGATGATCGGGCACATCACCCAGCTGCTCCAGAAGCTGCCCGAACGGCAGCGCGAGATCCTGGTGCTGCGGGTCGCGGTGGGTCTGTCGGCCGAGGAGACGGCGGCGGCGGTGGGTTCGACGGCCGGGGCGGTGCGCGTCGCGCAGCACCGTGCACTGGCCCGTATGCGCGAGATGTTCGCGGCTGTCGAGGGCTGATCCGGCCTGGCATCGTTGGGGCATGGCCGCCACGCCTCCGTTCGTGCCTCCGCCAGTGCCCCCGCTCGTGCCGTCGTCACCGGGGCCGGCTGCACCTGTTTTCGACGTGCTGCTGTCCGGGACGGTGTTCCTGGACATCATCTTCACCGGCCTGCCCCGTCCGCCCGCGCCGGGCACGGAGGTGTGGGCCGAGGGCCTGGGCTCGTGCCCGGGCGGTATCGCCAACCTCGCGGTGGCGTTGAGCAGACTGCAATTGCGGACGGCGCTGTCCGCCGCGTTCGGTGAGGACGCCTACGGCGACTTCTGCTGGGAGGTCCTGGCCGAGCAGGAGGGTGTCGACCTCTCTTATTGCCGCCGGTTCTACGGCTGGCACTCCCCGGTGACCGTGTCCATGGCGATGGACCGCGACCGTTCGATGGTGACCCACGGGCACCGGCCGCCGGTGTCGGCCGACGAGATGCTGAACCCGCCGCCCCGGACGCGGGCGTGCTTCGTGCACGTGGGCACAGAGGACGAGCGGTGGGTGTCGCAGGCCAAGGAGCAGGGCGCGCTGCTGTTCGCCGACATCGGGTGGGACCGGACCGAGCTGTGGGCTCCTGAGCTGCTCAAACGGCTGGAGCTGTACGACGTTTTCCTGCCCAACGACGCGGAGGCCCAGCGGTACACGCGGTCCGAGACGCCCGAGCGCGCTGCATTGGCGTTGGCCGAGCACGTGCCCGTGGTGGTGGTGACGCGGGGCGGTGGGGGTGCGGTGGCGGTCGATTCCGGCACCGGCGAGGTGGTGGACGTGCCGGGGCTGAACGTCGCGCCGTTGGACTCGACCGGGGCCGGTGACGTGTTCGGGGCCGGGTTCGTGCTGGGGACGTTGGCCGGGTGGCCGTTGGCGCATCGGGTGCGGTTCGCGAACCTGTGCGCCGCGCTGTCGGTGCAGCACTTCGGGGGGTCGCTGTCCGCGCCGGGGTGGGTGGACATCGCGACGTGGTGGCGGACGGTGTCGCGGCGGCCGGACGACGAGTTGAAGGAGTACGCGTTCCTGGAGGACGTGCTGCCGCACCACGCGGGGGTGGAGGTGCGGCGGGCCAGCGCGACGATCCGGCTGCGCGCTTCCGACTGACCTCTTATCGCGCGTTATCGCGCGGGGCTGTCTTGGGGGCTTGGGGCTGGGCTGTCTTGGGGCTGTCTTGGGGCCGACACGCCGGGCGCCTCACCAAGATCACTCGATCGTGATCTTGCCGGCAGGCGAACACCTGTTCGATCATTGACGTGTCGCAGAACCGACCGAACCTTCGCGGCGAGGGGATGGCCACGCCTTCGGCCAGGGTGAGGCTGATCACTCTCGCGTGCCTGGCGGGCTCCCCCGTCCGGCCCAACGGGGTTTGACCACGGCTTCAGGTGGGCAGGAGTAACTTCGACGGCTGTCGTCGACAGATCGCGCCGGAAACTTCTGCTCGCCACCGAGCAACCCGCGGTGGTCGTCGTGCGACTTAAGCAATGGGGGATTTCCGCGCTGCTTGGAAGGGGTTGCTGGTTCAGTGTTCGCCGCGCGCGCGACAGGTCTGGTCAAGTTGGTGGGGTTGTGCCTGATGGCGGGGGTGCTCGTCGCGGCGGTGATGTTTCCCGCGGTGGGCGGCCTCGGGCTGGCCTCCAACCGGGCCGCGGACACCGTGGACCAGACTTCCGGTGAGTTGACCAAGGCCGAGCTGCCTCTCGTGACCACCGTGCTGGACATGAACGGCCAGCCGTTCGCCTACCTCTACGACCAGTACCGCATCCCGGTGCCGTCCGAGGGCATCAACGACACCATGAAGGCCGCGATCATCGCGATCGAGGACAAGCGGTTCTTCGAGCACAAGGGCGTCGACTGGCAGGGCATCGCCCGTGCCGCCGCCAAGGCCGGTGTGGACGGCGAGACGTCGCAGGGCGCCTCGACGCTGACCCAGCAGTACGTGAAGAACTACCTCGCGTTCGTCGTCGGCAAGGGCTCCGACGAGGCGTACGAGAAGGCGACCGAGGCCACGATCGGCCGCAAGATCAGCGAGGCGCGCATCGCCACGCAGCTCGAACAGAAGATGACCAAGGACGAGATCCTCACGGCGTACCTCAACGTCGTCCCGTTCGGCAACGGCGCGTTCGGCGTCGGCGCGGCGGCCCGCACCTACTTCGACACCACCCCGGACAAGCTGACCGTGCCGCAGGCCGCGATGCTCGCCGGCCTGGTCAACGAGCCGAGCCGGCTCAACCCGGGCTCCGACGTGGACGCCGCGATCAAGCGCCGCAACACCGTGATCGACCGGATGCGCGAGAACGGCGCGTTCGGCCCGGACGCGAAGATCGCCGAGGCGGAGGCCAACGAGTACAAGGCCGCCGACATCGGCGTCGTGCCCGACCTCAAGCTGCTGCCGCACGGCTGCGTCGGCGCCGGTGACGGCCCGATCTACGGCTTCTTCTGCCGTTACATGCTCGACTACCTGGAGAAGTCCGGCCTCCCGATCGACGAGCTGCTGCGCGGCGGCTACACGATCACCACCACCATGGACCCGGTCGCCACCCGGGCCGCGAAGACCGCCGCCGAGGAGCAGGTGCCCAAGACCCAGCCGGGTGTCGCCAACGCGATGGCCGTGGTGCAGCCGGGTCCGGACAAGCACCGGGTGCGGGCGCTGGCCGCCAACCGCGACTTCGGCAACAACGCCGACGCCGGGCAGAGCGCCTACTCGATCCCGGCCGAGGTGACCAAGTTCGGCGCGGGCTCCATCTACAAGGTGTTCACCGCCGCGTCGGCGCTGGAGCGCGGCGTCACGGGTATCGACAAGCAGATCGACGTGCCGAAGGAGTACGCGTCGAGGGTCTACAAGGACGGCAACAAGCCGTACACCGTGAAGAACGCGGGCATCTACCCGGACAAGATGACGTTGACCGAAGCGTTGGCGAAGTCGCCCAACACCGGGTTCGTCATCCTGGAGGAGAAGGCCGGCCTGAACAACGTGGTCGACATGGCCTACCGGCTGGGGCTGCGCGAGTCGATGCAGGGCGTCGACCGGGAGGGCAACCCGCTCAAGGCCGACGGCTCCAACGGCCCGTCCCAGGGTGACGTGTACAAACGGGACAACAGCGGCTCGTTCACCCTCGGCGCGGGCCCGACCAGCGTGTTGGAGCTGGCGAACGTCTCCGCCACGATCATGAGCGGCGGCAAGTGGTGCCCGCCGACGCCGGTGGAGAAGGTCGTGGACCGCAACGGGCAGCCCGTGCAGCTGAAGGAAGCGCCGTGCGACCAGGCCGTCGCGCCCGAGGTGGCGAACGCGTTGGCCGTCGGAATGGGCGCGGACACCACGATCGGCACGGCCGCGCAGGCGGCGAGGAACGCGGGCTGGACCCGGCCGATGATCGGCAAGACCGGCACCACCGAGAACCACTGGTCGGTGGCGTTCATGGGGGCCACCCCGCAGTTCGGCGGCGCGGTCATGACGTTCACCGACGGCGTATCGCCCCAGGTGATCTGCAACAGCACCCCGCCGAGGCTGTGCGGCACGAACGACGCGAACGGTGTTTTCGGTGGTCAGGTGGCCGCGCCGACGTGGTTCAAGGCCATGCAGGTGATCCACGGGGCCCTGCCTCCGGCGGGGCTGCCGGCGGTGGACCCGCGCTACCGGTAATCGCCCCCGTTACTCGTTACGTCACGCCTTACGTCACCTCTGACCAGGGGATTTATAACGACCTAATCTGGAACGCATGAGTATCTGAACACACTGAGTGACGATCAGTGGTTTATCTCACCAAAAGGCGCAGCAACCCCGCTGAGGGTTGCCCTTCCTCGTCACATCGGGTTACGGTCCCGGCCGCATGTCACGGTTCGGTCACCAAAGGGACACGACGCCGCTTTCTTGGGAGCGGTGCCACCTGGATCCCCCGCCAGGCGTTCCCGCGGCCGGGCCGTGCTCCCCGATGCAGGAAGGCAGCACCTTGGCACGGCACACGAAGGCCAGTGGTCGACGCGCGTTCACAGCGCCCCCCAATCCCAACGGCACCCGCCGCTCCCACCGCGCGGAGTGCGACCGAAAGCCCGTCAGCGGCCGCGTCGCGGCCGTCGTCGTCGCGGCAGGTGCCCTGGCCACCGGCGTAGGCGCCACCGGCGGCCTCGGCAGCGGCGAAACCCAGTTCCTCCCGCTAGGCGCCAGCGCCGACCTGACCGCGGCACTGGCCCACTCCGCCGCCCCCCGGCAGGCCGAGATCCAGACCGTCCACGCCGTTGATCCCGGCCTCGAAGCCGCGAAGCTCATGCGCTCCGAAGGCCTACTGGCCAAGCAACACGTCGACGAGGCCATCAAGTACGCCTCCGACGACTACACCGCGCGTCAGGCCGAGCTGAAGCGGCAGAAGGACGCCGAGGATGCCGAGAAGGCCCGCGTCGCCGAGGAACAGGCCCGCATCGCCGCCGAGGAAGCCGCGAAGCGCCCGAAGGTCGTCAAGCCCGCCGAAGGCACGTTCACATCCGGCTTCGGTGGCCGATGGGGCACGACGCACTACGGCGTCGACATCGCGAACCCCATCGGCACCCCGATCCTTTCGGTGATGGACGGCGTCGTCGTAGAGGCAGGCCCAGCGTCCGGTTTCGGCCTGTGGGTGCGCGTCCGGCACAACGACGGCACGATCACCATCTACGGCCACGTCAACGAGACCCTCGTCTCCGCGGGCCAGCAGGTCCATGCCGGCCAGCAAATCGCCACCATGGGCAACCGAGGCCAGTCCACTGGCCCCCACCTGCACTTCGAGGTGTGGATCAACGGCTCCCAGAAGATCAACCCGGTAGGCTGGCTGGGCGAGCGAGGCATCTCCCTCTAACCCTCAAGCCCCTCACCTCCACCCCCGCCACACGCTCCTCAAGGTCACCCAGACGAGCGAACAAAGCGTCAACCGGCAACTTTCAGCACACCATTGACGTTGCCGGGTTAAGAAGGAGGCGGCACACCCCGGAAGGGCACCCAAGACACCACGGACCCACGGGCCAAGCAAGCAGCCCACGGACCCACAAAAGGCGCAGGCGCGCACACGAGATGCACAAGGCCCAGCGAAAGACACGCAGGCCCAAGCACCCGCACCGCGCCCACAACAGCGCCCCAACCCCAGCCACGACCAGGCGCGCACGACACCCACAGCGGTGCAAGCGCCCAGCCACACCCACCGCCCAGCCACACCCACCAGAGCCCGCACCCAGCAGAGCCCGCACCCAGCAGAGGCCAGCGGCACCCCAGCGCCACCCCCGCGCTTGCGGCCCGCGACCCAGTGGTGCGGCCCGCACAGCGAGAAGGCGGCGAAGGCGGCCCCTCAGCGCGAGGGCGGGCGGGAGTGGGAGCGGCAGAGGCGCAAAGCGGTGCAGCCTCATCGGTAGGCCATGCCAGAGCCGCGCAGGCCCGCGAGTAGGCGTGCGAACGCGGACGTTCGGATGCAGGCGGGACGCGGACGGACGGCGCGGACGGACGGCGCGGACGGACGGCGCGGACGGACGGCGCGGACGGACGGCGCGGACGGACGGCGCGGACGGACGGCGCGGGTAGCGGCGTGTGCGAGTGGTGCGTGACTTGGTGCGGCGGCCGGTGGTGCGGTGGCTGGCGGGTGGGTGTTGGGTTTGTTTGTGAGGGTGTGGGTTGGGTGCATGGGGGCGGGCGAGGTGGTTGAGGGGCATACCGACTGGTCGGTACCTGGGGTACGGTGGCGGTTGGACATCCTCGGGAGGCGATTGTGGGTCGTTGGGGAATCACGCTGCCGTTGACTGGCGTGCCGGTGCTTGATCATCGGGCGTTGGTCGCCGAGTTGGCTGATCTTGGCTACACCGATGTGTGGTCTGCCGAGACGGCGGGTACGGATGCGTTTACGCCGTTGGCTCTCGCTGCCCAGTGGTCCGAGCGGGTTCGGTTGGGGACGGCTATTGCGCCCGTCTACACGCGTGGGCCGGCTACGCTTGCGATGACGGCGGCTACGTTGGCCGAGGTGTCCGGTGGGCGGTTCGTGTTGGGGATCGGGTCGTCGTCCCCGGCGATCGTGCAGCGGTGGAACGGGGTGCCGTTCAGCGAGCCCTTCAAGCGGACGCGGGATACGTTGCGGTTTTTGAAGGCCGCGCTTGCCGGTGAGAAGGTGTCCGAGGAGTACGAGACGTTCTCCGTGCGTGGGTTCCGCTTGGAGCGGGTGCCGGAGCACCGGGTGCCGATCATGCTCGCGGCCCTGCGTCCTGGGATGTTGCGGTTGGCCGCCCGGGAAGCCGACGGTGCGATCACCAACTGGCTCGGTGCCGACGACGTGCCCAAGGTGCGCGCTGAGATGGGTGGGGGTGAACTCGCTGCGCGGATCTTTGTCTGCCCGACCGAGGACGCCGCTGCCGCGCGTGCGTTGGGGCGGATGTTGATCAGCACCTACCTCACCGTCCCCGCTTACGCCGCGTTCCACGACTGGTTGGGGCGTGGTGAGGCGTTGCGTCCGATGCACGAGGCGTGGGCCGCCGGTGATCGGCGTGGCGCCGGGGCGCTCATCCCGGACGAGGTCGTGGACGCGTTGATCGTGCACGGCAGCGTGGACGAGTGCCGGGCCCGGGTGGCGAAGTACGCGTCCAACGGTGTCGACACGCCCGTCATCGCCCTGCTGCCCACCGGGGCGGACCAGCTCGACCTGGTGCGCGCACTGGCGCCAGGAGCCTGACGTTGGCGCGGCGGACAAAGGCAAGGGCCGGGGCCGCGGCTGGGGCTGGGGCCGGGGCAAGGGCCGGCGCCACGCCGGAGCGGATCGTGGGCGCGGCCGTGCGGTTGTTCGCCGCCAAGGGGTTCGACGCGACGACGGTGCAGGAGGTGGTGGATGCCGCCTCGGTCACCAAAGGCGCGCTCTACCACTACTTCGGGTCCAAGGACGACCTGCTGTTCGAGATCTACCGGTCACTGATCGGACGGCAGATGGCCGATCTCGACCGGATCGTGGCGGCCCGGCTGGATGCGGCCACCACGGTGCGGCGCATCCTGGTCAGCCTGGTCGAGACGACTGCCGAGAGCGTGGACGAGACCGCCGTCTTCGTGCGCGAGATGCACCGGCTGAACGCCGACCGGATGACCAGCTTCCGGGCCGAACGCCGGCGCTACCACGAGACGTTCCGCTCGGTGGTCGAGCAGGCGCAGGAGGCGGGGGAGTTCAGCTCCGCGGTGCCGGCCGACACCGCGGTGTTGATCGCGCTGGGCGTGGTCAACCAGCTGCCCACCTGGTACCGGCCGGACGGGCCCAAGTCGCCCACCCAGCTCGGTGCGGAGATCGCCGACTTCATCCTGGCCGGACTCCGCCCCTGAACCCTCGGCGCCTGAACGACTCCGCCCCTGAACACCGAATCCGCTCAATGATCGCGGTGGGTGGCCAGTTCGGCCAGGGCGAACAGTTCGTCGGCGGCCCTGGCGACGAGGCCGGCCGCGCGCAGGTGGTAGCGGGCACGGGCGAGCAGGGTGTCCACCTGGCCCTGGCTCCACGCCCGCCCGCCCGCATCGGTGACCAGGTCCGCCACGTGCCGCAGTTCCGCGGCGGACAGGTCGTCGTCACGGTGGTAGAGCGCCGCGAGCTCACGTCCGGCCGGTGTGCCGGAGCGCATCGCGGCCAGCACCGGCAGCGACTTCTTGCGGTTGCGCAGGTCTGAGTGGATCGGTTTGCCGGTCACGGCCGGGTCGCCCCAGATCCCCAGCAGGTCGTCGACGTGCTGGAACGCCACCCCGACGTCCTCGCCGAACGCCCGCAGGTGCTTGACCTGCGCGGGCCGCCCACCTCCGAACGCCGCACCGAGCGCACAAGCGCACGCCATCAGCGCACCGGTCTTCGTCGTGCTCATCCGCACGCACTCGGCCACGTCGACGTCCGTGCGCTGCTCGAACGCCATGTCCGCGGCCTGCCCGTCCACCAACGCCAGCACGGCGGCGGTGAGCATCCGTGATCCGCGCGTGGCGGCCGGGTGCCCGCTGCCCGCGAGGACGTCGAACGCCAGGGCGAGCAACGCGTCACCGGCCTGGATCGCGTTGTTGACACCGAACACGGTCCAGGCGGTCGGCCGGTGCCGCCGGGTGGCGTCACGGTCCATCACGTCGTCGTGGACCAGCGAGTGGTTGTGCGCCAACTCGACCGCCGCCGCGGCGGTCACGGCCTGCGCCGCGTCACCGCCGACGGCTTCGGCGGCGAGCAGCGTGAAGGCCGGGCGGATGGCCTTGCCGCTGCCGCCGCGGGCTGTCCGCCCGGCCGCGTCCCACCAGCCGAAGTGGTAGCCGACCACGAGTCGCGTCGACGCCGGGAGGGTGTCGACCGCCTCGTGCAGCACGGGCGTGATGGCGACGCGGCTCCACGCCAGCACCTCACCCGCCGTCCGACGAGTGGTCGGCACGTCGATTCCGGTCATCGGTCCTCCCAACGCAGAACGCGGAACCCAGCACGAACGGACAGCCGCGGAACAGAGGGCTCAGAGCCGGCTGTCGACCCGGTCGGCGACGATGAGCAGGTAGTGGAAACTGCCCTCGCGGTAGGCGGTGAGGAACGACTCCTCGACACCGGTCGCCACCGAGGACTTGGCCCGCAGTTCCCAGTACGGGATGGTCTGCGCGGTCAGGTCGATCACGTTGATCGGCACGAGGTTGTTGGCCGCCAACGCCTTGAAGTACTCGCTGCGCGGGTGGACGCTGCACGTGTACCGCTCGTCGATCTGGCTGACCGCCTTGGACCGGCCGCCCGTCACGTCGTTGTAGCAGCCGGTGACGCACACGTACCGGCCGCCGTGCTCCAGCAGCCGGGAGAACTCGCCGAACACGTCGAACAGGTTGACGTACATGGTGGTCTCGTTGGTCCACACACCGCGGAACGACCCGGTCTCGAACCCGGTGTCCAGCATGTTCCGGAAGTGGAACCGCACCTTGTCCGCGACCCCCCACCGCTGCGCCTGCTCACTCGCGAACGCGACCTGCTTCTCGGAGATGGTCACGCCGTCCACTCGGCACCCGAACCGGCGGTTGGCCATGAAGCTCGTGCCGCCCCGGCCGGATCCGCCGTCCAGCAACCGGTCGTCCGGGGTGACCCCGCCGAGCTGGTCGAGCAGCACGTCCGCCTGCGCGGTCTCCAGCCGGTGCAGTTCGGCGATGACCCGCGCGTCACGCGTCTCCTCCGGGCCCTCCAGCACCGAGCGGTCGTACTCGCCGATGCCGTAGTGGTGGTGGTAGAGGCCGTCGACCTCCCCGAGCCGGATGTTGACCGGGTCCTGCTCCAGGTTCCAGTACGTCGCAACGGACTTTTGGTAGTCGGTGCGCAGGACACGCGGGACAACAGTGGTCATGGTGTGTTGCTCCTTGGGGGTCGTTCTCAGCGGGCGGCTTGGTCTCCGTGGTAGCGGGCGGTGGTGCTGTGCCATTCGCGGTTGCCGCCCAGCCAGGCCCACAGGTCGACGAGGAAGCGCCGCAGTTGCGGTGAGCCCACGTGGCTGAGGACGGCGGCTTCGGCGACGAACGCGTGCATCAGCTCGTTGTGGATCCGCACGGTGCGGTCGAGCGCTTCGCGCGGTGAGCAGTTCTCCTCGGCGGCGATGACCTTGGGCAGGTCGAAGTCGTCGTCGGATTCCTTGGCCTTGGAGTAGACGTCGTTGAGGATCACACTCGCGGTGCCGGCCAGGGAGAAGACGCGGCGCACGCGTGGGTCGGCGAACTCGTGGGCGGACAGCTCGTAGCCGGCGATCGGGTCGACCAGGGTCATCGGCGGCAGGAAGCTGTTCTGGTGGCGGTGCGTCAGGTACTCCCAGACGGCCGGCACGCGTCCGGTGCGGCGCCAGTTGCCTTCGTGGTTGTAGGCCATGAACATGATCGACAGCTGGTGGCGCAGCCGGAGGCACTGGGCCGGTGTCGCGTACTGGGCGAGGTGTTCGAACGCCGAGCGGTACGCGACCGCGACGGGTTCGGCGTCGAGCGCCTTCTCCAGGTCGGGCACGTAGCCGGTCGGCAGGTCGACCGGGTCCATCGCGGCGTGGGTGATGCCCAGCCTGCGCCCCAGCTGTTCGGGGTCGGCGCCCATGGACTCCTCGTCGACGAAGTGGTCGTCGGTGGCCCATTCGGCGAGGACGCACTTGGCCGCCGCGAGCAGCCGGTCGGGGTTGTCGGTGCCGGGGTGGGTGAGCATCATGAGCCGCCCGAAGTCGGCCTTGTGCAGTTTGTCGACCTGGTCGGGGTAGATCCCGACCTGCTGGGCCCACGTGATCAGGTCGTCGTTGACCTGCTTGCCGAGCGCCGGGTCGTCGCGCACCGCGCCGGGGCAGAACAGTCCCTCTTCCGGGCTGTCCTCGACGGGTTCGGCGGGCACGTCGGCCGGTCGGTGCCCGAGCAGCGACGGCAGCCTGGCGCCGGCCGTGCCGAGGCCGGTGGGGCCGCCGAGGATCCGGCGCGCGGCCGGGTCCGGTTGCGGCGGTGTCGGGAAGGACTCGGCCAGGTCGCCTTTCGGGGCTCTGGCCATGTCGGCGAGGAGCGAGGCCGCGACGTCGGCCAGGCCGTCGGTGGCCGCCGGTGCGAACACACGCGACAGGACGGACACGTTAGTTCTCCTTGGGTGCTCGGCGTCGATCTCGACGCGGTCGATCGACGCCGGTGGTCGTGATCGCCACTCGGCGTGCTGCCCGGTCGGAATTCCGCGACGGTGCGCGGGCGGGCTCAGTCTTCCCGGCCGATTTCGACCCGTTCCAGGATGGCCAGCGCGTCGGGCACCAGGACGGCCGCCGAGTAGTACGCGCTGACGAGATAGGACATGATCGCCTTCTCGTCGATGCCCATGAATCGCACGGACAGCCCCGGCCGGTATTCGTCGGGCAGTCCGGTCTGGTGCAGCCCGATCACGCCCTGGTTCTCCAACCCGGTGCGCATGAGCATGATCGAGCTGGTGTTGGTGTCGCTGATCGGGATCTTGCCGCATGGCAGGATGGGCACGCCCCGCCAGGCGGGCACCTGGTGGCCGTTGAGCTGGATCGGATCCGGCGTGATGCCCCGGCGGTTCCACTCGCGGCCGATGGCCGCGATCGCGCGCGGGTGCGCCAGGAAGCAGGTCGGCTCTTTCCACACCAGGGCGAGCAGCTGGTCCAGGTCGTCGGGCGTCGGCGGGCCGGTGCGGGTGTGGATGCGCTGCTTCAGGTCGGCGTTGTGCAGCAGCCCGACCTGCGGGTTGTTGACCAGTTCGCGTTCCTGGCGTTCGCGCAGCGCCTCGATGGTCAGCCGGAGCTGCTGCTCGACCTGGTCCATCGGCTCGTTGTAGAGGTCCGCGACCCTCGTGTGCACGCGCAGCACGGTCTGGGCGACGCTGAGCTCGTACTGGCGGGGTGAGAGCTCGTAGTCCACGTACGTGGCGGGCAGGTCGGGCTCGCCGTCGTGGCCCGACGCCAGGTCGATCTCGGCCTCGCCGTAGGCGTTGCGCGCCGGCAGCCGGCCCGCGTGGAAGCGTGCGAGCTGGGCGCGCAGCGCCTCGGACTGCTCCACCACCGCGTCGAAGGCGGGCTGCGGCAACACCAGCACCGTGCACCGGGTGGCCGCCTTGGCGGTGAACTCCCAGGTGCTGGTCGGGTCGGCCAGCGTCTCGTCGCCGAAGTGGTCGCCGTCGGCCAGCACGCCGAGCACGGTCCGGTCGCCGTACTCGCCGGTGCCGATCTTGTCCACCTTGCCGTGGGCGATCAGGAACACCTGGTCCGACGGCCGGCCGAACTCGACGATGACCTCGCCCGCCTCGTACTCCCGCTGCTCGAACCGGTCGGCCAGGGCGCTGAGCACGTCGATGTCGTCGAACCCGCGCAGCAGCGGCAGTTCGCACAGCTCGGGCGGGACGACGTCGATCTCGGACCCGGTGTTGGTGAAGGTGATCCGGCCGTCGCCCACCTCGTAGCTCAGCCTGCGGTTGACCCGGTACACGCCGCCCTTGGTCTCGACCCACGGCAGCACGCGCAACAGCCACCGCGAGGAGATGCCCTGCATCTGAGGCTCGGACTTGGTGGTCGTGGCCAGATTGCGCGCGGCGCCCGTCGCGAGACTCGTGCGCGCCTGGCCGCCCTCCGTTCCGGAATACGACTCCACCGAATCAGTCAGGGTCACCTATGACACCGCCCGTCATGTGTGGAACAATGTGTTCCAGGGGAGTGGGATGGTTTTGTGGGAAATGGCGGCGGCGCATTTCAGTTGCCGGTTTGGAAGCCAGATCCGACGTTAGCACCCACAATTCGACGGTGTATAGTCACTCGAATGTGTGCACAACGCAGGGAAACGGAAATCCCGTTCGGGTGAACACATTCAGGTGGTGTCGGGGCTTATGGGTCAACCCGCTGCCGCAGCACGGTCAGCGCTTTGTCGGCGTGGGTGTTCATGGCGAACTCCGACTTGACCACCTCGATCACGGTCCGGTCGGTGTCGATCACGAACGTGTGCCGCTTCACCGGCAGCGGCCCGAACCGGCGCTTCACGCCGAACTGCGCGGCCACCTCGCCGTCAGCGTCGGACAGCAGTGGGTAGTCGAAGTCGTTCGTCGTCGCGAACTGGTTCTGCCGCTCCACCGAGTCCGGGCTGATCCCCACCCGCTGCGCGCCGACCTCGGCGAACTCCGCCGCCAAGTCCCGGAAGTGGCAGCTCTCCGCGGTGCACCCGGCGGTCATCGCGGCCGGGTAGAAGAACAGCACCACGGGCCCGTTGGTGAGCAGGTCGGACAGGGTGCGCGGCTTGCCGTCCTGGTCGGGCAGGGTGAAGTCGGGTGCCTTGTCGCCGGGCTTCATGGGGGTCCTTCCGCAGGGTGTCGATCACATGTCGCAGGGTGTGGGCGAAGGGCCAACCGTACGGTTCTCGATAGGCTCGTACCAGGCCGGGAGGTGTGACTTGACGAGCATGTCCGACGTCGCGCGGGCCGCCGGGGTGTCCGCCGCGACGGTGTCGCGGGCGCTGCGCGGCGAGCCTGGTGTGTCCGAGGCGACCCGCCGGTACGTCACCGAGGTGGCCAAGCGGATGCGGTACGCGATCGCGCGGGACGCGTCCAGCCTCGCGGGCGGCCGGCGGTACGCCATCGCCGTGCTGACCGCGGACGTGGGGCGGGGTGATCTGCTGGCGGGCGCGGAGGGCGCGTTGCGGCAGGCCGGGTACGACGTCCTGCTCTACGTGCTGCGGGACGACGACGCGCGCAAGCGTTTCTTCGAGGAGCTGCCGCTGGGCCGGCGCGTGGACGGTGTGCTGGCGCTGGCGGTCAACCTCACCGAGACCGAGGACGCCGCGCTGCGGGGCCTGGACGTGCCGGTGGTCGCGGTGTGGGACGACGACCTGCGCGAGGCGTTGCGGCTGGCCGCCGGGCACCTCATGGAGCTGGGGCACCGGGACGTCGCGCTGGTGCTGGCCGGGGACATCGACGAGTCCTACGACGAGCTGCTGGTCGCCGAGGGCCTGTCGGTCCGTCCGGAGTGGACGCTGTGGTCGTCCTCGACGGTGGCGGGCGGCGAGCAGGTGGTGGACGCGCTGCTGGACGGCGAACGCCTGCCCACCGCCATCGTCAGCACCAGCGGCGAGGTGGCGCTGGGCGTGTTCCTGCGGCTGCGCCGGGACGGGCGGGACGTGCCCGGTGACGTGTCGATCGTCAGCCTGGAGGGCCCGGACCTGGCCCGCGCGGTGGGCATCACCGCGGTCGAGGGCGCGTGGCGGGAACGCGGCGAGCACGCCGTGGAGGTGTTGCTGGCCGGGCTGCGCGGCGAGCAGGACGAGACCGAGCCGCCGTCGGTGCAGCTCGTGGTCCGTGACTCGACGGGGCCGAGACCGGAACGGGCACCGGATCGGTTACCACCCGGCATCTGATCACTCGGCTGGTGCATTGACCACGGAGAACTTCCTGCAACCTTCGGGTGACCAAACGTCACCGGTCTGGATTCGAACCGACGCGGAAGGCAAGGCTGTCCAGCGTGGACGACGAGCTCGCGGCACTGGCCGAGGCCCACGGCGTGGCCACCTACTACGAGGACGCCGGACAACGCCGAGCGGATGTCGATGCCGATGTGGTGGTGGCGGTGCTCGCGCAGTTGGACGTGGACGCCTCGACACCGGAGGCGGTGCGCCGCGCCCTCGCCGCGCCCAAAGCACCACCCCGGACGCTCGTCCTGCGCGAGGGCGAGGTCCTCGACGAGGCCGGCACGGTGGAGTTGGAGGACGGCGGCCGGGTCGAACTGCCCGCCGCGCTCCCGCTCGGCTACCACCGGCTCGGTGAACGCACCGTCATCGTCGCCCCGAGCAAGCTGGCGCCCGTCCCCCGGTCGTGGGGTTGGATGCTCCAGCTCTACGCGATGCGCTCGGCCGAGTCGTGGGGCATGGGCGACTACGGCGACCTGGCCACCCTGGCCCGCCGCAGTGCCGCCGAACTGCACGCGGGCGTGCTGCTGGTCAACCCGGTGCAGGCGATCAGCCCCACCTCGCCGGTCGAGCGCTCCCCGTACTCGCCGTCGAGCCGCCGCTTCGCCAACCCGCTCTACCTGCGGATCGCCGACATCCCGGCCTACGCGAACGCCGACCCGCGCACCCGCGCGGAGATCGACGCGCTGCGCCCGCCGAACGACACCGAACTGATCGACTACGACGCCGTGTGGTCGGCCAAGGCACGCGCGCTCGAACTGCTCTGGCAGCACGAGGAGCACCGCGCGCCCGAGGGCGAGCTGCTGGACTTCGCCCGGTTCTGCGCGCTGGCCGAGGTGCACGGCCCGGACTGGAGGGAGTGGCCCGCCGGACAACAGGACCCGGCCACCGCCACCGCCGATCCCGAACGGGTGGCGTTCCACGCGTGGCTCCAGGAGCTGTGCGAGCAGCAGTTGGCCGCCGCACGCCAAGCCGCGCACGACGCGGGCATGGCCGTGGGCGTGGTGCACGACCTGCCGGTGGGCGTGCACCCCGGCGGCGCGGACACGTGGGCGGTGCGCGACGCGTTCGCCGCGGACGTCACGGTCGGCGCGCCGCCGGACGCGTTCAGCAGGCTGGGCCAGGACTGGGGCCTGCCGCCGTGGCGGCCGGACCGGCTCGCCGAGCAGGGCTACGAGCCGTTCCGGGCCGTGGTGCGCAGCGTGCTGCGGCACGCCGACGGCATCCGCATCGACCACGTCGCGGGCCTGTGGCGGCTGTGGTGGATCCCGCCGGGCGAGCCGCCGAAGCGCGGCACCTACGTGCACTACGACCCGGACGCGATGCTGGCGGTGCTGACCCTGGAGGCGCACCGCGCCCGAGCGGTCGTGGTGGGGGAGGACCTGGGCACGATCGAGCCGAAGGTCACCCGGGCGTTGCACGAGCACGGCGTGCTCAGCTCCGCGGTGCTGTGGTTCCAGCGCGAGTACGACCTGCCCGGCCACCCGCTGATCCCGCCGGAGAAGTGGACCGCGTCGGCGATGGCCAGCATCTCCACCCACGACCTACCGACCGTAGCCGGATTCCTGCGCGCCGAACACGTTCGGGTGCGAGCCGAATTGGGGCAGTTCGCGGGGCCGGTGGAGGCGGAATACCAGTCGGCCGAGCGCGAGCGCGGAGAATTGGTCGAGCTGCTCAAGCAGGAGGGCGTTCGTGCCGATGACCTGGTTACCGCGTTCCACGCCCTCCTCGCGAAGGCCGGTTCCGTGCTCGTGCTGACATCGCCACAGGATGCGCTGGGTGAGATCCGCCAACCCAACCTCCCCGGCACCACCGACCAGTACCCGAACTGGCGGATCCCGCTGCCCGTCGCGCTCGCCGACCTGTTCGGCGACCCGAGGGTGCGGCGCGTCGCCGCCGTGCTGGCCGAGGGTCGTGTGCCGGGAGGCGAGGTGAGCGGACCGTGAAGCGAAACATCCACGTCACCGCACGCGGCCCAGCCGCGGAGTATCGTCAAACCGTCACCCGCGCCATGGTTGGAGGTGGCATTCACCCGTGAACACCGACTTGGTGTCCCGCACCGGGCTGATGCCCGACCAGATCATTCCCCAGAGCACTCCCGCCGACGTGTTGGAAGTGACCGTCGAGCGGGCCCTCGTGGCCGTCAGACCGTCGAACCTCGCCGATCCGCTGTCCACCGTGCGCCGTGCCGAGGAATCCCTCCGCGACGCGCTGCGGCGCACGGACGTCGGCTCGGACGACGCCCTCGTCCAGGCGGTGGCCTGCGTCGAGGCCGCCTGCGAACACCTGCGCTACTTCGAGCTACAGGAGGCGCGCCTGCTGCTGGTCGCCGCGCGCGGTCAGCTCGTCAGGTCGCACGCCGGCCATACATGATCTAGAACGGTAGGGGTCGGATCGTCCCAGTTCGTCGGAGGAATCCCAGTGCGGCCCTGGCCCGGAACGCCCTACCCGCTCGGCGCCACCTACGACGGCGTCGGCACCAACTTCACCCTGTTCTCCGAAGTCGCGGATTACGTCGAACTGTGCCTGTTCGACGACGACGGGATCGAGACCCGCGTGCGGCTGCCGGAGGTGGACGGTTTCGTCCACCACGGCTACCTGCTGGGCATCGGCCCCGGCCAGAAGTACGGCTACCGCGTGCACGGCCCGCACGACCCGGACCGCGGGCTGCGGTGCAACCCGAACAAGCTGCTGATCGACCCGTACGCGAAGGCGATCACCGGCGACGTCGACTGGCACGAGTCCCTGTTCGGCTACCGGTTCGGCGCCCCGGACATCCGCAACGACCAGAACTCGGCCGACCACGTGCCGCTGTCGGTGGTGGTGAACCCGTTCTTCGACTGGGCCAACGACCGCCCGCCGAAGACGCCCTACAACGAGTCGCTCGTGTACGAGGCCCACGTGCGCGGCCTGACCATGCTGCACCCCGAGGTGCCGCAGCGGTTGCGCGGCACGTACGCGGGCTTGGCGCACCCGGTGGTGATCGACCACCTCAAGGCCCTCGGCGTCACGGCGATCGAGCTCATGCCGGTGCACCACTTCATCTCCGATCACGGCCTGAAGCAGAAGGGCCTGTCCAACTATTGGGGCTATAACACGATCGGGTTCTTCGCGCCGCACGCCGGCTACGCGGCGCTACCGGAGTCGGCGAACCAGGTGCAGGAGTTCAAGGGCATGGTGCGGGCCCTGCACGAGGCGGACATCGAGGTCATCCTCGACGTGGTCTACAACCACACCGCCGAGGGCAACCACCTGGGCCCGACGCTGTCCATGCGCGGCATCGACAACCAGGCGTACTACCGGCTGGAGGACGACGAGCCGAAGTTCTACACCGACTACACCGGCACCGGGAACTCGCTGAACGTGCGCAGCCCGCACACCCTCCAGCTGATCATGGACTCGCTGCGGTACTGGGTGACCGAGATGCGGGTGGACGGGTTCCGGTTCGACCTGGCCGCCACCCTGGCCCGCGAGTTCTACGACGTGGACCGGCTGTCGACGTTCTTCGACCTGGTGCAGCAGGACCCGACGGTGAGCCAGGTCAAGCTGATCGCCGAACCGTGGGACGTCGGGCCGGGCGGCTACCAGGTGGGCAACTTCCCGCCGTTGTGGACCGAGTGGAACGGCAAGTACCGGGACACGGTGCGTGACTTCTGGCGCGGCCAGCCGGCCACGCTGGGTGAGTTCGCGTCCCGCATCACCGGCTCGTCGGACCTCTACCAGGACGACGGCCGCCGCCCGTACGCGTCGATCAACTTCGTCACCGCGCACGACGGTTTCACGCTCAACGACCTGGTGTCGTACAACCACAAGCACAACGCCGCCAACGGTGAGGACGGCCGGGACGGCGCGAACGACAACCGGTCGTGGAACTGCGGCGTCGAGGGCCCGACCGACGACCCGGAGGTCAACGAGCTGCGGGCCAGGCAGCGGCGCAACCTGCTGGCCACCATGCTGCTGTCGCAGGGCGTGCCGATGCTGCTGCACGGCGACGAGCTGGGCCGCACCCAGAAGGGCAACAACAACGCCTACTGCCAGGACAACGAGCTGTCCTGGGTGGACTGGACGCTGGCGGAGAAGAACCGCGACCTGGTGGAGTTCACCGCCGCGCTGGCCGCGTTCCGCAAGCAGCACCCGGTGTTGCGGCGGCGCCGGTTCTTCCAGGGCAAACCGATCCGCAAGGGCGACGAACTCCGCGATATCGCCTGGTTCACACCAACGGGTGAAGAAATGACGGAGCAGAACTGGGGTGACCAGTTCGGCCGCTGTGTCGTGGTGTTCCTCAACGGCGAAGGCATCCCGGACCTCGACCAGCGCGGTATGCGGGTGCTGGACGACTCGTTCCTGCTCGCGTTCAACGCCCACAACCGTGACATCCGGGTCACCCTGCCCGAGGAGGGCTACGGTCTGCAGTGGACGGTGGTGGTCGACACCGCGACCGGCGAGGTGACCGCTCCTGACCAGGGCGAACCGGTGCCGGCGGGCAGCAAGCTCACGTTGGTGGCGAGGTCGTTGGTCGTGCTGCAGCGGACGGGCCAGGAATGACGGGCGCCCGCGAATCGGCTGAGGGCGCCCGCGAAGACGCCCCCGAATCGGCCGGGGACGCCCGCGAATCGGCTGAGGGCGCCAGCGGATCGGCCACGGAATTGTCGGACCCCGCCGGTAAGATCAAAGCAGGGGTCCCCCAGGGGGGACGCCTGCGAAGCCGTTCGGCGGGGGAGGTCGCGCCCGCGTCGACCTACCGCGTCCAGTTCACCCCCGATTTCACCTTCGCCCACGCGGAGGCGGTGGTGGACTACCTGGACGCGCTGGGTGTCGGCGCGCTGTACGCGTCGCCGGTGCTGGAGGCCGTGCCCGGCTCCACGCACGGCTACGACGTGGTCGACCCGACGCGGGCCCGCGAGGAGTTGGGCGGCGAGTCGGGGCGGGTCGCGCTGCACAAGGCGCTCAAACGGGCGGGCCTCGGGTTCGTGCTCGACATCGTGCCCAACCACATGGCGGTCGACCACAACGACGTCAACGCGTGGTGGTGGGACGTCCTCCAGCACGGACGGGACTCGGCGTACGCGAAGTACTTCGACATCGACTGGGACTCCGGGCCGCTGCTGCTGCCGTTCGCCGCCGACGAGGCGTCGGAGGAGGAGCACGAGCACTACCGGCTGGTCTACTGGCGGCGCGGCAACACCGAGCTGAACTACCGGCGGTTCTTCGACATCACCACGCTGGCCGCGCTGCGGGTCGAGGACCCGGAGGTGTTCGAGGCCACCCACGGCGAGGTGCTGCGGTGGGTGGCGGCGGGCGAGGTGACCGGGCTGCGGGTGGACCACCCGGACGGCCTGGCCGACCCCGACGGGTACGCGCGGCGGCTCAAACGACGCGCGGGCGTGTGGCTGGTGGTGGAGAAGATCCTCGGCGCGGACGAGCGGCTGCCGGTGAGCTGGCCGGTCGACGGCACCACGGGCTACGACGCGTTGCGCGAGGTGTGCGGGCTGTTCGTGGACCCGGCCGGCGAGGCGGGTTTCACCGCGCTGGCCGACGAGTTCGGCGTGCCCACGGACTTCGCCGCGGTCGAGCAGGAGTGCCGTGAGCTGGTGACCCGCACGATCCTGCGCGCCGAGGTGCGCCGGATCGCGGCCCTGGTCCGGCACCCGGACCGGGAACTGGCCGAACGGGCCGTCGCCGAGGTGATGGTCCACTTCCCGGTCTACCGCTCCTACCTGCCCGAAGGGCTGGACGCGTGGACGGCGGCGGTCGGCGCGGCGACGTGCCCGGCGGCGCGGGCGCTGGACCGGCAGGTGCGGGCCGAGCCGCACGGCGAACTGGCCACCCGCATCCAGCAGACGTCCGGCATGGTCGTGGCCAAGGGCACCGAGGACACCGCGTTCTACCGGTACACCCGGTTCGTGGCGCTCAACGAGGTCGGCGGCGCGCCGGACCGGTTCGGGGTGCCGGTCGCCGAGTTCCACGCGCGGGCGGCGTCGCGCGAGGCGGGGTCTCCCGCGTCGATGACGGCGTTGTCGACGCACGACACCAAGCGGTCGGAGGACGTGCGGGCGCGGCTCGCGGTGCTGGCCGAACTGCCCGACGAGTTCGCCGGGCTGGTGCGCCGGTGGACCGCCGCGCACCCGATCGACGAGCCGTCGCTGAACATGCTGGCCTGGCAGTCGCTGGTCGGCGCGTGGCCGATCACCGCCGACCGGATGCGCGCCTACCTGGACAAGGCCGCCAAGGAGTCGAAGGTCCGCACCACGTGGGTCGACCACGACGAGGAGTTCGAGGCGGCCGTGGCGGCGTGGCCGGAGCAGGTGCTGGCCGGTCCGGTGGCGGCCGAGGTGGCGTCGTTCGTCGACCGGGTCGTGGCGCCGGGCTGGTCCAACGCGCTGGGGCAGAAGCTGGTGCAGCTGACCGCGCCCGGTGTGCCGGACGTCTACCAGGGCACCGAGCTGTGGGACCTGTCGCTGGTCGACCCGGACAACCGCCGCCCGGTGGACTACGAGGTGCGGCGGCGGCTGCTGGAGCGGATCGAGGACGGTTGGCTGCCCTCCGTGGACGACTCGGGCGCGGCCAAGCTGCTCGTCGTGCAGCGCGCGCTGCGGTTGCGCCGGGACCGGCCCGAGCTGTTCCGCGGCTACCGGCCGCTGTCGGCGTCCGGTCCGACCGGATCTCACGTAGTCGCGTTCGAGCGGACCGGTCTGGTTGCGGTGGCGACCCGGCTTCCGGTGGGCTTGGCGAAGGCGGGCGGCTGGGGCGACGCGGTGCTGCCGCTGCCGCCGGGGGAGTGGACCGACGTGCTCACCTCCCGTCCCGCGGCCTCGCGGCTGGCCGATCTGTTGGACCACTACCCGGTGGCACTGTTGGTGCGAGGAGATCAGTGAGTTTCTCGGTGTGGGCGCCGTCGTGCGAGCGCGTCCAGGTTCGGGTCGACGGTCGGGACCACGAGATGTCGGCAGGGGACGGCGGGTGGTGGCACTCGGAGGTCTCGGGGACGGACTACGCGTTCGTGCTCGACGGGTCCGGTGACGCACTGCCCGACCCGCGGTCGCGGTGGCAGCCGGACGGGGTGCACGCGGCGTCGCGGGTGTACGACCACGCCGCGTTCTCGTGGACCGATCAAGCGTGGACCGGGCGTGGGCTGCCAGGGGCGGTGGTCTACGAGCTGCACATCGGCACGTTCACGTCGGCCGGCACGTTCGACGGCGCGGTGGAGCGGCTGGACCACCTGGTGGAGCTGGGTGTCACGCACGTCGAGGTGATGCCGGTCAACTCGTTCGACGGCACGGCGGGCTGGGGTTACGACGGCGTGCTGTGGGGCGCGGTGCACGAGCCGTACGGCGGGCCGGACGGGTTCAAGCGGTTCGTGGACGCCTGTCACGCGCGCGGGCTGGCCGTGCTGCTGGACGTGGTCTACAACCACCTCGGGCCGTCCGGCGCGTACCTGGACCGGTTCGGGCCGTACTTCGCGGGCAGCAACGACTGGGGCCCCGGCCTGAACCTGGACGGCGCGGATTCCGACGAGGTGCGCCGGTACGTCGTGGACAACGCGTTGGGCTGGCTGCGGGACTTCCACGTGGACGGGTTGCGGCTGGACGCCGTGCACGCGCTCGTGGACCGCAGCGCGCTGCACGTGCTGGAGCAGCTGGCGGTCGAGGTGGACGCGCTGTCGGCCGCCGTGAGGCGTCCGCTGACGTTGATCGCCGAGTCGGACCTGAACGACGCCCGGCTGGTGACCGCGCGTGAGGGCGGCGGCTACGGCCTGCACGCCCAGTGGTCCGACGACCTGCACCACGCGCTGCACGTGGCGTTGAGCGGCGAGACGTTCGGCTACTACCCGGACTTCGAGGGCGCGCTCGGCAAGACCCTGCGCGAGGTGTTCTTCCACGCGGGCACGTGGTCGTCGTTCCGGGGCAGGCACCACGGCCGCCCGGTGGACCGCGACCGGCTGCCCGGCTACCGGTTCCTCGCCTACCTGCAGAACCACGACCAGATCGGCAACCGCGCGGTCGGCGACCGGCTGTCGGCCACCGTGCCGTGGCAGCGGCTGGCGGTGGGCGCGGCGATCGTGTTCAGCACGCCGTACACGCCGATGATCTTCATGGGCGAGGAGTGGGCGGCGAGCACGCCGTGGCAGTTCTTCGCGTCGTTCCCGGACCCGGAATTGGCCGAGGCCGTGCGCACCGGACGGCGGCGCGAGTTCGGCCGGCACGGGTGGGGCGAGTCGGAGGTGCCCGACCCGATCGACCCGGAGACCGTGCGGCGATCCACGCTGCGCTGGGACGAGGTGTCCGCGCCCGGCCACCGGGAGCTGTTCGAGGTGTACCGGGCGCTGATCGCGCTGCGCCGGTCACGGCCGGAGCTGTCCGATCCGCGGCTGGACCGGTTCGTGGTGCGGGAAGAGGGTTCGGTGCTGGTGCTGCACCGGGGTGCGCTGCGGGTGGTGTGCAACCTGGGTGAGGACGCCGAGGTGCGGCTGGACGTGGAGGCGGGCGAGGTGCTGCTCGCGTCGGCGGAGGTGAAGGTGGACGGACAGGCGGTACACCTGCCCGCCGACAGCTTCGCTGTGCTTGATTGCCGCTCCTCCGGAGACGGCGGGCTCGGTCGCCTGGAAGTCGGTCGTTCGCGCCTGATTTCCGACGATCGAAAAGCGTGATCGTCGGAAATCAGGCGCGAACGACCGACGCGACCTCGCGTGGTGGTTCGGTTCGGGGGCTGACCTGGTCGGATGGGGTTGGCGGGGGTGGAGGTGAGGTGTGCGGGTGGGTGGTCGGAGTTTCCCCGTTCGGGCGTCGGGTATCCGTCGGGGGAAGGAAGTCCGACGAGAGGACGGTCATGGGGACCGACGACAAGGCCAGGAACAAGGCTGAAGAACTCAAGGGCAAGGCGAAGGAAGCGGTCGGTGACGCCACCGACAACGAGCAGTGGCAGGCCGAGGGGCGCACCGAGCGCGCCAAGGGCTCGCTGAAGCAGGCCGGGGAGAAGGTCAAGGACGCCTTCCGTGGCGACGACCGCTAGTCGCACCTCCAGCGCCGCCTCGTTCGTGCCAGAAGGCGCGGACCTGGCGGCGCTGCGCCGTGCGGCTGCCGGGTGCCGTGGCTGTGAGCTGTACAAACCGGCCACGCAGACGGTGTTCGGCGCGGGACCGGAGGACGCCCGGCTGATGCTGGTCGGCGAGCAGCCCGGTGACGTGGAGGACCGGCAGGGCGAGCCGTTCGTGGGGCCCGCCGGTCGGTTGTTGGACAAGGCGCTGGACGAGGCCGACCTGGCCCGTGAGGGCGTCTACCTGACCAACGCGGTCAAGCACTTCAAGTTCGTGCCCGCCGAGCGCGGGAAGCGGCGCATCCACAAGACGCCGTCACGCGGCGAGGTCGCGGCCTGCCTGCCGTGGCTGCACGCAGAGTTGACGCGGGTGCGGCCCGCGCTGGTGGTGTGCCTCGGTGCGACGGCGGCCAAGGCCGTGCTGGGGAACACCTTCAAGGTCACCGAACGCCGAGGTCAGGTGGAGCGCGTCGAGGATTACGACGTCATCGCCACGGTGCACCCGTCGGCGGTGCTCCGCGCTCCGGACCGGGACGAGGCGTACCAGGGCTTCCTGGCCGACCTCCGGGTCGTGCGGGCGCATCTCGGTTGAACTGCCCGGAAACGTGAAGCGGCCCCCTGACCGCTTCCCACACCAGGTGCGGGCCGAGCTGGACTGGGCTCGGGGTCACGGGGGCCGGGTGGCTGCCTGGGATTCGCCCAGACCACCTGGGAAAGGTCGGTCCTAGCGGACAGCCACCTCACGACGAGTCCTATAGCTATTCAACTTCGGACCACCTCCTTCCTCGTGTACTGCGAACGCTATGCGAGCCCGGGCGTGCCTCGCAACGTGAATTATTCGTCGGTCCTGGGGAGCCTGGTCACACGTGCGGCGGGAACGTGAGGTCTGTTTCCCGCCGGACTGGAATGTGTTGGGCCAGCAGGATCTCCGGCATGAACTTCGACGGCAAGGTCGCCCTCGTCACGGGCGGCAGCAGGGGTATCGGTGCGGCGATCGCGGTGCGGTTGGCGGAGTTGGGCGCGGATGTGGCGGTCACGTACCAGAACAGTGCGGGGGACGTGGTCGACCGGGTGAAGGGGTTGGGGCGGCGGGTGGTCGCCGTTCAGGCGGACAGCGGTGACGCGGACGCGGTGGTCGCGGTGGTCGAGGAGACCGTGGCGGTGTTGGGGCGGTTGGACGTGCTGGTGAACAACGCCGGGGCGTTCATCGTCGGGCCGGTGGAGGAGCTGGGGGCGGCGGAGTTCGGCCGGACGTTCGACGTGAACGTGCGGGGTGCGTTCTTGGCGGTGCGGGCGGCGTTGCCGCACCTCGGTGACGGCGGGCGGATCATCGGGATCGGCAGCAACGTCGCCGAGCGCGCGGTGTTCCCCGGGTTCTCGCTGTACGCCGCGAGCAAGGCCGCGTTGGTGGGGTTGACGAAGGCGTTGGCGCGGGAGTTGGGGCCGCGGGGGATCACGGTGAACCTGGTGCACCCCGGTGCGACCGACACCGACTCGAACCCGGCGGACGGGCCGGGCGCCGACGTGGTCCGCGGCTTCACGGCGGTGGGGCGTTACGCCGAGCCCGAGGAGGTCGCCGCGGCGGTGGCTTTCCTGGCTTCTGACGGAGCCCGGTACGTGACCGGCGCGCAGCTGCACGTAGACGGCGGCTTCACCAGCTGAAACCCGAGAGTCGAACGTCCAAGACCCCCGAGTTCAACACCTGAGCGTTGAACTCGGGGGTTCTGAACGTTGGACACGCGCGTTCTGAACGTAGGACACGCGGGACTTGGGGGGTTCGACTCTCGCGTCTTGGGGGTTCGACTCTCGGGGAGTTGGGGGTGGGCGGGGCGTGCCGGGTGTGCGCGCCCCGCCCACCTGGTCAGCTCGCGTTCACGTCGATGCAGGCGTAGAACGCGTTGGAGGTGTCACCGATGTTCCAGATGGCGAGCACGGTCTGGCGGCCGGAGGCACCCAGGTTCACCGTGTGCGACACGGTGGCCGGGGGCTGCTGGTTGCCGCCGTCGAAGGAGCCGACCCGCCGGCCGCCCACGTAGTACTCGTAGTTGGCGGTGCGGTGCCGTGCGGTGAAGGTCCAGTTGAACGTGACGGTCCGGCCGGTGCTCGTGACCTTCCAGCCCTTGTTGTTGTCGTTCAGCTCGGCGAACCGGGCGACGCCGCCGTTGCAGCTGCGCAGGCCCTTCGGGCCTTCGACGCTCTGCGGCTCGTACTTGATGTCGCCACAGGACACCTGACCGCGGGCGCACTGCGCCTGACGGCTCGGCGGTGACGACACGTATCCGTGTGCGAAAGCGGGCGCCGATGGCAGGGCGACCGTCACGAGCGGCGCGGCGAGAACGCCTGCCGCCACCGCGGCGATCCTTCGGCGGAGTGGCATGGGGACTCCTCTGGTCGGATGGGCGGAAACGCTTGTGGCGAACGCCAACCCGAGTGCGCGTGGGGGAAACAGGCGTTCACCCAACGCGGCGGCAGGTCTAGACCATACTCTCTGTGAGCGCCCGGTGACAACGGTCCACCCGACCAGGAAGACCCCAATTGTCCTGTTCGGGTGAACCTTGCGGGGTTCACACCTAGTTTGCGGGGGTGGTTGCGGGGTTCGGGGCTAGTTTGCGGGCGTGGCGAAGCTGAGTGTGGTCGCCGGTGGCGCTGCCGCAGCTCCCGGCGGAGAGTTCGAGGTTGCCTTCGTGCCCGCCGACCAGGGCGTTGAGCAGCGCTTGGAGCTGTCTCGTGCGTGGTCGGTGCCGTTCGAGTCATGTCTGCCAGTACGCGGCTTCCCCTCGTACAAGGGGCAGCGCCACTACGTGGGCCGCTGGTGGACGGCCACGACGGGCTCGTTGGTGGGGTACGAGTCGTGGTTGGAACGGGACCGGCTGATCCTGTTGGACTTCGCGCCCGAGGTCGTGGGTATCGCCTCACAGCCGTTCTGGCTGTTCTTCACCGCCGCTGAGGGCAAGCGACGTTCACACGTGCCGGACTACTTCGCCCGACTGGCCGACGGGTCCGCACTGGTGCTGGACTGTCGCCCGGCCGACCGAGTCAGGTCGCGTGATCAAGTGGCCTTCGAGGCCACCTTGGCGGCGTGCGCGACGATGGGCTGGCGCTACAGGGTGGTGGACGCGCCACCGCCGCCACTGATCGGGAACGTGCGCTGGCTGGCCGGTTACCGGCATCCACGTCACCTGCTGCCAGAAGTTGCCGCAGCATTGCGCGTGATCTTCGCCGAACCGCGTGCACTACTGGAAGGGGCGGAGACGGTCGGTGACCCGATAGCCGTGCTGCCGGTGCTGTTCCACCTGCTGTGGCGCCAAGAGTTGCACGTCGAACTGTCGGTGCCGCTGCACACGGAGACGGTGGTGATCCCGTGACAGGCACGGCGCGACCGGCACTGAGGGTGGGCGACCGGGTGGCCTTCGACGGTGAAGAGCACCTCGTCATCGGGTTGGCGGGCACATCGGTGCGGTTGCACGCGGACTCCGGCACACAGCAAGTGATGTTGGCTGGGCATCTGATGGCAGCACCGGACTTCGCGGTCCTCAACGCTGGCGGAGAACCAGTAGCCGTGCCGGTGGCTGAGCCATTCGGGCTACTGGCGGCGCTCCCGGAAGAGGTCGTCGTCGAAGCCGAGCGCTGGCGGGACCACCTGGTCGAGGTCGAGACCGGCCTGCTACCCGGCACCGCTCCGGGCTCCCAGCCGCGCCCGGGTTATGACCCTCAGACCACCAGCCTGGCGGATCGACAGCGGGCCAAGGCCGCCGAGTTGGGAATCGGGTTCCGCACGATCGAACTCAAGCGGGCCCGCTATACCGCGCAAGGGTTGTGGGGGTTGATCGACCAACGCGCGGCCCGCACATTCGACGTCGCCGGGCAGGCCGATCCCCGGCTGGTCGAGGTGTTGCGGGAGTTGATCGCGGCGGAGACCGACGCCTCTACCGGCACCCGATCGCGCCTAATCCGCCGCGCGGTCAAGCAAGTGGAAGAGCTGCATGGGCCTGGGACGATCCCGCTGCCGGGCAAGACCTCCTTCTACGCGCTGATCGACCGGCTCAGCGTTGGACGGCACACCTTCGGCTCGGCGATTACTCGACGCCAGACGGCGAACCGGCCGTCCGGCGCGTTCACCGCGACGGACGCCTCGCGCCCCGGTGAGCAGGTCCAGATCGACTCCACCCCGATCGACGTGATGGTCCTGGCCGCCGACGGCGTCCCGGTCCGCGCCGATCTGACGATCGCGGTCGACGTCGCCACCCGCACCATCGCCGCGGCGGTGCTGCGCCCGGTCGGCACCAAGGCCGTCGACGCGTCGCTGCTGCTGGCCAAGATGCTCGTCCCGGAGCCGATGAGACCCGGCTGGACCGCCGCGCTGCGGATGTCGGCATCCCGGCTGCCGTTCCAGCGGCTGCTCGACATCGACGCACGGATGCGCGAGGCCGCAGCACGGCCGGTCATCGTCCCCGACCAGGTCGTGATCGACCACGGACGGGTGTTCGTCTCCGAAACCTTCACCCGTGCCTGCGAACGCCTGGGCATTTCCATCCAGCCCGCGCGCAAGGACACCCCGACCGACAAGGCCGTGGTCGAGGCGACGTTCAAGGCGATCAAAACACTGTTTGCCCAGCACGTCGCTGGCTTCAAGGGAGCGAACACCACCCAACGCGGACGCGACGTCACTGCCGTCTGGACCGTCGACGAGCTGCAAGACCTGCTGGACGAGTGGCTGATCGTCGGCTGGCAACACCGCCCGCATGACGCGCTGCGCGACCCACACGCCCCGCGCCGGATGCTCACCCCCAACGAGCGCTATGCCGCCCTGGTCGCCATCGCCGGTTACTTGCCCATCACGCTGACCGGCAACGACTACCTGGAGCTGCTACCGGTGAAGTGGCGGGCGATCAACGACTACGGCATCCGCATCGACTACCGCACCTACAACAGCCCTGAACTGGGCGCTTACCGCCGCCAACACTCCGGCCTCACCGGCAAGCGCGGCCTCTGGGAAGTCCACTACGACCCCTACGACCTGTCACAGGTGTTCATCCGCACTCCCGGCGGCTGGATCACCGCGCCCTGGACACACCGGTCGATGATCACCGCGCCGTTCGCCGACTTCACCTGGCGACACGCCCGCCGCTTGACCGCTGAATCCGGGCGGGACGTCACCGAGACCGAGATCGCCCGTGCACTGGATGCGCTGCTCACTCGCGCCGAACATGGCCCGGACCGGACCGGCGCGCGGATCATCGCCCGCACCCGCGCCGCAGGGACATCCCACCGGCCGACACTGCCCGACCCGGTTACCACCCCGGAACAACCCACGCCGTCGACGGCCGAGTTCGCGGGCGGGCAGGTGATCGAGTTTGGCGTGTTCGACGCCGAAGCCGAAGCAGAAAGGTGGACATGACCAGCCAGCCGACCTCGCCCGACTCCGACGATGAGCTGGTCCCGGACGAGCCGCTGACCACTAAGGAAGGCTGGCGTCGGTTCACCGACCACCGCACCGAACCACCTGCCGAACCGGACTCGACAACTCTGTCCGAGCGCGGTCGGACAGAGTTGGAGCAAGCACGCCGCGATTACCACTCGGATCTGCCGCTGGCCAACACCCCAACCATCCGGCAGGTACTGTCCACCGGCCGGCTGCTGATCCAGCTCAACCGCCGCCAGATCTCCGCCCGCCGCGGCCTGATCGTCTCCGGTGATTCGGGGACTGGGAAGACCACCGCGCTGACCCAGTTCGGCCGCACCCACGAACACGTCGTCCGCCGCCGTCACCCCGGCCCGGCCGGGCAACATCGGATCCCGGTCGTCTATGTCACCGTACCGACCGCGGCGACGCCAAAGATGCTGGCGGTCGAACTAGCACGCTTCTACGGCCTGGCCTTCAACTCTCGGGCGACCATGCCCGAGATCGTCAACACCGTCTGCGCTGTCGCCGCCCGCACCCACGTCGAACTGGTACTGGTCGACGAGATCCACAATCTCGACCTGGCCACCCGCTCCGGCGCGGAAGTCTCCGACCAACTCAAATACTTCGCCGAACGGCTGCCCGCGACCTTCGCCTACGCCGGGATCGAGGTCGAGGAACGCGGCATGTTCGCCGGAGCCCGCGGGCGCCAGATCGCCGGACGGTTCAGCCTGATCCGCTCCACGCCGTTTGACTACGGCACCGACCAGCAGCGCACCGCCTGGAAGGCGCTCATTGGAACCCTGGAATCCACGCTGCGGCTGCACCACCACAAGCCCGGCACGCTGGTCGGCCTGGCCGACTACCTGTTCGAGCGCACTGGCGGCATGATCGGCAGCCTCTCCCAACTCGTCCGCGGTAGCGCGGTCCTGGCCATTGACGACGGCGGCGAGTACATCACCCGCGACCTGCTGGACCGTGTCCCGGTCGACCACGCTGCAGTCCTGTCCCGTCCGCAACGCCGCAAGCGCACCCGGCCCGCGCCCACGACGCAGGCTGGTGCCTGATGGTCTCTCGGTTGCCGATCAACGTTCCGCCCGCCAGCGATGAGATCGCCGTGTCCTACCTCGCCAGGCTCGCCACCCTGCACGACATGCCCTTCGACGAACTCTGGGCACAGGTCAGCAGGCCACGCAGCAAAGGCAGCCCCACCCGTCGCCTGGATGGCGACCTGCTGGCCACTGTCGCCGACCAATCCCGCGCCCAACTGGCCCGCACGGTCGTCGAACTGCGTGACCCGGAACCGGACTGGCTTGCCTTCCGACACGAACCCCAGCGCGGCTGCCGCCGCTGCACCGCCCGTCATCCCGGCGGCCCGGTCCTGCAACTGCTGCCGCACCATCGCTGGGTGTGCACCCGTCACAGGGCCTGGATCGGCCCACCCGACCAGGAAGACCACCGCCAACCTGACCTGCACACGTTGCCCGAGATTGTCACAGCCCAGCACCGACACCTACGGCTGATCCGCCGCCTCGGCTTCGCCGCGACCTTCGACGCGGTGCTCACCGGCTTTCTCATCTGCGCGCACCGCTGGAACTTCGCCGACCTCGCCTTCCCCGGCGACGCCTGGATCGAATGGCGCCGCCGCGCCGAACTACTCATCCCACCCGGCACCGAAAGCGACACCTTCAGCACCTCACGACTGTTCGCCTGCACCTACCCCGAAGCAGTCGCCCTCGCCGAACTGATCGGCTCGCTGCCTTGGCGACGTCTCGTTGCGGCCGGTCCCGACGGCCAGCGTGCGTTCGCCATCGAGATCGGTCGTCGCCTTGGCGTGCAGGACTACCGCCCGGCCGTGATCAAAGACGCCGTCGCCCACTGGATGGAACAGGACTGCTGGCGACCACCCAGCCCACCCAACACCGACTACCGCAGCCTCAGAACCTTCGGCGGACCCACCTTCCGTAAACCCAGCCAGGACAGCGACACCAAACGCCGCGAGAGCGCCCTCTGGTTCAGTCGCCACCGCCGCGGCGGTGATGCCATCCTGCGCCACCGCACTCTCAACCCAGTCGTCGTCCGAGACTGGTCACACAAGACCGAAGTCTTCAACGTCGCGGTGGAACGGACCGCGCACACCTACGTGGACCCACGCAGACACCGAACCGTCAAGGACCTCACCGCACTAGCGACCACCGACTGGGTTAGGCCTGATCCGATCTCGTCGACATGGCTGAACACCGCCACCGAACCTCTCGACTGGCAGCGACGGACCGGACCGCGCCCGTCGACTGGCGGGCAGCCGTCCCCTCGCAAGTAACCTTTCAGCCCACTTGCACCGACTACTGGTTAGACCACTACCGCGGTGTCCCAGACAGATAGGAGGGCGCGAGTGCCGGGTTCCGCTAGTCGCGTGCAGCATGCGATTCGGCTGCTGGCTCTTCTCCGGCAGGCTGGAGAAGACGTCGGGACACCTGGAGATCCACCAGGAGCAGTGCTTGCCGTACGCAGCGAACTACGGCTACAGGCGCTGGACTTCTGGCTGCGCAACCCCGACTACCTGGCCGACGAACTGGTAACCGAAGTGGAGACGGGCCAGCTCGACCCGTCGTATCTCGAAGTGGCGTCCAGGCTGTTGACCGACCCAGAGCCGACGCTGCGGCACTACCCGATGCCCCGGTGGCTCTTCGGCGCCTACGAACCACTCGACGACGCTTTCGCTCATCTTGAGGCATACGGCTTGGCAATCATGCGCCGTACCCCCGCGGGGTACCGCAACCAGTTCTTCCTACTGCAAGCGGGTGTGGAAGCTGGCGACACCCTGACTGACACCGATTCAGCACTCAGTTGGTACCCGCGGCAAGTGAAGTTGGTACTGCTGGTCGCACGAAACCAGACAGGCAGCCAGCTCAAGGCTAGGCAGTACCAGCAAGCGTCCTACGCGGGTACGGAGTTGGGCACCCACATCGGCCCGATCGCCGACCGGGTGAGTCAGCGGCTGACGGAGGCAAGGAGAGCGTCGTGAGCGAACTGGGACGAGCAGTCACGGAGAAGCTGAAAGGTGCCGTGCCGGAAGAAGAGGTCGAAGTCATCCTCCGCGACTCGCGGGTCACCGTCAGCGCTGCCGTTCCGACGCCAGTTCGGTTGCGGGTCGAAGAGATTGAGTTCTCCGGTGTCAAACGTCTGCGGCAGCCGGATGCGGATGTCACCGAGCTCACCATACGTGAACCTTTCAAGTTCTCCTGGTGTATGGGGCCGGGCTTGTACGTGGTCGGCAGCCACGAGAACCTACGAGGTAAGAGCACCGTGCTAGAAGTGATCCGCTGGGCACTTCGAGGTCGCTCCCGCCTTGCAGAGGACGTCCGCTCCTGGCTGGAACATGTCCGAGTGGTCTTCATGGTCGGCGAGGAACACGTCATCGTTGACTTCGCGGTGCACGCCGGACGCCCTCAAGGCACGGTTCGCCGGGAGAACCCGAGTGGCTCCGGGCAGGTCGAGTTGGCTCGCTTCGATGATGAGGATGCGTTCGAACAGGCGATGGACGCCGTGATGATGACCCGACTGCACCTTCAGCGCATCGCGGCGTGGCAGGAGGACCAGGCCATTGAGCACGCCTGGACGGCTTACTCTGGCGCTCTCTCAATCTCATCCCGAGGGCTGGATTTTTTGCTCGGCGACATCGCGTATTCCGGGATGGCCAGCCGGTTGCTTCAGATGTTCGTGGGCGCGGCGTGGGCGGCTAGCCGAGCACAGGCCGCGACGGCGGTGAAGACGGTCGAGGCAGCTATCCAGCGGCTACAGCAACAGGCCGACCAGAATCAACAGGCAACCGCAGCGAAACGGGCGGACGCTGAGACAGCGGTCAAGGCTGCTCAAGAAGCTCTGAGTGAACTCCCATACAGTGATCAACTGCAAAAGGCCGAAGATGCTGTCGTTCAGGTGCCCCGCCTTGGTGTTCAAATAACGAATCTGCGGTTGCAACTGGAAGGTCTGCGCGACACCGAGCGAGAGACACGGAAGCAACTGCAGGAAGAACAGAAGCGCAAGCACGCGCAGTTGGAAGACGCACTGGCTCGCCGGTTCTTCAACGCCCTACGTCCAACCGCCTGCCCGCGGTGCGCCGCACCGGTGACCGAGGAGCGACGGGTACAGGAGTCGCAGGGGCACGAGTGCTCGGTGTGTACGACCGATTTGGATCTCGAGGCTTTCGGTCAAGAGGTTCTTGTTGCTGCCTCCGCACCGCCTCAGGAACGAGAGGCGGCGCTGCGTAGCGCGACTCTGACTACCCGCGCCCAAGATGATGGAGAGGACGCACCCGAAGACGGGGAGACCGCGCTGCGGCAGGCATTGGACAGTACCTCCAGGGCGGCCGACGGTATCGAGGCCCAACTCCGGGCACTGATCGAGCAACGCGATGAAGTCGCAGCGCTGGTACATGCCGGAGGCGAGTTCGCCGACTTGTTGCAGCGCAGGCACAACGCTGAGTTGGCGCTTGCCCGCGCACAAGGTGCCTTGGACGCTCTGGAGTCCCCTGCCACGCCTGGCGAGGCCGCCGAGCACGAGGTGCTGAAGCGCAGGCGCGACGTGCTGAAGGCCGCGGAGAAGGTGACCGCTGCCTGGGTCCAAGATGCCCAGCGGGAGGCACTCGCCGAGCTGTCCAGGGAGATCGCCACGCTAGCCAGGAACTTCGGAATGCAAGAGCTGGTGTCGGTGGAGTTGGGCGGCGGTGCCACCCTGAAGGTCCGCAAGACCGACGTCACCACCCCGTACAGCAAATGTGTACCGGGGGAGCAGCTACGGTTGAAGGTGGCCACGGCCGTCGCGCTGCTGCGTGCTGGCTTCACCACACAGATCGGCCGGCACCCGGGTCTGTTGTTGGTGGACTCTCCCGGTTCAGAGGAAGCGACGAAGACCAGCCTCGACGCGATGCTCCATGCCCTACAGGACGTGGCAGCCGACTCGACACAGATGCAGATCATCATCGCTACCACCAGGACCGAACTCCTCGACGACCTGATCACCGAAGAGCGCCAGCGGGTAGCCCCGCCCGGCGGCTACGTCTGGTAGGTGCGCTCGCCGATGAGCTGAGGCAGGGTGTCACGAGACGGAGCCATAGCAGAAGCCCGAAAGGAGGTAGAGGGTGAACGACGACATCCTGCCCCGCACCGCTTCTCCAGAGCCAACCGCTGAAGGGCCGACGATCGCCGCCATCGGCGGCTGGCCACAGATCCCAGAACGAGCGGCGGCTCTGGTCGACGACCCAGAACTCGTCGACCTCACCCGCTTGGTCGTCGACGACGAACCTCCAACCGATCTTGCTGGTGCCGTTCATGCTGCGCTGATCGACGCGTTGGACCGATGCGCCAGCCCGGCCATCGTGCACGAGTGTCTCGAGATCCTGCTGGAAAGCAGTTCAGTTCTACAGCAGGTTGGAGAGCGGCTGTATCGCATGTGTCTGACCCGTGCGAAACCTCCCGCGTTCGACGCCAGCCCTCGATCATGGCTGCTGGCTGCCGATGCGCTCGAAGCTGCAACCCGCCTCGCTCTCGGCGGCTGGGGGCAACGGTTCTTTCTCCTTGCTGAACTGATGCAACTGCCGCCAGTCGCTCCTCCGTTGTTCGTACGCTCGGCACTGCGGTGCCTGGCGGCCAGCTACGAACAGTGGCGAGAACCTGAACTCGTCGGCGTACTCGAGCAACTGGCTGGCATCCGGCCATCGGCCAACCCGGTGCAAGTTGATACGGCCACTGCCGAGCAGTGGGCTCATGACATCGCCCCGGATGCCGCTTACGAACTCGGCTGCGCGTCACTGCTGCAGGCGTTTGGCGTGAGCACGCTACTTGAAGCCGAGGAGCATCTGCAGGCCGCAGAACGCCGCCTGGCCAACGCCGCCGCTGACCGTGAAGACGCCGCCGTCCTAGCCGACGTGGTCCGCCTTCTGTCCGCACAATTACCTACCGATACAGGTCGCAACGTGCGTGCCTCCATCGACCTGACCGCTTTGGCCGACCACCTCGAACAGCGAGTGAAAGAGCACGTCCTCGGCTACGCAGGGTTGAATCACTGGCGCACACCACGGCTAGACGCCGAAGTCGCATGGGCACAACTGGCTCACGATGTCGCCCACACCAGCACAGCTCTGGCAGAAGCGAGCTGGTACCACGCCGAAGAGACATTGGCCAACGTCCTAGCCGCCTACACCGCCTCTCGCTGCAGCCGTGTCTTGCGACGCGAGGACCAGATCGGTGTACGGGCGATCCTTGCGCCCTCGATCGAGTCTGGTATCGCGGTTCAAGCTGGCTTGATGAAACACCTAGAGGATCACATCCGCGCCCTCGAAGCAGGTTCAGACGCTCTCCTTTCTGGCACGGAGGGCGCCCGTGTGGAGACGCGTCGCGACAGCGAACGTACAACCGAATTGGCAGCAGCTCGATCCTTGCTGGCCGAGGCACGTACACAACTCGCCACCGCGGACCACGTCCCAAAATCGCATGGCAGCGCCGCTACCTCGCCTGATCGCCCCGCGACGCTGCCCTTGCTGCACCGGCTACTCGGAGGCGACAGCGCCACTATGAACGCTCTACCTTCCGAAATCGCCCACCGATTGGAGAGCGCCCTCTCCGGACGTAATGAGTTTCACGATGGGGCGCTCGCTGCGCGCGACACGCTTGTTGTTCAGGATACATTTATCCAATTGCAGCACGGTCTGCGCGGTAGCGAGTATTATTGCGGCGAAGTTAAAGAGGTCGTCGATGAGTTGATGCTGATATTGCTGCGATTCTGGCGAAGCCGGGATGGTTTCGGTCCCAGTAGAATGCCGTATCTATTCAACCCCAAGGCGGTAGAGGAGGACCTTGCGCGGGACCTCAAGACGTTCTTCGACGGTAACTCAATCTCGACACTAATGGCAACTGAGGTTCGCGATGTTGGAGGCGGCCGCGTGGATGTGGCTTGCCTTTACCCGCGCTTCCGCCTGTATATAGAGTTGAAGCAGGATGATCGGAAGCTCGATATGGTCGAAAAGCGGCGTTATCTAGCTCAAACCGCTGGCTATCAAGGGGCCGATGTTCCGATAGGTTTCCTGGCGGTCCTCGACCTCCAGCGACGGACTGGCCCAACGCCACACCTGAAATCTTGCTTCGGCGTCGTCGTCCGCGATAACCCTGATCTAGGGCGGCCGCGGCACATTGTGACGATGTCTGTTCCCGGTAATCGGACCGAGCCGTCCTCCATGCGGTGACGTCTAACGTGCGGAGGCAGGCGTTGACAAGTCATCGAACGTTATTCAGAAGTCACCAGCCGAAGCGGTAGTGCTTGAGGCTGGTGACGATGCGGATGATCGTTGGTGGTTCGGTCAGGCGGGCGTGGTAGCCGGTGGCGAGGATCTTCCAGTTCTTCAGGTGGGCGATGGCCTGCTCGACGGCCCACCGGATCTGGTTGACTCTGCGGTTGTGGATCTTGTCCTGCGGGGGTGTGCTGGTGTGGCCGGGGCGTTTGCGGCGGGGCCGGATCGCGGTGGTGCCCAGGTCGCCGAGGGACTGCGTGTCGACCAAGAGGGTGTCGTAGCCGGCGGTGGTGAAGGCGTGCCGGTCATGGGTGCGGCCTTCGACTGGGTCGGCGACGTGCAGCAGGGTGCCGGGATCTGCAGGCTCAGGCCGTGTCTGCGGTGTTTGCCGTTGTAGTCGGTCTTGAATCGGCCGGTGAGACCAGGATGCCGTCGACGATGACGACCCGGCCGCGCAGTGCCTACGGTATCAGCGGGGTGTGCAGGCAGATGCCCTGGCCGAGCAGTGGTGCGATGCGGCAGAAGACCCGCGACACGGTGGCTTGGGAGACGCCGAACAGGTCCGCCGCGAGGGTTTGGGGCAGGTTGTGGCGCAGCAGGAGCAGGGTGAGTTGCACCGAGCGGCGCAGGTCCAGTGCCGGAGGGCGCCCTGTCGGGCGGCCCGGGGTGTTTGTGATCTGCTCGATCCGGGCGACCAACTCCCGGATCTGGTCGCGGTCGAGTCCAGTCGGAGACTGGTAGCGCAACAGTCCCGCCTCGTGGTGGATCGTTTCTGTGAAGGGAAACCGATCCTACCCGGACGGGGCTGTTGCGCTGTCGGCCAAGCTCAGAGGTTCTGAATAACGATTATTGGCATCCGATTAATCCTGATCCCAGGCAGTAATTCCTTTGATGACTATTTCGTGTATTTTCTTAGTGCCCTGGGTGGGGTTGTCAGCTACATCATCGGAACTTTCGCTATTCTTCGCCTCATTGTCATCGTCAATGACGATCTGGCGCCATCTGCCTTCCAAGCCCTCGACGTCGACGTGTTGGTCGGATACGCGCAAGCCAGGCGGTAGTATGCGGTGCTTCTCGATATCCTTGAACAAGCATCCGTCGATTGAAAGCTCGCCGTCGAACCGCGCATTTAGGTAGACTTCCCCGCTGAACCGTGCTGCGTAAGAAAATTCATCTTCCAAATTGTCGGTACGTTTCGTGCTGAACGAGGGTCCGCCTAGATATAAATTTCCGGAAAAAAGGGCCAGGCCGACGAACCATGCACCTTGGAATATGGCGGCTTGGTTGAAAAGGGCTCCGGTGAAGAATGTTGCTGTACCGAACCGTGCAGCGCTGAAGTCGGCATCTCCATCGAAGTGTGTCTCGTAGAATACTGCCCGTTCGTCAAACTTTGTCCGGAAGAACCGAACATTTTTGGAGAATCGCGCGTTGCCGAATGAGGCGAGGCTTTCGAATCGCACATTATCGAAGGCAGGCGATTCATTAAATCTCGTCCCGACGAACAGTGCGTCTCCAGTGAAATTCGCTTTGTGAAATGTGCAGCCGGAGTCGAAAATGGCGGAGCTTGCCGTGAATGAGCGTAGCCTGCATTTGCTCAGGTCGAAGTCGACGAGAAGGGCACCGGAGAGATTGAGATCGATGTCGGGCCAGAAGGAGGTGGCGGGGACAGTTGGGTTGTCGCCGGGCCGCAGATGCTCGCGGAGGATCCGCTGGGCCGCGACGCGGACTTCGCGTTCTTGGACCCGCCGATGATGGTCGGCGAGGACGTCGTCTCCATTGCCGGGCGCGTCGGTAGGCGCGTCGAACGGCATCCGCAAGTACGCGCACAGCACATTGACGATGGTCTGCCGCTGGTGTGGGTTGTCCTGGGCGAGACGTTCCAGTGCGTAGAGTCCGGCGAGTCGGACCGGGGCTTTTTCGCTGCCGAGCTGTTCGGATGCCTTGGTATAGAGTTCGGTAATGCGTTGGGCCTCTGCGTGTTCGCGGGTGTCCACGGCGGCTTGCGCGGCGAGGTCGTGGGTCCGTTGGGCGGCGACTTCGGTGTGGTCCTGGGCGCGGTCGCGCTGCACGAGTTCAGCCGCACGGTTGCGCAGTTCGGCGTGCCGGACCTGAAGTTCCAGTTCTTGGGTGCGTTGACGGCGCGAGGCGAGGTAGAGGGTGATCACACCGCCTCCGGCAGCGGCTACGGCGGCGCCGATCTTGACCACGTCCAGCAACGCAGTGACCCGCTGGTCGGTGCCGGTGAACGAGGCGCTAGCTACCCACGCCCACATCCGCCACGTTGTCAGGCCGGTGACGAGCAGGACGAAGGCCGTTGCCATTGGAATGGTCCAGCGGCGCATAGTTCGCGCCGGATGCCGGTCGGGCGGTCCCGATAAGGGAGGCGGGGTGTCGGTCATCGGTGCATGATGCCGCATGCCGCGTCGGCGGCCTTTGTGGGGGTGCCAAGGGATCAGCACGGTCCTGAGATTCTTCTTCGGAGCAACTGATACAGAGCACGGCCGTTCTCTGAAGGTGTGAGTGATTCACATTCGAGCTGAGTCGCTGTGGAACTGTGACACCTTTGCACGAACTGGGACAACGGTGTGGGCCTGTGTCATTCGGCTAAGGCCGACCGAGGCAGAGCGCGTCTTGCCGACGAATCCGCAAGGTAGGTCCGAACACTTCAGGTGTCACGGTACTCGGACCTACCTTGCGGACCGCAGGTCAATAGCTTGGTCACCCGCAAGGTTCGATCGGAACGGACACCAATTGTCGTGTCCGGGCGAAGATGGCGGAGTCCGGCATAGTTGGCGGGCCGGTTGGCGGGTGTCCGGGAAACATGGCGGGCAGGGTGAGACTGACTGGTCGGTGACCGGGAGAATGCCCCCCGTGCCCAAGCTTGATCTTGTCCCTGGGGACGCCCCGGCCGCGGTCGTCGGCGGCTTCGAGTTCTCGTACGTCAGTCAGGACGGCTTACAGCGGATTCCTCCGACGGACGCGGGGTTGGTGCTGTTCGAGTCGTGTTCACCGGTGCGCACGTTCCCGTCGTGGAAGGGGCAGCGCCATCACGTGGGGCAGTGGTGGACTGCCACGACCGGCACGTTGGTGGGCTACGAGTCCTGGCTGGAGCGCGACCGCCTAGTGCTGCTGGACTTCGATCACCACGTGGTCGGTATCGCCTCGCAGCCGTTCTGGCTGTTCTTCGACGCCCCGAACGGCAAGCGTCGCTCGCACGCGCCGGACTACTTCGCTCGCCTCGCCGACGGCTCCGCGCTGGTGCTGGACTGCCGTCCGGCCGAGCGGATCAAGCCGAAGGACCAGGTCGCGTTCGACGCGACCAGGCAGGCCTGCGCCTTGCTCGGCTGGCGCTACGAAGTCGTCGACGCGCCGGCGTCGGCGCTGCTGGCCAACGTCCGCTGGTTGTAGGGTTACCGGCATCCCCGCCACGACCTCCCGGAGATCTCCACCGCGCTGCGCGCGGTGTTCGCGCACCCGACCGGACTGCTGGACGGCGCCGCGCAGGTTGGCGACCCGATCGCCGTGCTGCCGGTGCTGTTCCACCTGCTCTGGTGGCGAGAGCTGCACGTCGAGCTGTCGCTGCCGCTGCACATCGACGCGATCGTGGCGGCGGTGAGCGCCTGATGACCGCATCGCGGCCGGTGCTGAGGGTCGGCGACCGGGTCGGCTTCGACGGCGACGAACACCTCGTCACGGGGCTGGCGGGCACGCAGGTGCGGCTGCGCTCCGACTCCGGTGCGGGGCAGGTCGTCCTGGCCGGGCACCTGATGGCGGCGCCGGACTTCGAGCTGCTCGACACGGCCGAGTTGCCCGAGGTCGAGCCGTTCGGGCTGCTGGAATCACTGCCCGCCGAGGTCGTCGCCGAGGCCGAACGGTGGCGCGATCACCCCGTCGAGGTCGAGACCGGGCTGCCTCCGAACCCGGATCCGGGCGCGCGGCCGCGTCCTGGCTACGACCCGCTGACCACGACGTTGGCCGAGCGCCAGCGCACCAAGGCCGCCGAGCTCGGCGTCGGGCTGCGCACCGTCGAGCGCAAGCGCGCCCACTACACCGCGCAGGGGTCGTGGGGCCTGGTCGACCAGCGCGCCGCGCGCACTTTCGACGCCGCCGGCCAGGCCGACGCGCGCCTCGTCGAGGTCTTGCGCGAGCTGATCACGGCCGAGACCGACGCGTCCACGGGCACCCGGTCGCGGTTGATGCGGCGCGCGATCAATCGGGTCGAGCAGCTGCACGGCGCCGGAGTGGTGCCGCTGCCGGGCAGGACCGCGTTCTACGCGCCGATCGGACGCCTGTCGGCCGGGCGGCACACGTTCGGCTCGGCGGTGACCCGCCGGCAGTTGGCCAACCGGCCCGACGGCGTGTTCACCGCGACGCTCGCGGCGCGGCCCGGTGAGCAGGTCCCAATCGACTCCACGCCGATCGACGTCCGAGTGTTCGCGGCCGACGGGGTCCCGGTCCGGGCGGATCTGACGATCGCCGTCGACGTCGCCACCCGCACGATCTGCGCCGTGGTGCTGCGGCCGGTCGGCACCAAGGCCGTCGACGCCTCGCTGCTGCTGGCCAAGATGCTGGTCCCGGAACCGATGCGACCCGGCTGGGCCGACGCGCTGCGGATGTCGGCGTCCCGGCTGCCGCACGAGCGGCTGCTCGACGTCGACGCACGGATGTGGGAAGCCGCGGCTCGGCCGGTCATCGTTCCCGAGCAGGTCGTGATCGACCACGGGAAGGTGTTCGTCTCTTCGTACACGCGTGTGGTCAGGCATGCGTCTGTGCCGATCTGGCGAGGTCAGGAGACGGCCGCGTCGAGGAGGTCGGCTAGTTCGGCGGGCGCCGAGAGCATCGGCCAATGCCCCGTGGGCAGGTCGAAACGCCGCCATGGCGGCTGGTTCAGGTAGGCGAGCATCGGAATCCCGGCATCGAGCAGGGCCTTGAAGTCGTGGCAGGCGATCAGGACACGGTCCACTCCGGGACCAGGGTCGGTAGGGTCGGCGAGGCGCTGGGTGTAGGTGCCGAACGGATGCGGAGTGGCACGCGCAAGCAGACGTTCCCGCTCGGGCTCGTCGAGTCCGTCGAGGCTGTTGGACATGCCGAGAATGTCGATCGGCGGCATTGCCAGCTGCCACCCGTCCCCGAGGGCGGTGACCTGCTGACGCAGCTGGTCGACTACCTGCGGTGGCATGAGGTCGAGCATGCACATGCCCGGGGCGAACGGGGCGCTGTCCACGTAGACCACGCGCTCCAGCCGGTCGCCGAGGCGTCCCGCGGCCCCGGTGACCGGAGCGGCTGCGTAGCTGTGGGCGACCAAGGTGATGTCACGCAGGTCGTGCCGCTCGACCAGATCGGTGATGTCGCTGATGTGGGTGTTCAGGTCCGTCTGGGGTCCGCCCAGGTCGGCCCGCTCGGCCAGGCCCGTCAGCGTCACCGATACCGCAGTGTGGCCGCGCTCCCGCAGAGCGCGAGCAGTCTCTTCCCAGGCCCATGCCCCGAGCCAGGCGCCGGGAACCAATACGAAGGTAGCCATGTGATCTCCCTGAAGTGCGGTGTTGCCCAGAGCGTAAGCTCAATACAGGACACAATCCGCCCTAAAATGTTGAGTGATCCATGTCGCATCCCCTCACCCGTGTGCTGACGCTGCTGGAACTCCTCCAGTCCCACGCCCGACTCACCGGAGCCGAACTGGCCGACCGCCTTGGTACTGACGTCCGCACCGTGCGCCGATACACCGCGCACCTGCGGGACCTCGGTATCCCTGTGGAGGCAGAACGCGGCCGCTACGGCGGCTACCGACTGGCCCGCGGATACCGAATGCCGCCATTGGTGCTCACCAACGACGAGGCACTCGCCGTTGTCCTGGGCCTGGTCGCCGCGGAACGCCTCGGCATGGGCACCACGGTGCTGGCCAGTGCGGGCGCCCTTGCGAAGATCGAGCGGGTGCTGCCGCAGGCGCTGCGCGAACCGCTCGCCGCCATCCGCGAATCCCTCGCATTCACCGGCAACGCCGTCATCGGGCAAGCCCCGGGGGCCGGCATCCTGCTCGCCCTGGCCCAAGCCGCCCGCATCTGCACGACTGTCTGCATCGGCTACCAATCGTGGCGCCAGCAGCGCACCGAACGCGATGTCGATCCCTACGGTGTGGTCTTCCACAACGGCCGCTGGTACCTCGTCGGCCACGACCACCTCCGAGACACCCTGCGAACCTTCCGCGTCGACCGCATCGAATCCGTTACCTCCCAGGCCCGCGACTTCGCCGCCCCCAACGGCTTCGACCCCGTCGCCCACCTGACCTCGGCTCTGGCGCAGGTCCCCTACCACTGGCAAGTCGAGGTGACCATCCATGGACCCATCGACGCGATCGCCCGCCGACTGCCCCGCTCGGTGGCAACTCTCACCGCCGACACCACTGGCGTCCTCATGCACGCCCGCGCAGAACGCCTGGACGGCATGGCTCACCTACTCGCCTCCCTGGAATGGCCATTCACCATCCACCGCCCCGACGAACTACGGCAAGCCCTCAAGACACTGGCCAGCCAGCTCGCTGAAGCCGCAGAGCGAGAACCGGGAGAACGACGGCCGTAACGCCGAACCTCATGCTCCTCGTGCCATACACGCGGACTGCACAACCCGCCTCGCTTGAAGCCAGCGGACGAACTGTCAAGCACAACATTCCCAGCGCCGCGTCGAGCGGTGCGATCGCAGAATCCGCCAACTAGGTCCGGACAGACTGGCACTGCGGCCGTCCGGACCTAGTTGGCGGACCGCAGGTCAGCGACATCCAGGCCCGTCAACCTCGGTCGGACAGGACATCAGGTTTGTCCTGTCCGGTCGAACTTGTCGGTGTCCGGACCTACTTGTCGTGACGGTGTCGGTGTCCGGAGGTAGTTGTCGGGGGCAGTGAGGCGGCTGTCCGTTCTCAGCGGACCTTGCAGAGTCTCACAGCATCGCGCGCAGATCTGGCGGATTCTCAGGCGGCAGCGCATGTGACGGTCCGGTTGCCTGGTTTGTATCCGTCTGGGCTGATGTGGGTCTCATCCGATTTGGCGTTTCTCATCGGTCTCTGCCGAGTCCAGGGGAGCAGATCGCCGCCGCGAACGTCCGCTACTGCTGATGTGCGGACGTGGACGCGCGGAGTGTGGTGGTCAGCCGTTTTCGGCACTATGGCTTCATGGGGGTTGAGCTGTTCGACATCGCGGAAGCTGCGGAAGAAGACCTGCGGAGTGTTCACCGGGTGGTGCTGGCGGCGCAGGCGGTCGACCGACCGGACGAGGTGCCCGTGACGTTCGAGGCGCTCGTGGGGAGCATGCGGACCCCGCCGGCCGGGTTCGGTCCGCGCCGGTATTGGGTTGTGCGACGCGACGGCGGGATCGTGGCCGTCGCGTTCGTGAACCTCCCGGACGCGGAGAACGGCCATCTCGCGTTGGTGACGATCACGGTGCATCCGCGGCTGCGTCGCAGGGGGATCGGCACGGCGTTCCTGCGGGACTTGCTGCCCCGGTTGGAAGGCCGGCCTGTCGTCGAGGGGTGGGAGATCACCAGCGGCGGCGCCGGTGAGCACTGGGCCGTCTCGGTGGGGTTCCGGGTCGTCAACACGATGGTTCTGCAGCTGTTGCCGGTGGCCGAGGTCGATCGGTCGACCTGGGACGTTGCGGTGCCCGCCGGTTATCGGGTCGAGGACTGGGTCGGCGCGGCGCCCGATGCACTGCTGGAGTCCTTCGCCCGCGCGCGGAACGCGTTGCGCGACGCCCCGTTCGGTGAGATCGACTTCCAGGCGCCGCTGTGGACCGGCGACCGGGTACGGGAGGCCGAGGCCGACCTGCGTGCCCGCGGTGTCGAGCAGCGGATGGTGGTGGCGGTGCACGAGGAATCCGGCGACGTCGTCGGCGTCACGGAGGTCGAGGTGCGGCCGCACCGGCCGCACTGGGCGTCGCAGCGGGAGACGTCGGTCCTGGGCGCACACCGCGGACACGGGCTCGGCCGGTGCATCAAGGCGCACATGGCCCGGCGGTTGCTGACCGATCGACCCGACATCGAGCGTTTCTACACCACGACGAGCGCGGACAACACGCACATGATCCGGGTCAACGAGGCGATCGGATACCGGACCGTCAGGACTCAGGTATCGGTGAAGCAGGACGTCACGGTACTGGCGGCCCACCCGAGGGTGCTCGGGTAGACGAGGTGGTGAAGCCGGCCGACGGCAGGAGGGGCTGCGGGCCGGTCGCGGTTCGGTTGGTCATCCTCTCGTCGGTGTGGAGAGCGCGTCGAACCAGGCGTTCGATCGTGTCGCCGGTTCGGGTGCGGGCGTGACGGTGACGCGGCGGTGGCGGATCGTGTCGACGCCTGCCGCGCGGGCGGCGGTGAGGTCGGAATCCGTGCCGCCGACGAACACGCACGACCGCACCGGGACGGCGCCGGCGTGGATCGCCGAGGTGACCAGGTCCGGGGCGGGCGGCAGGACTGCACGATCCGGCCCGACACGCCCGACCAGACGGCGCACGTGCGCGTCCAGCCCGTGCAACACGAGGAACGTCCGGACCGCCACGACGTCCAGAGCGCCGACCACGGTGATCCGGGCCCCACCGGCGGCCAACGCGGCGAAGGCCTCGTGGACGCCGGGCACGACCCGTGCCGTGGCCACCACCTCGTGCTCGATCCGACACCACTGCGCGTACACGGCCCGCTCGGTGGCCGGGCCGATGGATCCCGCGTGGGCGAGGACCACGAACGGGTCCTCGGTACGCGCCACCTTCCGCGGCAACCGGTCCTCGGCCACCAGCGCCCGCAACCGACCGGCGATCGACCGCGTCGACAGCACCTCGGCGACCGGTCCGTCCAACGCCACCAGCACGTGATCGTGCTCCGCAAGCAGTTCTTCAGCACGCACAACGTCCCCCTTCGGCTGCCCCGAAACCAGGATGCCGTCAACCGCGCTTCCTGTCAGTCGCCACCGCACACGGCGACTCCGGCTGCGCGGCACGACCGGGAGGCGGACCGGTCACGACCAACGTCTGTCTATGCCGCGAAGCGGGTGCTGCCTGCCGACGTGGAACGATCTCCGTTCCGCCTGGTCAGCCCCCGAAAACTGCCATCTCAACTGAGACGACGCCGAATCGCGTCTCACCGAAGCTGTCACGACCCAGGTCAGAGAGCACCCGCCAGGACATGATCATTGAGACGCCGGCCGCCGGGCCGACTCGGCTGGCAAACGCAGGGCATGCCGTCCATCCGCTCCGTCTCAACGGAAATGTCCATCCCCAGTTCAGAGGCCCGGCTCCCCGACACGATGGATGAGAACGGACAGCGGCGCTCGCGCCGTCCGCCAGAATGCCGCCGTGCGGAAGCTTGATCATCTGCCCGGCGGGGCACCGTCGTCGCTGGCCGAGCGGTTCGAGCTGGCGTACGCGGGCGAGCATGGTGAGCAGCGCGTACCCCTCACCGAGGCCTGGTCGGTGCCGTTCGAGGCCTGCACGCCGGTGCGTGGGTTCCCTTCGTACAAGGGACAGCAGCGCTTCAACGGCCGCTGGTGGACCGCCACGACGGGCGGCCTGGTGAGCTATGAGTCGTGGCTGGAGCGGGACCGACTGGTGTTGCTGGACTTCGATCCCGAGGTGATCGGGATCGCCTCCCAGCCGTTCTGGCTGTTCTGGACCACGGCGGAGGGCAAGGCTCGCTCGCACGCGCCGGACTACTTCGCGCGCCTCGCTGATGGCTCCGCGCTGGTGCTCGACGTCCGCGCGGCGGACCGGATCAAACCCCGCGACCAGGTCGCGTTCGACGCGACGCGGGAGGCCTGCGAGGCGCTGGGCTGGCGCTACGAGGTGGCCGGACTTCCACCGGCCGCACTGCTGGCCAACGTTCGCTGGCTGGCCGGCTACCGGCATCCCCGCCACCACCTCCCGGACGTCGCGGCCGCGCTGCGCGCGGCGTTCGCCGCCCCCACCGGGCTGCTGGACGGCGCTGAGCAGGTCGGCGATCCGATCGCGGTGCTGCCGGTGCTGTTCCACCTGCTCTGGCGACGCGAGCTGCACACCAACATGGACCGGCCGCTGCACCCGGACGTCTTGGTCACGGCCGAGGCGGTGCGCTCGTGACCTCGACAGCCGCGGTTCTCCGAGTCGGCGACCGGGTCACATTCGACGGTGACGAGCACCTCGTCGTGGGCCTGGCGGGCACCACGGTCCGGCTGCGCGCCGACGCCGGCGGCGAGCAGGTCGTGCTGGCGGGGCACCTGATGGCGGCCGCGGACTTCGCGGTCCTGGACAGCGCCAGCCTGCCGGTCATGGAACTGTTCGGGCTGCTGGAGTCGCTGCCGACCGAGGTCGTCGCCGAGGCCGAGCGCTGGCGCGCTCACCTCGTGGAGATCGCGACCGGGCTGCCGCCCGGCGCCACGCCGGGCACCGCCGCGCGGCCCGGTTTCGACCCCAACTCCACCTCGGAGAAGGATCGCTTGCGGGCTAAAGCAGCCGAGCTGGGCATCAGCGCCCGCACGATCGAGCGCAAACGCGCCCGGTTCGAGGCGCAGGGGTTGTGGGGCCTGGTCGACCAGCGGGCGGCGCGCACGTTCGAGGTCACCGGGCAGGCCGACGCGCGGCTGGTAGAGGTGCTGCGCGAGCTGATCGCGGCCGAGACGGACCTGTCCACCGGAACGCGGTCGCGGCTGATCCGCCGCGCGACCAAACGCGTTGAGCAGCTGCACGGCGAGGGTGTGGTGCCGTTGCCGGGCCGCAGCGCCTTCTACGAGCTGGTGGACCGGATGACGGTCGGCCAGCACACGTTCGGCTCGGCGGTGACCCGGCGGCAGACCGCGAACCGGCCGGCCGGAGCGTTCACCGCGACGGCCGCCTCGCGGCCGGGTGAGCAGGTCCAGATCGACTCCACGCCGATCGACGTGATGGTCCTGGCCTCTGACGGCATCCCGGTCCGCGCCGATCTGACCATCGCGGTCGACGTCGCCACCCGCACGATCTGCGCCGCGGTGCTGCGGCCGGTCGGCACCAAGGCCGTCGACGCGGCGCTGTTGCTGGCCAAGATGCTGGTCCCGGAACCGATGCGGCCCGGCTGGGGCGGACGCGCTGCGGATGTCGGTCTCCCGGCTGCCCCACTAGCGGCTGCTGGCGGTGGATGCGCGGATGCGGGAGGCCGCAGCGCGGCCGGTCATCGTTCCCGAGCAGGTGGTGATCGACCACGGCAAGGTGTTCGTCTCCGACACCTTCACCCGCGCCTGCGAACGCCTGGGCATCTCCATCCAGCCCGCACGCAAGGACACCCCGACCGACAAGGCCGTCGTCGAGGCGACTTTCACCGCGATCAAAACCCTGTTCGCCCAACACGTCGCCGGGTTCAAGGGCGCAAACCCCACCCAGCGCGGCCGCGACGTCACCGCCGTCTGGACCATCGGGGAGTTGCAGAACCTGCTGGACGAGTGGCTGATCACCGACTTTACCGACCGCAGGAGCTCGTGTACCGGCTCTGAACTGCAGCGATTCATAGACTACATGTTCGTGACGATGGGATGGGACCGTCACTGTAACTCGATGCGGGGAACCGTGGGACTGGCCGCAGGATCGTGAATCGGCCCCACTTGGAGTCTGTTGTTTCGCCCCACCCTGCGGACCTCGACCCTGGACTGTCGCTGATCACTCCGTGCCCAATATTCGCTGCGCCGGGGCACCGGGTGTTCGTAGGATCCGTGCATGACGGACGAGAACGAGCGGGCGGTGCAAGCGGCCACTGATGGAGAGCTGCGGCTTCTCGATCATGAGGTGCGTGCTTCTCCGGCCCTCGTTTCGGAGCTTCTGGATCCGGAGTTCACCGAGATCGGAGCGTCTGGTCGCTGGTGGGACGTGGAGTCGATCCTCACGGTGACAAGTGCGGGAACGGTGTCCTCGGAGTCGCCGGTCAAGGTCAGCAAGATGTCAGGGACCGTCCTGGCTCCGGGGATCGTTCACCTGACGTACTTCGCCGACAATCAGGGGCGCCGGGCCTGGCGGAGCTCCTTGTGGCGCCTGACGGAGACGGGCTGGCGCCTGTACTTTCACCAAGGCACCTTGGCTAGCTGAAGCAAGCCTGCCCCGCCGTCTGCGAGAGCGGCAGAGGCACCGATCCTCCCACCGCAACCCTCGAGTGGGGCCAAACGCGTATTCCCAGAACCAGTGTGCCCCCAGGTCTTGCGGAGGATCTTCTGCCCGGGTTCGTGGGCAACCTGCTTCCACACCCGGTCGGACCAGTGCGACGCGGCAGTAGCGCGACGGCGGTCCTGGTGAGGCGGTGCTGGTGAGGCGGTGCTCCGGTCCGTCGCCGGACGACGCACGGCGGTCCTGGATGCGGGCGGCGATGGCGAGCACGAGCGGTGCCGCCAGCCAGCACAGGTACGCGCCGGTGCCCGTGGTCAGGAACGAGACGGGAATGGACACCCCGAACACCGCGGCCAGGCAGATGCTGCGCACCGTGCTCTGCGCGAATACCCGGGGCGGGGCGTCCGTGCGGTACAGGTGTTCGCGTCGGATCTCCCGGATGATCAACGCGAACGACGCGGCCGCCAGGACCTGCACGATCGCGTAGAGGCTGACCACCGTTTTCCCGGCAGGATGACATCCGACCGGTAATCCGCCCGCAACACCGCAAACGCACCCGGTCCGCACCCGCCACACAGGCGGGAGCCTGATGGTCTCTCGGCTGCCGATCAACGTCCCGCCCGCTGGCGACGAGATCGCCGTGTCCTACCTGACCCGCCTCGCCGCCCTGCACGACATGGGCTTCGACACGCTCTGGGCGCAGGTCAGCAAGCCGCGCGGCAAGGGCAACAACACCCGACGCCTGGACGGCGACCTGCTGGCCACCGTCGCCGACCAACCCCGCACCCGGCTGGCCCGCGCGGTCGTCGAACTGCGCGACCCGGAACCGAACTGGCTCGCGCTGCGGCACGAGCCTCAACGCGGCTGCCGTCGCTGCGAGGCCCGCCACCCCGGCGGCCAGGTCTTGCGGTTGCTGCCGCACCACCGCTTCGTCTGCACCCGCCACCAGGTCTGGATCGGCCCGCCCGACCAGCACGACCACCCGCCACCAGGCCTGGAGGAGCTGCCCGAGGTCGTCGCCGCCCAGCACCGGCACCTGCGGCTGCTGGCCCGTCTCGGCCCGGCCGCCACCTACGACGCGGTGCTGACCGGGTTCCTGTTCTGCGCGCACCGCTGGAACTTCACCGACATCGCCTTCGACGGCGACACCTGGCTGGACTGGGTCCGCCGCGCCGAGCTGCTCATCCCGCCCGGCACCGAGACCGACACCTTCAGCACCTCGCGGCTGTTCGCCTGCACTTACCCCGAAGCGGTCGCGCTCGCGGAGGTCGTCGGCTCGCTACGCTGGCGGCGCCTGGCCGCCGGCGACCCAGCCGAGCAACGCGCGTTCGCCGCCGAGATCGGCCGCCGTCTGGGCTTGCGCGACTACTACCCGACGCTGACGAAGGACCCGATCGCGCACTGGATCGAGCAGGACTGCTGGCAACCGCCCAGCTTGCCGGCCAACGACTACCGCAGCCTGCGCACCTTCGGCGGCACCAGCTTCGTCAAGCCCGCCAAGGACAGCGACAACAAACGCAGGCTGGCCGCCTACTGGTTCGGTCAGAAGCACCGCCGCGGCGGCGACGCCCTGCTGCACCACCGCAGCCTCAGCCCGGTCGTCATCCGCGACTGGTCACACAAGAGGGAGCTGTTCACCGGCGCGCTGGTCGTCAGCTCGGAGATCTCGTTGGAGACCCGACGCAAGATCGACGTCACCGAGGCACACCGCACCGAATACCCCCGACCGGAACCGGCCCCTTCGCCCTATCTGGACACCGCCACCGAGCCGGTCGGCTGGCCCGTCCGGCCGGGACGACGCCAGCCGGTCGGCGCGCGTCCGACGCTTCCCGGCGAAGGACCGAAGGTCTTCTTCCCGCCCAACCGCCTGCGATCCGCCAACTAGCCCGAACAGCTCGGCCTGCCCGAGTTCGCACCTACTTGGCGGACACCAGCTCAGCCTGCCACGCATCCGCCAGGATCAACCGGATAGGACATTTGTCCGTTCCAGGGGAGGTTGCGGATTCTGGGGAGCCTTGCGGGACTGGTTGCGGATTCCCGGGCTAGGTTGCGGTGGCTGAGGGGGCTGCTCAGGGGCGGCTAGCCAGCCTGCAGGACGAAGAACAGGAAGCCGAGGAAGCTCGTGCCAGCGAACCTGTGGAATTCTTCGGGGAACAAGTCGCGGGCGGCGGGCGCGGGCGGCGGCTCGCTGATGACGTTGATGCGGAAACCAGCCGCGGTGAAGGCGTCGGTCATCGCGTGCAGCGGGCGGTCCCAGAAGCTCATCTGGGCGGTCTGCCCGCCCATGGTCCATTCCTCGGTCCGGTTGCGGGTCTGGAAGTAGTCGGGCTTTTCCCCTGCCAGGCGCTGCATCAGGGTGATGGCGAACGGATGCTCGACCGAGACGATGAGCCGTCCGCCGGGGGTCAGCACGCGTCGCAGTTCGGCCAGTGTCGGCCCCCAGTCCTCTATGTAGTGCAGTACCAGGGATGCGATGACGTCGTCGAACGCGCCGTCGGGGAAGGGCAGCGGGTCGGCCAGGTCGGCGACCCGCAGGTCCGCGTCGGCGCCCAGCCGCAGCCGGGCCAGCTCCAGCATGCCGGCGCTCGCGTCGATGCCGGTCAGGGCAGCACCCCGATCGCGCAGCGCGGCGAACAGGGGCCCCGAGCCGCAGCCGGCGTCGAGGATCCGCCGGTCGGTCACGTCCCCGGCAAGTTCCAGCATCGCGGGCCGTTCGTAGTACGCGTTCAGGAGACTGGTCTCGTTCTCGGCCGCGTAACCCTCGGCGATGCTGTCGTAATCGTTGACCCGAGCCGGATCAGTGAAAGACGCATGGCCTTCTGAAGTCGACGTCATGCCAACAGGACGTCCGAGCAGGAAAGAGGTTGGCTCAGAACAGCCAGCCAGCGTTCGCGAGACAGCGTCCAGACTGGTGAAGTTCAGCGACGGTCGGCGCTCCCGCAAGTAGTCGATGAGCAGGTCCCGAATCGGCACGATCGGCTAGTGCTGCTTGCCTGCGCGTCACCTGGGACCAGCGGCGCGGGCAGGAACCTGCCGAATCGGTCGCCTTGGTGACGACCTCTGGTTCCGGCAACTTCGCCACACCGCCGTCAATTCCGCAAACCAGGTCCGGACACCTGGGACATCCTCGCTCCGGACCTACTTTGCGCGACCGAGGTCAAGAAAGCTGCGTTCCGCAAGGTTCGCGCGTAACAGACACGAGCTGGGGAAACGGGGGGCGGGCTGGCACTGGGCTCCTGCTCGTCGCCTCCCGCCGGGTGGCTCCGCCGCCGAATCCGCCAGGTAGGTCCGAACAACTCAGCCGCCGGGTGTTCGCCCATATTTGGCGGACCGCAGGTCAGGAGCTCGTGCCTCCACTACCTTCAGCCGGAACGGACACCAATGCCCTGTCCGGCTGAACCTTGCGGTGTCCGGACTTACCTTGCGGGCTGTCGACCATGAGCTGCGGGAACGCCGAGAGCCTGTTCGTCGAGCCCGCCGTCCCCGCTCCCCGCCTCCCGGCCCTGGCGCGGATTCCGCCAACCAGGTCCGGACAAACCGGCGCCGAACCGTCCAGACCTGGTTGGCGGACCGCAGGTCAGCGATGCCCCAACCCGCCAGGTTTCGGCGGACAGGGCATCCGGACCTGGTTGTCAGGCGCCGCAGCTATCGTTCGGCCATGACTCATCCGGACCTGCTCGACGTAGCCAGTTGATCACCGTCGTGCGGGGGTGACGGGCTCAGAACGGGCAGCGATCGCTGCTGCCGTTGTTCGGCAACAAGGTATCGCGAACCCAGCCGGCGAATCCTCGCTCATAGACGGAGAGGAATGTCCACGTTTCGCCGTCGATGCCGCGGGTGTAGCAGTAGTAGTCCAGCTTGTCCCCGCGCGCCATCGTGCCGTTGAGTCCGCACCCCTCCGACGAGCCCCTGCGCACGCCCGCGGCGCTGATCGCGGAGACGAACGGCGAGTCGTCCAACTGCGGTGGCCTGGCATGGCCGCAGGAGTAGTGCATGGTTCCCATCTCACCCGCCTGCGCCATCGGCGCGACGAATGCGAGCGCTGACGTGACCCCTACGGCGACCGAGACGGCCTTGCTGATGTTCCGCATGTAGCGGCTCCGTTTCTTCCTCATCGTGTGGCGATCCGGTGTGGACATGACCACTCAACCCCGCGAGGACCTCGCACCGGAAAGCATTCGAGCCAGTTCAAATCCGCCGCGACGACTGCTACCGTCGGGGCGGTGCTCACGCTGCGTGTAGACGCCGACACGATGGCCAGGACGCGGTTGTCGCCCTCCCCGGCGGCGGAGTCCATGGCGTGGCTGAAACTCACCGCCGCGTCGGGACGGCACCCGGTGTTCGGAGATCCCGGACCACTCGCCCGCGCGTCACTTGCCCATCCGGACGTCGCCCTGCTCGCGGACCTGTTGCCGCAGAACGGCGACACTTACACGCCCGACCTGCTCACCCCGCAGCCAGGGACGGACGCGCAGCGCCGTGACCTGCTCGACGAGCAGATCGCGCAGATCGAGGCCGCAGCGCAGGACGACCTCGAAACCCAGGTCTTCACCTACACCCGGACCCACTGGAACAGACCACTGCGGGCCACGACCCGCCGGATCGCGGAGTCGGGGCGGATGCAGCGACGTCTCGCCAACGGTCTCGCCCGGTTCTGGCGGGATACCCTCTCCGACGGCTGGCCCGAACTGCGCTCGATCATCGATCAGGACATCGCCCATCGCGCGACGGCCATCGCCACCCATGGCATCGGCCGGGTGCTCGGAGCACTCCACCCCGACATCGATTGGGCAGGCGACGCGGTCACCCTCGCCAAGTCGCGAGATGGCGAAATCGATGTCACCGGCCGGGACCTGGTCCTCGCCCCCGGCGTACTCAGCCGGCCCGACGTCATCATCCAGGTCGATACCCCCGGGCAGTTCGTCCTCTACTACCCCGCCCAGCGAGTAGGAGCCGGCCGGGACCGCAGGTCCGGAAGCATCGCGCAAGTGCTCGGCAACGCCCGAGCGGCCCTGCTGGCGGACCTGGAAACCGCCCGGTCCACCGCAGAACTCGCCACCCGGATCGGATACACCCCGGGCACCGTCTCCTACCACCTCAGCGCACTGCACCGCGCACGCCTCGTCACCAAAGTCAGAGCCGGGCGCTACGTGTTGTACCAGCGGACCGCACAGGCGGCAGGTCTGCTGGAAGAAGCCAGCGACTAGGCGGCCGACCACAGGTCGATGGCGAACAGCCCGATGTCTGGACCTGCGAACCGACTGAACCGCAGCCTCGCTCGTTCGGGCCTCCGAACACCTTGCCGAATTCGCCGACCAGGTCCGGACAGCGATCAACCGGGACGTCCGGACCTGGTGGGCGGACCGCAGGTCAGCGACACCCCGGACCGCCAATCCCAGCCGGGCGGGACACCAACCCCCGACCTGCGCGCACTGCCCCGAACTCGACGCGGGACAGGCCGGTTATTGAACCGAAACTGTGCGGTTGCCACCTTCGCGGAAGGAAGTCGCTGGTCAGAGGCTCACGAACTGGCAAGCGAACACTTTCGGAGCAATATGCCGGTATGGGCCGCATGCCTGTCATTCCGAGAGTTCCGCCGGGTCCGCCGACGGGGCCGTAGCCAACGACCACGACAGCTTCGGCGAGGCGTATGCGGCCGAGACCGAGAGCAGCCTCATCAACGCCTATTACACGCAGCCCGCGATCTTGGACCTGGCCGGGGACGTGACCGGCCGGCAGGTCCTCGACGCCGGCTGCGGCTCCGGCCCCTGTTCGCGGCGCTGCGCGACCGGGGCGCCATCGTGACGGGCTTCGACTCCAGCACCACGATGGTGGAGCTGGCCCGCCGCCGCCCGCGGGCGTCAAGATCTACAGATCGAGGCCGGTGAGCACCAGAACCCGCTGATCGGTCAGGTCCTCCATGGCCGCGCGCACGCCCTCGCGGCCGGTGCCCGACTCCTTGACCCCGCCGTAGGGCATCTGGTCGGCGCGGAAGCTCGGCACGTCGCCCACGATCACCCCGCCCACCGCGAGGCGCTTGGCGGCCCGGAACGCCAACCGGACGTCGTGCGTGAACAGGCCCGCCTGCAAGCCGAACCGGGACGCGTTGACCAGGTCGAACGCCTCCTCGACGCTGGGCACGGAGTCCAGCACCACGACCGGGCCGAACACCTCCTCGTCCACCACCTTGCAGTCCGCGGGCACGTCGGCCAGCACGGTCGGCTCGTAGGACGCGCCGGTCCGCCGGCCACCGGTCAGCAGTCGCGCGCCCGCCGCCACGGCCTCGTCCACCCACGTCTCGACGCGCCGTGCGGCGGCCTCGTTGATCAGCGGGCCGACGTCGGTGGCCGGGTCGGTCGGGTCGCCGGTGCCGAGCTTGCGCACGTGCGCCACCACGGCTTCCGCCAACGCCGGGTACACGTCCTGGTGGGCGTACACGCGTTGCACCGAGATGCACGACTGTCCACCTTGGTACATCGAGAACGTGGCGATCCTTTGCGCGGCCCGGTCCAGGTCGGTCCAATCAGGACAGACGACGGCCGCCGCGTTGCCGCCCAGCTCCAGCACGACGTGCTTGCGCGGCACCCGGTCCAGGATCGAGTAGCCCACCGGACCCGATCCGGTGAACGACACCACGGGCAGCCGAGGGTCGTCGGCCAGCCCGCCCGCCACCTCGTTGGGCACCGGCAGCACCGACCACGACCCGGCGGGCAGGTCGGTCTCCGCCAACAGCTCGCCCAGGAGCAGCGCCACCAACGGCGTCGTCGGCGCGGGCTTGACCACGATCGGCGCGCCGACCGCCAACGCGGGCGCGACCTTGTGCGCCACCAGGTTCAGCGGGAAGTTGAACGGCGCGATACCCAGCACGGGGCCGCGCGGCGCCCGCCGCACCAACGCCAGCCTGCCGTTCGCGGCCGGGTCGGTGTCCAGCCGCTGGAGTTCACCGGAGAACCGGCGGGCCTCCTCGGCGGCCCACCGGAACGTCGACACCGCGCGGGTCACCTCGATCCGCGACCACTTCACCGGTTTGCCGGACTCGGCGGTGATCAGCGCGGCGACCTCGTCGGCCCGTTCGGCGAGCCGCCGCGACACGTGGTCCAGTGCCGCCGCTCGGGCGTGCGCGGGCAGGTCGGCGAAGTCGCCGGCCACGGCGTGCGCGGCGGCGACGGCCCGTTCCACGTCCTCGGCGGTGGCGTTGGACGTGACACCGGCCAGGGCGCCGTCGTGCGGGGTGCGGATCTCGACCAGGTCGTCGCTCGTCGCGGGCTGCCCCGCGACCCAGTACGGCGTCGTCGTCACTTGAGCGCTCCTTCCACCACGTCCAGGCCTTCGGTGCGCAGACGGGCCAGGCTCCAGCATCGACCGGCCGACGGTCGGACGACAGTATCCAGTGTGGTGAGTCCGGGTGGTGGAAGTTGTGCACAATGTCGATGTCGCGGCGGGGCGACCCGCAGGGTGACTTGCCGCACCGGGTGAACGTCATCACGTCGACCAGCGGCGGGCGGTGCGGTATCAGGCGGTACCAGGCTGTACCCCGGTGCCGAGTACGCCGCGTTCGTGCACGGCGACTCGGCCGATCGTGCACCGGGTATCACCTTTTCGGGTGTTCTTCGACGCTCAGCCTGTCGGCTCCCCGCCGTTCACGGGGCCGTGCTCGTACTCTTCATCGGGGTCGGCACCGTACTGCGCCGGCCTGACCTCGTTCACTTCACCCAGGGCGTCCAGCTTCGCGGCAGGGTCGTCGATGAACTCGTCGATCGTGGGCTCGCGCTCGCGTTCGGTCATGTCGCGGAGGTACCCAGCGGGCGGCGGTCCGACACGAGTTCGGGAACCCGAACAATCCGGTGGTTTCCCGCGCGGACGCTACGGGTACGTGGACCCGAAACGGCATAACGGGGTGGCTGGCCGGGCCGCGCGACCGGTAGCTTCCAGCGTCCGGACCGGCTTCGTCGACACAGCGGAGGTTCAACCGGATGTGGGACGGTGACCTGACCGGAGAGGTGGTCGACGGCAGGTACGCGCTGGGCACCCTGTACGGGTCGGGCGGCATGGCCGAGGTGTACCGCGCGTTCGACACCCGCCTCGACCGGAAGGTCGCGATCAAGTTCTTCCAGGGCGAGGCCTCCGGTGAGGACCGCATCCGGCTGGACCGCGAGGCGCAGGTGTTGGGCGCGATGCGCTGCCCCGGCCTGGTCGAGGTGTACGACACCGGGAGCTACCGCGGTCGTCCCTATTTCGTGATGCAGCCGATCGAGGGCGGCACGCTGCGCCGCCGGATGCGCGGCGCGCTGTCACCCGAGGTGGTGGCCGCGGTCGGCGCGCAGATCGCCGGCGTGCTGGCCCACGTGCACGCGCACGACGTGGTGCACCGGGACGTGAAGCCGTCGAACATCCTGCTCGACGGCGCCGGGCGGCGCGCGTACCTGGCCGATTTCGGGTTGGCGCTGCAAGCGCAGGTCACCCGGGTGACCAAGTCCGGGATACTGGTCGGCACCGCCGGTTACCTGGCGCCCGAGCAGGTGCGGGGCGGCGACGTGCTGCCCGCCGCCGATGTCTACGCGCTGGGCCTGGTGCTGCTGGAGTGCCTGACCGGCCGGCCCGAATACCCCGGCGGTGACACGGAGGCGGCGCTGTCGCGGCTGCACCGGGAGCCGCGCATCCCGGCCAACCTGCCCGAGCCGTGGGCCCGGGTGCTGACCGCGATGACCGCGTCGAGCCCGGCCAAGCGGCCGTCGGCGGCGGAGTGCGAGCGGCTGCTCAGCGCGGCGCAGCGGGCCAGCGTGGGGCTGCCACCGCTGGTCGAGGTGGCGGTGGCGGAGCGGCCCGAGGAAGCGCCCGCGCGCAAGACCGACAACCGGGTGCTGCTGGGTGGCGCGGCCGCCGCCGCGGCGGCGTTGACCCTGCTGACCCTGGTGACGTTGCGGGACACGTCCGCGCCGGACACCGGTGAGCAGGCCGGTCCGGTCACCACGAGCAGGGTGTCCGATCCGGTCGCGGAACAGGCCCCGAGCACGGGCGTGGTCGTGCCGGGCGTCCCGTCGGCCTCTACGGTGACCGTGGTGGAGGGCGCGCCGGTGCCGCCGCCGGCCGGGAGCGGGAACGACGACGGCGCGGACGATGGTGCGGACGACGGGACGGGTGGCGGCACCACCACCACGACCAAGACCAAGACCGACCGTGAGACGCCGGCCAACGTTCCGACGAACGCCCCGGTGATCGTGCCGACACCGGCGCCGCCGCCGGTGGTCGGGCCGCCGCCCAAGGACCGCGGTGGGGTCGGCCGGGGCTGAAGTGCCGTTGTTCGAGAGCGGCCGGCCGGGGGCGTCAGGGGTCAGCGCAGGGCGGGCAGCAGTTCCGCCTTGGCGAAGTCGAGGAAGTCCGACTGGTGGTCGCCGCCGATCTGCACCAGCGCCAGGTCGGTGAACCCCGCGTCGCGGAACTTGCCCACCGCCTCCACCACCGGCCCGACCTCCGGCCCGCACGGGATCTGCTCGGCCACGTCCTCCGGCCGCACGAACTGCGTCGCACCGGCGAACCCTGCCGTCCCGGGCAACTCCGAGTTGACCTTCCACCCACCGGCGAACCAGCGGAACTGCTCGTGCGCCCGTTCGACCGCCTTGTCCCGGTCCTGGTCCCAGCAGATCGGCAGCTGACCGATCTTCCGCGACTGCCGGCCCTGGAAGACGTCCCACTCCTGGCTCAACGACGCGTCCGGCTCGGTCGCCACCATCGCGTCGGCCAGCGGCGCGAACGTGCGCACCGACTGCCCACCGGACACCGCCACCGCGATCGGCACGCGCTGCTCGGGCAGGTCCCACAGCTTCGCCGAATCCACCCGGAAGTGCTGCCCGGAGTAGTTGACGTACCCGCCGTCGAACAGCTGCGAGATGATCTCCACCGCCTCGCGCAGCAACTCGTGCCGCACGTTCACCGGCGGCCAGCCGCGCCCGACCACGTGCTCGTTCAGGTTCTCACCAGCGCCGATGCCCAGGGTGAACCGGTTGCCGGACAGCAGTTGCACGGTCGCGGCCTTCTGCGCCACCACGGCCGGGTGGTACCGCACGGTCGGACAGGTCACGTAGGTCATCAGCTCGACCCGCTCCGTCGCCTGCGTGACGGCGCCGAGCACGCTCCACGCGTACGGCGCGTGCCCCTGCTCGTCCAGCCACGGCGAGTAGTGGTCGCTCATCACCTCGAAATCGAAGCCCGCCTGCTCGGCCTGCGCCGCGTGCGCCACCAACTCGCGTGGCCCGGCCTGCTCTGTCATCAGGGTGTAGCCGATCCGCACGCTTCCTCCTACGCCATCGGCAGGTCGGTGAGGTCCGCCCGCAACTCGTCGAGTTCTTCGTAGACTGCCGACGCCCCGTGCTCGCGCAACTCGGCTTCACCGAAACCACCCGTGCGAAGGCACACGACGGGCAGGCCGGTCCGCCGCGCGGCGTCGCAGTCCCACACGGAGTCGCCGATGACCACGGCCCGTCCGGTCGCGTTGACCCGCCGCAACGCCACCTCGATCAGGTCCGGCGCGGGCTTGCTCTCCTCGACGTCGTCCGCCGAGGTCGACGGGACGCCGGACGCGTCGATCAACTTCAGGTAGTGGTCCACGTGGTGGCGTTTGCCGGAACTCGCCAGCACCACCGTGAACTGGTGCTCCAGGGCCGCGGCGACCAGGCGGTGGGCGCCCTCCAACGGCCGGATCTCGGCCAGCATCGGTTCGAACGCCGCCTCCCACGCGGTGCGGAGGTCGTCGCCGTGCTCACGTTCCACGTGCTCGCCCGCGACGGCGGTGACCAGCTTGTCGCCGCCCATTCCGATGGCCCGGTGCAGTCTCCAGGTCGGCACGGTGATGTCGAAGCGGCGGAACGCGCGGAACCAGGCCACCGCGTGGTGGTAGTTGGTGTCCACCAGCGTGCCGTCCACGTCGAGGACGAGCGTGTTGGTCATGCGGCCTGGTTAGCCCGACCGGAGGACCCGCAAACCGGCCGACGCCGTCAACCACGCGAGGACTGGCGTGTCCTGAAGGTTGAATTCGGGTGTCCTGAACGTACGACTCTCGCGTTCTGAACGTTGGACACGCGTGTTCTGGGGGTTGGACACGCGTGTTCTGGGGGTTGGACACGCGTGTTCTGGGGGTTGGACACGCGGGTTGTGGGTGGGGCGGGCGGGTCGTGGGGGTGGGGGTCAGCGGGGTGGGTGGGGGAGGGAGGTTAGGAAGTCTTCGATCAGGTGGGCCCAGTCGGTGGGGGCCTCTAGTGCGGGGGCGTGGCCGCTGTTGAGTTCGGCCCAGCGGGCGTTGGGGATCAGGTCGGCTAGGGCGCGGGTGGTGGCGGGGGCGATCAGGCGGTCCTGTTTGGTGCCGATCACCAGTGTTGGGACGGCTAGGGATGGGAGCTCATCGCGGAGGTCGATGCGTTGGGTCAGGTCTACTTGTTCTGGTGTGCCGGGTGGGATGGTCAGGGCGATCAGTTCCAGGAAGCCTTCGGTCTGCTCGGCGGTCATCCGGCGGCGGAACGGTTCGCCTAGAGCGATCGACATGAGGTAGCGGGCCAAAGTCGGGCGGTCGCCGTTCAGCAATCGGCCCCACTCGGCCATCCGCGCCCTGGTCTCGTCGTCGATGTGGGCGAAGCCGGCGGTCAGGACCAGGGCCGTCACTCGCTCGGGATGCCGCCGGGCCGCGCGCACCGCGACCGCGCACCCCATCGAGAAGCCGACGATCGCGAACCGCTCCTCGCCGTCGGCGGCGGCCACCAGTCGGTCGGCCAGGTCGTCCAGGTCCAGCGGCGCGGTCGCGCGCGGTGTGGTGCCGGAGCCGGGGAAGTCCACCGCGTGCACCTTGCGCCGGCGCGACAGCTGCGGGATGAGCGGGCTGAAGTTCGCGCGGACGGTGCCACCGGCCCCGTGGGCGAGCAGAAGTGCGGGAGTCACCTGGCCGATTCTGCCGGGCGACGCCGGTGCAGCGCCGCCAATTCCGTTCGCAGGGCGGTCTGCAACCAGCGCGAATCCGCCATCCACGGTTGGTTGGTGTGCAAGCACACATGCACACAGCTTCGGTACGCCGACAGCGCGACGCCCACCGCGTGCCCCGCGGCCAGCGGCGCGACCGGGTACACCTCGCACAGCTCCGCGCCGTCCAGCCGCAGCGGGATCGACGGCAGGTGCACGCTGGTGACCAGCGCGTCGAACAGCAGCGGCGCGCACAGGCCGGCGATCGGCGCGGCGATCCGGTGCAGCACGGGCGGGATGCGTTCGGCCAGCAGTGGGAACGCGCCCGCGCCCCGGTCGATGCCCGCAGCCTTGTGCCGGTCCATGCCGTCGAACAGCCGCAGGCCCTCCAGGCAGAGGAAGGCGACGCCCAACGGGCTCAGCTGGTCGGTGCTCATCACCGTCCAGGCAACCACGCGGGCGTGACGTGCGGGTGGCACCGGCGTGACGCCAGGCAACGCGACCGCCGAGCATCACCCGAACGTGTCAGCCGACGTGTCGGCCGAACGTCTTGGGCGAGCCGGTCGGTCGAGCGGTCGGCCGTCGTGGTCAGCCGATGTAGACGCGGATCGTGGTGCCGGCTTCGCTGGTGTGCACGCGGACCAGGTCGCACAGCAGGTTCACCAGCATCACGCCGTACCCGCCGCGCGCGTTCGCGCCGGGATTGCGCCTGCCCACCATGGGATTCGCGAGTTGGCCCCCGTCGCGCACCTCGCACACCACCACGTCACCCTCGCGCCACAGCAGCAGCGTGCCGAAGCCGCCCGCGTGCACCACGCTGTTGGTGGTCAGCTCGTTGACCGCGAGTACCAGGTCCTCGACCTGGTCGGCGGTCAGCCCCGCGTCGGCGGCGAACCCGGCCACCAGCCGGCGGGTGGCGCTCAGGTTGTCCAGGTCGAACCGGCGGGTCAGCACGTCCGGCGGCGGCGCGGGCAGCGGCCGGTTGAACTCCTCGGCGATCAGGAACGGCTCGCGGTAGTTGTCGCTCTGCCTGCGCCGTTGCTCCTCGACCATGATCGGGTGCGTGGTCTCCGCGTCGCGCACGGCCTGTGGCGTGAGGTTCGCGGTGTCGTACGGGCAGAGAATCCAGGCGGGGCGGTCCTCGAACGCGGTGTTGATCAGCGCCTCGTGCTGCACGCACGCCGGGTACTCCAGTTCGGAGCGGTCCGGCCAGATCGGTTCGCCGATGATCCGGACCCGGCCGCCGCCCGAGTTGTCGGTGAACGCGGTCAGCACCCCGGGGATGATCCGGCCGGGGTTGCGCCCCGCGCGTCTCATGTCCAGGAACTCCACCTGCGCGGCCTGTCCGCCCAGCGCGCCGCGCAACAGGTCGATGCCCCGTTGCGGCACGGCCACCAGCACCGGTTCGCCCGCGGCGAGCCCGTCGCGCACGAACGGCACGGTGCCCGCGAGGTACTGCTGGTCGTCGCGGTAGAGCAGTGCCTCGTGCACGAAGTCGACCACCGGGGGAACCTCCGAACGGTTGCTGGCGGGAGGCCTGCCCGTTCAGTATCCCGCTCGAACGCCCCGGTGCAGCGCCCTGCGCAGGCAAACGCGTGTCGCAGGGTCCAGACCACGTGCCGCCTCGGCCGCGACGACGTCCCGCAGACCCGGCGACAGCTCCGCTACCTCGGTGAATCCGAGTCGTCGGTAATAGGGGCCGTTCCACGGGATGTCGCGGAAGGTGGTCAACGTCAACGCTTCGAGACCGCGCGCCGCGGCCCAGTGCTCGACGTGGTCGAGCAGCGCCGCGCCGATACCGCGCCGGGCGTGGTCGGGGTGCACGCTGATCTGCTCGACGTGCGCCGCCCCGTCCACCACCTCGACCGCGACCCAGGCCACCGGGTGCGGGTCGGCGGCCACCCAGACGTGCAGGTGTTCGAGGGTGCTCAGCGGCATCGGGTCGTCGTCGGTGATCTCCGGCATGCCGAAATCGCGGAACGGCTCACCGGAGGCGCGTTCGATGGCGGGGAGCAGCGGCAGCTCGTCGGGCCGGGCGGGGCGGAGGTCCACCCGTGCATGATCAGCCGGCGGTGAGGTTCTGCTCAACCTCATTAGCCAGCGCTTCGAGCAGGCGTGACGGCAACTGGTCGTCGGCGCAACCGTCCATCTGGAGTTCGGCGACGCTGCCCGCCACGCCCGCCAGCGAGACACGGAGGACGCCCCGGCAGCCGTGGTCGGCCAGCGGTTTCCAGGTGAGGAGCAGCCGGTCGTAGTCGGCGGCCAGGCTCACCTGGTACGGCTCCTCGTGCTGGCGCAGGATCAGCACGTCGTCCGCGCGGCCGACGACCTGGTACGGGGCGGGCAGCCACGCGGCGAGGCGGGCCGGGTCGGCGGCGGCGTTGAAGACGAGGTCGGGTAGGGCCGGTACATCTCGTCGGGCGTGGATGGTCACGGTGGCCTGGTTACCCCGTTCGAGCAAGCGCACACCGGGTAATCAGCGGCCATGACCGCACCAGAGGAACCCGCGGACGAACCGGTGGACCCGGACGAGGTCGCCGAGGAAGCGCCCATCGACCCGACGCCGCAGGAAGTGGACGAGTACCGCCGGTTGATCGGCGACGAGCAGCCGGAGCCCGAGAGTCGGGAGCCCGAAAGCCCGTAGACGGAAAGCAAAGCCCGTAGACGGAAAGCCCGGAGGCCGGGAATCCGGAGGGTTGAGCTCGCTCGCCAGGTGCTCGCTCACCAGCCGGAGTCGGCCGAGCCGGGTTCGGTCATGCCGCGCATCGCCCGCGCCTTCAGCGGATCGGGCAGGACCCGGCCGGCCATGGCCTGCGCCTTGTTGCGCAGCGACCCGGCCACCACGTGGTCGTCGCCGGCCATCAGCGCGTTGAACCCGGCCCGCGCGACCTCGGACGGGTCGTCCTTCGGTCCGGTGGCGATCTTCGTGTCGGTCATGCCCGCACGGCGGAAGAAGTCGGTGTCCGTCGGGCCCGGCATCAACGCCGTCACGGTCACCCCGCTGTGCCGCAACTCCTCCCGCAACGCCTGTGAGAACGACGCCAGGAACGCCTTCGACGCCGCGTACACCGAGTGGAACGGTCCGGGCGCCGTGGCGGCCACCGACGAGGTGAACAGCACCCGTCCGGCGCCGCGTTCCACCATCGCCGGCACCAGCCGCTTCGCCAGGTGCACCGCCGACGAGATGTTCAAGTCCACCACCCGCAAGTGCGCTCGCAGGTCGCTGTCGTCGACGAAATCACCGCCGACCCCGACACCGGCGTTGACCGCCAGCGCGTCCACCGGGCGCCCGACGCCCTCGACCACCGCGACGAGGTCTTCGTTGCCCTCGAACGTGGCCAGGTCCGCCCGCACCGGGTCCACCCGCGCCCCGCCCGCGCCCAACTCCCGCGCGACGTCCTCCACCGCGTCGTTCTCCGCCGCCACGACCAGGTCGAACCCGTGCTCGACGAACACCTTCGCCAGCTCCAGGCCGATCCCGCTCGACGCGCCGGTCACCACTGCCAACGGCCGTTCCGAAGCACTCATGCGGGGTGAACTACCCGGAGTCACATCACCCAATCCGGTTTCACCCGATGTGTCTGTGGGCACTCTCCCCGGTACCTCTCGTACAAGCGGATGGCGGTGGCGTATGTCCGGCAGACCAGGGCAGGTCGGAGTACTCGACGTCGGCTGCTTCAGCGCACACCTCGTCGTCGTGTCGGGCTCTCCACTGCACCCGGTCGTCTCGCACAAGACCCGGCTCCGCCTCGACCAGACCCTGGACCCGCACAACCGACTCCGCCCTGAAGGCGTGGAACAGATTGTGAACGCTGTCCGCACCGCGCGCCTGATCGCCGAACGGGCCGGTGTCGCGGACGTCGTCCCGTTCGCCACCTCCGTCATCCGCGACGCCGGCAACGCCGACCAGGTGATCGCCGAGGTCGCCCGCCGCACCGGCACCGAACTGCGCGTGCTGCCCGGCCGGGAGGAGGCCCGGCTCGCCTACCTGGCCGCGCGGTACTGGTTCGGCTGGCACGTCGGCCCGCTGTTGGTGCTCGACGTCGGCGGCGGCACGGTGGAGCTCGCGGCGGGTGACGACCTGGAACCGTCGCTGGCCCGGTCGCTGCCGTTCGGCGCACGCACGCTGACCCGACGGCTGTCCCTGGATCGGACGCTGGACCCGGACCGCCGGGGCCTGGCCCGCGAACAGCAGGTCCTGGTGCACGATCGGGTGGTGGCGGCGCTGGAGGGGAGGTCCGTCGCCGACCACCGGGCCGTCGGCTGCTCGAAGGTGTTCCAGCAGTTAGCTCGGCTGGCCGGGGCAAGACCGCAGCACGACGGACCCTCCGTGCGGCGCGTCCTGCGGTTGGCCGACCTGCGAGCCTGGATACCCCGGCTGGACCGGCTGCCCGCGCCCAGACGAGCCGGGCTGCCCGGCATCTCCCGGCACCGGGCCGAGCAGTCGTTGGCGGGCGCCCTGGTCGCGGAGGCGCTGATGGCGGCCACCGGTCACGACGAGGTGGAGATATGTCCCTGGTCGACCAGGGAAGGGCTGCTGCTCACCCTGTCAGGGGCGGGCGTCGACGAGTACTACCGGGTGGCGTGAAGGGAACGGAATGCTGGCGCTGTCGGTCGAGGCCCACCGGACGGGGTGCGCGGTGGTGGTGGCGACCGGGGAGTTGGACTTGGCGGGCGCGCGTCGGGTGCTGGACCGGATGGACCGGTTGGTGACCGAGGGACGCGACCGGATCGTCTTGGACATGTCGGGGGTGGCGTTCTGCGGCGCCCAGGCGATGAGCGCGCTCGTCCGCACCAGGGCACGGGCGCAGCGCTCCGGCGGTTGGCTCCGACTGGCCGCCGTGCCGCCGCACGTGCGCCGCGTGTTCGAGCGCACCGACCTGGACCGGCTGTTCCCGCGCTACCCGGACGTGGCATCGGCGGCGACCGGCCGCGTCGTGCCGAACGGCGGTGACCGGGCCTTGTCGAGCCGTGATGGGCGGGCCGTGTCGGCTGGTGGCGACCGGGCTGTGTCGCGCGGCGGTGAGCGGGCCGTGCCGGGCGATGACGGGCGGGCTGTGTCTGGTGGTGATGGGCGGGCCGTGCCGGGCGATGACGGGCGGGCCCTGTCTGGTGGTGATGGGCGGGTCGTTTCGAGCGGTGAGCAGGGGGTAGTCGAGCGGAAACCACCGTCTCAGGCGAGGTGATCCGCATGAGTACGACCACGCGCCTGCCGCATCCGGTGCGCGCTGGCTGCACCTGGGTCTCGGACTCGGCATGGTCGCGCTGGGACTGGCGCTCAAGGGGAAACCCGAATGCCCGCAGTGCCTGACGTCGTCGAACCGGCGTTCCGGGTGCTGGCCGGCGCCCGGGACGCCAGGGCGTTGCACCCGCGTGGCCGGTGGTTCGAGGGCACGGTGAGCGTGACGTTCGACCCGGCGTTGCCGCTGCCGACGGGCGTCACCGACGTGGTCGGTCGGCTGTCCAAGGGCGCGGGCACGCCCGGCGGGCTGCCCGACGTGCTCGGGTTGGCGTTCCGGCTGCCGGGTCCCTGGGACGTGCTGCTGTCCACGTCGTTCGCCCGCGTACTGCCCCTGCCCGCACGGACGTGGTCGAGCGGTCGTTACGGCAGCATCAGCCCGTTCCGCTGGCGTGGTCGCCTGGTGTGGCTGGCCGCCGTCCCCGACCCGAACCGGGCCGGCTCGGCGTCGTTGGGCGATCTGCCGGACGAGTTGGGGTTCACCCTGGAGGTCGGCGGACCGTGGCGGCCGGTCGGCAGGCTCGTCGCCCGACCGCTGGACGTCGACCGCGACCTGCCCGCGCTCGACCCGGTGCGGAACCGGCCACCGGGCCTCGGCCTGGCTCCCGCCGTGCTCACCAGGGCGCGGGAGCGGGCCTATCGGGGCAGCCGGCGTGGACGTTCGCCCGATCCAGTGACAGCACCCGACGCATGATCGATCAGGGGCACGGGTAGTCGGAGGCCAGGACGAGCCGATCAGGGTTCGTCGCGCCACCGCACCAGGAGTACGTCCCATGCGATCTGATCGCTCGACCCGGCGACGGGTCGCGGCCGCCTGCCTGACGTCGGCAGCCCTGCTGCTGACCGGCTCCGGTCACCTCGGCTCCGCGACCGGTCGGCAGGCCGAGGGCGAGATCCTGGGCGCGAACCGACCGGGCGCGGTGGCGGACAGCTACATCGTCGCGCTGCGCGATCACGGCCTGAGCGCGCATCAGACCGCCGCCCAGGCCGCCGACCTGACTCGCGGGTACGGCGGCCGGGTCAAGCTCACCTACACCGCGACGATCCGGGGCTTCTCGGCCGCGATGAGCGAGGAGCAGGCGCGCCGGCTCGCCGCCGACCCGGCGGTGGAGTACGTGGAGCAGGACGGCACCGCGTACGCCACCGACACCCAGAACAACCCGACCTGGGGCCTGGACCGGGTGGACCAGAAGAAGCCGCCGCTCGACTCCAAGTACACCTACACCACCACCGCGTCCAACGTCACCGCGTACGTCCTGGACACCGGTATCCACAAGGCGCACGCCGATTTCGGCGGCCGAGCCGTCGACGGCCACGACTTCATCGACCAGGACACCGAGGCGCAGGACTGCAACGGGCACGGCACGCACGTCGCCGGCACCCTCGGCTCGGCCGCCTACGGCGTGGCCAAAGGCGTGAAGCTGGTCGGCGTCCGGGTGCTCGACTGCCAGGGCTCCGGCCAGTGGTCGCAGGTCATCGGCGGCTTGGACTGGGTGGCGCAGAACGCGGTCAAGCCCGCGGTGGCCAACATGAGCCTCGGTGGTCCGGCGCAGTCCTCTGTGGACGACGCGGTCAAGAAGGCCATCGCGGCCGGTGTGACTTTCGCCGTGGCCGCAGGCAACGAAAGCCGTGACGCGTGCGGCACCACGCCCGCCCGCACGCCCGAGGCGATCACGGTCAACGCGACCGACGACTCCGACAACCGGTCCTCGTTCTCCAACTACGGCAAGTGCACCGACATCTTCGCGCCGGGCTCGAACATCACCTCGACCTGGCACGACGGCGGCCACCGGGCCCTCAACGGCACCTCGATGGCCACGCCGCACGTGGCGGGCGCGGCGGCGCTGTACCTGGCGGCCAACCGCGCGGCCTCCCCGGCCGACGTGGCCAAGGCTTTGACCGACAACGCCACCGGCGGCGCGGTCGGGGACGGGGGTTCGGGTTCGCCGGACAAGTTGCTGCACACGGGGTTCATCGGCGGCGGCGACCCGAACCCGCCGACCTGCAAGGGCGGTTCGACCACCGACGTGGAGATCCCGGACGCCGGCGAGGCCCTCACGTCCGCCATCGTGGTGTCCGGATGCGACGGTCGCGGCACGGCCGCCACCGCGGTGAAGGTGGACATCGTCCACCCGTACACCGCCGATCTGGCGGTGGACCTGGTGGGCCCGAGCGGCGCGGTGTTCGCGCTGCACAAGCCCGGTGGTGTCACTTCCCCCGACGGAATCCACCAGACGTTCACCGTGGACACGTCGTCGGAGAACAAGAACGGCACGTGGACGTTGCGGGTCAAGGACGTCTACACGTACGACACCGGCAAGATCGACGGCTGGAGCATCACCTTCTGAGCCCGGTAGATCAGCGGCGGTGCTCGACTACGGCCGAGGGCCGTGCTGCCCTGAACCACGCGGTCGCGGGTGCGGCGGTGGAAGGCGAACAGCCCCACCGCCGCCACGGCGGCGAACCACACCACCTGGAGACCGAGGTGCCCTAGCGGGACGCGGTCCGAGTAGCCCGCCTCGGCCGACACCTGCATCGCGCCGTACGTGGGCAGGTAGGTCAGGCCGGCACTGTCGCCGGCCGGGTTGACCGGCGGGCGGGTTCTGCAGCACCGGGTCGATGAAGCTGGCCATGATGATCAGGAACATGCCCTCCAGCGGACCGCGCAGCACCGCGCCGAGGAGCACGCCGATCGACCCCGTAGGCCAGGGCGGCGGTGAACAGGCCGAGCGCGAGCAGGCCGGGTTGCTCGGGCCGCCGGCCCTGTGGTGTTCATGCGCGTCACGATGGACCGGCGGCGATGTCCGTGGTACCCGCGCGGCAGCTACCGGACACGGCGGTCGGCGGCTGGACGCGCTGCGGCACCGTGGGGACAATGAGCACCGCGATGGCGAATCCTCCTGGCAACCACCTCGTCCCCCTGGGCGTCGGCCCGGTGGCGACGGTGTACGCGGGCGGCGGGGCCGCGTACAAGGTGTTCCCGATTTCCCTGGACCGCCGCACCCGTACGGCGGTGGAACGCGAGATCGCCAGGTGGCGCCGCGTTCCCTTCACACCGGGCGTGCGCGGCGTGGAGGAGCTGGCCGACGGCGTGACTGCGGTCGTCTCGGAGCTGTGCCGGTACTCGCTGGCGACGAGAGTGCGCCACGACGGACAGCTGCCGGTCGCCGAAGTGCTGGACCTGGGGCGGGTGCTGGCCGAAGCCCTGGGCGCGGCCCACGCCGCGGGACTGGTGCACGGCGGCGTGACCGCGACCAACGTCCTGTTCCGCGCTTCGGGTGAGCCCGTGCTGGCCGACGGCGGCCTGGCCGTGCGCCGCGCTTTCCCGTCCGACCCGCCGGTCGACTTCGCCGCACCCGAGACCGTGCGCGACGCCGTGCGTGATGCGCGCACCGACCTGTACGGGCTGGGCGCCGTGCTGTACCTGGCGCTCACGGGCCAGGTGCCCTACCCGGGCCGGATGGGGGAGCGGGCGGAAGAGCACCTGCTGAGGCTCCTGGGCGCCCCGGTGCCGGAGGTCTCGCGACCGGACCTGCCCGCCGGCCTGGCCGACCTGGTCCGCGGACTGCTGGCGCGGGAGCCCGACAGCCGTCCGGTTGACGTGGCGGCCCGGTTGGCGGCCATCGCCGGCTCGGGCTTCGACGACTTCGACGACTTCGCCGACACCCCGTACCCCACTCCGCCCACCTACTTCCCGACCACATCGCCCCGAACGCACCCCGCACCCCCGATCCACCCACCACTCACCCAGCCACCGACGCCAACCGCGCCACCAACCGCACAGCCATTCACACCGCCGCCATTCACACCGCCGCCGTTCGTGCCGCCGCCGTTCGTGCCGCCGCTCAGCCAGCCTTCGCCAGGGCCGCAGCCAGGCGGTGTTCCACCTGTGTTCCTGCCGGTCGCGCCACCACCGGCTGATGCTCCGCCGGTGCAGCCGTTCGCGCCGCAGGGAAGCCAGGCCTCGGTAGCGCCGCCGGCCGGGGAACCAGTCGCACCTGTGCCGGTAGAGCCGTCGTTGGATCAGGCCGGGCTGGCTCAGCCGCTTGAGGTGCCGTCCGTGCCGCCGCTGGTGGAGCCGTCGTCGGATCAGGACTCGTCGGCTCAGGCGATTGAGGTGCCGTTCGCGCCGTCGCCGGTGGAGCCGTCGTGGGGTGGTGCTCCGTTCGTGTCACCGCCGGTTGTGCCACCGTCTGGACAGGTTCCGGTCGCGCCGCCGTACGCAGCGCCGATGCCGGCATCGCCGCAGGAGCCCGAGGGGTATTTCTCCGTCTCGCCCGCGCCGCCGGTGCGGATGCCGATCGCCGAGGTCAAGCCTTCGGACAAGGGGGATCGGCGGGGGCGTCTCGGGCTGGTCGTCGGCATTGTGGGCGCGTTGGGGTTGTTCGCCGCCGCGCCGATCCTCCTCCTCCGCGAAGATCCGCCGGCATCGGCGCCGGTCCCGCCGACCGTGAGTGCGCCGGGCGGTGAAGCGGCGGTTCAGATCGAGTTGGAGGTGGTCGGAGAGGGCGACAACCACGTTGAGCTCGCGTGGCGCGGCCCGGCCGACCTGGATTACGTGGTGGTTGTGGTTCCCGCGGGGCAACCTAATCGGAAGCTGCCGGAGTCGCGCGACAAGACGGCGCGGGTTCCGATCGAGCCCGGCCGGCCGTACTGCTTCGAAGTCTGGGGCACTGACGGGGACAAGAATTACCTCAGCCAGCCCGTATCCATCCGTGGAGCGGTCTGCAAGAGGTAGTGCCGGTCAGTAGCGGAACGCGGCTCGTAGCCGGGCTTTCCACGGCCGCCGCGCCAAACCCGACCGCACCGCTCGCACCGCCGACCACGCCTGCGCGCGCGCGTCCACCGGAGCACCCGACCACATCGTGGCGTCCACGGCCATCGCCAGGCCCGACAGGGCATCCGCGGTCGGCGGGTCGACCACGGGTCGGGCGGCGGTAGCGGCGTCCCGGACGGTCATCGCCGACGTCACCGCCACCCCGTGCCGGCGCAGACGATCGCGCACCTCGGCCCACGCGTCGGCCACCGTGCCGGAACGCCGACGTCGCCACGACCGCACACCCACCAGCAGCGGCAACGCCAGCAGCCAACCCACCGGCACGACCAGCAGCCACAGCGCCAACGCCCACGGCACCCTCCTGGCCGGAGCGACGTCCGGTGCGGCCGGCGGCAGCTCGGGCGGCACCATCTCGTCCGGCGACGGCAAGTCGGAACGGGTGTCCTCCAACACCCTGGGCAGCCCGTTCGAAGCCGACGACACCCGCGCCGACCCCGTCGGGTCCAACGCCACCCACCCCACACCCTCCACGGCCACCTCGGGCCACGCCAGGGCATCCCTGTTGCGCACCACCGAACCGCTGTCCGGCCCGGCGAACCCGACCACCAGCCGCGCCGGGATGCCGAGCAGCCGGGCCATGGCCACGTACGCCGCCGCGAACTGCTCGCGCGTCCCGCGCTTCTCCACCGTCAGGAACCGCTCCAACTGCGGCCACCCGTGCCCGACCGGCAGGTCACCGGTGGTCACCAGCTCGTAGTTGTCCCGCATGTACTTCTCCAGCAGCAACGCGGTCCGGAACGACGACCGCATCCTCCCCACCGCCTTCTCCGCCAAGTCGTGGACCGAAGCCGGCGCCGTGCCGACCCCGGCCTTCGCACCCGGCACCGAAGGATCGATCGCCTTCCCCATCAACGACACGGGGTCGACCTGCGGCTCCCACCAGGTCAACGTGTACGAGGAAGCACCGGCCTCGCTCAGCAAGGTGCCACGCGCCGGGTCCACCAGCGCGTCGACGCCCTCCACCGTGGCAGGCCAGGTCTGGCTCGGCAGCCAAGGCCCGTCCAACGACCCCAGCATCCGCACCTCGGCCGACCGCGAGGTAGGCGACTCGACGGCGGGCGGCAGTCCCGTGCCCATCCGCCGCAGCCCACCACCGGGCGTCCAGTTCACCCCGTCGAACTCGTCCAGCACCACGATCGGCCACCGGTCGACCGGGGCGGACGACGTGTACTCGAACACCGGCGTCGAAGGATCGGCCAGCCGCGACGGCAGCTCGTCGAGCGGACTGGCCACCCGCGGCGTCGCCAACGGCGCGAACTCGTCGGTCCGCAACGACAAAGCCGGCCCGGACGACACCACACCCAACGCCACCGCACCGACGACCCCGAGCGCCACCGCCGCCCAGGGAATCCCCCGCGCGACGATCACCGCACCACAAGCCGCGAAGGCTACGGCGGCAAGAATCGCCGACACACCACCGGCCGCCGCGTAAGCCTGGCTCAACACCACCACACCCAGCGCGGGCAGCAGAGAGACCAACGGCGCCCGCAGCCGGAGCAGGAGCTCGACCCCGAACACCGCGGCGGCCAACACCAGCAGCGGCACGAAGACGACGACCTCGGGCTCCGGGCGCGCCGGCCACGTCGTCTGCAACGCCAGCCGCCACGAGTCCGTCACCCCGGCGAACACGGCCGACGGGTCGGCGCGCAGCGCGACCAGCAGACCAGCCAGCCCCGCGAAGACCGCCGCCATCGCACGCCAAGCCTCACGCGAACGCAACCACAACGTCACCGCGAGAGCAGGCAGCACGGTCGCCCCGACCGGCAGCAGCAACGCGCCGACCCCGAACACCGGCCCGAACAGCAGACCCGCCACCGAAGCGGCCAGGTAGACCGCCACGAGACCGGACCCGCGCGCAACTGTCGGCATGCTCATCCCACCGCCTCGTTCCACCGCCGCACAGCCCGCTCCGCGTCCGGCGCCCAGATCACCCGCGCCCCGACCACGTCACCGGGGCCGCCGAGGGAGAACACGACATCCGGCCGCAGCGGCGCGATCGCGTCGAGCGGACCCGCCGTCACCACCACCAGGCTGCCGGGCGGACGCGACGGCAGCGCGGCATCGGGCCGCACCCCCAACACACACAGCTCGTCCAGCAACCGCCGAGCCCCCAGCACCCCGCCCCGCACGGTCACGTCCACGCCGCACGGCGTCAGCAGCCGCCCGTGACGACCGGCGACGACACCCGCGTGCAGCAGGGACGCGGCGATCTCCACGGCTTCCTCGAAACCCTTGGGGTGCCTGGTGTCCAGCAGCAACGTGAACCGGGGCTGGTCCGGGTCGGCGTAGTCGCGCACCATCAGCCGGCCGGTCCGCGCGGTCGCCTTCCAGTGCACCAGCCGCACCTCGTCACCGTGCACGTACTCGCGCACCTCGCGCAGGTCCAGCGAACCGCGCGGCGACTGGTCGGTGGTCGGGCCGTCGTGGTGGTGCCGCCGGTAACCGCCGGCGAACGGCCGGGCCGGGTGCAGCCGGGGGTGCACCCACAGCGTCACCGTGTCACCGGTGTCCACGAGGTTGCGCACCAGCCCCAACGGGTCGGCGCGTTCGATCGCCAACGGCCCGACGGTGTGCTTCCCCCGGGAGGTGGTCGGCAGTTCGTACCGGTACACCGCGTCCGCCCGCACGACCACGCCCCGCACGTGCGGCCCGCACCGGTCCCGCGCGGTGAAGCCGCCGCCCGCGTGCCGGACCGCCAGCCGCGCCAACGCGGGCCGGCCCCGTTCGACCCGGTCGGGGTAGACGTCCCGGCGCACGTCCACGCGCGGACGCCGGGCCGCGACGAAGAACGCCGCCACCACCGCGCCCACCGACAGCCCCGCCAACGCCTGGAACAACGGGTAACCGGCCCAGAAGCCGCCCACACCGCACAGCACGGCCGCGACGAGCACGGCGACGCCGCGTGGGGTCAACCGCACCGGTCAGCCCGCCGCGAGCGGTGCGGTGACCGTGCCCAGCACCTCCGCGACCACCTCGGCGGGCCGCCGCTGGTTCAGCTCCGCGTCGGGGGTCAGCACCAACCGGTGCGACAGCACCGGCTCGGCGACGGCCTTGATGTCGTCGGGCGTGACGAACAGCCGTCCCTCGGTCGCCGCCAACGCCTGCGCGGCCCGCACCAGGGCGATGCTGCCGCGCGGACTCGCGCCCCAGCGGACGGCGGCGTGCTCACGGGTGGCCGCCGCGACCCGGACCGCGTACTCGCAGATCGCGGGCGCGATGTGCGAGCCGCGGACCTCGGTGATCGCCGCGCGCAACGTCGGCATGTCGATCACCGGTTCGAGATCGTCCGGGCCGACCCGCGCGGCGTCGCTCATCACCACCAGCACCTCGGCGGCCAGGTCCGGGTAGCCGACGGACAGGCGCATCAGGAACCGGTCCAGCTGGGCCTCGGGCAACCGGTAGGTGCCCTCCATCTCGATCGGGTTCTGGGTGGCCACCACCAGGAAGGGGTGCGGCACCTCGTGCGCGACCGAGTCGACCGTCACCCGCCGCTCGGACATCACCTCCAGCAGCGCCGACTGCGTCTTCGGCGTGCCCCGGTTGACCTCGTCGGCCAGCACCACGTTGGCGAACACGCCACCGGGGTGGAACTCGAACTGCTCGGTCTTCTGGTGGTACACGGTCACCCCGGTCACGTCACCGGGCAGCAGGTCCGGGGTGAACTGGATGCGGTTCCACGTGCCGCCGACGCTGCGCGCCAGGCATCGCGCCAGCGTGGTCTTGCCCAGACCGGGCACGTCCTCGACGAGCAGGTGCCCCTCGGCCAGCAGCGCGGCCACGGCGTACCGCACCACTTCGGGCTTGCCGCGCACCACGCGCTGCACGTTGTCAGCGATCGCCTGGTACGCGAGCGTCGACTTCGGCGCGGTCATCGGTCCTCCCAGTAGATTCGGTTCGACTCGACGCCATTCACGACCACCCACACCTCTTGGCCCACACCGCCGAAGTGGAACCGATCGGTCGTCACGTTCCCCTGCGCGTCGCTGCGGCTGGTGTGGTCGTTGAATGCAGGCCACTTGGTCGAGTGGGCGACGATCGTGTAGTCGGTGTTCGGGGCGAAGCCGCGCAACTCGATGTGGATCAGAGAGCAGTCGGGCTTCTGGCAGTCCTCGTTGAAGGTTTCGGTCCGGCCGCGCGAGATGGTGAGCGTCGTCGGCTGCCGTGGTGTGGCCGCGGCGGTCGCGGGAGAACTCGACCCGGCGGAGTTCTGGGCTACGACGGTGAACGTGTACGCGGTGCCGTTGGCCAGGCCCGAGGCGGTGAAGCCGCGTTCACCACCGCCGACCGAGGCCGAGCCGCCGTTCCAGCTGATGTGGTAGGCGGTGACGGGCGCGCCGTTGTCGGCGGCGGCGCCCCAGGCCAGCACGACCGAGCCGTTGCCAGGCGTCGCGGTCAACCCGCCCGGCGCACCCGGTGGGCTCGCCGGGATCGGCGGCGGTGGTGGTGGCTGCCGACGCTGGGTCGGCTGCTGGGTCGGCTGTTGCGCGGGGGGCTGTTGCGCGGTGGGCTGCTGGGTGCCGAGAGCCGGCGGCGTGGTGGTGCTCGGGGGCGTCGTGGTCGACTCGGGCGGTGGCGCCTCGGATGTGCGGGAACCGCCGGTGCTGTCCACCGGCACCGGGGTCACCTTGCCCTCGGGGTCGACCACCAGCACGTGCTTGCCCTCGCCGCTCTCGACGTAGAGCCGCTTGTCCTCGTTCTTGGTCAGTCGCGGTGTGCCGCGTTCCGCGGGCACGGGGGTCTTCTCGGGCTTGCCGCTGGTGCCGTCGTAGGTGTGCAGCGTGCCGCCGCGCTGGTCGAGCACCGCCACGGTGGAGCCGGTGGACTCCGGTGTGGTGTAGTCGCCCGGCCCCAGCGGCACCACCACGGTCTGCGCGGGGGGCCGGTCGCTGACCACGTCCGCCGTGTCCACCAGGTACAACGTGCCCGAGGGGTCGACCATCGGCACGCGGCCGGTGACGTCGCCGGGGCCGATCTTCGTGGTGTCCGGCATGTTCGTGCCGATGGCCTTCGGCGGGCCGATGCCGCTGTCCTGCACCACCTGCATCGTGTCGGCGGTCGTGTCGACGAACACCGGCTGGTCGCCGACGACGGTCAGACCGCCCGCGTGCCCCGCCGTGATCGCGGCCGGGCAGGACGGCGCGGTGGCGTCCGCCGACAGGTGGCACAGCTGGCCGCTCTCGATCTTGTGCAGCCACAGCGTGCCGTCCGGGGTGGCCACCGGGTGGCCCAGCCGCTCGCCGATCGAGATCGGCGGCGTGGGCTTGTCGCCGCTGAGCCGCACCACACTGCCGGTCTCCCGGTAGACCAGGTACGGGCCGCCCGCGACCTGGAGCGCCACCGGCAGTTCGGCCTCGGTCGGCGCGGCGGTCGTGCCCTCCACCCGCAGCGTCGACTTGCCGAACTCGGTGTACTTGCCCTTGCCGATGACGTAGCCGCTGCTGTCGCTCTGCACGACCAGGCTGCCCTGCTCGGCGTCCGGCATGGCGACTTCGGCGTTGACCTGCTTGGTCGCGCCGTCGACGTGGAACACCTTGCCGAGCGCCGAGTTCAGCATCCAGTGCCCGGATTGCAGGAACTCCAGCTGCGGCACGCCCGACGCACCGCCGATGGCCAGGCCTGCCACGGTGAGGCTCGCGGCGGTCAGCAGGGCAACCGGCACGCGGCCCCGCCACTTCACTGAGATTCCCATTGCACCGACCCCCTAGTCTGCAATCACGTAGCGTATGGCATCCGATACAGAAACGGTCCAGCCCTTGTCTCGTACGCGGTTCCTGCTGCTCCTCGGCGTGCCGGCGCTGGTGGTGGTGCTCGTTCTCACGGTCGTGCTGACCGGTGAGCGGGACGTGCCCGTCGCCGACCTCCCGCCCACGCCGACCATCCTCGCCACCCTGCGCCTGGAACCCCGGACGCCCGAGGCCGGCGAGGAGGTTGTGGTCCGCGCCACAGTCTCGGCCGATCGGCCGATCACGGTGCGCGCGTTGACCGTGCAGGTCGTGCGGAACTCGACCAACGAGTCGCGCGACTTTCCCCCGCTCAACGAGCATTCGATCGGTACGACCGCGCAGGAGATCACCTTCCGACGCACCTTCGACGCCCCCGGCGAATACACGTATCTCCTCGCGTACCGGTTGGACGACGACTGGGTGCGGCTCAAGCCGTGGCAGACGTTCAAGGTCCGCTGACTCGCGTTCACGGTTCGCTGGCTCGCGTTCACGGTCCGCTGGCCGGCAGGACGAGCTCGAAGATCGCGCCGCCCTCCTCGGCGTTGAACACCCGCAGCGTGCCGCCGTGCGCCAGGGCGACCCAGCGCACGATCGACAGCCCGAGCCCGGACGACGCGCCGGAGCCGGTGAACCGGTCGAACACGCCCTCGGCCGCCGCCGGGTCGATGCCCGGCCCGTTGTCGGCCACCGTCACCCGGCCGTCGGCGACGGTGATGTGGACCATCGCCTCGCCGTCCGGCCGTCGGCCGTGCCGCAGCGCGTTGGTCAGCAGGTTGCCGATCGCGCGTTGCAGCAGGCTCGGGTCGGCGTTGACCATGGTCGGCGCGGCGGTGACGGTGACCCGGGTGTCCGGCGCGGGCGTCTCCTCGACGACCACGGCCACCAGCTGGTCCAGCCAGATCGGCTGGATCGCCAGCTGCTCGACACCCGCCGCCAGCCGGGCCCGGACGAGCAGGCCGTCGATGATGCCGCCCATCCGCGCGGCCAGCCCGACCGTGCGCGGCAGCAGTTCGGCGTGCTGGCCGGGGTTGCGCAACGCGGTCTCGGCGAGCGCGCGCAGTGCCGCCACCGGTGTGCGCAGGTCGTGCGCGGTTTCCGCGAGCAGCACCTCCTGCTGCTCCAACGCCGCCGCGGCGGGTCGGATCGCGCGACCCGACAGCGCGTGCCCGGCGAGCCCGAGCGCGACCACCAGCACCAGGCAGCCGCCGACCACTCGCCACACCACGCCGAGGTGTCGTGCCCGTTCCTGGCTCATGTCGGTGTAGGCGACGATCGCGCCGATCACCTCGCCGCTGGTTCTCTCCAACGGCTCGGCACGCACCCGCAGGTTGTCCTTCGGGCCCCACACCGTCTTGCCCTCGCTCACCGCCAAGGTGGCCAGGCCGCTGAGCACGCCGCCGTCGGCGGACACGCAGTTCTGCGCGCTCACGTGACCGCGGTACTCGGGGCCCGCGCCGCCGGGGAGGATCACGAACTGCGGGCATTCGTCGTTGATCGGGTCGGCGATGAGGTCGGCGGTGATCAGCGACTCGTCGAAGTCGATCAGCCTCCTCGCCACGGCGGTGACCCGGTGCAGGTCGGCGTCGAGCTCGGCCACGCCCTGCTCCTCGTCCTCCCGGATCACCAGGATGGCGAGCACGAGCAGGCCGGCGGTGTTCATCGCGGTGAACAGCACGGTGAGCAGCCGCCGCAACGCGCGTAGCCGTGCTGCTGAGCCACTCATGCGTTCCCCAATCGGTAGCCGTGTCCGTGGACGGTGTGGATCAGCTCGGGCGCGTGCAGTTTGCGTCGAAGCCTCTTGACCACGGCTTCGACCACGTTCGCCATGGGCTCGTCGTCCCAGCAGTGCTCGATCAGGTCGGTGCGGCTGACCACCTGCCCGGCGTGCGTGGCCAGGTACTCCAGCACGGCGAACTCCTTGCCCGACAGCGAGAGCAGCACGCCGGCGCGGCGCACCTCGTGCCGGATGCAGTCGACCTCCAGGTCGGCGTGGCGCAGCACGGCCGGTCTCCCGGCGCCGGCGCGGCGGCACAGCTTGAGCACCCGGGCGGTCAGCTCCTCGATGGCGAACGGTTTGACCAGGTAGTCGTCGCCGCCGTGGGCGAAGCCCGCCACCCGGTCGCCGACCGCGTCGAGTGCGGTGAGGAAGAGGACGGGCACCGTCCACCCGCGTCCGCGCTGGTCCTGGACGTAGTCGATGGCGTCGCCGTCGGGGAGCATGCGGTCGAAGACGACGCAGGCGTAGTTGTTGCCTCTGGTCGTGAACGCGCGGTGGGCGGCGGCGATGTCGGCCGCGGTGTCCACGTCCAGCGCGATGCCACCCAGCTCGACGCCGCGCAGCTCGGTCGCCACGGCGATCCGGAGGTTCTCGTCGTCCTCCACCACCATCACCCGCATGTCATCAGAACCTCATGTGTCGTGACGGATCGTTGACGGCGTGATCTTCCGAGTCCTCGGCCCGCAAGCCGGTGCCCGCAAGCCCGCCACCCTTCTGGCCGCGTTGCTCCTGCACGCTAACGCGTGGGTGAGCCTAGATGAGCTGATCGACGAGATCTGGCAGGAACAGGCCGTCCCGGTGTCGGCGGAGCGCAATGTGCGGACGTACGTCTGGCAGTTGCGGCAGGCGCTGCCGGCCGGTCGCATCGACGCCCGGCCCAGGTCATACCGGCTGCGCGTGTCGCCGGGTGAGGTGGACGCGGACGTTGCGCGGGCGTTGTCCTTACCGAAGCCGACGCGCTGCTGCGCATCGCCGGTGCTGCCGAAGCCGCGGTCGAAGCGGCGGTCGGCGTGATTTCCGCACATGTGCGGCTTGAACGACTGGATGGACTGCACGCTCGGGGCGTCGCCGCCTCGCTTCTCATCGGAGGTGTCCTGTGATCAAAGTGTTGCCGACCGGCATCGACGCGCTGCTCGCCCGAGCCCACACCGAGGTCGTGGTGATGGCCACCGGTGGGATGACGTTGCGTCGGATCGATCAGGCCAATCTGCGTCGCGGCGTGCGCTACCGGGTCTTGCTGCCCGACGTGCTGCGGCCCAACGCGCTGGCTCTGGCGCCGTGTGAGGTGCGGACGTTGCCGCACGTGCCGATGGACGCGGTCGTCGTGGACGGTGTCGCGGCGCTGCTGCCTGCCGAACAGGGCGTCGCGGTGTTCCAGCTGCCCAGTGTGGTGCGGGCGGCGGTGGAGTTGTTCGAGCGGATTTGGCCGGAGGCGGTGGCCGCGTATGACGTGTGCGACGACTCCGAGCTGTCGCGGCGGGAGAGCGAGCTGCTGGCGCTGTTGTTCGCCGGCAGCACCGACGAGGCCGCGGCGGCCCGGTTGGACGTGTCGGTGCGCACGGTGCGGCGGATGGTCGCGGACATCATGAACCGGCTCGGTGCGCGCAGCCGGTTCCAGTTGGGCGCGAAGGCCGCCGATCGGGGCTGGTTGTTGCAACGGGCGGGATGACGTCGGGCCCGTTGACTACGGTGGGGTGGTGCGCATCCTGGTGACCGAGGACGACCGAGACCTGCTGTTCGCCGTGGCGGTCACGTTGCGGGGTGCTGGTTTCGCGGTTGACGTGGCGGCGGACCTGGCGACTGCGGACGAGGCGCTGGCGGTCAACTCGTACGACTGTGCGGTGTTCGACCGCATGGTGCCGGGCGGTGACACGCTGGCCTACGTCCGGCAGCGCCGCCACGGCGGTCTGCGGGTGCCGGTGCTTTTCCTCACCGCGCTGGACAGCGTGGGCCACCGGGTGGAGGGGCTGGAGGTCGGCGACGACTACCTGGTGAAGCCGTTCGCGATGGAGGAGCTGGTGGTGCGGGTGCGCCGGCTGTGCCACCGCCAGGAGGTCAGCAGACCCGCCGTGCTGCGGCACGCGGACGTGGAACTGGACTCCGGCACGCGCCAGGTGCGCCGTGCCGGGGTGCTGCTCACGTTGACCCGCCGGGAGTACCTGGTGCTGGAACTGCTGCTGGCCAACGCGGGGCAGCCGGTGTCGAGGGCCGACCTCATCCGCTACGCGTGGGACGAGATGGCGCAGCCCGCGACCAACGTGCTGGACGTGCTCATGACGCAGCTGCGTCGCAAACTGCGCCAACCGCCGCTCATCCACACCGTGCGGCAGGTCGGCTACCGCCTGGCTTAGCCGTCAGCCGGAGACCAGCCGCAGGACCGCCGTGCCGTCCGTGACTCCGACCATCTGAACGGCGAGCACCCCGGCGCGGGGTGCGGGTGGAGGGCTCGGTTTGGTCGAGCACGAGCTGCCGCCTCCACCGGGGACGAACGACAACGTGCAGTGCCCCTTGAGCGTGCCGCTGCCTCCGCTCTGGGCCAGCGTCACCTCGAAGTCGATCCCGTCCGCGTGCATCGTCCGCACCGAGAACGTGCCCGGTCCGGCCGATCCGCCGAGCGCGATGTCGACCGGGCCGGATACCGCCACCTCGCACGTTCCGTCGGCGCACGCCGCGTAGTCCGTGCCGTCCGTCGCCGTCGGCGGCGGCGGGGGAGTGGTGGTCGTGGTGGTGGGAGCGGGAACGGCGGTGCCCGACACGGTGCCGCAGCCCGCTGCTGTCATCGCGGCGAGCAGCCCGCCGGCGATCAGCAGGCGGTCCACAGTGGATGGTGTCATGCGTCCAGCGTGGCTTGGTGGCGTGCTTATCGACGCGCGACGGCCGGAACATGCCAACGGTCCGGCGCAAGGTGCGAGCGTCACTAGCGTTGGTTCGGTCATCGGGTGGGAGGGGAATCGGCGTGGGAGGGTTGATGTCAGGGCGCGACGCTCTCAGGGCCGATCGCGCACGCGCACGGCTGCTGGAGGTGGCCGGGCCGGACCTGTACCGGCGCAACCCGTTCCGGGTCACGGGGTTGCGGACCGATGCGTCACCGCGCGAGGTGCGTGCGCGGCGGCAGCTGTCGGTCGGGGTTTCGACCTTGGTCGGTGGGGTGCCACCGCGTGACGACCGTCTGCCGTTGCCCGACGATCCGAGCCCGGAGCAGGTGCGGAACGCGTTCGACGAGTTGGGCCACACGGGGCACCGGCTGGTGGGCGAACTGTTCTGGTGGTGGCGCGGCGTGCACCCGTCGAGTTGACCGAGGCGGCACGGCGGCTGGACCAGGCGTTGCCGTACGGACGTCACGCGGGGGCGGCACGTCTGCGTGAGCCGGCCGCGATCCTGATGAACAACTGCGCGCTCGCCATGATGGACCAGCGCCGACCCGACCGGTTGAGGATCAAGGCGTTGCTGGCCGAAGCGGAACGGCTGGCGGTGGACGAGTCCACCAAGACGACGGTGCGGGCCAACTTCGAGTCGTTCGAAGACGGTTCGGCCGATGTGGATCTCGGTTCGATCAAGAAGATGTTGGCCAGAGAGCAGTTCCTGGCTGTGGCCGAGCAGGCGCGGAGGGACGAGGACGCGGACGCCGCGGAACGGGTGTCCGGACGCGCGCTGGACCTTGAGGTGGTGCTGCTGCGCCGTGACGGCAGCCTCGACGTCACGGTCTTCCACTACTTCCGCGCCAACGCCGACCGGATGTCGTCACCGAACCAGGCCAGGGTGCTGATCGATCAGGGCGAGCACGCCCTGATGACCGGTGACACCAGGACCCTCTCCGAGGTGAACCAACGCATCCGAGGTCTACTACCCGCCACCATGTCCGACCCCACCACGGGCGGCGTGCGACGGCAACGGGGGTTCAGCGCATGACCGGCCCTACCGCCTCGACCGGCCACCCTTCGACCGCCGGCGCGATTGCGGGGTTGGCGCACGAGGTCCGACTTGCGGAAGCGGCTGAGCAGGCGCGTGCGGGGGACTACGAGCGTGCGCTGACCACCCTTGACCTGGTTCCCGCCGATCATCCGGACCGGCTGGACCTGGTGGCCCGCCACCACTCGGTCCAGTTTGGACGGTGCGATGCCCACCGCGTACACGATGTCGGTGAACCCGTCGTCCGCGAACGCCTCGGCTTCGCGCAACGTCGAGACGGTGATCGGCCCCGTGCCGCCGTCGAACACCAACCTGGCCACGTCCACCGACTTGGCCGTCTTCACGTGCGGGCGCAGGGGAGCGCCGAGCGCGTCGAGGTGGGCGCGCAGGCGGTCGACGTTGCGCCGAACCTTCGCCTCGTCCACGAGCAGGTAAGGGGTCATAGCTCCTCCTCGGTGTGATTGGTCCGGCACGCGGCCAGGTCGGCGTAGAGGGAGGCCCGCGAGGTGCCCAGACGTGCGGCGACACGGGGTGCCGCACCACGCAGCTGGAACACCCCGCGTTGGTCGAGAGCCCGCAACAACCGCAGGCGTTCCGGCTTGCCCAGGCCGTCCACGGGCTTGGCCAGCGCTAGTTCCTCGGCCCGCACCACGGCGTCGATGACGTCCTCGATGTCGTCGGTGAACGTGGTCGTCGCGGTCGGGACACCGCCACCGGCCAGGTCCGCGAGCAGGTCCACCACCTGCCGCAACGCCGTCACGTCCAGGTTCACGCACAGCGCCCCGAACACCTCGCCCCGTTCGTCCCGCAACGGCATGGTGGACGACGTGACCAACCGGCCGTCGGGCGTGCGGGTCAGGTAGTTGAGCTCGTTGACCGCCTCGTTCCCACGGGCGAGCACGGCCAGGCCGATCTCGCTCATCGCGCCCCCGACCCGGACTCCGGCCGGGGCTCCAGGCGTGCCGACGGTCCGCTGGTGGCGATCGTTCCCGGTCTCGGTGCCCTCGGATACCTCGTCGACGCGCTGGCCGGGTGCGGGGGCTGGGCCAGGTCGTTCCTGCTCGACGTGCCGGGTTCGGGCACCGATCGCCGCGCCCGTGCCCGGCCGAGGTGACGGCGGTCGCGGACACCGTCGAGGCGTGGCTGGACGTGGTGGCGGGTGACGCGCGGGTCGTTCTCGTCGGCCATTCGACGGGCGCTCAGGCCGCTCTCCACGTGGCCGTGCGACGTCCCGACCGGGTGGGGTCGCTGGTGCTGATGGGGCCGACGTTCCCGCCCGAGCAACGGAGGTTCCCCGGCCTGTTCCGGGAGTACGCGAGCAACTCGCGCCACGAGCCGCCCGGTCTGCTGCCGGTGACCGTGCCGTACTACGTGCGCGGCGGTCGTCGTGAGCTGACCAGGTTCATCCGCTCCGCGCATCGGGACGAGCCGGAGCGGGTCATCCCGGACGTCCGGTGCCCGACCCTGCTGATCCGGGGCGAGCAGGACCGTTTCGCGCCCCAGACCTGGGTGGACCGGCTCACCGCCGCCGCGCCCGACGCGTGGTCGGCCGTCACACCCGGCGCGCACGCGTTCCCGTTCCGCCACGGCGGGTTGACCGCCTCGCTCATCGCCCAGGCGGCCCGCCGAGCCGGCCTCCTGTCCTGAAGAGATCCCTGCAGAACTTCTCCTGAGGAACCGACCGGCCGCGCGAATCGCACGGGTCGGTGGGGGTAGCCCACCGCCGAAGGAGGACGACATGACCAGACAGAAGGAAAAGAGCGGCCGGACGGCCGGCAAGTCCAAGGTCAGCGAGAGCGAACTGGCGGAGATGACCGTGGCGCAGCTGCGGGACAAGGCGTCCGACCTCGGCCTGAGCGGTGTTCACAGCCTGCGCAAGGACCAACTCGTGCACGCCGTCGCCGAGGCCATGAGCGGTCGGAGCGCACCGCGACCCCGCAGGGAGAGTGACTCCGGCGGCGGCATCCGTGGCGGCAAGAAGTCGTCGAAGAGCCTGAAGTACGCCCAAGAGGTCACCTCTCCGGACGACGACCCCGAACGGCCGGGCCGCAGCCTCGCCACCACCAGCCACGACGTCATCCGGCAGTGGGCCGAGGCGCGCAACGCCACGCCCGCCACCGTCGAGGGCACCGAGCACGGCGACCACCTCGGCGTGCTCCGCTTCGACTTCCCCGGTTACAGCGGCGACAAGCTGCGCCCCGTCGACTGGGACGAGTGGTTCGCCACCTTCGACGAACGCGGCCTGAACTTCATCTACCAGGAAGAACGCTCCGACGGCTCCCAGAGCAACTTCTTCCGCCTAGAAAACCCCAACCGCGAAGACGCCTAACCCCCACGCGTGTCCAACGTTCCGAACGCGCGTGTCCAACGCTCAGAACACCCGAGTTGAACGCTCAGAACGCGCGTGTCCTTGGAGACGTTGGACTAGTGATGTTCTGAGCGTTCAACTCGCCCGTTCCCGACGTTGGACACGCGTGTTCTGGACGTTGGACACGCCCGTTCCCGACGTTGGACACGCCCGTTCTGGAGGTTGGACACGCGGGTTGGGGTGGGTGGGGTTAGGCGGCGGGGTTGGATTCGGTTCGGGGGGCGGGGATGTCGTCGGGTGGGGTGTGCAGGAGGGGGTCGGCTTCGGCTAGGAGGTCTCGGGCGTTGCGTAGGCCGGCGGCGATTCGGTCGCGTCGTGTGCGGAGTTCGTCTACTCGGTGGCGGGCATCGGCGACGATGCGGCGGGCGTGTTCGCGGGCTTGGCGGACCAGGTGATCGGCGCGTGCGCGGGCGGCGGCCTCTTGTTCGGCCATTGCGGCCATGGACTCGGCTCGCCGGGCGCGCATGGCCATCTCGAAGTCGAGCTGGACCTCTTCGCGTAACGCCGCCGCCTGCTCGTCCAGCTCACGTCGCCGCTGTTCGGCCGACCGGGTCTCCGCCAGGATTCGCTCACCGGCCTGCCGCATCAGGTCCCGGTGCTCGGCCTCGGCTTCCCGCCGCCGCGCGTCGAGTTCGTCCACGAGCCGTTCCGAGCGCTCCCGCAACCGCGTCACGGCCCGTTCCGCCGTCGTCCAGTGCTGCTCGGCAACGGCCTGTGCCCGTTCGGTGACCTCAGCGGCCTCGTCGTGCGCCAGCTCCACCATCCGCCGCAGGCGGTCGGTGAGCGCGTCCGGCTCGATCGGCGTGCGGCAGATCCGGTCGATGTGCTTGCGCAGTGCGCGGATCTCCGCCCGGGCGGTCTCCAGTTGACGGGCGAGGTCGTCGGCTCGGGCCACGGCCGCGTCGCGGTCGACCGCGAGCACCCGCAGCTCGGCCTCGACACCCTCCACGTAGTGCCGCACCTGGCCCCGGTCGTAACCGCGCCACACCACGTCGAAGTCCGCCCGCAACGGCACCAGGTCCACGTCCACCGCCATCACCGCAACACCTTTCCTCGTCGGCCAGTCGATCGAGGGACACCCGAAATCGAGTGAGTGATCGACACCATCTTGGTCGTGGTGGATGGTGCGCTCCACCCTCGACTTTGTTAGCACTCGGAGGCGGAGAGTGCCAAATGCGGGTCCGTCCGCCGATCGGGGAGGCCGTGGTGGGAGGTCGTCGGGGGAGGCCGTCGTGTCGGGCCGGTCAGGCGACGGGACCACCTGGCGTCGGGTCTTCCGCGCAGGCGGCGAGTTGGCTGCGGAGGTCGGCGATCTCGGCGCGGGCCGCGGCGAGCGTGTCCTCCAGCTCCAGGATGCGCACGGTGGCGGCGAGGGAATGCCCCTGGTCGAACAGCGCCCGCACGCGTTGGACGAGTTCGAGCTGCCTGCGGCTGTAGCGGCGATGACCCGCCCCGGAGCGGTGCGGAAGGACCAGCTCGGCGGTGTCCAGACTGCGCAGGAACGCCTGCCGCACACCGAGCAGGTCGGCCGCTTGTCCGATCGTGTAGGCCGGGAAGTCGACGTCGTCGAGTTCGTTCAGGCCCACGGCGGACAGCTCCTCCCACCGCAGGCCATCCCCTGACCTGCTCGCCGCACCGTAAACCCGACCGAGTACTTGACACAATCTCCAGTCGAGGCTATAAGAAAAGTGTATCGGTCAGTGACCCGGTGATCGTGGCCTGGGAGTGATCGACGTGAACGGCAGGAGTTGCGTCCGGGATACCGGGCAGGTCGGTTTCGCCGACCTGGTCCTGGCGGACCAGGGCTGGCTCGACGCCGAGTTCGACGCGATCGTCGCCGCCAACTTCGGCGCCTACTCCACGCCCCGGCCCTGGTTCACCGAGCGGGGACCGTCCGGAGCATTCCGCGGCCCCGACCGGTCCGCCGGACCACGAGCCCGTCCCGCGGCCCACGCGGCGCACCGGGTCGATCCGCGCGAGCGGTCACCTCCGCCGCGTCGGATCGACGGTGGTTGAACGGCGGAGGAGGTGACGGCAAGCGGGGGATGCGGCTCGTTCGGCGAGGTGGCTCGCTCCTGCGGTCGACCGGAGTGCCCGGTCCTGCGTCTCGTGACGCGTTCGGCGAGCACCACGAGTCCGGGTCCCCGATGGTGTGTGAATCCGTTCCTGAAGTTCATGTCCGTCCGCCCGTCGCGACCCTGGGGTTGCGGCGGGCACCGTCCTGTCCGCAGCCGCTGTGGAGGATCACCGTGATGAGCCTGGAAAAGCCGTGGAACGACGTGGCCGACCAACTGCGCCTCGCCGAGCCCGAAACCGAGGCCGAGACCGAGATCGTCGACGAAGAGGCCGCGGTCGGTCGGGCGGAACCCGTTCCGGAACCGGCGGAGGCGGATGTGGTCGAGGCCGACCCGGCCGACGTCGCCGATCAGCGCCGCGCCGTGCCGCCGCCCGACGACATCCCGGGCGACTCCTGGTAGCCGGTCAAGGCCTCGCCAGGTCGGCGATCGCGCCGACCAGTTCCGGCCCGTCCAGCAGCACGCGGTCGTTGTGGTCGGCCCCCGGCACCTCGACGGTCCGGCCGCCCGCCGCCGTCGCCACCGCGCGGCTCTGCTCGGGCGGGACGATCGAGTCGGACGTGCCGTAGACGACGGTGACCGGTGCCGAGACCCGTGCCACGTGCTCCGCGGTCGGGAACTTGTCCAGCAGCAGCCACCGCACCGGCAGGAACGGGTAGTGGCGCGCGCCGACCGAGGCGAGGTCGGTGAACGGCGAGCGCAGGACCAGCCCGGCCGGCGCGTGTTCGGTGGCCAGTTCCGCGACCACCGCGCAGCCCAGGCTCTCGCCGAAGTACAGCAACCGCTCGGGCGGCACGCCGGCGTCACGCACCAGGAACTCCCGGGCCGCACGGACGTCCAGCGCCAGCCCGGCCTCCGTCGGGTCGCCGGGGTTGCCGCCGTACCCGCGGTAGTCCAGGAGCAGCACCGACAAGCCGCGTGCGGTGAGCGCACGGGCGAGCGGGGTACGGAGGTGGCGGTTCCCGGCGTTGCCCGGCGCGACCAGCACGGTGGCGCGTGGCGAGCCGACCGGGAAGTACCAGGCGCTCAGGCGCAGGTCGTCGGCGGTGACCAGGGTGACGTCCCGTCCGCCGGGCAGGATCTCGGCCGCACTCGGCAGCGGCCCGCCGGACGGCAGGTAGATGAGTTTGCGCTGGAACGCGAAGGCGCTACCGAACACCACGGCCACGATGGTGACGACCACCGCGAGAACTGACAACACCCGCCTGCGCACCGGACCATCATGCGGTGCGTGGGGTGTTGCACGGGCGGGTTCGGGCTGGACGGCCGGCGCAGGCCGGTGGTTCCCGTGGCCGTGCACCGGCGGTGGTGGACAACGCCGACGTCCTCTTGGGACGAGGTGAGGAGCGTGTCGGCCGACATACAGTACGGGGGTAAGGTGCGCGGGCGCGCCCATGACGGCGGTCACCCCTGCGCCGGTCGAGTTGCCCCAGGTACCCCCTAGGGGTATAAATGTCCTTGAAGGGCATCCCGGCGGAACGCGACTGGACCGCGGGGGGTGGCCGAAGGGAGTCGGGACATGCGGGGTTACACGTCGGACAAGGATGCCTTCCTCAAGCGCTTGCGCCGGGTCGAGGGGCAGGTCCGCGGGGTGCAGCGGATGGTGGAGGACGACGAGTACTGCATCGACGTCCTGACCCAGATCGCCGCGGCGACGAAGGCCTTGCAGGCTGTCTCCCTCGGTCTGCTCGACGAGCACTTGAAGCACTGCGTCTCCGACGCGCTGGCACAGGGCGGCGAAGGCGCCGACGAGAAGGTCCGCGAGGCGAGCGAGGCTATCGCGCGCCTGGTGCGGTCCTGAACCGACACGACAACGAGGAGTACCCGATGGCCGAGTCCACCTACACCGTCACCGGCATGACCTGCGGCCACTGCGTGGCGTCCGTGACCGAGGAGGTCACCAAGATCGACGGTGTGACCGGTGTGGATGTCGACCTGCCGACCGGTGCGGTCAAGGTGACCAGCGCCGCGCCGGTGGCGGAGGCGGACGTCCGCGCCGCGGTCGAGGAAGCGGGCTACGCGCTCGCCGGCTGAACGGCGCGACCGGGGATAACCGGTCGAAGCCAGGACAGGCACGAACGGCATGGCGGCCGATCCGGAGCCCGCCCGCGCGGCGGGCTCCACCAGTCTTGAGGACCTGATCAATGAACACAGCAGCGAAGCTCTCCGCCTACGGTGCGGTGCTCGCCCTGGTCGCCGGTGGCGCCTGGGTGGCAGGTGGCGCTGTCGGTCCCTTGTCCGTCGAGGCCGCCTCGGGCGGTCACGACGGGATGTCCGGTGCTGAGGGCACCGGTGACGGGGACGACCACAGCGGTACCGTCGCGGAGGCCGCTATCGACCAGCCCGCGGGGTTGGCGTCGTCCAGGGGCGGTTACTCCCTCACGCCCACCGACACGACGCTGACCGCGGGGACCGACTCTTTCTCGTTCCGCATTCTCGGCCCGGACGGGGCGGCGGTGACCGCCTTCGATGTCGAGCACGACAAGCGGATGCACCTGATCGTGGTGCGGCGTGACACAGCGGGGTTTCAGCACGTCCACCCGGAGATGGCGGCGGACGGCACGTGGAGCGTGCCGTTGAACGTCGCCGAGGCGGGCTCCTACCGGGTGTTCGCCGACTTCACGCCGACCGGTGGCGAGTCGAGCGTCCTGGGGACGGATGTGTCGGTGGCGGGTGCGTTCGAGCCGCGTGCTTACGTGCCGTCACGGGTGGCCGAGGTCGGCGGCTATCAGGTGCGTCTGGATGGTGACCTGGTGGCGGGTGAGGCCTCTCCGGTCAAGTTGACCGTGAGCAAGGACGGCGTGCCGGTGACCGATCTCCAGCCGTACCTGGCGGCGTACGGTCACCTGGTGGCGCTGCGTCAGGGCGACCTCGCCTACCTGCACGTCCACCCGGAAGGCGTGCCCGGTGACGGCAAGACCCCGGCGGGTCCGGAGATCGCGTTCGTGGCGGAGGTGCCGTCGGCGGGCGGTTACCGGTTGTTCCTGGACTTCCAGCACGACGGGGTCGTGCGCACGGTCGAGTTCACCGTCGACACCGCCGGGACGTCGGCCCCGACATCGGCCCCGGCCCCGACGTCGGCCTCCGCGCCGGTCGAGCAGGAAGAGGAGGGGCACGGTCATGGCTGACACGCAGATCGAGCTTGCGATCACGGGCATGACGTGCGCTTCGTGCGCGGCGCGGATCGAGCGCAGGCTGAACAAGCTGGACGGTGTGACCGCGACGGTCAACTACGCCACCGAGAAGGCGCGCGTCACGTTCCCCGAGGATGTCGACCCGCGGGCCCTGGTGGAGCAGGTGGAGGCCGCGGGCTACCAGGCCGCGTTGCCGCTGCCCGCGTCCGAGCAGGCCGAAGCGCCGGCGGAGGTCGATCCGACGGCGTCGTTGCGGCGGCGCCTGATCGGCTCGACCGTGCTGTCGGTGCCGGTGGTGTTGCTGGCGATGGTCCCGGCGTTGCAGTTCACCTACTGGCAGTGGATCTCGCTGACGTTGGCGGCTCCGGTGCTGGTGTGGGGTGCGTGGCCGTTCCACCGGGCCGCGTGGACGAACCTGCGGCACGGTGCGGCCACCATGGACACGCTGGTCTCGATGGGCACGATCGCGGCGTTCGCGTGGTCGCTGTACGCGCTGCTGTTCGGCACGGCGGGCGTCGCGGGCATGACGCACCCGTTCGAGCTGACCGTCTCGCGCACCGACGGCGCCGGGGCGATCTACCTGGAGGTCGCGGCGGGGGTGACCGCGTTCATCCTGGCGGGCCGGTACTTCGAGGCGCGGTCCAAGCGGCGGGCCGGAGCGGCGCTGCGGGCGTTGCTGGAGCTGGGCGCGAAGGACGTCGGTGTGCTGCGGGACGGCCGTGAGGTCCGCATCCCGATCGGCGGGTTGGCGGTGGGGGACCGGTTCGTGGTGCGGCCGGGGGAGAAGATCGCGACCGACGGTGTCGTCGCGGAGGGCGGTTCGGCGGTCGACGCGAGCATGCTGACCGGCGAGTCCGTGCCGGTCGAGGTCGGCCCGGGTGACGCGGTGGTCGGTGCGACGGTCAACGCGGGCGGCCGGCTGGTGGTCCGGGCGACGCGGGTCGGGTCCGATACCCGACTCGCGCAGATGGCGCGGTTGGTGGAGGACGCGCAGAACGGCAAGGCCGAGGCGCAGCGGTTGGCCGACCGGATCTCGGCGGTGTTCGTGCCGATCGTGATCGCCCTGTCCGTGGGGACGTTGGCGTTCTGGCTGGGTGCGGGCGGCGGTGTGTCGGCGGCGTTCACGGCGGCGGTCGCGGTCCTGATCATCGCCTGCCCCTGCGCGTTGGGGTTGGCCACGCCGACGGCGTTGCTGGTCGGGACGGGTCGGGGCGCGCAGCTGGGCATCCTGATCAAGGGGCCGGAGGTGCTGGAGTCGACCCGCCGGGTGGACACCGTGGTGCTGGACAAGACCGGCACCGTCACCACCGGCCGCATGGCTCTGGTGTCCGTCCACACCGCGGACGGCGTGGACGAGGACGAGGTGCTGCGGTTGGCCGGGGCCCTGGAGCACGCCTCCGAGCACCCGATCGCCAAGGCGATCGCGGTCGGTGCGGCGGAGCGGGTCGGCGAGCTGCCCGCGGTGGAGGGCTTCCAGAACCTGGAGGGTCTGGGCGTGCAGGGCGTGGTCGGCGGCCACGCGGTCCTGGTCGGGCGTGAGCGGTTGATGGCGGAGTGGAGCGTCCGCCTGGGCGACGACGCCTTGGTCGCCGCCAAGCAGGCCGCCGAGCGGCAGGGACGCACGGCGGTGCTGGTGGCGTGGGACGGCAAGGCGCAGGCGGTGCTGGTGGTGGCGGACACGGTGAAGCCGACGTCGGTCGAGGCCATCCGGCAGCTGCGTGCCCTCGGGTTGTCCCCGGTGTTGTTGACCGGGGACAACGAGGCGGCGGCCCGTGCGGTCGCGGCCGAGGTCGGGATCGACGAGGTGATCGCCGAGGTCCTGCCCAAGGACAAGGTCGACGTGGTGGCGCGGTTGCAGGGTGAGGGCAAGGTCGTCGCGATGGTCGGCGACGGCGTCAACGACGCCGCCGCACTGGCCAAGGCCGATCTGGGCCTGGCCATGGGCACCGGCACCGACGCCGCGATCGAGGCCGGTGACCTGACGTTGGTGCGTGGTGATCTGCGGGCGGCGGTGGACGCGATCAGGCTGTCGCGCCGCACCCTGGCCACCATCAAGGGCAACCTGTTCTGGGCGTTCGCCTACAACGTGGCGGCACTGCCGCTGGCGGCGGCCGGGCTGCTCAACCCGATGATCGCCGGTGCCGCGATGGCGTTCTCCTCGGTCTTCGTCGTGTCCAACAGCCTGCGGCTACGCGGTTTCCGCAGCAGCGCCACGAACGCCGCCGAGCCCACGCCCACCACAGCGCCCAGGGAAGACCGGGCACTGGCTGAGGCTGCATGACCAAGACGGTCCGGAGCGGTTGGCACGACCCCTCCGGACCGTCTGGTCGTGGGACGATGCCGCCATGAGTCGTGAGGGACGGCGGCGGGCGGATGCCGAGCGCGGCATCGAGACGATCCTCGATGCCGCGCTCGACTGCCTCAGCGAGCAGCCCGACGTGAGCATGACCGCCATCGCGCAGGCCGCGGGCGTCAGTCGGGTCACCCTCTACACCCACTTCCCGTCCCGGGAGAACCTGCTCGGGCAGGTGCTCGACCGGGCGGTGTCCAACGCGGCCGTGGTGCTCGACGCCGAGGCATTGGACGAGGGCGCCGCGGGCAAGCTGAAGCAGCGTGACGCCGCGGACGTGCTCGAAGCGACCGTTCTCGGTGCGCTGACCTCACCGGCGACGGTCGGTCGCTGAGCCGACCTCATCCGCCGAGGACCCCGAGCAGGGAGCCGGCCAACACGCCAAGCAGGACCGACACGGCGGCTGTCGCATACGCGGTGCGCACCGCCCACCGGCTGACCTCGGGCGCAGCTGAAGCTTCCTCACCCCGGACGGCCGGGCCGATCCACCGCAGGTAATAGAAGACGCTGGCGACCGTGTTCACCGCCGCCAGGACGACGAGCCACCCCAGGCCCGCGTCGAAGGCGGCGGTGAACACGGTCAACTTGCCCGCGAACACCGCCGTCGGCGGGGTGCCGACCAGCCCCAGCAGCAGCACGACCAGGCTGACCGCGAGCCACCGGTGGCGCCGCACCAGACCCCGGTAGTCGGCGAGCGTCGCGGCGTGGGGCAGCGCGCACACCACCGCGAACGCGCCCAGGTTGGTCACCGCGTAACCGCCCAGGTAGAGCAGCACGCTCGGCAACGCCAGGTCACTGCGACCCGCCGCGGCGACGCCGACCAGCAGGTAGCCGACCTGGCTGATCGTCGAGTACGCCAGCAGCCGCCGGACGTTGTCCTGGAAGAACGCCGCCAGGTTGCCCAACGTCATCGTCACCGCGGCGATGATCGCGATCATCAGCGCCCAGTCCACCCGCGCCGCGGCCAGCGGCACCGCGACGAACCGGTAGATCGCGACCACCGCACCGATCTTCGGCACGGTGGTGATGAACGCCGCCACCACCGGCTTCGCGCCCTCGGTCACGTCCGGCACCCAGAAGTGCGCCGGCGCCGCCCCCGCCTTGAACAGCAGCCCCGCCAGCACGGCGATCGCGCCGACCGCCACCGCGACGCGGGACGCCGACGCCAAGCCGTCGCTCAACGCGGTGTACTGGGTCGCCCCACCGACCCCGAAGAGCACCACGAGACCGGCCAGCATGGTGACCCCGAGCAGCGCCCCCATCAGGTAGAACTTGAGCGCGGCCTCGGTGCCCGGCGCGTCCTTGGCGAAGCCCGCCAGCGCGTACAGCGGGATGCTCGCCAGCAGATAGCCGGAGGCCAGCAGCATCAGGTCGTTAGACCCGGCGAGGAGCACGCTGCCCAACGCGGCCAGCAGCAGGAGCACGACGAACTCGCTCTCCCGCATCGTGCCGCGGACCGGATCGCCGGCCAGGCCGAGCACGAGCAGCACGGCCACCAGCACGACGACCCGCGTCGCGTTGGTCGCGACGTCCACCATGTACGTCTCGCCGAAGACCGCCATGTCCTCGCCCGACCACGCCACCACGGTCACGACCAAACCTGCCGCACAGGCCGCGGCCGCGAGCAGCCGCACCAGCCACTGCCGATGTTTCGGCAGGTAGGAGCCCAACAACAGGCCGATCACGGCGGCAACGGCGAGCAGGATCTCGGGCAGCAGGGCGAGCGGGTTCTCGTCCATCATCTCCACGCCGCGTCACCCACCGAGGACCGAGGTGACCACGCGCGAGGCCGGTTCGATCACGTCGAGCAGGAAGCGCGGGAACAGTCCGACCACCACCGCGAGCACGATGAGCGGCGTGATGGAGGCCGCCTCCGGCGCGGTGAGGTCCGGGAACGGGCCGTTGGGGGACCGGAACTGCCCCATCAACAACTGCTGCACCGCACGCAGGAACAGCGCCGCCGTGATCAGGATGCCCAGGAACGCGACGGCCGTGGACACCGGCGCGCCGCCGAGCGATCCGGTGAAGATCTGGAACTCGGCGATGAACCCGGAGAAGCCCGGCAGACCCAACGACGCGAACGCGGCCAGCCCGGTGAGCCCGGCGAAGCGCGGCGCCTGCGCGGCCAACCCGCTGTAGGCCGCCATCTCGTAGCTGCCGCCCCGGTCGTACAACGCCCCGGCCAGTAGGAACAGTGCTCCGGTGATCAGGCCGTGGCTCACCATCTGGGTCACCGCACCGGTCACCGCGAGATCGCGTGCCTGCGTCTCGGACGAGGTGATCAACCCGGCCGCGCCGACGGCGAGGATCACGTACCCCATGTGGTTGACCGACGTGTAGGCGATCATCCGCTTGAAATCGCGCTGCGCCAACGCCACCAGCGCCCCGTACACCACGCTCACCACGCCGACCACCACGAACACCATCGCATAACGCCGCCAGGCGTCCGGCAACGCGGGCATGGCGATGCGCACGAACCCGTACGTGCCCATCTTCAGCAGCACCCCGGCGAGGATCGCCGACCCGGCCGCCGGCGCTTCCGTGTGCGCGGGCGGCAGCCAGGTGTGGAACGGGATGGTCGGCGTCTTGATCGCCAGGCCCACGCCCAACGCCGCCAGCACCAGCGCCGCCATCGCACCCTTGCCCGCCAACGGGTCCTGCCGGACCAGCTCGACGATGTCGAAGGTGTGCGGTGACGCGGCCAGGTACAGCCCGATGAACCCGAGCAGCAGCGCCAACGAGCCGAGGAACGTGTAGAGGAAGAACTTCAGCGCCGCACGGGCCGCGTCCCGGTGCCCCCAGCCCGCGATCACGAAGTACATGCCCACGATGGACAGGTCGAAGAAGACGAAGAACAGGATCAGGTCCAGGGAGACGAACAGCCCGAGGCACACCGTCTCCAGGAACAGGAACAGCGCCGCGTACGACCGGACCCGCCGCGTCTCCCGTGCCGAGTAGACCGCGCAGGCCAGGAACAGCACCGCGGTGAGCGCGACCAGCGGCAGGCTCAGCCCGTCGACGCCAACGTGGTAGCCGGAGTCCACGCTCGGGATCCACCGCCGGTCGACCTCGTAGGCGAACCCGGACTCACCCGGCTGGTAGCCGATCCACAACACGACGACGAGCAGCAGATCGACCGCGCTCGCCACGATCCAGGTCCACCGCGCGACCCGGTCGCCGATCCGGGGCGACGCGAGCAGCGCCGCCGCCACGGCGACCGGCAGGAAGACCACGATGCTGAGCACGTCCACCTCATCCTCGTCCGAACACGACCACCAGCAGCGCGAGCACCGCGAGGGCGACCACGGCCTGGGCGTAGTAGTGGTGCAACTGACCGGTCTGCGGACGTCGGGCCGACCTGCCGAGACCACGGGTGACGCCCGCGACCCACTGCACGAACCGGTCGACCGACCAGTCGACCCTCGCATCGGCGACGCGCGCCACCGCACCACCCAAGCCGGACGCCACGCGCACCCCGCCGTCCACGACCCGGTCGTCGAACCGGGCCAGCCACCCGGCGAGCGCCACCGTCAGGGCGACGACGCCCTTGTGCGCCAGTGCGTCCAGGTGCAGCCACGCCGACAGCACCGGACTCCGGCCGTCCACCACATCCGCCGCACCGCGCGTCGCGACCGCCGCCAACCCGACCGCGACCAGCGCGAGCGCCGCGGACAGCACCGCTTCCCACCACCGCGAGTCGCCGAGTCCGAACACGACCCCCAGCACCGCCGCACCGGCCGCCAACACCGGCAGCGGCCACTGCTGGAGCCGGGGCACTCGTCTTTCCACGTCGAATTCCCGGTCCGACGGGCTCCACAGCAGGAACAACGCCCGGCCCGCGTACAGGCCGCTCATCGCCGCCGCGGCCAACCCCACCGCGTACAGCGCCGCCGACGAGTGCAACGCCGAGCTGAGCACGGCGTCCTTGGTGAACCAGATCGACAGCGGCGGCACGCCGGCCAGGGCCAGCGCGCCGATCCCGAAGCTGATCCCGACCACGGGATAGCGACGCCCGGCGCCACGCAGCTCGTGCAGATCCTTGGTGCCCAACGCGGTCAGCCAGACACCCGCGCACAGGAACAGCAGGCTCTTCGTCGCCGCGTGCGCGACCAACTGCCCGGTACCCGCCGCGACGCCACCCGCTCCCGCCGCGAGCACCATGAACCCGACCTGCGAGCACGTCGACGCGGCCAGCAACTGCTTGAGGTCCCGCTGCACCACCGCGACCGCGCCGAGCACCAACGCCGTCACCGCGCCGACCCACGCGACCACCACGGCCGCCCACCCGGTGGCGCTCAGCAGCGGCTGCACGCGCAACAGCAGGTACGCGCCCGCCGCGACCATCGTGGCCGAGTGCAGCAGCGCGGACACCGGGCTGGGGCCCGCCATCGCCCGGGACAGCCAGAAGCTGAACGGCAACTGCGCCGACTTGCCCAGCGCGGCCACGACCAGCCCGGCCGCCGCCACGTCCCGCCACCCCGACCCGATACCTGGCAGGTCGGCCAGCGCGAGCCCACCGGACCCGCCGGCCAGCAGTGCCCCGGCGGCGAGGTAGAGCCCGAGGTCAGCGGTCCGCGTGGTCAGGAACGCGACACCGCCCGACGCGACCCGGTTCTCGTCACGCCACCAGAAGCCGATGAGCGCGTACGACGTCGCACCCATCACCTCCCACGACATCAGCAGCGCCGTCATCGTCGTCGCGGTGACGGTCACCAGCATCGCCCCGGCGAACAGCAGCACCAGCCCGAAGAACCGCGCCCCGAACTCGCTCGCGGAGAACACCAGCACCGCCATCAGCACGGCCGCCACCGTCACCACCATCACCGCGGACAGCCCGTCCACCGCCAGACCGACCGGAAGGCGGTCCAGCAGCGGCGCGGACACCGCCGGTCGCGCCATCGCGGCCCACAGCGCCAGTGCCAGCACCACGGTCCCGGTGCCCACTGCGACGGCCGGCGCCAGGCGATCCGCCCGCCGACCGGCGACGGCCAGCGCGACGCCGACCATGACCGGCACGGCCACCAGCAACCACAGCACCACGCCGTCAGCCCTTCAGATCCGCGGCCATGTCGGTCATGTCCACGTCCCGGCTTCGGAAGATCGCCGTCGTGACGGCGAAGCCGACCGCCATCTCGATCGCCATCGCGGTCACCGCCAGCAGCACGATCACCTGCCCGTCCGGCCGGTCGGGGGAGGTGTGGAACCAGAACGCGGCGGCGCCCACGATCACCGCGTTCACCATCAGCTCCACCCCCATCATGATCATCACGATGGACTGCTGGGACAGCGCGCCGTACAGGCCGACGCTGAACAGCGCCGACGCGAGCAGCAGGAACGCCTGGAGGCTCATCGGCCCAGACCTCCGCGACTTGGGTCCTGCGGGCGTTTGCGCTCCAGCCGATCGCCGTAGCGGTCGTAGCGGCCCCGGTGCGTGGCCAGCACGACCGTCGCCACCATGGTCGCGAACAACGCCAGGCCGAGCACGATCATCACCAGCATCTTGTCGCCCATCAGCGCCTCGCCGAGCTGCATCGTCGGGTCCTCGGGCTTCGGGGCTTGCGAAGATGGCCAGGGCACGAGCAGCACTCCCGTCGCCAGCAGCACGAAGGTGCCGACCGCGATCGCCAGTGAGCCCTTCGGGTTGTGCACCATCGTCATCGGCATCAGGCCCGCCGGGTTCATCATGTACATGATCATGAAGACCGCCATGACGACCATCTCCATGATCATCATCAGGATGACCAGCACACCGAGATAGGGCAGGTCGAGGAGCATCACGGTGCCTGCGGCGAAGACGAACGATGCCAGCAGCGCGAACGTCGCGCGGGCCATCGAGTCGACCCGGAACACGGCGATCCCGGTCACCACGGCGAGCACCGCGCACACCCAGAACAGCACGTCACGCCACACCGGGATCACCCCCACACCACCACGACGGACACGAACAACGCTTGGAGCAGGGTCGCGGGGATCAACACCATCCACGCGATCTCCTGGAGCCGGTCCACCCGGATGGTCGGGAACCGGCGCCCGGCCCACACCAGCAGCGCTAGCACGGCGGCGGTCTTGACCAGCGACCACGTCCAGCCGGGCAGCAGCGGCCCGTGCCCACCGCCCAGGAACAGCGGCACCGCCATCGCCGCGCCGGACACCAGCAACAGCCACCGTCCCGCAACGAACACCAGGCGGTCCACGCCGGACAACTCGGCGAGCACGCCGCCCGCCGCGTCGGCACCGGTGGCCTGGTCGAACGGGCGGAAGAACGCCATGCCCAGCACCGACAGCAGGTACACGACGAACGCGACCGGCATCCACACGACGAACCACAGCCCGTCCTGCGCCGCGACGATGTCACCGATCCGCAGCGACCCCGCGCCGACCGCCGCGGTGATCAGCGCGAACATGTGCGGCAACTCGTAGGCCAGGCCCTGTGCCACGAACCGGTAGCCGGCCACGAGGCCGAACGCCGAGTTCGCGCCCCACCCGACCAACCACACCGCCGCCCAGGCGACGACCTCCATAGCGTTGAACCACACGACACCGACGGACATGTCGCCGACCACCCAGTCGCCCAAAGGCGTCGCCGCCGACGCCAGGACCGCCGCGATCAGCAGCGCCACCCCGCCCGCTCGCCAAAGCAAGGAGTCGGCGGCGAGCGTGCCACGGCGCTGTTGCACCAGCAGACCGGCGGCGGAACGGAGCGGGCGGGCGAAGTCGCGGGGCGCGCCCGCCGCCTTCGCGGCGAGCACGGAGTCGAACGACGCCGCCGCCAGCGCGAAAACGACCAGGACCAGCGGCAACAGCAGGCCGCCCCACCACGGTGTCTGCTCAACCATGCGTGTGCACCCGCTGATCGAGATCCAGGCCGAGGCCGGCCACGATCAGCCGAGCGGCGGCCAACTCCGTCCCGACCAGCAGATCCGGGAGCAATTCCGGTGGCAGCGGTTCACCGTGCCCGTCGAGCCAATGGCGCAAGCGGTCGAGGGCGTCGGTGCCCTCGTACTCGCCCACGCCCGCCAGCGACCACCGCAGCGTTCGCGAGCGGCGTACCTGTCTGGTCCACCGGTCCAGTCCGGGCATCCGTGACCCGACCAACGCCTCATCCCGTAGGCGACGTGCCGTGGTCGAGGCATCCTGCCAACCAGCGATCGCGAGCAGCCGGGCGGCGCTGTCGAGTCGGTGGACGAGCGCCGGATCGACCACTTCATCGCGCCACGCCGCGTGATGGCCACTGTGGCCGAGCAGTTCGATGCGTGCCTCCTGCACCACGTCTCCTTGCAGCACGGTGTGGACGACGAGACCGGCCGGCCAATCCGGCAGTGCAGGTCCCAGCGGAACACGCAGCACGTCGAGCATCAGCCCGTCACGGTCGGCCGCACGGTCGGCCAGCGGAATCCCACCGGGCATCTCCATGCCGGACATGTCGTGGCCGTGGTGCATATCGTGCCCGTGGTTGCCGTCGTGTCCGGGATTGTTGTGCTCAGGACCGCTGTCCGGCTCGTGCCCGCCGTGCTGCTGGTGCTCGTCGTGGTGCTCGTGTCCGTTGTGCTCTTGGTGGTTCTCGTGCTCGTGGTGGTCGCCGTGGCTCTGGTGTTGGTCGTGCCCGCCGTGGTCCATGTCGGGCATGGCGGAGCCGCAGGACATCTCGTGGACCTGCTCGTCAGGTTCCACCGCTCGACGTTTGGTCTCACCCTGTTGGCGAACTCGGTCGTGCAACTGAGCCACCGCGGCGACCAGCACGGCCGACGCCTCTGCCGCTGCGCGGACGTGAGTACGAACGCGTGGCGCAGGCATGGCGTCCCACACCCGGTCGATGTGGGTGTCCAGGCCGGGCGCAGGCGGACCAGCCACGACCAGCATGTTCGCCTCGGCCGGACTGGTCGCGGCCCACCACCCGCGCTCGCGGACGACCCGCTCCACGGCGAAGCGCGCGAGGGTGCCGCCGGGCGTGGCGACGACGAAGGGACGCGGGGGAGTGCGGCGCAGCAGCCACGCGGTCAGGTCCACCGGAACACGCCTTCCCGCCACGCGTACCAGACACCGGCCATCAGCACCGCGAGGAAGAGGAACATCTCCACCACCGCCGTCGTGCCCATCCGCGCCACGACCAGCGTCCACGGGTACATGAAGACCATTTCCATGTCGAACGCGAGGAAGACCATCGTGATCGTGTACCAGCGCACGTGATAGCGGGACACCGCGTGCTCCTGCGGTGCGTGTCCGGAGAGGAACGGCGACGCGTCCGTGAGCGCGGCGCCCACACGGACCAGCATGGCGACGCCGTACAACGCCGCCACCAAGGCGGTCGTCACCACCAGCAGTGTCACGACGCCGGTCATCGTCCACCACTAACCATGATCGTAGATCTTAGAGGGGGCGTCGCCCGCTCGCGACCGGATGGCGTCGGGTCAGCAGGCGACCATGATCAGGGCGAGCAGTCCGGTGAACGCGGCGATCGTGGGCACCACCATCGCCGCCGCGCACGCGGCCCCGTAGGTCAGCAGGCTGCGGACCGAGTCCGGACGACGACGCCGGGCCAGGAGGTCCAGCCGCACCTGCACCGAATCCCGTCCCATCGCCAGCGCCGAGCCGGGCGCGCCGTCGCCCGACACGCCCAGCAGGGCGGCCCGGACCGTCTCCACCCCGCACGTGCGGACGGCGGCGGCGTCGGCGGCGAGTTCGACCAGTTCCCGCACGACTCCGGGGGCCCGTCGGAACAGGGGCAGGAACGGCAACACCGTCGACAACGCGTCACCCGCCGCCACGAGCAAGTGGTGTCTGCCCTTCAAATGGGCGCGTTCGTGGGCGAGTACCGCTTCCACCTGCTCGTGGGTGAGCCGGCGGTGGAGGCCCTCGGTGGCGACGACGACGCCGGGCGTGCCGGCCAGACTGAAGGCCAGTGGTTCGTCGTGGTCCAGCCACAGCGTCGGAGGTGAACCGGGTTCACGTCGGGCGGCGACCCGCAGCGCCGCGAGGTGGTCCCGTCGCCTGCTTGCCCGTCGCCTCGTGCCCCGCACGCTCACCACCGTGAGCCGGACCAGGAGCCCCGCCAGCAACACCAGGCCGACGGCCCCGCCTGCGGCCTCGACGCTGGGCGCCATGCCGTGTTCGAGCGACGACCAGCACTCGTGGGCGCGGGCCAGCACGTGCGAACCGTGGTCGGGCAGGAGCAGCAACGTGACGGCGAGTGCGGCGGTGGCCACGACGCTCACGGTGGAGGCCAACCACGCGAGGAGCGGGACGAGCGGGTCGGCGCCGCGGGCGGCCAAGCGCACCAGCTGGCGGGGTGCCAGCAGGCCCGTCAGGCCTGCCGTGGCCAGCAGCGCGGCGGCCACGGTCATTTCTTGCGCGACCGCCTCGGCAGCGCCTTGCGGAGCAGTTCGGTCTCGTGTTCCGAGGCGGACCGCGCGAAGTGCAGCAGCACCTCGTCCGGATCCCCGGACGAGTTCAACAACTCGCGCACGGCGTTCGCCGCCGCCTCGGCCCGGCTCGTCGTCGGTTCGTACCGGTATGCCTTGCCTTCGAGTTCGCGCTGGACCCAGCCCTTGCGGTGCAGGTTGTCCAGCACGGTCAGGACGGTGGTGTAGGCGAGCTGCTTGCCCGTGTCGAGTCCGTCGAGGACGTCACGGACCTTCATCGGCTCCGGCGTGCGCCACAGCACGTCCATCACCGCTGCTTCCAACTCGCCGAGCCCGTGCATCGCGCCCCCTTCGACCAGGACATCCTACGCGGTCGAGTAACCAGCCGGGCGCACAAGCTCTACTAGTGTATATAGTAGGAATCGGGTCGGCGCTGCCCGCGCGCGGCCCCCGTCCGCCGAGACCCCCTTCCTCGGCGGCTGCGTCGGGCGGGTGGACGTGTGTCTCCCGTCCGCTCGCCCGACGCCTCTCCTGTCTCCACCCCAAGCGGTTGTTCCGCGTTCCTGTGATCACCGGGGCTTGACATCCAGGTACCCCCTGGGGGTAAGTTTCGACCGGTCCACGAGATACCCCTAGGGGGTATCGAAGAAGAATAGGAGGACTCGTCATGAACCCCGATCCCCGGCGCTGGTGGGCACTCGTCGTGCTCGCCGCAGCGCAGTTCATGGTCATCATGGACACCTCGATCATCGCCGTGGCGCTGCCGGACATGCAGCGCGAACTGGGCTTCACGCCCGGCGGGCTCCAATGGGTGTTCAACGCCTACGCGGTGGCCCTCGGTGGCCTGCTCCTGCTCGGCGGCAGACTCTCCGACCTCTGGGGCGCGCGCCGCGTGTTCGCCGTCGGCTGGACGACCCTCATCGCCGGTTCCGTGGTCGCGGCGGTGGCGACCGACGCGGGCACCGAGGTCGTCGGACGCGCCGTGCAGGGCGTCGGCGCGGCGCTCATCGCACCGGCGGCCATGACGCTGCTCATGGTGCTGTTCGCCGGTCAGTCGAACGAGCTGCCCAAGGCGATGGCCTTCTACGGTGCGGCGGCCCCGGCGGGCGGCACGGCGGGCGTGTTCCTCGGCGGTGTGATCACCGAGTGGCTGAGCTGGCCCTGGGTGTTCATCATCTACATCCCGATCGGCCTGCTGACGCTCGCCCTCACACCCAAGCTGCTGCCCGCCGTCCCCGGTCGGCGCGGTGGACTGGACGTCGGCGGCGCGATCGCCGTCACCGGTGGGCTGGCGTTGGCCGTCTACGCCATCGTGCAGGCCCCGGAGCGTGGTTGGACGTCGACCGCGACGGTCGCGCAGCTCGGAGCCGCGGCGGCCCTGCTGATCGCGTTCGTGCTGGTGCAGCGTGCGGTCAAGAACCCGTTGATGCCGTTGAAGGTGTGGCGCACGCCCGACCTGGCGGCGGCGAACATCGCGATGGCGTTGCTGGGCGCGGCATGGATCCCCATGTGGTACTTCCTCAACCTGTACGTCCAGCAGGTGCTCGGGTTCGACTCGTTCGCCAGCGGCGCGGCGCTGCTGCCGATGACCGCGCTGATGACGGTCCTGATGACCACCGTCACCGGACGCCTGATCGGCCGCTTCGGCACCAAGCCGCTGATCGTGGCGGGGTTGGCGGTGCTGGCCGCCGGATTGGGCCTGCTGGCCGGTGCCGACCCGGGCGGTAGCTTCGTCGCCGACGTGCTGCCCGGCTCGCTGATCTCGGCAATCGGCATGGCCCTGGTCTTCATCCCGGCCACGATGGCCGCCATCGGCGGAGTCGCCCCCGAGCAGGGCGGCCTGGCCTCGGGCATCGTGAACACCACCTACCAGATCGGCTCGGCACTCGGCCTGGCCGCGATGACCGCACTGGCCACGTCACAGGGCGGTGACCGCCTCGGCGACGCCGTCGCGCTGACCGACGGCTACTCGGCCGCGTTCGTCGGCGCCGCGGTGGTCGCCCTGGGTGCCGCCGCACTGGCGGCCGTCACGCTAGGCGGCCCGAGGAAGAAGGCGACCGGCTCGACCGAGAAGGTCGCGATCGAGATCTAGTCCGCAGTGCCTCAAAAGAACAGCGCACCAGTCCGCCCTCGATATACCCCCTCGGGGTATATCGAGGGTGGTGCCGCAACTCGTTGGGAAAGTCGCCGTCCAACCGTTCGTACCCTGGGCGGGTATGCTATCGTCGGCCTTATACCCCTGAGGGGTATTCAAACGGAGGGATGCGCCGAAATGTGCAACAGCAGTGAGACGCCCGCCGCGACGGCCGCCGGTGATGCGTCGACCGATGGTCTCGACTTCGTCGTCCAGGGCATGACTTGCGGCGGGTGCGCGACCAAGGTCACCAGCGCCGTCAAGGACGTCTCCGGCGTGACGAACGTCGTCGTGGACATCGCCGGCGGCAAGCTCAGTGTCGCGGGTTCCGCCGACGAGTCGGCGATCACCGCAGCGGTCGAGGGCGCGGGCTACGCCGTCGCCCGCACGAGCTGACGCCCTACCCGGCTTAGTAGGTTCACCGCCGTAACGGCGACGGCATGGAGATCAGGTGTCCGATTCGAGCAAGTCGACCCGTCTGTCGGGGCTGCTGCTGCGGCACCGCGGACAAGCACCCCGACGTTGACCACGTGACGCATCTGCGCAGGTTCAGGGAAGGTGTCGGACCGCATGCCGTCACCGTGGCGAACTGCCTGAGTTCCTGCGACTTCTCCGACGTTGTCGTGGTCCGACCGGCGCGGGGCGTCGGTGCGCGGCCGGTCTGGTTGGGCGGCGTGCTCACCGACGAGGCGGTGGGCCACATCCTCGACTGGGTCGCCGAGGGCGGTCCCGGCCGTGCCGAGATGCCGGACGGCTTGACCGGCCACTTGATCGACCGGCCGGCCGACGACAGCGCCGCGAGCTGAACTCGAGGGGCGTCACCTCGCCCGTGGCGCCCCGCACGTCGGTCAGACCGCTGACGACCAGATGTTCCCGGAGACGTCGAAATAGTCGGCGCGAAACAGTTCGGCCTTCGTCAACCTGCGCCGATGGTTCACCCGACGCCTCGCGAGCCCGTGGTCGTGGAGCCCGTCGTCAACCGGGAGAAGCTCCTGGAGCTGCTCGCGTGGGAGACGGAGCGCTCGCCCCTGGACTTCAAGCCCTGGTTCGACCTCAACGAGAAACGTGACGTGTTGGAACTGGCCAAGCACGTCGGTGCGATGTCGGTGCGGGGTCGGTATCTCGTGATCGGCGTGGACGGCCACGGGAAGCCGACCGGCGACCTGACCGCCGAGCAGGTAATCCGTTTCGACGAGGCGCAGTTGCGTTCGAAGCTACTCGGGTAACCCTGTGGGCTGCGCCATCTTCTGTGCTGACGGTCAGTACGACGACTGCGGAGAGTCGTCGAAGGTCGTGTTCTGAAAGATCAAGTCAGAGTCGGAGGGCCATGCCGACCGAGTCCGGTGCGGTCTCCGTGAAGCCGTACTTCGCGTAGAGGTGGCGTGCGTCGCCGTCGGCGATGAGCGAGATGTAGGCCGTGCGCGGCGCTCGTTGCCGCAGGTGTTCCATCAGCGCGGCCATGATCTTCTTGCCGAGTCCGCGCCCCTGGTGTTCGGGCAGGACGCACATGTCGACGATCTGGAAAGCGGTGCCGCCGTCGCCGATGACGCGCCCCATGCCTACCGGTTGGTCGTCGTGATAGGCGACGACCGCGTACCACGTGCCGGCCAGGCCGGCCGTCGCCGCCGTTGCCGACTTCGGGCTCAGGCCGGTAGCGACCCGCAGGCGCTGGTAGACCTCGACCGGGGGCGTTTCGGTTCGCACGAGGTAGGTCACGGCACTCCTGTGGTTTGTGGCGCGTCCGCACGATGTCGGTCGGGATGTGCGGAACTGGTTGGTATTGAGCCATCTGGTCAGCGAACCCCGGGCCGCCGTGTCAGCGGGTGGCGTGTTGGCCGTGGTCGCTGACCTGGGCGTCGAACCAGGCGTGCAGGGCGTTGCGGAGTCCGGCGTCGCCGGTGGTATAGGAGGCGCGTGCTCCGTCGGGGGTGGTTTCGTAGTCGATGGTGATTCCCCCGCCGTGTGCGCGTAGTGCTTCCAGACCGGGCATCTCGTTGCCGTGGATGCGGGCGGGGTCGGTGAAGTCGCCGCGCCGGAAGCGGTCCACCTCCGCGGTCAGGTGTTCCCGGATGAGGGTGATCTGGGCGGTGTCCTGGGGGTCGTCGGCGACCACGGTCTGCACGCCGCCGGTGTCGGTCTTGCTGAACTGGTGGGTGGTGCGTTCCAGGTCGAACGGCATGACCGACGCGCCCCGCTCGGCGACCTCGGCCTGTCGGCCGGAGGTCGCCGGTGTCGGTGTCGCCGTCGACGAGTCGGCGGCGCAGCCGCTGTTCAGCGCGGCGGCAGCGGCGACGGCCGCCAAGAGCAGTGCTCGACGGGCCTGGGGGTGGTCAAGACGGTTCAACAGTGGCCTCCGCGAGGATCTGGAGCGCGTGCACCACGGCGGCGCGCTGGTCGTCGGGTATGCGATCGAGCAGGGCGGTCAACCGGTCCCGGCGGGCGTCGGCCTGCCGAGCGGCAGCGGTGGCACCTGCGTCGGTGAGCACCAGCAGAACGCCACGGCCATCGCCGTCGGCCGTCTCCCGGTGCACCCAACCCCGGCCCACCAGGTTGGTGACCAGGCGGCTGACGGTGCTCTTCTCCAACCGCAACCGGCGGGCCAACTCCACCTGACGGATCCGCCCCTCCCGGGCGACTTCCACCATGGCGTGCGCCTCCGAGACCGGCAGCGGCTGCCCGCACGGAGTCCGGTCCGGCTGATGAAGGCCGAAGTTGCGGACGAACCGCATCAACGCCTCCTGCGCCGCGTCCGCTTCCCCACTCTGCATGGTTCGACTGTACAACCAGATGGTTCGACGGTGCAACCATCATCGCGGTCGAGGTGTCGCGGTCGGGACCACTGCTGCTCCTCGGCGGGCGTGCCGCCGACCTGTTCGGAGCCCGCCGACTCCTCCTCGCCGGTCTCCTGCTGTTCGCGGCGGCATCGCTGACCGCGGGACTGGCCACCTCCGCGCCGATGCTGCTCACCGGTCGGGTCGCGCAGGGCATGGCCGCCGCCATGCTGTCGCCGGCGGCACTGTCGCTCATCGTCACGATCTTCGACGGCGACGAACGCAACCGGGCGCTCGGCATCTGGGCCGCGCTGGGCGGCAGCGGCGCCGCACTCGGCGTCCTGCTCGGCGGGCTGCTCACCGCCGGACCGGGCTGGGCGTGGATCTTCTACATCAACGTCCCGATCGGACTCGTGCTGCTCTTCACGCTCCGCTCCTACCTGCCGACCCAGCCGGTACCCGCAACCGGCGCACGCCTCGACGTTCCCGGCGCGGCCCTGGTGACCACGGCGACCGCAACCCTGATCTACGCGTTGATCAGGGCGGGAGACCACGGCTGGGCCACGCTGACCACCGCCGTGCTGCTGGTCGTGTCGGCGGTCCTCTACACCGCCTTCGTGGCGCGTCAGCGCCTGGCCGCGAGCCCGCTCATGAACGTAGGACTGCTGATCCGCAGGCCCGTGGCAGCCGGCACCCTGCTGATCGTCGTCGCCACCGCACTGATGATCATGATGTTCTTCCTGGGCACGTTCGCCCTGCAGGAGTACCACGGCTACAACGCACTGACCACCGGCCTGCTCTTCCTGCCCATCGCGCTGTCCACCATGCTCGGCGCCAACGTGACCGGTCACGTCATCGGCCGCGCGGGGGCCCGGACCCTGGCCGTGGCCGGGCTGGTCGCCGCTGCCGCCGGTCTGGCCGTCCCGGCGCTCTGGAACGGGGCCGCGGCCATGGTCGTCGGCATGGCGGTCGCGGCTGCTGGCACCGGGGCGCTGTTCGTGGTGGCGTCGGCGACCGCACTGGGGCAGGTGGCGCCGCACGAAGCCGGCCTCGCCTCGGGGATCGTCAGCACCTTCCACGAGTTCGGCGCCTCACTCGGCGCGGCGGTCGCGTCCAGCATCGCCGCCGTCAGCATCGCCGGCGCTGGCGCCGAGGGGTTCACCCGCGGCTTCACCACCGGCGCGATCATCGCGATCGTGGCCGCCCTCGCCGCGTTCGCCATCACACCGGGCTCCCGATCCAGGTAAACCGACAGGCGGACGGGCCTCGGCCCGCACGCGCTTCACGGTCACGGAATACCCCTGGTGCTGTTCACAACCATCGGCGTCGCCCACCGGGCACGCCACTGTCCTGATTGGATCTCCAACCCCATGCCCGTCCAGCGTTCACTGTTCCTGCACTCCGATCTGCGCCGCCGTCCGCAGGAGATGCTGCGACGGATGTCGGAGATGATCGATCCGGACACGCCCGCACACGGACCGGACGGCCCGGTGGCCGTCCTGGAACGGCGGATGGCGTCGTTGCTGGACAAGCAGGCCGCGGTGTTCTTCCCGTCCGGCACGATGGCGCAGCAGGTCGCACTGCGCATCCACGCGGACCGGCGTGGCCGCCGGGCTTTCGCCGCCCACCCGCAGAGCCACCTGGAGGTCTGGGAACACCGCGGGTACAGCGTCGTGCACGGACTACGCTGCCATCCCACCGGCGACCGGCACCGGCTCATGACCCTGGCCGACCTGACCGCCATCGGCGAGCCGCTCGCGGCAGTGGTCTGGGAGCTGCCGCAGCGCGACATCGGTGGCCTGCTCCCCGAATGGGACGACCTGGTCGCGCAGACGTCGGCGATGCGCGAGCGCGGTGCCGCGATCCACCTCGACGGAGCCCGGCTCTGGGAAGCACAGACCTACTACGCGAGGCCGTTCCCCGACATCACCGCGTTGTTCGACACCGCGTACGTGTCGCTCTACAAAGCCCTCCAGGGCACCGGTGGTGCAGTCCTGGCCACCGACGCCGACTTCGCCGCCGAGGCGCGAGTGTGGCGACGCCGGCTCGGCGGGGACGTCTACGACGCCTGGCCGCTGGCCCTCGTCGCCCTGCACGGTCTGGACACCCTGCTGCCCCGGTTGCCGAGCCATCGCGATCACGCGATCGCGATCGCGGCGGCCATCAACGCCGACGGCGCCGCCCGAACAGTCCCGAACCCACCCCAAACCCCGCTGTTCCACATCCACCTCCCGATCGGACCAGCCGCCGCCGAACGAGCAGCCGCGACCGTGCTCGCCGCCACCGGCGTCGAACTGCTCGGCCGGGTACGGACCGCGCCAGACCCAGACCGGTGCTCCTTCGAGATCACCGTCGGCGAAAACGCCATGGCGTTCACCCCCGCCGACGTCGTCGAACTGATCCACGACCTGCTCCGGCACAGTGGATGAGGCCCGATGGCCGAGCGCGCCGGCCCATGCATCATCCGCGGCGTCGACGGACTGGCCGCCCGTCGACGCCGTCGCAGGGCACGCGCCGCTGCTGCTGTCGGAACTCAACGGATGAACTCGTCACCTGCGAATCCGTACCCTCCACCAGGGCCCAAAGGCCCTGCACCGTCCGCGATTACGAGCGGCTACTCAACTCGACGCCACGATGATCCATTGGCCAGATCACATCGTCATGACCCGCCGCATCGAGCGGCGCCAACACGCCTGAACCCCTTATTTGCCCGCCGCTGACCGCGCCGGCGAATGCCGAGAACGCACCCAACGGCGTCTAGCGGGTGGGCACGGGGTTCCCGAACACCTCGTTCGGGGCCAACCACTACTGGGTCGACGTCGTGCTCACCCGGTAACCGATCACATCGGCAGCAGCGGACAGGAGATCGCGGCCGTGGCGACCAGCAGGCCCAGTCCGGCCAGACCGGGCAGGCTGGCCGCCACGACCGCAGCCGTCACCAGCGCGCCTACGCGGCGTACGAGAGGGATCCGGTGCGTGCGCGCCAGCCGGTCGAGTCGCAGTGCGACATCGTGATCGGCTGCCGCCAGTGCCCCGGCCGGTGCGCCGGCGGAACCGATGCGGAGCAACGCGTCGCGCACGGTGTCCGCGCCGTGCCGTGCGGCGGCTCTGCGGTCGGCGTCCATCTCGGCGAGGACCCGGATCGCGTCCGGCGCTTGGCGGGTCAACGGCACGAACGGCATCGCCCAAGCCAGGGCTTCGGCGAGTCCGACGAGCATGTGGTGACGTCCGTGGATGTGCGCGCGCTCGTGTTCGAGCACGGCGTCCAGTTCGGCGTCGGACAGCCGGTCGGCCAGCCCGCGGCTCGCCACGATGAACGGCGGCGTGCCCGCGGCGCTGTAGGCCAGCGGCTGCTCGTGGTCGAGCCACAGCACCGGGATCGGCCCCGGCTGCTCCCGTGCGGCGATCCGCAGCAGGTCCAGTTGTCTGCGATGCGTACGTCGGGACGCGCGACGTCGTCGGACCGCGCCGACGCCCACCCTGGCTGCGACGGCCAGCAGCACGGTGGTGCCGAGCAGGCCCACCAGGTCGTCCAGACGGGGCATGCTGCCGTGGGACACGGCGGTCCAGCAGCCGTGCAGCCACCCCAGCACCCACCGGGCCGGGCCGTGTCCCGGGAGCAGCACCATCACCACGCCCGCCGCCGCGGTCGCGGCCACGCCGAGGCAGGTCAGGAACCACCAGGCAATGGCCAGCGCCGGGTCGACCCGGCTCGTGGTCAGGGCGCGCAGACGGCGTGGGGCCGCCCAGCCGACGACCAGGGCGCCCAGTACGAGCGCGAATGCGAAGATCATGGTTCTCCGTCGAGGGCTTTGCGCAGCACCTCGGATTCACGTGCGGACACCGACCGGGCGAAGTGCATCAGGACCGCCTCCGGATCGCCCGCCTCGTCCAGCAGCTCCCGCAACGCCTTGGCCTCGGCTTCGTCCCGGCTCATCGCCGCCTGGTATCGGTAGGACCGGCTCTCCATGTGGCGGACCACCCAGCCCTTGCGGTGCAGGTTGTCCAACACGGTCATGACCGTGGTGTACGCGAGCGTGCGTTCCTTGGTGATCGCTTCGAGCACGTCGCGGACCCGCTGCGCCTCGGACGTGTTCCACAGCACGTCCATGACCGCGGTTTCCAACTCGCCGAGCCCTCGCATCACGCCTCCTATCGAGGATAGTAAGCGTGATGCGAGGGCAGCGGTACTCGATCGGCGTCAGCCACCGGCCCCCAGGAGGCCCTGCATCTCGGTGATCTCGGCCGCCTGCGAGTCGATGATCTGCTGGGCGAGCTTCTTGGCGTCGGCGTTGGAGCCCTGCTGGAGTTCGGTCTGGGCCATCTCGATCGCGCCCTGGTGGTGCTTGATCATCATCTCCAGGAACATCTTGTCGAAGTCGGCGTCCTTGGCCTGCTTCAACATGTCCATTTCCTCGGTGCCCATGCCGGGCATCGCCGTGCCGTGATCCATGCCCGGCATGCCGGCAGGCGCCTCGGCGCCCCAGGCCTTGAGCCAGTCGGTCATCGTCTTGATCTCCGGGTCCTGCGCCTTCTCGATGCGCGACGCGAGGTCGAGCACCTTGGCGTTGGAGGTCCGTCCCTCGGCGAGCTTGGACATCTCCAGCGCGCCCTGGTGGTGCGGGATCATCCCCTGCGCGAACGTGATGTCCGCGTCGTTGTGCTCGCCCGACGACGCGGCGGCGGCTGAGCTGGTGGGGGTCGTGGTCCAGGTCATGCTGTCCATGTCGTGGCCGCCGGAGCCGGAGTCGGAGTCGCTGCCGCACCCGGCGAGCACGAGTCCGGAGGTCAGGACGGCAAGCGCCGTCCCGGCCAGGTTCTTCCTGGTCATGAGGTCCTCTGCGGTGTTGAAATCCAGTCGGTTGCACGGCGTCGCGTCGGCGTCCACGAAGGACGTCACGCGCCGCCTGTCACAGCCGCAGGACGCAGAGGTTGGCCAATAGCGCTGGTGCGCCACTCGGTCTCGGGGGAGGGGAACGCGGCCGTGCCGCTCGCGCCGGCAGCGAGCTGAACCGTTCCGTGATTGCTCGACCACGCACAGCGAAAAGGGTCAGCGCCAGACCGACCGCAGCGGCCAGGATCGCCAGGCACAGGTGCAGCATGTCGTGCTGCTCGCTGGGGGCCGGAGCGCGCTCTTCGGACGCGCCGTGCGCGCAGCAGTCGACCACGGTGGCGACTGCCGAGGCGGCCGTCGGGTGTGCGGCCGGCTCCTGCGTGCCGAGGTGGTGCATGCCGACCACGGCGAACGCGACAGCCCACACCAAGGCCCACTGCGAGACTCGGATGCGGGCGCGATAGAGCACGACATCACGATACACAAACCATCTGCGTGGCATCGGCAGGGCCTTTATTTCACCCTGACGAGGCATGTCGTGAATCGCACTTGAACCGAAGGGGGTGTCGTTTCCGTAGCGGAATTGAATTCGCTTCCCGGGTTTGTCGGTGACGCGGGGTCGGCGGGGTCAGGCGGGGGTGTTGGGCGGGGTCAGTCCCAGGTCGCAGGCGAGGATCACGGCCTGGATCCGGTCCCTGGCTTCGATCTTCGCCAGGACTCGTCCGACGTGTGTCTTCACCGTGAGCGAGCGGATCCTGGGGTCGTCGTCGGCTGTCCGTTCGTGGGCGGGCACTGGCAGTTGGTGGGCGTAGGAGTCCAGGAGGCGACGGGTCAGCGGTTTCTTCCCGTACCGCTTCGTCAGCTGACGCGGTTCACTCCGCCCACGGCCGGTGCCGTGCCGGGGACCACCGTCCACTTCTTGCCGCCCTGCGCGGTGAACTCCCCGCCGGGAGGGAGTTCGGCCGAGGCGGTGGCCGCGTCGAACAGCGCCGGATCGGGATTGGGCGCCGGGGGAGTGCGGCCGGGGAGGCATGGCCGCCGTCCTCGTGGGCATCGGCAGTGGCCGGTGCCGCGACCTGGACCGGTGGGGGAGGTGATGTGATGGTCTCGCGCACCACGACGACGGTCAGTCCGGCGAGGAGCAGCACGCTCACCGCCGCCGCGACCTGGCTGCAGGCCGACCGTCTGCGCGGCGTGGCTGCCCTGCGGCCGTCTGCGGGACGGGGGCGCGCGACGAGTGGCTGGTCGGAGCGCCGCCTCGGGTCCGATTCGGCGCGTTCGCGGAGTTGCGGTTTCATCACGACCAGGATCGCACATCGTCTACGATGGCTAATAGTATGTCGCTCGCGGCGGTGGAGTTGTGCACGAGAGCGGTTCAGGGAGCACGGTGCGGCACTGGCGAGTGATCGGCCTGGCCGTCGTGGTCCTGGTGCTCATCGTCGTGACGGCGCTTGCCGACCTGCCGGACCCGAACAGCTCCGCGGCTGGGTCGGCGGCAACGGACTGTGGGCTCTGCTCGTGTTCTGCCTGCTGTGCGCGGTGGGAACGGCGGCGTTCTTCCCGAAACCGGTGCTGGCCGCGGCGTCCGGCCTGCTGTTCGGCATCCTGCCCGGACTGGCGATCGCAGTGGTCGGCTTCACGGCCGGGGCGCTGATCGCCTTCTACATCGCTCGCCTGGTGGGGCGGCCGTCGGTCGCGCGCCGGCTGGGTCACCCCCAGAACAAGATCACACCATGCACACGTCCCGTCATACCGCCTAACAAAGCCCTGTCTAGGTGCTAGCCGCGCGGGTGCCCGGCTCTCGGGCTCGGCGGCTGAGGACGAGCAGGCCGACGCCGAAGACGAGGACGACGAGCTGGAGGGCGACGCCTACGGCGTCTTGGAAGCCGCTTTCCAAACCTTCGTAGCCGATGGAGAACCCTATGGCGAGGGAGAGCAGGCCGCCGACCGCCAGGAGCACGCCGAGCCAGTTCGGAACGAGGCGGCTCACGACAACCGCAGCGCCCAGGAGCAGGAAGGTCACGCCGAGCAGGACCCGGAAGTAGCCCTGGAGGCCCCACTCGATCCACCGGGTGGTTTCGGCATCGGCAAAGCGGGTTGCCTTCTCGGGCCCCGACGCGGCGGCCCAAGCGTCTACCGCCTGCTTGAGCGTGACGCCATCCACCGCTTGGAGAACGGCCCAGACCGCGCCGCTCGCGACGATTGCGCCTGCGGCTAGCAGCGCGAGGTAGGGCGTCTCGCGTCGCAGGGCGCCGCAGAGCACGAGCAATCCGGCAAAGGCCACGAGCACGAGTATGAATTCTGCAAGGTGAGTGGCAACCCAGGCGCGACTCGCCGCGTACTCGGTGAAGATCGCCTCGTGATTGTCTTCCTCTCCGGTCGGGTGCAAGAGCATTCTCTGGATCGCGTTCACCACGAAGCCCCCAAGCAGTAGTGCGCCGCTGAGGGCCAGCGTACGTCGGTCTGCCGAAGGTTCGTTCGCGCGAGGTTCTTCACGATGACTAACGCTCATCGCCGCAATCCTTTCGCTGCAGCGGCCCGTTTTGGCCTTCTCAACCCTGGTGTGACACCCGGGTGCGCACCGGGGCGCCCCGAGTGATCGGGGTCGCCGCCCTCCGCCCGCGATTGCAGTGGTAGCAGGATACTGCTGCAGGCGAGCCGAAGCAGGCCGCGCACATGCGCCCCGGCTCGCCGCCTCGGCTCGACCGCGCGAACTGGCCCGCGGCCCGTTCCCGCCAGGACAACACCGCCACCCACCCCGCCCAGCTCCACGACCCGGCGATCATCGCCGCCGACGGGGCTCCTGATCCACGTAGTCGGCTGCCTCGCTGTGGGCGTCGGCCAAGTGCTCGGCCGCTGAGCTGGAGCAACGTCACCCTCCGGGAAATGCCTCACGCACTGGGCACCGCCGGGCCCGGCCCACGCGCGTGCTCGGGGCCGGCTGTCTTGTCCGGGTTGAGCGCGAGCAACAGTGCAAGGAGGTCTTGTCCGGCGAGAATCCGTACGCGTTGATGACCGCCTCCTCGAGATCGGCGTGGAAGTCGCGTAGTCGGCTCCTCCCAGGTTGACGCGTACTGTCGTACTGACGCGCCAGGGACATGCCCACCGCCAATTTTCTCTCGCGGAGCTGAAATATTTCTCTGACTATGCGCTGAATCTGGTACCTGCTCCGCCCCGGTGATTGAGGTCAAAGGAACGAGTCAAAGACTGTACTGGGTTCGTGGTGAAGCCGAGTTTCAAAGGTTGAACACCTGGCCGCGAACCACATTCGATGAAGGCTCGACTGGGGCACTCCGGGAGAGTGATTGCCTGGAAAGGCGGCGAGGAACGCTCGGTGTCGCGTATCCCACGGTGTGTGCGACCCGGGAGACGGGTTGGCCTTCGGCGAGGAGCAGCAGGCCGCCCGCAGCCGCATGTGGGTGCGCCAGCGATCGAAGCTCATGCCCGTGTGGTGGGCGAACGCGGCACGTCGATGGGTGCGACCGGCAACGGGCGCAGCAGGTCCAGCACGACCGCCTCGGCCCGCAGTCGTGCGTCGTCGGCGAGGTCGTCTCGGCCGAGGTAGGTGATCAGGTGAGCCAGCAGCCTGTCGACCGCGACCGGCGTGGGCTCTGTCCAGTTCAGACTGCACCGGTCCGGTTCGAGGTAGAGACTGCGTGCTGTTCGCCGCCGGTATGAGCCTGCTGGACACGATCGACGGGTGTTTCATGAACTTCGCGTACGGCTGGGCGTTCGCGCACCCGGTGCGCAAGGTCTTCTACAACATCACGGTGACCGGGCTGTCGGTGGCGGTGGCACTGGTGATCGGTGTGATCGAGTTGCTCGGCCTGCTGGCGGAGAAGCTGGACGTGCGTTCGGGGCCGCTGGCGTGGTCGGCTGGGGTGGACCTGAACTACGTGGGATACGGGATCGTCGTGCTGTTCGTGGTGACCTGGGTGGTCGCGCTCGGGGTGTACCGGTTCGCCCGGATCGAACAGCGCTGGACGCACAAGCGCTGATCTGCCTCGTGGGGCACCACGTCCGTGGTGCCCCACGAGCGGTCACACGGTCAGCGTCCAGGTGTCGATACGCCCCGTGTCGGCGTTGGCCGCATCACGGACGCGCAGAATCCACGTGCCGTTGCGTGCTTCGCCGGACAGGTCGACGGTGTAGGTCTGGTTGATGTTGTCGGTGCCGCCGCCGGTGCGGTTGTGCAGGGTGTAGGTGCTGCCGTCCGGCGCGACCAGGGCCACCACCAGGTCACCGATGTAGGTGTGCACGATGTTCACCGCCACCTTCGACGAGGCGGACGCGGGGCCCGCGCAGCCCGACAGCGTGATCGGGGACTCGACGGTGGTGTTGTCCGGGATGGCCACGTCGTTCGGGTTCGTGCCGGAGCACCCGGAGCCGTTCACGGTGAGGGTGTAGGTGCCCGTGCGGGTCGTGGACGGCGCGGTGCCGGTGATGGTGATCGGGTACGTGCCCGGTGGGGTGGAGGCGCTGGACGCGAGCGTCACCGTTGACGATCCACCCGCGGTGACCGATGCGGGGGAGAACGAGGCCGTCACGCCGGTGGGCAGTCCACTCGCCGACAGGCTGACGCTTTCGGCGGTGCCGCCGGCCACGGTGGTGCCGATGGTTGCCGTGACCGAGCCGCCGGGGTTGACCGCACCCGAGGTGGGCGAGACGGACAGCGAGAAGTCGCTCGACGGGGTCCCGAGCCTGGGCTTCACCACGAACAGCCCGCCCTCGATGGTGAAGACCGCGACGTTGCCGCTGGGGTAGTACGGGTAATTGGTCCAGGTTCCGTTGAAGCCGCTGGTGTTGCTCGACGGGTACGTGTCGAAGTACGCGGCTTCGCTCATCGACGTCGGGGTAGCGACGTTGCGCAGGTCCACGATCCGCAGGCCGGCCTTGTAGTTGGACTGGTAGGAGTAGCCGCCCTTGACCCACTGGTTGTGGTCGGACGCCGCGGTCGGGCCGGTGAAGATGCCGACCAGCACCGGGTTGGTGAGGTTCGAGGTGTCCCAGACGTAGGTGCGGCTGTTGTGGCCCCGGCTGGTCTCGTCGGTCTCGTCGTCGAGCAGGAAGTACCGGTGGTCCTCGGTGAACACGCCCTGGTGGGCGTAGCCCGAGCCGGCGTAGGTCTTGCGGGAGAGCTGGACCGGGCTGGACTTGGTCGTCACGTCGAAGAAGGTGACGGTGTCCTCGTTCGCGCCGACCAGGATCTCCTTGCCCTGGTATCGGGTGTCCGGACCGCGGTAGACGACGGCGGTCGAGTCGTGCGAGTACCCGTCACCGTTGACGCAGCCGACGAACGACGGCGCCAACCGGTTGGCGAGGCTGAACACGCGGGGCCCGCCGGAGCACGTGCTGGACCCGTTGACGTAGAGGTAGCCGGTCTCGGTGTTGACGCTCACGGTGTGGGCGGTGGTGAACGAGGTGTCGCGCGCGTCCGCGGTGAAGGTGACTGGTGGGGAGGTCACCGAGCGCAGGCGGGTGAGGTCGAAGATCTGGAGGCCGTGGCTGCCGTTGCGGTCGGAGACGACGTAGACGGTGTTGTTGTGGACGGTCAGCTCGCGCCAGCTCGACGTGCCCGTGGCGCTGGGCAGGTTGCCCAGGTACACCGGGCTGGTGGGGCTGGTGATGTCCACGAACGACGTGCCGGTGGTGCGCGCGACGATCGCGTACTCCTTGCCGTTGGTCGAATCGGTCCACCCCCAACCGCCGCTGCCGCTGCCGCCGCCCATGCCCGACATCGGGAGCACGGACTGGAGGTCGATGTTGTTGCACGGGTAGTTGCCGGCCATGCCGTTGGTGCACGGCGTGGCCGCGGCGGCCTGAACGGGAGCCGCCTCGGCGCTTGCCAACGGCGTCGGGCTCAGCAGGCAGACGGCCAACACGGCCGTGGTGAATCGTCTGATCATGTCGGGGGTTCTCCCTTGCAGGGCGGGTCGAACCGGAGTCCTCGCCGGGAAAATCCCACGCGCCCGCGTCGGTCGGGTAGGGCCGATGTGCGGGTGAACGAGGCGCGGGATAGGACTTTCACCGTGTGCACCGAGGACTTCGACTTCATCTGACGAGCCACTACTACGAATGCTAGTACCGAATTGCGACAAGTGGACCACTATCGAACATAGTGGTTCAGCTGGTTGCGGCTGAGAAGCTACTTCGCCAAGCCGTGGGTCAGCCCGGCGGTGAGGAAGGCTATCAGTCGTTCCCCCGCACCACCGCGGGAATCCGGGTCACTGCTGTGGGGCCGGCCGGCCGAGTGCCGCCACCGGACTTCGGCGAAGGTCGCCGCCTGCTGTGCCGCCAACAACGCCAGCATGCTGGTGTAGCCGAACAGGATCGTGTCGGTGTCCTGCTCGGGCAGGGCGTCGCACAGCGCGTCGAGATAGCGGCCCTCGACCGGGTCGACCTGGTCCGCGAACAGTTGCCGGATCCGCGGGCTGGGATCGAACAGCACCCGACCGCGGCCGGCAAGCTGACCGGGCTCGACCCGGACACCGCGAACCTGGTGTCGCTGCTCGGGCACGGCATCGACACCCGCGGGCTGCTGCTGGCGTTCTCGCTGTCCGGGCGGACGCTGGGCGGTGGTCGGCTACTTCGCGGTGCGGGCGCTGATCGCGGTGGTGCTCGCATTGGCCGGGTGGCCCGGACCCGACTTGCCGCTGCCCTTGCTGGCGTTGGCGCTGCTGGACCTTCCCGCCCGATGGGGCGTTGCCAGGTGGCCGATCGCCGGCTTGGGAATCGTGGCCGTCCAGCTTGTGGCGTCCCTGACCGGGCTCAGCTCGGTCGGTCTCGCGGACGTCGTGAAGGCGGCGGCAGTCGTCGGGCCGCTGCTCCTCCTGCTGGTCGTGGTCAGGCGTGCCGGGGCACTGCGTGCGGCGGCGATCGTCGGACCGTTGGTGCTCCTGCCGATCCTGACGCCACCCCAGGTCCGTGCCCATGACCCGGGGCAGGGGGAGGAGGTCGCGACCATCGGACTCGAAGTCATGGCGGACGGGCACGGGCAGCTCGCGGTTCGGGTGGTCGATCCGATGGGTGCGCGCACCGATGAGCTGAGCCCGGTGCGGTTGCTGGCCCCGCCGTGCGGGAGAAGTGGTCGAAGCGCCGCTCACGGGTACCGGGGAGTTCCGCGGCGACATCGCGTTGCCTTCGGCCGGCTTGTGGTTCGTCTACACGGAACTGAGGTCGGAGGGGCGTGTGGCCGAGGCATGGGTACCCGTGGACTTCGCCGACCGCGGTGTCCGATCTGAGCGTCGGTCCCTCTACCTGCCCGCCGGCGCCGAACCTGCCGCGACGGGGCAGTACCTTGCGGGGGCCGCCTTGCTCCTGGTCGGAGCCGCACTGGTGGCGTGGGCCGCCCGGGTGGTACGTCGAGCCAGCTACTATGGTGACTAGTAGACGGCTCGACGGGAGTGAGATGACGACACGACGGGTTTTCCATCGGCGCCGGTTCCTTCAGCTCGGTGTCGGCGCCGCGGCCACCGTGGGACTGGCGGCGTGCTCGTCGCCCAGCCGAGCGGGCACGACCCCGGTCGGGCCGAACTCCCCCAAGGTGGCGGCAGCCGAGAGCGCACGTCGGGCGGCCGGTGCGGCGAAGACGTCCGTGCGGTTGAACGCGGTCACCGGAGTGGTGGACATCGGTGGTGTGCAGGTCAACACGTGGAGTTACGGCGGGCAGTTGCCGGGCCGGGAGATCCGGGTCAAGCGGGGTGACGTGCTCAGCGTCGAGCTGAGCAACGAGTTGCCCGCCCCGACCAGCATCCACTGGCACGGCCTCGCGTTGCGCAACGACATGGACGGTGTGCCGGGGCTGACCCAGGACGAGATCGCGCAGGGTTCGCAGTTCACCTACGAGTTCACCGTTCCGGATGCCGGCACGTACTTCTTCCACCCGCATTCGGGCGTGCAGCTCGACCGCGGTCTCTACGCGCCGTTGATCGTGGAGGATCCCGAGGACGGGGCGGACTACGACAGCGAGCTGGTGATCGTGCTGGATGACTGGCTCGACGGCGTCGACCGCACGCCGGACGAAGCGCTGGACGAGCTGAAGCGCAACGGCATGGGCGGTATGGCCGGCATGGACCACGGGTCGATGAGCGCGATGCCGCGGTCGACGCTGCTGGGCGGGGACGCGGGTGACCTGGTGTACCCGCACGTGCTGGCCAACGGACGCACGTTCCGTGACCCGGTCGCGGCCGAGGTCAAGGCCGGTCAACGGGTGCGCCTGCGCCTGATCAACGCGGCGGCCGACACCGCGTTCCGGGTCGGTCTGCCAGGAGTGCGGATGCGGGTCACGCACACCGACGGGTTCCCGGTGAAGCCGGTAGAGGCCGACATGGTGATGATCGGCATGGGCGAGCGGGTGGACGTGGTGGTCACGATGCCGGACGGTGCGGTGCCGGTGTTCGCCATCGCGGAAGGGCGCGATCAGTACGCGCAGGTGGTCCTGCGGAACCCGACTACGCAGATGGCACCGGCCGGTCCGGAGGCGGTCGCGGAGTTGGCGAAGCTGCGTGTGCTCATGGCGGTCGAGCTGGAGGTGGCCGATCGGGTCGCGGTGCCGGTGAAGCAACCCGACGTGGTGCACGACCTGGTGCTGGAAGGTCCTGGTGAGCGCTACGACTGGACGATCAACGGCAAGCCGTACGACCCGAAGGACGGCCTGCCGATCCGCCAGGGGCAGTACGTGCGGCTGCGGATGAAGAACAAGACGACGATGTTCCACCCGATGCACCTGCACGGGCACACCTTCCACGTGCGCGCCAACGGCGACCGCGGGCCACGCAAGGACACCGCGCTCGTCCTTCCCGGGCGCGGCCTCGACGTCGACTTCGTCGCCGACAACCCAGGTCAGTGGCTGACCCACTGCCACAACGTCTACCACGGCGAGGCGGGCATGATGGCGGTCGTCTCCTACGTCGAATAGAGCTCCGAACGACGGATCGCGTCCCGTCACGTGCGTACACGGCGTGGGTTTTCCGATGGTGCGGGATCCGATCCTTACGGGTGCATCACCGCGTCGACGACAGGGGCGGTTGGCCGCTCGTAGAGGGTCACCGCTAACGGCCGCCAGGATGTCCGGTCGACGTGCTCGTGCAGGTGCCGCAGTGCCGGGTTCCCGTCGAGGTCCGCGTGCAGTTGCCGCGCCTCGGACCACGGATGCGCCACCACGAGGACCCCGCCTGGCGCCAGCAGCCGGCTCAGTCGTCGGCACGACTGTCGCACCCGCTCGGGACGGCCGAGGTAGTACAGCATCTCGGCGCAGATCACGACGTCGTACCGGTCGTCCAAGTCGTCGCTGACGACGTCCAGCCGTAGGTAGCGGGGCCGCTTCCCGGATCCGGATACACCGCCGGCGCGAGCGCGGTCGGTCGCCCGCTGGGAGATGTCCACGCCGACGACCTCGGCCTGCGGGTGTCGCGCGGCCAGTTGGTCGGTGAACACGCCTTCGCTGCAGCCCACATCCAGCATTCGTCGGTAAGGCTGCTCCGGGAGGTGGTCGAGCATGGTCGAGTAGTGGTGTTGTTCGTAGTTGTCGACCGCGAGCCCCCACGGGTCCGGCCTGCGGTGCCACCACTCGAACCACAGCCTTAGCAGTCGTCCTTGTTTGGCGGGGCTGGAGCGGGACGGGAGGGCGAAGAGCCTGCGGTGACACGAGTCGAGGAACGTGCTCACGCGACACCGTAGCCCGCTGATCTCACCGCCGCTGTACGGAAAGGACAGAGAGCGGCCTGTCGAGCTGACGTCGTGTTCGTGCTGTAGCTGATCACATCGGGATCAGGGGCAGGAGAAGGTGAGAAGGCCGCTTGGCGGCGCACGTGGGGCCACGTGCGTGCGGCGACCCCGGTAGTCATGGCGGACAGCTTTATACTATCCAAGATAGTTGATAAGGTCCCCGCGTCCCCGAGCGGAAGAGGCTGTGCGTGTCCCGTCGCCGAGTGGTTGTCGTAGCCGGTGGAATCATGATCGGAGCAGCTGCGGCAGCGGTGCTGGACTCGCCGGAGAACGCGCCGCCGCCGAGTGGGATCGCGTCGGGTGACATCCGTCCGCTGGCGGCGGCGAACCTCACCGGGGTCGGTGGCCAGGCCGTGTCCCCCGGTGTGCTGATCGTGGCCAAGCCTGCCCACGACGAGATCGGTAACCTGCGCAAGTCGCAGCGGATCGACGACCAGCGCATCGAGGCACAGCGCCAAGCCGAACGCGAGGCCGAGGAGGCGCGTCGCCCGAAGGTCGTCGCGCCGGTGCAGGGCGAGATCACGTCGAACTACGGGCCGCGCTGGGGCACCAACCACTATGGCCTCGACATCGCCAACCGGATCGGCACACCCGTCTACGCCGCGACGGACGGCGTGGTCCGCGAGGCCGGGCCCGCGAGTGGTTTCGGGTTGTGGGTGAAGATCGAGCGTGCGGACGGCACCATGACCGTTTACGGGCACATCGACAGCTATGCGGTCCGCGAGGGGGAACAGGTCAAGGCGGGCGACCTGATCGCGCGAGTCGGCAACCGGGGTATCTCGACCGGCCCCCACCTGCACTTCGAGGTGTGGGAGCCGGACGGTCGCAAGGCCGACCCGCTCGCCTGGTTGCAGGCACGTGGTGCGGGGATCAGTTGAGCGCCTGCCGCTGGGTGAACGTGCGCCCACCGTCATCCGAGCTGTGGATCGCGGTGCTGGTGGACACGAAGACCTCGGACGGGCCATTGGTGGCCAAGGCGGTCGGTTTGCCGGGAACCTGACCCGGACGGGTCCAGGTCGCCCCACCGTCCGCGCTGACGTGGACCCCGCCGTCCGGGGCCATGCCGACGACGCTCGCCTCTGACGGCCAGTCGACCAGTTGCAGGAGCGGCGCGCCCGTGAGCGGGGTGAAGGTACGGCCACCGTCGGTGCTGCGGGCGAGTCCCTGCTCGGTGGTCGCCAGCAGGGTGTCCGGACTCGTCGGGCTGACCGCGAAGTCGGCCATGGCCACTTGGCCACGCCGGTCCCAGTTCCGCTGGTCGGACGTGACGGCGAGTTGTCCGGTCTGGCTGTCGTAGCCGTACACCGAGCCGTGCTTGGCCTCCAAGGAGTGGAAGTCGGCTTCGCCTTCGAGTGACAGCGAACGCCAGCTCTTCCCGGCGTCGGTGCTCTCGATGAGACCGAGTCGCGGTGCCTTGCCGGCGTCCCTCGGGTCCGGGTGGCCGCTGCCCAGGAAGTGGTTCGGGCCGACGACCGTGAACCCCATCGTGTCCTGCATCCGGTCGCCGACCCGCTCCGCCTTCGCGCCTTCAGGCACCGTGAACAGGCCGTAGTGGCTCGCCGCGTACAGCGTGCCGTCCGCGGGATCCACGCCGAGGCCGTGCACGTGGGCCAACCCGGGCGAACCCGCTCCTGGCGTCCCCGTGCCGGGCGCCGCCTGCTGCGGGTTCGCCTGACCGCATGCCGTGGCCAGCGTCGCCAGCGTCAGGCATGCCAACACTCGGATCCCACGTCGCATCCAGACCTCCTCGGGAAGCGCGCCGCTCAACGCGGTGCGACTGTGTCCTCCACGTCGGACCGCAGTACTAATACGCATAGTAGGCGGGGTGCGGTTGTGGTCTCGAGGCGACGTCGCGGTGGTCAGTTGACGGTGATCTTCTTCTCCATGCCTTGGGCGCGGTGGTTGCCGACCGAGCACCACAGCACGTACTCGCCTTCTCGAACGTCACCGCGACGCTGCCCTCACCACCCGGCCTGATGATCTCGGTGCGCGCCGAGTCGACGCCCGGCCCTTGGATCACCAGGTCGTGTTGAGTGTCGCCCTGGTTGCGGACGGTGAAGTTGTGGGTGCCTACGGTCAATGTCTGCTCGGGCAGTTCTATCTCGTACTCCGTCTCCACGACCGCGATCTCCGTGCCCGTCGACGAGGTGGCGGGTGTGGCCGGTGTGGCAGTGAAGCGGGTGTGGCCGGTGGCTGTTCGGAGCAGGCCGTGAGCAGCAAGCCTCCGACAGGACGAGTAGTGCGGGTCCGAGCGCGGCCAGGGGCCACAGGCCGATCGGCGGGAACGCCAGCGCCAAGCCAACCCCGCCGACCACGGCGGTCCCGGCCACCCGCCACGTCGCCCGCTCGACCGCCTCGATCGGTGCCACGGGCGGATTCGCTTCTACTGCGGACATCGCTGCGCGTCGGCCGGCGGCCGGTGGTGTGGCGTTCACACCGACTTCTCCGCGTCCCGCTGCCACTGGAAGGGTGCTGCCTTGCCTTCCGTGGGAGGACACGTCTCCGGCGTGCAGCCGCGGAGTCGCCATCGGGCGGCCACGGCGGTCGCCAAGATGATCAGCGAAGCCAAGGCCAGCAAAGGTTGGAGTGGAGCCCACAGTCCGAGCGCGCCGGACGTGCCCAAGAGCGCGATGACCACCTTGTTGCACACCGGGCACCCGACGGCCAGTGCGCCGAGCACTGAACTTCCCCAGGTGCGGGCCGAGCCGACGCCCTCGGTGCGTTGTGGCCGAAGTGCGGCCCACATCGCAGTCAGGGCAGCGATGCACAGCAGAACCGGCACTTCCCACCAGCGCACCGGGGTCATCCGGGTGAAGAGCGGGTTGTCCATGACATCGGTCGGCACTCCGACCGCGATCGCGCTGAGCACTCCGCCGACAAGCGCGCGAGGCCAGCTCCACAGTCCAACCACAGATCGCACCCCGCCCTCTTGTTCTACTAAACATCATAGTAGACATGTCCTCGGCTCCTTTGTACCGTCTGGCCTGGTTCCGAGGAGCCGGTCACCGGCCCTCCGGCCGCGAACCAGAGATCCACACAGGATCACGCAGAGGCGTGCCCTACCACTCGCGCGGCGAAAACGAGAAGGGCGTGTCCGGCCGCCACGAGCCGCTGTTCCTCACGCAGACCGTGATCGCCCGGCTGCGTGCCCGCATCGCACGGGGCGAAGCGGTGACCTTCCGCGCCGACGTGTGGCCACTGATCTCCCGCGAGGTCGAGTTCGTCTACTACACGACCCTGCTGCGCGGCCGGCGCGGAGACGTCGTCGCCGACGACTTCGGTGCCGGCTACCGTGCCGCGACCGGCGACGAACTCCCCGCGCTGCTGGACCGCTTCGGCATCGACGCCGCCCAGCGGTGGGACTGGGACCTCATCGCCCGCCCGCACTCCGACCACCACTTCTCCTCGCCGGACGAGTTCCACACCTGGCTGCTCGGGCTACTGCGTCGCGACCTGCACCGAGCCCGCAAGGGCAACGTCAGCGACCCGGTCAAGGCGGCGCTGGACGTCCTGCGCGACCTGCGCAACGAGATCCGCCTCGTGGTCGATCACAGTGGACTGACCGGCACCTCCTACCGCGACGAACTGCTCGCCTGGTACACCCCGCTCAACGCCTACCTCTCCATCGGCCCGCCCGCCAGCCGGATGGAGGAGATGATCGCCCTGATCGACGCCGGCATCCTCCACGTCATCGGCCCCGGCATGCGCGTCGAACCCGGCGACCAGTCGTTCCTCGCCTACTCGGCCAACGTGGACGGCTCCGAGGTGGAAGCCACCACCCTCATCGAGGCCCGCCTCCCCGAGGTCGACATCCGCACCACCAGCGACCCACTGGTCATCCGACTGCGAGACAGCGGCGCCATCGCGGCCTACCGCATCCCCGACCCCGCGGGCGACTACGAGACCGGCGGCCTCGCCGTCACCCCACGCCCCTACCGGGTCGTCGACGCCGACGGCCGCCCACACCCACGGCGCTTCAGCTACGGCATCCCGACCGAAGCCGTCCACTGGGTCACCGCCGCAGGCATCCGGCCGGGCGTGAACTCCGTCATCCTCGGCGACGCCGACGCGATCGCCCGCGCCGTGCTCACCGCCACCGACGCCACCGCCACGATCACCACCACGAGCGCGGTCCCGACCCAAGCCGCCCGACCGGCGTGAGGAACACCCGATGAACTCCAAGCCCACCAACACCGACAGCGGGCTGCTCGCACCGGTCTGGGCCGGCACCACGGCCGCAGACCTCACCGGCGACGAAGCATGGCTCCAGGCCATGCTCGACGTCGAAGTCGCCCTGGCCCGCGCACAGTCCCACCTCGGCGTCATCCCGGCACAGGCCGCCACCGTGATCGCCGAAGCCGCCCACGCCGACCGCATCGACCTGCCCGCCCTCGCCGCCGGAGCCCGCGGCGCGGCCAACCCCGTCGTGCTCCTCGTCCAGGCACTCACCGCCGAAGTCACCCGCATCGACCACGACGCCGCCGAGTACGTCCACCGCGGCGGCACCAGCCAGGACATCCTCGACTCCGCCGCGATGCTCATCGCCACCCGAGTTTTCACCGAGATCGAACAGCACCTGACCCGCACCGCCGACGCCTTGGCACGACTCGCCGACAACCACCGCACCACCCCGATGGCGGGCCGTACCCTCACCCAGCATGCAGTCCCCATCACCTTCGGCCTCAAGGCCGCAGGCTGGCTGACCCTCGTGCTGGACGCCATCGACCGCGTCCACACACTCCGTACCGACCGCCTACCCGCTCAACTCGGCGGCGCGGCCGGCACCCTCGCTTCCTACCTCGAATACGCCGCAGCCGCCGAGCGGCACGGTCACGCGGCAGAGCTGTCCGTCCGGTTCGCCCAGGAATTGGGACTGACCGAAGCAGTGGTGCCCTGGCACGCCCTGCGCACCCCGATGGCCGACATCGGTGCGGTCTGCACCTTCGTCACCACCGCTCTCGGCAAGATCGCCCTCGACGTGCAGGGCATGGCCCGCACCGAAGTCGCCGAGCTGGCCGAACCCGGTGCCGAAGGCCGCGGTGTCTCCTCGGCCATGCCACAGAAGCAGAACCCCGTCCTCGCCACCCTGCTCACCTCCGCCGCCCGCCAAGCCCCGCTCTACGCCACGGTGCTCTCCCAAGCCATGCTCGCCGAGGACGAACGATCTGCAGGCGCCTGGCACGCCGAGTGGCAACCCCTGCGCGAATGCCTCCGCCTCACCGGAGGCGCCGCCGCGACCGCCGCCGAACTCGCCGCGGGTCTGCGCGTCTTCCCCGACGTCATGCAGGACAACCTCAAGCTGACCGGCGGCTCCATCGTCTCCGAACGACTCAACGTCGCCCTCGCACCCCACCTCGGCAAAGCCAACGCCAAGAAGCTCCTCGCGAGAATCGCCGCCGACGACCGCCCCTTCGAACAAGCGCTCCTCTCAGCACCCGAACTCGTTCACCTCGACCCCGCGGACCTACGCCAACTCCTCGACCCCGTCCACTACCTCGGAGCCTCGGAGGTACTGGTCGACCGCGTACTCGCCCGCCAACGCAAGCAACTCGGCAACGACGCGATCAGCTACAGAGGTTGAATGGTCAGGGTTAGGGTGGCTCTGGGTCGAGGGTGAGGCCGGTCTGGGCGAGGAATCCTGCCAGGAGTTCGGGTCGGTACTGGATGCGTTTGAGCCGGTTGCGCACGATGGCGGCGAGGTGGTCCACGCCGGTGACGGCGAGGTTGCCCAGGCTGCGTTTGACGTGGGACCAGACGCCCTCGGTGGGGTTGAGGTCGGGTGCGTAGGCCGGTGGTTGGATGACGTGCAGCCAGTCGCGGCCGGCGACCAGTTGCCGCATCGCGGTGCTGATGTGGGTGTTGAGGTTGTCCCAGATCACCAGGATCTCGGCTTTGAGGTACTGGTGTGCGGCGTCGAGCAGGGCGGCGTAGTCGGTCTCGGTGAAGCTGCGGCG
>NZ_MTQP01000051.1 GCF_001984175.1 Saccharothrix sp. ALI-22-I
CTGGCTCATCCCGGTAGCGCGCGCCGTGGCCGTGCCGGTCATCTTGGCCTCGGTGCGCAGCCTTCGTAACTCGCGCGAGAGCCGTTCTCGGGCCAGCCGCGAACGCTCAGGTGCGGTCATGCAACGCACCGTATCGACGCTCACCCCTCTTGACGATCGGCCACCAAGGTGTCTGAGACTGGTCTACTCGCCGCGCCGAGGTGATCTGGAGCACCCTGCGGACACATATGTGAACGCACGTGCAGACGGGTGCGCAGCTGCGTTTGCCCAGGTCCCGGACCTGGGCAGGAGGTGAGTGGGTCAGAACCCGATGCGCAGGATCACCAGCTCGTCGGGCAGCAACCTGATCTCGACGCCGATGATGTCGGACCGTTGCAATTCGGTCGTCGCGATGGGCCGGGTGGTGGAACCGGGACCGGCGGTCCAGGTCGCGACGCGCACCGAGGCGCCGTCGGCGGTGACCACGTTCAGGGCGTAGGCGAGGACGGGCATCGGCGGTGCGTCCGCCGGCACGGCGTAGGAGCACCGCACGTCGATCCGGGTGCCCCACGGCTCCGTCACCAGCTGGACGCTGGCCGTCACCGGGCTGGGCACGGTCTGGTGCATCGGCAGGTCGGGCACGGGCGGTGGCGTGGAGGTGGACGACGAGGGCTGGTCGGCCCACCGGTCGGGGGCGGCCGGCCGCACGGCCATCGCGACCGCCGCCCCCAACAACGCCGCACCGACGAGCGCCGCGGCCAGCCACAGCCGGGCGCGCCACCGTCTGGACCGTTCGACCGCCATCAGTCCGGCCAGCACCGCGGCGGGCGGCTCCTCCTCGTCCGCGACGGGTTCCAGCAGGTCGAGCGCCCGGTCGCGGGGCACCGCCGAGAGGATGCCGGGGACGCCCGCGAGGGACGCCACGTCACCGGAGCACTCCGGGCACCCGACCAGGTGGCCCTCGAACTCCCGCCGTTCGCCCGGCGACAGCGAACCCAGGACGTACGCGGCACCCCAGTCCCGGTACGGATCGACTGGCGAGCTCAACGTCCGGTGACCCCTTTCTCCTCCAGCGCCAGCCGCAGCGCCCGCAGACCGTAGTGCAGCCGGGATTTCACGGTTCCCTCCGGCAGGTCCAGTGCGTCGGCCAGCTCGGCGACGGACTGGCCCATGTAATACGCACGCACGATCACCGTCCGGTGTTCCGGCGTCAACTGGGTGAGCACGTCGGCCACGAGCCAGGCGTCCAGGGCCGAGTCGCTCGGGTCGGACCGGGCCCGTTCGGGCAACCGCTCCGACCCGATCTCCCAGCGGGCACGGGCGCTCCGGCGCTCGTCGATGACCACGTTGCGGGCCACCGTGTAGAGCCACGCGCGCGCGGCCGCCACCCCCTGTTCCAGCACCTTGGGATTGCGCCACGCGCGCAGCAGCGCTTCCTGCACGACGTCACGGGACAGCTCGTCGTCCCCGGTCAGCCGGCGCACGTACCGCCACAGCGCGGGCGCGTGCTCGTCGTGGAGAGCGCGCAGCAAGGCAACGTGACTGTCGTTGATGGCGCACCTCCTCGGCTAGTCGTGGAGCAGCGGTTCCCGGATCTCGCCCAGAAGAGTCGAACTCGGGAAGACGGGTCGGCGCTTGGCCAGGAAGGCCGCGGTCCCCTCGCGCATGTCGTCGGTGGTGAACGCCTCGCGGAACGCGTCGAGTTCGACGGCCAGCCCGGCGGTGACGGTCGTGCCACCGGACGCGTTCACCGCGGCTTTGGCCAGCGACACCGCCGTCGCGGAGTTCCCCGCGATCCGGCGCAGGACCTCGCGTGCGGCGGTCAGCATCTCATCGCGGCCGTCGAACACGGCGTTGACGAGACCGAGCCGCTGCGCTTCCGGCGCGTCCACGTGCCTGCCGGTGTAGATCAACTCACGGGCCATGGCGGGTCCGACCAGTCTCTGCAGCCGGACGCAGCCACCGAAGCCGGGGATGAGGCCGAGCACGACCTCCGGTTGGCCGAACACGGAACGCCGGGTGGCGTAGGCGAAATCGCACGCCAACACCATCTCGCAGCCGCCGCCGAGCGCATACCCGTCCACGGCCGCGACCACCGGGCACGGCACCTCCTCCAGCAGCCGGGTGACCCGCTGGCCCAGCATCCCGAACCGCTCGCCTTCGGCGGGTGTCATCGCGGCCATCTCGCGGATGTCGGCGCCCGCGATGAACGCCGGACCTGGTGCTCCGGTCAGGATGATGCCGGCCGGAGCGTGGCCAAAAGGACTGGTACCGGCGAGCACGCCGGACAGGAAGTGGTCGAGTTCGGCGAGGACCCGGCCGGACAACGCGTTGCGCGCCGGTGGTCGGGACACGGTGACCGTCGTGACGCCGTCTTGTTCTTCGATGAGCAAGGTCGAGTAGTCCACGGAAGTCTCCTCACGAGTCCCAGATGGCGCCGAACGCGGGCACACCCCGCGCCTCCAACTCCTCCACGACGTGCCAGGTGGTCTTCTTGTTCGAAATGCAGATCACGGCCTCCGCGTCGAACTCGCGGTGCGCGCGCAGCGCCAGTTCGACCAGGTCCGGTTTGCCGTCGCGGACGGTGTCCCAGACGATCGCGTCCGGTTGCACGGCTTCGATCTCGTCCACCAGCTCGTCGCCGTAGGTTTCGCGCGGGGTGCGGGTGGACCACACCAGGCGCGACGGCGTCTCCTGGGACAGCAGGTGGGGCAGGCACGGCCCGATGCCGCTCCCGGTGGCCACCCACACCACTCTGGTGAACAGCTTGTCGATGTTGCCGACACCCGCCGTGGGGACGCCCTTGACCCACAGGTGCTTCGGGAGGTCGTCGATCAGGTCGCCGGTCCAGTCGCCGGCGCGGGAGATGGTCAGCCGGAAGCCGGTGCGGCCGGGGGCCGGCACGTTGGCGAACGAGTGCCACTCCAGCAGCGGGTGGCGGCTCACCGCGGTCGAGGAGCCGGCGAACGGCGTCACGCCGTAGTCGAACGACACCAGCGCGACGTGCCGCGAGGGGCGGACGATCCGCACCGGCACCCGGCGCAGCCGCGTCCACGGCAGCACGACGCTCGCCACCACCAGCAGGAGCAGCCAGAACTGGGTGGAGCCGACGAACCCCGGCTGGAGGGACGAGTGGACGGCGAACAGGGCCAGGACCGTCCAGCCGGCGAACCGGTGCACCTTCTCGAAGACGTCGTGCCGCCGTGCCCGCAGGTTAGGCAGGGCGAACACGACCATCGCCACGAGCAGGGCGAGGATCGTCCACGTCAACGGGTCGGACAGGGCCCAGGCCAGCACCGCGAACCACACGGTGGCGCACAGCGCCGCGCCGACGTGCAGGCCGCCGAAGTGGTAGACCTTGCCCAACGTCCAGCGGACCCGCAGCGGCCAGCTCGTCGGTGCGCTGGTGGCGAGCCGGAACAGCAGGTTGATCACGTGCTGCTGGCGGATCAGGACGGCCAGTGTCAGGTTTATCACCACTAGATCTGGGAGCGCTCCCAGAGAATCCATGCCGAACGCGGCGATGACGTTGACCAGGACCACGAACGCGACGAGCCGGTTGTGGTGGGTGAACGGGCGTCGCCTGAGCCTGAGCGCGAGCTTGTGCTTGAGCCGGGGCTGTGGCGAGTCGGTGCGCGTGGTGGTCATGCGACCGTCACCAGCGATGACAGCGCGTCCCGGTCCACCTTGCCGCGTTCGGTCAGCGGCAGGTCGTCCACCGCGACCACTCGTGACGGCACGCAGTAGTACGGCAGGTCGCGCGCGACGGCGTCCCTGGCCGCGTCCGGTGACACGGTGGCGGGGCTGACGAACGCGACGAGCTCGCCGTCGTGCAGGACGGTCGTCGCTCGGACGCAGCCGGGGGTCGTCTCCAGCGCCGACGTGACCGCGTCCAGCTCGACCCGGAAGCCGCGCACCTTGACCTGGTCGTCGGTGCGGCCGTGGTGCTCCAGCTCGCCGTCTGCCGTCCACCGGCCCAGGTCCCTGGTGCGGAACATCAGGTGGTCGCCGCCGAGGAACGGGTCGGGGCGGTAGCGCTGCGCGGTCAGCACGTCGTTGCCGAGGTAGCCCGCCGTGACGCAGGCGCCGCCCGCCCACATCTCGCCGACCTCGCCGATCCGGCACGGCCGCAGGTCCTGGTCCAGGACGTAGACCGTGGTGTTCGGCACCGGGCGGCCGATGGTCAGCCGTCCCACTTCCGGGTCGTAGCGCTGCACGGTGTTGACGATGGTGACTTCCGTTGGGCCGCAGGCGTTGTGGAACGCAGCCTGGGCGGACCAGGCGTCGGCCAGGGGCTTGGGGCAGCGCTCGCCGGCGACGGCTACCGCGCGCACGTCGGGACATCCGTTCGGGTCCAATGTGGACAAGACACCGGGTGTCGCGATGAGGACGGTGGCGGTTTTGGCCGCCTGCGCCATGTCCTTGCCGCGGATGACGGAGGTCGCACCGTGGGTGAGGGCGCCGAAGATCTCCCACACCGCCATGTCGAAGGCGATGTTGAGCAGTTGGGCGACCCGGTCCCCCGGTCCGATGCCGAGCGAGCCCGGTGCGGTGAGCAGGACGTTGCACAGGTTCGCGTGGGTGACGCGCACGCCGTTGGGGACGCCGGTCGTGCCGGAGGTGAAGATGACGACGGCGGTCTCGCCGTTCTCCGCTCGGGGTGGCCCGACGCGGCGGTCCGGGAGGGTGTCGAGCGCCAGGACGGTGGGCGCGGTGACGGCCGGCGCGTGTTCGCCGGTGGTGAGGACGACCTTGATGCCCGCCGTGCGCATGACGTGGTCGAGGTGGTGTCGTGGCGTGATCCGCACGTCCTGCGGAACGTAGGCCGCGCCGACCTTCAGGACCGCCAGGATGCCGATGACCATGGGGATCGAGCGCGTTAAGAACACCCCGACGTGATCACCCGGTCGCACACCCGCGTCGAGGAGCGAGGCCGCGACGACGTTCGCGCGGTGGTCGAGTTCGCCGTAGGTGACGCAGTTGCCCTCGTGCTCCACCGCCGGCGCGTGGGGCGACCGCGCCGCGTGGGTCTCGAAGGCGTGGTGGATCCGGTGGAACGGCGGCGTGGCGCTCGGTCCGCGGCCGAATCGTCGGAACAGCGGACGATCATCCGGGGGCAGGCCTAGCACAGCGGAGGGCTCGGTCATGGCCGTCACAGGTTGTGCACCTCTCGTCAGCCGGTCGTGGTCACCCGGTCTGAACGAGACAGCCCCACCGTACGTTCAAACTGAACACGAGAAAGTTGAAAACTTATCAAAAAGACAGGTCCACCAATTGAGATTGCCCCGATCGGAATAACCATTCGGCCTCTGACGGCCTCCACGATTGCACTATTCAGATCAACCGGATCGGTTATCGTCAGTGTGGACGCGGCCGAGGAACTCGCGCACCAGGGCGGCGATCTCGTCGAGATTCGTCTCCAGCGCCCAGTGTCCGGCGTCGAGCAGGTGCAACTCGGCGTCCGGCAGGTCGCGGAGGTAGGCCCGTGCGGCACCCTCCGGCATGTAGCCGTCGTGCGGGCCCCACACGATGAGCGTCGGCGGCCGGTGCTCGCGCAGGTAGGCCTGCTGCCGGTCGAACCAGTCGAGCGTGCTCGCCTGGTCGGCGAGCAGGTGGACCAGGTTCCGCCGCCGTTCGGGAGTGCCCAGCAGCGACCAGGACAACGTCCAGAGGTCGGGACTGACCCGGTCGACCAGCCGCTCGGGGATCTCGCCGACGAACTCGTCGCGGAAGCCGTTCGCGCTGACCGCGGCGTAGAGCCTGGCCGTCCCGTCCTCGGTCGGGTTGGTCCAGTACTCCTTGAGCGGGCGGTACTTCGGCCCGTGCTGGTCCTCGTAGATGTCGCCGTTCTGGATGATCAGGGCGGCGACCCGCTCGGGCGCGTGCATGGCCAGCCGCAGCCCGAACTGGGAGCCGTAGTCGTGCAGGTAGATGGCGTACCGGGTCAAGCCCGCCGCGGCGGTGAACCGCTGCAAGAACTCGGCGTACCCGTCGAAGGTGTAGGAGAAGCGCGTCCGGTCCGGCGTGCCGCTGTAGCCGAAGCCGGGGTAGTCCGGCGCGATCAGGCGCCACCGGTCGCCGAGCGCGGCCATGAAGTCGCGGTACTGGAACGACGAGCAGGGGTAGCCGTGCGGGAGCAGGACCACCGGGGCGTCCGGTGGTCCTGCTTCGCGGTAGAAGATGTCGGTCCCATCGACCTTCATCGTCCGATGGGCCACCGGGACAGGCGTGTTCGACGAAGTCACCCTTGTCCCGTTGCACAGGGCGTTGCGGGGTAAACATCGTCCCGGTCACCGGGCTCCGCGTGAGCGGGGTGGCTACTGCGCGGTCCAGGCGTCGGAGAGCAGTTGCCTGGTCTCGCCGAGCAGTTGGGGCAGGACCTTCGTGTGGCCGATCACCGGCATGAAGTTGGCGTCGCCGCCCCAGCGCGGCACCACGTGCTGGTGCAGGTGGGCGGCGATGCCGGCGCCCGCGACGACGCCCTGGTTCATGCCGATGTTGAACCCGTGCGGGCTGGCGGTGGACCGGATCACCCGCATCGCCTTCTGGGTGAACGCGGCGAACTCGGCCGTCTCGGCCGCCGTCAGGTCCGTGTAGTCCGGCACGTGCCGATACGGCAGCACCATCAGGTGCCCTGGGTTGTACGGGTACAGGTTGAGCACCGCGAACACCAGCTCGCCGCGCGCCAGGATCAGGCCCTCGTCGTCGTCCAGCTCGATCACCCGGCAGAACGGGCACCCCTCGGGCTCGTCGCCGACCGCCTTGCCCTCACCGCGCACGTACGAGAGGCGGTGCGGGGTCCACAGCCGCTGCAACGCGTCGTGGACCCCGACCCCGTCCTGCTCCTCGTACCGGTTCGTCACTGGACGAGTTCCGCCGTGGGCGAGGCGTTCTCGCGCCGCGCCACCCAGTCCACGACCGTCTCGACCGCCCGCTCCACCGGCACGCCGTTGATCTGGGTGCCGTCGCGGAACCGGAACGACACCGCACCCTGCTCCACGTCCTTGCCGCCAGCGAGCAGCATGAACGGCACCTTCTGCGTGGTGTGGTTGCGGATCTTCTTCTGCATCCGGTCGTCGGAGGCGTCCACCTCGACCCGGATGCCCTTCGCCTTGAGCTGCTTGGCGACCGCCATCAGGTGGTCGACGTGCTCGTCCGCGATCGGGATGCCCACCACCTGCACCGGCGCCAGCCACGCCGGGAACGCGCCCGCGTAGTGCTCGGTCAGCACGCCGAAGAACCGCTCGACCGAGCCGAACAACGCGCGGTGGATCATGACCGGGCGCTGCCGGGTGCCGTCCGAACCGGTGTACTCCAGCTCGAACAGCTCGGGCAGGTTGAAGTCCAACTGGATGGTCGACATCTGCCACGTGCGGCCGAGCGCGTCCTTGGCCTGCACGGAGATCTTCGGCCCGTAGAACGCCGCGCCGCCCGGGTCCGGCACCAGTTCGAGGCCGGAGTCCTCGGCCGCCTCGCGCAGGGCCTCGGTGGCCTTCTCCCACACCTCGTCGGAGCCGACGTACTTCTCGTCGTTGCGGGTGGACAGCTCCAGGTAGAAGTCGTCCAGGCCGTAGTCGCGCAGCAGCCCGAGCACGAAGGACAGCAGCGACTTCAGCTCCTCCTGCACCTGGTCGGGCGTGCAGAAGATGTGCGCGTCGTCCTGCGTCATGCCGCGCACGCGGGTCAGGCCGTGGATCACGCCGGACTTCTCGTACCGGTACACGCCGCCGAACTCGAACATGCGCAGCGGCAGCTCGCGGTAGGACCGCCCGCGCGACCGGAAGATCAGGTCGTGGAACGGGCAGTTCATCGGCTTGAGGTAGTAGTCCTGGCCGGGCCTGCGGACCGTGCCGTCCTCGTTGTACTCGGCGTCGAGGTGCATCGCCGGGTACATGCCGTCCTTGTACCAGTCGAGGTGACCGGACGTCTCGAACAGGTTGCCCTTGGTGATGTGCGGCGAGTAGACGAACTCGTAGCCCTCTTCGGTGTGCCGGGCGCGCGAGTAGTCCTCCATGGCCTTGCGGATGATCCCGCCGCGCGGGTGGAACACCGCCAGACCGGAGCCGATCTCGTCCGGGAAGCTGAACAGGTCCAGCTCCACGCCGAGCTTGCGGTGGTCGCGCCGCTCGGCCTCGGCCAACAGCTCCAGGTGCGCGTCCAGCGCCTCCTGCGACTCCCACGCCGTGCCGTAGATGCGCTGCAACTGCGGGTTCTTCTCGTTCCCGCGCCAGTACGCGGCGGCGACGCGGGTCAGCTTGAACGCCGGGATGTGCTTGGTCGTCGGCACGTGCGGGCCGCGGCACAAGTCGCCCCAGACGCGGTCGCCGGAACGCGGGTCGAGGTTGTCGTAGATCGTCAGCTCGCCGCCGCCGACCTCCATCACCTCGGCCGTGTCGACATCGCTCTTGATGTCCACGAGTTCGAGCTTGAACGGCTCCGCGGCCAACTCGACCTTGGCGGCGTCGACCGACTCGACCACGCGGCGGTTGAACCGCTGCGCACCCTTGATGATCGACTTCATGCGCTTCTCCAGCGCCGCGAGGTCGTCGAGCGTGAACGGCTTGTCGACCTGGAAGTCGTAGTAGAAACCGTCCTTGACCGGCGGGCCGATGCCCAGCTTGGCCTCGGGGAACTGCTGCTGCACGGCCTGCGCCAGCACGTGGGCCGTCGAGTGCCGGATCACGCTGCGGCCGTCGTCGGTGTCGGCGGCGACCGCCTCCACCTCCACCTCGACCTGCGGCGTCCAGGAGAGGTCGCGGAGATGGCCCTCGGGGTCCCGCACGACCACGACGGCGTCCGGTCCCTTGCCCGGGAGCCCCGCTTCACGCACCGCCGTCCCCGCGGTAGTCCCCGCCGGCACCACCACGCGCGGTGGGGCGAGAGCGGCTGCGGGACGTGGCTGGGACACGGTGACTCCTCGGTGTGTGGTTCGGTGCCTTCGCCGTCGATGTTATCGGTGCTCACCGACTGCTTTTCCGGCGCACCCGGCCGCGCGGGCGGGGTAACGGGCCGCCGGCCACCCCCGACTGTCACGATGAGTAGTCACACGGATGGAGTGGTCCGCTTGTTACGTCTTGAGGTGCTGGGCTACGCGGGTCCGACCACCTGGCGGTGGCGGCTGACCGACGCGGGCGCGTTCGTCGCCGATCACCCGGTCGAGTTGGACCCGGCGGAGTGGCAGTTCGAGGCGTTCACCGACCTGCACCGGTACCTGAGGTGGCACGCGGCCCCGGACCGGCGCCTGGCGCACGAGGCGGAGCTGGTCTCCCAGGTCGGCGACTGGATCACCGCACGGGTGCTCGGCCCGGTCGCGCCGGCGCTCGCTGCGGCCCGTCGCCCGGTCCGGGTAGAGGTGCCCGCTCCCGCGAGCGCGCTGGCCTACCGGCCGTGGGAGCTGGCCCGGGTGGACGGACGGCCCCTGTCCGGGCACCGGGTCGGGTTCGTGATCGACCACCTGCCGCGCCGTCCGGTGGTCAAGGCGGAGATCGGGCAGCGGCTGCGGATGCTGGCGGTGTTCAGCCTGCCGGAGGACGCGAGTGCGCTGAACCTGCGCAAGGAGCGCTACGCACTGGCACGGCTGGTGAACGAGATCGCGGCGGTCAACCACAAGGCCGTCGAGCTGCGCGTGCTCCAGTACGGCGCGACGCGCGAACGTTTGCAGGACGCCTTGCTGGAGCGGGAGGGCTGGGACGTGGTGCACCTGTCCGGCCACGGCCTGCCGGCGGGCGTGGTGCTGGAGGACGACGCGGGCCGCCACGACCTGATCTCCAGCACGGACCTGGTCGACCTGCTCGACCTGGCCTCGGACCAGATCAAACTGGTCACGCTGTCCGCCTGCGAGTCCGCCGCCGTGACCGCCGCCGAACACCTGCACCTGCTGGGCCTCGCGCCCCCGGTCCGGGCGGCGGTGAACGACGTCGGCTCGCTGCCCGCCGTGGCGACCGAGCTGGTGCGACGCCTGGACTGCGCCGTGCTGGCGATGCGCTACCCGGTGGTGGACGACTTCGCCATCGCCCTGTCTCGGTCGTTCTACGACCTCGTGCTGGGCAAGGGCCAGCCGGTGTCTCGCGCGTTGGCGCTCTCCCTGCCCCGCGTCGCCGCCGATCCGCCGACGCCCGGTGCGCCGGCCCTGTCCGCCGCGACGCCGACCTTGTTCGGTGCGCGCGCCGAGGACCTGCGCCTGGTGCCACCCGCCGGTCAGCCGCTGGTGTTCCAGGCGGAACGGCAGAAGCTGGCGGAGTTCCCGGCGCAACCGGACCGGTTCGTCGGCCGGGTCGGCCCGATGACCCGCGCGACGACGGCCCTGGCGCCCCGCAGCGGCCGGGCCGGTGTGCTGTTCCACGGCATGGCGGGCGCGGGCAAGACCGCTTGCGCGCTGGAGCTGGCCTACACCCATGAGGAGTCGTTCCCTCAGATGGCGTGGCACGCGGCGCCGCCCGAGGGACACGACATCGGCTCGGCGTTGACCGATTTCGCGTTGGCGTTGGAGCGGCAGCTGTCCGGCCTCAAGCTGGCACACCTGGTCGGCAACACCGACGCGTTGCGGGCGGCGCTGCCGGGTCTGACCGAGGCGCTGGAACAGAACCGCGTGCTGGTGGTGCTGGACAACGTCGAGTCCCTGCTCACCGAGCGTGGGACGTGGCGCGACGAGCGCTGGGGCCTGCTGATCGATGCCATGATCGCTCACCGGGGACTGTCCCGGCTGGTCCTCACGTCCCGCCGTCGGCCCTCCGGTTTGGCGGATTCGGTGGTGGTCGAGCCGGTGCACGCGCTGTCATTGCAGGAGAGCGTGCTACTGGCACGCGAGTGGCCGAACCTGAGCGCGTTGATCGACGCGGACCACGAGCTGGCCGCACGCGTGCTGGAAGTGGTGCAAGGACACCCCAAGCTGCTCGAACTCGCCGAGGGCAGGGCGGCCGACCGGGAGTCGTTGGCGACCCGGCTGGACGAGGCCGACGCGACCTGGCGGGCCCAGGGCACCCGTCTCGAACCGTTCCTGCGCGGCGACGACCCCACCGCGAGCGACACCGCGTACTTGGCCGTGCTGGACTCCTGGACCCGCGCCGCCGTCGCCGCCCTGCCACCGGAGTCGGCGCTGCTGTTCCGGTTCCTGTGCTGCTTGGAGGACGTCGACCGGGTCAAGCCGGTCGTCAGCTCGACGTGGCCACACGTGTGGAGTCGAAGCAGTTCCGAGCAGCCACCGGACATCGACACCGCAATGCGCCCTCTCGTCCGGCAAGCCCTTGTCGCACTGGACGACGAGGTTCGCTACCGAATCCACCCCGGCGTGGCCGAAGCCGGCCGCACCTCCTCCAGCCCGGAGTTCCGCGAGGCGGTCGACAACACCCTCGGCGATCTCTGGCTGAACACGCTGCGCTCGTCAGTGGAACAGGAGAACGACCAACTCGGCGGGCTGGTCCGCCATGCCGCGCGCTCCGCCGGTCCTTACCTGCTGCGCACGCAGCGCTGGAGCGAACTCAGTCGTGCGACCCAGCAAGCGTTGGAGCGAGACAGTTCGAGAGCCGCGGCTGTCGCCCTGTTGCCTGCCCTGTCCATGGCGGAGGAGGCCACTCGTGGCACCGAATTCGAACTGGACATCCGTTTCCCACTGGCTGTCGTCCTGATGAGCATCGACCCTGATCGAGCGGAAGGCCTGTGCCGGGAACTGCTGGAGATCTCGGTGGCACGCGAGAACTTCGCCCTGGCGCTGTCGATCGCGGGCACGTTGATCGATCTCTACCAGAACAAAGGGGAATTCGACCGCGTCCTGGCTCTCGTCGGGGTCGCCACCGGCTACGTGACACGTGCAGGTCTCGGACCATGGACCCAGCTGACCCTCGACACCGAACGGCTGAAAGCCATGCACCTGCTCGGCCGCAGCTCACACGTCCTGGATCTGGTCGAGAAGAACATCGCGACCATGGCCACGCTGGTCGAGCAACCTCCGGGGCCGGGCGAGAGCGTACGTCCGTGGAGTGTCAGGGAACGAACCGCGCTACTCGGTGCGATCGTGGCCAACAGCCTCGGGCAGTGGCAGCGGGCGCTGGACCTCAACGCCGTGGTCCGAGAATCCGAGCGCCGACGAGGCGCGAGCGCGGGCGAGATGGCGATGACCCGCTTCAACGACTACAGCGGGCTGCTCGGGTTGGGACGTGTCACCGAGGCGGTGGAGCTGCTGCGCGAGTGCCTGGTCGTCTTCCAGAGCGAGAACCGGGTGGCCGAGGTCGGCAAGACCTTTGGCGCGCTCGCCGACGCGGAGAGCATGCTCCACCACATCGACCGCGCCGTCGAACTGGGGAAGGAGGCACTGCGGATCAACTACGCGTACGGCGATCCCCTCACAATCCAAACGGGCCATACCAACCTCGGCAGGTACTTCAACCTCTCCTGGACCACCGACCTGGCCTGGGCGCACTGCGCCGCAGCAAGCGTGATCGCCCACCAGATCGGCAGCCGCGACTTGGAGAAACTGGCCCACCCCCTCTCCGTCATACTGGCCGAGCACGGCGAACAGACGGGTGAGTTCGACCGGATCTGCGCGCTCGTGGACGAGGTGGAGGGCGTGCACCTGGCCGACCTGGTCGACCGGCTACCGCGTCGCGCCCCAGACGGTCAACAGGCGTTGGACGAGGTCGTCCGGCTCGCGGAACGCAATGTGGCCGAGCACATCTCCGCGTTCGTGGAGCAATGGATGCCGGTGATCTCGGCCATGCGCGCGTCACGTGACGCCGACCCCGACCCTGTCCAGTCCGCCGACCTCGTCTTCGAACAAACCTTGGCCACGAGCCGGGAGGTCCCCGGTTGGCAGGCTTTCGCATCGACTCTCCACCGTGTCCGGGACGGTGAGCGCGATGTTCCGGTTGACGACCTCAGCCCAGTCCAAGCAGCGATCGTCCGGTATGCGGTGGACGTGCTCGATGGGCGGGCCGAGGTCGATCCGGACGCCTGGCTGAAATTTGTGAACTCAGCCGATGATCAGGGCGGGGAGAGCTGAGGCGGACACGACCTCACGGCCCGTCGTGCGCTGGTAGCGGCGGACGAGGTCGCGGTGGCGGGCTCGGTGGCCGAGGTGGCGTTCGGCGGTCAGGAGTGGGTTGCGGCGGGGTGGCGGGAAGGTCGCGGCGAGGTCGGCCAGGAGTGCCTTGCGGTCGATGTTCGCGGTCTTGAGCACCCATGCGACGCCTGGGTCGAGGGCGGTGAGGGCCAAAGCCAGGTGTTCGGGGCGGTGGTTGCGTTCGCGGCGGGCCAGGGCGAGACGGAGGGACGCCTCGTACGACGCCTGGGCGTCCAGGCCGAGGGGTGGGCGCAGGCTTGCGCAGTGCTTCCGTGCCTTTGCCGCGCCTAGCGGTAGGAGCGGTTCTCGGCCGGCGGGGTGATCGAGGGCGGGCGTGCCGCCTAGCAGTCGGTCGAGGTCGACGCCCAGGGGTGCGAGGACGGTCCGATCTGCTGCGCCGCCCGCGCCCAGTGGTGCGGCGAGGTGGGCGGCGTCCTGGATCGCGGACGTGGTGGCGCCGTGGTGGTGCAGGACGGCGTTGAGCGGGGCAGGACCGTCGGACAGGGCGGCGAGGAGGTGTTCGCTGCCGGTGCGGGGGTGGCCGAGGTCTAGTGCGAGTTTGAGGGCGCGGCCGATGGTGCGGTTCAGGTCGGGGTGGTCGCCTTGGAACACCGGGGTCAGTCCTCTCGGCCGTACTTGCGGTGGACGGTCTGCTTGGTGACGCCCAGGCGGGTGGCGATATCGCGCCACGACCAGCCGGCTCGGCGTGCGGTGGCGACGTGTTGGGCTTCCAACTGCTCCACCAGGCGGCGCAGGCGGGCCACGGCGCGCAGGCCGGCGTCCGGGTCCGCACCGTGCGCGGCCTGGTCTAGATCGGCGATCGTGGACATGTCGTCAACATATGCTGACGATCACGAGGTCGTCAACACATGCTGACGGTAGGGGTTTCACAGCTGACCGACAGCCGACCATCAGGGTCCACTCAGGTCGGTCGCGCATGATGACGTTCAACAGCACGGGAGAGCAGGAGTTCCGCCATGTCAGACCCGCAGAAGCCACCGCAGGAAAACCCCGACTCACCAGCGGGCCAGACTCCCACCACACCTCCGGCCGCCGACCCACCCGCCATCCAACAGCCCACCGCGAGCACCACCACGCCGATGGCCACCCCGGTCCCCGGCGACGAGCAGTCGGCCGCCGCGCAACCGGCCGCAGCAGACCCGACGCCTGAACAGGCCGCTTCCCAGCCGGGCGCGGGTCCCGCCGACGACGAACCGGCTGCCGCCGCGCAATCGGCGCCGGACCCCGCCTACGCACCACCTCGTGCGGGCAAGGGCGCTGTCGTCGTCCGGGTCGTCAAGCACCGGGCCACCCAACTGGTCGCCGTCGGTCTGCTCGGCCTGGTCATCGGCGGCGGGATCGTGGCGATCGCCGATCGTGGCGACCGCCGCTCCGGCATCGGGCTCGACCGGTCCGGCCACTCGCGGTTCGACGAGCGCAAGTCCGACCGCTTCCCGGGACGCGACTTCGAGCGCGGGTCCGAGCGCGGGTCCGACCGCTTCCCGGGACGCGACTTCGAGCGCTGAGGTCGAACGCCGGGCGTCGAACGGCCGCGCCCGCAGGCGTTTGCGCGGTGTCCAGAGGAGATCGACTGCGACCTGATCACGCAGGTGGAACCGGTGCGGTGATCGACCGGCTGGGCAGGGTGGGTGACGCCCGGGTCAAGCGGGCGCGTTGGCGCGGACGAACTCCTCGAAGTCGACCACCTGACCCCCGGGTCGCCAGAACCGGGCCGGGGGAACCACCACCAGGTGGTCGACACCCAACGCGGCGTAGTCCGCCACCACCGACGCGTCCAACCGCTCGGACGGGCTCACCACGATCGTGAGCCCGTCCCCACCGGCCGCCCGCAACGCCGCCACCTGGGCCGCCGTCCGCTCCCGGTCGAGCATGAACCCGTACCACCCGTCGGCGTGCCGCACCGCACGTCGACGGGCACTCGCGCTGTGCCCGCCCACGAAGACCGGTATCGGCCGCTGCACCGGCCTGGGGTGGGCGTCGACACCGGAGAACGACACGGTTTCCCCGTGGAACTCCGGCTTTTCGTCGTCCCACAACGCCCGCATGGCCGCCAGGTACTCGTCGGCCCGCGCACCCCGTCCCGCCATCGGCACCCCGACCGCCCGCAGCTCCGGCTCGACGTACCCGACACCCAGCCCGAACACCAGCCGCCCGCCGCTGAGGACGTCCAGCGAGGCGAGCTGTTTGGCCAGCACCACGGGGTTGCGCTGGGGCAGGATCACGATCCCGGTCGCCAACCGCACCCGTCGCGTCACGGCGGCCAGGTAGGTCAACGACACCACCGGGTCGAGGATCGGCAGATCGGGTTCGATCGGCGACGGCGGAACGCGCGGCGAAGGCGCCACCACGTGCTCACCCGCCCACACCGTGTCGTAGCCCAGTTCTTCGGCGAGAACGGCGATCCGCGCGGCCGCGTCCGGTTCCGCGCACGGCCCCATGTTGATCCCGAACAGCCCCAAAGTGATCACACGATCGAACGTAAGCCGCACCGACCAATGCGACAAACGACAGTCTCACACCACACCCATGCGCAATAGTCATGCCTCATGGCGGAGTTCACCCTGACCGGTCTGCGCGTGCTGCGCGAGGTGGCCGCACAAGGTTCGTTCACCGGCGCGGCCGAACGACTGGGCTACACGCAGTCCGCCGTCTCCCGCCAGGTAGCCGCGCTGGAAACCGCCGCAGGCACGCAACTGTTCCAGCGAACCGCCCGAGGCGTGCGCCTGACCGAGGCCGGACACGTCCTCCTCCGCCACGCAGACGCCGTCCTGGACCGCGTGGACGCCGCCCGCCACGACCTGGACAACCTCCGAGGCCAGGTCGCGGGCCGACTTCGGGTAGGCGCCTTCCCCACCGCGATGGCCGCCCTACTCCCCCAGGCCATCAGCCGTGCCCGACAGATCGAGGTGACGTTACGGGAAGGCACGACACCCGCCCAACTACGCCGGGTCAGAGCGGGCACGCTCGGTCTGGCGGTCGTGGGCGGTGTGACAGACGACCCCGGCCTGCACCTGGACCCCCTACCGCCCGACCCGCTGCTGCTGGCGGTCGCACGGGACCACCCGTTGGCCGGGGTGCGGGCGGTGGCTTTCGAGCAGCTGGCAGCCGAAACGTGGATCGCCGGCAGCGCGAACCCGGAGGAGACCTTCCTCGCACCCTGGCGCCCACGCGTCGGTTTCGTAGTGCGCGAGTGGACCGCGAAACTCGGCCTGGTCGCGGCCGGTCTAGGCGTGACCGTGGTGCCCGGCCTGGCGGCAACGTCCGTTCGCGCCGACATCGCACTGATCCGCATCAGCGACCCGGAAGCCACACGGGCGGTAGCAGTGGCCACGCGCGACCGGACCGAGACGACCCGGGCGTTCGCCGACGTCCTGCACGACGTGGCCGCAGACCTGGCAGTAGCCCTACGCCACCGCCTCCAAGACCGCTAACCCTTCAAACCGGCCACAAACGCAGCCCAAGCCGGCGACGGCAACCCCAGACGCGGACCGGCTACGTTCTTCGAGTCCCGCACCCCCGTCAACCGGCGTGGTAGAGCTGACTTTCCGGGGCGGCACGGAGGTGATGCCGTCCTTCACCCGGCGGGGGGTTCGAACAGTTCAAGGCGCAGTGGCCGGAGGTCGTCGCCAAAGCCGACGCGCGGTTCGCGGATCACACGATTTAGTGATCTTGCAGCGGTTCTCAGGTCAGGAAGCCGCGTAGCAGCAGGGCGGTGCCGTCCAGGTGTTCGGCCATCGCCCGTCGCGCGGCCTCCGGGTCGCCTGCCACGATGTGGGTGACGATCACCTCGTGCTGCTCGTTCGAGTGCGCCAGGTTGGGTGCCAGCAGTGGGATGCGGTCCAGTAGGGCGTTGACGCGCGTCCGGGCGTCCGCGACAGCAGCGGTGAGCGACGGGGAGCCGGTCGCCTCGGCAATGGCCAGGTGCAGCCGTGAGTCCTTGCGCCGGTACTCCTCCAACGACGCGTCACGGCACTCGGTCAGGCGCGTCAACAGGTTCCGCCGCTCCACCGCCCCCAACGCACGACCCGCCGCGCACTCCGCCGCACCCGTCTCCACCGCCAGCCGCAACGTCAACGCGTCCGCCAGCTCCTCCGGATCGACCCGGCGGTCCGGCGCGGCCACGGGCACCGGGGAGTTCACGAACGTCCCGCCGTACCGGCCGCGCCGCGACTCGACGTACCCGGCGTCCTGCAACGACCTGATCGCCTCGCGCAATGTCACCCGACTGACCCCCAACCGGGTGGCCAGCTCACGCTCCGCAGGCAACCGCTCCCCCGGCCCCACCACACCGAGCCGGATCGCCTGCATGAGCCGTTCCACGGTCTCCTCGAACGCGTTGCCCGCCCGCACGGGGCGGAACAACGCGTCCTGAAGAGGCATCACAGCGGTGTCACGTAGGCACCGGCGATACCGCCGTCCACCAGGAAGTTCGACGCCGTCATGAACGACGAGTCGTCACTGGCCAGGAACGCGACGGCGGCCGCGATCTCCTCCGGCTCGGCGAACCGGCCCAACGGCACGTGCACCAACCGCCGCGCGGCCCGCTCCGGGTCCTTCGCGAACAGCTCCCGCAGCAACGGCGTGTTCACCGGTCCAGGTGACAGGGCGTTGACCCGCACCCCCTGCCGGGCGAACTGCACACCCAGCTCCCGGCTCATCGCCAACACGCCGCCCTTGGACGCCGTGTACGAGATCTGGGACGTCGCCGCACCCATCGTGGCCACGAACGAAGCCGTGTTGATCACCGAACCGCGCCCCTGCGACAGCATGTGCGGGATGGCGTACTTGCAGCACAAGTACACCGAGGTCAGGTTGACCTTCTGCACCCGCTCCCACGCCTCGATACCGGTCGTCAGGATCGAGTCGTCGTCCGGCGGCGAGATGCCCGCGTTGTTGAACGCGATGTCCACCGAACCGTAAGTGTCCACAGCGGTCTGGTAGAGCGCCGACACCTGCTCTTCGTCGGTCACGTCGACCTGCACGAACAGCCCGCCGACCTCGTCGGCCGCCGCTTTGCCCGCGTCCGCGTCGACATCGGCGACGACGACCCGCGCACCCTCCGACGCCAATCGCCGCACCGAGGCCAGGCCGATGCCGCTGCCACCACCGGTGACCACGGCAACCCGGCCCTCAAGTCGCTGAACCATGTCTCATCCAATCAGTACGCAGCATCAGTGAGCGATGAAGACGTTCTTGGTCTCGGTGAACGAGTCGAGCGCGTCCGGCCCGAGCTCACGCCCCAACCCGGACTGCTTGAACCCGCCGAACGGCGTCCAGTACCGCACCGACGAGTGGGAGTTGACCGACAGGTTCCCCGCCTCGACGGCCCGCGACACGCGCAGCGCCCGCCCCACGTCCCGCGTCCAGATCGACCCGGACAGGCCGAAGTCGCTGTCGTTGGCCAACCGCACCGCGTCCTCCTCGTCGGTGAACGGCAGCACGGCCACCACCGGACCGAAGATCTCCTCCACGGCGGCGGGATCACCCGGCGCGACCGGTGCCAACACCGTTGGGGGGAACCAGAAACCCGCGCCGGTGGGAGCCGATCCGCGGAACGCCACCGGCGCGTCGGAAGGCACGTAGGACGCGACCTTCTCCCGGTGCGCGGCCGAGATCAACGGCCCCATCTCGGTGGCCTCGTCCCCCGGCGCACCGACCACGACACCCTTGACCGCCGGCTCCAGCAACTCCATGAACCGGTCGTACACCGACGCCTGCACCAGAATCCGGGACCGCGCGCAGCAGTCCTGACCGGCGTTGTCGAACACCCCGTACGGCGCCGTCGCGGCGGCCCGCTCCAGGTCCGCGTCGTCGAACACGATGTTGGCCGACTTGCCGCCCAGCTCCAGCGTCACCCGCTTCACCTGCTCCGCGCACCCGGCCATGACCTGCTTGCCGACCCGCGTGGACCCGGTGAACACGACCTTGCGCACGTCGGGGTGCGTCACGAACCGTTGCCCCACCACCGGCCCGGCCCCCGGCAGCACCTGGAACACGTCCTCCGGAATCCCGGCCTCCAGGGCCAGGGAAGCCAGCCGCAGCGCGGTCAACGGCGTCAGCTCGGCGGGCTTGAGCACCACCGTGTTCCCCGCCGCCAACGCGGGCGCGAAGCCCCACGAGGCGATCGGCATCGGGAAGTTCCACGGCACGATCACGCCGACCACGCCCACCGGCTCGTGGAAGGTCACGTTCAGCCCGCCGGGCACCGGGATCTGCCTGCCGAACAAGCGTTCCGGCGCGGCCGAGTAGTAGTGCAGCACATCGCGGACGTTCCCGGCCTCCCACCGCGCGTTGCCGATGGTGTGCCCGGAGTTCAGCACCTCCAGTGCCGCCAACTCCTCCAGCGCACCGTCGACCGCCTCGGCGAACCGCCGCAGCAGCCGGGCCCGGTCACCGGGCGCGACCGCACGCCACGCGGGCAGCGCCGCCGACGCACGGGCGATCGCCGCGTCGGTCTCCTCCAGCGAGGCCAGCGGAACCGACCGGACCACCTCCTCGGTGGCCGGGTTGATCACGTCGAACGACGTCACCTAGTACTCCTGTCCGGATTCGAAACGTGCCCATGGGATGCGTGCCGGTGCGATGCGTGCCCACGGGAAGCGGCACCCACCAGAGCGGCGAACAAGCGGTCGTCCTCGCTGTCGGCCTCGGGGTGCGACTGGACGCCGAGCACGAACCGCGCGCCCGGCAGCTCCACCGCCTCCACGGTGCCGTCCGGCGCGCCCGCGACCACGCGCAGGCCGTCACCGAGAACGTCCAACGCCTGGTGGTGGTGGCAGTACACGGTGGTGGCCGTGCCGACGATCCCGGCCAGCACCGAACCGGCCTCGACCGCGATCCCGGTGTGCTCGAACACCGCGGGCGCCGGGTTGTGGCCCTCCACGTGCTGGATCAACGTGCCGCCCAGTGCCACGTTGAGCACCTGCATGCCCCGGCACACCGCCAGCAGCGGCAGGTCGAGCTTCAACGCCGCACGGGTCAGGTTCAGCTCGACCACGTCCCGGTCGGGCCGCGCCGGTCCGGTGCGCGGGTCGCGCGGCCGCCCGTACAGCGCCGGGTCCACGTCCGCGCCGCCGGCCAGCACCAGACCGTCCAGGAAACCGATGCTGTCCGCGTCCCACGTGCCGACCGGCGGCAGCAGCACGGGGTTGCCGCCCGCGCGCACCACCGAGTCGAGGTAATCCCGGTGCAGTACCGCCGCCTCCACGTCCCAGACGCCGAACTTCGTGCGTTCCAGGTACGTGCTGACGCCGATCAGCGGCCTGCCGGAGTCAGAGCCGTTCGAAACCACGGATGCGCTCCCAATCCGTCACCGACGAGTCGAACGCGGCCAGCTCGACCCGGGCCGCGTTGAGGTAGTGATCGACCACGTCCTGGCCGAACGCGTCACGCGCGAGTTCGCTCTTGGCCAGCAGGGACGCGGCGTCACGGAGCGTAGCGGGCACGGTGGGGCGGTCGGACGAGTAGGCGTTGCCGACGAACTCGTCCTCCAGCGGCAGCTCGTTGTCCACGCCGTGCAGACCGGCCGCGATCAGGGCGGCGACGGCCAGGTACGGGTTCACGTCACCGCCGGGCACCCGGTTCTCGAACCGCAGCGACTGGCCGTGCCCGACCACGCGCAGTGAGCACGTCCGGTTGTCCTTGCCCCACGCCACGGCGGTCGGCGCGAAGCTGCCCGGCACGAACCGCTTGTAGGAGTTGATGTTCGGGGCGAGGAAGTAGGTCAGCTCGCGCAGCCCGGCCAGCTGACCGGCCAGGAAGTGCTCCATGAGCTTCGACATGCCGTCGCCCTCGGCGAACACCGGCTCGTCGTCGGTCGAACGCAGGCTCAGGTGGATGTGGCAGGAATTGCCCTCGCGCTCGTTGTACTTGGCCATGAACGTCAGCGCCTTGCCGTGCTGCGCCGCGATCTCCTTGGCGCCGTTCTTGTAGATGCTGTGGTTGTCGCAGGTCGCCAGCGCCTCGGTGTAGCGGAACGCGATCTCGTGCTGGCCGGGGTTGCACTCGCCCTTGGCCGACTCGACGTACAGGCCCGCGCCCGTCATGTGGTTGCGGATGGCGCGCAGCAGCGGCTCGATGCGGGCGGTGCCGAGCATGGAGTAGTCCACGTTGTACTGGTTCGACGGGGTGAGGCCGCGGTAGCCCCGGTCCCAGGCGTCCTCGTAGGTGTTGTCGAAGACGATGAACTCCAGCTCCGTACCCACGAACGCGCGCAGCCCGCGTTCGGCGAGCCGGTCCAGCTGGCGCTTGAGGATCTGGCGCGGTGAGGCGATCACCGGCTCGCCGTTCTCCCAGACGAGGTCGCACATGACCATCGCGGTGCCCTCCTGCCACGGCACGCGGCGCAGCGTGGCCAGGTCGGGCCGCATCACGAAGTCGCCGTAGCCGCTCTCCCACGACGACATGGCGTAACCGCTGACCGTGTTCATCTCGACGTCCACGGCCAGCAGGTAGTTGCAGCCCTCGGCGGCGTGCGACAGGACCTCGTCCACGAAGTAGCGCGCGCCGCAGCGCTTGCCCTGGAGGCGGCCCTGCATGTCGACGACGGCGATCAGCACCGTGTCGATCTCCCCGGCGTCCACGAGCACGCGCAACTCCTCCACGGCGAGCATCCGCAGTACCTCCAAAGGTATGTCAGCGAGCCATTGGACGGCTCATCCTGACACCATCGGGTGTACCGCGCCACCCTCGGCGGGAAACCGGCGCCCGGGAGGTGGGGCCGTTGGACACGAGTTCGACCCTTCGCGTGACTTTCCGCTGGACAACCGTTGACACCACCGGGGGAAGCGGGCCACTCTCCCCTCCAAAGGAGCGCGACTGACCCATTAGGGAGCGCAGATGGCCAAACACGTCGAGTACGAGAAGGTGGGCAGCGAGTACCTGGAGCACCGGCAGCTCAAGCGCGGCGCCGCGGGCTGGGTGCTGCTGGCGGGCCTGGGGGTCTCCTACGTCATCTCCGGCGATTTCGCCGGGTGGAACTTCGGGCTCGCCCAGGGCGGCTGGGGCGGGTTGCTGGTCGCGACCATCCTGATGGGCGCCATGTACACGTGCATGGTGTTCGGCCTGGCGGAACTCGCCGCCGCACTGCCCGTGGCCGGAGCCGGGTACGGCTTCGCGCGGCGGGCGCTGGGACCGTTGGGCGGTTTCGCCACCGGTATCGCGATCCTCATCGAGTACGCCATGGCGCCGGCGGCCATCGCGGTGTTCATCGGCGACTACGTCCAGGCGCTCGGGCTGTTCGGGCTCACCAGCTCGTGGCCGGTGTACCTGGCCTGCTACCTGATCTTCGTCGGCGTGCACCTGTACGGCGTGGGCGAGGCCCTGCGGCTGATGTTCGTCATCACGGGTGTCGCGGTCGTCGCGCTGATCGCGTTCATCGTCGGCATGATCCCGAAGTTCGACTCGGCCAAGCTCTTCGACATCGGGGACGGCAGCTTCCTGCCGTTCGGGTTCACCGGTGCCATCGGGGCGCTGGTGTACGCGATCTGGTTCTTCCTCGCCGTCGAGGGCGTGCCGCTCGCCGCCGAGGAGGCGCGCGACCCGAAGAAGGACATGCCACGCGGCATCATCGGCGCGATGGTGGCGCTGCTGGTGTTCGCGGCGCTGATCCTCGTGCTCGCGCCGGGCGGTGCGGGCTCGCAGGCGTTGATGTCGTCCGGCAACCCGCTGCCCGAGGCGGTGCGCGCGGCCTACGGCGGCGACAACGTGCTCGCGCAGATCGTGAACTACGTGGGCCTCGCCGGGCTCGTCGCGTCGTTCTTCTCGATCATCTACGCGTACTCGCGGCAGCTGTTCGCGCTGTCGCGCGCGGGGTACTTGCCGCGCTGGTTGTCGAAGACCGGCAAGCGCAAGACGCCGTACCTGGCGCTGATCGTGCCCGGCACCATCGGGTTCGTCCTCGCGGCGGTCATGAAGAGCGGCGCGACGCTGATCAACATCGCGGTGTTCGGCGCGGCGCTGTCGTACGTGCTGATGATGGTGTCGCACATCGTGCTGCGCGTTCGTGAGCCGGGGTTGGAGCGTCCGTACCGGACGCCCGGCGGCGTCGTCACCACGGGTGTGGCGCTGGTGCTCGCGGTGGCGGCGGTCGTGGCGACGTTCTTCGTGGACGAACTGGCCGCCGGGATCACCGCGGGCATCGTCGTGGTGGCGTTGGCGTACTTCTGGTTCTACAGCCGACACCACCTGGTGGCCTCCGCGCCCGAAGAGGAGTTCGCCGCCATCGCGCAAGCGGAGGAGGAGTTGAAGGACTGACCCGGTCACGTCGGGTGGCAACCCTCGCCGCCACCCGACGTGACCGCGGTTCCACCTAGCGTGGAACGCAAGTTCTCCTGGGAGTGGGAACCCCTTTGCCGACTGGGGCGCCGACGAACAGGAGGAGCAGAAGTCATGACACCCAGGACGTTCACGGCCGGCGCGGCCATCGCGGCGCTGATCGTCACGACCACCCCCGCCATCGCCGCACCGACCTACGTAGACCAGGTCCTGACGCTGACGAACGGGGAGCGCACGGCCGTGGGCTGCCCGGCACTCGCGCCCAACCCCCGACTCGCGTCAGCGGCCAAGCGGCACAACGACGAGATGGCACGCAGCGGCAACTTCAGCCACACCGGCGTGGACGGCAGCACACCCGCCCAACGCCTCACCGAAGCGGGTTACCACTACCGGATGATGGCGGAGAACATCGCCGCCGGCCAGACGTCCGCGGCAGAAGTCGTGCGGGCCTGGATGAACAGCTCAAGCCACCGGACCAACATCGTCAACTGCGAGCTGCGCGACCTCGGTGTGGCGTACGCCGTGGACCGGAACAACAAGCCTTACTGGACCCAGGACTTCGGCGCCACCGGCTAGCGATCCGTAGTTGCAGTTACTACGACACTCCCTTCGCCGAGCAGCTCAGCACCGATGACCTTGGTCAGTCGGCCTTCGACCGCCACGCGCAGGCCGCGCCTGCCCGCGAAGGCCGCCAGGTTCACCGGACTGCCCTCGGTGAACGAGATCTCCCTCAGGCTGGGCAGACCGGCGATCGGTGCGAGCGTCCGGGCGTCCCGCGCGGAGCTGATCGTCAGCCGTTCCAACAGCGGCAACCCGGCCAACGGCCGCAGGTCGAACACCGTCGTGTGCCCCAGAACGAGTTCCACGAGCCGGCCCAGTGCGGCGACCGGGCCGATGTCCACCGTGCCGCAGTTCCACACGCTCAGGTACTCCAGCGAATCGGCCCAGCGCCCGACCGAATCGATGTTCGACAAGTGCTCGCAGTTTGTGATGTTCAGCTTCCGAGGACCGGCCAGGAAGGACAGCGGGAGCAGGTCATTGAGCCGCCGGACCCTGCTCAGCCCCACCTCCCGCAATGCCCAACCACTGCTCAGGCCAGCCAGTTCCTGCACATCGCACCCGCCGAGCAGGTACAACTGCTCCACGCTGCCGCGAGTTCCCGCTGGACCAGCGCCCTGGTGTCCTGTCCGTACTTGGCCAACAACGGCAACGCGTCGTCCATCCCCGCAGCTTGGCGTCCATGGTCCCTCCGGAGGTGCAGACTCCCCGGATGGACCGTCCTGCCGACTCAGCAGTAGACCGAGGTGAACAGCCCGATGACGGCGTCGGCGGGCACCTTGGGCGGCAACGGGTTGTAGGACAGCGTGGCCAGGCGGCCGCCGTCGGCGCGGGTGGCGTAGGTGAGGTAGCCGATCAGTTCGCCGCCGTGTCCCCACACCGAACGGCCGCACGGCAGGTCGAAGCGCTGCAAACCGAGGCCGTAGGCGAAGATCGTGCCGGTGTCCTCCCTGGTTTGCCGCATGGCGGCGAGGGAGGCCTGGCTGGTCAGCCGGCCGCCGAGCAGGGCGTCGAAGAACCGGTTGAGGTCGTCGGCGGTGGAGATCATCTCGCCGGCGGCCCAGTCCAGTGAAGGGTTCATCAGGGTCGCGTCGACCAGTCGTCCGTCGACCTCGGTGTAGCCGCGGGCGTGCGGGTACGGCAGGCCGGCCCACTGGCCCGGCACGATGGTGTGCGTCAGCCCGAGTGGGCGCAGGATGCGTGAGCGCACCTCGTCGCCGTACATCCGCCCGGTCACGCGCTCGATCAGCATCCCGGCGACGATGTAGTTGGTGTTCGAGTAGTGCCACCCCTCCTCCCACGGCTTGAAGTACGGCGCGTGCGCGAACGCCACGTCCAGCAGCTCCTGCGGCCGGTAGGTCCGGAACCGGTCCGCGCCGCGCCACCGGTTGGTCGAGTAGCCCGTCTCGTGCGCGTAGTCGTAGAGCCCACTGGTGTGGTTGAGGACCTGGCGCACGGTCATCCGGTCGCCGTTCGGCACACCGGCCACGTACCGGTCCACGGGGTCGTCCAGCCCAACCCGTCCCTCGTCGACGAGTTGCATGACGACGGTGGCGACGAAGGTCTTGGTGGCGCTACCGATCCGGAAGTACCCGCCGACCCGCGCCTCGCCGGCGGCGTCCGCGCGCGTGCCGGTGGAGTCCTCGACGGTCAGCAGCGCACCTGACGCCCAGCCTTGCGCCACCCACCCGTCCAGTGCGGGAAAAGCGCTGGCCAGAGCCAGCACAGTGCCGGCAATCGCAGTTTTGATCATCACGCCGGCAACGCTAGGCAGCGCCACGAGCGCCGACCATGAGGAGCGCCACCTGATCAACTGTGGAAAACCACAGCACCCGCCGCCCCGAGATCACCGGGCGGGAATGTGCCGGTCGGCGACCGCCCTGGCAGGATCGGGGCGTGAGTGACATTCAACGTGTTGGAGTGGTGGGCTCGGGCCTGATGGGCTCCGGCATCGCCGAGGTCTGCGCGCGGGCCGGGCTGGACGTGCTGGTGGCCGAGGTCAGCCCGGACGCCACGGAGGCGGCGCGGGGACGGATCGCCTCGTCGCTCGGCCGGGGCGTGCGCAGCGGCAAGCTGTCCGCCGAGGACCGGGACGCCGCACTGGAGCGCATCCGGTTCACCACCGACCTCGCCGACTTCGCCGACCGGAACCTGGTCGTGGAAGCCGTCGCGGAGAACGAGCAGGTGAAGACCGAAGTCTTCACGGCGCTGGACAAGGTCGTCATCGATCCCGACGCGGTCTTCGCGTCCAACACCTCCTCGATCCCGATCATGAAGCTGGGCATGGCCACCAGCCGTCCCGAGCAGGTCATCGGCGTGCACTTCTTCAACCCGGTGCCGGTGTTGAAGCTGGTGGAGCTGGTGCCGTCGCTGCTGACCGGGGACAAGACCAAGGCCAAGGCCGAGGCGTTCGTGACCGGGGTGCTGCACAAGGAGGTCATCCGCTCGCAGGACCGGGCCGGGTTCGTGGTCAACGCCCTGCTGATCCCGTACCTGCTGTCGTCGATCCGGATGCTGGAGTCCGGGTTCGCGAGCGCGGAGGACATCGACAACGGCATGGTGCTCGGCTGCGCGCACCCGATGGGTCCGCTGCGCCTGACCGACCTGATCGGCCTGGACACCACCAAGGCGATCGCCGAGTCGATGTACGAGGAGTTCAAGGAGCCGCTGTACTCGCCGCCGCCGTTGCTGATGCGCATGGTGGACGCGGGGCTGCTGGGCAAGAAGAGCGGACGCGGGTTCCACAACTACGCGTCCTGACCCGGCCGTCCCGGGAGCGCCGGGAGTCCTGAAGGGACACACGAGCGGGGCCGTCGATCCTGGTGATCGGCGGCCCCGTTCGCATGCCCGGGGCACCTACCACACAACGCGCGCGCGAGTCACGCCGAGAAGTCGGCGAACAATTAACAGAGATGTCTCGAATGGCGGGAAGTTAATTAGCCGGCGAACATACCGCCAAGCTTTGGGCAGGCCCGGCGACAAAACGCCACGATCCGTCATCGAACAACAGTGCCGCATTGCTGCGAAAGACTGACGGAGGTCTAGTCAATAGGCCGTTCGGAGCAGTCTTGATTACCGTCCCCGCCAACGCCTTCGGTGATCGACAAGACCCGCGACCTGCCTTTAGAGTGCCCTAGGTCACGCTACGGCCGCCTGGTGGACAAGATTGCATCATCTAGCGTAACTTTCGACTCGCCCCCCACGAGGAGAACCCTGCCTTGGACCCTCAAAACGTTTCAGTACGCGATTTTACGGGCCGCCAGCTCAGCGCCCTGCTGCATTCTGTGGGCATCACGGAAAACACCGCCCAATCCGTCGGACTGCTCGCGGACGCGCTCGGCCCCGGTGGTTTGCACCCCCTTTCCACCAGCCCGGCCTGGCCCTCCGACGTCGCCGACGACCACACTCCGGTCGAGTTCTCGACGGCGTTCGCGGCGGACGAGCCACCAGTCGTACGCCTGATCGTCGAACCCACCGCGACCAGGCCTTCCCGCTCCGCCAACACCTCGGCAGCGCTCGCCGCGCTGGACCGGATGAGGCAACACGGGAACCTGGACACCCGCCGTTTCGACGCGGTGCGGAACCTGTTCCTACCGGAACAACCGGAACGGGATTTCACTTTCTGGTACTCGTTGGTGTTCCGCGCCGCCCAGGCACCGGCGGTGAAGGTCTACTTGAACCCGGAAGTGCGCGGCGAGGCCGCCGCCGAGGGTTTGGTGCGCGAGGCGTTGGAGCGGACCGGTTTCGCCTCCGGTTTCCCGGTGCTGCGCGACCACGCGGTCACCAGGCCGGGACTTGACAAATATTCCTTCTTCGCCCTCGACCTCGTCGAACAACAGCGTGCCCGGGTGAAGACCTACATCTCGCACCACGCGGTGAATGTAACCGACATCACGCGCGCGGCGAACGCCGCGCAAGGCGTCGATGTGGACGGCGTGCCCGATTTCTGCCGACTCGCCGGCGGCACCGGAACGTTCGACAAGCGTCCGCTGATTTCCAGCTACACGTTCCTGGAGGGCGACGCGGACGGACCGAGCGGTTATTCCCTGTACCTGCCGATCCGGGACTACGTGGGCGACGACGAAGAGGCCCGGCGACGGGTCCTCGCGGTGATGGCGAAGTACGACCTGGACCCCACCCAGTTCGACAACGCGCTGCGCACCATCGCCCGCCGTCCACTGGACGAGGGCGTCGGCCTGATCGCCCACGTGTCACTGCGCATGGGCAGGCCCCGTCCCGGTGTCACCGTCTACCTCTCGTCCGAGGCCTACGACGTGACCTCGCCGCGTTCGATCATCAGCCTGGCTGTCTAGGAGTCCACCATGCCCACGATGGAGCCGTACCGCATCAAGGTCGTGGAGCCCATCCCGATCACCACGCGCCCGCACCGCGAGCGGGCGCTGGCCGCCGCCGGGTACAACCCGTTCAACCTCGCCGCTACCGATGTGACGATCGACCTGCTCAGCGACTCGGGCACCGGCGCCCTGTCCGCCGAGCAGCAGGCGGCCGGGCTACGCGGTGACGAGACCTATGCGGGTGCGCGCTCCTACTACCGGTTCCGCGACGTGGTGCACGGCCTGACCGGCTACCCGCACGCGTTCCCCGTCCACCAGGGACGTGCGGCCGAACGGATCCTGTTCACCGCCCTGCTCAAGCCGGGTCAGGTCAGCGTCAGCAACACGCACTTCGACACCACGCGCGCGAACGTCGAGATCCTTGGCGGCCAGGCGGTGGACCTGCCCTGCCAGGCCGCCAAGGACCTCGACAGCGACGCGCCGTTCAAGGGCGACATCGACCTGGACGCGTTGGACGCCGTCCTGTCCGGGCCGCAGGACGTCGCCATCGTGCTGATCACCATCACCAACAACGGTGGCGGCGGGCAGCCCGTGTCGATGGCCAACATCAAGGCGGCGGGCGAGATCGCCCGCCGCCACGGTGTGCCGTTCTTCCTCGACGCGGCGCGCTTCGCGGAGAACGCGTGGTTGGTCACGCAACGGGAGCCCGGCTACGAGAACCACACCCCGCGTCAGGTCGCGGAGGAGGCGTTCCGGCTGGCCGACGGGTGCGTGGCGAGCCTGAAGAAGGACGCCATCGTCCACATGGGAGGGTTGCTCGGGGTCCGCGACCCGGAGCTGGGCGCCAAGTGCGAGCTGCTGCTGATCGCGACCGAGGGCTTCCGGACCTACGGCGGTCTGGCCGGTCGCGACCTGGAGATGCTGGCACAGGGTCTGCTGGAGGTGACCGACCCGGAGTACCTGCGGGCCCGGGCCGACGCCACCGCCTACGTCGCGGACCTGGCGCGGACCGCGGGCGTGGACAGCGTGCGGCCGACCGGGGTGCACGCGGTGTACCTCAACGCCGGTCGGCTGCTGCCGCACCTGCCGCCGAGTCGGTTCCCGGGGTTCGCCCTGGCCACCGAGCTGTACCTGGCGGGTGGCATCCGGTGTGCCGAATTGGGCTCGCTGTACCTGGGCGAGATGGACGACACCGGTGAGCTGCTCAAGCCCGCGCCGTACGAACTGGTCCGCCTCGCCATCCCGCGGCGGGTCTACACGCAGAGCCACCTGGAGTACGTCGGCGAGACGTTGGCGGAGATCGCGAAGGACCCGGAACGGGTGCCCGGGTACCGGTTGACGCACGCGCCGAAGCTGTTGCGGCACTTCAACTGCCGGCTCGAACCGGTGGTGTAGTCGGGCGGGCTCGTGGTCTCCCCGGGGAGACCACGAGCCCGTTACCCGATCAGGTAAGCCACCGCGGCGATTGAGCACTCACGTGGAGTTGTCCACAGGCCGGGCCCGCTGCGCCACAGTTGTCGGTCCCCGCCGGCAGGATTGAGACAGGGGACCCCCGGCGGGGACCCCTGCGAAGCGACGACCGAGAACTAGGCCATGGCGTCGAGTCGGTCCATCGTGTGCTGGATCAGGCTCACCAGCACGGTCTTGGCCGACTCCCGGTCCCGCGCGTCGCACAGCACGAGCGGGATGGCGGTGTCGACGTCCAGGGCTCGCCGCACCTCTTCCACCTCGTAGTTGTGCGCGCCTTCGAAGCAGTTCACCGCGATGATGAACGGGATGCCGCGCCGCTCGAAGAAGTCGATCGACGGGAAGCTGCTGTCCAGCCTCCGCGTGTCCACCAGGATCACCGCGCCGATCGCGCCGAACGCCAGCTCGTCCCACATGAACCAGAACCGGTTCTGGCCCGGCGTGCCGAACAGGTACAGCACCACCTCGGGGCTGATGGTGATGCGGCCGAAGTCCAGGGCGACCGTGGTGGTCTCCTTGCTCTCCAACCCCAGCACGTCATCGACGCCGACACCGGCCTCGGTGAGCAGCTCCTCGGTGTGCAGCGGCGGTATCTCGCTGACCGAGTTGACCATCGTCGTCTTGCCGGTGCCGAAGCCACCGGCGATGACGATCTTCACTGGGGTGGGGACGAGGAGTTCCCCACCCGGCCGCTCAGATTCCACGGACACCATCCAGCACAGCCTGAAGCAGGTTCCGGTCCGGCACTTGCGGGACTCGGGAGGGGTCTCGGATCACGACGTCACCGCGTTGGATGAGGTCGCTCAACAGCACCTTGACGACGACCAGCGGCACGTCGAGGTACGCGGCGACCTCTGCCACGGACAGCGGCCGCCGGCACAGCTCCATGATCTCCATGTGCTCGACCGCCAACGCGTCCGGGTCCGACGGCGAGGGCATCGCGCGCACCTGAGTCACCAGGTGCAGCTCCGGCCGTAACGGCCGGGTCCGGCCGCGCACCATCGCATACGGGCGGACCAACGGGCCCGCGGCCTCGTCGTACCACCAGTCCTCGCGGCCGGCCATCAGGAGGACCTTCGGGCGGCGGGCAGGCTCGCCGTGGCGTTGCCACGCGGCGCCGAGGACAGGTACGTGCCGACTCGCTTGACGAGCATGTTCATCTCGTAGGCGATCATGCCCATGTCGGAGTCCTCTTCGCCCAGCACGGCCAGGCAGGCGCCGTGGCCGGCCGCGGTGACGAAGAGGTAGGCGTGTTCCATCTCGACGATGGTCTGCCGCACCGCGCCGCCACCGAAGTGCCGCCCGGTGCCGCGGGCCAGGCTCTGGAACGCCGACGCCATCGCCGACAAGTGATCCGAGTCGTCCTTGGAAAGCCCTGGCGAACGGCCCAGCAGCAGACCGTCGGCCGAGAGCACCACTGCGTGCCGGGCTCCGACCACCCGGCTGACCAGGTCCTCCAACAACCAGTTCAGTTCATTGTGCTGGCTGGCCATGTCGTTCATCGGGTTGCCTTTCCGGTTTCCAGTCGTCCGGCCACTGCTGCTGGTCAGGATTCGAGGTCGTCACCAGGTGTTCGACGGGCATCACTCGTGCCCCGTTGGAACGCCGACAGGCCCTTGCGGACCCTCTCGGCGGATTTCTCCGGATCGACCTCGGCGAGCGGTTCGGGCGAAGGGTGGAAATCGTTGCGCACCAACTGCGGCGCCAGGTTCTGCTGCCGGCGCCGTCGTGGCAGTTCGGGACGTTCACCGGAGGCAACGGCGCCCTCCGGTTCGTCCGCGGGCCACTCGGATGTGGCCCGCCTCCGCTGCGGCAGGTCCAGCTCGCCGCTGCGCTGCGACAGGTCCAGCCCGCCGCTCAGTCGTTCGACCTCTGGAAGGGGATCCTCGTTGACCGCGGCCTCAGCCTGGGCCCAGAACCCTTCCAGGTCTCGGGAACTGTCGGGAAACCTGGCGTCTCGCACTGAGTCGTCGCCCTGCTCCGGGATGTCGTGGAAGGTGCGGCGCGGAAGCTGCCGAGTCTCCGCCGGCTCGGTCGCCGTGGTGGGGCCCGCGACGATCGCGGACGGGATGAGCACGAGCGCCAACGTGCCGCCGTAGGGCGACTCGCGCAGCTCGACGTGGATGCCGCGGCGGGCGGCCAGCCGGGCCACGACGAACAGGCCCAGCCGGGACTCGCCACGAAGGCGCATCGCGTCGAACTCCGGCGGGTCGGCCAGCATCGCGTTGTGCTGCTCGCGGTCCTCCGGGTTGATGCCCAGGCCGTGGTCCTCGATCTCGACCACGATGCCCTGGGGTACTTCGCTGGCGTGCACCTGCACCTGGGAGCGCGGCGAGGAGAACGCGGTGGCGTTGTCCACGAGTTCGGCGACCAGGTGGATGGTGTCCGCGACGGCCGCGCCCACCAGCGCGGTGTCGGGCACCGGGTTCACCTTGACCCTGACGTACTGCTCGGTCTCGGCGACCGCGGCGCGCAGCACGTCGAGCAGGCGCACGGGCTTGCGCCACTGCCTGCCCGGCTGCTCGCCCGCGAGGATGATCAGGTTCTCCGCGTTGCGGCGGGCGCGGGTGGCGAGGTGGTCGAGCTGGAACAGCGCGTCGAGCTGTTCGGGGTTCTCCTCCTCGCGCTCCAGCTTGTCCAGGATTTTCAGCTGGCGGTGCACGAGGCCCTGATTGCGGTGCGCGATGTCGAGGAAGACCCGGTTCACGCCTTCACGGGCCTGGCTCTCCTTCACGGCCGCGGCGACGGCGGTGTACTGGGCGGCGTTGAACGCGTCGGCCACCTGGCCGATCTCGTCGCTGCCGTAGTCCAGCGGCGGCACCTCGACCTCGACGTCCACGTGCTTGCCCTCGCGGAGCCGGTCGACGATGTCGGGCAGCCGTTCGTGGGCCAGGGCCAGCGAGTCCTTCTTCAACGCCGTGAGGCGGGTGATCAGGGCGCGGTTGACCAGGCGGTTGGACGTGCGGATCGCGATCAGGATGCCGATGATCACGGCGAGCAGCGCGACCAGGCTGCCGATCAGCACGGTGCGGAACTTGCTCTCGCCGCGGGCCATCGTCACGCTCACCGCGCTGGAGGCCTGCTCGCTCACCAGCGCCGTGAGCTCGTCGCTGATCGGGGCGCTGACGCCCTGCCACTCCTGCAGCGACCCGGCGTTCGACGGCTTCGGGCCGTTCTGGATCAGTCTGCCCTCGAACTCGACCAGCCGCTTCCACCGGTCTTCCTCGATCATGAACTGGTAGCGCTCGCGCGCTTCCGGCCGGGCGTAGGGGGCGTTCGACTCGTAGGAGGCGTGGTAGGCGCCGACGAGGTGGGCGAACTCGATGTGCTCCTCGGACGTGAACTGGCCGGCGGCGAGCGCACTGGAGGCGAGTGACGTGGCGCGGGACATCCAGTCTGCGGCCTTGAAGTACTCGACCGCGGTGATGGCGCCTTCCATCGACTCGTGGTCGGGGACCACGCGGGCTTGCACGCTGAACAGCGCGCTACCACCGTCAAGGAGGCTGTTGTAGTACGTGTAAATCTCGGCCTTGGACGCGCGTCCCGCTTCGAGGGCGGCGCGGCGCTGCGGCAGTTGGTCCAGCAGCACGTTGATCGCGTTGATCCGGTCGACGATCTCCTGCGGCGCCGAGGCGGCGAGCTCGTCGAACGCCGTGCGCATCTCCGTCACCGCGGTGTCGGTCTTCTGCTGCTGGACTTCCAGGTCGCCGGTGCCGCGGTCGGGCTGGCTCAGCACGGTCATGCTCAGCTCGCGTTCCTTCTGGAGGGCGGCGAAGGTCTGCACGGCCGGGATGGAGGCGTCCTTGACGCCGACCGCGACGGCGCGGAGGTAGAAGCCGTCGAACAGGGTGTACGAGGAGAACAGCGCCCACATGATGAGCAGGACGATGCTGGGGACGACGACGACACCGGTGAGCCGCGAACGGATCGTCTTGTAGTTCGTCTCCGTGGTGCTCTTCTGCTTCACAGCGCTCCGCAGCCTCGTCTGTTGCCTGGTCAGCGCAGCACTAGGAGCACTGCCTCTTCTTCACCCGATCAGCTACAGGACGATAACACCGGAAGATCATTATTACGAAGAGGCAGCGATCACTCGCGCGACGCGACGATCAGGTTACCCAGTCGGGTGAGGTTACGAACAGGGGGCCGATGTGAACTTCTCCGCACCGGCCCCCTGATTTTCACACCTTGGGAACGGAAACAGCGTTGTACGTCGTTGCAGGCGTGGGCGGCGTGGTGAAGCGCGCGTTGGGCAGGTACAGCCGGTGACCGAACGAGGCGACCGTCGTCGGCACGTCGAACCGCGAGTCAGTGATCTTGGTCACGAGCTTTCCACTGGTCCCGTCCTTGGCCAGGGAGAACACCGCGACCGTGTTCAGCCGGTTCTGCACGACGTAGAGGGTGCGGCCCTCGACCAGCAGCCCGTCACCGTTCGTGAGCACCTCGCCCTGGAGGTCCACTACGGCCGTTTCGCCCGATTGGACGTCCACCCGGTGCAGCTGACCGGTGTTGCTCTGGACGATCAACAGCGCTTTGCCGTCCGGGGTCTCCGCGATGCCGTTAGCGTTGTTCACGCCGGGCGTCAAGACGAAATCACCTGAAATTGGAAGCGCGGTGAAGGACTCCGGCAACCGACCGTGCCGACCGAACGCGACCTTGTACAGCACGGCCTTGCGCGAGTCGGTGAAGTACGCGGCGTCGTCGGTGACCACGACGTCGTTGACGAAGGTGCTCGTGTCACTCGCGAACTTGTAGGACTTGAGGATCTCTCCCGTCCGCGCGTCGACCACTCTCCCGTCACCACCCGCGCCACCGGAGACGAACAGCCTCTGGCGCCAGTCGACCTTCAACCCGACCGAAGGCGTCCCCGGTCCCTGGCTGAACACCTCACCGACCCCGGTGCGGAGATCGACCCGGAACAGGTCCCCGTCGGCACGCGAGCCGAAGTACGCGGTCGGCACCGCCCCGATCGCGATGCCCTCCGGCATGAAGCCGTCGGGCAGCGGGAAGTCGGTCGGGAAAGCGTGTGCTTGCGCAGCGGTGGCAGGCGCCGCGGTGACCAGGGAGACCCCCAGTACCAAGGCAGCCAACGCACCGAGTGTGCGAGACATGATCACTCCTTCTTCGCTTGTGAGCGAGCGATCCGGAGTGTTCCGCAGCCCTCGGCGCGCGGAAAGAGATCCACAGCAGGCCGAGGGGATCTACAGCAAACCGACAGGGTCGCCGGGCTCATCACGTCGACTCCGCCGGCGGCCCCAGGACTTCCCTTACGAAGGGAGGCCCTGGGGCCGGAGCACGGCGTCAGACGCTGCGGACCACCGGGATCTCGTCAGCGCGGTTGATCGACCAGTAGTCGGTCCCGACGCTGTCGATCGACCTGCGATCGGTCGCGACGCTGTTGATCGACCAATAGTCGGTCCCGATCGGGCTCGCCGCGACACCCATAAGGGTGAGTACCACTAGAACGCGCTTCACTCGGGGTTTCCTTTGCGCTCGGTCCTCTGATTGGACCTCCGGCCCCGACCGGAGGGTGTGGAAATCCTTGCAGAGCACCTCGACAGCTACCCATGGGGGGTGGAATTCCCCAGGTCGCCCGAACAGCCGAAGACTACCGGCAACTACACACGATCGAGTGATCCTCGTCCAGGTGGGATCAACTCTCGTGATCAAGTCGCAGATGTCGCGTCCGGCAAGGACCTCTGAATGCCCCAAACTGGCCCATCCGGGTGATCACTTGCTGTAACGGGACCGACTGGACATGACCCACTCCGGTAACCGGCTTGTCACCCGAACCAGCTCAGCGGCCTACGCAAACGATATGTGGGAACCCGTAAAAATGCGGTTCCGCATGACGCTAACCGGACGTCCGTCTTCGGATTTGCGCCCTCGGTGCGCGTCACAACTGCCAGGTCTCGCGTTCCGCTGCGGAACGCTCGTCCAACCACCGCGGATTCCTGGCGGTGGGCACGGTGCGTTCGCCTTCGAACGGGTCGAGTTTCGCCGCCAACGTGACGGCACGGGGGTCACCGGCGTCCGTGAAGATCTTCAACGCCTGCTCCCAGCCCTCCATGGCCGCCGCATGAGCTTTCGCCGCCCACCTCAGTTCACCGAGCAGCACCAGGACCTCGGCCTTGAACTTGGAATTTCCGACGCGGTCGTAGAGCTGGACGGAGCGACGCGCGCAGTGGGTCGCTCCGTCCAAGTCCCCGCGATCCCGTCGGACTATCGCCAACACCAGGCAGGCCCGGGCAGCCACCGCCTGGTCCCTCGTGTGCATGTGCAGACGGATCGCCCGACTGACGTAGTCCTCCGCGGTGCGCAGCTCGCCTTGCCTTCGGTGCAGCTCGGCCAGTTCGCCCAGTGTGTCGGCCTGACCAGCCAGGTTGTCGAGCTGTTCCCGCAAGTCCAGGGCCCGGTGGAGCAACTTCGCGGCTTCCACGCGGTTGTTCTGCGTCATCGCCAGCACACCCAACCGGTGCAGGGTGCCCGCTTCCGTCTCGCGATCGCTCGCCTCATGGGCGGTGCGCAGGACCTCCTGGTAGCGAAGCACACCGTCATCGATCCTGCCCTCGGCGATGTCGAGCCGAGCCAGTAGGTGCAACGAGGCCGCCATGCCGCGTTGGCTGCCCATCCACTGGGCGATCATGTTCGCGCGGTGGAAGTGCTTGCGGGCTTCGAAGAACGCCGACTGCTGGAAGTACACCAGGCCGAGATCGTTGTAAGCAGCGCCTTCGGCGTCGGCGTCGCCTTCCAGTTGTGCGGAGCCGACCGCGAGGGTGAGGATCGAGCGGGACTCCTCGTAGTAACCGCACCTGCGGAACATGTCGCTGGCCACGTGAGCCATCTGTGAGACGCGGGAGTGCAAGCCCCTGCGGGCGGCTAGGTCGATGACGGCACAGAGGTTGGCCCGCTCCTCGATGAACCAGTCCTGCGCCGCCCGGTCGTGGGCGAAGTCGAGTGGCAGCACGCCTGCCACCGGGTCGCTCACCTCGACGCCTTTCCGGAATGGGAACGCCACCGAGTCCGCCTCTTTGGCGGTGTGCAGGAAGAAGTCGACGAGTCGGCGCTCGGCGAGATCGCGTTGCTCCTCCGGTTCGTCCGCTCGCGCGCACTCCTCGGCGTAGTCGCGCAGCAGATCGTGGAATCGGTAGCGACGGAGGGAACCGGGCTGTTCGAGGAGGTGCGCCGAGGCCAGTAGTTCGAGGCAGTCCAGCGCGGCCGACCTGGTGGTGCCGAGGATCGCGGTCGCCGCGTCGATGCTGAAGTCCGGCCCGGGGTGGAGGCCGAGCAGCCGGAACGCCCTGCGGTCCTGAGCGCCCTGGGCGCGGTATGACCAGGAGAACACCGTCTTCAAACTGATGTCCCCGCTGTCACCGTGGTTGCCGAGGTCCAACAGCCGGCGCTCGTCTCGCAGCTGTGAGACGAACTCGATGAGTTCCGCACCAGGGCTTGCCGCGATCCGGTGGGCGACGATCTCTATCGCCAACGGCAAGCCGCCGCACAGGGCGACCAGGTCCGCGATCGCGCAGCGGTCGCGGACGGCCCGGTCGCCGATCCGGGCTTCGAGCATCCGGGTAGCGTCGGACGCACCCAACGGCGTCACGGGAAAGGCGCGAGGTCCCAGGCCGGGCAATCGATTGCGACTGGTGACGAGGACGGTGCAGTCGCGCAACAACGGGAGCAGCGGGGCTACCTGGGGAAGCCTACGAACGTTGTCCAGCACGACCAGCACCCGGCGGTCCTGCAACGTGGACTCCAACAGCCGTGCCCGCCGGTCGGCGGTGGCGAGGTGGTCGACGTCGACTCCGAACGCTTCAAGGAAGCGGTCGACCACGACACTCGCGTCCAACGCCTTGTCCGGTGCGAACCCTTTGAGATCGCAGTGCAGCACACCGTCGGGGAACAAGTCGGCCACCTGGTGCGCCCAGTGCGACACGAGGGCGGTTTTCCCGACTCCGGCCACGCCGTCGAGCAGGACCACACCAGGACGGGGCGTGCCCACCGAGCACCCCGTCACCGCGTCGATCTTGGCCAGCAAGGCGTCACGCCCCACGAAGTCCTCGACGTCGTGGGGCAGTCGTCGTGGGGCCCCGACCACCCGACTCGGTCCACGCAGTTCCACCCGAGCGGGTTCGGCCAAGCCCTCGTAGAACGTCTTGAGCGTCGCCGCCGCCGAGTCCTCGAACTCATCCTGAAGCCGACGGCGCATGGTGTGGTAGTAGGCGTCCATCTCGCTGCGCAGGTGCAGGCCGTGCATCGCCTCCAGCCGGCGCATCACCAGCGCGAGGTACGTCGAGTCGACCGCGGGCAGTCCGTCGATGTGGGCGATCACGCCGCGAAAGTCGTTGTCCGCCAACAGGTTCACGCACAGCACGTTCTGCAACGGAAGCCAGACGTTCTCGCGCGCCAGTCGACGCCACGAGTGCGCTGGTTCGCTGGGGAGGTCGGCGAGCGGAATGTCGTCGGCCCAGTGCTCCACCGCCCGGCGGATCATCCGCACCGCGTTACGTGGTTCCCGGACATCGCGCGCCTGATCGAGCAGTTGGGCAGACATGAAGTAGTCGATGTTCGCCCGAGCTGCGGTCAACCGGTAGCGACCTTTTCGGTTCTCTAATTCCACTCCAGCGTTCATGGCGAGCAACGCCTGCCTAATCCGACCGGCGTAGCTGTAGAACGTCTGCGCCATGTTCCGGGGCAGCTTGTCGTCTTCCGCCCACATCCACTCGACCAGCTCGGAGGTGCTGAACCAGCTCCCAGGGTTGGTCAACAAAGCGCCGAGCATCCCTCGTGGCTTCGGTGCGGCCCAGCTTTGGTCCAGCCGGGAGCCGATGCGCAGTCGCGTTTGGCCCAAGATCGAAAATAAGCAGGTCACAGCGCCACCCCTCGCTGACGTCCAGTCGAAGTCTGGTACAGATCACGACCAGCGGGCAATTGTCGTTGCAGGATTGCTATTTGCGTTTTGACAGGTGTTTGACAGACGGTCGACAGCACTGTCCGCAACTTTGCGGAACCGCACGTGCACCTTGGTCGTGAACAGCGGTTCAGGGTTCTGAAAGACCATCGCACAGTGCTTCGACAGGGAGGTCGCCGATTCTCGTGCCGACGGGGTTCGACAGGACAAACCGGAGGGGCGACGTGATCGGAGATCACTGGACGAACGGACCGATCGGGTTCGGCTCGGGGAACCGGGTGACGCGGGCGGGGTGCCGGGTGGTGCTCGTTGTGATCCCGCACGTGGTCGCGGGGACCCGACTGGTGGACCTGCTGCCGCTGCTCGAAGCGGACCACCGGGTCCAAGTGCTGTTCACCGTCGAGGGATCGGTGCACGGCACGGATGAGTTCACCCGCGGGTTGGGCGGCCACGTCCTGCCGTGGGACCAAGCGATCCGGCACCGGTTCGATTTGGTGCTCGCGGCGAGCTTCCGCGGGCTGGACCGGCTGAACGCGCCGGTGCTCGTGCTGCCGCATGGGGTTGGCGCGCTGAAGTCGCGGCTGCGACCGCGGTCCGAGTACGCGCTCCCGGCTCACGGCCTGAGCCGCGAGCAGTTGGTCAGGGACGGGCGGGTCGTTGCATCGGCGATCGTGTTGTCGCACATGGGCGAACTCGACGTGTTGCGCGCCTCCTGCCCGGAGGCCGAGCCGTTCGCCGTGGTGGCCGGGGACATCTGCCTGGACCGGATGACTGCGGGCCTGCCGTACCGGGAGCACTACCGGCGGGCTCTGGGAGTCGCGCCCGATCAGCGGCTGGTGGTCGTCGCCTCGACGTGGACACCGCATTCGACGTTCGGCGCGCACATCGAGCTGTACCGAAGGCTGCGGGACACCGGTCACCCGGTGGCAGCGGTCCTGCACCCGAACATCTGGAGCGTGCACGGCGCGAGGCAGGTACGCGCCTGGCTGCCGGACGGGTTGCTGGTGATCCCACCCGAAGAGGGCTGGCGCGCCGCCCTGGTCGCGGCGGACGTTGTCGTCGGGGACCACGGCTCATGCACGCAGTACGCGGCAGCGCTCGGCAAGCCGATGCTCGTCGTCCCACTCGCTAACGGGCTGCTGCGCGAAGGCAGCCCCGCCGACCTGGTCTACCAGCGAGCGCCGCTGGTAGACCCCGAAGAACCGGCGCTCGACTCGGCCGCCGTCGTGTCCGGGATGACGGAGGCGATCAGCTCGTGCCCAGGTGAGGCCGGGGCGATCCTCCGTCGCACGATGTACCGCCTCATGGACCTGCCCGAACCCGCGCGGGCGGTGCCCGTGTCACCGGTGGGGGTGCCCCGTGTGGTGGGGTGACGTGCGAACAGAGGCGCCGGGTGTGTGGCGAGTGGTGGGCGGTCCATGCGACGGGTTCGTGGTGGTGGACGGCGAGTTGGCCACCACGCGATGGGTTGCAGTGGCCGACGTGGTGGTCTACTCCACCAGCCGCTGCCGGACGCGGTCCGGTACCGGCTCACCGACACGGGTGTAGGCCCCGGCGGCGGCCCTGATGTGGTCTTGCTCCTGAGCCTGATCACCTCGGCGGGCCGCCACGTCGGCCAGGGTCAGGAGCACGTCGGCTACGTAGTCGGTAGACCCAACCTCGGCCATCACGGGCAGCGCCAAGTGCAGCAAACGCGTCGCCTCGTCGATTCGCCCCAACGCCAGGAGCGGGGCCGCGAGCATCGTGCGCACCCGGGCCAGTTCGAGCACCAATCCCAACCCTTCCATGATCGCCTCGGCGGCGGCGAACTCGGCCACTGCCTCCTCGTGGTGATCGAGGTCGTTGAGCGCTTCACCCACCCGCCGGTGTGCGAGCGCTTCACCCCTACTGCGTCCGAGTGCTGTTTCGAGTGTGAGCGCCTCACGGAAGTAGGACAGCGCGCCTTCGACGTCACCGCGAGACCGGAACACCCGGCCCAGGTGCAGCGTGGCGGTGGCCTGGCCACCGAGGTCGCCCGTCTCCCGCGCCAACCGAAGTGCCTCGGCGAGTTGGGTCGTCGCCTCGTCGTACCGGCTGGTGCCGATGAACGCGAAGCCGAGTTGTACGCGCATGCGGGCTTCGGCAGCGGGACCGTTGGACCGGCGCGCGGCGGTGACTGCCAACTCGTGGGTGTATACCCAGTCCTCGTAGTGGTGCCGGTACAGGAAGAGACTCCACATCGCCTCGCACAGCTGCCAGACCAACTCCACCCAACCGTGGTGGTCCGCCGCTCGCACCGCGGCCACGAGGTTGCCGCGCTCGAGTTCCAACCAGTCCAACGCCACCGCGCGGTTGGCGAACGCGGCGTCGACTTCGCCGTAGCGAGGACCGATCCGCGGTCTCGAAGGGAGCGCAGTCCGATCGGCCGCCACCGCCTGGTCCAGGTACCACTCCACGATGCGGCGCACCACGACATCGCTGTCGGCGGCGGGGTCGCCCTCCGCGAGGCTGCGGGCGTGTAGTCGGAGCAGGTCGTGGAAGCGGAAGCGCTCATCGCCGATCTCGGTGAGGAGGTTCTTCTCCACCAGTTGCTCCAGCACCGGCCGGACCTCGGGCTCGGGTGCGCCCGCCGCCGCAGCAGCCGCACCCACACCGAACGACACGCCTGGGTGGAGGCCGCACCTCCGGTAAACGCGGGCGTGGTGCGACGGCAACTCCAAGTAGGACAGGTCGAACACGGCCTCGACGGACACCTCCTCGTCGAGCGTCAACGCCGTAAGACGTCCCGCGCGCAGGGATCCGACCTCCTTCGACAGCGAACGCCGCGGCCTGGTCGACAGGCGGGCGCCCACGACGGACAGGGCGATCGGCAACCCGCCGCAGAGCCTGGCCAGTTCCTGGGCCGCGGCGGGCTCCGACGTGACCCGCGAACCGAGAGCACGCGTGAGCAGTTCCAACGAGGCGTTTTCGTCGAACGAGCCGACCTCCACGAACCGGGCGCCGTCGACCGCGAGTCCGCTCAACCGCCAGCGACTGGTGACCACAACCGCGCTGCGGGGCGACGTCGGCAGCAGCGGCCTGACCTGTGCGGCGGACACCGCTCCGTCCAACAGCACGGCCACCGCGCGGTCCGCCGTGAGAGTGCGGAACGCGGCCTGTCTTCGGGCCAACCCCACTGGGATGTCCTCGACTGGGACACCGAGGGCGAGCAGGAACCACTCCAGCACTTCTTCCGGGGTGATCGGGCCTTCCGGGCCGCCGGCACCGAGGTCGACGTACAGTTGACCGTCCGGGAACCGGGATCTGCTGTCGTGCAGCCAACGCAACGCGAGCGAGGTCTTGCCGACCCCGCCCGGCCCGCTGATCACCGCCACCAGCGCCTCGTTCGCCGCCAACCAGCCGTCCAGGTCGGCCAACTCGCGATTCCTGCTGGTGAACAGCTTCGGCGCGGGCGGTAGTTGGTACGGGATCACCGGTTCCGAGCGTGGGGCGTGGAAGTGCACCTCCCCGACGCTGCCCGCCTGCACGACTGGGCCGTGGGCCGTGCCGGACATCACGTTCTCCACACCGTCCGCCAACGTGCACTCCTCCTCGTGTACGCAACGTGGTTCGAGTGTCACAGAAACAGCCCAATTGCTCGCCGCACCGAGCGGGTGGAAATCCGTAGTCGTGCGGACCGCCGGGACAGCGGTCGGCGGTTGCCGGAGTAGCGGTCTGCGTTCGCCGCCAAAGATAGGGGTAGGGCAACGATAACGAAAAGGTAACGGTCAGGTCGCGGACTGGGAGCGGTACGTATGCCACTGTGTCCACCGCCCACCGGCGGTCGGGGTTCAACGCACGACATGCGCGTACCTACGACGAGGTGACACATCCATGACGCGAAACCAGGGGCGGCACCGCTTCTCCCGGCGCACGAAGCTGACTGCCGGCGTGACCGGGTTGGCGCTCACGATCGGCCTGGCCGTCGCGATCAGCACAGCCGGCGAGCCGGACGCGGCTCAAGCCGACGGGGCAGACATCTCCCAGTTCGTCGACATCACGAAGCAGCAGCCGAACGTCAAAGTGCCCCAGCCGCAACGCGGCGCGAGCACCGGCACGTTCACCGTGAGCTGCGGCAACAACGAGAACGGCCACTTCAACCCGGACAACTTCATCGCGCAGCCGGGCGTGCGCAACGGCGCACAGCACCTGCACGACTACGTGGGCAACGTGTCGACGGACGCCGACTCCACCAACGAGAGCCTGGCCGCCGCCGACACCACCTGCCGCAACGGTGACAAGTCCACCTACTTCTGGCCCGTGGTTCGGATCGACCGGGAGAACGAGGAGGACCAGCCGGGCCAGCCGGCCGAGGCCGAGGTCGAGTGCCCGGACGTGAAGCGCCAGCTGAAGAACGTGCCCGGCCAGGCCAAGGCCGAGGTCGACCGCAACCTCGAACAGCTCAAGACCCAGATCTCGGAGGCCAACAACCGGCTCAAGAGCTCGGCGAACGTCCAGGACCCGAACTTCGTCAACAACGCCATCCTCGGGCCGCTGCGTGACAAGCGGACCGCGACGATCGACCGGATCGCCATCGCCATGGGCCGCGTCGGCCAGCGCCCGCAGAACCTCCAGCGCCTCGCGCCGTGCACGGTGAAGGACGGCGACGCCAAGGACGCCAAGGTCGCCGAGGAAGCCAAGCAGGCCGAGGCGGACGCGCCGGAGAAGGGTGACGGCAAGAGCGCCAGCGACGAGAACGAGCTGGTCGGCAACGAGGGCGAGATCCAGCGCCCCCAGGTGGACCTCACCTTCCGCGGCAGCCCGGTCGGCAAGGTCGAGGCGATGCCGCAGTTCCTGCGGATCCTCTACGGCGACGCGAAGGTCTCCACGAACGGCACGAAGAACGCGCGCAACTCGTGGACCTGCACCGGGTTCGAGGACAAGGTGCTGATCAACAAATACCCGATCTGCCCGGAAGGCAGCAAGGTCAAGCGCATCCACGACTTCAACAGCTGCTGGGACGGCAAGAACACCGACAGCGCCAACCACCGCGACCACATCGTCGCGCCGGACCAGAACGGCAAGTGCCCGAAGGGCTTCAAGGCCGTGCCGCAGCTGCGGATCAGCCTGACCTACAACATCCCGCGGGACGTGCAGGTCGCCGGCCAGTACGCGGTGGACTCCTTCCCGGAGGAGGAGCACAACCCGTTCTCCGACCACGACGACTTCGCCAACGTCATGGGCCAGCAGATCATGAACCGGCTGGTCCAGTGCGTGAACAGCGGCCGGAAGTGCAGGGAGTGAGGACGATGATCCAGGCCAACTTCGCGTCCGGTGTGGACGAACTGCGCGCAACCGAGGACGTGCACCGACTGCTCGACCGCCTCACGGTGGCCCAGGACGCCACGCTCGTGCACACGGAATGCCCCGACCACCACGTGTGGGTCGGTGTGCGCGGTGACCGCGGGGCCATGCTGTTCACCGATGTGATCACCGGTTCGTGGGTCAGCCTCGGTGAGGGCCCACGCCAACGCCCCCGGTACGCCGGGGTCAACTTCCCCACCCACTGCGAGATCCCGGTCGCCGACCTCGCCGTCGCGATCGAGGAGTTCCTCGCCACCGGACAGCGTCCGACGCTCGTCCCGTGGCAACAGGTGAGGTGAGGGAGAAGCCATCCCCGACCCGCGCGGCGGCGGGTCGGGGATGGCCCCTTTCCAGGTCCGGTTCGGGTGCGATCAGCCGGCCTGGAGGGCCAGGTACAGGTCCACGCGTTCGGTGAAGTCGGACAGGTCGACGCCCAGCAGGTGTTCGACCCGTCCCACCCGGTATCTCAGGGTGTTGACGTGGACGTGCAGGCGGCCGGCGGCTGTGGTCCAGGAGCCGGAGCAGTCCAGGAAGACCCGGAGTGTGCCGACGAGGTCCGAGCCGTGTTCGGCGTCGTAGTCCAGCACGGGGCCCAGCAGTCGGCGGCGCAATGAGCGGCGCAGTTCTTCCGGTACGCCGGCCAGCAGGAGTTGGTGGAGGGCGATCTCCTCCCCCGCCACCACGCACGTCCGGCCGGTTCGGCGCTCGCCCAGCCGCCGCGCGTGTGATGCCTCCTCCGCCGCGCCGCGCAGCCCGGCGTGTCCGACCGGTGACGAGATGCCGACCAGGACCCTGGTCGATCTCAGGCCGGGCTCCAGCGTCCGCAACGCCGACCTGACGCCCTCGGTCCACGATCCGGACGGCACCAGCGCGTAGACCTCCGTTCCGACGGCGGCCACCAGGAAACGCGGTGTGACGGACGCCAGCACCTCCTCCACGAGCGCGACGGCCTGTTGGAGCTGTCCGTCCGACACCGAAGCCGCCAACACCCGCAGCGGCGCGTCCGGGTCCCAGCCGACGGCCGCGATCCGGGCGGCCAGATCGCCACCGGTGAGCACCTGCCGCAGCAGCGGCCCGGCCGCGCGGTTCTCGATCTCCCGTCCCTGCACGACCCGCGCCCGTTCGACACCGACCAGGCTGGCCAGTTCGGCGGCTACTTCGTCCTGCGTGCGGTCGCCGGTGACGACGAGAATCCACGCGGTCAGCCGGGAGCCCCCGCGCACGGCCACCGGCAGCAACGTCGTGCCGCGCACCACCCTGGGCAGCCGGTCGGCCAGCAGGAACTCCCGGACCAGCGCCGCCGCCTCCGGCAGCTCGGGCCCGGCCACGACGTGGCCGGTGCACGACAGCACCCAGCACGGCGCGTCCAGCTCCGCCGCACCGGCCGCCACCAGCTCGGACAACCCGCCGCCCTCGGCGACCACGGTCAGCAGCCGCCGGTGCCTGCCCAGCAACGCGCCCGCGTCGCCCACCCGTTCGGCCGCCAGCTCCAGCACCACGCGTTCGGTGATGGCCGCGAACGACAGGTCTACCGGAACCTCCAACAGCGGCACGCCGTGCCGTTCGCACGCCTCGACCAGTGCGTCGGGCAATTTCCCGACATCGGGCGAGCTGGCCGCCAACGCGGCGACTCCCGATGCCGCCAACGAAGCCACGAACTTTTCACAATCGGCCGCCGTCCGATGCCACAACAGCCCGGAAAGCACCAGCTCGCCACCCGACAGGTAGCGGGCCGGGTCGGGCAGTTCGGTGCCGTAGAGCCTGGTCACAGGCCTGTCCAGCGACTCGGCGCCACCGATGAGGCGCAGTCGGAGTTCGGGCATCCCGAGCAGGCTGCGAACCAGCAACACGCGCGCCTCCTCCACGTCATCTCGATCGTTTACCTTCGCCCGATCGTGTTTGTAGGAAAGCACAAATCCGCTGGCTGTAGGAGCCTGGGATTCATGCGCCGCGGCCGTAGCCGATCACCCACTCCGGTCTGTGTACTGGCTCACACACCGCGCACTCCACCCACCGAGGTAGCTGATGGATTTCCTTCGCCCCGACACCCTCGCCGAGGCGCTGGCCCTCAAGGCGCAGCGCCCGGACGCCGTGCCCATCGCCGGCGGCACGGACGTGATGGTGGAGCTGAACTTCGACCACCGTCGTCCGGCCGCGCTGCTCGACCTGACCCGGATCGCCGAACTCCGCTCCTGGGACGCGGACGGCGACAACGGCGACACGGTGCGCATCGGGGCCTGTGTGCCGTACACGCGGATCATCGAGGAGCTCGGCGAGCGTCTGCCGGGGTTGGCGATGGCCTCCCGCACGGTCGGCTCACCGCAGATCCGCAACCGCGGCACGGTCGGCGGCAACCTCGGCGCTGCCTCACCCGCCGGTGACACCCACCCGGTGCTGCTCGCCGCGGACGCCACCGTGGAGGCCGCCTCCACCAGGGGCACCCGGCTCATCCCGGCCACCGACTTCTACCTGGGCGTGAAGCGCAACGCGCTGGAGCCGGACGAGCTGATCACGGCGGTCCACGTGCCCGCCACGCGGGCGCCGCAGCAGTTCTCCAAGGTCGGCACGCGCAACGCCATGGTGATCGCGGTGTGCTCGTTCGCCGTCGCCCTGCACCCCGCGCAGAACCGGGTCGGCGCGGCGGTCGGCAGTGCCGCGCCCACGCCGCGCCGGGCGTCGGCCGCCGAGGAGTTCCTGTCCGCCGAGCTGACCTCCACGAACCAGTGGGAGTCGCCGAAGCCGTTGCTGGACTCGGTGAAACGCCGGTTCGGCGATCTCGTCGCCGAGGCCGCGAGTCCCATCGACGACGTGCGAGGCTCGGCCGCGTACCGCAAGCACGCCCTCTCCGTGCTGGCCCGCCGCACGCTGGGCTGGGCCTGGCAGGACTACTCCGGGAAGGTGGCCTGAACATGCGCGTCAACGTGACGGTGAACGGCGAGCCGCGGCAGGCCGACGACGTGTGGGAGGGCGAGAGCCTGCTGTTCCTGCTGCGCGAGCGGCTGGGCCTGCCGGGTTCGAAGAACGCCTGCGAGCAGGGCGAGTGCGGCTCGTGCACTGTGTACCTGGACAACACGCCGGTGTGCTCCTGTCTGGTGGCCGCGGGCCAGGTGCAGGACCGCGAAGTGCGGACGGTGGAGGGTCTCGCCGACGGCGATCGGCTCGACCCCGTCCAGGAGGCGTTCGTGGAGGCGGGCGCGGTGCAGTGCGGGTTCTGCACGCCCGGTCTCGTGGTCGCCGCGCACGACCTGCTCGACCGCGTGCCGCAGCCCAGCGACCCGGAGATCCGCGAGGCGCTGGCCGGGAACCTGTGCCGCTGCACCGGCTACGAGAAGATCCTGGACGCGGTGCGCCTGGCCGCCACCCGGAAGGCTGCGCCCCGGGGAAGCGGCGCCCAGGAGAGCGGGAGCCGATGACCCCGACGATCCTCGACGGCGTCGCGGTGGCCACGGTGGACGCCGCGGGCACCGAGCACGCGTTCGGTCACGTGGTGATCGAAGACGGCCGGATCACCGCGGTCGGCCCCGGCCAGGCGCCCAAGCCCACCGGCCCGCACACCTGGATCGACGGCAGCGGCTGCCTGGTCACCCCCGGTCTGGTCAACACCCACCACCACCTCTACCAGTGGGCCACCCGGGGCATCGCCCAGGACGCCACGCTGTTCGAGTGGCTGACCACGCTGTACCCGGTGTGGCGCGGCCTGGACGCCGAGATCACGCACTCGGCGGCCTCCGCCGGGCTGGCGCGGCTCGCGACCACCGGCTGCACGACCGCCGCCGACCACCACTACGTCTACCCGCGTGAAGGCGGCGACCAGTTCGAGGCCCTGGTGAACGCCGGGAAGCGCATCGGCATCCGCCTGCACGCCATCCGCGGCTCGATGGACCGCGGCCGGTCGCACGGCGGCCTCCCACCGGACAACCTGGTCGAGGACACCGAAGCCGCGCTCATCGCCACCGAACAGGCCGTCAACGACCACCACGACACGAGCCCGGACGCGTTGATCCGGGTCGCCGTCGGGCCGTGCTCGCCGTTCTCGGTCAGCCCCGAGCTGATGACCGGCGCGGCGGAACTGGCCCGCGCCAAGGGCGTCCGGCTGCACACCCACCTCGCCGAGACGATCGACGAGGAGGACCAGTGCCAGGCCGAGTTCGGCTGCACGCCCACCGAGTACGCCGAACGCCTCGGCTGGCTCGGTGACGACGTGTGGCTCGCGCACACCGTGCACCTGTCGTCCGACGCGGTGAAGCGGCTGGGCGCCACCGGCACCGGCAGCGCGCACTGCCCCACGTCGAACGGCCGGCTGGGCACCGGCATCGCCCCGGTCCGCGACCTTCTCGACGCGGGAGCACCGGTCGGCCTCGGTGTGGACGGCGCGGCGTCCAACGAGTCCTGCGGGATGGTCGAAGAGCTGCACCAGGCCCTGCTGCAAGCCCGCCAGCGCGGCGGACCCAAGGCGTTGGACGCCCGCGAGGCGCTGTGGCTGGGCACCATGGGCGGCGCGCGCTGCCTCGGGCGTGACGGGGAGATCGGCTCGATCGAACCGGGCAAGCTCGCCGACCTGGCCGTGTGGCGCCTCGACGGCCTCGACCACGCGGGCATCGACGACCCGCTGGCCGCCCTGGTCCTCGGACCGCAGCCCAGACTCAAGCTCCTGCTGGTGGGCGGCCGGACCGTGGTGGACGACGGCGAGCTGCGCACCGCCTCCGAAACCGACCTCGCGCGCGACCTGCGTGCCGCCGCCAAGCGACTGAAGGGGACGCTATGAGCCTCACCCCGGCCGAACTGACCTCCGCCGTCTCCGGTGGCATCGGCTCCAGCCCGCAGCGGCCCGACGGGAACCTCAAGGTGCGCGGCGAGTTCGCCTACGCCTCGGACCTGTGGCACGAGGACATGATCTGGGGCGCGACCCTGCGCAGCCCGCACCCGTACGCGCGGATCGTCTCGATCGACCTGACCGAGGCGTTGCAGGTGCCCGGTGTGTACGCGGTGCTCACGCACCAGGACGTACCGGGGCAGAACCGGTACGGCCTGGAGCACAAGGACCAGCCCGTGCTCGCTGAGGAGGTCGTGCGCTACCAGGGCGAACCGGTCGCCCTGGTAGGCGCGGACCACCCGGAGACCGCGCAGCGCGCCATGAAGCGCATCAAGGTCGAGTACGAGGTGCTCACCCCCGTCGTGGACATGGAGACCGCGGCCGACGACACGCCGCTGCACCCCGGCGGCAACCTCGTGCGGCACGTGCCCGTCCGGCGCGGCGACCAGCACGCGGAAGCCGAGGTCGTGGTCACCGGCCGGTACGAGGTCGGTATGCAGGACCAGGCGTTCCTCGGGCCCGAGTCCGGCCTGGCCGTGCCCGACGAGGAGGGCGGCGTCGACCTCTACATCGCCACCCAGTGGCTGCACGTCGACCAGGCCCAGGTCGCGGCGGCCCTGGGCCTGCCGCTGGAGCAGGTGCGGCTGACGCTGTCCGGTGTCGGCGGCGCGTTCGGCGGGCGCGAGGACCTGTCCATGCAGGTGCACGCGTGCCTGCTGGCGCTGCACACCGGCAAGCCGACCAAGATGGTCTACAACCGCGAGGAGTCGTTCTACGGCCACGTGCACCGGCACCCGGCGGTGCTGTACTACGAGCACGGCGCGGACCACACCGGCAGGCTCGTGTACGTCAAGGCGCGGATCTACCTCGACGGCGGCGCGTACGCCTCCAGCACCGGCGCGGTGGTGGCGAACGCGGCGACGCTCGGTGTCGGCCCCTACGACGTGGACAACGTGACCGTCGACTGCTGGGGCGTCTACACGAACAACCCGCCGTGCGGCGCGATGCGCGGGTTCGGCGCGGTGCAGGCCGGGTTCGCCTACGAGTCGCAGATGGACAAGCTCGCCGAGGCGCTGGGCATGGACCCGGTGGACCTGCGGATCGTCAACGCGATGAGCGAGGGCTCGGTCATGCCGACCGGCCAGGTGATCGACTCCGCCGCTCCGGTCGCGCAGCTGCTGAAGCTGGTAAAGGACAAGCCGATGCCGCCGCTGTCGACCGTGGTGGACCTGCGGGACATGCCCGGCGGGGTCTCCAACACCACCCACGGTGAAGGCGTGGTGCGCGGCGTGGGTTACGCCGTGGGCATCAAGAACATCTGCTTCTCCGAGGGCTACGACGACTACTCCACCGCACGGGTCCGGTTGCAGGTCATCAACGGCGAGCCGGCCGCGTTGGCGCACACCGCGGCGGCAGAGGTCGGCCAGGGCCTGGTGACGATCATGCAGCAGATCGTGCGCACCGAACTGGGGGTGGAGCGGGTGACGATCCTGCCGATGGACACCAGCATCGGCAACGGCGGCTCCACCTCCGCGTCCCGGCAGACCTACGTGACCGGCGGCGCGGTGAAGGCCGCCTGCGCGGCCGTGCGGGAGAAGCTGGCCAAACTCGCCGCCAGCCGTGACCTGTCCGCTGTGGACATCGCCGGGACGGACCTCACCGGGGTGGACCTGGCCGAACTGCTGGGCGACGAGGTGATCGACGAGACGGTCGAGTGGCGGCACCGGGCCACCGAGCCCATCGACCCGGAGACCGGTCAGGGCAACGCGCACGTGCAGTACGGGTTCGCCGCGCACCGCGCCGTGGTGGACGTGGACGTGGAGCTGGGCCTGGTGAAAGTAGTCGAGCTGGACTGCGCGCAGGACGTCGGCAAGGCGCTCAACCCGCAGGCCGTGCTGGGCCAGATCCAGGGCGGCTCGGCACAGGGCCTCGGCCTCGCGGTGATGGAGGAGATCCAGACCGCGGGCGGCAAGGTGCGCAACCCGTCGTTCACCGACTACCTGATCCCCACCGTGCTGGACATGCCGCCCATGAGCATCGACGTGCTGGAACTGGCCGACCCGCACGCCCCCTACGGTGTGCGCGGCGTCGGTGAACCACCCACCATCTCGTCCACCCCGGCCATCGTCGCGGCCATCCGCGCCGCCACCGGCCTCGCCCTGACCCGCGTGCCCGTGCGACCGGAACACATCACCGGCACCTGATCCCCGCCCCCGCCACGCCCACCACGCTCGTCGTGGCCGGTACGCGCGCGCCCTGAGGAGCACCCCATGACCACGTCCGTCTCCCCCGACCACGCCTGGCTGCGCGAGTCGATCGAGCTCGCCACGCGCAACGTCGCCGCAGGTGGCGGCCCGTTCGGCGCGGTGATCATCCGCGCCGGCGAGGTGATCGCCACCGGCACCAACCAGGTCACCCCGACGCTGGACCCGACCGCGCACGCCGAGGTCGTCGCCATCCGCGCGGCCTGCCAGGCCGTGGGCGACTTCCGGCTCACCGGCTGCGTGCTGGTGTCGTCGTGCGAGCCGTGCCCGCTGTGCCTGTCCGCCGCACTGTGGGCGCGGGTCGACCGGGTCGTCTACGCCGCCGACCGGCACGACGCCGCCGCGGCCGGGTTCGACGATCGCGAGTTCTACGAGTTGTTCGGCCGGCCCCGCGACACGTGGAGCCTGCCGGTGCACCAGATCTCCACGGGCGAGGACAACGCGCCGTTCACCGCGTGGCTGTCCCGGACCGACCGCGTCGACTACTAGCCGGAGCCGGTCCACAAGATGAGCTAGTTCCTTGGTCATGAGCCCAGGTTCGGCGGAATTCCCGGACTCCGCACCAACTTCTTCGCCGGCTGTGGACAGCTCCGGGGCCATGGATAACTTCACGACCGAGGAGGCACCCGATGGTGCCTAAGCGCCCAGCAGACCGCGTTCGTAGGCCACCGCGACAGCGGCGGCACGGTCCTTCACGCCGAGCTTGGCGTAGACGTGCACCAGGTGCGTCTTCACCGTCGCCTCGCTGATGAAGAGCTTCGCCGCCGCCTCGCGGTTCGTGCACCCGCGCGCGATCAGGCCCAACACCTCCACCTCGCGGTCGCTCAACGGCTCCGCCGCAGGCTGCCGCACCTGACCCACCAGCCGGGTCGCCACCGACGGCGACAGCACCGCCTGTCCCCTGGCCGCCGAACGCACCGCCCGGAACAGTTCCTCCCGGGGCGTGTCCTTCAAGAGGTACCCGGTAGCGCCGGCCTTGATCGCGGGCAGCACGTCACTGTCCGTGTCGTACGTGGTCAGCACCAGCACACGGGTCGGGAAGTCGCGCAACTGTTCGATGGCCGTGACGCCGTCCACACCGGGCATCCGCAGGTCCATCAGCACGACGTCCGGCCGCACGGCCCGCACTACCGTCACCGCCTCCGCGCCGTCCGCCGCCTCACCCACCACCTCGACGTCACCAGCGCCGGCGAGCATCCCGCGCAGCCCGTCGCGCACCACCGGGTGGTCGTCCACGATCACCACGCGGATCACCGGGCAACCTCCGCCGGGATCGCGGGCACGGACGCGGACACCGCCGTGCCGCCGCCCGGCTCGGACTCCACGACCAGCGCGCCCGCCAGGCGGGACACCCGCTGCCGCATTCCGACCAGCCCGAATCCGTCCGTCCGCACCGTCGGGTCGAACCCGGCGCCGTCGTCGCGCACGTCCAACGTCACCACGTCCTCCATGTACGACAACGTCAACCCGACGCGCGAGGCGCCGGCGTGCTTGGCCACGTTGGTCAACGCCTCCTGCGCGGCGCGCAGCAACGTCACTTCCACCTCGGGGTGCAGAGCGCGCGCTGCACCCGTCGTGTGCACCGACGCAGGCACCCCCGTTTGGTCCATCCATCCCGCAGCGACCTCGGCCAACGCGTCCGGCAGGTTCGCGCCCTCCAAGGCGGGCGGGCTGAGGGCGTGCACGGAACGGCGCGCCTCGGCCAGGTTCTCCCGCGCCAGCCGCAACGCCGTTTCGACGTGCCGGGGCGGGTTCTCGTCCGCCTGGAGCTGCGTGATGATGCCGGTGAACCCCTGGGCGAGCGTGTCGTGGATCTCCCGCGCCAACCGCTGCCGCTCGTCCAGCACGCCCGCCTCCCGGGCCTGGATGAGCAACTGGGCGTGCAGGCCCGCGTTCTCCTCCATCATCGCCGCCATCTCGGCGACCATCTCCTTGCGCCGCCGGGACTGCTCCGTCGTGACGTGGCCCAGCATGGTGAACGTGGAGGCGATCGTCACGATGACCAGGACGACGGCCAGATAGATCAGGATCGGCCCCACCTCCGCCGGCGGGAGGCCGCCGAACAGGGACGTCGCCGCCAGCACACCGGTGGCCGCCACCCCGGCCAACTTCCACCGGCCGGGCAGCACTTCGATGGCGTAGATGTACCCGGCGAAGGAGTAGAACCCGAACATCGGGTCGCGCAGCCCCAGCACCGCGTACGCCACCAGGACACCGACGAAGAACACCGCCATCAGACCGGGGCGGGAGCGCCAGCCGGGGTGCAGGGTGAACCACCACAGCATCCACAGGCCGGTCGCCACCGCGATGCCGACGTTGACCGCCTTGGTCTGCCCCGGGTCCGTCCCGATCACCAGGTACATGGCGGTCGTCAGCACCAGGACGAAGTACGGGATGGCGTGCCCGGCGACGTCCAGCCGCCGTTCCCAGGTGTCCAGCGCGTCCGTCACGGGCACCCCCTACTCCCAGCGGAACGACTTCGCCGCGACCGTACCGGCTGCCAGCGTGATCAGGGCCAGGACGGCGAGTTGCACCGGGTCCGGCGCGATGCCCAGCCACGACTCCTGCAACGCGCCGACGCCCGGCGGCAGGTACTCGCCGACGCGGATCAGGAACTCCGGCATCAGGAACCGGGGCAGGTACGCGCCGCCGAAGAACATGACCAGCATGAACGCCACGGTCGACCAGCCACCCGCGGACCGCGCGTTCGGCGCCCACGCCGCGACCAGCAGGCCCAGGGCGGACAGCGACAACATGCCCAGCAGGCACGTCGCCAGGAACCCGAGCGGGTGGTGCGGCAGGTCGATGTCGAACACCAACCGGCCCACCAGCATGAGCAGCACGATGGAGATCACGCCCGCGAGCAGGTTGACGACGACCTGGGCGATCAGCAGGCGTGCCGGGTGGACCGGGGTGGTGGAGAAGCGGCGCAGCACGCCCTTCTCCCGGTAGGTGGCGACGGTGGCGGGCAGCTTGTTCAAGCCCAGGAACGCCAACGCGATCACCACCAGGGTGGACACGTAGGCGTCGATGAACCGCAGGTTGCCGAAAGTCGGGTCCGGAGTGCGCAACGCGGGGATCGCGCCGAGCACCAGCAGCAGGATGGTCGGGAAGAGGACGGCGAACACCACCGCGCTCGGCTCGCGCAGGAACAGCTTCCACTCGGTGTTGACGATCTTCAGCATTGTCCCTACTCCGTGAGCGCGCGGCCGGTGAGGCGGATGAAGGCGTCGTCCAGGTCCGCCTGCTCGACGCGCAGGTCGGCGGCGACGATCTGGTTGCGGGCCAGGACGGACGTGACGGCGTGCAGCAGGTTGCCCGTTCCTGTCACAACGAGCTGCGGTCCGTGCTTCTCGACCTGTGAGACCTCGGGCAGCTCTTCCAGCAGCACGACGTCGAACGGCGTGGTCGGCCGGAACCGGACCCGCTGCTCACCGTCCACTCGGGACACCAGCCCGGCCGGGCTGTCCACCGCGACGAGCCTGCCCGCGTCGATCAGGGCGATCCGGTCGCACAGCCGCTCGGCCTCTTCCATGAAGTGGGTGACCAGGACGACCGTGACGCCGGCGTCGCGGATCTGCTCGACCAGGCTCCACGTGTCGCGGCGTGCCTGCGGGTCCAGGCCCGTGGTGAGCTCGTCCAGCACGGCCACCTTGGGCTTGCCGATCAGCGCCAACGCGATGGAGACGCGTTGCTTCTGACCGCCGGAGAGCTTGCGGTACTCGGTCTTGGCGCGATCGGCCAGGCCCAGGCGCGCGAGCAGTTCACGCCAGTCGGCGGGGTCGCGGTAGAAGGAGGCGTAGAGGTCCAGCGCCTCGCCGACCCGGATGCGGTCGGGCAGTTCGCTCTGCTGCAGCTGCACGCCCAGGCGGGTGCGCAGCCGCGCCCGGTCGCGTTGCGGGTCCAGGCCGTCGACCCTGATGGTGCCGCCGTCCGGCGAGCGCAGCCCCTCGACGCACTCGACGGTCGTGGTCTTTCCCGCCCCGTTCGGACCGAGGATTCCGAAGATCTCCCCCTCGTCGACGGCGAACGAGACGCCGTCCACCGCGACTTTCTGGTCGTACCTCTTGACGAGGTCGACCACCTCGATGATTGCCATGCGTCCAGCGTCGTCGCGGCGGCGTTCGTCCGGATCACTCGGCGGGCCAGATCTCGGATCAACCGATCGGTTGATCCCCCGTAGACCACCCTGAACCCTCGCTGGGTGTTCTGAGCGTTGAATTCGGCTGTTCCGAACGTTGGACACGCACGTTCTGAACGTTGGACACGCGCGTTCCGAAGGTTGGACACGCGCGAGTTGAGTGTTCGACTCTCGGGGGCTGGGGGTTGGACTCGCGGGGGTGGTTTAGGTGGTGAGGCCGTGTAGGACCTGGGTGATCAGGGCGGTGACCACTGATTCGTTGTGGGGTTGGTCGCCGGGGCGGAGGGTGCGGGCGGCGGCTTCGACGGCGCCGTGGATCAGGGTGGCGCGGAGGGCGGGCGCGGGGACGTCGGCCTCGGCCAGGACGTCGGTCAGGGGGGCCAGGAGCTTTTCGTGTTCGGCGCGGATCTGGGTGCGGGCGGATTCGGGGAGTGTGTGGGCGGAGAGGGCTACGACGGCGCTGTGGCTGCCGTCGGCGATGATCTCCAGCTCGGTGCGGAGGTAGGCCTCGATCTTGGCCTCGACGCCGTCCACCGAGCGCACCGCGTCGACCAGCTTGCGCGCCCACTCCGGCAGCTCGTCGGACACGATGGCGGCGACCAGCTCCTCGCGGGAGCGGAAGTACTCGTACAGGCTCGGCCGCGACAGCCCGACGCGGCGGGCCAGCGACGCGAGGGTCAGCGCGTCCGCGCCCTCCGAGGCGACGATGTCGCGTCCCGCGTCCAGCAGGTCCCGCAGCCGGTTCGCGCGGTGCTGCGCCAGGGTGTCGGCGCTGATCCTGGGCACGCGCCACATCCTAACCCTTGCTTTACCGACGCGCCGTTGGGATAGTTCCCTACACAGCGTCGGGAACCACGGAGGTGTCGGATGTTCGTCGCGACCAACCGGTTGTTCGTCCCCGCCGAGCGCGCCGAGGAGTTCGAGGCGCACTTCAGGAACAACATGCGCACCTACCTGCCCGGCGTTCCCGGCCTGCGCCGCAGCACGTTGCTCCGCCCCACCCGCCCGGACCAGCCGTACGTGTCGGTCAATGAGTTCGACAGCGAGGACGACTTCCGCGCCTGGGTCGCGTCGGACTCGTTCAAGGAGGCGCACAAGCGCAACGCCGGCATCGCCCGCCACGTGACGGGCAACGCCGTGGAGACCTTCCAGCCGTCGGAAGACCTCGTACTCCTCACCTGAACAGCGTGATCACCATTACGGGATGGTGATCGCCTTCATCCGGTTGATCTCGTCGGTCTGGGACGCGACCACGTCGTTGGCCATCTCCTCGACCCGCACGTCGGAACCGGTGGACAGCAGCTCGATCGCCATCTGCAACGCGCCTTCGTGGTGGGCGATCATCAGCTGGAGGTAGAGCCGGTCGAAGTCCGCGCCACTGGCCGCCTTCAACGCGGCCAACTGCTCGTCGGTGGCCATGCCGGGCATGGACTCGTGGTCCACGTCCGGCAGGTCGGCGCTGTGACCGTGCGTGGACGCGCTCTCGGCGAACTGCCGCTGCCACTGCTCCATGGCGCCGATCTCCGGGCCCTGCGCGTCGTAGATCCGCGAGGCCAGACCGCGCACGGTCTCGTTCTGCGCGCGCTCCGGCGCCAGCGCGGACATGTCCAACGCCTGCTTGTGGTGCACGATCATGCGGGCCACGTACTTCAGGTCCGCCTCGCTCGGCGCGACCCACCGGTCGGTGCCGATGTCGTCCGGCGACAACGTCTGCGCCTGCTCACCAGGGCCTTGCGGCGCGATGATCGGCGGCTGGTCCCCCGCCTGCGCGGTGCACCCCGCCAGGACGGCGATAAGCACCGCGACGAACACGATCCGCATCCCACTACCCCCTAAGACCTCCGGTCGGCAGCCAACGTACCCGTCGGGTCCCGGCGGCCGAAAGCCAGAAGATTCCCAACGAATGGGCCTAGTCCTTAGCGTTGCGAAGGGGCGATACTGCGGGCCCTGCACTGGGTGGAAGGGGAACCTGAAGTGGAAGCACGCGATTCGACCCGACGGCGGAGGAAGCCGCTGGCGGTCTTGGGGGCGTTCGCGCTTAGCCTGTCGGTCCTGAGTTGGGCGCCTCAGGCGACCGCGGCTCCGGACGACGCCGATCTGGCCGGCCTCTCGGAGGCCCAGCTCTCCAGCCAGGAACAGCCGGCGACCGGCATTCCCGGCGTCGACGAGATCCGCAACAGCCGCAACGTGAAGTTGCTGGCCAACCTGCCGAAGCCCGCGCCGTTCACGGCCAACACCACGTGGTCCGACCTGGCTTTCCAGGGCGGCTACGCCTACGACGGCAACTACGACGGCTTCGTCATCTACGACATCCGCAACCCGCACAAGCCTTCGGTCGTGAGCACGGTGCTGTGCCCCGGCTCGCAGAACGACATCTCGGTCAAGGACAACCTGCTGTTCCTGTCGACCGACTCGTCACGCAGCGACAACTCGTGCTCCAGCACGCCGCTCCCCGCCACCAACAAGGACGCGTGGGAGGGCATCAAGGTCTTCGACATCAGTGACAAGAAGAACCCGAAGTACGTCGCCGCGGTCGAGACCAAGTGCGGTTCGCACACGCACACGCTGGTGCCGGACAAGAAGGGCAAGGACGTCTACCTGTACGTCTCGTCGTACGGGCCCAGCGCGACCTTCCCGGACTGCCAGCCGCCGCACGACCTGATCTCCATCGTCAAGGTGCCGCTGAAGAACCCGGCGGCGGCCTCGCTGCTGACCGAGACCGTGCTGTTCCCGGACGGCGGCAACCCCGGTCGTGACGGCACGATCGAGGACGGCTACGTCCGCGCCACCTCCGGCTGCCACGACATCACCGTGTACCCGTCGAAGGACCTCGCGGCCGGCGCCTGCATGGGTGACGGCGTGCTGTGGGACATCTCCGACCGGGAGAAGCCCCGCGAGATCAGCCGCGTGCAGGACAACGTGAACTTCGCGTTCTGGCACTCGGCCACCTTCAACAACGCCGGCACCAAGGTCGTCTTCACCGACGAGCTCGGCGGCGGCGGCGCGGCGGTGTGCAACGAGAAGATCGGCCCGACGCGCGGTGCGGACGGCATCTACGACATCACCGGTCGCGGTGACGGTCGCGAGCTGGAGTTCCGCTCGTACTACAAGATCTCCCGGACCCAGGCCGACACCGAGAACTGCGTGGCGCACAACGGTTCGCTGATCCCCGTGCAGGGTCGCGACATCATGGTGCAGGCGTGGTACCAGGGCGGCATCTCGATCTGGGACTTCACCGACTCCAGCAACCCCAAGGAGATCGGCTGGTTCGAGCGCGGCCCGCTGCCCAACGGCGCGGGCGGCGGCTCGTGGTCGGCGTACTACTACAACGGCTACATCTTCTCGTCCGACATGGCCAAGGGCTTCGACGTGCTGGACATCCGCGACCCGCGGACCGCGACGGCGAAGTTCGTCCGCATCGGCGAGTTGAACGTGCAGACGCAGGGTTCCTACCGGGACCTGTTCCCGAGGTAGCCCGGACGGCCTAGCCGTTGGAGACACCAGGAGGGGCCCGCCGCGCGGTCGCGGCGGGCCCCTTCGTCCGCACCGCCCGTGAACATTGCATATCCCCCCTTTTAAAACCGCATTTTCGCGGACCTGTACTCCTTGGTGGTGAATTAGTTCGCGGTCGGCCCTACCGCGAGTAGGATCGACGTGATTCCTCTTCACGAATTCCTCGCGAGGAGTATTCCCATGCCGGACATGACCCTCTACCGGGGTGAGCGCGACAATGTCTGGCCGCACCCTGCCGTGCGCCTCATCTGGGGTGGCATGACCATTCGGGACCCGTGGCCGGGCGCGCGCCTGCCGAACCAGACGGCCACCGGCGCGTGGTGCACGCTGTCGCGGGCGATCAGCACCGGCGGCGGCGACCTGGCGGCGTTCTCCCGCACCCTGCGCACGGCGGGCGTCTCCTACGGCCTGACCTTCGCCCGCACGCCGGTCCCGGTCGAGTCGGAATCCGACCACCACTACGTGATCACCATCCAGCACGCCCGCACGTTCCTGCTGCGCTACGGCGGCGTGGGCGGCTGGGCACTGGGCGACGAAGTGCCGTGGGTGACCGATCCGACCCTGGCCGACCAGGATTACGTGGTGTTGAACGGATCGGGCGTGAGCCGGTCGACGGTATTGGGTTACGGCCATTTCGCCGACGCGCCGGAAGTCACCTTGTTCACCGATGTGCCAACCGGGTGGGTGACTTCGGTGAACGGTCTGCCGATCGGTGCCCGCGGTGTGCGCGTGCTGACCGATTCGGCGTTGTCCGAAGCCGAACGGCTCAGGTTGACGAAACTGCGCCGACCGTAGCGCCGCGCCGTCCGGAAAGCACGAACGCCACGAGCGCGCCGAGCCGTCATCGGGTCGTCAGGCCGGGATCACGCCTCCACCACCATCAGCCTGTTCTCCGCGAGGTCCAGCGCGACGGTCGTGCCGGGCGGGAAGTCGGCCGCTCGGCTGGACGGCTGGTCCACCCGCACGATCTGCTCACCGCCGTCGAGCCGGACCGACAGCCTGGTCACCGGCCCGAGGAAGCTCTGCGTCAGCACGTTGCCGACCAACGCGCCGTTGGCCTGACCGCTGTGCTGTGCGATGCCGATGTCCTCCGGCCGCACGATCACCTTGACGTCACCGGACAGCCCCTCGGCCGCGTCGGTGGCCAACCGGAACGCGCCCAGCCGCACGCCACCCGCCTCGGCCGTGCCGTACACCGCGTTGGTCACGCCGACGAACTGCGCCACGAACGCCGACGCGGGCTCCCGGTACACGACCGCGGGCGTGTCCAGCTGCTCCAGCCTGCCCTGCGACATCACGCCGACGCGGTCGGAGACGGCCAGCGCCTCCTCCTGGTCGTGCGTGACGAACAGCGTGGTCATGCCCAGCTCGGTCTGGATGCGCCGGATCTCGTCACGCAGGTTCACCCGCACCTTCGCGTCCAACGCGGACAGCGGCTCGTCCAGCAGCAGCACGCGCGGCTGGATCGCCAACGCACGGGCCAGCGCCACCCGCTGCTGCTGGCCGCCGGACAGCTGGTGCGGGTACCGCTTGCCCAGGTGGGCGAGCCCGACCAGCTCCAGCAGTTCGGCGACCCGCCCGGTCCGGTCGGGCGCTTTCCGCAGCCGCAGGCCGAACGCGACGTTCTGCGTCACGGTCATGTTCGGGAACAAGCTGTAGGCCTGGAACACCATGCCCATGTCCCGCTTGTTCGCGGGCACGCCGGTGATGTCGCGGCCGTCCACCAGGACCGTGCCCGCGTCGGCGGTCTCGAACCCGGCGACGATGCGCAACGCGGTCGTCTTGCCGCAGCCGCTCGGTCCGAGCAGGCTGACCAGCTCGCCCTCGGCGAGGGCCAGGTCGAGCCCGTCGAGCGCGGTCTGGCCGCCGAACGACTTGCGCAGCCCGTCCAGTCGCAGGTACCCCATGATCAGCCTTCCTCGACGGCGGTGTCCCGCCGACGCCTGCCGATGAACGAGAGCAGGAACAGCAGCACGAACGCGAACAGCAGGCTCAGCAGCGACACCGCGATCGACACGCCCGCGTCGCGCTTGCCGAGCAGGTTGACCTGAACCTGCAAGGTGTTGAAGTTCAGCAGCGACGCGATGGTGAACTCGCCCAGCACCAACGCCACCGACAGCAGTGACGCGCCGATCAGCGCGGTGCGGATGTTGGGCACCACGATCCGCAGCAGCACCGTGCCCCAGGACGCGCCGAGGCCGCGGGCCGCTTCCGCCAGCGTCTTCAGGTCGATCGCGGACAGGCCCGCGTCGATGGCCCGGTAGGCGAACGGCAGCACCAGCACCGCATAGGCGAACGTCAGCGTCAACGGCGAGTCGCCGAGGAAGTAGTTCACCCACGCGTACAGCGGCGCCATGCCCACCACCAGCACGATCGCCGGGATGGCCACCGGCAGCAGGCACAGGAACTCCACCAGCCGGCGCAGCTTCGGCAGCCGCAGCCGAATCCACGTCATGGTCGGCACCAGCAGCACCAGCATGACCAGCGAACTGGCCACCGCCAGCTGCACCGACACCAGGATCGACTCGACCAGGTCCGGGTCGTCCACGATCCCCGACCACGACGCGAGGCTGCGCGTGCCGCCCGCACCGCGAGTGGAGAACTCCGCCATCGCGAACAGCGGCAGCAGGAAGAACACGCCGAGCACCAGCAGGATCACGAACCGGGCGACAGCGCGTCCGGTCGATCTGGTCAGCTTTGTCACCGCTGCCATCGGGCGAACCTCCGCTGCAACAACGCGTACAGGCCCATCGCCACGCCGACCACCACGACCATGCCCAGACCGAGCGCCTTGCCCAGGTTCTCCTGCCCCAGCAGCACCTCGCCGGTCAGGAAACCCCGGATCTGCAACGGCACGATCGGGCTGCCCTGCGACACCAGCGCCGCCGCCGTGGCGTAGGCGGAGAACGCGTTGGCGAACAGCAGCAACAACGAGCCGAGGAACGCGGGCAGGAGGATCGGGCCGCCGACGTGCCGCCAGTACGTCCACGACGAGCCGCCGAGGCTGTCCACCGCCTCCCTCCACTGCGGACGCAGGCCGTCCAGGGCGGGCAGGAACACGATGACCATCAGCGGGATCTGGAAGAACGTGTAGACCAGGGTCAGGCCGGGCAGTTCGAACAGCCACGCGCCGGTGGCGAACAGGTCGACGCCGAACGAGTCCCGGAGGAACTGCGTGACGAAGCCCTGGAAGCCGATCGTGGCCAGGAACGCGAACGCCAGCGGCACGCCGCCGAACTGCGCGAGCACACCGGCGCCGGCCACCACCACACGGCGCAGCAGCCCTTCCGGCTTGCCGACAGCCACCGCCCACGACAGCAGCGCGCCGAACACCGCGCCCAGCAGGGCGGTGATCGCGGACAGCTCCACGCTGCGCAGGAACGCCTGGAGGTACACGCCTCGGGTCAGGTCGGCCAGGTTGGCCAGCGTGAAGGCGCCGTCCGAGTCCTGGAACGACCCGGCGAGCACCAGCACGGTCGGGTAGAGCAGGAACGTGCCGACGTAGGCCAGGAACGGCACCACGACCAGCCACGCCAACCACGTCCGACCGGGCCCGCGGCCGGGGGCGGCTTTCCCGGTGCTATCCCCTTTCGGGCCATCCCCGACCGCGGTCGTGACGGGTGCGACCACCGGTCAGCCCACCGCCTGCGCCCACGTGGTGGACAGCACCTGCTTGGCCTTGTCGGACTGCGCCTGGGTCAGGAACACCTGCTCGCCCTCGGTCTTCGGCAGCTTGGCCGCCGCGTCCGCGTCGACCTTGCCGGACTTGGTCATCGCGTCCATTCGAACCGGCCGCGACAGGCCCTTGAGGAAGATGTTCTGGCCCTCGTCGGAGTACAGGAACTCCTGCCACAGCCGCGCGGCGGCCGGGTGCGGCGCGTCCTTGTTGACCGCCTGGTTGTAGTACGCGCCGACCTGCGCGCCGGACGGGACGACGACCTTCCAGTCGGCCTTGCCCGCGAGCTTCGCGGTCTGCGCGGCGTTGGTGTAGTCCCAGTCGATCACGACCGGCGTCTGACCGGACTCGATGGTCGCGGGCGACGGGTCGACCGGCAGGAAGTTGCCCGCGGCCTTGAGCTGCTTGAAGAACTCCACGCCGGGTGCGATGTCGTCGGCCGAGCCGCCGTTGCCCAGCGAGGCCATCACCACGCCGGAGAACGCGGCGCCGGCCTGCGTCGGGTCGCCGTTGAGCGCGACCTTGCCCTGGTACTCGGGCTTGAGCAGGTCCTTGACCGACGTCGGCGCGGGCACCTTGGCCGCGTCGTAGCCGATGGACATGAAGCCGCCGTAGTCGCCGTAGTAGAGCCCGGTGGACTCCTTCAGCTCGGCGGGGATGTCCGCCCAGGTCTGCACCTGGTAGGGCGCGAACAGGTCGGTGTTGGCCAGCGCCACGTTGAGGCCGAGGTCGAACACGTCCGGCGCGCGGTCGCCGCCCTTGAGCTGCTTGGCGGCGTTGATCTCGTCCTGGCTGGAGGCGTCGGGCTGGGCGGAGTCGACCGCGATGCCGTACTTCGCCTCGAACGCCTTGATCATCTCGCCGTAGTTGGCCCAGTCCGGGGGCAGCGCGATGACGTTGAGCTTGCCCTCCTTCTTGGCGGCCTCGACGAGCTTGTCCAGCCCGCCGAACTCGGCGGCGGACTTCGCGGTGGCCGCGGGGGTGTCACTCGCGGCGCCGTCCTTGGGCGGTGGCGTGCCGCAGGCCGCGACGAGCGCCAGCGCGGTGACGCCGATGCCGACCGACCGCAGGACTCGGGTGTGGTTCACGGGTCGAACCTTCCTCGGGTGACAAGGTTTTTACGCGCACGAGCAAAACGTTCAGACCAGCGGAGGATTCGGGACGTCGTGATCGTTTGTCAAGCCGGGGACGCCGACTGAGACCTGTTCGATGACGTGGGCGAATTCCCGGTGGCCCGCGGGTTAACGGGCGGGCCGCACGGCACTCCGGCCGGTACCGGCCGGATTCGCCCGGTCAGCCCACGGTGTTGGGCCGTCGGACGTCACCGGCAACGTCGACATTCACCGCCCGGAACGCGCCGGTGGGCCGTTGGGGTGAGCCGTGTTCGGAAAGGGATGAACCACCGGCCCTATTTCTGCCTAATTGTCTACTCATATTACCCGGGCCCGGTAACACGCCCCGATCGGCTTTCGACACCCGGTTGTCACGTGACGGAAATGCCCCGAATCCCCTACCCCCGGAAGGGCAGATCCATGCGTCACCCACGAAGATTCACCGCGTTGGCCGCTGCCGGCGCGCTGCTGCTCCCCGTCGGACTGCCGTCGACCGCGTCGGCCGCACCCGTAGCCGGAGAGGACGTGCTCTACACGCTGGACGCGGATTTCGACCAGGGCGTGCTCCAGGACGTCAACCACGACTCCCCGAACAACGACCAACTGCAACTCGACCGGCGCAGCGCGTTCTTCCCGTTCGTCAACGTCGCCGCGTCCGCGCGCGGCACGATGCTGCGCATCGACGTGAACACCGGCGCGATCGTCGGCGAATGGCTGTCCGCGCCGAACGGGCGCGGGCGCAACCCGTCCCGCACCACGGTCGACAAGCTCGGCAACACCTGGCTGTCCAACCGGGACGAGGCGACGGGCGGGCAGGGCTCGGTCACCCGCGTCGGCGTGATCCTCGGCGGCACCAGGGTGAACGCCGACGGCACGGACAACCCGACGGGCGACTACCTGAAGGGCCCGTTCGCCTACAACACCTGCGAAGACCGCGACGAGGACGGCTTGTACGCCACGTCACGCGGTCGGGATGACATCCGGCCGTGGACCAACGCGGGTGGCGCCGACAACAACGGCGGCGTCACCACCGCGGCCGACGAATGCCTGATCACCTACAGCCGGGTCGCGGGCACGAACACCCGCACGGTCGCCGTGGACGCCGACAACAACCTGTGGACCGGCGGCTCCAACACCCAGCACCAGAAGATCTCCGGCGCCGACGGCTCACCGCTGACCGCGCCGTTCAGCCTGGGCTGCGGCGGCTACGGAGGGCTGGTCGACCAGGCGGGCACGCTGTGGTCGGCCCGGTACGGCTCGAACCTGCTGCGCTACGAACCCGGCACGGACAGCGGCGCGTGCCTGGACACCACGCACGGCGATTACGGCCTGGGCATGGACCCTCGAACGGGCGAGATCTGGCACACCAAGGTGGCCGGTAACCGGGTCGTGAAGCTGGCTGCCGACGGCACCGTGCTCGGTTCCTTCCCCCACGGCAACGAGAACGCGCAGGGCGTCGCGGTCGACGGCGAGGGCAACGTGTGGGTGGCGCACGCGCTGTTCGGCGCGACCACGGTCGGCCACCTGCGCACCGACGGCACGTACGTCGGAAACGTGACCCTGCCCGGCGGCACCGGACCCACGGGTGTCGCGGTGGACACCAACGGCAAGGTGTGGGTCACCAACCTCACCACCAACAACGCCCAGCGCATCGACCCGGACGCCGGTCCGGTCGGCGGCGGCGGGTTCCCGGTCGGCGCGGTCGACCTGACCGTGGACCTCGGCGAGGGCGCGGGGCCGTACAACTACAGCGATATGACCGGATCGGTGCTCGGCGAGATCACCGCGCCGGTCGGCACGTGGTCGGTGGTGCAGGACGGCGGCGTCACGGGGCAGACCTGGGGCACGGTCACCTGGAACACCGAGGCGGAGGGCAGCGTCCCGCCGGGCACCTCGATCACGGTGGAGGCGCGCACGTCCGACACCGAGGCGGGCCTGGCCGGCGAGGCGTTCGCGCCGGTGGCCAACGGGGTCGAGTTCGCGCGGGTCGGCCGGTACATCGAGGTGCGGGCGACGTTGACGGCGAACCCGTCCGGTGACAGCCCGGTGCTGTCGGACCTGCGGATCAAGACCTCGGAGCGGACCGGTGTGTTCTCCTGCCAGGCGACCGCGCTGAACCTGGCCGGGATCGTGGTGGCGCGCGCCAACCCGCCGGACGTGCCGTGCGTGGACGACTACGCCAACGTGGCGAACGTGAACCTGTCCGCGGGCATCCTGGGCGTGCGGGCCAACGCGTTGACCGCGCGGACCGAGCAGACCCCGGACGACCTGCTCGCCCTGCCACCGGCTCCCGGTGACGGCGCGGTGTCCACCGCCCGGATCGAGTACACCCGGATCAGCAGCCTGCTGGTGAACATCGAGGTGGGCGTCATCCAGGCGAGCGCGTCGGTGACGTGCGACGCGAACCTCAACCCGGTGTTCGCCGGGTCGTCGCAGATCGCGAGCCTGCGGATCAACGGGGTCGCGGTGACCGTGGGCAGCGCGCCGCTGACCATCCCGCTGTTGATCGGTTCGTTGCAGCTCAACAACACCACGACCACGCCGACCAACGTGGTGCAGCGGGCGTTCGCGCTGGACACCGCGTTGACCGACGTGGTGCTCGGTGAGGCGAAGGCGAACGTGGAGGCGTTGCCGGGCGAGCCCGGCGGCAGTCCCTGCCGGGTCTGAGCGAGCACCCCACTAGTAGCCGTACTATATGTAGTGCGGCTACTAGTGGGGGTTGTTCATGAGCCGGAAGTTGCTGGTCTGGTTGCACGTCGTCACGTCCACGGGCTGGATGTTCATGGCGTTGGCCTTGTTCGTCGTGGTGGATTACGCGCTGTCCGCGCCCGACCGGCTGTCGGCGTTCGACGCGGCGGTGCTGCTCGACGTCGAAGTGCTCCAGTTCATGGCCACCACGTCGGCGTTCAGCGGGCTGATGCTGTCCGGGCTCACCGTGTGGGGTTACTTCCGGCACTGGTGGGTGCTGGCGAAGTTCGTGATCACGTTCACCCAGCTGTACGTGGGGATCTTCGTGCTCAGCCCGAACCTGCACCCGGACGGCTCGCCGTTGCTGATGCGCGTCGGGTCGCTGCTGATGGCCTCGGCGCTGGCCTGCCAGGTGTGGCTGTCGGTGGCCAAGCCGTTCAAGCGGACGCCGTGGGCCTCACCGACCAAGCCGAAGGCCGCGCCGCCGTGGGGTTTCGCGTTGTGCCTGGCCGTGCCCGCGTTCGACTACGTGTTCGTCGAGTTCGTGCTGGGGCGGTCGATCCCGGCACTGTCCATGCTGATCGTGGTCGTGTACCCGATCGTCCGTGCCGCGCGCCGTCCCCAGGCACGCGGCACGGTCCGCGTCTAGAGCCGGGGGTCGACCGGCTCCGACTCCAGCGCGAGAACGGCGAACACGCACTCGTGCACGCGCCACAGCGGCTCGTCGCGGGCGACTCGCTCCAGCGCTTCCAGGCCCAGCGCGTACTCACGGATCGCGAGCGAGCGCTTGGCGCCCAGACCGCGCTTGCGCAGGCGTTCCAGGTTCTCCGGCTCGGTGTAGTCCGGGCCGTAGATGATCCGCAGGTACTCGCGCCCACGCACCTTCACGCCCGGCTGCACGAGACCGCGATCGCCGCGCACCAGGTTCGCCAACGGCTTGACCACCATGCCCTCGCCGCCGGCCGCGGTCAGCTCCTCCCACCAGCGGATACCCGCCGCGACCTGCTCGTCGTCGGTCGTGTCGACCACCAGGTGCCGGGTGCGGGTGAACAGGTCGCCCTGGAGCCGGCCGAGCACGTCCAGGTGCCACAGGTGGTCCCGGTCGTGGAACGTCCGGCCGCGTGCGGCGAGCAGTTGGAACGGCGCGATGCCGATCCCGGCCAGCCCGTCGGTCGACCGGACGTACCGCTGGTAGGCATCGCGGTAGCCGGTGGCGTTGGCCAGCCTGCTCTCCGTGCGGCGCAACAGTTCGGCGACGTCGATGCCGCGCTCGGCGGTCCGCGCGAGCACGTCCACCGCCACGCCGAGAGCGCCCGTGGCCGCCGCGCCGACCGAGGCGTACTGCTCCTTGATCAGCCCGGCCGCCTTGGCGTTCCACGGCAGCAGCTCGGAGTCGAGCAGCAGCCAGTCGGTGTCGAACTCCTCCCACAGACCGGCCCTGGTCACCTCCTCGCGAACGCGGGCCAGCAGCTCGTCGCCCAACGGCGGGTCGAAGAACGCACGGCCCGTGCGCGTGTGGATCACGCCTCCGTGGTCTTTGCGCACGAGGATCACCGCGCGCGACCCCATGTGCTTCTCCTCGCAGATCACCTCGCGCACGCCCGCGTTCCGGTACTCGGCGAAAGCGTCCTCGGGGTGCTCCAGCACATCCGGCCGCTGCGATGTCGCCGTCGGCGCCATCGTCGGCGGCAGGTACAGCAACGCGTGCGGGTCGATCGCGAAGCGGCTCATCACCTCCAACGCCGACGCGGCCTGCTCCGGGCGCACGCCGATCCGGCCCCGGTGGGCCGTCTCGACGAACCGGTGGCCGGTGACGTCGGACAGCGCGAGCACGTCCGGCTCACGGTCCGGCTCGGGCGCGACGAGCGGGCGCACCGGCTCGTACCAGACCTCGTGCGCGTCGACCGACACGACCTCGCGCTCCGGGTAGCGCAACGCGGTCAGCTTGCCGCCGAACACCACACCGGTGTCCAGGCACATGGTGTTGTTGATCCACTCCGCTTCGGGCGTGGGCGTGTGCCCGTAGAGCACGGTCGCCTTACCGCGGTACTCGGTCGCCCACGGGTAGCGCACCGGCAGGCCGTACTCGTCGGTCTCGCCGGTGGTGTCGCCGTAGAGCGCGAAGCTGCGCACTCGCGCGGACGCCCGGCCGTGGAAGTTCTCCGGCAGGCCCGCGTGCGCGATCACCAAGTCGCCGCCGTCGAGCACGTAGTGCGCGATCAGGCCGTCGCAGAACTGCTCGACGCGCTCGCGGAACTCCTCCGGCTCGGCCGCGAGCTGCGCCAGCGACTCGGCCAGACCGTGCTTGAGCTGCACGTTCCGGCCGCGCAGCGCGCGCACCAGCTTCTGCTCGTGGTTACCGCACACGGCGAACGCGTGACCCGCCTCCACCATGCCCATGACCAGCCGCAGCACACCCGGCGTGTCCGGGCCGCGGTCGACCAGGTCGCCGACGAACGCCGCGCGCCTGCCCGCCGGCGGGACGGCGTCCACCGGACGTCCCTCCTCGTCACGCACCAGCGCGTAGCCGAGCTTGACGAGCAGGTCCTCCAGTTCCGCGCGGCAGCCGTGCACGTCGCCGATCACGTCGAACGGGCCGGTCTCGTGGCGGAGGTCGTTGAGCAGCTTCTCCGGCACGATGACCGCTTCGTCCACTTCGGACTGCGTGCGCAGCACGTGCACCCGCTTGAAGCCCTCCTTGCCGAGGAACTTCAGCGACTTGCGCAACGCCATCCGGTGCCGGCGCACGACGTGCGCGCCGAAGTCGCGGTCCGGGCGGTCGGCGTTGCGCGCGAGGCAGACCTCCTCGGGGGTGTCCAGCACGATCGCGACCGGCAGCACGTTGTGCGCGCGGGCCAGCTCGACCAGGTGCGCGCGGTCGGCCCGCTGCACGTTCGTCGCGTCGATGACCGTGGTGCGGCCCGCGTCCAGCCGCTTGCCCGCCACGAAGTGCAGCACCTCGAACGCGGCGCCGGACGCCGACTGGTCGTTCTCGTCGTCGGCGACCAGCCCGCGGAAGTAGTCGCTGGACAGGATCTGGGTCGGCGCGAAGTGCCTGCGCGCGAACGTCGACTTGCCCGAGCCGGACGCGCCGACCAGCACCACCAGGCACAGGTCCGGGATCTTGAGTTCCATCAGTTCTCGTCCCCCACAACGAAGACCGCGAGCTGGGTCGGCGCGCCGCGCTCGTCGTCGACCGGTCCGATCGGCAGGTGGCGCACGGTGTAGCCGCGCCGCTGCGCGACACCGTTCGTCCAGTCCTCGAACTCGGCGCGGGTCCACTCGAAGCGGTGATCCGAGTGCCGGTGCTGGTTCTCGGGCAGCGTCTCGAACAGGGCGTTGTACTCGACGTTCGGCGTGGTGACCAGGACCGTGCGCGGGCGCGCGACGACGAACACCGAGTGCTCCAACGCGGGCAGGCGGTCCGGGTCGAGGTGTTCCACGACCTCCATCAGCACGGCGGCGTCGTAGCCCTTCAGCGCCGGGTCGGCGTAGGTCAGCGACGACTGGCGCAACGTGAGCCGGGCGCGTTGGCGGTCCGACATCCGGTCCACGTGGAGCTTGCGCTCCGCCGTGGCCAGTGCGCGCGAGGACACGTCGACGCCGTGGATGTGGGTGAACTCGGGGTGTTCGAGCAGGGCGCGCAGCAGCGCACCGCCACCGCAACCGAGGTCCAGGACCGTGCGTGCGCCGGCCTGCTTGAGCTGGTCGAGGACCGCTTCGCGGCGCTGGACGGCCAGCGAGACCTTCGGCTCGGTGAGCGCGTTGTCCAGTTCCTCCGGCTCGAGCTCCTCCACGTCGGCCAGGCGGGACAGCGCGGACTGCACCAGCGGACGGCTGCGCATCAGGTACCGGGTGGTGATCAGCTCACGGTCCGGGTGCGTGCCGAGCCACCCCTCCCCCGCGCGCAACAGCTTGTCCACCTCGTCCTGGGAGACCCAGTAGTGCTTGTTGCCGTCGAGCACGGGGAGGAGGACGTAGAGGTGCTTCAGGGCGTCGGACAGGGTGAGGGTGCCTGTGAGGGTGACGTCGGCGTAGCGCGAGTCCTCGCCGTCCCCGAGCGGGACGGGGACGATGCGCGTGGTCCAGCCGAGCGGCGTGAACAGGCGTTCCACCAGGCGGTGCGGCAGGACCGGGACGCGGACGGTGAGCGGGATCGGGGTGGCGGCCACGTCCTGGTGGCTCTTGCTGCGGCCGCTCATGGCGGTGCGGAAGACCGAGCCGAGGGCGACGGTCAGCAGCGAACCGGCGACGTACGGGCGGTCGTTGACGTACTGGGTGAGCGTGCTGCCGGGCCCGCGCACCAGCGCGACCGGATCGACCTCCAACAGCAGCGCGACCGTGCACTCCTCATCGTCCGCGCGCGGGTAGAAGACGTGCGCGGTGCCCGAGGAGGTGGTGAACGACTGCGCCCGTTCGGGATGTTTGTGCAGCAGGTGGCTGAGGGCGGTGGCCGGGCGGTGGGTCGTGGTCAGGGTGAGCAGCACACGGACCAGTGTGGACGAGCGGTTCTCGCGCCGCCGCCAAATTACGACGAGACCGGCTCAGGTGGACGACCGCGTTGTCCGGGGTCGTGGAGGTGCCCGGCCCTCACGGACCGGGCACCGCGATCACCAGGTCAGCGTGATCACCAGGCCGCCGGGAGACCCTGCAACCCGCCGACGAGCAGCCCTTCCACGCGCTTCAACTCCGCCGGCTCGACGGCGAGCTTCAGCGTCGGCAGCCGACGCAGCAGCACGTCGAGGACGACCTGCAACTCCGTGCGGGCCAACGCCTGCCCGAGGCACGAGTGCGCACCGGCGCCGAAGGACAGGTGGGGGTTCGGGGTGCGGGCGAGGTCCATCTCGTCGGCACGCTCGAACGCCTTCTCGTCCCGGTTGGCGGCGGCCATGCTGCACACCACCGTCGTCCCGGCCGGGACCACGGTGTCGCCGATCTCGAAGTCGGCGTCGATGTAGCGCAGCATGCCGAACCCGGCGTTGACGTCGAGCCGCAACGCCTCCTCCGACGCGGAACGCACGAGCGACGGGTTCGCCAGCAGCGCCTCCCAGCGGGACCGGTCGGACAGCAGCATCGCCATCATCTTGGCGATCATGTTGGCGGTGGTCTCGTGCCCGGCCACCAGCAGGCCCTGGCCGGCCGCCACCAGGATGCCGTCGGGCAGCGGCCGGCCCTCGGCGTCGGTGTAGGTGATCAGCTCGCTGAGCAGGTCGTCGCCCGGGTTCAGGCGCTTGGCCGCGACGTGGCCCGCCAGGTACGCGCCGAACTCGGCCTGCGCCTTGCCGATCTCCTCCCGCGTGTACCGGGTCATGCTGAGCAGGGTGTCCGACCAGTAGGCGAACTTGTCCCGGTCCGAGTCCGGCACGCCGAGGATCTCGCAGATCACCCACACCGGCAGCGGGAAGGCGAAGGCCGCCTTGAGGTCCGCCGGCTGCCCCTTCTCCAGCATCGCGTCGATGAGCTCGTCGGCCATCGCCTCGATCTGGGGCCGCAGCGCGGCCATGCGCTTGGCGGTGAAGTACCTGTTGAGCAGGCGCCGCCACTGCTGGTGCGCCTCGCCGTGCTGCGGGAGCACCGTCGCCATCTCGCTGTTGAACACCCCGCCGGACTCGTCCTCCGAGACCCGGGCCCCTCTCAGTGATCAATTCGAGTTGAGTCAATCGACTGACTTAAGCATGCCCCACGTCCTGCCGCGACGCAACGTGATGAACCGATTGCGAACAGGAACGAACCTCGCGTTTGTGGCGAACGGGCGAAGCACCACTTCGTCACGGGGCAGCGGTCACCGCGCGGAGCCGGAGGGGGACACCTCCGGCCGACGCGCTACCGGTCGATCAGCGCCGAGGGGCGGCGGTGCACGGGGCCGTCCACAGGCCCGTGATCGCGTCGATGAGCCCCGTGGCGGCCTCGTCCCAAGTGGACCTCGGCGTCAGGGCGCTCTCGGCGACGGCACGCTCGCGCTCGGCGCAGACGTGCACGATGAGGTGACGGATCATGTGGCTGCGATCCGCGCGCACGTCGTCCGGTATGTCGGGCGTGAGCTCGGTGAGGTTGTCCAGAACCTGCCGCAACGACACATCGGCGAGGGCTTCGGCGGACATCATCTCCCGGAAGGCGGGATCGGTCAGGACCTGCGCGCTGAACCTGGCGAACCAGGTCGGGTCGCCCAGTGACGCCAGGTGCGTGATGGTCGGGCGCACCAGGCAGGCCACCCAGTCCCGCGCGTCCCGCGACCCGGCGGCGGCGGACACCATCTCCTGCCGCAGCAACTCGACCCGGACGGTGTGCCTGCGCACGATGGCCCGCACCAGGTCGGCCTTGGTGCCGAAGTGGTAACCGACGGCCGCGTTGTTGCCCTGTCCCGCGGCGGCGCTGATCTGGCGGTTGGACACCGCGTACAGCCCCTGCTCGGCGAACAACCGCTCCGCCGTGGTGAGGATCTGCTGCCGAGTGGCTCCTACCTGCTCCGCCCTCGGGGTTCTGCCGACGTCCGTCACCACGACCACCACCGTACAGGCAGCTCGGGCGAGTCACGGATCGCGGAGTACGGGTCGCCGACCGGCCGCGCGGGCAACCTCCCGCCCTTGGTCTTCCTCACGGGTGACCTCCTCCACATCGACCTCGTCGCGCTCCCCGGCGGCACCGGGAGGATTAGCCTAAGTCAATCAACTGATTTAATTCTAGTCCTGTCCCCCTCCCGACGGAGGCCCCGCCATGTCCAGTGCACGTGTCCGCACCAGCGGCCCGTCCGCCCCACCGGCGGCGAACACCGTCGTGGTGGTGCTCGCCTTCGCGGGCATCACCGTGGCGCTCATGCAGACGATCGTCATCCCCCTGATCCCGCAACTGCCCCGACTGCTGAACGCCTCGGCGGCGGACACCGCGTGGGCGATCACCGCCACGCTGCTCGCCGCCTCCGTCGCCACGCCGACCGTCGGCCGCCTGGGCGACATGTACGGCAAGCGGCGGATGCTCCTGATCAGCCTGGCGCTGCTGGTCGTGGGCTCGGTCGTCGGCGCGCTGAGCGACAGCCTCGGGCCCATGGTCGTGGGGCGGGTCCTGCAAGGCATGGCCGCGGGCGTCATCCCGCTGGGCATCAGCATCATGCGCGACGAGCTGCCCCCGGAACGGCTCGGTTCGGCCACCGCGGTGATGAGCGCGTCGCTGGGTGTGGGTGGCGCGCTGGGCCTGCCCGCAGCGGCCCTGCTGGCCGACCGGGTGGACTGGCACATGCTCTCCCACGCCTCCTTGTTGCCAGAACAGCAACACGGCTTGCCAGTTCGGTGCACCGGCTCGCATGGTGGTCGTGGAGGTGGTCGTCGTGACCGATCAGTTGAACGACAGCTACGACGTGGTGGTGGTCGGCGGTGGCGCCGCGGGCTTGAACGGGGCGTTGATGCTCACCCGGTCCCGGCGGTCGGTGGTGGTGATCGACGGTGGCAAGCCGCGCAACGCCCCGGCCTCGGGCGTGCACGGGCTGCTGGCCCGGGACGGAATGCCGCCGGCCGAGCTGCTGGAACGAGGCCGGGCGGAAGTCCGCGGCTACGGCGGTCACGTGGTGTCCGGCGAAGTGGAAACCGTGGCGCGCGCGGACACCGGGTTCACGGTGACGCTGGCCGACGGCCGCACGGTCCGCGCGCGAAGGTTGCTGGTGGCCACCGGGCTGGTCGACGAACTGCCGGACGTGCCGGGACTGCGGGAACGCTGGGGCCGGGATGTCGTGCACTGCCCGTACTGCCACGGCTGGGAGGTCCGTGACCAGGCGATCGGCGTGCTGGCCAGCGGGCCGATGGCGGTGCACCAGGCGTTGCTGTTCCGGCAACTGAGCGCCGACGTCACGTTCTTCTCCCACACCACGCCGCCGCTCGACGACGAGCAGGCGGAGCAACTGGCAGCCCGGGGCATCAACGTCGTGCACGGCGAGGTGGCGTCCCTGGAAGTCGCCGAGGACCGGATCGTCGGCGTGCGACTAGGCGACGGCAAGGTCGTCAACCTCCAGGTGGTGACGGTCGCGACGCGGATGGTGGCGCGGGCCGGCTTCCTGGCAGCACTGGGGCTGCTACCGGCCGAGCACCCGTCCGGGTTCGGCGAGCACATCCCGACCGACGCGACCGGCCGCACCGACGTGCCGGGGGTGTGGTTCGCGGGCAACGTCACCGATCTGCTCGCGCAGGTCGGTAGCGCCGCAGCGGCGGGGGCCGCGGCGGGAGCCCAGATCAACGCCGATCTCGTCACCGAGGACACCCGGTGGGCAGTCGCCGCCCACCCGTTCTCCGCCGCGTCCGAAGCACGTGTCGCCGAGCTCGTGATGGGCAGCCGCCGCCACGGGCTGTGAGCGGTTCACCGGGCGACGTTGACAGCACGGCGTCGCCCGGCCTGTTCAACTGGACCGAGTACTGCCACAAGCTGCTGGACGCGCCGAACGACCAGGTGCGCGGCCCGATCTCGCGGACGCTGTGCGCCGGCTACAACCGCTCCACGCTGCTGACCAACCCGAACCAGCCCGGCACCGGGAACAGCGGCTTCTACCAGGACGCGGTGACCAACCACTACTCGCGCAAGATCCACGCCCAGATGGCCGACGGCAAGGCGTACGGCTTCGCGTTCGACGACGTCGGCGCGCACGAGTCGCTGGTCCACGACGGCAACCCGCAGCAGGCCTACATCACGCTCGACCCGTTCAACTAGAGGCCAGACCGCCGCTCGGGCCACGACACCGTGGCCCGAGCGGCCCCCTCACCGCGGATCGACCCTGGTCGCGGTGTCGCCGAAGACGAACGGGGACGGCTCGCACTCGGCGATGAAGTCGCCGGGGAACCCGAGCTCGAACTCCGTCGCCGCCTCCAGCCGCTTGATCGCGTCATCGGACAGGGTGAGGTCGAGCGCGCCGAGGTTCTCGGTGAGCTGCGCGACGCTGCTCACGCCGACCAGCGGCAGCACCGCACGGGACTTGCCGCGCGTCCACGCGAGGGCCACCTGGGCCGGGCGGACCCCCAGCTCGTCGGCGACCTCCCGGACCGCCTTGGCCGCCGCACGTTCGCGCTCGGTCAGCGACGCCGGGTCCACCCGCTTCGAGGTCGGCGATCCGGCTGGTGCGTCGGCGGCGCCGGACAGCTTGCCGGCCGCGAGCGGCGCCCACGCGGTCACGCTCAGCCCGAGCGCCTCGGCCATCGGCAGCAGTTCCCGCTCGGCGTCCCGTTTCAGCAGGTTGTAGGGCACTTGGAGGCCGGCGAACGGTGTCCAGTCGCGCCACTGCGCGAGGGTGTTGGCGCGGGAGACGACCCAGGCCGGGGCGTCGGAGATGCCGATGTAGAGGATCTTCCCCGCGCGGACCGCGTCGTCGAGCGCGCGCATGGTCTCCTCGACCGGGGTGTGCCGGTCCCAGATGTGCACCCAGTAGATGTCGATGTAGTCGGTGCGCAGCCGGTGCAGGCTCTGTTCCAGTGACAGCGCCAGGTTCTTGCGGTGGTTGCCCGAGGCGTTCGGGTCGGCGGCGTCACGCGACAACGTGTACTTGGTGCCGATGACGAACCTGTCGCGGCGCTCGACGATCGAGCCGAGCAGTTCCTCACTGGGCCCATAGGCCGACGCGGTGTCCAGGACGTTGCCGCCCGCGTCGGCGTAGGCGTCCACGATGCGCCGCGACTCGGCGGGGTCGCTGAAGGTCATGGTGCCCAGCAGGAGTTCCGACACGCGCAACCCGGTCTGGCCGAAGAGCCGGTACCTCATGTTCATGCCCCACAGCCTGGAACGGCGGGGCCACCGGAGGGAGGCCCCGGCGGGGACCCTCTCCGCGCGGCGCGACCTAGACTCGGCGACCATGAACGTGCTGGGAGGGTTCCTGCGTGCCCGGAGGGAGACGATCACCCCGTCCGAGGTCGGGCTGCCGACCGGCACGCGTCGCCGCACACCGGGCCTGCGGCGCGGCGAACTGGCCGATCTCGCGGGCATCAGCGTCGAGTACCTGACCCGCCTGGAACGCGGTCGCGACCGGCACCCGTCGGCGCAGGTCCTCGGTGCGCTGGCCGATGCGTTGGGGCTCTCGTCCCACGAGCGCGTGCACCTGCACCGGCTGGTGAAGGCGGGCAGCGGCATGACGTGCCCGGCGACCGCCCCGCTTCCGGTGCGCCCCACCGTGCTGGCGATGCTCGACCGGCTGGAGCCCACGCCCGCGTTCGTCGCCGACGCGCAGGGCGACGTGCTCGCCAGTACGGCCGGCTTCCGGTGGTTGGCCGCGCCGGTGGGTCTGCTCGACGCCGACCAGCCCAACCTCACGCGGTTCGTGTTCGGCGACCCCAGGGCGCGCACGGTGTTCCCGGACTGGGAACGGGTGGCCGACGAACGGGCCGGCGCCCTGCGTGCCGCGGCCGACCTGGGCGACGGCGCGGCGGCCGTGCTCGCCGAGGAGCTGTCGATCACCGCGGGCACCGAGTTCGGCCGCCGCTTCAGCGCCTCCGCCGTGCTGCCCTCCGGGACGGGGGTCGAACGGTGGCGGCACCCCGAGGCGGGCGAGCTGCGGCTGGCCTACGAGAGCCTGACCGTGCCCGGCGACGAGGACCACCGCCTGGTCGTCTACCTGCCCGCCGACGCCACGACGTCCCACACCCTCTCGTCGCACGCCCTGGCGCACACGTCGTAAGCCCTACAGCACCGCTGCCAACTGCTCCACGGCCTGCAGGGGATCTGCGCCCATGGGGAAGAGCACGACGCTGTCCACGCCCGCGGCGAACAGCTCGTCCAGCCGTTTCCGCGCGTCCTCGGGCGTGCCGGTCACCGAGAGCTGTCGCACCCACTCCTCCGGCAGCCGGCGCACGAACTCCTCCCGGCTCCCGCACTCCCGGCGCAGTGCCGCGAACTCCTCCGCGAACGGCAGCGGGGCCAGGTGCGGCGCCCAGTCGGGCTCACCGATCCACTCCAGTCCGGCCCGGACCGCCTCGACCGCCACGCCCGCGTCCGCGTGGACGGCGGCCACGTTGTACCCCACGAGCCGATGAGGCCGCCGCGCGTCGACGTGCTTGAGCGCCGCGCGGGCGTACTCCGGCGTCGTCGGCTCGGCCAGGATCGTCCCGTCCGCCACCCGCCCGGACAGGGCGAGCGACCGCGGCCCCCGCACCCCGGCGAGGATGAGCGGCGCGTTCTCCGGCACGCACGCGGCCTCCAGCCTCACGGCGTCCAACGCGACGTACTCACCCCGCTCGACCACGTCCCCGCGCACCAGGGCGATCACCGCGCGGAGGTACTCCTCCAACAACGTCAGCGGACTGGCCGGCCACTCCCCCACCGACCGCATCCACCCCGGCATGCCGTGCCCGATGCCGACGTCGACCCGTCCGGGGAACAGCTGGGCGAGCGTCGCGATCTCCATGGCCGCGAACGCCGCGTTGCGCGCCCCGACCGGCAGCAGCCCGATGCCGACCCGGATGCTGGTCGTGGCCGCCAACACCGCCGCGGTCTGGGCGACGCCCCCGCGAAACCCCAGGTCCTCCACCACCCACAGCTCGTCGAACCCGAGTTCGTCCGCGTGCCGTGCGAACGGCAACACCTGCGAGGGTTCGAGGTCGCGGGGGAGCATCACCCCGACCGATCCGGAACGACTCAACACAGACCCCTTCGGCAGACCGGCCTTGATCGTAGCCGGCCGGACCGCGACGCGCGGCCCGGCACGCGACGACCGGTCAGTCGTTGCCGGCCTCCAAGGCGGCGTGGTCGAGCAGCTCGTCGTCGGCGACTTCGCCGCGGGAGGCGATCGCCTCGGCGCCGCCCTCGGGCATCGCGCCGATCAGCTCGGTCGGGGTGACCTGGGTGGCGCCGATCAAGGACGCCTGCGGGCTGCCGACCATGCCGAGTGCGGCGTACTGCTCCAGCTTGGCGCGGGAGTCGGCGATGTCGAGGTTGCGCATGGTCAGCTGGCCGATGCGGTCGACCGGGCCGAACGCGGAGTCCTCGGTCCGCTCCATGGACAGCTTGTCCGGGTGGTAGCTGAACGCGGGCCCGGTGGTGTCCAGGATCGAGTAGTCCTCACCGCGGCGCAGGCGGAAGGTGACCTCGCCGGTGACCGCCGTGCCGACCCAGCGCTGCAACGACTCGCGCACCATCAGCGCCTGCGGGTCCAGCCAGCGGCCTTCGTACAGCAGCCGGCCCAGCTTGCGGCCCTCGTTGTGGTAGGCGGCGACGGTGTCCTCGTTGTGGATCGCGTTGACCAGTCGCTCGTAGGCGGCGTGCAGCAACGCCATGCCCGGCGCCTCGTAGATGCCGCGGCTCTTGGCCTCGATGACCCGGTTCTCGATCTGGTCTGACATGCCCAGGCCGTGCCGGCCGCCGATGGCGTTGGCCTCCAGCACCAGGTCGACGGCGGACCCGAACTCCTTGCCGTTGATCGTGACCGGCCGGCCCTGCTCGAAGCCGATCGAGACGTCCTCGGTGGGGATCTCGACGGCGGGGTCCCAGAACCGCACACCCATGATCGGGTCGACGAGTTCGATGCCCGCGTCGAGGTGTTCGAGCGCCTTGGCCTCGTGCGTCGCGCCCCAGATGTTCGCGTCGGTGGAGTACGCCTTCTCGGTGCTGGCCCGGTACGGCAGGTCGCGGGCGAGCAACCACTCGGACATCTCCTTGCGGCCGCCGAGCTCGCCGACGAACTCGGCGTCCAGCCACGGCTTGTAGATCCGCAGGGAGGGGTTGGCCAACAGGCCGTAGCGGTAGAACCGCTCGATGTCGTTGCCCTTGTAGGTCGAGCCGTCGCCCCAGATCTGGACGTCGTCGTCGAGCATGGCGCGCACCAGCATGGTGCCCGTGACCGCCCGGCCGAGCGGGGTGGTGTTGAAGTAGGCACGACCGCCGGACCGGATGTGGAACGCCCCGCAGGCCAGCGCCGCGAGCCCCTCCTCCACGAGCGCCGCGCGGCAGTCGACCAGCCGGGCGATCTCCGCGCCGTACGCCGCGGCGCGCCCCGGCACAGACTCGATGTCCGGCTCGTCGTACTGACCGATGTCAGCGGTGTACGTGCACGGCACCGCGCCCTTCTCACGCATCCACGCGACCGCCACCGAGGTGTCGAGGCCACCGGAGAAGGCAATGCCGACGCGCTCGTCGGCGGGGAGGGAAGTGAGCACCTTGGACACGATCCGAATTATGCACGACACTGCATGACCATTCACACCCGGGTCATGAGACCTGGCCTCACCGCTCTCAGCGACGTGAGAGCTGTGCCGGATCGATGCTGGGGAACGACGCCTCACCGCCGGTGAGCGCGGTCCAGATCGGCAGGACCAACGCGACGAAGGTGATCAGTCCGAAAGACCATCGGGGCAGGTCACCGAGCCCGAAGGCGTCGAGCAGCCGGTGCAGCCGGCCGGATCGGGGCGAAGCCTCGTGCACACCGTCCAGGGCGGCGAAGTCCAGGCGGAGCGCGACGAACACCATCACCAGCGCGAACAGTGCCACGTCGGCGAGCGGCACCCAGTCGGGGACGCCGTCGGACGCGCGGGTGGCCCAGAAGAGGATCACGGGCGTGGTGGCGTAGGTCAGCACCAGGGGTAGGGCCTTGACCAGGCCACGCCGGCCGGGGAGGTGCTGCCAGGCGAGGCCGAGTGCCGCGGCGGCCAGCAGCCACTCGACCACTTCCCACGCGACGGTGTCGATCAGGCCGAGGACGACGGAGTCCTGTTGGTCGACCGACAGGAGCGGGTAGGTGACCCACTTGGTGATCAACAGCCCCGCGCCGGCGATGGCCGAGGGCAGGGCGGCGAACCGGACGGCGGTTGCCATGTTGGCCGAGGGTGCCCCACCGGGACCGGCCGCGATCAGCACGTGCGCGGGTGTGGGCGTCGGCGCACGTGCGGGCCGGTCGGTGTACCACTGCTTGGCGCGGTGCCGCAGGTGCTCCAGCCGCAGGTCACCGGTCTCGACGGAGGGGCGGTCGAGCACCGGCGGCCACAGCCGGGACCACAGCAGCCAGAACAGGGCGATGGCGACCGCGCCCAGCACCCAGACCCACCACCAGATGCCCCACAGCTGGACGTCCCACCACATCGGCCCGATCGCGAACAGCACGATCGCGGCGCCCACCGGGGACTGCCGCCCACGCGACCAGGCTCAACAGCAGGACGTCCGCCGCCCAGGCGATGACCGGCCAGACCGGGGCGTCGGCGGGCAGGACAGCGTCGGTCACGGCCTGCGCGCCTGCCAGTAACACCAGGTAGGGCAGGGGGCGGACGGCTCGGCGAGCGCGTCGGCCGGCGACGGACTCGAACATCGCGGCGGGTCCGCGCGGCCGGCGCACGTGCCATCGCACGACCATGCAGAAGATCAACGCGGACAGCCAGTACGCGCCCCAGGTGAAGGGCTTGTGCGCCCGGTCGGTCGCGCGCACGGTGATGGCGCTCCGCGTGTCCGGGCGTAGTTCGGCGGAGACGACCCGGTGGTCTTCCTGGGAAGGCGGCAACACGCGGTCCCGTGAGGCGATCGGAGTGGGCCGCTGCCATCGCAGCTCCGAGTCGCCCAGTTCGGCCGACCGCCATGGCCGTGGAGCGGACAACGCGGTGAGCGCCCACCTGCTCGACCACTCGCGAACATGCCGCCAAGCCGCGGCCAAGTGATCGGCCAACGACCGGACCAGCCGGCCGGGATGACGCAGACACGTGACGAGCGAGATCGTGAGCCGGCGAGTCGTGCGCCACGGGTGGTGGCGCAACTCCGCCAGGAAACGACGGCGGGCACGGGCACGGCGCGGGCTCGACCCCACCAACGACCTCGCTTCGACACAGACGGCGGATACCTCACTATCGGCGAGGCGCACGGCTCGTTAGCCGGCCTACCGCATCACGGTCCGCTGTGGACGAACGACGCCCACGCCGCGGGTGTGTCGGGGTAGCGGTCGCGCAGGCCGATCACCCCGACCGGCCCCTGCGCCGTCCCTCTTCCTCGTCGGCAGCCGCCACGCCTACGAACTCGAAAGCGAGCAGGTGCGCACGCTCGCTGAGGAGTGCCCGGCGCGCGCTCGGTCCGGTAGGCGATGTCGGGTCTGGGGTGGCGTCGTGCGAGCGAGGCGGGCGGGAACCAGATCATGCTGCCCAGCTCGACGAGGTTGAAGATCTGCGCCAGGTCCTGGGGCATGGAGCCGAGCGTGGTGGGAGCGGGCTGGAGGCCGCCTTGGTCGGCCGGTGTTCCATCGGGCAGGATTCGGCCGGCCAGATCGGCCAGGCGCAGGTCCGAGCGGTCCGCCAGCGGGTCCGTCGCCGCCGGCGCGACCAGGCGGGGCTCGGTCAGCAGCGGCTCAAGCCGGCCGTCTTGGCCTGAGCCGCGCGGGCACCGTCCCGAGTGGACGCATTCCACCGAATGCACCACTGTGCGCGCCAAATTTGCAGACTGCCGTACCGCAGCCAAAGCGGTGGCATTTCTTCGGGCTGCCGCAGCGCCCCCTCGCGCGCCTGTGGTCCGACGGGTTCGCGCTGTCACCCTCAGTCGGCTGACTCTCACGCGTTGGAGGATTGAGTGAAGCGCAATATCGTTGGCGTGAAAGGCTTACTCGGCGCCGTGGCACTCGCGGTCGGGGTGGTGACGTCCGCCCCGCAGGCCGCCGCCGCGGCGGAGGCGGACGTCGCCCCGGCGGCGGCGGGCACGGCGGTTCCGGGGCACTACCTGGTGGTGCTGAAGGACGACGTGGCCGTCCAGGCCGCGGACCTGACGACGAAGCACGGCGGCAAGGTGACCGCCACGTGGCGGCACGCGTTGCGCGGGTTCGCCGTCGCCGCGAGCGAGACCGAGGCCAGGCGCCTCGCCGCGGACCCGGCGGTGAAATCGGTGAGCCAGGACGCCCTGGTCCACGCCCTCGACACCCAGCCGAACCCGCCGTCGTGGGGGCTGGACCGGATCGACCAGCGCGACCTGCCGCTGAACTCGTCCTACAGCTACGACACGACGGCCGCGAACGTCCACGCGTACGTCATCGACACCGGCATCCGCACCACGCACACGACGTTCGGCGGCCGGGCGACGTGGGGCTACGACGCCATCGACGGCACCAACACCGACTGCAACGGCCACGGCACGCACGTGGCGGGCACCATCGGCGGCAGCCAGTACGGCGTGGCGAAGGCCGTGCGGCTGGTCGCCGTGCGGGTGCTCAACTGCGCGGGCTCGGGCACGTTCGCCCAGGTCGTCAGCGGCGTCGACTGGGTGACCGCGAACGCCGTCAAGCCCGCCGTGGCCAACATGAGCCTGGGCGCGACGGCCTCCGCCGCCACCGCTCCGCTGGAGGCGGCCGTCCGCAACTCCATCGCGTCTGGTGTCACCTACGCCATCGCGTCGGGCAACTCCACCGCCGACGCGTGCGGCTACAGCCCGGCGCTGGTGAGCCAGGCGATCACCGTGAACGCCTCGACCAGCGGGGACGCGCGGGCCTCCTTCTCCAACTTCGGCTCGTGCACGGACCTGTTCGCGCCGGGCCAGGCCATCACGTCGGCGTGGAGCAGCAACGACACCGCCACCAACACCATCAGCGGCACGTCCATGGCCACCCCGCACGTGGCCGGCGCCGCCGCCCTCTACCTGGCGACGCACCCGACCGACGCGCCGGCGACCGTGCAGGCGGCGCTGATCAACGCCACCACGCCGAACAAGATCAGCGATCCGCGCGCCGGCTCCCCGAACCGCCTGCTCTACACCGGATCGGCACCGGGCGGCCCGGCCACCGTCACCGTGATCCGCTACTGGAAGTCCCCCGACCACCTCAGCTCCACGACCGGTGGCCCCTCGGGTGCGGTCACGGAAGGCTCCCTGGGCCGCCTCCTGACCGCGCAGGCCCCCGGCACCCACCCGCTGTACCGCTGCGCGGTCAACTGGGACAACTTCACCTCGTACGACGTGAACTGCGAAGGCCGAACGCGGGTCGGCCTGCTCGGCTACGCCTACGACAACCCGACCCCCGACACCCACCCGATCTACCGCTGCGTGGTGCTGGGCACGGGTGACCACATGGAGTCCTACGACGTCAACTGCGAGGGCCAAGCCGGCGAAGGCAGCCTCGGCTACTTCCTCAACTGACCCATCACCCGGCAAAGCGGAATCCGCTGAGCTGCGGCCGGTGGGTGGGAGCCGGAAGCTCCACCCACCGGCCGGGTCACACGCTCAGCCGCCGAGCCAGCCCAGGTCGGGGTTCGGGTCGACCTCGACCTGCTCGCCGATCCCGATCATGTCCTCCCGCGTCAACGCGGGGGCCGACGATTCCAGTCCCGAACCGCCGTACACGGTGAGCCTGCGGCCGTCGCCGAGGTCGACCGTCAGCCGCCAGTCGGTCCGGTACCCGCCCTGGGTGGACGTGTCGCCGTCGAGCTCGGCCAGGTGGGCGGCACGGCCGCCGATGGTCACCGCCTCGCCCGCGGCCCCGTGGTCGACCGTGCCGACCCGGACCGAGACGTAGGCGGCCCACGTCCGCTCCGCGAAGATGCTCGCCTCCCAGGAGGTCGGCGACTCGCCGTCCACGGTCGCGAACTGCGGGGCGACGCCGGCCGGCAGCCGGTCGACGCGCAGTGGGACGTGCAACCGCGTGTCGTCGGGCCGGACCGAGCGGGCGACCCGGAGCAGGTCGTCCTCGGACAAGCCGAGCCCCGACGCGGTGAGCAAGAGCCTCGTCTCCGAGTCGACCCGCCAGACCACGCTGTCACCGTCGTAGCGGCCGGCCTTGCCGTTGATGTCGACGTCGCGCAAGCGAGGGGAGGTACTCCCGCCGGGCGCTTCCACCACATTGGGAGGCAATGGCGCTTCGCTGTCCTCCAGCGAGCGATAGGCGGTCAAGCTCAGGTTCGGGCCGCTGACGGGCCCGGTCGACCAGGTCTGCACCGTGCTCGCCTTGGCATCCGGTCCGGTCGTGAGCGGGATGCTGCGGGACCGCTCGGGCAAGCCGGGCGGCAGCCAGGTGGGCCGGAACCGCAACGGGAACGTGCCCGCGCGGGGCGCCGGTGACGCGGTGGACGACGCGGTGGGTGACGCCGCCGGTCCGCTTCCGCCCTCGGAGTCGCGCAGGACGACGGTGGGCACGGCGACGGCGGCCGCGACGCAGGCCGCCGCACCCACGGCGGCGAGCCTCCAGGTCCGGTCCACGCGGACCTTGCGGGCGGCACGCTCGGGCAGCGCCGCCCTGATCCGGTCCGGGTCGCCGGCGAGTTCCTCCTGGCGCCGCACCGCGTCCTGGATCAGGTCTTCGATGTAGCTGTTCACCTGCACTCCTCTAGGTCCTGACCTGATCGGCCGGCAGGGCGGCGCGCAGCGCGGCCAGCCCTCGTGAGAGATAACTGCGGACGGTTCCGGTTCGACAGCCCAGGAGCTCGGCTATCTGCTCGTCGGACAGGTCCTCGTAGTACCGCAACGCGATCGCCGCGCGCTGCTTCGGTGGCAGCCCGGCGATCAGTCGACGGGTGAGATCACGGTCGTCGACCGCGTCGGTGCGGTCGGGGACGTGCGGCGCCACGCCATCTAGGGTCTCCTTCGGCAGCAGCACCAAGTGCGCCGCCTTGCGCCGCCGCCACGACAGGAACTCGTTGAGCACCATGCGTTTGACGTACTGCTCCGGCGCGTCGAGCTGCCCGATCTTCGACCACCGGGCTTGGGCCCGGACGAGGACGTCCTGCGTGATGTCCTCGGCCAGGTATGAATCCCACGTCACGACGGTGGCGTACCGGATCAGCGCACCGAGCCGTAGGGCGACGAACTCCTCGAAGGTCACGAACACTCCTGCGACAGGGCGAACAGGCCAACACCGAAACGCATCGAGCCCGCCGATCTGTTGCGTGCAACGAACGACGCCGCCGGATGCGTGTTGTCGCCGGCGGTGCGGGTGGTCCGCGTCCGCTCCTCCCGAGGAGGGTAGATGGCGCTGACACGTGGGACGGCCGCGGCCACTGTGGTCGTGCGGGTGCAGGCCGGTGAGGGCCGGGCCTGCACCTTGATGGGGGTGACGCGGTGGGTCGTCAGACGCCCAGCACCCGGCGCGCCACCGCGACCGCATCGTCCGTCGTGCCGGAGAACTGGACCTTCCAAGTCCGCTCATCCACCGTGACCACCAGCACGCCCGTGTCCGACTCCGACGCCGGCGGCACGACCCACGCCTCGTCGGTGCCAGGGATGTCCACTTCCTGCGTCGACGCGTAGCTCGAACGGTCGTCCCGGCCGGGGAAGACGCCGAACAGCAGCGACCACTGGTCCTTCTCGTAGGCGCAGATGACCTCCATCGACTCCCAGCCGGGAAGCCGCGCGTCGGGGTCCACGAGGGTGCCGAAGAACGGGTCGGAGGAGCACGACCTCCGGCAGCACGGCGCGTTTGCCGGCCGTGCTGCCGGAGGTCGGTGTGTCGGTGGGCGCGAAGCCGTCCAGCAGCAGCCGCAGGTCCATCCCGGACAACAGCCGCCGCAGCTCCACTGTGGACGGTCGATGGCCGGACGTGTCGTAACACGCTTCGAACACGTCCTGGAGCAGGTCGTCGACGGAGCGTTGGGCAGCGGACAGGAACACGACCTCGCCCTGTGCGGCGTGCGCGGCCAGCCGCAGCACAGTGCTCTTGCCGATCCCGGCAGGCCCGTGCAGTTGCACCAGCGGCCCCGCCAGCACCGCCTCCACCTCCCGATCGCGGCCCAGCGCCCCTGGTCGACGCGGCAGCAGGCGGATCGACGGTCGGCGCGCGGGCTGCGGGCGTGCGTCGTGCGCCACCACCGTGACGACGGACTGCTCCGCCCACACGGTGATGTTGTGGTCGCCCACGACGAGCTGGCCGACCACGTCCCCGCCGACGTGGATGTCGCTCATGGCCCGCCGAACCGCCGGGTGAACTCGGCGACGAGTTCGTCGCCGCCCGCCTCGACGAGCTTGGCCACGATCGGCCCGACGACGACCCGGTGCACGGCCGCCGAGAACTTCGGCAGCTTGCGGCGGAACCAGCCGTCCACGTGCTCGACGGTCGCGACGTCCGCCTCGTCGCCGCTCAGCGCCTCTTCCAGTTCGTCCAGCTTGGCGGCGCCCTCCGGCGAGTCGATCAGCGCCCGCAGCTCGTCCAGTTGCGCACGCAGCTCGGCGACGTCGGCCGGCGCGGCCTCGGCCGGTGCGAGTACTGCACGTTGTTGTCCCCGACGGCGACCTGGCCGTCGACGTTGCCGCCGATACGTACGGTGTGCCCACTTTTCTCGGCCATGCCCCCACTCCCGGACCCGTTTCCCGATGACGTCGGCACACACACCGGCCCGTTAGCCTGACCGCGACCATCACCCGTACGGTCGAGCGTGATGGTCGACGACTGTCGAGCATGTGCCGAGTCGGGCTGACCGGTGCCGGCTGACGCCACCGCAGCTACGCGCCCGCCGCACCTACGCCCACGTCTGCGTCGTCGGCGCGGAGCACCGTCGCGATCGTTCGGCCGGGCGGGTCCATGGGTCGCCGGCGCAAAGCCCCTGCCACCACAACGGAAAGCACCGACGTGCCGCCGGTCGGACGCCGGTGAGGTAGGTCGATTCCCAGTCAGCTCGGGACGGTGGTGCCGGCGACGACGTCGACGGCGCGGCGGCGGTGGGCGGCGAAGAGTTCGAGGGCGGTTTCGGTGTCGCGGGTCCGGAGGGCGGCGACGAGTTCGCGGTGTTCGTCCGGGATGCCGGCGAGGTAGCCCTCCGTGCTGCGGCCGATCCGGGTCAGCAGGAACAGGTGGACCTGACAGCGGATGGCTTCCCACGCCTCCTGCAGACGTCGGTGCCGGGCGGCGGCGAAAACGGCGTCGTGGAACTCGATGTCGCAGCGCACCATCTCGTGCACGTCCGTGACGCGCTCCATGCGGTCGGCCGTCTTCCCGACCATCGCGATGTCGTCGTCCGAGGCGTGGGCGACCAACTGCTGTACGGCGAGCTGTTCCAGCGCGCCGCGCAGGCTGTCGATCTCGGTGACGTCCTCGGGCGACAGCGTCGTCACCGTGGCACCCCGGTGCCAGGCGCTGCGGACCAGCCCCTCGCGTTCCAGCCGTAGCAGCGCCTCCCGCACGGGGCCACGACTGACATCCAGCGCGCCGGACAACTCGACTTCGCGCAGCTGCGCGCCCGGTGCGTAGGCCCCGCTGAAGATGGCCTCCCTGATCCGGTCGGCGACCTCGTCGGCCAGCCCCCGGCGGCGGGCGGGAGCCACCCTGCCCTGGTCACCCATGATTGCGAACCCTCCCTCGCTGGTCGTCATGTTAACTTCCGCATTATTGTCTTAATGTTAACATTGCTACAAAGGCCCGGGAGACGTGCCGGGCCCGCGCCCAGGAAGGAAGGTCACGATGACCGTTCTCGACTCCCCGATCCCCCGGTTCCACCTGGCCATGCCGGTCGACGACCTCGCCGCCGCCCGCCACTTCTACGGCGAGGTCCTCGGCTTGCCGCAGGGCCGCAGCTCGGACACGTGGGCGGACTGGAACCTGCACGGCCACCAGTTCGTCACCCACCTGGCCCCCGGCGGCTCCCGGCGCGTGCACAACCCGGTCGACGGCCACGACGTCCCGGTGCCGCACTTCGGCCTGGTCCTGACCGTCCCGGCGTTCCACGAGCTCGCCGACCGGTTGCGCGCGGCCGGGACCGAGTTCGTGATCGAGCCCTACGTGCGCTTCGAGGGGCAGACCGGCGAGCAGTGGACCATGTTCCTGCTCGACCCTGCCGGCAACGCCCTGGAGTTCAAGGCCTTCGCCGATGACTCCCAGGTCTTCGCAGCCTGACCCGGAAGGGACGAGGACCACCGTGAAGGTGTTCCAGATCGGCGCCGCCGGCAGTGTGGTGCGCCCGCTCGCCCGCCTGCTCACTTCCCGTGGCGACGAAGTGACCGGCATGTACCGCAACCCCGCCCAGGCGGAGACCGTGCGCGCGACCGGCCCGGCACGCTGCTGGACGAACCCGGCACCGGCCGCGTCACCGCCGGTCTCGCCATCGAGTACGGCGACGTGCGCCGCGACGACGTCGCCGCGTTCGGCGATGCGCTGGCGATCGACGTGTCCGACGAAGGCGAAGGCATCACCCCCGGGCAGCCCGTCTTCACCCGCCGCGCCGACAGCCACGACAGTCACGAGAGCCACGGCGGTCACGGCGGTCACGCATCGGCCTCGCACTGGCCCGCAGCCTCGCCGAAGCCGACGGTGGGAGGCTCGTACACGCCTCCGGCGCCACGTTCACCCTGCTGCTGCCGGTTTCGGGAGCGGCGGAACCACTCGTCAGGCCATGCTGAACTTCTCGGCGTGCACCTGGAGGTTGGGCACCTTCAGTTGGCGCAAGCCGCTCAGCACGGCCGATGTCATGGCGGGCGGGCCGCACACGTACACGTCGCGTTCGGTGATGTCGGGGACCAGGCGGTGCAGGGCTTCCGGCTCGAACGGCCGCACTCCCTGCCCGGTCCGGCCGGTGAGCAGGTGCAGCCGTCCGCGACGCGCCGCGACCAGTTGCCGCAACTCGTCGAGCAGCACGGCGTCGCGCTCGTCGCGCACCCGGTAGAGCACGACGAAGTCGCCTGGAGTGTGCTCCTCCAGCAGGGATCGGATGGGCGTCACCCCCACGCCGCCGGCGATCAGCAGCACGCCCGGTCGTGTCCGGTGCATCGAGGTGAACGCTCCGTACGGGCCTTCCAGGAACACGCGGGCCCCGACCTTGAGGTGCCGCAGGCCGGCGCTGGCCGTGCCGACCGCCTTGGCGGTCAGCCGCAGCGTGCGACCGTCTGGTGCCGCGGACAGCGAGAACGGGTTCGCCAGCCACCAGTGGTTGTGCCCCGGGAACCGCCAGACGAAGAACTGACCGGCCCGGGCCGGCAACTGCTCCAGGTGACGGCCGGTGACGTATACCGACACCACATCGGGTGACTCCGGCACCACGGCCGCGACCCGGAACTGGTGGCGGGAGTTGCGCCACAACGGCACCACGATCCGCCCGACGACCAGCGAGCCGAAGGCGAACAGCCACAGCGCCCACCAGTAGGCGAACGCGAACGCCGAGGACTTGAACGTCGTCGTCTCCCGCAACTGGTGCACGAACGCCAAACCCAACGCCACGTACAGCAGCAGGTGCAGGCCGTGCCACGTCTCGTACTGCAACCGCCGCCGGACGTACCGCGTGGAGACGGCCCCGATCACCACGATGATGCCGGCCGCGAGCATGCCCAACAGGGAAGCCGGCACGCCCGCCAGCGCGAGGAACGTCTTCCCCATCGACGCGTTGTCCAACGTCGCGTACCCGAGCACCACGATCGTGGCGTGCGTGAGAATCGTCCACAGCAGGGTGAAACCCACCCACCGGTGCCACACCGTCAGCCGATCCATGCCGATCCGCCGGTCCAACCACGGCAGCCGGGCCACCAGCAGCAACTGCAACATCAGGATCAGCGCGGCGTGCAGGCCGAAGAACTTGGCGACGGTGAGGATCTCGTTCTTGCCGGCGCCGGCGGTGAAGAACAGGACCTCGACGATCGCCACGTTGACGATGATGAACACCCACAGCGCCAACCGCGCCTGAACGACCGGCGCCATGCCGCCCCGCCGAATGCGTGTATTCGTCGCAACCATCGGTCACCCCTCATCGCCGCGTGGCCGCAACTCGGCGACCGGCGTCGGCGACACGTCGACGACCACGTGAAGTGGGCACAGTATGTATCGGCCGGTCGTCCAGCGGATCCCCTGCAAACGAATCAAGCCGAATACCGACGTCCGCGACTCGCCGCAACGTGCCCGGTCAGCCGCTCCCAGCTGCCGAACGGTCATCGACGCCACCGGACGCCCACCCTGCCACGACATGACCGTGCTGATCCGGGATGAGCGCATCCTCGCACCACCGGCCGACTACGCGGAGATCCTCCAGCGGTGGGAGGCCTACAACATCGCGCGCACCCTCACCGCGCTCGCCGCGTTCGTGCTCGTCATCTCACTCACCACCCGCACCACATCTTTCGTCCGCCCGATGACCTCGGAACGTGAGGACGCCAAGACCACCTGGATGGGTGACACATTCGCCTTGGTTAAAGCTGACGATATTTCGCGTCTACCATGACGCGATCCCCAAACCTTCCCATTAGTGCGATTACCGGCCAGTACAAGACCTTCGCCTCGCGCGGTGCGGCAACGTCCGGTATTGGTGGATGTCGACCTTGAGGGGGGATACCGCATGTTTATTGTTCGATTCCGCACGGATGAGTTTGTGCCGGATGATGTGGTCGCTTTGCGCAGCGCGATCGACGGGTGGACCGTTGACGTGCCGGGGGTGTACCAGGACGGCGTGTGGATGTTCCGGCTCGACGAGGCCCGGTACGGACCGGTGCTGGAGTTCAAGTTCGTGCTGGACGGCACGACCTGGATGGACGGGCCGAATCTCGTCGTGCGGCCGACCGCCGGTGGTGAGGCCGAGTTCGGCCCCGACCAGGTGAAGTTCGTGCCGTTCCCCGCGGTCGTGACGGAGAACGGCGAGGTGCAGCAGCGGTTCTTCCGACCGAATCTCGACGGACAGCGGGTCTACGACGTGATCGTGGTGGGCTCCGGCATCGGTGGCGGGCTGCTCGCCGATCAACTCGCCGACGCCGGCGCGGACGTGCTGGTGCTGGAGGCCGGGTCGCTGCTGTTCCCCACCCACGTGGCGAACCTGCCCCGGCGGCTGCGGGTGGGGAAGTTCGACAAGAGCGTGTGGGGGCTGTTCCCGGACTTCAGCATCAAGAACTACACCAACGTCGACGGCTCGGACTTCCAAGGCGCGCAGGCGTTCAACCTCGGCGGCCGGTCGCTGTTCTGGGGTGGGCTGATTCCGCGGATGGGCGCCTGGGAGTTGCAGGGCTGGCCGGCCCCGGTCCGCGATTACCTGCTGACCACCGGGTATCGGATGGCCGAGGACGCGCTCAACCGCAACGGTCCGATCGGCTCCGCCTACCAGGAAAGCACCAGGCAGCTGCTGAACCGCCTGCTGCCGGACTTCGACCACCTGGACGCCCCGGTCGCGGTGCAGTACCAGGGCTACACACCGCTGGCCATTCCCGCCGGGATGTTCTCCACCGCGGACCTGCTGAGCGAGGATCGGCTGGTCGACGATCCGGGGCAGCGGATTCCGACCATCAACCTCAACCACGCCGTGCACCGCGTGATCACCGAAGGCAACCGGGCGGTCGGCGTCAGCGCCTACGACCTGCTGGCACGCCGACAGCGGGAGTACCGCGCGAACGCCGTCGTGCTCAGCGCCGGGACCATCGAGTCGGCCAAGATCGCGCTGCTGTCCCAGCTGAACGACCCGGCGGACCTGATCGGCCGCGGCATCACCGACCACCCCATCTGGTACACCCACTTCTCGTTGCCGGCCGGCTCCCCGCACGCGGCCGTCCAGGCGTCGGCGAAGCTGTGGTCGCGGCACCGGGACACCTCGGTCGACCGGCACCCCTACAACGTGGTCGTCGAACTCGGCGCGGACTTCAACCAAGGCCGCTACGTCGACCCGGACAACCTCGCCCGGCACCGTGAGTTGAAACGCGACTCGACCCTCGGCGAGATCGTGTTCCTGTTCAACGCGCCGCTGGTGGAGACCAACCGCCTGCAAGTCGTCGGACCCCCGTCCGCGCCGGTGCAGGTCCACGTCCAGCCGTACCCCCTGGCGCCGGAACTGCTCGACGAGGTACGGGACATCGCGGCCACCGTGCTGAAGGGGATCGGCGCCGAACCGATCATGGGCGAAAACCTGGACCTCACCCAGGCCAGGCTCGGCGGCGTCGCCCACGAGGTCGGCACACTGCGGATGGGCGAGAACGGCAACGGTGTGGTCGACGCCGACCTCAAGTTCCTCGGCTACGACAACCTCTACGCCTGCGACAACTCGGTGCTGCCCAGCTCCCCCGCCGCCAACCCCACCCTCACGCTGACCGCGCTGAGCCTCCGACTGGCCCGCCGCCTCACCACCTGACCTGGACGACGGCGCCGGTCGCACGGGCTCGACTACGGCCGCGCCGACCGGTACGTGTCAACGGCGATGTGAGTGAAGGAGCGGATCAGGGGGCTCTCGTGCTCGGTCGCCCAGGCGACGACGAGGGAACTCGGGGGCATGTCGGTCAGGGGCACCCACGTCAGTCCGTCGGGCAGGGCGTGGGCGAGAGGCGCGATGCCGACCGTGCCGTTCCAGAGGACGGCCCGCATGCACTCGTTGACGGTGCGCACCACCGGGCCTGCGGGCCGCTCGCCGACGGGCGTCGCACCGTTCCAGTAGGCGCACCAGACCGGGTCGGTGCCTTCCGGCAGCTGGAACCAGGGCCGGTCGGCGAGGTCGGTCAGGCACAGCGCGTCGCGGCCGGCCAGCGGGTCGTCCGCACGCAAAACGGCCCCGATGGGGTCGGAACGCAGCACGCGCGTGCTGATGCCGGTGTCGTCGAAGGGCAATCGGGTGAGCGCCACGTCGACCAGGCCGTTGCGCAGTCCTGTGGTGGGGTCGGTGAAGTCCGCCTCGCGGAACCGGATCGAGACCTCAGGATGGCGACGGCGGAAGGTCGCGGCCAGGCGCGTGCCGGCCTCTTCGGCGCTGTCGGCGAGCGTGCCGATGGTGAGCGTCACGGCGCCGGCGGCGGCCGTTACTCGCGCGCGTGCCTGCTCGGCCTGTTCCAGCAACGTGCGCGCCTCCACGTACAGCGCGTTCCCGGCGGGGGTGAGTTCGACGCCGGTGGCCGATCGGTGCAGCAGCACGACGCCCAGGTCGTTCTCCAGCTGCTTGATCGCCCGGCTCAGCGGTGGCTGCGTCATGTGCAGCCGGGCGGCGGCCCGCCCGAAGTGCCGTTCCTCGGCCGTGGCCACGAAGTAGCGCAGCAGGCGGAACTCCATGATCAGCGAAGATACCAACGCGGTATCGGGAGTGCGGAATCGGTGTTGGACGCCGGGCACGCGCCGGCCGCAGGGTCGGGGCATGTCTTCCGAACCTCTCGCCCACGAACCGGTCGTCGAGATCACCCAGGTCCGGGAACTCGCCCGCGACCTGGTGGTGATCCCGAACCGCGGGGTGGAGCTCGTGCCCAACATCGGCGTCATCGGCGGCAGCCACTCCGTGCTGGTGGTCGAGACCGGCATGGGCCCGCGCAACGGCGAGAAGGTGCTCGCCTTCGCCACCGAGTACGCCAAGGGCCGCAAGCTCTACCTGACCACGACGCACTTCCACCCCGAGCACGCGTTCGGCGCGCAAGCCTTCGCGGGCGAGGCGACGTACCTCGTCAACGCCGCGCAGGCCACGGACCTGGCCGGCAAGGGGCCGGGCTACCTGGAGATGTTCCGCGGCCTCGGCGCGCCGATCGCGCGGCAACTGGAAGACGTCGAACTGGTCGCGCCCGAAGTGGTCTACGACGACGGGTACGACCTCGACCTGGGCGGCCGGGTCGTGCGGCTGCGCGCCACCGGACGCGCCCACAGCAAGGGCGACCAGGTGGTGACCGTCCCCGACGCGGGCGTGCTGTTCACCGGTGACCTGGTCGACGCCGGTCAGTTCCCGATCTTCCCGTGGTTCCCGCCGTACGACACCGACGTCTCGGGGCCGCGCTGGATCGACGTGATGCACGGCCTGGTCGCGACCGACCCGGACGTGGTGGTGCCCGGCCACGGCGACATCTCCGGCTCGCGGTTGCTGGCTGATGTCCGCGACTACCTCGAACTGCTGCGCGATGAGACCTGGGTGCGGCGCGACTCGGCCATGACCCAGGAGACGATAGTCGCGGAGGTCGAGGCGCTGATGATCGAGCGGCACCCGGACTGGGCCGGTCAGGACTGGATCAGAAACGGCGTCGGCTGCTTCTGCGCGGAGCACGCGTGACGCGCCAGGAGCACGGCATCACCGTCAGAGTGCGACACGACGCACGCTCATGGCAGCCGCTGCGAGCGAGCGTCCCGCCGGGCACCTGGACCGGAGTCCTGCCCGACCACTGACCCTGCGCCAAGCCTCCAAGTAGCCGATGTGCGGACGTTGGGCGATCGCGTCGTGGGCCATGGCGGGATGAGCACGGTGGGTCAGTCGTGGTCTCGTGTTGCGATCTCGATGTTTGAGCGAATCGTTCTGGTCAGGCGGTGGTCGGCTCCTAGCGCCCGCTCGGCATCGGCCAGTGTCGCCTCGTACAGCGGAATCGCACGACAGCCCCCTCAACCCAAGGGCCGCAGCGCCCGCGGACCGGCACCCCGATGATCGCACTCCACCCCTCCGCCGCTGCCGAAACCACGCCCATCCGCAATATCCACTCGCCCTCGACCTCCACCGTGGCGGTGCCACATCCCACCTGAACAGCCACGCCTTGATGGGCCCGTCCGAGCACGTGAGAAACTTCGGTCCTACCGAGGTCAAGGGGACGACGATGCTCTCGCAGGCGAACAACGTGCTGCACATGCACCAAAAGGTCACCTTGATGGTGAACCGTTACGAGATCTTCGCCGACAACGGCGGCGAGCCGGGGCAGCTCGTGGCGTTCGTCGAGCAGAAGCGGTTGGCCTTCAAGGAGCAGGTGACCATCTACACCGACTCCAGCAAGAACCAGGTGCTCGCGGGCTTCCGCGCACGCAAGGTGATCGACCTCGGCAGCGGGTACGACGTGACCGACGGCAACGGGCAGTCCATCGGCGGGTTCCGCAAGGACTTCGGCAAGTCCCTGATGAACTCCACCTGGCACCTCGACCAGCCGGGCGCGCCGACGGCCACCGGCAGCGAGCGCAACGCGGGCGTGGCCGTCCTGCGCCGCCTGTGGGGCTTCCTGCCCTTCGTCAACAACATCCCGTTCCCGTTCCGCTACCACTTCGACTTCACCCGCAACGGCCAGCCGGTGTTCAGCGTCGACAAGAAGACCTGGGTCCGCGACCACTACCTGATCCAGATCGCCGACCCGTACGTCGACCGCCGCGTGGTGATCGCCCAGGCCGTCGCGGTGGACGCCCTCCAGTCCCGCTGACCCCCACCGGCCGCCGAGTCACCACGAACCTCGGCGGCCGGTTCGCCCCTTCGGCGCACGTGCGGCGCGGGGTGCGATTGCGTGTTGGCGGCCTATTCGACTTTCCCATAGCCGCAGGTCTTCGCATCCGGTCATCGACGAATGGAAAGTCGGTGCTTCGGAGGACCACAGAAAGTCGGCGGAAGCTGTCGTCGCACCGCCCGGCGCCGGTTCGCTCAGGACGAGAAGTCATCTTTCACGGAGTTTGACGACACATCGGCAATGCGCGGCGCTCAATTGATCTACGGGTCAAGTTGGGCGCCTTTTGTCATGCCGTACTTACGTGCAGTCGGATCGTACGACACTTCTCGCACGATGTCCGGAACAACGTGCGCCGGTCCATCAGGCCTCCTCGTGGAACGGGGTGTGCCCGTCCTCCGGCGGGGAGGACGGGCACACGGGATCAGCCGTTGACCGCCCTGGGGGGTGACGTGAACAGCGGTTTGCCGAACTCGTTGAGGAACAGCATGATCCGCGGGTCCTTGGCCAGGTAGTACCCCGCTGTGTAGTAGCCGGTGGTGGCGAAGTCGAGCCTGCCGTCACCGGTGAAATCGCCGACCGCGATCCGCGCGGCGGAATGGGTGGAGACGGTGGCGCTGGTGCACTGGGCCACGGAGCCGTCCCGCACATCGATCTTGTAGTAGAGAACCCCCTGCCACGGCGCGGGACCGCGCAGTGCGACGAGGAACTCGTCATTGCCGTCGCCGTCGAAGTCGGCGGCCACGATGTGGTGACCGACGGCGTGCCCCGGCGTCTCCGGGTCGCCGAAGACCGCCAGCACCGTGCGCTGCCAGGCCCCACCCGCGGGCCCGTCGCTGGTCGGGCGGCGGGTGTAGACGACGAGCGTGTTGCCGTGGAAGGGCTCGATGGCGGCGATGTACCCGCATTGGTTGTCACCCAGCCTGCCGACGGTGAGGTTGCCGCTGCCCTTGAACGGTCGCTGCATGCCCGCGGGCGGCGGCTGGAGGGGGGCGCCGGGGTGCACCGGCCGGCGGTGCCAGGTCCCGTCACCGCCGGGTCCGAACCACTGGATGCCCTCCTCGCACGCCAGCAGCAGCGAGTCCCGGCCGGGGTAGGGCGTGCCGGTGAACCGGTCGACGACCACGCCGTGCACGATGCGGAAGTCGGTGTCGTTCAGCACGGTCCTGGGCCACGGCTCGCGGCCGAGCACGTCCGCGGGCTTCTGGTACAGCGACACCTCGACGGGTTGGTCCACGCCTTGGGCGCCGCCGGCCGGGCCGACCACCGGCAGTGCCACCAGTTCGCTCTCGGCCGACCCGGTGAAGTGACCCAGGGCCAGCCGGTGGGTCGCGACCAGGTCGCCGATCGGGTACTGCTCCCACTGCTCGCCACCGGTGAAGCTGCCGGGGTTGCGCAGCCAGGAGATCTTGCCGTCGTGCTCGCCGCAGTCGAACATGCAGGAGCCGTAGTCGTGGCAGATCACGATGTCGGCGCGACCGTCACCGGCGATGTCGCCGCAGTCGAGCGCCACGGGTTTGTCCAGATCGGCGATGTGGTGCTTGCGCCAGGGGCCGTTCGGCGCGGAGGGGTTGCGGTACCAGGAGACCCGGCCGGTGGTCAGACCGGAGGTGACCAGGTCGAGCCGGCCGTCACCGTCCACGTCCACGGCCTGGATCCAGTAGCCGTCCTTCGGGTCGGCGTCCACCAGTTGCGGGACGAAGTCGACGCCGGGGTTGCCGAGGTTCACAGTCCGGTCACCTGCCTCAGGTAGCGGCGGGCCGTGCGCGCGAAGTCCAGCGGCTCGCCTTGGTCGGTGCCCTGCTCGGCCTCCACGACCAGCCAGCCGGTGAAGCCTCCGAGGTCGAGCTGCCGCAGGATCTGCGGGAAGTCCACGATCCCGACGTCACCGGGAACGGTGAACACACCGGCCTTGACGTGCTCGTAGAAACTGTGGTTCTTGCCGCTGCTCACCGGTTCGTCGCGGATGTTCTTCAGGTGGACGTGCGGGATGCGGTGCGAGTAGTCCTTGATCAGGCGCACGACACTCGCACCCGCCCACGTCAGGTGACCGGTGTCCAGCAACAGGTGCACGTTGTCGTTGGTCTCGCGCATGAGCCGCTCGACGTCGTCCTGGGTCTGCACACCGGTGCCCATGTGCGGGTGGTAGCACAGCCGCATACTCTCGCCGGCGGCGAGGTTGCCGAGAACGTTGAGCCCGGTGGTGAGCGCTTTCCACTGGTCCTCGGTGAACACGGGTTTGCGGGACTCCAGGTCGGCCTCGCGGTCGAGGTGAATGGAGTTGCCGAACTCGGCGACCCCGATGTCCTGGCCGCCCACCTTCTTCACGAACTTCATCCGGCGTCGGAACTCGGCCAACGTGGCTTCGAACTTGTCTTCGGTGAAGCAGGTGCTGACCCAGGGCTCGGAGACCTTCAGCCGTCTCCGGGAGAGTTCGTGGATGAGCTCGTCGACTTCCTTGGGGAACTTGTGCCCGATGCTGCACCCCTGGAAGTCCGCTTTGGCGATCTCGTCCACGCACCGCGCGAAGGGGATGTCGCGGCCGAGATCGTCGTCGTCCTGGAAGTCGTCGTTGGTCCAGCACGTCGGGGTGATGCCGAGGAACACCCGCTGCGGGTCGAACATGGCAACCTCCACGGTCAGGGGCAGGAACGGGGGTCGAGGATCGCCTCGGCGGACCGCAGCGCCATCGCCATGCTGGTCAACGTGGGGTTGGCGGCGTTGCCCGACGGGTGCAGCCCGTTGCCGCCCAGGTAGAGGTTGGTCGTGCCGTGCACCTTCGAGCACGTGTCGACCACGCTGGTCTCCTGGTCGAGCCCCATCCGGGTGGTGCCCGCGATGTGCAGCGGCAGGCCGGGCTTGACGAACTGCGGCTCCGAGCCGGGCAGGTAGCCGCCCAGGTACGAGGCCACTTCGGTCATGTGCTGCATCATCCGGCCGGCCTGCGCCCGCTCCTTCTTGCTGAGGGAGAAGGAGAACGTCGGCTGCGGCATGCCGAAGGTGTCCTTGACGGTGGCGGAGAACGTCACGCGGTTCTCCGACCGCGGGCGGGTCAGCCCGAACCAGCGCAGGTCCACGATCAGCCGGGGGTCCACGTCCGGTGCCAGGTCACCGTAGCTGAACGCGTCGCGGTGGATCTGGCAGTGCCACGGGGTGCTCTCCGTCACCGGTAGCCACAGGTTGGGCTCGGGTTCGTTGATCGGGATGGGCACGGGGTCCTGCGGGTGCTCCCTCCGGTAGGCGTCGATGCGTTCCGCACCGTCGTAGTCCGGATCGAGGTACTTCTTGATGTCGTCGACCAGGCGTTGGTGCAGCACCACCTGGCAGAAGGACATGGGCTGCTCGGTGACGTAACGCCCCAGCGCGGGCAGCCGGTCCTCGTCGAAGCCCGAGGCGTGGAGCAGTTGCGGCGTCAGCACGGCGTTGCACGCCACGATGTAGTGCTGGGCAACGACGCGGTACTCCTTGTTCCAGTCGTTGAGGTCCCACACCCGGGCGTACTGCACTTCGGTGCGATCGGCGTTCATGACCAGTTCGGTGCACTGGTGTTCGGGCCACAGGCGGAACCTGTTCTCGTCCTGCGCGGCCGGGTCGGCCAGGTCGCCCAGCACCGTGTCAGTGCCGCTCCAGGTGACGAACTCCGGGTTGTCCGTGCGCCGTTCCACCGCCAACGGCAGGCTTTCGATGGGATAGCCCTCCTCCTTGAGCACGGTGCGCACCAGTTGGTGCCGCACCGAGGCGTCGAAGGCGGTGCTGTTGGTCTTGATGATGTCCTTGGCCGTCTTGTAGTAGTTCTTCATCTCCTCGATGCCGATGGGGTACTGGTGCACCACACCGGTGTCGGAAGTCCAGTTCAGCTCCAGGTTCTCGTGGAACTGAGGGGTGGCGCAGGTCCAGTGGGTCGCCATGCCGCCCACGGCGTAGGTGGAGGCGCACGCGTCCAGGTTGCGGTGCTTGTTCTGCTCGGGGTTCTGGCCGTTCTTGATGAAGCCGGGGTACTTCTCGGGGTCGAAGCGGAACGCCGACGGGTCCAGGGTCAGCGGCGGGTCGTCGCGCGTGGGGACGGACACGGTGCTGAGGTGGCCGCGGATGACCGAGACGAACAGGTCGATGTTGCGCTGGAACAGGAAGGCGTTCTTCTGGTGGGCGCCGAACCGCGCCGACTGCTGCGCCCCGGCATCGATCATGAGGACTTTCCGGTTGCCGTCCACGAGTCTGGAGGCGAACGTCGCACCGATGGGGCCAGACCCGATGATCAGTACGTCGACCGAAATTTCTTGCGCTTCCATAGATCCTTCTCCACGATTGAGCGGCGATACGCCGCGGAGTCCGAAGGGATGCGTTCGGACCAGACGCCACCGATGGTGGCACCACGCGCAGCGGTCACGGAACGAATGCGGTGTGACGCAACCGGATCGAGGAAGACGCACCACGGACTGGTGAAGAGCCTTCCCGCCACCGCAGTTCACCCGGAATCGACACGCCGTCCCCCGCGCAGGCACACCTCACGGACTACTGAACCTCGAACGGAGGTGCCGGTCGAGCTCAGTGCCTCCTGCGGTCACCGGCTGTAACACGTAAGCCCCGATGGGCGACTACCAGCGTACGCGCGGTGATCATTGCGCAGGCGGAGAGGAAACCCATGGTGGACGAGTCCGACAACGGCAACCGGAAAGAGCGGGTGCAGATCCTGGTCGGTGACCAGGTCGCGTACGTGGAGGTGGACCGGCTAGCGGGCGCCGAGGAGGAGGAAGTCTCCGCCCGAGCCCTGTCGCTCGACGGTTTCACCAGCTCGCTGTCCGCCATCACCGAAACCGTCAGCAACGCCCTCGCCCACGGGTTCGACAAGGTCAAGCCCGACAAGATCACCCTGGAGTTCGGCTGTGAGGTCGGCGTCGAGTCCGGCAAGCTGACCGCGATCCTGGTCAAGGGGTCGGCCAAGGCCAACATCAAGGTGGTCGCGGAATGGGCGCCGGAGGCGTAGGGCTCGAAGGGCAGCTGATGGCCGCCACGGTGGCCATCACGGTCCCGGACAGAGGTCAGGCCGACCTCGGGTCCGGTGCCTTCGTCGCCCCCGGCCTGGTGATCACCTGCGGGCACGTCGTCGCCGACCAGGCCGGCACACCCAGGGTCGAGTCCGTCCGCGGCAGCTGGCAGGGCCGGGAACTCGACCTCCGGGTGGTCCCCGAGTGGATCAGGCCGTGGGCGGACGGCAAGGGACCGGACCTGGCGCTGCTCCGGGTGGTCGGCGAGGACTACCCGGAGACGCCGTGGGTGGAACTGCGCGATGTGGTCGACATCGGCGACGACCTGTGGGCCTACGGCTACCCCAAGGGGCCGTACCGCTCCGGGGACTCGGTCGCGTTCCGGTACGAAGGGCCGTCCCGGTCCGCGGGGTCCGTGCTGCACAAGCTGTCCCAGGGGCAAGCGCAGCCCGGACTCAGCGGGGCTCCGGTGCTGAACCGGCGAACCGGTGGTGTCGTCGGTCTTGTGCGCGCGTCGAGGGACAGTTCCAGCGACCTCGGCGCGCGCCTGGTGACCGCCACCCTGATCGCTGCGGAGTACGGCCCGATCCTGGCCGCCGAGCTGGGCAGCCTGGTCGACCGCCCCTGGCTCGACGCGCTCACCGATGAGCAACTGGTCGCGGGGCGTTGGGAGAGACCCTCGCCGAAGCTGTTCGACTACCTGCAAGCGGCCGAGAAGCAGGCGCGCGAATTCCCGTACGCGGTTCCGGTGCACATCGCGCCGCCGCTGATCGACCTGTACGTCGAGCAGAAGGTCACCTCCAAGGCCGCGGAGCGCCGCGAACCCGATAAGCACGACGAGCACGACAAGCAGCGGGACCGCGAGCGCAAGCTCGAAGCCGTGCTCGCGACGAAGCTGCTGACGCAGCACCGCAACGCGGTGCTGACCGGCGGGCCGGGCGCGGGCAAGTCGAGCCTGTTCAACTTCATCGTGGCGGACTCGGCGCGGAAGTGGCTGCGGCCCGCGCCGGGTGAGGCGTCACCGGACTTCGTCCCGGCGCGGCTGTCCGCGACCCGCCTCGCCGAGACGCCCGGCCCGCTCGCCTCCGCCGTGGCCACCGTGCTCTCCCAGGACCTGGTGGACTACCTGAAAGAGCCGTTGCCGGCGTACGCCCTGCACCAGGCGCCGATGCCCGGCGTGGACTGGCTGGTGCTCGTCGACGGCATCGACGAGGTGCTCGACCCGGAGTCGCGACGGAAGCTGCTCGCACGGCTGTCCCACGCGATGGGCGAGGACAGCTGCCTGCGGATCGCGATCGCCAGTCGCCCGCTCACCGAACAGGAACTCGGATTCGCCGCTACCGGTGACGCGGTGTACGAACTTCAGCCGTTCGACCCCGAGGAAATGCTCGCCTTCGCCGACAAGCTCTTCGACAAGCACGGCTCGGCCGACTCGTCGGCCGACGCGCAGCGGTTCGTCGACCAACTGTCAGGCAGCTCGCTGTACGAGTTGTGCCGCACCCCGCTCCTGGCGACGATGACCTGGGCCATGTACGTGGACTACCCCGAGCGCCCGCTCCCGGGTGGGCGAACGCAGCTGTACCGGGAGTTCGTCGACAAACTCCTCCACGAACAGGACCGCAAGCTCAAGGTCACCGACCAACTGCGCGACATGCTGCGGGAGTGCCCCGGTGCCGAAAACGTGGTGGCCGGCCTCATAGGCGACCGGAAGCACTTGATCGCGAGCGTGGCCGCGGACCGGCACGAAGGCTCTGAGCACTCGTTGCTCGACCTGGCCCTGGGGTACCTGGCGGCCAGGAAACCGGCGGACGGCATCACCGACAACCGGTGGCGCGAGCTGGTACGCGACCTGCTGATCCGCACCGGTCTCGTCGGCCGGAAGGGCCGAGAACTGGTGTTCACGCACCACACGTTCCAGGAGTACTTCACGGCGGTGCGGACGGCCGCGATGCACACCCCCTCCGACGAGGAAGGCAGGCTCGTCCTGGAACGGGGTATCAGCTCCAACCAGCAGAACGTCACCCTGTTCCTCGCCGGGGTCTGGGCACTTCAGGGCGCCGACCTCTCCGAGGCGATCATCTGGCTGCTCCGACGCGGAGACATGCAAGTCAATCTGGCCGCTGCCATCGTCGCCGACGGTGTGCGGGTCTCCGCGGACTGCGCCGAGGACCTGGTGACCTCGCTCGGCATCATGAAGCGCTCCCGGCCCGCCGGCGGGAAGCACGAGACCTTCAAGAAGGTCGCACCGCACCTGGACGACGACCTGTTGCACAGGATCGCCGCAGCGGAACACATCAATCCGCTGGTACGCGTCATTGTCGTGCTCACCATCAATCGTCGGGCCGGCGAGAACGACGTCCTCCCGGAGCTGCGACTGGTAGTACAGGACCTCGGGGCCAGCCCCGGACTCCTGTTGACTACCGTGGACTTGTTGGACGAGCACGGGTTCCGTTCCTCAGCCTTGACGCTGCTCAGGAGTGAGTCGTCCGCGACGTCACCGCCCTACGAGCTGGAAGTCGCCCAACGCCTGTACCGCCTTGGCGAAGCGGCACAGGCGACCGAGATCATCCTCGACGTCCTGACCGGTGCTGAGCACTCAGTCGACCGGATGCTCAGGGCGGCCGACATGCTGGCTCGTCACGACAGCACCCTGGGTATCGAGCACCTGCTCCAAATCTCGACGTCATCAACCCTCTCCGCTTTCCACAGGTACCGCTGCGCCGACGCGTTGGGCACCGCGGGAGCGGTGGACGAGGCTCACGCGCTGCTTCACCAGGTACTCCGCGATCCCACCGCCGACAGGCTGGATTTCAGCTGGGCCGCCGAGAGCCTCGCCCGGCTCGGGTTCCGGCGGGAGGCCATCGCCGCGCTGTCCGAAGCAGCTCTCGACCCGCGCACGACAGCGGAGTTCAGGCTCCGTGTCATCGTGCAGTTGAGGGAGCTGGACGCGCTCGGGATCGACCTGGTGCCAGTCCTTGCCGCAATCCGGGACAACCCGACCGTGGATACGGCAGAGCGAATCGACGCCGTCACCATGCTCAGCTTCGTTGACGGATCAGTCGAGCCGGTCGACGAACTGCTGCGGCTCGCGCGGCTGCCCGGGCGGTTGATCAACCCTGCGGTGGTGGCGGACAAGCTGTTGGAACTCAAGGCGCCTGCCGCGGCGAAGAAGCTGCTCCGTGAGGTTCTTGAGAACGCCGATGTCAGCAGCATGTCCGACGCGGCAATGATACTGGTCGACCTGGAACTCTTGGACGAAGCGACAGCACCGCTGCGGGCCGTGGTCCACGATCGCCACCAGTCCATTCACGACCGGTGCTACGCTTTGTACTCCCTGAGGCGGTTTCGGGCGGACGCGTCGGACCTCGATGCGATAACGACAGTTGCCGAGTCTCCCGCCCTACCCGTCTCTGTGCGCCTCACGGCGGTTCAGAGACTCGCCGGGCTGCCCGACAACCAGTGGGCGGTGGACCAACTGCGGCATTGGGCGTATTCCCGTGATCTCACCGTCGATCAGCGCCTCGACGCTGCGAGAGCCCTGGCACAGTTCGATCACGGGAACAGGCGGACCGTAGCGCGCCTCCAGTACCTCACCCATCCTGACCTGCCTCTCGCCGACGCGATGGAGGTACTCGAATCCACCCCTCACGAGACGTGGGGTGACACGGTCCACCAGGCGGTGATCGCGTTGAACGGCCGCAGCACCGTTCCCGCCCGTTGGCGCCACTCGGTGCGGAACATCCTGATGAGCACCCTGTCACCGGCCGAACAGCTGGCAGCGCATCGCGCTGTCGCACTCGACACAGCACAGCCGGCCAACGCGCGGTTGCAAGCGTGCAGATGGTTGTACGACGAGTTCGACCGGACCGAACTCGCCGATGTGGTACTCGACGTGATCGAGCGATCGGACACCTCACCAGCCGACCTGGTCACCGCAGCGGGGCTGCTGGTCAGATACGGTCGACCGGAGCACTGCGCGGAGGTGCTCAGACAGGTCGCCGCGGACGAGTCGACCCCGCCGGCGGAAAAGTTGGAGGCCTCCGAGGCACTCCTGCGGCTCTCGGAGTTCGACGCCGCGTTGGGCGGCTGGCGCGAGGTGCTGGCCGCGCGGGAGTGGGCCGACGGCGCCTACAGCGGCGCGGCGCGAAACCTCGCTTCCGTCGGTCTGGTCGACGAAGCCGTTGGCGCGCTGCACGCGTTCATCGAGCTGGTCGAGAAGCCGTCCGCTGATCGGGCCGACGCGGCCGCACACCTCTCCCTGCTCGGCCGCCACGAAGAAGCAGTCACGGTTCTCGACGAACTGGCCGCGGCGGCACGGAGCACCGCCGACGCCGTCGCGGTCGCCGCCGCGCTCGAACGCATCGACGAATGGCGACGCGCGAACGACTTGTGCGCCGGCGTCGTGCTCGCCGCGGATGCCCGCGAAAGTGATCGCTTGGACGCGACCACACTGATGTGTCGTCGTGGCGCGACCGGGGCGTACGAAGCGAATCGCCGTGCGGTCGAGGCAGGTGTCCGACCGCGGTGTTGGGCGAGGTCGTGGGCCGTGCTCGCCGAGTACGGGTACGAGCGCGAGGCGGCGGAACGGTTGCGGGACGTCGCGTACGACGGCACCCAGGCCGTCGATGACCGCATCGCCTGCGCGATCGCGCTGGCCGACTCGGGGAGTTGGCTGGGCGAGGCCGTGTCCCTGGTGCGCGCGATCCTGCGAGAGCAGCAGCCCGGCGCACGCGAGGTGATCGCGGTCGGCGAGTTCCTGAGCGGGGCGGGTGAGTGGAGCGAGGCGATCGCGCTGCTCGACACCCTCGACGTCGAGGCGCTCGACGAGGAGTTGACCGAGCGGTTGAACCAGGTGCCGGTGCGGACGCTGTTCCACCGGTGACGGCGCTCGGCGGCCACGGCAAGCCGGCGTGTCGATTTGTCCTTACACCACAAGGTGTTCTGGCCGAGCGCGCGAATTCAACGGAACGCATTATATCAGAGGAAAAATCAACCTTTGGTCTCTTGTGGCGCGATATCCGACAACACTAGAACTGCTCCTGCATTGGCCAGTTCTAGGGGGATTGCGCATGCGTTTGATCAAGTTGTTGGTTCCTGCGCTGCTCATGGCAGTTCTGATCACCCCGGTGTCGGCGGCCGCGCCGGCGGTGGGTTCGCCGCCCTCCGGGTGGACGTTCACCGGCTCGCAGCTGGTGTGGACGGCGCCCCGCCCGATTCCACCGGGTGACGCGGCGATCGAGTTCTGGGACGGTGACCGGCTGCTCGGGGTGCCACGGCCGTCCGTCGACCTGCGGTCGTACACGCTGGACGGGCCGCGGATCAGTGGTGTTGAACGGCTCCAGGTCCGGGCTTCGGGTAGGCGGCTGGACGCCGAGGAGCCGTTACGCCCCATGGGCACGACGCCGCCCGCGAACGTGCCCGCGCCGCTGCCCGCCGCCGGGGTCGACCCCGGCAAGCCCGGTCCCTTCCAGACGCGCACCGGGGAGTACGCGCTGGACCCGATCACCGTTCCGGGATACGGCACGCCCATCGAGATGCAGGCCGTGGTCGTGGCGCCGAAAGGCGCGCCCGGCAAGCGCCCGCTGGCGTTGTTCCTGCACGGCAGGCATTTCACCTGCTACAACCCCGCCAATCCGGACGAGATCCTGATGTCGTGGCCGTGCCCGGCGGACACCAAGCCGGTGCCGAGCCACCTCGGCTACCTCCAGGCGCAGGAACTGCTCGCCTCGCAGGGCTACGTGACCGTGTCCATCTCGGCCAACGGCGTCAACGCGCAGGACGCCCAAGACCCCGAGCTGGGTGCGGGAGCGCGGTCGTCGTTGGTCCGCGCGCACCTGGCGAAGTGGGCGGATTGGGCTGGTTCCGGTCGCGGTTCGGCACCGGAGATCGTCCGCGCGTCGCCCGCCGCCGACCTGGCGAACGTGTTCCTGGTCGGGCATTCCCGTGGCGGCGAAGGGGTCAACCGGGCGGCCACCGACAGCATCACCCCGCCACCCCCGGGCAGCGGCTACGACGGCCCGGTGCGCTGGAAGATCAAGGGCGACCTGCTGATCGGCCCGACGATCTTCGGGCACAACCCGGCGCCGGACGTGCCGTCGGTGACGATCCTGCCCGGCTGCGACGGTGATGTGAACGACCTCCAGGGCCAGATGTACCTGGACGCGACCCGCGGAGTCAGCCGGGGAGCCGCACTGCACAGCGCGCTGTACTTCGTCGGCGCGAACCACAACTACTTCAACACCGAGTGGACCCCCGGCCAGGCGGAGGCCCCGGCGTTCGACGACTTCCCGGACTCCCCCGCCGACGCGGTGTGCTCGCCGGGAACGGCCACCCGGCTGACGGCGGCGCAGCAGCAGACGGCGGGTGCCACCTACATCGCGGCGGCCGCACGCCTGTTCGTCGCGGGTGACCAGCGCGTGCTGCCGCTGTTCGACGGTTCGGGCGTCCGCGCGCCGTCGGCCGACCCGGCGCGTGTGCTCGGCCATGCCATCGGCGGCGCGCGGTCGGCGTTCATCGTGCCCGACGACGCGACGACTGCCGGTGGCAGTGCGCGGATGTGCACGCAGGCCGGGTTCGACGCTGACGTTTCGTGTGTCGACCCGGCCGAACGGTTGGGATCGCCGCACTTCACCAGGTTCCGCGGCATCTCGCCGGAGCCCGGCAGGTTCGCCGTGGCACTGGAGTGGTCGGCCGAGGGCCGGCCGGCGGTCGTGCGTCCCGGCAAGGCGGTCTCGCTGGCCGGGGCACGGGAGCTGGCGCTGCGGCTGATCGTCCCGCCGAACACCGTGGCCAACCGCTTCGACGTGGCCGTCACCGACACGACCGGACGCCGCGCGCAGCTGGGTTCGGTGTCGCTCGACGGGCTGCCGGCCACCGAACAGATGTCCGCCCGCTGGGCGCAGGAGATCCGCGTCCCGCTGTCGTCGCACGGCGTCGACCTGCGCCAGATCGCCGCGCTGGAACTCATCCCGCGCAGCGCCACCGGACAGGCGTGGCTCATCGACGCGTACGGCTGGAACCACGGCCTGCCGGACCCCCGACCGGCCGCGCTGCCGCGTGTCGACGTGGGGACGCTGACGGTCGAGGAGGGCGACTCCGGCACGCAGACCGTCCAGGTTCCGATCACCGTGTCCGGCGACGGCCCCGGCTCGGTGCGGCTGTTCATCAACAACGAGGACGGCCGTACGTTCACCCAGCGGCTGGTGACGATCCAGCCGGGCCGGCACCGGATCGAGGTTCCGATGTCGGTCACCGGCAACACCCGCTGGAGTTTGAACTCACGGCGCGCGCTGATGGTGAAAGCCGTTCAGGGCACGGTCGCCGGTCGCTACGCGGGTGGTCTCACGGTGCTCAACGACGACCCGGCGCCGACGCTCACCGTCACCCCGGTCGCCGACAACGTCGCCGAGGGCGGTGTCCTGACGTGGAGGGTGACGCTGTCCGAGGTGGCCGACGAGTCCGTCTTCCTGGTCGGCGTGCCGGTCGCGCCGGCCGGCGGGCCCGAACTGTCCACCACCGATATCGACCCCGAGTGGTTCCGGCAGCGGACGTACGGGGAGGAACCGCTACCGTCCCGGCCGTTGTCCACGACAGGACTGGTCGTCGTCACCTTCATCTCGCCGGGGCAGTTGATCGGGGAGGTCAGGGTCCCGACGGTGACCGACACCGAAACCGAACCAGCCGAGCAGATCCAGTTGCGGTTCACGCCGCACCAGCCTGTCGGCAGTGACATCACCATGGCCGGCACGGTCACCGACACCCCGCCACACCGTTCATGACCATCACGACAAACCGCGCGCCCTGACACGCTTGGGGCGTTCACAGAAGACGGTTCACCGTTGCGGGTAACCAGCCCGGTCACCCGCAACGGCGGACTCCACGCCGGCTGTGGATCGTCACCCGTTCGGATGGGCCGACGGGCGGGAGCCGCCAGGCACGGGCAGGATCTCGTGCCGGAGGAACCATGTGGCAGTCGGACGGGTGGGACGTCAGAGCGCGGATCGGGGTGCTGACCCCGCACGCCGACGTGGGGCCGGAGTCCGAGCTGCGCGCGATGGCACCCCCGGACGTCGGCGTGCACGCCGCGCGGGTGGAGTTCGGCGCCATGGGTGCGGGCGGGGTGATGGCCCCCACGATCCCGCTCGCGCCGGTCCTGGCGTTCGTGGAGCCGCCGCACATCGACGACGCGGTCGGCCTGCTGTCCGCCGCACCCGTCGCCGCGATCGGCATCGGGTTCACGAGTTCGGCGTACGCCGACGCCCGCGCGGAGGAACGGGCCGTCGACCGGTTGCGGGCTCTGGGTGGAATCCCGGTCGTGGCGACGTGCCCGGCCGCGGTCGAGGCGCTGAGTGTGCTGGGCGCCGACCGGATCGCCGTGTTCAACCCACCGTGGTTCGACGCCGCACTCGACCAGCTCGGCGTGGAGTACTTCACCGACCAGGGGTTCGACGTGATCGCCCACGGTTCGTGCGTGCTGCCGAGCAACCAGCGCAACATCACCCCGCTCGACCTCTACGACTGGCTCCGCGCGCACACCCCGGACACCGCGGAGGCGGTCTTCGTGGGCGGCAACGGTTTCCGCACCGTCGGCGTCATCGCCGCACTGGAACAACACCTCGGCCGCCCAGTGCTCACGGCGAACCAGGTACTCCTGTGGAAGCTCCTCCGCACGGCACAGGTGCCCACGTCGTCCGTGCGCGGCTACGGCTGGTTGTTCGAGACGTCGTAACGGCGGTCCTCCGGCGAGCCGGTGCCGTGCAGGCCCGGTTGGCGGAGCGGGGTCGTTGCGCGCGGATCACGGGTGATGTGGTCGTTGGAACAGCGCCGTGAGGAGGAACGGCACGCCGAACAGGTCGGCGTCGGGTGGTTGTTCGATCATGTGGCGTAGTTCGATCTCGGTGTAGCCGTCGAAGAGGTGGCGCAGTTCGTCCGGTGTGTAGGCCAGCCCGCCGTGCAGGCTGCCGTCCCGGTACAGCTGCAGGTCGGGTGTCCGGGAGCCGTCCGCGCCCGCCGCGAAGCAGACCAGCCCGAAGTGGCCGCCGGGTGTCGTGTACCGCTCAAGCAGCGCCAGGTAGCTGATCCTGCGGTGTGGCGGGAGGTGGTGCAGGCAGCCCGAGTCGTAGACCAGGTCGTAGCTGTCGTGGGGGAGGTCGACGGCGAAGATGTCGGCGCAGTGGAATCGGATGTCCGCACCGGCTTGGGCGGCGCGTTCCCGTGCCCACGCCACTGCTGTGGACGAGATGTCCACCGCGTCCACCGTGAACCCGGCGGCGGCGAGTCGCAGGGCGTTGCGTCCCGGCCCGCACCCCAGTTCGAGGGCGCGGCCGCCGCGGAGCAGATCCTGGTTCAGCCAAGACTCCAGGTTCTCGTCCGCACCAGGGACGAAGAAGGGGATCGGGCGGTCGCGGTCGGCGTAGAACCGGTCCCACCACTGTGCGGGGTCGGCTGTTCCGGTCGACTCGCTGTCATCGACGAACAGTCGGTCCAGCAAGCGAAGCAGGTCGTCCAGCGACCGGATCTCACGGTTCATCGGCTCCCCCAGGTCGAATCCAGGCGAGTCTAGCGAGTGCGGCGCCGGATTCCCGGTTCGGCGGGCATCGCGAGCCACCCGAACAAGATCACCCCTAATGGAGTCGGCCGCCGCCGCTACGTCTGATCGAGCAGGGTGAGGTAGGCGTCGAGTTGGGCCGCGCCGGCGAGAAGGTCGCGGCTGCGCGTGGTCAGCCGGTCCTGCCAGGAGTCGAGGAAGGCGCTCAACGCGTCCGCCCCGCCCGCCTCGCGCAGCGACTCGACGAACTGCGCGACCTGGCGCAGCAGGTACCCACCTCGGCGCAACTGCCGCGCGATCTCGGCGTCGCGCACACAGTCCGGTCCGTATTCGCGGTAACCCGTTGCGCGGTCGCGTTCGGGGCGCAGGATGCCCTCGGTTTCCCAGGTGCGCAGCGTCGCCGGGTGCACGCCGAGCCGACGCGCGAGTTCACCCACGGTCAGCGGTCGACCGTTGACCGGCCCGGGTGTCGTGGCGGACAGGCTGCCAAGGGCCGTCGCGACCTCGGTGCGGGTGCCGCGTTCGGCGAGCAGCGCGACGTGCGCGGCGTCGATGAGCCGGTAGGCGGACTCGGTGTCGCCCTGGTTCGTCGCACGCATGATCTCCACCGCCTGCTGGTGCCCGTGGCCACGGCGCAACGCGAGGAAGGCGCGCAGGGCCTGCGCGTGCAGGGGCGTGTAACGCCGGTAGCCGGTCTCGCTGCGCTCGGTCGGCGGGAGGACGCCGGCGTCGTCGTAGTTGCGGATCGCCTGTGCGGACAACCCGTGTTCCCGGGCCAGGTCGATGGGTCGCAGCGTGCACCTCCGATTGAGGCTTCAACCCTATCGGACCGAGGTAGAAGCCGCAGAAGCTTCAACCGATTCTTCAACGATAGCGTTGAGGGCAGTTCCTTTCGGAAGGGGTGTTCATGTCCACTGCCACACCACTGCGCGGGATCGGCCGCCAACTCGACGACCAGGCAAGCCTGGGCCGTGCCGTCGACGAGCTGCTCGCCGCGCGGACCGAGCCGCCGACCCTGCTCGCCCTCGGCGAGCCGACTCACGGGATCAAGGCGTTCCCGTTGCTGCGCAACGAACTCCTCGGTCACCTCGTCGAACGCGGGTACCGGTCGGTCGTGCTGGAGACCGATGTCTTTGCCGCGTCCGTTGTCGACGACTACGTGGCCGGGGGAACGGGGGATGTCGACGCGGTGCTCGCGACCGGGTTCAGCCACGGGTTCGGCGCCGTGCCGGGCAACCGTGAACTCGTCGAATGGCTCCGCGCGCACAACGCCGGCCGTGCGCCGCAGGACCGGGTCCGCTTCCACGGCTTCGACGCGCCGGTGGAGTCCTCCGGTGCGCCGAGCCCGCGACACGCACTGTCCTCGGTCAACGACTACCTGCCCGTCGCGCTGCGGCCAGAGTCGGTCCGCGACCTCGACGCGCTGCTCGGCGAGGACGCGGACTGGACGAACCAGGCGGCCATGTTCGACCCGGCAGCGTCCATCGGCGACTCCGACCGTGCTCGCGCCCTGCGCATCATCGCCGACGACCTAGCCAGCACGTTGCGCCGCGCGGCACCCGTCCTGCGCCCCGCCGACCCGACCGACTACGCCCACGCCGTCGCGCACGCGCGCACCGCCCAGGGCCTGCTGCGCTATCACGCGGCCATGGCCCGCTCCGCACCCGATCGCATCGCGACCCTGCTCAGCCTGCGCGCCGAGATGATGGCCGAGAACCTGCTCGCGATCGTCGCCCAGGAGCAGCGACGCGGGCCAAGCCTGGTGTTCGCGCACAACGTGCACCTCCAGCGTGCGCAGTCCCACATGCCGGTCGGCGAGAACGACGTGAGCTGGGCGAGCGCTGGTGCGCTCGTCGGGCTCGCCCTCGGCGAGCGTTATGTGTTCCTGGCAACCGACGCCAACCCCCACAGCGCCCCGGGCACCCTCCAAGGCGTGTTGGCCGAGGCAACCACCCGCCGCGCCCTGTTCCCGACACAGGCCCTGCGCGCCGCGCTCCCCCCGTCGATCGGCACGGGCGAACCGATCGTGCGCGGCCACCTCCCGCTGAACCCGGCGGAGTTGGACGGCACCGACGCAGTCATCTTCATCGCCGATACCGACGGGAAGCGGCATCAGTACTGGTAACGGCACTCGATGCGGAGGCAATGGGCAACGTGTAAACCTGCGGTAGGCCATCGCATGGGGCCGGCATGAAATAGCCATGGACGTGAAGCGGTTTGTCGCGCCCGCGGCAGCTACGAGATCGCGGGCGCGGTGGGCCGGTCGAGACAATGTATGACGCCCATCAGATCGCGGCACTGGCGTTCCCCAGCTTCCGGTCCGGACGGTCCGGCTACCGGTGGTTCCGTCACGCTGGCGGGGTGAACCCGCGACTGTCCACAACGGTCTCCGGCCGCTACCTGTCGTTCGTCGAGCGCGAGGACATCGCGCTGCTGCGCGCCCAGGGCCTCGGCGTGCGCGCGATCGCCCGGCGGCTCGGCCGGAACGCCTCGACGATCTCGCGGGAACTGCGCCGCAACGCCTCGACGCGGACCTACGACCTGGAGTACAAGGCGTCGACGGCACAGTGGCATTCCGAACGGCGTGCCAGGCGCCCCAAGGTCGCCAGACTCGTCGCCGACGGGCGGCTGCGCGACTACGTCCAGCGGCGCTTGTCCGGTGAGGTCCGTGACGCCGACGGCGCCGTGCGCGGTCCCGACGGTCCGACGTGGAAGGGCCGCAACAAGCCGCATCGCGGTGACCGGGCCTGGGTCCAGGCGTGGAGCCCCGAGCAGATCGTGAAGCGACTTCCGGTCGACTTCCCGGATGATGAGTCCATGCGGATCAGCCACGAGGCGATCTACCAAGCCCTCTAAGTCGAAGGTCGCGGCGCTCTCAAACGCGAGCTCGTCGCCTGCCTGCGCACAGGACGGGCTCTGCGGGTCCCACGCGCCAGGTCGAGGCAGAAGGCATGGGCACACGTCACCCCGGATGTCCTGATCACCGAGCGGCCGGCCGAGGCCGACGACCGCGCCGTGCCCGGACACTGGGAAGGCGACCTCGTGCGCCACGAGGCGCTGTGTTTTCGAGCGGAGGTGAAAGACCTACGCCGTTGTGCTGTCGCAGCAGCATAACGAAGCTGAGGGCAGCCTGATCCGGGAATCGCCGGAGAGGGCGGAAAGCGGCTCTGACAACGCCGGGACGGGCCAGCACTGCCGAATGGTTCGGGTCCGGCAAGCGAGACGGGAAGGTGTACGAGAGGAACCGGTGTTGTCACATCCCTTAAGTCTCCCGCCAGCTCCAATTCGGTGGATATGGGCTGGATCGCGGTGCACACCCGGTCACGTGTTCGTGGTGGCCGGGGAACTCTTGGGCTGGTTCAGGTCGCCGGTTCGGGAGGTCACGGTGAAAGTCTGCGGCGTAACCGTGACGATGCCGCGGGGATATAGCCGGGCACCTCGCCCGACAATCGAAACACAGTGAACGTGGGAACCACTTCGGATCTCCGTATCGACCGCTTGTTGTCGCGGTGGATGCGGATAGGCGCGATGTCCGCTGACGATCCGAGGGTGGGGCGGAGGACTCGTAGTAGTCCGAGGACGGGAAAGCCGTCCACATGGCGAAGGGGTCCAGCGGATTCATGTTGGCGAGGGACTGTGATGGGCGGAGACACCATTGAATAGTGGTGAGCCGTGGCCGGACGCCGATTCGGCATGGTTTCGGGCACGTCGGATGCAGACCAAACTGCACCAGTGGGCGGTCAGCGATGCTGGTCGCCGGTTTGACGACCTGTTCAACCTCGTGTGTCACCCTGATTTCCTCGCTGTGGCATGGGGAAGGGTGTCGGGGACCAAGGGCGCGCGCACTCCTGGGGTGGACCGGGTAGCTCCATGGTTCATTTCCGAACCGGCGGAGGTCGCCGCATTTCTGGGTCTCCTGAAAGCTGTCAAACGCATCGGTTATGCCCGCGTTCAACGGCATGTCGACTTCGTCCACAGGCTGGACCAGCAGGGGCGCGGGTAACACCGCGGACTCCACCTTCTCCAGGGCGAGGGTCAGACGCAGCTGTTCGGCGAGCGTCTGACCCAAACGCCGCGTCACGTAGTTCTCGATCTGCGCCAACGCGTTTGGCCGGTTGCGCGGGTGGTCGTAGGCGCGTACGGACTCACTGGAGCGCCGGAACTCCAGCACGCCCAACGCGGTCAGGACAACCAGCCCCATCCCCACCGCCGGCCACGCCCACGGCTCGAAGCCCGCCAGCGGACCGGGCAGCGACCCGCCGGTACCGATGTTGATCGCAGCAGGCACCAACACCGCGCCGAACACCACGGCCACGCCGATGAGCATGACTCGAGCCGTCGGAATCCGGCCGTCCGCCACACCACGCCCCCTGTCGTCACCTCCACCCTAAGTCATGCGAATCCCTTACGTACGGCCGCAAAACTGCGGTCACACCAGCGGAAGATGGCACACGTGATTCCCCAGTGAACGCCGGCAGCGAAGGTGTTTCGGGACCGGCCCACCGCGGCGTCGCCGGACTCGAAGCCGACGTCGACGCCTGGAACGACGATCCCAAGCCCTTCGTCCGGACCAGGACCGCCGACGAGATCCTCGACAACCTCGCCCGGTACCGCCGACGAATCAACGACTCAGGACGCTGGACCGCTAGACCGCTAGACCGCCTCCAGCGCTCGCCGCTGGAACACCGCCAGCGCCACGCCCAGCACGACCACCGCCATGCCCGTCAGCACCGCCACCTCGACCAGCACCGAACCCAGCCCCGCCGACGGTCGGGACAGCGCCAGCAGCGCGTCCATCGCCCACGAGTGCGGGAACAGGTAGCCGATCGTGTTCAGCGGTTCGCCGGCCACTTCGCGTGGCCACAGGCAGCCGCCCAGCATGCCCAGCACGATGCCCACCGGCGGACCGATGGCGGGCGCCTGCTGGGGTGAGCGGACCAGGGCGCCGACCAGCATCGCGGCGCCCGTGGCGATCAGGCAGAACAACCCCACGACCACCGCCACGCCCAGCGGGTCGCCCCACCTCACGTCGAACAGGAACCGGCTCACCACGATGATCAGCAAGGACTGCGCGAGCGCCACCGCGAACCGGCTCAACGCCTCGCCCAGCAGCACCCGGCTCCGCCGCACCGGGGCGGCCAGCGAGCGGCGGACCATGCCGATGCGGCGGCTCTCCACCAGCGCGGCGGCGACGGCCATCGAGTTGACGAAGGTGAACAGCAGCAGGTTCGCGGGCGCGGTGTAGGCGAAGCCGGTCGGCTCGGCGGACTCCCCGCGACCCGACGAGGTGGTGGTGACCGCCACCGCCTCCTCTTGCGCCTTGCGGACGTACGTGTCGGCCTGCTCCGGTGACGCGCCCGCCGCCCACGCGGCGCGGGTCGCCTCCAGCACCGCCGACACCTTGCCGACCGCCACGTCGATCTCGCTGCGCGCGGCCATGCCGCTGCCGCTGGTCTGGTTCATGACCAGGTCGAGGCTGGTGTCCCCCGGTGTCACGACCAGTCCCGCCGCCAGCTCGCCCTGGCGGACACCGTCGCGGACCTCCTCCTCGGACTCAACGCGCCGGACGTCCAGTGCCTCGGCGGACTCCAGCTCGGCGAGCACGGCGGCGGACACCGGGTCCGAGGTGTCGGCCACCACGGCCACCGGCAGCTTCGCGTCCGCCGAGCCGCCGCCCAGGGCCATGCCGACGAACACGATCGTCACGAACGGCATGACGACGATGAAGAACATGCCGACCTTGTCGCGCAGCTGGCGCTTCAGGTTGGCCAGCACCAGCGCGGTGACCGGGCGGGGCCTCATGCGAACCTCCCCTTGCGGAAGCGCAGGAACGCCAGCGCGCCCGCGACGACGCCGATGCCGGTGACCACGGCGACCGGCACGAGCACGGCGGACGGCCCGGCGCCGGTGCCCGCCAGCTCCGACAGACCCGCCGACATCCACCCGTTGGGGGTGACCAGGGATACGTCCCGGAGCCAGTCGGGCAGGTTGTAGACGGGCACGATGCTGCCGCCCAGGAACGCGAACACGAACGCCACGCCGAGCGTGTAGCCGTCGGCCTGCGCGTCGGTCCGCGCGCGGCTGGCCACCAGCATCACGATCGCGGTGGCCGCGAACGCGTGCGCCAGCACCAGCAGGAACACCCCGCGCGGGTCGCCCCAGCTCACGCCGAAGATCAGCACGGAGGACAGCCAGGTCGCGCACATGCTGACCAGCACCAGCCCGAACCCGACGGCGCTCTTGCCGACCAGGGCCGTCCACAGCGGCACCGGAGCGGCGCGCATCCGGTCGAGCGTGCCGTTCTGCCGCTCGGTGAGCAGGCTGCGGGCCGAGGTGCCGACCACGAAGAACGCGAACATCACCGCCATGCCCGAGCCGTAGTGCACGGCCAGGTCCACCGGCCCGCCGGCGACCGGGTCGCCCGCCAGCGACAGCGTCGGCCCGGCCGCGCCGTTCTCCTCGACGAACAGCTGCACCCGGTCGGCCGGCACGCCCGCGTCCAGCGAGGCCCGCACGGCCAGGGTCCTGGCCTCGACCAGCGCCGAGATCCGGTCGACCATGCTGCGCGCCACGACACCCGCCAGCGGCGACTCGGGCGATTCGAGCACGGCCACCTGCCCGCCGCGGCCCGCGCGGACGCCGTCGCTGAACCCGGCCGGGAACACCAGGGCCGCACCGGACTCACCGCTGTCGACCGCGGTGCGCGCCGCGCCTTCGTCCGGGTACTGCCGGAAGGTCAGCACGCCCTTCAGCTCGTCGGTGTTCAGCGCCTCGCGCTGCACGCTGGCGGGGAACTCGCCGCCGTCGAGGTCCACCACCCCGATGGTCGCCTTGAGCGGAGGGTCGCCGTCACCGCCCAGCGCCAGCCCGAACAGGGTGGCGAGCAGGATCGGCGCGACGAGCGCGATCAGTGGCGCGGTGCCGTCCCGCAGCCGCGACCGCAGCTCGTGGCCGCCCACGACCAGCAGGGCACGCACAGTGCTCTTCCCCAACGTCTCGCTCCTCGCTCGGCCCGCGTCAGTCGCGCAGGGTGCTGCCGGTCAGGTGCAGGAACGCCGCCTCCAGGTCGGGCTCGACGACCTCGACACCGGTCACCGCCCCCGCCTCGGCCACGGCGGACAGCAGCCCGGGCAGCAGGTGCCGACCGCCGACCACCAGCAGGCGCAGCGACGACGACCCGGTGACCGCGACCTCGGACACGCCCTCCACGGCCCGCAGCTTCTCCGCCGCCGCGTTGACGTCGCCGTCCAGCACCAGCTCCACGCGGTCCGTGCCGCCCAGTTCGGCGACCAACTCACGCTTGGTGCCGTCGGCGACCACGCGGCCCCGGTCCATGATCCCGACGCGCGTGCACACCCGCTCCACTTCCTCCATGTAGTGGGAGGTGTAGAGCAGGCTCATGCCCTCGGCGACCAGCGCCTCCACCCGGTCCAGGATGGCGACGCGGCTCTGCGGGTCGACGCCGACCGTGGGCTCGTCGAGGATGAGCAGCCTCGGCCGGTGCAGCAGGGCGACGGCGATGTTGGTGCGCCGCTTCATGCCGCCGGAGTAGGTGTCCACCTTGTCGTCGCCGCGGTCGGACAGGCCGACCATGTCCAGCACCTCGCTGATGCGCGCGGTCAGCGCGCGCCGCGGCAGGCCGTGCAGCCGGCCGAAGTAGCGCAGGTTCTCCCGGGCGGTCAGGTCGGGGTACAGCGCGATCTCCTGCGGCACGTACCCGACCAGCCGCTTGGCCGCCACGGGGTCCTCCGCGACGTCGATGCCACCGACGCGCACCGAGCCCGTGTCCGGGCGCAGCAACCCGACGAGCATGGAGATGGTCGTGGTCTTGCCGGCCCCGTTGGGACCGAGCAACCCGTACGCCTCCCCCTCGTCGATGTGGAAGCCGACCCGGTCCACCACGGTCTTGTCGCCGTAGCGCTTGACCAGGTCCTCGCACACCAGCGCAGGCGTCATGTCGTCCTCTCGGTCAAGGTCCGCACCCGTCGATCTCCTCCGGCTGGGAGGCGCCCACCACGTTGTTCCGGAAGCGCTGGTTGCCCGGGTCGGTGCCGATCTGCACGTCGAACGGGCTGTTGCCGGTGATGGTGTTCCACTCGAAGGAGTTGTCCACCGAGTCGGAGCCGCCCCAGTCCGCCGACGAGGCCAGCACCAGCCCCGCGCCCATCACCGACGGGCCACCGGGTTCGTTGCCGTGCACCCGGTTGCCGACGACCGCGACCCGCTGGACGCCGATGGCGCCGATGCCGACGCCGGAGATCGGCGGTCCCGCGAAACCGAGCACGCCGGGCTCGTCGCCGCCGGAGGCCAGGGTGTTGCCGGTGATGTCGTTGTCCGCGACGAGCACGTCGGCGACGCCGCCGGGCAGCTCGCCCTCGTAGGTCTGGTGCAGCAGCAGCACACCCGCCGCGTTGCCGTGGCTGCGGTTGCGCAGCACCCGCGCGCGGCTGGAGTTGTCGACGAACACGCCGAAGGCGTTGGCGGTGGCCTCGCTGTCGGCGATCAGCGCGTCGGCGGCCGGGCAGAACGCCAGCGTGATGCCGCCGTACTGGCTGCCCTCGGCGCGGCAGCGCAGCACCTCCACCTCGGCCGACTCGCGCACGTACAGGCCCCACACCACGTTGCCGACCGACTCGACGTCGACGAGTCGCAGGTCGGTGGCGGTGTGGGCGTAGACGCCCGCGCCGGAGAAGCCGCGCACGGTCAGGCCCTCGACGGTCACGCCGGACACGTCGTGCACGGTGATGCCGCTGACCACGTCGGCGGGCGCGTCGTGCAGCGGCGGCACGGAGGTGGGCGCGACAGGACCGGGCACGATCACCGTGCGACCCGCGCCCGCGCCGACGAGCGCCACGTCCGACCGGCCGATCACCAGGCTGCCCTCGTAGGTGCCCTCGGCCAAGCGCAGCACCGCGCCCGGTGCGCAGGTGTCCAGCGCCTCCTGGACCGAATCCCCTGGTTGGACGCTGATTTCGGCCGCGGCCTCGATCACGGGCATCGCAGCGCTCCTCTCGACGTGGTGGTCAGTATGGCAAGGGCGACGATCAAGTCACCGCGAAAGCCCCAGCGGGCCATGCCCACCACGGTCGCGCCGTCGTGGGGGCGGGCGGAAGGTTCGGTGAGCCGCGCCAGGGCGGCCGAACCGCTGGCGCCGCGCACGGTGTAGGCGCAGCGCTCGGTCATCGAGACCCGGGTGGCCGCTTCGACCTCGGGCACCGCGGCGGCCAGCAGCGGGTCGGCCCACTCCACACCGGGCAGCAGGGCCTCGCCGCGCGTTTCGAAGTCGTGCCAGGAGAACCCGGGCGGGCGGCCGCCGACCGCCTTGACGAGGCACTCCTTCACCGCGACCGTGGCCGCGGTGGCGAGGCCGGGGTCGGCGTGCAGGTCGCGCTCCGCGGGCGAGGCGACGTGCCGGGTGTAGGCGGGCCCGCTGTAGGACATGGCGCGCGTGACCCGGGCGACGTCCACCACGTCCACCCCGAACAGCAGCAGCGGCGCGGTCACCCGGCGATCCGGTCCAGGAACCGCAGCAGCTCGGCGGTGTAGACCTCGCCGCGCTCGATCATCGGGATGTGCCCGCAGTCCTCGACGGTGACGAACTCGGTGTTCGCGTGCCCGGGCACCAGTTCCCGCCACGGCCCGATCGGCGTCATGCGGTCGTGGCGGCCCCAGAGGTAGAGCGACGGGCAACCGACCTCGTCCATCGCCGAGGCGACCCGGTAGGTCCTGGTGGCGCGGATGCTGCGGGCCATCGCGACCATCGCCGAGCCCTGGCGCAGCAGCTGCGCGGTGGACTCCATCTGCTCCTCGGTGAACAGCGGCTCGCCGTGGAAGAGGGCGGCGAGCATGCGGTCGCGGAACTGCTCGCCCTGCAACCGCACGTCGCCGCGCCGGTCCATGTTCAGGCCCACGTCGGGGTCGGCGCTCAGGCCGGGCGCGCCGCTGACCGCGATGGCCCGCACCCGATCCGGGAAGCGGCCCGCGAGGTCGATGGCGACGAGGCCGCCCAGCGAGTTCGCGCAGACCACGACCTCTTCCGCGCCAGCCGCGTCCGCGGCCTCCATCAGGGCGTCGCCGAGGCGCTCGATGGAGCCCGCGATCTTCGCGTCCACCGCGCAGATGGGTTCCTCGGTGCGCAGCACGGGCCATCCGGCGTCGGCGAGCGCGGCGAACGGGTGGTCCCAGATCCAGCCGCCCGCGAACAGGGCGGACATGAAGGCCACCAGTGGTCGCCTGCCCGCTGCGGGCCGGTGTTCGGCGGTGAAGACCGTCATCGGGCAGCTCCTGGCATCATCAGAACAGGGGGTCGGGGGTCGGGGTGGTCCCGCACGCGCAGGTCTTGCCCGCGCCCGCGTCCACCACCTCCTGGCAGTCCGGGCAGCGCAGGAAGAAGCTCTCCCGCTCCAACGTCCACACGCTGGTGTAGGCCCCGGTGCACAGGCCGCTGCGGAAGAACTTCCGCATGGCCCGCTGGTGCGGCCGGGCGTGCACGGCGCGGACCGACTCCGGGCGGTCGAAGGCGGTCAGCGTGTACTTGCGAGCGCCGATCTCGAACGTCCCCACGCCGAGGAAGCCCTGCGAGGCCCGCAGCGACTTGACCACCTCCGTGCTGAGCAGGTCCACCTCCGGGCCCTCGACGTCGTCGCGGAAGTCCAGGTAGGTGAACGTGAGCACGCGCGGGTAGTCGGGCCTGCCGGTGGCGGTGCGGGCGCTGACGCCGTACTCCTGCATGTCCTCGCGGGCGGGCAGGAAGCGGGACGTGTGGCCCAGCGACGCGGCCAAGGCGACCCGGTCGAAGTGGCGGCGCACGCGCACCGCGCCGTCCACGACGGTCAGCACGTCCGCGCCGACGACCGCCGCCGCGCCACCCGTGCCGGGCATCCCGAGGTAGGGGGCGCGGTGCGTGGCGGCGAGGGTCCAGGTGAGCACGGCGGTGTCGCCGGCGTCGGCGGGCGGCGCGAAGTCCAGCGCCAGGTCCGGGAACCGGGTCAGCACGGCCTCGACGTGCGCGACGAGGTCCGCGCCGCCGACCGGCTCCGGGGTGTCCGGGTCCGCGAACTCCGCCACCGCGGCGGCGACGGCCGCCGCGTCGCGCTCCCGCCAGGCCGCGGCCCATCGCGCGGCGGTCTCGATCAGGTCCATGCGGTCACCGCTTCCAGGTCGTCGTCCTCGGGCAGCCGGGCCGAGGTCAGGGCCACCGCGAACGCGAGGTCGGAGGTGTGGCTGACCGAGACCCGGATGCGGGCGCCGGGCGCCTCCCGGCCGTCCAGCGCGCCGTCCAGGCGCACGCCCGGCGGGTGGCCGTGCAGGCAGGCCGCTGTGCGACCGCACAGGGGCGCGGGCAGGGGCAGGACCTCCACCGCGCCCAGGTGCTCCGGGGTGACGGGCTCGTCCAGCAGGCGCAGCACGGCGTACTTGGCCGCGAGCCGGCCCGCCCAGTGCTGGAGGGTGCGCCCGGCGCCGGACCGCAACCGTTCCGCGCGGGTGAACACGACCTCCAGCGGCATCGGATCGACCAGCTGCCACGGCGCGGTCAGCCCGCCGAAGGCGACCGCGGCACTCCCCCACCCGGTCATGCCGCGGGCTCCGGGCGGCGAAGCCGGCGCACGGCGGCCGGGTCGGCCGTGCTCACGCATCGCACGCCCACGCCGCGCAGCAGCCCGGCGAGCACCTTGCTGTCGCCGACCTCGACCAGGGTCTCGACGTCGGCGAGCACGCCCATCGTCTCGGTCCACCGCACCCGCGCGGTGAGCTGCGCGATCAGCGCGTCGACGATGGTCGACAGGTCCGTGGTGGGCTCGGCGGTCGCGTTCGGGACCACCGGGACGCGGGGCGGTCGCATCGGTGTCCCGCGCACCGCCTCGGCCCAGCCGTCCAGCGCACCCGCCATCAGCGGCGAGTGGAACGCGTTGCTCACCTTGAGCGCCACCACCTTGCGGGCGCCCGCCTCCCCTGCCAGCGCGGCGAGCCGGTCGACGGCGGCGGTCGCGCCGGAGACCACGGCGTGGTCCGACGCGTTCTCCAGGCCGACGACCAGCGGCTCGCCCGGTCGGGCGGCCTCGGCGGCCAGCTCCTCCACCCGTCGTAGGGTCAGGCCCAGCACGGCGGTCATGCCGCCGGTGGTGGGCAAGTCGGCCATCAACCGGGCACGGGTGGCGACCAGGCGCAGCGCGGTGTCGACGTCCAGCACGCCCGCCGCGCACAGCGCGCTCACCTCGCCCACGCTGTGCCCGGCGACGACTTCCGGCTCCACGCCCCGCTCCCGCAGCACGGCGAGCGCGGCGAGGTTGCACGCGGTCACGGCGGGCTGCGCGTGCAGCGTGTCCACGAGCTTGTCCAGCGGCCCGCGGGCGCACAGCCCGGACACCGGCTCGGGCAGCAGCTCGTCGGCGCGGGCGACCACCGCCGCGCCCGCCGGGTCGCGGCGCAGCCAGCCGCCCATGCCGACCCGGACCGTGCCCTGACCGGGGAACACGAAGCCGATCACCTGCGAACCTCCGTCCGTACTCCTGCGCTGCCCCTGCCGACGGGTTGCCCGGGACCGGCTAGAGCCGGCGTCGCCGGGTGGGCACGACCGCGGCCTGCTCGGCGCCGAGGAAACCCAGCAGCAGCTTGGTGACGATCTCCGGCTGGTCCAGCGGGATCCAGTGGCTGGCGTCCTCGACGCGCTCGTAGCGCCACGGGCCCTTGACGAACTTCACCGAGCCCGTCATGCCCTCCTCCAGCAGGGCCTTGTCCCCGGTGGACCAGATGCCGAGGGTGGGCGCGAGCACGGGTGGGAAGTTGCTCTCCACGCGCAGCTCGGCCTCGGGCGAGCGATTGGCGCGGTACCAGTTCAGCGCCGCGGTGAGCGCGCCCGGCTTGGCCAACTCGCGCGGGTAGCGCTGGTGGTCTCCCTCGCCGCCCATGATCTCCTTGAACAGCCGCCACCCGTTGCGCCGCAGCAACTGCTCACTCACACCGGGGAACTGGTAGAAGAGCATGTACCAGCTGGCCTTGCGCTGCTCGATCGACGGCGTGCCGAACACACCGGGGTGGCCGACCGACAGCACGGCGAGGTGGTCGACGCGGCGCGGCATCAGGAACGCGTACATCCAGGCGATGGCGGCGCCCCAGTCGTGGCCGACGATGTGCGCCTTGGGGATGCCGAGGTGCTGCGTCAAGCCCACTACGTCGTTGACGATCGTGCGCATGTCGTACGCCTCGACCTCCTGCGGCTTGCCCGACTCGCCGAACCCGCGCAGGTCGGGCGCGATGACGCGGAAGCCCGCCTCCACCAGGGGGTCGATCTGGTGCCGCCACAGGTAGTGCGAGTCGGGGAAGCCGTGCAGCAGCACGACCGGGTCGCCCTCGCCCTTGTCGACGTAGGCGATGTCGACGCCGTTGACGTGCGCCGACCCGGTCAGCAGGGTGTCCTTCACGCTCATGCCCTCTCCCTGAACAGCCTCTCGGCGAAGAACTCGCTGAACCCGAACTCCGGCACGTCCTCCGGCGGCACCATGTTGAGCAGGCCGGTCACCGACGCGGCGAAGTTCTCGGCCATCAACTCGCGCGCCCGGCGGCGGCGCTCGGCGGCGGCCGGCCCGAACTCGCAGTGCAGCTTGGCGATGATGTCCGCGCCGAAGTGCAGCCGGTCCATCCGGAACTTCCGCTCGGCCAGGTACCCCTCGAAGGCGGCGGGCGACCAGTCGTCGCCGCCGGTCAGCACCTCGCACACGGCGCGGGTGTCGCGCAGGCTGCACGACAGGCCGGTGCCGAGCACGGTGTCGGCGTTGCCGGCCTCGTCCCCGACGAGCACCACGCCGTCCATGACGATCGGCTGCTCGGGGAACATCGCCACCGACGGCCACAGCTTGAGCGGCCCGATCGGCTTCGCGGCGGTGTGCACGGCCTTGCCGCGGTCGGGCAGGCACGCCAGCTCGAAGTCCGCGATGAACCGCCGCTCGCCCTCCGCGCCCTGGTAGAGCTTCCGGTTGGCGGTCGGGAAGTTGATGTAGAGCCGGGCGTTGCCGTCGCCCTGCGGGAACACCATGAACATCTTCTCGTCCTCGGTGCCCATCGCCTGTACGTCCATCGGCCAGTCGTCCAGGCCGGTGACGCGCAGCCCGCCGCCCCAGTGGTGCACCGAGGTGGCCATGGACACGCCGACCTGGCGGCCGACCGTGCAGCCGCGACCGGTGGCGCCGATGACGATGCGCGGCCTGGCCAGGTGCTCCTGCCCGCCGCTGGTCCAACGGACCTCCGGGCGGGCCCCGGCGGTGATGTGGGTCCGCTGCGCTCCCATGACTACGGTCGCGCCGTTGTCCTCGGCCTGCTCGGCCATCAACGCGCAGACCTCGTGGTGCGGGAACGACATGGGGCCGCCGACGCCGGGCACGAACCGCGTCATGTCCACGGTTTCCGCGGCGGCCGGGTCGACCGTCTCGTCCCACTGCGTCCACTCGCGGATCTCCCACGCGCCGCCGAGGCCGAACGCGTCCTCCACGCCCAGCGTCTGCGCCTCTCGCAGGCCCCACGGCGCGATCCACTCACCGCGCACGATGTCCTGATAGGTCTCCTGCTTCTCCAGCAGCACCACGGACAGACCGTTCATCGCGAGGTTGGCGGCGGCGGACGCGCCGGCGATGCCGCCGCCCACCACGACGACGTCGACCCCGGTGTGCTCGACGGTCATGCCTGCCACCTCTCCCAGGACGTGCGCTCCTTGGCCGGGACCCGCTTGGCGGGGCGGAACTCGGTGCCGATCGTGTAGGCCACCGGGACCAGGCAGACCTGCGTGACCCCGGCGGGGATGCCGAGCAGCTCGCCCACGTGCCGCTCGAACGGCAGGTGCATGCACGTGATCGTGCTGCCCAGGCCGCGGCTGCGCAGGGCCAGCTGGAACGACCAGACGGCGGGGAAGATCGAGCCGTAGAAGTTGCTGGCCCGCATGGCCCCGATCCGCACGCCCTCCTGCCAGGTGGCGAGGTTGCGGGTGCCGGTCGCGCCCAGCCACTCGGCGTCGATCGCGCCGATGTCCGGCGGCCTGCCGAGCACGCACGGGATCACCAGCGCGGGCACCCGGGCGACGGTCTCGGCCAGCGCGGCGGCGGACTCGTTGTTCTTCCTGGCCTGCGGGCTGTTGCGCCGCCGCCCGGACCGCGTCCACACCTCCTTCTGGTGGAACTGCCAGGAGATGTCGAACAGCTCCGCCAGCCGGTCCTTCACGGCCTGCTCGGTGATCACGACCCAGCGCCAGTTCTGCTGGTCGTTCGCGGTGGGCGCCTGGACGGCGACCTCCAGCGCCTCCTCGATCACCCCGCGCGGCACGGGCCGGTCGAGGTCGAGCCGACGGCGCACCGACCGGGTGGTGGTGAGCAACCGGTCTGTCTCCACTACGTCGAAGGGCGCGTCGCTCATACCGCACCCAGCAGGGTTCCGCCGCGCACCGAACCGGGCGCGGCGCTGAGCACGAGGGCCTTGGCGGGCGCGGCCGGCAGCTCGGGCTTGGTCACGTAGGACTCGACCGCGCCCGCGCGGGGGCTGACCGGCGCCGGGATGGCCGGGGCCACGCCGTCGCGCAGCGCCAGCGCGGCCAGCGCCAGGTTCAGCGCGCCGGTGGCCGAGCCCGCGTCGCCGGTCAGGCCCGCGGTGGCGGTGAGCCGGGCGGACGGGACGGCGTCGAGCACCGCGCCCGCCTCCGCCTCGTCGGTCGCGCCGCCGGTGGCCGCGCCGACGACCAGGTCCACGCCGTCGGTGCGCAGGGCGGCGAGGCTGCGCTCCACCAGGGAACGCTCGTCGCCGCCGCTCGCGCCCACGTGGGCGCTGCCCAGCACCCGCGCGTACGGGGTGGCGCCCCGGGCGGCGGCGTGCGCGGCGGACTCGACGACCAGGGCCACCGAGGCGGACGCGGACGCCTCACCAGAGTCGCGGTCGTAGGGGTTGGCCTGCGCGCCGTCACCGGACCGCACCGCCTCGTCGGCGGCGACCACGATCACCACGTCCGCCTTGCCGGCGCGGATGGTCTCCACCGCGCAGTCCAGGGCGATGGAGGCCGACGCGTTGCCGTTGCAGATGGTGGTGGTCGGGCCGCGCAGGCCCAGGGTCTGGCAGACCGCGCCGCCGGTGGCGTTGAGCACCACGTTGGAGAAGCTGAGCACGGCGGGCTTGTTCGGGTTGACCAGCACGCTCTCGTCGAACCCGTCGGTGCTCTCCACCGAGCCGGCGGCGGTGGCGAAGATGACGCCCACGTTGTCCAGGGCGGCGCGCGGCAGCTTCAGCCCGGCGTCCTCCCAGGCCAGCCGGGAGGCGGCGATGGCCATGCGGGACAGGTTGTTCATGTGCCGCCACAACGAGCGCGGCGCGAACGTGCGGCCTTCCAGGGACGGCGTCACGCCGACCGCGGTGCGGCCGTTGGCGACCGCCTCGGCGACCTCGGCGATTCCGGTGCCCAGGCCGGTGACCGGACCGAGTCCGGTGACGACGACCTCGGTGGCCGGCAGCTCCTCGTACTCGCGCGGCCCGCCGGGGCGGCGCAGCACGAGCGAGGCGTTGTTGCCGCCGAACGCGTAGTTGTTGGACACCACGACGTCCATCTCCAGCGGACGCGCGGTGTTCGGCACGAAGTCCAATGTGGACTCCGCGATCGCCTCCTCGGTGAACCCGATGGTGGGCGGTGCGGTCGCGGTCCGCAGGGCCAGCACGCTGGCCACCGCCTCGACCGCGCCCGCCGCGCCCAGGGTGTGCCCGATGAAGCTCTTGATGCTGCTGGTCGGCACCTGCGGGGCCCGCTCGCCGAACACGGCGCGCATGACCTTCTTCTCCATGGCGTCGTTGGCGGGCGTGCCGGTGCCGTGCCCGTTGACGTAATCCACGGCGTCGGTGTCCAACCCGGCGTCCGCCAGCGCACGGCGCATGGCGGTGACGCCGCCCCGGCCGGTCGGGTCCGGCGCGGTGGCGTGGTAGGCGTCGGCGGACAGGCCGTAGCCCGCGACTTCGGCCAGCGGCTCCGCGCCCCGGGCCAGCGCGTGGTCCAGCGCCTCCACGACCAGGAACGCCGCGCCCTCGCCCAGGTTCAGGCCGTCCGAGCGGCTGTACGGGCCACACGGGCGGGCGCTGAGCGCCTGGAGGCCCGCGAACCCGGCGTACGTGCCGAACAGCAGCGGGTCCACGCCGCCCGCGAGCACCACATCCGCCTCGCCGGTGAGGATCTTGTCCTTGGCCAGGCCGACCGCGTTGCCGCCCGCCGCGCACGCGGTCGAGACCAGGATGCGCGGGCCCGCCATGCCCAGCTTGCGCGCCACGACGTCACCGGTGGTGTGCATGGGCTGGTAGCCGCCGTCCGCGGTCGGAGTGGCCTGGCACTTGCCCAGGACCAACCCGAACCGCTCGCCGGGGAGATCACCCGGCGCGGCTGTGTCCAACCCCGCCTGGGCAACCGCCTGCCGGGCCGCGGCGAGGGCGAGCCGGGCCGTGCGGTCCAGCCCGGCGTCCTCGGCCGGCAGCTGCCCGTCGATCCACTCGTCGGGCACCTGGCCCGCGAACCTGGCCTCGAACGCGGAGAACCGCTCGTCGGCGACGGCGGTGATGCCACCCTCGCCCGCGGTGAGCCGCGCCCAGAACTCCTCCGGGTCGCGGCCGACCGCGCAGATCACCCCGACACCGGTGATGACCACTGGGCGCAGCGCCATGCTTGCTCCTCCTCGCGACCCCGGACCGCGACCCGGGGGACCGGATCAGATGATCGGGGTGCTCCAGCTCTTGGGCGTGACGTACGGGCTCGTCAGCGTGGTCACCTCGGTGTCGCCGACGGTGAGCTTGAGACCGGCGGCGGCCAGGTCCGGCGGCAGCCGCAGCAGGCCCAGAGCGGACTCCAGGCCGATGCTGCGCACGGCGTGCACGACCTCGCCGATCTTCTCCCCGCCGACGGTGACCGGCGTGCCCGGCGCGGGCACCTCGTCGCCGCCGGAGAAGCCGACCGTGCGGCGCTCGGCCTTGCCCCCGAACGCGGCCACCACGGCGTCGCGCCCGACGAACTCGTCCTTGGTGATGTCCACCAGCCAGCCCGCGCCCATCTCCAGCACGTCCACGCCCTCGCCTGCCTCGTGGCGCACGACCGGCTGGCGCACCTCCAGCATCGCCAGCTCCACGGCTTGCTGGCCGGCGGGCACGGCGTGCTCCAGGGCCTTGGCCCACAGCCGCTCGGCCGACTCGCGCGGCACCAGCACCTTGTAGCCGTACTCCCCGGTCACACCGGTGCGGGCGAAGACGATGTCCACGCCGTCCCACTGGGCGTCCACAACGGACTCGAACGGCAGCGCGGCCAGCTCACCGTCGATCAGCCGGCCCACCACGCCCCACGCGTACGGGCCCTCCAACCCGAACAAGGCGTGCTCGGCGGTGCGGTCGGTGATCTCCACGTCGGGTCCGGCGTGCGCGCGCAGGTGCTCCAGCAGGCGGGAGCCGGCGCCGGTGGAGGACTCCAGCAGCAGGCCGTCCTCCCGACCCCACACCACGACCTGGTCCACGACGGCGCCGTCCTCGGCGAGCACCAGGCTCGTCATGCAGCGCTCGGCGGTCATGTACTCCACGTCGCGCGCCAACACCTTCTGCGCGAAGTCGGTGGCACCGCTGCCGGAGATCTCCACGATCCGCTCGCCGGACAGGTCCAGCAGGGCGGCCCGCTCCCGGATCGCCTCGTACTCGGCGTCGAGCGCGCTGAAGCTCAGCGCGACCTCGGCGTCCAGGACGGTGCCGTACGCGGTGCCCTCGGGGTGCGCGGACCTCACCGGCGACGTCAAGGGTTCCATTGTCGTGTCAGACCTTTCCGGTAGGGCTGGTGGCTGCCGGGTCGGCGATGGTGATGGTGCCCTCGGCGACGACCTGGCCGCCGACCCTGGCGCTCACCTTGAACTCGCTGAAGCCGCGTCCTCCCGCCGTGCGGTCGGCGGTGAGGACGAGCTGATCACCCGGCACGACGGGGCGGCGGAAGCGCATCGACCGCACGCCCGCCAGGTAGCCGATGGGGCCCGCGCCGGCGAGCGCGAGCACCACGCCCGCCAGCTGGGCCATTGCCTCGATGACGAGCACGCCCGGGAGCACGGCCGCGGTCGGGAAGTGCCCCTGGAACCACGGTTCGGTGGCCGCGACGTTCTTGACCCCGACCGCGCCGACGCCCGGTTCGACCTTCTCGACCCGGTCCAGCAGCAGGAAGGGCCAGCGGTGCGGCAGGATCTCCCGGATGCGGTCGTTGCTCAGCGACGTCCCCGCCCCCACCGGCTCCCGGGTCGCGGTCATGCCTGATCGACCAAGGCGGGGGCGGCCAGGGTTGGGTTGACGTGGTCGGCCAGGCGCGACACCGAGCCGAACACCGACATGTCGCTGTCGTAGAGGGCGACGCCGAACTCGGCCTCGATCGCCACGTACAGCTCCAGCACGTCGAGGCTGTCCAGCTCCAGTCCGCGGCCGAACAGCGGCTGGTCGTCGGTGATCCACGCGGGCTCGATCGGCAGGTCCAGCCGCGAGACGATCATCTTCTTGATCTGGGCGCACGTCTCGTGGCGGGCAGCCGCCGTGGCACGCAGTTCGTCGAGGGTCACGCTTCTCCTTCCGTCCGCTGGAGTTGCTCGCGGCTCGATGGGTCATCCGAGCCCGCCGCCGTTGGCGACGAACGTCTCGCTGGTGATGTAGGACGCCTTGTCGGAGGCCAGGAACGTGACCAGGTTCGCGATCTCCTCGGGTCGACCCATGCGGCCGAGCCGGATGCGCGCGGCGTAGCCGTCGCGCAGCTTCGCGGGGATGACCTTGGTCATGTCGGTCTCGACGAACCCCGGCGCCACCACGTTGACGCGCACCCCGTGCGGCGCGGCCTCGTAGGACAGCGCCTTGGTGAACGCGATGATCGCGCCCTTGGAGGCGACGTAGTTCGTCTGCCCCGGGAAGCCGCCGTCCAGGCCGCTCGCGGAGCTGAGGGTCACGATCGCGCCGCGCCGCTGGTGCTGCATGATCCGCATCGCCTCGCGGCAGGCCAGGAACGTGCCGTGCAGGTTGATGTCCATCGTCTCGCGGAACGTGTCGCTGCTCATCGCGACGAGGTGCCGGTCCCGCGTCACGCCCGCGCTGGTGACCAGCACGTCGAGCCGACCGTGCTCGGAGCGCACGGAGCGGAACAGCTCGCGCACCGCGTCCTCGTCGGTCACGTCGGCCCGCACCGCGCTCGCGCTGCCGCCGTCCTGCTCGATCCGCGTGACCAGTTCCTTCGCCTGCTCCTCGGAGCGCGAGTAGTTGACCACGACGTGGACGCCGTGGGCCGCCAGGTCGACCGCGACGGCCCGCCCGATCCCGCGCGACCCGCCGGTGACCACGGCGACCGATCCTTCGGCGAACATGGCGCCTCCCCACGTTGTCCAAGGCTTGCCCGCTCCGCACGCCGTCGTTCGGCGCAACGCTACTGACCTGCGACTTCAGAGCTCTATCACTTCGATATCCGCCTCCTTGACGCTCTCGCGGCGGTGTCGCACGCTCCTGCGCATGGCAGATATCGAGGTCGACGTCCTGATCGTGGGTGGTGGCCCGGTCGGCCTCGCCGCGTCGATCGAGTGCTCCCGGCACGGGTTGACGTCGCTGCTGGTCGAGCGGCACGCGGGGACGTCGATCTTCCCCAAGGCGCGCCTGGTGTCCACCCGCACGATGGAGCTGGTGCGGGCGTGGGGTCTGGCGGAGGAGGTGGAGCGCGTCGGCCTGCCGCGCGAGGACAGCCTGGCCGTGGGCGTCGGCTCGTCGCTGACCGCAGCCGACTTCCACCGCGAGGTCGCCCCCATCGTCGAGGACGCGCCGCACAGCCCCACGTACACCTACATCTGCGCGCAGGACAAGTTCGAGGTGGTGCTGCGCGAGGAGGCCGAGCGCCTGCCCGGCGCCGACGTCCGGTTCGCCACCACGCTCACGTCCCTGGGCCAGGACGAGTCCGGTGTGGACGCGGTGATCGAGTCGGTGTCCGGCCGCGCCACCGTCCGCGCCCGCTACGCCATCGCCGCCGACGGCGGGCGCGGCACCGTGCGCGACCGGCTGGGCATCGGTGTGGAGGGCCCGCCGCCGCTCGGGCACATGATCAGCATCATGTTCGACGCCGACCTGGTGCCGCTGCTGGCCGACCGGATGTGCGCGCTGTACTTCATCCGCAGCGCGATCCCGTGCGCGGTGGAGGCCGTGGACAACCGGCGGCGCTGGATCATCCAGACCGGCTACGACCCGGAGGAGGGCGGCAGCGAGGCCGACTTCACGCCCGAGTTCTGCGTGCGGGTGGTGCGCGAGGCCGTCGGCGTGCCGGACCTGGACGTCGAACTGGTCGGCGTGATGCCGTGGTTGCAACAGGCGGTGACCGCGACGCGCTTCCGCTCGGGCCGGGTGTTCCTGGTGGGCGACTCGGCGCACGTGTCCACGCCGCAGGGCGGGTTCGGCATGAACTGCGGCATCCAGGACGCGCACAACCTGGTGTGGAAGCTGGCGGCGGTGCTGTCCGGCGCGGCGGGTGAGGCGCTGCTCGACACCTACGACGCCGAACGCCACCCGATCGGCGAGCGCACCGTCGGCGAGAGCCTGGCCAACGCCTTCATCACTTTCCGGATGATGGAGGGCAAGTTGTCGATGAAGGAGGCCATCGCGCAGCAGGCGGGCCGTCGCGCCTGCGAGGGTCTGGTGCTCGGCTTCCACTACGACTCGGCCGCCGTCGTGCCGGACGGCACCGACGCCCCGTCGCCCGACGACCCCTACCGGACCTACGTCCCCACCGCTCGACCCGGTCACCGCGCGCCGCACGTGCCGCTGACGCGGAGCGCGGAGACGTTGTCCACTTTGGACCTCATCGGTCCGGGGTTCACCCTGCTCACCCCGGCCGGCAGCGGCTGGACCCAGGCGGCGAAGGAGGTCGGCTCCCTGACCGGCGCGGCGATCGCGGCGATCGAGGTGTCGGCTGACGGCGCCACCGCCCTGGTGTCGCCGACCTGGGCCTCGATCTACGGCGTGGGCGCGGCGGGCGCGGTGCTCGTGCGGCCGGACGGCCACGTGGCTTGGCGCACCACGGCCCCGGCGTCGACGGACGCGCTGTCGGCGGTGGTCGACACCGTGCTCGCCCGCGCTTGAGCGGCCCTCCTGACGACAGCGTGTCCGCCGCCGCGAGGTGCGGCGGCGGACGACGCCGGTGAACCCGCGTGATGTGCGGCAGCCATGTCGCGCGACTGCTCAGGCGGGTGCGGGAACATCGGACACTCGACCAGCCGGGCACCGGTCAGGCGGGCACACCGGTCAGCCTGCGGCGGTCCAGGCGGCGCGGAGCGGCGCGGACGCCGGCTGCCGCACGGCGCAGCGGCAGCGGGAAGCCGTCCGCCGAGCCGACGATCCTGCCGGCCTCACCGCGTTCCTCGGCCACCCAGTCGTGCCCGAGCAGCATGGTCAGCAGCTGCCACGACTCCTCCCGCCGCAGCGGTTCCAGGAACGCCCGGTGCGCGCCCTGGCGGGCCACCAGCTCGTCCATCGGGTGCCGGCTGGTGACGATGACCCTGGCGTGCGCGCCGCTGGGCAGCAGCGGCCGGACCTGGGCGTGGTCCACCGCCCCGTCCAGCACCACCAGCACGCGCTTGTGGGACACGGTGCTGCGGTACAGCGCGACCTTCTCCCCCGGGTCGTCCGGGATGGACGCCGCAGGCACGCCGAGCGCCCGCAGGAACCGGTCCAGCACCGCGGCGGGTGGCACCGGTCGGCCGAAGTCGTCGACCAGGTCGGCGTACAGCTGCCCGTCGGGGAACCGGTCGAGGCGCTGGTGCGCCCAGCGCAGCGCCAGCGCCGTCTTGCCCACCTCACCAGGGCCCGTCAGCACGACCGCGCCGAGCACGTCCGGGCCGGGGTCGAGGGCGGCGTCCAGTTCGGCCAGCTCGGCCGACCGACCGGCGAACGGCAGGACCTGGCGCGGCAGCTCGGCGGGCCGCACCGCCTGCGCCTCGGCGCGGGGCCACGCGCGCAGCGCAGGCGCGTCGCGCAGGACCTGCTCGTGCAACTCGCGCAGTTCCGGGCCGGGTTCCAGGCCGATCTGCTCGACCAGCACCCGCCGCGCGTCCTGGTAGGTGCGCAGCGCGTCGGCCCGCCGGCCCGACCGGTACTGGGCCAGCATCAGCTGCGCCCGCGCACGCTCGCGCAGCGGGTGCTCGGCCACCACGGCGGCCAGGTCCTTGCCGACCCGGTGGTGCAGACCGAGCCGCAGCTCCAGCTCGGCGCACGCCTCCACCGCGTCCAGCCGCGCGGACTGCAGCCGCACCGCCTCCGCGCGCAGGCCGGGCAGGTCCTCGAACGGCACGCCGCGCCACAGCCCCAGCGCCTCGCGGAGCAGCACCACGGCGCCCGCCGCGTCCCCGCCCGCCGCCCGCACCTGGGCCCGGCCGACCATCCCGTTGAACCGCAGCCAGTCCGCCGTGTCCTCGTCCAGCCGCGCCACGTAGCCGGGGCTCGCGGTGTCGACGGCGCTGCCCGCCTGACCCAGCGCCCGCCGCAGCCGGGACACGCAGATCGCGATCTGGCCCCGCGCGCTGGCCGGCGGGTCGCCGTGCCACACCGCCTCGATGAGCCGGTCCACGCTGACCACGCGGTTGGCGTCGAACACCAGCCGCGCCAGCACCGCGCGCTCCCGGGGGCCACCCACCCGCTGCTCCACGCCGTCGCGCAGGACCCGGATCGGGCCCAGCACGCCGAACTCGACCGGGCCGGGTGTCAACGCGACCGCGCCAGGTGCTTCTCGACCTCGTCGGCGGCGCGCGTCGTGCCGCCCGCCTCCGCGACGGCCTTGCGCATCAGCTCCGACCGGGCCGCGATCTCCCGGTCGCCGAGCACCGACGTGATCACGTCGACCAGCGCTCCAGGGGTCAGGTCGGCGGGGTCGAGCACGGCGCCCAGGCCGAGTTCGCGGACCCGCCAGCCGGTCGGCCGGTCGAGCGCGGAGCCCGGCACGCACACCATCGGCGTGCCCGACCGCAGCGCCTCCATCACGGTCCCCATGCCCGCGTGGGTGACGCACAGGGCGGCGTGCTCCAGCACGGCCACGTGCGGCACGAAGTCGTGCACCTCGACGTTGGGCGGCAGGTCGCCGAGGGCGGCGCGGTCCACGCCGCCGCCGGTGGTCATCACGGCGTACCACGGTCGACCGCGGAACGCCTCGACGCACGTGCGGAAAAAGCCCTCGTCCTGGTTGAACACCGCACCCAGCGACACCAGCACCACGGGCAGGCCGTCGGCGGGCGGCTCCCACGACCCGAGGAAGCCGCGGTCGCCCACGCACGGCCCGACGAACGCGAACCGCTCGTCGAAGGTGTCGCCCGCGTACTGGAACTCGCGCGGCACGGTGACCAGGCTCAGCGGCGGCACCTCGAACCACACTTCGTGCGGCGCGGCGGTCACCCCGTACCGGGCGCACAGCGCGCCGATGCGCCCCATCGTGGCGCCCACCCACTCCGGCATCTCACCGGGCCGCTGCGCCGCGGGCCGCTCGGCGGCGGCGGACTCGGGGTTGTACATGGCGTTGAGGAACGAGAAGTGCTCGTTGGAGGCGAACACCGGGATCACCTGCGTGGCGGGGACGTCCCAGTGCCGGGCCAGCACGCGGCCCGCGTAGAGCACGGAGGTGTCGTAGACCAGGCAGTCCGGCCGGTCGCCGTCCAGCTCGGCGGTCGCGGTGGCGAGCATGGCCTCGCTCTCGTCGAGCAGCACGCCCATCAGGTACCCGGGGTCGTCCGCCACGAGGGCGAAGTCGGCGTCGCGGTACCGGGACGGGTAGGTCACGGCGGTGGCGCCGGCCTCGGCGACGATCTCCGCCATGCTCGGCGCGGTCAGGTAGGTGACCCGGTGCCCGCGCGCGGCCAGTTCGGTGACCACCGCGAGGTTCGGGATGACGTGCCCGTGGTCCGGGTGGCACATGAAAAGGAAATGCCGCGACATTCGTCGTCCTCGTCCCCGATGGATGTGCTGAAATCCGGCGACCGTGCCGGGGGGCGTGGTCACCGTAAAGCCCTCGGAAGCGAGCTGGACACCCCTAAAACCCCTATTCGACCATGGCTCGGCGACCGCGCGAACGGACCAGTGGCCGCTCCTTCCCGAGGACCACGTCGCCCATCCTGACCTGCGGGTTAGGGGTTACCCCCTAGCCAGGGCCGGACCTAGGCTGACCGGGAAGCCGACCTTTCGCGAAAGGGCTGCCGATGGCCACGCTCGTCTGGGACTACTCGCGCGAATACGAATCGGAGCGCAAGGACATACTCGACGCGGTCGAGACCGTGTTCTCCTCCGGCAGGCTGGTCCTCGGGCCGAGCGTGTCCTCGTTCGAGGCGGAGTTCGCCACCTACCACGGCGTCGCCCACTGCGTCGGCGTGGACAACGGCACGAACGCGCTGCGCCTGGCGCTCCAAGCGCTCGGCGTGGGCCGTGGCGACGAGGTGGTCACGGTGTCCAACACCGCCGCGCCGACCGTGCTGGCCATCGACGCCGTGGGCGCGACGCCGGTGTTCGTCGACGTGGACCCGGCCACCTACCTGATGGACGTCGAACAGGTGGCCTCGGTGATCACGCCGCGCACCAAGGCCCTGCTGCCGGTGCACCTGTACGGCCAGTGCGTGGACATGGACCCGCTGACGGAGCTGGCGCGGCGGCACGACCTGCTGGTGCTGGAGGACTGCGCCCAGGCTCACGGCGCGCGCCACCGCGGCCGGGTGGCCGGGTCGATGGGCGACGCCGCCGCGTTCTCCTTCTACCCCACCAAGGTGCTCGGCGCCTACGGCGACGGCGGCGCGACGATCACCAACGACCCGGAGGTGGACGCGAACCTGCGCCGCCACCGCTACTACGGCATGGAGAAGACGTACTACGTCGTGGAGACACCCGGCCACAACTGCCGGCTGGACGAGGTGCAGGCGGAGATCCTGCGCCGCAAGCTCACCCGGCTGGACGACTACGTCGCGGCCCGGCAGGCGGTGGCCGCGCGGTACGCGGAGGCGTTGGCGGACACCGACCTGGTGCTGCCCACGACCGCACCCGACAACACCCATTCCTACTACGTCCACGTGGTGCGCCACCCGCGGCGCGACGACATCCTGGAGCGCCTGAAGGCCCACGACATCCACCTGAACATCAGCTACCCGTGGCCGGTGCACACCATGACCGGCTTTGCGCACCTGGGCTACGCGAAGGGCAGCCTGCCGGTGACCGAGCGGGTGGCCGACGAGATCTTCTCGCTGCCGATGTACCCGTCCCTGCCCCAGGACACGCAGGAGCGCGTGGTGGACGCGCTCAAGCAGGTGCTGGCGACGCTCTGACCGGGCCAGGGGCGGGCGGCGACGCCCGCCTCACCCGCGCGGGAGGAGGCTGCGCAGGCACAGCAGCAGGCTGCGGGCCTGGATGTTGACGTAGAAGCTGTGCCGCAGCAGCTCCTCGTACTGGTGCAGGGTCAGCCACCGGTACTCGGGGTCGTCCGGGGCGACCTCGGCGTCGGTCTCCACGACCAGGTACCGGTTGCGGGCGCCCAGGAACCGGCCGCCCTCCTCGGACAGCACGGCGTCGAAGCGAACCCTCGACGAGGTGAGCACGTCGTCGAGGAACCGGGGCCGCGTCGGCAGGTGGTCGTAGGTCTCGGGCACGCACTGCACGGTGGGCGCCAGCTCGGTCACGTCGGCGTAGCCCGCCTCGGTGCGGGCGTGGGTGAGCACGTGCAGCACACCGCCGATCTCCTTGACCAGGAACGCGATCACGCCCGTGCCGACCGGTTCGATCATCGGCTGCGACCAGGCGCCCACCTCCCGCCCGCCGGCCCGCACGTCCACGCCGACGACGGTGAAGAACCGGCCGTCGCGGTGGGCGATGACGCCGTCCTCGCGGGTCCAGTCCGGCAGCCCGGCCAGCGGGCCCAGGGTGACGCGGAGGTCGGTGCGCGTGCGGACCTCGGTGATCCAGCTCAGCACGTCGCCGATGGTGTGCACGCCGGGCGCGGCCGGGTCGGCGGACCGGACCAGGGCTTCGGTGAACGGGTCGGACGCCGCGCGGGCCAGGGCCGCGCCGCCGCCGGGCAGGCAGGCGAGCACCGTGCGGGCGTCCATGTTCACCAGGTCCGGCACGGTCATCAACCCGGCGATCTCGCCGAGGGTGAACCAGCGGAACCCCTCGCGAACCTCCACCTCGCCGTCGACCTCGACCACCATGTTGCGGTTGCGCTTGCGGTAGAACCACGCGCCCTGCTCGGACTGCCGGATGTCCACCAGGACCCGGTGGGCGGAGGTGTCGCGGAAGTGCTCCAGGTACGGGATGGGCTTGCCGCGGTGCACGCGGGTGTAGTTGCTGCGGGTGGCCTGCACGGTCGGCGACAGCTGGAGGCCGTTGGGGTTGCCCGGTTCGTGCTTGGCCTGCATCAGGCAGTGCAGCACGCCGTCGATCTCGCGCACCAGGACGCCGAGGATGCCGATCTCCGGCTGGTCGATGATCGGCTGCGACCAGTGCGGCACGGGCGTGCCGGGCAGGTCGACGGCCAGCGACTCGACGCTGAAGAACCGGCCGGTGTGGTGGCGCAGGTTGCCGGTGCCGGGTTCGGTGAGCCAGCCCGTGAGGGCGTCCAGCGGCACGCGCTCGACGTGCATCCAGCTGCGCTCGGCGGTGCGGGCGAGCCAGGCGTGCACGGCGTCGGCGTCGCGGGCGGCGAGCATCGATTCGGCCACGCGTGTCTGGGTGGGACGGCGGGTAGGCGCGGTCACCTGGTGGCCCTCCTCGGCTCAGGCGGCGTGGACCGGCAGCAGGCCGGTGTCCCGCGCACGGGCCAGGCCCGGCGCGGCGCGGTCGCGTCCGGACAGCACCGCGTCCGCCGGGATCGGCAGCGCCAGGTCCGGGTCCAGGACCGACACCGCCAGCTCGTCGGCGGGGTCGTAAGCGCGGGACAGCAGGTAGTGGACGGTGGAGTGGTCCTCCAGGGCGAGGAACGCGTGGCCGAGGCCCGGCGGGAGGTAGGCGGCGCGGAAGCCGTCGCCGGACAGCTCCACCGAGTCCCACGCGCCGAACGTCGGCGAGCCGACCCGCAGGTCCACCACGAGGTCCAGCACCCGCCCGCGCGAGCAGGTCACGTACTTCGCGCAGCCCGGGGCCGTGCGGGCGTAGTGCACGCCGCGGGCCACGCCGCGGCGGGAAACGCTGGCGCTGGCCTGAGCCACGGCGAACAGCGGCACGCCGACGGCCTCGGCGAACACCTCCTGCTGGAACGGGGAGACGAACATGCCGCGGTCGTCCGGGAACACCTCGGGCTCGAACTCCCAGGCTCCGCCAACGGCGAGTTCACGGGCTTTCATCGGCAACCTTCCGTCCGCCGGGACGGTGATCAGCGTGCAGCGGCCGGACCGCGCGGTCAACCCGGCTAGGGGCACCCCTAACGGGGGTTTAGGGGGCCCGACCGCGACCGTCCACTCCGGACGCCACCAGGGCGGCGACCGTGCGCGACACCCCGTCGGCCGGCGGCACGCGGGCACGCCAGCCGGTGGCGCGGGTGAGGGCCGACGGGTCGGCGACGAGGCTGCGGAAGTCCAGCGGCGTGGCGTGCGCCGGCGGTGGCACCGACCGCACCCGCACGGCCGGGCGGCCGGTGTGCCGGGCGACGGTCGCGGCGACGAGTTCGAACAGCGCGTGGACCGGCACCCCGGCACCGGACCCGACGAGCCACGCCCGTCCGGCCAGCCGGTCGGCGTGCGCCACGGCCGCCGCGAACGCCTCGGCGACGTCCTCGACGAACACCAGGTCGCGCTCCATGTCCCCGGCGCCCCACACGGTCAGCGGCTCACCGGCGATGGCGCGCCGCGCCATCGCGGTCACCACGCCCCGGTCCGGCGACCCGGTGGCAGGGCCGAACACGGTGGGCAGCCGCAAGGAGCAGCCCCCCGCGTCGAGCACGAGCCGTTCGGCGGCGCACTTCTGCCGGTCGTACTCCGACTCGGGGCGGTCGGGTTCGGTGCCGTCGATCCGCTCCGGCGCCCCCGGTCCTACCTGCGAGGTGGAGCCTGCGAACACGACGGCCGCGCCGGCCGCGGCCACCGCCTCGGCGACGACGCCGATGTTGACCCGGGCGGCGTCGGCCGCGCCGCCCTCGGCGACCCGCCAGGTGCCGCCGCCGGTGAACAGCACCAGGGGCAGCACCACGTCCGCGCCGGCGACCGCGGCGGCCACCGCGCCCGGCTCGGCGAGGTCGGCGGCGACGACCTCGGCCGGGAACGGCGGCACGCCGGGGGCGCGGGCCACGACCCGCACCCGCGCGCCCGCCGCCGCCAGCCGGGCGGCCACCGCGGAACCGACGAAGCCGGAGCCGCCGAGCACCGCGACGCGCGTGCCGGCCATGTCCCGCGCCACGCTCACATCACGTGCACGTCGGGCACGTACAGGATCCACTTGCCGCCCGCCTCCCGGAACGCCGTCTCCTTGGCCATGATCTCCTCGGCGTGGTTCCAGGCGAACAGCAGTGCGTAGCCGGGGTAGGGGTTGGCGAAGTCGGCGGGCGGGCGCACCGGGATGCGCGAGCCGGGGGCCAGCCGGTGCTGCTTGGCGGGCGTGGTGTCGCTGATGAACTCGACCAGGTCCGGTCCGATGCCGCACAGGTTGGTGACGGTGGCGCTCTTGGCGGTCGCGCCGTAGCCGACGACCCGCTCGCCCCTGGCCTTCAGGTCCTCCAGCAAAGCCAGGAGGTCGGCGCGGATGGCGCGGATGCGGTCGCCGAACGCGTCGAGGACGGCGCGGTCGTGCAGGCCGCGCGCGGCTTCCTCGTCGAGCAGGGCGGTGACGGCCGCGGAGCGGGTCCGCGCGCCGGGCAGGGCCAGGGTGTAGCGGACCTCGCCGCCGTGCACCGCCAGGCGTTCGGCGTCGACCAGCTCCAAACCGTGCCGGCGTGCCATCGCGTCCACGGAGGTGGCGCTGAACAGGAAGAAGTGCTCGTCGTAGATCTGGTCGAACGAGGTCTGGTCGACGATGTCGCCGAGGTAGGGGTCCTCGAACACGAACGCGCCGCCGGGCTTGAGCAGCGCCACGACGCCGCGCAGGATCGATTCCACGTAAGGGATGTGGCAGAACGTGTTGGCGGCGTACACGAGGTCGGCCGGCCCGTCCTGGTCGCGGATGGACAGTGCCGTGGACTCCTCGAAGAAGTCCTTGCGGACCCGCACGCCCGCCTCGGCGGCCAGGTCGGCGACCGCGCCGGACGGTTCCACGCCCAGGTGCCGCACGCCTGCCTGCGCCACGGTGCGCAACATGGTGCCGTCGTTGCAGCCCAGCTCGACCACGAACGGGTCCTCGCCCGCCAACTCAGTGCCCAGGAACCGTTCGGCCAGGGCGCGGAAGTGCTCGCGCATCACCGCGGACCCCCGGGACAGGTAGGGGTAGTCCTGGTGGAACATCCGCTCCCTCGGCACCTCCTCCATCAGCTGCACCATCGCGCAGTCCGCGCACGTGCCCACGGCGAGGCCGTAGGTGAACTCCTCGGAGGTGTCCTCGGGCAGCCGGAACGCGTCCGACAGCGGCTGGGTGCCGAGGTCGACGAACTCGGTGACCGTCCCCGCGCAGACGCGGCAGGTGGACTGGTTGGGCATGGCGGCTCTTTCTGCTCGGGGGTGGTGAGCGGGTCACCCGCGGGCTTCGAACGCCCGCGAGCCGCTGCCCGCCCGCTGGGACAGGCGGTGCGGCAGGTCCGCCCGGCTGCGCATGCCCAGCTTGCGGTAGACCCGGGTGAGGTGCTGCTCGACGGTGCTGACGGTGATGTAGAGGATGCCGCTGATCTCGCGGTTGGTGTGGCCCTTGGCGGCGAGTTCGGCCACGCGCAGCTCGGAGTCGCTCAAGGCGGGCCGCCCATCCCCGTCCTCCCAGTCGACGGGGATGGGCAGGGCGCCGGAGTAGGACGCCTTGGTCTCGTCCGCCGCGACCTGGGCCAGCGCGCGCGCCTCGCCGTGCTCGCCCAAGGCGTCGAGCGCGTCGCTGAGGTCGGACAGGGCACGGGCCAGTTCCACCCGGTCCCCAGCCCGCCGCAGGTGCCGCACCGCCTCGCGAAGCAGTCCCGGCCGCTCGGCGGGTTCGACGGTCGTCGCGAGGACCCGCAGCGCCGCGCCGCGGGTGCGGCGGTCCCCCGCCGGCAGCAGCATCTGCTCGCGGATCAGCTCACGGGCCGCGTCCGGGCGGCCCAGCGCCAGGTTGGCCTCGGCCAGACCGCACCGCCACGGGGCGAGCGCCGGCAGGTCGACGCCCCACTCGCGCATCCGGGTGCCGCAGTTCTGGAAGTCGCTGATCGCGGCGAGCACCCGTCCGGCGGCGAGGTTGCCGTTGCCGCGCGCGTGCAGGTAGCGCAGGCCGGCGACGGTGGCGAACATGGCGTCGGGCACGCGCAGCCGCATCACGTCGGCGACCACGCGGTGGCGGCCCAGCGCGGTGTTGGCGTCCAGCAGCACGGCCAGCGGATAGCCGATGGACAGGCCCCAGCCCTGGTGCGGCAGCAGGCCCAGCGCGGTCTCGGCACGTGCGGCGGCCACCACCACCTCGCCGCGCCGCAGCTCGATGTCGGCCCGGACGACCTCCAGGATCGCCTGCCAGGTCACCGCGCCGCCGCGGTCGGCCTCGGCGGCGAGCCGGTCGCACCACCGCTCGGCCCGCTCGGGGCGCCCGCCGTGCACCAGGATCAGCAGCGCGGTGAGCACGACCTCCAGCGACATGTCGCCGAGCCGGCAGCTCCGCAGGATGTGCTCGGCGCTGGCGACGGCGTCGGGGTGGAACTCGGCGCTCCAGAACGTGCCCACGGCCTGCGCCGCCGCCACCCAGGGGTCCGCGTCGGCCACCACGTCGGAGGCCACCGCGGTCGCCGGGCCCAAGCCGTGGAACCACTGGCAGATGATCCGCAGCTCGGCCGCGCTCTGCGCGTCCAGCATGCCGGGGTTGTCCTCCAGCACGGCGAGCGCGCGCACGGCCGTGGCCTCGTCGCCGATCCACAGCGCGTGCTGCACGACGGTCATGGCGTCCCGACCCCGCAACCGGCCCGCCCACATCGCCTCGTGCAGGGGTTCCATGTGCACGACGGCGGCGGCCGGGTTGACCCGCCACAGCGCCCGGACCAGGACGCTGGTGATGCCCAACTGCTCGTCCTGCTCGGCCATCGGCAGCGCGGGTTCGAGGTAGCGCACGGCGGCTGCCACGTCGTCGCCCATGAGCGCCTGCTCGGCGGCGATGCGCAGCACGGCGACCGGCCACCCGGGGGTCACCCGGTCGGCGGCCACGAGGTGGTCGGCGACCACGGCCGCCGCCGCGCCGCGCTGGTAGAGCAGTTCGGCGGCACGGGCGTGCAGCCGCGCCCGTTCAGCGCCCGGCGTGCCGTCGAGGACCGCCGACGCAGCGCCGGGGTGGCGGAAGCGGCCGTCGAGCAGCAGACCGGCTGCGGTGAGCACCTCGACCGCCTGCTCGACGGTCTCGGGGGTGGTGCCGGCTAATCGGCCCAGCAGGACCGGGGTCCGCTCCTCGCCCAGCACGGCGACGGCGCGCGCGACCTCCGGCAACCCGGCCTCCCAGCGGTGCAGGCACTCCAGCACCACGCGCCCGAACGCGGGACCGACCCGTTCGGCGCCGGTCTCGTGCCCGGCCTCCAGGTCCTCGACCAGGGCGCGGACCAGCATCGGGTTGCCGCCGGTGAGGGTGTGCCAGGCGGTCGCCAGCGCGTCGGGGTCGGGCGCCCGGTCGCGCAGCAGGTCGGCTATCCCACCGGGCGACAGCGGGGCGAGTCGGATGCGGTGGTGCGGCCGGCGGGTCAGCTCGGCGTGGAACAGCGGCAGCGTCGGCTGCGGCTGCTCCCACTCGGCGAGCACGACGAGCACCCGCCCGGATCTCATCCGCCGGCGCAGGTAGAGGATGAATTGCAGCGAGGAGCTGTCGGCGAACTGCACGTCGTCCACGCACAGCACCACCGGGCGTTCCCGCGACAATTCGAGCAGAATTCCACACAATTCATGCACGAGCCGGACGTGGGAATGGTGGATGGTCCGCACGTCCGAACCGGGATCGTCCACGTTCACCGCGATCGGCGTGATGAGGTGGGAAACGCGGTCCGCTATTTCCGGCGGCAGCCCGGCGCCGTGGAACAACTGGTCGATGACCCCGGCCTGGAGGGAGCGCTCGGCGGGTGCCGCGGTGGCGGTCAACAGCATCGCGCCGGAGGTGGCGGCGTGCCGCTGGAACCGCTGCAGCAGTTCGGTCTTCCCGCTGGCCAGACCACCGCTGACCAGAGCGAGCCCACCCGCCCCCGCCGAGCACTCGGCGAGCAGGCCGGCCAGTTCGACGAAGGCGTCACCGTGGTCCGTCGGCACCAACTGTCCAGTTCCCTCCAGCGCAGCGACCGGTGGTCTTTTCGCGACAGCACTCCCTCGCGAGAGGCTTTATAGCACGGCTGGCGAGCTTGTCCACCAGCCCGAACCCCATTCTCCGAAAACGGCGGTCAACAGGTTCCGACAGGGCGGCACACCCTTCGGGACCACGCAATCCGAAATTCCGTCACATATGTCCGCGCAGTGGCGAACGGACCAACGGGGCATGGCCGAATCGCGGACCGGTCACACCGGCCGGGGGATGCCGCAGCACAGTTCGGGAGAGGCTCCGCCACCTCGGTCGGGAGTGCGCCGGCCACGAGCCCGCGCCGACGACGAGCCCGGGCTCCACGGCGTCCGCGCCGGAACCCCGCCCCGGCGGAGCCCGAACGACCCCGCCGGACAACGACACCTCCGGCGGGGTTCCCCCGGAACCGGCGGAGGCATATACGACGGGGTGTCAGGAACACCGCATTATCGGTAAATCACCAACACGAATTGGACATATCCCCCGGAGCGGAGGTCCTCCCCGTGTGCACCGGCCGACCACTTCCCCCACCACCGAGCGACCACCACTGCGTCGAAACCAAAGCCGAGACCCGGAAGACAGGAAACGCCAACCGCGTGTCCACCGCGCCATCCGCCGCACTCGCTGCGGCAACGACCCTGGCCGGACCTTCGGCAACCTCGACGCCACTCATCTGTGGTTCGGCAGGGTCACTCGCAGCGCGGTTGCGGTCTTGTGCGTCCAGCTGAGCAGCCGTTCCAGTGCGGTCGTCGCCGCACCGCCGGTCAGCAGGGATCTGATCCCGTCGGCCCGGTCGACGACCTCTTCGACCCACGGGTATTCCGGCACCGTGTCGCAGACCTGGTCCAGCAGGCCCACGGCGGTGCCGTCCCCCCGGCCGAGGATCACCGTGGCGTAGGCGGCGGCCTCCAGCGAGCGCACGTTGCGTGCGTCGGCGGCGTCCGCGATGTGCTCCAGTGCTTCGGACTCACTGGGCACCGCCCGCAGCGCGGCTCGGATCGAGTCGGCTGACGGACCCCGCCTGATCTCCTCGTCGTCGACGGTGTCCAGCCTGGTGGAGAAGGACAGGTCGATGACGTCGGCAGGCACGAACAGCGGCATCCGGACGACCCAGAGGTACTCGCCGAGGCCGACGCCGGAGGCCTCGGCGAGCACTCCCGTCGCCGTCCAGGTGCGGTCCGTGCGGTAGCACAGCGAGCGGGAGAAACCCCACAGGTCCGCGCCGCCCGGCAAGTCGCGCAGCGCGGCGCGGACCGTCTTCTTCCACTCACCCGACTTCACGGGTTTATCTCCCGGATCGGGATGTTCTGGTACCCGCTGGGCAGATGGCTGCGGATCTGCGCGATCCTCGACGGGGTGAGGGCGGCACTGCCCGTCTTGAGATCGAAGATCGCCGTGGGTGCGGCCTGCGTGCCTACCACGGCATCCATCCGAACGCTGCCCCTCGTGCCATAAGGAACCACCCTACCGTTGAGGTAGGACACCTCGGCATGCAGATCGGAGCGTCCGAGTGCACGGATCATGCGCGCGAATTCGGCGTGCACCCTGGTCCCGTACACCGCCCCCTGGCCCTGGCCGACGGTTCTGGCGGACGCTGTGGCGAAGCCCTGCAACACCGTGTTGGGCGCCGCGGCCTGGGCCGCGCCGATGGCCGCCGCGGCACGCGTGCTGCTCCGACTGAGCAGCGCGGTCCCGCCACTGGCGATGATCGAGATGCCGGCATCGATGAGTTCGGCGTTCTCCCGGCTGACCCCGGCCGCCTGGATGGCCTGGCTCGTGTAGGTACTGGTCTCGTCACCCGTCCAGACCTGCCTGACCCCGGACCAGGCGACGTCGGCTCCGTGGGTCGCCACCGCCGCACCCACCACACCACCGACCACGGTCGGGGACGTGACCGTGCCGAAGATCACGCCACCGGCCGCCTCGGCGCCACCGCCGACCACCTTGACCACGCCGACGACCCGGTTCCACAACTTGGAGCTCTGGCCGGTCGGGTCGGTGAACTGGATCGGGTTGTTGTTGGCGTAGGTGTACGACGCGAGGTTGACCGGGGAGTAGACGCCGCCGTTGGTCTCACCGTCCAGGTAGGAGCCGAGGATGGGATCGGGCGACTGCCAGACGCTGGTGCGCGGGTTGTAGTAGCGCGCGCCGTAGTAGTAGAGCCCGGTCTCCTCGTCGAGCTCCTTGCCGCCGTACTGGTACGGCACCGGTGTGGGTTGGCCGGGGTGCTCGTTGACCCAGGTCTCACCGGAGGCGAAGTACTCGATGTGCTCGGTGAGGCCGGCGTGCTCGTCGGTGACGTAGCCGGACGATCCGAGGTGGTCGTTGTGGAAGTAGAAGACGTGGTTCTCGTAGCTGCTGTCCGGCTTGACGGTCTTGGTGAGCAACCGGGTCTCGCCGACGAAGACGTGCTTGTAGCCGGCGCCGTTGCGTTCGCTGAAGTTGCGGTTCGGGTAGATGTGCTGCGGCCCGGCGATCTTCACGACGCGGGTGCCCTGGTCGTCGTAGTAGTAGCGGACGGTGGCCGGCTGGCCGGGGCTGACGCAGACGCTCGGGTCCTGGGCGATGACCTGGTTGCGGTTGTGGTCCTGGTTGCAGGCGAGGCGGTTCTCCTCGTCCCAGACCATCTGCCGGCGCTTGCCCGGTGCCGGCGGCATGGTGTTGATCGTGTCGACCAGGTTGCCGTTGGCGTCGTAGCCCTGGTCGATCGGTCCGATCTTGCTCGGCGCGTGCGGCTTCGCGCCGGTGAACGCGTAGTCGTACTCGTAGCTGGTCTTGCGCTGCGGCTGCACGTTCGCCTGCGCGCCCACGGCCGAGGCCGAGAGCGACCCCGCATCGGCGGCACCGAGCTTCGTGCTCGACAGCTGGTCGTCCAGCGGAGCGGTGAGCACCTCGTCCTCGGGCTCCTCGATCACCCCGAGCGGCGGGTACAGCCCTTCGTAGGGCACGGGCGCGGGTTCGGTGACCGGTTCGTCCGGTGTGGACACCGGCTCGCTGTCGGCGGTCGGCTTCTCGACCGCCGAGCCGGACAGGAACCCCTCCGACCGCACCGACTCGGCCGAGTCGATCGACGCCGCCTGCTCCGCCGTCCCCGGGTTGACCACGATCTCGTGTCGCTGGTCCTTGGTCAGCACGTTGTGGATCGTGTCGTAGGACATGTCGAGCGAGTAGCGGTCGAGCTTGTTGTCGGCGTAGGTGTACTCACCGCGCGCCGAGGTCAACCGGTACAGGTCGTCGTAGGTGTAGGTCTGGGTGCTCGGCCCGCCGATCGGCTTGCCGTGCGGCAAGGCCACGTTGTTGCGCAGTTGAAGGATGTTGCCGATGTCGTCGTAGCTGTAGCTGATGTCCTGGAACCGGTGTCCGTCGGGCAGCTGTGCCCGCAGGTTGGTCAGCTGCCGGTCGGCCGCGTCGTAGGTGTACGTGGTGCGCACGTCGGTGCCGGTGTCGGTGAGCAGCTTCTGGTTGAACTTGTCGTAGTCCTGGCGTGCCAGGTAGGTGTAGTCGAACTCGCCCTTGTGGCCGGTGGCGCGGTTGACCAGGCCGCCGGTGTCGTAGGTGTAGGTGAGCACCTCGCCGTCCGGGTAGGTCAGGTCCAGCACCCGGTTGAACGAGTCGTAGCGGTAGGAGGTGGTGTACGTGCGGGCCGGGCCGTTGAGGATCGACGTCGGCACGGTCCGCGTCTCGCGGACCTGCTCACCGAGCGGGCCGTAGGCGCGGGTCGCGGTGCCCGCCCCGTCGGTCACCCGGATCACCCTGTCGGCGCCGTTGTCCGCGGCGCCGGGTGCGCCGTAGGTGTAGGTGACGTTGTTGCCGGTGAACGTGGGGTAGCGGATCGCCGCGAGGCGGTTGAACTGGTAGTCGTACTCGATCGCCCGGTTGGCCGCGCGCAGCTTCGAGGTGATCTTCTGGGTGATGTTGTCCGCCAGGTCGTAGCGGGTCTCGGTCCGCCCCGAATCGGGGTTGTCGATCACCGTGCGCCGACCGAGGTTGTCGTAGGCGGTGGTCGTGGTGTTGTCGCGGTCGTCGATCGCGGCGGTGATCTTGCCCATCGCGTCGTAGCGGTAGCTGGTCCAGATGACCGGCTGCCCACCGACCGGGTTGAACTCCTTCACCGAGGTGGTGAGGTCGCGGACGTCCGAGTAGGTGCGCCGCTGCTTGCCGTTCGCGTCCGTGGTGACCAGCTCGAACTGCGTGGTGGCGGTGCGGTCCGGTCCGAAGCCGTACGCGTGCGAGGTCGAGGTCAGGTCCGGCAGGACCGTGCGGGTGGTGCGGTCCAGCACGTCGTAAGACGTGCGGGTGGGCGTCACGGCGTCGTAGGTCGGGTTGAACGTGGTGTTCGCCCCGCTCTTCGGCTCGGTGACCGGGTAGGAGGATTCGACCGCACGGCCGAGGAGGTCCACCTTCTGGCGACCGGTCACGGTCATGACCGGCTCCGGCCCCGCACCCGCGGCCGTGGCCACCGACGCGTCCTTCTTGATCTGCAACACGCGCTTCACGCCGTCGATGAACGTGATCGTGTCGATGGTGTCGTCTCGCACGCCGTCCGCGGCGCGGTCCACGTGGCGGGTGACCGCATAGGGCACCACCGCTTCCGGGTGGTACTCGAAGTCGATCGTGTACCGGTTCTCCGGGATCTCGTACGGCCCGGTGACGCTGTCGACCCGGCCGACCGGGTCGTAGCTGCGCCGGATCTGCTGGTTGTTCTTGTCGGTCTGGCTGGTCGGCAGGGCGAACCGCAGGTCGTGCGTGGACGTGGACCGGTAACCGAAGCTGTCGGTGACCGACTCGGCGTGCACGCCGACGACCGTGTCGTAGCCGTAGTCGACCCGGTAGCGCTGACCGTGCTTGGTGACCGGATCGGTGACCGAGGCGATGTTGCCGTTCGGGAGGTACGTCAGGTCGGTCACCGCGGCCGAGTTGTCGGCCAGGTACTTGCGCACCTGGGTCACGTTCGCCGTCGCGCAGTCCACAGTGGCCTCACGACGGCGCATCAGCGTGCCGCCGTTGGTCTCCCGCACCGACGTGCCGACACCGACGATGTGCTTGGCGCGGCAGGACGGGTCGTCCGAGGAATAGCCGAACACACCGTCCAGGTCGTCCGCGGCACCCGCGTCCGCCCGGTCGACCGAGCGGCTCAGGTTGCCGTACTCGTCGTAGGCCATTTCCACCGAGGTGGACTTGCCCGCGGCGGCTTGGCCTTCGTAGAAGTTGCGCTCGGTGCGGACGAGCTGCGGGAACACCGTCGCGGTCGGGCTGCCGGCGTCGGCCGGCGCGCCGGTCGCGACGTCGCGCAGCTGGTAGGTGTTCACCACGTCGGTGAACCGGCGGCCGACCGCGTCGGTGGTGGTCTGCTTCGCGAGCAGGCCGCGGGTGTAGAAGCTGTCGGTGCGGTACTCGTTGGTCAGTGACCGGTACAGCGCGTCCCCGTTGCCCGGGTCGCGGTCTTCGCTGACCACCGTGCCGTAGCCGTAGAACTCGCGCTCGAAGCGGTCGTACTTGCCGTTGTCGTAGCGGAACGTGGCGAGCCGGATGTCCTCGCCGTCGCCGGTGTGGCCGTCGAACAGCGCGGAGCGGGACAGCACCCAGCGCGAGTCGGGCTGGTCGTAGGTGTTGCCGTCGCGGGCGTAGTCGAGGTCGATGCGGCCGCCCATGGGTCGGTTGACCTGCTTGAGCAGGTTGGTGCGGCCGGTGCGGTTCTCCGCCACGACCAGCTCGTCGTCCTCCGCGGAGCGCACGTGGTCGGTGTAGCCGTCGCCGTTGACGTCGCGCAGCGCCAGCTCGGTGCGGCCGACACCGGTGGAGGCGTCCGCGCCCGGGTTGAACACGATGCAGCCGAACACGAAGCAGAAGCCGAAGGTGAAGTACACCCCGCCGCCGAAGTTGGCGTTGACGTCCGCGTTCACCCCGTCGAGGCTGCCCCGGAACGGGGTCGGCGCGTTGAACCCGCTACCGGTGTTGATCGCCACCATCACCGGGCTGCCGGCGAACACCCGGTCTGTCAGGCCGTCACCGTTCATGTCCATCAGCGACGCGTCCGCGCTGCCGGTCCCGGTCGAGGCGGACACGCCGCCGGCGAAGCCGTAGTAGTCGGTGTTGAACCCCAGGTTCACGCCGGCGTTCTCGGTCTCGCCGGTGTTCACCGGTCCGCCCGGCCACGGCTCGCGCGCGGCGAAGGTGTAGCCGAGGTTCAGCGCGGCGTCACCGTTGGCGTAGACCTTGTCCGGCAGGTTGTCGCCGTTGATGTCGACCAGGTCGTGCCTGGTCTCCGATTCGCCGCCGCCGAGATTGCCGCCGATGCCCAGCGCCGGCATCTCCGACCCGGCCTGGCTGGTGTTCGCGGTGCCTCGCCCCGATGGCACATCGGTTCCGCGCGCGGTACCGCCGGTGCGCGCCGGGCTACCCGCGCTGGCCGACACGGAGTACGCCTCCGAGTCGGACTCGCGGACGTTGCCGCCGACGCTGCCCCTGGTGTCGCCGAGGCCGCCGGTCATGTCGGAGTACTGCACCCCACCGGAGCCGACCACGTCGGGGTAACGGTCGCCGTTCAGGTCCAGGAAGTCCACTGTGGACTCGGCGTCGCCCTTGGCCAGGCTGCCGCCCAACGGCCCGACACCGAACGTGGTGGAGATCTGCTCGGTGCTGCCGCGTCGCGACACCGCGCTCGCACCCGCGAAGTCCGCGTCGCTCGCCACGTCGATCGTGTCGGTGCCCAGCCGCGAGCTGGACGCGCCAGCCGCGGCAACCCAGGTGTTGGCGTCCGAGCCGGCCCAGCGCTGCTCGCCCGGCGTCGGCGCGAGCACCACGATCTTCGGCGCGGTCACGGTCGGGTTCGCGGTGAACCCCGGCAGGTCGTCCTCGGTCGGGCCGTCCGGCAACCGGTCGCGGAAGTCCTCGTCGATGACCAGGTCGGACTGCGCGATCGGCTGCGCAGCCCGCTCGCGGTTGCCCTGGTAGCCGATCGCGCCCCAACCGCGGTACGGCTGCGCGAACGCGCCCTGCTGCGCCGCGGTGTGCACCGCGGTCGGCACCGCGGCCGCGTCCACGGTCGCCGAGTGCGACGCGACCTTGGCGAGCAGTGCGGTGTCGGTCGAGGAGAAGTCGAAGAACAGCTCGTCGCCCGCGGTCACGGGCACCGACAGCGCCGGGATCGCCTGCACCACGCCGTCGGTGACCTGAACGATTTGCTTGCCGAGCAGCGCGCCGCGCTTCTTGACGGTGAACACCACCCGCGAGTCGGTCTCCGCGCCCGCGCCGGTGAGCGTCAGGCTCGGCTGCACCGAAACGGTGCCGGTGGCGGTCGCGGTGAACGACTGCTGCGGCGCGGTCAGCGTGGTCGCCGGGTACACGTCCTGCTCGTACGGCGGGTTGATCACGATCGTCGGGTCGCCGGCCGGGTTGGTCACCGGCACCCCGCCCTGCGCCGAGGTGTAGTGCGCCCTCGGCGTCCAGCGCAGCACGCCCGCGTCGATCGGCGAGTCGACCAGCAGCTTCCAGGACAGCGTGTCCCCCGCGGTGACCGGCACGTCCAGCGCGATCGGCGTGGTGCCGGCCGCGGTCGCGGACACGGTCTGCGCGAACACCTCGGTCGAACCGCGGGTGATCACCACCCGCACGTCGTCGGTGGTGGCCGCGGTCTTCACCAGGTCACCGGTCAGCCGCAGCGTGCCGGTCAGCGGCGCGACCACCGCCGACGGGCGCCCGGCCAGCGTGAAGTCCCGCGACGCCAGGTAGCGGTGGTCGTCCAGGCCGTTGACGTCGACCGACGCCGATTGCGAGGTGTAGGTGATCCGCGGGTCCCAGGAGACCTGGTCGAAGCGACCGTCCAACACCGACTGCACCCGGAAGTACAGCACGTCGCCACGCTGCACGGCGATCGAGCCGACCCCGGTCGGCGCGAACTCGATGTGGTCGGTCGGGCCGATGCGCTGCGACCACAGCTCGGTGTCCTCGTGCTGGATGGCCACCCGCACGCCGTCCGCCTTGCGGTAGCCGGCGCGCGCCGGACCGGTGTCCTCCACCAGGCGCACCCGGCCGTCCACCGCGACCGTGCCGTCGTACGGCGCGACCCACCGGCGCACGCCGTCCAGCAACGGGAACGCGTCCACCTTGCGCTCGAACTCGGCGGTGCGGTCGCCGACCACGGGGCCGTTCACCGCGCCGGAACCGATCGGGGACGGTGTCTCCGCGCTGTTCAGCGTGTACGTCGGGTTCCCGCTGGCGTCCATCCGTCCGAACAGGACACCGCCGTTGTTCACCAGGTCGGTGATCCCGTCGCCGTTCACGTCGGCGAAGTAGCGATCCGAGGTGGTCGTGGTCGAGACGTAGTCCAACTGCGCGGCCACACCGAAGTACGACTCGACGCCCACCGTGCCCGAGCTGGAGTCCTCCGACGAGATACCCGGCAGGGTGCTCAGCGGGATGGCCGTGTCACCGAACTCGGTCTGCCCACCGGGGCCGGACAGGTTCGGCCGGTAGAAGATGCCGCCACCGGAACGGAACACCTTGTCCGGCAGGTTGTCGCCGTTCACGTCGGACAGCGCCAACAGTCCCTCCGACTCCCCTTCGCTGTAGCCGACCTTCACCCCGGCCGAGTTCGACTTGGTGATGCCGGCCGGGTTGTAACCCACGTACAGGTGCCCGCCGACGCTGTTCGTCGAATTTGCCTGCAGCGCGCTCGCGTCACCGTCGATGATCCCGGCGGACAGCCCGTCACCCGGCACGTTCCAGTCGGACGAGGAGGTGAACGCGTCGTAGTTGCCGCCCGCGTCGCGGATGTCGTCGAAGTAGTCGAAGGAGTGCGTGGTGAACAGGTGGTTGTCCGCGTCGAACTGCGACACCGACTGCAGCAGGGTCTTGGCGAACGCGCCGGTGCGGTAGTTGAGCTCGTAGGCGCGGATCAGCTGGTCGTCCAGCTTGACCTCGACGCGGCGCAGCAGGTCCGCGGTGACCTTCTTGAATCCCATCCGGGCGTCGATCTGCACATCCGGGCGGCGCGGCTCACCGCGGTCGCGGTCGCGCACGAAGGTGACCGAGTAGCGCCCCTCCGCCGAGCCGCTGCCGGTCCACGTGATCCGCTGCGGGTAGAGGGCGCGACCGGGCACCGTCGCGTTCGGCACGCCACCATCGGCGACCTTCGCGTGGTGCACCCGCATCAGGTTGCCGTTCGCGTCCCGCACCTCACGCAGCACCCAGGTCGAGACGTTGCCGGCGTCGTCGGCCAACCGGGTCTCCTCATCCGACCCGTACACCGACACGGTGCCCTTCTTGTCGGTGACCTCCCACGTGTAGTTGGTCGGGGAGTCGCCGTGCCGCACGATCTTCGCGAACTGGCCCTCGACCCTGGTGTGGAACACCTTCTCGGCGGTGCGCGCGGTGGGCGCGGCGCGGTGCGCGACCGGGGTGAGCTGCTCACCGCCCAGCAGGTAGGTCTCGGTCTCCAGGCCGCCGTTGTAACGCGGCACCCCCCACCGGGTCTCCACCGTGATCATCGGCAGCACGAGGTCCCAGCCGACACCGAGCCAGCCGTTGTCACCCGCCGAGTTGTACTGCAACGCCAACGATGGCTGAACCCCCGCGCGACCCGGTGGGGTCTGCAACGGGTAGCTGAGCTTGGCCTCGCCGGTGGCGCTCGCGCCCGGCGCGTCGATCAGCGCCACCCCCTCGCCGGGGTTCGCCGCCTCTAGATCCTTGATCTGGTTCGGGTTGAACCCGACACCCTCCGGGTGCTCGGGAACGTCCACCGCGCCACTGCCACTGGTTGGCACGAAGCCGGCGACGGACGCCTGACTGCCAGGGATGAGCGCGGCCGCCACGAGGGCCAGGATCACCAAAACCGGAACTGACTGACGACGCCCACGCCCAGACATATTGCCCCTTTCGGCAACGCTGCACTGGTGCCCCCATCGGGACGTCGCGACGAGCCGTTACCCGACGCGTCGAAGCCCGACGTGGACCACCTGAATCGCGCAACGAAGACCCGAAATGCCCACGGAAAGCAGAGAACGAATATCCGAACAGCCGATTGATCGTTGGCGTCGGCCATGAGAGAGGCGACCACCTGCGGTTCTCCGCCGCGTTCGCGCTACTGGTGTGTCACGCAGCCTTGGCCGGGTAACGAGTCCTGTGGGGCGCCGGAACTCCGCACTCCGTACGCCACGCGCGCGCAGATCGGTGGCACCGGCCACCGTCCCACACCGGCACCGGCGACTGGTGGCCATCAAGATCACCGGGTAGGCACCGGGTACTCGAACCCACAGGAACGCGACACGGTCGTCTGGGACGACCACTGCGTGAAGATCGAGCGACGAGCCGGCAGAACCTCGAAACCGGCGTGATCGAGAGACTGGCCGACCGCACGAACACCGCGGAGGCCGTCTGCGACACCTGCGGCGCAAGGCTGCTGATCACCGCCCAGTCCGACGTCGAGGTAGGGCGGCAGAAGCTCCGGCATCGGCGGTTCCACCGGCTGTGGCCGTTGTTCGGGCTGCTCACCGGCGCGTGTGGCTTCTGGCTCGTGACGGTTCTGCGTGCCGAGGACAGTTCGACGATCACGTTCCTCACCGCCGCCGTCGCGGTTCTCGCCCTGGCTGCGCTGACGGCGCTGAGCCTGCTCTCGGCACCCGCCCGAGGCCGGTTCCCGCTGCGCGTCGAACGCGTCAACTACCGGCCCGACGGCTCCACGAGCCACCAGGCAGCGCTGGTCACCGTCGAGCGGGACACCAGCGCCTGACGGGGGCCGCGGTGAACGTGGTCGACATGGGCTCTCCACGCGGCGACGTGCGGCACGCGATCGCCGGCACCCGCACGTTCGTCCGGTGATGACCGCGAGATCCCTCGACCATCGGAGAAGGGCACGCAGCCCGGTCGATCTCGCGGCGGCTGTCACCCCTCCGGGTTCTTCGGGCCGAGTTCCTTGTGCTCCAAGGGCATGACCTCAGTGCCGAGGAGTTCGACCGCGGGATCAACGCGGTAGCCGGGCACCAGGAACGGTTTCCGGTCACGATGAAACGCGTCGCCGACGACCTCATCTACCCCCTGCATCCCCACGACACCACCGGCTGAGTCGGACACGCCCCCATAAGGCGACACGACCGACTCGGCCATGCGATCGGGCGGCCGGTCAGAAGCTGAAGTCCCGGATCGCCGCGCCTCCCGACGCAGCCGCCTCCTCGAAGAACACGACCAGATCCCGGTAGTTCAGCCGCAGGTAGTCGATGTCGTCGGCGTCCCAGAGGTGCTTCATGGGGTAGACGTCCTTCTCGCTCAGCTTCCGCGGATCGTAGTAGCCGGCCAACACCTCGAACGGCGTCGCGCTCAAGGCCTTGGCGGTCGCAGCGACCATGCTGTCGCTCCAGCCGAATAGGGTGCACTCCTCGTCGATTGGGTCGCCGTCCTCGTACACGTCGACACCCACCTCGGCCTCGTCCAGCAGGAACTGGATGCCAGCCCAGGACTTCTCGAGGAAGCAACACGGCAGGTCCTCGTCGTCCAGGTACTCCCGCGCCCACTCCGGGTCCGCGAACGCCCGGTCCAGTTCCTCCGGGGTGACCCGGGTGAACGACAGCGTCATGCCCATGAATCCACCACTCCCACATCAGCTGCTTCGATCAGCGTCCAGTTTCCACGCCCACGAGGGCCGGCGCTGACTATCCGCGGATGATGTCTGCCTTGATGTCGTCCTCTGATGAAGATCGTTAGCGCTCGAAGTGGCTACTTTGAGCGGCAGCTTCAGCGCTCGGACAACTACTCCTCCAGGAGGGACCTAGTGCGGTGCGCGGGGCGGCGGGCGGCAGGTTAGTTTGCTCGGGTGAGTCTCCTCGATGATGTGGCCGAGCGCGACGGCTGGCGGTGCTGGGTGTGCGACGAGCCGGTCGATCCCGACATGTCGGTGAACGACCCGCGGGGGCCCAGCGTCGACAGCCGGACCGCCGACCGGAAGGCCAAGGTCGCCGAGCGGCTCGCGCACCGCGGGTGCAACACCCGCAAGGGCGCGGTCAAAGTGGTCATCGCCTGGCCGGACCGCCTGCACGTGGTCGAACCCGCGC
>NZ_MTQP01000052.1 GCF_001984175.1 Saccharothrix sp. ALI-22-I
GTGCGCACCCAGGCGGCGGCCAGCTCGATGGCCAACGGGATGCCGTCCAGCCGGCGGCAGATGCGCACGACCTGGCGCCGGTTGCCCTCGTCGACGGTGAAGCCCGGCACCACGGCCGCCGCACGGTCGGCGAACAGGTCGACCGCCTCGGAGCCGTTCGCCCGGTCCGTGTCGTCCGGCACCGTGAGCGGCGGGACCGGCATGGTCTGCTCGCCCGCGATGCCCAGCACGTGCCTGCTGGTGGCGAGAACCCGCAGGTCGGGCGCGGCCGCGAGCAGCTTGCCCACGAACATCGCGCACGCGTCCACCAAGTGCTCGCAGTTGTCGAGCACCAACAGCAGCCGCTTGCCCTCCAGGTACTCGGCCAGCCGTGCCGCGGGCTCGACCGACGCGTCCCGCAGCCCGAACGCCGCCGCCACGCTCTGCGCCAGCAGCGACGGATCGTGCAACGCGTCGAGCTCCACCCGGTACACGCCGTCCGGGAAGGTCCGCCGCAGCTGTTCGGCGATCCGGATGGACAGCCGGGTCTTGCCCACGCCGCCCGCACCCGTCAGCGTGAGCAGGCGGGAGGCCGACAGCAGCTTCCGGGCCTCGGCCAGCTCATGTCGGCGGCCGATGAAGCTGGTCAGCTCTACCGGCAACCCACCCGTCGGCTGCGACACGTCCGCGACGACCACGGTTCGACTCCCGTCTCTCCGTCGAGGTACAGCCTACGGACATGCGCACCCGGATACGTAGTTCTCCCGATGCCGTGCGGCCTCGACGAGCGCAGGCTATTCGCATGTGGTCCAGAGCACACAGGCCGGTTGAGGAATCGACCGATGGGCCCCGAGGAGCGTAATCATGTGCCAGCACCAGCCCCCGTGCCCGGCAGGAACCGAACCGACCGGTCAGTGGGCGCAGATCGTCGCCTCCCACCCCGAGCAGGGCTGGTACCTGCTGTGCAACGGCGTGGTGCTGTTCGACGACGGCGGCCTGATGCTGTCCGACCACCGCGTCGTCGCGCCGGTCTACGAACTGGCCGCCGCCTGACCACCCTGGCGGAACCACGATCTCGGCCGCCGAGCGCCCCGACACGCTCGGCGGTCGGCTTTGCCCGGGGCGTCCTCCGCGTGGATACCCCGCGAACCCGGTGGTCTCCCCGCTCCGACGTCTGGTCGACGTAGCAGCGCATCGGGTCACAGGTCAGGCGGCGCGCCCGCGGCAGCACTTCATGCCGCCGGCGCGCCGCCTGACCGTTTTCGCATGTCCGCATGTCCGCATGTCCGCATGAGCGACAAACCCGCAGCGTGCAGCCGCTGCGCACATGCGATCCGGCAGAGCCCCCACGACGAAGGCGGGACATTCCCACTAGTGGGAATGTCCCGCCTCTGTCTGTCGAGCAGGGCCTTCAGCGACTTCTCGCAGCACCCTCAGGCCGTGCGCTGCCCCGCGCCGGAGCTGTCGAGGGTGTCGAGGGTGTCGACGACGCGGTCGCACCGCAGTCGCCACGTACCGACGTGCAGCCACTGCCGACCGGCGCGGTTCGTGACGAGCACCGTGTCGCGCAGGCAGCGCGGGCACGGCTGCGGAAGCGAATCGATGGTCATGCGAACTCCTCGTGATCCGGCCTCGGTCGTGGTGTCTTGCTGCCACGATGCCGGGCGAGGAGTCCGGCTCACATCGTCAGACCTACGTAGGTGACTACGTATCACCGGGAGACGAGTCATCCGAGGACTTGCTGCCCGGGGTCGTGCGCTTGAGGCGGCGGTTCAACTCCGCCACCAGTTGCTGATCCGTGAGCACCGCCGGGTCCGGAGAGGCCACGCGCTGGTCGGCCTCCTCGGCGGTGATCAGGTGGAACCCCACCATGACCTCCATCGGGGTCACGCCGAGCGCCTTGGCGACTCGGCGGGCGTTGTCCAGGTTGGGCTTCTCGCCCTGGCGCCACCTGGTGAAACGACTGCGCTCCAAACCGGCCTTCGCCGCCAACTCCGCTTGTGTCATCCCGTGGTTCTCGAGTTGGCGCTGGAGCCACTTCCCCCAGGGCGAGGCCGCACTCTCGTCTGTGGTCACCCGACCATGCTAGCTGCGCACACGCAACGTTTGCTGCGCACTCCCCCCAGATGGGCGCTGACCTGCACGTTGTGTGCACACAACATCAGTTGCGCGTTCACAAGACACTGCTAGCGTTGTGTGCACACACCACACGTTGGGTGTGCACAACACGAGGCGGACCATGCCGAACACGATCAAGCTCCGCACCGACGTCTTCGCCAGGGCCGCCCGGCTCGCGGGCTTCAAGTCGGACTACGCCCTGGCCAAGGCGATGGACGTCAACCGCTCCACGGTCGCGCGCGTCCTCAGCGGCGAACTCCAGCCCGGCCCGGCGTTCATCGGCGGCGCGTTGACGGCGCTCGCGCCGATGCAGTTCGACGACCTCTTCGAAGTCGTCCCCAATCCCGGCTGAGGCCGGTCCGCGAGTGCCCCGGTCGAGCGCTTGTGCGACCGGTTTCGCCGAGAGTCCGCCACTTCAGCGGTGTGCGGTGCAACCCGATGACGCCGCAGAGCGATGAGACCAGTGGTCCACCCCCTACAGGTCGCCCCCCGCCACGGGGACCCGGAAGGCAGATCCGGCACCGGCGACCACTGCCCGGCGGGCAGAGGACGAAAGCTCATGCCGAGAAGCTTTCACCCGATGGGTGTCAGACTCACGAAACCCGCCGACCACACCCGGACGCATCGTGACACCACCTCTGGGTTGCAGTGGTGCCAACTTGGTGCCATAGTGATGCCATGGACTTGACGCCGTACGTCGACAACCTCCGCCAGGAGCTGGCCACCGCCGCCGAGGCAGGCGGCGCGGAGGCACGGGCACTGGCCGAACGACTCGTCGCGCCACTGGAGTCGGCGATCCGGTTGACGCTGCTCGAAGCCCTGTCCACAGCCATGGACGAGATCACGCGGGACTTGGCGCCGGGGTCCGTGGACGTGCGGTTGCGCGGTCGGGATCCGGAGTTCGTCGTCTCGGTGCCTGATGATGCCACAGGGGGCCACACCGGTGCCACGGAGGTGCCACCGGTGGTTTCCGAGGAGGGCGCGGTCGCGCGGATCAACCTGCGGCTGCCCGAACACCTGAAGGTGCGGGTCGAGGAGGCGGCGGGCCGGGAGGGCGTCTCCGTCAACACGTGGCTGGTGCGGGCCGCGGCGGCCGGGCTCGGGCACGGGAGCCGGACGTCCGGGCGCACCGCGGCCGCGCAGCGCTACACCGGCTGGGTCCGCTGACCGGGCAGACCACCGCAGCACACACCCGCTAGCAGCGCAAACGCCGATCAGACTCATTCCCAGGGGACAGCCATGCCTTCTTTCGCCACACCCGGACCCATCACGCTCACCCTCGACGTCGGCGCCGGCCAGGCCCGGATCGCCGCGAGCGATCGGGACGACACCGTGGTCGACGTCCAGCCCACCGACCCGGACAGCGATATCGACGTGAAAGCGGCCGAGGGCACGACGGTCGACTTCACCGCCGGCCGCCTCACCGTCAAGACACCCAAATCCCGCAGCATTTTCGGCCGGCCCGGCTCGGTCACGGTCATCGTGCACCTGCCCACCGGCTCGCAGGTCGTCGCCCGCGGCTCGCTCGCCGACTTCCACGCCGAGGGCACGTTGGGCGAGTGCCGCTTCACCACCTCCGCCGGCCACATCCGACTTGAGGGCACGGCCGCCCTCAAAGCGGACAGCTCCCACGGCGACGTGCTGGTCGACCAGGTCGCCGGCCGCGCCGAGCTGTCGACCGGCAACGGTGAGCTGCGCGTGGGCCGCCTCGACGGCTCCGGCACGGTCAAGAACTCCAACGGCGCCACCCGGATCGGCGAGGTCACCGGCGACGTGCGGGTGAGCGGGTCCAACGGCGACATCTTCGTCGGCCACGCCGGCGGCGACGTGCACGCCAAGACCGCCAACGGCCACATCCGCCTCAACGAGGTCGTGCGCGGCACGGTCGTCATGGAGACCGCGGCCGGCGGGCTGGAGGTCGGCATCCGCGAGGGCACCGCCGCCTGGCTGGACGTGCGGTCGACGGCCGGTCACTTCCGCAACGAGCTGACGAGCACGGACACGCCGACCGAGTCCGACGAAAGGGTCGAGGTGCGCGCCCGAACCCAGTTGGGCGACATCGTCATCCGCCGCGCGTAAACCACAACACCATTGGGGGACAACAACAATGTGGGACACCAACCCGCAGCAGTTCTGGCTGCGCGGAGAACGACCCGACCACGTCGTGCAGTACGACGAGGAGCTGGGCTTCTGGAACGTCTACGGCTACCCGGAGGCCATCGAGATCCTGGGTGACTGGGGCCGGTTCTCGTCCAACATCACCCGGCTGTTCACGGCGTCGACGGACGAGTCGCTGTTCGAGGGCGACCTGCTCAAGATGGACCCGCCGACCCACCGCAAGCTGCGCCGCCTGGTCAGCCACGCGTTCACGCCGAAGGTCGTGGCCGATCTCGAACCGCGCATCGCCGAGCTGACCCACGAACTGCTCGACACGGTCACCGACAACGAGTTCGAGCTGGTCCGCGACCTCGCCTACCCGCTGCCGGTGATCGTGATCGCCGAACTGCTCGGCCTGCCGAGCAGCGACCGCGACCTGTTCAAGCAGTGGGTCGACAAGATCTTCGAGGACACCAACCAGGTCTCGCTCAAGGACTTCAAGGACGCCGACGAGACCGGGCAGCAGGAAGAGCTGCGCAAGCAGCTCGACGACATCGCACCGATGACGGACTACCTGCTCGAACACGCCGCGGAACGCCGCCGCAGCCCGCGTCCCGGCCTGCTCAGCGACCTGGTCCACGCCGAAGTGGACGGTGAACGCCTCTCCGACACCGAGGTGGTCAACTTCACCACCCTCCTGCTGGTGGCGGGCCACATCACCACCACCATGCTGCTGGGCAACACCGTGCTGTGCCTGGACGCGAACCCGGACCAGTTCGCGAAGGTCCGCGAGAACCGCAACATCATCCCGTCCGCCATCGAGGAGTCCCTGAGGTTCCTCAGCCCGTTCCCGGCGGTCGCACGGCTCACGAACAAGCCGGAGACGGTCGCGGGCGTCGAGATCCCCGCCGACCAGCTGCTCATGGTGTGGGTCGGCGCGGCCAACCGGGACGCCCGCCAGTTCGCGAACCCGGACGTCTTCGACGTCACCCGCGACCACAACCCGCACCTGGGCTTCGGCCGGGGCGTGCACTTCTGCCTCGGCGCGCCGCTGGCCCGGCTGGAGGGACGGATCGCGCTGGACATCCTGCTGGACCGCTTCCCGCGCCTGCGCACGGACCCGGACCGGCGGCCCACGTTCATGCCCTCGCCGAACCTCACCGGCGTGCAGACCCTGCCGCTGCTCACCGACTAGCTGCTCACGATCCTGAGGGGAACGACCATGGCCATCACGGCCACCGGACTGCGCAAGTCCTACGGCGACCACGTCGTGCTCGACGGCCTGGACCTGCGGGTGGAGCCGGGCACGGTGTTCGCCCTGCTCGGCCCCAACGGCGCGGGCAAGACGACGACCGTGCAGATCCTGTCCACGCTCATCTCCGCCGACCGCGGCGAGGCGGAGGTCGCGGGCCACGACGTGGTGCGCAACCCCGCCGGCGTGCGCAAGGCGATCGGCGTCACCGGCCAGTTCTCCGCCGTGGACGGTCTGCTCACCGGCGCGGAGAACCTGCTGCTGATGGCGGACCTCAACCACCTGGACCGCCGCGAGGGACGCCGCCGCAGCGCCGACCTGTTGCGGCAGTTCGACCTCGTGGACGCGGCGAAGAAGCCCGTCTCCACCTACTCCGGCGGTATGCGCCGACGCCTGGACCTGGCGATGACGCTGGTCGGCGAGCCGCGGCTGATCTTCCTGGACGAGCCGACCACCGGCCTGGACCCGCGCAGCAGGCACGCCATGTGGGAGGTCATCCGCGGTCTTGTCGAGGGCGGCGTCACGATCTTCCTGACCACCCAGTACCTGGAGGAGGCCGACGAACTCGCGGACCGGATCGCCGTGCTCAACGGCGGCCGACTGGTCGCCGAGGGCACCGCGGACGAGCTGAAGCGGCTGATCCCCGGCGGGCACGTGCGGCTGCGGTTCGCCGACGCGCACTCCCTCGACCTCGCCGCCAAGGCCATCGGCGACGCCTCCCGCGACGACGGGAACCTGACCCTGGACGTGCCGGGCAACGGCGGCGTGCACCAGTTGCGCGGCCTGCTCGAACGGCTGGACGCCGCCGCGATCGACGTGCAGGACCTGTCCGTGCACACCCCCGACCTGGACGACGTCTTCTTCGCCCTGACCACCGAGAGGACGCGGCGATGAGCACCATGGCCATCCGCGACACGACCACCCTGCTGCGCCGCAACCTGCGGCACATGCAGCGCTTCCCGATGATGTCGATCGGCTCGCTGCTGATGCCGGTGCTGATGATGCTGCTGTTCGTGCACGTGTTCGGCGGCTCGCTCGGATCGACCCTCGGCGGCGGTGCGTCCTATGTGGACTACCTGGTTCCGGGCATCCTGGTGATGACGGTCGGTGCGAGCGCGGCCTGGACCGCGGTGAACATCAACAGCGACATGAGCGAGGGCATCATCGCCCGGTTCCGCACCATGGCGATCTCCCGGTACTCGGTGCTGACCGGGCAGGCGCTGTGCAGCCTGCTCAACACGGTCGGCAGCCTCACCCTGGTGATCGGGGTGGCCGTGCTGACCGGTTTCCGGCCGGCGGCCGACGTCACCGACTGGCTCGCCGCGGCCGGTCTGCTGGTGCTGCTCACGCTGGCGTTCACCTGGCTCGGCATCGCCTTCGGCCTGGCCGCGAAGACGCCGGGGGGCGCGAACAGCTCGTCGCTGCCGTTGCAGTTCCTGCCGTTCATCAGCAGCGCGTTCGTGCCGACCGACTCGATGTCGAGCGGGCTGGCGTGGGTGGCCGAGAACCAGCCGTTCACGCCGATCATCGACACCCTGCGCGGGTTGCTCATCGGCACGCCGATCGGCGACAGCGGGTACTGGGCGGTCGGCTGGTGCCTGGTCCTCACGGCCATCGGCTACACCTGGTCGCGGGCCCTGTTCAACCGCGATCCGTCCCGCTGAGCAACGCCAACCCTCACTCCGAACAGACCCTGCCTCCCCGGGCGGGGTCTGACGGCGCACTGCGTGCACTGCACGAAGTCGAACGCCTGTTCGATCCGTCCACATCTGGGGACAACCCTGTGGACAACTCAGTCTTTGCTGGTCAGAGCCTGTGCGTGGGCGAGCAGTTCATCCACCGACCACTGGTCGAACGCGTGTTGTCCACGCTTCTCGGCGACGACCAGACCGTTCGGCGCGATGAGGAAGTCGGCGGGTAGGCCGAGCCGCCCGCCTTCCGGCTTGGGCAGCGGACGACGGCCGCGCAGCACCGGGCCCAGGTCGCGGGCCAAGCCGAGCAGGATCGGACCCCACGCGCGCGGGTCGAGCAGGGCGCGGGGCGCGGACCCCACGCCGAACTCCACGTACAGCCGCTTCTCCGGGTCGCCGATCACGGCGAGCGGGAAGTCGACGACGTGCGGGCGCAGTTCCGCGGGCGACGAGTGGAACACCACCACCTCGACGATGCCGTGCGCGGTGATCTCGTCCTGCCGCTCCACGATCGACCGCAGGTGCAAATTGCACACCGGACACCCGGCGAAGCGGCGGAATTGGAGGTGGACCAGGCGCTCCGGATCGGGCACCCGCACCGTCTCACCCGACACCGCTTCCCATTCACGTGCGCCGATCTTCACGTTTCCCCTCAACGTAGGCGTGCACTGTACGCTTACCCAAGCTATGCGCGTACCTTGTACGCTGTCAAGGCGATGCCACGCCCGAAGTCACTGACCACCACGGCGCTCGCCGCCGCCACGCTCGCCGTGATCGACCGCGACGGGCTGGCCGGGCTGTCCATGCGCGCCGTCGCCACCGAGCTGGGCATGGGCACCATGTCGCTGTACCGGTACGTCGCCGACCGGGACGAGCTGGAGGCCATGGCGGTCGAGCGGGTGGTATCCGCAGTGGACATGGAGCCGCCGAGGGCGCTGTGGGACAAGCAGATCTCGGTCCTGGTCGAACGGATCCGCGCGGCGATCGCCAAGCACCCCAACGCGGTGCCGCTCACCATGGCGCACCGGCACCGGTGCCCGAGCCTGCTGCGCTGGTCCGAGGCCGTGCTAGGGGTGCTGACCAGGGCCGGGTTCACCGGCGAGGAGCGGGTGATCGCGTTGCGGACGTTGCTCGGTTACCTGATCGGCGCGACCGAGATGGAGCACCGGAGTCCGCTGGCGGGCCTGGGCACCGACGCGATGGCCGGGCTGGGCGAGCGGTACCCGCTGCTGGCCGAAACCGCTGGTGTGGCAAGGACCATCCCCGCGGACATCGAGTTCCGCCGCGGCTTGGACGTCGTGCTGAGCGGCCTGCGGCGCCCCTGAGCCCGCGGTCGGACGGGGTCGGACGGGTCGGCCTGAGTGGCCGTCGCGGAGGCCGAAGCCGACCTCGGCCTCCGCGACGAGCGCGACGAACACGGAGTTGCGCTCCGAGCGTGGTGTCGCCAACCGGCGCGGAGCCGACACCCGCTGCGCCTCCAGGTCAGGTTCGCCGATGAGGGGCGTTGCCCCTCGTCCCGTCCGCCACCGCGGACGCGGACGGGAAGTCCTACGGGGTGCGGTCGTCGGGCAGTTCGAGCAGTTCTTCGAGCACGTGCGTGGCAGGACCCCGGCGACGCCACGAGAAACGGCTGGGAGACAGGACGTTCACCTCGTCGGCGGGCATCCGCATCGCGACCACGTCGTCCTCGGTGTGCAGTCGCACGACGTCGATGACGGCGTCGTGCGCCCGCACTCCTACCACCGCGGTGAGCTCTCCCCTGGCATCGCGCGGGTGGAGGAACTGGAAGCCGCGCGCGATCAGCTCGCGCAGCTGGAAGGTCGTCCGCGACGGGTGGTCAGTCGAGGAGGTCATCGAACTCCCCGTCCCTGGCACCGGCCACAAAGGCCGCGATCTCCGCTCGCGTGTAGACGAGCGCGGGACCTCCGGGGAACCGGGAGTTGCGCATCGCGATGTCGCCGCCGCCGAGGACGGCGAGCTCCACACAGTTGCCGATCGCGTCGCTGTGGGCGCTCTTGCGCCACGTCACGTCGATCAGGTCGGCCGCGGACATGCCGTTGTGAACCTTGCTGTCCATCGACATCACCCTCCAAGCCAAGTGATGCATCTGCACGTGCATCTGGTTGTGCACGGACCGTAGCACCGGGTCAGCGCACGGGTAAATGCACGTGCAGCCACAGAGGACGAATCTCCCCCGGACGGAGGAGACCTATAGGTCCACTCGCCGCTTGGCGAGGAGCTGACGGCTGCGATCCGGCGTCTCCGCGTCCACCGTCAGCCGGTCGAAAACCCGGCTGTATCTCTCCAGTTCTTCGAGTTTGTCCAGGTAGAGCGCGCCGGCCAGGTGTTCGAGGTACACGATGTCCGGCAGGTCGGGCTCGCCGAACCGCAACATCGTGAACGGACCTTTCGCCGTGTAACCGGCCAACGGATAGGGGACGATCTGAAGAGTGACGGGACCGCTCTTGGTGACGCTGAGCAAGTATTCGATCTGATTGATCAGAACCTGACGCCCACCGATCGGCCGATGCAGCACCGATTCGTCAAGCACCACCCACACTCGCGGTGCGCCCGGACGGGCCAGGATCTTCTGCCGCTGCATGCGCAACGACACCAGCCGCTTCACATCCGGCGTCACCAGTTCCGGCCGACCGTGGCTGGCGACCGCCGTCGCGTACTCCTCGGTCTGGAGCAGACCGGGCACGAACTGGGTCTCGTAGATCAGGATGCGGGACGCCGCCTCCTCCAGGCCGACGTAGTCCTGGAACCAGTCCGGCATCAGGTCGGTGTAGCGGTTCCACCACCCCGGCGAGTTCGACCGGCGGACCATGTCCAGGAACTTCGCCCGGTCGTCCTCGTCGTCGACCCCGTACATGGTCAACAGGTCGCTCACGTCGCGCAGCTTCAGGCCGACGCGGCCGAGCTCCATGCGGCTGATCTTGGACTCCGAGCCCCGGATCGTGAAGCCCGCGTCCGCGCGGCTGATCTCGGCGGCCTCGCGCAGCCGGCGCAACTGGGCGCCGAGCACGATGCGCAAAGCGGTGGGACCGCTGTCCCGATCCGGCGTGGGCTCGCCAGTCGCCATCGCCGTTCCTCCCGCCCGTCCATGCCTGCCCACCCGAACAGCGGTTGCGCCTGACCTGGGCGAACTCGCATCGTCACTGAACGTACACCCATGATCTTCACCGCTCGGCCGCACGCAGCTCACCCACGCGTTGAGCCCATACCCTTACGCTAAGCGGACTGTGACGCGGTGCACAATCATCAGCCCCCAATCCCCGTTATGCGAGGTCACCACAATGCCGGGTACGTCCTCGGACGCCGCTGCCCCCGTCTACATCGACACCACAAAGGCCAGCATCGCCAGGGTTTACGACGCGTTCCTCAACGGCAAGGACAACTACGAGATCGACCGCGAAGTGCTGCGGCGAGTGCAGTCGGTGGCCCCAGAAGCGGCCACGCTCGCCGTGGACAACCGGAGTTTCCTGATCCGGGCTACCCGGTTCGTCGCGAGTCAGACGGGTATCAACCAGTTCCTGGACTGCGGGTCCGGGTTGCCCACGGCGGAGAACACCCATCAAGTGGCGCAACGAATTAACCCGGATGCACGGGTCGTGTACGTCGACAACGACCCAGTGGTACTGGCCCACGGCCGGGCGCTGCTGGAGGAGAACGACCAGACGCACTTCTCCGCAGCCGACATCTTCAACCCGCAGGAGATCCTGAACGACGAGGTCGTGCGCAAGCACATCGACTTCGACGAACCGTTGGCGCTGTTCCAGTTGGGCACGCTGCACCACTACAACGGCGACTCGCCCACGTCGGCCGAGATCATGGCCGAGTACATCGAGGCGCTGCCGTCCGGTTCCTATGTGGCGATCTCGCACTTCCTCGACCCGGAAACCGAGGAACACTCGGCGATTGCGCGCCGGATGGAACACACGTTCCTGCATTCGCCGATGGGTAGTGGGAAGTTCGCCACGATGAGCGAGTTGCACGAGCTGTTCAACGGCCTGGAACTGGTCGAGCCCGGATTGGTCATCTGCGCGGACTGGTGGCCGGACGGTCCGCGGCTCAAGGAGCTGGACTCGGTGAGCTACTGCATCGCCGGCGCCGTGGGCCGCAAGCCGTAAGCCGTAAGCCGTAAGCCGTAAGGACGTCAGCGGTGAGGACCTTGCCATAAAGGACGTCAGCCGGTAGGGACGCCTGCGATGAAGATGCCCGACGGCCTCGTGCCTTGAGGGGAAGGCACGAGGCTTGTCGCGGGATTTCTCGACTCAACGCTGGAAGAACTCGACCAGCACCGGCGCCGTCACCTTGGCCTTGACCATGTGGGTCTGGCCGGGCAGCACGGTCAGTTCGGCCTGAGGCAACGCCGAGGCCAGGTACTGCTGCGCGTTGCGCATGTACTCCGGGCTCTTGCCGCCGGCGATCACCAGCGCGGGCACGTCCGCCCCGGACCACCGGTCCGCGGGTGGCGGCGTGCCGCGCTGGAACTCGCCGGTCAGCGCGAAGTCGTGCGGCAGCGTGTGCGCGACGCCCTTCAGCTTCTTCCACATCGGCATGACCTGCATCATCGCGATGAAATAGCCGGGTGTGCCGACGTACCGCATGAACAGCTTGATCGCGTCACCGCGACGTCCCTCCGCCACCGCGCGCTCCACCCGTGCCGGGAGGTCGGCGGGCATCGGGGGGTGCGTGCCGTCCACGATCATCGGCGACTCGTAGATCGCGATCCGGTCCGCGTTCACGCCCCGGTGCGCGGCCTCGGCGACCAGCGTGCCGCCGGAGGACATGCCGAACAGGTGCGCCGACCCGCCGGCCTCCTCGATCAGCGCGGCGATGTCCTCGACCTCGCGTTCGACGTCGTACGGGGTGCCGGCGCCGCTCTCACCCCGGCCGCGCCGGTCGTAGGTGTAGACGGTGAAGTGCTCGGACAACGCCTCGGCCAGGGCCGTCGCGGGCCCGAAGGCGCGGTAGCACATCGCGCCGTCCACGATGATCAACGCCGGTCCGGACCCGATGCGCGTGTAGGCGATCGCGGTGCCGTCCTTGGAGACGACCTGTCCCATGGTGTTCCACTCCCTTCAGATCTCGGAACGCAGCTTCGCCATGACTGCGGATGCCCACAGCCAGGCCACGACGGCCGCGCCGTACAGCAGGACCACACCGAACTCCGTGCCCATGAAGGGCATCGGCACGAGCGACAGCACGCCCGCGACCACACTCGCCCGCGCCCACGGGCCGTTCAGCTTCCTGGCCAACACGAAGAACGACGCCACCAGCGCGGGGAAGCAGGCGAAGAACGAGACACCGTGCAGCACCCCGTGCCACGACAGCTCGGCCGGTTGACCTTCGGGTGCGCCGGCCGGGAAGCCGAACGCCGGGTCGGCCACGAACACGCCGCCGCCGATCATGCCGATCGCGAAGATCCCGATCAGGACGGGCACCCACGTGCCGACCTTGCCGGTGCGGCGCAGGCCGATCGCGGCGGCCAGGAACAACAGTCCACTGAGGACGAAGTTGGTGATCTGCACCCATCCGCCCTCACCCAGGGACAGGAAGCTGAGCGGGTGGACGGTCATGTCGAAACCCTCGCGGGTGAACGCCAGGGCGAAGCCGGTGACCAGGTAGAGCGGGCCGGCCAGGACACCGCAGCCGAGCAGCAGCTTCGTGGTGTCGGTGTTCGTGTTCGTGCGGGTGGTGTGCGGGGTGGTCATGCCAGGTCTCCCATCCAGGTCGACCACGTCCGCTCGTCGCGGTGGTCGTCGGCGAACACGTGGTGCATGGCGACCACGACGCCGGGCCGTCCTTGGAAGAAGCGGTACAGCGCGTTCTCCGTGCGGATGCCGACGGTCTGCGAGTTGGCGAAGTAGACGACGCCGTCGTCGAGGGTGACGCGGTCGCCGGTCTTCGGGGCTGCGTCGAGGCCGAGCTTGCGGCCCAGGTTCACCCACATCGCGGGCCAGTCCGTGACGGGCGGGCCGAAGACGGTGAGCGGTCGCGCGGTGCGGCCGGCGAAGTGGCGCAGGTAGGTGACGAGGGTGTTCCAGAACATCTCGCCGCCCGCCGTCATGGCCTCGAACTCGTCTTCCCAGTCGTCGCCGGGCAGGAAGCCGTTGGCCACCATGCGCAGGACCGTGCTGCCGTGGTCGCGGCCCTCGACCAGGAACTCGTAGGCGATGAACCGGCCGTCGGGCTCTTTCTCGCCGCCGTAGGCCAGGTGCTTGCCGGGTTCCCAGGCGGTGATCCGGTGGGTGGGCTCGTAGCCGCCGAAGCAGACCTGCTTGACGACGGCGCCGGGCTCGACCTCGTTGGCGCCCATGAACCAGGAGTCGAGGCCGGGGCCGGTGGCGATGGCCTCCCAGACCTGTTCCGGCGTCACGCCGGCCAACTCGACCTCGTTGACGCCTTCGAACGCGTGACCCATCGTCACTCCTTCGGGATGCTCGGGTGGACGGCGACGACGAGGCGGTGCGCGCGTCCGCCGGCCGCGGATTCGTCGTGGTACTTGGCGACAAGGGACGTGACGGCGGTGGCGAGTTCTTCGGCGAACGCGGCGCGGTCGGCCGCGGAGGCGAAGCGGACTTCGCCGTCGAGCGCGAACGTGGCCACCTTCTTGTCCGCCTTGGTGGCGCCGGTGATGAGGTTGCCGACATCGCGGACCAGGCGTGCGGCGACGGCCAGGAGCCAGCGGGCCGACAGGCGGTCGGGCGCGCGCTCGGGGTCAGGTTGGACGGCGGCGAGCGCGATGGGCGAGATGACGTAGGACGCGGCGGTGGCGCGCATGATCCGTTCGGTCATGTTGCCCTTGCGGCGTTCCTCGGCCAGTTCGACCAGGCCGTGCTGCTCCAGCGCGCGCAGGTGGTAGTTGACCTTCTGCCGGGGCAGCCCGATCTTGGCCGCCAGCATGGTCGCCGAGCCCGGCTCGGCCAACTCGGCCAACAACCTCGCCCGAACCGGGTCCAACGAAACCTCGGCTGTCGCCGGGTCCTCGATCACTGCCACGTCAAGCATGGGACAACCCTCCCACCGACAATAAAAACTGTCAAGACAACAAAACTTGTCCACCCACCTCCGCGAGTCGAACCTCCAGGTCGCGCATGTCCAACGCTCAGAACGCGCGTGTCCAACGCTCAGAACGTTGAACTCGGGGGTCCTGGGCGTTCGACTCTCGTGTTTGCGTTTGCAAGGGGCGCTGTGCGCGGTTGGTGCGTGGGCTGTCAGCGGGGGTGGGGAGAGTCGGGGGCATGGGGAAGACGAAGTGGTACCGGCGTCCTTGGGTGGCGCCGTTCGCGTTCGTGGTGGTGGCGTTCGTGGCCTTCTCGCTGCCGCCCTACCTGACGCTGAACCCCGCGCTGTCGCGGGTTCCGCAGCCGGCCGACTACGCGTGGCACTTCCCGGCGCTCGTGGGGCACGTGATCTTCGGGTCGGTCGCGATCCTGACCTGCGTGCTGCAGGTCTGGCCCTGGTTCCGGCAGCGCTACCCGGTGGCGCACCGGCGGATCGGACGGGTCTACGTGTTCGGCGGGGTGTTGCCGGCCGGGGTGTTGGCACTGGCCGTCGGCGCGGTCTCGCCGTTCGGGCCGCTCAACCAGATCGGCAACGTGCTGATGGGGTCGCTGTGGCTGACGTTCACCGTGGTGGGCTTCCGGATGGCGCGGCAACGGCGGTTCGTCGACCACCGGCGGTGGATGATCCGGAGTTTCGCGCTCACCGCCTCGATCATGAGCAACCGGATCTGGGCGGTGGTCGCGACGATCGTCTTCTCGCCGCAGCTCGACACCACGTTCGGCGGCAGCCAGGTAGCCCTGGTGCAGGCCATCTCGGGGACGGCCGCGTGGATGGGTTGGGTGGTCCCGTTCCTGATCGCCGAGTGGTGGTTGGAGCGGGGCGACGCGAAGAAGCGCCGCACCCGCGGCACCTCAGAGCGGGAGCGGCAACCGGTCGGCGTGTGAGCCCTGCTCGAAGTCGAGCAGGTGCCGCTTGCGGGCCAACCCGCCGCCGTACCCGGTCAGGTCACCACTCGCCCCCACCACCCGGTGGCACGGCACGATGATCGAGATCGGGTTGCGGCCGTTGGCCAGCCCGACCGCCCGCGCGGCCGACGGCCGGCCCAGCCGCTGCGCCAGCTCCCCGTACGACACCGTCTCGCCGTACGGGATCTCCAGCAGCTCCTGCCACACGGTCCGCTGGAACGGCGTCCCGATCAGGTCCAACGGCAGGTCGAACGCCTTGCGCCCGCCGTCGAAGTACTCGGACAGCTGCGCGATCACGTCCCCGAAGAGCGAGGGGTCTTCGGGGCCGAACGTCTCGTCCGCCGGCCGGTACCGCTGCTTCACCATGTACACCCCGGACAGCACACCGTGGTGCGCGACCAGCGTGAGCGGTCCGACCGGGCTGTCGAACGTGGTGTGGCTCATCGACGAACGTCCTTTCAGGCGGGCAGCCGGTTGACCGCGTGGTCACCGGTGGCCCAGAGGTATTGGACGGCGTACGCCCGCCAGGGACGCCACGCCCGCGCCCGCCGCACCAGGGCGGCGGGCGTGTCGGGCAGGCCGAGGGCGCGGGCCGCGATCCGGATGCCGAGGTCGGTGGGGATGAACGCGTCGGGGTCGCCCAACGCCCGCATCGCGATCACCTCCACGGTCCACGGCCCGAACCCGGGCAGCGCCAACAGGTCGGCCCGCGCCTTCTCCCAGTCGGCGCCGACGCCGAGGTCCAGCGAACCGTCGGCCAGCGCCGCCACCAACGCTCGGAACGCAATCTTGCGGGACTGGGGCATCGCGAGCAGAGCCGGGTCGAGCGAGGCCAACGCCGACGGTGTCGGGAACAGGTGGGTCAGGCCGGAGTCGTGGATCGGGTCGCCGACCGCCTCCACCAGCCGTCGGGCGTGGGTGCGGGCGGCGGCCGTGGACACCTGCTGCCCGAGCACGGCGCGCACCGCGAACTCGGCCGCGTCCACGGTGCCCGGCACGCGCCGTCCGGGACCCGCGTCGACCATGGGCGCGAGCAGCGGGTCCGATCGCAGCTGCTCGTCCACCGCGACCGGGTCGGCGTCGAGGTCGAGCATGCGCCGGCACCGGGCGATGGCGATCGACAGGTCGCGCAGGTCGCTCAACGCCAGCTTGCACGCCACGTGATCGGCCTGCGGGCTCAGCGACACCACCGCGTGCCCGTGCGGCAGCCGCAGGGTCCGCCGGTACGCGCCGTCACGCCACTCCTCCACCCCCGGCACGCCGGTCGCCGCGAGGTGCCCGAACAGGTTGTCCGGGCGCAGCGGCGCGCGGAACGGCAACCGCAGCGACAGCACGCCGGGAGCGTGCGGCACCGGACGGCGGCGGCCGCGCAGCTCGGTGGGTGACTGCCCGAACACCTCGCGCACGGTCTCGTTGAACGCCCGGACGCTGGCGAACCCGGCGGCCAACGCCACCTCGGCCATGGGCAGGGTGGTGGTCTCGATCAGCAGCCGCGCGGTCTGCGCGCGCTGCGCCCTGGCCAACGCCAACGGTCCCGCGCCGAGTTCGGCCAGGAGCAGCCGTTCGACCTGCCGGACGCTGTACCCGAGTCGGGCTGCCAGTCCGGGCACGCCCTCGCGGTCCACCACGCCGTCCGCGATCAACCGCATCGCCTTCGCCACCGAATCCGCGCGGTGGTTCCACAGCGGAGATCCGGGTGAAGCGTCGGGACGGCATCTCTTGCACGCCCGGAATCCGGCTTGTTGCGCTCCCGCCGCACTCGGGTAGAACCGCAGGTTCTCCGCCTTGGCGGACGGGACCGGACAACTCGGCCGGCAATAGATCCGGGTGGTCAGGACGGCGGTGAAGAACCACCCGTCGAACCGGGCGTCTTTCGACCGCACGGCCCGGACACAACGTTCCACGTCTTCGTGCACGACACCAGCATCGGTCAAAGGGCCAACCCGTGGCCGGCGGAAATACGACATGGAGGAAAGCGCCGGCCGACCGGTTGCGCCGCACCGCGCTGTGCGGCACTCCCGAAGGGCAGGCACTCCACCGGAATCCCTGTGCGAGCGGATATACCCCTTGGCCGGACACCGAACTAGTTGTGCGCCGGAGCGGCCGGCGGGGCGGCGAGCCGGGCCAACAGGTCCAGTCGCACCTCGGTCCGATCGCGGCCGTGCGCGTCGAGCACCGTCCGCAGGATCGGGCAGACCCGTGCTTCACCGGAGCCATCCCGGTCCTCACGGGCCGTGACCGGCCTCAGTCGAGCCCGTCCACCGTCAACGCCGGCCGGCATGGCAGGTGGCCGCACCGTTCCACCGACCAGGCCGGTTCGGTGCGCACCGCTGAGAAGACCCCCAGGACCCCTCAGCGGCGAACGCGCTGCCACTGGCGGTAGTTGTTTGCGAAACCACTTTGACCGGTCCCTTCGCACAACTTGACGACGTCACCGGAACGTCCTGGGCAGCTTGGCAGGACAAGTCGTTAGGGTGGACTTCCCAGAGTCGCACCGGTCGACAAACGACCTGTTCACGCGCTCACATCCGGTTTTCCGGTCCGGAACAGAAGGACCTGAGGAGGCACGCCGCGGATGGCTGGTTCCGGTCAGGGGTCGGGTCCCCGTGCCGTGTTCGCGGAGCGGTTCGCGCTGCTCTACGCGGAAGCGGGAGATCCACCGCTGAAGAGGGTGACCGAGTCGGTCAGCCGCGCACGACGCACCGACGAACGTGGTCGGCCGGTGCGCGCGACCGCGCAACGGGTCAGCGACTGGCGTCGCGGCCGCAACGTACCGGCCCGGTTCTCGGCACTCTCGGTAGTTCTCGAAGTCCTCATCGGCGAGGCGCGCAAGGCACGTCCGCAGCCGCCGGCGGCCGGGTTGTACGACCTGGACGCGTGGCGCGCGCTGTGGGAGGAGGCGTTGGCGAGCCCGGCGTCGGGGCTGGAGGACGAGGATCCGCCGAGTTCGGACGAGATCGGTGTGTGCCCGTACCGGGGATTGGCCGCGTTCCAGCCGGAGGATTCCAGTTGGTTCTTCGGCCGGGAACGCAGCACCGCCGCGTTGGTGTCCCGTTTGGGCAGTTCCGCGGAAACCGGCGGAATCGTGATGCTGGTCGGCGCTTCGGGTGCCGGTAAATCGTCATTGGTGCGCGCGGGCGTGATCCCGTCCATTCGCGACGGCGCGTTGGCGGTCGAGGGTTCGACGAAATGGCCGTCGGTGGTCATCACGCCGGGCGCCGATCCGGTGAAGGAATTGGTCCGGGAGATCCCGGAATTAGCCGACGTACTGGACATGGCGATCAGCCTGGACGGGATGGAACAGGACCTGGTGGCCTCGGGGCACGGTCCCGAGACGTTCCTGGGGCAGACGCTGATGGGCGTGCTGCGGTTCGCCGCGCAGATCCGGGCGGCGTTCGCGGCGTACGCGGCACGGCACGGCAGCGACCGGGTGGTGGTCGTGGTGGACCAGTTCGAGGAGGCGTTCACGCTGTCCTCGGACGAGAACCGGGTGCAGGTGTTCGTGCAGGCGCTGCACGTGGCGTGCACGCCGGCCATCCCGGGCGGCACCGCGCCCGCGTTGGTGCTGGTGGGCGTGCGGGCCGACTTCTACGGCCGCTGCCTGGCGTTCCCCGAGTTGGCCGACGCGTTGCAGGACCGCCAGATGGTGCTGGGGCCGATGACGTCGGCCGAGTTGCGGGAGGCGGTGTCGCGGCCGGCGAAGGCGGCGGGCCTGCAACTGGAGCCGGGCCTGATCGAACTGATGCTGCGCGACCTGGGTGTGCGCAGCGGCCGGGCGCAGGCCAGGGCCGGTCAGGGCGCGTACGACGCGGGCGCGTTGCCGCTGCTGTCGCACGCCCTGCTGGCCACCTGGCAACGTCGGCAGGCGGGCAAGCTGACCATCGCCGGCTACCGGTCGGCCGGTGGCATCCAGGGCGCGGTCGCGGCCACCGCCGAACGGGCGTGGGCGGATCTCGCGCCGGACGCCCAGCAGGCCGCGCGGCCGTTGCTGCTGCGCCTGGTGCGCGTCGGCGAGGACACCCAGGACACGCGCCGCCGTTCGACCCGGCACGAGCTGGTCGAACAGGCGGCGAATCGGCCCGCGGGCGAGGAGGCGCTGGAGGTGCTGGCGCGGGCCCGGCTGGTCACGCTCGACGCCGGTTCGGTGGAGATCACGCACGAGGCGCTGCTCCAGGCGTGGCCCCGGCTGCGCAGCTGGATCGACCAGGACCGGGAAGGGCAGCTGCTGCGGCAGCGGCTGGAAGAGGACGCGGCGACGTGGGCCGGCCAGGACCGCGACTCGTCACTGCTCTACCGCGGCGCCCGGCTGGAGACCGCGCGGCTCTGGGCGGACGCGGCGGGCCCCCAGGTGCTGACCGCCACCGCCCAGGACTTCCTGTCCGTGTCGATGCAGCACCGCAGGCGGGCCGCGTGGGGCAGACGCGCGGCGGTGGCGTGCGTGGTCGTACTCGCGCTCATCGCCGCCACCGCCGCGGTGGTGGCCGTGCGGCAACGCGACGACGCGGTGTACCGGCAGGTCGTGGCGGAGGCCGACCGGCTGCAGGAGAGCGACCCGTCGCTGTCCGCGCAGCTGGCCCTGGTCGCGCACCGGATGCGCCCGGAGGACCGGGACGTGCAGACCCGGCTGCTGTCCACCCAGACCGCGCCGTTGGCGATGCCGCTGACCGGGCACACCGGGCCGGTGTACCTGACCTCGTTCTCCCCGAACGGCAAGACCCTGGCCACCGCCAGCTACGACCACACCGTGCGGCTGTGGGACCTGCGCGACCCGGAGAACCCGAAGCCGCTCGGTTCACCCCTGTCCGGCCACCGCGGCTGGGTGTCGTCGGCGGTGTTCAGCCCGGACGGCCGGACGCTGGCCACGGCGGGCGACGACGAGACCGTGCTGCTGTGGGACGTCAGCGACCCGGAACGGCCGCGTTCGCTCGGCCAGCCGCTGAAGGGCGGCAACGGCACCATCTACCTGCTCGCGTTCACCCCGGACTCCCGGACGCTGGTCACCGCCAACGCCGACCGCACGGCCCGGCTGTGGGACGTGACCGACCCGGCCGCGCCGCAGCGGCTGGGCGAACCGCTCGGCGGGCACACCGGCCAGGTGCGGTCGGTGGCGTTCAGCCACGACGGCAGGCTCCTGGCCACCGGCGGCGACGACGGGACCGTGGTGGTGTTCGACGTGAGCGACCGGCTCGCCCCCAAACCGCTGGGCGTGCCGATCGCCGACTTCGACAGCACCGTGCGCTCGCTGGCGTTCAGCCCGGACGACAAGGTCCTGGCCGCCGGCAGCCAGGACCACACCGTGCGGCTGTACGCCATGTCTGACCCGGCCGCGCCGCGGCTGCTCGGCCGACCGTTGACCGAGCACACCGAGTCCGTGTGGTCGGTGGCGTTCAGCCCGGACGGCCGGGTGCTGGCCTCGTCCGGCGGCGACGGCACCGCCCGGCTGTGGAACGTCACCGACCCGGCGCACCCCCTGCCGCTCGGCCACCCCTTGGCCGGGCGCAACGGCACCGTGTACGCGGTGGCGTTCAGCCCTGACGGCGCCACCCTCGCCACCGGCAGCCACGACTCCGTGGTGCGGCTGTGGTCGTTGCCGCGCGGGGTGCTCGTCGGGCACGCGGCCCGCACCATCGGCCCCCGCTTCACGCCCGACGACCAACGGCTGGCGTCGGCGAGCGAGGACGACTCGATCCGGGTGTGGGACACCAGCGACCCGAGCACCCCCAAATCCGGCGCCCTGCTCGCGCACGGCGCCGGCGTGTGGGCCCTGGAGCTGAGCGACGACGGGCAGACGCTGGTCAGCGTGAGCGACAAGCTGGTGCGGCTGTGGGACTTCGCCGACCCGGACCACCCCCGACCGCTGGGCGCGCCGATCGAGGTGGGCACTCGGTACAGCTCGCCGGTGGCGATCCGGCCCGACGGCAAAGTGCTGGTCACCGGCTACGACGACGCGTCCGTGCAACTGTGGGACATCAGCGACCGCGAGCACCCGAAGCGGCTCGGCGGCGCGCTGGTCGGGCACGGCGGGTACGTGCACTACGCCGCGTTCACCCCCGACGGCGCGACGCTGATCACGGCGGGCGCGGACCAGACCGTGCGGCTGTGGAACGTCGGCAACCCGGCCGCCGCCCAGCCGCTCGGGCAGCCGTTGAACGGGCACACCGCGGCGGTCCGAGGAGGCGACATCAGCCCCGATGGGAAGACGCTGGCCACCGCCGGCGACGACCGCACGGTCCGGCTGTGGGACCTGACCACGCCGAGCCGGGTCAAGCCCATCGGCGCACCGCTCACCGGCCACGCCGAGGCCGTGGTGACGGTGGCGTTCAGCCCGGACGGCACGACGCTGGCCAGCGGCGGCGACGACCGCACCATCCGGCTGTGGGACGTGCACGACCTCCAGCGCGCCGCACCGCTCGGGCAGGTGCTGACCGGGCACGACGGCGGGCTGCGGGACATCTCGTTCTCCCCGGACGGCCGGATGCTGGCTTCCAGCAGCTCCGACAGCACAGTGCGGCTGTGGGACCTCGACCTGGAGCACGTCATCGGGCGGATCTGCGCCACGACCAAGGGCGTGCTGCCGGAGGAACGGTGGCGCCAACACCTGCCGCAGCTGGACTACGCGCCGCCCTGCGCCTGACCGAGTGCCTTGAGCGAATCGTCCAGGAGGTCCAGCTCGAACCGGCGCGGATCGTCCACGTCCGGCCGGTAGGCGGCCATCAGGCCGTGGGCGCGGTCGAACCACGCGCGCAGCCGCGGCACGTCGACCGGGCGGTTCTCCGCGACGGCGTGCGCGACCAGGAGCTCGAACTCCTGCCGCATCAGCTCCGGCTTCGGCCGCTGCGGGTTCGTCCAGTCGTCGGCCAACACCGGCCGCATCCGGGTCGCGTGCCGGTTCCAGTGCAGCAGCAGGGCCAGGTCCACGGTGAAGCCGCCCGGCAGTTCCTCCGGCCACAACTCGCGCACCGCCGCGCGCTGGCCGGACCACGGGGTGGCGCCGACCTTCGGCAGGATCTCCGGGAACAACCGGCCCGCCAGCGGGGCGAAGAACCCGTGCAGCCACAGCTGCGGGTAGATCGGCCGCCAGTACAGGTCGGACACGGTCACGTCGGCCAGGCCGTCCAGGATCGGCTTGACCAGCAGCTCCACCAGGGTCTGCTCGCCGAAGTAGCGCAGGTCGCCGTCGATCAGGCAGATCACGTCACCGGTCGCGGCCCGCAGGCCGTGCGCGATCGCGTTGCCCTTGCCGGCGGGCGACTCGACCACCTTCGCGCCCGCCGCACGGGCCACGTCCGCGGTGTCGTCGGTGCAGCCGCTGGCGCTCACCACCACCTCACCCCGAACCCCCAAGAGGTCCAGACCGCACGAAGCGTCCGCGATGACTTCGGCCACCGTGGCGGCCTCGTTGTGCGCCGGCACGAGCACCGTCACCGTCGCTGACCTGCGGCTCAACGTGCGCTCCTGGGCCAGGTCCAGGCCGAGGGCGGGGTCGATGGCGGGCTTGGACATGTGGCTTCCCCTCATGGACTTCCGGTGGATCGTGACTAGGTTCTACAGATCATGCGTTTACTTGCCCGGGTGGGGAGCCCGCAGGCGGCGATCACGGCGCTGACCGGGATCACCGCGCTCTACATGGGTCTCGTGGTGTTCGGGAACATCACCGACTACGAGACCAACCGCGCGTTCGTCCAGCACGTGTTCGCGATGGACACCACATTCGGTTCGCCGAACACGACGTGGCGCGCGATCACCAGCCCGACGGTCGTGACCATCGCGTACCTGCTGATCATCCTGTGGGAGGCGGTCACGGCGCTGGTCATGCTGGCCGGGCTGGTGGCCTGGCTGCGGCGCCGGGAGGAGACCGCGCGGCAGCTGTCGTCCACGGGGTGGTTGATGCAGGTGCTGCTGTTCGGGGGCGGGTTCATCGCGATCGGCGGTGAGTGGTTCGTCATGTGGCAGTCCGGCGACTGGAACGGGCTGGCGGCCGCGTTCCAGAACTTCGTGATCGCCGCACTCGGACTCATCCTGCTGCACGCGAGCAAGCGCGCCTGATCCCTTCGTCCCCCTAGTCCCCCTTCATCATCCGTGTGGAGCCGGAGGCCGCCTCCCTTGTGGTGGCCTCCGGTTCTCGTCCCATGTCGACTGTGCCGGCTGCGTCGGCTCTTATTTGTCGGCCCAGAAGTCCAGCCGGTGCTCCGCTCGGTAGTCCACGCCGGTGATCGCGCCCGGTGCGAGCGACTGCACGTGCCGTCCGTCGGCGAACGCCGGCCAGCGCGGAAGGCCCTCGCCGTTCGGGTCGCCGTCGTGGGCGAAGTTGGCCCAGTACCGGATCATCAGGTCCGACAGTTCGCGCTGCCCGCCGGTCAGCTCCTCCTCCGGGAACAGGTAGCCGATGTCCGAGCTGTGGCTCGCACCCTGCTCGGACGCCGCCGGGTCGGCGAACTCGAACGCGAACGTCGGCGTGTGCGCGGACAGCAGCTCGTGCTGCCGGAACGTCGCCCGCGCCCACACCCGGTCGGTCAACACGGCCGCCCACGCCTCCGTCGGATCGGGGAACGCGCTGAGCGGGTACTCCTGTTCGACCTCGGCGGCCCGGTCCCCGAACGCCGCCGCGAGCAGGACCGGGTAGTCCTCGGCGGCGACCGGGCCGCGGAAGATCTCCACGATGCCGCGGTGCTCGTCACGGGTGTTGCCCGCCAGCACCGGAACCTTCGCGAACTCGCCGCCGGCGAGGGCGTCGGCGGGCACCTGCGGCAGGTCGGCGTTGCCGTAGCCGAAGGGTTGGAAGATGTTCATCACCTGCGGGTGGTCCAGCAGCTTCTCGACCGGCAGTGCTCTGAGGCAGGCGATATCGGCGCAGCCCAGTTCGGCGGCGACGGTCTGCCCGATGCCCTCGATCTCGGCCGTGTCCCGCCAGGCGAGCCACGGCAGCGCGCCCAGACCGGGGTACCAGGCCTCCGCCGGCAGGTCGACCAGCGCGAACCCGCTGTGCATGATCGCCTTGTCGAACAGGCCGCGTGACTTCGGCGAGACCAGGTGCGCCGCGGTCGAGGACGCGCCGTAGGAGACGCCGAACAGGGTGACGTTCTCCGGGTCGCCGCCGAAGCTCCGGGCGTTGCGGCGGACCCACTCCAGCGCGGCGCGTTGGTCCTGGAGGCCGAACGTGCCCGAGCCGTCCAGGCCCGGCAGGCCGAAGCCGCCGAACACGCCCAGCCGGTAGTTGAACGTCACGACCACCACGTCGCCCTTGGTGGCCAGGGCGGTGGCGTCGAAGTGGTGGCCCGCCCCGATCGCGCCGTCGCCGTGCACCCAGACCATGACCGGCTTAAGGCCCTCTGTGGACGGTGTCGTGACGTTGAGGAACAGGCAGTCCTCATCGGTCGCCTTGGTGTCCGAATAGGACGAGCCGATCTGCGGGCACGGGTTGCCCGGCGTGGTGGCATCCCTGATACCGCCCCAGTCCTCGGCCTTGCGCGGCGCCTGCCAACGCAGGTCGCCCTTGGGTGGTGCCGCGTACGGGATACCTTGGAAGACGGTGTGGTCGGCGCGCACGATGCCGCGCACCTCACCGCTCTCCACCCGCACGGTGTCTTGTCGTGGTCGCATTTCGGTCCCCCCGCATGCCGTCACGAGCAGTGCTGTCACGGCCGCTGTCACGGCCGCTCCGATCAGTGCCGGCGTCCCCCGACGCATGTGCCTACCCCCTCTTCGTGACGAGCTCCACCGCAGTGATCAACTCGCGTTCACAGAGGTCGAGGTCGACCTCCGGGTGATCGCCCGCCCTGGCCAGGACGCCGTTGCGCAGGGCCAGGACGAAGATCGCCATCGTGTCCGCGTCGAACTCGCGGAACTCCTGGTTCCGTTGCCCCTCCCTGAGCAGGTCGGCCATCTTGCGGTGGTCGTCGTCCCCGGTGTCCCCGGTTCGCGTGTACGGGCGGACCTGGAGCAACGCCACCATGTGCGCGCGGTGGGCGCGCATGAAGCGCAGGTTGGCGCTCAGGAACGCCCGCAGCTCGCCGGCGGCGGTGGCGCTCCGGTCCATCCGCTCCAGGACGAACTCGGCGAACCTCTTGCGGACCTCCGCGTAGACCTCGTCCACCAGCTCCTGCTTGCCCTTGAAGTGGTACGAGATCAGGCCCGTGCTGCTCAGCCCCGCACGGGCGGCGATCTGTTTGAACGAGGTCGCCCCGTAGCCGAGGTCGGCCAGCGTCTCGATCGCCGCCGAGACGATCTGCGCCCGTCGTGCCTGCTCGGTGAGGGACTTTGCTCGCATGAGCAAAATTTAGCACGCACGAGCAAACACGGTCGAGTGGAGCTTGTCGGTGGGTCGCCGGTTCGTGGAGCGGGACGGACTGTGGCGGGCGGGGTGGGGCGCGCGGGTTTGGGTTGGCGGGGTTTCGGGCGGTGGGGTTTGGTTGCGTGAGCGGTTGGAGCGGGAAGTGCTGGTTGGAGGAGATGTGACTGCCGTCGGTGAGAAGTACGGGACCGTTGTGCCTTACCTGGCCGTGCGTGACGCGCGGGCCGCCATCGACTACTACGTCGAGGTCTTCGGGGCCGCTCGGCGTGGCGATGCGATCGTGATGGACGACGGCTCCGTCGGGCACGCGGAGATCGCCATCGGGGACTCGGTGTTGATGCTCGCGGACGAGTCCGTCGAGTACTGGCACATCGCGCCCGGACGAGGTGGGGTCAATCCCATGCACCGGATCGAGGTGTCCGATGTGGACAGCGTGGTCCAGCGGGCGGCGGAGTTGGGGGGCACGGTGTTGCGGGCCGCCGACGACACGGGGAACGGGTACAGCGGGACCGTGCTCGACCCCTTCGGGTATCGGTGGATGGTGGCGACACGGAGCGGCGCGGCGGCCGGCGCGACCGCTGGTGCGACCCGACCGGAACAGCCTCGGCACGGGGAAGTCGGGTACTGCACGCTCACCGTGCCCGACGACGAGGCCGCCAAGCGGTTCTACGGCGGCGTGTTGGGCTGGCGGTTCCCGGCCGGACGCGTCGAGCGGGGTTGGGGGATCGAGGGGGCGGGCCCGCCGGCCGGGTTGTGGGGCGGGCAGGCGCGGGCCGGGTGGAAGCTGATGTACGCCGTCGACGATCTGCGCTCGGCCATGGCCCGCGTGCGCGAACAGGGCGGCACGGCCCAGGAGCCCGAGCGGCAGTCGTTCGGGCTCTCCAGCGAGTGCGTGGACAACCAGGGCATCGAGTTCTGGCTTTGGGAACTGTGAGGTCATGACTCCATGTTCGAACGGGAGTTCGAACATGGCAAGATCACTTTCGAGTGGTCCTGCGGCGCGTGATCGGCGTGATCGGCGCTACCCCACGATCTGGCGGCGCTACCCCACGATCTGGCGGAGTTGGTCCAGCAGTTCCGCCCGGCTGCTGCAACCCAACCGCTGCCGGATCCGGGCCATGTGGTGCTCGACCGTCTTCGCGGAGATGAACAGCCGGTCGCCCACCTGCTTGTAGGTCAACCCACCCACGACCAGCTCCGCCACCTCGCGCTCACGGTCGCTGAGCTTGCCCGCGTCGGCCTCCACCACCGGCTCGGGCTGCTTGCGCGCCGTCGCCGTGGTCCGCCCTTGGAGCAGCCGCGCGCAGTCCAGCAGCCGAACCATCGCCTGCCGGTCCGACGTGCGGATAGCCGCCTGACCGGCCAGCCGAGCCGCGTCCCACCACTGGCCGACCGCGTGCAGCCCGCGCGCGGACTCCTCCACCTGGTCGGCGTCCACCTTGCCCGCCAACACGTCCAGCCAGCTCTCCGCCGCCACCGACACTATCCCCGCGTACCGGCTCCGATCCCGGTAAGCCGCCAACGAAGCCGCGTGCTCCTCCGCCACCGACGTCTCCTCGGCGATGATCGCCGCGTGCAGCGCGCTCCAGTGCAACGGCACAGCCCACAGGCACGGATCACCCAAGTCCCGCAACAGGTTCCGCGCCGCCGTGAGGTGCGGCGCCAACCGGTGCTGGTCGCGCAGCCGCGCGGCGGCGGTGGCGAACTCGCCCAACGGCAGGAACGTGAACAGGTCGACGGGATGCCGCAACACCGCCTCGCACGCCTGCTCCCACGTCCGCTTCAACGTGGCCAGATCACTGTTGCGCCGGGCGATCCCGATCTCCAACGCCACCGCGAACAGCCAGTCCCGCGGCTCCAACGGCCGCCCGACCTTGCGCAGCGCCACCAACGTCTCCCGCGCCTGCACCAGGTTCCCGCGCTGCATCGCGATCCACCCCTGCAGCAACCGGTGCCGCACGGCCATCAGCGCACCGCCCGACGACGTCGCCACCGCCCGGTCCAGCACCGACTCGGCGACCCCCGGCTCACCGCTGTGCAACGCCACCAGCGCGGCCAACGCGGCGGGCGTGTCCGGCAGCAACACCGCTCTGCCGGCGGGCTCCAACAACCCAGACGCACGCATCAAAGTGGACAGTGACGTGGTGGCGGAAGACGTGACCGACTCCACCACCCCTTGCGCCATCAGCGAAGCGCCACCGTCGAGCATGGTCGGCGGCGCCACGGGCAACGCCGCCGTGGGCATCCTCCCCGTCCCCACCTGCCCGATCACCGCGAACGCCGACGACGTGGAGCTCGGCGACCACCGGTGCAGCTCGGTGCTGCGCGCCAACTGCCCCCGGTGCGCCAACGCGATCGCGGCCACCTCCGCCGCGGCCCCCCGGTGCGTCCGGTCGTCGCTGGAGATCACCTGGTCCGCCAACCGCATCGCCGCGTCGAGGTCACCCGCCATCGCCGACGCCACCGCCCGCCGCACGGCCACCGCAGCGCTCGGCGTGCCCACGGCCGCCAACAACCGCGCCGCCAGCGCCGGATCGGTGGCCAACGCCTCGTCCGCCGCGGCCTGGAACGCCGCCGCCATCTCCGGCCCGGCCACCCCGATCAGCGGCCGCACCAGCTCCAGCACCGGCCCACCGGACCGCAGTTGCAGTTCGGCCAGCTTCTGCCGCACGGCGATCCGCCGGTCGGTCCGGCTCAACGCCGCCACGGCGACCCGCGCGATGGGCAGCAACCTCCCGTCGGCCGCCACCAGACCAGTCGCCCGACCGGCCTCGATCACGTCCCCGACCGCGTCGACGTCACCCCCGAGCAGCCCCCCGAGCAGGTCGAGCCGCAACGCCGCCCCGGCCTCGGCCGCGAGCAGGTACTTCTGCACGTCGGCGTCCAGCCAGTCCAGGTCGGCCCGGAACGACGCCACCACCTCCGGCGTCACCTCCGCCGTGCTCAACCCGGCCAGCCGCTGCACGAACCGCGGCACGCCACCGCTCTGCTGGTGCACGTAATCCACCAGCCCCCGCGCGGACGCGGGCAGCACCGCCCGCACCTGCTCCCGGCTGAACGGCTCCAGCATCAACGCCGGCCGCGCCCGTCCCAGCGATTCCGCCAACGCCGCCAGCGCACGCGACCGCGGCCACGGCCGGTAGGCGACGACAACGCTCTCGTCCCCCCGTTCCACAAGGGAGCGCAGCGCCAACAGCTCGGCGTCCGGCAGCAGGTGCGCGTCGTCGACCACCGAAGCGGACAGCCCGGCGTCCTCGAACGCCCGCCGGATCTCCCGCAGCACGGTGGTCTTGCCGTACCCGCCGGGCGCGACGACCCCGAGCCGCAGGGAAGCCCCGGAGGCGATGACCTCCAAGACCTGCGAGACCTGCGGGGACAACATCGGGCGTGCGGTCATGCTCGGGCTCAACGGCCATCCTCGGAGTCACGGGCACGGCGCTGCCCACCGGTCATCGCCAGCCCGCGCACGACGCGCTTCACCGAGCGGCGTTCCGGCAGGTCCAGCGGTGTGATGTCGACGGGTGGCCGCGGCGGCGGCGCGGTGAACTCCGCGTCCGCCACGTCGAGACCGCCCACGGGGAACCTCAGCAGCGGGTCTTCGTCCCGCACCAGGATCGATGTCTCACGGGGCTCGGGTTCCGCGGCGGGCCCGATCACGATCCGACGAGCAGCCAGCGCCGCGCCCTTCACCACCGAGGTCTCGGGCGCGGCCTCCAGCACCACCCGGCCGGGCACCGAGGCTGCGACCAGCGGAATCCGGACACTGCCGCCGACCAGCACGGTCATCTCGACGCCGGTCGCGACCCTGCTGAACGCGGCCACGGCCTGCTCCACGGAGGGCCGGATCAGCTCCTCGAACTGCGCCCGGGTGATCGGCACGTCCACCGGCCCGGACGGCAGGTGCACCGGGATGGACGTCTCCACGGTGCCGGACAGCATCCGCTTGGCCGCCTCGCAGTCGCGCCGCAGCCGCCCGAACAGGCCACGGGTGCGGGGGTCGTCGGCGTCGAGTTCGGACAACGCCCGCCCGAGTGACGCCCGGACGTGGGAGAACACCGCGTCGTCGAAGTCCACGCCGGCCGCCTGATCCACCCCTTCGACGGAGTTGACCAGCTCGAACCCGCGCCCGACGACGGACGCGCTGAACGCGTGGCTGCCCAGGCTGAACACACCCAACGACCCGGTGGACGACCGGCTGAACGCATGGTTCTCGGCCGCCGCGACCGGCTCCGGCACCAGGGAGGCCTCGACGCCCACCGCCCGCAACGCCCGGTGCATGAGCCCCTTGGCGTGGGACCCCCAACCGGGGGGATGGGCGAGCACGATGTGCGCGGGCCGTTCCCCTTCACGGGCGGCCACCTGATCGGCCACCCACATGACCATGAGCGCGGTCAGCTCCTCGGCGGGGCACCGCTCGGCGCCGCCCGAGTCCACGCCGAACACGATCGGCACCGTGTCGCCGACCCTGCGGCCGAAGCCGGTGGCGGTCCACCGGGGGTCGCCCGGCTCGCCGACCGCGAACGAGCCGTCGGCGGTGAGCTGCAGCGTCGACGCCACCCCGCCGCCCGGACCGCCCAGCCCGACCAGCTCAGGCTCGGTCCGCCCGGCCCCGCCCAGTCGGCACACGGCCGCGGCGGTGCGGGTGGTGCCCACGTCGATCCCGAGGACATACGGCAATCGGAGGCCTCCTCACTCACCTGATCGAACTACCGGCAGTACCTACACGGGTTACGAGAGGGTCACAAGGTGATCCCCTAACCCCCTAGGGAGTGAACGACAACCACCCCATCGTGGTTGCGGTATCGACTGGGAGTAATCCCCGATGGCCGGCGATCCCCCCGCCCATAGGTTGATCACCACGGCCGGACCAACCCCTGCCGGTCCAGGTCACCGCGTCCGACTTACCCAGGAGATAGCCATCATGGGCTCCAGCCCCAACACGCTGCACGACTTCGTTCTCGACCTGCTCAGCGACCCGACCGCGCTGGCCGACTTCCAGGCCGACGCCGAGGGCACCCTGGCGAGGGCGGGCCTGAGCGACATCAGCGCTCTGGACGTGCAGGAAGTCATCCCGCTGGTCCTCGACTTCGTGCCGACCGGGAGCCTGCCCGCTCTCGACGGCTCGCTGCTCGAGGACCTCCCGCTCGACGTGCTCGACGCGGGCCAGGCCGGTGCGATCTTCAAGCTCAAGGCGGTGACCGACCAGCTCACGGTGTCGAGCGCGGTCAACGCGGGCGACGTGAAGGCCGCCGTGGCGGGCACGCTGAGCGCGGACGCCGACGGCCTGGCCGTCTTCGGCGGCGTGTCGAGCTGGGGCATCCTCGACGGCGCCGCCTCGGCGAAGCTGTCGATCGCGGGTGACTTCTCCGCGGTGGGTGACGTGACCGACACCCTGGACGGCACGTTGAACACCGTTTCCGGCCCGGTCAACGGCTTGACCGGCACGGCGACCGGCACGCTGGACGGTGCCCTCGCCACCGCGGGTGGGGTCACCGGCACGGTGACGGACGTGGACGGCCTGACCAGCACCGCGTTCGGCGCGGTCGACACGCTGACCGGCGTGGTCGGCAACGCGACCGGTGGCCTCACCGGCAACCTGCCCGTCGACCTGGGTGGCGTGACCAGCACCCTGGGCGGCGTCACCGACGTCGCGAACGTGGGCGGCCTGACCGACTCCCTGGGCGTCTCGGGCTCCGCGCACGGCTCGTTCGACACCCACGGCGCCGCTCCCCTGTCCGGCGTGACCGACACCGTCACGGGTGTCGCCGACACCGCCGGCGCGGGCGACGTGGTGAGCAACGTCACCAACACCGTCGACGGCCTCGACCTGCCGGTCGTGGACTCGCTCGACCTCGGTGGCCTGCTCTGAGCTGATCCACCGCCTCGTCGGAGGGGTCCTGTCCACCGGACAGGACCCCTCCTTCATTTTGTGATCTATTGTGATCGGACTTTCACCCGAACGGGTTTTACCGGCAGACTCTCCGGGGTGATGTCCGCGCCCTGGCTCGACGTGCTCGATGACACGATCCGGGCTTGCGCTGCGCACAACCGACCCGACCTGGCCGAACGGTTGCGCGACAAGCGCGCCCGCCAGCTGGACCCCAAGCTCCGCGTGCTCGTGATCGGCGAGCCCAAGCAGGGCAAGAGCCAGCTCGTGAACGCGATGGTGAACGCCCCGGTGTGTGCGGTGGGTGACGACGTCACCACCACCGTTCCCACTTTCGTGCAGCACGCGGAGACCCCGTCCGCCGCACTGGTGAGAGGCGCGTCCATCGCCAACACCCCCACCGAACGCATCCCCGTGCCGATCGACGAACTCGCCAGCCAGGTGAGCGCGAACCACGGCTCCGGCGGCGATCTGGTGCGCGCCGAGGTCGGCATCCCGCGCGCCCTGCTCGACTCGGGCCTGGTGCTGATCGACACGCCCGGCGTCGGCGACCTGCGGCCCACGCACACCGCCAGCACGTTCGCCGCGCTGCTCCAGGCCGACGCGGTGCTGATGGTCTCCGACGCGACGGCCGAGCTGACCAAGTCCGAGCTGGAGCTGTTGAAGCAGGTCATGACGTCCTGCCCGAACGTGATCGTGGTGCTCACCAAGATCGATATCGCGGCGCAGTGGCGGCGGGTGCTCGAACGCAACCGGGCGCACCTGGCCCGCGCGGGCGTGACCGCGAAGCTCATCCCGGTGTCCGCCGCGCTGCGGCTGCGCGCGGCCAAGACCGGCGACAAGGTGCTCAACGCCGAGTCCGGTTTCCCCGAACTGCTGGCCAGCGTGCAGCAGGACATCGTGGCCGCCGCCGACGTGCTGGCCCGCCGCACGGTCGCCGTCGCCGCCGCGTCGGCGATCAAACAGCTGGTCACACCGGTGCGCGAGGAGCTGGCCGCGCGTGCCGCGGAGGGCACGGAGAACACCATCGCCGCGCTGAACGAGGCGCAGCGCCGCATCGACGAGCTGCGCCGCCGGTCCGCGCGCTGGCAGACCGTGCTGGCCGACGAGATGGCCGACCTGGTCTCCGACATCGAGTACGACCTGCGCGACCGGACCCGCAAGATCCTGCGCGAGGTGGACAAGACCTTCGAGACCGCCGACCCGGCGCTGGGCTGGGACAAGTTCGAGGCCTGGCTGGAGGACAACCTCACCGAGGCCGCGACGACGAACTTCGCCTGGCTGCTGGACCGGTCGGAGTGGGTGGCGGAGAAGGTCGCGAAGAACTTCCCGGTGGCCCGCGACGACCTGCTGCCCGAGTCGATCTTCCCGGACGACGTGCTGGACCGGGTCGCGCCGATGGACAAGCCGGTGATCGAGAAGTTCAACCTGATGCAGAAGGCGTTCACCGGCCTGAAGGGCTCCTACGGCGGCGTGCTGATGTTCGGCCTGGCCACCAGCCTGGCCGGGATGCCGCTGATCAACGCGATCTCGCTGGGCGCGGGCGCGCTGTTCGGCGGCAAGTCGATCATGGACGAGAGCGATCAGCGGCTGCGCCGCAGGCAGGCCGCAGCCAGGGCCGCCGCGGCCCGGCACGTGGACGACTTCTTCATCAAGTTCAGCAAGGACTGCCGCGACGCCGCCCGGCACATCCAGCGCAGCCTGCGCAACCACTTCTCCACGCTGGCCGAGGAGCTGCAGGAGACGCTGCTGGAATCGGCCCGCAGCGCGCGCCGCGCCGTGCAGGACGACAACTCCGAACGGGAGCGCCGCAACCGGGACGCCAAGCGCGAACTCGACCACCTCGTCACCCTCTACCAGCGGGTCCAGACACTCGCGGGAGGTCAGACGCCGGCGTTGGGGATCAGTGCCTGATGTCTTCGGGCATGATGCCTTCGGGCCAGGCGTCTTCGGGCCAGGCGTCTTCGGGCCGGATGCTCTCGGGCATGGGGGTGGAGGACGAGGTCTGGGCGCTGCTCGACGACGCCCTGGCGGTCTACCGGGACAGCCCGCGCGCGGTCGCGTGGCTGCGCGGGCACCAGGCCCGGTTCGGCGAACCGGTGCGCGTGGCCGTGGCGGGCGCGCCGCGGTCGGGCAAGTCGACCGTGGTGAGCGCGTTGATCGGCGAGGAGTTCGTGCCGACCGGCGCCACCACCTGGTACCAGGACGGGCCGCAGGCCAAGGCGTACGTCGGCCAGTACGAAGTGCCCATCGCGCGTCGGGACGGCAAGGCGTTCGTGGACGTGCCGGACGCCGAGCGCGTGGTCGTGGAGTGGCCGTCCCGGTCGTTGCGCGACCTCACCCTGATCGACACGCCGGCCGGCACGCCCGTCGAGCACGTCTACGGCGAGGCCGACGCGGTGCTGTACCTGACCCGGCACATGCACACCACGGACCTCCAGTACCTCCAGACCGCGCACGACCACCCGGTGGCACGGGTCGCGCCGGTGAACACGGTGCTGGTGCTGGCGCGGGCCGACGAGATCGGCGGCGGCCGGATCGACGCGCTGTCCTCGGCCAAGCAGATCGCCCGCCGCTACCGGCGCGAGGCGGCCGTGGCGCCGTTGTGCCAGAACGTGGTCTCCGTCGCCGGGCTGCTCGCGGTGGCCGCGCGCACGGTGCGGGCGGACGAGTTCACCGCGCTGGCCGCGCTGGCGTCGTTGGCGCGCACCGAGTTGGACGAGCACCTGCTGTCCGCGGACCGGTTCGTGGGCGACGACTTCCCGGTGCGGCTGGACCCGGCGGTGCGCCGCGCCCTGGTGGAGCGGTTCGGCATCTTCGGCGTGCGGCTGACCACCACGTTGATCCGGCAGGGCTTCGACACCCAGGTGAAGTTGACCGGGCAACTGGTGCAGCGCAGCGGTCTGGGCGAGTTGCGCGACTCGATCGGCATCTACTTCACCGAACGCCGCGAGGTGCTCAAGGCGCGGGCCGCGCTGCTGGGCCTGGACGTGGTGCTGCGCGCCGAACCCCGGCCCGGCTCGGCGGGCCTGGCCGCGGCGCTGGAGCGGATTCTGGCCTCGGCGCACGAATTCCGGGAACTGCGGCTGCTGGCCGCGTTGCAGGGCGGGCGGACCCGGCTGCCCGGCGAGCTGGACGCGGAGGCGTCCCGGCTGGTCGGCGGCCTGGGCACGGACCCGTTGGTGCGGCTGGGCATGGACTACGAGCCGACCGAGGGCGAACTTCGGCACGCCTTGCTGGACACCCTGGGCCGCTGGCGCGACCACTCGGCGAACCCGGCGCTGGACCACGGGCAGCGGCGGGCCGCGTCCGTGGTCGTGCGCAGCTGCGAGGGGATGCTGACCCAGCTGGTCGGTTGATGCCCGGATCAGTCGAGCGCCGCGGTCAGTTGAGCGCGGCGGCCACCGCCCTGACCGCCGCGGACGGCGTCCGGCGCGGGTCCGTGATCAGGAACAACGTGCTGTCGGGCAGTTCGCGCACGCGCTGGAGCGTGCCCGCGTCCAACTGCTCGGCGACCGCGACCCGCGGCAGCACGGTCCACCCCAGCCCCGCCACCACGCACGACCGGACCGCCTCGATGCTGCCGAACCGGGTGATGCTCGGCGTCGCGGACAGCTCCCGCACGAACCGGTCGCTGTACGAGCAGCCCTCCTCCAGCAGGAAGTACCGCTCGTCCAGCACCACGCCGGGCGCGGACACCAGCTCGATCGGCTCGACTCCGATGGCGGTGACCTTCAGACCCGGCGCGACCACACCGTCCTCCAGCACCAACGCCAGGTCCAGCGTGCCGTTGCGGACACCGGCCAGCGCCTGCCGGGTCCCGGCCGGGGACAGGTGCACGGTGATGCCGGGCCAGCGCATGGCCACGTCCGCGACCCGCTGCGGCAGCCGGTAGGCGCAGACCGACTCGGGCGCGGCTATCCGGACGTCGCCCTCGACGGCGGTGCTGCCGCGCACCGCGTCACGCAGGCGTTGTTCGGCGGCCAGCACCTCCCGGGCGTGCTCGACGGCCTGACGGCCCGCCTCGGTCAGCCGGGCGCCGCTGGGCAACCGGTCGAACAGGCGGGCTCCGAGGTGCCGTTCCAGGGCTTTGACCTGGCTCGTCACCGTGGATTGCACGAGGTGCAGCTCCGCCGCGGTGGCGGTGAAGCTGCCCGTGCGCGCGAGCACCAGCAGGGTGCGCAGGAGACGGGTGTCCACCGGATCGACAATACCGATCGGACACATCGCAGGGAATCGTTGGACTCGATATGGGCTACCGGTGCACGCTGTCGGCATGACCGACGTGCTTGAGCCGGAAGTGCTCCGCTACAGCGCTTTCACCACCGACCCCGCCGGGGGCAACCAGGCCGGTGTCGTCCTCGACGCTACCGGGCTGGACGACGCCCGCATGTTGGCGATCGCCGCCGAGGTCGGCTACTCCGAGACCGCTTTCGTGTTTCCCCGAAAAGACGAGCACGGCAGCGACGCCGACGACGAGCGGGAGTTCGACGTGCGGTACTTCAGCCCGCTGGTGGAGGTCCCGTTCTGCGGTCACGCCACCGTGGCCACCGCCGTCGCGCTGGAACGGCCGGGCAAGCTCCGGTTCCACACCCCGGCAGGGCTGGTGGAGATCGCCACGACACCCGGCACGGCGACGCTGACCAGCGTGCCGACCTCGTCCACGCCCGCGCCCGACGAGGACGTCGCCGAGGCGCTGAAGGCGCTCGGGTGGTCCGCCGACGACCTGGACCCGCGCTACCCCGTGCACTGGGCGTTCGGCGGCGCGCGCCACCTCGTGCTCGCCGTGCGGACGCGGGAGCGGTTGGCGGCGCTGGACTACGACTTCGACGCGCTGGGCGACCTGCTGCGGGCCAACGACGCGGTGACCGCGCAGCTGGTGCACCAGCGCGCCGAGGACGTCTTCGACGCGCGCGACCCGTTCCCGGTCGGCGGGGTCGTGGAGGACGCGGCGACGGGTGCCGCCGCCCTGGCGTTCGGCGGCTACCTGCGGGCCATCGGCGAGGTCACCCGACCGAGATCGATCACCATCCACCAAGGTGTGGACATGGGACGCCCCAGCCTGCTGGAGATCGAGGTCTCGCCGGACGACCCGCAGGTCACCGTGACCGGCTCGGCCGTGCGGATCTAGGCCCGCTCCAGCACCACCACGGGGATCTCGCGGTCGGTCTTCTTCGCGTAGTTGTCGTAGTCCGGCCACACCTCGACCATCAGCCGCCACAGCTCGGCCCACTCGTCACCGGACGCGGTGCGGGCCTTGGCGGTGAACACGTCCGAGTCCACCTGCACCTCGGCGCTGTTGTTCGCGGCGAGGTTGCGGTACCAGGCGGGGTGTTCGGGCGAGCCGCCGTAGGAGGCGACGACCACGTACGCGTCGCCGTAGGGCTGGTAGATCAGCGCGGTCCGGCGCGGTTGGCCCGACTTGCGGCCGGTGGTGGTCAGCAGGAGCGTGAAGACTCCCGGCCGCCACTCGTGGCCTTCGGTGCCGTCCGACTCGATGTACTTCTGGATGTGCTCGTTCACCCAGCCGACAGGGCTGTCCACTACTGACATGCCCTCGACGCTACCGAGATCACGACGCGGCCGGGACCTCGCATACGAGTGAGCGGACTACTCGCTCGCGTACTGGGCACTCATACGGCAGAGCAGGTCAGCGACGCGCGCCGCGTTGAGAACGTGTGACAGATCACGCCCAGCCATCCGATCTGAATCGATTCGACCGGGTCACACAAGAGGCTTCCCCGGAGTTTCAGGGGCTAGAGATCGGATCTCTGACGCTCTCCAGAACCCAACGCCGGGTGAATTCCAGGTGAGGTTTGCCAGAATGGGTCTCATGACCAAGCCCTTCACGGACGATAGTCACCCGGCCGAGCCCTATCCGGGAGCTCGGCCGGGACACTGCTTCGTGCACCTGAACGGCGCCGGCTGGCCGGTCACGCCGGACCCGGGTGCCGATTCCGGATGGCGCGTCGCCCCGGACGGGCAGGACCTGGACGACTGGCTGGCGGGGCACGGCGAACCGCCGCTCGCGGGCCGGATGCCGGTGCTGGCCTACGGCTCCAACGCCAACCCCGCCAAGGTGACGTGGCTGCGCGAAGAACTGGGACTGACCGGTCCGGCCGTGGTGCTGCGGGCCCGTTGCACGGGACTCGCCGCCGTCTGGGCCGCGGGATTGCGCAAGACCGACGGCCAGCGGCCGGCCACCCTCGCGGCGGCGCCCGGCGTCGAGGAGGAGCACGCGGTGTGGTTCGCCACCGCGGAGCAGCTGCGGGTGCTCGACCGCTGCGAGGGCCGTGGCCTGCGGTACCGGCTCGTCCGGGTGCACACCGGCCGGGTGACGTTGTTCGACGGCGGCGTGGTCGACTCCGTGCTCGCGTACACCGGTGCGGGCACCCGGCGGATGCCCCTGCTGGTCAACGGCAGGCCGGTGCGCTGCGCCGACGTGGACCAGCGGGGTGCGCGCCGACTGGGCGGGCGGCCCGCCGACAGCGACGGCCTGGACGTGACGCCGGTGCACGGCGAGCCGTCGCCGAACGACTGGCCCGACCGCCTGTTCGTGTACGGCACCCTCCAGCCGGGCATGGCCGCGTGGCACCTGGTGGAACCGTTCGTGGACGGCGCCCCGGAGCCCGTCAGGCTGCCCGGCACCCTGCACGACACGGGGCAGGGCTACCCGGCGCTGCGTCCCGGCGACGGACCGGGCGTGCCGGGGCACGTGCTGCGCCTGGAGAACCCCGAGGACGCCCTGCCGGTGCTGGACGAGTACGAGGGCGACGAGTACCGCCGCGTGCGCGTCACGCTGCCCGACGGGCAGGTCTGCTGGACCTACCTGTGGACGGCCGGGGTGGGCGACATGCCGGTGCTCCCCGAGGGCTGGGTCGAGAACCGCCAATAATGCGCCCGATGCGGTGAATCCTTCGCCGATCCACCCAACCGTCCGGCAGTTGGGTACGTCCTCCTGATGAGGACCACGTATCCGAGCCAGGAGGTGGACATGAGGCGACTCGTGGCGTTCGGCGCTCTCGCGGTCGCGCTCACCGCGTGCGGGAGCCCCCGACAAGCGGCCGACCAGCCGACCCTGGTGGTCGAACCGCCCTCGTCCTCGGAGACCCCGCCGGTGCCGCCGTCCTCGCCCACGCCGGCCACCCCGGCGTCGACCAGGTGCACCGCCGCCGTGCTCGTGGGCTCGGTCAAGCCGGGTGACGCGGGCGCGGGCAACCGGTACGGAAAACTCGTGGTGACCAACAACGGCGCGGCGCCGTGCACGCTCAACGGCTACAGCGGCCTGCAACTGCTCGACGCGGCGGGCAACCCGGTGCCGACCGACCTCCGGCGCACCGCCGACCCCGGCCCGGCGCCGGTGACTCTCACCCCCGGCAAGGCCGCGGCGGCGAACCTGCGCTGGACCATCGTGCCCACCGGTGACGAGCCGGTCGACAAGCCGTGCCAGGCCGAGGCCGCGAGTGCCGCGGCGATCCCGCCGGACGAGACGCGACCGTTGAGCGTGGAGTGGGGGCTGGGTCCGGTGTGCGGCGGCGGGAAGATCGAGATCAGCGCGTTCTACGCTGCCTAGGTGATCGAGTCCAACGTTCCCGGCCACGCCGGTGAACTCGCGGTGCGCACCTGGCCCAACCTGGACGCCTCCTGGCTGGCCGTCCTCGTGCACGGGTACGGCGAGCACGGCGGCAGATACCGGCACGTGGCCGAGGCGTTGGTGGAGGCGGGCGCGCTGGTGCTGGCGGCCGACCACGTCGGGCACGGCCGGTCCGAGGGCGAACGGGCGGTGATCGCCGACTTCGACGGCGTGGTGGCCGATGTCGCCGCCACCATCAGCTCGGCCGCCTCCGACCTGCCGACCGTGCTGATCGGGCACGGCGAGGGTGGGCTGGTCGCGGCCCGGTACGCCCAGCGGAACCCGTTGTCGGCGCTGGTGCTGTCCGCGCCGGTGCTCGGCACCTGGCAGGGCTTGGACATGCTGATGACCGAGATCCCGGACGTGCCGCTCGACCCGGGCCTGCTCTCGCGCGACCCGGAGGTCGGCAAGCACTACGCCGCCGACCCGCTGGTCTGGCACGGACCGTACAAGCGGGAGACCTTGGAGGCGTTGGAGCGCGCGCTGGACGAGGTCAACTACGGGCCTTCGCTGGAGCACCTGCCGACGTTGTGGCTGCACGGCGACGCCGACGAACTCGTTCCCCTGGCCGACACCCGCACCGGCACCGACCGGCTGCGGGGCCTGCTGTTCGAGGAACGCGTCTACCGCGGCGCCCGGCACGAGGTGTTCAACGAGACCAATTCCGCCGAAGTGCTGGCCGACGTGATCTCGTTCGTCCGCCGCGTTCTGGGCCTGCCCTGAGCCCGCGGCCGTTCGTGGTGGTCCGCGCCGGTAGGCTGCGCGGGCATGATCGCCCCTGTGGAGCAGACCGTCGCGGCGTTCAGCCGATGGGCCGAGCAGCGCGGCGGTGAGGCGGACTCCGGTACAGCGCTGATCGCGCTGAGCATGCTCGGTTTCGAGGACGCCGACGACCTGAAGCCGGGTGACCTGGCGGAGTTCCTGCTCGACGCGTACCCGGAGGCCATGGCGGCGTTCGGGCAGGCGCCCGACGAGATCATGGTCGACACGTTGCGAGACCTGCTCGCCTTCTTCGGCGACAACGGACGGCTGCCCGCCGAACGGATGTCCCGGCTGCTGGGCGAGTTGGACGAGGTCGAACCCGAATTCCTGGACCTGGTCGAGACTTTCGACATCCCGATGCCCGATCTGGCGAGTGCGCTGGGCTCACCGGACCGGCTGCCGCCGATCCGGCTGCCTTCGCTCGACGTCCTGGCGGCCGATGCCCGACGGGCCCCACTGATCGCGGACGCGCGGGCGTTGGCGCTGTGGGTCGGTGAGGGGCGGCGGACAACGCCCGACTCCGAGCTCACCGAGGCCGACGCCGAGCAGGCCGAGCGGAGCGTCGGCATCACCGCGGCCGAACGCGCGCAACTGTGGGAAGTCGCCGACGCGTTGGGATTCCTCGACTTCACCGAGGACGACGTGATCGTTTCGAGCAGCGCCGACGCCCGCGCTTGGCCCGACGTGGACGACGAGACCGCGCTCGCGCAATGGGGACGGGCACTGACCCACGTGCTGATGCACTCGGTGGCGATCGACGCCTTCACCTACCACTCCAAGCACTTCACGATGGAGGGGATCGGCATCCCGCTGCTGTCGGTGCTGTTCCTCCGTCAGGGTCATGGCATGCCGACCGGCGGCGTGAGCGAGGCGATCCGGATCGCCGTCGACATCGAACTGGAACACCTGGCACCCAAGGCCGCCGACCGGTTGTGGCGGGAGTGGGTGGCCGAGCACGGCGACCCCGGCCAGGCACTGCTCGACCGGCTCACCCGACTCGGCGCGGTCAGGATCGACGACGATGTCGTCACCCTCACCCCGGTGGCGCGACACGCGGCGAGAAGCCAGTTGGTCGACGGTGGCGTCGACATCCCGCTGCTACCACCCAGCGCGGAGATGACCGCCCAACAGCTGATCGACGCCGCGCCAGGCTTCTCCGAGGCCGAACTGGCCGCCGAGGTGCGCGCGTGGATCACCAGCCGGGACACCGCCGCCCGCGAACTGTTCGGCCTCGCCGCACGGGGCGACGGCGGCGAGCGGAAGTGGGCCATGGACGTCGCGAAACACCTGGGCGCGGCTGCGGACGACCAGTGGCAGGCAGCACTGGACGTGCCACCGTTATGCGCCTACGCGAAGTCCACACTGGACAAGCCCCTCGACGACACCGACCGCGCGTGGCTGCTCATCGACACCGTCACATCACTCAACGGAATCCCGGAGCCAATCGCCGCAGCCGTCGCGGAAGTCGTGCCCCCAGGCCGCGAAGAGGCGGTGTTCGAGGCGGCATGGCGCCTACCTCATCCCCAAGCGGGTCAAGCACTCACCGACGTCGGCGAGGCACACCCGGACAAGAAGATCGCCAAGGCCGCCCGGAAGGCGGCGTTCAAAGCCGCGTCTCGACGGTGATCCCTGCCGCACCCGGCTGTCCGCCGACGTGCTCGACGCCTGCCTACCAGGGCTGGTCGGTGGGGCGGACCAGGATTTCGTTCACTGCGACGTGGTCGGGTTGGGCCACGGCGTAGAGGACGGCGTTGGCGATGTCGGTTGGTTGGAGTTGGCGCATCGCGTTCGCGAGTCGGTTGATGCCGTCCTTGGCGGTCTGGTCGGTGATGTGGTCGCGCAGCTCGGTGGCGACCACGCCGGGCTCGACCACGACGACCCGGACTCCGCGTTGGGTCATCTCTTGGCGGAGGGACTCGCTGAACGCGTTGAGGCCGAACTTGGTGGCGTTGTAGACCGCCGTGCCACTGCGGACGACACGTCCCGCCGTGGACGACACCTGCACCACGGCACCCTTGCTCGCCAACAGGTGCGGCAGCGCGGCGTGGGTGAGGTACATGACGCCCAGGAGATTTGTCGACACCATCCGGGTCCAGTCGGTGGTGTCCGCGCCCTCGACCGGGCCGAGCAGCATCACGCCCGCGTTGTTGACCAGCACGTCCAGTCCGCCGAACGCCTCTACGGTCCGCGCCACCGCGTCCCGGCACGCCGCCTCGTCGGTGACGTCCAGCTCGACCGACAGGACCTCCGCCCCGTCCTCGACCAGCCGGTCCGCCAACACCTTCAGCCGTTCCACGCGCCGTGCGGCGATCACCACGGCCGCGCCCTCCCGTGCCAACGCGACCGCGGTCGCCTCCCCGATGCCCGACGAGGCTCCGGTGACCAGCGCGACCTTGCCTTGCAGGTGGTTCGTCATGCCCCCACCCAACATGCTGGAGCGCACTCCAGGTCAAGCCGGGCGGCGACCGGGTGGGGCGGCCGACGCGGTGCCGCCCCACCCTGGTCACGAATCAGCCGTTGTGGTTGTTGTGGTGGTTGTCGTGGTGGTTGTCGTGGTGGTTGCCGTGGTGGCCATTGCCGTGGTGGTCGTCGTCGTCGTCATCGTCGTCGTGGTCATGGTCGACGTTGCCGAAGTGGTCGCCGGTCTCCACGCTGCTGTCCTCGAAGCCGACGCCCGCGCCGTGAGGGCCCGAGAACGAGAAGTCGCTCTCGAAGAACGCGTTACCGTCCTCTGTGAACGCTTCGGCCTCGAAAGCGGCCGCGCCCTCGTCCCCGGCAGCCAGGAACAGCTCGTGGAAGGACGTGTCACCGTTTTCGTGGGCGGAGGCGTGGAGGGCGTGCAAGAACGCACCGTCCTCGCCCACGAACGCCACGCCGTGGGCGTGGTTGACCTCGGCCTCGTCGTCCGTGCCGGCGGAGGCGATGCCCGCCGAGCCGATGATGATGGGGAACGCGACCGCGCCGGCTGCGACGAGTCGGACAATGTTGCGCATGGTGGAACCTCCTGGTGGTTAGACGGCCATGCGTTCACATCGTTACCTCGCAGGTCGGGCCGCTCACCGTCGCTGACCGGATCGTGTGAAGCGGGGTTTGAACCGGCAAAAACGCGCTGATCAGCGGCTATCACAAGGGGTGGGCGCAAGCACCTGCTTATGGGTGACACCGGTGGCACCCTCACGTGCCACAGGGGTCTCGTGGACAATTCCGTCGAGATGGTGGGAGACGACCTGGAGCTGCTGATCACCGCGGTGGTGGCGGCCGACGACGAACAGCAGGCGCGCGCCGCCTGCGCCGCACTGCTGCGCCGGATCGGCGGGCGGGTCGTGCGGGTCTTCGACTGCTCGGACGAGGAACCCGGCTGCTGGTCGGTGACGATCAGCCTGCTCAGCGGCGAGCGCGCGACGCAGAACGTGGCCGGCGCGCTGGCCAGGGCGGTCCGCACGTTCGTCCGGCAGTTGGGCGACGAGTTCCCCACGCCGCGGGTGGCCTGCGAGCCGCCGACCGCGTGGACGGTGCTGGAGGACCCGGCACTGCTCGACGGTCTGGTGCCGGGCGCGGAGCGGTTCCTGGTGGAGGCGTGGGCCGGCGGCGACCCCGAGCACCACGGCACCGAGCACCACGAGCCCGAACGGCACGAGCCCGAGCGGCACGGCACCGGGGAACACCGCACCGAGCGGTACGAGCCCGACCCCGAGCGGTCGGAGCAGAGCATGCACGGCCGGCTGGACGAGTCGGAGCCCGATGCGGCGAAACCCGCCCCGCCGGAACCCGGTACACGGCTGTCGTTGCGCGTCGACGTGGCCACGGACCGGTCCGCGGGCGCCGAGTGGCAAGCGCGGGCGGTAGCGAGCCGGGTGGCACGCAGTGGCAAGATCACCCGAGTGGCTCCCCATGGGCACCTACTGAGCGTGCACATCGACCTCGGCTCGAACGTTAATTCGCCCACTGTCGCGCTACACGACGCCGTCGCGTCATTGGGCCGTTCCGGGTGGTCCACCGTGGAGTGGTCCGGTGGGTCGGCGTCGATCCGCTGGTCAGCAACACCGGTGCCACCAGCGGGGATCGCCGCGTTGGAACTCACAGCGACACCGGCCTCGGCATTCGTGTGGACGGTGCCCGACTGAGACCGGCAGCACTGGCCCGATCGAGTGGATTTCGAATTCGCCCGGTCAGCCGATCTTGCTTGTGAATCGTGAAAATTTAGGTACTACTTTCAACTATAGGAACTCAAGCAGCTTTGCAGGAGGGGTCGGGATCCGACATGGCCAGCATCGAAGAGGTCCGCACCGCGATCGCTTCGGCCGTCGAGAAGGCGAGCCAGAGCGTCAACGCCCTGCAACAGGCCGCCGACCTGGCCGAAGACGCGCAAGCCCTGCTCAGCACAGCCACCCAGGGCAGCGTCCAGGCCGACGTGGAGCAGGCGAACGCGCGGTTCGCCGAGGTGGTCAGCGGCGTTTCCGACTTGCAGAAGCACCTCGGCGCCGGGATCTCCCAGGCCGAGAGCATCAATTCCAGGTTGTGACGTGGCCTCGGTAGGCGAGATCAAACTCGCGCTCGAACAGAGCTGCGAGTTCCTCCGTGACGCCTACCGCAGCGTCCGAGAGGCCCAGAACGCGTTGGACGAAGCGGTCGACATCCTGGTCGCGGCGAGCGCCGACCACCACGAGTCCCTGGTACCCGCGGGGTTCGTGAAGGCCGGTGAGGGGTTCGCCGACGAGTTGGAGCTGATCGTCGGCAGCCTGGAACTGGTCCAACGCCTAGCCGTGGAGCTGTGACGTGAGCAGGCGTGACGAGCGCCGGAAGAAGATCGAGAGCTCCTTCGAGGAGTTCCGCAGGGCGGTCGCCGCCGCGTTGGGCAACGCCTCGCGCGAGCACCGCCTGCTCGCCGACGAACGTGCCCGCGACATGTTCGAGGTGATGTTGCGCGGTGACGGCATCGATCGGGCGCTGGACGACCACCTGCTGGCCGAGGCGCTGGAGAACCCGCGGTTCACGCAGCAGGTGGCGAAGGCGCTGATCGACCGGATCGACGCCTTCCGCGACTGGTCCGAACGCGGACCGGACCAGCTGACCGCGCTGGTGAACGCGGTGGCCGAGGGCCCGGCGTCGTGGCCGCACGAGTCGTGGCTGGGCACACCGGGCACGGACGACGGCAGCGACGGCGTCCCCGAGCTGTGGCGCATCGGCACCGGCGTGGTCCGCAGCGCGCCCGAGCCGCAGCGCTTCCCGGTGGCCGTGCCGCTGCTCGACCAGGCGCACCTGCACGTCTCCTCCACCTACGAGAGCCGTGCCGCGGCCGAGGGCCTGGTGGAGAGCCTGCTGCTGCGGGTGCTGAGCCACTTCCAGCCCGGTCTGGTGCACGTGCACGTGTGGGACGTCAGCCAGCTCACCGGCGCGCTGCCCGGCCTGTACCCGTTGACCAGGGCGGGCCTGCTGACCGTGCACGACCCGGCCCGGCTGCACGAGCTGCTGGACGAGCTGTCCGACCACATCCGCCGCGTGCACACCGGCGTGCTGGTCGAGGGCCACCAGTCGGTGAAGGCGGCGGGCGGGCGGCGGACCGAGCCGTGGCGGGTGGCGGTGCTGTTCGGCAACCGGCAGGCGTTGCGGGAGGAGCACCAGCAGCAGCTGCAACGAGTGGCGCGCAACGGTCTGGCGGCCGGCATCCAGCTGTTCATCGTCGACATCCCGGTCACGGTCAACTCGCCGATCGAGACCGTCACCATCGCCGCCGACCAGACCGCGACGTGCACGATGACCGGCAAGCACGTGACCGTCACGCTCGACCCGCCGTTCCCCCGCACGGCGGTGCCCCGCGCCTGCGCGGCGATCGCGGACAAGCGGGAGGAGCGCCGCACCCGGCTCAGCACGTTCGCCGACCTGCTGCCGGAGCAGCTGTGGCAGGAGAGCTCGGCGGCGGGGGTGATCGCGCCGGTCGGCTACCACGAGGGCGAGCCGGTGCACGTCGCGTTGGGCGACACGTCGCCGCACGCGTTGATCGGCGGGCCCAGCGGCTCGGGCAAGACCAACTTCCTCTACGCCATGCTCGGCAGCCTGGCCGCCCGGTACCGGCCGGAGGAGCTGGAGCTGTACCTGCTGGACTTCAAGGAGGGCGTGTCGTTCGCGCAGTTCGCGCCGGGCCGCAAGGACCCGACGTGGCTGCCGCACGCGCGGCTGGTCGGCGTGAACGTCAACACCGACCGCGAGTTCGGCGTGGCGCTGCTGGCGTTCCTGGCCGACGAGATGCGCAGGCGCGCGGACGCGGCCAAGCAGCACGAGGTCACCAAGTTGGAGCAGTTGCGCGAGGAGGACCCGGCCGGCCACTGGCCGCGGATCGTGGCGGTGATCGACGAGTTCCAGTACCTGTTCGGCGAACGCGACCAGGTCACCGCGCAGGCGACGCAGCTGCTGGAGGACGTGGCCCGGCGCGGCCGGTCGCAGGGCATCCACCTGGTGCTGTCCAGCCAGGACGTGTCCGGTATCGAGGGCTTCTGGGGCAAGTCGGCGATCTTCGAGCAGTTCACCGTGCGCATCGCGCTGCCCAAGGCGCGCCGGGTGCTGGCCGAGCCGCAGAACGACGCCGCGGTGGAGCTGCCGCGCTGGCACGCGGTGGTCAACCACGAGTCGGGCGTGCGGCCGGGCAACGAGATCGCGCGCATCCCGGACGCCACCACCAAGGGCACGTTCGACGCGCTGCAAGCCGAGCTGCACCGGCTCCGACCGGCCGACCTGACCGAACCGATCCTGTTCGACGGCAGCAAGGTGCCCGCGTTGCAGGCGTTGCCGGACTTCCGGGCGCTGCGGCCGGGAGAGGGCAACCCGACCGTGCTGATGGGCCAGGTGATCGACGTGGCGGGCAGCGCGGCCAAGGTCCGCTTCGCCCGCACGCCCGGCCGCAACATCGCGGTGCTCGGGTCGCTGGCCGAGGACGCGGCCGACGTGCTGGGCGGCGCGGCGCTGTCGCTGGCCCGCCAGCACGAGCCCAACGATGCCCGGTTCACCCTGGCCTGCCTGGCCGAGGACGCTTGGCCGTACGCGGAGAAGCTGGCCAAACAGCTGCGCGACGCGGGCCACGCGGTGGACCTGTTCGGCATGGACGGCATCAGGACGCTGCTGGACGACACCGCGGCCCGGATCACCGCCAGCATGACCGGTGAGACGGGTGCGCCACTGCAACCGCACTACGTGGTGGTTTACGCGGTGGACGCGGCGCACACCCTGTTGGAGGCCAAGAACGAAAAGCGGGTCTCCGGGGTGGACAACCTGCGCACCGTGCTCAAGCACGGCCCGGAGAACCGCACCCACGTGCTGGGCTGGTGGCGGGGCGCGCAGCGGCTGAAGAACAGCCTGTCACCGGGTGTCTACGACGACATCGGCGCGTGGGTCGCCTTCGACATCCAGGGCAAGGAGCTGCTGTCGTTCGGACCGGAGCAGGTCTTGACGTGGTCACCGCGACCGCGGCGCGGCCTGTTCTTCGACCGGTTCGAGCACTCGCGGCCCCAGGTCGTCATCCCGTTCGACACCGGGGAGGAATCATGATCAGCCACGCCTCAGTGGTGCCCGCGCAACGCACCAGCGGGGACGGCGCGCCGGAGGTCGAGGCGGTCTCGGCGGTCGAGCGCTACCGGGAGATCGTCGCGCTGGCCGGCGACTCGGTGGAGCGGATGCGCGCGGCCGACCGGGCGCGGGTGCGGGAGCTGCTGGAACGGCTGGCCGCGTCGCAGGACCGGATGGCCGAGGTCATCGACCAGGAGAAGCTGGTCAAGCAGATGGTCGCCGAGCACTGGGAGGCCGTGGTCCGGCTGTTGTGGGAGGAGCGGTGGTTCACCATGACCACGGTGCCCGGCCCGGACGAGTCGGTGCCGCCACGTGACCAGCGCGAGTACAACACCGCGCTGGAACTGGCCTTCCGGGCGTTGGAGGAGGCGTCGCAGAAGCGCGCCCTGTTGCGCCGCAAGGGCCCCTAGTGTTCTAGAAGCCCCAGGAGACGGCCACCGTGTCGAAGTCGAGTTCGGCGCCGGCACGGCGGTAGGTGGCCAGGGCGGCGGCGTTGTCCTTCTCGGTGCCGGTCCACACGCCGGTGCAGCCGCGTTCCCGGGCCAGTTCGACCAGCTGCCCGATCAACGCGGTGGCGATGCCCCGCCGCTGGTGGGCGTCGTCCACGCCCAGCTCGTAGAGGAACATCTCCACGCCCTTGTCGGGGTGGATGGTCTCGACCCCGGACACGAACCCGGCGGGCTCGCCGTCGACGTAGGCGATGAACAGGTGGTGCCGGTCGTCGGCGAGGAACGCGCGGGTGGCGTCCTCGACCGGCGGGTCGTCGAACAGGTGGCCCGCGGCCATCACGGCGTCGAACGACGTGATCCGGCGGATATCCATGCGGGCGAGGGTAGCTCTTGGGGATGATGCGGTCATGCGCGTTCTGTCCTCCCCCGCCGACGTCGCCGCCGCCAGTACCGACCCGCTGACGCGCTGGGCCGCGCAGGCGTTGCTGCCGGGCCGTGACGGCGCCGCGTGGGCGCACGGCGACGCGGTCGGTGTGCTCGCGCCGGGCTTGAACAGGCACGACCGGCTCGTGCTGGCGGGGCCGGTGGACGACGTGGCGGTGCTGCTGCGGACGCACGCGAGGCCCGGCGTGAACCCGCTGGTGACGACCGGCGTGGCAGAAGAGCTGGGGTGGCCGGTGCGGGCGACGTTCGGGTGGATGGAACGCACCGGGTCGCTCGACGCGGGTGCGGGTGCCCGGTGGCTCGCCGAGGACGAGTGGGACGACGTGGAGGCGTTGCTGCGCAAGGCGAGCCCGAAGTCGTACGTGTGGCCGCGTGAGCCGGGGCCGTCGCGGTGGGCGGGCATCCACGCGGACGGCGAGCTGGTGTCGGTCGGTGCGGACGCGTGGTCGGCGCCGGGGGTCGGGTTCGTCGCGGGCGTGGCCACCCACCCTGACCACCGCGGCCGGTCTTTGTCGACGAATCTCTGTTCATTCCTGGTCGATGCATTGCTGGCCGAGCACGGCACCTGCGCGTTGATGGTCGAAGCGGAAAACCCGGCCGCCATCGCGGTCTACCGGCGATTGGGATTCGAGTACCGGAGCGTGACCGCACTGCGGGACGCAGCTCACACCTGAATGGCGGAACAGGGCCGCGACTTCGTGCCGTTGCACTTCACATGACGTTGCCGAGCACCGCGCGGGAATTCCGCCTCGCCTCCCGTCCCGAAGGCTTCCCGACCGAGGAGAACTTCGACCTGGTCGAAGCTCCCCTGCCGACCATCGGCGACGGGCAACTACTGGTCCGCAACCTCGTGATGAGCGTCGATCCGTACATGCGCGGCCGGATGAACGAGGGCAAGTCGTACGTGCCGCCGTTCGAGATCGGCCGGCCGCTGACCGGTGGCGCGGTGGGTGAGGTCGTGGCGTCCAACGCGCCCGGCTTCGAGGTCGGCGACACCGTGCTGCACTTCCTGGGCTGGCGCGAGTACGGCGCGGTGGACGCGGCCGACGCGGTGAAGGTCGATCCTCAGGCGGCTCCGGTCGGCGCGTACCTGGGCGTGCTGGGCATGCCCGGCATGACGGCCTACGCGGGCCTGCTGGACGTGGCCGCGTTCAAGGAGGGCGACGTGGTGTTCGTGTCCGGCGCGGCGGGCGCGGTCGGCCAGGTCGCCGGTCAGGTCGCCCGGCTGCGCGGCGCGAAGCGCGTCATCGGCAGCGCCGGCAGCGACGCGAAGGTGAAGTACCTGGTCGACGAGCTGGGCTTCGACGCGGCGTTCAACTACAAGAACGGCCCGGTCGGCGAACTGCTGGCGGAGGCGGCGCCGGACGGCATCGACGTGTACTTCGACAACGTCGGCGGCGAGCACCTGGAAGCCGCGATCACCGCGTTCAACCCGCACGGCCGCGCGGCCCTGTGCGGCGCGATCTCGAACTACAACACCAAGGACCCGGTGGGTGTGCGCAACATCGGCCTGGCCGTGGGCAAGCGGCTGAACCTGCGCGGTTTCCTGGTCCGCGACCACGAGCACCTGCGGGAGCAGTTCGTGCGCGAGGTCGGCGGCTGGATCGCCGAGGGCAAGCTGCGCTACCAGGAGACCGTGACCGAGGGCCTGGACCGCGCGCCGGAGGCGTTCATCGGCATGCTACGTGGCGAGAACACCGGTAAGGCCCTGGTCACCCTGTAGTTCTCCGGTCCTGTAGTTCTCCAGTGCGCGAAAAATGGTTGTCGCACACGGCCGGCGATGCGCTAGCGTCGCCGGCATGTGTGCTGCCGCCTCTGCGTTCACCCGGTTGCGCCGCGTCTAGCGGCGGCATCCTTCGGTAGAAGCTCCGCCGCTCCAGCGAGTCCTCGCCGGGCGGTCTTCCGTGCTGCCCGGTTCGCTACCCAGCAGCCGCGGAGATCGACCAGTGCGCACGCACCACAACGGCCGGCACGAGAACGGCCAGAACTTCCTCACCGACCACACCGTCATCACCGCTGTGGTCGACCTCGTCGGACTCACCCGCGGACCGATCCTGGAGATCGGCTCCGGTGGCGGCGCGTTGACGCTGCCCTTGCAGGCCCTCGGCCGACCGTTGACCGCCGTGGAGATCGACCTTGACCGGGTCCGCGAGTTGCGCGGACGGGTCGGGCCCGGCACGTCGGTCGTCCACGCGGACTTCCTGCGGCACCGGCTGCCGTCCTCGCCGCACGTGCTGGTCGGCAACCTGCCGTTCCACCTGACCACGGCGATGCTGCGACGCATCGTCCACTCCGACCACTGGACGGACGCGGTCCTGCTGGTCCAGTGGGAAGTCGCCCGGCGTCGGGCGGGTGTGGGCGGCGCGACGATGATGACGGCGCAGTGGTGGCCCTGGTACTCGTTCGGCTTGGCGCGGCGGGTCCCGGCAGCTGCGTTCCGCCCGCGACCGAACGTGGACGGCGGCCTGATGACCATGACCCGCCGCGGCACCCCTCTCGTGGACGTCGGGAGCCGACGCCAGTACCAGGCGTTCGTGCACCGGGTCTTCACCGGTCGCGGGCGCGGTGTGCCGCAGATCGTGCGTGCCGCCTACCCGTCGTCCCGCATCACGCCGTGGCTGCGGAGGCACGCCATCACCGACCGGACGCTGCCGCGTGACCTCACCGCCGAGCAGTGGGCCGGCCTGTTCCGGATCGGACTGTCGGGGGTCGGTGCCACAATTCCGCGGCATGGCGGGGAAAACGGTTAGCTGGCAGAGGCCCTCCGGGACGTGGTGGACTCGATCTCCGGCCAGGTTCCGCTGATCCGGTCCAACAGCCCGAGCGCGTTCAGGGCGACCGTGATCCCGCTGCACCTGTTCGAACGCATTGCCGCGGAGCGCGAGTCCGGCATCCTCGGCGAGTCGATCGAGGAGATCCAGGACGGGGTCGACTCGTACACGAAGGCGCTGCGGGCGCTGGAGTCGAGCCGGCGGCAGAGTGCGGAGGTGGCCGGTTAGACGATCTCGCCGTCGGCCGCGACGACGCGTCCCGCGTGCACGACCAGCGTGCGCGGGGCGCGGTCCATCACGGCGGCGGTCACCGTGTCGCCCGGCACCACGACCAGGTCGGCGGGTGCGCCCTCGGTCAGCCCCAGGGTCCGGCCCATGACGGCCGCGCCGCCGCGCGTGGCGATGTCGGCGCACACCTCGACCAGGTCGTCGCGGCGGAACCCGTTGCGGTAGACCAGCTGCCAGGCCCGTTCCAGCATGTCGCCGTTGCCGTAGGGCGACCAGTAGTCGCGGATTCCGTCCTGCCCGAGACCGACCCGCACGCCCGCCCACCTCAGTTGCTGCAACGGCAACGGTTCCCGTGAACCCGGCGCGACCGTGGTCACCGCGACGTCCTGCTGTGCCAGCAGCTCCACCAGCTCCCGCTGCCGCTCAGCGTCCACAGTGGACAGCGCGAACGCGTGGCTGATCGTCACCTGTCCCTGCATGCCGAGCGCGTGCACGCGTTCGCAGATCAACTCCACCTGGAACGCGCCGAGCGACCCGGCGTCGTGCAGGTGCACGTCCACCCCGCACTGGTGCCGCTCCGCCAGCCCGAACACGACGTCCAGGTGCCGCACCGGATCACGGTCGTAGCCCGCCGGGTCGAGCCCGCCGACCAGGTCCGCGCCCGCGCGCAGGGCCGCGTCCAGCAGTTCGGCGGTCCCCTTCTCCCGCAGGATGCCGCACTGCGGGAACGCCACCACCTCGACGTGCGCCCGCCCGGAGTGCTCCTCACGTGCTGCGAGCACGCCTTCGAGCTTGTCCAGTCCGGAGTCCACGTCCACCTGCGCGTGGCTGCGCACGTGCGTCGCACCGCTCGCGATCGTGCGCGCGAGTGTGTAGGTGGCGCGTTGTGCGACGGACGTCTCGGCGGACCGCCAGTTGCGACGGTCGTTGTCGATCAGTTCGGACAGTCCGTCGCCCGCGCTGTGCGGGCGGAACGGCAGGCCGAGCCGGGTGGAGTCGAGGTGCGCGTGCGCGTCGGTGAACGCCGGCAGCAGCACGCCGCCCCGGCCGTCGACCACCGGCACGGCGGGCGGCGGGTCGAGGTCCGGGGCGAACGCCGCGACGTGCCCGCCCTCGCAGAGCACGTCGACCAGGGGTGCGTCCGGGCGGTTCGGCCACGGCCGCACGGAACGGATCAGCAGGTCACCGGTCACCAGGCGACGCTAGCTCCGCCGGGTTGAACTTTCCAGGGATGAGCTTTCCGGGATTGAGCACCCCGGTCGGGTCGAGCGTCCGCTTGACGGACGCCAGCACGTCCACCCCGAGCGCGCCGATCTCCGCTTCCAGGTACGGCACGTGGTCCGCGCCCACCGCGTGGTGGTGGCTGATCGTGCCGAGCCCGGTGATGGCCTCGCTCGCGGCGGCCTTGGCGACCTGCCACTGGCCGATCGGGTCGGTGGCGTCCCGTGCGGCCAGGGCGGTGAAGTACAGCGACGCGCCGGTCTCGTAAGCGTGAGAGATGCCGCCTTGTCGCCGCGCAGGGCGTTCACCCCGCCGACGACGGACGTGCCGCCGCCGAACGGCACCACGGCCACGTCGTGCTCGACGCACGTCTTCAGCACTTCGACGACCTGCGCGGGTGACGCGGGCAGCACCACCGCGTCCGGCACCGCCAGGTCACCGTCACCACGTTGCCGCAGTAGGTCCACATAGGACAGCCCGCCCACGCGTCCCAGCCGGGAATCGTGGTCCATCCGGACGTAACCAGGCCCGACCACCGCGTCCAACGCGGCGCGCGCGGCACCCGACAACGCCGACTCCGGCACGACCGGCGTACGGCTCGGCGTGCGGACGTCCGAGAGGCCGTGCGCCCGCGAAGCCACTTGAGGGCGTGCGGCGGGAGCTCGCCGGTGGTGGAGGTCCAACTGCCCCGGAGGGTGTGGTCGATGCGCTCGGTCACCGCTACAGTGTGACATATGACGTCTCAACGTCACAGTGATGACGCGCTCCTCGACGCGGCCCGCGACTGCGTGGTCCAGGTCGGGGTCCGCCGCACCACGCTGACGGACATCGCCAAACGCGCCGGCGTCAGCCGGATGACCCTCTACCGCCGGTTCCCGGACGTCGGGACGCTGGTCAGGGCCTTGATGACCAGGGAGTTCACCGCGCTGTTGCAGCGCATCACGGTCACCGGGGACAACACCAGGCAGCGGCTGGTGGCGCAGGCCATCGCGAGCATCCGCCTGCTCGCCGCCGACCCGTTGATGCGCCGGGTGCTCGACCTGGACGCCGAACTGATGCTGCCGTACCTCGTGCAGCGGCTCGGCAGCACGCAGAAGCTGGTCGAGGCGTTCCTGGTGGCGCAGATCGAAGCGGGCCACGCGGACGGCTCGATCCGCGCCGGTTCTCCCGCCGCCCAGGCCCGCTTGGTGCTGCTGACCACGCAGTCGCTGGTGCTGTCGATCCGGCCCGCGACCACCGACCTGGACTTCGAGGAACTGCTGGCCGAACTGGCCACCTACCTGGACGCGGCCCTGTCATGAGCACATCCCTGAACGCCGCCCGCCGCCGCGCCGACCTGGACTACGTGTCGTCGTCGCCCGTCGACCTGCTCGTCGTCGGTGGCGGGGTGACCGGTGCCGGCGTCGCCCTGGACGCCGCGTCACGCGGCCTGTCGGTGTGCCTGGTCGAGGCGCACGACCTCGCGTTCGGCACGTCCCGCTGGTCGAGCAAGCTCGTCCACGGCGGCCTGCGTTACCTGGCCCAGGGCGAGGTCGGCCTGGCCTACGAGAGCGCGGTCGAACGCGGCATCCTGATGACCCGCACCGCTCCGCACCTGGTCCGCGCGCTGCCACAGCTGGTGCCGCTGCACGGCAAGTCGCACGCCCCGATCGTCATGGCCGGTCTACGTGCCGGCGACGTCCTGCGCCGCCTGGCCCGCACCCCGTCCCACGTCCTCCCCGCCCCGCGCCACGTGCCCGCCGTAGAGGCCCTGGCCCTGGCTCCCGGCCTGCGCCGTGCCGACCTGCGCGGCGGCCTCCTGAGCTTCGACGGCCAACTGATCGACGACGCCCGCCTGGTCGTAGCCCTCGCCCGCACCGCCGCCGGCTTCGGCGCCCGCATCATCACCCGCGCCCGCGCCACATCCCTGACCAACAACGGCGCCCACGTGACCGACACCCTCACCAACACCGCACTCCACATCAAGGCACGAGCCGTCGTGAACGCCACCGGTGTCTGGGCAGGCGACCTGGTGGACGTAAAACTCCGCCCGTCCCGCGGCTCCCACCTGGTCCTCTCCGCCTCCACCCTCGGCCTCACCAACACCGCCCTGACCGTCCCCATCCCCGACGCCCGCAACCGCTTCGCCCTACTCCTCCCTCAACGCGACGGCCGCGTCTACATAGGCCTGACCGACGAACCGTTCGACGGCCCGATCCCCGACGTACCAACGGTCCCCCAGTCCGATGTGGACTTCCTCCTGACCGTGGCCACTTCAGTCCTGCAACGCCCCCTGACCCAAGCCGACGTCCTGGGCACGTTCGCCGGCCTGCGCCCCCTCCTGGACACCGGCGACGGCCCCAGCGCCGACCTCTCCCGCCGCCACGCGATCCTCACCCACGACGGAATCACCACAGTCGTAGGCGGCAAACTCACCACCTACCGCCGCATGGCCGCCGACGCCGTAAACGCCACCGCCCTCACCACAGTCCCCTCCCGCACCGCCCACCTCCCCCTAGTAGGCGCGGGCCCCGCCACCGGCCCACCCCACCTGATCCCCTACTACGGCACCGAGTCCCCCCACGTAGCCAAAATCGGCGAGATCGCCTGGGCCGTCCATCACGAAGGCGCCCTAACCCCCGCCGACGTCCTGGACCGCCGAACCCGAACCGGCCTAGTCCCCACCGACCGCGCCCACGCCGAACCCACCACCACCCACCAAGTAACCCAAGAACTACCCCCCACCCCCCGAGAGTCGAACCTCCAGACCCCGAGAGTCGAACCCTCAGGCCTCCTGAGTTCAACACTCAGGACGCGCGTACCCCGACCTGAACGTTGAACTCGGCCTACCTGAGCGTTCGACTCTCGCGACGCGAACGTACGACTCACGCGACCTGAAGGTTCGACTCACGCGCGTGTCCAACGTTCAGAACGCGCGTGTCCAACGTTCAGAACGGGTGAGTTGAACGTTCGGGATGGGCGGGGTTGGGGTATGAGAAAGGGGGACCTCCGGGTGGAGGTCCCCCTTGGGGTTCAGGTCACTCGCCGATGATCGGCTTTGCGGCCTTCGGCGGCTCCTCGATCAGGGGTTCGCCTTCGAGTCGGACCTTGCGCTGGTGGTCCTTGCCGTCGCCGCCCTGGCCGGGGGCGCCCATCATCGGCGCGCCCATCATGCCCATGCCGCCACCGGCGCCACCGGGACGTCCACCGGCGGCACCTGGCGCGGCGCCGGGTGCACCAGCGGTCGGGCCGCCCGCGGTACCGAGCACGCCGGACGAGCCACCGGCCTGGAGGGTCGAGCCGCCGCCACCGGCACCGCCGGAGCCACCGCCGCCCGCGAAGCCGCCACCGCCACCACCGGCGAAGCCGCCACCACCGCCGCCCGAACCACCGCCGGTCGGCATGGTGGGCAGGTCGGCCGACACCGGACGCACCGGCGGCACCGTGGGCACGCCCGGCGTGCCGGACCCGCCCGTCGCGTGAGTCGTGCCGCCCGTGGTGCCGCCCAACGTCGGCGGCGTGGGCACCCGGCCACCGGTCGAGCTGCCGCCCGGCACCCAGCGACCCGGCTCCCAGTGGCCACCGGCGGCACCACCGGAACCGCTACCGCCACCGGTGCCGACCGTCGGCGGACGGCTGACCACCGGCCCGCTCGGACCACCGGCGTAGAAGCGCCCGTCGGAGTCCGTGCCCGGCCCGTAGCCCACGCCCACCGTCGGCGGACGGCTCACCACGGGACCACCCGTGCCGCCACCGCCCGAGCCGGACGGGTTGGTCGTGCCGCCCGGCGGGGCCGTGAAGCGCTGGCCCGTGTCGCGGTCCATGTCGGCCAGCTGCCGGTCGTTCAGCCCGACACCGCCCTGCGTCAACCGCGGCCCCGAGCCGCCACCGCCGCTGCCGCCCTTGTTGGACGACGTCATCGCGGTGATCGCCTGGAGGATCTGCTTGGCGGTCTGGGCGATCTGCGCGACCGACTTGATCAGGTCGATCAGCTTCTTGAGCGAGTTGCCGAGCTTCTGCAGGAAGTCGGCGAGCTTCTTGGCGTAGTTGCACGCCATCTGCACGATGTCCGCGATCGCCGCGCCGATGGCCGCCCCGAAGGTCAGGAACGACGCCGCGAGCCACTGGATGATCTTCATGACCATGTCCGACACGGCCTGGCTGATCAGGTCCATGATGGTCTTGCGCACGGTGGCGACGAGCTCGCCCGCGCCCTTGGCCGCGCCGGAGATGCCCTTGGTGGCCTTGGCCAGCGTCTCCAGCCCGGCGGCGTGCTTCTTGCTCGCCGCGCGGTAGCCGTCGGCGGAACGACCGCGCCAGCCCTGGGTCTCCTGCTCGGAGGTGCGCCGGTAGTCGGCGACGATGCCCTCGATCTGCTTGGCCGCGGACGACCAGCTGTCGGACATCTTCTGGATCGCCTGCGGGTTGCCCAGCAGCGCGTCGAACGGCTCGCGCAGGAAGTCGACGTGCTGCATGGCCCAGCTGAACCCGGCGGACAGGAAGCCGGACAGCGGGTTGCTCGCCATGCCGACGATGCCCATGGCGGTGTTCGCCATGCCGAGACCGGCCTGCACCCAGTCGCCGCGCTCGACCGCCGCGACGGTGCCCTGCACGTCGCTGATCAGGTGCGAGGGGTCGCGGCCCTGGGTAGTGGCTTGCGCGTTCATCCCCGTGCCCTTCCGGTGAAGCCGAACGCGTTGTCGAGGTCGACGTTCTCGTAGAGGTCGGCGACCTCCTTGAGGCCCTGGCACATGTCGGCGATGGTCTCCGTGGCCTGGCCGAGGATGTCCTGGGAGGAACCCGCCGTCTTGAGCAGGAACCCGGCCAGGAACTCGCCGAACACACCGAAGGCGTCGGTCGACAGCGACGGGTCAGCGGTCTTCGTGGCCGAGAGCATCCGCTGCGTCAACTGGTCGACCGTGCCAGCGTGCGCCCGGATCTGGTCCGGGTCGACGATGAACGAGTCGAACATGGTCATCTACCCCCTGCTCAGGCCATGACATCGGGTGGGTTGGTGAAGTAGTCGTCATCGGGCCTGACGTCTCGACGCTGGATCTCGGGTGCCGGTTCCACGGCATCCGTGCCGTCACCCGAATAGCCGTTCGGCATCTTCGCCTTCACGAACTCCAGCGCCGGGCTGTCACCGACGAACTCGGTCATGATCTCGACGACCTTGCCCGCGGCGGCACGTTGCGCCTGCGCGACGGCGGTCATGATCGCGCCGGAGATCCGCTCCGGGTCCTCACCCCGCAGTTGCGGGCGCAGGATCAGGCCCGTCAACGCGCCCGAAGCGTTGACACTGACCGTGATCAGGCCGTCCGGCGACGTCGCGCTGCCGCCGACACCCCCGAGCTGCGTCTCGACCTGGGCGGCGTTCCGCTTGGCCTGGTCGATCTTCTCTCCGTACTGCGCGAGCCACTGGTCCGGCTCCATGTTCACCCCTCACGGCAACGGGGCTTGCGGCCCTACTTGCGCATTCGACCCGTCGACAGTCCATTCGGTTCCCGGCGACGTATCGTTTCACTGAAACGTGATTTACGGGCGCGTGACCTGCCGATACCACCGTTCGGCCTATTCTGTGAATTGTTTACTTGCCGATCTGTTGGGTTTTCGCAACACTTTGTAGCATGAGTCCGGTGCGTCGAGGCCCCGGGCAACCCATCCACAACCGGATCGGGGTGCTCAGGGTCGAACGGGGTTTGACGAGGGTGGAGCTGGCCAAGGCGGTGGAGGTCAACCCGCAGACGATCGGCGCGTTGGAGCGGGGCGACCACTACCCCAGCCTCGACCTGGCGATGAGGATCTGCGACGTGTTCGGTCTGCCCGTGGAGGCCGTGTTCAGCCGCAGTCCGTTCGAACCGCTGTCCAGCCAGGTCTACGGCTCGGCCTAGGTCTACGGCCAGTCACAACAGGAGGGGAGCACCGTGGCAGAGGGGGTGCTGGAGATCGACCGGGTCTCCAAGCGCTACGGGGAGGTCGTCGCGCTCGACGGGATGACCTTCGACGTGCGGGCGGGCGAGCTGTTCGGGTTCGTCGGCAGCAACGGGGCCGGCAAGACCACCACGATGCGCATCGCGCTGGGCGTGCTCGCCGCCGACTCGGGCCAGGTGCGGTGGAACGGCGAGCCGATCACCTTCCAGACCCGCCGCCGGATCGGCTACATGCCCGAGGAGCGCGGCCTCTACCCGAAGATGAAGGTGCACGACCAGCTCGTGTACCTGGCCGAGCTGCACGGCATGTCCACCAACGCCGCCCACCGGTCCGCGGACAACTGGATCGCCCGCCTCGGCCTGCGCGACCGCAGGCACGACGAGGTGCAGAAGCTCAGCCTCGGCAACCAGCAACGCGTGCAGCTGGCGGCGGCGCTGGTGCACGAGCCGGACGTGCTGGTGCTGGACGAGCCGTTCTCCGGCCTGGACCCGGTCGCGGTGGACGTGATGAGCCAGGTGCTGCGCGAGAAGGCCGCCGCCGGCGTGCCCGTGGTGTTCTCCAGCCACCAGCTGGACCTGGTGGAGCGGTTGTGCGACCGGGTCGGCATCGTGCGCAGCGGCACGCTCGTCGCGTGCGGCCCGGTGGACGAACTGCGCGCAGGCGGCGAGTCGCGGCTGGTCGTGGACGCCCCGCAGGCACCAGCAGGCTGGGCCGACCACCTGCCCGGCGTGCGGTCGGCGCACACGTCGGCCGGTCGCACGGTGGTGGAGCTGGCCCCGGACGGCGACGATCAGGTGGTGTTGCGCGCCGCCCTGGACACGGGCCCCGTGCACGAGTTCTCCCGGCAGCGCCCGTCGCTGACCGAGTTGTTCCGCAGCGTGGTGACCGAGGAGTCCGCGGCATGAACAGCCTCACCCCCGGCCGGGCGGTGTTCCTGGTCGCGCGCCGGGAGTTCCTGGGCAAGGTGCGCACGAAGTCGTTCCTGTGGGGCACCTTGGTGATCGTCGCCCTGATGGCGGGGTACGTGCTGCTGCAGGCCGTGCTGTTCGACGACGCGGGCCGCGACCGGGTCGCGTTGAGCGGTCAGGCGACGGTGCTGGCGGAGCCGTTGAAGCAGACCGCCGCGTCGTTCGGCCGCGAGGTGGAGACGGTCGACGTCACCGATCCGGTGGCGGCCGAGGAACAGGTCCGGTCGGGTGAGGTGGACGCACTGGTCACCGGCGCGGCGGACGACCTGCGCGTGGTGGTGAAGGAGTCGTTGAGCGACGAGCTGCGCAACTCGATCGACCTGATCGTCAAGCAACAGGTCCTCAACGCGCAGCTGGCCGAGGCGGGGCTGAACCCGGACGTGGTGGCGCGGAACGTGGAGCGCGCGGGCGTCGACGTGGTGACGCTGGAGCCGGAGGACACCCAGAAGGGCCAACGGCTGGCGATCGGCCTGGTGATCGCGGCGCTGCTGTACTACTCGCTGCTGGTCTACGGGACGATGGTCGCGCAGGGCGTGGTGGAGGAGAAGTCCAGCCGGGTGGTGGAGATCCTGCTGGCAACGCTGCGGCCGTGGCAGCTGCTGTCGGGCAAGGTCGTCGGACTGGGCGCGGTGGGGTTGCTGCAACTGGCGCTGATCGGCGGCATCGGGCTGGTGCTGTCGTCGGTGTCCGGGGTGATCGACGTCGCGGACGTGGCCGGCGCGGCGTTGGCCACCGGTCTGCTGTGGTACGTGCTCGGGTTCTTCTTGTACGCCACCATTTTCGCGGCGGCGGCGTCCCTGGTGTCGCGGCAGGAGGAGTTGCAGTCGGTGCTGACGCCGATCAGCATGGCGATCGTGGTGGCGTTCGTGGTCGGCATCAACCTGATGATCAGCGACCCGACCGGGTCCGCGGTGGTGGTGCTGTCGCTGCTGCCGCCGTTCGCGCCGATCCTGATGCCGGGCCGGATGGCGATGGGTGTCGCGCCGACGTGGCAGGTGCTGGTGGCGATCGCGCTCGCGCTCGTCGCGGTCGCGGCGATCACCTGGCTGGGCGGCAAGGTCTACTCGAACGCCGTCCTGCGCACGGGTGCCCGCGTCCGTTTGCGGGATGTGTTGAGGTAATCCCCTTGGCGGGCAGGCTCATACCCCCTTAGTTGCCCACAGGCCCGGACCGCACGAAGGACAGGACCTTCCTTCCACACCGACGAAAAGGCCCGCACCGGACGAACGGTGCGGGCCTTCGGTGTACCGGTTGTCAGCGTTGAAACGCTAAACGGAGTCAGCGCTGGTCGAGCGGCACGAAGTTGCGCTCCGGGGAGCCGACGTAGACCTGCCGCGGGCGGCCGATCTTGGTGGCCGGGTCCTGGATCATCTCGCGCCAGTGGGCGATCCAGCCGGGCAGCCGGCCCAGCGCGAACAGCACGGTGAAGAACTTCGTCGGGAAGCCCATGGCCCGGTAGATCAGGCCGGTGTAGAAGTCGACGTTCGGGTACAGCTTGCGCTCGACGAAGTAGTCGTCGGCGAGCGCCGTCTCTTCGAGCTTCTTCGCGATGTCGAGCAGCTCGTCGGAAGCGCCGAGCTTGCCCAGGATCTCGTCGGCGGTCTTCTTGATGATCGCGGCACGCGGGTCGTAGTTCTTGTAGACCCGGTGGCCGAAGCCCATCAGGCGGACGCCGTCCTCCTTGTTCTTGACCTTGTTCACGAACGCGGAGACGTCACCGCCCTCGCGCCGGATCTTCTCCAGCATCTCCAGCACCGCGGAGTTCGCGCCGCCGTGCAGCGGGCCGAACAGCGCGTTGATGCCGGCCGAGATGGACGCGAACAGGTTCGCCTCCGACGACCCGACCAGCCGCACCGTCGAGGTGGAGCAGTTCTGCTCGTGGTCGGCGTGCAGCACGAACAGCAAGTCGAGCGCCCGCACCAGATCGGGGTCGACGTCGTACGGCTCGGCCGGGAAGCCGAACGTCATGCGCAGGAAGTTGTCCACCAGACCCAGGGAGTTGTCCGGGTACAGGAACGGCTGGCCCACGGACTTCTTGTAGGCGTAGGCCGCGATGGTGGGAACCTTGGCCAGCAGGCGGATCGTGGAGATCTCCACCTGGTTGGCGTCGAACGGGCTGAGGCTGTCCTGGTAGAACGTCGACAGCGCGGACACCGCCGAGGACAGCACGGGCATGGGGTGGGCGTCACGCGGGAAGCCGTCGAAGAACCGTTTCAGGTCTTCGTGCAGCAGCGTGTGCCGGCTGATCTTGGAGGAGAACTCCTCCTGCTGGGCCTGGGTCGGCAGCTCGCCGTAGATCAGCAGGTAGCTGACCTCCAAGAAGTTGGACTTCTCGGCGAGCTGCTCGATCGGGTAGCCGCGGTAGCGCAGGATGCCCGCGTCACCGTCGATGTAGGTGATCTCGGAGGAGCAGGACGCGGTGTTGACGAACCCGCTGTCCAGGGTGACCAAGCCGGTGGTGGCCAACAGCTTGCCGAGATCGATACCGGGCGCACCTTCGGTGGCCGGTACTACCTTCATCTCGTGCTCTCCGCCCGGATGGCGCAGCGCGACGGTACGGGTATCAGTCGGCGCAGTCGTCGCGTCGGGCATGCAGAGTCCCTCTCACGCTAGGGCGGGGTGGCTCATGCGGGTCTCGCACGCCTGCGCGCGGGCGTGGGATCGCCCCGCACCGCAGCACCACCCCGTTGGGGTCCTGTCAGTTCTCCCACGCTAGTCAGCGGACGACCCACCACACAGGCGCGGTATGAACCGATTCTGCGAGATGGGACCGGCATCACATCCGGATGCATGGGTGGCTAGCGTGCGTTCAACCACCGTAGCCCTTTCGGGCTGTTCCTCCACCTCACACGGGGTGAGAGCTAGGTCATCTCCAGCTCGCGTTTGAAGGGTGGCTCCGCGCCCGCCCGGGAGCACGTGATGGCCGCCGCGGCGCCCGCGTAGGCCAGCGCCTCGGCCCACTTCCCGGCGTCCAGACCTCGGACTGCCTCTACGGACAGCGCGTCGTGGTCGTGCAGCCAGGCGAGCAGAGCGCCCTGCACGGTGTCGCCCGCGCCGATGGTGTCGACGACGTCCACGGGGGTCGGTGGGACGCGAATCACGTCACCGGCGGACGTCAGCACGGCCAGCCCGTCGCCGCCGCGCGTCAGCACGACCGCGGCCGGCCCGGCGCCCTGCCAGTCGCGCGCGACCTCCAGCACCTCGTCCTCGGGCGCGTCGGCGGGGAGCTCGGCCAGCCACCGCGCGTCTTCCACGGAAACCTTCAGCAGGCCCACGTGCGGCAGCCACGAGTCGTAACGGTCCCGATACGCCATGGGGTCGTGGATCAGGCCCACCCGGATGTTCGGGTCCAGCACGGTGAGCGCGCCGCGTTCGGCCTCGCGCCACAGCACCCGCTCGTAGGTGCTCGCGCCCGGCTCCAGGACCATCGACAGCGTCCCGAAGGACACCGCCTTGGTCCCGGCGGGCAGCGGCCCCGGATCGGTCACCTGGCGGTCCGCGGTGCCCTCGACGTAGAACGAGTAGCGCGCGGACCCGTCGTCGGCCAGACCGACCACGGCCAACGTCGTGGGCTGGTCGCTGCGCTGCACGAGGTCGGTCCGCACGCCGGACGCGTGCAGCCGCTCGATCAGCCGGTCGCCGAACAGGTCGGACGACACCCGGGACAGGAAGCTCACCGGCGCTTCGAGCCGCCCGGCGGCCACGGCCACGTTGTACGGCCCGCCGCCCAGCCTCGGCGCCAGGTTCCCCTCGGGCGTGGGCACCAGGTCGACCAGCGCCTCACCAGCAACGACGATCACGACTGGCTCCGTTCTCTCCGCAACCCGTCCAGCAGTAGTTCACCCAGCGCGGTGAACGCCTCGGCGTCCGACACACCCGCGCGCCGGGGCAGCACACCGGTCTGGATGCCCTCGATGAGCAGACCGGCCATTTCCGCGATCAGGGTCGCATGCACGTCCCGGAACACCCCGTCGCTGACACCCTCCTGGATGAACTCGCGAATCCGCTCGGCCGCCGCACGCGCGTTGCGCTCGTAGGTGGTGCGCGTGGGGGCGAACGCGGACACGTCGTTGATGAACTGCGCCGACGCCCGCCGCAGCTCCTCCGCCGCGCCCGCGAGGTACGTGCCGACGCGGGCGCGCACGTCCTTGACGTCGGCGATGCGCTGCTCGATCCGCTCGGCCGCGCCCTTGAAGTACCGGCCGACGACGCGCACGGCCAGCTGTTCCTTGCTCGCGGCCAGCGCGTAGAGCGTGGACTTGGAGCAGTGCAGGCGTGCGGCGAGGTCGTCCAACGTGAAGTGCGCGAACCCCTCGGCGAGCACGAGCGCCTCAAGCCGGCCCAGCAGCTCCACCTGCCTGGGCGTCGGCGGTCTGCGCACGATCGAGGTCATAGGCGGCAACTCTGTCACAGTGACTGGCAACAGTACTGGAGTACGTCCTACAGTACTGTGAACAGTACTCTACGAACAGACGGCCACAAGCCGTACCGGAGGTCGACGATGCCCGCCGAGCGCCTGCTGCCCACCACCGAGGCCGAGGACCTGCTCGCGCTGGTCCGCGAGATCGCCCGCGACGAACTCGCGCCGCACGCGGCCGAGGCCGAGGAGCACGAGCGGTTCCCGCGCGACAAGTTCCGGCTGCTGGGCAAGATCGGCCTGCTGGGCCTGCCGTACCCGGAGCGGTTCGGCGGCGGCGAGCAGCCGTACGAGGTGTACTTGCAGGCGTTGGAGGAAGTCGCGTCGGCGTGGATGTCGGTCGGCGTCGGGCTCTCGGTGCACATCATGTCGAGCTACGCGCTGGCGACGTTCGGCAGCGAGGCGCAGCAGGAACGCTGGCTGCCGGACGTCGTCGGGGGCGACTACCTGGGCGGGTACGCGCTGTCCGAGACGCACGCCGGTTCGGACGCGGGCGCGCTGTCCACCCGTGCCGTGCGGTCGGACGACGACTACTCCGTCACCGGCACCAAGGCGTGGATCACACATGCCGGCGTGGCCGACTTCTACACGTTGATGGCCCGCACGTCCGACGACGGCGGCAAGGGCATCAGCTGCTTCTTCGCCCCCGGCCAGGCCGACGGCCTCACCGCGGCGAAGCCCGAGCGCAAGATGGGCCTCACCGGTTCGATCACCGCGCAACTGCTGTTCGACAACGTCCGCCTCTCCCCCGACCGCTTGATCGGCGAGGAGGGCGACGGCCTGAAGATCGCACTGTCCGCTTTGGACTCCGGCCGTCTCGGCATCGCCGCGTGCGGCGTCGGTCTGGCGCAGGCGGCGATGGACGAAGCCGTCGCGTACGCCAAGCAGCGCACCCAGTTCGGCCGTCCGATCATCGACTTCCAGGGCCTGGAATTCCTGCTCGCCGACATGGCCGCCGCCGTCGAATCCGCCCGCGCCACCTACCTGGAAGCCGCCCGCCGCCGCGACCGCGGCCTCCCGTTCCGCCGCCAGGCCGCGATCGCGAAACTGATCTGCACCGACACCGCGATGAAGGTCACCACCGACGCCGTCCAAGTCCTGGGTGGCGCCGGCTACACCCGCGACTTCCCCGTGGAGCGCTACATGCGCGAGGCCAAGGTCCTCCAGATCTTCGAAGGCACCAACCAAATCCAACGCCTCGTCATCGGCCGCGACCTCCGCCACTGACCCCGGGAGTCGAACCCCCAAGTCGCGCGTGTCCAACATTCAGAACGCGCGTGTCCTACGTTCAGAACACGCGTGTCCTACGTCCAGAACGCGCGTGTCCTACGTTCAGAACACCCGAATTCAACGCTCAGAACGTCGGCGACTGTCCTGAGTGTTCAACTCGGGGTACCTGGACGTTGGACACGCGCGTTCCGAACGTTGGACACGCGCGGTCTGGGGGTTTGGCTCTTGGGTGGTCAGGGCTCGGAGTAGAAGGGGTTGGCGACGATCTCCTCGCCGTTCTCGAAGCGGTAGACCTCGCGGCCTTCTACGAAGACCTTCAGTGCTCGGCTCATCACGTCGAGGGGGTCGCCGGACCAGATGACCACGTCGCCGTCGAGGCCGGGCTGGAGGGAGCCGACGCGGTCGTCCAGGCTCATGATGCGGGCCGGGTTGGTGGTGATGGATTCCAGGCCGGTCTTCGGGTCCAGGCCTTCCTTCACGGCCAGGGTCACCTGGTGCACCAGGAAGTGGATCGGGACCACCGGGTGGTCGGTGGTGATCGCGATCTGCACGCCCGCGCGCGCCAGGATGCCGGGGTTGCGCAACGACCGCTGCCGCACCTCGACCTTCGACCGGCTGGTGAACAGCGGGCCGATGATCACCGGGATCTCACGCTCCGCCAACAGGTCCGCGATCAGGTGACCCTCGGTGCCGTGGTTGACGATGAGCTTGTAGCCGAACTCGTCGGCCAGCCGCAGCGCGGTCGCGATGTCGTCCGCACGGTGGCAGTGCTGGCACCACGGCAGCTCGCCGGAGAGCACGCGGGCCAGCACCTCGGACGTGGGGTTGCGCTCGAACGCCCCCTCCGCCTCGTCCCGCTTGGCCACGTAGTCCTGGGCCTTGGTGAACGCGTCCCGGATCACCGCGGCCACACCCTGACGGGTGGACGGCAGCTTCTTCTGGTCCCCGTACACCCGCTTCGGGTTCTCGCCCAACGCGCTCTTCACGCTGACGGGGTTGCGCACGAGCATCTCGTCGGCCGTACGGCCCCAGCACTTCACCGCGACGGTCTGGCCGCCGATCACGTTGCCCGACCCCGGCTTGATCACCGCGGTCGTGACGCCGCCGGACAGGGCGTCGGCGAAGCCCTGGTCGGCGGCGTTGATCGCGTCCAACGCACGCAGGCGGGCGCCGTTGGGGTCGGTCATCTCGTTGGTGTCCTGCCCGGCCCAGCCCTCGCCCTCCTCGTGCACGCCGAGGTGGCCGTGGGCCTCCACGAATCCGGGCAGCACCCAGCCGCCCGCCGCGTCCACGACCGGGACGCCGTCCGGCACCTCGACGTCCACGCCGACCGCGACGATCTTCCCGTCCTGGATCAGGACCGTGCCGCCCTCGATCGGCTCCCCGGCCACCGGAACGACGTACCCACCCGTGATTGCGACGTTCATAGTTAGCGACGCTAACGGGCTTACGACAGCGGGCGCAAACCCCACCGCCCGGCCCACGACTCGCCCGGCTCCAGCCACAGCAGGTCGATCCCGCTGTTCAACGCGTCCGGCGGGCACGTCATGGGCTCGATCGCCACCGCGCGACCCCGTCCGGGGAAGTTGTCCGGCGTGTAGACCTGCACCCACTTGAAGTCCGGGTCCGCCCACAGCTCGACGCCGCCGCCCGGACCGCGCAGCACGTGCCGCACCAGCCCGTCCACCGGCTCACAGCCGCCGAACGCGGTGTCCAGCTTCACGCCCGCCAGCAGGCGTGCCACGCGGAAGTCGTAGTCGCCGGACACCGGTTCGGCCGGACCGTTCGGGATCATGGTCTCGGGGTCGACCGGCAGCACGGTGGCGGCGGCCAGGGACAGGGACGTCTCGTCGGTCAGCGACGCGCCGGCCCGCGGGTACGGGTGGGTGCCGACGCCGAACGGCGTGTGGGTGTCACCGACGTTCGTGACGCCGTGCGAGACGCTCAGCCCGTTCTCGTCCAGGGCGTAGGTGATGGTCGTGCGCAGCGGCACGGGCCAGCCGAAGCCCGCCACCGCCGCCTCCAGCGACAGCTGGCTGCCGGTGTGCTCGACGACGTCCCACACCACCCGGCGCACCAGGCCGTGGATGGCGTTGCCGCGGGCCGGCTCGCTGATTTCGAGCTGTTGCTCCACGCCGTCGAGCGTCCACTTGCCGCCCGCCGTGCGGTTGGGCCACGGCACCAGCACCGCGCCACTGCCCATGGGCGGTTCGTCGTCGTACGTCTCCACGTACGGCACGCCGCCGACCTCGTAGGACTTCAGTCCCGCACCCTCGGGTGCGATGACGGCGCGCGCCGCGCCGTGGGCGATCTCCAGCATGGATGAAGAGGGTATCTGCTTGACCAAGTAACTAGACCGGTCTCTATAGTAAAACCATGCCAAAACGGACAGACACCCGACAACGCATGGTGCGCACCGCCGCCGAGCTGTTCCGGACGCAGGGCTACCACGCGACGGGCCTGAACCAGGTGCTCACCGAGGGCGGAGCACCCAAGGGGTCGCTCTACTTCCACTTCCCGGGCGGAAAGGAGCAGCTGGCGGTGGAGGCGGTGGCGTTGGCGGGCAGCGACCTGCGCGACGCGCTGACCGCTGCGCTCGCCGCCGAACCCGACCCGGCGAAAGCGCTGCCCCAAGCCCTGGAAGTGCTCGGCCAACAGCTGCTCGCTTCGGACTTCCGCAGCGGGTGCCCGATCGCCACGGTGGCGCTGGACGCGGCGGCGGACAGTGAGCCGATCCGGGTGGCGTGCGAGGAGGTCTACACGTCGTGGCAGGCGGTCATCGCCGCGCACGTCGGTGACGAAGACCTGGCGACGGTCGCGCTGGCCGCCATCGAGGGCGCGCTCCTGCTCGCCCGCACCAGCCGTTCGCTGGAACCCCTGCACGCCGTCGGCGCCCGCCTGGGTGCCCTACTGGGAAGGCCCACGACATGAAGGTGCACCACCTGAACTGCGGCACCATGCGCCCGTTCGGCGGGAAGCTGGTGTCCGGCAAGGGTTCGTACTTCGGCACGGCCGAGCTGGTCTGCCACGTGCTGCTGTTGGAGACCGACGACGGCTTGGTGCTCGTCGACACCGGCATGGGCCTGGACGACGTGCGCACGCCCGACGAGACGTTGGCGCGGACGTGGCGGGTGATGTCCCGTCCCGTGTTGGAAGAGGCGGAAACGGCGCTGCGACAGGTGGAGGCGCTCGGGTTCGCGGCGTCGGACGTGCGGGACGTCGTGCTGACCCACCTGGACCTCGACCACGGCGGCGGTCTGCGCGACTTCCCGCAGGCGCGCGTGCACCTGTCGGCGGAGGAGTTGGCGGCGGCGACGCGGCCGGGCAAGTCCGGCAACGACCGGGTGCGGTACCCGGACAACCAGTGGCGGCACGGGCCGGACTGGGTCGCGCACGAGACGACCGGTGAGACGTGGTTCGGCTTCTCCGGGGTGCGCGAGGTGCGGCCGGACGTGCTGCTGGTGCCGTTGTTCGGCCACACCCACGGGCACACGGGCGTGGCGGTGCGGGACGGCGACCGGTGGCTGCTGCACGCGGGCGATTCGTACTTCTTCCACGGCGAGATGGCCTCGGACCCGTTTTGCCCGCCGGCGTTGACCTTCATGCAGAAGCGGATGGCGGTCCTGTCCGAACTGCGCCTGGCCAATCAAGATCGGTTGCGGGAACTGGTGCGCGATCACGGTGATTCCGTGGACGTCTTCAGCGCCCACGACGCCACGGACCTGAACCGGATGAGGCAGCCCGCCACGCCTGGGCGGAAATAATTTTCGACTCCGTTGAGTAATCAAATCCGCTCCGCTCGGCAATTCACCCGATCAGGGGGCCTACCAGGGCTAACCACGCCCTGAGTCGCGGCGATCCTTGTGGTTATCGAGGAGTAGGAGGCTCAGCGATGACCGCGATCAAATACACCCAGGCCGAGACGTGGTCTCTCGATCGACTTTACGAGACCCCCGACGAGCCGGCGAGGGAAACCATCCCACCCCGGGACGACGAACACAGCTATGTGCTCGAAGGTTCCGTCGGCAAGGTGCCGGAGGCACGGTCCGACAACGGCCACGTCGTGGTCCGCACGGTCGGTGACCTGGTGCTTCGCGAACCGCCCGCGGCCGGTGGTCAGCGGTTGACGCTGGAGGAGTTGACGGAGGTCGGCGAGCGGGTCGATCAGCGCGACTCGTACCGGCCGCCCTGGTTGGAAATCCAGTTCCAGCCACGCGTCCGGCCGCACCTCCTGGACGCCTACGCGCTGGCCGACGGCCACCTCTCACGCCCGACCATTTCGGAGTCCATCGGCACCGCTTGGCCGTGGACGACGTGCGGGAAATTGTTCATCACCCGCCCCGGCGGCGGGACGGTGGTCGGCAGCGGTGTTCTCATCGGCCCGCGACTGCTGCTCACCGCCAGCCACGCCATGCCGTGGGGCACCACGAACTCGTCGATCCGTTTTGTCCCCGCGTACCGGAATGGCAGCGACCCGCGTTTCGGGCACGCGTTCGTGCAGGAATGGCGCGGGGTGCGCAACATCAACGACGTGACCGGACTGGACTACGTCATCTGCAAGCTGGACTGGCGCATCGGCGACCGCACCGGGTGGCTCGGCTCCTGGTGGAGCAGCGCCGAGAGCTTCTACTACGGGGGCAGCTGGCTGAGCGTAGGCTACCCGACCTCGTTCCTGGGCGGTGAACGCCCGGCCCTCGAAATGCCGCTGCCCGTCCGGGACATCGACAACGACGGCGACGGGCTGGAGATCGAAACGCACAAGTTCGCCCTGGGCGGGTGGTCCGGGGGCCCGATGTGGGGCTGGGTGCAGAACCAGCCCCGGGTCGTCGGCATCGAAAGCGGCTACGAAACGAACTTCCTCGACCCCACCCGGACCGTGTTCGCCGGCGGTCAGCACATGGTCAACCTGGTCAACTACGGGTGGGCGAACTGGGGTTAGCCCCCCGGCGGTCGTCACCGCCGCGCCGGCCAAGAGGTCTGCGGCAGTGCGGGTTTCCGGGCGTCAACCCGAGGAAACCCGCAATACCGCAGACCTCGCCTGGCGCAGGGGTTACTTGGACAGCTTCTCCGCGTCGAACACGACCTTGCCGTGCACGATCCGGTTGATCAGCCACAGCACCACGCCGGCGCCCAGCAGGTAGAGCGCGATCTCGTAGTCCGCCGACGCCCGGCCCGACAACGGGCTGGCCAGGTACGCGCACGCGAGCGCGCCCAGCACCGGCACCCACGTCGGCGCGCGGAAGTGCTTGTGGTCCGCCTTCTCCTTGCGCAGCACCAACACCGCGACGTTGACGATGGTGAAGACGATCAGCAGCAGGAGCGCGGTCGTGCCGCCGAGCTTCGCGATGTCCGTGGTGGACACCAGGATGATCGCGACGCCCGAGGTGAACACGATCGAGATCCACGGCGTGCGGCGGAACGGGTGCACGGTGCCGAAGACCTTCGGGATGATCCGCTCGTTCGACATGCCGTAGATCAGCCGGCTGGCCATCAGCATGTTGATCAGCGCCGAGTTGATGACCGCGAACAGGCCGATCAGCGAGAAGATCCACAGCGGGAAGCCCGGCGCGCCCACCTGCACGACCCTCAGCAGTGCCCCCGGCCCGGCCTTGGCCAGCTCGTCGGCCGGGATGAGCAGCGATGACGTGATCGCGACCAACACGTAGATCACTCCCGCGACGACCATGCCCCACAGCATGGCGCGCGGGAAGATGCGGACCGGCTCCCGGCACTCCTCGGCCATGTTCACCGAGTCCTCGAACCCGACCATCGCGAAGAACGCCAACGCGGTCGCGGCGGTGACGGCCACGAGCGGGCTCTGGTCGGGTGCCGGGTCGATCTGCGTGAGGCGGCTCGGATCGCCGTCGCCGGCCAGCACCGCGTAGACGCCGATCGCGATGATGATCAGCAGGCCGGACAGCTCGATGCAGGTCAGGACGACGTTCGCCTTGACCGACTCGGACACGCCCCGGAAGTTGATCAGGGCGATGCCGATGATGAACAGGATCGCGACCAGGGTCGCGGTCACGGTGAACGTGTCGGAGAAGAACTCCCTGATGAGGGACTGGAGGTAGCCACGCCCGAACGTGAGCGCGGCGGACGACGCCGAGGTGATGCCCGAGCTCATCACCGCGAACGCCACCATGAAGGTGAGGAACTGGATCTTGAAGGCGCGGTTGGTGTAGAGCGCGGCGCCCGCTGCTCTGGGGTACTTGCCGACGAGTTCGAGGTAGCTGAACGCGGTCATGAAGGCCACCGCGAACGCGATCAGGAAGGGCAACCACAGCGCGCCGCCGATCAGACCCGCGACGTTGCCCGAAAGACCGTAGATGCCGACACCGAGGATGTCACCGATCACGAAGAACAGCAGCAGCTTCGGGCCGATGGCCCGCTTCAGTTCCGGTTGCGCCGGTGCGCTCGTCGCTTCCGCCATACCCAGTGAGTGTGCCGGATCACAAAGGGGTCGGATAGTAGATTCCGCGCACCTTGGGCAAGTCTTGATATTCAGGTAACAGCCCGCACCCGGCGATCAGTCCGGAGATCGGCTTCGGCCTGCGCGATGGCCTCGTCCAGCGCCTCCCGGAACGCCGCGATCTGCGACCGTTCGAGGAGGACGCTCTCCGCGCCGGAGGGCATGAACAGCGCCCTGTGGTGGCTGGGCACGCTCTCGAAGTCCAGCGTGAGGCCGAACAGCTCCTGCAACCCGTTCAGCACCCGCTGCCGGTGCTCGCGCAAGACGGCGTTGTAGGCATTGCTGTTTCGTAGCCCTGCTTGGCTTTGGGGTGTACGTCGAGGTACGCCTGGGCCAACGCCCGACGGTCGTAGGTGATCACCCGGCTAGTTCAGCAGGCTTCGCCTTGAAGCGGTAACGCTTAATCGCGGGGATCGCGAGTACGGCCAGCCCAGTGGCCACCACCACCAGGACACCGCCCAACGCGGTCGCGAGGCCGGGTCCGATCAGGGCGCCTGTGGTGCCGTGCAACAGATCCGCCAACCGGGGGCCGCCGGCCACGACGACGATGAACACGCCCTGCATCCGGCCGCGCATCTCGTCCGTCGCCGCCGCCTGGAGGATCGCGCCGCGGAACACCATGCTGATCATGTCCGCCGCACCGCCGATGGCCAGGAACACCACGGCCAGCCACAAGGCGTGCGACAGACCGAACCCGATCATCGCCACACCCCACGCCACAACCGCGCAGACCACACCCACGCCATGACGGCGCACCCGTGACGTCCAGCCCGACATCAGGCCGCACAGCATCGCGCCCAACGGAACGGCGGCGAACAGGAGTCCCAGCGCCAGCCCACCACCGGGCGGGTCGCCAAAGGTGTTCTCGGCCATCTCCGGGAACAGCGCCCGCGGCATCCCGAACACCATCGCGATGATGTCCAGCAGGAAGCTCGCCAACAGGATTCGTTGCAGGGCCAGGTACTTGAAGCCGTCGACGACGTCCCGCAGACCGGCGCGCCGCGACGTGCCGCTCAACGGCGGCAGCGGCGGGAGTTTCCAGACCGCCCAGATGGTGAGGGTCAACGCGATGGCGTCGGCCAGGTACAACGTCGACAGGCCGACCACCGGCATCAGCGCACCGGCCAGCATGGGGCCGAAGACGCCGCCGAACATCATCACCGTGGAACCGAGGGCGGCGGCGGCCGGGATCTGCTCGGTGGGCACCAGCCGCGCGATCGACGCCGTCCGGGCCGGGGCGTTCGCGGCGAAGAAGACCTGTTGCAGACCGAGCAGGGCGATCACCAGCCACACCGAGTCCGCGTGCAGCGCGGCCTGCAACCACAGCAGCACCGACGTGACCGCGATACCGCTGTTGGTGACGAGGAGCAGTTTGCGCCGGTCCACGACGTCCGCGATCGCGCCGCCGTACAACCCGAAGACCAGCAGCGGCACCAACGCCACACCCGCCGACACGCCCACCCAGCCCGACGACCCGGTCAGGTCGTACACCTGCTTGGGCACCGCCACCGCGGTCAACTGGCTGCCGATGGCCGTGACGAGCGTCGACAGCCACAGCCTCCGGAACGCGACGACCTTCAGCGGTCGGGTGTCGATGGCGATCTTCCCCAGCACTCTCCGCACGGTCGTTAGCGTACGGCAACTAACAAAACCTTTACCGAGACGTGGGACACCGTCCGTAAGGTGCACGGTGTGCGGCTGCTCGTGGTCGAGGACGAAGTGCGGTTGGCGGAATCCCTGAAAGCGGGGCTGGAAGCCGAGGGTTACGCGGTGGACCTGGCGTTCACCGGGCCGGACGGGCTGTGGATGGCCTCGGAACACTCCTACGCGGCGATCGTGCTGGACATCCTGTTACCCGGCCTGAACGGCTTCCGGGTCTGCCGGCGATTACGGGTGGCGGGGAACTCCACGCCGATCCTGATGCTCACCGCCAAGGACGGCGAGCTGGACGAGGCCGAGGCGTTGGACACCGGCGCCGACGACTTCCTGTCCAAGCCGTTCTCCTACGTCGTCTTCCTGGCCCGATTACGGGCCTTGATCCGGCGCGGTGGCTCGACCCGGCCGGGCGTGTTGCGGGTCGGCAAAGTCGAACTGGACCTGGCCACGCGGCAGTGCCGGTCCGACGGCGCGCTGGTCGGGTTGTCGGTCAAGGAGTTCAGCGTGCTGTCCTTCCTGCTGTCCCGGCCGGGTGAGGTGGTCAGCAAGGCCGATGTCCTGGCCGGGCTGTGGGACTTCGCCGCCACACCCGATCCGAACCTGGTCGAGGTCTACGTCAGCTCGCTGCGGCGCAAGCTGGGCCGTGACGTCATCCGCACGGTGCGCGGCGCGGGGTACGTGGTGGCCCGTGGATAGGGTCCGGATCGCCTTCGCCGCCGTCGTGGTCTTCGGCGCGTTGCTGGCGGCGGGCGCGTCGTGGCTGGTCGAGCAGATGGAACTCCAGGTGGAGCGGCAGATCGTCGCCAACGCCGACGCGCGCGCCGCCGACGGCGCACGCCGGCTCGCCCGGCTGATCGACACCACCGGGGACCCGGCGGCGTTGCGGTCGGTCGGCGTTCTGATCGGGCCGTTCGAAGTGGTCGAGGCGGTCGATGCGTACAAGGTTGTCGCGAGCTGTCCCGCGATGGAATACCCCGGCAAGCTCAGCAACCCGACAACCAGCTTGTCGCAGGTACTGGCCAAGGCCGGCGAAACCGTGTCCGTGCTCTACCTGTTCGACGACGAAAGTGCCGCGGAGTGCGTGCCGCCCGACCCGTCGCGCAACAACGACCTGCTGGAGGTCCGCGTCGGGAGAGCCGACACGAGCGACGGGCGGCACATCGTCTACGTGGCCGCGCCGATCGACGCCGGCGACAAGACCGCCGTGGACGGCGTGCGGGAGGTGCTCCAGACGGTGGTTCCGGCCGCCGCGCTGCTGATCGGCGTGCTGGCGTGGCTCGCGGTGACCACGAGCGACACGCTTGTCCGGCTGGGCGCGACCCTTGATCGGCAACGGCGGTTCACGTCGGACGCCTCGCACGAGCTGCGCACGCCACTCGCCTCGGCACGCACCCAACTGGAAGTGCTGCTCGCCCACCCCGACCGGGTCGACTGGCGGCGGACCGCCGAGAACACCGTGCTGGACCTGGACCGGATGCAGGCCGTCGTCACCGACCTGCTGTTCCTCGCCCGGCTGGAAGGTCCGGCGGCCACCGAGCGGGTCGATCTGGCCGCCCTGGTCGGCGTGCCCGGACCGGTCGAGGTGATGGGCGACCGTTCCCACCTGGAACGGGTGGTGCGCAACCTGCTCGACAACGCCGAGCGGCACGCGTCGTCGCACGTCGAGGTGACCGTGGTGGTCGAGGGCGGCACGGCGGTGCTCCGGGTCGCGGACGACGGGCCGGGCATCCCGGAGGCGGACCGGGAACGGGTCTTCGAGCGGTTCGTCCGGCTCGACGAGGGCCGGGCCAGGGACGAGGGCGGCGCCGGGCTCGGGTTGGCGATCGTGCGCGAGGGCGTGCTGGCGCACGGCGGCACGGTCGGCATCGAGGACAGCGACCGGGGCACGGTGGTGGCGGTCCGGCTGCCTCTTGCCTGAAGGGTTCTTCAGGCGGTTTCAGGTGTGGTTCAGCGTGGTCCACCGAGGCTGCGGTCGTGCTCACGCAGACCCGGATCACGGTTCGTTCGGCGTACGTCGTCGCGCTCGGCTTGTCCGCGCTCTACACCTCGTACGCGCTGTGGCGGCACCACTCGTTCCAGAGCACCGGGTTCGACCTGGGGATCTTCGAGCAGGCCGTCCGCTCCTACGCGGCCGGGCGGTGGCCGACGGCCGATCTGAAAGGCCCCGGTTTCCCGCTGCTGGGCGACCACTTCCACCCGGTGCTCGCCCTGCTCGCGCCGCTGTACCTGGTGGTGCCGCGCGCGGAGACGTTGTTGGTGGCGCAGGCCTTGCTGCTCGCCGCGTCGGCCATCCCGGTGACCAGGTTCGCGGTGGACCGGCTCGGGGCGCGCGGTGTGGTGGTCGGGGTGGCGTACGGGTTCTCGTGGGGTTTGCACAACGCCGTCGCGTTCGACTTCCACGAGGTGGCGTTCGCGGTGCCCCTGCTGGCGTTCTCGCTGGAGGCCCTGGCGCGGGAGCAGTGGGGCCGGGCGGTGGCGTGGGCGTTGCCGCTCGTCCTGGTGAAGGAGGACCTGGGGCTGACCGTTGCGGTGATCGGCCTGTACCTGGTGTGGCGCGGGGTCGGGCGCGGTTGGGCGGTGGCGGTGTTCGGGGTGACGGCGTTCGCCGTGGTCGTGTTCGCGGTGTTGCCGGCGGTCAACCCGGCCGGCGGCTACTCGTACTGGGGTGAACTGTCCGCGACGAACGGGTTGGGGTGGCTTCGCGCGCTCACCGTGTTCGCCTTGCTCGCGCCCACCGGGTTCCTGGCCGCACGGTCGCCGTTGATCGTCATCGCGATGCCCACGCTGGCCTGGCGGTTCGCCTCCGGCAACCCGGCGCACTGGGGCATCGAGCACCATTACAGCGCGGTGCTCATGCCGGTGGTGTTCATCGCGTTCATCGCGGTGGGGCCGCGCAAGGTGTGGCTGAGCGCGGCGGTCACGGCGGTGTTCACCCTGGTCCTACTGCTGCGGCCCGCACCTCAGCCGGTGTGGGACGCGGCGCAGCAGAAAGCCACGGCGAGGGTGTTGGCGATGATCCCGGACGACGCCGACGTGGCCGCGTCGAACCGGCTCGCGCCGCACCTCACCGGACGGTGCCGGGTGTCGCTGTTCCCCCGCCTGCTCGACGCCGAGTGGCTGGTCGTGGCGCGGCCGTCGCCGGGCTGGCCGGTGCCGGCCGACGAAGAAGCGCGACTGGTGGAAACTGCCTCCGCCACGCATCGAGTGGTGGCCGAGGCCGGTCACGTCGTGCTGCTGCGCATCTGAGGCTTGAAGTCCAAGACACGAAACGGCCTCCGCCCCACCGTGAGTGGTGGGGCGGAGGCCGATCGGGTCGTGCGGCGCCTAGGGCGCGATCCGCTGGACTTCCCAGCCGTCGCGGCCGAGGCGGAAGCGGAGGCGGTCGTGCATGCGGTCGCGGCGGCCCTGCCAGAACTCGACCTCTTCGGGCCGGATGCGCCAGCCGCCCCAGTGCGGGGGTACCGGTACTCGGTCGGCATCGGCGAACTGCCGCTCGACCTTGTTGAGCGCGCTCTCCAAAGTGGTGCGTCCGCTGACCACGCGGGACTGCGGCGACGCCCAGGCGCCCAGCTGCGAACCACGCGGCCGGCTCTCCCAGTACCGCGCGGTCTCGGCCGGGCCGACCTTCTCGACCGTGCCGCGCACGTGGGCCTGCCGCTGCATGGCGAACCACGGGAACGTGGCGGAGGCGTACCGCGTGGCCATCAGGTCGTGGCTCTTGGCGGAGGTGTAGTTGGTGAAGAACACCAGACCCCGCTCGTCGAGCCCCTTGGCGAGCACGGTGCGGGACGACGGGCGGCCCTCGGGATCGGCCGTCGCGAGGACCATCGCGTTCGGCTCGGGCAGACCCGCGCCGGCGGCCTGGTCCAGCCACAGCTGCAACTGTTCGTGCCAGCTGGCGGCCAGGTCGCTCTCTGTGAGCGAGCCCTGCTCGTAGGACACGCGCATAGACGGCAACGCAATGTTCGTCGTCTCCGACATCCCGACCTCCCGGAGCGTAATTCGGCCTGGCCAAGGCACTCGTGGCGCCTAGCGATCCAGCGACGGTACGGGTTTACCGCCCGACGCGAAACCGCCCGCACGGTGATGACCGCCACCCGATCCGTGACTTTCGGTGTGATCCGGGGCTCGGAATCGAGTACGGGATCGAGTCAGAAGCGCGGCCGACCCGGGATGTTTACTGCGCGCAACATTCAGAGCGCGCTCCACCGTCACCGCGTCGTCGGCCACGGCGGTCGTCAAGCTGCCGCCGCGCGCCAGCGGAACCAGGGACCACCAGTCCTCTGAAACCGCTCCCGGAAGGTCTTCGCCCCAACACAGCAGTTCGGTGCCGAGCACTCTGCGCCCGACCAGACCGGCCGGGCTTCGGTCCACTTCGGGCGTTCCCAGATGAGATGTCTGCTTGATTACCGGGCCGTTTCTCCGCACGTCGAGCGTCGTGCTGAGCAACCCGGCCCGCTCGTTCAAACGCCCCAACACGAGAATTTCCCGCGTACGCAGTCGCGCGTCTTCCGCTATCCGCGCGCGGAACACCGCTTCGTGGCACGCTCGGGACGTGATGACGGTGGGCTCCGGCAGGTATTCCAACGACGCGCCCTCGGCCAATTCCACTTCGACGAGCGCACGGCTGCCGCCGGGGTGTTGGCCGGGCAACGCCAGCGTCGCGGCCACTCCGCGCAGCTCCAGCGCCGCGCCGGGCCCGACCCGGATGTGCAACTCCAGGTCGTCACCGCCCAGCGGAGCGGTGATCGAGCTCACCAGGTGCACGAGCGCGGCTTCGTCAGGTCCGCCGGCCGACTGCCGGCTCCGGCCGCGGTGAGGCACGAGGCGAAGCGGCGCCATCGAACGCATCTCGCGCACCACGGTTCGCCCATTCGGGTCGCATTCCACGGTGAGATGAGCCCGCGCCCTCACGAACGCAACCCCTGTGACCCCCGACACGTCCCCCCAAAGGGCGGGATTTCCGCCCACGAATCTCGGGAGAGATCGTGATGAGGAGATTTGTCGCCACCGCCGTGGCGGTGGCAGCCGTACTCGCGGGGACCGGTGGCGTCGCCGTGGCGCAGCCGGGCGAGGTCACCACGTGCCAGTCGGTGGACCTCGACATCAGGTTCGGCCGTGTCGAGGGCGCGGCGGGCACGGTGTACCGGGAGGTCGTGCTCACCAACCGGGGACTGCGCACGTGCGTGCTGCGCGGCTACCCCGGTGTGTCCTATGTGGACGCCGACGGCAACCAGGTGGGCGCCGCCGCCGTACGTGCCGGCGAACGGGGAACGCTGCTCACCCTGCCGCACGGCGCCGCGGCCGTCTCGGACGTCGGGTTCGCCCAGATCGACAACTTCGACCCGGACGTGTGCGACAAGACGCCCGTGTGGGGTGTCCGCGTGTTCCCGCCGGACGCGACCGAGCCGCTGTACCTGGCCATGGCGGACCAGTACGGCTGCGCCGGCGACGTCAGCCCGTTCGGCGATCAACTGACCGCCGCGAGCGTGCGGAGCTGAGCGCGCACCCAGTCGGCCACCGCGGGTGCGTCCGGTGTGTCCACAAGGGACTGGCTGATCACCGGTAGCTCACCGCGCATCCGGTGGGCGTCGGCCGTCATGACACCGAGGTCGGCGCCCACCATCGGCGCGAGGTCGGTCTTGTTGATCACCAGCAGGTCAGCCGTGGTCACGCCGGGGCCGCCCTTGCGCGGCACCTTGTCGCCGCCGGCCACGTCCACCACGAAGATCTGCCGGTCCACCAGGCCGCGGCTGAACACCGCGGTCAGGTTGTCGCCGCCGCTCTCGATGATCACCAGCTCCAGACCGGGGAACCGGTGTTCCAGCAGCTCCACCGCGTCCAGGTTGGCGGTGATGTCGTCGCGGATCGCGGTGTGCGGGCAGGCGCCGGTCTGCACCGCCTCGATCCGGTCGACGTCGAGCACGCCCGCGGCACGCAGGAAGTCGGCGTCCTCGGTCGTGTAGATGTCGTTGGTGACGACGGCGAGGTTCACGCTGCCGCCCAACGCCCGGCACAGCGCGGCGGTCAACGCGGTCTTGCCGCTGCCCACCGGGCCGCCGATGCCGAGGCGGACCGCGCGGTGCTCGTGGTCGCTGTGGTCGTGGGGGTCGTGCCCGGGATCGGCGGGGTCGAAGTTCACCGGGTGCACGTGGTCAGCTGACAAAGAGACGCACCTCTTCGGAGTGGTGTCGGTCGTGCGCCTCGGCCAGCAGGTCCAGGCCGGGCGCGCTGGGCGCGGGGAGGTCTTCGGGCGCGGTGTCGGCGTGGTCGGCCGCCGTCGCGGCCACCGCGTCGATCTCCGGCGCGAGGTGGGCCAGGATCGCGTTCACCCCGAACGGGTCCAGGCCGAGCAGCCGGATCGCGCCGGTCGCCGGTCCGGTCACCGCGTGGTAGGCCACGGTCTGCGCGGCCTCGAACGGATCACCCACGAGTGCGCCGACGATCACCGGGTGGTGTGGCCGTGGCGTGACGCGGAGCAACTCGGTCAACACGGGCGACGGCCAGGCGCGCTTGGCCGCCCGCGCGATCCCGCGCCCCTGCACCCGTGAGGCGTTGCGCTGTGCGGGCGACGGCGTCCGGGCGTCGAACTCGGCGTCCAGTTCCGCGTACCGGCCGCGGGTGGCGGCGGACGCGAACACCGCGCTCAACGCCCCCGCCGTGCGCAGCCTGCCGACCAGGAACGACCGCAACGACCGTTCGTCGGTGACGAGCTTGCGGGCGACGGCCTCCTCCAGCCCGCCCGAGTGGACGTGACCACCGCCGGGGAAGCGGGAGTCCGCGATCATCAACGCCGCGAGGTTCATCAGAACAGGAAGTATCGCTGGGCCATCGGCAGCTCCGACACCGGCTGCGGCTCGACCAGCTCACCGTCGATGCGCACGGCGAAGCTGTCCGGGTCCACCTTGACCTGCGGCATCGCGTCGTTGAGCACCATGTCGGACTTGCTCACACCACGCGTGTCGCCGACCGGCATGAGCGGCCGGGCCAGCCGGAGCATGTCCGCCAGGTCCGCGTCGATGGCCTGCTGCGACACGAAGTGCACGCTGCTGCGGGCGGCCGAGTAGGCGCCGAACATCGGCCGGGCGAAGATCGGCTGCGGGGTCGGGATGGACGCGTTCGCGTCACCCATCGCGGCGTGCGCGATGAACCCGCCCTTGAGCACGAGCGCCGGCCGCACGCCGAAGAACTTCGGCTCCCACAGCACCAGGTCGGCCAGCTTGCCGACCTCCACCGAGCCGACCTCGTGGTCGATGCCGTGCGCGATGGCCGGGTTGATCGTGTACTTGGCCACGTAACGGCGGGCGCGCAGGTTGTCCGGCATGTCGCCGCGCCGCTTCTGCATCACGTGCGCGGTCTGCCACGTCCGGATGATGACCTCGCCGACCCGGCCCATGGCCTGCGCGTCCGAGCTGATCATGGAGATCGCGCCCATGTCGTGCAGGATGTCCTCGGCCGCGATCGTGGTCGGCCGGATGCGGCTCTCCGCGAACGCCAGGTCCTCGGCGATCGACGGGTTGAGGTGGTGGCACACCATCAGCATGTCGAGGTGCTCTTCGAGCGTGTTGATCGTGTGCGGGCGGGTCGGGTTGGTCGACGACGGCAGGATGTTCGGCTCGGACACCACCTGGATGATGTCCGGCGCGTGCCCGCCGCCCGCGCCCTCGGAGTGGTAGGCGTTGATCGACCGGCCGCCGATGGCGTCCAGGGTCGATTCGAGGAACCCGGCCTCGTTCAGCGTGTCGGTGTGGATGGCCACCTGCACGCCCGACTCGTCGGCGATCCGCAGGCACGCGTCGATCGCGGCGGGCGTGGTGCCCCAGTCCTCGTGCAGCTTGAACCCGCCCGCGCCGCCGACGAGCTGTTCGCGCAGCCCGTCCTCGCTGGTGGTGTTGCCCTTGCCGAGCAGCATCACGTTCACCGGCATGTGGTCCATCGAGGCCAGCATCCGGCCCAGGTTCCACGCGCCGGGCGTGACCGTGGTGGCCTTCGTGCCGTCGGTCGGTCCGGTGCCCCCGCCGATCAGCGTGGTCAGGCCGGACGCGATCGCGGTGTCCACGATCTGCGGGCAGATGAAGTGCACGTGGCAGTCGATGCCGCCGGCGGTGAGGATCTTGCCGTTGCCGCTCACGACGTCGGTGGACGGGCCGATGACCAGCGCCGGGTCCACGCCGTCCATGGTGTCCGGGTTGCCGGCCTTGCCGATGCCGACGATCCGGCCGTCCCGCACGCCGATGTCGGCCTTCACCACGCCCCAGTGGTCGAGCACGACCGCACCCGTGATGACCAGGTCCGGCGCGCCCTCGGCGCGGGTGGCGACACCCTGGCCCATCGATTCGCGGATCACCTTGCCGCCGCCGAAGATCACCTCGTCGCCGGAGCCCGCGCCGCGGCTGCGGTCCTCGGTCACCTCGATGAGGATGTCGGTGTCGGCGAGCCGGATCTTGTCGCCGGCCGTCGGGCCGAGCAACTCCGCGTAGCGGCGGCGACTGATGTCGGTCACTTGTCCAGCTCTCCCGCCCACTCGGGCCGCAGACCGGGCACGCGCCGCGCGCCGGCCAGCGGGACCAGGGTCACCTCGCGTTCGACGCCCGGCTCGAACCGCACCGCCGTGCCCGCCGGGATGTCCAGCCGCTTGCCCCACGCGGCCTCCCGGTCGAACTCCAGCCCGGGGTTGACCGCGGCGAAGTGGTAGTGCGAACCGACCTGCACCGGGCGGTCCGCGGCGTTGACCACGACGAGCGTGGTGCGCGGCCGTCCGGGGTTCAACTCGACCGGCTCGTCGCCGGTGATGATCTCGCCAGGTCGCATGCGGCCCCTCCTCACACGATCGGGTCGTGCACGGTCACCAGCTTGGTCCCGTCCGGGAAGGTCGCCTCCACCTGCACGGACTCGATCATCTCCGGCACGCCGTCGAGGACCTGGGCGCGGGTGAGGACGTGCCGCCCGCTGTCCATCAGCTCGCTGACCGAGCGACCGTCCCGGGCGCCTTCGAGCACGTGGTCGGTGATGAGGGCGACCGCCTCCGGGTAGTTCAGGACCACGCCGCGCTCCAGCCGCCTGCGTGCGACGTCGGCCGCGACGTGGACCAGCAGCTTGTCCCGCTCGTGCGGCGTCAGGTGCATGACGGTGGTCTATCACGTGAAACGCCACCACCGCCGCACGGAAACAAGGGCTTAACGATCATCTTTCGTCTGAATCGTTTCCTTGATCGTGACCGACGACACGCGCACCCCCGATTGCCAGCGGGTCTTCCGGGGAGCAAGGTTTCTCCAACTCTTTGCTTTTCGCCGAGAAGGAGCGCACAGCGTGGTGCAGACCGAGGACGACGGTTTCCGGCCAGGTCTGGAGGGCGTGGTCGCCTTCCACACCGAGATCGCCGAACCGGATCGCGACGGTGGCGCCCTGCGCTACCGCGGCGTGGACATCGAGGACCTGGCCGGCCAGGTGAGTTTCGGCAACGTGTGGGCGCTGCTGGTGGACGGCCGGTTCGGGCCGGGTCTGCCGCCCGCCGAGCCGTTCCCCATCCCGGTGCACACCGGTGACGTGCGGGTGGACGTGCAGGCCGCGTTGGCCATGGTGGCACCGATCTGGGGCTACCAGCCGCTGCTGGACATCACCGACGAGCAGGCGCGCGAGCAGCTGGCGCGGGCGTCGGTCATGGCGCTGTCGTACGCGGCGCAGTCCGCGCGGGGCATCGGGCGGCCCGCCGTGCCGCAGCAGCGGATCGACGAGTGCACCACCGTCACCGAGCGGTTCCTCACCCGGTGGCGTGGCGAGCCGGACCCGGCGCACGTGAAGGCGCTGGACTCCTACTGGGTGTCGGCCGCCGAGCACGGGCTGAACGCCTCCACGTTCACCGCGCGGGTGATCGCCTCCACCGGTGCGGACGTCGCGGCGGCCATGTCGGGCGCGATCGGCGCCATGTCCGGCCCGCTGCACGGCGGCGCGCCGGCCCGGGTGCTGCCGATGATCGAGGAGGTCGAGCGGACCGGTGACGCGCGGTCGTTCGTGAAGGGCATCCTCGACCGGGGCGAGCGGCTGATGGGCTTCGGCCACCGGGTGTACCGGGCCGAGGACCCGCGGGCGCGGGTGCTGCGGCGGACGTGCCGGGAGCTGGGCGCGACCCGGTACGAGGCGGCGGACGCGCTGGAGCAGGCGGCGCTGGCCGAGCTGCGCGAGCGGCGGCCGGACCGGGCGATCGAGACCAACGTCGAGTTCTGGGCCGCGGTGATCCTGGACTTCGCCCAGGTGCCGCCGCACATGATGCCCGCGATGTTCACCTGCGCCCGGACCGCCGGGTGGTCGGCGCACATCCTGGAGCAGAAGCGCACCGGCCGGCTGGTGCGGCCGTCGGCGAAGTACGTCGGGCCGGGTCCGCGCAAGCCGTCCGAGGTGGAGGGCTGGGCCGAGATCGCATGACCGTGCGTAGTCGAGGCGTTCGGCCGTTCGTGACGGGAGACACCCGGTTGTCATCGTTCGGCCACTCGGCTGCAACACTGGAGCCCCCGGCAACGGCGCCGGTCGTGCCGACCCCCTCCCCGTAACCGGAGGCTTCGCGATGACCCAGACCGCCGACCCGACCACGTTGGTCCTGCCCTCCGACCTGCTGCCGTCCGACGGCCGGTTCGGCTGCGGGCCCTCCAAGGTCCGTCCCGAGGCGCTGGCGGCCCTCGCGGCCGAGGGCGCCGCGCTCATGGGCACCTCCCACCGGCAGAAGCCGGTGAAGTCACTGGTCGGCTCGGTGCGCGCCGGTCTGCGGGAGCTGTTCTCGCTGCCCGAGGGCTACGAGGTCGTCCTGGGCAACGGCGGCACCACCGCGTTCTGGGACGCCGCCGCGTTCGGCCTGGTGCGCGAGCGCGCCCAGCACTTCACCTACGGCGAGTTCTCGTCGAAGTTCGCCAAGGTGACGTCCGACGCGCCGTTCCTGGGTGACTCGATCGTGGTCAAGGCCGACCCGGGCAGCGCGCCGGAGATCGCCTACGCCGAGGGCGCCGACCTGGTCGGCTGGGCGCACAACGAGACGTCCACCGGTGTCGCGGTGCCCGTGACACGGCCCGCCGGCTCCGACGGCGCGCTGGTCGCCATCGACGCCACCTCGGCCGCGGGCGGCCTGCCGGTCGAGGCGTCGGACTACGACGTCTACTACTTCGCGCCGCAGAAGAACTTCGCCTCCGACGGCGGGCTGTGGATCGCGCTGATGTCGCCGGCCGCGCTGGAGCGCGTCGCGGAGATCGGCGCGTCGGGCCGCTGGGTGCCGGAGTTCCTGTCGCTGACCACGGCGCTGGACAACTCCACCAAGGACCAGACGTACAACACGCCGTCGCTGGCCACGTTGTTCCTGCTGAACAACCAGATCGAGTGGATCCTGGGCAACGGTGGCCTGTCGTGGGCCGTCGAGCGCACCGCCGACTCGTCGTCGCGGCTGTACTCGTGGGCGGAGTCCACGTCGTACACGACGCCGTACGTGGCCGACCCGGCGTACCGCTCGCAGGTCGTCGGCACCGTCGACTTCGACGACTCGGTGGACGCGGCCGCGGTGGCGAAGGTGCTGCGCGCCAACGGCATCGTGGACGTCGAGCCGTACCGCAAGCTGGGCCGCAACCAGCTGCGGGTGGCCATGTTCCCGGCGGTCGAGCCGACCGACGTGAGCACGCTGACCAAGGCCGTCGACTGGGTCGTCTCCCAGCTCTGACTCCGCTTTCGTCCACCGGTGTGGGGGGTCGTCCCGTTTGTCGGGGCGGCCCCCACACCGGTTTCACGCGAGCGCTTCCGTCGGTGACAGCCGCGCCGCCCGCATGGCGGGGTAGGCGCCGGCGACGGCCCCGACGACCATCGCCACCCCCACCCCGCCGAGCAGCGCGGGCAGCGGGACCACGGCAGGCCAGGACTGGCTCGCCGCGTACCCGGCCGTGACCGCGACCCCCACCAGCACGCCGACCAGGCCCCCCGAGCCCGACAGCAGCACCGATTCCGCGAGGAACTGCCCGCGCACCTGCCGACGGGTCGCCCCGAGCGCCCGTCGGAGTCCGATCTCCCGGCGCCGTTCCAGCACCGAGATGACCATCGTGTTGGCCACGCCCACGCCGCCGACCAGCAGCGCGACCCCGCCCAGGCCGAGGAACAGCGCGCTGAACGAGTTCTCCGCCAGGCGTTTCGCGGCCAGCGCGTCGGACGGGCGGTCCACCTTGACCTCGTTCGGCTGCCGGGGGTTGAGGGTGCTGCCGAGCACCTGCCGCACCTCTACGACCGACGCGTCCTCGGCGCGGACGTAGATCGTGCCCGGATGGCCGTCGAAGCCGAGTCGGCGTTCCGCCGTGGTCCAGCCGACCAGCACGGATCGTTCGATCTCCGTGCTGAGCGGCATCGGCCGGAGGATGCCGACGACGGTGAACCACTGGCCGTCGATCCACACCTGGAGGCCGGGGCGGTCGATGCCGAGGCGGGTCGCCGCTACCGAGCCGAGCACCACGCCCGGTGTGTCCGCGTCGAGGAACCGGCCCTGCTCCAGCTCCCCTTGGAGGACGTCGAGCAGGTCTGGTTCGGCGGCGAGCACGGCGAGGCCGGACGTCTCCTCCTCCGGCACGCGGTCGTTGCGGCGAACCGTGTGCCCGGTCTTGCCGGTGCCGCCGGCCGCCAGGACCGGGCCGATGCGCTTGGCCATCGGCACGGCCGTCTTCGGCAGCTTCGCCTCCGCGCCGAGGAACGTCTGGCCGGGTTCGGCGTGCAGGAGGTTCGTGCCGAGCCGGTTCAGCTCGTCCTGGAGGGCCCGCTGGCCGGACGCGGGGATGCCGACGACCGCGACGACGGCCGCGATGCCGATGGCGATGCCCAACGCGGACAACACGGCTCTCAGCGGGCGGGTGCGCATGCCGTGGAAACCGAGCGCGGCGATGTCCCTGGCCCCGAGCCGGGTGGGCGCGGGCGTCGGCTCCGGCGCGACCGCGAGCGGGGGCGCGGAGGTGGTCACGCGATCACCCCATCCCGAACCCCGAACCGGAGCCGCGCAGACCCCGACCCCGACACAACACCGACCAACAGCGCGGAAGCGCTCACACGATCACCCCGTCGCGGACTTCGACCTGGCGCGGGGCGCGGGCCGCGATCTCCCGGTCGTGGGTGATGATCACGACGGTGGTGCCGGCCGCGTTCAGCTCGCCGAGCACGTCGAGCACTCCTTGGCCGTTGCGGCTGTCGAGGTTGCCGGTCGGCTCGTCGGCTAGCAGGACCGCGGGCCGGTTCACCACGGCGCGGGCGATCGCGACCCGCTGACGCTCACCGCCGGACAGCTCGTTCGGCCGGTGCGTGGCCCGGTGGGCGAGTCCGACCCGTTCGAGGGCCACCGCGGCGAGTTCCCGTCTCCTGCCGCGCGGCACGCCCGCGTAGAGCAGGCCGGAGGCGACGTTGTCGACCGCCGGCAGCCCGTCGGACAGGTAGAACTGCTGGAAGACGAACCCGATCCACCGCGAGCGCAACGCGGACAGCCGCCGGTCCGGCAGCCGGGCCACGTCGTGCCCGCGGATCTCCACCCGGCCGGTGGTGGGCCGGTCGAGCGTGCCCATGAGCTGGAGCAGGGTGGACTTGCCGGAGCCCGAGGGCCCGACGATCGCCACCAACTCCCCCGCCGCCACGGTGAGCGAGACGTTCCGCAGCGCCTCCACCCCGCCCGGGTAGGTCCGGCCGACCTGGTCCACGACGATCACGACGTCGTCACCACCCGGGTGCCCTCGGTCAGGCCGGCGCCGGTGACCTCGACCCTGCCCTTGGCGAACAGGCCCGTCTCCACCGGGATCAGGGTGTGGTCGTCCGCCTTCTCCACCGCGTACCCGCCCTCGGCCAGGGCCAGCAGCGCGCCCACCGGGACGATCAGCACTCCCTCCCGCTTGCCGACGGTGAACAGGACGGTGGTGGACACGGCGTCCTGGTTGCCGGCGGCTGCCTGGTCGTCCAGGGCAATGGTCACGGTGATCTTCGCCTTCTCGCCCGGGTTGGTCGGCTCCGGGCCCGGCGTCACCGCGGTGACGGTGCCGGTGGTGGCCCCGCCGTCGGTGATGTTCAACTCGACCTTCTCGCCGACCTTGGCGAACCGCTGCTTCGCCTTCTCGATCTCCGCCGAGACGACCCGGTCGGTGCCGGTGACCTTCATCAGGTCGCCGGCGCCGGGAGCGCCCAGCGGCGCCGTCACCGAGGCCACCCGGATGGCCGACGGTTCGATCACCACGTCGCCCGGCGCGATCCGACCGGTCTGCTCCAGGCCGTTCGCCTTCTGCCACTGCTTGACCGCCGTCGCGGTCACGTTCGTGTACTTCTCGTCCGGCGTGCCGAAACCGGTGTGCCCGAGTGCGGCCAGGTTCTCCTCGATCAGCTTCACGTCCGGGCCGTTGGCCACGCCCGCCGACAGGTCGCGGTAGAGCGGAAGCCCGCCGTAGAACAGCGGCACCGGCTTGGCGTCCACCCAGTACACCGGCTTGCCCCGGTCCAGGACCGTGCCTGCGGCGGGCAGCGCGGTGACGGTTCCGGGTCTGCGGCCGGTCAGCGCGCGTTCCGCGCCGTACGCCAACGACCCCGTCACCGACTGCTGGTCGGCTATGTCGCCCTTGACCACCTCGGTGGTCTCGGGTGGCTCCGCCTTCGCCACCCCACCGCCCTTCTCCCCGGCGTTGACCCTGGTCATGGCCACCGCGGCGGCGGTGCCCAGCAGGGCGACCGCGACCACGCCGACGACCAGCCACCTGCTCCGCTCAGCCACCGGCCACCGCCCCGGTGCCGAAGCCGCACTCCTCCATCGCCTTGCGGGACTCCTCCGAATCGTCGAACGGCAGCCCGATGGCGGCGCCGTTGTCGAAGTCCGGCTCCTCGACCTCGAAACCCTTGTCCCGCAGGCACTTGATCTGCTCCCGCATCTTGTCCATCTCCTCCGGCGACGGCTCCCGCATCTCACCGCCGCTGGGCATGAACTCCTTGCACGCCTCCTCCGCCTTCTTCATCGCCTCCTGGTCGATGGCGCCGCCGGCCCTGGCGGCCACACCGCCCTTGCCGTCGAACTCCGGGTCGGGCATGTCGACGCCGTTCTCGCGCATGCACTTGGCGAACGCGCGCATCTTGTCCTCGTCCAGCTCGCCGTCGCCCGCGACGGGCACGGGCGAGCTGGTCGACGCGCCGCCCGAGACCGAGGCGACCTTGTCGCCTTCCGGCGGAGTGCCGCACGCGGTCAGCGCCAGCAGCGCGGCGGCCAGGACGATCCATGTCGGTTTTCGCATGGCCACAGGTCTACGGACCGGGTGATTCGGAGCCGATAAGCGAATCCGCTTATCCGCCGCTTATGCCCCTTCCCGCCACACTGTCGCCATGCGGGTCCTGGTGGTCGAAGACGAACGGCTCATGGCGGACTCGATCGCCGAGGGCCTGCGCAGGCTCGCGATGGCGGTCGACGTCTGCTACGACGGCGGCGCGGCGTTGGAACGGGTGGGTGTGCACGACTACGACGTGGTCGTGCTCGACCGCGACCTGCCGGTCGCGCACGGCGACGACGTGTGCGCGGCGGTGCTGGAGGCGGGCGGCGAGACGCGGGTGCTGATGCTGACCGCCGCCGCCGAGGTGGAGGACCGGGTTATGGGCCTGGGCCTCGGCGCGGACGACTACCTGACCAAGCCGTTCGCGTTCGCCGAGCTGGTCGCGCGGGTGCAGGCGCTGGCCAGGCGGGCTCGGCCGGCGTTGCCGCCGGTGCTGCGCCGGGCGGGCGTGGTGCTCGACCTGCCGCGCCACCAGGTCGCCCGCGACGGGCGGTTCGTGCAGCTGTCCCGCAAGGAGTTCGCCGTGCTGGAGGTGCTGATGAAAGCGGAGGGGACGGTGGTGACCGCCGAAGACCTGCTGGAGAAGGCGTGGGACGAGCACGCGGACCCGTTCACGAACGCGGTCCGGGTGGCCGTGATGACGCTGCGGCGCAAGCTGGGCGAGCCGGGGCTGATCGAGACCGTGCCCGGCGCCGGGTACCGGTTCGCGTGAACGGGCTGCGGCTGTCGGTCCGGGCCAGGCTCACCGCCTGGTACGGCGGGTTCTTCCTGCTCGCCGGCGTGGTCCTGGTGACGCTGAACTACCTGCTGGTCAGCTCTCAGTTGCCGGACGTCGCCACGTACGCGGTCGCGCAGCACGTCGACGGGACGGTGATGCCGGGCGTGGCGTCGGAAGCGGCGGTGGCCGCGACGCTGCAGGACTACAAGTCCTCGGCGCTCAGCACGCTGCTCGTGCAGTCCGGTGTCGGCCTGCTGCTCGCCACGGCGTTCGCCGGGATCGTCGGGTGGCTGATGGCCAGCCGGGTGCTCCAGCCGCTGCACGAGATCACCGCGACCGCGCTCCGGCTGGAGGCCGGGGACCTGGACCGGCGGATCAACCTGGACGGGCCGGACGACGAGCTCAAGGAGCTGGCCGACACCTTCGACGGCATGCTCGACCGGCTGGCCACCTCGTTCGACAGCCAGAAGCGGTTCGTCGCGAACGCCTCGCACGAGCTGCGCACCCCGCTGGCCGTCCAGCGGACCCTGGTGGAGGTCGCGCTCGACGACCCGTACGCGTCCGCGGACGTGAAACGGCTCGGCGAGCACCTGCTCGCCACCAACGCGCGCTCCGAACGGCTGATCGACGGCCTGCTGCTGCTCGCCCGCAGCGACCGCGGCCTGGACCGGCGCGACTCGGTGCGCTTCGACCTGCTGGTCGACCAGGTGCTTCGGGAAGCCGCACGCGGCGAGGGCCTGTACTTCGGCAGCGACCTGGAGCCGCTGGAGGTGCCCGGCGACCACGTGCTGCTCATGCACATGGTGGTCAACCTGGTGCGCAACGCGGTCCTGCACAACCACCCCGGTGGCAACGTGTCGGTGCAAGTCAAGGCTCACGGACGGCCCGCGCTCGTGGTCGCCAACACCGGGCGGGTGCTGCCCGACGACGTGGTGCCCGGCCTGTTCGAGCCGTTCCGGCGGATGCCCGGCGCCACCACGCCCGGCGCGGGACTGGGCCTGTCCATCGTCCGCTCGATCGCGCATGCTCATCAGGGCACGGTCACCGCGGAGGCCATCCCGGACGGCGGGCTGGTCGTCGAGGTGAACCTTCCGGTAACGGACGTGCGGACACCGCCGACATACGGCAAGATCACATGAAGATATCGGTGAACACGGCGAGTCTCCAACGTCAAGGCGGCACGCCGCATTAACGTCAGTACCTGGCGAGGTGAGTCATTCGGGAGGCCATGATGCGAGCGTTGCGAGTCATCGGGCTCGAAGACGACGGCAAGTCCGTCATCCTAGAGGACCCGGATCGCGGCGAGCGCTTTGTGCTCCCCGCTGACGAACGGCTGCGCGCGGCGGCGCGAGGCGACCTCACCCGACTCGGCCAGATCGAGATCGAGGTGGAGAGCCAGATGCGGCCCCGGGAGATCCAGGCGCGCATCCGCGCCGGTGAATCCGTGGCCCAGGTCGCGGCGGCGGCGGGCCTGCCGACCCACCGGGTCGAGCGGTACGCCTACCCCGTGCTGCTGGAGCGGTCCCGCACGGCTGACCTGGCCCAACGCGCCCACCCCGTCCGCGAGGACGGGCCGGACGTGCAGACGCTCGGCGAGGTCGTGGCGCACTCCTTCGGCCTGCGCGGCCAGGAGTACGCGGACGTGAGCTGGGACTCCTGGCGCGGCGAGGACGGCCGATGGGTCGTCCAACTGCACTGGACCGCGGGCAGATCGGACAACCTCGCGCACTGGGCGTTCCACCCCGGCGCGCAGGGCGGCACGGTGACCGCGTTGGACGACGGCGCCATGGAACTCATGGACCCCAACCCCAACCGGACACTGCGCACCGTCCGGCCGGTGACCCAACTGGCCCGCCAGGCACTGGAGCTGGAGAAGCAGCAGGAACCGGAAATCCTCGCTCGCGAGGAGCCGACCCCACCGCCGCCTCCCCCGCCCCCGGTGCAGGAACCGCTACCCGTAGCGGAGCCCGCGCCGGTAGCCGAAGAGCCACCCGCACCCACCCCGGCAGCGACCCCGCAACAGCCCGCCGCCGGCGCAAAGCCGCAACCGGCCCGCAAGGACCCGCCACCCAAGCGCGGCAAGAAGAACCACCCGATCGTGCCGTCGTGGGAAGACGTCCTCCTGGGCGTCCGCTCCACCCGCGGCTAGCACCCGGGTCGAACCACCGGAAGGGCCTCCGCCAAAGCGGAGGCCCTTTTCGCGTACTGGCCCGCAAGCCCAAGCGCCCCCACCAGCCCACAACGGACCCGCAGGTGGCCGACGAGGCTCGATTTGACATGGGTTCGGGTGCCTTAGGCTGGTCGTAAGGGCCCCATGTCAAATCGAGCCGGACCCAACCCCGAACCGGTTTACCACGAGTGATCAAGCGGGTAACCGGGCGCCATGCTGGGACGACTGGTCGTCGGGGCCGCGCTGGGCGCCGGGTTGGGTGCGGCCTGGTGGGGGCTGCGCGAGTTGATCGCGTCCGGGGCCGTCTGCTCGACCGACGACTGGGACTGCCTGGCGTTGGGCCTGATCGCGATGCCGATCAGCCTGGTGGTGGGCGTGCTGCTGGCGTGGATCGTGCTGAAGGCCGCCCGCCAGGATCGCCCGCTCGGGTTCGCGGCGGTCGGCGTGACGTTCACCGCCGCCCTCACCCTGCTGACCGTGTGGGTGTCGGTCCCGGCAGGGTCACTCGCGGCCGGGGTGATCGGATTCGTGCTGGCCGCACCGGTGACAGCACGGCACCCGGTCAGCCACACTGCTGCCCGTGACTGACACCCCACGCCCCACGGCGGGCGGCTTCGCGTTCAAGGTGCTCCTGCGCGTCGTGGTGTCGGCCGTCGTCGGTGCCGCGCTGCTCATCGCGTGGATCTGGGCCTACCGCGCCGGGACCCTCGAACGGGTGGTCAACCAGACCGACCTGGGCCAGTTCATCCTGTTGGTCGTGATCGGCCTGCCGATCGCGCTGCTGGTCAGCGCGTTGCTGGCCGGGCCGTTGCTGTGGCTGCTGCGGGTCCGGCCGGTGTGGCCGATCGTGTTGACCGGGCCGATCCTGCTGGGCCTGGCGCACTACTTCAAACTGCCCGAGCAGTTCGCCACCCTCGGCGACAAGTGGACCGTTCTCACCCTGCTGGCCGGCGCCAGCTACGGCCTCGCCGGCCTGCTCACCGCGCCCACCATCCTGCGCAAAAAGAAGTAATTACTCCGGCACGGGCACAGCGTCGAGCACCGCGTCGTCGAACCCCTCGAACCGGCACCAGTCGGCGGCTTCACCACGGCTGATCGGCCTGGCACCCTCGGGACGGGGACCGCTCACCACGTCCCAGCCGTCCGGTGCGAGCACGTGCAACCGCCCGCCCCGCACCGCCAGCAACCTCCCGCGGGGGAACGCCATGGTCGGCTCCGCGCGCATGAACCGCACGTCCATCTTGACCTCCACCTAGCTCGAACTTGCAGGGTCGAACGAGGGAAAACCGGATGCCGATTGTCGGTGCACCTTCGTACCGTCAGGGTGGACCGGAGGGGGACTCGTGTCGGAAGAACGTACTTCCACAGCCGCCGCAGTGCGCAGGTTGTGGCCGTACCTGAAGCCAGTGCGCACACCAGTGGCACTGGCGATGACGGCCACCATGCTGGCGATGATGTGCGGTCTGGGCATCCCGCTGATCACCCAACAAATCGTGGACGGCCCGATCGCCGGCCGCGACTTGGGCGCGTTGCCGCTGCTCATCGGCCTCATCGTGCTGCTCGGCTGCGCGGAGGCCGCGTTGTTCTACGCCCGGCGCAAGCTGATCGCCGGACCGGCGTCGGACGTCGAGGCGCGGATGCGGGCCGAGCTGTACCACCACCTACAAGACCTGCAGGTGGCCTTCCACGACCGGTGGCAGTCGGGGCAATTGCTGTCCCGCGCCACCACCGACCTGACCCAGGTGCGGCGGTTCGTCGGCTTCGCCGTCATCTTCCTGGTGGTCAACAGCCTGATCGTGCTGACCGGGCTGGGCGTGCTGTTCTGGCTCTCGCCGGTGCTCGGCCTGATCGTGCTGGTGACCACGCTGCCGCTGGTGGCGCTGTCGTACTTGTTCGAGACGAAGTTCAAGGTCGTCGCGCGGCGGGCGCAGGACCAGTCCGGCGACCTGACCACCGTGGTCGAGGAGTCGGTGCTGGGCATCCGGGTGCTCAAGGCGTTCGGCCGCGGACCGCACCTGACCAGGCGGTTCATGCGGCAGGCCCGGGAGCTGCGGGACACGGAAGTGGCGAAGGTGCGGATCTTCGCCATGCTGTGGGCCGTGCTGATCGTGCTGCCCGAACTGGGTATCGCCGGTCAGCTGGCGTTCGGCTCGATCGGCATCGCGAACGGCACGATGACCATCGGCACACTCGTCGCGGCCGTCACGGTAAGCGCCTACCTGCGCTGGCCGGTCGACTCGATCGGGTGGTTGTTGGCGGAGACGAACTCGACCGCGTCGGCGCTGGAGCGGTACTTCGAGGTGATCGACGCACGGGTGACGGTGACCAGCCCGGCAGACCCGAAACCGGCCGCCACGCCGGTGCGCGGGCACGTCCGGTTCGAGGGCGTGCGCTACCGGCACCCCGGCGCGGAGCACGAGGTGCTGCGCGGGATCGACCTGGACATCCGGCCGGGTGAGACGGTGGCGCTGGTCGGCGCGACCGGCTCGGGCAAGACGACGGTCACCGCGCTGGTGCCGCGGCTGGCGGACGTCACGGACGGCCGGGTCACGCTCGACGGCGTCGACGTGCGCGAACTGGACCTGGCGGAGCTGCGCCGGGTCGTCGGCACGGCGTTCGAGGAGCCGATCCTGTTCTCCGCGAGCGTCACCGAGAACGTGGCGCTGGGCGCGAAGGACGTGAGCGAGGAACGGGTCCGCGAGGCGTTGAAGGTGGCGCGGGCCGAGGAGTTCGTGGACGCGCTGCCGTGGGGCCTGGACACCCGGATCGGCGAGCAGGGCCTGTCCCTGTCCGGTGGCCAGCGGCAGCGGCTGGCGTTGGCGCGGGCGGTCGTCGGACACCCGGCGGTGCTGGTGCTGGACGACCCGCTGTCCGCGTTGGACGTCCACACCGAGGCCGAGGTGGAGGCCGCGCTGCGCCGCGTGCTCAAGGGCGTGACGGCGCTGGTCGTCGCGCACCGGCCGAGCACGGTGCAGCTGGCCGACCGGGTGGCGATGCTGGTTGACGGCCGGATCGCGGCCACCGGCACGCACACGGAACTGTTGGCGGACAACGAGGAGTACCGGAACCTCTTGTCCACTATGGAGGACGAGGAGGTGGCGGCGTGACCCCCGCTGAGCAGGACACCACCGAGCAGGACACCACTGAGCAGGAACCGGCACAGGGCGAGGAGGCGTGGCGCGGCGTCGCCGCCGAGGACGTCGAGGAGGTCGACTACGCGACCGGGGTGAAGTTGCAGGCCCGGTCACGGCGGCTGCTCGGCGAACTGCTGCGCCCGCACACCAGGGCGGCGATCCTCGCGCTGGTCATCGTGGTGGCGGAGAACGTGGTCAACCTGGCCGGTCCGCTGCTGATCGCGGCGGCCATCGACGCCGGGGTGCCCGCCGCGCTGGACGGCCGGCCGGACGTCCTGGCGTGGTGCGTCGGCGGGTACGTGGTGGCGGCGATCTCCGCGACGCTGCTGCGCTGGTCGTTCGTCCGGCTCACCGGCCGGATCGGCCAGGACGTGCTGCTGGTGCTGCGGGAACGCATCTTCCGGCACGCGCAGCGGCTGTCCATCTCGTTCCACGAGAAGTACACCTCGGGCAAGGTCATCTCGCGTCTGACCAGCGACGTCGACTCGTTGCAGGACCTCGTGGAGGAGGGCTTGGACGGGTTCTTCACCTCGATGCTGTCGCTGCTGGGCATCTCGGTGGTGCTGCTGTACCTGGACGTGCCGCTGGCGTTGGTGGTGCTGTCCGGGTTCCTGCCGCTGATCCTGCTCACCCGCTGGTTCCGCCGCCGTTCCGGCCGCGCGTACCGGCACACGCGCGGTGCCATCGCGAAGATCATCGTGCAGTTCGTGGAAACCATGAACGGCATCCGCGCGGTGCAGGCGTTCCGCCGCGAGTCGCGCAACGAGAAGATCATGGGCGAGCTGAACGGCCGGTTCCGCGACGCCAACACCGAGGCGATGGGCGTGATGGCGGCGTTCACCTCGTCGGTGCGGATGATCGGCAACCTGTCGCTGGCGGTGATCCTCGCGTGGGGCGCGCTGCGGGTGGCGAACGGGCAGCTGGAGCTGGGTGTGCTGGCCGCGTTCACGCTGTACGTGCGGCGGTTCTACGACCCGTTCGACCAGCTGGCGATGTTCGCCAACGCCTACGCGTCGGCGACGGCGGCGCTGGAGAAGATCTCCGGCCTGCTGGAGGAGCGGCCGCAGGTGCGGGAGCCGGAGGAGCCGACGCCGCTGGGTGACGTGCGGGGCGCGGTGCGGTTCGACCGGGTCGAGTTCCGGTACTCGGACACGACACCGGTGGTGCTGCCGCCGTTCGACCTGACCGTCCCCGCCGGGCAGACCGTGGCGCTGGTCGGCGCGACCGGCGCGGGCAAGTCCACGCTGGCCAAGCTGGTGGCCCGGTTCTACGACCCGAGCGCGGGCTCGGTGCGGCTGGACGGGGTGGACCTGCGGTCGGTGGCCGACGCCGAGCTGCGGCGCGCGGTCGTGATGGTGACGCAGGAGAACTTCCTGTTCGACGGGTCGGTGCTGGACAACATCGCGCTGGGCCGCCCGTCGGCGACGCGGGACGAGGTCGAGGCGGCGGCACGCGCGGTCGGCGCGGACACGTTCATCCAGGCGCTGCCCGAGGGCTACGACACCGACGTGCGCAAGCGCGGCGGGCGACTCTCGGCCGGGCAGCGGCAGATGGTGGCGTTCGCGCGGGCGTTCCTGGCCGCGCCCGCGGTGCTGGTGCTCGACGAGGCCACGTCCAGCCTGGACGTGCCGACCGAGCGGCTGGTGCAGGGCGCGCTGGAGACCGTGCTGGCGGACCGGACGGCGTTCATCATCGCCCACCGGTTGTCCACCGTGCTGATCGCCGACCGGGTGCTGGTGCTCGACGGCGGCCGGGTGGTGGAGGACGGCACGCCGGAGGAGCTGATCGGCGAGAGCGGCCGGTTCGCCGCGCTGCACACCGCGTGGCGCGACTCCCTGGCCTAGGGCCTGGCCTAGGGGGTCAGAGCAGGGTCAGCAGAAGGGAGAGCCAGGCGGCGAGGACGCCCGCGACCACGCCGTAGGCGACCCAACGCCACACCGGCGTGTTCCGGGCCAACCACACCGACGGGGCGATGCCGCCGACCACCAGGACGTTCGCCAGCAGCGCGAGCCACTCGCTGGTCTCGCCCAGGCCCACCGACAGGGTGAACACGGTGAACGTGACCACGGCGGCGGTGATCAGGCTGACCGTCAGGCCGGTGCCCCAGGGGGTTTCCTCCTGGGGCACCTGCTGTTCGACCGCCGGCTCGTCGGTCAAGTCGTCGGTCAAGTCGTCGGTCAAGTCGTCGGTCGGCTCGGCGGTCTCGGCTTCGGTGGGCGCGCTGGGGACGTCCACGACGACCAGTTCACCGGTCACCGGGTCGGCGTAGGCGACGGGCGTGCCCATGTCGGCTGCCAGGCGGCCGGCCAACTGGTGTCCGCGCCTGGTCACCAGGGCGATCGCCGCGCCGTCCGAGGGCGTGTCGGTGCGCAGCACCGCGTCGGCCACCTTCGCCCACTCGTGCAGCGCGTCGGCGAGCCCGGCGCCGAGCGGGAGGGTGTGGGGGTCGACTTCCCGCTCGCCCGCGTCGTCGCGGCCGGCGAGCACGGCCCGGCCGTCCTGCACCCGCAGTTCCACCTGCGTCCTCCTCTGCTCGATGTGAACGTAGCGTGTTCAGGCGATCGCGTAGAAGGCGATCGCGGCGGCGGTGGCCACGTTCAGCGAGTCGACGCCGTCCGCCATGGGGATGCGCACGGCGAGGTCGGCCGCCGCGATGGCCTCGTCGGTGAGGCCCGGCCCTTCGGATCCAAGCAGGACAGCGACCTTGCGGCCACGCAGACCGGCGTCGGCCAGGTTCTTCGAGTCGGCACGGGGCGTGAGCGCGGCGACGGTGAAACCGTTGTGCCGCAGGGTCTCGAAGCCTTCGGTGAGGTTCGGCATCGAGGCGAACGGCACGCGCAGCACGTGCCCCATCGAGACGCGGACGCTGCGCCGGTACAACGGGTCGCTGCACCCCGGGCCGAGCAGCACGCCGTCGATGCCGAGCGCGGCGGCGTTGCGGAACAGCGAGCCGAGGTTCTCGTGGTCGCCGACGCCTTCGAGCACGGCGAGGCGGCGTGACGACGCGATGAGGTCGGCCGGATCGGGTTGCGGTGCGCGGTCGGCGGCGGCGAGCACGCCCCGGTTGAGGTGGAAGCCGACCACCTCCGCCATGACGTCGGCGGACGTGACGTACGCGGGCGCCGGGAGTTCACCCAGCGCCTCCACGCGGCGGCGCACGCCGAGCAGCGCACGGACCGGGTAGGGCGACTGGAGGAGGCGTTCGACGACCACCACGCCCTCGGCGATCACCAGGCCACGGCCGCCGGGGCGGTCCGGGCGGCGGTCGGCCGTCGACAGGTCCCGGAAGTCGTCCAGCCGGGGGTCCGCCGGGTCGTCGATCTCGATCACGGCAGCAGTGTCCCACCTTCGTTTATGTGAACAACGCTCGCAGACGTCGGCTGCGCAAACACGGGCCCACAACCAGCAAGTTCTTGCTTATTGTTACTGGCATGTGACAGAGAGCACCGATTTGGGCGTTGGCGGGCAGGTGGTTGCTGTGTCACGGTTGGCCTCCGCTGAAGCCCCGCCGGAGCAGCCCTACCGACTTGGGAGGCGGCATGGGTACGGATGTGTCCAGTCGGACGTTCACCAGAGAGGACCGCCAGCGCTACCGCGAGCGCATGCAGCGGTGCATGGACGCGCTGGGGACCATGCTGGTGGAGGAGAGCTTTTCCTTCCCGCGCCAGCAGATGGGGCTGGAGATCGAGCTGAACCTGGTCGACGGGGCGTGCCGGCCCGCGATGGCCAACTCCGAGGTGCTGGAGAAGATCGACGACCCGTCGTTCACGCTGGAACTGGGGCAGCACAACCTGGAGGTCAACGTCCCGCCGCGCGAGCTGGCCGGGAACGAGACGCTGGAGCTGGAGCGGGAGCTGGTCTCCACGCTGGCGTCGGCCGACTGCAAGGCGCACGACGCCGGGACGTCGATCGTGATGATCGGGGTGCTGCCGACGTTGCGGCACGAGCACTTCGACCGGCGGTGGCTGTCGACCCAGGCGCGGTACACGACGTTGAACGACCAGATCCTGGCGGCCCGCGGCGAGGAGGTCGTGCTGTCGATGGAGGGCTCGCCGCTGCCGGGGCAGGCGGGCGAGAAGCTGTCCAGCTATGCCGAGTCGATCATGCCGGAGGCGGCTTGCACGTCGGTGCAACTGCACTTGCAGGTCGCGCCGGACGATTTCGCGGCGCACTGGAACGCGGCGCAGGCGTTGGCCGGGGTGCAGGTGGCGATCGCGGCGAACTCGCCGTTCCTGCTCGGGCGGGCGCTGTGGCACGAGACCCGGATACCGCTGTTCCTGCAGGCCACGGACACGCGCACGCAGGAACTGAAGAACCAGGGCGTGCGGCCGCGGGTGTGGTTCGGCGAGCGGTGGATCACGTCGATCTTCGACTTGTTCGAGGAGAACGTGCGGTATTTCCCGGCGTTGCTGCCGGAGACGGGTGACGAGGACCCGTTGGACGTGCTGGGTTCGGGCGGCACGCCGTCGTTGACCGAGCTGCGCTTGCACAACGGCACCGTCTGGCGCTGGAACCGCCCGGTCTACGACGTGGTGGACGGCGTGCCGCACCTCCGCGTCGAAAACCGGGTCCTACCGGCCGGCCCCACGGTGTTGGACACGATGGCCAACGCGGCGTTCTTCTACGGCGCCCAACGCGCCCTGACCACCCTCGAACGTCCTTTGTGGACCCAGATGTCATTCCACGCGGCCGAGGAGAACCTCTACGCCGGGTCCCGACACGGCATGGGCGCGCAGCTGTACTGGCCAGGCATCGGCTGGGTCCCACCGGACGAACTGGTCCTCCGCCGCCTGCTACCCCTCGCCCACGACGGCCTGCGCGCGTGCGGCGTGTCCGACGAGGCCCGCGAACGCTACCTCGGCGTGATCGAGGCACGGTGCCTGGCGCGACGCACGGGGTCGCAGTGGCAGCGCGAGACGGTGTCACTGCTGGAGGAGCGAGGCGCCGACCGGGACACCGCGCTCAGCGCCATGCTCAAGCGCTACGTCGAACTGTCACACGCGGGCGAGCCCGTGCACACCTGGCCCGTAGCCCTGTAGACACGCCCGCACCGGCCCTGCCGCAGGGCTGCGGCAAACCGGCCCGGCCGCGCCGTGCGTGTCGGCCGACGCCTTCCGGCAGGTCCGCCGTCAGGCGAGGGGAGTCGCGTCAGCCTGCCGCCCGGTCGGGCTGAGGTCCGGGCCTGACCGACCGCGTCACTTCTCGTGCATCCAGACGAGCGTGATGTGCATTTCGCTGAATCGCCAGCCCTCGGGAGTCCGCACGGCGGTACAGGCCACTCGCAGACCGCTTGTCCGGTGAGGTGCTTCGCCGACGCGGTAGAAGTACGTGAGCTGGTTCGCCGTGGCCTTCGCACGATCGCCGTCACCATGCACCAGCACGTCACCGTGCACGTGCTGGGTGTGCTCCCCCTCAACCTGGCTCCGCTTCAGGTAGGCGGTCACCTCGTCGAGACCGTGCAGCTCACCGCCGCGCGGCGAACGCACCACGACGTCGGCGTGGTAGACGCTGTGGGCGTCGTCGTGGCGGCCTTCGTCCAGCATGTTGGCCAGGCGGGCGAACAGTTCGGCGATCTCGACGCGGTCGGCAGTCTGGGTGGCAGTGGACACGACGCCCCCTTCGATGGTCACTCCAACATTGGCGATTCCAACATTGGTGAGACCAACACTACCGGCAGAGTGTTGGTCTGGCCAACACCGATAGAGTGGCCGAGCATGGACGAGATCCCCGAGCGCCTGACGGTGAAGCCGAGCTGGCTGATCACCCAGCTCGCCGTGCACGCCCGCCGGCTGGTGTCCGACGGTTTCACCGCCGCGGGGGCGCGCGGGTACCACTACCGCATCCTGGCCGCACTGCACGAGTTCGGGCCCGCGAGCCAGGCCCAGCTCAGCCGCCGGTGCCGCATCGACCGCAGCGACGTCGTGGCGGCCGTCAACGAACTGGTCGACCAGGGCTTCGTCGACCGGACGCCGGACCCGGACCACGGACGGCGCAACAAGGTGACCCTCACCAGGAGCGGTGTCCAGCAGCTACGGCGCATGGACGGACTGCTCGACCAGGTGCAGGACGATCTACTCAAACCGCTGTCCGCCGAGGACCGGCAGACCCTGACCCGCCTGCTCCGCCAAGTTCTCGCCCAGCACGAACCGGGATGACCGCCAGCCTCGCTCGACCTGGGTCCGGTGCCTGGGTCCCGTCCGGGTCTGCGGGTCCCGTCCGGGTCCTGTGCGGGTTCGGTGCCTGGTCCCGTCCGGGTGCGGTGGGGCCTTGGTGCGGTGGTGCGATGGGGCCTGGGTGCGGTGGGCCTTGGTGTTACCGCCTCGGGTGTTGGCGCCTCGGGTGCTACCGGGGGCGGGGCGCCGCGCCTCCTTCTCTACCGGCAACGTCAATGGTGTGCTGAAAGTTGCCCATTGACGCTTTGTTCGCTCGTCCGGGTGATCTTGGCGCAGCGATTCACGCCCTTACGCCCAGGTCAGCGGCGGCGGCCGGATTTCAGGGGGGCTACGTCCGCGCCGTCGTGGGAGCTGCGGCACTCGTCGGGGGTCACTGCTTCCACCGCGAGGGTCAGCATGCCCTTCACGCCTGTGTAGATGCTCTCGCCCGCCGACGCCAGTGACGTGTGCACACGGTTGGAATCGGAGAAGTCGCGTTCGTCCTTCGTGCGCTTCTTCCCCGCCTCCTCCGGCTTCGTCGCACTCCGCAGGTTGACCTCCAGCCACGCGGCGACCTCGGTCGGCGTGGTCAGGACCTCTTCCGGCGTGCGCTCCAAGCGCTCCTGGCGCGGGGAGGCGTGGTCGAGTGACGTGTGCTCCACGTAGGCGTGCCAGTGCGTGTTGCGCAGTGACCACGTCTGCTCGACCGGCCAGTCCTCCTCAGTGCCCATGCACCTATCTTGCCAGGCTCCGGACGTCCAAGGTGCGGTCAACCCCCACCGCCGACGCGAGCCTCCGGTCGTGGGTCACCAGCAGTAGCGTTCCCTCATAACTCTCCAACGCCTGTTCGAGTTGTTCGATCGCCGCCACGTCGAGGTGGTTGGTCGGCTCGTCCAACACCAGGCACGTGGTCCCCCTGGCCTGCAGCACCGCCAGCCCGGCCCTGGTCCGCTCCCCCGGCGACAGCGAACGGGCCGGCCGCAGCACCGCGTCCGCACCCACCCGGAACTTCGCCAGGAGGGTCCGGGCTTCCACGTCCGGCAGCCCGGTCGAGGCCGTGACCACCTCCAGCACGGGCGAAGACGTGGCGAAGGACGCACGCACCTGGTCGACCTCGCCCACCACCACGGCCGGCCCCTGACTGCGCTCGCCCGAGTCGAGCGGCAGCCGGCCCAGCAACGCGCCCAGCAGCGTCGACTTGCCCGACCCGTTGGGCCCGGTGATCCGCCACCGCTCCCCCGCGCCGATGGTCAGGTCGATCGGACCGAGCGTCACGTCACCGCGACTGACGGTGGCACCACGAAGCGTGAACGCGACTCGGCTCCCCGGACCCGCGCTCGGCAACGTCAACCGCAGCTCCCACGGCGAGCGCGGCTCCTCGACCTCCTCCAGCCGTTCCAGCGCACGATCCACAGTGGACGCCCGAGCGCCCAGGTTCTCCGCGCCTTCCTTGCGGAAGAACTTGATGAACTTGTCGCTCTCGTCGGACTTGGCATTGCGCCGAACGCCCGCACGAGACCACTCCCGGGTCTGCCGGGCACGCTGCGTCAACGCGTCGCGCCGAGACGCGTACGCCTCGTACTCCTCCCGCGCCCGCCGCTGGGCGTGAGCCTGCTCCTGCACGTACGCGTCCCACCCGCCGCCGAACACGGTGACGCCGTGGCTGAACTCGTCCAGTTCGGCGATCGCGGTCGTGGTGCGGGCCAGGAACTCGCGGTCGTGGCTGACCAGGACCATGCCGGCCGGGCTGCGCAGCACGTGCGTTTCCAGCAGTTCCAGGCCGGCCAGGTCGAGGTCGTTGGTCGGCTCGTCCAACAGCAACACGTCGGCCGTGGTCAGCAGCACGGCGGCCAGTCGCAGCCGAGCCGCCTGCCCGCCGGACAGCTCCGACGAGCCCCGCTCGTCGAGCAGTGTCGCGGTCAGCCCGAGCCGTTCGCACACCTCGTCGGCGCGTTCGGCGAAGTCGGCGGCACCGGACGCGGTCCACACGTCGAACGCCCGCGCGTACGAGTCCTCGGCCCCCGGCGCGCCCGAAGCCAACGCCTCCGTGGCGGCCTCGAACTCCCGCACCGCCGACGCCACGCCGGTGCGGCGGGCCAGGTGGTCCCGCAGCGACTCGCCGGGCCGGATGTCGGTCTCCTGGGTCAGGTGCGCGACCACCCCGCGAACGGTGACGGTGCCCGATTCCGGCGCCAGCTCACCGGCCAGCACGCGCAGCAGGGTGGACTTGCCGACCCCGTTCGGCGCGATCAGGCCTACCCGTTCACCTGCGGGAACATCGAGATCCACCTCCGAGAGCACGATCCGCGGACCGAACGACAGCGTGACGTTCCTGGCTGTCAACACCCCCCGATCGTGACAGGAACGCCCGCTGCGGGCACCTCAGTTTTCGGGCCACCCCGTTCCACCGAGCACCTATTGCAAGTACTACGTCTCCGCGCTGTGGGACGTGGTGAACTGGGATGACGTGAACGCCCGTTTCGAGGCGGCGCGCGCCGGCCGCAACGGCCTTCAACTGCCCTGGCAAGAGCTCGGCGGGTGCTCCGACAAGCGCCACCGCCGATACGACGAGGCCCCGCCACCCGGCGGTACGACCGGGAGGCGGGGCCTCGTCTGTTCCCGAACTGACTGCCGCTCCCACCACGAAGCAACGAGGGTTAGGTTAGCCTAACTTCGCCCACCGCACCAGCCCGTCTCACGAGTCCGCGCGCGACGAGTTCGACCACCACCGCGATCGCCGTGGCCTCGACCGCCAACAGCCCCAGCAGCACGACGAGCTGCAACGCGCCCGCCTGCCACACCGGCGCGCCGCCGAGGAGCATCCCGACGAACGCGCCGGGCAACGTGACCAGGCCGACCGTCCGGGTCTGGTCCAGCGCCGGGATCAGGGCTTCGGCGGCGGGCCGGCGCACCAGCTCCCGCACGGCGACCGGCTCGGTGAACCCGAGCGCCAGCGCGGCCTCGTACTCGCCGTGCCGGTCCCGCAGCGTGTCGAGGGCACGTCGGACGGACAACGTCGTCGCCGTCATCGCACCGCCGATGAGGATGCCGCCGACCGGCACCAGCGCGATGCCCCGCAACGGCACCAGACCGCTGATCACCAGCCCCGCGATGGCCGGCACCGTCCCGGCGAGAATGGCAGCGGCGACCCAGGTCCCCCGCATGCCGGTCTTCGTGCGCGCGGCGGACGTACCGGTGGCCACGCCCGCCATCAACACCAGGAACGCCGCCGTCAGCGGTAGTGACGCCAGCACCCCCGTGATGACCGCCGACACCGCCGCCAACTGCGCGCCGGCCCGCAAGGCCGCCCGGACCACCGGTCGGGGTGACGCCAACCCGGCCCACCAGACCACCGCGCCCGCGACGGCGGTGAAGATCAGACAGACGACGAGCAGCCGGACCCAGTCCGTTGCGATGACCACTCGGTCATTGTGGGACGCGGGCGATCATCGTGTGACGCGAGCGCGGCGGCGCAGGCGGTAGCCGGTCAGCGTGATCCCGCCGCGCCGGGCCAGCACCAGCCCGCCGACCACGGCCGCCACGATCGACACCACACCACCGACGACCATCGGCGCGCGTGCGGTGAAGTGCTCCGCGAGCCAGCCCATCACGGGCCCGCCCAGCGGGTTGCCGCCCAGGAAGACCAGCATGTACAGGCCCATCACCCGGCCGCGCATGGCGGGCGACACGGCCAGCTGCACGGTCGCGTTGGCGGTCGTCGTGAACGTCATCATCGCGATGCCGACGGGGATCAGCGCCAGCCCCGACAGCCACATCGTGGGCATCAGACCGGCCACGATCTCCAGCGCGCCGAACGCCAGCGCACCCACGATCAGCAGCTTCAGCCGGGGCTTGCCGCGGGCGCTGCGCCGGGCGGCCAACGTCGCGCCGGCCAGCGTGCCGACCGCCAGCAACGTGGACAGCAGGCCGTAGGCGGAGGCGTCGCCGCCGAACGTGTTGCGCGCCAGCACGGCCAGCGTGACGTAGAAGTTCAGCCCGAACGTGCTGATGAAGAACACCAGGGACAGCAGGATCACCAGGTCCGGGCGCTTGCGCACGTACCGCAGCCCTTCCCGCAGCTGCCCCTTCTCCCGCGGCACGGGATCGCCGCGGTGCAGTTCACCGGCCCGCATCAGCAGCAGGCCCGTGATCACGCCGATGAAGCTGACCGCGTTGAGCAGGAACACCCAGCCGGTGCCGACGAAGATGATCAGGCCACCGGCGACGGCCGGGCCGACCATCCGGGCCAGGTTGAACGTCATCGAGTTCAACGCGACCGCGTTGGTGAGCTGGTCGCGGCCGACCATCTCGACCACGAAGCTCTGCCGCACCGGCGTCTCCACCGCCGACACCGCGCCGAGCAGCAGGCACAGCAGGTAGACGTGCCACAGCTGCACCACGCCGGTGACGTCGAGCAGGCCGAGGGTCAGCGCGCAGAGCCCGAGCCCGGTCTCCAGCACGAGCAGCAGCTTGCGCTTGTCCATCCGGTCGGCGAGCACACCGGCCCAGAGCGACAGGAACAACGTCGGCGCGAACTGCAACGCGGCGGCGATGCCGAGGGCGATCGGCGAGCCGTTCGACAGCTCCAGGACCAGCCAGTCCTGGGCGACGCGCTGCATCCACAGCCCGACCAGGGAAACGACCTGGCCGGAGGCGTAGAGGCGGTAGTTGCGGACCCGGAGTGAACCGAACATGCGCCGGCGGGGCGGGGGTGCGGCTGTGTTGCGATCGAGTTGATCGGTCTCTGCCCCACCCGCGTACGCCGGCACGTCGTTACTGCCCCGCCATCCTGTCGATTATCTCGGCGGCGCGCGACAGCGCGCCCCGTTCCTCCGGTGTCAGCTCGGCCAACCGCTTGTCCAGCCAGGCTTCCCGGGCGGACACCTCTTCGTTGATGTAGCTCAGCCCCGCCTCGCTCAGCTCCACGATGGCCTGCCGGCCGTCGGTGGGGTGAGGGCGGCGCGTGGCGAACCCGTACTCCTCCAGGGCGGCGATCACCCTGGTCATGGACGGTGGCTGGACGCCTTCCTTGGCGGCCAGCTCGCCCGGCGTCAGGGGCCCGCACTTGTGCAACGTCGACAGTGCGGACACCTGGGTGAGCGAGATCGCGGAGTTCACCCGCTGCGCGCGGAGCCGACGGTTCAGCCGGACCACGGCCAGCCGCAACCGGCTCGCCAGTCCCGCTTCCGACTCGGTCTCCGCCACGTAGTTAGCATACCTCACGATCTCTGCGCCCATCGTGTGAACTTGGTCAACCAGTCCGTGAGAACAGCCCGCTCAGCCCGTGAGAGCGGCCTGGATGGGGCCCATCGCGAAGTAGACGACGAACGCCGCCGCCACGATCCACATGAGCGGGTGCACGCTGCGCGCCCGCCCGGTGAGCGCGCGCAGGATGACGTAGCTGACGAAACCCGCGCCGATGCCGTTCGCGATGGAGTAGGTGAACGGCATGACCACGATGGTGAGGAACGCGGGCAGGCCGATGGAGAAGTCGGTGAAGTCGATCTCCTTGATCTGCATGATCATCAGCGCGCCGACGATGACCAGCGCGGGCGCCGCCGCCTCGATCGGCACCACCGCGTACAGCGGGGTGAGGAACATGGCGCCGATGAACAGCAGGCCGGTGACGATGTTCGCCAACCCGGTCCGCGCGCCCTCCGCGATACCGGACGCCGATTCGATGTAGACGGTGTTGGACGACGAGGACGCCGCCCCGCCCGCGACCGCGCCGACACCGTCCACGAACAGCGCCTTCGACACGCCCGGCAGCTGGCCGTCCTTGCCGATGAGCCCGGCTTCCTTGCCCAGGCCGGTCATCGTGCCGACGGTGTCGAAGAAGTCCGTGAGCACCAGTGTGAACACCAGCAGCGCGGCGGTCAGCGCGGGCACCCTGGTCCACGCGCCGAACGAGACGTCACCGAGCAGGGAGAGGTCGGGCAGCCCGAACACCTGCTCCGGCAGCGCGGGGTAGCCGAGGTTCCAGCCCTTCGGGTCGACGCCCCGGGACGGACCGGCCTTGACGATCGCCTCGATCACGATGGACAGCACGGTGGCCGAGAGCACGCCGATCAGGATCGCGCCCTTGACCTTGCGGGCGACCAGGATGCCGGTGACGACCAGGCCGACCACGAACACCAGCGTCGGCCACGACGCGATCGACCCGTTGATGCCCAGTCCGACCGGCACGGTCGTGCCCGCCGCGTCCGGCAGCCGCCGCACGAACCCGGCGTCGACCAGCCCGATGAAGCAGATGAACAGGCCGATGCCGACCGCGATGGCCGCCTTCAGCTCCGCCGGCACCGCGTTGAACACGGCCGTGCGGACGCCCGTGACGACCAGCAGCAGCACCACCAGCCCGTTGACCACGACCAGGCCCATCGCCTCGGGCCACGACATCTGCGGCACGATCGTGACCGCCACGAACGAGTTGATGCCCAGGCCGGTGGCCAGCGCGAACGGGTAGTTGGCCACGAGTCCGAACAGGATCGTCATGACCCCCGCGACCAACGCCGTCACCGCCGCCACCTGCGGGATGGTGAGGATGTTGCCGAGCACGTCGACCTTCGCGCCGGGGTCGTCGGCCGCGAAGCTGCCCAGGATCAACGGGTTCAGCACCACGATGTAGGCCATGGTCACGAACGTGACCAGGCCACCGCGCAACTCGCGGCCGACCGAGGAGCCGCGTTCGGAGATCTTGAAGAAGCCGTCCAACTTGGAACGGGCAGGACCCGCGGGCGATGTCTCGGCGGGGGATGCCCCGGCGGCGGGTGTCTCGGCGGCGGCCATCTCATCTCCTTGATCGGTGTGGCGAGCAGGCAGAGCGTGCCCCACCCGTGTTTCGGGCAGGTAGCCTGCCCGACGTGGCCGAACAGGACGGAACGACCCTCCCCGCCCCGCCCCCAGCCCCGCCGCCCCTACCGCCGAAGCTGGCCGACCCCGTGCCCGCGATCGTGGTGGGCACGGGCCTGTGGTTCGTGGCGTTCGTCGTCGTACTGCTGTTCGGTCTCGACACGATCCTGGTGTGGACGTGCCTGTCCGGCAGCCTGCTGGGGATCATCGGCTACGGCGTCTTCAAGTGGCAACGCTCCGCCGCACGCCGAGGCAGCCGCACCGCCCAACGCGGGCTGGACTGACCCCCACCGCGCGAGCTGAACCGACCACCCACCGCAGCAGGCTGGCACCCCAGCGCAGGCTGGCACCCCAGCGCAGGCTGGATTGCGTGACCGCCCACTACCGTCCACCGCCGCCCAACGCGGGCTGTGTGACCGCCCAACACGGGCCGACCCTCGGCTGAGGGTGAGGGCCGGGGCGCCGCGCCTTCATTTTTCCGGCAACAAATCCGGGGTTTCCATTCATCCCCGGATTTGGCCGGTTCGCGCGTTCGGGTGATCTTGGCGGCGCGGGTTCGGCGTGATCCAGCAGGTCAGCCCAATAGTACCGAAGGAGTCGGGTCGGCGATCAAGGCGGCGAACGTGTGCCGGTCGGCCCAGCGTCCCGTTGTCCAGGCCAGAGCGCGCGCCAGCCCTTCGGGGGTGTCGGCGGCGTGCATGACCGACCCCTCCACCCACCACGACACCGAGTGCTCGGCGTCCTCGGCCGCTACGACCAGGTCGTCGTGCACGATCAGCGAACCGTCCGGCAGGTCCACGCCGAGCAGGTCGCACGCCAGCCGCACCGCGCCCAGCTCCGACCACACCACCTCGTCGCCCTCGCCGACCACCGTGCCGGACACCTCCTCGGAGGCGAGCGGCAGGGCGAGGAGTTCGGCCAGGTCGGACGCGTTGCCCGACGCGGCCAGCACCTGGGCGGGCGGCAGCACGCCGAGCAGCCAGGGCAGGTCCAGCACCAGGACGTCGTCCGCCGACTCGGCGGCACCGGTCAGCACCCGGACGCGGTCCGGTGGTTCGACGCTCACCGAGTCCGCCACCTCGGCCAGCAACGCGTGCACGCGCAGCACCAGGGCGTCGGACAGCTTGCGCGCCGGGTCACCCAAGCGGGCCAGCAGGTCGGTGACGTCGTCCTCGTCCACCACGCTCAACGACGTGCGCACACCGGCAGCGGCCAGCACGTGCGGCGGCAGGTCGATCGGCGGCACCACGTCGTACAGGCCTTCCAGCCCGTCGGCGTCGGGCAGCCGCCACGACCCGAGCGGCACGCCGTCGATGGTCGCGTACCGGGCCAGCCACCAGCCCGTGTAGCCGTCCGGCTCGGCCACCGCGCGCCACACCACGGGGTCGGCTGCCATCATCGCCAGCGCCTGCGGCCACTTGTCCCGCGCCACCAGGTCCAGGTCACGGATGCCGAGCACCCGCGTCGGCGGCACGTCGAACGCGTCCCACCAGTAGCCCTCGTCGGCCAGGTCGTGGTCGGGCTCGGTCGGCGAGTCGTCCTCGACCACGGTGAACCCGTCGATCACGCCGACGTCGGTCAGCACCGAACGCGGCCACTCCTCGGCCACCGACGCGTCCAGCACCCCGAACGGCGCGTCCGACTCCAGCACCGACAGCAGCGCCGAGTCCGGCAGCACGAGTTCGTCCGCGCGCCGCCACTCGCCGTCCGCCGACGGCAACGCCAGCTCCGCCAGCCAGGGCCGACCACCGGCCCGCGACACCAGCCGCAGCACGGTCCGCACCAGCTCCGGCCCGTCCAGCGCGGGGTCGTCCAGGCTGCGGTGCACGGCCTCGCGCACCGCGTCGGAGTCCAGCAGTTCGGCCGGACCGGCTTCGGTCGCGCCGAGGCGCAGCAGCAGCGGGTGCGCCGCCTCCGGGTGCGCGATCCGCAGACCGGACACCGAGAACAGCTCCGAGTCGGTGCCCACGAGCACCCCGCGCGGGCTGCTCACCAGCCGCCCGTCCACCAGCGGCACGGGCAGGCTGCCCATCTCCTCGCGCGCGGTCGAGTCGACGTCCGCGACGGGCGACAGGGCGTCGTACACCTGGTGCCACCACGACGGGTCGCCGCCGACACCGGCCAGCGCCGCGACTACTTCGGACACGCCCAGCCGGGGCACTTCCAGTGCCGCCAGCGCCTTCGCGTGCGGCGGCAGCGTCAGCTCGTAGTCGAGCAGGCCGGGGATCACGTCCTCCAGCAGCTCGACCAGCTCGAACGACGCGAGGTCCAACACCTTCGCGGCGGACGGCGCGGCCCACTCGCCGTCGGCCAGCGGCAGCCACGGGGCCGTCCGCAGCGCCTGGAGAACCCCGGTCCGCAGCCGGTCGTCCACTTCGGACAAGGGGAACCCGGGCAGCGGCACCAGCGAGGTCCGCTCGATCGCGGGCAGCGACGCGACCAGCGCCGGGTACGCCAGCGCGGCCTGCTCCAGCACGAACGACGCCGCCGCGCCCGCCAGCACCCGCCGCCGGGACGGCTCCACCGGCAGGGTCGCGATCAACCGCGCGGGCAGGGACAGCTTCTCGTCGGTCGGCGTCGGCGCGTGCAGGACGTCACCGGACAGCGGCTCGTCCATCGGCCACGCCCAGCACACCGACCACTGCGGGCGCGACTCCACGCCCGTGACCAGCGACGACGGCAGTTCGCCGCCGACCCGGCGCACCAGCCACCGCTGCGCGCCGGACGGCCCGGTCAGCACCACGACACCGTCGGCCTCGGACCGCTCCCACGCGTCCGACCCGACCTCGACGCGCCGCAACCCGGGCAGCGCCAGCAGTAGGTCCGGCACCTGGAGGGCGAACTCGGCCAGCAACCCGGCCTCGTCCACCTTCAACGGCAGCCGCACCTCGGTGTCGAACCCGTCCGGCAGGTCCGTCTCGTCCGACGGCCACACCAGCCGCAGCACCGGCACGTCACCGCCGCGGACGGACGCCAGCGACGGCACCGCCTCCCGCGTGCGGGCGGCGGAGAACGCCACCGAGCCGGACCGGGACACCACCCGCGGCTCGTCGCTCACCGCCAGCACGGCCGCGAAACCGACACCGAACTGCCCGACCGTGTCCGCGGCCTTCGACGACGCCCGCAGCGAGGCCAGCGCCGCCACACCGGCCGCGTCCAACGGCGTGCCGGTGTTCGCCGCCCGCAGCTCGCCGTCCACGAGGGACAGTCGCAGCACGCCGGGCGTGTCGCCGGCCGCGTCGGACGCGTTCTGCGCCAGCTCCACCAGCAGCCGGTCGCGGTAGCCGCCGAGCCTGAGGTCCTCTTCGGCGTTGGCGTCCTCGCGGAACCGCGTGGGCGATCCGCGCCACGCCGCCAGCACCGACTCGCGCAGCGCCTCGGTGCCGAACGGGTCCGACGCGTCCGACGCGCTGGAAGGGTCCACCGGGTCCGCGCTCACTTCCCGCTCTCGTCAGCCGACAGGGCCGACGCGTCACCCGACGGGTTCGCCTCCACGTCCAGCACCGCGTCGTCGTAGACGACCTCGGCGACCGGCACCAGCGGCCCGCCCTCGACCTCGACCTCGGAGTGCGCGCCGCACCCGTACTCCACGTGCACCACGCGGCCGTCCGCCGGCGTGTACTCGTTCGCGCACACCCCGAAGGCGGCGCCGAGCGAACCGGCGATGCGCTGGTAGAACCCGCACGTTCCGCAGGTGGCGGGCGCGCTGCGGGCCATCTCGCTGCGCGGCCCGAAGTCACCGCCGTGCCAGCGCTGGGCGGCGTCGAGCACGCCCTCGCGGGACAGCACCCGCACCCGGCCCAGGCCGACCTCCAGGGCGACCTCTTCGACCGCCGGGTCGTCCGAGGCCACGTACCCGGGCGCCAGGCGCGGGTCGTCCTCGGGGGTGGGCAGCAGGTCGCCGACACCGAGGTCCCCGGCGCGGACCCGCTCGTGCCACGGCACCCAGTCGGGCGCGACCAGCGCGTCCTCGCCGGGCAGGAGCACGACCTCGCTCACCGACAGCGGCGTGCCCTCGCCCGCGAAGGCGACGGTGACGGCCCAGTTCCAGCCGCGGTAGCCCGCGTGCTCGGCCTCGAACAGGTGGGTGGCCGACACCTGGTCCTCGGCCACCGTGCCCACGTGGTCGCCGACGCGGTCCGCGCCCGCCTCCTCTTGTGCGGCGGCCCGGGCGAGCCGGACTGCCGCGGGATCGGCGAGCGCTGGATTGGGCTGCTGGGTCGGCGTGGCGGTCACAGGTGAATTGTGCCGCACGGCTTCGCGGCGCCGCGCACACGTGCCACCCTTTCGGATGGATTGTGCCGCACGGCTTCGCGGCGCCGCGCACACGTGCCACCCTTTCGGACGTGCGATGGCTCCTGATGGCAGTGCTCTTCGTCCTGTCGGCGGCTTGCGCGACCCCGCCCGACCCACCGGCGGCGGCGGCGTCGCCGGCCGGCCCGACGCGGGTCGAAGTGCTCGGCACGGTGCCCCACGATCCCGAGGCGTTCACCCAGGGGTTGGAGCTGGTGGACGGCGTGCTGTACGAGGGCACGGGCCTGGAGGGGCAGTCGTCACTGCGCCGGGTGAACCCGCGGACGGGCGAGGTGGAGCGACGCGTCGACCTGCCGGACTCGCTGTTCGGCGAGGGCATCACGGTGGTCGGCGACCGGATCTGGCAGATCACCTGGCGGAACGGCGTGGCCATGGAGCGGGACCGGACCACGCTCGAAGAAGTGAGGCGCGTCACCTATGAGGGTGAAGGCTGGGGGCTGTGCCATGACGGCGACCGGCTGGTGATGAGCGACGGGTCGGACCGGCTGACGTTCCGCGACCCGGAGTCGTTCGCCGAGACCGGCACGGTGGCCGTGCGCCGCGGCGGGCAGCCGGTCACCCGCCTGAACGAGCTGGAGTGCGTCGGCGGCCAGGTGTGGGCGAACGTCTGGCAGACCGACAAGGTGGTGCGCATCGACCCCACCAACGGCAAGGTCACCGACACCGTCGACCTGAGCGGGGTCCGGCCGGCCGACGTGCCGAAGAGCGACGTGCTCAACGGCATCGCCGCCGTGCCGGGCACCGACGAGTTCCTGGTCACCGGCAAGAACTGGCCGACGATGTTCCGGGTCAGGTTCACCGGGGGGTGAGCCTCCGGGTGGCAGCGGCAATCTGTGGGACAGCCCGCACCTGGTGAGGCAGGATTGGGGCGTGACACCCCCTCGGCCGGAAGACCAGTCGCGGCGGTACCCGTGGGAGGACGACGAGTACAAGCCGCGCACCCGGCCGTACCCGACACCGGGACCACCGCCGCCCCCTCCGCCGCACGGTGAGCCGCCACCACCGCCACCGCCCCGGACCCCCTGGAACCAGTCGCGTGACGACCGCGAGTCCGCGCGCTTCACGCCACGGCCGGGCGAGGACAAGCCGACCGTGCCGACGCTGCCGAAGAAGCTCACCGTCACCCGGGTCATGTGGTTCCGGGCCAAGCAGCTCAGCAGCCAGGCGCTGGCCACGTTCCGCAAGGCCGCGCACGCCGACGGCGCCAAGCAGTCCGGCCTGTCGTCGCTGACCTACGCGGTGATGCTGAACTACGCGGCCGACGCGGCGATGGCGGTCGCGCTGGCCAACACCCTGTTCTTCTCCGCCGCCGCGGGCGAGAGCCGCGGCAAGGTCGCGCTCTACCTGCTGATCACGGTGGCGCCGTTCGCGCTGGTCGCGCCGGTCATCGGCCCGGCGCTGGACCGCATCCAGCACGGCAGGCGGGTGGCGTTGGCCGCGTCCTGCGTGCTGCGGATCTTCCTGTCCATCGTGATGGCGCTGAACTTCGACAACTGGGGCCTGTACCCGGCGGCCCTGGGCAGCATGGTGCTGTCCAAGTCGTTCATGGTGCTCAAGGCCGCGATCACACCGCGCGTGCTGCCGCGGGACATCACGCTGTCCAAGACCAACGCCCGGATGACGGTGTTCGGCCTGGTCGCGGGCGGTGTGTTCGGCGCGGTCGCGGCCGGGTTCGCGAACCTGTTCGGCTCGCCCGGCGCGCTGTGGTGCACGGCCGTGCTGTGCCTGGCCAACGCGTACTACTGCCTGCGCATCCCGTCGTGGGTGGAGGTCACCGAGGGCGAGGTGCCCGCGTCGCTGCGGGCGACGCCGAAGCCGAAGCGGCAGCCGTTGGGGCGCACGGTCGTGGTGGCGCTGTGGGGCAACGGTTCGATCCGGATGCTGACCGGGTTCCTGATGCTGTTCGCCGCGTTCGTGGTGCGCGCCCAGACCGAGGGTGACGCGTTCATGCAGTTGCTGCTGCTGGGCGTGATCGCGGCGGCGGCCGGCATCGGCAGCTTCCTCGGCAACGCGGTGGGCGCGCGGCTGCACTTCGGCGCGCCCGACCAGGTGGTCATCGGCTGCCTGATCGCGACGCTGGCGTCGACGGTGCTGGCGGCCGTGCTGTCGGGGCTGGTGACGGCGGCGGTGGTCGGCCTGGTCGGCGCGACCGCGAGTTCGCTGGCCAAGGTGTCGCTGGACGCAGTCATCCAGGACGACGTGCCGGACGAGTCGCGGGCGTCCGCGTTCGGGCGGTCGGAGACGATCCTCCAGCTCGGCTGGGTGTTCGGCGGGACGCTGGGCGTGCTGCTGCCGACCGAGTACTGGGTCGGGTTCACCGTGCTGTCGGTGCTGCTCGCGGTGGGGTTGGCGCAGACGATCCAGACCCGGCGCGGGGCGACGCTGATCCCGGGGCTGGGCGGCGACCGGCCGTTGCGGGCCGCTCCCGTCTTCCCCCGGTAGTGAATCCCTGGCAGGGAATTCCCCGGTAGTGAATTCCGTCGGCGGTGAACTCCCCCGGGAAGGCACCACGTAGGCTCGGCTGCCGTGCGCCGAGTCCTGCTCCCCCTGTTGCTGCTGGTCCTGGTCGGTTGTGCGGCCCCCGTGGACCCCGAGGTGACGTTCTACGCCGACGGGAAGGCGATCAACGTCAAGCCGTCCCAGTACTGCGACCTCCAGTCGGAGAACTGCGAGGTGGACGCCGCCGCCGTCGGCGTGCTGCGGGTGCGTCCGGGCAGGCCGGTGCAGATCTCCGTGCCGGGCGAGCTGGCCGAGACCGCGTGGTCGGTGAAGTTCACCTACCGCAACGGGCGCGGCGAGCCGCAGGAGCCGTTGCGCAGCAAGCTGTTCACCTCACGCGACCCCAAGTACGCGTACACGCTCGTGCTGCCGAACCCCGACGACCAGTTGGAGAGCGTCGAGGTCCAGCAGTACGGCGCGCGCATCGAGACCAGCACCACGGGCGCGTTCGACTTCGTCGCCCGTGGCACCTGGGTGTTGTCCGTGGACGATCGCGGCTGAAATCGCAGCTGACGACGATCGCGGCTGATCTGCGGCTGGTTTACGGGTCGAGCTCCCGCGCCACCGCGCGGACCACGTCGGCGATCAGCTTGGTGTTCTTCCGCTCCGGGTAGCGGCCTCGGCGCAGCTCGGGCTGCACCTTCATCTCCAGCAGCTTGATCATGTCCTCGATCAGGCCGTGCAGCTCCTCCGCCGGCCGGCGGCGGGCCTCCGCGACCGAGGGCGCCGGGTCGATCAGGCGCACCGAGAGCGCCTGTGGACCGCGCCTGCCCTCGGCCATGCCGAACTCGATCCGCTGACCGGCTTTGAGGCCCTCGACACCCGGAGGCAGCGCGGATTTCCGCACGTATACGTCTTCGCCACCGTCCTGTGTGACGAAGCCGAAGCCCTTCTCCGAGTCGTACCACTTGACCTTGCCGGTCGGCACCGCGCTCACCAATCCTTAAGCAATCACACGACGAACGCGCCTTGGGCGTGCCCAAGGCGCGTCCTTCCAGAGTATCCAGAACACCGCCACCGGGGCACCTCCGATCGCGCGACTACGATCAGCCGCATGTCGACCTCGAAGCTGATGCCGCCGGCGGTGGCGTTGTTCGCGCTCGGCGTGGTGGCCATTGTCGCGCTGTTCGTCGCGGGCGAACGCGGCCTCCCCGCCTGGGTGTTCGCCATGGGTTGGCTGCTCGCGCCCGCAGGTCTGGCGCTCGGCGTGTTCAGCGTGGTGAAGGGGTCCCGGCCCCGGCGGTGAGCCGGTCCGCGTTCGCCCGCAGCCAGTCCGGGAACGCGATCAGGTCCGGCAGCACCACGTCCGCGCCCTCTTCGGCCAGCTCTTCCGCGCTGCACGGCCCGCTGACCACAGCGACGGACACCGCCCCGGCGGCCTTCGCGCCCCGCACGTCACCCACGTGGTCGCCCACGTACACCGCCGCGTCGTGCGCCTTCAACGCCTCCGCCTTGCCGGTGGACCACAGCTCGCCGAACAGGTGGTCGACCTCCCAGTCGAACGCGGCCAGGTGCAGCGCCGCGTTGGCCCGGTACTTGCCGGTGACCACGATCGTCGTCCCGCCCAGCTCACGCACCACCGCAAGCGCTTGCGCCGCGCCCGGCAGGGCGACGGTGGCCGGGATGACGACCTCCGGGTACAGCGCGCGGAACCGGGTGATCAGGTCCGGGATGTCGGCCTCGGCCACGCCGAAATCGCGGTAGATCATGTCCAGCGGCGGGCCCAGGTTCGCCGCGAAGTGCGCCCCGTCGAGCGGGTAGCCGCTCTCCGCCGCCACCGCGTCCATCACCGCCGCCATGCCGGGCCGGGGGTCGATCAGGGTCATGTCGAGGTCGAATCCCACGGTCAGCGGCACGAATCGCACTTTAGGGGCTGTGCCAAGCTTTGCGCCGTGACGGAACTCACCCGGGCCCTGCTCGACGCGGCCGCGGAGTTGCTGGCGGCGCACGGCTCCCGCGGCCTGCGGATGGCCGAGGTCGCCGCCAAGGTGGGCGTGAGCAGGCAGACCGTCTACAACGAGTTCGGCAACAAGGAACGGCTCGTGCAGGCCGTGGCGCTGCACAAGACGGCCGAGTTCGTGGACGGCATCCGCGCGCGACTGCTCGACACGCCCGACCCGCTGGAGGGGTTGCGGTTGGGCATCGGGTTCGCGTTCGACCTGGCTGAGGTGGACGTGCTGGTCAAGTCCATCCTCGGCGGGACGAACGCCGAGGACCTGCTGCCGCTGCTGACCACCAGGGGACGGCCGGTGCTGACGCTGGCCACCTCGGTGTTCGTCCAGCACATCCGCCGGCACTGGCCCGCGGTGCCCGACGCCAGGGTGCACCTGATCGCGGAGACGATCGTGCGGGTGGCGTTGAGCCACCTGCTGACGCCGAGCAGCCGGCGGGTCGAGGCGGTGGTGGGTGTGACGGAGGCGCTGTTACGGGGGCCTGACGGTGTCGCGGGGTGACGGCTTCAGACGGGTCTGGTCACGGGTGGTAGCGGCCCGCGACCTCTACGATTTCGCCGTCGTTTGTTGAAGTAGAGCTTCGGCGCGTACGGCGGGGTGATGTCCGCCGAGGACGGCGAGAACACCACCCACCCGTCACACCGAGCAGCACGACGACCACCGCGGCGATCGCGAACTTTCACTTCCCGAGCCGTCTCATCCCGCTAGACCGCCACGTCGGCGTAGGTGAGGCCGACTTGTTCGGCGGCCCTGGTGAGGGTGCGCAGGATCGCCAGCGACTCGGCGTGCGGCATCGACGGGCTCTCCACATCGCCCGCCAGCACCCGGTTCACCACCTCGCGCAGCTGCGGCACGTACCCGGCGCCCTCCTGCTCGTGCCGGTGCTCCACCCCGTTCACGATGATCCGGCTCGGGTTGAAGACGGCTTCCGGCAGCTCGACCAGGCCCTTCGTGCCGTACACGACCGCCCCGGACTTCAGCGGGCTGACCAGCGACGACCCGAGCAGCGCGTGCGCGCCGTCCGGGTAGCCGAGCAGCATGCCGATCTCGGCGTCCACGCCGTCGACCATGGAGCCGTGCGCGGCGACGGTCGCCGGCTCGCCGAGCAGCAGGTGGGCGAACGACACCGGGTAGATGCCCAGGTCGAACAGGGAACCGCCGCCGAGGGTCTTGGCCCACAGCCGGTGCGCCGGGTCGTGTTCGAGGGTGAAGCCGAAGTCGGCGTGGATGGACCGGACGTCGCCGATCTCACCGGCCGCGACCAGCTCGCCCAGCCGCACGATGAGCGGGTTGAAGCGGGTCCAGATGGCCTCCATGAAGAACAGGCCGCTCTCGCGCGCCAGGTCGACCACGTCGTGGAGGTCCGGCAACGTGAGCGTCGCGGGCTTCTCGCACAGCACGTGCTTGCCCGCCTCCAGCGCCGCACGGGTCACCGCGTGGTGCTGGGCGTGCGGCGTCGCGACGTAGACGACGTCCACGTCCGGGTCCGCGAGGAGGTCGGTGTAGTCGCCGTAGGCACGCGGGATCTCGTGCTTGGCCGCGAACGACTCGGCCTTGGGCAGTGCGCGCGAGGACACCGCGAGCACCTCTACGTCGGGCAGCAGGCGGAGGTCACCGGTGACGACGTCGGCGATGCCGCCGGTCGCCACGACACCCCAGCGGAGTTTGTTCGGCACGGGACGGCAGCATAATGGGGGTGATCGGGCAAGATGGGCCTGTGAGGATCATCTTGAACCTGATCTGGCTGGTATTGAGCGGCTTCTGGCTGGCCGTCGGGTACGTGATCGCCGGTGTGGTGTGCTGCGTGCTGATCATCACCATCCCGTGGGGGCTGGCGTCGTTCCGGATCGCGAACTACGCGCTGTGGCCGTTCGGGCGGACGGTCGTGGACCGGCCCGGCGCGGGCGCGCCTTCCTTGCTCGGCAACATCGTGTGGATCGTGGTCGCGGGCATCTGGCTGGCCATCGGGCACGTCGTCACCGGTGTCCTGCTGTGCGTGACGATCATCGGCATTCCGCTGGGCGTGGCCAACTTCAAGTTGGTGCCGGTGTCGTTGATGCCGTTGGGCAAGGAGATCGTCGAGCTGCCCTGAGGTGCGGGTCAGTCGGCCTGGTGCAGGCAGAGGATGTTGCCCTCGCTGTCGTGGAACCAGGCGGCCTTCTCCGAGCCCATGACGGCGATGTGGTTGACCGTCTTCAGGTCGGGCAGGTCGTAGTCGTCGAACCGGACGCCGCGCTGTTCGAGGTCGCGGATCTCGGCGGACACGTCTTCGACCTCGAAGCTGAGCACGGTGTGCTCGGTCTGCGAGCCTTCCTCGGCGGGCATCAGGCCGAGCGCGTCGCCCTTGCCGAGTTCGAACATGAGGGTGCCGTCCTCGGTGCTGCCGAGCGGGGTGAGGCCGAGCTGGTCGGTGTAGAAACGGCGGGCCCGCTCCGGGTCGGACACGGGCAGGATCGTCGTGGTTCTGGTGGCAGTGAGCATGGCTTCCCTCCTTGTGGGTCAAGCCATGCTGCGCCTACTCCAGGTCGTCCGCCAGTCGAACTACCAGGCACGGGCCGCCGCTGTAGAGGCCCGCGTCGATGGCCAGCACCTTGCCGTCGGCGTACCGGAGCGGGCCGTCGATCTCCTCCGGCGGCACGCCGAGTTGGTCGGCGATGACGCTGTGGCCGTGCACCACCTCGCGGCCGCCGAGCACGTCGAGCAGTTCGGCCGCCACGTCCGCGCCGTCGGGACCGCGGAAGGCGTAGCGGGTGGTCATCTTCCGCCAGCACTCCCACCAGTGGTCCAGGTCGTCGCCCTTGAGCACGGTCCGGACGGCCTCGTTGACCTCGTCGATCGTGGCGCCCCACTCCAGGTAGGCCAGGGTGTCGGAGTGCATCAGCAGGTGGCCGTCGACCTCGGTGAGCACCGGGCGGGTGGTCAGCCACTCGATGTGGGCGTCGGTGAGGCGGTCCTGGTCGCTGCGCCGACCGCCGTTGAGCAGCCAGCTGCGGGCGAAGCTGCGCGGGGTGGGCGCACCCGGAACGTTCCGGTCGCCGAATCGGTGCATGCCCAGCAGCAGGACCTCGTGGTTGCCGATGAGGGCGTCCACCCGGCCGCCACCCTGGTCGGCCAGGCTCTGCTCGGCCAGGCGCATCACGAACTCGATCACGCCGATGCCGTCCGGGCCGCGGTCTACGAAGTCGCCGAGGAACCACAGCTCCGCGTCACCGCCGCACCAGTTGCCGTCGGCGTCGACCAGGCCCGAGGTGTGCAGGGCGCGGGTCAGTTCGGCGAGGTGCCCGTGCACGTCGCCAACCACGAAGAGCGGTCGTTCCACAGTTGCGACGATAAGCGACGTAGGGGCGTGGTGCGCAAAAGTCGATCAGAGCGGTGTTCGGCGCCTTGGGCCGCCTGGACGAGGGACTCCCCCGGTGGGGTGAGTGGCTGGTTGGGTTCAGGGCCGGTGGTCTCGTCCGGCTCGATTTGACATGGGGCCCTTACGGGCACCGAAGGGCCCCATGTCAAATCGAGCCTCGTCGGCCCACCCACGGGCCCGTCGGGGGTTGGTGGGGTTGGTGGCCACCCCCGCCGCGAGGTCGACTGCCCAGGCGACCGAGCCGCCGTCTCCGAAGGAGCGGCAATTAAACACGGCAATTAAACAGGGAACGGGTTGGCGGAGTTGCCTACGAGGTCCGCGATGGACTTGACGACGCGCGTCGGGCGGTACGGGTACAGCTCGGCGGTGGAGTCTGCGGAGATGCCGGTGAGGACGAGGATCGTGCGCAGGCCGGCTTCCAGGCCGGAGCGCACGTCGGTGTCCATTCGGTCGCCGATCATCAGGGTGGTCTCCGAGTGGGCGCCCAGGGCGCGCAGCGCCGACCTCATCATCAACGGGTTCGGTTTGCCCACGTAATAAGGGGCGCGGCCGGTGGCGCGTTCGATCAGGGCGGCGATCGAGCCGGTGGCGGGGAGGGAGCCCTCGCGGGAGGGGCCGGTGGCGTCGGGGTTGGTCGCGATGAACTTCGCGCCCTCTTCCACCAGGCGGATCGCCTTGGTGATGGCGGTGAAGCTGTAGGTGCGGGTTTCGCCGAGGACCACGTAGTCCGGGTCGCGGTCGGTCAGTACGTAGCCGATCTCGTGCAGGGCCGTGGTCAGGCCGGCCTCGCCGATGACGAATGCCGAGCCGCCGGGGCGCTGGGAGTCCAGGAACTTCGCGGTGGCGAGCGCGGAGGTCCAGATGGCGGCCTCCGGCACGTCCAGGCCTGTGCGGACGAGGCGGGCGCGCAGGTCGCGCTGGGTGTAGATGGAGTTGTTCGTGAGCACCATGAACGGGATGGCGTTCGCGGTCAGCTCGGCGACGAACTCGCTCGCCCCCGGGATGGGGTGCTCCTCGTGCACGAGCACGCCGTCCATGTCCATCAGGTAGTTCCACTGAGCGGCCATGGCCGACATGCTGCCGGCTCAGGCCTCGATCACGCGCCGGCGGAACGTTTCGATGAGGGTCTGGTTGTAGCGTTCCAGCACGTCACGCTCCTCGGGGGTGAAGCGCGACAGCACCTCGCGCAGCGTCTCCTCGGCGCCGACGAACAGGTGCGCGAACTTGCCCTCGTCCTCGATGGTGACCTCGACCAACACCTTCCGCCGGTCGTGCGGGTCGCGCACCCGCCGCACGTAGCCGGCCCGCTCCAGCCGGTCGATCACGCCGGTCACCGCGCCCGTGGACAGGCCGGACAGTTCGGCGATCCGACCGGCGGTGATCGGGCCGTCCGCGCGCACCGCCAGGTCCAGGCACTTCTCGTCGGTCGGCGACAGGCCCATCTGCTCGGCCACCCGGCTGTGGAACAGGACGGTGAGCGCGCTGGTCTCCCGGGCGTAGAGGCTGAACCGCTCCAGCACGTCGGTGGGCACCTCGTGCTCACTGGTCATGTCCAGCAATTTAGCGTTCGAGGGATCGGGGTTGGCATCCTCGTCCACTTGGGCGGTGGCCGCCGTCCGTGTTTTGCGTGAGCACCCACAAGTGTGAGCCGATTACCCTGGTAGGGGTGACAGCTGTCGAGTTGGGCCTACCCGTCGTGCGCGGCAACCCCGACGTCTCCGAACGTCCGGACTCACCGCTGCTGGTGGACCGGTTCGGCCGGATCGCCACCGATCTGCGCGTGTCGTTGACCGATCGATGCAACCTGCGCTGTACCTATTGCATGCCGGCGGAGGGCCTGGACTGGCTGCCGAAGCCGGACCTGCTCAGTGACGACGAGCTGACCAGGCTCATCGGCATCGCGGTGACCAGGCTGGGGGTGACGGACATCCGGTTCACGGGGGGCGAGCCGCTGTTGCGGCCCGGGCTGGACGACGTGATCGCGGCGACGGCGGCGTTGGAGCCGCGACCGCGCATCTCGATGACCACGAACGGGTTGACTTTGGCGAAGCGGGCGGCCGGGTTGGTGGCCGCGGGCCTCGACCGGGTGAACGTCTCGTTGGACACCCTGGATCCGAAGCGGTTCTACGAGCTGACTCGGCGGAACCGGCTGTCGGACGTGTTCGCGGGCCTGGCGGCGGCGCGTGAGGCCGGGTTGACGCCGGTCAAGGTGAACACGGTGCTGATGCGCGGGGTGAACGAGGACGAGGCGGTGGCGCTGCTGCGGCACTGCCTGGAGCACGGCTACCAGCTGCGGTTCATCGAGCAGATGCCGCTGGACCCGCAGCACGGCTGGAACCGGGACGACATGGTGACCGCCGAGGAGATCCTGGCCTCCCTGCGCACCGAGTTCACGCTGACGCCCGAGCCGGGCGAGCGGGGCGGGGCGCCCGCCGAGCGGTGGCTGGTGGACGGCGGTCCGGCCGTGGTGGGCGTGATCGCGTCGGTGACGCGGCCGTTCTGCGCGGCGTGCGACCGGACCCGGCTCACCGCGGACGGCCAGGTGCGGAACTGCCTGTTCAGCCAGTCGGAGACGGATTTGAGGGCCTTGCTGCGCGGTGGGGCGTCGGACGAGGAGATCGCCGAGCGGTGGCGTGGCAACTCGTGGGCCAAGGCGGCCGGGCACGGCATCAACTCGGCCGGGTTCAGCCAGCCGGACCGGCCCATGAGCGCGATCGGAGGGTGAGTTGCGGCTGACGGTGCGGTACTTCGCGGGCGCGCGTGCGGCGGCGGGGGTGACCGACGAGAGCTTCGAGCTGTCGGGTGACGCGGCCACGGTGGCGTCCGCGATCGAGGCGGTCCGGGCGCGGCACGGGGACCGGTTGGCGCGGGTGCTGCCGGCGTGCAGCTTCCTGCTCGACGGGGTGGCGGTCAGGAACCACGACACGACGCTGGTGTCCGCCGGGGCGCAACTGGACGTGTTGCCGCCTTTCGCCGGGGGATGAAGTTGCTCTACACGTAAGGCTCAGCACGTGAGGTAGACCTCACCGACGGTGACTGATATCGGTGGATCTCAGAACGGAAACAGACCGATAACGGTGCCCTGACCTGGCTAAACGCGAGGGTCGAAGTGTCACCCGCCCGCGTTACAGTGATGTGCGTCACATGCGAGATCGTTTGGCGGGAAGCGCTCGGTTACGTACCGTCGCTCTTCGGTTGGCCCCGACCGACCAAGAGCACCACCCGGGACGTCTCGCACCGAACCTGTCCACCGGCGTCCCGGTAACACCCCCCGAGCGAAAGACAACCGCCGGACAGGGACGAAGCTGGGTGACGTACCGGGCCCGAACCCGAGTCACCTGGGCAGGTGCGGGTGGCAGAGAGGGAAATGGCTTCTTACCGAGGCAAGCACCGTCCGACCACCAGTGCCACCGCCAGGCGCATCGCGAAGGTCGCCGTAGCAGGCGTCATCGTCGGCGTGCCGATGGCCATGGCCGCCGGCACCGCCGGCGCGCAGGGCTCCGGCGTCAACTGGGACGCGGTCGCCGCGTGCGAGAGTGGTGGCAACTGGGCCATCAACACCGGCAACGGCTACTACGGCGGCTTGCAGTTCCTGCCGTCCACATGGCGCGCCAACGGTGGTTCCGGAATGCCCCACCAGGCTTCCCGCGAGGAGCAGATCCGCGTGGCCGAGAACGTGCTGCGCTCCCAGGGCATCGGCGCCTGGCCGTCCTGTGGCCCCCGTGGCCTCAACGGCGCGCCCGCCCCGGCGAGGACTGCTCCGGCGCCCGCCCAGCCGCGCCAGGCCGCCCCGGCCCCGAAGGCCGCGCCGGTCCAGCAGGCGCCCGCTCCGGTGATCCTGGCGCTGCCGTCGACCAACCCGAACGGCGACTACGAGATCAAGGCGGGCGACAGCCTGTCCAAGATCGCGGAGGAGCTGAAGGTCGAAGGCGGTTGGGCCAAGCTGCACGAGCTCAACAAGGAGTTCATCCCGAACCCCGACCTCATCCTGCCGGGTCAGAAGATCGCCACCAAGTGACCCGCCGCCGGCGTGAGCCGGCGTGCGACGGGACAGGGACCTCGGACCGCCCCCCTCGGCGGTCCGGGGTCCCCGATCCGTTTCAGGGCATGTTGACCCACTCGTCGGTGCCGTCGGTGAAGACCTGCCGCTTCCACACCGGCAGCCGCCGCTTCACCTCGTCGACGAGTTCCGAGCACACCGCGAACGCCTCGCCCCGGTGCTCGGCGGACACCGCGCAGGCCAGCGCCACGTCACCGATCGCCAGCGGCCCGACCCGGTGCGACACGGCGACGGCGCGCACGCCGTCGAACCGGCCCACCACGTCCGCCACCACCTCGGCCACCACCGCGCCGGCCGTCGGGTGCCCGACGTACTCCAGTTCGCGCACCGAACGCCCGTGGTCGTGGTCGCGGACCACCCCGGCGAACGTCACCACCGCGCCCGCCGCCGCGTGCTCCACGAGTTTGGCGTGCTCCTCCACCGACAGCGGTTGATCGCTGACGGTCGCGCGCAGGACCTCGGTCATGCGTGGTCACCTCCGGACACCTGGTCGACGGCGTGCTCCAGCAAGGTCGCGAGCACGTCCAGCCCGTCGCGCACCCCGCCGGTCGAGCCGGGCAGGTTCACCACGAGCGTGCGGCCCGCGACACCCGCCACCCCGCGCGACAGCACGGCGGTGGGCACGCGTGGCCAGCCTGACATGCGGATGGCGTCGGCCACACCCGGCACCTCGAAGTCGAGCACCGAACGCGTCGCCTCCGGGGTGCGGTCGGTCGGGCTGATGCCGGTGCCCCCGGTCGTGATGACCACGGCGACACCGTCCGCGACAGCGGCCCGCAGCGCCTCGGCCACCGGCTCACCGTCCGGCACCACCACCGGGTCCGGCACGTCGTAGGACCGCTCCCGCAGCCATTGCGCCACGATCGGCCCGCCGCGGTCGGCGTACACGCCCGCGGACGCCCGGTTCGACGCGGTGATCACCCGAGCGGTCCTCACGGGCGCACCCACAGGCCGGTCTTGCCGCCCTCCTTGCGCTCGACCCGCACCGCGTCCAGGGACGCCGCCGGGTCGATCGCCTTCACCATGTCGTGCAGCGTCAGCCCGGCCACCGACACGGCCGTCAACGCCTCCATCTCCACACCCGTGCGGTCGGTGGTGCGGACGGTCGCGGTGATGCGCACTTCACGTTCGCCCAGCTCAAGGCCCACCTTCACGCCCGACAGCGAGATCGGGTGGCACAGCGGCACCAGTTCCCAGGTCCGCTTGGCCGCCATGATCCCGGCGATCCGGGCCGTGGCCAGCGCGTCGCCCTTCGGCAGCCCGTCGCGGGCCAGCAACGCCACCACCTCGTCCGTCGTGCGCAGCACACCGGAGGCGATCGCGGTCCGCGTGGTCGGCTCCTTGTCGGACACGTCGACCATGCGGGCCGCGCCGCCGGAGTCCAGGTGGGTGAACTGAGTCATAGAGCGATGCTAAGCCCGGCCCACTCGCGAGGTCGCGTCGGTCGTTCGAGCCGCCGTCTGCGGAGCAGCGGCAATTTACACAGTGGCGGCCTTGCGGACGGCTTCGGCGACCGCCGGCGCGACCGAGGAGTCGAAGACGCTGGGGACGATGAACGACGCGTTGAGGCGGTCGCCGTCGACCACGTCGGCGATCGCCATGGCGGCGGCGATCAGCATCGAGTCGGTGATGGTGCGGGCGTGCGCGTCGAGCAGGCCGCGGAACACGCCGGGGAACGCCAGCACGTTGTTGATCTGGTTCGGGAAGTCGCTGCGCCCGGTGGCCACGACGGCGGCGTGCTTCTGCGCCTCCATCGGGTCGATCTCGGGGTCCGGGTTGGCCAGCGCGAACACGATGGCGTCGCTGTTCATCGTGGCGACCTGGTCGGCGCCGAACAGGTTGGGCGCGGACACGCCGATGAAGACGTCCGCGCCGACCAGCGCGTCGTGCAGTCGGCCGCTGACGTTGTCCTTGTTGGTGGACGCCGCGATGGACTTAAGGTTGTCGTCCAACCCGGGCCGGTCGCGGTGCACGATGCCGTCGACGTCGACCGCGACGATGTCGCCCGGGTCCTGCTTGAGCAGCAGTCGGATGATCGCCGAACCGGCCGCGCCGACACCGCAGACCACGAGCTTCGAGTCGGAGATCTTCTTGCCGACCACGCGCAACGCGTTGCGCAGCGCGGCCACCACCACGATCGCGGTGCCGTGCTGGTCGTCGTGGAAGACGGGGATGTCCAGCTTCTCCCGCAGCCGCGCCTCGATCTCGAAGCAGCGGGGCGCGGCGATGTCCTCCAGGTTGATGCCGCCGTAGACCGGGGCGATCAGCTCGACCGCGCGGATGATCTCCTCGGTGTCCTGGGTGTCCAGGCACACCGGCCAGGCGTCGACGCCGGCGAACTTCTTGAACAGCGCGGCCTTGCCCTCCATCACCGGCAGCGCGGCGGCGGGGCCGATGTTGCCCAGGCCGAGCACCGCCGAGCCGTCGGTGACCACGGCGACGGTGTTGCGCTTGATGGTGAGCCGGCGCGCGTCGTCCGGGTTCTCCGCGATGGCCATGCAGACGCGGGCGACGCCGGGCGTGTAGGCGCGGGAGAGGTCGTCGCGGTTGCGCAGCGGCACCTTGGACGAGATCTCGATCTTGCCGCCGAGGTGGACCAGGAACGTCCGGTCGGACACCTTGCGGACCACGATCCCGGGCAGCAGCTCCAGGGTGTCGGTGATGTCCTTGGCGTGGTTGGCCGACAGCGCGTTGCAGGTGAGGTCGATGATCACGCGATCGGTGTGCGACTCGACGACGTCGAACGCGGTGATCACGCCACCGGCCCGCCCGACCGCGGAGGTCAGGTCGCCGGCGGCCGACGCCGATGGCGGGGCCTCCAGCCGGACGGTGATCGAGTAACCAGGGCCGGGGACCGGCATCGAACCTCCCAGAACGGCACAGCTCAAGCAGGAGTCGAGACTAGACCGCGCGGGAATACGGAACGCGCGCGGCTCGACGGCCGCGCGCGTCCTGGACTAGCGGTTGATCTCGGTCACGGGGTGGTGGTAGCCCAGCTCCTCGACGGGGAGCGGGAAGGTGACCTTGCCGAACGGGGACAGAGCGCCCTGCACGTCGCTGGCCAGCTCGGACACCGCGTACTTACCGTCGGCCGGCGGCTCCGGCCAGTGCGGGTCGATGCGCTCGGGGCGGGCCTTGGCCACGGTTCCTCCTCGTTGGTTCCTGCGTCGGGACAAGTGTGCCTCATCTGCACCGGTGGCGATCGGGGGTGCTCGGCGCGGAAACGGAGAGCCACGTCACCGACGTGATCCTTATCGTTGTGGCGGTGAGCACTCAGGCGGCGCTGATCAACGTGGTGGACATCGAGGCAACGTGCTGGGAGGGCGATCCGCCGCCCGGTCAGGTGAGCGAGATCGTCGAGATCGGCCTGACGACGGTAGACCTGGCGGCGGGCGAGCGGACCGGCCGCCACCGCATCCTCGTCCGGCCGCAGCGGTCCACGGTCAGCCCGTTCTGCACGCAACTGACCGGCCTGACGCAGGCGGAAGTCGACACGGGCGTGGACTTCGCCGAGGCGTGCAGATTGTTGGCGGTCGAGCACGAGGCCGGCGTGCGCCCGTGGGCGAGCTGGGGCGACTACGACCGCAAGCAGTTCACGCGCCAGTGCCAGGCGACCGGGGTGCGGTACCCGTTCGGCCAGCGGCACTGGAACGCCAAGCTGGTGTTCACCCAGGCGCACGGGCTCCGCAAACGGCCGGGAATGGCGCAGGCCCTGGAGATCGCCGCCCTGCCGTTGGAAGGCAGGCACCACCGCGGCGAGGACGACGCCTGGAACATCGCCGCCCTGATCCTCCACCTGACCGCCCGCAACGCCTGGCCGACCGACCCCACCACCCCGCCCGACGCCTACGCGTGAGGCCCTGAGCGCCCGATCGCCCTGGCTGCGCAAGGGTCCCCGCCCAGGGGAACCCCTGATCTTGATCCTGCCAGAGGGGACCGACAGTTTCCGGTGGTCAGGCCGCGCCTGTGGACAACTCTCCCGCCGCGGAACGCCGGTCAGGAAGCGGCAGGTCCCCGGAACGAGCGGCGGTAGGCATCAGGGGGCCGTGACCGGGTTCGACGCGCAGCCGTCGGCGGAGGTTCGTGGGGATGCACAGGCCCGAACGCTCGGCAAGGGCTCACGGCAGGGCTTGCAGCCGGCGTTCGCAGGGGCAGGTTTCAGGGGCTGGTCAGCTCCGACCCGGTGGTCGACATATACCGTGGTGGGGATGTCCGGCACCACCCTCGCCGAGTGGCTGCGGGCGCAGGACGACACCGCGCTCGTGGCTCTGCTGCGCGCTCGGCCGGATCTTGCGACGCCCCCACCGGCGGACACGACGGTGCTCGCCACCCGTATCGGGTCGCGGGCGTCTGTGGCGCGGGCGTGTGAAGACCTCGACACGTTGACGCTGACGGCTCTCGAAGCGCTGCTCGTGCTGGACGCCGACCTGACCCCGGTCACCAAGGCGGCCGTGCAGGAGCTGTTCGGCAAGACCGACATCGGGCCGGTCCTCGACACGCTTCGCTCGCGCGCGCTGCTGTGGGGCGACGACGACGCGATCTCCACCCCGCCCGCCAGTCGGGACGCGGTCAACCCGTTCCCCTGCGGCCTGGGCCGCTCGGTGCCGCGCCTTGCCGACGCCGATCTGACCGCACTGGAGCCGGACGAACTGCGCGTCCTGCAGACCCTCGCCGCCGGACCGCCGGTCGGGCAGACCAAGGACGCCGCGCACGTCGTCTCCTTCGCCAACGCCAAGACGCCGATCCAGAAGCTGCTCGCCCGTGGCCTGCTGGTCCGCCGTGACGCGCTGACCGTCGAACTGCCCCGCGAGATCGGCCTCAAAGTCCGGGGTGATCGGCCCCTCGGTTCCATCCAGACCACCGAACCGCCGCTCACCACGTTCCGCCGCGACCTGTCGGACGTCGACCACACCGGTGGCGGTGAGGCGTTGGAGCTGTCCCGGCACGTGGAGACGCTGCTCAAGAGCTGGTCGGAGGATCCGCCGGCGGTGCTGCGGTCGGGTGGCGTCGGTGTCCGGGAGCTGCGCAAGCTCGCCAAGGACCTCGACGTGGACGAACGCCGGGCCGCGCTGCTGGTCGAGCTGGTGGTGAACGCGGGCCTGGTCGCCGACACCGAGGGCGTCGAGCCCGAGTGGGTGCCGACCACGCAGACCGACACCTGGATGGTGGCCGCGCCCGAACACCGGTGGGCGACGCTGGCCCAGGCGTGGCTCGACCTGCCCCGCCTGCCCGGCCTGATCGGGCAACGCGACGACCGCGACCGCCTGCTCAACCCCCTCGCCCCGGAGCTGAACCGGCCGGGCGCGCCCAGGGACCGCAAGCGCATCCTCGAAGCCCTGGCCGCGCTGGCGCCGGGCACCGCCGTGACCGACCCGGACGAGCTGGCCGCCGTGCTGGCCTGGCGGGCGCCCAGGCGCGGCGGACGGCTGCGCGACGAGCTGGTGCGCTGGACCGTGGACGAGGGCACGCAGGTCGGTGTCCTGGCGCACAACGCGATCACCGCCCAGGGCCGCACGCTGCTCACCGAGGGCCCGGCCGCCGCCGCGAAACGGCTCGGCGACGCGCTGCCGGCCCCGGTCGACCACGTGCTGGTGCAGGCCGACCTGACGGTCGTCGCGCCCGGCCGGCTGGATCCGGAGCTGGCCGACGAGATCGCGCTGGTGGCGGACGTGGAGTCGGCGGGCAGCGCCACCGTCTACCGGGTGCGCGAGGGCTCGGTGCGGCGCGCGTTCGACGCCGGCAAGAGCGCCGCCGACCTGCACGAGCTGTTCCGGGCCCGGTCGCGCACGCCGGTGCCGCAGTCGCTGACGTACCTGATCGACGACGCGGCCCGCAAGCACGGCCGGCTGCGGGGTGGCGCCGCCGGGTCGTTCCTGCGCTGTGACGACCCGGTGCTGATCACCGAGGTGCTGTCGCACGCGGCGGCGGAGCGGCTGGCGTTGCGCAAGATCGCGCCGACCGTGGTGGTGAGCCCGTTGCCGCTGGCCGAGGTGCTGGACGGGTTGCGCGCGGCCGGGTTCGCGCCTGCCGCCGAGGGCCCGGACGGGCATGTGCTGGACCTGCGGGCCAGTGGCCGCCGGATCGCCGGGAAGGGCCGCCGCCGGCCGGTCCAGCCGACCACGCCGTCCGACGAGCAGTTGGGCGAGCTGGTGCGCCTGGTGCGGGCGGGCGACCGGGCGGCGACGACCACGGGCGGTGCGCGGGTCTCGGTTCCGGGTCACCTGGGCGCGGGCCCGTCGGCCACGCTCGCCCTGCTGCAACGGGCGGCCAGGGACGGCCGCAGTGTCCTGGTCGACTTCGTGGACAGCCACGGCACCGCCGCCCGCCGCGTCATCACTCCGCACGTCGTGGGCGGTGGCGTGCTGGAAGGCGTGGACGTCAGCTACGGCGAGGTGCGCCGCTTCCCGCTGCACCGCATCACCTCCGCGGCCCTCGTCGAGGACGACCGCGCGTAATCCCCCGTCGGGGATCGCCGTCCACCCGTTGGTGACGACCTGGCGTCTTAGCGTCGATCGGTGGCGTCATTCCGACGCCTCCCACGACGAAGGAGGACCCACATGACGATCATCCGCAAGGAAGCACTGATCGGTGTCGGCGCGGTGATGGCGGCGATGCTGGGTATGGGCAGCGCGCAGGCCGCCCCGGCCTCAGTCGATGACACCAACGCGACCGTTGCGCAGCAGCAGAAGCGCGGTGGCTGGGATGACGACAACCACTGGGGCCACCACTGGGACTGGGGCCACCACTGGGACTGGGGCCACCACTGGAACTGCCACCACCATTGGGGCCACGACTGGGATCGCCGTGGCGGCTGGGACGACGATCACCACCACCACTGTGACCACCACCACGGCGACAACTGGCGGATCTGGAATTCCGCCGTCGTCATCGTGGACTGACCGCTGAACGGCCGGGTGAACCCCACCGGGTCCGGGCACGCCGAAGGGCGGCCTCCCCACCGGGAGACCGCCCTTCGGCCCGTAAAAGTCAGCTCACGCGCTGATCGACCCGCGAGCCGATCAGCCCGCGCGGACCGACATCCATTGGCGCATGGCGTGCTCGACCAGCGTGATCAACGTCTGCTTGGTCGACTGCCGGTTGCGCGCGTCGCAAGTCACTATCGGGACCGACTGGTCGATCGTGAGCGCTTCGCGGACGTCCTCGATGCGGTGGTGCAGCAGGCCGTCGAAGCAGTTGACACCCACGACGTACGGCAGCTGCCGGTCGTCGAAGAAGTCGATCGACGCGAACGCGTCGGCCAATCGGCGGGTGTCCACCAGCACGATCGCGCCGATGGCGCCCCGTACCAAGTCGTCCCACATGAACCAGAACCTGTGCTGACCCGGTGTACCGAACAGGTACAGGATCAGGTCCTGGTCCAGCGACACCCGGCCGAAGTCCATGGCCACCGTGGTCGTGACCTTGTTCGGCGTGGCCGAGAGGTCGTCGACCCCGGCACTGGCCTCGGTCATCACCGCTTCGGTGGTCAGCGGAACGATCTCCGACACGGAACCGACGAACGTAGTCTTGCCCACGCCGAAGCCACCGGCCACCACGATCTTCGCGGAGGTCGTCGGCTTCTTGGCGCCTTCGGCGGCCGCGTTGGGGCTAGAGCCTGCGAAGCCCACTGAGCACCCTCTCAAGGAATTCAATGGACGGCCGGTCCCCCACGACCAAGCCACCCTGGTGAATCAAAACCAAACCCATACTCGCCATATCGCCGATCAACACCCGCACCACACCCAGCGGGAGCCGGAGGTGAGCGGCGACTTCGGCCACCGACCTGGTGTCGGTGCACAACCCGCAGATCGAACGGTGCTCCGGGAGCACCGCCGCGTCGCGTTCGAGACCGCGTTCGCTGGTGGACACCAGCGCCTCGATCGCGAGGTCGTAATCGGGCCGGGTGCGGCCACCGGTCCGGGTGTACGGGCGGACCAGCGAACCGGATTCCGCCGCCGGGTTCTCCTCGCGCCGCACGACCGGCTGCGGACCGGTCGTGTAGGGCACCTGTTCCGGCACGCTTTCGGGCAGGTTGTGGGCACCGAACAGATCGGCCCCGGGTCCACCGAACAGCCCGCTGCCGTACCCGTCGATGTCGAACCGGTTGGGAACGTCGTCGTAGTCGTACGACGAGTCGTCAACCTCACGCTGAGACATATCGTCTTGCCCCTGCCCTGTGCCTTCGACTCGTGGTGCCGGCGACCGCTCCGCCCGGCGGCCCGACCACGAGTTGGGTGCGTCCTCGGCTTCCTCGTCCTGCGCGGGGTCGGCATCCGGCTCATCGAATTGGAAGCCACCGACCGCCCACTCCTGGTAGTTGAAGTTTCTACCGAAGCGTCGGCCGCCGGCGCCAGATCGTTCAGCCATTTACCTTCACCCCCACGATCTCATGAGGATCTACCGCCGAACCACGCCCTGGAGCTGCGCGCGCAGCTCCGGGGTGAGCTGCTGGCCCACACGCTCGACCAGGAGCGTCATCTCGTACGCGACCAGGCCGATATCGCAGTTCGGGGCCGCGAGCACGGCGAGGCACGACCCGTCGCTGATCGACATCAGGAACAGGTAGCCCCGCTCCATCTCGACCACGGTCTGGTTGACCGTGCCCGCCTCGAAGCACCGTGCCGCGCCCGCCGTGAGGCTGACGAGCCCGGATGCCACGGCGGACAGCTGTTCGGCGCGGTCGCGGGGCAGGCCCTGTGAGCCGGCGAGCAGTAGCCCGTCCGCCGACACGACCACGGAATGTGCCACACCGGGAACCCGGCGCACGAAGTCGGTGATAAGCCAACCAAAGCTGCCTGGCTGAGCTGCGGTCGTCACTCCTGCTCCTCGTCTTGCCGGCTCGACATGTCACCAGCGTAAGCGTCGATCATCGCGTGCCGCCCTCGATGGACGCCCTGCTGAAGACTCGACATGCGTCCACGGATCGCGTCAGCCGATCGTGGTGGCAGCGGGGGCCGCTGCGGTTGCCGCTCCGAGGCCTGCGGCTTCGGTGCGGCGGATCCCGGCACAAGCTGAGCCTTGGGCGTCCGTTTGGGCAACCCTGCCTGTGTCGTGGTCTCGGGTGCCTTGCTGAGCAAGGCCTGTGCTGCCTGCCACCCCTGGTCGGCGGGAGACTCCCACACCGACTCGGCGGACGGCACGGCCGGCTCGGGTTCGGCGACCGGTTCGGGCTCGGTCACGCGGGGCACCTCCGCGGCGCGCTTGGGCAGGTTGCTGGGGAAACCGGGCTGCCGCTTGGGCAGCCCGCCCTCGGTCAGACTAGGCGGGACCTCGGCCCGCTGGGGCAGGCCACCCTCCGTCTCACGCTTGGGCAGGGCGTTCTCGCCCGCGTCGAGCGTGCCGCGCTGCGGCAACGCGTCGTCGGACGTGGTGGGCGCGACCGGCGGCACGGGCCGCGGCCTGCGGGTCGGCAGGATCGGCTCCTCCCGCACGACCGGCTCCGGTTCGGGCACCGGCGGCACCGCCTGGGCCGTCGCCGCCGACGTCTCGCTGCCCACGGCCTGGAACCACTGCGACAGGACCGCCTCGTAGATCGGCAGCCGCTCGGTCGGCGCGTCCAGCTCGTGGTCGGGCGGCCTGGCCGAGACGGGCGGGGTCGAGCCGTTGCGGCGCGCGGGCTCGGGTTCGGGCTCCGGGTCGATCAGGAAGCCGTTGTCCAGCGCCGGGGCGAACTGGGTCGTCTCGAAGCCGTGCCCGTAGTCCTCGTCCGGCTCGGCGCGGTCCTCGTAGGCGGTGAACAGGGTCGGCTCGCCGAACGAGCCCTTGGGCTCGCGTTCGACGTCACGCTCGTCGCCCGCCGTCATCCACGACTGCGACATCTCGCCCGACGTCTCCGCGGGCGTCTCGCCGAACGTCGACGTCTCGCCGAAGGACGGCACGCGCGCCGGGTCGTGGTCGCCCTGGCCCTGCACGAAGCTCACCGGGAACACCGGCTCGTCCTCGCCGCGGGGCATGCTCGGGAAGCCCGACTCGTCGTCCAGGCGGGACAGGGTGCCGGTGCCGAACGCGCCGGCGATACCGGACGCGCGCTGCGCCGTGTTGCCGAACGCCGAGTCGCCGAAGCCCTGGTCGCCGAAGCCTTGATCACCGAACGCCGGGAGCTGCTCGCCGCCCATCGGGGAACCGGTCGCGCCGGGCGACGCGACCAGCGTCTCGGGCACGACCACGAGCGCGGTGGTGCCGCCCTCGATGTCCTCGTTGGCGCGCAGCCGGACCTTGATGTCGTGCCGCTTGGCCAGCCGCGCGACCACGTACAGGCCCATCCGGCGGGACACCGCGACGTCCACGTCCGGCGGGTCGGCCAGCCGCTGGTTGGCGTCGTTGATCTCCGGCTCGCCCATGCCGACGCCGCGGTCCTGGATCTCGATCGCCAGCTCGCCCTTGCGGGTGCGGGCGGTGCGCACGGTGACCTTCGTCACCGGGTCGGAGAACGCGGTGGCGTTGTCCAGCAGCTCCGCGATCAGGTGCACGAGGTCGTTGACCGCGCGGCCCTGGACGGTGAGCTCCGGGGTCTGGCCGACCTGCACGCGGGCGTACTGCTCGACCTCGGACACCGCGGCGCCCAGCACCTCGGCCGCCGGGACCGGGCGGGTCAGCCGCCTGGACAGGTCCGTGCCGGACAGCACCAGCAGGTTCTCGCTGTTGCGCCGCATGCGGGTGGCGAGGTGGTCCAGCTCGAACAGGCTGGCCAGCTGGTCGGGGTCCTGCTCGTCCTGCTCCAGCCGGTCGATCAGGTTCAGCTGGCGCTCGACCAGGGCCTGCGAGCGGCGGGACAGGTTGACGAACATCGAGTTGACGTTGTCGCGCAGCAGGGCCTGCTCGGCCGCCAGCCGCACCGCCTCGCCGTGCACCGCGTCGAACGCCCGCGCCACCTGGCCGACCTCTTCGCGGGTGGTGATCGGCACCGGCGCGATGGCCGTCTTCGCCGCCTCGTGCGGGTTCGGGTCCGCCAGGATCCGGCCGACCGCCTCCGGCAGGCCGCGGTCGGCCACCTCCAGCGCGGTGCGGCGCAGGACGCGCAGCGGGTTGAGGATCGAGCGCGACACGAACAGCGCCATGACGATGGCCAGCAGCAACGCGCCCAGCACGATGCCACCGTCGCGGAACGCCGCGGCCCGCGCCGCACCGGTCAGCTCGTCGGTCCGGGTCTGCAACTGCTCCAGCAGCAGGTTCTCCACGTCCCGGGTGAGGTTCACCGTCAGCGTGGCGGCGATGTCCCACCTCTCCGCGCGCAACGACGTGAGGGGCTGCCCGGCCGCGGCCAGGTTCAGCGCCGTCTCCTGCATGTCGTTCGCGGTGTCGACGATCAGACCCGTGACGGTGTCGTCGTAGATCTTGGCCTGGTCGGCGGTCGCGTTCTTGCGGAAGTCGTTGATGGCCGCGTTCAGCTCGGCGTTCGCGGCCAGCAGCTGCCGTTCCTGGCCGGAGCCGAAGGAGCCGGTCTGGAAGACGTCGAGCATGATGCCGCGCTTGCGCGACTCCTGCTCCTTGATGCGGGCGATCGCGTTGGTGGCCAGGTGCAGCCGCACCAGCTCGGGCTGGTTGATGCCCGCGATGGCCTGGTCACCGAGGTCCAGGAGGCCTTCCACGGACTCGGAGTAGGTGCGCATCACGGCGTCGGACGGGTACTGCGTGTCGCGGACGGCGGTGCGCAGGCTGTTGAGCCGGTCGAGCTGGTCGCGGGCCCGGCTGAACCGGGTCACCACCTCGTCGTCCAGGTCGCCGCTGAGCTCGGTGATCTTGTTGGTGAGCGCCTGCACGGTGTCCTGCACGCGGCGCAGCTGGCGGTCCAGGACCACGCGGTCGAGCTGCTTGCCGGACGCGACGTGGCTCGTGCTCAGGTCCCGTTCGCGCTGCAACTGCTGCACCAGGTCGGCGACCGCGGACTCCAGCTGGACCTGGTTGGCCAGCCGGTTCAGGTCGGCCGCGTCGGCGAGGTCGGTGTTGACCCGCAGGCCGCCGAGGGCGACCGCGGCGACGGTGGGGATCAGCAGGACGGCCGTCAGCTTGGTGGGCAGCCGCCAGTTGCGCAGCCGCCAGCCGGCCGTGGGGGACTTGCTCTCCCGCACGGTCGCGTTCGATCCGGCCGTGGTCGGCCCGTTACCCGTTGACTCGGTCACAGTTCCATCACTCAGCGCAGCCAATCCGTCACCCGTTCCGGGCCTTTCGGAGCGTGGTGGAATCCCCACGCCTGATTGGCTGGGGCCTCTCTCTCGACGGGCCACCCTGGGCTTCCTCTTCCGGCAGCAGTGTTCCCCGGCCTCCCCCCGTGGACCGAAGCATGGACTCGAAATCGGGCCGAATTGCAGCACAGGAGCGGTGGTGCCGGCTAGGCACCCCACCCCGCGCAGGGACACGACGGTCTGCGACGACCTGTGCACCAAGCGGGGAGCGTAGTGCGCGACCGTGGCCCTGGGGAAGACTCCGGAAGCACTCACCGTATCGGAGCAGGGCTGTCGTTTCATACCTCTGGGTGGTTACCATCCCCCGAGTCGACAAGTGCGTCGAACAATTCGTTGATCAATAGACCCCGCTCTCAGGTCATCCCGGCGAGAGGTGCCATGCCTACCCCAGCACGTGTTCTGCGACGTGCGGCCGCGTTGTTCGCCTGTGCCGCCACCCTGACGGCGTGCGGACTGCTGCCCGGCACCGACGGGAACAGCCGCCCCGACGTGGAACGCAGCACACTGCGCATCGGTGTGCTGCCAGTGGTGGACGTCGCACCGCTGCGCCTCGCCTACAACAACAAGTTGTTCGAGAAGGCCGGCCTCCAGGTGCAGCTCGTCCCGCTGAACAGCGAGGACGAGGGCATCAAGGCGCTCGACACCACGCTCGACCTGACCTGGTCGACCCACGTCACCCTGTTCCGCACCTACGCCGAGGGCACCAAGCTGCAACTGCAGGGTGAGGCGTACCAGGCGGGCGCGAACACGATGGCGCTGGTCACGTTGGACGACGCCTACGACAGCCCCGCCAAGCGGCCCGACCCGCGCATCGCCGTGCCGTCGTTCGCCGACGTCGGCGCGCTGACCACGAAGGCCGTGCTCAAGACGGCGGGTGTGGAGAAGGGGCGGATCAAGTCGGTCGAGCTGCCGTTCGAGCAGATGGTCGACGCGCTGCGGGCCGGGCAGGTCGACGCGGCGTGGATGACCGAGCCGTTCATCACCCAGGCGCAGCGCAACGCCGGCGCCCGCATCCTCACCGACACCGCGGTCGGCCCGACCAAGGACTTCCCCATGTCCGGGTACGCGTCGAGCAGGAAGTTCGCCGACGACAACCCGCGCACGATGTCCCTGTTCCGGCAGGTCCTGCGGGACGCGCAGGAGGCGGCGTCGAACGACAAGCTGTCCGTGCAGAACGCGCTGACCGGCTACATGGACGTCGACCAGCAGACCGCGGCGCTGGTGTCGGTGGGCACGTTCCCGCTGTCGCTCAACCCGGTCCGGTTGCAGCGGGTCGCGGACATGATGGACACCGAAGAGGTGCTCCCGGAGCGGTTGGACGTCGGCGGATTGTTGCCGCCTGGAACCACGAACTGACTCACGGTCAGCATATGACTAAGAGCGACAGGGGCCTTCCCATTCCGGGAAGGCCCCTTTTTTCGGCTTTTCCGCGTCGGTTGGAACTCGATCAGGACTCGGTTTCGACTCGCGTTACAGCCGGCGTTACAGCCGCTACACCGAGCGTTACGGCTCGCGTTACGCCTCGGTCAGACAGATCGTGGTCGCCGGCTGTGAGTAAACGAACACGGTGTCGCCGCTCTCGCACTCGTTCTCGTCCGCACGGCCTTCGATGACCTTGCCGACCTTGTACGTGGCACTGGAATCGCAGGTCACCTTGGTGGTTTTGGCCGCGACAATCGTGCCCTCCTGCTTGAAGCAGTCGCCTTCGGCGGCGTTGAGCGTGAGGCACAGCTTGAAGCCGTTGCTGCGCCGGCCGCCGCTGTCGGAGTACTCCGCGTAGTCGCCGTCCGGGCAGGATTCGGTGCTGCTGTCGAGGTTGGCCGCGACCTTGAAAGCGGCTTCCTGCGAGGAGCAGTCGATCTTCTCCACGTCGGCGTCGGTGACGGTGGCCGAGACGACCTTGATGCACTCACCGGCCTCGGCGCCCGACGGGCCGGTGACGTTGGCGATGATGCCGGCGATCACGACGCCCACGATGCCCAGCGCCACCACGGCGACCAGCGCCTTCGCACCGCGTGACGTGCCCTTGGCGGGCGGGGGCGGGAACTGCTGCGGGTAGCCGGGCTGTCCGGGCTGCCCCGGCTGACCGGGCTGCGGGTACTGGGGCGGCGGGTACTGCGGCGGCTGGCCCTGGTAGCCGGGCATCGGCTGGTAGCCGGGCTGCTGCCCGTACTGCTGCCCGTACTGCTGCCCGTACTGCTGGTCGTACTGCGGTTGACCTGGCTGTTGCCCGAACTGCTGCTGCTGGTCGTACTGCGGTTGACCTGGCTGTTGGCCGGGCTGCTGCGCGGGGAACCCCTGCGGCGACGACGGCGGTCCCCAGCCCGGCTGCTGGGGTGGCGGGAAACCCTGCGGCGGGCCATAGGGCGGCGGCTGGTTGGGGGGCGTGGTCACCTGGCGTTCCTCTCGAATCGGGCGAGCGGAACGTACCGCCGTGCGGTGTCCTGGCGCAGGGGTTTCCGGACGGTGGGCTCAGCGCACGCCGGGGCGCGTCAGGCAGAACGTCACAGCGGGCTCCGGGTACCGCACCGTGCGGTCGTCACCGCAGGTCACAGTGCCCGTGGCGGCCTTGACCACGCGGACCACGTCGGCGGTCGTGCACTCCACCTTGCGCAGCCCGGCGAGCTGGTCCTGCTGGTAGCAGGCGCCCTCGACGAGGTTCGGGATCAGGCAGAGCGTGGCCGAGCCGGTGTAGGTCGAGTAGGGCGCGCCACCGGTCGGGCACTTCGAGGCGTCGTCCACGACCTTCGCGATCTTGACGTTGGCCTGGTCGGAGCCGCAATCCATGGCCCGGTACTTCGGCGCGTCGGCTTCGCCCTCGATCCTCGCGCAGGCGCCTGGCTCCGGGGTGCGCGGACCGCCGGTGAGCACCGTGAACGCGAACGCGCCCGCCACCAGCACCGCGACCGCGCCGACACCCCATCCGATCTTCCGCATGGAACAGGGCATCGGCACGGCCGCGCGCCGGGTTGAGCCGGTTCACCCGCGCGGGTCGACCTCCGGGCCGGGGGTTTACAGCTCCGCGGGCGCCAGGCAGTACGTGACGGGCGGTTCCGGGTAGGACATGCCGGCGGCGTCCGGGCAGGCGTTCGTGTCGGTGGAGCCCTGGATGACCTTGGTGACCTTGATGGTCTCGGGGCCGGTGCAGTCGGTCTTGACGAAGCCGGTGCCCTCGTCGGGCTTGTAGCAGGCGCCCTCGGCCATGTTCGGCAGCAGGCACAGCTTGAAGCCGTCGCCGACGCTGCCGGCCGGGGCGATCTCGGTGTAGAGGCCTTCTTCCGGGCAGGTGTCCTCGGTCGCTTCGAGGACCTTGCCGACCTTGTACGAGGCCTTGTCCTCGTCACAGTCGAGGGTTTCGACCTCGGCCCGGTTGTCGGCCTCGGCGGTGAGGCTGACGCAGTCGCCGGCCTCGGCGTTGGTGGAGCCGCTGAAGAGGTAGAACACGCCGACGACGCCGATGCCGATCAGCAGGAGCACCAGGACGCCGATGACGATCTTCGTGACGTTCACGCCACTGCCCCGCGTGGTCTCGGACCCTTGATGCGCCTCGGGGACCTGAGGGAAGGCCGCAGTCGCACCGGCAGTCGCACCGGCAGCCGAGCCACCGGCCGCGGCACCGGGGGCGGCGATGCGCTCGGCGTCAGCGGGCGGCACGTCCGGGTCGGCGGCCGGGTCGGCAGCGGCGGAGCCGGAAGCGGGCGGGGTGGCCGGCGAGGGCGAGGCAGGTTCGGCCGGCGATGCGCCGGACGGCGTCGGGGTGGCCTTGGGCGCGTCCTCGGCGGGGCGGTTCGGCTCGTTGCTCATGATCATCCTCGCTGGACGGGTGCGCGTGACAGTCCCAGAAGGTAGCGGCACGCGCACCCACGAGGTGGATCAGGCGTTCTCGCCCGGCGCGAAGCAGAACGCGGTCTTCGGCTCCGACCGGGTTCGCCACCAGGCACAGCTTCGACTTCGGATCGTGAGCGCTGGTGTGCGATCCGGCACGCTCGGCTACGGACTTGCGTGCGGTAGGCACACTGGACAGACACCAAGCGACAGGAGCGCGTACCAGTGACTGACGGCCCTTTGATCGTCCAGTCGGACAAGACCCTGCTGCTGGAGGTCGAGCACCCGCTGTCGGACGACGCGCGCACCGCCATCGCGCCGTTCGCCGAACTCGAACGCGCCCCCGAGCACATCCACACCTACCGGGTCACGCCGCTGGCGCTGTGGAACGCGCGTGCCGCCGGCCACGACGCCGAGCAGGTGGTCGACGCGCTGGTCCGGTTCTCCCGCTACCCCGTGCCGCAGCCGTTGCTGGTGGACGTGGTCGACACGATGGGCCGGTTCGGCCGGCTCCAGCTGGCCAACCACCCGGTGCACGGCCTGGTGCTGAACTCGCTGGACCGCGCGGTGCTGGAAGAGGTGCTCCGGCACAAGAAGATCAAGCCGATGATGGGCGCGCGGATCGACGACGACACCGTCGTCGTGCACCCGAGCGAACGCGGCCGGCTCAAGCAGATGCTGCTCAAGATCGGGTGGCCGGCGGAGGACCTGGCCGGGTACGTCGACGGCGAGGCGCACCCGATCGACCTGGTCGAGGACGGGTGGCAGCTGCGCGACTACCAGCGGATGGCCGCGCAGGCGTTCTGGGCGGGCGGTTCGGGCGTGGTGGTGCTGCCGTGCGGTGCGGGGAAGACGCTGGTCGGCGCGGCGGCGATGGCCGAGGCGGGCGCGACCACGTTGATCCTGGTGACGAACACCGTCGCGGGCCGGCAGTGGAAGCGCGAGCTGGTGGCGCGCACGTCGTTGACCGAGGACGAGATCGGCGAGTACTCCGGTGAGCGCAAGGAGATCCGGCCGGTCACGATCGCGACGTACCAGGTGATCACCCGCAGGTCGAAGGGCGAGTACAAGCACCTGGAGCTGTTCGACTCGCGGGACTGGGGCCTGATCGTCTACGACGAGGTGCACCTGCTGCCCGCGCCGGTGTTCCGGATGACCGCCGACCTGCAGTCGCGGCGTCGGTTGGGGCTCACGGCGACGTTGGTGCGCGAGGACGGTCAGGAAGGCGACGTGTTCTCGCTGATCGGGCCGAAGCGGTACGACGTCCCGTGGCGGGACATCGAGGCGCAGGGCTGGATCGCGCCGGCCGAGTGCACCGAGGTGCGGGTGACGTTGACCGACAACGAACGGCTGGAGTACGCGACCGCCGAGCCGGAGGAGCGGTACAAGCTGTGCTCCACGGCACGGACGAAGCTGCCGGTGGTGAAGGCGATCCTGGAGCAGCACCCGGACGAGCCGACGTTGGTGATCGGGGCTTACCTGGACCAACTGGAGTCGCTGGGCGAGGCTCTGGACGCCCCGATCATCCAGGGTTCGACGAAGAACAAGGAGCGCGAAGCGCTGTTCGACCAGTTCCGGCGCGGTGAGCTGCGGACGTTGGTGGTGTCGAAGGTGGCGAACTTCTCCATCGACCTGCCCGAGGCGTCGGTGGCGGTGCAGGTGTCGGGCACGTTCGGGTCGCGCCAGGAGGAGGCGCAGCGTTTGGGCCGGTTGCTGCGGCCCAAGGGTGACGGGCGACAGGCGCACTTCTACTCGGTGGTGTCGCGCGACACGCTGGACACCGACTACGCCGCCCACCGCCAACGTTTCCTCGCCGAACAGGGCTACGCGTACAAGATCGTGGACGCGGACGACCTACTCGGTCCCAAGCTCCCCGACATCGGCTGAATCGGACTCGGCTGACCGGAGTTGGTCGAGCGCTCGCTGGAAGTGCTCGACCACCTTCTCCAGCCCGGCCTCGGTGACGACCATGCTCAACTCGCCACCGCGCCGGCCGCTGAAGGTGAACTGGGCCTCGTCGCCCACCACGTCGGACTCGACCGAGCACCCCTCCTCGATCCGAACCCACGAGTCGACCGCGATTCCACCATTCGTGTACACCACAGGACCTCCTTCCTCAGTCGTATCAGCTATAGCCTGATGGCCATCGGTCCGCTCAACCTAGCTGGTATCACGCTACTTTTGAGTGTCCTACCTCTGAAATAGCTCATTCGAGTGAGGAGATGCCTGTGGTGACCTCGTCCAGCAGCCCGACCGTGCTCAAGCGCTGGATCGCCTTCGAGCTGCGCAAACTGCGTGAGGATTGCCGCATCAGCCGGGAGGAAGCGGCGGCGGTGATCAAGGGCTCTGTGCCCGCGATCGGCCACATGGAGACCGGCCGGTCGCTGCCCAAGCCGTTGGAGTTGGAGCGGCTGCTGGAGCTGTACGGCGTGGCAGAGCGGTCCGAGTTCTTCCTCGACCTGCGGCTGCGTGCGAAGAAGGGCCGCGACTGGTGGATCGGCTTCGACGACACTGCGGTGCCGGAGTACTTCAAGCTGTTCCTGGGTTTGGAGTCGTCGGCGGTGAAGATCGAGAGCTGGGACGCGATCGTCGTTCCCGGCCTGTTCCAGACACCCGACTACGCCCGCGCCATCATCCGGGGTGGCCGTCCCGAGTTCCCCGCGACCGAGGTGGAGAAGCGGGTCGAGCTGCGCATGGCCCGCCAGGGCGAAGTGCTCGACCAGGAAGACGCGCCGCAGGTGTGGGCGGTGATCTCGGAGGCGGCGCTGCGCCTCCAGGTCGGCAGCCCCGCCATCCTCCGGGCCCAGTTGGAACGCCTGGTGGAGCTGCGCGAGTACCCGAACATCGAGATGCAGGTCCTGCCCGCGTCCGCAGGCGCGCACACTGGCGTGGACGGCGGGTTCATCGTGTTGACCTTCCCGAACGAGTTGGAACACGACCCGGGTTGCGTCTACATCGAGAGCCGCGTCAAAGGCGTCTACTACGAGGAGCCGGACCAGGTCATGGCCTACCGGGACGCGCTGACCCGGTTGCGGGTCCGGGCCGACAAGCCGGAAGACTTCCCGGCCTGGGCCAAGAAGGCTATGAAGGAGTTGTGATCGAAATGAAGTTCCAGTGGCGGAAGTCGTCCTACAGCGAGTCGGCGAACGGCTGCGTGGAGATCGGCTCCACCCCCAGGGTGGTCGGCGTCCGGGACTCGAAGCTCGGCGACGCCAGCCCCGTGCTCACCTTCACCCGGACGGCGTTCGGCGCGTTTCTCGCGGCGCGCTGAGGTCGCCGCTAGCTTGGACGCGTTCTTCGGTCCGACGATCGGGTGGGCATGAACCGGGTGGTGCCTTTATCGCGTTGGTGGATGTGGCGGCCGGAGGTCGATGTCGGGCCTGTGCGGCGGGCTGCCGTGCGGCGGGTCAGGCGGGAGCGGCTGCGGCCGTTGGCGGCGGTGGCTGTCGTGCTGGGAGGGGCGTCGGGGGTGCTCGCGCCGACGTTGTGGTGGGCGGTCGGGCTGGCCTGCGTGCCGTTGCTGGTGGTGGCGTTGGTCGCGGTGTTGCCGGTGCGGTTGGTCGAGTGGGACGTGGTGTTGGCGGCCGGCGCTCGGGACGTCGTGCACTGCGAGCAGTTCACCGACCAGGTGCAACGGCGGCGGGCGGGACGGTTGTGCGTGCACTTCGATGCCGTCCGCAGGGCCGTTCGCGGGCTTGAGGCACGGCGGGTGGCGCAGGTGGAGCGGCTGTTGTGGCGGGCGTTGGTGGCGTTGCGGGACAGCCTGGCGGTGCGGGACGCGTTGCGGTCCGCCGAGAACCGGCCCGGACTGGCCGCTGCGATCGCCGAGCCGACCCGGGAGTTGGCCGAGCTGGACCGTCGCCTGGACCAGTTCGAGGCCGCGTTGCGGATCGTGGTGGAGGAGTTGGACCCGGAGCTGGCGGCCAGCGCGCTGCGCCGGGTCGCCGCGCTGGACCCGCTCTAGGCGGCGCCGACTCTAGGCTGGCCCGGTGCTGGTCTACTCGATCCCGATGCGCAACCGGTTCCGCGGCATCACGGTGCGCGAAGGCGTGCTGGTGGAAGGGCCCGCCGGGTGGGGTGAGTTCTGCGCGTTCCTGGACTACTCCGACGCGGAGTGCGCGCCCTGGCTGGCGTGCGCGCTGGAGTCCGCTCACGACGGCTGGCCCGCGCCCGTCCGCTCGAAGATCCCGGTCAACTGCACGGTTCCGGTGGTGTCGCCGGAGCGCGCGTACGAGATCGTCGCCAAGTCCGGCTGCTCCACGGCGAAGGTGAAGGTCGCCGATCCGGGTGCCCCGCTGGGTGACGACTTGGAGCGGGTCGCGGCGGTGCGTGACGCGTTGGGCCCGTCCGGCGCCATTCGGGTGGACGCGAACATGGCGTGGGACGTGGACACGGCCGTGCGGGCGATCCGCGAGTTGGAACGGGCGGCGGGCGGTCTGGAGTACGTCGAGCAGCCGTGCCCGTCGATCGAGGAACTGGCGGCCGTGCGGCGGCGCGTGGACGTGCGGATCGCGGCCGACGAGTCGATCCGCCGCGCCGAGGACCCGTTGAAGGTCGCGGTCGCCGGCGCGGCGGACGTCGCCGTGATCAAGGTCGCGCCCCTGGGCGGCGTGCGCCGCGCGTTGGCCGTGGCGGAGGCGTGCGGTTTGCCGTGCGTGGTGTCGTCGGCGGTGGAGACGTCGGTCGGGATGGCCGCCGGCCTGGCACTGGCCGGCGCGTTGCCGGAACTCGACTTCGCCTGCGGCCTGGGCACGTTGTCCCTGATGGAAGGCGACGTGACCACCGACTCCCTGCGCCCCGTGGACGGCTGGCTACCCGTGCCCGTTCACGCCCCGGAGCCCGACCGGTTCGCCGACTTCGCCGCCGACGACGAGACCACGGCCCGCTGGCTCGACCGACTCGACCGGGTCCGGGGTGTCCTCTAGTCACTCCAGTGGTTACTCCAACCGTAGATCGTGATGTTCACAGTTGGGGTGTGGGGCAAGCGGAAGGTGACCCAGTTCGACAGCCCCGAGGACGGCTCCAACAGCGCCAAGATCTTGGCCCGGTTGGAGCCGACGGGCAGGCAAGGGGCCTGACGGCGTCCTTTGCGGGATAAGTCCGCAGGATAAGTCTGCGGGAGCTGCGGGAGGAATCGGTCAGGGGTGGGCGATGGCGGCGCCGAGGCTGCGGACGACGCCGTCCGTTCGGTTCAGGGCTTCGGTGCGGCGGGGGTTGGCGGGGACTCGGGTCAGGTCGACTACGCGGATCGGTGGGCCCAGTTCGACCAGGGTCGGGATGTAGGAGGCCTCCTGCACCGCCCAGCCGGACGGGCCCTTCACGAACTTGAAGCGGGTGACGATGCCTTCCTCGGTGATGCCGCGGGGCTCGGAGTGGCGGGCTACCTCGTTGCCCATGCCGTAGACGACCCACTTGCCGTTGATCTGCTCGATCGGCTGCACGGCGTGCACGTGTGTGCCGATGATCAGGTCCACCGCCGGGTCGGCGAGGACGGCCTGGGCCATCTCGCGCTGCTGCGGCGTCGCCTCGTGCTGGTACTCGTTGCCCCAGTGCAGGCTCGCGACCACGACCTCCGCGCCGGCGGCTTTAGCCGCACGTGCGGCTGTCAGCACACCCTCGGTCGACAGCTGGTTCGCCATCCACGGCTGCGGCAGGGGGATGCCGTTGAAGCCGTAGGTGAACGCGATGTGCCCGACCTTCACCCCACCCACGTCCAGCAGCAACGGGGTCGCGGACTCCTCGGGCGAGCGGAACGAGCCGGTGTGCTTCAAGCCGGCCGCGTCCATCACGTCCAGGGTGGTCTTGATCGCCGGTGAGCCCCGGTCGAGGGTGTGGTTGGACGACGTGGAGCAGCTGTCGTAGCCGATCTCCTTCAACGCGGACGCGACCTCGGGTGGTGCGCTGAACGCCGGGTAGCCGAACGTCGGCGCGCCGGGCGCGGACAGCGGCGTCTCCAGGTGGCAGATCGACACGTCGGCGGCGATCGCCTCGCGGAGGCCTTCCAGCAGCGGCACGAAGTTGCGCGCGCCGTCCTGGTCGGCCTGCTCGGTCAACGCCGGGTGGATCAGGATGTCCCCACCGGCGGCCAGGGTGAACGACGGCGGCTCGGGGGCCGACGACGTGGTTGTGGTGGTGGTCGGCGCACGGGACGGGGTGATCACCACCGGCGATCCCGTGCACGCCACGAGCAGGCTGAGGCCGGCGACCAGCCCGAGGACCGGCCGCCCGCCGCGCGCGTTCAGCGGTGCCGCCCGCGGAGCCTGCGCACCAACAGGACCAGGACCAGCAGCCCGGCCACGACCGGCAGCACGCGCTTGAGCACGGGCACCCCGGCGGTGTCGAGGAGGTCGATCGGCTCGTCCGGCACGGCGTGCAGCCGGGGCCGGGTCGTCTCCGGAGATGTCACCTCCTCAGCTTCCGCCGGCGTGAGCCGCGTCGCCAGGCATTCGGCGAACTCGTTGATGATCCGACCGCTGACCTCGCTGATCAGACCGCGGCCGAGTTGGGCCGGGCGGCCGGTGATGTTCATGTCGGTGACCACGTACACCTCGGTGCCGTCCGAACCGGAAGTCAACGCCACGGACACGGTCGCGGACGCGGTGCCGTTGCCCCTGGTGTCCTTGCCGGAGGCCTTCAGCACGGCCGCGTGCACCCGTTCGTCGACGGACGTGAACTCGCCGGTCCCCTTGTAGAGCAGCGTGACGGGGCCGAGTTTGACCTTGACCGTGCCGGTGAACCGCTGCCCCTCGACCTCGGTGAGGGTGGCGCCGGGCATGCAGGGCGCCACCCTCTCCGGGTCGAGCAGCGCCGTCCACACGTCCGGCACGGGCGCGGGAACGGTGAACCGGTGTTCGAGCTTCATGCGCTCACCGCGGCGGTCACGGCCCGTTCGGTGAGCACGCGGGCCAGGTGCGACCGGTACTCGGCGTCGGCGTTGCCGTCACTGGCCGGGTCGGTGCCCTCGGCGGCATGGCTCGCCGCGGTGGTGATCACCTCGGCCGAAGCCGGCTGCCCCACCAGCGCCTCCTCCACGCCACGCGCCCGCACCGGCGTCCCGGCCATGTTCGTCAGGCCGACCCTGGCGTCGGCGATCCGACCTCCGGAGACCCGCAACGCGGCCGCCACCGCCACGATCGACCAGGCCTGGGCGACCCGGTTGAACTTCTCGTAGTGCGCGCCCCAGCCGGTCAGCTTGGGCACCCGCACGTGGGTGAGCAGTTCGTCGGGCGCCAACGCGGTGGTGAAGTAGTCGAGGAAGAACGATGCCGCCGGCACCTCCCGCGTCCCGGACGGCCCGACGCACACCATCACCGCGTCCAACGCCAACGCGGGCGCGAGGAGGTCACCGGCCGGGTCGGCGTGGGCCAGCGACCCGCCGAACGTGCCCCGGTGCCGGACCTGCGGGTCGGCGACGGTGTCCGTGGCCAGGCACAGCAACCGGGCGTGCTCACGCACCAACGGGTCGCGCTGCACCTCGTAGTGCGTGGTCATCGCGCCGATGCGGAGCGAGTCGCCGTTGTCGTGCACGCCGGTCAGCTCGGTCAGCCCGGACAGGTCGACCACCAGGGTCGGCGCGGCCAGCCGCATCCGCAGCACCGGGATGAGGCTCTGCCCGCCGGCCATCACCTTGGCGTCCTCGCCACCGGCGGCCAGGGCGCGCACCGCCTCGTCCACCGTGGTGGGCGCGACGTAGTCGAACGCGGCCGGGATCATTCCGCACCTCCCCGCGGGTACGCCTGATCGTCGACGTTGACGGAACCGAGCCCGCCACCGGCGCCGGGGGTGGTCGGCACCCCGTCACCGCGGTGGTGGATGGCCTTCCACACCCGCATCGGGGTGCACGGCATCTGCACGTCGGAGACGCCCATGTGCCGCACGGCGTCCACGATCGCGTTGACCACGGCGGGGGTGGACGCGATCGTGCCCGCCTCGCCGACGCCCTTCACGCCGAGCGGGTTGGTCAGCGCGGGTGTCTCGGTGCGGTCGGTGGTGAAGTGCGGCAGGTCGACCGCGGACGGCAGCAGGTAGTCGGCGAAGGTGGCGGTGGTGAGGGTGCCGCTCTCGTCGTGCACGGCCTCCTCGTACAGGGCCTGCGCGATGCCCTGCGCCAGGCCGCCGTGCACTTGGCCCTCCACGATCACCGGGTTGACCACCTTGCCGACGTCGTCCACGCACACGTAGGAGCGGATCTTCACTTCACCGGTCTGGGTGTCCACCTCGGTCGCGCACAGGTGCGTGCCGTGCGGGAAGGACAGGCTGCTCGGGTCGAACGTGGCGTCTGCGTCCAGGCCGGGTTCCATGCCGTCGGGCAGGTTGTGGGCGGCGTTCGCGGCGGTCACGACGTCGCCGAGGGTCATGGTGGTGGACGTGCCGCGCACGGAGAACGTGCCGGCGGTGAACTCGACGTCGTCCTCGCCGACCTCCATCAGGTGCGCGGCGACCGTGTGGGCCTTGGCCAGCACCTTGTCCGCGGCCAGCGCGACGGCCACGCCGCCGACGGCCACCGACCGGGAGCCGTAGCTGTCCAGGCCGCGGTGCGAGATCCGGGTGTCGCCGTGCAGCACTTCGACGTCCTCGAACGGCACGCCGAGCCGGTCGGCGACGATCTGGCTCCACGCCGTCTCGTGGCCCTGGCCGTGCGGGGAGGTGCCGGTGACCAGCTCGACCTTGCCGGTGGGCAGCATCCGGATCGCCGCGGTCTCCCAGCCGCCCGCCGCGTACCGCAGGGCGCCCAGCACGCGTGACGGGGCCCAGCCGCACATCTCCGTGTACGTGGAGATGCCGATGCCGAGCTGGACCGTGTCGCCGTTCGCCCGCCGTTCGGCCTGTTCCCGGCGCAACGCGTCGTACCCGAACAGCTCGGTCGCGCGGTCGGTGGCGGCTTCGTAGTCGCCGGAGTCGTAGGTGAGGCCCGTGACGGTGTCGAACGGGAACTCCTCGTGCCGGATCCAGTTGCGCCGGCGCAGGTCGAGCGGGTCGACGCCGAGTTCGGCGGCCAGCTCGTCCATCATCCGCTCGATCCCGAACGTGGCCTCGGGCCGTCCCGCGCCCCGGTACGCGTCGGTCGGCGTCTTGTCGGTGAACACGTTCGTGCAGGTGAAGCGGTAGGCCGGGAACTTGTAGATGCCGTTGAACACGAACGCGCCCAGGATCGGCACACCCGGCGCGATCAGCCGCAGGTAGGCGCCCATGTCGGCGAGCAGGTCCACCTTCAGGCCGGTGACGGTGCCGTCGCGGCGGGCCGCGATTGTGAGGCGTTGGACCTGGTCGCGGCCGTGGTGGCCGGACAGCATCGACTCGGTGCGCGTCTCGGTCCACTTCACCGGCTTGCCGATCCGGCGCGCGACCAGCATCGTCAGCACCTCTTCGGGCGTGACCTGGAGTTTGCCGCCGAACCCGCCGCCGACGTCCGGCGCGATGACCCGGATCCGCTGCTCGGGGATGCCGAGCGTGGCGGACAGCATCCAGCGCAGGATGTGCGGCACCTGGGTGGACGACCACATGGTCACCGAATCGGGTGACGGGTCGACCACGACCGAGCGCGGCTCCATGAACGCCGGGATCAGGCGTTGCTGGCGGAACGTGCGCTCGACCAGCACCTCCGCGTCGGCGATGGCGGCGTCCACATCGGACCCGGTGCCCGCCTCGGCGGAGTCGAACACCCAGGTCGCGCTCTTGTTCGAGCCCAGGTCGGGGTGCACGAGGTCGGCGCCGTCCTCGATCGCGCGCTCCATGTCGAGCACGACCGGCAGGTCCTCGTAGTCGACGTCGATCGCGGACAGCGCGTCGTGCGCCTCGGCCGCGCTCCGGGCGACGACGAGCGCGACCGCCTCACCGGCGAAGTTCACCCGGTCGACGGCCAGCGACGGCGCGGGCGGGGCCAGCATGTCCTCGGTGATCGGCCACACGCACGGCAGGCTGCCCTGCTCGGCGGCCACGTCCTGGCCGGTGAGGGCCATGAGCACGCCGGGCATCTTCACGGCCTCGGTGACGTCGATCGAGGTGATCCGGGCGTGCGCCACGGGGCTGCGCAGCAGCGCCATGTGCAGCATCCCGGTGAGCTGCATGTTGTCGGTCCACCGGGTCGCGCCGGTGATCAGCCGGGCATCTTCTTTACGGTGCCGTGCTCGCCCTACCTCGGGTTCGGCGGTGGCGGTCATTCCCCACCTCCGGCGTGCATCGGGGTGCGTCCGACCAGCTTGGTCTCGTCCACCCGCTCGGCGTCGGGGCCGGCGCCGGGGCTCATCCGGTGCGCCGCGTCACGGACCGCGTTGACGATGTTCTGGTAGCCGGTGCAGCGGCAGAGGTTGCCCTCCAGGCCGTGCCGCACCTGGTCCTCGTCGGGGTCGGGGTTGTCCGCGAGCAGGTCGATGGCCTGCATGATCATGCCGGGGGTGCAGAACCCGCACTGGAGCGCGTGGTTCTGGTGGAACGCCTCCTGCACGGGGTGCAGCTGACCGTCGCGGGCCAGTCCCTCGATCGTGGTGACCTCGCGGCCGTTGGCCTGCACCGCGAGCACGGCGCACGACTTCACGCTGTGGCCGTCGAGGTGGACCGTGCACGCGCCGCAGTTGCTGGTGTCGCAGCCCACTACCGTGCCGGTCTTGCCGAGTCGTTCGCGCAGGTAGTGGACCAGCAGTGTCCGGGGTTCGACCTCGTCGCCGTAGTCCATCCCGTCGACGGTGACGGTGATCCTCATTGACGCTCCCGCTGTGGTGGTGATGGGGGTCACATGCGAGCCTGCTCCCGATCGCCCCGGCCGACAACCGCTACTTGTGGATGGAGCCGGCCGTCCGGGCCAGACGTTCACCTCCTCCGCCCCACCGCAGCGCGATGATCTCCGCCGCGATCGACACCGCCGTCTCCTCGGGCGTGCGGGCGCCGAGGTCCAGGCCGATCGGGGACGCCAGCTTGGCCAGCTCGCTCTCGGTCATCCCGGCTTCGCGGAGCCGCCGCATCCGGTCGTCGTGGGTGCGGCGGGAGCCCATCGCGCCGACGTAGCCGAGCTTGAGCCGCAGCGCGACCTCCAGCAGCGGCACGTCGAACTTCGGGTCGTGGGTGAGCACGGCGACCACCGTGCGCTCGTCCACCTTGCCCGCGTCGGCCTGCCCGGCCAGGTAGCGGTGCGGCCAGTCCACGACCACCTCGTCGGCCTCGGGGAACCGGCTCTTCGTGGCGAACACCGGGCGCGCGTCGCACACCGTGACGCGGTAGCCGAGGAACGCGCCGAGCTTGGCCATCGCGGCGGCGAAGTCGATCGCGCCGAACACCAGCAGCCGGGGCGGCGGCTCGAACGAGTTCACGAACACCGTCATGCCCTCGCCGCGCCGCTGGCCGTCCGGCCCGTAGTGCAGGGTGCCGCTGCGACCGGTGGCGAGCAGGCCGCGCGCGTCGTCGGTGATCGCGTCCTTCGCCCGGTCCGAGGGGATGTCGCCGGTGGCGCGGTCCGGCCAGACGATCAGCCGCCGGCCGACCCACTCGGGGTGTTCCACGATCGTGGCGATGGCGACCGGTACTTCCGCCCGGACCGCTTCCAGCACTTCGGGCAGCTCGGGGAAGGCGTTCTGGTTGATCGACTCCACGTAGATGTCGATGATCCCGCCGCAGGTCAGACCGACCGCGAACGCGTCGTCGTCGCTCACCCCGTACCGCTGGAGGACCGGCTGGTCGGTGCGGACGACATCCTGGGCCAACTCGTAGACCGCGCCCTCGACGCAGCCGCCGGAGACGCTGCCGACGACGGCGTCGTCCGCGCCGACCAGCATCGCCGCGCCCGGCGCGCGGGGCGCGGAGCTGAACGTGGCGACGACCGTGCCGACGCCGACCGTCTCTCCACGTTCGACGCGGCGGGCCAGTTCGTCCAGGACATCACGCAAGTCGGACCTCCTCAAGCAGGGCGTGCAGGGTGTCGAGGCTGTGACCGGCCAGCAGCCGGTCCAGGTGCGGTAGGGCGGCGACGATGCCGGACTGCACCGGCAGGTACCCGTCGTGGCCCGCGTGCGGGTTGACCCAGATGACCTTGTGCGCGAGGCGTCCGAGTCGTTGCGCCTGTTCGGCGAGGAGGGCGGTGTCGCCGCGTTCCCAGCCGTCCGAGCAGACGACGACGACGGCTCGGCGGGCGGCGCCGCGTTGTCCCCAACGGTCCAGGAAGACTTTGATCGTCTCGCCGAGCCGGGTGCCGCCCTCGTAGTCGGGCACGGCGCGGGCGGCGGCGGCCATGGCCTGCTCGGGGTCGCGGTGGCGGAGTTGGCGGGTGACGCGGGTCAGCCGGGTGCCGAGCGTGCAGACCTCGACGGGCATGCGCCGGGCGACGACGTGCGCGAACCGGAGCAGGGCGTCGGCGTAGGGCTTCATCGAGCCGGACACGTCGATGAGCAGCACGACCTTGCGCGGTCGGGTGGTTCGGCGGCGGTGGCGGGGCCGGGTCAACTCGCCGGTGGCCAGCATGCTCTTGAGGGTCCGGCGCGGGTCGATCGTGCCTCGGCGGGCGGGGGTTCGGCGCAGTGCTCGACGTGTCGGCGGTGTGGGTTCGAGGGCGGCCAGGAGTTCCCGCAGGTGCCGTTTCTCGGCGGGACTGAGTGTGGCGATGTCCTTGCGGCGCAACACTTCCACGTCACTGGCGGCGACTTTGAGCGTCGGCGCCTGCCCGTTGCGCTTCGCTTCGCCGTTGGTCAACGCGGCCAGGTGGCTGGTCTGCCTGGTTCGTCTGCCCGGCTTCTGCGGTGTCACCCCACCGAACCAGGCCGCGAACGCCGCGTCGTACCGGGGCAGGTCGTCCGGTTCGGAGCACAACGTCAACCGGCCCGCCCAGTAGACGTGATCGCGTCGACCGAGATCGAGGTGATCGACGGCGGCGACGAACGCCTGCACCCGTTCCGGCCCGCACGCCACACCGCCGTGCCGGAGCGCGCGGGCGAACCCCACGAGCCCGGTCGACGCGCCGGCTCCGGTCATCCCCCGATTGTGCTCCCGGCCATGCCGGTCAGCACACCGGCTGACAGGGCGCGCTGGGCGTCCTCCCGGTACTTGAGGACGGCGCCGAGCGTGGTGGCCGCGGTTTCCGCGTCCAGTTCCGTGCGGCCGAGGGTGAGCAGGGCTTCCGCCCAGTCGAGGGACTCGGCCACGCCCGGTGGTTTGAGCAGGTCCAGCGCGCGCAGGCGTCGGACGGCACTCGCGACCTGGTGTGCCAGGCGTTCGCTGACGCCGGGCAGCCTGCGGCGCAGGATGGCGACCTCGCGGGCCAGGTCGGGGTGTTCCAGCCAGTGGTAGAGGCAGCGGCGCTTGAGCGCGTCGTGCACTTCGCGGGTGCGGTTGGAGGTGAGCACGACCAGCGGCGGGGTGGGGGCGGTGATGCGGCCGAGTTCGGGGATGGTCACGGAGTTCTCGCTCAGCACCTCCAACAGGAACGCCTCGAACTCGTCGTCCGCCCGGTCCACCTCGTCGACCAGCAGCACGCACGGCGCGTCTTCGAGGGCTTGGAGGAGGGGGCGGGCAAGGAGGAAACGGCGGGTGTAGAGGGAGGCCTCGGCTTCGTCCACGTCCACCGGTCCGGCCGCTTCGAGGGCCCTGAGGTGCAGTAGTTGGCGGGGGAAGTCCCAGTCGTAGAGGGCCTGGGTGGCGTCGATGCCTTCGTGGCACTGGAGCCGGATCAGCGGCAGGTCCAACGCTCGGGCCAACGCCACCGCAAGGGACGTCTTGCCGGTGCCCGGTTCGCCCTCGCAGAACAGCGGCCGGTGCATGTTCAGCGCCAGGTAGGCCGCAGTCGCGATACCCGCGTCCGGCAGGTAGCCGACGCGGTCCAGCGCTTCGGCAAGCTCCTCTGGCGTCACGCCTCCGAGCGTAAGCGCCGGTAGCGGCCCGGCGCCGTCCCGTAAGCCCGCTTGAACGCTGCCGCGAACGCGAACTCCGAGGTGTAGCCGACCTCTTTGGCGATGGTGGCCAGCGGTGCGTCGGTGTGCTTCAGGAGGCGGGCGGCGGTGGTCATGCGCCACCAGGTCAGGTAGGTCAGCGGGGGTTGGCCGACGAGAGTGGTGAAGCGTTTGGCGAACGGTGCGCGGGACAGGCCGGCGGTGGCGGCGAGTTTCGCCACCGTCCACGGGTGCGCGGGGTCGCGGTGGATGTGGTGCAGGGCAGTTGCGGTGACCGGGTCGTTCAGTGCCGCCGCCCAGCCGCTGGTGGTGTGGGTCGGTCCGGTGAACCAGGTGCGCAGCAGGTAGAGCAGGAGCGTGTCGAGCAGGGACGGCACCAGGGCGTCGGAACCGAGACGCGGGTGTTCGAGTTCGCCGGCCAGGAGGGTGACGGCGGCGTGCAGCTCGGGGCCGGAGACCAGCACGGTGTCCGGTAGGTCGCGCAGCAGCGGGTGGACGTGCTCCAGCTCGTACGCCCCGCACAACGTGACCGTGGTCGGGTTGGCGGGCGTGGGGTGGTCGGCGGCGAAGTCCGGGGCGTTCGGGTCGCACGCTTCGCTGGTCAACGGGGTGGTCGGACTGTCCGCGAGGGCGTGACCCCCGAACGCCGAGGTGGCACACCTGGGCGGCGTCACAGTCTCAGCGGTCCTGAGCGACGCACCCGACGCACACTTCATCACCCGCTTCGACGCCACCCGGCTCACCGCGTTGGTGCGGCTGGTCGATGAGGGTGCGGTCGTGCTCGACATCTCCGAGCGCCACGGCCTGGCCGACCTACCCGAGATCCACCGCCGCGCCGAAGCGGGAGACCTCAGGGGCAAAGTCCTAGTGAAACCCTGAGAACAGCGCTCCGGGGGAAGTCAGGGTGCGTCCCCGATGTCCCGAACGGCCTGGCGGAGCACTCTTGGGATATGACGAACGACGTGCTCAACCAGGCCACCGACAAGGTCAAGAAGCTCCGCCGCAGCCGCAACGACAAGATGGTCGCGGGCGTGTGCGGCGGCCTCGCCAAGCTCCTCGGCGTGGACGCGGCGTTGCTGCGCATCCTGCTGGTCGCCGCGACCCTCTTCGGGTTCGGCGCCGGCGCCATCCTCTACCTCGCGGCGTGGATCCTCATGCCCGAAGAGACCGCAGAGACCATCTAACGGGGGAAGCCGGGCACTCCAGGGAGCGCCTGCCACGGCCGGGGGCCGTCAAGGGGGCGGTACTCGACGCCGAGCGCGTCGAGCCGCGGCAGGTGGTGCTCGGCCAGCCGGGTCAGGAATTCCGCCTCGTCACGGGCGACGGGGCTCCACACGACCTCGGCGAACGCGCTCAACCGGGGGAAGGCGGCGTAGTCCAGCCGCCTCGGCGAGTCGAGGTGTTCGGTCCACAGGTTCGCCTGCGCGCCGAGCACCCGGTCCGCCGCCGCGGGCTCGTACCGGTACACGTCCTCCAGGGTGGTGACCGTGCCGACGGGGATCGGCTCGGCGGGGTGGTCGGACTGCCGGTAGTCCAGGTAGACGTGCTTCTCCGGGCACATCACCACGTCGTGGCCGCGTTCCAACGCGGTCAGGCCGGCGTCCTCGCCCCGCCACGACGCGATGACGGTCCGGCTCGGCAAAGGCCCGACGCCCAACACCTCGTCCCACCCGAACGGCCGCCGCCCGCGTTGCCGCAGGTACTGGGCGATCCGACGGACGAACCGACCGTCACCGGCCTCCGCCTCGTCACCGCCCAACCCGACGACCTCGCCGGGGAAGACGTCCAGCACCTCGTCGAACACCTGCCGGTAGAAGTCCACAGTGGACTCGTCGGCCTTGAGCACGTTGGGGTTGATGCCCCAGTCCGTCCACACCTCCCCGCCCGACACGCCCAGCTCCGGGTACGCCGCGATGGCCGCCTGGCTGTGCCCCGGCACGTCGATCTCCGGCACCACCGTGATGTGCCGCAGCGCCGCGTACGCGACGACTTCACGCAGGTCGTCCTGGGTGTAGTAGCCGCCGTGCGGACGCCCGGCCATGCCGCCGGACCGCCGGTCGCCGAACCGCGAGTCGGGCCGCCAGCCGCCGATCTCGTGCAGCCGGGGGAACTTCAGCGACTCGAACCGCCAGCCCTGGTCGTCGGTCAGGTGCAGGTGCAGCACGTTGAGCTTGTGCACGGCCAGCAGGTCGACGTACCGCAGCAGGTCGTGCTTGGGCAGGAAGTGCCGCGCCACGTCCAGCATCACGCCGCGCCACGCGAACCGCGGGTGGTCCTCCACCTCGCACACCGGCAACGCCACCCGCACGGGCGCGACGGAACGGAACGCCGCCGGCCCGCTCAGCTGCCGCACCGTCTGCCGCGCGTAGAACTCCCCCGCGTCGTCGGAAGCCCACACCCGCACGCCGTCGGGCGTCACCGACAGCCGGTAGCCCTCCGCAGGCCCTGTCACCCGCTCGACGTGGACCGTGCCGTCGAACGAGATCTCGCCGTCACCCCTGGTGAACGACACCGGACGGGGCAGGATCACGACTTCACCGCCCCGGCCAGCCCCGCGACCAGGCGCCGCTGCACCAGGATGAAGAACACCAGCACCGGAATGGTCATCAACGTCGAACCGGCCATGATCGCCCCCCAGTCGTTCTGATCGGGTTTCACGAACACCTGCAACGCCAGCGGCAGCGTCTGGTTCTCCGCCGCCGAGATGATGAACGTCTTCGCGAACAGGAAGTCGTTCCACGCGTGGATGAACGACAACACGCTCGTCGCCACCAACCCCGGCGCCACCAGCGGGAACAGCACCGACCACAGGAACCTGGACCGGGACGCGCCGTCCAGCGTGGCCGCCTCCTCCAACTCCACCGGCACCGCCGCGACGAACCCGCGCAGCATCCAGATCGCGAACGGCAGGCTGAACGCCAGGTGCACCAGCACCAGCGAACCGAGGTGGTTGAGCCCGAACACCGGCGCCACGTCCCGCACCGACTGCATGAGGAAGAACAGCGGGATGGTCAACGCCTCGACCGGCACCATCTGCACCACCAGCAGCATGATCAGCAACGTGGTGCGGCTGCGGAACCGGAACCTGGTCAGCGCGGTGGCCGCGAGGAACGAGATCAGCAGGCTCAGCAGCACCACCGCGACCGCCACCACGATGCTGTTGAGCAGGTAGCGGCCGAAGCTCTGCACGGTCAGCGCCCGCACGAAGCTGTCCAGCGTCGGCGCGAGGGTCCACGGCCGCGGATCGGTCGAGATCACCTCCGCGTCCGGTTTCAACGCCGTCAGCACCATCCAGTACAGCGGGAACGCCACGACGGCCGCGATGACGACCGTGACGCCTTCCGCGATACCCCGCGACACACGCCGGTTCACAGCGCCTC
>NZ_MTQP01000053.1 GCF_001984175.1 Saccharothrix sp. ALI-22-I
CCGTAGGGCGATTTCCAGTTCGGCGGGGTCAATCGACACGCTCAGTACTCTACCTCCGGCGAAATTTGCCCCCGCCCGGTGAAATTCGCGTGAGGCACCGCTAGGGTGCCCGGCATGCCTACAGCGGGTACCGGCCCACGGGTGCGCCGGCTGGCCCATCCCGACGCCGACATCCGGGCGCGCGCCCTCGGCCTGCCCCGCGGTCGCCCCGTTCTCGCGGTGTTCGGCTCGGCCGATGCCTTGGACACCGAACTCGCCGCCAGAGTGCTGCCGGTGCTGCGTGCGGTACTCGCCGCCGCCGCGAAGGCGGACGCCGTCGTGATCACGACGGGTGCCGATGTCGGTGTCACGCACCTGATCGGGTTGGCCGCCGAATCGTTGGAGGGCCGGTGGCCGCGGTTGGTCGGTGTCGCGCCGTCGGGCCGGGTGGCCACGGAGGACGCCGAGCCCGCCGCGGGTGAGGTACGGCTCAACGTGAACCACGACACGGCGGTGCTCGTGCCGGGGTCGCAGTGGGGCGAGGAGGTGCCCGCGCTGTTCCGCGCGGTGGACGCCGTCGCCGGGTCCAAGCGCCCGGCGCTCGCGCTGCTGATCGGTGGCGACGCCGTGGCACGGGCCGCGCTCGTCGACCACCTCGGCCGCGACCGGCCGCTGCTCGTGCTCGCGGGCACCGGGGCGCTGGCCGACGAGATCGCCGGCGGCAAGCTCGATGACCCCGACGCGGACCCCATCGCCCCCACCGCTGCCATTACGCCAGCCACCAGTGCTCCCGCCGCCTCTCCCGACCCTGGCGCTGACGCTTTCGTCGGTGCCGGTGCTGTTGGTGGCGATGCTGTGGGCGAGTCGGCGGTTGCCGGCGGTGTCGGATACCCGGCGGGCGTTGGCGGCGCGGGCGACACCGCGACCGTGAGCGTTGCCGGCGATCTGGCCGGTGCGGGTGCGCGGAACGACGACCTCGCCGTGTTGGTGCGCAGTGGCCCGGTGGCCGTGGTGCACCTGGACGAGGGCGCGGACAAGGTGGTCGCGGTGTTGCGGCGGGTGTTGGGCAACCGGCCCGGCGCCAAGCTGCACGCCGACGTGCCGCCGCCCGCCGTGTGGCCGACGCTGCGGTTCCGGGCGCCCGAGCCGCACCCCGTGGTCGATCCCGGCTACGTGCTGGACTACCCGCTGCTCGCCGACGCGATCCACGAGGCCAACCAGGTGGTGGCACCCGCGCTGCACGAGTGCGAGGTCGCCGCCCTCCGGGCACGCGAACGCGCGCGGCTGCTGGTGGTGCTCGCCATCGCGGCCGGGTTCGGCACCACGGTGTCCGCCGCGTTGCAGATCTGGCTGCGGGACTCGCCGTGGCCCGGTGTGCTGCTCGCCGTCTCCGGCGCGGCCGCGGCGGTGCTCGCGGCCGTGGCCCGGGGCGGTGAGGACCCGGACGCGCGCGTTCGTGCCGAGCAGTTGCGCGCCCTGTACTTCGACCACCTCGCCGCACCACCCGCGGCCGACGACGCGGAGCGCGATGAGCGTTCCCGCGAGTTGGCCACGGCGGTGGCGCGGTACCGCCACGAATCGGTGAGCCGCACATGACCCCGGTCGGATCGTCCGCTTCGTCGACGGTGGTCGACGACCACCGCGAACAGTTCCTCCGCGCCTACCTGCGGCACCGGGTGGGCGAACGGCTCGCCGGGTTCGAGCAGGCCCAGACCCGCTACACGTCGGCGCGGCGCTGGGCGACGGCCCTCACCGTGCTGCTGTTCACCGCGGCGGCGGCGTTGGGCGCGGTGGCGATGGCCGACGACCAGCGGCGTGCGCTGTGGGCGTTCCTGGCCACGGTGGCGGCGGCGCTGGCCACCGGGATCACCGTCTACGAGGCCGCGTTCTCGTTCCGCGCCCAGTCCCGCCGGTCCGCGAACGGCGTGGCGTTGCTGCACCTGCTCCAAGCGCACGGCGCGCCGGAGGGCGAGGACGGCGTCAACGCGTTCCGCACCGAGGTGGAGAGCGTGCTGCGGCACTCGGACCAGTGATCCGGTAATCGGAGGTGTCCGGGTGGGACGTCAGCTGGCCGCCGCGGTCAACCCGGTCGCGGCCAGCTTCGCAGGGCGGTGGCCGTGGCCCCAGATCCGTTCCTGGTAAGCGCGCAACAGTGCCGTGTGGACCTGGTCCACGTACTCCGCGGCCGCGCAATCCCGGCGCCACACCAATGTGACGCGCCGGTGCACCGGGTTGCCCACGATCGGTTTCAACAGCACACCGGGCAAGTCGTGTCCGGTCGGGAAGAAACACGCCACGGTGTGCGCGGAACGCACCAGTTCCGCCGCCGCGGCGGGATCGACGCCGAAATGCGTGCAACGCGGTGTGAATCCGGCCGCCTCGCAGGCCAGGTGCAGGTTCAGCCGTCCGCCGCCGTGGCTCTCGTCCGGCACCGCCCATTCCTCATCGGACAGTTCGGACAGCCGAATCTCACCGCGGCCGGACAACCGGTGTCCGGTGGCGATTCCGACCAGCATCGGTTCCGTTATGACGGTCCGGTAATCGACCTCTTCGGGAATCCGCAGTGGACTCTGCGGGAATTCGGTCACCAGGGCCATGTCCAACTTCGCCGTGCGGACCAGTTCCAGCACCGCGTCGCCGTTGCGCTCGATGTGGGTGGTCTGCGGGTACGTGGGCAGCAACGCGCGCACCACGCCGACCAGCAACGGCGTCAGGGAACCGGCGACACCGCCGAGCCGGATGCCCGTCACGTCGTTCCCGGCGGCCAGCTTGCGCGCCGTGACGAGCAGATCGTCGAACCGTTCCACCAGGTCACGGGACCGCAGCACGACGTGGCGGCCCAGTTCGGTCAACTCGACGCCGTCCGTGCGCCGCAGGAACAGCGGACCGCCGAATCCGCGCTCGATCCGGCGCAACTGCGCGGTCAGACCGGCCTGCGCGATCTTCAACAGTGAGGCGGCTCGGCTGATGCTGCCCGCGTCCGCCACGGTCAGCACGACGTGCAGGTGCCGTAGCTCCATGTTCACTGCGGCAGCCTAGGGCAACCGGCACACGCCAAACACCGACCGCGAGAGTGGGTGAGGGGTTGACACTGCGTCGAGAAGATCGGGGTCCGTTGCTCCAACAGGTGCATAACTGACGAGTTATCGCCACGTCACACCTACCGCCGCGCTCACTGGTTCGACCACTCTGCTGGATGGCTATCGCCGAAAAGTTCTGTGTTCGCCCAGTTCTGTGTTCGCCCAGTCTTGGGAAGGTGTGAGCGACATGAGGAAAGCGTTGCGGCTGCGACGCCTTTCCCGTCCGCGCGACGACAGGTACCTCTTCGTCCCGCTCGACCACAGCGTTTCCGATGGTCCAGTGGTAACGCGCGACCGGTGGCACGAACTCATCGACTCCGTGGTCGTCGGCGGCGCCGACGCGGTGATCGTCCACAAAGGACGAGTGCGCACCATCGACCCGGACGTGCTGGCCGGGTGCGCGCTGGTCGTCCACCTGAGCGCGGGCACCGCGCACGCCGCCGACGCCAACGCCAAGGTCCTCGTCGGCGACGTCGACGAGGCGCTGCGGCTGGGCGCCGACGCGGTGAGCGTGCACGTCAACATCGGCTCGGACACCGAGGGGCGCCAACTGGCCGACTTCGGCGTGGTGGCCAAGGCGTGCGACGACTGGAACGTGCCGCTGATCGCCATGGTCTACCCGCGCGGGCCGCGCATCGCCGACCAGACCGACGCCACGCTGCTCGCGCACGTGGTCAACATCGCGGTCGACCTCGGCGCCGACATCGTCAAGACCAACCTCGCCCTGCCCGCCGAGCGGATGGCCGAGGTCATCGCCACCTGCCCGATCCCGGTGCTGGTCGCGGGCGGCCCGGCGACCGGCGGCAGCGTGGTCGAGCACGCCCGCGCCGCGATGGCGGTCGGCTGCGCCGGCCTCGCCGTCGGCCGCCGGGTGTTCACCGCGGCCGCACCGATGTCGCTGGTCGCGGAACTGGCGTCGATCGTCCACGACGACACCGAGGCGGACCTGGTCCGCGCGATGACGGGCGTCGTGGCCTCGTCATGACCACGTCGCGCTCTCACCCATTGGAGAACCGTTGAAGTTCGCCTGGATCGACCTCCGAACCGTCCCCGAAGCGCACCGCGAAGCCGTCGTGGACGCCGCCGTGCACGCCCGCATCGCGGGCATCGTCTCCGACGACCCGGCGCTGCTGGACACGCTGCCGCCGACGATCACCCGCGTGCTCGTCGCCGACGCGGCGGTCGAGAGCCCGCACCTGGTCACCGTGGTGGTGGACGACCAGGACCGGCTGGACCGGCTCACCACCGACGCGGCGTTCGTGCAGGTCCGCGATGACCGCACGCTCAAGCTGGCGTGCGCGGCGGCGGTGCGGCTGGGGCACACCGTGGTCGCGTTCACCGACCCGACGAAGATCCCGCTGGAGATCGTCATCGCGGCCGCCGACGGCGCGCCCGGCAAGCTGGTCACCGTCGTGGCCGACCTCGAAGAGGCCGCGATCGTGCTGGACGTGCTGGAGCACGGCTCGGACGGCGTGCTCATGGCCCCGCGCGACGCCACCGACGTGTTCAAGCTGGCGCGACTGCTGGAAGCCACCACCCCGCCGTTGACCCTCACCACGCTCACCGTCGAGGGCATCACCCACAACGGCCTGGGCGACCGGGTCTGCGTGGACACCGCCTCGCACTTCCAGGAGGACGAGGGCATCCTCGTCGGCTCGTTCTCCTCCGGTTTCATCCTCTGCTGCAGCGAGACCCACCCGCTGCCCTACATGCCGACCCGGCCGTTCCGGGTCAACGCCGGCGCCCTGCACTCCTACGTGCTCGGCCCGGACAACCGCACCAACTACCTGTCCGAGCTGCGCTCCGGCAGCACGGTGCTCGCCGTCAACTCCGAGGGCCGCACCCGCAAGCTCACCGTCGGCCGGGCCAAGCTCGAATCGCGCCCGATCCTGACCATCACCGCGCACTCGCCCGAGGGCGTCGAGGTGAGCCTCACCGTGCAGGACGACTGGCACGTGCGGGTGCTCGGCCCCGGCGGGAAGGTCCGCAACGTCACCGAGCTGCGACGCGGCGACGAACTGCTCGGCTACATCGCGACCGAGCAGCGGCACGTGGGCATCCCCATCGGCGAGTTCTGCAAGGAGACCTGAGCCAGATGCGCGAGTTCGTCACCGAACTGCTGCGCCGCCACGGCGCGCTGACCATGGACGCGGCCGGCGTGACCCGGCGGTCGGTGGGCAGGCCGCTGATCGACACCACGATCCGGGTGCGGGACGGCTGGTCGAGGTGGCGCTGGACGAGTCGCCGTACCTGCGCGACGACGACTCCTCCCGTTACCTGGACGGGTGGTTCCGGACGGGTGACCGGGGCGAGTTCGACGCGCACGGCAACCTGCGGCTGCTGGGTCGGGCGGACTCGCTGGTCGTGGTGCGGGGCAGCAAGGTGGACCTGACCCAGGTCGAGTCGGCGCTGCGGGCCCACCCGCTGGTCACCGAGGCGATCGTGGTGCACGACAAGGCCATCGAGGCGTACGTGGCGACCGAGTCGGACGCGCTGACCCCGCACGACGTCGCCGCGTGGTGCGCCGAGCGGTTGGCCGACTTCAAGCAGCCGCGGCGGGTCCGCGTGCTGCGGGCGCTGCCGCGGACGTCGAGCGGCAAGCTGGTGCGAAACCCTAGGCGTCTTGCCGACGCGCGGCGATCGTTGGTGTGGAAGGGTGGGCGTGTGGAACAAGTCGTGCTCCTGGACGAGTCCGGTGCCGGTATCGGTGTGGCCGACAAGGCCTCCGTGCACCACGCGTCAACCCCGCTGCACCTGGCGTTCTCGTCGTACCTGTTCGACGCGGCCGGCCGGCTGCTGCTGACCAGGCGCGCCCTGCACAAGAAGACGTGGCCGGGCGTGTGGACGAACTCGTGCTGCGGCCACCCCGCGCCGGACGAGCCGATGATCCCGGCGGTGTCGCGGCGGCTGGCCGACGAGCTGGGGCTGGAGGGCGTCACGCTCGACCTGGTGCTGCCCGCGTTCCGCTACCGGGCGGTGATGGAGAACGGGATCATCGAGAACGAGATGTGCCCGGTCTTCCGCGGCCTGGTCACCGGCGACCCGACGCCCAACCCGGACGAGGTCGACTCGTTCGAGTGGGTGCCGTGGGCCGAGTTCGCTCCGGCGGTGCTGGCCGGCGCCCGTCCCGTGTCGCCGTGGTGCGCGTTGCAGGTGGCGGAGCTGTGGGAACTGGGCCCCGACCCGCTGGCCTGGCCCACCGGCCCCACCTCGGGCCTGCCCGCCGCCGCCCACCTCTCCTGAAAGCTACCGACAACCTGTCGCACAGCTGTCGGTTCCCTGAACGGCGGAACAACACTCCGGTGACCGTCCGTTATGCCGGGTGTGCTGACCGCTGAACTCGCTCCGACCCGTTCCCCGGCCCGCTTCGTCGCCCTCGGGGGCGCTGTCGCCGTCCTGCTGACCGTCGCCCTCATCGGGGGACTCGACCTGTACGGGCTCACCGAGTCCACCAGGCACCTGCGCCGCACCATCAGCGAGTACGCCCTCGGGCCGTACCGCTGGGTGTTCGACTCGGGCGTGGTGCTGCTCGTGCTCGGCTCGGCCGCGATCCTCACCGTGCTGGTGCGCCGGGGGATGGCCAAGTGGAACTCGGTGGGCGCGATCGCGTTCGCCGCGTGGTCGGTCGGGCTCGCCCTGGTGGTGATCTTCCCCAAGAACAACTGGGCCATCGGCCCGAGCGTCAGCGGCAGCATCCACCGCTTCGGCAGCCTGCTGGCGTTCATCGCCCTGCCGATCGCGGCGATGCTGCTGGCCCGCCCGTGGCGGCGGGACCCGGTGTGGGGTGGCCACGCGCGCTGGACGTTCCGGCTGGGTGTGCTGTCCGCGCTGGCCTTCATGCCGATCCTGTACGCCATCCTGGTGAACGTGGTCGTCGGCACGTCGTGGTGGCGTGTGCTGCCCCTCGGCTACATCGAGCGGCTGCTGGTGTTCACCGAGGTGGTGGCCGTGCTGGTGACCAGTGTGTGGGCGATCGCGGTGTCCCGGCACACGCACCGGGCCGAGCCCGCGCCTGTGCCCGCGTCCGTTCCCGTTGAAGAGGCTCAGTCCGAGTACAAGCTGTCCAACACGTCGCTGTAGCGGGTCTCGATCACGTTGCGGCGCATCTTCAGGCTGGCCGTGAGGGTGCCGTCGGCGACCGTGAAGTCCTTCGGCAGCACGACGAACTTCTTGATCGTCTCGTGCCGCGCCAGCTTGTCGTTGGCGGCCTTGACGGCCCGGCCGACCTCGGCGTCCGCGTCGAGGTCGGCGGGCGCGAGATCGGGGTCGATGGTGACCAGCGCGACGCAGTAGTTGCGCCGGTCGCCGTGCACCAGCACGTTCCCGATGTACGGGCTGTTGGACTTGACCAGCCCCTCCACCGCCTGCGGCGCGACGTACTTGCCGCCGGAGGTCTTGATCAGCTCCTTCTTCCGGTCGGTGATGCGCAGCCGGCCGGCCTCGTCCAACTCGCCGATGTCGCCGGTGTGCAGCCAGCCGTCGCGCAACGCCTCGGCGGTCTCCTCGGGCAGCCCGTGGTAGCCGCGCATGATGCCGCGCCCGCCGATCAGCACCTCGCCGTCGTCGGCGATGCGCACCTCGGTGCCGAGCAACGGCTTGCCGACCGTACCCAGCTTGTTCGCGCCGGGCCGGTTCACGAACGACGCCGCCGAGGACTCGGTCAGGCCGTAGCCCTCCAGGATCGTGATGCCCGCCCGGTCGAAGAACTCGCCGACCGGCCGGGACAGCGGCGCCGAGCCGGACACGAAGTACTTGATCCGGCCGCCGACCCGGTCCCGCAGCTTGCTGAACACCAGCTTGTCCGCGATCCGGCGGCGGACGCGCCACTCCGGGTGCTCGGCCACGGCCAACGCCCAGTCGAACAGCTTCGCCTTCACCCCGCCCGCCTCGCGCATCGAAGCGACGACCCGCTGGTGGATCTTCTCGAAGATGCGCGGCGCGGCGGCCACCACGGTCGGGCGCAGCTCCAGCAGGTTGGCCGCGATCCGGTCCACGTCGCCGTCCACGGCGGTGGGCACGCCGGTCGCGATCATCGCCACCTCCAGCACCTTGCCGAACGCGTGGGACATCGGCAGCCACAGGAAGTGCAGGTCGTCCAGGGTCAGCACGCCGAGGTCCGTGATCGCGTCCGCCGTGTGCAGCCAGTTGTCGTGGGTGAGCTCGACGCCCTTGGGCGTGCCCGTGGTGCCGGACGTGTAGATCAGCGTGGCCAGCCGGTCCGGCGTCAGCTCGTCCACCATCGCGTCGTAGACGGCCTTTGCCGTCGAAGCGGCCACCGGTTTCGGCTCCCAGTCCGGCGTGATCACCTTCGCGTCCACCTTGCCCGCGAGGTCGGGGTCGGCGACCACGAAGATGCTCTCGGAGTCGCGGATGATGTGCGCGACGACGTCCGGCGTGCTGCTGGGGTAGATCGTCGTCGTCACGCCGCCCGCCGCCAGCACGGCCAGGTCGGTGAGGATCCAGTCCACGCTGGTCGCGGCCATGATCGCGACGCGTGCCTCGTCCCGCACGCCCAGCTCGCGGAAGCCCAGCGCGCGCCTGCGCACGTGCTCGCCGACCTCGGCCCACGTCATCGATGTCCACGCGGCACCGGCGCCGGCCCGGTAGCGCAGCGCCTCGGCGTCCGGGGTGGCGCGCACCCGTTCGCGCAGCAGATCGGGAATGGAACGGGCCACGGTGACCTCCTGGGGGAGCGGCGCTCTAGAGCGGTACTCTAACGCGGTGAGATCGACTAGTCAGCGGGCCGTGCTGGACGCGGCGCTCGCGCTGGTCGACGAGGGAGGGCTGGACGCGGTCACGATCAGCGCGTTGACCGCCCGTTCCGGTGTCTCCAACGGCAGCGTCTACCACCACTTCGGCAGCCGGGCCGGCCTGTTCGCCGTGCTGTACGGGGAGAGCTTCGCGCACTGCGTCGCCGCGATGACCCCGGCGCTGGACGTCGGCGACGCGGAGAAGGCCGTGCGGGCGGTGGTGGCGCGGTACCTGGAGTGGGTCGCCGCGCACCCCGGCCGGGCCCGGTTGCTGTACACCGCGCCGTCGACCGCCGATCCCGAGGTGAAAGCGGCGCTGTTCGAGCCGGTCGCGCGCTGGTTCGCGGCCCGGATGGCGGCGGGCGAGGTGCGCGAGATCCCGTTGTGGGCGCTGGACCCCGTGGTGATGGGACCCGCGCACGAGTGCGCCCGGCGGTACCTGACGGGTGGCCTCGACCTGACCGTGGCGGGTGATCTTGTCGGTGATGCGGTGTGGGCGGCCGTCGCGCCCGTAGGGTGATCGCATGGCCACTTGGGGCGACCTCGCCGCATACGTGCACGACACCTATGACGTGATCTCGGAGAACGAGGACGAGATCCGGATCCTGTTCAACTTCGAGCAGTTCGACGAGGACGACGAGCGGACCCAGGTGGTCATCCTGGTCCGCGAAGTGCTCGACAAGCTGCACGAGTGGGTGCAGATCGCCTCGCCGATCGGGCTGGCGGCGAACGTGGACCTGCACGCGTTCCTGTCCGAGGTCGGCAACTCGACCATCGCCTGCGGCGCGGCGGTCATGGGGGACCACGTCGTGCTGCGGCACTCGTTGCCGTTGATCAACCTGGACATCCACGAGTTCACCGAACCGCTGGCGCTGCTCGCGGGCACGGCGGACCGGTTGGAGGAAACGTTCTTCGGGGGCGACAACTACTAGTGCTAACTTAGCCTTACCTAACTAAGAGGGAAGGCGCACGCGTGTCCACACGGCCTGTCTCGATCGCCGGGTACGAGTCCATGACCATCCAGGTCCGTGCGGGTCTGGGTGAGCGAAGGCTGGTCGCCGCCGTCCGGTCCCTGTTGGTGCGGCACGAGGTGCTGCGGGCCGACGGCGTCACCGCCGACTCGTGCGTCCACCGGGTCGTGCTGCTGCCGGAGATGGTCCCGCACGCCGCCTCGGTGCCGGTCGAGGACATGCCGGGCACCGGACCGCTGCGGGTGGTGTGGTTCGACGGCGGCGCGGTCGGCCGGATCGTGCTGGCCGTCCGCCGTGACGTCCTGGCCCGCCTGCCGTGGCACGTGCTGCTGCCCGGCCTGGTGTCGGCGTGGACGGCGAGCATCCACCTGCGCACCAGGCGGGTGTGGATCTCGGCGACCTGAGCCCGTTGACGGTTCCGGGAGACTCAGGTCACCGGCCAGGTGTGTACGGGCTCGTTGGTGTGCATGAGGTCCCGGTAGGTGCGGAGCATTCGGCGTAGGGCCTCGGGTCGGTCGAGGGCGGTGTGGTCGTAGTGGTGGTGGAAGGAGCGGGCTTGCCAGGTTGCGCCGTTCACGCCGGTCAGGCAGCGTTGTTCGATCACCCCGAGGAGCCGGTCGCGTTCCGCGGCCTCCACCTTCAGACGTACCAAGCCCTCGTGTGCCAGGGGCAGCAGACGTCGTAGGACGAGCTCGACGACTGGGACCGTTCCTAGCCCCGGCCAGTAGACCTGGGCGTCGATGCCGTCCCGTGCGCCGGAGGTGAAGTTCTCCTCCGCGGCGCTGAACGACATCTGGGACCACACCGGCCGTTCCTCCTCGGCCAGCATCCGCACCAAGCCGTAGTAGAACGCCCCGTTGGCCAGCATGTCGACCACCGTCGGCCCGGCCGGCAGCGTGCGGTTCTCCACTCGCAGGTGCGGTTGGTCGCGCACGACGTCGTAGACCGGGCGGTTCCAGCGGTAGATGGTGCCGTTGTGCAGCCGCAGTTCCGCCAGTGACGGCGTGTCGCCGTGCTCCAACACCTGCAACGGGTCCTCCTGGTCGCAGATCGGCAGCAACGCCGGGAAGTACCGCACGTTCTCCTCGAACAGGTCGAAGATCGACGTGATCCACCGCTCCCCGAACCACACCCGCGGCCGGACGCCCTGTTCCTTCAGCTCGTCGCTGCGCGTGTCCGTGGCCTGCTGGAACAGCGCGATCCGGGTCTCCCGCCACAGCTCCTTGCCCAGTAAAAACGGCGAGTTCGCGCCCACCGCGACCTGCACGCCGGCGATCGCCTGGGCCGCGTTCCAGTGCGCCGGGAACGCCTCCGGCGACACCTGGAGGTGGAACTGCGTGCTCGTGCACGCGCCCTCCGGCACGATCGAGTCCGCGGTCATCTGCAACCGCTCGACCCCGCTGATCGCGATCTGGATGTCCTCGCCCCGCGCCGCCAGCACCTGCTCGTTGAGCAACGCGTACCGCGGGTTCCCGGACAGCGCGGTCACGGCCAGGTGCTTGGGCTGCAACGTCGGCAGGATGCCGATCATCACCATGTGCGCGTCCACGCCCCGCGCCTTGTGCTCGGCCTCGTTCAACGACCTCCGCACGACCTCCTCGAACGCCGAGATCCCGCCGCCGGTCAACAGCCGGGGCGCGACGTTGATCTCCAGGTTCCACTGGCCGAGTTCGGTCACGAAGTCCGGGTCGGCGATGGCCGCCAACGCCTCGGCGTTGCGCATCGCCGGGTCACCGACGTCGTCGACCAGGTTGAGCTCGATCTCCAGCCCGGTCGTCGGCCGGTCGAACTCGAACCGCGACTCCTTCAGCATCCGGGCGAACACGTCCAGGCAGCGACGCACCTTCGTGCGGTACCGCGTGCGGTCATCGCGGGTGAACTGCTGAGGTCCGACCTCGTCGCCCATACCGCCGCCTTCCAGCCTTGATCATCAGCGCGCGGGTACCGCGATCGCGGTCACCACAAACCCCTCCCGTGCCAGCCAGCGACCGGTGAACCCGTCCAACGCCACACCGTCCACGATGGGGGCATCGATGAGGATGCGCGCGGTGAAAGTGCCGTCGTCCGGGTTGATGGTCACCTCCGCATCCTCGAACCCCAGCCACGTCCGCGCCAGTGGGAACCACGCTTTGTAGACCGTTTCCTTCGCGCTGAACAGCAGTCGGTCCCACGCCACCTTGTCGCCGGCCGCCCTCAGCTCGCCCATCCGGGCCAGTTCGCCGGGCACCGCGATGGCCTCCAGCACCCCCGACGGCGTCGGCTCGTTCGGCTCGGCGTCGATGCCGATGGTCCACACGTCGGAGACCCGGCCCGCGGCCGCCGCGCGGTAGCCCTTGCAGTGCGTGATGCTGCCGACCACTCCCGAAGGCCACGTCGGCTCCCGCTTCGGGCCGGGCAGCAGCGGCACGGGCGGGAACCCGAGCCCGGCCAGCGCCGTGCGCGCGCAGTGCCGCCCGGTGGTGAACTCCTTGCGCCTTTTGTCCACCGAACGGGCGATGTGCTCCTCCTCTTCGGGGAACAACACCACCCCGTCGGGATCGTCGAAGGCCTCGAACGCCGAAATCGGGGGCGCGAGCAGGTCGGTGATCACCGGGCGTCCCCCTCGCGCAGCACGTCCAGCAGCGGCGCCGTGGTCCAGCCGCGCGGCACCCACTCCCGCGGGTAACCGAGCGACACCTCGTCGAAGCGGACGCCGTCCTTGCGGATCGTGCGCGGGATGTGCAGGTGCCCGTAGACCATCACCGCCGCGCGGAACCGCAGGTGCCAGTCCGCGGTGCGCTCGGTGCCGCACCACAACGCGAATTCGGGGTACCGCAGCACGAACGTGGGGTCGCGCACGAGCGGCCAGTGGTTGATCAGCACGGTCCGCAGCGAAGGGTCGACCGCGCGCAACCGCCGCTCGGTCTCCTCGATCCGCGCCGCGCACCACGCCTCACGGCTCGGGTACGGGTCCGGGTGCAGGAAGTACTCGTCGGTGCAGATGACACCGGCCTCCTGGGCGGCGTTCATCGCGGACGCCTTGTCCGTCGTCCCCGTCGGCCGGAACGTGTAGTCGTACAGTGTGAACAGCGGCGCCACCGCCACCGGCCCGCCGGCGCCCTCGAACACCGCGAACTCGTCCTCCGGCGTGAGCACGTCGATGCTCCGGCACAGCTCCACGAGTTGCTTGTAGCGCACCTCGCCGCGCGCCTGCGCGCCGTCGTCCTTCGTGGTCCACAGCTCGTGGTTGCCCGGCGACCAGACCACCTTGGCGAACCGGCCGCGCAGCACGCCCAGCGCCCACTCGATGTCGTCGAACTTCTCCGCCACGTCGCCCGCGACGATCAGCCAGTCGTCGGGGGAGCGCGGCCGGATGGCCTCGACGATGTCGCGGTTCTGCTGGTAGGTCACGTGCAGGTCGCTGGTGGCGAGGAGTCGCGGCGGGGTGGTCACACCTCCGAGCGTATCCGTGAGTTCACAGTTTCGGGGAGTGACCGCTCATCCGCTCATCGCGCCTGTGGCACCGTTCGGCGGAGCGTGGGGGGCCGCGTGACGCTGGACCACTCCCGTTCGTCGCGCGTTCTCTTACCAGCGGGCGTCCGGGTTCCTAGCGTGATGGGCATCACGCTAGTCCTGGGCGGAGGACCTGATGACCAACTACGTACGACCAGCACAGCCGTTCGGCCGAACGGTGGGTGCGGAGATCGCCCGCCAGGTTCAGCAGCACACACACCCGGCGGTCGCGCCCCGGCGCACCGACGACGCCGCACTGGCCATGTTGCTGCGCGCCCGCCAGCGCGGTGACGCCCAGCGGCAGGAGCCGTGGGTGCGCCGTGCGCCGGAGACACCTCCCCGACCGCCGCACGCCGACGTGATCGAGCAACTGGCCGTGCGCCTGGTGCCGCCGTCGCTGTGGGCCGTGGTCGAGCCGCTGATCCCGCCCGCGAAGGTGCGCCGCCAGGGCGGCGGCCGGGGCCGGGTGTCGGACCGGGCCATCTTCACCGCGATCGTGTTCGTGCTGACCAGTGGTTGCGCGTGGCGGCACCTGCCGCCGACGTTCGGCGTGACCGTGCCGACCGTGCACCGGCGGTTCCAGGAGTGGAGCGAGGCCGGGCTGTGGCTGCGGCTGCGGCGGGTGGCGATGGAAGGCGCGGCGGACGACGCGGAGTGGCTGCGGCTGGTGCTCGAAGCGGCGGAACGGCGCGGCGCACGGGCCGCGGGCTGAACGGAACGTGGAACGGCGGTGGGGCCACGGACGTCCCTGTTTGTGAACCGGGACGTCCGCTCCACCGTTTGTCCCAATGGAGGTGTTTGTCATGGAAGAACTGTCCAGACGCGAGATCGCACTGCTCAAGGCGACCGCCGCGAACCGGGTCGACCTGACCCGCAGCACCGAACCGGACGTGCGGGTGGACGGCCTGCCGTTCTGCGACCCGACCACGGCGCGCGCCCTCGTGCACGCGGGCTTCATCGAAGCGGCAACCCCTGTCGCGCCCGGTCACCGAGCGCCCGCCCGTCTCACCGCCGCCGGTGTCGCGGTCCTGGGCCTGGACGTGGTGGCAGCGGCCTGAGGTTCCGTTCGCGCGGCTAGGCGTGCACGCCTGCCTGGTACTTCGGCACCCGCACGCTGATCTTCGTGCCGAGGCCCTGTGCGGTTTCCACGACGAGGCCGTAGTCGTCGCCGTAGCAGCGCCGCAGCCGCTCGTCGATGTTCCCCAACCCGATGCCGGCCGTCTCGCCGACCTGGCCCGCCAGGGTGCGGCGCAGGGCGTCCGGGTCCATGCCGATGCCGTCGTCCTCGATGGTGATGTGCGCTTCTTCGCCCGCGTCCGCCGCCAGGATCGAGATGTGCCCCGGCCCGACCTTGCCCTCCATGCCGTGCCGCACCGCGTTCTCCACCAGCGGTTGCAGGCACAGGAACGGCACGGTCACCGGCAGCACCTCGGGCGCGATCTGCAACGTCACCTTGAGCCGTTCGCCGAACCGGGCCCGTTCCAGGGCCAGGTACTGGTCGATCGACTTCAGCTCCTCCGACAACGTGGTGAAGTCGCCCGCCCGGCGGAACGAGTAGCGGGTGAAGTCGGCGAAGTCCAGCAACAGGGTGCGAGCGCGCTCAGGGTCCGTGCGCACGTAGGACGCGATGGCGGACAGCGAGTTGTAGATGAAGTGCGGCGAGATCTGCGCCCGCAGCGCCCGCACCTCCGCCTCCACCAACCTGGTCCGCGACCGGTCCAGTTCGGCCAGCTCCAACTGGCCCGACGCCCACCGCGCCACCTCGTTCGTCGCCCGCACCAGCCCCGCCGACGCCTCCCGGCTGTACGCCGCGAGCACGCCGACCACCCGTCCCTCCACGGTCAGCGGCGCGAGGACGGCCGTGTGCACGGGGCAGTCGGGCGCGGAGCAGGTGATGTCGAACGCGCGCGTGCGGCCGGTGTCGAACACGTCGGCCGCCAGGCCCATCGCCTCGGACGCGTGGTGGCTGCCGTCGCCCTCCCACGCCACCACCTCGGTCTCGTCGGTCAACGCCAGCGCGGGCGTGCCCAGCAACGTCCGCAGGTGCTTGGCCGACTTCTTCGCCGCCTCCGGCACCAGCCCGGCGCGCAGCGGGGGAGCGGCGGACCACGCGGTGTGCAGCGTCTCGAACGTGATCCGCTGCTCGTTGGTGAGGAAATCGTTGCGGGAGTGGGAAGTCCGCCACAGCGTGATCACCACGGCCAGGCCGACGAGCAGTATCGCGCCCGCCGTCCACATCGCGGTCACAACCGGTCCTGACTGCGCAGACCCAGGTTCTCCGGCGCGTGCAAGCGCACCATGACGTGGTTCACCCCCGGCGGCACCTTGCGCGGTGTCAGCAGCGACACCACGTACATCACGACGAAGCCCAACGGCACGGTCCACGCGGCGGGCCGGGTCAGGAACACGTGGTACCACGCGCCGCCGCCACCGGCGCTGATCGTCACCATCCCGGCCACCAGCGCGGGCAGGCCACCGGCCAGCATCCCGGCGACCGCGCCGACCGTGGTGATCCGGTTGCTCCAGATCCCCAGCACCAGCAGCGGGCACAGCGACGACGCGGCCACCGCGAACGCCAGACCGACCATGTCCGCCACCGGCACCCGGCCCACCAGCAACGTCATGCCCAACGGCACCAGCACGGCCAGCACCGTGGACAGCCGGAACCCGCGCACACCGCGGAACCGCAGCACGTCCCGGCTCAGCACGCCCGCCAGCGACACCATCAGCCCGGACGACGTGGACAGGAACGCGGCGAACGCCCCACCGGCCACCAGCGCGCCCAGCAGCTGCCCGCCCAGCCCGTCGATCATCCGGCTGGGCAGCACCAGCACCACCGCGTCCGTGTCACCGGTCATCAGCAGCTCGGGCGTGTACAGCCGACCGAGCGCACCGTAGATCGGTGGCATCAGGTAGAAGACGCCCAGCAGCCCCAGCACTATCAACGTGGTCCGGCGCGCCGCGCGGCCGTTCGGGTTGGTGTAGAAGCGCACGATCACGTGCGGCAATCCCATGGTGCCCAGGAACGTGGCGATGATCAGCGAGTACACCGCGTACAACGGGAACCGCTCGCCGCCGCGCATGGGCAGCGCCCACACGTCGTTGGTGTTCGACGGGATCGACAGCACGTGCGGCACGATCGCGCCCTCGGGGAACGTGAGCCGTGACCCGGCGGCCACGATGTGATCGCCCGTGGTCAGCTCGGCGTCGCCGTCGACCCGCTGCCCGTCCACCAGACCGGAGCCGGTGTAGGGCGTGTACTCGGACACCTGGAACTTCGTGTCGCTGTCGAAGGTGACCGTGGTCTGCTTCGGGAACTCGGGGAACTGCGGCCCGGTCAGGTCACGCGCGCCGTGCGCGTGCCAGGCCAGCACCAGGAACACCACCGGCACCGCGATCGCGGTCAGCTTGAGCCAGTACTGGAACGCCTGCACGAACGTGATGCTGCGCATCCCGCCGGAGATCACGTTCGTGGTCACCACGACCGCGACCACCAGCGCGCCCACCCAGTTCGGCGCGCCGGTCACCGTGTTCAACGTCAGCCCGGCGCCCTGCAACTGCGGCAACAGGTACAGCCACCCGATGGCCAGCGCGAACACGCTCGCCACCGCCCGCACCGACGGCGACGCGAACCGCGCCTCGGCGAAGTCCGGCAACGTGTACGCGCCGCTGCGCCGCAGGGGAGCCGCGACCAGCGCGAGCAGCACCAGGTAGCCCGCCGTGTAGCCGACCGGGAACCACAGCATGTCCGGCCCGTGCGCGAAGATCAGCCCGGCGATGCCGACGAACGACGCCGCGGACAGGTACTCGCCGCCGATGGCCGACGCGTTCCACCACGGCGACACGGTCCGCGAGGCGACGAAGAAGTCCGACGTCGTCCGCGAGATCCGCAGCCCGTACGTGCCCACCAACATCGTGCCGACCGCGACGACCAACACCGCGACGATGCCGTACCCACTGCTCACGAGCGCTCCACCAGTTCGGCGAACTCCCGCTCGCTGCGCTCGGCCTGGCGCACGTAGAACCAGCCCGCGAGCACGAACACGGGGAACACCAGCACACCGAGCAGCAGCCACGGCAGCGGCAGGCCCAACAGCCGCTGCGCGGCTACCGACGGCGCGAGTGTGAACACCAGCGGCAGTGCCGCGACGCTGCCGCAGACCACCGCGCACAGCAGCAGGCCGAGCCGCCGTTGGGTGCGGATCAGCGAGCGCATGTAGACCGCGCCGAGTTCGCTCTGCTCGTCGATCTCCCGCGAGGCCGGGTACGGGCGGGGAGCGCGCGGCGCGCGGGTGCGCGGGCTGGTGACCACGACCCGCTGGGTGTGCGGGCGCTGGTTGGGCGGCCGTTGGGGGGAGGTCACGACGGCTGCCGGTTGCGGCGCACCAGCAGTTGCCGCAGGTGCCGGGCGTGCCGCCGGCTGACCGGCAGCACCGCGCCGCCGATGTTCACGCTCAGGTGGCCGTCCTCCAGCCGCAGTTCGTCGATGTGCCCGAGTGACACGAGGTGACTGCGGTGGATGCGCACGAATCCGGCGGACCGCCACCGCTCTTCCAGCCCGTTGAGCGCGGCGCGTACCAATCCACTCCCGGTGGCGGTGTGCAGGCGGGCGTAATCACCGTGCGCCTCGACGTACCGGATGTCGGCCAGCCGGATGAACCTGGTGATGCCGCCGAGTTCGACCGGAATGACCTCGTCACCCACATCGGGGTTTTTCTCCGCCGGTGCGGTGGCGGCCGGTTCCGCCGCCTTCGAATCGAGCACTTCGTGCACGATCCGGTGCACCGACTCGGCCAACCGCTCCGCCCGAACGGGCTTGAGCAGGTAATCGAGCGCTTTCAGTTCAAAAGCCTCGACCGCCGGTTCCTGGTGCGCGGTGACGAAAACAATGCGCGGCGGCTGGGCGAACCGGGACAGCACGCGGGCCAGATCCAGCCCGTCCAGGCCGGGCATCCGGATGTCCAGGAACACCGCGTCGACCGGCTGGCCGGCGTCCATGGCGCGGTGCAGGGTCCGCAACGCCTTGGTCGCGTCCGTGACGCCCTCGACGTGGGCGACACGCGGGTCGGAGCGCAGCAGGTAGACGAGGTCGTCGAGGGCGGGCGCCTCGTCGTCCACGGCGAGCACCCGCAGGGTTCGCTCAAGCGCCCCACGGCGCTCCGGGCCCTCGCAGAGAGGGCAGGGAAGTCCTGAGGTCATGGAGTTCCAATGCGGTGTGGTCGGCAGCGTCGGCGATTAGACCACCGGACGCCTATCCTCACCCTTCGGGGTGGCCAAGGGCAATGACCTGCGCGCCGCCTGCGCGTCACCCAGGGTCATCTCCAGTTCGAGGAACGCCTCTTCGGCCCGCCGGGCCGCCATCGACACCGACGCCGCCGCCGCGCTGCCGACCAGCCGACGGGTCGGTTCCTGCAACCCGCGCACCACGTCGGACCACTCGTCGGCCATGCGGGCCAACCTGGTGAGCGCGGAGACCAATTCGGCGGAAGTGCGGGGCGTCACGTCCGCGATCCGCGCCAAGCCGACGTGCGGATCGGATTCCATGACATCCCCCACAACTCCTGCTGCCGAAGTATCGAAACCCGATGCTCTCGTTCTCCGGGGGCCGGGTCAACGACCCGGAGGGGTGGTCTCAATTGGCAGCCGAAACCGAAACACCCGCGACACCGTCTGGTCACCGCCGACTTTTGACCCAATTCCGCGGACACGCGCGGTACCGGGTCAGGTGAGCTCGGTGAGCGCGGTGGCGGCCATGTGTTCGAACTCGCCGAAACCGCTGTCGGAGGCGAGGTCGTGGCCCACTCGGGCGTGGTGGAGGGCTTCGTCGTGGCGGCCTTCGGCGGCCAGGGCGCGGACCAGGTGCACGTGCGATCGGGCCACGCCGTAGCGGTACTCCGACGACGTGGCCAGTTCGAGCGCGCGCAGGTGTGCGGCGACGGCACGGGCGGGTTCGCCCAGGTGGCGCAGGACCAGGCCCAGGGCGTTGTGCACCTCGGACTCGATCCGGGGACTGCCGCCCAGCTCCTGCACCAGCGCCAACGCCCGCTGGGCCGTCCGCAGTGCCTCCGCGTGCTCCCCGTTCAGGCACAGCGCCGCGGCCAGGTGGGCCATGTTCTCGGCGCGCGAGTGCCGCACCCCGCTCCGGTACCAGGCCGCCAGCGCGTGGCGCAGCAGCTCGACCGCCCGCGGGTAGTCACCGGACGCCGTGCTGCACCGCCCGAGCAACGCGGCGCACGCGGCCTCGATGTTCACCCCGTCGGCCGCCCGCGCGAGGTCGAGCCCTTCGGTCAGGAGCGACTCGGCCAACGCCAGCTCGCCGCGCATCACCCACAACGCGCCGAGCCCGGCCAGCGCCGAGATCCGCACGTGCGGCAGGGCCCCGTCGGCCTCGCCCAGCTCCATCATCCGCTGGAACGAGGCGTGCGCGGTCGGGAACTCGGCCAGTTCCATGTCCACGATCCCGGCCAGCCCGGCGTGCAGCCACTCCGTCCGCTCGGCGGGCCGGACGGACCGCAGGTACCGCTGCGCCGCCCGCAGGTTGCCCAGGTTCCGGTGCTCCGAGGCCAGCCACATCAGCATCAACGTCTCCGCGTCGCGGTCGCCGACGGTCCGGGCCGCGCCCAGCGCCGCGTCGATGGCGTTGAGGAACTCCACGTGGTGTCCGTGCGACCCGAGGTACCCGCTCACCGAGTTGATCAGCTGCCAGGCCATCGGCAACGGCCCGTGCGCCGCGCAGTGCTCGGTGGCCGCCAGCACGCTGGCCCGCTCAGCGTTCAGCCACGCCCGGGCCACGTCCGGGCTCATCCGGGGCGGCCCGGAGGAGCCCAGCTCCGGGTACAGCACGTCGCCGACCTCGATCGCGGTGCGCAGGTACCAGTCGAACAGCCGCTGCCGCGCCGCCCCCAGGTCCTCGCCCGCCGACGCGGCGCGGTCGGCCGCGTAGTCGTGCAGCAGGTCGTGCAGCGCGAACCGGTCCACCCCGACCCGCTGCACCAGGTGCGCCGACGCCAGGTCCTCCAGCAGCCCGCGCGCCACCGCCTCCGGCGCGTCCAGCAGCGCCGCCGCGCCGAACACGCTGAAGTCCGGTCCCGGCAGCAGCCCGGTCAACCGGAACAGCCGCGCCGCGTCCGGCGTCAACGCCGCGTACGACAGGTCGAACGCCCGCCGCACCGCCGCCGTGTCGTCGTTGTCCACCGCCAACGCGGTCAGCCGGTCGCCGCCGCGCAGCTCGTCCACGTACGACGCGATGTCGGCGTGCGGTGAGCCGACCAGGTTGCCCAGCGCGATCCGCAACGCCAACGGCAGGTACCCGCACAGCCGGGCCAGCTCGCTGAGCGCGTCGAACTCCGCCACCGCAGCCTCCGGCCCGAGCGACCGGGCCAGCAGCTTCCACGCCTCGTCGTCGCGCAGCACGTCCAGCCGCACCGTCGTGGCACCCAACCGCAGCTCGTTGCGGCTGGTGATCACCACCGAGCAGCCGGGGTCGCCGGGCAGCAGCGGCAGCACCTGCTCCACCGACGCGGCGTTGTCCAGGGTGATCAGCACCCGCCGGCCGCGCAGCCGGGCCCGGTAGCCGCGGACCAGCTCCTCCTCGTCCACCGGGATGTGGTCGGCCCGCACGTCCATCGCCCGCAGGAACCGCGCCAGCACGGCCGACGTCGACAGCGGCGGCGAGGTGGAGTGCCCGCGCAGGTTCACGTACAGCTGGCCGTCGGGGTAGCGGTCGCGCACCGCGTGCCCCACCGAGATGGCGAACGCCGTCTTGCCCACCCCCGGCGGCCCGCACACCACCACGGTCCCCGCCGAACGGGTCAGCAGCCCGGTCACCCGGGTCAGCTCGGTGGCGCGCCCGACGAAGTTGCCCACCGGCGCGGGCAGCTGCGACACCGGCGCCCACGCGCTCGCGGCCGGCTCGTGCAGCGCCGGGTCGCCGGTGAGGATCGAGTGGTGCACCGCGCGCAGCGAGTCGCTGGGGTCCACTCCCAGCTCCCGCGCCAACGCGGTCGACGCCTGCCGGTAGGCGTCCAGCGCGTCGGCCTGCCGGTCCGCCCGGTACAGCGCCACCATCAGCTGCGACCAGAACCGTTCCCGCAACGGGTGCTGCGCGGTCAGCCGGCGCAGGTCGGCGATCACCTCGTCGCAGCGGCCCAGTCGCAGCTTCACGTCCACCAGTTCGGAGATCACCCGCAGCCGCTGCTCGGCGAGGGTCGGCACCTCCGTCTCGTGCAGCGACTCCGACGGCACGTCCGCCAGCGGCGGCCCGTGCCAGCAGGCCAGCGCCTGTTCGTACACCGAGCAGGCGGCCCGGAAGTCCTCGGCCTCGGCCAGCGCCGCGCCCTGTTCGGCCAGCGCCTCGAACCGGTGCAGGTCCAGCGAGTCGGGCGGCAGGTCGATCCGGTAGCCGGTGGGCGTGGTGTGGATGAGCTGCGGGTCGCCCAGCGTGCGCCGCAACCGCATCACGTACACCGGCAGCGTCTGCGCGGCGCGGTCGGGCGGCATGTCGCCCCACACCCGGCGGATCAGGTCGCTCGCGGGCACCGGGCGGTTCGCGCCCAGCAGCAGGGTCGCCAGGACGATGCGGTGCTTGGCGGCGGTCACCGGGACTGAGTGGCCGTTGCGGCGGACCACGAGGGACCCCAGCACGCCGAACTCGTCCTGCGACAGGGTCAACCGCCTCCGATCTCTCCCGACCTTGACATGCCGGTACCCGGTTCGCACCGGAGTACCACCGGATGGATTCCGCGGCCACCGGGGCTGATGCGTCCTAGAGCCTGCCGACTTCGGTGATCCGCACCGCGGCCGTGCCGATCTCGTCGGACTCGGCCAGGTCGATCTCCGCGGTGATGCCCCAGTCGTGGTCCTCGGCCGGGTCGTCGAAGATCTGCCGCACCCGCCACAGCCCCGGCTCCTGGCTGATCACCAGCAGCGCCGGGCCGCGCGCGTCCGGGCCCATGCCGATCTCGTCGTGCTCCTCGAAGTACGGGTCGAGCGCGTCCTGCCACTCCTCGGCGGTCCAGCCCGCCTCGCTGTCCAGCTGACCCAGCTCGTAGTAGTTGCGCCGCGCCGCCAGCTCCACCCGCCGGAACAACGCGTTGCGCACCAGCACCCGGAACGCCCGCACGTTGCCGGTGACCGCCGGCGGCGTGTCGCTGAGGGAGGTCTCCGCTGTCTCCTCGCCGGGGTTGCGCAGCTTCTCCCACTCGTCGAGCAGGCTGGAGTCGACCTGGCGGACCAGCTCGCCCAGCCATTCCTGCAGGTCACTGAGCTCCTCGGTCTTGGCGTCCTCGGGCACGGTCTGCCGCAACGCCTTGTACGCGTCGGCCAGGTACCGCAGCACCAGGCCCTCGGAGCGCGCCAGCTGGTAGTACGAGACGTACTCGGCGAACGTCATCGCCCGCTCGAACATGTCCCGCACCACGGACTTCGGCGACAGGTGGTGGTCGGCGACCCACGGGTGCCCGCGCCGGTAGGTGGTGAACGCCGCCTCCAGCAGCTCGGCCAGCGGCTTCGGGTACGTCACCTCGTCCAGCAGCGCCATCCGCTCGTCGTACTCGATGCCCTCGGACTTCATCGCGCCGATGGCCTCGCCGCGCGCCTTGTGCTCCTGCGCGGACAGCACCTGGCGCGGATCGTCCAGAGTGGACTCGATCACCGACAGCACGTCCAGCGGGTAGCTCGGCGACTCGCGGTCCAGCAGCTCGATCGCGGCCAGCGCGAACGGCGACAGCGGCTGGTTGAGCGCGAAGTTCACCTGGAGGTCCACGGTGAGCCGGATGTCGCCGTTCTGCCGCTCCACCACGCCCGCGGCCAGCAGGCCCCGGTACATCTGGATGGCGCGCAGGATGTGCCGGCGCTGCGCGGGCCGGTCCTCGTGGTTGTCCTCCAGCAGGTGCCGCATCGCGCCGAACGCGTCGCCCGGCCGGCCGATCACGTTGAGCAGCATGGCGTGGCTGACCTGGAAGCTGGAGGTCAGCGCCTCCGGCTCGGCGTTCTTCAGCCGCTCGAAGGTCTGGTCGCTCCACGACACGAAACCCTCGGGCGCCTTCTTGCGCACCACCTTGCGCCGCTTCTTCGGGTCGTCACCCGCCTTGGCCAGCGCTTTCTCGTTCTCCACCACGTGGTCAGGCGCCTGCACCACGACCGTGCCGACGGTGTCGTAGCCCGCGCGGCCCGCCCGGCCCGCGATCTGGTGGAACTCGCGCGCCTTGAGGTGGCGGGTGCGCTGGCCGTCGTACTTCGACAGCGCGGTGAACACGACCGTGCGGATCGGCACGTTGATGCCGACGCCGAGCGTGTCCGTGCCGCAGATGACCTTGAGCAGGCCGGCCTGCGCCAGCTGCTCCACCAACCGCCGGTACTTCGGCAACATGCCCGCGTGATGCACACCGATACCGTGCCGGACCAGGCGGGACAGCGTCTTGCCGAATCCGGACGTGAACCGGAACCGGCCGATCATCGACGCGATGGCGTCCTTCTCGGCGCGGGTGGCGACGTTCACGCTCATCAGCGACTGGGCGCGTTCGAGGGCGGAGGCCTGGGTGAAGTGGACGACGTAGATCGGGGCTTCGCGGCCGTGCAGCAGTTCTTCGATCGTCTCGTGCAGCGGCGTGGTGACGTACTGGAAGTGCAGCGGGACCGGGCGTTCGGCGGAGCGGACCACCGTCGTGGTGCGGTCGGTGCGGCGGGCCAGGTCCTTCTCGAAGAACGTGACGTCGCCCAGCGTCGCCGACATCAGCAGGAACTGCGCCTGCGGCAGTTCGATCAGCGGCACCTGCCACGCCCAGCCGCGGTCCGGCTCGGAGTAGAAGTGGAACTCGTCCATCACGACCTGGCCGACGTCGGCCTGCGTCCCGTCGCGCAGCGCGATGTTGGCCAGGATCTCGGCGGTGCAGCAGATGATCGGCGCGGTCTCGTTGACACTCGCGTCACCGGTCATCATGCCGACGTTCTCCGCGCCGAACGTCTCGATGAGGGCGAAGAACTTCTCCGACACCAGGGCCTTGATCGGCGCGGTGTAGAAGGTCCGCTTGCCCTCGGCGAGAGCCGCGAAGTGCGCGCCGATCGCGACGAGCGACTTACCGGACCCGGTGGGTGTGCTGAGGATGACGTTCGAGCCGGAGACGATCTCGATCAACGCCTCCTGCTGCGCCGGGTACAGCGACAGCCCCCGCTCCTGCGCCCACTCGGCGAAGGTGTCGTAGAGGAGGTCGGGATCAGGGGTAGCCGGCAACCGGTCGGTGAGAGTCATCGCAGGCAGAGCATAGTGCTTACCCCCGGTGAAGACCCCTCCCCCGATCTCCGCTGGTCAGGCGAGCCACTGCACCAACAGCAGGTGAACCTCGCGTTGCTCTTCCAGGATCAGGTACACGGCCTGTCCGGCGCCATCCGGACCGAAGTTCCAGTAGCGCACCGCCGCACCGGGGTTCGACTCGTGCTGGGGACGCCCGCTCCACGGCTGCAACTCCAGGACCGCGAGCACCTCGGCGTAATGATGCAGGGCTTCGACGGGTAGTGCTGCGACCTGCTCGAACGTCTCAGCGTCCGGTACGACGCGGTACACGATCAGTCGGCCTGCCGCTCCCGGATCAGCGCCTTCATGTCTTCGAGTGACCCCGCACCGGGGTTGGTGCCCAAGCGCTGGAGCTGTTCTGCCTTGGCCAGCATGCGGTAATAGGAGCCCGGGTCACGCAGTTCGCCGTAGGTGATGTGGCGCCACTTGGTCAACAGCGTCCGCACACCTGCGAGGTCTTTCGAGGCCTTGGCCTGGTCGAGCACGAGTTCCCATTCGCGGTCGAACTCGGCGACCAGCATGGGGGTGAGGCAAGCCCGGATCGACACCGGGTCCGCAGACGGAGCAACCGGCTCGCCCTCCGACCGGATCGGCTCAGCGGGGGATGCCATGCGGACACCTTACTCTTTCGACTCTTTCCGACGCGATCTCGCCGAACCGGCGGCGGCGGTCGTGGTCGGCGGCTGTGTGACTGGTCCGGTTGTTGCATAGAGCTGGCCATTGCGGGCTATGTGCAACTAGCGTGTGGTGTGTGTCCGATCCGGTAGCAATGCACATGAGCGACGGCCTGCTGAACGCGCCGACGTCGCTGCTGTTCGTGGCGGTCGCGGTGGTCGGGGTGGGGGTGGCGCTGGCCAAGGCGCGCGGCGACCTCGACGACCGGACCGCGCCGATGGCCGGTCTCGTCGCGGCGTTCGTGTTCGCCACCCAGATGCTGAACTTCCCGGTGCTGCCCGGCGTCAGCGGTCACCTGCTCGGCGGTGCGCTGGCCGCGATCCTGGTCGGGCCGTGGGTCGGCGCGCTGTGCGTGACGATCGTGCTGGTCGTCCAGTCCCTCTTCTTCGCCGACGGCGGTGTCACCGCGCTCGGCGCGAACGTCACCAACATGGCCCTGATCGGCACCGCGATCGGCTACCTGACCGCCGTCGCGCTGCGGCGGCTCGCCACCCGCAACAAGGGCGGCCTGGCCGCGGTCGCGTTCGTGTCCGCGCTGGTCAACACGGTACTGGCGTCGTTCGGCTTCGTGCTGGAGTACGCGATCGGCGGCCAGGGCGGTGTCGCGTTCGGCACGGTCGCCACCGCCGTGCTCGGCGTGCACGTGCTGATCGGCATCGGCGAGGGCGTGATCACCGCGGTTACCGTGACCGCGGTCGCGACGGCCCGGCCGGACCTGGTGTACCTGCTGCGCGGCGTGCCGCAGAAGCTGGAGCTGAAGGCGTGAAGAAGCGTTTCTTCCTGGGGTTCGCGCTGGTCAGCTTGGTGCTGGCGGGCGTCGTCTCCTACTTCGCCGACTCGAACCCCGACGGGCTGGACCACGTCACCGAGCAGCAGGGCATCGCCGAGCACGCGCAGGACCACCCGCTGTCCGGGGGGCTGCTGGCGGACTACGCGGTGGGCGGCGACGACCGGTTCACCGGCGTGGCGGGCGTGGTCGGCGTGGTGGTCACGCTGGCCGTCGCGGGCGGGCTGTTCTGGTTGCTGCGCAAGCGTTCCGGCACGGGCCTGAAGGCCGATGAGAAGTCCGACGTGAGGTGAGCGCCGGACACGGGCACGGCTTCCTGCACCGGCCCGGCGACTCGCCGGTGCACCGCCTCGCGCCGCAGACCAAGATCGTCGCCACGGTGGTGGCGGTGCTGTGCGTGGTGGCCACGCCACGCGACGCGTTCTGGGCGTTCGGCCTCTACCTGCTCGCGCTCACCGCAGTCTGGGCGGTGGCACGCATCCCGGTGCGCTGGTTCGCCGCCCGGTCGGTGATCGAGCTGCCGTTCGTGCTGCTGGCCCTGGTGCTGCCGTTCACCGGCGCGGGGGACCGGATCGACGTGCTGGGCGTGTCCGTGTCGGAAGAGGGCGCGCTGGCCGGGTGGAACATCCTGGCCAAGGGCACGCTCGGCCTGTTCACCTCGCTGACGCTCGCCGCCACCACCGCGCCGCAGGACCTGCTGCTCGGCCTGCAACGGCTGCGCATGCCGTCGGTGCTGATCACCATCGCCACGCTGATGCTGCGCTACGCCGAGGTGATCGTGGGCGAGGCCAAGCGGATGCGGGTGGCCCGGATCTCCCGCGGCGACGACCCCAGGTTCCTGTGGCAGGTCGGCGCGACCGCCCGCGGCGTCGGCAGCCTGTTCATCCGCTCCTACGAACGCGGCGAAAGGGTGCACCTGGCTATGGTGTCGCGCGGCTGGACGGGCCGGATGCCCGACGGTGCCGGGGGGAGCGCCGTGATCGAGCCGCAGCGGTCGGCCCCCGCGCTCGTGGTGGAGAAGCTGGCCTACGCCTACCCGGACGGCCACCAGGCCCTGTTCGGGGTGAACCTGCGGGTGGAACGCGGTGAGCGCGTCGCCGTCCTGGGCCCCAACGGCGCCGGCAAGACGACGTTCGTGCTGCACCTCAACGGCGTGCTCGGCGGTGGCTCCGGCCGGGTCGAGGTGGCCGGGCTGCCGGTGGAGAAGGCGCACCTCAAGGAGATCCGCCGGCGCGTCGGCGTGGTCTTCCAGGACCCCGACGACCAGCTGTTCCTGCCCACCGCGCGGCAGGACGTGGCGTTCGGCCCGGCGAACTTCGGGCTGCGCGGCGCGGAACTGGACGAACGCGTGGAGCGCGCGTTGGCGTCGGTCGGCATGGCCGCGTTCGCCGACCGGTCGCCGCTGCACCTGTCCGGCGGGCAGCGCCGCCGGGTCGCGCTGGCCACCGTGCTGGCCTGCGCCCCGGAGATCCTGGTGCTCGACGAGCCCTCGGCGAACCTGGAACCGGTGGCCCGCCGAGAGCTGGCCGAGGTGCTGCTGGGGTTGGACCGCACCATGCTGATGGTCACCCACGACCTGCCCTACGCCTTGCAGTTGTGCCCGCGCAGCGTGCTGATCGACGGCGGGGTCGTGGTGGCCGACGGACCGACCCGGGAGCTCCTGGCCGACACCGCGCTGCTCTCGCGGCACCGGCTGGAGCTCCCGTTCGGCTTCCGGCTGGAGTGAGAAGTCCCCGGATCAGCCCGGCAGGGGCTAGGGGCTGGTGCAGGTGACCGTGGGCAGCGAGTTGGTGCCGGTGTGGCTCGCCGTGAAGCCGAACGTCACCGACTGCTCGACGCCCACCGTCTTGTTCCAGTCGGCGTTCTTGACGACCACCTGTGAGCCGGAGCCGGACTTGACGCCGTTCCACAGGCTGTTGATCGTCTGACCGTTGGCGTAGTTCCACGTCGCGGTCCAGCCGTTGTACGGGCTGGTGCTGTGGTTCATCAGCTCGACCTCGCCCTGGAAACCGCCCGACCACGCGCTGGTGATCTTGTAGATCGCCATGCAGTGCGAGTCGCCCGGCGGGTTCGACGTGGTGGTGGTCGGGGTCGTGGTGCTGGGGCTGGTGCTCGGCCTGGTGGTCGTGGTGGTCGTGGTCGTGGTCGGACCGGTGCCGCCGCCGATACCGGTCACCTCGCCGTTGCCGCCGTCGAACACCACGTCGGAGCAGTTGTAGAACGTCTCGTTGCTGTCCGACCGGGTCCACACCGAGTAGATGATGTGGCGCCCGGACTTGCCGGACGGCAGGTTCGCGTTCCAGTAGTACTTGCCCTCGACGCTGCCCACCGGCCCGCTGTTCGCCGGGTCCGTGACGCTGTGGAACGGCGTGCTCTCCAGGTCGTCCCAGGCCAGCGCGCGGGTCGGGCTCCAGCTGTCCTTGGTGATGTACAGGTGGAACGTGCCGGGGTGGGCGGCCCACTTGTTGTACGTCCAGGCGAAGTTCGCGCCCGAGGTCAGGTGGGTCAACGGGTAGTCGTTGCGGGCGAGGTCGAATCCGGAGTACGTCGCGTTGCCGCCGCTGCACAGCTTGCCGTCGGGGATGAAGCCGCGGGTGCGGCCGGCGCCGTCCGAGCGCAGCACACCGAACCAGTTGTAGAGCGCGTTGGCGCCACCCGCCGCCACCGCGGCGGAGCACGCCGGGTTCTGCGGCTTGATCTCGCCGGTCGGGCTCAGGCCGTCTTTCCAGCACAGGAAGGTCCGGCTGCCCGGCGTCATCATGGCGCCGTGCGCGGACGCCGTGGTGGGGCTGATCACGTTCACGAGCGTCGCGATCAGCAGGCCGGCCACACCGGCCGCGGCCAGCGCGATCCATCGTCGGGCCGTCACGTCGTTCACCTCCTCGTTGAGGTTCTGGGAACGCTCCCAGAGGAACGACTGTAACTTCGGCCATATCGTTCTGTGAATGGTCGGCTACCCACTGCGGCCGCGTGGCCGCAGGTCAGCGCCTCTCTGGGGGTGCGGTGCTACACCCGGACGCGGGCACGCCGCCTGGGACGGTTCCCAGGTCGCACTGGTCCGTGCGGGTGTCCGGCGGGCGTGGCGGCCTGGTGGGAGCGGGTCTGGTGGGGACGGCGCAGCACGCGGTGCGCCAACGCGGTCCGGCGGTGCGGCGGAGCGGCCAGCACGGAGGCGGCGAACGCCGTCATCAGCAGGGTGAGCGCACCCGCGAGCACCAACGTCTCCGGCGCGCCGATCGACTCGCACAGCCAGCCCAGCAGGGGAGCGCCGACCGCGCCCGCCGCCGCGCCGACGGCCGAGTTGACCGCCAGCAGCCGGCCGCGCATGCCGTCCGCGGTGTCCAGCTGGATGCGGGTGCTCATGGTCGTGTCGATGACCACCGCGCCCGCCGCGATCGGCAGCAGCACGATGGCGAACCCGAGCATTCCCGGCACCAGCCCGCCGGCCACCTGGAGCAGGCTCGTCGCACAGGCCACCACGAGCAGCAGTCGCACGGTCAACGTCTTGCGCGCCGCCGCGGCGAGTCCGCCGAGCACCGTGCCGATCGCGAACACCGTCGACAGCAGGCCGTACGTGGTCGCGTCCGGGCTCATCGCGGCCATCGTGACCTGGTAGTTGCGGCCCAGGCTGGACAGCGTGAAACCGAGCGCGAACAGCAGGAGCAGCCGTCCGCTGGCCGCGACGTACCGCAGGCCCGCGGTGACACCGGCGCGTTCCGGCGGGCTGCTCGCCAACGGGTGCAGCTGGTCGCGGCGGATGGTGAGCACAGAGACGATGACGGCCAGGAAGCTCACCGCGTTGATCAGGAACAGCGTGGGCGAGCCGAACGCGGCGGCGAGCACGGCGGCGCTGCTCATGCCCAGGATGCGGCCGGTGGAGCTGAGCACCGAGCCGAGCGCGACCGCGTTGCCCAGGTCCTCGCGGGACACCACCTGCCCGCCGAACCGGCCCAGCGCCGGCCCGTCGAACACCGCCACCAGACCGGACGCGAACGTCAGCGCGAACACCGCCGTGATCGGCGCGCCCTGCCACACCACCAGTGCCAGCAACGCGGCCAGCAAGGCGTGCAGGGTCTGGCAGATCAGGATGATCCGGCGTACCGGCAGCCGGTCGGCGAGCGAGCCCGCCCACGGGCCGAGCAGCACTGACGGGAGCGTTCCCAGCAAAACCGAAAGGCCGACCGAGGTGGCCGAGCCGGTACTTTCCAGGACAACCCAGTTGAGGCCGATCAACTGCATCCACGAGCCGGTCACCGAAATCAGGTCGGCGAACGCCCAGCGGCGGTAGTTGCGGCCGCGCAAAGCGCGGAACATCGAAGCTCCCTCGAAGACGATCCGGGGCCTCGACGCTTGGACGTGCCCGTGTGAACGACGTTCACCCTAGGCGGCGCTTTATCGTGAAAGAAGTTGTTGATCAGTGAAAACAGTCACGTAGTGGTTTGGGTCGCGAGAGACGCGAGTCGGTCCAGCGCCTGGGCGAGGTACTCGTCGGTGATCTCGTGGGCCTCGCCGCCCAGCGCCTCCGGGTGCTCGCCGGTCACGTCCAGGTGCAGCACCACGCGGCTGCGCCCCGGACCCTCGTCGTCCACCTGGAGCCACCCCGAGTAGCCGCCGCCTTCCAGGTCGCCCCACTCCAGCCGGCGCTGCTCGGCGTCCGCGGCGAAGTAGCCCTCGGCCTCGTCGACCTCGTCGCCCATCGACACCCGACCGGTGACCTGCTGCGTGCCGTTGGCCTGCTCCGGACCGCTCGGCTCGACCTGGAGCCCGTCCGGCAGCCAGGCCTCCATCGAGGTCATGTCCCGAGCCAAGTCGAACACCACCTGCGCGTCCACCGGGATCCTCTGCTCACGCTCGAACTCAGCCATGCCGGCAGCAGTACCCCCGGCACGTCCGGACTACACCGCCGCGGGCGCCATGTCCCCGATCGTGGCGAGTTCCACGCGGTGCGGCGGCATCGGCCGCATACCCGCGTCCACGCAACGGCGCACCACACCGGAGTGCTCACGCAGCAGCCGCAGGCCGCGGCGCGCCAGGAACGGCACCGGCTTGCGCGCCTCGGCCACGTCCCGGGCGAACCGGCGGGCGAAGGTCACCACCGCGTTCGGCGCGAGCACGATCGCGTCCGCCAGCACGCCCGCCTCACGGCACCCCGCCACCAGCCGGTCGGCGAACAGGCCCTCGGCGATGAACAGGCCCGGCGCGGTCACCGTGTGGCAGCCCACCCGCCGGTCCTCGCCGATCGCGTACACCGGGGCCTCCACCGTGCCCGTGGTGGCCAACCCGACCACGGCTCCGAGCGCGTCGGCGGTGTTCCACGAGCCTTCGGCGTCCCAGTCCGGGCGGCCCTGCTCGTCACGCGGGAGCAGCGGGTCGTCACCCTCGCGGTAGAAGTCGTCCAGCCGCAGCACGGGCAGACCGAGGTGGGCGGCGAGGGTGGACTTGCCCGAACCGGAAGGACCGGCGAGCAGCACGGCGCGCGCGTGAACGGCAGGTGACGGCACGGGTGTCGATTTTCGCACAGCCCTTGTCCGATCGTGCACCACCGCTGCTCCGCTGTGCACCCGTTCTGGTCACCCGCGCGTGGGGGCACCACGATGTGGGGCATGGTCGTCAGGGTGCGCGGCGTCGAGGACGCCAGGCGGATGCGCGAAGAGCTGCGGGACGAGCGGCACGGGGAGGCCGCCGTGACGCCCGCGGTCGCGGCGCCGACCGGTGCGGGTGCGGCGGGGGTGGTCGCCGAGGGCGGTGACCGCATCGAACTGGACCTGGACTCCTTCACCAGGGCGGTGTCCGACCTCGACCGGCTCCACGCGGTGCTGACCGAGCTGCTGGCACGGTCGGACCGGGAGATGGACCAACCGCTGGGCGACGGGAAGGGCCCGGTCGCGCTGAACATGCGCAAGGCGTTCGGGCTGCGCGGCGACGTGGTGGGCGGCGGTGTGCGCGCGGCGCTGCGGTCGTACGTGAAGGAGCTGACCGAGTTGCGCGAGGCGCTGCACCAGGTGGGTGAGACCCACCGGGCCGAGGACGAGCAGGTGGAGCGGATGCTGAGGCGGCTGTGAGCGAGCGCAAGGGCGGGTTCTTCTCCGACTTCCACGACGCCTCGCCCGCGACGCGGCGGCGGAACCAGCGGCGGGTGCGGCAACGCGAGTCCAACCGGAAGCCGGAGAACTTCGGCAAGATCAACTGGCGGGCCTACACGCACCGGCAGCTCTGGGACATGGTGAAGTCGGCGGACGCCGCGCAGATGGCCACGCGCACGTACGAGTGGCAGCGGCTGGCCGCCGATATCGACCAGGCGACCGCGGACGTGCAGAAGATCGTGCAGACCCTCGTGTTGTCGTGGCGCGGGCCGTCGGCCGTCACGGCGGCCGACTCGGTGTCGCAGCTCACCAGATGGGCGGCGGACGCCTCGGACCGCGCGTTCCAGGTGGGCGACGGACTCGACGGCTACACCTCGGCGGTGGTGGAGGCCGCCAAGGCGATGCCCGAGCCGGTGCACCCCGACGCGGAGCGGTGGTTCCGCGACGGGTACGACGTGACCGTTCTCGACGGGCCGCAGGGCGCGTACATGCTCAAGCAGCTCTTGGACGACCACATGCCGAGCAAGCGCGAGCAGCAGGAGGCCATGGACCAGGCCGTCCGGGTGATGGAGCAGTACGAGGCGGCCAGCAGGGGGATCGGCGGGAAGCTGCCGGTGTTCGACGACGCCCCGGCAGGTGCGCAGCCGACGGCGGACCACCGGCCCGCGCCGATGCCCTGGTCCGGGCCGCCGCAGCACTCGGGAACTCCCGGCCCCGGCGGACCCGTGGCCCAGCCGCCCCACCAGCCCGGCAGGCGACCGGAGGACACCACTTCCGTCGCCTCGGTCGGTGGACCGGTCGGCGCGGGCGGTCACGGGGTGCCCGGCGGTCACGGCGGATTCGGCTCGCACGCCGGATTCGGTCCGGGCGGCTCGTTCGGCCCCGGCGGCGGTCAGGGTGGGTTCGGCCCGCTCGGCTCGGGCGGCGCGTCCGGTGTGCTGGGCGCGGTGCCCGGCGGTGCGTCGGCACGGGGCGGCGTCGGACCGGTCGTCGGCGCGGGCGGCCCGCAGGGCTTCGGCATGTACCCGCCGGTGGCGCCCGGCAACCGCGAGGACGACGTCGAGCACCGCAACCGCTACGACAACGGCCTGGACCTGCTGGACGACCTGCCGCCCGCGTTCCCGCCGGTGCTCGGCGAATGAGCGACGGCTACCGGGTCGACCCGGACGCGTTGACCGCGTTCGCGGGTCGGCTGGACGAGGCCGCCGACGAAGCCCGTGCCGCCGCGTCCACCCTGGAGGAACCGGTGGGCGACCTCGGTCCGGAGGGCGTCACCGAGGCGGTGGAGCAGCTGGTGGCCGGGTGGGCGCGGACGTTGCGCGGCGTGGAGTTGGACGCGGTGGCTGATGAACTGCGCTCGGCCGGCGATACGTACCGACAGGCCGACGAACTGCGCCATGACTGACTACCGGGGCCTCGGGTTCGACCCCGCGCCGGGCAACGCGGGCGCGGTGGCGGCGGCGAGCGAGCGGTGCGCGGTCGCGTTCACGATCCCCGGTGCGCCACCGGGGGAGTGGACGGGTGCGGCGGCGGACGGGTTCACGACGCGGTGGGAGGCTGTGGTGTCAGAGCTGACGGCGGTGCGCCGCGCGATGCGGGCGGCGGCCGAGGTGCTCGACGGCTGGGCCACCGCGTTGCTGGGCAACCAGCGGCGGGCCGAGGAGCTGGACCGGCGTGCGCTCGGGTTGCGCCGTGCGCTCGCCGACGCCGCCGACGAGGTCGACCGGACCGGGGCGATGGCCGCCTTCACCGCCGCCGACGGCGAGGCGCACGAGCGGGCCGTGACGCGGCACGACGAGCTGCGTCGGCAGCTGGACGAGGTGCTGGAGGAGGCCCGGCTGGTGGAGCGCGACCACCGTGCCGAGGCGCGGCGGGTCGCCGAACGGTTGCGCGCCGAGGAGCCGTCGACCGCGATCGCGGACACGTTGGCGGGCTTCTCGTCGATCGCCGCCGAGCTGGCGTCCGTGCTGCTCGGTCCACCTCGCCCGGCGTCCACCAGGGGCGCGGCGGCGGCGTTCCGGGCGGGTCTGGGGTGAGACTGGCTCCCGTGCCGGGGGTGACCCCGGTGGCACTCGGCACCCCCGAGCGCACCGCGGCGGAACTCTTAGCCGTGCTGCGCCGACTCAAAGGCACCCTGGACCCCGGTCTCGAAGTGTCCGCGACGCAGGCCGCGGAGCTGGCGCACCAGCACGGCGCGGGGCTGCTGGCCGTGGTCGAGCACCCGGACGCGGACCCGGCGTTGCTGATGGCGGGCGTGGTGCCGGTCGACCGGCCGACCGATCCGGGCGAGCTGGGCTTCCACCTGGACGGCCCGGCGATCCGCGAGGTCACCCGCGGTGAGACGGCGACCGGCTACCCGGTGGTGATCGTGGAACGCATCCCGGCGACCGGGTCGGGCACCCAGTTGCAGGTCGTGGTGACCGACCCGGACCACCCGCGGATCGCGGTGTTCACCCTGCACTCGCCGACCGGGCGCGGCTGGCTCGACGTGGTCGGCATCGCGGGCCGCTTCGTGTCCGGCGTGGTGTTCGCCGACGTCAACGACCCCGGAACTCACTCGGCGTCCGCCCGACGACCTGGCGGAACGTCCGGGAGAAGTGCGCGGCGCTGACGAAGCCGCAGTCCTTGGCGATCTCGCCGATACCGCGTGCCGCCTTCGCCGGATCGGCCAGCAACGCCCTGGCCCGGTCGATCCGCAGGCCGCGGATGCGTTCGGACACGCCCTGCCCGTCGTCGAAGAGCTGGTAGAGGCGGCGGCGGGAGATGAACAACGCCTCGGCGACCCGGTCCGCGCTCAGGCTCGGGTCCGACAGGTGCTCACGCATGTACTCCAACGCCTCGCGCCGCCGTGCGACCAACGAGTCCACCCGCTCCAACTCGGCGCGCAGCGCGCTGCGCAGCACCAGTTCGGCCAGGCCGAGCAGGTGGTGCGAGAGGCCGTGCGGGTCGAGGACGTGCGCGGCGGCGAGCACGTGCGCGACCGCGCCGGAGAACACCGACCGCAGCGCCGCGTCGACCGGGACCTGTTGGAACATCAGCGGTTTCAGCTCGCCGAACCCGAGGGTCAGTCGCGTCTCGGTGACGGTCAGCATCACCACGCTGGGCAGGACGTGCAGGGCGCAATCGGGAAACCGAAGTGCGGTCCCGTTGCCGCCCGCGCCTCGGGGCACCGCGCAGCCCACCAGCAACTGGATGTGCTCAGGAGTGGACGCACCCCCGCTGAGCGCGGCTTTGGCCGCTGCCGCGCCGGAAGCCCGCACAGTGAGGAACCCGCCGGCGACGTCCACGGTGAGCAGCGTAGCCACCGGTGTCGCCCAACCCTCCGCAAAAGGCGTCGCCACCCACTACCTTTGTGCCTCATGGCGCGACGTTCGGCGACCGCGGTCGTCCTGTCCCACCTGGAGTTCGACCTGTTGTGGGAGGACTTGGGCACCGGCGAGTTGCCCTACCCCCTCGAAGTGCCGTCGCACGGCGAGACGATGGACGACCGGGACGCCCTGGGCGCCGAAGTCCTCCGCACCCTGACCGAGGCCGGTCTGGCGGATGGCGAGGACATCTCCCCGGAACTGGAGGACCTCTTCACCCTGCTCTCCCACGGCGAGTTCTCCGTGGACGCCCTGATCTTCCGTCCCACCCCTTGGCGCGTCCTGGCCACCACCCGCGGCCGACGCGGCGTCTTGGCCGTCCTGAACGACCGCGAAGTAGCCCTGGAACCCATCGCCGACCTGACGTCCGCGATCACACGGGTCATCGGTGACGCCTCACCGGGCCCGGGCGAACAGGTCCGGATGCCCAGGTCGGTCTTCTCCGCCGCGATGGACGCCTACGCCAAATCCGGCCACGCGGCCATGGAACGCACCCTCGCGCAAGCCGACATCACCGGCCGCGCCACCCGAGCGATCACCACCCTGGTGGACTCCCCGCGCAAGGCGACCGGCCAACTGGCCGCCACCGGCCCGTCCGGCCGCTCCCGAACGCTGAGCTGGACCGACACCGCGGCCGGCCGCTACGCCCTCACCAGCGCCCAGTCCCTGGACACCGAGTGGGTCCACCTCTCCCCGGCCGACACCCCTTGGCTGGCCCGCCACCTGACCGCCCTGCTGACCCACCCGACCTAGAACGCGCGTGTCCTGCGTTCGGAACGCGCGAATTCAACGTTCAGAACGCGTGCAGGTTCGCCGGCACGACGTCGGCGAGGACGGCCATCCCCTCGGCCAGGGCCGCGTCCGCGGCCTCGTCGGTCAGCCGCCGAACGATCCCGGCCAGCTCGGTGGGCCGCAGGTCCAGTGCCTCCCGCGTGAACGACAGGTCCACGAGCTTCCCGTGCAGGTCGACCACCACCGTCACGCCCGACGCCGAAGTCTCCCGCCGAACGGCGTCCAACCGCTCCCCGAGTCCCGTCACGTCACACCCGCCAGGTCTCGGGCGTCGTGTCCTCCACCGACGCCATCAGCCGAGTCTCCACACCCAGCCCCAACGCCGGCACGGCGTCACCCACCACGTGCCGAGCCCGGGCGTTCGCCCGCGCCGTCGCCGTGTCGACCAGCGCCAGGATCGCCCGGGCCAACTCCGACCGCCCCAGCCGCAACGACCGGGGGTCCAACGCCAGGTCCCGTAGCCCGCCGCCGGGACCGACCTCGACCGAGATCCCCGTGTCCGGGTCGTGCGCGTGCGCCGTGATCACGGGTGCACCCCTCCGTAGAACGTCGCCGAACCGAGCCTGTGCGTGTTCCGCCGCACGCTGTCACCGGAGTTGCCCTCGATCAGCGTCACAGTCCCGCCGGACACCTTCTCCACGATCCCGATGTGCGTGCTGGTCGCCGGACTACCGGGTCCGCTTCCGAACAACAACACGTCCCCCGGCCGCACGGCGTTCAAATTCGTGTACGCCTTCCCGTGCCGCTGCCCCCACCGGAACACGTCACCGGTGAACGGCAGGATCGGGATGTCCACCCCGGCCTTGCGCCACATCGCCGTCGCGAACGACGAACACCACGCCGCCGTCGGCCCGTACGGGTTGCGGTTGCTGCCCGGCGGGCTCTCCCGAGTGCCCAGCTCACGCCGCGCCGCCGAGATGATCGTCCGCGAACGACCGCGGTCACGAGCGCCCGAAGGCCGGGTGCGGCCACGACCATCCGCGACGCCGTCGTGCTCGACCTCCTTCTCCAACGCCCGCAGCTTGCGTGCGGCGTCCTCCAACTCGCCGCGCACGTGCCGCACAGCCGCCGTGGTCTCCTTGGTGTACTGGGGTTCCAGGTCCGCGGCCGACGCGACGGCCTTCAGCAACGCGGCCCGCGTGCCGACCGCCACCCCCGCGTCGAGCAGCCGCACGGCCTGCGCCAGGTACTCCTCGACGGCCTGCCGCGCCCGGGCGTGCCCGGTCGTCAACGCGCTCGACACCCCGGCCACGATCTTCTCGGCGTCACGCGCCGCGTCCGCGGTCACCCGCAACTGCCTGCCGAGCCTGCCGGAACGCTTCTCGAACCCCGCCGAGTTGTCGCCCTTCCAGTGCTCCAGCACGGTCCCGGCGGCCTTGCGCTGGTCCTCGTGCTGATCGGTGAGACCGGACGCGGTCCGGTGCAGCGCGTACTGCACCTTCACCGCGTCCTCGGCCTTGCCCGCCAACGAGTTCCGGTGGCCGATCATGCTCTCGGCGAAGTGCCGGGCCATCGCACGGGTGTCCATCACATGATCCTCTTCAACGTGACGGCGACATCGTCGTCCTGCTCCTGGTAGGACCGGGCGGAACGGGCGGCGGACGTGGCCAGTGCGTCGGTGTTGCGCGCGACCGCCTTGACCTGCTTCCGCAGTGCCGCGCCGAAGTCGTCCAACGCCTCGGCGAACCCGGACTGCCTGCCGATGCGCCCGAAGCTGTCCTCGGCGATCTCCCGCACCTCGCGCACGTGCCGCCGACCGAGCGCGGTCAGGTCGTCGGCCGCGTTCTGCGTGCGACGCGCGTAGTCGCGCAGCACCCCCACGTCGACGGAGAACCCGCCGTCACGACCAGAACCACCGCTACCGGAGCCACCACCGGAACCGCCCCGCTTCATCGCCTCGACGCCCTGCCGCGCCTCGTCCAGGTAACGCCGGTATGCCCCACTCGTGTAAGTCGTCCAAGGCGTCCAGGACCGCCCGTCACCGGAGATCTTGTTCGCCGCACGCGCGTTCTCCACCGGGTCGAACAGCTCCCGGTTCGACTCCAGCCCGAACTCGCGCCGCCGGGCCGGCCCCAGCGAGCCCAGCATGTTGATCTGCCACAGCCCGTACGAGTCGTCCGGCGGCGTGGCGTTGTGCGCACGGGTGTCGCCACCGGACTCGGCCAGCGCGACCGCCACCGCGATCGTCAGGTCCTGCCCGCGGAACCCCGCATCGTGGGCGTACCGGGCGATCCGCTCCGGGCTCAACGTGGTCATACCGCCACCCTGCACCGGCCACGAGCCGCGGCGGAACCGGCGTTGCACGCTCGGACAGCGGCTGTGCACAGGACAGCTACAGTCGAACACGTGAACGAAGGGCTGTTCGACCAGGGCTTGTTCGGCGTCGACCCGGAGGAGAAAGCGGCCCGCATCGCCGCCAACGCGCCGCTGGCCGTGCGGATGCGCCCGCGCACCCTCGACGAGGTCGTCGGCCAGGACCACCTGCTCGGTCCGGGTGCGCCGCTGCGCCGGCTGGTCGAGGGCTCCTCGCCCGCGTCGGTGATGCTCTACGGCCCGCCGGGCACCGGTAAGACGACCCTCGCCACGCTCGTCTCCCAGGCCACCGGCCGGCGGTTCGCCGCCCTGTCCGCGCTGTCGGCGGGGGTGAAGGAGGTGCGCGCGGTGATCGACGAGGCGCGGCGCCGCCTGGTCCGGTCCGGCGAGTCGACCGTGCTGTTCATCGACGAGGTGCACCGGTTCTCCAAGACCCAGCAGGACGCCCTGCTCGGCGCGGTCGAGGACCGGATCGTGCTGCTGGTCGCGGCGACCACGGAGAACCCGTTCTTCTCCGTCGTCTCGCCGCTGCTGTCCCGGTCGCTGGTGCTCCAGTTGCGGCCGTTGACCGACGACGCGGTGCGCGTGCTGGTCAAACGGGCGATCGAGGACGCCCGCGGCCTCAACGGCTCGGTCACCGTCGAGCCGGACGCCGAGGACCACCTGGTGCGGCTGGCCGGCGGTGACGCCCGGCGCGCGTTGACGGCGCTGGAGGCGGCGGCGGACTCCGTCGGGCCCGGTGGCGTGCTCGACCTGGCGACGCTGGAGGCGACGGTCGACAAGGCGGCCGTGCGCTACGACCGGCAGGGCGACCAGCACTACGACGTGACCAGCGCGTTCATCAAGTCGATCCGCGGTTCGGACGTGGACGCCGCGCTGCACTACCTGGCCCGGATGATCGAGGCGGGGGAGGACCCGAGGTTCATCGCGCGGCGGCTGGTGATCCACGCCAGCGAGGACGTCGGCATGGCCGACCCGACCGCGTTGCAGACCTGCGTGGCCGCCGCCCAGGCGGTGCAGCTGATCGGGCTGCCCGAGTGCGCGTTGAACCTCGCCCAGGCCACCGTCCACCTCGCCACCGCGCCCAAGTCGAACGCCGTGACGACCGCGATCGCCCAAGCCATGGCGGACGTGCGCAAGGGCGCGATCGGGTCCGTGCCCGCGCACCTGCGCGACGGCCACTACGCGGGTGCGGCCAAGCTCGGCAACGCCCAGGGCTACCGGTACCCGCACGACGTGCCGGAGGGCGTGCTGACCCAGCAGTACCCGCCGGACGACCTGGTCGGCCGCGACTACTACGAGCCGACCGGTCGGGGAGCCGAACGCGTGCTCGCCGAACGCCTGCCGAAGCTCCGCAGGGTGGTCAGGGGCGAGGAGTAGAAATTCCGTTTCCGATCTCCGCGCCGTCTGACACGGTGACGCCCGTGACAGACGTCCCGCAGAACGGCCACACCTATCTCGACTTCAACGCGCCGCTCTCGGACACGAAGGCGTACGACCTGATCACCACTTTGCAGCCGTTGGCCGGGGCGACGGTGGTCGACTACGGCTGCGGCTGGGCGGAACTGCTGCTCAGGGCCCTGGAGCACGAGCCGGCCGCCCGGGGCCTGGGCGTCGACAGCGACGACCACGCCATCACCCGCGGTCGGGAGAACATCGAGGCTCGCGGCCTGACGTCACACGTTCGGCTGAACTTGGCGGACGTCACCACCTGGGAGACCGAGCCGGCGGACGTGGCGATCTCGATCGGCGCGTCGCACGCGTGGGGCGGCACGAAGCAGACCCTGGAGGCCATGCACGCCCGCATCCGCCCTGGTGGCAGGCTCCTGCTGGGCGACGCCTTCTGGGAGCGGCCGCCCAGCCCGCGGTCGGTCGAGATCATCGGCGAGGGGTTCGGCACCCTCGCCGAGCTGGTCGACCTGGCCATGAGCTGTGGCTACCGGCTGTTGTCCCTCACCACCGCTACCCTGGACGAGTGGGACAGCTTCGAGTCCCGCTGGTGTGCGGCCAGGGAACGGTGGCTGCTGGAGCACCCGGACCACCCGCAGACCGCAGAGGTCCGCGCGATAGTCGACGACCACCGCGAGGGCTGGCTCAAGGGCTACCGGGGCCAACTGGGCTTTGCCTACCTGACCCTGGTGCGCCCCTGAGATACCGGCTGCCTCGTCCGGTCGGGGATACCGGACGAGGCAGCCGACCCTCACCACCCGTCGAGCGGCGGGATGGGTGTGGCGTCGTGCAGCGGGTTGGGGAGGGTGCCGGTCTTCGGTACCGGGGGGCGGGCGGTCAGGTCCTGGTAGCCCAGGGTGATCCGGTAGCTGTTCAGCGGGTAGCGGAGGAAGTCCGGGGCGGTCAGGGCGCCTTCGTCCATGCGGGGGGCGAGGGTGGGGAAGTGGTCGCGGTAGGCCTCCACCTCGCCCCGGACCATGCCCCAGAAGCGGTCGGGGGTCAGGGGGAGCAGGGTGGACAGCGGGCGGAAGACGCCGACCAGGAGGGCGTCCACGATGTACTGGCGCAGGATCGGCCACGGTTTGCGCGGCAGCACGGGGTCGTGGGTGTCCGGTTCCAGGCCGCGGGCGGGGATGCGGTCCACGGAGACGTTCACGTCGTCCACCAGGTCCAGCAGCGCCACGCGCACCGGCGTGTTGTCCTGATCGGTGATCACCACGACGTTCTCGCCGTGCGGGTTGAACGTGATGCCGTACGTGTAGAGCACGTGCAGCAGCGGCCGGAACAGGGCTCGGAGCAGGGCGGCGAACCACGCCGCCGGGTCGGTGTCGCCGATGTACTCCAGGACCAGCGGCCGGCCGGAGCGGTCCACGTGCAGCAGGGCCGCCAGGGACCACGAGCGTTCACCGGGCTGGAGCGTCACCGGGGCGCGCCAGATGCACCCCATCGTCTCCAGCCACTGGTACGGCACATCGCCCGCCCGTGACAGCTGCGGGTGCCGGACGGTCACCGAGGCGACTTCGCCGAGCAGTTGCGTGCCCCACTCGCCGATGAGCTTGTCCGCCTGCCACAGACCGGAGAGCCACTGCGTGACGACGGGCGCGGCCTGCGTGCAGTGCGGCGGGATGCCCCGGTACACCGACGTGTTCAGCACCCGCAGCGGCAGCTTGACCTGGTACCGCGCCGGTGAGTCCACATTGGACATGGTGCGGATCGCCTGCGTCGGCAGGTACCAGTCGGGCGCCTCGCCTAGTTCGACCATCCGGCCAGTGGCGAGTTCCGGCGCCCACAGGGTGCGCACGACGTGGTCCAGCTGCCACGGGTGCACCGGCAGCCACACGTACGCCGCCGGATCGACCCCGGCCTCCCGCAACGACTCGGTGAACCGCTCGACCGTCATCGGGTCCAGCTCCCGTGCCCGCACGCCCTCCTCCGACAGCTCGGACGTGCCGCGGAACTCCGCCAACCCCCGGTGCACGGCCACCCACGGCAGCCGCACGGGCGTCCGCGCCTCCGGGCTGTGCCGGGCCAGGTCGTCCGCCGAGAACCCGACCCGGCCTTTGTTCGCGATCAGCCACGGGTGCCCGGTCAGGTGACCGTCCAGCTCCGCCTGCGGCAACGACGCCAGCTCCGCCGCCGGCCGCGCGGTCGCGGCCAGGGCCACGTCGGCGGCCAGGGTCGCGGTCACCTCGGCCAGGAAACCGGCGGTGGTGGCGGGTTCCACCCGCAGGAACCGGAACGCGTCCACCACGAACCGCTGCACGTCGTCGCACGGCTCGACCACGTCGTCACCGAGGATGCCCGCCGCCGCCCGGCGCACCGACCCCGGCCGCACCGCCCACCCGCCGAACGCCGTCCGCGTCGCCGAGAACGTGTAGACCGCGTCGTCGAACCGCAGCTCGTAACCCCCGGTCGGGGTCAGCAGACCTTCGAAGCACAACTCGCCGATCGCCTTGGCCAGCAACGCCGCCGAGCACTCGCGCCACAGATCAGTCAACGTCGTCTCCCGGTTGCCCGTCGTTCGGGGCGCTGAAGCTGGTGTAGGCGGTGTGCTTGGGCAGCGGGTAGACCTCGCGGCCGGTCACCGCGTTGACGATGGTGGCGTTGCGCACGGCCCCGATGCCGAGGTCGGGCGCGGCCACGCCGTGGCTGTGCAGGTCCGCGTTGGCCACGAACACGCGGCCGGTGACGGACGGGTCCAGCGCGATCGAGTGGTCCAGCGCGACGACGTACCGGCCCTGGGAGTCCCGGTGCACCAACGGTTCCAGCGGTGCGAGGAACGGCGTCGGCGCCTGCCCGTACCCGGTGGCCGCGACGACGAGATCGGTGTGGTGCCGGAACGTCCGACCGGTGTCCCGGTGCGCGCACTTCAGCACCACCTCGTCCGCGACGACGTCTGACGACACCACGGCCACGCCCGGTCGCAGTTCGACCGGCGCCAGTCCGTGCTCCCACTCCCGTCGGTACAGCAGGTCGTGCAGCTCCTCCAACGTCTCCGCCGAGATCGCCCGGTAGTGCCGCCAGTGCTCGGCCCGCAACGCGTCGCGCCGCTCCTGCGGCAACGAGTGGAAGTGCCGCACGTACGAGGGCGTGGTCATCTCCAGCACCAGCTTGGTGTAGTCCAGCGGCGCGAACACCGGCGTGCGGGTCAGCCACGTCACCGCCGGCCCGCCGTCCAGGTTGCGCCGCAACAGGTCCAGCACGATCTCCGCCCCGGACTGCCCCGAACCCACCACCGTCACCCGGTCGGCCGGAACGGCCCGGTGCAGGTAGTCGGAGCTGTGCACCAGCCGTTCACCGAGCCCGACCAACGCGGGCGGCACGGACGGCGTGGTGCCGACCCCGAGCACCAGATGCCGGGCTTCCAACGAGAACCGCGCCCCCGACACCACGAACCGGTCGTCGGCCCACCGCACGGACGTCACCGGATGCGAGAACCGCACCGGCAGCCGGGACGCCGCCCACCGCAGGTAGTCCTCGTACTCGCGCCGGGTCGGGTGGAACTTCTCGCGCACGTAGAACGGGTACAGCCGGTCCGCGTCGCGCAGGTAGGCCAGGAACGACAGCGGGTGCGTCGGGTCGACCAACGTCACCAGGTCGGCCAGGAAGCTGACCTGCAACACCGCGTCCGGGAACATCATCCCGCTGTGCCAACGCAGCTCGGGCCGCTCCTCCAGCACCACCACGTCCAGGTCGTCCACGGTGGACGCCAGCGCGGCCAGACCGAGGTTGAACGGACCGCACCCGATCGCCACCACATCGACTGTCATCGTGTGCACACCATCAGCAAAGCCACTTTGTCCGGCAACAGCACCTCACCGACCGGCTCGAACCCGCCCGCCGTGAACGAGGCGATGGCCCGCCGGTTGCGCACGTCCGGCTCCAGCAGCACCCGCGTGCACCGCGGATCGGCGTCGAACAGGGCCGCGGTCAGCACCGGCAGCAGGCCGCGCACCAGCCCACGATCCGTCATCCCCAAGTCGCCGACGGCGATGTGCAGCCCGACGTCGTGCGGCCGGGCCTGGTAGACCTCCGCCACGACGTCCCGTGCCGCCCGGTACACCTCCAGGTAGATCACCGGGTCGTCGCCCTGGCTGACCAGCACCGGCAGCGAGTGCAGTCCGGACAGCTGCCGGCGCAGCTCCTCGTCCCACTTCTCGCGGGGCCACGCCTGGTGCCAGAACGCGACCACGTGCGGCGCCTGCATCCAGCGGTGCACGAGGTCGAGGTCACGGGTGTCCGGATCGACCACGCGGGCGTGCCAGCCGTCGGTGAGCACCGGCAGCGGCGGACCGGGCACGCCGGACAGGTCGTCGGTGGGCCGGTAGGCGTCGAGGTGGGTCACCGGGCGCACCTGCCCTCCCGCAACGGGTTCGGCGCGTCGAAGTACACCGACTGGGCGTCCAGCGGCGCCAATACCTCGTCGATGCCCTCCAAACGGGTCAGCAGGTTCGCCTTGCACGGCAGCACGTCCGCCTCCAACCAGCGCCGGGCCAGCCGGTCGCCGTCCGGGCCGGCCTCGGCCAGCGCGGGCAGCGCCGCCTCCAGCCGGGCGGCCATCACGCCGAGCAGGTCCCGTTCGTCGGCCAGCCCCTCCACCCCGATGCAGCCGATCACCGCCAGCGCCTGGTTGCGCAGCAGGTAGTAGGTGAGCCGGTCGTCCACGATCGCGTCGTCCACCACGGCCAGCGTCGACTCCTCGACACCCAGCCGCTCCAGCACCCTCGGCAGGTGCGAGGACGCCAGGTAGTAGCCCTGGTTGTCCCGGTACCGGCCGCCGACCACCCGGCCCGCCGGGTCCAGCCGCACCAGCGTGTTCTGCTGGTGCGCCTCCAGCCCGATGCCGGTCTCCGCGTACAGCCGCAGCATCGGCACCAGCACGCGGTCGGTGTAGTCGGCGACCCACGCGGCGGCGTCGAGCCGCAGCACCAGCTCACCCAGCAGGGTGCGGCCGATGCCGGGACGCGGCGCGACCAGCCCGGCCAGGCACCGCGAGTCGCCGATGCCGTCCGGCACCTCGCGCACGGCCACGTCCAGCCCGGTGACCTCGCCGCCCTCGTCCACCGCGATCCACGACGGGTCGCGCACGATGCTGAACTCCGGGTGCGCCTTCTCCGTGCCGGACGCGTAGCCGGACTCCAGCAGCAGGTGGATCTCCGAACCCCGGCGCAGCTCGGTCGACGTGGACTCGCGCCGCGAGTTGGTGATCCGCAGGCCCAGCGACAGCTTCAGCATCACCGGCGCGCCGGTCCGGTACACCGTGCGCAGGCTCGACGTCGGCGACCACGCGGGCCCGAACTCGCCCAGCGGCTCCAGCAGCCCGCGTGAGATCAGCGACGCGATCCGGGGCCGGTGCAGCAGGTCGTGCGCCTGCCACGGGTGCGCGGGCACCAGCACCCGGCCCGGCTCCGGACTGCGCCCGGCCAGCGAGGACATCAGCGTCACCGCGTCCGGACCGGCCACCGAGCCGTGCGACACGACCTCCTCGGCCGCCGAGAACCAGAACAGCGGGAACGACCCGCGCAGCTCCGGCGCGTACCGGGCGTTGTCCGCGTCCGACAGGCCGTCGCGGCTCTTGGGCGCCGGGTGGTGCAGGTGGCCGAGCATCAACCGCTGCTCGCTGTCCAGGAACCGATCCGCCGGACCCACCGGCTCACGGCGGCGGTAGGCCACGAATTCGGTCACCCGCCGCACCGACTCCGCCGTGCGCTCCACCAGGTCGGCTGTGTCACCACCCAACTCCGCGCCGACCAGCGCCACCGCCACCACCGGGTCGACCGGCTTGCCCGCCAACGTCACCGGCCCGAACCGGTGCCGCCCGGTCGGCGACGCGTACCGGACCTCGGCCTCCAACAGCAGCCCGAGCACGTCGATCCGCACTCTGTTGTCTGGTTCTCCGGTCCCCGGATGGCTACCTACCGGCACGTTCCGCTCCCGCACCCAACAGCGCAGCAACGCCTCCAGGTGGGCGTGCTCCGCGGTCGCCCGCGGATCGCCCTCCAACGGATCTGGTTTCACGCCGCTCCTTCCACGAGTCGTTCGGCGGCCGATCCGGCCTCGCGGACCAGCGTCAACAGCGCGGCCAGGTCCGCCTCGCGGGCGTTCGGGTTGAGCAGGGTCAACTTCAGGCACGTCACCTTGTCCACCTCGGTGCGGCCGATCAGCGCCTCGCCCGCGCGCAGCAACGCCCGGCGCAGCCGCGCGTTCACCTCGTCGGCCAGCGCGTCGTCCGCGGGCCGGTACCGGAACACCACCGTGGTCAACGTCACCCCGCCGACCAGCTCGAACGCCGGGTCGGCGGCGATCAGCGCGGCGGCGTGCCCGGCCAGCTCGTGGCACCGGTCCACCAGCGCGCCCAGACCGTCACGGCCCAGCGCGAGCAGGGTCGCGGCCACCTTCACCGCGTCCGGTCGGCGCGTGGTCTGCAACGAGCGGCCCAGCGTGCCGTCGTAGCCCTCGGTCCGGTCGTCCTCCGGGTTCAGGTACGCCACCGACCGCTCCAGCGGCGCGAACAACGACGCCGAGCGCACCAGCAGCACGCTCGCCGCCGCCGGCTGCCAGCCGATCTTGTGCAGGTCCGCGGTCACCGAGTCGGCCAGGGCCAGCCCGTCCACCAGCCCGGCGAGCTTCGCCGAGAACACCGCGCCGAAGCCGTAGGCGGCGTCCACGTGCAGCCACGCGCCGTGCGCGCGGGCGAGCGCGGCCAGCTCGGGCAACGGGTCCACCGAGCCGAAGTCCGTGGTGCCCGCGGTCGCCACGACCGCCACCGGTGTGCCGCCCGCCCGCAGCATCGCCGCCAGCGCGTCCGGCCGCATCCGCCGGTCCGAGTCCACCGACACCGTCCGCACCGCGTGCTCGCCGATGCCCAGCGCCGCGCACGCCCGTGCCACCGAGAAGTGCGCCAGCTCCGAGCAGAACACCACCGGGTCGGGCAGCGCGGCCACGCCGTCGGACCGCACGTCGATGCCCAGCCGGGCCGCCGCCGCGTCCCGCGCCAGCAGCAACGCGGTCAGGTTGGACAGCGTGCCGCCGGGCGTGAACACGCCGTCGGCGTCCGCGTCGAACCCGGCCAGCCGGGCGAGCGCCGCCACCACCCACCGTTCGACCGCGATGGCGGCCGGACCGGAGTCGTAGGTGTCCAGCGAGGCGTTGCCGGCGCTGGCCAGCGTGTCCGCCGCGACGGCCACGGCCAGTGGCGGCGGTTGCAGGTGGGCGGCGGCGAAAGGGCTGGTCAGGTCTACTCCCCAGTCGGCGAGCACCGTCGTGACGCGGGCCAGCGCGGCGTCCGCGCCGATGCCCCGCTCCGGCAGGTCGCCGAGCACCCGCCGGGCCTCGGCCAGCACGTCGGCGGGCCGGCCCGGTGGAATCGGTCGTCCGGAGGAACTGACGGCGAACACGGCACCTCCGACGATTGAATAAGGTTAGGCTTACCTCATCTATTCCGTGTCGCACGTGTCAAGCCGGAGCGATCATCACCGGTGTGACGATCACCGCCAGACCAACGCTAGCCGCCGAAACCGCGATCTCATTGACGCCAAATGGGGGGTCTTGGCCTGCCGTCCCAACCCGTGGCACGAGCCGGCGCGCCCGCACCGCTGATCTCGTTCGAACCCGTCAAACAGGTCGCGGTAACCTTGGCCACCCGCTGTAGTGCAGGCGAGCTGCAATCCCGGTGAATCCGGGCACTCGCAAAATCCACCAGGAGGATCCGTGTCGCCAGGGCAGATCGCCGCGCTGGTCGCCGCCGGCGCGTTCGTGCTGCTTGTGCTGCTGCTGGCGATCCCGTTGATCAAGCTGGGCCGCACGCTGGACGAGGCCACGATCGCCATCCGCAAGGCGCACCAGAACAGCGACCCGATCTTCACCGGCGCGAACACGACGATCTCGCACGTGAACACGCAGTTGGAGCGGGTGGACGGGATCACCGCCAACGCCCGCGCGGTCACCGGCAACGTCTCCGCGCTGACCTCCCTGTTCACCGCCACGCTCGGCGGGCCGCTGGTCAAGGCCGCCGCGCTGTCCTACGGCGTGAGCAAGGCCATCCGCGCCCGGCGCACGGCGAAGGAAGCTCCCAGCAAGCACACTCGACGCAGGGGCAGGCGATGAGGCGGCTGTTCTGGTTCGGACTCGGCATCGCCGCGGGCGTGTTCGCCACCCGCAAGGCGGGACAGGCCGCGCACGCCGCCACGCCCGCGGGCATCGGCGAGAACGTGGGCCAGGGCCTGCGCGAGCTGGCCGGCGCCCTGGGCTCCTTCGGCGCCGAGGTGCGCGCCGGAATGTCGGAGCGCGAACAGGAGTTGCAAGAGACCGTGGAACGTCAGACGGGCTTCACGCCGGGTCGGCGAGCGCGCGGGGCGAACGACGGCAGGTAGGTCGTTCGTTCGCCTCGTCGCGCCCTGACTTCCACACTTCCGAAGGACAAGACCCGTGCAGACCCACGAGATCATCAAGCGATTCCGCGAGCACTTCGAGAACGCCGGCCACAAGTACGTGCCCAGCGCCTCGCTCATCCTGGACGACCCGAACCTGCTGTTCGTCAACGCCGGCATGGTGCCGTTCAAGCCGTACTTCCTCGGCGAGGCCCCGCCGCCGTACAAGCGCGCCACGAGCATCCAGAAGGTCGTGCGCACCGGCGACATCGACGAGGTCGGCAAGACCGCCCGGCACAACACGTTCTTCCAGATGGCCGGCAACTTCTCGTTCGGCGACTACTTCAAGGAAGACGCCATCCGCTTCGCCTGGGAGCTGATCACCAGGTCCCAGGACGAGGGCGGCTACGGCTTCGACCCCGAGCGCCTGTGGGTGACCGTCTACCTCGACGACGACGAGGCCATCGAGCTGTGGCAGAAGGTCGCCGGCCTCCCGCTGGAGCGCATCCAGCGGCGCGGCATGGCCGACAACTTCTGGTCGATGGGCGTGCCCGGCCCGTGCGGCCCGTGCTCGGAGATCTACTACGACCGGGGCCCGCAGTACGGCGCCGAGGGCGGCCCCGTCGCCGACGAGAACCGGTACCTGGAGATCTGGAACCTCGTCTTCATGCAGAACGTCCGCGGCGAGGGCGGCGGCAAGGAGGAGTTCCCGATCGTCGGGGACCTGCCCGCCAAGAACATCGACACCGGCATGGGCGTCGAGCGGGTGGCCGTGCTGCTCCAGGACGTGGACAACGTCTACGAGACCGACCTGGTCCGCCCGGTGATCCAGAAGGCCGAGGAGCTGTCCGGCCGCAAGTACGGCGCCGACGAGACCGACGACGTCCGCTTCCGCGTGATCGCCGACCACGCCCGCAGCGGCGTGCTGATCGTCGGCGACGGCGTCACGCCGGGCAACGAGGCCCGCGGCTACGTGCTGCGCCGCCTGCTGCGCCGCATCGTCCGCTCGGCCCGCCTGCTCGGCGTGACCGAGCCGGTGCTGGTGCAGTTCGCCGAGGTCGTCCGGGACGCCATGGGCCCGGCCTACCCGGACCTGGTCAAGGGCTTCGACCGGATCGCCCAGGTGCTCAAGGCCGAGGAGGACACGTTCCTGCGCACGCTCGACGCCGGATCGCGGATCTTCGAGAGCGCCGCCACCGAGGTCAAGGCCGACGGCCGGGCCACCCTGCCCGGTGACAAGGCCTTCCAGCTGCACGACACCTACGGCTTCCCGCTCGACCTCACCCTGGAGATGGCCGCCGAGGCCGGCCTGACCGTGGACGAGGACGGCTTCCGCAAGCTGATGGCCGAGCAGCGCGCCCGGGCCAAGGCCGACGCCGCCGGCAAGAAGACCGGCCACGGCGACCAGACCGTGTACCGGGAGCTGCTGGAACTCGGAGCCACCGAGTTCACCGGCTACCAGGAGCTGGCCAGCGAGGCCACCCTGCGCGGCATCGTCAGCAACGGCAAGCGGGTCAAGTCGGCTCGTGAGGGCGACATCGTCGAGGTCGTGCTCGACCGCACGCCGCTGTACGCCGAGTCCGGCGGCCAGGAGAGCGACGCCGGCGTGATCGTCTCCGGTAGCGCCGAGCTGGAGGTCGTGGACGTCCAGAAGGTGTCCCGCAAGCTGTGGGTGCACCAGGTGCGCGTGGTCAGCGGCGAGATCGCCGAGGGCGAGCACGTCGAGGCCAGGGTCGATCCGGAGTGGCGCGTCGGCGCCCGCCAGGGCCACTCGGGCACGCACGTCGTGCACGCCGCCCTGCGCCAGGTGCTCGGCCCGTCCGCCCTGCAGAGCGGCTCGTACAACAAGCCGGGCTACCTGCGGCTGGACTTCGCCTGGACCGGCGGCCTGTCCGAGGAGACCCGCAGCGAGATCGAAGAGGTCTCCAACCTGGCCGTGCGCAAGGACCTGCCGGTCAAGGTCGTCTACACCGACATGGGCGGTGCCCAGGAGATGGGCGCCGTCGCCCTGTTCGGCGAGACCTACGACGAGACCGTGCGCGTGGTCGAGATCGGCGGGCCGTGGTCGCGCGAGTTGTGCGGTGGCACGCACGTCGAGCACTCGTCCCAGATCGGCCCGATCACGGTGATCGGCGAGTCGTCCGTCGGCTCCGGCGTGCGCCGGCTGGAGGCCTACGTCGGCATCGAGGCCTTCAAGTACCTGGCCCAGGAACGGGCCCTGGTGCAGAACGTCGCCGCCATGCTGAAGGTGCCCGACGCCGAGGTGCCCGCCCGGGTCGAGGCCCTGGTGGAGCGGTTGCGGGTGGCCGAGAAGGAGCTGGAGAAGGTCAAGTCCGCCCAGCTCGTCGCCAACGCCGGCTCGCTGGCCGACCAGGCCTTGGACGTGCGCGGCGTGTCCCTGGTGGCCCTGGTGCTGCCGGAGGGCACGTCGGGCGCCGACGTGCGGACCATCGCCGGCGAGGTGCGCAACCGGCTCGGCGCCAAGCCGGGCGTGGTCGGCCTGTTCGCCCCGGACGGCGACAAGGTCAGCTTCGTGGTGGCCACCACCGCCGCCGCCCGCGACCTGGGGCTGGCCGCCGGCAAGCTGGTGCCCGCCTTCGCCCCGGCCGTGGGCGGTCGTGGCGGCGGCAAGCCGGACCTCGCCCAGGGTGGCGGCACGAACCCGAGCGGTGTCGGTGACGCCATCACCGCCCTGCGCAACGAGGTGGACCGCGCCGTTGAGCAGCGCTGATCGTGCCGGCGTCGACGATCCCGGCCTCGGTCGGAGGCTGGGCGTCGACGTCGGCGCGGTGCGGGTAGGGGTCGCCTTGAGCGATCCGGGGGCGTTTCTCGCGACGCCACTGGTTACCCTGGCGCGTGACGTGAAGAACGGTCGGGACCTGGCGGACCTGACCGGTCTGGTCACCGAGCACGACGTGGTCGAGGTCGTGGTCGGCCTGCCGCGGACGCTGGCCGGGAAACACGGGCCGGCGGCGGAGGCGGCGGCGGCGTACGCTGCGGCGTTGGCCGAGCTCGTCGCCCCGGTTCCCGTGCGGCTCACCGACGAGCGGCTGACCACCGTGACCGCGAGCCGGGTGCTCGCCGAGCGGGGTGTGCGAGGCAAGAAGCAACGCGCCGTCGTCGACCAGGCCGCAGCGGTCGAGATCCTGCAATCCTGGCTGGACGCACGGGCGCGACAAGTGGCTCGATCCGCAGCGGAGCGAGCCCCCGGAGCTAAGGACGGCTCGTGAACGACGACCTCGGGTTGTTCGCCGACCCCGACGCACGCCACGACGAGCGTGCGCGCGGCAAGAGCGACGCCGCGGCCCGTCGGGCCAAGCGCAGACGCAAGCGGACGATCCTGTGGGTCGTCGTGGCGCTGGTGCTGACCGGTGGCGGCGTCGGCGCGTACTACGGGTACCGGACGTTGAGCGGTATCGGCTCGTACGACGACTTCGCGGGCGCGGGCGAGACCGACGTGGTGGTCGAGGTCAAGGACGGCGACCTGGTGTCCTCGATCGCGACCACGCTGTACGACCAGGGCGTGGTGGCCAGCGCGCGGGCGTTCACCGAGGCGGGCGCGGAGGACGCGCGGGTCACCGCCATCCAGCCCGGCTTCTACCTGATGAAGACCAAGATGTCCGGTGCGGCCGCGGTGACGCGGATGGTGGACCCGGCGGCCAAGGTGGTGCCGCTGGAGGTCAAGGGCGGCAACGTGCTGCACGACATCACCGCGTTGGACGGCAGCATCACCAAGGGCATCCTGTCGATGCTGTCCGACGCGTCGTGCGTGGAGCTGGACGGCGCGAAGAAGTGCGTGACGCCGCAGGAGCTGCGCGACGCGGCGGAGAATGCCGACCCGGCCGCCCTCGGCATCCCGGACTGGGCGCTGGCGGACGTGACCGGCGCGCCCAAGGAGAACCGGCTCGAAGGCTTCATCGTGCCGGGCCTGTACCACCTCAAACCGGGCGCGAACGCCGCCGAGCTGCTCAAGAGCGTGATCGCCACCTCGCTGACCCGGTTGCAGGGCTACGGCATCCCGAGCGGTTCGGGCAAGACCGGTTTCCGGCCGTACGAGGTGCTGGTCGTCGCCTCCCTGGTCGAGAAGGAAGGCCTGACCAAGGACTTCGGCAAGATCGCCCGGGTGATCTACAACCGGCTCGCGGTGGGGCAACTGCTGGAGCTGGACTCCACGGTCAACTACAAGCTGGACCGGCCGAGGATCACCACCGACGACGAGGACCGGCAGAGGTCCGGGCCGTACAACACCTACAGCGCGGGCGTGCGGGGCCTGACACCGACGCCGATCGGCTCGCCCGGCCGTGAGGCGATCACCGCCGCGATCAACCCCGAAGCCGGTGCGTGGTTGTACTTCGTGAAGTGCAACAAGGACGGCACGACGTGCTTCAACAACACGTTCCCGGAGCACAACGCCGCGGTGGACAAGGCTCGGGCGGAAGGCGTCTTCTGACCGTGACGCCGACCGCGCCGCGCCGTGCGGCGGTCATCGGCTCGCCGGTGGCCCACTCCCTGTCGCCCGTGCTGCACAACGCCGCGTTCGCGGCACTGGGCCTGTCCGACTGGACCTACACGCGGGTCGAGTGCGAGGCGTCCGGTGTCGCCGGGCTGGTCGCGGGCCTGGACCCGTCGTGGGCGGGTTTGTCGGTGACCATGCCGAACAAGCGCGCGGCACTGGCCGTCGCCACCACCGCGACCTCGCGCGCCGTCGAGGTGGGCGCCGCGAACACTTTGGTGCCGACGGCCGACGGCTGGCGGGCCGACAACACCGACGTGGACGGCATCCTGGGAGCACTCCGCGCCTCCTGCGGCTTCACCTCGGGCACCCATGCCGTTCTGCTGGGCGCCGGCGGTACCGCCACGGCGGCACTGGTGGCCCTCGCGTCGGTCGGCGTTCGCGAGGTGTCCCTGGTGGTGCGTTCGGTGTCGCATGCCGCCGAGGCCGACTCGTGCGCGTTCCGCCTCGGCCTGGCCCTGGACGTCGTCACGTGGGACACCGCCGACTTCGCCGCTCTCGCCGCGTCGTCGGACGTCCTGGTCAGCACCGTGCCACCGGCCGCCACCGAGCCCATCGCCGCGGCCCTGGCCGAGGCCCCGTGCGTGCTGGACGTCATCTACCACCCCTGGCCGACGCCACTCGCCTACGCGGTGGAAAAACAGGGCCGCACCCTCGCCACAGGCCTGGACATGCTCCTGCACCAGGCCTTCGGCCAGTCCGAGCAGTTCACCGGCCACCCGGCCCCCCGCGAAGCGATGCGCCAAGCCCTCCGCACCGCCACCAACAACCTCCTCCCCCTCCCCATCTAGCCCCACCCCGCGCGTGTCCAACGTTGGGAACGCGCGTGTCCAACGCCCAGAACACGCGTGTCCAACGTTCAGAACACCCGAGTTGAACGCTCAGAACGCGTGAGTCCCGCGTTCGGGCAACCCCGTGCACGTCACTGGGCCCTGCTCGCGGAAGTGCGAGCAGGGCCCAGCCGTCGTGCTGAGGGGATCAGCCCCCGTCGAGGTCGGTGGCGATGATCTCCGCGATCGCCTCCAGCGCGGCGTCCGCGCCGTCGCCGTCCGCGGCCAGGACGACCTCGTCGCCGTGCATCGCGCCGAGCGTCATCAGCCCCAGCACGCTCGCCGCCTCGACCGGTTGGCCGTCGTCCTTGCGGATGGTGATCTTCACCGGCTGCCCGGCCGCCGCCTTCGCCAGGAGTGCGGCAGGGCGTGCGTGCAGTCCGACCTTGCTCGCCACGGTGACCCGTCGCTCAGGCATGATCCGTCCTCTCGTCCTTCAGTCCGCCGTCAGGACGCCGTCGCGCCCTGTCGGTCTTCCTTGTCGCCCTTGTCGCTCTCTTCGACGTTGCTCTCGACCACGCTCGGGTCGGCTTCCGGGTCGTCGTCCGCGTCGCGTCCCGGAGTCTTCAGGTTCCACTTGGTGATGACGAAGCGGAACAGGAAGTAGTAGATGAACGCGTAGATCACGCCGAGCACCAGGAGCAGCAGGGGCTTGGTCGCGATGCCGAAGTTGAGGGCGTAGTCGATGGCACCGGCGGAGAACCCGAACCCGTCGTGGATGCCCAACGCGTTGCTGATGGCCAGCGAGGTGCCGGTGAGCACCGCGTGGATCACGTACAGCGGCCACGCCACGAACATGAACGCGAACTCCAGCGGTTCGGTCACACCCGTGATGAACGAGGTCAGCGCCGCCGAGCCCATGATGCCCGCGACGATCTTCTTCTGCGCGGGCCGGGCGGTGTGCACGATGGCCAGCGCCGCCGCCGGCAGCGCGAACATGAAGATCGGGAAGAAGCCGGTCATGAACGTGCCCGCGGTCGGGTCGCCGGCGAAGAACCGCTGGATGTCGCCGGTCTTGCCCTCGTACTCGCCGAAGACCTGCCACATGAACGTGTTCGGGATGTGGTGCAGGCCCAGCGGGATCAGCAGGCGGTTGATCGTGCCGTAGAGACCCGCGCCGATGATCGTGCTGCCGGAGATCGCCTCGCCGACCGAGGTCAGGCCCGCGTCGAACCACGGGTAGATCAGGCCCATGACCACGCCGACCGGGATCATCACGCCCGCGACCATGATCGGCACGAACCGCCGGCCGCCGAAGAAGGCCAGGTACGCGGGCAGCTTGATGCGGTGGTACTTCTGCCACAGCACGGCCGTGATCAGACCGACCACGATGCCGGTCAGCACCGAGTAGTTGATCATCTCCTGCTTGGCGTCGGCGGCCGCGTCGGCCGGCAGCGGCAGCACGAGCGGCGACATCGCCTTGAACACGGCCTCCGTCACCACGAAGCCGACCACGGCGGCCAGCGCGGTGGAACCGTCACCGCGCCTGGCGAAGCCGATGGCCACACCGACGGCGAACAGCAGCGGCAGGTTCGCGAACAGCGCGTTGCCCGCCCCGCCGACGACACTGGCGACCGCGTTCCAGCCCAGCAAGTCCTTGCCGAGGATGTCGTCCTGGCCGAGTCGCAGCAGGAGAGCGGCGACGGGCAGCGCGGCGATCGGCAGCATCAGGCTGCGACCGAAGCGCTGGAGACCGGCCAGTCCCTTGATCTCACGACCGCCGGTCGCCTGAGGTGCGCTGGCGCTCATGTGGTACCTCCCTTGGCGGAGTGGTGTGGGCCGGAATCCGGGACGGTCCGGTCCAATTGCATGGTCACCTGGTAGAGATCGCCCCGGTACCAGGACGTCATGTCCTCGACGGGCCTGCTCTGCGAGCTGGAGACCCGGCGGAAGACGAGGAGCGGGCTGCCGGTCCGAACGCCCAGCAGCTTCGCTGTATCGGGATCGGCGCCCTCGGCCCACACGGTCTGGCCCGCGTGGTCGAGCTGCACGCCGTAGCTGTCGGCGATGAGGGTGTAGAGCGAGGTGGTGAGGTCGTGCCGGTCGAGGTGGGGCACGACCCGGGGGTTGTACCAGCCACGTTCGACGGCCAGCGGCACGCCGTCCGCCCGGCGCAGGCGGACGAGCTTGCACGCCGGTTCGTGCGGACGCAGGCCGAGCGCGGTGGCCGCCTCCGGTGGCGGCACCTCCTCGGCGCACGCCAGCACCTCGGTCGCGGGGGTCAGCCCGCGCCGACGCATGTCGTCGGTGAAGGACTCCAGGTACAGCTGGACGTCCAGCCGACGCCGGGCGGTGAACGTGCCCCGGCCTTTCGCCCTGGTCAGGAGACCTTCGGCGACGAGTTGCCCGACCGCGGCGCGGACCGTGATGCGGGAGACCCCGTACTGCTGGGCCAGGTCGCGCTCGGACGGGATCGGGGAGCCCGGCGGGAGCTCCTGCTCGGCCATGCGCCGCAGGATGTCGCGCAGTTGGGCGTGCTTGGGCTTGGGCCCGTCGACGATCTCGGTGCGGTTCATGACACCTCCCCGTGCTCGCGTCGGTAAACCGGGATTGGTACTTTCCGGTCTAGACCAGTTGGTGCGGGGAGGATGCTCCGCGCGCCGACCGGGTGTCAACCGCCGTTACGGGACCGTGCCCGAGCGGTGGCACCCTCAGGCCAGGTGTCGAGAGAGGACTTGAAGTGGCGGATGACAAGGCGGAGCGCATCCTCGCCGCGCTCGGCGGTGCGGACAACATCGTGGAGATCGAGCCGTGCATCACGCGCCTGCGCTGTGAGCTGGAAGACGGTTCTTTGGTGGACGAGAAGGCTTTGAAGGGTCTGGGCGCGCATGGCGTGATGCGTTCGGGCAACGTCGTCCAGGTGGTCGTGGGCCCCGAGGCCGACACCATCGCCAGCGATATCGAGGACCTCCTGTGACGCTGCGCGTGACCAGCCCGGTCAGCGGTCGTGTGGTGCCGCTCACCGAGGTGCCGGACCCGGTGTTCGCGCAGGCGATGGTCGGTCCGGGAGTGGCGGTGGAACCCGATCGGGTGAGCGCCGAGGTGGTGTCCCCGGTGGACGGGACGGTGGTGACGCTGCACCCGCACGCGTTCGTCGTGGCCACTTCGGAGGGCGCGGCGGTGTTGGTGCACCTCGGGATCGACACGGTGAAGCGCAAGGGCGAGGGCTTCACGTTGCACGTGGTCAAGGGCGAGACCGTGCGCGCGGGGCAGCCCGTGGTGACGTGGGACCCGGCCGAGGTCGAGGCGGCGGGATTTTCCCCGATCTGCCCGGTGATCGCGTTGGACGCGGCGCCGGAGGTGTTGCTGGACCAGGCCGGTGGTCCGGTGGTGGCGGGTGACGCGCTGTTCTCCTGGCAGCGTTGATCTTCCGGTGACGGGCGAGTGCGGGTGAATGGACCGTTCACCCGCACTTCTCGTTGCGCTGCGCGTGTCCCGCGACGACGCTGGGTCCATGGTCATCTCGGGTTTCCTCGCCGGTGCTCTGGGCGCCGGCCTCCTCCGCCACCTGCCGCGCGGCGCGAACGTCGGCTGGCTGTGGTGCGCAGTGCCGACAGCCGCGTTGTGGTTCGTGGCCTGGGCACTCGCGCCACCGCACTGGCTCCCCGTGCCGCTGCTGCTGGCGTGGCTGGGGGTGCTGCTGGTCGCGACCGACCTCCGGCACCAACGGCTACCGGACGCCCTGACGCTGCCCGCGTACCCGGCGATCGGCCTGGCGCTGTGGCTGTGCGGCGCCGACCTGGGGCGTGCGCTGGCGGGTTGCGTCCTCTTCGGCGGCTTCCACCTGCTCATACGCCTGCTGGTGCCGTCCGCGATGGGAGGAGGCGATGTCAAGCTGGCCGGCTCACTGGGCGCGGTGCTCGCGTCGGTCTCCTGGCTCGCCTTACCGGTGGGCGCGCTGCTGGCGAGCACCATCACGCTGTTCGTCGGCCTGTGGTGGCGGCCGGACGGCGTGCCCCACGGACCAGGGCTCCTGGCCGGCACGTGGCTGGTGGCGGTGTCAGCCGGCTGAGGGTGTCTCTTCGGGCTCTTTCCCGCCCTTCTTCATGAGCACCACCATCGGACCGATCACCGCCAAGCCGATGCCGCCGAAGCAACCGAGCAGAGCGCGCAGACGGCGGGAGCGCTTACTGCGGACGGTCATGTTCGTTCCACTTCTGGTTGTCGTCGGCGAGGAACTGCTTGTTGAGTTCCTTCGCGCCTTCCTTGATGGGCGCGACGAGGTCACCGGGCGTGGGCATGAGGTGGCCGATGTCACGGCTGGCCACGGCGCGCACCCGGTTCCGCACTGGCACCGGTTCACCGGCGTGGGGCTGGCCGTGGTGCTCGACCGTCTCGGTGAGCCGGTGCGGCTGAACCTGGCCGACTCGTCACACCGGTCGTTCGACATCGCGGCCACCGGGCTGGTCGACGCGTTGCGGGGCGTGGTCGGCGAGCGGTGACCGTCCACCCGGCGGGACGGGCCCACGCTCGTTCACCTGGGGACTCGGGGCTGTTAACGCTGTGAAAGGATTCGCCCGTGCTGCGCTGGATCACCGCTGGGGAGTCTCATGGACCGGCCCTCGTCGCCGTGCTGGAAGGCATGGTCGCCGGGGTCGAGGTCACCACTGCCGACCTGACCGCTCAACTGGAGCGCCGCCGACTCGGCTTCGGCCGGAGTCCTCGCATGGGGTTCGAGGCCGACGAGGTCGAGATCCTGGGCGGTGTCCGGCACGGGCTCACCCAGGGTGGCCCGATCGCGGTCCGGATCGGCAACACCGAGTGGCCCAAGTGGCAGACGGTGATGTCGGCCGACCCGGTCGACCCGAGCCTGCTCAAGCCCACGGGTCGCAACGAGGCGCTGACCAGGCCCCGCCCCGGTCACGCCGACCTGCCCGGCATGCAGAAGTTCGGCTTCGACGAGGCCCGGCCCGTGCTGGAACGCGCCAGCGCCCGCGAGACGGCGTCCCGCACCGCGCTCGGCACGGTCGCCCGGCACTTCCTCAAGCAGGTCTTCGACGTGGACGTGATCAGCCACGTCGTGTCCATCGGCAAGGCCAAGACCCCCGCCGACGCGGCGGTGCCCGGTCCCGGCGACCTGGCCGCCGTCGACGCCAGCCCGGTCCGGGCCTTCGACGCGCGCGGCACCGAGGCGATGGTGGCCGAGGTCGAGGCGGTCAAGGAGGCGGGCGACACGGCCGGCGGCGTGATCGAGGTCATCGCCTACGGTCTGCCGCCGGGCATCGGCTCGCACGTGCACTGGGACCGTCGCCTCGACGCCCGGCTGGCCGGCGCGCTGATGGGCGTGCAGGCGATGAAGGGCGTGGAGATCGGCGACGGCTTCACCACCGCCGAGCGGTGGGGCACCCAGGCGCACGACGAGATCGACCGGGGCACCGGGCCGAAGGGCGTCACGCGGCGCTCCAACCGGGCCGGCGGCCTGGAGGGCGGCATCACCAACGGCGAGCCGCTGCGCGTCCGCGTCGCCATGAAGCCGATCTCGACGGTCCCGCGCGCTCTGTCCACTGTGGACGTCCGAACCGGCGAGCCCGCGGTGGCGATCCACCAGCGCTCCGACGTGTGCGCGGTGCCGCGCGCGGGCGTGGTGCTGGAGTCCGTGGTGGCGCTCGTGCTGGCCGAGACGGCGCTGGAGAAGTTCGGCGGCGACTCGATCACCGAGACCAAGCGCAACGTGGCCGCTTACGTGGAGGCCCTGGAAGCCCGTTGGGAGGGGCTGTGACTCCGAAGCTCGTGGTCCTCGGTCCGCCGGGGGCGGGTAAGACGACGGTCGGCCGGCTGCTCGCCGACCGCCTGGGCGTCGACTTCCGCGACACCGACGACGACATCGTGGCCGCCGAGGGCCGGTCGATCGCGGACATCTTCACCGGCGACGGCGAGCCCGCGTTCCGCGCGCTGGAGGAGGAAGCCGTCGCGCTCGGCCTGAAGAGCCACGAAGGCGTGCTGGCGCTCGGCGGCGGCGCGGTGCTGTCCGCGACCACCCGCGAACGCCTCGCCGGCCACACCGTGCTGTTCCTCAACGTCGGCATGGCCGAGGGCGTGAAGCGCACCGGCATGTCCGGCGCACGCCCCCTGCTGGCCGGCGTGAACCCGCGCGCGACGTTCAAGTCACTGCTGGACGCCCGCCTGCCGCTGTACCGGGAAGTCGCCACCATCGAGGTGGTCACCGACGCCCTGGCGCCGGAGCAGGTGGTCGAGGCCGTGCTCGCCCGGTGGACCTGACCGGCGCGAGAATGACTCCGTGGAACTGACCGGCGCCCGGGTCCTCGCGCACCGCGCGGCGGTGCAGGGCCTGCACGGTGACCAGCCCACCGACCAGGCCGTGCTCGCGCTCGGCATCGCGGACAGCCCGGCCAAGACGGGCGCGACGGCGTTGGGCATCCGAGGCCGCCGCGAGGGCACCGAGGACCTGACGCGCGTGCTCAGCGTGCGCGGCGCGCCGCACCTGCACCACCGCGAAGACCTGCCCGCGTTGCGCCGGCAGCTCCGACCACGCACGCGGGAGCAGTTGGCGGCGTGGTGCGGGGCGTTCCCGGTGCCCGACCTGGAGCACGTCGACCTGGTCGTGGACCTGATGCACCGCGAGTTCCCCGGTGACACGGCCACCAAGGGTGAGCTGTCCGCCGCGATCAGCCCGCTGCTGCCCGAGATCGCCAGGCCGTACTGCCCCCGCTGCAAGACCGAGCACGTCATCGAGAACCTCTTCCGGCTGGGCACGCTCCTCGCGGGCATCGAACTGGAGCACTACGGCGCGAAGCTCACCTTCCGCAGGCCCAACGCCAAACCGAACACCGAAGAGCCCGGCGAGCCGACCCTGTTGCGCGACTACGCCCGGCTCGTCGGTCCGTTCGCGAAGGCGGACGCGGGGAAGTGGCTGGGCGCGGGCCCGCAGGACGTCTGGCCCGAGCTGCGCCCGGTCAAGGTCGACGGCAAGCGGCTGCTCGTGCACGAGGACGTTCGCGACGCGCCGGACCCGCCCGCCGGGCTGCTGCTGTTCCCGCGCGACCCGTACCTGCTCGGCCCGCGCCACCTGGTCGCCGACCCGGACGTGGCCAAGCGGGTGTGGCGGCCGGTCGGCAGCCCCGGCGCGCTCGTCCTGCACGGCCGGGTGGCCGGTGCGTGGCGGTACGAGTTCAGCGGCCGCACGGTGACGTTCCAGGTCAGCGGCTGGTCGAAGGTCAAGGGCGCCGCGCGCAGAGCGATCAAGTACCAGGCCGACGTGCTGGCCGGGGTGTGGGGCGGCAACGTGCTCGAAGCGACCGTGGTCGAATGGTGACCCGACGAGGGGAGTGGTGATGGGCGAGCCGGTGCGGATCCGCGTGGCCGCGGAACGACCGTACGACGTGGTGGTGGGCCGCGGCCTGCTCGGTGACCTGGTCGAGACCCTGAAGGGCACGGACAGGGCGGCGATCGTCCACACACCCACGCTGACCGAGACCGCCGAGGCGGTCCGCGAGGCGCTGGCCGAGGCCGGGATCGACGCGCACCGCGTCGAGGTGCCCGACGCCGAGGACGGCAAGGACCTGCGCGTCGCCGGGTACTGCTGGGACGTGTTCGGCCGCATCGGCCTGGGCCGCACCGACGTGGTGATCGGCCTCGGCGGCGGCGCGGTGACCGACCTGGCCGGGTTCGTCGCCTCCACCTGGATGCGCGGGGTGAAGCTGGTCCACGTGCCGACCACCCTGCTGGGCATGGTGGACGCCGCGGTCGGCGGCAAGACCGGCATCAACACCGACGCGGGCAAGAACCTGGTCGGCACGTTCTACGAGCCGACCGCCGTCCTGGTCGACCTGGCCACGCTGGAGACCTTGCCGCGCAACGAACTCGTCGCGGGCATGGCCGAGGTGGTCAAGGGCGGTTTCATCGCCGACCCGGTGATCCTCGACCTGATCGAGGCCGACCCGAACGCCGCGCTGGACCCGACCGGCGACGTGATCGAGGAACTGGTCCGGCGAAAGATCCAGGTCAAGGCCGACGTGGTGTCGACCGACCTGCGCGAATCGGACCTGCGGGAGATCCTGAACTACGGCCACACCCTCGCGCACGCCATCGAGCGCCGCGAGCGGTTCCGCTGGCGGCACGGCGCGGCGGTCAGCGTCGGCTTGGTGTTCGCCGCCGAACTGGCCCGCCTCGCGGGCCGGCTGGACGACGAGACCGCCGACCGCCACCGCTCGATCCTCACCTCGCTCGGCCTGCCGACCGGCTACGACCCGGACGCGCTCGGCCAGCTCATGGAAGGCATGCGCACGGACAAGAAGACCAGGTCGGGCGTGCTGCGGTTCGTGGTGCTCGACGGCCTGGCCAAGCCCGGTCGGCTGGAGGGCCCGGACCCGGCGCTGATCGCGGCGGCGTACTCCGCGGTGGCGGCCGAGCCGAAACCGAAGTCGGGCGGGAGCATCCTGCTGTGACGCCGGTGCTCGCGGGATGACCGCGGGTCACCTGCACCACGTCGAACTGTGGGTGCCCGACCTGGCCCGCGCCGAGCGGAGCATCGGCTGGCTGCTCGGCGAACTGGGCTGGGTCGAGTACCAGCGCTGGCCGGCGGGCGTGAGCTGGCGGCTCGGCCCCACCTACGTGGTGGTCGAGCACTCGCCCGCGATGGACGCCCACCACCGCCTCGGCACCGGCCTGAACCACCTGGCGTTCCACGTCGCGGACCGGGCCGGGGTGGACCGGCTGGTCACCGCCGCGACCGAGCACGGGTGGTCGCCGCTCTTCGCCGACAAATACCCCCACGCCGGCGGTCCGGATCACTACGCGGGGTATCTGGTGAACACGGACGGTTTCGAAGTGGAGTTGGTGGCCGCGTCAACGCGACCCGTCGGGCTGTGACTCCTCGGGCTGGGGGAGCACGTTGCCGATGCCCATCCCGATCCCGGCCGTCGCCATGACCAGCAACGCGGTGAACGCCGCACCGCCGGTCAGCGCGGGCCCGAGCGATTCGAGGCCGGTCTGGTCCACCAGCGAGCGGCCGGCCACGCCCGCGATCCCGGCCAGCGGGCCGGCCACCAGCGCGGCGAAGAACCACACCATGCCGCGCCCGTCGAGCTGCCGCCACGCGTCCAGCGCGCCCCACAGCACACCGATGACGACGACCAGCCCGATCGCGATGTACCGGATCGACGAGGCGGCCTCGGGGCTGTAGACGCTCACCGCCGAGGTGCCGGTCTGCACCCCGCCGTGGAACAACCCCATCCAGAACCCCCGGACCAGCCACGCGCGCATACGGCCCACCCTAGGGGTGACCGACGACGTCACACCATCGAGCGAGTTTCACCCCTTCGAGTGGCACTGTGAGGTGGCCCACCGGGCTCTAGGCTGCTGATATGCCGCACTCCACTCGCCGCGCCGCCCTGCGCGCCACGCTCCGGGAACGGGACCTGGACGCCCTGCTGGTGACGAACCTGCTCAACATCCGCTACCTCACCGGGTTCACCGGGTCGAACGCGGCGCTGCTGGTGCACGCCGACTCGGACGACACCTCGGTGTTCTGCACCGACGGCCGGTACCTCACCCAGGCCGCGGCGCAGGTGCCCGACCTGGAACGGGTCGTCGACCGGCCGTGCGACGTGGCGCTGGCGGGCCGGGCGGCAAAGGCGGGCGCGGAGCGGGTCGGCTTCGAGAGCAGGCACGTGACCGTGGACGGCCTCGACGCGCTGACCGAGGCGGCCGACGGCGTCGAGCTGGTCCGGGCCTCCGACTTGGTCGAGCAGCTGCGGCTGGTCAAGGACGACGCCGAGATCGAGGCGCTGAGGATGGCGTGCGCGGCGGCCGACCGGGCGCTGGCGGGCCTGGTCGAGCACGGCGGCCTGCGGCCGGGCCGCACCGAGAAGGACATCGCCCGCGAGTTGGAGAGCCGGATGCTCGACCACGGCGCCGCGGGCCCGTCGTTCGAGTCGATCGTGGCGACGGGCGCGAACACCGCCGTGCCGCACCACCGGCCCACGGACGCGGCGGTCAAGGACGGCGACTTCGTGAAGCTCGACTTCGGCGCGCTGGTCGATGGCTACCACTCGGACATGACCCGCACCCTGGTCGTCGGCCGGGCCGCGGACTGGCAGCGCGACCTGTACCAGCTGGTCGCGGCCGCGCAGAAGGCCGGGCGGGCCGCGCTGGAGGTCGGCGCCCGCGTCTCGGACGTGGACGCGGCGGCGCGCGGCGTGATCGAGAACGCCGGGTACGGCGAGCAGTTCGTGCACGGTCTCGGGCACGGCGTCGGCCTGGAGATCCACGAGGCTCCAGCGTTGTCGAAGGCGGGTGACGGTACACTTCTTCCCGGTATGGCGGTCACCGTCGAACCCGGTGTGTACCTGGCCGGGAAGGGTGGTGTCCGCATCGAGGACACGCTCGTGGTGCGCGAAGGCGCCCCGGAGCTCCTCACCTTGACCGCAAAAGAGCTCATCGAGCTCCGATGATCGGATCGTCGGCCCCGCCGACGTCGCCCTCACACACGCAACAGGAGAGCCCACCACCGTGGCCACCACCAACGACCTGAAGAACGGCCTGGTGCTGAACCTCGACGGCCAGCTGTGGACCGTCACCGCGTTCCAGCACGTCAAGCCGGGCAAGGGTGGCGCCTTCGTGCGCACCACGTTGAAGCACGTGCTGTCCGGCAAGGTCGTGGACCGGACCTTCAACGCGGGCACCAAGGTCGAGACGGCCACCGTCGACAAGCGCGGCATGACCTACCTGTACAAGGACGGCGCCGACTTCGTCTTCATGGACGGCGACACCTACGACCAGATCAGCATCCCGGCCGAGACGGTCGGCGACGCGGCGAACTACATGCTGGAGAACCAGGAAGCGATCGTCGCCATGCACGAGGGCGTCGCGCTCTACATCGAGCTCCCGACCTCGGTCGAGCTCGTGATCCAGCACACCGACCCGGGCCTGCAGGGCGACCGCTCCACCGGCGGCACCAAGCCCGCCACGCTGGAGACCGGCGCGGAGATCCAGGTCCCGCTGTTCGTCACCACCGGCGAGAAGATCAAGGTCGACACCCGCGACGGCCGTTACCTCGGCCGAGTGAACGGCTGAGATGGGCGCACGGAGCAAGGCGCGCAAACGCGCGGTCGACGTCCTCTACGAAGCGGACCTGCGCGGTACCGATCCGGTGACGCTGCTCGCGGACCGGGTCGGGTCGACGGACGTGCCGCCGGTGAACGACTACACGATCGCCCTCGTGGAAGGCGTCACGGCACACCGCGCGCGCATCGACGACCTCATCTCCGAGCACGCGGAGGGCTGGACGCTGCAGCGCATGCCCGCGGTGGACCGGGCGGTGCTGCGGATCGGGCTCTACGAGCTGCTGTGGGCGGCGGACGTGCCCGACGCGGTCGCCATCGACGAGGCGGTGGAGCTGGCCAAGGGCCTGTCCACGGACGACTCGCCGCGGTTCGTCAACGGTGTGCTGGGCCGGATCGCGGTCATCGCGGACCAGCTCAGGGCCGTCCTCTAGCCACCCGACGACCTGCGCGGCAGGTGAGCGGTCGAGAGAGGGGCCACCCGTCCGAACCGGCGGGTGGCCCTTCCGCCTGTCAGTCTTCCTTGGCCGGACGGGCCTCGGGAGGCAGCACACCCCAGTCGATGAGCTGCTCGGTCAGCTCGCCCGGAGTCATGTCGTAGATGATGGCCAGCGACCGCAGGTCCTCGGTCCGGATGGACAGCACCTTGCCGTTGTAGTCACCGCGCTGGCTCTGGATGGTGGCCGCGTACCGGGCGAGCGGCCCGACCTTCTCCGCGGGCAGCTGTTGCAGCCGTTCCAGGTTGATGACGATCTTCGTGGCGGGCTCCGCCCCGGACGGCACCCGGCCCTCCGGCAGCAGCTCGGCCACCGGGACGCCGTAGAAGTCGGCCAGCTCGGCGAGCTTCTGCACGGTCACGGCACGGTCGCCGCGCTCGTACGAGCCGACGACCACGGCCTTCCATCGACCGCCGGACTTCTGCTCGACGCCGTGCAAAGACAAGCCCTGCTGCTGGCGGATCGCGCGGAGCTTTGCCCCCAGCGCCTTGGCGTAGTCGCCCATGTGGCGGTTCTCCGTTCATTCGCCCCGTCAGCCGGTAGGGGACTGCCGCGGGGAGGCTTAGATCAATACGCAGAGTAATGATTGCTCTCCGTGGTCACCAGGTCAAGCTGATCTCGACAGGACAGGTGGGCGAGACCACGCACACCACCCGGAAGATTGACCGTCCGCGCCTGATACGGTCCTGGTCAGCCCGGTCGCAGCCGGGTGTCCGACGTCCTTTAAGGACCCGTCCAGCGAGGCGGGGAAGGAGGTCCAACCGTGGCGCCACGTCAACGTGGTGCGACGGACCCGGCCGGGGAGCGCGAGCTCCTGTCGGCCGGCGACGTCGCGCGCACTGTCGCCCGAATGGCTCATCAGATCATCGAGAAGACCGCTCTCGGTGCACCCAGCGCACCCGCAGTAGTCCTGATGGGGATTCCGAGCCGGGGTGCCCCACTGGCCCGCCGGCTGGCCCAGCGGATCGCCGAGTTCGCCGGTGTCGAGGTGCCGACCGGCACGCTGGACGTCACCCTCTACCGGGACGACCTGCGCCGCGGCCCCACCCGCCCGCTGGAGGCGACCAAGTTGCCCGAGGGCGGCATCGACGACAAGCTCGTGGTCCTGGTGGACGACGTGCTGTTCTCCGGTCGCACGATCCGCGCCGCGCTCGACGCCCTGCGCGACCACGGCCGCCCGCGCGCGGTCCAGCTGGCCGTCCTGGTCGACCGCGGCCACCGGGAGCTGCCGATCCGCGCGGACTACGTGGGCAAGAACGTGCCCACGGCCCGCACCGAGGAGGTCCACGTGCTGCTGGCGGAGTTCGACCAGCGGGACGGGGTGGTGCTGCGGTGAAGCACCTGCTCAGCACCGAGGGCATCGACCCGGCGCAGGCGACCGCCATCCTGGACACCGCGGCCGGCCTCAAACAGGCCCTCGAAGGCCGTGAAGTGCGCAAACTGCCCACGTTGCGCGGTCGCACGGTCATCACGATGTTCTTCGAGAACTCCACCCGCACCCGGGTCAGCTTCGAGATCGCGGGCAAGTGGATGAGCGCGGACGTGGTCAACGTCTCGGCCTCCGGCTCCAGCGTGAGCAAGGGCGAGTCGCTGCGCGACACCGCGCTGACCCTGGCCGCGGCGGGCGCGGACTGCGTCATCGTGCGGCACCCGGCGTCCGGCGCGGCGCACCGGCTGGCGGGCTGGCTCAAGGAGGCCGGCACGTCGGTCGTCAACGCGGGCGACGGTATGCACGAGCACCCCACCCAGGCCCTGCTGGACGCGGCCACCCTGCGGGAACGCCTCGGCGACCTGCGCGACCGCCGGATCGCGATCGTCGGCGACGTGCTGCACAGCCGGGTCGCGCGGTCCAACGTGCACCTGCTCACCGCGCTGGGCGCGGACGTCACGCTGGTCGCGCCGCCGACCCTGCTGCCGGTCGGGGTGGAGAACTGGCCGGTGACCGTCTCGCACGAGCTGGACGCCGAGCTGCCCAGCCTCGACGCCGTGATGCTGCTTCGAGTGCAGGCCGAGCGGATGCACGGTGGTTTCTTCCCGTCGGCCCGCGAGTACTCCATCGCCTACGGGCTGAACGAGAACCGGCTGAACCTGCTGCCCGAGCACGCGGTCGTGCTGCACCCCGGTCCGATGCTGCGCGGCATGGAGATCGCCTCGGCAGTCGCCGACTCGCCCCGTGCCGCCATCACCGACCAGGTGCGCAACGGCGTGCACGTGCGGATGGCCGTGCTCTACCACCTGCTTGCCCATGAGGAGGAAACCGCGTGAGCCCCTTGATCCTCAAGGGAGTACGACCGTACGGCGAGGGTGACCCGGTCGATGTGCTGATCCGCGACGGCGTGATCGCCCAGATCGGGATCGTCGAAGAAGACGCTGAAGTCGTGGACGGGAACGGCGCGGTTCTGCTGCCCGGGTTCGTCGATCTGCACACCCACCTGCGCGAACCCGGCCGCGAGGACACCGAGACCATCGCCACCGGCTCGGCCGCCGCCGCGCTGGGCGGCTACACGGCGGTCTTCGCCATGGCCAACACGGACCCGGTCGCGGACAACGCGGTCGTGGTCGGGCACGTCGCCCGGCGTGGCCGCGAGGTCGGCCTGGTCGACGTGCACCCGGTCGGCGCGGTCACCGTGGGCCTGGAGGGCGTGAAGCTCGCCGAGCTGGGCACCATGGCCAAGGCGGGCGTGCGGGTGTTCTCCGACGACGGCCACTGCGTGCACGACCCGCTGATCATGCGGCGCGCGTTGGAGTACAGCAAGGCGCTGGACGTGGTCGTCGCGCAGCACGCGGAGGAGCCCCGGCTGACGGTGGGCGCGCAGGCGCACGAGGGCGAGCAGGCGTCCCGGCTGGGGCTGCAGGGCTGGCCCGCCGCCGCCGAGGAGTCGATCGTGGCGCGGGACTGCCTGCTGGCGCTGCACGCGGGCGCCCGGCTGCACGTCTGCCACGTGTCCACCACCGGCACGGCCGACGTGCTCAAGTGGGCCAAGGCCCGCGGCACGCAGGTGTCCGCCGAGGTCACCCCGCACCACCTGCTGCTGACCGACGAGCGGCTGGAGACCTACGACCCGGTCAACAAGGTCAACCCGCCCCTGCGCACCGCCCAGGACGTGCGGAAGCTGCGTGAGGCGTTGGCGGAGGGCGTCATCGACTGCGTGGCCACCGACCACGCGCCGCACGCCGTGCAGGACAAGGACTGCGAGTGGTCCGCGGCCCGGCCCGGCATGCTCGGCCTGCAGACGGCGCTGTCGATCGTGGTCGAGGCGATGGTGAAGACCGGCCTGCTGGACTGGCGCGGTGTGGCGCGGGTGATGAGCGAGCGGCCCGCCGAGATCGCCGGCCTGCCCGACCAGGGCCGTCCGATCGAGGTCGGCGAGCCCGCCAACCTCACCCTGGTCGACCCGGACGCCACCTGGACGGTGCGCGGCGCGCAGTTCGCCAGCATCGCGGCCAACACCCCCTTCGAAGGCATGGAGCTGCCCGGCGCGGTGGTCGCGACCCTGCTGCGCGGGCGCGTGACGGCGGTCGGCGGAAGGATTCCGGCATGACCCGCGTGTTGTTGTCCCTGGCCGTGCTGGCCATCCTGGCGCTGTGCCTGTACGGCATGTGGCACGGCTGGCAGCGCCGTGCCCGCAGACAGGCCGAGGTGCTGCCGGAGTTCCCCCGGCCGCCCGCCGAGACCGGCGCGACGATGCTGGAGACGACCGGCGTGTACGTCGGCACCACGATCGGCGACGACTGGCAGGACCGGGTCGCGGTCGGCGACATCGGCCACCGCGCCGAGGCAACGCTCAGACTCACCGCGAACGGTGTGCTGGTGGAGCGCAGCGGCGCGAGCGCGCTGTGGATCCCGAAGGCACAGGTCCGCAGCGCCCGCACGGCGCGCGGCCTCGCGGGCAAGGTGATGACCGCGGACGGCCTGCTGGTCGTGCGCTGGGAGTTCGGCGACCAGGTGTTCGACACCGGTTTCCGGGGAGACGACAAGGACGTGTACGAGCAGTGGGTGCAAGCACTGGGAGGCGACTCATGACGAACGCGGCACTGGTGCTGGAAGACGGTCGCGTGTTCCGCGGAGAGGCCTACGGCGCGGTCGGCGCGAGCCTGGGCGAGGTGGTGTTCTCCACCGGCATGACCGGCTACCAGGAGACCCTGACCGACCCGTCCTACCACCGCCAGATCGTGGTGCAGACCGCGCCGCAGATCGGCAACACCGGCTGGAACGACGAGGACGACGAGTCCGGCCGCATCTGGGTCGCCGGGTACGTGGTGCGCGACCCGGCACGGGTGCCGTCCAACTGGCGTTCGGTCCGCGGCCTGGACGACGAGCTGGTCCGGCAGGGCGTCGTCGGCATCGCGGGCATCGACACCCGGATGCTCACCCGCCACCTGCGCGAGCAGGGCGCGATGCGCGCGGGCGTGTTCTCCGGTGACGACCTGGGCGACGCCGAGCAGATGCTGGAACGCGTCCGCAGCGCGCCCGGGATGAAGGGCGCCGACCTGGCCGGCGACGTCACCACGGCTGAGCCGTACGTGGTCGAGGCCGTCGGCGAACGCCGGTTCACCGTGGCCGCGCTGGACCTGGGCATCAAGTCCAACACCCCGCGGATGATGGCCGCCCGCGGCATCGAGGTGCACGTCCTGCCGCTGACCTCCACCGTCGACGACCTGGTCTCGATCAAGCCGGACGGCGTGTTCCTGTCCAACGGCCCCGGCGACCCGGCCACCCAGGCGCACGCGGTGGAGCTGACCCGCGGCGTGCTGGACCGGCGCATCCCGCTGTTCGGCATCTGCTTCGGCAACCAGATCCTCGGCCGCGCCCTGGGTCGGGACACCTACAAGATGCGCTACGGCCACCGGGGCATCAACATCCCGGTCATCGACGTGTCGACCGGCAAGGTGGCGATCACCTCGCAGAACCACGGGTTCGCGCTGGAGGGCGAGCCGGGGGAGGAGTTCACCTCCGACTTCGGCCGCGTGCTGCTGAGCCACTACTGCCCCAACGACGGCACGGTCGAGGGCGTCCGCGCCCTGGAGGTGCCCGCGTTCAGCGTGCAGTACCACCCGGAGGCGGCGGCCGGTCCGCACGACGCCGCCCCCCTGTTCGACGAGTTCGTGACGATGATGAGCTGGGAAGAGGGCCGCTGATGCCGAAGAGGACTGATCTCAAGCACGTGCTGGTCATCGGCTCCGGCCCGATCGTCATCGGCCAGGCCTGCGAGTTCGACTACTCCGGCACCCAGGCGTGCCGGGTGCTGCGCGAGGAGGGCCTGCGGGTCTCCCTGGTCAACTCCAACCCGGCGACGATCATGACGGACCCGGAGTTCGCCGACGCCACCTACGTCGAGCCGATCACCGCGGAGTTCGTGGAGAAGGTCATCGCGGCCGAGCGCCCGGACGCCATCCTGGCCACCCTCGGCGGCCAGACCGCGCTGAACACGGCCATCGCGCTGCACGAGCGCGGTGTGCTGGAGAAGTACGACGTCGAGCTGATCGGCGCGGACATCGACGCCATCCAGCGCGGCGAGGACCGGCAGATCTTCAAGGACCTGGTGCGCCGGATCGGCGCCGAGGTGCCGCGCAGCGCGGTCTGCAAGACCATGGACGACGTCCGCGCGACCGTCGCCGACCTCGGTCTGCCGGTGGTCATCCGGCCGTCGTTCACCATGGGCGGCCTGGGCTCGGGCATGGCGCACACCCCCGAGGAGCTGGAGCGGCTGGCCGCGACCGGCCTGGCCGAGTCCCCGGTCACCGAGGTGCTGATCGAGGAGAGCGTGCTCGGCTGGAAGGAGTACGAGCTGGAGCTGATGCGCGACCGCAACGACAACGTGGTCGTGGTCTGCTCCATCGAGAACATCGACCCGATGGGCGTGCACACCGGCGACTCGGTGACCGTGGCCCCGGCGATGACCCTCACCGACCGCGAGTTCCAGCACATGCGCGACGTCGGCATCGCGGTCATCCGCGAGGTCGGGGTGGACACCGGCGGCTGCAACATCCAGTTCGCCATCAACCCCGAGAACGGCCGCATGGTCGTCATCGAAATGAACCCGCGGGTGTCGCGCTCGTCCGCGCTGGCGTCGAAAGCGACCGGTTTCCCGATCGCCAAGATCGCCGCGAAACTCGCCATCGGCTACACGCTGGACGAGATCCGGAATGACATCACCGGGGAAACGCCGGCCAGTTTCGAGCCGACGCTGGACTACGTCGTGGTGAAGGTGCCGCGGTTCGCGTTCGAGAAGTTCCCCGGCGCGGACAGCACCCTCACCACCACCATGAAGTCGGTCGGCGAGGCCATGTCCATCGGCCGCAGCTTCGTGGAGGCGCTCGGCAAGGCGTTGCGCTCCATGGAAACCAAGGCCGCCGGCTTCTGGACCGTCCCCGATCCGGACGAGACGCTGGAGTCCACTCTGGACGCCCTGCGCAAGGGTCACGACGGCCGGCTGTACACGGTGGACCGCGCGCTGCGCATGGGCGCGAGCATCGAGCAGGTGCACCAGGCGTCGGGCATCGACCCGTGGTTCATCGAGCAGATGGCGTGGCTGGTCGGGCTGCGCGCCGAGATCGAGGACGCGCCGGTGCTGGACGAACGCCTGCTGCGCAAGGCGAAGCGGGCCGGCCTGTCCGACCGGCAGGTGGCCGCGCTGCGCTCGGAGCTGGCCGGTGAGGACGGCGTCCGCACCCTGCGCCACCGCTTGGGCGTGCGGCCGGTGTACAAGACGGTGGACACCTGCGCCGCGGAGTTCGCCGCCAAGACCCCGTACCACTACTCGGCCTACGAGCTGGACCCCGACGCCGAGACCGAGGTCGCCGCCCAGCCGGACAAGCCGAAGGTGTTGATCCTCGGCTCGGGTCCGAACCGGATCGGGCAGGGCATCGAGTTCGACTACTCGTGCGTGCACGCGGCCATGGCGCTGCGCGAGGCCGGGTACGAGACGGTGATGGTCAACTGCAACCCGGAGACCGTCTCCACCGACTACGACACCTCGGACCGGCTGTACTTCGAGCCGCTGACGTTCGAGGACGTGCTGGAGGTGTTCCACTCCGAGCAGCGCTCGGGCACGGTCGTGGGCGTGATCGTGCAGCTCGGCGGCCAGACGCCGTTGGGCCTGGCGCAGCGGCTCCAGGACGCGGGCGTGCCGATCGTGGGCACCCCGCCGCACGCCATCCACCTCGCCGAGGAGCGCGGCGCGTTCGGCCAGGTGCTCGTCGACGCCGGGCTGCCCGCCCCGAAGTACGGCATGGCGACGTCGTTCGCGCAGGCCAAGGCCATCGCGGACGAGATCGGCTACCCGGTGCTGGTGCGGCCGTCGTACGTGCTGGGCGGGCGCGGCATGGAGATCGTCTACGACGAGGAGACGCTGCGCAGCTACATCCAGCGCGCGACCGAGGTCAGCCCGGAGCACCCGGTGCTGGTCGACCGGTTCCTCGACGACGCCATCGAGATCGACGTGGACGCCCTCTACGACGGCTCCGAGGTGTTCATCGGCGGCGTGATGGAGCACATCGAGGAGGCCGGCGTGCACTCCGGCGACTCGGCGTGCGCCCTGCCGCCCATCACCCTGGGCGAGTCCGACGTCGAGGCGGTCCAGCGGTCCACCCTGGCCATCGCCGAGGGCATCGGCGTGCGCGGCCTGCTCAACGTGCAGTACGCGCTGAAGGACGACGTGCTCTACGTCCTGGAGGCCAACCCGCGCGCCTCGCGCACGGTCCCGTTCGTCTCCAAGGCCACGGCGGTGCCGCTGGCCAAGGCCGCCGCCCGGATCATGCTCGGCGCGACCGTCGCCCAGTTGCGCGGGGAGGGCATGCTGCCCAAGACCGGCGACGGCGCGAAGCTGCCCGCGCACGCCCCGGTCGCGGTCAAGGAGGCCGTGCTGCCGTTCCACCGGTTCCGCACGCCGGAGGGCAAGGGCGTGGACTCGCTGCTCGGCCCGGAGATGAAGTCGACCGGCGAGGTCATGGGCATCGACGTGTCGTTCGGCATGGCCTACGCCAAGTCCCAGACCGCCTCCTACGGCTCCCTGCCCACGTCGGGCCGGGTGTTCGTGTCGGTGGCCAACCGGGACAAGCGGGCCATGATCTTCCCGGTCAAGCGGCTCGCCGACCTGGGCTTCGAGGTGCTGGCCACCGCGGGCACGGCCGAGGTGCTGCGCCGCAACGGCATCCCGTGCACGGTCGTCCGCAAGCACTTCGAGGGCCCCGACAGCATCGTCGACGCCATCCTCGCGGGCACCGTGGACATGATCATCAACACGCCGTACGGCAACAACGGGCCGCGCATCGACGGCTACGAGATCCGCACCGCGGCCGTGGCCAAGGACATCCCGTGCGTCACCACGATCCAGGGCGCGGCGGCGGCCGTGCACGGCATCGAGGCCGCCATCCGCGGCGACATCGGCGTGCGGCCCCTCCAGGCCCTCCAGGCGGCGCTACGAGGTGAGGGATGAGGTTCGGGGCGCGGCTGCACAAGGCGATCTCCGAGCACGGACCGCTCTGCGTGGGCATCGACCCGCATCCGGGCCTGCTGGCGTCCTGGGGGCTCTCCCAGGACGCCGCGGGGCTGGAGCGCTTCGCGCTGACCTGCGTGGAGGCGTTCGGCGGCCGGGTCGCGGTGGTCAAGCCCCAGTCCGCGTTCTTCGAGGCGTACGGCGCGCGGGGCGTGGCGGTGCTCGAACGCGTCATCGCGGACCTCAGGGACAGCGGCACGCTGGTGCTGGTCGACGCCAAGCGCGGAGACATCGGCTCGACCATGGCCGCGTACGCGGCGGCGTACCTCACGGAGGGCTCACCGCTGGCGGGCGACGCGGTCACCGTGTCGCCGTACCTCGGGTTCGGCTCGCTGGATCCGGCGCTGGAAGCGGCCGCCGCGAGTGGTCGCGGAATATTCGTGCTCGCGTTGACTTCGAATCCGGAGGGCGCCTCCGTGCAGCGCGCGGTGGGCTCCGACGGGCGCTCGGTCGCGCAGTCGATCGTGGACGCGGCGGCCCGCGCGAACGCCGGCGCCGAGCCGTTCGGCGACGTCGGTCTGGTGGTCGGCGCGACCCTGGACGAACTCGGCGTAGACCTCTCTGACCTGCACGGACCCATCCTGGCGCCCGGTTTCGGGGCCCAGGGCGCGACGGTCGCGGACCTGCGCGCGCTGTTCGGTTCCGAGCTGCGCGGAGTGCTCCCGACGTCCTCGCGGGACGTGCTCAGGCACGGCCCCGAGGCCGCAGCACTGCGGTCCGCGGTGGAGGCGGTTCACCGTTCGCTGGAGATGTGATCACCGTCAAATCGCGACACGCATCGCGCCGTCCGCTCACCTGCGCAAACGGTCCCTGGTACGGTCCTGGCAACCGGCTGGTCCATCCCCCGTCGAGCGCATACCACACAGGACGTGCGCAAGGCGTTACCGGTGGCGGTGATGGACTTGTCGGAGGGTGTTGGTACTACTACCACCCGCCGCAACCACTCCAGCGCTGAAAAGTTTCACCTGACTGGGACCCACGTTGTACCCAGGCAATTGCGCTCGGTACGGTCGCGGCACCGATCCAGAATTGAAATTCCCACACCACGGAGGAAATCGTGGCCCTTCCCCAGCTTACCGAGGAGCAGCGGGCCGCAGCGCTGGAGAAGGCTGCTGCCGCTCGTCGCACTCGGGCTGAGCTCAAGGAGCGCCTCAAGCGTGGCGGCACGAACCTGACCGACGTGCTGAAGGCCGCTGAGAGCGACGAGGTCCTTGGCAAGATGAAGGTGTCCGCGCTGCTCGAGGCGCTTCCGGGCGTCGGCAAGGTGCGTGCGCAGCAGATCATGGAGCGCCTTGAGATCGCTCCGAGTCGGCGGCTGCGCGGCCTGGGTGAGCGGCAGCGCAAGGCGCTGCTCACCGAGTTCAGCGGCGAGTGAGTGATGGCACCGGGGTGGGGTCGGGCGTACGCGCCCGGCCCCGCCTCACCGTTCTGTCCGGGCCGTCGGGCGTCGGCAAGTCCAGCGTGCTGGCCGAGCTGCGCCGGATGGGCCCGGAGATCCACTTCAGCGTCTCGGTGACCACCCGGAAGCCGAGGCCGGGCGAGATCGACGGGGTCCACTACCACTTCGTGGACGGCTCCGAGTTCCGCAAGATGGTCGCCAACGGCGAGTTCCTGGAGCACGCCGAGTTCGCGGGCAACTGCTACGGCACCCCCAGGGCGCCGGTGGAGCGGGCGCTGGCGGCGGGCACGCCGTCCCTGCTGGAGATCGAGTTGCAGGGCGCGCGGCAGGTCCGGATCGCGATGCCGGAGGCCCAGCTGGTCATGCTGGCCCCGCCGTCGTGGGATGACCTGGTCCGCCGGCTGACCGGTCGCGGCACCGAGGACCCCGCCGTGGTGGCCCGCCGGCTGGAGATCGCCAGGGAGGAACTGGCGGCCGAGCCGGAGTTCGACGAGGTCGTGGTGAACGACGACGTGAAGTCCGCCGCCACGAGCTTGCTAAACTTGGTGGTCGGCCCGGTGCCCGACGCGTGAACACGCGCGTCGCGAGGCACGGGACGACTCCGCAGCAGACACACAACCGCAGGAGCGTTGACGAGTGACCACTCACGCCGAGCTGGGCCCGCTGGCGGGTACTCCGGAGGGCATCACCAACCCCCCGATCGACGACCTGCTGGAGCAGGTCAGCTCGAAGTACGCGCTGGTGATCTACGCGGCCAAGCGGGCGCGTCAGATCAACGACTACTACGCGCAGCTCGGTGAGGGCCTGCTGGAGTACGTCGGCCCGCTGGTCGAGCCGGGCCCGCGCGAGAAGCCGCTGTCGATCGCGCTCCGGGAGATCCACGCGGGTCTCCTTGAGCACACCGAGGGCGAGTGACCGAGGCCGTTGACGCCCCCGACCGTCCCAGGGTGATCCTGGGCGTGGGCGGGGGCATCGCCGCGTACAAGGCGTGCGAGGTACTGCGCCGGCTCACCGAGTCCGGCCACGCCGTGCGCGTGGTGCCAACGGAGGGCGCGCTGGAGTTCGTCGGCGCGGCCACGTTCGAGGCGCTGTCCGGTCAGCCCGTGCAGACCGGCGTGTTCGAGGACGTGCCGTCGGTGCCGCACGTGAAGCTGGGGCAGACCGCCGACCTGGTCGTCGTCGCGCCCGCCACGGCGAACCTGATCGCCAAGGCGGCCGGCGGCTTGGCCGACGACCTGCTCACCAACACGCTGCTGACCGCGCGCTGCCCGGTCCTGCTCGTCCCGGCGATGCACACCGAGATGTGGGAGCACCCGGCGACGCAGGCCAACGTGGCGCTGCTGCGCTCCCGCGGCGTGATCGTCGCCGAACCGGCCAGCGGCAGGCTGACCGGCAAGGACACCGGCAAGGGCAGGCTGCCCGAGCCCGCCGAGATCGTCGAGCTGGCCCGGTTGCTGCTGGCGCGCCCCGACGCGCTGCCGCGCGATCTGGAAGGCGCGCACGTGGCCGTGTCGGCCGGCGGCACCCGTGAGCCGCTGGACCCGGTGCGCTTCCTGGGCAACCGCTCGTCCGGCCGGCAGGGCTTCGCGCTCGCCCGCGTGGCCGCCCAGCGCGGCGCACGGGTGACGCTCGTCGCCGCGCACACCGCGGACCTGGTCGCACCCGCCGGCGTGGACGTCGTGCGCGTCGGCTCGGCGCTGGAACTGCGGGACGCGATGCACTCGGTCGCCGCCGCGGCGGACGTGATCGTGATGGCCGCGGCCGTCGCGGACTTCCGACCGCTGGACCTGGTCCAGCACAAGATCAAGAAGACCGACCGCGACCCCGACCCGGTCGCGCTCACCCGCAACCCGGACATCCTGGCCGAACTGGTCGCCGCGCGGCGACCCGGGCAGGTCGTCGTGGGGTTCGCCGCCGAGACCGGCGACGGCGAGACCAGCGTGATCGAGTACGGTCGCGCGAAGCTCAAGCGCAAGGGCTGCGACTGGCTCGTGGTCAACGCCGTCGGTGACGGTCGCGCGTTCGAGGTCGAGGACAACGCCGGTTGGCTGTTGTCCGCCGACGGGGCGGAGACGCCCATCCCGCACGGTTCGAAGGCGCAACTGGCGTCCGCACTGTGGGATGCCGTAGCTCCGACCGTCGATCGGTGACCGTGCGTGCCGAACGCTGAGTAAGCTTCACCCATTCGCAGATCGGACAGTTAGGGAGTGTCGTGAGCCAGCACAGCAGCAGGCTGTTCACCAGTGAGTCGGTGACCGAGGGGCACCCGGACAAGATCTGCGATGCCATCAGCGACTCGATCCTCGACGCGCTGCTGGCCAAGGACCCGCGGTCGCGCGTCGCGGTGGAGACGATGGTCACCACCGGTCAGGTGCACGTGGCGGGCGAGGTCACCACCGAGGCCTACGCGGACATCCCGTCGATCGTGCGGGACAAGATCGTCGAGATCGGCTACGACTCGTCGGCCAAGGGCTTCGACGGGTACTCGTGCGGCGTGAACGTCGCGATCGGCTCGCAGTCGCCGGACATCGCGCAGGGCGTGGACACCGCGTTCGAGAAGCGGGTCGAGGGCACCGAGGACGAGATCGCCAAGCAGGGCGCGGGCGACCAGGGCCTGATGTTCGGCTACGCCTGCACGGACACCCCCGAGCTGATGCCGCTGCCGATCGCGCTGGCGCACCGGCTGTCGCGCCGGCTGACCGCGGTCCGCAAGGACGGCACGGTCCCCTACCTGCGGCCGGACGGCAAGACGCAGGTCACCATCGAGTACGCGGGCGACCAGCCCGTGCGGCTGGACACCGTGGTGGTGTCCACGCAGCACGCGGACGGGATCGACCTGGAGAAGCTGCTGGGTGTCGACGTGCGCGAGCACGTGGTGGCCCCGGAGGTCGCGGCGCTCGGCCTGGACACCACCGACGTGCGGCTGCTGGTCAACCCGACCGGCCGGTTCGTCATCGGCGGTCCGATGGGCGACGCGGGCCTGACCGGCCGCAAGATCATCGTGGACACCTACGGCGGCATGGCCCGGCACGGCGGCGGCGCGTTCTCCGGCAAGGACCCGTCGAAGGTGGACCGGTCCGCGGCGTACGCGATGCGCTGGGTGGCGAAGAACGCGGTGGCCGCGGGTCTGGCCACGCGCATCGAGGTGCAGGTGGCGTACGCCATCGGCAAGGCCGCCCCGGTGGGTCTGTTCGTGGAGACCTTCGGCACCGAGACGGTGGACCCGACGAAGATCCAGCAGGCCATCAGCGAGGTCTTCGACCTGCGCCCGGCCGCGATCATCCGCGACCTGGACCTGCTGCGCCCGATCTACGGCCCGACCGCCGCGTACGGCCACTTCGGCCGCACCGACGTCGAACTCCCCTGGGAGAGCACGGACCGCGCGAACGACCTGCGCTCCGCCGCAGGTGCGTGACGGTCTAGCCGACCGCCTGCTCCACGGTGAGGCCGTCGACTTCGACGGCGCCGAACTACCCGCGTCGCTGATCCGGGACCTGCTGACCGATGAACTCGATCAGCGTGGTCTCCGGATCAGCGGCGCGCGTGTTTCGGGGCAGGTGGACCTGTCCGACATCGTGGTCTCGCGACCGCTGGTCCTGCGGGACTGCCGGGTCGACGAACCCGTGCTGCTGGACCGGGCGCGGCTCACGTCGCTGGACCTGAGCGGCCTGGTCGCGCCGGCCGTGTCGGCGCCGTGGCTGAAGCTGGACCACTACCTGCTGATGAAGAACGCCCGGCTGGCTGTCGAAGGCGACGACTGGGCCCTCGACCTGGGTGAAGCGTCGATCGGCAGCCACGTCAGCCTGTCCGGGTCGCACTTGCGATCCGAACGCTCCTACACCGTGCACGCGGTGAAACTGCGCACCGGCAGCCACGTGTACCTCGGCGACGTCCGGGCGTCCGGCACGGTCCGGTTCGACGGCGCGCGGCTGGGCGGGAACCTCGACTGCCGCGGCGCGCACCTGCACTCCGAGCGTGATTCGGCGTTGCTCGGGGTGGACATGCAGGTGGACGACAGCGTGTTCCTCAGCGGCGGCTTCCGGGCCACCACCGGGTCCGACCGGTACGCGGCGGTGCGCATCCGCGGGGCCCGCATCGGCGGGCAGCTGGTGCTGCGCGGCGGTGAGTTCGCCGGGGCGGTCGCGCTGGACGTGAAACAGGTCCGGGCCGGTATGGAGGTGCTGTTCCCGCCAGACTGCCTCGACGGCCAGGTCGAGTTGGACGGCCTGACCTACGCGGGCCCGCCGCGCGACGCGACGGTGGACGAGTGGCTGGACATGCTGGCCCGGCGGACGCCGGTGTACGCCAGCCAGCCCTACGGCCAACTCGCCGCCGCGTGCCAGGCGGCCGGCAACGAGCGCGACGTGCGGCGCATCCGGGTCGCGCAGCAGCGGGACCTGCTCCGCCGCGGCCGGCTGACCAGGTGGGGCCGGGTGTGGCACCGGATCACCGGGGCGACGGTCGGGTACGGCTACCGGCCCGCCGTCGCGCTGCTGTGGCTGCTCGGCACGCTGGCCGTGGCGGTCGGACTGGTCGCCGGGGTGGCCGGGCCGGCCGGGCTGGTGCGGTCGTGTTCCACGGTCGATCAGATCGGGCACGCGCTGAACGCCGTGACGCCGCTGGCGAAACCCGAAGGCGTGCGCTGCCAGGTCGTCACGTCCAGCGGCCTCGGCCAGGCCGTGGTGATCTCGACGTGGTTGCTGCAGATGTTGGCGTGGGCCTTCGCGACGTTGTTCGTCGCCGGCTTCACCGGCTTGGTCCGCAAGACCTCCTGAGTTCACCCGCGGGCGTTAGACAGCACGTCATGTCGGGTTCGCGTCGCACGCTGCTCACCGCCGCCGTGGCGGGCTCCCTGCTGCCGCCGTCGGTGCACGAGGCGTTGACCCGACAGCCGCGCCCGGGTGGGCTGTCGGCCATCGAGCACGTCGTGCTGCTCGTGCTGGAGAACCGGTCGTTCGACCGGAACGGAGTGCTGCCGTTCCACTACGAACTCGCGGACACCTTCACGGTGTGCGACGCCTACCACTGCTCGGCGCCCACCTCCACCGGCCCGAACCGCGACTACTCCGAATCCACCCACGCCGGCCGTTCGTGGACGACCTACGCCGAGCGCCTCCGGGACGCCGGGAAGTCGTGGCGGGTCTATCAGGAGTGGGGGGAGTCGACGGCGTCGTTCCGGGCCGATGTCGAGGCCGGCCGGCTGCCTGAGGTGTCGTACCTGGTGCCTTCCCCGGTGGACTCCGAGCACCCCGGCGCGTCCTCGCCGGCCGCGAGCGCTTCGCTGACCTACCAGGTGCTGGACGCGTTGGCGTCGGTGCCGGAGGTGTGGGACTCGACCGCGTTGTTCATCACCTACGACGAGAACGACGGGTACTTCGACCACGTGCGGCCGCCACGGTCGCCGCGGCCGCCGCGTGAGGCGGCCGACGAGCACGCGGGGGACTTGCCGCTGGGGTTGGGGCCGCGGGTGCCGATGGTGGTGGTGTCGCCGTGGTCGGTCGGCGGGTACGTGGACTCCCAGGTGTTCGACCACTCGTCCACGACCCGGTTCCTGGAGCGGTGGCTCGGGGTGTCGGCGCCGGAGATCAGCGCCTGGCAGCGGACCGTGTGCGGCGACTTGACCTCGGCGTTCGACTTCGTCCGGCGGGCACGGCGGATGCCGGAGCAGGAGCCGGGGGTGCGGCCGGCCCGTCCGCTGCCGTACCAGCCGGACGCGTGCGGGGTGGTGGTCGGCGGGGAGGTGCGGTTGGCGCTGCGGAACTCGGGGGACGAGAGCGTGCACCTGGCGCTGTACCCGTACGCGGGGGAGTTCGAGTTCCCGGTGCACTTCGACGTGCGGTCCTCGGTCGACGTCGCGGTGCCGTTCGGCGAGCGGTACCGGTTCACCGTGGTGGGGCCGAACGGGTTCCGGCGCGAGTTCGGCGGGGTCCGGGACGAGTCGGTGGCGGTGGAGTCGGCGGTGCACGGGCACAGCCGGGTGTTGTCGGTGACGTTGGCGAACTCGGGGACGTCGGACGTGACGTTCTCCGTGGTGGGCGACGGGCGGGACTTCAAGGTGACCGTGCGGCCGGGGAAGCGGCGGCTGCTGCCGTGGCTGACCGCGTTCCGGCACGGCTGGTACGACCTGGCGGTGTCCTGCGACGGGTTCCACCGCAGGTTGGCGGGGCACGTGGAGAACGGGCGGGAGAGCGTGTCCGGGTGATCACCCGTTCGTGATCTTGCCTGGCTCGAACACGTGTTCGATACTGGTGTCGTGACCGCACGTCCGACGAACCAGCCCATCCGACCACCACCCGGGTCGCGAGCGGCCACCCCGGTCTCTGGTAGACCTCCACTCGTGGCGGGCAAGGCGACTACCAGGCGCGGTGAGCAGGTTCCCGCCGCCTCGCTGCCGGTTGCCCGCGTGTGCGTGGACGTGCCGCTGGCGCACCTGGACCGGCCGTTCGACTACCAGGTGTCCACCGAGCAGGACGCGGACGCGGTGCCCGGCTGCCGGGTCCGGGTGCGGTTCGCCGGGCAGTTGGTGGACGGCTACCTGCTGGAGCGGGTCGAGTCGTCGGAGTACGGCCGCAAGCTGACCTTCCTGGACCGGGTGATCTCGCCCGAGCCGGTGCTGTCGCCCGAGGTCGCGGAGCTGGCGCGGGTGGTGGCCGACCGGTACGCGGGGTCGCTGATCGACGTGCTGCGGATGGCGATCCCACCCCGGCACGCGCGCGTCGAGGCCAAGCCGTCGGCCGAACCGGCTCCGCTGCCCGAGCCGCCGTCGGACGAGGGGTGGTCGCGCTACCCGTTCGGCCCGAACCTGCTGGACGCGCTGCGCTCCGGCCGGGCCGCGCGGGCGGTGTGGCAGGCGCTGCCCGCCGAGGACTGGCCCGCCCGGCTGGCCGAGGCGGCGGCGTCGGTGGCCAGTACCGGCAAGGGCGCGCTGGTGGTCGTGCCCGACCACCGCGACCTGGCCCGGCTGCAGCAGGCGTGCGCGGCGCTGGTGGGCGAGGCGGGCGTGGTGACGCTGTCGGCCGACCTCGGGCCGTCCGAGCGGTACAAGCGGTGGCTGGCCGTGCGGCGCGGTGCGGTGCGGGTGGTGCTCGGCACGCGCGGGGCGTCCTTCGCGCCGGTGCACGACCTGGGCCTGGTGGCGGTGTGGGACGACGGCGACGACCTGCACGCCGAGCCGAGGATGCCGTACCCGAACGTCCGCGACGTGCTGGTGCAGCGCTCGCACCTGACCGGCGCGTCCCTGCTGATCGGCGGCTTCGCCCGGACCGCCGAAGCCCAACTGCTGGTCGACAGCGGCTGGGCGCACGAGGTGGTGGCGGCCCGCGACACGCTGCGGGCGGTGGCGCCGCGGGTGGCGGCCGTGGGCGACAACGAGTGGCAGGAGGTGAAGGACGCGGCGGCGAGATCGGCCCGGCTCCCGTCGATCGCCTTCGACGCGGCCCGCGCCGCCCTGACCGCCGACACCCCGGTCCTCATCCAGGTGCCCCGGCGCGGCTACGTGCCCGCCCTGGCCTGCGGCCAATGCCGGGCCCCGGCGCGGTGCCGCCGTTGCGCGGGGCCGTTGGCGCTGCCGGGCGGCACCCAGGACGGTGTGCCCAGGCCCGCGTACTGCCGGTGGTGCGGCGCGACCGAAGCGGCGTACCGCTGCCCGAACTGCGGTTCCCGCAGGCTGCGCGGCCAGATCATCGGCGCCCGCCGCACCGCGGAAGAGCTGGGACGCGCGTTCAGCGGGGTCCCGGTCCGCACGTCGGGCGGCGACGAGGTGCTGTCCGCGGTCCCGAACGGCCGATCCCTGGTGGTGGCTACCCCGGGCGCGGAACCGGTGGCCGAAGGGGGCTACGGAGCGGCCCTGCTCCTGGACGGCTGGGCCCTGCTGGGCCGGGCCGACCTGCGGGCCGCGGAGGAAACGCTGCGCCGCTGGATGACCGCGGCGGCCTTGGTCCACGCGGCGGGCCGGGTGGTCGTGGTGGCCGATTCCGCGCTGGCCCCGGTCCAGGCCCTGGTCCGCTGGGACCCGGTGTGGCACGCCCGGCAGGAGTTGGCGGCCAGAGCGGAACTGGGCTTCCCGCCGGCCGTGCGGATGGCGACGGTGGACGGCTCCCCGGACGCCCTGGCCGGCGTCCTGGAGGAACTGACCCTGCCGCGAACGGGGGAAATCCTGGGCCCGGTACCGCTGTCCGAGGACAAGGAACGCGCCCTGGTGCGGGTGTCCCGAGCGGAAGGCCGGGCCCTGGCCACGATCCTGGCCGACGTGCTGGCCGTGCGGAGCGCCCGGAAGGAACCGGACGTCGTCCGGGTGAAACTGGACCCGCTGGAGGTCCTCTAGCGCGCCTCGACTCCCCGTTTGTGGGTGGAACCAGGCCAGTGGGTGGTTCTGGTTTCCGCCGGCGAGGAGTAGAAGGGAACGATGCTCCGGTCGACTGTCGCCAGCGTCCTCGCATCACTCCTCATCGCACCGCTCCTGCCCGCCACCGCCCAAGCCGCCACCGAAGCGCCCCGCGTCCCCGAGGCGGTGGGTGCCGGCGGGGTGGTCTCCAGCGTCGATCCCGACGCCTCGCAGATCGGCATCGACGTCCTGCGCCGCGGCGGCAACGCCGTGGACGCCGCGGTCGCGGTGGCCGCCGCGTTGGGCGTCACCGATCCGTTCTCGGCGGGCATCGGCGGTGGCGGGTTCTTCGTCCACTACGACGCCCACACCAAGAAGGTGTCCACCCTGGACGGCAGGGAGACGGCGCCCGCCTCCGCCGACGAGAACCTGTTCGTCGAGAACGGCAGCCCGATCCCGTTCCCCGAGGCCGTGACCAGCGGTTTGTCGGTGGGCGTGCCGGGCACGCCGCGGACGTGGCAGCGGGCGTTGCAGCGGTGGGGCACGTGGTCGCTGGACAAGACCGTCCGGCCCGCCGAGGACCTGGCCCGGCGCGGCTTCACCGTCGACGCCACGTTCAACCGCCAGGTCACCGACAACGCCGCCCGGTTCGCCGACTTCACCTCGACCCGCGCGCTCTACCTGCCCGACGGCACCCCGCCGGCGATCGGCAGCACCTTCCGCAACCCCGACCTCGCCGACACCTACCGTGAGCTGCGCGAGGACGGCGTGAACGCGCTCTACCGCGGTGACGTCGGCCGCGACGTGGTCCAAGCCGTCCGGCAGCCACCGGTCGCGCCCGGCGTGACCCGCAACGTCCGGCCCGGCGACATGACCATGTCCGACCTCGGCGGGTACAACGCCCCGCTGCGCGAACCCACCCGCACCCGGTACCGCGACCTCGACGTGTTCAGCATGGCCCCGCCGTCGTCCGGCGGCACGACCGTCGGCGAGGCGTTGAACATCCTGGAGACGACCGACCTGTCGAAGGAAACCCAGGTCCAGTACCTGCACCGGTTCCTGGAGGCCAGCCGGCTGTCCTTCGCCGACCGCAACCGGTGGGTGGGCGATCCGACGTTCAGCGACGTGCCTACCCAGGAGTTGCTGTCGCAGCGCTTCGCCGACAGCCGGGCCTGCCTCATCTCCCCGACCCAGGCCATGACCAGCCCCGTCGCCCCCGGCGATCCGCGCAACCCGGTCCCGTGCGCGACGGTCGGAGCGCCCGCCGCCACCCCGTACGAGGGCACGGACACCACGCACCTCACGGTGGCCGACCGCTGGGGCAACATGGTCGCCTACACGTTGACCATCGAGCAGGAGGGCGGCAGCGGCATCGTGGTGCCGGGCCGCGGGTTCCTGCTCAACAACGAGCTGACCGACTTCTCCTTCACCCCGGTGACGCCGGGCGTGCCGGACCCGAACCTGCCCGACGCCGGCAAGCGCCCGCGCTCGTCCATGTCGCCGACCATCGTGCTGCACCACGGCAAGCCGGTGCTGGCCTTGGGCTCACCGGGCGGCGCGAGCATCATCACCACCGTCCTCCAGGTGCTGACCCAGCGGCTGGACCGGGGCCTGCGCCTGGTCGACGCCATCGCCGCACCGCGCGCGTCCCAGCGCAACGGCACCAACACGCAGGCCGAGGTCGCGTTCCTCGGCACCGCGGAAGCCGAGGCGTTGCGCGGCCTGGGCCACACCTTCGCCTCGACCAACGAGATCGGCGCGGTCACCGCGGTCGAACGCCTCCCCGACGGCCGCTGGCGTGCGGCAGCCGAGACGTCCAGGCGCGGCGGTGGTGCAGCCAGGGTCGTCTGGTCGTCCCCGTGACGTCCTGAAGCGCGGTCCCACCCGACCCCCGGACGGGTGGGACCGCGCTTCTCATTCCAGGGTGACCGTCTCGACGACCTGGTTCCCGTGGTCGAGCACCCGGATCTGGAAGCCCTTGGTGAGGCCGCGCCGCGCGTCCAACGGCGGCTGGTCGTCCAGTCGGGCGACGAAGGTCCCCTCCACCAGGACGGCCGGCACGGTCTGCCCCTGCGCGTCGACGATCTCCAGGCCACCGACCTTCGCCGTGTCCACCGTGCCGCCGAGGGCCACCTGCGCGCTGGTCGGATCGATGCCGCGACCATCCGACCAGCGGACCTTGACCAGCGCGCCGTCCTGGGGCGACGTGTCACCGGGCCGCGCGGTGGCCGCCTCACCGTGATAGACGTGGCAGTACGCGGTGACCCCGGCCTGGTCGTGGATCGCCAGCCACGCGTCGACACCGGCGCCCGAGAACGCGCCGGGACGCCACTTCAGCGGGTCGCCCACCCAGTCCACGCCGTCCCGCATCGTCAGGTCCAGACACCGCGCCACGACCCGGTCGCCCGGCGGCCACTCCTGGCGGGACTGCGACCACACGTCCGGGCGGGGGAGCGCCTCGATGTCGATCTCCCCGGAGAGCGGCCCGGACGCCGTGGTGAACACCACCGACATCCGCACGGCCGACTGCGGGATCAGGAACAGGTCCTCCACGACCGAGACCGGCATCGACACCACCGGGCCGCCGCTCGGCAGGGCCACGGTCAGCTTCACGTCGCTGGTCCCGGCCGGCATCCGGCCGATGAGCACACCGGTGCCCGCCCGCCACAGCAGCGACGCCGCCCCGCCTGCCAGCGGGAACGTCCCCGCCTCGGGTTTGTTGCGGGAGACTTCCGTGTGCGTGATCTCGCAGAACCGGTCGTTGGCCGCCGCGAGGATCCGGCGGCCGGGCAGGCCGATGGTGAACCGCACCTCCGTCACGGCGAACCCGCACCGCGCCGCGTCGTCCTCGGTCGCTCTGGGCGCGACCGCGATGACGGACACGTCGCGTGGGGACGGCGCGGCGGTCGAGGACGTGGTGGTCGGCGGCGCGACGGCGATCGTGTCGTCGCCCTGGGTGGACTGGGCCACGATCGCCCCACCTGCCGCCAGCACGGCGACGGCCGCCGCGGCGGCCAGCGGCGTGCGCACGGCACCGCCGCCCACGACCCGTCGACGCATCCGTTCCCGCACGTCGGGCGGCAGCGGGCGGCGCGGCGGCAGGTCCGGCACGATCGTCTCCGGCTGGCTCATCGCTCCTCCACAGCACGCAGTCGGGCGCGGGCCCGCGAGATCCGCGAGCGCACGCTCACCTCGGCGACACCGAGGACTTGGGCGGCTTCGGCCGTGGACAGCTCGCCCAGCAGGCACAGCTCCACGGCTTCCCGTTCGGCCTTGGGCAGGGAACCCACCACGTCCAGCACGCGGCGCAACGCGCGGTCGTCGTCGACCGCCGCGATGACGCGTTCGGCGTGGTCGGGCACCACGTCGTCGTCGGGCACCCGGCGTAACGCCCGTCTGAACCGGCCGAGCCGGCGGAACTCGGTGCGCGCCAGGTTGCCCGCCACGGTGTAGAGCCACGGCAGGGCGCTGTCCCGGACCAGGGTGATGTCGGACCGGCGCCGCCAGGCGGCCAGGAACGTGGCGGAGGTCAGGTCCTCGGCGAGCGACCACGACGCCGTCAGCCGGTAGGCGTGGTTCCACACCGCCTCGGCGTGCCGGTCGAACAGCGCGGCGAACGAGGCCTTGTCCCCGCGCGCCCACAGCTCCGCGTCGGTGTCTGGCACCGGTGCTGCCCCCTGCCGGCTCGATGTCGCAGCAGTCATGCCAGTAGGTAGCCGCAGCCACCCCCGGCGTTGCAGCCGATCTCATTCCGGGGGATGAGATCGGTCCGCTACTCCGAGCCGACGCCCGCTTACGCCCGCCGACGACATCCTGGAGACACGACGACGACCGGAGGAGCACGACATGACCGCGATCACCATGACCACGACGACCGCCGCGACCAGGGTTCCGGCGGTCGTCACCACCACGGCCACCACCACCGCGCGCTTCCTGGGCCACTTCCTGGCCGCGCTGGTCGGGGTCACGTTCCTCGGCCGTGACCTGGAGCACTGAGACCGCTTTCGTAGACTGGAGCTTCCCAGGCTGCTGTCTGATCATCGTCTCCGCCGATGGCGAGGAGTGCGCGTGACCGTCCAACCGATCCGGCTGTTCGGCGACCCGGTGCTGCGGACGCCCGCCGTCGAGGTCAGCGACTTCGACGCGGAGCTGCGCAAGCTGGTCAAGGACCTGTGGGACACGATGAGCGAGGCGGGCGGCGCCGGGCTGGCGGCGCCCCAGCTGGGCGTGGGCCTGCGCGTGTTCACCTACCACTGCGACGGTTTCGCGGGGCACCTGGTCAACCCGACGTTCGACGTCGTGGGCGACGAGCAGCAGGACGGCCCGGAAGGCTGCCTGTCCATCCCCGGCCTGTCGTGGGACTGCCGCCGCCACCTCCACGTCGTGGCCAAGGGCTGGAACATGCACGGCGAGCCGATCGAGGTCGAGGGCACCGACTTGCTGGCGCGCTGCATCCAGCACGAGACCGACCACCTCGACGGCGTGCTCTTCCTGGACCGCCTGGACGACCAGACCCGCAAGGACGCCATGAAAGCCATCCGCCAGCAGTCCTGGTTCGACGGCGGCGTCCCCGCGATCAAGCAATCGCCCCACCCCCTGTTCGGTGGCTGATCGCGTGGGGTAAGCCGGCCTGGCGGCACTCTCCTAGACTTGCTGTCTGCGGTCTGATCGTCGCCTCGGCAGAGGCAGACGGCTCCGATGCGAGGAGAGTGCGTGTTCGTCCAGAAAACCCGGCCGGCTCGACCGAGTCCCCACCTGCCGTACGGAGGGGTCTGACATGCGGCTGGTCTTCGCGGGCACGCCCGAGGTCGCGCTGCCGTCGCTGCGGGCGCTGCTGGACTCCGAGCGGCACGAGGTCGTTGCCGTCGTGACCCGGCCGGACGCGCCGGCCGGGCGTGGTCGTCGGGTGGAGCGGTCCCCGGTCGCGGCGTTGGCCGACGAGCGCGGCATCGAGGTGCTGACGCCGGCCAAGGCGAGCGACCCGGTGTTCCAGGCCCGGTTGAAGGAGCTGGAGCCGGACCTGTGCCCGGTGGTGGCCTACGGCGCACTGCTGCCCGAGTCCGCTCTGTCCATCCCGACCCACGGTTGGGTGAACCTGCACTTCTCGGTGCTGCCCGCCTGGCGGGGCGCGGCGCCCGTGCAGGCGTCCGTGCGGCACGGCGACGACATCACCGGCGCGACCACGTTCCGCATCGTCAAGGAGCTGGACGCGGGCCCGGTGTACGGCGTGGTCACCGAGCAGGTGCGCGCGCGGGACACGGCAGGTGAGCTGCTCGGTCGGCTCGCCGAGTCCGGCGCGAAGCTGCTGCTGTCCACTGTGGACGGCATCGAGGACGGCACGCTGCGCGCGGTGGAGCAGCCCGACCAGGGCGTCAGCTACGCGCCGAAGGTGACCGTGGACGACGCCCGGCTGGACTTCGGCATGCCCGCCGCCGCGATCGACCGGGTGGCCCGCGCGGTGACGCCGGACCCCGGCGCGTGGGCGGAGTTCCGCGGTGAACGGCTCAAACTCGGCCCGGTCGTCCCGGCCGAGTCCGAGGAACCCCTCGCGCCCGGTGAGATCCGGGTGGAGCGCAAACGCGTGCTCGTCGGCACGGCCACCGACCCGGTGGTGCTGGGCGACGTGCAGGCACAGGGCAAGAAGCGGATGTCGGCGACCGACTGGGCGCGCGGCGTCCGGATCGAGGCGGGGGAGCGGATTTCATGACCCAGAGGTCTTCCCGTCCATCCCGACCGCAGCGGGCCCACCCGCCGCGCGGGCGCACCGGCAGCCCGGCCCGGCCGCCGGCGGAGGACCCGGCGCGCCAGGCCGCGTTGGACACCCTGCGCGCGGTGCGCCAGCGTGACGCCTACGCCAACCTCGTGCTGCCCGGCATCCTGCGGGAACGCAAGATCACCGGCCGTGACGCGGCCCTGGCCACCGAGCTGACCTACGGCTCGCTGCGCGCGCAGGGCCTGCTGGACGCCGTGCTGGCCGCGTGCGCCGACCGGCCGCTGTCCGAAGTGGACGGCGCGGTGCTGGACGCGCTGCGGCTCGGCGCCTACCAGCTGCTGCGCACCCGCATCCCGGCGCACGCCGCGGTCGCCTCCACGGTGGACCTGGTGCGTGCCGACCGCGGTTCGGGCGCGGCCGGGTTCGCCAACGCCGTGCTGCGCCGGGTCACCGGGCAGGACGAGGCGAGCTGGGTGGAGGAGGTCGCGCCGGACGAGGACACCGACCCGATCGGCTACCTGGCCATGGCCCACGCCCACCCGAGGTGGATCGCGCAGGCGTTCGCCGAGGCCCTGGGCAGTCGCGGTGAGCCGTTGCGCGACGCGCTGGCCGCCGACGACATGCGCCCGGCCGTGCACCTGGCCGCCCGGCCCGGCGAGTGCAGCGCGGAGGAGCTGGCCGCGATGACCGGCGGCGACATCGCGCCGTTCTCGCCGTACGGGGTGCACCTGGAGGCGGGCTCGGGTGACCCGGGCGACTTGGAAGCGGTGCGCGAGCGGCTGGCGACGGTGCAGGACGAGGGCAGCCAGCTGTGCGCGGTGGCGTTGACCCGGGTGCCGCTGGAAGGCCGTGACGAGCGGTGGCTCGACCTGTGCGCGGGCCCCGGTGGCAAGGCCGTGATGCTGGGCGCCCTCGCGTCGCTGTCCGGCGCGACGTTGGACGCGGTCGAGAAGGCGCCGCACCGGGCGGAGCTGATCCGCAAGGCGGCCGGTGACGTGCCGATGACCGTGCACGTCGCCGACGGCCGCGAGTCCGGCCTGGAGGAGGGCGGGTTCGACCGGGTGCTGGTGGACGCGCCGTGCACCGGGCTGGGCGCGTTGCGCCGGCGGCCGGAGGCGCGGTGGCGGCGGCAGCCGTCGGACGTCGCGCCGCTGGCCCGGTTGCAGCGCGAGTTGCTCACCGCGGCGTTGACCCTGGTCCGGCCGGGTGGCGTGGTGGCGTACGTGGTGTGCACGCCGCACCTGTCCGAGACGGTGGGCGTGGTCGCCGACGTGGCCCGCCGCACCGAGGCGGAGTGGGTGGACGCGCGCGAGTTCTTCCCCGGCGTGCCCGATCTGGGTGACGGGCCGCAGGTGCAGCTGTGGCCGCACAAGCACGGGACGGACGCGATGTTCTGCGCCGTGCTGCGGCGGCCCGTGTGACGGTGCTCGGTCTGGTCGCGTCCGCGGCGGGCGGGGTGGAGCAGTGGCTGGTCGACGACCTCGCCCGGCCGTTGGCCGGACGGGGTTGGCGGCTGGCCGTCACGCTGACCCCGACCGTCGCCCGCTGGCTGGAGCCGCAGCTGGCGGCGCTCGCCGCCACCACGGACCTGCCGGTGCGCTGGACGCCGCGGCTGCCGACCGAACCGAAGCCGCACCCGGTGCCGGACGCGTTCGTGTTCGCGCCCGCGACGGCGAATTCGCTGGCCAAGCTCGCCCTCGGCATCGGCGACAACCAGGCGCTGACGGTGTTGTGCGAGGCGTTGGGCCGCCGCACCCCGATGGTGGTGCTGCCGCAGGTGTCCGAGGACCAGGCAGCACATCCCGCTTATCAGGGCCACTTGGCGGTGTTGCGTTCCGCCGGAGTGGTGTTCGCGGCCGATCCGGCGTCGGTGACGCGTGTTCTCGATCGGGTTGCGCCATTCGTCGCATTCGGTGAAAACCGCTCGAACAACGCGTGCGGCTGAATTGACAGCCAGTCGAGACACGTAGCAGTCTTGATTGTGTCGAAATTGTACGGCCGGGATCGTGAATGGGCTTCGGTTCTCCGCTTCCTGTCCGCACCCGGTGGCCTGTTGGCCATCGACGGCCCGCCGTGCTCCGGCAAGACACTCCTGCTGCACGAGGCGGTGGACGCCGCCCGTGACCGCGGTCATACCGTCGTCCTGGTCTCCGGTGAGCAGCTGGCGGCGTCGGTCGACGTGGGGCGGGCGCTGGACCGGGCCGAGGTCGATCGCGGCGCACGCGCGCTGATCGCGGTCGACCAGGCGCACAAGGACCCGGCCGCCCTGCTCGCGCTGCTGCCCCGTCTGCGGAAACGGCGGGTGACCGCGCTGGTCGCGTTGTCCGGCGCCCTGGCCGGCGTCGAGGTGCAGCGCGCCCTGACCGCGCACGGCGACGTGCTGCCGCTCGGCCCGGTGGGCGAAGACGTGATCGAGCGGATGGTCACCGACCTGCTCCACGCGACACCGCACTGGGACCTGGCGTCGTTCATCGCTGCCGCCCGAGGCAACCCGCGCCTGGTCGCCGAACTGGTCACCGGGCTGCGCGAGGAGGGGCAGCTGGAGGTGCGCGACGGTGTGGCCCGGCTGCGCGGCGGGTGGCTGCCGCGCCGGGTGAGCAGCCTGGTGCGCGGGCAGGTCGACGTGCTGTCCGCCAAGGCCACCCAGGTGCTGCGGGTGGCCGCCGTGATCGGCAGGTCGTTCCTGCTGCACGAGGTGGCCACGATGATGAGCGAGACCGCGGCCGCGTTGCTGCCGGCGGTGGACGAGGTGCTGGCCTCCGGGCTGGTGGTGTGCATCGACGAACGGCTGGAGTTCGGCTCCGACCTGGTGTGGCGGGCGGTCGTGGAGTCGATGCCCGAGTCGGTGCTGTACGCCCTGCGGCACGACGCGGCGGTGCTGCACACGCCGTTGCGCGACGCGCCGGAGAAGCCCGCGCAGCACGAAGTCGAGGACCCGGGCACGCTCGCCGTGCACGGTGTCCGCACGCTGGCCGCCGGCGGCAAGCTGGGCTCCGCCATCGCGCTGGCCCGCGGCAGCCTGGCGCGACGGGTGCGCGCCGGCGCCGCCGCCGAGCTGCACGTGGTGCTGGCGGGCATCCTGCTGGCCGACGGCCGGCCCGCCGATGCGGCGTCCGAGATGGAGCACGTGCTGGCCGGCACCGGCGAGTCCGAGCCGCTGCGCCGGCTGGCCTCGGCCGGACGGCTGCTGTCGCTGTACTTCGCCACCGGCAGCCAGGCGGGCGCGCACGCGCTGTCCGTGCTGAGCGCGCGCGACCGGGAGCCCAGCGACGCGGACGTGGTGATGGCCGCGACCGTCCACTCGTGCCTGGAGTGGAACGCCGGGAACCTCGCCGAGGGCATGTACTGGGGCCGCGAGTCGACTCGCTGGGAACTCGACCGGCCCACCGCGTGGTGGCAGTCGCAGGCGGCGGTGTCGTTCGCGTTGAAGCTGTCGGCGCTGGGCGAGTTCGAGAACGCCGAACGCCTGGTGCGCGACGACGTCCCCGACGACGATGACGAAGCGGTGACCACCGGCGCGCCGACGGCCCGGACGATCGCGCGGGCCAGGGTGCTCACGCAGGCCGGGAAGCTGGCCCAGGCGCTGGTCGCGGCCCGCCGCGGTCTGTCCGCCGCCCGTGATCGGGGTCTGCGCATCCTGGTGCCGTTGGCCTCGACCGTGCTGGCGACGGTGGCGTTGCACCGGGGCGAGGTTGCCGCGGCCGCCGAGCACGTGCGGCGCTACCGGGCCGATCTGGCGGCGGGCGAGGCGGTGCTGCACTCCGGCCAGTACGACTGGGTGGAGCTGCTGCTGGCCCAGGCCCAGGGCGGGCCGGGGCGGGCCGCCGAACTGGCCCGCGAACGGATGGCCGACCTCGACGGCGTTCGCCGGATGCTCATCGAGGAGCCGGGCGCCGCGCCGTGGCTGGTGCGGCAGGCGTCGGCGGTGGGCGACAGCGGGCTGGCCGGTGACGTGGTCGGCGCGGCCGAGCGGCTGGCCGCCGACAACCCCGGTTTCGACGCCGTGGCGGTGTCCGCCGGGCACGCGCGGGCGTTGCTGGACCGCGACGCGGAGGAGCTGCTGGCGGCGGCGGGACGGCACAGCCACCCGTGGGCCAAGGCGAACGCGAACGAGGACCTGGCCGCGCTGCTCACCGAGACCGGGCAGCCGGACCGGGCGTCGGCGCACGCCACGCTGGCGTTGCGGATCTTCGAGCGGATGGGCGCGGACGGCGAGGTGGTCCGGTTGCGCCGGCGCGCCGGGCGGACCGCCGCGGCCGCCGCGGGCGAGGACTGGGGGCGGCTGTCGGAGCCGGAGCGCGATATCGCCCGGCTGGTCGGGGCCGGGATGACCAACCGGCAGGTGGCCAAGCAGCTGTTCGTGTCACCGCACACGGTGAACTACCACCTGCGGGGCATCTTCAAGAAGCTCGGGATCAGCTCGCGGGTGGAGCTGGCGCGGTTGGCGCACGAGCAGGAGACCGCCGAGACCTCGACGGTCTGACCAACCGCGACTTCACGCTCGCGACTTCAGGCCCGCGACTTCACGCCCGCGATTTCACGCCCCGAGGGCGTCCGACATCGGGTCCGACACGGTGTCCGCGAGGAGGAACCGCACCTCGTCGGCCACCCGCCGCACGTCCGCCGGCGCGACCACCGCGCAGTGCACCCCGTGTGGCGCGACCTCCACGGCCAGGCACTCGGTGTAGGCCACCGCCGCCGCCCGTGACGCCGCGTACGCCGCGATGCCCGACCGGGGCACCGCCACGACGTGCGCGGGCACCATCACGATCGTCCCGCGACCGCGCCCGACCATGCGCGACGCGACCGCCCGCGAGACGTTGAACACGCCGTCCACGTTCACCGCGAAGCTGTGCGCCCAGTCCTCGTCCGTGATGGACAGCGCCGGACCGGGCCGCAGCGCGCCCGCCATCGCCACCAGCGCGTCGATCGCGCCGAACTCGCGCTCCACCTGGTCGACCAACGCGTCCACGGCCGCGCTCGACGTCACGTCGATCTGCCGCCCGGCGAGCCGCAGCCGCTGGTCCTGGAGCCGTTCGACCAGGTCCGCGAGTCTCGCCCCGTCGCTGTCCACGGCCGCGACCAGCGCGCCCTGCCTGGCCAGCGACTCGACCACCTCGGCGCCCAGCGGTGAACAGGCTCCCGTGACCAGTGCGATCTTGTGACGGAATTCGGCATTCATCCCCAGTGCTCCCCAGTTGCTGCCCTCGGCCTCGAACGTAATGGCCACCACACCGCGAGGGAACTACCTGCGTGAGTAGTCGGAAAAAGGCAGGTCGGAGCGGGCGGACGGGCGTTGGGGGTGGTGAGGTGGAACATGCCTCCCGTGAGGTCCGGGCAATCGAGGAAGCCTAGACTCACCAGCCGTGGTCCAGCCGATGATCGCCCCGAGCATCCTGTCCGCCGATTTCGCCCGACTCGCCGACGAGGCCGCCGCCGTGGCGTCCGCCGACTGGCTGCACGTGGACGTCATGGACGCGCACTTCGTGCCGAACCTGACCATCGGCCTGCCGGTGGTGAAATCGCTGCGCAAGGCGACCGACCTGCCGCTGGACTGCCACCTCATGATCGACGACCCGGACCGCTGGGCCATCCCGTACGCGGAGGCCGGCGCGTACAACGTGACGGTGCACGTCGAGGCCGCCAACGACCCGGTGCAGCTGGCCAAGAACCTGCGCGCGGCGGGCGCGAAGGCCGGCCTGTCGCTCAAGCCGGGCACCCCGCTGGAGCCCTACGTCGAGGTGCTCAAGCACTACGACACGCTGCTGGTCATGTCGGTGGAGCCGGGCTTCGGCGGCCAGTCGTTCATGGCCGAGGTGCTGGACAAGGTGCGCGCCGCGCGCCGCCTGGTCGACACCGGCCACCTCAAGCTGGTCATCGAGATCGACGGCGGCATCAACGCCGACACCATCGAGCAGGCGGCCGAGGCGGGCGTGGACTGCTTCGTGGCCGGTTCCGCCGTCTACGACGCCGCGGACCCCGGTGCGGCCCTGGAGCGGCTGCGCGCGCAGGCGACGCGGGCCCGGTGAACGCGGACGAGGCGATGGCGCTGGCCATCGCGGCCAGTGAACGGGTCCGCGGCACCACCAGCCCGAACCCCCCGGTCGGCTGCGTGGTCCTGGACGCCGACGGCGAACCCGTCGGCGAAGGCGCGACCCGGCCGCCCGGTGGGGCGCACGCCGAGGTCGTGGCCCTCGCCCAGGCCGGTGACCGGGCCAGAGGCGGCACCGCGTTCGTCACGCTGGAGCCGTGCGCCCACCACGGCCGCACCCCGCCGTGCACGCAGGCGCTGCTCGACGCGGGCGTGGCACGCGTGGTGCACGCCGTCGCGGACCCGAACCCGAAGGCGGCCGGGGGAGCGGACGTGCTGCGCGCGGCCGGCGTCCGGGTCGAGTCCGGCCTGCTCGCCGAAGAGGTCGAACGCGGCCCGCTGCGCGCCTGGCTGCACTACGCCCGCACCGGCCGCCCGCACGTGACGTGGAAGTACGCCGCCACCCTGGACGGCCGCGTCGCCGCCGCCGACGGCACCAGCCGCTGGATCAGCTCCGAGCAGTCCCGCGCCGAAGTGCACGAGCTGCGCACGAAGATCGACGCGATCATGGTCGGCACCGGCACGGTCCGCACCGATGACCCGAGACTTACCGCGCGGGGAACGCGTCCGGGGCAGGATGTGACCCGGCAGCCGCTGCGGGTCGTCGTCGGTCTCGGCGACCTGCCGGCGGGGGCCCGTGTCCTGGACGACGAGGCGGAGACCATGCACCTGCGCACGCACGACCCCGACGTGGTGCTCGGCGCGCTGGCCGCGCGGGGTGTGGTGGACGTGCTGCTGGAGGGCGGGCCTACGCTGGCGGGTGCGTTCGCGGGAGCGGGCCGCATCGACCGGGTGCTCGCCTACCTCGCCCCGAAGTTCCTGGGCGACGGCCCGTCCGCACTGCGGGACGCCGGGGTGTCGACCGTCACCGGCGCCGTGGCACTGGTCGTGGAGCAGGTCAGTATGTGCGGACCGGACGTACGGGTTTCCGCGGTAATGCCATCCGGCGCCGGACGCTAGAGGAGGAACGGTGTTCACCGGGATCGTCGAGGAGTTGGGTGAGGTCGTCGCCGTCGCCGATCTGCCGGATGCGGCCCGCGTCACCATCGCGGGCCCGTTGGTGACCAGCGACGCGAAACACGGCGATTCGATATCGGTCAACGGCGTGTGCCTCACCGTGGTGGACGTCGCCGGAGGCGCGTTCACCGCGGACGTGATGCGCGAGACGCTGACCCGCAGCAGTCTGGCCAAGGTGACCGAGGGCGACAAGGTCAACCTGGAGCGCGCCGCCGCCGTCGGCCAGCGCCTGGGCGGCCACATCGTGCAGGGCCACGTGGACGGCACCGGCGTGGTGCTGGCCCGGGAGAAGTCCGAGCACTGGGAGGTCGTCCACATCGGACTGCCGCCGGGGCTGGCGCGGTACGTGGTGGAGAAGGGCTCGATCACCGTGGACGGCGTGTCGCTGACCGTCATGGCGGTGTCCGAGCAGGAGTTCTCGGTCAGTCTCATCCCGACCACGCTGGAGCTGACCACCCTCGGCCGGCGCGCGCCGGGCGACCACGTCAACCTGGAGGTGGACGTGCTGGCGAAGTACGTCGAGCGGCTCACCGCACCCTATTCCCAGGGCACCCACCTCCGCGCCGAGGAGGCCCGGTGAACCACTTCGCCGATATCGAACGGGCCATAGCCGACATCGCTGCGGGCCGGCCCGTCGTGGTCGTGGACGACGAGGACCGCGAGAACGAGGGCGACCTCATCTTCGCCGCGGAGAAGGCCACGCCGGAGCTGGTCGCGTTCACCATGACCGAGTGCCGGGGCCTGCTGTGCACGCCGATGGAGCCCGAGGCGCTGGACCGGCTGGGCATCGACCTGATGGTCGGGAACAACACCGAGCGGATGGGCACGGCGTTCACCGTGTCGGTCGATGCCCGTGAAGGCGTCACCACGGGCATCTCCGCCACCGACCGCGCGCGCACGATCCGGTTGCTCGCCGACCCCGCGACGACCGCACGGGACGTGGTGCGTCCCGGCCACGTGTTCCCGCTGCGCGCCAAGGAGGGCGGCGTGCTGCGCCGCGCGGGCCACACCGAGGCGGCGGTGGACCTGGCCCGGATGGCGGGCCTGCGCCCGGCCGGTGCGATCTGCGAGATCGCCAACGCCGACGGCACGATGGCCCGACGCGACGACCTGGAGCTGTTCGTCCGCAAGCACGACCTGGTGCTGATCACCATCGCCGACCTGATCGCCTACCGGCGGCGGATGGAGACCCAGGTGGAGCGGGTCGCCGAGGCGCGCATCCCGACCGCGCACGGCACGTTCACCGCGGTCGGCTACGACAGCAAGCTCGACGGCATCGAGCACATCGCGATGGTCTACGGCGAGCTGGGGGACGGCGAGGACGTGCTGGTCCGGGTGCACTCCGAGTGCCTGACCGGCGACGTGTTCGGCTCGCTGCGCTGCGACTGCGGCCCCCAGCTGGACGCGGCGCTGGAGGTGGTGGCCGCGCAGGGGCGCGGTGTCGTGCTCTACATGCGCGGGCACGAGGGCCGCGGCATCGGCCTGATGCACAAGTTGCAGGCCTACCAGCTGCAGGACGACGGCGCGGACACGGTGGACGCGAACCTGGGCCTCGGCCTGCCCGCGGACGCCCGCGACTACGGCACCGGCGCGCAGATCCTGTGCTCGCTGGGCATCAAGTCGATGCGGCTGCTGACCAACAACCCGGCCAAGCGGGTGGGGCTGGAGGGTTACGGGCTCAAGGTGCTGGAGCGGGTGCCGCTGCCGATCTCGCCCAACCCGGAGAACCTGCGGTACCTGCGCACCAAGCGCGACCGGATGGGGCACGAGCTGCACCAGCTGGAGCAGTACGAGGCGTTGAGCCAGGGCGGCGCGGTGGTGTCGACCACGGAGGGAGCGGAATGAGCGGCGAAGGGCGTCCCGAGGACGCCGTCCCCGACGCGGCGGGGCTGACGCTGGCCGTGGTGGCCACGCGCTGGCACACCAGGATCACCGACAACCTGGTCGAGCGGGCGTTGGCCACGGCCTCGAAGGCCGGTATCCCGTCGCCCACGGTGGTGCGGGTCGCGGGCGCGGTGGAGCTGCCGGTGGTGGCGCAGGAGCTGGCCCGCACGCACGACGCCGTGGTGGCGCTGGGCGTGGTGATCCGGGGCGGCACGCCGCACTTCGAGTACGTGTGCGACGCGGTGACCGCGGGGTTGACCAGGGTCGCGCTCGATTCCTCGACGCCGGTCGGCAACGGGGTGCTCACCACCAACGACGAGGACCAGGCGCTGGCCCGTGCCGGGTTCCCGGACTCGGTGGAGGACAAGGGTTTCGAGGCGTGCGTGGCGGCGTTGGACACGGCGCTCGTGCTGCGCGGGCTGCGAGCGGAGTCGTGAAGACCGCCGTGGCCGCCGTCGAGTTCCGCCCCAAGAAGATCCGGCTGGTCGCCGGGATCAGCGCGGTGTTCCTGGTCGTGGTGTTCACCGTGGTCGGGCTGCTGCTGGGGGACACGCCGACCGGTGTGATCTTCCGGGCCTCCGACCAGATCGCGATGATCTGCCTGGGTGTCCTGCTGGCCTGCGGTGTCCTCCTGCTGACCCGGCCGCGGGTGCGTGCCGACGCCGAGGGCGTCGAGGTGCGCAACGTGGTGACCGCGCACCGGTTCGCGTGGACGGACGTGCTGCACGTGTCGTTCCCCGACGGCGCGTCGTGGGCCCGGCTGGAACTGCCCGACGACGAGTACGTGTCGATCATGGCCGTGCAGGCCGTGGACCGCGATCACGCGGTGGCCGCCGTGCGCGCGCTCCGCGAACTCCACCGCGCCGCCACCGACCGACCGCTCTAGCCGGTGTGACGCGTCCGCGTAACCCCTGATCGTCGTGGTGCCGATGGTGGACCGGTGTCAGCCATCGGCACCCTTGTCGGGGTGCGGACCCCTGCCTAGGTTCGGGTGATCTACGACCTTGGGGGGCCCTCACATGCGCAGACGTTCACTCCTGACCGGTGCGGCGGCGGTGGCGGGAGCGGTCACGCTCGGCCTGAACCCGGCGGCCCGGGCACAGCGGCTCGGCGCGTCCGGCGCGCCGGACCTGGCGCTGGGCGACTACCCGGTGGTGGGCCGGGTGCGGGCGCGCCGGGCGATGGAGCACATGCGGGTGCTCAGCGACCGGATCGGCCAGCGCATCGGCGGCACCGAGTCCGAGCACCGGGCCCGCGACTACCTCGCGTCCGTGCTGCGTGATCTGCGGTACCAGGTGACGCTCCAGCCGTTCACCGTGCCCGACAAGTACCTGTCCAAGCTGACCGTCGGGTCGGACACCTGGAACGCGGGCGCGTCCCGGTTCGGCGCGCTCGGCGCGACCGCCACCGGCCCGGTCGTGGACCTGGACAACGGCGCGTCGCTGCCCGCGGACCTGACCGGGAAGATCGCGCTGCTGGTGAACGTGCCGGCCGGGTCCACCGCGGTGCTGGACGCGGTGGGGCTGGGCGCGGCGGCGGTGCTGATCGGGCGGGTGACCGTGGCGCCGGCGGGCAAGACCGGCGCGTTCTCGCCGACGTTGACCGCGAACGTCACCGTGCCGGTGCTGGGCATCGCGCAGGTGCACGTGGAGCGGCTGCGGGCGGCCGGTGCCGTCACGGTGAGCGTGGCCACCACCCACTTCGCGGGCCTGACCTCGTACAACGTGATCGCCGACCGGTCGGCCACGTTCCCCGGCCGGGACAACGGCGTGGTCATGGTGACCGCGCACTACGACAGCGTGCCCGGCTCGCCCGGCGCGAACGACGACGGCAGCGGCACCGTGCTGACCCTCGAACTGGCCCGCGTGCTGCGCTACCTGCCGACGCACAAGGCGTTGCGGTTCGCGCTGTGGGGTTCGGAGGAGCAGGGTCTGCTCGGGTCGCGCTACTACGTGAGCCAACTGGCCGACGCCGAGGCCACGCGCATCGCGGGCGTGTTCCAGAACGACATGGTCGCCACCAGCCACGGCCCCGCCACCGCGTACTGGCTGCTCTCGGTGGACGGCGGCGACAACGCCACCACCGCGCAGGTCGCCGCGGCCGCCGCCCGCCTGGGTTACGGCGCGCAGGTGCACGGCCCGGTGCCGCGCGGCAGCAGCGACCACGTGCCGTTCCACGAGCGCAAGATCGCCGCGGCGAACTTCAGCTGGCGCGGCGAGGGCGGCCCGCACGAGCTGGAACCGCTCTACCACACCCCCGAGGACACGATCGCGCAGAACGTGAGCACCGACCGCCTCCAGATCTCCCTGGAACTCATCGGCGCCGCCGCCTACCGCCTGGCCCGCACCCCGTAACCCGTACCCCGCCGGTCAGGTCTGGCCGGAGGCCCGCAGGAAGCGTTCGCCGAGGGTCCGGAGGTGCTGTTTCAGCTCTTCCGGACCCTCCACCTCGAAGTCGACGCCGATCATCCCGATCCACAGCCCCAGCTCCTCCAACGACGGCGTGCCGACGGTCAGCAACGTCCGCTCGTCGTCGATCCGCTCCAGGTGCACCGACGTCTTCGACGTCCGGGACGCCACCACGTCGTACGGCGCGTGCATCACCAACCGCGCCTGGTGGGTGTACGGCGCGACGGACAACTGCCGCGACACGTACGACGCCAGGTCTTCCGCCGGCGGCTCACGCGGCGTGAACCGGGCACCGAGCGTCGGCTCCTCCTCGATCCGGTCCACCCGGAACGTGCGCCAGTCCGCCTTGTCCACGTCCCACGCCACCAGGTACCACCGCCGCCCGGTGTGGGCCAGGCCCAACGGCTCCACGTGCCGCCGCGTGCCGCCGTCGCGCCCGGCGTACGGGAACCGCAGCCGCTGGTGGTCGCGGCACGCGCCGGCGATCGCGGTGAGCGTGGCCGGATCCACCCGGGTGACGGCGCCCATCAGCGAGATGGTGTGCGCCTGCAGCGCGTTCACCCGACGGCGCAGCCGGGACGGCAGCACCTGCTCCAGCTTGGCCAACGCCCGCACGGACGTCTCCTCGATGCCCGCCACGGTCCCGTTCGCCGCCGTCCGCAACCCGACCGCGACCGCCACGGCCTCGTCGTCGTCCAACAGCAGCGGCGGCAACTCGGCCCCCGCACCCAACTGGTAGCCGCCCGCCACACCCGGTGACGCGTTCACGGGGTAGCCGAGGTTGCGCAGCTTGTCCACGTCCCGGCGCACGGTCCGCACGTCCACACCCAGCCGCTGCGCCAGGTCCGCACCGGTCCAGTCCCGGCGCACCTGCAACAACGACAGCAGCTTGAGCAGACGAGCCGAGGTTTCCAGCATGTGTCGAAGTCTGCCGGCCATCGCGGACAACTACGGTCCGCTTCCCGTTACGGCTAGCCGCGGCTGGCGCCCTCCGGCCACACGACCACCACCGGCACGCCCGACGCCCGCGCGGTCTCCACGACGTCCGCCGTGCCGCCGCGCCCGTCCGGCGGTTGGCCGTCCCACACCGCGATCAGCAGCTCGACCGACGCGAGCATCCGCTCGTTCGCCATCACGTACGCGTGCCGCCCGGACAGCTCGTTGGGCAGCACGCTCACCACGTGCGCCCGCGCCAGCAGCTCGTCGTACTCCGCCCGTTTCTCCGGTTTGAGCTTCTCCCGGTAGTCCATCGCGGGCAGCACCACCTCGACCCGCCCGCCCAGCTCCAGCACCACCCGGGCGAACAGCTGGTCCGCGCCCGGCGCCAGGCAGGTCACCCCGACCAGGGGTGACCCGCCCGCCGCCTCGGCCTCCAACGCCGCACGGATCTCCGTGCGCACGGCGTCGACGCAATCGGGCGCCAGCTTGCTGTGCCCGGTGATTCCCACCCGCATCGCTAGGCCGTCCGGACTCCGCGGATCGCCTCCCGCGCGTCCCGCACGACCGCCAGGTCGCGGTGCCGCTCGGCCTCCTTGGCGAAGTCCTGCAGCTTCCGCACCACCCGCCCGGACGCCAGGCCGGCCGCCGTCGGCAGCACCTCCTGGATCAGCCCGCACGCCTCCTCGGGCTCGCCCGCCACCATCTTCGTGCGGGCCAACCCGATGACGTCGAACGCCCGGTTGCGCACCCGGGCCGGGTCACGCAGGCTCAGCGCCCGCCGGATGTGCTGCTCGGCACCCGGCGCCTGCTTGGGGTCGTGCCCGGCCAGGTCCCGCATCCGGGCGCCGATGACCCCTTCCAGCTCCGCCTCGTCGAACGTGTCCAGCCACCACGGGTCCGAACCCGGCCGCCGCTGCGCGAAGCTGTCCTGCGCCTGCCCGACCGCGCGGTGGAACTCCCGGACCTGACCCATCTGGGCGTAGGCCCACGCCTCGCGGGTCAGCAGGAGCGCCTGCAACGTCGGTGTGGCGGTGCGCCTGGTGCCGTACTGGCCCAGCTGCACCAGCTCCAATCCGTCCTCGGGGCGGCCGAGGTCGAACATCTGCCGTGCCATCGCCGCCAGGCACAGCGCGGCGAACGGATCGTTGCGCCCCGCTTTCGCCATGCGCACGCCGAGCACGTAGTACCGCTGCGCGGCGTCGTGCATGCCCGCGTCCCACGACATGCTCGCCGCGACCTTGGACAGTTCGGCCCCGATGAAGAAGGCCCGTTCCGTCGTCGGCCCCGCCGGTGCGCGCGACAACCGCTCGGCCAGTTCCTCCAACTGCCCGAGCACCGCCTTGCGCGCCAACCCGTACCCGCCTCGTCCGCCCCACCCGCGCAGCCCGTCGGCGACGCGCTGCAGCGCCGCCAACTCCTCCTCGCTGATCGCCGCGCTGGACGACCACTTGGACAGGGGCTGCAAAGGGTGGAGCCACCGCTGCAACGGTTCGACCAGTGCGGGACCCATCGCCACCGCGGCGGCTCCGGTGAGCGCCGCTCGTCTGCTGATCGCCAAGTCGTTCCTCGCCGTCTCCTCGACCGATCTGGCAATGCTCGACGCGTCCCACGCCGCGCCGAGCACATCGGGCGGGGCACCGCGATCGGGGCCCGCCTGGCTTGGGATTCCGACGCGGTCGAACCACAGCCGGTCGGCCGGGACGCCGAGCACCTGCGCGAAGTGGCGCAGGCGGTCGATCCGGTCGATCGGGTTCTCACCGGTCTCGTACCGCGACAGCTGTGCCTGGGAGATCCCCAACCAGGACGCCATGCGGTCTTGGGTGACGCGGCTGACGTGCTGGGGGTGGTGCCGGTAGGCGGCGAGGAGGGCACCCATGTTCCGGTCGGCGAACGCGGGGGCCATCGCCTCGTGATCCCAGAAGTCCCCGGTGACCTCGGGCGGTCCGTAGAGCTCCGTCCGCGCGTTGCGGCGACAACGCTGGCAGAGCCGGTCGGTGTTGTCGGCGGCGATCAACGCCCCGCACAACGGACATACGCGCCTGGTACTGGGTGCTCTCCGAGCTTTCCGTTCCATGGCTCGCTCCCGTCACTGAGCGTGGTCACCAGTGTATAGAGATGTGATCAGGAGTCCATGCATTTGCTGCATAAGACGCGGTAGACCCCCGGTTGGAGGCCCCGTGACGCCGTGTGGCGGATGAGCGGAATCCATCCGGTGCATGGATTCGACCCGACGACGGTGTGGTGTGGCGCGCCGGATCGTCGGACGCTGCGTGTGTGCCAGTGCCGGGACGACCTCGCGGCCCCGCGCACACCGCCCGCTCCACCCGACCGGGGAGGGACCTCCGCCGATGAGTATCACTGCCGCCAGCACCGCAGACACCGGACCGCGCTTCGGGCCACGTGATCGCGCGCACCAGCAGGCACTCGGCGAGGCGATCGCGGGCTACCGGCTGTTGGGCTGGAAGGTGTCCGTCACCGAGCAGGGCGTCTTCCTGCCGCTCGGCCCGGCCACCACCGCGATCGCCATGCCGGCCCGGATCGGCTCGCGGGTCCTGGCCGACCTCAAGGCCAGGATGCTCGCGGGTCCGGTCACCGTCATACCCGGCCCGCGGGAGCACTGGATCTTCCTCGCCGAGCTGGTCGCCCTGCTGCCCACGCACCTGAAGGCGCCCGCCGAGGTCCAGTTCGTCCGCTCGCCGCAGCGCATCGCGCTGCCGCCCACCATGACCCGCTACGGGTCGCTCAGGTGGGCCAACCCGCCGTCGCACTCGCGGCACTGGTTCCCGCCGTTCACCGCGGTGCTGGCGCTGGCCCGGACGGCGGTGACGAAGGACCAGTAGGCGAGGATGGGCGGGTGGACCGACGGACGCTGCTGTGCGGACTGCTCGCCCTGACCGCCTGCGTGCCCGTGACCGCCTGCGGCACCGGTGCGCCCGCACGTCGGCCCGGCGTCGGTTCCGCCCGTCCGGGGGACCGCATCGCCGGGCTCGCCGACGTGCCGGTGGGGTCCGGGGCGTTGGTCGACGTCGGCGTTGACGGCCAGTTGCTGCTGGTCAGGCCTTCGGAGTCGGAGGTCCGGGTGTTCAACCCGGCCTGCCCGCACCAGGGCACGACGGTGAACCCGCCCGCGGCCGGCGTGATCACGTGCCCCACGCACCGCAGCGCGTTCGACCCGGCGTCGGGGGCGGTGCTGTCCGGGCCCTCGCCGCGGGGGCTGACCGAGGTCGCGGTGATCGTGTCCGGGGCGGACGTGTTGATTTCCTGAAGAACGTTCCGAAGAACGCGGAGTGATGAACCCCCCTACTGGTGGTGTCGTATTGCGTGTGTAATCCCGAACAACTACCCCACCACGTAGCGGAGGACCTGTTTTGAGTTCCGTTGAGAAGGCAGGGCTGTCCCGTCGCTCGATGATGTGCGGCATCCTCGTCGCACTTGCCGTGCCCGGCGGCCTGGCCGCGTGCAGCAGCGAGACGACGACCGGCGCCGGCACCACCGGGGGCGGTACGACCCCCAGCGGCGGCAGCACCCCGAGCGGCCCCGCGTCGATCGCGGCGCTCGCCGATGTCCCCGACGGCGGCGGCCTGATCGCCGGCAACCCGTCCACCAGCAAACCACTGGTGCTGGTCCGCACCGGCGACACGATCAAGGCCTACGACGCCGCCTGCCCACACGCCGGCACCGCCGTCGAACCGCCCGAGTCCGGCGTGATCACCTGTCCCAACCACGGCAGCCAGTTCAACGCCTCCGACGGCGCGGTGACGAAGGGCCCGGCGACCAAGGGTCTGACCGAGGTCGCGGTCAAGGTAGAAGGAGGCCAGATCGTCCTGGCCTGACCAGCCGAGTCCGACGCACGGTCAACGGCACCACGGCGGGAGCCGGGCGGTCGGCGACGCGAGCAACACCCGCGCCACCGACCACCCGGCTCCCGCCGCGTCCGGTAGCAGACCTGGTCGGTCCGGGGCGGGGTCGGCCTCGCGATGGATTGTCGGTGGCCGCACGTAGGCTGGGGCCGTGGCCGATCCGTCGACCTATCGCCCTGCGACAGGCACCATCCCCGAAGCCCCCGGCGTGTACAAGTTCCGCGACGTCGGCGGTCGTGTGGTCTACGTCGGCAAGGCCAAGAGCCTGCGTCAACGGCTGAACTCGTACTTCGCCGACGTCGCGGGCCTGCACCCGCGCACCCGGCAGATGGTGACGACCGCGGCGAGTGTCGAGTGGACCGTGGTCGGGACCGAGGTCGAAGCGCTCCAGTTGGAGTACAACTGGATCAAGGAGTTCGACCCCCGCTTCAACGTCCGCTACCGCGACGACAAGTCCTACCCCGTCCTCGCCGTGACGTTGAACGAGGAGTTCCCGCGCCTGCACGTCTACCGCGGCCCGCGCCGCAAGGGCGTGCGCTACTTCGGCCCCTACGCGCACGCCTGGGCGATCCGCGAAACCCTCGACCTCCTGCTCCGCGTCTTCCCCGCGCGCACCTGCTCGGCCGGCGTGTTCAAGCGCCACGGCCAGATCGGCCGCCCCTGCCTGCTCGGCTACATCGACAAGTGCTCCGCGCCGTGCGTGGGCCGGGTCGACGCGGACGAGCACCGCGATATCGTCGAGGACTTCTGCGACTTCCTCGCCGGCAGGACCGACTCGATGGTGCGTCGCCTCGAACGCGAGATGACGGCCGCCGCCGAGGAGCTCGAATTCGAGAAGGCCGCCCGCCTGCGCGACGACCAGGCCGCGCTCAAGCGCGCCTTGGAGAAGCAGGCGGTGGTCCTCGGTGACGGCACGGACGCCGATGTGGTCGCGTTCGCGCAGGACGACCTGGAGGTGTCGGTCCAGGTCTTCCACGTGCGCGGCGGCCGGGTGCGCGGCCAGCGCGGCTGGGTGGTCGACAAGGTGGACGAGACCGGCGTGACCGGCCTGGTCGACCAGTTCGTCACCCAGTTCTACGGCGAGCAGGTGGAGTCCGCCCAGGTCAGCGGTGTGGAGTCGGCGCCGGTGCCGCGCGAGGTGCTGGTGCCGGAACTGCCCGACGACGCCGAGGCGGTCGAGAAGTGGCTGTCGGACCTGCGCGGCAGCCGGGTGGTCTTGCGCGTGCCGCAGCGCGGTGACAAGCGGGCGCTCATGGAGACGGTGGAGCGCAACGCCAAGGAGGCGTTCCAGCAGCACAAGCTGCGCCGCGCGGGCGACCTGACGGCCCGGTCGGCGGCCCTGCAGGAGCTCCAGGAGGCGCTGGGCCTGGACACCGCGCCGCTGCGCATCGAGTGCACCGACATCAGCCACGTGCAGGGCACCGACGTGGTGGCCTCGCTGGTGGTGTTCGAGGACGGCCTGGCGCGCAAGTCCGAGTACCGCCGGTTCGCCGTCCGCGAGGGCGCCGACCAGGGCGACGTCGGCTCGATCGCCGAGGTGGTGCGGCGGCGGTTCCAGGCGTACCTCAAGGAGAACCGCGAAGGCCCGACGCCGGGCATCGACCCGGAGACGGGCAAGCCGCGCAAGTTCGCCTACGCGCCGAACCTGCTGGTCGTGGACGGCGGCGCGCCCCAGGCGCAGGTAGCCTCCGACGTGCTGGCGGAGCTGGGCATCACCGATGTGGCGGTGGTCGGCCTGGCCAAGCGGTTGGAGGAAGTCTGGGTGCCCGGCGAGCCCGACCCGGTGATCCTGCCGCGCACCAGCGAAGCCCTGTACCTGTTGCAGCGCGTGCGCGACGAGGCGCACCGGTTCGCGATCGCCTACCACCGGCAGAAGCGGTCCAAGCGGATGACGACGTCCGCGCTGGACGAGGTGCCGGGTCTTGGTCAGACGCGCAAGGCCGCGCTGCTGAAGCACTTCGGCTCACTGAAGAAGTTGCGTGAGGCGAGCATCGAGGAGATCAGCGTGGTGCCCGGAGTGGGCCGGCGCACCGCGGAGGCCGTGCACGCGACGCTGGGCGCGGCCGGTACCGAAGGACCGTCGACGGCATCGACAATCGGGCGACTGACGGCGGAGCCAGGAATCGAACACCGACGGGAGCACAAGTGAGCGGACCGGCCGGCGAGAAGTCCGGCATCGAAGTCGCGGTGGTGACGGGCCTGTCCGGAGCGGGCCGCAGCACCGCCGCGAAGTGCTTGGAAGACCTCGGTTGGTTCGTGGTGGACAACCTGCCGCCCGAGCTGATCGCCACCATGGTGGAGCTGGGCGCGCAGGCCAGAGGCGCCATCACCAGGGTCGCGGTGGTGATGGACGTGCGCAGCCGCGCGTTCACCGAGGACCTGGCGGCGGTCATCAAGGACCTGGACGCGCGCGGCTACAAGCCGAAGGTGCTGTTCCTGGAGGCCACCGACGACGTGCTGATCCGCCGGTTCGAGTCGGTCCGGCGCGGCCACCCGTTGCAGGCCGACGGGCGGCTGGCCGACGGCATCGAGAACGAGCGGATCCTGCTCACGCCGCTGCGTGAGGAGGCCGACCTGGTGCTGGACACCTCGGCGCTGTCGGTGCACCAGCTGCGGGCCAAGATCGAGGACACGTTCGGCACCGAGTCGGCCACCCGCACTCGCGTCACGGTGCTGTCGTTCGGCTACAAGTACGGCCTGCCGATGGACGCCGACCTGGTGATGGACGTGCGGTTCCTGCCCAACCCGTTCTGGATCCCGGAGCTGCGCGAGCAGACCGGCCTGGACGGCGACGTGCGCAACTACGTGCTCACGCAGGAGGGCGCGGAGGAGTTCCTGGACCGCTACCACGAGCTGCTGCGGCTCATCGGCGCCGGCTACCGGCGCGAGGGCAAGCGGTACCTGACGCTGGCGGTCGGCTGCACCGGCGGCAAGCACCGCAGCGTGGCCATCTCCGAGGAGCTGGCGGGCAGGTTGGCCAGCGAGGACGGCATGGCGGTCAAGGTCGTGCACCGGGACCTGGGACGCGAGTGAGCTGGAAAGCGGTAGCGCTGGGCGGTGGGCACGGGCTGCACGCCACCCTCACCGCCCTGCGCAGGGTGACCGGCGACGTGACGGCCGTGGTGACGGTCGCGGACGACGGCGGCTCCTCGGGGCGGTTGCGCCGCGAGCTGGGCCTGCTGCCGCCCGGTGACCTGCGCAAGGCGATGGTGGCGCTGGCCGGCCCGGACGAGTCCAGCGCGCTGTGGGCGAGGCTGTTCCAGCACCGGTTCGGCGGCACCGGCGCGCTCGCCGGCCACGCCGTGGGCAACCTGGTGCTGGCCGGTCTGCTGGAGCAGCTGGGCGACCCGGTCGCGGTGCTGGAGGAGGCCGGACGGCTGCTCGGCGTGCGCGGCCGGGTGCTGCCGATGTGCACCGAGCCGTTGTCGATCGAGGCCGACGTGACCGGGCTGGACGAGGACGCCGACGTGGTGCGCCGCATCCGCGGCCAGGTCGCGATCGCCACCACGCCGGGCCGGGTGCAGCGCATCCGGCTCTACGGTCCGGGCGGCCCGGGTGAGGCGCCGCGCGGCTGCCCGCAGGCGGTCGAGGCGGTGCTCGGCGCGGACGTGGTGCTGCTCGGGCCGGGCTCGTGGTTCACCAGCGTGCTGCCGCACCTGCTGGTGCCGGAGCTGCACGACGCGCTGATCCGGACGTCGGCCAGGAAGGTCGTGGTGCTCAACCTCGTCCCCCAACCGGGGGAAACAGAAGGCTTCTCGCCGGAGCTGCACCTCGACGTGCTGTGCGAGCACGCGCCCGCCCTGCGGGTGGACGCGGTGATCGCGGACGTCGGCGCGGTGCCGGTTCCGGACCGGTTGGGCCGGGCCGCCGCAGCTCTCGGGGCCGCGGCGCACCTCGCTCCGATCGCGGTGGCGGGCGCGCCGGACCGGCACGACCCGACCGCGCTGGCGTTGAGCATCCGGCGGGCGTTGGCCGGCCCTGGTGACAGGACCGGCGGGGCGTCGAGTACAACCCTCCAGGAAGATCGTACGACCAGGGGAGGCGAGGCACCGTGGCGATGACGTCTGCGGTGAAGGACGAGCTGAGCAGGCTGGCCGTCTCCAAGACCTGTTGCCGCCGCGCGGAGGTCGCCTCGCTCCTGCGGTTCGCGGGCGGCCTGCACATCGTCGGCGGGCGGGTGGTCGTCGAGGCGGAGCTGGACCTGGGCTCCACGGCGCGGCGGCTGCGCCGGGAGATCCACGAGCTGTACGGGCACCAGTCCGACGTGTTCACCGTCACGTCCAGCGGTTTGCGCAAGGGCACCCGGTTCGTGGTGCGCGTGGTCAAGGACGGCGAGGGCCTGGCCCGGCAGACCGGGCTGCTGGACCCGCGCGGTCGGCCGGTGCGCGGGCTGCCCGCGCCGGTGGTGTCGGGCGGGGTGTGCGACGCCGAGGCGGCGTGGCGCGGCGCGTTCCTGGCGCACGGCTCGCTGACCGAGCCGGGGCGGTCGTCCTCGATGGAGGTGACCTGCCCGGGGCCGGAGGCGGCGTTGGCGCTGGTCGGCGCGGCGCGGCGGATGGGCATCGGCTCGAAGTCGCGGGAGGTGCGCGGCGCGGAGCGGGTGGTTATAAGGGATGGCGACGCGATCGGCGCGATGCTGACCAGGCTGGGCGCGCACGACAGCGTGCTGGCGTGGGAGGAGCGCCGGATGCGCCGCGAGGTGCGGGCGACGGCGAACCGGCTGGCCAACTTCGACGACGCCAACCTGCGGCGTTCGGCGCGTGCGGCGGTGGCGGCGGCGGCCAGGGTGCAGCGCGCGCTGGAGATCCTGGGCGCCGAGGCGCCGGACCACCTGGCCGCGGCGGGCGAGTTGCGCTTGGCGCACCGCCAGGCGTCGCTGGAGGAGCTGGGCCAGCTGTCGGAGCCGCAGATGACGAAGGACGCGGTGGCGGGCCGCATCCGGCGGCTGCTGGCGATGGCGGACAAGCGGGCCAAGGAACTGGGCATGCCCGACACCGAGTCCGCGGTGACCGCGGACATGCTGGACGCCGAGGTCTAGCGACCCGTACCGACGAGCGGCGGGACACCGTGTCCCGCCGCTCGCAGTGATCTTGTAGGCGCTCCAGGCGATCGGGATGCCGCCGCAGAGGTACGCGATCCGCACCGCGTCCCCCGTGCCCGACCGAGCACCCGACGCCGCCCGCGGTGGTGCTCGGGCGGGCGACCGACCCGGCGTTCACCGCACTCGACTCGCACCTGACCCGGGTGCGGGACGCGCTGCCCGGCGTCTCCTGGCTGGAGGCCGACCACCGCGCGGCGTTGCTGGACGGGCTGCGCGCGAGCCAGCCGAGCCTGATCTACCTGTACTGCCACGGCGGCATCGCCAACGGCGTCGGCTACGTCGCGCTGCGCCTCGACGAGACCCCGCTGACCTCGTACGAGTTCGACCGCGGCTTCCGCCGCCGGTGGCGGTCCCGGCCGTTGGTGCTGCTCAACGGGTGCAGCACCGCCGCGCTGGGCGTCGGCCAGGACTTCCCGCTGGTGGGCCGACTGCTCTGGGCGGGCGCGGCGGGGGTGGTCGGTACCGAGGTGGACGTGCGCGAGCAGCAGGCGTGCGCGTTCGCCGACGGGCTGCTGCCCGCGTTGCTCGCCCGCGGCGCGACCGCCGGCGAGGCGACCCGCGACGCCCGACTGGCCCTGCTGCGCGCCGGGAGCGGTGCTCGCCCTGTTCCCGGCGGGCAGCGCGCTGTTCGGCGCGTACGGGGTCGGGCTGCTGATCGGGTTCCTGGCCTACCTCGTCGTGCTGCTGGCGATGGTGGTCGTGTCGCGGAACTTCTCGGTCGACTGGTTCCTCGACGGCCGGCGCAAGGCCCCGGCCGCGGACGAAGAACGTGACGGCCGTGAAACCAACGCCCCGATGGGTAACCCGGAGGTACGTGTGCACGGGTGAGGTGTTACTCCGAAGTAACAAGCCGGACAAGCTGGATTTTCTTGTTCGATAAAGAGATCCTGGTGGTCCACGTGACCAGGGACGCAGCCCGGAGGCTAGGCTGACTCTCGGCTGCCTGGTCAGCCCATGACTGCACGCCCCTGGCGGATAACGCCAGTCGAATACCGAGGAGACTCACCGTGACGGTTCGCGTAGGTGTCAATGGTTTCGGCCGCATCGGTCGCAACTTCTGGCGCGCCGTTCAGGCCAGCGGGCACGACATCGAGATCGTCGCCTTCAACGACCTCGGTGACGTCAACACCATGGCCCACCTGCTCAAGTACGACTCCATCCTGGGCCGCCTCGACGGCGAGGTGACCGTCACCGACGAGGGCATCGCGGTCGACGGCAAGGTCATCAAGGCGCTGGCCGAGCGCGACCCCGGCAAGCTGCCCTGGAAGGACCTGGGCGTCGACGTCGTCGTCGAGTCGACCGGTTTCTTCACCGACGCGTCGGCCGCCCGCAAGCACGTCGACGAGGGTGGCGCCAAGAAGGTCATCATCTCCGCGCCGGCCAAGGGTGAGGACCTCACCGTGGTGCTGGGCGCGAACGACGACCAGTACGACGGTTCGCAGACGGTCATCTCGAACGCCTCGTGCACCACGAACTGCCTGGCCCCGCTGGCCAAGGTGCTGCACGACAGCTTCACCATCGAGCGTGGCCTGATGACCACGATCCACGCCTACACCCAGGACCAGAACCTCCAGGACGCGCCGCACAAGGACCTGCGCCGCGCCCGTGCCGCCGCGCTGAACATCGTGCCCACCAGCACCGGTGCCGCGAAGGCGATCGGCCTGGTCCTGCCCGAGCTCAAGGGCAAGCTCGACGGCTACGCCCTGCGCGTGCCCGTGCCCACCGGCTCGGCCACCGACCTGACCGTCACGGTCGGCCGCGAGGTCACCGTGGACGAGGTCAACGCCGCCTACAAGGCCGCCGCCGACGGTCCGCTCAAGGGCTACCTGCGCTACAACACCGACCCGATCGTGTCGGCCGACATCGTCACCGACCCGGCGTCGTGCATCTACGACGCGCCGCTGACCAAGGTCATCGGCAACCAGGTCAAGGTCGTCGGCTGGTACGACAACGAGTGGGGCTACTCCAACCGCCTCGCCGACCTGGTCAACCTCGTCGCCAGCAAGCTCTGACGACGACAAGCGGGAAGCTCGCTGTGAAGACTCTCGACGATCTGCTCAGCGAGGGTGTCTCGGGTCGGCGCGTCCTGGTGCGCGCCGACCTGAACGTCCCCCTCGACGGCGACAGGATCACCGACGACGGCCGCGTCCGCGCCTCGGTGCCCACCATCAAGGCGCTCGTGGACTCGGGCGCCCGCGTCCTGGTCGCCGCCCACCTGGGCCGCCCCAAGGGCGAGCCCGACCCCAAGTTCTCCCTCGCGCCGGTCGCGGTGCGCCTCGGTGAGCTCCTCGGCCGGCCGGTCGAGATCGGCACCGAGACCGCCGGTGACGGCACCGTCGTGCTGCTGGAGAACATCCGCTTCGACGCCCGTGAGACCAGCAAGGACGACGCCGAACGCGCCGCCCTCGCCGACGAGCTGGCCGCCAAGGCCGACGCGTTCGTCTCCGACGGCTTCGGCGTCGTGCACCGCAAGCAGGCCTCCGTCTACGACGTGGCCAAGAAGCTCCCGCACTACGCGGGCGGGCTCGTGCTGGCCGAGGTCGAGGTGCTGCGCAAGCTCACCGACGACCTCAAGCGCCCGTACGTCGTGGTCCTCGGCGGCGCGAAGGTCTCCGACAAGCTCGGCGTCATCGCGAACCTGCTGTCCAAGGTCGACAAGCTGCTCATCGGCGGCGGCATGGCCTACACCTTCCTCAAGGCCCAGGGCCACGAGGTCGGCGGCTCGCTGCTCCAGGAAGACCAGCTCGACCAGGTCCGCGGCTTCCTCGCCGACGCCGAGAAGCGCGGCGTGGAGCTGGTGCTCCCGGTCGACGTGCTCGCCGCCGTCGACTTCGCGCCCGACGCGGAGTTCGAGGTCGTCGCCACCGACGCCATCCCCGCCGACCGGCAGGGCCTGGACATCGGCCCCGCGACCCGCGAGCTGTTCGCGGCCAAGCTCGCCGACGCGCAGACCGTGTTCTGGAACGGCCCCATGGGCGTGTTCGAGTTCGAGGCGTTCTCCGGCGGCACCCGCGCGGTGGCCGAGGCGCTGGTCAAGAGCGACGCGTTCACCGTGGTCGGCGGCGGCGACTCGGCCGCGGCCGTGCGCGCGCTCGGCCTGCCCGAGGACGGGTTCTCGCACATCTCCACCGGCGGTGGGGCGTCCCTGGAGTACCTGGAGGGCAAAGAGCTCCCCGGCGTTTCGGTCTTGGAGTCCTGATGGCCCAGCGTCAGCCGCTCATCGCGGGCAACTGGAAGATGAACCTCAACCACCTGGAGGCCATCGCCCTGGTGCAGAAGATCGCCTTCTCCCTGCCGGAGAAGTACTTCGCCAAGGTCGAGGTCGCGGTGCTGCCGCCGTTCGTCGACATCCGGTCCGTGCAGACCCTGTGCGACGGCGACAAGCTGAAGCTCAAGTACGGCGCGCAGGACCTCTCGCCGCACGACTCGGGCGCCTACACCGGTGACGTGTCCGGCCCGATGCTGGCCAAGCTCGGCTGCACCTACGTCACCGTCGGCCACTCCGAGCGGCGCGAGTACCACAACGAGGACGACGCGCTGGTCAACAAGAAGGTCAAGGCGGCGCTCAAGCACGGCATCAGCCCGATCTTCTGCCTCGGCGAGCAGTTGGACGTCCGCGAGGCCGGCCGGCACGTCGAACACTGCACCGACCAGCTCGTCGCCGGCCTCAAGGGCCTCACCGCCGAGCAGGTGCGCGACGTGGTCGTCGCCTACGAGCCCGTGTGGGCCATCGGCACCGGCAAGGTCGCCTCCTCGGCCGACGCGCAGGAGGTGTGCGCGGCGCTGCGGGTCAAACTCGCCGAGCTGTACGGCGAGGACGTCGCCTCGGCCGTTCGGGTGCTTTACGGCGGGTCGGTCAAGTCGGGCAACATCGCCGAGCTCATCGCCCAGAAGGACATCGACGGCGCCCTCGTGGGTGGTGCGAGCCTGGACGCGGACGAGTTCGCCAAGCTGTGCGCGCTCGCCGCGGGCGGACCTCTACCCTGATGTGATTGACACGCACTCTCCCTACGGTGGTCCACGGTCGGCAGTCGACCGGGTACTCTGTGGCGTCACCTGCCTGACAGCGAGGAAGAAATGATCCTGTTCCTTCAGATCCTGTTGATCGTCTCCAGCTTGCTGCTGATCCTGCTGGTGCTCCTGCACCGGGGACGTGGCGGCGGTCTTTCCTCGTTGTTCGGCGGCGGTATGCAGTCCAGCCTGTCCGGTTCCAGCGTGGTGGAGAAGAACCTCGACCGGCTGACGTTGTTCGTCGGCGCGGTCTGGGTCATCGCCATCGTGGGCATCGGGCTGTTGATGAAGGTCAGCTGACACAGGTCGGCGGGCGTCCGACGACGCCGGTCGATACGGACACAGGGAAACCACGTGGTGGGGGTGTGAGGGTCGATGGCTGGTGGTAACGCGATTCGCGGTACCCGCGTCGGCGCAGGCCCGATGGGCGAATCGGAGCGCGGCGAGTCCGCGCCCCGACGTCGGGTGTCGTACTGGTGCGCGAACGCGCACGAGTCTCGGCCGTCGTTCGCGGTCGAAGCCGAGATCCCGGAGAACTGGGACTGCCCCCGGTGCGGTCTTCCGGCGGGGCGCGACGAGCAGGCACCCCCTGCTCCGCCGCGCAACGAGCCGTACAAGACGCACCTGGCGTACGTGAAGGAGCGGCGCTCCGACGCGGACGGTGAGGCGATCCTCGAAGAGGCGCTCATCAAGCTGCGCAAGCAGCGCGAAGAGCCCTAGACAGGCTAGTCAGGCTAGACAGGCTCAGGCGAGAACGGTACGACGGCCCCCGTGGGATTCCCGCGGGGGCCGTCGTCGTCTCGCGTCCTGTTCCGCGTCCTCAGGTGCGCTTGGTGAACAGGCCGGCGAACTGGCGTCGGACCAGGAGCGCGCCCACCAGCAGGAAGAACACCAGGATCACCAGGGTGGACGTCGTGCCGCTGGTCGAACTGGTCAGGGCGATGTCCACGCTGCCGACCAGCACCACCCCGCAGTCGGCCCGGATGACGTGGCGGCCCGGCTGGATCGTGGTGAACTCGACCCGCGTGCTGAACATGCCCGAGGTGTCCGCCTTCGCCGTGCCGACGTTCTCGCCGAGCGAGCTGAGGTACACCGACGAACCGGGGTCGCAGCCGGTGCCGGTCGCGGTCAGCGGGTCGCCCGGCTGGATGTTGTCCTTGTCCAGGGTCAGGGCGCCGTCACCGTCGAACGGTTTCGTCGTGGTGGACGCGGGCGGGGCCGAGCTGTCGGTCGTGGTGGTGGTTGTGGTCGTCGGGGTGGTGGTGGCTGCCGGTTGGGTCGTGGTGGTGACCGGCGGACGCGTAACCGTCGTCGTCACCACCGGGGGAGCGGTCGTCGTGGGGACGACCGGCGGCGGGGTGGTGGTCGTGGTGGGCGTCGGCGTGACGGTGAAGCTGTCCGTCGGGTTCGACGACGCCGTGCACACCGGGCGGGCGGTGACGCGGTGACCGCCGAGGCTCGCGCCCGCCGGCACGGTGCCCGTGCCCGAACCGTTGTTGCGGCCCCAATGCCAACCGTCGCCGACCACCTGCTTGCCGTCCCACAAGATCTGCACGGCGCGGTTCGAGCAGTCCGGGTCGAGGTACACACCGGACCAGGTGAGCGTGAACGTGCTCCCGACCGGACCGGAGTCCGGGCTCGCGACCGCCGTGGCCTGTTGCTGCGCGGATACCGGTGCCGCTACAAGCGCCGTAACGCCATATGCCAAGGCACCGAGTAAAGCTAGTGTTCCTGCCGATCGCATACCGACTCCCGGACCCGTCCGCCAACCACCGATGAGGTGCCCTTGTGAGACGCATTATGAGCAGCGTCGGTTTACTGCTCCTGTGCGGGATCTTCCTGGGCGTCGCCCCGGCGCACCTTCCCACGGCCCACGCCGCGGGTGACACGGTCAGCATCGACGCCACAGTGGACGGCACCCCGGTCCGCGAGGACGAACTGCTGCTCGACCCGTCCAGCTCGTCCAGCATCTCGGTGACCGTCCACAACGGAACGGACACGGTGCGGCACGTCAAGACGATCCGGCTGTCGGGCACCGCGCTGGCGCTGACGTTCTTCTCCTACGACACGACCGTGCCGTTCGACGTGCCCGCCAAGCAGAGCGTCACGCGCGGGTTCGTGCTTGACCTCGGCCAGCTCGGCACCCAGGCGACCGGGCTGCTGCCGACCGAACTGGAGGTCCTGGACACCAACCGCGACTCGATCGCCTCCATCGGCACGACCGGTGACGTGCGCGGGTCCATGTGGTCGGTGTACGGGGTGTTCGGGCTCGCGGTGTTCGGGTTGACCGTGCTGGCGTGGGCGGGCGCGCTGTTCGCGCTGGCCCGGCGCCGGCTGCCGGCCAACCGGTGGCAGCGGGCCATGCGGTTCCTGCCCGCCGGGGTCGGCACCGGGTTGGTCGCGGTCATCTCGCTGTCCGTGCTGCGCGTCATGGCGCCCTCACCCGCCGCCGAGATCCCGTTCATCCTCGGCGCGGCGGCAGTCGCCTTCGTGCTCGGCTACCTGACACCGCACCCGTCGGCGGACTCCGAGGCTCCGTTCAACCCGCCGTTCGACCCGCCGTTCACCGACCCGGAGTCCACTCAGCGCATCACGCGGCCGCTGCCGGGCGGTGCGGCGTGACGGTGTCGGCGAACGTCGTCGCGGCGCTGCCGCAGTACGACCTCGGCGCCCAGATCGGGCGCGGCGGCATGGGGGTCGTGTACGCGGCCGTGCACCGGCCGTTGGGGCGTCCGGTGGCGGTCAAGCGGCTGCCCGGGGTGCTCGCTTCGGACGAGCGGATGAGCGCGCGGTTCGCGCACGAGGCGCGGCTGCTGGCGCGGCTCGACCACCCGCACATCGTGCCCGTGTACGACTACGTCCAGGACCGCGGCGAGCACCTGCTGGTGATGGAGAAGCTCGACGGCGGGACGGTGTGGTCGAAGTTCACCGGCGCGGGCGTCACGCCGGCGTCGACGTGCGCGTTCGGCCTGGCGATGCTGGCCGGCCTGCACGCCGCGCACGGTGCCGGGGTGCTGCACCTGGACGTGAAGCCGAAGAACCTGCTGTTCACGGCGGGCGGGGTGCTGAAGGTGGCCGATTTCGGCATCTCGCAGGTGGTGAGCGAGGGCGCGACCCTGGTGACGCACGGTGGTCAGGTACTCGGCACGCCCGCCTACCTGTCACCCGAGCAGGCGCTGGGCAACCCCCTGAGCCCGGCCGCCGACGTCTACGGGGCCGCGACGGTGCTCTACGAGCTCCTGAGCGGCCGGCTGCCGTTCGACAGCGGTGGTGGTGCGCTGGCGATGATCCAACGGCACGTGTACCAGCAGCCCCGTCCCCTGATCGAGGTACCCGATCCACTAGCCCGAGTGATCATGCGCGGTATCGAACGCGACCCAGAGGCCCGTTACCGCAACGCGGAAACGTTCGCGGTCGACCTCGCGGGCGCCGCGGCGGAGGTCTTCGGCCGAGACTGGCTGCTGCGACTGGACACACCCGTCCACCTGACCCCGCACGTCGCCGCCGCCAGCACCCACCCCGCCACCAACACCCGGCCCTTCGATGCCCCTTCGACGCCCCGCGAGACCCTGAACATCCCCGTACGCGCCACCTTGGTCGAGCCCCCGCCGCCGCCGGCACAACTGGGCGCCCAAACCCTCGTGCCCGCCGCCCAGATCCTGGCCTCCCCGAAACCCGCCCGATGGTTCGCCCTGGCCGCAGCTTTGGCGGCGCTCCTCATGATCGCCACACCCTTCACCATCCCCGCCCGCACCCTGCCACTCGTGGACGCCGACCTCAGCAAACCCGTGCCAGTAGGCCAGGGCGACCCCGCAACCGCCCGACTGGCGGTAACCGCGGCCGGCATCACCCTCGCCGACGTGCCCGCCCTGCCCGACCCCGCCGCCCAACCCGGCACATCCACACGCCAAGACACACCGCTGACCTTCGAACTGCCAGGCGCCAGCCGATGGATCATCGGCGGTGCGGCAGTAGCCACGGTGACCACCAACGGCCAATCGCAGGACTACTCCCTCCGCCCCCTCACACACCCGATGATCAGCATCATGGGAGCGGGAAGCGCGGTGCTGCTGCTGTTCGCGCTCGCATACCTGGAGTCGATCCTCCGATCTCTGCGAAGACGCCAGTCGAGCACAGCCGCAGTGATCGCCGCAGCACCACTGGGCTTCGCGCTCGGCGCAGCAGTATGGCTCCTACCGTCCGTCCTGCTACGCCACCCACCCGATCCATGGCCCGCGTTGCTCTGCGGCGCCCTGGGCGTGACAGCAGCCGTCTGCACAGCCGTAGCCAGCCGCCGCTCAGCCGCCCGCTAAGCCCCTCGTCCTGCGCGCGCCCTCGTCCCCTACATCAACCCCCGCGCTGCGCCGGCGCTCATCCCGCGCGGCCCTCGCGCTCGTCGTGTCGCCGCCTTTGCGCTGCGCTGGCGCTCGTCCTGCGCTGGCCTTCGCGCTGCGCGTGCCTTGCCCTCTGCCGACCCCGGTCCTCTGCCCGGCTGCGAAGGCCGGGGCCCTCCGCCGGTTTGGCCTTCGCGGGGCCCGGCCGTGGTCTTGGCCCTCTGCTGGTCCGGCCTTCGCTGGTCCTGGTCCTGGTCCTTCGCCGGCCTGGTCCTGCGGTGGGCTTCGCCTTCCGCTGGCGACCTTCGCTGATCCTGGGGCTCTCGGGGTTGGAGGGGTGGGGCGTCGGGGGGTAGCGGTCTGCGGGGTTTGGTTGCGGTCCTCGTTGTTTCAACCGACGTTTCGAGGCCAGGATAACGGCGTTTTTGTAGGTGTGGGGGTGATGATCACCCGATTGGGTGGCTGGGTCTTCAGGTGTCTAGGGTTCTGACCAGCGGAAAGGTTACGCGGACTAGGAAGCCGCCGCCATCGGTGGGGCCGGCTTCGAACTCGGCGTTCAGTAGTGCCGCTCGTTCCCGCAGGCCTACGAGACCGTGGCCGCCGCTGGGGAGCGCCCCGTAATCGTGCGGGCCCTCCGGGGCCTCGTTGCGTACTTCCACCAGTAGTTCGTCGGCGTCCGCGATTACCAGCACCGACGTCGGCGCACCGCACGCGTGCTTCCGGACGTTGGTCAACGCCTCCTGAACGGTCCGGTACACCGCGCCCGAGACTGGGGCGGGGAGGTCGGCCACTGGGCCCTGCACCGTCAGGGTTGCCGGTATGCCGGCGGTGCTCACGAGTTGTGGGAGTTCCTCGATGCGGGGTTGGGGGGAGTCGTCGCCGCTGGTCGTCCGCAGGACGCTCACCAGTTGGCGCAGTTCGTCCAACGTCCGCGTGCTCAGCATCCGGATGGTCCCCGCCACCTGCCGGGCATTCGGATCGGCCGCCGCCATCCGCAGTGCGCCTGCCTGCATCGCGATCAGGCTCACCTGGTGCGACACGACGTCGTGCATCTCGCGCGCCAACCTGGCCCGCTCGTCCGCCCGCACCGCGTGCGCGTGCAGCATCCGCTCCCGCTCCCGGCTCGCCGCCAGCTCCGTGATCCGCGCCGACAGCTCCTCCCTGGCGTGCGCCAGCAGCCCGATCGCGATCGGCATCCCCGCGACGATGCACCCGTAGATCGCGTCGTGGACGTGCGTCTTCCACTCCAACGCCAGGAACTCGTCCACCGGCCACAGGAAGAAACGGCTCAGCCACACCAACGCCGCCGCGATGTAGGTCTGCGTCGACAACAGCTTCCGCCGCGCCAACGTGCCCAGCGCGATCATCGCCGCCAACTGCGCCCACCCGGCCAGGAACCCCGGCACGGTGATCAGCACCACCAGGAACGGGAACCGCCGCCGCAATGCCACCGCCGCCACCGAGATGACCGACAGCACGTAGTTGTACGGCTCGGCCTCGGGCACGACCCGCAGCCACACGTCCAGTGCCGCGATGCCGACGGCCCCCGCGTCGAACGCCAACTGCCGGTGCCGCCTGAGCACCCCGAGAACGGCGGCACGGGGCACCCGTTCGGTCGCGACGCCGTCGGCCCGACCTCCCGGCAACCTCTCGACAGCGTTGCCGGCCAGCGTCGGACCTCCTGTGTCAGCTATCCGCCGGTCCTCACCGTACTGCGCTGTCATCACACTTGGCATGACCCGCTCCTCCACCACCGACGTGCCCGATCGACCCGCTCACTGTTCGAGATGCGGTGATTACCCGGACGGGACGCGCGGCGGGACACAAAGTTGCGAGCGCGAACGTCCGGTGAACGGACACCGTGCCTGGAGACGCGTGAAGACGTGCGAAGACGTGTGAAGGCGCCTGGAGAGTGGGCGACGTCACCACCCCGCAGACGCCGCTGCCGCCGCGCCCAGGAGGGGCAAACGGCGGCAGCGGTGAAAGGGCGGATCAACGCACGAGAAGTCAGGCCAACGGTGGGGTGACCAGGTCCGGCACCTTCGCGGCGGCGGCCGAGTCGAGCAGCCACAGCGTGCGCCGCTGACCGCGGGCGCCCGCGGCGGGCAGCTGGGTCTCACCGGCACCGGTCAGGGCCATGGCGACGGCCGCGGCCTTCGCCGCACCCGTCGTCATCAGCCACACCTCGCGCGCCGCGCGGATCGCGGGCAGGGTGAGGCTCACCCGCGTCGGCGGCGGCTTGGGGCAGTTGCGCACCGCGACCGCGCTGCGCTCCTGCTCGTGCACCGCGGGGGAGTCCGGGAAGATCGAGGCGACGTGCCCCTCCTCCCCGACACCGAGCAGGCACACGTCGAACGACGGCACGGAGCCGTGGTCCTCCGGGCGCGCCGCGGCGGCCAGCACGTCGGCGTACGCCTCGGCGGCGGCCTCCGGGTCGTCACCGAACCGCCCGTCGGACGGTTCCATCACGTGCACCCGCGCAGCCGGCACCGGAACGTGGTCCAGCAACGCCTCGCGTGCCTGGGTCTCGTTGCGGTCCGGGTGCCCGGCGGGCAGGAACCGCTCGTCGCCCCAGTACAGATCGACCCGGCTCCAGTCCACCGCGTCCCGGGCGGGCGTGGCGCGCAGGTGCTCCAGCACCGCGATCCCGGTCCGCCCGCCGGTCAGCACCAGCGACGCCGACCCGCGCGCGGTCTGCGCGTCCACCAGCCTGGTGACCAGGCGGGCGGCCGTGGCGGCGGCCAGCAGGTCGCCGTCACGGTGCACCACCACCTCGGGACGGCTCACGAACCCGCCTTGGCCTTGGCCGCCTTCGCCGCGGCCTTCACGGGCTTGCCGTCGACCTTGCCGTCGGCCTTCCCGCCAGCCTTCGCGTCGACCTTGCCATCGACCTTCCCGTCGACCTTGCCATCGGCCTTCGGGTCCGGCGCGCCGTCGGACTTGGCCTTGGCCGCGCCGGACGCGGGCTTGCGCGCCGCGGCGGTCGCCTTCGGCGCGATCCGACCGCGCACGACCTTGCCCAGCGACCGCAACGCCGCCTCGTACACCTCGTCCGGGTCGAGCCGGCGCAGTTCCTCGGCCAGGCAGTCCCGCACCTGGCGGCGCTGCAACGCGACCCGCCGCTCCGGCTGGCCGGGCTGCGTCAACGTGCCGATCTTGCCGTCCGGGCGCGACAGCTCCACCACACCGGACCGGCGCTCCAGCCGCACGTCCACGATGCCCTCGCCGCGCGCGGCCTTCAACCGCTTCACCGGCACCCGCAGGCATCCGGCGAGCCACGCGGCCAGCAGGTCGGTCGACGGCGAGTCGGCCTCCCCGCTCACCTCGGCCTCGGTGACCTTCTCGTACGGCGGCAGGTCGAACGCCGACGCGAGCATCGCGCGCCACAGCGTCAGCCGCGTCCAAGCCAGGTCCGTGTCACCCGGCGTGTAGCCGGCCTTGCGCTGCTCCAACGCCCGGATCGGATTCTTCTCCGCCGCCGCGTCGGTGATCCGGCGCTGCGCGAGCTGACCGATCGGGTCCTTCGCGGGCACGGGGGGTGCCTCGTTCGGCCACCACGCCACCACCGGGGTGTCCGGCAGCAGCAGCGGGACGACGCACGACGCGCCTTCGTTGGCCAGTTCCCCGTACAGCCGCAGCACGATGACCTCGGACGCGCCCGCGTCACCGCCGACGCGGATCTGCGCGTCGAGCCGGGGGGCGGCCTTGCGCGCGCCACGCGCCACCACGATCACCCGGCACGGGTGCTCGCGGCTGGCGTCGTTGGCCGCGTCCACGGCCTCCTCGGTCTTGGTGCCGTCGTCGGTCACGATGACCAGCGTCAGCACCCGGCCGAGGGTGACCGCGCCGCCCTCCTCGCGCAGCTGCACGAGCTTGCTGTTGACCTGCGACGTGGTGGTCGAGGGCAGGTCGATGATCACGGACGCCTCCAGTGCCTGCCGGTGCGGGCCAGCATCTCGTCCGCCGACGCCGGTCCCCAGGTGCCTGCCTTGTACTTCTCGGGTGCGCCGTTGGCGCTCCAGTGCTTCATGACCGGGTCGAGGATCTCCCAGGAGAGTTCGACCTCGTCGTTCTTCGGGAACAGCGACGGCTCGCCGAGCAGCACGTCCAGCAGCAGCCGTTCGTAGGCCTCGGGGGAGGACTCGGTGAACGCGTGGCCGTAGCCGAAGTCCATCGTGACGTCCCGGACCTCCATGGTGTTGCCGGGCACCTTGGAGCCGAACCTGATGGTCACGCCCTCGTCCGGCTGCACCCGCACCACCAGGGCGTTCTGCCCCAGCTCCTCGGTCGCGGTGTCGTCGAACGGCAGGTGCGGCGCGCGCTTGAACACCACGGCCACCTCGGTGACGCGGCGGCCGAGCCGCTTGCCGGTGCGCAGGTAGAACGGCACCCCGGCCCAGCGGCGGGTGTTGATCTCGCACGTGATCGCCGCGTAGGTCTCGGTGGTCGAATCCTTGGCGAACCCACCCTCCTCCAGCAGACCGGGCACCTTCTGCCCGCCCTGCCAGCCACCGGAGTACTGGCCGCGCGCGGTGGTCTCGTCGAACGGCCCGACCGGGCGCGTCGCGGAGAGCACCTTCACCTTCTCCGCGCGCAGGTCGCTGGGCCGGAACGACACCGGCTCCTCCATCGCGGTCAGCGCGAGCAGCTGCAGCAGGTGGTTCTGGATCACGTCACGCGCCGCGCCGATGCCGTCGTAGTAGCCCGCGCGACCGCCGAGGCCGATGTCCTCGGCCATGGTGATCTGCACGTGGTCGACGTAGTTGGCGTTCCAGATGGGTTCGTAGAGCTGGTTGGCGAAGCGCAGCGCCAGGATGTTCTGCACCGTCTCCTTGCCGAGGTAGTGGTCGATGCGGAACACCGACTCCTCGGGGAAGACCTCGTTGACGATCTTGTTGAGCTGCTTGGCGCTGGCCAGGTCGTGGCCGAACGGCTTCTCGATGACCACCCGGCGCCACTGACCGGGGTGCTCGGTGGGCGGCGTGGCCATGCCCGCGCGCTTGAGCTGGTTGACCACCGTGGGGAACGCGCCGGGCGGCACCGAGAGGTAGAACGCGTGGTTGCCGCCGGTGCCGCGGTCGCGGTCCAGGTCGGACAGGGTCGCGGCGAGCGCGTCGAACGAGGCGTCGTCGTCGAAGGTGCCCTGCACGAACCGGATGCCCTCGGCGAGCTGGTCCCAGACCGCCTGCCGGAACGGCGTGCGCGCGTGCTGCTTGACCGCGTCGTGCACCACCTGCATGAAGTCCTGGTCGGCCCAGTCGCGGCGGGCGAAGCCGACGAGCGCGAAGCCCGGCGGCAGCAGGCCGCGGTTGGACAGGTCGTAGATCGCGGGCATCAGCTTCTTGCGCGACAGGTCACCCGTCACGCCGAAGATCACCAGGCCGGAGGGCCCGGCGATGCGCGGCAGCCGCTTGTCCCGCGGGTCGCGCAATGGGTTGCGCTTGGTGGGCGCTGTCACGAACCGTCCTCCTGAATGGCCTCGACGAGCTGTGCGAGCCCGGCGACGCGGTCGGTCAGGTGCAGCCGCAGGACCGGACGGCCGTGCCCGGCGAGCACCTGGCCGTCGCCCAGCGCCTGTGCCAGCTGCAACGTGCTGAGGTCGTACGGCCTTCCCGGCACGTCCAGCTGCGTCTCGGACGCCCCGGTGAGCTGGAGGTACACGCCGTTGCGGTGACCGCCCTTGTGGTACTGGCCGGTCGAGTGCAGGAAGCGCGGCCCCCACCCGAAGGTGGTCTGCAGGTGCGAACGCTGCGCCAACTCCGGGCGAACGAGGGCGAACGACGCGTCGTCGATCCGGTCCAGGTACGCCTGCACGGACAGGTAGCCGTGCTCCGGCGCGGCGGCGACCAGCGCCACCAGCGCCTCGGCGACCGTCTTCACGTCCGGCGACAGCCAGCCCTCGCTCGGGTAGACCTCGATCGGACCGTCCACGAAGGCCGGTGCGACGGCCGACGCGGCGGGCGCGTCCAACAAGGACCGGGCCGCGTTCTTCGCCGCCTCGACGTCGGGCTGGTCGAACGGGTTGATCTCCAGCACCCGGCCGACGAGCGCGGTCGCGTACTCCCAGACCAGGAACTGCGCGCCGAGCGGGCCTTCCACCGCGATGGACGACGAGCCGGTGGCCGGTCCGATCGCGACGGTCGTGGCGTCCGTGCCGGCGTCCACGAAACCGGGCGCGCCCGGCCCCTCGACCACCACGGGCAGCAGGCCGGTGCCGTTCTTGCCGGTCGACTCGGCGATCAGCTGCTCGGCCCAGTCGCCGAACCCGGCGATGCCGGAGCCGGTGTCGGCGAACACGATCTTCTCCGCGCCGTGCGCGTGCGCGACGGCGAACGTCGCGGCCAGCACCACCGCCGGGTTGTCCGGCGAGTCGGCCGACACCAGCGGCGCGGCCGCGGCGGCGTCGTCCAGCAGCGCGCCGATGTCCACGCCCGCCAGGCCGGACGGCACCAGGCCGAACGCGGTCAGCGCCGAGTAGCGGCCGCCCACGTGCGGGTCGGCCAGGAAAACCTTGCGGTAGCCCGCTTCCCGGGACGCCGCCTCCAGCGGCGAGCCCGGGTCGGTCACCACGACGATCCGCGACGCCGCGTCGATCCCCTCGGCCGCGAACGCCGCCTCGAAGATCCGCCGGTGGCTGTCGGTCTCGACGGTGCCGCCGGACTTCGACGACACCACCAGCACCGTGCGCTGGAGGTCGCCCGCCAACGCCTCGGCCACCTGACCGGGGTCGGTGGTGTCCAGCACGACGAGCGGCACGCCCGCCGTGCCGGTGATCACCTCGGGCGCGAGCGACGAGCCGCCCATGCCGGCGAGGACCACCCGGTCCACGCCGTCGGCGAGCAGCTCGTCGCGCAGCGCGGTGATCTCCGCGACCAGCGGGCGGGACGTCTCGTGCAGCGTCGTCCACGCCAGACGGATCGACGCCTCCGACTCCGCCTCGGGGCCCCACAGCGTGGCGTCCCCGGCGGTGAGCTTGCTCGGCGCCGAATCCCGGACCAGATCGCCGATGACGGTGGCGACCTGGTCCTGGTTCGGTGTGCGGACGATCTCCACGGAGATCACCTCGGTCATGTCAGTCCTGTTCTGGTCTCGACCCGGTCTTGGTCTAGGCCGGTCAGCCCTTGGCCTGGTTCAACTGTCCGGTCACCGTCTCCAGCAGTTCGGCCCACGACTTCTCGAACTTGTCGACGCCCTCGGTCTCCAGCACGACGAACACGTCGTCCAGGTCGATGCCGACCCCGACGAGATCGTCGAAGACCTGCTGCGCCTGGGCCGCGCGCCCGGACACGGTGTCGCCTTCGATCTTGCCGTGATCGGCGACCGCGTGCAGGGTCTTCTCCGGCATCGTGTTGACCGTGTCGGCCACTACCAGCTGATCCACGTACCGGGTGTCGGAGTACTTCGTGTCCTTCACACCCGTGGACGCCCACAGTGGACGCTGCGCGCGGGCGCCGTCGGCGGTCAGCGCCTCCCAGCGCGCGCCCTTGAAGGTCTCCTCGAACGCCGCGTAGGCCAGCACCGCGTTGGCGATGGCCGCCTTGCCGCGCAGCTCCGCCGCGGCCGGGGTGTCCAGGGCGTCCAGCCGCTTGTCGATCTCGGTGTCCACACGGGACACGAAGAACGACGCGACGGAGTGGATGGTGCGCAGGTCGTGGCCGTTGGCCTTGGCCTGCTCCAGACCCGCGATGAACGCCTCCATCACGTGCCGGTAGCGCTCGACGGAGAAGATCAGCGTCACGTTCACGCTGATGCCCTCGGCGAGCACCCGGGTGATCGCGGGCAGGCCCTCGACCGTGGCCGGGATCTTCACCAGCAGGTTCGGCCGGTCCACCGTCTTGGCCAGGTCCAGCGCTTCGGCGACGGTGGCCTCGGTGTCGTTGGCCAGCCGCGGGTCGACCTCGATCGACACCCGGCCGTCCACGCCGTCGGTGGCGACGTAGATGTCGCGGAACAGGTCGCACGCGTTGCGCACGTCCGTCGTGGTGATCTCGCGGACCGCCGCGTCGGTGTCGGCGCCGCGCGCGGCCAGCTCGCGGACCTGCTCGTCGTAGGCCGAGCCCTTGGACAGGGCGGCGGCGAAGATGGTCGGGTTCGTGGTCACGCCGACCACGTGCTGGTCGGCGATCAGGCCGGCCAGATTGCCCGTGGTCAGCCGCTCGCGGGACAGGTCGTCCAGCCAGATCGACACGCCCGCGTCGCTGAGCGCGGCCAGCGGATTGGTGCTCATCTCGTCAACTCCCGTGAAAGTCTGGTGCGGATCGGCGTTGGAGTGCACTCACTTGACCTTGGCGAGCGAGCGACGGGCCGCCGCGACGACGTTCTCCGTGGTGAAGCCGAACTCGCGGAACAGCGTCTGGTAGTCCGCCGAGGCGCCGAAGTGCTCGATGGAGACGATCTCGCCCGCGTCGCCGGCGAACCGGTGCCACGGCTGGGCGATGCCCGCCTCGACCACCACGCGCGCCTTCACCGACGGCGGCAGCACCTGCTCGCGGTAGTCGGCGTCCTGCGCGTCGAACCACTCGACGCTGGGCATGGACACCACGCGGGCGGCGATGCCCTCGGCCTCGAAGACCTTCCGGGCCTCCACCGCGATCTGCAGCTCCGAGCCGGTCGCGATGAGGATCAGCTCCGGCTCGCCGTCGCCCTCCAGCACGTAACCGCCGCGCGCGACGCCCTCGACGGCCTTCTCCTTGGTGCCTTCGAGCACCGGCAGGTTCTGCCGGGTCAGCGCCAGGCCCACCGGACCGGTCGGGTTCTCGACGACCGCGCGCCACGCGGCGGCGGTCTCGTTGGCGTCACCGGGGCGCAGCACGGTCAGACCCGGGATCGCGCGCAGCGCGGCCAGGTGCTCGATCGGCTGGTGCGTCGGGCCGTCCTCGCCCAGGCCGATGGAGTCGTGCGTCCACACGTAGGTGACCGGGGACTTCATCAGCGCGGCCAGCCGGACCGCCGGGCGCATGTAGTCGCTGAACACCAGGAACGTGCCGCCGTACGGGCGGGTCGGGCCGTGCAGCGCGATGCCGTTGAGGATCGAGCCCATGGCGTGCTCGCGGACACCGAAGTGCAGCGTGCGGCCGTACGGGTTGGCCGACCACATCTTGGTGGAGATCGACTCCGGGCCGAACGAGTCGGCGCCCTTCATCGTGGTGAGGTTCGACTCGGCCAGGTCGGCCGAACCGCCCCACAGCTCGGGCAGCACGTCGCGCAGCGCGGTCAGCACCTCGCCGGAGGCCTTGCGGGTGGGGACGCCCTTCGCGTCCGGCTCCCACGACGGCAGCGCGTCGGTCCAGCCCTCGGGCAGGCCGCGGACCACGAGCCGGTCCAGCAGCGCCTTGCGCTCCGGGTTGGCCTCGGCCCACGCGTCGAACGACTTCTGCCACTCGGACTTGGCGGCCTCGCCGCGCTTGACCACTGAACGGGTGTGCTCCAGCACCTCGTCGGCGACCTCGAACGTCTGCTCCGGGTCGAACCCGAGGATGCGCTTGACCTCGGCGACCTCGTCCGCGCCCAGGGCCGCGCCGTGCGCCGCGCCGGTGTTCTGCTTGTTCGGCGCCGGGAAGCCGATGATCGTGCGCAGCAGGATGAACGACGGCCGCTCGGTCTCCGCCTTGGCGTTCTCCAGGGCCTGGAGGATGCCGGTGACGTTCTCGCCGCCCTCGACGACCTGCACGTGCCAGCCGTAGGCCTCGTAGCGCTTCGCGGTGTCCTCGGACAGCGCGATCGTCGTGTCGTCCTCGATGGAGATCTTGTTGTCGTCGTAGACGACGGTCAGGTTGCCCAGCTTCTGGGTGCCCGCCAGCGACGACGCCTCGGACGTCACGCCCTCCTCGATGTCGCCGTCGGAGGCGATCACGAAGATGTGGTGGTCGAACGGGCTCGCGCCGACCGGGGCGTCCGGGTCGAACAGGCCGCGCTCGCGGCGCGCGCCCATCGCCATGCCGACCGCGGAGGCCAGACCCTGGCCCAGTGGGCCGGTGGTGATCTCCACGCCGTTGGTGTGGCGGTGCTCCGGGTGGCCCGGCGTCTTCGAACCCCACGTGCGCAGCGCCTTCAGGTCGTCCAGCTCAAGGCCGTAGCCGTTGAGGAACAGCTGGACGTAGAGGGTCAGGCTCGAATGGCCCGCGCTGAGCACGAACCGGTCGCGGCCGATCCAGTCGGCGTCGGCGGGGTCGTGACGCATGACACGCTGGAACAGCGTGTAGGCCAGCGGCGCCAGGCTCATGGCGGTGCCGGGGTGACCGTTGCCGACCTTCTGCACGGCGTCCGCCGCGAGAACGCGCGCGGTGTCCACCGCGCGCCTGTCGAGGTCGGTCCAGTCTTCGGGCAGATGGGCTTCGGTCAACCGGGCGATGTCATCGGTGACGGACACTGACTTCCAGCTCCAAACTCACTAGGCGGCGGTGTGACGGCTGGCGGTGAACTTAATCGATCCCGTCAGGCCCGATCCGCGGCTCCCAAGGTCCGCCGGCCAGCCTAGTCCGGCGAGTGGACGAGCGTGCGCCCCCTGCTCTGTGGGTGTACGCACAGGTGTAGTTGGTGCGTTCAGGGAGTACCCGAACGGGCTGCTCTGGGAACACGCGGTTACCATCTGCGCATTCCCTGGACCCTGAGGAGCGCGACGCCATGAGTGCCGTCACCGAGGCTCCGGCGCGGTCGCCCCGACAGGTCGTCGGCGCGTACGTGGCGCTGACCAAGCCCCGGGTGATCGAGTTGCTGCTGATCACCACCATCCCGGCGATGCTCCTGGCCGCCCGCGGTCTGCCGCCGCTGTGGCTGATCGCGTGCACCCTGGCGGGCGGCACCCTCGCGGCGGGCTCGGCGAACGCGCTGAACTGCTACGTCGACGCCGATATCGACTCGGTGATGAAGCGCACCGGCGCCCGGCCGCTGGCCCGGAACACCATCCCGCCGCGCAACGCGCTGGTCTTCGGCGTGGTGCTCGGGGTGATGTCGTTCGGGTTCCTGTGGTTGACCACGAACCTGATCTCGGCCGTGTTCGCGGTGGCCACGATCCTGTTCTACATCTTCGTCTACACCCTGGTGCTCAAGCGCCGGACCTCGCAGAACATCATCTGGGGCGGTATGGCCGGCTGCATGCCGGTGATCATCGGCTGGTCGTCGGTGACCGGCACGGTGGAGTGGCCCGCGCTGGTGATGTTCGGCGTGATCTTCTTCTGGACGCCGCCGCACACGTGGGCGCTCGCGATGAAGTTCAAGGAGGACTACGCGCGGGCCGGTGTGCCGATGCTGCCGGTGGTGGCGACGGCGCAGCAGGTGACGCGGCAGATCGTCATCTACTCGTGGATCACGGTCGTGTGCACGCTGCTGCTGGCGCCGGTGACGTCGTGGATCTACGTCGCCGTGGCGGCGCTGTCGGGCGTGTGGTTCGCGGTGTTCGCCCACCGCCTGCACGGGGTCGTGCGGCGCGGCGGGTCGACGAACACGATGAAGTTCTTCCACATGTCGAACCTGTACCTGATGCTCGTGTTCTGCGGCCTGGCCGTGGACGCGGTGATCGGCCTCCCGGTGCTCGGCTGGCCGTTCTGAGCTTGATGCACTTTCCGCATATTTGCGGATAGCTAGCCTGATCGACATGGCTGTGCAGGGGGATGGACCGTCACCCGACCGGGGGTCCTTCGACAAGACGACAGTGGACCGCTGGCAGGTCTTCGGCGGCATGGCCGGCGTTGCCGCGCTGCTGCTCTCAGTGGTCGGAGGCATCCAGGACCAGGTCCCGTTGTCTCTGGTCGCGGCCGGTGCGGTCACCCTGGTGGGTGTCTGGCTGCTCTACCGCTGGGGCCGTCGCCCTCGGCAGCACCTGGCCAAGCACTTCGTGGTGCCGGTGTTGCTGACCGTGGTGGGCGCCGCCACGGGCGGTGTGCTCGGCGGCCTGGAACTACGCCCCACCGGTGGCACCGCCCAGCCCGGCGCCACGACGACCACCACCGGCGACACCGCACCCACCTTCGATTCCGTGACCACGGCCGGGGGCACCACCACCACGACCCGCGCCGCGACGCCAACGACCACCGCCGCCGTCCCGGCCGGGACAGCGCCGAGCGAGTTCCGCTCCGGTCGGGTGACGCTCACCTCCGGCTACTACATCGACCTCGACTCGAAGGGCGAGAACGGCGGGGTCACCGACGGCTCGTCTTCAAAGACCGACCTCCAGTACATCTCCGGCCTCTACGCGGATGACATCGCCCCTGTCGCCGGGGCCGCGCCCGGCTACCAGGACTGCATCTCCGCGACGGCGCTGACCGACTACGTCGACTGGGACAAGCTGGAGGAGAGCGCGGCCTTCTGCGTGAAGACCACGGAGGGGCGCTGGGCCCGGATCGTCGTGGTCTCGGCGGAGAACTACAAGACGCTCGTGTTCGACGTGGTCGTCTGGGAGAAGCAGGCCTAGGACACCGCCGACAGCAGCTCGGTCACGCTCGGGTCGTCCAGGGACTCCACGATGCAGGACCACAGCTCCAGGTTCACCGCGGCCCACCGCGAGTAGGTGGCCGCCGCCTCCGGGTCGTAGAAGTAGTACCCGTCGTCGTGCTTGTCCCGCTGCTCGCCGACGATCTTGTGCGCCAGCTCCTTGAGCGTGATGCCGTTCTCTTCGAGGTACTTCGGCGCGAGTACCACCGGCGTCACCGGCAGGGCCTTGAACAGCGTGTCCGCGTCGGACAGGGCCTGCGCCTCCGGTGAGATGTCGCGGTGGCGGGTGCGCATCTCGGCCTCCTCGACGACCTCGTCCACCCGCATCGCGACCTCGTCCGGCACGCCCGCGCGCGCCAGGATGTCCAGCCGCAGCCGCCTGCCGTCCACGGGCAGGGAGTTGCGCCGGACCATGTAGTTGACGTCGTGGACCAGGGCGGCCACCTCGACCAGCGCCACGTCCGAACCGTTGCGCCGGGCGAAGTGGACGGCCTTGTCCCGCACGAAACTGACGTGGTGCCAGCCGTGGAACTGCAGTTTCGCGGCGAGGTCGCGGCACAGCCGCCACACCTCGCACTCCACGTCGGAGATCGCCTGCGCCGTGACCGTCGTGACAGTACTCATCGGGCCCTCCCGTGCCGGGTGGGCCGATGGTAAGGGGCGCGGTGATCCTTGGCGCTGTTACAGGTTGTTGGTCAGGTCCTCCAACCTCGCCTCGACCGGCACGTGCCGGTGGCTGGTGCGGGTGTCGGGGTCGTAGCTCAGGCTCCACGGGCTGATCGCGCGCGATTTCACCAGGAACGTCATGGTGTCGTCCGCCGCCCGGGGGATGCGGTGGAACTCGTGCGCCAGCATGGTCCCCGAGGTGCCCTCGCGGGCCTCGGCGCTGCGCAGCAGGGCGGTGGACAGGATCGCCCGACCGTCGTCGGCCACGTTCGCGGTGAAGCGTTCGTGCAGGTAGGAGCCCGACAGGATGATGGTGCAGAAGTGGTAGCGGTGGTTGTGGACGGAGTCGGCGTAACCCGGTCTCCAGTCACGCTGCGGCTTGTACTCGTGCAGCCAGAACGTGAACGGCTCGGCCGGCTCGTCCCGCAGGCACCACGCGAAGTGGGTCGTCGTCTCGCGGGATCTGGCCACCACGCGCATCTCGTCCTGCGGTGAGAGGGAGCGCAGGTGCCCGCGCAGCCTCTCCCGCAGTCCGGGTCGGACCGCCCACTCCCGGAAACGCCTCTCGACGTGTCCCCAGTGGTCGACGACAGGGGGGTCGTCCACGGCTATGAGCGCGGCGAGCTCCGCGAGGGCGGAGAACCCGGTGAACTCGGTCAGCACTGCTTATCAGCTCCCCAACTGAGCGGACGCGGAGAATTCTTTGCGGAATCGGTGGAACTTCTCCTCAAGCGACCGGAACCCGTCCTCGTCCAGCACGGTCCCGGTGATCTTCTCGAACAGGGCGAGGAAGTCCGCCCGGCTGGTGCCCGGTGTGATGACGATGTGCAGCCCTGCCTTGGAATTGCTGATGCGCAGGAACTCGGCGCGTTCCATTCCGTAGATGAACGAACCCTCCGAGAACCGCACCGTGCGCGGGTACAGGCGCAGCACGCCCGCGCTGGTGTTGCTGTAGAGGGTCAGCCACACGCTGTCGTCGAACAGCTCCATCCGGTCCAGCGGCGGGTCCGACACGATCGTCAGGTCGATCCGCGAACAGTGGCCGCGGGCCAGGAACAGGCCCACCAGGCCGATGGAGATCTGCTCGCGCAGCTTCGCCACGATCGAGTCGTAATCGCCGTCCGCACCTTCGTTGCGCAGCAGGTACCGCGCTCGCCCGCTGATCGCGTCGTCGTCCCGTGGATCGGCCAGGACGGCTTTGAGCTCGCATTCCGACTGGGACAGCAGCAGTCGGCCGGCCGCGTAGCGGCCCGCGAAGCCGCGGAAGACGTACAGCCGGGTGCGTTCCAGGTCCTGCATCATGACCTGGTTGAACACCGGGTCGGGCCGTGCGGTCGGCTCGAACACGTGGCTGGGGAAGAACTCGCGGTCGAGCGCCCGGTACTCGGCGGTAAGGTCGCGCAGCGCCTTGCGGCTCTCCTCGACGACCGGCGTGATCAACGCCCGTTGCGCGGCCGAGCTGGTGATCAGCGTCTGCCCGAATCCGACCACGGCCGAGATCAGCGTGCCGGTGCCCACCGACGTCAGAAACGTGCGGAGCGCACCTTGATCCATTGTGCTGGAAATGGCCAGACAGCTGCCGGAAGTGACGACGAGGGTCAGCAGGAGCAGCCCTGTTCTGGTCCAGAACAATTCCTGTAACAGGTTGCTGCGGACGCCCTTCGGCTCCGCGGACACGATGTCACCTCCTTGGCGGGCACTCAAACGGACGAATGCCGTCGGTATCCGATCAAGTGCGCGGAGTTACTGTACTCGGGGGTACGCAACGGCGGAAGCGGTAATTAGTGGCACATTTGCGGATTGATTCCTAGATCGACAGCAGCGCACCGTGATCGGCGTTGGGCCTGCCGGTGGGGCCTGCGGCGGCGCGGCCGGACCAGAACCCTAAGCTCGACAACCATGCGTACTGTCGGCCGTACGGCCCTGGCTCTCGTCTCCCTGTTGTCCGCCGGTCTGGCGCTGACCGCGTGCACCGCTAGCGACCGGCCGTCCACTCTCACCACCACCCCGCCCGCTGCCGCCGCGCAGCAGCCGGAGGCCGACCTGCCGGAGCCGAGCGGCCCGCCGTGCGAGGTGTCCCAGTTCCGGGTGACCGGCGCGCCGGGGGAGAAGCCGACGATCACCGTCCCGACCGGCTGCACGCCGCAGGACGGCCTGGTCGTCGAGGACCTCACCGAGGGCACCGGCCCGGAGATCAAGTCCGGCTCCACCGCCGAACTGCACTACGTGCTGGCGACGTTCTCCGACCAGCAGACCCGTGAGGCGTCCTGGGACAGCGGCGAGCCGTTCCCGCTGGAGAACATCGGCCAGGCCGGCGTCATCAAGGGCTGGAACGAGGGTCTGATCGGCCTGAAGGAGGGTGGGCGCCGCCTGCTCGTCGTGCCGTCGGACAAGGGCTACCCGCAGGGTCAGGGCGACATCAAGCCCGGCGAGACGCTGATCTTCGTGGTCGACGCGGTCAAGGTCCAGCCCTGAGCTGAACCCCGACGGCAAGGGCGGCCCCACACCGGGGCCGCCCTTCCGCGTTCGGCGGACCGGATCAGGGGATCAGGGGATGAGCAGCAGCTTTCCGGTGGTGCGGCGGCCTTCCAGGTCCTCGTGCGCCCGCCGCGCCTCGGCCAACGGGTAGCGCCCGCCGACCCGCACGGTCAGCGAACCGTCCGCGACGGCCGCGAACAGCTCACCCGCCCGCCACTCCAACTCCTCGCGGGTGGCCACGTGCGCGCCCAGCGACGGCCGGGTCAGGTACACCGAGCCCGCGTGGTTGAGCCGCATCGGGTCGAACGGCGGCACCGCACCGCTCGACGCGCCGAACAACGCCAGCACACCGCGCGGCTTCAGGCTGGCCAGGCTCCCGTCGAACGTCGTCGCGCCCACGCCGTCGTACACCGCCGCGACACCCACGCCGTCGGTCAGCTTCCGCACCTCGGGCGCGAAGTCGGTCAGGTCGTACCGGATCACCTCGTCCGCGCCCGCCTCCCGGGCCAGCGCTTCCTTCGCCTCCGTGGACACCGTGCCGATCACCCGCGCGCCGCGCGCCTTCGCCAGCTGCACCAGCAGCAGCCCCACGCCACCCGCGGCGGCGTGCACGAGCACCGTGTCGTCCTTCTGCACCGGATAGGTGGACGCGATCAGGTAGTGCGCGGTGAGGCCTTGGAGCAGCACCGCGCCCGCCGTGTCGTCGTCCACGCCGTCCGGCACCGGCACCGCGTCCGCAGCGGGCACCACGGCCTGTTCCGCGTAGCTGCCGATGGCCTGCGACCAGGCCACGCGGTCACCCACCGCGAAGCCGGTGACGTCCGCGCCCACCGCGCTCACCCGGCCGGTGCCCTCCAGGCCCAGCCCGAACGGCACGGGCAGCGGGTAGCGGCCCTCGCGGTGGTAGCAGTCGATGAAGTTCACCCCGGCCGCGGCCACGTCCACCAGCAACTCGCCCGCGCCGGCCGACTTCGGCTCCACGTCGGTGAACTCCAGCACGTCCGGTCCACCGGTCGCGCGCACCACCACTGCCTTGGGCATGTTTCGTCCTCCTGTAGGAAAATCGCCGTACGTACTGGGCCAACCGCCGCGACGGCCGGCCTGTTCCGCGGCTCCGGCGGATCTCACTTGCCGAGAGCGACCCTCCGCGCCAGCCCCAACGGCAACGCTCCCGCACCCGCGATGGTGTCGTGGAACTCCCGCAACGACCCCGTGTACTCCGACCTGATGCGCTCGATCTCCAACGCGCCGGTCAGGTACGACGGCGCCTGCGTCGGCCACGCGCAGTACCGGCTGACCTCGCCGGTCGCCGTGCCGGGCGTCAACGACGCCTTGGTCGTCATGAACTCCTCGGCCTGCTCGACGCTCATGTCGCCGCAGTGCAGCGCGGTGTCCACGATCATCCGCGCCGCGCGGAACAGCCGCGCCTCGACGTGCGCCAGCTCCTGCGCGCGTGCCGTGGCGGCGTCACCGACCACCTCGGCGCTGAAGTAGCCGTGCTCCCGCAGCAGCTTCTCCGCGTACAGCGCCCAGCCCTCGGAGAAGTACGGGGTGCGGAACACCTTGCGCACCGGCCGGTTCTGCGCGGCCAACCACGACAGGTGCCAGTGGTGGCCGGGGTACGCCTCGTGCACCGCGATGGTGGCCAGTTGGGCGCGGGAGTTCGTGCGCAGCCGCTGGGCGGTCTGCTCGGCGGTGAACCCGTCCGGTGGGAACGGCACGAAGAAGTGGCCCGTGCGCTGGTCGGTCAACGGCGGCGGCGACATGTAGGACGCCACCGAGAGGATCGGGCGCTGGAACGTCGGCGAGGGCACCACCCGGCACTCCTCGCCCTCGGCGAACGTCACCAGGCCGTGCTCGACCAGGAACGCCCGCGCCCGCAACGTCTCCGCCTCGTACTCGGCGCGCATCGCCTCCGGCGTCGGCGGGTGGTCGTCCTGGAACGACGCCATCACCGCGTGCCAGTCGTCGGACCCGGCCAGCTCGCGCATCTCGGCGTCCAGCTCGGCGTAGGCGGCCTTGCCGCGCTCGTGCAGCTCGGCGGCGCCGTAACCCAGCACCTCCTGCTCGCGCAGCAGCGTCGAGTACAGCCCTTCGCCCATCCGCCAGTCGCCCGCGGCCCGCCCGGCGAACTCGTCCAGGAACGCCGCCAGCTCGTCGAACGCCCGCGCGGCCGGTTCGGCGGCCTCGGCCAGCTCCGCGCGCAGCGCCGGGTCGGACACCTCGGCGGGCAGCGTGGCGGTGAGGAACGCCCGTCCGGTCCGGGCCTGGTCGGCGGCCCGCTTCACGATCTTCGGCGAGGCCAGCTCCGGGTCCAGGTTCGCGCGGCACGCGGCCAGCAGACCGGGCACCTCGGCCAGCCGCTTCACCACGCTCGCCACCAGCTCCGGCTCCGGCCGCAGCCGGTTGAGGAACGCGCTGAACAACGGGTACAGCACGGCGCCGGTGTAGACCGACGGGTCACGCCGCCACGACGGCCACGTGGCCGAGGCCCGCACGCCGCGCAGCACGGCGATGACGAGGTCCCGGTCCACCGAGCCCTGCAGGTCGTCGGTCTCGATCGCGGTGAAGCGGTCGAGCCACGCGCCCGCGTCGCGTTCGTACCGGGTGAGCGCGGTCGCGCTGTAATCACCGAGGGTGTGGTCGTGGGCGAGTGAGCCGAACATCGCGGCCTTGCCCGGATTGTGGTCGAAGTGCCAGGCCAGGAACTGTTCGACCAGGCGGGTGAGGTTTGTGGTTTCGGTCACGACCACCGAAGCTACCCGGTGGTCGGGTTGATCGGGTGGTGGCGCAAATCCCGTTGGGCTTTGCCTGTTGACGCTCTAGGTTCTGCGTCGGCAGAGGGGGAACGCCGTGAAGCACAACAGTCCGGAATTCGCCGAGATCGCCCGGCGCGCCACGATCCTGCGCACCCAGGTGGGGTCGGGCCTGCACGGCACGGCCATCGAGGGCACCGACGACCGCGACGAGATGGGCATGTGCGTCGAGCCGCCGGAGTTCGTCATCGGGCTGCGCCGCTTCGAGCAGTACATCTACCGCAGCGCCGAGGAGCGCACGGGTGTGCTGAACACCCCGTCCGGGCCCGGCGATTTGGACCTCGTCGTCTACTCACTCCGCAAATGGCTGCGCCTGGCGCTCCAGGGCAACCCGACCGTGCTGCTGCCGTTGTTCGCGCCCGAGCACGAGATCGTGTCGATCACGCCGCTGGGCCGTGAGCTGCGCGACAACGCGGACATGATCGTGTCCCGGCTGGCCGGGCGGCGGTTCATCGGGTACCTGCACAGCCAGCGGCGGCGCATGGTGGACGGCACGGTGGCCAAGCGCGTCAACCGGCCGGAACTGGTGGCGCGGCACGGTTTCGACTCGAAGTTCGCCTCGCACATGGTGCGGCTGGGTGTGCAGGGTGTCGAGTTGTTGGAGACCGGTCGGATCACGCTGCCGATGCCCGAGCCGTGGTTGACGTGGATCCGCGACCTGCGCCAGGGGCGGCACACGCAACAGGAGGCGATGGACGCGGCGGAGGGGTTGGAGGCGCGGTTGGAGGAGCTGACCGCGAGTTCCTCGCTGCCCGAGCGGCCCGACTACGCGCGTGCCGACAAGTGGCTGGTGCAGGCCTACGAGTCGGTGTGGGCGGCGTCGTGATCACGGTGACGTCAACGGGTGACGTGAACGGTGTCGTGAGTGCGGTCACGTGCGCGGAAGTTACCGGCAGGTTCTAGTCTGGCCGACGTGGCAGAGGACAAGAAGATCGCGCGCGCGGTGAAGACGGCGTCGGCGTTCGTGGCCGCCCACGGCAAGCCGGCCCGTGCGGTCGTGCAGAACGTCGGGCGGGCCGGTGCGCGGGTCGTGCTGGTCGGTGACGACGGCGCCATGGGTGACGTGGTGCTGCCGGACGTGGCGTCGGCGGAGGCGGTGGTCGAGGCGGTCGCGGACCTGGAGTCGCACGAGTGGGACCGCGAGACGACGGCCGCGGTGAAGATCGGCCCGGCGCACCGGCGCAAGATGGCGGGTCGGTGAAGGTCCTCTTCGCCACCTGCGCGGCGTTGCCCGCCGGCGACGGCGACGACGACGCGCTGGTGGACGCCCTCGCCGACGTCGGCGTGCACGCGTCGTGGACGGAGTGGGGCACGACGGTCGAGGCCGACCTGGTCGTGCTGCGGTCCACGTGGGACTACCCCGAGCGGCTGTCGGAGTTCCTGTCGTGGTGCGATACCGAGCCCGCGCTGGTGAACCCGGCGTCGGTGGTCCGGTGGAACATCGACAAGACCTACCTGGTGGAGTTGGCGGAAGCCGGCGTGCCGGTGGTGCCGACGGCGGTGGCGAAGCCGGGGTTCACCGACTGGCCGGACGGCGAGTTCGTGGTGAAACCGACCGTGGGTGCCGGTTCACGTGGCGCGCTGCGCGTCGCGGCCGGCGAACACGAGGTCGCCGCCGCACACCTGGCCACGCTGGAAGTGCCGGCGCTCGTGCAGCCGTACCAGGCGCACGTGGACTCGGTGGGCGAGACGGCCGTGGTGTTCTTCGGCGGTCAGTACTCGCACGCGTTCACCAAGGGCGCGATGCTGTCGGACGACGCGCGGTACGACGAGTCCGGCCTCTACATCGTGGAACGGCTGTCCGGTGCGTCACCGTCGGCCGCGCAGCGCCGCGTCGCCGAGGACGTCATGGACGCGGCCGCGGCGCTGACCGGCCTGCGCCGCAACGACTTGCTGTACGCGCGGGTGGACCTGATCCCCGGCGACGACGGCGCGCCGCTGCTGCTGGAGCTGGAGTTGGTCGAGCCCTCACTGGGTTTCCGCCAGACCGACGCCACCGCGCCCCTCCGGTTCGCCTCGGCGGTCCGGTCGGCACTCGCCCGGCGGTAGGTCGAGAAACTCTTGATATGCCGAACGCCGGAGCAAATGCTCCGGCGTTCGGCGTTTACCGGTGGAAGCCTTGCGGAACCGGAAGGTGCTACTTCCGGGTTACTTCAGGCCCGAGCCGATGCCGGTCAGCGACCGGACCTCCATCTCGGCCTGCTTGACCGGGTCCGACGTCTCCTTGCTCAGGATCGTGCCGAGGTAGCCGCACAGGAACGAGAACGGGATGGACACCAGCCCCGGGTTGCTGAGCGGGAACAAGGCGAAGTCCACGTCCGGGAAGATCGACGACTTCGACCCCGACACGGCGGGGGAGAAGGCGAGCAGCACGATGCACGACCCGAGCCCGCCGTACACCGCCCACAGCGTCCCCGGCGTGTTGAAGCGCTTCCAGAACATCGTGTAGATGATCGTGGACAGGTTCGCCGACGCCGCCAGCGCGAACGCCAGCGCCACCAGGAACGCCACGTTCTGCCCGTTCGCCGCGATACCGCCGGCGATCGCCAGCAGACCGACGACCACCGCCGTCAACCGGGCGACCTTCACCTCCGACCGCGGGTCCGCCTGACCGCGCTTGATCACGTTGGCGTACACGTCGTGCGCGAACGACGCCGACGCGGTCAAGGTCAGACCGGCCACCACCGCCAGGATCGTGGCGAACGCCACCGCGCTCACCACGCCCAGCAGCACCGCGCCGCCGATCTCGTAGGCCAGCAACGGCGCCGCGGAGTTCTCGCCGCCGGGCGCCGACGAGATCGCCTCCGAGCCCACCAACGCCAGCGCGCCGAAGCCGATCACCAGCGTGCACAGGTAGAACGTGGCCATCATCCACGTCGCCCACACCACCGAACGCCGCGCCTCACGGGCGTTCGGCACGGTGTAGAACCGCATCAGCACGTGCGGCAGGGAAGCCGTGCCGAGCACCAGGGCCAGCGCCAGCGAGAGGAAGTCCAGCCGGCTGGTCGGCGTGCTGCCGTACCGCGCGCCCGGCTCCAGGACCTCAGGTCCGAGCGGCGTGTTGCGCGACGCGGTCTCCAGGATCGCGGACAGGCTGAAGCCGAACTTGCCGAGCAGGAACACCGTCATCAGGGTCACGCACATGATCAGCAGCACGGCCTTGATGATCTGCACCCACGTGGTGCCCTTCATGCCGCCCACCAGCACGTACAGCACCATGACGATGCCCACCACGGCGATGATGATCGACTGGCCGACCTTGCTGTGCACGTCCAGCAGCAGCGCCATCAACGCGCCCGCGCCCGCCATCTGCGCGATCATGTAGAACAGCGAGATCACCAGCGTCACGTTGGCCGCCGCGGCGCGCACCGGGCGCTGCCGCATCCGGAACGCGAGCACGTCGCCGAGGGTGAACCGGCCGGTGTTGCGCAGCCGCTCGGAGATGATCATCAGGCCGAGCAGCCAGGACACGACCCAGCCGATGGAGTACAGGAAGCCGTCGTAGCCGTTGACCGCGATGCTGCCGGAGATGCCGAGGAACGACGCGGCGGACAGGAAGTCGCCCGACAGCGCGATGCCGTTCTGCGGCCCGGTGAAGCTGCTGCCCGCGGCGTAGTAGTCCGACGCGGTGGCGTTGCGGCTGCCCGCCCGGTACACGATGAACAGGGTGATCAACACGAAGACGCCGAAGACGCCGAGGTTGATCGCGGTGTTGCCGCCCATCAGGCCTGGTCCTCCGCGGTGAGCGAGCGGACCGCATCGACCTGCGGGTCGAGCTTGCGGCGCGCGTAGCGCGCGTAGACCAGGGTCAGTGTGATCGTCGTCACGAACTGCAGCAACCCGAACATCAGGCCGATGTTGAGCACGCCGTACACCGGCGTGCCCATGAAGTCCGGCGCGTACGCCGACATCGCCACGTAACCCAGGTACCAGAGCAGGAACGCGCACGTCGCGGGCACGACGAAGATGGTGATCCGCCTGCGCAGCTCGCGGAAATCGGGGCTCGCCTGGAGCGCGACGAAATCCGGTGCGCCCGATTCGTCGACCATCAGGGACGACACCGGGTCGTCGAAAGTGGCGAAGCCTCGCCCGCCGCGGGCGGGTCTGGAATCCGTCGGAGGCAGGATCGCCTTCGTCATCAATCCTCCACGGGGATTTGCCTCGCCGCGCACGAGGGTGCGCGGGCCGTGCGGCGAGCGCTCAGCGTAACCGTGTTGGGCCGTCAGTCAACGGTTTGTCCACAAGGAGGACGTAGAGGTTGCTCCGCCCGCACCGAGCGCTACATCCCGATAGCGCTCCGATGGATTTCGGCCGTCACGCTGCGCCGATCGGATGAGGACCGACCGCAAGGTCGTTGTCCCCGGCCTGTCCACCACCTACTATCCGCCGCAGCAACATCCACGCTCGTCGTCACTCAGCGTCGGCGTTGTTCAACTCGAAACAACTACGGACTTTCCGGGGCTTGGGTCTGGTGACTGGCGACAACAACGCGCGTGGGCAGTGGTGGAACGCCGTCGCGGACTGGCGGAATTGGCGTCTGCCGATCAAGCTCGCCGCCGTGCTGGCGGTGCCCGTGCTCGTGGCCACCGGCGCGGGCCTGATCCAGATCCGCGGCTACGTCAAGAGCGCCGACACCTACGGTGCGATGCAACGCGTCGTGACGCTGCGCGCCGGTCTCGACCCGCTGATCGCGGGCGTGCAGGCCGAACGCGCGCGGTCGGCGCAGCGGGCCGAGACCGCGGGCGTCGAGGGGAACGACTTCCGGGACCTGGCGCGCGCCACCGACAACGCGGCCGCCGGCGTGCGGAACCTGATGGAGCGCACCACCACCCTCGGTGAGGTCGCCAACACCCGGTTCCGCGACGTCGTCGTCCAGCTCGACGGCCTGCCGCAGCTGCGCGAACGCGTGCTGTCCGGCGGCGTCGACCTGACGGGCGGCATCGGTGGCTACACCGTGGTGCTGCGCGCCCTGCTGGACTTCGACCAGGCCATGATCGGCGACTTCGGCGACCCGTCGCTGTCCGGCACCGCCACCGCCCTGCACAACCTGGCCATGGCGGGCGAGCAGGTGTCCCTGCAGCACGCCACGGTCCTCGCGGGCATCAGCCGCGGCGGCCTGCTCGACACCGAGCGGACGACGCTGACGCAGTCCTACACCCGCCAGCAGGACAAGCTGGCCGACTTCCAGGCCGTCGCCACCGCGCAGCAGCAGGCCGACTACCGCAGCACCGTCTCCGGCCCGGAGATCGACCTCCGCAACAGCCTGTTCCAGCTGGTTCGCAGCGATCCCGACGCGGTCCGCACGGGCGTGCAGATCGACGCCTGGAACAACGGCTCGCGGATCACCGGCGAGCAGATCGGCGTCGTGCTGCGATCGTTGGAGGAGCAGCTGACCGCCGCCGCCGGCCGGTTGCAGGACACCACCAGCGACCTGGCGGGCGCGGCGGCGGTGATCCTGCTGGCGTCGATGTTCGCCGCGGCCGCAGTCGGTTACGTCATCGGCAACTACCTGCTGCGCTCCCTGCGCGCGCTGCGCACCTCCGCGCTGGACGTGGCCGAGCACCGCCTGCCCGCGCTGGTGGCGCAGCTGCGGGAGAACGCCGCGCACGACGTCACCGTGGAGCCGGTGCCCGTGCACACCAGGGAGGAGCTGGGCCAGCTGGCGCGCGCGTTCGACGCGGTGCACCGGCAGGCGGTCAGCTCCGCGGCCGAGCAGGCCGACCTGCGCACCGGCATGCGCAACGCGTTCATCAACCTGTCCCGCCGCAGCCAGGGTCTGGTGGAGCGGCAGCTCAAGCTCATGGAGGAGCTGGAGCGGCAGGAGGAGAACCCCGAGCAGCTGGCGAACCTGTTCAAGCTGGACAACCTGGCCACCCGGATGCGCCGCAACAACGAGAACCTGATGGTGCTCTCCGGCAGCGACGTGGCCCGCCGCTTCACCCGCCCGGTGCCGCTGGGCGACGTGCTGCGCGCCGCGGCGTCGGAAATCGAGCAGTACCAGCGGGTCGTCGTGCAGACCACCCCGTCGGTCGAGGTCGTCGGCTACGCCGCGGGCGACCTGGTCCGGCTCGTCGCCGAGCTGCTGGACAACGCGACCACGTTCTCGCCGCCGCGCACCCAGGTCATCGTCGGCGGCCGGCCGCGGCCCGGCGGTGGCGTGCTGGTGGACGTGGTCGACGTCGGTGTCGGCATGTCCGAGGAGGACCTGGCGCAGGCCAACCGCCGGATCACGCTGGCCGCCTCGGCGGATTCCGGCGAGCTGCCGGTGTCCCGCCAGCTCGGCCTGTACGTGGTGGGACGCCTCGCCGGGCGGCACGGCATCGAAGTCATGCTGCGCGAACAGGGCGAGGGGCTGCGCGCGGTCGTGGCGCTGCCCGCCGAGCTGGTCCGCGCGACCGGTCCGCTGTCGACGCGGGTGGGTGCCGCGCAGGCACACGTCCCGGCAGCCCCGCCGGCCCTGCCGTACTCCTCCGGCCCGCAGCCGGCTCTGCCTCACTCCACCGGGCCGTACTCCACCGGGCCGCAACCGGCCCTGCCTTACTCCTCCGGACCGAACTCCACCGGGTCGAACTCCGGGTCGCACTCCACCGGACCGCAGCCGGTCCTGCCGCGCGCCCTCACCAACGGGCATTCGGGTCTGCCACAGCCGGTCCTGCCGCCGGCCGTGCCGTTGAAGGACGACGGGTGGGCGCCGTTCCGCGGCCGCACCGTCGACGAACCACCGTCCGCACCGGCGCCCGCGCCGAGGCGGACGGGCTCGACCTGGTTCGGCGGCGCCTCGGCGCCGTCCGGGCCGGCGGAAGCGGCGCGGCACCGCGCCGCGGACATCCACGCGCGCGGGGAGGCGCCCGTGAACGACAATCCGACGGAACTGCCGAAGCGGCAGCCGCGGACCAACCTGGTGGCCGAACGGCCGAGTACACCCGATGCGGTGGCACCCGTCCGGAGGGATCCGCAGGCGACACGCGGCTTCCTGGCCAACTACCAGTCCGGACTCCGACAGGGTGTGCGGGAATCCGGTGAAAACGGAGCGGGGCAGGAGAACGGATGAGCACGCAGAAATCGCGACAGGTCGACCAGTTCGGTTGGCTGGTGGGCAACTTCGCCGATCGCGTGCCAGGGGTGGCCCACGCGGTGGTGATCTCGGTGGACGGCCTGCTGCTGACGGCGTCCAACGGCCTGCCCGACGACCGGGCCGACCAGCTCGCCGCGATCGCGGCGGGCGTGGCCAGCCTGACCGAGTCGGCGGCGCGGTGCTTCGACGGCGGGGGCGTGTTGCGCTCGGTGATCGAGATGCAGTACGGGATCATGTTGCTGATGTCCATCAGGGACGGCTCGTGCCTGGCTGTGCTGGCCGCGCCGGACGCCGACGTCGGCCAGGTCGCCTACGAGATGACCGTGGTCGTGGACCAGGTGGGTCAGCTCCTGACACCCGAGCTGCGCGCCCAGCTCCACGGCGCCAAGCGGATGATGGCCCGCCCTTCTGCGTGAGGTGGTCATGGACCGGAACGACGAGCCCGCCGGCTCGGACGAGACGTTCGCCGCTCTGCTCAACGGGTTCAGCCTGGACTCCAACCGGCGCCGCAAGCCGCCGGAACAGCCGAAGCCCGAGCAGCCCGCCGCGACCACCAGACCGCACCGCCCGGTCTTCGACGACGAGGACGAGTTCGAGTACCCGCGCGAGGAGGCGGCGTCGATCGTCCGCGCCTACTCGTGGACCGGTGGCCGCACCACGTCGTCGTACCAGTTGGAGATCGAGACGCTGGTGTCGGCGGTGGAGTGGGACTACCCGGGAGGGATGAAGGCCGAGTACCACGAGGTGATCGCGCTGGTCGGCCGGCCGCGGTCGGTGGCCGAGGTCGCCGCCCTGCTCCGGCTGCCGCTGGGCGTGGCCAAGGTCCTGCTCGGCGACATGGCCGAGCGCGGCCTGATCGACGTGCACCGCACCGCGACGGCCGACGGCGCCCAGCCCGACCTGGGCCTGATGGAACGCGTCCTGTCGGGCCTGCGCCGGCTCTGACCCGCGCGCCGCCTTTGCGCGATGATCAGCACACGACCTACTATGGCTTCAGTGTCGACCGAAGTGTCGGCCGGACGAGCCCAGGGGGTCTGATGAGCGTCGGACGGGAAACGCGGCTGTCGGCGTGGATCGAGCGGTTCGCGGCGCACTTCGCCGAGGAGGGCATCCCGCTGATCGGCGGCCGCATCCTCGGCTACCTGCTGGTGTGCCAGCCGACCGAGCGCACCGCCGCCGAGCTGTCCCAGGAGCTGGAGGCCAGCAGCGGCTCCATCAGCACGAACCTGAAGTTCCTGGTCAACGCCGGTCTGGTGACGAAGCGGACCCGGCGCGGGCGGCAGGCGGCGCAGTACCGGATCAACGAGAAGCGGTGGGTCGACATGATCCAGCGCAAGCTGGACGCGCTGGTGAGCGTGCGCGAGCTGACCGAGTCCGGGATGCGGCTGATGAGCGGTGACCCGGAGCGCGCCATGCGGCTGCGCACCGTGGACGACCTCTACACCTGGCTGGCGACCGAGCTGCCCGCCGTCTGGGAGCGCAGGCCCTCGTCCTCGCGGTGAGGCCGTTCGCGGGTGGAGACCCACAGGGCGGCCGTGGCGACGACCACCGCGCCGGCGCCCAGCACGTGCAGCGAGACCAGCACCTCCGGCACACCGGTCCAGTACTGGACCATGCCCAGCGTGCCCTGCGCGAGCACCACGGCCACCAGCGCGTAGTACGGCCGGCGGGGAACGGGGTGGCTCCGCAACGCGAAGCCCAGCGCGATGAGCATCCCGAGGAACAGGAACAGCAGGTCGGCGTGCACCTGGGACAGCGTGTCCACCGGCACGTCCAGGCGCGGGGTGGCCGCGTCGCCCGCGTGCGGCCCGGCGGCGGTGACGAACGTGCCGGCCGTCAGCAGCAGGCCGAGCGTGACCGCCTGCACGGTCTGGAGCACCAGCAGCGCCTTCGGCACGAGCGGCCGGGCGGGTTCGTCGCCCTCGCCGAGCGCGGCGACCAGCAGCACGGCGAACCACACCAGCCCCATCGACACCAGGAAGTGCACGCTGACCGTCCACCACAGCAGGCCGGTGAGCACGGTGAACCCGCCGATCACGGCCTGGAGCACGACGCCGCCGAACTGCACCAGGGCCAGCGTGAGGACCCGCTTGCGGCGCGGCCGGTGGAACCAGGCCGCGAGGACGCACAGGCCGGCGATGACGCCGACCACGCCGGTGAGGGTGCGGTTGCCGAACTCGACCCACTGGTGCAGTGACGCGACCTCGGGGTGTTCGACCGGCACGAGGCTGCCCTCGAAGCACTGCGGCCAGGTGGGGCAGCCGAGGCCCGATCCGGTCACCCGCACGATCGACCCGGTGACCGCGATACCGCCTTGGGCGATCACCACGGCGATGGCGAACGTGCGCTGGAACGTGCTCAGGAAGGTGGTGAGCCAGGATGGGGCGGACACGAGCCGATGGTAGGTACCACTGCCTGAGACCCGCTCGCAGGGGTGGTGAACTGTCGGGTGTTCGAGGTCGATGCGGTGAGTGCAGCGCGCAGTGACTGGCAGCGGGTCGACGACCCACTCCCGTTCACTGATCAGGAACGGTCAGGCCAGCTTGGTCGTCTTCGTGGCCAGCACGCCTGCGGCCACGCCCCAGATCACCAGCACGGCGACGTGCCAGGGGCTGGGCGCGACGCCCTCGACCACGGCGTCGTGCAGTGCCTGCGCCAGCGCGGCGGACGGCAGGGCGTCGACGATGGTCGCGAGCCACGTCGGCAGGCTCTCCACGCCGAGCGCGACGCCACCGATGAGCAGCAGCACGAACCAGACGATGTTCGCCAGCGCGAGCACGATCTCGGCCCGCAGCGCCCCGCCGAGCAGGACGCCCAGTGCGCCGAACGACAGGGTGCCGAGCACGATCAGCACGAACGCCCACAGCGCGCCGGTCACGGACGGTAGCTGCCAGCCCAGGAGCAGGGCGGTGATGCCGAGGATCAGGACCTGGACGGCGACCACGGCCAGTGCCGCCACGACCCGTCCGGCGACGAGCAGCCAGCGGGGCAGCGCGGTGGCCGCGAGTCGCTTGAGGACGCCGTAACGCCGGTCGAAGCCCAGCGCAATCGCTTGCCCCGTGAACGCGGAGGAGATGACCGCCAGCGCGAGGATGCGGGCCGTGGCCGAGCCGACGCGGGGGTCGGGCACCGGGATGACGTCCATGAGGCTCATCGCGACCAGCAGCGCCACCGGGATGAGCACGGTCAGCAGGATCTGCTCGCCGTTGCGCAGCGTGAGCACGGTCTCGGTGCGGGCCTGCGCGAGCAGCATCCGGCCGAGGCTGCCGCGGCCGGGCGCGGGGGTGAAGGTGCCCGGCCTGAAGGTCCCGGAGGTCCCGGTGCCGAAGCTCCCGGTGCCGGGGTGTGGTTCCGTCATCAGCGCAGCTCCCTGCCGGTCAGCTCCAGGAACACGTCCTCCAGGCTGCGTCTGGCCACGGTCAGCTCCTCGGCCAGCACGCCCTGCTGGGCGCACCACGAGGTGACCGTGGAGAGGACCTGCGGGTCGATGTGCCCCTGCACGAGGTAGGTGCCCCGGGAGGCTTCGCGCACCTCCAGGCCCTCCGGCAGGGCGTCGCGCAGCAGCGTCAGCTCCAGGCCGGGGCGGGCGCGGAAGCGCAGTTGCCGGTCGTCGGCGTGGTGCGCGGTCAGTTCGACCGGGCTGCCCTGTGCCACGACGCGGCCGGCGTCGACGATGACGACGTGGTCGGCGAGGGCTTCGGCCTCGTCCATCAGGTGGGTGGTGAGCAGCACGGTGACGCCGTCCGCGCGCAGCGCCGACACCAGCTCCCACACCAGCCGGCGGGCCTGGGGGTCCATGCCGGCGGTCGGCTCGTCCAGGAACACCAGTTCCGGGCGCCCGACCAGGGCGCAGGCCAGCGACAGGCGTTGCTGCTGCCCGCCGGACAGCCGCTTGTACGGGGTGCGCACCGAGGACGACAGCCCCAGCACGTCGAGCAGCCACGCGGGGTCGAGGGGGTTGGCCGCGCAGGTGGCGACGAGTCGCAGCATCTCGTCGGCCCGCACGCCGGGATAGCCGCCGCCGCCCTGCGGCATCACGCCGATGCGGGGGCGCAGCTTGTCGCCGTCGCGCCGGGGGTCCAAGCCGAGGACGCGGACCTCACCGCCGTCGGCCGACCGGAATCCCTCGCACACTTCGACGGTCGTCGTTTTCCCGGCGCCGTTCGGGCCGAGGAGTGCCAGGACCGTGCCGGTTTCCACGGTGAGGTCGAGTCCGTTCACCGCTACGGTGGAGCCGTAGCGCTTGACCAGCCCCGACACTTCCACGGCAGGGTGCTGGGGGTGCGGGCTCACGACGCGGAAGCCTAGGGCGTGGCGCCGCCCGCCCCGGTGGTGGGGTCAGCCCCACCGGGGTTCTCGGGGTGGCTTCAGGGTTTCCTCGGGGGTTTTCCGGATATCTTTCGGCCCATTCCCGCGCCAGGATTTTCCTTGTGGCGGAGATCCGGGGGAAAAGTCGGGCGGCGGTGTTGCCGCCGGCTGTTGTAGGCCTTGTCCTGTCGCTGTTCCCGATTGTTTACCTGCACGTGGCGTCGGTCGGCGAGCTTAGTCCGATCACCCACACGATCAGCGATTACATCTTCGTGGACAACGGCAGCGGGCTGCTCGCCGTCACCGCGCTGTCCCTGGCGGCGGCCTCGGTCGGGCTGCTGGTGTCCCTGATCCGGTCGGGTCTGCCCAGGCGGGGGCCGGTCGCGGTGCTGATGGGGCTGTGGTCGGCGGGGCTGGCGGTGGTCGCGGTGTTCCCCACCGATCCGGTCGGCGCACCGACGTCGTTCTCGGGCGCGGTGCACCGGTACGCGGGCGCGGTGATGTTCGCGAGTCTGCCTTTGGCCGGATGGCTGATTTCCCGGACGTTCATCCGCAGTACCACTGTGCGCCGTTTTTCCGTCGCCGCGGGTATCACCTCGGTGGCATTCATGCTGAGCCACGCCGCGGTGGTGTACCCGGGCGGTGGCGCGGTCGTGCTCGGGCTTTTCGAGCGGGTGCTGTTCGCGCTGCTGTACTGCGTGCTGTTCGCGTTGGCCGCCGCCGTCCTGCGCCGTGAGGTGTCGTCATGACGTGGCTCGCTGTCCTGCTCGCGGTCCTCGGTGCCGTGTTCTTCGCCTTCGCCGCACGTTTGCAGCACGACGCCGTGCGGGCGAGCGACGGCGCGTTGCGGGTGCTGGAGTTGCTGCGCAGGCCGCGGTGGCTGCTGGGCCTGGTGCTGCTCGTCCTCGGCGCCGGTGTGCACGCGGCGGCGTTGGGGATGGCGCCGTTGAGCGTGGTGCAGCCGGTCGGCGTGGTCGCCATCGGCATCACGGCCGTGCTGGACGGTCGCCGGCGTGAGCTGCCCGCGGTCGCGTGGACCACGTTCGGCGTGGGTGCTTTCGTGCTCCTGGCCGCGGGCAGCGCCACGTCCACGGCGGTGGTGCCGGAGGCGGAGCTGAAGGCCGCGCTGGTGGCGCTCGGCCTGATCGCCGTGCCCGGCCTGGTCGCGGTGCTGGCGACGCGCCCGGCGGTGCGCGCCCTCGGTTTCGGCGCGGCGGGCGGTGTCGCCTACGGCTTCGTCTCCGTGCTCATGCGGTCGGTGTCCCAGGACGTCCAGCAGGGCGGCCTGGCGTGGACGACCGCGTTCTCGGCGGCGGGCATCGTCGTCGCCCTGCTCGTCGGCGGCTGGTTCATCCAGCACGCCTACGCCAGTGGACCGCCGCACCTGGCGGTCGCCTGCCTCACCGTGGTGGACCCGCTCGTCGCCGTCGGCATCGGCGCGGGGCTGCTCGGGGAGGCGACCCGGACCAGCGGCGCGATCGCCGCGGCCGAACTCGTGTGCGCCGCAGTCGCCATCGGCGGTGTCGTCGCACTGGCCCGTACTCGAACCCTTCCCGCAGTTCCCACACGATCGGAGACGACAGTGACCAACGGACGCGCCATGCGGATCGTGATCGCCGCGGAGACGTTTCCCCCGGACGTCAACGGCGCGGCCCGCTTCGCCCACCGCCTGGCCACCGGCCTCGCGGGCCGCGGCCACGACGTGCACGTGATCTGCCCGGACCCGGTCGGCCAGGCCCGCACCGAGCGCGTCGACGGCATCACCGTGCACCGGCTGCGTTCGCACCGCACGCCGTTCTACGGCGGGTTCCGCTTCGGGCTGCCGTGGGAGGTCCGCAAGGACGTGGGCGTGCTGCTGGACGAGTTGAAGCCGGACCTGGTGCACGTCCAGGCGCACTTCGTGGTCGGCCGGTACGTGCTGCGGCAGGCGGCGGCGCTGGGCATCCCGACGGTGGCGACGAACCACTTCATGCCGGAGAACCTGTTCGGCCACGCCCACGTCCCGGCGTGGTTGCAGGGCATGGCGTCGCGGTGGGCGTACCGGGATCTGGGCCGGGTGTACGGGCTGGCCGATGTCGTCACCGCGCCGACCCCGCGTGCCGTGGAGCTGTTGCACGACAATGGTTTCCCGCCGCGTGCGGTGCCGGTGTCGTGCGGTATCGACATCGACCGGTACCGGCTGCGGACGCCCGTGCGGCACACCGACGCGCCGACCGTGCTGTTCGTGGGGCGGTTGGACGAGGAGAAGCGGGTGGACGAGCTGCTGCGCGCGCTGGCCCTCGTGCCGCGGCTGCACGCGGAGATCGTCGGCGACGGGTCGTGCCGTTCGGAGTGGGAGCTGCTGGCCCGTGACCTGGGCATCACCGACCGGGTCAGGTTCCGCGGGTTCGTCGGCGAGGAGGAGCTGCTGGACGCCTACGCGAGCGCCGACCTGTTCTGCATGCCGGGCGTCGCCGAGCTGCAGAGCCTGGCCACCATGGAGGCAATGGCCGCCGGCAAGCCCGTCGTGGCCGCGGACGCGATGGCCCTGCCGCACCTGTGCAAGCCGGGCCGCAACGGCTGGCTGTTCACACCGGGCGACGTCCGGGGCCTGGCCGACCGCCTCCACGCCGTAACCGCCGACCCCACCGTCACCGCCCGCATGGGCGCCGCGAGCAGCGAACTGATCGCCGCCCACGCCATCGACACCACCCTGGACACGTTCGAGTCCCTCTACGCCCGCGCCATCGGCCTCCCGACCGTCCGCCCCGCCGCCCTGGCCGCCTGACGTCCGCTCGGCCGACTCCCGCACTGCCGGTTCTCGTACGGGGGAGCCGGCAGTGCGGTGCCATGATCGGGTCGTGCCGATTCCCCGAGCCGTGGCCGTGGTCGTCGACGGACCCCGGGCACTGGTCATCAAGCGCTTCCTCCGGCGGGACTCCGCCGACGCGTGCGCCATGTGCGAGAACGGCGGCCGGTCGGGCCCTCGGTGCCCCGGGCACCACTACGCGGTCCTGCCCGGCGGTCACGTCGAGGAGGGCGAGACCCCCGAGACGGCGGCGCTGCGCGAGCTGACCGAGGAGACGACGCTCGAAGCGCGGATCGACCGGCTGTTGTGGACCGGCCGGCACAACGGCCGACCGGCCTCCTACTTCCTGATGACCGCCGTCACCGGCACCCCGGTCCTGTCCGGGGCGGAAGCCGAGGCCCACGGTCCGGACAACAGCTTCGAGCTGATGTGGGCGTCAGCCGACGAGTTCGACCGGTTGAACCTGCACCCCGCCGACCTCCGCGAGCCGCTCGCCCGACTCCTCGACCGTGGCCGCTGACCCCGCCCGTCAGTCGACATCCGCGCGTGTCCAACCTCTAGAACGCGCGTGTCCAACGTTCCGAACACCCGTGTCCAACGTTCGCGTCGCGCGTGTCCAACGTTCAGAACACCCGAGTTGAACACTCAGAACGTCCGAGCCCGGTGTTCGGGCGTTCTGAACGTAGAACTCGCCTGTTCTGAACGTTGGACACGGCCGTTCTGGGTGTTGGACACGCCTGTTCTGAGTGTTGGACACGCGGGTTAGTCGATGTCCTCGCCGGTTTCGGAGCGGTGGGCGGCGCGTTGGGCGACGCGGAGGCCGGTGGGGCTCAGGCGAGGGCTGCCGGAGTCGTCCAGTTCGGTGAGGAACTTGAACAGCATTCCGTGGCCCTCCAGGCGTTTCAGCAGCGCGTCGGCCACGTCCGCCGGCTCGAAGTCCACAATGGACATCTGTTCGACCAGCGAGGTCGCGATGGTCCGCCGCGCCCGCAACGGCACCCACCACGTGGTCACCAGCAGCAGCACCAGGCCGAACGCGAGCGCCGTGCCCAGCACCGCCTCCCACCCGGTGAACCGCAACCCGAGCACCTGCACCACCGCGGCGACGATCAGCAGCACCGACCCGTACACGGCGGCCCACCCGGCGGTCGCGGACGCGGGTGGCTCGGCGGCCTCGGTGTCCCACACCCCGTCCACCTGCCGCCGCCGCCGCAGCGAACTGCCCAGCACGTACGACGCGCCCGCGCCGAACACGATCGCCACGACAGTGCCCACGACCACCAGCGCCGGGTCCAGGTCGTAGAGCCGGTACCGCACCACGGCCCACACGCCGGCCACGATCGCCGCCGCCACCAGCACCCGCACCACCAGACGCGGCTTGAGCCGGATCTTGCCCAGCGCGGCCAGCGGCGTGCCCACCGGCGCGGGCAGGCTGCCGATGATCAGCAACCCCACCACGACCAGCAGCACCCCGCCGACCGCCACCATCCCGGTCACGGCCTGCTCACCGGTCTGCCCCGACGCCAGCGCGTTGCGGGTCCGGTCGATCGCCACCGTCACCAGCGGGATCACCGGTGACAGCAGCACCAGCCCGTGCAGCAACGTCCCGGACCGCAGCGCCGCGTAGCCGAACGCCGCCAGCAACGTGCCCCCGCCGAACGCCGCCGACGGCCCGACCGCCCACGGCGGCAGCAGGTCGAACAGCGCCAGCACCAGCAAAGCCCCGCCCAGCGCGAACCCCAGCAGTCCCAGGAACTGCGCCAACCGGCCGCCCCTGGTCAACCCGGTGATCGTCCAGTACGGCAGCAGCGCCGCCCCGCGCAACGTCCTGGTCAGCGGTTTCGCCGTGCCCAGCCCGGAGTTGTCGCTGTCCGCCACGGTGATCGCCACCGCCGCCGCGGTCGCCGCCGTCCGGATCACCTGGTCGCTGCTCGCCTCCTGCACCAGCGGCTCACGCCCGATCCCGGCCCGGTCGAACGCGCTCAACCCCCGCATGCCCACCTCGACCCGCTCCGCGTCCGTGCGCGCGGGCAGCCGGGCCAGCAGCGCGGCCTGTTCCTCCAGGAACAGCTCGCCGCGCGACCGCCGGTCCGCGCCCTCGTGCCGGTCGGCCAGGATCGCGGCCCGCAAAGCCGGCAGCTCCTCGCAGATGATCCGGGTGTGCAGCGCCCACGCGGCCAGCTCCGCCAGCGCCGCGCACGTCGGCGGGTGGTCGCCGTCCGGCTCCGCGTACACCTTCGCCAGCTCGGCCTTCGCCCGCTTCACGTACGGCTTCAGCTCGTCCGGCAGCCCGTCGCCGAACAACTCCACGACGAGCGAGTCCACCTTGCGCCCGGCCCGCTCGACCGGGTCGCCGCCGTCACCGGTCATCCGGTCCACGCGCAGCAGCCGCTTCGGGTCGAACACCACCTTGCACAGCATGGTGGCGCCGTCGAGCCGACCCCAGATCCAGTCGTTGACCCGCCAGGACCGCTTGAGGAACCCGGAGAACCGGCTCAACGACGCGCCGCCCGCCTTGTCCTCGGCGGTCAGGCTGTAGTCGGCGAACGCGTTGCGCGTCTGGAGGCTGATCTGCACCAGTTCCACGGCCTGGTCCAGGCCGCCGCGGCTGTCGTCGGCCAGGCACGTGGTCGCGACCTCCAGCGCCAGCGCCCGCGACAGCCACAGGTCGCCCGCCACCAGCCCGACCTCGGCTTCGGCGTCGGTGCGCGGCTCGGTCAGCAGCTCGTGCCACGACCGCAGCGCGCCCGCCCGCAGTTGGTCGTCGTCCAGCTGGTCGAGGATGTCGTGCGCGTCGCCGAGGACGCCCGCGATCCGCTCCACCTGCTCCCGCACCCGCTGCCCGACGCCGTCGGGTTCGTCCAGCATCTTCGTGGCGAACCGGCGGACCCGCTTTTCCCAGTACGCCTGGTCCAGCGCCTCCGGTTCGCTGGTGGTCCAGTGCCCGTCCAGCTCGATCCGGGCGGCCCGCAGCTTCGACCGCACGTCGAACAGGTTCGTCCGGGCCAACGCCAGCCGCTGGGCGTCCGGCATCACCCACACCAGGCGTTTGAGCAAGTCCATCGCGGCGGACGCGAGCCGTTCGGCCATCGTGATGCCCCACGGCCAGCCGTGGTCGGGCAACGCGGCCGGCTGCGGCTGCGTCGGCACGTACGGCACCTTGCCGCGCTCCGCGCGGTACTCCCGCTGTGCCGCCTCCGCCGCCGCACGCACCCGTTCGAACGTCCAGCCGGCGGTGTTCGCGCCCGGCACCTCGAACTGGCGGGTCGTGACGTCGCGGGCGGCGTGCCGGATGCGCACGTCCTCGTAGTGGTCGTGCAGGGTGGCGGCTAACGCGTACAGCTTCCCGGTGACCGAGCCGCCCGAGGCCAGCCGGTCCAGCAGGGCGTTGCGCCCGCCGCGCCGGGACGCGGCGTTGCGGTTGTGCTCCTCGATGCGCTCGACGTAGGTGCGGCCGCTCTGGCTGGTCAACGCGCCGAGCAGCTTGCCGCCGGTGGCGATGGTGCTGGGCAGCGCGCCGTCCACCGGGGCCACCGGCTCCACGACCGCCTCGGGGGCGTGCGGGAACACCAGCAGCATCACCCGCCGCACCGGGCCCTCGGCGGGCATCCGGTCGATGGCCTCCAGCGCCTCCTTGGTGGGCGTGTTGACCAGGACGCCGCCGTCGACCGCGTAGCGGGACCGGTTGTCGGTGCCGTTGGCCCAGGACGCGACCTCGGCCATGTTCGGCTTGTCGCCGTCGGGCGCGCCGGGGGCGACCGGGATGAACGAGGGCTCGAACGCGAACGGGAACGAGGCCGACGAGCGGGCGGCCAGCGCCATCCGGCCGACCAGCGTCGGCAACTTGTCCGCGGTGAAGTCGTCCCGGCCGCCGGGGTCGCGGCGGAACGAGAAGCTGCCCTGGTGGGAGGCCTGCACCATGGTCTGGCCGAGGTCGTCGTGGGTGACCGTCGGCACGCCCGCGAGCAGCGTGGTGGTGATCCGCAGGTCCACCGGCCGGTCGTCCTGCGGGGTGGGCTCGAAGTCCGTGGTCAGCCGCTCCAACGCCTCCCGGAGCCGGGGCAGGAAGAACTCGTCGCCCTTGAGCAGCGACACCGGCTGCCCCCGGAACGGTGTGCGCAGCAGCTGTTCCATCCGCCCCTGCTCGGCCCACAGGTCACGCAGCCGTTCGAGCCGGGCGTTCGCGTTGACCTGCGACAACGCCAACGCGGCGCCGTTGATGCCGCCCGCCGACGTGCCGGTGATGACGTCGGCGCGGGCCGTGCTGCCGACCATGTCCAACAGGTCGGCGTACGGCCCGTCACCCCTGGTCAGCCGATCGAGTTCGAGCACCACCCCGCCCATCCAGACGGCGAGGCTCACACCCCCGTTGAGCACGACCGCGAACCTGATCTGCTCCTGCGGCACGTCGACCATCACGCACTCCCTCCCCGGATTGCGCCCCGATCTTCCCAATACCGTTGTCTCGTCCGGCCGGGTCAGCGGGTTACACCCCGATCGGACTACGCGGAGCCGGGCACCGGGTCGCGTTTGATCAGGGGGATGACCTGTTTGCGGGCGACGAACAGGCACACCGCGAACGCGATCACCGCGCCGGTCACCGCCTGCGGCACGATGTAGGCGCGGCCGTCGAACGCCGAACCGGTCGGCGGCAGGATCACCGCGATCACCGCACTCGCGGTCGTCGCGAACACCCGGAACCGGCGCGCCAGCACGGCCGTGGCCAGCGGCAACGCCGCCCACAGCACGTACCACGGCTGGAGCACCGGCCCCAGCACCAGCACCGCGCCCAGGCCCGCGCCCAGCCCGTTGACCGCCTTGATCCGCCCCTGGAACGCCTTCCACAGCAGCGTCGCCGCGATCACCACCGACACCGCCTGCGTGACGATCCGCATCAGCGCGATCATCGACTCGGTGTGGTTGCCGAGCCCGAGCACCAGCCCCAGCCCGCCGCCCATGAACCCCAGCGCGGTGGGCGGCGACATCCAGCTCTTCACCGTGCCGGCCACGTTGAGCGTCTCCACCCAGCCGAACCCGAGCCCGGTGCCGACGCACGTGCCGACCATCACCACCCCGGAGATGACCAGCAGCAGCAGCGCCGCCCGGATCAGGTCGGAGAACCGCCCACCCCACCGCCGCGCGATCATCACGCCCAGGAACCCCAGCGCCAGCGCGGCCGGGATCTTCACCGCCGCACCCAATGTGATCATGGTCGCGCCGAGCACGATCCACAGCAGCTCTTCGCGCGTCATCGGCGTGCCCGGCTGGATCGGCATCTTGCGCAACGCCAACTCCAGCCCCACCAGCATCAGGCCGATCGCCAGGCCTTCGTTGTGCACGCCCACGACCAGGTGGAACAGCACCAGCGGGTTCGCCGCGCCCAGCCACAGCGCGCTCACCGGCGGCACGCCGAAGCGCCGCGCCAGCCGGGGCAGCGCCCACACGATCATCGCCAGCCCCACCAGCACCAGCAGGCGGTGCAGGAAGATGCCCGGCAGCACGCTGTCGCCGGTCACCATCGAGATGACCCGCCCGGCGGCCAGGAACAGCGGCCCGTAGGGCGCCGGCGTCTCACGCCATATGTTCGGCACGTTCTTCGTCAGGTCGTTCTCGACGCCCAGCGCGGTGGCCGGACCCATCTCGTACGGGTCCTGCCCGTTGGCCGCGATCTGCGACTGCGCCAGGTAGCTGTAGACGTCCCGGCTGAACATGGGCAGCACGAACACCAGCGGCGTGATCCACATCAGCAGCGTGCGGTCGAGCTGGCTGCGCGACATCAGCCGGGGACGCCCCGGCCGGGCGAACCGGCCCAGCCACAGCCACGCCGACACGATCAGGAAGATGCCGGTCCAGGCCACGCCCATGGACGCGCTGGGCATCCGCACGAACAAGCCCAGCAGCGGCGTGCCCGGCAGGGGGCTGAACACGGGCGCGGCGCCCGAGCCGAGCGAGCCCACGGCCAGCAGCAGCGCCCCCACGGTGCCCCAGCGGCGGATGACGTCGAGCTGTCGCGTCTCCGGGGCGTCGAGAGGTGCTGCCTCGCCGATCTCACTCCGGTTCGCCATCACCATTCCGCCCGCCGTCACGTCCGCAGGGTAGCGACCGGCCTGGGCGCGTGACTCGGGTCACCCGACACGGGCCGATCTTTGCGACCGGCGAGGAAATACGCAACACTGGTGTTGTGAAAAACGCCGGGATCGAGTCGACCGCCGTGCCGTCCGGGCACGACGGGCGCACCCGGCACGCCGTCGCACGGCTGCTGTTGGAGCAGGGTCCGGTCGCCGCGGCCTCGGTCGCGGAGCAACTGGGCCTCAGTCCCACGGCGGTGCGCCGGCACATCGACGCGCTGGTGGCCGATGGTGAGGCGATCGGCAGGGAGGCGCCCCGACAGGGGCAGCGCGGTCGGGGGCGCCCGGCCAAGCTCTTCCTGCTGACCGAGCAGGGGCGGTCCCGCTTCGGGCACGCCTACGACGACCTCGCCGTGGCCGCGTTGCGGTTCCTCGCCGAACAGGGCGGGGAGGAGGCGGTACGAACCTTCGCCGAACGCCGGGTGTCCGCACTCGTCGACCAGCACCGCGCGGCCATCGTGGCCCAGCCGGACGCCGCGGAGCGGGCCAAGGCCCTCGCCGTGGCGTTGACCAGGGAGGGTTACGCTGCCTCGACGCGCCACGTGGGCGCCGGCGAGCAGCTCTGCCAGCACCTGTGCCCGGTGGCCCACGTCGCGGCCGAGTTCCCGCAGTTGTGCGAGACCGAGACGGCGGCGTTCGCCGCCCTGCTCGGCACGCACGTCCAGCGCCTGGCCACCATCGCCCGCGGCGATGCCGTGTGCACGACGCACATCCCGAACACACCCCGGATCCCAGATGGAGGGGAGCCCGCATGACTGCCGCTGCCGAGCAGCGCACCACCACAGCCCCGCTCACCCAGGAAGAGACCCTGGCGAGCATCGGCAACTACGAGTTCGGCTGGTCCGACTCGGACGTGGCAGGCGCGAGCGCTCGCCGGGGCCTGAACGAGGACGTCGTTCGGGACATCTCGACCAAGAAGAACGAGCCGGAGTGGATGCTGGACTTCCGGCTGAAGGCTCTGCGCCTGTTCGACCGCAAGCCGATGCCGACCTGGGGTTCCGACCTGTCGGGCATCGACTTCGACAACATCAAGTACTTCGTCCGGTCGACCGAGAAGCAGGCGGCGACCTGGGACGACCTGCCCGACGAGATCAAGAACACCTACGACCGCCTGGGCATCCCGGAGGCGGAGAAGCAGCGCCTGGTCTCCGGTGTCGCGGCCCAGTACGAGTCCGAGGTCGTCTACCACAAGATCCGTGAGGACCTTGAGGAGCAGGGCGTCATCTTCCTCGACACCGACACCGCGCTCAAGGAGCACCCGGAGCTGTTCAAGGAGTACTTCGGCTCCGTCATCCCCTCGGGTGACAACAAGTTCTCCGCGCTGAACTCCGCGGTGTGGTCGGGCGGCTCGTTCATCTACGTGCCGAAGGGTGTCCACGTCGACATCCCGCTGCAGGCCTACTTCCGGATCAACACCGAGAACATGGGCCAGTTCGAGCGCACGCTGATCATCGTCGACGAGGGCGCCTACGTGCACTACGTCGAGGGCTGCACCGCGCCGATCTACTCGTCGGACTCGCTGCACTCCGCCGTCGTGGAGATCATCGTCAAGAAGGGTGGTCGCTGCCGCTACACGACCATCCAGAACTGGTCGAACAACGTCTACAACCTGGTCACCAAGCGCGCCAAGGCCGAAGCGGGCGCGACCATGGAGTGGATCGACGGCAACATCGGCTCCAAAGTCACCATGAAGTACCCGGCCGTGTTCCTGATGGGCGAGCACGCCAAGGGCGAGGTCCTCTCGATCGCGTTCGCGGGCGAGGGCCAGCACCAGGACGCGGGCGCGAAGATGGTCCACATGGCGCCGCACACGTCCTCCACGATCGTGTCGAAGTCGGTGGCGCGCGGCGGCGGCCGCACCTCCTACCGCGGCCTCGTGCAGGTCAACAAGCGGGCGCACCACTCGAAGTCCACGGTCAAGTGCGACGCGCTGCTGGTGGACAACATCAGCCGCTCGGACACCTACCCGTACGTCGACGTCCGCGAGGACGACGTGTCGATGGGCCACGAGGCCACGGTCTCGAAGGTCTCCGAGGACCAGCTGTTCTACCTGATGTCGCGCGGTCTCAACGAGGACGAGGCCATGGCCATGATCGTGCGCGGGTTCGTCGAGCCCATCGCGCGCGAGCTGCCCATGGAGTACGCGCTGGAGTTGAACCGCCTGATCGAGCTTCAGATGGAAGGGGCCGTCGGCTGACATGGCCGTCACCACCGAACAGCAGCAACACGGCCTGACGGCCCACTCGCACGGTGCCGGTGCTCCGATCTCCTCGCGCGCGGACCACTTCACGTCCTTCGACGTGAACGCGTTCGAGGTCCCGGGCGGTCGCGAGGAGATCTGGCGCTTCACCCCCATGAAGCGCCTGGCGAACCTGCACAACGGCGCCGAGGCCACCGGCACGGCGAACGTCGAGGTCACCGCCGCCGAGGGCGTCACGGTCGAGACCGTCGCCCGCGGCGACGAGCGGCTGGGCGTCGCGGGCACCCCCGGTGACCGCGTCGCCGCCCAGGCGTGGTCGGCGTTCACCGAGGCCACCGTCGTCACCCTCCCCGGTGACGCCAAGTCCGAGCCGACCACGATCACCGTGACCGGCGCGGGCGAGGGCAAGGTCGCCTACGGCCACCTCCACGTGCACGCCAAGCCGTTCGCCGAGGCCGTCGTCGTCATCGACCACCGCGGCTCCGGCGCCTACGCAGACAACGTGGAGTTCGTCGTCGGCGATGGCGCGCACCTCACCGTCGTCGCCATCCAGGACTGGGCCGACGACGCGGTGCACGTCTCGTCGCACCACGCCAAGCTCGGCCGCGACGCCAACTTCAAGCACACCGTCATCACCCTGGGCGGCGACGTCGTCCGGCTCACCCCCGTGGTCAGCTACGGCGGGCGCGGCGGCGACGCCGAACTGCTCGGCCTGTACTTCGCCGACGCCGGCCAGCACCTGGAGCACCGCACCTTCATCGACCACGCGGTGTCCAACTGCCGCAGCAACGTGGTCTACAAGGGCGCGCTGCAGGGCGAGGGCGCGCACACCGTGTGGATCGGCGACGTGCTCATCCGCGCCGCCGCCGAAGGCACCGAGACGTTCGAACTCAACCGCAACCTGGTGCTCACCGACGGCGCGCGCGCCGACTCGGTGCCCAACCTGGAGATCGAGACCGGCGAGATCGAGGGCGCGGGCCACGCCAGCGCCACCGGCCGGTTCGACGACGAGCAGCTGTTCTACCTCCAGGCCCGCGGCATCCCCGAGGACCAGGCACGCCGGCTGGTCGTGCGCGGGTTCTTCCACGAGATCCTGCTCAAGATCGCCGTCCCCGAGGTGCGCGAGCGCCTGGAAGCGGCCATCGAGGCGGAGCTCGAAGCGGTGGGCGTGTGATCAAGGTGTGCTCGCTGACCGACCTCGACGACCGCAAGCCCGCGGCGTTCGAGGTCGGCGACGGGTACACCCCGATCGTGCTCGTCCGCGACGGCGACACCGTGCACGCGCTGCGCGACCTGTGCACGCACGCCGAGGTCGCGCTCAGCGAGGGCGAGGTCACGCGCAAGGGCGTGGAGTGCTGGCTGCACGGGTCGTGCTTCGACCTGCGCACCGGCCGCCCGTCCTCGCCGCCCGCCACCGAGCCGGTCGACGTGTTCGCCGTCGAACTCCGCGCCGGTGACGTCTACGTGGACGTCACCACCACCAAGAACTGACTTTCGCTCGTCACACCAGGAGAACGAAGCACCAATGGCCACTCTGGAGATCAAGGACCTGCACGTCTCGGTCAACACCGACGAGGGCTCCAAGGAGATCCTCAAGGGCGTCGACCTGACCATCAACGCAGGCGAGACCCACGCCATCATGGGCCCCAACGGCTCGGGCAAGTCCACCTTGTCCTACGCCATCGCCGGGCACCCCAAGTACGAGATCACCTCCGGCAGCGTGCTGCTGGACGGCGAGAACGTGCTGGACATGACCGTGGACGAGCGCGCCCGCGCGGGCCTCTTCCTCGCCATGCAGTACCCGGTCGAGGTGCCCGGCGTCTCGATGTCGAACTTCCTGCGCACCGCCGCCACCGCCGTGCGCGGCGAGGCGCCGAAGCTGCGCCACTGGGTCAAGGAGGTCAAGGAGGCGATGTCCGACCTGGACATCGACCCGGCCTTCGCCGAGCGCTCGGTCAACGAGGGCTTCTCCGGCGGCGAGAAGAAGCGCCACGAGATCCTCCAGCTCGGGCTGCTCAAGCCGAAGATCGCGATCCTGGACGAGACCGACTCCGGCCTGGACGTCGACGCGCTGCGCGTCGTCTCCGAGGGCGTGAACCGGTACAAGCAGTCCGGTGACGTCGGCGTCATGCTGATCACGCACTACACCCGGATCCTCAAGTACATCTCGCCCGACTTCGTGCACGTGTTCGCCAACGGCCGCATCGCCGAGTCCGGCGGCCCGGAGCTGGCCGACAAGCTCGAAGCCGAGGGTTACGTGAAGTACATCGGGAAGCAGGAAGCCGCCAGCATCGGCTGACGTTGTAGTCGTTCGTGAACTCGTATCGAGAGGAGGCGTCGGGGCAGTGACCACCACCGCTACTCCACTGGACGTCGCTACCGTCCGGGCGGACTTCCCGATCCTGGGCCGCACCGTGCGGGAGGGCAAGCGGCTGGTCTACCTGGACTCCGGCGCCACCTCGCAACGCCCGAGGCAGGTCCTCGACGCCGAGCGCGCCTTCCTGGAGACCGCCAACGCCGCCGTGCACCGGGGCGCGCACCAGCTGGCCGAAGAGGCCACCGACGCCTACGAAGGCGCCCGGCAGAAGATCGCCGACTTCGTAGGCGTGGACTACGGCGAGATCGTGTTCACCAAGAACGCGACCGAGGGCGTCAACCTCGTCGCCTACGCGATGGGCAACGCGTCCACCTCCGGCCCCGAGGCCGAGCGGTTCCGCATCGGTCCCGGTGACGAGATCGTCGTCACCGAGATGGAGCACCACGCCAACCTCGTGCCGTGGCAGCAGCTGGCCGCCCGCACGGGCGCCACGCTGCGCTGGTTCGGCGTCACCGACGAGGGCAGGCTCGACCTGTCGAACCTGGACGAGCTGGTCAACGCCCGCACCAAGGTCGTCGCGTTCACCCACCAGTCCAACGTGCTCGGCACCGTCAACCCGGTGCGGTCGCTGGCCGACGCGGCGCGCGCGGTCGGTGCGCTCACCGTGCTCGACGCCTGCCAGTCCGTGCCGCACGGCCCGGTCGACTTGCACGCCCTCGGCGTGGACTTCGCGGTGTTCAGCGGCCACAAGATGCTCGGCCCGTCCGGTATCGGCGTCCTCTACGGCCGCCGCGAGCTGCTGGAGACCCTGCCGCCGTTCCTCACCGGCGGTTCGATGATCGAGATGGTCCAGATGGCGAAGTCCACCTTCGCCCCGCCGCCCGCGCGGTTCGAGGCGGGCGTGCCCATGACGTCGCAGGCCGTGGCGCTGGGCGCGGCGGTGGACTACCTCAACGCCATCGGCATGGACCGGATCGCCGCGCACGAGCACGCGCTCACCGAGGCGGCGCTGCGCGGCCTCGCCGAGATCCCGGGCGTGCGGATCGTCGGACCACTGGAGGTCGTGGACCGCGGCGGCGCGGTGTCGTTCGTCGTCGACGGCATCCACGCGCACGACGCCGGCCAGGTGCTCGACAGCCTGGGCGTCGCGGTGCGCGTCGGACACCACTGCGCGTGGCCCCTGCACCGGCGGATGGACGCCGCCGCCACCGTGCGGGCCAGCTTCTACCTGTACAACACACCGGCCGAGGTGGACGCGCTGGTCGACGCCGTCCGCGAGGCGCAGAACTTCTTCGGGGTGTCCTGATGCAGCTGCAGCAGATGTACCAGGAGATCATCCTGGACCACTACAAGAACCCGCACGGCCGCGGCCTGCGCGACCCGTTCGACGCCGAGTCGCACCAGATCAACCCGACCTGCGGCGACGAGGTGACGCTGCGGGTCAGCCTCGACGGCGAGACCGTGCGCGACGTGTCGTACGACGGCCAGGGCTGTTCGATCAGCCAGGCCTCCACGTCGGTGCTCACCGACCTGGTGGTGGGCCGGCCGATCGGCGAGGCGTTCAAGAAGATGGACGCGTTCGTGGAGCTCATGCAGGGCCGCGGCCAGGTCGAACCGGACGAGGACGTCCTGGAGGACGGCATCGCGTTCGCGGGCGTGGCGAAGTACCCGGCGCGCGTGAAGTGCGCGCTGCTGGGCTGGATGGCGTTCAAGGACGCGGTGGCACGCAGCGAGGGAGCAAAGGCATGACCGCCGAAGAAGACGTGGTGCGCGGCATCGAGGGCATGCCCGAACCGCCCGCGCCGAAGGCCGACGTGGCCGCCCTGGACGACGTCGAGGAGGCCATGCGCGACGTGGTCGACCCCGAGTTGGGCATCAACGTCGTGGACCTGGGCCTGGTGTACGACATCCGGGTGGACGAGGACAACGTCGCCCTGATCGACATGACCCTCACGTCCGCGGCCTGCCCGCTGACCGACGTCATCGAGGACCAGACCAGGTCCGCCCTGGTCGGCGGTGGCGGTGGCGGGATCGTCAACGACTTCCGCATCAACTGGGTCTGGATGCCCCCGTGGGGCCCGGAGAAGATCACCGACGACGGCCGCGAACAGCTGCGCGCCCTCGGCTTCACCGTCTGACCGCCCCACCGTCCGACACCCCCGGGCCTCACAGCCCGGACAGCTCCACCCCGAACGCCGCGCAGGGGTCCCCGCCGGGGGACCCCTGCTTTGATCTTACCGGTGGGGTCCGACAATTCCGGCCCCTCGGTGACCGTCCACGGCCGCGTCACCGGGCGTAGACGCGCTCCACGAACTCCGCGATCTGCCCTTCGTCCAGGTGCCGGGCGATGTCCGCCTCCGACACCATCCCGACCAGCCGGTGCTTCTCGATCACCGGAATCCGGCGGATCTGGTTCTCCTCCATGGTCCGCAGGACGTGCGACAGATCGTCGTTCGCGTCCACCCAGTGCAGGTGCCCGGCCATCTCCGTGGCCAGCATCGAAGCCGGGTCCCGCCCCTCCGCCACGCAGCGCAGCACGATGTCGCGGTCGGTGATGATGCCGTGCAGCCTGTCGTCCTGGCCGCAGATCGGTAGCGAGCCGACGCCCAGATCCCGCATCATCCGCGCCGCGTCGAGCATGCTCTGGTTCTCCTGGATGCACTGGACACCGGTTTTCATGATCTCCCGTGCGGTGGTCATGCCGAACCTCCTTGTTCGCCTCTGACCAGCATGCGCCGGCAAGCCGTTCCCAGCACCTCGACGCAGGAGCCTCAGGTCTGCGCCGCCAGCATCTCCACCACGTCCACGAGCGACCCGCGACGCCTGTAGGCCCGCCGCTGCCGCACCGCCCCCGTCCCGTCCATCAGCAACCGGTCGATCCCGTCGACCACCAGGTCCTCGTCCCCGGCCTCGTGCAACGCCGGACGCGTCCAGTCGACCAGCGACCGCACCATGTCCACCGCCGGCACCAGCCGACCGGTGTGCGGCTCGATCCCCGCGCCGTCCAACCCGTCCCGCGCCGCCCGCCACAACGCCGTCCGCAACACCAGATCCGGCACCCGGTGCGCGGGCCGCCCGGCCAGCGCCGTCCCCGCGATCGCCCGCACCAGAGCCGCCAGCAACACCGCCTCGTCCACGGTCGCCGCCACGTCGCACACCCGCAGCTCCACGGTCGGGTGCTTGGCCGACAGCCGCACGTCCCAGTAGACCATCGCCGAGTCCAACGCCGCCCCGGTCGACCGCAGCACCCCCGTGGTCCGGTGGTAGTCCTGCGCCGACTCGAACCACGGCGGTGCGCCCGCCGACGGCCACGGGCTCCACGCCAGGTAGCGCCAACTCGCGTACCCGGTGTCCCGCTCCTCCGAGAACGGCGAGTTCGCGCTGATCGCCAACAGCACCGGCAGCCACTGCCGCAGGTGGTTGCTGATCAGCACCCCCGTCTCCTCGTCCGGGATACCGATGTGCACGTGGCACCCGCAGATGGTCAGCCCGTCGACCAACGACCCGTACTCCGAGGCGATGGCCCGGTAGCGGTCGGTGTCGGTCAACGGCGGCGGCCGGACACCACCGAGCACCGGCGTCCCGGACGCCACGATCCGCGCGCCGTGCTCACCCGCCAGCGCCGCCAGCGCACGCCGCGCCGCGAGCAACTGCTCATGCACCTCGGCCATGCTCCGGCACACCGGCGTGGCGCTCTCCACCTGGTACCGGGTCATCTCCGACTGGAGATCCAACCCGGAACTCCAGTCGTCGAGCACGGCGCCCGCCAACGGCACCAGCACTCCGGTGTCGGCGTCGACGAGCAGGAACTCCTCCTCGACCCCCACCGAGAGCGGCAGGTCCGAGACGAATCGCGGAAGCGGTAAAGCGGTGACCTCGCTCACCAGGGACCTCCCTGCGCTGGGTAGTCAGCCTGATGCTATGAGTAATTGATCGGAGCGCACATGCATCCTTGCGGTGAACTTCGAACTTCCTAGCCCACCGCCAGGTGCGGCCCGCCGCGCAGGACGTCCACGTGGTCGCTCCCCGGCCGCCCCAGCACCCAACTGGTCCCGCGCAACGACTTCGCGTGCTCCTTCAACGGCGCGAGCAGCCGGGACACCTCCCGGTACGACCCCACCGACCCGGCCGCGCAGATCAACGTCGCCAGCGACAACGTCACCCCGCGACCCTCCGCCTCGAACGACACGTCCAGCACCCCGGCCGCGAACGGCACGACCTCGTTCAGCCCGGCGACCACCAGGAAGTCGTCACCGCCGACGTGCCCGATCTGCACCCCCGGGTACGCCGCCGCGCCGTCGGTCAACGACCGCCCGATCGCCCGGATCAGGTCGTCACCGGCCGCGAAACCCACCGAGTCGTTCACCCGCTTGAACGCGTCCACGTCCAGCCAGCCCACCGCGAACAGCTCGCCGCCCAGGATCCGCCGGTCCACCTCGCGCGCGATCGAGTCGCTGCCCGGCAGCCGGGTCAGCGGGTTCAACGCCGCCGCCTGCTCCACCTTCATCTCCGCGACACCGCGCACCACGTCCGCGACCCGCACCACGCCCAGGCACCGGTCGTCGTCGTCCACGACCACCAGATCGTCGTTGGTGCGCTCACGGTTGGCGTGCGCCACCACGTCCAGCAGCTCCAACGCGCTGGACTCCGCGCCGATCAGCTTCGGCTTGTCCGCCAGCCGCGCCGCCTCCCGGTTGGCGTGCAGGGCGTGCCCGAACGGCCCGGTCACCGCCAGCAGGAACCGGTTGCGGTCCACCGTCCACTGCGGCTTGCCGGAGTCGTCCACCAGCACCACGCCGCTGACCGTCGGCTGGTTCGCCAGCACCTCGCGCACCTCCTCGGACGTCGCCGAGTCGGGCAGCGTGGTCGCCGGGTGCAGGAAGTCGGTGACCTTCGGGCCGGACTTGCGCCGCAACGGCCCGGTCATCGTGTTGCTGACCGCCTCCGGGTCGTTGACCTCGCTCAACACCGCCGCGATCGTCGCGTCCACCTTGGGCCGCCGCTGCGCGCTCGCCAGCAGGTTGCCCTGCGCGAGCCGCACGCCGAGCCGGCGCAACGCGGCCAGCTGCGCCTCGGTCTCCACACCCTCCGCCACGACCAGTGAACCGATGTGCTCGCACAGGTGCTGCAACGCCTGGACCAACGCGTACCGGGCGAGGTCGGTGGGCAGCGCCACCACCACCTCGCGATCCAGCTTGACCATCTCCGGCCGCACCTCGGCCAGCAGCGACAACGGCGAGTCGCCCTCGCCCACACCGTCCAGGGCGATCCGGAACCCGTCCCGGCGCAGCCGGTCGATGCCCTTGACCAGCAGCCGGCGCGGCGCGCGCGAGTACGGCGTGCCGACCTCCACGACCAGGTCGGCCGGGGTGCGGCCGGCGTCGCGCAGCGCGCTGTACAGCGGGGCCATGAGCTCGGGTTTGTCCGCGATCGTCATCGCGAGCAGGTTCACGTGCAGCGGCACGCCCAGCCCGTGGTCGGCCGCGTGGCGGACCGCGCGGCACGCGAGGGCCACGTCGGTGTTGGCCAGGTACCCGGTGCGGAACGCCATCCGCAGCAGGTCCTGCACGGTGCCGTCGTGCGGCCGGGCCAGTGCTTCGACCGCCACGACCCCTCCGGTGTGGAGGTTGAACAACGGCTGGAAGGCGAAGCGAACGTCGTCCAGCAAGGCGGGCACGTCCCAATCCTGCCTGGTTGATCTTCTTTTGCCGAGAGCGTTAACCAGGTGTTTCCAAAAGTTTGGCCGAATGCACAGGGAATACCAGCCGGGCACGCATGGGCCAGCCCGCCGAACCGAACAGCCGGAGCATCGCGCGGGCGGTCCCCCGCAGGTCGTCGTGCCCGCCGAGGTAGTCACGTTGAAGACTGCCGGACAAATCGAAAAATTGGTTGAAGAATTCCGGAACCTGGTCAGGGCGCAGCGCCAGCAACGCCGCCAGACCTCTCAACCGCAACCGGCGTACTGTGCGTTCGGCCGCCGACCGCTTCACCGGTCGTCCGCCCGCGATCGCGTCCGCCACCACCGGCGCCCGCCGCAACGCCACCGCCACGCTGTACCCCGTCGCCGGGTGGATCCACCCGGCCGCCGCGCCGAACGCGCCGTCCCGCGCCCGCCCGTCCAACGTGATGCGCACCCGTTCCTCGCCCTCCGGCACCGGGATGCCGTGCGCGGCCAGGCGCGCGTGCAACCGCAGCCGCAGCTCGGGCAGCGGCAGACCCGGCCGGCGGGCCAACGACGTCTCCTCCAACAGCACCTCGTCCGCCGACACCGGGATCGCGTATAGGAACGTCGGATCGCCCGTCGTCGCCGCTGGCGGCTTGCGCCAATCCATGATCAGCGCCTCGTCCACCCCGACGAACGGCGCCGCCCGCTCCGCCGGGACCACCACGCCGACCGCCGTCTGCGCCGCCCGACCACCCACCGCGCCGGACGCGTCGACCACCCGACCGGTCAACACCCGACCGTCGGCCAACGTCGCCGTCACACCGGTCCGCTCGACCACCCGACCCGCGACGACCCGCACCTCGTCGGGAAGTCGCCGCAACCGCTCGTTGTCCAACACCGCGTACCCACGCGCCAGGACGTGCTCGACGGTGGTCACCGCACGGGCCTTCGACGTGGCCACCGCGATCGGGGCGTCGGCCGGCAACTCGTCCACCCACGCCGCGTAGGTCGCCCGCCACGGCCGCGCCGGATTCGGATCGACCAACGTCGTCCCGAGACCCCTCGCCGCACACGCCCGCGCCAACGCCCGTCCCGCCGGCCCGCCACCGACGACCACCACGTCCACTTAGCGCTTCCCCGGACGCTCGGGCGGCAGCACGTTGCTCAACAGCAGCGGCTGGTACTGCGACACCACGTCCGCCAACTGCGCCACGGTCCGCTCGATCGCCTCCCGCGCCGCGTTGCGCTCCACGATCGCCGCCGACAGCAACAACGCCGTCACCACCGCCGTCGCGTTGAACGCCTGCAACGTCACCATCCGCGCCACCAGGTCCAGCTCCGCGAACGGGCCGGTGCTCATCGCCGCGCCACGCGCCGCCAGGGTCGTCGCGATCAACGCGCACGGCGCCGTGCCGAGGTGCTGGAAGCGCAACGCCGCCCAGATGAGGAACGGGAACACCAGGTACATCAACCGGATGTCGTTGGTCGTGGCCACCGCCATGACCGCCGCCGTGCTCGCCAACAACGCCGCGGCCTCCAACCACCGGCGCACCGGGTGATTACGCAGGCGCAGCGAGCGGAACGCCAGGCCGAGCGGCACGAACACCAGCACACCCAGCGCGTCACCCGTCCACCACACCGACCACGTCGACCAGAACAAGGAGCCGTCGACCACGCCCGTCAGCAGGAGCGTGCCGGAGCCGATCGTCGCGCTGACCGCCATCCCCGCGAACGCGCCCAGCAACACCAGGGCCAGCACGTCACGCGTGCGGTCCAACTCCACCCGGAAGCCGACCCACCGGAGTAACAAGTAGGCGGCCACCGGGCCGAGGGTGTTGCCCGCGCTGATGAGGGTCGTCGCGCCGACGTCGGTGATCGTGGCGTTGACCGTGAACGCGCCTAGTGCGATACCCGGCCACAACCTGAGCCCGCCGAGCACCAGCGCGAGCACCGCGACACCGGTCGGCGGCCACAACGGGGTCACCTGGTCGTTGACCAACGCTTGGAGCAGGCCGAGACGTGCGCCCAGGTGGTAGCAAGCCGCGACCACGAGGACGTTGAGCGCGTACCGGCCGAGCCGAGGGGAGAGCTGCACCGGTCCAGCATCCACCGTTCCAGGGGGTCGCACCACGCCTAGCTGCGGAGATGGCGGAACCGACCCCCCGATTTGTCTCCGCGTGGGCCGGGGTGTAACTTTCTCTCTGCCAGCGCGGAACGGGCCGGAGAAAGACCGGAACGGAGCGCGGCGAACAAGCCCCCAGAAGCGAATCAGCAGCACAGCGTGCTGCCTCGGTTCTGGTACGGTGGAACAAATTGAATGCAAAGCGAGTTCATCGCGGAGCCGAGAAGCCGAAACCGGCCGATTTGACACCGCGAAAACGAACCAGCTAAGCTTTCAACACAAGCGAAACACGGAAACACAAAGCCC
>NZ_MTQP01000054.1 GCF_001984175.1 Saccharothrix sp. ALI-22-I
CAACGCCGGCGGCGACGTCGAGAACGCGGTGGTCGGCGACGGCAACAAGACCACGCAGAACAGCGGTGACAACTCGGCGGTCGGCGGGTTCGGCTCGGGAGACGCCACCAACATCCCGGGCAGCTTGGACGACGGCCCGACGATCATGGCCGGTGGCTGCTACACCGGCGGCACCGACGTCGCGGACAACGACACCGCGGTCGACACCCGCCTGGACGTCAGCGGGCTGGACGACGACTACACGCCGTGCGACAAGCGCGCCGGCTTCGAGGACAACGACGCGATTGTCGGCAGCGGCGACGCCACCTTCGCCGTTCAGTAGTCGCGAGTAGCGAGGCGGGTCGATCGGTGTGGACCGATCGGCCCGCCGCCGTATTCCTCTCCCCGCCGCCCCCGCCCGCGCTGTGCACACAGGAGCGATCATGACCAAGGCAGGCACCGCCCCGGCCGCGACCCGCGCGGTGGACGTCGTCGACCTGGCGGAGCTCGGTGCGGCGCGCGAGGTACACGAGGACGGCGCGGTCGTGCTGACCCTGGCCGCCGCGGACGCGCTGTACTCCGGATCGCCGCCGAACCCGGCCCGTCCACTCGCCGTTCTTCTCCGCTCCCGACGAGTTGTCCGCGTTGATCGCCGCGGAGGCCGCGTCCGCGATGCGCTGACCGCGCGCACCCTCCGGAACGCCGTCCAAGCGCGCCGCCCTCGGGTGGCGCTTTCGGCGTTCGACAGGCACGTCACCGGCCCTCCCGGTCGGCCGGAATAAGCACGGATCGCATTCCTCGCGGCCTGGAATCGAATCACCGGAATGCCACATATGTGAACCGGGACGATAAATGGAATGGCCACATATGTGAACATCGGACCCGCGCCGGCACCGGCCGTTGACACGCCGGAAACATGCGCTACGGTGCGATAAGAAGGCGCTTTCCCGATAACCCCTGCACTCACCCCTCATACGGGAGAGGAAATACCCATGTCCACACCTGTCGGGAACAGGCGCGCCCTGTTGAAGGTCGTCGCGGCCGCCGCCGCGCTCGCCACGACCGTGGTCGTATTACCGGGTGCCGCACCGGCACTGGCGGCGACCACCGCGGACGGGTTCGCCTCGGTCAACGCACTCGGTCAGAACGGCACCACCGGCGGCGCGGGCGGCGCCGTGGTCACCGCCACCACGACCGCCCAGTTCCTGGACTACATCGCCCGCCCGGAACCACTGGTCGTGCAGGTCCGGGGCACGATCACGCTCCCGACCGGCACCAGCGACGGCATGCACAACGTGGCGTCGGACAAGACCGTCATCGGCCTGGGCACCGACGCCCGACTGGTCGGCGGCGGCCTGAACATCGGCGTGCCGGTGAACGACAACGTCACCACTCCCCCGGCGAACGCCGTGCACAACATCATCATCCGGAATCTGGCGCTCACCGGCGCCACCGACGATCTGATCAACGTGCAGATGTTCAGCCACCACATCTGGATCGACCACAACGACTTCTCCAACGGCGACGACGGCGCGGTCGACATCAAACGCGGTTCCGATTTCGTCACCGTCTCTTGGAACAGGTTCCACGACCACGACAAGACACTGCTGCTCGGTCACGACGACGACAACGGCGCGCAGGACATCGGCCGGTTGCGGGTCACCTACCACCACAACTACTTCGACGGCTCCGACCAGCGCAATCCCCGCGTCCGGTTCGGCGAGTCGGTGCACGTCTACAACAACTACTACCGCGACAACAGCTACGGCGTCGCCTCCGCGATGAACGCGGGCGTGGTGCTGGAGGGCAACTACTTCTTCAGCGTGAACAACCCGGGCCGGGTCGACTTCAGCGGCGACCTGGGCCGGATGGTCTCGCGCGACAACATCCTCGTGGACTGCAACCACGAGATCGAGGTCCGCGGCTCGGTCGTCGAGCCGCGCACGTACTACCCCTACTCCCTCGACCGGGCCACCGACGTCCCCGCGATCGTGCCCGCCGGTGCGGGCACCGGTCGCATCTAGAGGAGATTCCACGATGAGCGACATCAGCAGGCGCAGCCTCCTCTCGGGCGCCGCCGCCACAGCCCTCACCGCCGCCGTCACGGCACGTCCGGCCGGCGCGAGCCCGGCCCGGACCAACCCCGTGTGGGCCGAGCCGTTCGCGACCGCCGACGGATTCGCCGGCACCAACACCCTGGGCCAGAACGGCACCACCGGCGGCGTAGGCGGACCCGTGGTCACCGTGCGCGACACGGAGACGTTCCTGGACTACTGCGACCGCAACGAGCCCTACGTCATCCAGGTCGACGGGGTGATGCAGTTCAGCAGCAAGCAGGGCCTGCGTTCGAACAAGACCGTCATCGGCCTGCCCGGCGCGGAGATCCGCGGCGGAGGCCTGGACATGTACCGCAGGCAGAACGTGATCATCCGCAACCTGAAGTTCAGCGGCGCGGACGACGACGCGATCAGCGTCCAGCAGTCGTCGCACCACATCTGGATCGACCACTGCGACTTCAGCGGCGGTCAGGACGGGCTGATCGACATCGTCCGGGCCGCGGACTTCATCACCGTCTCGTGGAACAACTTCCACAGCCACAGCAAGACCGCGCTGCTCGGCCACTCCGACTCCAACGCGAGCCAGGACACCGGCAAGCTGCGCGTCACGTTCCACCACAACTACTTCAACGGCACCGAACAGCGGCACCCGCGCGTCCGCTTCGGCGAGCCGATCCACGTCTACAACAACTACTTCCGCAACAACCGCCTCTACGGCGTCGCCTCGACGATGAACGCGGGCGTCCTGGTCGAGGCGAACTACTTCGAAAACGTCCCGTTCCCCATCTACTCCGGCTACGACCAGAGCGGGCCCGGTCGGGTGGTGCAGCGCAACAACATCTACGTCAACTCCGGTACCCCGCAGACCCTCGGGACGGTCGTCGAACCGCGCACCTACTACGCCTACACCCCCGACAACCCCTCGACCCTGCCGAGCACCGTGCCGGCCGGTGTCGGCGTCGGCCGGATCTGAGGAGGACAGGCATGAGCGAGCTTGTGAGCCAATCATTCAACACAGCGCGCTGCGCTCTTGCCACGCCGAGCGCTAGCGAGGTGTGTGCATGAGCGCCATCAATCGCCGTCGCCTGCTCGCCGGCACGGCACTCGCCGCGGTCGCCGCCGCTGTTCCGCGCACGGCGTCGGCGGACGTCGCGCCGACCAACGTCGCCGACGGCTTCGCCGGGGTCGACGCGCTGGGCCAGAACGGCACCACCGGCGGCGCGGGCGGCCAGGCCGTCACCGTGACCACGGCCGCCGCACTCGCCGACTACGTGGGCCGCAAGGAGCCGTACGTCATCTCGGTGTCCGGCCGGATCTCGGTCGGCAGCATGGTCACCGTGGTCGCGAACAAGACCATCATCGGGGTCGGCTCCACCGCCGAGATCACCGGCGGCGGGCTGCAACTCGGCTCGACCACCCGCCCCGGCAACAACGTGATCATCCGCAACCTGCGGTTCACCGGCGCCTCGGACGACTCGATCAGCGTCACCAACTCGGCCCACCACGTGTGGATCGACCACTGCGACCTGTCGCACGGCTACGACGGCCTGCTCGACATCAAGCGCAACTCCGACTACGTCACGGTGTCCTGGAACCACTTCCACGACCACAGCAAGTCGGCCCTGCTCGGCCACTCCGACACCTACACCACCGACCGCGGCAAGCTGCGCGTCACCTACCACCACAACTTCTTCGACGGCACCGACCAGCGCCACCCGCGCGTCCGGTTCGGCGAGCCAGTGCACGTCTACAACAACTACTACCGGGGCAATTCGCTCTACGGCGTGGCGTCCACCATGGACGCCGGTGTCGTGGTCGAGGGCAACTACTTCGAGAACGTCGCGTACCCGATCCTGTCCGGCTACGACAAGAGCGGACCGGGCCGCGTGGTGGAGCGCAACAACATCTACGTCGGCTCCGGCACCCCGGAGACGCTCGGGACCGTCGTGGAACCGCGCACCTATTACCAGTACACCCTCGACCCGCCGGCCAACGTGAAGACGCAGGTCGTGCAGGGCGCCGGCACCGGCAAGATCTGACCGCACGCCGTGAACAGCGTTGTCCCGGCTCCCGGACGCCCGAGAGCCGGGACAACGCGTCGCCGGCTTACTGGAAGATCACGTCGCTGCAGAAGTAGAACGACTGGTCCAGGTGGCTGGCCTGCCAGATCACGTAGACCACGTGGCGGCCGGTGCGGCTACCCGCGTTCACCGAGACCTGGTAGTTGTCCGCCGGCGCGTAACGGCCGGTGGACGTGACCAGGTCCAGGTGGTTCCAGCCCAACGCCGTCGCCGTCGCGTCGTAGCCCTGCTTGGTCACGTACACCCGGAGGTAGTCCGCGCCGTGCCGGGCCTGGTCCCACACGTTGAGGGTGAACTGCCGCGGCTTGGTCGCGGCCTTCCACGCGCCGGGGTTGTCCAGCGCCGCGTACCGCATGCCGCCGGTCCGCCCGCCGCTGCACAGCTGGCCGTTGGGGATGGCACCCTGGTGGTTGCCCGCGACGCCTTCGCGGTACAGGCCGTTCCAGTTCCACATCGCGGTGGTGTCGGCCTGCCAGGCCTGCCAGCACATGGGGTCCTGCTGGGCCATCGTGGGGTTCTGGAAATCGTTGCCCCACCGCTGCCAGCAGCCGTAGTTGCGCGACGGCGGGTCGTTGGTCGACCCGTGCGCGTCGGCGACACCGGTCAGCACGCTCGCCATGAGTCCGCCGACGACGACAAGCGTCGCCAGGACCCTGGTGAGCAGACTCTTGTTCGCAGGGTTGGATATGAGCGCCACTCTCTCCTCCTCGTTGAGGATGACCATGTTGAAGATGACCATGGGTGGGCTGGGAGCGCTCCCAAATCGCACTGTAACCACCCGTGCACGCAATTGGGAAGTACCGGCGGACAACCGCCGCCATTCGACGCGCATTCGACCGCGATTCGACGAAACGCCCTCCCGGCCGAGGTCGGGAGGGCGTTTCACGAACGGAACCACAAGCCCCCCGCTACAGCACGGACAGGTCCACGGCCTCGGCCATCGCCCGGTACCCCGCGTCGCTCGGGTGCAGCCGGTCACCGCTGTCGTACGCCGGCAGCAACACGTCCGGATCGGCCGGGTCGGCCAGCGCGCGGTCGAAGTCGACCACCGCGTCGAACTCGCCCGACGTGCGGATCCAGGCGTTCACCTCGTCCCGCACCGCCTCACCCGCGTCGCTGTAGTACCCGGCGCCCTTGAACGGCAGCAGCGTGCCGCCCACGATCCGCACGCCCTTGGCGTGCGCCTTGCCGATCAGCTCCCGGTACCCGGCGATCAGCTCGGCCGAGGTGACCTCCGGGTTCGGGGTGGTGCAGTCGATCGAGAACCGGTGGAACCCGATGTCGTTGATGCCCTCCAGCAGGATGACCGTGCGCACGTCCGGCTGCGCCAGCGCGTCGCGCTCGAACCGCGACGTCGCCTTCTCGCCGAAGCACGACGAGTCGTTGAGCACCCGGTTTCCACCGATGCCCGCGTTCACCACACCGCGCCGTCCGCCCAGCCGTTCGGCCAGCTCGTCCGGGTAGCGGTTGTCGCCGTCCACAGTGGACGCCGCGCCGTCGGTGATGGAATCGCCGAACGCCACCACGACCTCGCGCCGGGGCGTGAAGTCGACCACCTCCACCGCGCTGAGGTAGTGCCACGACGTGGACGTCTCGGTGAACGCCTCCGCCGCCGCGTCGGCCCGGTGGTCACCGGACGCCCGCCAGCTCGTCGCGGTGGCGAACGCGTGCCCGGTGGCGGGCCCGGTCTTCCCGGCCAGGTACAGCGTCACGGTCACCTGGCTCAACGGCGCGACCGGCAACGGCGCGACGTCTCCGACCGCCTCGCCGCCGACCGGGACGGTCACCGAACGGTGACCCCGGAACGTCAAGTGCCGCACCGTGTTCGGCCGCACCGCCGCCCCCTGCGCCGTGTGCGCGACCGTCGCCCCGGTCACCACCAGCGGTGACGTGCCGTAGGCGTTGGACAGTCGGATGCGCACCGCCGCACCGCCCTCACTGATCCGCACGACCTGCCGCACGGTGTGGTTGTCGAACCCGGCCGGCCCCCAACTCGGCCCGAAGACATCGGTCGGCGCGTGCGGCGAGGCGGCCCACGTGGCACCCCACCCGAGACCCGATTGCGCCGACGCCGTGCCCGGGACCAGTGCGATCCCCAGCACGGCGACGAGCAGTGTCGCCAGTTTCCTCATACGTGACCCCCAGTCACAGTTGATCCACTCGCCCACCACCGTAGTCGAACAGGTGTTCGGCGTCAGCAGCGATCAGCACACCTCCCTCCACCAGCACAGACGCGGTGTCGGCGGGTATTCGGCGGGTCTTGACGATCACACGGCGGGCGTCTTAGGGTCCGGCGACTCGAAAATTGCCGGACCGTTAACGAAAGTTTCTAAAGCCGCCGTCGTAGTCGTCGTCCCAGAAAGCGAAGACCTCCATGAAGTCGATTCGCCTCGTCACCGCCACGCTGGCCGCGATGGCGTTGTCATCGCCGTTGGCACTGGTGGCCGCCGCCGCACCCGACACGACGGGTGACGTGTCCGCCAGCCACGCCAAGAGGGACACCCTCCGCGGGGTCGCACCCAAGGGCTTCTACATCGGCACCGCCGCAGCCGGCGGCGGCCACCACGAGGAGCAGCCCTACCCCGACCCGTTCACCAAGGACCTTGAGTACCGCAAGGTCCTGGCCGCGGAGTTCGGCTCGGTGTCCGCCGAGAACCAGATGAAGTGGGAGTACATCCACCCGGAGCAGGGCCGCTACAACTTCGGCATGGCCGACGCGATCGCGAAGTTCGCCCAGCGCAACGGCCAGGCGGTGCGCGGGCACACCCTGTTGTGGCACAGCCAGAACCCGGAGTGGCTCGAACAGGGCGACTTCACCCCCGACCAGCTCCGCGCGATCCTGCGCGAGCACATCACCACCGTCGTGGGCCGCTACAAGGGCCGAATCCAGCAGTGGGACGTCGCCAACGAGATCATCGACGACTCCGGCAACCTGCGCACCACCGACAACATCTGGATTCGCGAACTCGGCCCGGGCATCATCGCCGACGCGTTCCGCTGGGCGCACAAGGCCGACCCCAAGGCGAAGCTGTTCTTCAACGACTACAACGTGGAGAGCGTCAACGCCAAGAGCAACGCCTACTACGCGTTGATCAAGGACCTGCTCGCCCAGCGCGTCCCGGTGCACGGGTTCTCCGCCCAGTCGCACCTCAGCACCCGGTACGGCTTCCCCGGTGACCTGGAGACGAACCTGAAGCGGTTCGCCGACCTCGGCCTCGGCACCGCCATCACCGAACTGGACGTGCGGATGGACCTGCCGGCCGACGGCGTGCCGACCGCGGAGATGCTGGCCAAGCAGGCCGACTACTACCGCCAGACGCTCACCGCGTGCCTCAACGTCAAGGGCTGCAACTCCTTCACCATCTGGGGCTTCACCGACAAGTACTCCTGGGTGCCGGTGTTCTTCACCGGCCAGGGCGCGGCGACCGTGATGTGGGAGGACTTCACCCGCAAGCCCGCCTACCACGCCCTCCAGTGCACTCTCGCCAAGGCGTCCGCCGACCGCGGCCAGCGCGTCCCGCACCTGCCGGCCTGCGCGAAGTAGGCCCACCGCAAGCCATCGGCCCCCGCCCGGACCACCGAGTCCGGGCGGGGGCCGAACCTGTTCTGGGTCGTCTTCGGCTTGGTTGGTGGCCGAGGCGCAGGTGAACGGTGGCATGCCGCAAGCGTTGTTTTTAAGCAACACTGAAGCGATAGTGCCGTGTACACCGTCATCCGCGCTGCCGTACGGGGCGCCCGATCGAGTGAGACGCAGACCACGGCTCGGCGGGAACACCGGGCACCGCCGAGTCGTTGGAACCACTGGTCGGTGCGGTCCGTGTCCCCGGGCCTCACCTAGCGCCTTCGCGGAATACCGTCAGGCTGGAGCCGCGTCGAGCCACTCGCCGAGAGGCGACCGCCGCGCCGACCCCTTATCCGTCACGAGAGACATCGGCGTCCACCAGGCCGGTGACGTCGTCGAGCAACGCCCGGACGTGGTCCTCGCCGGCCAGCGTGCCGTAGAGCAGGTCAGCGACGCGTCGGTGATCCCGCAGAAGTTCGAGAGCCCGACCCGCAGCTGCCGGTCCATCAGCTCCTCCATGCCCGCCACGAACGTCTCCCGCGACTCCCCCGCCAGCCCGATCCACCGCATCCGCTTGCCCGCCAGTCGCGGCCGGCTGCGGCCGTAGGCGAAGCCGTGGTTCCAGACCCGGTCGATCCAGCCCTTGAGGATCGCGGGCGGCGCGAACCACCACACCGGGAACACCACCACGTGCAGGTCGGCCGCCGAGATCCGGTCCATGTGCGACCTCACCTCGGCCGAGTACACCTTGTCCCGGTCGCCCCAGCCCGGTTCGTCCTCGGGTATCCAACACGCAGACGTGGGATTCACCCCACCACATCCGACAGCACGGCAGACCCCCCGACACGCGTCGCGACCGGGGCCGCAAGCAACTCCCCCGTGGGACACCACCCCCGAGGAGGGTCACCATGGGTAACCGGATCGTCCCCAGCCTCGTACTCGGCGGCCACCCCGAACCGGCGGCTCCCCCACCGGACCCGCATCCCCCGGGACCGGATCCCGACACCGGCGGCCTCGACGGCGACGATCGATTCCTGCCGCGGCGGGAACTGGATCTGCGACGGACCGAGGTGCCGGGTCCCGGTGCCCTGCCGGTCCTGCGCGCGCCGCAGTCGCGCCGCCACGCCATCCGCACGTTCGACGAGAAGGGCCGGATCGGCGATCGACTCCTGTTCGGTGTCCTGGAGTGGCACAGCCGGATGCCGGTGTCGATCCGGGTGCACGCCGGCGGCGCCCTGGTGGTCTGCCGTGATCCGCGCGGCGGGTCCGCGTTGACCGAACGGACCATGGTCGCGGTGCCGGCGCCGATCCTGCGCTGGTGCGGGTTCGCCAGGCGGGAGCAGGTGCTGCTGGTGGCGGTGCCGTCGCTGTCGGCGCTGGTGATCCACGGCCAGGAGACGCTGGACCGTCTGCTGCCGGACCCGGAACGGATGGTGACCGAGGCCCGTCCGGCCGGGGAAGGGTCGCCGGTGTCCCGGACGCTGCCGTCGGGGACACCGGGCGTTGTCGGAGCCGACCGCGGCGCGGAGGTGGCCGGTGGTTGACGTGGATGCGACCGGGGGTGCCGTCGCCGGTGACCGTCCCGATCCCGGTGACGTGATGGTGGCTCTGCACCTGCTGGAGCGGATGAGACTGACCCCGGACGATCTGGTCGGCGCAGTGGCGGCGCGGAGGATTCCGACGTTCGCGGAGTTGGTGCCGAAGGCGCTCGAGGCGATGTCCGTGGGGACTCGGCGGACCTACAGCACCTATGTGAACAAGGTGATGGAGGCGTGGGGACCACGTCGACTGGACGAGGTCGACGCCGGCGAGGCGAGAGCAGTGACCCATCGACGCGGAATACCGCGCCGTTCGGCCACCCACGGGACTTGCGGAGCGTCCGGTGCCTGAAGACGAGCACGTCGTGTGCGGGAAGCGACTCGGGGAACGGACCGGTCGACAAGACCACAACCGCGCCCCGAGCCGGCTTCACCGTCGACTGCGCCGTCACGCTCAAGCGGGTCAGCAGGTGGCGTGACCACCTACACATCGGCGGCGCCGGCCCTGCACTGTCGGCGACCGCGCTGCGGCGCCATGTCCCTGACAGGGCCATGACGCCGATGGATGGGGTGAGCCCACCGTCGACGCCTCCAACCTGGCGAGGGACGGCATTAGCGTCTTCAGGGTCGGCTGTCGATTCGCGAGGAGGTCGCCGGATGCGGGTTCACCACCGCCGTGTCGTCCATCCTGTTCGTGACGGCCCGGGTCGCAGCCCGCCCGTGCACGCGGCGTCGACCGACCTCACCGAGATGTTCCTCCGTTCCCCGCGCCGGCGGCCTGGCCCTGCACCGTTCACTCCATCCCGCCGAGCCTCCAGGCACCCAGCCGAGTCCTGCGACTACCACCTCCTAACCGCGTCACCAAGGACTTCGACGTGGCCCCTGGCCCTATCGCGTCGGTGGTTCCACAACCCGGCGGCGGCACCCGGCACCAACTGCGAAGCGCCTCGTTCCGGACGCGCCGGACAGAGCGGCGACTCGACCCGCCCGACGTCTCCCGCTGGGTACCGCGCACCTGTCACTGACGCGCGATTCGGAGCAGTGCCGAGCGCCCCGACCCGGCCTGCCCACATCCACCTCGATGTCGGCATCAGTCCCGGCCCGATCGCATTGCGTGCCGCCCCCGACGACTCGGTGTCTTGCCCCGGAGCGCCAAGCGACCTCGCCACCGAACCGACCGCGCCACCGGGATCTTTCGGCTGCCAGACGTAGCCGTTTCCACGACAAAGACATTATTTCGTCCCGCATGGAAGGAATGTGCGACATGCTGCTTTCCAGGTTTGCCGGCGCCGCTGTTCTCACGGCAAGTGCCACGCTGTCCATCGTCGGAGTCGCGAACGCACAAGACCGCGACTGCGCCGACTTCAGCAACCAAGCCGAAGCGCAGCGGTTCTTCGATTCCGCCGCGGTCAACTTCCACCGGCTCGACGCGGACAACGACGGCATCGCCTGCGAACACCTTCCGGCACCCAGTCATGTTCCGACATCCCGTCGGACCCAGGTCCCCGAGCCGCCGGTCGGCGCGATCGACACGGGTGACGGCTCCACCGTTGACGACTCGACCGCTGACGACTCGGGCACCCTGCCACTCCTCCTCGGGCTGGCCGGGCTAGGTGCCGCCTCCGTCACCGCTGTCGCGGCACGGCGTGCACGCAGGAGCAGCTAGCGCATGCGCGACCGCTCGCGCCGCCATCCCAGCCGGAGCTCGAAACCTCGACTGGCGGGGATGGCAGCGGCATTGGGCCTGGCGGTTCTGACGGGCATCGACAACGTCCACCCAGCCGACGACGTCCACCCGGTCGACACCGCACTCGCCGCGTCGGCACACAAACCGACCGGAACGGTCTTCCCACCCGCACCGAGCACACCGCCGACAGTGGTGCTCGACGCAGCTCGCCCGACGCGGCTGACCATCCCGGCGATCGGCGTCGACGCCGCCGGCATCATCGATCTCGGGCTGCGCGCCGACCGCGCCATGGAAGTCCCGGCCGACGCCGAAACCGTTGGCTGGTACACCAACTCGCCGACTCCAGGAGAGAGCGGGCCCGCCCTGCTCGCCGCACACGTCGATTGGCAGGGCCGGCTGGGAGTTTTCCACGACCTGCGCAAGGTGAAACCCGGCGACCAGGTGACAGTGGAACGGGCCGACGGCTCGGCCGCGTCGTTCACGGTCCAGCGGGTCGAGCAGCACCCGAAAGACCGTTTCCCCACCCAAGCGGTATACGGCCACGTCGAGGGACCCGAACTGCGGCTCGTCACCTGCGGCGGGCAATTCGACCGGAAAGCGGGCAGCTACCGGGACAACATCGTGGTCTACGCGCAAATGACGGGAAGCCGGCATCGCGACGGATCTTCCGGGTGAGGTTCCCCCACTAGCCAGAAGTACCCGACGAGTCGAGGGCCCGTGCGGTCCGCTTGTACCGGGAGTCAGATCCCGGTGATCCGGCGCCGCGGTGCCGCTTGAGCGCAACTCGAGTGACCGGGATCTGCGAACGTGCGTCGACTTCTGCTCACCCGAAGACGGTAGACCTTGCGGGCGAGGCCATCGGTTGGCTCGCGCCTGCCCCCGTCACTGGGCGCCTTGGAGGAGAGGTTCCCCTGGACATGCAGCCCACCGAGTTGGCCTCCCGCGCCGGCCACACCATCCCCGTGAGCCAGGCTCGTGAAGTACTCAACGACATGGGAATTCCCGTCCCTTCCCAGGTGGTCGGGAAGCAGCAGCTGGACGCCTGGCTGCACCAGCGAACTCCCATGACGGAAGCCCGGATCGCCGAATTCGTCCGTCGCGCCACAGGAAGCTATTGAGCCGAAAGTGTTCGGTTACCTACATGATGGCGTAGCGGACGTGCGGGGCCCCGAAGTAGCCGCGGACGATGTGCGACTGGCGCTGGCGACGGCGCAGGAAGCGGCGGGTCTCGTGGGCGAGCCGGTCGACGTTGCGGGCGCGTGAGGCGTTGACGTTGCGCTTGAGATCGGCGTTGAGCAACTCATCGGGGTTCAACTCGGGGCTGTAGCCGGGCATCAGGTGCAGCTCGACCCGCTCGGTGTTGTCCTGCAGCCAGGCGCGGACGGCCTTGCTGCGGTGCACCGGGTGCCGGTCGGCGATCACGTGCACTTTCCGGCCCGCCTGACGGGCGACACGGTCGAGAAACGCCGTGAACACCGGCGCGGTGAACCGCTCGGTGAACACGGTGAACCACAACGCGCCCCGCGAGGCGACCGCGGACATGACGTTGACCCGCAGCCGTTTCCCGGTCACCCGCACGATCGGCGTACGGCCCTTCGGCGCCCAGGACCGACCGGGCGGGGCGGTGTCGGAGCGCAGTCCGCACTGGTCGACCCACGCGATCACCGCACCCTCGGACCTCGCCCGGGCCTCGATCGCCGGATAGTCCTCGTCCAGCCAGGCCCGCACCGCGGCGGGCTGCTGCTCGTAGGCCCGCCGCGCGGGGCGCTGCGGGGTGAAACCGTGCCGACGCAGCCACAACCCGACGCCCTGCTCGGTCATGACGACCCCGACGACCAGCCGGATCAGCTGGACCACCGCCTGACGGGTCCACAACGGGCCGCCGATCAGCAACTCCTCCGGGGTGTAGTCGGCCATCGCCGCGAACAGCGTGCCCCGGTCCTCCGGAGTGATCAGTTCGGCAGGGCCGGGGCGTCCCGTGCGGGTCGCCAGGCCGTCGCGACCGTCCCGTCGGTAGGCACGCCACCAGGTGCCCACCGAGCGTTCGGAGACCCCGAACACCTCCGCGGCCTGCCGGTAGCCCTCGACCCGCCCGGCCTCCAACGCCGCCACCACCCGCAACCGCAGCACCTCGCGCTCCGCGGGAGACAACCGGTGAGCACCCTCGACCTCGATCACGAGTGATCAACCTACAGGAAGACGATCACTTTCGACTCAATAGCTGCGCCACATAGCCTTCGCCGAACTCCGCGGCGACACGGTCCCGACGCCCACCGGCGTCCGCATGGCCGGCCGCTGCCACAGCGGCCCCATCGCCGTCTGCGACACCTTCACCGCAGTCGTGGCGGGCGAGTCTCCGTGCCCCGCCACCCTGCGCGTGGAATCCCTGCTGTTCTACGGCCGGCCCGTACCTCGACTGGACGAGGGCGACACCGCCGAACTGCACCTGACCGGTAACGCCGCCCACGTCGCCCCCGGCGTCCTGCTCATCGGCGACGTCCCCTGACGCTCGCACCGCGGCAGCGGAACGTCGGCAGCGGCTGTGGGGTTGCGCCTGACGACGCGTCCTCGCGCGGACTGACCGTGTTCAAGCGCTGGGGACCCGGCTCAAGGCGGTTTCCGTGAGCGTCTGCGTGGCGGGGCACGGGTCGATGGACTTGTCGGTGAGGCGCAGGCCCACAGTGAGTACCACCTTGTCGGTCGGGGCGTCCGGACGGCGCGGTCCGACCTTGAGGGTGCAGGGTCCGTCCCCGACTCGCCTGCGGGTCGGGGACCCGCCGACGACGCCTTGTTCCTCGCCGAGCCACCCGCCCGGCAGCGCGGAGGTCAGCGTCAGTGTCTCGGTGGGAGTTCCGCGGTCGTCCACCGCGTCGCCGAGCTGCCACAGGCACAACGTGCCCGGCACGGGCCTGCCGGTTCTCGCGAAGGGCGCGCCCGCGGCGGCCGTGATCTCCTGCTCGGTGAGCAACGCGCACACGTCGGCGTCCGCGGCGATCCGCTTCGGCCGGTCGGTGGCCAGCTCGTCGGTCGGACCGTCTCCGCCTGCTGGGTGACCGACACCCACGGGGCCGGGTCCGAGGACGACAGCGTGGCAGGCGACGCGGGCGGCGACGTCGTGCACGCCGACACCCACAGCAGCGGCAGGCAAAGCAGAGCAGCCGACCGGCAGAAAGGAGCACGACGCGGACTCCTGAGCCGGCCGCCATGACGACGTCGCCGACCGCCTCGTCCTCGCCGGCGAACGCGTCCTCGTCGCGAACCGTGCCTGCCGATAACCTCATCCGCGCAGGTAGTGGGTGTCGCCCCGCGGGCGGGCGTTGACCGACCGCGAGCCCTACCTCCCGAAGTCCTGGACCGAGGACCGGGAACGCCGCACCGAGGCCGGAAGCGGCGACGAGGTGGAGTTCGTGCCGCTGGCCTCTACTCCGACGACGAGGCCGACCGGATCCAGGAGGCGGCTGAGCACCTACTCCCACCTGACCAGTCCACGATCGGCCTCCACGGGGAATGTCCTCCTGATGCGCTGTCGGGCCGCCCGATCACGGCACCAACTGCCGCAGGTATGACGTCAACACCTCGTCGACGCGGCTCACCAGCCGGGTCACGGCGGTCGGTTCGTGCCGAACTCCGTCAAGGAACCAGGACATCGACAGCACGCCGTCGTCACGCACCAGCCGGATGTAGACCTGTGGCCGCGGTTGCAGGACGTCCGGCTCGTGCTTCATGGGATCGCCCGCCATCGTGAGCACCCGACCCCCCTGGTTCGGTTGTCCCAAGCCGCCCATGTTGTTGAAGATCAGGCCGAGCCTGTCGGACACCGCCGCCAGTGCCTCGGCGTGCGGACCGTTGGGCGCGCACCAGCGCAGCAGGTGGGCGCCTACGCCGTTGTTCGGCATCGCCGTGAGGCTGTCCGCCGTCCGACGCAGGTGCTCGACCACGTCCCCGCCTTCCCTCGGCGGCAGCGCGACGAAGCCACCGAAGGAGAACCAGCCCATGGTGTGCCTCACCCCGTTGGGGAACACAGGTGTGCCGTCGGCTTTCGTCAGGTCGCGACCGTGGTGCACCACCGCGACCCCGACCTCACCGCCCAACCACTCGCCCGCGGCCTCGCCGATCGCCGCGAGCACGGTCGTGTGCAGGTCGACGCCCGTCGCGGCGGGCAGTTTCCGCAGGAGCGCCTCGGACCTGCCCCGGTCGAACCCGAGGTTCACCGACTCCGTCCCGCCGACGGTCTCCGACGTGTAGCGGGTGCGGTCGGTGGGCAGTTCGCTGACCCGTGCCCACCGCGGACCGAGCCAGTGCGGGATCTCCGCGGTCACCTCGGCCGACGCGGCGTAGTCCCGCAGCGCCCTGACGCACTCGTCGTACGGCGCGCCCTGCGAGAGACGCGGCGCGCGCCCTTCGGCGAGCGCCCACAGGACGTTCTCCAGATCTCCGACCACCGTCGACAACGACAGGGCGTCGGCCACGAGGTGGTGCACGACCACGAAGAGGCGCGGCGGTTGCCCCACCCCGAGGTCGAAGTACACGAACCCGGCCAGCGGCCCCTGGTGGACGTGCAGCGTCCTTTGGATCTCGGCGCAGATCCGTCCCACCGTGGCGGGCTGGTCGTCTTCGGGGCACCGCGACAGGTCGATGCGCCGGAACGGCGGAGGCTCGCTCCGACCGCGGATCTCCTGCCACCACTCCCCCTCGGTGAGCCGGAATCGCACACGGAGGGCTTGGTGGTGCTCCCAGACCTGGGCCACCGCCGCACGCACCAACCACGTGTCGAAACGCTGGGACAGGCGGAAGATGCCGCACAGGTTCCAGTAGTGGGGGTTGATCATGGCGGGGAAGAACTCATGCAGGAAGGCCGCCTGGCTGGGCAGCACCGGCAGCACCGTGCTCGGGTGATCCGCTAGCGGCAACGCAATCCACCTCTTCGATCGGTTGGGCGGTGCGACGACGCACCTGGTCCTGCGCCGCGCGGCGAAGTCGCTCGTCCACCGACCACAGCAGGTAGCTCGTGGTGACGACCCCGGCGCGCATGAGGTGCAGGGCTTCGCGCACGTCCTCCAGGCAGGCCGCGTCCGCTCGCCGGTCGACGGGCCGTTCGGCGACCGCGACCAGCCGGAGCAGGCTCTCCACCGCCACGACGATGGACTCACCCAGCGGGTCGGCGCGGTCGCACGTGTCCCGCAGGTCGCTCAACACCGCTTCGAGGACTTCGGACCGGCGGCGCTCGTCCGCTCGCACCATCACTCCACCTCCAGGGCGTTGCGCAGCGACGCCGCGACGACGGGCACGTGCGGCAGCACGCCCGGGCGGCACGGCAGGGCCAACGACGTCCGCGCCAGGTTCGTGGCGACGGGTAGGTCGAGCGCCGCGAACTCGCGGTACGCGGCGGTCCGGTGGGGCGGCACCGGGTAGTAGACCTGGGTTCCGATCCCGTCCTGACCCAGCCGTGCCCGGAGGTGGTCACGCCGGTCCGACCGGAGGTTGAAGATGTGCCACGACGGCCGGGCCTCGTCCGGCGGCGGCGCCGGGGGCAGCCGCACCCCGCCGGCGCGCAACAGGTCCAGGTAGGCCGACGCGACTCGGTGCCGTTCGGCGTTGGCGGCGTCCAGGTGGCGGAGCTTGACGCGCAGGACCGCTGCCTGGATCTCGTCGAGCCTGGAGTTCGTGGCGGTCTCGTCGTGGCGGTACCGGGTGGTCGACCCGTAGTTGCGCAGGCTGCGCACGCGGTCGGCGACGGTCGCGGAGTCGGTGTTGACCACACCGCCGTCACCCAGCGCACCCAGGTTCTTGGTGGGGTAGAAGCTGAACGCCGCCGCGTCGGCGAGCGACCCGCACTTCCGGCCGCGGTACACGGCGCCGTGCGCCTGCGCGGCGTCCTCGACGAGCAGCAGCGAACGGCGGTCGGCGATGCGCCGCAGCCGCGTCATCGGCGCGGGAGTGCCGAACAGGTGCACCGCGATGATCGCGACCGTCCTGGGGCCGATCACCCGTTCGACCGCGGCGGGGTCGATGTTGCCCGCTTCGGGGTCCACGTCGACGGGCACCGGCACCGCGCCGACCGCCGACACCGCCAACCACGTGGCGATGAAGGTATAGGCGGGCACGACGACCTCGTCACCGGGTCCGACGTCGTGTGCGCGCAGGATCAGCTCGATCGCCGACAACCCCGACCCGACGCCCACGGCGTGCGAGGTGCCGCAGTAGTCCGCCCACTCGCGCTCGAACGCCTCCAACTCGGGCCCCAGGACGAACGCCCCCGCGTCCACCACCCGCGTGACCGCCGCCACGACCTCGTCGCGGATCGTGGCGTGCTCGGCGACGAGGTCGCGGAACGCGACCGCCTCGCTCATCGGGCCGCCACCTCGGTGCGGAAGGTGCCGTAGTCCGTGATGTAGTCGGACGGGTCGTACTCCGCCGACGACAGCACGACCAGCACCGCGTCGGGTGAGTGCCCGAACTGCGCGGTCCAGACGTAGGGCGGGATCAGCACACCGACGCCGGGGCGGTTCAGCACCACCACTTCGCGCCGGCCGCGGCCGTCGTCGACCAGCACCATGCAGCTCCCGGCGGCGCACACGACGATCTCCTCCAGCGTCCGGTGGGCGTGGTCGCCCCGGTGGCCACCGGGCGGCACGCCGTGGACCAGCAGGCAACGGCGAGCCGTGAAGGGGAGTCCGACGCCGTGTTCGAGGATGACCACGCAGCCGCGTTCCTCGTTGACCTCCGGGAGCAGGCGCACGAGCTCCGAGCCGGTGTCGGTCGCGTCCGCCGACTCGGGCACGTCGACCACGGCGGTGTTGACGTAGGACACCACCCGCGCCGGGTCACCACCGACCACCGCCAGCGCCGGGACGTCCTCGACCACGACCGCGCCCGCGCGCACGACCGCGTCGACACCGATCCGCACCCCCGCGCCGAGGGTCGCGCCGTCGCCGATCACGGCTCCGGCCTCCACGCGCACCCCTTCGCCGAGACGGACGTCGCGCCCGATGCGATGCGGCGTCACGGCCGCCTGCGCGTCCTCGGTGGTCATCGGGCGGCGACCGGCTGCTCGGCGAGCCCCGCGGCGCGCAGGTACCTGAGCAGGACCGTCAGCGCGGCCGGGTCCCGCGCGCCGGTGAGGCAGGCCAGGACGTCGGGGCCCATGCCCACCTCGATGCCCGTCCGGCGGTACAGCGAGCGGGCCTCCTCGCGGTAGTTGTCGGTCAGGGCGCCGCTGCTGATCTGGCTCGGGACACGGCCGCCCAGTTCGAACCACAGCGACGTCATGTGCAGGGCGTACTCCTCCACCGACTCCTCGACGCCCCACGAGCGGATCGGTGTTCGCCCCGGGGCGAACACCGGACCGAACAGGCCGGGCGACCCCGCCAGCTCCGCCGCGGCGTGGGCGGCCAGGGCCGGCGCGGCGTGGAAGCCGTCGCGGTAGGTCCCGCTGAGCACGTACAGCCCCGGCACGGAGGTCCACCCGACGAGCGGGAACCCGTCTAGGCTCACCGGCCGGTTGCCGACGCGCCACTGCACGATGGTGTGCGCGGAGGCCGTCTCGTCCAACTGGCGGGCCACCTGGTCGAGGATGGCGCTCGCCGTGCCGATCGTCCCCAGCGTCTGCGGTCGTGGTGACAGCAGGTTGGTGGCGCCGATGTACTCCCGGCCCTCCCCCAGCGGCACCAGGTGCAGACCGCACGCACCGCCCCGGTTCGGCGTGCGGACCACGGTCTCGAACGACGGCCCGTGCGTGCGCTGGGTGACCAGTGCGACGCCGACGCCGGACAGCATCGGCTGGACCTCGCCCGGGTCGAGCGCGGTGCGCAGCAGTTCCACCGTCCTCGAGCCCGCCGCCACCACGACCTGCTCCGCTTCCAGGACTTCACCACCGCGCAGCCGGACGCCCGCGACGGCGCCCGCGCGCACCACGACTTCCTCCACCGACTCGTCGTGGATCCGGACCCCGGAGCGGCGCAGTCGCTCCTCCAGGAGCCCGATCACCTGGTTGCCGTCGACGGCTCCCTCACCGCTCATGTGCAGCGCGCGCAGCGCACGGCCGTCCGGCCTGGGGTGGTAACCGGGGATCCGGTCGACCCCCACCTCGCGCCAAGGCCGCCGGTACTTCCCCAACGCGTCCACGACGGCGTCGTAGTTGAGCGAGTCCAGCGGACCGCCGCAGCCGTTGAGCACGACGTGGGTCGACGGGACGTGGTGCAACCGCTGTCCCTCGTCCGCCGCGGTCTCGGCCAGTTCGTCGAGGACAGCGGGCCAGCGCTCGTCGGCCAGCAGGCCGATCTCGAACTTGGCCCGCCCGGCCTCGGTGGCGAACGTGTCCTTGGTGACCTCACCGAAGCAGCCGAGCATCGCGCCGGCCGCCGCGCTGGCGCCGCCGGGGCGTTGCGCTGGTCCGACCAGGCTCACCCGGGCGCCGGCGGTGGCGGCGAGGGCTCGGGCGGTGAACAGGCCCAGCGCGCCGTTGCCGACGACGATCACATCAGGCCGATCCGGCATTGTCGCCCCCTTCTGGGTTCGGACGCACACCGGCTCGGACCAGGTGCGGGGAGAAGGTCGCTCGGACGAGTTGGAACGCCTCGCCGTAGGCCACGCCGGCCTGGCTGCCGCGGAACACCGCCAGCGCGTGCACCGCCTCCGCGGAACGGGGTCCGGGGAACGGGCTCACCTGGCTCTCGTACCGGCGGTAGGCGGTGACCTTGCGGTCGACGGTCGAGGTGATGTCGACCGTCCAGTTGGGACAGAACTGCGGCTCCGCGCCCGGCGCGTTCCAGAACGTCTCCGACAGCGTCTCGTACATGGCCACCGCGGCGATGCCCCGGCCACCGCGCACCGGGCGGGTGGCGACCATGCACGCCTCGAACACCCTGCGGTGGTCGACGTGCCGGTCGGGGAAGGGCATGAACACCAGCTCGGGTGCGACCGCGTCGACCACCCGCTGGACCGCGCTGTTCACCTCGAACGCGGGCGCGTCGGCCAGCAGCACGGCGGGGTGGTCCAGGAACACGGATTCGCCGACACCGAGCAGTTCATGGGCGCGCGCGGCTTCCCGCAGCGTGCGCTCGTGCACCTGCTCCGGGTAGAGCGGTGGGAGGTGCGCGGCGACGGTGAGGACGGTCACCGACGCCCCCTGGTCGGCCAGCAACGCGATCGTGCCCCCGACGCCGAGGCACTCGTCGTCCGGGTGTGGTGCTACGACCAGCACGTTCACCGGCCTTCGCCCCCTGCCCCGGTCGGCTCCTTGCGCACGACGAGGTCACCGAGCACCAGCACGTCCAGCCCGGTGGCCCAGAAGGTCCGCAGCGCGTCCTCGACCCCGGACACGATCGGCTCACCGCGCACGTTGAACGAGGTGTTGAGCAGCACCGGCACACCGGTCAGCGCCTCGAACCCGGTCAGCAGCCGGTGGAACCGCGGGTTCGCGTCGCGGTGCACCAGCTGCACCCGCGTGGTGCCGTCGGTGTGCACGGTCGCCGGAGCGTCCCGGCGGAGTTCGTCGGTGGCCCGGAACGCCATGGTCATGAACCGCGAGTCCACCACCTCCGGTTCCAGGTAGCGCGGCGCGGCCGACGCGAGCATGGCGGGGCCGAAGGGGCGCCAGGCTTCGCGCTGCTTGATCACCGCGTTGACCCGGTCGCGCTGCTCGACGGCCCGGGGGTCGGCGAGGATGCTGCGCTGCCCGAGCGCGCGGGGCCCCGCCTCCAGCCTGCCGTCGACCCAGCCGACGACCTGTCCCGCGGCGAGGTCGCGGGCGATGTCGGCGAACAGGTCCGCCGGCCGTTCGAACGGCACGCGAGCCGCGGCGAGCACCGGGGCCGCGGCCTCCCCGGACACCTCCGGGCCCAGCGCCAGGGAGGTGAGAGGTGGTGGGACCAGGCCCGTCTCCCGGTGGCACGTGACGAGCGCGGCGCCGGCCGCCGCGCCGCTGTCGGCGCACAGGGGGTGCGCGAACACGCGGTCGACCTCCGGCAACGCCAGCAGCCGGGCGTTCATCTTGACGTTGAGCCCGACCCCGCCGCCCACGCACACGTCGCGCACGCCGGTCTCGCGCACCGCCCACGAGACCAAGCGGCAGACCGCCTCCTCCAGGGCGGTCTGCACGGCGAGCGCCAAGTCCTTGTGCCATTGCCCGACCGCGCCCGCCACCGGCCTCGGCGGCGCGCCGAGCAGCGCCACCAGGTCGTCGGTGAACCGCGCCGAGTACGTGTGGGCGCCGTAGTGGATGAACCTCGGGTCGACGCGGAACTCGACACCGTCGGGCGCGGGCGCGAGCACTTCGCCGACGAGCTTCGCCAGCGCCGCGTCCGGGTGGCCGTAGGCGGCCAGGCCCATGACCTTGTACTCGCCGTCGTAGGCGTCGAACCCCAGGTACTCGGTGAACGCGGCGTAGAACCACCCGAGGGAGTGCGGCATGCGGATCTCCCGCAGCGGTGTCAGCTCGTGGCCCTGCCGCAACCACAGCACCGTGGTGTGCTCGTCACCGGAGCCGTCGACGGTCAGCGTCACCGCCGGGTCGAAGGGCGACTCCAGAGCGGCCTGGAAGGCGTGGGTGTAGTGGTGCGGGACGTGCTGGATGGGCGGGAAGTCCAGGTCGCCGAACTCCCGCCGCCAGTGGCGGTGGTGGTGCGCCCGCATCCCCTCCACGCTGAGCCTGCGCAGGCAGTCGCGCTGCCACGCCAGGGTGCCCGGGTCGGGTTCCCACTGCTGCCCCAGCTCCTCGAAGAACCGCGCCATGCGACCGTCGGAGTACGCCTCGCTGTGCCACCCCACCGACACGGAGTCGACCTCGTCCAGCCGCAGGCCGACCGCGTCGAGGCAGTACCGCAGCGCCCTGGTCGGGTACTGCCCCACCGCGTGCTTGTTGCGGACGAAGCGCTCCTCCTCGGCGTAGGCGACGACCCGGCCGTCGCGCACCACGGCCACCGAGGGGTCGCTGTGCCCGCTGGAGATGCCCAGGAACGTTCGTCGCCGGTGCCGGTCCACCGGTCCTCCGGGTGTCGGCGTCATGACCCGTCGGCGAGGCGCTGCCGGAGGTACTCCGCCGTCTCCCCGACGGTCCGGTCGGCGAGACCGAGGATCTCCTCGTCGGAGAACTGGGTCTGGAACCGCTGCTCGACGCGGATGCCGAACTCGATGATCATGACGGAATCGAGGTTGAGGCCGTCCTGCCCGAGCTTCGTGGCCGACGTCAGCTCACCCTGCGACACCGGCCACCGCAGGTCGACCTCGATGATCTTTCGGATTTCGTGCTCGATGTCCGGATCCGTGGACACTGTCGCCACCCTTCGGTTCTGGGTCATGCGATCCCCTGGGACAGGGACCGCCTCAGCGGCTTGCCCGTGGCGTTCCTGGGCACCTGGTCGAGCGCGGTGAGCACGCGCGGCACCTTGAACGAGGCGAGCCGCGCCGCGCAGAAGGCCCGCAGCTGCTCGTGGGGCGGCGAGGCGCCCGGGCGGACGACGACGCCGGCGCAGACCACGTCCCCGACCACCTCGTGCCGCCGGCCGTACACCACGGCGTCGACGATGTCGGGGTGCTCCAGCAGCACCCGTTCCACCTCGCCGGGGTAGACGTTGTGACCGTCCACGATGAGCAGGTCGTTGAGCCGGTCGACCAGGAAGACGTACCCTTCGTCGTCGACGAAGCCCAGGTCACCGGTGTGGAACCAGCCGTCGGTCAGCACCGCGGCGGTGGCCCGCGGGTCGTTCCAGTAGCCGGCCATCACGTTGGGACCGCGCACGACCAGCTCGCCGGTCGCGTTCGCGGGTCGCGGCTCGCCGCTGACCGGGTCGACCGCCCTGATCTCGACGTCCTCGATGGGCGATCCGACCGAGCCGACCTTGTGCCGGCGCTCGTGGTTGTAGCAGGCGAACGGCGAGGTCTCGGTCAGCCCGTACGCCTCGTTGATCACCAGTCCGAAGCGGTCCCGCCACGCCTGCTGGGTGGTGATCGGCAAGGGCGCGCCCGCCGACATGAAGTACCGGACGCCCGCCAGGTCCTCTGGCGCGACCAGCGCGTCCAGCAGCACGCGGTACACCGAGGGCACCGCGAACACGGCGGTCACCCGCTCGTCCTTGATCGCCCCGAGGCAGCGCCCACGGTCGAACCCCGGCAGCAGCACCACCGTCGCGTGGGCGGCGAACGACGCGTTGAGCACCGCGTTCAGGCCGTAGCAGTGGTAGAGCGGGAGGAACAGCAGGACGCGGTCGGCACCGGTCAGCCCCGTGCAGCGGACCTTGGCCCGGGTGTTGGACACGACGTTGTGGTGGGTGAGCACGGCTCCCTTGGGCCGCCCGGTCGTGCCCGAGGTGTAGACGAGCATCGCGGGGTCGTCCGGGGCGCGGTCGGCCGCGGTGATCGCGGTGCGGTTCTCCACCAGGGCCGCGAAGTCCGCCCGGTCGCCCCGCTCCGGCAGCAGGACCCTGCGGCACCCGGGCCGCTCTCCGGCACCCGGCACCGGTCCGGCGGTGAGCGAAGCGGTGGTGAGCAACAAGACGGGGGTGCTGTCGCCCAGGATGTGCTCGACCTCGTCGACCGCGATCCGCGTGCTCAGGGGCACCGCGACGGCGCCTGCTTTGAGGACGGCGAGGAACGCCAGGACGAAGGAGGGTGTGTTCGGGAGCCGCAGGGCGACCCGGTCGCCTTCGGTGACCCCTTCGGAGCGCAACCAGGCCCCGAGCCGACCCGCGGTGTCGTCCAAGTCGGCGTAGGTCCAGGTCGTGTCGCCCGCGCGCAGGGCGACCCGCTCCGGGCACAGCCGCGCGCCGCGCTCGACGTGTTCGACGATGTTCACCCCGACCTCCTCGGGCGGTGGTTGGTCACGCGATGTCCGTGCACACGATTGGCCGGTCCGCCGCCAGCAGTTGCCGCAGCTGCGACCGGGACCGGGAGGGTCGGTACCGCTCCGCTTCGCGACGACCGCCCTCGGCCAGCTCGCGGGCGAGGGCCGGGTCGCGGTACAGGCGTTCGACGGCGTGCTCGATGGCCGCCACGCTGCCCTTCTCCACGACGACGCAGTTGACCTCCGGCGCCGCGAACTCCGCGGAACCGCCGCTCTCGGTCACCACGACGGGCACCCCCGCCGCCATCGCCTCCACCGGCGGCAGGCCGAGGCCGTCGACCAGGGGCGGGTACACCAGGGCGTGACAGCTCCGGAGAACCTCGAACAAGCGCGCACGCGGCGGGTCGACGTGCAGCTCGCACGCCAAGTCGACGAACACCTCCGGGGCGTGCGGGGTGATCCACACGATCTCGATGTCGAGCCCCCGGCGGCGCAGGTTCTCCAAGGCGGGCACCGCGAAGGACAGCCCCTTGTCACCGACGCCGTCCCAAGCCATCAGCAGCACGCGGAACGGCCGGTCGGCGGGGCGCGGCCCGGTGTGGAAGGCCCGGTCGTCGACCGCCGCGGGGACGTAGTGCGACACCCGGCCGAAAACGTCGCGATAGATGTCCTGGATGAACCGCGAGCACGTCATCAGGCCGACCGGCAGCCGATGCGCGTCGAACCGGTAGGCGAGGAAGTCCTCGTCGAACCCGTCGCTCTCGTTGAGGGTCGGCTCGCCACCGGAGAAGCCCACCACGGCGCTGTTCCCGGCGCGGAGGGCCGGCAGGTAGTCGACCCAGCAGCCGACCACGGTCAACGCCGCCGGCGAGGCGCGCAACCGGTCGGTCAGCTCCGGGTGGCCCGACACCGCGACCACGTCGCGGAAGGCGTCCGCGCCGGGCACCTCCCGGGCGTCGTCGCCCCGCACCTGCACCACGGTCACCTCGTAGCCGAACTCCACCAGCGCACGGGCCAGGTCGACCTGCACCCGCATGCCCCCGGTGGTGACCGGGAAGGGCAGCACGAGGTTCGCTTCACGGGTCGTCCGGCGTGCCGCCAGGGCCGCGAGCCGATCTCCGTCGGCGGCGCGGGCCGCGTCGAACGCCTTGCCAGCGGCGCTGCCGTCACCGAGGTGCTCGTAGGCGGTCGCGAGGTTGAACAGGTCGCGGAACGCCTGCGGCGCACGTCCGGCGAGCAGGTCGACGGCTCCCCGCGCATCACCGTCGAGCAGCAGGCGCGCGGCGTCCAGGCCGATCCGGTCCGCCGGGCTCAGCGCCGAGGTGACCTGCCCGAACGCGTGGCGGGCCCGGCGGAAGTCGATCGCCCACCGGACGGGGAAGCCGAACCGGTCCAGCGCCCTGGTCCCGGTCACCGGGCGCTCCCCGCCTCGACGACCACCGCGGGGTCGGCCAGCCGCTCGGCCAATCCGTCCTCGACCAGGAGCTCGCTCAGCCCACCGGGGTTCAACGCCTCGACCCGAACGCGCAGGACCGTGGGGTCCTCGGGGTGCGGCTCGGCCCGCTCGTAGGGGGCCACCAGCACCTCGTGCAGCTTCTCGCCGGGGCGCAGTCCGGTCTGCACCACCTCCACCGGTGTGCCGACCCGAGCCCGGATGCGGTCGACGAACTGGCCCATGCTGACCGGACGGTCCAGCAGCGGCACGAGGGTGTCACCACCGGCGCCGATGACGCACGCGTTGCACAGCAGCGCCACGGCCTCGTCAGTGGTCATGAAGTACCGGGTCGCCTGGGTGTCGGTGACCGGCAGCGGCGCACCGGCGGCGAGCTTGGCCCGGAAGACGTCGAGCACCGAACCGCGGCTGCCCAGCACGTTCCCCAGGCGCACGTTGACGTAGCACGTCGTCGACACGCGCTCCGCGTACCAGGTGGTGATGCGCTCGGCGATGTGCTTCGTGCGCCCGAGCACGCTGGTGGGGGCCGCCGCCTTGTCGGTGGACAGGTTGACCACGGTGCCCACGCCGTTGGCCGCCGCCGAGGTGAGCACGTTGAGCGTGCCCAGGACGTTGGTCATGAACGCCTCGCCGACGTGCCGCTCCAGCAGGGGCACGTGCTTGAGCGCCGCCGCGTGGAAGATCACGTCCGGCCGGCTGTCCCGCACCACCCGGCCGATCCTGGCCGCGTCACGGATGTCGGCGAGGACCATCTCCACCGGTGAGCCCGCGTCCTGAGGGGACAGTGGCAGGAGCACCGCCTCCAGAGCCGACTCGTCGCGGTCCACCATGACGACCGAGGCGGGCGCGAACTCCAGCAGCGTTCGGCAGATCTGGGAGCCGATCGATCCACCGGCGCCGGTGATCAGGGTGCGCTTGCCGGCGATGAACCGGGCGAACGCGGTCAGGTCGGACCTGCGCTCCCGCCGGTCCAACAGGTCCTCGACCGGTGGGAGCGTCGGCGGGCGTACGACTTCGACGTGGTCCGGCACTGGCCCCCCTGCTGTCGCGAGAATGCGTGCTCGCCGAGAACGATCAACCAGCGGCGGTGCGCGCACACGTCACCTAAAGAGGCGACTGGAGAATCCCGACCAGCGGGCCTAGTCGTGCCCAGGCGCGACCGCCGTGCGTGTCCCCGTAACGGGGGACAGGCACGGCGGCCGAAGACCGGCAAGAGTCGTCACCGTGATCAAGGCTGATCGGGAACGGGGCGACTTGACATGACGGGAAGTTCTGCGTGGGCTATCGTCGAATCGGTCGGGAGCAGCCGGCTCGCGCTGTCGGACACCGACGCGGCGCGGATGAACGCCAGTGCCGACCGGCTCGCCGAGGCGCTGGCCGCGGACGCCCCCGTCTACGGGCTCACCAGCGGCTTCGGGCCGCTGGTGCGGTTTCCCGCGGGTGTGGACGACAACGCGCAAGGGCTGAACCTGGTCCACCACCTCGCCGCGGGGCAGGGACCGCCGCTCGACCTCGCGACCACCCGCCTGACGCTGGGGTTGCGGCTGGCCGGCATGAAGCGCGGGTACTCCGGCATCACCCCTTCCTCGTGGTCGGCGTTGGCGGAGGTGTTCAACGCGGGCTTCACCCCGGTCGTGCCGGCGAAGGGCAGCGTCAGCGCCAGCGGCGACCTGCTGCCGCTGGCGCACGCCGCCCTGGGGTTCGCGGGCCACGGCCACGCCTGGCGCGTCACCGACGGCGAACCGGTGGTGGTGCCGGCCGCCGAGGAGTTGACCCGGCTCGGCCTGCGTCCGGTCCGCTGGGGCGCCCGCGACGCGCTCGCCTTCGTCAACGGCAGCAGTGCCAGCCTCGCCGCCGCCCTGCGCAACCACGTCGCCCTGCTCCGGTCGTCGTGGGCGGCGGCCGTGCTCACCGGGCGGCTGGTCGACGTGTTCGGCGCCTCGACCGAGCCGTACGCCGACGACGTCGTGGACGCGCGGGGCGGTTTCCCCGGCCACGCGCGGGCGGTCGAGTGGATCCGCACCCAGTTGTCCGACGAGACACCGGCGGCGAAAGCCCGCTCCCTCCAGGAGCCGTACTCGCTCAGGTGCGCGCCCCAGGTCATCGGGTCGGTGCTGGACCAGCTGTGGTCGAGTGAAGAGCTGCTGGTCCGGGAAGCCGAGGCCTGCTCCGACAACCCCGTGATCTCGGCGACGGCGGTGCTGCACGCGGGCAACTTCCACGCCGTCAACACCGGGCTGGTCTCCGACCTGCACGCCGTGCTGGCCCATCAGCTGGCTTTCCTGGCCGAGCGGCAGCTGGCCCTGGTGGTCGACCCGGCGTCCAACGGGGGTCTGCCCGCGTTGCTCGCCTCGACCCCCGGCGCGACGAGCGGGTTGGCCGGGGTGCAGATCGCGGCCAGCGCGATGGTCTCGGAGGTGCGCCAGAAGGCACTGCCGGCGACCACGACCGCTCTGCCGACGAACTTGTCCAACCAGGACATCGTGCCCATGTCACTCGTCGGCGCGCTGCGGACGGCGGAACAGGTGGAGCTGGTCGAGCTGGTCGTCGCCTCGCTCGGCCTGGCCGCCGCCCAAGCGCAGCACGCCCTGGGGCTCCGGCCGGTGACCGGGTTGTGGGCGGAGGTCTTGGCGGCCAGCCCGCGGTTGGCCGCCGACCGGCCGCTGTCGACGGAGGTCCACCGGGTCCGGGACCTGCTGGCCCGCCACGCCACCGACGCCCTCACGGGCACCGGGGGCCACGCCCGATGAACGTCCTGGGGATCGGCGGTTCCGTCCACGACTTCTCCTGCTGCCTGGTGGTGGATGGAACCGTGGTCGTCGCGATCGAGGAGGAACGGCTTTCCAGGGTCAAGTACCACCCCCTGGGGCGCATCTCCACCGACCAGTTCCGGTTGCGGGGCATCCAGTACTGCCTGGACGCGGCGGGCCTGACCCTCGACGACGTCGACCAGGTGGTCGGCAACGACCTGATATTCCCGGCGGTGCTGCGCGGTCTTCCCGACGTGCGGTTGATCAACCACCACCTCGCCCACGCGGCGTCGTCGTTCTACCTGTCCCCGCACTCCGAGGCGGCCGTCCTGGTGATGGACGGGTTCGGTTCGATGACCGACGGCCGGGCCGAGACCACGAGCCACTTCCTCGCCGGGGACGACGGCATCCGGCTGCTGCACTGGGACACCGGCGCCGTCGTGCGCAAAGATGAGCGGCTGCCGTTCAGCTGGGCCAACTTCGACTTCGTGGAAGACTCCGCCGGTGTCCTCTACAGCCACGTCACCGACCTCATCGGCTTCGGGGAGTACGAAGAGGGCAAGACGATGGGGTTGGCCGCGTACGGCAAGGCCGACGATGCGGCCGAACTCGGCCGCATCGTCGCGGTGGACGACGAGGGGCGCATCCGGTTCGGCCGTGCCGAACGCGACGCGCTCGACGCGGTGCACCACTCGATGATGGCGGTGGCGCGCACGGACGCCGACGTGTTCGCGGTCCGGGCCGCCTTCGCCGCGGCGGTCCAGTCGTTGCTGGAGGAGGTCGTGCTGCGTCAGGCACGGTCCATCCACGAGCGCACGGGCGCCGACGTGCTGTGCGTGTCAGGTGGCGTGTTCATGAACTGCCCGGCCAACTACCGGCTGGTGACCGAAGGGCCGTTCCGGGAGGTGTTCCTGCACGGCGCGTGCGGTGACAACGGCACCAGCATCGGCGCCGCGCTGCACGGCTACCACGCCGGTTCGGGCCTTCATCGGACGCCGATGACCCGACCTGTCACCTACACCGGTCGCACTTACGGCGAGGACGACCACGTCCGCGCGCTGGAAGAACATCGGGACCGGCTCGTGTTCCGGCGCTCGCCCGACATCGCCGCGGAGACCGCCGAGGTCTTGGCCGCGGGCGGTGTCGTGGGGTGGTTCCAGGGCGGTTCGGAGTTCGGCGCACGGGCTCTCGGGAACCGCAGCATCCTGGCCGATCCGCGCGACCCCGGCATCAAGGACAGGCTGAACCTGGTGGTCAAAGGACGTGAGGCGTTCCGGCCGTTCGCCCCGTCGGTGCTCTTCGAGCGGCAGGGCGAGTACTACGACATCACGGTGGAATCCACGCACATGTGCCTCAACGCGATGAGCCGCGACGACGGCCCGGCGTTGCCCGGTGTCACCCATGTCGACGGCAGCGCCCGCATCCAGTCGGTGCGCGCCGACGTCAACCCCCTCTACCACCGGTTGATCTCCCGCTTCGCCGAGCTCACCGGTGTCGGCGTCGTCCTCAACACCTCGTTCAACGAGCGGGAACCGATCGTGGAGACACCGGAACAGGCCGTGGACTGCTTCCTGCGAACCGATATCGACCGGCTCGCGCTCGGCCCGTTCATGGTCTCGAAGGCATGACCGCGGTGGGGCCCGGTCGGGTGGCACGTGTGGTCGGTCGTCTGCGCCGCCGCGGCGAGGTGCGCTTCTTCGAGGTGTTGGGACGCGCGGCACCGGGGCTCGCCGGGGTCTGGTTCGGGCTGCTCGTGGTCCGGGCGGTGCTCCCGGTGGCGTTCGTGCTGTCGATGAGCGGCGTCGTGGCCGCCGTGATCGGGGGCGAGGGCGTCGCCGGGCGGCTGGTCGTGCTGGGTGTGGTGTTCATCGCGATGCACGTGACGCCACCGCTGTACGCCGAGGTGGGGCTGAACCTCGGCGACCGGACGGCCGACTGGCTGAACCAGCGGCTGATGGCCATCACGATCCGGCCGGAGGGCATCGCCCACCTGGAACGGTCGGATCACGCGTCGCAGTTGGTCCGGGCCAGGGACTTCGACCTCGCCCTGTCCGGGCCGCCGATGTCGGTGGCGATGGGGTTCATCGCGTCCGGCCTGGTGCAGTTGGCGAGCGGCATCGGCATGTGCGCGTTGCTGTTCGGCTACCACTGGTGGGTGCCGCCGCTGCTGGGCGGGGCGTGGGGCGCGACCCACTGGCTGTTGCGGGACAGCGCGGTGTGGCGCGGCAGGCTGTCCGACGAGGCGACCTCCGCGCAGCGCGAGGCCGAGTACCGCTACCGGGTCGCGGTCGACGCGCCCGCCGCGAAGGAGATCAGGATCTTCGGGCTGGCGGACTGGCTGGTCGAGTCGTTCGCCACGCAGCGCCGCCTGCTCATGCGCCTCAGGCTGGAGGCGACCCGCCTGGACCGGCGTGGGCTGGGGTGGTCGCTGCTCGTGCTGACCGTCGCCCACGTGCCGGTCTTCGTCGCGCTCGCCGGTGACATCACCGGCAACCGGGTCGGCTTGGCGCAGGCCATGGTGTTCGTGCTGGCCACCATCGGCGCGAGCGGCATCGCCTTCGGCGGGCTGAACTCCGCGCTGTCGATGTGCGGCCAGGTCGTGGACAGCGTGTTCACCCTCGAACGGGACATGGCGCCCGACGGCGACCTGTCCTCCGGCACCCGGTCGGCCGACGGCCTGCCGGCGCACGAGATCCGGTTCCGCGACGTCCACTTCGGCTACGGTCCCGACGGGCAGGACGTGCTGCGCGGTCTGGACCTGGTCATCCCCGCGGGCAAGGCCGTGGCCGTGGTGGGGCTCAACGGTGCGGGGAAGACGACGATCGCCAAGCTGCTGGCCCGGCTCTACGACCCCGACCGGGGTGCGGTGGAGGTCGACGGTGTCGACCTCCGCGAGTTCGACATCGCCGACTGGCGGCGCCGCCTCAGCGTCATCTACCAGGACTTCGTCCGGTTCGAAGCGTCCCTGCGCGACAACGTCAGCCCGGCCGGCGCCCCTGAGGAGTTCATCACCGAGGCGTTGGCCACCGCCGGCGCGGCCGGGGTCGCCGACCTCGACGCGGTGCTCGGCCGGGGGTACGACAACAGCACGGAGCTGTCGGGCGGGCAGTGGCAGCGGGTGGCCATCGCCCGGGCCCTGTGCGCGGTGCGCATGGGCGCGGGCGTCGTCGTGCTCGACGAGCCGACCGCCCAGATCGACGTGCGCGCGGAGCTGGAGCTGTTCAACCGCCTGCTCGCCGCGACCGAGTCGTGCACCCGGATCCTGGTGTCCCACCGCTTCGCCACCGTGCGCAAAGCGGACCTCATCCACGTGGTGGAGCACGGGCGCGTGGTCGAATCCGGCACCCACGACGAGTTGATGGCGGCCGGTGGCCGCTACCGGACGATGTTCGACCTCCAAGCCGCCCGGTTCGACGAGGAGCAGGATGTCCCGACACAGTGACGAGCTACCACCCGCGCTGCGCTCCCTGTGGCGTTCGCTCAAGTTCGGCTACCGGGTAGAGCCGAAGTTCCTCGTGCTGTCGTGCGGGTTGACCATCTGCGGCGTGATCCCCGACGTGGCCGTGGTCTTCGCCCTCAAGCTGCTCGCCGACGGCGTGGCCAGGGGCGATCGCACGCTGGCGTACACCGCCTGCCTCGTGGTGGGTGCGCTGACGGTGGCCATCTGGCTGTTGTCGGTGGGCTCCGGACGGGCGGTGCAGGGGTTCGCCGACCGGATCACGGTGGCCTTGGAGTCGCACGTCGCGCACCTCCAGGCCGCGGCGCCCGGACTGGCCCACCACGAACGCCCCGAGTACCTGGACCGGCTCGCGGTCCTGCGCAACCAGGTGTTCGCGCTCAACCACCTCTACGGCTCCTTGTTCTCGACCGCCGCCTCCGTCGTCCGCGTGGCGCTGACCCTGGCGCTGTTGGTCTCGGTCCACCCGGCGCTGGCGCTGCTCGGCTTGGCGGCGCTGCCGGGCGTGGCGGTGTCCGGGTGGCGTGCGGAGAAGATCAGGACGGCCCAGGAACGAGCCGCCCAGCACGGCCGGCGCGCCCGCCACCTGTTCGTCCTGGCGACCACCGCCGGACCGGCCAAGGAACTGCGCGTGGCCGGGCTCGGCGACGTGGTGCGGGCCCGGCAGCGCGAGGCCCGCGAGCGCTGGTACCGGGCGGTGTCGGCGATGCGGTGGCGCGGCGCCGCCTGGCAGTCGGCGACGTGGCTGCTGTTCGGCCTCACCTACGGTGCGGCGCTGTGGTACGTCGCCGTCGCGCTGAACGCCCCCGCCGGGGACGTGGTGATCGTGCTCGTCGCGGGCAGCCGGGTGTCCCAGTACGTGGCGGACCTGGTCGCGGAGGCGAACTTCCTGCGAGGTGACTGGCTGGGCGCGTCCCGCCGGTTGGCCTGGCTGGAGGACTACGCGGCCGACCAGCAACGCGACCAGGGCAGCGGGACGCCACCCGAGCGCCTGCGCACCGGCATCCGCTTCGAAGGTGTGTCGTTCACCTACCCCGGCACCGACCGGCAGGTCCTGCGCGACGTCGACCTGACCCTGCCCGCCGGGACGACCGTGGCGGTGGTCGGCGAGAACGGTGCGGGCAAGACGACGTTGATCAAGCTCCTGTGCCGGTTCTACGAGCCGACCAGCGGCCGGATCACGATCGACGGCGACGACCTCGCCGGCTACCACGCCCGGGCCTGGCGGGAGCGGATCACCGGCACCTTCCAGGACTTCTTCCGGTTCGAGTTCACCGCCAAGCGCTCGGTGGGCGTGGGCAACCTGCCGGTGGCGGACGACGCCGCCGCAGTGTGGCCCGCCATCGACCGCGCGGGGGCGCGCGGCGTCGTGGACGGTCTGCCGGCCGGCCTGGACACCCGCTTGGGCGCCACCTGGGACGGCGGTGTGGACCTGTCGTTCGGCCAGTGGCAGAAGATCGGTGTCGCCCGCGGTTCCATGCGCACCGATGCCTTGGTGCGCGTGCTGGACGAACCCACCTCCGCCTTGGACGCGGAGACCGAGCACGAGCTGTTCGAGCGCTACGCGGAGGAAGCCGCCTCGGACTCGAGGCACCGGACAGGTGCGATCACCGTCCTGGTGTCCCACCGGTTCTCGACAGTGCGGATGGCCGACCTGATCGTCGTGCTCAACGGCGCGGAAGTGCTCGAGGTCGGCAGCCACGAAGAGCTCATGGCGCGTGGAGGCACGTATGCGGAGCTCTACAGCCTGCAAGCCCGTTCATACCACTGAGACGCCGCCGATCACGGCCGGCAGGTGCCACCGCACCGGTTGAGGAGCTTCAAGATGGACGCGCACTTCCCCGCCGAACCTCCCGCTGTCGTAGAGCACTTCCTGTCCGTCTACATGGAGGCGCCGGACATCACCGCGCTCACGGTGCAGCGCCACGACCACTGCGCCGCGCTGTGGCGGCGCGAGGGCGACGTGATCACGCTCCAGCGGTACTGGGAGTTCGAGCGCGTCACCGGCTTGAAGCACCACCGCCTGCCGCTGCGCGAAGCGGAGGACGCGCGCGCGTTCCTCGACGTGCTGCTCGCCGAGGAAGGCCTGTCGCTCGACGACATGTCCGAGGTGTGGGGCACGCCCCACCTGGAAACCGACCGGGGGTTCGCCGGTCGCCAGGTGGGCAAGGGGCAGTCCGTCCACAGCACGTCGCACCTGTTCTCCGCGATCGGGCTGGACTGGCGGTTGCTGCGGGAGGGCCGGATCCTCGGCTTGGCCCTGGACGCCGGTCCGGACCTCCAACTGGACGAGGACCTGCCCGAGTCGATCTACTCGGGCTGCATCGTCGACCGGGGCACGATCACGACCTTCCCGGTCGAGTCGCCCGCGCCGCTGTGGATGCTCGCCCGCGGCCGGTTCAAGCAGGAGGAGGGCACCCTCATGGCGCTGTCCTCCGCCACCACGTGCACGGTCGACTTCGACGTCGAATCCCTGGTCGACACGTTGCCGTTCTGGACGCAGGCCGAGGTCTTCCACAGCTCGGACGTGCTGCTGGACCGACTCGTGGACGTGGTGACCGCCGCACTGGCCACCCCTGGAGGTCGTGTCCTGGCCCGGTACGACGAACGGTTCGACCACGGGGAGAACCTGCGCGGTGCGGTGATGAAGCTGGTGGATCGGGCTTCCTGGGTGGTGGTGGACCGCAACATCGAGCACATCAGGGAGGAGCACGGCCTCGACCTGACCGAGATGCACTTGGCGATCTGCGGCGGCTTCGCCCTCAACTGCCCGAACAACACGCGGCTGATGAACAAGTACGGGTTCGCCTCCCTGTCGGCGCCACCGTGCGCCAACGACGGCGGGCAGGCGTTGGGGCTGGGCATCATGGCCCTGCACGACCGCGGATTGACCGGCCGGTCCGACTTCCGCCTGGCCGACGCGTTCCACGGCCGCGAGATCCGTGACCTGGACCGGGCGCTGGAGGAGTTCGGGGCGGTCGTCGACGACGTGTCGCCGCTCGACCTGGAGCAGGTGTGCGCGGACCTGGTCGACCACCCGATCGCCTGGGTGCAGGGTCGGGCCGAGATCGGGCCGCGTGCGCTGGGGCACCGCAGCCTGCTCGGCGACCCCCGTTCCGCACGGACCAAGGACATCCTCAACGAGGTGAAGTTGCGCCAGTGGTGGCGTCCCGTGGCGCCGATCGTGCTGGAGGAGCACGTCGGCGAGTGGTTCCGGGAGAACCGCAGCTCGCCGTACATGCTGGAGGTGTTCGCCAGTCGCGACGAGGTGCGAGGTGCGATACCCGCGGTGCTGCACTTGGACGGAACGGCGCGGATCCAGACGGTGGGACCCGACGACGACCCGGTGCTGCGGCGGCTGCTCACCACGTTCCACCACCGCACCGGCGTGCCGATCCTGGCCAACACCTCGTTGAACGACAAGGGTGAGCCGCTGGTGGACACAGCGGCCCAGGTGCTCAACTTCTGCGTCCGGAAGGGCGTGCCCGTCGCCTACGTCGGTGACGTGCGCATCCGTCTGCGTCCCGACGCCGATCAGGTGCTGCGTCTCGACGGCCCGCACCCCCGTGCCGCCGAACGCTTCGAACACGACGCCGAGCGCTGGCAACAACTGTGGTCGGAGTGGACCGCCCTCGGGTTGAGCCCGGAGGCGTTGTTCGTCTACTCGTGGAACCCGCGGCTGCGCAACACGGTCGACCCGTTCACCTCCGCCGGTCAGCGGGTGCTGCGCATCGCGTCGTCCACGTTCATCGACCGGGTCAGCAGTCGTGAACGCCGATTCGTGCACCACCTGACCCACTTCTACGGCCCCGAGGCGAATCCCCTGCTCTCCGACTCGGCGGAGAGCCTCATCGGCGGCGGCTGAGCCAATCGCCTGACGCCACCGTTGCCATCACCGGTCCGACAAGATGATCATCCGCAGCGGCTACACATTCCTCATGGGCAGCACGACAAATTTCGCGCAGGCAGTCGATGTGGCACCCGCATTGGCGCAGACGCCGGGCATGGTGATCGAGGGCTGATCTGCCCGCCGGCGGGATAGGCAGCCGCGGCCGATCGGTAGCCCTCGACCCGCCCGACTCCGGTGCCGCCACCACCCGCAGTCGCAGCACTTCCCACACGGCTGGCAACGGACCGATCACCGCCGCCCGCCTCATCGACCGCACCGACACACCCAGCCGATTCGAGCGGTGAGAGGGGTGTTCGTCGACCTGATCTGCCTGCCCCGCGGGGCGCTGCGACGTCCCGTTCGCCATGCTCCGCAACAAGACCTGCGCAGGATCTGCTGTCACCTGCCTGGCGACCCACCACTGGAGACCGCCGTCACCACAACGCTCGACCGTTGACGCTGCCCGCACGCCTGCGTACGGTCGGTATATATCGGGGGGCAGTACGAAACTTTCGAACGGGGATCATGAAACACGACCGCCCTGACGAACACCGACTTCTTCGGCACCCCTTCATTGAGGGTTCGTCGAGGTCGATGCCGCGCTCTGCGGCTTTCGGAAACAGAGTTCGCGACACACGGTCGGAGTCGATTGATGGTCAACGTTGATCTGTTCGCCAGCATGCCCGTCTACCTCTACGGATTGACCAGTGCGTTGAGTCGTCGCGGGCTTCGGGTGATCGGCGCGAAAGAATCAGCTGCGGAAGGTTTGTCCCCGCATTCCGATGTCGTTGTGGTAGACGTCAACGTGCTTCAGGGCTGCGATCCCGCCGACTTCATCACCGCTGCGGCCACCGTGGCACCGGTCGTGCTGATGGTCGACGAATTGGAGGTCGATTCGTCAGACGTCTACACAGGCGCAGGTGTGCGCGTCGTGACCAGCCTGAGGACCGGTATCGACGACCTGGTCCAATTGATCACCGACACCGCCGGGACCGGGTGCCACGAACACGCACCCGAAGACCCCAAATTTCCCACTCTGTCACAACGCGAAGAACAAGTCCTGCGCCACGTCGCACGGGGACTCACCCACGGCCAGATCGCCAGGATTCTCGGCATCAGCCAGCACACGGTGGACACCTACATCAAGCGCATCAGAACAAAGATGACGTTGGGCAACAAGGCCGAACTGACCCGAGCGGCCTTGGAGTACGAGGCAGCCCTCACCTGAAGCCGCTTGCGAAACACCTCCGCGTGGCGCAACAAGATCGGGCCGGCCGGGGGGGTCGACCTCGTAGTTGCGCACCTCCAACAGCTCCGAGACCCATACCCCGGTGGAGATCCAGAAGGCCACCAGTGCCCGATCCCGGTTCGACGACAGGCGTCGGCAACTCGCGGGTCCTGTCCCCGACAAGCCCGCGGATCGGCTCTGGTTCGCCGCCCTCCCCGGGCTGGTGGATCGTCGGCGTTGGCCAGAGGTCTTCCCCGTCACGCCGAGCACCGTGCTCGCCTGGCACCACAAGCTCGTGGCCCGCAAGTGGAATCACACCGCGCGGCGACGCACCGGGCGTCCACCGACACGAGCGGTGATCAAGTCGCGGTCAAGTCCTGGGGCGTGGTGTAACGAGGGCGGTCACCGGTGATCCGGTTATCGGTCAGGCGGTGAGTGCGGCGGGTGTGGTGTCCTCCTGTTCGGTGGAATCGGTGGTGGTGGTCGTGCGGGAGCGGGCGAGGACGTCCAGGCCGAGGTAGCGGCGGCCTTCGATCCATTCGTCGTGTTGCTCGGCGAGCACGGCGCCGACCAGGCGGACGATCGCGGCGCGGTCGGGGAAGATGCCGACCACGTCGGTGCGGCGGCGGATCTCCTTGTTGAGTCGTTCCTGGGGTTGTTCGACCAGATCTGGCGCCAGATCTGTTTCGGGAACGCGGTGAACGCCGGCAGATCCGCCCGCGCGGCGTCGAGGTGATCGGCTACCTTCGGCAGCTTCTCCGCCAGGGTGTCGAGCATGCGATCGTATTGCGCGGCAACGGATTCGGCGTCGGCCTGGTCGAAGACCGAGTGCAGCAGGGTGCGCACCCAGGGCCAGGAGGACTTCGGGCAGACCGACATCAGGTTGACCGTGTAATGGGTGCGGCACCGTTGCCGGCTCGCGCCCGGCAGGGTGGCGCCGATCGCCGCGACCAGGCCGGCGTGGGCGTCGGAGGTGACCAGCTTGACGCCGGTCAGGCCGCGGGCCAGCAGGTCGCGGAAGAACGCCGGCCAACCGGCGCCGTCCTCGCCGGAGGTCACCTGGACGCCGAGGATCTCGCGGTAGCCCTCGGCGTTGACACCGGTGGCGATCAGGCAGTGCACGTTGACCACACGACCGTTCTCCCGCACCTTGAGCACGAGCGCGTCGGCGGCGACGAACGTGTACGGGCCCTGGTCGAGAGGGCGGGTGCGGAACGCCTCGACCTGGGCGTCCAGGTCACGGGCCATCATCGACACCTGCGACTTGGACAGGCCGGCAATGCCGAGGGACTCGACGAGCTTCTCCACCCGCCGGGTCGACACGCCGAACTAGCCTGGTGAAGGGCATGGAGTTCGACAACGTCGTGGTGGTTGAGCCGTCCCACGTCGCCGCGATGGACAAGCGCCTGCTGTACGTGGCCCTGACCCGCCCGATCTCCCACCTGACCCTGATCCACACCACCCCGCTGCCCGCCGCACTCGGGTGAGCGCCGGCCGGCGAGCCTCGTTTCGGCCGGTCGTGGGCATGTGGGTAGGTGCCTTCGGCCGGATGTGGTCCAGCGGGAGGAGCGCGTGCCCGACAACCGCCGGAAGTGCCCGCCGTTCCTCCGGGCAGTGTGGGATCAGCAGGCCGTGATCGCGAAAAGGGCGGCTCGTCAGCTCCTGGTTCCGGGCGGTGACCGGGAGCTGCGTGAGAACGAGCGCGGCTGGTGGTGTCGAATCGGCACGGCGAGTGGCCTGCCGTTCGCAATAGTTCGTCCGGACCGAATGGCCCGTTGACAGCGGCGCTGGACGACACCCAGGACAACGGTGCACGGGCGCGGTGGTCCGGTAGCCGCGAGCTGCCGAAACCCGAGTTGGTCACCGCCTTGTTCCGCGGCGCTGTCGGCTTCCGGGAATCCGGCGAACAGAGCAATCCGCAGCTTCCCCGGATATAATAATTCGGCCATGCCGGCCTTGCGCGTGGTGCGTCGTGCCGAACGATCAACGACCTTTCGGCGGTACCGCGACCTCGGGTCGTCGAGTTCTATAGAGCCGTCCGACCAGATCGACGACTTCTCTCTGCCGGGAGGAATAATGATCACGGCGACACTTCGACGCATCGGCACGACGGTGGCCATGACTGCTGTCATTGCCGCATTGGTCGTAATGGGCAGACCGGCCGCCGAGGCGCGCCCGGTCGACTCGATCGCCATAGCTGACCAGGGCCCTGGCATCAGCAGCCTGCACAGGTCGTGGGCGTGCGACGTGCCGGCCGGGTACACTTATTCGACCGTGCGGATCAATACTCGGTGCGCATGGCGTTATGAGTACTACCTGCTCGATGCGGTGAACTACGACCTCACCGGTACGTACGCCTGCTGGATTCCGTCCGGCTATACGTACACGGCCTCACGTCTGTGGAGCAACTGTTCCACCAATGGTTCCAGCTACGAATACCGACTCGCCAAGCTCTGACCTCATTCGACTTCCCGTCAATGGCTTTGGCCGGCGCACGCTTTGTCGTACACCACTTGCGGTGACCACGAACGTTTGCCGGGTTGGTCAGGCCGCTCGTGGTCGGCCCCAGCGTTGGTGGCGTTCGCTGCGGATGCGTGCTCGTTCGCGGCGTTGGGCGGCGAGGACGTCGGGGTGGCGGGCGTTGGCGTTGCGCCGGCGCAGGTGCGCTTGGAGTTCGCGGGCGAGGGCCGTGTGGTTGGGGTGGTTCGAGCCCGCGATGACGAACGTCCGCAGCGGCCCGAACCGGGGCTCGATCGGGTTGGCCCAGGAGGCGTAGGTCGGCGTCAGGCAGATCTCGACGTTGTTGGCGGTGGCCCACGTGAGGATCTTGGGAATCTTGTTCGCGGACAGGTTGTCCATGATCACGTAGATCGGTGCGCCGTCGGGTCTGGCCGCTCTGATCGACTTGAGGGCGGCCAGGCTGTGGTCGCCGCCTTTGCGCCGTCGGGTGACGCCCCAGAGTTTGTCGTCGCCGATGGAGAAGCAGCCGTGGAAGTAGCGGATGCCGTGTGTGCGGCGGTAGGTCGCCGGCAGCCGGCCGGGCCTGGTTCTCGGTGCCCAGCCGGAGCCGTGGTGCGGGCGGATCGACAGAGGTCCGAACTGGTCGAAGGCGAAACAGCGCTTCGGGAACCTGGTGAGTACCTCGTCGATGCGGTCGAGTTTGGCGTCGAAGTCCGGATCGTTGGAGGTCTTCCAGGTCCGGGTGCGCTGGAAGCTGATGCCGTGTCGGTGCAGGATCTGCCGGAGTCGTTCCCTGCCGATGTGGACCCGGCGTTGGGGTTGCGGTGCAGATGGGCGGCGAGTTTGCGTAGGCTCCAGCGGGTGAAGGGCAGGCCCACCCTCACGGGGCGGGCCTTGGCCGTCGCCACGACGAACGCTTCGTCGTCTTGGCTGATCAGGCGGGGACGGCCTCCCGCCCATCTAGGGTCCAGAGCCGCCAGGCCACGGGCGTTGAAGTCGTGGATCACGTCCCGCACCGTGTCGGCGTCCGCGGCGACCAGCCGGGCGATCGGCGGCGCGGGGGTCCCGGACGACGAGGCCAGGATGATCATCGCCCGCCGCATCCGGATCGTGCCCTGCTTACCCCGACGAACGTACTGAAGCAGGCGACGGCCCTCGTCCTCGGTTAATCGACGTGCTCTGACCGGCTCGGACATGACCCACTTCCATGCTCGGCGGCAACTACCTCACCACCGAGCATGAGATCACCACGAGCCGGAGTCGGGGAGCTTGTCCGGCGTGTCCGCGACCCGGTGAACGTATGTGGTCACCGCACTCCGTGCGCGTGTCCACCGAACTGGTCGCCTCGTCCGGGGTCAGCAGCGACGGGTTTGTGCCAAGCACGCCCCCGAAGCAGACAGCGGCCATTGACGTGACACCGTAGAGCGGTCCAGCCGCCGGCCCCTCCCCCGCCTCTCCGGAAGAGAGCTGTGGCTGCTGAAATCGTCATGGCGCGCTGCCACGGCGGGCCACGGATCGACCGATGCGTCTACGCCGGTGGGGCCAGGTGCCCGGTCAGAGCCGTGGTGATGGCGACGGCACCCAGCCAGCCGTCCTGCTCGATGGCATCGGCCGGCAGGTCGATCACCAGCAGAGGGTCGTTGCCGGTGAGGTCGATGGCGCCCGCTTCGGGATAGGCACGCAGTTGTCGTGCCCCTGGGCGGATCGGCACCACGGCACGTTTCCCGTCCAGGACGACCAGCAGGCCGAGCACCTGTTCGTCGCTCTCGGCGGGGTCGACGTGGACGTGGCCGATCTCGGAGGCGACGCCGCGTTGGGCCAGCAACGCCACGACAGCTCGGGCCAGGGTGTCGCTGACCGCGATGATCCGCGACCGGCGGGTGATCTCGACCAAGCGCTCGCCGGGCGTGATCGCACCAGGCCGCCCATTCTCGTCCCGGCCGGTTACGGGGGCGGGTGTGAGCTGCCGGAACGCCTCCCGCGCTTCCTGATCCAACCGGTCCGGTTCGACCGCAACGGCCTTCGCCACAGGGCACTCCACTCACCTGAATTCGAGCAATGCTCACATAGCTTACGAGCAGCGGGCCCAACTCTGATCCAGCGATCGCGGTGCCGCGACGTCATCTCCCCACACCGTCGAGGCCGGACGGCCCTGGAGGCACTCGACGCAGAGCCGCACGCGCCCCGGGCAGCACGGCACCGAGTCGTTGATCCGGTGTCCTCGGCGTCGCCGAACGCGACCACCAGGGCGGCGCGACGGAGACAGGTGTCCGGAAAGTGCTCTGCCCCGGGTTCCGTGGAGTCGGGTTACCGGACCGAAGCGATCGGGCCATGATCGGCGCAGGGTTGTCGTGGAGTCGGTGATCGCCCGCTCGTGTCCGGTGACCTGCCGATACCGTGCCCGGTCATGACCTCTCCGGCAGCGTCACCGGCACGCACCGCGGTGGAGTCGGTCGCCGAGACGGCCGCACGGGTGCGCGCTACCGGTCCCGGCGACACTGCCTCGGCGCTCCCGGCCGCCTCGGACACCGTCACGCCAGGACGACGAGGCCGGCCCCCGGCCGGAAACGGCGGTCACGGGAACAACAGGACCCGCCCGCGCGACGGTGCCTGACGAGCGGGTGGTGCTCATCGACCTGGAGAACATGGTCGGCACCAACCCCGGACCCCCGGTGCCGCGGTCCCGGGTGACCGCTCTGCTGGACGCGGTCGGGCCCCGCCATCACACCGTGGTCTCCTACGCCGCATCCGACGCCGACAGCGACACGGCCGCTTCCGTCCCGGCCGCACTCGGCGTGGCGCCACCGCGGGTGGAACCCGACCCCGACACCGCCGAGAACGCTCCGATCAAACACGCCACCCGCATGCAGGCCAGCGGGCGCACCCCGTGCACCGTCCGCTCCGGCGACCGGGCGTTCGCCACCCCCGCCGACGTCGGGAACACCCGCCCGGACATCCCTGCCCGGCAAGGACAACCGGTCGCGACCCGACCGGCCGACGTCGCACACGGCATCCGCGAACCGCCCCGACCGGACCGGACCGGACCAGACCAGACCACCACGGCAGGCACAGCTCCGCCGACCCCGGCCGTGAACGGTAACGACCTCCCACGCGCACCAGCCACTCCCTCCAGCCGGTTGACGCCGCACCTGTCGCTGTCGGTCGGGGCAATACCGGTCGGCATCGGCGTCGCGCTCGGGCAACGCCCGGCCGATCCGGTACTTCCACGCCGTCAGCAGCACACCGACCGAGGTGGCGCACACGTCCGGATCGCGGGTGCGAAGGTGGAGTCGATGAGGGTGTTCACGACGAAGACCGGATACCTGACGCGGCAGGACCGGGCTACGGATCGCATCGAGGTGGCAGCCCCCGATCCCCCGGCACCCGCTCATCCGCGCCGCCACCACCGATTCGCCGTCGGCGGCCAGGACGTGGCCCGGGCCTCACCCCACCGGGACACCGCTCGCCCGGATGACTGGATTCGGTCTGCACTGAAGCGATGATGATCGTTACACCGAGCCTGGACGAGGACTGCCCGCCGTCACCCCGGAGGCGACCCAACGAGCGTCTATTCCAGACGATCGGCTTCTGCTGCACAGGATGCCGCAACCGACCAGAACGGGATACGGCCGATGTCCCGCGGAAGCGATCGAGATGCAGCGCGCGTCGGTCATACGAACCGCGCGCCGGCGGTGATCAATTCCGCGGCCTCGGTCCGGGCGGCTTCCTCGGTCCGTCGTCGGTCGGTCCGACAATTCGGGCATGGACGGCGTAGACCGCTGCTACCGGGGTTCCGGTCGTGGCCCTTGAGATGGCAACGGGGGCACGGCACGAGCGTGCCGGAGCCGTCGTCGACATAGCGTTCCTGTGGCGTGGGGCCGTCGCAGCGCCCGCACCACGCGGGCCAGTCGACAGGGTCGGGACGGTGACCCGGTCGCGGCGTCGGACCGCGACGAGAGGCAGGAAGTGTTGTTCGGCGGTCGGCCGGCGCACTGGGGTGGTCCTGTGGGTGTGGTGCCTGCGGTGATGCGGGGCGCGGCGGCCATGGGGATGGTGTACCGGTTTCGGCGCCGTCCGCCGCCGGGCTCAATGGTGATGTGGCCCTGGCTGTGCAGCCGCTTGAGGCGGCGCTGGACCGTGCGTTCGTCCAGCCGTGTCTTGCGGGACAGGTCCGCCACCGAGGGCCAGGCGTTGCGTCCCTGATCGTCGGCGGCGTCGGCGATCGCCAGCAACAGCAGCAGATCCGTGCCCGCGACCTCGGCGTGCTCCCACACCCAGGTCATCACGCGGATACTCATCCGGGCTCACCGGGAAGGCGCACCGCCTGTGGCGGCGAATTCACCGCTATTCTCCGACACACCCTCCGGCATCGTCGCCGAACCCATTCCCCCGCGCACCGACCGCAGTCCGACAGCCCTCGCTTCGGAATGCCGCTGCCTTGTTGCCGCCACCCGACTTCACGTCCCCGGTTTGCTTCGTCCGGGCATCGTCACACAGGTCGCACCGGAAGTCAAAGTTTCCAATGAACGAAAGCCGCCCGAACGCCTGGATTCACGCCGGTATTTCAATGAGTGAAATGGGTTCGACCGGAATGCGCCGCTGCGGTGCGAGCCGGCGTCGGGAGCGTCGATCGCCGAGTTGTCCACACCCCCGGCAGATTGCCACAGCTGTGCCGCCCGTTACGTCCAATCCCGTCCTATCCCTTGTGCTGGCCGGCACCGGATACCGTTCGTGGACGCACCTCCGGCGGTGCCTGTCGCACGCCCGGCGACCCGGATATCGGTCAGCGTTGCTCCGAGCAGCCGGACGCCGTACGCGGCCACGCGTCGTCGACCTGTGGCGGCACGAAGTCCCGACCGACGATCACGTCACCGGCGATCAGGTGGACGGTGCCCGCACGGCAGTCGTCAAGGGTGCGCACGGCGACGGCTCGGTTCAAGACGATCAGAACCCTCGGCGTCGCCGGGTCGGCCGAGGCGCGTTCGTGACTACAAGCAGATCAACCGGCTCCAAGTCGGCTACCCCGGCAGCTTCACCCACATCCCAAGGAAACGCCCAACGCCCGCCCGAACGACCCCACGGCATTACCGCACGGTAGGTATAGTGCGGTCGGAGCTGAACGTTCGTTTCGGAGTGCAGGCGACATTTCGCCTCTGGCAATCGGATGGGAAACCCCAAGATGGTTCAGAAGACCATCGTCGAGCTGATCGACGACCTGGACGGCGGCGCGGCCGACGAGAGCATCACGTTCGGTCTTGACGGAGTCGAGTACACCATCGACCTCTCGGAAGGCAACGCCCGGAAGCTGCGCGAGGTGCTCGAGCCGTTCGTCGGGCACGCGCGCCGGGCCGGTGGACGCAAGCAGCGGCCGACTGCCCGCACCGCGGTCAAGGCCGGTGGTGACCGGGAACAGAACCAGGCCATCCGCGAGTGGGCCCGGCAGGAGGGGCACGACGTGTCCGAACGCGGCCGCATCCCGCAGGGCCTGATCGTCAGGTTCCAGGAAGCGCACACCTCCTGAGCCACCCCGCGGTTCCGCTGCGCACGGAGACCCCGGTGCGCAGCAGAACCACGGCACCGGTTTCCGCGGACCCGCCCGCCGGGTTCTCACCCCACCGGCGGAATGTCGGACCCGTGGCCGTTCGGCACGGTGGTAAGCGTGCCCGATCAACGCCTCGAAGCCCTCCTCTCATCGATCTCACCAACCGTGTTGCCGCCATGGTGGGCGATCGGACCGGCAGCGTTGCACCAGGCGTTGGTGACCTTCGACGGACAGCGGAGCCGGTTGAGATCCGCGACGAGTACGACAACCTCACAACCCGGCTCGACTACAGCCCGACCGCCCCACGCCGCCGGATCGCCGCACTCGTCCAACCCCACGCCGGCACCGCCCAGGCCGAGCCCGGCCGCCAAGCCGTCACCGCCGAGTGGTGGGCGTTCACGTATGAGCCGATCCGGGCGCGCGAGCGCGTCGAGCACGACGGCCGCACCTTCGCCGTGGACGGCGAACCCGAACGCTGGGAACCCCGGGCCCGGCCGGGTGCACTACGAGACCGACCTGACCCACGTGGAGGCTGGCCGACTGCGTCGTGCGGGACGACACTTTCCTGCGGCGATGGAGGGAGGCGGACTCTTCCAGCGGCGACCTCGCCGTGCTGCACGCGCTGTCGTTGGTTTTCCGGGCGTGGGAGGTGCGGGGTGGGGCACGCGCCGCGCAGACCGGTCAGTCCCAGTTCGACGGGTTCCGCCGCCTGCTGACCCAGGCAGAGGTCGCAGCCCGCCAGGCGGCGCAGGCCCTGCCCGCAGACCCCACCCCGTGGATGACGCTGGCGATGCTGGCCCGCGGCCTTTCCTACGACCACGACCGGTTCGGCGCGGTGTGGGACCAGTTGGTCGCACGCGACCCACACCACCGGTCCGGACACGTGCAGGCCTTGCAGTACTGGTGCCGCAAGTGGCGCGGCTCGCACGAGCTGATGTGCGACTTCGCGACCCGCGCCGCAGCCACCTCCCCCGCGCTGGCCGCGCTGCCGCTGATGGCCGCCCTCGAAGGAGTCGGTGACGAACCGAAGGTGTGGCGCTCACCGATGGTCCGCGACGCCCTGGACATCCTGCTGCCGCGGTTGGCCGGCGAAGGAGCCGCAACGCAGGCCCAGCGTGACGACCGCGGGCTGGCGATCACCGCCCTGATCGCCTGCAAACGCCACGACGAGGCGGTCGACCAGTTCCGTGTGCTCGGGCCGCACGCTGACGGCGAGCCGTGGCGCAGCTACTTCGCCAGCGCCCGCCGCGGCTTCCTCCAAGGCCGCATCGAGGCGTGCAAGGGCGCCCGCAAACCCTCCTGACCCCAGCGGGCGCCCTTCCCGAGTCGATCCGTCGCGGCTGCCACACGGAACCGTGCCGGCGTGCACCGGGGCCGACGTCCCGGCGTGCGGCGGTGCGCCGTCCGCGCAGGGCCTACTGCGCTACACGCCCGTACCGGGCATCACGATGTCCACGCTGCAACAGCCGCAAGGTCAGTCCAGAATGGACTTGTCCGCCAGTCCCGTGATCGCGTCCTCGACCTGGTGGCTCGGCGGCGTGTTCCCGGCGCACACGTACAGTGCTGCTTCCCAGTCCCTCGGGCCAGGGAACACGCTCAAGCGTGCCCACAGCATCTGCTCGACCTCGGTGCACCGCTCGTAGCTCCAGATCAGCAGGGTGGTCGGGGTGTCGTGGTTGGTCTGGCCGTTGCGGTTCCGCAGGGGCGGCGTGACATCGGTGGACCTGGCGGCGATCGCCGGAGCGGTGTTGTCGCCGATGGGGCGTTCCCGGTTCCGATCACGCCCGCCGCTCGCGGTCTATCGGGGCGGCGTGTACGGCGCCCGCTACGTGTGGCTCAACGGTCGCTTCTTCGAGGACACCGTCACAACGGTGCCGCTGACCGGTTGCTTCCACATCAGCGTCCTCGGTGCCCACACCGACGAGGACACCCGCCTGATGGACCTGCTTACGGCGTCGCCAAGATCGCAGCGGTGGGCGGACTCGACACTGTCATGGCGGGAACGGTCGCCGCTGGTCGCTGAGAGCGTCTACGCGGTCGTGTCCCCGAAAGCGGGGCACTCACTCGAACGGGTGGTTCTGACGCGTGCGCGGCCGGGTCGTGGTATTCCCGCGTGCCGCGCACAGCACCATGGGCGCCATGGGCAAGGGGAAGCGCATCAAGTTGCAGCGGCGCCTGCGTCAGGCTGCCGAGCGAACGCCGGACGGCGGCTCGGGTCATGGGCCGGCGGCGAGTCCGTGGGACACCTGGCTCGATGCCAGGGCGCAAGGACGGGACGCCGACGCGCTGGCCGGGTTGGCGCTCACGCCGTTTCGGGTGACGGAGACGGGACCGGGTGCACTGCGGCGCGAACCCTGGGAAGCCCGGCTCGGCACGCTCGCGCGGGAGCGTCGCATGACTGTCGCCGACCTCGCCGAGTTCCTGAGGTCGGAGGTGGCGGCTGGCCGACTGCGGTGGGACGCGGACGCGCTACTGGCCACCGTCGAGGTGAAGCCCGAACTCAACCTGGTGCTGATCGACGACGTTCTGCGGGTGTATCCACACCGCTACGTGTTCGACGCGCGTTGTGTGGCCAAGACCAGCGCCGGAAAGCGCTGCCGCAACACACTCGCCCACAGTCAGCCGGGGCCGTGGAGCGTCTGGGAGTTGCCCGGCGAAAAAGCCGCGTACGTGCAGGGGTTCGATCTCGACGGCCCGGACCTGTTTGTCGGTAGAGACGGAACCGCCGAAGCACTGAAGGCGCGTTTCCTGAAGCAGCGGTGCTTCCTGCATCGTGATTCGACCGAGGTCGCGGCCGCCCCGGAATGGGAGATGTTCGACCTCGATGTGCGCCGACCGCGACTGTGGCTGCTCGATCACCGGCGGTTGGCGGGCGCGAACATCCTTCCGCTGCCGTGGCTGGCCGATGTCGCGCAGGCCTTTCACAACCGCCGAAGCAGTGTGTCGACAATGGAATGCACGGTCTAGTACTCCAGTGAGAGTTCAGGGTTTGAGCTGGGGGGATGCCGGGGGAAGGTGTGAGACGGCCGCCGTGATCATTGTCGTTGTGAGGCAACAGAAGAGCACGAGGGCCGTCGAGGCGAGTGTAGCGGCGGGTCGTTGGAAGTCCGGCCTGGAGTCGCTGCTCGCCAGGACCGCTAGAGCGTTCCGGCGCGTCGAGTCCCGCAGGAACGCGAGACTCCTGGTAACCGCGATGATGGCGCACTTGGATCGGCGCAACTGCCGGACGCTCGCCGAGGCCGCCGGCGAGGCCGGCCCATGGCGGTTCCAGCACCTGCTCTCGCGCGCGACGTGGGACGACGCACAGGTCCGGTCCGAGATTCGAGCGTGGGTGTCCGAACACCTCGGCGACGGGCCGCGGGTGCTGGCGGTCGATGAGACCGGCGATGTCAAGAAAGGCGCTTCGACGGTCGGGTCCAGCGGCAGTACTCGGGGACAGCCGGGCGTATAGAGAACTGCCAGATCGCCGTCTACCTCGCCCTCGCCACCGCGGCCGGGCACGCTGCGGTCGATGTCCGCCTCTACCTGCCCCAGGTGTGGGCCGACGATCCCGAGCGGCGCGCGGCGGCCGGGATCCCGACCAGGTTGCCTTGCAGACCAAGCCCGAACTGGCTGCCGACATGATCGAGGCGGCGCTCGATGCCGGAATCGGCGCGGACTTCGCGGTCGGCGACGAGGCCTACGGCGTCAACCCCGCCCTGCGCGAACGCCTCGAAGCGCGCGGCCTGTCCTATGTGCCGGCCGTGGCGACCACCACCCCGGTCATGCTCGGGACCGGCAAGGCCACCGCCAAGGCCGCCCTCGCCCAGGTCCCCGCATCCGCGTGGCAGACCCGCTCGGCCGGAGCGGGCGCGAAAGGGCTGCGGTTGTATGAGTGGGCCTGGGTCGACCTGGTGCCCGAGTGCAGCGGGCACGCGCATCTACTGGCCCGCCGCAACCGCCGTACCGGCGAACTCGCCTATTACCTGACCTGGACCACCGCGCCGGTCCCGCTCCAGACACTGGTCACCGTCGCCGGGATGCGCTGGAAGATCGAGGAGACCTTCCAGGGCGCCAAGGAACTCGCCGGACTCGATGAGCACCAGGTCCGCACCTGGACCTCGTGGCACCGCTGGGTCACCCTCGCGATGCTCGCCTACGCCTTCCTCGCCGTCACCCGGACCAACGAGGCCGACCGGGCCGGGCGCGGCATGATCGCCTTGACCTGCAACGAGATCCGGCACCTGCTGGTCTGCGCGATCGCACCCGCGATCGGTTGGGAGCACCGCCTGCGCTGGTCCATATGGCGGCGACGCCATCAGGCCACCGCGAAGCGGCTCCACTACCAGCGGCAACTCACCCTCACAGCATGAAACCCGAACCCTCGACTGGAGCACTAGCCGATCCGGCGCAGGTCCCGCACCTCGGGTTGGGGCTGGAATCCGGCAGCGCGGTAGGTGGCAACGGCTGCGGTGTTGGCGCCTTCGGCGCACACGGTCGCGCTGGACGCACCCATGTCACGCAGGGCCGCCGCGGCGGCGATCGCGATCGCCTTGCCGTAACCGTGTCCCTGATGATCGCGGTGCACGCCGAGGGGTTCGACCAGGCCGGGTTTCCCCGGGCCCGCCGACCAGACGGTCGTGGCCGCGACCGCCTCGCCCCGGTCGTTGTACCCGACCAGGCATCGGGCATCGGCGTACGGCGTCCCGGCGGACATGGCCCGCCACCGCTCCGCGCTGAACTTCGACCCGGCGAACGCCCCGCGGTGCACCGCGACCCGGTCCTCGACCCGCTCGGGTCCGACCACCTCGATCCGCACGCCGCTGTCCGCCACGGGCTCGCTCAGGTCGCGCACCATCGGGATCCACGGCTCATCCAGTTCCCAGCCGTCCTCTTGCAGCACTTCCCGGAATCGGCCCTCCCAGAGCGCTTCGACATGGGCCTTGTCCTCCGACAAGACGCCGCGTTCGGGCCTTGTCACGTCGTCGGCCATCTGCCGGGCGAGCGCTTCGTCCTCTCGCGCTTCCGGCTCGATGGCCAGCCGCACCAGGTCGGGGCCGTCGACCAGGCCGACGCCGAGGATCCGGCCCTCACGACGCCACGTTCGCAACGCCGCGGCGGTCACCTCCGGGCCGAACTGCCAGTAGAACCCGACGTCCCCCGAATGCAGCTGCATCGGGGCTCCTTCGCGCCGCCACTCCGCTAGAGCGCGGACAACCGCGTCCAGGTCGCCAGCGCCCGGCGTGCTCAACAAGATAGACATCACGTGATCAAACACGGCCGCACCTGACGCGTCCCAACGATTTTCCACCAAGCGACCGCAGAGCGGCTCAACTACCAGGGACAACACGTGCGCACCGTATGAACCGAACTTACAACTGGAGTACTAGTCCCGTGCGCCCGACGCCCTCAGCGCGGGCGGGACTCGGGTCATGGTCCCGGTGACGCGGGGCTCGGGGCTGATGGCCGACCGTTGCGGTCGCCCGCGCTCGGCCTGTGCTCCAGGATCCCGTCGGTGACGGCGACCGCACCCGCACCACCGGTTCGCGTGGGACTCCCTGGTCGGCCACATCCCGCGCCCGGCAGGCCCGCGCCGTACCTCACGGCCGCGACGATCGACCTGATCACCCGCGGCCGCGGCCTCGCTGATGCGGTCGACCTCCGGCAACCGCCGGGCTTGGTCGGCGTGCCGTGCGCCGGTCGAGCCCGGCGGTGACACTTTCCTGATGTCGTCGGCGGATCCGACCGGGTCGCACGTCCTCGCGATCTCCCACCACGCGGTGTCGGCAAGGCCCTGCCGGCCCGCGCCGACCCCGCTTTCGTGCGCGACTACGCCGAACGCCCGCTGCCCCGCTTCACCCCGTACACCATCACCGACCCGGCACGTCTGCTGCGCGAACTGCGTGCGACGGCCGAACGCGGCTACGCCGTGACCAACGAGGAAATGAGCCTCGGCTCCTGCTCGGTAGCCGTGGCCATCCCCTCCGACGGCTACCCGCACGCCGGCGCCCTGGGCATCGTGGTCCGCTCCGTGCGTCCGGACCTGGCCCGCCTCGTCCCCGACCTGCGCGCGGCGGCCGAGGCGATCGCCCGGAAGCTGGACGAGGCGACCACCGTCTGAACACTCGCAGCCACCCTCGACGGGCGGAGAGGATTCGATGCCCCTGAGGATTCGGTGCCGCTGTGGTTCGAACGGGATCCGATTGGCGGGGTGGTCACCACCACTTACCCCGTGTGCCGTACTCCGAGACGGCATCCACGACAGTGGTGTCATCGTGGGTCGCGTCGGTGAAGTCCGTGTCCTCGAGGTAGACACGGGTGAGTTTCGCCCCGACGAGGTACGCCTGTGCCAGGTTGGTGCCGATGAGCTGGGCGCTGTCGAGATTGGCCCCCCTCAGTTCCGCTCGACTGAGGTTGGCCTTGCGGAGATCCGCCAGGCTGAGGTCCGCTTCGTCGAGTACCGCACCGCTGCAATCAGCCTCGGCGAGACCTGCCCAGAAGAAGCTCGACTCGGCGCCCTGCACGTCGCGGAGGACCGCGCCCGTGAGGATCGCACGGCTGAAGTCGGCCTGGTAGAGATTCGCCCTGCTGAGATCCGCGTCCATGAGAGCGGTTTGGCCGAGGTGTGCGGAGAACAGGTTCGCGCCGGCGAAGTCGACGCCGCGGAGATCGGCACCGAACAGGCATGTTCGGTTCAGGTCGACGCGAGCGTGATTGTCGTGCGTGGTGTCACGACGCCCCAGGATGGTGAGAGCAGCCTGGACGTCTGCGGTGGGAAGCTGCGCCGGGCAGTCCTTCTGGGTACGTGGGGCGGTTGTGCGGACGAACGCGGAGACGACTTCGATGATGGTCGGCTGGTCGCGCGGCGAGTCGTGGGCCAGGCGTTCAAGGCTGTAGAGGGCACCAAGGCGAACTTGGAGGTGATCTGCGCCTGCCTTGCCGAGTTGTTCGACAGCCTTGGTGTAGCGATCGGTGAACTGACCTTGCTCGGCGATGGCCACTTGGTCGCGGGTGGCGTTGAGCGACAGTCCGGTGAACACCAGCGCGCCCAGCGCGGTCAACGCGGTGATCACCGAGGTGATCGCAGGCCAGTTCACGCCCCGCCGGTCCCGGCGAGCGGTGCCGCGGGTCGGTGAGTTCGTCCGCAGACCACTGGGCCGCCTGCGCGGGTTCGGCGGAGGTGTGCGCGCGACGGCGGGCAGGGGCCGTCCACGACGAGTCGAAGTCACGTAGACAAGATCGTCGCAACTCGCATGATCGTCACCAGGTCCGCGCCGAACGCGTGCGGCGACGGTTCGCCGGGGACCTCCGGCGGGACGGGCCACCTGTCGTGACACCGCCCCGCCGTCCGGTCAGGGCCCGGTCGGGGGTCGGGCCCTGGTCTGTCAGGGCATCGGGAGCTTCCGCAGTTCGGCCTTGCGGACCTTGCCCGAGCCGGTGCGCGGCAGTTGCTCCACGACGTCGATGTGCACCGGAACCTTGTACTTCGCGAGCCGGGCGAGCAGGAACTCGCGCAGCTCCTCCCTGGTCGGCCCACCGCCCTCCGCGTACCGCACGAACGCCCGGCCCACCTCGCCCACCGCGGGAGCCCCGTCGACCACCACCAGCCCGGAATGGCCGACTGGCGAACCGTGGGCGACCGCAACGACCAGACCGCGAACCGGCGTCACCCGATCGTGGCGCTCGCCCGCCTTCCACTGTGGTGGTCCGGATGCGGAAGGCGCGCCGATGCCGGAACTGTCCGGCTCGGCCGCAACCCGCCCGCCGGAGGTGCCCCTGGACCGGGCGGACTGCGGCGCGATGCCGACGCCCGGTATGGGTCACACGACGCGGTGCATGCACACCAGGTCGGGACGGTCGTCCCACGAGCTGGTGACGGTGAAACCGAGCCGTTCATACAGGGCGATCGCACCTGTGCGCCAGTTCCACACGGACAGGCGGACGGTGTCCACGTCGGTGCGCGCGAGGTGCTCGAGGGCCTCGGTGATCAACGCGGTGGCGACACCGCGGCCTCGGCTCGCCGGGTCGGTCCACAGGCGCTTCACCTCGGCACCCCCGTCGACGGGGGTGGTGACGACCAAGCAGCCCACGGCGGTGTCGCCGGCACGGGCCAGCAGCACCACGTCGTCGGCGAACGCGCTGCGCGGGTCCGCGATCTCGGCCCGGTAGCGCTGCGGCAATGCGTCCGCGTCGGCCACGGCGGTGCCTTTCTCCGACTCTGTCCGCAGGTGGTACGCGGTGAGCAGCGCGGTCAGTCCGGGCTCGTTCCGCCAGTACACGACATCGATCATCGCGCAAGGATCACACGGCAGATCCAGCCCGTAAAGGCAGCCAGTCCGTGCTGCCTGCGGGCCGCGATCCGACGCGGCAGGCAGAGTCAGAGGCGGCGGTGGCGGTCAAGCCCAAGCCGGGCAGTGCCTGCTGCGGCGACTACGCGACAACGCCGGGAAACGGGCCGCATCGGTGTGGGCCCACGGCGGCTACACCGGCCCACCGCACCACTAGTACTCCAGCCGTAGATCGTGATCTTCATGCCTGAGTGGCTTGTCGACGGTAGTGGCTGGCCTGGGATCGGGCCTGGTGGCGGCGCCGCCAGTCGGACCAACCGAGCCGGTGGGCGGCATCGTGGACGGGTCGGACAACGAGTGTGATGAACAGGCGCTGGATCTCGTTGCAGGTGAGCGGAATGAGGGCATCGGGTGCGGGGCGGGTGTGCTCGTCTGCGCGTACGACGGCGAGGAAGGCGTGCGCGAGCATGGCGAGGGCGACCCAGCGGGACCAGGAGGCATAGCGGCGGACCTGGTGCTCGTCGAGTGCGGCCAGGCCCTTGCCCGACTGGAAGAACTCCTCCACCCGCCATCTTGATCCAGCGACTCTGACCAGCACGGTCAGCGGCACGGGTGCGCGCGAGTAGCAGCGGTAGTAGGCGAGTTCGCCGGTGCTGCGGTTACGGCGGATCAGCAGCTGACGACTCCCCGGTCGGGGGTCGGCGAGGTCGATGACTGCCCAGTCGTAGAAACGGTGGCCCTTGGCCCCGGCCCCTGCGGAGAGCTTCTGCCAGGCCCGCTTGGGCACCTTCTTGGCCAGGGTGTCCGCACGGAACCTCCCCGCCCCGGTGGTGACTTCGTGCGAGCAGGCCACCGCGAGGACGTAGCCGGTGCCGCGTTCCTCCAGTGCGGTTCGCAGCCTGGGGTTGCCGCCGTAGACCTCGTCGCCGGCGACCCATGCGGCCTGGTGGCCGGCGTCCAGGAACCGGGCAACCATACGAGTGGCCAGTTCCGGCTTGGTGGCGAAGGCGGTGTCCTGGTCGAGTCCGGCATCCCGGCAGCGGTCAGGGTCGGAGGTCCATGAACGCGGGACGACGTACAGTTCCCGGTCCACTGCCGCGTGCCCGCGCCGGTCGGCGTAGACCAGGTAGACGGCGACCTGGGCATTTTCGATCCTGCCCGCGGTGCCGGTGTACTGGCGCTGGACGCCGACCGTGCCGGTGCCCTTCTTCACGTCCCCGGTCTCGTCGACCACCAGTACCGCCTGGTCGTCGTGCAGGTGGTCCACCACGTAGTCACACACATCGTCGCGGACCCGGTCGGCGTCCCACTTGGCCCGCCCCAGCAGATGCTGCATGCCGTCCGGGGTCCTCTCCCCGGCCCATTCGGCGATGGTCCAGCAGTTCTTGCGCGGCAGGTCCGACAGCAGTCCGAGCACCAACTTCCGGACCCGGAACCGGGGTTCGACCCGTGTGAACCGTCCCGCTATCCGGCTCATCAGGCCCTCGAACGCCTCCTGCCAGCGGGCAGGGTCTACGCTGTGACCTGCGGCCACCGCGTGATCGTTTGTCTTCACACACCGATGATCAACGGGTGGCCGCACCCGTCTCCACAGCGCGTCGGGGTCGCGCAGCGTCCGCCCGCCGTCCTGTGTCAGGAGGACATGTGCAACGTGGCGAAGTCTGGTGGGTGGAGTTCGACGAGCGGCGGCCGGTCGTGCTGCTGTCGGGAGACGACGCGTCCGGGATCCGGGTGATGCAGGTCGTCGCTCGGGCGGGTGTCGACATCACCGGTCTGGGCGTCGAAGTGGCAGTAGGCGCCGTGGAAGGACTGCCCTTTGAAGGCGTGCTTCGGTTCGCGTTCCCGCGTCCGGGCTTTACCCCTTGCACGTGGCTGACCACCGTGTCCCGGGACGACCTGATCGAGCGGGCGGGCGCCCTGTCCTCCGCGAAACTCAGCGAGATTGAGAACGCCCTCCGTCTCGGTGAGCAGGCGAAGGAGTGGACCCGGCGACGACCGCGAAGCTCAGCGAGATAAGGAACGCCCTCCGTCTCGGTGGACTCGGGTAGGCGGAGAAGGAAACGAACGCCCGCGACGGCGTGGTCGGTCTCGTCCAGATGATCGACGCTGCCAGCTGCCTCCTCGGCGCCCCTCACGATCGAGATCACGAACTACGGCTGGAGTACTAGCAGCGGCACCGACTAGCCGATCATGCGACTTACCAGCTATACGCAGACAACTGAAGTAAGCGTGCCACTAGGCGTTTCCGGGTTTCCCGCTATGCGCCGACTCCCTGACCTGCACGTCTTCCGCCGTGCTGGCTGAAATCACACCATCATCTGCGGAACGCGGGGCTCCGCCCCCACCGCGCCCAGCAGGGGCTTCACCACTACTACGAACCGGTCCGCCGGCATGCCCCGAATCGGTACTCAATCCCTCGTGGGGTCTCCACTTGGGACACTCCCTCTCGCCAACGACTCATCCAGGGGACGGGTCTCGCCAGCAGTACCGGGACATGCCTTCCCACGTTCCACACGGAAGCAGCAGATCGGGCTCACGTCGCCTCCACGCCGGACACCGCCTGGCCAATAAGCGGACACCCGCCAGACTTATCCCGGGCCGAAAAGTAGTGCCCGGTTCCGATGTCACCTGAATCAATAACGACGCGTCAACAGCGACCCCCGGTCCCCCTGGGGGCCGCGCTCCGTCTTCCACGATCCTCACCTGACGCATCTGGTGCGCCTTTTCCCACGTCGCTCACCACAACGGTCTTCAGCTAATGCGGCAGTGGGCGGTTTGAAATCACCCCCGCAGGGCGACTCCGAAGGGCCAACATCCTTCATCTTCCGTGCAGCACCACGATCGGCTACTCGACTACCTCAAGCAGCCTCCCGCGTTCGTGGCACACCTTTTCCCATGATGTCCAGCGCCATCCGTGTCTTCGCGAGATCGGAGGTCAGCTTCGCGTTCTGCCGGCGGAGTTTCTCCAACTCGGCCTGCTCGGGCGATGTCCTCACGCGTTTCGCCGGTGTCGGGGACCCCGTCGGGCCACCGCCCAACCGGCCCGCGTCGCGAGCCCGTGCCCACTCGATGACGTGCGAGGAGTACAGGCCCTCCCGACGCAGGATCGCGCCTTTCTCCCCGTTCGGGGCATTCTCGTACTCGGCGACCACGGCGAGCTTGTACTCCGCGGTGAACGCCCGTCGAGACGGCCGCGGAGCCGGGTCGGCGGGTTCCCCGCCCGAAGCGCTCCGCGACTGCTTGTCAGATGGTGTGGACACGTGCACAAGGATCTCCGATCCCACCCTTGGTCAGGAACCCTCACTCACACAGGGTGTCTCACAGCAGTCTGACCAAGAGGGGGCCGCCAGTCGGCTCCGCTGCGGCCGGGTTCTCGCGCGGCACGGGCACGAGCGGACGCCACCCGCCTTCCCTACCCTCGATCGCGATGGCGTCGTCGGCCTGGGCCTATCCCAGGGGACAAGGAGGACGAACTGTCGGTCACGTCAGCGACCACCGTCCCATCGCAGGACGGGCTGACCCCGCCGAATCTCGCCTCGTCGAACCGGGCGGCACCGCCGAACTCCGCCGCCCTCGCGCCGTTCGTTGCCGTCACCAACGGTTCTATCTGTCGTCAAACTCTGTCGTCAATCCGGAACGGCCCGCATTGGATCGGGCAGCGGTTTCCGCATGATCTGGCCCGCCCGTTGGTTGTCCGGGGTGCCTGTCGTCAAAGGGTCATTTGACGACAGGATCGGATGGTGCCGGTCCCGTAGTCCCGTTGCCAGGCGGCACGCTTCAGATCAGGTCGGTGCGGCCGACTTCGCTGGCGCTGGGCCGGAGCCCGGCACGGATGCCGGTGCCGAGCTGGCCGAACTGGTAGGCTCGTTGCTGCTCGAACTCGTCCAGCGCCTCGGTGGCGCGCGGGTAGCCGACCACCGGTCCGCCCGTCCAGCGGGGCAGCAAGAACGGCGCGAAGCGGTTCTCGGTTCCTGTTTCCCTACCCGAGCTGCGGGCATAATCGAGCTAGCAGGGCTCCGGTCGCCGGCGCCGTGTGCTACTGATCGACATGCAGCCGATGGCGATCCAGCTGAGACCAAGTCCGCACCCGCTCGACAGGCACAGGAACCTGGACAGAACGGAGCACGGCCGGTGAGGCGCTTACTCATCCGCTTATTCATGTTAATGATCGTCGCGGGTATCGGTATGGCAGGTTTCCTGATCCACCGCTCCGTGACACGAGAATTGCCATACACGCCCTGTCCGACCAGCCTCTCCGAAAGCGCGGCGGTCATTCCTTCCCGGGTGAGCGAGGAGGCAAGCCCTTATGCCGGCCCAGGCCCACATCCCTTGATGTTTATGAGATTTGGAGACGAGCATCCCTCCTGGGGGAGTGATATAGCGCCCGATTTACCCGATTCCTGGAGACCGCGGCACGACCCCGAACACCTCGGGTTACGCGTACTCGACGATGTGCAACTCATGGTCTGCGAGTATCAGCACTCGGTGGACGACAACAGGAAAATTGGCCAGTGCTCATACTCGACTCCGGGAGGAATGGCCCAGCATGTCCGGTCGATCGTCTACGCCAAGTACAAGTATCGGATCTACGAAGCGAAGACCGGAAAACTTATCGACGAATTCGACACCGAAGGCGTCGCCGACTGCCCCCCTGCCGTGTACATCCCTCAGCATGCTCCGTCCGGACGCGAGGGCAGCGACATGGGCACAAGGCCGAAAGGGGATCGCGCCTTACCCGACCTCTGGAAACTACGGGAGCGCTTGAAGCCGCTTGTCGAGCGTCCTCTCGGAGGGTAATCGAGCCAAGGCTGTCCACGCTGATCATCGTGCACCTCATGGTCCGACCGGGGTAAGTCTGCGGTCAGCACGCCCGGCTCGACCACCGGACTCTCGACCAACCCGACATTCCCCGCCGCGCACACGATCATGGTCGACGTGACCGTAGTGCAGGCGACTTCAGTACATCGCGATGGCCCGAACTCCTCTGCACGCCACGGCAAACGCCTAGGTCAGCCGTGCACATGACTTCGGACATTGACACGAGGCCACTGGCGCGGTCGAACGTCACCTCTGCCCCAAGTGCGAGGTGCCTGTAGGGTGCCAGAACTCTGCACTGGGCCGCTGAGCTGCGGTGATCGTGCACCATGGACCACAGGGGCGCATGATCGCGGAGCGTGGCGCTACGACTGCTGTACCTGATCTTCGTCCGGCTCGCCGGCCGGCTGGTTCTGCTCGGCCGCTCGTCGGCGGCCAAGGACGTCGAGTTACCGGCGCCGCGACACGAGGTCGCCGTGCTGCGCCGGGCCAACCACCGCCCGCGGCTGGACCGGGCTGAGCGCGCGGTGCCCGCCGCACTGGCGCGGCGACTACCCAACCGGCCATGGGAACACCGGTTGGCGACACCGGCACCGTCCTGCGAGGGCACCGGCGCCTGGTGGCCAGGAAGTGGACCTACCCGGCCGACCACCGGGCGCCCACCGGTCGACGACACCGTCGTGACGTTGATCGAACCGATGGCACGGGAGAACACCGGCCGGGGCTACCGCCGGCTCCAGGGCGAACTGCTCAAGCCCGGCCACCGGGTAGCCACCTCGACCATCCGTCGCGTGCCCACGCGCCTGCGGATACCGCCCGCACCGACCCGGAACACCGACACCTCCTGGCGGCCGTTCCTCCGCCCAGGCCGCAAGCAACCTGCCGATGGACCTCGGCGAGCAGACCGACAACTCCCGCTTCCCGATCCGCGATCGAGCCAGCCGGTTCACCTGTGGGATTCCAGAAGTCGACCATACGGCCTGACCTGCGATTCAGGCTGCCGCGGGTTCGTACTCGTTGATCAAGCCACCGAGGATCGACCGACGGCGTATCGGGCCGTTCCAGCACGTCGAGGCCGAATCGTCACCGGTCAGGTCGGGCCGGCGCTGCGGGAGTTGAGCACGCCGGAACAAGTCGATATGACTGAGGACCTGGTATGCACCGCAGCCGCCCCCAGGAGGGAGCCTCTTGCGCTACGCCTTTCATACGATGCCGCGGCACGCCGACTATTCCGCCGCAGCCCAGGCGGAGTGATACCGTGGGGACGCCGAGGAAACAAGCCGAAGAAACGTCGACGAGCCTTCGGGTCATTTTCTCCGGACGGCGCGGCGCGATTCTGCTCGCACTGCTGTTCACCGAGTTCGGCGGAGCCGTCCAGAGCATCGCCTATTCGTCGGTGCTGCCGATCGCCGCCGACGACCTGAACGGCGAGAGCCTGTACGGCGCGACGCTCGCCGCCGGGTCGTTCGCCCAGATCCTGGTCCTGGCGGTGGGTTCCGCGCCGTTCGCGCGGCTGCGGCCGATCACCCTGCTGGGCACGGCGACCGGTCTGTTCGTCCTGGGGTCGGTGCTGGCGGTCGCGGCGGTCGGGATGCCGATGATCCTGATCGGCACGGTCATCCGCGGCATCGCGGGCGGGATGCTCGCCGGGTTCGGGCTGTCGATCCTCGGCGGGCTGTTCGAGGACAAGGAGCGCACCCGCGTCTACGGCCTGTTCGCGATCATGTGGCTGCTGCCCTCGATGGTCGGTCCGGCGATCAACGCCGTGGTCACCCTCGCGTGGGGCTGGCGGGCCGCCCTGGCCTGGCCCGCGCTGCTGGTCATCGTCGGCCGGGTGCTGATCGGCAAGCAGATCGACCTGGTGCCGTGGAAGCGCAGCACGGCGGCACGTCCGTCGCTCACCTGGGTGGTCGCGCTGCTGGGCGGGCTGTTCCTGGCGACCTCGTCCACCCTCCCCGAGAGCGCGGCCGGCATCGGCCTGCTGGCCGCGGGCTGCCTGGTGGCCATCGTCGCGAGCCTGCGCATCCTGCGCGTCCAGATCGGACCGGAACGGGCCCGGCTGGGCAAGGTCGTGCTGCTGCACGCGCTGTGCCTGTGCTACTTCGGCGGGGCGGGCATCATCTCGCTCGCCGCGATCACCGGTCTGGGCTACGGCATCGTGGCCGGCACGGTCGCCGTCGGCGCAGGTCTCGCCGCCTGGTCCATCACGGGGTTCAAGCCGGAACTCGCCGAGCGGTGGCTGCCCAGGCCCCAGGTCGTCGGCCTCGCCCTGGTCACCCTCGGTCCCAACGAGTACGAACCCACCGCCGCCTAACCCGCTGGTCAGACCATATGGCCGACTTCTGGCACCCCACAGGCTCCTGCCGCTCGTCGACTCCCGTCCATGATCCCAGCACCCACGGCTCCGGCAAGATCAGGGGCGCGATGCCGCGTACCTGTCGAGATGCAGCTGGGGACGGGTCACGACACCCCCGGAACACGGTCGCGGCCCGTTCAGGGCGAGGACGGCTGCCTGGCGGCCGTCGAGCATGCGGTCGCCGATCACCAACCTGACCACCGGTCCGACCGGCGGGGGCGTGAAGTTCGTCAGCCCACACCGCAAGCAGCTCGTCGTGGCCGATCTCGGCGTCGCCTTCGTGGACGGCGAGGCCGAGATCGGCAAGGACACCATCGACGCCCTGCGTGGCCTGCCCGGTGAGCTGGGTGTACGGGCTGCGGGGCGGGCGTCCGCCGAAGGACTCTGCGCCGTCCTGACACCCGGTGGGCGCGGTGCGGATCGGGATGGGTCGCGCTGCCCGCCCTGACCCGCACCGCGCTGTCCAGACCGGCATGGACGCTGACTGCTTAACGCGCGTGCGGGTCTGGTCTTGGACCCCCAAAGCGGTCCCGCCGCGCCTCGCGCAAGCGCGGCGATCTTTGGCTACCCGCTGTGGCGGTGGGCACACATCTTCGACGTTCGTCGTGGTTCTGCGCCGGGGGTGGTCGACGTGACGTCTCCCGTCCCGCTGGCGACCGTCGCGGACGTGCAGGACTGCACCGAGGTTCGACTGATCCCAGAGCAGCAGGCCCGCGCGGCCGTGCTGCCGGCCGATGCTTCCGCGTTGGCTCGTGCCCGCGTGCCGGACCTGCCCAACCCGCCGCCGGACACCGCGCCCGGTGTCATCTTCACGGTCGTGTTGCGGGCGTTGACCGCGCCGCCGGACGGCAACCGGTCCGAGACCGTGGGCGGTCACTCACGGGTGGCCGCGCACGAGGGTGGTGCTCTACCTCACCGACGACGAACTCGACCTGCTCCGGCCACCGACGCCGGCACCATGTGGCGCGTTTTCGATATGGACAGTGTGACCCGCGAATCGCTACCGGGTTTGTATCGGCCAGCCCGTCACACGGCCCGGATGGAAGCGTGAGCTTCGTCCAGGGAGGGATGCTGCTCATCGAGCACACGCCCACCGGGGCGTGGACCGTCGCCGACCTGTCCGGCCAACCACACCAGACCCGCGCCTGGCCGGACTGGACCACCGATCGGCTGAGCCTGGACACACGCGAGAGTTGGCTGTCCGCAGGGCGACTCACCGACGAGGGCCGCCACCGGCTGCTGCACCCACGCGTCCTACTGGCCTCGCTGTACCACCCGGAGTTCTTCCCGCTGCCCCGGTTCCCGCCGGCCATCTCCGACCTGGCCCGCGCCGCCCGCTCCATCCTGCTGGGTCGCGTCGAGCTGATGGACATGCAGCTCGGCGTCACCCTGGAGGACATCCTCGAGCGCGTCGCCACGGGCGACGTGGACATCCTCGGTGTCTCGGCGAACTTCGGCCAGCACGACCTGATGATCCGGCTGCTCGACGAGGTCACCGCGATGGACCGCCCGCCTATGCTGCTGGCCGGGGGCAGCCTGACCGTCCGCAACGAACGCCTCCTGCTGGAGCGCTACCCACACCTGGTCATCGGCCGCAGCGCGGGCGAGCCCACCATCGCCGACATCCTGGCCCACTGGCACGGCGACCTGGACCTGGAGCAGGTCCGGGGCGTGGGCTACGTCGGGGCCGCACGCGGCGAGGGCGCAACGCTGGATCGACCGCAACTTCCCGCTCGACTACACCCTCAAGTCCCTGGAGAAGATCCTCGACGGCCCCGTCTACCACGCCATCCGCGACCTGCGCAGCGTGCTGAAGAACACCGCCTACCTCGTCTTCGGCGCCATGATCCGCGCCCTGGACGCCACCGACCCGGACACCGGGGACCACCACCGGCTGGAAGACGAGTGCACCGGGATCGTCGAGACCATGATCCGCGAGCTGCACGACGTGCTCGACCCGATCGTCACCACCGTGCAGGCCGGGCTGCCCACCGACCACCGCGACCTGCTGCACCACGAGTACGACCGCTGGACCGGGAACCGGAGCTGGCAGCTCATCAACGCCGGCGACCCCTGCGGCACCTGAAAGGCAACCATGCACACGCTGCAACGCCGGGTCCTGCCCGGCCTGAACCGCGATGTCTCCGCCCTCGGCGCGGGCTGCTGGACCCTCGGCGGCCCCGCCGCCAACAACGGCGTGCCGATCGGCTGGGACGACGTCGACCCCGACACGCCTATACCGCCCTCGTCCGCGCCCACGAGCTGGGCATCACCCTGTTCGACACCGCCGACGTCTACGGCCTGGGCCGCTCCGAACGCCTCCTCGGCCGCCTGCTGCGCCACGTGGACCGCGACGGGCTGGTCGTCTCCAGCAAGGTCGGCTACTTCGCCGGCACCGGCCGCCACCCCTACCACCCGCGCCAGATGAGCCACCAACTCGCCACCACCCTGGACAACCTCGGCACCGACCACCTCGACGTGTACTTCCTGCACAGCACCGACTTCGGCGAGCACGACCAGTACCTGACCGGGGTGGTCGACCTGCTGGGCGAGTGGCGCGACCAGGGCCTGATCCGCGCAGTCGGGATGCGCGCCCCGCACACCTTCGCCGAACAGTGGGCCGACCACGACGAGCCGGAGAGCACCGAGACCGGCCGGTTCCTCCGGCTGTTCCACACCGTCCGGCCTGACGTGTTCACCGCCCGCTACAACCTGCTCAGCCCGCTGTACAGCCCCGACCAGACCGACATCTTCGCCTTCGCCCGCCGCCACCGGGTCGGGGTGCTGATCAAACAGGCGCTCGGCCAGGGCCTGCTCATCGGCACACACAACGCCCGCGACCCGCGCCGGTTCAGCGACACCGACCACCGCCGCGGCGACCCCCGCTTCGCACCCGACGGCCTGCGGCGGCTGGCCGACCGCCTGGCCCCGCTGCGCGCCCGCTACGGCACCAGCACCGCGGCGCTGGCCCGCGTCGCACTCCGCTACGCCCTGCAACACGCCCCCGACTCGATCGTGCTCGTCGGGTTCCGAGACCCTGAACAGATCCACACCGACGTCACGTGCCTCGGCGACCCGCTCACCGACGACGAGATCGCCCAGATCCGCGCGACCCTCCACCCCGACACACCGGAAGGCGACCCGTAGTGCAGTACATCGAGGTCGAGAAGAAGTACGCCCTGCCCGACGCGGACGCGCTCAAGGCCAAGCTCGCCGACCTGGGTGCCAAGCCCGGCGAGCCGACCCGCCAGGTCGACGCCTACTACAACCACCCCAGCCGCGACTTCCTCGCCCCCGAACCATCTCGGAGTGGCTGCGCATCCGCACCGAGGCCCGCGGCTCCTCGTTCAACTACAAGCTGTGGCACCCCGCCGACGCCGTGATAAGACCCACGCCGACGAGTACGAGACCCCCATCGGCGACGTCGAGGCCACCCGCAAGGCGTTCGAGGCACTCGGCTTCACCCCGCTGATCACCGTGGACAAGACCCGCGAGGAATGGCGGCTACCCGAGGTCGAAGTCGTCTTCGACCACGTCGAGGGCGCCGGCGACTTCGTCGAGTTCGAGTTCAAGGGCGACGCCGAGAACGTCGCCGACGCCACCGCCCGCCTGGAGAAGTTCATCGCCGACCTCGGCATCGAACTGGGCGAGCCGATCAACCGCGGCTACCCCCACATCCTCCTTAACCGAACTACCTAGTACTCCAGCTGTAGATCGTGATCTTCGTGGTCGTGGAGTGGTGTGGAGGAGTCGGCGCCAGTGAGCCGGGGAGTGTCCCTGCCGAACAGTGCCGGTCAGGACACCCGTCTGCGAGCGGGTTAAGTGGCCTCAACGCCGCCTGACGGTTGCATTGCCGGGCGGAGGAAGGTCCGGTCGAAGCGGCGGATGCAGCGGGTCTCGGTGCTGAGCTGCCAGAGCTGCTGAGCTTCCGGATCCTGCCGGATGGCAGCCCGGTAGTCCTCGTAGGCAGCCAGGCTGGGGAAGGAGAACAGGGCGTAGGCGATGTCGTTGGCGCTTTCGTGCGGCAAGAAGCAGCCGTGGTGCGTGCCGCCGAAGCGGGTGACGATCGGGATCCACCCCGTCACGTACGTCTCGAACGCGACAGTCTGGCTGGGATCGATCTCATAGCGCAGATGACAAGTGATCACGTGAGTTTTCCTTCTGGCCCAGTGGGCGCCGGTCGCGGTCGGCACCGTCCCCAGTAGTCACTCTGGGGTGCTGACCTGGCTTGCTGACGCCGGGGCAAGGAGCCCGGCGAGGAGTGCGCCGAACTCCTCGGGCGCTTCCAGCATCACCATATGGCCCGTGCGGGGAAGCTCGGTGTAACTGGCAGCGGCGGACAGAGCCCAGGTAGGCACGTCCCACCCCGCGCGTGAGCGGGCCCCGGCGACCAGATGGACCGGGACGCGCTCGAACACGTCCCGCAGCAGCAGCTGGTAGTCAGGTCCAGCGGTGTACTCGACGACAGCACGAGCCATGGCGTGGATGGTCGAAGCGGGCTGGTAGGCCAGGTCTTGTGTCGCAGAGCGGAGGTGCTCCCTGGTCGGCTCGATGCCTCCCGCGCGCAGCCACCGCCCGGGATCAGCACGGTCGGCTTGCACGATCTGCTCCACCTCGGCGGCTGTCTTGGCTGCCAGCCGCTGCGACCAGAAAGCGTCCGCGAGACTGAAGTTGCCCTCGACGCTGACCAGCGTTGCGGTCCGCTCCGGGAACCGGTGGGCGAACGCGGCGGCGATCACGCCGCCGACCGAATGCCCGACCAGATGGACGCGACCGCCCGGCAGCGCCTGGTCAATGGCCGCACGCAGGTACTCCACCTGCATGTCGATGGTGATAGTGCCGGGCTCGGCCCGGGCATCGGCCCCGTAACCGTGCAGGTCGGGGCAGAGGGTAGGGGCCGGGTGGAGCGGCGCGAGGGCACGTGGGTCGGCGAATGAGCCGATCAGACCATGAATGAAGATCACTGGCAGCACGGGATGTCACCTTCTCACGGGCTGCCGGGGCTCGTCTACCACGGTCGTCGGAGATGCCGTCTTCATGGTTGGAGGGCTGCCTGGCGGTGGTAGCGGCTTGCGCGGGCGTGGGCTTGGTGGCAGCGGTGCCAGATCGACCAGTGCTGCCGGTGTGCCGCGTCGAGGACAGGTCGGACAACGAATGTCGTGACTGGGCGCTGGATCTCGTTGCGGTCAGCGGGATTAGTGCTCTAGCCGGACTTCGTGATCTTGCCTGGTGAGGGCTGATGGAAGACGGACGCAGCCGCCAGTTGATCATGAATGGTTTGTGAGGACTATTCAAGATCGTGTGGCGGCTGCGGGGCCCAGCGTAGACCCTGGCCGGTGGTGGGAGATCTTTGACGGGGTGATGGCCCAGGTGGCGGGCCGGTTCGCGCGGGTGGAGCCGCGTCGGCGGGCGCGGGCGTTGGTGCTGGGGTTGGTGTCGGATCTGCCGCGCAAGAACTGCTGGACCTTGGCGGAGCAGACCGGGGACGCTACTCCGGATGGCATGCAGCACCTGCTGTCCCGGGCGGCGTGGGATGCCGACGCGGTGCGCGATGACGTGCGGGCGATCGCGGTGGAGCACCTGGGATCTGACGACGCGATGCTGGTCGTGGACGAGACCGGCGATGTCAAGAAGGGTGAGCACACCGTGGGTGTGCAGCGGCAATACACCGGCACCGCCGGGAGGATCGAGAACGCCCAAGTCGGGGTTTTTCTGACCTATACCACCAAAACAGGTCACACCTTGATCGACCGGGAGCTCCATCTGCCCGTGTCCTGGACCGAGAACGCCGATCGGTGTGCGCAGGCCGGGATCCCGGACGGCACCGGGTTCGCGACCAAACCGAACTGGCCGAGCAGATGATCATCCGGGCGCTGGATGGCGGGATCTCGGTGCCGTGGGTGGCCGGTGACGAGGTCTACGGCGCCAGCACGACCTTGCGTGCCGAACTGGAGAACCGGGCTGTCGGCTATGTGCTGGCGGTGGGCTGCGATCACCGCGTCACCACCGGCACCGGCGTCGAGCGCGTCGACCACCTGGCCGCCCGTCTGCCGACACGGTCCTGGCAACGGCCGTCCGCGGGCAAGGGCGCGAAAGGACACCGGTTCTACGACTGGGCCTGGATCACCATCCACGACACCGCACCCGACGCCTCGCACGGGCGCCGGTGGCTACTCATCCGGCGCAACCGCCGCACCGGCGAACCCGCCTTCTACCGCTGCTTCCCCGCCCGCCGGGTCCCCCTGGCCGAGCTGGTGCGGGTCGCCGGACGACGATGGACCATCGAGGAATCCTTCCAAACCAGCAAGGGACAGACCGGTCTCGACGAGCACCAGGTCCGCACCTGGACCTCCTGGTACCGCTGGACCACTCTTGTGCTGCTGGCGCACCTCTTCCTCGCCATCACCACCGTCGCCGAACGCGTAAAACCCACCCCACAGGACTGATTCCCTTAACCCTCAACGAAATCCGGCACCTGTTCACCCGACTCGTCATCGGCCACACCGACGACATCACCGCCTGCCTGCACTGGTCCTGGTGGCGCCGACGCCACCAATATCGCGCCCAGCAAGCCCACTACCAGCGCCAATCGACCGAGGAACCATGAACATCACGATCTACGGCTGGAGTACTAGCCTAGGACTCCGACGGCGGCTCGCCGGTGTTGTACTGCGGGGGCGTTCAGCCCCGGCCTTGTACCCCCGGGCCGAGACGCGCACGTGGTAGCGGTCGCCGGGCTTGACGGCCAGCTCCGGGAGATCCGGCGACTCATCTTCGAGCGGTACACGCCGGCCAGGCCGGGCACGGAGATGTTGAGTCCAACATGTCAGCCAGCAGGCGTTCTAACCGCAAAGGTCACGAAGGCTTCCTCGTGTCTACTCCTCCTGCAAAGATCGTCGTTGGTAAAGGGGGCGTTGGCGTCTACCTCTTCGCCGCAGACGGAGGACGACAACGACTACATCCACAGCCGACACCCGGACATCGCGAACGAGATACTATTCCATTCCTAACCAAAGACATCCCGAGCGACTTCGACAAAGATCCTCTCGGTGTGCTCTCTGGCCATTGCGAAGAAATTCCCGTCTTGCGCCAGCTCGAGAATGCTCTTCCCGTAAGGAAGCGCAAGCCCGTGATCCAGAGGGCGCCTATAGCTATAGTAACGTGCTTCGTCCCACCCGCGAGGATCGTTTGCCATCGTACCGCTTGCCGATTGCCGCCCGTGCCCCGTATGTGGAGTAATTCACCACACCCACATCGCTTCGTAGGCCGATGAACATATAGAAGGAGTACGCACGCGGCGCTCCATAATATACTTCACCCAAGGTCAGGCCAAGTATCCTCCTGGGCCTGACCCCCTCGGTACTGAGTACATAGCCACTCTCTCGCGCACTGTAGTGCGTGACGTAAACTTCGTCTTCGTAGGACGACGGGCTAGCGTGAGACCAGTGAACTCGAGACTTGGGCAGCGGATGCAGGCTTAACCGAAATGATCTTGAAGTGGTGGTCGGAGCTTTGAGAGTCAGTCCGGTGACTGACGGTGACAGCGGGAATCTTCGTTCTTCGGGGCTTCGGCGTGTCGCGGCAGCCTGACTCGTGGGGCGCCTTCAGGTCGGACCGTGCGGCGGCAGAGTCCTTTGCAGCCACTCGGTGAGAGTGGTGTAGTCGGCGTCTGTGAGTCCCTGGCGGGGATCGACACGATGAAGCAGGGCATGTCCTCGGTGGTGCGCGGACACCCAGGCTCGATCGGTGTCGGTGATCTCGTCGTCGACCCAGGCGAATGAGCGCCCTGCCGCCCAGTCGACGAGGGCGCGGGTCTTCCAGTGCAGCCCGGCGCGCTCGTCCTGCTCATCGAGGTCGGAAGGCTCCGGCCAGGCCACTACCGCCAGATGTGGCAGGCCGATCCGGGGTGCGATGCACTCGTTCGCGTCGGCCATCCATGTCGTCGCCCATACCAGATCGCACGGGAGCGCCGCCAACCGGGGTCCATGCTCGGGATTGATCCTGGCCAGAAGCGGATTCGAACAGGCCTCCCGTGGTTCGAGATCTGTCTGGTAGGTCGGATACTGCTGCGGCGCCGCGCCGAAGGGAATGAGTGGCCCGTCGACATCGAGGAAGAGCAGCGGACGCTGTCCAGAGCCGGTCACGGCTGCACGATAGCTGCTCATCCTCGCAGGCCGACTCGATGAGACGGCTCGATGAGGCGATCTGACAAGCGGCAGCGGTAGCCGCCGAAGGTCACGAGGGAATCCCTTGTGGGTCAGCCCTGGCTCGACCGGCCGGTCGAGGCTCGGAGGTCGGACATGCCGAAGTGGATGGTTGCGCTGCGGGCGGTGCGCATGGCTTCGAGTTTCTGCGCCGCTGCCGCCAGGGTGGTCTCGATCGCGGCGACCTCGCCCAGCCAGCCTTGCTGTTTCGCCTCCTCAAGGCGGTCAACGAGGTTGGCGTGGATTCCTTGCAGCCGTGGCATTTGGTCGGGGTCAACCAGGAGTAGCGGGCATCTGACGCTTGCCTCCGGTGCGCACAATTGCATGTGAACCCGAAAATGCTGCCTCGTCTGACGAATTGGAGTCGGACTTGGAGGAGCGGAGGAAACGCGCCACGGCCGAGGGTTGGCTAGGTGAAATCGAGGGGGTGGACCTCACACTCCAGTGCCTGCGCGACAAGCGTGCCGACGCGCTGCGGCTCACCCGGATCACCCGCCAGGTCGACCTCGGCATGCCCGCCGTCGGCACAGTCCAATAACCGAGCCAGGCCGATCGTCCCCGGTTGGCCGAGTCCTGCCGGGGACGATCCGCCTGAGAGCTGGCGAAGCGCCCTCAGCGGCATGTGCGGATGTCACGACGTCGAGTGTTCTCACCGTCAGCGCAGCGGGTCGGCCAGGAGCACCACTCGGTCGAGGACGGGGTCGTACCCGAGGACCGGGTGGGCCCGGCTTCCACCTTCGGTTGTCATGAGCACGGGCTTGCGGAGTTCACGTCCGATCGCTTCGAGGAACCGGCAGAGAGTGTCGACGCCGTGCCGACCCCTGCAGTTCTCGCAGGTCGACATCGAAGTCGATGTCCTCGGCCGATCTGGGACAGAAGATCGCGAGCGCTCCTGGAACCGGCCAGACCTTGAGATCCACCGTCTCCTCGACCGGGCGGTCGAGCACCTCGACGGCCGGGGGCAGCGGCGGCACCGTGTGCCCTTGGGAGGTCATGGTCCTCGAAGATCCCGCGCGGCCGGTCGGCGACGTCGGACGCCGGCGCACGACTCGACCGGACCTACGCCGACGTCTCGTTCGGCGCCGCTCGATGCGGCAGAACGGCACTCGGAGTCGTCGGGCTCGTGCAGCCTCACAGCCGGGATCTCAGCACGGCGACCTCGGGGAACTCGTCCGGCGAGCCGTAGCCGTGCTCGGCCAGCCAGCGGACGTTGGTCAGGCATCGCAACGACCACCATGCGTGGATGAGGTCGCGGTCGACGTCGGTGCCGTAGCCGGCGATGACGTCGCCAAGGTGCTCGGAGTGTCCGAGCGTGAGGGTGGCCAGGTCGAAGAGCGCGTCGCCCTGGGACGCCTCGGACCAGTCGACGACGCCGGTGACCTCGTCATCGGCGACGAAGACGTGGTCGACCTGCAGGTCGCCGTGGATGAACACCGGTGTCCACGGCCGGAGCGCGGTCTCGGCGAGCCGGCGGTTGCGTGTGACCACGTCAGCGGGAAGGACGTCGTTGGCGACGAGCCACTCGCATTCGCCGGCGAGACGCGATGCGAGTTCGTCGAGGCTCCGACCGGGCCATGGCGGCAGCGGCGCGTCGTGCAGTGTCCGGGCGGCGGCACCCGCCGCGGCCCACGCCGCGGGCGACGCGGTCGATGGCTCGCCGAGGTGGCCGAGTGCCGTGCCGGGGAGGGCGGCGAGCGCGAGCGCGGGCGGCTTGCGCCACAGGATCTCCGGGGTCGGGATCGGCGCCAGAGCCATCGCCTCGACCTCGACGTCGGTGCGGGTCTGATCAGCGTCGATCTTCAGGAACACGTCGCCGACGCGCAGGGTCGCGCGCTCGTTGTGGGCGACGACGACCTCGACCTCCTCCACGTCGGCCATTGTTACGGGGATGATCACCGACGTCACCTGGTTTATCGCGTGCGACTGCGCGGTTGACGGCGTCCCGCTGCCCGGCGGCCTCGTGCACGCCACCGGCCGCTGACGGGTTGAGCAGTGCCTCGGTCCGCGGGCCTCGGCACGTGGACCGTGAAGTCCAAGCGGCATGCCGTCGCGGTCGGTGAGCTCGACGCAACCGAGACTGTCGGTCCGATGACGTCAAGGAGCGCTGTCGCGCATGACCCGGCTGTGCTCAAGTCGTCCGGGTCGCACATCGAACACACGGGTCTATGCCTCGGCGCGCCCGAATCGGCGATCTGGTGCATTCGCTCGCTCGGAGTACGAATCGACATGCGTTACGTCGCATAGGCATGCGACCAAGCCGACTCGCTCACATCGGCATGTGCGGATGTCTCGGAGGGAGAGACCGCTGGGAGGGCTCCCAGGTCGTCGTCTGCTAGCCGAGGACGGGCTTGTAGCGCAGGAGGACCGCGCCCGATGCGAAGGTGCGGTTCTCCACCAGTTCCAGCTTCAGCCATGTGTCCAGTGACGGGAAGAACGGTGTGCCGCCGCCGATCGCGACCGGCGTGACCAGCACGTGGAACTCGTCCACGAGGCCAGCCCGGATCAGGGGCGCGGCGAGCGTGGCACCGCCCACCTCCATCAGGCCGTCGGTCTCGGCCTTGAGCCGCCTGGCGACCTCGACCACGTCACCCCGTTCCAACCTGGAGTTCCAGTCGACCGATTCCAGGGTTCGGGAGAAGACCACTTTCGGCATCGCGAGCCACAGCCGGGCGTACTCGGCCTCCACCGGGGGCACGTCGGGTGCCTGGCCGGCGGTCGGCCAGTGGGCCGACATCAGCTCGTAGAGCTTGCGCCCGTACAGCGACAGCGCGATCTGCCCGGTGCGGTCGTTCCAGTACTGGTGCAGCTCGTCGTCCGGCGTGCTCCAGCCGAGGTCGCCATTCGCGTCGACGGTGTAGCCGTCCACCGAGACGTTCATGCCATAGGTCAGCAATCCCATGGCGGTACAGACTGCCGGAGCGCGGGGAACCCCATCGCGCCGCCACGCCGGCCCGACACGTCACACCCTGGACAACGCAACGGCGACGACGCTGTCAACGTCCTGTCGTCGGCTACTTGTTGACTGGCGGGACGGCCGGTGCCCGGCCAGGCTCGGTCGAGGTGTTCGGTGGGTGGCTCCCTCATCGGCTGCCCACCACTGGATCGGTGTGGCTCTCTTCTGGCGTGCACCCCGCCGAACACCGTGGCGAGGGGTGGCTCAAGAGGGGTCTGCCCGGCTCGAAGTAGCGGTGTCCTCCTCGCCGACCACGACAAGACCAGGCGAGGAACACCATGGCACCTGTGATCATCGGGATGGACCCGCACAAGCGATCGGCGACCATCGAGATCATCAACGGCCGCGAACAGGTCCTGGACACCGGACGGTTCGGCACCGATCGCGATGGTTACCGCCGGATGCCGGCGGTCGGCCACGGGCGCAAGGAGCGGATCTGGGCGGTGGAGGGCTGCCACGGCATCGGGCGGCACCTGGCTCAGCGCCTGGTCGCCGATGGTGAGACCGTGATCGACGTGCCGGCGAAACTCTCCGCGCGGGTGCGCGTGTTGGCTACCGGCCAGGGCCGCAAGACCGATCCGGTCGACGCGCACTCCGTGGCACTGGTCGCCCTGCGCACCAAAGGTTTGCAGCACGTCGAGGCCGATGACGCGACCGCGGCGCTGCGGCTGCTGGTCGATCACCGTGACGAGCTCGGGCATGCCCGGACCCAAACGGTCAACCGGCTGCACCGCCTGCTGCTGGAGCTGTTGCCCGGCGGGGCGAAGAAGTTCCTGTCCGCTGCCCAGGCCCGCGCGCTGCTGGGTGTCGACTTCCGGGGTGTCGAGGAGCTGAGGCGCGAGGCGGCGGAGGTGGTCGTCGTCGGGATGTGCGGTTGCGGGTGTTCGTCCGTCGACTTCCGGGGTGGCCCTGGTCTCGGGATGACGGTCCGCGTCAACGCGGCCGTCTCGGGCTCCGACGACGGCCTGTTCCTCTACACGGTCGGTACCCTGCAGGGGAGGGAGGTCCTCGGCGGCATCGAGTGGGTGAGCGTCGCGGACACCGATCCGGTCGAGTTCCCCGCGCCGGATCTGCTCGACATCCGAACCGCACGACCTACCAGGACACCAGCTCGTTGTTCGTCATGAGTGCGTAGTTCACGAGCGCTCGCCCAGCGGCACGAGCGTGCGCTGGCCGGGTCGACAGCACCTGTGTGGGCTGCGGAGGCAGCAACGGTTCGGCCGCGACCACCGAGGCGTTCGGCCGGCCTGGCAGGTTCGACGTCGCCTGCGCCACCGTCTGCCGCGCCTGCGACGGCCGCTCGTTCCTGGACATGCTCGACCAGCACGCGATGAACGCTGCCTTCGTCGGCCACGCCGAGTACGCCGCTGATGCTCAACCCGACCGGACCGGCGATTCCCTGGGGCGGTGCGGGAGTGTCAGACCACCCGGAATGGGACGGCGGCCCGGCGAGGCTACCCGGGGCCGCCGCTTCGCCGAGCAGCTCGCCGGGTCGCGGCGAAGACGAGCCGCGGGTGCCGTTGTTCTACGCGGTGCGGGCGGAGAAGGCAGGAAGCTGCCGGCAGGGACCGGTCCCGGCGGTCAGCGCCGAGACTGGCCCGCATGCGTGAGCTGATCTCGGCGGTAGCCATCGGTCTTGTGGTCACCGGGTGTTCGGCGGCCGAACCGACCGCGTCCCCGCCTCCGCCTCCGCCGCCTCCGCCCACCCGGCAGTTGGTCGAGTGGTCGACCGCGGTGTGCTCGCACGTGAAGGCGCTTGAGAAGGCCGTGGAACCCTCGGAATCCAGCCCCTTCTTCTACGTACGGTCGGTGGTCGACAGCGTCGACAACGCGACGAATGCGCTGAAGAAGTTGAAGCCGTCGGAGGTGGCGGCGGCGGACGGGCACATCGCCGGACTGGTCAAGGCGCTCGAAGGCGTCCGGCCACAGCTGCCGTCCGCGGCCGACAACTCGCTGATGACCGCGCCGGAGGCCGACGCGCAGGCGAAGAAGAAGCAGGTCGCGGAGCTGATCTCCGGCCTCGGGCCGGTAAGGCAGCAGCTCACCGGTGTCGTCGAGAACGCGCCCGAGCTGCTCACCTCGTATAACCTGACACCCGCCTGCGAGCCCGGGCGTGCCGTGACGCTGCCGGACCCCGCGCCGACGCGGGAACTCGTGACCTGGGCGGACAAGATGTGCGCCACCGTCACCTCGATCAACGGACTGAGCACCGAAACCGCCGACATCGCGGGCGACGATCCCCGGTTCGCCTCGTTCGAACTGGAGAGCTACCTCAGTACGACCAGGTCGGCGATCGCCGGTGGTGCCGCGCAGATCGCCGAGCTGGCGCCGACCGGCGTCAAGGAGGCGGACACCTTCCGCGACACCCTGCTGACCGCGCTGCGGGAACAGGCAGGGAAGCTGCCGGAGGGCCACTCGCTCGGCACCCCGCGGCCACTCGCCGCCCTGCAGGACCGGGTCAACCTGGCCAAGGCCGCCGCCACCGCGGTCAAGCCGAAGGCCGAAGGGCTGCTCGCCGCCGTCGGACACGGTTCCGCGCTCGCCGCGTCCTACGACCTCGCGCCGTCGTGCGTCCCGCGCGACATCGCGGTGAAACCGAAGCAGCCGCTGACCGCACGCAACGGCACCGATCTCGCCGTCTGCAACACCGGAACCTGCCAGGTGCTGATCACCGGGAAGGCCGACATCACCGTGGGCGACCTGACGGTCACGGTGTCGATCCGCGGTGGGAGGCTGGTGCTCACCACCCCGTCCACCAGGATGTCGCTCGGCGCGGGTGGTACGGGGAAGATCGGCACCGCGGGCGGGCCGAGCGTCGTGTTCACGCCGGCCGGTGTGGAGGGCACGACGGCGGTGCTCGACATCAGCACCGAGTAGAGGACTTCGTTGCTGCACCCAGCCATGATGCGTAGGCAACCTACGCGTCACGGCGCTGATCCAAGGCCGTCGGTCAGCCAAGAACGTCCGCTTCTCGGCATTACAGGACGTTGTGCTGCCCTCCGACGGCACGGACGTACTGCGGGTACGAAGGCGAGACGCGGGCTCCTTGAGCAACTGAACCGATCAACCCGGCGCGTCCTCTTGCTTGGTGCAGAGAAGCAGCCAGCACTTCAAGGCGTGGCCATTGGACACCGTCATCGCCGAGCTCACCCAGGGCCGGCCCTACCGGCAGGTCATGGGCTACGAACTGGGCGAGAAACGCCGGGCCGAACGGGACAAGGAGTACGACACCGAGCTGCGCACCGGCGTATACCCGTTGCGCGAGTGGGACGGGGGCTGGGACCGCGCCCGCGCGCGGACGTTCCTGCGGAAGACCTTCGGCGTCGAGTGGATCAAGAGCGCTTGCACCTACTGCCTTATGTGGAATCTGAGCGAGCTACGTTGCTTCTCATGATCACAGTGCGCTGGGAGCGCTATCCTGTGCCGCTCAAAAAGTCATCGCCGCTGGTAGAACGATGAGAGCGCCCCTTGAGAGCATGCCTGGGTGATCGCGTCCCTGGTGTACAGGGTGACCCGGGAGTTGCTGTTCTGTCGGTCCTGCTCCGCAGCGAGGCGGCGAAGGACGCCGAACTGCTCGTGCTGCGCCATGAGAACGCGGTCCTTCGACGGCTACCGGCCAGCCGGTCCGCTACGAGCCCGCGGACCGGTTCCGGTTCGCCGCCCTGTCCGGGCTGGTGGACCGGCGGCGCCGGCGGCGGACCCCGGACTGGCGCGCATCACCGTCGACGAGGTCCTGGCCGAGCCGGACGGTGTGCTCGCGGGCCCACCCGCGCGGTGAACTCAGGCCGAGGCCCAGCAGTCGAGGAACTCGTGGCCGGTGCTCACGATGTGCTCGGACCACTCGGTCCCGCCCGCCCACGTGAGGTTGCGCAACACGCAGTGCGCCGCGTAGACCACCATCGCGCCCCGGTCGGTCGTACGGACGACCTCCTCCCCCAGCCGCTCCCGGACCCCGGGCTCGGCCTTCGGTCAGGCCGCCAGATCCCAGTCGACGGTCACCAGATCGTAGGAGGCATCACCGGCCCGGCACGACCGCCAGTCCAGCACCGCCGCCACCCGACCGCCGTCGACGAGCACATTGGCCGGCCCGAGGTCGAAGTGGACCAGGTCGTCCGGCGCCCGCTCGGGCAGCGGCGCCGCGGCGGCCGACGCGCGCAGGCGGGACACCAGCCCGGAAACCGGCTGCTCGCACCCCACCAACACCGATGGCCGACACCCCCTGGCGAACCTACCGACCAACGTCAACGCCAAGCCACGCTCGTGCCGCACCAGTTCGACGACCTCGCGGACCAGCTCGTCGACGTCCGGCATACCGACGTGTTCCCCCCTGCCTGTCCTCGGCGCCCAGGTCCGCGCTTTCGGCGGCCGTAGCGTGTGACCCGCCTCGTCCTCGAAGCAGATCCACGCCCCACGCTCGGCCGCTAGCTTTTCCCGCCGCCACGCCTCCCGCCGCCATGCGGCGGCCTCATCCTCGTCGTGTTCGACCGGCCAATGTGTGGACGCCTGCGGGCTGAACCCCATACGGTGCAACAACAACGACCCTGCACGAACCCCGACTTCAGGTCGGGCCCACTCGGTCTGCGCTGGCCGAGGTGCGCCCCGACGACGACCCCGCCACCGTCCGCCGACGCCTGACCGATCTGCTCACCCGCGGCTTCACCCGTTCTCCGCGCTCTCGGCCGCGCCCGGCGGCATGACCGGCTCCGGCGTCGATTCGAGGTCGTCGAGTTGCCGCTGAACGCGCTCAGCGTCGGTGCTGCGGCCCTGCTGCCGGTACAGCTCCAGCGCTTCCCGCCAGGCCGCGCGCGCTTGGTCGTGCTTTCCGAGCGCAGTGTGGGGGTCGCCGAGGCGGTCGAGGGTGCCGGCCGCCTCGTAGTCGTCGCCGAGCTCATGTCGCAGGGGCAAGAGACTGCTGGTAGTGGTCTATGGCGTGCTGATGGTGGCCGGTGTGGTGGTCTATCAGGCCCAGGCTGTCCAGTCTGTCCGCCTCACCCTCACGACTGTGGTGGTGCCGGTACAGGGCAAGAGCAGCCTCGCAATGTTGTCGGGCGGAGTCGTAGTCGCCGAGCTGAGTGGACAACCAGCCGACCGAGTTGAGCATCCGGGCCTCCCATTCCGGCTGGCGGAGGATGCGGTAGAGGCTCAGCGCGTGAGTGGCGTGGTCCAGTGCCCTCCGGGCGTCTCCCTGTCGTTCCCATGCCCATGCGAGGTGGTAGTGGCTGTTGGCCCGCTGGGTCGGGTCGCCGTGCTGCTCGGCCACGCCGAGTGCTCGCTGCAGGTGCTCGATTGCCTCATCGTGCCGCCCCAGATCTGCGTAGGAGGCACCGACGAACCGGTGGACACGGGTGCGGATGACGGGGTCGGGTAAGCACTGGGCGGCTGTCAGCGCGGCCAGCCACACGGCGAGTTGGTCGTGGCGGTGGCCCCGCCTGCGGTGGAAGGTGACCAGAACCCACGCCATGTTCACGACGACCCCGTGCCAACGCTGAGCGGCGGCCGTGCGTTGCGCAGCCAGCAGACATCGGTGTTCGGTCTCGAACCAGACCAACGCCACCGCGGCATCGGCCAGCGACTGGGGGTGGCAACCCGGGACCGGGGGATCCAGTTGCACTGCTGTTCCGTGGGGGTCCACCAAGTGGTCGGCTCCGGCGGCGGTGTGCAGATAGAAGTCGACTACCCGTGCCAGCGCGGCCTGCCGCACCGGCTCGGCCAGGTCGTGCGCGGTGGTGGCGGCGTAGGCGCGGACCAAGTCGTGCATCGCGTAGCGGCCGTGCGGGTGCCGGTCGAGCAGGGAATGCTCCTCCAGGACGCGCAGCGCCTGGCGCACCTGCACCTCCGGTAGGCCGGTGAGGGAGGCGGCGGCAGGCAGGCCGATGTCCGGGCCCGGGGCGATCCCGAGCAGCGCGAACACCGCTCTCCGCCACGTCCTGGACGACCAACGCCGACAGTCCGGAAAACACCGTCCCCACAAGGGAATCGACATCTATCACAAGATCATGATCGCGAACGGCTACCCGACGTCACCACCGACTACGGGCCAGAGCCGATCATTAGACCCGACCACGGTTGCCGCGCCCACCCTCACCAGAGTCGTTCCAGCAACCACCGACCGAGCCGCTCTGTACAGCGCGGCACCGATGGCGGTACGGGCCACGGCCACTCGTCTCTGCCGGTTCTTGCGTCGCCTAGCCATTTCGCCCTCCGTGGTCACAGCGCAGAAGCCGTTCGGCTTCCGTCTCGACTCATTGAGCCGGGCAGGTGCGCGGCGGACCGGTCACGACATCGCGGGGTTCTATCCTGTGCCGATGGCCAGGACGGCACCCTGCGGGGTTCCAGAACTCCGCATCCGGCCTTGACGTGCGGCGACCGCATGCCTCGACAACAGACATGATCATGAGACGTGGGACTGCGATTGTTGTATCTGATCTTCGTTCGACTCGGTGGGTGGCTCGTCCTCAGTTTTCAGCCCCGAATGCACTGTTCCACCAGCTGGCCGACGACCGCTGACCGGCGGTCGACCTACCAGTCACGGTCCGAAGTGGACGTAGGTGGCCCACAGTATCGGTGCCGGCGGGTACTTCTCACGGATAGCCTGGACCAGTTCGTGCAGCCGGTACGCCGTCTCGTCGAGTTCAGCGGCGACGACGTAGAACGCCTCCGCGAGCTCGGTGGCAGCAGCGTCCACCGGAGCCCACCGTACCGATGACGTGCCGGAACGACGTCGTCTGCAATGCACCGGCGACCCCGGGTTGCGGGGTCGCCGAAGACGAACTCGTCGCCGTGGCGGCGGGGTCGCCTGAGGATTCCGGGCAGGTGTGTTGTCCTGCGATGCGGCTCGGGCCAGGGAAGGCACGCCGTTCAAGGGCTTCCGGTGAACGCGCTGTGGGACGGGACCGACATCGCTGTCGGGTGTGGCTGCGGGCTCGGTGGGGCGGTGGAGTCGGTCGTGGACCGGGGCTCGTCGGTGTGGAGTGGTACGGGTTGCAATTTGCTTTTGAAGTGCCTCAGCAGGGGTGGTTGTTCGGTGATCCGGTAGCCGGGCAGGTGGTCGGCGTGCTGGGCGATTTGTGCCAGGGTCCGGCCGACGTGCTCGATGTGGCTTTGGCTGTAGACCCGGCGCGGGATGGCCAGGCGGAGCAGTTCCCACGGGGCGCTGACCACGGGGTCGCCGTGCTCGTCCTCGTTGCCCAGGTAGAGGGAGCCGCATTCCACGCCGCGGATGCCGCCCTCCAGGTACAGCGCGCAGGCCAGTGCGTGGCCGGGGAAGCGGTGCGGGGGGATGTGCGGCAGGAGTCGGCCGGCGTTGAGGTAGACCGCGTGCACGCCCGGCGGCTCCACCACCGCGACCCCGGCCGCCCGTGCCAGTTCGGCGAGGTAGGCGGTCGTGCTGGCCCTGGCTCGCAGGTAGTCGGGGTCGGTGACCTCGAGCAGTCCTTGGGCGAGCATGTCCAGGTTGCCCAGGGTGATCTGCCCCGGTCGCAGCAGGGTGGAGAACAGGATGCGCTCGGCGGCCCGCCCCTGGTGCACGGGCAGGACGTGCGGGTAGGAGGTCAGGTCCCCGACGACGTTCCGGAACGGTGGAACGAGCGGGCCCCGGCGTAGCTCTCGTCACCCAGCATCGCCGCGGCCATCTGCGCGGCGGACAGCGCCCCGGTGCCCGAGTCGGTCAGCAGGTCGATGGTCACCTCCTCGGCCCGCAGGTTGAACAGGTTGTGGTGCGCCCGTTGCAACGCCTGCTCGCGCTGGGCGCGCGTGGTGAGCAGGATCGGTTCCACGACCTTGGCGCGGAACGGTTCCATGATCGGCACCTCGCCCACGTCCCTCACCGGCCCGGTACCGCGTCGGGAACGCGTGTGCGGGGCGGCCGGACCCGGTTGGCCTCCGCGGACAGGTACGCGGTCAGCCGCTGGGCGTGCGGCGTGAACACCTGCGACAGGTAGGAGATCAACCCGACCCCGGCGTCCAGCCGTCGCCCGGTCACCGCGGCCAGCGCCCGGTCCAGCACCGCGGGGTCGTGTCCCTGGCGACGCATCGCCGCGACCGCGCGGGCGCGCGCTTGGCCGTCGTGCTCGACGTAGTCGCGGACCGGGACGTGCACGGTGTAGCCGCCAGGCCGTTCCCGCCCGGTGTCGACCAGCGAGTAGCACGAGACCAGGGGCCGCGCCGTGAACGGGCCCGCCCCGGCGACAGTGCGGCAGAACTCCTCGACGGCTCCCCCGACGATCCCCGGAACCGCGTCGGCCGCCCGCGCCGCGTCCTCGGGGCCGCCGCCGCCGTGGGCGAAGTAGACCTTCACCCGCAGTCGGGACCACTGCCCGAGATCCAGCGCGAAGTACATCGGCCGACCCTCGTCGGCCATCGCGTCGCCGACCAGCCGGCAGGCGCGGCGGAAGCCCAGCCGGGCCAACCCTTCCTCGACGAGTTCCGGGGCGCGCCCGACACCCTGGGCACCCAAGTCGAAGTAGACCTTGAACAACGGTCCGCCGTGCGCGGTCAGCACGACCGCGCACCACAACCCGAACGTCCTCTGTGGCCGGTCGGGCAGGAACAGGTACTCGACCAGGGCGAACCGCCGCAGGTCGAAGCCGTAGCGCTCCGCCAGCCCGCGCAGGACCCGTCGACCGACCGCCACGTTCTCCCGCACCCCCGGCGGCGCCCGTTCGGCTCGGCCAGCAGGCGCAGCTGCGGCGCCCGGCCCGCTTCGAAAGAGAGCGAGTACTCGACGGGCGAGTGGTCGTCGGACACCTCCGAGCACCACCCGGCCTCGCCGACCGGAAGCGTGGCGGAGGGTCCGAGCAGCGCGTCCGCGAGGTGCTCCAGCTCCTCTCGCCGACCCGTCAGCCCCACCGCCTCGGCCAGTGCGCCGGCCTGTCCACGGACGAGATGCCCCAACGAACCCGAGGGACGGTCCGGGACGGCGGAACGGGAGAACACGCTTGCGTCGAGCATGGCGAAATCACCTGACCCCCAAGAGTCGTATCGCGATTTCCAGTAACCACAACACCCCGTGATCACGAAAGCGATAGAGCCCGTACGGGGGGACACACACCCCCCGATGGGGTTGCCGAACACCGGTGCGATTTCCTCAACGACCGGGCCGGGCGGAAGCCGTCGACCGCGGAGGTGTCGGGCATCGACCCGCAGACGGACGTGAAGCCCTCGTCGGGGCAAGTCCGCGCCGACGTATCCCCTGAACCGAAGTCGCGACGGACGGACACAGCCAGGGCACGTGGCCCACCTCTCGGGCACCGGGATGGCCGAGAACGTCAAAGCACTACTAGGGAGTAGACGTTGAAGGACCGCTCGACTACGTTGCGCCGCCTGTAGATCCGTTTGTCGATGCGTAGGGCCGCCCGCCGTGGGGAGGCTCGTCAGCGGCGGTTGGCTCGGCCGGAGTAGCCCTTGTCCGCGATCACCCTTGGCACGCGCATTGGCCCTTCAGCGGGCCGCCAGGCCGGGGAGAAGTCGGAGTGCGTTGTTCCGGTTGATGCCGCCGCGCAGCCGCGCGTCCAGCGCGGGATCGGCGTTGAATGCCGCCGTCGCGTGGGCCAGTTGCCCCGTCGACATCACGGGCCAGTCGCTGCCGAAGTGCAGGTGCGTCGGACGAACGGAGGACAGGAGCGTCGGCGTCGAGTGCCAGGACATCGGCGCTGCCGTGTCGTAGTGGAACCGGTGCAGGTAGTCGTCCAGCCTGCCTGGCGGGAGGGGCGGGTCGAAGTGGCCGGCGTTGAGGGTCACCCGGTCGGCGACGTAGGGCAGGAACCCTCCGCCGTGCGGCAGGACGACGGTGACGTTCGGGAAGCGGTCGAGCGTGCCGTGGACGACCAGGTTCAGCGCCGCCCGCGTGGTGTCGAGCGCGTAGTCGCACACGTAGCCCGGTATCCCGGGCACGACGGCCTGGTCGGGCGTGCTGCCGGGGAGGTCCGTCGGGTGCAGCACGAGGACGCTGCGCAGCGCGTCGAGTTCGGCCAGGACGGGATCGAAGAGCGGGTCGCCGACGTAGGTGCCGCTGCGGCCGTGCGTGAACGCCTGGCACCCCACCGCGCCCATCTCAGCGCCGGTCCGCGCCGACCACACCTCGAGGTCCACATCGTCCAGGCGCACGCGCGACAGGAACGCGAACCGCCCGGGATGGGAGTCGACCAGGTCACGCACCTCGTGGTACGCGATCGTGAGCCCTTCCCTGTACTGATGCCCGTCGCGGTAGCGGGCGGCGGGCATCGCCACCGACAGGACCGCCGTCTCGATACCGGCTCCGTCCATTGCGGACAGCGCCGCCCCGGCGTCCCACTCGGCCCACCACGGCAGGGCCGCGCGGTCGAGGATGCCCTGGGACTCGGCCCACCGCAGCCACCCCGGCGGCGTGCAGTGGTGGTGGAAGTCGATGCGCCGGTCCCGGTGCTCTCCCCCTGCCGACGCCGCCGCCGAACCACCGCGGACGAGCACACCGACACCGCCCGCCGCCCAGGTCAGAACCGACCGCCGCGAGACCCCACCCACGACCGCCTCCTCCGTCCGCACCACACCGCATCCGAACTCCCAGCGTCGAATCCGTGCCGGCATGCCCGCAAGACCACCACCGCGACGGCACCCCTTCGTGTCCGGCACGTCCCCCGATCGGTCCAGCCGGGACGCGCACACCTGCCATCGACCTCAGGCGCATGATCCTGAGGTGTGGCGTTGCGACTACTGCACCTGGTCCTCGTTCTGCTCGGTGAGTGGCTGGTCCCGCTCAGTCGGTCCTCTGCGGCAAGGACGTCGGGCTGCTGGTACCGCGGCACGAGGTCGCCGTACCGCGCCGGGGCGCCGACTGCCCACCCGCCTGCGAACACCCGGTTGACGACACCGGGCACCCGTCTTCGGCCTCGACGCGACCTCGGGTGACCTGCTCGTGGGTGCGGTAGGCGAGCTGATCGGGTTCCGGTGGAGCGGGGGATGACGCTTCCGGTGTCGCGGATCAGTCGAGGGGGATGCGTGCGCGGGCGTCGGCGAGTCCGGCGAGCGGCCAGGTGACGAGCAGGTCCAGGACGTTGTCGCGGGGGCGTTCGAGGATGTAGTCGTCGACGCCGGAGAAGGTTCCGTCGCCGCCCGAGCACGAACTCGACCGCGCGCGGACCCAGTAGGCGCGGTCTTCCCGGACCACCGCGATGGAACCGCCCGGACCGGCCGTGCGGATGCGGGTCGTCTCGTCGAGTGCCCGCGCCGGATTCCAGGAGCTCGGGTCGAGCGCGCCGGCCGGAGCACGTGCGATGTCGCCCACGGCGATGCTCGATAGACCCGATGTGCCACCGTGCTCCGCGGCCCGTGAATACCCTACCGCGCGTCCACGGGATGCACGGTGGTGACCTGCGCTGGCATGGAACGTTCGCCGGAGAGATCGGATCAGGCGGCCGTGCGCAGAAGCCGGACCTCGTGGTGGAGTTGCTGCACGTCGCTGTTGCCGCCGTGCCGTCCGGCCTCGTCCTCCAGCGGCTTGAGGTGGTCGAGCAGCCTGGTCGACTGGATGACCCGCACAGCGTCGAGCGCGTGGATGCCGAGCTCGACCCCGGCGACAAGGTCGCCCTCGGCGAGGGCGCAGGTGGCCAGCCAGGCGAGGTTGAACGCGCGCTGGCGGATTCGGTCGGCGGGCGCGTCGTCGAGTGCTCGTTGGAGACGTTCCATGGCGGTTGCGCGGTGCGCGGCGTCGGTAAGTCCGAGGCGGCTGTGGATGCGGGCCGCGCTGGTCTGCAGGGCGGCGGGGTCGAAGAACCGCAGGAACTCCTGCTGGTCGTCGGTGGCGTGCGCGTACTCGTCCTCGGCGCGGCGCAGGGCGGTCATGGACTGCCGGCTGTTCCCGAGGTGCGCGTAGGCCAGTGCTTCGTGGGTGAGCAGCAGGGAGACCGCCACGGAGGAGTGGGAGTCCTGTGCGGCGATCTGTCCCAGTTGGAACAGCTTCAGGGCTTCGGCCGGGTCGTCGTTGTCGAGAGGGATCCGCCCCAGGTGGTAGAGGACGATCGCGGTGTGCGCCGGGTCGCCCGCGTCCTGGGTGTCGCGGACGGCCTGCCCGAGCCAACGGCGGGCGTCGCCTTGCAGGCCGAGGTCGTGCGCGGTCCACCCGGCCAGCGTCTTGGCCTCCGCGATCGCCGACAGCAGGCTGGTCCGAACGTCGTCGGTGGCCGAGGAGTGCAGCATCGACTCCGCCCAGTGGGTGTGGGCGAGGATGGCGTCGCGGCAGGAACCGCCTCCGTGGGCGGCGTCGTAGGAACGCAGCGCCGCGGTCAGGGCACGCACCTGGGCGACGGCGGCGACTGCCCACCACGACTGCGGACCTCACGGGCCTGTAGCCGTCGTGGCCAAGCAGTGGCGAGGGATCCTGGCGCTGCCCGTGGCCGCAGACAGCCCGCTGGGACGGGCCGTCGACGCCACCGATGTCCTCACCGCCCACCTGCCACCGCCCGACAGCCACTCCCGATGCGCGGTGTGCCGCAACCAGCCATGGCCCTGCGACCCGTTCGACACCGCGGCCCGCGACCTCGCGGCACTGGGCGCCCCCGACCGGCGCGGCTCGACACGCCACCCCCGCCGACCACATCGCGGGCGCACCGTCGGCGGGCTGCTAGAGGTGGGGGAACGTTCCGCGGCGTTCCCCCACCTCCCGGATCACAGCGCAAGCCGCTTGCGGAAGACGCAAGCGCATCCGGCGAGGTCCCCGGTAAGACAGCCACGGACAGCACCACCGCGCGATTGCGGACAGTGACCATAACGGTACGGTTCGACAACTCACGGTCAACTGCGGCAACAAGACAGACCTGTCCGGGCAGCCGTGCAGCAGCACACCGAAGAGAAGGCATCCGTGATGACCATGGCTTCATGCCCATCGCCGGACAGCGCGACGGTGACCGCCTTCACCGACACCGCCGAGGCCGTCGCGGTGCGCAACGCGATGGTCGACAAGCTCCGCGTGGACCGCATGATCATCCGCCCTGTGGTCGAGCGGGCGTTCCGCGCGGTGCCGCGCCACCTGTTCGCCCCGGAAGCCACACCGGAACAGGCGGATGCGGCCAACAAGTCCGTGGTGACCAAACGCGGCCCCGACGGAGCGGCGTCTCCGCGCCCGCGATCCAGGCGGCGATGCTGGAGCAGGCCGACCTGCGTTCCAGGATGCGGGTGTTGGAGATCGGCTCCGGCGGCTACAACGCCGCGCTGCTCGCCGAGATCGTCGGCCCAGCCGGGCACGTGGTGTCGATCGACATCGACTTCGACGTCGTCGAGCGCGCCCGGCGCCTGCTGGCCGAGGCCGGCTACCCGGCGGTGCGGGTGGTGCACGGCGACGCCGAACACCCCATCCCCGACGAGGAGCCGTTCGACCGCATCATCGTCACCGTCGGTGCCTGGGACCTGCCGCCCGCCTGGTGGGAACAGCTGGTCGAGGGTGGCCGGATCGTGGTGCCGCTGCTGATGCGCGGCACCACCCGCACCGTGGCGCTGGACAAGGTCGAGGGCCGCCTGGTCGACCGCGACCACCAGCGGGCCGGGTTCGTGGCCATGCAGGGCCACGGTGCGAGGAGCGGGCCACCTGGGCGCGGTGCGAATGATCGCCACGCGGGTCGGCGGCCAGCTCAGCTTCGACCACAGCCACATCGTCAACGACACCGGCCATGCCCTGCTCGCCGAAGGCCTGCGGGTCGACGCCGACCTGGTGATCAACGACGCCCTCGTCCTCGGCGGCGATGATCGATGCGCGGTGAGTCTGCACAGCGCCTACATCGGCGGCCAGCTCCTCGGTGACGACATGGCGGTCGCCAACACATCCGACGCCGCGCTCACCGCCGACCTGCTGCGCGTGGACGGCGACGTCCTGCTGCGACGCACCGTGATCGTCGGGCGCGGCCACTCGGGCACGCTCGCACTGCCGGCCGCCCACATCCGCGGCCACCTCATGCTCGGCGCGAGCCGGATCACCAACCCGTCCGGACCGGCCCTGTATGCCACCAGGCTCCACGTTGGCGGCGACCTGTCATTCAGGATGGCCGACGTTCGAGGAACGAGCGAAACCGGTGCCGTCAACCTGGCCGCTGCCGAGGCCGGTCAGCTCGATTGCGACGAGCTCACTGTGCGCAACCCATCGGGCCCGTTGCTGGACCTGGAGAACGTCCGCGTACGGGATGTCATGGTCTTCCCCGCGGCCGTCGCGTGCACGACGGACCACACGCAGAACCTCGTGATGGACGGACTGGTGGTCAACGAGCTGCGAGACATCGACTGGCGCGCCTGGCTGCACCTGATCACCCACCACACCGAACGCTACCGCCCCCAGCCTTACCAGCAGCTCGCCGCCCTCGAACGCGCCGCCGGCCACGACGGCAACGCCCGACGGTGCTCATCGCACAGCAGCAAGACCTCCGCCGCCGCACTCCCGACCTGCTGGGCGGACGGTGGATGCGCCTGATCCACCGACTGTGGGGAACCCTTGCGGGCTACGGCTACCGCACACGCGCCCTCGCGCTCGCTCTCCTGCTCACCCTGATCGCGGCAGGGTTCGCCGGATACCTGGCGGGTCAGGTCCCCACCCGGCCCGGACACCACGTCGCGGAGCGCGTCGCCGCGACGGGTACGCCGTGCTCCACGGTGGAACTCGTCGGATTGGGTCTCGACCGAGGCCTACCGCTGGGAGCCACGGGTCTGCGCGCGAAATGCGACCTCGACACCTCGACCCGGGCAGGCCAGGCGTTCACGGTGGCGATCTGGATCATTCAAGCCGTGTTGTGGGGCCTGATCACCCTCGCGTTGGCGGGGTACACCAACCTGATCCGCAAACCCGGCTGAGCACGATGTGATCCTCGCCGCCGGGGTACTGGACGCACGCTGTCACCGGGCTCCAGTCGCACCGGATTCCCCGGTGGCCACGGCGTCTACACCGACGCGGTCAAGGACTCCCACGTGGTGCCCTGGGAGGGCCGGTGGGACGTGCTGACCGGATAGCCGAGCGGGCGGTCTCGCTGAGTCCGGAGAAGGCTTCACCGCCACCGCTGTGCCAGCTCCCGCTCCACCTGCCGCTGCTGCACCATCGCGGCCACGTCGAGCACCCCGCCCGTCTCCGTCGCCCCGGATGCCAGGGCCTCGATCGCCTTGGCCGGGACGATGTACCGAGTGCGGATCTTCACCGCGGGGAAGGCGTTCTCCCTGATTTCCCGGTAGATCGTGTTGGCGTCCACCCGTAAGACCTTCGCCGCCTCGCGCACCGTGTAGAACAGTGGCCTGCTCGTCGTGTCGCTCATGGCGGTGGGGTTGCATGCCCGGCTGATCGTGAAAGCGGTTCGCGACCGTGTTCACCGGATCGTGTGGTGGCCGGTGTGAGGTGTACGGAGGTGCGGGTGTCGGGGAAGTACAAGCCGTTGACGGGGCGCCTCGCCGCGCTGGCCGCCGCCGGCCGCGAGGCCGTGGAGTTTGACTTCGCCGAGGTCTCCGAGGTGGTGGACGGCCTACCCCCGACGGCGTACGACACCCGTCCGTGGTGGGCCAACAGCGGCTCGTCGCAGGGACGGTCGTGGCGTGACGCCGACTGGCACGTGGCGCGGGTGGACTTCGAACGTCGGCGCGTTCGGTTCGAGAGGGGACCGGCGCCCGCCGGTCCTCGCCGTCCTGGCTCGTCTCGGCAGGCGGTGGCGCTCGAAGTCGAGACCGACGCGGCCGACCTCGACGTGCGGGTGCGCGTGACCTGGCAGCGGGCCGGGCAGGTGCGCCTCGACGGCAGCGGCGCGTTGGTGTTCCCGACCCTGCCGCGGCTGCCTGGCGTCTACCGGATCAGCTTGACGAACGCTCCCCGACAGGCGACCCCGCTGGTGTACGTCGGCGAGGCCGACGACCTTCGCCGGCGGCTCTACGGCTATCGCCGCCCGGGCGCGGGACAGCAGACCAACCTGCGGCTGCACGGCGAGCTGCAAGCCCACCTCGCGAACGGCGGCCAGGCCACCGTCGCCGTGGCCACCACCGCGACGGTCGAGGCGTCGGGCACGTCGAGTCCACTCCCATTGGCGCGGAAGACGGCGCGCGTCCTCGCCGAGCACGCCGCGCTCGCGCTGATCTATCTCGACGGCAACGCAGTGGTGATCAACCGGGACAAGGGCGCGGACTGAGGCGGCGGCCCGGTGATCGTGATCGTCGAGTTCGCCTTGCGCCTCGCCGGGCAGGATGCGCAGCCGGCATGCGCCGGCTCGAGGTGCTCATCCGCACCTACGCCTGCATGATCAACGAACGGGGCCTGGGAACGACGTGTTTCGGGAGCAGACGGCCACCACGCACGCGGCAGTCAGGCCGATTCGCACGACTCGCCCGGTCGAGGTATACGGCGAGGAGAGGCCCCGTTGGGCCTGCCCAGGTTCGTGGTGCTGGCCGTGTCGGCGCACGACACGCCCTCGAGCAGGCGATCGAGACGTCGCACGTTCGGGTGGATAGGTGCTGTGCCCGCTCCACCCGGGGGCACGCTGAGCTGGTCAGCATTCCTGCAGCCCGGTACCCCCGTTCCCGTCGGCGGACAACCCCGACCCGTCGAAGAAGATCAAGGGCATCACGATCGCCAAGTACCGACGAATGAGGAGGAAGCCAGATGGGCGCCTGGGTTGAAGTCGAGGGCGGCGGATTGACGCCGTCCGGGCTCGCCGCGGTTGTTCACCGCGACCGAATGCGTCTTCTAGGCAGAGGGAATGACAACCGCGTCTACGAAAACGTGTCTGGTGGAGGGCCGTTCGGCAGTTGGGAACAGGTCCCCCTGGATGGATTGACTGCATCCGAACCAGCCACCACCCTCTTCCACGGAGCGGGGGTTCTGTTTGTCCGAGGTACCGACAACCGGATCTACGCCGGGGGTTTCGGCGGCGGACCAGATTACGAGGAAGTCGAAGGCGGAGGGTTGACACTTTCGGCGCCTGCTGTCCTTGCCGACGGTCGCGATTTGCACTTGTTCGTGCGCGGCACAGATGACCGCATCTACCACAACCAAGCCAAATCCACCACGCCGTTCGGCCGTTGGGCCGAGGTCGGGGGCGGCGGACTGACGCGCTCGGAGCCGGCCGCCGTCGTGGTCGGAGATGTCCTGCATCTGTTCGTGCGTGGCACAGATGACCGCATCTACCACAACCGGGCACCTCGAGGAGGGCCGTTCGGCGGCTGGGTCGGTGTCGAAGGTGGGGGCATGACCCTTGCCGGGCCGGCTCCTGTTGTTTTCAACGGCGCGGTGCACCTATTCGTGCGCGGGACCGACGACCGGATCTACCGCAACGCCAGCGACGGCGACCACTTCGGTGCCCGATGGGTTGAGGTCGAAGGTAGCGGCAAAACCCTCTCGAGGCCCGCTCCCATTGTGTTCAACGGTGCGGTGCACCTGTTCGTGCGCGGGACCGACAATCGGATCTACCGCAATCATTTGAATACTTGAGGGGTGGCTACTGCCCGAGCCATCCCGATCAGATCAGAACTGCACGACCTTCGCCATGGCTCGTTCCGGCGCTGTGCCGCTCGAAAAGTCATCGCTGCTGGTCAAGCGGCGTGTCTGTACTCGTTGATGAGGCCGCCGAGGACTCGGGTGCGCAGCAGTCTGCGGGTGTCGAGGTCATGTACTACAGCAGGGTGCTGCTGAGCTTCGGGTGGTAGTTGGTCGCGGGCTTGGTGGGGTCGGTGTCGGTTGTAGTGGTCCTCGTAGGTCTTGAGGATCTGTCGTGGGCTTCGCCGGTGATCAGGATGTGGTCGAGGGCTTCGCGTCGGATGGTGCCGATGGTCCGTTCGCAGTGGGCGTTCATCCGGGGCGCCTGCGGCGCGCTGGTGATGACGCGTAGGTCGTCGGCCTCGAAGACGGTGTCGAAGGTCTGGTCGTACTTGCCGTCGCGGTCGCGGAGCAGGAAGCACGGCGACTCCATCCGGTGTCCGAGGTCGGCGGCGAGGTTCCTGGCCTGCTGCGCTGTCCATCCCCGTGTCGGATGGGCGGTGACCCCGGTGACGTACGGGCGCCTGGTGCCGTGTTCGAGGAACACCAGCGCGTAGAGCCGTGTGCCGAGCACGGTGTCGACGTGGAGGAAGTCGGCCGCGATGATGCTCTCGGCCTGGGCGGTGAGGAACTCGCGCCAGGTCGGGCCGCAGCGGCGTGGGGCTGGGTCGACGCCTGCGGCGTTCAGGATCCGCCATACCGTCGAGCGGGCGACGCGGTGGCCGAGTCGGGCCAGTTCGCCGTGGATGCGGCGATGTCCCCACAGTGGGTTCTCCTCGGCCGGCCGTAGCACGAGCGCCTTGATCGCCGCTCGTGTCGGTGGGTGTCCGTACGTCGACGCGCGGCGTGGTCCCACTTGCGGGCTATGAACCTGCGGTGCCAGGCGAGCAGGGTGCCCGGCGTGACCGGGAAGACCTCCCGCCAACGGCGACGATCCACCAACCCGGACAGGGCGGCGAACCAGAACCGATCAGCGGGCTCGTAGCGCACCGGACCCGCCGGCTGCCGTCGAAGTACCGCGTTCTCGTGCCGCAGCACGAGCAGCTCGGCATCCTTGGCCGCCTCGCTGCGCAGCACCACCGACGGGACGGACAGCAGCTTCCGGGTCACCTCGTACAGCAGGGACACGATCACCCGGACATGCTCTCAACACGCTGACACCCACGTTCTACCAGCGACGATGACTTTTCGAGCGGCACACGGCCGAGTACGTGCTGTACGTCGTCGGTGAGCGAGACGAGGCTGCCGGAGCGCACGGCTGCTCGGCCGCCGCAGAGGCACCGCCTCCGAGGGGGTGACGGGTGGAGAAGCGCTCCGAGCTCTCCAGCTCGAACGCGGTTCTTCGCCGGCACGGTGAAAGGCTGCCGACCGACGGCAGAGCCACCTCACAGTGACCAACTCACACGCCCGGTCTCAAAGGGACACGACGAGGTGGCTCACCCGCCCGCGCTGCGTGTCACCCGCTCGTGCGCGCTATGCGGCAGAAGCGGATGTTGGGTACGTCTCCGTGTGTGTGTCGCGCTTCGCCTCGACAGCAGACTTCTGTCGATCGTGTTGCCGCGTTCTGACGGGGGGTAGCGACACGAACGTGGGCGCGAACCTTCCTACTTGTCGTGCTGTCGGCGCACCATCTCGGTGATCCAGATGGGCGCGAACGGAGACGTGCAGTTCGGTGGAGTCGGGTAGTCCTTGAGCACCTCCAGGCGCTCACCGATGTCGATCGCGCGGGCGCGGTGCTCGGCGTGCTCGATCCCGATCCGAGCCAGGCAGTTGTTCATCGCCCACTGCAGGCGATCCGGGGCGTCTTTCATCTCCGCCTCGATGACGTCGAGCAGTCCCGCGAGGTCGAGGCCCCCGGGCTGCTTCGCCACGCGCTCGGTGGTCAGCGCCCAGCCGGCACTCGCGACCACCGGATCCGGATCGGCGGACCAGGCCAGGCGCAGCTCTTCGGAGTGCGGGCTCTTCTTCACCACGTAGTTCACGAGCCAGTCGTGCACCTTGAGTGCTCGCGCCGCGCGCACCATGACCCGTCCAACTCGTCACGCTCGAACGCCTTCGGGCGGCAGATCAGGATCGCCAGCAGTCTCGCCGCGGTGTCATCCGTCTCCCAGAGCCGGCGCGCGAGTTCCTGCTGCGTCTTCAGCCGCTTCGCGACCGCGCGCAGCCTGCCGAGGTTCACACCGTGATCGTCACCGTGTTTCTCGTTCACCTCGCGTGCCCTCGGGTCCTCGAGCGCGGCCAGCTCGGCCATCACCTCGGCCACCGTCATCTCGGTCACCTCAGCCCCCTGTCCATCACGTGTGAGATTCAGCCTACGAGGAAAGCACGGTGGACCAGGCGATCAGCCCGGCTGAGGTCGGGCAGGCCGGGCCCGATCATCCAACCGAGGTGTTCGCAGTCGGTCTCGCCCGGCCGGCGGCCGGTCCAGATGTCGGTGCCGCAGTCGGCCTCGCGGCTCAGCCGTTGCGGTCCGCTGACGAGGCACCTCGCGACGTCGCAGCCGTCAGCGTGCGACTCGCCGGCTTCGCGGATGAGTACTGGCCCCACCTACGGATGGGTTCTGGCCCCACCGCAAGGCATGATCACCAGCCAGTGTTGGCCCCACGTTCGGGAACCGATCACATCGACGTCGGCGGTCATTCCCAAGCCGCCGCCCCGGAACGAGCCATAGCATGGCGGCCATGAGCAGCACCTTCCGCGACGCGATGCAGTTGATGCGAAGACGCGATCCGCAGCGTCGGAGGACGGCTTCCACATGCTCCTGCCTGTGGCCAACAAGCATGTCGATGAGCTGCTCGAAGCGTTCCGTGCGGAACGCGACGACCACGGGCTGCGCTGCTGGCTGTTGGAACTGATCGGAGAGGAGCGATCGAGCAAGGCGTTGACGGTTCTTGCCGATCAACTCCAGGCATCCGACGAATCTCTCCGAGGTCGGGCCGAGCACGGTCTTCGGCTGCTCGACAGCAAGGAGGCTCGGCGACTCCTGTGGGCATGGGGCCAGAACTCTTCCGAACTGGAATCCGAAGGGTGCGAGTGGAGCCAAAACCCGCTCCCCCGACGATCCCGGCCAACTCACCCGAACCCACCTGGAAGCTCACCCCGCGCAGCACCGGGTTGGGCCCGCAGGACTTGTGGATGTCGGTGGCGCCCGCCAGTGGGGCACTGCTCACGTGGTCACCTCCTTGAGGTCGTTGCCGCCGAAGCGGCGTTCCCGCCGTCCGTACTCGGTGATGGCGTCAACCAGATGCTGTCGGGTGAAGTCCGGCCACAGCACGTCGTCGAACACGAACTCGGCGAATGCCATGTGCCACGGCAGGAAGAACGACTCGTTCGACGCGATCGCGACAGACGCTTTCTCTTCCCGTTCGGTCAACACCTGGAACAACAGTTCGGCGCCCCGGCGGTCGAGTTCCATGTAGCCCAGTTCGTCGATGCAGAGAACGTCGACGCGGCCGTAGCGGGCGATGGTCCTGTTGAGGATCTTCTCGTCGGCGGCCTCGACAAGCTCGTTGACCAGCTTCGCGGCCAGCACGTATTTCACCCGGTGACCGGCCATGGCCGCCGCGGCGCCCAGCGCGATGAGCAGGTGCGACTTGCCGGTCCCGGAGTCGCCGATCAGACACAGCGGTTCGCCGGCACGGACCCAGGCGCAGGACGCGAGCGCATTGATCATCGCCGGGTTGATGTTCGGGTTGGCGTCGTAGTCGAAGTCCGACAACCACTTCTGGCGTGGGAATCCCGCTCCCTTGATGCGACGCTCGAACCGCCGTCGGTCGCGGTCGTCGCACTCGACCATCAGCAGATCGGCGAGGAAGCCCCGGTAGGTGAGCTGCTCGCGTTCGGCGGCGTCGGCGATCTGGGAGACCTGGGACCGGATCGAGGGAAGACGCAGCCCTCGGCAGGCTTGGTCGATGGCGGCGTCTGCGGCCTGATCAGTCATGGTGCGACGTGCTCGGCTCACGAAACTTCTCCCTGCGAGGATGACGTTTGGGGCGGTTGTCGGGTTCTGGGCCGCGCGGCGAGGCAGCAACTGGTCATAGGCCGCGACCGAGGGTGGTGGCCGCCTGTCCGGTGGCAGCGCCGGGCCGGCCAGGCGGCGCTCGGTCAGGCTGATCACCCGGCCCGAACCCGGCAGGGGCGCGGGTTCGATGTCGGCGTCGCGGCGCAGGCGGCCCGCCTTGCGCGCTTCCAGCGCCACCACGTCGCAGGTGCTCGCCCGGCGGCCAGGGCGATGGTGATCCCGGCGGGCAGGTGCCTGTGCAGGAGCAGGACTTCGATCAACGCCTGTGTTCCGGCTGAGTCGCCGTGCGCGGTGCGCGCGGCGGACATCTTCGACTCCACAACGGACGCCACCCGGTGGTACATCGACAACGCACGCCACCTGCGTGCTCTGCTGCCGCTGGTGCTCAGGCGATCCCACGAAGGCGGTGGAGTGGTTCACCGCCGCCAGGGATGAACTACCTCGCCGCGCGCCACGGCGGCCGCGCCGACGCCATGAGCGTGGCGATCGCCTGCTGCACCACCACAGCCGTCCCTCGACAGGGGTCAAGAGACCGGCACCGCCGACCAGTCGGCACGCCCGCTCCGGCACACCCACCGCGGCAGCGTGAAGAAGACGCCGTCCGGCACCGCCGCGGGCGGTGGTGAGGCATGCACCCGCCGGAGCAGGCCTCCGTCGTCGTCATGCCGCTGGTGTTCGCGGCTCGGAAGTCGAAGTGCATCATCGGGCGCTGCTGCCCGTCGACGGGCGGCCACACGGAGGCTCGGTAACCGGTCGCCTGCTGGAACACGACATAGATGGATCCCTCGGAAGCGGCGAGGTTCCGAGACACAACACTAGATCGTGAACGGACGTTGGAGTTCGAACGCGACGCTGGGCGGGTTGGTGTCCCAGAAGTAGTTCGGTGTCTGCTGGGGCGGCATGGAGGCCACTATTTGCCGGTGCAGCTCCCGGTAGTTGCCGCTGAACCGGCCATTGCTCCAGGTCTCCAGCAGGCGCTGGGTGAACAGCCCGTTCTTCACGCCGTCGAGCGAGAGCTGGTTGTCCTGGCAGCCCGAAATGAGGAGCACGGACGCCTGCGGTGGTTTCGCGTTCCGGACCTCCTTCTTGACCTCGCTGTATTCGCGCCAGCGGGCGACCTGGTCGGCGTGGGCGATGTCCGGCGGGAGGTTGCGGGTGATGGGTGACTGGTCGAGGACGACCGGACCCGTGTCCCTGAACTGGCCGACGGCCATCACCCGGGTGTCGTCCTCGAGTTCGTTGAGCACCAGATCGAGGTAATGTTGCACCTCGGGGGGCTGGACCTCCTCCGAGGCTCGGCCGCCCTGCAGTTGGGCCACCACCGTGGGCATCACTTCGCGCAGCGACTGCTCCACCTCGTCCCACCCCGGCGCGCTCCTCGTGGTGAGCATCGGTATCGGCGTGTCGAGGAAGAACCCGACGTCGCGGGCTTCCTGGAACGAGGCCGCGAACGCCTTGTAGGCGAAGACGACATCCCGGCTGACGGTGCCGCTGTGGCAGGAATCCGAGAGCATCATGATGCGCACACCGGGCCTGAATTCAGCCCACAGCGCGGAGAGTTCGTCGTCGAGCAATTGCCGGTCGTACAGCACCCAGGTTTCGTCCAGCTGGTCCGGTTCCTCGCCGGTGGCGTCACGCATCTGACTGCCGTGCCCGGAATAGGTGAGGAAGAAGAAGTCCCCGGATTCCAGTTCCCGGGCCGCGTCGCGCACCGCTCCGGTGACGTTGGCCGCGGTCGCCTGCCCGTTCAGGAGCATCCTGCTCTCGAAGCGCTGAGCCCGGGCGAGCGCCATCATGTCCCTGGCGTCGTTCTCGCATCCGCGCAGCGGCGGTACCGGCATCCCGTACGCCGCGTCGTCCACGAAATTGAGTCCCACGTGGAGGGAGCGGCCACGTGTCGCGCCCGGGGTCGGGTGGAGTGCGGTCAACGCGCCCCAGGTCTTCGGCCCGACCTTGCCGTCTTCTTCGAGGCCGTGGTCACGCTGGAACGCCCTGACCGCGTCCTCGGTGCGTTGCCCGAACACCCCGTCCACCGAGCCGGGGTCGTAACCCGCCTGATTGAGCACCAGGTGAAGCCGGCGTACGTCCTCGCCTTGCGATCCGCGCGTCAGCGTGCGCTGCGCCATCTTTCCTCCCTAGAGGCACAAGTCGGGTAGGGCGGCCCGCATCGGGCCGCCCTACCCCCGTTCGGTCAGACTGACTGCTGCGCGAACTGCTGGGCCGGCTGGCCGTACTGCTGCTGGGCCTGCTGGCCGTACTGCTGCTGCTGGCCCTGGTCCACGTAACGCTGGCCGGTGAACAGCCCGATCAGCGGAGGCACGCACTGCGTGAGCGCGGGCACCACCGCGCTGAGCAGCGGGCCGAGGACGCGCTGGGCGACCTGGGGGTCGTGCGCCCTCGCGCCGGCCAGCTCCCGCCGGCCGGGTGCGAACGCGTTGAGGATGACCGGTGCCGCCTGGACGAGCTGCGGCACGATGGACGCGATCAGCGGACCGAAGAATCGGGTCGACACCTCCTCGTCACTCTGCGGGAGGTCACGGGTGCCCTGGAGGGACGAGATGATCGACGGAACGGCCTGGAGGATCTGCGGCACCACGGCGCTCAGCACCGACAGGAAGTCCCGCTGGATCTGCTGCGGGTCCTGCGACGGGGTGATGATGTCCTGGTTCTGGGCCTGGATGCCGTTGATGATCTGGGGCACGGCGGACACCAAGGCGGGCAGGATCGAGGCCAGCACCGGCAGGAAGCGTTCCTGCACATCCGGCCCGGCCAAGGCCATGCCGGGCTGCTGCCCGAACTGACCGGGCTGTCCGAACTGGCCCTGCTGTCCGAACTGGCCGGGCTGCTGCCCGAACTGACCGGGCTGTCCGAACTGGCCCTGCTGTCCGAACTGGCCGGGCTGCTGCCCGAACTGACCGGGCTGCCCGAACTGGCCGGGCTGCTGCCCGAGCTGGCCGGGCTGCTGCCCGAGCTGGCCGGGCTGCTGCGCGAACTGGCCCGGCTGCTGCCCGAACTGACCCTGTCCCCCGTCGCCGGTGCGCTGTTGCAACGCGTCCCTGAAACCCTGCGCCATCATGTCTGCGAGCTCACGCATCTGTTGGGCCTGCCCGGACGGCGCATAGGATGTTGCAGAGGTCATGATCATGCCTTTCGTTTGACGATGATGAGCGGGCCGGCCAAAACAGGAGCCACCACTCGATAAATTGGGCAGCGTCGACTGCGCATTCGCCGGCCGAGTGCCAGAGCACGAAGTCGACCAGGACAAAATTGCCGGCTTCAGCAATGGCTTCTCGAGCCACTTGTTGAGTCTGCCACGTCGACCGCGGGCGAGGGGTCACCCAGACGTAGGAAAATTCCACGCGACCTGGTGGCGGAAAGTTGATCTGCGACCACTCGCGGAATCGATCATTCCCACATTGCGCGCAACCGCAGGCCGTGACCATTCAGCGCATCACCCGTGATCATCGCCGGGTTTCCCGCGTGTTTGCCGACGGTCCGCCTCTGGCTCGCGTGCTCGTTACGGTGTCATCGGCGGGAAAGGGGTTTGACACCAGAACCGGAACCGCCGGTGAAGGCGAGTCACTGCGCCCTCGCTGCGGGCCGATCGATGAGGCGCCCGCCGAGCACCGCGTCCTCCTGCCTGAAGTGCCACGGCCACGCCTGGGGTCGGTGACCTGCGCGAGCAGGTCGGCAACCACGGAGAAGTTCACGGCGTCGGAGGACACGACGAAAACAAGGGGAAGGTGAAGAGGCTGCGGGTCGCGGTAGCCGTCACACACCTCGTCATCGGTCTGACGCGGTCGAGCGGGTGATCGACCTTGTGGTCCCCCGGCTGCGGGACCCGCTGACCCGACTCTCCGAAACGCCACCGAACAACCATCAGCGGCGCCGAAGACCCACGAAACGTGCGCCCGGCATCACTCGGGATTTCGATTGAGTGCTGCGGAATCCGCAACGCCGTGTCGGCGCAGGCGTCATGGTGGCGGGGTGTGCAGGCCGAACATGTTCGCCAGGCATAGCGGGCCGCCGCCGACGATCAGGACTTCGGAGTGAATGCGGTCACTGCGGATGTGCTCGAGGTGGACGCACGGGTGCTCGTACACATACCCTGCATGGGCAATTCGTCCGGCTGTGACAAATGTGGACATGCCGGGCGGAAGTACACCTCGCCCATGGACTCCTCGTCCTCACCGCATGGCCGCTCCGGTAATCGGCATGGTGGCCATTGTTGACCGGTCACCGGTTCGCGGTGGGCGTCCCGGACCGTCCATTGAGGTTTCTGCTGCGCCGGCTCGATTCAGGCGAGTCGGACTTCGGCCCAGACCGTCTTGCGATCGCCGCGGGGTTGGTGTCCCCAGTCGACCGCCAGCCGGTTGACCATGAGCAGGCCGCGACCGTGTTCCGGGGTGTCGAGTCGCCCCGGGACCGGCAGCAGGCTCGGGCTGCCGTCGTCGACCTCGACCCGGACCAGGCCGCGCCCGGGCACCCGGCGCAGCCGCAGCCGTCGTGGCGCGCGGGCATGGCGGTAGGCGTTGCCGACCAGCTGCGCGGCGACCACCTGGACGTCCACCAGCCGGTCACCGCCGGTCCCGGGAAGAATGCCGGCGACCAGCCCCAGCAGCTCGTCCGGGCTGGGAGGGGTCTCGGGCAGGTCGAGATCCACCCCATCCCGAGGAAGATCGACAGTGTTCACGGCCCCCTCCAGCGCCCCTGTGGTTTCAAGGCAGAAACACGGCGGAGGTACCCGCCGCACAGCCGGCCAAACGCCCGGGCGACGTCGTCACCGAGAAGCGGCTTCCCCCGTACGGCGTCCCGACCGACCGCTACGACGCCCGCCCGCGCCGCGACCGGGTGATGCGTTCCCGAGCCGGACGCAAGGCTGGCGCGACCAGAAGACAGATCCACGCGGTCCACCACGCCCACATCACCGACTCCGTCACCGCCACGAACGCGTTCACGAGACCGGCAGCCGACAACCCCGTCACCGACAAGACCACGAGCAGGCTCGTGGGTGTTCCGCCATCGTCTCGCCCCAACACCTACCCCGCCTCCTTCCCGGTACCCGCTGCATCGGCACGCACCCACACCGGGTTACCCGAGCCGCGCTTCGCCGGAGGACACCACCGCAGCGGTCACCTCGCCGTCCACGACTCGCCTGTATAGACCCCTGGTTGAGACCGACCTCGCCCACCGTGCGGGGCCGTGTCGAGAACCGGCCTGGATCCGGACGGGCGAACCGACCCGACGAGCGGCCCGAGCGCCCGGCCGGGCGGCGCTCGGACATCGGCGACGACGGACCGGTCCGGCATACATCCGGATGTACCGGTCCGGGTGACGGCCTGGTCGTGTGGGTTCGCGGGAGGACGGTGCCGGCGGCAGTATCGAGGGTATGAAGCCGGCTGGTCGTGGTGCGGACGGGTCGTGATCCGGGTTCCGGTCGCCGTCCCGATGCTCATCGAGCGGGGCGGCATGGCGCTGCTGCTGGTGGTGCTGCCCGTCGAGGCGCTGCCGCCCGTCGACGGCGGCCCGTATCACGCCACGACCGCGCGGTGGCAGGTCGACGTCGGTCGATCCGCACCGGGGCCTGGTCAACAGGTGCCGTCGGAGGAGGGGATCCGGGCCAAAGTGGTCGACGCCTCCGAGGACGCCGCCGCGTCGCTGCCCGAGCTGTACCCGCCCAACCCGGTCGCGTTTGACGTGGGACCAGACGCCCTCGGTGGGGTTGAGGTCGGGTGCGTAGGCCGGTGGTTGGATGACGTGCAGCCAGTCGCGGCCGGCGACCAGGTGCCGCATCGCGGTGCTGATGTGGGTGTTGAGGTTGTCCCAGATCACCAGGATCTCGGCTTTGAGGTACTGGTGTGCGGCGTCGAGCAGGGCGGCGTAGTCGGTCTCGGTGAAGCTGCGGCGTTCGCCCTTGCGGGCGCGGTGGACCTTGACCCGGTATAACAGGTGCGGGCGTCGCCCGGGCCGGACGCAGAACAGTCCGGCGACGGAGATGCGGCCGGATCCCTTGCCTGACACCGGAATCACCGGGGTCTGGCCGCGAGGTGCCCAGGTCCGGGCTTTCGGCGGCCGTAGCGTGTGACCCGCCTCGTCCTCGAAGCAGATCCACGCCCCACGCTCGGCCGCTGGCCTTTGCCCGCGGCCACGCCTCCTGCCGCCACGTCACGACGGCCTCTTCGTCGCGTTCGACCGGCCGATGCGCGGGCATCTGCGGGCTGAACCCATGCGGTGCAACAACAACGACACCCCGCGCAGGGTGTACCGGATCCGGACGAGCCGCCCGATCAGATCAGCGACCCGCGCCAGGGTCCACCGCTGATCCTCGGTGTAGCCGTGTGCGGCCGGCCCCTCGTCCAGCGCGGCGGCCAGCCGGTCCAACTGCTCCGGGGAGAGCCGACACCCGGTGCCCGACGGCCCCTTGGACGCCAACCCGACCTCACCGTCTGCCAGCCATCGCCGCCGCCACACGTACACCGCGTTGTGCGACACCCGAAGCCGTCTGGCGATCTCCGGCACCGACACGTCCTGGGCGAACGACTCCGCCGCCTGAGACCTCGGCCCGTTGGCCACGGCACGGCTCTCACCGGGCGGTGTGGAGTGAGCGGTTGAGTTCGGTGACGTTCACCGTCTCGGTGAAACCGCCACCGGTGCTCGCCGAGACGAGCTGCCGCACCTCCTGCTCGGACAGGCCGGTCTCCCGTGCCACGCGGGGCACCTGCAACTCGGCGTAGGCCGGGCTGATGTGCGGGTCCAGGCCGGACGCCGAGGCGGTGACGGCGTCCGGCGGCACCTGGTCCTCGGACACGCCCTCGCGTTGCGCGATCGTGGTGCGGCGTTCCGCGATCACGGCGTCGTAGTCGGCGTTGCGCTCACCCTTGTTGGAACCACCGGACGCGGGCAGCGTCGCCGCCGACGGTCGGGTGTGGAACCACTGGTCGCCTTCGCGGTCGACGCCGACGAGGGTGGTGTCGACGGCTTCGGCGTTGGCGTGGAGGCCGGGGATGCGGCTGACCGTCCAGACCGCGGCCGGGTAGAGGATTCCGGTGATCACCGTGAGCACGAGCAGGACGCGCAGTCCGGCGGAGGCCTGCTTGAGGAAGTTGTTCACCACGGTCACCCGATTCCAGGGATCAGACCGACGAGCAGGTCGATCAGCCAGATCCCGGCGAACGGCGTCACGATGCCGCCCAGGCCGTAGATCAGCAGGTTGCGCCGCAGCAGAGCCGAGGCGTTGGAGGGCTTGTAGCGGACACCGCGCAGCGCCAGCGGGATCAGCACCACGATGACCAGCGCGTTGAAGATCACCGCCGAGAGGATCGCCGACTGCGGCGAGCCCAGCGCCATGATGTTGAGCTTGTCCAGCTGCGGGTAGATCGCGGCGAACATGGCGGGCAGGATGGCGAAGTACTTCGCCAGGTCGTTGGCCACGCTGAACGTCGTCAGCGCACCACGCGTGATCAGCAGTTGCTTGCCGATCTCCACGATCTCGATCAGCTTGGTCGGGTCGGAGTCCAGGTCCACCATGTTCCCGGCCTCTTTCGCGGCCGACGTGCCGGTGTTCATCGCCACGCCGACGTCGGCCTGCGCCAACGCCGGCGCGTCGTTGGTGCCGTCGCCGGTCATCGCGACCAGCTTGCCGCCCTCCTGTTCCTTGCGGATCAGGGCCATCTTGTCCTCGGGCTTGGCCTCGGCGAGGAAGTCGTCCACCCCGGCTTCGGCCGCGATCGCCTTGGCGGTCAACGGGTTGTCACCGGTGACCATGACCGTGCGGATGCCCATCGCGCGCAGTTCGGCGAACCGTTCCCGCATACCGGGCTTGACCACGTCCGACAGCCGGATCACGCCCAGCACCGTGCCGTTGTCGGCCACCACGAGCGGCGTGCCGCCCTCGGCGCTGATCTCGTCCACGATCGCTTTCGTGCTCTGGTCGAGCGTGAACGCGCTGGCTGCGCCCTTGCGGATGCTCCGGCCGCCCAGGTCGATGCCGCTCATCCGGGTCTGTGCCGTGAACGGCACGAACTCACCGGTCTTCTCCTGATCGGTCGGCTCGGCCGCGCGTCCGTACCGGGTCACGCACAGCTCGACCACGCTGCGGCCCTCGGGAGTTCCGTCGGCGAGACTGGACAACCGGGCGGCGTCCACCAACGCGTCGATCGTGGTGCCGCCGGCCGGGATGAACTCGGTGGCCTGCCGGTTGCCCCAGGTGATGGTGCCGGTCTTGTCCAGCAGCAGCGTGTCGATGTCGCCCGCCGCCTCAACCGCCTTGCCGGAGGTGGCCAGGACGTTGCGCTGCACCAGCCGGTCCATGCCCGCGATGCCGATCGCGGACAGCAGCGCGCCGATCGTGGTCGGGATCAGGCACACCAGCAACGCCGTCAGCACGATCACCGACTGCTCGCCACCCGAGAAGATCGCGAACGGCTGCAACGCCACCACGGCGAGCAGGAAGATGATCGTCAACGTGGACAGCAGGATCGTCAACGCGATCTCGTTCGGCGTCTTCTGCCGCTGCGCGCCCTCCACCAGCGCGATCATCCGGTCCACGAACGACTCACCGGGCTTGGTCGTGATCTTGACGACGATCCGGTCGGACAGCGCAGTCGTGCCGCCCGTAACGGCCGAGCGGTCACCACCGGACTCGCGGATGACCGGGGCGGATTCGCCGGTGATGGCCGACTCGTCCACCGTGGCGATGCCCTCGACCACGTCACCGTCACCGGGGATCACCTCGCCCGCCTCGACGACCACCAGGTCACCGACGTGCAGCTCGGTGCCGGGCACCCGTTCCTCGCCGCCTTCGGTGAGACGGCGCGCGACGGCGTCCTTCTTGGTCTTGCGCAGCGAGTCGGCCTGCGCCTTGCCCCGTCCTTCGGCCACGGCCTCGGCCAGGTTCGCGAACAGAACCGTCAACCACAGCCACACCGCGACCGCGATGGTGAACACGCTGGGATCACCGACGGCGAACACGGTGACCAGCAACGAGCCCACCCAGACGACGAACATGACCGGGTTGCGCAACTGGTGGCGCGGGTCGAACTTGCGCAGCGCGTCGGGGAACGACTTGAGCAGCTGCTCGGGGTTGAAGAGGCCCGCAGCGACCTGGTGGCCCAGGTTCCGGGCGTGGCGCTCGCGGACCTCGTCGGGGGTCCGCTGCGGGCGATCGGTCGTGGTCGTCACAGCAGGGCCTCCGCGATGGGACCGAGAGCGAGAGCGGGGACGAAGGTCAGCGCGGCGACAAGCACGATCGCCCCCGCGAGCAGGGTCGCGAACAGCGGTCCCGTGGTGGGCAGGGTCCCGGCGGTCTCCGGCACCTTCTTCTGCGCGGCGAGGGAACCGGCCAGGCACAGCACGGCGATGATCGGGACGAACCGACCCAACGCCATGCACACACCCAGCGAGGCCTGGAACCAGTCGTTGGTGACCGTGATGCCGGCGAACGCGCTGCCGTTGTTGTTGGCCGCCGACGCGTAGGCGTACAGGATCTCCGACAGCCCGTGCTCACCCGGATTGTTCAACGCCGCCTGCGTGCCCGGCAGGATCGCCGCGATCCCGGCGCCGATGAGCAGCACGGTCGGCATCGCCAGGATCGACACCGCCGCGGCGGTCACTTCCCGCTTGCCGAGCTTCTTGCCCAGGTACTCCGGCGTGCGGCCGACCATCAGGCCCGCCAGGAACATCGCGATGACCGCCATCACCAGGATGCTGTACAGGCCAGTGCCGACACCGCCGGGCGTCATCTCGCCGAACAGGATGTTCAGCATCGCGCCGCCGCCACCGAGACCGGTGAAGCTGTCGTGCATCGCGTTCACCGCGCCGGTCGACGTGTCGGTGGTGGAGTTGGCGAACAGCGCCGAACCTGGGATGCCGAACCGCAGCTCCTTGCCCTCCAACGGCCTGATGCCGTTGGCCTCGGCCCACCAGATCACCGTCAGCATCAGCGCCCAGAGCACGCCCATCACGCTCAGCAGCACGTAACCCTGCTTGCGGTTGCCGACCAGCGTGCCGAACGTGCGGGTCAACGACACCGGGATGACCAGCAGCAGGAAGATCTCGATCAGGTTCGACCACGAGTTCGGGTTCTCGAACGGGTGGGCGGAGTTGGCGTTGAGCACGCCACCACCGTTCGTGCCGAGTTCCTTGATCGCCTCCTGGCTCGCCACCGGCGCGGTCGCCACCTCCTGGCCGTCCACGGAGACACCCGACTTCAGGCTCATCACCACACCCGTGGCCACCAGCACGATCGCGAACACGAACGCCACCGGCAGCAGGATGCGGATCACGCCCCGCGTCATGTCCACCCAGAAGTTGCCCAACCGGTCGGTCCGGTCCCGGACGAAACCACGCACCAACGCGACCGCCACGGCCAAGCCGACCGCCGCGGAGACGAAGTTCTGCACCGTCAGGCCGACCATCTGCACCGTGTGCCCCAGCACCGTCTCCGGCACGTAGGACTGCCAGTTGGTGTTGGTGACGAAGCTGACCGCGGTGTTGAACGCCATGCCGGGCGTCACCGAGCCCCGGTCGAAGTCGAACGGCAGCAACGACTGGAACCGTTGCAACAGGTACAGGAACGCGACACCGACGAACGAGAACCCGAGCACGGCCAGCGCATAGGTGCCCCAGCGCTGTTCCGAATCCGGGTCGATCCGCGCGGTGCGGTAGATCGCGCGCTCGACCTTCATGTGCTTGGTGCCGGTGTAGACGCGGGCCACGTAGTCGCCGAACGGGCGGTAGACCACCGCGAGTGCGGCGATCAAGAGGCCGACCTGCGCCAGGCCGGCCGCAGTCGAGGACATCAGAACTTCTCCGGCCTGATCAGAGCGACGAACAGGTAGCCGATCAACAGCAGGGCGAGCACGCCGCCGACGACGTTCGCCACCACACCGGTGCCACTCACAACTTCTCCAGTCCGCGCACCGTCAGCACCAACACCAGGAACACCCCGACCAGCAGCAACGCGTAGGCCAGATCGGCCATGAACGCGCTCCTTCCCCGACAACAGACCTCGGACCGCGCCTCGGCGGCCATGACCGGCACAGCGTGCGGCAGGAAAATCGGCATCCAGGTCGGCCTGACGCCTCCTTGATGCACCCGAACGTGTCATTGACGCGTTCCTTACGCCCGCCGTGACGCCAGTCATCCGCCTGACAGCGGAGCAGCCCTTCGAACGGCGGCACGGTGTGCCAGGGGTCGTGCAACGATGCGCCTCGGCAGACCTGGTAGGTCGGGAGCCGAGGTCAGCACGGCACGGCGCGGGCTACGCGGTCAGTGCGTCCATTGCGCGGTCGATGAGCACGGCAAAGGGAGTCTTGCCATCGCAGGCGATCCAGGCGTTGGTGGCGGCGTCGGCGCAGGCGAGCGCGGATGCGACGAGGGCACGGGCACGGGGGTCCTCGGCGGTCTCCGGGTCGGTGCCGAGGCGGCGCTGCTGAAGGTCGTCGACGCGGAGAACCCGCCGCTGCGGGTCTTCTTCGGCACCTTCCCCCTCCAGGTCATCCAGCACGTCTACGCCGAGCGGCTCAAGACGTGGGAGGAGTGGGCCGACGTGTCCGCCGAGACCGAAGCCACCCCGGCTTGAGCAGCACGCGGTCTGAGCCTCGGCAGCGCGGGTCAGGCGGACTCGCCCGCGTCCCGCTCCCGCAGGTACCGGGTGTGGTCGGCCTGCTGGTTCACGTCCGCCGCGTACACGCGTTCGGCCAGGCGGTGCGCCTCGGCCTCCAGCAGGCCGAGTTGGGTCACCAATTCGTCACCCGGGCTCGGCTCGCCGCCCGCCCGCTGCTTCACCGCGAACCACCACGGCAGGTTCAGGTACGTCTGCACGGACAGCGGCAGGTCGGTGCGCGCCAGGCGGACCACGGTGTGCCGCAGGTCCGGGTTGGCGGCCAACGCCGCGGGTCGGGCGAGGAGATCGCCGAGCACCGCCGCGATCCGACCCACGGCGGCCACCGCGGGTTCAGGGATGCGGGAGGTCTGCGCACCGACCTCGCGCACCAGACCGTCGAGGTCCGCGCGGAGCTGTCCGGCCTCGGTGACCGCGTCCACCGGCACCAGCCGGACCTTCTCCGGTGGCGCGAGCAGCGCGCCCACCCCGTACAGCCCGGCCACCACCACCGGCCACACCCCGCCGACCACTCCGGTCAGGTACAGCAGCACGCCGACGAGACCGCCGACGCAGCCGACGAGGTTCTTGGTCGAGCCCAGGTAACGGATCATTGGTAACCGCGGATCTCCCGGAACACTTCGCCGAGTTCCGCGTTGCGCGCGTCGAACACCTTGCCGCCGGTCATGGTGGCCACCTGGCCCAGTTCCGCGCTGCTGCCCTCGCCGAACAGCACGGTGAACACCGGGATCTGGCGCAACGGCGCGGGAATCCTGCCGAACGACGACTGGAAGTCGGACAGGCCCGAGCCGTTGGCGTTCTCGCCGTCGGTCATCAGCACGATGGACGTGAACCGGTCCGGGTCGGCCGAGACCAGTGGCTCCATCACCTCGTAGGCACGGGAGAGGCTGTCGTAGATGGCCGTGCCGCCGCCGTCCTGCAACCCTTCCGCGAAGGCCTTGATCTCCGCCAACTCGGCCTGCGGATCCCCCTCGGGCAGGGTGAACGTGCGAGGTTCGCCGGGCACGTCGTTGAACGGCAGCATGGTCACCTCCTCCCGGCTGCGGAACTGGCGGAAGCGGCCGGTGAGCGAGTCGTCCGCGCCGGTCAGGCCGACCAGCGCGGACCGCAGCGACTCGATCCGGTCACCCGCCATCGAACCCGACGTGTCGAGCACGTACAACGTCCGCGACGGGCGCCGGATCTGGTTGAAGTAGGCCGAGAGCAGCGCGTCGACCGAGTCGCGCGCGGCCGGGAACGGCAGCTCGACCAGGTCCCGCACGGCGAACCGGGAGTCCAGCTCGACACCCGGCACGACCGGTCGCCGGTGCGTGGTCTCCATGATCTTGCGCTGCACGTCCGGGGTGCGCAGGTGGTCGGTGAGGCGTTGGTGCGAGCCGCGCACGTCGTCACCGGCGTCCGTGAGCAGGGTCAGCGGGTAGTCCGCGGTGACCACGCCGTCGCTCGGGTAGACCACGGTGAGCGGTTCGGGCAGGTTGCCGGCGGCGTTCATGGACAGCAACACCGACTCGTAGTTGATCAGCCCGTCGACCTGGTCGCCGGGGTCCTGACCGGATGCGCGGCGCTGATATGCCTCCGACAGCCAGCCCGACGAGCCCGCGGACAGCGCCTGCGCGCTGAAGAAGCTCTTGAGCTGCGGCGTCACCGCCGCGATCTGGCCGGCGTCCACGGCGTTGCCCGCCCCGGCCAACGCCGACGCCACGCCCACCAGCGCGGAGAAGCCGGAGTTCGACGACGACGGGTCGGTCATGCCGTAGCTGAACGCCTTGCGCCCGGCCTGCTCGGCGATCTCGGCCCAGCCGACCTGCCGGTCCGCCCACCCCAGCCGCTTCGCCGACGACTCCGACAGGCCGAGCACCACCGGCGAACTCATGATCTTGACCTGGTTGCCGAGCCGTTTCGCGGCCTCCGGGATGCCCGCCGGGTAGCGGTTGGCGGAGAACCAGACGGCGTCGTACTTGCCGTCCACCTCGCCCTTCGCCAACGCCTCGGCGCCCTCCAGGGTGCCGGTGAAGGTGAACTTCACCGTGATCCCGGTGGCTTTGGCGGCCTCGTCCAGCACCGGCTGCATGTCGGTCAACTCGCTGCCCGCGAGCACCCGCAGCACACCCGGTTGCGCCGGGCCGGCCGGCGCGGCCGGGTCCGGGTCGTCGGTGCACCCGGCCAGCAACGCGGCGAGCACGAGCCCCGTACCCACGAGCGCAGTCCTCATCGGTCCCCCTCGACAGCCGCCGCGTCGTGCGAGCGGCGCAGATGCTCTTCGGCGCGGCGGATCTCCCCCGACAGTGACTCGACGGTCACCGCCATCGTGCGCACCGCGACCGCCCGGTAGCCGTCGACCGCGTCGATCGCCGCGTAGATCCGGTCGAACGAGGCGCGGATCGTCTCCACCGCGACCGCCGGGTCGCTGCCCGCCCGGCGGATCTCCGCGCTCTGCAAGTCGAGCAGCTCGGTGTTGGCCCTGATCAGCCCGTCGGTGGTGGACTGCAGCGCGGCGATCTCGTCCAGCACGTCCCGCTGGCTCGCCAGGGCGCCGCTCACCAGCAGCGCGACCCGCAACGCGGCCACCGTCGTGGACACCGCGCGTTCCACGCCCCGGATCAGCTCGTCGTTGTTGCGGCGCACCAGGTCCAGCGCGAGGTAGCCCTGGGCGCTGACCGCGAGCTGGGTCAGCAGGTCCTGGTGGCGTTGGCGGATCGGGTGCTGCACGTCGGCGCGCAGCGCTCGGGCCCGTGCCGGGTCGGTCAGGTCGAACACGTCGGCCTGCCGGTCGATCGCCGCGTCCACCGCCTCGGCGAACGCGGCGGCCTCGGACAGCTTGCCCATGGCCCGCCACAACCGCTCCCGCTCGCCCTTGATGGCGGCGTTGTCGCGGCGCAGCTGGTCCTGCCGGTTGCGCAGGTCGACCACCAGCGCGTTCACCGGCTCACCGGCCGCGCGGTAGCGGTCGAGGGCTTTCTTCGCGGCGTTCGCGGCGGGGAAGACCTTCAGCAGCTTGCGGCCGGTGATCGGCAGCTTGCTCGGGTCGAGTTCGGCGACCGTGCGGCGCAGGCCGGACAGGGACGTGGTGACCTGTACCTGCGGTGAGTTGTCGCGCATCGCGCGGGCGGAGCGGTCCAGCATCGCGCCGGCCACGCCCGCCGCGGCACGCATGTCGACCTCGCCGACCGCGAGCACGTCGTCCAGCACGGTGGTGAACTCCGGTGACCGGACGTCCAGCGCCTGCAGGCGTTCGGTGAACCGTTCGGCCCGGCGGTCGATGTCCTCGCGCACGTCGTCGCCGAGCGCGATCAGCCCGGCCGCGCGTTCGACCGGGACGGGCGTCACCGGCTCCGGCGGGGTGAGGGTGAACTCGTCCATCAGATTTCGGCGAGGGGACCCGTCGCTTTAGCTGCGGGGTGAATCGCCGCTACGAGGCCGGACCAGTCGTTCTTGCTTGTGCCGGGCATCCTCGCCACCTCCCTCGATAAGTAGATGTGTCGTGCGTGTGTAATGATCGAGTGGTTGTGGCCAGGAAGGTTCGCCGTTTCTCCGATGGCGCGTATGACCTCGGGCTGCACGTGGTGTGGTGCCCGAAGTACTGCCGCCCGGTGCTCGGCGGCCGGGTCGCGGCACGTCTGGACGAGCTGATCCGCGCCAAGGCCGACGAGCGGGGGTGGGAGATCGTGGCGCTGGACGTGGTGTCCGACCACGTGCACCTGTTCGTCAAGCACGACCCGAAAGCGTCGGCCTCATACGTGGCGAACCAATTCAAAGGATCCACCTCGCGCGTGCTGCGGGAGGAGTTCCCGCACCTGCGGACGCGGTTGCCGACGTTGTGGTCGTCGTCGTACTTCGCTGCCTCGGTCAGCGCGGTGAGCGCGGACACGGTGCGGCGGTACATCGACACCCAGTGGGAACGCCCGGGGAAGAAGGAGGCGCGTTCGTGAGACGCGCCTACAAGTTCCTCCTCCGGCCCACGGCCAAGCAGGTGCAGGCGCTGGCGGAGATGCTTCGGGATCACTGTTCGCTCTACAACGGGGCGTTGCAGGAACGACGCGACGCCTACCGCCACCCGTCGAAAACCACCGTGCGGTACGGGGACCAGTCCGCACAGTTGAAGGAGATCCGGACGTTCGACCCCGAACGCCAGGGCCGGTGGTCGTTCTCGTCGCAGCAGGCCACCCTGCGGAGGCTGGACAAGGCGATGCGAGCGTTCTTCCGCCGCGTCAAGGCCGGTCGGACGCCGGGTTACCCACGTTTCAAGGGTTCCGGGCACTTCGACACCGTGGAGTTCCCCAAGGATGGCGACGGCTGCCGCTGGGACTCCACCCCTCACGACCGTCAGACCCGCGTCCGGTTGCAGGGCGTCGGGCACATTCGGGTCCACCAGCACCGGCCCGTACACGGTCGGGTCAAGACCGTCAGCGTCAAGCGCGAGGGCAAGCGCTGGTACGTCATCCTCGCCTGCGACGACGTGCCGGACGTGCCACTCCCGGCAACCGGGTCGATCGTCGGCATCGACATGGGCACGGTGCACTTCTTCACCGACTCCAACGGGAACCACGAGGAGAACCCGCGATTCCTGAAGTCGATGGCCGACGTACTGGCCGCCGCTCAGCGTGTGCTGGACGCCTTCCCCAAACGCACCCGACATCGCACCAGGAAACACCGGGCCGCAGCGCGAAAGGTCGCCCAGCTTCACTCGAAGATCCAGCGCCAGCGCCTCGACCACCACCACAAGGCAGCAAACGCCCTGATCACCGAGCACGACGCAATCGGGCACGAGAAGCTGAACACGATGGGCATGACACGAGCGCCCGCACCCAAGCCCGACCCGGACAACGCGGGCTCGTTCCTTCCGAACAGGGCTGCCGCGAAGGCCGGGCTGAACCGCAGCATCCTGGACGCGGGCTGGGGACTGTTCCTCCGAATCCTGGCGAACAAGGCTGAGAGCGCCGGTCGCCGAGTGATCCCGGTGGACGCCCGCAACACCTCCCGCACGTGCCCGCCTTCCGCCGGAGGATGCGGGCACGTGAGCGCGGAGAACCGCACCACCCAAGCCAAGTTCGAGTGCGTCGAGTGCGGGTTCGTGGAGAACGCGGACCGCGTCGGCGCGCTGAACGTCATGCACAGGGCCGGGCTGGTCCTCTGCGCGGAAGCCTAGCCACCGACGCAGAAAGCCCGCGCCTTGAGGCGTGGGCGGAGTCACCACTTTCCGACCGCGTCGAGCAGGCGTTCCAGCGTCTCGAACGACGGCGGTTCGACCGCGTCCACCAGGTCGGCGGGCGCCTTGTCCCCCACCACCTCGGCGAACAGCCGCGGGTCGCTGGTGCGGAAGCCGAACGTGGCGGCGAGCTTGCCCAGTTCGGGGTCGGTGCTCAGCAGCCGGCCGACCTGGTCGCCCTTGTCGGACAACGGGACCAGCGTGTGCTTGGAGTACACGGTCGGCGCGAGGTAGAGCAGGCGCATGTCCGGGCGGATCGAGCCGTCGGCGCGCAGCACGCGGTCGAGGAACTGGGACTCGTAGATCAGCGCCAGCGGCGTCTTGCCCATGCCGGCCGCGAGGTAGTCCTCGAACGGGCCCTCGGTGCTGTTCTGCGTGTAGCCCTGGTCACGGAAGAGCCTGGAGACGTCGGGCAGGACGGCCGCTTCCTGTTCCGGCGTGCCGACCACGGTGTTGCCGTTGGCCACGAACGCCGCGATGGACAGGTACATCGCCGCGGAGTTCGACTCGCTGGGGTTGGTCGTGGTGACGAGGATGTTCTTCCGGGCCGGGTAAGCGGTGTTGCCGGGCAGCTGGTCCCAGCGCGTGCCGGCCTTGGTCAGCTCCAGGTACTTGGCCACGTCGAGGACCTGGTAGTCGCCCGCGCCCTTGGTCACGACACCGGCCGTTTGCAGCAGCTGCACGATCGGCTCGAACGTGGCCACGGCCATCGGCGACTGGAACGGCGTGTAGGCGGCGGTCGTCTTGCGATCGCGCTGGATCCGCTGCGCGGCGGGCGAGGACGCCGGGAACGCGAACTCGTACTTGCCGAGATCGACGGAGGTGGCGATCTGCCGGGAACCGGCGGTGTCCACCTCGACCTTCAGGCCGTGCTTGGCGAACGCGTCGATCACTCGTTGGTCGCTGAAGAAGGCCAGCTTCTCCGACCCGATGACGCCGCGCACGGCGGTCAACTCACCTTGCTCGCCGCCCTCTGCGTCGTCCGAACGGCCCCACACGACCACCGCGACGACAGCGGCCAACAACACCACGGCCAAGCCGATGGACAACCGGCGCTTCACTAGACCCGCTCACCCCCGTGTTCACCCTGATCATCTCTCCCGCTCGACTCGTTTGACGCGCGAAGTGGCCATCAGCGGGCGAAGGATTGGTGAACGGAAGGCGTCGATCTCGCATACACGGCGGCAATCAGCGTAACCGCGCACGCGGCGTAGGCGGCCGTGCGCGGTGAGGTGAGTTCGGCCAGCGCCGGGCCGGCCAGCGCGCCGACGAACGTCGCCACCGCCTCACCGGTGAACAGCACCGCGCTGACCCGTCCCAGCACTTCGGTGGGCGTCACCCGTTGCAGCGCGGTCTGCGCGACGACGAGGACCGCGGAACCGGACAGCCCGATGAGCACGGCGGCGGGTAGGGCGGAGGTCAGCGACCGGGAGCTGAACAGCAGCACGAAACCGACCGAGGTGACGACGAGTGCGGCGGCCAGTAGCGGGCCGGTGCGGAGCCGGTCGACCAGGGAGCGGGTCAGTGGCGCGCCGAGCAGGAACCCGACGCCGAGCCCGGACAGCACCAGCCCGACCACCGCACTGCCGCCGAGGGTGGTGATGCCGAACGGGACCAGCAGTGCGCTGAGCGAGGCGTTCGCGGCCAGGAAGATGGTGGTGACGACCAGGAGCGACGAGGCTGTTCGTTCCGATCGGAGGAACGCGAGGCCTTCGGCCAGTTCCTTGCCCACGTTGGTTGTGGTGTTGCCGCTTGAGCGCTTGGACATCAACGCGATCAGACCGGCCGAGACCAGGTAGCTGACGATGTCCGCCAGCACCAACGCGTGGAAGCCCACCAGGCTCATCAGCGCGCCGCCCAGTGGTGCACCGACGAGCCTGGCGACGCCGTCGGTGATGGAGTTCAACGCGTTGGCGCCGCTCAACGCCGTGCCGGTGCCGACCACGACCGGTGTGTGCGCTTGGGCGGCCGGGCGGAACACGACCGTTCCGGTGCTCTCGATCACCAGTGCGACGTAGACCAGCCAGAGGTCATCGGGGTCCCGTACGAGCAGTAGCAAGGCGACGGCGGCGGCGCGCAGCAGGTCGGCCGCGAGCATGACCCGCCGCCGGTCCCAGCGATCGACCAGGACCCCGGCGACCGGCCCGAGCAGCACCGGCGGCAGGAACTCCGCCGCCAGCGCCACACCTGTCGCCATCAGCGAGCCGGTGAGCTCGAAGACGTGCGCGGGCACGGCCACCACGAGCAGCCAGGTACCGAACACGCTGACCGTCCGTGCCGCCCACAGCAGCCGGAAATCCCCCACGCGCAACGCCGTCAGCACACGCCCCACCCCCCGGTTGACGTGGCAGTCGCACCTCGCGCCGGTGATCGCCGACGCTCTGGCCGCCGTGCCCGCGGACCGGAGGCCGTTCGGCTCAGTAGGCCATGAAGAGGATCTCGTCGCGGGAGTAGTCGTGCCCCGGGTGGTTCTCCTTGAGGTGCTTCTGGGTCTTCGCCACCAGGTCGTCCTCGTCCTGACCGACGATCTGCTCTCCACAGGGGCAGGTGATGTTCCGCTTCATCTCAATCCTCCGCTGCTGATCTCCAAGCCGACTCTACTGAAGGCCGCGCGGATGTCGACCGGTGCGTATTCGCCACGCTGATGGCGCCCGGATCTCCGCACGATCGCGGACGTTATCGGGCAGCGCCACGCCGAACGCGTCGGTGAGGACGCGTTCGGCGAGCGGTGGGGGTCTGGACTAGCGGCGGCGCAGGACGCGCGGGTCGGCGCCGAGGTTGTCGCCCAGTCGGAGGGTGATGAACTCGTTGTTGTCCGGTTTGCCCGGCGTGCGGCCCGACGAGGACGGGAAGTTGTTGTCGTTGAGCACGCCGATGGTGCGGTCGTCCAGGATCACCACGTCCTCGATCGTGACGAACGGGAAGGTGAACGTCTCGCCGAAGCCGCCGACCTTGCGCGGGTTGGCGATGTCCAGCAGGTCGGCCACCAGGGTCTTGTCCAGCTTGCCGTCGTGGTCGCGGTCCCGCTTGTCGGCCAGGTAGACCCGCTTCACGCGGGCGTCCACGCCTTGCGCGCCGTCCCGTTCGACCACGAGCAGCCGGTTGCGGTCCACGGTGATGGCGTCGCCGATCGCGTGCTCCGGCTTGTCCAGCTGGTAGGTCCAGCGGACGCCGGTGTACTGGCCGCGCTGCAGGTCGAACTCGTTGAGCCGCAGGCTGCCGGGCTGGTCACCCGCGACCGTGCCCTCCAGCAGGGCGTCCAGCGTGCGGCCGTCGGCGGACAGCGCCAGGCCTTCGTATCCCCTGCTGCCGCCCAGGTTCGGCGTGCCCGCCGGGTTCTCCGGGGCGAAGACGCCGGGCAGCGGCACGGGCGGGGCGAGCAGCCGGCCGGCGCGGTCGAAGTGCAGCAGGTACGGGCCGAACTCGTCGCCCATCCAGTACGTGCCGTCGTTGGCGCGCGTGATCGACTCCACGTCGAAGTCCGCGCCGGTGAGCACCCGGTCGGGTCGGGTCAGCGGGAACGGCACTTGCCCGTTCGGGTCGGTCAGCGTGACGCCGCCGACCACGTCCACCGCGCCGGTGGCGAAGTCGGGGCCGATGCGGTGCACGCGCAGGGTGAAGTCGGCGCTGTTGGCCTTGGTGCCGTAGCCGTTGTCGGACAACACGTCGAACGTGCCGTCGGCGTTGCGCAGCACACCGCTGAAGCCCTGCACCGGCTGGTCGGCGAACGGAGGCACGATCCCGTTGACCGGGGCGGTGCCGAGCGCCGAACCGGACGGCTCGCTGGCCGGCACGAACGTCGCGGCGGCCAGCGCGGCGAACCCGGTCAACGTGGCGCGGCCGAAGTCGTGGCGGCCGGTGGGCTCGGCCGACCCCGGCACCGCCACCGATGCCAGGACGAGTGCGGACAGACCGATGACCAGCGGTCTCCTCATGAGCGTTCCGTTCTGCCGTGGCGCGCCCACTCGGGGCACGCGGTGCGCGGAACGCTAGGAGCACGCGGTGAACATCCGGTGTCGCGCGACCTCAGCGAGTCGGGGCGGCGGGCCGGCCGGTGTTGCCGGTGAACGTCAGCCGCAGGTAGCAGTGGCTGCCTGAGACCGGAATGGTGGACTTGCGCTCGCTTGTGGCGATGGTTCAGGCGTCTTCGAGTAGCGCCCGGATCGCGAGGCGGGTGTCCGGCGCGACGCGGTCCGGTGGCGTCCGATCGGCGGGCCACGGTCGGCCGTGGCTGATCCAGAACGTGGCCAGTCCGGCCTCTCGACCGCCGGCGATTCCCAGATCCGGGCTGTCGCCGACGGTCCAGCCACCTTCGACGGAGCCGCCGAGGTGGCGCGGCCAGCCGGAAGATCGCCGGGTCCGGCTTGCGCATGCCGACCTCGCCGGACACGCACCAGCCGTCCACGTGGTCGGCGAGACCCGTGCGGCGGATCTTGGCGACCTGGTTGTCCGGCTGACCGTTGGTGACCACGCGCTGTTCCTCCAGGAACGCGCGCACCTCGTCCGGCGTCATCGTGATCAGGGCCCGGCGCGACATGGCGTCAGGATAGGCGGCTGCCCTCGTGCGTCACGGGCGAGCCGGGACCGGCCGTGAGATCGCCGACGACCCGCTTGTCCAGCAACGTCAGGAACACGTCCACCAGATCGGGGTCGAACCGGGCGCCCCGCCCGGACCGCAGTTCGCGCACCGCGTGCTCGTGCGTCAACGCCCGCCGGTGCGGTCGGTCGGCCCGCATCGCCGCCCACGCGTCGCACACGGACAGGATTCGCGCCTCGATCCGGATGTCGTCCCTCATCAGACCGGCCGGGTAGCCGGCGCCGTCCCACCGCTCGTGGTGCTGACGGATCACCTCCGCCACCTCACCGTGGTCGGGCAGCACGCCGACCATCCGGGCGCCGCTGTCCGGGTGCTCCTGCAGGAGGTGCCACTGCTGGTCGGTGAGCGGGCCGGATTCGGCGAGCAGGTCGTCCGGCAGCACGATCATGCCGACGTCCAGCAGGCGTCCCGCGCGGTGCGCGGTGCGGATCTCGCCCGGGTCGCGCTTCAGGTGTTCGGCGACGGTGCGCGCCCACTCGGCGATGGCCAGGCTGCGCCCGGGACTCGCCACGCGCAGGTCGACCAGGTCCGCGACCTGGTTCAGGTAGTCCACCGCGACGTCCTCCCGGTGTTCGGTGAGCGATGTGCCACCGGCGACCGCGCGGTCACGACCAAGGTCCTTGGCCAGGTACAGCGCACGGTCAGCCGCGGACACCAGCGCGGACGCCGTGCCGTAGTGCGGCGCGAACGCGGCGGTGCCGGCCGAGAGCGTAACCGTCACCGAACGCCGACCGCTCACGGCGATCGGGTGGTGCGAGACACCGTGCCGCAGCCGTTCGGCCAACCGTTTCAGGTTCTCGACGTCGGCACCGGTCGCGATCAGCGCGAACTCCTCCCCGCCGTACCGGGCGAGCACCCGGTCGGACCCGGCGACGGCACGCAGCCGGGTGGCCACCTCCACCAACACCCGGTCACCAGCCGGGTGCCCGAACCGGTCGTTGATCGACTTGAACCGGTCGACGTCGAGGATCAGCACGCCCAACGGGCTGCCGGTGCGCTTGGCCCGCGCCACCTCGTCGGCCAGCCGTGCCTCGAAGTACCGGCGGCTGCCCAGCCGGGTGAGGCTGTCGGTGATGGCGAGGCTGCGCTGGTCCACCGCGAGGCCGGCGAGCCGGGTGGCGGTCAACGCGAACAGCACCGCGCAGCCGGCCGCGATCACCGGCACGTCCCGGCGCACGCCCTGGTAGTGCTGCACGAGCAGCACCAACGGCCCGATCAACGCGCCCGTGGACAGGATCGCCAGTCTTGGCCAGCTCAACCGTAACGCGGGCACGTCGACGGCCTGCGCCATGCGTGCCATCGACGGGTGCAGCGCGCACGCGCCGAGCGCTACGTTGCCGGTCAGCCAGATCGCGTCCAGGAAGTTGCCCGCCTCGTAGCTGAGGTCGAGGCGTTGCAGCACGTACACGGTGTCGGCGGTGAGGATCGCGGCCAGCCACAGGGCGAGCAGCACGAACGACGCGCCGCGCCAGCCGCCGCCGAACAGCAGCCGCAGTGAGACCAGCAGCAGCACCAGGTCCATCAGCGGGTAGGCCAGCGACACCATCTCGACCAGCAGCGGTGTGCCGAGGCGGGTCTGGGGGCCGATCACGAACACCCACGACAGCAGGCCCGCGACCACGGTGAGCGAGACCGAGTCGAGCAGGCCGGGCAGGTCGCGGTCCGAGCGGCGTTGCCGGATCAGCATGAGCAGGCCGGCCACGACGAGCGGGTAGTGGCCGAGGTAGAAGGCGTCGGCGACGGACGGGTAGCCGGTCTCGTTCAGCACGTAGTGCGAGCTGTAGAAGGTGGTGTCGGCCAGGGCGTACACCAGTTGGCCGGCCCCGAGCACGATCCACGGCGCGCGGGGTTCCGGTTTGTTGCGCCGCACCCCCCACCACACGGCGAGGGCGGCGGACGTGCTGACCGCGCAGTAGACGATCACGCGGAGCGGGATCGTGCCGACGAAGATCGGCAGTGCATAGTAGACCCCGACCGATGACAGGCCGAAAAGCAGGTAACCTATCCACACGTGGTGCTGCTTTTCGATCGGGATTCCGCGGTTTTCGACCGACGTGACTCCGGCGACGCGCAATCCCGGCTCTCCCCACTGCGGCAACGTTGACGTCCGACAAGTCCGACAAGGCGGAGCCATGAGACCGGCCAAGGGGAGTCCGCGTCAATCGTTGTTGCCGAGTCTTCATCCACACAACCGCGGTGCACGTGCATATGCACGGTGTCGGACGCGCCGATCACGGTGTCGGCCGCATCGATAGAGTGCCTATTGACCATGCCGCGGTCGACGGTGACGTGTGGCGTTCGGACAAGGGGGATGGATGACGAAAGACGCGAAAGACCTGCTGGAGCGGGTGCGCGAGGAGTTGACCGGTGAGGGTGGGACGAACCGGTTGGTGCCGCTGATCGCCCGTGGCGAGGCGCCACCGGGCACGTTGGCGGCGTTGGCGGCCGAGGAGCACCGCATCGTGCGGAGCGACTGGCGGGCGTTCCTCACTTTGGCCGCGCAGTCTCCCGAACCGGCGCAACGCGAGTTCTTCGCGGCGGTCGCGGGAGGTGAAGGGCTGGCGTTGGCCAAGCTGGCCGATTTCGCCGCCGCGTGTGGTCTGAGCCCGGACGACGTGACTGCCTATCGGCCGTTGCCGGGATGTCAGGCGTACCCGTCGTACGTGGCCAGGCTGGCGTTGGACGGCAATCCGCACGACGCTCTCCTCGCGATTCTGGCGAACTTCGCGGAATGGGGTGGCTATTGCGCGACGATCGCCGCGGCACTGCGTGAGCACTACGGTTTCGACGACGCCGGGTGTGCGTTCTTCGACTTCTTCGCCGAACCCGCGCCGGAGTTGGACGCACTGGGACTTCGCGCACTGGACCAGGTGCTCGCGACCGGCTGGAACCCCTCCACCGCGATTCCCTCCGCCCACCTCCTGCACGCCTACGAACTGATGTTCTGGAACACACTCACCGACCTCCCCTGAGCCCGCGTGTCCAACGTCCAGAACGCGCGTGTCCAACCTCCAGAACGCGCGTGTCCTACCTTCAGGACCACTGAGTTCTACGTTCAGGCACCGCTGACCGTTCAACCCCGGCGACCTGAGCGTTCAACTCGGGTGTTCTGAACGTTGGACACGCGTGTTCTGAGTGTTGGACACGCGCGACCGGAACGTTGGACACGCGCGTTCTGGAGGTTGGACACGCGGGTTAGCGGGGGGCTGAGGGTTGGGTGGCCCAGTTTTCGGGGAGGTCGGGGCGGCCGAAGAGGTAGCCCTGGGCGTAGGCGCAGCCGGCGTTGCGGAGCCAGTCGGCTTGGGCTTGTGTTTCGATGCCCTCGGCTACGGTGTGCGCGCCCAGTACCTCGGCCAGGTCGATGATGCAGCGGACGACGCCGGCGGTGCGGCCGGTTTCGGAGAGGGCGCCGGTGAACGACTTGTCGATCTTCACCACGTCGAACGGGTACCGCTGCAGGTAGCTGAGGGACGAGTAGCCGGTGCCGAAGTCGTCCAACGCGACCCGCACCCCGGTCTCCCGCACCTCCATCAGCCCGCGCATCGCCGCGCCGTCGGCCCACACCGACTCGGTGACCTCGATCGTCAGCCGCTCCGGCGGCAGGCCCGTCGTCTTCAACACCCGGTCCAACGACGGTAGGAACGCGGGCGCGGACAGCTGCCGCGTCGACACGTTCACCGTCATCCCTAACGACCGCCCCTGCTCACGCCACCGCATCGCCTGCTCGCACGCGCCCGCCAGCACCTTGTTGCCCAGCGGCACGATCAGCCCGGTCTCCTCCGCCAACCCGATGAACTCACCAGGCCCGAGCAGCCCGTACCCCGGCCGCTGCCACCGCACCAACGCCTCCGCACCCGTCGCCGCCGACGTCGCCAAGTCCACGATCGGCTGGTAGTGCAGCACCAACTGCCCGTCGAACACGGCCGTGCGCAGGTCGGCCTTGTCGCGCTGCCGGGCCAGCACCCGCTCCCCCATCTCCGCCCGGAACAGCCTGATCCGACTGCCGCCCTCCCGCTTCGCCGCGTACATCGCGGTGTCCGCGTCACGCAGCAGGTCCGCCGTGCCGGCACCGGGCGACGACACCGCGATGCCCACGCTGGCCCGGATCACCGTCTCGTGCCCCAGCCCGGTCAACGGCCGCGCCAGCTCGGACAGGATGCGGGTGGCCAGCCGCGCCGAGTCGCGCACGTCGTGACCGGGCGCGAGGACGGCGAACTCGTCGCCACCGAGCCGCGCGGCGGTGGCCACGGGTCCGACCGCACGGCTGACCCGCTCGGCCGCCGACACCAGGTACCAGTCGCCCGCCTCGTGCCCTTCGGCGTCGTTGACCTCCTTGAACCCGTCGAGGTCGATCACCAGCAGGCCGACCGTCTCACCGGCTGACAGCGCCTGGTCCACCAGGTGCAGGAAGTGCGTGCGGCCGGCGAGCCCGGTCAGTTCGTCCCGTTCGGCGCGGGTGCGCAGCGCGTCCTCCCACTCCCGGCGCTTGCTCACGTCCAGCGCGGTGACGACGGTGTGCCGTTCGGAGACGTGCTCGACCGGTACCGCGTGCACCGCCAGCACGCCGGTGGAGCCGTCCGCGCGAGTGACGCCGACCTCCACCGGGTCCTCGGCCGAACGGCAGCCGTGCTCGCAGCGCGTGATGTCCGGCCCGTGCGGGCACGGCACCCGCCCCGGCTCGCCCGCCGCCCACTCCAGCAACTCGCGGGCCCGCTCGTTGTGCAGCTGCGGCACGCCTTCGGCGTCGAGCAGCACGAGCCCGATCGGGCTGGCCCGCACCACCGCATCGACGGTGCGGCGGGCGTCCTCGACGAGCCGCGCCGAGCGCACCGTCTCGTGCAACGCCATCGTGCCGACCGCCAGGCCCATCAACGGCATCGCCACGGACACGACCAGCGGGCCGGTCACGGCGACGGGCGTGATCGTGATCCACACCCCGAACCCGAGCAGGTACCCCAGCAGCGCGGGCACCGCCTTGAACGGGAACCGTTCGCTGTCACCGTGCAGCGCGCGCCGCACGGTCACCGCGAACAGGAAGCCGATGACGGGCTGCGGGTTCGGCAACACGAACACCGCGCCGTGGGCCACGAGCCCTTCCACCAATGCGACGAGCCAGCTGTCCCGGTTGGGCCGCAGCCACCACGACGCGAGCACGACGGGCACCAGGGCGGCGAGCAGCAGGCGGACGTGCCCGGTGCCCAAGAACAGCAGTTGCAGGGTGAACGCGACACCGCTGAGCCAGGCGTAGGCCTCGGTCAGCCGGCTGATCAGGCGCAGCCCGGCCTGACCGGGTGCCGACAGCGCATCGTCCACCACGACGCGTGTTGGACGAGCCACGCTCGGTTACCCCCAAGTCAAGCGGCGATCGACTGAACATCCGTTGCGGAAGATCGAAACTATCCATACCGGTGTTCACCGTCGGCAACCGCCATTCGGGTGAGTCCATTGTGGACCGCACCACTCCGGACCTCGTCACGAAACGGTCGAGCGCGGGTGCGCGGTGCGCGCGATCACCACCAGCTCGAACTCCACCCGAACGTCCGGGCCGGCATGCGGGCCGGGAGCGGCCTGACCGCGCGCCGGACGCGGGGTCCGCGCAGCTGGAACACCGGGCCCGGGGCGCCCCGGGCCCGGTCGTCGTCTCAGGACTCGTCGCCGAAGGACAGGCCCCTGGCAGCGAGCTCCTCGCGCAGGATCTGGATGCCCTTCTTCCCCATCCCGTGGATCTTGAGCAGTTCCTTCGGGGTGGTCTTCGTCAACTGCTCGTACCGCGTGTAGCCCTCCAGTGCCAGCACCCGCTTGGCGGTCTTGCCGATCCGGTGCGGGAATTCGGTTTCCGGTTCCGATTCCCCGGCGGCCATGCTCCTCCTCGTCCGCCGGAACGCGGGACGACCGGCGCGTTCTTCCACACGGTCGGTGCCGCACAACGAGACGACCGGGTGAAGATCATCCGATCGTCCGGGACGATATCACCGCCGGCGGCCGAACACCGCCGACGCGGGAGAGCGAACTCCCCACACCTGGGTTCCGACCGGACAATCGCCGTCCAGGTAAGTCCACTGTGGACCGCTGCGGGGTCAGGAGCCGGGGGTGGAACTCTCCGGCGGCTCGCTGTCGGGCAGCGGGTCGGGCGTGGTCCGGGCGAGGTCCGCCGCGATCACCTTGGCCTCGTCGATCGTGTGCTGCGACTCGGCCAGCCGCTCGTCCTCCTCCGGTGTCTCGACCCGGAACGCCTCGGCGTCGGGCGTGTCGGGCGCAGCGGTGTCGGGCGCAGCGGTGTCGATCTCGCGTTCGTCATCCTGGTCGGCCATGTGACCAGGGTTTCCGCGCACTCGACCGGCAAACTTGGACACCGGGTCCGGGGCGGGTTACCGTCGATAAGAGCCCACTGGTTCGTAAAGCCGCCGAGGAGATCCGATGTCGAGCACGACGACCGCGCCACCCCGCCCGTCCGCGCGGCGGCGCGTCAGCTTCACGGCGGTGCTGCTGACGGTGACCGCACTGCTGTTCTGGGTGCCGTGGACGGGGTTGCTCGCGCCGAGCGCGGACTGGCCGTGGCCGGTGCAGGTCATCGGCACGGCCTTCTTCGTGGTGACGTCCGTGGCGTTCCCGCTGCTGCTGGTCCGCGCGCACGGCCGCAGGCACTCCGACCGGGCCGCCCGGATCGCGCACCTGATGCTGGGCGTGGCGTGGGTGTTCTTCGCCTGGACGCTCATCACGCACGTGCTGCGGCTCGTGCTGACGGTCGCGGGCGTGGACAACCCGTTCCGGTCCCGGTTCGTCGCGGTGGTGTTGCTGGTCGTCGGCCTGGCCCTGGTCGGGTACGGCATCCGCGAGGCGCGCCGGGTGCCGAGGATCAGGCGGACCGACGTGGTACTCCCCCGGCTGGACCGGGCGTTCGACGGCCTCACCATCGCGGTGCTCGCGGACACCCACTACGGCGCGATCGACCGCACCCGGTGGAACGAGGGCACGGTGGCGGCGGTCAACGAGCTCAATGCCGACGTCGTGGTGCACGTCGGCGACATCGCGGACGGCACGGTGGAGCAACGCCGCGGTCAAGCCGCCGCACTGGGTGACGTCCGGGCGCGGCACCGGTTCTACGTGTCCGGCAACCACGAGTACCTGAGCAATGCCCAGGCGTGGCTGGAACACATGACCGAGCTGGGTTGGACGAGCCTGCACAACCAGCACCGGGTGTTGGATCGCGGTGACGCGCGGCTGGTGTTCGCGGGCATCGACGACATCACCGCCGCGCACTCCGGCGAACCGGGCCACCGCGCCGACCTCGACGCCGCGATGGCCGGGGCCGACCCCGACGCGCCGGTGGTGCTGCTGGCCCACCAGCCGAGCGAGATCCCGAAAGCCGTGGCGGCCGGCGTCGACCTCCAGCTGTCCGGCCACACGCACGGCGGCCAGATCTGGCCGTTCCACCTGCTGGTGCGCCTCCAGCAGCCGGTGCTGTCCGGGTTGAGCCGCCACAGCGACCGCACCCAGCTCTACACCAGCCGCGGCGCCGGTTTCTGGGGCCCGCCGCTGCGCGTCTTCGCGCCCAGCGAGATCTCCCTCCTCACCCTGCGCGCGGCCTGACTCCCAGGATCGGCAGGAACCCGGGAGCGGCCCGCCTCGGCGAACGTCGCGAGTCGGGAGGCATGATCGCCCCATGAAGGTTCTGGTGGTGGGTGCGAGCGGGTTGGTCGGGCAGCAGGTCGTCGGGCGGTTGCGGGAACGCGGGCACGAGGTGACGTCCGTCGCGCGGACCGCACGCGACGGCGTCGACCACGCCGTGGACGCGACCACGGCCACCGATGCGGAGTTCCGCAGTTTGCTGGCGGGCCACGACGGCGTGGTGTTCGCGGCCGGCGCGGACGGCCGGGAGGTGCCGCGCAAGCCCGCGTACCCGGTGTTCCACCACGGCAACGTCGCCCCGGTCGTCCGGCTCCTCACCGCCGCGCGCGAAGCGGGCCTGAGCCGGGCCGTGGTGCTCGGGTCGTACTACACGCACTTCCACCGCCTGCACCCCGAGTGGCGGCTCGCCGAACGGCACCCGTACATCCGCAGCCGGGTCGAGCAGGCGCGGGCGGGCCGCGCGGCGGCGGGTCCGGACCTGCCGGTGGCGGTGCTGGAACTGCCGTTCGTACTCGGCCGGTCCGGCGATCGGCTGCCGAACTGGTCCGGCGGGCTGGACAAGTGGGTCCGGTCGCGGTCGCCACTGGTCGCGCCGCCCGGCGGCAGCGCCGTCACGACGGCCGCGCACGTGGCCGAGGCGGCGGTCGACGCGCTGGAGCGGGCGTCCGGCGAGGACATCCCGATGGCGGACGAGAACCTGACGTGGCCGGACATGATCGGCCGCATCGCGACCGCCGCCGGTCACCCGCGCGCGGTGCGCCGACTGCCGGGCGCGGTGGTGCGGGTGGCGTTGCTGGCTACCGGTCTCGTGCAGCGGGTGCGGGGCCTGCAGTCCGGAGTGGACCCGATGCACCTCGACGACCTGCTGCTGCGCGAACTGTTCGTCACACCCGCCCGACCGATGTCGCTGGACGCCGCAGTCGCCGAGACGTTCCCCCGGAGCTAGCGGCGGCTAGTACGTGCGGCGGCCGGGAGACTGCGGCGGCTCGTAGTCGTCGTAGTCGTCGTCGGGCACGTCGAACGGCAGCGGCCGGTTGGTCCAGGAGTCGATGAGCACCACGATCCCGGCGACGACGATGACGAGAACGCCGACCCAGGCCAGGCCACCCCACACCAGGACACCCGCGATCAGCACCAGCGGCAGGACCATGAACAGGCAGAACGGGTCCACTCGCCCGAAATGCCGTCGTCCTCCGGAACTCGCCATCTACGCCCTCCCAGTCAAGCGCCTCCCTGGGTGAACTTACGCGACGGGTTCCGCACGCCGATCAACCGGGCGTCACACACCGCGCTGTTCGCGGCCCGGGTACTGGCCGTGGGCGCGTTCGAAGGCCGTGCTGAGCACGGCCAGCAGGACCATGCCCGCGCCCAGTCCGAGGTGCAGGAGGTTGTCGGCGGGGTTGAACGGTGCGAAATTCGCCGCACCGCCGTCGTAGTCGACCGAGTGCACGACCGACCCGTAGACCCAGAGCAGCAGGTAGAGGAACCCGCCGGCACCCAGGAACAGGCGGGACGCGCCTCGCGTCCGGGCCGCCGCGATCCCGGCCGCGCCGAACAGCAGGTGCAGCACGTTGTGCAGCACCGACACCTGGAACACCCCGAACAGCATGGCTTCGGAGTGCGGTCCGGCGATGCCGATGCGGTCCAGGCCGTCGGTCGCGCCCGGCACGAACCCCAGCACTCCGACCAGCAGGAACACCACCCCGACGAGCAGCGCGAGGACCTGGACGGGGCGGCGGCGGGTGCCGACGCCTTCCGCTGAGGTGGCCATGGCTCTCCTCCGATCGACCGGCTGGGGTTGGCGTACCCGGAGCGGGTGGGGGGAAACGAAGATCACTTCATGCCGCAGGTGCGGAGTTACACTCTCTGGCGTGCCGAATCTGCGGATCAGCGAAGCCGCCTCCCTGCTGGGGGTGAGTGACGACACCGTGCGCCGGTGGATCGAGCAGGGCCGCTTGACCGAGGTGCAGCTCGACAGCGGGCGCAAGGGCGTGGCCGGCCGGGAGCTGGCCGAGTTCGCGCAGCGGCTGACCGAGGCGCCCGAGCCGGGGGTGACGGTGGCCGCGTCGGCGCGCAATCGGATGCGCGGGATCGTCACCCGGGTCGTCAAGGACGGCGTGATGGCGCAGGTCGAGATGCAGGCCGGGCCGTTCCGGGTGGTGTCGCTGATGAGCCGCGAGTCGGCCGATGAGCTGGGCCTGGAGGTCGGCAGCGTGGCGGTCGCCTCGATCAAGTCCACGCACGTCGTCGTCGAGATACCGGAGGGTTGATGCGCGCGCTCGCGCTGGTGGTGCTGCTTGTCGTGGCCGGTTGTGGTGCGGATTCCAGTGGTGCGGAAGTCGGCGGGGCGGTGGACGGGAGGGTGACCGTGTTCGCGGCGGCGTCGCTGACCGAGACGTTCACCCGGCTCGGCGAGGACTTCGAGGCCGCGCACCCGGGTGTGGAGGTCGTGTTCAACTTCGGCGGCAGTTCCGCGTTGGCCCAGCAGATCAACCAGGGTGCGCCGGCGGACGTGTTCGCCTCCGCCGCGCCAGCCAACATGACGCAGGTCGGCGACGCGGGCGGGATCTCCGGCGCGGCGGTCACGTTCGCCCGCAACCGGTTGGAGATCGCGGTGCCCAAGGGCAACCCGGCGGGCATCACCGGGCTGGCGGACTTCGGTGACGCCGACGCCAAGATCGCGTTGTGCGCGGAGCAGGTGCCGTGCGGGGCGGCGGCGAAGCGGGCGTTCGAGGCGGCCGGGGTCACGGCGAGGCCGGACACGTTGGAGCAGGACGTGAAGGCCGTGCTGACCAAGGTGCGGCTCGGCGAGGTGGACGCCGCCTTGGTGTACCGGACGGATGTGCGGTCCACGGGCGAGGTCGAGGGCATCGAGTTCCCCGAGGCCGACCGGACGGTCAACGACTACCCGATCGCGCCGCTGGCCAAGGCGCGCAACGCGGCCGGTGCCCGGGCGTTCATCGACCACGTCCGGTCCGACCGGGGCCGGGCCGTGCTCGCCGAAGCCGGGTTCGACACGCCGTGACGTCCGCCCGCCGTCGGACCCGGGGTCGACTGCCGGTGGTCCTGGTGCTGCCGGCCGTCGTCGGACTCGCGTTCCTGCTCGTCCCGCTGGTCGGGCTGCTGGTGCGCGCACCGTGGGACACGCTGCCCGAGCAGCTGTTCAGCTCTTCGGTCGGCGAGGCGCTGCGGTTGTCGCTGGTGTGCGCGAGTCTGGCGACGGTGGTGTGCCTGGTGCTGGGCGTGCCGTTGGCGTGGCTGTTGGCGCGCGGTGACGTGCCGGGGCGTGGTGTGCTGCGGGCGTTGGTGACGGTGCCGCTCGTGCTGCCGCCCGTGGTGGGCGGGGTGGCGTTGCTGTTCGTGTTGGGCCGGCGCGGGTTGGTCGGGCAGTACCTCGACGCGTGGTTCGGGATCTCGTTGCCGTTCACCACGGCGGGGGTGGTGTTGGCGGAGGCGTTCGTGGCCATGCCGTTCCTGGTCATCTCGGTGGAGGGCGCGTTGCGGGCCGCCGACCCGCGGTACGAGGAGGCCGCCGCGACCCTCGGCGCCTCGCGGTGGTTGGCGTTCCGGCGGGTCACGTTGCCGTCGATCCTGCCGGGCGTGGTGGCGGGCACGGTGTTGTGCTGGGCGCGGGCGTTGGGCGAGTTCGGGGCGACCATCACGTTCGCGGGCAACTTCCCCGGTGAGACGACCACCATGCCGCTGGCCGTGTACCTGGCCCTGGAGACCGATCCGGACGCGGCGATCGTGCTCAGTGTCGTGCTGCTGCTGGTGTCGGTCGGTGTGCTGGCCGCGTTGCGCGACCGTTGGATCAGTGGTCCGTCATGACGTTGCACGCGGATCTGCGGGTCGGTCGTGCCGGGTTCGTCCTGGCCGCGGAGGTGACCGTCGAGCCGGGCGAGGTCGTCGCGCTGCTCGGCCCGAACGGCGCGGGCAAGACCACGGCGCTGCGCGCGCTCGCCGGGCTGTTGCCGTTGAGCGGCGGGCACATCCGGGTGGGCGGGCAGACGTGGGACGCGCCACCGGAGGTGTTCCGGCCCGCCGAGCGGCGCCCGATCGGGGTGGTGTTCCAGGACTACCTGCTCTTCGCGCACCTGTCCGCCTTGGAGAACGTGGCGTTCGGGCTGCGTGCGCGCGGTACCGGGCGGGCGGCGGCGCGGGAGGAGGCGGCCCGGTGGCTGGACCGGGTCGGGTTGGCGGCGCACGCCAAGGCCAAGCCGCGTACGTTGTCCGGTGGGCAAGCGCAGCGCGTCGCCCTGGCCCGCGCGCTCGCGACCAGCCCGGAACTCCTGCTGCTCGACGAGCCGCTGGCCGCCCTGGACGCGGCGACCCGGTTGCACGTGCGCGCCGAACTCGGCCACCACCTGCGCGACTACCCCGGCCACACGCTGCTGGTCACGCACGACCCGTTGGACGCGATGGTGCTGGCCGACCGGCTGGTGGTGCTGGAGCACGGCCGGGTCGTGCAGGAGGGCACGCCGACCGAGGTGGCACGTCGTCCGCGGACCTCCTACGTCGCCGACCTGGTCGGCCTCAACCTCTACCGCGGCACCGCGCACGGGACGGCCGTCTCGCTGGACGCCGGTGGCACGTTGACCATCGCCACTCCGGCGTCCGGGCCGGTGCACGTCGTCTTCCCGCCCACCGCCGTGAGCCTGCACCCGGAGCACCCGACCGGCAGCCCGCGCAACGCGTGGCGGGTCACGGTGGCCGGGATCGAGCGGCACGCCCACACCACCCGCGTGCGGCTGGACGGCGTGCCGCCCGTGCTGGCCGACATCACCACCGCGACCGTCGCCGACCTGCGGCTCCAACCGGGTGACGAGCTGTGGGCTGCGGTCAAGGCCACCGAGGTGCACGCCTATCCGTCCTAGCTGTGACTGTCCAACCACCCTTTTGACCTCTCTGAGCTGCGCTGCTTGACAGTGCAGCTCAGTGGGTGTTCACTTCGCCAAGTAATGAGTGACTAACCACTCACAGATGGAGGAAGAGATGAGCGAGTCGTCCACCGAGCAGGTGCTGGAGATCGTGCTACCGGGCGCGGTCGAGCCCGACGGTCTGGAACTGCGCCACCGTGAACGTCCCGTCCCCGGTTCGGGGCAGGCGCTGGTGCGGGTGGAGGCGACCGGGGTGTCGTTCGCCGAGCAGCAGATGCGCCGGGCCAAGTACTACGACCAGCCCGCGTTCCCGTTCGTGCCCGGCTACGACCTGGTCGGCACGGTCGCGGCGGTCGGTGCCGGCGTGGACCCGGCGCTGGTCGGCCGGCGGTTCGCGGCGCTGACCAAGATCGGCGGCTGGACGAGCCACGCGCTGGTCGAGGCGGCCGACCTGGTGCCGGTGCCCGACGGCGTCGACCCGGCCGAGGCGGAGACGGTCGTGGTCAACGGCATCACGGCGTGGCAGATGCTGCACGGTATCGCGAAGGTCACCGCGGGTCAGACCGTGCTGGTGCACGGCGCGAACGGCGGCGTCGGCTCCACCCTGGTGCAGCTTGCCCGCCTGGCCGGAGCACGTGTCATCGGCACCGCCTCGCCCCGCAACCACGACACGGTCCGCACCCTGGGCGCCACCCCGATCGACTACCGTGCCGCCGACCTGCCCACCAAGGTGCGCGAACTGGCGCCCGATGGCGTGGACGCGGTGTTCGACCACGTCGGCGGCCCCGGCATCGTCGACTCCTACCGGTTGCTCGCGCCGCGCGGCACGCTCGTCGCCTACGGCACCGCCTCCACCCGTGATCAGGCGGGCTCGTCGCAGCTGCCGGTGCTGAAGCTGTTCGGCCGCCTGCTGTGGTGGAACGCGCTGCCCAACGGCCACACCGCCCGGTTCTACAACATCTGGGCCGGCAGGCGCGGCGCGGCGAAGTTCCGCGCCCGCCTGGCCGACGACCTGGGCGCGGTGTTCGCGCTGCTGGCCGAGGGCCGGCTGCGCCCGCAGGTCGCCGCCCGCGTGCCGCTGGAGCAGGTCGCCGACGCCGTACGGCTGGCCGAGTCGGGCACGGTCACCGGCAAAGTCGTCCTGGTTCCGTGATCCGCTCGCCCGCCGACGACGACGTCATGTGCTCCGGGTTCGGCGGTCAGAGTCGGTTCGGGGCTTGGATGCCCAGCAGGGTCAGGCCGAGGACCAGTACGCGGGACGTGAGCTGGGCCAGCGCCAGGCGCGACGTGCGGGTGCGGTCGTCCGGGGCGTCCACGACCCGGCACTTCTCGTAGAAGGTGGAGAACACGACCGCCGTCTCGTACAGGTAGGTGCACAGCTTGTGCGGCGCGTACTCCTCGGTCGCGACGGCCAGGGCGGCGGGCAGTTGGAGGATCTTCACCGCCAGCGCGCGTTCGGCGGCGTCGCCCAACGCCACCGGCGTGCCGGGCTCCGCCTCCCGTCCGACGCGGCGGACCACCGACAGCGCGCGGGCGTTGGCGTACTGGAGGTACACGGAGGTGTTGCCTTCCATGGCCAGCATCCGGTCCCAGGCGAAGACGTAGTCCTTCTCCCGGTCACCGGACAGGTCCGCGTACTTGACCGCGCCGATGCCGACCGCGCGCGCCACCTCCTCCTGCCACGCGGAGTCCTGTTTGGACCGTTCGGTCACCGCCTTGGCGGCCCGGTCCACCGCCTCGTGCAGCAGGTCGACCAGCTTCACCGACCCGCCCGCCCGGGTGCGCAGGACCTTGCCGTCCTCGCCGAGGATCGAGCCGAACCCGATGTGCACGGCCCGGTGCCCGTCGTCGAGCCAGCCGGCGGCGCGGGCGGTGGCGAACACCATCCGGAAGTGCTCCGCCTGCGGCGTCCCGACCACGTACAGCAGGTCGGTGGCGCCGCGCTCACGGGTCCAGTACCGGGCGGTGGCCAGGTCGGTGCTGGCGTAGCCGTACCCGCCGTCGCTCTTGCGCACGATCAGCGGCAGCGGTTCGCCCTCGCGGTTGGTGAACCCCGGCGGGAACACGCACAGCGCGCCACCGCTGACAGACGTGAGGCCCTTGGCCTCCAGTTCCTCCACGACATCGGCCAGGAACGGGTTGTAGAAGCTCTCGCCGTAGTAGTCGTCGGCGGTCAGCTTCACGCCCAGCATGTCGTACACCGCGGCGAAGTGCCGTTCGGACTCCGCGACCAGTCCCCGCCACAGCGCCAACGTGGTCTCGTCGCCGCTCTGCAACGCCACCACGCGCAGCCGGGCCCGGTCGGCGAACGCCGGGTCGGCGTCGAACTTCTTGCGCGCTTCCTGGTAGAAGCCGTTGAGGTCGCTGATCGTGTGGTCGGCGGACGTCCAACCCTGGTCGATCAGGTGCTCGATGAGCATGCCGAAGGGCGTGCCCCAGTCGCCGAGGTGGTTGTGCCGGACGACCTCGTGGCCCGCGTACTCCAGCAGCCGGACCACCGCGTCGCCAATGATGGAGGACCGCAGGTGGCCGACGTGCATCTCCTTGGCCACGTTGGGGCTGCCGTAGTCGATGGCGTACCGCTTGGGCTCGGCCGTCGGCACGCCCAGCCGCTCGTCGCCGAGCAGTCCGGAGATCCGCTCCTGCAGCCACTCCCGGCGCAGGGTGAATTCGACGAATCCGGGGCCGGCCACCTCGGGCGGCTCGACCATGTCGGCGGCGTGCAGGTGCTCGACGATCGCGGTCGCGACGTCACGGGGCGGGCGACCGAGTTTCCTGGCCAGGCTCATGGCCACGTTGCACTGGTAGTCCGCCCTTCGGCCGGGGGCGGAGGGTCGGATCAGCGCCTCGACCGGGGTGATGTCCACGTCGAGCGCCACTTTCAGCGCGTTGGCCACCCGTGCGCCGAGCTCCAGCCCGACATCCCCATCCAGCACCGATCACCCTCCGTTGCACTCTGTGACGTTCGGGTGATTGTGGAGCAGGACGCACGTCGGCGCGAACGAGTTTCGGTGGGCACGGTGAGCTGCCCCCACCAGTGACGAGCCCGCCGAGCCGCCACCGACGCCAACATCAACACCACCGCGCACAACCGTGTTCGAACGCCAAGGCCGCCCAGCGACGCACCGCCGAATCCACGAACCCGTCGACGACCTTGAGCGAGCCGGGGACGGAGAGACTATTGGCGGGTGACAACGGGCCATGCACCTGTGGTCACCGTGCGGAGGAGCCATTCCAGCGGTCCGTAGCGGTGACTGCGGAGCCACAGCGCGCTGAGTGCGAGCTGGACTGCGTAAATGCCGACGACGAGCCCGGCGACTGCGCTGTAGGACAGCGTGCCCACCAGGCCGAGCCCGTACGCGGTGAAGACAACGCCCAAGATGGCCGATTGCAGGATGTAGTTCGACAGCGCGACGCGGCCTGCCGGGGCGAACACGGCTGCGGCGCGGGTGTCGAACAGGCGCAGTAGCGCGGCGATGTACCCACCGGCGAGTAGTGGAGCGGTGAGGATGCTGACTCCGATCGCGAGGGTCTCGGCACCGCTCCCGGTGTGATTCACCGCGATGTGGGCGTAGAAACCGGCCCCGACGAGCCCGACGGGCAAGCCGGCACGCAGCAGCCACGACCACAGTGCCCGGTAACGCCAAGGTTCGGCGAGCACCTGCCGCTTGCCTGCCGCGAACCCGAGCAGAAACATCGCCAGGGTACTGGGAGCCTGCACGAACACGACGAGTTCGAGCGTGCCGGGCAGCTGTCGCAGGTGCTCAGCGACGACCGTCTCGGGGGTTCCCTGATAGGCGGCCACCGTTTCGGCGACCCGTGCGGACACCATGGTGGCGTCGATCGGGGTGCGGGTGAGCATGTCGAGGACGCCCAGCAGAGTCCACAGCGCGCCGCTGGCGAGAAGCAGGCTCACCGCCAGCCAGACCGCGCGCCTCGGGGAGATGCCGCGCAGCGCCAGCAGGACGAGGCCGAGCACGGCATAGGTGGTGAGGATGTCGCCGTGGAACAGCAGTACGGCGTGTGCGGCGCCGATCACCGCGAGCCCGATGTGCCGCCGCAGCATCCGCGGCCAGAAAGCGGCGCCCCTGCGTGCGGCGGCATCCATCTGCAGCGTGAAGCTGTAGCCGAAGAGGAAGGAGAACAGCAGGTAGAACTTGGTCTCGAAGAACATCGAGACGATCCACTGGATCGCCGGATCGCGTGCCGGGTCGGCGATGCCGGAGACGTAGTAACCGGTCGCGAACGCCCACACGTTGACAGCGAGGATGCCGAACAGTGCGAACCCGCGCAGCGCGTCCAACCGCACGAGGCGGGACTGAGTAGACAGGCGGGGCTGAGTAGACACAGACATGCCTTTCATATACCGAGTAGTCGGTCTAATATTGGGGACCGTGACCTCCGCCGTCAACCCCCTGGTTGAATCGGGCCCATGCGCACCGTTGACCCAGCCAAGCGCGAGGCGAAGCGACTCCAGATCCTGGAGGCCGCGGCGCGATGCTTCGCGCGCAAGGGGTTCGGCCAGACCCGCACCGCCGACATCTGCGCCGAGGCGGGGATGAGCCCGGGCAACCTGTTCTACTACTTCGGCAGCAAGCAGGACATCTTCGCCGCGGTCGTCGAACAGGACGGCGCCGACACCGAGGCACTGTTCGCCGACCTGTCAGCCGCCGAGCCATGGGACGCGCTGACAAAATTCTTCGACCTGGTGATCGCCCTGGCCGCGGACGCGGAATACGCCCGGCTCACCCTTGAGATCTCCGCCCAAGCCCACCGCGACGAACGGATCGCGGCACTGGTCGCGACCAATGACCAGTTGGTGCGGTCCGGCCTGGCCGACTTGGTCGACCGGGCGACCGAGGCAGGCCGGATCGACCCCGGGCTGGACCCGACCACGACCGCCACCTGGCTCGCCGCCCTGGTGGACGGCTTGTTCAACCGCGTCGCGGTGGACGCGAGTTTCGTACCGAAGCGCGAACGCGAGACACTGCAACTGGTCCTCACCCGACTTCTGCGCCATGCGGTCCAAGTCGAATCCTGACGTTCCAGTGGCAGTGGCCGCGTCCAGTACAGGTTGCCGACCGCCGCACCACCGGCAACGGCGAACAGCAACGTCACCCCGCGAGGATGGCCGGGGTGTCTGCGGTCATCGGGTGAGCCGGGGGAACAGGCGCTGTGCGTTGTCCGTCGTCAGCGACCGCCAAGTGGCGCCGTCGGCCGGCGGTGCGGCGGCGTCGACGGCGGCGGCGGCGGCGACCGGAACGCTTCCCCCATTCGTGGTCGTGGACGGCGCGGGTGTCGAGGTCGAGCCTGTGACCCGCTACCTGCGCGACTTGGCGTTGAGCGACATGAGTCCGCTGACCAGCCGCAGTTACGGCTATGACCTGCCGCGCTGGTTCCCTCAGCGGAAGCGGAAGCGGACGCGGGCAGGTGGGACACCGCCCGGAGTGGCGAACCTCCGCACGGGTAAGCCGGCGCCGGCCACGGGCTACGCTCCCCGCACGATCAACCACTGCCTCAGCGCCGTGTACGGCTTCTATGCCTTCCACGAGCACTTCGGCCGGGGGTCGGTGGTCAACCCGGTGCCGTCCTCCCGTGCCCGCAGGCTCGCGTTGGCGCACCGCAGCCCGATCGAGACGCAGCGGCAGTTCAAGCGGGCGCGTCTGCGGCAGCGGGTGGCGGACGCGACGCCCAGGGCCATCCCCGACGCGATGTGGGACGAGTTGTACGCGGCGATGACCTGCGACCGGGACCGGGCGTTGCCCTCGCGCGACTCGCCGCCCAACACCACGAGATCACTGGAACACCGCCTGGTCACCGGCGACGCGGTCGCCGAGATCACCCGGCTCAAGGCCGAGGACGGCGGCCCGATGGGCATCGGCGGCGCAACGCTCGCCGGGGCGGCCATGCAGGCCGGGCTGATCGACGAGTACCAGCAGGGCTTCCTCGGCGGCGCGGGTCTCGGCGAGGTGACGTTCGGTCTCGACGGCGGTGTCGCGGGGCAGCCGGGCCCATCGCACGACGCCGGGTAGCAACAGGCCCTGGAGCAGGGTGAGCACGATGACTCCGCCGGTCACGGACACGATCATGTCCCGGTTCGGGAACGGCGCGCCGGAGGCGAGTTGGTGGGGCACGGCCAGTGCGGCGGCCAGCGACACCGCCCCGCGGAAGCCGGCGAACGCGCTGACCAGAAGGAACGCGGTGAACGGGATCAGCATCATGGTGACCTGCCCGGTCAGCGGGTCGGTCTGGCGGCGGCGCACCTGCGCCGCGACCCTGCCGGTCACCGCCCCGGCCACGGCCCCGCCGACGTAGGCGAGCAGGAACAGCCAGCCCACGTGCGCCGCGCCCAGCTGCTCCTCGCCGACCGTGACGCCGACCGCCAACCCGTAGATCACCAGCGCGGTGCCGTCGTTGACCAGGCTCTCCGCGCGCAGCACGGTGACCTGGCCTCGGGGCAACAACCGGGCGACCACACCGACCGCGGTGGCGTCGGTCGGGGCGAGAGCCGCGCCGAGCACCCAGGCCGGCCCCAAGGGCAGGCCCAGCGTGTGCGCCACGACCGCGACGGCCGAGGCCGTCGCGATGACCAGGACGGTGCTCAGCAGGACGATGCCGCGCAGGTTGGCGCGGATCTCACGCAGTGAGGTGGTCAGGCTCTCCCAGTACAGCAGTGCCGGCAGGAACAGCAGCAGCACCAACTCCGGCGGCAGGTGCACGCCGCCCCACGCCGTTCACCATGTCGGCGGAGGGCGTGGTCCAGGCCAGCCTGACCGGCCTGCGCCTCGGCGAGACGATCTGCGTTCCCGGCCTGGAGGACCAGTCCGCCGTCCTGGACCTACTGGTCACCGCCGAAGCCGCCCTGATGTTCGGCGGCAACCAATCGACACCCGCAACCCGCTACCAGCAATCCGCGGACAGCTGACAATCGGTTGGTCGGTCGACACGGTCACGGGTGCATCCGCGCGCCCTTGACCACCTTGTCCACGGCGTTGCGCGGCCCGTGCAGGCCGATGCCCACCAGGTCCAGCGCGGCGCGGGAAACTGCCTGGACCGCGGCGCGATTGTCGTGGTCGTTGCCGGTGGCGAACAGGTCGGAGGTGAACACGGCGATCATCATGCCGCGTCCGAGCGCCCGCTCGTGGGCGCTGGTGAGGGTCTCCTTGCCGCCTTGCAGCACGAGCACCGGCTGGCCGAACATCGCGAGGTACTCGGTGTCGTCGGCGTCGCGGTACGGCTCGCCGATCAGGTCGGGCAGGGCTGCGGCGAGGCCGCTGACCAGGAATGACGTCACGTTCAGGCATTGCCACGGCAGCAGGTCGTCCCGCAGCAGGACGGCGATCTTGGTGTCGAAGCGGACACGGGTGTTCTGGGGTTCCACGAGCGGAAGTCTCGCCGTCGGCGCGACAGGGGTCTTGTACGTTCTTAACGTGGAACCGCCCGAGATCCGCGCGTGGAGCCCGCCGGTCGGCGGCATCCGCGAGGTGCTCCACGCCCGCTTCACCGACCACGCCTACCCGGCGCACACTCACGACGCCTGGACGCTGCTGATCGTCGACACCGGCGCCGTCCGGTACATGCTGGACAAGCACGAACACGGCACGTGGACCTCGCAGGTGACGCTGCTGCCACCACACGTGCCGCACGACGGCCGCGCCACGTCACCGGACGGTTTCCGCAAGCGCGTCCTCTACCTGGACAGCGACCTGCTCGCCCCGGCCGCGATCGGGGCGGCGGTGGACGCCCCCGGACTGCCGGATGCCCTGCTTCGCCGGCGGATCGACCAGCTGCACCGGGCGCTGACCCCGTTCACCGAGCACCTGGAGGCGCAGAGCAGGCTGGCGCTCATCCGGGAACGCCTCAAGGACCGGCTCACCCGCCGTGCCGCGCCCGTCGCCCGTCGCGATCCCGGTGTCGCCGCCCGGCTGCGGGAGCTGCTGGACGAGCGGACGGTCGAGGGAGTGGCGCTCGACGAGGCGGCGACCACGCTGCAAGCCCACCCCGCACACCTGGTGCGGGCGTTCACCAAGGCGTACGGCATCCCTCCCCACCGGTACCTGACGGGCCGTCGCGTCGACCTCGCCAGACGCCTGCTGCTCGCCGGCCGCTCCCCGGCCGAGGTGGCCCCGGAAGTCGGCTTCTACGACCAGGCCCACCTCGGCAGACACTTCAAACGCATGCTCGGCGTCGGCCCGGCGAATTACGCGGGCAGGCGGGGTGGACGATGATCCGGTGGCCGGTGGTAGGCGCGGTGAGCCGCCCCCCAGCGACCCGCCGCGCCCACCGGTTCCGCCGCGACCCCACTGCTGTCGCGGGCGTCCCCCTTTTCCTACCCCCGGTCCACGGACCCGCCCCCACGGGTCGCAGCGCCGAGTACCACTGTGCACGGTCGTCCGTGCAAGCCGATTGCGGATTTCTGCAATGCGCTGGTCGAAGGCGTGTGAGCGGGCCCTGGTCCGACTCGGGCTTCACACGCTGAGCGCCGGCCTGGAGGGCAGGCCCAGGGGACGTTCGGCGAACGCCTGCTCGTTGGCCACCGGGTAGCAGAGGTTCTCGCTGGAGTCGCCGAGGGTCGTGTCTACCCAGCGCTGGACCGACTCGACGGAGTCGGACTCCCAGAGGCAGACGACGTGGGCCAGGTCCTGGCTCGGGTAGAACTGGAGGACCTTGATCGTCTCCGGAGCGCCGTCGCCGGAGATGAGACGCCGTCCGCGGGCGAACGCGGTTTCGGGGTTCCTGATCTGGTGGTGGACCGCGACGTACATGGCGCGTTACCTCGTTCTTCGGGGTCGTCGGTGCACACGACGCTAGGCGGCACGCGTGTGGCCCCGCGTCCCCGAGGTTCACCAACTGCGGGCGGGAGCGGAGTGGTTGGTATTCACCATTGGTGCGGTGTCAGACGAGGTGGTGTTCGTAGGCGAAGGCACTCGCGGCGGTTCGCGACGAGACGTCGAGCTTGGCGAAGATGTTCTGGAGGTGCCTGGCGACGGTGTGCTCGCTGAGGACCAGCGTGGCGGCGATCTGCCGGTTGCTCTGCCCGCTCGCGACGAGTCGGAGGACCTCCTGTTCGCGAGGGCTGAGGCCGTGGCGGCGTTCGGCGTCGACCGAAGGTTCCAGCAGTTCGAGCACCTCGGGCTGGGCGCCCAGTTCGGTGAAGACCTGCCGGGCGGCCCGGAGTTCGAGACCGGCCGAGTCCTCGTCGCCCAGCAGGCGACAGGCCCGGCCGAGCAGGACACGGCTGCGGGCGGCCTCGTACGGCGCGTCCAGTTGTCGCCACGCCTCGCAGGCGCGGCGGCACGCGGCCAGGGCGGCCTGTGCGTCACCTTCGGCGAGCGCGAGGGCGCTCCGGGCGTGCCAACGCATCGCGTCGATGGCCTCGCTGCGCTGCTGCGCGGCGATCTCGTCGAGTTCGCGGCAGGCGACGGCGGCGGCGTCGACGTCCCCGACGGCCAGCATGATCCGGACGTACGCGGGCAGCAGGTCGACCCGGGGCAGCCCGCGGGTGGATTCGGACACGGCCCGGCGGATCGTCGCGGCGGCCGAATCGGCACTGCCCTGGGCCAGGCGGGTGAGCGCCAGGCCTGGTTGCGGCTCGCGCCCGAGGGCACTGGCCCTGCGGTAGGCGTCCTCCGCGAGTTCGAACCGGCCTTGCAGGCGGCGCACCTCGCCGTAGCGGTAGGCGGCCTCGCCGCTCGCCAACCGGTTCAGGGCGCCCAGGGTGAACTCCTCGCCGACCCGGTGCAGTTCGTCGAGCGCGTCGTCCCAGGCGCCGCCGAGGGTCATGATCTCGGCCCGGTGCACCAGGCAGAGGCCGTTGTGGGTCACCATCTGGGGCTGGCGCGCGCACCACCGGGTCAGGGCCGCGGTCCACTCCCGGACGCGGCGCAGCTGGTAGACGCCGCGGCAGAACGAGATCGTGTTGCAGTACACGATCCCGGTGACGATCGGCGAGAGCTCACCGGACGTGACGGCCACCATCGTCTCGTCGATCAGCCGCAGGCCGTCGTCGGCGTGGCCCGTCCTGACCAGCGCGTGCCCCTGTTCCATCCTGCCGATCGCGACCAGGTCGGGGTCACCGAACCGCTCTCCGATCGCGGTGATCTCCGCGGCAACGGCCAGGGCGCCCGCGGCATCACCCCTGACGAGGTGGCCCAGCAGGGCCCCTACCAGCACGTATCCACGTTCGGCGACGTCGCCCCGTTCCTGGTCGAGCAACCGCTCCGCCCGCGCGAACCACCCGGAGGCCGGTGCCGTCTGGCCGCGGAACAGCCGGCTGTGGCCGATCCAGAAGGCGCAGCGGACGGCGGGCATCGGCGCTCCGTCGTCCAAGTGGGCGTGGTGGGCGCGTTCCAAGGCGTTCACGTAGTCGTCGTCGCGGCCGAGCATGTACGCCGCCCGTCCGAGCAGTTCCAAGTCGCTCGCCGGCAACCGCGTCACGACGTCGGCCAAGGTCAACGCGTCGTAGGCCTCCCGCCACCGCGCCTGCGCGTACAGCCGACGCCCACGTTCCAGATCAGGGACCGACCCCATGGCCTCCTCCCCCCTCCGCAGACGACTCAAGTGTCCGCGCAGGTCGCGCAACGCGCCTTCGGAGACGGTCGGTCCGAGGCGTGCGTCATCCGGGCCGGCGCAACGAGCGAGACGGCTACCCGCCCGCCGGGGTGCCGTCGAAGTCCGGGGCGTCGGCCATGACGCCGAGCGGGTCGCTGATCGGGAACGGATCGGGCCGCCGCCACCGCGCGATCATCAACGCCCCCGCCGCCACGCTTCCCACGGCGGTCGGCACGACGCCGACCACGTAACCCACGACCATCCACGCCGGGAACACTTCGTTCGCGAATGGGAGGAACGCGACCAGAGCCACTACGCCGAGCAGCAGCCACAGGACTTGCGCGACCACTCCACCCGTACGCCGGAACGGTTGCAGGCCCGTGTTGCGGGGCTGTCGCTGTTCGCCGATCACCCGTTCCCACCACCGCTCGCGGTGCACGGGGACGATCTCCGGGCCGGTGCGGTCGACCCAGTCGAGCAGCCGCGCCTCGGCCCCGTACCCGATCAGTTCGAGGAAGTGCCGCAACCGGTCCAGGCCGCGCCCCTGCGCGCGGGCGAGGGCGGCGCGCACGTCGTCGACACCGAGCACCGAGGCCAGGGCGCGGACCACGTCGTCGGGCATGGTGCCGCCGACCTCGGCCTCCTGGACCCGGCCGGCGGCACGTACCAGCAGCCGGGCGGTGTCGTCGCTCCACGCGAAGCCGATCGCAGGCCGGTCGCCGGTGGTGGCCGCCTTCATCCCGGCACGCAGCACGCGCAGGTCCTCCGGTGCGGGTCCGAGCAGCAGCGTGCCGTACGGGGTGGGCACCAGCCGTCGGGGGCGCGCGGCCCGGTCGAGCAACAGGTCGCGCACCACGTCCGGCCGCTCCAGCACCCACACCACGATCCGCACGCCCGGCTCCTGTCCTCACGAAGTCGAGCGAAGGCTAATCGCCTGCCGGTGCGCTGTCAGGCCTGATTACACGCCGCGACGGGTCCACTGCTGGTTGGTGCCGCTGTTGCAGGTGTACTGCTTGATCACCGCGCCGTCCGCGCTGGACCCGCTGGTCACGTCCAGGCACTTGCCGCTGTGGCGGGCGACGAGCCGGTAGTGGCTGCCGGTGGCCTGCGCCTGCCACTGCTGGTTCTGGCCACCGTTGCACGGGTACTGCGCCACGGCCGCGCCGTCGGCGGTGGACGAGTCAGCCACGTCGAGGCACTTGCCGCTGTGCCGGGCGATCAGGCGGTAGTAGCCGCCGCCGGCGTCCTCCAGCTGCCACTGCTGGTTCTGGCCGCCGTTGCACGGGTACTGCTTGAGCGCGGTCCCGTCGGCGCGCGACGAGCTGGGGATGTCGGCGCACTTGCCGCTGTGCCGCGCCACGAACGTCTCGTAGGGAGTGCCGCTGCCGACCGGGTTCACCACGCCGGTCGTGGTGTCGATGCCGACCTGCGGTGACCAGCTCATCGACATGCTGGTGTCCGAGGGGAACCGCAGCGGCAGCCACACGTACCGGGATTCGTTGACCCGGCCGCCCCACGCACCCGCCCACCGGTCGCCCAGGTACAGGTACGACGTGGTCTGGGTGCCCTGCACCGGCACGACGTGCGCGGTCTGCGTGCCGTAGCTGGTGCCGTCGCCGATGTTGCTCAGCGCGCTCCACGACCCGGCGACGCTGCTCGCGGTGGCGTACTTCTGCTGGTTGGGGTTCCAGCCGGTGGCGCCGGAGGTGAGCAGGAAGTACACGCCGTTGCGCTTGAACATCGCGGGCGCCTCGCGCCACGACCCGGGCCACAGCGTGTGCACCAGGCTGCTCACGCCCAGGTAGTCCGGGGTGAGCCGGTAGACGTGCAGGTCGGCGTTCTCGCGGGCCGCGGAGATCATGTACCCGGTGCCGTCGTCGTCGCGGAACAGCGTGATGTCGCGGGACATGTGGCCCAACGGCCGGAAGCTGCCCCGGTAGGTGTAGTTGCCGTCGACCGTGGCCGAGGTCGCCACCGCCGCCCGCGCCTCGCCGTAGTCGGTGCCGTTCTCCTTGTGCATCCACATGACGAACTGGCCGGTGGAGCTGTTGTAGACCACCTTGGGCCGTTCGATGTTGGCCGATCCCAGCTCGGCCGCGGACGACTGGGTCAGCACGTTGTTGCGGAACTCCCACGTGCGCAGATCGGTCGACCGGTACACCGACACCGCGCGGAAGGTGTTGTCGGTGTTGCGGTTCTCGCCGAACCAGTAGTAGTACGAGCCGACTTTGAGCATGCCGCCACCGTGGGCGTGCACGACGGCCCCGGTGGTGTCGGTGAACTGGATGCCGTTGGTCACGGTCACCGGCGCGGCCTGAGCGGCGGGCGAGGCGGCGACGAGACCGAGCAAGAGGGCGGACACGACTCCGAGCGCGAAGCGTCGACGCGACATTGCGGACGCTCTCCTTCCACTGAAAGAGATCGCCTCGGCGGAAGGCTCGCTGCCGACCGTACTTACTTGACCGGTTCCGGGGAAGCCCGTGGCGGCTACCGCTGGAGCACCAACGCCTCCCACGGTTCGAGGTCGACGCGACCAGTCGAGACGCGCGCGTCCTCGGTGTTCGCCAGGATCACGTCGGCGGCGGACCACTCGGGGGTCAGTTCAGCGCTCTGCGGGGTGCCGCTGAGGTTTGCGATCACGAGCAGGCGGGCGTCGTCCAGGGTGCGTTCGTAGGCGTAGATGTGCGGGTGGTCGGCGAGCAGCATGCGGAAGTCGCCCAGGGCCACCACAGGGAGGGTGTGGCGCAGCTCGATCAGCCGCCGGTAGTGGTGGAAGATCGAACGGGGGTCGTCGTACTGGGCCTGGGCGTTGAGCCAGGTGTGGTTGGGGTTCACCGCGAGCCACGGCTCACCGGAGGTGAACCCGGCGTTGGGGGTCGCGTCCCACTGCACGGGTGTGCGGGCGTTGTCGCGGCCCATCGCGCGCAGGCCGCGCAGGATCGTGTCCGGCTCACCGCCCGCCGCGACGGACTCGCGGTAGTGGTTGAGCGATTCGAGGTCGCGCATCTCGTCCACGCCGCCGAACGGCGCGTTGGTCATGCCGAGTTCCTCGCCCTGGTAGACGTACGGGGTGCCGCGGTGCAGGTGCAGCACGGTCGCCAGCGCGGTCGCCGACTCGCGCCAGTGCTCGCCGTCGTCACCGAAGCGGGACACCACCCGGGGCTGGTCGTGGTTGTTCCAGTACAGGCTGTTCCAGCCGACGTCACCCAACGCGGTCTGCCACCGGCCCAGCGACGCCTTGAGGTCACGCAGGTCCAGCGGCTTGGGGTCGAACTTGCCGCCCGGACCCTGGTCCAGCGAGACGTGCTCGAACTGGAACACCATGTCCAACTCGCGCCGCGCCGGGTCGGTGAACAGCCGGGCCTGCTCCCACGTCACGCCCGGCATCTCCCCCACGGTCAGGTAATCGCCTTGCCGTCCCTCGAACACCTCGCGGTTCATCTCGCGCAGGAACTCGTGCACGCGGGGGCGGGTGGCGAAGTGCGGGAACCCGTCGCCCAGTCCTCCGGCGCCGGTCGTCGCGCCGTCGGGCAGCTCGGGGTCCTTGGAGATGAGGTTGATGACGTCCATCCGGAACCCGTCCACGCCCCGGTCCAGCCACCAGCGCATCATCGCGTAGACCGCCTGCCGGACCTCGGGGTTCTCCCAGTTCAGGTCGGGCTGCTTGCGGTCGAACAGGCGCAGGTAGTACTCCCCCGTCGCCTCGTCCAACGTCCACGCAGGACCGGAGAAGAACGACCCCCAGTTGGTCGGCTCCGCACCCGGTTGCCCCGCCTCGAAACCCTCGCGCGGCGGACGCCACCAGTACCAGTCGCGCTTCGGGTTGTCCTTGGACGAACGGGATTCCACGAACCACGGGTGCTCGTCGGACGTGTGGTTGACCACCAGGTCCATCACCAGCTTCATGCCCCGCGCGTGCACGTCGGCGAGCAGCCGGTCGAAGTCGTCCAACGTGCCGAACACCGGGTCGATCGCCTGGTAGTCGGAGATGTCGTAGCCGTTGTCGGCGTGCGGCGACGCGTACACCGGCGACAGCCAGACCACGTCCACGCCCAGCCGTTCCAGGTGGTCCAGCCGCGCGGCCAACCCGGCCAGATCACCGACCCCGTCGCCGTTCGAGTCGGCGAAACTGCGCGGGTACACCTGGTACACGACGGCCGAGGACCACCACGGGGCCGTGGTGGTGACGGTCGGGCGGGGCTGGTCGAGAGTCATCGGCATCCTCCACCGGTTCGTCGGACATCACCCCCAGTTGACCATCCCACGCCCGGCGCTGCGAGTGCTGAAGCAACCGCGCTGATCACGCGTCCGACTGGTGCCGCTCGTCCTGCTCGCCAGCCAGGCGTCGGAGCACGTCCGGTGCCGACGAAGTACCGCCAGCAGCGATGTCCACGCCTCGGTCGGCCAGGTAGGCGGTGATGAAGCCCTCGATACTCGCGTCGTCGGGTCGCGACTCGGCGGAGGAGTTGGCGAACCTCTCCACCACGTCGAGAAAGGTCCGTGGTTCGACTGCTCCCGCGACGGCGTGGGAGACTTCGTACAGAACCCTCAGCAGCGTCTCGCCGAACGGGGGCTCGACTGCGCGCTGATGGGCGAGGTAGTCGAAAGCCTCGACCGGCAGGTAGGCGGAATCGCCTACTCCCAAGTAGGGACGTGCGGCCTCGCCCACCTGCGCCGCGAACTCGTGGAAGGCGCCATCCACGCGTTGGTCGCCTGACGTCACGGTGAGCCACGTCAGCACAACGGCAGGCAACGCCGTGAGTGAGTGTCCCCGGAACAGGTGCGGCAGCAGTTCTGCGGGAAGGACCCCGAGGCCGACCAGGTCAGGATGGGAGCAGACCGCGGAAATCAGTTCGAACGGACGTATCTCCCTGTCGCGGCACTCCTCCGGAGTCTTGGGAATCAGGTGCCTGAGACCGCGTTCGACCACATCGCGGGGAAGCCTCTGCGCCTCCCTGGACAAGGCCGACGACATGCAGGCGCGGGCGCCGCGGTTCATCGGCGTCCCGGCGTCGAGGCGGCTGATGATGCCGTTGAGAGCATCGACGTCATAAGGGATGCCGCGTCGGCCGGTGGTGCCCGACGTGAGGACGATCCACCGCGCCAACTTTCGGAGTAGGAACTGCTCATCCGGTGCCGACGTGATGTCATCACTGACGAAGATCCGTCCGGTGTGCATCATCCCCTCCAGCGTCGCGTCGCCCAGCAGTTGAGCCTCTTTACCCGCTGCCCCCTCAAGGTCGACCTCCCTGCGGGTGATGTGCCACGAGCCGTCGTGGACGAGGGTCAGCTCGTCGACCAGACTCTGCCAGCCCTCCTTGTCGAGCCCGGACTGCCAGAGCCGAACGGTTGAGCGCCACGGGTCGAGGCTGTCCTCCTCGTGCCGGAACAGGCTCTGCACAGGGGTCGGCACATCCTTGTCCAGCAGGACGCGCAGGCAGACGAGGTTCGCCGAGTAGGTGGCGATGCGGGAAACGAGTGTCGTCCTCGCCGGGGCGTAGTCGGGGTGGGGGTCGCTTCGCGCGCGGTCGTGGAACGACCTGATCAGGTCATCCAGCACCGCGAGAACACCGGTCCGGGTGCCCTGGTCGAGGGCGGCGAACAAACCGGCGGCGAGCTCCAGGATGGGCTTGCGTTTGACGAACGGCTGGTGCGAAATCAGGGTGTACAAGAGGGAGTCGTCCGGTGGCGCGGATCGCAGGTAGGGGTTGGCGGCCGGCAGAGCGCGTTGGACGACCATCTGCCTGAGCAGGGTCAGCGTCACCTCGGCGATCAGGTACTCGCCGAACGTGGCGTGCAGGAATTCGTAGGAGCGGCGGCCGGTCTCGGCTTTCTCGTTGAGTGCCGCCGCGTGGATGAAGAAGAAGTTCTCCACGGTGCGGTCGGCATCACTGACGGGGGTGTCGAGGGTGGTGGCCGGCGCGGTGGCCTCGGCCGGGGCGAACACGGCCAGGTCCTGGTTCAGCTCCCGGTCGGTCACGTACTGCCGTCCCCGGTTGAACATCGCCAGCGCGGCAATGCCCAGCTGCCACCCACTCTGCGCGGCGCGGGTGGTGACATGGTCCTCGGAGGGCCGCCTGGAGCTCTTGTCACGTACTTGGCGCAGGATGAAAGACCTGATCAGGCGTCCGTACAACTCGGCCTTCGACAGGTTGTGGTCGTCCAGTGGAGGGTTGTCAGGGTCTGCCGCGTAGATGACGAGCATGAGCAGGATCAACGGCTGCCGCGCCAGGTCGGAGTGGTGGACGAGTTGGGCCTGGCTGAGTGGGCGGAAGCCCGACGTGCTGGTGTTCGCGTCGTTCCACGCCTCCAGCCAACGGTCGACGCGCTCGTCGTCGAACTCCTCCAGTTTGACGATCGGCACTCCGACGGGGATGCGCGCGCGGTCCGCCACGAGCATCCGCGACGTGATCACCACAGCGACCGGCCGACCGAGGTCCGCCTCGCGCTCCTGGAAGTCCCGGACCTGTTGGATGTACGCGGACTGCTGCACGCCGCTGGCCTGGATCAGTTCGTCGAACCCGTCCAGCAGCACGACACGTGTGCTGTCCTCGCACTCGTCGGCGAGCCTGCCCCACCCGACCCGTTCCGCGAAGACCTCCGTCAACGCCGTCTCGATCTGCTCGTGCACCGGATCTTCCGCGCGCACCTTGCGGAGCTGCACCGTGACCACGGTGAACCGGTCGGCGGGCAGCCGCGCGGCGAGCACGTCCACCAACAGCGACTTGCCCGCGCCGGGGTTGCCCAGTACCAGCAGTGGGAGGGTCGTGCTGTCGGGTCCGGAGAGGTGGGCGGCGAGGAAGGTGTCGATGTCGTCCCGGACTTCGGTGTGCCTGTCCCACCATCCCTCGGACGAGGGTTGGGTTTTCTCGTGATACACGGTCAGCCGATAGCCGGGGGCCACGAACCCGCGTTCGACGGTGGGAAAGACGGCGTCGATCGTGGAGGTGTCGCTGCCGCCTCGCAGCAGCGGTTTGCCCAAGACGGCGGTCGCCGCGTGTTCGAGCTTCTTCCGGTACGTCCGGCTCGGGGGAAGCTGCCCTGACGAGAGCTGCGACAGCAGTGTGGAGAACACTTCCAGGGACTCGGTCCGGACGGCCTCCAACGCCTCCGCGAACTTGGCGTCGCTCCGCCGGATCGCGGCGCGCGTGGCGGCGTGCTCGCCGAGCAAAGCCCAGATCCGGAACTCGGGGATCGCCCCGGCCAGCCCCAGGTAGTGGTGCGTGTACTTTTCACGGCTCGTCGTGGCCATGGCATGACGGAATCGCGTGCCGTGGAACTGTGGAGGCCGGGCTCCCAGCCCGTCGAGGAACTCCGTCACGAGATCTGTGGCGATGGCGAAGAATCTGCTCAGCTCGATAGTCAGGTTCTCCTGGAACCCGCGCGTGGCGTTCGGGGCGGGGACGTTCAGCGCGGTCAGGCTGGGCAGGGCGGTGACCTCCTTCTTCCCGTCCGGTTCGGCGCCGAGGGCGCGGAACTTCTCGCGATCGGTGACCTGGAGCGTGTCGAAGACCGGGCCGATCTCGTCGCGGAACGCGTCGAAGACCGAGGTCACGGCGATGATCGTGTGTGCGGCGGCGATGAGTTCGTGCCGGTGCACGCCGTTCAGGCCGGTCAGCTTGTCCGTGATCCCGTCGAGGATCTTCCGCAGGGACGCCGTGGCTTCGTTCTTGGGGTCGACCAGGCTCAGGACGTCCGGCTCGACCGCACCGCCGACGAGGATGCCGACGCCGAGGAACACGTCGGCCTTGTCGAGCCACGGGCGGTCGTACCTGCCGAGCACGCGGAGTGCGCCTTCGTACGAGAACAGGGCTGGGCGGGGCATGGGAGCAATGATCACCCCAGGGGACGGCAGGCGGGCCGCAATTCACGGATCACCCAGGACCCTGCGGACCACCCATCCCCCGATCGGGTGGCGGAGTTGATCGACGCGCCGCCGTCTGAACCGATCGTGCCTGATCGGGCACCCTGGGCTAATATCCGTGCGCAGTCGGTTGAAACACCAGCCGCTCAGGTCGTTGGGCAAGTGCGAGGCCTGTCCGGTGTGCAGTGGACGTCGTCTCGCCCTTGACGCGGGGAGGCGTTCGGACGTGGTCGAGTGGTCGGTGCGGCAACTGTTCCCGGGTGAGGACCCGACGAGCGAGGCGCATCGCGCGCACGACTGGTCCACCACCCCGCTGGGCCCGGTGGGGTCCTGGCCGGTCGAACTGCGTGCCGCGATCCGCACGGTCATGCCGTCGCGGGTGCCGATGCTGCTGTGGTGGGGGCCGCGGCTGGTGCAGATCTTCAACCACGCCTACACCCCCGTACTGGGTGACAAGTACCCGCGCGCGATCGGCGAGCCGGGCGCCGAGTGCTGGGCCGAGGTGTGGGACCAGTTGGAACCGCTGGCCCACCAGGCGCTGGACGAGGGCGTGCCGACGTACTCGGAGAACCAGCTGCTGTTCCTGCACCGGCACGGCTACCGCGAGGAGACGTACTGGACGTTCTCCTACAGCCCGGTGCACGCCGAGGACGGCTCGGTGGCGGGGATCTTCGTGGCCACCACCGACGTGACGGCGCGGGTGCTGGGTGAACGCCGACTGGAAACGTTGCGCCAGCTCGGCACGCTGTCGGTGGCCGAGGCCGATACCGCGGCGGACGCTTGCCGGGCGGCGGTGAAGGTGCTGTCGGGCAGTTCGGCCGACCTGCCCCGGGTGGCCGCCTACCTGCGCACCGGTGACGGCGAGCCGGCGTTCGTGGCGTCCACGGGCACCGGCGCCGAGGTGCCGGCGGAGGTGGTGGGCCGGGTGGCCGGGACCGGGCAGGCGGAGATGATCGGGCGGGACGAGACCCTGGTGGTGCCGTTGACCGCGGGGGCGCGGGGCACGCACGGCGCGCTGGTGGTGGGGCTGAGCCCGTTCCGGAGGTTCGACCAGTCCTACGCGTCGTTCGTGGACCTGGTGACGGCGGGCGTGGCGACCGCGGTGGACGACACGGTGGCCTACGAGGCGCACCGGACGCGGGCCAGGGCGTTGGCCGAGTTGGACGCGGCCAAGACCCGGTTCTTCCAGAACATCAGCCACGAGTTCCGCACCCCGTTGACGCTGCTGCTGGCGCCGCTGAGCACGCTGCTGGAGGACCACGCCGACGCGTTGCCCGCCGACCAGCGGGAGGCGGTGTCGGCGGCGCACCGCGCCGCGCAACGGCTGCGCCGCCTGGTGGACACGCTGCTCGACGTGGCCAGAGCCGAGGCGGACCACCTGCACGTCCGGCCGGAGCCGACCGACGTGGCGGCGCTGACCGCGGACTGCGCGGCCATGTTCCGCGCCACGGCCGAGGAGCTGGGCCTGGAGTTGGTGGTCGAGACGCCGGGCTCGGGCGACACGGTGTGGCTGGACCAGGAGATGTGGGCGCGGATCGTGCTCAACCTGCTGTCCAACGCGGTCAAGTTCACCATCGAGGGCACGGTGGCGGTGACCGTGCGGACCACGCAGGACAGTTGCGTGCTCACCGTCGCCGACACCGGCGTGGGCATCCCGGAAGCCGAGCAGGACCGGGTGTTCCAGCGGTTCCACCAGGTCGACGGCGTCACCGGCCGCAGCCGTGAGGGCGCGGGCATCGGGTTGTCGCTGGTCTCGGACCTGGCGGCGGCGTTGGGCGGCACGGTGACGGTGCGCAGCACACCCGGCCGGGGCAGCACGTTCACCGTCACGGTCCCGCGCGTGGAGGCCGCCGAAGCCGTCCGCCGGATACCCCTGGAGGACCTCGGGGCGGGCTTCCTCGGCGAGACCCGGCAGTGGACGCCGCCCGCCGCCGCCGAACCGGTGGCCGGCGCCGTGGACCGGCGGGTCCTGTTGGTCGAGGACAACGCCGACATGCGCGACTACCTGGTCCGCCTGCTCACCGCGCAGCGCTGGCAGGTGGACGCCGCCGGCGACGCCGAGACCGCGCTCAAGCACGCCCGCACGTCCCGGCCCGACCTGGTGCTCAGCGACGTGATGCTGCCCGGCCGCGACGGTCTCGCGCTGCTCGCCGACCTGCGGTCCGACCCGGCGCTGGCCCGCGTGCCGGTGGTGCTGCTGACCGCCAGGGCCGGTACCGAGTCCGCGGTCGAGGGGCTGCGCAACGGGGCCGACGACTACGTGGTCAAACCGTTCCACCCGACCGAGCTGATCGCCCGCACCAGGGTCCACCTGGAACTGTCGAGCTTCCGCGAAGCCCTGCTGGCCGAAGGGGAACGCGAGGCGACCACCCTGCGCGAGGCCCTGTCCAGCCGCAGCACCACCAGCCAGGCGGTCGGCATCCTCATGGTCCTGCACCGCTGCGACGCCGACACCGCGTTCAAGAAGATCACCGCGTTGTCCCAGCGCCGCAACGTCAAGGCCCGCGACATCGCGGCCGAGCTGGTCACCCGCTTCGTCGACGGCCTGCCCGCCGGCTGACCGCCGATCAGGAACGCGCGCCCGCCGAGGCCCGGTCGGCGTCCACGTCGGCGGGCACGCGCAGCATGATGAACCGGGTCCGCCGGCGCAACCGGAAACCGAGTGACTCGTACAGCCGGATCGCGGAGGTGTTCGACGCGGCGGCGTGCATCAACGGGATCTCGCCGCGGGCCCGGATTCCCGCCGCGACGGCCCGCACCAGCCGGGTGGCCAGGCCCTGTCCCCGGTGCGCCGGGTCGGTGCACACCGCGTCGTCCGGCCGATCGGGCACCGCCAGGAACGGCGCCACGTCGAGCTGGTAGCGCACCGCCTGGCCGTGGCGTTCGGCGAACCGGGCGTGCGGGCCGGTCAGCGAGGCCCAGGTCGGGTTGTCCAACGGCGAAGCCATGTGCGGTCCCCCAGGTGGTTCGTGATCGGTCGAATCTTGCGTTCGGCGGCGACCGCCTGTCCACGCGCGTACCGCGCCTCTCACATGCTGAACCGATCGCTACCGATCGCTTGGAGCTGAGCCGCTCTGGACTGAACCAGGGCAAAATGCGGTGCCTCACGCGGGCACGATCACTAACGTCCGCCGGATGGCACCTCCACTCGGACCGGACTTCACCAAGCTGTGGCTCGCGTCGGCGGTGTCCAACGTCGGTGACGGCATGGCGATGGCCGCCGGTCCGCTGCTGCTGGCCTCGCTCACCGACGACCCGGCCCTGGTGGCGGGCGCGGTGTTCGCCCAGCAGCTGCCGTGGTTGCTGTTCTCGCTGCTCAGCGGCGTGATCGTGGACCGGTTCGACCGGCGCAAGCTGGCCGTCGCGGCGAACCTCGGCCGTGGCGCGATCGTCGCTGCGCTCGCCGTCGCGGTCTGGACCGGCCACGCGTCCGTGCCGGTGGTCTACGCGTGCCTGTTCCTGCTCGGCGTCGGTGAGACCGTGGCCGACAACGCCGCGTCGGCGCTGCTCCCGGCCGTGGTGTCCAAGGAACACCTGCCGCGCGCGAACTCACGCCTGATGGGCACGCACATCCTCGGCGGCAGCCTCGCCGCGCCACCCATCGGCGCGGCGCTGTTCGTGGTCGCTGCCGCGCTGCCGTTCGGCCTGGACGCGGCCAGCTTCGTCGTCGCCGCACTGCTGATCGCGACGCTGCGCGGCGTGCCGAAGCAGGCGCTCGCCGAGAAGCGCACCCTGCGCGCGGACATCGGCGCGGGGCTGACGTGGCTGTGGCGGCACGAGGTGCTGCGGACCCTGGCCCTCTGCCTGTGCCTGATGAACATCACGTTCACCGGTGCGATGTCCATCCTGGTGCTCTACTCGACTGAACGGCTCGGCCTGGACCCGAAGTGGTTCGGCCTGCTGCTCAGCACCATGGCGGTCGGCGGTGTCCTCGGCACGCTCGTCTCGACCCGGCTGATCGAACGGTTCGGGCCGACCGCCCTGTTGCGGATCGGCCTGGTGATCGAGGCCGGCACCCACGTGGCGCTGGCCTTGGCCCCGAACGTCTGGGTCGCGGGCGTCACGCTCGCGGTGTTCGGCGTGCACGCGGTGGTGTGGAACGTGATCACGCACTCCGTCCGGCAGCGCGAGGTGCCCGACGAGCTGCGCGGCCGGGTCGGCAGCGCCTTCTTCCTGCTCAGCACCGGCGGGTCCGCGCTGGGCGCGCTGGTCGGCGGCGTGCTGGCCCGCCAGTTCGGCATCACCGCGCCGTTCTGGCTGGGGGTCGTGGTGGTGGCGGGCGTGACCGTGGTGGCGTGGCGACCGTTCGCGGCGGCGACCCGGCTGCACCGCCAGGCCGCCGCCGCGACGTGATCACGCCATCTCGCCGTGCTCCAGGTGCAGGCGCGTGCCGCTGAACCCGGCCCGCGTGCGCCGGTCGTGCGTCACCACGACCAGCGCGCCCGGGTAGTCGGCCAACGCCCGGTCCAGGTCCTCCACCAGACCCGGCGACAGGTGGTTGGTCGGCTCGTCGAGCAGCAGCAGGTCCACCGGCCTGGTCACCAGCCGGGCCAGCTCGGTGCGCCGTCGTTGCCCGTAGGACAGCTCCCCGATCCTGGTCCGCAGGTCACGGCGGTCGAACAGGCCCAGGGACAGCAGCCGGTCCGCGTGCTCGTCGGGGTGACCGGGCAGCCCCTCGGCGAACGCCTGGAGCACGGTCAGCTCCGGACGCCACGCCACCTCCTCCTGACGCAGGTGGCCGACCCGCCCCGGCACGTCCACCGTCCCGGAGTCCGGCCGCAGCTCACCGCTGAGCACCCGCAGCAGCGTGGTCTTGCCCGCGCCGTTGGGCCCGGTCACCAGCAGCCATTCACCCGACCGCACGGCCAGGTGCGGCAACCGCAGCCGGTCACCGACCCGCACGTCCGACAGCTCGGCCGCCCACTGCCCCGCACCGCCGCCACCGTCGAGCCGCGCGGAGAACCGCAACGGCGCGGGCGGCGGCGCCACCGGGTTCTCGGTCAGCCGTGCCAGGCGTTCCTTGGCGTTGCGGATGCGGCTCATCGCGCCGTGGGCACGTCCCCTGGCGCGGAACGGACCGCCGCCGAACGCCGCCTTGTCCATCTTCCGGGGGATCTCGCCCAGCCGCTGCGCGGCCGAGGACAGCAACCGCTCCTGGCGACCCAACTCGGCCCGCCACTCCTCGTGCTCGCGCAGCCGACGCGCCCGCTCCGCCGCCTTGGCCACCAGGTAGCCGTCGTAGCCGTCGCCGAACCGTCCGACGCGGCCGCCCCCGACCTCCACGATAGTGGAGGTCACCCGTTCCAGGAACACCCGGTCGTGGGTGATCGCGACGACGGTTCCCTTGTGCCGCACCAGGTGCTGTTCCAGCCAGGCCACGGCCTGGTCGTCCAGGTCGTTGGTGGGCTCGTCGAGCAACAGCAGTTCGGGTGACGACGCCAGCGTGGCGGCCAGCGCCAGCCGGGACAACTCACCACCGGACAACGTGCCCAACTTCCGCCGGCGGTCCAGGCCGGGCAGCCCCAAGCCGTGCAGGGCTACGTCGACCCTCGTGTCCGCTTCATAACCTCCTCTTGCCTCGTACTGCTCGACCAGCGACGCGTAGTGCTCCGGATCGGCGTCCGGACCCGCCAGCTCGGCCTCGGCCCGCCGCATCCCGGCCTCCAAGTCGCGCAGGTCGGCCAACGCGAGGTCGACGGCATCGGCCACGGTGGCGTGCGGCGGCAGGTCCAGCGTCTGGGCCAGGTACCCGATCCCGCCGGGCGCGACCACAGTGACCTCGCCGTTGTCGGCCGTCACCCGGCCCGCGATCACCGCGAGGAGGGTGGACTTGCCGGAACCGTTGTCGCCGATCACGCCGACCTTCTCGCCGGGCTTGACGGTCAACGTGACCGAGTCGAGCACGACGTGGCCGTGGTAGCTCTTGGTGACGTTGTGCAGGGCTAATTGCGCGGTGCGCAAGGCAGACTCCTGTTCCCGGCGAGGCAAACGCCGAGTCATCGGTGCGATGGGTGCGGAGAAGTCGCGTTCGCGGAGCCGGGCTCTACGCGATCGCGGGACCGATGATCACAGGAAGTACAACATCGCCGCACAGCATAGCCGACTGATCGACTTCCGCAACACGTGATCGGCGACACACTCGTATTCCACCCCGCCCGAGGGTTTGAGTCGTATAGACTCAAACTATGTTCACCAGGGACGAAGCCCTCGATCGGGTCGAACGGGCGGGCTCGGCGACCGACCTGTTCGGCCCGTTCGACCCGGCCAGGCGGAAGGAGGCACAGCAGCTGTACCGACGATTGGCCGCCGTCCTGCACCCCGACCGGGTCGACGCGGGCGACACCAGGGCGCACGCGGCATCGGCGGAACTGACCCGGCTCCACCACGAGTGGCAGCACGCCGAACCGGTCGAACTGCACACCGCCGGCGCCGTCTACCGGCTCACCGACCGACACGCGGTCGGCAGCGTCGCCAACGTCTACCGCACCGACGGCCCGCGCGTGGTCAAGGTGGCACGCGACCCGGCGCTCAACCCGCTGCTGCACGCCGAGTGGGACGCCCTGCGCCGCCTCACCCGGTTCACCGCCCAACACCGATGGCTGCGCCCCTTCTACCCGCACCTGGTCGACACCTCCGGCGACGTGAGCCGCGGCGACCGCGCGTTCACCGTCCTCGAACCACTGGTCGACGGGTTCGTGACACTGGCCGACGTGCGCCGGGCGTTCCCCGACGGCTTGGACGGCCGCGACTACGCCTGGATGCACCGCAGGCTGCTCCGGGCGATCGCGGGCGCCCACCGGATCCGCCTGGTGCACGGCGCGATCGTCGCGGACAACGTGCTCGTACACCCCCAGAAGCACGGGATCGTGCTGGCCGGCTGGTCGTTCGCGGTCACCGCCGGAGAACGGCTCCTCGCCACCAGCAAAGCCATCACCTACCCACCCGAAGTCCACGACGGACACCCGGTCACCACAGCCACGGACGTCCACATGGCACACACGCTGATGCTGGACCTCCTGGCCCACGACGAAACCCGACAACGCAGGTTCGCCCGGTGGTGCACCCAGGACGCCCCGGACCGACGACCCGACGCCGTCGACCTGCTCAGCGAGTACGACGACCTGCTCGACGACCTCTACGGCGAACGGACCTTCCGCCCGTTCGCACTACCGACAGGAGCCTGACAATGGGACACGGCAAGTGGGACGACGACGCCTACACCGCGGCCAAGACATTCCGCGCCGCCAAGGGCATCAACGCCTTCGGCTACACCGACAAGATGAGATCACGCTCCCGGTCCGAGTGGACGGTGGACCCGTCGCTGGACCCGAAGGGTGTGGCCGCACGGGAGTGCCGCGACTCCGACGAGCACGCCGACTCCACGCCGATCGCGGTGCTGTTCGACGTCACCGGCTCCATGGGCCAGGTACCGCAGATCATGCAGGGCAAGCTCGGCAAGCTGCACGGCCTCTTGCAGCGCAAGGGCTACCTCGCCGACCCCCAGCTGATGTTCGGCGGCATCGGTGACGCCGACAGCGACCGCGTGCCGCTCCAGATCGGGCAGTTCGAATCGGACAACCGGATGGACGAACAACTGCGCACCATCTTCCTCGAAGGCAACGGCGGCGGGCAGAAGAGCGAGTCCTACGAACTGGCCGCCTACTTCGTGGCCCGACACGTGGTCACCGACGCGTGGCAGAAACGCGGCCGCAAGGGCTACCTCTTCCTGATCGGCGACGAGCTCAACAAGCCCCGACTGGAGGCACGGCACATCCGCCGGATCATCGGTGACGACGTGCGGGAGGACATCGACCCGGTGTCGGTCTACCGGGAGCTGAGCCGCAAGTGGCACGTCTACTTCGTGCTGCCCAAGCAGTCGTCCTACTACGACGACCCGCAGATCGCCGACCACTGGCGTGACATCCTCGGCCAGCGCTTCCTCAAACTGGACGACCCCGGCGCGGTGTGCGAACTGATCGCCGCCACCATCGGGATGGAGGAACAGGTGGTCGACCTGGACCAGGCGATGGTGGACCTGGCCGAGATCGGGTCGGTGGCGGAGCGCGAAGCAGTCGGCAAAGCACTCGTCCAAGTCGGCTCGAAGGCGCTCACCAAGTCCGCCACTCCCCCACTGCTCGACGGCCCCGACGACGTGACGCTGAACTGATGCGGGAGGAGACCGGCGTGGACGGGCACATCATCGTCGTCGGCCTGGGGTTCGGCGACGAAGGCAAGGGGGCAGTGGTCGACGCGCTGTGCCACGACGGTCCCGTCACGTCGGTCGTCCGGTTCAACGGCGGCGCCCAGGCCGCGCACAACGTCGTCGTCGACGACCGGCACCACACGTTCAGCCAGTTCGGGTCCGGCACGCTCGCGGGCGTGCCGACCCACCTCTCCCGGCACGTGCTGGTCGAACCGATCGCACTGGCCCGCGAGTCACGGGAACTGGAGGCCCTGGGCGTCCCCGACCCACTGCGGCTGATGTCGATCGACGCCGACGCCCTGCTCACCACCCCGATCCACGTCGCCGCCAACCGTGCCCGCGAGGACGCCCGCGGACACGGCCGGCACGGCTCCTGCGGCAAAGGCATCGGCGAAACCGCCTGGTACGCCCTGCTAGCGACCCGCGGCGCAGGCCCGGGTGACACGATCGAGAACCAACACGTCCTCGGCATCCCGGGCGCCGCACCGACAGTCGGCGACTGCGCCCACCCGGCCGTACTGCGCGCCAAACTCGACACCCTGGCCCGCTTCTACGAACCGCTGACCGGCACCGGCACGTCAGTGGACGACCTGGTGTCGCTGTACCGGGACTTCGCCGGCGCGGTCCGCATCACCTCCGGCGACGAGATCGACCGCCTCGCCGATCACGGACGCCTGGTGTTCGAAGGCGCCCAAGGCGTGCTGCTGGACCAGTCGCACGGCTTCCACCCACACACCACCTGGTCCACCGTCACCCCGCACAACGCCCGCAACCTGCTCGGACACCACCCCGCCACCGTGATCGGCGTGACCAGGACCTACCAAACCCGCCACGGCGCCGGACCACTCCCCACCGAGGACCACGCGGTACTCGCGCGGTTCCCCGAACGCCACAACGACACCGGCCACTACCAGGGGGCGTGGCGGGCCGGTCACCTCGACGCCGTGCTGCTGCGCTACGCGGTGACGGCGTGCGGCGGTGTGGACGCCCTCGCGGTGACACACCTGGACGCACACGACCTCAAAGTGGCCACCTCCTACGACGCTCCCCTGCCCACGACCGGCCTGACCGAATTCCTCACCCACCGCACACCAGTCCTGACCGACATGCCCGACCCGGTCACATGGCTGGAGAACCACCTGAACGTGCCCGTCCTCGTCACCGGCGCGGGCCCCGACCGGGCGGACTACACCGTCCGGACACAGGTCCACCGATGAGGTGCGGGAGAATCAGGCCATGATCGAGTCGACCCTGGTGTCGGTGGACGTGCTGGCCCTGCGCTTCGACCCGGCCACACGCGCCGTGCTCCTCGGCATCGCGCCCCGCGCCCTGGAACCGTTCGCGGGTGAACTCGCGCTGCCCGGCGTGCTGCTGGGCAAAGGCGAACGCCTCCGTGACGCCGCGCACCGGGCCGTCACCGCCAAACTCGGCGTCCCCGCGGCCGCGATCACCGCCACCGGCCAGCTCAGCACGTTCGACGAACCGTCCCGAGACCCCCGCGGCCCGACCCTCTCCATCGCCCTCTGGGCCACCATCGACCCCACCCGCCTGACCGACGGCGGCGCCACCTGGACCCCACTGGCGCAAGTCCCCCCGCTCGCGTTCGACCACAACCGCATCGTGGACGACTGCCGCCCCGTCCTGGCCGGCCACCTGTGGCGGGACGCCACCTTCACCGCCGGCCTCCTCGGCCGCGAGTTCACCACCGCCCAGGCCTTGGACGTCACCGAATCCCTCACCGGCGACCGCCCCTACCCGGCCAACCTCGGCCGCACCATGGAACGCGTCCCCGGCCTCGAACGCACCACCCACCATGCCGCTGCCCTCCCCAAGGGCGGCCGTCCCCCGTCCGTCTGGCGCTGGACGGCCTGACCGGATGATTAATTTCTGTTAACACTGAAGTCATCAAGGGTGTTGACCATAGGTCTCAGGCGCGGACCGGCGGGATTGGTGTCGGGCCACACCCCCGAAGGCCGACCGAACTCCACTTCCGGACCATTCGGGTGATGGCCCTTTTCAGGCATTGCCCGGGAAACGGCCGCTGTTAGCGTCGATCAAATGACTATTCCGACTGAGCCGATCGGCAGCATCCCCCGCCCACCGGCCCTGGTGCACGGTCTGGCCGAGCACGCGGCGGGCAGGATCGACCAGGAGGCGCTCGACGCGCTGACCGACGACGCGATCGCGGACACCATCGAGTGCTTCGCGCTGACCGACTCACCGGTGATCACCGACGGCGAGCAGGCCAAGCCCAGCTTCGTCACCTACCCGATCGCCGGGTCGGACCGCCTCGCCGCCGGCGGCGTCACCATCCCGTTCGAGGACGGGCACACCCGCCAGTTACCCAGCCTCGCCGACGGCCCGTTCACGTACGGCGTCTACGCCGACAGCTTCCTGCTGCGGGCGCGACAGCACACCGACCTGCCGGTCAAGCAGGCGGTGATCGCACCGTCGGCGCTGAGCCTGCTCTACCCGGCGAGCGGGCTGGACGGCTACCCGCGCGAGCGGTTCCTCACCGACCTGGCCGACGAGAGCGAGCGCGACATCAGGCGCAGCCTCGACGCGGGCGCGCACTCGGTGCAGCTCGACTTCACCGAGGGCAGGCTGTCGCTCAAGCTCGACCCGTCCAAGGGTGTGCTGCGCGATTTCATCGCCCTCAACAACGAGGTGCTGGGCAGGTTCTCCGACGAGGAGCGGAAGCGGATCGGAGTGCACTCCTGCCCCGGCGGCGACTTCGACTCCACGCACAGCCTGGACGTGGACTACGCCGAGCTGCTGCCGGAGCTGTTCCAGCTGGCGGCGGGCAACTTCTACGTCCAGCTGGCCAGTGAGGCCGACCGGCCCCGCACCCTGGAGATCATCGCCCGGCACCTCAAGTCGGACCAGCGGGTGTTCATCGGGGTGATCGACCCGATCAACCCCGAGGTGGAGACGCCCGAGCAGGTCCGCGACCGGGTGCTGGAGGCGGCCGAGCACCTGCCCGTCGATCAGCTGGGCACGTGCGACGACTGCGGCTTCTCCCCCTTCTCCGACGACACGTCGACCTCGCGGGACACCGCGTTCCGCAAGATCGCCGCACGCGTGGCCGGCACCCGCATGGCCGAAGACGTGCTGGCTGGTTGACGTGCTCACACGCTGACATGCCGCCCGTGCCCGGCGCCGTTACCGTTATCGCCGGGCACGGGAGGTGAACCCATGGCGGAACGCGGTAAGCGGGAGATCCGCGGCTGGAAAGCCATGATGGACAAGGCGGCCGAGCGGCTGGAGTCGAAGACCGGCGCGACGGTGGCGGAGTGGAACCAGCGGGTGCGCGAGGCGAACCCGTCCGGTGAGCCCGCGTTGCGCAAGTGGTTGACCGAGCAGGGCGTCGGCGGGTACGCGCAGGACCTCCTGGTGTGGGAACGCCACGGCTACCCGGACTTCATGCTCACCGAGCCCACCGAGCTGATCAACGCCCAGTACGCCGATCGGCAACACCTGCGCCCCATCTGCGACGCCGTGCTGGACGCGGCGTACTCGCTCGGCGATGTCGTGGTGCAGGCCCGCAAGACCTACATCTCGCTCGTCTCGCCGAAACGCACCTTCGCCATCGTCAAGGCGACGACGAAGAACCGGGTGGACGTCGGTCTGAACCTGCCGGGCCGCGAACCGGGCGGTCGGCTGCTGCCGGCGAAGAGCCTCGACAAGGGCACCGTGCGGATCGCCCTGGAGTCACCGGAGGAAGTGGACGACGAATTCCTCCGGCTGTTCGAGGAGTGCTACCAGGCCAACATCTGACCGGGCCGTCCGGTCACCGGTTGATCAGCGAGCCGAACGCGGCGCGCACGTCGTCGTCGGACGCGGTGACGTGGACCTCCCCCGGCGGGCCGAGGTCGGTGGGGCCGTAGTAGGTGTAGGAGAGGACCTCCGGGCAGCTCGCGCCGCCGATCTCGATCTTGGTGTCGGCCACCGGCTGCCCGGTCCGCAGTTCGAAGACCTTCACCGGGATCGCGATCTTGCGGAACGTCACGTCCTGGGGGAACTCGGGGAAGATCTTGTTCTCGTAGGGGCAGGTCTGGACGGGCGTGCCCATCTCCGCCTCGCCCGCGCAGACCACCAGCACGGCTTCGGCGGCGTCAGAGGCCCGCCACTCGGCGGGGAGCTTGCTCGCGTAGTGGTAGTTGCCGTAGAGCAGGGCGCGGTTGGTTCCCGGCCCGTAGGGCGCGGCGCCGCTGTACTGCGCCGGATTGGCGCAGTACGCCGGTTGCGTGGTGGGCGAGCCCTGGAGGAGGCCGCGGACGTTCGCCAGCTCGATCGCCAGCGTGGCCTGCCGGACCCCTTCCTGTGCCTTGGCGGTGAGTTCCTGTCCGGGGTACTGGTCGAGCAGCTGCTGATAACGCGTCCGTGCCTGCTCCCACTCCTCGGCGGCCATGTGGGCGTCGCCGCAGCCGACCAGCGCGGCGGGCGCGGTCCGGGCAGCGACGTCAGCGGACCGGTCCAGTGCGTTGTCCGTCGCCGGCCGTTGGCGGAGCCAGTCGGTGACCTCGGCGGTGCGGCAGGGGTCCTTGACGGGCAGGCCGGAGAGGAACCCGTCCAGCACGACGTCGACCATCTTCTCGTGGCCGGGCAGCTCCGCGAGGACCGAGCCGAGACCGTCGAAGCCGCCGGACAGCGCATCGGTGTCACCGGTCAACCCAGCGGTGAGTTCGAACCTGGCCACCGATAACCGTTGGCACGCCTGGACGGTCTTCTCGCCGCGGGCCGTCAGCGGGGCGTCGACCACGCGGTGGCCGAGCCACACCCGGTCCAGGGCGGTCGACGCCTGCCCGCAATCGCCGCTGCCGCGCGCTTCGGTGACGGTCCCCTCGATGCCGGCGGCGTCGAACCGCAGGAGCGCCACGGCCAGCAGCACCGGAACCGTGACGCCGAGCGCGACCAGCCGCTGCCCGCGCACCGCGACCCGCCGAGTGCGCCCACCCGCAAGGAACCACCCGTGCACGATGAGCGCTGCCCACCAGAGGACCACGACGATCTCGAACCACACCGACCGGGTGACCGACGCGAGGAGGATCACCAGCACGACGGTGACCAGCCCCGTGACGACGGCGAGCGCACGTCGTCGCAGCATCAGGTAGCCGACGCCGAGCAGGGAGGCGTTGGCGAGGGCGACGGCCAGCGGATCGTGGGACCGGGCCACGTGAACGGGTTCCGCCACGTCGTGCGTCAGGTGGTCCATCGTGGTCCCTTCGTCGCGGGACGGTCGGAGGCCGTCACCCCTGTGTCGCCGACGACGGGACAGGTCCGCGGACGATCACATCCGCGGAACCGGAAAGGCCGCCGGCCGAATACGAGCAGCAGGCCGGCCAATCCGGTCAACGGGCTAGGCGGCCAACTCCATGATGCGGGCCGCGACCTCGGCCGGGGCCTCCAATGGCAGCATGTGGCCGGCGTCCTCCACCACCACCGACTCGCCGCCGACCGCCGAGGCCAGCGCCTTGGCGTTGGACTCGGGCACCAGCCGGTCCTCGTCGCCCACGACCGCTATCACCGGCCGTTCGCCCGCGACGGTGAGCGCGGCCTCCCGGTCGTAACGGTCCACCGCCGGCCGGAACAGCGCGACCGTGTCCGGCCAGTGCGACCACACCATGTCCGCGGTCAGGTCCACGTCCTCCTTGCGCGGCTCGTCGCCGAACAGCCACCAGCGCAACCCGGCCGTCTTGGTCGGCTCGATCTTCTCCCGCACCGCCCGCACCAGCGGCCCGAACGCCCGTTCCAACTCGCGGACCAGCTTGCCCAACGCCTTGGGCCAGGCCAGCGACGTCTCCGCCAGCCCGGTCGCGGCGGTCGAGACGAACACCACGCCCGCCACCCGCTGCCGGTACAGCCGGGGCCGGCGTTCGGCCATCGCCATCGCGGCCATACCGCCCATCGAGTGACCGGCGACGACCACCCGCCCCTCGGGCACCAGCCGTTCGATCAACTCGCCCAGGTCGTCGCCCAACTGCTCGATCGACGCGGTCCGCTTGTCCGCCGGCGAGGACGTGCCGTGCCCGCGGTGGTCGTAGGCGATCACCTGCACGGACGCCGGCAGCGCCGCCACCACCCGGTGCCAGCTGCGGTGGTCCAGCGCGTAGCCGTGGGCGAGCACCACGGTCAACTCGGCGTCGGGCGGGCCGCTGCGCACCACGTTCAGCTCCGTGCCGTCCTCCAGCCGCAACCGATCGGTCGCCATGCCGCTGTCCCTTCCGTCGTCGGACGTGTACTTGACCAACGAGTAACAAGGGCGGACGTCACGCGGCTACGGCCAGCCGGGCGACTACGTCCAGCCCGACTGGCTGAGCAGCCGCAACCGCCGGTCCAGGATGGTGGCGAAGTCGTGCGGGTGGCCGACGACCAGTTCGACGTCACGTTCGGCCGTGCGGACCACGACCACCTGCCCTCCGGGCGCACCACGCGTTTCGGCCACCCACACTCCGGTGATCTCCCGCAGCGGCACCTCACCGCCGAAGCTGTCCGGGTTGGACGGTCCGGTGCTCACGTGCCAGCGCAGCAGGTCACCATCGAAGCTCGCGTGGGCGAGCAGCAGATGTCCGGCGGCGCTGCGCACCTGCCGCGACGCACTCCGCACACCCAGCGTCGTGCCGGCGATCGCACCGCCGGCCACGTCCAGCAGCACGCCCTTCGCCTTGACCACGAGCCGCACCGCGCCCGCGGCGGCGGCCACCGTGGGCAGCACGAACAGGGGGTTCAGGGTGAGCAACCAGATGCCGAGGGCCTGCGCCGTCCCGCTGTAGGCGACCAGCCCGATCCACCACCCGGTCCGGTGCAGGTAGACCCGGCGGAACACGAACCACACCGGCACCGCGACGCCGATCACCAGGATGATCAACCCGAGCACGACCACGCCCGACCACCCGGTGACGAGGGCGACGAGGGCGACGGCCAGGCTCACCGGCGGTGGCCCGAGAAAGCCGAGCAGTATCAACCGCCGCACCCGCGACCAGCGGTTTTCGAATTCCGCACGCACGGTCGAGTGCACGCCGAACGGCAACCGCACCGCGGACCACCTCCCGACACCGTCACCGGTGTCCACCCATTCAGGCACACACAGTAACGGTTGCGGCGGTTGTCGGCTCGCGATCAAACGATCTTGGTAGCGGGACCCGCGGAGCACGCGGCGGCACATGACGGACAAAGGCCGGGTCGGCGGGACGGTGAAGTCCCGCGAACCCGGCCTCTGCCGTGTCAGCCGGGGATCATCCGCCCGCGGGCATGCCCGAGCGGGCTTCCTGGGCGGTCAACGGGCGCAGGGACAGCGTGTACTCGTAGGTGGTGTCCGGTCGGACCTGGCTGCGTTGCCGCACCGGGTTGGGGGTGTCGCCGACACCGGTGACGGCGTGGCTGGCGTGCAGGGTGATCCAGCCGTTGTTGCGCTGGAGTTGGAACGGGTACGCGGCCCGGTCGAGGTCGTCGTACGGCGTCACGCTGACGTCCTTCGCACCCGCCACCAGCAGGCCACCGGTGCGGCCGTCGGTGAGCAGTGCCCACCGGCTGTCGGTGTGGTTGCCGTAGTCCTGCGGCCGGTAGTAGTCCACGTACTGCTCGTCCACTGTGGACGAGTGGACGCCGATCGGCGTGCCGTCCTTGCGGTCCACGTAGCTCTCCGCCTCGCGGCCGTACCAGGCGAACCGGTCGTAGCTGTCCGGCAGGGCCAGCGAGACGCCGATGCGCGGCAGGTACGGCAACGTCCGCATGGCGCCCTGCGGGGTGACCTTGTGCCCGAGCCGCAGCACGCCGCCGCGTTCGACCGTGTAGGTCATCGTCTGGTCGAACCACGCGGTCGTGACGTCCGGCGCGGCCACCCGGCTGTCCACGACGACGCGCACGCCGGCGTCGGCCGGTTCGACGCGGACGTCGGTGACGGTGGTGGCGAGCCGGTCCAACCCGACGCGACGCCAGTCCTCACCTTCCGCGCGGCCCCACTTGAAGGTCTCGTTGCTGATCGGCGCACGCCACGCGTCGAGCTTCGGCCCGCTGCTCAGCAACTCCCGGTCGCGGACCTTGACCGACGACAGCGTGCCGGTCTTCTTGTCCACCGTGTAGCTGACGCCCTCGGCCTCCGCGGTGACGGCGGCATCGGTGTCCGATGAGATGGCGGCGCTGCCGCCCTTGGGAGCCCGGTCCAGACCGGGCACCTTCGTGCCGCCCAGGGAGAACTGGTCGTGCGCCAGCACGTGCCACGCGGGCAGCATCGGCTGACCCCACGTGGTGACCGCCTCGACGGTGAGGAACCGCTCGCGGTCGGCCGGGTTCGCGGGCACCGGCACCGGGATCGTGCCGGTCGAGTTCGCCGCCACCCGCAACGGCTGCTCCCCACGCGTCACGACCCGAGAGCCTTCGGTGATCTTCCACCGCAGCCTGAGCCCGTCGGTGCCGCTGAACTGCCGTTCGTTGAGCACCGACAGCACGCCATCGGCGTAGGTGAACCGCAGCGGCTGGTGCGCCCAAGCCATCTGGGCGGTCTCCGGCTGGGCGTCGCGGTCGGGGCTGATCAGACCGTCCAAGCCGGACAGGCTGGAGCCGTAGGACAGGTGCGTGCCTCGTTCCTCGACGCGGTCGAAGTCCAGCGCCAGCACCGCGCCGCCCACCGGCTCGGCCGCGTTCAGCTCGGCCGGGGTGAGGGTGCGGTCGTAGATGCGGACATCGTCCACCGCGCCGTGCGCCATCCGGCCGACCCGGCTCGGGTCGCTCCACGACGTCTCGAAGTCGCGCCCGATGTTCACCTCGGCCGAGGACGAGTCGATCGCGCCGGTGAACGGCTTGCTCGCGACCTCGCGGCCGTCGATGTAGAGCCGCAGCGCGGTGCCGTCGTAGGTGCCGCTGACCCGGTGCCAGTTGCCGTAGAAATCGCTGGGCACGGTGGCCTGCACCGCTTGCCAGGTGCCGCTGTGGATGAAGAACTCCAGCTGCGTCTCGGTCTTCATCTTCATCGCGTACTGGTGGTCGCCCTTGCCGACGATGCGGAAGTCACCGCTCCACTTCGCGGGCTTGACCCACGCGTCCAGCGTCAACGTCTTGCCGGTGATGTCGAGCTTCCGATCCCGGTAGACCTCGACGAAGTCGTCCAGGCCGGACATGAACAGCGCCTTGCCTCGGTGGCCGTCGACCAGCTCCGGCGCGCCCGACAGGTGCGCGGAGATGTTGTTGCCGGACGAGTCGGGCAGGATGCGCACCTTCTGCCGGATGCTCGCCTCGGCCCAGTCCCAGATGAAACCGCCCTGGGTGGCCGGGTTCGCCCGGATGGTGTCCCAGAACTCGCGGAAGTTGCCCAGGCTGTTGCCCATCGCGTGCGCGTACTCGCCGAAGATCAACGGTTTCGTGGTGTTCTTCGCCTGCTGCTCGAACTTCTCCGGCGACGGGTACCGCGGGCCCCACACGTCGGCGAACGGCGCGTCGCCGTCGGGGTTGTTGGACTGGTGGTACTTCGGCCGGGTCGGCTCGTTCGCGACCAGCCAGTCCGCCATCGCGTAGTGGTGCGCGCCGAGGCCGGCCTCGTTGCCGGTGTCCCACATGAACACGCTCGGGTGGTTCTTGTCCCGCTCGACCATGCCGATGAGGCGGTCCATGAACGCGGGCTTCCACTCCGGCTGGTTGGCCTGGCACCAGTTGTTGCAGTTCTCGTGGTTGTGGGTCTCGATGTCGACCTCGTCGGCGATCCACAGGCCGTGCCGGTCGGCCAGCTCGTAGAAGTACGGGTCGGACGGGTAGTGCGAGGTGCGTACGGCGTTGACGTTGAGCTGCTCCATCAGCGCCACGTCGCGTTCCTGCGCCTCCCGCGGCACGTGCCGGCCGTGGTCGGGGTCGGTCTCCGCGCGGTTGACGCCCTTGAACAGGGTGCGCTTGCCGTTGATCAGCAGCTGCTTGTCGCGGATCTCGATCTCGCGGAAACCGGTGGTCTCGCTGGTGATGTGGGTGGTGCGGCCGTCGGGTCCGGTCAGGGTGAACACGACCGTGTGCAGGTTCGGGGTCTCGTCGGTCCACTTCGCCGGGTTGCGCACCGGCAGGGTCAGCTGGACCTGGCCGCCCTGGTCGGTCACCTCGACGTCCTGGGTGACCGTCCCGATCTGCGTGCCGCGCGCGTTGCGCAGGCTGGCGGTGACGCGGTGCGTGCCGGTCGTGCCGCCGCTCTTGTGGCCCACCTCGACGGCGGCGGAGAGCGTCGCGTCGGTGTAGGTGGCGTCGAGGTCGGTCCGCAGCGTCACGTCGCTGACGTAGGTCGCGGGCGTCGAGTGCAGGCGGACCGAGCGGAAGATGCCCGAGTACCGGTACTGGTCGACGTCCTCCAGGTACGCGCCCGCGCTCCAGCGGTGCACCTGCACGGCGACGCGGTTCCTGCCGGGCCGCAGGGCCGCCGAGATGTCGAACTCGGCCGGGGTGTAGCCGCCCTGGTCGTAGCCGATGTACTCACCGTTGACCCAGACGAAGTAGCCGGAGGTGACGCCTTCGAAGCGGAGGAACGTGCTGCGCTTCGTCCAGTCGGCGGGCAGGTCGAAGTCCCGCGTGTAGGCGCCGGTCGGGTTGACGTCGCGCGGCACGCGGGGCGGGTCGTCCGGCTGGATCTCGGTGGCGATGTTGCGGAAGATCGGGTGGTCCAGGCCGTCGGTCTGCCAGGTGTGCGGCACCGAGACCTCACGCCACGACGACGTGTCGTAGCCGTCGGCGTGGAAGTCCGCGGGGACCTCCTCCGGCCGCTTGGCCATCGCGATCCGCCACTTGCCGTCCAACGACTGCGTGTACGGGGAGCGCTCGTCGCGGCGGACCGCCGAGTCGACGTCGGCGTACGGGCGGAGGTAGGCGTGCGCCGGCTCTTGGCCTTCGGCGACTTTGCCCGGATCTTCGAGGTAGGAGTAGAGATCGCCTGGTGGTGCGGCGGCCGAAGCCGCGCCGGTACCGACACTGACGACCGAAGCACTCAGAACGAACAACACCGTCGCTAGAGCGCGCAGGGGCGGCATGCTGAACCTCCATGTTCAACCAGAACCACACAAGATTGATCAGAAGTCAGCGGCCCGTCAAGGTGCATTCGGGTTTCCGGACCGGTCACAGATCGTCGCCAAGCAGACGATGAGCAGGCAGAACATGCCACGACGGACACCGCGAAGCGCCCGTCGACCGGAAGCGTCGAACGGGCGCGCGATGTTTAATTTTGTTGAATCGGGAAAGCGCTTTCCGTCAACTTACGAGCCCGATCGCCGTGCTGTCAATTCCGGCGATCGGAGCTCGGCGACAGGGCGGGTGGTTCACGAACCGCCGGCGGCCGACCGCGACCGGCGGTCCGGCGGCGGCGGGTCCACCAGCACGTTGATCACCGTCTTGAGGCGTTGCGCCGGGCCGCGCGGCGGCGGTGCGGCGACACGTTGCCGCAGCACGGACAGGCCGTCGCCGTCCAACTCGGCGAACCCCGCGGCTCGACCGCTCATCGCCAACACCAGCGGCTCGGCGGCGCCGCGCACCACCGGTCCGGTGCCGTGCGACCAGCCCGTGTCGACCGCCTCCAGCCGCAGGTTCGCCAGCCGCCCACCCATCGCGTAGCCGGGTGACGGCTTGGCGGCGAGGTGCTGGAACGCGACCCACAGCCGGTCCTCCGGCATGGCCCGCTCGATCCCGAGCGGCACGCGCACGTCGTAGTCGTGCAGCAGGATGTCGGCCAACACCGGGTCGTAGCCGGACCGCGGGATGCTGACCTTCGACTTCGCCCACCGCCGCATCCGGTCGGTGACGTCCGAAGTGGGCATCCGGGCGGCGTGTGCGGTCAGCACCCGGTTCAACCGGTCGAAGTCGGCCGCCATGGTGCCGATGCCCCAGTACAGCTTCAACCGGCCGAACCTGAGGTAGGTGATCAGGTGGGCGCCGACGTCGTGCACGGTCCACCCCTCGGACAGGCTGGGTGTGGCCAGTTGCCGCGCGTCCAAGCCGTCGAGGAGGTCCGCCATCCGCAGCCGTTCGCCGACGATCATGTCGTGGACCTTCATCCGCCCACGCTAGGCACCGCCGGCCACCTCGGACTTCTCGCCGCGTGCGGACTTCGGCGACGCGGCGGGGTGGGCGGCCTCTTGGCGACTGGCGATGTGGTGGTCATCGCTTCTCGCTTTCGACGATGGCCATCGCCTCGTGCGGGTCACGGCGTGACCGGCACCGACCATCGTTCCCGCGGACTGGGGGAAGTCTTCTCGGAGGATGCTCGACCGAGAATCGAACCCGGACATCGGATGACAGGCGTTCCGCCGTTCACACCGCCATCCATCTGAGACGTGAAGTCGTGTCACACCAACCTGTTCTCTTGACCACTGCGTTACGTTCCAATAAGGGCGCAGCCCAGACATCGGATGACCCGGGCGTGCGGAGGCCTCACCACCGAGCCGCCCACCGGCTAGGAGGTCCACTTGGAGCTCAACCGGCGCAACTTCCTGGAGTTGGGCGCGGCAGGATTGGGGGTGGCCGGGTTGTCGACGATCGGCGTCACGGCGGCGAACGCGGCGCCGGCGGGTCCCGGCACCGAAGTGGTGGTGCTGACCGGCACCGACGCGGACCACACGGTGGACTGGGACTTCCAGGTCACCGAAGGGCGCAACAGCGGCGTGTGGAGCACGATTCCGACGCCGTCGAACTGGGAGTGCCACGGTTTCGGCACCTACCAGTGGGGATGGAACCTCCGGCCCGCGGAGAAGGGCCTGTACCGGCGCGGCTTCACCGCACCGGCGACGTGGACCGGCAAGCGCGTCTTCGTGGTCTTCGAAGGCTCGATGACCGACACCGAGGTGCGCGTCAACGGCACCCTCGCCGGTCCGATCCACCAGGGCGGGTTCTACCGCTTCCGGTACGACATCACGTCGTTGCTGCGGCTGGGGCAGGAGAACCTGCTGGAGGTCACCGTCAGCCGGGACTCCACCGACGACTCGGTCAACAACGCCGAGCGCCGGGGCGACTACTGGAACTTCAGCGGCATCTACCGACCCGTGTCGATCCAGGCGTTCCCCGCCGCCCGGATCGACCGGATCGCGATCGATGCCGAGGCCGACGGCTCGTTCCGGGCGGACGTGCACCTCGACGGCGTCACGGCGGCAGGCCGGGTGGTCGGGCAGCTCAAGCGTCTCGACGGCACCAATGTGGGGGCCCCGTTCTCATCACCGGTCGCGCCCGGCACGTCGGTGGCGACGCTGTCCACGTCCGTGGCCTCCCCGCGGACGTGGACAGCGGAGACGCCACACCTGTACCGGGTGGACGTTCAGCTCACCGACGCCTCCGGCACACCGCTGCACGCCGTCACCGAACGGTTCGGCTTTCGCACGATCGAGGTACGCGCGGGTGACGGTGTCTACGTCAATGGTGTGAAGGTGATCCTCAAAGGGACGAACCGACACACGTTCTGGCCCACTCTCGGGCGAGCGTCGAGCCCGCGTCTGGCCCGGATGGACATCCTCCTGATGAAGGAGATGAACAACAACGCCGTCCGGATGTCCCATTACCCGCCGGACACGTTCTTCCTCGACCTGTGCGACGAACTCGGCCTCTACGTCATCGACGAGCTGGGCGGCTGGCAGAAGAAGTACGATGAGGGCGTCGGGGCGCCGCTGCTGGCGTCGATGGTGACGCGCGACGTCAACCACCCGTCGATCCTGATGTGGGCCAACGGCAACGAAGGCGGCTGGAACACCGCCCTGGACGACGACTACGCCCGCTACGACGTCCAACGACGTCCGGTGATCCACCCGTGGGACACCTTCGGCGGCATCAACACCGACCACTACGAGAACTACGACAGCACTCGGGCCATCCTCGAAGCGTCGAACATCTTCATGTCCACCGAGTTCCTGCACGCCCTCTACGACGGCGGCGGGGGCGCGGGCCTGAACGACTACTGGAACCTGATGGGCTCCGGACCGCGTCGGGCGGGCGGGTTCATCTGGGCGTTCGTGGACGAAGGGCTCGTCCGGGACGACCGGGGCGGCGCCATCGACACCACCGGCAACAACGCGCCGGACGGCGTCCTCGGCCCGTTCCGGGAGAAGGAAGCCAGCTTCTACACGATCCGGGACATCTGGTCACCGGTCCAGCTGGCCGACCCCGACTACTACGCCACCGCGTTCCCGACGGACTTCGACGGCACGGTCGGCGTGGTCAACCGGTACGACTTCACCAACCTGCGCGGCTGCCGCTTCACGTGGCAACTGGTCAAGCACCCCTCCCCCGGCGCCACGAGCACCGATCCGACGGTGATCAAGCACGGTGACGTGGCCGGTCCGGACCTCGCGCCCGGCGGCACGGGCAAGGTCGCGCTCGGACTGCCGAGCGGCTGGCGCAACGCCGACGCGCTGCGGGTCACCGCGAACGACCCCGACGGCAAGGCGCTCTGGACCTGGGTCTGGCGGATCAAGAAGGCGGCCGACTTCGCCAAACGCCTGGTGACGCCCACGTCCGGCGCCGTCCAGGTCGCGGAGGACGCGGGCAGCGTGACCATGTCCGCGCGCGGCACCGCGATCACCATCGACAAGACCACCGGCAGGCTGGCCCGCGTCACTGTGCATGGGACCGCCATGTCGCTCACCAACGGTCCGGCTCCGGCTGCGGGCGAGGCCCGGTTGACCGGCCTCACCCACGCCCGTGACGGCCGGTCGCACGTCGTGCAGGCCACGTACAGCGGCGATCTCGACTCGGTCCGGTGGCGTCTGGACCCGAACGGGTGGCTGCGCCTCGACTACCGCTACCACCGCACGGGTGAACACGACTTCCTCGGCGTCAGCCTGGACTACCCGGAGGACAAGGCGCTCGGCCTGACCTGGCTGGGCGACGGGCCGTACCGGGTCTGGAAGAACCGGCTGCGGGGCGTGCGGCACGGCGTGTGGTCCAAGGAGCGCAACACCACCGCCACCGGTGCGACCGGCTGGGAGTACCCCGAGTTCAAGGGCTACCACGCCAACACCTACTGGGCGGCGCTGCGCACGACCGAGGGCACGATCACCCTGGTCTCAGAACAGGAGAACCTCTTCCTGCGCCTGTTCACCCCGGACGTCGGCGAGGACCCGCGATTCGCCACGGCCCCGTTCCCGACGGGCGGCATCTCGCTGCTGGACGGGATTCCGGCCATGGGCAACAAGTTCCACGCCGCCGAGACGTTGGGACCGGAGGGCCGGAAGAACGTGGCCACCGGCGAGTACGGCCGCACTGTGCACTTCCGGTTCAGCGGATGAATGCCCGTCAGCGCCTGACAGGAGACACCATGCGTCGGCTAGTGCGAACCTGCGCCGCGATCGCCGTGGCGGCAGGGGTGATGGCTTCCCCAGCGTGGATCGGCACAGCTTGGGCAGGGGCGGGCGCGGCGGCGGTACCCGATCCGGCGTTGCGTGCCAAGTGCACGGGCACCGCGCCCATCACCTGCCACTACGACCTCGCGCCCGGCCACTACGAGGTCACCGTGGTGCTCGGTGACGCCACCACGGCCGGTGTCACCGAGGTGCAGGGTGAGGCCCGGCGCGTGCTGCTGGCCCCGGTCACCACGGCCGCCGGTCAGCTCACGCGGCGCAGTTTCACCGTGAACGTCCGCGAGCCGGAGGGTCAGCCCACCGGCCAGGGCGGCACCGGCACGCCCGGCCTCGACCTGGTGTTCACCGGCTCCGCACCTCGGCTCAACGGGATCGGCATCGCACGGGCCGCCGCACCGGCCGTGCTGTACCTGGCGGGTGACTCCACGGTGTGCGACCAGCCCGTCGCCCCGTACTCGGGCTGGGGTCAGGCGCTGCCCCGGTACTTCCGGGAAGGGCTGTCGGTCGCGAACTACGGCGACTCCGGTGAGAGCGCGGGCAGCTTCCTGTCCCACAGCGCCCTGTTCCCGACCATGCGCCCGCTGATCAAGCGCGGTGACGTGGTGCTGATCCAGTTCGGGCACAACGACAAGACCACCACCGCCGAGACGTTCACCGCCAACCTCACCACCCTGGTGGACGGTGTGCGGGCACGCGGCGGCACACCGGTCCTGGTCACCCCGCCGGTCCGCAGGCTGTTCGACGGCAACGGCCTGCTGACACCCACCGCCCTGCACGTCAACAGCGTCGGCGTGGACCTGCCCGCGCGGATGCGGAGCCTGGCGACGAGCCGCCGCGTGCCGTTGATCGACCTCACGGCCAAGAGCAAGGCCCTGGTCGAGAACCTCGGCCCGACCGCGTCGCAACGCCTCTTCCTGACCGCGGCGAACGACGGCGTCACCGACAACACGCACTTCTCGATGGCCGGCGCGTTCGAGATGTCCGCGCTGGTGCTCCAGGGCATGCGCGAACGGAACCTGCCGGTGCTCGGCTACCTGCGCTGACCAGGCCGGTCAGGCGTTGGACGGCAGGGGTGGGTGCGTCTTGGCCCACACCTGCCGCAGCACGTCCAGCAGGGTTTCGGTCTCCTGGGCGCCCGAGACGGCGTACTGGCCGTCGACCACGATGAACGGCACCCCGCGGGCGCCGAGGCGCTGAGCCTGGCGCGTCTCGTCCTCGACCTGCTCCCGGAACCGGCGGTCTTCGAGCGCCTGCCGGGTCTCGTCGCGGTCCAAGCCCAGTTCGGCGGCCAGGTCGAGCAGCCCGTCGATCTCGAAGATCGGGTGGGCCGCGCCGAAGTACGCGCGGAACATCCGGTGCCACGCCTCCGTGTGCTTGCCCTGCTCGGTGGCGTAGGCCAGGAACTCGTGCGCCAACGCGGTGTTCCCGACCGTGTTGTCCGCCACGATGTACGGCGTCAGCCCGTCGATCTCGGCCAACTGCCGCACCCGACCCGTCGCCGCGTCGACCTGGGCGTCGTCCATGCCGTGCTTGGTCTTCAACATCTGCCGCGCGGTCATCGCGGGCCCGCTGGGCAGCGTGGGGTCCAGCGGGAACGAGCGGTGGACCACCTCGACGTCGTCGCCGTGCTCGAACTGCTCCACGGCCCGGTCGAGGCGGTGGTTGCCCAGGCCGCACCAGGGGCAGAGGATGTCGGACCAGATCTCCACCCGCACGGTGAACCTCCACTTCATCCGGTCCGCCTGGACCGCGCCGGCGACTGTATTTGATGGCCGCTGCTCCGCAGACGGCGGGGCTCGGTCGCCTGGAAGTCGACCTCGCAGGCATCCCTCTTTTCCGACGGGTCAGCGGATGTCGACCCTGCCGGAGTCCGTGTCGAGTTGTCCGGTGCCGGTGAACACCTCGGTGCCCGGCGTTCCAGCCGGTCGAGCCTGGCCGCCACGGCGTCGACCTGTGGCATGCCGAGCCGGCGGTAGAGCACCAGAGCCCGCTGCCAGTGCTCACCGGCCGGTTCGCGTTCGCCGAGTGCGGCGTGGACGTCGCCGATGCCCGCGTGCGCGTGCGCGCGCTCATCGACGTTCCCGCGCCCGTTCTCAGTGGTCAGCGCCTCGTGATAGAGGTGGAGCGCTTCGGCCCGGTTTCCCGCGGACGCGTGCGCGGCGGCCAGTGCGTTCAGCGCCGCCACGAGCTGCTCGGTGTCGCCGACGGCGCGCGCGATTTGCAACGCCGTGTCGAGATGGCGGACTGCCGACTCGTGCTCCCCGGACTGGCGGTACGCGACACCGAGCATGCGGATGGCGGTGCCCTCAAGCGTGCGGTGACCGGTCTGCCGCGCGATGGTCAGGGCAAGACGTGCGTAGTCCAGTGCCTGTTCCTGCCGCAGGTGCTCGGCGCTGACCTCCGCCAAACCGCACAACGCGTTCGCCTCGCTGGTGCGGTTCTCGTTGTCCCGCGCGATGACCAGGGCCTGCTCGAACAGTTCGAACGCTTCGGCGTACCGGCCCAGGATGTACAGGACCCGGGCGAGGTTGTTGGTGGCCGGCGCACGCATGCGTTGGTCGCCGAACTCCTGGTACAGGGCCAGCGCGTGGCGGAAGCAGTCCGCCGCTGCGGCCAGGTCCCCTCGCCGCCAGTTCACCACGCCGATGTTGTTCAACGTGGCGGCCTGCAGCGACCGGTCGCCGACCTGCCGGTACAGGGCCAGCGCCCGCTCCAGGTGGTCGATGGCCTGCGCGACGAAACCCACCCGGAGCGCCGCGGCGCCGAGCACCCTTCGCGCGTTGGCCTCCGCGGCGACATCGCCGAGAGCCTGGGCGGCGTGCAGTGCGTGAGTGTGCAGCGCGACGGCGTCGTCGTGGTACCCGCCGATGACGAGGTAGCGCCACACCGTGTCCGACATCTTGACGACGTACTCGGGACCGCCGTGCTGAGTGGTGGCGAGGAGGTTGACGTGCTCGCCGTCCAACCAGCCGAACGCCGAGTCGTAGCTGTCGAACACCGGTGACTCGGCGTCCGGCGCGGCGACCTTCGGTCGGCGATCGGCCTCGTGCGGGGCGATGACGTCCATCGCGGCGGACGCGGTGGCGAGGTAGTAGTCGCACAGCCGGGCCAGCGGCGCGGCTGTGTCGTCGGTGGTGCCGGCCAGCTCGGCGGCGTAGGCGCGCAGCAGGTCGTGCGGCTGGTACCGCCCGCCTGAGGTGCCGTCGACGAGGTGGGCGCGCACCAGCACGTCGAGCGCCCGGCGGGTCTCCCGCAGCCCGGTCCCGGCCATGGCCGCCATCGCGTGGACGTCCACGTCGTGCCCGTGGTGCAGGCCGAGCAGCCGGAAGAGCCTGGCCACGGCGGGGTCGAGCCGCCGGTACGACCAGGAGAACACCGCCCGGACCGCGGTGTGCGGGTCGTCGTCCGCGGCCAGCAGGTCCAGCGCGTCCTGCTGGTCGGCGAGTTCGTCCGCCAACTCGCCGATGGCACGTCCCGGCCGCGATCGGACTATCTCGGCCGCGATCCGCAGCGCCAACGGCAACCGCGCGCACCGCTCGACCAGCGCGTCGACGGCCGCCGGTTCGACGTCGGCGCGCGCACCGAGCAGTTCGCGCAACAGGTCGACCGCGTCGGCCGAGGACAGCCGGTCCAGGCTGATCCGGTGCGCGCCATAGCGTGCGACGAGCCCCGCCAACGAGTCCCGGCTGGTCACCAGCGTGCGACAGGACGAGCCGGCCGGCAGCAGCGGGCGCACCTGCTCGACGGTGCGGGCGTTGTCCAGCAGGATCAGCATCCTCCGCCGGTCCACGAGGGTGCGGAAGCGTGCCGCGCGTTCTTCGAGGTCCTCGGGAATCGCCGCGCCGTCCAGGCCGAGCGCGCGCAGGAAGCCGGCCACCGCGTCGGCGGGCGACACCGGTTCGTCGGGACCGTAGCCGCGGAGGTCCACGTAGAGCTGCCCGTCCGGGAACCGGTCGCGGACCCGGTGCGCCCACCGCACGGCGAGTGCCGTCTTGCCCACGCCCGCGGTGCCGGCCACCGCCGAGATCACCACCGGCGCCTCGGCGGACAGCAACCCGTCCAGTTCCGCGAGTTCGGTCTCCCGGCCGACGAACCCCCGCACGTCCACCGGGAGCTGGGCGGGAACCTCCCGAAGTGCCCGGCGGTCCGGGGTCCGCTCGGGGAGGTCGCCGGCGAGGATGCGACGTTGCAGCTCACGCAGCTCCGCTCCCGGTTCCACCCCCAGCTCGGAGACGAGCGCGTGCCGTGCCGCCCGATAGACCTCCAACGCCTCCGATCGGCGTCCGGCGCGGTACAGCGCGGTCATCAGCAGCCCGTGCAGCCGTTCCCGCAACGGGTGCTCCCGCACCAGGTCGGCGAGCTCACCGATGACCGCCTCGTGCAGGCCGCACGCCAGCTCGGCCTCGTAGAGCGACTCGGCCGCGACCAGTCGGCGTTCGGCGAGCCGCCGTCCCCAGTCGGTGAGCACCGGCGTCTCCGCGTCCGCGAACGGGGTGCCGCGCCACAACGCGAGCGCGGCGCGCAGCGACTCGATCGCACGCTGCGGCTCCCGCTTCGCGGCCTCGGTACCCACCTTGACGAGCACGTCGAACTGTTCCGCGTCGACCTCGTCCGACCGCACCCGCAGCAGATAACCCGTGGCGCCGAACGACAGCCGATCCGGCTCGTCGAGCACACTGCGCAGCCGATGCACGTGAACCTGCAGCTTCTGGCCGACACGCGGGTCCGGCCGGTCACCCCACAGCGTGTCCGTCAGCACGTCCACCGGCACCGGCTGGTTGACCCGCGCCAACAGCACACCGAACAGCGTTCGCTGCAGCCGCCCGGACAGCACCTCGACCCGGCCGCCGCACCGGACCTCCACCGGCCCCAACACCCGAAACTCCATACGTCCCCCCGACGCCTTCGACCAACCACCCCAGTCTCGCGAGCCGGCGCTCCCCCGCAGGAAGTCGGGAGAAAGCGCCGCCACGATCCCGGTCGAGCCGACTGGACCGCATCGTGACATCGCGGCCCGGCCGGGCTTGTCAGGTGTTCACCGGACATCGCAGGAGCCGCGGCCCACGGACCGAGGAGGCTCGACCACCTCGACCCACCAGGTGGGGGCACTCTCCGGATACCGCTTTCATCGTGATGACAGCGCGCCGAAAGCGCGAGCCGGACTCTTGAGCGGCGAGGGCAGGAGAGCGCTTCGAACACCCCACCTCCTGCCCCGCCCAGGCCTCCAGCACACGGAGCCCTCAAGAGGAAAGGTGATTCATGAAGCACACTTTGCGGCTGCGCGTCGCCATTGCGGCGGTTGCCGGCTTCACCGCACTGGGGGGCGCATCCCCGGCGTTCGCGTACGGCTCCGACACCACCGGCTCGACGGCGACCGGCAACAGCACCGGCGCCTGGACCGTCAAGGACACCCTGTGCGACTCCGAGGGCGCCTACGGCAACTTCATCGAGAAGAACCACACAGGCGTCCAGCGGAAGAACAACAACTCCGGCTGCACCACGACCGTGTCGGGTGACATCGGCAACGCCATCACGAGCGTCCAGGCGTGCCGCGACGTCACGGCAGCCAAGGACAACTGCGGCGGCTGGAACGAGTGGTAACCAACCGCGGCGACCGCGGCCCCGCCTCTGTGATCCACCGCAGAGGCGGGACCGCCCCGGGTGTGAGGCAGGGGATCGACGTGAACACGCACCACGCGCTCCGGGTCGACGGGATCGGCTACCGCGTCGGCGACCGGCAGCTCTTCGAGGACTTGAGCCTGACGCTGCGACCCGGCGAATCCATCGCTGTCGTGGGGCCGAGCGGAACGGGCAAGAGCAGCCTGTTGTCCCTGGCGCTCGGCCTGATCAAGCCTCAGTCCGGAACCATCGAAGTCGACGGTCGGGACATCACCGCACTCGGCAGGAGAGACCTCGCCAAGCTGCGGGCCGAATCGGTCGGAATGGTCTTCCAGTTCGCCGAACTGCTCCCGGAACTCAGCCCCGCGGAGAACGTGGCTCTCGCCGCGCTGCTCGCCGACCGGTCCGGACCCGAGCTCGACACGGAGGTGACCCGGCTGCTCGGCGAACTCGGCGTTCCACAGTCCACCTCGGTCAGCACGCTCTCCGGCGGCGAGCGCCAGCGCACCGCGGTAGCGCGGGCGCTGATCAATCGTCCGCGGTTGCTGTTGGCCGACGAGCCGACGGGATCGCTTGACGAGAAGAACCGCGATCTGGTCGCCGACATGCTGTTCGAACTACCGGAGCGCTACGGCTGCGGCCTGCTGGTCGTCACTCACGACGGGGCGGTGGCCCGACGCGCCGACCACGTGCTCACCGTCAGCGGCCGCGACCTGGTGCCATGGGCTGGTTCCGGGGGTAGGCGGTGAGTCGACAACTGCGCTCCCGGCTGCTGGGGATAGGCCGCGCGGCCGGAACCAGGTCCGAGTCCGGCGGCATCCGATTCTTCGCTCTCGCTCTGGCGAGCCTTTCGCTGGCCTTGGCAGTGGCCGCGGTGATCGCGGCACTCGCGGTCGAGACGTCCAGAGCGGGTCGTATGTCCGACGGCCACCTGGTACCGGCCGGACCGTCGACTCCTCCGGAATCGACGGCGCTGGTCAAGTTGGCGATCGACCACCTCCAAGAAGGCCGGCAGTACATCGTCGTCTTCGTCTCGCCAGTCGGTGACGAGGCTCCCCTTCCTCCCGGACTCGGCCAATGGCCGGAGCGGGGCACCGCCGTGGTCTCACCCGAACTGCTTCGGGAAGGAACCGGACAGGGGATATCCGGACGCTACGGCGACATCGTCGGCACGATCGGCGAAGCCGGCCTGGCCGATGCGACGGAGCTGCTCGCCTACGTCCGACCGGCACAAGACCTCGTCCCCACCGAGAACAACGGCATCGTCGCGGTCTCCGGTTTCGGCGCCCCCGGTCCCGCGGTGCCCGGCCAGAACGTCCATTGGCTGCTGGCGGACCAGGACTTCTTCGACGGCACCTTGGTGGCACTGCTCGTCGTATTGGGCGTGGTCCCTTCCCTGCTGCTGGCCCTGGTGGCTTCCAGAGTCGCTTCACACTCCCGGGACCGACGCGACGCTCTGATCACGGCCCTGGGCGGTCGTGTCCCACACCGCCTGTGGATCGCCGTCGGTGAGGCGTGGGGACCGGTCTTACTGGGAGCACTCGGGGCACTCGCCGTGATCGGTTGGTTCGCCATCGCCGACCGGCGCTTGCCGATCGTGGACTACATCGTCCCCACGGCGGACATTCGCAGCCAGTGGTGGGCGTTCGGGCTCTGCTCGGTAGCAGCCGCCGCGTTCGTGCTGTGCGCAGCAGTCCTGCAGAGCGCGATCAGCGAATTCGGCCTCAGCGGCAACCGACCGCTGCGGGAACTCGCCGGACGCACGCGCACGATGCGGGTCCGCCTGTTCCCGTGCTTCGTCCTCCTCACCGTCTGGGGGCCGTCTCTGTTCTCCCCTCAGCAGCCCATGCACGTGCTCACCGGCTACGCGGGTCTGCTCGGCACCGTCTTGACCATGCCCACCGCGATCGGCGTCGGCGTCGGGGCGTTGGGGCGCGCGTTGGCCCGGTCGGGACACCTCCGCGGACGGCCGGCACTGCTCACATCCGGACGCCGGATGGCGCACCGCCCCGAGGCGGTTGCCCGGCAGGTGTTCGGGGTGTGCGCCTGCATCCTCTTCTTGTTGTTCGCCCTCACCATGCAGAGCAACTTCGCCGGCAATGCCGGGGACGCCAACGCGTTCATGGAAGAGCACGGCTACTCGTTGGTGGAAGTGCATCCCCGCGGTCAGGCCACCCCTGCTGAAGTGGACGAATTCGTAGCGGCCGTCCCCAACGGCATCGAGGTGGTCGCCTTCACCCAATCGACCACCGAAAGCGGCGACCCCGGATTTCCCATCACGCACATCCGCGTGACCGGCACCTGCTCGGCTCTGGCATCGCTGACGTTGCCGTGCTCCACGGAGCCGCAGGCAGAGCAGGACGACCCCGCGCACAGTGCGCTCGCCGCGTGGTTGCGCTCGACCGGCAGTGGGAGGGAACCAGTGCTGACCGTGGCCTCGGGAACCCCGTCGTCAACCCTGGTGGAAGGGTCTGTCTCCTTGCTGGCCTTCACCACCAACGGTGACGACATCGCGGCGGGCGTCCTGAACAACGCCGGGGTCGCCTTCCCGTACGGTGTGGCGACCAGTGTGCCGGGAGAATCCTGGTACATCGGGGCCGTGCCGCCGTTGGAGCAGTCGGGTTGGATCGCCTTGATCGGCGGATTCGGACTCGCCGTCCTCATCCTCGCCACCGGGCTGGGGCTCGCCGGGGAATTCCTCCGTTTCGGCAGGGCGATCGCGCCCGTGAGCGTCCTCACCGGAAACCGCCGGATCTACTGGCGCGCTTCAGCGCTCGTCTCACTGCTGCCGTTGACAGCAGCGGTCGCGGGCGGCCTCTCGGTCGGGTATTTCATGGTGCGCCCCATGGCCACGACCGACCTGAACCTCATCACGCCGGCTTTCATCGCGATCTGCTGCACGGCGGCGCTCGTCGCCGGAATCGTCATGTGGCTGTGGTCGGCAGCGGCGGCCGTCAGCTCAGCTGATCGTTGGCGGCCCGGGCGGGGCGACGACTGAGCGGCTGCGGTGTCGGCGGTGTCCGTGATGTCCGGTGAGGCCTTACAGCGAGGCCTCGTTGAGTTCGGCCAGCGTGATGACACCGTCGTCGATCGCTCGGGTGACCAGTTCGCTCTTGGTGCGGGCGGCCCGCCCGACGTTGGCGTACTTCACCCGCACCCGGGCGACGTGGGTGTCGACGGTCTTGACGGTGATGTGGAGTTTCGCGGCGACGAGTTCCTTGGAAGAGGAGGCGAACCATGCTCGCAAGACCTCGGTCTCCCGTGGGGACAGGCGCGGCCGGTCCGGGGTGTCGTCGGCGAGGAGCGCGCCGGACAGCGACGGCGCGGTGTACGCCCGGCCCTCGGCCGCGGCCCTGATGGCGGGCACGAGGTGCTCCGGCCCTTCGCGCTTGGTCAGGTACGCGAGCGCGCCGAGGTCGATGCACTTGATCGCGGTGGCGTTGTCGGCGTGCTGGGAGTACACGACCACGCGTCGTCCGCTGTCGACCAGGCGGCGGAGCTCGCCGAAGTCCGGTTTGCGGGGCACCAGTTCCAGGTCGAAGATCACCACGTCGGCCTCGGCGCCCGGACCGGTCCACACCTCGGCGAGCCGGTCACCGGCGTCGATGAGGCCGATGGGCGGGTCGGCTTGCTCGCACCAGTACCGCACGCCCGCCGCGATCGCCGCATGATCGTCCACGATCACCGCCGTGATCAGCTCGGCTGCCATTGGGCCTCCATCCAGACCGTCCCGTCGCTGCCGAAGGTCTCGACCCGCACGTCCGGTGTCGCCGGCGTCGGCACGGTCAGCTCGTCGCAGTCCGCGACCACGCTGACCGACACCAGGTCGGTGCTGCCGACCACGGTGACCCGCGCCCACGAACCGGCCGTCGCGAGTGCGGTGAGTGCGGCGTCGGTGAGGTCGCGCCGGACGGCCACCGGTGGCACGGGCCACTGGCCACGCGCGTCCAGCTCGACCTCCAGCCCCTTGCGGTCGGCGACGTCCACGCAGTGGCGCAGCTCGTGCAGCAGCGGGTTCTCGACGGTGTCCGTCTCCGCGAACAGCCGGCGCATCCGGGCCGCCTCGATCGCACAACTTCGCTGCACCGCAGGGTCCGACGGCGCGAGCGAACCGTCGGCGAGTCCGGCCAGCAGCGGCACAGTCGTGCCGGCGAGTTCGGTGAACCGCTGCGTGCGGCGGCGGTGCGCGGCGACCGCGACGGCCTCCGCGGTGCTCACCCGTTCGAGCTCCCGGGTGGCCCTGGACGCCTCCGCGGCGATCCGGCCCAGCACGGCCGCCACCACGGCCACGCACAGCGGGAGGCCGAACACGGTCACCGAACCGGTGGCGAACCGAGCCAGCGTGCCCCGGCTCACCTCGTGGAACAGCAGCAGGTTCGCCAGCGCGAGCAGTTCGTGCGTCACCAGGAATGCCATCGACGTCCTGAACGGACGATCGAGCAGGACCGCCACGCCGACCCAGCCGGCCGCCCCGAACAACCAGTCCACGGTGGTCGACGTCCTGCCGTCCGGCAGGGTCAGGTATGACAGCGCGGACGCGGCGAGCACAACGGCGATGGCCGGCCGGCGCAGGAGCCCCCACGGTCGCCGCCGCACGACCAGCACCGCTTCGGTGGCCAGCACCGCGGTCAGCGCCACGAACGCGCCGACCTGGGCCGCCGGCACGTCGTGGGAGTCCAGGTGCCGCAACAGGTTGATCAGGCCCAGCACGTCCACGGTCAGCACGGCCATGAGCAGCGTGGCGATCCGCAGCCCGCGCTGTAGCTGCGCCCGGGTCTCGTCGTCGTCACTCACCGTCGGCCCGCCATTCCAACCGCACTACCGTGCCCGTCCCTTCGGCGGAGGTGATCGTGGCCGTGCCGCCGATCCGCTCCATCCGGCCGTGCACGGACTCCCGCAACCCGCGGCGGGAAACGCCGGTCGCGCCATCGACGGCGAATCCCTTTCCCTCGTCGACGATCTCGACTCGCAGCGCGCTCGTATCGCCGTGCAGCCGGACTGTCGCGCGGTCCGTTCCGGCGTGGCGGCGAACGTTGTTGAGCGCCTCCTGAACCGCGCCGGCGATCGCACTGGCCACGTCGAACGGCAACGGCAGCCGCGACGAACCCTCGATCACGACGGTCAGATGACCGGCGTCGAGGTCGGCACGCAGCAGAGTGACGAGATCGGCCTGCGAAGGTGTCTCCTCGCCCGCGGAAGAACGCAGCCGGGCCAGGTCACGCCGCGCCTGCGGAGCCAGCCAACCCGCACCCGGCGGCACCTGCCCGGTACCGACCATCAGCAGCGTGGTGGCCGCGGTGTCGTGCAGCGAGTTCGCGAGCTCACGCTCCTCCGACCGCACGGCCGCCGCCACCGCCGACTCCCGTCGTACCCTCATCGCCTCGGCAGCCATGCGGTCGGCGCGCTCGGCCGCGCGTGTGACGAGCACCCATGCCGCCCTGGACATGGCGGCCATCGCGAGCATCCACGCCTGCACCGCGTTCACGGGCAGACCGGCCGCGGTGAAGATGGCGATCATGCCCCCACCGGCCACCAGCGCGGCGACAGCGCCGGTCACCGGCGTGGTGTGCCACTGCCAGGTAATGCACGCGAAGGTCACCAGGAGCCGGAGCCACCCGAAGTTGGTCACCGCCACCGCGTCGGTCCAGTACACGCTCAGGCACAAACCCAGCAGGACCGCCACATCGACGGCGACCGGGACGGCACCGCCCCGGTGCAGCCACCACCCGAACGCGCACGTCCAGACCACGGCGGCGGCAACGACCAGCGCCGTGCCCGCGAACCCCTCGGACGAGGTTCTGAGCAGGGCAATCGCCGCGATGGGCGGTAGGATCGCGAGGCGCACGGCGACGGCGTAGCGGCGGCCGAACCTCCCCAACAACCGCACGGCTTCGCCCGTCACCCGTCACCTCTCGGTCCGCGATTCGGTCGAACGTGCGGCAACACGCCAGTCTAGTCCACTATGGACCAGACAACGCGGCCGCACCAGGCCGGGCGTATTATGATCCACAGATGGTCACCATCGCCGACGTCGCACGGGCGGCCGGGGTCTCGCCCAGCACCGTATCGTACGTGCTGTCCGGGAAGCGCTCGATCTCGGAGACGACCCGGCGACGGGTGCACCACAGCATCCGCAAGCTCGGTTACCGCCCGAACGCGGGCGCGCGGGCCCTGGCGAGCAGCCGCACGAACGTGCTCGCCCTCGTCGTGCCGATGCGCACCGACCTGAACGTCCCGGTGGTCATGCAGTTCGTCACGGCCACCGTCGCCGAGGCCCGCTCCTACGACCACGACGTGCTGTTGCTGACCGCCGACGAAGGCGCGGAGGGCCTGCACCGCGTCGCCGCCTCCGCGCTCGCCGACGCGATCATCGTGATGGACGTCGAAGCGGCCGAACCCCGCGTGCCGGTGCTGCGGTCACTGGCCCGGCCGGCGGTGCTGATCGGCGTGCCGGACGACTCGCAGGGCCTGACCTGCGTCGATCTCGACTTCACCGCGGCCGGGTCGGACTGCGTCAGCCACCTGGCCGACCTCGGCCACCGGGACATCGCCCTCATCGGCCCCTCCCCCGCCGTCTACGAGCGCGGCACGAGCTACGCGGGCCGGTTCCTGCGCGGGTTCGAGCAGACCGCCGCGAGCCGTGGCGTCGAGGCCGTCACGCTGGCGTGCGTCCCGACCTACGACGGCCTGCGGGAACTCCTGGACGGCCTGCTCGCCCGACCCCACCCGGTCACCGGTCTGGTGGTCCACAACGAGGCCATTCTCGGCCCGCTGCTGTCCGAACTGGCCAAGCGGGGCAGGCAGGTGCCCCGGGACATGTCCGTGCTGGCGGTCTGCCCGCCCGACGTCGCCGAGGCGCAGGCCGTGCCGTTGTCCTCGGTCGACCTCCCGGCCACCGAACTCGGTCGGCTGGCCGTCGAGTTGACGATGCGCCAACTCGACGGCCTGGCCGAGCCCGAGGTCCGGCTGCTGCCGCCGCGGCTAACCGCCCGCGGCAGCACCGGTCCGGTGGGTGCCTAGGGTCACCAGGCTCACCGGTCCCGGATCACCCTGCGCCGTCTCGGTCGCGATCACGGCGAAGGTGAGCGTGTTGTGGTCGCGCAGCACACCGTTCGGGAGCACGAACTCCCGCTGGGGCCGACGCCGTTGAGGTACTGCCGTTGCCTGAAGGTTGGTTTCACGGTCAATATGTAGGGCCGGCTGTCACCAACGCCATGACGCGCAACAGCCACAGCCTCACCGGATTCCTCGCAGGGCCACGGCTGCCCCCGAGGCGTCGACCACCACTCCATCAGGGTGCGAGCCGAGCGCGCCACCGTCCACGGCGTCCACCGCCCGAGTGCCGACGAGCAGCAGCCGCCACTGTGACGGCGCGCCCTCGGCCTCCACCCGGATCTCGTCACCCTGCCGGTGGGTGCGGAACGTCGTGTCGCCGACCACCGTCACGTGGTCGCCGTCGGCCAGTTCGTACGCGTGCAGCGTGACGCCCTCGGCGTAGTCGTAGTCCGGCCGGTCGTCCACCGCGCCCACGGGCAGGATCGTGTTCGGCCGCACCAGCACCGGCGCGGTGAGGAAGTCGCAGCGGTCCCGCACCCAGCGCGGGCCCTGCACGGTCTCGCCGGTGAGGAAGTGCGTCCAACGGCCCTCGGGGACGTAGTACGAGACGTCGCCGTCGTCGGAGAACACCGGCGCCACCAGCAGGTCGTCACCGAGCATGTACTGGCGTTCGAGGTGAGCGCAACCGGGGTCGTCCGGGAACTCCACCACCATCGCCCGCATCATCGGGACACCCTCGGTGCTCGCTTGCCGCGCCGCCTGGTCCAGGTACGGCATCAGCCGGAGCTTCAGCTTGGTGAACCGCCGCAGCACGTCCACGGACTCCTCGTCGAACAGCCACGGCACCCGGTACGACGCGCTGCCGTGCAACCTGCTGTGCGAGGACAGCAGCCCGAACGCGATCCACCGCTTGAACACCGCCGCCGTCGGCGTGCCCTCGAAGCCGCCGATGTCGTGGCTCCAGTAGCCGAAACCGGACAGGCCCAGCGACAGCCCGCCCCGCAGGCTCTCCGCCATCGACTCGTAGGTGGCCTCGCAGTCGCCGCCCCAGTGCACCGGGAACTGCTGTCCCCCCGCCGTGGCGGACCGCGCGAACACCACCGCCTCGCCCTCGCCGCGCCGCTCGCGCAGCAGGTCGAACACGGTCTTGTTGTACAGGTGGGTGTAGTAGTTGTGCATCCGCTCCGGGTCGGAGCCGTCGTGGTAGACGACGTCGGTCGGCACGCGCTCGCCGAAGTCGGTCTTGAAGCAGTCCACGCCCTGCTCCAGCAGAGCGTCCAGCTTGGACGCGTACCACGCGCGGGCGGCCGGGTTGGTGAAGTCCACCAGCGCCATGCCCGGCTGCCACAGGTCCCACTGCCACACGTCGCCGTTCGGCCTGCGCAGCAGGTAGCCGTTCGCCTTGCCCTCGGCGAACATCGGCGACCGCTGCGCGATGTACGGGTTGATCCACAACGAGATGTGCAACCCTCGGGCGCGCAGTCGTTCGAGCATGCCGGCCGGGTCGGGGAACGTGCGCGGGTCCCACTCGAAGTCGCACCAGTGCTGTTCGCGCATCCAGAAGCAGTCGAAGTGGAACACGCTCAACGGCAGGTCCCGTTCCAGCATCCCGTCGATGAACCCGGACACCGTCTGCTCGTCGTAGTCCGTGGTGAACGACGTGGACAGCCACAGCCCGAACGACCAGGCGGGCGGCAACGCGGGCCGCCCGGTGAGCGCGGTGTACTTGCGCAGGATCTCCCTCGGCGTGGGGCCGTAGATCAGGAAGTACTCCAGCGACTGGCCCTCCACGCTGAACTGGACCTTCGACACCGCCTCCGAGCCCACCTCGAACGAGACGTGCCCGGGGTGGTTGACGAAGATCCCGTACCCGGCGTTGGTCAGGAAGAACGGGACGTTCTTGTACGCCTGCTCGCTGCTGGTGCCGCCATCGGCGTTCCAGATATCCACGGTCTGGCCGTTCTTGACCAGCGGCCCGAACCGCTCGCCCAACCCGTAGACCGCGTCACCGACACCCAGGACCAGCTGCTCGCGGACGTGGTGCACACCGTCCAGGGTCATGAACCCGATGCCCTTGGTGCCGCTGCTGGTCAACGTGCGACCGTCGGCGGTGAAGTCCACCCGCCACTGTTCGCCCCGGTGCACCCGCACCGACAACGCGCCCGCGGTCATCACCACCCCGCCGACGTCGTCCACCACCTTGGCCTCGTGCGCGCCATCCGTGGTCAGGGCGAACGCCGGTTCCTTGGGCGTCTCCCCGGAGAAGTGCGTGATCTTCACACCGATCACGTCGGCCATCGGCGAGGTGAGGCCCAGGGTGACCACGGGTCCCTTGAGCGTGTCGCCGCGGTGCCGGATCGGACGGGTCGACGCGTGCACGACGACCTCCCCGGCACCCGTTGTGACATCGTGCACCTCGATCGGGTACGCGGCCTCGACCCCGGCCCGAAGCAGCCAATAACCGTCGCTGAACTTCACTTCACCGCTCCTGCCGTGATGCCGCGCGTCAACGCGCGTTGAAAGATGAGGAAGAAGACGATGGCCGGGATGACCCCGAGCAACGCCGAGGCGCTGGTCATGGTGGCGTCCATCATCCGCTGGCCCTGGAGCACACCCAGCGCCACCGGCACCGTCTGGTTCTCGTTGGAGATCAGCAGCACCAGCGGGAGGAAGAACTCGTTCCAGGTCCAGATGAAGAAGAACACGAACAGCACACCCAGAGTGGGCCTGCTGATCGGCACCACGATCCGCACCAGTGTCTGCCACTTGTTCGCACCGTCGATGCGGGCGGCCTCCAGCAGTTCACGCGGGAAGCCGCCAAGCGTCGAAGTGAGCAGGTAGGTGCCGAAGGCAGCCTGGATCACCGTGAAGATGATGATCACGGCCAGCTTCGTGTCATACAGCCCGACCTCGTTGGCCAGGAAGTACAGCGGGTAGACCAGCGCCTCCTGCGGCAGGGTGTTCGCGATCAGGAACACCACCAGGATCCACAGCCGGCCGCGCACCCGACCGATGCCCAGCGCGTAGGCGTTGAACACCGACACGACCACCGCGAGCACGGCCACCGACCCGCTGATCACCACGCTGTTCCACAGCTTCTCGCCGAAGTCGACGCGTTCCCAGAACGCGATGATGCCGTCCAGCGACACCCCGTCCGGCAGGTCGAGCGGACCGCCGGTGGAGTACTCCACCGGCGTCTTCACCGCGTTGAGCGCGACGATGACGAACGGCACCAGCATCGCCGCGGCCAGCAGGATCATCGACCACAGCACCGCGTGCCGCCGCATCAGCGCTCACCCCGGTTCTGCACGCGCAGGAACACGGTGGCGAGGACCAGGATCAGCACGGTGAGCACGGTCGCGATCGCCGCGCCGTAGCCGACCTGCGTCTTCTCGAAGAAGTTCTGGAACGAGTAGTAGGACGGCACGTTCGTCGAGCCGCCCGGCCCGCCCCTGGTCAGCACGTAGATCGGCGCGAACACCTTGAGCGCCGCGATGGTGCAGGTCAGCAGCACGACGAAGATCTCCGGCCGGATCTGCGGCACGGTGACGTGCCAGAACCGGCCCCACCAGGACGCGCCGTCCAACTCTGCGGCCTCGTGCAGCGACGGGTCGACCCGCTGCATCCCAGCCATGAAGATGACCACCGGGTAGCCGACCTGGACCCACAGCATCACCCCCATCACTGTCCACAGCGCCAAGTCGGGATCGCCCAGCCAGTTCTGCGCCAGCGAGTCCAGCCCGACCGCCCGCAGCACCTCGTTCAACGCGCCGCCCTGCGGGGCCAGGATCCAGCTCCACACGATCCCGGCCACCGCGATCGGCAGCACCTGCGGCAGGTAGATGCACGCCCGCAGCACAGCGGCGTGCCTGGACCCGAAGTGCTTGCCGACGAAGTCGAACAGGGCCGCGGCGATGACGAGGCCCGCCAGGGTCGGCAGGACCGCCATCGCCACCACCAGGCCCACGTTGTGCCGGAACGACGCCCAGAACGTGGCGTCCGACATCAACCGGACGTAGTTGTCCAACCCGATCCACTCGGGCGCGCCCGCGCCCGACCACTCGGTGAAGCTGATGCCGACGTTCATCCCGAACGGCACCAGGATCACCGCGAGCAGCAGCAGTCCGCCGGGGACGAGGAACCACAGGTACGATCCGCGATCGCGGATCGGGCTCCGGACCACGCTCATTTGCCGACGCTCGCCAGGTTTTCCTTGTAGTAGTCCGACAACTCGGTCAACACCTCGTGCGGCCCGGCCTGCCCGGTGATCAGCTTCTGCACGGCCGACACCTGCACGTCGTAGAATCCGGGCACGGGCCAGTCCGGGTAGAACGCCAGCCGGTCGTCGTCGCTCAGCTCCTTGAAGTCCTCGTTCAAGCGCAGCGTGGCCGGATCGGTCGCCGGGGTGTCGCTCGGGGCGACCGCCACGCCGCCCGCGTCGCGCAGCTTGTCCTGGATCGGCTGGGTCATGGTGATCTCGATGAAGTCGTAGGCGAGCTGCTTGTTCTTCGACCCCTTCGGCACCACCCACATGTTGCCGCTGGACCCGGCCGTCATGCCCGGCCACGGCACGGAACCCCACTGGAAGTCCTTGACCTGGGACTGCACCCGGCCGTACCACCAGCTGCCGCTGATCATGATCGGGTGCTTGCCCTGCATGAACGCGACACCCATGTCCTCGGCCTTCACGCCGGCCGAGTCCTTGCTGATGTAGCCCTCGCGCAGCCACTTGGCGAACGTCTCCGCGCCGTACACCCACGCGTTGTCGTGGAAGTTCACGTCGCCCGTGTACCGCTGGTACCGGTCCACCCAGTCGCGGTCGGCCTTGGTGAGCGCCAGCTGGTACAGGATCTGCTGAGCCGGGTACTCCGCGCCGCCCAACGCCAGCGGGGTGATCCCGGCGGCGACGAACTTCGTCATCGCGGCCGTCAGCTCGTCCAGCGTCTTGGGCTCGGCCAAGCCCTGCTGGTCGAACATGGTCTTGTTGTAGTAGACCATCACGTACTCGGCGTAGTTGGGGATGCCGTACCACTTGCCCGACCCCATCACGCCGCGCTCGTCGTACTTGGCCGTGGTCTCGATGCCCGGCCCGAGCTTCTTGTCCCAGCCGCGCTTCGCCACCTCGTCGCTGATGTCGGTCAGCAGGCCTTGCTTGGACAGCAGACCGGCGGTCGCATTGCCCTTCGTGTACTCCAGGATGTCCGGCGCGTCTTTGGAGTTGAGTACCATGGACGCCGTTTTCTGGATCTGCTCGAAGCCCTTCTCCTCGAACTGCACCTTCACCCCGGGGTGGGAGGCCTCGAACTGCTTGATCGCCTCCGCCCACGCCACGCCCATGGCGCTGTCCGGACCTTCGAAGTGCCACAGCTTGAGGGTGTTGGGGTCGGAGGCCTCCTCCGAACCCCCGCAGCCGGCCACGGCCAGCACGGCCGCGACCGCGGCCGCCAGGAGTCGCTTGGACATCAGGATGATCCCCCCACGGTGAGATTGTCGATCCGGGCCTTCCCCGTGAAGACCAGGTACACGTCCTGTCGGCCGGTCGCGTTGCGCAACGGCGTCGAGACCGACGTCCAGGAGTACTTGTCGGCCGTGGTCGGCACGGCGAGCGTGCCCACCAGTCGGCCGGTAGGACCGCCGAGGCGCACCTCGACGGTCGTCGGCGCGTCCGCGTTCGCCACGCGCGCCGACAGTGATCGGGCGGACCGGCCGAGGTTCACGTCCTTGAAGGCGATCCACTGGCCGGCTGCCGTTGCGCCGACGGCGGTGCCGCGTTCCTTGGTGGTGTCCACCAGCGTCACGCCGGAGTAGTCGTCGAAGTTCTGCGCCTGTGTGGGTTTGCGCAGGTCGCGCGGCGGGATCGTCTCGCCGCGCACGGTGATCGCGCGGGTCAGCCCGCCGACGACCAGGTCGTGCGGCGCGGTCTCCACCACCCGCTTCTCGCGGGTCACGTCCCAGAACGACAGATCGGCCGCGCGGACGGTGAGTTCTACCGTCCTGGTCTCGCCGGGCCGCAGCTCCACGCGTTCGAAGGCACGCAGCTGCCTGACCGGCTGCGGCACCCGCGATTGCTTCTGCCGCGAGAACAGCTGGACCACCTCGGCACCGGCCCGATCGCCGGTGTTGGTCACGTCCACCCGGACCTTCACCTGGCCGGAGGCGTCGACGACGGTCCGGTCCAGCCGCAACTTCGAGTAGCGGAACGACGTGTAGCTCAGCCCGTACCCGAACGGGTACAGCGGCTTACCGCGGAAGTACTGGTAGGTGTGCCCTGACTTGGAGATGTCGTACTGGAGCATGTCCGGCAGGTCCGCGTCGGACCGGTACCACGTCTGGGTCAGCTTGCCGCTGGGGTTGTGGTCGCCGAACAGCACGTCGGCGATCGCGTGCCCGGTCTCCTGGCCCGCATGCGTGGTCCAGAGGATCGCGGGCAGGTCCGCGGTGTCCCAGTCGCCCGAGTACGGGTAGCTGCTCTCCAGCACGACGATCGTGCGCGGGTTGGCCTTGCGCACCGCGTCGATCACGGCCCGCTGGCCTGCGGGGAGCACGGTGGTGTTGCGGTCGTCGTCCTCACGGCCGTTGATGAACGGCATACTGCCGACCACCACGACCGCGGCGTCGGCGCCCTTGGCCGCCGCCACGGCGCTGTCGACACCGCTGCGCACGACCTCGCGCCCGAACTTCGTCGCGGCCTCCGGCGTCTCGGCGCCCACGGTGAGCCGACCGTCCGCGCCCACGACCACGTACCTGTTCGGGCCGAACCACGACTGCGTGATCTCGTTGCCGGCGTACTCCAGCACGTACGAGCCGTCGGCCTGGGCCACGAGCTTGAACTGCTGCTGGACGAACCAGCCGTTGGGCTGCACCGCGTTGTTGACCAGGCTGCGCCCGTCACCCAGGGACACGGTCTTGCCGTTGGACGCCGCACGGAGCGTGATGGTGTCCTCGCCCCAGTCGAACACGTCCAGCCCGCTCGCGCCGGTCGGCGTCGCCTCGGTGGCGGTCAGCGCCGCGCCGGATTCCGAAGCGGACGCCGTGACGTAGTTGCCGGTGGCCAGGTTCTTCAGCCTGATCCGGTCCACGCCTTCGCTGGACGTGACCTCGGCGCGTTCCGCCAGACCTTTCACCGGGGTGATCCGGTAGGGCATGGTGCCGGAGTACCAGTCCTCGTACAGCGTGTCGGCGAGCTGGCCGACGACCGCGACCTTCTTCGTGTCCGCGGTGGACAGCGGCAGGGTGTTGTTGTCGTTGCGCAGCAGCACGACCTGCTCGGCGGCGGCCTGTCGGGCGAGCTGCCGGTGTTCCGGCGAATCGATGACGTCCGGTGTGATGGCCGCATACGGGTTGCGGCCGGGCGGGTCGAACTCGCCGAGCCGGAACCGGATCGACAGCACGTGCCGCGCGGCCTCCTCGACCTCCGCCACGGACAGCAACCCCTGGCTGATCGCGGTCTTGATCGCCGTCGTGGTCAGGGCCGAGTTCTGGTCGTTCTCGGTGAAGCTGTCCAGCCCCGCCCGGACGGCCGCCGCGTTCCCCTCCGCCCTGGTGGCGTAGTACCGCTGCGAGCCGGTGAGGTTCGACGCGCCCCCGGCGTCACCGACGATCAGCAGGTCCTCGTCGGTCCACGAGCGCACCACGTCGTCCAGCTCGGGACCCACGTGCGTCGGGCGGCCGTTGACCAGGTTGTACGAGGCCATCACGCCGGTCGCGGCGTTCGCCGAGATGGCCGGCTTGAACGCGGCCTCGTCGTAGTCCTTGAGGATGCGCGGCGGGACGATCGAGTCGACGGTGGTGCGGCGGTTCTCCACGTTGTAGGCCACGTAGTGCTTCAACGTCGGCGCGGCCTGGAGGTAGTCGGGGTGATCGCCCTGCACGCCCTGGCCGAACGCGGTGGAGATCCGGCCGGTCAGGTACGGGTCCTCCGAGTAGCCCTCCTCGTTGCGGCCCCACCGGGGATCGCGCAACAGGTTCACCACCGGCGCCCACAGGTTCAGGCCGTTGAACGCCGGGTTGCGCGCGTGGAAGCCGCGCGCCTCCCGGCCGGTCACGGCGCCGATCCGTTCGACGAGTTCGGGGTTCCACGTGTTCGCCAGCCCGAGCGCCTGCGGGAAGACCGTCGACTCGCCGAGCCACGCGACGCCGTGCAGCGCCTCCGTGCCGGTCTTGAACGCGCCGATACCGAGTCTCGGGATCGCGGGTTGGTACTGGTGCAGCAGCGACACCTTCTCGTCGACCGTCAGCCTGCCGAGCAGGTCGGCGATCCGGGTGGCGCGCGGCAGGTCCGGGTCGCGGAACGGGAACTCGTCGGCGTGCGCGGGCAGCGGGGCCAGTACCAGGAATGCGACCAGTGCCAACAGCACCGATCGTCGGACTTTCGACACGGACGTTCCCCCTTCGTTTCGGGGCAGCGTGGAACTCCCTCGTCATCGAAGCGCTTCGACTAGGCACCGTAGAGGCCGACCCTCGGCGGGCGCAACAGGCCGGCCGAGTGAACGTTGTTAACGCTAATTAACTTGACACGGGGATATTGACAGGGCCGCGGCGAACGGGCTACGAATATGCCCCCGCCGTGTTAACGCCCTGTTTCGCAGAACGCCGAATGTTAACGCTAACAATCCCTAGAACCCCTACCGACCCGGGGGGCCGCCTTGCGCACCCGCACCTTGCTCGCCGTCGTGACCAGCCTGGTCGTCGCCGCGTTCGGCCTCGCCGGGCCCGTACCGGCCGCCCTCGCGGCCGGACCCGTGCCGCACTACCTGATGACCGCGTTCACGAACAGCAGTGAGTCGAACATGTACGTGTACGACTCGACGAACGGGACGAACTTCGACCTCGTCCGGTCCAACGCCTACACGCCGCCGTCCGGCCTGATCCGCGACCCCAGCGTCATGCGGCACACCGACGGCTACTACTACATCGTGTACACCACGAACTGGACCGGCGACACGATCGGCTTCGCGCGCAGCGCCGACTACACGACGTGGACGTTCCTGCGCAACGTCACGGTCGGCCTCAACGGCGCCACCGGCAGCACGTGGGCACCGGAGTGGTTCAAGGACTCCGACGGCAGCGTGCACGTGATCTTCTCGGCCTCCACGGCCGGCACCGCGGGCCAGTTCCGGCCGTACCGGATCACCGCCACCAACACCGCGCTGTCCGCGTGGACCTCGCCGACGGCGTTGGGCATCCCGGCGAACTACATCGACAGCTTCGTCATCAAGGTCGGCAGCACCTACCACAACTTCCTCAAGAACGAGACGACGAAGTACATCGAGCACGCCACCGCGACGTCGTTGAACGGCCCGTGGACGTTCGTCGGCACCGGCAACTGGGCGGGTTGGGGTTCCGGCCTCGAAGGCCCGGCCCTGGTGCAGCTGCCCAACGGCTCGTGGCGGATCTACTTCGACCAGTACGGCGCCAGGCGCTACTACTACGCCGACAGCTCGAACCTGAGCACGTTCGGCGCCAAGGTGGAACTGCCCGGCCTGTCCGGCACCGCGCGGCACTTCACCGTGCTGCGGGAGAACGTCGGCGACAGCACGGCCGTGGCGACCGGCAACCGTTCCCTGCGATCGGCCAACGCCACCGACCGGTACCTGAGGCACCGCAACAACGTGGCCTACGTGGACCCGCTCAGCTCGTCGAGCGCGCTCACCGACCGGCGTGACGCGACGTTCAACATCGTCGCGGGCTTGGCGAACAGCAACTGCTACTCGTTCCAGTCGGTCAACTTCCCCGGCTACTACCTGCGGCACAACAACATGCGCCTGCTGTTGAACAACAACGACGGGTCGGCGGTGTTCCGCGCGGACGCGACGTTCTGCGGGCGGGCCGGTCTGGCGGGCAACGGCACGACGTCGTTCGAGTCGTTCAACTTCCCCGGCCGCTACCTGCGCCACTACAGCTACGAAATGCGGCTCGACCTGCGCGCGTCCGACTCGGTGTTCGCCGGGGACGCCTCGTTCACAGTGACCTCGCCGCTCGCCTGACCTTCGATGGAGTTGCAACCGATGAACAACGTAGTTCCCCGGTGGATCGTGCGCAGGTTGGCGGTGGTGGCGGTGGTGGCCATGACCGTGGTGGCCGGACTGGTGGTGACGCCTGCGGCGCAGGCGTCACCCGCCGTGCAGTACACCAACCCGTTGGCCGAGCAGCGCGCCGATCCGCACATCTTCAAGCACACCGACGGCTTCTACTACTTCACCGCGACCGCGCCGGAGTACGACCGGATCATCCTGCGCCGCGCCACTACCATCCAGGGCCTGGCCAGCGCGCCGGAAACGGTGATCTGGCGCAAGCACACCACCGGTGAGATGGGCGCGCACATCTGGGCGCCGGAGATCCACTTCATCAACGGCAAGTGGTACGTCTACTTCGCCGCCGGCCGCGCCGACGACATCTGGAAGATCCGGATGTACGTGCTGGAGACCTCCAACGCCAACCCGCTCAGCGGCGGGTGGGTCGAACGCGGCCGGATCTCGACCCCGTTGGACACGTTCTCGTTGGACGCCACGACGTTCGTCGCCAACGGTGTGCGGTACCTGTCGTGGGCCCAGAACGACCCCGCGGTCGGCACGGGCACCAACCTGTACCTGGCCCGCATGGGCTCCACGCCGTGGACGATCACCGGCACGGTGGCCCGGATCTCGGTGCCCACCTACAGCTGGGAGACCGTCGGCCACCGGGTCAACGAAGGGCCGTCGGTGATCGAGCGCAACGGCCGGCTGTTCATGACCTACTCGGCCAGCGCCACCGACGCGAACTACTGCCTCGGCATGCTGACCGCGTCCTCGACGGCGAACCTGCTCAGTGCGTCTTCGTGGAGCAAGACCGCCACCCCGGTGTTCGCGAGCAACACCTCGACCGGTCAGTACGGTCCGGGCCACAACTCGTTCACCGTCTCCGAGGACGGCCAGAGCGACATCCTGGTCTACCACGACCGCAACTACCGCGACATCTCCGGTGACCCGCTCAACGACCCCAACCGCCGCACCCGCGT
>NZ_MTQP01000055.1 GCF_001984175.1 Saccharothrix sp. ALI-22-I
GGACGTGTCGTTCGAGTCGCAGAACGTCCCCGGCCGGTACATCCGCCACAACGGGACGACCGTCAACCTCACCACCACACCCGACACCGTCGCCCGCGCCGACGCGACCTTCATCCTGGAGTGACGTCCCAAAGTGACACCGCCCCGATCACCGCGCCCAGTGAGAGGAACTCCATGACGTCGACCAAGCGGACACCACGTGTGCGTCGCAGGTGTGCGATGGTCGCCATCGCCGCTGTCGTCGGCCTGATCGGGGCGGTCGGGTGCGGCACGGCCGACACCGGTTCGGCCGGCCGTGTGGTCCGGTTGTCGTTCTGGAGCGGTTACGCCGGTCCGGTCCCGGAGGCGTTCGAGACCATCGTGGCCGAGTTCAACGCGGACAACCCGGACGTCCGGGTCGAGATGAACTTCATGCCCTGGGACGTCTTCTTCGGCAAGCTGCTGCCGGCGTACGGCTCCGGGGGCGGTCCGGACCTCGCCGCCTTCGACAGCACGCACCTGGCCCAGTACGCGAAGAAGGGCGTGCTGGCCCCGGTGGACGACTGGTTCGAGTCCGACCCGGCGTCGAACGTCCTCGTCACGGCCGCCACGGAGGCCGTCACGTACGACGACACCAAGTACGCCGTGCCGATGACGTTCAGCAGCCTCAAGCTGTTCTACAACCGCGCGATGTTCGTGGAGGCCGGTCTCGACCCGGACCGGCCGCCCACCACGTGGGACGAGTGGCGGAACGCGATGGTCAAGTTGACCAAGGACGAGGATCGCGACGGCACGCCCGAACAGCACGGCATGGCGCTGCCCGACCACGACGCGATCCCGGTGTGGCCGATCCTGTTGTGGGGCAACGGCGGGGACGTGCTGGAACCCGACGGCTCGAAGTCCGCGCTCACCCGCCCGGAGACGATCCACGCGGTCCGGAGCTGGATCGACCTCGTGCACAAGAAGAAGGTCTCACCGGTCGGCCTCACGGGTGCGGACGCGGACGAGCTGTTCCAGACCGGCAAGGCCGCGATGACGATCGCCGGCCCGTGGGTGACCACCGGTCTGGACGGCGTCGACTTCGACGTCGCACCGGTTCCGTCCGGCCCCACTCGGCAGGCGACCTTGGGTTCGACCACTTCCGTCGCGCTCAACGCCAAGGTGACCCCGGAGAAGAAGCAGGCCGCGCACCGGTTCCTGTCCTACTGGGTCAGCGAGGAGGCCCAGGAGAACTGGATGAAGGGCTCCGGTCACCCATCGATCCGCGTCGACCAGAACGCGTTGGCGGACAACCCGTTCGTCGCCGAGTTCGCCGCGGACGCGCGCATCGCGCAGCCGCTCATGCCCGGCGTGGTCGAGTTCGACAAGATCTACAACGACGTGTTCGAGTCCGTGATCCAGGACATCGGTGCCGGCGAGGTCGGCGTGGACGAGGGCTTGGCGAACGCGGCCCGCCGGACGGACGAGATCCTCGCCGGGTCACGATGAGCACCGAATCACGATGAGCCCCGGACACCCGGGTTCCACCGTCATCACATCGAGAGGTCGTCAGAAGTGCTGCGCTACCCCTTGCTGCACCCGCCGCTGCTCCACGCCCTGGCCACGGCAGGCCACGGGTCGAAGGTCCTGATCGCGGACTCCAACTACGCGCACCGCACCAACGTCCACCACCGGGCCGAGGTGATCCACCTCAACCTGCGCCCCGGCCTGGTCACGGTGGACGAGGTGCTGGAACCGGTGCTGTCGGCGATCCCGGTCGAGGCCGTGCACACCATGCGGCCGGACGACGGGAGCACCCCGGAGGTCTGGACGGACTACGCCCGCCTCCTCGGCCCGGACCTGCCGTTGCAGCCGTTGGCGCGCCAGGACTTCTACACGGCGTGCCGGGAGCCCGAGCTCGCGGTCTGCGTGGCCACCGGCGACGGCCGGCTCTACGCGAACCTGCTGCTGACCGTCGGTTTCGTGGCCTGACCTGTCGGCTCCGACCCGCACGGACCACGTGCGGGTCGGAGCCGGTCTCACCGCCGTGCGGACTCCGTGGACAGCCACTCCGCGACCAGGTCGGCGATGATGGCTCCACCCCGGTCGCTGAGGTGGATGTGGTCCACCAACAGGTCGAGGCCGTTGCCCCGGGCCACCTCGTCCCAGTCCCGCCCGAACAGGTAGTGCTCGGACGCCGCGCCGAACGCCGGCGCGAAACCGAACCCGAACGGCGTCGGCTCCGTGCGCTGACCCCGCCGGTCCACCGGTTGGTTTTCGCGGCCGTTACCGCTGCTGTTTACCGGGTTTCGTCGGTCGGTGTGATCTCGTCGTCCGTCGGCGACTCGGGGTCGCGCCACTCCTCGGCCCGACTGGGGCCGTTGCCGCGCAGGGTTCCTTGCAGTTCGTGCTTGAGTTCGTCGTCCTTGAGCGGGCCGTGCTTGCTGCTCTCGCGGTGCATGGGCGGGTCCTCCTCCATGCTCCTCGGGGATCTCGGTACTTGCCCGGATGGAGTACCCGTGGGCGGTTCGGCCGAATCACGCTCGGCGGCGGACGCCGTCGTGGACGCAGTGCGTTCACCCGTTCGCCGGAGAGTGAGCCTCCGTGGCCAGGGTACTTCCCAGTGAGACGTCCGGCTAAACGGAAAGGGTGACGTCGTGGTCGAGCGGCTGACGGTGCGGCGGCGGAATCCTTGCCCGGGCACGGAGTCCGGCCCGGGGACGGACCCGGTGGGCGAGATGGACGTGTGGTGGGACCGGATAGGCAAGACGTTGGGGCGGGAGTGGGACCTGACCACCGCCGACGACCGCCCGCTGTTCGTGGACGTCGCGGTGACCGAGCAGGCCTACTTCTTCGCCACGCTGCTGGAGGACGTGCGCCGCGAGGACGTCCGGGTGGAGATCCGCGACCACGACGTGCGTCCCGACGGCACACCGGTCAGACGCGACCGCGTCGGCATCACGGTCCGCCCGACCAAGTCCCTGCGCACTTTCTACTACTGCGCGACCGTCCCGGCCCTGGTGGACGTCGAGCGGATCGACGCCTGGCTGCTCGACGGCATGGTCATCGTCCGCGTGCCGATCTGGTAGGTCGGGGGCCGGGTCGTGTTGTTGTCGCGCGGCGTTTTGCGGCCCTGGTCGCGGGTATCGCACCGACAGCCGAGAGAACTGGAGGAGCCATGGCCTCGACGCTGACTCGGGATCACCTGAAGGAGTGCCTGAAAGAGATCGACTACCCCGCGAGCAAGGAAGACCTGGTCGACGCGGCGATCCGCAAGAGCGATGGCCTTGCGCTCAAGGCGCTGCGGGCCATCCCGCCGGCCGACTACGCGAACCTCGCCGAGGTGTTCGGCGCGGTCAAGTTCGAGGACGACAACAAGCCCGGGTAACGGGACGGCGTCTTCCACCGATGCCGCCGATGCGTCGGACATGCCGGGGAGCACGTCGAGGCCTACCGTGGGGACTCGCCGGTCCGGCTGGGTCCTCGACGTCCCCCGAGGAGGTCATCGACCGATGATGAAGCTCCGGGTCGCTGTCGTGGTGGACAGCGATACATTCGGCGGCGCGGAGGCGTGGTGGCGCAGCTGACCAGGCAGAGGGCCTGGATCTGCTGCTGGAGTCCGTGCGTCACCTGATAGTGGAGGGGTGGCCACTGAGGGTGCTCATCACGGTCAGGCGTCGGTCGTGCCGATCAGCTCCAGCACGTCGTCGCGCACCGGCCCCACCCGCACGTCGGTCAGGAACGACACGTCGTGCGGGCAACGCGGCGCGTCGAGGCCGCTGCAGTCCGCGCCGCACACCGGGCACGCCACCGTGGTGGACACGTGCACCCGGTGCCGTGCCCGGACGAACGGCGCCGCCGTGATCACGTTGCCGATCCAGAACACGCTCACCGTCGGCGTGCCGACCGCCTGCGCCAGGTGACGGGGTCCGCTGTCGTTGGCCAGCAGCACGGCACTGCGCGACAGCACGCCCAGCACACCGGACAACGCCAGCCGCCCGGCCAGCGAGCGGATCGCCGAACGCCGCCCACGAGCCGCCCGCACCACCTCGTCCGCGAGCTCGCCATCGCCCGGCGAACCGAGCACCACCGCACTCGCGCCCGCCGACACCGCCTCGCCCACGACCTCCCCGAATCGAGAAGTGGGCCACCGTCGTCGTGGATCGCGCGCACCGGGGTGCACGGCGAGCACCGGCGGCTCCAGCCCCTCCAGTGCGGCATCCGCGGCGGCCAGGTCGGTCTCGGTCACGTCGAGGGCGGGTAGTCGCCGGGTCGGCGCCGCGCCCGCCTGCCCGACCACCTCCAACGTCCGGAACACCTCGTGCTGGTACAGCTGGTACGGGATGCTCCGGTCCAGCCGCTCGACCCCGTCGGTGTGCGAACCGACCGTGCACCGCGCCCCGAGCCGTCGCACGAACGGGTTGGACCAGCGCCCACCGCCGTGCAGCTGAACGGCGAGGTCGAACCGGCTCTGCCGGGCCCACGAGAAGAACCGCTCCTCCGCGACGGGGTCGGCGGGCGTGTCGGAGGGCTCGTACACCCCCTTGGCCACCGGCAGCACCCGCACCTCGCTCACCGGACCGGGACGGTCCCGGAACAGCTCCTCGTGCGCCTCCGTGCCGAGCAGCACGATGCCGGCGTCCGGATATGCGTCCGACAGCGACCCGATCGCGGGAAGCGTGGAGACCATGTCGCCGATCCCGCCGCCGCGCAGCACCGCGATGCGACGCACGTCGGGTAGCACCTCGCCCAGCGGGCCGAATTCCTCCACCGCACAACCCTTCCGCCCGCCGACCGGTTCTCCCCGTTCCAAGTACCCGCTCTGCCGCCGGGCATCCCCGTCGTTTGCCGGGGTACCGCTCGGGTATCGCCTCAGGTAGCCGGAACCGCGAGCCGCGCTCCGCGCTCCGACCGGAAAGGACAGACGGGACATGACCGGTGAGCGTCACACCCTCACACCGGAGCTGCCGCACCGGCTGGCCGAGGCGGGACCCGAGGTCGTCGTGATCGGGGACGCGATCCTCGACGAGTGGCTGCACGGTGAATGCCACCGGCTGTGCCGGGAGGCGCCCGCCCCGGTCGTGGACGTCAAGGTTCACCGCAACACAGCCGGTGGCGCGGCGAACACGGCCCGCAACCTGGCCGCTCTCGGTGCACGAGTGCGGTTCGTGTCGGTGGTCGGTGAGGACGACGCGGGCTCGACCGTGCTGGACATGTTGGACACGGCAGGCGTGGACACCAGCGGCGTGGTCCGGGACGCGCACCGCAGGACCACCACCAAGCAACGCGTGGTGGCGGGGGAGCAGGTGCTGGTCCGCATCGACGAGGGCGAACACCGTCCGCTGGACGACCTGACCCAGCGTCGTGTCGTGGACGCCCTGCTTGCCGCCGTCGTCGGTTGCGACGCCGTGCTGGTCTGCGACTACCGCGCCGAAGTGCTCGGCCCAGTCGCCCACCGGGCCCTGCTCGACCTCCGCGCGGACCTCCCGTTGCTCCTGGTCGACGCGCACGACCTGTCCCGCTGGGCGGCCGCGGAACCGGACATCGTCACCCCCAGCGCACTGGAGGCGGAGGCGCTGCTCGGCACTCGATTGGGTGAAAACCGGGCCGCCGCCGTCGACCGGCACCGCGCGGAGCTGCGCGCGGCCACCGGCGCTCGGCACGTCGTCGTCACCCTCGACCGGGACGGTGCCGTGCTGCTGCCGGGGGACCAGCCGTCGCACCGCACGTGGGCGCGGCCGGCACCGGAGAACCGCGCCTGCGGCGCCGGTGACACGTTCATGGCCGCGCTGGCGGTCGGCGCGTCGGTCGGCCTGCCGCTCCAGACCGCGGTGGAACTGGCGCAGACGGCGGCCGACGTCGTCGTGCACGAGCCGGGCACCACGGTGTGCGACACGGACCGGCTCGCCGACCGCCTCGGGCGCTACCGCGACTGCGCCCTGCCGGTCGAGGAGCTGGTGCGACGGGCCGAGGAACACCGCGCGGCCGGCAGGCGGATCGTGTTCACCAACGGCTGCTTCGACGTCCTGCACCGCGGCCACGTCGCCTACCTCAACCAGGCCAAGGACCTGGGTGACGTCCTGGTTGTCGCGGTGAACAGCGACGACAGCGTCCGCAGGCTCAAAGGCTCCGACCGCCCGGTGAACCCCGCCGTCGACCGCGCCGCCGTCCTCGCCGCCCTGAGCTGCGTGGACCACGTGACCGTGTTCGACGACGAGACCCCGATCAGGCTGCTGGAGCTGGTGCGCCCCGAGGTCTACGCCAAGGGCGGTGACTACACCCGCGACATGCTCGCCGAGACCCCCGTGGTGGAGGCGGCGGGTGGGCACGTCCGCATCCTCGACTACGTGCCCGACCACTCCACCTCGGGCGTGATCGAACGCATCCGCGCCGGAACGTAGGCGGACGACCCCGTGAGCGCGGACGAACTGCTGGAACACAAGGGGCGCATACCGCGGCGCAAGTGCCGCTTGGAAGAGCGCCGGATGACTTGAGTGGAGGTCCGATCATGAACCGCGAAGACGACAGCCGGGGGACCAAGCACGTGCGCATGCCCGTCCCGCCCGGCGGCGACGCGGACCGCCACCCCGGCAGCCCGCGCATCGGCAGGCCCGACCCCGACCCGGACCCGTCGGAAGGAACCGAGAGCAGCGGCCTCCCCCACGCCGGCCGTCGCCACGAGGTCGAGGACGACGAGCAGTTGCCGGGCGAATGGCAGCAACACCGGGAGATCAAGCCGCCCGAGGAACACTGACCCCCGCCACCTCCACTCGACCCGGTGGCGGCGCCGGCGGTCGGCGTGCACAGGCTGCCGTGCACGCCGATCGCCGCCACTTCCAGCCTGCCGAGCGCTGATGTCCGGGTGCTGGCGGTGCGGGGAGCAGGGGCGCTGTGCCGTCCGGTTCGGCGTTGGCCTTTCGCGGGGAGGTCGGAGCCGTTGGCGTCCCGGAGCCGTTGGCGTCAGCGAAGAACAGTTTTGTCCTTTCCGGCCGCGTCAGCCGCCCGGTCAGCCGTGGTCCACCCACGTGGCCACGTCGACCTCGTTGCCCTCGGCGTCGGCGAGGGTCCACCACCCGGGCGCGTGCGCGTCGCTGACCAGCCGGCCACCGGCCGCGAGCGCCGCCGCGATCCGCGCCTCGGCCCGGTCGTGCGGTACCCAGACGTCGACGTGGATGCGGTTGCGCTGGGGGCGTGGCGCGTCCATCCGCTGAAACCACAGGTTCGCGCCACGGCCGAGCGGGTCGACCAGGTCCTCCGGGCTGTCACCGCGGTCGACGTACCCGAGCACGGCACGCCAGAACGGCATCACCTCGGGGGCGACGAGCGCGTCGATCGAGATCTGGACGGTCTGCACGGCGGACGGGTCGGCGGCGACACCCAGCCCGCGTGCGACCGCCGAGATCCGCCGGGCCGACTGGAGATCGCGCTCGGTCAGCCCCCAGTAGTCGTCCGCGGTCGTGATCAGCCGCACGTACACGCCCTCGCGCCGCACGTCGACGTCGGGCTGGTGGTCGTCCACCCCGGCCGACTCCCCGATCGCCGCCACCAGCCGCGCACCGGCCGCGAACGACCCGGTGCGGAAGTACGCGCACGCCCCTTCACCCAGCACGCGCCAGTCCTCGACACCGTCGGCCTCGTGGAACTGCCGCGGCGAGATCCGTTCAGTCATGCACGCCAACGTACTGCCGGCCGGTCGTTGGACTGCCCGGATGGAAAGGGCGTGCGGGGACCGGACCTCTCCTCTTTGCCCCAGGCGATTCTCCGGCGTGACGGCCCTCGCCTCGCGCCACGTGCGCTACTCGGTCAGAGGCGTTCGAATCGGAACGCGGCCAAGGCGTCGCTCTGGTCCTCGCCCAGTGCCTCGGCCGCCACCAGGTCGCCGGCGTGCACGCTCAGGGTCGCGCCGCTGTGCGACACGGCGAAGTGGAAGTTGGGCAGGTCGACCACCCGTCCCAGGACCGGCAGGCCGTCGCCGGGGATGGGGCGTTCACCCACCCGGACGCTCTCCACGGTCGCGGACCGCATCCCCGGGTAGAGCGCACGGCCCGCTTCGACCACCCGGTCGACCACCGACTGGTCCACGCTGATCTCACCGGTGTCGGACACGTGGGCCGCGTCGTCGACGTCAGGGGTGTGCAGCAGCAGCCGTCCGGCGCCGTCCGGGCGCAGGTGGACGTGCGGTGCGTGGACGACACGGGACACCGAGACCGCGACCGGCGAGGTGTAGATGAGCACACCGAGGGTGTTGCGCATCGGCAGGGCCAGCCCGGCGAGTTCGGCGATTCGGGCGGCCTGTGGCCCCGCGCAGTTGACCACCGCGTCCACGGAGAGCCGCCGCCCCGAGGCGAGCCGAACAGCGCGCACGACGCCCGCGGTCACCTCAAGGTCGGTGACCGCGTCATCGCGAACCAGCTCGGCACCGCGGGAGACCGCGCCGGAGAGCAGGTGACCGATCAGCCGGGTCGGCTCGATCCACCCTTCGCGCGGGAAGTAGGCGATCTCGTCCGCCGGCAGCCCGCCGGGGTTCATGTCGGGTTCGAGGTCCAGCACCTCCGCCCGGCTGAGCCAACGCGCCTCGTACCCGTAGTCCAGGACGCCGGCGACCTTCTTGCGCAGCTCCTGGCGCCCGGCGTCGTCGGCGGCCCACTCCAGGTTGCCGCCCTCGTGGTACCAGTCGCCGTGGGGCACCTCCGCCGCCAGCCGCCGGTGCGCCTCCATGCTCACGACACTGAAATCGTGGTACGCCCGCGGCTGCTTACCGCAGGAGTTGGTCCACGAGAACGTCGCCCCGGAAGTCCCGCCCGCCGGCGCGCCCGCGTCCACGACGGTGACCCGCGCACCCCGCCGCGTCAGCGAGGCGGCCACCGCCGCACCGTAGACCCCGGCACCGACGACGACGACATGCTCCACCATGCTGACCCCGGCTTCCGTTGTCTCGCAAGGACACATCCACGATCTTCGGAGATACCGCTGGATACACCCGAGTCGCGGAAGCCGTCAACCGGCACTCGGTTCAGCGAGTCGGGCGGGAAGCCGTTGGGCGTCAGTACACTCGGCCAGGTGTGCGCGATGCGCACGCCCTGGGACTCGGAGGGGGAATGGTCGAACCGCCGATCGGGCGACGTGAGGACCACGGACCGCACTTCGTGCAGTCGGTGGCGCGGGCGCTGGCCGTCATGCGCTCCTTCACCGCGGCCCGGCCCAGGCAGACCCTCGCCCAGGTCGCGCGGGAGACCGGGCTGGACCGCGCGACCGCGCGCCGGCTGCTGCTCACCCTCGCGGACCTGGGTTACGTGGCGGGCGACTCCCGGGGGTTCGAGCTGACCCCGCGCGTCCTCGAACTCGGCTACGCCTACCTGTCCGGCCTGTCGTTGCCCGAGATCGTGTACCCGCACCTGCGCAAACTCGCCGGCGAGCTGAACGAGACCGCCGCGCTGGCCGTGCTGGACGGCGACGAGATCGTGTACGTCGCACTCGTGCCCAGCACCCGACTGGCCACCGTGCGGATCAACATCGGCACCCGGTTCAAGGCCTACGCCACGTCGATGGGCCGGGTGCTGCTCGCGGGCCTGTCGCCGGCGGAACTGGACGTCTCCCTCTCCAGCCTGCACCTGGAGACCCGCACCGACCGGACGGTCCGCACGGTGGACATGCTCCGCGAGGAGATCGACAAGGCCAGGGCGCAAGGCTGGGCGCTGGTCGACTCCGAGCTGGAGCACGGCCTGCGCGGCGCCGCCGCACCGGTCCGCGACCGGGCGGGCCGGGTCGTCGCGGCGGCGAACGTATCGGTGCACGCGGGCCGCACCACGCCGGAACTCGTGGAACGCGAGTACGTGCCCGCGATCCTGCGCACGGTCCGCATGATCGAGGCCGACATGATGGGCCTGCACTGACCGGCTCAGGCTTATCGCATCATGCTGACCGGCCCGCGCCGACCCAGGCCCGCATCGGCTACGCGGTGACGTCGATCCAGCACTTGCCTGCGGTAGAACGCACTGCGGCGAACGCGTCGGCCGTCGCGGAGAGCGGGAATCCCGGCCTCAGCACCCGGTGTGGGGCGACCGTGCCGTCCTCCAGCGCCGCGATGCTGCCCGCGAAGTCGCCCGGGTGGTCGTAGATCAGCGAGCCGACGAGCTTGAGCTGCCGGTAGACGATCGTCCACAACGTCAGGTCCAACGGCTGCGCGCTGATCCCGATCAGCACCGCCGTGCCGCCGGCCGTGAGCCGGGAGAGCGCGGGCGGCAGGGCGGCGGGCACGCCGGAGGTCTCGAACACGAAGTCCACGTCCTGCACCGCGTCATCGGCGACCACCGACGGGCTGTGCGTGCTCGGGCTGAGGTTCACCGACGACCGGCAGTCACCGCCGGAGCGGTTCGAGACACTGCGGCGGACGCTGGGCGAGGCGTTCGAGGGCATCGAGATCGACTCGTCCCCCGGCAACCCGCACGGCATCCAGCAGCACGCGCACTCGGTGCTGACGGTCGACCTCGTCGACGAGCCCGGACACCCCACCCGGGAAGCGCTGGACCGGGTCCTCACTTTCCTCGGGACACGCCTCAAGTCGTGACCTGCTCCTGCGCCGGCAGCTTCAACACGCCGGCGGCGTGCCCGATCCACGCGGTCAGGTACCGGTCCGCGTCGATGTCACCGGGTGTGTGCCCGATGAGGGCGTTCAGCAGCGGGTGGTAGGTCAGCGATGCGATGAGAACGCTCGACGTCGCTTGGGGATCGGGGACGTCCAGGTCCTGCTCGGCGATCCAGGCGGCGAACCGTTGCCTGCCACACTTGCCGGGTCAGTCGAGCGGCGGGTGCCGACATCGCCGCCGGGCAGGTCACAAACCGGATCCGAGTACACACCACCGGTCGGTGTGAAGATCCGTTTCGTGCGGAGGTGCAACCTCTGAGTGTCCTCGGGAGTCTCCCCCGGTGGAAAGCGCATTCACTTCTGGGGGAGGACACGTGCGTCAAGCACGATGGGTGGTGGTCGCCGCGTTGACCGCCGGGCTGGTGAGCCCGGTGGCGGCGCAGGCGGCCCCGGCGGTCCAGGAACAGGGCCAAGGGCAAGGCCAAGGGCCGCTCCGGGCCATTACGTTGATCACCGGTGACAAGGTGATGGTGGACGAGCAGGGTGCGCTGGTCGGCGTCGAAGGGCGGCCGGGCGCGCAGTTCGTCCGGTACGTCCAGGAAGACCACCAGTACGTCGTACCCGAGGACGCCCTCGACGACCTGGCGCAGGACCGGCTCGACAAGCGGTTCTTCGACGTCACCGCGATGAACGACTTCGGCTACGACGACACGAAGATCGACCGGATTCCGCTGCTCACCAACGGGTTGCGCGCCTCGGCCGCCATCCCGAAGGCCGAGGCCGCACAGCGGTGGGCGCAACGCCAGGTGGGCGTGCAGAGCGCGGACAAGATCTGGCTCGACGGCAAGGCCAGGATCACGCTCGACCAGAGCGTGCCGATGGTCGACGCGCCGGGCGCGTGGCAGGCCGGGTTCGACGGCAGCGGCGTCACCGTGGCCGTGTTGGACACCGGCTACGACCAGGAGCACCCGGAGCTCAAGGACGTCGTGGTGGCGGCCCAGGACTTCACCGGCGAGGGCGTCGTCCAGGACAGCGTCGGCCACGGCACGCACGTCGCGGCCACCGTCGCCGGGCACGGCGCGTACACCGGTGTCGCCAAGGGCGCGAAGCTCGCCATCGGACGGGTCTGCGGCACGTGGGAGTGCCCGGAGAGCGCGGTCATCGCGGGCATGGAGTGGGCCGCCCGCGAGGTCAAGGCCAAGGTCGTCAACATGAGCCTCGGCGGTGACCAGAGCGACGGGTCCGACCCGTTGTCGCAGGCCGTGGACCGGCTCACGGCCGAGACCGGCACGTTGTTCGTGGTGGCGGCGGGCAACGCCTACACCTTCCGCAAGGTGTCGTCGCCGGCTGCGGCGAACGAAGCGCTGGCGGTCGCGAACCTCACCAAGCAGGGGGCGCTCGCCGAGTCGTCCTCACGCGGGCCGAGGTTCGGCGACTACGCGGTCAAGCCCGACATCGCCGCGCCCGGCACGGACATCGTGGCGGCGCGCGCGAAGGGCACGTTGCCGGACGAGGCGGTCGACGAGCTGCACGCGAGGCTCACCGGCACCTCGATGGCCGCGCCGCACGTGGCGGGCGCGGCCGCGATCCTGGCCCAGCGCAACCCCACGTGGACCGCGCGGGAGCTGAAGGCGCACCTGATGGCGTCGGTCAAGCCGGTCGCGGACACGTCGGCAAACGTCGGCACGGGCTTGCTGGACGCGCGGCGCGCGGTCGAGCAGCAGAACGTGCGCGCGGACGTCGGCAGCCTCTCGTTCGGGCTCGTGGCATGGCCGCACACCGCGGTGCACGAGAAGACGATCACCTACCGCAACGACGGCGACCAGCCCGTCACGCTGCAACTCCAGCACGACCTCGGCGCCGATTTCACCGTGCCGTCGAGTGTCACGGTGCCCGCGCACGGCACCGCGCCGGTCGTCGTGCAGCTCGACCCGCGCAAGGGCCTCGGCACGTTCTTCGGGCACGTCAAGGCGACCGCGGAGGGCGTCAGCCTGATCACGTCGGTCGGCGCGTACGTGCAGGAGGAGCGCTACACGCTCACCGTCAAGATGACCGGACGGGACGGCAAGGCGCCGCTCAGCGGGTACGCGCTGCTCGTCGACCTGAAGACCGGCGAGTCCAGCGCGCTCAACGCGAACGCCGAGGGCGTCGGCACGGTCCGGCTGCCGGTCTCCGACTACGCCGTGCTCACCCGCATCAACGAGTACTCCCGGCTGGCGGGCTGGTACACGCCGGTCTCGGTCACCCAGGCCGCGGGCAAGGTGTCGATGACCAAGGACGTCGACGTCGAGCTGAACGCGAAGGACGGCAAGCCGATCACGATCGCGCTCGACGACGGCGCGGTGCGACCGCTGCACCGCGAGATCGACCTGAGCGTGCCCAGGTTGCCGAGCAAGCACGGCGGCGTCAGCGGTTCGATCGAGGGCTCCACGCCGGTGTACGCCTTGCCGTTCGGCGACCCGCTGCCGGAGCTGGACTACTCGACCACGCTCAAGGCCGCGCAGCCGCGGGTGTCGGTGGGCGAGTTCGGTTTCCCGGTGCGCTACACCGACTCCAGCCCGTTCCTCCCGCCGGGCGCGCACAAGTGGCGCACGGCAGCGCGCGACGGTGACGTCAAGGGTGCGCTCGTGGTCGTCGACTCCGGCGACGAAGACCTCTACACGCTGGCGCAGCAGCTGAAGGACGCCGGGGCCGCGGCCGTGCTGCTGCTCGGGCCGCAACCGTTCGGGGGCCCGCCGCAGACCGCGCTGCCGGTGCTGTCCGCGTCCGACCACGGCGCGGTGGAACTGGTGAAGCAGCTCGGCCGCGAGGTCACGATCAACGCGATCGACTCCTCGCCGATCAGCTACAACCTGTTCTACCCCGAACGCGGCACGCTCCCGTCCGGGAAGACGTACCAGGTGAAGAAGGGCGAGCTGGCCGAGGTCAAGGTCCGCTACCGCTCGTCCGGCGCGGACGGCCTGGTCCGCCAGCGCCTGTACCCGATGCTCGACGGCACCGCGGCGGGTCGCATGGCCGTCCTGCTGGACGAGGCGCTGGTCGCGCCCGTCGCCCGCTCCGAGTACTACAGCGCGGGCAACGGCATCGGCTGGTACCAGGAGGGCTTCATCGGCCGCATGTTCGGCGAGGACGCGCGGGACCCGCTGGTCGGCGTCTGGTCGGACCTCGCGCCCGTCACGTTCCAGCCCGGCAAGCAGTACCGGCGTGACTGGGGCGCCGCGGTCGCCGCGCCGCGGCTCAACGGCACCAGCATGGTGCAGTGGGCGCTCGGCGGCGGTGTGACCCGCAGCGGCAACGGCATCCAGGCCGAGGTCTCGCCGTTCGCGACGGCCACCGCGGTCGAGTCGTGGGTGGCCACCGCTTCCGGCAGCATGGAGCTCAAGCGCGACGGCGTCTCGCTCGGCACCGCGTACAGCCCGTGGGAGGGCTGGTGGGAGGCACCGGCCGAGCCGGGCCGCTACGAGCTGTCACTCAACGCGACCCGCAGCGCGCCGCAGCTGGAGCTGTCGTCGGACGTGTCCTCGACGTGGGGCTTCACGAGTGCCGCCACGGCGGAGGGCAAGCTGCCGCTGTTGCAGGTGGACTACGACATCCCGCTCGACATCCGCAACAGCGCCCGGGCCGGGGTGCCGCTGCCGGTGAGGTTCACCGTCGCGCGGCAGGCCGGGGCGGGCACGGCGACCGTGCGTGAGCTGAAGGCTTTCGCGTCGTTCGACCAGGGCGCCACCTGGGTGCCGTTCAAGTCCGTCGTGCCCCGTGGCGGGAAGCCCGGCGGCTACGTCTCGCTCCGAGTCGTCGCCTCCGACACCGAGGGCAACACGATCGACCAGACGGTCCTGAAGGCCTACCGCCTCAGGTGACCATCTCAGGGGGACCGTGGCCGGCACCCGGCCGCGGTCCCCTTGTGGTGTCACAAGCTGCCGGATGCCCTGGTGGGGTCCACCATGGAGCCGCCACCACGCACCGGATCGACCGCTGCACGAGGAGGAGGCGACCATGCTCAACCCGACTGACTCCCGCAACTTCCACCGCACGTTCCAGGCGCTGGCCCTGATCGTGGGGCCGCTGCTGCTGCTGGCCGGGGTCCTGATCGACGCTGCGGTGTTCACCGGGGACAGCGCCGCCGAGCGGCTGCCCCAGATCCGCGAGAACGGCGGCCTCTACCTCACCTCGTCCTGGCTGTTCCTGCTCGCCGGCCTGGTGCTCGTGCCCGGCATCGTGGGTCTGATCCACGTGCTGCACGGGGCCCGCATCACCGTGGGCGAGGTCGGCGGCTGGCTGATGCTGCTGGGCATCATCCTCACCATCGGCTTCTTCGTGGCCAGCATGTTCGAATACACGCTGGCGAACAGCACGGCGGTGCCGGAGGGCACCGCGGTCGCGTTGCTCAACGAGTTCGACAACAGCCCGGCCGGCTTCCTGGTCTTCATCGCGTTCGCGGCGGGTATCGGACTGGGCGCCATCCTGCTGGCCATCGGCGCCTGGCGGCACGGCCTCCTGCCGGTGTGGGCCGCCATCGCGCTCGCGCTCGTCGGGCCGCTGGCCATGGTGCCGGAGGACTGGGGGCCCGTGGGCGCGCTGTCGATCGTGCTGCTGCTGATCGGCTTCGGCATGGCCGGGCTGCGCATGCTGCGCATGCCCGACACCCAGTTCGAGAAGTGGGAGCCGATGCCGGTGGTCAGTCGCACGGCTACCCCCGGACCCGCGTGAAATGCCTGGTCGCGGGGCACAGCCGCGGCGCGGGATGATGCGGGGCCGCGCGAACGTTTGGTTGAGTGGGTATCAACCAGACTTGAGGAGCGGAGCGACCACATGGCTACGGTGACCGAGAGGGCTGTCCTCGCGGGCGGTTGTTTCTGGGGCATGCAGGACCTGTTCCGCCGGCACCCGGGCGTCGTCTCGACCCGGGTGGGTTACACGGGCGGTGACGTCCCCAACGCCACCTACCGCAACCACGGCACCCACGCCGAGGCGATCGAGATCGTCTTCGACCCGGCGCAGCTGAGCTACCGGCAGGTCCTGGAGTTCTTCTTCCAGGTCCACGACCCGACGACGCGCAACCGCCAGGGCAACGACATCGGCACCAGCTACCGCTCGGCGATCTTCTACGACACCGACGAGCAGAAGCAGGTCGCGGAGGCGACGATCGCCGACGTGGACGCGTCCGGCAAGTGGCCGGGCCCGGTCGTCACCGAGGTCGCCCACGCCGGTGACTTCTGGGAGGCCGAGCCGGAGCACCAGGACTACCTGGAGCGCTACCCGAACGGGTACACCTGCCACTACGTCCGGCCGGAATGGCAGCTCGGCGAGCGTTGAGCACGACGGTCGAGATCGTGGCGCTGCACGTCTCGCCCGTGCACGCCTACGACGGACGGCCCGGCGACGGGCCGCGACCTGATCCGGAGCCGGTCTCCCGCGATCACGTCGTGGTCCGGGCCGGTCTCGGCCTGGTGGGCGACCGCTACTCGAATGCGTGCCAGTGCGCCGGGCTTCAGTCGGTGGTGAAGGCCCGCGCGGGAGGTCGGTCACGGCCGGGCGTGTCCTAGGCGGGACGGTTCTGCTGTTCGATGTACTGGCGCAGCACGCTGGTCGGTGCTCCACCGACCGATCCGGCGAAGTAGGACCCAGACCACAGTCGTTGTGCCCGCCAGTAGTGGCGGGCCAGTTCGGGGAACTCCTGTCGCATCCTGCGGGACGAGACGCCCTTGAGGCTGTTGACCAGTTTCGGGACGGCGACCTTGGGTGGGAAGTTGACCAGCAGGTGCACGTGGTCGGCCTCGCCGTTCAACTCGACCAGCTCGCACTCGAAGTCTGCGCACACCGCCCGCATGATCTCCTCCAGCCGGGCCAGGTGCCGATCGCCGAACACCTCGCGCCGATACTTCGTCATGAACACCAAGTGTGCGTGAAGCGCGGAGACACAGTGTCGACCAGCACGAATACCTCATGATCGGCCATGAGACCAACCCTAATAGGATGGGGCGGTGCAGCTGCGGTACAACTTCCGCGTCGAACCGACGCCGAGCCAGCAGCAGTTGCTGGCTCGGGCGTTCGGGTGCGCGCGGGTGGTGTTCAACGACGGGCTGCGCGCACGCCAGGCCGCCCGGGAAGCCGGACTGCCTTACATCCCGGACGGCGAGCTGTCCAAGCAGGTGATCACCTGCGCCAAGGGCACGCCGGAGCGGGCGTGGCTGTCTGAGGTGTCGGCGGTGGTGCTGCAACAGGCCCTGGCCGATCTGAACGTGGCGTACCGCAACTTCTTCGCCGCGATCTCGGGAAGGCGCAAGGGCCGCAAGGTCGCACCGCCGCGGTTCCGGTCCCGCAAGGACAACCGGCAGGCCATCCGGTTCACCGCCAACGCCCGGTTCCGGGTGCTGGACAACGGCAGGCTGCGCCTGCCGAAGATCGGCGACCTCCGCGTGCGCTGGTCACGGGAACTTCCCGCCCCGCCGTCGTCGGCCACGATCATCAGGGACGCGGCGGGCAGGTACTTCGCCTCGTTCGTCGTCCGGGCATCCGACGCCCCGCTGCCCCTGGTCGAGCCGCGGGTGGACATCGACCTGGGCCTGACCCACTTCGCGGTGCTCTCGGACGGCACGAAGGTCGCCGCGCCGCGTTTCCTGCGGCAGGCCGCCCGCAGGCTCCGCACGTTGCAGAAAGCCCTGTCCCGCAAGGCCAAGGGCTCCAACCGTCGCCGCAAGGCCGTCGTCGCGGTGGCCCGTGCCCATGCCAGGGTCGCCGACACGCGCCGGGACTTCCACCACAAGCTGTCGACCACGATCGTCCGCGACAACCAAGCGGTGTACGTGGAAGACCTCGCGGTGGCGGGTCTGGCCCGCACGCGGCTGGCGAAGTCCGCGCACGACGCCGGATGGGCACGGTTCACGGCGATGCTGGAGTACAAAGCCGCCCGCCACGGGCGTGCCTTCGCCCAGGTCGACCGCTGGTTCCCCTCCACCCGCCGGTGCTCGGCGTGCGGGGCGGTCGGCGAGAAGTTGCCGTTGAACGTCCGGTCGTGGACCTGTCCGTGTGGTGTGGTCCACGACCGGGACGTCAACGCGGCACGCAACGTGTTGGCCGCCGGACGGGCGGACAACTCAAACGACCGTGGAGCGCGCGTAAGACCGGCACCCGTGTCGGCAGCGCGCAGGGAAGCGGTAACCCACCCGGACGCCGCGCGGGCCACGCGCAGCGTGGAGGGAATCCCCGTCCTCTAGGACGGAGAGGATGTCAATTCAACCACGCCGCGCACCGCCTGGCCGCCGTCACGGTCTTCGCCGTCGAGGCGCTGGAGGACATCACGGACAGCCTCGGTCTGGCCGCCGTGCCCGATCCGCTGGTCGTGCGGCGCAACATCGTGCTGCGCGGGTTCGACGTGAACGGCCTCGCCCGGCACGACGTCTTCAGCCTGGACTCCGGCGACGGCCCGGTCCGGTTCGAGGCGCACCGGCCGGCGAACCCGTGTGCGTGGATGAACGCCGTGATCGCCCCTGGAGCGTTCAAGGCGCTGCGCGGTCGCGGGGGAGTGCGGTGCGTCCCCGTGGACGACGGGCTGCTGCGCCTCGGCCCTGCGACCCTGGTTGCGTAACGCTGCGTGCCGCGGGGTGAGAACGGGACTCCCGCGCGACGGGAGGTCAGGCGTTCTGCGGGGGGCACCCGGTTTCGGGTGGGCGTCCGTCCTCGATCCGCAGGACTGCCGTGCCGACGAGGTGCTGTAGCGCGGTCCTGAACGTCGCCCGCGACGGGCCGTCGAGGTCGGCGAGCAGGTTGTCCTCGATCATCGCGATGTCGTCGCGGGTGGCTTCGAGGGCGAGGCGTCCCTGCGGGGTGACCTCGATGATGCGGGCTCTGCGGTCGGCCGGGTCGGGCCGACGGACGACCAGGCCGGCGCTCTCCAGTTCGTCGAGGATCAGCACCAGCTTGCTCTTGTCGACCGACACCGCCTGGGCGAGGGCGAGCTGGTTGCGGGCGGGGGAGTCGACGATCGCCATCAGCACGGTGTAGCCCCAGTGGCTCAACCCGTGTCGCTCCACCACCCCGGCCTCCGCGGTGGCGAGTCCCTGCTTCAGGCGGGCGAACACCCAGTGCAGGTCCTCGTGCAGCCGACTGCCGTGGGCGCTCTCGGGGGTGCGAGAGGCGGTCATGGGCTCATGATAGCAAGATCAAAATATCTTCTTGACTTGAGATTGTCTAATCTTAAACTGGTGGTGATTCAAGACTATCTGGGCATGGGGGTATTTCACGTGGACACCGGACTGAAGGGTCGCGTCGTGCTGGTCACCGGCGCGACGACCGGGATCGGCGCCGCGACGGCTCGTGCCTACGGGCGGGAGGGGGCGCGGGTGGCGATCACCTACCGGAACAACGCCGAGAAGGCCGAGAAGGTGGCCGCCGAGGTGGAGGCGGAGGGAGGGCAGGCGTTCGTCGTCCGGCTCGACCTCGAAGACCTGTCGAGCATCGGTGAGGCCGCCGCGACGGTGGTCGAGCGGTGGGGCGGAATCGACGTCCTCGTCGCCAACGCCGTCCGGTGGGGCGGTGACGGGCCGCCGGACCCCGGTGTCCGCTTCGAGGACGTGCCGCTGGAGGAGTGGCAGGCGATGATCAACGCCAACCTGGTGGGTGCCGTCGCATCCGTGCGCGCGGTCCTGCCGGGTATGCGCGCCAAGGGCTGGGGGCGGATCGTGCTGATCTCCTCGGGTGTCGCGGAGGAAGGACTGCCCGGCCCCGGTCCCTACGGAACCGCCAAATCCGGCCTGTACGGGCTCGCCCGCAGCCTCGCCTGGGAGGGCGGACGGGACGGAATCCTGGTCAACGTGGTGGCACCCGGCTTCACCCTGACCGACAACCGGCCGGACATCCCGGAGTTCGTGGTCAGCGCCCTCGCCTCGGCCACACCCACCCGCAGGCTCTCGGACTCCGACGACGTGGCCAGGATCGTGGTGTTCCTCGGCTCGGCCGCCAACGGCAACCTCACCGGTGAGCTGATCCGGGACGGCTCTTCCGCGGCGCGCGCACCACACATCGGCGGGTAGCCGACCACTGCCCGCGAACCGGTGCCCGCGACGGTGGCAGGGGTACGTGCCGGGTTCGGGAGTCGGTTCAACGGGTGCATCGAGACGCAGCGACCCGCGCTTGCGAGGGGTGCGCTAGCCCAGTTCCCAGGCCCTGATGGAGGTCTGCTCCGAGGTGTTGCCGGCGGCGTCGGCCGTGCGGGTTCGCACCGATACGTGGCCGGCCCCCGGCGGCGGCGTGAGCACTGTGCGCCAACCGTCGTGAGCGGGGGTGACCCGGGCAGGCTGCCACGACACACCGTCGTCGTAGGAGACGTCCACGGCCAGTTCGGTCAGCCCGGTCGCGGGTACCGCCCAGCGCTGGTCCACCCGGATGGGGACGACCAGTTGTCGCCCGGCCGACGCCCGGTTGTGCGCGTCCAGCTCCGGGGTCGGCCACACGTTCGCGGCCGGCAGCAGGCCCTCGCCGGCGGGTGTGTAGCCGGAGGTGAACGTCCACGCCGCACGGAACTCCAGGGCGGGCAAGGGCGCGCCGCCGAGATCGACGAACCGGCATCCGCCCCGGTCACCTCGAAAGCGGCCGGCTCGGCCAGGTCACCGGCACCCGCGGACAGCGACGCGTCGCGCGGGATCACGTAGTGCCGCCCACCGACCCGGTAACCGGCGACGGTGATCCGCTCCCGGTCGGGGCCCGGCCGCACCACCGATCCGCGGGCGGTGGCCAGGACCTGGTCACCGGTCGGCAGGGTCGCGGTGTGCGGCCGGATGTCACCGGCGACCGCTGTGTCGGGGACGTCCGCGCCCACGTCGGCAACCGGCACCAGGCCGAGTAAGAGCAGGGTGACGCCGACGATTCGCTTTCGGTACAAGGGGGTTCGCCTTCGGCTCAGGTGAGTGGTTGGGAAGTCCAGGTGGACTTGTCGCTTGGTGTCGGGACCATCCGCACGGTCCGGGCGATGGTGAGCAGGGCGTCACTCGGACCCCGGACGTCGATGGCGAACTCGTCGGTGAACCCGAAGATGATCACGCTCTCGCCGTCGACCTTCGCCGGGTGACCGTCCACGGTCTGGTTCGCGCCGAGGTGCTGGGCCATCTTGGAGCCGTTCTCGACGGCCACCGAGACGGCGCCGACCTCCCGGTCCGGATCGGAGGGGTCCTCGGTGGCGAAGACGAGCCCGGTCCGCACGAACGGGTTGTCGGGTGGGCGGATCTGAGTGGTGGCGCCGATCAGGCGGTGGGGCGTGGGCAAGGGGGGCGTGGGCAGGGGGAGCGTGAACGGCATGGTGACCGGTTCGCCGACGCCGACGCGCACGGCCTGCGCGATCCGGCGCATGGTGTCCCGATCCGCCTCGCTGTCCGTACCCGCGTCGCCGCCGGCCCCGGCGTACTCGACGGTGAGTAACGCCCAGGCCCCGTCGGTCCACTGCCAGGCGAGCAGCTCACCGTTTTCCCGACCGACCCAGTAGGCGGGGCGGCCGCCGATCGGCTCGGCCGGCGTTCCGGTCTCCGGCCGTATGACGCCCTGGCCGTCCGTGGCCTGTCGGCCCGGGGCGTACACGGTCGCCAACCCGAACCCGGTCTCCCCGATCTTCAGCATGATCCGTTGCCACCGCCGCGCGGTCGTGTAGGACTCGGGAGTCGCTCCCGGCACGTCGGCAACCGTGACCACCCGCCGCATCGGATCGAAGTCCTCGATGCCGACGGCCGACCCCGGCTGGGTGGCCGGGCCTACGGACGAACCGCCACCGCCCGGCAACCCGAGGACGGGGACCAGGAACGCCACCGCGGCCACCACCGCCGCCGTGCCGACCCACCGCGCCCGGACCTGCCGCCGCCCGGCCACGATCGCCCGGTCGATGTCCACTTCGGACGGCGGGAGCGGGTCCTCGTCGCGCAACGGGTCGAAGAGTCGTTCCATGATCAGGCCTCCTTCGCGGCGGTGGGCAGCGGGCTCTCGTCGAGCAGCCGCCGCATGGTCGCCAGCCCTCGGGCGGTCTGGCTCTTGACCGTGCCGGGGCTGCAATCGAGCACTCCGGCGACGTCGTCGACCGACATGTCGAACAGGAACCGCAGCACCAGCACCGCGCACAACCGGCGCGGCAGCCGGTCCAGCGCGGCCCGCAGCGTGGCCCGGTCCTCGGCCCGCAGGTCCGGCTCGACGGCGACGTCGGGCGCGGAGGAGAACAACGAGACCCCCGCCCAACGCAGCCGGCGCTCGTCGAGGAACACGCGGACCAGGATTCGCTGGACGTAGGCGTCGGTGTTGTCGGCCGCCCGAGCCCGCCGCCAGTTCACGTAGAGCTTGGTGATCGCCTGCTGCACGAGGTCGTCGCCGCGGTGCGGATCGCCGCACAACCGGTACGCGGACTGGCGCAGCCAACTCAGACTGGTCCGCACGTAGTCGACGTACTCCCGCTCCAACGCCGCCTGCATCGCGCTCCTTTCGGCGTCCCTACCCTCACGACGGGCTCGGGGCACCGGATGGTTCTCGACGGGGCGGCCGGGAGCGCTCCCGGCCTCCGCGCGGTCGATCCGCCGCATCGACCTTTGGCGATCACAGAGTCGCCATCAGGTAAAACACCTGTGAGTAGTGCGTTACGTCATATTCGCCACACACGTGGACTATGGCGCTCGCGCGCGCCATCCCGCACGCTTCCCTCCGCAAAACAGCGGTGAGTCGCAACGGGGGGAAGCACATGGCCCAATCGGAGTCCTCGCGCGTCGTCAGACCGGTGGGCCGTGCGCTCGCGGCGGCGCTCGTGCTCGTCATGACGGCCTCGACGATCAACGCGATCGAGCCGGCCCGGGCGGTCGCCGCACCGCGGCCCGCGCAGAGCGGGCAGACCGAGCAGTTGCCGGCGAAGAACGAGGCCGCGGACATCCCGTCGGCCCGCGCGACCGCGGCCCTGCACAAGATCCGCGTCGAGGCGCTGAGCGAACGCACCGAGAACTCCTCGACCTTCGTCAACGCGGACGGCAAGCTCACCACCGACCTGCACGCGGGACCGGTGCGCACCAAGCGCGGTGACGCCTGGGTGCCGGTCGACCTGACGCTGGAGAAGCGCGCGGACGGCACGATCGCGCCCAAAGCGCACCCGCGCGACCTGGTGATCGCCGGACCCGGCGGCAAGGCGGGTGAGAGCCGTGACCTGGCCGTGGTGCGCCACGGCGACGCCGAGGTCGCGTTGCAGTGGACCGGCGCGCTGCCCGAGCCGAAGCTGGAGGGCCGCAAGGCCACCTACCCCGACGTGCGGCCCGGCGCCGACCTCGTGGTCGAGGCGACCCGCACCGGGTTCGAGCAGTTCCTGGTCCTCAAGCAGCGCCCGAAGGGCCCGGTCGAGCTGACGCTCCCGCTGCGCACCAGGAACGCCACCCCGAAGCACAAGGACGACGGCAACACCGACCTGCTCGACGCGGCGGGCACCGTCGTCGGCTCCATCCCCAAGCCCGAGATGTGGGACGACAAGCGGCACGAGAAGACCGGCGAGCCGCTCAAGCGGGTGCCGCTCGGCCTGGACGTCAAGCCGGCCACCGCCGCGCGCTCGGCCCAGCCGGACAAGCAGGCCGCCACCGAGCTCAAGCTCACCGCGGACGCCGGTTTCCTGGCCGCCGAGGACACCCGGTACCCGGTGGTGATCGACCCGGTCGTCGACCTCGGCCCGGTCTACGACAAGTACGTCCAGACCGGCACGACGGCGGACACCGGCGGCTCGACCGAGTTGCGCCTGGGCACGTTCGACGGCGGCGCGACGGTGGCCCGTTCGTACTTCAACTTCGACCTGTCCCAGTTCCGCGGCAGGCGCATCCACAGCGCGCGGCTGAACCTGTACGAGTGGCACGCGTGGTCGTGCGACGCGCGTGACTGGCAGATCTGGGACACCGGCCTGATCGGGTCCGGCACCAACTGGAACGCCCAGCCGCCGTGGTACACGCACTGGTCCACCACCAGCGAGACGAAGGGCTACTCGGCGTCCTGCAACGACGGCTGGGTCAGCGGCGACATCCGCGGGCTGGTGCAGTTGGCGGCGGACAACGGTTCCGGCATGGTCGGCGTGATGGCCAAGGCCGCCAACGAGAGCGACAACTACAGCTGGAAGAAGTTCGACTCGGCGCAGGCGGGCGGGGTCCCGCACATCACCGTCGACTACAACTCCCGCCCCGACCCGGCGACCGGCTTGGACGTGTCCGACCGCGGCGACTCCAACGGCCAGACCTTCACCCGCTCCACCACGCCCACTCTGTCGTTCCGCCCGAGCGACCCGGACGGCGGCACGGTGCGGGCCGCATTCTTCGTCTACGAAGGCGACCGGATGATCCAGGACCACTGGCTCACCGGTGTGCCGTCGGGCAGTGTCGTCACCTGGAAGGTCCCGGCAGGCATTCTCCAGTCGGGTAAGAGCTACCGGTTCCGGGCGACCACTGTGGATGACCACGACTGGGCCGACGACGCCTGGGTGACCATCCGCTCGGTCGGCTCGAACCAGAACATGGACCTGCCGAACTGCACGTCCGAGAACGGCAGGCAGTTCATCCAGTGGCCCGCCAACGGCAGCGACTGCCAGCGGTTCGCGCTGTACAACACCGGTGACGGGCATTACGCGATTCCGACGATGGCCACGCTCAAGGCGCTGGACCTGCGCAATTGCGACAGCGCCGACGGCGCTGCGGTGCAGCAGTGGCCCTACAACGGCAACCCCTGCCAGCGGTGGCGGCTGGACCACGTCGGCAACGGCGAGTACAAGCTCATCTCCCAGGCCAGCGGCAAGGCGCTGGACGTGCCGGGCTGCACGCAGAACCAGGGCAACGGCCTGTGGACGTGGACGTCCTTCGACACCGCGTGCCAGCGGTGGCGCCTGGACGTGTCGCCTGCGCGTGGCGCGCAGGTGCAGTGGCGGCAGTTCACCGTGGACACCCAGGATCCCGGTGCGCCGTTCGTGTCCTCGGTGGACTACCCGAACGACAACAAGTGGCACAAGGCGGCGGGGCAGGCGGGCACGTTCACCTTCACCCCGCCGGCGGGCACCGCTGACGTGCACTCCTACCTGTGGGCGTTGGACGCCGTGCCCACGACGGAGGTGGTGGCCGGCGCGGACGGCAAGGCCACGCCCGCGATCACACCGGCCACGGACGGCCAGCACACGCTCAACGTCCGCACCAAGGACCGGTCCGGCCGGTTGTCCGGGATCAGCTCGTACACCTTCCACGTGGGCCGGGCCGGGTTGTTGCGGCCGGCGGAGGCCACCCGGGTGCCGCGGCGGCTCCAGTTGCAGGTGGACGGCGAGCCGGCGTTCACGCACGTCAAGTTCGCGTGGCGACGTGGTCCGGGCGCGGCGGTCGAGGCCGACATCCCGTCCGCGAACCTGACCAGGGCGAACGGGGCGTCGTTGGGCGCGGGGTTCGTGCCGCTGTCCTCGTTCGGCGAGTTCGCGGTGTGGAACGCGGTCGACACCCTGGGCGAGGCCGCCGGCGTGGTGCAGGTGAAGGCCGTGCTGGCCACCGACGCCGCCGGCACCGGCGCGTACTCGACCGCGTGGCGCACCGCGGTGGTCGACCCGAGCGCGGAGAACGCGGCCGGGACGTCGATCGGCCCCGGCTCGGTGAACCTGCTGACCGGTGACTACTCGATCGGCTCGACCGACGCCGAGGAGTTCGGCCTGTCGGTGTCGCGCACGTCGTCCTCACGCGACCCGCGGGCCGGCTTCCAGCTGCAACGGCAGCGGCTGACCGCCAACCAGCAGAAGGTCTCCGCGGACACGGCCGGGTTCCTCCCGGGCACCGCCACGATCGCCCGCAACACCGAACGCGGCCACGACAGCACCGACTCGCTGGAGGTCATCCCCACCGGGAACACCCAGTGGGGCAACGACACGTTCGCCACTGTCGAAGGCGACATGAACGGCGGTATGCGCCTGGGCATGAAGGCGGGCCGCACGTACCGCGTGAGCGGGTGGATCTACGTGCCCGCGGCCACCGGCCTGAACACCGAGCACTACCGCGGCCTGAGGATCACCGCGTTCGCGCGGACCCCGGCGGGGTACCCGGAGTGGTCCACGAAGCGGCCGACGGCCGTGGACGCGTGGCAGCAGCTCACGCTCGACTTCACCGTCCCGAACGACGCGACCGAGGCGTTCATCCGCCTGTACAACGGTTTCGCGCCGGGCAGCGGCAAGAAGGTGTACTTCGACGACCTGTCCCTGCGCGAGATCACCGCGCCGTTCGGGCCGCACTGGGAGACCGGCGCGGAGGTCGACTCGGCGCAGATCGACTACACCCGCCTGACGTTCCCGCACCAGGACACCGTGCAGGTCGAGCAGGCCGACGGCTCCTCGATCTGGTTCACCGGCACCCCGGACGGCCGGTTCTGGCCGGAGCCGGGCGCGGAGGACCTGGCGCTCACCAAGCAGGGTGACGCCTACCGGCTGTCCGAACTGGACGGCACGGTGACCACGTTCGCCAAGCCCGCGGGCACGGACACGTACCTGGTGGACAGCGCGACACCGCCCGCGCAGGCCAACGTCACCCGCTACACCTACGAGAACATCGACGACCAGCTGCGGATCAAGCGGGTGATCGCGCCCCAGGAGCCGGGCATCGGCGACTGCACCGCGACCACGCCCGCCCGCGGCTGCGAGGTGCTGGAGTACGAGTACGCCACCTCCACCACCGCGACCACCACCGCGCTCGGCGACATCACCGGCCAGATCCGGGCCATCGCGGCGTGGAGCACCGACCCGGCCACGGGCGCGGTGTCCAAGGCCGACGTCGTCCGCTACACCTACGACGACCGCGGCCGGTTGCGCGAGGTGTGGGACCCGAGGCTGGCCCAGCCGCTCAAGACGAGCTACGCCTACGACGACGCCGGGCACATCACCGAGATCGGTCAGCCGGGTGACCTGCCGTGGCGGTTCGACTTCGGCCGGGCCGGGTCGGGCGACGACAACACCGGGCGGCTGCTGAAGGTGCGCCGTGCGGCGCTGCGGGCGGGCACCAAGGACCAGTTGGACGGCGAGATCGCCACGACCGTGGTCTACGGCGTGCCGCTGACCCGTGCCGCCGGCGGCCCGTACGACCTGGACGGCGGCGCGATCGCGACGTGGGCGCAGGCCGACGCGCCGACCGACGCGGTGGCGGTGTTCGGCCCGGAGGACCCGGCGTCGGTGCACACCGCGACCGGGCAGACACCCGGCGCGGACGGCTACCGGGCGGCCACGGTGCACTACCTCAACGCCTCTGGCCGTGAGGTCAACACCGCGACGCCCGGCGGGCACATCGACACCAGCGAGTACGACCGGTTCGGCAACGTGGTGCGGCAGTTGGAGTCCGCCAACCGGGCCCTGGCCCTGGGCCAGTACCCGGACGGCGACACGCACCTGTCGACGTTGGGCCTGGCGCAGTACGACAGCAAAACCAGGGCCACCTGGCTGGACACCCGCAGCACCTACAGCACCGACGGCCTGGACCTGGTCGAGTCGCTGGGCCCGCTGCACCGGATCGCCCTGGCCAACGACGCGACCAGGCTGGTCAACGCCCGTGCCGTCACCCGCACCACCTACGACGAGGGCAAACCGGACGGCGTGGCCTACCACCTGCCCACCACCGAGCGCGCCGGCGCGCGGGTGGTCGGGGTGGACGGCGACCAGGACGTCCGGGTGAACAAGAACGAGTACGGCCCGCAGTACGGCGGGGCGTCCGGCTGGACGCTGCGCAAGGCCACCAAGGTCATCACCGCCGCGGAGACCACCGACCCGCTCGAAGCGGCCACCAAGTACGACGACCAGGGCAGGGCGCGGGAGTCGCGCAAGATCGGCTCGAACGGCGCCGACGCGGGCACCACCCGTTCCGTCTTCTACACGGCCGGCGCGAACCCCGACGACGCGGCGTGCGGCAACCGACCCGAGTGGGCCGGCCAGGCGTGCGTGGTGCGGGCGGTGGGTGCGATCACCGGGCACGACGCGGCGCGGATGGTCGGCGAGATGCCGGTGCGCCGGGTGGAGTCCTACACCCGGTTCGGCGAGCCGGACCGCATCGTCGAGACCGTGGCGGGCCGGACCCGCACCACGGTCAACACCTACGACGCCGCCGACCGGCTGGTCGGCACCCGCATCACCGGTGACCTCGGCGAGCCGATCCAGCAGGTCGGCACCGACTACGACCCGGTCTCCGGTGACGCGCTGACCACCAAGTTCACCGACGGCACGACCGTGAGCGCGACCGTGTCGCGCGAGTTCGACCGGTTGGGCCGGCTGGTGCGCTACGCCGATGCCGACGGCGCCTGGACCACGACGGAGTTCGACCGGTTCGGCAAGCCGGCGAAGATCACCGACTCGTTGGGCACCAACCAGACCTTCACCTACGACCGCGCCGCCGAGCCACGTGGGTTCGTCACGTCCGTCGCCGACAGCGTCGGTGGCTCCATCAACGCCCACTACGGTCCGGACGGCCAGATCACCAGCCTTGACCTGCCCGGCGGCGTGCGGATGGACCAGCAGTTCGACCCGGCGGGCGTGCCGGTGGCGCGCACCTACCGCAAGGACGGCACGGTCATCGCCGCCAGCGCGGTGGTCGAGAACGCCCAGGGCCAGTGGCTGCGGCACACCGGCCCCGGCTCGGACAAGCGGTACTCCTACGACGACCTGGGCCGGTTGACCAGGGTCGAGGACACCTCCGCCGCCACCAGCGCGTGCACCGTGCGCACCTACGCGTTCGACCGGCGGACCAACCGCACCGGCAAGACGACCCGGGTCGGCACCACCGCGGGCGTGTGCCCGGGTGACTCGGAGCCGGCGCAAACCGAGTCCCACACCTACGACTCGGCCGACCGGCTCACCGACGCCGGCTGGGTGTACGACGCGTTCGGCCGCATCACCGCCACCCCGGCGGGAGTGCAGAACAGCTACTACGTCAACGACCTGGTGCGCTCGCAGCAGACCGCCGACACGCGGATGACGTGGACGCTGGACCCGGCGCTGCGGCAGCGGGCGTTCACCAGCGAGAAGCTGGTCAACGGCGCGTGGGCGAACGCGGTCACCAAGGTCAACCACTACGCCGACGACTCCGACGAACCGCGCTGGATCGCCGAGGACGTCACCCAGAACAACAACGTCACCCGCAACATCTCCTCACCCGAGGGCGACCTGGCGCTGACCACGTCGCTGTCCGGTGACGTCAAGCTCCAGCTGACCAACCTGCACGGCGACGTGATGGCCACCGTCCCGGTCGTGTCCGGGCAGCTCGGCGCGGTCACCGTGCTCGACTACGACGAGTACGGCACGCCCGCCGAAGGCTCCACCGCCCGCTACGGCTGGTTGGGCGGCAAGCAGCGGTCCGCCGAGGCACTGGGCGGCGTGGTCCTCATGGGTGTGCGGCTCTACCACCCGGGCACCGGCCGGTTCTGGCAGGTCGACCCCGAGGACGGCGGCAACGCCACGGCCTACGACTACTGCGCGGGCGATCCGGTCAACTGCACCGACCTCGACGGCAGGTGGGGCTGGCTGAAGAAGGTCGCGAACGTGGTGGCCAAGGTCGCCGAGGTCGTGTCCTACATCCCGGGCCCGATCGGCGCCGTGGCGGGTGCGGTGTCGGCGGTGGCCTACGCCTCGACCGGCAACTACCGCAAGGCCGCCGAGATGGCCGTCACCGCGGCGGCCAACCTGGTCGGCGCGGGTGCGGCGGTCAAGGGCGGCATCGCGGCGGTCAAGGCCGCATCGAGAACCGTGCCGAAGGCGGCGTCCCGCGCGGTCAAGGCGGTCAGGTCCACGGCGACACGAGGCCGAGCGGGGTGCAACTCGTTCACCCCCGACACACCGGTGGTGATGGCGGACGGCACCGGGAAGGCGATCGGCGAGATAGAGCCGGGCGACCTGGTGGCGGCCCGCAACCCGGAGACCGGCGAGGTCACCACCCAGCCGGTGCTGGACGTCATCGTCGGCTACGGCGACAAGTACCTGGTCGACCTGGACCTCGACCCGAGCACACCTCGGGCGCTCACCGCCACCGCCAACCACCCGATCTGGGTGGACGGCCGCGGCTGGGTAGACGCCAAGGACGTCCGCGTCGGCGACCTGGTGGTCGGCTCCGATGGCGCCCCCACGGCTGTCCTGGCCGTGGTCGACCACGGCCTGCAGCGCGACACACTGGTCTACAACCTCAACGTGGCCAACGCGCACACGTTCCTGGTCGTCACCGACGGATTCGACCTCACCGTCCACAACGCGACCACCAGTTGCCCGGTGTGGGCCGGCCACACGAGGCACGGGCTGAACCAGTCGATCGGGCGCAACGACGGCCGAGGGGTGAACCTGCGTGCCATGCGCGACGCGGTGCGCAATCCGAAGAAGGTCGTTCAGCAGGAGGGGGGCACGGTCAGGTACGTCGGCCGCAACGCCCAGGTCGTCCTCAACCGGGACCGGCAGATCGTCACGGCGTTCGGAAAGTCCCGCGGACCGAAGCCGGACGTTCGGCGATCGGCGCAAGGCAACGGCAACAAGGCAAAACGGCGTGCCGGGCGGTCCCTCAACTAGAAGTGGTGAATCCTGGGGTGATGCAAGGTGAAATCCCGGACTGGTTCTCGGCAGGACGGCAACACTGGGAGCTGCTGAACGCCGTGCTCGCCACGCACGGCGTCCCGGTTCAGTGGAGCCCGGACCGACCTGAGCCGGCCACCGTGGAGGCGGTCCTCGACGTGCTCGGCTCGGAGCTGGCCGACACCGGATTCGACGAGGCCGACAAGGCAACGCCGCGCGGCCGGATGCTGGAGGAGTTGGTGGACGTATTCAGCGAGTGGCATCCCGACTACCGATGAGCGCTGTTCACAAGGGCTGATCCACCCGCACCGCTCTCCCCACCGGGGCCTACGCCGGTGGGGAGAGCGGTGCGGACCGAGTCCCGCACCTACGACTCGGCGACCGTCACGGACGGGGCGTGGAGTCGAGGGTCGGCTCCACCCACGCCCGTGCCGCTCGAAACGGCTAGGCGACCAGCACCGACTGGTAGTCGGGTGCAAGGGCTTGGCGGCAGCGGTGGTGGAAGCACTGGAAGCCGCCTCGGCGGCGGAGTGCGAGGACTGGTTGCGCGAGAACGTCACCACCGAGCTGAACCGCGCCGACTCGTCTACTGTAGACAGACCGGTGGCGGGGACGCGCCTGCACGCCGTGCGCCGTGCCGACGAGATGGCGGCGGCGACGGAGATGCTGGGGGAGCTGGGCGTGGAACCGGCCATCGCACGGGCGAGCCGGGACCTGCTCGCCCGACTCGCCGCCGCGAACGCGGTGCGAATCTCGGTCGCGGCGCCGCCCGAAGGCGAATAACTTCTGCGTTGAGCAGAGGAGAACCGTGGAGCAGATCAACAAGCGCCTGATGAACTGGGCGTCCATCCTCGACCCCGGCACCCGCGAGCAGGCCGAGAAGACGTCGAGGATGCCGTTCATCTTCCCGCACCTGGCGCTCATGCCCGACGCACACCTCGGGAAGGGCGCCACGGTCGGCAGCGTCATCCCCACCCTGGGCGCGATCATCCCCGCCGCGGTCGGTGTCGACATCGGCTGCGGCATGATCGCCGTGCGCACCCAGTTCACCCGGGACGACTTCCGGCCGCGCCCGCTCGCCCCCCTGCGCGAGGCGATCGAGAAGGCCGTGCCGCTGTCGGCCGGGAAGTACAACAACCACCTGACCGGCACGGCGCGCGCGCGGGTCGAGCTGCTCGCCGACAGCGCGGAGAAGTCCGGCTTCGACCCCGGCTCCTACGTCGGCAACTGGCAGCTCCAGCTCGGCAGCCTCGGCAGCGGCAACCACTTCATCGAGGTCACGCTGGACGAGACCGGGCAGGTGTGGCTGTTCCTGCACTCCGGATCGCGCGGTGTGGGGAACAAGATCGCCCAGAAGCACATCCGGATCGCCCGCGATCAGTGCGAACGCCGGTGGATCAGCCTGCCGGACCCGGACCTGGCCTACCTGGTCGAGGGCGAGGACGAGTTCTGGAGCTACATCCGGGAAATGCGCTGGGCCCAGGAATTCGCGTGGCTCAACCGCGAGGAGATGATGGACCGGGTGGTCGACTGCGTCTCCGACTGGATGGGTCGCGAGGTGGAACGGCAGGAGACGGTGAATTGCCATCACAATTACACGGAACAGGAAACCCACTTCGGTAAGAAGGTGTGGTTGTCCCGCAAGGGCGCCATCAATGCCGAGGAGGGCCGGCCGGGTCTCATCCCCGGTTCGATGGGCACCGCGTCGTACGTGGTGGTCGGCAAGGGCAACCGGGTCGGCCTGAACTCCTCGCCGCACGGCGCCGGCCGTGAGTACTCCCGTACGGCCGCTCGCAAGGCGTTCAACCGGGAGGACCTGCGCCGGGCGATGGTCGGCATCGAGTACCGCGACACCGACGCGTTCATCGACGAGATCCCGGCCGCGTACAAGGACATCGACATCGTGATGCACGACGCGCGGGACCTGGTCGACGTGCGCCACACGTTGCGGCAGATCGTCAACGTAAAGGGTGATTGACCAACTCGGCGGCGGTGTGTATCGGCACGCCGCCGCCGAGTGGGCACAGGGCCTGTGCGAATAGATCTGCCGGCTATGTAACGAACTCCCGTCGAACAGCCGATCACCACGTATGTTGGTCAGCTTGACGCGGCTGGGCGCCGCCCGGCAGAGGTTCGACAAGGCATTCGCGGTGCTGGGTGTCGAACCGAACGCGATGGCGCGGACGTTCGCCACGGCCGATCTGCGCATTGGCGACACCCGGCTGCACATCGCCCCGCTTGAGGGCTCGCCGGGCCTGTTCACGATCGGTGTTCCGCTGTCGTGGCTGGGCAGCAGACCGGCCCGGGACGACCTGTTCACCGCGTTGGCCCACGTGGTGCGCCGGCTGTCCCAAATCGCGGGGAGAGCGGGCGGCGTCCTCGTGCCACCGGGGATCGCGACGACCAGGCAGGCCGGGATGCCCGGCGGTGACGTGCACACGATCGAGGTGTTGTCACCGGTGGAGCAGGAAGTGCTGTGCAACGTGTTGCGCAGCCGGGTCCCGGCGCTCATCGCGATGACCGGGCGCGGTGTCACCGCGAGCGGGCAACCCCTGGACCGGACGGGTTCGCGGTGGCTGGCCTCGTCACGGTCGCACCTCGCCGCCAGGTTCCTCGCCTCGACCACGCACGAGCACCTGGACCGGGTCAAAGCGGAGCTGCGGCGTCGTGACGGCGTCGCACAGCTCGACCGGATGGACGTTTCCCCCGGCGAAGAACCGGACGGCACCCTCACCGTCGTGGTCCGCTGCGTGGACTCCGCGGCCACCTTGGCGGCCGCCCGCGCACACGCCCTGGTACTCGCCGCACTGGCCATGCAGGTGCGCCGGATGGTGCGCGACGGCAGGCGGGCGGGACACGAACCCCAGCGCCTGCTGGAGGAGAACCGCGCCCGAGCGGTCGCGGACGGGCTGCGCGCCCGGCTGGCCGTGGAGGATCGCAGACCGGCGCAGCGAGGGCAGGGCAACGGTCGCGCCGCGCCCGCCGAGCCACGCAGACGTCCGGCGCGGGATGTGGTGCGCCACCTGGTGAACGACGCCGCCGTCGAGTTCCGCAACCTGGACGCGGGGGTGGACGAGCTGGCGCCGGTCCTGCTCGCCCTCGACCTGCCGGATCTCGGCGTGAAGCACGGATCGACCGAAGCCGACCTGCTGGCGCACTGGGCGAGCGGTGGCGATGCCGAACTGCTCGGCCGCTGCCTCGACGCGATGACCGACGCCTCCCCGGGCGGGCCGCTGCTGGCCGTGCTCGACCAGTCGTTCCCAGGCCGGGTGTCGGTGGTGATGGGCACCTGGCGGACGCGATTCGCCGAGGCTGAACCGGCGAAGCCGGCCAAGCCGCCACAACGCCCGAACCGCCAGACCGCTCGGCGCGGCGGCAACGGCAGGAGCGGCGGCGACGGCAGGCGTGACGGCGACGGCAGGCGTGACGGGAACCGGCAGCGCGGCGACAGGAGGGCCGGCAGGTGAGCGGCGAGGTCGAACTCGTGCTGGACGTGCGCGGACTGCGCAACGCGCCCACGTCACCCGACGGTTTCGCGGAGCTGTGGGACGCCGTGGAACCGGTGCTGGTGGGCCGTGACCTCGGGCAACGCCCGGTGCACGAGCTGCACAGCCCCGACGGCCTGGTGCGGTTGGAGGTCGCCCGCCTGCCGGGTGGCGTGCGGGTCGTCGACGGGAACACCAGGTTCGCCATCGTCGCGGTGCGCGAACGGGCCCGCCTGCGCTACCGGTGCCGGCACTGCACGGCGGAGGGTGAAGCCACCTACGCCCCGTTCGTCTGCACGTCGTGCCCACCGGGTGACTCCGACAACCGGGTGTGCGACCGGCACGTCGTGATCCTGGACGGCGCGCTGGTGGCGAACTGCCAGGACCACCACCCGACGTGCCAGGCGTGTTCGGCTCCGGCCGTGTTCCGCTGCGCGGGCCGTGTCTGTCGGCGTGAACGGGCCTGGTGCGCCGACCACCGCAAGCCGCACCCCCGTGATCCGGACGTGGACTACTGCCCGTCCTGCTACGACGACGTGTTCCCGCGTTGCGAGAACCGGTCGTGCACGGACATCGGCACGGTCCGCTGCGAGCACGTGTCGAGGGATCTGCGCCGCTGCGACCACCGGATCTGCACCCGGCACGCCCGCCGCTGGCAGGTGTTCGGCGGTGAGCGGATGGGCCTGGGCCGGTGTGAGCAGCACGGTGGGATGCGGGGCGTCAGCCCGGACGAGCTGATGTTCCAGATCGTCGTCGGAGCGGCGGCGCGCAAGCGCAAGGAACGGTTGCCGAGCCTGCAGGGGTTCGCGCACAACCTGCGCAACAGCGGCCACCGGGACCTGGCGCTGGACTACGACCGCATCCACCGGCTGCTCGGCGTGCTCGGCCGCGAAGTGGCCCGGGACCGTTCGGCGTCGAACGCGATGTCGGAGATGCGCCCGGTGTGGGATCGTCAGCTCGCGGCCTTGGCCACCACCTCCCAGGAGGGCATGAGGTTGGTCGAACGCCTCAAACGCCTGGTCATCGCGAACGACAGGCAGTTCGGTGCGGATATCGCGGCGGGGATCGAACTGGCCGAGTACAAACCGCCGCTCCAGCGCGACGGGGGCGTCGGCAGGCCGGCCAGGCTCTTCGTGAAGGTGCCCGAGCACCTGCGCGGCAGGTTCATCGGGCCGGGCGGGCAGAGCATCCGGGCCTACCGGGAGGGGCTCGGTGTGGAGGTGCAGATCGAAGGGGGCAGGCGCAAATGACGCGCGTAGCGGACTCGACGTCGCACCGCTTGGCGGTCGTACCCGGTGGTGGCCCGATCGCGGGTAACCGCATCGGGTTGGCCGCCGGTGACGGCAGTGGCCCCTGTTTGATGAGCGTCCGCTCCACGACCGGGTGGCTGCGGACCGCGGTGTTCGCCGCGGAGTCGGACGCGGTGCCGCCGGGGCAGGTCGCGGTGGACGACGAACTGGCCGTGGCGTGGGACGTGGACGCCTCGGACCGCCCGGACTGGCTGCTCGACCGGATGACTCCCGTCCCGATCCGCCGCCTGGTCCTGGAACTGCCGACCGAGCGCGACCCCGCCGACGCCGCCCGCGACATCGCCAAGGCCGGTCTGGTGGGCACGCTGCTGTGGATTCCCGCCGGTGACGTGGACGTGTCACTGCCGATCGACGGTGTGCCGCACCGGGTCCGCGAGATCGATCTCGGTGGCCGGACGGACGTCGTGGCGAGCCTGACCCGCGACACGGTCGTCGAGCTGCACGCGTCCGCGGTGCGTGCGGGTGTCGACATCGTGGTCCTGGCCGACTCCAGCAACTCCATGTCCGTGGACGACCTGCCGGTGGGCGTCGAATCGCGTCGGTTCTTCGGTTCCAGCCAGCGGTGGATCACGCGGATGGAGGCCCTCAAGCGCTCGCTGCAGGAGTTGCTCGACATCCGGTTGCAGATCTCCGGCCGGGTGTCCCGGTTGGCGCTGCTGGAGTTCAACCACCAGGTGCGGCACCGGTTCCCCCGCCAGGGCGGGATGGCGCAGCTGGACGGGAGTTCCCCGGAGTCGCTGGTGCAGGACTTCCGCCACGCCGTGGCGCTGCTGCGCCCCAACGGCGGCACCAACATCGGCAACGCCCTGCACGAAGCGGCCAACCTGCTGTACCAGCACGGAAGACCGGGCAACGAGAAGCTCATCGTGCTGGTGAGCGACGGCGCGAACTGGACGCCGAGGGGTGATCAGGGCATCGGCGAGGTCGTGCACACCGTGGAGGAACCGGTGAGCCTGGTGGCGCACCTGCACCGCGACGTCGGCATCCGGTTGCACGCCATCGGGATCAGCACCGCCGAGCTGTTCCACCGCCGCGGCCAGTACCAGCCCAACGAGACCATCGTGCCCAACCACGCCCTCCTGGAGGAACTGGTCAAGGTCGGCGGTGGCGACCCGACCACGGTCGGCGGCCTGGACGTGTTGGCCGACTACTTCGCCGGGCTCGGCGGCGGCATCATCCACCGGGTCGGTGAACGCCTCGGCGAGCCGGCCAGACCGGGGCCGCTGCCGGAGCGCACCCGACTCGCCCTCGATCGCCTGCGTTCCGTCGGGACCATCGACTGGGACCAACGGCGTGCCGAACTGAGCGGCCGGATCTCCGAGCTGGTGGGCCGGTGTGACACCGAGTCCCAGCGGGTGCTGGGCAGCCCGGCGTGGAGCGATGTGGACATCATGAGGTTGTCCACACGGGACCTCGGCAGGCTGGCGTCGGGGGACGGCGAACTGGTGCGGTTCCTCACCGGCCTGTCCGGGGGTCTGCGTCCCGGGCACGACTCGCCGCACTTCGGCGCGTTGCGTGCCGTGCTGGACGAGCTGTCCGCGATCGCCGGGCGTCGGGCGGCCGACTACCCGAGGCTGAGCGAGGTGTCCGGCATCGCGGTCGACTCGCCCTCCAGTGCCCAGGTCGCGGTCATGCAGCGGGTGCACGATCTCCTGGTGGACCTGCACCGGACGATGGCCGGCGCCCAGCCGCACGTCGTGATCCCGGCGAACCCGGTGCCGGACGAGGCGCCCGCCCCGGCTCGCTCACGGTTCACCTACCGTGAGTGAGCCGGCGTTCCGGGACGGGGGCGGCACCGCGCCGTCCCGGTTCTACGTCGGTCCGCTGGACGACCCGGACCAGTACCGGCTCGAAGAGCGGATCGGCCGTGGCGGCGAGGGCGAGGTGTGGCTGGCGACGACCGCGCGCCGTGACGGCAGTAGCAGGCACCGGTGGGCGGTGAAGGTGCTGCACGCCGAGCACCTGCCGGCCGACCACGAGGAATCCGCGGCGCAAGCGTTGGCGCGGTGGCACGTGCGGGCGCTGGACGCGTTGCGCGAGGCGAACCAGTTGCAGCGCGGTGTGACCGGGGTGGTCGGCGCCTCGGAAATCTTCATCGGTGCGCAACCACACCCGGCCGGACGGGAAGGCGACGTCCGCACGCTCTACGTCGTCTCACCGTGGATCGAAGGCGAGGACCTGGTCCGCTGGCTCAAGCGGCGGCCGGCGTTCGAGCAGGTGTGCGATGTCGTCTCACGGCTGGCCGAGGCCGTGGACGGCATCGCCGACGGCCCGCTCGCGGTCAGCCACCGGGACATCTCGCCGACCAACGTGATGGTCGAGCCGTCGGGGGCCGTGTGCCTCATCGACTTCACCTTCGCCGTGCCCACCCGCAGCGGCCCGGTCACCGCGATCCAGAACCGGGGTTACACCGCTCCCGAAGCGCGCACCGGAAGGGGCAGCGCCGCGGCGGACCGGTATTCGTTCGGCGCCGTGGTCCACTACCTGCTCACCGGCCGACCACCGGACGAGTCGGACGCCGAGGCGGACAGCCGCGCGATGCTGCTGCGGGCCAACTTCCCGACCGCCGTGGCCGACCACGTGGCCGCACTGCTGTCGGCCGACCCGGCCCGACGGCCGACCTCGCTGGTGCGCTGGGCAGCCGAGCTGGGCAGCAAGGGTGCCGTGGAGCCGGGCACCCTGCGCTACGGCGACCTCGACCTGGCCGTCGACGGTTCCGGCACCACCGTCGTCACCGCGGTCGGCACGACGGTGCTGTCCCAGGCCCGGTTGGGCGCCGGCGCGATGTGGGCCCTGGTCCCGGACGACAGTGCCCCGTTGGCCCCGGTGGCCGTCCGGTCGGTGACCGACGGCACGGGCACGACGGTGTGCTTCATGGTGGACAAGGCGGATCGGCTCTGGGTCGGTCGTGCGGGGGAGTGGCGGGAAGCCGGCGGCGCGAAGCTGGGCGGCGGCATCGCGGCGGTGCGGCTGCCCGGCGGTTCGACCGCGGCGTTCACCGCGGACCCGGACACCGACCGGCTGACCACGGTCGAGTTCGGCCTCGACGGCTCGCTGCGGCGCACGACCGCCGGACCGCACGTCCGGCGCGTGCTGGCCGCGGCGAACGACCACGACGGCGAACCGGTGATCGCGGCCGTGTCACCTGCCGGCGAACTCGTCGGGGTGGACGCGCACGACCTGCGGCGACTCGGCCCGACCGGCGTGCTCACCGCCGACCTCTGCCTGAACACCTGGGGCGAACTCCAGTGCTTCGGCGTGCTCGCGGACACCCGGCAGGTGATCACCTTCGACCAGTTGTCCGGTATCTGGACGCCCGCCGGCGAGATCCGGACACCGGGGCGGGTCGCGGACCTGGCCTGCATCGGCTATCGCGGCGGTGTGACGATCGCGGTGGCCTGCGATGAAGGGCTGTGGGTGGCGACCCAGTCCGATGACGGCCTGTCCGCGTGGCAGCAGCTCACCGACCAGCCGTGTCACCGGGTGACCCTCGGCGTCGGGGCGGCGTGGCGGCTGCGCTTGGCTGTGATCGTCGACGGTCGCGTGGCGGTGTCGACCGAGGACTTCACCGGACGGTGGTCCACGGCGCTCAAAACACTCTGATGCGGAGCGATCTTGTACCAGGAGTACGTCTACCTCTCGGACGCCAAGGTGCGCCAGTTCATCCCGACCGCGGCACCGTGGTGGCGGAAGATGCGCGCGAAGAAGCTGGCGGGCGGCGCGAAGATCGGCGGCGTCGAGGCGTCGCTGGAGCTGGAGCCCTCGGAGGTGGCGCGCAAGTCCGAACTGTTGGACCAACTGGTGGACCACATCACCCTGGCCGGCCGGTGGTACACCGAGCCCGACCTGGTGCCCGGTGAATGGGTCTTCTTCGAGGGGCGGATCGGCTACCAGGTCACCGAGCACGACCCGGCGCGCGGCGCGGTGCTGTTCTGCGAAGCGGGGGAGGTCGCCGGCGCCGCACCGCGCATCGTGTTGCACGGCTCCGCCAAGCACCTGGTCGGGGGCTCCGGCCCGGTTCGCACACCCGCTCCGACAGAGCTCAACCGGTTCTCCGACCCGCAGAACGCCGGGGCCGTGGTGGATGCCGCGCACAGGTCCGCGCTGTCGCTGCCCGAACGGACGTTCTGGCGGCTGTTCGACCGGTCGACCGCTCAGGGCGAGGCCCTGCCACGGCACTTGGAGGTGCTGTTCCGGGAGATCGCCGGTACCGACGAGTACCTGGCCGCGGCACCGTTCCTGGGCGGGTGCGCGAAGGTGACCAGGGTGGTCCGATCGGCACGGTTGCCGTTCCCCGTGGTGGTGGCCTCGCCGCTGTACGTGCGGCACGAACGGCCGTAGAAGTCTGACCCAACCGGGTGCCTACCACCCTGCGTGACCGGTGGGCGCTCCGGTTCCTTGCGGCCAAGCGATACCTAGCAGTACTATGCCTTGTACATCTAGGGTACGGGTTAGTGGAGGTCGCGTGAAAGTCACCAAGGATCTCGTGGCCGCCTCGGCGACACCGATGGTGCTGGGCATCCTGGCCGAGGCGGACAGCTACGGCTACGCCATCCTCAGGCGGATCAACGAGCTGTCCGGTGGGGAGTTGGACTGGACCGAGGGCCTGCTCTACCCGTTGCTGCACCGGCTGGAACGCCTCGGACACGTCGAGTCCAGTTGGCAGGCGGTCGCCGGGGAGCGACGGCGCAAGTACTACCGGATCACCGAGAGCGGTCTGGCCGAGCTCGCCGATCAACGTCGTCAGTGGGACACGGTCGTGGAGGCGCTCAAGGAGATCTGGCACGGCGGCCACGGTGATTCCCGGCCGTTGATCGCGATCCCGTTGGGGGGCCACGCATGACCGACGACCTGGAAGCGCAGTTCGCCCAGTGGCGCCACTACGTGCAGCGCCGCCGGGAGCTGAGCCGGCCCGACGCCGAGGAGCTCGAAGACCACCTCCGGGGTTCCGTCGACGAGCTCGTCGCCGCCGGCCTCCACGCCGACGAGGCGTTCCTGGTCGCGGTCAAGCGCATGGGCAGCCTGGACGACCTGTCCCGCGAGTTCGCCCGGGAGCACTCGGAACGGCTGTGGAAGCAACTGGTGCTGACCGGTGCGGCCGACAGCCCGGTGGCGGACACCCGGGCGCGGCGTGACCTGCTCGCGATGGCCGTCTGCGCGGCGGGCGCGGCGGCGTCCGTCAAGGCGCCGGAGCTGTTCGGCCTGAACTTCGAAGAGGACGCCGCGTTCTACGGGCCCAACGTGGGCCTGTTCGTGCTGCCCTGGCTGGCGGGCTTCCTGGCCTGGCGCCGTCAGGCCACCAAAGCGCTGGTCGGTGTGCTGCTGGCGTTGTTCGCGCTCGGTGCCGTGGCGGCCAACATCTATTCGCTCGCGGAAGACTCCCAGTCGGTGGTCCTGACCGCCATCCACCTCCCCATCGCACTGTGGTTCGTGGTCGGTCTGGCCTATGTGGCCGACGATGTGCGCGCGCCGCGCCGACGCATGGACTTCATCCGCTTCACCGGCGAGTGGTTCGTCTACTACGTCCTCATCGCGCTCGGTGGCGGTGTGCTGACCGCGTTCATGTTCGGGACGTTCGAGGCCATCGGGATCTCCCCGGAAGGCTTCATCTCGCAGTGGCTCATGCCCTGCGGCGCCGCGGCCGCGGTGGTGGTGGCCGGGTGGCTCGTCGAGGCGAAGCAGAGCGTCGTCGAGAACATCGCCCCGGTACTCACGAAACTGTTCACCCCGCTGTTCACCGCGGCACTGCTGGCCTTCCTGGTCACCCTCGGTTTCACCAGCGGCGGCATCGACGTCGAGCGGGAAGCGCTGATCCTGTTCGACCTGCTGTTGGTCGTGGTGCTGGCGTTGCTGCTCTACTCGATCTCGGCCCGCGATCCGCTGGCCCCGCCCGGTCTGTTCGACAAGTTGCAGCTCGCGCTCGTGGTCAGCGCCCTGGTCATCGATGTGTTGGTACTGCTGGAAATCACCGGCCGCATCACCGAGTACGGCACGACACCCAACAAGGCGGCGGCACTCGGGGAGAACATCATCCTGCTGGCCAACCTCGCCTGGTCGGCGTGGTTGGTGCTGGGTCTCGTCCGCCGACGCGCACCGTTCGCGGCGCTCGAACGCTGGCAGACCACCTACCTCCCGGTCTACGCCGTGTGGGCCTGGATCGTGGTCCTGGTCTTCCCCCCGCTGTTCAACTACCTCTGACTACCTCTGACCCCAGGCTAGATCGGGTGGAGCGGGGAAGGGTGGTCGTGCTACTCCTACCCAGGCGGCTCCGCCCCGGTGACCAGGCGATGCCCGTGCCACAAAACGGCCGTGGACCGCAGGGGCGATCCCTGCGGTCCACGGCCTCGCGCTTAGACGGGAGGCTGTCCGTCGCCCCACGGCTGGGCGATGAACGCGCCGATCTCCTCGTTGGCCAGTCGCGTCCAGATGCCGGGGTAGCCGGTGGAACCGCAGCCCATGCCGCGGGACGTCACGCCCAGCTGGATGAAGGCCTGCCGGCCCGGCACCTTGACGAACAGCGGCCCGCCGGAGTCACCCTGGCAGGCGTCCTTGCCGGTACGGCCCGCGCACACGTCCAGCGCCGGGTCGATGGCGTCGTCGCCGAACTCGCCGTACGACACGGCGCACTCGGTGGCGGACACGATCGGCAGTTCGACCTCCTGCAACCGGTCCGGACCCTGCCACGCGCCCGAGTTCGGGAACGGGTCCTGCTGCACGAGGTTGCCCCAGCCGGTCGTGGTGACCTGGCGGCCGGGCCGCTCCAGCGCGTCGGTGCCGGGCGTCACCAGCTGGATCGGGGTCACGTCGGTCACCGGGGTGTCGAGGATCAGCACCGCCGTGTCGTAGCCCCCGTTGTCCTTGTACTTCGGGTGCACGTAGATGTTCTTGATCGAGCGCGACTGACCCCGGGTGTCATCGGTGAGCTGGGTCCGCCCGACGATCACGTTCCAGTCGACGACCCGGTCGGGGGTGATGGTCGCGACGCAGTGCGCGGCGGTCAGCACCGCGCTCGGGCCGATCAGCGAACCGCCGCAGTAGTGGCGGTCGTAGCCGGTGGCACCCCAGGGCTTGTACTGCAACGTGGCCATGAAGGGGTACGCACCGTCCGGCACCTCGGTGCCACCGATGATGTCCGGCGTCATGGACGGGGGAGCGGCGGCAGCGGTGCCCGCGATCGTCGAGAGGCCGAGGGCGATCGCGAGCCCTACTGCCGCGACGCGTTTGGTGAACAAGGGAGCATCTCCTCTTGCAGGGGAGCGGTCCGGGGAGTCGGACGACGGTCGTCGGGCATCTCCCCGTCACGCCGGAACGGGTCGAGGCCTGCGGTAGCCGATTGTGCGGAATCCACGCGCAGACCGCGCGTAGTCGATCTTGGCGGTCCGGTGCCGACGGGACCATCCGCTATACGAGGAAAGGAACATCCGCTATACGCGGAATCGGTCGCGATGTCGGCGCTGAAGAACAAACCGAGCCGAGATCGGCGACACGGCGGCGACGTCACGTCGGCGATCCCGGCTCGGGGTTCGTCCAGGTCCGGTTACGCGGGGAACTCCGGTGTCTTGTCGATGCGGACGATCTCGCCGCTACCCTTCTCCGCGACGACCTCGCCGCCTCCGCTTGACCAGCCGGATGGGCCGGATGCGCTATTCCGAGCTCGCCGCGCGGATTGCCGGGGTGAGCCAGAAGATGCTGACCCAGACGGTGCGAGGTCTCGAACGAGACGGTCTGTTGACCCGCACGGTGACCCCATCGGTGCCCGTCCGCGTCGACTACGAACTCACGCCGCTGGGCCAGTCGCTCCTGGAGCCGATCCGCCACCTCAAGGAGTGGGCGGAAGCCCACACGTCCGAGGTCGATTCCGCACGGGCCGCGTACGACCGGAATCACGCTTGACCCACCGCCCGGGAATCGCACCGGGCGTGGACATCGCTAGGGCTCGTTGGGCTTGTAGCAGTCCTTGAAGCCGTCCGGCTTGGGCTGGTTGCCCGCAAACGCGGTCACGACGTCCTGCTGCTTGAGGTTCTCCGGGTAGCCGGGCCAGTCCGGTTCCTGGCCGTTGACGTGCAGCTCGTCCAGCCAGTAACCGGACTGGCCGGACACCTTCGCGAACTCCAGGTCGCAGCCCTTGACCCGGACCGTCACCTCAAGGACCTTCTGCGACGACTTGACGGTCCGCTTGCCGACCTTCTTGCTCTTCTTCTCGGACTCGCTGCGCGGCTCGCCGATGGTGCTGAAGCCCGCGGCCTTCAACTCCTCGACGAACTTGTCGTCACTGCTGGAGCACCCCACCAGGGATGCGGTGCAACCCAGGGCCAGCAGCACGGACATGACCTTCGTGTTCATGTCGCAAAGCAAACATGCGCGACCGGACCCCGTGCACCGGGCCGGCCAACCGTTATCGCGCTGTGACGTTGTCAGATGTGTCAGACGTGCAGGTGGCATGGGCACTGCACGAACTTCCGGGTCTCGACGTCCCCGCTGCGGTAAGGGCGCAGGACCACCACAACCCCTTCACCCGGGGCCGCGAACATCTGCACGCCCATGCCCGATGATCGCACCTGACCCGCTGGACGCTACGCAAACCGGCGGGGTCTTGCGCGACGGTGTTCGGATCAGGCTGCGGCGGGGGCGAGTCCGCTTGGCAGGGCGTCCTTCTTGACGCTGTTGCGCAGGAGGCAGGCGATCAGCCAGAGTTCCGCGACGACCGCGGGCACCAGCACGAACGGGGACAGGGTCGGCGCCAGGTCGGGTAGCAGGAACTTGGCCACCAGGTCCGCCAGGTAGCCGAAGCACCCGACCACCAGCAGGACGCCGAGCGACCGGGGGAACCAGCCCGAGTCGCGGACCAGGTAGCCGAGCGGGAGGAGCCACAGGCCGAAGAAGACCTGGGCGATCAGGTAGCCGTTGCGGTGCAGGTCGAGGAACATCAGCACCAGGGCGTCGGAGCCGTCGGGGCCGAAGGATGTCGCGAAGGACGCGTCGGTGGCGATCATCAGCGCGGCGAAGTGGTTGAGCAGGTTCGCACACATCAGCGCGACGGCGACGGCAGAGAAGACGACCATGGCGGCGGCGGCGTTCTTGCTGACGTGCCGGAGCAACTGGTGCAGGGCCATGGCCACGAAGAGCAGGCAGGCGATGCCCACGAGGTCGGCCACGAAGCCGAGGCGGAACAGCGTGGCGTGCGCGACCACGTTGTCGGCCGTGGCAGCCGCGTCGCCGCGCTCGACGATCGTGGCGCGCACGTACATCTCGGCCACGCCGTTGAGCACGGCGAGGAGGAGGTAGAGGGCGCCCGCGACTCTCGCCGCGCGCTTGGGTGAGTTCATGACTTCCCCTTGCTCCATGTACAACATCTTTGACATGGTCAAGGTAAAGCGATGCTGACATCGTGTCAAGTTTTCTTGACTTCGTCGCCACGTCGAGGACCACGATCGACCGAAGCCCGGTCGGCATGACGTCCACCCGCGCGGGGGCGGAGCGTCATGCCGACCGGGCTTCGTCCTCAGACCGTTTCCACTGCCTCCACCACCTTGGGCGGCACGGCGCGGCGGCGGCCGCGCAGTGCGCTCACCGCGATCACCACCGCCGCGACGAGCAGGCTCAGCAGCAGCTGCGACCGGGCGCCGGCGTCGAACAACATCCCCACCAGCAGGCCGACCATGCCGACGATCGTCGCCCACGTCAGGTACGGGTAGCCCCACATGCGCAGCGTGAGCCGACCCGGCGCCTCCTGCTCCATGCGGCGGCGCATCCGCAACTGGGACACCGCGATGGCCAGCCACACGAAGACCGCCACCGCGCCCGAGGAGTTCACCAGGAAGAGGAACACGGTGTCCGGCGAGACGTAGTTCAACACCACCGTCACGAAACCGACCACAGTGGACGCCAGCACGGCGGCGGTCGGCACCCCGCGACGGGACACACGACCCAGCACCGCAGGCGCCTCGCCGCGCCGTGCGAGCGAGAACACCATCCGGGACGCGGTGAACAGGCCGGAGTTCAGGCAGGACAGCACGGAGGTCAACACGACCACGTCCATGACCACGGCGGCGGACGGCAGCCCGATGGCGTCCAGCACCGCGACGTACGGGCTCTTGGCGACACTCGCGTCGTTCCACGGGATCAGCGTGACGACGACGGCGATGGAGCCGATGTAGAACAGGAGGATGCGCCACACCACGGACCGGACGGCGGTGCGGACGGCCTGGCCGGGGTTCTCCGATTCACCCGCCGCGATGGTGGCGATCTCCGCGCCGAAGAAGGAGAACACCACGACGAGCATGGCGGCGAAGATCGGCCCCGAGCCGTTGGGCAGGAACCCGCCGTGCCCGGTGAGGTTGGACAGTCCGGGCGCGGCGACGTTCGGCAGCATGCCGAAGATCGCGAGACCGCCGAGGACCAGGAAGATCGTGATGGCGGCGACCTTGATACCGGCGAACCAGAACTCGAACTCACCGAAGGCGCGCACCGAGTACAGGTTGGTCAGCACGAGCAGGATGGTCAGCACCAGCGCCCAGGTCCACTGTGGAACCGCAGGTACCCACCGGTGCACGATGGCCGCGCCCGCCGTCGCCTCGATGCCCACCACGACGACCCAGAACCACCAGTACAGCCAGCCCACCGTGAAGCCCGCCCAAGGGCCGATCGCACGTTCGGCGTACGCGGAGAAGCTGCCGGTGTCCGGGTTGGCCGCGGACATCTCGCCCAGCATCCGCATCACCAGCACGACGAGCAGTCCGGCAACGGCGTAGGAGATCAGCACACCTGGTCCCGCCGTGCCGATCGCCGCGCCGCTGCCGACGAACAGCCCGGCGCCGATGACCCCGGCGATGGCGATCATGCTGAGGTGCCGCTTGCGCAATGAGGGTTGCAGGTCCTGCGACATCGGCCCTCCTTCCTGCGTTGAGAGCTGCCGGTTGGTTGCGCACCAGTCTGGGAGCGGCCGCTGCCGAGGTGACAGTGGACATTCCGGCGTAGTCGCGCGACGGCGTTGTACGGAATGGCCAGTTCCGCGCCGAAGAGGTCAAACCCGTGTTTCCGGCAGGTCACCAGGCTCGTTCGCGGCTTGGTCGAGCAGGTGCAGGGCGAACCAGAACTCCGCCCGGGCGCCGGGCGAATCCAGGTCCCGGCCGGTGAGTTCGGCGATCTTGCCGATGCGGTTGCGCAGCGTGTGCCGGTGGACCCCGAGGCGGGCCGCCGCCGGATCCCACTGGCCGTGCCGCCGGAGCCATTCGGTGAGCGACACGATCAGGTCGCCACGGCCGTTCCGGTCGTGCTCCAACACCGGCCCCAGCAACGACCGCGCGTAGGCGTGGGCGTCCTCGACGTGCAGCAGGCCCAGCATCCCGGCGCCCGCCACGTCACCGAACCGCACCAGTTCACCGGGGTGCGCGGATTCGGCGGCCCGGACGGCGTGCCGGTGCGCACGACCGAAGTCCGGGTAGTCGACGGGCTCGGACACACCACCGCGCAGCCCCGCCACGGCCTCCGGCCCCGGCCCCGGCCCCAGGGCCACGAGCCGGTCGTCGAGTTCGGCGCAGAAGACGTCACTGCTCTCCAGCAGCTCCAGCCCCCGTGCGCGGTGCGTGGTGGGTCCGGTGAACACGTGCACCTCGACCGGCTCGTCGGGCAGCGGCGACACCTCGGCGGCGAGCTCGTGGTGACCGGCCAGCAGCAGGCGCAGTGCCGCGCCGCGCAGCCGACGCCGGGCGGTGTCGAGGTCGCCGGCGCGGGCGATGGTCAGGGTGAGCACCGACGCGGCGGCGGTCAGGATCTGCTGCCCCACCCGGTCCAACGGCGAGGAGCGCCCGACGACCAGGAAACCGCGGCTGCCCAGGACGTGCACGGCGATGTGGTCCTCGCCGAGGGCGAAACCGGCACTGGCCACGCGGCGGCGCAGCCGGTCCAACTCGACCGACAACGCCGGGACCCGCTGCACGGCGGCGGCAGGGGAGGCGGCCAGCACCGTGCCGGACTGCTCCAGCAGCAGCACCCAGCCGGCGAGCAGCCGGGACAGTCGCCGCACCACCCGTTCCGGACCGGCCAGCGCCGCGGCCGTCAACTCGCGCTGCGCCGCGTTGGTCGCCGTGACCTCCGCATAGGAGTCCGCGGCCACGGCGCCGGACACGGCCTTGCTGATGGCGATGAACGGCGTCCGCTTCGGCACTTCGAGCAGCGGCAACCCGGCCTCGTCGGCCGCCGTGACCAGCGTCGGCGGAACGGTGTCGTGGCCGAGCCCGGTGCCGAAGCCCAGCCCGGCGACGCCGCGGTCGACCAGCAGTGCCACGAAGGCCCGGAAGTCGGTGTCCGCGTCCACCCGCAGGCCGGTGGTCAGCAGCAGTTCGCCGCCTTCGAGGAACGGGGTCGGGTCGTCCAGTTCGCTGACGTGGACCCAGTCGACGGGGCGGTCCAGCCGGTCGTGACCGGCCAGCACGCGCAGGCGCAGCGCAGGCTCCTGCCGGAGCCTGGCGAGGGTCATGGGCATCCGCACCACCCGCCGATCCGGCCAGATTGGAGTGCTCAATCTAGCCGATTCGGTCATTGGGGCCACCGGTCGCGTGGGCCGATCCTGGGCACATGACCACGACCACCTCCGCGAACCGGCTGCGCACCGAAATCCCGGGGCCCGCGTCACGCGCCCTCCAGGCCCGCCGCTCGGACGCGGTCGCGGCCGGGGTCTCCAGCACGTTGCCCGCCTTCGTCGACCGCGGCGGCGACGGGCTGCTCATCGACGTGGACGGCAACGAGCTGATCGACCTGGGGTCCGGCATCGCGGTCACCTCGGTCGGCAACCCGGCGCCCGAGGTGGTCGACGCCGTGCGGCGGCAGGTGGAGCGCTTCACGCACACCTGCTTCATGGTGACGCCGTACGAGGAGTACGTGGCGGTGTGCGAGCAGCTCAACGCACTCACCCCCGGCGACCACGCCAAGCGGTCGGCGCTGTTCAACTCCGGCGCCGAAGCGGTGGAGAACGCGGTGAAGATCGCCCGGCACGCGACCGGCAGGCCCGCGGTCGTGGTGTTCGACCACGCCTACCACGGGCGCACCAACCTGACGATGGCCATGACGGCGAAGAACATGCCGTACAAGCACCGGTTCGGCCCGTTCGCGGGCGAGGTGCACCGCGTGCCGATGTCCTACCCGTTCCGCGACCCGGCCGGGCTGACCGGGCCGCAGGCGGCGGCGCGGGCGACGGACCGGATCGAGAAGCACGTCGGCGCGGACAACGTCGCGGCCGTGCTGATCGAACCCATCCAGGGCGAGGGCGGGTTCGTGGTGCCCGCGCCGGGTTTCCTGCGCGCGCTGGCCGACTGGTGCGCGGCCAACGACGTGCTGCTGGTGGCCGACGAGATCCAGACCGGGTTCTGCCGCACCGGCGCGTGGTTCGCCGCCGAGCACGAGGACGTCGTCCCGGACCTGGTCACCACCGCGAAGGGCATGGCGGGCGGGCTCCCGCTGGCCGCCGTGACCGGTCGCGCCGAGGTGATGGACGCCGTGCACGCGGGCGGCCTGGGCGGCACGTACGGCGGCAACCCCGTCGCCGCCGTGGCCGCGCTGGCGGCGATCGACACCATGCGCTCCCGTGACCTCGCGGGCGCCGCACGACGGATCGAGGCGTCCGTGCTGCCCAGGCTGCGCGCGCTCGCGGACGCCACCGGCGTCATCGGCGACGTGCGGGGTCGTGGCGCGATGCTGGCGGTCGAATTCGTCCGACCGGGCACGACCGAGCCGGACCCCGGGCTCACCGCACGCGTGGCCGCCGCCTGCCACCGCGCCGGGGTGGTCGTGCTCACCTGCGGCACCGACGGGAACGTGATCAGGCTGCTGCCGCCGCTGGTGATCCCGGACGCGCTGCTGGACGAAGGACTTGCTGTGCTGGAACGGGCCGTGTCGGCGGAATCGCGACTCTGAACAAACTCTTACCGGCCGGGGTTTGTTCGGCGGGGTGCTGGAATTCCGGAGAATGCGGATGGAGGACGGCGCGCGTTGAGCTTCGACGACAAGTGGTGTTGATCATGTTCGGCACCTCTTCGCCGTCGTGGTGTCACAAAACGGTGGGCTCCGGAGCCTTGTGGGTGAGACACGATCCAGAGTGGAGAGACAGGAGCCACCATGAGCGAGGACGGCCGTCCGGACCCCGCCACTGACGCGTTCGTCACCCACCGCAACCTGCTCTTCACCGTCACCCGGCATCGTCCGCCTCGGGCGGCGGGATTCTGGGCAGGCGGCGAAATCCAGGTGCGGGTGCGGGGGAGGGCGGGTGTACTCCCCCCATGGTCGAATACCGCCAGCGCCACACCGACGAGTGGCTCGCACACTTCGCCCGTCGCGGCCACAGCGCCCCGAGCACCCTCGCCGCCGGCGTCGAGGGCGCCGTCTACCGACTCGACGAGGGCCTCGTCGCCAAGGTGTGGAGCGGCCGGCCGCCGACTGATCTCGATCTCTCCCGCCGGGTCTACGCGGACATCGCCCGCCACCCGCTGCCCTTCGCCACGCCGGAGATCCTCGACACCGAGGTCCACGACGGCGTTTTCGTCACCTACGAGCGCGAGCTGACCGGATCGCCCTTCCGCTCCGAGCCCGTGATGACCTCCTCCGAACGCGACCTGCCCGCCACCGAGACCACCGCGCTCCTGACGGTCCTGCGCGCCCTCGCCGCCGTCCCGGGCACCGAGGCCATGCGCGGCCTCACCGTCCAGGGCGACGACCGCCCCCTCTGGCGGGGCCACACGCGCTTCCCCGACGCGCTCGCCGCCCTCGTCCGGCGCGCCGCCCGCCGTCATGGCGACGTGCTCGCCGCCCACGTTCCGGGTCTTTCCGCTGCGGTGGAACGGGTCGTCGCCTCTCTCACAGCCCTGCCCGACTCACCGGTCACCGCCATCCACGGGGACCTCGCCCCGCCCAACATCCACGTGGACGACACCGGCCGTCCCACCGCCGTCCTCGACTTCGGCTTCTTCACCACCGCCGGCGATCCCGCGTTCGAGGCCGCTGTCACCGCCGCCGTCTGGGACATGTACGGACCACACGCCGAACACCACGCCGCCACCCTCACCGGCCTGTTCGCCGGGGAGCTCGGTTACCCGGCCGACACCCTCGCGCTCTACCAGGCCGTCTACGCCCTCACCACCTACGACCTGTTCTCCTCGGACGGCAGCGACGGCCACTTCCACTGGTGTGCCGCCCTTCTCCGGAGAAATCGGGTGGCGTGCGCTTAGCACTCCGGTTGCGGCTTCGCGATCTTGCGTGGAGACCCGGCAGGGAATCGGGTGCGGCCACCTGGGCCGGCTCTCAAGCGTCGAGCGGAAGAACTGCTGGTGTCTTGCCGAACAGGCCGGCCCGGCCCGGCCCGATGCAGCGCCTGCTGCGATACGCGCGCACTGGACCCCCTGCAAGCCGGCGAGACCAGCCTCGCCACCCTCGCCGCCGACCTGGGCTTCGCCGACCAACCACACCTGTCCCGCACCATGCGGGACCACCTGGGCCACACCCCACCGCACTCCGCCGGCTGCTCACCTGACCGACACGACGCCCACAGACCCCCGCCGAGCAGGTGGCGTTCGACTCGACGTCGTACCGACAACGCCCTGATCCGTTGGAGGAACGCGTCGCCGACCGCCGCCACGACCCGTGGTGCGGCCGGGCACGAGCTGTTCCGCCGACGGTGAGCCGGTGCCGGCGCGACCCGGTCGACAGGTCGCCGCCGGCACCGGTGCTCAGCGGAGGCGCTTGATCTCGCCGCGGGTGCGGTAGAACGACCCGCCGGCCGAGGTGACCACCTCCGTGACCAGGTACCGGGCGCCCGGCACCCGGATGTTCTTGGGGAACTGCACGCCCCAGGTGCGGTCGTACCCGTCCGAGACGACGTGCACCCTGATCCGGCCGCCCTCCCGCACGCATTCGACGACGACGCCCTCGCCCGGGGCGACGTGCGAGACGACCTCGACCTCGGCGGTCGCCTCGACGCGGTCGATGCTGCCGGCCTTGATGTCCTGGCGCGGCGGGAGCTGCCCCTGCTCGGCCGCGTGCACGGCGGCCGGACTGGCGTCGAGGCAGGCGAGCGAACCGTCCGTCGTCACCAGGTAGAGCCGCTCGTCGCGGTACTGCATGGAGAACGCCGAGCCGCACCCGGTGGCGAGTTTCCACAGCCGGGTCCCGTCGGCGGCGAAGCAGTACACCGAGGACTGGTTGTCGCCCGCGAAGACGAACTCGCCGTCGGGCGAGGTCGCGCAGGAGAACACGGGTGCGTCGCAGCGGTAGTTGCCCGTCTCGCGCCCGTCCGACTTGGCGAACCGGTGCACCCGGCCCCGACTGGTGCCCGCGAAGACCTCGGTGCGCTCCTGCCAGCCGAACAGCACCTGTCCGACGGTGTCGGCGTGCCACGCTTGGTGACCGCGGCTGGTGTAGTGGGTGACGCCCCGGGAGTGGCCGTGGAAGACGCCTTCCTGCGAGCAGCGGACCATCCAGGCGCTGTCGCCGGTGGCCGGGCGCGACCACTGGAACTCGTCCTCGTGGTCCACCACGGTCACCCGACCTTGCCGGTCGGACACGCCGAGCACGCCGTCGTGGATGTCGAGCCAATAGATGTCGACGTCGTCGGCGATCTCGTAGGCCACCCGGGGCACCTTGGCGCCGAGGTCGTACACCTGGCCGTCGTCACACCCCGCGTAGATCCAGAAGTCGTCGGCCACGATGCACTTGACGGCGTCGGGCAACCCGAACCGCCCGGTGACCCGGCCGTCGTGGGTGAGGGTGTAGACATCGCCCTTCTCGTTGCCGACCCAGGCGTGGTCCTCGCCGATGAAGATCCCGAACGCCGGAGCCCCGGAGGCGAACCGCCACAGCACCGGTGCCTGGTGGGCGGTCGAGCGGGTGCTGACGATCTGCCGCCGGCTCACCGACCGGCGCTGACGCGCACCCTTGACGGCGGGGGCGTAACCCTTGCGCACCTTCTCGCCGATCTTCTTCTCGGCCGCCTTGAGCGCCTTGGCGTGGTCGGCGAAGGTCGCGCTCCTGACCTGCCCCTGTTCCCCGATGCGCCCGTAGGTGATGGTGACCTCGGTGTCGTTGACCAGCACCTCGTAGAACTTGTGCGCACCACCGTCGGCTTCGGACAGCTCCAGGTACGTCGTGGCGGACATGCGTTCGCTCCCCCTTCACGTGAACTGCGCGCACGCTATCGAGGGACACCGACAGTTCCGGGCGTCGCGCCCGACGACCAGGGGATTCGAGGGACCAGCGCCCTCCACGCGCAGGACTTCCGCCGGGGCCGCGGTCGCGTGGGCGATGACGTCGAGGATGGTGTCCGGGTGCGGGCCGCTGAACCGGGCGGGGATATGTTCGGTCACCAAGTGCGGAATTCGCCGTTCAGGCTGTTCCGCATCGCGGGAGAGGAGCAGGGGCGTGGACCCTTCGTTGCTACCCCGGGTGCCGCCGGGTGCCTCGGATGGTGAACTCGTGGTGATCTGTGCCGCCGTAGCCGAGCACGGGGCCGCGTTGTGCCGTGTCTTCGGCACGCCGGAGCAGGTCGCCTGGGTGGACGGGGCGCTCGACCTCGTCTGGGCGGCGGCCTCGGGCGAGGCGGTCGAGGACGAGTGCGCCGAGGCGTTGGACGAGGTGGAGCTCGCCATCGACGAGGAGGAGGCCGACACGGAGGACCCGGCCTTCTTCGCCGACCAATCCGTCGCCCTGGTCGGTCTCGCGCTCGAATCCGTGTTGCGGCCGTCCGTCGACAAGGCGGAAGACGCCTTGGAAGAGCTCAGGTCATCGCTGTCCAGTTTCGACTTCAAGCTGTCGGGAGCCCAGGTGGTGGTCGTGAAGTACGGGCAACCACGTCCGCCGCCGGGGCCGCTTGAGCAGTCGGAGATCACGGCGCAGCGCGACGTGCTCGCCCAGCTCGCCTCGACGGTGGACGAGTCACGACGAGGCGTCGTTCCCCCGTCGGTTGTGGCGCGGATCCGTGAGTCGGCGGAGGCGTTCGCGGCGGAACTGGCCGGCTCCGTCGAGCAGGCCGCGGTGCTGCTGCGCGACTGGGAGGCGTGAGTCAGGCCGGCTCTGAGCGCCGCCGCACTACGACGCGCGTACGGCCTGACCCGGTGGCGCTGAAGGTCGACTTCGGCGATCTTCACCGTGATCGCTTCTCCGACCCGTTCGAACGCCCAGGCCGGACCTGGGCCGCTCCTGACGGGACAGGCCCACCACCGGTCGCGGTGGTGGGCCTGTCCCGTCTTGCGGTTCTCAGAGTTGGTACTTCAGTTCCGCCGCGATGGTCCGCATCCGGGTCCGGACCCCTTCGTCGCGCACTTGGGCCGCCAGGCGCCCGAGGTTGTCCAGCATGGGGGCGGCGGCCTGGGGCAGGCCCGCCGCCTGGGCGGTCTCGGCGAGGGTCAGGTGCAGCTGGGCGAGCAGGGACACGATCGGGTTGATCCGGCCCGCCTTCTCGAAGTCCACGACCTCCGCCCTGGCCTGCGAGTAGGTCAACGGCTGGACCGCCAGCGTCCACACCTCGCTCCAGACGAGGTTGACGCTCTGGGCGCGGTACTCGACCGTGTGGCTGCCCTTGCCGACCGTGACCGGGCCCTGGTACTTCGTCCACGCCCCGCCGTCGACCCGGTGCTCGACGGCCGCCACGCCCTGGCCGCCCGTCAGCGTGACCGTGCCGAGGCTCACCGCCGTCGTGATCGGGCCGCCGGTGTAGGTCAGCGGCTCGACGCTCTCCAACGTCGGCACGACCTTCCGGATCGAGCCGTCGGGCTCGAAGTGCAGCCGGTCGATCGTGGTCTCCCGGTGCATGCCGTCCCCGCCGGGGATGGCGAACCGGTGGTAGGCGATGTACCAGTCGTCGGTCCCCGGCACCTGGACGATCGAGTGGTGGCCGGTCCCGAGGATGCCGTTGCCCGTGTCCTTGGTGAGGATCTCGCCGCGCGAGGTCCACGGGCCGGTCGGGCTCGGGCCGGTGGCGTAGCCGACCCGGTAGTTCTCACTGCGGGTGTCGTCGACGGACCAGGACAGGTAGTAGACCCCGGCCCGCTTGTTCAGGAACAGGCCCTCGCGGAAGTCGGTCAGCCCGCTGAAGGTCTTCTCGGTGCTCTTGTCCAGCGACACCATGTCCGCGTTCAGCTGGGCGATGCGCGGGGTTCCGTTGCCCCACAACAGGTAGCTGCGGCCGTCGTCGTCGGTGAACACCGCCGGGTCGATCTGCTGGGCGTTGTTGTAGTCGGCCTTGTTGACCAACGGCCGGCCCAACGGCTCGGTGAACGGCCCGAGGGGCGAGTCGGCCACCGCGACGCCGATGTTCTGGTCGGCGGAGAAGTAGAAGTAGTACTTGCCGTCCTTCTCGATCGCGGTCGGCGCCCACGCCCGGGAGTCGGCCCAGGACACGTCCGGTCCCAGGTCGAGGATCGTGCCGTGCTCGGTCCAGTCGAGCAGGTTCTTCGACGACCACACCTTGAACGACGAGCTGCTCCAGCCGGGGAACCCGTCGGTCGTGGCGTAGATGTAGTACGTGTCGCCGAACCGCACGATGTTCGGGTCGGCGTTGAAACCGGGCAGCACGGGGGAGCGCATCACCAGCGCCCGCACGGCCCACTGGCGTGACGTGCCGTCCTTCGCGGTGACCGTCACCGTGACCGGCTTGGAGTAGTCCTGAGGGCCGGACGGCGTGACCGTCGACCCCGACGCCACGACGAACGCGGGGTCGAGCGCCTTCAGATCGGTGCCGGGGCGGACCGGCAGCACCACGGTGCCCGCGGCCGAGTCGATCCGCGCGTCGACCTTCAGGCTCTCCAACCGGACCCCGATGACCCCGGTGGTGTTGTCGCTGAGCTCCGCCACGTCCTCGGCCGACAACGCCCTGGCGTACAGGGAGAAGTCGCGCACCTGGCCCTTGAGGTACTTGTCGGCGGAGTACAGGGACCGGCCGATGAAGTTGGCCGCCGTCCGGCCGCCGCCGATGTCGCCCGGATCGACGGTGACCCCGGTCTTGGTGCCGACGAGCACGCCGTCGAGGTAGACCTTGGCGGTGTCCGCCTTGTCCAGCGTGTAGGTCAGGTTCCGCCAGCCGCCGCGGGGGACGTCCGCCCCTGAGGTGACGGTCTGCTCACCGGTCCAGTTGCCCAGCGAGATGGACGACCGGTAGTTGTTTCCGGTGGTGAACAGGTAGCCGTCACCCGCGTTGTTGGTCGTGTTGCCCAGGCCCCAGATGAAGTAGGGCGTCGGCTGCGTGGGGTCGATGTTGACGTCCAGCGAGACGGTGATCTCGTCCAGCCCGGTCATGATGTTGTCCGGCAGGCGCACGTGGCCGTTGGAACCGCCCAGCCGCAGCGCGCCGTCCGACCAGGTGGCGTCCCCGGACAGGGTGCCGTTGTAGCCGTTGCCGGACGTGTCGGTCACCTGGGTGCCGCTGGTCTGGTCGAGGTCGTAGTGGGCGACCAGGCCGTTGGCGTCACGCTTGACCGGCTCCGGCGGGATCGGGCCGTTGAGCGCCTTGAGCAGCGCGGTGTGCTCGGTCGCGGTGACCGGCACGACGGTGCCGTGCCGCGGGCTGGCGGGCAGGTCGAACGCGGCCGGGACGCGCCAGTTGGGCGCCTCCAGGTCCGCCGTGCCCAACGGGATGTAGCCGCGGCCGCCGTACTCGTCCACGAACAGGTAGTACGGGGAGCCGGACTTGTCGCCCGGGTTGGCCTTGAACACCGTCGGGCCCTCTACGGCGGAAGTCCCCGCGTCCCGGCCGATGCAGCCCTTCTGGAACGCCCACGCCGGCGCGCCGGGCAGGTCGACCGCGGTCAGCGAGGTCGCCTTCTCCTGGATGATGTCCGAGCAGCCGGTGCCGCTCGCGCCCTCGTCCTTGGTGAACCGGTAGTAGATCCCGTTGTCCTTGATCACCGTGGAGTCGATGCGCGAGGACCCGCGGTCCTGCCAGATCTTCGGCTCGCTGAACGTCGTGAAGTCGCGCGTGGTGGCGTAGAGCATCCGGTTGTACACGTTGCCGGTGTGCTGCGGGTCGTTCTCCGCGTACAGCTTGGACGCCCAGAACACCACGTACTGCTTGATGGTGTCGTCCCAGTACGCCTCGGGCGCCCACGTGTTGCCGGCCGTGGGCGGGGAGATCTTCACGTGCCGCTGCTCGGACCAGTTCACCAGGTCCGTGGACTCCCACACCTCCAGGTACAGGCTGCCCTGGCGCTGCGCCCGGTCCCAGTCGCCGTCACGGCCGATGGACAGGTCGGTGGCGATGAGGAAGAACCGGTCGCCCTCGGGCGAGCGGATCAGGAACGGGTCCCGCAGGCCCTGCGTGCCCTTCGTGGACGTCAGCACCGGGGCGCCGTTGTTGAGCTCGTCCCACTGCAGGGCGTTGTTGCCGCGGCTGGCGGCGAAGTAGATCTTCTCGCCGCTGACGGAGTTGCCGGTGAAATAGGCGAACGCGTAGCCCGCGTAGGGCTCGGCCTTGGGCAGTTGGCGCACGGTCAGGTCGAACGTCCTGCTCACCGTCGCGGTGCCGACGGTGACGGTCGCGGTGAGGCGGACCGCCGCGTCACCCGCGCCGGTGGCGGGCCGCGCCACGACCCCGTCCGGCGCGACCACGGCGGGCGCCGACGACGACCACGCCACGGTCGCGTTGTTCAGGCCCGTGGTCGGCAGGGTGAGGTGCCCGCGCACGTCATCGGCGTGCGCCACGCTCAGCGCGGCGGCGGCCTCCTCCGCCCTGGACCGGTCGCCGGGCAGGGGGAGCACGGTGGCCTGGAAGGACTTCTGCGCGGTCGAGCCACCGCGGGTCAGCGTCGCCGTGAGCGTGACCCGGGCCGGGTCGGCATCCGCCGCGGGCCGCGTGACCTTGCCGCTCGGCGCGATCACGGCGGTGTTGTCGGACGCCCAGGTGATCGTCGAACCGTAGGCGGCCTTGCCGGGCAGTGCCAGGTCGGCGGTGACGGCGGAGAGGTCGCCGAGCGCGAGACCGGTGACGTCGGCCTGCAACCGCTCGGCGTCGCTCAGCGCGATCGTGGCGACTTCGGCGTCGTCCAGCGCCCGGTTGTAGATCCGGAAGTTCTTGACCTTGCCGCGCAGGGTGTTGTCGGCGGCGTAGTTCGACTCGCCGAGCACGTTGACGGTCGTCGTGCCGTTGCCGATCTGCCCGGGCTGGGTCGTCACCGAGGTGTTGCGCCCGACGGCGACGCCGTCCTCGTAGAGGGTTCCGGTCGTGCCCGTCTGGGTGTAGGTCACCGACTTCCACACGCCCCGGTCGAGCCTGCCGCCGGAGGACCGTGCGGTCACCTGCTCGCCGGACCAGTTGGTCTTCGACGCGGCGGCCCGGAAGTTGTCACCGCTGGCGAACAGGTACCCGTTGCCCGAGGAGGACGTCGCCGGGTTGCCCAGACCCCAGATGAAGTACGGCGTGGCCTGCGCGGGGTCGACCAGCACGTCCACCGAGACGGTGATCGACGACAGTCCGGCGGCGATGTTGTTCGGGATCTTGACGTGGTCGTCCACGCCGTCGAGCGCGAGTCCTTCGGAGCCGGACCACGTGCCGCCGGCCAGGGTGCCGTTCCGGCCGTTGCCGGAACTGTCCGCGACCACCGAACCCGAAGCCTGGTCCAGGTCGTAGCGCAGGACGAGGCCGTCGGTGACGTCATCCGACGCGCCGACGGCCTGCTGCGGTATGGCCGCTATGCCCAAGCACAACGTGACGGCCACGCCCGTGGCCAGTCGTCGGAACGTCGGTCTCTCACGGGCAAAGCGCAGCATGCGGTCCTCGCTACATTGCGATGGTGTTAGCGCTAACACGAGGAGTGTGAGAGGACCTACTGGGTATGTCAACAACGTCTCCGGCTGGAGTGATCGCTAACAACCGTCCGGACGTCCGGAGCGGATTCCCACCCCACGGCCTTCGAGGTCGGAAACGCGACCCGTCGGACCCGCGGAGCAGCGCCGGCTGATCGGTTCCACGGACGCCCGACGCGGCAGCCGTTCACGATGCTGCCGGGCACAGCATCGCCCGCCGCCCGCTCGGCGCGACCGCACGCCGCCTCACCACGTGATCTCCTGCAGCGTTTCTTCTAGAGCTCTGGGCTGCGGCTGGAGGCCCTCCGGCGTGATGGCCGAGGTGTCCCGCACGGCTGCGGAAGTCGGCATCGACGTGCCCGTAGGGCTTCCGCGTCCGGCTGCCGCGACGGCCGCCGCGGCGACGACGAGCCCCGCGGCAGCCATGCCGGCGAGCAGTACCACGACCTTCTTGCGGCGATCCCAGGTTCTGCGATTCAAGCCGGTGAACACCGCCGCGCACAGCGTCGTGGCACTGAGCGCCACCAACAGTGCCACCGCGGCGCCTCCGAACGTGGCGGCGGTTGCCGCGGCTGTGAGAACGGTGAACGCGCTGCCGAACACCTGTGCCCAGCCGGGCAGGTCTCGCGGGCTCGTCCGCTGCTCCCGGGTGGGTCGGTGGTCGTCGGGTGGCAGTCCAGATTGCATCGATGACCTCGGTGGTTCGCGTGGTGGGCGGTCGGCGTCGGGTCAGGACCGCGTCGGGTCCGGCGCCGACGGCCCGACCGTCCGCGCTGTCCGGCCACCGAGGGCCAGGGCCGTGGCGTTGTACGCCACCACGCCGAGCGTGAGCAGTAGCGCGAGCCAGAAACCGAACCGCGACTCGACCATGTCGCTCGCGGCGGCGGGGTCCAGGTTCTCGGCGCTCGACAGCCCTGAGGCGAGGAAGTCGTGGACCGAGACCTGGTTGGCGATGAGGAAGAACGCCCCGAGCGCACCGACACCGGCCCCGAGCAGGTGCCCGGCCTTCGACCTGGACAACACGACGATGCCCGCGAGGAGGACGAGCAGGGCGACGACCATCAGCGGCTGCCCGGGGATCGCGCTCTTCGAGGCATAGGCCGACTCGTCGGCCTTGCCCGACATCTCGATCGTCGCCTCACCGCCGAACGCCAGGTCCCACCCGGTGTACTCGGCGCTGATGTTGGCCATCGGCGACTCGCACGACACCGCCGTGAACGGGAAAGCCAGGCACAGCAGGGTGAGGGCCAGCAGGGACAGGTTGACGGGTCTGCGCTTCGGCGAGTTGTTCGGCATGCACCGAGTCTGGAACGGCGGCGAGGCCCTCTGGTACGGGAAGGGGTTCCCAACACCGTTGGATCAGAGAGCTCGCCACACGCAGCCCAAGGGCTCGTGATAGTCGAAGCCTGCCGGCGGCGCATCGAGGAAGTCCACTGTGTACCGCTCCTGGTTCCCGACCGGGATCCGGAACCGCGCGATCATGCGCTGGTCGGTGCGGCACTGGCCGTTCACCGGTTTGAGCACGAGGCCGACCCCGGATTCCAGTCGCCAGTCGGGCTTTTCGGTGCTGGTGTCCAGGGTGGAGTAGTGGTTCGGATCCAGGCCGCCGCACGCCCTGACGCTCGCGTTGCACATGAAGTCCCGGATCAGGCTCGCCGTGCCACCGTCGGGAATCGCTCCGACGGGGTACGCGTAGCCGAGAAATTTTTCGGCGTGGTACCGCTCTTGCACCGTCCCCTCGAAGCGGAGGATGTAGACGGGGGACCCGTTGTCGTGCTGGTAACGCCACAGCGGTACGGCTTGGTAGGGCGAGTAGTGCACGATCACCACGCCGCCGCGCTGCAGGGTGCCTGGGGCGGGTTGCTGGTCGGAGACCACGGCTCGGGGGTGGACACCGTCCGGCCGGAGCTCGCACGTCCAGCCGCCTTCGGCCAAGGTCTGGCACGCCTGCTCCTTGGTCATGTTCCTGACGTCAGGGACCGGAGGTAGCGGGGCGGCTTGGCGGTACACGGTCAGCACGACGGCGTCCCCGATGCGGACCTGTGCACCGGGTGCGGGGGTCGACGACTCGACGGTTCCGGGAGCCGGGCCCTCATTGCCCTGCTCGATCCGGCACTGCACCTGGTCGTTCGACTCGGCGATGATCGCGCTGCAGGCCGCGTCACCGGCGTGCACCCCACCGCGGAGGTCGGGCATCGCCACGAAACCCCAGTGGCGAACGGCGACCCTGGTACCCGCGGTGACGAATTCGCCGCCCTTCGGTGACTGCTCGGCGACCACGCCCAGCGCGGCCCAGTTCGCCCCGGCGGTCGGCATGGCCTGCTCGTCGCAGACGTCACCGCCGGGCGGCGCCGCGGCGGCGTTGACCGAGTCGCACGCCGGCGTGACGAGCATGCCGACGACATCGGGGACGCGCACGTTGTCGCCGTAGACGTGAACGGTCACCGTCGAGCCCTCGGGCGCTTCTGTGCCGCCGCGCGGGTTGGTGTCGCGGACCGTCCCGGTGGCCCCACCCGGCCCGATCTCCACCACCTGGCAGCGCAGTGCGGCCGCCTCGACCAGCGTGCAGGCCTGTTGCCGATCCGTGCCGGGTGGGACGACCGGGACGGTGCGCTTGGGCACCTGTGGCGGGGTCACGGTCGCCGTCGGGGAAGTGGTCGCGGTGGGGCTTGCCGGTGAGGTTGGTCGGGTGGTCGACGGCGGCGGGGGCGTCGAGCTGCGGGGCGGTTCCGACGGTTGCACGGGTTCGGGGTTCTCGGTGTCGGTCTTCACACCGGGCGCCTTGCCCTTGTCGATCACGGTGCGCCGCCCGTCCGGGTCCACCGCGACCGTGCGGCGGTCCACCGGGTCATTGGCCACCACGCGCTTGTCCTGCACCTCGACGGTGAACTTCTCCGACTTGCCCGGCACCGTGATCGACTCGGTGCGGGAGCCGGTGCGCAGGTCGAACGACCGCAGCTCGTGCTCGGCGTAGTCGGGGACGTAGACGCGGTCCTCCAGCACGACCGGTGCGCCCAGGTTGTGGTCGACGCCCTTGGGCAGGTCGAATTCGCGCCGTTGGCCGGTGCGCGGGTCCACCGAGACGAGCTTGCCCCTGCGGTCCAGCACGAGCAGGTAGCGGCCCGCACCCTTGGCCGAGGGCACGGACACGGTGTCGCCGTGTGGCACCGGCTCGCGGCTGATCGACTTCAGCGGCGTCGCGGCGACGTCCAGCGCCTCACCGGACCGCGTGATGCCGATCGGCCGTCCGTCGGCCAGGGTCAGGTGCTCGATGGGCTCCGGTGCGGGGACGGTTCGCTCCACCTGTCCGCCGACCACGTGCACGGCCTTGCCGTCCTCGGTCAGCACCCAGATGCCCGCTCCGCCGTCGCCCACCGCGGTCGGCGTGGCGCGGGGCACCGACACCGGGGTCTGCGGGGTGCCGTCGGGGTCGATCAGCTCGACGACGTCCTCGCCCGGCCGCAAGAGGTAGGCGGCCGAGGTGGCTGCGACGACGACGGGCACCTCGTCGGGGCGCGGCACGCCCGCGGACGACTGGTTGATCGGCGCACCCTGCTTGCCCAGGTCCTCGTTGAGCAGGAGCACCTGCCCGGTGGCGTGGTTGACCGACGCGGTGCGGCCGTCGGCGAGCCGGACCAGCTCCAGTTGCTGCCCACCCGTGGCCAAGGCCCGTGCTTCCGCCTCGACGCGTTCGGTTTCGGTGTTGACCTGCACCACCCCGTCACCGTGGTGCACGATGGCCTGAGCATTGCTCAATTCCGTGTCCGTCATGCTGTAACCAGCGCCGACCGATGCCGCGAACACCGCCGCGAGTACCGCGCCGACCAGCACGAGCAGGCGTGATGTGCTTTTTCGACGGGCTGGCGATTCACTCACTTGAGGTCTCCGGTACGACGATTGGAGTAACGCGTCATTCGGGCGTGGCACGGGGTGCTTGTGGAGGGTACAAAAGCGCCGGGCGCCGTCAAATGGGAAGTACTCCCCAAGGGTCGGAGGATTTGTGAGCGGGCAACTGCCGGTGGAGGTCCGGGTGGGTGCGCGGGCCTACACCGTGTCACCGGGTGAGGAGTTCGAGTTCGGCCGTTCGAGGGAGTGCACGGTGTGCCTGGATCCCGACGACGCGGCGATCTCGCGCCGCGCGGGCGTGATCACCTCGGAGAACGGCATCTGGTTCGTGGTCAACACGAGCGGCAGGCGCGGGCTCGAACTCGTCGACGACCGCGGGCTGCGCAGCCTGGTCGCACCGGGGAAGCGCTCTGTGCTGCAGGGATCGATGCGCGTTTACGTGCAGGGAAGTCGACCTCAACCGCACGTCGTGGAGATCGACGCCCATGAATTCGATTCCGCATTAGTGCGGGAATTGCCGACCGGGCAGCCCACCATCACCGGTGACGATGTCGTGCTCACCCGGGAGGAGAAGCTGGCACTGACCGCGCTGTTCGCCGGTTACCTGCAGAAGGGTGCGGCCTATGATCCCTACCCGCGCACTTATGACGCCGCCGCCAAGCGGTTGGGTTGGCCGCGCACCACGCTGCTGCGCAAGGTCGAATATCTGCGCACCCGTCTGACGAAGGCGGGAGTGCCCAACATGAACGGCGCCAACGCGTTGATCAACCTCGCCGAGCACGTCCTGACCCGCGGCCTGATCACCGAGCACGACCTGCGCCTCGTCGGCCTGTGACGCCGGTTTGGGAAGGGCTTCCGATTCCGTCGCGACAGCGGGCTGCCTAGCGTCCGGACCGACGGCGGAACCGATCGCGGGAGCGGCACGTGGTGGAGGTCGGGTTGGTGTGCGTCGGGCGCGACGGCGTCCGGCGCGCGGTCGTCGTGACCGTCGGGCCGGAGCACCGGGTCGCGGAGTTGGCTCGGGCGCTGGGCTGCCGTGAAGCCCTCTACCTGGGGCCGGTCGCGCTGCCGGGTTGGCTGCCGGTGAGCGGGTCGGGCATCGCGAACGGCACGGTCCTCGGCCTGGACGCGGCACCGCCTGTCGACCGCGGCGCGGCGGTGGGCGGCGGCGCGCGGGAGGTGGCGGTCGTGGGCGGTCTGCACTGCGGGCCGAGCACGACTCTGTACCCGGTGGGGGAGTTGAAGATCGGTCGTGCGGCGGATGCCGACCTGGTCCTGGCCGACGCGGAGGTGAGCAGGCGACACGCCCGGCTGCGGATCTCTGCGGAAGCCGAACGCGTCCACCTGGAGGACGCCGGTTCGCGCAACGGCGTGAGGTGGCGCGGGTGGCTGCTGGAGGGTTCGGCGGAGCTGGTCCCCGGTGACGTCGCGGAGTTGGGCGAGACGGTGATCGGCCTGCGCGAGACCGTACCCGCCGATGCGGAGCTGACCGACGCGCCGGATGGGATGAGCCGGGTGTTGCACCGTCCGGCCGAGCGCCCGACCACGGTGGCGTCCGGCGAGGAACGGGTGCTCCGCGCGCACGACCCCGATCCGACGATGCTGGTGAGCATCGCCTGCGGACCGTCCGCCCGGCTGTGGGAGCGTCGCCGCACCGATCCGGACTTCCTGCGCCTGCGCCTCGGGTTGCACGACCGGCCGGCCGAGGTCCGTTCGCCGTTCGCCGTTCCTGCGCCGATGCTCCACGCGGTGCCGGTCACGGCGGACCTGCACGAGGCCGGCGCGCTCGGCCTCGCCGGACCGCGTCCCGCGCTGCTCGCCTCGGCGAGGGCAGTCGTCGCGCAGGCCGCGGTGTTGTGCGCACCGGACGACCTGGTGATCGTGGTGGTGACAGGGCCGGGCGGAGCGTCGGATTGGGAGTGGGCCGGCTGGCTGCCGCACACCCGGCCCCCGATCACGGAGTTCGACTGCTCGCGGCTCGTCGCCACCGACGAGGACCAGGCTCGCGCCAGGCTCGGTGAACTGCGCGCTCTGGTGGTGCGGCGCCGTGCCGCGCCGCGGTCCGGCGGGAGCCGGGTGCTCGTCGTCCTCGACGGCGTGCGGCGGCTGCACGGGGTGCCCGGCCTGGCGGAGGTGCTGGCGGAGGTGCTGGCCGAGGGGCCGGCGGCAGGTGTCACCGCGCTGTGCCTGGAGGAGGACCCGGACGGGCTGCCCGGCGCCTGCGGCACGACCCTGGTGGCCGGCAACGAATCGGGCAGCCGTGCCGAGTTGCGGTACCGGGGGTTCCCCGCGGTGGCCGACGTGCTGGTGGACGGGCTCCTCCCGGAGCACGCGACGCGGCTCGGCTTGGCGCTCGCGCCGATCGTCATGCCGGGCGACGGCCCGCAGGAGCCGCGAGGAGCAGCGGGAGGTGACCTGTCCGTGCGACCGCGGCTGATCACCGACCTGGGGCGTGCGACCGGGAAGCCGGTGGAGGCCGAGGACGGCCGCACCGGCGTGGTGGTCACCGCACATGTGCGGTTCGCGGGAGATTTCCTTGCGCCGCAGGAAGAAGCGACGGTGGCTCACGTCCGGAGTCCGGCTGTGGGACGTGCGGACCGGTGACTATGTTGTCCCACGATCGGGGGTCGGCGGTGGTTCTGCCGCGGGGGACTGGAGGTGCGGGCGTGGTCGCCATCGAACAGCTCGCCGGTTACCGGGTGACGACCGACCCCGGCCGAGTCGGCCTGTACGCCGTGGCGCGGGCCACGAGAGAGTCCGACCACGCCGAGGTGACCGTGCACGTGGTGGTCGAACCGCTGGACCGCGCGACCCTGCGCAGGGTCCGGACCGAGCTCTCCTCGATGGCCACCGCGCTGGAGGAGCTGAACAACCCGCTGGTCGTGCCGTTGCTGGACCACGGCCAAACGCCCGACGGCCGCCCGTTCTTCGTCACCGGGCCCACCGGCCCCTCCCTCGCCGACGAGTTGGCCGAACGCGGACCGCTGTCCCTCGACCAGGTGCGGCTGGCCGTCTTCGGCACCGCGACCGCGCTGGTGTCGCTGCACGACGCGAACCTCCTGCACCGAGGCCTGGGCCCGGCGGCGCTCCTCCGCCAGCCGAGTGGGCGGGTGCTGTTGAGCACACCGGTGCCGGCGGTGCTCGCCGAGATCGCCGGTGCGGTGACCGAGGGCTCCGGGCACGAGCCGATCGAGGTCCTCAAAGGCGGCGACTGGACACCGCGGGCCGAGGTGTACGCGTTCGCGTCGACGGTGTGGACGCTGGCGACCGGCAGGCCACCGGTGCCGGGGTCCAGGGACGAGCGGTTGCTGCACCTGTTCGACGAGTCGTCCGCGCCGCCGTCCGCGCCGGGCCTGCCGCCGCGGATGGCGGACCTGCTGCGCCGGGCACTCGCGCGAAGACCCGACGACCGGCCGCGTTCCCTCGCGTCGTTCGCCTTGGACCTGAAAGAGGAGCTGGCCGACCCCGGCCGCACGACGCGCCTCTCCCCTGGCGGGTTGACGCCGTCGGAGCAGGCGATGGGCACCGACTACACGCTGCTCTCGGAGTTGGGCTCCGGCAGCGCGGGCACGGTGTGGCGGGCTCGCCGCAGGAGCGACGGGCGCGAGGTGGCGGTCAAGGTCCTCAACCCCGAGGCCGATCCCGAGGGAGCCGGTCTCGCCCGACTCGCCCGCGAACACGCCACCTTGCGCGGACTCGACCACCCGCACCTGGTGAAGGTGCTCGACATCGTGGTCGACCGCGGCCGGTCGGCGATCGTCATGGAGCTCGTGCCCGGCACCGAGCTGCGAGGACTGCTCAAAAGCGGCCTGCTGGCACCCGCGGACGGCGTGCGGCTGCTGTCGGAGGTCGCCTCAGGACTGGCGCACCTGCACGAACGGCGCATCGTGCACCGGGACGTCAAGCCGGCCAACATCCTCGTGCGCACCACGGGGGACCGCCGCACGGCGCTGCTGACCGACTTCGGCCTGGCCAAGCCCCTCGGCGAACCGGACCTGACCAGGGTCGGCCTGCTGCTCGGCACCCCGTCCTACCTGGCGCCCGAGCTCATCACCTCCGGTGAACCCTCACCCGAGGCCGACGTGTACGCGCTGGGTGTCACGGCGTACGAGGTGCTGGCCGGCCGGCGGCCGTTCTCCGGCTCGACGACCGACCAAGTGCTCCGACAGCACCAGGTCCAGCGACCCGAACGGCCGGTGGGCCTGTCGGACGCGGCGTGGAGCTTCCTGTCTGCCTGCCTGGAAAAGGACCCGAGCGCACGGCCCAGTGCCGTCGAGGCGTCGGAGATCCTGCACGACCTGATCCGCGACCTCGCCCTCACCCCGTCGGAACCCGCGTCACCGCCGGACCGCGCCGGCACCGCGGACCAGTCCCTGCCGACGCGCACCGGCGCCCGGCCGGTCGAGCCCGCTCCGGGTCACGCCGTGGTCGACAACGGCGAGCAGTCGTTGCCGACCCGCACGAGCGGCCGTCGACCGGAACCCGCGCCCGCGCCGCCGGTGAGCCGTCCGGCGCGACGCCACCTGGTGGTCGCGGCCGCGGTGGTGGCGATCGCCGGGGCGGGCTTCGCGATCGGCACGCTGGTGATCCCGGGGATCGTCGACCCGGATCGGTCCGCGTCGACCGGTTCCCCGCCGACGAGCACCACCGTCCCCGGCATCTACCGCGTACCGGCCACCGTCGTGGTCGACGCGGACGGCGCGGCAACGGTGTCGTGGCCCGCGGACACGACCGCGTTGCCCGAGCTGGACCGCTTCGTCGTCATGCAGGGCAACAGCCCCCGACAGGAAGTGCCCGCCGACACCACCACCTACCGGGACCCCGAACCGCGCGAAACCGGCTGCTACTACGTGATCGCGCTCGGCACCACCGCGCGACCGCTCGACCCGGTACCGCAACCCGCCTGCCCCACCCGGTGACCCCACTGCGAGGACGACGACCTTGACGACCCACACCGCCACCGACGCCCACGACAAGGCCCTCCGGTTCCGGACCACGCACGACGCCGTCCTCGCCGAGGTCGAGCGGACGATCAAGGGCAAGGCGCCGGCGATCCGGCTCGCGCTCGCGTGCGTGTTCGGCGGCGGTCACCTGCTGATCGAGGACGTGCCGGGCACCGGCAAGACGTCGCTGGCCAAAGCGCTGGCCACGAGCGTGTCCGGGAGCTGGCAGCGCATCCAGTTCACCCCCGACCTGTTGCCCGGCGACATCACCGGCGTGTCCGTGTGGGACCAGACCCGGCAGGAGTTCCGCTTCCGCGGCGGACCCGTGTTCGCGAACGTCGTGCTGGCCGACGAGATCAACCGGGCCAGCCCCAAGACCCAGTCGGCGCTGCTGGAGGTGATGGAGGAGGGTCAGGTGACCGTGGACGGCGTCGGCCACCCGGTGCCCAGCCCGTTCCTGGTGGTCGCCACGCAGAACCCGATCGACCTCGAAGGCACCTACCAGCTCCCCGAGGCGCAACTGGACCGCTTCCTCATGCGGATCTCCCTCGGCCACCCGGACCTGGAGGTCGAGACCGAGATCCTGACCAACCGGGCCGCCGCCGCGCCGCCGGCGCTGCGGCCGGTGGCGACGCTCGACGACGTCGAGTGGATGCGCAGGACCGCGGCCGGGGCGCACACGGCCCCGGAGATCGCCCGCTACATCGCCCTGCTGGCCAAGGCGACCCGCGAGCACCAGGCCCTGCGACTGGGCCTGAGCACCCGTGGCAGCCTCGCGCTCATGCGGGCCGCGCAGGCGTACGCACTGGGGTCGGGGCGCCACTTCGTCGTGCCCGACGACGTGCGGGCGGTGACCGGACCGGTCCTGGCACACCGGCTGGTGCTCACCGCGCAGGCGCAGGTGCGCGGGGTGACCGCCGCTTCCGTGCTGGGCGAGGTGCTCGGCTCGGTGCCCGCCCCCACCCAGGCGGTGCGGGTGTGACCGGCCGCGTGCCGCTCACGGCCTCCGGCTGGGCGGTCCTGCTGGGCACCGGCGTGCTGCTGGTGGCCGGTTCCGTGCTCGGGTACGCGGTGCTCACCTCGTTGGCGGCCGCAGGCGGTGCGCTGCTGGTGCTGTGCGCCGCCACGGTCGTCGTGCGGCCGCGCGTGCGGATGACCCGTGAGGTCGTGTCGGAACGCGTGTCGGTCGGCGAGCCCGCGCTGGCCAGGCTGGTGGTGCGCAACCCCGGTCGGCTGCCCGTTCCCGAGTTGCTGGTGCTCGACCGGGTCGGCGGACAGCCGGTGGAGGTGAGGGTGCCCGCGCTGAGCCCGGGCGGGTGGCGTGCCGTGCCGTACTCGCTGCCGACCGGGCGCCGGGGACGTCTGCTCGTCGGGCCGCTGCTGGCCGGGCGGCGGGATCCGCTCGGGTTGTTCCGGCGCGTGCAGCCACAGGGGGGCACCGACGTGCTGTGGGTTCACCCGCGCGTGCACCACGCGCACCGGATCCCCGTCGGGACGGTGCCGGACTATGAGGGCCGCGCCGAGGCGTCGAAGGCGGGGACGATGAGCTTCACCTCGCTGCGCGACTACGTGCCCGGCGACGACCCGCGCCGCATCCACTGGCGCTCCACGGCCCGCATGGGCCGGTTCGTGGTGCGCGACTCCGTGGACACGATGGAACCCACGGTGACGGTCGTCCTCGACACCCGGACCTCGGCGCTCGACGCGCCGGCGTTCGAGCACGCGGTCGAGGTCGCCGCGTCGGTCGCGCAAGCCGCGGTGGACACCGGGCGTCCGGTGGGTGTGCGCGTGGTGGGTGAGGACCCGTCCGGGTCCGACGCGGTCTCGGTGCTCGACCGCCTGGCCGCGGCCGAGCCGACCGCCGACGGCGATCCGCTTCGGCTGCTGGAGGAAGTGGACCGAGCCCAGCCAGGCGGAGCGCTCGTGGTCGTCACCGGGCCCGGCGAGGACGCCGTGACGACCAGGCTGGCCCAGCGGCGCCGGCGGTTCGCGCCGATCGTGGTGCTGCAAGTCGTGCCCGCGCACCACGAGGCCCAGCCGCCCTACCGCAGGCAGGGGATGGCGGTCCTGAGCGCGAGCACCGCGGTGGAGGCCGTCACCGCGTGGAACCACCTGGTGCTCGGCGGGGTGGTGGCCTGATGTCGTCCGTTCGCGTGGTGTCGGCCGCCGGGTTGGCCGCCCTGGCCGCCTGGTCGTTCCGGCCGGTGTTCGACGTCGATGCCGGACTCGCTCTCGCGCTGGCGGTCGTGGTGCCGCCCGTGGTCGTCGCGGTGTGGGAACTGCTCACCTCCTCGGTGCTCAAGCGGCTGTCGGGCGGTGTGAGCACCGCACTGGCCCTGCTCTGGGTGGTCGCGGCCGTCGCGGCGGTCACCCGCCCCGGCGGCGACGCGCTGTCCGGACCGTTCAGGCTGCTGACCTCCGTGCTGCCGACCGAGGCCGCGGCGCCGCAACTGGCCGCCGTGTCAGTGCTGGCGGGCTTGACGTCGCTGGCCGCGGTGCACCTGACGGCCAAGGGCCCGCTCCTGCCGGTGCTGCCGCCGTTGGTGTGCCTGGTACTGGGACTTTCGCTCGGGGCCGCCGCAGGTCCGCTGCCGGCTTGGTACGTACCGGGTTTCGTCGTCGTGAGCACCGTGCCGGTGTTGCTCAGCGCCGGTACCGCCTCACGCGCCCGGCTCGTCGTCGGCGGTGTCGTGGTGGCGCTGGCGGCGGCAGCCGGCCTGGCCTTCGGACTCCTCGGCCCGGCGCCCCGCCCGCCCGCGAGCGTGCAGGCGTTGGTGGACGCGCCGGTGCAGCCCAAGCGGCACACCAACCCGATGGCCCAGTACCTCGCCCTGCGTGACGGCAGCGTGGTGCTGGAGATCGACGGCACGGCGTCGCAGCGGGTCGATCGGCTCGGCATGGTCACGATGACCGCGTTCGACGGCCGTGCCTGGTCACCGGAGGCGGACTACCGCCGTGCGGCACACCAGCTGCCCGTAGCACCGCAGAGCACCGCGCCGCGTCGCGAAGTCACCCTGGACCTGCGGGTGGGGACACCGGGCAGCCTCGGTTGGCTGCCCAGACCGGGGTGGCCGAGCAGGGTGAGCGTGCCGAACCTCGGCTTCGACGCCGACACCGGCGACCTGGTGGTGCCCGCGGGGCAGGAACCGCCCGCGCAGTACCGGATCAGCGCGAGCGAGCCGGTGGTGTCACCGGACCTGCTGCGCACCGACCAGCCGGCGGGCGTGCAACGACCGGATCTCGTGCTCCCACCCGAGGTGCTGGGTTTCGTCAATGTCGCGACCGCCGGTCACGACACCGAACTCGACCGGTTCCTCGGGCTCTACCACAACCTGCGCGCCGAACCGTTCCACTACGACGTGTCCGACGAAGCGGCGGGTGGCAACGGTCTTTACCAGATCTCCGCCCTGTTGAAGAACCACCGCGGCACCAGCGAGCAGTACGCGTCCGCGTTCGCCGTGATGTGCCGACAGTTGGGCTGGGACGCCAGGGTCGTGCTCGGCTTCAAGCCCCGCTGGGACGGCGACGAACTGCGCGTCCAGGGGCAGGACGTCTTCGCGTGGACCGAAGTCCGGTTCGAGCGGCTTGGGTGGCTGCCGATCGACCCCAGCCCAACCCGGACTGCCGCCTTGGGTGACGACGCGCCCGACGAGGCGACGGGAACTGTCCCCGGACTCGTCGAGCTGCCACCGGCCTACGAACCGGATCCGGCACCGGAGCCCGAGACGGGCGGCGTGGCGCCACCGGACCCCGTCGCGACCCCAGCGTCCGGCCGGTCGTCGAGTGTGGTGCTGCTTGTGGTGGGCGTCGGTCTGCTGGCGCTGCTGTTCGCGATCCCGCTGCTCAAGGCCGCGCGGCGTCGTGCGCGCCGACGAGCTTCCCCTCGGCGACGTGTCGCGGAGGCGTGGCGGGACGCGGTGGCCGCGCTACGCGCCGGTGGCGCCCATGTCCATGGAGGTCAGACCACGGGACAGGTGCTCCAAGCGGCACCGGAGAGCTGCGCGCCCGCGCTGCGCCTGCTCGCGGAACTGGTGGACCGCGTCGCGTTCAGCCCGGACGAGGTCATCCAGGACATGGCGACGACAGCCGAATTGCACGGCGACCAAGTCCGGAGCCGGATTCGTGCCGGACTGGGCGCAGGCCGACGAGTGGCCTGGCTGTTCGACCTCCGCCCGCTGCTGGCCGAACGCAGACCGGTCGAGTACGCGGACCTGCGCCCCGGCCTGCGCTCGAACTGATCAGACGTGAGTTCGACGGGCGACAACGGAAACAAGCCGCGTCGGATCGCGCTCACGGGTCCACAACTGCGCCGCGAAGAGGCTTCAATTCGATGAAAACGCAGAGGGGCCGCACTCGGTCATGAAGCGCGACCAGGATGGGAAGATCACCGCTTACGCCACGTATGTGGAAGCGGATTCGCAAAGCCCGCTACCCTTTCGAGTAGCTTAAACGAGTCGACGTGGATCCGGAGAGCGTACCGCACTTCAACACGGTGACCCAACAATACGTTAATGAAGTGATCTCAACGACTTTCAGCTGAGCCGTCCGTGTTCGATACGGGTGAGTGTGAGGGCGGCTTTGGTGATGTGGCCGATCTTGCGGGGGCTGGTTGTGAAGTGCCGCAGTGCGCGCCAACGGCCGGTCAGCAGTGCGAATCCGCGTTCGCCGAGGCAGCGCAGCCCGTGCAGCAGGGCGTTGTAGGTGCGCGTGTCGCCGGTGCTCCATGTCGTGGAATACACCGTGCTCGCAACGGGCGCACTGCATCGGCTTCGAGACACGGCTGCGGACATCGTCCGCTTGGGCCGGCGATCAGTGCTCGGCGCGGCAGGAACTGGAGAGGTGCACGCGTGGCCGGGCCGGTGTCGTCGTGGCGAGAAGCCTCTTGCTCGTGTTGAGCCGGACTCCGGGAACGGCATGCTGCCCGCAAGTACGAGGGCTATAGAAATTAATTAATCTGACAATATGCGCACCAATATGCGATAGGACTGACGGGAATTTTCTGCCTTTTGGCGATAAAATCATACCGCCTACATCGCGCCTGCAATCTCGCGCTGGACGAATCTCCGGACGGTCGCGCGCACGGCTTCAGGCTGTTCGAGCCATGGCTCATGCCCGGCATTATCGATGGAGGTCAGGGGGACCTCCAGCCGCTCCGCCAGTGACGCGAGTGCCGAGATCGGACGAGGATCACCAGCACCGCCGATGATCTCCACCGCCGCCGGAAGGCGCGTGCGCAATTCGTCCAGGTGGTCGTCGAGCGGATCGGCGCGATTGTCTCTGCCCAGATCTCGATTCATCGACCAGTTGATTGGCCTCCGTTGCTTCGCGCTCTGAGCGGCCCATTCCCAGCCGTGCTCCGTGTCCACGTGGTCGGTGAACCACGACAAGGTGAGCAGTTCCTGCTCCTGCTCCTCGGTGCGGGACCGCAATTCATCCAGTTCGCGGTGTCGGTCGCGCTGGGCGGGCGTTGTACGGCGGTTGCGTTCCGCTCGGTCTGCCTTGCGCCAGTCGCCGACAAACGGCCCGCACATGAGTAGTAGCGCCCCAACCTTTTCCGGATGGGCCAGACAGAACCTGCAGGCGAGATCGGCCCCGTAGGAGTGTCCGACAATTATCGCCCTAGGCGCTTCCCAGATCTCCAGGAGCTCAGCGAGATCAGCGACATGTCGAGCCAGTGTGTGGCGCATCCGCCAGACGGACTGCCCGGTACCGCGCTGAAAATAGCGGTACGTAGGAGCGAGATCCGACACCATGGCGGCGACATCGCCCAAGTAATCCGGCACGCCCGGCCCACCATGGAGCATCACCACCGGAGGTTTACGAGTCGCGTCCCCCGCCATTGACCAGCTAATCGACGCACCATCAGACATTGGTGCCAGTCCATGCCGCTCTTTCAAGCTCACTGGTGGAACTCTACACGAGCACCGGATACCGCCCTGGAGCAGCCTCGCCCGACCGGCACGTCAAACCACGGCGGCAATCCGGTGACTGTGCTACAGAAATTCGGCGTACCTAGCCATGATGATGAGCAACCGGTTGGTGACTTCGCGTCTGACGGCGCCGACGAACCGCTCGGCGTAGCAGTTGGCTCGCGGGCAGCGTGGTGGGTCTTTACGATCTCGATGCCGGCATCGGCGAAGACGGTGTCGAACGAGGCGGTGAACTGGCTGGCCCGTCGCGGACCAGGAACCGGAAGTCGTCGGCCCGGTCGTCGAGGTCAATGAGCGGGTTGTGGGCTTGTTGGGTGGTTCATGGTCCGTCGGGGTTGGTGGTGGTGCCGAGGATGTGGACGTAGCGGGTGGCCGCCTAGAGCACGAAGAACACGTAGACCCGTTTGAGCGTGACGGCGCAGTCGACGTGGAAGACCTTGGATCCGGCGGTAGCCCCAGCCGGTGTTCTCCCTCGCCATCCGTTCGATCAGCGCCACGACGCGGTGTCGTCGACCGGTGGGGCGCCCGGTCCGATTTCGGGTAGGTCCGCTTCTTCGCGACCACTGGCACCGCCGCTCTACCGGCTACGACGACTTCGAGCGGCGCAGGTTCATCGGACTGTTCAGTCGATCTTCCAGCAATCCGTGATCTCGTCTGGCCCCCACACGAGGTCGACTTCGTCGGTGCCGATGTCCGCGCCGGACAGGGACACGACGGCCAGTCCGGAGCGGCCCGTTTCGTAGCCGGGGACGTGGTTGGCCGAGTGGCGAAGCGATTCGAGGTCGTGGCGGTCGAATGCACTGCCGATCCACTTGATCGACCCGGCGAAGTCGATCCGACCGGCGACGGGGGAGCGGTCGGCTCCGACGAGGTCGACCTCGGGGTTGTGCTGCCGGTTCCACCAGCCGCCCACCACGGTGACGTCGGGCCAGGGCAATTCGCCGGCCTGCCCGGCGAGTTCCAGCGCTTCGCGGATCAGTGGTTCGACAGCCCGACCGCGCCAGCTGGTCCACCGGCGCTCCAGCACGCGTGCGCCGATCTGGGGACGTCCGCGGCGTGCCTGTTCCTGGATGGCGCGTCCGATGGTCAGGTAGAAGCGCAGGTTGCCATCGGCGACCCGGTAGAGCGCCGGTTTGCCAGACTTGGTCGACAGCGGGTGGTCCACCGCCAAGACCCGCTTCTCCTCTGTCAGCCGACGCAGCAGCGGCGACAGCGTCCCGGAGGGGATTTGTCCCTGGCCGCTTCCTGCGGTGGCGGCGATGTTGGCGTGGGTGCGGTTATCCCCACCGATCGACTCCACGACGCGATGAGCCTGGTCGGGCGCGGGGAACTCGGCCAGCAAGGCGGACTCCGGCACGCCGAACAACGGCGCCGCCGGGTCCTCGCATTCCCTGCGCAGGAAATCGGCCGGTGGCATGGCGTGGGGCCAGGTGCGGATGATGCCGGGTAGTCCGCCGGTGACGAGATGCGCATCGATCGCGTCCGCCGCGTCCAGGCCGAGGGCATGGCCGGTCTCGACGGGGTTGAGCGGTCCGAGCACGAGGTTGTCCGCGCGCCCGTAGAAGGGGCGGTCGTAGGCGGTGAGGCGCTCCATCATGTGCAGGTCGCTGCCCAGCAGTACCAGCAACACCGGGCACCGCGACCACAATCGGTCCCACGCGGTCTGCAACGCGCCGTCGAAGACCTCGTCCTGTTCCGCCAGCCATGGCAACTCGTCGAACACCACGACCGACGGTGTCTCCGGCAGGGCCGCGCCCAGGACGCGGAACGCGTCGGGCCACCCGCCGGTGACTCCGGTGGGCGGCCCGACCTGTCCGGCGGCCAAAGACGAGTCGGCGAGTTCGGCGAGGAAGGTGGTGATCGACTCGACCGATGACGCACCTTTGGTGGCGGCGAAGTAGAAGTAGGGGACGTCGGCTCGGTCGCAGAACTCCTGCACGAGCCGCGACTTGCCCACCTGTCGTCGTCCGCGGATTGCGATCGCGGTCCCCTCTCGTGAGGTGATCACTCGATCGAGGCGCTTGTGCAGCAGGCGCAGTTCGGCCTGTCTGCCCACGAAACCTGACATGCGCATGATTGTAGATGGGATCTACATAGACAGCATCTACGTTCTGAGGATGGGCCATTCTGCGAGGACGACCCGATCGACGTCGCCACCGGCGTCGATGTCCTGCGGGATGCGGCCGCGGTCGGCGACCTGTCTGCCGGTTCGACGGGCCCACGCCCGGACGGCTGTCGGGTCGACCATCCTGGTGACGTGCGGAGCGGACTGTGGTTGGTTGACGATCACGACACTGTCGCGCGCGGCGTCGCGGATCTCCTGGGGGGTGCGCGTGGTGTTGACCTCGGGGTGACCGGAGGGCAGGTGGCGCAGGGCGGCGCCGAGTTTGCTGTCGCGGAAGATGTTCTCGATGCCGGTGCGGTGCAGGTATCGGTGCCCGACCCGGGCGGCTTTGTCCGGTGTGGACACGTCGAGGTCGGTGAGGGCGAACGGGTATCCGTGGATCGCGTCGGCGTCGGCCAGCTCCTCCAGCGGGAGGGCGCGTTGGTCGGGGTGCGGCGCAGCCGGGAGCGGGGATCGGCCGAGACCCGGGAGATGTCGGGTCGGACCCGGCGGATCAGGAGGAAGGTCCTGGCCACCGCCGAGCCGAAGAAGCTGCGCTACCGGCTGCTACACGTCGCGGCCCGCATCACCCGCACCGTCAGACGCACCCGGCTGCGCATCGCCGAAGGCCGGCCCTGGGCCAGCGACCTGGTCAACGCGTTCACTCGGCTGACCGCGCTACCGCAACCAATCACCCGAACACCGGCCCACGTCCCGACGAGCAGCCGGCGGAGGACCCCGGCCACCACGCCGGGCCATCAGCATGCCCGCGAACTCCAGCGAACCTCTTCCGAGATCGACTGCCCGGATCGCGGCCTTGATCAACGGTTGGCGAAAAGGCTGAGGTCAGCTTGACCGCCGCCGAGCCTCGGCGAGGCCCAGCGTCTCACGTGGGACTTCCCAAGAAAACCTTCCTGTTACATCTTGACGCGGTCGTTGTTATCGTTCACAGTTCGCGTGGCGCGTTCAGTCGTACCGCTGGTTGGCTACTGACACCTATACCCCTACATATTCCTGCACGGATCGTCCTCGGAAATGTTAGCGCTAACACGTCGCTTCCGGGCAGTTATCCGTGCGCGGGTGTCGTCGGGGTCCGCGCCGATGCGGCCCGCCTCATGTCGGCGGCCCCAAACGATGAAAGGAACGATGCTATGTCGGTTGGGTTTGCGCGCACCGCGAGGTGGCGCCGTCGGTGGCGGCCGGGGTTGGCCGCTGCGGCAGTCGTGGCGGTCCTGGGCGGGCTGCTCACGGTGGCCACGACGCCGGCGTCGGCCGCCACGGTGGACACCACCGCCTGGTACGTACTGGTGAACCGCAACAGCGGCAAGGCGTTGGACGTGGCGGGCGTGAGCAGCGCCGACGGCGCCGCGGTCACGCAGTGGGCCCGGCACGACGGGACCAACCAGCAGTTCCAGTTCGTGGACTCCGGCGGCGGCTACTACCGGATCAAGGCGCGGCACTCCGGCAAGGTGATCGACGTGTCCGGCTGGTCGACGGCCGACGGTGCCGCCATCCACCAGTGGACCGACGGCAACGGCGCCAACCAGCAGTTCCGGCTGGCCGACTCCGACAGCGGCTACGTGCGCCTGGTCAACCGCAACAGCGGCAAGGTCGCCGAGGTGCAGAACGCCTCGACCGCCGACGGCGCCGGCGTCGTGCAGTACAGCGACTGGGGCGGCAGCAACCAGCAGTGGCAGCTCGTCCGGGTCGGCGGGGGCAGCGGCACGTGCGCTCTTCCGTCGACGTACCGCTGGACATCGACCGGCCCGTTGGCAAACCCGAGCGCGGGGTGGGTCGCGCTCAAGGACTTCACCGCCGTGAAGCACAACGGCCAGAACCTCGTCTATGCCACGACGCACAACGGCCTCGCCGGTGAGCAGGGGCGCTGGGAATCGACGGCCTTCAGCCCCTTCACGAACTGGTCCGACATGGCGTCGGCCACCCAGAACAGAATGTCCTTCGGTGCCGTCGCGCCGACGCTGCTCTACTTCGCCCCGAAGAACATCTGGGTGCTCGCCTACCAGTGGGGTTGGCCGGATACCTTCTCCTACCGCACCTCTAGCGACCCCACCAACCCCAACGGCTGGGGCCCGCAGCAGCAGCTGTTCACGGGTACCCTCCCCGCAGGGGCCCCTCTCGACCAGACGCTCATCGCCGACGGCACGAACATGTACATGTTCTTCGCCGACGACCTCGGCGGCATCTACCGCGCCAGCATGCCCATCGGGAACTTCCCGGGCAGCTTCGGTTCGTCGTACACGAAGATCATGAGCGACACGCCGGAGAACCTGTTCGAGGCGGTCGAGGTCTACAAGGTCAAGGACCAGAACCAGTACCTCATGATCGTCGAGGCGCAGGGGTCGAACGGGCGCTTCTTCCGCTCGTTCACCGCCACCAGCCTGGGCGGCACGTGGACACCGCAGGCCGACACCCAGAGCAACCCCTTCGCCGGCAAGGCCAACAGCGGCGCCACCTGGACCAACGACATCAGCCACGGTGACCTGGTCCGCACCAACCCCGACCAGACCAAGACCATCGACCCCTGCAACCTCCAGTTCCTCTACCAGGGACGCGACCCGCGCTCCGACGGCATGGAGTACGGCCTCCTGCCGTACCGGCCGGGCGTGCTGACCCTGCAGCGCTAGCCAGTGGCGTGACGCAGGTCCGACTCCGGTTTTCTTGACGTCCGCGGGCATCGACGTACGCCGAACCGGGTGAGCGTCACGGCGAGCGATCAGGAACGTGTGGAGCATGAGCGGGCGGGCTCGGCGCAAGGCCGAGCCCGCCCGCGCACGCAGAGAACTCGGAATGACGGTCGGGACCTGTGCGGCGAGATCGAGCAGGGCGGTGTTGCGTGCTGGCCGTGCTCGGATTCCGCATCTCGGGAGGCAGCCCTTCTGTCGTGGTCAGACGACGAACTCCGGGTTCGAGCGGCTCAGCACGGCGGTCTTCGCATTGGTCGACCAGGCGGTGGACAGCTCGTCGGTGAGGGTGGCGACGAGCCGGTGGATGTCGTCGGGGGCGGTGTCGTGCAAGGCTTCCGCGACAATCAGGGCGGTGTTCGTCGTTGGTGAGACGGCGGAGCGGCCGCTCTGGCGGTTGGTCCATCGACGGGCGTGGGCGTTCCCGGCCGCATCGACGAAGGTCACCTCACCGGGCTGGGGGTTCTCGGTCGTCCCGCCGAAGGTCACGTAGGTCTCCTCGCCGGTTGCGTGGCGAACCTCGAGGGAGTCGACGATCTCGGCGACGTCGAGCACCGCCACCGGGATCGCGAACGCCATCGAGACCGCGTTGCACAGGTCGACCAGCGGGTGGATGCTCGGCAGTGCTCCTTCCTTGCGGAAGCGCCGCAGCAGTGACTCCGAGGCGCACCGGTACTGCGTCGGCTTGAGCCCCAGCCGGGCGTACGCCCGACGCCACGCCTGGATCTCGGGCAGCTCCGACTCGCCTGAGCCAGCGAGCCGTCGCTCGGCGACGAGGCCGTACGCGGCGACCTGCCGGGCGACGTCGCGGTCCCGGCTGATCCCCTCGACGTACAGCACACCGGGAACGAGCGCGGGAAAGTCGTGCCACAGCTCGTCGGAATGGCGGAAGCGCAAGGGTTTCATCCTCCCGAGAAGGCCAGTTTGGCGCTGAGCGCGACGAACGCCGCGGCGAAGGTGCGCCGTACCCAGGCCATTATTCGAGGTCGGGCGAGCACCTTGTGGCGGACGGCGGCGGCGAACGCGCCGTAGCCGGCGAAGACCACGAACGTCAGCACCATGAACACCGCGCTCAGCTCGACCATGCGGGCGACGGGGTCGCCGGGCCGGACGAACTGTGGCAGGAACGCGACGAAGAAGATCGTGAGCTTCGGGTTCAGGATGTTGACCAGGATGCCGGACAGGATCACCTTGGCGGCCGAGCGGGGCGCGGCGTCGGTCGCCACGGCCAGCTCGTCCCGGTCGCGCAGCGTGCTCCACGCCAGGTAGAGCAGGTAGGCGACACCCAGGTAGGTCAGGATCCGGAACGCCAACGCGCTCGTGTGCAGCAATGCGGCAAGGCCGGTGATCGCCGCCGTCACGTGCGGGACGATCCCGAGCGTGCAGCCGGCCGCCGCCACCAGGCTGGCGCGGGTGCCGCGGGAGAGCCCCGCCGCCACCGTGTACAGCACACCGGTGCCTGGCGTGGCCACGACGACCAGCGACGTGAGCAGGAACTCAACACTCATGCGGTCCACCCTGCTGCAAGACTGGTCCGGTGAACAGGTCCAAACCGGAGCTGTCTGACAGGTCCATAACGGCCGGGTCGGACTTCCTCCAGCTCGACGTCGGCGAGGCCCCGGCCGGCGGTCGGTCGGCATGGCTCGCCCAGCGGCTGCGGCTGGCGATCGCCGACGGCAGCCTCCCGGTCGGCAGTCGGTTGCCGCCCACCCGCGTCCTGGCGACCGAGTTGCGGGTGTCCAGAGGCGTGGTCATCGAGGCGTACCGGCGGCTGGTGGAGGACGGGCACGTCGCCGGCCGGGGACGTGCTGGCACGGTGGTCGTGGGTGGGGTGGATCGCTCGTTCACGCCCGCCTGCCGGGCCACGAGCCCGGCGCGGATCGGCACGGTGTTCGGCAGCCCGCCGGGCGCCGACGTCTTCGACACGCTGCGCGCCGCCGACGCGCGGATCGACCTGTCTCCCGGTGTGCCCGACCTGACCGCGTTCCCCCGAACGGCGTGGCTACGTGCCGAGCGGGCGGTGCTCGGGGAGCTGTCGCCGAGTGCCTTCGGCTACGGCGATCCACGCGGGACGCCGGCACTGCGGCTGGCCGTCGCGCGCTGGCTGGCGCGCTACCGGGGGATCAGGGTCGACCCGGACGAGGTGGTCGTGGTCGCCGGGGTGGCCCAGGCGCTCGTGCTACTCGCGGAGATCCTCCGCGCGGACGGGATCACGGAGCTGGCCGTGGAGGACCCCGGCTCGCTCGGCGCCCGACAGCACCTGCGCCACCTGGGCCTCGCCACCCCGCCGGTCCCCGTCGACACCGACGGGATCCGGGTGACCGACCTGTGTGCGCAGGGATCGCCGGCCGTGCTGCTGACCCCGGCGCACCAGTTCCCGACCGGTGTGGTGCTCGGTGGTGAACGTCGCCGCGAGCTCATCGCCTGGGCTGAGTCGGGCGGCCTGGTCGTGGAGGACGACTACGACGCCGAGCACCGCTACGACCGGCCGCCGGTGCCCGCGCTCCGGTCGATGCTGCCCGAACGGGTCTGCTACACCGGAAGCGTGTCCAAGCTGCTAGCACCGGCGCTGCGGGTGGGATGGGCACTCGTGCCGAGCCGCTACCTGTCGGCACTCGTCGACGCCAAGCGCTACGCCGACCTCGGCAACGCCGCGCTGCCGCAGCTGGTGCTGGCCCACCTGATGGAGTCGGGCGAGCTCGAGCGACAGCTGCGCTTCGTCCGCAGGCGTCACCGCCGCAAACGCGACGCCATGATCACGGCGATCACGACCCACCTACCGCACGCGGTGGTGCACGGCGCGGCGGCGGGCCTACACCTGATGATCACGTTCGACGCCGAACTGTCCGATGTGGACCTGGCGGCCGCGGCCCTGGCTCGAGGGGTGAAGACACAGCCGCTGTCCTGGCACCGGCAACGGCCCGGCCCACCCGGACTCGTACTGGGCTACGGCGCCAGCACCACCATCGAGATCACCGAAGGCATCACCGCGATCGCCGACGCCCTGCACTGACAAGTCCCTGATTACCGCCTACCGCTGAGGGCGGATCCTGTGTGATGCCGCGGCCGACGGGCTCGCCGGACTCGATCCTGCGGTGCACGACCTTGCCAACAAAGCACATCGTTGTTGGTGGGTGATGGCCCACAGGTCAGCGGCGCGCCGACTGCCCTCGACGATCCCCGGGGTGCGGGTGACACTGCCGTCCTTCGCTCACTTGGCGAGGATCTTCCCCTGCGGTTGACCGTCCGATGTTGGCGGCACCCGCCGCCGCGTGAACGACGGCATGGAGGTCGAAGGCCGGACTGTCGTGGTCAGTGGCGGAGCAGACCAGGTGTTACGGGTGTGGGACACGGAGACAGGCGAACTCCGCGCGGCGTACGGCGGTCACGCGGATCCGATCCTGACCGTTGGCTGTACCCAAGTTGGCGCCAGGTCGATCGCGGTCACGGGCAGGTCGGACGGTGTCCTGCGATTCTGGGACCTCGCCGCCGGCACGCTCCTGGCCACTCCTGGCGTGCGGGCGTAGTGAACGACAAAATTAGTGCGGGCCGGTTGCCAGCAGGGTGTGGCCGGTGGCGTAGCGGTATGACGCGGCGATCACGGTCTTGGCGATCTGCAGTTCATCGTCGGTGCGGGGGCCGTAGAGCATCAGGACGTTGATGGTGGGTGAGTAGAGCGGGTGGCGCTCGCCCCAGCCCTTGGTGATGACTTCCTGCTGGTCTTCCAGGGCCAGGGCCAGGTGCAGGCTGCCGTCGGTGTGGACGTGGGCGAGTTCGGCGTTCAGCCGGGGTGGCAGCAGCACCGTGCCTGGCGGGGGTGGTGTGTTGTCGAGGAAGAAGGCCAGTGATCCCGGCTCGGAGATCTCGCTGAGGCGGATGACGGTTCCGGGCAGGTTTGCGGTCATCCACTGCTTGAGTCGTTCACGTAGTTCGGCTGGGCTGTTCTGGCTGAGTTGGACGTGGGGGACCGAGGGGCCGGTGCGGGGGCGGTCGCCGGTGCGGGTGGGAAGGGTGAGCGCGGTCATGTGTGGTTCCTCCTGCTGTCGAGCTGTCCGATGGCAGGAAAGCTAACATCCTGAATACAGTAGGTTCCTAGAAGAAAGTGACTCTCTTTGAGGAACGTGTGAGGTGGACCCGATGCGCAAGCCTGTCGACGCTGTCGAGGCGTGCCCCATCAGCCCGGTGGTGGACCTGGTGTTCAGCCGGTGGTCGACACCGATCCTGTGGGTGCTCAAGGAGCACGGCCGGCAGCGGTTCGTGGAGATCCAGCGGCGCCTGCCCGCGATCACCTCGAAGGTGCTCACACAGCGGCTGCGGCAGCTGGAGCGCGACGGGCTGGTGACGCGCTCGTACCACGCGGAGATCCCACCTCGGGTGGAGTATGAGATCAGCGCTCTGGGCCGAACCCTCGGGCCCGTGTTCGCCGTGCTCACCGACTGGTCCGATGCACACCTGCCCAGTGTGGAAGCGGCCCGTCACGCCTACGACGAGGCCAACCTCCAAGCCCGCTAATCGCCAGCGCATGCGCGGTCATGTGGTCTTCCGCACGCAGAATGATCAAGCGTGGATGGCTCACCGCCGGATCCACGTCGGCAGCAACAATCGCGCCAACGCCAGCCGTGACTCGTAGTCACCCTGAACTCTGGGGACTTCAACTGCGACACGGACAACCGACCGCAACGACTGCACCGTCTACCGCGACTCCGGCATCAAAGACCAAGGTGGGTGATCGGCCGGTCATGACGACGGCGGCTACCGCGGCAATCCAGACGTGATCATGCCCTACCGCCAACCCGCGGACGGCCGCCGGCTTCCCGAGTGGAAGGAAGAGCTGAACGCCGTCCACCGCAGCATCCGCGCCAGGATCGAACACACCTTGGCCCGCATGAAGTGCTGGAAGATCCTCCGCGACTACCGACGCGCCGCCAGCACCCTCGCCGACGCGGTATCCGGATTCGCCCACCTCCACAACATCACACTCGCAGGCTGACCGAACACCGTTAGACCCCAACCAGAAGATCCGTTACGTGACAGTCCTTAGCAGGGGGTGGTTGGGCGGCGGTGACCGACGCCTCGGCTGGTGAGCACCGAGCAGGGCAGGGAGGCGGCGGCGTGGACGGTGTCGATTCCTCATGTGGTAGCCGAGTTCGATCAGCATGGACATGTAGAGCGAATCGGTACCCATCGGGCGCCACGAGTCCCGTTGCAGGCTCTCTTCCATCGCGGCGAGGGTCAGGAACATGTCGTAGACGGTCGCCTTGGCTTCGGAGGCGTTCGCGATCTTGTCGACCAGTTCATCACCCTGCCCGTAGTGGGGCTCGGGGAGGTTGAGCAGGCGGTGGGCGAGTGCGTGCCGGCGCTCCATTGCCTTGCGAAGTGCGTGCGCGCCGTCCAGCTTCTGCAGCGCGAGCCACCTCCGCGCGGTCTTGGGGCGCTGGTGCGGCGGGCGACGTTGGCCAGGAACTGGTGCCGAACCTCGATTGCGGCGTCCCAGTTCTTGTTGTTCTCCCGCACCCACCGGCGCTCGGTGAGCTCGGTGCCCTGCTCGTCGTCCGGGCTGGGCCGGAGCCGGTCCAGCGACCGGGCGTCACCGGGCCACTCCGAGATGGACTCGTCGAAGATCGTGACACCCGCGGCCGTGAGCTGCTCGACGAGCGCCGCTTCGGGCTGCCGCAGGCGCTCGGCCTCGGCGCGGTCGTTGCGCAGGCGCTGGGCGAGCACGTTGAAGTTGTTGGTGCGCTCGACGGCGGTGAGGATCAGCTTCTTGGCTGCCTCGAGACTCAGGCTGTGTGGTTGAGCTTCCGCGACGGGCGGAGCGAAGGGGCTTGGGCGCGGGTTGAGTGAGGTCGAGAAGGGGAGTGCAGGAACGAAGGCCTCACGTACCGGACAGCCGACAAACTCCTTGAGCAATGGTCAAGGATCGTTGACCATTGCTCGCATGCCTACCGATGATCTTCCCGAGACGTTTCACGTCACCAGTGACGACCAGCTACGCGCCGTCTCCAATCTCACGCGCCACCGGATCATGGCCGTGCTCCGCTTCGAGCCGGCGACGATTACGCAGATCGCCGAGCGGGTGGGTCTTGCGAAGGGGAGTTCCAGCTATCACGTGCGGCTGCTGGAGCGGGCCGGCTTGGTGAAGGTGGTACGGACGCGGAAGGTGCGGGGTGTCACCGAACGGTATTACGCGATGGCCGCGCGGTCGATCGTGTTGCCGGATCCGGGCGAGGGAGGGCCGGATGTGCTGATGCGGCATGCGGTGGCGGACCTGGAGGCGTCGCCGGTGGATGGCGAGCGGCACGTACGGATGGCGCACCTGCGGCTCACCGGGGAGCAGTTCGCGGAGCTGGGGGCGCGGTTGCAGGCTCTGGCGGACGAGTACCGGGAGCTGTCCGATCCGTCGCTGCCGGACGCGTCACTCGTCTTCGCACTGTTCCACCCGGCACCGCGCGAGCAGGCCGAGGGGGACTCCAAGTGACTTCAGATGTGAGGAAGTTGCCGGCCGGGTTCGGACGGCTGTGGACTGCGCAGACGGTGTCCTCGCTCGGTGACGGGGTGTCGCATGCCGCGCTGCCGCTGCTCGCGTTGACGTTGACGCGGGATCCGATGGCGCTCGCCGTCGTCACGGCCGCGGGGACGCTGCCGTGGCTGCTCTTCGGGGTGCTCGGCGGTGCGCTGGTGGACCGCTGGGACCGCCGGCGCACGATGTGGGTCGCGGACGCGGCGCGTGCTGTGCTGCTCGCGATACCGGCGGCGGCGACCGCGCTCGACGTGCTGAGCATTCCGCTGCTCGCGGCCGTCGCCTTCCTGCTCGGCCTCGGCGGACTCTTCTTCGATACGGCCGCCACGGCCTATCTGCCGGATCTACTCGGCCGCGACCCCGCACTCTTGGAGCGCGCCAACTCCCGCTTGCGCGGCGCCCAGACCGCCATGTCCGGCTTCGCGGGGCCGCCTGCGGGCAGTGCGCTGCTCGCGCTCGGGCGGGTGGTTCCGCTGCTCGCCGACGCGGTGTCGTTCATGCTCTCCGCACTGCTCGTACGTACGCTGCCCGCCATGCCCCGGCCCGTGCCGCAGGTCCGTGAGTCGCTGCTTCGGCAGGCGCGGGCCGGGGCCTCGTACGTCTTCCGGGACCGGTTGCTGCTCGGGCTCGCGCTCCGCCCGGCGGTCGGGAACGTCGCCTTCCTCGCTGTGGAGACCGTCCTCGCTCTCTTCGCGCACGACCGCCTCGGCATCGACACCTACGGCTTCGGCCTGCTCCTCACGGCGGAGGCCACCGGCGGCCTGCTCGGTGCAGGCATCGCCTCCTACCTTGGCCGACGACTCGGCACCGGCACCGCACTGACCTGCACGGCCGCCGTTGAAGGGCTTGCCATCCTGGGCTTGGCCGCTGCCTCGAACCCGTACGTGGCCGGGCTGGCGCTCGCCGTCTGCGGGGCTGGCATGGGCGCCACGATGGTGCTCGGGCCCTCCCTCCGGCAGGCGATCGTCCCGGCCCACCTCATGGGTCGGGTCGCCTCCACCTCCCGCATGCTGGCCATGTGCGCCGCCCCCACCGGGGCCTTCCTCGGCGGCTGGCTGGCCACCACCTACGACATCCGCACCCCGCTCTACGCCGCCGCCGTCCTCCTCCTGGCGATGACGGCCATCACGGCATCCATGACCAGCAACCGCCGGGTCGAAGCGGCGCTGCGTGCCGCCGCTCCGGCCGGCGGTCCAGATCACCCGGCAGCCAAGGGTCTCGCCCAGGAGAGCGCACCCGACTTGTTGTGACAGGGTCGCGACGCGGAGCAACTCGAAACTCGCCTCCCACTGCTGCTCGCGGGGCAACGCCCCGCAGTCGATGACCAGTCGCTCCAACAGTTCGGCCACGTGCGGTGGAGCCGCCCTGCCGAGTCCGTCCACCACACCGGCCAGGGGCCACGGCACCCCGGATTCCGGTAGAGCTGCGATCCCCGCCTCGTAAAGAGGCAGGAGCCAGGCCGGGTCGACCAGGTGTCCGAAGAACAACCGCAGGTGATGTCGGTTCGACGCCAACTCGCGTAGCCGGTCGACCTGCCCTGGACCCTGCCACGGCTCGGAGGCCAGCTCACGTAGCGCCCGCACCACGGTGTCCGGCGGTGTGAACATGCGAACGAACCACGCCACGGTCCTGTAGTACAAGGCCGTCGCGGCAGCCAGAGCCGCGTCCGTGTGCAGACTTGCGTTCGCTTCCCCTCGGAGCCGCCCGTATTCGGCCACGGGGTTGAGCTCTCCCGGCAGCGGGTCGATACCGGTCTTGTGACGCAGGTACCCGAGCAGGTGACTCGCGTAGTAGGAACTCTGGTCCCGCTTCTGCGAAACCCGCCGCAGCGTCTCTTCCAGCGCCCGCAGCGCGGTATCCCGCTCGGCAGCAGGCTGGTACATCGCCGACTGGTAACAACTCCGCCCACAGCACCGGTGAGGGCCGGAAGCCCGACGCGGTGGCCAAGGACATCTCGTGCGACCCGAACTGGTTCGTGCTCGGCGCCGTGTCGAGGTGCACGGCGACGGTGGTGACCCCGGACGGCAAGGAGTACCGCTTCTCCGGCTTCGCGAACGAGCTGTCGTCCGCTGACGTCGGTCGCGAAGTGCCGATGACCGCGTACCGGACCAGGAGCGGGAAGCCCACGACGACGTTCTACCCTCGAAGCAGTTGGCGCAGAACGATCTCGGCATGCTGCTCGGGTTCTTCGGGTCGGCGGTGCTTGCCATCGGCGGCCCGATCGCGGTGTGGCCGCGCCGCCGGAAGTCACCGGACGGCGCTCCGCTCAACACCTAGGTTCGCCACGTCGTCGGCGGCGCGGCCGACTGCGTCACGTGCTCCGACTACCGACGACAGGTCTGGTTTCGGTACTCTCGGACCGCCTGACGAAAGGACACGGGTGGGCGACTCGTCGAAGGTCGGTAGGCACGCTCGCGCGGTGCTGGCCGCCGCGAAGGCGTTCCGCGCCGAGGCAGCAGGGGTGCGCGCGGAACCGGATCGGCTGCTCGCGCTCGGCGCCGCGAAGTACCAGGAGGTCCGGGACTCGCTGGTGGCCGACCAGCTCCGCGCCATGCCGGTGGACAAGCTCCGGGACACGAAGGCGAACCTGCGGCTGAGCAAGCTGAAGGCCGCCGGGTACCGGACCGTCGCCGACGTCGCCAAGGCACGCCCGGAACAGCTCGACGGCGTGCCCGGAGTCGGCAGGCAGTCCGCCGAGCAGATCGTGCGGGTCGCCCGCGCCGTCGTCGACGGCGTCGCGCGCGACACGACTGTCCGGCTGAACCCCGACCGCGCTGACCGCGCCCAGACCGAGCTGCTGCAGCTGATGTCCAAGCTGCGCAGGGCGAACCAGCTCGTCGGTCCGCTGCGCGAGCCGCTCGGAGACGTGCTGGGCAGGGTCGACGCCGACGTGCGCGCCGCATCCCGTGCCTGGAGCCGGGTGCGGATGTTCTTCTCGTCGCGGAAGAACCGACAGGCCGCCATCGATTCGCTCGGCCGGCTCGAGGCCCTGCTGGCCAGCCGCGACGTGGCGGCGTTGCGCGCGGTGGGCGCGCAGCTGCGCGTGCCGGACCTGGATCACCGCGCGCTGTGGCGCGACTACGAGCTCGACGCGGCCGCCTACAACACGCTCCTCGCCGACCTCGCTGGTGCGGACGCGATGCCGGATCGCAGTGCCGCCAAGGGTTTCGTCCCGGCCGACATCGAGCACGAGGTCGACGCGACCACACTGGACACCAGCCTGCTGAAGGTGTCGCTGCGCGGCTACCAGGTGTTCGGAGCCAAGTTCGCGCTGGCCCGCAAACGCGTCATCATCGGCGACGAGATGGGACTGGGCAAGACGATCGAGGCCATCGCGGTGATGGCCAGCCTCGCCGCCGGTGGGCGGCGTGGGTTCCTGGTGGTCTGCCCGGCGAGCGTCGTCGTCAACTGGGTCAACGAGATCGCCAGGCACAGCGACCTCGTGCCGCACCGGATGCACGGCGCGGGCCGCGACGGCGCGGTCGGCAAGTGGTTGGCGCAGGGCGGCGTCGGCGTGACGACGTTCGGCACGTTGCCGAAACTGGTGCTGCCGAAGAGGTTCCGCCCGGCGCTGGTCGTGGTCGACGAGGCGCACTACGTGAAGAACCCGGACACGCAGCGCTCACAGGCGGTCAACACGATCGTGCAGCGCGCGGAGCGGGCGGTGCTCCTCACCGGCACGCCGATGGAGAACCGCGTCGAGGAGTTCCGCAACCTGGTCGCCTATCTCCAGCCGAGCGTCGCGGCCCGCACGGGCGCCACCGACGCCGTGGTGGGAGCGAAGGCCTTCCGCCGCGTTGTCGCACCGGTGTACCTGCGGCGCAACCAGGAGGACGTGCTGGGGGAGTTGCCGGAGCTGCTGGAGATGGAGGACTGGGTCGAGTTCGGCAAGCAGGACCGAGGTGCGTACCTCGACGCGGTGCGCGAGGGGAACCTGATGGCGATGCGCCGCGCCGCCTACGCGCCGGGCACGCCCCGCGGCTCGGCGAAGCTGGAGCGGCTGCTGGAGATCATCGAGGAGTCGAGGGACAACGGCTGGAAGGTCGTGGTGTTCTCGTACTTCCACGACGTGCTGGACGCGGTCGCGGACCACCTCGAAGTCTTCGGTCCCCTGACCGGCGCGACGTCGGCGCAGGGCCGTCAACAACTGGTGGACGCGTTCACGGCGTGCGAGGACCACGCGGTGCTGGTGGCCCAGATCGAGGCGGGCGGCGTGGGCCTCAACATCCAGGCCGCGTCCGTGGTGATCATCGCCGAGCCGCAGTGGAAGCCGAGCACGGAGGACCAGGCGATCGCCCGTTGTCACCGGATGGGCCAGGTCCGCAAGGTCCACGTGCACCGGTTGCTGGTCAAGGACAGCGTGGACGCGCGGGTGCAGGAGATCCGCGACCACAAGACCCTGCTGTTCGACCACTACGCGCGCGAAAGCGACACGAAGCACTCGCACGCGAGCGCACTGGACTCAGCGGTGTCGGTGGAGCAGCGAGTGGTGCGGGCCGAGCAGCAGCGCCTTGGTCTTTAGGATCTGGACGCATGCCGGACGTCGCCGAGTTGCAGAAGCGGTTGTCCGACCACAGCACCGCGTACGCGTCGGCGGGGTCGGCCGTGACTTCTCGGCAGCCTCGGTCAGGAGCTTCTCGGCACGTGGTGCCTCGGCGGCGATGCTGTCCAGCCTACGCGCGTTCTGCCGCAGATGATTCACGGTCTTGTGTCTGCTGGGCGCGAAATGGTTCGCCGAGAGCCGGTCCTACGTGGCTGTCTCGTCAGTCGTTTGAAGCAGATGAGAGCTGTGGCGAGGGTTGCGAAGTCCTGCGTTCACGGTTCGCCTGCCGTGTCCGGCGCGATTCGGAAGTCGGTGAGGAGGCTCCACGCGAGCGCCGTGTCGATCACTATGTGCCTGCGGGCGGTGGCGAGTACGACCGCGGCTTCTTCCTGCTCGTCGGCACCGGGCTTCCCGGCGAACAGGGCGAGTTTGCCTGACCGGAGTCGCGGAGTCGAACACTCGCTGGTAGCGTCGATCACTGTAAATTCAGTGTTGAATGAAACAATATATTGGCCCAGGTTGCCCTGATCAGCCAATCTCCGGTGGGTACCTCCCCGACCGGTACTCCATGGAGGCATGCATGATCACATGTGAGGTCGTCGTGGGCGAGAGGCGAGGGTTGTTGTGGCGTCGGCAATCGATGAGCCATCGGGGCGGGTTCTGACGGTGTGGAGGGACGTCGGTGACCGGCGTGGGGCGCCGAGTGTGGTTTGTGATGGCTTGTGGGTGCCAGAAGTGGGCCACGTGGCCTGACCTCTGGTTAGGCGGCTGTGGGTTCGTACTCGTTGATCAGGCCGCCGAGGACTGGTCGGCGACGTATCGAGGTGCAGCTCGGCTTTGCGATCGGGTGGTCTGGTCGTGGTGGGGTGAGTTGTAAGACCTGGTGTGGTCTGCGGTGGGAAGTAAAGACATCAGAATCATGAGACATTAGTGGGAGTGATCCCGCGTGTGGTGCCGGTGCAAAGATGGGGGTAAAGTGTTCGCCCGGCAGCGCGAAAGCCTGCGATTCGATGTTGATGCAATCTGCGAGGCTTGCGGATTTGTGGTCTCCAAGGTGCAGCCGGGTGAGTCGAGGCGGGGCGACGACCGCCTGCGCAGCATCTCGCTCACGCACCGCGTTGGTGCCGAGGACCACTTTTTCGACGGGAACGACTCCCAGTTTGACCAGAGCGGTAACAAGGTCTACCGCGAAGAGGTCTTCACCGAGTTCAACGAGGACTTCAAGGGGGCCTACTTCTGGGAGGTCTACCGGCAGATGCCCTTCCAGGTCGGAAGGATGCGCCTGATGGTCCTTCCTCCCCGGCGATCTATGCAATGCACCGCGACTCCAGTTGCCGCGCGCACATCGCGATCAAGACCAACCCGAACCGCCGCATCGTCGCTGGGAGCGGGGAAACCTGCACGTCCCGGTGGACGGCAGGTGTACGTATTCGACACCAGGGGCGACCACACGGCGTACAACGCGGGTGGCGAGGAGCGCGTACACCTCACCATGTCGATGTCGGACACCGAGCTGGGCTGATCGCGCCCCCGTGACAGTGGTTGCCCGGCGGACACTCGCCGTCACGGGACCGAGCTACCCACATGCGCCGCTCAGCGCTTGCCGAATCCCCGGACTGCGGACAGCGCGGTGAGCGCTGCGAAGCGCAAGAGTAGGAACGCGGCCGCGAGCGGGAACGCCAGCACCCGTGGGGTCCCGGCACCTAGGCGCCATTGGAAGCGCAACGCGCCGACGTGGTGGTGGTAGATGCTGCGGATCCGACGTGACCGGGATGACCTCCCACCGAGGTGCATGACGCTCACCGCTGGCTCGTAGAGCGTCGCGTATCCGATTTTTCGAGCGCGGAGAGAGAAATCCATGTCCTCGATGTACATGAAATACGCCTCATCGAGGCCGCCCAGTTCCTCCCACACCGTCCGCGGGATCAGCATGCAGCACCCGGAAACCCAGTCGACCGCTACCGTGCGTGTGCGATCGACATCTCGGGCGTGGTATCGCCGGGTGGCGAAGTTGTTCGGTATCGCCTTGCCCAGCACCGCATGGACCGCCGCGTCTGTGAGGTTGGGGAAGCGCCTGCCGCTTGGGTATTCCGCCCCGTCCTCGCCGACCACTCTCGGACCTACGCAGCCGACGCGGTCCTGAGATCGCGCTGTGTCGATGAGTCGGGTGAGACCGTCCCGCGGCAGGACGGCGTCCGGGTTGAAGACCAGTACCCATGGCGCGGTGCCGTTGCGGGCCCCTTGGTTGACCGCAGCGGCGAAACCGCGGTTGTCCCTGTTGCGCACGACGGTCACGCCGAGCCGCTCGGCCGTCGCGGCGCTGTCGTCGGACGACGCGTTGTCCACGACAGTGATGTTGACCCGCGCACCGCTCGCCTTTTGCAGCGACTCGATGCAGCGGGGCAGGTCCGACGCGCTGTTGTAGGAAACGACCGTGCAATCTACTTCATACAACGTCTTCCACCTGACTCCCAGGATCCCGATCGACCCGCAGGCTATCGCGTCGGATGCGGGCCAACTCCGAGAGGACGTCGGCCAGCGCCGCCCGTTCCTCGGTGACGAGCAGCTCCACTGCGCGGGCGAAGGCGACGAGCAGGCCTCCTGCCGTAGCGCGGGAGAAGTTCCGGGCGCTGGCCAACACCGAAACCACCCATTCGTCGGATGAAGTCCTGGCCCACACCGAGAAACCCGGGTCGGACGACATCAGCGCGACATGACGCGTTCGAGCGGTGATCCCCGGCAACTCGGTCGACATGGTGACCGACTGCCGGTGGCTGTCCGCCCGTTCCCCCGCGCCGGGGCCGGTCGCCAGCTCGGCGCAGTGTCGCAGGGGCGACGACCCGGAGAAGCGCGAACACCAGAAGTCGCGCGACGCCCTGCCTTCCGGGCCGGCCGGCCAGCTCGCCTGGGATTCGCAGTAGGCTGACCACTGCGGCGGCCGGTCCAGGGCGGCCGTGGACGCCGGCGCACCGTACGCGGCGGACAGGTCGGCGACGAGCACGTCCTTCGACCACCCGTCGAAGACTAGGTGTTCCACTGTGAACGCGAGCGCGAGCCACATCGCCGAGCTGCATGCCCAGGTCACGGCGCATGCAGAACCGCCGGTGGTGGTGGTCGACCGACCGTTCGCGATCCTGGCCGTGCTGATCGGCTCCGTGGCCGGGTTCGTCTTCCGCGGACCGGCGTCAATGCTCTGCCACCTGTCGATCGTGCTGCGCGAGCACGGGGTGCCCGCGGTGTCCGTGCCCGATTTCGAGGTCGAGCAGGGCCGGGTGTTGAACCTGCTCGGCAACGGCGAGGTTCGAGTGGAGGTCCCTCGTGCTTGAACGAGGGAGGGCAACCAGGATCGGGTTGGTGGAATTGTCGGGCGTTGGCAAGAGCACCCTGGCCGCGCACCTGCAACGGTACCTGGCCGACGAGTGGGCCGATTATTGTGTTGTCCTCAAGCTCGCCGACCCCCCTGTACCGCATCCAGCGGCACTACTACGAGACGGCGCGGGTCGGTGTTCGGCAAGGGCAGGACCAGACGCTGCGCGCTGCCATCGCGACCGACCTGCGGAAGCTGTCGGCCAGGGCGTTGCTCGACGACTTCCTCAGCCGCAGCCGCCTGTCGGCTCGGCCGCACAGGTGACGGAACCGCTGAAGGTTGACGACAGGCTCCGCCGCACCGCCCACAAGGCTGTAGTGGCCTGATCGGCGCACAATCGCCAGTCCGCCCATCCCTGCCAGCGCTCGCCGCAACCGGGAGGGGTAACTGTGGAGCGTCGCCCGGGCTCGGGGCTTTGCGCCCGTACCCCAGACTCGGCTGACCAGACGGCCGACCGAAACGACCTGCCCGACGTCCACCGCGAGGGCCACCAGCACGCACCGATGCCGGGGTGTTCCCAGATCCGCCGGCCGGCCGTCGATCTCCACACTGACGTCTCCCAAAAGACGCAACACCACCGGTACCCCTGGCTCCGTGGCACTCCCGCCCTCAGTCATAGCGCTCTGAACTGCGCTTTGCGGAAATCCTGCAAGCGAATCACGCGATCGGTCGCGCATCCTGGCGCTGGTACGCACCACGTCCGTAACCGGATCGAGTTAGGAAGGCGCGATGCACATGCGCACAACAAGATCTGTCGTAGTCAGTGGAGTTGTCGCACTCATCGCTTCCAGCGGAGTGCTTGCGGCCGCGTCTGCTAGTGCCGGTGACTTGTCGCGGTCCGACGCGGGCGGAGGCGGGGTTCGATAGTGTGGAGATCTTGGTGTCGACGCCACGGGGCTGCCCACGGGGTGTCGGCGCCCTATCCCCGCGTGCGGTGCCGGCGGGGCGTCGGCGATGCTTGTGCCTGTGAAGTACGTGTCCAGAGTGCCGCGACCGCCGCTGGACGGGCTGATCGACGACCTCTACTACCTAGAGGGTGCGCCGCCGTACGCCCGGCTGATGCTGCCGCCGATGCCGGCGGCGGTGCTCATCGTCAACCTCGGGGCGCCGTTCCGCATCCGCGCCGGCTCCGACATCGAGACCGCCGAGTACGCCGACGGCTGCGTGGTCACTGTGCCCACCCGCGCGTTGGAGTTCGGCTACCCGCTCCGGACCCGGTCCGTAGGCGTGCACTTCAAGCCGTGGGGGCTGGCGCCGTTCCTGCCGATGCCCGCGGCCGAGCTGTGTGACAGGCCGGTGACGGTAGAGGAGGTCTGGGGGCGGCCCGCCACTGCTGAGCTGCGGGACCGGCTGGCCACGGCGGACGGGCCGCACGAGATGCTGACGCTTCTCGAGGAGGAGTTGATGCGGCGGTTGGGTGAGACCGCTGGTCTGGGGTTGGTTCGCTATACGAGCAGTGTCATCGCGGCGACCACGGGGGCGGTGGCGATCGGTGATCTGAGCGAAGCGGCCGGTGTCAGCAGCACTCATCTGGCACAGCGTTTCAAGGAGCTCGTCGGTGTCACGCCGAAGCGGCTGGCCCGCACCTACCGGTTCGCGGCCACCGTGTTCGCGATGGATCCCGACGGGCCGGTCGACTGGGCCGGCCTGGCCGGTGGCGCGGGCTATTTCGATCAGGCTCACTTCGGCCACGAGTTCCGGGCGTTCACCGGGCTCACGCCGACCCGGTACGTCGAAGTCCGGCGGCGTTTCCTGCGTGAGCATCCCGGTCACGCGATGGATGGGTGGCCGTTGCCCGTTGATTGATTTCTTACAAGAACGGCTGCTCACCGCACGCTAGGGTCGGCGCACCCACCCCAAGCAAGCAGCAGTGGAGAAGCCCGTGGGCAAGGTGGTCATGTACAGCTCGGTGTCAGTGGACGGCTTCGTCGCCGACGACAACGACCAGCCCGGGCCGCTGTTCGACTGGCTGTCCAACGGCGAGTTCTCACTGGACGACACCGGCGCGGTCAAAGTCTCACAAACCTCCTACGACTGCACCCGCGCCTACTGGGACCAGATCGGCGTCACCATCGTCGGCCGCCACGTCTTCGACATGACCGACGGCTGGGACGGCAAACCCCCCGGCGGAATGGACCACGTCGTCGTCGTCACCCACCGCCCCCAGCCCGACGGCTGGGACCCCGAAGCACCATTCCACTTCATCAACGGCATCGAAGCAGCCGTCGCCACAGCACAACAACTCGCCGGAGACCGCCTCGTCGAAGTCGCCGCAGGCAACGTCGGCGGCCAGATACTCGCCGCCGGCCTCGTCGACGAAGTACGCATGGACGTCGTCCCCGTCGTGTTCGGAACCGGCAAACGCTACTTCGGCACAGTCAACGCGCAACACCTCCTGGAAGACCCCGACGTCACCATCCAAGGCAACCGCGTCCTCCACCTGCGCTACCAAGTACGCCGCTGACCGGTAGGAAGCGGGCGGTGTTGTTCTGAGAACGAGCGACAGCTGATCGCTGCCCACGACCGGGGCGCTGGCCGACAGCCCGGGCGAGCGCGCCGACGTCCGGGCGCCTACCTCGCTCACATGCACATCGGCTGGAGCCGCTGTTACGCCTGGGCGCGACTGCACCGGTGGTGGACGGGGCCTGGATCCCACACCTGTACACATCACCGCCTGCCCGCCGAGCTGGCCGACGGAGATCCGGTCACCCGACGAATTCCAGGGCTTGCCTGCCGGATCGCTGACTCGACGCCGTCGGCGACGAACGTGAACGGCGCGGTGTCCGCGCAACCCCAGTCGTCCGGCGCCCGGGTGTGACGACGAGGTCATGCTCGCCCGTCGCCGCCACACCGTCTCAGTCGGCCCTCAGGAAGTCCTTCGATGCCTCGTAGATTGTCGCGGCTAACTCTTGGGATATAGGTGGCGGAGTTTGACGCGTGCGTCGTCGGTGGTGAATTGCCAGCGGACCTGGCGTTGTTCGGTGTTGATGGCGTGTTGCCAGGCGTTCCTCAGATGAGGGCGCAGTTCCGTTTTTAGGATCCGGCCGATGGTGGAGTGGTCCAGGTTCGGGATGTCCTCGGTGAGTTCGACGTGTTTTCCAGCAGCCGCAACGACCACCGGGCATGCCCCGCCGGCGGCTGCGAGCACGCCAGGGCGATCAGCCGGGCCTCCACCTCGCCGGTCACCGGGGACGGCACCGGCGGAAGATCGCGCTTCTTGCGCGAGGTCGTGGCGCGGATGTCGCCGCCGGTCTCGGCGAACCGCTTGGCGACCAGCCGCAGTGTCTCGCACGAGACCCCGAGCCGGGTCGCGATCACCGCCTTCGGGTCGATCTCGCCCACGGAGGTGTCCAGCGCGAGCAGCACCCGCGCCCGCATGATCGTCGATGCCGGACGCACACCCGTGGTGGTCAGCCGGATCAACTCTTCACGATCCCGCGCCGACAACGCGACGGCCGCTTCATCAGTGAGGCCATGGCGACAGGCCTTGTCCGGCAGGAGAGGGACCTGCCGGACAACAGCCTCCCAGCCACACGTGCCACAACTAAGCAGCGACACGCTACTAGCGGGTACCCGTCATGGGAGCCGTCCACTGACACAACGGCGCCCATGACCGATTGTTCCGTCAGGCGGTTCCCTCGGCGTTCGCGGGCCGGTAGCGGAGCATGACCACTCCGGACTTGTACTGCGTGGTCGACACCAGGTCGAGCCGCAGCGGCCCGAAGCCGTCGAAGAACCGCGGGCCGGAGGGCCACAGGTGCGGGTGCACCCCGAACCAGTACTCGTCGATCAGGCCGCGCTCCGCCAGCGCCTGCGCGAACTCCCCGCTTCCGGAGACCCACAGCGTGCTGTTTTCCTTGACCTTCTTGACGCTCTCGGCGAGGTCACCCTCGAGCAGCGTCGCGTTCCACTCCAGCGGGCCGGACAGTGTCCGTGACGCGACGTACTTCGGCATCGCGTTGATCCGGGCCGCGAACTTCTCCATCCCCGGGACCTGGCCGAGTGTCGGCCACACGGCCGCCAGGCCCTCGTAGGTCTTGCGCCCGAGCAGCATCGCGTCGGCGAGCGTCAGCTGCCCGAGGTTCGCGTCCTTGCTGTCGTTGTCGAGCTCCAACCAGTGCTCCGGGGTCGGCGCCTCGTATGCCGCGTTGACGGTGACCGCGCTGTGCAGAATGACCTTTCCCATGCGGCGCATGCTACTAGCGCGCCCGCCGGGTGCGAATCGGTCGTACGACTGGCGCTCTCACAGGTCGAGACGGCCGAGCTCAGCGCGGCGCCGCACGCCGAGCTTGGGGTAGGCCCTGTAGAGATGATGGCCGATGGTGCGCGGGCTGAGGAACAGTTCGGCGGCGATCTCCCGGTTGCTCAGGCCGAGTGCCGCCCGCCGCACGACCTGTAGTTCCTGAGGGGTCAGGCCGCCCGCGGTCTGCGCGGTCGCTCCCGGTGCGGTCTCGCCGAGCGCGGTCAGCTCCGCCCGCACCCGCGGCTGCCAGCCGTGCGCCCCGATCTGGTCGAACGTCTCGTGGGCCAGCAGAAGCTGGCGCCTGGCCGCCATCCGGCGGCGGCTGCGCCGCAGCCACTCGGCATAGACGAGCCGGGTGCGGGCCAGGTCGTAGGCTGCGCAGCCGGTCGTGTGCAGGGACTCCTCGAAGAGGCGTTCCTGCTCGGCGTCCTCGGCGAGCATCGCCTGGCACCTCAACACGAGCGCGGTCGCCACCGCGCTCTTGGTGTGCGTCGCCCACTCGGTGAGCAGCGGCAGGCGCCGTCGGGCCGCGTCAGTGTCACCCAGCCGCACGGCGGCTTCGACGTAGTCGGGGACGGCACGCACCATCAGGTCCCGGCCGGGCGGACCGGCGCAGACGGCGTCGAGGCGCTTGAGCGCGGCCACCGTGTCGCCGCCCGCCAGGTCGGTGAGCGCGAGCGCCCAGGTCGCCTGTGCGGTGGCCATCCGGTGCTGCCGTGGGTCGTTGAGCACGCGGGCGGCGCTGCGGGTCGCGGCCCCGGTGTCGCCCCGGACCGCGGCGAGCCAGGCGGAGATGGCGGTCAGCACCACGGCCTGGAGGCCCTGGCCCAGCTCGGTGGCCATCGACAGTGCCTCGTCGACATTCGCCTCCGCGTCGCGGAACCGGCCGGTGACCAGCAGACCGAGCGCGAGCGGCTCCTGCGCGTAGGGCAGCCGGCCGAGCGCACCCTGGCCACGCAGCTCGGCGACGTGATCGTCGAACATCGTCACCGCCGTGTCGTCCTCACCCACCAGCAGTCCCAGGAACCCGGCCAGCATTCGCTCCACGGTGACCTCGCCGGCACTGTCGCGGGTGGCCAGCAGCGTGCCGCGCATCGGCTCGACCGCGGACCTGATGTCGCCGCGCAGCAGGTCGGTGAGGCCGATCAGGGCATCGACCAGGGCGGCCGGGCCGCCGCGTACGGCGCGCAACTGCTCGGCCGCGCGGGACAGCAGGCCGAGGTCGGCGGCGTCCCGCGCGCACCAGACCGCCTCCGTCAGGATGGCAACGGCACGTCGGGGATCGACGACGAGGACCGGTCCGGCCGCCTCGAGCGCGATCCGCGCGGCCTCGGCCGGTGACGATCGCTCGTAGGCGACCTGTGCCCGGATCCAGCCCGCCTCCGCGATGTCGCCGGGCCGCTGCGCCAGGTGCGTGCCGGCGTCGGCAAGGTCGACGGCCCGGTCGAACTGCCCGGCGTCGTACGCCGCCCGGGCGGCGGCCACCAGGCGCCGTCCGCGAGCCGCCGGGGAGGTGCTCAGCCCGGCCGCGCGCTCCAGGGCGCGCGCGGCTGCCGCCGGGCCACCCCGGCCCACCGCCCGCTCGGCCACCCTCTCCAACTCGTCCGCGACCTCGTCGTCGGGTCCTTCGGCGGCCGTCGCGAGATGCCATACGCGGCGGTCGGCGTCACGTGGTTCGTTCAGCGACAAAGCGAGCGCCTGGTGGGCGGTTCGCCGCTCGGCGTACGCCGCGTCCTGGTAGCACGCCGCCCGGATCAGCGGGTGCCGGAAGACGACTCCGTCGGGCGTCACGTGGACCAGCCGGCCCCGCTCGGCAGGCCCGAAGTCGGTCGCGCCGAGCCCGAGCCGTTCGGCGGCGGCCAAGACGGTCGGCAGTGCGGACTCGTTGTCACACGCCGCGACCAGCAGCGCTCGGCGGGTGCGGTCCGGCAGCGCGCGGACCTGCCGTCCGAAATGTTCCTCGAACCGGCCGGTGACCGGCAGTGGCGCCACCGGCGCCGGGAGCCCGGTGGCCTCCGCCGCATGGGCGGCCAGTTCGACGATGGCCAGCGGATTGCCACCCGACTCCGCGACCACACGGTCGGCGACCTCGCGCGGCAGCGGCCGGGTCGCCGCGACGAGACGGGCCGCGTCGGGCCGGTCCAGCCTCGACAGTGTGACGCTGTCGAGACCCGCCGCGGGGAACGGGCGCTCACCATCCCGGACGGCGAAGATGGTCGCGACCGGGGCGGCATGGAGGCGGCGGACGGCGAACAGCAGCGCGTCGACCGACGGCTGGTCGAGCCACTGGGCGTCGTCGAGCAGGCACAGCAACGGCCCGTCGCAGGCGAGCTCGGAGAGCAGGCTCAGCGTCGCGGCGGCCGGAACGTGCCGCTCGACCGGTGTCCGGCCGGCCCCGAACGCGGCGCGCAGCGCCTCCGCCTGCGTGCCGGAGAGCGCGGTGAAACGATCAAGGTCGCGTGCGAAGAGCAGCTGGAGCGCGGCGAACGCCAACTCGGCCTCGGACTCGATGCCCACCACCCGCAACACCCGCATCCCGCCGGCGACCGCGGCCGCGTAGTCGAGCAGCGCGGTCTTACCGATCCCCGCCTCGCCGCGCAACACCAGAGACCGGCTCCAGCCGTCCTTGGCATCGGCCACCAGGCGATTGATCCGTAATCGCTCCGCCGAGCGCCCGACCATCACAGCCAGACCCTAGTACGACCGCCGGTGCGCCCGCTTACCAGCCAGAAGGTGATCGTCCAGCGACTGCCGTCAAGTCCTCAGGGTTCGCGGAGGAACCCGGCGGCTCGTTCGGCGATCATGATCGTGGCCGCGTGGGTGTTGCCGCGCACGATGCTGGGCATGACCGACGCGTCGGCGACGTGCAGTCCCCGCATCCCGTGTACGGCCAGGTCGGGGCCGACGACCGCTCCCTGGCCGGTACCCATCCGGCATGTCCCGACGGGATGGTGGGTCGACCGCACCTGCTCGGTGAGGTAGGCGTCGAGTGCTTCTTCGGTGGTGACTTCCTGGGCCGGCGCCATCGGTGGACCACAGACCGCGCGTAGCACTGGGTCGCCGAACAGGTGGTCTCGGACCCAGACGAGTCCATCCCGGAGGATGTCGCGGTCGTGGCCGTCGGCGAGGTAGGCCGGGTCCACGAGTGGTGGTGCTCCGGGGTCAGCTGACGCCAGGCGCACCGTGCCGCGGCTGCGTGGCGTCAGCAGCACCAGCATGCAGCTGACCAACGGCTGCGGCAGCGGGGAGCCGTCGGGGCCATTTCGGAGTACCACAAAGGACAGTTGCAGGTTCGGTGCGGGAGCGTCGCGGTCGGTCTGCAACAGGGCGCCCGCGTGGAGGTGGATTGCCTGCGGGTCGTGCCCCGGCTCGGCCGGAGAGTCGATGCCCGGCAGCGACGGCCATATGACGGGTTCCAAAGGGTGGTCGTGGAGGTTCGCGCCGACCCCGGGTAGATCGTGGACGGCCGCGATGCCGTGTTCGGCCAGGTGTGCGGCCGGGCCGATACCGGACAGCATCATCAACTGCGGGGTGCGCAACGCCCCCGCGGTCAGCACCACCGACCGGCGGGCACGGATCACGCGCCCGGTCGAGTCGGCGAGCTGCACGCCGGTGACGGTCCTGCCGGTGGTCAGCAGACGGGCGACTGGGGACGCCGTCGCGACGGTGAGGTTGGGCCGGCCCAGCGCGGGCCGCAGGTAGCCGTCGACCACGCTGTGCCGCTTGCCGTTCACGGCGTTGGATCGGAGCGGTCCGATCCCGGCGCGACCGTTCTCGGCATCGACGTACGGCAGGACCTTGAGCCCGTGGTTGCCGCCTGCCGTGATGAACGCCTTGGCGAAGACGTCGAGGCCGGTGGCGTCGCTGAGCGCCATCGGCGCGTCGGTGCCGCCGCTGCCGATGCCGGGCGCTGCCTGTTCGATCGCGTGGAAAACAGGAAGGACCGCGTCCCAGCCCCACCCGCTCGCGCCCGCCGTGACCCAGCCGTCGTAGTCGGCCGGGTGCCCCCGCAACCACACCATGGAATTGATCGCGCTGCCACCGCCCAGCGCCCGCCCGGTCAGCACCGAGACTGTCCGGCCGCCGAGTGCGGCCTGCGGTGTCGTCTGGTCATCCCAGAACCAGGGCGACTCCGGGATGTGAAGCCCGATGGCCGACGACTGGTTCGTGAACTCGGGGCCGTCGAGGTGTTCACCTGCCTCCAGCGCCAGCACGGTACACGCCGGGTCCTCGCTGAGCCGGGACGCGAGAACACATCCCGCAGCACCTGCTCCGACGACGATGACATCGAACTCTTCCGGCAGTTCGGCCGCGTTGCTCACCAAGCCTGGCATGCGTGATATTGAAGTTATCCCAAGACCCCGGGGTCAAGCAGGAACAAGCCAAAGCGCACCCTGCGGGGCAACTACAGCACGGCCGAAGAAGGCCGCCCATGCCACGACTCGCGGACCGGCCGAAAGACAGCACGTTCCCACGAACAACACCTATTTTCCGGGGTGCGCCCACATGAACGCCAGCGACCGTCCAAGAACGACAGACCACGCGGACCGGCGTGATGCGACACCAACTCGACCAAATGCTGCCCTGTCCGCTGTCGTCCCAGTGTTGCCGGGGACCGCCGGAACGCCGTCGCATCTTCGAGTGTGCTGTGGCGTGACCACCGGCAAAGGGGAAGAAGCGGTTCCGTTGTCCCGCTGCGAAGCTGTGACCGTCGACGATGTAGGAGGTCAAGGTGTCGAGCACCGATGTTCCGACGCGGGAGGAACTGGTTCGCCGCGCGGCTGAACTGGCTCCCGTCCTGAGGAAGCACGCGAGCTGGTCCGAGCACAACCGGCGGATGCACGACGAGTCCGTCGAGGCGCTCGCCGAAGCCGGTGTGTTCAAGTTGCGCCGCCCGAGGCGTTACGGCGGTTTCGAAGCCGACACCCGCACGCTCGTCGACGTCGCCACCGAGCTCGGCTGCGCCGACGGCTCGGCCTCCTGGGTGGCTTCGGTGTACTGGATCCCCACCTGGATGGCCTGCCACTTCCCGGAAGCGGTGCAGGACGAGGTGTTCTCGACTCCGGACGTCCGTGTGTGCGGCACGCTCAGCCCGTCCGCGATGGCCGCGCCGGTCGACGGCGGCGTCGTGGTGAACGGCAAGTGGGGCTTCATCAGCGGGGCGTTGCACGCGCAGTGGCAGGAGATCATCGCGATCCTCGTCCCGCCCGAGGGCGAGCCGTACCCGATCATCGCGCTGGTTCCGATGTCGGACCTGCTGATCGTGGACGACTGGCACACCGGTGGCCTGCGCGGGACCGGCAGCGTGTCGACGGTGGCCCAGGACGTCTTCATCCCGGCCGAACGCGTGCTCCCGCTGCCCGCGGTGCTGGAGGGGCAGGGCGGTGCGGCCGGCTCGATCTACCGGGCGCCGCTGCTGCCGGTCGCCTCGGCGTCGTCGGTCGGCACGCTGCTGGGCATGGCCAAGGGGGCTCAGGAAAACTTCCTCAAGCGGCTGCAGGACCGCAAGATCACTTACACCGCTTACGAATCGCAACGCGAGGCCCCGCTCACGCACCACCAGGTGGCCGAGTCGGCGCTGAAGTTGGACGAAGCCCGGTTCCACGCGCACCGACTGTCCACTTTGGTTGACACGAAGGCTGTGGACGGCAGCTCGTGGAAGCTGGAAGAGCGCGTGATCGCACGGGCCGACCTCGGCGCGGTGGTCCGTCTGGCCAAGGAGTCCATCGACATCCTGGCCGCGGCCTCCGGCGGTTCCTCGATCTACCACGGTGTTCCGATCCAGCGGATCGCCCGCGACGTCGCCGCGGTCAACCTCCACGCGCTGATGCACCCGAACACCAACAACGAGTTGTACGGCCGTGTGCTCTGCGGCCTCGAGCCCAACACGCTCTACATCTAAGGGGGCTTTCATGGCCACGACCGAAACCGGCACCGCCGCCGACCAGGCCGCGATCGCGGCGCTGACCCAGAAGGTCATCGCCGCGTGGGCCTACCACGACGCCGACGCGTTCGCAGGCGTCTTCACCGAAGACGGCACCATGATCCTGCCCGGCGTCTACAAGAAGGGCCGTGACGAGATCCGCGCGTTCCTGGTGGAGTCGTTCGCGGGCAACTACAAGGGCACCCAGGTCACCGGGCGGCCGCTGGAGATCCGCTTCTTCACCCCCGACTCCGGCGTCCTCATCACCCAGGGCGGCGTCCTCGGCCCCGGCGAGACCGAGGTCTCGGACGCCCAGTCGATCAGGGCCTCCTGGACCGTCGTGAAACGGGACGGCTCCTGGCACCTGGCCTCCTACCAGAACACCCCGGCCAAGCACCAACTGCCGAAACCGGGCACCCACTGACCCCGGACACCCGGTCAGGACCGATCCAGCATGGACGTTGAGGGCCGGCTCGCGCGTGACCTTGCGGTGACGGAGACGGAGACGCGATGACGTTGGACGTTGGGGCGCCCGCGGTGGCGGTGATCGCCGGCACGCCCTACGACACCGGCCTCGGCGTTGAGTTGCTGCGGGCCAAGGGACTGGCGGCGGTTCCGCACGCCATGGCGGATTCGCCGGACGAGCAGGATTCATTGCAGTACCAGGATTCCCGCGCGTTGGCGGCGGCGTTCCACGCTCGTCTCCGTGAGCTGCGCACTCGGGGGACCGAACTGGCGATGCTGTTCTGCAATTCGATGTCCGCCGTGGTGGACCACGACAGCTCGGCGCTGCCGGTGATCTCGCCCGTCACCGTCTACCGGGAAGTGTTGCCGGAGCTGCGCTCGTCGTTGGTGATCACCGGGAACGCGCAGGCCCTCGTCGGTGTCGAACGGACCGCATGGCAGGTCAGCCCCGGCCATCGGATGCTCGGGGTGTCGGATCCTGCGCTGGTTCGCGGGATCGAGGCCGGTGACCCGGAAGCGGCCTTCACCGACTCGCACCTGCCGACGACCCTGCGCCTGGCGCAGCGCCTCGAACTGGACGCCGTCGTCCTCGCCTGCACGCACTTCACCACCGTCCTGCCGCTGATCACCGCGTGCTGCGACCTGCCCGTCATCGACGTCGGCGTCCGGCTCATCGAGCTGGCAACGCTGGCCGCCACCGGGTCGGAGATCCCTGGCTGAGCCGTCCATGGCGACCGGGCGACTCGAAGCAGCATGCAAGACGTCGCCGGCACGGCCGGCACGGATGATGAAGGGGCTTCCTGCCTGCCGAACCGTCCAAGGTGGCCGATGGCACGGAACCAAACTTTTACCTTTCCGGTATCGCCGGCAATGCGGAGTGAGAAATGGACATGTGCCCGTACGTACTGGACCGCAGCGGCAGTGACCTCCACGGGGAGAACAAGAACCTGCGTGCCCGCGGCCCGGTCACTCGTGTGGAAGTGCACGGCGGATACACCGCCTGGGCCGTGACCGGTTACGAGGAGGCGAAGCAGCTGCTCGTCGACCCCCGGATCGCGAAGAACACCAAGGACAACTGGCCCGCGTTCCGTGAAGGCAAGGTGCCGCAGGACTGGGAGCTCTACACCTGGGTGGCCATGGACAACATGCAGACCAGGGACGGAGCGGAGCACGACCGCCTGCGCAAGCTCGTCGCCCAGGCGTTCACCAGCCGCCAGGTGGCCAAGTCCCGGCCGATCATCGAGGGCATCGTGCACCGGCTCCTCGACGACCTGGCGACGGTGCCCGCCGGCGAGGTGGTGGACATCAAGGGCAGGTACTTCTACCCGCTGTCGACCATTCTCGTCTGCGACCTGCTGGGCATCCCGGAAGAGGACCAAGCGGCCCTGTTGCGCGTCGCCGCGGTGAACGCGAAGACGACCAACACCGCCGAGGAATCCGAGGCCATCCTCCACCAGTGGGACTCCGCGCTCGTCCGGATGGTGGAGGCCAAGCGCCGGGAACCCGGCGACGACCTCACCACCGTCATCATCAAGGCATCCGAGGACGACCAGGCGCCGCTCACCGACGCCGAAGTCGTCGGCTCAGTGCACCTGCTCATCGGTGGTGGCACGGAAACCACGGCCAACGTCCTGTGCCACACGGTCGTCGACCTGCTCACGCACCCCGACCAGCTCGCCGCGATCCTCTCCGGGGAAGCGAGCTGGGAAGCGGCGTGGGACGAGGAGATCCGCAAGGACGGCGCCGTCGGCTCGATGCCGTTCCGCTGCGCGCTCGACGACATCGAGATCGGCGGGGTGACTATCGCCAAGGGCGACTTGGTGCTCATCAACTACGCGGCGGCCGGCCGTGATCCCGCGAGGTACGGCGACACCGCCGACGAGTTCGACATCACCCGCGCGGACAAGAGCAACCTCAGCTTCGGATACGGCAGGCACCGCTGCCTCGGCCCAGCGCTGGCCACTATGGAGGCGATGGTCGCGCTGCCGGCCCTGTTCGAGCGGTTTCCCGACCTCAGGCTGGCCGTTCCGGCCGCCGAGCTAAAGCCCGCCGCGACGTTCATCTTCAACGGGTACGCGGAAGTCCCGCTGCTGTTGCGGGGCTGAGCGTCCGAGGGAAGGCAGCATCGATGCAGGCCCTCGTGGGTACCAGACCACTGTGCAGCCAGCTCGGCTCCGGGGACGGAGCGGCGATCCTGGTTGCCGACTTCCAGCCGCTCACCACGGCGCCGCGGCTCAGCAGGCTGATCAACGCCGCCGCCACTGGTCACCCGGTCTACCAGGTGGATCCGCGCGGTGCGTTGTCCGGCGACCGGCTCTACGCCACCCTGCCGGACCTGGCCGAGGAGACCGCGGCCAGCTTTCGCGCAGGCGGTTCCTCGGCGGGAACCGACCGGCGGGTGTTCGTCGTGAGCCACTGTAGCGCCGCAGGTCTGTCCCTGCGAATCGCCGAACTCCTGAGCAGCGATCGGGAAGTCACCGCTGTTCTGGTGCAACCGACCTGGCCAGGCACGGAACACGTCGCGGAGCGGTTCGCCGAGTTTCAGGGAAAACTGGGCGGGGGCAGCCGGCCGTGCCCTGACCTGGACGGCGATCCGTGGTCCTGCATCGCGGAGATGGAGCGGCTGATGACCGGGGACCTGACCGAGCTGGCGACACGGCTCGGACTCGGAGCGGTCCCCCCGGCGTTCGCCGAGCTGCGGGTGTCGTACCGGACCTGGCTCGCCTTCCTGCTGGCGTGCCGCAACGACCAGCCGGCGAAAGCGCCCTCCGCCGCGGTCGCGGTGTCGGTGCTGACCGACGAACCCGGCTTCGTGTTGCCCGGGGCCGCTCCGGGGCGGTGCCGGATCACACCGCCACCCCCGGCGGAGCGGCCTGATGCCGTGACGCCGGAGCTGGCCACGGCGGTACTCGCCCAAATCAGCAGCTACTGAACCGGTCTGCCACCGCCGGAACGAGAGCGTGACACGGAAATGACCCGCACCGTGCGTCGGATCGTCTCGTCTCTGCGGGCTGGGTATTGTTCGCGGCGGCCGCAATCAGAAAGTTGCCGCAATGGCCGATCGTTGCAAAGCTGTCAGCATGGCCGCACAAGAGATCGAATACATCGAGTTGTACGCGACAGATCAGTCCGCAGTTCTCGACTATTACATCAATTCGCTGGGTTTCACCCGGGTGGCGACGGCGGCTCGTGCCGCGACGAACTCCGTTCTGTTGCGCCAGGGCAAGGTCCAGTTGATCGTCACGTCCGGACCGGGCAGCGCCCTGTTCCTGGACGAACACGGTGACGGAATCGCTGATGTCGCGCTGAACTGTGACAATGTCGCTGCGGTAGCCGACGCCGCCGCGCTGGCCGGCGCCCGAGTGCACACGACCGACGCCGGCCACCCGTCCGTAACGGGATTCGGCGGCGTCTCGCACACCCTGTTGCCGATGCCGGCCGGTGACAATTTGAGACTGCCGCCTGGCCGCCCATGGGAGGTCGCGCCGACAGCGTCAGCCAGCCCGAACGGGCGGATCCGCTTACTCGACCATGTCGCGATCTGCCTCGAAGGCGGCACCCTGGTCGATCACGCCGACTCCTATCTGGCCGCCTTCGGGCTCGCCCGCTACTCGTCCGAGTACGTCGCGGTCGGCGATCAGGCCATGGACTCGATCGTGGTCCGCAGCCCATCCGGCGGTATCACCTTCACCCTCGTCGCACCGGATCCGGCCAGGAAACCAGGGCAACTCAACGAGTTCCTGGCCAGGAACGGCGGACCCGGCGTACAGCATCTGGCGTTCGCCGTCGACAACATCATCTCCGCGGTAGGGGAAGTCAAGGACCGCGGCGTGGAGTTCCTCAGTGTCCCGCCCGCGTACTACGACAAGCTCACCGAGCGCCTGCCTGACCTGAGCGCGGAGATCGGGGACCTGAGGGCTTCTTCAGTACTCGCCGATCGAGACGAGTGGGGCTATCTGCTGCAAATCTTCACCCGCTCGCCGCACGAGCGGAACACGCTTTTCTACGAGTTCATCCAGCGCGAGGGCTCGCACGGCTTCGGCAGCGCCAACATCCGGGCACTGTACGAGGCGGTCGAGCGCAACCGGCTGACGGTCAGCTGAACACACCCTGCCCGTCCGTCCCGGAGCCTTCCTGGTGTGAAGAAGGTTTCGCGGTGAGCTTGGCCGCGTCCGTTCAGGCCAGAGGACCAGCCCGACGTGCCGCGTGCCGTGTCGCGCTGAGGTTTCCGAGGTGCCGCAGTCGTGGTTCACGCCGATGCCCACTGTCCGCCACCAGCATTCGCACGGTCATCGTTCCGAACCAGCCGTACTCAGGGGACCTGCGTGGTTGGGCAACTTGAGATACGCGGGCGCCGGGGCCGGGGTGGTTGGCTCGGTGGTGCGCTGGTTTCCGATCTCGTGAGGAGTGCTGAGCCTTGTTCACCACTGATGCGTTTGCCGCACCGGCTGAGGGCGCCCCGCTCGGGGCGGCGTCGATCACCCGACGCGACGTCGGTCCGCGGGACGTGCTGATCGACGTGTCCTACTGCGGGATCTGCCATACCGACATTCACACCGTGCGCGGGGAGTGGGGGCCACGGTCCTACCCGTTGGTGCCCGGCCACGAGATCGTCGGAACCGTCGCCGCGGTCGGAGCGGAGGTGACCCGGTTCGCACTCGGAGACCGGGTCGGGGTCGGCTGCATGGTCGGGTCCTGTGGGACGTGCGCGAGCTGCCGGTCGGGCCAGGAGCAGGACTGCGCGGCCAGGGTCGGCACCTACGGCGACACCGACACCGACGGCACCATCACCCAGGGCGGCTACGCCGGGAAGATCGTGGTGGACCAGAACTTCGTGCTCCGCATCCCCGACGGCCTCGACCCGGCGGGGACCGCACCGCTGCTGTGCGCCGGTATCACCATGTACTCCCCACTGCGCCGCTACGGCGCCGGTCCCGGCAAGAAGGTCGCCGTGATCGGACTGGGCGGCCTCGGCCACATCGGCGTCAAGCTCGCCGCCACGATGGGCGCCGAGGTCACCGTGCTGTCCCAGACCCTGAAGAAGCGCGAGGACGGCATGCGTCTCGGCGCCACCCACTACCACGCGACCGGCGACCCCGACGCGCTCGCGGGCCTCGCCGGCCAGTTCGACCTCATGATCAGCACCCTCAGTGCTCCCTTCGATCTCGCCACCCTGCTGTCCCTGCTGGCGCCCGGCGGCACCCTTGTCAACGTGGGCATCCCCGCCGAACCCCTCGCACTGCACGCCTTCTCCCTCATCATGGGCCGCAAGACCCTGACGGGCTCACTGTTCGGCGGCATCGCCGAAACCCAGGAGATGCTCGACTTCTGCGCCGCCAACGACATCACCGCCGACATCGAGGTCATCACCCCCGACGCCATCAACACCGCCTTCGACCGCGTCGTGGCCTCCGATGTCCGCTACCGCTTCGTCATCGACACCGCCACCCTCTCCTGAGCCGGTCCGCCGGAAACCGCGGAAGACGCACAGGCGTGGCTGAAACCTTCGAAACAGCACCATCAAGCCGCCTGGCGATCAGGCAGCAGCGACTCAATGAGGTATCGGGCAGATGATAGCGCCAGCGGTGTTCGACTTGGCAGGCATGGCATGCGCGGCAAAGGCTGTGACACCGGCGCTCGTCTGGGATTTCGTCGAAGGAGGAAGCGGCCGCGAACTCAGCGTCGACGCGAACCGATCCGCGCTCGACTCGTTGGCGGTGGTGCCCCGGGTGCTACGCGGTGTCTCGACGCCTGCTCCGGCGTGCACGCTACTGGGCACAAGAGCCGAACTGCCGGTGGCGATCGCACCGATGGCCTACCAGCGCCTGCTGCATCCGGACGGGGAGTTGGCTGCCGCTCGCGCCGCCAAGCTCGCAGGGGTTCCGTTCATCGTGCCGATGTTGAGCAGCATCGCGGTGGAGACCGTCGCGAGTTCCGCGGCCGATCTCTGGTTTCAGCTCTACTGGTTACGCGATCGAGGCCTGACCGCGGAACTTCTGGCTCGCGCGGAGGCCGCCGGCTGCCGTGCCGTCGTACTCACCGTGGATGTGCCCAGGATGGGGCGGAGGTTACGGGACCTGCGTAACGGCTTTGCTCTGCCCCATGACGTCCGCGCGGCTCACTTTCCGGTGAACCAGGCTGAAACCGCGCAGCGCCACACGGGTGACGGTTCGGCCGTGGCAGACCACACCCGTGAGGCGTTCGACCCGGCACTGAACTGGTCGCACATTGAGTGGCTCCGGGCCAGAACCTCGTTGCCGATCGTGCTCAAAGGCTTGCTGGACCCGCGTGACGCGCTTCAGGCCCGCGAATCCGGAGTGGACGCCTTGGTGGTCTCCAACCACGGGGGCAGGCAGCTGGACGGGGCGCTTCCGGCCATCGACGCGCTACCCGCTGTTCGTGCGGCTGTCGGCGACGGCTGCGAAGTGTTCTTCGACAGCGGCGTCCGGTCCGGGTTGGACGTGTTGCGGGCGCTTGCCAGCGGGGCACACGGCGTGTTGCTGGGTCGTCCCGCGCTTCACGGCCTTTCGGTCGCGGGCACCGAGGGCCTCCTCCATTCGCTGACGCTGCTGCGCAGCGAGTTCGAGGACGCGATGGTATTGAGCGGGTGTCAGGATGTGCACGAAATCGCCGAGTTGCGAACAGCGCCGATGCCTGACCGGATATCGAGGAGAGGCGTGATCGCGTGAACGCACCCATCGTTGCCGGGGTTGGCCTGCGGCTGGAGGACTTGCACGCTTCCCTGCGCGATCCCGGCCTGGACACGATGAATTTTCTCAACGAGGTCGCGCATCGTTTCCCGGACGCCGTGTCCTTTGCGGCCGGACGGCCATGGGAGGAATTCTTCGACCTGGACGCGTTACCCCGCTACCTCGCCGTATTTCAGCGGTATCTGTCAGTCGAGAAGGGCGCTGACGACCGGCAGGTGCGGCGTACCCTGCTGCAATACGGCCGGACGAAGGGGATCATTCACGAGCTGCTGGCCCGGAATCTGTCCCTGGATGAGGGTATCGAGGTCGACCCGGAGTCGATCGTCGTGACAACCGGCTGCCAGGAAGCGATGTTCCTGGCCTTGCGGGTCTTGTGCGCCACCAGCGACGACGTCGTGCTCGCCGTGTCGCCGAGCTACGTGGGACTGACCGGCGCCGCGCGGCTGCTGGACCGAGAGGTATGGCCGGTCCAGGAGACCGAGAACGGGATCGATCTGGATCATCTGGTAGCGCAGGTCATGGCGGTCCGCGCGGCGGGAAAACAGCCTAGGGCCTTGTACCTGGTACCCGACTTCGCCAATCCCTCGGGCATGAGCCTGGATCCGGACACCCGCAGGACGCTATTGGACCTGGCGGCCGAACACGACTTCCTCATTCTGGAAGACAATCCATACAGTCTGTTTCACGTCGAAGACAGTCCCAGGGTGCCTACTCTCAAGGCACTGGACACCGACCGCCGTGTCGTCTATTTTGGTTCGCTGGCCAAGACCTGCTTTCCCGGAGCGCGCGTCGGGTACGCGGTGGCCGACCAGTTGGTCTCCGCGGGCGCCGGAGTCCGTCTGCTCGCCGATGAGCTGTCGAAGGTCAAGAGCATGCTGACCGTCAACACTTCACCACTGGCCCAGGCCATGGCTGGTGGAAAGCTCTTGGAGCACGGGTGCAGCCTGGAGGCCGCCAACCGCGCCGAGATCGCGGTCTACCGGCGGAACATGCGCTTGTTGCTCCAGGGGCTGCGGAAACGATTCCCGGAGCGCCACTCGCGCGGGGTGCGCTGGAACTTCCCTCGCGGCGGTTTCTTTGTCGTTGTCACGGTCCCCTTCATCGCCGACGACGCGATGTTGGAGCATTCGGCCCGCGAACACCGTCTGCTGTGGACACCGATGTCGCACTTCTACGCCGGAGGCGGCGGCACCAACCAGTTGCGCCTGTCGATCAGTGCGGTCACACCCGAGCAGATCGAGGTTGGCCTGGATCGCTTGCTGGCGCTGGTCGAGGAGCAGGCTCGGTAGGGCGACCGTGATGGAGGCGGAGTTCCGCGGCGGGCGCAGGGTGACTGGGGCTCCATGCCGGGTCGTGGTCACCGCGCCCGGGCGTATGTGCCGAATGTAATGCGCGTCACCGTCCACTCGGGATGATGAAAGCGGATGTATGCGCACCGCAACGTGGAGGATGCGCGGGTAGGCGAGGCCTTGCAAACTGTCACTGGGCCCATCTAGGTGAATATCGACTTGCCGGACAAGGTGTTGATGGCCACCCGCCCAGGGGAACTACCCGATCTTCTCCGGTCGTTTCATCATCTCCACAGCGGTTCAGCACGCGCACGCCACGGGCGTCATTCACGAGACGGTCTCGCGCTGGACCGTGTCGAAGTTCTTCGAGAGGCGTTTCTGGTTCCTCTGGCCAGCCAGTGGCGATCGTCGACGTCGTCGCCATGACGGCATCGAGCACCATCCCGGCGGGTGCGCTGATCAGATGATTCTCGGCTGCCGTCGATTGCGTGTGTCGATTGACGGCGCGGAAATCTCATCACTGGAGGAACCATGCATTCGGCAGTGCGGGAAGCCATACTCGCCATCAAGTCGAGGTACGCCGAGCCTATGACGCTCGACGAGCTGGCCTCGTCGGTCTTCGTCAGTCGGTATCACTTTTGCCGAATCTTCGGCAAAGCCACCGGTGTCACGCCAGGTCGGTACCTGGCGGCGGTTCGGATGTTCGAAGCGAAGCGTCTGCTGCTGACCACGTCGTTGCGGGTCGCGGATATCGTGTGCAGCGTCGGTTACAGCAGCACCGGCACGTTCACCACGAGGTTCACCAGCACGGTCGGGCTGACTCCGACCCAGTACCGTGATCCGGACGTGCGGGCGCTCCTGGTGTCCATGGCGCCGGACCTGTTACGCCTGCCGTCATCGGGAACATTGCGTGACGCAGGCGTGGAACTTGCCTCCCCGGCCGTTCACTGTGGTGGAACCGTGGTGGTCGCGGCCGAGTTGCCACCGGCGGTTGGTCCGGTGCAGGTTCTGGCCGGGATCTACCCGCAGCGCATTCCACAGTGCGCGCCAGTGGCCTACCGCTACGGGGAGATGGCGGGACGTGGCTGGATCACGATTGCCGGTGTGCCTGCTGGGCGATGGCATGTGTGGGCGGTGGCCGGACAGGTCAACGGGCCCCGGCAGTGGTTGCTCAGCGGCAGGTCCGCGAGTCCCGTGGTGGTGCGTCCTGGCCAGACCACGCGAGCGGAGGTCCGGTTCAGGGAACTGAGCCCCAGCGATGTGCCCGTAGCTCTCTCGCTCGCGCCGTTGCGGAATCGGAGTCTGGGTGTGCAGGCTCCCCGGCTGGTCCGCGCGGTCGCCCGAGGTGATCCGACCGCGGTCGTCTTCGTGCCGGCCATGGCGGCCAGGAACGCATACTGTCCATAGTGGATGGTCATCTGGTCGTGCCGGAGCCGATGTTGTCGTTGCGGCCCGGCGGCGGACCGCCGATGACGGTTTCCACGATCTGACCGAGGAGCGTGTGGTGTCACTTTCGGATGACGAGCAGATCATGAGGTTGGCGGCGTTCGCCGACACGATCATCCCGGGGAACAAGCGTTCTGCCGGTATCGAGCCGCCCCGGACGGCCGCGACGGCGGTCCCGCTGACCGTCGTGGGGGCGTGATGGCCACCCCGGTGCGGCTGGCGTTGCGGCGGGCCCAGCACAAGGTGCGGTACGTGCGGCCGGTGCGCTTCGGTGAAGCCACCGGTCAGGTGGCCGAGGTCTATCGGCAGCTCGAGGCCGACTTCGGGATGTTGGCACCGCCGGTGAGCCTGCACAGCCCGGCGCCCGCGGTGCTGCCGGCGGTCTGGGTGCTGTTACGGGAGGCCCTGCTCGTGGATCGGCAGGCGAGCAGGTTGGACCGCGAGACCGTGGCGGCGGCCGTTTCCTCGGCCAATACCTGCCCCTACTGCGTGGAGGTGCACACCACCACGGCGACCGACTTGGCGGGGGCGGCGGGCTTCGCCCCGGAGGTGACCGCGCTCGGCCGGTGGGCCGCCGAACAAGGACCGGCGGAGTTCCCGGTGGCGCAGGCGGCCGAGTTCATCGCGACGGCAGTGGCGTTTCACTACCTCAACCGGATGGTGAACGTCTTCTGCGAGCCCTCGCCCTTCCCGTCCGCCTTGCCGCCCTCGGCCAAGCGGGTGGCCAGGGGTGTGCTCGCGAGGACGGTGCGCAGGCGGCCGGACCCCGCTGCCGCGACGGCAAGGGATCTGCTCCCCGCCGGTCCGGTACCGGCCGAACTGGACTGGGCGGAAGGGCAGCCGGAGCTGGCCGACGCACTCGCCAGGGCGTACGCGGCATTCGAGGCCGCGGGCGAGCGCAGCGTCCCGGCGGAGGTCAGGCGGTTGGTGCGGGCGGAGACGAGCCGCATGCGGGAACGCGCCCCCGGCCTGGACGCGGAGTGGTTGAACAGTCCGTTGTCGACGCTTGCGTCGCCGTTACGACCGGTCGGCCGCCTGGCGCTGCTCACCGCGTTGGCCTCCTACCGGGTCCAGCCGGCCGATGTGGCGGCGGCATCGCTGTCTCCCACGGCGTTGGTCGAACTCACGTCGTGGGCGTCGTTCACCGCGGCACGGTCGGCCGGTCGTCGGCTGGTCGCGACGGTTCTCCCCGAGAACTCCCCGGAATCCGGCAAGGACGACGGCACCATCACGGCCAGGAAGCAGGTGTGATCATGACCGCGGGCGTGGTCGAGGCTTTTTACGCGGACGCGGCGGAAGTCGACCGCCTGGTGTCGGAACCACCGGATTCGGAATGGGCCCTGCCGACCCCGGCGGTGGGGGTGGACGATCCGGCACCAGGTGGCACACCTGGCCTTCGTGTTCGGCCTCGCCAGGATGGCCGCGGCCGAACCGGACACCTTCACCACAACGCAGTCCCGGATGGACGGTTCGGTCGGAACGGCGATCAACGCTTCGGTGGCGGACTGCTCGCATGAACCGGCGGACGTCCTGTTGTCCCGTTGGCGGGCCGAAAGGGAGGCCGCGATCGAGGCGTTGTCGGTGCTGTCACCGGGCACCGTGGTGCCGTGGCTCGTGCGCCCCATACCGATGGTCGTGCTGGCGCGTGCGGGGATGATGGAGTTGTTCGGGCACGGCCAGGACATCGCCGACGCGCTGGGCGTACGCCGCCGGCACACCGATCGGCTGCACCACGTCGTGGACTTTGCGGTGCGGGGTGTGGGATTTCGGCTACCACGCCAGGGGGCTCACGCCACCTGCCACCGGATTCCGGTTCGAGATCACCGGTCCTTCGGGTGCGGTGTGGACCTTCGACCCGCTCGGGTCGGAGCAGCGCGTCACCGGCCCGGCCGAGGGCTTCTGCCTGCTGGTCACCCGCCGCCGGCACCACGCCGATCTCAAGGTGACCGCGGTGGGTTCCGAGGCTGAGCACTGGTTGGAGATCGCACAGGCTTACCGGGGCTCGGCGGGACCTGGCCGGCGGCCCGGCCAGTTCGCGGCCTCGTGACGCGATCACCCACCACGATCCCGTCCGGTGTCGTCACGGCACCGGACACTGTCATGCTTGTCACCCTGGCCGCAGCACACACTGGCGTGAGGAGAAGCTCGAGTGGCACTGACCGATGCGTGGACGGAGACCCGGCTTCCAGCACGTGACCTCGATCGGGCGCGACAGTGGTATGCCGAGAAACTCGGCCTGGAACCGGTCGAGGAACGGCCCGGTGGGCTTCGGTACCGCTGTGGTCCTACCGTGTTCTGCCTGTTCATGTCCCAAGGAGCAGCCGACGGAGCGTTTACCCAGATGGCGTTCCAGGTCTCCGACATCGCGGCCGAGGTGGCCGAGTTGCGCGGTCGAGGGGTGGTGTTCGAGGAGTACGACCATCCTGGGTTTCGCACGGTGAACGGCATTGTCGACATCGACAGCAACTATCCGAGTAAGGGGGCCGGCGAGCGTGGAGCGTTCTTCCGGGACAGCGAGGGAAACATGATCTCCCTTGGCCAGCCTGTGCCCGCGACGATGCCGGAAGGCCGAGCCGACGCCACGGCGGGCGCCGGTGGCGAGTGAGATCGAGTAGCGCCTCCTGCCCTGCGCGAGGCTGCTCCGCTCAGGGCGTCAGCCCGGAAGGCGGCTTCTGCCGGCTATCGCCGGCAGAAGCCGCCTTCCCGCACGCGGCGGACTACCGGGACGCGACGGCCCGCAGGCGCACGGGGAGGGCGCGGTGGCCGTTCATGATGAAGGTGGAGAGGGGCTCGAGCTCGGTGCGGTCGACGGCCAGAGTCAGGTCGGGGTACCGGTCGAAGAGGGTGGACAGGCCGATGGTGGCCACCATACGGGCGAAGCCGGCACCGAGGCAGAAGTGCGGGCCGTGGCCGAACGAGAGGTGCTCCTTGTCGGCGCGGGTGATGTCGAACTCGCCGGCCGATTCGCCGTGCAGCGACGGGTCACGGCCGATGGCGGCGAAGTTGACCAGGATCGGGTCGCCCTGGGGGATCGTGACGCCCTCGCCGAGGTCGATGTCCTCCGCCGCGTAGCGCATCGGGGCCGAGGCGAGCGGACACTCGACGCGCAGGGTCTCCTCGATGACGTCGTTCCAGGTGGCCGCACCGGACTTGACGAGCTCCAGCTGCTCGGGGTGGGTGAGCAGGGCGGTGATGGCGTTGTCGAAGAAGTTCATCGTGGTCTCCGAACCGGCGCCGAGGATCACGAAGATCGTGTCGGCGAGCTCCTGCTCGGACAGCCGCGAGCCGTCCTCCTCGCGGGCGGCGATCAGGTCGCTGGTGATGTCCTCGGCGGGGTTGGCGCGCTTGGCCGCGATCAACTCGGCGATGGAGGAACGCCAGCCGGTGAAGATGGACTGTGCCTGCTCGGGGGTGACGGTGGTGTCCACCATCATGTGGATCACCTTGGCGGTGGCCGCGCGTGCCTGCTCGTCCATTCCGATCAGCTCGGCGACCAGCATCCCCGGCAGCGGGAAGGCGAACCGCTCGCGCAGATCGACCACCTCGTCCGGGCCGACGGCGGCGAGCCCGTCGAGCAGCTTGTTGGTCAGCGCCTCGACCTTCGGGCGGCTCGCCTCGGTTCGCCTGGGGGTGAAGGCCTTTCCGACCAGGCGGCGCAGCCGGAGGTGGTTCTCGCCGTAGGCGGTGGCCATGTTGTCCATCGCCACCCAGCTGATCATCTCCCAGTCGGGCGGGATCTCGCCGTTGATGAACTTCGGCCAGTGGTCGCGGGCACTCTTGGTGACCCTCGGGTCGGTCAGCAGCTGCTTGATCACGTCCGCACGGGTGACCGACCACGCCAGGACACCACCGGGCAGTTCGACCTGGGTCGCCGGGCCCAGAGCTCGCAGGCGGGCGGCCTCTCCGTGGATGTCGCGTCCCGTGGGATCCAGGACCGGGCAACGGCTTTCCATCAGCTCGCCTTTCGGGGACGGGGGAGAACGGGCGAAAGAACGGAGGTCGTCGATGCGGCGCCCTCGGGGTGGAGGCAGTTCCTCCGGCCAGCGGGTGCCGGCCAGCCGCTCGTGTGGATCGTCGACTGCATGCCGCCCCCAATCGGTGCGATCGTGGCTGATCCGAAATCGGCCGGGTGTACGCGAGTTCCGGCCCGCAGTCATCCTCGCGCTACGCCGAATGCGGTACGTCTTCTGCATTGCGTGGTCCCGGCCATCCGGTAGTGCCGCCGTTCTCCCTGAAAGGGATGTCTCCGTTGGCACCTCTTCGATTGCCGGGTCGGGCCCGGATCCGAGCAACGTGGAGGACCTGCCGGCACGCCGAGGCTGCGAAGGTGTCCAGGGGAGTCCCGGAGCTCGAATGGAAGGTGAGCGGCTGATGGCAGTGACTGCGATCCAGGATGTGCGAGAGGTGCTGGGCGCTTACCCCGAACTCGCGGAAGTCGCGGTCCTGACACACGTTCAGGAACCCGTGGGCCAGGTCCTGGTGGCCTACGTCGTACCCGGCAGCCCCGGTTTCGACCTGGCGGCGCTGCACAAGTACGTCAGAGCGACGTTGCCAGGCAGCGCGGCGCCTGCCGCCATCACGGTCGTCGACGCCATCCCGGTGGACTTCACGGGAACGCCGGAGCCGCAGGCGCTCCCCGCACCTGATCTGCGCGGCCTGCTGCCCTACCGATCACCCGAGACCCCGCGCCAAGAGGTCCTGTGCACGATCTTCGCCGAAGTGCTCGCCCGGCCTCGGTGCGGCGTCGACGACGACTTCTTCCGCATGGGAGGTGAGTCGATCGACGCCATGCTGATCGCGAGCCGGGTCGGCCCGGCGGTCGGCGTGGAGATATCGATGAACGAACTCTTCGACGCGCCCACAGTCGCGGAGCTCGACCAGCTGCTGACTCGGCTGAGCACCGGAGGCTGACCACGGTGAAGGTCGCCAACAGGTTACGTGGCCTAGAGCAGTCCGCACTCGGGGCCATGACGGTGCGCTGTCAGGAACTCGGTGCCCTCAACCTCGCGCAAGGGCTCAGCCTGGTGCCGCCGCCCGCTTCGCTGCTGGCGGAGGGCGCACGAGATTTCCAGCACGTCGGTCACTCGTACAGTCGGCCCGAGGGCCTCGCGGTCTTTCGCGAAGCCGTCTCCGACAAGGTGAAGAGGCGCACCGGGCTCAGCGTCGAGCCCGCGACTCAAGTCCTGGCCACGGTCGGCGCGACGGGAGCTCTCATGGCGACGCTCACGGCGCTGCTCGACCCGGGAGACGGCATCATCCTGTTCGAACCCTTCTACGGCAACTACCTGCCCTCGCTCAGGATGCTGGACCTGCGCCCCGAGCCGGTACGGCTGGCCGGGCCGGATTTCGCGATCACCGAGGAACCGTTGCGGGCCGCCGTCGGCGGCCGGACGCGTGCGATGATCCTCTGCTCGCCGAACAACCCGAGCGGGCACCGGCTCACCGCGGCGGAGCTCGAGATCGTCTCGGCCGTGGCGGAAGAACACGATCTGCTCGTCATCTCCGACGAAGTGTACGAGGACATCTACTTCGGACCGGCTCCGCATCTCGCCGCGGCGACGGTCGGAAACCTCAAGGAGCGAACGGTGACCCTGGGGTCACTGGGGAAATCGTTCAGCGTTCCCGGGTGGCGGCTCGGTTACGCCTACGGCCCGGAACCACTGATCAGCGCGATCAGGATCGCGGCCGACGCACTCGTGGTCTGCGCACCCGCTCCGCTGCAGGAGCTCGGCGCGCGGGCGCTGAATCTGGGTGAGGACTACTACCGTGACCTCCGCGCGATGTACGACCGGAAGCGCCGGACCCTGGCGGAAGGCTTCGCCGCCGCCGGGTTGTCGCCCAACGAACCGGAGGGTTCCTACTACCTGTACGTCGATTGCTCGCGGATGGGCGTGCCGACCGGGGTGGAAGCGGCCGAGCTCCTGCTGGCGAGCAGTCTCGTCGGGACGGTGCCAGGAGAGGCGTTCCACCTGACCGCACCGGATCGGCCGTACGTCCGCGCCTGCTTCTCCCTGCCGGACGACGTCATTGCCGAAGCTGTCAGCAGATTGGTGAGAGGGGTCTGACCCATGGTCGAGAACACCAGTGAGCCGGCCGGTGGGCGCGCGGTTCTCGTGACCGGCGCGGCCAGGGGTATCGGGTGGGCTGTGGCGAGGCGGTTCGCGGCGGCCGGTGACCGGGTGGCGATTCTGGACAAGGTGCGGGGCGGTGCCGCGGAGGACCTGGTGGCCGGGCTCGACGGCAGCGGGCACACCGTCGTTGAGGCCGATCTGCTGGACAGTGCGGCCGTGCTGGCGGCGGTGGACTCGGCCGCCGGGCAGCTCGGCAGTCTGGACGTCCTGGTGAACAACGCAGGCATCTTCGTCGCGCACCCGATCACAGAGGTGAGCTACGCCGCCTGGCAGGAGCACTGGCGGTCGACGCTGGGAGTCAACCTCGTCGGAGCGGCCAACGTGACCTGGTGCGCGGTGCGGCACATGAAGGAGCACGGCGGGCGGATCGTCAATGTCTCGTCGCGGGGTGCGTTCCGCGGCGAGCCGGACGTGCCGGCCTACGGGGCCAGCAAGGCGGGCCTGAACGCACTGACCCAGTCGCTGGCGATCGCGCTCGCGCCGTACCGGATCGCGGTCTCCGCCGTGGCACCCGGGTTCGTGGCCACGGACATGACCACGGACTGGCTCGCGCCGCCGGGCGGTGACGAGATCCGGGCGCAGAGCCCGTTCGGCCGGGTCGCCGAGCCGGACGAGATCGCCGCGGGCGTGTTCTACCTGGCCTCCGCTCAGGCCGAGTGGGCCAGCGGCACCATCCTCGACCTGAACGGCGCCTCCTACCTGCGGGCGTGACCAGGCAGCGGCGACGGGACGTCAGGCGGCGGTCCGCTTCCGTTGCTCCATGAGCGCGACGATCTCCGCCACCGTGTCGAGTTCGAACAGCTCGTCGTCGGTGACCTCGATGCCGTGGTGCTGGCTGAGCACCATGGACAGCTCGACGACGGCGAGGGAGTCCAGGCCCGCGTCCTCGCGGAGTGCGTCCGGACGCACTCCGTCGACGTCCAGCAGCAGGACCTCGCTCATGACTGACTTCAGTAGCTCGAACATTGCGTCCTCCGGTGTCCGTTGGCTGGCTGCCTATGTGTCGTGGACTTCGAGTCCGGGCCAGGTCAATGTGGTGGCGCCCCAGGTGAGGCCGCCACCGAAGGCGGCGAGCAGCACCCGGTGGCCGGGTTCGAGGGTCCCGTCCAGTGCCGCCTGGGCGAGCAGGACCGGAATCGAGGCGGCGGCGGTGTTGCCGACGTCGGCGATGTTCTGCGGTGCCGCGTCCCGGCGCAGGCCGAGCCGGGTGGCCAGCGCGGCGCTGACGCGCGCGTTCGCCTGGTGGGTGATCATGCGGTCGACGTCGCTCAGCCGCCAGCCCGCCCCGTCGAGGGCCTCGGTTGCCGCGGCGCTCATCCGCTCGACCGACTGCCGGAACACCTCGCGTCCCCGCATCTGGAAGTACTGCGACCCGTCGTCCGGTACCGCCGTCCGGAACGGAATCCGTGAGCCGCCTGCCTTCACCGTGATCAGCTCGGCGCGAGCGCCGTCACTGCCCAGCACCAGCGGTCCGATGGCTCCCGGCTCGTCGGCCCGGCCACGCCGCAGGACCACGGCGCCCGCCCCGTCGCCGAAGATCGGCTGGGTCGTCCGGTCGTCCGGGTCGAGCAGGGTGGAGAACGCCTCGGCGGCGATCAGCAGGACGCGGTCGGCCAGCCCCGCCGCGATGAAGCCCGCCGCCGTCGCCAGGCCGTAGACGAACCCCGTGCACACGGCGGAGACGTCGAAGGCGGCGACGCCGTTCAGGCCGAGGCGCGCGGCCACGTCGGGCGCGGTGGCCGGGCAACGGTAGTCCGGGGTCGTGGTCGCCAGCACGACGGCATCGACCGGCCCGCCGCCCGCCGACTTGAGCGCGGCCCGGCCCGCCCCGACCGCGAGGTCGGACGTGGCCTCACCCGGCTCGACCCAGCGGCGGCGGGAGATCCCGGTGCGTCCCACGATCCACTCTTCCGACGCGTCGAGCCGCTCGGCCAGCTGCGCGTTGGTGACCACCCGCTCCGGCAGCCAGTACCCGAGACCGCAGACGACCGCGCGGTCCGCGGGCCCGGTCGCACCACCCGTCACGACCGGTCCCCGGTCCCGGCGCCCCGCAGGGCCAGCGCGACGTCCACGATGAGGTCCTCCTGGCCGGCGACCGCCTGGCGGCGGCCGAGCTCGAAGAAGACATCGCGCGGGTCGACGCCCTCGCGGGCGGAGACGTCGAGCACCCGGGTCTTGAACCCCGAGAACACGCCGGCCAGGCCGCTGACGATGGAGATGGAGTCGACTTTGGGCGGTGCGGGCATCAGGTCCCGTTCGGCGACGTCCGCCGCGTCCAGCAGGCGGTACAGGTCGATACCGGTGCGGTAGCCCACGCGTTCGAGCACCGGCACCAGCGCCTCGAGCTGGGTGTTGCCCGCCCCCGCACCGAACCCGCGGGCGCAAGCGTCCAAAATAGACGCTCCAGCCTCGGCCGCCGCGACCGAGTTCGCCACGGCCATGCCGAGGTTGTTGTGCCCGTGGAACATCACCGGCACGTCGACCGCACCGCACATGGCCGTGATGCGCTCGGTGACGTCGGTAGGCAGGTAGTGGCCCGCGGAATCCATGATGCCCACGCCGGTGGCTCCGAACTCGACCAGGCGCGCGCAGTGCTCGGCGAGTTTGCCGGGAGTGGCCATGTGGCTCATCAGGAGCACCGCGTGCGCCTCGACCCCCTGCTCACGCAGGAAACCGAGGTACCGTTCGGCCAGACTGGACTCGGTGCAGTGAGTGCCGATACGCACCAGGTCGACGTCATGCGCGATGGCGTTCTTGAGGTCGTCGATCGTGCCCCAGCCGGGCAACATGAAGACCGCGAGCTTGCTGTTCGTCAGCGCCTGCCTGGTGAGCGACAGCATCTCGTCGTCGCTGAGCCTGGCCCGGCCGACCTGGAGGGAGGAGGCGCCCAGCCCGTTGCCGTGGCCGACCTCGACCACCGGAACACCGGCGGCGTCCGCGGCCAGCGCGTAAGCGCGCAGCTGATCCGCGCCGAGGCTGTGCCGGACGGCGTGGTGGCCGTCCCGCAGAGTCGGATCGTGAATCTGGATCGGCTTGTCCCCGGCGACGTCCCGGCTGGTTGTCTCGGTCATGAGTTCACCCACCTGCCATCGAGAGCCGGTCCGCCGCGTAGGTCTCCGCGGCCAGGAGCGCGGCGGAGTTGATGATGTCGAGATTCCCGGCATAACTCGGGACGCGGTCTCCGGACGACGTGACCTCCACGGCGACGAAGCCCTTGCCGTCGTTCGCGGTGCACGCCTTCACTTCGAAACCCCTGGCGAAGGAGCGGACCTCGGCCGCGGCTGCCGTCACGACCGAGCGCAGCGAGTCGGTCGTGAGGTCCTTGCCCAGCAGGGACATGGCGACCCGGAAGGTCGCGGGTGGTCGCGCGGGGCTGATGTTGAGGATCGCCTTGACGTCGGCGACCCCGGTGAAGCAGCGGACCGCCTCCTGCGTGGTGTCCACGTACTCGTCGAGGTTCATGCGCGTCCCGCGGCCGATGCTGAGGGTGGCGGCAGTCGTCACCACCTCGATGTAGTCGATCTCATGGATCTGCGAGATCGCGTGCAGGATCGGCACTGCCGCCTGCCCGCCGCAGCTCACCATGCTGAGGTCACGGTGTGCGGAGATATCCGCCCGATTGACGGTCGGGAAGATCATCTGCCCGCTCCGGCTGGGCGTCAGGTCGATGAGCATGGTGCCCAAGGGTGCGAGCTTCTCGACGTGCTCGGCGTGGGAGGACGCGCTGGTGGCGTCGAACACCACGTCGAACGGTCGTTCGGAGTCCACAAGGGACTGGACACCCCCTGTCGCGACCGGCACCCCGAACCGGTGCGCCTGCCGCAGTCCTGAAGTGGCTTGGTCCCGGCCGACGACGAGCCCCAGGTCGAGGTGGTCCGAGCGGGCGATCTTGGTCATCAGGTCGATGCCGATGAGGCCGGCGCCGAGCACTGCCACGGACAGCCGGCCTGCCGCTGCCCGGGAGCCGTTGTCGGTCATTCGTCACTCCTGACGCGAGAATCCTGGTTCCAGGCCGAGCCGCGGCGCGGCGACGTGGAGACAGCACTGGTCGGCAACCATGGTCGCAGCCCACGGCGCCTGCCGACGTCTTCGAAACTGCGAAACAGGCGGAATAGTGAGCAATCATGAAGGTGTCTCGAACTTATGTCGTGAGCATGCTGGGAACGAATTGCGATGACCGATCCGACGTCGACCGGTAGATGATGGAGCTGCACCGTGGATCAGTATCCGCTGACTTCTCGGCAAAAAGACCCGAGTGGCCTGGCTCGCTCACCACGGCACGTCGTCGCGCTCGCTCTTCGCATCAAGGGAGAGTTGCGCGTCGATGCCCTTCAAGGCGCGCTGGACGAAGTGGTGGAACGGCAGGAGGCGCTGCGCACCCGGCTCCACTACGACGAGAACGACGGCACGCTCGGGTTTCAGGAGGTGCTGCCGCCGCGGCCGGTTCCGCTCACCGTGCACGACACTCCGCTGCCCGCAGGCCGGGCTCGCGACGAAATGGCCCTCGAGGTGCACGTCGCGTTGCACGACGCGGAACTTTCCTTTCTCGCCACGCCGTCCCTGCGAGCCGAGCTGTATCGTTTCGACGACCAGGACGCGCTGCTGACCCTGGTGACCCACCACCTCTTCAGCGACGGCTGGTCGTCCGACGTGCTCCGCCGCGAGATCGCGGCGGGCTACCGGGCAAGGGTGGCCGGGGTGCCGCACACGCTGCCGAGCCCGGTCCCGTACCGGATGTTCGCTTCCTGGCAACAGGAGTTCCTCGGCAGCGAGAAGGCGGCGGAGTGCCGTCGGTTCTGGGGGCGCGAGTTGGCCGGCGTCGAGATGTACACGATGCCTGCCGACCGGCCGCACGGTCCCGGAACCCGGGCACCGCGAAGCGTGGTGGAGAACTTCTCGATCGACGCAGGCACGTTCGCCGGGGTCACCGCGAGCGCGGCCCGGCATCGATGCAGCGTCTGGCATGTTTTCCTGGCGGCGTTCATGGTTCTCGCGGAAAAGGTCTCCGGCCGGACCGACATCGCCCTGCTGACCGTGAACAACGGGCGACAGGACGAGAAGTTCTATCACACCATCGGCTTCTTCACTGATTTTGTTCCCATTCGACTCGCATTCGGCGACTGTGTTACTTTTCGCGACCTCATGCTTCTCGCGCGCCGGGCGAGTGCGGATTCGCAGCGGTACAGGATGTCTTTCGATTCGGTACTCGATATCTTTCCCGAGCTGATGAAGGGTGCTTTCGATCCGCTGACGTTGTTGCCCACTCTCAACTACGTCCGCTCGCCGAAGGCCGAGTCGCAGGCCCAGTTCGCCACCAGGGTCGAACCGGTCGTTCCGGCGGAGGAAGTGTCGGCTTCGTATGTTCGCGGCGCGTTCATCTGGACCTTTCTTGTTCTTCCGTCCGGCGAGTTTCGATGTGTCGTCGAGTATGAACCCGACGCGATCGACGCGACTACGGTCCGGCGTTGGGGAACTGAGTTCGTCGATCTGGTCCAGGCGATAGCCGACCGCCCCGGCCAGAAGTGGAATGTCCGTTAGAAACCGTTGGCCACCGGTACCGAGTCGTGGAGGATTCTCATGCCGACAGACATCGACGTATGGATCGCGGCCAGCCCCGGCAACGCGCTTCCCGGGGTCGGCGACCCGCTGGTCACCGCCGCCGAATCGTTCAACCGGGCCCATCCGGGGTATCAGGTTCGCGTCCGCAAGATCGAGGCGCACCTGATGCCCGAGACGGTGGCCGACGCGGTCGCGCGGGGAAACCCGCCGGACATCGCGGAATACATGTACTCGTCGGCCCAGACCGCGCTGGACACCCGCGCCCACAACGGTGAACCGTTGTTCGTGCCGGTCCAGCGCGCGATCGGCGGCCGGTCCAAGATATTGGGGGAGCGGGTCGTGGTCGAGGATCTCGTGCCCGTCGTGCGTGACTACTACACCGTCGGCGGTGAACTCGTCGCCATCCCGAGCTTCGTGGCCACCAACATCCTCTTCGCGAACAAGACCATGCTGTCCGCCGCCGGAATCGAGCGCATGCCCGTGACCTGGCAGGACCTCGCGGCGGCGTGCGCCGCCATCGCCGAACTGCCGGGCGGGCCGGGGCACGGGGTCAGCTGGCCGAACTACGGCTGGGTGTTTCACCAGGAACTCGCCGGGCAGCGCGCGTTGCTGGTCAACAACGGCAACGGCCGGTCCGGCCGGGCCACCCGGGTCTTCCTCGACTCCCCGGAGATGCTCAACTACGTGCGGTGGTGGAAGCGGATGTACGAGGACGGCCACTACCTTCCCACCGAGGAACTCCACTACTTCACCGCGATGCAGGCGTTCGAGCGCAAGGAGATCGCGTTCGTGGTCTCGTCGTCGGCCATCGGCCGGATGATCAGCGACATGGCCACCGCGGCAGGCTTCGAACTCACGGCGGGCCAGTTGCCGCGCCCCGTCGAGGACTGTTCCACCGGCGGCACCGTGGCCGGCCAGGCGCTCTTTCTCGCCAGGGGCCTGCCGAAGGAGAAGGAGGACGGCGCCCTCGCCTTCCTGCAGCACCAGCTCAACACGTCACACGCGGTGGCGCGCATGCACGACCCCGCGAATCCGATGACCTCACACCCGATCACCCTGGCCGCCTACCAGCGGTCGACGGCGGACGACTGGGTCGATCCGTACCCCGGCTACGGGGCGGCGGTCGCGCAGGTCGTCACGGCGGAGCGGACTCCGGCGGGGGCAGGCCCGATCGTCGGCAACCTCAGCGGCATCAACATCGCCATCACCGAGGCGATGGAGGACGTGCTGCTCAACGGGGCGGACCCGGTGGCCCGGTTCCGAGCGGCGACCGAGCAAGCGCAGGAAGTGCTCGACCGGTACAACGCGGCGGCCCTGGCCTACCCGCCGAGGACCCCGGCCGACCTCAGGGCGGGCTGAAAGCCGGCGACCTCCAGCACCGCCAGGACCAGGGACGCGGCCGGGCGGCCCAGACCAACCAGACCTTGACGAGGAGAACGGAATGGTAGCCCTTTCGATCCCCGCCCGGTTCGCCGAACAACTCGCGCGGACCCCGGACGCGACGGCGGTGACCGAGGCCGCGACCGGGGCGAAGCTGAGCTATCGGGAACTGGACCGCCGGGCCAATCAACTCGCACAGCACCTGAACGGACTCGGCGTCGGCCGTGAGGACCGGGTGGCGGTGCTGATGGACCGGTCGATCGGCCTTGTGGTGGCCTTTCTCGCGATTCTCAAGGCCGGCGCGGTCTACCTGCCGATCCACGAGTCGTATCCGGCCGACCGGCGGCAGTGGGTGATCGACCGGGCAGGCGCCGCGGTGCTGCTGACCGGCGGGGCGGAGCGCGCGACGGAGCTACCGGCCGGTGTTCCGGTCGTCGCGGTGGACGATCCGGCGCTCGTGCGTGAACCGGCCGTCGACCTTGGGGTGCCGATCCTTCCCGGCCAGCTGGCCTATGTGATCCACACCTCGGGGTCCACCGGCCTGCCGAAGGGGGTCGCGGTGACCCAGCAGGACGTGGTGCGGCTGCTGACCGATCCACAATGGACGCCCGAGCGGTACGCGCGGATGTTGCTGCTGGCACCGCACGCCTTCGACATCTTCGTCTTCGAGGTCTGGCTGCCGTTGCTGCACGGCGGGCAGGTGGTCGTTGCGCCACCCGGACGGCTCGAGCCCGCGACGCTGCGCCAGTTGATCGTGACGCACCGGATCACCGGGCTCCACCTGACCGCGGGCCTGTTCCGGGTGATCGCGGAGGAAGCGCCGGAGACGTTGCGCGGTCTGCGCGAGGTACTCACCGGTGGTGACGTGATCGCGCCCACCGCGGTCAACCGGGTGCTGGAGGTCTGCGACGGCCTCGTGGTCCACGCGTCGTACGGCGCGACTGAAGGGACGGTGCTGTCCACCCGTCTCCCGCTGACCAGGGGAACGCCGATCGGCACCACCGTGCCGATCGGCGACCCGCTGACCGGCGTCACGATCCGCGTTCTGGACGAGCACCTGACGCCGGTACCCGCCAATGTGACCGGCGAGATCTATCTCGCGGACGCGGGCGTCGCACGCGGCTATCTCGGCCAGCCCGGCCTGACCGCCGTGCGGTTCGTGGCCGACCCGTTCGGTGCGCCGGGATCGCGCATGTACCGCACCGGCGACCTGGCCCGCCGGACCACCGACGGCGTGCTCGAGTTCCTCGGGCGGGCGGACAGCCAGTTGAAGATCCTCGGTTTCCTCGTCGAACCGGCCGAAGTGGAGGCGGCGCTGGCAAGCTACCCAGGGGTGGCCCAGGCCGTCGTGCTGGCACGCGAACCCGGGAACAACGGGGAGAAACAACTGGTCGGTTATGTGGTGCCGGAATCCGGCGAGCTTGATCTCGCGGCACTGCGCGCCCACACCAGGAGCCGGTTGCCGGACTACATGGTGCCCGCCGCGTTCGTCCAGCTGGACTCGCTTCCGCTGACCGCCAACGGCAAGCTGGACCGGGCGGCGATGCCGGAGCCGGACTTCGACCGGGTCACTGCCTCCCGTGCGCCGGAAACCGCCATGCAGCGGCTCCTCTGCGAGGTCTTCAGCTCCGTGCTCGAGGTGCCCGAGGTCGGGATCGACGACAGCTTCTTCGATCTCGGCGGCCAGTCGCTCCAGGCCATGCGGCTGCTCAACCAGATCAAGGCCAAGACCGGCGTCGAGGTATTGGTCAACACGCTGTTCGACGCACCGACCGTGGCCGAACTGGCCGCGTTCGTCGACGCCAAGCGGACCACCGCGGCCTGAGACAAGGAGAACGCGATGACCGGACAGACCCGGCCGCTGACCGGCGCCGAATATCTCGAGAGCCTCCGTGACAGCCGGGAGATCTACCTCTACGGCGAACGAGTCAAGGACGTCACCGCACATCCCGCGTTCCACAATCCGGCGCGGATGACGGCCCGGCTCTACGACGCGCTGCACGACCCGGAGCACCGGGACGTACTGACCACCGAAACCGACGCCGACGGCTCCGACGGCTACACGCACCGCTTTTTCACCACGCCGCGGAGCGCGGCCGACCTGGTCGCCGACCAGCAGGCCATCGCCGCGTGGTCAAGGCTGAGCTACGGCTGGATGGGCCGTAGCCCGGACTACAAGGCGTCGTTCCTCGGCACACTCGGTGCGAACGCCGACTTCTACAACCCGTTCGCCGCCAACGCGTTGCGCTGGTACCGGGAGTCGCAGGAGAAAGTCCTGTACTGGAACCACGCTTTCGTGCATCCGCCGGTGGACCGGCATCGGCCGGCGGACGAGGTCGCCGACGTGTTCGTGCACGTCGAACGGGAAACCGACAGTGGGCTGGTGGTGAGCGGGGCGAAGGTCGTCGCGACGAACTCCGCCCTCACGCACTACAACTTCATCGCCCATACCGGGCTGCCGATCAAGGACCGCAAATTCGCCGTCGTGGCCACCGTGCCGATGAGTGCGCCCGGCCAGAAACTGATCTGCCGCCAGTCGTACGCCGCCTCGGCGGCGCTGACCGGTAGTCCGTTCGACTACCCGCTGTCCTCACGGCTGGACGAGAACGACAGCATACTGGTGATGGACAAGGTGCTGATCCCGTGGGAGAACGTGTTCATCTACGGGGACGTCGCCAAGGTCGGCATGTTCACCGGGCAATCCGGATTCAACGAGCGCGCCATGTTCCACGGTTGTACGCGGCTCGCGGTGAAGCTGGAGTTCATCGCCGGGCTGCTGGCCAAGGCGCTGGACATGACCGGGGTGGCCGATTTCCGCGGGATACAGGCGCGACTGGGCGAAGTGCTCGCCTGGCGCAACCTGTTCTGGGGGCTGTCCGACGCGGCAGCGCGGAACCCGGTGCCGTGGCGCAACGGCGCTGTCTTGCCCAACCCGGACTACGCCATGGCCTACCGCTGGTTCTCCCAGGTCGGCTACGCCCGGATCAGGGAGATCGTGCTCCAGGATGTCGCGAGTGGACTGATCTACCTGAACTCCAGCGCGCGGGACTTCCACAACGATGACATCCGACCGTATCTCGACAAGTACCTGCGCGGCTCGAACGGGATCGACGCGGTCGAGCGGGTGAAGGTGATGAAGCTGCTCTGGGAAACGGTCGGTACCGAGTTCGGCGGCAGGCACGAACTCTACGAACGCAACTATTCCGGGAACCACGAGAACACCAGGATCGAACTGCTCCGCGGTCAGCTCGGCGACGGCAAGCTCGACGGCTACCGCGAGTTCGTCGACCGCTGCCTCGCCGAGTACGACCTGAACGGCTGGCGGGTGCCCGACCTCGCCTCGTTCGCCGACATCGGCGCAGCGGGCCGCGCCGCACTCGGCTGACTGGTTGTCCCGGTTTCCACAGACGAGTGATAGGACACTTCATGAGCGTTCCTGATCAGGCGGATATCTCCCCTCAGGTCCAGATGATCCAGCTGTTGACCGGATTCGAGGTCTCGCAGGCGTTGTACGTCGTGGCGAAGCTCGACATCGCCACCATCCTCAGCGACGGCCCGCAGCCGATCACCCGGCTCGCCGCCGAGACGAACGCCAACGCGGACGCGCTTGAGCGGATCATCCGTTTCCTCGCCACCATCGGCGTCTTCCGTACCGAGGACGGCCAGGTCGAGATCACCGAGCTGGGACTGACGCTGGCCGACGGCCGGCCGGAGTCGGTCCGGTACGGCGCGCTCTATTTCATGGAGACGCATTACGGTCCGTTCGGTGAGCTCCTGCACACGGCGCTGACCGGGGAACCGGCGGCTACCCGTCACTACGGTCAGCCGTTCTTCGACTGGATCTCCGCCGACCCGGAACGGGTGGACGTGCAGAACCGTGCGTTCGCGAACATCACCACCGGGCTGCGGGCAGGAATGTTCGAGGGATACCGGCTACCGGACGGCGCCGTCGTCGCCGACATCGGTGGAGCCGACGGCTCGATGCTCGTCCAGTTGCTCGCCGATTCCCCTGACCGCGACGGCATCGTGTTCGACCGCCCCGAGGTCGTGGTGGCGGCGAAGGACAAGCTGGCCGAGCACGGTCTCGCCGATCGGGTCCGCTGCGTGGCCGGCGATTTCTTCGAGTCCGTTCCGGCCGCTGACGTCTATCTCCTTTCCTACATCCTCCATGACTGGGACGACCAGTCGTGCTTGCGGATCTTGCGCACCATCGGCAAGGCAGCCGATTCCGGTGCCCGGCTCGTCCTCGTCGAGGCGGTCATTCCGCCAGGAGACACCCCACATCCGGCGAAGGGGATCGACTTGACGATGCTGGCGCTGGTGAGCGGGCGCGAGCGCACCGCCGACGAGTACCGGGAACTCCTGGACGCGGCCGGGTTCACCCTCGACCGGGTGATACCGAGCTCGACGTCGTTCTCGTTCGTCGAAGCGACGCTGCGCTGACAAGTGATCATGTTCGGTGAAAGGACGGTCAGTACATGACAGCCGCCATGGATACCTCGGCGAACGACTATCCGGCTCCGCCGGAGCCAGGTCTGACCGAGCACGAGGTCCTTGCCCGCGCCGAGCGGATCGCCGAGACCCTCATCGACCGGCAGCAGGAGACGGAGGAGCGCGGGTACTACGCGCCGGACACGCATGAAGTGCTGCTCAACGCCGGCTTCTACCGGCTGTTGGTGCCAAGGCGGTATGGCGGTTACGAGTTCGGTGTCGACACACACATGCAAGTGGTGGCCAGGCTTGCCCGGGGGTGCGCGTCGACGGCGTGGATGTACACCTTCGGGGCGTCCCATGCGCATCTGGCCGCTACGCTTTTCGGCGAACAGGCGCAGAACGAGTTGTTCGCGGGCGGCGACTTCATCTGCCCGGGTGTCGTCGCGCCAGCCGGGTTCGCCGAGCCCGCCGAGGACGGCGGCTGGATCGTGGACGGCGTGTTCCGCTATGCCTCCGGCTCGCCCTACGCCACTCATTTCGTCGGTCAGACCTTCATCGCGGGAGCGGAAGGAGAACCGCCCGAGCAGCTGATGTTCATCGTGCCGAGGGACCAGTGGCGGCGGCTGGACGACTGGGGTTCGCAACTCGGCCTGAAAGGCAGTGGCTCGTACAGCGTCAAAATCGAGAAGGCCCGTATCCCGGCGCACTACGCGTTGCCTGGTACGCACATGGGGTTGTTCTCCGTCGTGGGGGGAACGCCGGGGCTCCGGTTGCACGGCAACACCTTGTACGGAGGCAGCGTGCTGGCCCCGTTGAACTTCCAGGTCGGCGCGCTGGCCGTGGGCTTGGCCGGCGCGGCGCTGGATGTCTACGGCGAGCTGACGCGGGAACGTGCGATCGCGTATCCGCCGTTCGGACCGCGTTCCGAGGACCCGGATTTCCAGCTGCGCTACGGCGAAGCTGACGGACGCGTCGCGGCGGCACGGTCGGCGATGACGGACATGCTGCGACAATGGCGGGAGACGGCCGAGCTGGGGAACGCCACCCGTGAGGTGGAGCTGCGCATGTCGATCATCAGTCGTGAAGTCGTGCGGCTGGCCTGGAGCGCGGTGTCCGACATTCTGTTCCCCACGGCCGGGACCAGCGCCGTGCGTGCGGGTGAACGGCTTGAGCGGATCTGGCGCGACATGTCGACCCTGCACACGCACGCCGGAGTGCACATCTATCTGGCCACCATCGCCCCACGGGAACTCGCTCGACTGGCGCTGGGCATCGCGAACTGAACCCACAACACCCGTATCGCCATGATCAGGAGGAACCGGTGATCCACAGTTTGGTGCTGGACCACGAACTCCAGGAATACGTGCGGGACGTATCGCTTCGCGAGGACGACATCGCGCGTGAACTGCGGATGGCCACCATGCAGCTGTTCGAACACGGCATGCTGACCCCGCCGGAGGAGGCGCAACTGCTCGGCTTCCTCGTCGGGCTGATGTCGGCCACCACCGTCGTCGAAGTCGGGACGTTCACCGGGTACGGCACGCTGGCCATGGCCCGCGCGGTCCCCGCACACGGGCGCGTCATCACCTGCGATCTCAACGCCCGGTGGACCGAGATCGGCCGTCCGTTCTGGGAACGGGCCGGGGTCGCCGACCGGATCCAGCTGGAGATCCGCCCCGCCGTCGAGACCTTGGACATGCTGCTGGCGGCGGGCGGCGCGGGCACCGTGGACTTCGCGTTCATCGACTGCAACAAGGAGAACTACGCCGACTACTTCGAACGATGCCTTGAACTGCTCCGGCCGGGCGGATTGCTGGTGGTGGACAACGTGCTCTGGTCAGGCAAGGTGGCGCGCCCCGGCGTCAGCGACCAGGAGACGGACTCGCTCCGTGCGCTGAACGCCGCACTACGCGACGACAACCGGGTCGAACTGAGCATGCTCCCCGTTTTTGACGGCGTGACACTGGCGTACAAGCGCGCCACGTCATAGTCCACAGTAGACAGCTAGTTCGGGCACGGCGAACGGCTCGCGCCAGGACAGGCGCGGGCCGTTCACCGTGTCGGTGCGAGTACGGGTTGTGGGCCGCGCGGATGGGCAATTGTTGAGATGTGCCGGGTGAATCGGCCGGGCAGACTGGTCAGCGTGCCGCCCGTCGTGGGCGGGCGACCGTGAGCGACGTAGTGCCCGCTGATCGTCCTAAGTGGAATGAGGTTGCCGTGTCCAATCCGTTCGAGGACGCTGACGCCCTGTACTTGGTCCTTGTCAATGACGAAGGACAGTACAGTCTGTGGCCCGTCGGCATCGCCGTCCCGGCCGGCTGGATCACCGTGCATCACGCGGACTCCCGCGCGAACTGCCTCGCCTACGTCGAAGCACAGTGGACCGACATGCGGCCGAACAGCCTTGTCCGCGCCGAACGAGCGTGACTGAGATGTATCTCCAGCGGCGCCCGGGTGTCCCGGGGCGGAGCGACACCGTGCGGAAACTGCCCATGACGGTGTTGCCGGACTTGTTCGCGGCGCAGGCCGTGCGGACGCCGGACGCGGTTGCGGTGGAGTCCGCGGACGTGACGTGGTCGTACGCGGAGCTGGATGCGCGGTCGAACCGGTTGGCTCGGTATCTGGTGAGGCTGGGCGTCGGGCCGGAGCGGGTGGTGGCAGTGGCCTTGCCGCGCTCGCCCGCGACAGTGGCCGCGGTGCTGGCGGTGGCGAAGGCGGGCGCGGCGTATCTGCCGGTCGATCCGGGGTATCCGGCTGACCGGATCGGGTTCATGCTCACCGACGCCGCCCCTGGTCTGCTGATCACCGACCGGGCCACGTCAGCGCGGTTGCCGGAAGTGGCGGGCGTGGCCGTGCTCGACCTTGACGACGCCGCGGTGGCCGAGGCGGTGGCGGTGCAGTACGACGGCGCTGTCACTGATCGGGACCGGATCGCGCCGTTGCTGGCCGAGCACCCGGCCTACGTGATCTACACGTCCGGTTCCACCGGGCGGCCCAAGGGCGTGGTGGTCGGCCATCAAGGCTTGGCGAGCCTGTCCGGGTACATGGTCCGGACGTTCGAGATCCGGCCGGAGTCACGGGTCGCGCAAGTGGCCTCGCTGAGCTTCGACGCGGCCGTCATGGAATTGCTGATGTCGCTGCCCGCCGGGGCGGCGTTGGTCCTTCCCGGGCCGGGGCAGCTGTCCGGGGAGGTACTGGCCGAGGCGTTGCGCGAGCTTCGGGCCAGCCACGCCCTGGTCGGCCCGTCCTCCTTGGCCGGTGCGGCGCCGGAACAGCTGCCTGCGCTGGAATGTCTGCTGGTCGGCGGCGAGGCATGCCCTGGCGATGTCGTGGCCGAGTGGTCGGCAGGCAGGCGGATGTTCAACGCCTACGGCCCGACCGAGGCGACGGTGTGCGTGACGACGAGCGGGCCGCTGTCCGGAGTGGACGCGCCACCGATCGGGAAACCGATCTGGAACACCAGGACCTACGTGCTGAACGAGCGCCTCGAAGCGCTGCCGCCGGGTGTGCCGGGTGAGTTGTACTTGGCTGGTCCGGGATTGGCGCGAGGGTATCTCAACCACCCTGGGTTGACCGCGCAGCGGTTCGTGGCCTGTCCCTTCGGGTCCGGGGAGCGGATGTACCGGACCGGGGACCTCGCTCAGTGGCGCGACGACGGTGAACTGCAGTACCTGGGCCGGGTGGACGAGCAGGTCCAGGTCCGTGGGTTCCGCATCGAGCCGGGCGAGATCGAGGCCGTGCTGGCCGCGCAGCCCGGCGTGGATCAGGCCGTCGTGGTGGCCAGGGAGGACCGGCCGGGCGACAAGCGCCTGGTGGGCTACGTCGTGCCCACGCCGGGGAGCCGCCTGGACACGGCCGAGATCCGGGCCGCCGCTGCCGAGGTGCTGCCCGTCTACATGGTGCCCGCCGCGGTGGTGGTCCTGGACGCGCTGCCGCTGTCGCTCAACGGAAAGCTGGACCGGAAGGCGCTGCCCGCACCGAAGTACGCCGCTGGGGCCGGGCGGGCGCCGTCCACCCCGGCCGAAGGGATCTTGTGCGAGCTGTTCGCCGAAGTCCTCGGAGTCGAACGGGTCGGGGTCGAGGACAACTTCTTCCACCTGGGCGGCCACTCGCTCCTGGTGGCCCAGCTGATCAGCCGGGTGCGGTCGGTGCTGGCGGTCGAGCTGGAGATCCGGACGGTGTTCAATCACCCGACGGTCCAGTCGCTGGCGAAGTCCCTGGACAGGGCCGGGGAGGCGTGGCCGGCGCTGGAGCGGGCCGACCGGCCCGAGCGCCTGCCGTTGTCGTTCGCCCAGCAGCGGTTGTGGTTGCTGGACCAGATGGAGGGGCCGAGCACGACCTACAACGTGCCTTTCGCGTGGCGGCTGAGCGGGCCGGTGGACGCGGGTGCGCTGAGCGCGGCGCTGCGGGATGTGGTCGGGCGGCACGAGGCGTTGCGGACCGTGTTCCCGGTGGCGGAGGGGCAGCCGTACCAGCAGGTGGTTCCGGCCGCGCGGGCGACGCCCGAGTTCACGGTGGTGCGGGCCGACGAGACCAGCCTGGCCGAGCTGACCGGGCAGGCGGCGCGACACGTGTTCGACCTGGCCAGCGAGCTGCCGGTGCGGGCCTGGCTGTTCGAGCTGGGGGCCGACGAGTCCGTGCTGGTGCTGCTGATGCACCACATCGCCAGTGACGGCTGGTCGCTCGGAGTACTGCTGCAAGATCTGGGGCAGGCGTACGAGGCGCGGCGGGCAGGTCACGCTCCTGAGTGGACGGACCTGCCAGTGCAGTACGCGGATTACACGCTCTGGCAGCGTGGGCTGCTGGGCGGGGACCAGGAGCACGACAGTACGCTGAACCGGCAGATGGCCTACTGGAAGTCAACGCTGACCGACCTGCCCGAGCAGCTGGATCTGCCGTTCGACCGCTCTCGCCCGGCGCGTCCCACCTACCGCGGCGGGCAGCTCGACGTCGACGTGGACGCCGAGCTGCACCACCGGCTGGTGGAGCTGGCGCGCGAACACCAGGCGACGTTGTTCATGGTGCTCCAGGCCGGGCTCGTGGTCCTGCTGTCCCGGTCCGGGGCAGGCACCGACATCCCGATCGGCGTGCCGGTGGCCGGTCGCGGCGGTGACGAGGACCTGCATCAACTGGTCGGGTACTTCGTCAACACGCTGGTGCTGCGCGCCGATCTGTCAGGCGATCCGAGTTTCGCGGAGCTGCTCCGCCGGGTCCGTGATCAGGACCTGGCCGCCTACGCGCATCAGGACGTGCCGTTCGAGCGGCTGGTGGAAGTGCTGAACCCGGTCCGGTCGCCCGCCCGTCATCCCCTGTTCCAGGTGATGCTGGCCTCCGACGAGACCACCAGTCGGGAATGGACGGTCCCTGGCCTGCGGGCGAAGGATTTTCCCCTGGCAGGCAACGCGGCCAAGTTCGACCTGGCACTGACGTTCCGGTCGCGGCACGAGCCGGACGGTACCCCGGGCGGGATCAGCGTCGCGCTGGAGTACGCGGCGGACCTGTTCGACCACGGCACCGTGCAAGCGCTCGTCGGGCGGTTTGTCGCGTTGCTGGGCAAGTTCGCCGCGGACCCGGGACTGCGGATCGGCGACGCGGAACTGCTGACGCCGACCGAGCGGGATCTGGTTGTTTCGCGGTGGAATGACACGAGGCGTGACGTGCCGGTGATGCCGCTGCCGGAGTTGTTCGTGGCACAGGTGGCGCGGACGCCGGGAGCGGTCGCGGTGGAGTCGGGTGGCGAGTCGTGGTCGTATGCGGAATTGGATGCGTGGTCCAACCGGTTGGCGCGGTACCTGGTGGGGTTGGGCGCCGGGCCGGAGCGGGTGGTGGCGGTGGCCTTGCCGCGGTCGCCCGCGATGGTGGCCGCGGTGCTGGGAGTGGTGAAGGCCGGTGCGGCGTATTTGCCGGTGGATCCGGGGTATCCGGCTGATCGGATCGAGTACATGCTCACCGACGCCGCTCCAGGCCTGGTGATCAGCGACCGGGCCACGTCGGAGCGGTTGCCGGAAGTGGCGGGCGTGGCCGTGGTCGTTCTGGACGATTCGCGGGTGGCCGCGGTGGTGGCGGATCAGTCCGGTGCTGTTGTCGCCGACCAGGATCGGAGCGCGCCGTTGCTGCCCGCGCATCCGGCTTACGTGATCTACACGTCCGGTTCCACCGGGCGGCCCAAGGGTGTGGTGGTCAGCCACCAGGGCCTGGCCAACCTGGCCGCGTTCATGGTCGACACCTTGGCCGTCACCCCGGAATCCCGGATGATCCAGCTCCTTTCGCTCAGTTTCGACATGTCACTGCTGGAGCTGCTGTCGTCGTTGACGTCCGGAGCGGCGCTGGTTCTTCCCGAGCCGGGGCAACTGTCCGGGGTTGAACTGGCGGACACGTTGCGCGAGCTGCGGATCAGCCACGCGGTGGTGGCCCCGGCCGCCCTGACCGGGGCGGCTCCTGAGAGCGTGCCGGGGCTGGAGTGCCTGGTCGCCGGCGGCGAGGCCCTCCCGGGCGAGGTGGTGGCCGAGTGGTCGGTGGGCAGGCGGATGTTCAACGCCTACGGCCCGACCGAGACGACGGTGTGCACGACGATCAGCGGGCCGCTGTCGGGAGGCGGTGCCCCGCCGATCGGGGGACCGAACTGGAACGTGCGAGCGTACGTGCTGGACGGCCGGTTGGCAGCGGTGCCGCCGGGTGTGCCGGGCGAGTTGTACCTGGCTGGTCCAGGTTTGGCGCGAGGGTACCTGAATCAGCCTGGGTTGACCGCGCAGCGGTTCGTGGCTTGCCCCTTCGGGTCCGGGGAGCGGATGTACCGGACCGGGGACCTGGTGCGTTGGCGGGAGGACGGCGAGCTGGAGTACCTGGGCCGGGTGGACGAGCAGGTCAAGATCCGCGGGTTCCGTATCGAGCCGGGCGAGATCGAGGCCGTGCTGGCCGCACAGCCCGGCGTGGATCAGGCCGTCGTGGTGGCCAGGGAGGACCGGCCGGGCGACAAGCGCCTGGTGGGCTACGTGCAACTCGAGGCGGGCGGAGCGCCGGATCCGGCGGGGCTGCGGGCCGCGGCCGCGCGGATCCTGCCCGGGCACATGGTGCCCGATGCGGTGGTGGTGCTGGACGCGCTGCCGTTGTCGCTCAACGGGAAGCTGGATCGCAAGGCCCTGCCCGCGCCGACGTTCACGGCCGGCGCCGGGCGAGCCCCGGCCACGCCCCTCGAAAAGCGCTTGTGCGAGCTGTTCGCCGAAGTCCTCGGAGTCGAGCGGATCGGGGTCGAGGACAACTTCTTCGAACTGGGCGGCCACTCGCTGCTCGCCGCCGTCCTCGTCGCACGGCTGGAAGACCAGTTCGGCATCACGATCAGTCTCCGGGACTTCCTGGCCGATCCGTCCGTCAGCGGCATCACCGGCCGGGCCCCGCTGCCCCCGGCCGGACAGTCCTGACCCACGCACGTTCGGAGAAGGGGAACGATGACCGACCTGGAGGCCAGCGGTGTCACCATCTACTCGACCTGTCGTTCCAGCATCGGGTACCACGAACAGCACCACCTGCGCAGGCTGCGGGAAATCGCCGGCTGGGTCGAGGACGCCGGCTACCGGGGCGCCCTGATCTACAGCGACAACACCTCGATCGACTCCCTGATGGCGGCCCACGCGGCCATCGCGAACACCGACCGCTTCGTGCCGCTCGTCGCCGTCCAGCCGATCGACCTGAGCCCGTTCGCGCTGGCCAGGGCGGTGTCGTCGCTGGCGCACCTGTACGGCAGGCGGATCGACATCAACTTCGTCAGCGGCGGGTTCAGCCGTGATCTCGCCGTCCAGGGCGACACCGCTTCGCACGACGCCCGGTACCGGCGGCTCACCGAGTACGCGACGGTCGTCAAGGAGCTGCTCACCGGCGGCATGGTCAACTTCGCGGGGGAGTACTACAACCTTCGCCGGGCTCGGCTCAGCGCCCCGGTGCCTCCCGACCTGCTCCCGACGGGCTACGTGTCCGGCTCGTCGCCCGCCTGCCTCCAGGCGGGCGAGGCGCTGGGCGTCCCCCAGCTCTCGTTCCCGTTGCCGCCTGAGGAACACGTCGACCCGGACGTCCCCAAGAACAAGTTCGGCAGGGGCATCAGCGTGGGCATCATCGCGCGTGCGGACTCGGCGGAGGCGTGGCGGATCGCGTACCAGCGGTTCCCGGCCGACCCGGAGGGAGCCGCGCGGATGAAACTGCTCGTCTCCGCGGGCGTGTCGTCCTGGCAGCCCCAGCTCGCCTCCGTGCCCATTCCCGACGAAGCGCCGGGACAGACGTACTGGCTGGTGCCCTTCCGGTACCACCACACGTTCTGCCCCTACCTGGTCGGGAGCCACGACGAGGTGGCACGGGCGCTGACGACGTACCTCGACGGCGGCATCCGCACGTTCGTGCTCGACATTCCCAGGGAGCCGGACGATCTGTGGAACGCGCGGATCGCGATCGAGCGCGCCGTCGCGGCCATGGACGATCCGGCCCGCGCCCGTTCCGGACAGTCGTCTTCGGCCCATGCCGCCGAACTTGCTTGACACACATCACCAAACCGGCCGCACACCGGGAATTCATCCAGGTTTTTTGGGAGGCGTCATGACCGAACCGGCGATCGACGAGGACAGCGTCGACTTCGAACAGCTTTACCAGGGAAACCTGGGCGTCGGACCGCACATGCCGTGGGACATCGGCGCGCCACAGCCGCTGGTGGTGGAGCTGGCGGACGCGGGGGAGATCGGTGAGGACGTGCTGGACGTCGGCTGCGGGCTCGGCGACAACGTGATCTTCCTCGCCTCCCGCGGCCATCGGGCGACCGGTGTGGACGGTGCGCCCACCGCGATCCGCCAGGCCCGCGAGCGGGCCAAGGCCCAAGGCGTCGACGTCGAGTTCGCCGTGGCGGAGGCGACCAGGCTCGACGGGTACGAGAACCGCTTCGACACGGTCGTCGACAGTGCGCTCTACCACTGCCTCAACGAACCGGCCAGGAACGACTACCTCGCCGCGCTCACCAGGGCGACCAAACCTGGCGCGCGCCTGCACCTGTTCTGCTTCTCCGAGGAGCTGCCCGAGAGTTTCCCCACCCCCTTCCGGTTCAGCGAGGCGAGCCTGCGGGAAACGATCGGGAAGAGCTGGACCATCACCCGGCTGCGGCCCGCCCTCTACGCGAGTGCGACGACCGCGGCGGACCTGCTGTCGGTCGAGACCGCGCTGCTGAGCCAGCCGATCGACCCGGAAGCACTGGCCAGGCTCGGTGTCGACGAACACGGCCGCCTCCAGCTTCCCGTGTGGCAGCTGACCGCCGTCCGCCCCTGACCTCGATCTCATCCCGCGCGAGCGGCGATTCCGGCGGTGCCGGACAAACTCACCCGACAGACCACAGAGGTGCTTCTCGTCCGGACGAGAAGCACCTCTGTGGTCTGAACGTGTGCTGCCGGTGGCAGGGCGGGTCGGGCATCCGCAACCGCCGCAGCTGGATGATGCGCAGCGCGGCGGTGCGGAATCGGTCGCGGAACCCGCGGCAGGTCGCTGGGGCGACCTGCGTGACAACGGCTTGGCGATCCAGCGGATGGACGACCGCGAGTGCGGCCGCGGTCTCAGCAGTTGCGCTGTTCCGCCGGACCGCGCACCAGTTCCTGCTCCGGTACGCCCATGTAGTGGATCACGATCTCGTGGTTGGTCGACGTGACGGCCGACTCGGACCCCGCCCGGTAGTACAGGTCCACCGTGGTCGGCCGCGGGGTGAGGTCCGGGTCGCCGTCGGCCTTGAGGGTGGCGATGATGGTCGAGATGTCGTGGCCGAGCGTGACGCCGGCCCGCAGGTAGTACTCGTCCCCGTCCACCGTCACCAGGGTGACGTCGTCGTCGGGGGCGAGCCCTTCGGGCCGGTACACCGGCCGGGTGAGCAGGTCGTAACGGAACACCTCGGCCAGCAGGTCGACGTGCTCGGCCGGGAGCAACGGCCGCACCGCCTCGTCCCACCAGCGCAGCAGCAGCGGCTCGGCCTCGGGCTCGGTGAACAGGAACTTGATGGCCTCGCCGAGGCCGCTGGTGCCGATCTTGGCCTGGGCCGCCCGCAGGAACTCGGCCGACGGGTCGGCGGCGGTGGCGATCCACGCCTCCAGGTTGAGCAGCACCTGGGACTGGCTCAACCCGGCCAGGCGGCGCAGCGCGACCCAGCTGTGACGCAGTACCGCGTTCTCGGCCACCACCCGGGCCCAGAACATGAACTTCTGCATCTCCTGGTTCTCGGCGAACGTCATGGTGTCGTGGGCAAGCAGGTACTCGAAGTCGTCGTTGTCGCCGCGGACGCTCTTGATGCCGTACAGTTCCTTCTTCTCCATGTAGTCGGTGTTGGGCAGCAGCAGCAGCGGGTAGACGGCGATGCGCGACATCCGCTGGGCCAGCCGGTCGTAACCCTCCATGAAGGATTCGACCGTCTCCCCGGGCGCGCCCCAGATCAGCTCGGCGTAGCAGTCCAGCCCTTCGCCGGCGAGCCAGGTGGTGAGGTCCTCCCAGTCGTTGACCTTCATGTTGCGGCGCCGCATCAGATCGAGTGCGCTGTCGTTCAACGTTTGCAGCGCCAGGGTGAAGGAGCTCTTCATGCCCGCGTCCTTCATCGTGCGCACGATCTTGTAGAACGTCTTCGACTTGTTCTTGGCCCACGACGTCTCCAGCGCCCGTGGGAAGCCGTACCGGTCCCGGGTCTCGATGAGCGCCTTGATGAACTCGTAGTCGCCCGGCAGCATGCCGAAGTTGGCGTCGCACGCCACCACCGTGTGGACCCCGAGCTTGCCGAAGATCTCCAGTTCCTCGCGCAGCCGCTCGATCGAGAACGCCCGCACCTTCTGGCCGGTCGCGCCGCCCCAGTAGCAGAACGAGCACTTGTACGGGCAGCCCCGGTTGGTCTCCATCAGGGCGACGTCGTAACGGAACTTGCCGTCGGCGTCGGTCAGTTCGAGCGCGCCGGTGAGGAACGGCGACGGGATCGAGTCGAGGTCGTCGATGCGGGCCCGTTCGGCGGTGGTGACGGCCTCGCCGTCGGCGTTCTGGAACGACAGCCCGTCGATGCCGGCGAGGTCGTGCCGGCTGGCGCCGTCGAGGTAGGCCCGCAACAGGTCGCGGAACGTCAGCTCACCCTCGCCGTTGATGACGATGTCGACCTCGGGGAACGTCCGGAACACCCGGGCCGCCTGGTTGGTCGCGTGGTTGCCGCCGAAGATGACCCAGCCGTCCGGGTTGAGTTGCTTGAAGGTGGCGGCCAGGGCACCGAACGACCGGTAGTTCCAGCCGAGTACCGAGAACGCGATGACGTCGGGGACGCCGTCGGTGAACAGCGTGTTCGCCATCATCGTGTTGGTGACGCCACCTCGGAAGTTGGCGATCTCGATGTCCGCCTCACGCCGGATGCGGTCGTCGGACAGGGCCATCGACTTGAGATAGCCTGCCGCCAGCGGCATCGACTCGAGCGGCATGTCCCAGACGCCCTGCTGCACCAGGCAGACCTTCGTGGGGTGATCAAGAGGCACGGGTTTCTCCTTGCGCGGGCGGTGGGATCAGGAGCCGTTTCCATCGTCAGCGACCGGAGAACGGGCAGGCACCTCCGATATTGCGTTCCCTTGGTGAGACGGCACAATGGGCGAACCGCGGTGCGGGGGCCGCTGCGTGATGGGCTGTCAGGGCGCGTTGAAGAAAGCGCCGGAGTCGCGCGGCGAGGAGCCGTCCACTCTCCACATGCGACAGGGCGGCACCGGGAACGACTCCCCGGTGCCGCACCGGGACCTTCTGCCCGAGGTGCCCAGGCTGACGCCCTCGGGCAGCGGATTCACCGTCCACTGCCCGAGGGGCGACTCGTCGTCGAGTTCGACATCGAACCGCGTCACCCAGCGGCACCGGTGTCAGGGACATCGCGAACAGGGGACGCGCACGCGGCTAGCAGCGGATGGCGAACCCGGTGATGTACCTGGTGTTGGAGCGGTACAGCACGTCCGTCGACACGTCGCGGAGGACGGCGTCGACCTCGTGCGCGTAGAGGATCTGCGACCGGTAGGCGCCCCAGTGGATCTGGCCGTCGGTCGCCCGCAGCGCGATCGCGTTGCCCAGGAACGACAGGCTACGGCCGAGGTGACGCCACCGCCCGTGCACGTTGCGCTGGTACTCGTGGTAGTGGTCCATCGTCCAGATGTTGCCGATGAGCACGCCGCCCGGCTTGACGAACTTCTTCAGCCGCTCGATCACGTCCTGGACCCGGCCAAGGTGGTGGATGGCGTTGGCACAGATCACCACGTCGGCCTGGCCCAGTTCGAGATCGGACCAGAAGTCGCCGTGGACCAGTCGCAGCCGCGGGTCGTTGACCCGCTTGCGGCTGGCCTCGAGCGCCTTGGCCGATACGTCGACCCCGACCACCTCGGGCGCCGACGTGTGCTTCACCGCCGCCTCGAGGTAGATGCCCGGCCCGCTGCCGAACTCGATCGTGCGCTCGGCTCCCTCGCCGTAGCGCTCGATGAGTTCGATGATGCGCCGCTCGTTGTCGGCGATCTCCGGACCGCCCAGGCTCGACTTGTCGTATCGGGTCGGGTTCCAGACCCGGGCCGCGAAGTACTCGCGCCCCTTGGGTGGAAGGTTCTTGACCAGTGCGCGGCCCAGTTCGACTAGCGCCTCCGCAAGCATGTGTCCTCCGTGGATAGTGGTGAAGGGGTTAGCCGGATCGGATCAGCCGCGACGGCGCGATTCCACCAACGGGAAGACCAGTACTCGCGACCCTCCGGCGGGTACTTTCTGGCGATACGCGTGACCCGGCCGGAACGGCGCACGCCGGGCCCGAACATCATGACCCGCGGCCGTGAACGGCGCATCTCCTGGATTGCGGATTCGACCGCGCTGAAGGCAATTCGAGCCGGACCTGCGAGGAACACGTGAGGCCGGCGTTGAGCGCGCGGGCCTCCGGCCGCGGTGCCCCTGTTGCGCAAGTATGGAGAGGGTGCCGTGAGTGTGCCCGTGAAATGATCCCGGAATAGAGTCAACTCGTGGCGCTTGCGGGCGTCCTGCCAGGGAGGGACCCGATTCATGCGAGTCTTGCTGACCTGCTATCCGGCAAACGTGCATCTTTATCCGATCGCGCCGATCGCGTGGGCGTTGCAGAGTGCCGGACACGAGGTTCGCATTGCCACGCATTTGCACGAAGGCTTCGCGGACGCTCTCACGCGGATCGGTCTCGTTCCGGTGTCACTCGGGAATCCCAACGATCCTGAGCCGGTCTTCCGCGAGGACGCCGGCATGTCCGCCATGCCGGAGGAAGTGGATGCCTACGCGAAGGTGATGGGTCTGGACCCGGAGGAACGCGAACACTGGATCTGCTTCTACCAGTACCTCATCCGGCCGATTTCCGACTATCTCAGGGCCGACCTCCCGTATGCGGGCGATCTGGTGGAATTCGCGCGCAAGTGGAAGCCGGACCTGGTGCTCTGGGATCCGGTGTTCGCGCCCGGTGCGGTGGCCGCGGCGGCCAGCGGTGCGGTCCACGCGCGTTTCCTCGGCAGCATGCTCGACTGGCCCGCCTTCTTCCACAACAAACTCGAGGAACACCGGACCCAGCTTGAGGCGGCCGGGCTGGTGGCGAACCCGTACGCCGAGGCGATGCGGCCGCTGGCCGAGCGATATGGCGTGACAGTCGACAAAGAACTCCTGTACGGGCAGTGGACGGTCGACCCGCTGCCGGACGGTATCCGGCTACCTACCGATCAGCCGAAGCTTCCGGTTCGCTGGGTGCCGTACGCGTTCGCGGAGACCGCCCAGCCGTGGCTGTACGAGCGGCCGGAGCGGCCGCGAATCGCCCTGTCGCTGGGCGAGTCGACGCGACGGGTCGTCAACGGCGACTTCGGCCGCACACCCAAGCTGTTCGAGGCCGTGGCCGACCTGGACGTGGAAGTGATCGCGACCCTGAACAGCCGCCAGCTCGACGGGGTGCAACGGATCCCGGACAACGTGCGCGTGGCCGAGTGGCTGCCCCTGCCTCAGCTTCTGCCGACGTGCTCGCTGCACATCCACCACGGTGGCAGCGGCACGGCCATGCCGGCCGTCGCGTCGAAAGTACCGCAGATCGTCACCGACACCGACGAATCGAACATGCTTCGCCTCTTCACGCCGGCGGGTAACTCCGGGGCCGGTATGATCAGCGCGGATCACGACGTGGACGGGTCGGCGGCCGTCGCCGAGGCAACGTGGGAACTCCCCGCGAAACACATGATGGCGCCCTGGTGGTCGAGGTACGTCACCAAGCACGGCGCGGGTGTCAGGATGAACTACCAGACCATGTCCGTCGAGGAGATCCGCAAGCAGATCCTCGACGTCCTGCACGGACAATCATTCCGGGCCGGCGCGGACAAGCTGCACGACATCTGGCTGGCGACCCCGAGCCCGAACGAGATCGTTCCGGCCCTTGAGCGCCTGACCGTGGAAGGCCGCGGCCGGATCTGAGTTCGGCGCCGGAACGGTTGTTCAACCTTGGCCTGTCGCGGTGGCGGGCAGCGGTTCTCGCGAGCGAAGTTCCGCCGAAGAATCCACAAGGCCCAGGAGAATCATTGCGTTATCACGCGCCCAGTCGAGGTCGTGTGGGCGGGATTGGAGCACGGCAATGCCTCATAAATACGGCCCGAGTCAGCTGCGGGCGCGGCACGACGATGTTCACGTCACTGCCGAAGCGGTCAGGGACTTGAGCGGCTTCAAGTCGCAGCCGATCAACTTCAAGATCGGATTCTGGGACCCCAGCGTCAACGGGATGCGGTATCTGAAGGCGTTGACGTACAACGTGGCAGCCGGGTTGAGCGCGGAAAGCCGGGCCAGGTTGCGCAGAATCCGCAATCGGAACCTCGGTGAACCGATCACCGTGAACTACGCCGGGGACGCGGTCTGCATGGACTACTTGCAGGCGGTGCTCGAACTCGAGTTCATCACGGCCGGTTTCAATCCGGACGGCCGGCGGATCCTGGAGATCGGTGCCGGGTACGGGCGCGGCTGTCACACCATGCTGTCGAATCACGACGTCGCCGCGTACTACATCGTCGATCTGCCGAACTCGTTGACGCTTTCCAGGGGATACCTGGAGAAGGTGCTCGATGCCGACCAGCTCGCCAAGGTCCACTTCCTCACGATCGACGAGGTGGACGAGCTGCCGGACGCCGAGCGCTTCGACCTGGGGCTCGGCGTCAACGCGTTCGCCGAGATGACCGTCGACACCGTTCGGAACTATCTCGCGTTCATCGACAAGCGCTGCGACCACTTTTACGTGAAGGACCCGGTTGGTAAATACCTGGACGGCAGCCTGGACGGTCACTCGGAGGGCCGTGAGGTGGTCGAGCTGGCATTGAGCACCGGCCTGTTGCAGGACGTCATCGACGTCCATGACAGCGAGGCGGTCGCGGCCCACACCGGCAACTTCGTTTCGGCCTACCAGCCTGGTGCGGGGTGGCGTTGCCTCGCCGACGGCTGGGCCGTGCCATGGAGCTTCTACTGGCAGGCGCTGTACAAGAACGAGCGCCCGGTAGCGTAGAGGTGCGTGATCTTTCATGATTCCGCTTTTCAAGGTCGCAATGTCGCAGCAGGGCGCCATGGACCGGGTCGCCGGCGTTCTGCGCAGCGGCCGGCTCGAACACGGGCCGACCGTTACGGAGTTCGAAGCCGTTCTCGGCGAGCGTATCGGTAACCCGAGAGTCATCGCGCTGAACAGCGGCTCCTCGAGCCTGCATCTCGCCATCGATCTCGTAGCCCGGTCGCGGTCGGCCGAGGGGCGGCACGGTGGCGAGCCAGGCGAGGTGCTGAGCACCCCGCTGACCTTCGAGGGCACGAACTGGCCGATCCTCGCCAATGGGCTGAGAATCCGTTGGGTGGACGTCGATCCGGGGACGCTGAACATCGACCTTGACGACCTGGCGCGGAAGATCTCGCCCGCGACCAGGGCGATCGTGGTCGTGCACTGGACCGGCTATCCGGTGGACCTGAACCGGCTGCGTGACATTCTGGACCAGGCGGAGGCGCGCTTCGGGTTTCGCCCGATAGTCATCGAGGATTGTGCGCAAGCTTGGGGGGCAACCTACCGGGAAATGCCCCTGGGAAACCATGGCAACATCTGTATGTTCAGCTTCGGCGCGCTCAAACAGCTCACCTGCGGTAGCGGCGGGATGCTCGTTCTCCCGGACGACAGCCTTTATGAACGGGCCAGGTTGCGCAGGTGGTACGGGATCGACAGGCGAGCGGACCGGACGCATGGTGGCTACGACGTGTCCGAGTGGGGCTACCGCTTCTACATGAACGACATCGCCGCCGCGATCGGTCTTGCGAACGTACACCTGGCTGACGAGCTGCTGGAGCGTCATCGGGACAACGCGGCCTTCTACGACAAAGAACTGTCCGGACTCCCGGGCCTCGAGCAGACGGAGCGCGCTCGGGACAGGCAACCTTCGTTCTGGGTATACCCCATCAAGGTATCTGACCGGTCATCGTTCATGCGCAAACTCGCCGACGCGGGCATCGCGACAAGCATCATTTCCCGGCGCAACGACGCGCACAGTTGCGTCGACGCCATGAGCACGACGCTTCCCGGCCTCGACAGCGTGTTCGATCGAGTGGCTTATATCCCGGTCGGCTGGTGGTTGTCCGAAGGCGACCGCGCCCACATCGTGGAGACGATCAAAGCCGGGTGGTGACGAATCAGGAGATGCGGGTCGAGATTTTGATTTGATCCTTCCGGAAACCGCCGTCATCCATCGAGCACCGCATTGTCGAAGATGCGGCACTGAACGACCGGTGCAACGATGGATTCGCGAAGACGCACACTCATTCACGGCTGTGGGCGCCCGCTGAACGGGATTCGACGCCTCTGTGCCGTAGTGGGGCGGCCACTTTTGACGGCGATGAGTCTCAAGTCGGATCGCCGCGTCACCGGAGGCCACCCGATGAGCGGCTCCCGACGACGAGAGGACCGAGAACTTGACTGTGGACAACGTCCCGCCCAAGGCCGGGCGGCGAGAGTGGCTTGGGCTGGCCGTGCTGGTTCTGCCCACGATACTGACGATGATCGATGTCAACGTGTTGTTCCTGGCGCTGCCCCACTTGAGCGCGGATCTCGGTACCTCGGCGACCCAGCAGTTATGGATCACTGACAGCTACGGGTTCGCGATCGCTGGGTTCCTGGTCACGATGGGTACCCTCGGTGACCGAATCGGTTACCGGAAACTGTTGATGATCGGCGGGGCCGCGTTCGGTCTCGCTTCGGTGCTCGCTGCCTGGTCCAGCAGCCCTGGGTTGCTCATCGCCGCTCGTCTGCTGCTCGGCGTGGCCGGGGCGACGATCATGCCGTCGACGCTGGCACTGATCAGGACCATGTTCACGGACCCCAAGCAGATGGGCACGGCCATCTCCGTGTGGGCGTCCGCGATCATCGCCGGCGTCGCGCTCGGCCCGGTGATCGGCGGGGTGATGCTGGAGTACTTCTGGTGGGGTTCGGTATTCCTCATCGGTGTACCGGTGATGGTGCTGCTGGTGGTGGCCGGGCCGGTTCTGCTGCCCGAACACCGCGACCCGGACGCGGGCCGGCTGGACCTGGTCAGCGTGTTCCTGTCGCTGGGCACGGTTCTGTCGGCTGTCTACGGCCTCAAGGAACTGGCCAGGGATGGCTGGGGCCTGCTGCCTGTCGCGTTCGTCGTGGTCGGTGTGGCCTTCGGCGCGGTCTTCGTGATTCGGCAAGGCAGGCTGGCCAGCCCGCTGCTCGACCTGCGCCTGCTCCGCATCCGCGTGCTGGCCAGCGCATTGCTGGCCGGGCTGTTCGTCGGGGCCATTCAGAGCGGCAGCGGCCTCATGGTCACTCAGCACCTGCAACTGGTCGAGGGACTCGAACCGCTACAGGCGGGACTGTGGCTGCTGCCGCCGACTGTCGTGCTGGTGATCGGCATCTACCTGAGCCCGCCTCTCGCCCGCCGGATTCGCCCAGGCTACGTCCTCGTCGGCGGCGCGCTGATCGCCGCGGCGGGCCAGTTGGTGATCACTCAGGTCAGCGCCACGTCCGGGCTGGCTCTTTTGCTAATCGGTTTCGGTGTCGTCTACCTCGGCGTCAGTCCGATGGGCGTGCTCGTGGCCCAGATCGCCATGGAATCGTGCCCACCTGAGAAAGCCGGTTCGGCGGCGTCGCTGTCGTCGACCGGCAGCGAGCTCGGCGTCGCACTGGGCATCGCCACCCTGGGAACCGTCGGCACCCTTGTCTATCGCGGCGAGGTGAACGTCCCCGCCGAGGTCCCGCCCGCGGCGGCGGACGCCGCCAACGAGAGCATGGCCGGAGCCGCGGCAGCGGCCCCGAACCTGCCCCCTCAGGTGGCCACTGACCTGCTCGACTCCGCTCGCGAGTCCTTCACGTCCGGCCTGCACGTTGTCGCAGGCGTCGCCGCCGTCCTCTTCGTCGGCCTCGCCGTCCTCATAGCGGTCACGTTCCGGCATGTACCTCCCTCAGGCGCGGACCCGGCGGATCATGCCGAGGAGATCGGACCGGACGGACCCGAGAAGGAAAACCATCCTGCCGTCTGACTGCCGCCGCACGGTTTCCCACTCGGTCCTCATGCCGCTGACGAGTCGCAATCGAGAGGACGTGAACATCGAATTACGGATACGACGATATCCGTGCCGGGTGAACAAGGCGAACATGGAGGCCGATGTGTTTCGTGATGATGCTCCGGAGGCATTAGCCAGTGCCGTCGCTGAACGGTCACGGGTGCCGGGAGCGGGCACCGAGGTGAGTCGGTGAACGGCCACCTCGGCGACCGGGCCGTGGTGCTCGGCGGAAGCATGGCCGGCGTGCTCGCCGCCCGGGTGCTCGCCGAGTCCTACCACGAGGTGCTCGTTGTCGAGCGCGACGAGGTGCTCGGAGTCAGCACGCCGCGGAAGGGCGCGCCCCACACCGTGCACGCCCACGGCTTGCACGCCCGCGGCCAACTGATCCTGGAGGAGTTGTTCCCCAACCTCACCGACGAGCTGAGCTCGGCAGGCGTGCCGACCGGCGATCTCGGCGAGATGCGTTGGTACTTCGACGCGAAGCGGCTGCGACCGGCACGGACTGGACTGACCTCGGTCACCGCTCCGCGGCCGGTCCTCGAACACCATGTCAGGTCGAGGGTAGCGGCATTGCCGAACGTCAAGTTCCTGGAACAGCACGACATCCTCGGGCTTGTCGGCACGTCCGACAGCGCCCGGATCGTCGGGGTGCGGGTGCAGCAGAGAGCGCCGCATGCCGGGGAGGAGGTGCTCGACGCCGACCTGGTCGTCGACGCCACCGGCCGCGGCTCCCGAACTCCCGCCTGGCTGGAGGAATTCGGCTACCAGCGGCCCAAGGAGGACCGGATCAAGATCGGCCTCGCCTACACGACTCGGCACTACCGGACGCGTCCCGAGTGGTTCGACGGCGTCCAGTCGATCAATCCGGTCGCTTCACCAGAGCACCCGCGCGGCGCCTTCTTCGGGCAGGTCGGCCCGGACACCTGCATCCTGTCCCTGACGGGCATCCTCGGCGACTACCCGCCGACCGAGCCCGAGGCGTTCCTCGAGTTCGCCAAGTCGTTGCCGGTACCCGATGTGTACGAGGCCATCCGAGACGGCGAGGCGCTCGACGATCCCGTGTCGTTCCGTTTCCCGGCCAGTGTGCGGCGCCGGTACGAGCGGCTGACCCGGCTGCCGGAGGGACTGCTGGTCATCGGTGACGCGGTGTGCAGCTTCAACCCGGTCTACGGCCAGGGGATGAGCGTCGCCGCCATCGAGTCACTTACGCTGCGCGACCACTTGCGGGAGGGCAGGCCGCCACAGCCGCAACCGTTCTTCGCGGACATCGCCCGCGTCATCGACATGCCGTGGGAAATCTCGGCGGGTGGCGACCTCGACTTCCCCCAGGTGGAGGGGCGCCGGACGATCAAAATCCGCGTCGGCAACGCTTACCTGGCGCGGCTGCGACATGCCGCGACCAAGGACGACGAGGTCACCAAGGGGTTCATGCGGGTCGCCGGGCTCATCGATCCGCCGCAGGCGCTCATGCGCCCGGGAATGCTGCGGCGGGTCCTGCGGCACGCCGTCCGCCGTCCACCGGCAGGGCGAGCTGTGGTCGGTCAGCGCGAACCCGGTCAATGAATCGATCACCGGCAGCCCTGACCACATCCACCAGGCGCCCACCTCCCGGCGATGACCCGCTTTCGCGGCTGTGACTGTGTGATCCTCGATCACGGCTGCCGGTCTTGGTCGGTGGTGGGCGTTCTGCGGGCAGGGGGTTGGAGGCGCGGACCAAACAAACCGGCTGACAATCACGGTCTCGCGCTGCCAGGACGACCATGATGGTCGAGCACCTACCACTGTATGGCCTGCTCCTGCGCACCCGCGCCTGGAACTGCGCCTGCCTGCCCACCTCGAACTCGACGAGCTGGCCGCTCTCGCCGTCAACGGTATCCACGCCCCCGGAGGTGACGCCGTTCGTCGCCTGGACCGACCAGCCAGCAGCCGAAGTCGCCCGCACGGTGATCCAGCAGCACTGGCGGGCACTGGCCGACTGGACGCCCCGGGAGTGGACGCTGCCGCTGACCGTCTGGCACGACGGGCTGGTGGTCGGCCAGCAGATCATCACCGGCCGGGATTTCGCCATCACCCGTGAGGTGCGCACTGACTCCTGGCTGGGACGGTGGCATTACGGCAAAAGGCATCGGCACCGAGACAACGCCCGCAACGCCGACCAGGTGCGCAGGCTGTTTCCCGGGTACTCGACCTGTTTCGTGGTGCGAGGCCGTGCTGCATCTCGGTTTCGCCGGCCTGGACTCCGTCGAGGCCGCTTCGATCGCGTTCACCGATAACGCCGCGTCGCTGGCCGTCTCCCGCAAGCTCGGCTACCGACCCGACGGCATCGCGCGCCGTGCCGTGCGGGGGCGCCTAGCCATCGACCAGCGACTGCGCCTGACCCGCGCGGCATGGGAAGGGCACCGCAGCGTCCCGGTCACCATCGAGGGCTTGGCCCCCTGCCTATCGCTGTTCGGCGCGAGCCGCTGAGCGACGGTCGATCAACGGCCTCGACCAGTCGAGCACGTCGGCGCCGTTCCAGCAGCCGGGGGCCTACAACCGGCCGTGCCGCCATGGAACCCGCGAAAGCGGCAGGTGACTGGCGTGTGTGCGCGTCAGACGATGTGGACATCGGGTATGTAGAGAATCCACTTGCCGCCGGCGTCACGAAACGACTTCTCCTTCGCCATGATTTCGTCGGCGTGGTTCCAGGCGAAAAGCAGGGCGAAGTCCGGGTAATCTTGCGAGAAGGCTTCCGGTGGCCGCACCGGGATGTGGGAACCGGAGACCAGATGTCCTTGCTTCGACGGGGTCGAATCGCAGATGAAAGGAACCAGGTCCGGTCCGATTTCGCAGTAGTTCGTCACCGTCGTGCATTTTCCGGGCGCGCCGTAACCAACAACTCGTTTGCCGTCGGCCCGAATCTCTCGCAGCAGGGCGACGAGATCACCGCGGACGCGCTTGACGTCGTTCCCGAAGCGTTCGAACGTGTCGGGTTCAGCCAGCCGTCGAGTACGCTCCTCGGCGAGCAGGGCGTTCACCGCCGGTGTCGGCGTGCGCCTGGAAGGCCGGGCCAGCGTGTAGCGAATCTCGCCGCCGTGCATCGGTATCTGCTCGACGTCGACGAGTTCGAGCCCGAAGCGATCCGCGATGGCCTGCACCGACCTGACGGTGAAGTAGAAGACGTGCTCGTCGTAGATCTGGTCGAAGGCCGTCCTCCCGACGATGGTGCCGAGGTAGGGTTCCTCGAACACGAACACCCCGTCGGGCGCCAGCAGTGCTTCCACGCCGAGGAACAGCGACTCGATGTCGGCGATGTGGCAGATGGTGTTGGCGCCGAAGATGACATCGGCACGGCCGTGCTCGGCGCGGATCGCGAATGCGGTCTTCACGTCGAAGAACTCGTTGAGCACCCGGACGCCCTTGGCCCTGGCCAACTCGGCCACGTTGCCGGAGGGTTCCACACCGAGGTGCCGGACCCCGGCCTGTGCGATGGTCGCCAGCATCACGCCGTCGTTGCACCCGATCTCCACGATGAAGGGATCCGGGCCGGTCGGTTCGGACTCCATGAAGCGGCGCGCGTTCCGCTCGAAATGCTTACGGTGGCTCTCCGAGCCGGAGGCGTGATATCGGTATGCGTTATGGTACCGGAGGTGCTGGGGGACTTCCTCGAGCAATTGGACCGTCGTGCACGACTCGCACATTCCCACCGCCAGCCGGAAGAAGTGCTCGCTGTCGATGTCTTCCGGTCGCAGAAAGCCGTTGGCCATGGTCTGACGCCCCAGGTCGACGAACTCCTGGACGTTGCCGCCACATACCCGACAGGTGATATGCATGAGAAATTCCTGCCTAACCTGGCGTTGCCTAATGGAGGGGCCGCCGTTCGGCGGGGCTTGGCTTGCGGGTGAAACAATGCGGCTTCAGTAGGTCACGACCGCGCGGAAGCGGACATCGCCCCTCCCGACCTTTTCGACCGCCTGCGCGACCTGTTCCTTCGGGAAGGTCTCGATCATGGGGGTGACCTTGCCCGCGGCGACGATGGCGAGCGCCTCCCTCAGGTACATCGGGCCGTTGTGGGTGGCACCGATGACCTTGTTCCCCAGCGCGAAGAACGGATAGGCCAAGGCAGGAGGGATGACGAACGGCTCGGCCGGGTCTATGCCGGCCAGCACGAGTCGTCCACCGACCCGCAAGCCCTGTAGGGAGTCCGCAGCGGCCGGGTGCGAGCTGCTGGTCGACACGATGACATCGGCACCGCCGACCTCGCGTAACTGCTCGCCGCCGGCGACCACGATGTCGGCACCCAAGCTCCGGGCAACGTCGTGCTTTTCGGGCGAGCTGGTGATGGCGACGGTCTCGAATCCGCATGCCCGGGAGAACTGCAACGCCAGGTGGCCGAGACCACCGATACCGAGCACGGCCACCCGCTCGTGGGGCTTGGGTTCGGCCGAACGGAGCGCGGACCAGCTCGTGTAACCGGCGCAGAGCACCGGAGCCGCCAGCTCGGCTGACAGTCCATCCGGGATGAGCACGGTCTCGGCGGCGGCCACGACCATGTACTCGGCATGCCCGCCCTGCGCGGTGAACCCGGTCGACGTCGGCGAAGCGCACAGGAAGGCAGCCGTGCCCGACAGCGGCCGGTCGAGCAGGCAATAGTCGCAACGGCCGCAAGTCCCTCGAACCCAGGTGGTGCCCACCCGGTCGCCGACCCTGCGGGAGGTGACCCCGGGACCGAGCTCGACAACCTCACCCACCGGCTCGTGCCCAGTGATGGCGGGGGTGATCGCGGGGAATCCGATGACACCCCTGGTCGCCCACACGTCGTTCACGCAGACCCCGCACGCCCGCACTCTGATCAGCACGTCGCCAGGGCCCGGCCGCGGCGTCGGGACTTCACGGAGCTCCCACGAAGCGTTGATCTCCGGAATAACAGCTGCCTTCATGACATCACCTTCGTGACGATGTTCCGGTTCGATTCCACATGCAGCCGAGCAATTTCTCCCGATCCAGCAATCGCATCATCTGTCATTCGGGCCGGTGTGACATCTCCTGGGTTGCGGTGTTCGAACGGGATTTCGACAGCTTTTCCGGCACGCAATCCAGGAGATGCGGGACCATCCGGCCGACTGTGACGATGCCAGGTAAGAGGTGGTGTGGACAAGTTTCGGCTGTGCACCGGATCGTGCGAGGGTGCGGTTTCACCCGAACCAAGGGGTGCCGAGGCCCGTTCTGAGAATGGCTGTTCGATTCTGCTTCTGTCGCATACCAGGGCCTGTTCTGGATCGGAACCGAGGAGATGATCGCCGTGGGTGTCAAGGCTGGAGATCGCGGGGAGGTGCCTGGCGGGAGTGGAGCGCGGATGCCCCTTCTGTCCGAAGGCCGAGATCTCCGGGTAGCGGTAATTGGCCTGGGCTACGTCGGTTCGTGTTTCGCCGCGGACTTGGCTGCTCGTGGTTTGGATGTGGTCGGTGTGGATACGAATCCGCGCCTTGTCGAGGAATTCAACACCGGTCATTGCCGGCTGGAGGAGGAAGGGCTCGCCGAACTGGTGGCCGATGGAGTGGCTGCCGGCCGGTTGCGGGCTACGACTGACTATGCCCTGGTGAGGGACGTCGACGTGGTGCTGATTACGGTGGGTACGCCGGTCCGCGAGGATGGTTCGCTCGCCGATGAACAGCTGCACGGTGCGTGTTCGGAGTTGAGCAACCATATTCGCCCAGGCCAGTTGCTGGTGTTGAAGAGCACCGTGCCGCCGGGGACCACTCGGGGTCTGGTGTTGCCGTTGTTGCAAGGTGGCGGGCTCGTCGGTGGGGTCGATTTCGGCCTGGCGTTCACTCCGGAACGACTGGCGGAGGGCGCGGCCTTGGCCGAGTTGCGGTCGTTCCCGATCGTGGTCGGCGGTCTGGACGACGGCAGTGCGCGGGACGCGGCGGAGTTCTGGCGTGCGTCACTGGGGGTCGAGGTCATTCTGATGGACACGTTGGAGGCCGCGGAGATCGTGAAACTGGCTGACAACTGGTGGATTGACCTGAACATCGCGCTGGGCAACGAGCTGGCCAAGTTCTCGGCGTTGTTCGATGTGGACGTGCTGGATGTGATCACCGCCGCGAACTCGATCCCCAAGGGCAAGGGCAAGGTGAACATCCTCTTGCCGAGCGTGGGCGTGGGCGGGGCGTGCCTGACCAAGGATCCGTGGATGGTGTGGCACTCGGCGCGGGAGCGGGGGCTGGAGATCCTGACCGCGCCCGCGGGCAGGCAGGTCAACGCCAGCATGCCGGAGTACACCGCGCAGCTGGCCATCGACGAGTTGACCAAGCTCGGCAAGGACCCGGCCACGTCGAAGGTGGCCGTGCTGGGGTTGGCGTTCAAGAACAACACCGGGGACCTGCGGGCCACGCCGACCGTAGGGGCGGTGGCATCACTGGCAGGCGCGTGTGCCGAGGTAAGCATCTACGACCCGTTGGTGGACGCGGGCGAAGCACGCAAGTTGTTCGGCCGGGCGCAGGCGGCGAGCGTACATGATGCGGTGGCGGGGGCGGACTGTGTCGCGGTACTGGCGTTGCACCGGGAATTCGAGGATCTCGATTTCGCGGCGCTGCCGGTGGCGCCGGGATGTCTGATCCTGGACGGCCGGGCGTACTACTCCCGCGAGACGATCGCCTCGCTGCGGGCGCTGGGCTACCACTATCGGGGCGTCGGGCGATGAGCGCGTCCCGGGTCGTGGTCACCGGTGGCGGCGGCTTCATCGGCAGTCACCTTGTGGAGCGGCTGATTGCCCGAGGCGACGAGGTGACCGTCTTCGACGGGACGTCGTCGCCACCACACCAGAAAATCGCCCTTCAGCATGCCCGCTACATCCAAGGTGACGTCCTGGACGCCGCCGCGCTGCGGCGTGCCATCACCAAGGGCGTGGACATGGTGTTCCACCTTGCCGCCGTGGTCGGCGTCGACCAGTACCTCGCGCGGCCGCTGGAAGTCATCGACGTCAACGTCACCGGCACCCGTAACGTGCTCGACCTGGCCAGTGAGGTCGGCGCCAAGGTCGTGGTGACAAGCACCAGCGAGGTGTTCGGCAAGAACCCATCCGTGCCCTGGCGCGAGGACGACGACCGCGTGCTCGGCTCCACCGCCGCGGACCGCTGGGCCTATTCCTCCAGCAAGGCCCTCGCCGAGCACATCACGTTCGGGTTCGTGCGACAACGCCGCTTGCAAGCGACCATTGTCCGTTACTTCAACGTGTACGGCGGCGGTCAACGCCCAGGCTTCCTCGTCAGCCGCTCGGTTCATCGGGCGCTGAACGGGCGCCCGCTGATCGTCTACGACACAGGCAAGCAGACTCGGAGCTTCACCTTCGTCCAGGACGCCATCAGCGCGACCCTGCTCGCCGCCGACCACCCCGCCGCCGTCGGCGAGGCGTTCAATGTCGGAAGCATGACCGAGACCACCATCGGTGACACGGTCAGGCTCATCGCCGAGCTCGCCGGGCCCCAGCAAGTTCCGATCACGTACGTCGACACCCAAGCCACACTCGGGCAGTCCTATGAGGACCTCAGCCGCCGCATCCCGGACAACTCCAAAGCCCGCGCGCTTCTCGGCTGGAGACCCACCACCACCCTCAAAGACGGGCTCGCCCAGACCATCGCATGGGCCCGCGACAACCCCTGGTGGCTCGCCCTGCCCGACAGTGGTGCGTAAGACCGCCGTCGCCTGACAAGCACGATGTGGGCGTTCGAACCCTCGTCCGGTCACGATTTCAGACCGGCCAGGAGACATGGCCTCCGGCCCGCGCACGACGCGGCCGGAGGCCGTATCGTGCGCGGGCCCGACAGCGTGCCGGTTTCGGTCAGCGGCGTACTTGGTAGCGCAGGTGGAGGACGCGGTTGCCTTGGATGGTGACGTCGGGGTCTTCCAGGAGGTGTTGCGCGTTGACTGTGCCGAAGTAGCGTTTGCCGGTTCCGAACACGACGGGGACGACGTCCATGCGTACTTCGTCGACGAGGCCGGCGGCGAGTATCTGGCCGCCGACGTTGCCTGCGGCGACTTCGACGAGGCGGTCTCCGGCGAGTTGTTGTGCTGTGGCGACGGCTGCTTCGATGCCGTTGATGAAGTGGAATGGTGCTTCGGGGTCCCAGCCGTCGGGCTGGGGGCGGTGGGTGACGACGACGACGTGGTCCATTCCGCCGGGGGGTTTGCCGTCCCAGCCGTCGGTCATGTCGAAGACGTGGCGGCCGACGATGGTGACGCCGATCTGGTCCCAGTAGGCGCGGGTGTAGTCGTAGGAGGTTTGTGAGACTTTGACCGCGCCGGTGTCGTCCAGTGAGAACTCGCCGTTGGACAGCCAGTCGAACAGCGGCCCGGGCTGGTCGTTGTCGTCGGCGACGAAGCCGTCCACTGACACCGAGCTGTACATGACCACCTTGCCCACGGGCTTCTCCTCTGCTGCTTGCTTGGAGTGGGTGCGCCGACCCTAGCGTGCGGTGAGCAGCCGTTCTTGTAAGAAATCAATCAGCGTGGGAGATGGCCGTAAGAAGGAACCCGGGCCGCGAGGCGGCCCGGGTTCTGGTGCGGGTGTCCAGGGTCAGGGGGTGCCGTCTACTGCCCACCGGTCCTGCCCGGCAACGCTGAATCCGGGGCCTTGAGCGCGGCGCGCAGCAACTCCCGGTACTCGTCGACCATCGCGACGATGGTCGACTGATCGAAATCAAGGCTGTTGAACTTCACCAGGCCCGCCACGTTCCCGGCCTGGTCGAGGTCCAAGTCCCAGAGGCTGCCGTCCGGGAGCTCGGAGGTGTCGACGGACGAGACCAGGCTCCGCCGCAGTGCCGTGTAGCGGATGTCGCCGACGCCCTCCGCCGCCGGTTCCGGAGGGAACTGGGAGAGCTGGAACGTGGTGACGACGCTGTCGGCGTCCACGGTCGGACCGCGCATCATCTCCACTTCGGACTGACCGATGATCTCGTTGAACGGCAGCTCGTAGGAGTACGCCTCGAGCAACGCGGCCCGGGTCCGGTGCACCAGGTCGGCGAAGGTCGCACAACCGGACAGGTCGGTCCGGATCGGCAGGAAGTTGAACAACGCTCCCACTGTGTGGTCGAAACCTGGATCGGTACGCCCGGACGTGATGATCGGCGAGACGATGTCACGCACGCCCGTCCTGCGGTGCAGCAACAGGGTGAAACAGGCATAAAGAACCATGAACGACGAGCTGTTCAGCGACCTGGCCAGCGAAGCGCTGGCGCCGGCCAGCTCCCGGTCGATCATGAACCGGTACACCGAGTAGACCGGCGGGACGTCCGGGCGCCGGGGCCGGTCGGTGGGAAGGGTGAGCATGTGCCCGCCCGCCAGCGCGGACTGCCAGTACTCGCGCGCGATCGCCGCGCGTTTGGTGCGGCCGACCTGCCGCTGCCAGTCGGCGTACTCGCGGTACTGGCGCATGACCGGCAGCTCGGGTGCGGGCAGCCCGCGCCGGGTCGCGTAGCAGATGGCGAAGTCGCGCATGATCACATGCATCGACCAGCCGTCACTGACCAAGTGGTTGGCGACCAGCACGAGCACCGCGTCATCGTCGTCGAACCGTCCCAGCGTGGCTCGCAGCAACGGCGTTTCCGTGGCGGCGAGCCTGCCGTTCCGGTCGACCTCGTTGAGGAACTCGTGCGCCCGGTGCCCGCGGTCGGCCTGCTCCGCTGGCGACTGAAGGTCGACAACCGTGAGGGGCACCGGACCCGGCGGGTGGACGCAGGCATGAGGAGCGTCAGCGTCCCTGATGATGGTGGTACGGAGCACCTCGTGCCGCGCGACGACATCGTCCAGCGCGAGGTGCACGTTCGCCATGTCCAACCGCCCGTGAACGCGCCAACCGGCCGAGACGATCATCCTCGGGCCGAAGACGCCGACATCATCGCCCCGGTCGAAGGCGTACAGGAATTCCTCGCTGACCGAGAGTGGACGGCGGGTCGTTCCGTCACTGATGCTCGGAACTTGCTGTTCGGTGGTCATTTGCCGCCATCCGTTCCGGCAGTCGCCATGGTGCCGTCCGCCTCGCCGGGCCCAGTCGTCATCTCGTCCGGGAGTTCCGCAGGGCTGAGGTACATGTGAACTCGCTTCCTCTGTGGCTCGCGAATCTCCATGGCGCGTGAAGCACGACCTACGCGGCAGTCGCTGTCGGGGAGGTCCGCCGCAGGAATGGTCTCGGACCCCCGCGGCGGAACACATCTCCTGAACTGCTCCGCTCACGGGCGAGGCCCGGCCACCACCATCACGGGCTCTTGCTCCCGCTGCCGATCGGCGATCCGGCCGGGGCCGCGGAGTCCGGCACGCCCGCGTAGTCGGGCAGCTCGATGCCGTTGATCGCACGCCCGACCAGCTCCATGAACCATTCGCCGGTGAAATCGGGGCCCGGCTCGGCGTCCGGCCCGGGGATGTCGCGGCTGCGGGCGTTCAACCGGCCGATCTCCTGGTTGGCCTCGACGAACGGGCGCATTCGCGCCTCGTAGCGGGCGAACCCGGCGTCCGGGTCCCATCCGGCGGCGGCCAGCTCTCCGGCCAGCACGTAGGCACCGACCAGGGCCAGCCCGGTGCCCTGCCCGGACATCGGCGACGAGCTGAACGCCGCGTCCCCGAGCAGCCCCACCCGTCCGCTCGACCAGCGGTCCATCACCACCTGGGCGACCTGGTCGAGGTAGAAGTCCGGGGTGTCGTCCAGGTGCGCGAGGATCTTCGGGGTCAACCAGCCCAGGCCCGCCATCCGCTCACGCAGCAGGCGCTTCTGTGCCTCGACGTCAAGGTGGTCGACGTCGAAGTCGGCGGAGGCGAAGTAGAACATGGTCATCGCCCGGGTGGCGTCCTGGATGGGCCGCAGGAGCGCCGAGCGCCCGGAGCCCTGGTCCTGGTACTCGAGCAGCCAGCGGTCCAGCCCGAACTCGTTGGGCACGCTGTAGAAGGCCAGCACGTGCCCGAGGTGGCGGAGGAACCGCTCATGCGGCCCGAAGACCAGCTCCCGCAGCGCCGAGTGCGGCCCGTCGGCCCCGACCACCAGGTCGAAGCGCCGCCGGTCGCCGCTCGCGAAGACCACGTCGACCCCGTCCGCGTCCTGGGTGAGCTCCGCGATCCGGTCGCCGAAGACGTACTCGACGTCGTCGCGGGTGTCGTCGTAGAGCACCCGGGACAGGTCCCCGCGCAGGATCTCGATGTCCGCGATGAACCCGTCGCCGCCGTCGTCCTCGGCATGGAAGGTCTCCAGCACCTGCCCGTCCGCGTCCACGGTGTGCGCGCCGGCGGTGTCGGTGCACACCGCGCGGACCGTCGCGTCCAGGCCCATGCGCTCGATGACCTCCTTGGCGACCCCGCGCGCGTCCACCGCCTGCCCGCCGGGACGCAGCTCGGGGGCCCGCTCCACCACGGTCACCTCGGCTCCCCACCGGTGCAGCCAGTGGGCGAGCGCGGGTCCCGCGATGCTCGCGCCCGCCACTAACACCCGGGGACCGCTCGCCCGCGTGCCCTGCTCGCCCGTCCGCTCCTGCTGGGAGTCGTCGTCGCTCATCACTGCCTCCATGTGCTTCCTGCCGCTGTCGGTGGATCCGGCAGTATCGACCATAGCCCGGCACGAAACTCATCGGTTCGGCCGGATCGCGATGCGCACTCCGGGGGAAGCACGGATCCGGCCAGCTCGGGCTACTTCGGCACTGTGCTGGCCAGCTGGGCGGGTGCCGCGCCGGGGGCGGATGCTGACAGGAACAAGGTGAGTAGCGCGGCTGCCAGCACCGGTACGGCGAGAACGACCAGCGCGGCGTCGTGGGAGAACGACTCCAGGAGTACGCCGCTCACCGCGGCACCGATGGCAGCACCGACCTGCCGTGCGGTGTTGAGCACGCCAGAGGCCGCGCCGGCGTCGTCCACGTGGATGTGACGTAGCGCTTCGGTGGTGGTCGGCGCGATAGCCAGTCCTTGTCCGACGCCGATCGCGATCAGCGGCCACACGAACGACGAAGCGAAGCCGACGATGCCGACGCCGAACGCCACCAACCCGGCACCAATGAGAAACCGGCCGCCGATCCGGTCGGCGAACCGCCCGGCCAGGGGCGCGACCGCGCTGAGGGCCACTGTCCACGGCAGCGCGGAAACACCCGACATCAACGGGTTCATGCCCAGTGTGTCCTGTGTGTACACGACGTAGGCGAGGAGGAACCCGGCCAGCGAGAACGACAGGACAAGCGTGATCGCCGTGGCGACGCGGTAGTGCCGGTCCTGATAGAGGTCCAGCGGGACCAGAGGTTCGGGGTGGCGTCGCTCCCACAACAGAAAGGTCGCCACCAGCAGGCCGGACGCCGCGTAGAGCCACGTGGACCCCGACTCCACAAGTGCGTAGACGAGAACCAACAGGCCGAGCGTGATCAGCGCCGCGCCCATCGGGTCGAACCGAGAACGGACCCGGTTGCGGACTTCGGGTACGTACCACAACGCCAGAACGGCCCCGGCAAGCCCGACGGGAAGGTTGAGCAGGAACACCGACCGCCAACCGAACTCAGTGATCAGCAAGCCGCCGAGGACAGGGCCACTGACGGCCGCGACGCCGCCGACCGCCGTGAAAACGCCGAACGCCGCGCCGCGTTGCCGTGGCGGGAAGATGATCGAGATCAACGCCAGGGACTGTGGAACCAGCATCGCCGCGCCGACGCCTTGACCCGCCCGCGCCGCGATCAGCCAGCCGGCGTTCGGAGCCAGCGCGCAGAGCGCCGACGTGAGCACGAACAGGACGAGGCCGCCGACGAACAACTTGCGCGGCCCGACCCGATCGCCCAAACGTCCGAAAAGGACAAGGAGTGCCGCGAACGTGATCAAGTAGGCGTTGATGATCCACAGCACTTCGTCCAGACCGGAATCGAGGCCGGCCATGATGTCCGGTGCGGCGGTGTTGACGATGGTCGTGTCCAGCAGGACGAGGTAGTTCGCCAAGCACAGGACCAGCAATGCCCGCCACGGCCCGGCCCTCACCGGATCATCGGTTTCCAGCCGCGGCGAACTGGCCGGGCTCGCGCCCCTTGCCTGCCGGTCCGCGGTAGGCCTGCGCGATGGTCAGCCAGTGTGCAGCCAGATCGCCGACCGCCTCGACCGCCAGGTCCTCGTGGTGTCGCCGCCTGCACACCAGCAGGCAGAAGTCCACGGCCGGACCGGAGATCCGGTTCTCGGCGTCGTCCGGGCCGAACGTCCACTCGGTGCCGGACGGCGCGGTCAGCTCGAACCGGAACTCCGTCTGTGGCGGTGTGAGACCCCTTGCCGCGTAGCCGAATTCCCACGTTCGGACCGCGAAGGCGACGATGTGCCGGACGCGATCGGTCCGCTCGACCTGGACTCCGAGGCCGTCCGCGACGTCTTGGCCGTGCGCGAAAAGCTCCATCATGCCCGCGCTCGCCAGCACGGCGGGAGGCAGCGGGTTCACCAGCCATGGAACGACCTCGCCTGGCGGGACGGCGGCGAGCGCGTCACAGGCGTCGGTGAGCTCGGCCCTCCAGCGGGGCAGAAGCTGATCAGGGGACAGGGCCAGGTAGGGCGCCATGGCGGCGTCCACAGCCGCGTCGAAGTCCTCCCCGGCCGTGGCCGCGATCTTCTGGAACACGGCGGGATCGGCGGCCGCGAGCCCGGCCATGCGGAACGTCGCGGTCAGGTGCGCGATCTGGTGGGCGACCGTCCACCCTGGTGCGGGCGTCGGAGTCGACCACACTGCCGGGTCCGTAGTCGACAGCAGCCGATCGAGCTGGTCGCTGTCGGCTTTCAGATCGGAGATCACGGCGAGCGCTGACGTCATCGGCCTGTCCTTTTCTCAAGGGTGGAAGGCGTTCGGGGTTTCACAGTGCGTTAGCGGATCGCGGGCAGGTAACTTCTGTTTTACTCGGACAGGGAACTGTGCGACAACCTGCCATTGCGACAATCGCGCTTCCCGGCACGCCGATGGTCGGCAAGCCCGCCAGAACACACGGAGTCATGAAATCCTGCGCTTGCTCTGCGGTCGCGTGGAATGCCGCCCACATTTCGGGAGTTGCGATCCGGGCGCGAGTCCGTTGAAGCCGCCCCGGCGCACGGAATGGATCTGCTGAGCTCCGGGGTCGTCGAGTGAAGAATTGCGCGAGCACGGACGCTGTGCTGACGCGCGCACCCAGACCACGTGCCGGTCAGCAGCGCAGGAGCCGGTCTCCGGCAGCGATTCCCGGAGCCGGGGGCGAGAGCCGGACCGGGGTGTTCGCGTCGCCAAGGCTGATCGCGAGCGGAGGGTCGATCGGCCGCATCCGGCGCATCTGGACCGTGAGCCCGGTGACCTCGCCCTCCTTGATCGTGATCGGACCGCGGGTGGCGCCGATCGAGAACCGCTCCTCGGGAGTCGTGGCCGCCGGGTGCTCGGCGATCGCGATGACCACCCAGCGGCCCGCCGGGACGTTGCCGATGAACGCCTCCGTTGCCCAGGAGTCGGCTGCCACGTGCGTGAAAGCCACCGGGCCGCGCTGCGGGATCGGGTCGGCGAACACGCCCAGCAGGACGTTGCCGGGGCCGAACTCGGCCGGCATCTGGATCTTCCCGGCGATCGAGCCGCCTGCGCGCTGTGCCGGGATCAGGCCACCGCCCGCTTCCTGCAACAGCTCCAGCGACGGCATCCGCTGGAACTGCGGCGAGACGGCGACCAGCAGGTCCCGCACCTCCGGCGCCCGGTACTGGGTCGGTGTCATGCCGACCGACCGGGTGAACCGGCTGGTGAACGTGCCGACGCTGCTGTAGCCCACGCTGCACACGATGTTGGAGATGGTCAGCGACGTGGTCAGCAGCAGCCGCTTGGCCTCGAAGATCCGCACCGCCGTCAGGTACCGGCCAGGGGTGACCCCGGTGATCTTGGAGAACGTCCGGGAGAAATGGAAGGGGCTGACGAAAACCTCGGCGGCCAGATTCTTCAGCGTAATCGGCTCGGAATACCGCTCATGCATCGACGAAATCGTCTGATGAATGGCTGGAAGCATAGACTTTCCCCCATGTTTGTGGCACCGTCATACCAATACTGATATAACGGTGGCGTCGGTCGATTCGTCCGGGGTGTGTCGTCGTTCCCCCTGAGGACACGCGCGAACCGAATGGTCAAGCAGGCCCTGCCTTCGTCGCCGGAGAACCGGCGTTTCCGTCGCGTGTCAGCATCACACGCAGGGCAGGCCCCCTGCATCTCCGAGGTTGCTATCGGGGATTAGTACTCCAACCGGACTTCGGGGTCTTGGCCGGTGAGGGATGCCGGGAGACGGGTGCGGCCGCCAGTTGATCATGAGTTGTCGGGTGGACAAACCGAGATCGCGTGGTGGCCGCGGAGGTCATCGTAGACCCTGCCGAGGTGGACCCGTCCGGCTGACGGGACGTCTTCGACGGGCTGATGGCGCGGGTGGCGAAGCGGTTCCGGCGGGTGGAACCGCGTCGGCGGGCCAGGGCGTTCGTGGAAGGGCTGCCGGCTGATCTGCCGCGCAAGAACTGCTGGACGATCGCTGAGCATGCCGGTGAGGACGCCGGATGGGATGCAGGACCTGCTGTCGCGGGCGGTGCGGGATGCCGATGCGGTGCGGGACGACGTGCGGGAAGCCGCAGTGGATCATCTCGGTGACCGCGGGGCGATGCGGGTGGTGGACGAGACCGGGGATGTGCATGGTCGGGGTGCAGCGGCAGTACACCGGCACCGCGGGGCGGATCGAGAACAGCCAGGTCGGAGTGTTTTGACCTACACCACCGCGGTGGGGCACACACTCGTCGACAGGGAGTTGTATCTGCCGCGCTCATGGACCGGTGATCCGGGCCGGTGCGCGGCGGCGGGGTTCCAGCCGACGCGGGGTTCGCGACGAAACCGGAGTTGGCCGCGCGCATGATCGTGCGCGCCCTGGACGGTGTCGTGCCCGCGGAATGGGTGACCGCGGACGAGGTCTACGGCGGCAACCCGACGCTGCGGGCGGTGTTGGAGCAGCGGCAGGTCGGGTATGTCCTGGCGGTGGCCTGCGATCACCGTGTCAGTACTGCCACCGGCAGTTACCGGGCCGACGAGTTGGTTGCGCGGCTGCCGGAACACGTCTGGCAGCGTCTGTCCGCGGGGACAGGCGCGAAAGGGCACCGGTTCAACGACTGGGCCTGGATCAGCCTGGCCAGCGGCGAGGACGAGCTCGCCGGGTCGCGGTGGCTGCTGGTGCGGCGCTATCGCCGCACCGGCGAACGGGCCTACTACCGCTGCTACGCACCCGCACGGGTGCCGCTGGCCACGCTGGTACGGGTGGCCAGCCGCCGATGGACCATCGAGGAGTCCTTTCAAACCAGCAAAGGCCAGACCGGACTGGACGAGCATCAGTGCCGCACGTGGACGTCCTGGTACCGCTGGACAAGTCCACCAGCCGGGCTGGTTCCCTTGACGCTCAACGAAATCCGGCACCTGTTCGCACAACTGGTCATTCAGCCTACCCGAGACATCAACGTTTGCCCGCGCTGGTCACGCTGGCGCCGACGACCGCGCTCGGCAAGCTCGCTACCAGCGGCAATCCGACCGAGAACCATGAAGATCACGATCTACGGCTGGAGTATCAGGCCGAACAGCGGCGTATCGCGCGGTAATTCCGCGGTTATACCGTGCAATCGAAACCGGATTATCGGCACATTTTCCTCGCAGGTCGGGAAGGCTGTTGCGGATAACGAACCTCGGGCCATTCGGCCGTTGTCTGGAAATGTCGCCGTTCTGCCCGGTACGGCACGGCGATCTTCCGCGACCCGGACCGATCCATCCGGCCGGGCCGGAACGAGCGGAACGCCGTCGGCGGATCAGGCCGGCCGGACGGGGAGCGCCGCGAGACCGTGCGTCACCAGGCTGCCCCGCCAGTCCGGTTCCCGGCGGGTACCTCGAGCCGCGGCCACGGGAATCCGGCAGGCGGCGCACCGATCGCGATCCGGCCGTCCAGGCGGGCAGGCGGCGTGCCGCGGCAGTGGTGGATCGCGTGCCCGAAGGCCACTTGGAGGTTGTCGGCGTGGTCCGGGGTGAACACCGCGGGGCCACTGAACCTCTCCGGCTCGCGATGGGTGGCCGGCCGGGACACGATCACGACGGGTTTGCCGGGATGTTCACACCGGCCAGTTCGAACTCCTCGGTCTCGTCGGGCCGCGACCGGGCGAGCTGCTCCGGATGGGTGACCAGCGTGCCGATGAGTGTCACGGTCGCCTCGTGGCCGGTGATCGGCAGCAGGCACACCATCGAGGTCAGCTCGTGCTCGGTGCGCCTGTCCTCGCCGGGCACTCCGAGCATGCCGGTCAGCACGCGGATCGGCAGTGGCAGTACCAATGTCTCGATCAGGTCGGCCTCGTCGTGGCTTGCCGTCGCGTCGATCAGGGTCACCGGCTGCTCTTGTCCGCCCGCGCAGCCGCAGGTCGGTGACCGCTCCGAATCCGATAGCCCGCCACGCTCGCCCGCCAGGGGGCACCGGTCCCGTGCCACGCACTTGCGCGTTCCACGAGTGCCTCCGTTGGTGCGCCCTCGCCTCGAGGCCTCCGGCGATGACCTGTGGCGGGTTATTCTGCAAGGAACTGTTCCGGCCGGCGCTGTTCTGTCCTGTGTGGACAGTGGGTGGCCGCAGATCTGGTCAGGAGAACGCCGATGGCGAAAGGCCGATCACCCTGTTGCAGGCCCCTCCCGACATCGGGACGGCGGCCACGTCCACGTTTGTCAATGGTCACTTTCCCCGTCGCCGCCGGCTGATCGTGCTGCTCAGTGGGAGTTCCTGCCGCAGGAGCTGGGCCCCGGCTCGGGCATGACCTGTTGGCGCCGCTTGGCCGAGTTGCACTCCGCCGGCGCGTTGGCCTGGGACCGGGCGGTGGTCGACTCCTCGCATGTCCGCGCGGCGCGTCGTGGCCCAAAGCGGCCCGAGCCCGGTCGACCGCGCCCGACCGGGCTCCAAGCACCACGTCCTGACCGACGGCGGCGGTATCCCGCTCGCGGTGATCCTCACCGGCGGCAACCGCAACGACGTCATCGGTCTGGAACCGCTGCTGGACGCGGTGCCCCACGTGCGCGGCCGGCGCGGACGGCCCCGCCGTCGTCCGAAGACGGTCTACGCCGACCGGGCCTACGACCACGACAAGTACCGCAGGCGCCCGCGCGCCAGGGGAATCGGCACGCGGATCGCCCGTCGAGGTCAACCCCACGGCTCCGGACTGGGCACTGTCAGGTGGGTGGTAGAGCGCACGATCGCCTGGTACCACGGCATGAAACGCCTGCGCATCCGCTGGGAACGCCGCGACGACATCTACGAAGCCTTCCTCGGCCTCGCTACCTGCATCATCTGCTACCGACACGTCCAGCGATTCTGTTAGGAGCAGTTACACCGCAACGGTTCTCCCTGGGGAGATCCGGCTTTGCCCGCCAGTGTCCACACTGGCGGGGATGCCGTGGTGTGCTGATCCGCGGCTGTGCGAGAGCCTGGCCATCAGGTGGCCGCTGAACCGATGTTGTCGCTGCGAATTCCTACGGGCTGCCGATGACGGTGCATTCCGCCCGCCCGGCCGGAGGCCCCAGGCCCGCTGTCAGGTCAGGGGCCGCTCCACTGTGTTTCAACCCATTCGGTCGTGAAGTGCGTTGGTGCGCAGATCGACAAGAGCGAGCAATACCGGCGGATCAAGGGAGCGGGCCGGGCGCAGTCGGATATCGGGAAGCGTGACCGATTGCCCTGGTTTTACGGTGATCGGCCCGGTCGAGCCGACGAACAGTCCGGGTTCGGTGTCGTACGGCCGCAGTACTTCGTTTCGATCGGCCGCGACGGAATGTGTGAGTAAATACCATTCACCCGGCGGGACGTGCTCAAGGGTGTATCGGCCGGGCCTGCGAAGAATGGTGCACCGAACCGGCCTTCCGTGCGGAAGCCGATCCCGGAACAAACCGGCGAATATCAGGCCGGGGCGCTCGTTCTCCGGTGCCCGGACATGGCCGTGAGCGGTGGCGTACTTGTCCGTGTCAGTGGATCGCTGGTCCGGGCACAACTGTTCGGTGAAACCGCCCATTTGCCGGAACATGCTCGGCGAGACGCCGACGCTGCTGCGGAAGCGCGAACTGAACGTGCCGACGCTGGCGTAGCCGACCTGATGGCTGATCTCGGTCACGCTCAGGTCGGTGGTGATCAGCAGCCGCTTGGCCTCCTGTAGCCGCACCGCCGAGAGGAAACGCCCTGGTGACAGGCCGGTGACCCGCTGGAAGACCCGCGAGAAGTGGAACTTGCTGAGCATGGCGGTTCTGGCCATGTCGTCGATCGTCAACTGGTCGCTGAGATTGTTCCGCATGGACTCGACGACCCGGACCAAGGCTTCCTCGATAATGCCCATCAGCTCTCCCCAGCATCCCCGCACAGCTCGGCGTGAGGACTGTGCGCGAGCTGAACCCCAGCCGTCAGAAATAACCTAGAAGCGAGCCTGATTATCGTCTGCCGGTTCTGGGCGAACGTTGATACTCTGTTCGCCGTACGCCCGGCGGTGGTACCCGTGACTGTTTCGCTATAGGCCACCAGTGGTGGCCCGTCGACCTGCCCCCCTCTCGCCGTAAACCCTTTACGAGACTACCAGGGGCGATTTGGGGGCACAAGGCGCTCCGGTAGGCGGCGATCACGCTCCGTATTTTTATGGCCGGCTGTTGAACGCGTTGCCTGGCGAGAAGGAAGGCGAGGAGAAGCTCCGTGGTCTCGAGTGTGACCGGACCTGGTCGGGCCGACGTCCTGAGCTCGCGGCCGTGGAGGGTCAGCCTGCCCTGTGGTACCACGCCTACCAGCGGAAACTCCAGGGCCGGCACCTGGACGTCGGTCAGCAGGCCGGTGCTCAACGCGAGCCGGACCGCCTCCCGGCCGCGCGCGTGGTCGTGCAGGAACCTGCGGCCAGGTCGTTCATGTAGAAGACGTGTGCACGCGTGGTCGACGAGCGTCGGAGACGCCCCTACGGTTCCCCGCATTCATCTCGGCCATCGAGTCGATGTTGACGCAAAGGCCGAAGTTCCTGTCGGGCAAGATTCGTCGATCGCATCGACCGGGACTAACAAGATTTCTCGGAATGCTACGGAGTGAGCACCTCCGCCGGGCATTTCGTCGACCGTCGCTGCGCAGATCCGCGGTCACCAGGTTCCAGCAAGTCACGGCCGCGGTCTTTTCCCGCCGTGCGTGGCGGAGCCGGCAGGACAGCACGATCGCGACTGTCCCGGCCGCATCTGGTCGGCGATGCTGCGGTTGATGATGGGAGCACCGATGAAGGTGTCGGAACTGGCCAGGGCGACCGGCGTGCCGATCCCGACGATCAAGTATTACCTCAGGGAAGGCATGCTCGCGCCCGGACGCCGGACGAGCGTCAACCGGGCATGGTACGACCACGGTCATGTCCGCGGCTGCGGTTGATCAGCGCACTCGCCGACCTCGGCGGACTACCGATCGCCGACGTGAAGGGGATTCTCTCCATTGTCGACGGCGGAACACGCGGTGTTCGTGGCAGGTCCCGCCGGGATCCCGAAGCTGAACCGCCCGGCCTGGACAGGGAGTCATGGGCGGCCGCGCGGGACCATGTCGGCCGGATGATGACCGAGCACGGTCTTGACCGTGCCGGCTGCACAGCGATGCGACAGGCTCTCATCGCCTATGTGACGACCATCCTCGATCTTGACCGCGGCGATCTGCTCGATCTGCTGGAACCTCACGTCGCGGCATGTGTCCGGCTCGCCGGCTTGGAGGCGGCCGTGCTCCGGGACGATGACGACATCGAAGGCGCGGCACTCGTGGCGGTCATGGGCAACGTTCTCCTGTCCGCCGGCAGGTTCCATGCGCGACACGGTTAGGTGCGCGGTCGCGCCGAGCGCGGCGACAGCCAGTAGACCTACCAGCACTCGCGACACGATGTTGGGCGCCCGGCACGCGGCGAACCATGACAACCCGGCGAGGGCCGCAAGAACGCCGGTCTGCGACGTGGTCACCGACGAGGTGAACGACGCGTGGGCGAACACCCCGAGCGCGGCCACGGCTGTCACCGAGGCCACCCACGGTGCCGAGTTTCGCAGGCGCACGAGTGTGACGTTGTCCCGAGCCAGGATCAGCCAGACAGGCATCGCCGTGGCGAACAGCAACAGAACAACGACCTGGGAAGGCAAGCTGACCCGGGTCGCCAGCATGAGCTCCAGCAGGATGGCGGCGGAAGCCGTGCCCGCGACGAGCGCGGCTTCTCTGCGTCCGTACTGCGGCAGGAAGGCTCTGACCATTCCGAACGCCGTGACTGTGCATACGGCCACGAGCACGGCGACCCGTAGCAAGAGCGGTCCGATATTGAACGGCACAGTCACCACATGGTCATGGCCCACCGCCCTCACACCGCCGATCGCGCGTACGAACACCGCATGGCGTCGCGCTCGTCGCTGTTGGGCCACAGGACATGGAGACAAGCTCCTGCTGTCAGCATGCGACTCCTCTCGCCGTGATGGCCGTGGCCATCCGGGACCGTTCCACTGCCGAGCTATCCCGCCGGGCAGCAGCCACCGTGCTGCTGCCGAGCCCCCGGCTGCCCCGCCACCGTGTCTCGGCGGTGTATCCGTTCTTGACAATGTTTTCCGCGATCGGGACATAGGCGCCGGCAATCAGCACAGTGTCATGAATCTCGACATCGGACGCTTCGGCGGCCTTGGCGGCGGCGACGGCATCCGCGCTGACCGAGGAACCGCTTTCCCGGACCTGTGGGGTGATTCCGAGTAGCGTGGTCAGCTCGGGCGATCGAGGTGCGTCGTCCACGGAAGCACCCAGTTCGACCGCGGCGATGGCTCCGTGCGAGTTGGCGCAGAACGTGCAGCCGTTGCCGCGGGAGACTTCGGTCGCGATCGTCTCGCGTTCGCCGCGGGTCAGGGAGTTGGCTTCCCGCAGCAGGACCTCCGCCAGCGCGGTCAGCGGCTCGGCCGTCTCGGGACGGAACTTGAACAGCCCTCTGATCCCGGCAGGGTGTCGTCCAGATCGATGTGTGCCATCGGCTCCTCCATGGGTGTGTGCCCAAGACTGCGGCAGGGATCAGGCGGCACACACCTTCCGGGCTGCGCACTGTCAGGCCGTTGTGCCAGGGTGGCCCCATGACGACCCCCTGTCGCACATCCGTGGCAGGTCGGCACTGTTACCTGCGTACGCGGTGCGCGAGACAGAACAGGGGTGACACAGGTGCGATTCGACGGCAGGTTTCCCAGGGTGGTCATCGTCGGAGCGGGCCTGGGCGGCACCGCCACGGCGGTCCGTCTGCTCCAGTTCGCCCGGGAGCCGCTGGAGGTCGAGCGCGCAGTTCCTGGAACGCGTGCGGGTAGTGGCTCTCCTCAATTAGCCATCGGGCGCCGTGCAGGCCTAGTTCCGGGTTGGCCTGAGGTCACCATCCGGCTGGATCGTGAGTCGGTTGTCCTCGGTGCGGCCGGACCCGCGCCGCGGTCGGCGAAACCCTCGTCCGCCACCTTCGACGACATCGAATCGATCTGCGTGGTCGTCACGGACTCGACGGACATCCAGTCGACCAACGCTCTCGCACCGCGCGTCGAGCAGGTGGACAGTTTCTTCGTCCGGGAGGAGTTCGTCTGCTTCGGCGCGAACCTGAGCCCGATCGACTCGCTGCGGGCAGGAATTGGCGAAGCCGAGCGCTACGGCGCCGCCATCGCCTCGGAGCTGTGCTCGATGGTGAAGGAACTCCTGCCCGGCCAACGCCTGATCATGCGGCTGCTCGACCTTCGCTCGGGCGACGCCGCCCAGATCACGACCGGTGTTGAGGTCGATCACGACACTATGTGCAGCACCTTCCGGCCCGCAGACTGATGATGTGCACCGCCGAACTGCGGCAGCTCGCCCAGGAAGTCACGCGCTCAGCATCGACGCCGTGACGTCGCATCAATCGATGCGGAAGGCCGCTGCGGTGAGCTGGATACCGCAGCGGCCTGTCCGGCTCGCATCCGCCAGGAACGCCCGCATGAGCGACGGCAAGGATTTACGCCGGCCGTTTGCAGGAGCACTTCATGGCGGCCCGCTCACTCGCGCTTGGCCTCATGTGATACAGCATCGCGACAACCATAGGAGCGAACACAATGGCGTTGTAGAACAGGTGAAGCTCGATCCGCGGGAACAACAGCTGGGCGACGCTCGTCGGAACCGGGTTGCCCATCAGGTTGGAGCCGGTCAACGCCTGCAACAGCAACAGCAGATGCTCCAGGTGATGCCAGACCTGGATCCACAACGCGATTTTCCACCACTTCTTGGCGCGCCCGGTGAATCCGTGACGCAGCACCCAGAAGCCGATGAGCATCACGATCGCGTAGCTGTAGTGCAACCATTCCGACGTGACCAGCCACGGGAAGACCAGGCCCAGCACACCGCCCGCCTCCGGCCGCGGCCAGTCGAGTACGAACACCTGGATGGCCTGGACGATGTGCTCGGCCCAGTGCGCGAGTACGATGAACCCGAAGACGTACAACCCTGCCCTGTGACTGGTGCTGTTGAGCCTGGCCGTCAATCCGGGCGACTGGACATGTGCGGTCATGACAAGGCTCCGGTCTTGGTGCTGCTGACTGGCAACGTTCCGTCATACTCCACATTGACGCCGCGTTCGCGGGCCGCCGCGACAATCCCGGGAATGGCGCGCTCGGCCAGCGCCGAGATGGTGAGAGCCGGGTTCACCGTCAGCGCGCCGGGCACGGCCGAGCCGTCGGTGACGAAGATGCCCGGGTGGCCACGCAGCTCGTGCCGGTCGTCCAAAGCGGACGTCTTCGGGTCGTCGCCGATCCGGCACGACGCCAGCGGGTGCACGGTGTACGCGCCGACGACGTCGTTTGTCCATGGAGTGACCTTCGCCAGGCCGTCCCGTTCGAGGATGTCCTTGACCTCGGCGTCTGCCTCCGCCCAGCCACGCAATGTGTTCGGCGTCGGGTCGTACCGCAACGATCCCCTGCCCAGCATCTGCTGGGATATCCGATACGCGTTGCCAGTGGGCGGGGGCGGGCCGAAAACACCCTCGTTGTCGTCCTCCGTCATCTGGAAGATGATCAACCACGATTTCCACCGTGCGAGCATTTCCTTCTTGTCCACGCCGAACCAGGTCGGGCCGGTGGCGTCGGCGGCCTGTGCGAGGATCGTGCCGAGGCCGGGCGGGAAGTACAGCTGCTCAAGGGAAAAGCGGGAGTACTCGGGCAGCGAGCCGTCCAGCCGGTCCCAGTTGGCGACCATCGGGCCCTTGCCGATCTGGTTCGCCTCGTACGCCAGCCCATCGCCGCGGCTGAGCCCGAGGACTTCACGGACCCGTTGCTCGTTGACAACCGCGGTGTTGAGCCGTTCCCCGTTCCCCGAGAAGTACCGACCGACAGCGTCGGGCATCGGGCCGAGTTGCTCGGCGGACCGTTGCAGGATGACGGGGGTGGCGCCCGCGCCCGCGGCGAGGACCACGATCGCCGCGTCGATCTCGCCACCGCCGTGGTGGATCCGGTAGTCCTCCTCGTCCACGAGGTTGTAGTGCACCCGGTAGCCCGTGTCAGTACGGGAAATGCGTTGCACCTCGTGCAACGGCCGGATCTGCGCACCGTGTGACAACGCCGCGGGCAGATAGTTGAACAACAGTGACCGTTTGGCGTCGAAGCGGCAGCCCGCCATCATCCAGTTGCAGTTCGTGCACTTGGCGCGGTCGATACCGACCGGTACGGGGTTCGCGGTCCGGCCGGCGTGGTCGCACGCCGCCGCCCACAGGCCGCCCGCGTAGCTCACGTCGTCCCAGGTCTGCTGCTCGACCTGGAGGGACTCGGAAACGCGGTCGTACCAAGGATCTAGCGTCTCCCGGCTGATCGACGCCGGCCACATCCGACGGCCGATGCTGCCTTGTCGCTCGAACACGAACCGGGGCGCACGCGGCAACGCCGCGAAGTACACGACGCTGCCGCCGCCGACGCAGTTTCCCGACAGCACGCTCATGCCGTCGCCCGCGACGAAGTCGAACACCCTGGTATAGGACGAACCGAGCAGGTAGTCGTGTTCGAAGTCGGCGCCTGCCAACCATGGCCCGCGTTCGAGAACCACCACATTCGCGCCGCCGGCAGCCAGGTGATAGGCAGTGATCGCGCCTCCGAAGCCGCTGCCGATGACGAGAACATCGGTTGATTCGATCATGCCGGGCTCCCTGAGGGGGTCGTGTCCGGATGCCGCCTGGCCAGCGGCCTGCCGTAGGAATGCTCGCGGAACCGCCACAGGCCATCGACATCCGGCTTGCTGAATCCCATCGCCAGCAAGCCGGGGTGCCCCGCGGCGATCGCGTCGGTGGTGTGCATGTGCGCTGCGCTGTCATAGGCCATGTTGCTGAACAGCGCCAGGAGAACCCACCCCTCCTTCTCTGGATGCCCCGGCGTGAGCAGCCGCTGCACGAGCGCGGTCCGGTCGGCGAAGGACAGTTCGACGAACGGAGGTACCGGCTGCCGCAGTGTGATGCCGAGTTCTGTGGCATATGCCTGGGCGTGCCCGTTCAGTGCGTCCGCCAAGTGTTCCAGACCTGCCGTGACGCCGGTGGCCGGTGTCTGGAGCAACTCCATCGCACCAGCGGCGACAGCACCGGGACCCGGTGCCGCGCCCGCTATCGCGACGTCGTCGTCGAATCGTTTCTCACCGGGGATGATGGTGTCGGCGAACGCCTCGAGAGTCAGTGTGCGGGCGGTGTTCAGGTGTGCCATCAGTCCTCCTTCTCGGACACCGTGCGGACGGTCATCGGCAGGCCGCCGCGTATCCGCAGCGACAGCATCGGCTCGGCGACGACCTCATATCCGGCTACTGTGGACAGCTTCAGCTCACGGCTGAGCATGGCGGTCACGAACACCGCCTCCATCATCCCGAGGTTGCTGCCGACACAGAACCTCGGCCCTGCGCCGAACGGCAGGTACGCGTACCGCGGCCGGTCGCCGGTGTCGGCCGCCGCGAACCGCTCGGGATCGAACCGCTCGGGATCGACCCAGAAGTCCGGATGCCGGTGCAGGGTGTACGGACAGATCAGCACGTCCGAACCGGCGGGGACCTCGTACCCGCCGACCGTGTCGGCCGCCTGTGCTTCACGCGGGAGAATCCACACCGGCGGGTAGAGCCGCATGACCTCCTGGACGACCATCGTGGTGTAGGTGAGTTTCCGCAAGTCCGCGTACTCCGGCTGCCGGTCGCCGAGCACGGCGACTGCCTCGGCCCGGATCCGCTCGGCGGCTTCGGGATGCTGGGACAGCAGGTGGCAGGTCCAGCCCAGTGTGCTGGCCGTGGTCTCGTGCCCGGCCAGCAGCAGGGTGATCAGCTCGTCCCGCGTCCGCCGGACACCGGTACGGGGATCGGTTTCCGCTTTCGCCGAAGCGATCAACCGGGACAACACGTCCTCACCGGTCACGGACCTGTGCTCGGCCACCAGCCGGTCCACGATCTGGTTGAGCTGGTCGCGTGCCTTGCGGAACCGCACCTGTTTGGGCAGCGGTAACCACGTCGGCACCATGCCCAGCGTGACCATCTCGAACATCGCCTGGTCCTGGACGGCTTCGAAGGAGTGGCCGATCGTGTCGAACGCCGTGAGATCGGTTTCGAGCAGGGAACGGCCGAGCACACCGAGCGTCAGCCCGGTCATCTCGTCCAGCAGGTTGACCGGATCGCCACCGGCGTGCGCACGCAGCCTGCCGATCAGTTTGGCCGCCTCGTCGGCCACGACCGCGGCCTGCGCGGCGACTCTCTTGTGCTGGAACACTGGCTGGATGACGCGCCGCTGCTCGCGCCACAACGCGCCCTCGCTGGTCAGCAGGCCGTCGCCGAGGACACGCTTGGCCTGCTTGAGCCCGATTCCCTTGTGGTAGTTCGCGCTGTTGTCGGCCAGGACGTGCTTGGCATGGTCGGGGTGGTTGAACACGTACAGCGTCTTGGGACCGATCGACACCTTCACCGCGTCACCGTGATCCGCGGCTTCCGACATCAGGGCGAGCCGGTCGCCTACCAGCTTGCGCAGCAGGCTGAACATCCTCGCACGGGACGGACCTGGCGGTGTCCGGTGTGCTTGGTCCGCCACCAAGTCGGCAGTCATGTCCGCACAACCTTGTCGTCGTGGTTGCCCCCGGTGGTCGCATTGGTCGCGGGCGCGGGCAGTTGCCCGGCGTCGGGCAGGGCACCCGCGGCCCGGAGCGTGAGTTCGTGCTGTTCCCTGGCCTTGTTGGTGACGTGCAGGCCCCACAGGAACATGCCGCGGATCAGGCACACGAGCGCGGTCGCGAGGAAGATGCCGTATGCGATGTGCGCGACCATGAGCACCCCGTACATCGCCGCGACGCCCCCGCCGAACAGGAACTGAGCGGCCGGCTTGGCCGGAGTGGTGCCCGGGTCGGTGATCATGTAGTTGGTGAACAGGATGAACGCGACGCCGGTCATCATGCCCAGTGCGGCGGAGATGGACGTGTCGAACAGGATGCCCCGCACGATGGCCTGAAGTGCGAAGACGCTCACCCAGCCGAGGAGCAGTGGCATCCGGCCGGTCAGCTTGCCGTTGATCATCGTACCGCCGACGATGATGATCGCCGGGATGAGCCAGTCCACCCAGCCGCTGATGTGCTCGGTGAAGTGGTACGGCGGCGCGATACTGGCCCAGGGGAACACCAGCAGGATCACGGTGATCCCGAAGTTCGACGGGTTCATGTAGTGCCGCAACCGGCCGCGCACCGGGGCCCGCAGGATCCACTTGGCACCGACCGCGACGATCACACCGAAGATGAGTGCCCACAGCTGATCGTTGACGTAGATCAACATGTTCAGCGCGAGGCTGGTGATGTGCGCGGGGTACAGGAACTCGATCATTCCGCGCTTGCCGTTGCCCAGGAACCGCGGCGCCCGGCGCTCGACCTTGGCGCCGACCCACTCCAGCACGATCTCCGTGGTGTATCCGGTGAACAGTGCGATGAACGGCCATAGCCACGGCTGTTCGAAACCCAGCAGCGTGTATCCGACGATGTTGAACACCGTGATGGAGATTGCGAAGTTGCGCAGGGCGATGGTGACCTTCGGATCGTGCCGTGGCGCGCCGTTCGCCTTGGCCTGAGCGGCCGTCACTGTGTCTGGCATGTTACTTCTCCTTGGCCTGGGTGCCGAGCCGCAGGTTGTGCCAGCCCGTCGTCAGCTGCATGGTCTGCTGGCGTAGCTGCCCGGTGCGATCGCGCCATTCGAGCTGCACCTGGACCGGGCCGTCGACCTGATGGCCGAGTCCGATGTGGATCTCGTTGCTGCGCTTGCCCGAGTGGCCACTGCCGCCGTCCACCCTCGCGATGTGTTTCCGTCCGTCCGATGTGGTCACGGTGGCCTGGGCGCCGACGACCGCCGAACCAGGAGCGGGCATCGGCCCTTCGGCGGAGGGCACGTCGTGGGTGAGCCGCAGGCCGATGAACGACCCCGTGCCAGTGGATTCGTTGGAGTAGAAGGCGGGCTGGTCCCACTGACGGGCCACCGCGAAGTCCAGCTTGCCGTCGCCGTCGATGTCGCCGGTGGCCACGCCACGGGTCGGCACGGGCACGTCGATGCCCAGCGCGCCCGCGATGTCGGCGTACCTTCCGTCCTCCTTCTTGACGAACAGGTGCAGTCGCTGGTTTCCGGCGATGTCGTCGCCCTTGGTGACATTGGGCCACCAGAACGGGTTGGCCAGGAGCTGGTCGTTCGCCGTAGCCAGCTCCTGAAGCTGCGGCCATCGGTTGACCTGGCCCTTCACGAAACCGGTCGCCTGCGCGATGGCGAGTTCCCCGCTGTTGGTGAAGTCGGCGAGCTTGACGTCCCAGCCCCAGCCGGACCAGGCGGTGCCCAGTTTCCCGCTGTCGTCCTTGAACGGCGCGCGCCCCTCGCGGAGCGAGTTACCCAGATCGGCCTGGTTCTCCGCGTCGGACAGGTAGTGGAAGTTGCTCTCCTCGATACCCCATGAGGTGGTGATGTTGCTGACGAACATGTCGTACAGGCCATCGCCGTTCAGGTCGCCGAAGTCGACGCCCATGCCCTTGAACGAGTCGAGGCCCATCTGCTTGGACTTGGGCCGGACGGCTGACCGGGTGTCCTCGGCGATCGCGAACTTCAGCTTGCCGGGCGTGGACTGGTTGTACAGCAACCGGTCGGGGCCGAAGTCGTTGCCCAGATACAACTCGGGCAGTCCGTCGCCGTCCAGGTCGTTGGCACCAGCGGACAGTTCCCAGCCCTTGGACACCTTCTCCGGCAGGGCGTCGCTGACCTGCTGGAACGACGCGGTCGGGGCGGCACCGGCCGAGCCGTCGCGGAACAGGAAGAAGTGATCCGGTCCACCGTTCTGCGCGTCCGACATCGAGTAGTTCATCTCGACCCCGCCGCTGACGGTGTCGTTGAGCACCGGCCCGTCCGGGAAGTAGTTCGTGATCAGGATGTCGTAGTGACCGTCACCGTCGAAGTCGTCGTACGCGACCGCGTTCGAGTTCCACTGTGGACCATCGTAGGTGCCGGTGCTCTTGCCGGGCACGAGCTCGGTGGGAACGTAGGTGCGCTGTGTGATGCCGTCCGCGTCCGCACGTGCCAGGAACAGGATCGGGGTGCGGCCCCAGTAGTACACCATCAGGTCGGTGCGGCCGTCTTCGTTGAAGTCGCCGGGAAGGCAACCCATCGGCGCGATATACGGATTCATCGGGAGCGACCCGGTTGACAGCGCGAACGACGAGTACCGGCCTGCCGACTTGCCAGGGGCCGGGCTGACCACGACCTGATCGATTCGCGGGTCGGTGATGCACAGGTCGTTGGACAGCCCGTCGCCGTCCAGGTCGTTCATCGCGATCGCGGCGCCGACGGACGAGATCCAGGCGTCGATGTGCTTGTAGTCCTTGTTGACCTTCCGGATCTCCTGCTGCCGGAACCCGCTGGGCAGCTCGATCGACATGGCGGTGAACTTGTGGCCGCCTGCCAGCGACGCGGTTTCCGCGGCCGATGGCCCGGGCGGGCGGGCGACCAGGAACGTGGCCACGATCGCGACTATCGCCAGCAGACCAGGCAGTTGCTTGCGGAGCCTGCTCATAGGTTCAACTCCTTCCCAGTGAAACGAACTCTCCGGCGACCCGGCGCCGCCAGACCTCGAAGGCGGGCAGCTTGCCCGTCGTGACCCGGTCCGGGCGCGTGTCCCGGGTGATCTGGGCGGCCTTTTCCGGGCTCGTGCCGCAGAAAACCTCAGTGGCCACGGCGGTGTGGGGCACGACCAGACCGGCCCGCAACCGAGCCTCGGCGGCGAACGCCGCGCCCTGCGCGAGCTGGGGCTGATACGGGCCGGCAAGGTCCCGGAACATGCGCAGTTCGGTCGCGTCCGCGCCGCCCGCGTAGGTGGCTGCCAGCCCGGCACCGGCGAACAGGTCGCTGCGGCGCTCTTCGTCGAACTTGCCGATTAACGACGCGACCACTTCCGGGTCGGTGCCGCCGACGAACCACAACGCGCGCCCCACACCCTGGTCGATGGCGTGGTTGGCGTACCACTGCGGGCCGTCGGTGGGCCATCGGAACTGGGCCGCCCGGTACTGCTCGTGGACGTAGCGGTCAGTTTTGAAGTACGCCTGGTGGAATCCGTAGCCGTCCAACACCATCCACACCATCAGCGGGTCGATTCCGGTGCTGGTCGGCCAGCGAAACCTCGGCAACCTGGCCATGGCCCATCCCATTCCGATGTACGACATGTAGTCGTGTTTCTCCGCACGACCGGAAAGGAAACGGGAGAAGTTCTTGTTGCTGCCAAACGGTATGCCGTCCCGCACGCAGTAGCCCATCGCGGCGCCCTCGTACGCGAACCCTCGGAATTGTTCGGGGATGGTTTCCAGGTTGGTCTCGGCCATGGCGACGTCCTTGGCCTCCGCCGCGAACCCATAGCCGGTCAGGAACATCTCGCCGACCGTCTCGAGCAGCTGCTGTGCGGCGGGGTTCTTGATGTGGAACCCTCGCACCTCCAGCAGGGTTGCTGAGGCGTCTGGCGTCAGGACGCGCCGTCTCAGGGAACGCCAGAAATGAGTCAAAGTGCTCGCCTCCATCTATTTTTAATGTTGGCGCCGAGCTGTTCGCGGCTAAGGAAGATCTTCACAGCCGAAGTGCCGGACGGGCTACTTCGGCCGTGCTGATGTGCGCTGCCATGAGGCAGTAGGTGGTTCGGTTGTCGGATTGACTGGTTGTTTTTCAGGACGTTCAGGACGTTCAGGCGGGCAGTGCGGAGAAATGGGCGGCAATCGCGCGCCGCCAGAGTTCGTATGCGGGGTCGGGGGTGCCGGGTTTCTCCGCGGTGGCCGTGTCGTCGGCGAGGCGCACCGCGGACGACACGCTCAGGTCACCCAGTATCCGCGCCGCCGCGGCCGAGTGGTCGGGGATGAATCCCGCGTGACTGCGCGCCTTCACGGCGAACACCATGCCGAGGGCGAGCTGGGCTCGGTGATCACCGGCAAGCTTCCGCAGCGCGCGCAGGCCGTCCGCGTCGGCACCGCCGGCGAACGTCGCCGCCAGCCCCGCACCGCTCCACAGATCAGCGTGCCTGCCGGGAGCGAACTCGCCGACCGCGTTCGCGACACCGTCAGGTAGACCGCCATGGATGAACCACAGCGCACGTCCTATGCCCTGGTCGACGGCACGGTGGAAGTACTCGGGCCGGTCGCGCCAGGGGTAGGCGGCGGGCACCTTCTGCTCATCGACCCATTTGCGTGTCTCGAAGTACGCGCGATCGAAGCCGTAGCCATCCACGGCGAGCCAGCTCATCACGGGGTGGTACGCGGATGTGGTCAGGTCAGGGACGACTCTCTTCCACAATGGACGCGGCAGCCGTGCCATCGCGAAGCCGATGCCGATGTACGCCAGGAAGATGTGCGGCTGACCAGGCCCGGACAGCAGGTCACGGGTCTTGTGGCCACGGCCGCCGCGCATCGCGTCGAGGACGGTGCACGCCATGGTGGCGCCTTCGTACGCGAACCCGATGTGCTCCGGCGTGACCAGCGAGAGCCTCCGTTCGAGCTCCCACTGCGACCGGGTGTCGATACCCCACTCGAACCCGCAGATGACCGCCTGCGGAATGGCCTCCAGGTGTTCGGCGGTCGCGCCGGGCAGGGCCGGGAAACCACGCCGCTCGAACGTGGCTGACTCCAGTGACGGACTGAGCACGAGCCTGCGCAGTGAGCCGAGAGTGGTCGGCATGAAGTCCTCCAGTGGTTGCGCCCATGGTGCGGTCGGGTACCACGGGGTCAGCCCGCGGCGCTCCGGCGGCCGGACATCCAGTACGGGAACGTGAAGACGCCGACCGTGATCAATGCCGCGGCAGCGGTACACAGCCAACCGCCGGTGAACAACGCCAGGACGGGGTGACTTCGGCGTTGTGGCCGAGCAAAGTGCCGACCAGCGGATCGCCGATGGTGGAGTCGGCGAACTCGGCCGAGAAGACGACGGCGCGCGGGAAACCGGCGGTCGAGCTGAGCGGGAACCCCGGTCCGTGCCCACGCGGGAAATGCCCGTTGGTCAAGGTGATGGCCGTGACCGGCCCGGCCTCCGCGACCTTGGCCGGAGTTGCGCCATGCGTCATCTCGGCTCCTCGCCTCAGTGCGGAACGGGTGGGTGTGTGGCGCAGCCTCCGTTCCGCGCGATCGCAAGTTAGCAGTGATCCCGATGGGGTCAGTGCCCTCGACGGCAAAGAGCGCACTCATCGAGAACCTGTCCCGCGAACGGCCGACCGTGATCACACGCCGTATCGGTCGGTGACGGTGGAGTGGCCGCGCTCGGCGCTCACCTGCTGAAATGTTTCGACATAACAGCTCCATGGAATTCCTGGGAATCACACCGTTATGCTATTTCCCGCTTCTTGGCGGCTGAAATGGCATCTCTGGAGAAGCTCACTTCGGCGCTGATGCGGCACACTCGCATATTGGCGGCACTCAACGGGTTTGATTTCCGGTGAAATCTGCCTCGAATGTGGTGTGCGGACATGTATGTCGTGGAGAGGTGGAACGTTCATGGGGGGCACTCGGATCGCACTGGTCGGCATCGGCCTGCGCTACCCTGACGCGACTTCGGTGCACGAGCTGTGGGACAACGTCCTGGCCGGTCGTCGAGCGTTCCGGCGCCTGCCCGACGAGCGGATGAACCACGCCGACTACTATGACCCGAACCCGTCGGCGCCGGATCGCTTCTATTCCACGAAAGCGGCGGTACTGCGGGACTGGGAATTCGACCGGGTGCGGTTCCGGATCGCGGGCAGCACGTACCGATCGACTGACGCGACGCACTGGCTGGCGCTGGACGTGGCGGACCGGGCATTGGCCGACGCCGGTTTTCCCGACGGCACGGGGTTGCCGGGACCTACCACCGGGGTCGTGATCGGCAACAGCCTCGCCGGTGAATTCTCCCGGGCCAACACCATGCGGTTGCGCTGGCCCTACGTCCGCAGGACGATGGCCGCGGCGTTGGCGGAGAAGGGATGGAGCGACACGGAGACCGCGGAGTTCCTCCGGGACATGGAGATCCGCTACAAGTCCCCGTTCCCGCCGATCGGCGAGGACTCGCTGGCCGGTGGGCTGGCCAACACGATCGCCGGCCGACTCTGCAACCACTACGACCTCGGCGGCGGCGGGTACACCGTGGACGGCGCGTGCTCGTCCTCGCTCCTGTCGGTGGCCACCGCGGCGAACGCCCTCGCCAGCGGCGATCTGGACGTCGTGTTGGCCGGTGGTGTCGATCTGTCGATCGACCCGTTCGAGGTGATCGGATTCGCCAAGACCGGTGCGTTGGCGACCGGCGAGATGAAGGTCTACGACAAGGACTCCAACGGGTTCTGGCCGGGTGAGGGCGCGGGCATCGTCGTACTCATGCGGGAAAAGGACGCGCTGGCCATAGGCGCCCGCATATACGCCACCGTCACCGGGTGGGGAATCTCCTCTGACGGCAAGGGAAGCATCACTCGGCCAGAGGCGGACGGCCACCGGCTGGCGATTGCCCGCGCGTACGAACGGGCGGGCTACGGAGTGCAGACCGTGTCCTACTTCGAGGGACATGGGACCGGTACCGCACTCGGCGACGCGACGGAGATCGGCGTGCTGGCCTCAGCGAGGCGAGCTGCTGATCCCTCGGCGCGCCCCGCCGCGCTGGGAACCATCAAGGGCAACTTCGGGCACACCAAGGCGGCCGCGGGGGTCGCGGGCCTGATCAAGGCTGTGCTTGCCGTGCACAACCAGGTCATTCCGCCGGGCACGGGACAACAGGACCCGCATCCGGCCCTGCTGGACGGATCGCCCGCGCTCTACGTACCCGACCAGGCTGAGCCATGGCCGATGGACCAGCCGGTACGGGCCGGCGTGTCCGCGATGGGCTTCGGTGGAATCAACACGCACATCGCCATCGAGCAGGCGAGCGGGGTGGCGCGGCAACTTGTCGTGGACGACCGCACCAAGGCCGTGGTGGCCGGCCGCCAGCAGGCCGAGTTGCTGCTGTTCGACGGGCAGGACGCCGCAGCACTACTCGAACGGATCGACGCGGCGCTCGCGCTGACCCGCAAACTGGCCTTCGCGGAACTGGCCGACCTTTCCGGCACGCTGGCCGGACTGCTGGCCAGGCGGCCGGTTCGTGCGGCGGTGGTGGCCCGTGATCCGGAGCAGGCCGCGGCGAAGCTGAGCACATTGCGTGACCTGGTCGACGGCGGCACCACCACGTACTTCGGCGACGGCGTTTTCATCGGCACCGGAAGCGCGGCGCCGAAGATCGCGTTCCTGTTCCCTGGACAGGGCTCTGGCTGTGGCATGAGCGGTGCGCTGCGCCGCCGGTTCGCGGTCGCCGACCAGATGATCAGGACGGCCGGCGTGCCCGACAGCGCCGACCAGGTCGCCACCGAGGTCGCCCAGCCGAGCATTGTCGCCGGGTCGCTCGCTGCGGCGAAGGTGCTGAACCTGTTGGGGATCGAGGCGGACACGGCCGTCGGGCACAGTCTCGGTGAGCTCACGGCATTGCATTGGGGCGGAGCCATGAGCACCACTCAGGTGCTCCGGCTCGCACAGATCCGTGGCCAGGTGATGGCCGAGGCCAGCCACGGCGGCGGAACGATGGCCGGGCTCGCGGCGGGACCGGATGACGTCGAAAGGCTCGTGCTCGGCGAGCCGGTGGTGATAGCCGGATACAACGCACCCAGCCAGACCGTCATTTCGGGACCGATCGACGCGGTGGACCGCGTCTGTGCCAAGGCGCGCACGCAGGGCATGACAGCGACACGGATCGGGGTGTCCCATGCGTTCCATTCGCCGCTTGTCGAACCGGCCGCGGTGGGGATGACCGGTCCACTGGCCACAATAGACTTCCGGCCGCTGGCCCGGCCGGTCGTGTCCACGGTGACCGCCGACGTCCTCGACCCGACGACCGACCTGTGCGTACTGCTGCGTGACCAGGTGCTGTTGCCGGTCCGGTTCCACGAGGCCGCCAAGCGGGCGTGCCAGGACGCCGATCTGGTCATCGAAGTCGGTCCAGGACGGGTGCTGTCGGGGCTGATGCAGGAGATCGCACCCGGCACACCGGTGCTGCCCACCGATTCCGGCAACGCCTCCATCGCACCGTTGTTGCGGGTCGCCGGAGCCGCGTTCGCCGCCGGTGTACCGCTGAACACCGATGCGCTGCTGGCAGGCCGGGTGATCCGGTCGTTGTCGCTGGACGCTCAGATGTCGTTCCTCGCCAGCCCCTGTGAGACCGCACCCGCGATCGACGCGGACCTGGTCACAGCCACGCCCGTCGAACCGGAGACGGCCGGTCAACCCGTGGCCGAGGGTGGCTCGACGCTGGACATCCTCCGCCGCCGGGCCGCTGAACGCGTGGAGCTTCCGCTCGACGCGGTCCGCGCTGACACGCATCCACTCGACGACCTGCACCTGAGCTCCATCACCGTTGGCCAGATCGTCAACGAGGTCACCCGCGAGCTTGGTCGGCCGGCACTGACGGCTGTGCCGAACTTCGCCACGGTGCGCCTGGGCGAGCTCGCCGAGCTGATCGACGAGCTTGCCGAGACCGCACACGACACAGACGGCAGGGGCGGCGAAGCCCCCGGAGTGGCCGCGTGGGTGCGCTCGTTCCGCCACGAATACGTCGAGTCGCCACCGCCGGTCTCGCCGCCGCGGCCACCGGGGAAGTGGCAGGTCTTCGCTCCGGCCGGGCACCCGATGGCGGAGGCGTTGAGCTCGGTGCTGCCCGGCGATGGCGTCCTCTTGTGCTTGCCCGACGACGCCCGGCCGCACATCGGGCTGATGCTGGCCGCTGGTAAGGAGGCATTGTCGGCGGAGCGCTTCGTGGTCGTGCAAGGGACGATCGGCGCGGCGGGACTTGCGCGGACCGTGCACCTGGAGGCGCCGGACGTCGCGGTCACCGTCATCCGGATGGCCAGGCAAGATCCTGCCGCGGTCCCGTCGGTAGTGGCTGAAGCGACGGCAGCACAGGGCTACACGGAAGTCCGGTTCGACTTGGATGGCCGTCGCACGGTGCCGGTGTTGTCCCCGGTGGAGACCACGGAAGGACGGTCGCCGCTCACGGCCGGCGACGTCATCCTGGTTTCCGGCGGCGGCAAAGGAATCACAGCTGAATGCGCGCTCGCTCTCGCCGCGGATTCGGGTGCGTCGCTTGCCCTGCTCGGGCGTGCCGATCCGCTGCTGGATTCGGAACTGGCCGGCAACCTGGCCCGCTTGGACGCCGCCGGTGTGCGGTACCGCTACGAGCGCGCGGACGTCACGTCGCCCGCCGACACCGCGACAGCCGTGGGGAAGTTCGCGGCGGAGCTCGGGCCGATCACGGCGATTATGCACGGCGCGGGACACAACGAGCCCGCCGCGCTGTCGAATCTGACCGAAGAGGCATTCCACCAGGCGCTGGCGCCGAAGGTCGATGGGCTGCGGTCGATGCTCGCCGCCGTGGATCCGGACAGGATCAACGTGCTGATCACCTTCGGCAGCATCATCGGGCGCGCCGGGCTGCGCGGCGAGGCGCACTACGCCACCGCGAACGACTGGTTGACCGAGCTCACTGTGGAGTTCCACCGGAACCATCCGCGAACGACGGTGCTGGCGCTGGAATGGTCGGTCTGGTCCGGTGCCGGGATGGGGGAGCGTCTCGGCGTGGTCGAGGCGCTGTCCAGGGAGGGGATCACGCCGATCTCAGTCGACGAAGGTATCGCGATGTTGCGCCGGCTGCTGGCCGACCCGGCCGCCGGGCCGGTGGTGATGATCAGCGGGCGCACCGGCGGGCTGCCGACTCTGCCGCTGGCGGCCAGGGAGATCCCCCTGTTGCGGTTCGTGGACCGTGTCCTGGTGCACTATCCGGGCATCGAACTTGTCGCCGAGGCCGACCTGACCGCAGGCAGTGACCCGTACCTGGACGACCACATGCTCGACGGAGACCTGCTGTTCCCCGCCGTGCTGGGAATGGAGGCCATGACCCAGGCCGCGTCGGTCGTGTCGGCCGCGCCCGGCGGGCCACCCGTGCTCACCGGCGTCGAGTTCCTCCGCCCGATCGTCGTCCGACCGGGTGGATCGACCACGATCCGGATCGCGGCCCTGGTGCGGGCACCCGGCGTCGTCGAGGTCGTCATCCGCAGCGAGGAGACGGCTTTCGGTGCCGACCACTTCCGCGCCACGCTGACGTTCCGACGGCCGGACCTGTCACTGGACGTGGCACCCGTCGACACCGCACTGCCCGCGGTCCCGGTCGATCCCGTGACCGAGTTGTACGGAACCGTTCTGTTCCAAGGCAAGCGTTTTCAGCGGTTGCTGGCCTACCGCAAGGCCGCGGCCCGCCATGCCGTCGCGGAGGTGGCCACCCAGCCCGCTGCCGCGTGGTTCGCGACGTTCCTGCCACAGCACCAACTGCTCGCCGACCCTGGTGCCCGTGACACAGCCATGCACGCGTTGCAATGCTGCGTGCCGGATGCGACGTTGTTGCCGGAGAGTGTCGAGCGACTGGTCCTGGCCGATCCGGCGGCTCAAGCCGGTGACCACGTGCTACTGGATGCGCGCGAACGCCACCAGGACGGCGACAGCTACACCTACGACATCGACATCCGTGGTCCCTCCGGTGCGCTTGTCGAGCGATGGGAGGGCCTGAAGCTGCGCGCGGTGCGCAAACGTGACGGCGCCGGACCGTGGGTCCCGGCTTTGCTCGGGTCCTATGTGGAACGCGGAGTGGAACGCGTGCTGGGCGGACGCCGCGCGGTGGTCGTCGAGCCAGACCCGGTGCCTGTCGAGCGGCAGCGGCAGACCGACCTGGCTGTCGGGCGCGCGCTCGGACGTGTGACACACGTCCGGCACCGGCCCGACGGCAAGCCGGAAGTCGACGGCGCCGAGGTGTCCGTCTCACACGGCGCAGGGCTGACGCTCGCTGTCGCCGGCACCGGCAGGATGGGCTGCGACGTGCAGTCCGTGATCGACTACGACGAATGGGCGGGGCTGCTCGGCCAGGAACAGGTGTCCGTCCAGGACTTGCTGGTCCGGCAGACTGGCGAGCAGGTAGCCGTGGCTGGCACCCGCGTGTGGGCAGCGCTGGAATGCCTGCGCAAAGCTGGGGCGACGACGCAGGCGCTCACCCTTGGCTCGGTGCAGTCGAACGGCTGGGTCGTGTTGTCCGCGGGTGACACGGAGATCGCCACCTGGGTGACCACCGTCAACGATCGGCAGGATCCCGTGGTCTTCGCCGTCCTCGCAGAAAGGGAACGCTGATGCCGGGGCACTACGAGATCCGCCACACAGTCGGCTTCGAGGAGACCAACTTGGTCGGCAACGTCTACTACGTGAACTACCTGCGCTGGCAGGGCCGGTGCCGTGAGCTGTTCCTCCGTGACAAGGCCCCTGCGGTGCTCGCCGAGTTGCAAGCGGACTTGAAGCTGTTCACCTTGAAGGTGGAGTGCGAGTTCTTCGCCGAGATCACCGCGTTCGACGAACTGTCGATCCGGATGAGGCTGGAGGAGCTGACCCAGACCCAGATCCAGTTCAGCTTCGACTACGTCCGTCTGCACGAAGGTATGGAAACACTGGTGGCACGCGGACGGCAGCGAGTCGCCTGCATGCGTGGCCCGAACATGAACACCGTGCCGGCACGAGTGCCTGAACAGTTGCGCTTGGCGCTTGAACCGTACGCGACGGCCAGCGCACTGGTAGGAGGGTGAAGTGACCGACGTGGATACGGGGGACGGCCACGTTCTGTCGTTGCCCGTCCGAGTGTCGTTGCGGGAGGCGATGGCACAGTTCGCCACAGGCGTAACCATCGTTACCGTGGGCGGGCAGCGGTGTCACGGTATGACCGCCAACGCGTTCACCTCGGTATCACTGGATCCACCGCTCGTGCTGGTGTGCGTTGCCAAAGCCGCGCGGTTGCATGCCGCGATCCTCGCCGATGGGTGCTTCGCGGTGTCCGTGCTCGGCGCGGACCAAGCACATGTGGCGCGGTACTTCGCGGACCGCGGTCGCCCGGCGGGCATGGCGCAGTTCGACGCGGTGCAGTGGCGCCCGGGAACGTGCACCGGTGCTCCGTTGCTCAGTGGCGCGCTGGCGTGGCTTGAATGCGATGTCGTCGATGTGCACGAAGGTGGTGACCACTCGATCTTCCTGGGCCGCGTGCTGGAGTGCAGCCGCGGCAACGGTGGCAACGCCTTGGTGTTCCACGCGGGTGCGTTCGGCGGGCAGGACAAGTTGAGCTAGGTCAGCGGGAAGGCCGCCGGTAGCAACTCCGCGACCGAGAGGTCGCCGGACACTCGCAGGCGACCGGCGGCTACCGCATCGGCAAGCCGGACAGTTCCACGGAGCAAGCCTTCGAACATCTCGTCGTCGGTGTGCAGAGTCACGTCCGGGTCCGGCGCGGCCCCTCGCCGCAGATCGAGCAAGCAGTCGTCGACCTGAATCGTAAAAGCGGCTCCGGCCAGAGAAACCACAGCCGTGAACGAGCGGCCGGCCGTGGCGCGCGACCGGAACAGCGCGTAGAGCGAGAGGACACGGGAGTCCCATGACAATGGGGAACGAGCCAGCGTCGGCAAGGCGGGTGAGCGGAGGCCCCAGCGACCGAGCGCGGTGATCACGGTCCGTAGATCCTCGCCCCACGGCGTGAGTTCGTAGATCCGCACGGACATCGGTGGTGGAAGCCTGCGGCGCACCACCACACCCGCCTGCCGGAGTTCACCGAGCCGCTGTGTGAGGACGTTCGGGCTGATGCCCGGCAGTCCCGCGCGCAGGTCGGTGAACCGTTTCGGACCCAGCAGCAGTTCCCGGACCACCAGCAGGGCCCAGCGTTCACCTACCACGTCGAGCGCGTGTGCGCTGGCACACCCGTCTTCGTATGACCGTTTGGGCGCCATGACCGAAGGTTACGCGGCCGTGACAGGACGGCTTTCTTCGTCGCTGCGGTCATGGATCGTGATCAGCCCCTCGGCGCAGGTATGTCCACTGGGGACAGAGGACGCGTCGCGGACGTCTCGACCGATCTGGTCGCCTGCTCGACGTCGTCCCCCGCGCTGACCAGCAGCCCGATCAACTGAGCCTCGAAGCAGCGTTGCGCGGACCACGGCTCGATGAGATATCCGCCGAGCTCCAGCGTGACCAGCCCATGGGTCGCGGTCCACATCTGGTGCGCGACCAGCTCCGGATCCCCCTGCCTGAATCGCCCCGCCGCGATGCACCGCTGCGCGTACTCGACGACCGTCAGCAACGTGTATCGCCCGTGCTGCCGATCGTCCTCGCTCAACGAGAAACCCGCCAGCATGGAACCACCGAACATCACCCCGTAGAGATGGGGATTGGCCAAGGCGTTGGCGCGGTATGCCCGGCCGAGCAGCGCCATGTCCGCCACGGGATCGTCGGTGTGGGCCACGGACGTCATGTGCTGGTGCAGGCGAGCGAACCCTTCATGCACCATTTCCCGTACCAAGCCGCGCATTCCGCCGAAGTGGGTGTACACCGCCATGGTCGAGCTGCCTGCCTCCGCGGCGAGCCCCCGGGTGGACAGGGCTTGCGGGCCGCGTTCGGCCAGCAGCCGAGCGGCGATTTCGATCAAAGCGGAGCGGGCATGGGGATCGGATCGACGCGGGCTCACATGGTCAGTGTGGCATCGCCTGGTACCAGGTCTGGCTTTATCGTGCGCTCTTGGCGGCAACACCGCATTCCTGAAGACGCACCCGCCTCGGCGCCGAGCGGCAGCAGACAGCCGACCGCTACGGAGGGTTGAAGCAGACACCCACACGTGGGTCGCCGTGGCAGGGGGAACCGGGCAAGGCGGACGGGGTCGCTGGCCTGTACTGCTTCGGCGTACGGATTCCCATGTGGATGGTCGGCCAGGTCCCGGCCTCGATGCAGGACGAGGTGTTCGCCGCACGCACGCGCGGAACGTCGAGTCCTATCGCGATGGCTACTCCGGTCGACGATGGCGTGGTGAACAACGGCAAACAGGGCTTTGGCGGCGGCGCGCCGCAACGAGGAGTTCCTGTACCGGCGGGGCGCGGCTCACCGCGTGGGAGGACCGCGATCTCGAACGGCTCAACGACTCCGAGCGTGCCCTGCTGGAAGCCAGCAAGCAGCGGGAAGCTCAGGAGCGCGCCGCGACGTGCCGGCGGACACACCGGACGCTGATCGGCGTGGGCGTGATCGTCGTGGTGGTGAGCCTGCTTTCGGTGCTGGCCCTGATGTACGCCGGTCGAGCGACCCGGGAGCGGGACGTGGCGTACTCCCGCCAGCTGGTGGCCAACGCACGGACTCAGCTGGTGCTCGATCCCGAGCGGGCTCGTAACGGACCGGGCCTGCCAAATGCCGTCGAAGGACTGCGTTCTCGTGCCGCAGCACGAGCAGCTCGACGTCTTTCGCCGCCTCGCCGCGCGGCAACACCGACGGGACGGACACCAACCTCCGGGTCACCTTGTACAGCAGGGACCTGATCACCCGGACATGCTCTCAACACGGTGACACCGTAGCTCTACCAGCGGCGATGTTTTCTCGAGCGGCACAGGGCGGGGAGTGGTCCGGCGCAGCACGGCGATCTCGTGTCGCAGTACCAGCAGCTCGAGGTCCTTGGCCGCTGAGGACCGGCCGAGAAGCACGAGCCACTCGCCGAGTCGAACGAAGATCAGGTACAGCAGTCGTAACGCCATGCCCTAGGATCATGCCCCGCGGGGCATGGTGCACGATTCCGCAGCTCACTGGCCCGATGCAGAGTTCTGGCACCCCACAGGCTCATCGAGGACGGCGTGCCGGAGATCCTCCAGTGCAGGCGGCTGGGCCACCGGATGGCCGGGGTTCGGGGCACCTACTCGCATGTGACGCTGCCCATGGTCGACGCGATGTTGGACGGGATGCAGCGTCGGTGGGAGCGCTCGGCGGTCACCGTAGCGGGGCAGGAAGGGGTGACCACATACGGTGTCGACGATCACAGCAAGATCGTCTGCTCCCAAAATGCTCCCACGACAGCAGAACAGCCTGTCGGTGAAGATCACCGACAGGCTGTCTGACCTGCGTATATTCCTGGTGGACGATACTGGGATTGAACCAGTGACCCCTACCGTGTCAAGGTAGTGCTCTCCCGCTGAGCTAATCGTCCGAGGCGGAGACGGGAATCGAACCCGTGTACAGGGCTTTGCAGGCCCTTGCCTAAGCCACTCGGCCACTCCGCCATGATCCCTGAAGGCTAGCAGCAGGAGTCTGGCCTGAGCCCAAGGGGCCCTCTGCCGAGCGGATGACGAGACTCGAACTCGCGACCCTCACCTTGGCAAGGTGATGCGCTACCAACTGCGCTACATCCGCATGCTCCGTGGATTTCTTGGAACTTTCCCTTTTGGGGCTGTCGTTCCGGTCTTCCCCGGTGCGAGAGGAACTTTATTACATGCACCGCAGCGGGATCAAATCGGGGGTCCCTTGATCCCCCGGTAGGTCCGCTACCTGCGCTTTTACGTCAGATCGTTGGAGATCAGGTGGGTCAGGGCTTCGTCGACGTCGACCCACAGGTGCTCGTTCCCGGGCACCACGACGTCGTACGTGCGGTCGAGGAAGTCGGCCAGTTCCTGCGCCGACGCCTCGAACATGGCGTGGCCGGACGGCGAGCTGAGTTCGATCACCACGACCTCGGGGTCGTCGGCGGCCGGGCGGATTCGGACGTCGCCGTCTCCCGCGTCGGCGATCAGGCCGTCGGCGAGCAGATCGCGGGCGAACACCCACTCCACCCATCCGGCACGGCCGGTTCGGAACGCGGCTACCACCGCGTACGGATCTTTCGTGTCATAACGAAGCTCCACCTGCACCGGGACAGCCGGGGTCCGCGGTGCCAGCAGGTCGAAGACCGCTGTTGAGCGGAGTGTCACATGATCGTTGCGCATCGTCGTTACCCTCTTCTCCCTTCCCGGTCCAATGGAACGACCGAGCTATCTACTTGTGACGTATATGTGGCGAGGAACGCTCGACTCTGCGGGATATATCACCCGATTGGGGTCATATCACTCCACTGGGCTACCAAGTCGATGCGGTCCGTGTCCACTGCGTCCGGCTCGCTCCCATCTTGCTGGGTTTAACCTGAACCCGGTACCGGCTGTTGCGCGAATGTTGGACGTGAGGACCTCTCCGGTGGCTGACTCACCCGCCCCGCAACGACGCGAGCCCGACCGGCCTCCCCCGGACGTGGAGCTCGTCCGACGCGTGACGACGGGTGACCGCGCGGCGTTCGGTGCACTCTACGACCGGTACGCGAGACCGGCGTACTCGCTCGCCCGGCGCATCTGTGTCGACCCCGACCTCGCCGAGGACGTGGTCCAGGAGGCCTTCCTGGCCCTCTGGCGCAACCCGGCGGGCTACGACCGTTCACGCGGCGGCTTCGGCACGTGGCTGATGACCGTCGTACACCACCGCGCGGTCGACGCGGTGCGCCGGGAGAACACTCAGCGTAGACGAAACGTGCCACTGACCGCCGAGGTCTCCGAACGTGACGTGCCTCCCGCGGAGGGTGCGGACCACGCGGCGTTGACCGGTGTGGTCGGCGCGGAGGTTCGGGAGGCGCTGGACCGGCTGCCCGCGGACCAGCGGCAGGTGATCGCGCTGGCCTACCTGGGCGGCTACACGCAGATAGAAGTCGCGGCCTTGACCGGCATACCCCTGGGCACGGTGAAGTCGCGCACATTCGCCGCCATACGCAGACTGCGCACGGCGCTGCACTCCGCATGGGCAGGGGGGACCGGCGACGACACGCCGGGCAGGACGACGGGAGCACGCCGGTGACCGGGGAGCAGAGGGACGACTGGTGCCCTCAAGAAGAGCTCGCGGTCGGGTTCGCGATGCACGCGCTCGAACCGGACGAGGAGGCACGGCTGCGCGCCCACCTGCCGGAGTGCGCACGGTGCCGGCAGGCGGTCCGCTCCACCCAGGAGGTCACCGCCACGCTCGGTGGGTCGTTGCGCCAGTACGAGCCGCCCCAGCGGCTGCGGACACGACTGATGGCCGCGATCGAGGACACCCCGCAGGCGCACGTGCCCGTGGCCGAACCGATCCCGCTGGAGCCGCGGCGACGCAGTCGGTCCGGCGGCGGGTGGGGGCGCAAGCTGCTCCTGGCCGCGGCGGCGCTGGTCGTGGTGGCCGGGATCGGCGTCGTGGGAGTGCGGTTCGACCAGTTGAGCGACCAGGTCGCGCAGCAGGACATCCAGGCCGACCAGTTGCAGCGCGCGCTGCGGATCGCGGCCGACCCGGAGACGGACCGGGCCGTGCTGCGGACCGATTCAGGTGACGTGTTGGCCGTGCTGATGTCCGGTGACGACGCCGCCGCGATCCTGCCGATGAAGCTGCCGTCCAACGACGCGGCGCGGCAGGTCTACGTGGTGTGGGGGCTCGGCGGGCCGACTCCTGTGGCGTTGGCCACATTCGACGTCGCGGCGGACAATTCTGACGTGCGGCTTCTGGCGTGGTCGGCGGACGCGCACGAGCACAATGGCTTCGGGATCTCGCTGGAACCGGGCCGGCAGGCGCCCGTGAAGCCGTCGGCCGTATTGGCATCGGGTCAGGTCGGTCCCGCGTGAAGGACGTATGAGCGATGATGTGCGCATGACCGCAGAGCAGCGCGAAGACACCACCGAAGGCGCGGAGCACCGTCACTGGTTCCGTCGCAACCCGACGCTGAACATGACCTACCGCATCGGTGTCGGCGTGGTCGGCGGCCTGGTCCTGGTGGCGGGCGTGCTGATGATCCCGTACCCAGGGCCGGGGTGGCTCGTGGTCTTCGCGGGCCTGGCGATCCTGGCCACCGAGTTCGAGTGGGCCGGCCGGGTGCTGAAGTTCGCCAAGCGCTACTACGACGCGTGGGTCGCGTGGCTGAAGCGGCAGAACCTCTTGGTCAAGGCGCTCGTACTGGCCGTCACCGGCCTCGTGGTGGCGTTGACGTGCTGGCTGCTGGGCGCGTTCGCGCTGGTCGGAGGTTGGTTCGGGCTCGACTGGACCTGGTTGCAGAGCCCGATTTTTGGTTCACGGGGATGATGTTGTAAGCTATGACCACACCGCGAGAGCGGGTGTGAGAACCGAATACGGGCGTTTAGCTCAGCGGGAGAGCGCTTCGTTCACACCGAAGAGGTCACTGGTTCGATCCCAGTATCGCCCACAGTGTGTTTAACCTGGTCAATGGCCTGTAGACGATCTTTGTCTGCGGGCCATTGATCGTTTCGGGGAGCAAATGGGGAGCAGGCGATCTTGACCACATCCGTATTTGCGAAGGTGGTCATGGGTTCGTGCTCCCCGTTTGCTCCCAGCGGTGTTGGAGTCCGGCGAGCATGGTGTCGATCATGGGTTGGGTGACGTGGGAGTAGACGCCCATGACGCCGTGGAACTTGTGGCCGATCCTTTTGTGCTGCAGGACTTCGGGGACGCCGTCCTCGATGAGCCAGGTTTTGTGGGTGTGTCGCAGGTCGTGGAAGTGCATCTCGGGGTTGATCCGCGGTCGGCCGGTGTCGCCGCGCAGGGCGGGCAGCCAGACGCGGCGGCGGAAGTTGGACCGGCGGTGGAAGCCGCCGTCGGTTCCGGTGAACACGAACCGGGCGTCGGGGTGGCGGTCGTGGTGGTCGTCGAGCAGGTCGACCAGGAACTCGGGTAGGTGCACGGTGCGGACGCTGGCGGGGGTCTTGGGTGGTCCGAGGGTGAGTTTGCCGCCGACCTCGTGCAGGGCGCCGTCCTTGGCGTCGACGCGGATCTCGGCGTTGCCCGTGTCGACCCGTGCCCATTGCAGTCCGGTCAGTTCACCCCAGCGCAGGCCGGTGTAGGCCGCTGTGACGATCAGCGCGGCGTTGTCGGGGGACACGCGGGCGGTCAGGCCGGTGATCTGGGCGGCGGTGGCGTGGGGTCGTTCGGGTTGGTCGCCGGTGGTGAGGCGGAGTTTGCGGCAGGGATTGGAGCCGATCAGGCCTTCGTCGACGGCTTCGCCGAGGATCCGCGACAGCAGGTTGATCACGTCGGCGACGCTGCGCTCGCCCAGCGACCGCCGCAGTTGCTTGGCCCAGATCTTGACCACCATCCGCGTCAGGTCGCCCAGCTCGGTCTCGGCGAAGCGGGGCAGGATGTGGTTGCGCAGATGAGAGTCGTAGGTGGCCCAGGTCACCGCGCTGACGTCGTGGGCCTGGACCCACTCGCGCACCCAGTCGCCGAACCGGGTCTGCGCCAGCCTGGGATCGACGAACCGTCCCCGTCGCTGATCGGACTCCACGTCCCGGGCCCGGTTCTCCGCCTCCTCGCGTGACTCGAACCCGTTCTCGGTGAACAACGAACCGTCCGGCAACCGGTACCGCACCCGGTTGTGGGGTATCAAAAGTCGGCCACGGGGTCTGACCTGCGCTTATGCTGCTGTGGGTTCGTACTCGTTGATCAGACCGCCGAGGACTGGTCGTCGGCGTATCGAGGTCCAGGTGGGCTCTGCGGTCGGATGGTCCGGCCGTGGTGGTGTGCGCTGTAGGGCTTGGTGTGGTCGGCGGTGGTTGTAGTGGGTCACATACCGGTCGAGCACTGATCTCAGTTGGCGTTCGTTGAGGATGAGCAGTCGGTCGATGACTTCCCGTCTGACGGTGCCGACGAACCGCTCGGCGAAGGCGTTGGCTCGCGGACACCGTGGTGGGATCTTCACGACCTGGATGCCGGTGTCCGAAAAGACCGCGTCGAACGAGGTGGTGAACTGACCGGCCCGGTCTCGCACCAGGAACCGGAAGTCTTCTGTCCGATCGCCGAGGTCCATGAGTAGGTTGCGGGCTTGTTGCGTTGTCCAGGGGCCGTCCGGGTTCGTGGTGGTGCCGAGGATGTGCACGTAGCGCGTGGCGACCTCCATCACGAAGAACACGCAGACCCGCCTGAGTGCGACGGCGCAGTCGACGTGGAAGAAGTCGCAGGCCAACATGCTCGCGGTCTGCGCGCGCAGGAACCGTCGCCAGGAGGTGTCGGTGTCGCGCTGGGGCGCGGGCGGTACCCGCATGCGCTTGAGCACGCGGCGAACCGTTGCAGCGGCTACCCGGTGACCGAGCTTGAGCAGCTCGCCCTGGATTCGACGGTAGCCCCACCCGGCGTTCTCCTGTGCCATCCGTTCGATCAGCACCGCGATGGTGTCGTCGATCGGCGGTCGGCCGGTGCGGTTCGGGTAGGTCCACTTCTTCGCGACCAGACGCCGGTGCCACCGCAGGACGGTGCCCGGTGTCACCAACCGGTGTTGCCGTAACCAGTCGGGTAGGCGTCGGACCAACGCGGCGAGCACCGCGCGATCGGCCCAGTCCAACTGCGGGCGGGGACTGACCCGACGCAGCACGGCGACTTCGTGCCGCAGCACCAGCAACTCCACGTCCTTGGCCGCCGACGATCGGCCGAGCAGAACCAGCCAGCCGACGAGCCGGACGAAGATCAGGTATAGCAGTCGTAGCGCCACGCCCCACGATCATGCTCCTACAGCTGCTTTTGTGCGATCACCGCAGCTCAGCTCCTCAGTGCAGAGTTCTGGAACCCCACAGGCCCCTGGAAGCCGTCCGGGCCGACGTAGCTCGCGCCGGGGATGTCCCGCGTCGCCGCGTACAGGGTGGGCAGCGCGCCCGCGTTGTCGTCCTGGGCCATGAACCGGTTGCCGAACTTCATGAAGAGCCGGGACAGCGGGGGTGGAGTCGGCTGAGGGGGCTCAGAAGGTGAAGACGGTTCGCAGGCCGGTGCCCGACTTCAGGTCGGCGATGGCCTCGTTGATCTCGGCCAGGGGACGACGCCGGGTGATGAGCTCGTCGAGCTTGAGGGTCCCTTCGAGGTACTCGCGCACCAGAACGGGGAAGTCGCGGGCCGAGTAGCCGCTGCCCATCAGCGAGCCGGTGATCACCTTCTCCTGGATGATGATTTCGGCGATGTTGTCAAGGGCGAGTGCGGAGGAGCCGGGTGCCATACCCAGGAGGACCGCGGTTCCGCCAGGGCGGGCCGCGGAGATGGCCTGCGCCATGCAGTCCGTCAGACCGGTGCTCTCGAACGTGAAGTGGGCGCCGAAGGGGCCGGTGACGGCCCGGACGGCGTCGGGTACCTGGACGTGGCGGGCGTCGATGACGTGGGTCGCGCCGAACGCGGTCGCGACCGCCAGCTTCTCCTCACTGACGTCGACCGCGATCACGCTGCCGGCGCCCGCCCGTCGTGCCGCCTGGACGATGTTCAGGCCCACTCCGCCGCAGCCGAGGACCGCGACGTGGTCGCCGGGCCGTACTGTGACCCGGTTGCGGACGGCACCTACTCCCGTGGAGACCGCGCAGCCGATGAGGCAGGCGAGGTCCAGCGGCATGGCCTTGTCGATGGCGATGGCGCACTCCGCGGGCACGATCGTCTCCTCGGTGAACGTGCCGAGGGGGCCGAAAGGGGTCACCGGGGTGCCGTCGACCGACAGGGCGGGGCCGTTCCCTGTGCGCGGGTCGGCCAGCTGATGGCTTCGCAGACACAACGAGGGATGACCGTCCGTGCAGAACTCGCACGTGCCATCGTGCCCCGAGGCGGAGAGGATCACGTGGTCGCCGACGGTGGGGCCGGAGACGCCTGGGCCGACCTCGGTCACCACGCCGGCGCCCTCGTGTCCGGCGACCGCCGGTGGCGGCATGGTCATGCCGGCGACGCCGCCGTAGAGGGCCTGCACGTCCGTGTGGCACAGGCCGGCGGCGGCCATCCGGACACGGACTTCTCCAGGGCCTGGCGGCCGGACGTCGACCTCGATGAACTCGATGGGACCGTCGGCCTTCAACTGCACGGCTGCCTTGGTCATGTCTGTTTCCTTTCGTGGTGCTGATGTTGCTGGTGATCTCGTCGGCTGGGGTGCCGCGCTCCGGGCAGCGCGGGAGCGCGGCGGGAGGGTTCAGGGCCGCAGAGCCCGCACGCGCTTGCGGACCGGCGGTCTGTTACATCTCCGACCGTAAGGAACCGCCGGTCTGTTGTCAAGAGACTGTCAGTCTTTAAACTCGGCGCGAAGCGTTACCCTGGGCACATGACCTTCCAGCGAGC
>NZ_MTQP01000056.1 GCF_001984175.1 Saccharothrix sp. ALI-22-I
GAACAACACTGACAATAATGTCAGTTGTCCAGTAACAATCTCAAAGGAAAACCTCTTGACGAGGTTCATACAATTTACTGGCTATTCGGCACGCTGTTGAGTTCTCAAAGAACACGCGCTCATCATCACCCACCGCTGACGCGGCCAGATCCGAGGCTTGTGTTTCATAAAGCTTGTGTTTGAAACTAGACGCCCTGGTCGCTACGGCTCAAACGAGCCTCGACTGGGTCTTCCGTTCCGAGGTCACCCACTCTACCACGCTAGGTGTGAGCTTGGTTCGTGACCTACCAGCACTCCGTTCCGGCTTCCCGGCCCGTTCCGCGCTGACATGGAGAAAGTTACACGCACCCGAACCGGAGGTCAAATCGGGGGCACAGCACCACACCACAGGCTGAAACCGCAGGTCAGCAGCCCGTGCCGCAGTCGTCTCCACGCTATCCGACCCGATCCGACTACAACAGTGTGACCGCGATCACACTCAGAGATCACGAAGGCCGTCGGTCCTCGCGGGACCGACGGCCTTCAACCCAGCTCTGCCGGAGGGTGTTCGCGCAGGTCAGACCTGTACCCGCACCCCTGCGGTGTTGCGCTTGCCGCGTCGGACGACCAGCCAAGACCCGTGCAGCAGGTCCTCCTTGGCGGGCACCCACTCCTCGTCGGTGACCTTCGCGTTGTTCACGTACGCACCGCCCTCCTTCACCGTGCGCCGCGCCGCGCCCTTGCTGTCCGCCAGCCCGGAGCTGACCAGGAGCTCCACGATCGTGGGCGCGTCGGCCAGCCGAACCTCGCCGGTCGGCGCCTCCGCCATCGCGGCCTCCAACGTCGACAGGTCCAGCTCGCGCAGTTCGCCCCGGCCGAACAGGGCCTGGCTCGCCGCGATGACCTGCCGGGTCTCGTGCTCGCCGTGCACCAGGTCGGTGAACTCCTGGGCCAGCTTCTTCTGCGCGGCCCGCAGGTGCGGCGCCTCGGCGGTCTGCCGCTCCAGCTCGGCGATCTCCTCCTGGGACAGGAAGGTGAACAGCCTCAGGTAGCGCAGCACGTCGGCGTCGCCCACGTTCACGAAGTACTGGTACCAGGCGTACGGCGAGGTCATCTGCGGGTCGAGCCACACGTTGCCGCCGCCGGTGGACTTGCCGAACTTGCGGCCGTCGGCGTCGGTGACCAGCGGTGCGGTCAGCGCGTGCACGGACCTGCCGTCGACCTTCCGGACCAGGTCGACGCCGCCGATGATGTTGCCCCACTGGTCGGAGCCGCCCACCTGGAGCCTGGTCCCGTACTTCCGGTTGAGCTGGAGGTAGTCGTGCGATTGCAGGAGCAGGTAGCTGAACTCGGTGTACGACATGCCCTCGCCGTCGAGGCGGCGCTTGACCGTCTCGCGGGACAGCATGACGTTGATCGAGAAGTGCTTGCCGACGTCCCGCAGGAACTCCAGCACCGAGACGTTGCCGGTCCAGTCGAGGTTGTTGGCCACGACCGCGCCGGTGGGGCTGTCGTCGAACTCGACGAACCGCTCCAGCTGGCCGCGGATGCGCCCGGCCCAGTCGGCGACGGTGTCCAGTGAGTTGAGCGCGCGCTCCGCGCTGTCACGGGGGTCGCCGATCATGCCGGTCGCGCCGCCCGCGAGGACGATCGGCCGGTGCCCGGCACGCTGGAAGCGGCGCAGCATGAGCAGCGGGACGAGGTTGCCGGCGTGCAGGCTGGGCGCGGTGGGGTCGAACCCGCAATAGAGGGTGAGCGGGCCGGCGTCGAGATCCTTCCGCAGGGCGTCGAGATCGGTGGACTGCGCGATCAGGCCGCGCCAGGACAGCTCATCGAGGATGTGCTCGCTCACGGGAGGCCATTCTCCTCCACTTGGTCAAAGCAGTTTGAGTCGGTGTCGGTGCCGGGTAGCCGCCCAGAGGGCTCTAACGAGGAGGACCGCAGCGATGACCTACCCGGATCGCGATCGACGTCCCGCTGACCCGCGTCACGTTCACCGCCGTCCCGCCGAGGTCGTGCCCCCGTCCGAGACGCCTTACCGGCAGGAGCTTTACCGGCAGGAGGAGCCGTACCAGCAGGAGGAGGTCGTCGAGCGCGGTGACGGCAGGGTGCGTGCGGTGCGCGTCGCGTGCGCGGTGATCGACGTGGTGTGCTGGTCGTTCGCCGTCATCCTGGCGATCCACATCTTCCTGGTGATCGGTGGCGCCAACCCGGCGAACGGGTTCGCGCAGTTCATCGAGTCGTGGTCGGCGGGTGTGTCGTTGGGCCTGCGCGACCTGTTCACGCCGCCGAACGCGGGCCTGCGGGCGTTGTTCAACGACGGTCTGGCGGCGTTGCTGTGGCTGGTGATCGGGGCGGTGCTGACGAACATCATCAGCCGCGTCGCGTTGCCCACCGGTGAGCGGCGGGTCTGGTACCGGCGGACCGTGCGGTAAGCGGGCACTACCGACCGTCACCACGGCGTTCACTCTGGCGCACTCCGGTATGCCCCGGCTGGTCAATTGTCCTCGCCGCGTTCCCCGGCCAAGTTTGCTTTCGTGGCCAGCGACTTGCAGCGGAAGAAGACCTCCATCGTGTTCAACGCGATGGACGTGAACGGCGACGGGTTCCTCGAGCGGGCCGATTTCGAGGCGCTGACGGACCGGTGGGTGCACATCCGGGGCGCGGACGAGCAGGAACGGCTGCGGGAGATCATGATGGGCTGGTGGGACGCGCTGCGTGCGGCGTCCGACCAGAACCGCGACGACAAGGCCACGCTGGACGAGGTGCTGAGCGTGGTGAGCAACCTCGGCACCATGCTCGACCTCGTGGTGGCCACGGCCGAGTCGATGTTCGAGGCGGTGGACGAGGACGGCGACGGCGAGGTGTCCGCGCCCGAGTACGCCCGCATGATCCACGCCTGGACCGGCGACGACGCCCCGACCGACGCCGTCTTCGCCCGCCTGGACCTGGACGGTGACGGCTCGATCTCGAAGTCGGAGTTCGTCCAGCACTGGGTCGAGTTCTGGGCCGGCGACGACGCCGACGCCCCCGGCACCCACGTCTTCGGCGAACTCTGACCCCACCGCGTGTCCAACCTCCAGAACGCGCGTGTCCTACGTCTGGAACGCGCGTGTCCAACGCTCAGAACACCCGAGTTGAACGCTCAGAACGCCACGAGTCGCCGGTTCGTCGAACCTGAGCGTAGAACTCACCCGTTCCGAGCGTTGGACACGCGCGTTCTGGGTGTTGGACACGCGGGGGGTTAGAAGGTTAGGCGGGTGCGGCGGGTGCCTCGGCGGTAGGTGCTGACGGCGGGTGAGTCGAGCCAGAAGCGCCAGAGGACGTCCACTGCTACGGCTACGCCTACGCGGGGGCCGGTGCGGATGTCGGTGGGGTCGACTGGGTCGGCGGCCAGTAGGCGGACGGAGGCGTCGGAAGAGGTGAGGTTGACGCCGTTGTGGGCTCGGTCCAGGCCTAGGACGCCGGTGAGGCGGGCGGGGCCCTTGGCCAGTTCGGCGTGGCTGCGGGCGGATGGGCGGCGGGCCTGGGCCAAAGGTGTGCCGGTCACGACCTCGCCCGCACGCAGCAGCACGGCACCGGGCACGCCGTCGGTCGACGACACCACGTTCGCACAGAAGTGCATACCGTAGACGAAGTACACGTACAGCCGACCCGCCGGCCCGAACATCACGTCGTTGCGCGGCGTACGTCCCCGGTAGCAGTGGGACGCCGGGTCGTCACCGCCCCGGTACGCCTCGACCTCCACGATCCGCACACCCACCACGCCTTCGGGGGTGGTCGACTCGATGACGCTGCCGAGCAGGAGCCGCGCGGCGTCGACGGGGTCGATCGCGAGCTCCTGCTCGGTGAGCTGTCTAGGTGTGTCGGGCAATGGACACCTTGTCGCGCAACCTCTTCAACTGCTCGGCGACCCGGTCGGGCGCGGTGCCGCCGTGGGCGTCACGTGAGGCGATGGAACCTTCCACGGTCAACACGCTACGCACGTCCGGCGTCAACGCGGGCGAGATGGTGGCGAACTCCTCATCGGTCAGCTCCTCCAGACCGACGCCACGCGCCTCGGCCGCCCGCACGCACGACCCCGCCGCCTCGTGCGCCACCCGGAACGGCACGCCCTGCCGCACGAGCCACTCGGCGATGTCGGTCGCCAACGTGTACCCGGCCGGCGCGAGCAGGGCCATCCGCGCGGTGTCGAACCGCATGGTGCCGATCATCCCGGCCAACGCGGGCAGCAGCAGCTCCAGCTGCTCGACCGAGTCGAACAGCGGCTCCTTGTCCTCCTGGAGGTCCCGGTTGTACGCCAGGGGCTGTGCCTTCAACGTCGCCAGCAGCCCGGTCAGGTTGCCGATCAGCCGACCGGACTTGCCCCGCGTCAGCTCCGCCACGTCCGGGTTCTTCTTCTGCGGCATGATCGAACTGCCGGTGGCCCACGCGTCGTCCAGCACGGCGAACCGGAACTCGGCCGTCGTCCAGATGATCACCTCCTCGGCGATCCTGGACAGGTCCACCCCGATCATGGCCAGCACGAACGCGATCTCGGCGGCGAAGTCGCGCGACGCGGTGCCGTCGATCGAGTTCTCCACCGGCCCGTCGAAGCCCAGTTCGGCGGCCACCGCCGCCGGGTCCAGCCCCAGCGACGACCCCGCCAACGCGCCCGACCCGTACGGCGACAGGGCGGCCCGCTTGTCCCAGTCGTGCAGCCGGTCGACGTCCCGCAGCAACGCCTGCCCGTGCGCGAGCAGGTGGTGCGCCAGCAGCACGGGCTGCGCGGACTGCAGGTGCGTGCGGCCGGGCATGACGGCGGTGGCGTGCGCCGTCGCCTGGTCGGCCAACGCCTCGACCACGTCCAGCACGCCCGCGGACACCCGGTGGGCCGCGTCACGCAGCCACATCCGGAACAGCGTGGCCACCTGGTCGTTTCGGGACCGGCCGGCGCGCAGCTTGCCGCCCAACTCGGCCCCGGCACGCTCGATCAGGCCGCGCTCAAGCGCGGTGTGCACGTCCTCGTCGGCCAACGTCGGCGTGAACGCTCCAGAGGCCACGTCGGCCTCCAGGGCGTCCAACGCCACCAGCATCCGGTCCAGTTCGTCGGCTGTCAGCAGGCCCGCGCGGTGCAGCACGCGGGCGTGCGCGCGGGAACCCCTGATGTCGTACGGCGCGAGCCGCCAGTCGAAGTGCGTCGACGCGGACAACAAAGCCATCGCGTCCGCCGGACCACTGGCGAACCGGCCACCCCACAGTGAACTCACTTGCCCAAATCCCTCTTCGCGGCGATCTTGCTCGGCAGGCCCCACAACTGGACGAAGCCCTTGGCCAACGACTGGTCGAACGTGTCGCCCTCGTCGTAGGTGGCCAGGTTGAAGTCGTACAGCGATTCTTCGCTGCGCCGGCCGGTGACGACCGCGCGGCCACCGTGCAGCACCACCCGGATCTCGCCGGTGACGTGCTGCTGGGTGTTCTGGATGAAGCTGTCCAGGGCGTACTTGAGCGGCGAGAACCACAGGCCGTCGTACACCAGCTCGCCCCAGCGCTGTTCGACCTGCCGCTTGAAGCGGGCCAGGTCGCGCTCCAGGGTGACGTTCTCCAGCTCCTGGTGCGCGGTGATCAACGCGATGGCGCCCGGCGCCTCGTAGACCTCGCGCGACTTGATGCCGACCAGCCGGTCCTCGACGATGTCCAGCCGGCCGACGCCCTGCGCGCCCGCCCGCCGGTTGAGCTCCTGGACGGCCTGGAGCACGGTCACCGTCTCGCCGTCGATGGCGACCGGCACGCCCTTGTCGAAGGTGATGACCAGCTCGTCGGCGTCACGCGGCTCGGCCGGGTCCTGCGTGTAGGAGTAGACGTCCTCGACGGGCGCGTTCCAGATGTCCTCCAGGAACCCGGTCTCCACCGCGCGGCCCCACACGTTCTGGTCCACCGAGTAGGGCGACTTCTTCGACACGTCGATCGGCAGGTTCCGGTCCTCGGCCCACGCGATGGCCTTCTCGCGGGTCCACGCGTAGTCGCGGACCGGCGCGATCACCCTCAGGTCGGGCGCGAGCGCGCCGATGCCGACCTCGAAGCGGACCTGGTCGTTGCCCTTGCCGGTGCAGCCGTGGGCCACGGTCGTCGCGCCGTGGTACTTGGCGGCCTCGGCCAGGTGCTTGACGATCACCGGCCGGGACAGCGCCGACACCAGCGGGTAGCGGTCCATGTAGAGGGCGTTGGCCTGGAGCGCGGGCAGGCAGTACTGCTCGGCGAACTCGTCGCGGGCGTCGGCCACGACGGCTTCCACCGCGCCGCAGTCCAGCGCGCGCTTGCGGATCGTCTCCAGGTCCTCGCCGCCCTGGCCGAGGTCGACCGCGACGGCGACGACCTCGGCGCCGGTCTCCTCGGCGATCCAGCCGATGGCGACGGAGGTGTCCAGTCCGCCGGAGTACGCGAGTACGACCCGCTCACTCATGACTTTCTCCCTGTTGTCCTTGGTCCTGCCCCGCGGCGAGCGCGCTCACGCGTGCTGCCAGGTCCGCTCCGGTGAGCGGTTCCCTCGCCACGGCGAGGATGGTGTCGTCACCCGCGATGGTGCCGACGATGTCGTGCAGCGCGGCCCGGTCCAACGCGCTGGCCAGGAACTGGGCCGCGCCGGGCGGGGTGCGCAGGATGGCGAGGTTGCCGGAGTGGTCCACCGACACCAGCAGTTCGTTGAGCACCCTGGTCAGCCGGGACGTGCCGCCCTGCACGCCGCGCACCGGGCTGCCGTCCTCGGGGATGACGTAGACCGGCGCGCCGCCGTCGGGTCCGCGCAGCTTGACCGCGCCCAGCTCGTCCAGGTCGCGCGACAGCGTGGCCTGGGTGACCTCGATGCCTTCCACCGCCAGCGTCTTCGCCAGCTCGGACTGGCTGCGGATGGCGCGTTGGGCGACCAGTTCGACGATGCGGGCCTGCCGCGCGGTCCGGGTCATCGTCGCTGCTCCGGCGATTGCTCCGGCGATTGCTCCAGCAGCCAGACCAGCAGCGCCTTCTGGGCGTGCAGGCGGTTCTCCGCCTCGTCCCACACCGCGCTGTGCGGGCCGTCCAGCACCTCGTCGGTGATCTCCTGGCCGCGGTGCGCGGGCAGGCAGTGCAGCACGGTCGTCTTCACACCCGTCGCGGCGACGAGTTCGGCGTTGAGCTGGTACGGCCGGAACGGGCGCATCCGGTCACGGCCGTCGTTCTCCTGGCCCATCGACGTCCACGTGTCGGTGACCAGCACGTCCGCGCCGTCCACGGCCTCGCGCGGGTCGACGATGACCTGGATCGAGCCGCCGGTCTCCTCGGCGCGCTTGCGGGCGTCGTCCATCACCCACGGCAGCGGCTGGAACAGCTCCGGCGCGGCGATCCGCACGTGCATGCCCGCCGTGACGCCGCCGAGCAGCATCGAGTGCGACATGTTGTTCGCGCCGTCGCCCAGGTAGGTGACGGTGAGGCCGGCCAGCCCGCCGTGCACGCGCCGGATGGTCTGCAGGTCGGCGAGCACCTGGCACGGGTGGAACTCGTCGGTCAGCGCGTTGATCACCGGGACGCGCGAGACCGACGCCATCGCGTCGATGCGCTTCTGCGCGAACGTCCGCCACACCACCGCGTCCACGTACCCGGAGAGGATGCGGGAGGTGTCCTCTATGGTCTCCTCGCGGCCGAGCTGCATGGACCGGCCGTCGATGATCACCGGGTTGCCGCCGAGCTGGGCGATGCCCACCTCGAACGACAGCCGGGTGCGGGTGGAGTTCTTCTCGAAGATCACCGCGACGGACTTCGGCCCGGCCAGCGGCTTGTGGCTCAACCGGTCGTCCTTGTAGCTGTCGGCGAGGTCGAGGACCTGCGCCTGCTCCTCGGGCGTCAGGTCGTCGTCACGCAGGAAGTGTCGCACCATCACGTCTCCTGACCAGTCTTCAGGTCCGCCGCGAGGAACGACGGCAGGTCGGCCACCAGTCGGTGGGCGTCGGCCTCCGCCAGCACCAGCGGCGGTGCCAGCCGGATGACGTCGGGCTGGATCGGGTTGATCAGATAACCGGCCTGCTGCGCGGCCGCCGCGGCCTTCGCCGAGACCGCCTCGCGCAGCGTGATCCCGAGCAGCAGGCCGGCGCCCCGCACACCGGAGATGAGCGGGTGGTCCAGCGCCTCGACACCGGTCGCGATCTCCTTGCCGACCGCGGCGGTGTGCTCCAGCAGGCCGTCGGCGGCGATCGTGTCGAGCACCGCGAGCGCGGCGGCGCAGCAGACCGGGTTGCCGCCGAACGTGGTGCCGTGCTGGCCGGGTTCGAACAGGTCCTTGGCCGGGCCGACCGCGATGCACGCGCCCAGCGGCAGGCCGCCGCCCAGGCCCTTGGCCAGGGTGATCACGTCCGGCACGATCCCGACCTGGTGGAACGCGAACCAGGTGCCGAGCCGGCCGATGCCGGTCTGCACCTCGTCCAGGATCAGCAGCGCGCCGTGCTCGGTGGTGATCCGGCGGGCGGCCTGGAGGTAGCCCTCGGGCGGCACGACCACGCCGTTCTCGCCCTGGATGGGCTCCACGATGAACGCGGCGGTCTCGTCGTCGATCGCGGCTTCGAGCGCGGCCACGTCGCCGTACGGGACGTGCACGACACCGGGCACCAGCGGCTCGAACGGGTCGCGCTTCTTGGGCTGGCCGGTGAGCGCGAGCGCGCCCATGGTGCGGCCGTGGAAACCGCCGTCGGTGGACACGACCTTGGTGCGGCCGGTGCGGCGGCTCAGCTTGAACGCGGACTCGTTGGCCTCCGCGCCGGAGTTGCAGAACAGCACCCGGCCGTCACCGTCCACACCGGACAGGTCCAGCAGCCGTTCGGCGAGCTTGAGCGCGGGCTCGTTGATGTAGAGGTTCGAGGTGTGGCTGATCTTGCCGATCTGCTCGGTCACCGCGGCCACGATCGCCGGGTGGGCGTGGCCTAGCGCGTTCACCGCGATACCGGTGAGCAGGTCGAGGTACCGGTTGCCGTCGACGTCCCAGACGTACGCGCCCTCGCCGCGGGTGAGGGTCAGGCCGGGCGTGCCGTAGTTGTTCATCATCACGGCTTGCCACCGCTGCTGGTCTCTCATGCCTCGTCCCCCAACACCATTGTTCCGACACCTTCCGAGGTGAAGACCTCCAGCAAGACCGAGTGCGCGAGCCGGCCGTCGATCACGTGCGCCTCGGGGACGCCGCCGCGCACCGCGCGCAGGCAGGCCTCCATCTTCGGCACCATGCCGCTGTCCAGGTCCGGCAGCATCTTCTCCAGCTGCTCGGCGCGCACCTGGTGCAGCAGCGAGCTCTTGTCCGGCCAGTCCGAGTACAGACCCTCGACGTCGGTGAGCACGACCAGCTTCTCGGCCTTCAGCGCCACCGCCACCGCGCCTGCCGCCGTGTCGGCGTTGACGTTGTGCACCACACCGTCGATGTCCGGGGCGACGCTGGACACGACCGGGATGCGGCCCGCACGCACGATGTCCAGCACCGCGTCCGGGTTGACCTCCGCGATGTCGCCGACCAGGCCGATGTCCACCGGCTCACCGTCCACGATGGCCGGCCGGCGGGCGGCGGTCAGCAGGTGGGCGTCCTCACCGGACAGGCCCACCGCGAACGGCCCGTGCTCGTTGATCAGGCCGACGAGCTCCCGCTGGACCTGGCCGACCAGCACCATGCGGACGACGTCCATCGCCTCCGGCGTGGTGACGCGCAGGCCGCCGCGGAACTCGGTCTCGATGCCGAGCCGCTTGAGCATCGCCGCGATCTGCGGTCCGCCGCCGTGCACCACGACCGGGTGCAGGCCCGCGAGCTTGAGGAACACCATGTCCTGCGCGAACGCGCGCTTCAGCTCGTCGTCCACCATGGCGTTGCCGCCGTACTTGACGACCACGATCGCGCCCCGGAAGCGCTGCAACCAGGGCAGCGCCTCGATCAGGATGCCCGCTTTGGCCTGCGGTGTCGTCATGAGCTGTACGCGCTGTTCTCTTCGACGTAGGCGTGCGACAGGTCGGTGGTGAGCACGGTCGCGGTGCCGTCGCCCAGGTTCAGGTCGATCACGATCTCGACGTCGCGGCCGGACAGGTCGGCCTCGCTGCGGTCGGCGGCCTTGTGGCCGTCCTCGAACAGGGTGACGCCGTTCATGGTGATGCCGAGCTTGTGCTGGTCCACGGTGGCCTGCGAACGGCCGACGGCCATCGCGATCCGGCCCCAGTTCGGGTCCGAGCCGAACAGCGCGGTCTTGACCAGGTTGTCCTCGGCGACGGTCTTGGCGACCACGACCGCCTCGGCCTCGGTGAGCGCGCCGTTGACCGTGATGGCGACCTCCTTGGTCACGCCCTCCGCGTCCCCCTGGAGCTGCTTGACCAGGTCGTGCGCCACGGCGGTGAGGACGCCGGCGAACTCCTCGGCGGTCGGCGTGACGCCCGAGGCGCCGGAGGCCAGGACCAGGACGGTGTCGTTGGTGGACGTGCCGCCGTCCACGTCGAGCCGGTCGTAGGTCTTGGCGGTGACCGCCCGCAGGGCCGCGTCCAGGGCGTCGCCGTCGATCACCGCGTCGGTGGTGATCACGCTGAGCATGGTGGCCATGTTCGGCGAGAGCATGCCCGCGCCCTTGACGAACCCGCCCACGGACCACCCGTCCGGGTGGCTCGCCCAGGACTGCTTGGGGTGCGTGTCGGTGGTCATCACGGCGGTGGCGGCGTTCAGCCCGGCCTGGTCGGTGGAAGCGAGTTCCTGCGCCGCCTTCTCCACGCCCATCCGGAGGTTGTCCATCGGCAGCCGCTCGCCGATCAGACCGGTGGAGCACACCGCGATCTCGATGGCGCCCACCTGGAGCACCTCGGCGACCTTCTCGGCGGTGGCGTGCGTGTCCTGGAAGCCCTCGGGGCCGGTGCACGCGTTCGCGCCGCCGGAGTTGAGCACGACCGCGGCGAGCTTGCGCTCCTTCAGCACCTGCTGCGACCACAACACGGGCGCGGCCTTCACCTGGTTGGTGGTGAAGACGCCCGCGGCGGCCTGGCCGGGGCCCTCGTTGACGACCAGCGCCAGGTCCAGCGCACCGGACTCCTTGATGCCGGCCGCGACACCGGCGGCCTTGAAGCCCTTCGGTCCGGTGACGCCTTTATCGCGCTCGGGTGCGGGTGCCCCGCTGTGCGCAGTCGGTGCCACTCCCACGGTGGACAGGCCGGTGGTGTTGCGGTTCACGGTGCCACTCCCACGGTGGACAGGCCGGTGGTCTCCGGCAGGCCGAGTGCCAGGTTCATGCACTGCACCGCGGCGCCCGCGGTGCCCTTCGCCAGGTTGTCGATCGCGGCGACGACCACGAGCCGGTCGAGGTCGCGGTCCACGGTGACCTGGAGCTGCACGGCGTTCGAGCCGAGCACCGCGCCCGTGGTCGGCCAGTGGCCTTCCGGCAGCAGGTGCACGAACGGCTCGTCGGCGTACGCCTTCTCGTAGACGGCGCGGATGTCCTCGTCGCCGTTCTTGAGCGTCGCCGAGCAGGTGGCGAGGATGCCGCGCGGCAACGGCGCCAGGATCGGGGTGAACGAGACCTTGATGTTCTCCCCCGCCACCTTGGAGAGGTTCTGCGTGATCTCGGGTGTGTGCCGGTGCGCGCCGCCGACGCCGTAGGCGCTGAGCGAACCCATGACCTCGGAGCCGAGCAGGTTGGGCTTGAGCGACTTGCCCGCGCCGGACGTGCCGGAGACGGCCACCACGGTCACCTCGGGCTCGACCAGCCCCATCGCGGGGGCCAGGGCCAGCGAGGACACGGTCGGGTAGCAGCCGGGCACGGCGACGCGGCGGGTGTCGCGCAGCTCGTCGCGCTGACCGGGCAGCTCGGGCAGGCCGTACGGCCAGCTGCCCGCGTGCGTGCCGCCGTACCAGCGGTCCCAGGCGGCGGCGTCGGTGAGCCGGTGGTCCGCGCCGCAGTCGATGACCAGGGTGTCGTCGCCGAGCTGCGCGGCGATCTCGGCCGAGTGTCCGTGGGGCAGGGCGAGGAAGACGACGTCGTGGCCCTTGAGGGTGTCCGCGGTCGTCTCTTCCAGCACCCGGTCGGCCAGTGGCAGCAGGTGTGGCTGGTGGGCGAGCAGGGTCGAGCCCGCGCTGCCGCCGGCGGTCAACGCGCCGATCTCCACGTCCGGGTGCCCGAGCAGGAGCCGGAGCACCTCGCCCCCGGCGTACCCGCTGGCCCCGGCGACCGCGATCCGTACCGTCATACGGATAAGTATGCACGCTGATGCAAAGTCACTCAACTTGTTCGAGGTTGCCGCGAACGCCCGCGCCGGCCCGTTCCGCCGTGCTATCACCTGTGGCCAGGGGAAACGGGGGGCTCGATGGACGACAATACGCACGGCCACTCATCCGGGCACGACGGCGATTTCAACAACGACGGCATCCCGGACAACGGCTTCCCCAGCGCCAACGCCTGGGACGACGGTCCCGACCACGACCACGACCACGACCACCATCACCACTTCCACCACGGCTTCAGCCGTGGCCGACGCCGGCGCGGCTACCTGGACCTGTCGACCGCGCCGACCTGGGTCAAGGTGTTCACGTGGGTCGGGGCGCTCACCGCGATAGCGGGATTCGCGATCGTCGTGTTCGGCGTCATCGGCAGCGCGGGTGACACGTTCGACTCGGTGCAAGGCAACCGCGGCCTCGGTGTCGGGCTGTTCCTCGTCGGTTTCATCCTGTCGACCATCGCGGGCCTCGGCCACAGCATGTCCAAGCGTCGCTGAGCAGGCCCCCTCAAAACGGTAGCCACCTGCCGGAGTGGTTCGGCACTCTCACAAGAGTGAGCCGAGGAACTACTCACCGTGACAACGAGGAGTGTGGGCGGATGTCCGACCGGCTGCGGGCCGTGATCTTCGACTGGCGGGGGACGTTGGTGCTCACACCCACGTTCCGGGGCTGGGTGGGCGAGGCGTTGCGGCGGATCGGGCGGGACGTCGGCCAGGCCGCCGAGGTGGTGAGTGGGCTGGACCTGGCACGGATGGACGTGCCCGGCGTGGACGCGGACGCCGTCCTGCACCGGGAGACGTACTACGAGGTGTTCCGGGCGGCCGGGCTGGACCGGGAGCTGGCCGATTCGCTGTACGCGGTGGAGGCCGACCCGGCGTTCAACCCGTTCGCGGTGGACGTCGAGCCGACGTTGCACGCGCTGCACGACAGCGGCGTGCGGATCGGGGTGCTCAGCGACATCCACTTCGACATCCGGCCGGCGTTCGGCGACCTGCCCGTCGATTCGTTCGTGTTGTCCTTCGAACACGGTGTGGTGAAGCCCGATCCGGCGATCTTCCGCCTCGCGCTGCGCGAACTCGACACCACACCGGACGAGACGCTGATGGTCGGCGACCGCGCCACCCACGACGGGGCCGGCGTCGCGGTCGGCATGCCGACGTTGCTCGTGCCGCCGCTGCGGGACGTGCACGACGCGCGCCTGCACCTCGTCACGAAGCTCGTGGGCGCCTAGGCCGTTCCTGAGCCGTGCCTAGGCCCCGAAGCGCTCCAGGGCGCGGATCTTGTTCGTGGCGTCCAGCGCCGCCACCTTGTACGCCTCGGACAGGGTCGGGTAGTTGAACACGGTGTCGACCAGGTAGTCGATCGTGCCGCCGCACGCCATGACCGCCTGCCCGATGTGGACCAGATCGGTCGCACCCGTGCCGAACAGGTGCACGCCGAGCAGCTTGCGGTCCACAGTGGACACGAGCAGCTTGAGCATGCCGTAGGCGTCGCCGACGATCGAGCCGCGCGCCAGCTCCCGGTACCGCGCCAGACCCACCTCGTACGGCACGGCGGACGACGTCAGCTCGGCTTCCGTGGCGCCGCAGTAGGAGATCTCCGGGATGGTGTAGATCCCGATCGGCTGAAGCGCGGACAGCTCGCGCGCCTGTTCGCCGAACGCGTGGTAGGCGGCGAGCCGGCCCTGGTCCATCGACGTGGCGGCCAGCGCCGGGAAGCCGATCACGTCACCGACGGCGTAGATGTGCTCGACGGGCGTGCGGTAGCGCTCGTCCACCGCCAGCCGGCCGCGGTGGTCGGCCTCCAGGCCCGCGTTGTGCAGGTCCAGCGCCTCGGTGTTGCCCTGCCGCCCGGCCGAGTACATCACCGCGGCGGCCGGGATGCGCTTGCCGCTGGCCAGCGTGGTCACCGTGCCGGTCTCGGACACGTCGACGTTGACGACCTTCTCGCCGAACCGGAACGTCACCGCGAGGTCGCGCAGGTGGAACTTCAGCGATTCCACGATCTCCGGGTCGCAGAAGTCCAGCATCCGGTCGCGCTGCTCGACCACCGTCACGCGGCTGCCCAGCGCGGCGAACATCGACGCGTACTCGATGCCGATCACGCCCGCGCCCACCACGACCAGCGACGACGGGATCGACTCCAGCGCCAGCACCTCGTCGGAGTCGAGCACCCGCTCCTCGTCGAAGTCCACCTGGTCCGGTCGCGCGGGACGGGTGCCGGTGGCGATCACGATGTGCTCGCCGGTGATCTCGTGGTGGTCGCCGCGGTTGGCGCCCTGCACGGCGATCGTGTGCGGGTCGACGAAACTGGCGGTGCCGCTGAGCAGGTCCACCTGGTTGCGGTGCAGCTGCGCGCGCACCACCTGGACCTCGCGGCCGATCACGTGCTGCGTGCGGGCGAGCAGGTCGGAGATGGTGATGTCGTGCTTGACCCGGTAGCTCGCGCCGTAGACCTCGCGCTGAGCCATACCGGTCAGGTACATCACCGCCTCGCGCAGCGTCTTCGACGGGATGGTGCCGGTGTTCACGCACACCCCGCCCACCATGTCCGGCCGGTCCACGATGGCGACCCGCTTGCCCAGCTTGGCGCCGGCGATGGCGGCCTTCTGCCCACCGGGGCCCGACCCGATCACGACCAGGTCGTAGTCGTACTCGCTCATGCCGGAAGCGTTGCACACCGGAGCGCTCCGCGGTGTCGCGGTGAACGGACTCGTCACGGCGATTCGCCACGGACCCGGCCGCAGTAGCCGATCCGGTGACTCAGGGGTCAGGGGCGGTCGCTGGCGGAGTTCACGAAGATCACGATCGGGACGGACACGCCGAGCACGAGGCAGACCGCGGCGAACGCGTGCGCCACCCGTTCACGGGCGTCCTCTTCGCCGGTCGCCCACAGGATGAGCGCCCCGGCGATCATCAGGGCGACGACGGGACCGATGCACAGCACGCCCCGGCGGTAGCTGCACCACCAGGTACAACGCCCGGGTTGGTTGTGGTTGCACAGCGGCTCGCCCCGTGCGTCGTGGGGCAGTTGAACCGCGCTCACATCGACGCCCCGCAGAACTGACAGGTGTTGCGCCCCGGCACGGCTGATTTCACGTGCCGCCCGTCCGGGGAGAATGGGCACTCAGGGGCCTCGCCCGAGAGACCGCGTCCGGGCACTTCGTTCATGCGATCGAGTGTCGCACAGCTGTCCCGCCGGCTCGGGTTCCCGTTCGAGTGATCACGAACAGGTCAGGCGCGCGCCGCCCGGCCCGAGTAGGTCAGCGGGAAGACGAGGTCCTCGCAGGACTCCGGCACGTCGTGCGCGATCTGCACGACCATCTCCACCTCGACCGACCCGGCCGGCGGGATGGTGACCGGCTCCGGCATCGGCAGCACGGTCAGCACGCCGGACGGGCAGTCCGGCACCCGGTTCTGCGTCTCGTCCAACGGCTGCCCAGGCACGGCCTGGAGCGTCAACACCACGATGTCCACGCTGTTCGGGTTCGACAACCGCACCAGGCGCGAACCCTCGCTGCCCGGCGTCAACTCCACCGCCGCACCGGAGATGTCGTTGATCTCGAACGGCTTCAGGTCCGACACCCCGGCCTCACCGCCGCTGACCGCGTACGCCATCGCGGGCAGTTCGGGTTCGGGCCAGGTCAGGTGCATGGCAGCCACCACGGCGGCACCCACTCCGAGAATGGTCATGGCTACGGCGACTTCCATCCGCGGGCCCAAGCTGCGCATGAGGCAACCTCACTCGATTGCGACTCCAGGCGGTGGGTTCGCCTCTAGCTCCCCGTCGGACCGGCGACCAGACTCGCCCGGCGGTTCATCGCTTCGCCCCTCGGCCCAGCGGGCCGCGAAGCCAATCTTGGAGAACGTTCACCCTGCGCGCAAGGACCAAGCCGACCCGGATAAACGGGTCTTTGTACCTCTTGACACGTCACGCGGCGCATTCTGATCAGCACGTTCACACTATCTCGGCCACCGATGGATTCACTCGGGCGGCCCAGTCCTGGACCCGCACCAGTGCGGGTCCAGGACACTGCGTCAGGCTCTCAGCACGGCGCCGAAGCGTTCCGCCGCGGCGGCCACGGCCGCGTCACGCGCCGCCGTCGCCTCGTCCACGGTCAGCGTGCGGTCCGGCGCGCGGAACCGCAAGCTGTAGGCCAGCGACCGCTTGCCTTCGCCGACCTGGTCACCGGTGTAGACGTCGAACAGCCGGATGTCCTCCAGCAACGCCCCACCGCCGCCGCGCAGCACCCGCGCCACCTGCTCGGCGGGCACCTCCACCGGCACGACCACGGCCACGTCCAGCAGCACCGGCGGGTACGCCGACACGATCGGCGCGGGCCGGTTGTCGCTCAACGGCAACGCGTCCAGGTCCAACTCCATCGCCACGGTCCGCTTCGGCAGCCCCAGCGCTTCCACGACCTTCGGGTGAAGCTCACCCGCGTGGCCCACCGGCCAGTCACCGACGCGCAGTTCCGCGCACCGACCGGGGTGCCACGGCGCCAGGTCCGACGCGACCACGGTCAGCTCCACGCCGTACGCCTGGCCGACCAGCCGCGCGGCCTGCACCGCGTCCGCCCAGTCCGCCTGCCGGCCCTTGCCCCACCAGCCGGCGTGCTCGCGGTGGCCCGCCAGCACGGCCGCCACGTGCACCGGCTGCTGCGGCAACGCCGCCAGCAACGACGCCACCTGCGCGTCCGACGGCCGCTCGCCCACACCGACGTCCGGCACCGGCACCTGCTGCGTGCGCGGCAACGTCACCTGCGCGATCGTGTAGACCGCGAGGTCCTTCTGACCGCGCGCCAGGTTCCGCTGCACGGTCTCCAGCAGCCCCGGCACCAGCGTGGTGGCCAGCGCGTGCTTGTCCGACTCCAACGGGTTGAGCACGCTCACCGTGTTGCGCCGCACGTCGTCCGCGGGCAGCCCCAGCGCGTCGAACACCGACGGCGCCATGAACGGGAACGGCTTGACCTCGACGAAACCGTTCTCCGCCAACGCGCGCGACACCGTGCGGCGGCGGCGCTGCTGCTCGGTCAACCCGCGACCGGCGGGCGCGGGCGGCAGCGTGGACGGGATCGTGTCGTACCCCTCCAGCCGCAGCACCTCCTCCACCAGGTCCGCGGGCTGGGTCAGGTCCGCGCGCCACGTCGGCGGCACCGCGGTGACCATGGTCGCGCCGCCGTCACCGGTGGTGACCTCGACCTGGCAGCCGATCTGGCCCAGCCGGCGCGCGGTCACGCCACGCCCGTACAGGACACCGGCGACCCGGTCCGGCAGGTTGATCGGCATCGACACCGGCGCGGGCAGCGTGGGCGCGCCCACGTCCGTGCGGCCGGGCTTGATGCTGCCGTCGCCGAACATGTCCAGCAGCCGTGCCGCGCGCTCCAGGGCGACCGGCGCCAACGCCGGGTCCACCGTGCGCTCGAACCGCTTGGCCGCCTCGCTGGGCAGCTTGTGCCGGCGCACCGTGCGGGCGATGGACGCCGGGTCCCAGTTCGCCGCCTCCAGCAGGATGTCCGAGCTGGTCGCGCCGACCTCGGTGCTCGCGCCGCCCATCACACCGGCCAGCGAGATCACGCCGCTGTCGTCGGCGATCACGATGTCGTCCGGGTCCAGCGCGCGGACCTGCTCGTCCAGCGTGGTCAGCTTCTCGCCGACCGCCGCGCGCCGCACCACCAGGCCGCCCTTGACCGACGACGCGTCGAACGCGTGCAGCGGCTGGCCCAGCTCCAGCATCACGTAGTTGGTGACGTCCACCGGCAGCGAGATCGACCGGATACCGGCCAGCATCAGCCGCCGCCGCATCCACCACGGCGTGGGCGCGGTCGGGTCCACCCCGCTGACGCGGCGGGCCACGAACCGGGAGCACGCCGTGCGGTCCTCGATGTGGACCGGCAGCACCTCGCCCTCGCCCTCGGGCACCTCGGCCAGGCCGGGGTCGCGGTAGGGCACGTCGAACGCGCAGGCGATCTCCCGGGCCAGGCCGCGCACCGAGAACGCGTAGCCGCGGTCCGGGGTCGGCGCGACCTCGATCACCGTGTCGCCCAGGCCCAGCAGCTCGATCGCGTCGTCACCGGGCTGCGCGGTGCCGCTGGGCAGCACCATGATCCCCGCGTGGTCGTCGCCCAGGCCCAGTTCGCGGGCCGAGCAGATCATGCCGTTGCTGGTCTTGCCGTAGGTCTTGCGGGCGGAGATGGTGAAGTCGCCGGGCAGCACCGCGCCGGGCAGCGCCACCACGACCGTGTCGCCCTCCTGGAAGTTCGACGCGCCGCAGACGATGCCGTTGACCTGGTCCGGGCCGACCTCGACCTGGCAGTACCGGATCGGCTTCTTGAACTCGGTCAGCTCCTCGATCTCCACCACACGACCCGCGACCAGCGGGCCGGTGACCGAGTCGAGCTTGTGCACGTCCTCGACCTCGATGCCGATCCGGACGAACGCCTCGGCGAGCTGGTCGGGCGTGGGGGTCTCGGCGAACTCTAGGTTCTCGACCAGCCAGGTAACCGGAATGCGCACCGGTCAGGCCTCCGTTCCGAATGGCTGGGTGAAGCGGACATCGCCTTCGACCATGTCCCGCATGTCGGGCAGACCGTTGCGGAACTGGAGCGTGCGTTCCAGGCCCATGCCGAACGCGAACCCGGAGTAGGTGTCCGGGTCGACGCCGCAGTTGCGCAGCACGTTGGGGTTGACCATGCCGCAGCCGCCCCACTCGACCCAGCCCGCGCCGCCCTTCTTCTCCGGGAACCACACGTCCACCTCGGCGGACGGCTCGGTGAACGGGAAGAAGCTCGGCCGCAGGCGGGTCTTGGAGTCCTCGCCGAACATGGCGCGGGCGAACGCGTCGAGCGTGCCCTTCAGGTGCGCCATGGTCAGGCCCTTGTCCACGGCCAGGCCTTCGACCTGGTGGAAGACGGGGGTGTGGGTGGCGTCCAGCTCGTCGGTGCGGAACGTGCGGCCGGGGCACACCACGTAGACCGGCAGTTCGCGGTCGAGCAGGGTGCGGGCCTGCACCGGGCTGGTGTGCGTGCGCAGCACCAGGCCCGAGTCGGCGGGCGCCACGTAGAACGTGTCCTGCATGCTGCGCGCCGGGTGGTCCTTGCCGAAGTTCAACGCGTCGAAGTTGAACCACTCGGTTTCCAGCTCCGGGCCCTCGGCGACCTCGTAGCCCATGGCCACGAACACGTCGGCGATGCGCTCGGCGAGCGTCGAGATCGGGTGGCGGGCGCCGCGCGGCACCCGGTCCCACGGCAGCGTGACGTCGACCGTCTCGTCGCGCAGCACCCGTTCGTCGCGCTCGGCCTGCAACCGGGCACGGCGCTCCTCGAACGCGACCTTGACCGCGTTCTGCGCGACGTTCACCCGCTTGCCCGCCTCGGCCTTCGCGGCCGGCGGCAGCGCGCCGATCTCGCGGCGGGCCAGCAGCACCGGCGAGCGGTCGCCCAGGTGGCTCGGCTTCACGGCGGCCAGCTCGTCGAGGTCGGCCGCCTTCGCGAACGCCTCACGAGCCTGCTCGACCGCCGCGTCGAGCGCTTCCGGGGAGAGCGCCGCGACCTGCTTGGGGTCGTACGGGTCGTTGGCTCCGGACATGGTTGGTGGACAGCTCCCGTCACGGACACAGGTGGTCAGCCCTCCGCAAGGCATGCGGAGCGGCGGCTCGATCCTAGGTGATCGGCCCGACCACGGCCCCACCGCCGCCCACAGGGCCCAAGCTGCGTGATATCGCACTCACCGCCGACGGCACCGGAATCACGCAGTGGCCGGAATTGTCGGTGGGTGCCGGCACTCTGGTCACCGCGAGCAGGACCCCGGTGGGCGATCAGCGGAAAACCGGGTCACAAGCCGCCGGCACCCCCTTAGAATCGTCCGTCCCACGTGACCTTGACCGAGGTGAACTCCAGTCCCATGGCACACACCTTCGGTGTCGACCTGCGCGGGATCATCGACCTGCTCAGCCACCACCTCTACAGCAGCCCCCGCGTGTACGCGCGAGAGCTCCTGCAGAACGCGGTGGACGCGATCACCGCCCGCCGCGCGCTCCAACCGGACGCGCCGGGCGAGGTCGTGATCGAGCCGGTCGGGTCCTCCGGCGGCACCTTCCGCATCTCCGACACCGGCATCGGCCTGACCGAGCGCGAAGTGCACGACCTGCTGTCCACCCTGGGCCGCACGTCCAAGCGCGACGACCTGGGCTTCGCCCGCCAGGGCTTCCTCGGCCAGTTCGGCGTGGGCTTGTTGTCCGCGTTCCTGGTCGCCGAACGCATCCGGCTGGTCAGCCGATCCGCCACCGGCGGGCCCGCGGTGCGGTGGACCGCCGACGCGGCGGGCAACTACGAGGTAGAGGTCGACGAGGACGCCCGCGTCGACATCGGCACCACCATCGAGTTGGTGCCGCACCGCGACTCCGAGCACTGGCTCGAACAGGACGTGGTACGCGCGCTGGTCACCGAGTACGGCGAGCTGCTGCCGGTCACCGTCCGGATCGGTGACGAGGTCATCACGCACGGCGAGCTGCCGTGGACCGAGGACGCGTTGGCGTACGGCGAGAAGGTGCTCGGCGTGCGGCCGTTCGACGCGATCCCGGTCGAGGTGCCGACGGTGGGCCTCAAGGGCGTCGCGTACGTGCTGCCGCGCGGCGTGCACCCCGGCGCCCGCCAGTCCCACCGCGTCTACCTGAAGCGGATGCTCGTCGGCGACACCATCGAAGGCCTGCTGCCGGAGTGGGCGTACTTCGTGCGCTGCGTGGTCGATTCGACATCGCTGCGGCCGACCGCGAGTCGGGAAGCGCTCTACCAGGACGAGACGCTGCTCGCCGTGCGCGAGGAGCTGGGCCGCCAGGTCCGCGACTGGCTGGTCCGGCTGGACGCGACCGACCCCGACCGCACCCGGGCCCTGCTGGACGCGCACCACCTGGGCATCAAATCGCTGGCCAGGGTGGACGACGAGATGCTGCGGCTGGTCGAGCGGTGGCTGCCGTTCGAGACCACCGACGGCCCCCAGTCGCTGCGCCAGTTCCGCCGCAAGCACGGCGTCATCGCGCACGTGCCGGACGTGGACGAGTTCCGCCAACTCGCGCCGGTCGCGCACGCCCAGGGCATGGGCTTGGTCAACGCGGGCTACGCCTACGACGCGGAGATCATGGAACGCCTGGTCGCGCTGGATGGCCCGACGGCCGCGCGGCGGGTCGCGCCGAGCGAGGTGCTGGCCGCGCTGGGCGACCCGGACCCGGAGCTGGAACGCGCGATGCGTGAACGCCTGGTGCAGGCCAAGGACGTGCTGGAACGGCACGACTGCGACGCCGTGCCGCGCGATTTCGACCCCGGCTCGCTGCCCGCGCTGCTGGTCACCAACGTGGAGGCCGAGCGCAAGCGCGACGCGCAGCAGGTCGGCGAGCAGGCCGACCCGCTGTGGGCGGAGCTGCTGGGCAGCCTGGTCGAATCCTCCTCGGGCGCCGCGCAACGGCTCGTGCTCAACTGCCGCAACCCGCTGGTGCGGCGGCTGGCCCAGCTGACCGACCCGGCGCTGGTGGAGCTGACCGTGGAGTCGCTGTACGTGCACGCCCTGCTGCAAGCACGGCGGCCGATGCGCCCGAAGGACACCGCGGCGCTGAACCGATCGTTCCTGGAACTGCTGGACCGCGCCGTGGGGGATCACCTGTGAACGAGGACAAGGACGCCGCCGAGCGCCAGTTCGTCGAGGCCTACCACATGCCCGAGGGCATGGCGCGACACGAGGCGCTGGAGCGCGCGGCGCGTGCCGCGGACGCCCTGGACCACCTGCCGCTGGCGGTGAGCTGCCGGATCGCGCTGATCCGGTCGGCGCACGACCTGGGCCGCTACGACCTGATGCTGGCGCCGTTCGCGTGGTGCGGCACGGCCGAGCAGCGCGACCCGACGGCGTTCGACGAGTGGGAGACGCACAGCTTCGACTGGGCGCACAAGTGGATCGTCACCGGCCTGATCGCCGACCCGCGGTTCACGCTGGAGCAGATCGGCTCGTTCGTCGACCAGCTGGCGGCCCGCTACCAGCGGCTCGGGTACTCGATGCAGCCGGTGCACGGCGCGCGCGCCGACCTGGCCGCGCACGTCGGCGACGACGAGGCGTACAAGGAGCACTTCGCGCGGTACCTGGCGATGGACCGCGGCCCGATGAGCGACTGCGAGGCGTGCGTCGTCGAGGAGCAGGCCGGGCACCTGATCCGGCAGGGCAGGCACGCCGAGGCCGTCGCGCACTCCGAGCACCAGCTGTCGCAGGACACCGGCTGCGCGAGCCAGCCGCAGGGCATCCTGACCACGTTGACGCCCGCGTTCGTGGCGCTGGGCGACGTGGACCGGGCGCGGCAGGCGCACGTGGTGGCGTACCGGCTGGTGCGCGACGACATCGTCAGCGGCTACCTGGACGACCACCTCCGGTTCTGCGCGACGTCGGGCAACGTGCGGCGCGGCGTCGAGCTGCTGCGCGGCCACCTGCACCGGGTGCACAACTCGACCAGCCCGTTGCGGGCACTGCACTTCGCCGCGGGCGCGGCGCTGCTGCTCAGCCGGGTGTCACCGGACGAGGAGTTCGCCGTGCCGCAGGACGGGCGGACCGCGGTGATGTCCGCGCCCGAGCTGCGGGCGTTGCTGGAGGCGCAGGCGCTGGAGATCGCGGCGCGGTTCGACCGGCGCAACGGCACCGACGCGGTGACCACGCGCATCCGGGAGACGCTGGCCGCGCCGGACACCATCCCGGTGCCGCTGGCCGTGCCGGTCGCCGCCGCCCCGACCCCTGCCTTCGGTGACGCCTTCGACGACGAGCCGGTGGCGGTCGCCGACCCGGTGGAGTTGGCCCAGTCGATGTGCGAGGCGTTCGACCGGGGCGAGTTCGTCCTGGGCATGCGGCTGCTGCGGTCGCTGCCGGAGGACATGGACCCGTTGCTGCCCGAGTCGCTCGGCGCGCTGGTCGCGGCGCGGCGGGCGATCGTCGGCGGACACGCGCGGCCGAAGGACGAAGTGCTGGCCGAGCTGGACCTGGCGATCGAGCGGCTGGCCGCGTGCGGCGAGTACGACCTGGCCAACCGGTACCGGGCGCGTGGCGCCGGGTTGCGCGCGGAAGAGGGCGGTCTGGAGGAGTGCACGGCGGTGGCGCGCACGTGCCTGGCCGAGGCCGAGGTCGCCGGCACCGCGTACACGCGGGTGCTGACCAGGCTGCTGCTGGCGGACCTGCTGGCCGACGCGGACGAGGTCGACGAGCAGGGCGCGCTGGTCGCCGAGGCGTTGGAGCTGGCGGGGGCCGAGGTGCCGGAGCTGGTGGCGCGGGCGCGGTGCGACCGGGCCCAGCACCTGGCCACGACCGGGCAGCTGGACGAGGCCCACACCGAGGTGGTCGACATCCTGGCGAGCGACCCGTCCGCGTCCGTGCGGTTCGACGCGCTACGGCTGCTGCTGAAGGTGCAGACCGTGCGCGGTGACGAGGAAGCGGTCGGCACGGCCGCCGAGTTCGTCGGCTCGTTCAGCACGCCACGCGGGCCGTGGACGGCCGAGGCGCACCGGCAGCGGGTGGCGTCGGTCGAGCGACTCGGTCTGGAGGCCGAACACCTGGCGGAACTGCGCGAGGCCATCACCGCCGGTCACGAGGTCGGTGTGCCGGACGACGTGGCCAAGGCGTGCTACGCGCTGGCCGGCGGCTACCTCAAGTCGGGCCGTTTCGTGGAGGCCGCCGAAGCGCTCGAAGAAGCCGTGCGGGTGATCGAGGACGGCGACGTGGACCCCGACGTGGTCGTCCCCGTCCGGTACCGCCTAGGTCAGGTGTGCGCCCGGCTCGACGAGACCGAAGCCGCCCGCCGTCACCTCGAAGTGGCGTTGGGCCTGGTCCCGGCGGACGAGCCGTGGCGCCGCGCGATGGTCCTCGACGTCCTGGCCGGCGTCCTGCGCCGCCTCGACCAGCCCCTGGAAGCCGCCTCGGCCTACCAGGGCGCGGCGACGGCGTGGCAGGAGGTGTCGGAGTTCTCCGAGGCGGCGGGTTCCCTGGTCGAAGCGGCCGCCGCACTGCCGAACGACGAAGCCGCCGAGTGCGCCACCACCCTCACCGCGGCCGAACAACTCCTGCCGTCCGTGGAAGACCCCGACCACCGCACCCACCTGACCGCGCGAATCGCCGCGATCCGGGCGTTCATGCACATCCAGGCGGGCAAACACGCGGACGCGATCGAACAAAACGGCATCGCCGAAGAACTGGCCGCCCGACTGGGCGACCTCGACTGGCAGACCTTCCTCGTAGCACGCGGCGCCCGTTTCCTCCTGGAATCCGGCGACCCGGCCAACGCCGAAGCCGAAGCCCGCCGCGCCGGCACCCTGATCAACGACGACACGCCACCACAAATCCTCGGCGACACCGCGAACGTCCTGGAAGAAGCCCTACGAGCCCAATCCAAACCAACGAGCGGCGACCCCCTACTCCGCGCCCTGACCACCCGCCTGGAGGACTGACTTCCACCCTCCACTACACACCCGACCAGCGCAAACAACCCACCCAGGCAGACCTCGCAATGTCAACTAAGATCACCAAATAGAGCGAATCACCGGTCCAGCTAGAACCAAAATCGACTTCGCGCGTCGCCTAAAACAGGAAGGAGGCCGGCTCAGGCACCCGGCTCAGGCGCAAGGAGGCCACCTCAGGAACGCTGAGCCGGACTCAGGCACACTGAACACGAGCCAGACTCAGACAGGCCGGGCGCGATCCGGACTCAGGCACGCTGAGCACGAGCCGAACTCACGAACGCTGGGCATGAGCCGGACTCACGAACGCTGAGCACGAGCCGAAGCGTAAAGACACACCGCAGCCGCAGTAGCCAGGTTCAGACTCTCCGCGCCACCGTAGATCGGCACCTTCAGCGAAGCGTCCAGGCTAGCCACGACCTCGTCGGGCAAGCCGTGCGCCTCACTGCCGAACACCCAAGCCGTAGGACTGGCCAGATCCCCGCGCAGATCAGCCGTCACCAGGTCCTCCGGCGCGTACCCGTCCGCCGCGACCAGCCGCAACCCCGCCGCCCGGCACGCCGCGAACACCTCACCCGCGTCCCGCACCCGCGCGATGGGCAGGTGGAACACACTGCCCGTCGACGCACGCACGCACTTGCCGTTGTGCGGGTCGACCGTGTCGCCCGCGAAGATCACCGCGTCCGCACCGGCCGCGTCCGCGACGCGCGCCACCGTGCCCGCGTTCCCCGGATCGGCCACGCCGTGCAGCACGGCCACCAGCCGTACCCCCGGCGCCAGCGCGACTGCCAGCGGCACGTCCACCAGCGAGCACACCGCGACGATGCCCTGCGGCGTCACGGTTTCCGACAGCGCCGCGGCCGCCTTGTCCGTCACCGAACTCACCGGAACACCGGCGTCGACGGCGTCGCGCACCAGCGCGGGGTTCCGTGAGGCGGCGGCGGGGGTCACGAACAGTTCGTGCACGCGTCCCCGACCGGCGGCGGCCCACGAGAGGGCCTCGCGCACGGCCTGTGCGCCCTCGGCGAGGAAGCGTTCCGCGCGGTCGCGGCCGGGACGTCTGGTCAGCCGTCTAGCGGCAACGACCCGGGGAGTCCGTTCGGTGAACGGAGCTTCCCCGGGTCGTGGTGCGCGGTCGTCCGCGCTCAGGCCTTGTCCTCAGCGGGCGCGTTGACGTCGCTGGGCAGTGCGGCCTTGGCCAGTTCCACCAGCGCGGCGAACGCGCCCGGGTCGCTGACGGCCAGCTCGGCCAGGATCTTGCGGTCGACCTCGATCTCGGCCAGCCGCATGCCCTGGATGAAGCGGTTGTACGTCATGCCGTTGGCGCGGACACCGGCGTTGATGCGCTGGATCCACAGCTTCCGGAAGTCACCCTTGCGGGCGCGGCGGTCCCGGTAGGCGTAGTTGAGCGAGTGGAGCACCTGCTCCTTGGCCTTGCGGTACAGCCTCGAACGCTGGCCGCGGTAGCCGCTGGCGAGCTCAAGGGTGGTACGGCGCTTCTTCTGGGCGTTCACTGCCCTTTTGACGCGTGCCACGGGTCCGTCCTGTCGATCTCGTGGGGCCGGTGGAGGGCCCCGGTGTTCAAGGGGGTGAAGGTCTTTAGAGGCCGAGCAGCTTCTTCAGCCGCGGCACGTCGTTCTTCGCGACCTCGGTGGTGCCGGAAAGGCGACGCGTCAGCTTGCTGGACTTCTTCTCCAGCAGGTGGCGCTTGCCCGCCTTCTCGCGGACGAGCTTGCCGCTGCCGGTGACCTTCACTCGCTTGGAGGTCCCGCTGTGGCTCTTGTTCTTGGGCATTTCCGTCCTCAGTCTCGTGCAGCCACCGGGGATGGGGGCGGCCATGCTTGCTCCCGGCCCGGAGGCCGGGAGATCACTCCTCGACAGACTCCGCCGTCGCCTCGTCGGCGCTGTCGTGCTTGATCGGGCGGGTCTTCGTGGTCTTGTGCGGGGCCAGCACCATGATCATGTTGCGGCCGTCCTGCTTCGGGTTCGACTCGACGAAACCGAGCTCCGCGACGTCCTCCGCGAGCCGCTGCAACAGTCGGTAACCCAGCTCCGGCCGGGACTGCTCACGGCCCCGGAACATGATGGTCACCTTGACCTTGTTCCCGTGCGACAGGAAGCGGGCCACGTGGCCCTTCTTCGTCAGGTAGTCGTGCGGGTCGATCTTCGGCCGGAGCTTCTGCTCCTTGATGACCGTCAGTTGCTGGTTGCGGCGAGACTCGCGGGCCTTCTGCGCGCTCTCGTACTTGAACTTGCCGTAGTCCATGAGCTTGCAGACCGGCGGCCGAGCCTGCGCGGCGACCTCGACGAGGTCGAGATCCGATTCCTGGGCGAGTCGGAGCGCGTCCTCGATGCGAACGATCCCGACCTGCTCGCCGTTCGGCCCGACCAGACGAACCTCGGGCACGCGGATGCGGTCGTTGATGCGCGGCTCGGTGCTCGCGGGAGCACCTCGGTTCGAGGGACTTGTCATTCACGTCCTTTGTGACTCGTTCTGCGCCAAAGACAAGAGGCCCCACACCTGCCCGGTGTGAGGCCCGCTTCCGACCGATCGCACAACGAAGGGCGCAGTCCACCCATCGAAGGACCGGACCCGGCCACCTGCTCGAAGCGGCAGACTCGGGTGGGAGCGGGGCTCCACTTGCCGTCCCCACAGGTGCGGGGACTGGTCGCGCGGAGAATAGTAGCAGACGGCCTTGTCAACCCCCGAATCGGCGAGCCGACCGGGGTGGTTGCGAGAATGGCTCCCGTGACCGACCTGCCTTCGAACAACGTCCGCGACCTGTCCGATGTTCCCAGCGTCGAGGTGATCAGCAAGGCGGCGATCATGCTGCTGTCCTCCGCCGCCGAGCGCCTGGGCCTGGCCGACGAGGACCCGGACCACAGCCCGCGCCGCGACCTCGACGAGGCCCGCCGCCTGATCACCGCGCTGGCCGGCCTCATCACCGCATCGGCCGAGTACCTGGGCCCGCACGCCGGTCCGCTGCGCGAGGGCCTCCAGTCGGTCCAACGCGCGTTCCGCGAGGCGTCGGCCTACCCGGACGAGCCGGGCCAGGGCCCCGGCGAGAAGTACACCGGCCCCGTCTACTGACCCGCGTGTCCAACGTTCAGAACGCGTGTGTCCAACGTTCGGAACACCCGAGTTGAACGTTCAGAACATCCCGTCCCGCAGGCGGGACACACCTGAGTGTTCAACATGCCTGTTCTGAACGTTGGACACGCGCGACGCGAACGTTGGACACGCGCGACCGGAAGGTAGGACACGCGCGTTCTGGGGGTTGGACACGCGTGTGACCTGGGGGTTGAGGGGGCGCGGGGGGAGGTGGGGGCAGAGCGGGGGTAGAGCGGGGGTAGAGCAGGGGGTGGGGGTGCGGGTATTTTGCTGCGGGTTCACCGGTTCGTGTGGCAAGGTCGAAATTACGTTCGATCAGACTTCTGATCATCGACCCTGCACGAGGGAGAACCCCACATGGGAGAGTTTCGCGCGCCCTGGAAACGGCTGAGCAGCGCGGTCGGCGTCGGCGCGGCGGCTGTGCTGGCGACGGCGCTGGTCGCCACGCCGGCTCAGGCAGCCGAAAAGGAAATCCGTGGCGCCGGTAGACCGGACGCGGTGGCCGGCAGCTACCTCGTGGTGCTGAACGACGGCGCCACCACGGACGCCGTCGCCGCGAAGGTCGACGGCCGGGTCGACCACCGCTACTCCGCCGCGCTGAACGGCTTCGCCGCGTCGATGAGCGAGCAGGCCGCCAAGCGGCTGGCCGCCGACCCTGCCGTGGCCTACGTCACCCAGGACCACAAGTTCCGGGCCTCGGTCGACCAGGTGAACCCGCCGTCCTGGGGTCTGGACCGCGTCGACCAGCGCGACCGGCCGCTCAACGCCAGGTACAGCTACGCCACCACGGCGTCCACCGTGCACGCCTACGTCATCGACACCGGCATCCGCATCACGCACACCGACTTCGGCAGTCGGGCCAGCTTCGACGCCAACACCGTCGACGACGGCATCAACACCGACTGCGCCGGTCACGGCACGCACGTCGCGGGCTCGCTCGGCGGCACGGCGCACGGTGTGGCGAAGGCCGTGCGACTGCACGCGGTGAAGGTGCTGGACTGCAACGGCGAGGGCACGCTCGCGGACGTCGTCGCGGGTATCGACTGGGTGACCGCGAACGCGCAGAAGCCGGCCGTGGTGAACATGAGCCTCGGTGGTAACGGGGACAGCACCCTGGACGCGGCCGTGCGCCGGTCCATCGCGTCGGGCCTCACGTACGCCGTCGCCTCCGGCAACTCGGGGCAGGACGCGTGCCGCTACTCCCCCGGCCGCGTGAGCGAGGCGATCACGGTCAACGCCTCGGGCGCCTCCGACACCCGGGCGTGGTTCTCGAACTGGGGCAGCTGCACGGACCTGTACGCGCCGGGTGTGGACATCACCTCGACGTGGAGCGACAGCGACACCGCGACGGAGATCATCAGCGGCACGTCGATGGCGTCGCCGCACGTGGCGGGTGCCGCCGCGCTGTACCTGGCGGCCAACCCCACCGCGTCTCCGCAGCAGGTCCAGGACGCGCTGAAGGGCACCACGTCGCCGAACAGGGTCGCGGACGCGGGCTCCGGCTCGCCGAACCTGCTGCTGTTCACCGGTGCCGCGGGTCCCGACACCCTGGGCCGGGGCGAGCGGCTGAACGCCGGCCAGAGCAAGGCGTCGCAGAGCGGCCAGTACCGCCTGACGATGCAGAGTGACGGCAACCTGGTGCTCTACACGGCGGCCGGTCAGCCTGTGTGGCACACCTTCACCTACGGCTCCGGGGCGACGCACGCGATCCTCCAGAGCGACGGCAACCTCGTCGTCTACACGGCCGCGGGTGTGGCGAAGTGGCACACCTTCACCTACGGCACGGCGGCGAACCGGCTGATGGTGCAGAACGACGGGAACCTGGTGCTCTACGGCCCGAACGGCCAGTACTTCTGGCACCGCTTCCAGTAAGCGGTCGTCGAACGAGCAGTCGTCGAAGTAGTCGAATAGTCATCGTTTTCAGTAGTCATCACCTACGACGCCGGGGTCCGCACGCGGGCCCCGGCGTCGTGGTTGACACCGACCACGCAGGCACCGGGCGCCGCCGCCCGGTGCCTTTCGCGTTCACCGGCCGACCGGATTCACGGCCGGACGCCGCTGGCCCGCAGCTGCCGGCCGGCCAGGGCCTTGATGACCTCGGCGTCCTGACGGCGCCAGCCCTCCACCGGGTCTTCGGGGAAGGCCGCCAGATCCCGCAGCGACAGGGTGTTCAACGCGTGCAGCGCGAGCAGGTCGAAGCGACCCTGGTCGCGCAGCCGTCGCGCCACGCCGGCCCGCCGGGCGAACCGCAGTCGCAGCGGCAGCCACGTGATCAGCAGGAACGCCAGCGGTAGCGCGATCAGCGCGACGGTGAGCCACAGCGCGGTGGACTCCACCGCCTGCACCTGCGCGCCGCCCGCGTCGGACAGCGTGCCGCCGGCGGACTTGCCCCGGTCCAGCGCGTCGCCCAACTGCCCGCCGACGAACGGCACCTCGCGGGCCTTGGCGGCGGCGTCGCCGAACGTCTGGCTCAGGCTCTGCCCGGCGTCGACGAGCCCGTCGCCCGGCGCGCGCAGCAGGCGGACCGCGTCGCCCACCGCCAGGGCGAGCTTCACCCAGAACCACATCCAGGCGACCGCCAGCAGGTCGGCCACCACCTGCCGCACCAGCCGGGGCGAGAGATCCGCGTACCACTTCATGAGGTGTGGTCTTACCAGTCGCGCGTTACCGGGGACAGACGTGATCGTCGTCGCCGGAGTCGGAGGCCGTTGGCGCTACCGGTGCCCACTAATGTCGGGATGGTGGCGATGACGTTCGGTGAGCTGCTGCGCGCGCACCGGTTGCGCGTCCGGCTGACCCAGGAGGAGCTCGCGGAGGGCTCGGGGGTCAGCGTTCGGGCGATCAGCGATATGGAACGCGGTCGCGCCAAGGGGCCCCAACGGCGCACGGTGGAGGCGCTGGCCGGTGTGCTCTCGTTGGTGGGGCCACAGATCGGGGAGTTGCTGGACGCGGCCAAGGAGGGTCGGGTGCGGCGTGCGCCGTCGGTCGCGCCCTCGGCGTTACCGCCGGATGTCGCCGACCTGACCGGGCGCGAGGGCGAGTTGGCCGCGTTGACCGCCGTGGCCGAGCAGACCCGGACGACGTCGTTGGTCGTGGTGCACGGTCCGCCTGGCGCGGGGAAGACGGCGTTGGCGGTGCGGGCGGCGTACCGGCTTGCGTCTCGTTTCGCGGACGGGTGCTTTTTCTTCAACCTGCGCGGTATGGACGTGCGGCCGGTGCACCCGTCGGAGGTGGTGTACCGGATGTTGTTGGCGCTCGGTGTGGAGGAGAAGCAGATCCCGGCCAGCGACGCGGAGCGCTCGGACCTGTACCGGGCGCGGCTGCGGGAGCGGTCGACGTTGTTGGTGCTGGACAACGCCTCCGACGAGGCGCAGGTGCGTCCGCTGTTGGCGACCGGCTCGCGGTCGGTGGTGGTGGTGACGTCCCGGTTGGTGCTGGGCGGGTTGGAGGCGAGCCGGCGGCTGGGGCTGGACGTGCTGGGGCCGGGCGAGTCGTTCGACCTGTTGGGCGCGATCGCCGGGCGGGCGCGGGTGGGTGCGGAACCGGTGGCCACCGCGCGGGTGGCGAAGTTGTGCGGGCACCTGCCGTTGGCGTTGCGCATCGCGGGGAACCGGCTCGCCAGCCGTCCTAAGTGGACGATCGGGCACCTGGCCGGCCAGCTGGTCGACGAGCGCCGCCGGCTGTCCGCGCTGACCGCGGGTGACCTCCAGGTGCGGACGGCGTTCGAGATGTCCTACCGGCAGCTGGGCGACAAGGCCGCGGTGTTGTTCCGCAGGCTGTCCCTGGTGCCGGGTGCGGATTTCGGGCCGGACCTGGCCGCCGTGCTGGCCGACGTGGACCGGTTCTCCGCCGAGGACACGTTGGAGGAGCTGGTCGACATGAGCCTGTTGGACACCGCCGAGGTGCCCGGCCGGTACGTGTTCCACGACCTGATCCGGGTGTTCGCCGGTGAACGGCTGGTCGACGAGGAGCCGGCGCCGGTGGTGGGGCAGGCGCGGCGGCGGATGGTGGACTGGCTGTTGGACACGGCGGTCGCGGCGGCGGGGTTCTTCGGGCCGGACGCGCGGACCGTGCCGTTCGGGCCGTTGAGCAGCCAGGAGGACGCGGACGCCTGGCTCACCGTCGAGACCGCGAACTGGGCGGGCGCGCTGCGGTGGGCCGGTCGCGACGGGCTGCACGCGGAGGTGCTGCGGCTGGCCACCGCCATGCACTGGTACTCCGACCAGCGCGGACGTGGTGAGACGTGGGTGGATGTGTTCACCGCCGGGGTCGCGGCGGCGCGCGCGTTGGGCAGTGTGCGGGACGAGGCCGTGCAGCTGAACTTCCTGACCTGGACGCTGGCGGTGCTGATGCGCCGGTACCCGGAGGCGTTGGCGTTGCACGAGCAGGCGTGGCACGCGTCGGTGGCCGCGGGTGACGTCACCGAGCAGGGTTGGGCCGTGCACTACCGGTCGGTGTCGGAGTTGCGGTCCGGCCGGTTGGAGGCGGCGCAGGTCAGCGCGCGGCGGGCGCAGGAGCTGTTCCGGCAGGCCGGGTACCCGTTGGGTGAGCAGATCTCGTTGTCGTTCCTGGCCTTGGTGCTGGACGGGTTGGCGCGCTACGAGGAGTCCTTGGTGGTGAACCTGGAGCTGTTGGGCAACTTGCGGTCGGGGCGGCTGGAGCTGGCGCCGGTGATGGTGGCCGAGCTGTCGGCGACGCTGCTGGTGCGCACGGCGGACAGCCTGGCCCGGTTGGCGCGCTGGCCTGAGGTGCTGGCGGCGGCGGACGACGCGCTGGACATGCTGCGCACCGCGACCGCGCCGCCGAGCCTGTGTGACGCCCGCTACCTGCGCGGGCTCGCGCTGCACCGGCTCGGTGATCCGGCCGGGGCGCGGACCGAGTTCGAGCTGGCGGTCGGGTTGGCCACCGAGCACCGCCACCACCGCCTGGCGGCTGCGCTCGGCGCGTTGGCCGAGGTCCACGACGACCTCGGCGACCCGGTCGCCGCTGGGGACTGTCGCGACCGGGCCGCCGCTGTGGGGTCGAATTCCGGGTGAACCAGCCGCCGTCTGCGAAGCAGCGGCCGTTCAGCACACTCATCCGATCGGTGATGCGTTCCTAGCCATCGCCGGGTGTCCTTCCATCACGAACCACTGGGGGTACCGCCAGTCAAGCCCCCGTGACCGGCGAACACCACGCAGAACAACCGGCAGAAGTAGGTCACCCGCACGGGTGATGTGGATCAGTCGAGCACGGCGAGGGCGTCGATCTCGACCAGGAGTTTCGCGGGCAGGCCGACGTAGACGGTGGTGCGTGCGGGGAACGGCTTCTCGGTCATGAACTCGTCGTAGACCTTGTTCATGTCGGCGAAGTGCGCGGTGTCGGTGAGGTAGACGCGCATCATCATCACGTCGGCCAGGGACGAGCCGCCGGCCTCCAGCACGGCCACCACGTTGCGCAGTGCCTGGCGGGTCTGCTCGGCCACCGTGTCGCCGACGATCTCTCCGGTGGCCGGATCGAACCCGACCTGGCCCGCCACCTGGAGGATCCCGTTCTTGACGACGCCCTGGGAGAAGGCCGCCACCGGGGTGGGCGCCTTGTCGGTCTGGATCTCGGTCTTGGACATGTGTCGGTGTTCCCTCTCGGTTCGGTTCACTCGCGCGGCGACCAGCCGCACTCGACGCTAGCCGCCCGCGCGGTCGCGAGCAGGTCGGGCTGGAGGGCGAGCAGGCCGTCGAAGTCCAGCAGCACCTTGGGCACGGACATCGACACGGCCGCCACGACCTCGTTGCGGGCGCCGCGGATGGGTGCGGCGATGCAGTGGATGAAGTCCTCGTGCTCGGCGTTGTCCACCGCGTAGCCGGCGGAGCGGACGCGGTCCAGCTCGGCCAGGTACGCCTCCGGTGACGTGATGGTGTTCGCGGTCAGCGGCACGTAGTCGATGCTGTGGGCGACTTCGCGGCGGCGCGGCTCGGGCAGTTCGCACAGCAGCACCTTGGCCACGGCGGTGCAGTGCAGCGGCGCCCGTCTGCCGATGCGCGAGTACATCCGCATCGGGTGGGTGCTGTCGTACTTGTCGATGTAGATCACCTCGCCGTCCTCGTAGGACGCCAGGTGCACGGTGTAGCCGGTGCGGGTGTTGAGCTCGCGCAGGGCGTTCTCCGCGCTGCGCCGCACGTCCCGCTCCTCCAGCGCCCGGTTGGCCAGGTCGAACAGCGCGGTGCCCAACCGGTAGTGGTGCACGCCTTCGCGTTGCACGAACCGGTGCGACTCCAACGTCCGCAGCAGCCGCATGGTGGTCGACTTGTGCACCTCGATGACGTTCGACAGCTCGTCGAGCGTCTTCGGTCCGGTGGCCAGTTCCCCCACCAGGGTCAGCGCCCGGTCCAGGCTTTGGCTCATCGACGTCTCCTCAGGTGTGCGGCGGCCCACGTGCGGGAGTCGGCGTCCAGCAGTGGCACGGTCACCGCGAACGGCAGCGACTCGCCGACATCCTCCCTGGTGAGCAGGGCGGCGGCGGCTTGGAGGTGTCCGACGCGCAGGCGGCGCCCGGGTGACTCGCCCGCGAGGTGCGCGGCGAGGTAGCCGGCGGCGAACGCGTCACCGGCGCCGACGGGTTCCACGACGTCCACCCGCAGGCCCGGTTGGAACGTCGTCGCGCCGCTCTCGACCACGGTCGCGCCGCGTGCGCCGTGCTTGACCACGAGCGTCTTCGGGCCCGGCAGCAACGCCCGCAGTTCGGCCGGGTCGCCGGTGCCCCACACGGCCTGCGCCTCGTCGGAGCCGGCGAGCACGACGTCCGCCGCGTCGGCCAGTTCGCGCAGCACCGACGGGTCCCGGTCGTGCCACAGCGCGGGCCGCCAGTTGAGGTCGAACGACACCGGCACGGTCCGCGGCCGGGTCAGGATCGCGCGCATCAGTGCCAGGCAGCTGTCCGACAGCGCCGCCGTGATGCCGCTGACGTGCAGCAACGCCACGTCGTCGAGGCGCAGTCGGTCCAGTGTGTCCGGGCCCATCGCGGACGCCGCCGAGCCGTTCCGGTAGTACCGCACCGGGCTGCCGGCGGCGTTGGCCTCCTTGATGTAGAGGCCGGTCGGCCGATCGGGATCGACCCGCACATCGGTGACGTCGACGCCCGCGCCGCTCACCGTGTCGAGGACCGCGCCGCCGAACGCGTCGGCGCCCACGGCGCTCACCCACCGGCTGCGCACGCCCAGCCGCGCCAGGTGGATGGCCACGTTGGACTCGGCGCCACCGATGGCCCGCTCCCAGGTGCGCGCGGCGCGCACGGGACCGGGCTCGGCCGGCACCAGGACCGCCATGGTCTCGCCCAGGCACACCACGCCGCCCGGTAGGTCGAACCGCATCCGTGCTCCTCCGGATTTCCCTCGTGGACGTGTCGCTCCCGGCGACGGGCGGTGTTGCTTCATTGACGGGCGGCAACCGAATGCTACACACTTCGGCATCACATCGCGCAATAGCCGTTGCATTATACGCAACGTAAGGAGCGGGTACGTGGATCTCGACGCTGTGGCCGCCATCCGCGCCGAGCGGGTCGACTGGCGGTTCAAGGGCCTGCCCGCCGACGTGTTCGGCACGACGATCGGCGACGTCGCCGCGCGCCGGCTCGACCTGTTCGCCGACGGTTTCGTCGGCCCGCTGGTCGTGCTGGACGCCGCCGCGCTGGAGCACAACCTGGCCACCATGGCCCGCTGGTGCGCCGACCGCGGCGTGCTGCTGGCGCCGCACGGCAAGACCACCATGGCCCCGCAGCTGTTCGCCCGCCAGTTGGCGCACGGCGCGTGGGGCATCACCGCGGCCAACACCAGCCAGCTGCGGGTCTACCGGGCGTTCGGGGTGCGGCGGGTGCTGCTGGCCAACCAGCTGGTGGACCCGGCCGGGCTGCGCTGGCTGGCCGCGGAACTGGCCGCCGACGACACGTTCGAGTTCACCTGTTGGGTGGATTCGGTCGCGGGCGTGGCGCGGATGACCGAGGCCCTGGGCGCGGTCGAACGGCCGGTCGACGTGCTGGTCGAGCTCGGCGCGCCCGGCGGGCGGACCGGCGCACGTGACCAGGCGACCGCCCTCGAAGTCGCGCGTGCGGCCGCCGTCAGCCCCGCACTGCGGTTGGCCGGTGTCGGCGGTTACGAGGGCGCGCTGGCGCACGACGCGTCACCCGCAGCCCAGTCCGTTGTGGACGGTTACTTGGATTCGTTGCGCGAACTGGTGATCCTCGTACACGATCTGTTCGAAGTGGACGAGCCGATCGTCACGGCGGGTGGCAGCGCGTACTTCGACCAGGTGGCCGCGAAGCTGACCGAGCCGTGGCCGTTCCCGGTCCGGCCGGTGCTGCGCAGCGGCGCGTACATCACCCACGACGACGGGTTCTACCGGGGCATCTCGCCGTTGGGCCGCACGCCCGGCGCGCAACCGTTCCGCAGCGCGCTGCGGGCGTGGGCGCAGGTCACGTCACGGCCAGAGCCGGACCTGGCGCTGTTGACCCTGGGCAAGCGGGACGCGTCGTTCGACGAAGGCCTGCCCGAACCCCAGGTGGTCCGCGGCCGGGACGGCGTGGAGCGCGCGCTGGAAGCCGAGGTCACCGCGCTCAACGACCAGCACGCGTTCGTGCGGCTGTCCGGTGCCGACGTGGAGGTCGGCGACTGGGTCGGCCTCGGCCTGTCCCACCCCTGCACGGTGTTCGACAAGTGGCAGCTCATCCCGGTGGTCGAGGGCACCACCGTGGTCGACCTGGTGCGCACCTACTTCTAGGAGGAACGGCGGCGTGGACATCGTCTTCAGGGGCGCACGGGTCGTGGACGGCACCGGCGCGCCCGCCTACCGGGCGGACGTGGGCGTGCGCGACGGGCGGATCGCGGAGATCGGCGACCGGGTCGACGGCCGACGGGTGGTCGACGCCGACGGCCGGGTGCTCGCGCCCGGTTTCATCGACATGCACTCGCACTCCGACCTCCAGGTGCTGGCCAACCCCGACCACCTGGCCAAGGTCTCGCAGGGCGTCACCACCGAGGTGCTGGGCCAGGACGGGCTGTCCTACGCGCCGGTGGACGACGACGTGCTGGCCGTGCTGCGCGGCCAGCTGGCCGGGTGGAACGACGACCCGCCCGGGTTCGACTGGGACTGGCGCTCGGTCGGCGGATACCTGGACCGCCTCGACCGGGGCATCGCGGTCAACGCCGCGTACCTCGTGCCGCAGGGCACGCTGCGGATGCTGTGCGTCGGCTACGACGACCGGCCCGCCACCGACGCCGAGCTGGACCGGATGCGCGAGGTGCTGGCCGAGTCGTTGCGGCAGGGCGCGATGGGCATGTCGTCCGGCCTGACCTACACGCCCGGCATGTACGCCGACACCGCCGAGCTGACCGAACTGTGCCGGGTCGTCGGCGCACTGGGCGGTTTCTACAGCCCGCACCACCGCAGCTACGGCGCGGGCGCGCTGGAGGCGTACGCGGAGATGGTGCGGGTGTCGCGTGACTCGGGTTGTCCGCTGCACCTGGCACACGCCACCATGAACTTCGACGTCAACCGGGGTCGGGCGGGCGAGCTGCTGGACCTGCTCGACCACGCCATCGCGGCGGGCGCGGACATCACCCTGGACAGCTACCCGTACCTGCCGGGCGCGACGTACCTGTCCGCGCTGCTGCCGAGCTGGTCCGGCGAGGGCGGCCCGGAGGCGACGCTGGCCCGTCTGTCCGATGTGGACACGCGAGAGCGGATTCGGGTCGAGATCGAGGAAACCGGGTCCGACGGCTGCCACGGCGTGCCGGTGGACTGGGACACCATCGAGGTCAACGGCGTGCGCAAGGCGGAGAACGCGCACCTGGTCGGGTTCTCCGTCGCCGAGTCCGCTCGGCGGGCCGGACGCCCGCCCGCCGAGCTGTACTTCGACGTGTTGATCTCCGAACGCCTGGGTACCTCGTGCCTGATGCACGTCGGCCACGAGGACAACGTCCGGGCGATCATGCGGCACCCCGCGCACACCGGCGGCAGCGACGGGCTGCTGGTCGGCGACCGGCCCCACCCCCGCGCCTGGGGCACGTTCCCGCGCTACCTGGCCCGGTACGTGCGCGAACTCGGCGTGCTGGGCCTGGAGGAGTGCGTCGCCCACCTGACCGGGCGGGCCGCGCGCCGGCTGCGGTTGGCCGACCGCGGGCTTCTCTTCGAGGGCTACGCGGCCGACCTGGTGCTGTTCGACCCCGACACGGTCGCCGACACGGCGACGTTCGACGAGCCCCGGCAGGCCGCCGCGGGCATCACCCACGTCGTCGTCAACGGGGTCCCCGTGGTCGACGAGGGCCGGCGGACCTCCGCCCTGCCCGGCCGTTCCCTGCGAAACACCCGGAGCCGCGCATGATCGACTGGTTGCAGCACTCGACGGGAGGCCTGCTGACGCTGTCCGCCGTCAGCATCGCCCTGCTCCTGGCGATGATCATCAGGTGGAAGGTCGAGCCGTTCATCGCCCTGCTCATCGTCGGCCTGCTGGTGGCGGTCGCCGCCGGTCTGCCGGTGGAGACGCTGGTCGGCTCGGCGCAGAAGGCTTCGGACTCCCTGTTGGAGAAGGGGTTCGGCGGCATCCTCGGCCACGTCGCCGCGATCATCGGCCTCGGCACCCTGCTCGGCGCCATCCTGGAGGCCTCGGGCGGCGCGGAGGTGCTGACCCGGTCGCTGCTCAAGGCGTTCGGCGAGAACCGCGCGCCGTTGGCGATGGGCCTGGCCGGGTTGATCTTCGGTGTGCCGGTGTTCTTCGACATCGGCATCTTCGTGCTGGCGCCGCTGGTGTACGTGGCCGCGAAGCGCAGCGGCCGGTCGATCGTGCTGTACGCGATGCCGCTGCTGGCGGGTCTGTCGGTGATGCACGCGTTCATGCCGCCGCACCCCGGGCCGGTCGCGGCGGCCGGGCTGCTCGGCGTGGAACTGGGCTGGATCATCATCATGGCGCTGGCCGTGGCGATCCCGGCGTGGTTCATCGGCGGCGTGCTGTTCTCCGCGTGGATGGGCAAGCGGCTGCACGTGCCGGTGCCGGAGGAGATGCTGGCCGCCGCGGAGAAGCTGCGCGGTGAGGAATCGTCGCGGAACGAGCCGCCGTTGTCGCAGGTGCTGGGCATCATCGCGGTGCCGTTGGTGCTGATCCTGGCCGGGACGTTCGGCAGCATCCTGTTGCCCAAGGGGTCGGTCACGCTGGGCGTGTTCGCGTTCCTCGGCACGCCCGCGGTGGCGTTGACGATCGCGGTGCTGCTGGCGTTCTGGCTGCTGGGGTACCGGCGGGGCATGACGCGGGAGCAGGTGACGGAGCTGTCCGGGGCGTCGCTGCGGCCGGTGGCGATGATCCTGCTGGTCGTCGGCGCGGGTGGGTTCTTCGGTGCGGTGCTGGCCGCGACCGGCGTCGGCAAGGTGCTCGCGTCGTCGTTGGCGGACCTGGGGCTGCCGGTGATCGCGTTGGCGTACGTGATCAGCTGCGGTATGCGCATCGCGCAGGGCTCGGCGACGGTGGCGATCGTGACCACGACCGGCATCGTCGCGCCGCTCGTGGCGGACATCGGCTACTCGCAGCCGCAGCTGGCGCTGCTCGTCATGTCGATCGCGGCCGGCTCGATCATCGCCTCGCACGTCAACGACGGCGGGTTCTGGATCGTGTCGCGGTACTTCGGCCTGTCGGTGAAGGAAACCCTCCAGACGTGGACCGTGCTGGAGACGATCCTGTCGGTGGTCGGCTTCGTGATGGCCGCGCTGCTGAGCCTCGTGGTCTGACTTCTGCCCATGCGTGTGCCCCCGGGCAGCCGCTCGGGGGCACACGCCTCTTCTTCGCGGCTACACGCCGGCCTTCGTGCCGTCCGGCTTGGCGGCGAACCACACGCCGCCCACGCCCTGGCCCTTCGCGTCACCGCACACCGTGTCGTCGGCGAACAGGTACAGCGGCCAACCGGCGACCGTGGCCTGGAGCTTGCCGTCGGCCCGGGTCACCGCGCCCACCGACGACTGGTCCACGCCCTGCACCTCGAACTGCGGCGAGTCGACCAGCAGCGGCGGCCACTGGACCGCGCAATCACCGTCGCAATTGGACGCCGACGGGTCGGCGGTGTCCTTGTCGAAGCGGTACAGCGTCATGCCGTCCTTGTCGGTCAACACGGTGCCCAGGTTGCCGACCGACGCCGTCGTCAGCACCAGACCCGCCGCGGGTGCGGCCTTCTTGCCGTCCGGCGCGGCCACGAACCACGTGCCGGCCACGCCCTGACCCTTGGCCTGACCCGGTGAGACGTCCTCGGCGAAGCGGTACACCGGCCAACCGGCGACGGTGACCTGCCTGGTGCCGTCCGCGCGGTCGAGGGTCGCGACGAGCGACTGGTCCACGCCCTGCACCCGCACGTCACCGGACGTCGCCAGCAGCGGCGGCCACTTCTCCGCACAGCCACCGTCGCAAGTGGACTGTGACGGCTTGGCCGTGTCGTTGTCGAACCGGTACAGCGTCAGGCCTTCACCGTTGGTCAGCACCGTGCCGAGACCCGGCACCACGGCGGTGGCCAGGTCCGGCGCGCCCTGCGGCACGACCTCGTTGCCCGCGTTCTGCCCCGCAAGCGGCCCCGCCGCCGCCTGCTCCTGCGCCGCAGGCTGCGCAGTACCGCTTTCCGCCGCCTTGCCACAGGCGCCGAGCAGAGCGATGCCGAGGAGAGCGGCGGCACCGACTACGACTGCACGAGTGCTGGTCATGGTGAACCTCCCTGGGTGATCGCTCGCATCCCCTGCGGCAACCGAGTGCCACCAACACGCACACCAACCCCAAACGGTTCACCCCCACCCCCATGATCTTTTACCCCCACCCCCCGCGTGTCCAACCTCCAGAACGCGCGTGTCCAACGTTCAGAACACGCGTGTCCAACCCCCAGAACACGCGTGTCCAACGCTCAGGTACGCCGAGTTGAACACTCAGGTAGGTCGGCCCGTGTTCTGAGCGTTCAACTCGGGTGTTCTGAACGTTGGACACGCGTGACGCGAACGTTGGACACGCGCGGTCTGGGGGTTCGACTCTGGCGGGGGTCAGGTGTCGGGGGTGGGGTGGAGGGCGGCTAGGTAGGTGCGGAGGCCGCGTTGGCCGCTGCGCATCATCAGTTCGTGGTTGGCCTTGAGGAAGGGGCGGGTGATGAGGGCCAGGCGGCGGAGCAGCGGTTTGCGGACTACGACTTCCTGGTCGTAGATCAGGCGGGAACCGGTGCCGTTGGGGAAGATCTGCCAGCTTGCGGTGCCGTCCAGGTCGCCGACGAGGTCGGCGCGCAGGAGGCCCGCCTCCGGCTCCTTGGCGTTGTGGTGTGCTTGGAACACCAGGTCGTAGGGCAGCACGGAACGGCACCGCAGTTCGGCCGCGTCCTCGGCGACCTGGCGCGCGTCCCGCACCTCCGGCCACCAGCGCGGATAGCTGCCGAGATCGGCGAGCACGGCGAAGGTGCGCGCCGGTGTGCTGTCCACCGACCACACGCTGCGGAAGCGGTACGAGTTCAGCGGCATACCACCATGGTCACGCACGCCGGCCGGCTCGGCCAACCGTGCGCGCGTGACCCTGCGGTACGTCAGCCGACCGCCGCCTCGTCGGGCAGCACTTCCCGCAGGAACTGCCCGGTGTAGCTGTCCGCGACGTCCGCGACCTGCTCCGGCGTGCCTTCGGCCACCACGATGCCGCCACCGGACCCGCCCTCGGGCCCCATGTCGACCAACCAGTCCGAGGTCTTGATGACGTCGAGGTTGTGCTCGATCACGATCACCGTGTTGCCCTTGTCGACCAACCCGTTGATCACGCCGAGCAGCTTGCGGATGTCCTCGAAGTGCAGGCCGGTGGTCGGCTCGTCGAGGATGTAGACCGTCTTGCCGGTGGACCGTTTCTGCAACTCGGCCGCCAGCTTCACCCGCTGCGCTTCACCGCCGGACAACGTCGGCGCGGGCTGCCCGAGCCGCACGTACCCCAGCCCCACGTCGACCAGCGTGCGCAGGTGCCGGTGGATGGCGTTGATCGGCTCGAAGAACGTCGCGGCCTCCTCGATCGGCATGTCGAGGACCTCGGAGATCGTCTTGCCCTTGTAGTGCACTTCCAGCGTCTCGCGGTTGTACCGGGCGCCCTTGCACACCTCGCACGGCACATACACGTCCGGCAGGAAGTTCATCTCGATCTTGATCGTGCCGTCGCCCGCGCACGCCTCGCAGCGCCCACCCTTGACGTTGAACGAGAACCGGCCCGGTTGGTAGCCGCGCACCTTCGCCTCGGTGGTCGCCGCGAACAGCTTGCGGACGTGGTCGAACACGCCCGTGTAGGTGGCCGGGTTCGACCGCGGCGTGCGGCCGATCGGCGACTGGTCCACCCGCACCAGCTTGTCGACCTGCTCCAGCCCGCGGATGCGGGTGTGCCTGCCGGGCACCTGCCGCGCGCCGTTGAGCTTGTTCGCCAGCACCGTCGCCAGGATGTCGTTGACCAGCGTGGACTTGCCGGACCCGGACACGCCGGTGACCGACACCAGGCAGCCGAGCGGGAACGACACGTCGATGCCGCGCAGGTTGTGCTCGCGCGCGCCCACCACGGTGAGCTGCCGCTTCTTGTCGACCTTGCGGCGCGCGGCGGGCATCGGGATCTCCTTGCGCCCAGACAGGTACGCGCCGGTGATCGACTCCTTGTTCTTCAGCAGCTCCCGGTACGGGCCGCTGTGCACGACCTTGCCGCCGTGCTCGCCCGCGCCGGGGCCGATGTCGACCACCCAGTCGGAGGTGCGGATGGTGTCCTCGTCGTGCTCGACCACGATCAGCGTGTTGCCCAGGTCGCGCAGCCGGGTCAGCGTCTCGATCAGCCGGTGGTTGTCGCGCTGGTGCAGGCCGATGGACGGCTCGTCCAGCACGTACAGCACGCCGACCAGGCCGGAGCCGATCTGCGTGGCCAACCGGATCCGCTGAGCTTCGCCACCGGAAAGTGTGCCGGACGCGCGGTCCAGTGACAGGTAGTTGAGGCCGACGTCGAGCAGGAAGTGCAGCCGGGCCTGGATCTCCTTGAGCACCGCGCCCGCGATCATCGACTCGCGTTTGCCCAGCTTGAGCCCGTCCAGGAAGTCCGAGCACTCGGCCACCGACATCGCGCAGACCTCGGCGATGGACTTGTCGCCCTGGCGGCCGTGGTGCAGCGTGACGGCGAGGATCTCCGGTTTGAGGCGGGTGCCCTGGCACGCGGGACACGGCACCTCCCGCATGTAGCCCTCGTACTTCTCCCGCATGAACTCGGACTCGGTCTGCTCCTGGCGGCGCTCCAGGAACGGGATCACGCCCTCGAAGTTGGCGTAGTACGAGCGCTCACGGCCGTAGCGGTTCTTGTAGCGGACGTTGACCTGCTCGTCGACGCCGTGCAGCACCGCCTTCTGCGCCTTGGCCGGCAGCTGCCGCCACGGCGTGTCCATCCGGAACCCGATCGCCAGGCCCAGCGACTCCAGCAGCCGGGTGAAGTACTCGGCGGTCTGCCCGCTGGCCCACGGGGCGATCGCGCCGTCGGCCAGCGACAGCTCGTCGTCCGGCACGACCAGCTCCGGGTCGACCTCCTTGCGCACGCCGATGCCGGTGCACGCGGTGCAGGCGCCGTAGGGCGAGTTGAACGAGAACGACCGGGGCTCCAGGTCCTCGATCGCCAGCGGGTGGCCGTTCGGGCAGGCCAGGTTCTCGGAGAAGCCGCGCACCCGGCCGGGGTCGTTCTCCGGCACGTCGACGAACTCCAGTTCGACCAGGCCGTCGGCCAGGCGCAGCGCGGTCTCCACCGAGTCGGTCAGCCGCTGCTTGGAGCTCGCCTTCACGCTCAGCCGGTCGATCACCACCGCGATCTGGTGCTTCTCCTGCTTCTTCAGCTTCGGCACCTCGCCCAGCGCGTACACCACGCCGTCGACCTTGGCGCGCGAGTAGCCCTGGGACTGCAGCGTGGAGAACAGGTCGAGGTACTCGCCCTTGCGGCCGCGGATGACCGGCGCGAGGACCTGGAACTTGGTGCCCGGCTCCATCGCCAGCACCTGGTCCACGATCTGCTGCGGCGTCTGCTTGCTGATCGCCTCGCCGCAGGTCGGGCAGTGCGCCTTGCCGGCGCGCGCGTAGAGCAGCCGCAGGTAGTCGTAGACCTCGGTGATGGTGCCCACGGTCGACCGCGGGTTGCGGCTGGTCGACTTCTGGTCGATCGACACCGCGGGCGACAGGCCCTCGATGAAGTCGACGTCCGGTTTGTCCATCTGGCCGAGGAACTGCCGCGCGTAGGCCGACAGCGATTCGACGTAGCGGCGCTGGCCTTCGGCGAAGATCGTGTCGAAGGCGAGGCTGGACTTGCCCGAGCCGGACAGCCCGGTGAACACGATGAGGCTGTCCCTCGGCAGGTCGAGGTCCACCCCTCGCAGGTTGTGCTCGCGCGCCCCGCGAACGACAAGCCGGTCGGCCACAACGGTTCCCTTCGGTTTCGACCTTCCCCCGAACAGACGTTCGAAAAGCGTATCGGACCACTCCGGGCCACGGCGGACAGCCCTGTCGGGGAGGGCGCCACCATGCTAGGTGCGACCACCGACAAAAACTGCGAGCGGCACTTCCACGATCGTGCGCCAACGGCTCTACCGGTCGGTAGTGAACGCCCCTACGCTGGGGTGATAGGCCGTTCGGCCGCATGACGCCGGGATGAGGTGCCCATGAGCTTCGCCGATGCCGCTCAGGTTCGATCCGATCGGACGAGCGTACCCGCGCCCCGCGAGCAGTCGGCCGCGGTCCAGGACGCGGTCGCCGGGCTCGCCGAAGTCGAACGGGCGACGCGGGCGTTGTACGAGGTCGTGGCGGCGCTCGACCTGCCCGCGCTGCGCGGGCCGAGCCTGTTGCCCGACTGGAGCCGCGCGCACGTGGTGACACATCTCGCACGCAACGCCGACGCCCTGGTGAACCTGCTCACGTGGGCGAAGACCGGGGTCGAGCACCAGATGTACCCGAGCGCGGCGGACCGTGACGCGGACATCTCGGAGGGTGCGGCCAGGCTGCCGCAGCTGCTGCGCGCGGACCTCGACGCGGCGTGCCAGCGGTTCGCCACGGCTGCCCGCGAGCTGCCGCCCACGGCGTGGGAGGCGGAGGTCGCGCACCCGAAGAGCGGGGTGCTGCCGGCGCACCGGGTGCCGTGGCTGCGGGTGCGCGAGGTGTGGTTCCACCTGGTCGACCTCGACCACGGGGTCGGCTTCGAGGACCTGCCGGCGGAGTTGCTGGAGGGCTTCCTGGAGGAGGCCGTCGGCCAGTACGCGGGACGGCCCGACGTGCCGTCGGTGCGGGTGGAGGCCACGTTCCCGGACGGCCGTCAGCGCAGCTGGGGGCTGACCGCGGACAGCGAGACGTCGCCGACGGTGAGCGGTGCGGCGGCCGACGTGCTGGCGTGGCTGACCGGCCGCCACAGCGGCGCGCGGCTGAACGGGACGGCGCCGACGCTGCCCAAGTGGCTCTGAGCGGCGTGCAGGCGGGCGGTGAGCAGTAGGCCGACCACGGCCGGGACGGCCGGGACGGCCGGGCGGCGCGCGGTCAGGGCGCGGTGCGCGGGGCGTTCGACGAACTTGGTGAGCAGCCAGCCGAGGACGACGGCGGTGCCGGTGAAGGCCGCCAGTTCAGCCCACGTGCCGAAGCGCGCGACTTTCGCCATCACGACGTAGCCGATCTCCTGGTGCACCAGGTACACGCCGTACGAGATGCCCGCGAGCCACTTGATGGGGCGGGCGAGCGCGCGCACGGGGGCGATGTCCCAGTCCGGGCCGCCGGCCGCGGCGGACAAGCCGATCAGCAGCACGCCCAGCCCGATGGTCGACCTGAGATCGGCGGTGTGCACCGCCTGGGCCGCGAGGGAGGCGATGAGCAGGGCGAACAGGTGCCGGTCGCCGAGCCGTCCCTTGGACCACAGCCAGATGCCGATGCCGATGGCGAACAGCTGCGCGCGGTGCACGCCGAGGCCGTCGTAGAGGGTGCGGATCGCGCCGGGCTCGACCGTCCAGATCCTGGCGACCAGGGGCGTGACGACGAGCGCCCACAGGAGGACCTTGACTCCCCTGCCCCGGATCCGGGAGGCCAGGAGAGCGCCCGCGACGAAGCCCGTGACCTGCACCGGGAGGGTCCAGTAGGAGAAGTCGACCAGCCGGACGTCCGGGAACCAGTTCTGCAGCATGAGGGAGTTGAAGAGCAGGTCGCGCGGTTCGAGGTGGCTCCAGCCCTCGGGGGCGACGTAGCGCAGCACGACGTACGTGCAGGTGGCGGCGACGACGTAGGCGGGGACCAGGCGGGCCAGGCGGTTGCGCAGGAAGCGGGCCGGCCTGCCCTTGGCCAGTGACGCGCAGGCGAAGAAGGCGGAGATCACCACGAGCGCGCTCGCGCCGAATTCGAGGTTGAAGACGAAGGGCGGTGAGCCGAGTTCGGAGTGGACGGACGGCCCGGCGTGGGTGGCGTGCTGGAGGAGCACGCACAGCACCGCGAGGATGCGCAGGAGGTCCCAGTTGATCCGACGTTTGGTAGGCACGAGGTGGAAGAACCCTATCCGGACGACATCGGAGGAGCGGCGGTGATCGTTACCAACCCTAGGGGGTCAACCTGCAGGGATCCTGAAGGGCGCCCGGTCGGCTACCGTCGGCCACTGTGGACGTACTTGAGGACTACACGGGGCACGTATCGCCGGGCGGCCCGGCGGCACGGCGCACCCTCGATGCGCTGACCATCACGAAGGTCTCGGTGGGACCGATGGACAACAACGCGTACCTGCTGGTCTGCCGCGCGACGAACGAGGGACTCCTCATCGACGCGGCGGCCGACCCCGAACGCCTGTCCGACGTGGTGGGCCACTCGGTCAACCGCCCCAGGCTGAAGACCGTCGTGACCACGCACCAGCACGCGGACCACTGGGCAGCCCTGGGCGCGGTAGCGGGCGCGAACGGCTCGAACACCATCGCGCACCCCGCCGACGCGGGCGTCCTGCCCATCCCACCGGACGTCCTGGTGGAGCACGGCGACACCGTGCACGTCGGCGAAGTCCCCCTGACGGTGATCCACCTGCGCGGCCACACCCCGGGCTCCATCGCCCTCCTGTACCGCGACCCAACCGGACACCCCCACCTCTTCACCGGGGACTCGCTGTTCCCGGGAGGGGTCGGCAAAACCACGTCACCTGAAACCTTCAAGTCGTTGATCGACGACGTGCAGTCGCGGGTCTTCGACGAACTGCCTGACGAGACCTGGTTCTACCCGGGTCACGGCGACGACTCCACGCTGGGCGAGCAACGTCCCCACCTGGACGAGTGGCGCGCCCGCGGTTGGTAAGCGGGCAGTGCCGGCGGGGCCAGTCCGGGCCCCGCCGGTTCACGGGAGGCGCGCACCGACACGTCATGGACGCCGATCGTTTCGCCTCCGCCCGCTCGCCGATGTCCGGCGGCGGGCTACTTGCCATTTCGTCGCCACAGGAGATTCGAAGGACGTCCTTGGCGGCATCGCGACGGGTTTCTTTGGAACAAACCGCTATCAAGGACATCGAAGCCACCAACGTCACGTAGAGCAAACCGGCGATGTTCACTGCGGCACTTACGGGCACGGCGGGGATCCACGACGACATGGTCACCTCTGTCCACCCTCGTACCCGTGACCCGGAGGGCGCCCCACCGTCATCGACTACCGGCCGCTGCAAAAGGTGTGGTCGCGGTGATCGGCATTCGGTCAGACTCGGCGACGTGGACGTGGACCTGCCGCTGCTCCGGTTCGACTCCGACGTCGAGGCGCTGATCACGCCTTCCGCCCCGGAGCTGTCCGAGCCTTGGCCGCGCCGGGCGGTGCTGTGCTACTTCCACGAGCAGATCGCGGCCTTGCACGAACGGGGGATCGCCCGTCTGGTGGGTCGGTTCACGGTCGAGATGGGCGGGCACGGCATCTACGTGGTCGATGCCGATGACGGCGCGTCGGTGGTCGTGCTCCACCCGGGAGTCGGCGCCCCGGCCGCCGTGCACCATCTCGAACGGGTGATCGCCGGCGGTGTCCGTGACGTCGTGCTGTGCGGCAGCGCCGGAGCGCTCGTGCCCGGGTTGGTGCTCGGACGTGCCGTGGTGGCGACCGGCGCGATCCGGGACGAGGGGACGTCGTTCCACTACGCGCCGCCCGCGTCCGCCATCGACGTCGACCACGACGTGGTGAACGCCCTGGTCAGGCTGCTCGCAGAACGGTCCGTCCCCCACGTCACCGGATTGACGTGGACGACGGACGCCCCGTTCCGGGAGACGCGCGCGTCCGTCGCGGCCCGGCGGGAACAAGGGTGCCTGGTCGTGGAGATGGAGGCGTCGGCCCTGCTGGCAGCCGCACGGTTCCGTGGCGTGAGGCTGGGGCTGCTCCTCTACGCCGCCGACGACCTCAGCGGCCCGACCTGGGACTCCCGTGACTGGACCACCAGCGACGCCCGCGCCGAGCTGCTCACCCTGGCGATCGAAGGCACCGCGCGAATTCACCCGATGTAGTGCACTTTCACGGGCTGTCAGGCTCGACCCGCGCCACGGCGTCCAGCACGTCGAGGTAACCGTCACCGACCCGCCACAGGGCGTCCGAGACCGCCGTGAGCTTGCCGGGACTCCAGCGTTTGTCCTCGTAGGCACGGGTGTGCCGGCGCAGCGCCCGCAGGCTCACCGCCAACTCGTCCCGGAGACGTGCACGCATCTCGTCCGCTCCGGGCGCGGGCAGGCGAGCGTCCTCACCACGTCCGTCGGCAAGAGCGGCCAGGGTCTCCTCCGCCGTCCCGTCCACCGCGTCCCAGACCAACGCCGGGCGGTAGATGGAGTGGTTCCAGACCGGGGCTTGCGACGAGCGCCAGAGCGGCCGGATCGGGTTCCTCGACACGCGGCTCGCGTTGGCCCAGTGCTCCGCGCCGTGCGGCTCGCTCAACCACGGCACGTCGTCAACCGGCAGATCGACCACCAGAGCGACGGTCACCAGTTCGATATCCCTAGCCGCACCGAGGATGTCCCCGACCGCCCACACCTGCACCACGCGCAGCGGGTGGATCGGACTGCCCGCCAACTCGCCGCACTTGGCCGCCAACTCCTCGACGTGCTGAACCGCCCGTGACCATTTCACCGGACCATCCTCGCCCATCCCGGTGAATCGGCAGATCGGCCACGACGGTGCTGGGGAACGAGTCGAAGCTGGACGGGCCGACACACCTGGTCGTCGGACAGCTCGGACAGCTCGGGCAACTAGGACAGCTCGGACAGCGGGTGCTGCCGGCGTTGCAGCCCTCACCGCCGTCCGGTCAGGACGGTCACCGGGACGTGCTCGGTGAACGGCGCGTGTGGCTCCAGCGCGCGGCGGAGGCGGTCGGTGAAGTCGGGGCGTTCGGCGAGCGGCGGCAGTCGGTCGACGGGCAGGGCCGAGAGGACACCGCCGACGATCGACTCCAGGTCCGGGGTGTCGACGTAGTCCACGCGGTGCAGATCGACCTGGAACCCGGCGGCGACCAGGCTTTCGCCGTACCGCCGCCGGCTCTCCTCGTCGGTGCCGCAGGCATTGGCGAGACGCGTGCCCAACCACTGCTCCATGCTCTCGCGCAACGCGCGCGACCAGTCGCTGTCCTGCAACCACAGCGGCGTCCCGTTGGTCAGCACGGCCACGCCTCCACCCGGCCTGGCCAGCGCGATCAGCTCCCGGAACAGCTCGTCGTGCCGCATCCAGTGCAGCGCCTGACCGATGGTGACGACGCCGACCGACGCGTCACCGAGCAGGGCGCGCAACGCGGGCACGTCGGCGTCCGTCCCGATCATCCAGCTCAGGTTCGCCTGCCCCCGTTCGGCCGCGGCACGGCGGCCGTGGGCGATCATGTCCGGCTCCGGATCGACACCGACCACGGCGCGAACCCGTGCCGAGAGGGGCACGGTCACCTGCCCCGTCCCGCACCCGAGATCGACCGCGACGTCGTCGCCGGTCAACCCGAACGCCTCCACCACCGCGTCGAACACCGCCGGCGGATACCCCCTCCGATACCGGTGGTAGAAACCGGCCACCTCACCCGCGAAACCCAGCGCCATGCCTCACAGAGTGCCCACGGACTCCGGTGGGACGACAGCGATTGCGCTCTCGGCGCAACACCGCGGTCCCGCTCCACCGGGTGATGCGGAGCGGGACCGCGGCTGCTACCTCAGGTAGGACGCGAGGCCGATGTTCTGGTCCCGCAACGCCTTCGCGACGACGCGCGCGATCTGCTCCGCGCCGGCGGCTTCGAAGTGGGTGTGGTCGTTGCAGAAGAACGCCCCCACCGCGCCCTGCGTGTAGTCGCCGTTGTTCGGGCACAGCTTGAGCGTGTTGTAGAGGTTGTAGCTCAAGCGGTGCAGGTCGATCATCGGGACCTGGTTGGCGGAGGCCGCGTTCGCGGTCTCGGTGAGGAAGCCCCGGCTGCCCACGGCGGTGCTGCCGCTGCACCTGATCGCCGACACCGGCGTGAGGAGGATCGGCCGCGCGCCGCGGTCCTTGGCGGCCTTCGCCATCACGCCGAGCAGTTGCTGGTAGCGCGCCGTGCCGACGTGCCGGGGGCAGGCGCGGTCGCCGTCGTTGATGCCGAACTGGATGACGAGGTAGTCGCCCGCCTTCATCCCGTTGAGCATGTCCTGCCAGCGCTGCGCGTACGTCGCGGGGCTGACCACGCACTCGCCGGCGGAGTCCATGGTGCTCTTGACGTTGCCCTCGTAGAGCCACGTCTGGATGCTCCGGCCCGCGACCGCGCTGTTGACCACGGTGACGTCGTCGTTGAACAACGCGTCGAACCGGCTGCCCCAGCCGACCGGGCAGGTCGACCTCGGGTTGGCCATGGTCGAGTCACCCGCCATCCACACCGTGGGGCCGGCCATCGCGCCGGCCTCCCCGTCCTGCTTGACGACGCAGTCGGCGGCCGACTCCGGGTCGGGCGCCGCCGCGGCGCGGTCGACCCCGACCGCCGTCGTCAGCACGAGCAGGGCCAGCACTGCGACAAGCCGTTTCCCCGAGGGAAGCTTCATTGTTTCTCCACCAGAGAGTGTCCGGACAGCGGCGTGTCCTCCACTGTGGCGTGGTGGTCGAGGCCGACCTAACGCCGTGTCTCGGGTGGCCGGTCCGTCTCGGATGGCGGGCCGCCCACAGCCCGCCGGCGCCGCCGGCGCGCTCGGTATGTTCCCCCGCATGGAGCAGGTGGTGGAGATCTACACCGACGGCGCGTGCAGCGGGAACCCCGGGCCGGGAGGGTGGGGCGCCGTGCTGCGGTACGGGGCGCACGAGCGCGATCTGTTCGGTGGGGAGTCCCAGCCCACCACCAACAACCGGATGGAGCTGATGGCCCCGATCCGGGCGCTCGAAACACTCCGCAGGCCGTCGGTGGTGCGGATCTACACCGACAGCACGTACGTCCGCAACGGGGTCATGTCGTGGATGGCCAAGTGGAAGACCAACGGCTGGATGACCTCCGGCCGACAGCCCGTCAAGAACGTCGACCTCTGGCAACGCCTCGACGCCGCCGCCGCCCCGCACCAGGTCGAGTGGCACTGGGTGAAGGGCCACGCGGGCCACCCGGAGAACGAACGCGCGGACCGTCTCGCGGTCCGCGGCGTCCGAGCGGCGATGGAGTCAGATCTGAGGGCAGATGTCGTACATGATGCGGAACAGGCGTGAGGATTCCGGGGTCTGCTCGACGGGGAGGTCGAAGTAGGCCTTGGAGGCTTCCACGCACTGGGTGAGCAGGTCGTGCTCGGAGGTCAGGGTGGACTCGCGGGAGCGGTTGGTCTCCAGGGTGCTGTCGGCTTCGTCCTGCTTCTCGGCCAGGTCGGAGAGGGCGGCTTCCTTGTCGGCGCGGGTGGCGGCGACCTGGTCGCGGTCGGAGGTCTCGCCTACGTACAGGACGGTGAAGAGGCCTGCGACGATGGCGAACACGGCGGCCAGCGTGGTCAGGGCGATGATCGGCGCCCGGCTGGGGCGGGCGGGCGGCATCTGCGGGTGCGGTAACTGCATCCCGTTCGGCGGGGTCGGGACGGACTGCGTCATGGCCGGCGGGTAGGCCTGCTGCATGAAGTCCGGCGGCGACGGTTGCGTCGGGATCAGGGGTGGCGGTTCCTGCTGTGCCACCGGGGTCTGCGGCACAGCGGTGGGTGGCACGGCGGCGGGTGGGGTGGCGGGTGGCGTGGTGGTGTGGACCGCGGTCGGCTGCTCGGCGAGCGACGTGGAGTGCACTGCGGTCGGTTGCTCGGCCAACGACGTGGAGTGCACTGCGGTGGGCTGCTCGGCCAACGACGTGGAGTGCACCGCGGTCGGCTGTTCGGACAGCGGCTGCGGCGCGGGGGTGTGTGTGGTGGTGGCGGTGGGCTGCTGGTCGGGTTCGGGCGTGGTCATGTCGGCTCCCCAGTTCAGCAGTTGTCCGCGGCGCGGCCGACGGCGTCCCGCAGGACCGCGTCATCGTCGCCCTTGGCGGCGTTGATCGAGTCCTTGGCCGGGTCGGCGCACTTGTGCAGCTCGGCGTTCTGCGCCTCCAGCGTGGAGATCCGGCCCGCCACGGTGTCGATGGACGTCTCGGTCTCCTCCAGCCGCCCCTCGGCCTCGGTCAGCGACCGGTTGGTCTGGTCCAGGCGCTGGACTTCAAGGCTGTGCTCGTCGCGAGCACCGACGAACAGCACGATCGTCAACACGGACGCGCCCACCAGCGCCAGGACGAGCGCGCCCAGCATGACGACCGCGGCCCGCGGCCTGGCCTTCGGCGGCGTGGGTGGTGGCGGCGACGGGATCGGCAGCGCGTGGTCGGTCATGTGTCCCTACTTTCCCCAAATGAGATACCTGGGAAGTTAGAGACGCCGGACAGCCAGGCCAAGACTCCATCGGCCGGAAACTTCCGCTACCTGCCGGGACCCCGGTGATCCGGTCCCCGGAACGGCCCGCTCCGGCCCGGTCCGGGGGATCACAGCCACCCGTTGTCGTGCGCGGTCAGGTACGCCTCCGAACGGCTCGTGGCACCCAGCTTCGCCACCGCCGCCGACAGGTAGTTGCGCACCGTCCCGGTGGACAGGTGCGTCTTGCGCGCGATCACCGCCACCGGCGTGTCGTACTCCGCCAGCCGAAGAACCTCCAGCTCACGGGGCGTCAACGGGCACGGCGGCGTGGTCAGCGCGTCCGCCGCCAACGCCGGGTCGACGTACCGCGCGCCGCCGTGCACCCGACGGATCACGTCGGCCAACGTGCCGCCCGGCGACCCCTTGGGCAGGAACCCCTTCGCCCCGGTCGACAACGCCCGCTGCAGGTGGGGCGGTTTGCCGCGCCCGGTCAGGATCACCACGGCACACGACGGCAGGGACGCGGCCAGCTCGGCGGTCACCTCGAACCCGTCCAGCAGCGGCATCTGGAGATCCACCACCGCCACGTCCGGCCGGTGCGCCAACGCCGCACGCACCGCCTCCCGACCGTCCGCGGCCTGCGCGACGACCTCCAGGTCCGGCTCCAGGCCCAGCAACGCCGCCACCGCGACGCGGATCAGCTCCTCGTCGTCGGCCAGCAGCACGCGTATCACGGCCGCACGGTCGCCACCAGCGTGAACACCCCGTCCTCCTCCCCCGTGCGCAACGTCCCGCCGACCCCGGCCAGCCGCTCGGCCAACCCGCGCAACCCCGACCCACCACCTGACCCACCGCCCGGCGCGACGCCCGACGCCCCGTCGTTCGCCACGGTCAACCGGACCTCGTCGGCCCCGGCCACGACCTCGATCGTGCACCACCGCGCCCGGCTGTGCCGCAGCACGTTCGTGCCCGCCTCCCGCAACGCCCACGACAACTCACGCGCCACCGCAGGCAACGATGACGGCACCGACACCGTGCACCGCACCCCGGACGAGGTCAACACCTGCTCGATCGCCGAAGCCTGCTCACCCAGCTCCACGGTCCGGTACCCGTGCACCGCCTCACGCATGTCCGCCAACGCCGCCGCGGCCAGCACCCGCACCTCGTCGGCCTCCGCACCGGCCCGTTCCCCGTCCACGACCGCCAGCCGCGAAGCCAACTCCGCCTTCAACGCGATCACGGTCAACCGGTGCCCCAACAGGTCGTGCACGTCCCGCGCGAACCGCAGCCGCTCCTCGATCACCGCCAGCCGCGCCCGCGCCTCACGTCCCTGCTGCGCCTGCACCACCAGGTCCCACAACCACACCGGCAGCACGTGCATCAACGCCAACCCGACGCCCACACCACCGGCGATCACCAACGCCCGCACCGGCTCCGCCGACAGCACCACCGCCACCGCGACCACGGCCGGCGCCAACACCCACCACCGCCGGACCAGCACCGGAGCCGTCCCGACGAGCGACGCGGCGACCCACGCCCACGTGTCCCACCGCCCGGCCGCGACCGGCGCCAGCAACGGCACCGACAACAACGACGCCACCACGAAAGCCGCGTCCCACCGCACCCGCGCGGCCGGCGTCACCGCCGCGTACAGCACACCGGCGTGCGCCACGCTGAACAGCACCGCGCCGACCAGCCCGAGGACCACCCAGGTGGGCCGGGGTTCCAGCAGCACGCCGACCCCCGGCCCGACCAGGCTGGTGGACCACGCCATGCCCAACGACACCAGCGTGAGCACCCGCGCCCGCCGCATCCCGCCCCGCCACGTCATGCGCGGTGCCGCCACATCACCAGGACCACGCACGGCAGCATCAGTCGTCGCCGCCGTCGGCGACGATCAAGATGCCCAACGCGGTCGACACCGCGAGCGAGAGAATCGAAGAACGTGTCATGGGAACCACGTTGCGGCCGGCCGCGCACAACTCCCACCCTCGCGGTGTCACCACAAACCCGTGCGGAACACACGGCCCGACCGTGCACCGCCGGTCAGCGCAGGACCGTCGCCAGCCTCCTCATGCCCTCGGCGATCGCGGCGGTCGTGTTGGTGGTGAACGACAGCCGCATGGTCGACCGGTCCGGCGTCGTCGCGTAGAACGACGCGCCGGGCACGAACGCCACATCCCGCTCCAACGCCGACATCACCAGCGCGGCCGTGTCCACATCACCTGGCAACGTGAGCCACACGAACATCCCGCCGTCCGGGTCGGTCCACCGCGTCCCGTCCGGCACGGTCGACGGCAGCGCCGCGATCATCGCGTCCCGCCGCTCCCGGTAGCCCGCGCACAGCCCCTGGACGTGCAAGTCCAGGTCGTTCGCCTTCAGGTACACCGCCGCCGCGGCCTGGTCGATGGTGGACGTGTGCAGGTCCGCCGCCTGCTTCACGATCACCAGCGTGCGCATGATCGACGCGGGCGCGCGCAGCCACCCCAGCCGCATACCGGGCGCGCCGACCTTGGAGAAACTGCCCGCGTACAGCACACGTTCGCTCAACGAAGCCAGCGCGGGCACCGGCTCGCCGCGGTAGCGCAGCTCGCTGTACGGGTCGTCCTCCACCACCCACAGGCCGTGCCGGTCGGCGAGCGCGGCGATCTCGACCCGCCGTTCGAGGCTCAACGTCCGGCCGGTCGGGTTGGCGAACGTCGGCACCAGGTACAGCAGCTCCGGGCGTTCCCGCGCGATCACGTCCGCCAGCGCGGCCGGGTCCATGCCGTGCTCGTCACTCGCGACGGGCACGATCCGCGCGCCGGCGAGCTGGAAGCACTGCAACGCCGCCAGGTAGGTCGGCTCCTCGACCGCGACCACCGCGCCCGGTTCCAGCAGGGCGGTCACGACCAGCGTCAACGCCTGCTGCGAACCGGTGGTGATCAGCAGGTCTTCCACGTCGGTGGGCAGGCCGCGCCGGGCGAGCCGGTCGGCGACCAGGGCGCGCAGGTCGACGTCACCCTCGGTGGGCGCGTACTGGAGGGAACGGCGGGACAGCGCCTGGTCGAAGGCCGTGCGCAGGCCGTCGACGTCGAAGAACTCGGGCGCGGGCAGGCCGCCGGCGAACGAGATCACTTCGGGGCGGGCGGTGAGGGCGAGCAGATCGCGGACAGGCGAACTGGAGAACGTGCGCGGCATGGCGCTCCTCGACATCGTGGAGTGGGCAGTTCACGCGGTCGTGCCACGCATTGAGGTGGCTGCACTGGGGTCGAGGCGCCGAGTTCAGCCTACCGGGTGATCACGGAGTGGTTGACAGTGAATATGCCGTGCTGGCTATATTGCCACCATGGCATCTACGTTCGCCGTACTCGCCGACCCGCACCGACGGCAGATCCTGGACCTGCTGCGGGGCGGTGAGCGGCCGGTCAACGAGCTGGTCGACGGGCTCTCGGTGAGCCAGCCGACGGTGTCCAAGCACCTCAAGGTGCTGCGCGAGGCCGGGCTGGTCGAGGTGCGGCGGGACGCGCAGCGGCGGCTCTACCGGTTGCGGCCGGGGCCGTTGGCCGAGGTCGACGCGTGGCTCGCGCCCTACCGGCGGATGTGGGAGGACAGCCTCGACGCACTGGAACGCCGACTGGACGGGATTGACCGAGTGGACGGGATTCACTGATGAGCACCGAGTTCTCGCGGCGGATCGACGGCAAGCCGGTACTGAGGTTCGAACGGGTGCTCGCGCACCCACCGGCCAAGGTGTGGCGGGCGATCACGGAGCCGGGCGAGTTGGCGCACTGGTTCCCGGCGACGGTGGAGATCGACGGTCGGGCGATGACGTTCTCGTTCCCCGACCAGGTCACCACCGGCGAGGTGCTGGGGTTCGACCCGCCCAGGGTGTTCGCGTTCCGCTGGAACACCGACGTGCTGCGGTTCGAGCTCCGGCCGCACGAGCGCGGGTGCCTGCTGGTGTTCACGCACGTCCTCGGCGACGAGCACAGCGCCGGGCGCAACGCCGTGGGCTGGGACACCTGCCTCGCGGGCCTCGAAGCCAGGCTCGACGACCGGCCGTTCGAACCGCGCACGGACGTGCTCGGGCCGATGGAGCACTACATCCGGGAGTTCGGGCTGGACGAGGGCCGGTTCGAGGACGGCGTGGTGCGGTTCGTCCGCGACCTCGTCTGGCGCCCGCTGGACGAGGTGTGGTCGCTGCTCGCCGAAGGCGAGGAGGACGGCGTGCCGATCCGTGCCGCCAACCCGCACGTGCCAGCCGGCCCGGTGGTCGAGCGCACCCCGCCGCGCGTGCTGGAGTTCGACTCGCCGACCGGGCGGGTGCGCTGGGAGTTCCGGCACGACCCGGACCAGGGCACGACGGTGGAGCTGACGCACGCGGTCCGCGACCCGGCGTTCGCACCGCAAGCGCTTGCCGCCTGGCACGCGCACCTGGAGCTGTTCTTCGCGGCGACGTTCGGCGATATCCGCTGCCCGTGGCCGGAGGACCGCGTCGCCGAACTGGTCCGGCACTACGAGAGCAGCAGCTGAGCGTCCAGCCGGGCCAGGTGGTCGCGCCCGAACCGCCCGTTCTCCAACCCGTCCACCAACACCGGGGGCAGGTCGGCGCGGATCTCGGCGGACCGTGACGCGGCGGCCAGGGCGACGGTCGCGACCGTGTCCACGTCACCGGTGAAGGCGACGCACGAGCGCAGCACCTCGCTCAGCGAGCCACCACCGGACAACGCGGTCAACGCCGCCCGCACGCTCATCACACCCTTCGACCCGACCTTGCCCCGCCACGGCCGCGCCCACAGCCCGTCGCCGAGCCGGTCCGCGATCCACGAGCCGACCGACGCCACCGGCCCCAGCCCGTGGTGGCAGTAGTGCACGGCCAGCGCTGCCGCCCGCGCCGCCGCCACCCCGTCCGGCGTGTCGTGGGTGACCTTGGCCTGCACGTCGGTGTGGTGCAGCACGTCGTCCACGGTGGGCAGCAGACCGGCCGGCGCGGCCCGCATCGCCGCACCGCTCTTGTCGCTGTCCGGCCGGATGCGCGCCAGGAACTCCGCACCGGTGTGCACGGTCGCCAGAAAGGCCTGGAAACCGCGGGCGTATCCCTCGCGCGGGTCACGGTGGAACGCGGTCACGAACGCCGACGCCACCGCCTCACGCGTCCACCGCGCACCGGATGCCCGCAGTTCCGCCAGCGCCAACGTCATCTGCGTGTCGTCGGTGTAGCTACCGGGCCGAAGCCCGGTGTGGGTCGGGTGCGCGACATACCCGGCCAGGGTGTTGTGCCTGGTCACGAAGGACGACGGGGCGTACTCGAAGCCCGCGCCGTACGCGTCCCCGATGGCCAGTTCGACGAGCATGGCGCCACGCTATAAGCCGATCAGGCGACGTCACAGCGAATTCCAGTCGCGCGAGCGGAGTCCCTCCAGGAACTCCGTGACCAGTGCGGTGGCTGATCACTTGTTCTTCCCAAACGCCAGGACCGCGCCACCGACGACGGTCGCGAGCCCGCCGACGGCCAACGCGCCCGCCGCGCCGAACCCCGTGCCCGCCAACGCGATCAGCACCGCCAGCCCCATCGCGCCGCCGACCTGCTGGGACGTCGTGGTCAGCGCCGACGCCACGCCCTGCTCGGCGTCGGCCACCCCGGACGCGGCGGCCACGAACATCGCCGGGAACGTGAGCCCGCCGCCGATCCCCCAGACCAGCAGCCCCGGCAGCAGGAGCCAGAACCCGCCGTCCCACGCCATCGCCGCGGCGAGCAGCGCGATGCCGACACCGTTGACGACCATGCCGACGACCAACGTGACCCGCACACCCCACCGTGCGATCGCCGCGCCGGTGCCCTTGAGCGACGCCGTCATCGACACCAACGTCAGCGGCACGAACGCCGACACGGCGGCCAGCGGCCGGTAACCCAGTTGGTCTTGCAGGTAGGTGGTGAACAGGTAGTACGCGCCGCCCAGCGAACTCTGGAACAGCAGCACCACGCCGATCGCGCTGACCAGCGCCCGGTTGCCGAACAGCCGCAGCGGCACCAGCGGGTCACGCGTGCGCCGTTCCACGGCCACGAACACGCCCAGCAGCACCACCCCGCCCGCCAACGCGAGCCCGCCCCGCACCCAACCCGCCTCCGGACCGCTGACCAGCCCGAACACCAGCAGCACCGACCCGGCGGTGGCGAGCACCGCGCCCGGGACGTCGAAGCTCTGCCGCACACCGCCCGTCCGGTCGGCGGGCAACACCCAGAAGGCCAGCACCGCCGCCCCCAACGACAGCGGCACCAGCACGAACAGCGTCCACTCCCAGCCCAACGCGTCGGTCAGCACGCCGCCGAGCAGCGCGCCCGCGGCCAGCCCACCGCTGCCCGCCGCACCCCACACCGACAGCGCCCGCGTCCGCTCCGGTCCCTCCGCGAACGTCGTGCTGATCAGCGCCAACGTCGCCGGCGTCAGCAACGCGCCGCCGACACCCCGCACCGCCCGCGCCGCGACCAGCACACCCGGCGACGTCGCCAGGCCGCCGACCAGGCACGCCACCCCGAACACCACCAGACCGGCCACGAACGCCCGGCGCGCGCCGAGCCGGTCGACCACCCGACCCGCGCAGAGCAGGAACCCGCCGAACACGACGGCGTAGGCACTGACCACCCATTGCAGGGACTGGCTGGAAAAGCCGAGCGCACGCCCGATGTCGGGCAGCGCCACGTACACGATGTTGTAGTCCACGGCGACGCGGCGGGCCGCATCCTGGCCTGGGCGGAGAACTTCCGCACCTGGTCGCCGGCCAACCCGGAGGGCTGCCGCCTCATCTACGGCGACCCGGTACCCGGCTACCAGCCACCGGAGGAGGGCGTGGAGGCGGAACTGCGGGCGTGCAAGGACCTGGTGGACCTCGTCGCCGCCGCGTGGCCGAGCGCGGCGGACCGCCAATCACAAGGCGACCACGAATGGTCCGACTTCGACCCCCACGTAGTGGACGCCGTCCGCGCCGACCACCCCGACCTGCCACCGGCCGCCATCGCACTGTCGTTGCGCGTGTGGGGCCGGATGCACGGCCCGGTAGCGCTGGAGGTCTACGGCCACCTGCGCACCCAGACCCGTGCCCCGGACAAGGTCTACCGCGCCGAGATGGCCGACCTCATCTCCTCACTCGGCCTCACCTGAACACCCGGAATCACTTGAGCACGCGGAACCGCAGGTGGACGACGTCGTCCGACTCGGTCACCTCGATCCGTTCCAACTCGGTCGGGTGGAGGCCGTCCAGCAGGCGTGCGCCCGAGCCGAGCAGCACGGGCACCAACTGGAGGCGGATCTCGTCGACCAGTCCGGCGTGCAGCACGTGCCGTGCGGACTCGGCGCCGGCCATGACGAGCACGTCCTTGTCCCCCGCTGCGGCACGGGCCTGGCTGATGGCGTTCTTCGGGCCGTCCGTGACGAAGGTGAACGAGGCGGAGTTCATCTTCAGCGGCGGGCGGTCCTCGTGGGTCAGTACGAAGCTGGGCACCGGGTAGGGGGTGTCCTGCCAGAACCGCAGTCCCACGTCGAACGTCCGCCTGCCGAGCACGACCGCGCCCACGGACGCGGAGAACTCCGCGTCGCGGTCCGAGCCCTCGGCGAACAGCCAGCGGTGCAGGCGTTCGCCGCCTTCCCCCAACGGGTGGTCGTCACCGACGTTCGGTCCGGCGCTGTAACCGTCGAGCGACACCGAACCGTTCAACACGACTTTCCCCACGTCATCCCCCAGTGAACTCCGCGCGCACCCCGAGCAGGCGCACGGCGCGAGTGTCGTCGAATCTCGCCAACGCCGCCACGGCGGCGGCCTCGATCGGCTCCGACTCCGTCGTCGGCTCCGCCGGCGCCACGCCCCGCGTGCAGGTGAAGAACGGTCACCCGGCCATCACCTCGACCCAGTTCTCCCTGGTCAGCCGGTACACCCCGGCGGGCTTGGCGAACCCGGTGGCGAGCTTGGCGCGCAGGTTGTTGTCGCCGATGCCGACCGAGCTCTCCAGCCCGGTCTCCCCCTTCACCACGCGCCGCACGGTGTCCGCCAACGCCTCCGGGTCGTCGGTGCGGGCGCCCAGGAACGCCTCGTCCCAGCCGATCACCTCGACCACCACGGGCAACTCGCGCAGCACGTCCATCACGTGCGCGGACACCTCCTCGTAGGCGGGCGCGTCGGACGGCAGGAACACCGCGTCCGGGCAGCGCCTGCGGGCCAGCCGCAACGGCATCCCCGAGTGGACGCCGAACTCCCTCGCCTCGTAAGACGCGGTGGCCACCACGGCGCGTTGCGTCGGGTCACCGGTTCCGCCGACGACCACGGGCCTGCCGCGCAGCTCGGGTCGGCGCGCGATCTCGACCGCCGCGATGAACTGGTCGAGATCCACGTGCAGGACCCAGTCCTGTTCGGACACGTCCGCCAGTATCGCCGTGACATGCTGTCCGCGTGCGACCGGAAGAACTCGCCCACCTGCGCCGGGCACGTGACCTGATGGACCGCGAGTACGCCCGCCCCCTGGACGTGCCGGCCATGGCGCGCACCGCGCTCATGTCGGCCTCGCACTTCGCCCGGCAGTTCAAGCTGGCCTACGGCGAGACGCCGTACAACTACCTGATGACCAGGCGCATCGAACGGGCGAAAGCCCTGCTGCGCCTGGGCGACCTCACCGTCACCGAGGTCTGCATGGAGGTCGGCTGCACGTCGCTCGGCTCGTTCAGCTCGCGGTTCACCGAGCTGGTCGGCGAGACGCCGAGCGCCTACCGGGCGCGCAGCCACGACGAGACCGCCGTCGTGCCCGCCTGCTACGCCAAACGCGCCACCCGGCCAAGCAGATTTCGAGAAGCACCGGCCTGACCTGCACGCCTAGGTTCATCGGCATGAAGATCAAGCTCTCGCACACGTTCCTCCCGGTCCGCGACCAGGACGAGGCCCTCGCCTTCTACTGCGACGTGCTCGGCCTGGAAAAGCGCAACGACATGCCGTTCGACCGTTTCCGCTGGCTCAGCGTCGGCCCCGCCGACCAGCCCGGGGTGGAGATCGTGTTGGAGGACCCGAGCATGGGCCGGTCCGCGGACGACGCGGCGGCGGTGCGGGAACTGCTGGCCAAGGGCTCGTTGAGCGGGATGATCTTCTTCGTGGACGACTGCGACGCCATGTTCGAGAAGGTGCGCGCGTCCGGCGCGGAGGTCATGCAGGAGCCGATCGACCAGCCGTACGGGGTGCGCGACTGCGGGTTCCGCGACCCGTCCGGCAACGCGCTGCGGTTCTCCGGACCGATCAAGGGCTGATCCTCCGACCAGGTCCCGTGGGAACGCTCCCACACAAGACGGCCCCGTTTTCCACGCACGTGGGTTCGTGACACGATCACAGGGTGTCGACCAGCCCACGCCGTGATCGCGACGAGCAGGGTCGGGCCCGCAACGCACGACCGCGTGACGGGCTCGGCCGGCCGCTGCCCTACGGGCTGCCCGGTGTCGAGCGCCAGCCGGAGGGTGTGCCCCGCACGCCGGAGGAGTCGTTGACCGAGGCCCAGCGCCTGCTGGACCTCGGCCGGCCGTTCCACGCGCACGAAGTGCTGGAGGACGCGTGGAAGGCGGCGCCCGAGCCCGAGCGTGAGCTGTGGCGCGGGTTGGCACAACTGGCCGTGGGCATGACCCACGCGGCGCGCGGCAACGCGTCCGGCGCTTCGGCGCTGCTGGACCGCGGCGCGCGCAACATCTCTGCTTATCTGGACGAACCGCCGCACGGGGTGGACGTGGCGGGCCTGGTGGCCTGGGCCGCCACGGGCATCGGCGTGCCGCGACTCACTGGGGGCTCGTAACGTGCTGATCAGGCCTTATCGGGAATCGGACCGGGAGGCGGTCGGGGACATCTGCGTGCGCACCGCGGACGCGGGCGGCGACTCCCGGCACATCTACCCCGACCTGGAGCTGATGCCGACGATCTTCGCGTGGCCGTACACGGACCTGGAGCCGTCGCTGGCGTTCGTGGCGGACAACGGGGAACGCGCGGTCGGGTACGTCGTCGGCACCGCGGACACGCCGTCGTTCGTGTCCCGGATCGAGTCCGAGTGGCTGCCCAAGGTGTCCGACCGCTATCCACCGGTCAGCGAACCGTCCACACCGACCGAGAACATGGTGTGGCTGCTGCACAACCCACGCCGGATGATCGTGCCCGCGCTGGCCGACTACCCGGCGCACCTGCACATCGACCTGCTGCCGGAGTACCAGCGGTCCGGCCACGGGCGGGCGTTGATGACCGCGTTCCTCGGCGCGTTGGCGTACCAAAACGTGCCCGCCGTGCACTTGGGGATGCTTTCGGTGAACACCGCGGCCCGCGCGTTCTACCACCGGCTGGGCTTCCACCAGATCGATGTGCCGAATGCCGAGCCGTTGACCTACCTGGGGCTCGAAGTTGGGCCGAACGCCTGGTTGAAGGGCACTTCAGCGGGGTAACTGGTGAGTAACCACCTCACCCTGGAGGTTCCAGTGTTAGCGATCATCGCCGCGGTCATCTTCGGCCTCGCACTCCTGCTCGACCTGGCGAACGCCTCGCTCGGCACTGTCCTTGACGGCGGGACGCTGCTGATGGCCGGCCTGCTCTGCCTGGCGTTGCACCTGGCCGGTGTCGGCGCCGGCACCCGCGTCCCCAGCTTCCGCCGCCGCCGCTGACCCCGTCGACCGAGGACCCCGTCCGCCGGGTGCGGGCGGGGTCCTCGGTGGACAATCGTCGGGTGGACGTGTCCGCGAGCCGACTGATCCCCCAGCCGCCCGAAGTCGTGGCGCGGTACGCCATGGACTGGCGGCACGACCACGAGTGGACGCAGGGCATCAAGCGGGCCGAGCTGAGTTCGCCCGCACCCGGCGGCGGGTTCGGCGTGGGCGCGGAGGTGACGCGCACCGCGCACTTCCTGGGCAAGGAGATCGACTACGTGCTGCGGGTCGTGGCGCACGAGCCGCCCGCGCTGCTGGAGATGAAGTCGGTGGCCGGGCCGTTCCCGATGCACGTCACCTACCGGTTCGACCCCTCCCGGAGCGGCGGGACGGCGGCCTCCATCCGCATCCGGGGCGACGCGAGCCGGTACTACCGGCTGTTCGGGCCGTTCATGGCCCGGTTCGCGCGGGCCGACATCCGCAAGGACCTCCGGGCCCTGGCCCGCAACGTCGGCTGACCGTCCGGCGAAGACCTTCAGCCGCGAGGCGGCGCCGACAGCAGGCACGCCACGCACGGCATGCCGTCCGGCTCGGGCAGCAGTTCCGCCGTGCCCACCTCGATCCGCTCGCCGCACAGGGTCAGCAGGGTGGACAGGGTGCCGTGGGGCAACGGCGCCAGGTGGCAGCTCCGGTCCCACTCGCCCACGAGGTCGCCGCGTCTGCGCACCAGCAGGACCGGGTCCTCGAAACGCCGCGCGGCGTTCACGAGGCCACCAGTTCGTCGTCCGTCACGACGCACACCACGGCGTCGGGCGTCGCGTAGAAGTCCAGCCGGTACGGCCCGCAGTGCTGCTGCGCGTCGACCCGGCGTTCACCGGCCGCGTCCGACGGTGGCGGCTGCGTGGGTTCCGGTTCGCGCGCGACCGCCGTTACGGGGTCCTGCCGTCCGCCGCGCGGATATGCTCCGCCGGTGATCAGGGTGCTGCGCGACTTCTCGACCGGTGTCGGACTGCTCGGCCAGGGTTTCGGGCTGGTGTTCCGATCGCCCAAACTGCTGCTGATCGGCGCGATCCCGGCGCTGCTCACGAGCGTGCTGCTGATCGGCGGCGTGATCGGGTTGGCGGTCTGGATCGACGACATCGCCGCCTGGGTGACGCCGTTCGCCGACGACTGGAGCGACGGGCTGCGCACGGCCACCCGGTTCGCCGCCGGGTTCTCGATCATCGGCGCGTTCATCGCGATCGGGCTGCTGCTGTTCACCGCGATCACGCTGATCATCGGCGGCCCGTTCTACGAGCACATCGCGGAAACCGTGGAGGACACCCACCTCGGCGGCGTGCCCGAGGCCGAGCAGGTGCCGTGGTGGAAGTCGGCCGCGGTCGGCGTGCGGGACGCCGTGCTGCTCGTGGGCATCGCGATCCTGTGCGCCATCCCGCTGTTCGCGGCCGGGTTCATCCCGGTCGTCGGGCAGACGGTGGTGCCGGTGATCGCGGTGTGCGTCAACGCGACGCTGCTCGGCATCGAGTTGACCGCCATCCCGTTCACCCGGCGCGGTCTCAAGCTCGACGTGCGCCGGCGGACGCTGCGCCAACGGCGGGCCGTGACGCTCGGCTTCGCCGTGCCGACCTACCTGTTGTGCCTGATCCCGTTGGCGGCGCTGGTGGTTCTCCCGGCGGCGATGGCAGGCGGCACGGTCCTCGCGCACCGCCTGCTGCACAACCAGATCAGGTGAACGGCACCCACGCCTGCTGCGCCAGCCCGTCGATCCGGCTGACCTGGATGCCCGCCGCGGACACCGTCCACAGGTCGTCGCCGATCACCAGCGCGCGGCGGATGCCCGCGTCGTAGGTGGACGACTCGTGCTGGATCGTGCCCAGCGTGGAGAACGCGTTGTCACCGAGCCGCAGCACCAGCAGGCCACTGGACATCGGCGTCATCGGCTTCTCCGCCGTCGGCATGGTGAGCACCGGTAGCACCACCAGGTCGCGGGCCGGCCAGTACAGGAACGCGTGCGGGTCGAACTCGACCTCCGAGTTCGCGCCCGCCAGGTGGTGGCCCGCGACCTTGGTCGGCGCGGCCGGGTTCGACACGTCGAACAACGACACCTGCGTGCCCGTGGTCCGACCCTGTTCGGTGGCCTCCTGGCCGACACCGATCAGCTTCCCGTCACCGGCCGGGTGCAGGTACGCCGAGTAGCCGGTGATCTTCAGCTCGCCGACCTTGCGCGGCTTGGTCGGGTCGGACAGGTCCAGTGTGTAGAGCGGATCGACCTGCCGGAACGTCACCACGTACCCGACCGGGCCGACGAACCGGACGCTGTAGATCCGCTCGCCCAGACCGAGGCCGTCGATCCGGCCGACTTCCTTGAGCTGCGCGCCGTCCCGCTTGAGCACGGTGACCGAACTCTGCGTCGCGGGCGCCTGCTCGGGGATGCCCGGCGCGTCCGCGGACGTCGTCGCCACCCGCAGGTGCCCCTCGTGGTCGGACAGCGAGTACTGGTTCAGCAACGTGCCCGCGACCTGGCCGGACGCGACGTGCTTCGGCGGGCCCGGCTGGGAGATGTCGAACTGGTGGATCGCGGTGGTCTGCGGCGCGTTCGGTGTGGCGCGCGTCATCGGCCGCAGGTGGTGGTCGTCCGCCACGTACAGCGAAGTGCCGGTGCCGTAGACGGTGTCACCGTCGGCCATGATCGTCACCGCGTCGCCGCTGCCCAGCTCGCCGGGGAAGTCGAACGTCAGCACGGACAGCATCGACGTGGCCGAGTGCCGCACCGGGTGGCTGATCCGGTCGCACGCCACCAGCGTGCCGTCCGAGCGGGAGCCGTCGGCGCCGGTCAGCTGGTAGCGCGGCAGCCACGCCTCGATCGGCGCGGTGGCGACCAGTTCACGGTTCGCGATCAGGGATTCCGACAGACTGCGACCGTCCATCGGGTACACCCACGGCAGGCTCGGGCCCGAGTGCACGACCACGCGCACCACGCCGTCGACCTGCCGTGCGTCCACGTACCGGCCGTCCACGGTGAGGGTGTTGAGGATGGTCGGCGTCCCGGTCAGGTCGACCAGCGTCACCGACGCGCCCTCCCCGTACGGGCCGTCGACCACGCCGCCGCGTGCCGCGATGCCCGGCCCGTCACCGATGACGAGCGCGCGGTCCTCGTGCAGCAGCAGTTGGGTGGCGGGGCCGGCGGGCACGTCCAGCGTGCCGGTGATCTCGCGGGTGGCGACGTCGAGCACGCGCAGCTTGCCGTCCACGACCGTCACGACCCGCTTGCCGTCGGTCTTGGCCAGGTCCGGCTCGTCCACGCCCGCCTCGTGGGCGTTGGTCTTCGAGTGCTCGGGCACGGCCGACTCGTTCGCGGCCTGCGGCACGCTCAGCCTGGTGTCCGCCGTGCCGTTGGCCGCGATCTGGCCGTCGGCTTTGGTCAAGAAGCCGGAGTTGCCCAGCCCGTACACCCCGACGTGGGGCGAGATCGCGTTGCGCAGTTCGGTCAGCGCGGTGTCGCACGTGTCGAACGCGACCAGCTCGACGGGCACCGCCTCGATCGGCGGCACGATCCGCCAGTCCTCCACCGCGGCGGGCACGGCGGAGGCCGCGCTCACCCCCACCACCAGGGCGGCACCACCGAACAGCGCCGCCCGCGTACCCCACGACCGTCTCCTCATGCCCCCAGGACGGGACGAACCGGGTAAAGGGTTGCGCGCACCGGCTTCCGGCGTGGGTATAGGCCGATCGGCCGCATCCGACGCGACATGATTGAGTAGGGCAGGACCGATTGCCCGGCACCCCTGGTCCGCAGGGGTGGAGCGATTACAGGAGAGTCACATGGCCCCGAGCAAGCCCGAGGTCGAGCCGTACGAGGGCGCCGCGCCCGCCGACCTGGTGATCGAGGACATCACCGTCGGCGAGGGGCCCGAAGCGGTGCCCGGTCAGCTCGTGCACGTGCACTACGTCGGTGTGTCGCACTCGACCGGCGAGCAGTTCGACGCCTCCTGGGACCGCGGCGAGGCGTTCAGCTTCCCGTTGGGCGCCGGGCGCGTCATCGCCGGCTGGGACCGCGGTGTCGCGGGCATGAAGGTCGGCGGCCGGCGGAAGCTGGTCATCCCGTCCCACCTGGGTTACGGCGACCGCGGCGCGGGCGGCGTGATCAAGCCCGGCGAGACCCTGATCTTCGTAGTCGACCTACTCGGCATCAACTAGAGCTGACCCGGCCCCGCGAGGTCGCGTCGATCGTTCGCGACTGATTTTCCGGCGATCACGCTCTTCGATCGTCGGAAAATCAGGCGCGAGCGATCGACTTCCAGGCGACCTCGCCCGCCGTCTCCGGAGGAGCGGCAATCCAACACGGAACCGGGCCGTTCGCCGCTGCGTCATCTTGCAAGGAACACACAACCGGCGTCACCGCCGTGATCGAGGGGGAAGCCGCCGTGCCCGAGGACATCGGCGCGTCCGAGCGGATGCTCGGCCAGTGGCAGCAGAGCATCGAGCAGAAGGCCGAGCGCTACCAGGAGATGGCCACCCGCGTGCAGGGGATGACCATCTCCGAGGCGTCACGGGACGGCTCGGTGCGGCTCACCATCGGTTCCAACGGCATCCTCACCCACCTGGAGATCGCCGAGTCCGCACGGGACAAGCGGATGGCCGAGGTGTCGGCCGAGGTGATGCGGACGTTGCAGCGCGCGCAGTCGCGCATCCCGGAACTGCTCCAGCAGGCCATGGCGGAGACCATCGGCACCCAGGACGAGACGGCCAACGTCCTGTTCGACCAGGCGAAGCGCAACTTCCCCACCCCGCCGCACGAAGAGGCACCGCCGCCGGTCGCCCGGGAGATGCGTTTCGGCATCGAAGACGACTCGCCTCCTCCCCCGCCTCCCGCTTCGCGTCCGGCTCCGCCGTCCGCCCCTCCGCCGTCCCGCAGACCAGCGCGCAGGCCGGACGAGGACGACGACTTCGGCGGACAGTCCTTCCTTTCCTAACCAGCTTTCCAGGGGGATCGCATGGCCGGTTTCGAGATCGTCGCCGAGACGCTCGACGCCCACAACAAGCAGTTGGGCGACTTGAGCGCGCGCTTGCAGGGCGCGGTGGACGCGGCGAAGACCGTGAGCATGCCGACCGACGCGTACGGCATCATCTGCCAGCCGTTCCGGATGATGCTCGACCCGGTCGAACAGTTCGGGCTGGAAGCGCTCCAGGGCGCGGTGGAGGCGATGGACGCTGCCGGCAAGGCAGTGAAGGACACCGTGGACCAGTACCGGGAGATGGAAGAGGCCATCCGGGACAGCTTCAAGGCCGGTGAGTGATGGCGGGGGAAAACCCTCTGGTGGCCGCGCCGCCGGCGGAGTCCGGTTCGTTCTTCAACGCCGGTACCGGTGACAACGGTTGGGCGACGGGGATTTCCATTGCCGAGTCGGCGATGGACACGTTCAACGGGATCAAGGACGGTAACTGGGTCGAGGCCGGCCTGGGGATGGTCGGTCTCGCCGCGGACGCCGCCGCGATGGCCATCGACCCGTTCGGCACCCTGTTGTCGTCGGCGGCGTCGTTCCTGATGGAACACATGCAGCCGTTGAAGGACATGCTGGACTGGCTGGCCGGCAACCCGCCCGTCATCGAGTCGTACTCCACGACGTGGAACAACGTCGCCACCGAACTCGGGAAGATCGCCGAGGACTACAACGCGTCGGTGAAGTCCGGCACCGAGGGCTGGACCGGTTCCGCCGCCGAGGCCTACCAGAGCAATTCGAAGGTGCACGGCGACGCGTTGACCGGTGCGGCCTCGGCGGCCGGGACCGTCGGCACGGTCGTGGGTCTGATGGGGATGGTCGTCGGGTTCGTCCGCGAGATGGTGCGCGATCTGATCGCGGACCTGGTGGGCAAGCTCATCGCCTGGGTGCTGGAGGCGGTGTTCACCCTCGGCTTCGGCACGCCGGTGATCGTGGCGCAGGCGGTGACCGCGATCTCGAAGTGGGCCGCGAAGATCGCGAAGATCATCCAGGACCTGCTCAACACCATCAAGCGGGTCTCGCCGATGCTGAAGCGTCTGGTGGAGGTCTTCGAGAAGATCATGAAGGTGGTCGGCAAGCTCGCCGGCAAGGCAACGGGTCTGGACGTGCTGGACCCGAAGAACATCAAGCGGGGCGGCTTCCTGCAGACCGGGAACGCCGACATCGACACCCCTTCAGGCTCCACCCCGGGCGGCAACTCCTCTTCCCCTTCTTCGTCCTCTTCGTCCTCTTCGTCCTCTTCGTCCTCTTCATCCTCTTCGGACTCACCGTCGTCGACCCGCCCCGGCAGCGACACCACCTCGACTTCCAGCACAGGCGCACCAGCGGACACGTCGACGCCGAGGCCGGGCCGGGGCGATCCAGGCGACATGCCCGCGTCAACGCCCCGCCCCGGACGCGACCCGAGCAGCCCGGACACCGACGCCCCACCCCGAGGCGTCAACCCACCCGGCCCGAACGGCCCCCCGACTCCCAGCCGCAACACCCCTCCGGGCGAACACCGCGGCGGCCCCATGGGCCAACCAGCCCCCAACACCAACACCGGCACCACCGGCCCAGGCGGCAGCAGTCCCAGTGGCAGCGGCGGTCCAGGCAGCGGCGGTCCAGGAAGCAGCAACCCCGGCGGCGGCGCTCCGGACGGCCCTGGTGGCAGCGGTCCCGGCGGCGGTGGCGGTGGCGGCACCAGCAATCCGGGTGGCGGCGCTCCAGGCGGCCCTGGTGGCGGCAGCAGCGGCGGCGGCCCTGGTGGCGGTGGCAGCGGCACAGGTGGCGGCGCACCGACCGCGCCCGGCCCGTCCCGAGTGGACCAAACCGCGGCCGCGACCGCCGCGACCCCGGATGCCCCACCCCGCACAGACCAGCCCAACGCCCCCGCCCCGACCCGCGACCCCGGTACCCCACAGACCAACCAGCCCGTCGGCGGCACCCCCGCCGGCGGTGGCGGTGCGCCCGGCGCCGGCGGTGGCGCGCCGGCAGGCGGCGGCAGGCCTGGTGGCGGTGGCGGCTGGACCGGAACCCCCGGCACCCGAGGCGACCTCGGCTCAGGCCTCCCGAACACCCGCGGCCCCGAAAGCCCCAGGCCATCCTCCTTCGGCCCGTCCAGCACCGGACCGTCGAGCACCGGCCCTTCCCACGCAGGCCCCACAAACGCCGGCCCACCGCACGCCGGGCCGTCCCACGCAGGCCCGCCACAGAACGGCCCGTCCACCTTCGGCCCCACCGGCACCGGACCGACCCACACGGGCCCAGGCGGCACAGGTCCTTCCCACACAAGCCCCAACAGCGGCACTCCAGCAAACCCCGGCCCCGGCAACACCGGTCCCGCACGCCCCGGCCCAACCCACACCGGACCGGGCGGCAACGGCCCTACGAACACCGGCCCCGGTGGCACCAGCCCTTCACACTCCGGCCCCGGCAACGGATCCACACCAACCGGTCCCCGCGGCTACGGCCCCAACCAGGCAGGTCCCACCTACCCCGGGCCTTCGCACACCAGCCCAGGCAACACCGGCCCGTCGCACACGGGTCCGGGCGGTACCGGCCCGTCTAACGCGGGCCCGCCACAGCAACGCGGCGGCCCGCAGGGCGGTCCGTTCCCGAGCACCCACCCGGACAACCCCCGCCCCCGAGGCGGCGACGGCCCCAGCGGCCACCCCACCTCCCCCGACCGCCCCAACCCCAACACCCCGCACAACCAGGCCAGGCCGCACCAGGACGCCCCGCCACCGCACCGCAGCCCGGACGGCCCACCGCCGCCCCGCCGCGACCCGGACGCCGGCGCCCACCGCGCCCCCGACACCGCACCCGCCCCGCGCCGCGATCCCGACGGAACCCCCGGTCCCCGCCGCGATCCCGACGGCCCGCCGAGCCCACGGCGCGACCCGGACAGCACGCCAGGTCCCCGTCGCGCCCCGGACGGCACGCCCGCACCTCGGCGCGACCCCGACGCCGGCCCACAGCACCGTCGCGACCCCGACAGCGCCCCCAGCCCGCGACGCGACCCGGACGGCGTCCCCGGTCCCCGACGCGACCCCGACAGCGGCCCACAGCACCGCCGGGACACCGGCCCCGACGGCACGCCCCACCGCGACCCGGACGGCGGTCCCGACGGATCGCACCGCGACCCCGACACCGACCGCCCCGACACCGACCAGCCGAGCACCGACCGCCCCGACGCGGACCGGCCGGACATCGACGAGGCCCACGCCCGCCACGGCGAAACCACCCCCGCCGGCGTCTCCCACCACCGCGGCGACCCCGACATGGGCGACCTACCGCACCGCGTCCCGCCCGACCCCCGCTACTTCACCGCCGACGTCCACATCACCCCCGACGGACGCGCCCGCATCGGCAACCACACCTACAGCCCCGAGCAGTACGGCGACCTCCTCCGACGCAACGGCTGGGACGGCAAAACCCCCATCCGCCTCATCGGCTGCGACGCCGGCACCAACAACTTCGCCAACCGCCTCTCCACCCACACCGGCGCCGACGTCCTGGCCCCCACCAAACCCGCCTGGACCGACAGCAACGGCCGCGTCTACACCAGCGACGCCACCATCGGCCCCGACGGCAACCGCCAACCCAAGATCCCGCCCAACGGCGAATGGGAAACCCACCGCCCCGACGGCACCAAGACCAAGGCGAGCGAAGACGGCTTCGTCCCCGGCACCCACGACACCGACAAGTCCGACCTCGACCCCACCGACGCCCAGGACCGCGGCAAGGACGACCCGGACGACACGACGGGCGGGGACGACACCGAGGAGCGTCACGTACCGCCCACCGCGGTCGGACCGGTTGACGAGCCGCTCGACCTGTCGCAGGTGCACACGGCGGATCCGGGTGTCACGCCACCCGCCAACCCCACGGGTCCGCCACCGAACCCGCGACGCGGCGCGGTGCTCGACGTGTTCCCGCCGGACGACCCGCGCGTCACGAAACGCAGCGATGACGGACTCATCGAGGAGATCGAGGGCGTCCCGGTCGGCCAGTACGTCGACAACCTCGCCCGGGAACGCGTGGACCAGATCGCGCCGCACATGCACCGGAGCAAGGACGGTCCCTGTTCGGCGGTGGCCATCGACCTCAGGACTGGCATGGTCACCGAGGGCATCAACGGTCGCTCGAACCAGCCGCTCCAGGTCGAGGACCTGCACCCGCTGCTGCTGAACAACTACAAGGACATGGCGGACTTCCGGCACGGCGTGCAGAAGAGCGACGGCGTGTTCGTGGAGAACCCGTACGACAACGGCAATCCCGCCATCTTCGACGGCAAGGCGCACACCGACATCCCGCTCCGGCACGCCGAGATCAAGGCGACCAACGAACTGCTCTGGGCCCGCCAGCGGGAGAACCCGGACGTCCCGTTGGGCCCCGAGGCGCTGGACGAGATGCGCGTCGACCCCCGGTGGCTGAAGGACGGCACCGGCGGGGGCGACATGCGAAAGGGCGAACCGGCGGGTTGTTGCGCGAACTGCGACAACGTCCTGCGCGGCGTGCCCAGTTACACTGGCCGATACTCTTTCCACCCGGACGACTACCGGTACGAAAAGCATTCCGTAACACCACGGTGAGGGCGATGCAGGTCAAAAGCGAAGAAACCACGATGGATTCGGCCTCGCGCGTCCTGCACCAGGGCCGGCTGTTCACCGGGGAATTGGTGGACACGGACGACGAAGGCCGCACGCTGGGCATCACCGGCTACCAGGAAGGCGTGGAGCACGGTCCCCAGGCCGAGTGGTACCCGGACGGGGCCAAGCGGCTGGAAGGCCAGTGCGACCGCGGTTCGGCGGTGGGCGAGTGGCGCCAGTGGCACGCCAACGGCCGACTCGCCGAGTACAGCCTGTTCAACAAGTACGGCGAGCTGATCCACCTGAAGCGCTGGGACGAGGCCGGTACCCTGCTGGAGGACAAGAAGTCGGCCATCACCCGCGGCCTCTGACCGGCCCACGCACGATGCGAATCGACCAGGACGACACGTACGTCGACGACACCCAGCGCGTCCTCCACGAGGGCGAGTTGTTCACCGGTGAGCTGGAAACCAGGGACGCGAACGGCGACCTGCTGGAATTGGCGAACTACTACGAGGGCGTCGAGCACGGCGTGCAGGAGCAGTGGTACCCCGGCGGCCGGGAGAAGGTCCAGGGAATCAGCAAGATGGGCAAAGCCGTCGGCGACTGGTACCAGTGGCACCCCAACGGCCGGTTGGCCGTGCACCGGATGTTCGACGACAACGGCTGGCCGCTGCACGTCAAGCGGTGGTACGCCGAGGGCGACCTCATCCAGGACGAGAAGCTGAGCTGAACACGTTCGAGCCGGGTCCGAACGGCGGCGAGCGGCGGTGTGGGGTGCGTCCAACCGGACCACGCTTGCGTGTCCTGGCCGTTAAGATCAGCGGCACCGTGTCGGGGGGAGCCAAAGGGGTGTTCGACGGATGAGCCAGCCAGCCATACCGCTGACCGAGCAGGAGCAGAACCAGCTCGTCAAGCAGATCGGCCGCGCCATGCTCCCGGCACTGCCGCCCGCCTGGCAGCGGGTCCGGGCGGAGTACCGGGCGGCGGGGCGGCACATCGAGGTGGACCTGGCGTTCGCCGGGCCGGACGGCCAGTGGTGGCCGGTGCGCCCGCCGATGGACGTGGTGCAGCTGTTCGGGCAGCTGCGCGCCGGCATGTACCAGGCCGACCGCGGCACGTGGCTGAGCGCGGTGTACGAGATCGAGGCCCCGGCCGCGTTCTCGGTGGACTTCAACGCCGAGGACGAGCCGCACTGGCGCAACGCGCCGCCGGTGATCGGCTTCCAGGACGAGCTGCGCACGTTCCCGCGCCTGGACGAGCGGATTCCGGAGTGGCTGCGCCAGCGGCTGGGTCTGCCGCCGCTGCCGACGCCGCCACCGGCCGAACCGGAGCCCGACGAGCCCGGCCGACACGCCCAACCCGCCCAGCACGCCCAGCCGGACGGCGACCTGCGCACCGCGCACGTGTACGACGGCCGTGACGAGGCGGGCCGCCCGGTGGTCAACCGGCAGGCCATCGACCACCAGCTCGCCGAGGCCCTGCTGACCTACCTGGAAGGCGCGCCGGTCGTGCTGGCCGCGCGCAACCTGGACGTGGACGAGTTCATCCCCGGCGACCAGGACGTCCCGCTGAACTTCCGCACCGACGGCGCCTGGATCTGGGCCGGCGCGGTGCCGCACTACCTGCGCAAGCACGGCCTCCCGCCGGAGCCGGACCTGGTGGAGCACATCGTGGCCCGCGGTTTCCAGCTCGGCGAGGTGGACGAGGCGACCCGCGAGCGGGCCGTCGCGTTGATCACGGGCGGCTGATCACACCACGCCGGAAGCCACGCCGGAAGCCGGGCGCCGGTTCCTGAGCGCCAGGACGACGACGGCGGCCAGACCCGCCCAGATGTAGGCGTTGCCGATGATCTGCTGCCACCACGTCCAGGTCTGCTCCAGCTTGTTCTCGTACGGCACGTACCACATGGGCGCGAGCCAGAAGAGGAACGCGAGGGCGGCGCCCCACTGCCAGTGCCGGTGCAGCAGGTAGACGATGCCGGGCACGACCCACACCCAGTGGTGGGTCCACGACACGGGCGACACGAGCAGGCCGCCGACGGCGACCGCCATCAGCGCGGCCACCTCGTCGTCCCCGGCTCGGGCGACGGCGACCCAGACCAGGGCGACGGTGGCCAGGCACAGCAGCGCCCACACGGCGGACTCGGTGGTGCCGGTGAGGCCCCAGCGGTTGACCAGGCCGCGCAGCGACTGGTTGGCCACGTAGTCGAGGCCGCCGACGCGGCCGGGGTCGAGCAGCGCGTCGAACCAGTACTGCTTGCTGTCGGTCGGCGCGACGGCGAAGCCGACGAGGCTGAACCCGACGAACGACGCGACCGCCGTGACGACCGGCTTGATCCGCTTGCGGGGCAGGAAGAACAGCACGAACACCATCGGCGTGAGCTTGATGGCGGCGGCGAGGCCGATGAGCAGGCCGCGGGGCCACACCGTCTTGGGCAGCAGGCAGTCCAGCGCGACGAGGCCGAGCAGCACGAGGTTGATCTGCCCGAAGTCCAGCGTCGCGGTGACGGGTTCGAGCAGCAGCGACCCGAGGGCGACACCGAGGCCGACGAGCACGGCACGCCGGGTGCGGCCGTAGGCGTGCTCGGCGGTGACCAGGCAGACGCCGGTGAGCAGCGCGAGGCCCACGCCCGTCCAGATCAGCACGGCGGCCGACCACGGCACGAGCGCCAGCAGGCTGAACAGCGCCGCGGCCAGCGGGGGGTAGGTGAACGGGAACGGCGGGCCGTCCAGCGGTTTCGGGAAGGCGTCGGAGTACAGCCGGACGCCCTCCAGCCACGCTTCGCCGCCCGTGCGGTACACGCGCAGGTCGAGCAGGCCGATGTCACCCCCGGAGCGGCGCAGCACCACGACCAGCGCGGTCACGACGGCCCCGGCCCACAGCGCCGCGACGACCGCCACCCGCTTGTCCACCCGCACCGGTACCGCCACCGGACCACCCCCGCCTTCCACCCGGCGCATCGTAGACGGCCGCCAGGTGAGTCCCATGTCACCATGCCCGACCTCGCTCGTTTACGTAGAGTCGCTATATGTGCGCACGCTGTTGACACCTTCCGACGATCGGGTTACCTATGCGCACAAAGGCGCACGCGCGGGATACCCTGTGCGCATGAGTCCCGCGCTGGAGGCGGTGTTGGCCAAGGCAGGTCTACAGGTCACCCCCGACGAATTCCTGTCGCTGGTGGCAGACGCCGCCAAGAGGCTCGCCCCACCGCACCCCGATCCGGCGAACTACTTCCCACCGGACCAGCGCGACGCGCTGGTCGACGTGGGCCTGGACCTGAGCCCGCACCGCGTCACCGACGACCAGGGCCGGGCGCGGACCGTGGTGGCGCACGCCGTGCTGCGCGATTCGGCGCTGACCGTCGCCGAGGCCGCACGGCAGCTGGGTGTGGACACCAGCCGCGTCCGGCACCGGCTCGGTGTCGGACGCCTGGTCGGCTGGAAGGACCGGGGCAGCTGGCGGCTGCCCGCCTGGCAGTTCGCGGGCGCCGGCGTGCTGCCGGGACTGGAGGCCGTGCTGTCCGCCGTGCCCCCGGACCAGCCCGCGCTGGTGGTGGCCGGGTTCATGACGACCGAGCAGGAGGATCTGGTGGTGGACGCAACGCCCACGACGCCGCGCGAGTGGCTGCTGGCCGGCGGCGAACCGCGCCGGGTGGCGGCGCTGGCCGCGCAACTGGGCACGCCCGCCTGATCCCGCTCGCCGACAACCTTGGACGCGAATGTCACGGCTTCCCCAGCCGCCCGCTCCCGCTGTGCTCCAGGCGAACCTGCGCCGCACCGAGGACGTCGTGGCGGTGCACCGCGCGACCCGGTTGGTGCGCATCTTCGCCGCGAAGGGCCTGCACCCGCAGCGGTGGAACAGCTTCCGCTACACCGGACCGCTGCCGCACGCGCGGTTCGACACCCAGCCGTCCGGCCCTGACGGGTCGCCCACGCACGCCCACGACCAGGGGGTGCTGTACTTCGGCATGTCCGTGCGGACGTCGGTGGCCGAGGTGTTCCAGGCGACGTCGGTGGTGGACCGGCAGACCCGCAGCCCGTTCCTGGTGGTGCTGCGACCCCGGCGGACGCTGCGGCTGCTCGACCTGACCGGGCTGTGGCCGACCAGGGTGGGCGCTTCACAGGAGATCAGCACCGGGCCCAAGGCCGTGACGCAGGCGTGGGCGCGGGCGATCCGGGCGGCCCACCCCGAGCTGGACGGGCTCTGGTACCGCTCCTCGATGGACTCCGGCGATCCGGCCGTGTGCCTGTGGGACCCGCCCGGTGGCAGCGGGCTGCCCGCCTCGCCGGACGTGCTGCTGCCGTTGGAGCACCCCGGCCTGGACCTGCCGCTGGCGCGGGTGTGCGAGGAGCTGAACTACACCCTGCTCGGGTGACCCGGTCAGACGTTGGTCTGCTGCCTGCCGCGACGGCGCGGCGCCGGGAGGAACCGGCCGTAGCGGACCTCGGGCAGTTCCTGGTCGCCGAGCTCGTACCGGTGCACCAGCCCGTCGTGCCGCCAGCCGTGCGCCTCGTAGAACTCCCGGCTCTTGGCGTTGTCCTGGAACACCCACAGCACCGCGTACCGGAACCCCTGGTCCACCAGGTGGCGCAGGCCGGCCTCGTGCACCTCGTGGCCCGCGCCCCGACCGTGGTAGCGCGGGTCGGCGTAGATCGCCACCAGCTCTCCGGTGTGCAGGTCGGGGTGCGCGTCCTTGGACTCGCGGACCGAGTCGACCGCGCAGTAGGCGCCGATCTTGCCGGTGCCCTCCTCGACCGCGACGAAGACCCGACTGGGTTCGGGCAGCCGCAGCACGCGCGTCCACGCCGGGAGCCTGCTCTCGGGCAGCATCCGGTCCAACACCGGGTCGTCCACTATCCCCCGGTACGAGTGCTGCCAGGCATCGACGTTGATCCTGGCGATCTCGGGCGCGTCGTCGGGCCGTCCGGCCCGCACGGTCCACTGCATCGGGGAAGCCTGCCGCAACGACCGCGCGATCCGCTAGCTATTCGCGCAACCCTTCGCCTCACCCCGGCCTCATCCCCGCCTCGGCGGGCCGGGGCAGAGGTAGCCGGAGTACACCTGGTTCTTCATCCGGAAACGGGTCGGCCGGAACCGGGACGGGTCGAGGTCGTGGAACCGGGTGCGCACGACATCGTCGTGGAGCTGTTGCGAGATCACCAGCACCAGGTCGCTGTCGGCGGCGGCCAGCGCGTCGCGGACCACCTTGGCGTCGAGCAGCCGGCAGGTCACGATCGGAGCGTCGCCGACCAGGCCGAACGCGCCGGCGGTGAGCGGGCCGCAGTGCATGGCCACGCGCATCCGCAGCGGGGTGCCCGCGGCGCGCAGGTGGGCCAGGGCCTCCGCGAGCTGCTCGGTGAAGTGGGCGACCACCCACGCGGCGTCGGCGTCGGTGGGCAGCACGGCCAGCTCGCCGTCGCCGCGCACCTGCCGGTACCACAGGTCGCGGTCCAGCCCGGCGTTGCGGGCGGCCACGTCCAGCACGTCACTCAGCCGCGACTGGACCAGGGACTGGTCCAGCGCGTCGAGCTTGCTGTAGCCCTCGACGTCCACGGCCACCACCAGGCGGTAGACCAGTCCGTGGAGCGGCATCACCATTTCCAGCGTCACACGAGGAGCATCCCGCCGGTCCGCGTCCCGAACCAGGGAGATCGCCGGGTTTCCCGTTTCACAGTTCGGCGATCTTCCGCAACATCTCACGATCCACGATCGTGATGGCCCGGTACCCCATGGTGATGACTTTGCGGTCGCGCAGCGTGCGGAACTCCCGGCGCGCGGTGTCCTCCTCCACGCCGACGAGCGACCCGATCTCACCCTGGGTCAGGTTGAGCTTCAACCCGATGCCGTCGGTGCCCTGGTGGCCGTAGGAATCGGTGAGGTAGGCCAGGACGCGGGCCAGCCGCACCGACGCCGGGTAGCCGTTGAAATCGATGCGCCGCTGCTCGCCCCACTCCAGCGTGCGCAGGATCATCTTGTCGAGGTCGAAGTGGGCGGCGGGGAACCGGGTCAGGTAGTCGGTGAACTGCGCGGCGGTGATCACCCGCGTGTGGGTGTCGACACACGCGGTCACGGTCGCCGAGCGCGGTTTGCCGGTGAGGAAGGCCATCTCGCCCACCAGGTCGCCGCCGACCTTCACGTTGAGCAGCGCGACCCGACCGTTGTCCAGCGTCACGGTCGCCTTGACGAGCCCTTGGAGGAGCAGGATCACGTGGTCGGACCGCTCCGACTCGCGCACCAGCGCTTCGCCCCGCCTGAACGCCTTCCGCACGCCGAGCTCCAGCAGCGCCGCGCGACCGGCGGCGGACACCGTCTCCAGGTACGTGCCGGTGGGCCAGGGTGATGGGATCGCCATCTCGTTCGACCTCCTCCACGAAGCGACCAGTGTGCCGCCCGCGACCGAGGAAGATCCGGGATTCCGACCGGTTCAGCCCAAGTGCCGGGCCCACCACGCCAGCACGGCCTCGAACCGCTGCACCCGGTGGCGCGGCTTGCCGGAGCGGGTCAGCTCGTGGCCCTCGCCGGGGAACACCAGCATCTCCGCCTCGACGCCGTTGCGGCGCAGCGCGACGAACATCCGCTGCGCCTGTTCGAGCGGGCAGCGCCAGTCGTGTTCGGAGTGCACGACCATGAACGGCATGGAGATCTTCTCGGCGTAGGTCAGCGGGCTCATGGCGCGCTGCGTCTCCAGGCTCGGCCCGCAGTAGGCGTCGGTGAAGAACCAGCCGATGTCCGACGACCCGGAGAACGAGTCCCACGCGTTGACCGCGCGCTCGCTCCACGCGGCGCGGAACCGCTCGCCGTGGTGCGCGGCCAGCCAGCTGGTCATGAACCCGCCGTACGAGCCGCCCATCACGCCGACGCGCTCCGCGTCGAGGTCCGGGCGCTCCAGCGCGACGTCCAGCACGGTGAGGATGTCGTCCACGTCGACCGTGCCGAAGGCGCCGATCACGGCCTGGCCGTGCGCCTGGCCGTACCCGGCCGACCCGCGCGGGTTGGGCAGCACGACCGCGTACCCGGCCGCCGCGTACACCTGGGCCTCGTCGAAGAAGCCCCAGCCGTGGTACATGAACGGTCCGCCGTGCACGGCCAGCAGCACCGGGTGCGGCCCCTCGCCCTCCGGCAGCACGACCCAGCCGTGCACCGGGTAGCCGTCCGGGGCCGTGCCGGTCAGCTCCAGGGTGGGCCGCAGCGGCACCTTCGAGCCGAAGTCGGTCACCGTGCCGCCGCCCACCAGCACGACCTCGCCGGTGTTGTCCGCGGTGGAGACCACGGCCACGATCCGGTCGCCGTCGGCGGCGAACGACTTCACCTCGGCCCGCTCGCCCGCCAGCAGCTCCAGGTCGGACAGCACGGCGTTGTCGGCGTCGAGCGGCACGCGGCGCAGCTCGACCGCGCCCCGGTTGCGGACCGCCACGAGCACGCCCGCGTCGGTCACCACGGGCGGGCCGGCGGCCTTCTCGCAGTCCACCGTCTCGGTGTCGGTGAGCCGGGTGACGCGCTCGCCGTCGAACCGCCACAGGCCCATGTTGCGCGCCACGCTGGCGGTGCCGGGCGAGGTCTCCGGCGAGTAGAACAGCACGCCGCCGTCGGGCAGCGCGACCGGGTGCTCGGCCCAGCCCGCGGTCTGCACGACCAGCTCGGGCGCGCCACCGGACGTGGGCACGGAGTACACGTCGTTGTTGAACGCCTCGACCGCACCGAGGTCGCGTTCGGCCAGGAACAGCAGCCGCTCGCCGTCCGGGGTCCAGGCCGGTTGGATCGCGGAGAACGTGCCGTCGGTCAGCTCCACCGGCTCCGCGTCGGGGTCCAGCGCGTCCACGGTGAACAGCCGGGCGTGCCGGTCGGAGGTGAAGCCGATGTCGTCCATCCGGTAATCCAGCCGGGTGATGTGGCGCGGCGCCTCGGCGTCCGGCGTCGGGGCCTCCTCGCCCTCGGCCACCGGCGAGCCGTACCGGCCGCTCTCGGGCACCCGGGAGCTGAACGCGATCCGCCGCGAGTCCGGCGCCCACACCGGCACGCTCGCGCCGAGCTTGAGGGCGGTGAGCTGTCGTGCCTCACCGCCGTCGGCGGGCATCACGTACAGCTGCGGCGGCTTGCCGCGCTCGGTGACGCGCAGGAACGCGACCCAGCGCCCGTCCGGTGAGATCCGGGGGGCCAGGTCGCGTTCCGCCCACGTCCAACGCGTCGCGCCACCGCCGTCCAGGGCGACGCGGTGCAGCCCGCCCCGGTAGGCGTTCGCGGCGACGTCCGGCGTGGCGACGCTCGCCAGGACGAGGTCCCCGCGCACCGACACGGAGCCGGGCTGGGTCAGCGACTGCAACTCATCGGGGCGCACGCTTGAGCACGTTACCCGACTGATCATTAGCAAGACTCACGAGAATTTGACGCTCACAGATGGTCGCCGGCTTCGACCGGCTTGTCCGCCACCGGGTCGCGCCGCGTCTTGACCAGGCTGGCGACGGTGGTGATGGCCAGCACACCCACGATCACCGACAGCGACAGCTCGATCCCGATGGTCGGCACGTTCAGCGGCTCGCCGCCGTTGAGGAACGACAGCGAGTTGGTGTGCAGCGCCTCCAGGATCAGCTTCACGCCGATGAAGCCCAGGATCACCGACAGGCCGATCGACAGGTACACCAGCTTGCTCAGCAGGCCGCCGAGCAGGAAGTACAGCTGACGCAGGCCCATCAGCGCGAACGCGTTGGCGGTGAAGACCAGGAACGGCTCCTTGGTCAGGCCGAAGATCGCCGGGATGGAGTCCAGCGCGAACAGCAGGTCCGTGGTGCCGATGGCGACCATGACGATGAACATCGGGGTGACGAACCGCTTGCCGTCGATCTTCACGAACGACTTCGCGTCGTGGTAGCGGTCGGCCACCGGGAACACCCTGCGCACGAACCGCAGCGCGGCGTTCTCCTTGTAGCCCTCCTCTTCCTCTTCGTTGTGGTTGGTCCGCGCCAGCTTGTAGCCGGTGTAGATGAGGAACGCCCCGAAGAGGTAGAAGACCCAGCTGAACTGGGCGATGACCGCCGCGCCGACGGCGATGAAGATGCCGCGCATGACCAGCGCCATCAGGATGCCGATCAGCAGCACCTTGTGCTGGTGGATGGCGGGCACCTTGAAGGTGGTCATGATGATCAGGAAGATGAAGAGGTTGTCGACGCTCAGCGAGTACTCGGTGATGTACCCCGCGAAGAACTCACCCGCGTAGGTGCCACCCGACCAGTACCAGATGCCGAGGCCGAACAGGACCGCCATGGCCACGTAGAAGGTGACCCACCGGGCGGCTTCGCCGATGGTGACCTCGTGTGGTTTGCGGTCGACGATGAAGAGGTCGATGGCCAACAGGACCAACAGGCCGGCGATCGTGGCGAACCACAGCCACACGGGTACTGACATTGAATAAACCTCCGGTGCATCGCGCGCACGCCAATGACCGGAGGTCTCCTCCGCCGATTCACCGAACCGACCGGCGGCACCGGGAACCCCACGCCAGGCTCCGTGCTGACGACACCGCCGCGAGGGAGTACTCCCCTCCACGCAACTCACAGTCTCACGCATAAGTGCGGGTTCGCGCCAGCCGAGGTGATCAGCGGCACCCGACTGGGGCAGGTGACGCCGGTTACGCTGAGAGCACGACACCCCCGCTGCCAGCCTGTTCTCAGCTAGTCACGACTGACAGCCCGTTCTCAGCAAGCGACGCCTATGGTCAACTCCGTGGCCCCCCTCAACCGCCTCCGCGGTAGGTGGTCGCTCCCCGCGCTCGTCGTGCTGGTCGCCCTGGTGGGCGCCATCGTGGTCTGGACGCGCCAGGGAGATGACCCCGCCCCGGTGAGCACCCGCGAAGCGGTGATCGATGTGCCGGAAAGTCCGGACAGCGACCGCACCGTGCAGATCGACACCACCTTGTACCTGCCCGAGAGCACCCCCGCGCCCGCCGTCCTGCTGCCGCACGGTTTCGGCGGCAGCAAGGCGAGCGTCGCCGCCCAGGCGACCGAACTGGCCCAGCGCGGGTTCGTGGTGCTGGCCTACTCCGCGCGCGGCTTCGGCCGCAGCACCGGGCAGATCGCGCTGAACTCGCTGGACCACGAGGTCCGCGACGCGCAGAAGCTGCTCGACTGGCTGGCCACCCGCGAAGAGGTGACGACCGACGGCGGCGGCGACCCGAAGGTCGGTGTGACCGGCGGCTCGTACGGCGGCGCGTTGGCGCTGTCGCTCGCCGGCGCCGACCCGCGCGTGGACACCATCGCCCCGGTCATCACCTGGAACGACCTGGGCCAGGCGCTGCTGCCGAACTCGGGCCGCACCGACGGCGTGGACACCGCCACCCCGGCGCCCGGCGCGTTCGCCGACGCCGGCGTGTTCAAGCGGTCGTGGGCGGGCATCTTCTTCTCCGCCGGCCTGTCCGGCGCGGACGCCACGAACCCCGGCCAGGAGGCCACCGAACCCGGTCAGGAAGACGACGAGGCCCTCGACAACGCCGCCGCGGCGGCCACCGCACCGGCTCAGCAGCAGGGCGACGCCCGGCCCACCGGCCCGGTGGACGGCGCGTGCGGTCGATTCCAGGCCGACGTGTGCGCCGCGTACACCGAGGTCGCGACCACCGGCAAGGCCGGCCCGCAGACCCTGGAGGTGCTGCGTCGCGCCTCGCCGTCGGCGGTGACCGACAAGATCACCCAGCCGACGATGCTGGTGCAGGGCGAGCAGGACACCCTGTTCGGCCTCGACCAGGCCGACGCCAACGCCCGCCAGATCGCCGCCAACGGCGCGAAGGTCAAGGTCGTCTGGTACTCCGGCGGCCACGACGGCGGCTCCCCCGGCCCCGAACTGCGCGGGCAGATCGCCGACTGGATGGCGTTCCACCTGGAGGGCGAGGGCTCCGACCCCGGCACGAGCTTCGAGTACACGGTCGTCGGCGCGTTCCGCAGCAGCGGCTCGCCGTCGTTGCGCAACGTCATCGCGCCGAGCTACCCGGGCCTCAACGGCGCGGCGGGCGCCGAGCGCAAGGACGTGGAGCTGACCGGCCGCGAGCAGACCGTGGTGAACCCGGCGGGCGGCAACCCGGCCTCCGTGTCCAGCCTGCCCGGCCTCGGATCGGTGGTGTCGGGGTCCAGTTCGCTGGCGTCCCGCCTGGCGATCGACATGCCCGGTCAGGCGGCGGTGTTCCAGAGCGAACCGCAGACCGGGCAGACCCTGCTGACCGGCGCGTCGACGGTGCGACTGCGCGTGGCGGCCGTGCCCGGCCAGCCGGTGCCCGCCGAGGGCGCGGTGCTGTTCGTGAAGCTGTACGACGCGGACGCCAACGGCGTGCGGACGCTGCCCGGCTCGGCGGTCGCGCCGGTGCGGGTGGCGAACCTGCCCGCCGACGGCACGCCGGTCGACGTCACCGTGGCGCTGCCCGGCGCGGTGCGGCCCATCGAGACCGACCACCGGCTGCAACTGGTCGTGTCGACCACCGACATGGCGTACGCCAACGCCGAGACGCCCGCCGCGTACCGGATCTCGCTGGCCTCGCCCGCGCTGTCGGTGCCGGTGGTGGCGGGCGTGAACGCGACCAGCGAGGTGCCGACCGCGGCGCTGTGGGGCATCGCGATCGTGCTGGTCATCTGTGTGATCGCGGCCGTGGTGGCGTGGTTCCGCCGCAGGCTGACCGCGGACGTCGACCCGTCGTTGGAGTCGGTACCGCTGGTGATCGAGAACCTGACCAAGTCCTACCCCGGCGGGTTGACCGCGGTGAAGGACCTGTCGTTCCGGGTGGAGCACGGCCAGGTGCTGGGTCTGCTCGGGCCCAACGGCGCGGGCAAGACCACCACGCTGCGCATGCTGATGGGCCTGATCCGGCCCACCGAGGGCGGGATCAGGGTGTTCGGCCACCGGGTCAGCCCGGGCGCGCCGGTGCTGTCCCGGATCGGGTCGTTCGTCGAGGGCTCCGGCTTCCTGCCGCACCTGTCCGGCGCGGAGAACCTGCGGCTGTACTGGGCGGCCACCGGCCGTCCGCTGGAGCAGGCGCACATCGAAGAGGCCCTGGAGATCGCGGGTCTGGGCAACGCCGTGCACCGGCGCGTGCGGACCTACAGCCAGGGCATGCGGCAGCGGCTGGCGATCGCCCAGGCCATGCTCGGCCTGCCGGACCTGCTGGTGCTGGACGAGCCGACCAACGGTCTCGACCCGCCCCAGATCCACCAGATGCGCGAGGTCCTGCGCGCCTACGCGGCGGCCGGGCGGACCGTGCTGGTGTCGTCCCACCTGCTCGCCGAGGTCGAGCAGACGTGCACGCACGTGGTCGTGATGCACAAGGGCAGCCTGGTCGCGGCCGGTCTGGTCGAGGAGATCGCGACGGGCAGCGGCGAGGCCAGCTTCCGGGTCGACCGGCCCGACGAGGCGGCCACCGTGCTGCGCGGCCTGTCCGGCGTGCACGAGGTGCACGTGGACGGCGAGCAGGTCCACGCCAGCCTCAACGGCACGCCCCGTGCGTCGGCGTTGCAGGCCCTCGTGGCGGCGGGCGTGGCGGTGGACCAGGCCGGTCCGCGGCGGCGGTTGGAAGACGCATTCCTGGAGCTGGTGGGCGAATGACTCAGAACGGTGTGCACACGGATCCGACCGCTATCGCCGACCTGACCGACGCGGCCGCGGCCGAGCGGTCGTCGGTCGCGCCGGACGGGTCGAAGGTCGGGTACCGGGCCGGGCGCACGTTGCCGGTCCGGGTGGAGTTGGCGCGGCAGTTGCGCCGGCGGCGGACGCAGTTGGTGCTGGGTTTCCTGGTGCTGCTGCCGTTCATCCTGGTGGTGGCGTTCGAGCTCGGGCAGTCGTCGCCGAACCGGCGGTCCGGCGGGTTCGTCGACCTGGCCACGGCCAGCGGCGTGAACTTCGTGATCCTGGCGCTGTTCGTCAGCGGGAGCTTCCTGCTGCCGATGATCGTGGCGCTGTTCTTCGGCGACACGATCGCCTCCGAAGCGTCGTGGTCGTCGCTGAAGTACCTGCTGGCCGCGCCGATCCCCCGGCACCGGCTGCTGCGGCGCAAGGCCCTGGCGTCCGGCCTGATGTCGGTGTTCGCGCTGGCACTGCTGCCCGCCGTGGCGCTCGGCGTCGGTGTGGTCTGGTACGGGGCCGGGGAGGCGGTGTCACCGACCGGTGAGGCCGCGTCCTTCGGGGCCGGTGTCTACGGCATCGCGCTGGCCGTGGTCTACATCTCGATCCACCTGTTCTGGGTGGCCGGCCTGGCGCTGTACCTGTCGGTGTCCACGGACGCGCCGCTGGGCGCGGTGGGCGGCGCGGTGCTGGCGTCGATCCTGTCGCAGATCCTCGACCAGATCACCGCGCTGGAGGGCCTGCGGGACTACCTGCCGACGCACTACGCGATGGCGTGGGTGGACCTGATGTCGTCGGACATCGACTGGTCGCAGATGGCGAAGGGAACGTTCTCCGCGCTGGCCTTCGGATCGTTCTTCACACTCCTCGCGGCACGGAAGTTCGCGCACAAGGACATCACCAGCTAGCGATCCCAACCCCACGACGGCGCACCGGCCCACCAGGGCCGGTGCGCCGTGTTGGATTGCCGCTGCTCCGCAGACGGCGGGCCCGGTCGCCTGGCTGTAGTCAATTGCGACGCTCCGCGTCGGGGCAGACCGCTCGCGCCTCATTTCCGACGATCGAAGAGCGTGATCGCCGGAAATGAGGCGCGAACGATCGACGCGACCGGGCCGCGTTCGTCGGGCAGGCATCGACGGGCCGTCGTACCGTGCCGTCATGCCTCGACCAGTGCACTTCGAGATCTACGCGGCCGACCCGGCCAGGGCGCAGCGGTTCTACGAGACGGTGTTCGGCTGGACCTTCGCGCAGTGGGGCGACCAGGACTACTGGATCATCACCACCGGCAACGAGGGCCCCGGCGTGAACGGCGGCATGCTCCCCCGCCAAGGCCCGGACCCGGCGCCGGACGGCCCGGTGAGCGGGTACGTGATGACGACCGAGGTGCCCAACCTGGACGCGACGATCGCGTCGATCGAGGGCGTGGGCGGGGCCGTGGTGCTGCCGAAGAACCACATGCCGGGCGTCGGCTGGCTCGCCTACTACCGCGACACCGAAGGCAACCTGTTCGGCATCCTCCAGGGCGACTAGCAACGGTCGTCGCGTGATCAGCCTTTAGGCTGTTCGTGTGACTGTCTACACGGACGACGAGAGCCGGACCCTGCGCACGGCCGTCTTCGGCGCGATGGTGCTGGTGTCCACCGCAGAGCCGGGGGCGCTCGACGAAGAGAGCCACGCCGGCATCCGGGCCATGGCGACGTTCTCACCGCAGCTCCGCCAAGTACTCGGGGCCGCTCCTCCCGAACTACCCGCAGGTTCCGCCGCCGACGTGGAGAACGGCGTGCTGGCGGCGCTGCGGCGCTCGATGGCCATCCTGGCCGCGAAGTCGCCCGCCGAGGCCGAAGCGTTCCCCACGGCCGTGCTCGCGATCTGCGAGGAGGTCGCCTCAGCCGACGGACGCATCGGCGCGGCCGAGGGCACGGTGGTCGGCAAGGTACGCGCAGCCGTCACGGCCCGCTAGACCCCTCACAGCCCGGTAGCCCGACCCCACACCGCCGAGGGCGGACCCAATCCCCGCACTCCCTACTCGCCTACTTGACGCCCGCAGCGTCCATGCCCCGCAGTTCCTTCTTCAAATCCTGGATCTCATCCCGCAGCCGGGCGGCCAGTTCGAACTGGAGTTCGCGAGCCGCGTTCATCATCTGATCGGTCAGCTGCTGCACCAGGTCTGCCAGCTCCGAACGAGCCATCGTGCCCGTATCGCGGTCGGCCAGCACGCCGGAGCTGCTGCGGCCTCCCGCACCCGGGTCACCGGTCGGCTTCTTGCCGCGGGAGGTATTGCGACCGGAGCCGCCGGGAGCGATGGCGTCCTCGGCCTCGGCGTAGACCTGCTCCAAGATATCCGTGATCTTCTTCCGCAACGGCTGCGGATCGAGCCCTCGCTCCTCGTTGTACGCGACCTGCTTGGCCCGCCTGCGGTTCGTCTCGTCGATCGCGTGCCGCATGGAGTCGGTGATCCGGTCCGCGTACATGTGAACCTCACCGGACACGTTACGAGCCGCACGCCCGATGGTCTGGATCAGGCTCGTCCCCGACCGCAGGAACCCCTCCTTGTCCGCGTCGAGGATCGCCACCAGCGACACCTCCGGCAGGTCCAACCCCTCGCGCAACAAGTTGATGCCGATCAGCACGTCGTAGTCGCCCAGCCGCAACTGGCGCAGCAGCTCCACCCGACGCAACGTGTCGACCTCCGAGTGCAGGTAGCGCACCCGGATGCCGAGTTCGAGCAGGTAGTCCGTCAGGTCCTCGGCCATCTTCTTGGTCAGCGTGGTGACCAGGACCCGCTCGTCCTTCTCCGCCCGCACCCGGATCTCGTGCACCAGGTCGTCGATCTGACCCTCGGTCGGCTTGACGACCACCTCCGGGTCGACCAGGCCGGTCGGGCGGATGACCTGCTCCACGAACTCGCCGCCCGCCTGCCCCATCTCGTACGGGCCGGGGGTGGCGGACAGGTAGATGGTCTGGCCGATCCGGTCGGCGAACTCCTCCCACGTCAGCGGCCGGTTGTCCAGCGCGCTGGGCAGCCGGAAGCCGTGCTCCACCAGGTTGCGCTTGCGGGACGCGTCGCCCTCGTACATGCCGCCGATCTGCGGCACCGTCACGTGCGACTCGTCGACCACCAGCAGGAAGTCGTCCGGGAAGTAGTCGATGAGGGTCGCGGGCGCGGTGCCCGGACCCCGGTCGTCGATGTGGCGCGAGTAGTTCTCGATGCCGTTGCAGAAGCCGACCTGGCGCATCATCTCGATGTCGTACGCGGTGCGCATGCGCAGGCGCTGCGCCTCCAGCAGCTTGCCCTGCCGCTCCAGCGTGGCCAGCCGGTCGGCCAGCTCGACCTCGATGTTGCGGATCGCCTTCTCCATCCGCTCCGGGCCCGCCACGTAGTGGGTGGCCGGGAAGATGCGCAGCTCGTCGACCTCCTTGACCACGTCACCGGTCAGGGGGTGCAGGTAGTAGAGCTTGTCGATCTCGTCGCCGAAGAACTCGACCCGCAGCGCCAGCTCCTCGTACGCCGGGATGATCTCCACGGTGTCGCCGCGCACCCGGAACGTGCCGCGGTTGAACGCGATGTCGTTGCGGGTGTACTGGATGTCGACCAGGGCGCGGAGGAACAGGTCGCGCTCGACCTCGCCGCCCACCTCCAGCTTGATCGACCGGTCCAGGTACGACTGGGGCGTGCCGAGGCCGTAGATGCACGACACGGACGCGACCACGATCACGTCACGCCTGGTCAGCAGGCTCATCGTGGCCGAGTGGCGCAGCCGTTCGACGTCCTCGTTGATCGAGGAGTCCTTCTCGATGTAGGTGTCGGTCTGCGGGATGTACGCCTCGGGCTGGTAGTAGTCGTAGTAGCTGACGAAGTACTCCACCGCGTTGTCCGGGAAGAACCCCTTCAGCTCGTTCGCCAGCTGCGCGGCCAGCGTCTTGTTCGGCGCCATCACCAGCGTGGGCCGCTGCACCTTCTCCACCAGCCACGCCGTGGTGGCCGACTTGCCGGTGCCGGTGGCGCCGAGCAGCACCACGTCCTTCTCCCCGGCGCGGATGCGCCGTTCGAGTTCCGCGATCGCCGCCGGCTGATCGCCCGCCGGCTGGTAGTCGCTCACCATGCGGAACTTCCCGTCGGTGCGGGGGATGTCACCGACGGGACGATGCGACGAGTGCGCCTTGACCGGGATCTCGGTTGGGAAAGCCACGGGTACGACGGTACGCCGGGGGTACGACAAATTTCGATCGACCCCAGGTCAGGCGCGGTGCAGATCAGCAGTTGCAGTCGCAGCCCGAGCAGTCACAGCTCGGGCAGTCGCAGTTGCAGCACCCGTCGTGCCACTTGCCGCTCCACGCTCCCGGGAACGGGTCGCGGCAGCAGTACTGGCACGTGCCGCACTGGTAGAGCACTGCGAGACAGCCCAGCAACACACCGCGGCTGCGGGGCGGTTGCACGAGCTTCGGCCAGAACCACAGACCGCTGCCCGGACCGGGTGACTTGCCCTTCCGCCGCTTCTTACCATCCGCAGGCGGCTCAGGCGGCCCACCGGTGCCCGGCGCCGACGGCGGCGGCACGGGCCCCGGAGGCGGCACGCTGCCGCCGTACGGACCTTGCCCACCGTAAGGACCGGGCGCGGGCGGCGGGTACATCCCGCGCTGGGGCTGCCAACCGGGCGGCGGCTGCGGCGTGTGCGACTCAGGGGTGTTCGCGCTCGGTTCGTGCGTGTGCGCCTCCCCGAACGCCCGCCGGATCGACTCCTGCAGCTCATGCACCAGCAGCACGTGCACCAGCCGGTCGTCGGCGAACTCCACTTCCTTCATCGCGAGCTTGATCCCCAACGCCGCGTCATCGCACAACCGCCGTGCCTCACCCAACCCGGTACCAGTCGCCACCAACGGGTTCCACGCCCCGGACGCCCGGTCGGCCTCCAGGTCCTCCACCGCGTCCAGCAGATGCGCCAACCGCCCGAAAAGCCGCCCCACCTCCCGCAACGGCACCAGGTTCCCCGGCCGCCCGGCCAACACGGCCGTCTGCGCCACCGCCTCCCCCGCTGCCGTCTCCGTCGGCTCGGTCACCGCCAGCACCGACGACCCCGGACCGGCCGCCGCCTCGACCGACGACTGCCGCCGCACCGCATCCACCAGCACCGCCGTGTCGAACCCCAGATCCGACCCCGTGGCCGAAGCCTGCGCCGCCCACCGCCGCGCCACCTGCCGCCCGACACCCCGCATCGGCGCGTGCCCGAACACCCCGTCGCCGTCGGACACGTGGTCCCCGACCTTCGCCGAAGCCAGCACCAGGGACACCGACGCCGCCAACCGCGCGCCCGCCCCCACCGCCACGTCCGCCGACTGCATCCCACGCAGCGCGCACGGCCCCGCAGACCGCCGCGACGCCCCCGGCCCCGCCCCTACCTGCGCCTCCACCAACGCCGAGATGACCAGACCGTCGTAGTTGGTGACCACCCGCGCCATGTGGCCGTGGTCGTCGCGCAACGCCAGGCACAGCCCGCACAGGTGGGCCAGCCACGACTCGCGCAGTTCAGGACCCAGACGGTTGCGACAAGGGCGAATGATGCCGAACATGGCGGGAAGAGTAAGCGATCATCCTCCTTTTGGGTGACAGAAAGGGGTAATCCAGCCGTGTCGTTGCCTAAGGTCGGCGCTGTGACGACGAGTGCCGCCGGGACCCGCATGCACATCCACCCGCCGAAGATCGAGTACTTCGACCTCGACGCGAAGAGCAACACCGACCCCAAGGGCCACCTGCGCGGGGTCGAGGAGTACCGGCTGACCCAGCACGGCCTCTACATGTTCCGCCCGGTACCCGGACACCCGCACCTGTCCCACTTCGAGTCGTGGCTGCTGCCCGCGCACGGCCTGCGCGTCACCCGGCAGTCCTGGCACCCCGGCCACGAGCGCGACTACGACCTGTACGTGGACGTGGTGGAGATCAGCTCCAGCGGATCGGTGTGGAAGACCATCGACCTCTACCTGGACCTCGTCGTGCGCACCGGCCGCAGCGTCACCGTGCTCGACACCGACGAGCTGCTGACCGCCCTGGACCAGGGCCTCATCCAGGCGGACCGGGCGCAGTGGGCGCTGGAGACGACCTACCGCGCGGTGGCCGGCATCGCCGCGCACGGGCACGACGCGGTGCGCTGGCTGGCGTCCCAGGGAACGATCACGACGTGGCGTCACCGGTAATACAGACAGTCACACTCCCAGGTCAACCGCTCTCCGTGTCCGTCACCGGATAGAGACCGCGTACCCCACAGACCGTGATGTAACGAATCAACCCGCACAGTTACCCGGCGCATACTTGCGGCTACCCTCGGGTCGTGTGGGAGCGGTCATCACACCTCAGCTGGTCGACGTTGTCGACACCGTAAGCGCAGTTCGCAGCTACTCCAGCGGGATGTCGCGGCACCTGTCGACGTGCCGGGTGGAGCACTGGGGTCTGAGGCTCGAATGCCCCACCCCGGAGGACCCGTTCTCCGATTCCGAAGTCACCTGGTTGATGCCCGAACTGGGACTCCGGTTGACGCACTACCGGCCACGCTCAAGACACGCGCGCAGCGGCCCGAGCGTGCTCAGCGCGGTCCGCGTACAGCGCGACGGCCGCTCGTGGCGCACCACGGACCTGCTGCTCGGCCTGGCCGTGCCGGGCGGCACGACCGCGCGGATCGTGCGCTCCGAGGAGTTCGCCGCCGCCGTCGCCGGACGCGTCCTCGGGCCCGGCGACGCCGACCAGGCGCTGCGCACCGTGCACCGCACCCTGGAGGAGATCAGCCTGCACCGGCACGACCTCGGCGCGTGGCTGACCCACGGCGGCATCTACGACGTGTGGCCGTCCCTCTAGAACCGCTCGTCCCGGTAGAACGCGTCCATGCGCGCAGTCGCCGCGGCCATCCACGGCTCCTTCGACTCGCCGTAGGCGAACCCGTCCGCGTCACCCCTGTGCTGCTCGGACAGCTTCAGCTTCACCGCCGCGTACTCGTCCCGCGCCCGCTCATCGGCACGCAGCCAGTCGCGGAACCGCATCGCCCAGTTCCACCCCGGACCGCCCTCCACTCGAACGTGCAGGTGGACCCGCCGTCCCGGATCGGCGCCCGCGTGCACCCTCTTGTGCCACAGCTCCGGCGGATCACCCTCGTACCTCACGGTGTCCTCGCCGATGCCGACGCCGGGGAAACCCGCCTGGGCCAGCGCCTCGTCCAACTCCTCGGCCTCCTCCAGCGACTTCACCCCCAGCTGGAAGTCCAGCACGTCCTTCGCCGCGAGTCCCGGCACGGACGTCGAGCCGATGTGCTCCACCCGACGACCGCCCGCCGCGAGTCGGATGCGTGCCGCGACCCGTTCCGCCTGCACCGGCCACGTCTCGTCGTAGGGCGCCACGATCGGCGATCCGGAGGCGTGACGGCGCAGCCGCACGTTGGACTCGTAGCGCACCAGCCGGTCCGCCCACAGCGCGTCCACCTGCGCCAACACCAGGTCCGGCGTGCCGGAGTTGTCCAGCCACACGTCCGCCACCGCGCGGCGGCGCTCGTCGTCGGCCTGCGCGGCGACGCGCTTGAGCGCGTCCTCCTCCGCCACGCCCCGGTCGCGCAACCGGCTGAGGCGCTGGTCGAGTTCCGCGTGCACGATCAGCACCAGGTGGTAGAGCGGAGCCATGTTGTTCTCCACCAACAGCGGCACGTCGTGCACGACGATCGCGTCCTCGGCCGCCGCGTCGATCAGCTCACGCGTGCGGGCCGCGATCTTCGGGTGCGTGATGCCGTTGAGGGTGGCGAGGGCCTCGGCGTCACCGAACACCTTCGCCGCCAGGGCGGACCGGATCAACGCGCCGTCCGCGTCGAGCACGTCCGGACCGAACGCCTCGACGATCTCCCGGAGGCCCTCGGTGCCGGGTTCCACCACCTCCCGGGCCAGCCGGTCGGCGTCCACGACCACCGCACCGTGTTCGGCGAGCCTGGCCGCCACTGTCGACTTGCCCGACCCGATGCCCCCGGAGAGCCCCACGCGCAACATGGCGCCAAGCCTGCCACGCGGAGGATCTTCAGGCTTCCTCTATAGGCGTCATCGCCTGCTGGGCGAGGGCCGCGAGGAACGTCCCGACCACGTCGTCCGGCAGCACACCGGCCTTCGCGCGCGACACGAACGTCGTCTTGCCGAGTGAGCCCATGAGCAGCCGTTCGTCCTTGGTGACGACCAGGGACGCCTTGCGCTTGCCCACCTCGACCTCGGTGACGGTCGCGCCGTCCTGGCGTTCGGCGGCCACGCTGTCGGCGACCCGGCCGGTGGCGGTGGCCTCGTCCACGTAGGTGGCCAGGCCGATGATCACCGGTGCGGCGGCGAGCGCCTGGCGTTCCATGCCGTAGTAGCAGTCGATCTTCCCGGTGCGGCCGAGGGACGGCTCGGGGATGCCGATGATGGTCTGCAACTCGCCGGGCAGCTCACGGCCCAGGCGCTGGTGCAGGATCTCGACCGGGACGATCAGCTCGCAGTCGTCCGGCAGGGGGCGGTCCACCATCTGCGGGACGCGGGTGAACGACGTGGGCGCCACGATCGTCGGGATCTGCGGGGGCGCCGCGGGCGGCGGCTTCTCGGCGGAGCACGCAGCGCACACGCCCACCACTACCGCCGCCAACACCATCGTTCGCACACTCATAGGTCTCTCAACTTAGCGCACCACAACGACTTCGCACTGCGAGCGACCCGAAACGACGATCGCCCCCCGCCGTGGTCGGCGAGGGGCGATCGTGGTCATTCAGTCAGCCGACGAGGTGCCGTCGGCCGGTGCTGCTCAGGCGCCGCCCGACAGCTTCTCGCGCAGCGCGGCCAGCTGCTCGTCGCTGGCCAGGGTGCCACCGGCCTGAGCCGGGGCGCCCGTGCTGGACGACGTCGCGGCAGCCGGGGCCTCGCCACCGGAGGAGTAGTTGGTCTCCCCGGCAGCCTCTTCCTCGGCGGCGGCGGCCTTGGCGACCTGCTTCATGTGGGCCTCGTAGCGCGTGTGGGCCTCGGCGTACTGACGCTCCCACTCCTCGCGCTGCTTGTCGAAGCCTTCCTGCCACTCCTGGGTCTCCGGGTCGAAGCCCTCGGGGTAGATGTAGTTCCCCTGGTCGTCGTACTCGGCGGCCATGCCGTACTGGGTCGGGTCGAACTCGGAGTCGACCGTGAAGCCCTCGTTGGCCTGCTTGAGCGACAGCGAGATCCGGCGGCGGTCCAGGTCGATGTCGATGACCTTGACCATGACGTCGTCGCCGACCTGCACGACCTGCTCCGGGATCTCGACGTGGCGCTCGGCCAGCTCGGAGATGTGGACCAGGCCCTCGATGCCCTCGTCCACCCGGACGAACGCGCCGAACGGAACCAGCTTGGTGACCTTGCCCGGCACGATCTGACCGATCGCGTGGGTGCGGGCGAACTGGCGCCACGGGTCTTCCTGCGTCGCCTTGAGCGACAGCGACACGCGCTCGCGCTCCATGTCGACGTCCAGGACCTCGACCGTGACCTCCTGGCCGACCTCGACGACCTCGGACGGGTGGTCGATGTGCTTCCAGGACAGCTCCGAGACGTGCACCAGGCCGTCCACGCCACCCAGGTCCACGAAGGCACCGAAGTTGACGATGGAGGACACGACGCCCTTGCGGACCTGGCCCTTCTGCAGCTGGTTGAGGAACTCGCTGCGGACCTCGGACTGGGTCTGCTCCAGCCACGCGCGGCGGGACAGGACCACGTTGTTGCGGTTCTTGTCCAGCTCGATGATCTTCGCCTCGAGCTCGCGGCCCACGTAAGGCTGCAGGTCGCGGACGCGACGCATCTCGACGAGCGAGGCGGGGAGGAAGCCGCGCAGACCGATGTCCAGGATGAGGCCGCCCTTGACGACCTCGATGACGGTGCCCTTGACCGGCTCGTCCTTCTCCTTGAGCGCCTCGATGGTGCCCCAGGCGCGCTCGTACTGCGCGCGCTTCTTGGAGAGGATCAGCCGGCCTTCCTTGTCCTCCTTCTGGAGGACAAGAGCCTCGACCTCGTCACCGACCTTCACAACCTCGTTGGGGTCGACGTCGTGCTTGATCGACAACTCGCGCGAGGGGATGACACCCTCGGTCTTGTAGCCGATGTCGAGCAGGACCTCGTCCCGGTCGACCTTGACGATGGTGCCTTCGACGATATCGCCATCGTTGAAGTACTTGATGGTCTTGTCGATGGCTGCGAGGAAGTCCTCCTCCGTCCCGATATCGTTGATGGCGACCTGCTTCGGCGCAGCGGCAACCGGGACAGTGGTGGTGTCGGTGGACATTAGGTAGGTGGCTCCGGTACGGATTGGGGTTTGTGGCCTGCGGATTCAACGCTACGCGGAGGGCACGCCCCACAACGAAGACCGACTCACCAGGTGATCACCGATCAAGGCCAGCGCGAACCCACTACGCGGGCGATATCGTACGCGGATCACCGTCCACCGGGCAAACCGGTCCCCTTGAATGGAGCAGTGTGTCCGACCAGCACGCGAGCGCGGAGCAGGCGCTCGGCACCACCGGCATCGCCAAGCGGGGCGTCGACGCGGCCGAGTCGCGCGCGGCCAACCGGATGTGGTGGGACGCCGACGCCGACGACTACCACGCCGAACACGGCGACTTCCTGGGCGCGGCGGACTTCGTGTGGTGCCCCGAGGGCGTCCGGGAGGAGGACGCCCGTTACCTCGGTGACCTGCGCGGACGCCGGGTGCTGGAGGTCGGCTGCGGTTCCGCGCCGTGCGCCCGGTGGCTGACGTCGCAGGGCGCGCACGCGGTGGCGTTCGACATCTCGGCCGGGATGCTGCGGCACGCGGTGGCGGCGAACGCGGCGACCGGCGTGGCCGTGCCGTTGGTGCAGGCCAGCGCGGACCAGCTGCCGTTCGCGTCGGGCAGCTTCGACGCGGCCTGCTCGGCGTTCGGCGCGGTGCCGTTCGTGGCGGACGTGGGCGAGGTGTTCGGCGAGGTGGCGCGGGTGCTGCGGCCGGGCGCGCCGTGGGTGTTCTCGGTAACTCACCCGATCCGGTGGATTTTCCCGGACGACCCGGGGCCGGGCGGACTGACCGTCACCCAGTCGTACTTCGACCGCACCCCGTACGTGGAAGTGGATGACACCGGTCGGGCGACGTACGTGGAGCACCACCGCACCACCGGTGACTACGTGCGGGCCCTCGCCGGCGCCGGCCTGGAACTGCTCGACGTGGTGGAGCCGGAGTGGCCGGCCGGGCACATCCGCACGTGGGGGCAGTGGAGCCCGCTGCGCGGCCGCCTGTTCCCGGGCACCGCGATCTTCCGCACCCGGAAGCCGTAACCTGCCTGGCATGACCGCCGGTCAAGGGCTGATGGAGGCGCAGAGCGCGCGCTTCGCGAGCGTCGACCCGCTGCTGCCGTCGGTGGTCGCGCCGCCGGAAGGCGATGTCATCACCGCCGCGCTGCCGGACGGCACCAGGGTCGCGGGCGTGCTGCACCGCCAGGTGCACGAGCGGCGCTCGCCCGCCCGGCTCTGGTCGGCCACCGAGGTGTGGGAGCTGACGCCGTTGCTGGGCGCCGCCGGCGCGGCGGGCATGGACGCGCTGCTGCGCGCGTGGCGCAAGCGGCTGGACCTGCTCGGACCGGCCGAGCGCGACTCGGCGTGCGTGCTGACCTGGCCGAGCCGGGACGCGGAGGCGACCAGGGCGCTGTTGGACCACGGCCTGGTGCCGTTGACCGTGATCGCCGTGCGGCAGGCCCCGGCCCAACCGGTGACGGGCGCCGCGACGATCCGCCGTGCCACGCCCGCGGACCTGGAGACGGTGCTGGCACTGGCGCTGGCGGAGCTGCGCTACTCGTCGATGGTGGGTTCGACGGTGCACCGGCCGGACGCGGTGGAGCTGAAGCGGCGGACGTTGGCCGAGCGGCTGGCCGCGGGCAGTCCGGCGTGGCTGGCCGAGCGGGACGGCATCGCGGTGGGGCTGGCCGAGTGCGCACTGGTGACGTCGGAGCCGGGCAACTGGACCGCGACCAGGCTGCCGTACGGCCGCTGGGGTTACGTGAACTGCGTGTCGGTGCCGCCGGGCGCGCGGGGCACCGGGGTGGGCCGCCAGCTCATGGCGCACGCGCACCGCGAGTTCCAGCGGCTGGGCACGGTCGGCACCTACCTCTACTACAACCCGCCGAACCCGCTGTCGTCGGTTTTCTGGCCACGCCAGGGTTACCGTCCACTGTGGACGATGTGGGAGGTGCGCCCGGCCGGGGCGCTGCGCTAGACCGTTCGCCCGATTTGCACCGTTTGCGCTGGCAGAGCGCCATGTCACAGCCCATCGGGTTGCGATCCGACACCTGCCGGACGACTATTTGAACTGACCAGTCAGTTCAAATAGGAGGTCCGCGGTGCAGATCCTCGCTCGGCGCGTCGGCGTCACCGGGCCGCACGGTCCGTTGCTGAAGCCGACGTCCCTGCTGGTCAAGCCGGGTGAGCTGGTACTGGTGGCCGGTGACCCGGGCGCGGGCCACACCGCGCTCGGCCTGGTGCTGTCCGGGCGGATGCGCCCGAACACCGGCGAGGTCTTCCCCTCCCCCGCCGAGCTGCGCAAACGGGTCGTGCTGGTGGACTCCCCCGACGTCACCGAGCCGGAAGCGTCGCTGGCGCTGGCCGGCGTGGTCGGCGAGGAGCTGGCCATGAACGGCGCCCGCAGCGGCCGCAGGGCGGTGGCGGACTGGCTGGTCGAGCGGGGTGCGGACGAGTACCTGGACCACCGGTTCGAGCAGGTCCCGGCCGCCACCCGGTGCGCGCTGATGCTGGAGCTGGCCGCCGCGCGCCCCGGCGTGACGACCCTCGTGCTGGACAGCCCCGACCGCTACCACGGCGACCCGAAGGGCTGGTGGGAGCTGGCGCGCGCACACGTGACGCCCGACCGGTCCGTGATCGCCCTCTGCACGACCACCACCGCCACCGCGCTGGATGTGCCCACCGCGCGGATCGGCGCCGACAACGTTCCCGACACCGTTCCCGAGGAGTCCGAGTGACCGCCGTCCGGATGGCGTTCAACGAGCTGCGCCGGATCACCTCCGGCAAGCTGCCGAAGCTCGCGGTGCTGGCGTTGACGCTGGTGCCGCTGCTCTACGCGGCGCTCTACCTGTACGCCAACAAGGACCCGTACGCGCACCTCGACCAGGTGCCCGCCGCGCTGGTCGTGGAGGACAAGGGCGCGGCCGCGAGTGACGGCACTCGCCTGGACGCGGGGCGCGACGTGGCCGAGGAGCTGGTGAACGGCGACAGGTTCGACTGGCACCGGGTGAACGCCTCGGAGGCCGAGAAAGGCGTGCGCGACGGGACCTACACGTTCGCGTTGACCCTGCCCGAGGACTTCTCCCAGGCGCTGCTGTCGTCCGGCGACTTCACGCCCCGCCAAGGCGTCATCGTGCTGACCACCAACGACGCGAACAACTACCTGGGCTCCACGATCGCCAACCAGGTCGTCGCCGAGGTCCGCCGGTCGGTGTCGGTGAAGGTGGGCGCGGAGGCGGCGGACAAGCTGCTGCTCGGCTTCTCCACGATCCGGCAGAAGACCGCCGAGGCCGCCGACGGCGCGACGAAGCTCGCCACCGGCCAGCAGGACGCCTACACGGGCGCGCAGCAACTCGCGGACGGCAGTGTTTCTTTGGCCGATGGTTCGGCGCAGGTGTCGTCCGGGCTGACGCGGCTGCGCGACTCGACCGCTTCCCTGCCGGTGAAGGCGCAGCAGCTGGCGTCCGGCGCTCGCCAGGTCGCGGACGGCAACGAGACGGTCGCGATCACCGCCGAGGACTACGCGGTCAAGGCCCAGGACCTGGTGAACCGGCTGGACGCGGTGAACGGGGACGTGGCGACGCGGCTGCGGGCGCTCGGGTTCTCCGAGGAAGAGGTGCAACGCGTGCTCGGGGCGTTGGGCGAGGTCCGCAAGCCGGTGGACGACGCGAACGGCAAGGTCCAGGGCGCGGCCGGGCAGCTGCGGACGTTGGCGGACGGCGCTCGGCAGGTCTCCGACGGGGCGGCGCAGCTGGCCGCGAGCACGCCGGCGCTGACCGACGCGATCACCAGGCTGAACGACGGCGCGGCGCAGGTCGCGTCCGGGGCGGTGCGGGTGCGGGACGGCGCGGGGCAGCTGCGTGACGGCTCGAAGCAGCTGGTGGACGGGGCGAATCAGCTGCGCGACGGGCTGGCCGCGGGTGTCTCGGAGATCCCCAACCCCGACGACCCGACCCGTGAGTCGACCGCGCAGACGATCGGCGACCCGGTGAACGTGCGCGGGGTGAGCCAGACGTCCGCGGGCAGCTACGGCGCGGGCCTGGCACCGTTCTTCCTCGGGCTGGCCACCTGGATCGGCGCGTTCGTGCTGTTCCTGCTGCTCAAGCCGCTGTCCCGGCGTGGACTCGCGGGCGGTCAGTCGCCGTTGCGGGTGGCTCTGGGTGGCTGGCTGCCCGGTGTGCTGCTGGGTGCGGCGCAGGTCGTGGTGATGTTCGCCGTGGTCACGTTGGTGGTGGACATCCGGCCGTCGCACCCGCTGGGCACGCTGGGGTTCCTGCTGCTGGTGTCGGCGACGTTCGTGGCGGTGCTGCACGCGTTGAACGCCCTGTTCGGCGCGGTCGGCAAGTTCATCGGCCTGGTGCTGCTGATCCTGCAGCTGGTCAGCGCGGGCGGCACGTTCCCGTGGCAGACCATCCCGGTGCCGCTGTACCCGCTGCACTACGGGCTGCCGATGGGCTACGCCGTGGACGGGCTGCGGCACCTCATGTACGGCGGGTCGCTGGGCGGCGTCGGCCGGGACGCGCTGATCCTGGTCGGCTACCTCGTCGCGGGCCTTGCCTTGGCGACGCTCGCCGCGTACAAGCAGCGGGTGTGGACCCCGTCTCGTCTCAAGCCCGAGTTGGTGCTGTGACCCGCCCCGGTCGCACCGCGGCGACCAAGCAGAAGCTGTTCGACGCCGCGCTGCGGCTCGTCGGCGAACGCGGCGCGGCGAGCGTGACGGTGGAGGAGATCGCCGCCGAGGCCGGGGTGGCGAAGGGGACGGTCTACTACAACTTCGCCAGCAAGGACGCGCTGGTGGACGCGCTGCTGCGGCACGGCGTCGACCTGCTGGCCGCCCGGCTCCGAGTCGCCGAGGAGGAGGACGAGACGTCCTCGGCGATGGCGACGTTGGTGGACGGGATGCTCGGGTTCTTCGCCGAGTACCCGGCGTTCGGGCAGTTGCTGGTGTCCGAGCTGTGGCGCACGCCCGGCCAGTGGCACGACACGCTGAGCCTGCTGCGCGACGACATCGTGTCCATCGTGCGCGGCCAGATGCAGCGCCTGTCCGACACCGGTCGGCTGCCCGACGGCGTGCAGGTCGGCACGGCGTCGGCGGCGTTGTTCGGCACCCTGCTGGTGATCGCGCTGGACTGGCAGGTGTTCCAGCCCGAACGGAGCCTCGCCGACGTGCGCGAGTCGGTGTTATCCCTGGTCCGGGGCCTGCGGCCGAGCTGAACGGCGATCACGGCTCGACCGTTGTGTGTGCTCGGTGCGGCGGCGGCAGCCCATCGGTCGGGCCCGAGCGGCGACTCGTAGCAGCCGAGGCAGGGGGCGTGGCCGGGTTGCGTGGCCGGGTTGCGGCACACGCTCCCGTCCGGGTGGTCACCCGACGCCTAGCGCCGCATGACCCAGGTGTCGACCTCGCCGACCTGGTGCACCGACGGCGGTCTGCCGTCCAGGGCTCGGTGCACGGCTTCGAGCACGCCCACCGACGCCTCCTCGTGGCTGAGCCAGTGGGTTTTGCCGCCGTGCCGGACGAACCCCAGCACCACCTGCTGCGTCGGGTGGCCCTCCAACGCCGGGTCGGGCACGCCGCGCACCGCGCGGATGGCAGCGCTGTCGTGCACCTCAACCACCGGGGCGTGCGGGGCGAGCAGGGGCGCGACGGCCTGGAGCACGTCGTCCCGGTAACTCGCGTGCACCCACGCCACCAGCAGGTCCGCCGGCCGCTCCATCACCTCCCGGACCCGGTCGGCCAACTCGCGCGGCAGGGACCAGTCCGCCGCGACCGCGACCCGTTGCCCGCCCTGCTGCCCGGTCTCGGCCCGGCTCACGTGCGGCACGTGGCTGCGCCCGCGCAGGGCCGCCTTGGCCGCACTGCCCAACGTCCCGTCCGGCCGGCGGCTGGGCAGCACCACCTGCCACCCCTGGGCCAGCAGCTCGTCCGCGCACCCCTTCAGCATCCCGGTGCCGCCCAGCACCAACGCCGTCCGCTCGCTCATCGCACCGACTCCTCGCCGCGTTCGGCGGCCCGACGCAGAGGCCCGGACCGCCATTGGTCGACCTCACGCTGCCCGCGCAACCGCACCACCGCCAGTCGATCGCCGTGCTCGCCTTCGAGCACGGCGCGGACCCGTTCGCCGGTGCGCCCGTGCGATTTCCACGCCCACCGCAGCAGGTGTTCGGGATCGGTGAACACCGTCCGCAGCGGCGGTTCGACGTTACCGTTCCACAGTTCCTGCCGGCGGAACCGCCGCACCGCCGTCCGCACCGCCACCCGCCGCATCACCACGTGCCGCGGGTGGTCCAACCAGAGCAACGTGTCGGCGTGCTCCAGCAGCAACGGCCGAGCCAGGCTGTACTGCCACTCGGTAGCCCACGCGCCCAGTTTGACGAACCGGCGCACGTCAGCCTCGAACTCCGGCCTCGGTGTCCACTGTGGACCATGGAACAGCGAGTCCATCTCCACATAGGACAGCCCGAGCGCGCGTGCGACGAGACTCGCCAGCGTCGACTTCCCCGAGCCCGACGTACCGGCCACGAGCACCCGGCGCGGCGGGTGCGGCAACTCGTCGGCTGGTCCCAAGAGCGGCACCGAGCCAGGCTACCGCCGCACCGCAACCGCCGGTGGCGAGTCCGGAACACGGAGTGAAGATCACCCGAGTGAGCGAACCATCCGTGAATGGAAGATTCGACGGAAACTTTCAGCGCACCATTGACGTTGCCGGGAGAGAAGAAGGAGGCGGCACGGCGGGACCAGTGGGCACAGCGCCGGACGCGGGGTCGAACAGCAGGACGAAGGCGGACACTGGCGAAGGCGCCCACCACGCGCTCGGCCACCACGGACGCTCAGCCACCACGGGCTCTGGCGCAGGCGGAGGCCAGCAGGCGACCAACCCGACCCGCTGGGACGCCGGTCGACAGTCGGGCAGGGGGCCGGCGGTCGGGCAGGGGCCAGCGGAGGTCGGCAAGCGGAGGCCGGGTAGCGGGCAGGGCGGCGCAGCCGGCTGCTGGTGGTTGGCATGAGCAGCGTCGTGGTGCGGCGGTAACGCGTGGTCAGGGGGCCGGCGGGTGCTGGCGGGGGTGCTAGTGCGGGCGCTAGCGGAGGTCTAGTAGTTCCAGTACGCGTACGGGGTCGCCGGTTTCGAAGCTGCGGTTGGCGGCGAAGCCGGTGAGCAGGGAGAGGGCGCCGTCGCGGTGGGTGGCGTGGCGTCCCAGTGGGTCGGGTTGGCCGGGTGTGCCGTACAGGACCTCGGTCATGCGTTGGTCGGCGCCGCCATGACCGCCGGTGGCTAGTTCCAGTGGGATCTCGTGGGCTTGCTCGAACAGTGGCTGGACGGTCAGACGGACCCGGGACTCCTCGGGGTTGGCCTGTTTGCCGTGCACGGCGGGCTGTTGGCCGCTGACCCAGGTGTTCTCTACGACCTCCAGCTCCAGCCGTCCCCTGCTGCCGTTGACCATCAGGCGGTAGCCCTCCCACGGGGAGTAGGCGGTGAGGTGGTAGGTCAGGTCGGCGCCGTTGGCGTAGCGGACCAGCACCGACATGTCGTCCTCAATGGACACGCCGGGGGCGAAGGGGTTCTGGTCGCGGTGGTAGCCGTCGTCGTGTTCGGCGTCGAGGTAGAGCCGGCGTAGCCAGTCGTTGCGCTCGATGTGCAGGGCGAACGGGTCGTCCTGCGCTTCCGGTGAGCCGTGGACCCGGTCGTAGGGGCGGTGGTAGCCGTGGCGTTCGCCGTTCTCTTCGCCGTAGAAGAACAGCCGGCCGTGCGCGTACACGACCTCGGGCACGGAGTCGACCCACCAGTTGAGCAGGTCGAAGTGGTGCGTGGCCTTGTGGACCATCAGGCCGCCGGAGTTGGCCTTGTCCCGGTGCCAGCGGCGGAAGTAGTCGGCGCCGTGGCGGACGTCGAGCAGCCACTCGAAGTGCACCGATCCGATCTCGCCTACCGCGCCTTCGGTCAGGAGTTCGCGGACCTTCTCGTGCACCGGGTTGTACCGGTAGTTGAACGCGACGGTGACCTGGCCGTCGTTGCGCTCCACCGCGTCGAAGATCTTGCCGACGCTCGGCGCGTCGACCGTCATCGGTTTCTCGGTGACGACGTCGCACCCCGCGTCCAACGCCTCCACGATGTAGGTGTCGTGGTGCCGGTCGACGGTGGTGACCACGACGACGTCGACCCGCTCGGCGGCCAGCATTCGGAGGAAGTCCTCGGCCGCGTAGGTCGGCACGGGCCGGTCGAGGCGTTCGTTGTGCACGGCCATGCGGGTGGGGTTGACGTCGCAGAACGCGACCAGCTCCCCGAACTCCGCGTGCCGGACGATCGCGTCGATGTGCCGTTCGGCCCGTGCGCCGGTACCCACGACCGCGTAACGCCTGCGTGCCATGCCCAGGCCTCCAGGTAAGCGTTTTCCTCACGCTAGCCGGACACGCTAGCCGGAGTGGTCCGCACCCCGTCAAGGGCGGCCGAACGTCGTGCTGACCCGTCGGGTCGCCTAGCAGGCCGGGAAGAGGCGGCGGGTGCTGTTGGGGTCGGTGTAGGCGGCGGGGTCGCTGAAACGGCAGCCGTAGTTCGGCGCGGCGACGACGGCCGGGTCGTCCACGACGTCCGCCGCGGGCCGACGACCGGTGTCGGCCCACGTGACCAGGTCGTCCCACGCGGCGCCGACCTCGTTCGGGCTGAACTCGCAGTGGTTGACCGCACGGATCGCGCGCTGCGCGAGCAGGTGGCTGCGCCCGTTGCGCTGCACGTCCCGCTCGTAGATCTGCTCCATCGAGAACGGCACGAACAGGTCCCCGAGGTTGTGCAGCGACAGCACCGGCGCGGTCGGGCGGCCGGCGATGCGTGGCACCTCGGTCAGCTTCGGCGTGACGCGGGCCTTCACGTTCTCCGGGAAGACGCGTTCGACTTCGCGGTTGACGTCGACCGGCGTGTTCGGCTCGTACCGGGTCACGACGTTGGTGGCGAGCTGCGACGGGTTGGTGGACAGGCTCTCGCCGGTCGCGGCGGCACCGAGGCCGAACAGGAAGTCCTTCCAGAACGCGAACGCCGGTGCCGCGCCGGGACGTGGGCCGCCGGTGCGGTTGGTGACGATCGAGACGAACTGCGCGCCGCGCTCGTTCGGGGTGCCGGTCAGGCCGAGTTCGGCCTGGATGCGGGGGACGACCGCGCTGACGTAGTCGTCCGGCGTCGGCCAGGCGCGGATGCCGCTGACGGCCTGCGCGGTGAGGTTGTAGTCGAGGAAGAAGTCGAACAGCTCCTGGTCGCCGAGCACGCCGCACACCGGCAGGGCGGCCTTGTAGAAGCCGGGGAACTGCTCCAGCGACCGGCCGATGACGTGGCCGCCCATGGAGACGCCGACGATGAAGGTGTCCTTGGGTTTGCCGACCAGCTTCCGGAAGTGCTCGGCCAGGTCGTGCGTGCTCAGGACGCCGGCTTTCACGTCGTAGTTGTTGGCGTAGTAGCTGGAGGCGGCCCAGGCGAAGCCCTGGTCGAGGAGCTTCTGGCGCAGGCCGTAGGCGGGCGGGTCGACGGTGAGCACGGTGCCCGTGCCGCGGTAGCCGTGCGCCCACATGGCGAGGCGGCCGTTCCAGCGCGGCGGGACCTCGATGATGTAGGCGGCGTGTTCGTGGACGCCTTGCAGGACCCGTGACGGTTGGCCGCCGATCTGGGCGGGCGGCAGTGGCGGGTTGCTGATGGTGTAGCCGGGGAGCGGCTGGTCACCGGGCGAGCCGGGCAAGCCGGGCGAGCCCGCTGCCGAGGCCGGTGGTGCCAACAGGACCAGGATGAGCGCCAACCCGAAGATCCGTCGCATAGGGCCATTCTGCTCACCACCGGAGATCCGCCACCAGCTCCTCGTGGGTCAACTCGAACGTGAGCGGGTAGCTGACCCGGATGACGTCGTCCTCGTCCCTGGTCAGGCGGGCGCCGGGGAAGACGCGGGCGATCAGGCGCAGCATCGGCTGGTTCTCGCCGAGGACGTCGCCGTGGAGCTCGGTGTAGCGCAGGTCGGTGGCGAGTCGGCCGAGTGCGTCGATGAGCCTGGTGCCGACGCCTTTGCGCTGCCAGGGGTCGACGACGGCGAGGGCGATCTCGGCGGTGTCCTCGCTGGTGGCGATCAGGCGGGCGATGCCGACGGGTGTGCGGTGGCACTCGGCGACGACGGCGGCCTTGCGGTGGCCGTCGAGGTCGGTGAGGCGGCGGCGCATGGACGCGGTGAGGCGGGGCACCGGGGCGTGGAAGCGCAGGTAGCGGCTCTGCGCGGACAGGCCGCGGAAGACGGTGTCGACGGCGTCACCGGCCTCGGCGGCGTGCAGTTCGCGGACTCTCATGACGGGCGACCCCTTGGGTTCGGAATCCGAACCGTAGCTGGATTCGTTTTCCGAATGCAAGGGGTATCGTCGGTGGACATGGCCCCCGTGAAGGTTGTCGACGAGCTGTGCCCGGTGTCGTTGCCCGCCGCCCTGCTCGGTGAGCGGTGGACGTTGCTGCTGCTGCGGCAGGCGTTCCTGGGGACGCGGCGGTTCGAGGACTTCCAGTCGGAGATGGACATCTCCCGCAGCGTGCTGGCCGAACGCCTGGGCACGTTGGTCGAGGAGGGCATCCTGCGCCGCGAGGCGTACAAGGACGTGCGGACGCGGTACGAGTACCGGCTGACCGAGAAGGGCCTGGACCTCTACCCGGTGCTGATGGCCCTGCGGAAGTGGGGCAACCGCTGGATGGCGCCGGACGAGGGCCCGTCGTACGACCTCCACCACCGTTCGTGCGGCGGCGGCGTCGGGGTGCACGTGGCCTGCGACGAGTGCGGCGCCGAGCTGACCGCGCGGGACGTCCGGGTCACACCTCTCCGCTGACGCCGCACCCTCGGGGCGCCGGATCTAGTGGGCGGCGGCGTCCCACGAACGCCCGACGCCCACCGAGACCTCCAAAGGCACCGACAATTCGTACGCCCGACCCATGTGTTCCCGGACCAGCGCCTCCACCTGTTCGCGCTCGCCCTCGGCGATCTCCAGCACGAGTTCGTCGTGCACCTGGAGCAGCATCCGCGACCTCAACCCGGACTCCTCCAGCGCGCGGAACACGCCGAGCATGGCCACCTTGATGATGTCCGCCGCGCTGCCCTGGATCGGCGCGTTCAACGCCATCCGCTCGGCCATCTCCCGGCGCTGCCGGTTGTCGCTGTTCAGGTCCGGCAGGTAGCGCCGCCGGCCGAGGATCGTCTCGGTGTAGCCCTTCTTCCGGGCGTCCTCCACCACCTCGTGCAGGTAGTCGCGCACCCCGCCGAACCGGGCGAAGTACGCCTCCATCTGCTCCCGCGCCTCCACCGCCGAGATCCGCAGCTGCTGCGCCAGCCCGTACTCGGACAACCCGTACGCCAGCCCGTACGACATGGCCTTCACCCGGCGGCGCTGCTCGCCCGACACCTCCGACGTCGGCACCGAGAACGCCCGCGAGGCGACGAACGTGTGCAGGTCCTCGCCGCTGCGGAACGCCTCGATCAGGCCCGCGTCCTCCGACAGGTGCGCCATGATCCGCATCTCGATCTGGCTGTAGTCGGCGGTCATCAGCTCGGCGTAGCCCGGCCCGACCACGAACGCCTCGCGGATGCGCCTGCCCTCGTCGGTCCGGATCGGGATGTTCTGCAGGTTCGGGTCCGTGGACGACAGCCGGCCGGTCGCCGCGATCGTCTGGTGGAACGTGGTGTGGATGCGGCCGTCGTCGGCCACCGACTTGAGCAGCCCGTCGACCGTGGACTTCAGCCTGGTCACGTCCCGGTGCGCGAGCAGGTGCTGGAGGAACGGGTGCTGCGTGGCCTCGAACAGGTTCTGCAACGCGTCCGCGTCCGTCGTGTACCCGGTCTTGGTCTTCTTCGTCTTCGGCATGTTCAGCTCGTCGAACAGCACCGTCTGCAGCTGCTTGGGCGAGCCGAGGTTGATCTCCTTGCCGATCACCGAGTACGCGTCCTGCGCCGCCTGCTTCACGCCCGCCGCGAAGTGCGCCTCCAGCGCCGCGAGGTGCTCGGAGTCGATCGCGATGCCGACCGCCTCCACCTCGTCGAGCACGACCATCAGCGGCAGTTCCAGCGTCGCGAGCAGCGACTGCTGGCCGGTGTCGACCAGCTCCCGGTCCAGCGCGTCGGCCAGCTCGGCGACGGCGAACGCCCGCACGATCGTGGCCTGCGCGGTCTTCTGGCGGTCCTCTTCCTCGTCGGCAAGCAGCGACAGCTGCCCGTCGTCCGGCTCCTCGGCGCGCAGCTCCCGCTGGAGGTAGCGCAGCGCCAGGTCGTCCAGCGCGAACGACCGCTGGCCGGGCCGCACCAGGTACGCGGCCAGCGCGGTGTCGCTGTTCACCCCGCGCAGCTTCCAGCCGCGGGCCCGCAGCGCGCGCAACGGCAGCTTCAGGTCGTGCGCCGCCTTCACCACCGACTCGTCGGCCAGCCACGCGGCCAGCGCGTTCTCGTCCTCCTCGGTGAGCGAGGAGACCTCGATGTACCCGCCCTCGCCGCCGACCGCGGCCAGCGCCAGGCCCTCCAGGTCGCCGCCGGACGAGCGGAACGCGATGCCGACCCGGCCGGAACGCGCGTGCGCGTCGAGCCAGGACGCCACCGAGCCGACTGGCACCGCGCCGCCGCTGACCGAGAAGCCCTCCTCGGCCTCCGGCTCGGCGGTGGACAGGGTGGCGAACAGCCGGTCCCGCAGCACCCGGAACTCCAGCTCGTCGAACAGCCGGTGCACCGCGTCCCGGTCCCACGACCGGGCTTCCAGGTCGGCGGGCCCCAGGGGCAGCTCGACATCCCGCACCAGCTCGGTGAGCTGCCGGTTGAGCATGATGTTGGACAGGTTCGCGCGCAGCGCGTCGCCCACCTTGCCGGGCACCTCGTCCACGTGGTCGATCAGGTTGTTGAGCGATCCGAACTGGGTGAGCAGCTTCACGATCGTCTTGGGGCCGACGCCGGGGGTGTTCGGCAGGTTGTCCGACGAGTCGCCGCGCACGGCCGCGTAGTCGGCGTACAGCTCGGGCGGCACGCCCTGCTTCTCCAGCACCAGCTCGGGGGTGTACCGGGCCATCTCGGACACGCCCTTGACCGGGTACAGCACCGTCACCTTGTCGGTGACCAGCTGCAACGCGTCGCGGTCGCCGGTACAGATGAGCACCTCGTAGCCCAGCGCGGTGGCCTGGGTGGTGAGGGTGGCGATCAGGTCGTCGGCCTCGTAGTTCTCCTTCGAGAGCGACGGGATGGACAGCGTGCCCAGCACGTCCTCGATGAGGCTCACCTGGCCGCGGAACTCGTCCGGTGTCGCGCTGCGACCGGCCTTGTACTCGGCGTAGGCCTCGGTGCGGAAGGTCTTGCGCGAGACGTCGAACGCCACCGCGATGTGCGTGGGCTTCTCGTCGCGCAGCAGGTTGATCAGCATCGACGTGAAGCCGTAGACCGCGTTGGTGGTCTGTCCCGTGCCGGTCTGGAAGTTCTCCTTGGGCAGCGCGAAGAACGCCCGGTAGGCCATCGAGTGGCCGTCGACCAGCAGCAGGCGGGAGGCTTCTGAAGTGCTCACGCGGCGAGTCTAGGGTGGAGGTCCGACAGTTTCGCACCGGCTGGGGGACACATGACGACAGCGCCCGAGGACCTGCCTGGTATCGACCAGGGCGTCGCCCACGAGCAGTTGACGAACAGGCTCGGCATCGAGATCACCGACTGGAACGCCGATCGGTTGGTCGGGACGATGCCGGTGAAGGGCAACCGGCAGCCGTACGGGCTGCTGCACGGCGGCGCCAACGCGGTGCTCGCGGAGACCCTGGGCTCGTACGCGGCGACGATGCACGCGGCGCCGGACCGGCTGGCCGTCGGCTTGGAGCTGTCCTGCACGCACCACCGGGGCGTCACCGAGGGCGTCGTCACGGGGGTGTGCACGCCGATCCACCGCGGTCGCAGCACCGCCACCTTCGAGATCGTCCTCACCGACGAGCAGGGGCGGCGCGCGTGCACGGCCCGGCTCACGTGCTTCCTCAAGGATGCACCGAAAGTGTGAAGGTGCAGTCGTGTCCCAACCGATGTGGAATTCGGCGGGCGCCGGGCGTAGAACTCGTGGTGTGGAGGCGCGCGTGCGACGGCTGGTGCCGGTGATGGTCGTGGTGCTGGCGGCCGGGTGCGGTGACACGCCGCTGGAGGCCGGACCCGGGCCGGAGTCCGCGCCGACCTCGGCCGCGACGTACCCGGTGCCGGCGGTGACGGTGCGGCCGGACGAGAAGGCGCTGAAGATCCCCACCACGGCGGACGGCGACACGGCGTTCACGCTGATCGGGCTGACCACCGAGATGCCGACGATCATCGGCAGCCACGCCGAGTTCCACGCCAAGGGCCAGTTCGTGCGGGTCCGGATGAGCGTGATCAACAACGGCCGCAGCAGCGTGTCGTTCGACGCGCGCCGGCACGTGATGATCGACGACCGCGAGACCGAGTACACGGTGGACTCGCAGGCCATGACCATCAAGCGGCAGCCGGAGACGATCGACCTGGGCGCGAACGTGCGCCTGGAGTACGACGTCTACTACGACCTGCCCAAGGACGCGAAGCCGCTGGCCCTGCGGGTGTACGGCGGTCCGACGCTGACCGACCTGAAGGACCAGTCGAGCACGGAGATCCCGCTGGCCCAGCCGTAGCGGCGGGGCCGGCGGGATCTCCGGGGGTGGATCGGGTTCAGTGACCGCCGAGGTACGCCGCGCGCACCTGGGGGTCGTCCAGCAGCGCCGGTCCGGGTGCGCTCTTCACCACCCGTCCGGTCTCCAGCACGTACGCGCGGTCGGAGAGCTTCAGCGCCTGCTGCGCGTTCTGCTCCACCAGCAGCACGGTGGTGCCGCGCTTGTTGATCTCCTTGATGATCTGGAAGATCTGCGCGATGAGCATGGGCGCGAGGCCCATCGACGGCTCGTCGAGCAGGAGCACCTTCGGCTTGGTCATCAACGCCCGGCCGATGGCGATCATCTGCTGCTCGCCGCCGGACATGGTGCCGCCGAACTGGCTCTTGCGCTCCGCCAGCCGCGGGAACAGCTCGTAGACCTCGGCCAGGTCCGCAGCGAGCTCGTCCTTGCGGGTGTAGGCGCCCATGAGCAGGTTCTCCTGCACCGTCATGCCGGGGAACACGCCGCGGCCTTCCGGTGACTGGCCGATGCCCGCCATGACCCGCTTGTGGCCGGGCATCTTGGAGATGTCCTCGCCGTTGAACAGCACCTTGCCGCTGGTCAGCGGGCGCAGGCCGGAGATCGTCTTGAGCGTGGTCGTCTTGCCCGCGCCGTTGGCGCCGATGAGCGAGACGATCTCACCTTCGTCCACTTCGAGGCTGATGCCCTTGATCGCGGCGATCTTGCCGTAGTGGACGTGGATGTCCTTGATCTCAAGAAGCATCTTCGGACACCCCCAGGTAGGCCTCGATGACCCTCGGGTTGGTCTGCACTTCGTGCGGGAGCCCTTCTGCGATCAGCTGGCCGAAGTCCAGCACCGCCACGCGGTCGCTGACGCCCATGACCAGACTCATGTCGTGCTCGATCAGCAGCACGGTCCGGCCGCTGTCGCGGATCTTGCGGATGAGCGCCTGGAGCGCTTCCTTCTCGGCCGGGTTCATGCCCGCCGCGGGCTCGTCGAGCAGCAGCAGCTTCGGATCGGTGGCCAGCGCGCGGGCGATCTCCAGCCGCCGCTGGTCGCCGTAGGGCAGGTTCTTCGCGGTCTCGGTCATCCGGCCGGGGATGCCGACGAAGTCGAGCAGCTCCCGCGCCAGCTCACGGCCGCGCTTCTCCTCCTTGCGGTGCCAGGGCAGGTTCAGCGTGGCGCCGATCGCACCGGTCTTGTGGTGCGCGTCCGCGCCCACCATCACGTTCTCCAGCGCCGACATGTTGTGGAACAGCCGGATGTTCTGGAACGTGCGGGCGATGCCCAGCTTGGTGATCTTGAACCGCTTGGTGCCGTCGATCCGCGTCCCGTTGAACAGCACCTGGCCCTCGGTGGGCTGGTAGACGCCGGTGACCACGTTGAACACGGTGGTCTTGCCGGCGCCGTTCGGGCCGATCAGGGCGAAGATCTCGCCCGGCGCGATGCTGATCTTCGCTTCGCGCAGGGCGACCACGCCGCCGAAGCGCATGGTCACGTTGTCCAGCTGAAGGACGGGAGTGCTCACTTGGCCGCCTCCGTCGAGACATCGGTGTCCGGGCCGGTGACCTCGGCACCCATGGTGCCCATGCCGCCGGTGCCCTCGTGCAGTTCCGCCTTGCGCCGCCGGGAGGGCAGCAGGCCCTCCGGCCGCAGCGCCATCATCAGCACCAGCACACCGCCGAACAGCAGGATGCGGTACTCGGCCGGGTCCCGGCCCAGCAGGTCCTTGAGCCAGTTGACCTCGCGGAACCGCTCGGGCAGCCAGGCGATGACGAACGCGCCGAGGATGACGCCGGGCAGGTTGCCCGCGCCACCGAGCACGACCGCGGCGAGGATGGTCGCGGACAGGATGAACGGGAAGGTGTTCGGTTCGATGAACACCGCCCGGCCCGCGTGGAGGCCGCCCGCGAGACCGCCGATCATGGCGCCGATGGCGAACGCGAGCAGCTTGAACTTGAACGTCGGCACGCCCATCAGCTCGGCCGCGTCCTCGTCCTCGCGGATCGCGGCCCACGCGCGGCCGACCCGGCTCTTCTGGAGCCGCACCGAGAAGATGATCACCAACACGATGGCGATCACGATCAGGTAGTAGTACGGCGCGGGGAGGAGCCCGAAGTCCACGACGCCGGGGATGTCCGTCGGGTGCGGCACGTTGGTGATGCCGCGCGCGCCGCCGATCTCGTCGGTGTTGTTCGCGGTGATGCGGACGATCTCACCGAAGCCGAGCGTCACGATCGCCAGGTAGTCGCCGCGCAACCGCAGCGTCGGCGCGCCGAGGATGACGCCGGACACCGCGGCCATCGCGATGCCCATCACCGCGGTCGCCCAGTAGTTCCAGCCGTACTCGGTGCCGAAGTAGGCCACCGAATAGCCGCCCATCGCGAAGAACGCGACGAACCCGAGGTCGAGCAGGCCCGCCTGGCCGACCACCACGTTCAGGCCGACGGCCAGCAGGATGTAGGTGCCGATCGGGTAGATCAGCACCGTGGTCCAGTCCGAGCCGGGCGACATGAACGTGCCGATCGCCGGCGCGGGCAGGATCAGCGCGAACACGACCGCGCCCAGGTACACCGCGTACCGCTGCCACGCCTTGGCGTGTTCCCACCAGTCGCGGGCGCCGTCGACCAGGGCGCCCACGCGCCTCAACGGATTCGCGTTGCCAGTCACTCCGTTGCCTTTCATGCGCGGGCCTTCTGAAGGGATTCGCCGAGGATGCCGGTCGGTCGGAACATCAACACGACCACCAGCACGGTGAACGCGATGACGTCCTTCCACTCCGATCCCAGGAAGATCGCGCCCCAGTTCTCGATGAGGCCGAGCACGATACCGCCGAGCAGTGCGCCGCGGAGGTTGCCGATTCCGCCGAGCACGGCCGCGGTGAACGCCTTGATGCCGAGCACGAAACCGACGTTGTAGACGGTGTTCTCGAACTCCATCAGGTAAAGCGCGCCCGCGACGCCCGCCATCGCGCCACCGAGCAGGAACGTGACCCGCACGATGTTGTCGATGCTGACGCCCATGAGGACGGCGGCTTCGGGGTCCTGGGCGGTGGCGCGGATACCGCGGCCGATCTTGGTGCGGTTCACCAGGCGGTCCAGCGCGATCATCATGATGACCGCGGCGACCACGACGATGATGTGGTCGGTGCGGACGTCCGCGTTGCCGATGCTGAACACCGTGTCGCGGTCGACCAGGCGGGGCGAGGATTGCTGGTTGCGACCGGGCTTGCCGGTCAACCAGGGGATGATGACCAGCGCGAACAGCTCTTGCAGGAAGAGCGACGCGCCGATGGCGGAGATCAGGGCCGTGAGCCTGGTCGCGCCTTTTCTGCGCAGCGGCCGGTAGGCCACCAGCTCCAGCAGGATCGCGGCGCCGCCGGAGACCGCGGCGGACAGCACGATGATCAACAGCATCACGCCGAACAGGGCGATACCGGTGAGCGGCGACGCGGGCGCGATCGCCGTGATCACCACGAGCGACGTGAACGTGCCGATCATGAAGATCTCGGAGTGCGCGAAGTTGATCAGACGCAGCACGCCGTAAACCATCGTGTAGCCGAGGGCGACGAGCGCGTAGATGGAGCCGAACACCAGTCCGCCCACCGTACTGGGCAGGAACTGGTTGAGGAAATCATCAAGCATGACAGGTTTGCCTCACGAGACGGGCTGGGAGAGAAACTTCGCCATAGGGGTGGGGAGCGGGAGCAGTCGTTCCCACGACGCTCCCGCTCCCCAGCGCACTAGCTTGCTTGCCTGATCCGTCTCGGATCAGCCCTCGATCTTCGCTTCCTCCGCCGGGCCCAGCAGCTTCAGGACGCCAGCCTTGACCTGGTAGATGAAGATGGCGTTGTTCTCCGGCTCACCGTTCGCCTTGAACTTGATCGGCTTGGAGACACCCTCGAAGCTGATCGTCTTCAGGTACTCGTTGATCTTCTCGCCGGTGGTGTTGCCCGCCTGGATGGCCTTGATGAACACGGTCGCCGCGTCGTAGCCCTCGGTCGCGTAGATGGCCGGGTCCACGTTGGCGCTCTTCTTGTAGTTGTCGAAGAACGTCTTCAGCGGGCCGGTCACGTCGGCGGACGGGATGTTGCACGGGCAGGCGAGGACGGCGTTCTCGGCCGCGGCGGCACCCGCGCCGGTGACGAGCTGCTGGTCGAGCGAGCCGTCACCGGAGGCGAACGTGGCGGTCACGCCACCGTCACGCAGCTGCTTGAGCAGCCGGCCGCCCTGGGCGTAGTAGCCACCGAAGACGATCACATCCGGGTTCGCCGAGCGGACCTTGGTGACCGTGGAGGAGTAGTCGGACGCGTCCTTGGAGAACTTGTCGGTCTCGACCGCGACGCCGGCGTCGGTGAACGACTTGGCGACGGTCTCGGCCAGGCCGACGCTGTACTCCTGGTCGTCGGACAGGACGAACGCCTTCTTCGGGGCCTTGGCCTTCACCAGGAACTCGGCGATGCCGGGACCCTGGTCGGCGTCGTTGGCCACGACGCGGTGCCAGTAGGTCCAGCCGTTCTCGGCCAGACCGGGGTTCGTCGCGGACGGCGAGACGCTGGGGATCTTGCTCTCCTCCAGCAGACCGCCGACGGCCTTGGACTCACCGGAGAAGGCCGGCCCGATCAGGGCGACGACCTTGTCCTGGGTGACGGCCTTCGTGACCAGACCGGTGGCCTGTTCGGGCTTGCCCTGGCTGTCGTACTGGACCAGCTCGATCTTGACCTTCGGGTTCGTGGCGTTGTACTCGTCGATCGCCATCACGGCCCCGTTCCGGGGCGGGATCACGATCGCCGAGCTCTCGCCGGTGAGGTCACCCATGAACCCGACCTTGACCGAGGTGACGTCGCCACCCGCGTCGGTACCGCCGCCGCCTCCAGCGCAAGCCGCGAGCACCAGCGACGAAGCCGCCGCCAGCGCCAGAACTCGGCCGAGTCGTGCTCCTGACACCGGAATACCTCCCAAGACACCAACCAACCCGCCGGTAGGCGGAAGAGCCCTCACACGAGGGCGTGGGTTAGGGCAGGAACGTAGCTTCAGATCACTTCGGTGAACAGGTGGTCTTACTGCTCTGTGTCCACATCGTGACGGTAGTCATGCGAAGTCAACGAAAAAAGCCCCAGAGTTAACAACCTCAAATCCAGCTCAAATCGCCGCAGGTCACAAAGCCAATGCGGGCAGTAACCAACAATGGCCGGGTAGGCCGTCCGATACTCGAACGGGTATCCCCCGCCGGGTTACTCACCCGAAGTTTTCGATGACGGCTTCGGCGACTGCCTTCATCGTCGTGCGGCGGTCCATCGCGGTGCGCTGCACCCAACGGAATGCCTCGGGTTCCGACAGACCCTGCTTGGTCATCAGCAATCCCTTGGCGCGCTCGACGGCCTTGCGCGTCTCCAGCCGCTCGGTGAGCCCGGCGACCTCGTTCTCCAACGCCTGCAACTCGGCGAACCGGCTCATCGCCAACTCGATCGCGGGCACCAGGTCGCGCTTGGCGAACGGCTTGACCAGGTAGGCCATCGCCCCGGCGTCCCGCGCGCGTTCCACCAGGTCGCGCTGGCTGAACGCGGTCAGGATGACGACCGGCGCGATGCGCTTGCCGGCGATCACCGACGCGGCCTCGATACCGTCCACCTTGGGCATCTTCACGTCCATGATGACCAGGTCCGGTCGCAGCTCGGTGGCCAGCGTGACCGCCTCGTCGCCATCGGCGGCCTGACCGGCCACCTCGTACCCCTCTTCGCGCAGCATCTCGACCAGGTCGAGTCTGATGAGGGCTTCGTCCTCGGCCACGAGCACGCGCTTGGGCGCGACCTCTGGCTGGGCCTCGGCAGCCTGGTTGGTCACCGGGGTCCTCCTGACACTCTTCGGCGGCTCGACGCGGTCGCGTCGGACGAAAGCGCAGTCTACAAGCGTGCCGGGCGGTGCCGGTGCGGTCCGGCCGTGATCGCGGCCACCGGAGTCCACTTCGTCGGTTGGGACGCAGCCGATCGGCTGAATGCATTGTGGACACCACTCATGCGCGGGTGTTCCCCGATCGGGGGTGCCGGATCGTGGCCGCCCGGCACCCCCGATCGATTCACTTCACCGACTGCGGCGGCTCCCACCAGCCCGTCACGCCCTCCGGCCACTCGAACGCGGCCAGCGCGGGCTCGTGCGCCGGGTCCGGGCCCTCCACCTCGCGCAGGAACAGGTCGTACCAGCCGGTGGAGATGCCGAGGCCGCCGCCTGCACTGGGCACCTCCACCGAATCGGGCAGGCCGAACACGGGGTGCAGCAGCCGGTCGGCCACCGCCGGCACGCCCAGGCTCGTCGGCCACTCGACCCACCACCTGTCGCCCATGGCCAGTGCGCGCACCCACGGCGCGGCGCTGAACAGGTGGTAGCGGCGCAGCACGGCGCTGCCCACGCCCGTCGGGCGCGGCGTCTCCGCCAGGTGGTCGCGCTCGGCGGCGGTGAGCGGGCCGTCGATGAACGTACCGCCCAGGTTGCGGCCCTTGAGCAGGTTCCGCACGTACTTCAGGCCGTCCGCCCACGCCCGCTCGTCCACGCCCGCGAGGTGCACAGCCGGGGGGTTCACGGTTGCGTCGAGGCCGACCAGCCGCAGCTCCACCGAACGCGGGTGGTGGGTGACCCGCAGGCCGGGCGCGCCCGCCACCCACGACTCGTCGTAGCGCGGCAGCAGCTCGTAGAGCAGCGGGCCCAGGGCGTGTTCGGTGAGGTGCAGGCGGAGGTGCACGCCCGGCTCGACGGTGCGGAACGCGTGCGCCGGGCGCAGCATGCTCGCGGGCGGGCGCAGTTGCAGGTGCCCGGCGGCGTCCAGGCCCGCTTGCAGCACCACGCATTCGAGCGCGCGCTGGTCGTCGTCCTGCGCGTCGGGCAGGAAAAGGCCGCGCACGTCGGCCTTGCCCCGCAGGGCGTCGACCACGCGTTCGCGCCGGTCGTCGGGCAGGTCGTGCAGCACGGCTTTCACCGCGGGCACGGCCTGGGTGAGGTTTTCGCCGGTGTAGGTCCGGCGGAGGTCGACCAGCTGTTCGGTCAACGACGATCGCGCCATGGCAGTCCTCGCTCCCGCCGCCCGGCTCGGCGCAACAAGGACGCGAACACGCGTCGTCCAATGGTCGTCGGTACTGCTCCGTGAGCAGGGGTGCCCCCACCCCGCGGCGGATCACGCCACCCGGTTGCCGGGGAGTGGCTCCAGCCTCACGTCTGCTCACACACGCCGTTTCCGACGATAGCAAAGCGCGATACCCGGTTTCACGGACGTTTCTCCGCGGTCGTGCCGTTGGTGCAACCGGACGCGTGACGTTGCCGGGGCGGCCCCGCGTCCCTAGCGTCTGCCGCATGGTGAGCGGGGCGGAGCGGTTGCTGAGGGTGTTGGCCGCGCACGGCGTCGAGGTCGTGTTCGGGCTGCCCGGTGTGCACAACCTGCCCGTGTGGGAGGCGTTGCGGACCTCCGGGATCCGGCTGGTCGGCGTCCGGCACGAGCAGACGGCGGTGTACGCGGCCGACGGCTACGCCCGTGCCACCGGGCGGTTGGGTGTCGTGCTGGTGACCACCGGTCCGGGTGCGGCCAACTGCCTGGGCGCGACCGGCGAGGCGCACGCGTCCGGGACGCCGCTGCTGGTCATCGCCACCGACATCCCGTCGACGCTGCGCCGTCCCGGTGAGTACCGGGGCGTGCTGCACGAGACGCGTGACCAGCGGGCGATGTTCCTGCCCGTGGTGAAGGGCGGGTGGACGCTGCGCGCGGCCGAGTCGATCGGCATCTACGCCGACAGCGCCGCGCTGCTGGCCACCACCGCGCCGCAGGGGCCGGTCTACCTGGGCGTGCCGACCGACTTCCTCACCGCGGACGCCGGCGTGTGGAACCGGATCCCGACCCGCGCGCCGTCCGTGCCGGACGTGAGCGCGGGGGTCGGGTTGGTGGCCGAGGCCGGACGTCCGCTGATCTGGGCCGGTGGCGGGGCCGCGCGGTCGGGTGCGGGCGAGGCGGTGGCCGCGTTGGCCGAGCGGATCGGCGCGCCGATCGTCACCACGTACGGCGCGCGTGGGCTGGTCGACCACCCGCACGTGGTGCACGGACCCGTGCACCTGCCGGAGGTGGGCGCGCTGTGGGACGAGGCGGACCTGGTCATCGGGGTGGGCAGCGATTTCGACGGGATGATGACGCAGAACTGGCTCCAGCCCGCGCCGCGCCGGTTGCTGAACGTCAACGTTGAAACGATTCGGAACTACCCGCCGGACGTGACGTTGCGCGGTGACGCGCGGATCGTGGTGTCGGCGCTGGCCGAAGCGGTTCCCGCGCGGCCGGACGCCGGGGTCGCCGCGCGCGTCGCCGAGCTGAACGACCTGGTGCGCAAGGCGGTGGAGGCCGACGAGCCGCGGGCGGTGCCGTTGCTGGAGGCGTTGGAGGGTCACCGGGTGGTGGCCGACATGTGCGTGGCCGGGTACTGGGTCGGCGGGTTCGGCCGGATCACCCGACCGCGCGCGCTGGCTTACCCGGTCGGGTGGGGCACGCTCGGTTTCGGGTTCCCGGCCGCTCTGGGCGCGGCGCTGACCGGGCGGGTGGTCGCGGTCTGCGGTGACGGCGGGTTCCTGTTCGCGTGCGGTGACCTGGCGACCGCCGCGCAGGAGCAGCTGCCGGTGACGGTGGTGCTGGTGGACGACGGCGGGTACGGGATGTTGCGGCACGACCAGGTGCGGGCCGGGCACGAGCCGTTCGGGGTGGACCTGCGGTCGCCGGACTTCGTCGCGCTGGCCGGGAGCTTCGGCGTGGAAGCGTCCGCTGTGGACGGTTTCGGCGAGGCGTTCCGCGCGCGACTGGGCGAGTACGTGCGGCGCTCGGGGCCCAACGTCCTGGTCGTGCGGGCGACGGCGCTGAAGCCGCCGGTCAACACGTCGCCGCGCTGGTACCGCAAGACGTCCTAGGGTGTCGTAGGGTGCCGAACATGAGTTCGAACGAACGCGTGTGGCCCGCAGCGGACGCTCACGACGAGCTGCTGTTGATGACCGATTTCCTGACCTTCCTGCGGCTGACCGCCGTGTTGAAGGTGGAGGGTTTGAGCTGGGCGGACGCCTCGGCCACGCCCATCCCGACGTCGCCGGTGGTGAGCGCGCTCGGCGTGCTGCGGCACCTGACCGCGGTGGAGCGGTGGTGGCTGTCGATCGAGGCGGGCGGCGTGGAGCTGCCGTCGCTGTGGGGCGAGGACGCGGACGCGTCGTGGCTGCTTCACGAGGGCGACACGGTGGAGTCGGTGATCGCCGAGTACCGCGCCGAGTGGGCCCGGTCCGAGGACGCGCTCAAAGGCCTGGGCCCGGACGACCGGACCCGCGGCGACCACGAAGGCAACGGCCGCACGGTGCGCTGGGTGCTCGCGCACTTGGTGCAGGAAACCGGCAGACACGTCGGCCACCTGGATTTCCTGCGCGAACTGGCGGACGGCGAGAAGGGCGAGTAGCGACACCCCTGACGAAGGTCAGGGGTGGGGGGTGTCGTTCGGGTCCTGTGCCGGGGTCCGGGGATTTCTAGCGTGACCGACGTCGACCGGACGATCGGGGTGCGCTGTGCGGCAGGACAGGTGTTGGCGGCGAATTGTGCTGGTTGCGGTGGTGGCGTTGATGCCGGTGGCTTCGGTGAGCAAGGCGTTCACCGCGCTCGCCGTGATGCGGTTGGTGGAGGCGGGACGGGTGGTGTTGGACGTGCCCTCGCCGACGGCGTCGCACCTGGTCGCGGCACGGTAGCGTCGGGGACCGTGAGGCGTTCCGAAGGCGGCTGGTCGCGGAAGTCGCCCGTCCCGCCGTGGGCGCTGACGTCGCTCGGCGCGCTGCTGGCAGTGGTCGCCTTCGCCCACGAGGAACTCGGGGGGTGGGCTCTGGCCGGTGCGCTGTCGGCGCCGGTCGTGGCCGTGGCGCTGCTCGCGAAGGCTCCGCCGGTCTCGCTCGGTGTGTGCGCGGCCACGGCGGTGACGATGGCACTGGCCGTGCACGACAGCGTTCCCCCGTGGAGCGCGGCGCTCGGTGTGGCGCTGTGCGTGATCAGCTTCCTGGCCGGTCGTGGCCCATCGGGCTCCGCTTCCGTGATGGCGGTGTTCGCGGCGGGGGCGGTTCTGGTGGTCCTGCTCGTCCTGGTCGAGGCGGAGGCGGGGGCCACCGGGCTGCTGTTGTTGGTGCTGGTCGTGGTGCTCCCCTGGTTCCTCGGCCGTTCCGTCCGTCAGCAGACCGAACTGGCCGCGGCAGCAGCCGAGCGGGTCCACTTGCGGGAGCGCGCTCGCATCGCCCACGACATGCACGACTCGCTCGGACACGAGCTGAGCCTGCTGGCACTGCGCGCCGGAGCGCTGGAGATCGCCCCTGACTTCGACGAGCGGCACCGGGCCGCGGTGGCGCAGTTGCGCGACGCGGCCGGAGCGGCCACCGAGCGGCTGACCGACATCATCGCCGTGCTGCGCGACGGCGAGCCCGCACCGCTGCACCCGGTCCCCGAACACGTCGGAGACCTCGTCGAGCGGGCAGCGCAGGCCGGTCTGGCGGTCTCGCTGGAGTGGAGCGGTCCGCAGCTGTTGCCGCCCTTGGTCGATCAGGCCGTCCACGGTGTCGTGCGCGAGGCGTTGACCAATGCCGTGAAGCACGCGGCCGGTTCCGCGGTCCAGGTGCGGGTGGTGAACGCGGACGCCGCGACCGTCGTCACGGTGACCAACACCCTGCCACCAAGACCGCGGCGAGGCGCCGGGGGACGCGTCGGCCTGGTCGCGCTGCGGGATCGCATCCGGTCGGTCGGCGGCACGCTCGACATCAGCCGCCACGACCACACCTTCGAGGTCGTGGCCGTGCTGCCGCACGAGGGGAAGCCGTGATCCGGGTACTGCTCGCCGACGACGAGGCCATGATCCGCGCCGGAGTGCGGGCCATCCTCTCCACCGACCCCGACATCACGGTGGTCGCCGAGGCCGGTGACGGCCGGGAAGCCGTCGAACTCACCCTCGCCCACCGCCCCGACGTCGCCCTGCTCGACATCCGCATGCCCCACGTCGACGGTCTCGCCGCCGCCGCCGAGATCACCCGCGTGACGCCCGCCGTCGCCGTGGCGATCCTGACCACCTTCGGCGACGACGCCTACGTGACCCGGGCGCTCGACGGTGGCGCCCTGGGCTTCCTGCTCAAGTCCGGTGATCCGCGCGAGTTGCTCGCGGGCGTCCACGCGGTGGCCGGCGGCGGCGCCTACCTCGCGCCGCGCGTGGCCGCACGGGTGATCACCACGCTGCGCTCCACCGGCCTGAGCCGCGCGACCACCGCACGTGCCCGCACCGACTCGCTGACCGGACGGGAACGGGACGTGCTGGCCCTGCTCGGCGCCGGTCTGTCCAACGCCCGGATCGCCCGCCGGCTCGGCCTCGTCGAAGGCACCGTCAAGGGCCACGTCAGCGCCATCCTCACCCGACTCGACCTGGACAACCGCGTCCAAGCGGCGATCCTCGCCCACGAGGCCGGTCTCATCGCGGATTGACCCTCCCGCACAACCATCGACTCTTGGCACCCGGCTGCGCGCCGACCACGCTGGGGACACGCCGACCTACGTGTCCACCAACCCCGCCGACCTCGCCGATGTCGTCACCCGTGTCGACCTCGTCGGCGCCGAGGAGTTCGTCGCCGCCGAGGCCGCCGTGGTCGGCGATCCGTTCGACGACGTCCTGTACGGGCCGATGATGGACGAGAAGTTCGCGCTGGGCTTCGAGAAGCACCGCGGCTGGATTCGCGACCACCACACCGTGCACGGCTCCACCGCGACCGGCCGGATCACGAATGCCCACCCGCGCAAGGGTTTCCTGGGCGACCCGGAGCGCGGCCTGTTCTACCACTCCGGGTCGTTGCAGAAGGCGCAGATGGACACCGCCGCCGTCGAGGCCGATCTTGACTTCCGGCTCCCCTGACCGGGCGTCCGTCGTCATCGTCGGCGGCGGGGTGATGGGGGTGAGCGCGGCGTTCCACCTGGCCGAGGCCGGTGTGCGGGACGTGGTGCTGGTGGAGCGGGACGCGCTCGGGTCCGGCCGTTTCCTCTACGCCACGGGGTTTTCCGGGCACGGGTTCATGCAGGGGCCCGCGGTCGGGGAGGTGCTGCGCGATCTGGTCCTGGGTCGTGAGCCGGTGGTGGACGTGTCCGCACTGGACGTATCGCGGTTCGGCGCGGAACTCCGACCCGAGCTGAACATCGTGTGAGGCGAAACGGGCGGCGGGCTGGGCGATAACGCTTGCGGGTGAACGGGGATGCGCCGTTCGGCGGCGGCTGATTGGATCAACATCCATGCGCCACTTGGTAGCCGTGCTCGCCTCCGTGCTCGTGCTGTCCCTGCCCGCCACACCCGCCTCCGCCACGCCCGTCTCCGCCGCGCTCGCACCCGCGCCCACCCGTGTCGACGTCGACTTCACCGGGATCGTGTCGTTGAACGGCTGCTCGGGGTCGGTGGTCCGACCACCGGAGCACTCGCCGTCCGACCCGGCGCTGGTGATGACCAACGGGCACTGCGTGCGGTTCATGGGCGCCGACGAGGTGGCGGTGGACGAGCCGGTGGACCGGCAGTTCACCCTGCTCGACAAGGACGGCGACGGCTCGCTCGGCACGCTGCGCGCGTCCCGGCTGGCCTACGCGACGATGTCGGGCACCGACGTCGCGCTCTACCGGCTGACCTCGACCTACGCCCAGGTCGAGGCGATGGGCACGCGGGTGCTGGAGCTGTCGCCGGAGCACCCAAAGGCCGGTATCGAGATCCGCGTGGTGTCCGGGTACTGGCGCCGGATCTACTCCTGCCGCGTGCACGGTTTCGTGCACGAGCTGCGGGAGGACCGGTGGACCTGGCACGACTCGGTGCGCTACACCAGGCCGTGCGACAGCAGGGGCGGCTCGTCCGGCTCGCCGGTGCTGGACGTGGACACCGGCAAGGTGGTGGCGGTGAACAACACCGGCAACGAGAACGGCGAGCGGTGCACGCACAACAACCCGTGCGAGGTCGACGCGAACGGCGAGGTGACCGTGCGCGAGGGCATCCGGTACGGGCAGCAGACCCACCAGATCGTGCCCTGCCTGACCGGGGGCGGCCGGGTCGACCTGACCGCCTCCGGTTGCGGACTGCCGCGTCCTCAGGACAACCACTAGTTAAACCGTTCGCCGGACAGGGTCTGGACCGCCGCCATCGGGTTGCCCAGGTGGTAGTGGTCCACGGCCAGGTACGTCGGGGTCTTGCGGGCGGCGGGCTCGCAGAACCGGCGGGCCCGGTCGGCGAGCTTGCCGTTGTCGGTGGTCGCGGTGCCGGTGACGGGCACGTCCCGGAAGTGGTTCATCACGAACAGCGGCCGGAAACCGGGCTCGGTGCGGTTGAGCGGCGTGCTCCAGCGGCTGTAGCAGGACCAGTCCGAGCCGCCCACGCCCGAGCCCATCGACCAGTAGTTCTCCACCGTCCACTCCGGCTGGTACATCACGCCGAAGCTGTCGCGCGGCACCGCGTCACCCGACCGGCCGTGATCGGTGAAGATCATCAGGCGTTTGCCGTTGGCCCGCAGGGTGTTCAGCGTCGGCCAGCCGTTGGTCCGCACGCCCGCCTTGTCGGGGCGGAACAGCAGGTTCGCCAGGCCGTTGACCCGGCCGAGCTCGGACCGCAGCAGCTCGGCGGGGACGTAGTCCTCCAGGAAGACCGTGACGAACTCGTTCGGGTTGCGGTTGAGGAAGTCCACGATCCGCTGCACGTCCACCCACAGCGCCACCGGGCGGCTGACCCACGTGCAGCTGTTGTGGCACAGGATCGCGCCGTCCGGGGTCTGGTGGATGTCGAGTTGGAACCCGCGCACACCGTCGTTGAGCTGCTGTTCGATCCCGCGCGCCTGGTTGGGGGCGAGGTTGACGAACGGTGGGGCGAAGCCGCCGTCCACGCCGTTGGCGTAGGCGTTGTGCGCGGTGAGGAAGGTGACCTGGTCCAGCCGCCGCTCACCCTCCGCCGGCACGGGCACTCGTTGGGGTGACACCGGGGTGAGGTACCAGCGGTCGGCGCCGGTGCCGATCCGCACCTGGTCGGTGCCGGACGCGATCAGGTAGCGGTCGGCGCCGGGGACCTTGAGCCGGTGGCGGTCGCCGTCGGGCAGCACGTCCCACTGGGCGTCGGCGCTGTCGCAGGACAGCACCACCGCCTGGTCGCCCTGACGGCCCAGGCACTGGGTGCCTTCGCGCAGGGTGCGGCCGGTGAGGGTCCACTGCTGGCGGTCCTCGTTGCCCTTGGGCCGGCGTTGGAGCACGGACGTGCCCGAGACGCCGGCGTTCAGGCCGGTGGTGACGCTTTGCAGGTAGTAGACGCCGTCGGCGGCTTGTGCGGACGCGGGTGCCGCGGCTGACAGGGAGGCGACGAGCGTGACGATCAGGGCCGATCGGGTGGCGCGCATCAAGAAGTCCTCTCGAAGGCTCCGCGGCGGCGGACATCGCACAGGGTAAACGCGAAAGACCTTCAGGTCAGCCCGCTCTAGGCTGGTGGCATGACCGAACCCTGGGGTGACCCCGAGAAGATCCGCCGGATTCTGGCCGACGGCCGGACCTGGGCCGTCGTCGGCCTGGCCGACCACCCGCACCGCGCCGCCTACCGCGTGGCGAAGTTCCTCCAGGAGCGGGGCAAGCGGATCGTGCCCGTGCACCCGGACGCCGCGACCGTGCACGGCGAGCAGGGCTACCCGACGCTGGCCGACATCCCGTTCCCGGTGGACGTGGTGGACGTGTTCCGCCGCTCCGAGGCGGCGGGCGAGTTCGCCGACGAGGCGGTGAAGATCGGCGCGAAGGCGGTGTGGTTCCAACTCGACGTGATCGACGAGGAGGCCTACGAGCGGGCGACGGCGGCCGGGCTGGACATGGTCATGGACCGCTGCCCGGCCATCGAGTGGTCGGGACTCGGCCCGCGCTGATCACCGCCGGACCGCCGGGAACCCGTGGACGCGGGCGGCGATCACCACGACCAGGACCGGCGCCAGGAGCACGAGCGCGCTCCACGGCAGTGACACCGCGCCGAACCGGCCGAGCAGGAGGCCGCCCGCGACACCGCCGCCCGCCATGGCCGCGTTCCACAGCGTGACCAGCAGGGCCTGCGCGGTGTCGGCGGCCTCGCCGGCCGCGTCACCGACGGCGGTCTGCAGGAGCGTCGGCACGCCGCCGAACCCCAGGCCCCACAACGCCGCGGCGACGTAGACCAGGGTCGTGGTGGTGGCCAGCACCGTGACGGCCACCGCGAAGAGGACGGCCGCGGCGATCGTGAGCACGCGCAGTCGGCGGTCGATGTGCGCGCCCACCACCCAGATGCCCACCACCGACGCCACGCCGAACACCAGCAGCACCACGTCGATCTCGCCGGCCAAGCCGAGTCGGGCCAGGAACGCGGCGATGTAGGTGTAGAGGATCGTGTGCGCCAGCACGAACACCAGCGTGACGACCAGGACCGGCGCCACGCCCGGGACGGCGAGCGTCCGCACGATCGGGACCCGGCCGCCGCGCGGCTGCCCCGGGTGGTCCGGCACCACCGCCACCACCCACCCGACCAGTGCCACGGCGAGCCCGGTCATCACCCAGAACGCGGCACGCCAGCCGACCACGCCGCCGAGGAACGTGCCCGCGGGCACGCCGAGCGACAACGCGAGCGGGATACCCGCCATGACGACCGCGACCGCCTTGCCGCGCAGGTGCTCGGGCGCGATCCGGCGGGCGTACCCGGCCAGCAGCGCCCACACCAGGCCCGCGGCCACGCCGGCGACGAACCGGGCGACCAGGGTCAGCGGGAAATCGGCGGACACCGCCGTGACCGTGTTGGCGATCGCGAACCCCGCCACGCCGGCCAGCAGCAAACGCTTGCGCCGCCACGTCGACGTGACCGCGGACAGCGGGATCGCGGCCACCGCCGTCCCGATCGCGTAGACCGTGACCAGTTGACCGGTCGCGGACTCGCTCACGTCCAAGCCGGCGCTCATCCCGGGCAGCACGCCGGCCGGTAGCGCCTCGGTGAGCACGGTGATGAACGCGGCGGTGGCCAGCGCGGCCAACGGTCGCAGGGGAAGCCTTGCCGTGTCCGGTGCGGCCGGGTTTCGGGTTGCCGTGTTTCGCATGACCGTATGCTCAAACCATCACACAAGTGTGAAGGTCTACTCGTTCGGACGTGAGGTCGGGCACATGCGCATCGGAGAGCTGTCGGAGCGCACTGAGACGCCGCGCCGGTTGCTGCGTTACTACGAAGAGCAGGGCCTGATCGTGTCGAACCGGTGCGCGAACGGGTACCGCGATTACGACGAGGCCACCGTGGACCGGGTCGTCCAGATCCGGGGACTGCTCGACGCGGGCCTGCCCACCCGGATCATCAAGCAGATCCTGCCGTGCCTGGACAAGCCGCGGGCCATCCACTTCCCGGACGCCACGCCGGAGATGATCGCCACCCTGGAGCACGAGCGCGACCGGATGACCCGGCGCATCACGTGCCTGGCCCGCAACCGGGACGCGATCTCGGAGTACCTGGAGGCCGTCGTCAACGGGCCTGGCGCCGGGCGGTGACCTCGATCTCGATCCGCATCCTCGAGTCGGCCAGGCCGCACTCCAGCATCGTCGCGGCCGGGCGGACCTCGCCGAACACCGCGCGCAACGCGGGCCAGCACGGCTCGAAGTCCTTGGCGTCGGGCAGGTAGTACGTCACCCGCACGACGTCGGCGAACGTGCACTCCGCCTCGGTCAGCGCGGCGCCGATGTTGGCCAGGCACTGCTCGGCCTGCGCGACCACGTCGTCGGAGATGGTCATGGTGGCGTAGTCGAAGCCGGTGGTGCCGGAGACGTGCACCCAGTCGCCGTCGACCACGGCCCGCGCGTAGCCGATCTGCTCTTCGAACGTCGAACCGGACAGGATCACTCGCCTCATGGCGTCACCCTAACGGCCGAACCTCGGTACTTCGCAGCGGTTTCCGCGCGGTGATGGCGATCGGCCGCACGCGGTCAGTAGCCTGCGGGCCATGCCGGTCGTCGCGCTCAACGGGATCAACCTCAGCTACCAGGTCGACGGCGAGGGCGATCTCGTCGTCATGGTGATGGGCACCGGTAGCCCGGGGCGGGTGTGGCAGGCGCACCAGGCGCCCGCGCTGCGCGCCGCCGGGTTCCGGGTGGCCACCGTCGACAACCGGGGCATCCCGCCGACGGACGAGTGCGCGTCCGGGATGGTGATCGGGGACCTGGTCGGCGACACCGCCGCGCTGATCGAATCGCTCGGCGGGCGGGCGCACGTGGTCGGCACGTCCCTGGGCGCGCGGGTGACGCAGGAACTCGCCCTGGCCCGGCCGGACCTGGTGTCGAAGGCCGTGCTGATGGCGACGACGGGCCGCAACGACGCCGTGCAGACCGCGTGGTCGCGCGGTGAGCGGGAGCTGCACGACCAGGGCATCACGCTGCCGGAACGCTACTTCGCCGCGGTGAACGCGGTGCTCAACCTGTCGCCCGCGACGCTGCGCGACCCGGTGGGTGTGCGGGACTGGCTGGACATCTTCGAGCTCACCGGTTCCGCCGTGAGCAAGGGTGTGCGGGCGCAGATGGAGATGAACGAGTTCGAGAACCGCCTCGACGCGTACCGCGCGATCACCGTGCCGTGCCTGGTGATCGGTTTCGCCGACGACCGCGTGCTGCCCGCGTACCTGGCCCGCGAGGTGGCCGACGTCATTCCCGGCGCGCGGTACGAGGAGGTGGCCGACGCGGGCCACTTCGGCTTCCTCGAACAGCCGGCCGCCGTCAACCGCCTGCTGGTGGACTTCCTCGCGGACTGAACCGAGCGGGTCGGTCGTCCGTGCTGATCCCGTGGAGCGACAACCCGTACCGCGTGCCCGCGTACCTCCAGGGCCCCGTGGGGTCTTCTCGCGCCACCAACGTGCCCACCGGCGCGCCCGGCGCCGTGCCCGGGGACGTGGCCACCGACCGTGACCGATCGACCACGGGAACCTGCCTACCACACGGCTGCGAACGCCGTTACCGTCGATCGCACCTGGTGGAAGGAGCACATGGACGCGAGACGGCTCGCCCGCACCTCCCGCCTGATCGCCCTGATCGCGGTGGGTGGCGTGACGTGTCTCGTGCTCGTCCCCGTCGCGATCAACAGCGTCACCGGCGGGTCGGCGCCGCGCGTGCTCGGCCCGTACGCGCAGTGGCTGTGGCCGTCGCTGGCCGTGCTGTCCGCCCTGACCGTGTCCCTCGCGGCGTGGGAACCGCTGAGCGCGCTCCTCGTGCGACGACGTCCCACGCACCCGGCCAACCGGAGGGCGGCGCTGGACCGGGTGGAGCGGTTCGTGCGGGCGCGGGTGGACGGGTCGTTGGCCGAGCAGGTGCGGCTGAAGCTCGGTGTCGCGCCTCGGGTCGGGCCGCGCCTGCCGACGCGCATCCGCAACCCGCTGGTCGTGACGGGCGAGCCGGGCGCGGGCAAGACGACGTTGCTGCTGGAACTGGCCGAGAACCTGCTGGCCCGGGCTCGTCACGACCCCGGCCGGCCGGTGCCGGTGGTGGTGGACCTCGGCGGGTGGCGGCGGGACGAGGATTTCGGCGAGTGGCTGCTCCACTCGCTCGCCGAGCGGTACCGGATCGGGGTGCGGGTCGGGCGGACGTGGCTGCGTGAGCGGAACCTCGTGCTGCTGTTCGACGGGCTGGACGAACTGCCCGGCCCGGACCGGGTCGAGTGCCTCGCGTGGATCACCGCGCTGAACCTGCCGCAGGTCGTGCTGTGCAGCGCGGGCGACGAGCACGAACGCCTGCCGCGTTACGACGTCGTCCACGTGGAACCGTTGCAGCGGGGTGAAGTCCTCGACCTGATCGCCGCGTGCGGCCCACGTCTGGACGGTCTGCACGACGCGTTGGACAAGAACCCGGACCTGTGGGACGAGGTGTCCACGCCACTCGCGTTCGGGCTGCTGGCGTTGGCCTACCGGGCCGGGCGCGCGGAGTACCGGGGTGTGTTGGACACCTATGTGGTGGAGTCGGCGGCGCGTGTCCCGATGCGTCCGGAACGGACGGTGCGCGCGCTGCGGTTCCTGGCGCGGATCGCCCGGCGCAACCGCGACCTCCAGGCACGGCAACGGTTGCCCGCGCGGGACGTGTGGCTGGACTTCGTCGGCCAGGACGTGGTGTGGCGGCTGTTCCAACGTGCCGCGCCGGGTGCGTTGGCGGGTGCGGCGGCCGCGTTGTGCTTCGTGGTGGGTGTGCGGCTGGGTCTGGTGACGGCCGCCGTCGCCGCCGTGGCCACGATCGCCGTGCCGCGCAGCACGTTCACGGTGGCGCGGGGTGATCCGCGACGGGGGAAGCGTTGGGCCGTAATGGGTTTCGCGGCGGGGGCACTAGTCGCCGGCTGCGTGGCGACGCTCGGCGGCGCGCTCGGCGCGCAGGTCGCCCGGTGGCCGACGGCCGCCGTGTACGGGCTGGTGGTCGTGATCGCACTGCTCGTCGCCTACGGCAACACACGTGACCGGTACTGGGCGGTGGCGTGCACGCTGGTGCCGGCCGGGGCGATGGTGGTGACGGGGCCGACACCGGATCTGCCGATCGGTCTGGGCATCGGCCTGGCCACGGGTGCGTTGGTCGGGGTGTTCGTCGGCGGTCTGTCCGGCGTGTGGTCCGGTCTGCGCGTCAGACCTGCCACCGGCCTGCGCTGGCTGCCCGCCGCGGGCGTGGTCGGTGTCGGCCTCGCCGCGCTCGCCGGTGCGATCGTGGGTCCCTCGATGCTGGGCGCGGTGACCGGTCTCCTGCTCGGCCTGGCCGTCACGCCGATCGCTCACCGACCGTTCGACGCGGTCGCCGAACTGCTGGCCAGACCGCTCGCGCTGGACGAATTCCCGTTACGCCGCAAGGCAATCCTCCAGTCCGCCCGCGACCGGGTACTGCTGGTGGACGAACTCCGTTTCCCGCACAGCCTGGTCCGCGACCACCTGGCCGAGTGCGACCCGGCACAACTGACGACGAACGTCGAGACCAGACGAACCGCCCTCAAGCCCACCGCGTCCGACCCCACGGCTTGAACACCGACAACACCGTGTTGAACGTGTAGAGCGTCAACGACACACACGACGCCACCAGAACATCCGCCCCCGCCGCCCCCACCACCCCATCCGCCGCCTCATGCAGTCCCGAGCGCAGTGAGAACGTCGTAGCAACCACCGCAACAACAGTCAGCACAAACTTCACCAACACCCACCGATACTTCACCAGCCCCCACTTCGTCCCCAACGACAACACCACGCCGGTGCCCAACGCGGTCAACGCCAGCGGCAACACGACAAGGTCCCCAAGCAGCGACATCGCCTCATAAAGCTGCGGCGCATCAAACGCCGCCAACGCCAGCACCAACATGCCAACGGTGACCCCAAGCCACCCCACAGACGACACAACGTGCAACACCAGCCACAACTTCCGCACCTTCGGCTTCATGCCGCACAGCGTCCCCGTCCCCACCCCGTCACCACGTCCCCCCGACAGCGACTCCCCCACCTACGCCTGACGACGTAGTCAGTGCCAGTGGGCCGGGTGGGTCAGGGATGTGGGGAGCTTGGTGGCGCGATCCCCCTTGGCGGCGTCGAGTTGGGCTTGGGTGAGGAAGAAGCTGCCGGTCAGGTCGGCGCCGGACAGGTTTGCGCCGCGTAGGTCGGCGCCGATGAAGTCCACCAGGCGGAGGTCCGCGCCCTTGAGGTTGGTGCCGATGAGGTACGCCCCGCGCAGGTTGGACGCCCGCATGGTGGCGCCCTTCAGGTCCTTGCCGATCAGGTCCGCGCCACGGCGGTTCTTGCCCTTGCCGCGCACCAGTTCGCTCGCCCGCAGCAGCACGGCGTTCGCCTGTTCCCAGTACGGTCCGACGTCCAACGCCAGCAGTTCCTCGGGCGAGCCGGCGGTGAGCGCCTCGATCGTCGTCTTCAGGTCGCGGGCCGCCGGGTGCAGTGCGCGGGCGGGTGCCAGGTCGAGCACCTCGGTCAGGTACCAGAGCAGTTCGTGCAGCTGGCGCATCACCGGGAAGACGTCGAACATGGTCGCGGCCGACGCCGGGTCGTCGCGCCAGCTCGTGCCGCCGAACGTCACCTGCGCCACCTGCTGGCCCGCGCCGAAGCAGTCGTACACCGTGCAGCCGGTGAAACCGGTGTCCCGCAACTTGGTGTGGATGCCGCAGCGGAAGTCACCGGCCAGGTTGGGGCACGGCGTCCGGGCGGGTTTGTCGATCGCGAAGTCGACCGACTTGGCGAACGCGGGCACCACGCAGCACAGGGCGAAGCAGCGGGTGCAGTCGGCGCGGAGGTCGTTCATGCGCTCAACGTGTCCGCGCTCAACGTGTCGAGGATCTGCTGCCCGTACTTGGCCAGCTTGTTCTCGCCGACCCCGTTGACCGTGCTCAGCTCGGAGAGCGTCGTCGGCACGGACGAGGCGATCTGCTTCAACGTCGCGTCGTTGAAGATGATGTAGGGCGGGACGCCCTGCTCCCTCGCCTGCGTCGTCCGCCACGCACGCAGCCGCTCGAACACCGGCGTGGCCTCGGCGGACAGCTCCACTTGCGGCGCCGCGCCCTTGGCGGTCTTCGCGACCTTGACCTTGGCCAGGCGCTCCGGCTCACGCCGCATCAGCACCTTGCGGCCCTGGAACAGCACCTCGTCGCTGCCGGGCGTGACGACGAGCGTCGAGTACTCGCCCTCCACCGCGATCAGGCCCTGCGCCAGCAGCTGCCGGACCACACCTCGCCAACCGCTCTCGTTCAGCTCCGTGCCGATGCCGAACACCTTGAGCTGGTCGTGGTCGTGCTGGATGACCTTCGCGGTCTTGCGGCCGAGCAGGATGTCGATCGTCTGCCCCGCACCGAACTTCTGCCGCCGCTCGTTGCGCAGCCGCACCACCGTGGACAGCACCTTCTGCGCGGCGACGGTGCCGTCCCACGTCTCCGGCGGGACCAGGCACGTGTCGCAGTTGCCGCACGGCGTGCCGGACTGGCCGAAGTACTCCAGCAGCTGCACGCGGCGGCACTTGACCGTCTCGCACAGCGCGAGCATCGCGTCGAGGTGCGCCATGAGCTTGCGGCGGTGCTGCTGGTCGCCCTCGGAGTCGTCGATCATCTTCCGCTGCTGGACGACGTCCTGCAGGCCGTAGGCCAGCCACGCGGTGGCCGGTAGCCCGTCGCGGCCCGCGCGGCCCGTCTCCTGGTAGTAGCCCTCCACGGACTTCGGCAGGTCGAGGTGCGCGACGAACCGGACGTCCGGCTTGTCGATGCCCATGCCGAAGGCGATGGTGGCGACCATCACCAGGCCGTCCTCGCGCAGGAACCGGGACTGGTTGCGCGCGCGGGTGCCCGTGTCCAGGCCCGCGTGGTAGGGCAGCGCCGGGATGCCGTTCTGGGTGAGGAATTCGGCGGTCTTCTCCACCGAGTTGCGGGACAGGCAGTAGACGATGCCCGCGTCACCCTTGTGCTCGCTGCGCAGCAGTTCCAGCAGCTGCTTCTTCGGCTCGTTCTTGGGCACGATCCGGTACTGGATGTTCGGCCGGTCGAAGCTGGCCACGAAGTGCTTGGCGTCGCCGAGCCGGAGGCGTTCGGCGATCTCGGCGTGGGTGGCCCGGGTGGCGGTCGCGGTGAGCGCGATGCGCGGCACCTCCGGCCACCGCTCGTGCAGGTGAGACAGGGCCAGGTACTCGGGCCGGAAGTCGTGGCCCCACTGCGAGACGCAGTGCGCCTCGTCGATGGCGAACAGGGCGATCTTGCCGCGCTCCAGCAGCCGGGTGGTCTGCTCGGTGCGCAGGCGTTCCGGGGCGAGGTAGAGCAGGTCCAGCTCACCGGCCAGGAACTCGGCCTCGACCAGGGCGCGCTCGTCGGGGAACTGGGTGGAGTTGAGGAACCCGGCGCGCACGCCGAGGTCGCGCAGGGCGTCCACCTGGTCCTGCATCAACGCGATCAACGGCGAGATGACGACACCGGTGCCCTCGCGCACCAGGGAGGGGATCTGGTAGCACAGCGACTTCCCGCCCCCGGTCGGCATGAGCACCAGCGCATCGCCGCCCGCGATGACGTGGTCGACGATGTCCTGCTGGTCCCCACGGAAGGACTCGTACCCGAAAATCCTTCGCAGCACCTCTCGCGAAGCCATCGCGCGATCCTAACGGACCCCTCCGACACTCCCCGCCGTGCCAGGTCCAGGGATGCCTGACCGGATCACGCGACACGGCGGCGTGGACGGGTGGTGATGGCTGGCACGGGGTGTGTTCTGTCCGGGAGAAGATGACGGTGTTCGGGGTAGTTGACGGAGGTAGTGGCGGAGTTCGGGGTTAGGTGACGGGGTGGTGAGCGGGGCACGGGACGGGGTCCGAACAACTCGAACTGCCTGATGTCCTTGCCGGATGAAGGTGGCGGTGTCGCGGACTACCCGGATACTTTGCGACGGTGATCATCTGGCTCAACGGCGGGTTCGCAGCGGGAAAGACGACGCTGGCACAGGAGCTGCACCGGCGGCTCCCGGACGCGCTCGTGTACAACCCCGAGGACGTCGGCCTCATGCTGTGGAAGTGGATGCAGCCCAACGACGACTTCCAGGACCTGCCGAGCTGGCGGGAGCTGGTCGTCGCGACGGCGCTGTCGCTGCGCAGGCACCACGCGCACACGCTCATCGTGCCGATGTCGCTGGTCCGCGACGCCTACCGGGCGGAGATCCTCGGCGGCCTGGCCGACGCGGGCGAGGAAGTCCTGCACGTCTTCCTGGAGGCGGACGCCGACGTGCTGAGGGAGCGGCTCAGCGCCCGTACGCCGGTCCCTGGCGATCCGGAGTCGGGCCAGTCGGCCCTCGAATGGGCCCTGAGCCGTATGGATCCGGCCGCCGGCGCCCGCCAGCCGGACGGGACAGTCGTGTTGCGCTCGGACCGGCTCACCCCGGCCGAACTGGCCGACGAGGTGCTGGCCGCAGGCCAGCAGCGCTTCGATTCCGCCAAGTAGACCCGGACGACTCGCCGAGCGGAGCGTCCGGACCTACCTGACGGGCTGCACGTCAGCGACTCAACCTTCCGCCGAGTTCCGCCGGCAGGTGCTGTCGTTCGGGGTGAGCGAGCACCGGGGCAACGAGCTGGTGACGTTCCTGCCGCGGCCCGCGCTCGACGCCGACGACGTGGTCCTGCCGGACGGGGTGCTGGACTCGATCGAGCAGCACGTGGTCGGCATCGCCGAGCACTCGGAACGGCTGCTCGCGGCCGGTCAGCACCTCAAGGGGTTGCAGCGGAGCCCGTGACCAGTGGTGGTCACGGGCTCCGCCGAGCGTCCTCGGGCTGCGTCAGGCCGTTCCGCCGGTGTTCTGCGGCGGCACGTCGACCGGCTCCTGGAACAGGTCGGTGTACGACCGCTGCTCCTCCCGGCGCGCACCGCTCGCGTTCTCCGTCCGGTCCGTGTCCGGGTGGCTGAACAGCTCGTTGAACTTGGTTGACATGTGTTTCCGACTTTCTTCGCATCCGGTGCGTGCTCACGGCCGGCGATGCCGGACCGGAGATCCCCGCACGACGCGAGGGTGTTCGGGTTCAAAGAATGAGAAATGCCCCGATGCCGCCACGGTACACGCCGTGGTGCCGTGGGCGCCACAGCGATAGGGTGGGCGTGTCGGACGCAACCGACTTCCGACGAACTTCAGTCCGGTCTGGTCCAGATCGAGGACGGGAGCACCGACATGGCGTCGGGTGCTGATGGCAACGGCGGTCCGCGCGCGGACCGCAGGTTCCTGCGGATCGGGTGCGATTTCACCTACCGGGCCGAGGTGGACACGTCCACCGTGTTCCAGGTGCGGCCGGTCCGGGATCAACACGTGCGGGTGACCAACGAACGGCTGTCGGTCGAGCCGGACGTCACCATGCGCCACTACGTGGACCTGTACGGCAACCTGTGCTCGCGCGTCGTGCTGCCCAGCGGTCTGTCCACAATGCACTACAGCGCGCTGGCCGAAGTGCCCGACGCGACGGAGGAAGCCGACGAGGACGCGCCGGAGAACGCGCCCGACGACCTCTCCGACGACGTGCTGCACTACACGCTGCCCAGCCGCTACTGCCTGCCCGACGTGCTCGCCGACGAGGCGTGGCAGCGGTTCGGCGGGCACCCGCCCGGCTACCGCCGGGTGCAGGCGATCTGCGAGCACGTCAACCAGCACCTGACCTTCGACTACGGCGGCTCCACCGCGCTGTCCACGGCCGCCGACGTCAACAAGTCGGGCGTGGGCGTCTGCCGCGATTACGCGCACCTGGCGATCTCGTTCTGCCGTGCGCTCAACATCCCGGCCCGGTACGTCTTCGGCTACCTGCCGGAGCTGGACGTGCCATCGGACGGCGCGCAGATGGACTTCGCGGCCTGGGCGGAAGTCCGGTTGGGCGACCGCTGGTGGACGTTCGACCCGCGCAACAACGCCCGCCGCAAGGGCCGGGTCGTGATCGGGCGCGGCCGGGACGCCGCCGATGTCGCGATGGCCACCACGTTCGGCGGACCGGCGTTGGAGTCGATGGTCGTGCACGCCGAGGAGGACTTCGCCTCCGCACGCCGGTGACCCGCCAGGGCGTCGGGTATCGCACCCTCCACTGAGGACTTCCAGCGGCGGCCACGGTTGTGCGGCCACGCTACGGCTCGTCCACCTCCGCGGAGCTGCCATATCCTGGGACTCCGGTGGAGGTGACCGGGCATGGGCGATGACCGGCTGCTGGAGGCGTTCGTCGAGTTGGCGGACACCCTGGTCGACGAGGCCGATGCGGCTGCGCGGTGACGTGATCGGGGCGCTCAACCTGTTCCGCGTCGACGCGGGCGAGCTGTCCGACACGGCGGCGCGCACCCCGCGGGCCCGGCGTGGACATGGAGGCCGCCTTCGCCGTGCTCCGCGGGTACGCGCGCCGGAACAACCTCAAGCTCAGCGAGGTCGCCGTCGCCGTCACCAGCGGTGCGGGGGCACGACCTGTTCCGCACCGCGCGGCGCTCCTCCGACGGAGCCTCCGTACACCCGAACGGGTGACGTGCGGCACTCCGTGGAACTAATCGGCCGCCCACCGGGTTGTACGGAGTGGTCGTCAATTTTGTGTCCGTGTTTCCAGAAGTTTCGCGGGAATGATGTTGCGGACGAAGTTCTTCCTTTGCCTTGCAGGACAAGCTGGAGAAGTCGTCGTCTGAAATCCGACCCGGAGCCGCGATCAGCGGCGCCGCCTCCAGCACTGTCAAGGAGAAAACATGACCCAGGGCACCGTGAAGTGGTTCAACGCGGAGAAGGGCTTCGGCTTCCTCTCCCGTGAGGACGGCCCGGACGTCTTCGTGCACTACTCCGAGATCGAGGGCGCCGGCTTCCGCAGCCTCGAGGAGAACCAGCGCGTCGAGTTCGACGTCAACCAGGGCCCCAAGGGCCCGCAGGCTGTCGGCGTCCGCGCCCTCTAGAACCGCCCGACCCCTCCCCCGACTTGCTCCTACCAGCGTAAACGCTGACGGAGACTCGGAAAACCGGCGCCCCTCGATCCCGCTTGAGGCCGAGGGGCGTCGGCGTTCGTCGCACCTGATCCGCACAACTGCACACCGATCGCCCGAGACCCCGGCGGCGGAGACCCGGTCACCGCACACGCACGGAGGTTCGCTCGTGAGCGAAGCAGTACGCACCACTCCCCCGCCCGTTCCCCGCACCGCGCCGGAACCGATGCTGGCGGGCGAGAAGTCCTCGACCCAGGTGTTCCTGGTCAAACTCTTCGTGGTCGTCCCGGCCCTCGCCCTGGCCGCGGCCGTCCCGCTCGCCTGGGGATGGGGTCTCGGGTGGCTCGACATCGGCCTGGCCCTGTCCTTCTACACGTTCACGTGCCTGGGAGTGACGGTCGGCTTCCACCGCTACTTCACCCACGGCGCGTTCACCGCCAACCGCGGTCTGCGGATCGCGCTCGCCGTCACCGGCAGCATGGCCATGCAGGGCCCGATCACCGACTGGGTCGCCGACCACCGCCGGCACCACGCCTACGCCGACCGCGACGGCGACCCGCACTCCCCGTGGCGCTTCGGCACGTCGGCCGGCGCGCTGGCCAAGGGCTTCTGGCACGCGCACCTGGGTTGGCTGTTCGAACGGGAGCGGACGAACGCGGCGCGCTTCGCGCCCGACCTGCTGTCGGACGCGGATATCAGCCGGGTGAACCGCTGGTTCCCCGCCCTGACCGTGGTGACGCTCGTGTCGCCCGCCGTCATCGGCGGCCTGGCCACTTGGAGCTGGTGGGGCGCGCTCACCGCGTTCTTCTGGGCGGGCCTGGTCCGCGTCGCCGTCCTGCACCACGTCACGTGGTCGGTGAACTCCATCTGCCACATGATCGGCGACCGCCCGTTCACCGCCAGGGACAAGTCGGCCAACTTCTGGCCGCTGGCGATCGCCTCCATGGGCGAGTCCTGGCACAACTCCCACCACGCCGATCCGACCTGCGCCCGCCACGGCGTGCGCCGCGGCCAGATCGACATCTCGGCCCGCCTCATCCGGGTCTTCGAAAAGCTCGGTTGGGCCACCAAGGTCCGCTGGGCCAGGCCGGAACACCTGGCCCGCAAACTCAAGGCCAACGCGGCCTGACCACCTGACCGCGTGTACGGTGGGTGGCGGCGGGAACCGTTCGAGCAACCGTGTTGCCGGTTTCCCGACGCCATCTCGCATCGCCCGTGGGCGGGACCGCTCAGTCCGGCGATGACACTCCGCGCCGGCCGTCAGGTCGATCGACGTGCTTCGTGCGTGCGGACAGGACAGATCCGATGAACCAAGGCATGCCGACGATCGAGCCGAACGTCACCACCCTGGAAGTCGAGACGCCGGCGTGCGCCGTGTGCCCGCACCCGTGGGCCACGCACGACCGGATCGCGATGCGCTTCTGCACCGCGACCACCACCGAGAACCACAGCCGGGGATGCGTCTGCCGATGACCTCCTCGCGAAGAGGGGATCACCAGGCGGGGCGGCTCTGGTAGGCCGTTTCCCGCTCCTCTTCCTCCACCCGCGCCCCGCGCCGGACAACGCGGGGCGCGACGGCGGTGACGGGCTCCTGCGGAGGTTCGTCACCGAACAGCCGCCGGTCCTCCGCCAGCACCCGGTCCAGCAGCTTCGTGTCGCCGATCCGGCCCTTGCCGGAGAGCGGGCCCGCCTCGAAGTCGCCGTCCTTCTCGCCGTGCTCGACGTCGACGTGCCCGTCCTTCCCCCACTCGCGTTCGTGCAGGTCGATGCCGACCTTCTCGGCGACCTCGCCGACCATGTCGGTGAGCAGGCGCTTGGACTCGCTGCCGGACTTGTTCTCGTACGAACGCGGCGCGCGAGTATCCCCGCGCGCCGCGTCGACACGTGTGCCTACTGGGCCGTGGTGCAACTCAGGGTCGGCGTGGTGGCGGTACCCGTGCTGATGTAGCCGAACGTGGTGCCTGCTCCGGCGCCCAGCGTGCCGTTCCAGGTCACGTTGCGGGCCGTCGTGACACCGCCGTTGGCGGTGACGGTGGCGTTCCACGCCTGGGTGACCGACTGACCGGCCGGCGGTGTCCAGGTGACGGTCCAGTTGGTGATCGGCGACGCGCCGGCGCGCACGGTGATCTCGGCTTGGAAGCCGTCCTGCCACTGGCTGGTCACCTGCTGGGTGGCCGTGCACCGGCCGGCCGGCGGCGCTGTGGTCGTGGTGGTCGTGGTCGTGGTGGTCGGCGTCGTGGTGGTCGGCGGTTGGCCGCCGTCGGTGATGGCCAGTTCCTCGTCGGTGAAGGTGCCGTGCGGCGGGTTGACGTCGGCCTCGCCGCCGCCACCGTCGCAGCCTCGTTCGGGTCTGAACATCAGGTAGGTGCCGGAACCGCAGGCGATCGACGGCTCGGCGTCGCCGCCCACGACGACGTTGCCGGAGAGGTTGGCGCCGCCCTGCACGATGGCGTTGCCCTTGACCACCGCGTTGCCGCCGACCCTGGCGCCGTTGTTGACCCAGGCCAGGTCTTCGATGCGGGCGTTGTCGGCGACCGTGCTGCGGCCGTAGACGGCGGCCCGCGGCCCGACGTAGGCGGTGGCCGCCGGCCGCGGTCTTCGGGTAGACCTGCATCGCCATGAACTCGGCGCTGGTCTCCCAGAACGTGCCCGCCGACGCGTCGGTGAACCCGTACCCGCTGCGGCCGAGGAAGGTGTAGTTCTGGAAGACGTGCGCGAGTTCGTGCGCCAGTCCCCACGAACCGGGCAGGGCGGCACCGGGCGCGATGTTGATGACGCCGACCCTGCCGTCGACCGACCCGCCCGTCGCCCACGCGTCCAGCGGCGCGTTCGACCAGGTGGTCGTGATGATCACGTTGATCTTGTGCTGGGCGAGCAGTCCCGTCTCCGGGGTGAACTGCATGGTGTTGACGTAGAAGGAGTACAGCGTCTCAAGCTGGCTGAGCACGTTGTCGGGGTCGAAGTTGTACGGCGACGGCGCGGACCGCGGGTCGGTGCCCGAGCGGTCGCCCCAGAGCAGGATGAAGTTGGCCGACTCCTTGGTGCGCTCACGGACCCACGGCACTTCGCCGGTGCGCGCCCACCGTTCCGGGATGTAGGTGGTCTTGGCCGCGGCGGAGGCGGGTGTGCCGGGCAGGGGAACCAGCACGAGGGCCAGACCCAGGGCGAGCAGGCAGGCGACGAGCGTTGCCCGGTGCCCCCGGCGGATCGCAGTTCTCACGGTGCCTTCTCCGTTCGATCACGTCGTCGAGCTCGTGCGGGAGACGTGCGTCCACAAAGGCAAAGGACGCATACGGTAGTAGTCCACACGGGACACAGATCGACGGTGTCGCGAACGACAGCGACACACCCGTCGAAGGTGGATCGCCTACCGGGGGTCTCTTCGGGACGGGACAGCGGAGAAAGCACCGGCGTCGTCGCCGGCCGGTGACGCCATTGTCATCGCGAACCTCCCGCGCCGGCACCCGGTCGCCCTCCGGGCCGGCGCAGTGGCCACTGCGACAGCCGAAAATGCTTTCGGCAATCCCGTGCCTCAGTCCGGAAGCCCTTGCGCGACGTGGCGCAGTTCGTCACCCGGCGCAGCCGGCCCCGGCGTGGCTACTGCGCCGTTCGCCGGTGGTGCTACCGGTCCCCGGCACGTCTTCGGTGGCGCACCTGGAGGAGAACATGGCCGCCGCGAACCGCCGACAGTCGCGTCTGAGCCGAGGTCACGACTCAGACGCGACTGATGGCGGTAACGCGGATCTCGACGCGCATCTTCGGCGCCCCGAGGGCCGGAACGCCGGTCTCGGTCCAGATGGGTGCGCGGTCGCCCATGCGCTTGCGGAACTGCTCCACCATGACCCGGTTGTGGACTTCTCCGATGAAGTCGGCGGATTCGGGGATGTGGTAGGAGTTCACGGCGATGACGTCACGCCAGGTGGCGCCGGCCGAGGCGAGGGTTCGTTCGACGTTGTCGAAGGCCTGAACGATCTCGTCTTCCAGGGCCTCGGGGAAGTTCCAGTCGTCGTCCCACCCTCCCTGACCCGAGGTCTCGACGCGGTCGCCGATTCGAACCGCCTGGTTGTAGTGCATCTTGACCAGTTGCGACTCGCCGTACCCCGGGGTGGCGAAGAACTCCGGCTCACTCATGATCATCCCATCGGTTGACTTCACGCTTGAAGTTAAGCTACCACGATGTCACTTCATGCTTGAAGTCCTCATGGCTCGGTATGGTGCGCCCATGGCCACAGCGACCCCGGACCCCGGCGCACACACCCCGGACGAGACGCTGTGGCTCACCGCCACCGAGAAGGAAGCCTGGACCGGGCTGGTCTCGCTGGTCCTGCTGCTGCCGGGGCGGCTGGAGTCCCCGCTGCAGCACGAAGCCGGCTTGACCCTCTTCGAGTACCTGACCCTCAGCCACATCTCGGAGGCCCCGGACCGCCGCCTGCGGATGAGCGAACTCGCCTACCTGGCCAACGGCTCCCTCTCACGCCTGTCCAACGTCGTCAAGCGGTTCGAGCAACGAGGCTGGGTGGAGCGTTCACCCGATCCCGCCGACGGCCGCTACACGATCGTCACCCTCACCGAGACCGGCTACGACGTGGTGGTCGCCGCCGCACCCGTCCATGTGCGCACAGTCCGGCAGTTCGTGCTCGACCCGCTCACCGCCACCGACCAGCAAGCACTTGCCCGCATCGCCGCCAAACTGCGCGTGCGGCCCGCCGACCTGGCCTAGCCCGTGCCGCTCGACGACGGTCGCCACCGCCCGCTCCACGCCCGCCCGAGGACGGCGGGCGTGATTGCAGAAACGAGAGCCCTCCTTCCCGGGCGGGGCTCTCGTCATATCCAGTTCTCGCGCTGGGTTCCTACCGCGGCAATGCCGAATCCGGGGACTTCAGCGACGCGCGCAGCAACTCCCGGTACTCGTCGACCATCGCGATGATGGTCGACTGATCGAAATCGAGGCTGTTGAACTTCACGACGCCCACCATGTCCCCGGTCGGGTCCGGGTCGAATTCCCACAGGTTGCCGTCCGGGGTTCCGAGGTGTCGACGGACGACATCAGGCGCCGACGGAGCGCCGTGTAGCGGATATCGCCGATGCCCTCTGCTTCCAGTTCCGACGGAAACCGGGAGATCTGGAACGCGGTGACGACGCTGTTCACATTGATGGTCGTGCTTCGCATCAGTTCCGGTGCGGACTGGGCGATGATGTCGTTGAACGGCAGGTCGTGGGAGTACGCCTGGAGCAACGCGGTCCGGGTCCGGTGCACCAGGATCGAGCCGCCGCCAACGGGACCGACGCCGCACGCGCTCCGCTCCCGCCGCTCAGCCTGCGCCGTGACCTGCAACGTCACGATGAAGAAGGCTCGATGAAATGATCAGAGCGCGAGCATCGCCGCGGCGATCTCATCGGCGGACGCGGCGGGGATCGCGGTCGAGGCCCTTTCCAGCACGAGCAGCCGCGCGCCGGGGATCTCGCGCGCGAGCGCCTCGCCGTTGCCGAGCGGGAAGAACGGGTCGTGACGACCGTGCACCACGAGTGCCGGTATCGCGAGTTCGGGCAGGCGCTCGCGCCAGCGCGGCTCGCAGTCGAGCCTGGAGAACACCATGCCCAACTGGTTGGCCATGGTGATCGCGGGTTGCGTGCTCGGCATGCGGTCGAAGATGCGCTCGGCGGTCGTGCGTGCCGCAGCGGGGTCGTTGCCGAGGATCTCCGCGCCGGCGGCGGCGAACTCCGCCACGGCGGCGCGGTCGGACCAGTCGGGCATCGGCAGTGCGAACCGCCGGCCCATCGTCGCCGGGTCGTGGTCGGGCAGGTCGTCGTCGACCGGGCCCGGTGCGACGGACCGCGTCCCGACGAGGGTGAGCGCCGAGAACGCGTCCGGGTGGTCGAGCGCGGCGACCTGGACGACCATCCCGCCGACGTAGACGCCCGCCAGGTGCGCGGGCCGGTCGTCGAGTCCGCGGGCGAGCGCGGCGGCGTCGGCGGCGAGGTCGCGCAGCGTGTACGCCGGTGCCTCGGGGTCGACGGTTGTCGACGTGCCGGAGTCGCGCAGGTCGTAGCGCACGACGTGACGTCCGCCGCGAGCGAGTGCCTCGCAGAGCGCGTCGGGCCAGGAGAGCATGGTCGGGCCGCCCGCGAGCAGCACCAGTGGCGCCGCCGCATCGCCGAAGTGCTCGACCCCGAGCGTGACGCCTTCGGGTGTGCGGAACGAGTCGACCGTCGAGTGCATCGCCAACCTCCAGGGCAGCTGCATGATCACGACCACGCTACCGCGCGAAGCCCTCGACGTCTGGCCGCGTTGGCACCGACGCTGCGTGACGCTGTGACCGCCGCCGGGTGGAAGGCATTCGTGAATCGTCGACGGGACGTTGCTGCGCATCGACCGCGTGGGGATGGCATCTGGTCGGAGACCGGCCGCACTGCTCCGGGAAGCACAAATGCCACATACCGGCGAGTTGGCCTACTACTACTGCCACATACCGACCGGGCAGCCGGTCACGCCGATGACACTCGTCCGTGTCGCGTGTTCGCGGTCGCCGGTCGAGGAAGGTTTCGAGTCGGCAAAGACCACTTCGGACTCGACCACTCCCAGACCTCGTTGCCGTACATCGCCACGGACATCTGCCGCGTCCGTCGGCGCGGATCACGGCGAGCGCTCCCCCCGCCTCACAACCGCGCCGCCGTGGTCCCAGAAGGTGTCCTGGCCGACCAGCTCCACCGGGTGCAGGCCCCGTATCCCAAGTTGCTGAAACCAGGTAAAGCAAAGCCCGCGGCGACGTTCATCTTCAACGGGTACGCGGAAGTCCCGCTGTTGTTGAAGGGCTGAAGCGCCCGAGTCTACAAAGGATGATCAACCAGCGAGGTCGTCGACCAGCTCGACGGCCCAGCTCGCGAAGAACGACCGAAGTTCCGACACTCGGTCACCGGGGACGGGGAGTTCGCTGTCCTCGAAGCGGGACAGCGTTCCGAGCATCTGCGCGAAGACCGCCGTGTCGAACCCCGTGTCGACTTCGGCGGCGCGGGCGAGCAGCAACTCTTTGCCGTAACGCCGAACGAGCGCGTAGACGTCTGTGAAGTCACGGGCTTCCGCACGATCGAACAGGGCGAGCGTCTTACGACCGGCCAGCTCCTCCAGGTCAAACGTCGGACCGATGAAGCCGGCCGTGGGAGGCCTGCTGGGAGGTGTGTCCAGAGCCAGGTCGACCACGAGCGAATCCGGCCCGGAAACCACCAGCCGGCAGAACGTCACCCCGTCCCGCACTCGCCGCACAGACCAGCCCCGCTCTTGCGCAGCCGTTTCGAAGGCGTCACGAGTGGCGACAACATTTCCGCTGTCGGGGCCTGCGAAGAAGCCCAAGTGCTGCGTGGGCCGGTCGGTCAAGGCTTGAGCCACCAGTGCCGCACCTCCGGCGAGCAGGAACCCCTCGCTCTCCACCAGACCGAAGAACAGCCTGGCCACCTCCACCTGGAAGTCGGTCAAGCCCTCCGGTGACGACTCGTCAGGCATTACGCGGCCTCTGCCGCGACACGACCGACAACCGACGACCAAGCGGCTCGGATGTCACGAGGAAGGACGAGTTCGTCCCACAAGTCGACGAGCAGAGCACCGTCCACGTATGTGATCACGTCCTCCGGACCACCCTCGCGAAGCACGATCTCGTAGACGCGCGCCCGTTCGGACCGGTTGGCCAGGTTGAACCGCCGCCCCGGCGCAGACCAGTTCAAGTGGACAGGCAGGGTCACGGCGGAAAAAGCCCGATCCACCGGAAGCCGAGGAAGCTCGCTCAACGTGAAGACCGCACGACCACGCGAGGTCACGTGCTCGACCACCCGCGGCACGGGCACGACCGCCAGCTCGTGACCCGCTTCAGCCAACAACCGCCCCAACGTGTCCGCCGTAGGCGACTTCCGTCCGTGTTCATATGCGGACAGCGTCGGCCGCGAAGTACCTGCTCGACGTGCGAGTTCCTCTTGACTGAGCCCCGCAGCGCGCCTCGCCCGGACAAGCATCTCCGCCATATCCGCCATTGCCACCCCTCAGTGACGTATCCGAAGGGATACGGTACGCCGTCAGTTCACCGGCGACAACGCGCACCGGGTCCGGCACCCGACGAGCCGGCAAGGCGGTAACGAGTTCGGCCCCCGACCGGAAGAGCACCGGTCAGGGGCCGAGTTGGATGAATCGCGATGTGCCCCCGGTGCGACTCGAACGCACACTGGACGGATTTTGAGTCCGCTGCCTCTGCCGATTGGGCTACGGGGGCCGGCGGGAGCACTCTACTGGATCAGGTTGCCCGGCCGCCGTGTGGGTCCCCTGGTTCGGGGGACGGCGGCCGGGCGCGTGGGGGTCAGGAGCGGACCAGGCGGCCGATTGCGGCGGAGGCTTCGGCGATCTTCTCGTCGGCTACCTCGCCTCCTTCGGCCACGGCCTGTGCCACGCAGTGCTTCAGGTGCTCGTCGAGCAGACCCAGGGAGACCGCCTGCAGCGCCTTGGTGGCCGCGGAGATCTGGGTCAGCACGTCGATGCAGTAGTCGTCGTTCTCCACCATCCGCTGGAGGCCGCGGACCTGCCCCTCGATGCGGCGCAATCGCTTGAGGTACGCGTCCTTGTCCGCCGTGTAACCGTGCATCGCTCCCGACCTTCCCTACCCTGGGCGGGTATCCGACTCCAGGATAGGCCACTCGACCGGGTGTGACCGGCACCACGGGGTGACGGCTTCGGGACCTCCCATTTCAGCCGGTGCGGTTTAGGGCGGGAAATGACCCGTCCGGGGGCATCAGTCACATTTTCATCGCGAAAGGTTAGGCGATATTCCTCTCGTGCACTATGGTGTCGAACCAAGCGTGTGGCGCAGAACAAGTCGAGGGCAGCACGCGCTATGCGAGCACACACGGAGGAACAGTGGCACAGCAGACCGTCGTCCAACTCATCGACGACCTCGACGGCAGCGAAGCCGCCGAGACCGTGACCTTCGCGCTGGACGGTGTGGAGTACTCCATCGACCTCTCCAAGGACAATGCGGACAAGCTCCGCGAGTCCCTGGCCGACTTCGTCGCCAAGGCGCGCCGGGCTGGTGGCCGCAAGCAGCGCAAGGGCACCGGTAAGAGCACGGTAAAGGCAGGCGACAAGGCCCAGGCCCAGCGCATTCGGGACTGGGCGCGCGAGCAGGGCCACCAGATCTCCGACCGCGGCCGCATTCCCCAGGGCCTGGTCGTGCAGTTCCAGGAAGCGCACGCTTCCTGACGCGAGTCGTTTTCCCCTGCGGTGGACCTCACCTACCGCAGGGGAAAACCGCAGGTCAGACCACGGTGGTGCGACCTGGGAAGTCGACGCCGAGCAGCCTGAGCAGGGCAGTCGCCTTGACCGCGGTCTCCTCGAATTCCTCCTCGGGGTCGGACAGCGCGATGACCGCGCCCCCCACCCCGAAACTCACCTTGTCCCGGTCCACCACCAGCGTCCTGATGACGATGCTGAAGTCGGCCGTTCCGGACAGGGAGAAGTAACCGAGCGCCCCGGAGTAGACACCCCTGGGCCCGGCTTCCAGCCCGTCGATGATCTGCATTGTCCGGATCTTGGGCGCACCCGTCATGGACCCGCCCGGGAACGCCGCCCTAACCACGCGTGCGGCGGAACTACCGGAACGCAGTCGGGCCCGAACGGTGCTGACGAGCTGGTGCACTGTCGCGTAGCTCTCCACCTCGAAGATCCTGGGCACCTCGACGCTGCCGACTTCCGCGCAATGGCCCAGATCATTGCGGACCAAGTCCACGATCATGAGGTTCTCGGCGCGGTCCTTCGCGCTGGTGGCCAAGGCCGTGCGCAAAGCCTCGTCCTCGGCGGCGGTCGCACCGCGGGGTCGTGTCCCCTTGATTGGCTCGGATTCGACGACGCCCTGTCGGTCGACCCGGATGAACCGCTCGGGTGAAGTGCTGAGCACGCGGAGCGCACCGAAACGGAGCAACGCCCCGAACGGCGCCGGGCTTTCCGCGCGCAGGAACCGGTAGGCGTCCCAGGGATCGACCGCGCCGCGCCACGTCACCGTGTTCGTCAGGCACACCTCATAGCTCTCGCCCGCCGTGATGGCCTCCTGACAAGCCGCCACCAGCTTCAGGTAGTGCGCACGGCTGTGCCGCGACCGCACGAAGTCCGCGCGGGCCGGTGTGGGTGGGGCTACGGGTGGCGCGGTGAAATCGCGCAGGAATTCGGCCGTTCGGCCCAACCAGCCGTCGTCGTCGGACAACGCCAACAGGTAGACGCACCGGGAAAGGTGGTCGAAAACCAGGGCCCGGTCGGCGAACACGAATGCCGCGTCGGGCTGCTCCGAACGGTGTGCCGCCACCCCGCCGCATTCGGCCTTCAGCTCGTACCCGAGGTAACCGACCCAGCCGAGCGCGAACTCGAACGGCACCTCCGGCGGTGCCACCCGCCACGCCGCCAGGTCGGCCTCCAGCCAGTCGAAGAACGGTCCGGGGTGCGTCACCCCGTCCACCGTCACCTCGCCGGCCCACACGTCGTACGTGGCCACGCGCGCCAGCGGCCCGCCGGCGTCCCCCATCACGGAGAACCGGCCCCGTTCACCGACGAGGCTGCTGTCCAGCCAGAACGCGTCACGGGACGCCCCGTACAGGGCCGCGTACACGTCCTCGGGTGACGGGTGCACGTCCACGCGCCGCACCAGCACCTCACGAGCGGGGGGAACGGCAGCGGGCACCGGGAGCGGGGGGACCGAGGTCACGGCGGCGGCCGCGTCGGTCAGGTCGCGGAAGTTGGCCAGCAGCTGGTGGCCGTGCGACGTGCACACCGACTCGGGGTGGAACTGCACGCCCCAGGCGGGCCGCGACCGGTGCCGCACGCCCATCAGCACGTCGTCCGAAGCCGTCCACGCGATCGGCTCCAGCGACGGGGGCAGGTCGGACACGGCCAGCGAGTGGTACCGCACCACGGGCAGCGGCGACGGCAGGCCGGCGAACACGTCCACCCCGGTGTGCCGCACCAGGTCCACCACCCCGTGCCGGGGCGGGACCAGCCCCACCGACGCGCCGTGCGCCAGGCACAGCCCCTGGTGGCCCAGGCACACCCCGAGCAGCGGGATCTCGGCCTGCTCGATCACCGCCCGGCACAGGCCGAAGTCGGCCGCGTTCTGCGGCCGACCCGGTCCCGGCGAGATCACCACGTTGTCGAACCGCCGCAGGTCGGCCAGCCGGAACCGCGGGTCGTCGTTGGTGATGACGACCGGCTCGCGCCCGTTCACCTCGGCCAGGTACTGGAAGAGGTTGAAGGTGAACGAGTCGTAGTTGTCGATCAGCAGGGTCCGCATGGCACACAGCACGGTACCTGCACGAACACCCGAATGGAGTACCCCGGATCGAACAAGGCTGAGAGGCCGGCGAAACCGAAGAGGCCGGGCAACAGCTGCCCGGCCTCCCCGTCCCTCCCCGACTCAGTCCAGGTGGAACTTCGGGTCCCCGGCGATCGCCGCGAGTTGCTGCGGCGTCAGCGGCAGTTCGGCCAACGCCGGGTGGCCGGAGTTCGGGTACTCCCTGGACTGGGCCACGATCACCAGGGTGCCGTCCTCGTGCCGGAAGAAGGCGGCCTGTTCCATGCCGTCCTCCGCGCTGTTCGCCGTGACGACGGCGACCTCCTTGCCGCCGGCGTCGACCACGTCGCACCGACCGTCACCGGTCACCGGGTACGGCCGGCTGATCGCCGACCCGCAGCCCGGCAGACCCTTGACCTGCGTGTTGCCCTTGGTCTCGACCTGGATCCACAGCTCCCCGACGCCCGGCGCGCCGGCGCGCACCACCGCCGCGTAGGCCATGTACTCCCAGACCTCCAGATCACCGGCGGCGTACTCGGAGAACTGCGACTGGGTGCGCGTCATCGGCCCGTAGTCCTCGAAGCCGATCCGGGTCTTGTCCTCGGCCTTCACCCCGGTCGGCAACGACGACACCAGGTTGTTGAGCACCGCGACGCCCTTGTCCGCCCGCGGCCCGCTGGTCGCGATCCGGTCGGTCTGCCCGTTCGGCAACGGGGTGGGGCCCAGGGGGTTGCACGGCTGTTTCGAGATTCGTGGAAACTGGTGTCACCACCACCTGGGAGGCCCCGCTTGTTCTTCTTCGTGCTGTTCGCCGTCGTGATGGGCGCGGCCCACTACTACATCTGGAAGCGGGCCGTCCGGGACACGACCGGCCCCGGTCGCGGCCGTCGGATCGGCACGGCGGTGGTGCTGTTCCTCTACCTGTTGGTGATGGCCGCCCTGTCGGTGAGCAGGCTGGGGTCGCGGCTCGGCGACGCGGTGGCGTGGTCGGGGTTCATCTGGCTGGCGGGCGCGTTCTACTTCGCGTTGATCCTGGGTGTGCTGGAGATCCCGCGGCTGCTGCTGGTCCGCTCGGCGCGCAGGCACGAGGTGCCGGTCGCGGTGGGCGCGCCGGACGCGGCGGTGGAGACGCCCGAGGCCACGCCGGCACCCGAAGCGCAGCCGGTGGACCCGAGCCGACGGTTGTTCATCGCACGGTCGCTCGCCGTCGCGGGCGGCGTGGCCACGGCGGGCGTCGTCACCCACGGCGCCACGCAGGCGTTGGGCGACCCGGTGCTCAAGCGGGTGCCAGTGACGCTGGGCAAGCTCGACCAGCGGCTGTCCGGCTACCGGATCGCGGTGGTGAGCGACATCCACCTCGGGCCGCTGCTCGGCCGCGCGCACACCGAGCGGATCGTGCGGATGATCAACGGCCAGCAGGTGGACCTGGTGGCGATCGTGGGCGACCTGGTCGACGGCACGGTGGCCGAGCTGGGTGAAGCGGCGGCTCCGCTGCGCGATCTGGTGAGCACGCACGGCAGTTTCTTCGTCACCGGCAACCACGAGTACTACTCGGGCGCCGAGCCGTGGTTGGCGGAGCTGGAGCGGCTCGGCGTCAACCCGCTGCGCAACGAGCGGCTGACGATCGAACGGGCCGGCGCGTCGTTCGACCTGGCGGGCGTCACCGACGTCACCGGTGCGGACTTCGAGGACGGTCCCGATTACGCCCGCGCGCTCGACGGCCGCGACACGTCGACGCCGGTGGTGTTGATGGCGCACCAGCCGGTGCAGGTCCGCGAGGCCGCCAAGCACGGTGTGGACCTGCAACTGTCCGGGCACACGCACGGCGGCCAGATGTTCCCGTTCCACCTCGCGGTCGGCTTGCAGCAGCCGGTGCGCAGCGGGCTGGAGACCGTCGACGGCACCCAGGTCTACACCACCAACGGCGTCGGGTTCTGGGGTCCGCCGGTGCGCGTCGGCGCGGCGCCGGACATCACCGTCGTGGAGCTGCGTCACAAGTTCGCCGGCTGATAGCGCATTTTTCGCCTTCACCGCCTAGAGTGGACCGCCGTGCCTGATGACGGTCAGACCGTGCCTGTTCACGGTTGCGGAGGGGGACCCCTAGCGAGATGACGAAGAGCTTTGCCGACCAACGGCTTCGCGAGGCAACAGCTCGTATCCGTCGTTTCCTGGACCATGAGCAACCGGACACCCCCTGTCTGGTCATCGACCTGCCGACCGTGCGCGACCGGTTCCACGCCATCCGCGCGGCACTGCCGCAGGTGGGCATCTTCTACGCGGTGAAGGCGAACCCCACGCCCGAAGTGGTCGGACTGCTGGCCGCCGAGGGCGCCTGCTTCGACGTGGCCAGCCCCGCCGAGATCGACCTGTGCCTGGAGCGCGGCGCCGCGCCGGAGGCGATCTCGTACAGCAACCCGATCAAGAAAGCGCGGGACATCGCCTACGCCTACGGGCGTGGGGTGCGACTGTTCGTGTCCGACAGCGAACAGGACGTGCGCGCGCTCGCCGAGCACGCGCCCGGCGCGTCGGTGCTGCTGCGGATTCTGGTCAACAGCAAGGGTTCCACCTACCCGTTCGGCAAGAAGTTCGGCTGTTCGCCCGAAATGGCGACGGATCTCCTGCGGTCGGCCGCCGAACTCGGTCTGGTTCCGCTGGGTGTGGCATTCCACGCCGGGTCGCAGCAACTGGACCCGAGCGGCTGGGACGGCGCGATCGCCGACGCCGCGGTGATCACCGCGAAGCTGCACGCCGAAGGGCTTTCGCTGACCACGGTCAACCTGGGTGGCGGCCTGCCCGCGGGCTACCTGACGCAGCCGCCGCCGTTGGCCGAGTACGCCGCGGCCATCACCGCGTCGATCACCCGTCACTTCGGCGCCCTCCCGGACGGCTGCCGTGCGCCCGAGGTGATGATCGAGCCCGGACGCGCTATCGTGGCTGAGGCAGGCGTGATCCGCTCCGAAGTGGTGCTGGTGTCGCGGAAGTCCTATTCGGACGAACGCCGCTGGGTGTTCCTCGACATCGGCCGCTACGGCGGCCTGGCCGAGACCGAGGGCGAGGCGATCGCGTACCCGCTGGTGCCGAGCCGGGACGGTGCGCCGTTCGGCGGGGTGCCGGTCGGCCCGGTGGTGCTGGCCGGTCCGACGTGCGACGCGGACGACGTCCTGTACCAGAAAACGTGCTACGAGTTGCCGTTGGAGTTGCGCGCGGGCGACTACGTCGACCTGATCGGCGCGGGCGCCTACACGGCCAGCTATTCGTCGGTGGCGTTCAACGGCTTCCCGCCGCTGGCCACCCACTGCGTGCGATGAGCGCGCCCCCGGTTGTCCGTTGCAGTGCACCTCCTGAAGATGTTTGGAGTGATTGATGTCCGAACTCCCGTGCGAAACCGAGCCCGTGGGCTTGTTCGCAGGACAGCACGTGCTCGCCGAGCTCGAAGGCGTGAGCCCAGAACTGTTGGACGACGAACAGTTCCTGCGACACGCGCTCGGTGAAGCGCTCACCCAGGCTGATGCCACGGTGTTGGAGGTGGTCTCCAAGCAGTTCGAGCCGCAAGGGGTCACCGTGCTGGCCCTGTTGTCGGAGTCGCACGCGTCCATCCACACCTATCCGGAAGTCGGAGCGGTGTTCGTGGACGTGTTCACCTGCGGCACGCGCGCCAAGCCCGCGCTCGCGGTGCAGTTGCTGGCCCAAGCGCTGGGAGCTGCGTCGGCACGGACGGACATGGTCAGCCGGGGCCACCGCGTCCCCGCGTTCATCGGTGAGGAGAAGGCGTCTTGATCCGCGAACCGCTCGCGGCCGGTATGACCAGGCACTGGGACGTGTCCGAGGTCGTGGTCGACACCCGGACCGAGTTCCAGCACCTGGTGATCGCCCGTACCGCACAAGGGTTGTCGCTGTTCTGCGACGACGACCGGCAGAGCACCGAGTTCAGCCAGTTGACCTACCACGAGGCCCTGATGGCGCCGGCGCTGCTGCTCGCCGACCGCGTCGACCGGGTGCTGGTCATCGGGTCCTCGGAGGGCGTGGTGTGCCAGATGGCGGTGGCGGCGGGCGCTTCGGTGGTCGACCACATCGACATCGACGCGCAGGCCGTGCGGCTGTGCGCCGAGCACCTGCCTTACGGGTACACGGTGGAGGAGTTGGCGCTCGCCGAGAAGGGCGAGGGCGCGATCCGCGTCCAGTACATCGACGGTTACGAGTACATCCGCACCACCTCCGAGCGTTACGACATCGTCCTGGTGGACCTGCCGGACGAGCGCGAGGAGGAGGCGCAGCACAACCGCCTGTACGGCGCGGAGTTCCTGGCCCTGTGCAAGGCGCTGCTCACGCCGGGTGGCGTCGTGGTGTCCCAGGCGGGCTGCCAGACGATGTGGCGCAACACCACGCTGATCCGCATGTGGCAGCGGTTCAACGAGGTGTTCGGCACGGTGGCTTACTACGGCTCGGACGAGCACGAGTGGGCCTACCTGTTCGGGCGCGCCGACGAGGTGGCCGACCCGACCGCGTTGATGGTCGAACGGCTGCCGGAGTGCGGCTACCAGCCGGAGACGATCGACGACCTGGCCTTGGTCGGCAACTCGATCCCGCCGTACCTGGTGCGCCACTCGCCGGCCTGAGATCCGCTTGATCGGGGCCGTCCTACCTCCGGGCAGGACGGCCCCGCTGCGTGTTCTGAGCGTTCAACTCGGGTGTTCTGAACGTTGGACACGCGCGTTCTGAACGTTGGACACGCGTGTTCCGAACGTTGGACACGCGTGTTCCGAACGTTGGACACGCGTGTTCTGGGCGTTGGACACGCGGGGGTGGGGGTTAGGCGAGGGCGCGGTGGAGGAAGTCGACCTGGAGCAGGAGGAGGTTTTCGGCCACCTGCTCCTGGGGGGTCATGTGGGTCACGCCGGAGAGCGGTAGGACGGTGTGGGGGCGGCCTGCGGCGAGGAGCGCCGATGAGAGGCGCAGGGTGTGGGCGGCCACCACGTTGTCGTCCGCCAGGCCGTGCACGATCATCAGCGGGCGCTCCAGCTTCGGGGCGTCGGCGATGAGCGAGTTCGAGTCGTAGACGTCGGGCTGGTCGGCCGGGTGGCCGAGGTAGCGCTCGGTGTAGTGGGTGTCGTAGAGCCGCCAGTCGGTGACCGGCGCGCCGGCGATGCCCGCGTGGAACACGTCCGGACGGCGCAAGACGGCCAACGCCGCCAGGTAGCCGCCGTAGGACCAACCGCGGATGCCCACCCTGGTGAGGTCGAGGTCGGGTTCCTGCGCGGCGACCGCGTGCAGGGCGTCGACCTGGTCGTCGAGGGTGGCGCCGGCGAAGTCGAACGCGATCTCCCGCTCCCACGCCGGACCACGACCGGGCGTGCCGCGACCGTCCACCACCAGGACCGCGAAGCCCTGGTCGGCCAGCCACTGCGACGTCAGGTAGGCGTTGCGCGCCGAGATCACGCGCTGCGCGTGCGGGCCGCCGTACGGGTCCAGCAGCACCGGCAGCTTCACGCCCGGCACGTGGTCGCGCGGGAACAGCAGCGCGGCCCGCAGGTCGCGGTCGCCGACGGTCATCAGCCGTACTTCCGGCGTGAGCACCGGGGTTTCGGCGAACGTGCCGATCTCACCGCCGGTGGACACCGTCACCTTCGGCCCGAAGTGGTCCATCGACGAACGGGCCAGCACCAGCACGCCGCCCGCGCGGGTCGCGCCGTGCACACCGTCCTCTGTGGACAGTCGGGTGATGTTGTCCCCCGTCACCAGGAAGACGTGCGTCTGGGTCGGGTCGTCGGTGGACGCGGTGACCAGGACGCCGTCCTCGGCCACGTCCACCACCGACCGCACCTGGAAGCCGTCCGGGGTCCACGCGCGGTCGCCGACGACGAGCCGGTTCGCGTCACCGATCGGCAGCACGCGCAGCAGTTCGCCGTCCGGCGTCCAGGCCGGCGTCCCGGGGACGATCTCCAGCCAGTGCGGGTCGGTGTCGTCGGCCACCACGTCGGCCGCGCCGGTCTCGACGTCCACCGCCAGCACCTGCACGCGGCGCTGGTCGCGGGACTGGACTTGGAGCAGCGGCTTGCCGTGCGAAGACCACGACACCGCGCTCAGGTACGGGAACGCGTCGTGGTCCCACGCCACGTCCACCCGACCGGCGCCGAAGACCGCCACCCCGACCACGGCGTTGGCCTCGCCCGCGGCCGGGTACGCGATCTCGGCGGCGGGCGTGCCGGGGTTCGCCGGGTCGGCGATGTGCCAGCGCGGCACCGGCGCGTTGTCCACCCGGGCCGCCAGCACGTGCTCGCCGTCCGGGGAGAACCAGTACCCCCGGAAGCGGCTCATCTCCTCGGCCGCGATGAACTCCGCCAGACCCCAGGTGACGTCCGGCCCGTCCGGTGAGGCGACCACCCGGTCCGCGCCGGTCTCCAGGTCCACGACGTGCAGCGCGCCGTCCGCCACGTAACCGACCTTGCGGCCGGTCGGGTCCAGGCGCGGATCGATCACCGCACCCGTCACCGGCAGCTCCCGCACCGCGCCGCCGGCGAGTTCGACCACGAACAACCTGCCGGACAACGCGAACGCCGCCTGCCGCACGTCACTGTCGGTGGAGTAGCCGACGATGCCCGCCGCCGACTCACGGGTGCGCTCGCGGCGCGCCCTCTCCTCCGGGGACAGGTCCTCGGGGTCGGTCAGCAGGGTGCTCGGGTCGGCCAGCAGCGTCTCGGTCCGGGTGGCGGTGTCGAACGCCCACAGGCCGTTGGCCCGGCTCGTGGCCGTGGCGGTGCGGAGGAAGTACACCTTGGCGCCGTCCGGTGCCGCGGTGAAGGTCCTCGGCGCGCCGAGGGTGAACCGCTGGGTGCGCGCGTGCTGGCGCGGGAAGGAGATCTCGTTGCCCACCCGGACACCCTACGGGGGTCGCGACCCACCCCTGTCTTGGTTCACGTCTTTGAGCCGACCTGAACCGCACCGCCAGGAGGGCCGTAGTTGTCGGTGGAGCGACAGACGGACCAAGGAGGAGTGAGTGTGATCCGACGAAACCGAATCGCCATCGCCGTCGCGGGCGGCATGGCAGCCGTGCTCGCGCTGGTCATGTGGACATCCAACGCCACCGGCCTGCAGGGCAAGACGGTCGCGCAGACCGAGCAGGTGGGGGCCGCGGCCCAGGGCGACTACGGAGACGTCCAGGAGCCCTTGGCCCCTCCGACCAGCGAAGAAGCAGCGGCGCCCGTCGAGGACGCCCCGGTCGAGGTGCCCGCCGCCGAAGCGCCGGAGGGCCAGGCGGCGCCGGCGCCGTCCGGTCCCCAGGTGACGCTGGTGGGCAAGAGCGTGCCGAAGATGGGCGACGTCGTGCAGGATGGCGACGGCCGGACGCTGTACCGGTTCGACAAGGACACGCCGGACCCGGCGAAGTCCAACTGCGAGGGTCAGTGCGCCGTGACGTGGCCGCCCGTGTTGTCCAACGGCGCGCCGCAGTTGCAGGGCGTGGACCCGGCGCTCGTTTCGACGGTGAAGCGGGCCGATGGCACCGAGCAGGTCACCCTGGACGGCTGGCCGCTCTACACCTACTCGAAGGACGAGGCGCCGGGCCAGTGGAAGGGCCAGGGTGTCGGCAACACCTGGTTCGTGGTGCAGCCCAACGGCAAGCGCAACGTGGAGTGCCTGCCCGCGGGGGTGACCGTGCCGCCGGCGCCGCCGGCCAAGTCGTAGTCCACTGTGGAATGCCCTGATCCCCCGGCCTGGGGTTGGCCGGGGGATTTGGGCGTTGTGCAGTGGGCCGCTATTCCGTGTCGTCGTTCACAGCGTGGGGTACAGCGGGTGCTTGGCGGCCAGCACCTCGACCCGCGCCCGCAGCTCCGCCAGGTCCGGCGACGCCTGCAACGCCGCCGCGATGACGTCCGCCACCTCGGTGAAGTCCGCCGCACCGAACCCGCGCGTGGCCAGCGCCGGCGTGCCGATGCGCAGGCCGGAGGTCACCATCGGCGGACGCGGGTCGTTCGGCACCGCGTTGCGGTTGACCGTGATCCCCACCTCGTGCAACCGGTCCTCGGCCTGCTTGCCGTCCAATTCGGACGCCACCAGGTCGACCAGCACCAGGTGCACGTCCGTGCCGCCGGTGAGCACCTTCACCCCCACCGCCGCGGCGTCCGGCTGGGACAGTCGGTCGGCGAGGATCTTCGCGCCCTCGACCGTGCGCCGCTGCCGGTCGGCGAACTCCGGTGACGCGGCGTGCTTGAACGCCACCGCCTTGCCCGCGATCACGTGCTCCAGCGGGCCGCCCTGCTGGCCGGGGAACACCGCAGAGTTGATCTTCTTCGCCAGGTCGGCCTCGTTGGTGAGGATCACACCGCCGCGCGGACCGCCGAGGGTCTTGTGCGTGGTCGTGGTCACGACGTGCGCGTGCGGCACCGGGCTCGGGTGCAGCCCGGCCGCCACCAGACCGGCGAAGTGCGCCATGTCGACCATCAGGTAGGCGCCCACCGAGTCGGCGATGCGGCGGAACTCGGCGAAGTCGAGCTGACGCGGGTAGGCCGACCAGCCCGCCACGATCAGCTTCGGCTGGTGTTCCAGCGTCAGCCGCTCGACCTCGGCCATGTCGACCCGGCCGTCTTCCTCCGAGACGTGGTAGGGCACCACGTTGTAGAGCTTGCCGGAGAAGTTGATCCGCATGCCGTGCGTGAGGTGCCCGCCGTGCGCCAGGTCCAGGCCCAGGATCGTGTCGCCCGGCTGGAGCAGGGCGAACATCGCGCACGCGTTGGCCTGCGCGCCCGAGTGCGGCTGCACGTTGGCGAAACCGGCGCCGAACAGGTCCTTGACCCGCTGGATCGCCAGCCGCTCGATCACGTCGACGTTCTCGCAGCCGCCGTAGTAGCGGCGGCCGGGGTAGCCCTCGGCGTACTTGTTGGTCAGCACCGACCCCTGCGCCTGGAGCACCGACACCGGCGTGAAGTTCTCCGAGGCGATCATCTCCAGCGTGCTCTGCTGCCGGCGCAACTCGGCGGCCACGGCGTCCGCGACCTCCGGGTCGAACTCCGCGAGGGAGGTGTTGAAGTGCTCGGACATGTGTGGGTCTCCCTTACGAAGAGCGCTTGTAGAAGGGCAGTGCGACGACTTCGACCGGCTCGCGCTTGCCGCGGACGTCCACCGACAGCTCGGTGCCGGGCTCGGTGTTGCCGACGGCGACGTACGCCATCGCCACCGAGTACCCCAGGGTCGGCGACAGGGCACCGCTGGTGACCTCGCCGATGACGTTGCCCGTCGCGTCCAGCACCGGGTACCCGTGCCGGGGCGCGCGGCGTGAGGCGGTCTTCAGGCCGACCAGCTTGCGGTCCGGCCCCTGTTCGGCGACGGCGGCCAGGGCGTCGCGGCCGATGAAGTCGCCCGGCTTGTCGAGCTTCACCACCCGGCCGAGGTTGGCGTGGAACGGCGTGCTGTCGCGGCCCAGCTCGTTGCCGTACAGCGGCATGCCCGCCTCCAGCCGCAACGTGTCGCGGCAGCCCAGGCCGGCGGGCTTGAGGTCGTGCGGCGCGCCGGCCGCCAGCAGGGCCTGCCAGACGTGCGCGGCGTCGTCCGGCGCGACGAACAGCTCGAAGCCGTCCTCACCGGTGTAGCCGGTGCGGGCGAGCAGCACCGCCTTGCCGGCCACCTCGGTCGGGTACGACGCGTAGTACTTCACCGTGGCCAGGTCGGTGGGCGTGAGGCCTTCGAGGATCGCGGTGGCCTTCGGGCCCTGCACGGCGAGCAGCGCGTAGTCGGTCGACTTGTCCGCGACGGTCGTGTCGAAGCCCTTCGCCCGCGCCACCAGCGCCTCGTGCACGACGGCGGCGTTGGAGGCGTTCGCGACGACCAGGTACTCCAGTTCACCGGTGCGGTAGACGATCAGGTCGTCGATCACACCGCCGTCGGCCTCGCAGATCATCGTGTAGCGGGCGCGGCCGACGCCGATCGCGGACGCGTGGCCGACCAGGGCGTGGTCCAGCGCGGCGCCCGCCTCGGGGCCGGTGAGCACGATCTCACCCATGTGGGTCAGGTCGAACAGGCCCGCCGAGGTGCGCACCGCGTGGTGCTCGGCCAGCTCGCTGTCGTAGCGCAGCGGCATCCGCCAGCCCGCGAAATCGGTGAACATGGCGCCCAGCGCCTCGTGCTCGGCGTGCAGGGGCGTGCGGCGGCTTTCCATCAGGCGGGGTCCTCCCTGGGTGCGGACATGCCGGTAGCGCCGACCGGTCGGGTCGGCGGAAGCGTACGAAGGATGACACGGTCCATCGGAGACTCCTCGTCGAGTGAGCCTCCCCCTCTGTTCATGAGCCTGAGAGCTTCGCCGCCGGATGAGGGCGGCTTGCACCGTGGGCGAGGCGCCGCGAACACGCCTGCTTTCCAGAGTTGCCTTCGTCGGGCGGTAGCTGTGCCTGAGAGATTCCGGGGAGGAGTTGCTCCTTCGGCGCCCCAGGCGGTGCTGAGGACTCTCCCGCGCGACATCGACGGCCGTGTTCAGTTGGTACCGCCAGACGCTAGGCGTGCCCGGGGACGGGGTCAAGCCTGGTCACAGGCTCTTCTCGGCCCGGACGCTCTCGACCACCCGGCGCTCGGCGTAGAACGACACGAACGGGATGGTGCCCGCGAGCAGCACCAGGGCGGTGCCCTTGATCGACCAGCGGGCCTTGAGCGCCAGGTCGACGGTGATCACCAGGTACACCGCGTACAGGAAACCGTGGATCGGGCCGACGACCTGCATCATGCCCTCGTTGCCGCCCGCGTACTTGGCGATCATCGCGACCACGAGCAGCAGCAGGCCGACGCCGACCACGTAAGCCATGAACCGGAACCTGGTCAACGCGCCGCTCATCGCCCTACCTTCGCCTCACCGCTGGTCCCGCGCGTGGAGTTGGGCGAGCATGCGGTTGTAGGCCGCGAGCTCGTCGTCCTCGTCGTCGTGCGCGGGTGCTCTGACGGGCTCAACGGTAACGACCGGCTTCGACGGCGCGGCCACCGGCTCCGGCGCGGCCTCGTGCGCGCCCGCAGCCGCGGCCTCGGCGGCTTCCTCGGCCTTGCGTCGCGCGTCCAGCCTGCGGATGCGCCACACCATGAACGCCGGGAAGAGGCCGAACAGCGGCCACTGGAAGACGTAGCCCAGGTTCTGGAACGTGCCACCGGCCTCGGAGAACCGCTCCCACTGCCAGTAGGCCAGGCCGCAGCAGACGACGAGTGCCGCCAGGCACACGGCCCCGACGGCCAGGCGCTGGGGAGTGAAGAGGCCTTGCACGCCTTCAAGAGTACTGCGCCAGGGCTTGGGCTCCCCGCACGGGAGCCCACCCCTCGAAGGTGAGGGCTCCGCTACCGCAGGAGCCCGCCCCGACTCGGTTGCCCGACTACTCGTCCCGACTCAGGCCACGCCGTCCCGGCGTTGCCTCTGCAACCTGGCCACGCACCAGGCCGCCGCGCTACCCCGACGCAGGTGCTGGAGCACCGTCATCGGGCCGAGACGACGACCGAGGTCGGCGGGCGTGAGCCCGGCCGCCCGGTAGTCCAGAGCCCGCTGGTCCAACGGGCTGATGCCCGCGTCCCACCACTGCTCCGCCTCGGACAGGTCGCCCACCAGCTGCCAGTAGCTGGCGGCCGCGGCGAGCAGAGCCTCGGGCACCTCGGGCGCCCGCTTCCGCATCGCCGCGACGTACGCCGGATCCGCGGATTCGACCTTCACCAGGCCTCGCGGTCCGCCATTCGCCCGCTGCACGGGGATCCCCGGCGCGGACGGTGGTGCCTCCGCGAGCCACGCGTCCTTGATCCGGTTCACCTCCTGCAGCTCGGCGTCGTCCGAGCGCTCAGCCGCCCACTGCCTCAGCAGCTCGTCGACTCCGGAGTCCTCGACCATTCTGCCTCCTCGTCGGTCGAAGATCAGCCAATGCGACGCACCGTATTAGCGGGTACCGACAACCGCTAGACCCTGGTTTGTCAAAAACCCTGTTACCAGGGCGTTATAGCCCTCATTCCACCCGTACGGTGCAACGCCGACGGCTGGCAACTACCGGGTGTAACCGCATTGAGCGGACTTCGTCGGGTCCGCTAGGCGAAGAGGCTGCGGACGAAGGTGATGATCGACTCGGCGCCGGACTGGAGCCACCCGAGCGCGGTCCTCACCCCGTCGGCGGACTCGTTCGGCTGGGTGATCAGGAGGAACAGCACCAGCGCGACCGCCGCCAGTGTCACCACCTTCTTGACGTTCACTGATCGGTCTCCGTCCGTATCACAGGGCAGGGGCGGCCTGATGCCGCTCCGGTCGGGTCACCCGACATGGTCCCTCATTCACCCGGATGATGACCGTGGAACCCCCTGTCATCGCTCGACCGGCGGCATGGACGGCCACCCAACCGTGCCTGGGCCGCCCTGGTTGTCACCCGATCGGACGATCAAGGGGACCCACGGTCCCGCCGATCACCAAGGTACGGGCCACTCGCCCCTCCCCCAGCACGGACACCGAGGTCTTCAGACACCCTCAGCTCCTCGTAGCCCCTCACCTGATTGCGCTGGCTCACGCACTGAGCGTGACAAAGGCCGATGGCGGCCGCCACTCATTTCCTGTACCCCTTCAGGTGGATTTTTTGCGCCTTTTTCTGATCACCGCAGGTTTACTTGCCAGTAGGTCGGGCGCGGGTCAGCCGATCACTCCGGACCCCCGCAGGTCGGCGATCTCGTCCTCCCCCAGCCCCAGCTCGGCCAACACCTCCACCGTGTGCGCACCGACCACGGGCGGCGGGCCCGGCACGGACGCGGGCGTCCGCTCGAACCGGGGCGCCGGGGCGGGCTGCGCCACCCCGTCGACCTCGACGAACGTCCCCCGTTCCACGTTGTGCGCGTGCTCGGGCGCCTCACCGGGCGCCAGCACGGGCGCGAGGCACGCGTCCGTGCCCTCGGCCAGCGCCGCCCACTCGTCCCGGGTCCGGGTGGCCACCGCCGCGCCGATGCGGGCCCGCAGCTCCGGCCAGTTCGCCGGGTCGTGCCGCGCCGGCAGCCCGGCGTCGGCCAGCCCCAGCACCGCCAGCAGCTCGGCGTAGAACTTCTCCTCCAGCGCCCCGATGCTGACGAACCGGCCGTCCGCGGCCTCGTACACGTCGTAGAACGGCGCGCCGCCGTCCAGCAGGTTCGTGCCGCGCCCACCGGACCAGGCGCCCACCGACGACATCCCGTGCAGGAACGTCGTCAGCAACGCGGCCCCGTCGACCATGGCCGCGTCCACCACCTGCCCACGCCCGGACCGCTCCCGCTCGTACAGCGCCGCCAGCACCCCCATCGCCAGCAGCAGCCCACCCCCGCCGAAGTCGCCGATGATGTTCAGCGGCACGATCGGCGGCGCGCCGGCCCGCCCGATCGGCTCCAGCGCCCCCGCGACCGCGATGTAGTTGATGTCGTGCCCGGCGCGGTCCGCCAACGGCCCGTCCTGACCCCACCCGGTCATCCGCCCGTAGACCAGCCTCGGGTTGCGGGCCAGGCAGTGCGCGGGCCCGATGCCCAGCCGTTCCGTGACGCCCGGTCGGAAGCCCTCGATCAGCACGTCGGACTCCGCGACCAGGCGGAGCACCAGCTCGGCACCTTCGGATCGGCGGACGTCCACGCCGATCGAACGCCGCCCCCGTCCCAGCAGGGGCACTTCGGTGTGGCCGCCGATCCGGTCCACCCGGATCACCGACGCGCCCAGGTCGGCCAGCACCATGCAGCCGAACGGCGCGGGCGCGAGCCCGGCCAGCTCGACGACCTTCAACCCCGCCAGCGGCCCCGGCACTAGAGCGACCTCGCGATGATTTCCTTCATGATCTCGTTCGTCCCGCCGTAGATCTTCTGCACGCGCGCGTCCGCCCAGGCACGGGCGATGGGGTACTCGGTCATGTAGCCGTAGCCGCCGAACAGCTGGACGCACTCGTCCACCACCCGGCACAGCCGCTCGGTGGCCCACCACTTCGCCATCGCCGCGGTCGGCACGTCGAGCTTGCCCGCCAAGTGCTCCAGCACGCACTCGTCCACGAACGCCCTGGTCACGCGCGCCTCGGTGGCGCACTCGGCGAGGGTGAAGCGGGTGTTCTGGAACTTGATCAGCTCCCGCCCGAACGCCGTGCGGTCCTTCACGTAGGCCAGGGTGAGGTCCACCGCCGTCTCGATGCCCGCCACCGACGCCACCGCGATGATCAGCCGTTCCTGCGGCAGCTGGTGCATGAGCTGGACGAACCCCTGGCCCTCGCCGGTGCCGAGCAGGTTCGCCGCGGGCACGTGGACGTCGTCGAAGAACAGTTCGGCGGTGTCCTGGCCCTTCAGCCCGATCTTGTCCAGCACCCGGCCGCGGCGGAACCCGGGCGCCGAGGCGGTCTCCACGACCAGCAGCGAGATGCCCGTCGCGCCCTGGCTCGGGTCGGTCTTGGCCACCACGATCACCAGGTCGGCCTGCACGCCGTTGGTGATGAACGTCTTCGAGCCGTTCAGCACGTACTCGTCGCCCTGCCGCAGCGCCCGCGTCTTGATGTTCTGCAGGTCCGAGCCGCCGCCGGGCTCGGACATGGCGATCGCGCCGACGTACTCGCCGGAGGCCATCTTCGGCAGCCAGCGCCGCTTCTGCTCCTCCGTGCCGTAGGAGTTGATGTAGTGGGCGACGATCCCGCTGTGCACGCTGTTGCCCCACGCGCTGTCGCCGCACCGCGCCTGCTCCTCCAGCAGCACGGCCTCGTGCGCGAACGTGCCGCCGCCACCGCCGTACTCCTCGGGGATGGACATGCAGAGCAGGCCCAGTTCACCGGCCTTGTTCCAGAAGTCCCGGTCCACCTGCTTCTGCGCGGCCCAGCGCTCGTGGTGGGGGACCGACTCCCTCTCGAAGAACGTCCGGGCCAGCTTGCGCAGCTGGTCCAGGTCCTCGGTCATCCATGCGGAACGGCGAGTTGGCATACCCCCGACGTTCCCACCTGGTGAGCCGGTCCGCCATGACCGTGTACGCCAGCGTGACGGCCACCAGTGAGCGCAATTGTCAGTGTTGGATGGCGCCGCCTCCGGCGTCGCGGGCTCGGTCGCCTGGAAGTCGCGACCTCGCGGTGCGTAAAACTGGTCATATGCAACTCCGGAGGCTGGGTCCCGCGGACTGGGCGACGTGGCGCGACATCCGGCTCACGGCGCTGAGCAGCGATCCCGAGGCGTTCGGCTCGGCGTTGGCCGTGGAGCGGGAGTTCGACGAGGCGCGGTGGCGTGAGCTGCTGCGGCCGGGCCACGGGGTGAACGTGGTGGCGGAAGCGCCGGAACCGGTCGCGCTGGTGGCCGGCGTGCCCCACGAAGAGCACCTGGGCGTGTTGTACCTCTACTCCATGTGGGTCAAGCCGGAGTTCCGGCGGCAGGGCATCGGCGAGGCGCTGGTGGCCGACGTGCTGGAGTGGGCGCGGGAGCACGGGTGGACGCTCGTGCGGCTGCGCGTGTTCCAGGGCAACGAGACGGCGCGGCGGCTCTACGCGCGGCTCGGGTTCGTCGGCAACGGGGAGATCATGGACCGCTTGTTGAGCTAATAAGTCACCTCGCGCGGTCATGGGCAACCACGGGCCGGCTGCCTACCGTTGAGTACATGAGCGAAGCCTTGATCTTCGACGCGGTGCGCACACCGCGTGGCAGGGGAAAGCGCGGATCGCTGCACAGCGTCAAGCCGATCACCCTGGCTTCCGGGGTGCTCGCGGCGCTGGCGCGGCGCAACGACCTGGACACCTCGGCGGTGGACGACGTGGTGTTCGGCGTCGTGTCACCGGTCGGCGAGCAGGGCTCGGACATCGCCCGCACGGCGGTGCTCGCGGCCGGCTGGGACCTGCGGCCCGCGGGCGTGCAGCTCAACCGGTTCTGCGCGTCCGGCCTGGAGTCGGTGAACCTGGCCGCGGCCAAGGTGGCGTCCGGGTTCGAGGACCTGGTGGTGGCGGGCGGCGTCGAGTCGATGTCGCGGGTGCCGATGGGCTCGGACGGCGGCGCGTGGATGGCCGACCCGGAGACCAACATGAAGGTCAACTTCGTGCCGCAGGGCGTGAGCGCGGACCTCATCGCCACGATGGAGGGGTTCAGCCGCGAGGACGTGGACGCCTACGCGTTGCGCTCGCAGCAGCGGGCGACGCTGGCGCGTGACAAGGGCTGGTTCGACCGGTCCCTGGTGGCCGTGGTCGACCAGAACGGCGCGGTCGTGCTCGACCACGACGAGGCGATCCGGCCGGAGACCACGCTGGAGGGCCTGGGCAAGCTCAAGCCGAGCTTCGCGTTCCACGGCGACCTGGGCTTCGACGCGGTGGCCATCGACCGGTACCCGACCGTGGAGCGCATCGAGCACGTCCACACGCCGGGCAACTCGTCGCAGATCGTGGACGGCGCGGCGGCGATGCTGATCGGCAACGCCCGCATCGGCGAGGAGCTGGGCCTGACGCCCCGCGCGCGGATCATCGCGACCGCCGTCGTCGGCACCGAGCCCACGATCATGCTCACCGGCCCGGCCCCTGCCGCGCGCAAGGCGTTGGACAAGGCGCGGCTGAGCGTCGAGGACATCGACCTGTTCGAGATCAACGAGGCGTTCTCGTCGGTGGTGCTGAAGTTCCAGCGGGAGCTGGACCTGCCCGACGACAAGGTCAACGTCAACGGCGGCGCGATCGCGATGGGCCACCCGCTGGGCGCGACCGGCTGCATGATCCTGGGCACCCTGCTCGACGAGCTGGAGCGCCGGGACCTGCGGCGGGGTCTGGCCACGCTGTGCGTGGGCGGCGGCATGGGCATCGCGACGGTCATCGAGAGGGTCTGATGGCTATCCACTTCGAGCGGGACGACGAGGGCGTCGTCACCCTCACGATGGACATGTCCGGCTCGGCGAACGTGATGAACGCCGAGTACCAGGAGGCGATGGGCGAGGCTGTCTCCCGGCTGGAGGCCGAGCGCGACGACATCACCGGTGTGGTGCTGACGTCGGCGAAGAAGACGTTCTTCGCGGGTGGCGACCTGAACCTGCTGATCCAGATCACGCCCGAGAACGCCGCCGAGGCGTTGGGGCACCTGGAGGACATCAAGGGGCAGCTGCGGCGGTTGGAGCAGCTGGGCAAGCCGGTGGTCGCGGCGATCAACGGCAGCGCGCTCGGCGGCGGGTTCGAGATCGCGCTGGCCTGCCACCACCGGGTGGTGCTGGACGACGACAGGATCAAGCTGGGGCTGCCCGAGGCGACGTTGGGCCTGCTGCCCGGCGGTGGCGGCGTGACCCGGATGGTGCGGCTGCTGGGCGTGCAGCCCGCGTTGCCGCTGTTGATGGAGGGCAAGCAGCTGCGGCCGGCGCGGGCGTTGCAGGCGGGGCTCGTGCACGCGCTGGCGTCGTCGCGCGAGGAGCTGATCGCCAAGGCGCGGGCGTGGATCAAGGACAACCCGGCGCCCGTGCAGCCGTGGGACAAGCCGGGGTACGCGGTGCCGGACGTGCGGATCGGCGACCCGAACCTGTACGGGCTGCTGGCCGCCGCGCCCGCCGTGCTGCGGAAGAAGACGCACGGCGCGTACCCGGCGCCGGAGAAGATCCTGGCGGCGGCCGTCGAGGGCGCGTTGGTGGACTTCGACACGGCGTTGCGGGTCGAGGCGCGGTACTTCGTGGAGCTGGCCACCGGTCAGATCGCCAAGAACATGATCAGCACGTTCTGGTTCCAGCTGAACGAGATCAGTGCGGGCGGGTCGCGGCCTGGTGGGGTGGCGGCGTCGAAGGTGAGCAAGCTCGGTGTGCTCGGCGCGGGCATGATGGGCGCGGGCATCGCGTCGGTCAGTGCCAAGGCCGGTATCGAGGTGGTGCTGAAGGACGTGACGCTGGAGGCGGCCCGGCGCGGCGCCGGTGACACGCCGGGCATCACGCCGACCGATTCCGACGCCGACCTGGCCGGTTGCGACCTGGTCATCGAGGCGGTGTTCGAGAACCGGGAGCTGAAGAACAAGGTGCTGCCGGCGGCGGAGTCGTTCGCGCTGCCGGACGCGGTGATCGCGTCGAACACGTCCACGCTGCCGATCACGGGGCTGGCGTCGGCGGTGGGCGACTCGACTCGGTTCATCGGGCTGCACTTCTTCTCGCCGGTGCCGAAGATGCGGTTGGTGGAGATCATCCGCGGTGCGCAGACGTCGGACGAGACGTTGGCGCGGGCGTTCGACTACGTGTTGCAGATCGGCAAGACCCCGATCGTGGTGAACGACAGCCGCGGCTTCTACACGTCGCGGACGTTCGGCACTTACGTGACCGAGGCCGTGTCGATGGTGGCGGAGGGCGTGTCGCCGGCGTTGATCGAGAACGTGGCGCGCCGTGCGGGCATGGCCGTCGGCCCCTTGGCGGTGTCGGACGAGGTCACCCTCACCCTGCAGCTGAAGATCCGCGATCAGACGCTGGCCGACGACCCGAGCGCCTCCGGTGCCCTGGCCGACCACCCGGCTTTTCGCGTGCTGGAGGAGCTGGTCGCGGAGGGCCGTACCGGCAAGTCCGGTGGGGCCGGGTTCTACGAGTACCCGGAGGGCGGCAAGAAGTTCCTGTGGCCGGGCTTGGCGCGCTACGCGCGGCCTGACGCGGGCGTGACGGAGAAGGACGTCGAGGACCGGTTGCTGTTCATCCAGTCGCTGGAGACGGTGCGGTGCCTGGACGAGGGCGTGCTGACGTCGGTCGGTGACGCCAACGTCGGCAGCATCTTCGGCTTCGGCTTCGCACCGTGGAGCGGCGGCACGATCCAGTTCATCAACTCCTACGGCCTGACGGAGTTCGTGGAGCGCGCCGACTACCTCGCCGACACCTACGGCGAACGCTTCCGCCCACCCGCCTCCCTACGCGACCGCGCCGCCCGCCGCACCCCCTTCTAACACCCCCCGCGTGTCCAACGTTCAGAACAGCCGTGTCCAACACTCAGAACACCCGAGTTGAACGTTCAGAACACCCCCGCTCGGACGCGAGCGTTCAACTCGGGTGTTCTGAACGTAGGACACGGCTGTTCTGAACGTTGGACACGCGCGTTCTGGGGGTTGGACACGCGCGGTTTCGTGGGGTTAGGCGGTGGCTCGGGGCCAGGTGGGGAGGGCTGTGGTGAGGGTGGTGCGTTGGGTTGCGCCGTTCACGGTCACGGCCAGCGTGAGCTGGCCGGGGCGTAGGGCTTTCAGGGTGCCGGTTGTGGGGTCGAGCCACGCCACGTGCCACGGGCGCAAGCCGTGGGCCGGGCCGATGTGCAGGTTCAGGGAGCCGGACCAGTCCGCGGTCACGGGGTGGGCCACCGGGACCTGGCGGGCGGCTTGGGTGAGGGTGGCGGTGATCTGGGCGGGGGTGCCCATGCGGACGACCGTGGGCGCGTCGAGGGTCAGGGTGTCCACGTGCGGGCGGATTTCGGCGGCCAGCCAGTCGTCCGCACCACGGCGGGGGTCTACGCCCAGCATCGTCCAGCCGGTGAAGCCGCCCCGACCGGCCTCGCCGGCGGGTGCCTTGCCGGAGTTGCCGTTGATCAAGTACGGCACGCCGTCCACCCGCGAGGCGTGGAACAGGCCCACGTGCGCGCCGATGAACGCCGCGCCCTTGCCGGTGGTGCGCCGGAAGTCGGCCAGCCAGTCCTCGACCACGTCGGCCTCCAGCCGGTCGGACAGCTGGCTGCCCTTGGTCGGCGTCGGGTCGCGCGTCGGGTGGTGTTCCAGCACCACCACCGAGTTCACCGGATCGTGGTCGCGCAACGCGTCGCGCAGCATCACGGCCTGGTCGAACCCGCCGCCGCGCACGGTGCCGGTGGACGAGTCCAGCAGCACGAACCGGGTGCCCTTGTGGTCGAAGACCCGGTTGGTGACGCCGAACTCGCGGCGGAAGTTGTCGATCGTGCCCGGTCCCATGATCTCGTGGTTGCCCGGCACGTAGTACCAAGGCAGCTCGTCACCCAGCTCCTCGGTCAGCACCCGGCGCGCCAACGCCAGGTCCGCGGGCGACGCCTCGTCCACGAAATCGCCGTTGATCACGACGAAGTCGGGCCGTTGCGCCTTGATCTCCCGCAACGTCCGCCGGGCCGACCGCACCAGGTCGCTGTCCGGGTTGCGCGCCACGAACTGCGCGTCGGACATCACCGCGAACCGCCACGGCCGATCGGCCACCGTGCCGTCCCGCACCACGAACCGGTCCGCCGGTTCCTCCGCCTCCGGCAGCTCCACCGCCGGCGGCACCTTGGCGACGATGTCGTCCACGATCACCTCGCCGGTGTACTGCCGGTCCGCCTTGGTCTCGATCGTGTAGAACCTGTTCACCCGCAAGGGGAACGCGAGCCCGGACGGCACCGGCACCTCCAGGTACCGCCACCCCGTCCAGGTGATGTACGGCCCGTACAAAGACCGGCTGACCCCGGTCGAATCGGTGACGGTGAACGCGGTCCACTCGCCCCGACCGTGCCCGTACACCCACGCGCCCAGCGCCAACGGCTGGCCCTCCACCTCGATCGGCCGCGGCGGGTTGGCGTAGGCCGTCCTGGTGCCGGTGGACTTCGAGAAGTCGTACGACATCCGCAGCCCGGCACCGGTGTGCCCCTCGGCGACCGGCGTCACCGAACCCGAGCCGCGGGCCGAGCCGAACGTCCACGACGCGCCGTCGTCGAACCCGGCGACCAGCCGTTCCTCCAGCCCGACCGTCACCGGCACGCGCACCACGTGCGACCCGACCCGCGCCACGACGGTCGTCGCACCCGGCTGCAACGCGGTGATCCGGAGCGAACCGTCCGCCCCGGCTGCGATGTCGACCACCGAGCGGTCGTACTCCAACGCCAGGTCCGCGGGCTCGACCGGCGCGGTGAACCCGTCACCGTCCCGACCCACCACCCCGAACCCGCCGACGCCGCCCACCTCGGGCAGGCTCAGCCGGCTCGTGGTCGCGGACAGCCCGGCCAACGCGCCCAGCACGGTCAGCTCCACCTCACCGGTCACGCCACCGCGCTGCGCCACGGCCTTCGTGGTGCCCGGCCGATGAGCGCGGAACACGCCGTCCCGATCGACCCACCCCACGTCGGCACGCGTCGTCCGCCACAGGTGCGCGTCGTCGCGCGCCGGGCCGTAGGTCTCGTCGTGCCCGTCGGCGACCAGCCGCCGGGTCAGGCCGGGGAACACCCGCTCCGGGTGACCACCCGGCACGGTGTCCGCGCCCGGCGCGCCCCGCGGGTCGATCGCGGTGCGCACCCAGAACCCGGTCAACGACCCGCTGCCGGCAGGCGCGTACAGCGCCAGCCCGTTGGGCACGGGACGCTCACCGCCGTCGGACGGCGTGTTCTCCACGACCACCGACTCCGCGCCGGGCGTGCGGGCCAAAAGCGTCGACGAGCCGCCGCCGTCGAGGTTGAGCGCGTTGTGCGCGCCCAGTTCGAGCAGGATCGCGGCCACGTCCTTGAGGGTGAGCCCGAGCAGGTACGCGCCCTGGCGGCCGTCCACGGTCAGCAGGAACATCTTCTTGCCGTCGGCCGAGAAGCCGACCGCCGTGCGCGGGTGCAGCGGGTCGTCGGGCGCGACCACCACACCGTCCTTGATCAGCAACTGGTTCCCGCCGATCGCGGCACGCAACGCGCCGCCGTCACCGGTCTTCGTGGTGTGCTCCACGGCGATCCGCTCCCCTACGGCCAGCGTGGCGAGCGCGTCAGCCCCTGCCTCCCGACCGACGAGCACCTGACCGTCGGCCGGGATCGGGTCGTCGCCCGCCCGGTCGCGCAGTTCGGCGACCACGCCGGCGCGCACGACGACCTCGGTCACGCGTGACGCGCCCTGCACCGCCCGCGCCCTGCTGTACGAGCCCCACATCGGGTCGAACAGCCCGACACCACCCGCCTCGACGGCGGCGCTGTTGAGCTGGTCCAGCCGGATCGAGGTGCCGTCGGCACGGGTGATCCGCCCGTCGAAGAACACCTCCATCACCCGGCCGACCCCGGCCGCGTCGAGGCCGACCGCGCGGCGGTGCCCGGCGGCGGGCGACTTGACCGTCCGGCCGTCCTGGACGCCGACACCGCGCGGCGCGTTGGAGTTGTTGATGTCGAAGAAGTCGCCGTTGACGGCGGCGACCGCGCGGGTCCGGTCGGCCTGCGCGGACAGCGGTTCGGCGGCGGCCACCCGGCCGGGGTGCAGGTAGTCGACCCTGGTGCCCGCGGTCAGGTCGACGGTGAGCGCGTCACCGCGGATCCACCCGCCCGCGCCGCCGGGCTCGTACCAGTCGAACGAGCTCAGGAACACGCCCGGCGCGACCGGGCGGGTGGCGCGGGCGGTCTCGACGCGGCGGGCGGGGTCGACGGCGGGCGCGACCGCGACGCCCGGCAGGTCGACGACGGGTGGCGGCTGGGCGTGTGCCACAGGTGCCGGTGGCACGAGGGCGAAGACCAGCGCCGCGACCAGGGCGGAGGAGCGAGGGCGTGGGGGCACGGCGACTCCCGCGGAGTGGGTGAGAAGTTACGCGATGTCAGTCCACCGTGTTGGAGATTCGCCGGACACGGCCGTTCGGCCGCAGTTCCGGTCCGATCGACCACCGAGCCGATCAGCTAACAGATCCGCTCCGGTACATACCAGGACTGCTGCCCGTCCACCGCTTGAACGCCCGGTGAAAAGCACTCGCCTCGGAGAACCCCAGTCGCAACGCCAGCTCCTCCACCGACTCGCCGCCGCGCACCAGGCTCGCCACCGCCTGGTCGCGCAGCAACTGCTCCCGCACCTCGCGGAACGACGTTCCCTCGGCCGCGAGCTTGCGCCGTAACGTCGGCGCGCTCACCCCGAGCCGCGCGGCCACGTTCTCCAGCCCCACCACACCGCTGCCGAGCATCCGTCGCACCTGGCTGGACGCGTCCGCGCCGTAATCGCGCCGGGACAGCAGCTCGGCGGGCGAGTCGCGCAGGAACCGCCGTAACGCGGCCTCGTCCTGCACCACCGGCATCCGCAGGAACCGCGCGTCGAACGTCAACCTCGTCGCGTGCGCGGAGAACCGCAGCGGCGCGCCGAAGATCAGGTGGTACTCCGCGCCGTGCGCGGGCTCCGGGTACGCCAGGTCCACCCCGCGCAGCGGTATCCGCCGCCCGATCAACCACGACGAGAACCGGTGCCACAGCACCAGCAGCGACTCGACCAGGAACCGGTCCGGGTCGTCCACCCCCGCCGCGGACAGCGTGAACGTGGCCACGCCGTCCCGCTCGGTCAACGTCATCACCGGCCGCACGTCGAACAGCTCGTAGAACGCGAGACCGCGCCGCAGCGCGTCCTCCAGCGACGAGCAGTGCACGGCGAGCAGGCACATGGTCGGGAACGTCCCGCGCTTGCTCGGCTGCGGCCCCAGGCCCATGAACTCGTCGTCCAGCACTTCCCACAGCGTCCGGATCAGCTTCGTGTACTGGGTGGGCGTGACGCGGGCGCGTTCGTCCGCGAGCAGGGCCTCGCCGATACCGGCCGACGCCAGGAGTCCGGCGACGTCATGACCACGTCGTCGGGCTCCGCGCAGTGCGGCGGTGACGTAGTGGATGGCGATGGTCCTGGTGAGCATCACTCACAGTGTGCATCAGAGCCGAGAGCGGCGGCGCGGTGTGGGGAGAGAGGACTTACCGCGCCGCCGCCAACGGTGGCCCACCCCAGTGAGCCGGCTCCTCGTCGATGGGGCTGTCCGCTCGCCCACCAACGAAGGACGTGTTGGTGCCATAACTATATTTGGTCTAGACCAGATACGTCAATACGGCGAAAAGGCCATACGTGGCCTAGACCACTGTCGATGTGTTTCGGCAATATGTCATCCCTGTTCCAGGGGTGCTACTCCGAAACCTTCGGAAAACCTCTTGCACCAGATCACGACGCTGCGGACGGTCTTCAGGTCGATCCCGGCAGGCACCTCGTAGACCTGGTTGCCGCGATTGGCCTTGAGTTTTCCGAGGTTCGTGAAACCGGAGTCGAACGCCGCCTCGGGCGAGTCCGCGGTCTTGTCCGACAGGTACACGTAGAGGTCCGGTCCGTCACTCGTGTCGAGCGCCTCGAACTGGACGGCGTGCTTGCCGTCGGCCAATCGGACCAAGGTGGCACTACCGCTCGTGGTGTAGTCGAGCGAGCGGAACGGCCCGGTGGCCAGCGCGACCGGACCGGCGGGCGCGGCCGACGTCGTGGTCGTCGCGGCGACCGTCGTCGTGGTCGCGGCGGCCGAGGTCGTCGTCCCAGCCGGCACCAGCAACGCCTCGTCGGCCGTCCGGTCGGTGACCAACCGCCACGGCTGGAACAGGTACAGCCCCACCACCAGGGCGACCACCAGCACGCCGGCCACCCCGATCACCACTACCCGCTTGGACATCGCACGCCTTCCAGAGTCGTCCCGTCAGGGACAACTCTGACGAATCGGGCGCCGGGAGTCCCGCGAAACCGGCTTACGAAGTTCTGACGCCTTCGCGGCCGGCGTTGTTAAGGTCGCGGCGTGGGTGAACGGGCCGGGCTGGCGATCGTGTGCGCGCTGATGGTGGGCTGCGCCGCGTTCGGGCGGTTCCCGCACCCGGTGCCGCTGCTGTTCGCCATCGCCGCGGTCGGCGCGGCCAACGCCGCGTTCCCGTTGATGCGCACGTTCGGGTCCGCCCTGCTCGGCGGGGTGGCCGCGGCCAGCATCGGCCTGGCCTCCGTGCCGTTCGTGACCTGCTCCTCGGCGAAGTTCACCGAAGTGTTCACCTGCACGGGTGACGCACCTACCTGGCACATGACCGGGGCGGTACTGGTGGCCGGGCTGTCCGGCGCCGGTCTGGTGCTGGCCCGGGTGCTCGGGACGGCGGTGTTGGAGCGCAGACTCACGGCGGTGGAGGAACAAGGGAGACCACAAGTGAGGCCGTGAGGCGGTACTGTTCAGCCGCTCACCGTTGCGGGACAAGTACGTTCTGTTAGGAGGCTTGCTGTGCGGGTGCTGTGGGCCACGTGCGGCTTGGCCATCGCGGCGTCGGCCCTGACGGGCATTCTCATCGGGGTGTACCTCGACGGGGTGAACGACGACCAGCAGGCCGAAACGCCGGCCTCGACGTGGATCACCGGACGGCCGTCGACCAGTAGCAACTCCACGACGTCGGCGAGTTCCGTCACCACGGACGCGCTGTCGTCGCCGGCCGGTTCCCCGACCACCACGGTCAAGATCACCACGACGACGAATCCGCCGGCGGCCCCGCCGCCGCCTCCGCAGCAGCCCACCGAGGCGGCGCCGCCGACGACCACGACGACGTCCGTGCGCAGCACCGAGTGGCCGTGCAGCCCGCTCAACCTGTTCCCGCCGCCCAGCTGCAACGGCTGAAACACCCAGCCGAAACCCCCACGTCCCCGCGTGGCAACGTCGGTCGAGCAGCCTGGGCGCATGGACACCACACCGAAGACTTGGCGACTGCGCGTCGAACTGGACGACAGTCCCGGCGCCCTGGCTCGGGTGACCATCCGGCTCGCGGCGCAGGACTGCAACGTCCTCTCGCTGTCCGTGATCCCGGTGCCCGGCGGCGTCATCGACGAGATCGTGGTGCGCGCCGCGCCCGGCCTGCTGCCCGCGGACCTGGTGGAAGCGGTGCGCGCCGAGGGCGGCCGGTGCATGGGCATCACCAGCGCCGACATGCGCGACCTGGTGGACGCGCCGACCGCGGCGTTGCGCGCGGCCGGGCACGCGATGCGCGATCCGGGCGCCGTGTGCGACGCGCTGCGCGCCGTGCTGGCCGCCGACTCGGTCGTGATCGAACCGGACGACGCGACCTCGCCGCCGTCTGCGGAGCAGCGGCCATCCAACACAGCGCGGCTGGTGACACGCGATGGGATGGTGGTGGTCGCGCGGCGTGGTTGGTCGCCGTTCACCCAGGTGGAGCTGGCCCGCGGGCAGGCGTTGATCGACCTGCTGTCCGACGAGGGCGTGGCCACGCCGCAGCCGACCGCGCTGCTGACCGACGACGGCATGGCCGTGGTGCTGCGCCCGGGACGGGCGGGCGACGAGGACGCGGTGGCCGAGCTGCACTCCCGGTGCTCGATGGGCACTCTGTTCAACCGCTACCACTCGGGTATGCGGACCGTGCCCAGGCGCTGGCTGCACCGGCTGCTCAGCCCGCCGCGCGGCACCACCGTCCTCGCCCAGTGCGCCGACCGGGTGATCGCGATGGGGCAGCTGATCCCCACGTCCACCCCGGACAGCGCCGAGGTGTCGCTGCTGGTCGAGGACGGTTGGCAGGGTCGGGGCGTGGGCACCGCGCTGCTCGCCGCACTGGCCGTCGCGGCACGGGCGGGCGGGTACCGCGAGTTGGTCGGCTGGTGCCTGCCCGCCGAGACCGGCCTGGTCCGCACCGCGGCCCGCGCCGGGCTGCCGACCTCGGTGCGCCGGGAGTACGGGTTGGTGCGGGTCTCCATCGTTCCCGGTGGTGCGAAGAACGCCGCCCCCGGTCGGGTTGGGAGCGCTCCCCGACAGATCGCCTCCAGCTAAGCTGGGTCTCGTATGGCGATCGTCGAGGAGTGGTGCCCGTGTCCGTCCAGTCGCACCCGAGCGCCCGGCCCACGCTGGAGGACGTAGCGGCGAAGGCCGGCGTGTCCCGCGCGACGGCGTCACGGGTGCTCAACGCGTCACCGAGGGTGAGCCCGGAGGCCCACGAAGCGGTGACGGCGGCGGTGCTGGAGCTGGGCTACCAGCCCAACCAGGCCGCGCGGGCGCTGGTGACCCGGCGGTCCGGCGCGGTGGCGGTGGTGTTCTCCGAACCCGAGCCCAAGATCTTCGACGACCCGCACTTCGCCTGGCTGATCCGGTCGGCGGCCCGGTCGCTGGCCGACGCCGACGTGCAGATGGTGCTGATGCTCGTGCACTCGCCGCAGGACCAGGCGCGGGCCGAGCGGTTCCTGGCCGGCGGGCACGTGGACGGCGCGATGCTGTTCGCGCCGCACAAGGGCGACCAGCTGCCGACGGTGGCCCGCAAGCTGGCGCTGCCGGTGGTCTACGCGGGGCGGCCGTGGGGTTCGCTGCGCGGGCTGCACCTGGTGGACCACGACAACGAGGGCGGCGGGCTGCTCGGCACCGAGCACCTGATCTCGTTGGGGCGCAAGAGGATCGTGTCGGTGACCGGGCCGTTGGACGAGCACTCGGCGATGGACCGGCTGCGCGGGTGGCGGGCGGCGGTCGGCGCGGACGACGAGACGACGACGTTGCTGACCGAGGACGGCGGCTTCTCCCGTGAGGGCGGGAAGCGGGCGATGGAGAAGCTGCTCGCCCGGGTGCCGGACCTCGACGCGGCGTTCGTCGCGTCCGACCACATGGCGGCCGGTGTGCTGGACGCGTTGCGCGAGGCGGGCAAGCGGGTGCCGGAGGACGTCGCCGTGGTCGGGTTCGACGACCACCCGATGATCGCGCCGCACACCTCACCGCCGTTGACCAGCGTGCAGCAGGACACGAGCGCGCAGGTGCGGCACATGGTGACCCACCTGCTCCGGCTCCTGCGCGGCGAGACCATCCGCGCACGACGCGAGATCCTGCCCACCGTCCTGGTCCGCCGCGAGTCCGCGTAGCCGCGTGTCGGTCGGGGGCCGGCCCAGGCGACACCGGGCGGCCCCCGACCGACACCGGTCAGGGCAGGTCGTAGCCGTGGGCGGGGACGGCGTTGGCGCCGATCACCTTGGCCAGCGTGCGACCGCTGCGCTTCACCGTCCGCACCTGCGTGTCGTAGTCGACGTGCACGATGCCGAACCGCTGGCTGTACCCCGCCGCCCACTCGAAGTTGTCCAGCAGCGACCACGCGAAGTACCCGCGCACGTCCACCCCGGCCGCGATGGCCCGGTGCACCGCGCGCAGGTGGTCGACCAGGTACCTGGTCCGGGCCTCGTCCACCACCTCCCCGCCCTCGACCACGTCGGGGAACGCGGAGCCGTTCTCGGTGATCACCAACGGCAGGCCGACATCGCGCTGGAGCCGTTCCAGCAGCTCCGTCAGCCCCCGCGCGTCCACCTCCCAGCCGAACCCGGTCACCTCACCGCGCGCCGGCAGGAACTCCACGCCCCGCAGGCCCGGGAACGGCCCACCGCTCACCACCAGCGGGTCGTCGGCGACGGCCACGCGGGTCGGGCTGTAGTAGTTCACGCCCATCCAGTCGATCGGCGTCGCGATCACGTCGAGATCGCCGTCCCGCACCACCGACGTCCAGTCTCCCAGCCACGCGGTGTCCTCGACGACGTCCTCCGGGTAGCCGCGCCCGGCCAGCGGGTCGAGGAAGAGCCGGTTCTGCAGGCCGTCGACCTTGCGCGCCGCGTCCAGGGACGCGTCGTCGTCCACCCACACCGAGCAGAAGTTCAGCACGATGGAGAACCGGTGGTCGGCCGGCGCCTGCGCGCGCATCGCCTCCACCGCCAGCCCGTGCCCGAGCATGAGGTGGTGCGCGGCCTCCAGCGACGCCTTCGGGTCGACCACCCCCGGCGCGTGGATGCCGTTGGCGTACCCGAGGAACGCCGAGCACCACGGCTCGTTCAGCGTGGTCCACAGCTGCACCCGGTCGGCCAGGCGTTCGTGCGCCAGCGCCGCGTACTCGGCGAACCGGTACGCGGTATCGCGGTTGCGCCACCCGCCGTGGTCCTCCAGCGCCTGCGGGAGGTCCCAGTGGTACAGCGTGACCACCGGCTGGACGCCCTTCCCCAGCAGCTCGTCCACCAACCGGTCGTAGAACGCCAGTCCCCTGGGTTCCACCCGGCCCGCCCCCAGCGGCTGGATGCGCGGCCACGCCAGCGAGAACCGGTACGCGCCCAGCCCCAGCTCCGCCATCAGCTCCACGTCGGCCGGGTAGCGGCGGTAGTGGTCGCACGCCGGGTCGCCGGTGTCACCACCCAGCACAGCACCGGGTTTGGCCGCGAAGGTGTCCCAAATGGACGGTCCGCGACCGTCCACAGTGGTCGCTCCTTCGATCTGGAAGGACGCCGTCGCCGATCCCCACAGGAAATCCGGTGGGAAGCGCAGCAGGTCCCGCCCGACCTCGGTGTCCGGGTCGGTTGTCGTCATAGCGAACTCACCCCTTCACAGCGCCCTGCATGATGCCGCCGACGATCTGCCGTGCCAGCAGGATGAAGATCCCCACCACCGGCAGCACCGCGAGCGACGCGCCGGAGAGCATGAGCGAGTAGTCCGTGTAGTAACCGCTGGCCAACGTCGACAGTGCCACCTGCACCGTGGGGCTGTCGTTGGGGTCCAGCACGATCAGCGGCCAGAAGAAGTCGTTCCACGCGGTCATGAACGTGAACATGCCCATCACCGCCGCCTGTGGCCGCACGGCAGGGAACGCCACGTGCCAGAACGTGCGCAGCACCGAGCAGCCGTCCACCCGCGCCGCCTCGATCAGCTCGTACGGCACGGACTCCTCGCACGCCTGCCGCATCCAGAACACCGAGAACGCGCCGATCAACGCGGGCACGATCACCGCCTGGAGCGTGCCGTACCAGTCCAGGTCCGACATCAGCATGTACAGCGGGATGACGCCCAGCTGCGTGGGCACCATCGACGTGCCGACCACGATCAGGAACAGCGAGTTGCCGCCGCGGAACCGCAGCCGGGCGAACGCGAACCCGGCCAGCGTGCCGAGCACGACGTTGCTCAACGCCACCGTGCCCGCCACCACCAGCGAGTTCTGCATCGCGAGCCAGAAGTCGACGGTGTCGAACACCCTGGTCAGGTTCTCGATCAGGTTCCCGCCCGGCACCAGCGACGGCACCGCGTCACCCAGCGCCGAGTTGTCCTTGCTGGCGATCAGGAACGAGTAGTACAGCGGGAACACCGAGGTGAGCAGGATCACCACCAGCGCCGCGTAGGCGAGCGGCCCGGCGTGCGTGAGACGTTTCACCGTGCTCACCCCTTCGACGCGATGCGCCGCGCCACCGTGAAGTTCACGACCGCGACCACGAGGATCAACAGGAACAACACCCACGCGATGGCCGACGAGTAGCCGGCGTCGAACAGCCGGAAACCCTTCTCGTACAGGTACATCACCAGGGTCTGGAACTGCCGGTCGTCACCGCCGGTGCCGGTGGCCGTGCCGCCCGGGTCGAACAGCTGCGGCTCGACGAACAGCTGCATGCCGCCGATGGTCGACACGATGACGGTGAACAGGATCGTCGGCCGGATGCCGGGCACGGTGATCGACCAGAACACCCGCCAACGGGACGCGCCGTCCAGCATCGCCGACTCGTACATGTCCTTGGGCACCGACTGCATCGCGGCCAGGTAGATCAGCGCGTTGTAACCGGTCCACCGCCACATCACCATCGAGCTGATCGCCAGGTGCGAGGCCCACGTCTGCGCGCGCCAGTCGACCGGGTCGATGCCGACCACGCCGAGCAGGGCGTTGACGATGCCGAAATCACGGCCGAACAGCTGCGCGAACACCAGCGCCACGGCGGCCACCGAGATGACGTTGGGCAGCAGCACGCCCGCCCGCCAGAACGCCCGGCCGCGCAGGCCGCGGTCGAGCAGGGCGGCCAGGCCGAGCGCGGCGAACAGCTGCGGCACGGTGGACAGCAGGAACAGGCTGACCGTGTTGCCCAGCGCGTTCCAGAAGTTCTTGTCCGACAGCAGCTCGGTGTAGTTGTCCAGGCCGGTGAAGCCCTGGTCGCCGTCGATGAGCTGCCACTCGTGCAGCGACACCCAGGCGGTGAACAGCAGCGGGTAGAGGCCGAAGACGCCGAACACCACGAAGAACGGCGCGATGATGAAGTACGGCGTGTACTTCGTGTCCCACCGACCGAGCTTGTCCCGCCACGACAGGCGCTCCGCCGACGGCGGGACGGGCGTCGTGCCCCGTCCCGCCGTCGTCCGTTCCGGTACGACCGTCATTTGGCGGCGTCCCGCGCTTCCTGGACGGCCTGGTCGAACGCGTCCGATGTGGACTGCTTGCCGCTCTCGACGCGGGACAGGGCGTTGTTGAACACCGGGGTGACCTTGGAGTCCTTGGTGCCGCGGTAGGTGGGCTTGAGGTTCTCCGCCGAGTCGCCGAAGATCCGGCCGACCGGCGCGGAGTTGAAGTACTCGTTGGTCGTCGCGGTGACCTCGGGGTCCTGGTACGCGGCGGGCTCGCTGGGCAGGTTGCCGGTCTCCTTGAAGATCCGCTTCTGCTGCTCGGGCGCGGTCAGCCACTTGGCCAGCTCGTAGGCCTCTTCGGGGTGCTCGCCCTGCTTGGGCACGGCCAGGAACGAGCCGCCCCAGTTGCCGCCGCCACCGGGCGCGGCGGCCACGTCCCACCTGCCCGCGGCCTCGTCGCCGGCGCCGGCCTTGATCAGCGCGAGCGCCCACGCCGGGCAGGTGGTGGTGGCGAAGGACGCCTGCTTGAGCGCGACGTTCCAGTCCTGGCTGAACGGGGCCAGCGCACCGGTCTGCTTCTTCTCGCCCAGGCTCGCGGCGAGCGCGAAGGCCTGCTCCACCTTGGCGTTGGAGTCCGCGATGAACGAGTCGTCGGCCTTGGCGAAGTAGCCCTCCTCGGTCTGGTCGAGGATCGCCTTGTAGACGTTCTGGGCGGTGTCGACGAACTTCACGTTCGGCGTCTTCCGGGTGAAGGTGTCCGCGACCTTCAGGTACTCGTCCCAGGTGGGCCACAGCTTGCCGACTTCCTCGCGGTCGGTCGGCAGGCCGGCGGCCTCGAACAGGTCACGGCGGTAGCAGAGCGCGAGGCTGCCCATGTCGGTGCCGAGACCCAGCACGAAGTTTCCGCCGTCGGTGGTGCCCTGGTTCCACTTCCAGGCGGCCCACTGGCTTTCGAGGTCCTTGGCGCCGTAGTCGGCGAGGTTGACGAACTTGTCCTTGGACTGGCGGAACTGCGCGATGTTGCCTTCCTCGACCGCCACGATGTCGGCGGCGCCCCGGCCGCCCGCGAGCTGCGTCGCGAGCTGCGTGTGGTGCTGCTCCATCTTGACCGTGCGCTGCTCGATCTCGATGCCCGGGTGCGACGCCTGGTACTCCTCGATCAGGTCGGTGTAGCCGAAGTCGGAGAAGACCCCGATCGACAACTTGATCTTTCCGTCACCCGCGTCACCTCCCCCGCCACTGCACGCGGCCACCAGGGTCGCGGTCACGGCCATCGCGGTGATCGCCGTCGTCCGGCCGACCGGAGTCCTGCTCATCCGTCCTCCTCGACGCACTCGCCGGGCTCTACCCGACGTCATGAGAGCGCTCTCACAGTCGTGAGTGACGGTCACCGCTGTCAACCCGCGATCAACGGGTCGACACCTATCCGCAACATTCTGAAGCGCTTTGCGCACCGACCGTGACAGCCGGCGACAGTCCGTGAGTCCGGCGACGGGACGTGCGCGAGTGGCGCTGAGACAGGGTGGCCCGGCCCTCGCCCGGGCCACCCCGCACCCTGTTAGAGGGCTTTCAGGCCTGGATGGGACGCGTGTCCGCCGGAAATTCTGTGACCAGCGTCGCACTCGTCCCGCAACGCGCGTGAGGGCGCCGAGCCGGTCCGGAGACCGCTCGACGCCCTCACCCGATCCGGTGGCCCGCTCCTCCCGACAAGGAACGGACCACCGCCCCCCTTACGCCTCGGCCATCCCCGCAACGACCGAGGTCCGGGCGGCGCGCCGGGCAGGCAGCGCCGCGGCCACGACGGCCGCCACGACGGCGCCGGCGAGCATCACGCCGATCTGCCCGAACGGCACGGCGAGGGGGACCGCCATGGTGTCCGTGGACAGCGCCTCGATGATCACCCAGCCGAAGCCGATGCCCAGCGTGAGGCCGATCGCCGCACCCATCAACGCCATCAGCACCGACTCGACCACCAGCATCAGCCGCAGCTGGCCGCGGGTCAGGCCGAGAGCCCTCAGCAACGCCGACTCGCGCGTCCGCTCCAGCACCGACAGCGTCAACGTGTTGGCGATGCCGAACAACGCGATCACCACGGCCAACCCGATCAGCGCCCAGATGAACCCCAGCACCTGGTTGAGCTGTTGGTTCAGCTGCTCCTTGGTCTCCGCCGCGCTGTCCAACACGGCCAGCGGCGACGGGTCGGTGACCTTCTCCACCGCCGCACGCCCGTTCGTGACGCCGTCCTTCAGCTTCACCAGGATGCTCTCGTAGCCCTCAAGAGCCTGGGGGAACCGCTTCGACGTCTCCAGCGTCATCAAGCCGTCGGACATCCCCTGCCCCTCGATCACCGCGACGACCTTCAGCTTCTGCGTCGTCCCCTCCACCGGCGTGAAGTCCACCGTCGAGCCGACCGACAGGTTCGACCGCTTCGCGTAGTCCGCGTTCACCGCGATCGCACCGTCACCGAGATCGGCGAGCGATCCGCTGGTGACCGTTGGCCGGATCAGGTCGCCGATCGCGTCACGCGGGACGCCGGTCAGGTACGCGCGGTCGCCGTAGACCACCGTGGTCGGGGCGACCTTCGCCACCTCCGGCGCGGCGGCCAACTGCGCGGCCAACTCCTCGGGCAACGGCCGGTCGTAGACCGCCGAGGACACCGTGTAGTCGGCGGGCATGCGCTGGTCGATCTCGGCGTTGACGGTCTCCTTGGCGCTGTTGGCGACCACGGTCACCAGCGCCACGATGGTCACGCCGATCATCAACGCGGCGGTGGTCGCGGCGGTGCGCTTGGGGTTGCGGCCGGCGTTGGCCGAGGCGAGCTTGGCGGGCACGCCGAGCAACGCCCGCGGCAGCGCGCCGAGCACCCGGTTGACCGGGCCGACCAGCAACGGGCCGAGCACGAGCACCATGGCCAGCAGCGCCATCGTGCCGGCGCCGCTGACGACCATCGCCGCTTCCTCGTTGTCGATGCCCATGCCGAACACGATCGCGCCGACGCCGATCGCGCCGAACAGCACGGCGGTCAGCACGCGCAGCACACCGGTGCGGGCGACTTCCTCACCGCTGTCCGGCTGGCTGCGCAGCGCGGCGACCGGTGCGACGCGGGTCGCCTTGCGGGCGGGCAGCACGGCGGCGAGCACGGTCACCAACGTGCCGACCGCGAACGCGGCGAGCACCGTCGTCACCGTCATCGGCAGGCGCACCACGCCCTCACTGTCACCGATGGCGAAGACCACCTTTTGCAGCAGCGCGGACACGCCGAGACCGCCGAACAGCCCGATCACCGACGCGGTCAGGCCCATCACCAACGCCTCGACCAGCACACTGCGGAACACCTGGCCGCGGCTCGCGCCGACACACCGCATCAGGGCCAGCTCGCGAGTGCGCTGGGCGACCAGGATGGTGAACGTGTTGTAGATGACCATGGCCGCGACCACGAGCGCGATGAGCGCGAACGCCAGCAGCAGCGTGGTGAACTCACCCGACTGGGACTCGACCCGCGCCAGCGCCGCCTGGGTCAGCTCCGCGCCGGTCTGCACGACGAAACCGTTGTCGCCGATGGCCTTGCGGACGTTGTCCGCCACCTGCTGCTGGGTGAACCCGGCCGCGGCGGTGCCGACGACCTGGTACGGCGGCCGTTCCGGCTCCAGCGCCTGGAACCCCTCCTGCGTCAGCCCGACATGGTCGGACCCGGACAGCGACATCGAGTTGGTGCCCTGCTGGTACGTGCCGACGAGCGTGTACGTGTGCCGCTGGTCCTCCTTGCCCAGCAACACCACCGGTTGGCCGATGGTGAGCTTGGCGGTGGCGGCGGTGCGCTTGTCGACCGCGATCTCGTCGGCCGCGGTCGGGTAGCGGCCGTCGGTCAGGTCGAACTCGCGCAGCTTCTCGTCACTCGCCAACGAGACGGCCATCGCGGGCTTCGCCTTGCCGTTGGCCGCGACCAGCGGCACCTGCTGGGCGTCGCGCGGGTCGGCGCCTGCCACACCCGGCGCCTGCCGGATCTTCGCCAGCGTCTCCGGGCTGATCCCCTGGACATCGGTGGACGATTCCTCGGACACGGTGACCGAGACGTCGACGTTGCGCGCGCCCTTGGCGAGCTCGTCGCGCAGGCTCTCGTTCATGCCGTCGCCGAGCACCAGCGTGCCGGTCACGAAGGCCACGCCGAGGGCGATCGCCACCGAGGACAGCACGAGCCGCGCGGTGCGGGCCTTGAGGCCCGCGATGATCGTGCGCAGCATCAGGTCACGCCCCCAGGTGCTTGAGCGCGGACAGCACGGAGTCGGCGGTCGGGTTGTCGATCTCGCCGGCCAGTCGGCCGTCGGCCATCAGCACCACGCGGTCGGCGTAGGACGCGGCGACCGGGTCGTGCGTCACCATGATCACGGTCTGGCCGAGCTTGCGCACGGACATGCGCAGGAAGTCCAGCACCTCGGCGCCGGAGCGCGAGTCCAGGTTGCCGGTCGGCTCGTCGGCGAACACCACGTCGGGCCGGGCGACCAGGGCGCGGGCGCAGGCCACGCGCTGCTGCTGGCCGCCGGACAGCTCGCTCGGCTTGTGCTTGAGGCGGTCGCGCAGGCCGAGCACGTCCACGATGGTGTCGAACCACTCGCGGTCGGGCTTGCGGCCGGCCAACTCCAGGCCCAGCAGGATGTTCGCCTCGGCGGTGAGCGTGGGCAGCAGGTTGAACGCCTGGAAGACGAACCCGACCCGGTCGCGGCGCAGCCTGGTCAGCTCCTTGTCGGCGAGCGAGGTGATCTCGGTGCCGCCGATCTGCACGCTGCCGCCGTCGACGTTGTCCAACCCGGCCAGGCAGTGCATCAACGTGGACTTGCCGGACCCGGACGGGCCCATGATGGCGGTGAACCTGCCCGCCGTGAAGGCGACGCCGACCCCGTCCAGCGCCCGGACGGCGGTGTCGCCCTTGCCGTACACCTTCACCAGGTTCTCGGCGGCTACAGCGGTTCGGGTCCCGACGTCGGACACCAGTGCGGACATGCTCCCTCATTCCCTAGCTCTTCCGGACGCCGAAAAGCTATGGGGAACACGGGTAACCGGTCGTCACCACGACGGCGGAACCAGAGGTCAACCGGCGGGATGACAGCCGCTAGTCCTGCGGTCTGACGTCCCGGGCAGTCGTCACTCGGGCAGGTCGAGCAGTCCCCGGTCGAACGCGGTGGCCACGGCCTCGGTCCGCCTGCTCGCGCCGAGCTTGGACATGATCCGGCTCAGGTGCACGCTGACCGTCTTCTCCGAGATGTAGAGCTCCTCGCCGACCTGGCGGTTGGTGCGCCCCAACGCGACCAGCTCCAGCACCGACCGCTCGCGCGGCGTGAACGGGTCCACCCGGTCACGCGGCCCGACATCGCGCAACGCCACCCGCGCCCGCCGGGCGACCAGGTCCAACGCCTCATGCAACGGCTCCGCGCCCAGTTCGTCGGCCACCGCGCCGGCCCGCCGCAGCTCCTGCGCGGCCTCCTCGCGCCGGTCCGCGGCCAGCAGCGCCTCGGCCAGCCGCCAACGGCACACGGCCTGCTCGAACACCGACCCGTAGCCGAACCCGTCGACCGCGCACCGCCACAGCTCCGGGTCGCCCGGCCCGGTCAGCCGCGACTCCTCGGCTTCGCTCCGCGCCAGCCACGCCTGCCCCTCGGGCCCCAACGACCCCGTGCGCGGCGTCCCCATCTCGGCCGTGGTGCGCGCGTACTCGGCCAGCTCCCGGCCGGCCCGCACGGCTTCCTCCTCGGCCGCCCGGTCGCGCCGCCGACGTGCCCGCGCGGCCAGCTCCACGTGCCCCGCCACGCCCAGTCCGGCCAGCCGGATGCCGGCCAGCAGCCACGGGTCCTCCTTGCGGGACCAGCTGATCGCGTCCGCGACCCGGTCCACCGCCAGTTCCGGTTGACCGCGCCACAGCGCCAGTTCCGCGCCCGTGCCGCCGGTGATCAGCGCGATCTGGAGGTCGCGGTGCCAGTCCGCGCGCAGCTCCCGGATCATCCGCTCGGCCTGCTCGAACTCGCCCCGGCTGACCGCCACGTGCGTGCCCGCCGCGGCCAGCCGCGCGGACACCGTGCTGGACACCCGCAGTCCGGGCGGTTCGGCCGCGGTCGCCGCGTCGTCCCACTCGCCCCGGTAGTACTTGGTCAGCACCTGGAGGATGCGCAGCTCCAGGCCGAACGAACTCCACGTCAGCCCGGTCGCCTTGGCCCGCGCCACGCCCTCGTCGAACACCCGCCCGGCCTCGTCCAGCTCACCGAGGTCGTAGTGGTGCACGCCGAGGAAGTACCGGGCCCGCAACTCGGTGCTGAACGCCTCCGCCTCCATCGCGCACGCCACCGAAGCCGTGAGGTGCCCGCGTGCCCGCGACACCTCGCCCGCGGCCTCGTCCAGCAGCCCCAACGTGGTCAACCCGTCCGCCACCGCGGACTCCGCGCCCGACACCCGCCCGTCCGCCACGGCCATCTCGGCGCGCTCACGGGCCTCGGCGTACTTGCGGTCACCCCGCAGCGCCGCCGCCCAGACCGCCGACACCCACGCGCGGGCGGGGCTCGCGGGCCGGTCCCGGATCAGCCGCCACGCCTGCTCCACCGCGTGGTACATCTCGTCTTCGGTGCCCTCCAACGCCTGCAACGCCTGGGCGAGGCGTCGCCACATGACGGCCGCGCCCTCCGCGTCCGACTCGTCGATCACCGTGGTGCCGGTGCGGGCGAACGCGATGGACCGCTCCGGTTGGCCCGCCGTCCCCGCGGTGCACGAAGCGTTGCGCAGCAGCGTCGACTCGGTCAGGCCGGGCGGGCGGGCATCCTCGGGCACCGCGGGCCACAGCTTCAACGCCTGTTCCAGGTGCCGCAACGACTCGGCGGGCGCGCCGGCCGCCTCCGCCTCGACCGACGCCTCGACCGACGCCCGCAGCGCGCGGGCCAGGTCGTGCGACTCCAGGCTGTGGTGGGCCAACGCGGCGGCGGCGCCGCGGTCGCCGGACGAGGCGAGCCGGTCGGCGTACGCGGAGTGCAGCCGCACGCGTTCGCCGGGCAGCAGGTCGTTGTAGACGGCCTCGCGCAGCAGCGCGTGCCGGAACGTGTAGACCTCGTCGCGGTTGATCAGCAGCACGTGGTGCTGCACGGCCTCGCGCAGCGCGGCGTCCAGCACGAACTCGTCCATACCGGCCACGTCGCGCAGCAGGTCGTGGCGCACCGACCGGCCGCCGACCGACGCGACGCGCACGATGCGCTGGGCGTCCGGGGAGAGCCGTTCGATGCGGGCCAGCAGCACCTCGGTCAGCGTCCACGGCACCTCTCGGTCACCGCAGGCGGCGACGGCGATCAGCTCCTCGGCGAAGAACGGGTTGCCGTCGGAGCGCTCGGCGACTTCCAGCACCACGTCGTCGGCCAGGTCGTCGGCCAGCGCGGCGACGAACGAGCGCGCGTCGATCGCGCTCAGCGGGGTCAGGTCCAGCCGCTGCACGGCGGGCAGCCGGACCAGCTCGTTGAGCAGCGGCCGCAACGGGTGGCTGCGGTGCAGGTCGTCGGAGCGGTAGCTGCCGATCACCAGCAGCCGCTGCGCGCGCAGCCGGGACAGCAGGAACGACAGCAGGTAGCGGGTGGAGGCGTCGGCCCAGTGCAGGTCCTCCAGCACCAGCAGCACCGGCCGCCGGTCGGCCAGGTCGCCGAGCAGCCCGTGCACCGCGTCGAACAGCCGGAGCTGGCCGACGTCCTGCTCGGGACGGCGGCCGTGACCGGTCGACAGCGCCAGTTCGGGCAGCAGCAGGCCGAGCGCGGGCCGGGCGTCCAGGTCGAGCAGACCGGCCTCCCGCACCTGCCCCAACGCCTCGGTGAAGGGCAGGTAGGGGATGCCGGTCTCGCCCACGTCCAGACAGCGGCCGGTGAGCACGAGCGCGTCACCGGCCGCCGCGGACAGTTCGTCCACCACTCTGGTCTTGCCGACGCCCGCGTCACCGGCGAGCAGGATCGCGCCCGCCTTGCCGAGGGCGGCTTCGTCGAGGGCGCCGCGCAGCCTGGTCATCTCCCGGCTACGCGCCACCAAGGGGATTCCGGAACCGAGGCGTGCCACACCGGGCATGCTGTCACACCTGGCCGGGACGGTGACCCAGCCGCCGCCACCACGACCGCCTGGCCGGGAGGGACCGCCGGCCGACGCGGTAGTGCGCCGCGTCCGAGCGCAGCGCGGCCTGCCGGTAGTCGATCTCAGCCTTCAGGGCCTCGGGCGTCCATTCCATGACTTGCTCCTCGTGTCGTGCGCTTCTCTGGTGACACGAAGATTCGTCCTGAGGGCCTCGGGCGGGCATCGGTCGTTCACGTGGCTTGCGGCGTCGGAGCCCTTACCCGGCGCCGTAAGGGATGGCGAATGGCGGGTAAGGGATGCCTCAGGTGCCCGTCGGGGTCAGACGGCTGTCGTGGCGCGGGCGCGTGCCAGGCGTTCCCGCACCTGGTCCGCCTCCGGCGCGTTCAGCTCCGTGAACAGCGCCAACGCCCGCTGCCAGTGCGACACCGCGGCAGGCACCCCCTGCCGTTCGAACACCGTCGCCAGCCGGTCGTGCGCCATCGCCTGGTGGTAAGGGCTCGCCGCGGCCGACGCGACCGACAACCCGGTGCGCGCCGACGTCAGGGCCTCCGCCTCCTCGCCCGACTCCAGCAGCACCAGCGCCAGGTCCGTGTGGCACGTCGACTCACCGCACTGCTCACCGACCTCTTGGTACATGCTCACCGCCGCCCGCAGCCACGACTTGGCGTCGTCGTACCGCCGCGACGACAGGTGCAGCAGGCCGAGGTTGTGGTGGGCGTTCGCCTCGGTCCACCGCGCACCGGCCGCCCGGCTGACCTCCAGCGCCTCCCGGTAGGACGCCTCCGACTCGTCCACCCGCCCGAGGAACGCCAGCAGGTCACCGACCGTCGTCAACGCCCTGGCCTGCGCGTTGACGTCACCCGACGACCGCGCCACCTCCAACGCCTCGCGGTGCCGGCCCAACGACTCGTCGAACCGCTGGAACTGGGCCAGCGCGATGCCCAGGTTGAACAGCATCACGAACTTCGCCGCGGGATCGCCCAGCGTCACGGCCGCCTCCAACGCGGCCTCGGTCGTGCGCAGCCACGTCGTCCGGTCGGCCCGCAGCCAGAGGAACCGCGACAGCGTGTACGGCAGCTGCCAGGCGTGCACCAGCCGTTCCGGGTCCCCGCGTTGGGCGGCGGCGAACTCGGCGGCGGCGATGATGTTGCCCTGCTCGGCGTCCAGCCAGCCGATCGCGTCGGCCGGGCCGGACAGCTTCGGCACCTCGACCGGCACGTGCTCGGGCGCCACCCGCACGCTGCCGCGCCCCACCGGCAGCTGACCGTCGGCCAGGTCCGCGCAGTGCAGGTAGTAGTCCAGCATCCGGCTGGTCGCCTCGCGCCGCAGCTCGGCCGGCAGCTCGCCGGCCAACGTCCTCATGTAGACCCGCACCAGGTCGTGCGCCCCGTACCGGCCGGGCTCGTTGACCGACAGCAGGTTCGCCGCCGTCAACGCGTCCAGCGCGCGCTGCGCCTCGGCGACGCGCACCTGTGCCATGGCGGCCGCCACGAACGCCGTCACGTCCGGGCCGGGGTGCAGGCCCAGCAGCGCCAGCAGCCGCGCGGGCAGCGGCGGCAGCGCCCGGCGTGACGCGTCCAGCGCCGCCCGCACCGTCGAGTCCTCGTCCTCCAGGCCCAGCGCCGCCAGCCGGCCGTGCTCGTCGTCCAGCTCGGCCACCAGCTCGGCCACCCGCAACGTCGGCGCGACCGCCAGCCGGGCCGCCGCGATCCGCAGCGCCAGCGGCAGCCCGTCGCACAGCACCGCCAGCCGGCGCAACGCGGCGGCCTCCGTGCCGTCCCGCCCGGCGATCCGGCCCACCACGGCCACCGACGCGTCCAGGTCCAGCATGTCCAGCTCGACCAGCCGCGCCTCGGCGTGCGCGACCAACCCCACCAGTCTCCGCCGCGATGTCACCACGACGCACGACGGCGGGCCGGGCAGCAACGGCAGCAGCTCGGTCGAGCCGCGGGCGTTGTCCAGCATCACCACCATGCGCCGGTCCGCGATGAGCGTGCGGAACAGCGCCGACCGCTCCTCCACCGTCACCGGGATGTCCGCCGACGGCACGCCCAGCGCGCGCAGGAACCGGCTCAGCACCTCGCCCGCGCCCAGCGGCTCCTGGTTCGGGTCGTAGCCGTGCAGGTCCACGTACATCTGGCCGTCCGGGAAGTCCTCGCGCACGCGTTGCGCCCAGTGCAGGGCCAGCGCGGTCTTGCCGACGCCGGCGGGGCCGGTGACGACGAGCACCAGCCCGCCCTCCGGGTACGCCGCCAGCAGGCCGTCCAGCCGCTTGAGCTCGTCGTCCCGCCCGATCAGGGACGCCGAGACGCGCGGCAGCTGCGCGGGCGTGATGGCGGGCGAGGTGTCCGCCGCCGTGCGCAGCGTCATCGGCCGGGTCGGGCGCTCGGGCTCGGGGTCCTCCCCCGCCAGCACGGCCTGCTGGAGCTTGCGCAGCTCCGGGCCGGGCTCGACGCCCAGCTCGTCGATCAGCACCCGGCGTGCCTCGCGGTAGACGGCCAACGCCTCGGCCTGCCGTCCCGCCTGGCACAGCGCGCGCATCAGCAGGCCGTGCCCGCGTTCCCGCAGGGGGTGCTCGCCGACCAGCGAGGTCAGTGACGGCACCAGCTCGGTGCCGCGGCCGATCAGCAGCAGCAGTTCGGCGCGTTCCTCCAGCACCGCCAGCCGGCGCTCGGCCAGCCGGCCGCGCTCGACCTCGGCGAACAGGCCGGCGACACCGCCCAGCGGTTCGCCGTGCCACAGGCCGAGGGCTTCGTCCAGGGCGGCGGCCGCCGCGTCCAGGTCGCCGGTGGAGCGCAGCCTGGCCGCGCTCACCACACCGCGTTCGAACTCGTCCAGGTCGACCGCGCTCGGCTCCACGCGCAGCAGGTAGCCGTCACCGACCGAGGTCAGCAGCTCGGCCGGGGCACGCCGGGCACGTCGGGGCTCCAGCGCCCGCCGCAGCCCGGCCACGTAGGTCTGCACGAGGTTGACCGCGCTGCTGGGCGTGTTGTCGCCCCACACCGCCTCGATGATCTGGTCCCGGCTGACCGGGGTGTTGCGGGCCAGCAGCAGCACCGCGAGCACGGCACGCTGCTTGGCGGCGCCGAGATCGACCTCCCCGCCGCCGCGCACCGCCCGGAGAAGGCCGAGCACCTCGAACCGCAAGCGCTCACCGCCGCCGTCTTCCACCGACCGATCCTTCGCCGAGAAGTTGGACCCACGAAGGAGCCTAGGAGATCACTTCAGTCCGGCTCCAGTCGTCCTGTAGCCGCATTCTTACGCTAAGCGTGTCCGATCAACCACACAGGGCGAAACCCGGTGCGGCAGGTTGGACCAGACAGCGGAACATCCGCTGCTCTCCCTGAACGACGAGGGCAGGCCGGCGTGCAAGGGGCATCCAGCCCGCGGCGGCGGAACGCCGGCCCGCCCTCGTCCCCTTCTCCACCGGAGGAGGCCATCCGGTAGGGGATGGTCGCCTCCTTTGCCCTCCCCCCAGTGAAGGGGCCGCGCCCGGGACCGAACCCCCGGACGCGGCCCCTTCAACTACGTCCGGGCCTGGGCTAGGCGCAATACCAGTGGCTTAGAGTGGTTTGCGCTGCTTGTCGACGGAGACGGCGCGGTAGGGCGGTGCGATCCGGACCGCCTCGGCGGGGTCGCGGGTGGGCTGTGGCCAGTGTCTGCGCCCGGCGCGTTTGAGGCGTAGTCGGACATCTTCCGTTCCTCGGCGGCCTCGTCAACCAGTACATACACGCCGCGTGGTCGGCGCCGGATGCACTGGTCGCCGCAGTCGGCGGTTGGTCCTCAGCGCCGGGGTGAGGTCTGGCCCATGCCCGCCGGAACCGTCATTTCCATGATCGTCATTTCGCCGTTGGTCTCGTCACCGGCGACCCTGACCTCGTAAAGCCCGCCCAGCACCCAGTAGGCGTCACCCTCACCCTGCTCGCGTACGACTTGTCTTAGCCATTCGATGCTCCCTCCACAGAGGACGCGGACAGCTCCACTGCCCTCCCCGGAACGGCACCCGGACCAGGGCCTTTCGCCCTGGTCACGCCATGACAGCGGTAGCCCGCACGCGGTGACGACTTCAGTGGGGGGCATCGGCGACCAGGGCCTGTGAGCCGTCACCGCCGGGGCCTGGGCCCGTCGGCAGGACACGGGCGGGCGCTGCTGTAGCCGTAGCGGCACCGGTAGCCGGGACGGCAACATCCGGGGTCAAGGCTGGGCTAGGCGACTTCTTCGAGTTCCTTCGGCTCGACCGCCCTGGCCGCCTTGCGCCGCCGGCGCAGCACCACCACGGCGCCGATCGCGATCGCGCCGGCCAGCAGGACCCACATCACACCGTTGAACACGGACTCGATGTACTTCGCCGACGCGCCCGCGGCCGAGCCGATGCCGATGTGCAGCGCCGACCAGCCCACCGCGCCCGCGATCGAGGCGGGCAGGAACCGGCGGTACTCCAGTTTCGAGGCGCCCGCCGAGGCCGGCACCAGGGTCCGCACCACCGGCATGAACCGGGCGAAGAACACCGCCCACGCGCCACGCCGGCGCAGCAGCGCGCCCGCCTTGTCCCAGTGCTCCTGGCCGAGCTTGCGCACCACCTTGCTCTCGCGCAGCCGGTCGCCGTACCTGCGGCCCAGGAAGTAGCCGATGCTGTCGCCGGCCACCGCGCACACCGACACCACCAGCCACATGACCAGGAACCGGGGCACCGTGGTGACCGTGGTGGCGGCCAGCAGCAGGGCGCTCTCCCCCGGCGCGATGAAGCCCACGCCGAGCGTGCACTCCGCCAACGTCAACGCGCCCGTCACCGCGAGAACGGCGGGTTGGGGCAGACCGGCGAGCCCTTCCAGGGCGTCGGTCAGCAAGGCCATGGTTCATCCCCCTGTGGATCATGACAGCACCGGAGTGCAGGCTAAGGGGAGTCCACCGCAGTCACGCCTCCGGGCGCATCGGACCGGAGGCTGACCGGATACCAGACCTTGGTCGTACGGGTAGGGGCTCAAAAGTCAGGGGCACGCCCTCGGGCACACCCCTGAGCTCAGCGCGAGTCGAACGCGCCGTTCTTCGCGGTACCGACGAATCGGACCCACTGCGCGGAACCGAAGCCCAACTCGCCGCCGGTCCGGTTCTTCGAATCCCGCACACCGGCCCCGGTCGGGTCGAGCGCGATTTCCACGCACTCCGGACCGCCCGCGGACGACCGCGTGCTCTTGCGCCACTGGCGTTGCATGGCAGTTCACCTCGATTTCAGGCCAGCTCGCGCGCCACCCGCCCGACCAGCGCGGACGACGCGGCCGGGTCGAGTGATTCCGCGCAGAGCCGCGCGAACATGTGGGAATACCTGGCGACGTCGGACGGCTGTTCCAAATAGACGTCGCTTCTCGTGCTTTCGATGTATACCACGTCCGGATCGAGCTGCTCGGGAAATGCCAGGATCACGAACGGGCCATCCATCGCAGCGTGACCGCCCGCCTCGAAAGAAGCCACCTGGAGGGTGACATTCGGCAGCTTTTCGACTTCGTCGAGTCGCCGCAGCTGCTCCGCCATCACCTCCCGGCCGCCGACCAGCCGGCGCAGGGCCGCTTCGTCCACGACCACGTGCAGCCGCAGCGGGTCGTCCTCCAGCAGCAGCGCCTGGCGCGCCTTGCGCAGCTCGACCCGCCGGTCCACCTCGGCCGGCGCGGCGTCGGGCCGCACGTCCCGGATCAACGCCCTGGTGTAGGACTCGCACTGGAGCAGGCCGGGCACCATGAGCCCCTGGTAGGCGCGCACCGACTCGGCGTCGGCCTCGTACCCGACGTACCGGCCGGGCGCGATGTCGCCGAACTCGTCCCACCACGCCTTGCGCCGCGCCTCACGGGCCAGCTGCACGAGTTCGTCCACGGTGGCCCGGTCCGCGCCGTACGCGGCGAGCATGTCGCGCACGTCGCGCGGCGTGACGCCGACCCGGCCGGTCTCGATCCGGCTGATCTTGGACGCCGAGCACTCCAACCGCTCGCCGACCTCCTCGATGGTGAGGTCGGCCGCTTCCCGCAGCCTGCGCAGCTCGCTGACCAGCCGGCGCTTGCGCAGCGTCGGGCTGCTGCCCCGTGGCATCCGCACACCTCCCCGTCCGCGGCCCGTCCAGGCGACACCGCCCAGTCTGTGGCCGGGCGCGAACGGAGCAAAGGGACGTCATCCATTCGTGTGGTGCAACTTGCAGACGGCCGGACGCGGTCCCAGAGTGCGTGGAGCACACACCACGCACTCTGGGGAAGGAGCGCCGAAGGTGTCCGTGACCGTCTTCAGCCAGCTCGACAGGTCCCTGCACGAACACCTGGCCACGCTGGTCCGCCTGGCGTCGACCGGGGACGACGAGACGGCGGTCGATCTGGCCCGCTGCGAGCTGCCCCGGGTGGTCGCCGTGGTCAAGGCACTGCTGGACGAGCACACCCCCGACGAACACGGCCGCTGCCCGACCTGCCGCACCCGCTGGTGGAGCCGCCGGCTGCCCGCGCCGTGCCGGGCGTACCTGGGCGCGCAGCTGTGCCTCACCGTGGCCGGCGACGACCCGTACGACGAGCACCGCAGGCACCTGCGCAGCGTCGGCTAGCCAGGACCCGAGCCCGAGGCGAGCCGACCCCGCACCCCCGACCGGCGTCGGTTCCAGGCCAAGGCTCGGCAGGGGGTGGTCGGCGGTCATCCGAGCCGACCACCCCGTGTTTAATGGCCGCTGCTCCGCAGACGGCGGCTCGGTCGCCTGGGAAGTCGGCCGCTCGCGCCTCTCACACCCGCACCGGCTCCAGGCCATCGCGTTCCGGGTCGACCAGGTAGACACGGGCCGCCGAGATGTCGAAGTACATGCCGAGCAGCCGCAGGGACCGCGTGGCCACGGCTTCGCGCACACTCGGGTACGTCATCAGGTTGTCCAGTTGCTGGGCGACGTTGGCCACCGCCAGCCGTTCCACCACGGGCAGGTCCGATTCGCCCGCGTGGAACCGGATGAGGCTCGGCTCGACCGCCTTGAGCCACGCGTGCAGCCGGGAGCCCGGCCGGGTGGAGCCGTGCACCACGGCCTTCATCGCGCCGCAGTCGGAGTGGCCGCACACCGCGATCGTCTCGACGGCCAGCACCTCCACCGCGTACTCGATCGCCGCGCCGACGGAGTCGTCGTTGTCCAGCGGCACGAGGTTGCCGATGTTGCGCACGCAGAACAGGTCGCCCGGTCCGCTGGTGGTGATGAGGTTGGGCACCACGCGGGAGTCGGCACACGTGATGAACAGCTGCCGCGGGCGTTGGCCTCGCGCGGCCAGCTCCGCCAGGAAGGGGCGGACCAACGGCGCGGTGGTCCGCTCGAACTCGTGCATGCCGCGGATCATCGGGTCGACGTCGCCGCGCGGCCGGGGCACGGTGACGGACCGGTGGCGGCGCTGCCAGTGCGACCACGGCGCGAACCACCGGGGCAGCGGTGACAGCGGGGTCTTGCGCAGGGCCGGGATGCCCCTGGTCGCCTTGCTGAACCAGGTGTCGTGCACCTCGTCCACCTCGACGTGGCCGCCCAACCGCTCGTAGCCGACGCGCCAGTCGTCGATCGCCTCGTACGCGCCGTGGTCGAGGAAGTCGATGTGCAGCTCCAGCACCACGCGCTGCCCCAACGGGATGGCGCGCAGGCCGCGCACCAGCCGTCCGGCGCCGAGGAACACCAGCGAGCCGCGGATCACCACACGCCAGCCGTCGGGCTCCTCCTCGATGCGCACCGAGCTGCGGGTCAGTCGGTGCAGCGACCGCAGCGCCGCCGCCGCGACGCCCAGCAGCACGCCCTCCACCAACCCGAGGGTCACGACGCCGACCACGGTGACCGCGTACGCGGAGAACTCGCCGTGCCGCCACAGCGCGCGCATCCGGGGCACGCTCACCAGCCGCACGCCGATCACCAGCAGCACACCGGCCAACACGGCCAGCGGGATCAGCTCCAGCACCGACCCGAGGGCGAGCACGAACACCGCGATCCACAGGCCGTGCAGCACGGTGGACGCGCGGGTGCGGGCGCCCGCCGCGACGTTGGCCGAGCTGCGCGCGATCACCCCGGTCACCGGCAGGCCGCCGAGCGCGCCGGCCACGGCGTTGGCCGCGCCCTGGGCGATCAGCTCCCGGTCGAGGTCCGCGCGCGGCCCGTCGTGCAGCTTGTCCACCGCGACGGCGGACAGCAGCGATTCCACGCTCGCCACCACGGCCACGGTCAGCACCGCGAACACGATGCCGCCGAAGCTGCCGGACGGCATCTGCGGCAGCACGACCTGGCCCAGCGGGTCGTCGGGCAGGTCCACCCTGGCCACGTCGAGCCCGCTGGTGGCCACCGTCGCGATCAGCACCGCCACCAGCGGCGCGGGCACGACCGCGGCGCGCGGCACCCGCGGCCATCCCACCAGCACCGCCACCGTGAGCGCGCCGACCAGCAGCGCGGACCACCGCACGTCGGTGGTGAACAGCTTGGCGAGGTTGTCGAACACGGAGGTGGCCGCCGTGCCGCCGAGGACGACGGCGAGCTGGCCGACGGCGATGCTCAGGCCGATGCCGGCCAGCATCCCGTGCACCACGGCGGGCGACAAGGACAGGGCGACCCGGCCGAGCCGGCTCAGGCCGAACACGATCTGCACCGCGCCGGCGGCGAGGGTGATGGCCGCGGTGGCGGCCCAGCCGTATTCGGCGATCATCGCCGCGGTGATCATCACCATGCCCGCCGCCGGTCCGCTGACCTGCAACGGAGCGCCGCCCAGCGCGCCCGCCACGACGCCGCCGACGACGGCGGCGATCAGCCCGGCGATCAGCGGCGCGCCGGTCGCGGCGGCGATACCGAGCGACAGCGGCACCGCGATCAGGAACACCACGACCGAGGCGGGCAGGTCGTGCCGGAGCACGGCGGCGAGACCGCCCGGTGGGCCCGCCGTGGTGTGCTCGCCGGCGTGGGACTTGTTGGGGCGCGGTCGGTTCATTCCGGGGTCCTTTCGAGTGGAAAGGGGTCATCGCCCCACGCGGGCGCGGGGTGTCGTCGTTCGGGGGAGGGGTGCCTACAGCCGCGCCGAGGGCGGCGGTGTCCACACCATGATGACGAGGAGGTGGCCGATCTGACAGCGGTTCCACCCGGTCGTGTTGATCACCAACGGGGTCGTCACCCCTGGTAACGGCCTTGCGGGCGTCAGCGGCCCGTCGCCGCGTAGGCGCGGCTGACCGCCAACGTGCCGCAGCCCAGTCCGATGAGGACGGCCGCGAGGTGGCCCACGGCGGCGAACTCGGGCACCGCGCCGAACCACTCGGCGTTCACCAACGGGTAGGCCACGAGCAGCGCCAACCACGGCACGCGCAGCACCACCGGCCCCAACGCGGTGATCGCGCCGGCCGCGGTGAACGCGGCGTAGCCGACACCGACGTCGACCACGTCGGCGAGATCGGTCGGGTAAACACCCGAAGAGATGACGGCGGCCGTCACGAGCGTGGCGCCGACGTGGCCCGCGAGAACCACCGCCACCGCCCGCCACGACCCGACCTCGCGTTCCAGCACGCCGAGGCAGACCGCCGCCGCGACCAGGGCGAGACCGGTGGCCACCAGGCCGTCGCCGGCGGGGTCGAGCACGAACGCGCTGCCCAGCAACGCGTTGACCGGGTGGTCGGCGAGGTTGTCGGCGTTCGTGCTCAGCGACTCGCGGACCTGCGCCGACATCCCGTCGGCGAACACGAACCGCATCAACAGCGCGAGCCCCGCCACGGCCGACAGGTAGCCGGCCGTGACGGGGTAGCGGCGGAAACGATCACGCACCCGGCCATGATCGGGGCAGTGGGGTCAGGCGTCCACCTGAGACCTGTCACCCGACCAGAGGGTGTGGAAGCTGCCCTCGCGGTCGGTGCGGCGGTAGGTGTGCGCGCCGAAGAAGTCGCGCAGCCCCTGGATGAGGGACGCGGGCAGGCGCTCGGACCGCAGCCCGTCGTAGTACGCCAGCGCGGACACGAAACCGGGCGCGGGCACGCCCGCGGACACCGCCTTCACCACGACCCGCCGCCACGCCGCCTCCGCCGACCGCACGGCGTCCCGGAAGTAGTCGTCCACCAGCAGCGACGCCAGCTCCGGCTCCTTGTCGTAGGCCTCGCGGATGCGGTCCAGGAACCGGGCCCGGATGATGCAGCCGCCGCGCCAGATGGTGGCCATCGCGCCCAGCTCCAGGTCCCAGCCGTACTCGGCGCCGGCCGCCCGCATCTGGTCGAAGCCCTGCGCGTACGCCACGACCTTGGACGCGTACAGCGCCTGCCGCACGTCCTCGACCAGCGACGAGTCCATCGCGTGCGGCACGTCGGCGGGCCCGAACGCCTCCCGCACCGCCGAACGCTGACCGGCCCGCCCGGACAGGGACCGCGCGAACACCGCCTCCGCGATACCGGTCACCGGCACGCCCAGCTCCAGCGCCTCCTGCACGGTCCAGCGGCCGGTGCCCTTCTGCTCGGCCTCGTCCGCGATCACGTCCACCAGCGCGGCGCCGCTCTCGGGGTCCACGTGGCCGAGCACCTCGGCGGTGATCTCCACCAGGTAGGACTCCAGGTCGCCGCTGTTCCAGCCGCGGAAAACCTCGGCGATCTCGGCGGGCGACATGCCGCCCACCCGGTGCAGCAGGTCGTAGGCCTCGGCGATGAGCTGCATGTCGGCGTACTCGATGCCGTTGTGCACCATCTTCACGAAGTGCCCGGCGCCGTCCGGCCCGACGTGCACGCAGCACGGCACACCGTCGACCTTGGCCGCGATGTCCTCCAGCACCGGCCCGAGGTGCACGTAGGACTCCTTCGGCCCGCCCGGCATGATCGACGGGCCGTTGAGCGCGCCTTCCTCGCCGCCGGAGATGCCCGCGCCGACGAACAGCAGGCCGGCTTCCTTCAACGCGGCCTCGCGGCGGCGGGTGTCGGCGTAGTGCGCGTTGCCGCCGTCGATCACCATGTCACCGGGCTCCAGCAGGGGCACCAGCTCGTCGATGACGGCGTCGGTCGGCCCGCCCGCCTTGACCATGATGATGATCTGGCGCGGGGTCTGGAGGCTCGCGACGAGCTCTTCCAGCGTCTCGGCGGGCACGAAGTCGCCTTCGTGGCCGTGTTCGGAGATCAGCGCTTTGGTGCGGGCGTGGCTGCGGTTGTGCACGGCGACGCGGTAGCCGTGCCGGGCGAGGTTTCGCGCCAGGTTGCTGCCCATGACGGCGAGCCCGGTGACGGCGATCCGCGCGGGTGCCTCGGAGGTGGTCATCTGCACAGCCTGCCTAAATCCGCGCCCGCGCGCACCTGTGCGGACCCCTAGAACGCGCGGACCGTCAAGTAGGCGGCGTGCCCTGTAACGTTGTGTAACACGCTGGAACAGGGGGCGCGATGGCCAAGGTGACGGTGCGGGACCTGGCGCGGGCGACCGGTCTGTCCATCGCCACCGTCTCGCGGGTGCTCAACGGCCAGGCCAACGTCTCCGAGCCCACCCGGGAGCTGGTGCTCAAGGCCGTTGCCGGGTTGGGCGCGGAGGCGCCGAGACCGCGTGGCGCGAAGCCGATCGGCCCGATCTACGTGCGCTGCCCGTACCTGCTCACCGACTACTTCGGGCTGATCGTGTCCAGCGTGGCCGAGACGTTGACCCTGCACCACCGGCAGGTCGTGCTGAGCGCGGGCACGTCGGCGCGGCACGCGTCCGTGCTGCCGGGCCTGGCCGGCCGGTCGGACGTGGGCGGCGCGATCCTGATCCTGCCCCCGGAGCCGACCGAGGAGCTGGTCCGGCTGCGGGACCGCCGGTTCCCGTTCGTGGTGGTCGATCCGCGCACCGAACTGCCGCGTGACGTGGCCTCGGTGTCCGCGGCGCACTCGGCGGGCGCGCGCCGGCTGATGGCGCACCTGGTGGAGCTGGGGCACCGGCGGATCGGGATCCTCGGCGGGCCGAGCGACTGGCTGGCCAGTGACGGCAGGCTCGCCGGGTACGCGGCGGCGTTGTCGGATGTCGGCGTGCTGCCGTCGGCGGAGCTGCTGCGGCACGTGGACGAGCCGACCGAGGAGAACGGCTACCTCGTCGCCCGCGACCTGCTCGGCCTGGCGGGCCGGCCCACCGCGCTGGTCGCGTTCAACGACAGGATGGCCGTCGGCGCGTTGCGGGCGGCCCGGGAACGCGGGCTGGACGTGCCGCGCGACCTGTCCGTCGCGGGTTTCGACGACCTCGACCTCAGCCGTGCCACGAGGCCGGAACTGACCACCGTGCGGCAGCCGTTGCAGGAGATGGGCCGGATGGCCGTGACGCTGCTGATGCGGCTGCTGGACCGGCACGAGCTGGAGGCGCTGCACGTGGAGCTGGCCACGGAACTGGTGGTCAGGGCATCCACCGGCCCCGTGCCGCAGCTCTGACGCACGCCTGTTCCACTGTTCCACTGTTCCATTTGTTACAGACCTCCCGACGCTGAACCACCCGCCTCTGGCGGCGCGTCTAATCTGCGTCCCATGCAGCCTGACGAGTTCCGCCGGATCGGCCACGAGGTGATCGACTGGATCGCCGACTACCGCTCGCGCGTCACGGACTTCCCGGTGAAGTCGCAGGTCGAACCCGGCTGGGTGCGCGACCGGCTGGCCGGGCTGCCCGAGCAGGGCGAAGGCTTCGACGGTCTGCTCACGGACCTGGACCGGATCGTGCTGCCCGGCACCACGCACTGGCAGCACCCCGGCTTCTACGCGTATTTCCCGTCGAACGCGTCCCTGCCCTCGGTCCTGGGCGACCTGCTCTCGTCGGGCCTGGGCGTGCAGGGCATGTTGTGGTCCACCTCCCCCGCCGCCACCGAGGTCGAGCAGCACCTGCTGGACGAACTCGTCGGCGCGATGGGCCTGCCGGAGCGGTTCCTCGGCGGCGGCGTCATCCAGGACACCGCGTCGTCGGCTGCCCTGATCGCGATCCTCGCCGCCCTGCACCGCAAGTCCGGCGACAAGTGGCGGCAGTCCGGTGTGGATGGTTCGGAGACGGTGTACGTGTCATCGCAGACCCACTCGTCGATCGAGCGCGCCGCCCGCATGGCCGGGCTGGGCGAGCAGGCGGTGCGGTCGATCGCCGTGGACGCCGCGCACGCCATGCGAGTGGACGACCTGGCCTCGCAGATCCGGTCCGATGTGGACGCGGGCCACAAGCCGGTCCTGGTGTGCGCCACGATCGGCACCACCGGCACCGGCGCGGTGGACCCGGTGCGCGAGATCGCCGCGTTGTGCGAGGAGCACGGGATCTGGCTGCACGTGGACGCCGCGTGGGCGGGCCCGGCGGCCCTCTGCCCGGAGTTCCGCGACCTGTTCGACGGCGTGCACCACGCCGACTCGTTCACCGCGAACGCGCACAAGTGGATGCTGACCGCGTTCGACCTGTCCCTGTTCTGGACCGCCCACCCGGACGTGCTGGTGAACGCCCTCACGATCCTCCCGGAATACCTCCGCAACACCGCGACGGATTCGGGCGCGGTCGTCGACTACCGCGACTGGCAAATCCCCCTGGGCCGCCGGTTCCGCGCGTTGAAGCTGTGGTCGGTGCTGCGCTGGTACGGCCTGGAGGGTGTGCGGGCGCACCTGCGCGGCCACGTGGCGTTGGCGGCGCTGCTGGAGTCGTGGGTCGCGGCGGACGAGAACTGGGAACTCGTCGCCCCGCGTTCCCTTTCGCTGCTCACCATCGCGCACAAGAACGGCGACGAGACCACGAAAACCGCAATGGACCGCGTGAACGCCGGCGGTGACGCGTTCATCACCCACACCACCGTCAACGGCCGGTTCACCATCCGCGTGGCGATCGGCGCGGAATCGACGAAGGAACACCACGTCCGGGCATTGTGGGACGCGCTGCGGGCTGCCGGGTGATCCGTGCGTCCGGTTGGTCGCGGCCTCGTTGTTTCAACCGACGTTTCGACCTTGGAATAACGGCGTTTCTATAGGTGGTCGGGTCATGATCACCCGATCGGGGCACCTTTGGTCCGATATAAGGCCAGGTCAGAGCTCTAGTCTAGCTCAGGCCGATCGGCGGTGCGCGAGTTCACGGCAGCACTCGGAGAAGGCCTTCCTGGACCACGGTGGCCACCAGCTCGCCGCCGTGGCTGTAGAAGTGGCCGGTGGCCAGGCCGCGGGCGCCGGAGGCTGACGGGGAGGCGCAGTCGTAGAGGAACCACTCGTCGGCGCGAAAACGGCGGTGGAACCACATGGCGTGGTCGAGGCTGGCGCCGAGGACCTTGTCGGTGCCCCAGTACACGCCGTGGCGGACCAGGATCGAGTCGAGCAGGGTCAGGTCGGAGGCGTAGGCCAGTACGCAGACGTGCAGGAGGTCGTCGTCGGGGAGTTTGCCGTCGGCGCGCATCCACACCTGGCTGCGTGCCTCGCCCGGTCCGTCGTCGCGGGCGCGCCACGGCGGCTCGGTGACGTAGCGGATGTCAATCGGCCTCGGCAGGCCGGCCATGCCGACCTTCTCCAGGTACCCGGACGCCGACTCGGCGTACGTGGGCAGCGTGGTCGGCGACGGCACGGCGGGCATCGGCTCCTGGTGGTCCAGGCCGGGCTCGTCCAGTTGGAACGACGCCGACAGGGCGAAGATCGCCTTGCCGTGCTGGACCGCGACCACGCGCCGGGTGGTGAACGACCGGCCGTCGCGGATGCGGTCCACCTCGTACACGATCGGCACGGTCGGGTCGCCGCCGCGGATGAAGTACGAGTGCAGCGAGTGCACCCGGCGTTCCGGCGGGACGGTGCGGCCGGCCGCGACCAGGGCCTGGCCTGCGACCTGGCCGCCGAACACCCGCACCGGCGACTGGGCGGGTGACACCCCGCGGAAGATGTTCTCCTCGATGCGTTCGAGGTCGAGCAGTGCTACGAGACGATCGAGAACGGGCTGCCCGTGCGGCACACCGTCGATGTCCAGGGGAACATCCGAGAACTCGGCGGTTGCCGCGGCGCGGGCAGCCTCGGTCACGTCATCTCCTAAGCGTGGTCGTCCTCCCCCAGGCGGTGCACCCGGATGAGGTTCGTCGAGCCGATGGTGCCAGGCGGCGAGCCTGCCACGACCACGACGAGGTCGCCCGGCTGGTACCGGCCGATGTCGATCATCGACAGGTCCACCTGGCGGACCATCTCGTCCGTCGAGTCCACCTTAGGCACCAAGAACGTCTCGGTGCCCCAGGTGAGAGAAAGCTGACTGCGCACGCTGGGCTCCGGCGTGAACGCCAGCAGCGGCAGCGGCGTGTGCAGGCGGGCCAGCCGCCGCACCGTGTCGCCGGACTGGGTGAACGCGACCAGCGCCTTCGCGTTGAGCCGCTCGCCGATGTCGCGGGCCGCGTAGGAGATCACGCCGCGCTTGGTGCGCGGGACGTGCGTCAGCGGCGGGACCACGGTGGATTCGGTCTCCACGGCCTCGATGATGCGACCCATGGTCTTGACCGACTCGATGGCGTACCGGCCGACCGAGGTCTCGCCGGACAGCATCAGCGCGTCCGCGCCGTCGAGCACCGCGTTGGCGACGTCCGAGGTCTCGGCGCGGGTCGGCCGGGAGTTGGTGATCATCGAGTCGAGCATCTGGGTGGCCACGATGACCGGCTTGGCGTTCTCCCGGGCGATCTGGATCGCCCGCTTCTGCACCAGCGGCACGTGCTCCAGCGGCAGTTCCACGCCCAGGTCGCCGCGGGCGACCATGACGCCGTCGAAGGCGAGCACGATCGCTTCGAGGTTGTCCACCGCCTCGGGCTTCTCGACCTTGGCGATGACCGGCTTGCGGCCGTGGCCCACGCGGTCCATCACCTGGTGGACCAGGTCGATGTCCGCGGGCGAGCGCACGAACGACAGGGCGATGAAGTCCACGCCCAGGTTGAGGGCGAACTCCAGGTCCTCGATGTCCTTCTCGGACATCGCGGGCACGGACACGTCCATGCCGGGCAGCGAGAGGCCCTTGTTGTTGCTGACCGGGCCGCCCTCGGTGACCTCGCAGACCACGTCCGGGCCGTCGACCTCGGTGACGATCAGGCCGACCTTGCCGTCGTCCACCAGCAGCCGGTCGCCGACCTTGGCGTCCTGCGCCAGCTGCTTGTAGGTGGTGGAGACGCGGTCGTGGGTGCCTTCGACCTCTTCGACGGTCACCCGGACGATGTCACCGGTGCGCCATTCCACGGGGCCGTGGGCGAACCGGCCGAGCCGGATCTTGGGGCCTTGGAGGTCGGCCAGGATGCCGACCGCGCGCCCGGAGGCGTCGGCCGCCGACCGGACGAGGTCGTAGACCTGCTTGTGGTCGGCATGGCTGCCGTGGCTGAAGTTCATCCGGGCCACGTCCATGCCGGCCGCCACCAGCTCGTTGACCTTGTCCTCGGTCGCGGTGGCAGGACCCAGCGTACAGACGATCTTCGCGCGTCGACTCACGTTTCAGTAGCGTAGTCGCTGTCACTGGACCGATCAGGATGTACCGGGGGGTAATCTCCCCGAAACAGGCAGAATCGGCGTCGTGGGCGTCAGAATCCTTCCGTTCGTGGTCGCCGCGTTGCTCAGCGTCATCGTGCTGTTCACTCCGGCGTCAGGTCTGCCGACCGCGCCACCGGGCACCGACAAGGTGGTGCACTTCCTGCTGTTCGCCCTGCTCATGGCCACCGGGCGGTACGCGGGCCTGCCGCTCACGCCGCTGCTCGCGGGCCTGATCGGTTACGCGGCGGTCTCGGAAGTGTTGCAGTGGCTCATCACCGCGCTGGGCCGCGGCGGTGACGTGCTGGACGGCCTGGTCGACGTGGCCGGTGTCGGCCTGGGCTACCTGGTCACCCGCACGGGCAGGCTCAGCGGAAGCCGACCTCGGTGAGCCCGATGTGGTCGGCGCACCAGTCGACGAACGGGGTCACCTCGCGCCACGCGCCGCGGACCCGGTCCAGGCAGCCCGGCTCGTGCAGCACGTCGTCCGGGGGCCACACCTTCGCCACGTAGACGCGCTTGTGCTTGAGCAGCTCGATGCGGGGGTGCTCGGGGTCGACGCCGCGCGGCGCCCGCTTGAGCTTGTCGCCGCGCAGTTCCCAGCCGGTCTTGGCGAGCTTGGCGAGCAGCTTCTCCAGGGCCCGGCCGCGTACGTCGTCGGCGACCGATTCGCGGTAGCGGGCGAGCTGGTCGGACGCCATGGCGAACGACCCGCCGGCCACGAACAGGCCTTCGGTGCCGATCTGGACGTAGTGCGCGCCGCCGCCGCGGCCCAACTCGACCACGCCGCCGCAGTGGTCTTTGTAGGGCGTCTTGTCCTTGCTGAACCGCACATCGCGATAGGGCCGGAAGACCTTTCCTTTACCGAACTCGGACTCCAGCGCGGCGAGCAGGGCCTCCATGGGCGCTCGGACATCGTGCAGGTACACGTCCTTGTGGTCGTCCCAGTACGCCCTGGAGTTGTCGACCTCCAGTCCGTCGTAGAAGTCGATGGCGTGTTCGCCGAAGCCGGTGAATTCCACGGCACACAGCTTACGTACGTCCATCCGTGGTCATTCGGACGCTCTATACCAACGCGTCACCGAGTGGTCGCTTTCTGTGCATAATCGGCCGGATGGGTAGGAAATCGGCGCTGGCCGGCTGGCTGCGGGGACTCGACGCACAGGAGATCCGCGACATCCTGGCGCTGCGCGAGGACGCCGCCGACCGCCGACCCCACTCGTTGCGGGCGTTGGCGGACGAGTTGACCACGACGGTGTCGCTGCGGGCCGCCGTCGACGGGCTCGACCAGGCTTGCCGGGACGTGTTGGACACCGCGGTGCGGCTCGGCGACGAGGCCGGTGTGGACGTGCTGGCGGAACGGTTGCGGTGCACCGGGAAGGCGTCGCGGGCGGAGCTCAAGCGGGCGTTGGGGCAGTTGCGCGCGCGGGCGCTGCTGTGGCCGGCGGGTGATCGGCTGATCAGCTCGCCGGGTCTGCGGCCGTTGGAGGAGGTGCCGCCGCGCCGCATCACGCCCGCGCCGCGCACGCCTCGCCGTGCCGCGCAGCAACGGGGTTTCGCCGACCGGGCCGCGATCCGGGCCGCGACGTCCACTGTGGACGGTGTGACGCGGCTGGTGGAGCTGTGCGACGTGGAGCACGTGGTGTGCCGGGTCGGGGTGGGGTTGCGGGAGCTGCGGCGGGTCGCGGGTGTGCTGCGCACCGACGAGGTGCGGGCGCGGCTGTGGGTGGAGCTGGCGGTGGAGGCGCGGTTGCTCGCGGTGGACGACGGCAGGCTGGTGCCGACCGGCCGGTCGGACGGGTGGCGTGCCGGGACGCCCGCGGTCCGGCTCGCGGCGCTGGCCGACGCGTGGCCGCGGATGACGTGGACCAGGCGGGGTGTGCTGGAGCACTACGGGCGGCTGGGCGAGGACGAGGCGTACGAGCACCGGCACGAGGTGGTGGCGGAGCTGGTGTGGACGCGGCCCGCGGTGCACGACCGGGCGGCGACGGAGGCGGCGCTGGCGGAGGCCGAGTCGGTGGGTCTGGTCGCGTTGGGCGCGCCGACCGCGTTGGGCCGCGCGGTGTTGGCGGGTCGTGCGGCGGAGGTGGCGGAGGTGGCGGACCGGTTCGTGCCGCCCGACGCGTTGGAGCGGGTGGTGCCGGAGGTGGCGCGGCGACACGGGCGGATCACCGTGACGCCGGTGGCGTGCTGCGTGCGGGCGGAGGACCCGGTGCTGTTGAGCGAGATCGCCGGGCACCGGTCGTTGGCGCGGCTGTCGTTGCAGCCGTTGGGGCCGACGGTCCTGGCGTCCGCGAAGCCCGCGCCGGAGACGTTGGCGCTGCTGCGGGCGGCCGGTTACGCGCCGACGACGTCGACCGCGGACGGCATGTCGGTGCTGGAGCGGGTGCCCAGGCGCCGGGTCGAGCCGCCCGCGCCGGTGCGCGGGACGACCGGTGGGTCGCGGCCGCCGTTGACCGGGCCGGAGCTGGCGGAGCTGGCGTCGGCGCTGGTCGAGCGGGAGCGGCCGAGACCGAACACGGGGACGGTGCGCCTGCTGCGGGACCAGTCGCTGGTGTTGCGGGATGCGGAGGTGGTGCTGCTGGCGGAGGCTCTGGTGACCCGGACGTCGGTGGAGATCGCCGTGGCGAACGGCCCGAGGAGCACCGTGAAGCACGTGATCACCCCCGTCGACCACGCCGCCGGGAACCTGAAAGCCAACTGCGCACCTCGCGGTGAACACCGCGAGTTCCCGGTCAGCCGCATCCGTTCGGTGCGCGCGGTGACCGGCGTCTGATGTGGCCGGCCCCTCCCACTCCGCGCGGTGGGAAGGGCCGGCGTGGGCCGTTGCGGTCAGGACGTGGTGAAGCCCCGGGCGTCCTGGGTCCGCAGGATCTCGCACACCGCGCGCAGGGCGGTGTGCAGGCGGGCGATCTCGGTGTCGGTCAGCAGGATCGACGGTTCGAAGCGGAGCGTGGTGACGGCGCTCGCGGTCGGGAAGGTGCGGATGTCGTGGGCCTGCAGCAGGTAGCCGGCGATCACGTAGCCGAGGAAGCCGGCGTTCTCGCGGATGGCCGCCGACGACGCCTCGGTCTGGGCGTGGAATTCCAGGCCCAGCATCAGGCCGCGACCGCGGACGTCCTTGACCACGTCCGGGTAGTCGGCCCGCACCGCACGCAGTGCGCCCGCCAGCTTCTCGCCCAGCTCGGCCGCCTGCCGGTACGCGCGGCCGTCGTCGGCCTCCAGCAGGTCCAGCACGGTCGACGCGATGTGGCAGGAGAACGCGTCCTTCGCGAACGTCGAGCTGTGCACCAGCTCGAAGTCCGGCCGGTACCGCGACTCGCGCACCAGCAGCACCGACGCCTTCGCCACCCCGCCACCGAGGCTCTTCGCCAACGCGTAGTAGTCGCCGCGCAGCCCCACCAGGGAACTGGCCAGGAACGCCCCGGACCGCCCCATCCCGCTCTGGATCTCGTCCACCACGATCGGCACCCCGAGCCCGGCGCACGCCTGTTGGATCTCGCCCGCCAGCTCGGCCGACACCACGTTGATGCCGCCCTCGCCCTGGATGGGCTCCAGCAGGAACGCCGCGATCACCGGGTAGTCCCGCTCGACCACTCGCACCTCGCCGCCCTCGACGACGACGTCGAGCACCACGGCGCGCGCGGAGTCCACCACTTCCTTCACCGCGCCCGGCTGGTCGAACGGCACGAACCGCGCCTGCGCCGCCAGGGCCGAGAACGGTGTGCGGTAGTCGGCGTTGTGGGTCAGCTGCACGCTGCCCGCCAGCTTCCCGTGGAACGAGCCCTCCAGCGTCAGGAACAGCGGCGGGCGGGCGGTGACCGACGCGTTGTGCCGGGCGATCCGCTCGAACTCGCTCGCGGCGAGCCGGCCGGGCGCAACAGCGGCCAGGTTGGCCCGCACCGAGTCCATCAGCTCACCCGCGCGCAGCACCCGGTCCAGCTCGGCGTGCTTGATCGCCGCCTCGATGGCCTCCGCGCCGCTGTTGGCGAAGATCGCCGAGAACGCCTCGTCGTCACCCAGTTCGCGCCGGATGATCCGGTTGAGCCGGTTGGCCACCTCGTTGGCGTAGGGGTGTCGGGAGAACTGGGCGTGGATCGGGGTCCGCGCGGCGAGCAGCTCCTGCGCACGGGCCACGATCGCGGGGTGGTTGTGGCCGAGCATCAACGAGCCGTAGCCGCCCGCGAAGTCCAGCACCGGCACCTCGCGGCCGTCTTCGGCACGCCGGTAGAGCGTGTTGCCCTCGGCGCGGACGTACTCGACGTCCAGCCCGATGCTCGACAGCCACCCGCGCAGGTGGGGCTCGGCGAGTTCGCGGTCGCTGTGGACGGCGGTCATGGGTGCCTCTCTTCCTCAACGGGAGTACTGGTTCCACGCGCCGGGCGCGTGATAGGGCGGCAAGGACCACGTGGGCGCCGCGGCCGGTGCGGGCTCGTCGACGCGCAGGAGCGCCAGCACGGCGACCGTGACGGCCGCCAGCTCCTCCGGGTCCGGCGCGCCGCGGTCCACGCGCAGGAACGGTGTGCCGGTCACGTGGGCGGGTTCCCGTGCTTGCGGGCGGGGATGTCGGCGCGCTTGGCGCGCAGCACGGACAGCGCCTCGATCAGCGTGGACCGGGTCCGCGCCGGGTCGATGACGTCGTCCACGAGCCCGCGTTCGGCCGCGTAGTAGGGGTGCATCAGCTCGCGCTGGTACTCCTTGATCCGCTGCACCCGCGCTTCCTCCGGATCGGGCGCGGCGGCGATCTCGCGGCGGAACACGACGTTCGCCGCGCCCTCGGCGCCCATCACCGCGATCTCGTTGATGGGCCAGGCGAACGACAGGTCGGTGCCGATGGACCGCGAGTCCATCACGATGTACGCGCCGCCGTAGGCCTTGCGCAGGATCATCTGGATGCGGGGCACGGTCGCCGCGCAGTACGCGTACAGCAGCTTCGCGCCGTGCCGGATGATGCCGCCGTGCTCCTGCTCCCGTCCGGGCAGGAAGCCGGGCACGTCGACCAGCGTCACCAGCGGGATGCTGAACGCGTCGCACGTCTGCACGAACCGCGCCGCCTTCTCCGACGCGTGGATGTCGAGCACGCCGGCCAGGGACGCGGGCTGGTTGGCCACGATGCCGACCACGTGCCCGTCGAGCCGGGCCAACCCGCAGATGATGTTGGTCGCCCAGGTGGCGTGCACCTCGAACAGGTCGCCGTCGTCGACGATCTCCTCGATCACCGCGCGCATGTCGTAGGCCTGGTTCGGGTCGGCCGGCACCAGGTCGAGCAGCGCGGTGTTCTCCCGGTCGACCGGGTCGTCCGACGCCACGACCGGCGGCAGCTCGCGGTTGTTCGCGGGCAGCATCGACACCAGGTGCCGGACGTCGGCCAGGCACTCGACCTCGTCGTCGTAGAGGAACTGCGCCGCCCCGGACACCCCGGCGTGCACGTCGGCACCGCCCAGCTGCTCGTGCGTGATGTCCTCGCCGGTCACCGAGCGCACCACGTCCGGCCCGGTGATGAACATCTGCGAGATGCCCCGCACCATGAACACGAAGTCGGTCAACGCGGGCGAGTATGTGGCGCCGCCCGCGCACGGCCCGAGCATCACGCTGATCTGCGGGATCACGCCGGACGCCCGGACGTTGCGGCGGAAGATGCCGCCGTACCCGGCGAGCGCGGAGACGCCTTCCTGGATGCGCGCGCCCGCGCCGTCGCTGAGGCTGATGATGGGCGCGCCCGCCGACTCGGCGAGGTCCATCACCTTGTGGATCTTCTCGGCGTGCGCCTCGCCCAGCGACCCGCCGAAGATGCGGAAGTCGTGCGCGTAGACGAACACCGTGCGGCCGTGGACGCGGCCCCAGCCGGTGACCACGCCGTCGGTGTGCGGGCGGCGGTCCTCCAGGCCGAACCCGGTGGCCCGGTGCCGGCGCAGCTGTTCGATCTCGCGGAACGTGCCCTCGTCGAACAGCAGGTCCAGCCGTTCCCGCACGGTCAGCTTGCCCCGGTCGCGCTGCGCCTGCGAGGCCTTGGCGAACGGTCCGGGCTCGGCCTGCTCGCGTAACGCGCGCAGTTCGGCGACGCGGGCGCGGATGTCGCGCGGCGCTTCGTCGGTGACAGTCATGGTCCCCCTCAATCCAGGGTTCGCGGCGGCGACGGCGGGAGGTACCCGGCGCGCACGAAGAAGTCGACGTACTTGGTGAACAGGTCCTCCCCGACGACCGGGCGGCGCACCCCGGTGGGTGCCAGCGCCGCGTCGGTCTCGGTGGTGTCGATGGGCGGGTAGAAGGCCTCGCTGTCCGCGGCCATCAGCTCGAACGCGTCCAGCAGCGGCAGCAGGGCGTTGTCCCGGTCGGCGCGGACCCGGTCGCGGAACGCGTCGCGGTCCAGCTCGCGCAACGGGTAGCCCGCCGTGCGCAGGTGCTCCACGAAGTCGGCGAAGCCCTGGTGGCCGGGGTTGCAGAAGTGGAACGTCCGCCCGGTCCCCTGCCGGGCGAGCGCGGTGATGCCGGCCGACACGTAGTCCACCGGCACCATGTGCACTGCGCCGTTGAGTCCCGCGGGCACGGCCTGTGCCTGCACCAGGCCCTTCAGGCTGAGCCAGACGAAGTCGCGGGTCTGGCCGGCGCCGTTGTCCTGGTCGCCGCAGATCACGTCCACCCGGTAGACCGACACCGGCAGGCCGCGGTCGCGGGCGAGGTCGACCACCTGCTCGGCCACCCACTTGGTGCGCAGGTAGTTGCTGGGCAGGGCTTCGGCCGGGCCGGTGGGGTCGGTGACCTTCAGCGGCACGCCCGGTTCGACCACGCCCTGGAACACGCCGACCGTGGACACGTGGTGCACCGGGACGGTGCGGTGCCGTGCGGCCAGCCGCAGCACCTCCTCGGTGCCGCGCACGTTGGGCACTTTCAGCTCGTCGTAGGAACGCAGCCAGTTGACCGTCGCACCCGCGTGGAACACCACGTCGACGTCCCGGGCCAGCCGGTCGAACCGCTCCTCGGTCAGCCCCAGCCGGGGCGCGCCGAGATCACCGACCACAATGGACACCCGGTCGCGGTCGACGTCCACCTGGTACCAGCGCAGGTTCGCGTCGAGCTTGTCGCGTGCCTGCTCCTCGCTGTCCGCACGAACCAGGCAGTGCACGCGCGCGGTCGTGTCGCGGAGGATGTCGCGCAGCAGGAACGCGCCCAGGAACCCGGTCGCGCCGGTGAGGAACACCTCGCGCGGGTCGTCCGCGACCCGGACGACCTCGGCGGCGGGCCGGATGTCGTCGGCCAACCGGATGTCGGCGGCGTAGTCGACCCCTTGGGCGTTGTTCTCTTCACCTACCTCCGCGTGCAGGTAGTCGGCGAGCGCGGCCGGCGTGGGGTGGTCGAACACCAGCGTCGCGGGCAGCGACAGACCGGTGGCCGCGGCCAGCCGGTTGCGCAGCTCGACCGAGGTGAGCGAGTCGAACCCGAGGTCGGCCAGCTTCCGGTCGGGCTCGACACCGCCGGTGTGGCCCAGCACGTGGGCCGCCTCGCCGAGCACCAGGTCCAGCACGGCCGCGCGGCGTTCCGCCTCGGGCAGGTCGGCGAGGTCGAGCGCGGTGTCGGCCCGGTCGGTGGCCCGCGGCCGGGCGGTGGTGCGGGTCAGGCCGGTGAGGATCGCGGGCACCCGGTCGGGCCGCGTCCGCAGGGTCGGCACGTCGATCGGCGTCGCGACCACCGCCGGCAGGCCGCTGCGCAGCGCCGCGTCGAGCAGGCCGGGCCCGGTGTCGGCGGTGACCGGGAGGAACCCGGTGCGGGCGATGCGCTTGAGGTCGGCCTCCTCCAGGTGCCCGCCGAGACCGCCGACACCCGCCCACAGGCCCCACGCGATGGACGTCGCCGCCAGGCCGAGGCCCGCGCGGTGCTCGGCGAGGGCGTCGAGGGCGACGTTCGCGGCGGCGTAGTTGCCCTGGCCCGGTCCGCCGACGACACCCGCGATGGAGGAGAACAGGACGAACGCGGTGAGGTCGAGGTGCCGGGTCGCCTCGTGCAGGTGCCAGGCGGCGTCGGCCTTGGGCCCGAGCACGGCGCTCAGGCGGTCCGGGGTGAGCGAGCCGATCACCGCGTCGTCCAGCACACCGGCCGTGTGCACGACACCGGTCAGCGGGTGCTCGGCCGGGATGGCGGCGATGAGCCGGCCGACGGCGGCACGGTCGCCGACGTCGCACGCGGCGACGGTGACGTGCGCGCCGAGACCGGTCAGCTCGGCCTGGAGTTCGGCCGCGCCGGGGCCGGCCAGACCGCGACGACCGGCGAGGAGCAGGCGCGTCACACCGTGCTCGGTGACCAGGTGGCGGGCGACGAGCGCACCCAGCGCACCCGTGCCACCGGTGATCAGGACGGTGCCCGCGGTGTCCCAACCCGGCCCCGGCACGGCGGGCTCGTGCACCCGGGTCAGCCTCGGGACCAGCACCGTTCCGTCCCGCACCGCCGCCTGGGACTGCCCGGACGCCAGCACCGCGGCCAGCGACCCACCCGGCTCGGCCAGGTGGTCCACGTCGACCAGCACGATCCGCCCCGGCGCCTCCGCCTGCGCGGACCGGATCAGGCCCCACACCGCCGCGGCCGCCGGGTCGCGCGGCCCGCCGTCGACACCCACCGCGCACCGCGTGATCACGACCAGCGGGGTGTCGGCGAGCCCGTCGTCGGCCAGCCAGCGCCGGGCGAACGCCAACGCCTCCCGCGTCGCCCGGTGCACGTTGCCCGGCGCGTCCTCCACACCCAGCACGAACGGCACCGCCACCGCGTCCACACCGGACACGTCGGCACCGGCCTGATCGGTGTCCAGCACCCGCCACCGCAACGCCCGCACCGGTTTCGGCGCGACGATCGGCACCCACTCGGTCCGGAACAGCGAGTCGTGCGCCCGACTCCGGTCCGGCTCGGCCACCGACCGGGTCCGCACCTCGCCCACCGTCAACACCGGAACACCACCCGGGCTGACCGCCTCGACCGAAACCCCGTCCGGCGTCGCGACCCGACGAACCCGCAGCGCCGTCGCGCCCGCAGCGTGCAGGCGCACCGACCGCCAGTGGTACCCGAACCCGTCCCCGACCGCCGCTTCCAGCAACGCGGGGTGCAGGTCGTAGCCCGCCGCGTCGGCCACCTCGACCACGTCACCGGCCTCGAACACCACCGGCGCGGGCCCGCCCAACGCGAGGTACCCGACCGCGTGCGTGGTCCAGCCCAGGTCGGTGTCCGGACGGCTGTGCACGGTCACCGCACGACGTCCGTCGCCCTCCGGCGCACCCACCACCACCTGCACCTGGAGCGCGCCGTCCACCACCAGGGGCGTCCGAACGGTGAGTTCGTCGACCACCGTGCAGCCGACCTGGTCCGCCGCCCGCAACGCCCACTCCACCAGCACCGCCGGTGACGCCAGGTCGCGCGGGGTCAGCCGGCCGGACAGCACGGTCTGCCCAGTGCCCGCGACGTCCACCGCCGTGCCGAGCACGGGGTGGTCCACCGCGCCCAGCCCGAGCCCGGTGGCGTCGGAGGTCTGCGCGGTCAGCCAGTAGCGGTCCCGCCGGAACGGGTAGAACGGCAGGTCGACGCGCCGGGCGCCGGTGCCCGCGTAGAACGCGTCCCAGTCCACTGCCACGCCCCGCACGTGCAGCCCGGCCAACGCGGTGACCACCGACGCGGGCTCGGGCCGGTCCGCGCGCACCGACGCCAGCACCGCGGCGGGCTCACCGACCCACTCCGCGGCCATCGCCGTCAACACCGCGCCGGGCCCGACCTCCACCAACGTGGTGGCCTGCGCCGCGATCAACGTGTCCACCGCGTCCCGGAACCGCACCGGCCGACGCGCCTGCTCCACCCAGTAGTCAGCCGACTCCCACGACCCCGCCTCACCAACCGTCGACACATACGGAATCCGCGCCGACCCAAGACCCGCCCCAAGCACAACCGCCCGGAACGCCTCCAACATCGGCTCCATGTGCGGCGAGTGGAACGCATGACTCACCGTCAACCGCTTCGTCTTACGCCCCATCGCCGCCAACTGCGCCGCGACCGCCTCAGCCGCACGCGCATCACCGGAGATCACCACCGCCCGCGGCCCGTTCACCGCCGCCAACGCCAACCGCGACTGCCCCTTGAGCAGCGGAAGCACTTCGTCTTCCGATGCCTGCACCGCGATCATCGCGCCGCCCACCGGCAACGCCTGCATCAACCGCCCGCGCGCCTCGACAACCCGGCACGCATCCTCAAGCGAAAACACCCCCGCAACATGAGCCGCCGCCAACTCACCAATCGAATGACCG
>NZ_MTQP01000057.1 GCF_001984175.1 Saccharothrix sp. ALI-22-I
TTTCGGTGGTCATTGCGGTTGGGGAACACCCGGTCCCATTCCGAACCCGGTAGTTAAGCCTTCCAGCGCCGATGGTACTGCACTCGTGAGGGTGTGGGAGAGTAGGACGCCGCCGAACATTCTTCCCTGAAAGGGCTTGTGGTTGGGGGCACATTGATTTGTGCTCCAAACCGCAAGCCCTTTCGGCGTGTCCACAGTAGGAGGAGCTAGTGTCCAGGTTCGGGGATCGACCCGGCGACCGTCAGCGTGGCCAGGGAGACCGACCGCGCCGATCCGAAGACGGTGGCCGTGCCCAGGGAAGCCACAAGCCGAGCACTGGTGGCGGCCGCGACGCCCGCGGGGGTGAACGGTCGACCGGTGGTGGTTACCCGCGCCGCGACGACCGACCGAGCTACGACAAGCCTCGCGGTTCCGACCGTCGAGATGACAACCGAGGCGAGCGTCCTCGCTACGACAAGCCCCGTGACGACCGTGGCGCTTCCCCGCGCCGGGACGACAATCGGGGTAGCGGTGCTCGCCGGGATTCCGGTGACCGCCCCCGCTATGACAAGCCTCGCGATGACCGCGGTGGCGAGCGCAGCAGTTACCCGCGTCGCGACGACCGCACCGGTGACCGGGGCGGGTTCCGGCGCGACGACAGCCGTGGTGAGCGCAGCAGCTATCCCCGCCGCGACGACCGCTCCAGCACTGACCGTTCCAGCAGTGACCGTGGTGGCTACCCGCGTCGTGATGACCGTGGTGGCGAGCGGACCAGTTACCCGCGTCGGGATGACCGGCCGTCTGGTGACCGTGGCGGTTACCAGCGCCGCGATGACCGGCCCAGTGGTGACCGTGGCGGGTTCCGCAAGGACGACCGTGGCGGTGAGCGCAGCAGCTACCCGCGCCGGGATGACCGGCCGAGCGGTGACCGTGGTGGGTTCCGCAAGGACGATCGCGGTGGCGAGCGCAGCAGCTACCCCCGTCGCGACGACCGTGGTGGCGAGCGCAGCAGCTACCCGCGTCGCGATGACCGGCCGTCTGGTGACCGTGGCGGTTACCAGCGCCGGGACGATCGACCGAGCGGTGACCGTGGCGGTTACCCGCGCCGCGATGACCGTGGTGGTGCGGGTGGCGGTGAGCGGCGCGAGTTCCGACCGCGTGACGACCGCTCCGGCACGGACCGCTCCAGCAGTCGCCCCAGCAGTGACCGTGGTGGCTACCCACGTCGCGACGATCGTGGTGGCGAGCGGACCAGTTACCCGCGTCGGGATGACCGGCCGTCTGGTGACCGTGGCGGTTACCAGCGCCGCGATGACCGGCCCAGTGGTGACCGTGGCGGGTTCCGCAAGGACGACCGTGGCGGTGAGCGCAGCAGCTACCCCCGTCGTGACGATCGTGGTGGTGCGGGTGGCGGTGAGCGGCGCGAGTTCCGACCGCGTGACGACCGCTCCGGCACGGACCGCTCCAGCAGCCGTCCCAGCAGTGACCGTGGTGGCTACCCGCGTCGGGATGACCGGCCCAGTGGTGACCGTGGCGGGTTCCGCAAGGACGACCGTGGTGGCGAGCGCAGCAGCTACCCCCGTCGGGACGACCGGCCCCGCTACGACAAGCCGGCTCACGACAAGCCGGCTCACGACCGTCGGGACGAGCGCAGCCGTGACCGGGCCGCGCGGTTCCAGGAGCGGACCGCGCAGACCGACGACCAGCAGGTCACCGAGGACACGTCGGCTGATGTCGAGGCGACCGCAGTCGACGCGGTTGACGTGGTCGACGTGGACACCCCTGACACCGACGGTCACGAGATCGCGGTCGCGCCGGTCACCGATGAGCCGGTGACGGCGGAGGCCGAGGCTGAGCAGGACGAGGCTGAGCAGGACGAGGCCGACGTCGAGGACGCGGAGGGCGAGGCGCCCGAGGTCGACACCGACGGTGCGGTTGAGAGCGCTGTTGAGGCTGTTGAGGCTGTCGAGAGTGCCGATGAAGCTGAGCCGGCCGTCGACCGGCCTGCGGCGGCTGCCGAGGCTGTAGACGCCGATGAGCGGGTGTTCACTCGTGCTCGCACGCCTGAGCTGCCCGACGACGCCGACATCTCCATCCTCGACCCCGAGGTGAAGCAGGAGCTGCGCGGCCTGCCCAAGGGCCTGGCCGACATCGTCGGTCGGCACCTGGCGGCGGCGGGGATGCTCATCGACAGCGAGCCGGAATTGGCGCTGGAGCACGCGCGGTACGCGCGGTCGAAGGCGGCACGGGTCGCGGTGGTTCGTGAGGCCGCTGGGTTGACCGCGTACCACGCCGGTGAGTGGGCCGAGGCGTTGTCCGAGCTGCGTGCCGCGCGGCGGATGTCGCACGGCACCGGGCACGTCGCGGTGATGGCCGACTGCGAGCGGGCGCTGGGGCGTCCGGAGCGGGCCATCGAGCTGGCGCGTGAGGCGCAGGTCGCGCTGCTGCCCCCGGACGAGGCGGTGGAGCTGCGGATCGTCGCGGCCGGCGCCCGTCGGGACATGGGGCAGTTGGAGGCGGCCGTGGTGGCGCTCCAGGGTGATGACCTGGACGCGAAGCGGCGTGAGCCGTGGAGTGCCCGCCTGTTCTACGCCTACGCGGACAACCTGGCCGCCGCCGGCCGCACCGAGGAAGCCGTCAAGTGGTTCCTCAACGCCGCGCAGGCCGACGACGACAACGAGACCGACGCCGCCGAGCGGGCGTTCGACCTCAGCCCGCAGGACTGAGACCCGCTAGACAGGACCGAAGTCACGTCTGAAGGCTCGGCACCACCCGGTGCCGAGCCTTCAGACTGTGTGTACCGGACACGATCGGAGACGCCTGTGCTGCTGGCCCGCTATGACGCCCTCCTCCTGGATCTCGACGGCACGGTCTACCGGGGCCGGGAAGTCGTGCCCGGCGCGGTCGAGGCCGTCGCCGCCGCCCGCGAACACGGCACCGGCATCCGGTTCGTCACCAACAACGCGTCCCGTTCGCCGGAGACCGTCGCGGAGCACCTGAACGAACTCGGCTTCCACGCCGCGCTGGACGAGGTGAGCACGAGCGCCCAGGCGGGCGCGGCGATGCTGCTGGACCTGGTGCCGCAGGGCTCGAACGTGCTGGTCCTCGGCACGGACGCGTTGGCCGAGCAGGTGCGGCTGCGAGGGTTCCAGCCGACCGACAGCGGTGACCACGCCCAAGCCGTCGTCCAAGGCCTGTCGCAGGACTTGGGGTGGCGTGAGCTGGCCGAGGCGTGTGTGGCGATCCGGAATGGCGCGCACTGGGTCGCGTGCAACGTGGACGCGACGCTGCCCACCGAACGCGGTCTGCTGCCCGGCAACGGTGCCCTCGTCGCCGCGCTGAAGACGGCGACCGGCGTGGAACCGCTGGTGGCGGGCAAGCCGGCGACGCCGCTGCTGGAGCAGGCCGCGAAGTCCGCCGGCGCGCAACGGCCGCTGGTCGTGGGCGATCGGCTGGACACCGACATCGCGGGCGCGGTCAACGCGGGCATGGACTCGTTGCTGGTACTCACGGGCGTGTCCACGGAGGCCGAGGCACGCGGCCTGCCCGAGGACCGGCGTCCGACGTACGTGGCCGCCGACCTGTCCGTGCTGCATCGGCTACCTTGAATCACGTGAGCTTCGAGGTTCCCCTCCCCGGCCCGCCGCGTGATCCCGTGGCCGGGATCGACGACGCCCTGGCCGGTCTCGACGGGCTGGATCAGCTCGACGTGGTCGAGCACGTGGCCCGGTTCGACGACGCGCACACCGCGTTGACGGCCGCGTTGTCCACCATCGACAAGGTCTGACCGGTGCCGCGCAGGGCACGGCTGGATGCCGAACTGGTCCGCCGCGGGCTGGCCAGGTCACGTGAGCACGCCACTCAACTCGTCGCCGAGGGCCGGGTGACCATCCGCGGCACGGTGGCCACGAAACCGGCCACCGCCGTCGAAACGGACACCGCGCTGGTCGTCCGCGACACCGACGACCCGAACTACGCCTCACGCGGCGCGCACAAGCTCGTCGGCGCGCTGGAGGCGTTCGACACGATCACCGTCAAGGGCAGGCGGTGCCTGGACGCGGGCGCGTCCACCGGCGGGTTCACCGACGTGCTGCTGCGCGAGGGCGCCCGGCAGGTCGTCGCGGCCGACGTCGGCCGGGGTTTGTTGGACTGGCGGTTGCGCACGGACGACCGGGTCGTGGTCAAGGACAAGACGAACGTCCGGTCGTTGACGCCCGAAGACATCGGTGGTCCGGTTGAACTCGTGGTGGCCGATCTTTCGTTTATCTCGTTGAGGCTGGTGCTTCCGGCGCTGGCCGCGTGCCTCGACGAGGAGGGCGATTTGCTGCCGATGGTGAAACCCCAGTTCGAGGTCGGTAAGGAACGTCTCGGTTCGGGCGGTGTGGTGCGGGACCCGGAACTGCGGGCCGAGGCAGTGCTGGACGTCGTCACGTCCGCGACCGGGCTCGGCCTGCGGCTGCACGGCGTCACCGCGAGCCCGTTGCCGGGACCGTCGGGCAATGTCGAGTTCTTCGTCTGGCTGCGTCGGGGCGAAGCCCTCGACGCCGCGGACGCCACCGCGCTCGTGCGCGCCGCCGTAGCGGAAGGACCGCAGTGACCAGGGAGATCCTGTTGGTCGTCCACACCGGACGGCGCAGCAACGTGCTGGTGGCCCAGGAAGTCGCGGCGCGGTTCTCGGCGGGTGGGGTGAAGCTGCGGGTGCTGGAGGACGAGGCGCCCGAGCTGGACCCGTCGTGCTTCACGCAGGTCGTGTTGGCCGACGAGAAGGCCGCCGAGGGCGCCGAGTTGGTGTTCGTGCTCGGCGGTGACGGCACGCTGCTGCGCGCGGCGGAGTTGGCGCGGGCGGCGGGTGTGCCGGTGCTCGGGGTGAACCTGGGCCGGGTCGGCTTCCTGGCCGAGGCCGACTCCGACGCGCTGTACGAGGCGATCACGCACGTCATCGACCGGGACTACGAGGTCGAGGAGCGGATGACGCTCGACATCACCGCGTCGGTGGACGGCGAGGTGCTGGAGGGCACGTGGGCGCTCAACGAGGCCAGCGTGGAGAAGAGCACCCGGGAACGCATCCTGGACGTCGTGGTGGAGGTGGACGGCCGGCCGGTGTCGGCGTTCGGCTGCGACGGAGTGCTGGTGGCGACTCCGACCGGGTCGACGGCGTACGCGTTCTCCGCCGGCGGGCCGGTGGTGTGGCCGGACGTGCAGGCGCTGCTGGTGGTGCCGAGCAACGCGCACGCGCTGTTCGCCCGGCCCCTGGTCGTGTCGCCGGCGTCCGTGGTGGCGTTGGAGGTCGATCCGGAGGGCCACCCGGCGGTGTTGTGCGCGGACGGTCGCCGCACGGTGAACCTGCCGCCGGGGGCGCGGGTCGAGGTCGTCGGCGGCAGCACCCCGTTGCGGCTGATCCGGTTGCGGCAGGGCCCGTTCACCGACCGGTTGGTGGAGAAGTTCGAGCTGCCGGTGCAGGGGTGGCGTGGTCCGGCCGCCGGATACCCGATCAGCTAGATCAACAGGAGAACACCCGCCCCCGAACACACGCTTTGTCCGCGTCGCCCAGTAGTGTTCGGCACGTGCTGGCCGAGATGCGCATCCAGGGCCTCGGTGTGATCGACGAGGCCACCCTTGAACTCGACGCCGGTTTCACCGTGGTGACGGGCGAGACCGGCGCGGGTAAGACGATGGTGGTGACCGGGCTCCACCTGTTGGGGGGTGGTCGCGCCGAAGCGTCCCGTGTGCGCAACGGTGCGGACAAAGCGGTGGTGGAGGGGCGGTTCCAGGCTCCCGCGGGCAGCCCGGCGGCGAAGGTCGCCGAGGAGGTCGGCGGTGAGCCGGACGACGACGGCAGCGTGATCGCGATCCGCACCGTCGGCGCCGACGGCCGCTCACGGGCCCACCTGGGCGGCCGGTCCGTGCCGGTGGGCGTGCTGGCCGAGCTGGCCGAGCAGCTGCTCGCGGTGCACGGCCAGAACGACCAGCTGCGGCTGCTGCGGCCCGGTGAGCAGCGGGCGGTGCTCGACCGGTTCGCCGGTGACGAAGTCGCCGACCCGTTGCGGTCGTACCGGAAGGTCCGCGACGAGTGGCTGCGGGTGGCGACGGAGCTGACCGAGCGGACCGCGCGGTCGCACGAGCTGGCCCGTGAGGCCGAGATGCTGCGGCACGGTCTGACCGAGATCACCTCGGTCGACCCGAAGCCGGGCGAGGACGAGGAGCTGGTCGCCGAGGCGCGCCGGCTCGCCGACGCCGACCAGTTGCGCGAGGCGGCGTCCGGCGCGCAGTACGCGGTGGCGGGCTCGCCGGACGGTGACCCGGACGTCCCCGGCGCGCTGGGGTTGATCGGCGAGGCGCGGCGGCGGCTGGTGGCTTCCGACGACCCGAAGCTGCGTGACCTGGAGTCCCGGCTGGTGGAGGCGGAGACGCTGCTGGCCGACGTGGGCGCGGAGATCGCGTCGTACCTGGAGCACCTGGACGCCGACCCGGCGCGGTTGGAGCAGGTGCTCGCCCGCCAGGCCGAGCTGAAGTCGTTGACCCGCAAGTACGCGGCGGACGTGGACGGCGTGATCGCGTGGGCGCAGGACGCGTCGTCGCGGCTGGCCGGGCTGGACACGTCGGACGAGGCGTTGGCGGCGTTGGCCGCGCGGCGCGACGAGCTGGCGGTGGAGCTGGCCGGGTACGCGCAGCGGGTGACCGCCGAGCGGTCCGCCGCGGCCGAGGAGCTGGGCCGGGCGGTGTCGGAGGAGTTGACGGGCCTGGCCATGCCGCACGCCACGGTCGAGGTCGTGGTGCGGCCACGGGTGGCCGAGGCGGGCGACGCGCAGGCGTTGCAGGTCGGCGGGCAGCGGCTGCACGCGGGCGCCAGCGGCGTGGACGACGTGGAGCTGCGGCTGATCGCGCACCCCGGCGCGCCCGCGCTGCCGGTGCACAAGGGCGCGTCCGGTGGTGAGCTGTCGCGGGTGATGCTGGCGCTGGAGGTGGTGCTGTCGCACTCCGACCCGGTGCCCACGCTGGTGTTCGACGAGGTCGACGCCGGTGTCGGCGGACGGGCGGCGGTGGAGGTCGGCCGGCGGCTGGCCCGGTTGGCGCGCAGCCACCAGGTCATCGTGGTCACGCACCTGCCGCAGGTCGCCGCGTTCGCCGACCGGCACCTGGTGGTGGACAAGACCGCGGACGGCGTGCTGACCCGCAGCGGTGTGCGGCGGCTGGACGAGTCGCAGCGGGTGGTGGAGCTGGCCCGGATGCTGGCGGGCATGGACTCGACCGACACGGGTCGCGCGCACGCCGAGGAGCTGCTGGCGGCGGCGAAGGCCGACAAGGAGAGCGTCCCTGTGGTGCGGCGCAAAGCGAAGAAGAAATGAGACGGCGGCTGCTCGGCGCGGCCTTGCTGGTGGTGGCCGGCGTCGCGGCCGTGGTCGGCACGTTCCTGCCGTTGTTCTGGGAGGGCAGCGACTTCGGACAGACCCGGCTCGGGTTCACCACGACGTCGTGGGAGATCACCACCGACAGCGATGAGCTGGACGTGGACCTCATGCTCGGGCAGAGCCCCCAGTTCGGGGTGCCGATCGTGGTGTCGGCGGTGCTGCTGGCGGTCGCGGCGGCGCTGGTGTTCCTGCCCGAGTCGCAGCGCCTGGCCGCCCGCTACACCGCGATCGCCGGGACGGGTCTGCTGGCCGGCGCGGTGTCGGCGACCGGCTCGGTCGTCGTGTCGGCGGTCGCCGACGTGTCTGCGACCGACCTCCGCAGCTTCACCCAGGAAGCCGGGGCAGGCATCCTGGTGCTGGGCGCGTCGGTGGTGGTCGCGGTGGTGGGTGTGGTGCTGCTGCACGCCCGGCGCGCGCAGCCGCTTCCCGACGGGCCGGTGGTGTACCGGGTGGACGACACCGGGGGCGACGACGACACGGACACCCCGCCGTTCGGGATTCCGGTCCAGGGCGTCGAGGTCGCGCAGATCCCGCAGACCGAGTACGAGCGGCCCTCCGACGCCTCGGGCAGCGACCGGTGACGCGGCTGGTCGGCGTGGTCGCGCTGGTGATCGGCGCGGCGCTGACCCTGGTCGGCACGTTCCTCCCGCTGTACACGCAGGTCTTCGAGTTCGGCGGCGTCATGTCCGGCGAGACGGTGGAGATGGGCCAGGACTCCTGGGGCGTCCTCGACTCGGAGCCGTGGCGCGAACGTGAGGCCCGGTACGGCGTGCCGATGGTCGTCGCGGTCGTCCTGATCGTGCTGGGGGCGGCGTTCACCGGCCGGATGTGGGGCAGGCTCGCCGCGATCAGCGGCGCGATGCTGCTGACCGGGAGCGTGTGGCTGGTCGGCCAGCAGCTGCTGGCCCTGTTCGCGCTCGGCGGCCCCGGCATCACGATCACCACCGAACTCGGGCTGGGCAGTTTCACGCTCGCCGCCGCGACCCTGGTCGTGCTGGTGGGCGCGCTGCTGGTGCAGGACTGGCCGCCGCGCGCGCCGAAGCCGGACCCCGGTGTGGCGGTGGTGTACCGGCTGGACGACGACGACACCGATACCCCGCCGTTCGGCTTCCCGGTCGTGCTGGAGGAGGAGCCACGGTGGCAGCCGGAGCGCGGTAGCGCCCCGGACACCGAGGAGAAGGCCCCGTGAGCCGCCGCGCGATCGCCGTCGTCAGCATCGGCGCGGGCGCGCTGTTCGTGGTGCTGGGGTCGTTGTTCCCGCTGTACGGGACGGAGATCTACACGCGGTTCGTGCCGCCGGGCGGGCAGCCGTCCGGCGCCCGCGGCACGATCGCGCTCACCGCGTGGGAGCTGATCCGGGACCCGGTGCCGCCGGCGGACGTGCGGGGCGACGGCGACAGCTTTCCCACCTACGGCCACAGCCTCGTCGTCGCTGCCGTTCTGGCCGCCATCGGTGCGGGTCTGCAACTGCGCTCGCCGCTGCTCGCGGCGATCGGCCGGTTCGGTGTGCTCGTCGGTTTCGGGCTGGTCGTCGGCACGCTGTGGACGGCGTTGGAGACGCTGCGACAGCTGTTGGGCGACGGCGGCTCGGTCAACGGCGGCTCGGAGCAGTTCGTCGGCACGGGCACGTGGATGATCGGCGGCGCGGTGCTGGTGATGTTGGTCGGTGTGGTGCTGGCGCAGGACTGGCCGGCACGGCTACCGCGGCCCACCGGCGTGTCGGTGTACCAGGTGGACGACGACGACACGCCGCCGTTCGGCATCGCCATCCCGGTCTCGGAGCTGGAGGTGCCCGCGACCGATCCCTCGACGCCCGTGCCGCCCGTGCCGCCCGCCGCCGAGCCCGAGCTGTCGGGCGACGATCGTCACCCTACCGGGGGTAATCCGTCCACTGTGGAGCCGTGACGGTACTGACCAGCCCGGACCACTCGGCGTGTTGGCCGCCTAACCTCGTGCGACGTGAGTCACCATCGGTTCATGAAGCTCTCCGGGTTGCTCGGCCGCACGAACCACGCACTGCCAGGCGTCACCGGCGTGGCGCGGGTCGATCGGCGCTCGGGTGACCTGCTGCGCCGGCTCAGTCCCGGTGACGTCGCGGTCCTCGACCACGTCGACATCGACCGCCGCACGGCCGAGGCCCTGGTGCACGCCGAGGTGGTGGGCGTGGTCAACGCCTCGCGGTCCATCTCCGGCCGGTTCCCGAACCTCGGCCCGGAGCTGCTGGTCGAGGCGGGCATCCCGCTGATCGACGACGTCGGCACGTCGGTGCTGCGGGAGCTCAAGGACGGCACGAAGGTGCGGCTGCACGAGGGCTCGGTGTTCGTCGGCGAACGGGAGGTGGCGCGCGGCGTCGAGCAAAATGCCGAGTCGATCGCCGACGCGATGATCGAGGCCAAGGCGGGCATGGCCGCGCAGTTGGAGGCGTTCTCCGCGAACACCATCGAGTTCCTGCGCCGGGAACGGGCGCTGATCCTCGACGGTGTCGGCGTGCCGGAGCTGTACGTGCCGATCCGCGACCGGCAGGTGCTGGTCGTCGCGGGCGGCCCCCGGCACGCCGAGGAGCTGCGCAGACTGCGCAAGTACATCCGCGAGCACCGGCCGGTGCTGATCGGCGTGGAGGCGGGCGCGGACACCCTGCACGACGCCGGGTTCAAGCCGGACATCATCGTCGGCGACCCGGACGGCATCGGCACCGAGACGCTGAAGTCCGGCTCCGAGGTCGTGGTGCCGGCCCAGGTCGACGGTCACGCGCCCGGCCTGGAGCGCATCCAGGACCTGGGCATCGGCGCGGTGACGTTCCCCGCGTCCGGCAACGCCGAGGACCTGGCGCTGCTGCTGGCCGACGTGCACGGCGCGACGCTCGTGGTGACCGTGGGCCTCCAGGCCGGGCTGCGGGAGTTCCTGGACCGCGGGAACGGTGGGTCCACCCCCTCGACGTTCCTCACCCGGCTCAAGCTGGGCAACAAGCTCGTGGACTCCCACGCGGTCGCGACGCTGTACCGCAGCCGGGTGTCGTTGGGCCTGATAGCGCTGTTGGTGTTGGCCGCGGTCGTGGCGATGGCGGCCGCGCTGGCGGTGTCCGGGGTCGGGCAGGTCTACGTGGACCTGGCCGCCGACGCGTTCCGATCCGTCGTCGACTGGTTCAAGGGGTTGTTCGCGTGATTTCGCTGCGCTACCACATCGTCTCCATCACCGCGGTGTTCCTGGCGCTGGCCGTCGGGGTGGTGATGGGCTCCACCGCGATCAGCGGCCGGCTGCTGTCCGGGCTCAGTGACGACAACAGCGCGCTGGGCCGGGAGGTGGCCGCACTGCAAGCGCAGCGCAACGGCCTGGACGCCCGGCTCGCCGACGCGGACCGGTTCGCCACCTCCGTCGGCCCGCTGGCCGTGAAGGGGCAGCTGGCCGAGCGGACCGTCGTGCTGGTGACCACCGCCGACGCCAAGCCGAACGACCGGGACGCGCTGGCCGAGCTGCTGCGCGCGGCCGGCGCCACGGTCACCGGCGAACTGCAGCTCACCGAGTCGTTCGCCGACCCGGACAAGGCCGACCAGCTGCTCAACCTGGTCGCCCGGCTCCAGCCCGCGGGCACCAAGCTGCCCACCGCCGCCGACCCCGGCACCCGGGCGGGCGGTCTGCTGGGCACGCTGCTGCTGCTCCGCAAGGACGACAACCAGCCGCAGGCCACCGCGGACGAGCTGGCGGCGGGGTTGGGCGGGCTGTCCAGCGCCGGGTTCGTCAAGCCGGGGGAGGGTCTGCGGCCCGCGCAGCTGGCCGTGGTGCTCACCGGCGGCGCGGTGGCCGGCGACTCGGCGGCCGACCGGGCGGCGGTGGTGGCGCGCTTCGCCACCCAGCTGGACCGGTCCGGCGCGGGCGCGGTGCTGGCGGGCGGTGACCGGTCGGCCGAGGGGACCGGCCCGGTCGGCGTCGTGCGGGCGGACACGGCGGCGACATCGGTGCTGTCCACCGTGGACAACCTCGACACCGCGGCCGGGCGCGTGGTGACCGTGCTGGCGCTGCGTGAGCAGGTGGAGGGCAAGGCCGGGCGGTACGGGGTGGCGGGCAACGCGGAGGCGCCCGCGCCGGGCACGGCGGGCTGACACGCGGGCCGACACGCGGGCTGGAACGCGGGCCGAAACCGGGTGTTTTCGCTCGGTTCCCGAGCCTGTGGACTCTTGTTCGGATGGCCCTAGGCCATCCGAGTGACACGCCACCGGACCCACCAGCGCGCTGGGTGACCGGTGGCGTGTTAGCGTTAGGGCCCGTGGACAGGGCGCTGAGCTGTGCGGAACCACCGCAGCCGGCCCCTAGCGGAAATCCAGACCACGGGGAGCCTCCTTGGTGCAGCAGGCACGTACGACCAAGCACGTTTTCGTCACCGGGGGTGTCGCGTCCTCCCTCGGCAAGGGGTTGACCGCGTCGAGCCTCGGTCAGCTGCTCACCGCTCGTGGTCTCCGGGTGACCATGCAGAAGCTGGATCCGTACCTCAACGTGGATCCGGGCACGATGAACCCGTTCCAGCACGGCGAGGTGTTCGTCACCGACGACGGCGCGGAGACCGACCTCGACATCGGGCACTACGAGCGGTTCCTGGCGCGCGACCTGTCAGGTGACGCGAACGTCACCACCGGGCAGGTGTACTCCGAGGTCATCGCCAAGGAGCGGCGCGGCGAGTACCTGGGCGATACCGTCCAGGTGATCCCGCACATCACCGACGAGATCAAGCGGCGCATCCGGGCCATGGCCGAGCCGGGACCCGACGGTGTCACCCCCGATGTGGTGATCACGGAGGTCGGCGGCACGGTCGGCGACATCGAGTCGCTGCCGTTCCTGGAGGCGTGCCGGCAGGTGCGCCACGACGTGGGCCGGGACAACGTGTTCTTCCTGCACGTGTCGCTGGTGCCCTACCTGGCGCCGTCGGGTGAGCTGAAGACCAAGCCGACGCAGCACTCCGTCGCGGCGCTGCGCAACATCGGCATCCAGCCCGACGCCATCGTGTGCCGGGCCGACCGGGAGATCCCGGACGCGTTGAAGCGCAAGATCGGCCTGATGTGCGACGTGGACAACGACGCCGTGGTGGCGGCGGTGGACGCGCGGTCGATCTACGACATCCCCAAGGTGCTGCACGGCGAAGGCCTGGACGCGTACGTGGTGCGGCGGCTCGACCTGCCGTTCCGCGACGTCGACTGGACCGTGTGGGGCGATCTGCTCGACCGGGTGCACAACCCGTCCGAGAAGGTGCGCATCGCCCTGGTCGGCAAGTACGTCGACCTGCCCGACGCGTACCTGTCGGTGACCGAGGCGCTGCGCGCGGGCGGGTTCGCGCACCGCACCAAGGTCGAGATCGTGTGGGTGCCGTCCGACGAGTGCCAGACGCCGTCCGGCGCGGTGCACGCACTGGGCGGGCTCGACGCGGTCCTCATCCCCGGCGGGTTCGGGGTGCGCGGCATCGAGGGCAAGATCGGCGCGATCACCTACGCGCGGACCCGCGGCATCCCGCTGCTGGGCCTGTGCCTGGGGTTGCAGTGCCTGGTCATCGAGGCGGCGCGGAACCTGGCGGGTATCGCGGACGCGAACTCGTCGGAGTTCGAGGACACCGGGTCGCCGGTGATCAGCACCATGGCCGACCAGGAGGACGTCGTCTCCGGGCAGCGGGACATGGGCGGCACGATGCGGCTCGGCGCGTACCCGGCCTCGCTGGTGCCGGGGTCGCAGGTGGCGAAGGCTTACGGGTCGCTGGAGGTGTCCGAGCGGCACCGGCACCGGTACGAGGTCAACAACGCCTATCGCTCGCAGTTGTCGTCGGCGGGGTTGGTGTTCTCCGGGACGTCGCCGGACGGGCGGTTGGTGGAGTTCGTGGAGCTGCCGGCCGACGTGCACCCGTTCTTCGTGGCCACGCAGGCGCACCCGGAGCTGAAGTCGCGTCCGACGCGTCCGCACCCGCTGTTCGCGGCGTTCGTGAAGGCGGCGTTGGACTACCGGCTGGCCGACCGGCTGCCGTTGCCCGAGACGGCGGGGGCCGCGCAGTGACGGCTCGGCACGAGTTCGAAGCGGTGTCGTCCCGGGACGTCCACGTCGGGCGGGTCGTGGCGTTGCGGGTGGACGAGGTCGCCATGCCTGGTGGCGGAACCGCGTCGCGCGAGGTGGTGGAACACCTCGGTGCGGTGGCGGTGGTGGCCTTGGACGAGGCCGGTGCGGTGACGTTGATCCACCAGTACCGGCACCCGTTGGGGCGTCGGCTGTGGGAGCTGCCCGCCGGGTTGTTGGACGGGGGTGACGAGACGCCGTTGACGGCCGCCCGACGCGAGTTGGCCGAGGAGGTCGGGCTGGCGGCGTCGGACTGGGTGACGTTGGTGGACGTCGCCGTGTCCCCCGGGTTCACCGACGAGGTGGTGCGGGTGTTCCTGGCCCGTGGGCTCACCGTGGTGGACCGCGACGTGCAGGGCGAGGAGGAGGCCGACTTGGAGGCGAAGAGCTTCCCGTTGGCCGAGGCGGTGGACATGGCATTGGCGGGGGAGATCGTGAACGGCCCCGCCGTGTCCGGCCTCCTCGCCGCGCACGCCGTGATCACCTGCGGTGCCCAAGCCCGCCCGTCCGACACCCCCTTCCCCGACCGCCCCACCCGCTTCGCCGCCCGCCACCCCTGACCCACCCCCGGCCGCGCGTGTCCTACGTCTGGAATGCGCGTGTCCTACGTTCAGAACGTGCATGTCCTACGCTCGGAACGCGTGAGTTGAACGTTCAGGTTCGCCGTGCCGGAGGCCTGCGGTGTTCTGAGTGTTCAACTCGGCTGTTCTGAACGTTGGACACGCGCGTTCTGAACGTTGGACACGCGTGTTCTGGAGGTTGGACACGCGGGGGGAGGTTTGGTGGGGTTGCGCGGGCCGTTGGCGGTGGCTGGGGCGGCGGTGGTCGGCTGTGGGGTGTTGATGTTCGTGGACCCCAACCAGCCGGGGTCGCTGTTGCCGCCTTGTCCGCTTTATGCGTTGACCGGGATCCAGTGTCCGGCGTGCGGGTCTACGCGGATGGTGCACGCGTTGTTGCACGGTGACCTGGTCGGCGCGTGGCAGTTCAACGCCGTCATGCTGGTCGCCGGGCTGCCGTTGCTGGCCTGGCTGTGGGTGCGGTGGCTCCGGGCGGCCAGGGACGGCAGGCCGACGCCTCCGGTGTCGCGGAAGGTCGGCCTGCCGGTGGTGGTCCTCGCCGTCACGTGGATGCTCGTGCGGAATCTGGTGTCCTGACGAAGCGGTCGTTCAGCCCGTCACGAGGTGGATGCCGTTGAGCGCCTTCCACAGCGGTTCGCCGGACCGGCCGCGGTTGATGGTGAGGCCGCCGTAGAGGTCGGTCGCGAGCGCCCGCGCCGGGCCGGCGGCCTGCCGGACGACTACGGCGTCGCCGTAGTCGCGGCCCGGGGTGAACGCCGTGCCGACCGGCAGCTCCACCACCACGGCGTCGGCCTGGGGGTCGACGCCCCAGGAGCTGCCGCGCGGCAGGCCGCCCTGCCCCAACTCGGTGGAGATCCGCTGGAGATCGCCGGTGGTGTGCCGCACCTTCCGTGCACGTGCGCCGGCGCTCTGCACGGTCTGCGCATCCTGGTCGTTGACAACGTTGACCACGAGCGCGCCGTCGGCCGGGTCCACGCTGGAACCCGCCTGCCGGTCGCCGAGCTTGCCTGCCAGGTCCTCGGCGAGTGCGGTCAACCCCCGGCTGGGCGTCGAATCGCCGGCGCGCTTCGGCGTCCGACAGCCCCAGGTCACGGCGCAGGCTGGCGACCGAGGCCTCGGTCAGCTCCCGGCTCTGCGCTTCAGTCGTTCGTGCGCGCCGACCGCGGATGCTCGTGTTCGCCGGTCGCGGTGCGCCAGGTCCCTGGACGAGCTTCTGGTTACAGATGAACAGCTTCCGCACAACGCGGTGCGCCGCCGCCGGGCTAGTCGCGCAGCTTGCGGCCTTGGCCGTCGGTGCCGCCGTTGACCAGCAGGATGATCCCGTCGACCAGCGACCAGATGCCGCAGCCGCCGCACGTGAGCAGCTGCGCGATGCCGATCGCGGTGTCGCCGATGTAGAACCGGCCGATGCCGAACGGCAGCGCCAGTTGCAGCACGCCCGCCGCGATGCGCGACTTGTCCGACAGCGGCTGGCCGGTGAGCGGGTCCACGCCGTACGGGGCGTTCGGGTTGAAGCCGGGCGGGTAGCCGTACGCCTGGGCCCGGGTCGGGTCCGCGTAACCGGGGGGCGGCGCGTAGCCGGGAGGGGGCGCGTAGCCGGGAGGCGGGTAGCCGGCGGTGCCGTGGCCGGGGGTCGCGGGGTAGCCGGGCATCGGCGGCGGCGGGTACGCGGCGGTCGGCGGGTACGAGGGCGGCAGGAACACCGGGTGCGGCTGCGGCAGGTCGTGGAAGAGGGCGGCCAGCTCCTGCGCGGACTGGGCCGCGGACGCGTAGCCGACGCGCTGCTCGTACTCGCCGATCTCCAGCCGACCGGCCGCGAAGTGGTCGTTCAGGGCGTTGATCGCCTCTTCGCGCTGCTGGTCGCTGATGCGCACCTGGTGTGGTTCTGACACAGCTGAAACGCTAACAGCCGCGCGCGCTGATCGAGCCGGAACTCGCAGGTCGACCTACGCTGCACAAGTGCTGGTCGGAATTCCACGAGAGGTGAAGAACCACGAGTACCGGGTCGCCATCACCCCGGCGGGTGTGGTGGAGCTGGTGCGGCGGGGACACGGGGTTCTGATCGAGGCCGGTGCGGGTGACGGGTCCTCGATCCCGGACGACGAGTTCGTCGCGGCCGGTGCGCGCATCGCCCCGCACGCCGACGACGTGTGGGGCGACGCCGAACTGGTGCTCAAGGTGAAGGAGCCGGTCACCGAGGAGTTCCACCGGATGCGACCGGGCCAGACCCTGTTCACCTACCTGCACCTGGCCGCCAACGCCCAGTGCACGCGCGCGATCGTCGCCTCCGGGATCGACGCCATCGCCTACGAGACCGTGCAATTGGCCGACGGTTCGCTGCCGTTGCTCGCGCCGATGAGCGAGGTCGCGGGACGGATGGCCGCCCAGGTGGGCGCGCACTGCCTGGAACGCAACCAGGGCGGGCGCGGTGTGCTGCTCGGCGGCGTGCCGGGGGTGCCGGCGGGGAAGGTCGTGGTGATCGGCGCGGGCGTGGCCGGGATGAACGCCGCCGCGGTGGCGTTGGGCATGCAGGCCGAGGTGATGGTGCTGGACACCAACGTCAACCGGTTGCGGCAGATCGACTTCGGCTACCGCGGTCACCTCCAGACGGTGGCCAGCAACTCCTACGAGGTGGAGAAGGCCTGCCGCTGGGCGGACCTGGTGATCGGCGCGGTGCTGGTGCCGGGCGCGAAGGCGCCGACGTTGGTGGACAACCACCTGGTGGCGACCATGCGGTCCGGGTCGGTGCTGGTGGACGTCGCCATCGACCAGGGCGGGTGCTTCGCCGACTCGCGGCCCACCACGCACGACGATCCGACGTACCGGGTGCACGACTCCGTCTTCTACTGCGTGGCCAACATGCCGGGCGCGGTGCCGCACACCTCGACGTGGGCGCTCACGAACGTCACACTGCCCTACGTGACTGCGTTGGCGGACAAGGGTTTCAGGCGTGCGATCAGTGACGACCCGGCGCTGGCGAGAGGTGTGAACGCGGTGCGCGGCGCCATCGTGCAGGCCGAGGTGGCCAAGGCCCACCACATGCGCCACGTCCCACTGGCCCAGCTGTGAGCGGCGCGGCTGCGGGCGGCCCGGCTGCGGGCGGCCCGGTGGGGGATGGCCCGGCTGCGAGCGGCGCGGTGGGGGATGGCGCGGTGGGGGGTCGTTTGGCTGTGGATGGTTCGGTGGTGAGCGGTGGCGGCGGGCCGGAATTGTCGGACCCCGTCGGTAAGGTAAAAGCAGGGGTCCCCCTGGGGGGGACTCCTGCGGGGCGTGCGATGGGTGCGTACATGGACCACCTGGCGGTGGAGCGTGGTACGGCGCGTAACACGTTGGACTCGTACGGTCGGGACTTGCGTCGGTACGCCGAGCACCTGGTGGGCAAGGGTGTCGACGATCTGGCCGACGTCACCGAGGCTCTGGTCGGTGATTTTCTGGCCTCGCTGCGCGAAGCGGGACTGGCCGCCTCCTCCGCCGCGCGCACCCTGGTCGCGGTGCGTGGTCTGCACCGGTTCGCCCATCTCGAAGGCCTCACCGGGCACGATCCGGCCCGGGCCGTCCACCCGCCGACGCCGCCGCGTCGCCTGCCCAAAGCGCTGCCGGTGGACGACGTGCTGAAGCTGCTCGACGGTCCCGGCGAGACCCCCGCGCACCTGCGCGACCGCGCCCTGCTGGAACTGCTGTACTCCAGTGGCGCGCGGATCTCCGAGATCGTCGGGCTCGACGTGGACGACGTGGACTCCGCCGAACGGACCGTCCTGCTCGACGGCAAGGGCGGCAAGCAGCGCATCGTGCCCGTCGGCCGACCGGCGCTCGAAGCACTGGACGCCTACCTGGTGCGGGCCCGGCCCGCCTTCGTCAAACGCGGCACGCCGGCGCTGTTCCTCAACGCGCGCGGCGGCAGGCTGTCCCGGCAGACCGCGTGGCACGTGCTCAAGACGGCCGCGGACCGGGCGGGTATCGAAGCCGAAGTCTCTCCGCACACGCTGCGGCACTCGTTCGCCACCCACCTGCTGGAGGGCGGCGCGGATGTGCGCGTCGTGCAGGAGCTGCTGGGGCACGCCTCCGTGACGACGACCCAGGTCTACACGTTGGTCACGGTCAACACCTTGCGCGAGGTCTACGCGACCGCTCATCCTCGCGCTTCGGGTGGAACATGAGCGCGCCGCGGGTACCGTGGGCGCACACCTGACCGGGTACCCACCCACGATTCGAAAGTCCGACGAGCTGGAGGTGCCGACCAGGTGCCGAACTTGGACGAGCCCGAGCGCGACGCCATCGAGCTGAGCGCGGTGCTGCACGCGTTGAGCGACCCCACCCGGCTGGCGGTGGTGCGGCAGATCGAAGTCGACGGCGAGCGCCTGTGCGGCGCATTGATGGTGGACGTGGCCAAGTCCACCCTGTCGCAGCACCTGCGCGTGCTGCGGGAGGCGGGTATCACCCGGACCAGGGCGTGCGGCAACCAGCGGTGGGTGTCGCTGCGGCGTGACGACCTCGACGAGCTGTTCCCCGGACTGCTCGACGTGGTGCTCCGCGCGGCCGACCGGACCGGCACGGCGACCGACCGGGCGGGCGCGACCCACTGAGGCCCGCCGAGACCGCCGAGACCGCCGAGACCGCCGAGACCGCCGAGACCGCCGAGACCGCCGAGACCCACTGAACACCTACTGACACCCACTGAGACGCGCCAGGACGCGTCAGGACGTGGTGATAACGGCTTCGGGCGCTACGGCGAGGCGCGTTGCTGGTGGACCTCTGTGTGCCTAGGCTGCGCCCAGGCAGAGGACTAGGAATCGGGAAGGCGATGTCGACACCGGAGCACGCGGGCCAGACGTGGGGCGCGCCCCCACCGCCCCCGTCACCGTCCGGTGTGCCGCGCGCCTCGGTCGAGCTGAGCCTCGCCCCGCACGCCGCACCCGCGGACGAGGACCACACCGAGCAGGTTGCGGGCGAGATGGGGCCGACCGGCCGCCCATTGCGCTTCGTCGCCGATCCACCGCTGATCGCCGGGCACGGTCCGGCGAAGATCCTCGCGGTGTGCAACCAGAAGGGCGGGGTCGGCAAGACCACGTCCACCATCAACCTCGGCGCCGCTCTCAGCGAGTACGGCCGGAAGGTGCTGCTGGTCGACTTCGACCCGCAGGGCGCGCTGTCGGTCGGCTTGGGCGTGCACCCGCACCAGCTCGACCAGACGATCTACAACGTGATCATGGAACGCGATGTCGGCGTCGGCGACGTGATCATGCGCACCCCGGTAGAGGGCATGGACCTGCTGCCGAGCAACATCGACCTGTCCGCCGCGGAGATCCAGCTGGTGTCCGAGGTGGGCCGGGAGCACACGCTGGTCCGCACGCTGCGGCCGGTCATCGAGCACTACGACTACGTGCTGGTGGACTGCCAGCCGTCGCTCGGCCTGCTGACGGTCAACGCCCTCGCGGCGGCTGACGGCGTCCTCATCCCGCTGGAGTGCGAGTTCTTCAGCCTGCGCGGGGTCGCCTTGTTGATAGACACCATCGAGAAGGTCAGGGAGCGGTTGAACCCGAAGCTGGAGATCACCGGAATCCTCGCCACCATGTACGACCCGCGCACGCTGCACTCCCGCGAGGTGATGGCGCGCGTGGTCGAGGCGTTCGGCGACGTCGTGTTCGACACGGTGATCAACCGCACGGTCCGGTTCCCGGAGACGACCGTCGCCGGTGAGCCGATCACCAGCTGGGCGCCGCGCTCGGCCGGGGCCAAGGCGTACCGCGCGCTGGCGCGTGAGGTGATCGCCCGGTGACCCGACGCCCATCACTGCCGGGCGCGTCGGAGCTGTTCCGCCTCACGACCAGTTCCGCTTCCACCGGCCTGCCCGGCGTGCCGGAGATCCCGGACGCGCCCGACGTCCCGGCGCAGGAGCCGTCCGCGCAGCGGCGCGGGACCGGGCGGCAGAAGCACTCGACGAAGATCACCGTGTACGTGTCCGACGAGGAACTGCTGGCCTTGGAGCACGCGCGGCTGGCGTTGCGCGGCGACCACGGCCTGGCGGTGGACCGGGGACGCGTGGTGCGCGAGGCCATCGCGATCGTGCTGGACGACCTCGAAGGGCACGGCGAGGACTCGCTGCTGGTGCGTAGGTTGCGCGAGCAGTGAGCAGTGACGCACCAGAGATCCGACCCGAAACCGAACCCGCAGTGCCGGTTGAGGCGGTAGCGGCGGAGTCTGTCCTGGTCGAGCCCGTGCCGGACGAGTCCGCGCCGCCGGGCGACGGCCGGTTCAAGGTCAAGCTGACCAACTTCGAGGGCCCGTTCGACCTGCTGCTGCAGCTGATCTCGCAGCACACGCTGGACGTGACCGAGGTGGCGTTGCACACGGTCACCGACGATTTCATCGCCTACATCCGGGCGTTGGGCGACCAGTGGGACCTGGACGAGACGACCGAGTTCCTGGTCATCGCGGCGACCCTGCTCGACCTCAAGGCGGCCCGCCTGCTGCCCTCGGGTGACGTGGACGACGAGGACGACCTGGCGTTGCTGGAGGCGCGGGACCTGCTGTTCGCGCGGCTGTTGCAGTACCGGGCGTACAAGCAGGTCGCGGCGCTGTTCGCGGAGCTGGAGCGGGGCGCGTTCCGGCGCTACCCGCGGTCGGTGGCGTTGGAGCAGCGGTACGAGGGGCTGTTGCCCGAGGTGATGCTGGGTGTGGACGCCCGGCGGTTCGCCGAGATCGCGGCGGTCGTGTTCCGGCCCAAGCCACCGCCGACGGTGTCGACATCGCACATCCACCAGCACCGGGTGTCGGTGCGGGAGCACGCCGACGTGCTGCGCGCGCTGCTGGTGGCGGCGGGCACGGCGACGTTCGCCGAGCTGACCGCCGAGTGCACGGACACGATGGAGGTCGTCGCCCGGTTCCTGGCGCTGCTGGAGCTGTACCGCGAGCGGTCGCTGGCCTTCGACCAGCCCGACCCGCTGGGCGAGCTGCGCATCACGTGGATCGGCGGGACGATCGAGGAGGCGCAGGCCGAGGCCCGCGACGAGGACGAGGAGTACGGGTGACCGACCACCGAGCAACCGGGCCCGAGCCCGGCGACCAGGCGGCGCGGGTCGAGCCGGACAGGCTGGGTGACCAGGCCGAACGGGCCGTGCCGGTGGTCGGACCCGACAACGGCATGGAGTCCTTCGCGGCCGGCTTCGAGCCCGGCGCGGAACCGGGACTGCCGGAACCGGGACAGCCGGAACCGGGGCTGCCCGGGGCGGAATTGCCGGACGAGGTGCCCGGGGCGGTCGCGGATGAGGAGGGTGGGCTGCCGGACTTGGCTGACGAGGCCGAGTTCGAGGGTGCGTTGGAGTCCATCCTGCTCGTCGTGGACACCCCGATCGCCGAGGAGCAGCTCGCCGGAGTGCTCGAACAGTCCGTGAAGCGGGTCACGGCAGCGCTGCACCGGCTGGCCGCCCGGTACTCCGAGCAGGGCAGTGGCATCGACCTGCGTAGAATCGGGGACGGCTGGCGGTTCTACACGCGGGACCGCTTCGCGCCATTCGTGGAAAAGCTGCTGCTCGACGGGCAGCGCGCCAAGCTCACCCGGGCCGCGTTGGAAACCCTCGCGGTCATCGCCTACCGGCAGCCCGTGACCAGGGCCCGGATCGCGGCGGTGCGCGGGGTGAACGTCGACGGGGTCATCCGCACGCTCGTCGCGCGCGGCCTGATCGCCGAGACGGGCACGGACTCCGACACGGGTGGCATCCTTTACCGCACGACCGAACTGTTCCTGGAGCGGTTGGGGCTGTCGTCGTTGGGCGACCTGCCGCCGATCGCTCCCCTGCTGCCCGAAGTGGATGCGATCGACGATGTCTGACCGAGCCGTGCCGAATCCCTCAGAAAACGCCGAGGGGATCCGGCTCCAGAAGGTGCTCGCCAAGGCGGGCATCGCCTCGCGGCGCGTCGCCGAGGAGCTGATCGAACTCGGCCGCGTCCAGGTCGACGGCGAGGTGGTCACCGAGCAGGGCCGCCGCGTCGACCCGGACACCGCGGTCGTGCACGTGGACGGTGTGCGCGTGGTGCTCAAGGAGGACGTGGTCACCATCGCGTTCAACAAGCCGCGCGGTGTGCTGTCCACCATGCACGACGACGCGCACCGGCCGTGCGTCGGCGACTACCTGCACAACCGCAAGGAACGGCTGTTCCACGTCGGCAGGCTGGACGCCGACACCGAGGGCCTGTTGCTGCTGACCAACGACGGCGACCTGTCCCACCGGCTGATGCACCCGTCCTACGAGATCTCCAAGACCTACCTGGCCGAGGTGCCCGGCCCGATCCCGAAGGACCTCGGCAAGCGCCTGCGCGCGGGTGTCGAGCTGGAGGACGGCCCGATCCAGGTCGACTCGTTCAAGCTGGTGTCCTCCATGCCGGGCAAGGCGCTGGTCGAGGTGGTCCTGCACGAGGGCCGCAAGCACATCGTGCGCCGCCTGCTGGACCACGTCGGCCACCCCGTGGAGCACCTGGTCCGCACCGCCGTCGGCGAGGTCCGGCTGGGCAACCAGCGCCCCGGCTCGATGCGGGTCCTCAACCGCCAGGAAGTCGGCTCCCTCTACAAGGCCGTCGGCCTGTAGCCCTTCACCGAGTCCGGGGGCAGGCGCTTGGTGGAGCCCCCTCCACCACCAAGCGCCTCTCCCAGGGCGGGCACTTCGCCACCGGCGGGGACGACGGCTGGACGCACCTGTGGGACGTGCGGACCCTGTCGCAGGTGTCGGTGTTCGCCGACCAGGTCTCCCGGGACCAGCCGATCAGCGCGATGGCGTTCGACGAGATGGGCGACTACCTGGTGGTCGCCAAGACCGACGGGTGGACCGGGTGGTGGACCGCATCTGCGCCGTCGCGCACCCTCGCATCACCGCCGAGCAGTGGGCGGGCTACTTCCCCGACCTGCCCTACGATCCGCCCTGCGCCAACCCCTGATCCCACTCAGCGGAAGGGGTTTGGCTACTCCGGTGTGAGCCGACGGACAGTGCAAGATCACATGCTGAAGTTTCACGGCCACTCATTGTGGCGAACCGCTTCACTCTCTAGATTGAGCCGGGTTGGCTGGCGTTGATCAACTGGGAAGTAGGCGTTGCGCGTGCGTGCGCTCACGCGAGGATTGCTCGGCGTGGCCGGGTTCCTCGTCATCTGGGAGCTGTTCGGCCGGTCCCGGCTGGTTCCCGCGGAGTACCTGCCACCGCCGTCCGTAGTAGCGGTGGAACTGGTGAAGTTGTTGGGCGATGAGGCCTTCCTGAGGGACGTCATCGCGACGGTCCTCGCGTTGCTCATCGCCGTGGGGTTGTCGGTCGGCATCGCCGTGCCGCTCGGCCTGGTGCTCGGCAGCGTGACCTCGGTCCGCCACGCCACCCGCGCCGTGGTCGAGTTCCTGCGCCCCATCCCGTCGGTGGCACTGATCCCGTTGGCGATCGTGCTGCTCGGTATCGGGCCGGAAACCAAGATCACCCTCGCGGTGTACGCGGCCATCTGGCCCATCCTGTTCAACACCATCTACGCGCTCGACGAACTCGACCCGCTGCTGGTCGAGACGGCGCGCGCGTTCGGCTCCGGCCGGGTGCGCGTGCTGGTGTCCGTGGCGCTGCCCAGCGCGTTGCCGTTCGTGCTGACCGGCATCCGGCTGGCCGCCACGACCAGCCTGGTGGTGCTGGTCAGCGTCGAACTGCTCGCGGGCGGCTCCGGCGGCATCGGGCAGTTCATCATGGAAGCGCGCAGCGGCGCGGGTCGGATGGACCTGGTCCTCGCCGGGACCGTGGTCGCGGGCGTGATCGGCTACCTCGTCAACGAGGGGCTGGAACGCGCGCAGCGCCGCTGGGTCGGCTGGAGCTCGGTCACGGGAGGCAGGTCGTGACTCGTTTCGTCCAGCGGTGGGGTGTGTTCGCGGGCCTCGTCGTGGTCTGGGAGCTGCTCACCTGGCTCGCCGACGACCCGTTCTTCCCCCGCCCGTCCGAGATCGTCATGGCGGCGCAGGGGTTGTGGTTCTCCGGTCCCCCCGGGGACCTGTTCCTGACCGACGCGGTGTTCGAGCACCTGTTCCCCAGCGTCGGTCGGCTGCTCGCCGGGTGGGTGATCGCCGCCGTGATCGGCATCTCGCTCGGGGTGGCACTGGGCCGTTCCACGGCGGCCATGCAGTACGCCGGGCCACTGCTGACGTTCATGCGCTCGATCCCGCCGCCGGCCCTGGTGCCGGTGTTCCTGCTCGTGTTCAGCGCCGGCACCCAGATGCAGCTCGCCACGATCGTCTTCGGCGTGCTGTGGCCCATCCTGCTCAACAGCGTCGACGGCGCCCGTTCCGTCGACGCCACGAAGTTCGAGACCTCGGCGGTGTTCCGCATCCCCAAGGCGCAGTGGATCCTCGGTGTCGTCCTCCCCTCGGCGGCACCGAAGATCTTCGCCGGGCTGCGGGTGTCCCTGTCGCTGTCGCTGGTGCTCATGGTCGTGTCCGAACTGGTCGGGACCGACAACGGGATCGGGTCGCAACTCCTCGTCGCACAGCGGGAGTTCGACTTCCCCGACATGTGGGCCGGGATCGTCCTGTTGGGAGTCCTCGGCTACGCCCTCAACACCGTGCTCCTCGCGTTCGAACGCAAAGCCCTTGCGTGGCAACCGAAGCAGGAGCGCACCCCCGCGACGGTGGAGGAAAAAGTATGACCGCGATGCTCGAAGTGGCCGAACTCGGCCACACGTACCAGGCGAAGGACGGCGCGTACACCGCGATCGCCGACCTGTCGTTCACCGTCGGAACCGGCGAGCTGGTCTGCGTGGTCGGCCCGTCCGGCTGCGGCAAGTCCACGCTGCTGCGCACGATCTCCGGCCTGATCCGCCCCACCCGCGGCCAGATCAGCCTGCACGGCAACGAGGTCAACGGCGTGCCGGACGACCTGGCCGTGGTGTTCCAGGACTACAGCCGCTCGCTGTTCCCCTGGCTGACGGTGCAGAAGAACGTGGAGTTCCCGCTGCGCCGCAACCTGGGCCGCGCCGAACGCCGTGCCCGCGCGGCCGAGGCGCTGGAGTGGGTCGGCCTGGCCGACGCCGGCCGCAAGTACCCGTGGCAGCTGTCGGGTGGAATGCAGCAGCGGGTCGCGATCGCCCGGGCGCTGGCCTACCGGCCCGCGTTGCTGCTGATGGACGAGCCGTTCGCCTCGGTGGACGCGCAGACCCGGTTCGAGTTGGAAGACCTGCTGCTGAAGGTGCGGACCGAGCAGGACACCACGGTCCTCGTGGTGACGCACGACATCGACGAGAGCGTCTACCTGGGCGACCGGATCCTGGTGCTCTCCACGTCGCCCGCGTCCGTGGTGGCCGACCTGAAGGTCGACCTGCCCGCGCAGCGCGACCAGATCACCACCCGCGAGTCCGAGGCGTTCGTCGCGCTGCGGGGCGAGGTGGCGCGGCTGCTCAACGTCGGCAAGACCTCCGAGGAGGTCAAGGCGCGGCGCAAGGCGAACGAGCAGCAGGCGGCGAAGTGGGCCGAGGCCGAACGAGCGGAGTCGGAGCGCGCCGACGTCTCGCGGGACGAGGCTGAGGAGCGCGCTACGACGTGAAAGGCCTTCACGTAGGTTAGGAGAGTCCAGCGGGCGATCCGCGGCTTGTCGGCCCTCTCAGGGGCGACGCCGGGGGTCGCCCGTTTGTCGTGTCCGGGGATCGCTCAGGGACGGTTCGAGGGTGGTTCGAGGGTGGTTCTGGGGGGGGGGGCGGTTGGAGCACGGTCGCGGGGTGGTCGGCGAGGCGGTCCGAAGGCTGGGATTCGACGCGGATCGTTCGCAACGATTCGACATCTTTCGCTCGGCGGGGCCTTCGGCGGACAACTGCGGACGGTGACGAATGTGCGATGAATTGATCATCACGCGGTGGTGGCTTGATCACGTTCCGTGGACATCGACGGCTATTCATCGTGGCCGTGGCGCGGTATTCCATTGCCGATTCCCTTGGGTTGAGAATACGGCGGAGGAGGTGTCGCGGGGCAAGTGCGACCGTCCGGGGAGTGGAATCGGCGGCGAATGCATCCGGTCGGCCCGAAAGATACCGCGTTTAGCGGGATCTCGAATGTGGTCGGCGGTTGTGCCGAGCCCTCGCCTTGTTCTCCACCGAAGCACCCCGATGTGCTTCGGTGGAGAACAAGGCGGCGACATCCTCGGCTTTGCAGTGCGTTCACCCGGATAACGGCGCCGCTGTTCACGAGATGTTCCTTCAGGGGCCGACGTAATTTTGCGCGAAATAGCCGGCGGACCCCCCGGAGCCGATGAGGTGTTCGAGTCTGGCTTGACCCAACCGGCTCAGGAACGGCTCCGGCGACCGGTGGATCATGAACACCATCCACTGCGAGAACTCCTGCGCACGCCACACGCGCCGGAGGCACACCTCGGAGTAGCTCCGCAGACCCGTCTCGTCACCCGTTCGGTGGTAGCTCGTCAGGGCGGCGGCCAGGACCTCGGCGTCGTGCAACGCGAGGTTCATTCCCTTCGCCCCCACCGGGGTGATGATGTGGGCGGCGTCGCCGAGCAGGTACAGGCTGCCGTGGTTCATCGGTTCGACCACGTGGCTGCGCATGTCCAGGATGCGCTTCTCCACGATGCGGCCCTCGGTGAGCTTCCAGTCCGAGTCCCGCAGCGCCAGCCGCTTGTGCAGTTCGGTCCACACCCGCTCGTCCGGCCAGTTGTCCACGGTGTCGTCCACCGGCACCTGGAGGTAGTAGCGCGAAACCGTAGAACTGCGGAGCATATGACCCGCGAATCCGTCCGGGTGAAGTGCGTAAATCACCTTGTGGGTGGATGGCGGGGCCTCGGCCAGGATGCTCAGCCACTCGATGCCGTGCTGGTGGCTGAACTCCTGGATCGCCCCGGCCGGGATGCTGCGCCGCGTCACGCCGTGGAACCCGTCCGCGCCGGCGATGAACGAGCAGTCCAGCCGCTCCCGGGTGCCGTCGGCGTTCGTCCAGGTCAGAGCCGGTTCTGCGGACTCGATGTCGTGCAGTTCGACGTCCGTGACGGACCACCGCACGGCGCCGCCGCGCTCGTCCGCGTAGTGCCGCACGAGGTCTTGGACGACCTCCTGCTGCGGGTATATGTAGTGCGTCTGGCCGTCGTACAACGTGGCGTAGTCGACCTCGTACGCCTGACCGTTCACCCGGAATTCGCAGGCGCCGTGCCTATCCGCCTCTTGGAGTAACCGGTTCGCAAGCCCGTGCTCGGTCAACATTTGCACCGCGCGGTGCTCCAGCACCCCCGCGCGGGGCCGCGTCTCGATGTACTCCCGGGTGCCTTTTTCCAGCACAACGCAGGGGATTCCGGCTTGGTGGAGCAGGTTCCCCAAGGTCAATCCCGCCGGGCCCGCTCCGACGATACCCACCGGACGTCGGTTGCTCTGTACGGCCCATTCCGCGTCAACATCGCTCACCGCATACCCCAACCTCTGGACAGCCTGTGCAAAGATGCTCACCGAAGGTAGTGGATCAGCCTTCAAGTGTCGGTCGACCGGGGTCTTGCCCAACCACTTGCACCACTCAGAGTGGTTCCGCAGCCCTCCGTCGCTCGTGCATCCTGCCCCCGCAAAGTCGCCACTCCAACCAGGAGATGCCCCCCATGACGCGAAGAGTCGGCCTCTCGGCTCGAAGGATCTTCGGCGCAGTGTCCGCAGTCGCGATGCTCGCCGTGGTCTCCGGCTGCGGTCTTCTCGGTGGTTCCACGGCCGAGACCACCACGGCCGCCGCACCGGGCAAGGTCGAAAAGGCCAAGATCACCCTGGGCCTGCTCCCCATCCTCGACGTCGCGTCGGTCCACGTCGCGATCAAGAAGGGTTACTTCCAGGAGGAGGGTCTGGAGGTCGAGCCCAAGATCATCCAGGGTGGCGCCGCGGCCATCCCGGGTCTGATCGAGGGCAGCCTCGACATCACCTTCGGCAACTGGGTCTCGTTCATCACCGCGGAGTCCAAGCAGGCGGCCAAGGCCGTCGACGGGCTCAAGCTGATCAACGACGGCTACCAGGCCAAGCCGGAGATGTTCCTGATCCTCGCCAAGGCGGACTCCTCGATCAAGTCGCCGAAGGACTTGGAGGGCAAGACCATCGCCATCAACACCTTCAAGAACATCGCCGAGCTGACCGCGAAGGCCACGTTGCAAGCCAACGACGTGGACCCCGCCAAGGTGACGTTCAAGGAGTTCCCGTTCCCGGACATGGAAGCCGCGGTCCAGAACGGCACGGTGGACGCCGCCTTCATGGTGGAGCCGTTCATCAGCAAGGCGCAGCGGGTCAGTGGCCAGATCACCGTGCTCGACGCGGCGTCCGGCCCGACCGCCGCCATCCCGATCGCGGGCTACGGCACGACCGGCAAGTTCGTGAAGGAGAACCCGAACACCGTCGCCGCCTTCCAGCGCGCGATGGCCAAGGGTCAGCGTGACGCGGCCGACCGCCCCTTCGTCGAGCCCCTGCTGGTGGAATACGCCAAGGTGGACAAGGAAACCGCCAGCCTGGTGCACTTCGGCGAGTTCCCGACGACCCTGGACGCCACCCGCCTGCAGCGGGTCGCGACGCTGATGCGAACCTACGGGTTGCTGGAGAACGACTTCGACGTCAAGCCGATGTTGGTCAACGCGTCAGGTAGCTGATCCGACGGGGAGCCCGGCTACGGGCTCCCCCTCGGATGTTTCCCGTTCGGGTCGAGGGCATGAAAAAACCATGAACGCCGGTTAGCGATCGTTTAGCGCGTCCCGTAGTGATGTGCGCGACAATGGTTGATTTGCAAACTACCGGCTACCTCGTCCGAACGGCGGTATGACTCGGCGGGATTTTCCACCAAGATCCACCGGGTTTGTAGGGATGTGTCGTTCCACCGGGCTGGGGAGTGTGCTGACGGTGCGCGGTCACGACGACCACGCCTCCGGGAGAGATCCGGAGCGGATTCAACTCGACGCGGGTGCCGCAGGAAGCGGTCCGCCCGATTCGGGACCCAGCACAGGGGCCGTGCCCGCCGACCGGGGAGTCACCCGGTGGCGTCTGCGGAACTGGCGCCTGCGCAGCAAGCTGGCCGTGGTGCTCCTGGTACCCGCGCTGAGCACGCTGACGCTCGCCGGGCTGAGACTGAACACCCAGCTGGACGACGTGGAGTTGTTCGGCCAGGTCCAGCGGGAGCTCCAGCTGTCCGCCCAGGTGGCGGCGGTCGCCGACGCGCTCCAGCTGGAGCGCGACGCGGCGGTCTGGTACGTCGCGGGCGGTCGGGAGGAGAACAAGCCCGAGTTCGAGACGCGCGCCAGCAAGGTCGACGCCGAGGTGCGCCGGGTGCGTGACGTCGCCGCGTCCACGACCGGCATCGACGAGACCGTGCGCGACTCGTTCCAGCGCGCGTTGCAGTCGATCGACGGGCTCAGCGCGCTGCGCAACACGGTGACCACCACCAAGTACCCCGACATCTCGGTGCACAGCGCCTACGGTCAGATCCTGGCCACGCTCGCCCAGGTGCACCGCGCCACCGTGAGCAGCCTGAGCGACGAGACGATCACCCCGCTGTCCGGCGCCAACCTCGCGCTCTACGCCGCGAAGGAGCAGCTGTACCAGCAGAACTCGATCCTGCTGTCCACGGCGAAGCGCGGCGAGTTCGCGCCCGGTCAGGTCAACGCGCTGCTCGCGGCCCAGTCCCGATTGGACGCCGCGCTCACCGACTTCGCCTCCACCTCCGGCCAGGAGAACCGCCAGCTGTTGTCGGACACCGTGTCCGGCGCCTCGGTGGACGGCCGCAACTTCCTGGTGCAGCTGGCTTTGGTGCAGCAGGCCGACAGCGGCTCGGTGTCCATTTCCGACGCCGACGTCCTGCGCATGGGCGAGGAGACCGCGGCGCTGCTGCGGGCGGTGTCGCAGAACATCGAGGGACAGGCCGACCGTGCGGCGGGCCAACTCACCGAGGACGCCCGCGCGTCCGCGTGGCGTGACGCGGCACTGGTCGCCGCGGCGCTGGTGATCGCGTTCGCCCTCATGGCCTTCGTCGCCCGCTCGATGCTGACGCCGCTGCGCGTGCTGCGCCGCACCGCGTTGGACGTGGCCCGCAACCGGCTGCCGGACGCGATCAAGCGAATCCGGACCCACCGCGACCCGGCGCGTGCCGCGGAAGAGGCGCTGGTGCCGGTGCCCATCCACACGACCGAAGAGGTCGGCCAGGTGGCGCGGGCGTTCGACGCCGTGCAGCGCGAAGCCGTCCGCCTCGCGGTCGAGCAGGTGGCGCTGCGCGCGAACGTCAACGACATGTTCATCAACCTGTCCCGGCGCTCGCAGGCGCTGGTCGAGCGGCAGATCACCGTCATCGACCGGCTGGAGCAGGACGAGCAGGACCCCGACCAGCTGGCCAGCCTGTTCGAGCTGGACCACCTGGCCACCCAGATGCGCCGCAACAGCGAGAACCTGCTGGTGCTCTCCGGCACCACGGTCAACCGCCGGGTGACCCGGCCGGTGCCGATCTCCGAGGTGCTGGGCGCCGCGGTCTCCGAGGTGGAGAAGTACGCCCGCATCCAGATCGCGCCCGCGCCGGAGCTCAAGGTCCAGGGCCGCGTGGTCAACGACCTCGCGCACCTCATCGCCGAGCTGCTGGACAACGCGACCGCGTTCTCCAAGCCCACCACCAAGGTGACCGTGCGGGCCATCGAGACCCGGCGCGGCGAGGTGTCCATCCGCATCCACGACCGCGGTGTCGGCATGCAGGAGCAGGACGTCATCGACGCCAACACCAAGCTCGCCGACCCGCCCGAGGTCGACGTGTCGGTGGCCCGCGAGATGGGTCTGTACGTGGTCGGCCAGCTGGCCAAGCGGCACGAGATCCGGGTCACGTTGAGCAACAACGATGACATAGAGGGTGGGGTTACGGCTCAGGTCGTGCTGCCCGTCGGACTGCTGCACCGCGGTCCCGAGCCGCTCGCGGCCCGTCCGGTGCAGGCCGCGTTGCCGCAGCGCCAGGCCAACCCGCAGCTGGAGGAGAGCGGTGTCGGCGTGCTGGCCGGCGTGCCCAAGTGGACGCCGGAGATCGCGCCCGGCGGCTACGCGCCGCTGGAACTGACGCCCGCGCCGTTCCCTCAGGTGGTGCAGACGCACGAGGCCGAGCCGGGTGGCTACTTCGAGATCGAGCAGACCCCGGCGGCCGACCTGTTCACCGCCACGGTCACCGAGACCGTGCCGCCGAGCGGTGACGAGGTGCCGGACTACTCGTACCCGCCGTCCGCCGCGCAGCCGGAGCCGGTTGTGGTGGTGGAGGACGACGACGCCGCCTCCACCCAGCGGCTGCCGATCTACGAGGACGTGCTGTCCCGCTGGTTCCAGGGCGGTGAGGCCGAGGCCGCCGTGCACGGCGACCTGGGTGGCAACCAGCAGGCGCTCGTCGCGCCGCCGGAGACCGCTTCGGAGAAGACGATGTTCGCCGACCGTGCCGAGCTGATGGGCACGGACAACTTTGGTGGCACGGACAACGCCGGTAGCAGGGACCATGTCGGTGGTACCAACGGTCACGAGCGCACGGAGTCGGAGCAGACGGTCTACACCAACAGCTCCGACCTGATCACGCCGCCGTCGGCACCGGCACCGGCCAAGCCGACGCCGCCCGCGCCGCGCGGCTCCACCCCGGCGGGTCTGCCCAAGCGTGAGCCCGCGCCGTCCGCGATCCCCTCCTCCGGTGCGACGTCGCCGGGCTGGGGTGCGGACGACAGCTGGTCGGCGGCCAGCAACGCGCTCAAGGCGCCGGTGGACGACACCACGACCGCGGGTCTGCCCAAGCGCGTTCCCAAGGCGCGCCTGATGCCCGGCTCGCTCACCGCGCCCGCGTCGTCGCGCGGTTCGGCGCCGGCGGCTGCTCAGGGCCAGGGCCAGGCTTCCGCGAACGGCACGGCGTCGTCCGGTATCGCCACCGCCACACCTCCGCGCCGGTCGGCCGACCGGCTGCGCCAGCGTTTCGCCACCTACCAGCGTGGCGTGGAGCTCGGCCGCAAGTCCGGCGACGACGCCGGAATGCCGTGGGAAGGCCCGCAGTTCGGTACTGAAGACAACGCCGCCGCCAGGGGCGGCAATCAGACCAAGGAGCAGAAGTGACCACCGCAACCGAGGAACTCGACAACTTCAGTTGGCTGGTCGATGACTTCGTCGCCCGGGTCGCGGGCGTCGCGCACGCGATCGTGGTCTCCGCGGACGGCCTGTTGCTCGCGTCCTCGGAGCGGTTGCCGATCGACCGCGCCGAACAGCTCGCGGCGGTCGCGTCCGGTCTGGTCAGCCTGAACCTCGGCGCGGCGCGCTGCTTCGAGGCGGGCGACGTCAAGCAGACCGTGGTGGAGATGGAACGGGGCTACCTGTTCCTGATGTCGATCAGCGACGGCTCGTGCCTGGCGGTGCTGGCGGCGCCCAACTGCGATATCGGGCTCATCGGGTACGCGATGACGCGGCTGGTCGAGCGGGTCGGCGTCCAGCTCACCCCGGAGATCCGTTCGCAGCTGCACGTCGCCATGCGCGGCTGAGGTCCCACCACCACCCGGCGAGGGTCCTACTACTAAGGGAAAGCAGAGCAACATGAGCGGTGGCGCTCCCGGCCGGCCGGGGTCATCCGCGGCGAGCACGTCCGTCACGTCGACCAAGATCGTGGTCGCGGGCGGGTTCGGTGTCGGCAAGACGACGTTCGTCGGGTCGGTGTCGGAGATCGTGCCGCTGACCACCGAGGCGGTGATGACCGAGGCCAGCATCGGCGTGGACGACCTGTCGGCCACACCGAACAAGATGACCACCACGGTGGCCATGGACTTCGGCCGGGTCTCACTGGACAGCGACCTGATCCTGTACCTGTTCGGCACACCCGGCCAGCACCGCTTCTGGTTCATGTGGGACGACCTGGTGAAGGGCGCGATCGGCGCGGTCGTGCTGGTCGACACCCGGCGACTCTCGGACGCGTTCGCCTCGATCGACTTCTTCGAGGACCGCGAGCTGCCGTACGTGGTGGGCGTGAACTGCTTCGACGGACTGCTGCACCACCGCATCGAGGACATCCGGGAGGCGCTGACGATCGACGAGTCGGTGCCGATCGTGCCCTGCGACGCGCGTAACCGGCAGTCCACCAAGCAGACGCTGATCACGTTGGTGCAGCACGCGATGATGCAGCCGACGTTCGCCTGAGGCGGTTTGCGCGGTCGAGGGGCCGCGGCCGGAAATTCGGTCGCGGCCCCTTTGGCGTGTAGGCCAGACTCGGGCGGATGTCCGATGCCTACGAAGACGAAGATCTGGCCGCCTACTACGACGTGATCAACCATCAGCGGGCGGATACCGACTTCTACCTGGAGCTGGTGCTGGCCGCCGATGCGGTGCTCGACGTCGGCTGCGGCACGGGCGTGTTGCTCAAAGAGGCACGCGCTGCCGGGCACTCCGGCCGGCTGGTGGGGTTGGACCCGGCTGAGGGGATGCTGGTCCAGGCACGTCGCGGTGACGGCGTGGACTGGGTGCGCGGTGATCTCGGCACGGTCGCGTTCGACGGCGAGTTCGACCTGGTCGTGATGACGGGGCACGTGTTCCAGGTCTTCCTCACCGATGACGAGGTGCGGGCGCAGTTCGCCGCCGTGCGTCGGGCGCTCAAGGCGGGTGGGCGATTCGCGTTCGAGACCCGGAACCCGGCGGTGAAGGCGTGGGAGAGGTGGATGCCCGAGTACGGGACGGACATCGTCGGTCCCGAGGGTGAGCGGGTGCGGGTGGAGCACTTCGTGGAGAGCGTGGAGAACGGGCTGGTGCGGATGAGCGAGACGTACAGCAGCCCGGACTGGCCGGAACCCCGTGTCGATCGGGGGACGTTGCGGTTCATGGAGGTGCGCGAACTCGACGCGTTGTTGGGCGAGACCGGGTTCGAGGTGGCCGAGCGCTATGGCTTGTGGGACCGCAGCGCGCTTACCGACACCAGTCGCGAGATCATCACGATCGCACGACCAGGTCCGCACCCGGCAGCTCGTCGTCGCTGATCACCAGCACGCCGGTTGCTTGCAGCAACGGTAGAATCGCGGCCAACGCCTTGCGCGCCAATGGTTCCGTCGGTGGTTTCGCCGGTTCTACGCCGTGCAGCACGTGACGCTCCACAACGGACAGTTCCGGTAGGGCGAACGTGATGCCGTGCAGCAGGCGGCGGACTCCCATGTCGGCCAACGTGGCGAGGTTGTCCTCCAGCGCGTCCAGGTCCCCGGCCAGGGTTCGCGCGGCCAGGCTGAGCCACAGCCACTGCGGCGGCAGCTCCGCGGTGCGCAACGCCTCCGCGACCTGCGCGGTCAGGTCCGGGTCGCGTGACTGGTCCGCGGACAGCCGCACCAGCACCGGCAGCTGTTCGGTGGCCGCGAACGCGCACGCCTCCTCCAGCACCCAGTCGGCCAGCTGACCGCTCAGGCCGAGGTCGTCGGCGAACCGCAGGCAGTCTTCGTGGGACACCGGGCCGGTCTCCGCCTCGTGCCACCGCAGCCGGACCGCCGACGCGACCTGCTCGCCGTCCTGTTCCACGGGCAGGTAGTCCAGCGCGATCTCGCCGTTCTGCAACGCGCCCGGCATCGTTGCGATCAGCGACAACCGGCTGCGGTCGCGGGCGTCCTGGCCGGCGTCGTAGATGCCCCACTGGCCCTTGCCGCCGCTCTCCGCGCGGCGCAGCGTGCTGTGCGCCTGGCGCAGCAACGCCATCGCGTCCGACCCGCGCGCCGACGTGCGGACGAAACCCATGCCCGCCGACACGCCCACGCCGTGCCCGGCCAGGAGCACCGGCTCGGTGAGCGCGGCCTCGATCGCCTTGGCCAGCGCGGAGATCCCCGGTGTGGTGGGGGAATCCTCGATCAGGACGACGAATTCGTCACCGCCGATGCGCGCGACCGTGGCGTTCTCGTCGGCCACCACGGCGGTCAGCCGCTGCGCCACCACCTTCAGCAGCTCGTCGCCGGACTCGTAGCCCAGGCCGTCGTTGACGATCGCGACGCTGTCCACGTCCAGGTAGCACAACGTGATCGAGCCCGGGCGGCTCAACACCTGCTCCAGCTTCGGCAGGAAGCTCTGCCGGTTCGGCAGGCCGGTCAGCACGTCGTGCAGGGCCTGGTGGCGCAGGTAGTCGCGCAGGACGCGCTGCTCGGTGGTGTCCTCGACCACGGCGACGTGCCACTGGGGCTGCCCGTCCAGGCCGCGTACGACGGACTGCGTGACGGTGGTCCACACCGGATCACCGTCGGCGTTGGCGAACTGCCGTTGCACGCGGCCGGGCTCGGTGGAGAACAACGTGGTCAGATCGGCGGCGGGCAGCATCGCTGTGACGGCCGGGTTGGCCCCCGCCAGTGCGCCGTTCACGTCGAAGACCGCGATTCCCGCGCGGGAATCGAGGAAGACCTGTTGGAACAGGGCCGGCAGTGCGGTTGTCCACGTTTCGTCGTCCGGGCGTGCGTCAGCGGCCGTAGAAGCGCTTCCATCGGCTGGGGTGGTGCGGCCGGGCTCGGTCATGTGGTGGGTCCGGCAGTGGGGAGGGAAGATCGGGTCAGGCGCATCTTCCGGACCCATGGCCACTGCCGTCAAGGCTTGCGGCGACCAGAAGTCCCGCCGCAGCGCTGAACGGCCGCGAAACGGCGGCGACGGGGGCTGTGGCGGGGGTGCGGCGGGGGTGCGGCAGGTTGCGGCAGGGTTGCGGCAGGGTCAGACCGCGATCCAGTCGGTCACCACGGTTGTGCCGTCCACCTCGAACCGGAACCGCACCGGACCCGAGGGGGGTGCGCCGAGCAGGAACATGCCGAGTTCGTCCAGGTCCGTCTCCTCCGCCGGTCCGGTCGGGGTGATCAGGAGCACCCGGCCCGGCCGTGCGGGCAGCACCTGGCCGGCGATACCCGCTTCGGTCACCTCCACCTGCACGGACACGCCCTCGGCGTCGAACACGAGCTGCCGCGCGGTCTGCGCCGCTCGCGCGCGGGCCGCCAGTTCCGTGTCCAGGACCGAGTCGTAGCTGGTCAACGCCATCAGTTCGGCGTCGACCGTGCGCCAGGTGAACGCGGCACGCGCGGCTTCGAGGATGTGCTCGGGCACGTTGTGTTCCTCGGCCAGCGCCTCCCGCAACTCCCGCAGCAGCACCTCATCGCTTTCCCACCCCGGATCGTCCCTCAACACCGAGCACACCTCCTCCGCCAACCGGTCGCGGGTCGACCAGCCGCAGCACCGCGGGAGTTTTCCGCAACTTGTCCAGGCACCTGATCCGGGTGGGCCCGATGCTGCCCACCGGCATCGCCAACTGCTCGCTGACTGCCGCGTAACTGGGCGGCGGGTCGGCCATGAGTTTGGTCAACAACACCTGGCACTGTTGTGAGAGCGATCGGAAGCCCTCGCGCAGCGCCTGCCGCCGTTCGGCGGCCTCCATCTCCTCGTCCAGGTCCGCGACCGCGTCGTCCGGGCTCACCGGCTCGTCCGCGGACAGCGGGTCGAACGGTTGGGTGCGCTGCTGGATACGCAGCATCCGCAGGCACTCGTTGCGGGTCGTCGTGGCGATCCAGCCGGGCAGCGCGTCCGCCTCGCGGAGCTTGCCGACCTGCTCCACCAGCCGCAACCACACCGTCTGGTTCACGTCCGCCGCGTCCGCGGGGCGCAACCGGTGCCGGTAGATCACCGCCAATACCAAGGGCGTGTAGCGCTCCACGATCTCGTTCCAGGCGCGCTGGTCGCCCTCCGCCGCCGCGGCCACCAGTGCGGCGATCGGGGATGCAGGGGTCACGTCCCCTCCTCTTGTCCAGGGGATGCTGCGCCTCCGCCCCGGTCTTCGCCGGCACGGACCCCAGCCGGGTCACGGACTTCGGATTCGTTGCTGCCACACACTACGGAGCGGCGACCCGGCCGGTAGATACACGCGGTGGGCAAGTACCGGCTATTCGACCAGAACGCCGTAGCCGGGGAAGAACTCGGGTTGGCCGCTGAGCAGTTTGTCCCGTGCGTCGATCGCGGACAGGCCGTGTTCGGTCATCGTGGCGGCGATGCGGCCGGCGACGTGAGGTGCGGCGAAGGAGGTGCCCAGCCAGTAGGCGAAGCGGTCGTAGAAGTCCGTGGGCAGGCCCGGCAGTTCCCAGCGGCCCTTGAGGAACGTGCTGGTTCGGTTGCCGACGGCGCACGCGTCCACCCAGTGGCCGTGGTTGGAGTAGCAGGCGGGGGTGCGGGTGCCGTCGCGTTCCTCGGCGACGGCGGCTACCGCGACGACGCCGTAGAGGGCGGCGGGCCAGCTGGGTCTGGTGGTGCCCTGGTTGCCGGCCGAGGCGACCACCACGATGTCGTCGGGGAGGTCGGCCAGCGCCCTGCGGATCGGTTCAGAGGCGGTGTCGTCCTGGGTGAAGCAGCCCATCGAGATGTTGATGATCCGGACCTTCTCGTCGAAGGTCGACAGGGCTCGGACGAAGTCCTCCTCGGTGCCCATGCCGTTGGGGTCGAGTGCCTTCTCCGGGTCGAAACGGACACCCGGCGCGGCTTGGCGGACCACGCCCGCGACGAACGTGCCGTGGCCGCCTTCGAGGGCGAACACGTCGTCGTGGGTGTAGGCGGCGTCGACCTCGTCGGTCTGGGGGATGAACGCGTCGCGCAGCCACAGGGGGTGGTCGGTCTCGGCGGTTCGGGAGATGCCCGTGTCGAGGATGCCGACGACTACGCCCTTGCCGTGCTCGGACGTGCTCTTGTCCGGGTCCGCCAGCGGTGTGCCGACGTGTGGGGGCTGGCCGGGGTGGCCGTGCATGTTGCCGCCGTGGCCGACCAGGACGTGGTGCGGTTGAACGAACGGGGTGCGCTGGCCGGGCCACTGCTTCGGGTCGCGCAGCAGGCGGACGATGTCGGGGATGTCGTCGGAATTGCGCGGCAGGATCAGCCGGCTCATGCCGGCGACGTCCTTGCCGCGGATGTTGTCGATGGTGTTCGCCCGCAGTTTCTGGCTCACCCGGTCGACGTCCTCGCGAATGGTCAGCAGCTCGCCGGCGACGAAGACGAATTCGCGTCCGCGCTCGGCGTGCAGCCGGTAGGTCTTGTGCTCGCGGATCGCCTGGTGGAAGGCACTTTGGTACAGCTCGGAGCGATTCGATGGTTCGGACACCGAGGCCTCGCAGCAACGTCGACGGGTGCTGAGCCCGAGCAAGCTACCACGGCGATCCTGGTAATAAGGTGGGTTCGTGGCAGGGGTTTCCGCCGCCGCAGCGCTGGAAGCCCGGCAACGGGATCCGCACGCGGCGATCGAGATGGGCCGTTCGGCGCTCAAAGCGGCCCGGGCGGTGGGTGACGCGGGGGAGGCGTCGATCGCGGAGCGCGCGATCGGGCTGTCGCTGCGCGAGTTGCACGACTTCGACGGCGCGCTGAGGCACCTGCGCCGGTCGATCCGGATCGCGGAGGGCGCGGGTTCGGCGCGGCTGGCGGCGTTGGCGCGGGTGAGCCTGGCGTTCGTGCTGTCCAACACCGGGCGGCACGCGCAGGCGCTGCGCACGGTCAACGCGGCGCTGCCCGAGCTGCGCGGCGGCGACGCGGACATCGCCCGCATGCAGCGCGGGCTGGTGCTGCACTACCTGTGCCGGTACGACGAGGCGCGGCGTGAGTACAACTGGGCCATCGACGCGGCCCGGCGCAGTGGCGACAAGCTCGGCGAGGCGCGTGCCCGCAACAACCGCGGACTGCTGCGCGCCTACACCGGGGGCCTGCGTGCGGCGGACGAGGACTTCGACCGGGCGGCCGTGCTCTACCGGGAGCTCGATCTCGAACTGGCCGTGGCGGACGTGCGGTGGAACGCGGGCATCTCCGCGTCACGGGCGGGTGACGTGCCGCGGGCGTTGACCATGTTCGCCGAGGCGGAGCACGAGTACCGGCGGCTGGAGGTGCCGCGGCCCGCGTTGCTGATCAACCGGCTGGAGCTGCTGGTGTCCGTGCCGTTGTTGGAGGAGGCACGGGCGGCGGCCGACCGGGCGTTGGAGGAGCTGGGCGGCGATCTGGTGCTGGCCCGGTCGGAGGCGTTGTTCTACCGGGCCCGGATCGCCCTGCTGGAGGGTGACCTGGAGCGGGCCGTGGAGATGGCGGTGGCGGCGCGCAAGGGGTTCCGTCGGGAGAAGCGCGAGGTGTGGGAGGCGGGCGCGCGGCACCTGGAGCTGCGTGCGGCGTACCTGAGCGGGCAGCGGACCAGGGCGTTGGTGACGGCGTTGACGCGGGTGGCGTCCCGGTTGGACGCGCTCGGCTGGCCGATGGCGGGGTTGGAGGCGCGGGTCGACGCGGCGCTGATCGCCCGGGAACTCGGCGACCGGGCACGTGCGGTGGCGGAGTTGACGACGGCGGGCGCGGCCCGGCGCGGCGGACCGGCGGCGCACCGGGTGCAGGGCTGGTACGCCGAGGCGTTGCGGCGTGGCCTGCTCGGCAACGCGCGTGGCGCGCAGATCGCGTTGCGGCGCGGGCTGGTGCTGCTGGACGAGTACCGGGTGTCGCTGGGTGCGTTGGAGCTGCGGGCGTTGAGCGGCGCCCAGGGCAAGGCGTTGGCGTTGGAAGGCCTGCGGACGGCGGTGGCCGGCGGACAGGCGGGGCGGGTGTTGTCGTGGGCCGAGGCGTGGCGGGCGGGCGCGCTGCGGATGACGCCGGCCCGGCCTCCGGAGGACTCCGGGCTGGCCGACGCGCTGGCGGAGCTGCGGGCGGTGACGGCGGACCTGGAGGCGGCGTCCACGGCGGGCCGGCCTGCGGCGGCGTTGCGGCAGCGGCAGGTGCGCGGTGAGCAGCGGGTGCGCGAGCTGACCCGGCAGACCAGCGGCGGCGGCGCGGTGTTCAAGCCGCCGGCCGTGGGGGACCTGGCGCGGGCGTTGGGCTCGTCGGCGTTGGTGGAGTACATCGACCACGACGGTGCGCTGCTGGCCGTGGTGGTGGCGGGCGGCCGGGCGTCGCTGCACCGGCTCGGGCCGTTGGACGGCGCGCTGCGCGAGGTGCGGTTGCTGCGGTTCGCCCTGCACCGGCTCGTGACGCTGCCTGAACACCTCGACCGGACGGCGGTGCGCGCGGGCGCGGAACACGCGGCCGGGCTGTTGCAGATCAGACTGCTGGACCCGCTGCGCCGCCGCCTCGACGACCGGCCGCTGGTGATCGCGCCGACCGGGCGACTGGGCGGCCTGCCGTGGTCGGCGCTGCCCGCGTGCCGGGGCCGTTCGGTGACGGTGGTGCCGTCGGCCACGGTGTGGCTGCGTGCTGCGACATCCACCCTCGTTTCACACGACCGGGCGGTCTTGGCCGCAGGACCGCGATTGCCGGCCGCGCCGACGGAGATCTCCGCCATCTCGCCATTGGCCGGTTCGGCGTCGGTGCTGGTGGGCGCGGAGGCGACCGTCGACGCCGTGGCGTCCGCGATGGACGGCGCACCCCTGGCGCACGTGGCCGCACACGGCTCGTTCCGCGCGGACAACCCGCTGTTCTCGGCGTTGGAACTGGCCGACGGCCCGCTGACGGTCTACGACCTGGAACGCCTCCGCACCCCGCCCGCGCGGGTCGTGCTGTCGGCGTGCGACACGGGCCTGTCCGCGGTGCGACCGGGCGACGAACTCATGGGCTTCACCGCCGCACTGCTAGGACTGGGCACCCGGACCCTGGTTGCGCCGGTTGTTCCGGTTCCCGCCGAGATCACCACACCCCTGATGGTCGACCTGCACCGCAGACTGGGCAAAGGCGACTCGCCCGCGGTGGCGTTGGCGGGCGCGCAGGAGGCACACCGGGAGAACGGCGACGCCGCGTTCGCCGCCGGCGCCGGCTTTCTGTGCTTCGGCGCCTGATTGCTCCGGCGATGACCCTCGTCAGAGCGTGGCTGTTTGCCGGACCCACCCTCGGGCGCTGAAGGCGGTTTCGGTGACGTAGGCGCGGATGCCTGCGGCCGGGTAGTCGATGAGCCGGTCGGGGAGCGCGTCGAGCGGGAACCAGCGCACCGCCGAGCACTTGTCGGGTTCCCGGTTGGTGGGCGTGCCGGTCCAGCGCCGGGCTTCGAAGAAGAGGCCAAGGCGAGGTTCGGGCCCGGAGCCGTTGACGTGGAGGGTGTGGACCAGGCGCAGGTCGGCGGGATCGAGGTGGACGCCGACTTCCTCCTCGGCTTCGCGGACGGCGGCGTCGAGGACCGACTCGCCCGCGTCGAGCTTGCCGGAGGGCAGGTGCCAGAGGCCGTCGAAGATCGGGTTGGTGTCCCGGCGCCGGGTGAGCAACACGTCGTTGTCGCGCACCAGGAGCACGTGGACGTCGATCAGGTGGCGGTCGGCCATGGGTCCTCACGGGCGTGTTCACGTGGTCTGGGACCCGGCGCAGCTTACGCGGTGGGTGATTCGTCCGTCGGGGTGGCCGCCAGTTGGACTACTCGCCTGATGATCAAGTCGTTGACCTGCGATGTTGTGTTCTTCGCCGTGTCGATCGCGAGTATCGGATAACCGCGTTCGGTCAGGCGACGGGTGGTGTCGGTGTACAGCTCTGCTTCCGCCTGACTGGTGGTGACGCCGGCCTCGAAGCGGCTGTGCGCGCCGCGTCTGTCGATTCGGCGGGCGGTGACCTCGGGGTCGGCGGTGAGGATGACGGCGAGGTCCGGCGTCTCGGCTGCGGTGTTGATGGCCTCGATGAAGGCGATCGGGACGCCGTCCATGCGTTGCAGCCCATAGGAGGATGCGACGTAGCGGTCGCACAGCACGATCCGGCCTGCGGCCAGCTGTGGGCGGATCTCGGTGGCGAGGTGGTGATAGCGGTCGGCCGCCACCAGACAGGCGAGGGCATGGCCGGAATAGGTGTCGGTGCCGTGGCGGGCGATTTCACCGAGTTGGGCGCGGGACGGCTCAGTGGTGGTGTGCACGGCGTAGCCCCGTCGCGTGAGCTGGTGGTGCAGGTCTCGTGTGGTTGTGGTCTTGCCCGCGCCACCGGGGCCATCGATGGTCACGAAGACGCCGTGGCGGCCGGTCATGCTGCGGGTTTCCGAGCGTGCTGTTCGCGGGCGAGGGCGACGAGTTGGGTGCGGACGTGGTCGATGGGTGCCTCGGAGAGTTGCAGGTTGATCGAGAAGTTGAACTCGTCGCGTTCGCGCATGGACTCGTCGATGCCTTCGCTGGTGAGGTCGACGGGGCTGTAGTCGAGCAGTTGGTCGGTGGTGTAGCGGCCGGTGGCCATGAGGCGGTGCCAGTCGGGCGTGCCGGGGTAGGGGCGGTACTCGAAGGCGGGATCGCGTTCCTGCTCAACGGCAACATGCTGGTCGGGGTGCGTGGTGACGACATGATCGCCCGGGTGGGGCCGGACGCGGCGGAGGTGTGCCTTGCGCTGCCGGGGACCAGGGTCTTCGACATGACAGGGAAGGTGATGCGGGGGTGGGTGGTGGTGGACGGGGCGGTGTTGGACGAGGACTCGGGGTTGGCGGACTGGATCGGTCGGGCGCGGGAGTTCGTGGAGACGCTGCCGCCCAAGTAGGTTTGTCGGATGGACGAGGTCGATCGCGGGGACGACGTTCGGCGCGTGGACGCGCGGGACATGCTGGCCGTGGCGGTGGCCGAAGCGCGGGCCGGGCTGGCCGAGGGCGGGATTCCGATCGGTGCGGCGCTGTTCGCGGCCGACGGGACGCTGCTGGGGCGCGGGCACAACCGGCGGGTGCAGGACGGGGACGCGTCCACCCATGCGGAGACGGCCGCGTTCCGCAATGCGGGGCGTCGGGCGGGCTACCGGGGCACGGTCATGGTCACCACGTTGTCGCCCTGCTGGTATTGCAGCGGGCTCGTTCGCCAGTTCGGGATACCCCATGTGGTGATCGGGGAAGCGCGGACGTTCCACGGCGGTCACGACTGGTTGGCCGAGCACGGGGTGCAAATCACCCTTCTGGACGACCCCGAGTGTGCCCGGATGATGACGGACTTCATCGCCGCCAAGCCGGAACTGTGGTTCGAGGACATCGGCAAGGATTAGGGGTCGGCGCCCAGCGTTAACGCGGCGGGCCGCACGCGGAAATGATTCCGACACGGGGCGTGGCCAATATCAGCGGGCATGGAACGTTGGCACGTCGACGAATCCCTGGATTCCCTGGTGCTGGACGAAGGCGCGGTGGCGGTGGAGGTGCCCGCCAGCTGGGGCGCCGAGGTCAGTCACCAACTGCGCTCGGCCGGCCCGCTCGGACCGATCCTGGCCATCCCCGGACCGCGGCTGCGCTGGCTGTTCCTGGCCAGACCCGACCCCGAACCCGCGCCGCGGTACGTGCTGCCACCGGACGTTCGCTACTGGCACGGCCCCGGCCGCGTCCCGGCGGCCGAGTCGAGGTGGGTCGTCCCCCCGGCGGGCGCACTGCCCCCGGTGGGGGCCGTGCGCTGCGCCATCAGGACGGTCCGCCGGTTCTTGTAGAACACCGGTTCTCGTAGAACGGGGTCCCTGGAACCGGGGGTCCCTGGAACCGGGTCCCTGGAACCGGGTCCCTAGAACCGGGTCCCTAGAACCGGGTCAACGCCTCGTCGACGGAACCGACGACGGTGAACACCGAGTTCAGGCCGGTTGCCTCGATCGGCCGCTGGGTCGCCCGACTCGTCGCCACCAGCACCAGCGCGATGCCGAGGTCTCGCGCCCGCTGACTGCCGACGACCAGCGACTCCAGTCCGGCCGAGCCGAGGAAGCGCACCCCGCCCAGGTCCACCACCACGGCCCGCACGTTCTCGACCAGGTGCTCCTTGAGCGGCCTGGCCAACTCCTCCGCGCTGCTCGTGTCCAACTCACCGGACACGTGCAGCACCACCACGCCGTCCGAGGGTCTGTCGACCCGCACGGAAGCGAGCGTTGCCGCGGGTTCTGGCACGCCGGTTCTCCTCTCACTCAGCGACGCCGGCGCGGCGTCGACACTTCACGGTAGTCCTCAACGGGCGTCGTCGACCGTTTCGGCCAGCACCAGATCCACCAGGTCACGGGCGTCGGACGAGGCCCCGAACGCCCGGCGCTGACGGGCCGCGCCGCTGCCGTGCGCGTCCAGCCACGCCACATGATCCTCCACAGTGGACAGAGCAGCGGCGTCGCCGAGCGCGTCCGCGCACCACGCCACCAGTTCGGCCACGCGTTCCCGCGCCTGCACCAGGTGGCCGGTGTACGGGTCCGCGGCCAAGCCGTCCACGCCGTCGCGCGCGGCACGCCAGTAGGCGGCGCGCAGCAATACGTCGTCCACCCGTTCAGGTTCACCCGATTCGGCGGCGGTGCGGGCGAACGCCCGGATGATCTCGGCGATGACGACGGCCTCGCGCGCCGTCATCGGGATGTCCGCCACCCGCACCTCGACCGTCGGGTGCTGCTCGGACGGGCGGACGTCCCAGTAGACCATCCCGGTGTCGAGCAGCACCTCGGTCGATTCCAGGGCGCTGACCAGCCGGTCGTACTCGTCGGCGGAGTCCAGGTGCGGCGGCGGGCCGCTGATCGGCCAGCGCGACCACACGATCGAACGCCAACTCGCGTACCCGGTGTCCTCGGCCTGCTCGATCGGGGAGTTCACGCTCAACGCGAGCAGCGTCGGCAGCCACGGCCGCAGGGCGTTCGAGATGCGCACCGCGACGTCCCGGTCCGGCACGCCGACGTGGACGTGCATTCCGCACACGCCCTGACCGCCGATGATCTTGCGGTGCGTGTGCTCCATCAGTCGGTAGCGGCGGTCGTCGGTGCCCGGCGGCGGTCCGAGCGTGCCGATCGGGGGGATCGCGGCGGCCATCAGCCGGCAGCCCGCCGCGTGCGCGGCCTTCGCCAGCTGGGTGCGGCCGAGCATCACCTGTTCGGCCAACTCCTCGGCCGTCGAGCACACCGGGGTGGCGACCTCGATCTGGAACGGCGTCAACTCGCGCTGCACGTCGAGGCCGGCTCCCGCGTGCTGCGCGACCGACTCGGCCAGCGGCACGGGTCGGCGCGACTCCGGGTCGACGAGCAGGAACTCCTGTTCGACACCCACGGTCCACGGTTCCCTCATGCCGGTCCCATACCCACTCGGCGGCGGGTTCAACCACGGTGTTGCGGTTGGTTTGCCGAACGGGTTTCCCGATCGAGGTGTCCGGGAATCTGCCCGCCGTGAGACTGCGCCGCAGCGACCCGTCCGGCCCCGGCTGGCACCGCCGTGCCCGCGGGCGGGGGTTCAGCTACACCGACGCCGAGGGCGCGCCGGTGGACGCCGAGGCGGTGGAGCGCATCAAAGCCCTGGTCATCCCGCCCGCGTGGCGCGACGTGTGGGTGTGCCCGTACTCGAACGGCCACATCCAGGCGGTGGGTACGGACGCGGCGGGGCGTCGCCAGTACCTGTACCACGAGCGGTGGCGGCAGGACCGGGACGAGGAGAAGCACGACCGGGTGCTGGCGTTGGCGCCCGCGCTGCCCGCGTTCCGGGCGGAGGTGGCGCGCGAGTTGGGCGGGCGGGGGCGGTCGCGGGAACGGGTGCTCGCGGTGGCGTTGGCGGTGCTCGACCGGGGCGTGTTCCGGGTGGGTGGGGAGACGTACGCGGCGGACAACGGGACGCACGGCGTGGCCACGCTGCTGTGCTCGCACGTGACCGTGCGCGGTTCCATTGTGGACTTCTGCTATCCGGCGAAGGGCGGTATCGAGTTCACCACGTCGGTGGAGGACGCGGCGGTGGCGCGGGCGGCGAAGTCGTTGCTGCGCGGGCGATCCGGTGAGGACCGGCTGCTGGCGGATGCCGGTGGGCACCAGATCGGGTCGGATGATGTGAACGAGCGGTTCAAGGAGTTGGTGGGCGCGGAGTTCTCGGTGAAGGACCTGCGGACGTGGCACGCGACGGTGTTGGCCGCGGCGGCGTTCGCGCGCGAGGGGCGGCCGGAATCGCAGCGCGGGCGCAAGCGCGTGGAGGCCGTGGTGATGCGGGAAGTGGCCGAGCACTTGGGAAACACGCCCGCGGTGGCGCGGAAGTCCTACGTCGATCCGAGGGTGGTGCGGCTGTTCCACGAGGGGGTGATGATCAAACCGAAGTCGGCCGATCGTGAGACAGTGGAACGCGCGGTCTTGCGGATGCTCCGGAAGTCCCGCAACACGCCCACCCGCAACACGATCGGGTGATCATAACCCGACAACCTAAGGAAACGCTGTTATTTTACTTTTGAAACGTCGGTCAAAACCAAGAGGAGCCCCGAGGCCACCACCCCACGTCCACCGCCCACCACCACCCCCTCGCGAAGCAGCCCAAGAACCCGCGAAGCCCGCCACTCACCCACTGAACAGCTCGCCCGCCTACTGAGCAGCTCGCTCACCGGTTGAGCAGCCCGCCCGCCCACTGACCAGCTCGCTCACCCGATGACCAGCCCACCCGCCGGTTGAGCAGCCCACCGGCTGAGTAGCTCGCTCACCCGGGAAGCAGCCCACTCACGCGCGAAGCAGTGCCCCGACGTCCTCGTGCAGCCGGACCGCCCCGCCCACGAGCACGATCTCGGCCCCGCACTCCACCGCCCGCAACGGCAGCACCTCGTCTGCCCGGCCGCCGTCGACCTCGCGTGAGCCGACCAGGGTGTCGGTGAGCAGCAACGTCTCGACCCGGCCGGCCTTCAGTTCTCGCTCCACGGCCTCCAGGCCGTGCACCGCGCGTCCGGTGAGCCGGGTGGACTCGTCCCGGAACCGCTCGACCACCACGCGTCGCGCGTCCTGGTTCGCTCGGCCGGCCAGGTGCAGGACCGCGCGGTCGGGTGGTCCCTCCACCTCGACCACCAAGTGGTGGTAGCGGGTTGGCAGCGCTACGCGCAGGGACCGGCGGCCGGCCAGTGGGCCGGCGAGCACCAGTAGTGGCGCGCCTAGTCGGTCTACCAGTGCGGTGGCTTCCTCGGCGACGTCTGCCAGTTCCTCCGCGTCCAGTCGCCGGCCGGGTCGGCGTGCGCCTACTGATGCCACGGCTACTGGTCGGCCGGTGGGGTCTACGCCGCGCAGGTCTGCACCGTGCTCGCCGACTTGGACGACCACGTGCGGCAGCAGGGGTTCGGACAGCTCGATCAGTGGCAGGAAGTAGGGGAGTGGGCCGGTGCGTGCGGTGTAGCCGGTGGGGGGTACGGGGACGTACCGGTCCACCAGGACCTGTCCGCCGCCCACGATCAGGCTGCGGCCAGCTAGGCCGCGTGGTGTCACGCCGGAGGTGATCGCCCTGTGTGCCAAGGCCATTAGGTACGGGTCGGCCGCCATTGCCTGTAGTTGGTCGCGCATCGCCCGCCACCGCAGGTCCACGTGGTCGCCCACGTCGAGGAACACAGAGATGAAAGGGCCCTCGATGTCGACCAGGTTGTGCAGGCTCGCCGTGTGCATCGATCCTCCCCGCTCGGGTCACTGGGGAGATACCCGAAAGGGGAGTGGTGCAACCGCCTTCACCTCGGTGACAGTGCGTCGGCGTGGCGGGAAACGCGGCAGGGGAAGTGGTAGGGGAGTGGCTGGGGAGTGGCTGAGAAGTGCTTTGGTGCGATATCGGGGAAGTGCTCGATGAGGTCGGAAGGGGGGCGGTGCAACGCTGAGGGGGTGGTGTGGCAGGGCTGAGGGGGTGTGGTGTGGGAGGGCTGAGGGGGTGGTGTGGGAGGAAGGCTGGTCAGCGGGAGCCGGCGCGGCGGGCTTGCTGTTCGCACCACGCGCAGCTCTCGGCCACCGCGACGGACGCGAAGCCGACCAGCAGGTGCACCACGTTGCCCACGATGCCGGCGTCCATCGCGCTGCCGGCCTCACCCACGCCGAACGCGAAAACGATCAGGAACACCACGCCCATCAACGTCGCCACGAGCCGGGCCACGCGGGTGCGCACCGCGGCCGCGCCGATCACCAACCCGGTCACCACGTGCAGCACCCCCAACGGCGTCTCGCTGCGCGCGAAGTCGGCCAACCCCCACAGCACCAGCATCGTCCCCAGGAGCAGGGCCGTCCGCTGCGGCCACGCGAGTCCCGTCAGGCTTGTCACCACCGCGACCACCTCTTCGCCTCGCCGGATGACCGTCCGGTCACCGTCCGCCAACCGTCCGCCAACCGTCACTGAGCGCTCGTTACGAGTGCTGCTCATCATCGAGCAGAGACCGCAAACGGGCCAGAGATCGGCTCAGCAATCGTGAGACGTGCATCTGCGACACGCCGACCGAGTCCGCGATCTGGCTCTGCGTCATGTTCCGGAAGAACCGCAGCACGACGATCCGTCTTTCCCGCTTGGGCAGCCCGCGGAGCATCGGGTCCAACGCGTGGTGCAGTTCGACGACCTCCAACGCCGGGTCGTCGCTGATCAGCCGGTCGGCGTGGTTGAGCTCGTCGCTGATGGCCTGCTCGTCCAACGACAGCAGGTGGTACGCCGAGGTCGCGTGCAGCCCCTCGTACACCTCGTCCACCCCGATGCCGAGGTGCCGGGCGACCTCGCTGGGCGTGGGCGTGCGGCCGGTGTGCCGGGACAGCTCCACCCGGGCGGTGTCGATGGCGACGCACAGTTCCTTCAGCCGGCGCGGCACGCGCACCGCCCAGCCCTGGTCGCGCAGGTACCGCCGGACCTCGCCGGTGATGGTCGGCACCGCGAACGCGAGGAAGTCGATACCGCGGGTGACGTCGAACCGGTCCACCGCGTTGATCAGCCCGACCGCCGCGACCTGCCGCAGGTCCTCGACCGACTCGCCGCGTTCGGCGAACCGGTCGGCGATGTGCCTGGCCATGGGCAGGTGCTCGGTCACCAGGCGGTCCCGCAGCGCCTGGTACCGCGCACCGTCCCGTTCGGCCTCCGCCAGCTCGTGGAACAACGGCTGGTAGTCCACCGCGTTCATGCCCGACACCTCAGCTCGACCCGCAACCGGCCCTCCCCGTCAACCCAGGTGGCCACCGCGTCGGTCACGGAGCTGACGACCCTCCAGTACAACGAGTCATGATCGGGGACGGTGACGGCCGATGACCGGACCTCCGCACGGAAGAGCACGGAATCACCTTCCCGGGCGAACCTGCACCGCAATTCGGCGGACGGTTCCAGCGACCGGGCGATGAGCGCGGTGCACGCCTCGTCGACCGCGATGACCAGGTCGATCGCCAGCTCGGGCGTGGACCGGCCGATCACCCCCGCGACCGCGCGGACGGTGGAGAGGTGGTCCGGCCTCGCCGCCACCCTGAGCTCCACCTCCGAGCCGTCCATCAGTGGCGAACGCTCCTCACACACCTCGTCGTCGTCGCCGCGGGCATACCCGCGAACCCCGCCGGCTACACCCGTCCACACAGGACTGAGCAACAGAATCGTGAAAGCCGAACATGCCGTGCGTGTGTTCATCACGGTTTGCGAACGGTGGTAGGTAACCGTGTGATCGGAGTCATACTGATCGCCTCCCCGACCCCAACGGAGGCGCCGGTGCTCGAGGCGAACAACCTTGAGGTGGTCTACGACGACGTGATGTTGGTGCTCCGCGGCGTGAGCCTGAGGGTTCCCGAGGGGCGGATCGTCGCCCTGCTGGGAGCGAACGGCGCGGGCAAGACGACCCTGCTGCGAGCGCTGTCCGGCCTGCTCGACGTGCACGACGGCAAGATCACCCGCGGCCGGATCACCTTGGACGGCACGCCGATCCACCGCTCGTCGCCGACGCGCATCGCCTCCCTCGGCGTGAAGCAGGCGCTGGAGGGCAGGCGCATCCTGGCCGAGCTGTCGGTCGAGGAGAACCTGCGCATCGGCGGGCACAGCAGGCCGCGCGGCATCAAGCAGAACCTGGAACGGATGTACGAGTTGTTCCCCCGGTTGCGGGAACGGCGGCGGCAGAGCGCCGGGTACCTGTCCGGCGGCGAGCAGCAGATGCTGTCCATCGGCCGGGCGCTCATGTCCGAGCCGCGCTACCTGCTGCTGGACGAGCCGAGCCTGGGCCTCGCACCGCTCATGGTGCAGCAGATCCGCGACTTGATCGTGAAGATCAACGCTGCGGGCACGACCGTGCTGCTGGTCGAGCAGAACGCGACCATGGCGCTGTCCATCGCCGACCACGGCTACGTGCTGGAGACCGGCAAGGTCGTGATGGACAAGCCGGCCGCCGCGCTGCTGGCCGACGAGGACGTGCGCGAGTTCTACCTGGGCCTGCGCGGTGAGGCCACCGCGCAGTCGTTCCGCGACGTGAAGCACTACAAGCGGCGGAAGCGGTGGTTGTCGTGAGCCTCCCCGGCCCTGGGAACCCCGACCCTGGGAACCCCGACCCTGGGAACAACGTGCTGGAAGTCGAGGACGTGACGTTGGCGTTCGACGGCGTCACCGCCGTGGACGGCGTGTCGTTCCACGTCGCCGCGGGCGAGCTGTTCGCCATCATCGGGCCCAACGGCGCGGGTAAGACGTCGATCTTCAACGTGCTGTCCGGCGTCTACCGGCCGCAGTCCGGCTCGGTCCGGTTCCTGGGTCAGGACGTGCTGGGCAAGCGCCCGCACAAGATCGCCGCCATGGGCGTCGCCCGGACGTTCCAGAACATCGAGCTGTTCGCGCACCTCACCGTGGTCGAGAACCTGATGTTGGGGCGGCACAACCACATGCGCTACGGCGCGCTGGCCGCGTTCGCGTGGGTCGGCCGGGCCCGGCGCGAGGAGTTGGCCAACCGGGCGGCGGTGGAGGAGGTCGTCGACTTCCTCGAACTGGAGCAGTGGCGGCGCCTGCCGGTGGGCCTGCTGCCGTACGGGGTGCAGAAGCGGGTGGAGTTGGGGCGTGCGTTGGCGATGGAGCCGAAGGTGCTGCTGCTGGACGAGCCGGTCGCGGGCATGAACGTCGAAGAGACCGAGGACATGGCGCGGTTCGTGCTCGACGTCCGCGACGAACTCGGCATCGCGATGGTGATGGTGGAGCACGACATGGGCCTGGTGATGGACCTCGCGGACCGGGTGATGGTGCTCGACTTCGGCAAGCCGATCCGCACCGGCACGCCCGCCGAGGTGCAGCAGGACCCGGACGTCGTGCGCGCCTACCTGGGTGAACAGCACCAGACCGTGGGAGGCTCCGCGTGACCACCCTGACCACGACCGGGCTCACCACCATCGTCACCCGCGTCCGGGACCGGGCGGCGGCCACGCCGGACGCGGTGGCGTTGCGCGCCAAGGACTTCGGTATCTGGCAGGAGGTCACCTGGGCGCAGTACTGGGCGCAGGCCGAACTCGTCGGGCACGCCCTGCTGGCGCTCGGGATCGACGTCGGTGACCGGGTCGCGATCCACTCGGAGAACCGCCGCGAATGGCTGTACGCCGACATCGGCACGGTGGCCGTGCGCGCGATCACCGTGGGCCTGTACCCGACGAATCCGGCCAGCGAGGTCGCCTACCTGCTGTCGCACTCCGGCGCCCGCGTGCTCATCGCCGAGGACCAGGAGCAGGTGGACAAGGCACTGGCCGTGCTGGACGCCCTGCCCGACCTGGAGCGGATCGTCTACCTGGAGCCGCGCGGCATCCGGCACCGCTACGACAACCCCAAGCTGATGGCCTGGGACGACTTCCTGGCCCTGGGCGCGGAACACCGGGACGCACACCCGGACGCGGTGGAGCGCCGGATGCGCGAGGTCGAGCCGGACGACGTGATGACGTTGATCTACACCTCCGGCACCACCGGGCCGCCCAAGGGCGCGATGCTGACCGTGGCCAACGTCGAGTTCGCCATCGAGGCGCTGGTGGAGGGCGGTGGGTTCACCTCTCCGCCGCCGTCGCCGAAGGACGTCATGCTCTCCTACCTGCCGCTGTGCCACGTCGCCGAACGCATCTTCACCACGTGGTTCAGCGCGTCGGCGGGCGTGCAGGTGCACTTCGCCGAGTCCATCGAGACCGTGCAGGCGAACCTGCGCGAGGTGCAGCCGACGATCCTGTTCGGCGTGCCGCGCATCTGGGAGAAGGTGTTGGCCGCCATCACGATCAGCGCGTCCAGCGCCACCTGGGTCAAGCGCGTGACGACCAGGTTCTGGCTGGGCGTGGCCGACGGGCTCGGCGCGCAGCTGGTGCGCCACGGCGGCCGGCACACGTTCGCCACCCGGCTGAAGTACGGCGTGGGCTGGCTGTTCTGCTTCCGCGCGTTGAAGGCGCGGATCGGGATGCGGCACGTGCGCTACGCCGCGTCGGGCGCCGCGCCCATCTCGCCCGAGGTGCTGCGGTTCTTCATGGGCATCGGCGTGCCGATGCACGAGGTGTACGGGATGACCGAGAACAGCGCCATCGCCACCGGCAACCGGCCCGGCCGGGTGAAGGTCGGCACGGTCGGCGAGCCGCACCCCGGCGTGGAACTGCGGATCGCCGAGGACGGCGAGATCCAGACCCGGCACGCGGGCGTGTTCGCGGGCTACTGGCGCGACGAGGACGCCACCCGGCGGGCGATGACCCCGGACGGGTGGCTGCGCACCGGTGACGTCGGCGAGTGGGTGGACGGCACGCACGTGCGGATCACCGACCGGATGAAGGACATCATCATCACCGCGGGCGGCAAGAACGTGGCGCCGTCGGAGATCGAGAACGCGCTGAAGACCTCGCCGTACATCAAGGAAGCCATCGTGGTCGGCGACCAGCGCCCGTACCTGGTGGCGTTGATCGGCATCGAGTACGACACCGTCGGCCACTGGGCCAGGCAGCGCCGGCTCTCCTACACCACCTACCGCGACCTGGCGGAGAAGGACGAGGTGCGCGAGTTGGTGCAGGGCATCGTGAACGGGGTCAACGAGCGGTTCGCCACCGTGGAGCAGGTCAAGAAGTTCCGGATGCTGCCCAAGGAACTCGACCACGAGGACGGCGAGCTGACCGCGACGCAGAAGGTGAAGCGGTCCGCGCTGGCCAAGGTGTTCGGTGAACTCGTGGAGGACATGTACCTCGGGGGGCGCGGATGACCGAGTTCCTGCAATCGCTGATCCGGGGTCTGGGGTCCGGTTCGATCTACGCGCTGCTGGCGCTGGGTTTCGTGATCATCTACAAGTCGACGCGGGTGATCAGCTTCGCCCAGCCGGCGTTCATGCTCGCGGGCGCGGTGCTGGTCAGCTACCTGGCCGCGGAGGTCGGGTTCTTCGTGGCCGTGCCGGTGGCGGCGGTGCTGATCGCGGTGCTGGCGCTGGGCGTGGAGCGGACCGTGCTGCGGCCGATGATCGGCAAGCCGGTGTTCGTGGTCGCGATCATCACCATCGGCGTGGACGTGGTGGTGCGGGTGGTGACCAACGCGTTCATCGGGCTGGACGTGCGCCAGGTCGGTGACCCGTGGGGGCTGTCCACGGTGGTGCTGCTCGGCGTCGAGGTGCAGCAGCGGTACCTGGTGATGTTCGGGACGACGGTGGCCGTGGTCGCGGTGCTGTTCTCGTTCTTCCGGTTCTCCCGGGTCGGGCTGGCCATGCGCGCGGTCGCCTACGACCAGGAGGTCGCGCTGGCGCAGGGCATCTCGGTCGGCTCGGTGTTCGCGCTGTCGTGGGCGATCGCGGGCGGGCTGGCGGCGTTGGCCGGGGTGTTCGTGGCCACCGGCGCCGGTGTCGACCAGCAGCTGTGGGTGATCGCGCTGAAGGCGTTGCCCGCGATCATCCTCGGCGGGCTGGACTCGCTGGGCGGCGCGGTCGTCGGCGGGCTGGCGGTGGGGGTCGTGGAATCGCTGGTCGGCACCTACCAGGGTGACGTCGCGCCGTGGCTCGGGCCGAACTTCGCGCTGGTCGCGCCGTACGTGCTGATGCTGGTCGTGCTGCTCGTGCGGCCTTATGGGCTGTTCGGCAGCAAGGAGGTGGAGAGGCTTTGAAGGGTCGTCCGGAGCTGTACACCTCTTACGCGCAGGACACGGCATTCCTGAACACGCGGCCCAAGCGGACGTGGACCGGGGCGTTGCTGGTGGTCGCGCTGCTGATGCCGTTCGCCGTCACCGACGACCTGCTGATGCTGCTGGCCACCGGGTTCGTGGCGGCGATCGGCGCGATCGGGCTCAACATCGTGACCGGGTACGCGGGGCAGGTGTCGTTGGGGCACGCGTTCTTCCTCGCCATCGGCGCGTACACGGGCGCGGCGCTGTCGGGTGATCCGGACGGGCGGGTGCTCGGGTTCGGTGTGACGTCGCTGCCGGTGTGGCTGCTGGCGTCCGGGCTGGTGGCGGGGCTCGCCGGGCTGATCGTGGCGCCGTTGGCGGTGCGGCTGCGCGGGCTGTACCTGGCGATCGTGACGCTGGGCCTGGTGTTCCTGGGCGAGCACATCTTCCGGGAGTGGACGTCGTTGACCGGTGGTCCCGGGGTGGGGCGGCCGGCGGCGGTGCCGGAGCTGTTCGGCGTGCGGTTGGACCGGGCGTCGGCGTTGTTCACCGGGCCGCAGCAGCTGTACCTGCTGATGTTCGTGCTGCTGGTGATCTTCGCGGTACTGGCGCGCAACCTGGTGCGGTCGCGGATCGGGCGGGCGTTCGCGGCGGTGCGGGACCGTGACCTGGCGGCGGCCGTGATCGGGGTGGACCTGGCCCGGTACAAGGCGCTGGCGTTCGCCGTGTCCTCGTTCTACGCCGGGGTGGCGGGCTCGTTGTTGTTCGTGGTCAACGGGTTCTTCGACCCGGGCTCGTTCGGCCTGCTGCTGTCGGTGCAGTACATCGCCATGGTGCTCATCGGCGGCGCGGGCACGATCTCCGGCGCGATCATGGGCGCGCTGTTCATCACGTTGCTGCCGCGCATCACCAGGGAACTGCCCACGGTGTTGCCGTTCATCAGCGCTGATGCGACCGGAGCGGTCACGGTGTTCCAGGTCGAGGCGGTCCTCTACGGGCTGCTGATCGTGGTGTTCCTGATCGTGGAGCCACGGGGCCTGTTCGGTATCTGGGTGCGCGTGCGCAACTACTGGCGCACTTGGCCTTTCTCGTACTGAAAGGGTGGATGGGATGGCAAGGCACAGAGCGGTGCTCGCGTTGTTCTCCGTGGTGGCGCTGGCCGCCGTCGCTTGTCGCGGCGGTGACGGTGCGGCGCCGCAGGAGGGCAAGGGCGGTATCAAGGTCGATTTCGGCGTGACCAGCGAACCGTGCCCGGGCACCGGCCACAGTGACCGGGGCTGCATCTACCTCGGGTCGATCTCGGACCTGACCGAAGGGCCGTTCAAGACGCTCGCGGTGCCGATCACCGAGGCGCAGAAGGCGTACTGGAAGCGCGTCAACGACCAGGGCGGCATCGGCGGCTACGACGTGGACGTCACGTCGTACGTGAAGGACAACAAGTACAACCCGCAGATCCACAACCAGGTGTACCAGGAGATCAAGGGCAAGGTGCTCGCCTTGGCCCAGACCCTCGGCTCGCCCACGACCGCCGCGATCCTGCCCGACTTGGAGAGCACGCAGATGGTCAGCGTGCCCGCGTCGTGGACGTCGCTGTGGGGCGTGGAGGAGGTCATCCTGGAGTCCGGCGCGAACTACTGCATCGAGTCGATGAACTCGGTGGACTACGCGGCGGACGAGCTGGGCGCGAAGAGTGTCATGGCCGTGCACCTGCCGGGTGACTACGGCGACGACGCGGCGGCGGGCGCGAAGCTCGCGGCGGAGAAGCGCGGGTTGACGTTCACGAACGCGGTCACCCAGACCGGCCAGGACAACCAGGGCGGCGCGATCGACGCGGTGCTGGCGAACAAGCCGGACGTGGTCATCCTGACCACCGGGCCGACCGACGCGGCGGTGATCATCGGCCAGACCGCGGCGCGTGGCTTCACCGGCAAGTTCATCGGCACGTCGCCGACGTGGAACCCCGGTCTGATGGCCAGCCCCGCGGCGCCCGCGATCAAGGCGCTGTACATGCAGTCGGCGCCGTGGAAGGCGTGGGAGACCGACACGCCGGGGCACAACGCGATGCGTGCGGCCCTGCCGGACGTGACGCCGAACGACGGCTACACGGCCGGGTGGGTGTGGTCCTACCCGTTGAAGGCGGCGCTGATGAAGGCGGCCGAGAACAAGGACCTGACCAGGGCCGGGCTGCTGGGCGCGGTGCGGGAACTGGACTCGGTGGACTACGAGGGCATGCTGCCGTCCGGTGCGGGCAACTTCTCCGGGAACTCGAACGACGCCACGTTCCGGCAGACGTTGATCTACAAGCCGGACGACGCGGCGGCCACCAAGGTGACCCTGGTGGAGGACTTCTTCACCGGACCGACGGCGACGGACTTCAAGTTCGAGAAGCCCTGCTACACCTGATCGATCGACAGCGTCCCGGCCACCGTTCGGAGGTGGCCGGGACGCCGCGCGTCAGGTGTTCCAGAGGACGCAGTGGTGTGTCGTCTTCACGTCGAACGTTCGGGTGGCGTCCGGGGCGAGGACGAGTGCCCGGTTGCCGGCGCCGAGGCGGGGCCACGGCGGGCTGCTCGTGCCGTTGGGGTCGCCGGTCCGGGTGAACCGGGTCCAGTAGCCGACCAGCTGGTCGGCCAGGCGGCGTTGGTCGGTGGTGAGGTCCGGGCCGTCGGGGAAGTCGAAGAGGTAGAAGACCTCGGCCCCGTGCGCGATGAGCGGGAACCACGTCGTGTGCGGCAGCAGTTCGTCGGCGGTCTTCGCGCGCAGGCAGGCCAGGTCGGCGCACGACAGCCGCTCGGCCAGGGCCTGGCCGGTGCCCTGGATCGTGCTGACCGGGTGCCACGTGGAGATCGCGCCGACGCCCTCGCCGAACGCGCCGGCCGGGTGACCGGTCAGGCACGACCCGCTCTGCACGATCGCGCGGTGGAACAGGCCTCGGGCGGTCGGCGAGGTCATCAGGGTGCAGGCGCTCATGCCACCGGCCGATGCCCCGGCCAGGGTGACTTCGGCGGGGTCGCCGCCGAACGCGGCGATGTTGGCGCGGACCCAGCGCAGTGCCGCCACCTGGTCGTGCAGGCCGAAGTTGCTGTCGCCGAGCCGCGGGTGGGCGAAGAAGCCGAACACGCCGAGCCGGTAGTTGACCGTCACGACCACGACGTCCCCGGCCCGCACCAGCCTGGCCGGGTCGTAGATCGAACCGGCGCCGGTGACGAAGCCGCCACCGGGGATCCAGACCATGACCGGCCGGCCGGCGCCGGGGCGTGCGGGTGTGGTCACGTCCAGGGTCAGGCAGTCCTCGCTCTGCGGTGGTGGATCTCTTCGGGTGCCGTCCGGCATGTCCGGTGCCTCCGGCTGCACGCACACCGGGCCCGATCCGGTCGCGTCGCGCACGCCTGTCCAAGGGGTGACCGGTTGTGGTGTCCGCCAGCGGCGTTCGCCGACTGGCGGTGCGGCGTACGGGATGCCCCGGAACCGGCGCACCCCGTTCCCGTCCGTTCCCCGGACGTCACCCGACGCGGTCGTGACGATGAGGTCCGTGACGGAGCGGTCAGTGCCGGCGTCGACTGCGCCGCACGCCGTCAGTGCCGAGACACCGAGCAGCAGGGCGAGAACCCGTCGACCGATCATGCGCCCTTGGTCTTCCTGCTGCCCCAGCTCGCCAGGAGTGCCCCGGCGAGGGCGATCACCGCGTAGCAGGACAGCCGCGCCGCGAATCCGCCCGGCAACCACCCCAGCAGGCCCGCGTTGTCGTGGTCGACCAGCAGTCGGATACCGCCCTGCGCGCCCAGCGCGAGCAGGACCATGCCCGCGATCAGTCCGGCGGTGTTCTTCATCGGTAACCCCCATCGTTTGTGGTTCGATCGAACCATAACAGGTCTTGGTACGATCGCACCACAACGCTGACGGCGGGGAGGACGTACGGGATGCCCCGACAGGTGGACCACGACCTGCGTCGCCGGCAGATCGCGGAGGCCGTGTGGCGGCTGGCGACCAGGGGTGGGCTCGAAGACGTGACGCTGCGGCAGGTCGCGGCCGAGGCCGGGGTGTCCGCGCGGCTGCTCCAGTACTACTTCGGCACCCGTGATCAGCTCCTGCTCGGCGCGCTGGAGATCCTGAACGCCGACGCCGAGCAACGTGCCCGGGAACGCCTGGCGGCGTTCGGGGAGACGCCCGGCATGCACGCGATCGTCCGCGGCGTGCTGCTGGAAATGCTCCCGTTGGACGAGGAGCGGCGGAACCGGCATCTCGTGTACGTGGCGTACTTCGTCCGCTTCCTCGTCGAACCCGCCCTCGCCGAGGTGGCGCTCGCCGCGCCGCTCGCGATCGAGAACCTGATCGCCGACCTGCTCACCCAAGGGCGGGAACTCGGCGAGGTGTCACCGGACATCGACATCGCGGCCGAGGCGGCGTTCCTGGTGGCGGGTGCGGAGGGTTTCCAGTCGAGCGTGCTGCTCGGGCAGCGGACCCCCGAGGACGCCGTGGCGCTGATGGACCACCAGCTCGCCCGCGTCTTCACCGGCACGACTCCCGGCTGACCCGGCTGTTGTCACATTCCTCGCTCCAGGGGCGAAGAAGGGGTGGGGGCACCCGGACAGAAAGGTCGGCGTCCATGAGTCAGTCCGAGGGGGACGTGTACCAGCTCGGCGGTGGCGTCGAGCCGGCCGTTGCCGATGTCGACCGGATCGCCGCGCACGCTGAGCCGGTCGTCCGCAACCTGCAGATCACCCACTGCTACCACGAACTGTCGCGGGCACTGGCCGCCCTCACCGGCGGCGGGTCCGCGAACTGGTGCACGTTCGCGGTGTGGGCGTCCAAGCAGATCGGGCAGACCATCCGGCAGGAGGATCTGGCGGTCACGTTGGAGCGGCTGCTGCGGTCGTCGCCAGAGGTGGGTGCCGGGATCGAGTTGGTTGTACGTGCTTTGCGGCGGGTTGTTCCGCGTGATGCCGTCGAGGGTGCCGAGCGGTTGGTGCGGCAGGCGGTGGTGGTGACGGCTCGGCTGGACGCGGCCAGTGATGCGGGGGCGCGGGGGAATCTGAAGGTCTTCGAGGAGATCGCTCGGGAATTCGCGCGTTTTGTGGCGGCGTTCGGCGACGAGACGGTGGCGGACGAGCGGCGGATCGCGGAGTTCTGTGACGGGCTGCGGTCGGGTGAGCCGCCCGAGGGGCAGCGGTACCTGCGGCAGGCGTTCACGCGGTACTACCGGGCGATGTTCGCCGACGATCCGAAACGGCGGGCCGAGCTCCTGCTCGCGGCCAACATCGAGATCGGCCTGCACGAGCAGACGCGGCTGCAACCGGAGATCGCCGCCGCGATGGAGGCGCCGGTCGTCGATCCCCGTGAGCTCGAACGCCGTCTGTTCGACCTGCTCCTGCCGGGTAATCGCGTGGTCAAGTGGCTGCGGCTGGCGTTCTGGACCGTGGTCGGCCGGCGCAAGCCGGTGCGCCTGGCCACCGAGCAGTTGGCCGACCACGCCCGCGGGTTGGCCCGTCGAGCGGTCACCGAGCACCTGATGACGCTGGCGTTGCCCGGTGGTGAGCTGCTCGATCTGGGCGATGACCTCCCGGGCAGGTTCCCGCCGCTGCTCGTGGAGCTGTCCGACCCCGAACTGCTGGCGCTGCTCCAACTCGTCGACCCGACGCCCGACAGCATGGCCGACACCGCCTCGCGGGACTGGGCGGACCTCGCCGACCGCCTGCACTACATCGCCGACATGTTCCGCTGTCACGCCCAACGCGGCAACCTGCTCGAACCGCCGTTCACCACCGAGCAGGTCGAAGTCATCAAGGCCGGGGGCCGCCCGCCCGGCCGACTCTGATCCGGCACCGCCGAGCTGACGACCGGACCGGTGCCGGACGTCGGCTCGGCGCGGATGGCAGCCGGGAGGCGGCAGCCGGGGAGGCCGGGATTCAGCGGGAGGCGGGGATTCAGCGGGAGTTGTTGCGGGACTTGCGGCGACGATCGATGGGGGCGGCCTCCTGGTGCGGGCCGACGTGCCGGTTCATGGCCGAGGCCCGGAGGTGCTGCGGCGCGAAACCGGGCCAGGACTTGTCGCGCTTGAGGATCAGGCGGTCCAGCTTGTCGCCCATGTGCTCCACCGGGCAGCCGCCCATGTACTTGAGGAACTCGGAGTAGGGCAGCGGCACGGGTTTCAGGGACAGCCGGCCGTTCTTGGTCAGCACCGGTTGCCACTGGGACAGCGGGAGCGGCAGGTAGCGGTTGTCGCCGTTCTTGGGCTGGGTGGTGATCGTCAGGACCTCGACGTGCGTCGGCGTGGCGTCCACGACCAGGACGCGCCGTTCCTTGTGGGTTTCCGCTCGTCGTCGTGGGTGACGATCGCCAGCCACACCTCGCCCTCCTCCGGCGGCCACTGGGTGACCCCGGGCGGTGCGGGGTCGGCGGGCGGGCCGGAGCGCAACCACCGACTCCGCCGCCGGTAACCGACCACGATGGCGGTGCAGCCGACCACGAGCACCGCCAGTTCCAACAGCGCCACGAACCGGGTGAGGCCACCTGAGGCGGTCGGGTCGGGGATCGCCTGGCCCCCGGTCAGGACGGTCAACGCGATGATCACGCCCACGGTCAGCACGAACTCCCGCCCCGGCTTGACCAGCAGGCGCGGGCGGTCCTGGTAGAGCAGCGCGAACACCAGGCAGAGCCCCAGCATGGGCACCGCCAACAGGTTGATCAGCGTGCTCATGCCGCTCCCAGGTCCTCGCCGCCACGTGATCCGCCCGTCGTCGGTCCGCCGTCCGGCGTTACACACCAGCGTTGCCCATGTGGGCAACCGCCGCTGCCCCAAGGATCGTCGGGTCGCCGCTGTTCGCGGAGAAACCGCCGGCTCATCGTGGGAACGTGATCCACGAGGTTGACGAGGCGCTGAGGCGGTTGGTCCGGGACGACGCGTTGCGCGGCACGGACGTCGAGGTCGCGTTCGAAGCACCCACGAAGGACTGGGCCGCGCGCCGCAACGCGCCGACCGTCAACGTCTACCTCTACGACATCCGCGAGGACCTCCGCCGCCGGCAGCGGGGCCTGCTCAACGAGTACGAGAACGGCCAGGTCACCGCCCGCCGCCTGCCGCCGCGCCACATCAAGCTGTCCTACCTGATGACGGCCTGGACCCAGCGGTCGGAGGACGAGCACCGGTTGCTGTCCGAGCTGCTGATCGGCTTCCTGCGGCACGAGTCCGTGCCGGTCGAACTGCTGACCGGGTCGCTGGTCGAGCTGGGCCTCCCGGTGCCGATGACCGTCGCCCTGCCGCCACCGGAGGACCGCGCGTTCGCGGACGTGTGGACGGCGCTCGGCGGCGAGCTGAAACCGTCGCTGGACGTGGTGGTGTCCGCGCCGATCGACTCCGGCCGGGTGTTCCCGGCCGGGCCACCGGTGGAGGACGGCATGCGGCTGGCCATGGGCGACGACTCGGTCGCGCACCGCGTGGCGATGAGCCGCAGGCACCCGTGAACACCGGCAGCCTGCCCCACGTGTTCGCCCGGCTGGCCGCGCTGGAGCGGCGGATCCGGGCGGCGGTGGCGGCACGGCGCAGCGCCGACCCCAACCCGGATGACCCGTTCCGCGGCCTCTACCTGTCCGACGAGGCGATCGACGCCCTGCTGACGTCCCGGCGGGAGCCGTTCGTGCCGTTCCAGGCCTCGGCGGCGTCCGGCCGGCTGGGGCGGCTGGCGGAGACCGCCGGGCTGTCCGGGCTGGACGTCGAGCTGCTGCTGGTGGCCCTCGCGCCGGACGTGGACAGCCGGTTCGAGCAGTTCTACGGCTACCTGAACGACGACGTCACGAGGAGACGCGCGACCGCGGGCCTGGCGCTGCGGCTGTGCGGGCTGCCGGAGGCGTCGGCGGCGGGCCGGGCGCGGATCGACCCGTCGGCACCGCTGCGGTCGGCCGGGCTGCTCGTGGTGGACGACCGGGAGCGGCCGTTCCTGTCCCGCTCGCTGCGCGTGCCGGACCGGGTGGTCAACCACCTGCTGGGCGACGACCTGCCGGACGCGGCGCTGGCCGGTGTCGCCCGCGTGGTGGACGAGGTCACCGCGGCCGACGTCGGCAAGCTCGTGCGCGCGCTGCTGGCCCAAGTGCGCCTCGGTTACCTGCGCGAACGACCGGGCGGCGGTGCCCGGGAGGTGGCCGCCGCCGCGCTGCGGGAGGCCGGTTTCGCGGTGCTGGAGGTGGACGCGGCGCGCCTGCGCGCGGAACCGGACCAGCACGCGTTGACCGCCGCTTTGCTGCGCGAGGCCGTGTTGCGCGGCGCCGGGGTGGTGCTCGGCCCGGTCGAGGAGGAACCGCCGCTGGCCGCGCTGACCCATCCCGCGGTCCCGCTGGTGGTGTTCGGCCCGAACGTGTGGGACCCGAGGTGGAGCGCCGACCCGCCGTTGCTGCACGACGCGGCGCCGCTGCCCGTCGCCGACCGCGCCGCCCTGTGGCGGACCCGGCTGGACGGCAGCCTCGCGCCCGGCGTCGACCCGGCCGCCGCCACCGCCCACTTCGTGCTGGGCCCCGGCCAGATCACCCGCGCGGCACGAGCCGCGTCGGTGTCCGCGCTGGTGGACGGCGGCGTCGTGACCACGGAACACCTGCGTGCGGGCGCACGCAGCCAGAACGCGGCCGGCCTGCAACGCCTGGCCCGCCGCATCGAACCCGCCGTCGACTGGGACGACCTGGTGCTGCCGAACCCGGTGGTCGGCTTGCTGCACGAGCTGGCCGCCCGCGCCCGGCACCGCGACCAGGTGATCGACGAGTGGCGGATGCGGCCGGGCGGCGGCCGGGGGCGCGGCGTCACCGGGTTGTTCGCGGGCGACTCCGGCACCGGCAAGACGATGTCCGCCGAGGTCATCGCCGCGTCGCTGGGCCTGGACCTGTACACGGTGAACCTGGCGACCGTGGTGGACAAGTACGTCGGCGAGACCGAGAAGAACCTGGAGCGGATCTTCACCGAGGCGTCCGGCGTGAACGGCGTGCTGCTGTTCGACGAGGCCGACGCGATCTTCGGCAAGCGGTCCGAGGTGCGCGACGCGCACGACCGGTACGCCAACATCGAGAGCGCGTACCTGTTGCAGCGCATGGAGACCTTCGACGGCATCGCGGTGCTGGCCACGAACCTGCGCGCGAACCTGGACGAGGCGTTCACCCGCAGGTTGGACGTGGTGGTCGACTTCCCGATGCCGGACGAGCCGCTGCGCCGCCTGCTGTGGGACCGGTGCCTGGGCGTGACGGCGCCGCGCACCGAGGTGGACCTGGACTTCCTCGCGGGGGCGTTCGAGCTGGCGGGCGGGCACATCCGGTCGGCCGCGGTGACCGCCGCGTACCTGGCGGCCGAGTCCGGCGGGCCGGTGGGGATGGCGGAGGTGGTCGGCGCGGTGGCGCGCGAGTACCGGAAGTTGGGGCGGCTGGTGGGGGAGCGGGAGTTCGGGCGCTACCTCGGTCTGGCGGCGGCGGAAGTGGCCCGGTGAGCGTCGTTGTCGTGGCTGCCCTTTCGGGCAGCGACCGCCGCCCTCATGGTCCTGGTTCGGCGGTGGGCGAGGTTGGAGGATGGACGCAGACTCCGCCAGTTCTAGGGGGCGACCATGCGTGGGCACGAGCACGATCACGACGGTGACGTCGGTTTCCGGCCGAAAGGCGATCGCGCCGAGCGCGAGGACCACGACCTGATGGGACGCGCGGCGGCGGCCGGGCGCCCGGACGTCCTGGGTGCTGCCGGGATGCTCGACCTGCAACGCGCGGTCGGCAACGCGGGCGCGAGCACGTTGGTCGAGGACCAGGCCGCGGAGTCGCCCGTGCACGACGTGGTGCGCTCCGGCGGTTCGCCGCTGGACACCGGCGTGCGCGAGGACATGGAGACCCGCTTCGGGCAGGACTTCGGCGACGTGCGCGTGCACACCGACGGCGCGGCGCACGAGTCGGCGAAGTCGGTCAACGCGCAGGCCTACACCGTCGGCTCGAACATCGTGTTCCAGCGCGACAAGTACGACCCGTCGTCCGACTCCGGCAGGCACATGCTGGCGCACGAGCTGACCCACGTCGTGCAGCAGCGCAACGGCCCCGTGGAAGGCACGGACACCGGCGGCGGCGTCAAGGTCAGCGACCCGTCCGACCGCTTCGAGCGTGAGGCCAGCACCAACGCCGACCACATCATGTCCACGCCTGCGGCCCCGGCCGTCCAGCGCGTCACCGACCCCGTGGTCCAACGCGAAGAAGCCCCGCCCGCCGAAGAGGGCGAGGAGGAGAAGATGGCGCAGACCTACGTCGAGCCGTCCGTGCAGCGGGAAGAGGACGAAGAGACGGAGTAGCCGCGCCGGGGTGGCTACTCGACGACCCCGGCCTTGCGCAGTGCCTTGATCCCCTCCACGAATGCCGACGCACGTCGATGGCGCAGCGGCGTCACCAGTACCGCGTGTTCGTGCCTCTGAGTGATCATCGTTTCGAGCACCGTCGGCCACCAGGTGTCCGCCAGGTCGAGGTCGCGCCAACGAGCCTCGTCGGCCACCACGTCCAGCCTGGCGATCGCCTGCGTCTCCGGGTCGTGCCGGACCAACTCGCCGGGTACGCCGTACACCTCCAGGTTCTGGGCCTCGACGCGGCGGATGTCCAGCGCCCACTCCACCTCGCCGTAGAACGACCGGCCGGCCGCGTCGAAGGCTGCCGCGTCCGCGTCGGGGAACGTCGGTGGATCGGCGCGCGGCGACAGCACGATGTTGTCCACCGCGCCGGCCAACGTCACCCGGTCGAACAGAGCGCCCCAGGTGAACAGCGGCGACGCGCCCGACTTCAGGCCGTCGACCTCGACCTCCCGGAGCACGGGGTTCATCACGAAGCACCCGGTCGCGACGCACCGCCGCAGCCTCACCCGGCGCAGCGTGCTCCGGGTTTCCGGCGTCCGGGCCATCGACAGCGAACTGCCGCGGAAGGTGCAGCGGACGAACTCCGCGTCCTCGATCGTCACACCGGAGTCGCGGTCGTGCAGATCGGTGAAGGTCTCCTTGGTGACCGTCTTCATTTCTTCTCCGGCGGTGCTTTGTAGGAAATCAGGATGTCGACCTTCTTGTCCCACCACCACCGGCCTTCGTGCTTCTTGATGGTGGCCTCGTTGTCCGTGGTCACGTCGTATTTTGCGCCCTCGATCACGTCCTTGCCGACCCAGTCGGGCGTGCCCGACGTGCCGATGTGCGAAAGGTACTGGCTGAGCTTGGGCGAGGCCGCGATGCGCGCCGCCATCACCCGCTCCATCGCCTTGCCGAAGTTGGCCCGCCAGAGGAACGGCTTGGTCTTCAGGATGTCCTTCTCCGGCGCGGACAGCACGGCGTCGACGTCGACGGGGTTGGCCACCAGCCCGTCGCGCACCGTGCCGGCGAGTGCCTGGAGGTCGACCCGGACCTCCTCGGCGAGCTTCTTCTGATCGGGTTTGAGCGCGTCGGCGGTGATGTCCTTCGCCTTGTACTTCGCCGAGTACGCCACCACGAGCGCTTTGAGCGCGCGGAACGCGTCGGTGAATCCGGGGTACTCCAGCAACGACTGGGCCTTGCCGTCCTTGGCGGCCTTGGCGACGACCCGCTCGACGCCTTCCGCGCTGTCGGCGATCTCGTTGAGCGCGGCGACCTGGCCCGGCTGGGGTGTGATGTTCTTCTCCGCGAAGGCCTTGGCGGCGTTCCTCGCCTTGGTGGACACCTTGCCGCGCCTGCTGGCCATCTCCACGACACCGCCGCCGTCGGGTGTCGGTGTCGCGGTGAGGGTGTGGCCCTCGCCGGCCATGGTGAGGGTGTCCTGCTCGGGCCTGAGCAGTTTGACGATCTTGTCCTTGACGTTCTTGCCGACCTTGAGCAGCTTCTTGCCCGCCTTGACCACCGTGCCGACGACGGTGTCCACGACTCGGCCGACCGGGGCTTGGATCTTCTCCAGGATGGACTTGATCTTCTCCGAGATGCCGCCCAGGCCGAGCAGGCTGGCCAGGAAGCCCAGGACCATCGGCAGGGCCTTGGCCAGGGTGTTCTCGATCAGGCCGGCCACCGCGCCGACGCCGCCGCGGGCGATCGACTCGATCGAGTCGAGCACCGAGTCGACGAACTCCTTGATCTGCGCGGCCTTGTCGACGAAGAACATGACCACGTCGTAGATCGCCTTGCACGCCTTGATGAACGCCGCCGCCGGGTTGAGCATCGAGATGATCCAGGTGATGCCGGCCTTGACGATCTTCTCGATGACGAACTCCTTGATCTGGCCCATGACCAGCTCTTTGAGGTCGCCGAGCTTCTCCACCACCCACTTCCACAGCCCCGGCAGGCCCTCGGACACCAGGATCTTCACCACGTCCAGCGTCTGCTCCAGCTTGGCCATCACCGGCTCGGGGATGAACCGGGTGATCCGCGCCCGCACGCTCGCCCACGTCAGGCCGAGGATGGACATCACCATCCGGAGGATGCCCTTGACGTCGAACGTCTCCGGGATCTCGATGCCGGCACTCGCCAGGTTGCCCAGCAGCCACGCCTTGAGGCCCTGCTTGAGGTGCTCGGCGATGCGCGAGCCGAAGTTCATCACGCCGGTCTTCACCGCGTTGACCAGGTTGCCGAGGAACCCGATCGGGTCCTTGATGATCAGCTCGACCGCGTTCGCCGCCCGCGCCAGCACGCCGAGCAGCATGTCCTTCAGCTTGGAGATCGTCTCGATGGCGCCGCCGACGGCCTCCTTCGCCTTGTCCCACCAGCCCTTGTTCTCCTCCTGGAGCTTCTTGATCTCCTCGTCGACGGCGTTGCGCGCCTCGACGTACTTCTGCGCCAGGTCGTCCACCAGGGACTGCTGCTTGTCGTCGACCGACTTCTCCAGGTCGTCGAACTGCCCCTCGAAGTCCTTCGCCGCCTCGGCGGCCAGCTTGCGCAACGCGGGCGACTGGGACTCGACCTTCGCCTTCACCCGGTCGCGGCCCTCGGCGATCAGCCGCTTGGCCTCGGCCAGGCGCGCGCCGATGTGGTCGGCGACCTCGCCGATCACCACCTGCATCTGCGTCTCGTAGACCTTCTTCGCCTGCACGAACAGGTCGTTGGCCTCGGCGGGCAGACCGGCGAACAGGTCGTACGCCCACGCGGCGGCACCGCTGATCCCGCTGTACCGCTCGTCCTTGTACTTGCGCATCCGCGCCTGGTGGTCGGCGGTGAACGCGGCCTTCGCCCTGGCCTCACCGGCCTCGAACCGCTTGGCCACCTCGTCGTCCAGGCCGTCGAGCACGCCCTCGACCTTGGTCTTCGTCTCGTCGAAGATCGCCTTGATCTCGCCGGTGATCCGAATCCGGTCCTGCTCGTCCTTCGACTTGGTCGCGTTCTTCGCCGCGCCGGCCTTCTGCGCCTGGGCGCCCTTCGCGCCGGTCAAGCCCGCCACGGCCGCCTGCCCGGTGGCCTGCGCGTCGCCGGTGGCGGCGGCGAGGGTCTGCGCCTCCGAGGCGCGCACGGCCGCCGGCGCGGTGTCGCTGTGCTGCTCGCCCTGCTTCTTCGCGGCCAGGGCGTCGGTGAACTCCGGCTCGTTCGACTGGGCCAGCTGCTCCTCGGTGACGCCCGCCGACGCCATCTTGTCGTTCGTCTCGTGCTTGTCCGCGCTCAGATCGGTCTGCGCGGCGGGCGCCTTGTCCGGCACGGCCTTGCGCGCGTCCGGCGGCGCGATGGCCGGCGGAGGCGGGGCGTCCGGCAGCGGCGTGACCGGCTTCTCCACGGTCCGGCTCGGGTCCGGCGCCTCCTTGGTGCGCTCGGAGACGTCCTTGGCCGACTGCTCCTTGCCTGCGGTGACCTGGCCCATCACATCGGACTTGATCTGGTCGGCCTTGCCGGACGTGGCGAACTTGTCGGCCTCGTCGAGGTTCTTCGGCGCCTGCTTGGCGATCGCCGCGTTGACCGCCGCGACGAACGCGGCCTTGTCGAACCCGCCCGGCTTCGCCCCGGCCATCTTGTCCGCCTGCGCGGCCTTGGCCTGGGCCTCCTTGTCGTCGGCGGGCGCGACGGCGGCGTCCTGCGCCTTCTTCACCTCCGCCGACGCGGGCGGGTGCGCCTTGGCGGTCTTCGACTTGGCCGCGATGTCCTTGGTGAGCTCGCGGAACTTCGGGTCCTGAGCCGGTGCGAGCCCGGCCGGTGCGGGCACGCGTTGCGCGACCAGTCCCGCGACCGCCGCGTTGCCCGCCTGCGCCTGCAACGCCAGCAGCGGCGGCACGGGAGGCCGGCGCGCGCGGGCGGCCGGCCGCTTCGCGCGCGGAACCGGGGCCTCGTCCCGCGACTGCGCCATCCGCCCACTGTCCGGTGCGGCCGACCGTGCGGCAATGACCGGAAGGGCAGTCAACCGCGCCCGATCGGGAAGCTGCACCTTTGGGCAGCCAACGGCGTACCCCGGCACAGCCTCGCGGGCGTTTCGCACGTTGTCGAAGCGCAGCAGCATCGACGGCACAACCGAGCACAACAGTCAGCACAGCCGCACGACTTGGGAGGCAACCGATGCCCACCTATCTCTCGCCGGGGGTGTACGTCGAGGAGGTGGAGGCTGGTGCGCGGCCCATCGAGGGCGTGGGCACCGCCGTCGCCGCCTTCGTCGGCTTCGCGGCCCGAGGACCGTTCAACACGCCGACGCTGGTGTCCAACTGGGCGCAGTACACGCAGGTCTTCGGGGACTTCGTGGCCGACTGCTACCTGGCCCAGTCGGTGTACGGGTACTTCCTCAACGGCGGCACGAACTGCTACGTCGTGCGCATCGGCGGCGAGCGGGCCAAGACCAACGGCCAACTCCCGGCGGGCGCCGGCGCGCACGCCGCGCTGGGCGGCTACAAGATCACCGCACGTGAGCTGGGCGCGGCCGAGATCACCGTGGAGGTCGCCGACGCGACCGGGGAGAACCCGCCGGACGACCGGTTCACGTTGCTGGTCAAGCAGAACGGCAAGGTGGTCGAGACGCACAACGTGACCACCAAGCGCACCAAGGAGAACGTCGTCACGGTCGTGCAGGAGAAGTCCAGCCTGATCACGATCGAGGAGACGACGAACGCGGGCGTGGCCAAGCTGGAGAAGGGCAGCGTCACGCTGAAGGAGGCCGTCGACCCGTCGCCGGTGCCGCGCAAGATCGCGGCCGACGACTACGTCGGCGACGTCTCCGACCGCACCGGGTTCGGCGGCCTGGAGGCGGTCGAGGAGATCACCATGGTCTCGGTGCCCGACCTGATGAGCAGCTACCAGCGCGGCGCGATCTCGCTGGAGTCGGTCAAGGCCGTGCAGCTGGCGATGATCGCCCACTGCGAGCTGATGGGCAATCGGATCGCCGTGCTCGACCCGCCACCCGACCTGAACCCGCAGCAGGTCAAGGACTGGCGGATGAACGGCGCGGGCTACGACTCGAAGTACGCCGCGCTCTACTACCCGTGGATCAAGATCTTCGACCCGGCGAGCAACGACCACACGTTCATCCCGCCCAGCGGTCACATGGCCGGGGTGTGGGCGCGCACCGACGCCACGCGCGGCGTGCACAAGGCGCCCGCGAACGAGGTCGTGCGCGGCGCGGTCGCGCTGGAGACCCAGCTGACCAAGGCCGAGCAGGAACTGCTCAACCCGATCGGCGTCAACTGCGTCCGGTCGTTCCCCGGTCGCGGCATCCGGGTGTGGGGCGCGCGCACGCTGTCGTCCGACCCGGCGTGGCGGTACCTGAACGTGCGGCGGCTGTTCAACTACCTGGAGGAGTCGATCCTCAACGGCACCCAGTGGGTCGTGTTCGAGCCGAACGACGACGCGCTGTGGGCCAGGATTCGGCGCACCATCAGCGCTTTCCTGGTCACGGAGTGGCGCAAGGGCGCGCTGTTCGGGCTCACGCCCGACGAGGCGTTCTACGTCAAGTGCGACCGGGAGACCAACGCGGCCGAGACCATCGACCTCGGCCAGGTCATCTGCGAGGTCGGCATCGCGCCGGTCAAGCCCGCCGAGTTCGTGGTGTTCCGGCTGGCGCAGATCTCCGGCGGCACCAGTCTCGTCAACGAGTAGTCCGTCATCAGCGTCAGCGTCGTCAGCGAGTCCTAGTTAAGGCGGTTGGTCATGGCTCTTCCCGACCTCGACACCTCGGTCGGCCACTCGTTCGGCCTCGAAGTCGACGGCGTCGCGATCAAGCAGATCTCCGAGGTCTCCGGGCTGAAGATGGAGCAGGACGTCATCGAGCTCAAGCAGAACACCCCGGACGGCAAGTACGTGATCAAGAAGCTGCCCGGCAGGCCGAAGGCGGGCGAGGTCACCCTCACCCGCGGCCTGACCGGCGACAACAGCTTCGAGAAGTGGGTCAAGGACGCGCACTTCGGCAAGATGGCCACCGCGCGCAAGGGCGGCGCGATCATCGTCTACGACTACGAGGGCCAGCCGATCAAGCGGTACAAGCTGACCAACGCGTGGCCGAAGTCGCTGGAGATCGGGTCTTTGAAGGCCGGTGACACCAGCGTGCTCACCGAGAAGCTGGTCGTCACCTACGAGATGATGGAAATCGAGTGACGCCATGCGCAGGGTGATGACGACGATCGCCCCCGACGTCCCGGTCGCGTCCGCTCCTCCGGCCTCCACGCCGGTCGAGCAGATGCGCACCGAGTTCGCCTTCGAGCTGCCACGCGGGTACGTCGACGACAGCGGTGTGGTGCACCGCTCCGGCGTGATGCGCCTGGCCACCGCGCGGGACGAACTGGTGCCGTTGCGGGACGACCGGGTGCGGGAGAACGCGGCGTACCTGACCGTGGTGCTGCTGGCCAGGGTGATCGTGCGGATCGGGTCGGTGACCGACGTGCACGCGGGCGTCGTGGAGAACCTGTTCGCGTCGGACCTGGCTTTCCTCCAGGACATGTACCGGCGGATCAACAGCGAGGGGCACACCCGCGCGGCGGTGGCCTGTCCCGAGTGCGGGCACGGGTTCAGCGTGGACGTCGCGGGTGGGCGCCTGGGGGAATCGTGACGTACGCGGCCGACCGGCTGCACGAGGAGGTCGCGTACGTGGCGTACCACTTCCACTGGTCGTGGGACTCCATCCTCGACCTGGAGCACCCGGACCGGCTGCGGTACGTGGCCGAGATCGCCCGGATCAACACGCGGATCAGCCAGGGACGGTGAGGGGCGATGTGGCCGTGGCGACGTGACGCGGCTCGGCCCGAGCCACCGGTGTCGCCGGCGCTGCCCGTGCGGCGCGGCGAGTGGCGTGGGCTGCCGCCGATCCAACGGGTGGTGGCGGCGCACCCGCTGGTGAACCCGGTGGAGCGGTTCTCGGGGTCTTTGGCGTCGTGGCAGTCACCTGCCTACCTGGCGCCGTTGGCACACCGGGTCGGGGTGGACGAGCCGTCGGGCGTGATCGACGGTGTCGCGCAACGGGTGGTGGAACAGCCGGTGGAGCAGCCGGCCGTGGACATGCCCGTCGCCCAGCCGCCTGCCGCAAAGCCCCGGAACTTGTGGTCACGACTCTGGGGTTCGCCCTCGGCAGCCGAGTCCGGGAGCCAGGCCCAGAGCGGCGCCCAGAGCGAGGCCGGGGGCGGTGCCCGGAGCGAGACCCGGAGTGACGCCCAAAGTGCGGCCCCGAGCGCGACTCCGAGCGGGGCCCGGAACGCTGTGGCGCAACGCGAAGTGGCCCAACCGGTGCAGCGGTTGGACACGGACCGCGAGCCTGAACCCAAGATCGAAGCTGAGCCGGGAGTCGAAGCTGTGGCCGCAGTCGAGCCTGTCGCCAGGGTTGAGCCTGCGGCTCAGATTGACCACGAGGTCCGGGTTCAGCGTGCGACCGAGCCTGAGTTCGGGATTGAGCCTGCGGCCGAGGAGCCTGAGGTCGGGGTAGTGCACGGGATTGAGGCCGGGGTCGGTGGCGACGCGGATGTGCAGGTCTTCGTCCCCGAACCTGAAGCCGCGCCATTGTCCGAACCTTCGCCAAGCCTTGAAAACAGGCCAAACCTCGAAGTTGTGCCGGAGCCGGCAACCCGACCGAAGCCTGACGTCGGACCGGTGCTGGCGATCCCCTCCAAGCCGACCGTGGGGGTCGGGCCCAAGCCGGGGCGAGAGGTCGTGTCCAGGCTGGAGGTCGGTGAGACCCTGGCGGTCGAGCCGAAGCGGGAGATCGCACCGACCCCACAGGTCTGGCCAAAGCTTGAGGTCAGCCCCACGCCGGAGATCGCACCCACCCCGCAGGTCTGGCCGCAGCCGGAGATCGGACACACGCCGGAGATCGGACACACGCCTGAGGTCGGACACACATCGGAGGTCGGCCCCATATCGGAGGTCGCACTGACGCCGCAGGTCCGGCCAAGCGATGCGCCGGTGGTGAGCCGAAGTGTCGACGTTGCCGGTGGCGGCACACCGGTGCGGCGTGAGTTTCCGGTCGTGCAGCGGACGGCGGCGGAGGTTGGGCCGTCGGTTCAAGCACGGCCTTCTCTTGGTGCATGGGCGGATTCGGCTGTCCCCACACCAGAGTCGCTGCACGCACCGCAGACACTGCACATGCCGCTGGAGCCGGCCCCGATATCGCCCGAGCCATCGCGTCCGTCACCGGAGCCTCCGCAGGCAGACCCGGAATCGTCGCACTCAGCGCCTGAACCGGCCCTCCCGGCGCTGGAGGCGTCGCATGATGCCCCCGAGCCATCGCGCCCAACGCTGGAGGTGTCTCGCCTAGCAGGCGAGCCATCGCCTACGACGGCTGGGATTTCGCACACGGCATCTGAGTCGTCCGACAAAGCGCCGGTTCTTTCCTACGCGTCAACGGAGACAGTGTCGCGGGGCAGGACTGAGGTGAGTGCTCCTGTTGGGGTGCAGCGAACGGCTGTGCCGGAAGTCGCGACTGAGCCGGTGGTGCTGCCTGGTCAGACTCCGGTGCGGTGGAGTGAAGGTGGTCTGGTCGGCGAGTCGCCGGCGGTGCGCGTGGAGAATTCTCCGCCGCTGCTCGGTGTGCCCAGTGCGAGTGCTGGTGCTGGTGCGGGGACATTGGGTCAGCCGGTGCAGCGGACCCGTCTACCGGAATCCGGTGGGCTCGGCGCGCCGGTTGTCGGGCGTCCGGTCGGGATTCAGCGGCTCGTCACGTCCGAGACCGCCCGGACGGTGAAGACGGTGAGTGAGCCGAGGGTGGAGGTTCCGGCGTCCGGTGTCGGGTTGGGGATGCCGATCGGTGTGCAGCGGACCGTGGAGCCGGAGCCGGATGGTTACCTCGCAGCGCCTGATTTCGCGGGGTCCGAGGTGACGGGGCCGCTTCTCGGTGCTCAGTCCCAGTTGGCGTTGCCGACGTTCGAACCTCACAGCCCCACACCTCACAGCCCCACACCTCACAGCCCAACACCGCATGGTTCGACACCGGTGGCGCAGGCGGGGGTGGGGCAAGCGGCGCCGGTGGTGCAGCGGACCGTGGCTGGGCCGACTGGCGCACGTGCGGGTCGGCCGGTGTTGGGGCTGGGGCGGCCCGTGGTGGGGGAGGGCTTTGCCCCTGCGGTCAGGCGGCCAGTGGCGTCCGAGTTCGAGTTCGTGCAGCGGGAGGTCGAGGTATCGCCTCCTCCGCCGTCCGCATCGTCTGGGCCGGGCGAGTCCGCGATCACGACGGCGGCTCCTGAGCCGATCCCGGCAGTCACGGCAGTCACGGCGATGCCGGAGGCCGGTGCGGCAGCGGGTCAGGCCGGCGTGGCGGCGGGGCAAGCAGGTGTGGCTGGTCAAGCGGCGGCAGGTGCGCAGGAGCCTGAGGAGCTGCTCAAGAAGCTTTACGACCCCCTGGTTCGCCGGCTCAAGGCCGAGCTGTGGCTCGACCGTGAACGGCGCGGAGCGTTGACCGATCGGTGGAGGTGAGCGGAATGGCCGAGGTGGAAGAAGCGGTGGCCGTGTGCTTCGTCGTGCGCATCGACGACGAGAGCCTCGGCTCCTTCAACAGCTGTGACGGGCTCGGCATCGAGTTCACCATGGAGCAGCGCGAGGAGGGTGGCAACAACGGGATGGTCTGGCAGTTGCCCACCCGCATCAAGTACTCCAACGTCAAGCTGTCCCGTCCGGTCACCAAGGACAGCGCGAAGATCATCAAGTGGATCGCGGGCATGGCCGCCGGCGTCACCCGCAAGACGGCGATCATCGAGGCGCGAACGCTTGCGGGCACGGTGATCGCCAGTTGGGCGCTCTCCGGCGTGGTCCCGGTGCGGTGGAGCGGACCCCAGCTGTCCGCCGACTCGCCCAAGGTCGCTACCGAAACCCTCGAACTCGCCCACCACGGCTTCCTCAGCACGGCGAAGTGAGCCCGACATGGCCTCCCCGATCACCTTCACCTCGGCCGGCACGAGCGCCAAGGCCAACAGCTACGCCGCGCCGACGAACCTGCAGAAAGCCCTGATCAGCGTGCACCGCCCACCGAAGGCCGGCGGCGCGGCCAAGCCGGGCGACCTCATGCACGAGATCACCTTCCAGTTCAACCCCAAGGAACTCTCGCTGTCCAAGAACGCCAAGTGGGAGCGCAGCCGCCAGCCGAACGTGCCCAAGAGCGGCACCCCGGAGTTCAAGGGCTCCGACCCGGTCAAGCTGGCCCTGGAAGTCTTCCTCGACGCCACCGACCACATGGACGACAGCGTGGTGAAGATGGTCGAGCAGCTGTTCGCCTGCTGCGTGCCCACGGAGGACAGCCGCCAGCACGGCAAGGGCTCACCGCCGTGGGTGATCTTCAAGTGGGGTGGCATGACCGGCTTCCCGGCGTTCGTCGCCAGCGTCAGCGCCAAGTACACGCTGTTCACGCCCGCCGGCGTCCCGGTCCGGGCGACGTGCACGGTCAACCTGGAGGAGATCGCGGGCGAGCAGGGCGGCCAGAACCCCACCTCCGGCGCTCTCGCGGCCCGCGACTCGCACGTCCTGGTCGCGGGCGACACGCTGCAATCCCTCGCCTACAAGGCCTACGGCAACGCCGAGCTGTGGCGGGAGATCGCGGAGGCCAACGACATCGACGACCCGATGCGGCTGCGGCCGGGCTCGCGGCTGCTGGTGCCCGCGTTGGAGGAGATCCGCGATGCCCAATGAGACCTTCGCGAACTCCCTGGTGGTCGAGGTGGAGGGCGGCCCGCTGCCCGCCGACGTCAAGTCCCTGCTCACGCACGCGTTCGTGGACGACAGCCGCAACCTGCCGGACGTGTTCGTGCTCCGCTTCCGCGATCCCGGCCACGTGGTGCTCGGCAAGGGCGGGTTCAAGATCGGCGCGAAGATCGCGTTGAAGGTGCAGACGTCCGATCCGGGTGGCCCGCAGCCGTTGATGAGCGGCGAGGTCACCGCGGTCGGCATCGACCTGGACACCAGCGGCACGTTCACCGAGGTCCGCGGCTACGACCTGGGACACCGGCTGTTCCGGGGCAGCCGGGTCGTCTCCTACCCGAACATGACCGTCGCCGACGTGGTGCGCAAGGTGGCGCAGCGGGCGAAGATCCCGGTCGGGCAGATCGACGACGTGAAGGGCTTCGGCCGCCCGCATACCCAGCTCAGCCAGGACGGCGTCAGCGACTGGGAGTTCCTGTCCCGGATCGCCGCGCTGGTCGGCGCGCAGATCTCGGTGGTGGAGGGCAAGCTGGACTTCCAGCTCCCCGAGGAACCCAAGTCCGCGCCCGCCACCAACGCCAAGGCCAAGGCGAACCCGCTGGTGCTGGAGATGCACCGGACCCTGTTGTCGCTGCGCGCCGCGATCACCGCCGCCGAGCAGGTGCCCGAGGTCCAGGTCCGGGGCTGGGACCACGAGAACAAGCAGGAAGTCGTGGCCACCAAGCCGCCGAGCGCGCTGGGCACCGAGGCCACCGGCGTCGACCCGGTCGCGTTGGGCGGCAAGTTCGGCAGCCCGCCGTTCCTGGCCGGCGGCCCGCACCGCAGCCAGGCCGAGGCGGACGCGGTCGCCGCCGCTCTGGGCACCCAGTTGGGCGGCGCGTGCGCGGAGCTGGCTGGTGTGGCGCGCGGCAACCCCAAGCTGCGCGCGGGCACGGCGGTGGCGCTGACCAACATCGGCGAGCCGTTCGCGGGCAAGTACACGCTCACCAGCACCCGCCACCTGTTCACCGAACAGGTCGGATACACGACCGAGTTCACCGTCTCCGGCCGGCAGGAACGCTCCCTCTACGGGCTGGCCAACGGCGGCCCCGCCGGTCAGAACGGACGCGGTCTGGTCCCGGCCGTGGTCAGCGATGTCAAAGACCCGGCGAAAACGGGCCGGGTCAAGGTCACCTACCCGTGGCTGTCACCGGACTTCTCCAGCGGCTGGGCGCGCACCGTGCACAGCAGCGCGGGCAACACCTACGGCGAACTCGTGCTGCCCGAGGTCGGTGACGAGGTGCTGGTCGGCTTCGAGCACGGCGACTTCGACGCGCCGTACGTGCTCGGCGGCCTCTACAACGGCAAGGACAAGCCGCCGACGCTCAGCAAAGACCCGGTGGACGGCAACAGCGGCGAGATCGCGGCCCGCGGGTTCGTCTCCCGCAAGCACCACAAGGTCGAGTTCGTCGAGGACGAGGGCATCGTCATCTCCAGCGGCGACGGCAAGTTCGTGGTCAAGCTCGACCAGAAGAACCAGGCCATCGAGGTGACCAGCGGCAAGGCCGTGACGATCAAGGCGCAGAACGGCGTCACCATCGACTCCGGCACCGGCCCGCTGGAGCTCAAGGGCCAGAAGATCACCGCCAAGGCGCAGACCGACGTGACCATCGAGGCGGGCGCCCAGCTCAAGGCGTCCGGCACGGCCGGGGTCAAGGTCGAGGGCGCCACGGTGGCGGTCACCGGTCAGGGCCAGGCCGAACTCACCGCGAGTGGGCCGGTGACCGTGCGCGGCGCGCTCGTCCGGATCAACTGACGTTGTCGAAGGGGAGGGGCAGATGCCACCAGCGGCGAGGGTCGGCGACCCCACCGGGCACCCCGGCGTGCTGGCGCCACCGGGCGTGCCGACCGTGCTCATCGGCGGCATGCCCGCCGCCACCGTCAGCGGCCTGCACACGTGCGCCTTCCCCGGCCTGCCACCGCACCCGCCGACACCTGTCCTGCCGCCCGGCTGCCCGACCGTGCTGATCGGCGGTCTGCCGGCGGCCCGGATGGGTGACATGGCGGCTTGTGGAGCGCCGATCATCGTCGGCTGCCCGACCGTCCTGATCGGAGGGTGACGTGGACTTCATCGGCCGCGGCCTGGCTTTTCCCGTGCACACCGACGCCACCGGCTCCGTCGCGCTGGTCGGCGGCGAACGCGAGATCGTGGAGAGCATCCGGCTGATCCTGGCCACCGCGCCGGGCGAGCGGCCGATGCGGCCCGAGTTCGGCTGCGCGATCCACGACCTGGTGTTCGCGCCCGCCGACGCGGCCACCGCCGGCCGCATCGCCTACGAGGTGCGGCTGTCGCTGGAACGCTGGGAACCGCGCATCACGCTCGACGACGTGTCCGTCGGCTTCGACGAGGTCGACCGCGGCACCCTGCTCATCGACATCCGGTACTCGCTGCGCGGCACGAACGACCCGCGCAACCTGGTGTTCCCCTTCTACGTCATCCCGCCGCACGAGGCCGACGAGGAGGGCGCCTGATGTCGTCGTCCCTGCCCACACCCAACCTGGACGACCGGCGCTTCCAGGACCTGGTCGACGAGGCCAAGCGCCGCGTGCAGCAGCACTGTCCCGAGTGGACGGACCACAACGTGTCCGACCCCGGCGTGACGCTGATCGAGGCGTTCGCGCACATGGTCGACGAGCTGCTGTACCGGCTCAACCGGGTGCCCGACCTGCACTACCTGCGGTTCCTCGACCTGATCGGGGTGAAGCTGTTCCCGCCGACCGCGGCGCGCGGCGAGGTCACGTTCTGGCTGGCCGCGCCGCGCGAGGTGCCGGTGGTGGTGCCCTCGGGCGCGCAGGTGGCCACCGAGCGCAGCGAGGTCGAGGACCCGGTGGTGTTCACCGTGGACCAGGAGCTGAGCATCGTGCCGTGCTCGTTGACGCACCTCGTGACCACGGTGGCGGACGTCGGCATCCCGCCCACCGACCGGACCGACGAGCTGCGCGACGGCAAGGAACCCGAGGTCTTCGCCGAACCGCCCGCGCCCGGCGACGCGGTCCTGTTCGGGCTGTCGGACGCCGTGCCCGGCTGCGCGGTGCTGCTGCGGATCGAGGCGCGTGCGGAAGGCCGCGGGGTGGACCCGCGTGACCCGCCGTGGGCGTGGGACGCGTGGAACGGCACCGGCTGGAGCCCGTGCGAGGTGGACCGCGACACCACCGGCGGCTTCAACCAGCCCGGTGACGTGGTGCTGCACGTGCCGCGTACGCACGCCGTGTCCGTCATCGCCCGGCAGCGCGCTGGGTGGCTGCGGTGCCGGGCCGTCGCGGCGGCGCCGGACCGGCCGTTCTACCAGAAGCCGCCTCGGTTGGCGTCCGTCACCGCCGCCACCATCGGCGGCACGACCAGCGCCACGCACGCGGACATCGTGCGCGGCGAGACCATCGGCGTGTCCGAGGGCGTGCCGGGGCAACGGTTCCCGCTCGCCCGCACCCCGGTCGTGGTGGACGACGGGGCTTTGACGGTCGAGGTCGCCACGCCGGACGGCTGGGAGCAGTGGCAGGAGGTGCGGTCCTTCGCCGAGTCCGGGCCTCAGGACCGGCACGTGGTGCTGGACCGGGTCGGCGGTGAGGTGATCTTCGGGCCGGCCGTGCGGCAACCCGGCGGCGGTGTGCGCCTGTACGGGGCGGTGCCCGCGAAGTCGGCCGCGATCCGGGTGCCCGAGTACCGGACCGGTGGCGGGCTGCGCGGCAACGTGGCGCGCGGGTTGTTGCAGGTGCAACGCGACCCGGTGCCCTTCGTCAGCACGGTGACCAACCGCCAGCCCGCGTCCGGGGGCGTGGCGGGGGAGTCGGTGCGCGACGCGGCGCTGCGCGGCCCGTTGCTGCTCAGGACACGCGACCGTGCCGTGACGGCCGAGGACTACGAGGTGCTGACGCGGGAGGCCGCACCGGAGATCGCGCGGGTGCGGTGTGTGCCGGCAGGGGAGGGGTCGGCGGCGGTGCGAGTGCTGGTCGTGCCGTCGGTCGGCACGCACGAGGAGTCGGACTTCACCGCGTTGCAGCCGAGCGCGGACGTGCGCGGGCGGATCGAGCGGTTCCTGGAGGAACGCCGGTGCGTCGGCGCACGGGTGTCCGTGGAACCGCCTTACTACCAGGGGGTCACGGTCGTGGCGCAGCTCAAGGCGAAGGCCGGCACACCCGAGGACGTGCTGCGGACCAGGTCGGTGCAGGCGTTGTACGACTACTTCAACCCGGTCAGCGGCGGCCCGGACGGCGAGGGCTGGCCGTTCGGACGGCCCGTGCAGTCCGGTGAGGTGTTCGCCGTGCTGCAACGGCTCGCCGGGGTCGAGTTGGTCGAGGAGATCAAGCTGTTCGGCGCGAACCCGGTCACCGGCGAGCGCGGCAACGCCGTGGCCCGGCTGGACCTGCCGCCCAACGGCCTCGCCTTCTCCTACGGCCACCAGGTGCGGGTGGCGCGATGACGACCCCGCACCCGTTGGCCGACCGGCTGCCGGCCGTGTACCTGGAGGACCTGTTCACGCAGCGGTTCCTGGCCGCGTTGGACGAGGTGCTGGCGCCGGTGTTCACCACGCTGGACGGGTTCGCGGGGTACCTCGACCCGCGGATCGCGCCGGAGGACTTCCTGGAGTGGCTGGCGCACTGGGTGGCGCTGGACGTCGGCGAGGGCTGGTCGGTGCCGCAACGGCGGGCGCTGGTGGCCCGCGCGGTCGAGTTGCACCGGTGGCGTGGCACGCGGCGCGGGTTGGCCGAGCACGTGGCGCTGCTGACCGGTGGGCAAGTGGAGGTGCGGGACAGCGGTGGCTGCACGTCCACCGACCGGCCCGGCCTGCCGGTGGCCGAGAACCCGCCGCGCGTGCACGTCCGGGTGCGGGTGCGGCGGCCGGGTGACGTGGATCGGACCCGGCTGGTCGCGGCGATCGCCGGTGCTGTGCCCGCGCACGTCGCGGTGGAGCTGGAGGTGGTGGGGGCATGATCGTGTGCGCGCAGTGCGGTGAGAGCAACGCGGCGGGCTCGGAGTTCTGCGGCGCCTGCGGTACGTACCTGGAGTGGGAACCCAAACCCGCACCCCAGCCCGTACCCGGACAGGCCGGCCCAGGACAGACCGGGCAAGCGAACAACCAACCGATGCCGTGGCCGCTGCCGACCCGAAGGGGACCGCAGCCGGGTCCCCCGTACCAGCCCGGACCGCCGCCAGGCGGTGGCACCTTGCCGCCTCAGCCCGGACCGCCCACCCCGGGACAAGGCGGACTGGGTTATCCACCACCGGGACAGTCCGGGGCGGGTTATCCACCACCTGGTCAATCAGGCGCGGGTTATCCATCGCCAGGGCAGTCAGGGGCCGGATATCCGGCCGCAGGGCAGTCGGGCGCGGTCTATCCGGCAGGTGCCGCTTATCCAGGCTCGACGCAGTCGGGGGCCGGTTATCCCTCGGTCGGGCAGCCCGGAGCGGGGTTCCCGGCCGCTGGGCCGTTCGCGCCGGGGCAGTCGGCAGGGCCGCCCGGCGCTCAACAGCCCGGCATTCAACAGCCCGGCACCCAACAGCCCGGCGTGATGCAGCCAGGCCCTCAGCAGCCGGGCCCCCAACAACCCGGCGCGATGCAGCCCACCGACCAGAAGCCCGCCACCGGCGCGCACCGCCCCCGCCTCACCGAACGCCGCGCACCCCAACCGGGCGACCTGATCTGCGGCCAATGCGGTGAAGCGAACCCGTCCACCCGCAAGTTCTGCGCCCGCTGCGGCTCCGCGCTCGTCGAGGCGGCGGTGGTCGCGGAGAAGTGGTGGCGACGTCTGCTGCCCAAGCGCAAGCCACCGGAGGCGGGCACCCGTCGTCACCGTCGCAGCGGCGCTGCCCGTCGTGGCATCGGCAAGGCGGTCCGCTGGTCCTTCCTGATCGCCCTGCTCGGCGCGGTCGGTGCGTACGGGCTCATCCCGTCGTTCCGCAGCGTCGTCAACACGCAGGCCACCTCGGTCGTCAAAGACGTGAAGGGCATCTTCGTCACCGAGCTGGTCCCGGTGCGCCCCACCGGCATCACCGCCACCGCCGAGTCGCCCGACCACCCGCCGCTGATGGCCGCCGACAACGCGAAGAACACCTTCTGGCTCGCGCCGGTCGAACCCAAGCCGCCCGCACTCGTGCTCGACTTCGGCCGCGAGGTCGATCTGCGCGAGGCCATCATCCGGGTCGGCAACCCGGACGACCTCCAGACCGCGCACCGGCCCAAGAAGCTGCACCTCGTCTACTCGACCGGCAAGACGTTCGACCTGGACATCGCCGACACACCCGACGAGCAGAAGGTCAAGATCGAGAACAGCGCGGGCGCGACCAAGGTCGAGGTGCACGTGGTCGAGGTGCACAGGTCGTTGCAGGGCAACGAGGTCGCCCTCGCCGAGATCGAATTCTTCGCGGTGAGGTGAACGTGAAACACCTGGCGCTCGTGGTGATCCTGCTGGCCGGCCTGCTGCTCGCCGGTCCGCTGCTCGCCGACCGGCCGACCACGGCCACCGCGCAGCCGGAAGTCCTGGCGCCCTACCGGATCGCGGTCAGCAGGGGCAGTCCCGGAGACATCTGGAGCACGGACGCCAACGGCGGCGATCCGCGGCAGATCACCAACACCCCGGACGAGTCCGAAACCGACCCCGCCTACTCGCCGGACGGCACGCGGATCGCCTTCAACCGGTCCTTCGGGGACGGGTCCGACGTGATCGTGGCCAACGCCGACGGCAGCGACGAGCGGTTCCTCCGCTTCGGCCGGCACCCGTCCTGGTCGCCGGACGGCTCCATGATCGCGTTGATCGCCGGTGGCGTGATCCGCGTGATCCGGGTCTCCGACGGCGTCGAGCTGACCACCATCCCCAGGCCCCGGCACCTCATCGGCCAGGACGAACAGCCCACCTGGTCACCGACCGGCGACGTCATCGCGTTCGGCCGCCGCACGGGCATCCTCAGCCCGCCCCACGTCCAGCCGTACGTCGTGGGCGCGTCCACCTCCGGCACCGGCACGTTCACCACCACCGCGACCGTCCGCACCCCGTTCGTGCCCGCCCGTCCGGAGATCATGTTCCTGCTGGACACCACGTTTTCCATGGACGGCCCGGTGGGCAGCGTCCGGACCAACATCGGCAAGGTGATGGAGCGGATCGCCACCGCCGAGCCGGAGGCGCTCTTCGGCATCGCCACCTACCAGGACGCCAGTGACGGCGAGGACCCCGTCGACGGCGCGCCCCGCTACAAGCTGGTGCAGAACCTGACCACCCGCGACGTGCTCCAGACCGTGCTCGACAATCCCGAGAACCTCCCGATCGGCGACGGCGGCGACCTGCCCGAGGACTGGTTCAACGCGCTGCACCGACTCGCCCGCGACCGCGACCCCCTGACCGGCGGCTACGTCACGTTCAGCGAGGACGAGGGCGTCACCCGGATCATCGTGCTCGCCGGCGACGCGGCCAGCCACAACAGCCCGGACACCTGCAACACCACGTGGTACCCGAAATGTCCCAGCGCCACGCCCTACTGGACCGAGAAGGAGATCACCTCGGACCTGACCGATCGCGGCATCCACCTCGTCGGTGTGCCCGTCGCGCGGGATCCCTCGTACGAGGAGAAGCTGGACAGCCGGCTCCAGGTCACCCGCCTCGCCGCCGCCACCGACGGGGTGCTGGTCGACGGCTACGAGCCCGACCAGATCGTCGCCGGCATCGAGCAGGGCATCACCAGGCTGCCGGTGACGGTGACGCCGGAGGCCACTTGCCCGCCAGGGGTGTCCGTCCAGTTCACCCCGCCCACGGCCCGCGCCGCGGGCGACACGGACGTCACCTTCACCGAGACCGTGACGCTGGGCGAAGCGCCCACGTCACGGGCGGCGGTGGACCTGGAGTGCCAGGTTCGGTTCAGGTTCGACGGCAAGGAGCCCGCCGAGCGGTACGAGCAGTTCATCGACATCAGCCTGGCCGGCGCCGCCCTGCCGACCGTGGTGGTGAACGCGAACGCCGCGCCCAGCCCCGACCGGGCGCCCGTTCCGGTCACCTTCACGGCCACCGCCACCGACGCCACCGACGCCACCGGCGCCCCGCTCACCCCGAGCTGCGACGCCACGTCCGGCGCGCTGTTCCCGGTCGGCCTGACCACCGTCACCTGCACCGTCACCGACAGCGCCGGCCGAACCGGCCGGGCGAGCAGCGTGATCACGGTCTACGTGCCGGAGCGGGGGGAGACCGACGACATCTGGCTGGCCCGGCTCGACGGCACCGACGTCGCGCAGCAGATCAACCTGTCGTACTCGTTCGCCACGCCGTGCGCCCGTCGGGACACCTCGCCCGCGTGGTCACCGGACGGCAACCGGCTCGTGTACCGGCACGGCGACGTCCTGTGCGTGGCCGACGCCACGGGCGCGAACGCCACCCCGATCACCCCGGGCGGTGAGCCGCCCGACGAACCCGCGTGGTCCCCGGACGGTGCGCTGATCGCGTTCTCCATGAGCGATGCCGACGAGTTCCGCCGCGTGTGGACGGTCCCACCGGGAGGCGGCACGCCCGCCAGGCTGATCTCCTTCACGGAGGAGGACGTCGACCGGCCCGCGTTCCAACGCCTGCCCGACCTGGTGCTGACCGGTTCCGTCTCGCCCGCCGCGGTGCCCTTCGGCGGCACCACGTCCGTGCGGCTGCGGGTGACCAACCGCGGCCTGGCCCCGGCGCAGACCACCGACCTGGCGCTGACCGTGCCCGCCGGGCTCCGGGTGGACGCGGTCACCACCACCGCCGGCACCTGCACCACGACGGGCTGCGCGCTGGGCCGGCTCGCCCCGAACCAGACCGCCGAAATCCGCGTGGCCGTCACGGGCATCGCGGCGGGGCAACAGGTCTTCCGGGCGGCACTGCCACCGGACGTCAACCCGGCCGACAACCGGGTCGACGTGCCGGTGACCGTCGCCGAGGAGATCAGGCCGCCGGCCAACCCCGGCTCGCTGTCGATGGCCGTGGCCCTGCTGCCGCAGGAGGGTTACGTCGGCGGTGACGACCTGGTGCTGTCCTTCCGGGTCCGCAACGGCGCGCCGGTGCCGATGACCGACGTCCGCGTGGTCACCTCCCTGCCGCCGCAACTGCTGCCGGTGACGTCCGTCGCGGGCTGCGCGGTCGACGGCGCGACCTGCCCGATCGGCACTCTCGCGCCCGGCCAGGAAGCCGAAGTGCGGGTGACGTTGCCCGCCAAGGCCGCCGTGGACAGCACGGCCGGCGGCTCGGTGCTCGGCACCGGACCGGACAGCAACGCGGCCGACAACACCGCCGCGACCCCCGTCCTGGTGCGGCAGCCGGAGATCACCGTGGACCCCGGCATCGGCCCGACCGGGTTCGTGCCGCGCGCCACCGGCAAGTCGTTCCCGCCCGGCGCGACGGTGAAGCTGGCCTGGACGCTCGGCATCTCCTCGACACCCGGCGAGGTCGTCGTGCGCGCCGACGGCACGTTCGACACCCAGTTCCTGGTGTTCCACAACGACCGCATCGGGCCCAGGCAGCTCGAAGCCACACCGGTCGCCGGACCGCTGTTCGGCGCGGTGCGGTCCGAGGACTTCCTGGTCGTGCCCAGAACCCTGCAACCGCCCGACTTCGCCACCCGCGAATGACACCGAAGGCTGCCCGTTGGGGCAGCGCCGGACGCACCACGTCCCACCCTTCCGCCAGTCCCACGACCGACCCGACCACCGGAGGATTCACGCCATGGGCGCAACCGCGACGCTGTCCGCCACCGGCTTGGCCGTGGCGCCGGGCGAAGACGTCACGTGCACGGTCGTCGTGCGCAACACCGGAGACCTGGTGGACGAGTTCACCGTGGACGTGGTCGGCGACGCGGCCGGCTGGGCCACCGCCGAACCGGCCTCGGTGAACCTCGTGCCCCAGGCGTCCGCCGAGGTGGTCGTCCGGTTCGCGCCGCCGCGCGCCGCCGGGGTGGCCGCCGGCTCCGTGCCGTTCGGCGTCCGCGTCTCCTCGCGCGAGGACCCGTACGGGTCGGTGGTTGAGGAGGGCGTGGTCGAGGTCGGCGGGTTCACCGACATGTCCGCGGAACTCGTGCCCACCAAGGTGGAGGCCGGGTCGAAGGGCAAGTTCGAGGTGGCCATCGACAACGTCGGCAACCACCCGGTCGCGGTGCGGCTGCACCCGGCGGACCCGGACGGCGAGCTGGAGTTCAAGCTCGACCGGTCCGACGTCGTGCTCGCGCCGGGCACGGCCGCGTTCGTGAAGCTGGTCGCCAAGCCGCGCAACACGTTCCTGCGCGGACCGTCGCAGCCGCGGCCGTTCCGGGTGGACATCGTGCCCAGCGTCGGTTCGCCGCTGTCCGCGACCGGCACGCTCGTGCAGCGGCAGCTGCTGCCCAGGTGGCTGCTGCCCGCGTTGATCGCGCTGCTGGCGTTGGCGGCGGTGCTGGCCGCGCTGTGGTTCACCGTGCTGCAACCGGCGGTGAAGTCCGCCGCGAGGGAAGCCGCCACCCAGCAGGTCGACGACGTCAAGACGGCCGTCGACCAGGCCCAGGCGGGCGCCGGGCAGGCGCAGGAGCAGGCCAAGGAGGCCGAGGCCAAGTCCGAGGAGGCGATGAAGGCCGCCGGCCTCGACCCGGACGCGGCCCCCGGCTCACCGCCCACCACGAAGCCGAACGAACCGGCCCAGCCGGCGGGCGAGCCGACCGACTTCCGGGTGGCCGCCGACGCGGCGATCGTGACGAACCAGGACCTGTTCACCGACTTCACCTTCACCCCGCCGCCGGACAAGGCGCTGCTGATCACCGACATCGTGCTGCAGAACCCGCGCGGTGACACCGGGACGGTGCGGGTCCTGCGCGATGTCGACGGCACCCGCAGCGTGCTGCTGGAGTTCGGCCTGGCCAACTTCCGCGACCTGGACCGGCACTACGTGGAACCGTTGCGGTTCAAGAAGGGCGAGAAGATCGTGGTGCAGGTGAGCTGCCAGAACCCGACCGAGAAGGGCAACTGCAAGCCGTCGGTGTCCTTCTCCGGCCGAGCCGTGTGAACCGGTGTACCGGTGTACCGCTGTCAGATCAGGCCTTCACGCAGGGCGAAGGCCACCGCGTGCGCCCGGTTGCGCAGCTGGAACCGGTTGGTGATGTCGTGCAGGATGCTCTTGACCGTGCGCTGCGAGTAGCACAGCTTCTCGGCGATCTCGCGGGTCTCGAAACCGTCCGCGATCAGCCGCAGCACCTCGGTCTCCCGGTCCGACATGCCGGCCATGGTCCAGCCGTTGGGGTTGAGCACGTTGCGCTGCAACCGGGACACCCGGTCCAGCAGCCGGCCCAGCAGGTCCGGCGGGAGCGCGCCCTGGCCCGCCGCGGTCGCCTTGACCAGGCGCACCAACGTGTCGGGCGTCGCGTCGGAGCGGCGGATCACCGCGGACACGCCGCTGCTGACCACGTTGAGCAGCTCGGGGTCGGCGATGTCGCCCGCCACCAGCACGATGCCCGCGCTGCCCGGCGCCTGGAGTCTGCGCAGCAGTTGTTGCGCCTCACCGTCCAGCCGCTCCAGCACCACCAGCGCCACCGGGGCCGGCTCGTCCGGCTCGACCAGCCGGATCTCCGGCCGCGACCGCAGCGCCGCGGTGACCCCGGCCCTGGTGATGGAGTCCGTCGCGTGCAGGACCACCGCGATCTGCTCTGCGTTCATCTCGTGCTCCCCGCCCTCGTGGCCCGCTGTGGCCCACCCATTGGCCACAGCGCAATCGTCACGTCCCGGCGCGTCCCGGCACTATGGGTCGGGCGTCCCGATGTGTCCCGATCCGATGTGTCCCGGCGGCTCGCCCAGACCGGCCTGCTTGGCCCGGGACACGGCCTGCGCGCGGTCGGCCACGTGCAGCTTGCGCAGGATGTTCGACACGTGGTTGCGCACCGTCTTCGGGCTGAGCACCAGGGACCGGGCGATCGCGGTGTTGCCCCGACCGTCGGCCATCAGCCGCAGCACGTCCCGTTCCCGCGAGGTCAGCTCCGGGAACGCCTCCACCCGTTCCCGCGGCGCGTTGCCGAAGAACGCCAGCAGCCGCACCGCGATCGCCGGGCTGAAGATCGCCTCACCCTCGCCGACGGACCGCACCGCGCGCACGATCTGCTGCGGCCGGGCCGCCTTGAGCAGGTAGCCCAGCGCGCCCGCGCGCATCGCGGCGAACACCGAGTCGTCGTCGTCGAACATGGTCAGCACCAGCACCCGGACGGCCGGGTTGTGCGCCACGATCCGCCGCGTCGCCTCCACCCCGCCCAGATCCGGCATGTTGAGGTCCATCACCACCACGTCCGGGCGCAGTGAGGCGGCCATCGACACCGCCATCCCGCCGCCCGAGGCCTCGCCGACCACCTCCAGGTCGGGTGCGGCGGCCAACGCGGCGGCCAGGCCGTACCGGAAGAGCGGGTGGTCGTCCACGACCAGCGCCCGTAATGCGGTCACCCGGTTCCCACCCCGCCCGCGAGTGGCAGGTCCGCTTCGATCCGGGTGCCGCCCGTGTCGGCGTGCTCCATCCGCCAGGTGCCGCCGACCTCCAGCGCCCGTTCACGCATCGAGTTGAGCCCCACCCCGTCGCCCCCGTTCGGCACCGCGCCGCAGCCGTCGTCCACGACCTCGACGTGCAGGCACCCGTCGAACCGCAACCGCACCGTGCAGTGCCGCGCGCCCGCGTGCCGCACCACGTTCGTCAACGCCTCGCAGATGATCCGGTAGGCGGCCACCTGCACCGAGACCGGCAGATCGGGCACGTCCGCGCACTGCACGTCCACCCGCACCGGGTGCCGGTCGGCCAACGCGGCCACGTGCGCCCGCACCGCGTCGGCCAGACCCAGCCGGGCCAGCGCCGCCGGGTAGGCGCCGGAGGCGAGGCGGCGGATCTCGGTGACCGCCGTGTGCACCTCTTCCTCTAACCGTGCCAGCAGCAGACCCGCCGAGCCGGGATCGTGGACGGCCAGGTGGCGGGCCGCGCGCAGGCCCAGCGCGATCGCCGCGAGCGACGGCCCCAGACCGTCGTGCAGGTCCCGCAGCAACCGGCGTCTCGCCTCGTCGGCGGCGTCGGTGGGAACGATGAACTCGCGGCGCATGTCCCCTCCCCCCAAATGGGTGAGCACGCGGGCTGCCTCACGGTGACGCTGGGGGCTGCCTCGCCTGTAGAGAGAGTCGTCGGTTTGTCACATCGCGTTTCAGCGAGGTGCAAGGTTCCCACGTTGGGAGGAATACGGCCGAAGTGTTGTCACGGAATGACGTATCACGGTGGGTCCACGGTGCTCCATACGGGAGAGAGGACCACGGGAGGGTGGAATGGGGCAGACGAGTGGCCGGGCCGTGCTTCAGGTTCACCCGACCAGGTTGTGCAACCTGCGCTGCCTGCACTGCTACTCCAGCTCCGGCCCGGACGTGGCCGAGTCGATCCCCATCGCCGTGCTGTCCACCGTCGTCCGGGACGCCGCCGCCCTCGGGTACGACGTCCTCAACGTCTCCGGCGGCGAACCGTTCCTCTACCCCGAACTACCCGCCCTGCTACGTGCCGCCCGCCAGGCAGGGATGCGAACCACCGTCACGACGAACGCCGTGGCCCTGACCCAGCGCCGCATCGGCCTCGTGCGGGGCTTGGTCGACCTGGTAGCGGTATCGCTGGACGGCGACCGCCCCACGCACGACCGGATCCGGAACCAGGAAGGGTGCTTCGAGAAGGCCCTGGCCGGCATCCGCAGACTCACCGAGGCAGGAATCCCGGTCGGCGTCATCACCACCCTGACCCAAGGCAACGCCACCCAACTGGGTGACGTAGCTCTAGCCGCCACCCAATCCGGCGCCCTGCTGCTCCAAGTGCATCCCCTCGAACCGGAGGGCGCCGCGAACCGCCTCATGGCCGGCGAACGCCCGGACGCCGTAGAACTGGCCTACGCCGCAGTGGAACTGGGCCGAATCGCCGAGGAACACGGCCTATCCGTCCAACTGGACGCCGTACCCCGCACCATGCTGGCCCGCAAACCAGAAGCCTTCATGGCCGCGCCCATCGACGACAACCAACCACTAGGCCGCTGGCTGACCCCATTGGTGATCGAGGCTAACGGCGCAGCAGTCCCAGTGTCCTACGGCTTCGACCGCCGCTACGCCCTTGGCAACATCCAAGACCGCCCACTAGCGGAACTAGCCGACTACTGGAACGCCGCCCCCTTCCTGGCCCTGTGCCGGGCAACCTGGCAACGCCTCGTAGAAGGCCGAACCGGCCCCTTGGTCCCCTGGTACGGCCACCTACTCCGAGCCTCCCGCACCCCCCGCCCCGCCACCGCCGGCCGCTGACCCCAACCCACAAACCCCCCAACCCCACGCCTCCACGCCGCCGAGGCCACCAACCCCACCAGCCCCCGACGGACCCAACCACTCACCGACCAACGGCCTCACCTGGCCAGCAGCTCCGCCGCCTCCAGCGTGTTGATCACCCGATCCGGTGTCACGCCGCACTCCTCGGCGCGCTCACACCCGTACGACAGCCAGTCCAGCTGCCCCGGCGCGTGGGCGTCGCTGTCGATCGCGAACGAACACCCCAGCTCCACCGCCAGCCGCAGCAACCGCCCAGGCGGGTCGCGTCGCTCCGGCCGGGAGTTGATCTCCACCGCCGTCCCGTGCTCGACGCACGCCGAGAACACCGCCTCGGCGTCGAACGTCGACTCCGGCCGCCCCTTCCCGATGACCAGCCGACCGGTGCAATGCCCGAGCACGTCCACATGTGGGTTGGACACCGCAGCCACCATCCGGGCGGTCATCTCGGCGGCCGGCATCCGGAGCTTCGAGTGGGCGCTGGCGACCACCAGGTCCAGCCGCTCCAACAGCTCGGGCCGCTGGTCCAGCGTCCCGTCCTCCAGGATGTCCACCTCGATCCCGGTCAGGATCAGGAACGGCGCCAACTCGACGTTCAGCTCCGCCACCACGTCCAGCTGCTTCAGCAGCCGGTCGGCGGACAGGCCGTTGGCGACGGTCAGCCGGGGCGAGTGGTCGGTCAGCACCATCCACGAGTGCCCCAGGTCGCGCGCCGCCTCGGCCATCTCGTGGATCGGGCTGCCGCCGTCGGACCAGTCGGAGTGGGTGTGGCAGTCGCCCTTCAGCAACGCCCGCAGCGCCTGCCCGCCCACCACCGGCTCGCGGAAACGACTCAGGTACACAGGTTCACGCCCGGCCACCGCGTCCGCGATCACCCCGGCGGTGGCCTTGCCGATACCGGGCAGGTCGGTCAACGTGCCCGCCGCGACCCGCCGCGCCAGCTCACCGTCCGGCAACGCGGCCACCACCTCGGCGGCTCTCCGGAACGCCCGGACCCGGTACGTGGGTTCACCAGCGCGTTCCAGCTGGAAGGCAACCTGCCGCAATGCCCAGAGCGGATCCACGACCTCCTGTCTACTCCGCCCGGCCCAGGAACGCGCGCCAACCCCCGAACGCCGTGATGTCCTCGGCCCCCTCCAACGCGTGCCGCTCGCAGGTGAACCCGGACACCCACGTCCCGTCCGCCAGCTCCACCGACCCGATCGCCATCGGCGCCGGCAACGACGCCACGAAGTCGCCGAACCCCGCCACCGGCAACTCCCACACCTCCGCCTCGACCTCCTTGCCGCCGACGTCCCGCACCAACCCCGGCTTGGCCGGCACCGTGTCCAGCGCGAACAACCGATACGCACCAGCAGTGGCCGTCTCCGACACCAACACCCCACCCCGCGACACCAGCTCGACGTTCAACGGCTGCCCGCTCAGGTGCGCCCCGACCACCGCCACCCGCACCACGTCCGGCACGGTCCGCGCGATCGCCGCCGGCAACGAGTCGGAGTGCCCCGGGCCGACCAGCGTGTTCACCGAACGCGGGTACACCGCGACCTCGACCCCGGGCCGTCGCCGAACGGGCCGAGCTGAAAGCGGCATACCGGGCACTGGTGGACGACGACCTGGCGGCCGATCTCGTGTTCGGACTCGTCGAGGGCGTGATCCTCACCAGGCGGTCGAAGTCCATTCCGGACGTCGAGGCGTACGCGTGCGCGGGGGCCGACGCGGGGGTGCGGATCGCCGGCGGAGCTTTCGACTTGGCGGCGGTGCGTGCGGAAGGCTTGCGGCTGCTGGGTCGCTGAACCCAGGATGTCCGCCATGTCCCCACGTGCCGGCACGGTCGGGTCGCGGCGCAGACCCAGCAAGGGTGACCTCACCTCGCAGGCGATACTCGACACCGCCGAGCGTCTGTTGCAGACGCGGTCCCTGGACGACATCGCCGTCGACGAGCTCGCCTCGGGCGCGGGTATCTCGCGGTCGACGTTCTACTTCCACTTCGCATCGCGGGAAGCGGTGCTGCACGCCCTGTCCGGCGGCATCCTCGAAGCGCTCTACGAGGCGGCGTCGTCGTGGCTGCGGCGCGGCAACGAGCCACCCGAGGACTCCATCCGTCGTGCCCTGGGTGCCAGCCTGGTGTTATGGCGCAAACACGGTCCAGTGCTCCGTGCCGCCGTCCGCGCCCGCGACACCGACCCCATGATGGGCGAGTTCTGGACCGGCGTCGCCCGCCGCTTCATCGAGGCCACCGCCTCGCAGATCGACATCGAACGCGCCGCCGGCACCGCCCCACCGGGCCCGGACGCCAAGTCCCTGGCCGCGGTCCTGGTCTCGATGAACGAACAAGCCTTCCTCAACCGCTCCCGAGCCCGCCGATCGACTGCCCGGGACCGCGACCTGGTGGACACCTTGACCTGCGTCTGGCTGCGTTCGGTCTACGGCATTCAGGCGTAAGTCAGCGGAACCAGATGCCGCCAGGGGCCTGTAGGTAGCCGAGGGTGCGGTACGCGGCGTCCACAAGGGACTGTCCACGCTCGTTTGGCTCCAAGTCCTCCGGCAACGTCAGCCAGAAGTCCAGCCCCAGCGGACCGGACACCTCCTTCTCGAAGAACTCGGCCAACGACACCCCGGCGACCCGCCGGATCACCTCGCCGATCAGGTGCCCGAACGTCAACGCGTGGTAGCCGTGCCGCGTCCCCGGCGCCCAGAACGGCTCCTGCCGCGCCAGCAGCTCCGTCATCACCCCCCAGTCGAACATCCCACCTGTCGGCACCGGCTCCCGCAGTGCGGCCGACCCCGCCTGGTGCGCCAGCAGATGCCGCACCAACGTCCCCGCCTTGCCGTTCTGCCCGAACTCCGGCCAGTACCGCACCACCGGCGCGTCCAGATCCAACTCACCCCGCGACGCCAGCAGGTGCGCGCACGACGCGGTAGCGCCCTTCGTGCACGACCACACGTGCGTGATCGTGTCCTCCGTCCACGCCCGCCCGCCCGCGTCACCACCCCACAGGTCCACCACGGTCTCGCCGTCCACCGTCACGTGCACGCCCGCGCCCACCTCCCCCCCCCGTTCGGCGAAGTTCCGCTCGAACTCGGACCGGACCTCGGCGAACTCATCGGCACAGGTGCCCTCGACCGTCATCGACCATCCAGGTGCGGTGTTGTCGGGAGACCATGCGACCACCGTGAGCCACGACACGTGAGTAGGGATTCCTCAGTCGGTAGTGTGGGTCCGCCCCAACGACGGGAGGCCGCCGTTGTCGTCTTTCAGGCGCTTCTTCGGCCGGGAGAACGAGCTGGCGACTGTCTTCGCCGCCGTCGACCGCGTGCCTGCCGCCGGGCTGGTGGCTGTCGCGGTGTCGGGGGAGCCGGGTATCGGGAAGTCGAGTCTGCTGGCCGAGGCGTGCCGCCGGTTGCGTGACCGGGGTTGTGCGGTGGCCGCTGCCGAGTCGGACGACGTGAGCAGGCGCATCCCGTACGCGGCGGTGGCGGCGGCGTTGCGTTCGGTCCCTGTGACCGGCGATGTGCGGGCCGTGTTGGAGGCGTTGGACCTGACCTCGACGCCGGACGCGACCTGGTTCGGCCGTTCCTGCGAGTTGGTCGCCCGCGTGCTCACCGGTCTCGCCGCCGAACGGCCCGCCGCACTCGTGCTGGACGAGTTGGACCAGGTGGACGACGACTCGCTGGCCATGCTCGCCGTGGTGCTGCGCCGGGTCACGGCCGCGCCGTTGGTGCTGATCACCGCCGCGCGCACGCACCACCACAACCCCGGTGTCGAGGAACTGCTGGACCGGCTCGAACGGCACGCCGAGGTGGTGCGCGTGCGGCTGGACCCGTTGAGCGGCGGTGACGTGGCGCGGATCGTGGAGACCGTGCTGGGCACGCCGGTGGACGACGGCCTGGCGCACGAGGTGCACCAGCGGGCGGACGGCAATCCGTTCTTCGCGGTGGAGATCGCCCGCTCACTGCGCGAGTTGGACCTGGTGGCCGTGGACGGCAACCGGGCCCGGCTGACCGTGTCACCGTCGGCGATCCGGTTGACCAGGCGGGAAGCCGTGCTGCGCCGGGTCGCGCCGCTGGACCGGGACACCCGGGCGGTGGCGCGTGCGGTGTCGATCTTCCGGCGGGTGCGGCTGGACCAGATCGGGCTGCTGGCCCGGGTTTCGTCGCTGCCCGAGCACACCGTGGTGGACGCGTTCGACGAACTGCTGCGCGCGCACATCGTGGTCCGCGACGAAGACCGCGGCTACCGGTTCTCGCACGCCCTGGTCGGCGAGGCGCTCTACCAGGAGATCGGCCCCGCCCAACGCCGCCACCTGCACAGCCTGATCAGCACCCGGCTGCTGGACGACCGCGCGCGCGGCCTGGCGGTGGACGAGATGGAGCTGGCCTGGCACCTGGCCGAGTCCGCGCCACCCGGCGACCTGCGTGCGATCCGGGTGATGGCCCAGGCCGCCGCGGCCAACCGCACCACCGCGCCGGAGACGGCGGCGGCGTTGTGCGCGCGGGCGCTGGAACTGCTGCCGGTGGCCGCGCCGGAACGGGCCGGGCTGCTGGCCTCGCAGTGCCGGGCGCTGGCCCACGCGTCCCGCCCGGCCGCCGCGATCGCACCCGGCCTGGCCGCCCTCGACGCCCTGCCGCCCGGCCCGGAACGGTCGCGGTGCGCGGTCGTCGTGCTGACCAGCCTGTTCCTCGTCGGCCGGATGGCCGAGGCGTTGCGCCTGGCCGACGCGGAACTCACGACCGGCAACGCACCGGCCGCGTTGCACGCGCAGCGCGCGCTGCTGCTCGTGTTCACCGGACGTCACGCCGACGCCTTGGCCGCCGCGGACCGGATCGAGGCCATGCCGTTCACCTCCGCCGCCGAGGGTGTGGTGGTGTTCGACCGACTGGCCGTGATCACGTCGATGCTGTTCCGGCACGACAAGACGGTGGACTACGCCAACCGCGCCCTGCGTTCGGCCGCCGGCCAGCCGGTGCTGGAGTTGCAGGCGCTGGCCGTCGGCGCGTCCACCGGTGCCCTGGCTGGTCTGGTGCACGACGCGTCGTGGCGGCTGCGGCGTGCGGAGGAGCTGCGGGAACGGGCCGGTGGCCACGCGTTCCGCGGCGAGTTGGAGATGGCGCGGGTCGCGCTGGACTGGTTCGGCGGCGCGTGGGACGTGTGCCTGGAACGCGTGGGCCGGGCGGCGGCCGAGCTGGAGACGCGGCAGGAGCTGATGATGCTGGACGGCCTGCGCGCGATCGAGCTGGAGGTGCGGACGTGGCGCGGTGAGCTGGACGTGGCCGCCCGGTTGGCCGCGCTCGACCCGCCGACCAGCCCGAACATGTCCCGCCTGCACGCCCTCGCGATGGCCGGCTACCTGGCCGCACGCGGTGACGCGGAGGGCGCCCGGACAACCCTGGTCGAGGCCGTGGACGACGACGGCATGACCGCGTACAGCTGTGTGTTGCTGGGGCGGCTGGTCGAACTGGACCTGTCGCACGGTCGGGTGGAAGAGGCGCGGCAGACCGTGAAGCGCCTGCACGTCGTGTCGGCGAACCGGGTGGCGCCGTGGACCCGCACGACCGTCCAACGGGTGACCGGCCTGACCGAACGCGACGCCGTCGTGCTGCGCGAGGCCGTGCGCGAAGCCGAGGCGGGCGGTCTGGTGTTCGAGAAGGCACGGGCGCAGTTGGCGCTGGGCCTGGTGGACCGTGCGGCCGTGCCGGACCTCCTCGACGCGTACGCGGTGTTCCACCGCCTCGGTGCACACGGCCTGCGCCGCCAGACCGGAGGCCGGTTGCGCGAACTGGGCGCGAAGGTCCCCCGTGCCCGCGCCAAAGCCCCCGGCGTCCTCACCGAGGCGGAGGAAAACGTCGCCCGCCTGGTGCAACAAGGCATGCGCAACCGCGACATCGCCGCCGCCCTGCACTACAGCCCACGCACGATCGAGGTCTACCTCTCCCGCATCTACGCCAAGCTCCACGTCTCCTCACGCCTGGAACTCGCCCGCGTCCTGGACGCCCGCGCTTAGTTGTCGTGGACTCCGCACTAACCGGCCGGTAACCGGGCCGTGTTGCCTTGGTGACGTGGAGGTCATCGTGGACGCCCGCCGGCGGTCCGGCTCGGCGCGGACGTCGCGGTGGACTCATCCGCGCCCGGCCTCACCGAACGGCTGCTCACCGGTGGTCCGGTCGATGTCGTGGTCGGCCGTCTGGCGCACAGCGGCGGGCCGGTGGATCGTGGACTGCCTGGCCCGGCCGGAGATGGTCGTCGCCGCGTTGAGCGAGTTGATCGGGTTGACCTCCGCCGGCCGTCTGCAACCACTCGCGTTGGCCCGGACCGTCCGTTGAAGAGGAGTCGCATGCACACCGCCTACACGACCTGCCCGCTGTGCGAGGCCACCTGTGGCCTGGAGTTGACCGTGGAGAACGACCGCATCACGGCGGTCCGCGGTGACCGGCAGGACACGTTCAGCGGCGGTTTCCTGTGCCCGAAGGGTGCCTCACTCGGCGCGCTCGACGCCGACCCGGACCGCCTGCGCACACCCCTCGCGCGTCGGGGCGGCGAGTTCGAGCCGGTGTCGTGGGACGAGGCGTTCGCCCTGGTCGACCAGCGGTTGAACGAGATCATCGCCGAGCACGGCAGGGACGCGGTCGGCATGTACCTGGGCAACCCGACCGTGCACTCGCTGGCCGGCGGTCTGTACGCGGGCGGCCTGCGCAAAGCTCTGGGTTCGCGCAACGTCTTCACCGCCTCCACCGTCGACCAGATGCCCAAGCACGTCTCCTCCGGCCTGCTCTACGGCGGCATCTTCACCATCCCGGTGCCCGATATCGACCGCACGGACTTCCTCCTGCTGCTCGGCGCGGACCCGTTCTCCTCCAACGGCAGCCTGTGGACCGTGCCGGACGCGCCGGGCCGGCTCAAGGCGCTCCAGAAGCGCGGCGGGGCGTTCGTCGTGGTCGATCCGAGGCGCAGCCGCACCGCCGCGGCCGCCGACCGGCACCTGCCGATCGTGCCGGGCACCGATGTGTTCCTGCTGCTGGCCATGGTGAACGAGCTGTTCGCCGCATCGCTGGTGGACCTCAAAGCCCTCGCACCCCACGTCGAAGGCGTGGACGGGGTGCGGGCGTTGAGCGAGCCGTTCACCCCGGAGGCGGTGGCCTCGCGGTGCGGCATCGACGCGGCCGAGATCCGAGCCTTGACCCACCGGCTCGCCCGAGCACCCCGCGCGGCCGTGTACGGGCGGATCGGCACCACGACGGTCGAGTTCGGCACGGTCGCCAGCTGGCTGGTCGACGTGCTGAACATCCTCACCGGCAACCTGGACCGGCCCGGCGGCGCGATGTTCCCGCTGCCCGCGCACGTCCGACGCGGCACCGGCACCGGCAAGGGCTTCACCACCGGCCGCTGGCACAGCCGGGTGCGCGGCCTGCCCGAGGTGGCCGGCGAGTTCCCGGCCGTCACCCTGGCCGACGAGATCGAGACGCCCGGACCGGGCAGGATCAGGGCACTGGTGACCGTGGCGGGCAACCCCGCGCTGTCCCTGCCCAACTCGGCCCGCCTGGACGCCGCACTGTCCACTGTGGACTTCATGGTCTCGGTGGACCCGTACCTCAACGAGACCACCCGGCACGCCGACGTGATCCTGCCGCCACCGCCGCCCAGCAGGCGTGCCCACTACGACATCGCGTTCCTGTCGTTCGCGGTGCGCAACGTGGCCAAGTACTCGCGCCCCGCCGTGCCGATGCGGCCGGGCGAACCGGGCGAGGGCGACATCCTGCTGCGGCTGACCGGCATCTTCGCCGGCCTCGGCCCCGACACCGACCTCGACGCACTGGTCGGCCTGTCCGGTGAAAGCGAATACAGCCGCGAGGAACGCCTGCTGGACGCACGCCTCCGGTCCGGCCCCTACGGCCTGTCCGTGGCCGACCTGCTCGACCAGCCGCACGGCGTCGACCTAGGGCCGTTGACCAGCCGCGTTCCGGAGATCCTGCGCACCCCGTCCGGCCGGATCGAGCTGTGCCCCGAGCCCATCGCCGCCGACGTGCCCCGCGTGCTCGAAGCGTTGCGCACGCCGACCGACGGCCTGGTCCTGGTCGGCCGCCGGCACCTGCGGTCGAACAACTCCTGGATGCACAACGTGCCGGCGCTGGTGAAGGGCAAGCCGCTGTGCACCCTGCTGGTCAACCCGGCCGACGCCGAACGCCTGGGCCTGCAGGACGGCCGTGCCGCCCGCGTCACGTCCCGCGTCGGCGAGATCGAGGCGACCGTCGAGGTGAGCGCCGATATGGCCGCTGGCGTGGTCAGCCTGCCGCACGGCTGGGGCCACGACCGGCCGGGCACCCGGCTCACCACCGCCGAGGCGCACCCCGGCGTCAACGTCAACCTGCTCACCGACGACCTCGCGTTGGACCCGCTCTCCGGCACCGCCGTGCTCAACGGCGTCCACGTGCAGGTCACCCCCGCTCAACTCACCCCCTCCGCCCAACGAGCCGCAGCCGCCGCCCAGTAACCCGACCCGCAGCCCAGTGAGGAGCACCGCCATGCCCGTGACCACGGCGCGCGTCATCGCCGACCTGCCCTTCGTGGCCGCCCAGGTGCACGACGACCGGGTGGCGTGGCGCCACCCCCGCGACGGGCAGTGGCACGACCTGACCTTCACCGACGTCGCCGAGTGGGTCATGGAACTCGCGTCCGGCCTGGTCCACCTGGGCGTCGAGCCGGGCGACCGGGTGTGCGTGCTGTCGGAGACCAGGCCCGAGTGGTCGGCGGTGGAGTTGGCGGTGCTGGCGGCGGGCGGCATCGTGGTGCCGATCTACCCGTCCAGCGCGCCGGAGGAGTGCGCGTGGATCATCGGCGACTCGGGCGCGGTGCTCCTGATCGCGGAGACCGACGAGCAACGCGCCAAGATCGCCGAGATCCGCGACCAGGTGCCCGCACTACGGGACGTCATCGTCATCGAGGGTGGCGGCCTGGCCGAACTCCGGTCGCACGGCCGCACGTCGCCGGTCCCGGTCGAGTTGGACGACCGCCGCGCCGCGATCGATCCCGACGACCCGACCGTCATCATCTACACCTCGGGCACCACCGGCCCGCCCAAGGGCTGCGTGCTGACCAACCGGAACTGGCTCACCATGTGTCAGCTCACCGTGGAGCTGAACTACGTCCTGCCGGACGACGTGGTGTACCTGTTCCTGCCGCTGGCGCACGTGTTCGCGCAGATCGTGCAGCTGTCCGCGATCTACACTGGCACCACGGTCGCGTTCTACGGCGGCGACACGGCGAAGATCGTCCCCGAGCTGTCCCAGGTGCGGCCGACGTTCCTCCCGTCCGTGCCCAGGATCTTCGAGAAGATCTACACCGTCGCCACCACGGGCGTGCCCGAAGACCAGTTGCGCCAAGCGGTGCAGGTAGGCCTGGCCGTCCGCAAGTTCCAGGCCGCCGACCAACCCCTTCCCGCCGACCTGGCCGCCGCGTTCGACAAGGTCGACCCGGTCTTCGCCAGAGTCCGGGCGATCTTCGGCGGCAGGCTGCGCCAGGCGTTGTCCGGCGCGGCCCCCATCTCGGTCGAGGTGCTGGAGTTCTTCACCGCAGCCGGGGTGCCGGTGCTGGAGGGCTACGGCATGAGCGAGTCCACCGGCGTCGGCACCGTGAACACGTTGGCGCGGCACAAGCTGGGCTCGGTCGGCACCTACGGCATGGCCAACCTCCAGCTGAAAGTCGCCGAGGACGGCGAGATCCTGATGAACGGCCCGCACGTGTTCGCCGGCTACTGGAACAACCCCGCCGCCACCGCCGAGGTGCTGACCGACGGCTGGCTGCACACCGGTGACCTCGGCGAGATCGACGACGACGGCTTCGTCACCATCACCGGCCGCAAGAAGGACATCATCATCACCGCCGGCGGCAAGAACATCGCCCCCGCCAACGTGGAGAACCAGCTCCGCCAGTCCCGCTGGATCTCGCACGCCGTCGTGTACGGCGACTTGAAGCCGTACCTCGTCGCCCTCATCACCCTGGACGAGGACGAGATCGTCCCGTGGGCCCAGGCACAAGGCCTGCCGACCGACCTGCCCACCCTCGCCCGGACGCCGGAGGCCCGAGCCCTGATCCAGGACGTGGTGGACGAAGCGAACTCCCACTTCGCCCACGTCTCACAGGTCAAGCGCTTCACCGTCCTGGACCGCGACCTGAGCCAGGAGAACGGCGAGCTGACCCCGACGTTGAAGGTGAAGCGCAAGATCGTGCACTCCACCCACGCCAAGCTGTACGACGAGCTCTACAGCTGAACCACCCGCAGGCCGTGCTTGTCCATCCACGCGGCGATGGTCGCGGCGATCGCGGCGGGCTGGTCCTCCGGAGTGTGGTGACCCGCGACGCCGTGCCGCACGATCTCCAGGCCGGCGATGTTCGCGGCACACCAGTCCACCATCTCCGGCGTCATCATCAACCCCGGACCGGGTTCGAAGGCGAGCAGCAGCTTGGGCACGTCGACGCTGCCCGCCAGCCACTCGTCGTAGAACTCGACCCGCGCCACGACGTCGGCCGGCTCACCACCCAGCGGCATCGACCGCGCCCACCGCAGCATCGGCAAGCGACTTGTGCGGGTGGGGTACGGCTTGCGGTAGGTGGCGAGGTCTTCCGCGCTCAGTGGGGTTGCCGTGCAGGAAGACCATCGGCGCGCCGGTGCCGGTCTCCCGGTAGGACATCGTCGAGTCGAGGACCTGCGGACAGACGCCGGCCGGGTCACTTGAACACCGCCACGTTGCGCGCCGCCCACTCGGCGAAGGTGCGCGGCGGGCGGCCGAGGACCCGCTCGACGTCGGGGCTGACCCGCTGCTCGGCGGCCGACGGCGTGCCCAGGATGTCGAGGGTGGCCTCCACGACCCGTTCGGGCATGAACCGCACCATCTGCGCGTGGGCTTCGTCGCGGGTCTGCTCGACGAACCGGACCGGCTCGCCCAGCGCGTCCGCGATCGCCGCGACCTGCCGCCGGGGCGAGATGGGCGCCGGTCCGGTGAGCACGTACGTGCTGCCGCCGTGACCTGCCTCCCGCAACGTCACGGCGGCGACCTCGGCGATGTCGTCCGGGTCGATGGTGGGCAGCTCGACGTCGGCGAACGGTGCGGCGGCCACCCGCTGAGCGCGGATCATCCCGGCCCACGCGAACGTGTTCGAGTCGAAGCCGCCGGGCTGCAGGACCGTCCACTCCAGACCCGACTGCTTGACCGCGTCCTCCAACTCCGGCGTGTGGGTCCCCGTCCCGACGCCCTGGGAGGAGAGCAGGACGACCCGCCCGACACCACCGGCCCGAGCGATGTCGAGGACGTTCCCCAGGACGGTTTCGTCGCCGCCGGCCGAGACCCAGTCGCCGGAAGTCAGCAGGAACAGCGTCGTCGCCCCGTCGAGCGCGGGCTTCAGGCTGTCCGGCTCGACCAGGTCGGCCGCCAGGTGCCGCACGCCCGCCGGTGTGTCCGCCGCCGAGATCTTGCGCGACACGGCGGTCACCTGCTCGCCGGCCGCGTCCAGCAGCCGCACGAGCGTCCGGCCGACGTTCCCCGTCGCCCCAGTCACCACGATCATGATCACTCCCTTGCCGAGTTTCGCGTACTCGGGGAAGCTACTGTCCGGGGAATAGTAGGTACCTAGAGGAAAGTAATGGCGGAAGGGGTTCGTTGTGACCGGTAACACGGCTCGCGCGGAGGTCGACCCGGAGCAGGCCTGCCCGATCGCGCCGGTGGTCGACATCGTCTTCAGCCGGTGGACGACCCCGATCCTGTGGGCGCTCAACGAGTACGGCCGGATGCGGTTCGTGGAGTTGGCCCGCCGCATCACCACGATCACGCCCAAGGTGCTGACCCAGCGGCTGCGGCAACTGGAACGCGACGGGCTCGTCACCCGCACCTACCACGCCGAAGTCCCGCCACGGGTGGAGTACGAGATCAGCGAACTGGGTCGCAGCCTGTCGCCGCTGTTCGCGTCGCTGTCCGAGTGGTCGGTCAACCTGGACAAGGTCGAACAGGCCCGGCTCGCCTACGACGCCAGGGAAACGCTCCCTGTCCGCCGGTCGAGCGTCTAGAGCGCCCGGTCCGACCTAGTTGCAAAGGTGTCTTTGCAGCGGTAGCTGGTGTTGCAGTTCCTCGCGCTGGGGTCGTGGCTGCCACCCGTGACGATGATCGTGGTGTCGTGGCGAGCCAGGTCCGAGCTTTCCGGGGTGCACCGGGTGCGTCCGGGCCTGCTGGTCTGCGGTGGCGTGGTGTTCGTGCCCTGGGCCCGCACTGGGGCTACTGCTGCCGTCGCCACGCGGGCAGGAGCACGGTGTTCGAGCGCCGGACCAATTGAGGCGCCACTGGACGTTGCCGGGGAAAGCCCTTACCGTTTGTGTGCCAGGACGATGACTGCACGTGACCGGCTCGGGGGTCGACAGTTGCGCAAGCGCAGACCCTGATCCCGCCCGTGCGGGCAACCGTCCCGTCCGACCTGTCTCCGTGACAGGTCACCCATTCCGCCGCACACCACACCGCCGCACCCTTCCCCCTTCCGTTCGGGGGAGTCGCCAACGACTGTGGAGGCTTCTGTGGCACCCCGTACTCGGCGCGTGTCGACCATGCTCGGCACACTCGCCACCGCCCTCGTGGTGGCCGCGCCCGCGAGCGCGGCCCCCGTTGTGTCGTCCCAAGAAGAACCCGCGTTCGGTGCTCGGATCGGCACGGTGACGCAGCTGGCCACCGACACCGACGTGCCGTGGGGCTTGGACTTCCTGCCCGACGGCTCCGGCGTCTACGCCCGGCGCGACGCGTTCGACATCGTCAAGCTGTCCCCGTCCGGGGTGAAGACCACCCTGGGCAGGGTGCCGAACGTCGTGGGCACCAACGGCGAAGGCGGCCTGCTCGGCCTTGAGGTGTCGCCGAACTTCGCCTCCGACAACTACCTGTACCTCTACCACACGGCCGCGAACGACAACCGGATCGTGCGGATCAAGGTGCAGAACAACGCCCTGGTGCAGAGTTCGCTCCAGGTCGTGCTCTCCGGCATCCCGCGCAACCGCTTCCACAACGGTGGCAGGCTGCGGTTCGGCCCGGACGGCAAGCTGTACGCGGGCACCGGTGACGCCCAGAACGCCAACTGGGCCCAGGACCGGAACAACCTCGGCGGCAAGGTGCTGCGGCTCAACCCCGACGGCTCCCCGCCCACCGACAACCCGTTCTACGGCACCGGCGGCAACGCCCGTTACGTGTGGACCTACGGCCACCGCAACGTGCAGGGCCTCGCGTTCGACAGCCAGGGCAGGCTGTGGCAGGCCGAACTGGGCAACACCGTGATGGACGAACTCAACCTGTCCCAGAAGGGCGGCAACTACGGCTGGCCGTCGTGCGAGGGCACGTCCGGCACCTGCTCCGGCTACATCGCCCCGAAGCGCACGTGGAGCACCGCCAACGCCTCACCCAGCGGCATCGCCATCGTCGGCAACGCCCTGTTCGTAGCCGCCCTGCGCGGCACCAGGCTCTACGAACTGGCCATCAACGGCACGTCCGTCGGCTCCGAGCAAACCCACCTCCAGTCCACCTACGGCCGCCTCCGCACAGCAGAACCCGCCCCCGACGGCACCCTCTGGCTGACCACCAGCAACGGCGACAACGACAGCACCCCCAACAACTCCACCAGCCGCATCCTCAGGGTGCGGCTGAACTGACCGCTACCAACTGAACGCGCGCGAGGCGGTCCCGGTAGGGGCCGCCTCGGTGCGTTTCGACCCCTGTCACGTCATAAACCTGGCCGGAGGTTGAACCGAACGTCCCACGGGTCCGTGTCAGGGGGGTCAGTCGTCAGGAGGAAGGCCCGCCGATGCAGCCCACCCGCACCACCGTCAGCGGCCACTGTCGCCGCAATCCGTCGCCGCTCGGGGTACGTCCGAGCGCTAGCTGAACGAGAAGAGATGCACGATCCGATCCTCGAACGCACGCTGCGCCAGGTCCGCACCGAGAAGGCGCGTGACCGGAAACGGCGTGGTGGCGTCGTCACGGCGGTGAGCACCGCGCTCGCCGCCGCGGTGTTGGCCGGGGGTGTGTACCTCGGCCAGCACAGCGTGTCCGGGGAACGGGTCCTGGTCGCCACCGCCGCGACCGGCGTCCGGATGACCGCCACCCTCACCCCCGCCGACGGCTGGGTGCGGCTGCGCGCGGTCGTGGACGGGATCGATGCCGGGGAGAAGTGCCAGCTCGTCGTCACGGACCTGCGCGGCAGGCGTTACGTGGCGGGCGGGTGGGTCGCCTCACGGCTCGGTGACGGCGACACCGCGCTCGCCGGCGCGGCCATGGTCGACCTGGACGAACTCGCCGCACTCAGCGTGGTGACGGTCGACGGCCGCGTTCTCGTCACCGCAACCCCTCATGACTCCACTCGCACACCCTGAATCACCCGATCGGGCAGGTCAAATGGCGCGTTCGCGTGTCGGCCGTTCCACTCGGGCGGTTGGCCGACGTCCGGGAGAGGGTGCCTGAATAAGCTGTCGTGCGTGAGGTGGGCGTCCCTGTTGCTGTTACTCGTGCTGGTCGCCGGCTGTGCGGACAGCCGCACGGTGGCCATCGACGAGGTGCCGGTGGCGATGGAGGCGGTGACCACCACCCAGGACGCGTCGACCGGCACGTTCAGCGTCGACTGCGGGCGCAACGAATCGCGCCACCTCAACGCCGACAACATGGTCATCGCGCCAGGTCAGCCGTTCGGTGCGCACCACACCCACGAGTACGTCGGCAACAAGAGCACGCACGCCGGCTCCACCGACGAGTCGCTGGCCGCCGCCGCGACCACGTGCGCGAAAGGCGACCCGTCCACCTACTACTGGCCCGTGCTGCGGCTGACCGACCGGACCGGGCATGACGAGCACGAGCGCGGTGGCGGCGTGCACGGCAACACCGGTGAGGTGCTGCCGCCGTCGAGCGTGGAGATCACGTTCACCGGCAGCCCGGTAAGCGAGGTCGTGTCGATGCCGCGGTTCCTGCGCATGATCGTCGGCGACCCGGCGGCGCTGAACACCGGCCGCGGCCGGGCGCGGTGGAGCTGCACCGGGTTCGAGGACCGGCACACCGACCGCTATCCCGAGTGCGCGCCCGGTAGCAAGGTGCTGCGCACGTTCGACTTCCCCAGCTGCTGGGACGGCCGCAACACCGACAGTCCGAGCCACCGGGCGCACGTCGAGTTCCCGGCGTCCAATGGGGTGTGCAAGGCCGGGACGTTCCCGGTGCCGAAGCTGCGGGTCCGGGTCACCTACGACGTGCCGGCCGGGCGGCCGTTCGCGATCGACAGCTTCCCCGAGCAGCTGCGCGACCCGCGCACCGACCACGGGATGTTCGTCAACGTCATGCCCGACGCCCTGATGCAACGGATCACGACCTGCCTGAACACCGGCCGGACCTGCGCCTAGAAAACTTTCTCGCGCCCACGCTGAACCGAACCCGTCCGGCGTCCGTGTCCGTGGCGAGAGTTGACGAGAGGAGTGGGTGGATGGCGGCTCTGTGGTCCCGGAAACGGGAGGCCGCGGCCGACGAGGCACTGATCCGATCGCTCTACGAGGAGCACGGTCGGGCGCTGCTCGCCTATGCGACGCGGTTGACCGGCGATCGGGCGGCGGCCGAGGACGTCGTCCAGGAAACCCTCGTGCGCGCTTGGCGGCACCCGGACGCCCTGGTGAACGGCAAGGGCTCGGTTCGCGGATGGCTGCTCACGGTGGCGCGCAACATCGTCACGGACCGGATCAGGGCGAAGGCGGCCCGGCCCCAGGAGGTGGCCGAGACACCGACGACCCCGCCGGTGCAACGCGACCACGCCGATTCGGTGGTGGACTCGATGGTGGTGCTCGAAGCCATGGACCGGCTGTCGTCGGATCACCGCGACGTGCTGATGGAGATCTACTTCCGCGGCCGAAGCGTGACCGAGGCGGCCGAGGCGTTGGGGGTGCCACCGGGAACGGTGAAGTCGAGATCGCATTACGCGCTGCGGGCGTTGAGAGAGACGTTCGTCGGACAACAGGTCGCGCTGAAGGGGGTGGCCGGATGACCACGAATCACGGACCCACGAATCACGGACCCACGAACCACGGACCCACGAACCACGGACCCACGAACCACGGACCCACGAACCACGATCCACAGTTGCTCGGCGCCTATGTGTTGGGCGTGCTCGACGAGCGGGAGGTGCGTGCCGTGGAGGACCACTTGGCGTCCTGCGCGCGGTGCCGCGCCGAGTTGGCCGAGCTGCGGGTGATGGAAGACGCCATGGGTGACGTGCCGGCCGAGGCGCTGCTCGACGGGCCACCCGAGGGCGGTGACCTGCTGTTGCAGCGGACTCTGCGGCAGGTGCGGTCCGAACGCGCGGGTCAGGTGCGTCGTCGTCAGGTCGGTATCGGATTGGTCGCGGCGGCCGTGGTCGCGGTCGTGCTGGGCGGGGGTTTCGCGGTCGGCAGGGGGACCGCGCCGGACGTGAGTGCTGTGCAGACGTCCACGCCGCCCGCGCCGCCGGCCGGGACGATGCTCGGTTCGGCCACTGACCCGGAGACCGGCGCGCGGATGACCGTGCAGGTCAAGCCCGCTGCCGGGTGGGTACGGGTGAACGCGTCCGTCGCGGGTATCGCGCAGAACGAGAAGTGCAAGCTGTTCGTCGTCGCCAAGGACGGCAGCAGGCAGGAGGCGGGCAGCTGGCTGGTGTCGGCGACCGGTGAGCAGGACGGCACCAACCTCGACGGCTCGGCGCTCATCGCGCCCGGTGACGTCGCGGCGATCGAGGTGCGCAACTTCGAGGGCGAGCAGATCGTCACCGTGCCCGTGTAGGCGGCGTGTCAGTCTGATTCGGGCTTGTCCCGGGGGAGGGCAGTCCTCGTGCGCGTTCATCGCGCACGGGGACTCCCGTTCTTCACGGCTTGAGCACGGTCTTTACGGCTTGAGCACGACCTTGCCCACGGTGGCGCGGCTCTCCAGCGCGGTGTGCGCCTTGGCGGCTTCGCTGAGCTGGAACGTCGTGGTCAGCGGGGTGAGGCGCTGGTCGGCGAGGGCGCGCAGCGACAGGTCTTCGAGTCCCCGCAGGTTCGTGCCCTTCATCATCCGAGGTCCGACCGCGACCGTCGCGGTGATGCCCAGGCGGTAGAGGTCGGCGGTCTCGATGCGGGTGGGTTCGCCCGCGGACCAGCCGTACATGATGATCCGGCCGCCGATGCCCAGCAGTTCCAGGGCTTTGCGGCCGGGTTCGCCGCCGACGCCGTCGAGCACCACGGTCACCTCGCCGATCCCGTCGGACCAGTCCGGCCGGGTGTAGTCGGCCACGACGTCCGCGCCCAGCTCCCGGACCAGGTCCAGCTTGGCGGTGCTCGCCACGCCGACCACCTTGGCCCCGATCGCCTTGGCCTCCTGCACGAACAACGCGCCCAACCCGCCGGCGGCCGACGTCACCAGCACCACGTCGTCCGCGGTGATCTCGGCGATGCGCAGCACGCCGATGCCGGTGCGGCCGGTGCCGATCATGGCCACCGCGGCGTCGTCGGACACGTGGTCGGGCAGTTCGTGCAGCGACGCGGCGTTCGCCACGGCGAGTTCCGCGTACCCGCCGCTGGCTTGGCCGAGGTGGGCGGTGACCCGCTTGCCCAGCCAGCGCGCTTCGACCCCGTCACCGAGCTTGGTGACGACGCCGGCGACCTCCCGACCGGGCGTCATGGGCAGCGCGGGCAGTGGGAACGGCCCACCGTGCTCGCCTCGGCGGATCGCCGTGTCGAGCAGGTGTACCCCCGCCGCCGACACCGTGATCCGCACCTGGCCGGGGCCTGGCTCCGGGTCGGGCGTCTCCTCGTACCGCAGTGTCTCGGCCGGGCCGAACTCGTGCTGGCGGATGGCGTGCATCTCGTAGTCCCCTCTGTTGTGTGTGTCCGCCACGCTAGGAGTTCGAGTTAAGTCGAGGTCAAGCGATCTTGGTGTGACGGGCGGCCAGTCGGGTGGCCAGTCGGGTGGGTGTCTGCGCGTCGGTGAGGGGCGAAGCACTTCGAGGGGTGGACTTCGCGGGTTGGGTCCGGCTCGATTTGACATGGGGCCCTTACGACCAGCCTATGGCACCCGAACCCATGTCAAATCGAGCCTCGTCGGCCACCTGCGGGTCCGTTGTGGACGCGGGGGATGACTGGCCTCGTCGGCCACCTGCGGGTCCGTCGGGGTCCGGTGGGGGCCGTCGAGGGGTGAGTCTGGCGGCCGGGCCGGTGAACCTCGTCATGTGGCTGATGGTAATTCGCGTACGTCGTAATTCCTTTGACCTCAAGGGGTCTGCGGAGCGATAGTAATCCCGATACCGCAGGGTGTTCGGCTACCTCGAAGGGGATCTTCGTGAACAGCAGGGAGAGTGAGTGGAACGGCTCGGCCACGTGGGTGTCCCGTGGCCTGGGTCAGCGTTCCTGACCTGCCCGTACGTCGGTTCCGGCGAGACGGCGCGGAATTATTCGAAAACCGTATCGGCTGATTTGCCGCGGTGATCGGCAGGTATTTCCGCGCGGCATGGCGGCCCGGCCTTCATGGGGTGGGTCGGGGCGGATAAACCCCGGCACGACGGGGAGTGGTGACTCCTGTCGGGAACGGGGGGCGGGTTCGTGCGCCCGTCCCCTTACTCCATTTGGCCTATCGGTGCGGGGTCAATCGTCTGAACCTGTTTGCCTTTCCGGGTGGATGGGTAGTCGGTGGTCGTCCGGAGCCCGGTAGACGGGCTCGTAGTCCTGGAGTTGGAGGGCGAGATGTCCCACCACTCGACCGTCGGTCGCGTCAAGGTCGCGGGTGTCCAACCCGCCCAGGTGCTGGCAGGCCTGGTCGGCCTGGTCTTCCTCGCGTTGGGTGTGCTGGGCTTCGTGCGCACCGGTTTCGGTGACTTCGCGGGCGACCAGCACGCGATGTTGCTCGGGTTCACGCTGAACCCGCTGCACAACGTGGTCCACTTGGCGTTCGGTGTGCTCGGCCTGCTCATGGCGAGCAGTTCCGGTCTGGCCCGGCTCTACGGGTGGATCCTGTTCATCGGTTACGGCGCGGTACTGCTCTGGGGTCTGGCCCTGGCCGGGGTCTTCTCCACCAACCCGGTCGAACGCCTGGGCAACCCGCTGGCGCTCAACGTCAACGACAACTGGCTGCACCTCGGCCTCGCCGCCGTGGGTCTGCTGATCGCGGTGCTGCCCGCGCGGCGCAAGATCGTCCTGCCGGAGACGGTGGAAGATGAGCGTGCCGGGGAACCGGCCGGGGCACCGGTTTCGGACCGGCGTTCCGACCAGGGCCGGTACGAGCGGGACGCGAGCATTCGCGACCCGCGGGCCGATCCGGCGACGCAGGAGATGCCGACTCAGCGCGTCGACTCGCGGCACGACGAGCGGGTCGAGTCGATGGACCCGACCGTGAGTCCGCGGCCGGTCCAGCCGGTTGACCCGGCCATCGCCGAACAGCACAAGGCGCGTTTCACGCGCTGACGACGTAACCGACACAGCGGTGCACGGTCCGAAGTGGACCGTGCACCGCTGCTGTGTCGAGGCGGGGTCAGGCTGCGGAGTTCATTCGCTGGACCTGGTCGTCATCCAGTTCGATCTCCAGTGCGCCCAGCGACTCCTCCAACTGTTCCATCCGGGTGGCCCCCACCAGCGGGATGATGTTCTTGCGCATCAGCCATGCCAGTACGACCTGGTTGACCGTCGCGCCGAGTTCCCCGGCGACCTCGTGCAGCACCGCGAGTCGTTGCGTGGTGCCCGGGTGGTTGTAGTGCTCGGCCAGTGGCTTGTCGCGGTACTGACCGAACAGCAGTGACGTGTAGGCCACCAGGGTCACGTCACCCTCGGCCGTCGCGTAGTCGAACAGTTCGTCGGTCATGTGGACGTGACCGGCCTCCGGCAGGGTCACGCCCGGTCGCGGCTGGAGGTAGCTGTAGCGCTGCTGCATCGCCGTGTAGAGGGGCCACCCGTTGGCTCGGGACACCGCCCGTGCCCGTTCCAGTCGCCACGTTGAGTGGTTGCTGGCCCCGATCTCCCGCACGGTGCCCGCCTCCACCAGGGACGCGAACCCGCCGAGTGTGTCCTCCAGCGTGACGCTGCGGTCCTCGATGTGGCTGTAGTAGAGGTCGATGCGGTCGGTGCCCAAGCGCTTCAGGCTGGCCTCGGCGGCGGCACGGATCGTGTCGCCGGACAGGCCCTCGGCGGTTTCCAGGCCGGTGCCGGGGATCGACGGTCGGGCGCCGACTTTGGTGGCGACCACGACGTCGTCGCGGTTGGCCCGGGCGGCCAGCCAGCGGCCGACCATCTCCTCGCTCTCGTCGCCGGTTCCGCCGTCCCAGAACATGTAGTTGTTCGACGTGTCCAGGAGCGTGCCGCCCGCCTCGACGAAGCGGTCCATGATCGCGAACGAGGTCTGTTCGTCCACGACCTTGCCGAACGGCATGGCGCCCAGTGCCAGGGCGCTGACCTCGAGTGAACCGATGTGCTGTCGCTGCATGTGGGCAAGCCTGGATGCTGGACCGCGCTCCAGGTCAAGCCCTCACAGGTGGACCTGGCATCCTTGACAGCGATGTCGACGATCACGAAGTGGGCTCCCGCCGTGTTGGCGCTGGTCCTGGTGGCCAGTCCCGGCGTGTGGCGCTACAGCAGGCACGTCATCACCATCGCGCACGAGGCCGGGCACGCCCTCGTCGCGCTGCTCACCGGCCGCAGGCTGGAGGGCATCAAGCTGAACTCGGACACGTCCGGGGTCACGGTGTCGCGCGGACGGCCCACCGGGGTCGCCGTGGTGCTCATGTACTTCGCCGGGTACGTCACGCCGTCCCTGCTCGGGCTGGGTGCGGCGGCGCTGGTGACGGCCGAGCAGGTCCGGCCGTTGCTGTGGGCGACGGTGGGGTTGCTGACCGCGATGCTGATCATGATCCGGAACGCGTTCGGCGTGTTGTCGGTCGTGCTGACCGGCGCGGTGATGTTCGCGGTGTCCTGGTACGCCACGGCCGAGTGGCAGGCGTCGTTCGCGCTGTTCGTGACGTGGTTCCTGCTGTTGGGCGGCGTGCGACCGGTGGGCGAGTTGCAGAGCAGGCGGGCGCGTGGGCGTGCTCCGCAGTCCGACGCCGACCAGCTGGCCCGGATCACCCGGGTGCCCGGCCTGGTGTGGGTGCTGCTGTTCGCCGTCGTGACCATCGGGACGCTCCTGCTGGGCGGACGGATGCTCCTGCCGCTTTAGCCGTGGGTGGGTCGGGTAACCCCTGCCTTTCGAGGGAGGACACCCATGACCACCACCGTCGCCGATTACGTGCTGCGCCGCCTCCGTGACTGGGGCGTCGACCACGTCTTCGCCTATCCGGGTGACGGCATCAACGGGCTGGTCGCGGCCTTCGGGCGCAGCGACGACCAGCCGAGGTTCATCCAGTCGCGGCACGAGGAGATGTCCGCGCTCGAAGCCGTCGGCTACGCGAAGTTCAGCGGCAGGGTCGGCGTGTGCCTGGCCACGTCCGGGCCCGGTGCGATCCACCTGCTCAACGGCCTGTACGACGCCAAGCTCGACCACGTGCCGGTGGTCGCGATCGTCGGGCAGACCGCCCGCACCGCCATCGGCGGCAGCTACCAGCAGGAAGTGGACCTGCACGCGCTGTTCAAGGACGTCGCGTCGGAGTACCTGGTCGACGTGACCGTGCCCGAGCAGCTGCCGAACGCGCTGGACCGGGCCATCCGGACCGCCGAGGCGCAGCGCGCGCCGACCGCGTTGATCATCCCGGCGGACGTGCAGGAGCTGGAGTACTCGCCGCCCGAGCACGCGTTCAAGCACGTGCCGTCCAGCCCGCCGAGCCATTCGTGGGCGACCGCCGTGCCGTCCGAGGAGGACGTGCGGCGGGCGGTGGAGGTGCTCAACGCGGGGGAGCGGGTGGCGGTCCTGGTCGGACAGGGTGCCAGGGGTGCCGCCGACGAGGTGCGCGAGATCGCCGACGTGCTCGGCGCGGGCGTGGCGAAGGCGTTGCTGGGCAAGGACGTGCTGTCCGACGACGAGCCGTGGGTGACCGGTTCGATCGGGCTGCTGGGCACCCGGCCGAGCTACGAGCTGATGCGCGACTGCGACACGCTGCTGATCGTCGGCTCCAGCTTCCCGTACTCGCAGTTCCTGCCCGAGTTCGGGTCCGCGCGGGCGGTGCAGGTCGACGTGGACGGCCGGATGATCGGCATGCGCTACCCGACCGAGGTCAACCTGGTCGGTGACGCCGGGGCGACGTTGCGGGCGATGCTGCCGGGGTTGCGGCGCAAGCAGGACCGGTCGTGGCGGGAGGCGGTGGAGCGCAACGTCGGCGAGTGGTGGGAGACCCTGCGCGCGCAGTCCTTTGTGGACGCCTCGCCGGTGAACCCGATGCGGATCGTGTGGGAGCTGTCGCCCCGGCTGCCCCAGGACGCGATCGTCACCGCCGACTCCGGCTCGGCGGCCAACTGGTACGCGCGGCTGGTGAAGATGCGTGGAGGGATGCGCGGGTCGCTGTCGGGCACGCTGGCCACCATGGGCGCGGGCGTGCCGTACGCGATCGGCGCGAAGTTCGCCCACCCGGACCGGCCGGTGGTGGCGCTCGTCGGCGACGGCGCGATGCAGATGAACGGGCTCGCCGAGTTGATCACCATCGCCCGCTACCACGGCGAGTGGGCCGACCCGCGGTGCGTGGTGTGCGTGCTGCACAACAACGATCTCAACCAGGTGACCTGGGAACTGCGGGCCATGGGCGGCGCGCCGAAGTTCGAGCAGTCCCAGGTGCTGCCCGATGTCGGGTACGCGGCGTTCGCCCGGTCGATCGGGCTGGAGGGCATCGACGTGGACGACCCGGCGGACCTCGGCCCGGCGTGGGACCGGGCGTTGTCCGCGTCCGGGCCCGTGGTGCTGGACGTGCGGTGCGACCCGAGCATGCCGCCGATCCCGCCGCACACCACGTTCGAGCAGACCAAGGCCACCGCCGAGGCGATGCTGAAGGGCGACCCGGACGCGTGGGACGTGGTCAAGCGCGGCGTGCGGAGCAAGGTTCAGGAAATCCTGCACGGGTAACCGTCCGCCATGGTGAGTATCGGTTACTTCCTCTCCAGCGAGGAGTTCGGGCCGCGTGAGCTGGTGAAGCAGGCGCGGTGGGCGGAACAGGCCGGGTTCGAGCGGCTGTGGATCTCCGACCACTACCACCCGTGGAACGGCGAGCAGGGCAACAGCCCGTTCGTGTGGTCGGTGATCGGGGCGCTGTCCGAGGTCACCTCGTTGCCCATCACCACCGCCGTCACCTGCCCGACGGTCCGGATTCACCCGGCCGTGGTGGCGCAGGCCGCCGCGACGGCCGCCGTCCAGTGCCGCGGCGGGTTCACCCTCGGGGTGGGCACCGGCGAGGCGTTGAACGAGCACATCCTCGGCGGCCGGTGGCCGTCCGCGCCGGAACGGCTGGAAATGCTGGAAGAGGCCGTCGAGGTGATGCGGGCACTGTGGACCGGCCACGAGGTCACCCACCGCGGTCGGCACTACACGGTCGAGAACGCCCGGCTCTACACGCTGCCACCGTCACCCGTCCCGGTGTACGTGTCGGCGTTCGGGCCGAAGGCGGCGGACGTGGCCGGCCGGATCGGCGACGGCCTGTGCTCCACGATGCCCGACCCGTCGTTGATCGCGAAGTTCCGCGCCGCCGGTGGCGCGGGCAAGCCGACGCAGGCCGGGTTCAAGGTGTGCCACGCGCCGTCCGCCGAGGCCGGCGTGAAAACCGCGCACCGGGTGTGGCCCAACGAGCACCTGCCCGGCGAACTGGCCCAGGTGCTGCCCACACCCCGGCACTTCGAGCAGGCGTCCACGCTGGTCACCGAGGAGATGGTGGCGTCGGCGCTGCCCGTGGGCCCGGACCCGCAGCGGTACGTGGACGCGGTCCGCGAGTACGCCGACGCCGGCTACGACGAGGTGTACGTCCAGCAGATCGGGCCCGACCAGGAGCGGTTCTTCTCGTTCTGGGCCGACTCGGTGGCGCCCGCGCTGGGGCGTTCGCCGGTGGGCTCGCCGCGGGGAGGCGCGCGATGACCGATCCGAACGAACGCCCGCTGGACGAGATCGAACAGCTGGACGAGGACGAACTCGACGTCGACCCGCTGGAGGAGGGCGTCGAGCCGCCCGAGCACTGGAGCGGCGCCGACCGCCACGGCACGACCCCACGTGAGTTGCGCGAGGGGGAGAGCCTGGACGAGCGCTTGGCGCAGGAGGAACCGGAGTAATCAGACAGCGGCGGCCGAACCGGGCACTCCACCCGACCCACGAATCCATCCGATGGGGCGTACCACGTTTGCACCCCGGCAACCAGCGGGTAAGCCGTGATCAAGCACCTGTGACACCGCAAGGGGGTTCATCCGATGACCAGCACCGCGCGCCTGCCCAAGCCCGTGACCGACGTCTGGGACTGGCAGAAGGAGGGGTTGTGCCGAGGCCGCGACAGCGCCGTCTTCTTCCACCCGGACAACGAGCGGGGCTCCGCCCGAGCCGCGCGCGAGGACAAGGCGAAGCAACTGTGCGCCCGCTGTCCCGTCGTGGCCCGGTGCCGTGAGCACGCGCTCGCGGTCCAGGAGCCGTACGGCGTCTGGGGCGGCATGGGCGAGGACGAGCGTCGTCGAATCATCGCCAACCGCCGCCGTTCCGCCGCCTGACCGGCCCTCGCCGGAACCCGACCAGGCCCGACCGATGACGGTCGCCCCTAGCCCCAGGGCCGCCGCACCACCCCCACGAGCCGGAACACCCCGCACCATGCCAAGGCCGCCTGACCGGGAAGTCAGGCGGCCTCCAGCGTCGTCACAGCCGGTCCGGGCAGTCCTATTCGGTCAGACCCTCGCGCAACTGCCGCAGCGTCTTGGCCAACAGCCGCGACACGTGCATCTGCGAGATGCCGACCTTCTGCGCGATCTGGGTCTGCGTCATGTTCCCGAAGAACCGCATCACCACGATCTTGCGCTCCCGCTCCGGCAGCTTCTCCAGCAGCGGGTGCAGCGCCTCCCGCTGCTCGATCGCCTCCAGCTCCGGGTCCTCCCCGCCCAGCGTGCTGCCCAGCGAGATGGAGCTGTCGTCGGCCACGAGCAGGTCGTCCAACGACGCGCTGTGGTAGGCGTTGCCCGCCGCCAGACCCTCGTGGATCTCCTCCCGGCTCAACCCCAGGTGCTGCGCCAGCTCGCTCGGCGTCGGCGCCCGACCCAGCTCCTGCGACAGCCGCGCCGACCCCGCGTTGATCGCCAGGTGCAGCTCCTTGAGCCGCCGCGGCATCCGCACCGACCAGCTGGAGTCCCGGAAGTACTTCCGGACCTCGCCCATGATCGTCGGCACCGCGAACGACAGGAAGTCGCTGCCCCGCTCCGGGTCGAACCGGTCCACCGCGTTGATCAGGCCGACCGTCGCGACCTGCACCAGGTCGTCGTACGGCTCACCGCGGTGCCCGAACCGGCGCGCGATGTGCTTGGCCACGGGCAGGTGTTCGGTCACCAACTCGTCGCGCAGTCGCTCCCACCGGGGGTCTTCTTTGGCGGTCGCGGCGAGCTGGACGAACAGCGGCGCCAGGTGGTCGTAGTCCCCCTGCGTGCCGGACCGTGTCGTGCCCCCGTCCGACCCCGTCACGCATCCACCGTCCCCAGCGACCGCTTGACCAGGTCGATGTGCACCTCGTACGTCTCCGCCTGCGGCGCGACCCACGTCGTGACCGAATCGACCAGCGCGCTCAGCACGCGCCAGCCGAAGCTGTCCCGGTCAGGGGGCGCCGACCGCTGCGAACCCACCTTGGTGAACACCTGCACCGAGCCGTCCACGACGATGAACTGGGCGCTGAGCACAGCCCCCTGTGTGGCCAGCGAGATCAGCGTCGAGCACGCCTCGTCCACCGCCAGCTTCAAGTCCTCGATGGAGTCCAGGTCGAAGTCCTGGCGCATGGCGATGTCGGCGGCCACCGCCCGGACGATCGACAGCTGCGTGGGGTCGGCCGCCATCCGCAACTCGACCCCGGCCAGGGCGTTCTCCGACTCACCGCTTCGCGGCTCAGTGTGCGACACGCTCACCTCGTCGTCCGTTCTGTCTAGTTGTGCTGCTGAAGCTATCGGTACCCGAACTGATCGTCGCTCACACGTGTAGCCGACGCGCGGGCCGGGAAGACTGACTGGTGCGACGGGGAGGCCTTGTGACCGATCAACTCGCGGACCACCACTGGGGAGTGGAGTTCCCGGCACATGTCGGGCAGCTCGCAAAGGTCCGCGCCAGACTCGACTCGTGGCTGGCCGCTGAAGGTCTCAGTGAGGACGAGCGGTACGACCTGCTCATAGCGGTGAACGAGGCCGCCAGCAACGCCGTGGAGCACGCGTACGACCCCGGCGAGCGCGGCACCGTCCACATCGACGCCGAGGCCCGGCCCGACGGCAGCGTGCGGGTCGTCGTCGCCGACTACGGCACCTGGCGCGTGCCGCCGCCCACCCTGTCCACCCGCGGTCGCGGGCTGCTGCTGATGCGCGAGAACGTCGACGAAGTGCTGGTCGACCGGCAGCCGAGCGGCACCACCGTCACCCTCGTCATGACCCATGGGCACAGGCTGCGCGGCACGTACCTCGCCCCTTCGCCACCGTCCGAGCCGGTGCACGTCACCGCGCACGACGGCTGGGTGGAGGTGCTCGTGCTCGGCGACGTGCCCGCGCCCGCCGCGCCCTCCGTCCGCCGCCGCATCCTCACCGCGGCGCGCGGCGGGTCTGTGCCGGTGGTGGTCGACCTGCGCGCCGTCGGCGAGCGCAACGAAGGCCTCGTCCGCAGCCTGCGGGCCGTCGCCGAGGCGGCAGCCGCGGCGGGCAACCGGGTCGTCGTGCGCGCGCCCGAAAACGGCCACGCCCGCCGCGCACTCGTCGCGGCGGGCGTGGATCAAGTCATCGACATGGTGCCGCACGTCTAGACCCGCTCGGCCATCGTCGTTCAGCGCGCCTCGTCCGCCTCCAGCGCCCGCTCGACCGATTCGAAGACGCTGAACACCTCGCCCAGTCCGGTGGCGGCCAACGGGCGCGTCACCGCGCGTTCCACCGCCACGACGCGGAACGCCGCGCCCCGGCGCTTGGCGTGCTGCGACGCCTCCACCAGCACCGCCAGACCGGCCGAGCCCAGGAAGCTGACCCCGGACATGTCCAGCACCAGCGTGCCGCCGGCGTCGAGGTGCTGCAGGACGTCGGCGCGCAGTTGGGGAGCGGTGAGCATGTCGATCTCACCGCTCACCGCGACCACGGTGGCGCCTTCGGCCACGGTGCGGACGGCGAGCCCGAGCTGCCCGGCCCGCGGGCTGTTGGCCGCGGCGGACTCGGCTCCGCTCGTCGCCACGACGTCCGGATCCTGAACCGTCACGAGGCTCTCCTCTTCAGCTGAAACCGCTTGATGGGAAGCCCGGGTGCGCGAGGAGTGCGCAGCGCTGAACAGCAGCGTGGCGGAACGTGCCCGCTAGCCGGACTTCCCGGCGCGGCTGTTGGCTCAACCGCTGCGCTACCCACCGTACGTAGCCCGTGGCAACACCACAAGCGCGTGGGCAGCGGCCTGATCGGTACCAGTGTAGTGCGCGTTTCGGTGTGCGGCGGGTGACGTACGGTGAACGGTTTGATCCCCTCCGTGTCGGTTACACCTCGGGAGAAGCGTTTCGAGGGGTTCGGCACAACTCGGCGACGACAACGACCCGGCGGGCGCGGACTCGGCCCGAACAAGAGGTGGGCTCCACCACAGTCGCGCAGAATCCGGTGTCGGGGATAACGCCGCGAGAGTCGTGAGCGACACCCCTGGTGGAGGGATTGACTGATGAGCACCAGAACGGAAACCGAGTCCGAGCCCGCGAAGCCCAGGGCAGCGCGTGCCGGCACAACCGGCGCTGGTTCGCTGCCCACAGCCCCGTGCAGCGTGGTCTGGAGCAAGGGCCACGCCTACGTGCTCGAAGGTTTCCGCGCCCGCTGGGTCGGCGTCGACGACCGCGGTCGTCCGCAAGCACTCAGCGGCGACGAACTGCAACGCCGCGGCTGGAGCCGCACCCGCGCCCACTAACCCCCGCGCGTGTCCAACCCCCAGAACGCGCGTGTCCAACGCTCAGAACACCCGAGTTGAACGCTCAGAACGCGTGAGTCGAACGCTCGGGTCGCGTGAGTCGAACGTTCAGGACACCCGAGTTCAACGCTCAGGACACGCGAGTCCTCAGGCCGGCCACAGCGAGTCGGCCATCGGGGCACGTCGGGCGGCCTCTAGAGTTCGTGCGTGCCGCGCGATCCAGCCGACCGGCTGCTGACCATCCCGAACGCGCTCAGCGTGTTGCGGCTGCTCGGCGTGCCCCTGTTCCTGTACCTGCTGCTCGGCCCGGAGGCCGACGGCTGGGCGCTGGTCATCCTGGTCGCCGCGGGCCTGTCCGACTGGCTGGACGGCAAGATCGCCCGCTGGCTGGACCAGGCCAGCAAACTCGGCGCCCTGCTCGACCCGGCCGCCGACCGGCTCTACATCCTCGCCACCCTGCTCGCCTTCGTCGTGCGCGGCATCGTGCCCTGGTGGGTGGCGGTGGTGCTGGTCGTCCGCGAGGTCGTGGTCGGCGCCTGCCTGCCAGTGCTCCGGGCCCGCGGCTACGGCCCGTTCGAGGTCAACTACCTCGGCAAGGCCGCCACGTTCAACCTGCTCTACGCGTTCCCCATGCTCCTGCTCGCCCAGGGCACCTCCACGGCCGCGCAGATCGCCCGTCCGGTGGCCTACGCGTTCATGATCTGGGGCGGCGCCCTCTACCTGTGGTCGGGCGTGCTGTACGTCTACCAGTTCACCCTCGCGTTGCGTCGACGGCCGGGGGTCGCGCCCGCTTGAACGACGACGTGGGAAGATCCGGCAGCGAAGATCCACCGTCATTGAAGGAGCACACCGCGGTGATTCCCGAGGAGCTCAAGTACACCGAGGAACATGAGTGGGTGCTGCGCACTGGTGAGGACACCGTGCGCGTGGGCATCACCGACTACGCCCAGGAGCAGCTCGGCGACGTCGTGTTCGTCCAGCTCCCCGAGCTCGGCGAACAGGTCGCGGCCGGCCAGACGCTGGGTGAGGTGGAGTCCACCAAAAGCGTGTCGGACATTTACGCTCCGCTCGCCGGTGAGGTCATCACGCGCAACGACTCGTTGGACCAACAGCCCGACCTGGTGAACTCGGACCCGTACGGCGAGGGGTGGATGGTGGAATTGAGGCTGGACGACCCGACTGCGGTCGACGACCTGCTCGACGCCGCCGCGTACCAGGAGCTGGCGGCGGCGGAGTGACGTCGATCTTCCGGCGGCTCTTCGGTCGGTGGGGGAGCCGCTCCTCAGACAAGGGTTCGGGCACGGTAGGTTCTAACGAACTCGACGCTTCCAGCAGCAGGAGGAGAGCTCAGGTGAGCACGAACGACGGGCCAGGCGTTCCGCCCGAGCAGTCCCCGGAGCGGACCTCCGTTTTCCGGGCCGACTTCCTCGCCGAGGTCGAGGGCGCCGAGGCGCCCGCCCAGGAGCCGGCCGTCGCCGGTGTCGACGCGCTGCCGGCCGGATCGGCCCTGCTCGTGGTCAAGCGTGGCCCCAACGCGGGGTCGAGGTTCCTGCTGGACCGCGACACGACCAGCGCCGGGCGGCACCCCGACAGCGACATCTTCCTCGACGACGTGACGGTCTCCCGCCGGCACGCCGAGTTCCGCCGCGAGGGCGGCGAGTTCGTGGTCATCGACGTGGGCAGCCTCAACGGCACCTACGTCAACCGCGAGCCCGTCGACCAGGCGGTGCTGGCCAACGGCGACGAGGTGCAGATCGGCAAGTTCCGCCTGGTGTTCCTGACCGGTCCGGGCGCCGGGGGCCAGGGGGCCTGAGCGATGGGGCTCCGGTGACGGCGGCCGGGCGGCCACGCGGGGGGTTGAGCATCGGGGCGGTGCTGGCGCAGCTCCGATCCGATTTCCCCGACGTCACAATCTCGAAAATCCGGTTCCTGGAGTCGGAGGGGTTGGTCCGCCCGGCGCGCACGGCCTCGGGGTACCGCCAGTTCACCTCGGCGGACGTCGAGCGCCTGCGGTACATCCTGGCCGCGCAGCGGGACAGGTACCTGCCGCTGAAGGTCATCAAGGAGCAGTTGGACGCGGCCGACCAGAGCGCGGCCAAGGCGTTGCGCGCGGTCGACCTCACCCCGGCCGGCGGGCACCGGGTCACCCGCGCGGACCTGCTGGCGCGGGCGGGCATCGAGCCCGGTGTGCTGGCCGACCTGGAGCAACACGGCCTGATCAGGGCCGGTGCGGGCGGGTTGTACGACCACGAGGCGGTGCAGATCGCCTCGACCGTGCGGGCGATGGTCGAGCACGGGTTGGAGGCGCGTCACCTGCGCCCGTTCCGTGCCGCCGCGGACCGCGAGGTCGGGCTGGTGGAGCAGGTCGTCGGCGCGCTGCACCGGCAGCGCGACCGGGCCCGAGCCGACGAAGTCGTGCGGGAGTTGGCGGCGCTGTCGGTAACCCTGCACACACTGCTGGTGAAGGTCGGACTGCGAGATATCGCAGGTGGCCGCGTTTCGCCGAGGTGAACACGTGTCCGCATCGTGATGCGGAGGTGGCCGGCGGTTGCGCAGACAGCCCGCTTGGCGGGTAGCGTCGAAGGGGTACGTGGGGGATCCTCGTAGGTAGCGGGGACGCCAGAATTTCAGCGCGCTGAGGGAGGCGAGACCCGATGAGCGAAATGCGCGTCGTCGGCGTGCGGGTGGAACTGCCCGCCAACCAGCCGATCCTGCTGCTGCGTGAAACCGAGGGCGACCGGTACCTGCCGATCTGGATCGGATCGGTCGAGGCCACGGCGATCGCGTTGGAGCAGCAAGGTGTCCGTCCTGCCCGGCCGTTGACCCACGACCTGCTCAAGGACGTGATCGGCGCCCTCGGCCGGCAGCTGGAGCAGGTGCGGATCACCGACCTGCAAGAAGGCACGTACTTCGCGGAACTCGTGTTCGACGGTGACATCCGGGTATCCGCGCGGCCCAGCGATTCCGTGGCGTTGGCGCTGCGGATCGGTGTGCCGATCCACGCCGAGGAGTCGGTGCTGGCGGAGGCGGGCCTCATCATCCCGGACGAGCAGGAGGACGAGGTCGAGAAGTTCCGCGAGTTCCTCGACTCCGTCTCGCCGGAAGACTTCCGCGGCGCCGACACGTAGGTAGCGACTGCCCGCCGTCGAGGTCGGGCGGCCGTGTGCCCTCGTGGGCACGTGCGGTCGGGTCGTGCTGGAAAAAGGGTCCCGTGAGGGGGCCCTGCTTCGTCCTGTGGGCGATGTGGTCCGGACGCCCGCGAGTTCCCATCTCCGGCCCGGCCTGCCGGCCGTGAATCCGGTCCGCCGAGCCTGGAGCCGGCTTTGCAGGGGTCCCCTCCAAGGGGACCCCTGATTTGATTCTGCCGCAGGGGTCCGACAGTCCGGGGTCGCCGGAGGCGGGCCTGTGGACAACTGCCGACGCCGGGTGCTGGATAACTGCCGCGAACCGGTCGGGCGACACCTGCGAGGGGCCGGAACGTCGGCCGCGCGCCATGGACGGCCCCTCGCAAGCGTGTGCGCTGCGTTGTGGATCAACGCGGCGTGCCACCCCCCCGGTGTCACACGTATGGGTTGCACAACGTCAACGATGATCCGCTAAACGATTACTAAACGTCACCCGAATGGCTTACGTCGGGCGACTCTCTCAACGTCAACCTGAGGTTTAGGTGAGATGCGTCCCGCGCGTCGCGTTGACCTGCCCCCTAGGCGGTCTTACCGTCGAACTCAGGTGAATTGCCAAGGTGTGATTCGGACACCGAGGCGGCTTCACGTTGGTCGCCGGTCGTCGTGACCGGACCGAGGGGAGGCAGGCGTGGTCGAGGAAGCGCCCATCCGGGCCGGATTCGGCGAACAGGGTGAACTGTTCCCGGACTCCTCGCTGCCGGACGAACTCGTCGGGTACCGCGGCCCCGCCGCGTGCCAGATCGCGGGGATCACCTACCGCCAGCTGGACTACTGGGCACGCACGGGGCTGGTCAACCCGACCATAAGGAGTGCCCACGGCTCAGGCAGCCAACGGCTCTACTCGTTCAAGGACATCCTGGTCCTCAAGGTCGTCAAGAGGCTCCTGGACACCGGTGTCTCGTTGCAGAACATCCGAGTCGCGGTCGACCACCTGCGCCGCCGCGGCGTGCAGGACCTGGCCCGGATCACGCTGTTCAGCGATGGCACCACGGTCTACGAGTGCACCTCGCCGGAGGAGGTCGTCGACCTGCTCCAAGGCGGCCAGGGTGTGTTCGGCATCGCGGTGAGCGGCGCGATGCGGGAGATCAGCGGCACCATCCACGAGTTCCCCGCCGAACGCGCGGACGGCGCCGAGATCGTGGAGTCGGCCGACGACGAGCTGTCCCGTCGCCGCCGCACCCGGGCGATCGGCTGACCCACGGCCGGACCCCACGGCCGGCCCACGGCTGACCCCACGGCCGGCACCGGACGTGAACACCCGGCCGGCGCACTGAGATCCACGTCGCGCCGGCGATACCGCCGGTGCGTCGGCCGGGTACGATTTCGCACGTAGTCGCTTTATCCCGCGCGGGAGAGTCCGAGTCGTGCAGTCTCGGCGCCGAAGGAGCAAATCCTCCCCGGAACCTCTCAGGCGCAAGGACCGCGCGGGTGAGACGCCTCTGGAAAGCGGGTCGGCCACACCCGGTCGACCCCGCCGACGGTGCAAGCCCGGACAGCCGGGTGAAGCTCTCAGGCGCCCGACGACGGGCAGAAGACAGAGGGGGAGGGCAACGGCAGAAGTGTGCCCGTAGCCCGCCCTGGAGGCGCATCAATGACGCAGGACCGCATCCCCCTCGCCGCACTCGAGCACGGCACCCCCTTCGCCGACCGGCACGTGGGCCCGCGGCCCGCCGAGCTGGCGCGCATCCTCGACGTCATCGGCGTCGGCTCCCTGGAGGAGTTGGCGCAACGCGCCGTGCCCGAGTCGATCCGCGAGCGCGACCTGGTGCTGGACCTGCCGTCGCCCGCCACCGAGACCGAGGCTCTGGCCGAACTGCGCGTCCTCGCCGGCCGCAACCGCCCGATGACCCAGATGATCGGCCTCGGCTACTACGGCACCACCACCCCGCCGGTGATCCGCCGCAACGTGCTGGAGAGCCCGGCCTGGTACACCGCGTACACGCCGTACCAGCCGGAGATCTCCCAGGGCCGTCTCGAAGCCCTGCTCAACTTCCAGACCATGGTCGGCGACCTGACCGGCCTGCCGCTGGCGAACGCGTCGATGCTGGACGAGTCCACCGCCGCCGCCGAGGCGATGACCCTGGTCCGCCGCGCGAGCCGGTCGAAGTCGACGAAGTTCGTGGTGGACGTGGACACGCTGCCGCAGACCCTGGCCGTCATCGAGACCCGCGCCGAGCCGCTGGGCATCGAGATCGTCACCGCCGACCTGTCCCAGGGCCTGGAAGGGCTCGGCCTGGGCGGCGACTACTTCGGCGTGCTGCTGTCGTACCCCGGCGCGTCCGGCGTGGTCCGCGACCACGCGGGGGTGATCGAGGAGATCCACAAGGCCGGCGCGCAGGCCGTGGTCGCGGCCGACCTGCTGTCGTTGACGCTGCTGCGCCCGCCCGGCGAGATCGGCGCGGACGTCGTCGTCGGCACCACCCAGCGGTTCGGTGTGCCGATCGGGTTCGGCGGTCCGCACGCGGGGTACATGGCCGTGCGGCAGGGCCTGGAGCGGCAGTTGCCCGGACGGCTGGTCGGCGTGTCCGTGGACGCGGACGGCTCACTGGCCTACCGCCTCGCACTGCAGACGCGTGAGCAGCACATCCGCCGGGAGAAGGCGACCAGCAACATCTGCACCGCGCAGGTCCTGCTCGCGGTGATCGCCTCCATGTACGCGGTCTACCACGGCCCGGAGGGGCTGAAGGCGATCGCGACCCGCGCCCACCGGATGGCGACCGTGCTGGCCGCGGGCCTGCTGGAGGCGGGTGTCGAGGTCGTGCACGGCGAGTTCTTCGACACCGTGCAGGCGCGCGTCGAGGGCCGTGCCGCCGACGTCGTCTCCGCCGCGCGCGACCTGGGCGTGAACCTGTGGCAGGTGGACGCCGACGTGGTCTCCATCGCGTGCGACGAGACCACCGCCCGCGACCACCTGGAACTGGTGTGGAAGGCGTTCGGCGTGACCGTCGCCGACGTGGACGGCCTGGACGCCGACACCGCCGACGGCATCCCCGGCGACCTGCGCCGCACCAGCGACTACCTGACCCACCCGGTGTTCCACTCGCACCGCTCCGAGACCGCGCTGCTGCGCTACCTGCGCGCGTTGTCGGACAAGGACGTGGCGCTGGACCGCAGCATGATCCCGCTGGGCTCGTGCACGATGAAGCTCAACGCCACGGCCGAGATGGAGCCCATCACCTGGCCGGAGTTCGCCGACCTGCACCCGTTCTCGCCGCCGTCGGACGCCGAGGGGCTGCTGACCATCGTCGGCGACCTGGAGCGGTGGCTGGCTGACCTGACCGGGTACGACGCGGTGTCGTTGCAGCCCAACGCGGGCAGCCAGGGCGAGTTCGCCGGTCTGCTGGCGATCCGCGCGTACCACCGCGCCAACGGCGACGCGGACCGCGACGTGTGCCTGATCCCGTCCAGCGCGCACGGCACCAACGCCGCGTCCGCGGTGATGGCCGGGATGCGGGTCGTGGTCGTCAAGTGCGACGAGCACGGCAACGTGGACCTCTCGCACTTGCGCGCGACGATCGAGGCGCACCGCGACGACCTGGCCGCGATCATGATCACCTACCCGTCGACGCACGGCGTGTACGAGGACACCGTGCGCGAGGTGTGCGGGCTGGTGCACGACGCCGGTGGCCAGGTGTACGTGGACGGCGCGAACCTCAACGCGCTGATCGGGCTGGCCCAGTACGGCAAGTTCGGGTCGGACGTGTCGCACCTGAACCTGCACAAGACGTTCTGCATCCCGCACGGCGGCGGCGGCCCCGGTGTGGGGCCGATCGGCGTGCGGTCGCACCTGGCGCCGTTCCTGCCCAACCACCCGCTCCAGCCGCTGGCCGGTCCGGCTTCCGGTGTCGGCCCGATCAGCGCCGCGCCGTGGGGTTCGGCGTCGATCCTGCCGATCTCGTGGGCGTACGTGCGGATGATGGGCGCGGACGGCCTGCGCCGGGCGACGCTGACCGCGGTGGCGGCGGCGAACTACGTGGCGCGCCGGTTGGACGAGCACTTCCCGGTGCTCTACACCGGCGAGGGCGGGTTCGTGGCCCACGAGTGCATCCTGGACCTGCGGCCGATCACCAAGGCGACCGGTGTGACGGTGGACGACGTGGCGAAGCGGTTGGCGGACTACGGTCTGCACGCGCCGACCATGTCGTTCCCGGTGGCGGGGACGCTCATGGTGGAGCCGACGGAGAGCGAGGACCTGGCCGAGATCGACCGGTTCATCGACGCGATGATCGCGATCCGGCACGAGATCGACCGTGTCGGGTCGGGTGAGTGGCCGGTGGACGACAACCCGCTGCGCAACGCACCGCACACGGCGGCGTCGATCGCGACCGAGTGGAACCACCCGTACAGCCGCGAGGTGGCGGTCTTCCCGGCGGGCACCTCGGCGCCGAAGATCTGGCCCCCGGTGCGCCGCATCGACGGTGCCAAGGGCGACCGCAACCTGGTCTGCTCCTGCCCGCCGGTCTCCGCCTACGGCGGCTGATCGGCACAGCTCGCCCCGGAACCCTGGCCGTGACGCTCGCGGCCAGGGTTCCGTGCTGTCCGCTCATTCGTGATCAGGTGATCTCGTAGTCCAGCTCGAACCGCCCCGGTTCGCCCTGGGCCCAGGTGATGCGGCCGGTGCCGGTGAGGCCGGTCAGGTCGTCGGTGGCGGAGACGACGGTGAAGGTGGCGTCGGCTACGCCGTCCCGGTAGCCGCCGGTGTGGTGGAGGACGAAGGTGCCCTTGCGGCCGTCGAGGGTGCCGGTGACGAGCTCGTAGGCGATCGAGGTGCACGAATCGTCGTCCGGGTACGACATGACGAAACGCATGTCGCCCACGGCTTCCAGAGCTCCGCTGTACGCGACGGTCATGGCGCCGGTCGTCTGCTTCGGGCCGGTGACCTCGTCGTAGCGCTTGCCGTCCCAGGTGTGTTCGTCCCAGCTCTTCATTTCCGCGCCGGCGGTGGCGTGCGTGGTGGTCATGGGCGGAATCGTGCCGGGCATACCTGACAGGTGCTGTCAGGATGGCCGGATGCGTGCCAGTCGGTTGTTGTCCCTGCTGCTCCTGCTCCAGTCCCGCGGACGGATGACGGCGCAGGAGTTGGCGGACGAGCTGGAAGTGTCCGTCCGCACGGTCTACCGGGACGTCGAAGCGCTCGGCGCGTCCGGTGTCCCGGTGTACGCCGACCGCGGGCCGGCGGGCGGTTACCGGCTGGTCGACGGCTACCGCACCAGGCTCACCGGGCTGACCACCGAGGAGGCCGACTCGCTGTTCCTCGCCGGTATGCCGGGTCCGGCCGCCGAGCTGGGGTTGGGCGCGGTGGTGGCTGCGGCGCAGCTCAAGGTGCTCGCCGCCCTGCCGCCGGAGCTGCGGTCGCGGGCCGCGAGGGTGCGGGAGAGGTTCCACCTGGACGCGCCGGGGTGGTTCCGCGGCAACGAGGGAACGCCGCACGTGGCCGAGATCGCGGAAGCCGTGTGGCAGCAGCGCCGCCTGCGCATCCGGTACCTGCGGTGGGCGCAGGTCGAGGTGGAGCGGACGGTCGAGCCGCTCGGTCTCGTGCTCAAGGCCGGCACCTGGTACCTGGTCGCGCGCACCGACGACCTGCGCACGTACCGGGTCTCGCGGGTGTTGGAGCTGACCGCGCTGGACGAGCCGTTCGACCGGCCGGACGGGTTCGACCTGGCCGAGTACTGGGCGGGCTGGTCGGAGCGGTTCGAGGAGCGCATGTACCCGATGCGGGTGACGGTCCGGATGACGCCGAGCGGGCTCAGGAGCGCCAAGGTGCTGCTCAGCCTCGTCGCGGCCCGCGAGCTCAAGGACGTCGAGCCCGACGGCGACTGGACGACCGTGCGCGTGCCGGTCGAGTCGTTGGACCACGCCTTGGTCGACCTGCTCCGCCTCGGCCCGGAGGTCGAAGTGCTGGAACCACCGGAGCTGCGGGAGCGGGTCATCGCCAGGATCGCCGCAATGGGCGCCGTCTACCAGCGGTGAACGTGCTACGGTTACACGTGTAAGAGAATTCTTACACGTGAAGGAGCGTCATGACGGCCACCGGACCGACCGGCGACGAGCTGGTCGAGGTGCTGGCCGCGCTGGCCAACCCGCTGCGGCTGCGCATCGTGGCCACCCTGGCGGGCGGGCGCGACTACGTCAGCCACCTCGCCCGCGTGATCGGGGTGAGCCGGCCGCTGCTCCACATGCACCTGCAACGGCTGGAGGCGGCCGGTCTGGTCGTCGGCAGCCTGGAGCTGTCCGAGGACGGCAAAGCCATGAAGTACTTCGAGATCGCGGACTTCGACTTCACCCTGACCCCGTCGGCGCTGGCCGAGGCCGTCCTGACCCTGACCACACCGGACCCGCAGCGAGGTCCGGCGCGCGAGGAGCGTTCGTAATGGATTTCAGCGAGATCACCTGGCCCGGCGCGATCCTCGCCGTCGGTGTCCTGTTCCTGGCTCTGGTCTTCGTGATGTTCCTGATCAGCAGCTTCCTGGACACGCGCAAGTCGAAGACCAACGCCGAGCAGGCCGAGGGGCTGCGACAGCTCGTGCGCCGCTACGAACAACTGGCCGAGAACACCCTCGACGTGCAGCAGCGCACCGCCGCGGACCTGGCGGACCTGCGCACCCGCACCGCGTCCGTCGAGCACATCCTCAGAACGGTGGAGTGACCATGAAGGCGATCGTGCAGGACATGTACGGCGATCCGGACGTGCTGGAGTTCCGGGAGGTCGACCGGCCCGAGCCGGGCGAGCGGCAGGTGCTGGTGCGCGTGCACGCGGCGGGGGTGAACATCGCCGACTGGTTCATCATGACCGGCACCCCGTACTTCCTGCGCCTGGCGGGCTTCGGGCTGCGCACGCCGAAGCGGACCACCCCCGGCACGGACGTGGCCGGTGTCGTGGAGGCCGTCGGCGGTGGGGTCACCCGGTTCAAGCCCGGTGACGAGGTGTTCGGCGAGGGCAAGGCGACGTTCGCCGAGTACGCGTGCGCGGACGAGGACGACCTGGTCGCCAAGCCGGCGGGCGTGACGTTCGAGGAGGCCGCGGGCCTGCCGCTGGCCGGGATCACCGCGTTGCAGGGCGTGCGCGACGCGGCAAAGCTGACCGCGGGGCAACGGCTGCTGGTCAACGGCTCGTCCGGGGGCGTCGGCCACTTCGCCGTGCAGATCGCGAAGTCGATGGGCGCGGAGGTGACCGCGGTGTGCGGCCCGAACAACGTCGAGCTGGTGCGGGAACTGGGCGCGGACCACGTCGTGGACTACTCGCGCGAGGACTTCACCCGCACCTCGGAGCGGTACGACGCGATCCTCGACCACATCATGAACCACCCGTTCTCGGTGTTGTTGCGGCTGCTCACGCCCACCGGTGCGCTCATGCCGAATAGCGGCAACGGCGGCAAGTGGCTGGGTGGGGGCCGGCACCGGCTCAAGGCCGAAGTGATCCGGCCGTTCACGCGCCGCCGGATGGCGCCGTTCCTCGGCAAGACCACCCGCGCCGACCTGGAAGAACTGGCCCGCCTGGCGGAGTCCGGGCAACTCAGGACCGTCGTCGGCCACACGTACCCGTTGAGCGACACCGCGCGGGCGATCCAGCACGTCGCCGGCGGTCACGCACGCGGCAAGGTCGTCGTGACGAGCTAGGCGTGGCGGGCCAGGCGTGGCGGGCCAGGCGTGGCGGGCTAGGTGGCCGAGAGCAGTTGGGCGAGCGCGGCGTCGATGCCGCGACCGTCCTCGACCACCGACAACGTGCCACCGGTGGAGCGGGCCAGTTCGGTCAACGGTTCGCGTTCCGGGTCGGGGCCGATCGCGATGACGCTGATCACGATGTCCTTGCCGGGCTGCTTGGCCGACGCCAGCCGCGAGGTCAGCTCCTCGAACGTCAGCCCGCCGTCGTTCACGCCGTCGGTGAGCACCACGATCCGGTTGCGCTTGCCGTCCTGGTAGTTGGCCAACGTCTGCTGGTACAGCGCCAGCACGCTGGTGTAGAGCTGGGTCGCGCTCCGCGGTTGCAGCCCGGCCACGCCGTCCAGCAGCGCCTGCCGCTGCGCGGCGACCGGCCCGGTGGCCACGAGCTGCCGGTACGGCTTGTCGCCGTCGAGCTGCCGGGAGAACTCCCACAGCCCGAGCGATCCGGATACCGACCGGGTGACCTGCCCGGACAGCGCCTGCTTCAGCCAGTCCATCCGGCTGCGTCCGTCGCCGCCGGGTTCCTCCATCGACTTCGACGTGTCCACCAGCACGGTGACGACCTGCCCGTTGTCCGCCGTCGCCCACGCGGCCGAGATCTGCTGGGTCGTGTTGGCGTCGGCGGGCGCGAGTGTGTCGGTGACCGCGGCCCAGCGGATGCCGGGTGACGGCTTGGGCCGGTCGGTGGTGGCCTCGACCCGCAGGCCCGCGCCGGCCAGGATCTTCTGCTGGTCGTCCTCGTGCAGGAACTCCCGGAACGCCTGGGCCGCGCGCACCTGGGCCTCACCGACCCAGTCGCCCGCCAGCGGCACGAACGGGAAGTCCGCGATCGGCGTCGGCCCGCCCGCCGCCACCCCGTACAGGGGCTGCGCCGGCGGCGTGCCGCTGTCCTTGCCGGTGTTGTGCCGGTACAGGTCCACCTCGAACACCGGGACCGCGCTGAACCCGGCCGCGTTCACCGCGGTGTTCGTGCCGAGCTGGTTCAACGCCTCCCACGTGCCCACGGGCGTCTGCTCCGGCTTGGACGCGGTGAGCTTGCTCATCGTGGTCTTCACCGGGTCCAGCGCCAGCATCTCGGTGGTGACGGGTCCCTTGCCGTCGGGGCTCGCGCCGGCCAGCGCCGACTGCACGGCCATCGCGGTGGCCGCGCTCGTCGCCGGATCGGGCATGGCGACCCTGAACTGACCCCACTCGGGGTGGCCGAACCGGCCCCAGCCGTCCGCCGCGCCGGCCAGGTCGGGCAGGTCGGTCCACCGGAACCCGGAACCGGACTGCACCGCCTGCGCGGGCTCCTGGTGCAGGGCGAGCAGCACGGGACTGGTCGCGATGGACTCGGGGGCCGCGCCGAGCAGTGCGGCGTTCTGCGCGCCGAGCCGGTCGGCCCACAGCATCGAGTCGGTGACCCACGCGTGCGGGCGTTCGCCGATCTTGGCGGTGTCCCAGCCCTGGGTGAGGCCTTCGAGCACGACCCCGGAGTCGATCGACTGCACCTCGACCTGGATGCAGTGGTCGTAGACGACGGGTCGCTGCTTGCTCCACGCCTCGGCGACCTGCTTGACCGCTTCGGCGACGCTGGGCGTCGCGGCGACCCGGAGCAGCGCCTGGCCCTCGTTGCAGTCACCGGCCTGTGCGGCGGCACGGCGTTCCACGATGCCGCCGACCCAGCTCCAGCCGAGCCAACCGAGCACCACCAGGACAACAAGGCCGACAATGGCCACGGGCCACGTCGCGATGCCGCGCCGCACCTTCGTCCGCAGCGCGCGGTGTCGAGACATCGTCTTCCTCTCAGCGTCCGACCGACTACGGCTGGCGAATCCCGACCGGCGTCACGCTAACAGGTGACATCTTCAGAATGGGTGAAGTCACTCGGAGTCATCCGGCGGTGACGAGACCGGCTGACAGCACCCGGGTCAGGTCGATCAGCCGTGCCCTCAGCGGCGCGGCGGCCTCGGCGAACGCGCTCTGCTGCCGCACGTACTCGGCGCGGCCCTCGGCCGTCTCGATCGGCACCGGCCGGTAGCCCAGCGCCGCCAGGTCGTACGGGCTGGCCCGCATGTCCAGCTCGCGAATCCGCAACGCCAGCTCGAAGCAGTCCGCGACCAGCTCGGACGGGGTGGCCGGGTCGAGCTTGTAGGACCACTTGAACAGGTCCATGTTGGCGTGCAGGCAGCCCGGCTGCTCCAGCTCCGCCTGCGTCTCGCGGGTCGGCTGGAGCGCGTTGTGCGGCCTCGCTTGAGGCGTGAAGAAGCGGAACGCGTCGAAGTGCCCGCACTGCACCCGCTGCGACTCCACCACCTGGTCGGTGCCGGTGCTGCCCAGGCGCAGCGGCCACGCGTTGTGCCGCACCTGCTCGGGCTGCTGCCGGTAGACCATCGCCCACTCGTGCAAGCCGAAGCAGCCCAGCCGGGGCGCGCGGCCGGCGGTGGCGGTGAGCAGCCTGCCCGCGAACCCGATCGTGTTGGCCCGTTCCCGCGCGAACGCCTCGACGTCCAGCGTCACGCCCTCGTCGGTGCGCTTGTAGACGGGCCACTTGAGGTAGGCGCGCGCCGCGTCGCCTTCGAGGACCACGCCGGGGCCGGGGTGCCAGCGTTCCAGCCGGGACGGGCGGTGCGAGTAGTAGCTGAACAAGAAGTCCAGCACGGGGTGCTTGAGGCCGGCGGCCTTGCGCTCGTGGTGCGGGCCGGTCCACTGCTTCACGCGGTCCGCGTGCGCGTCACGGCGCGCGGACCACTCGGCTTCGGACAAAACGACGACCCCCACGGTTGACCAGGGTACTTCGCCCCTGGCCAGGGCCGGCCCGAGCCCGGTGCGCGACGACACCTCTTCACGGCCCTCACGTCGGCTGACCGCGAGACCTGCAGCGGAGAGTCCACCCCACGCTAAAACGTTCGGCGGCGTCACGTCCTGCCGGCAGGGTGTTGACCATGTCCAGGGGGTGGGTGCGGCTACAGGCCGTCGCGGTGTCCGGTTCGGTGGCCGAAGGCCTGATGTTGTCGGTGGTGCCGTGGATCGCGGCGACGATCACCTCCGATCCGCGGCAGCTGTCGCTGGTCAACGTCGTGGGTCAGTCGCCGTGGCTGTTGTTCTCGCTGTTCGCGGGTGTGCTGATCGACCGGGTGCGGCGCAGCACGGTGCTCGCGTCGGCGTACGCGGTGCAGGGGTGCGCGGCGTTGGCGCTCGCGGTGGCGGGGGTGACGGACGCGCTGAGCCTGCCGTTGTTGGTGGTCGTGGCGTTCGTGGTGACGTCGGCGCAGGTGCTCGGTGACGGCGCGTCCGGCGCGTTGGTGCCGGAGGTGGTCGAGCCGGGGCGGCTGGCCATGGCGAACACGCGGCTGATCCTGATCGACCGGGGCGCGGTGCAGTTCGTGGTGCCGCCGGTGGCCGGGTTCCTGGTCGCGTTCGGCCTGGGCACGCCCGCGTGGGTGGCTTGCGTGGCCGCGATGGTCGCGTTCGCGCTGGTACGGGGGCTGCGGTCGGCGGCGGCGACGCCGTCGGCCAAGCACCCGTTGCGGGATATCGCCGACGGGCTGAAGTTCCTGGTCGGCACGCGGCTGTTGCTGTCGATCACGATCGCGGTGGGGCTCGGGTCGTTCGCGGCGAGCGCGGCGATCGCGATGTTCGTGCTGTACGCGAAGGAGGTGCTGGGGCTCGGAGCCGTCGGCTACGGCGTGATGCTGGCGTGCTCGGCGGCCGGGTGGGTGCTGTCGTCGTTCGTGGTGAGCCGGATCGTGGGCCGGCTCGGGTACGCGTGGTCGATGCGGCTGGGGCAGGTCGGCATGGTGGTGACGGTGGCGTTGATCGCCGTGCTGCCGCCGTGGGCGTGGGCGATCGGGGTGGTGAACCTGCTCCAGTCCGCGATCGTGATGGTGTGGAACGTGTGCTCGCAGTCCAGCCGGCAGCGCTTCACCCCACCCGCGCTGCTCGGCCGGGTGCTGACCAGTCATCGGGCGCTGGCCTGGGGACTGACCCCGCTGGGTGCCCTCACCGGCGGTTTCGTGGCCGCCGGGTTCGGCCTGCGGGCGGTGTGGGTGATGGCGGCGCTGATCCAGATCGGGGCCCTGGTCACCGCGTGGCTCGGGCTGTCGCCGAAGGCGTTCCGGGAGGCGGAACTGGTCGCGGCGAACCGCTGACGCCGAGGGGCGGCGCGGGTGGTTCAGAGTGGGGGGACCAGGCCGGGGAACTTGCGGGCTCCGACGCAGTGGGGGCATTCCCGGCCGTTGTCCACGGTGCGCGGCGCGCCGCCGATCACCGCTGACGTGGGGTTGGCGATGAACCCCGCCCCGCCGCACAGGTGGCAGATGGTGCGGGGCTCGGAGGTCACGCCGAACAGGTCGTCCTCGTCCTCGACGTCGTCCTCGTCGAACCCGTCCTCCTCCTCTTGGGAGTCGAACTCGTCCTCGTCGTCGTCATCCTCATGCGGATCCACGTGACCAACCGTAGTCGGGTGGGACCGGCCACGCCCCGTCGGACCGGTCCCACCCCTGCGGTCAGGGCCGCTGCCCCGCCTGGTCCACCACGGCCTGCTCGACGGTCGCGTCGAAGTTCGTGCCGAGCAGCTCGAAGGTGGTCGCGTCGAACACGATCACCACCGGCTTGGCGTCGGGCGACGAACCCGCCGGCGTCGGCCACGTGATGCCGATCCCCGGACGTCCCGCGCCGTCCTTCGCGTCCTGCACCACGCTCAGCCCCGGCACGCGCGCCGCCGCCTCGTACAGCGCGGCCCTGGTCTGCTGCGGCAGGTAGGCCTCCTGGACCAGCGCCAGCACGTCCTTGCCGCGCGCGTTGACGCTGCCCGGCGCACCGCTGGCGTTCGCGTCGAGGTAGGCCAGCATCCCGTCCACGTCGGTCGGCAGGTCCGACCGGTACGCGGGCCGCGGCTCGCACAGCTCGGTACCCAGCACCTGCCCGGGCACCTTGAACACGTCCCGCTGCCCGTTCTCGCACCCCGGCAGCGGAATGTCGCCGCCGGGGTCGCGCAGCAGGCCGTCCCGGGTGCCGTCGACCGACAGCCAGATCTCCCGCTCCGCGCCGTCACCGAGCTTGCTGCGGGTGTAGACGAACTGGTCCGGCCGCGGCGGGGCGGACGGGTCGGTACGGGCCGTCTCGGCGGCATAACCGAGCAGCCGCACCGCGTCCAGGACCGGCGTGACCTCGGCCGGCGACGAAGCCTGCGAGGAAGTCGACGTGGCCACCGCCTGACCACCGGAGGGCGGCCGGCCCGACGGCAGCAACGTGATCGTCGCCGCGACGGCCGCCGCGAGGCCGACCACGGACGCGCCGACCAGCGTGTACCGGGACCGCCGCTTGCGCAGCCGCACCGGCCCCCGCTCGGCGATCCCGGCCAGGAACACGGCCCGTGCGGGCGCCAACGCCGCCTGGTCCGGCAAGGGCGTCTCGTCGCCCAGTTCGCGCACCAACTGCAGGTCATCCATTGTTCAGCAACTCCTCGACGTCGGTGGGGTTCTGCTCGCCCAGCGCATGCCTGACCTTGCGGCGGGCCCGGTTCAACCGGGACCGCACGGTGCCGACCGGGATCGCCAGCGCCGACGCGACTTCCTCGTAGCTCAGCTGCTCCCAGGCGATCAGCAGCAGCACGTCCCGGTCCTCGGCGGACAGCCCGCCCAGCGCGCCGGCCAGCATCGACCGCATGGCCTGGGCGGTCACCTCGGCGGCGACGCGGTCGGCGTGGTCGGCGTGGTCCTGCTCGGCGACGACCGCCGCCTCGCCGGACCCGTACCGGCGGGCCTCCTGCCTGCGGTGCTGTGCGACGAGGTTCGTGGCGATGCCGTACAGCCACGGCCGGGCGTCCGGGCGGGCCCGGTCGTAGCGGTGCCGCTTGTCGAACGCGGTGAGGAACGTCTCGGCCACGAGGTCGTCCGCGACCTGCGGGCCGAGCCTGCGCGCCAGGTACCGCTGGATGTGCGGCGCGTGCCGGTCGAAGATCGCCGCGAACACGTCGGGCTGCTGCCCGGACCGTTCGATGATCTCGGCGTCGGTCGGTGTCATGGTGGCCTTTCCGGATGCCTCCGGTCGGAGGGCGGTCACCTGTTGTCCACCGATGGGCGCGATCGGGTTCACGGGTGTGAGCGGAAGTTGACCGGTGTGTGAGGACCCCTGCGGTAGCAATGACACCCGTAGCGGATCAGGGGGAGCAAGTGACCAAGGTGAACGCAGTGCAACGCGGGCGTCCCGTCGGCGCGGCCGAGGGCCGGATCCTCACCACGCCGGTGGGGCTGGCGTTCCCGCGTGACGTCACGTTCGAGTCGTGGGAGCAGGCGGGGCAGCGGATCTCCCGCATCGTCAGCTCGTCGGCGTGGTACTTGGGGGACTGGCTCGTCTTCGGCCAGGACAAGTACACCGACCGGTACCGTCGGGCGGTCGAAGCGGTGGGGCTCGACTACCAGACGCTGCGCAACTACGCGTGGATCTCGCGCAAGTTCGAGCCGTCCCGGCGCCGCTCGGGGCTGCCGTTCCAGCACCACGCGGAGGTCGCGGCGCTGCCGCCGGCCCAGCAGGACGAGTGGTTGGACCGGGCGGAGCGGGAGGGCTGGTCGCGGACGGTGCTGCGGCAGGCGTTGCGGGAGAGCCGGGACCCCGGCTCGAAGGTGTTCCGCGCGGTGATGCCGCGGGTGAGCGCGGCCAGTGAGGTGGTGGACCGGTGGCGGCGGGCCGCGATGGCCGCCGACGCCGACTTCGAGGCGTGGATCGTGGCGGCCCTCGACCGCGCCGCCGACCGGGACCTGGAGCTGGTCAGCGTGCCGCCGCCGGCGGTGTCGGCCGCGCCCGCCGACCGGGAACGGGAGCGGGGGCGGGGGCTGGTTGGCCTGCCCGCCGTGCGGCCGGCGTCGTGATGCGCTGACCGCGGTCGTCGTGAGGCGGGTGTCGCGATGACACCCGCCTCACGACGTTCACAGCTCGCGCCGCACGTGGGTGCCGTCACGGACGGTGCCGACGTACTCCTCGACCAGGTCCTCCAGCGCCACCAGGCCGTGCACCGCGCCGTCGGCGGACACGGCCTGCGCCAGGTGGCTCTGCGAACGCCGCAACGCCGCCACCGCGTCGTCCAGGCTCGCGTCCACCGGCACCCGCGGCAGGCCGCGCACCCGGCTCGGCGGCACGCGCGTGGACGGGGCGGCGTCGGCCAGGTCCAGCACGTCCTTGACGTGCAGGTACCCGATCAGCCGGTCGTCCTCGCGGACCGGGAAGCGGGAGAAGCCGGTGGCCGACACGGCGGCCTCCACCTCACCCATGGTGGGCAGCACGGACACCGACGTGATCCGGTCCAACGGCACCAGCACGTCGGCCACGGTCCGCTCGGCCGACGACAGCGTCTGCGCCAGCCGCCGGTGCTCGGAGTCCTCCAGCAGGCCCTCCTGCCGCGACTGCCCGATCAGCAGGGCCAGCTCGTCGCGCGTGTACGCGGACTCCAGCTCGTCCCTCGGCGTCACGCCCATGAGCCGCAGCACCGCCGTCGACGCCACGGTGAACCCGCGCAGCAGCGGCGCGACCAGGCGGCAGAACCACAGGTGCGCGGGCACCAGCAGCAGCGCGGTGCGCTCCGGCCCGGCGATGGCCAGGTTCTTCGGCACCATCTCGCCCAGCACGGTGTGCAGCGCCACCACGATGATCAGCGCCAACGCGAACGCCACACCGTGCAGCACCGCGTCCGGCACGCCGATGCCGTGGAACGGCGCCTCCAGCACCGCCGCCACCGCGGGCTCGCCCAACGCGCCCAGACCCAGTGAGCACAGCGTGATGCCGAGCTGCGCGCCGGCGATCATCAGCGGCAGCTCGCGGCCCGCCTTGATCACCGTGCGGGCCCGGCTGCTGCCCCGCTCGGCCAGCGCCTCCAGCCGGTCGCGGCGGGCGGTGATGATGGCGAACTCGGCGCCGACGAAGAACGCGTTGCCCGCCAACAGCAACAGGATCACCAGGACGCTCACCGCGCCACCCCCGTCGGGTCGACCGCGGGATCGACCCGGGCCACCCGCAGCTCGGCCACCCGGTGCCGGTCCATCTGCACCACGGTGATCCGCCAGTCGTCCACCCGGATCTCGTCACCCGCGTCGGGGATGCGGCCCAGCCGGGCCAGCACCAGCCCGGCCACGGTCTCGTAGTCGCCCTCGGGCATCCGGAACCCGGTCGCCTCGGCGATCTCGTCGTCCCTCAGCAGCCCGGACACCAGCCACGCCTCGCCGCCCAGCCGCCGCACCGGCGAGGTCTCCCGCCGGTCGTGCTCGTCGCGCACGTCGCCGACGATCTCCTCGACCAGGTCCTCCAACGTGACCAGGCCCGCTGTGCCGCCGTACTCGTCCACGACCAGGGCGGTCTGCAGGCCGGAGGCGCGCAGCCGGTCCAGCAGCGCGTCGCCCTCCAACGTCGCGGGCACCGTCTGCACCGGCCTGGTCAGCGCCGACACCGGCGTGGTCGCCCGCTGCGACCGGGGCACCCCGAACGCCTGCTTGACGTGCACGATGCCGCGCACCTCGTCCAGGTCGCCGTGGTAGACCGGGAACCGGGAGAACCCCGTCTCCCGCGCCTTGGCCACCAGGTCCAGCACGGTCGCGTCCGCGCGCAGCGACTCGACCCGCACGCGCGGGGTCATCAGCTCCTCGGCGGTGCGGTCGCCGAACCGCAGCGAGCGGTCCAGCAGGGTCGCGGTGCCGGGGTCGAGGGTGCCCTGCTCGGCGCTGGAGCGGATCAACGCGCCCAGCTCCTGCGGCGACCGGGCCGACGCCAGCTCCTCGGCCGGCTCCACGCCGAGCCTGCGCACCAGCCAGTTCGCGGTGCCGTTCAGGCCGGTGATCAGCCACCGGAACACGGCGGAGAACCCGGCCTGCACGCCCGCGACGGCCCGTGCCGTCTCCAGCGGCCTGGCGATGGCCAGGTTCTTCGGCACCAGCTCGCCGAACACCATCGACAGCGCCGTGGCCAGCGCCAACGCGATGGTCAGCGCGATCGGACCGGCCGCCGACTCCGGCACGCCCAGACCCGTCAACGCGGGCGAGACCAGCCGGGCGATGGTGGGTTCGGCGATGTAGCCGGTGATCAGCGTGGTGATGGTGATCGCCAGCTGCGCGCCGGAGAGCTGGAACGACAGGGACCGGTGGGCCTTGTCCACCCGCCGTGCCTTGGCGTCACCCACTTGGGCGACGTGCGACTCGACGGTGCTGCGTTCGAGGGCGGTCAGGGAGAACTCGGCTGCGACCGCGACGAACGTGCCGATGGTGAGGACCACCACGGCGACGATGCCGAGAACACTGAGAAGGACGGTCATCGGACCCACCTGTGTGGGGCCGGGAGGGGCTGGCAGCCGGGTATCGGACCCGGCTCGGTACTGCAGCCCGGGGATTGCGCGTCGCGCACGGAAGGGATCACTCCTCGGGAGGGGTGGTCGAACGGTGTCCAGAATAGAGCGTAACGGCCGGTCAGCGCAGTCCGGTACCGCTTGGTGACGAAGTGCTGGCCCGCAGCACGACCTCGCCCGCCACCCGGACCGTGCGCGGACCGGCGACCACGTCGTCCAGCACCAGCCCTGCCGCCCGCTCGCCCATGTCCTCCAGCGGCAGCCGCACCGTGCTCAGCGCGGGCACCAGGTCGCGCAGGGTGGGGATGTCGTCGAACCCGGCCACCGAGACGTCTTCGGGCACCCGCAGCCCGTGCTCCCGCAGTGCCGCCATCGCGCCCATCGCCATCACGTCGTTCACGACGAACACGCAGGTCGCGCCGGTTTTCGCGGCCACCAGGTCGGACACCGCCGCGTAGCCGCCGTCACGGGTGAAGCCGCTGCGGACGATGTTGGCCTCCGGCAGGTCCAGGCCCGCGTCGGCCAGGCCCGCCTTGAACCCGGCCACCCGGTCGCGCGCCACCAGCAGGTCCGGCGGACCGCCCAGCACGGCGAACTTCCGGTGGCCGAGCGCGGCCAGCTGACGGGCCAGCGCCCGCGCGCCGGACCGGTTCGCGGGCACCACGGTGTCCACGCCGAGCTTGGCCTGGGAGACGCACGCCACCCGGCCGCCCTGCGCGGTGAACGCGGTGATCTCCTCGGCCAGCCGCTGCGAGGAGTACCGGTCGGTGGTGCGGCTGCCCGCGATCACCACGGCCCTGGCCCGGTGCGCGCGCAGCGTGTTGACTAGCTCCACCTCGCGGCGCGGGTCGCGGCCGGTGGTGCCGAGCACCACGACCAGGCCCGCGTCCTCCGCGATCCTCGTCACACCGGCGGCGATGCTGGAGAAGTAGGGGTCGGCGATGTCGTGCACCACCAGGCCCACCAGCACGCTGGAGTTGCGGGCCAGCGCCTGCGCCGACGCGTTGGGCAGGTAGCCGAGCTCGCGCGCGGTGCCGACCACGCGTTCGCGCAGCTCTTCGCTGACCTGCCGGGTGCTGCCGTTGAGCACGCGCGACGCGGTCGCGAGCGATACGCCCGCGTGCTTCGCCACTTCGGCCAGCGTGACCTGCCGCGACGCCAACGCCGCCTCCTTGGAGTCCTGGTCGGGCTGAGTCCTGGTCGGGCGAGAGTAGCCGCCCGGGAGGTTGACGTCCGTGAGGAGCCGACCGTAGCGTGTTGGAAAGCGCTTTCCACATCACTTGAGCGGGGTGTACGCATGGCGGTGCGCACGATCGGCGTCGCGTTGAACGGGGTCACGGGACGGATGGGGTATCGGCAACACCTGGTCCGGTCGATCCTGGCCATCCGCGAGCGCGGCGGGGTCAGGATCGGTGACGACGTGCTCGTCCCCGAGCCGCTGCTGGTCGGCCGCAACGCCGCCAAGCTGAAGGAGATCGCCGAGCGGCACGACCTGCCGCGCTGGACCACCGACCTGGACGCGGCGCTGGGCGACCCGGATGTCTCCGTCTACTTCGACGGGCAGGTCACCTCGGCGCACGTGGCCGCGTTGACCAAGGCGATCGACGCGGGCAAGCACGTCTACAGCGAGAAGCCGGTCGCGGCCACCCCGGAGGAGGTGCTGGGCCTGGCCCGGCACGCCGACGCGGCGGGCGTCCGGCACGGCGTGGTCGCCGACAAGCTGTACCTGCCGGGTATGCGCAAGCTGCGGCGGCTGCTGGACGGCGGGTTCTTCGGCCGGGTGCTGTCGGTGCGCGGCGAGTTCGGCTACTGGGTGTTCGAGGGCGATTGGCAGAGCGCGCAGCGGCCGTCGTGGAACTACCGCGCCGAGGACGGCGGCGGGATCGTCGTGGACATGTTCTGCCACTGGAGCTACCTGCTGGAAGGGCTGCTCGGGCCGATCGAGGCGGTGACCGCGCGTGCGGTCACGCACATCCCGGAGCGGGTGGACGAGAACGGCACGCCGTACGCGGCGACGGCGGACGACGCGGCGTACGCGATCTTCGAGATGGCCGGCGGCGTGGTGGCGCAGGTGAACTCGTCGTGGACGACGCGGGTGAACCGCGACGAGCTGGTCGAGTTCCACGTGGACGGCACGCTGGGCAGCGCGGTGGCCGGGCTGCGCAACTGCAAGGTGCAGTCCCGGGCGATCACGCCCAAGCCGGTGTGGGACCCGGACGTGCCGTCGTCCATCGACTTCCGCTCGCAGTGGCAGGAAGTGCCGGACAACGAGGTGTTCGACAACGGGTTCATGGTGCAGTGGGAGGAGTTCCTCAAGCACGTCGCCGTCGGGGCGCCGTACTCGCACGACTTCCACTCCGGGGTGCGCACCGTGCGGCTGGCGGCCCTGGGCCTGGAGTCCTCGCGCACCGGCCGGCGGATCGAGGTGCCGGCGTGACCTCAGTGTTGTTGCCGGGCCGGGACGGTGCGTTCCGGAAGCACCGGCTGAGTGCGCCGCGGGCGTGGGAGACGGGCGCGTTCGAGTCGCGGGTCGCGTTCGCGGCGGCGCACGTGGTGGCCGACCCGTTCGGCGGCAACGGCACCGGCGCGCCCGCCGTGCTGGACTGGGACGCCACGCTCGCCTACCGGGTCCGGTTGTGGGAGCACGGTTTCGGCGTCGCCGAGGCCATGGACACCGCGCAGCGCGGCATGGGCCTGGACTGGGACACGGCGTTGGAGCTGATCCGGCGCAGCGCCGCGATCGGCGGCGGCCGGTTGTCGGCGGGCGTCGGCACCGACCACGACACCGCGGACCCGTTGACGGCGTACCGGGAGCAGTTGGCGGCCGTCGTGGAGGCGGGCGCGCAGCCGATCCTGATGTGCAGCCGGAAGTTGGCCGCCGCGGCACGCGGACCCGAGGACTACCAGAAGGTGTACGGGGCGCTGCTGGAGGAGGTCGACCAGCCGGTGATCCTGCACTGGCTGGGCACGGCGTTCGACCCGGCGTTGGAGGGCTACTGGGGTTCCTCGGACGTCGCTGTCGCCACCGGGCACTTCCTCGACCTGATCAAGGCGTACCCGGACAAGGTGGACGGGGTGAAGGTGTCGCTGCTGGACGCCGCGCACGAGGTGGAGCTGCGGCGCGCGCTGCCTCCCGGTGTGCGCTGCTACACCGGCGACGACTTCAACTACCCGGAGCTGATCGCCGGGGACTCCGTCGGGTACAGCGACGCGTTGCTGGGCATCTTCGACGCCATCGCGCCGGCCGCGTCCACCGCGTTGCGGGCGTTGGACGCCGGTGATCCGGCCCGGTACGACGAGGTGCTGGCGCCGACGGTGACGTTGTCGCGGCACCTCTTCGGGGCGCCGACGTACTACTACAAGACCGGTGTGGTGTTCCTGGCCTGGCTGGGCGGGTTCCAGGACACGTTCGGCATGGTCGGCGGGTTGCAGTCGGCCCGGGACGTGGTGCACCTCGGTGAGGCGCTGCGGTTGGCGGACCTGGCCGGGCTGCTGCCCGACCCGGACCTGGCGGCGGCGCGGTGGGGACGACTGTTGGACGTGCTGACGTGAGGCTGTCGCTGAACCAGGCCACCGTGAAGCGGGCGTCCGTGCCCGAAGTGGTCGAGGTGTGCGTGCGGAACGGGATCGCGGCGGTCGGGCTGTGGCGCGAACCGGTGGCGGAGTACGGGCTGGAGCGGACGGCGTCGTTGGTGGCGTCGGCCGGGCTGGAGGTGTCGTCGCTGTGCCGGGGCGGCTTCTTCACCGGGCTGGACCAGCGGCTGGACGACAACCGGCGGGCGATCGACGAGACCGCCGCGTTGGGCGCGCAGTGCCTGGTGCTGGTGCCCGGCGGGGTGCCGGACCGGGACCTCGTGGCCGCACGGGGGCGCGTCGCGTCGGCGTTGGAGGTGTTGGCGCCGTACGCGGCTTCGGCGGGGGTTCGGCTGGCGTTGGAGCCGATGCACCCGATGTTCTGCGCCGACCGGGGCGTGGTGTCGACGTTGGGGCAGGCGCTGGAGTTGGCCGCGCCGTACCCCTCGTCGGTTGTCGGCGTGGTGGTCGACGCCCTGCACGTGTGGTGGGACCCGGCGCTGGCGGTCGACGTGAAACGGGCCGGCGCGCGCATCCACTCCTACCAGGTGTGCGACTGGGTGACCCCGCTGCCGGCCGACGTGCTGCTGGGCCGCGGGCTGCCCGGTGACGGGCACATCGACCTGGTCGGGCTGACCGCGCTCGTCGCGGACGCCGGGTACGCCGGGTTCGTCGAGGTCGAGGTGTTCAACGAGGAGGTGTGGGCGCGGCCGGCCGACTCGGTCGCGGCGGACCTGGTGCGGCGGCACGCCACGGGCTGGGAGCCGGTCGTGGACGGCGGCCACGACCGGCTCCCAGCCCTGCCCTAGCGGGGCAGCTCCCGGCCCGCGGCGAGCAGGCGCAGCGTGCTCACGGACGGCACCAGCGCGTACAGCGCGCCGGTGGTCTTCGTGAATCGGGCGAAGGTCAGGCGGACGCCGTCCACGGTTGCTCTGCCGTGGCCGCCGATGACCGGATCGGTGCCCGTGGGCGCGCCACGCTCGCCCGCCGCGAAGTCCGGGTTGCCCGCCCACGCCTGTTGGACGAACTCGAACTGCTCCGCCAGCGACGTGCAGTGGGCCACGAACACCAGGCCCCGCTCACCGTCGTGGGTGGGGCCGAACGGGATGCCCCGGCGCAGGAGGCGGTGCTGCCGGGGCGTCCGGTGGGCGAACGACCTCGGGTTGGTCTTGCGGATGTGCGCCGGGCACGGTGTCGTCACGCCGGCCGGGTCGTCGGAGTAGTCGAAGTCGTTGCGGTCCGGGCCCAGGTTGCGCGCGTTGGCCAGCGGTCGGCCGTCCTTGTGGCGGCCGATCAGCTTCGCGCCCATCTCCACCGGGGTGGTGTCGGCGTGTTTCGCGTGCTCCTCGACGGCCCGGTTCCAGCCTTCGACGTCCTGGGTGAGGCGGCGGATCACCTGGATCGAGCCGTCGGTCAGCCACGCGGCGGTCTTCGGCCGGTCGGACTCGGTCGGGTAGCCGAACACGAACTCGCCCGGGTTGACCAGCAGCGCGCCCGCGTGGCCCAGGCGGTGGCCGGGCTTGTCCCGGTCCTCCCGGTGGAAGTACCGGACGCCGGGCTGCGAGATGCCGTCCTTGTAGCCGAAGTGCTCGTGGCCGCGTTGGCCGCCGGGGAGCGTGTCGGCCTGCTGCTCGTGGACCACCGTGACGCCGAGGAGGGTGTCGAGGAGGTCGAGTGTCTGCCCGGTGCTCGCGAGGCGGGCCGTCGAGTCGGACGCGACCGTCACCACGGCGTGGATGTGCTGGTCTTCCCGGCCGAACAGCCAGTGGTGAGGTGCGGAGTCTCCGGTGTCGCCGTTGGCCCGCGCCGCTTGTTCGGCGGTGTGCGGGAAGTGGTCTTCGAGGTCCTGCCTCGTCGCGTCCGGGTTGACGCTCAGCGCGACGATGCCCTCGGGGGTGAGGGACACGTTCGTCCAGGTGGCCTTCAGGCTGGTCGGGTCGTTGCCGAACATCGCCCGGCCGAGGGAGAAGGCCTCGTTGAAGTCCTCGACGTCGGCGGTGACACCGATGTGGCCCAGCATCGCCGCCAACCACGTCCGCCCCAACCTGACGTCGGTGAACCGGACGAACCGGAACTGCTGGTGGTCCTTGTTGAACGCGGCCAGCACGTTGCCCTGGATCTCACGCGACCCCCGCAACGGCGGCCGCACACTCTGCCGTTCGGCGTGCAAGTGCAGCAACTCGGTCACACCTTCACCCCCCTGCCCTAAAAGAGCATCACCGTCCGCTCCGGATACGTCGCCGTGCGTCGGAACCGACCCGGCGTCGGGAACCCCGGCCGAGCCGGGAACCGCGCCGGATTCACCGCTCCGGGTCGACCGTCGTGATCGTCGGCGGTGCGGAATTGTCGGTGCCCGCCGGCAAAATGAAAGCAGGGGTCCCCTGGCGGGGACCCCTGCGTAGCGCGGCCGTCGGCCGGGCGGGTGGTGCGGTGGTGCGGGTTGAGCGGTCAGCCGCCGTTGTTCGCGCGGTACGGCTGGGCGCGGTACGTGCGGGGGGTGTTGGAGGTGATGCGCAGCACCGAGTCGTACAGCGTGCGGCCGAGGGCGGCGCGGGCGCGGAGGGCGGGGTGGGTGGCGCTGTAGTTGTCCGCGTTGGCCGCCTGGTCGCCGCTGAACTGACCCGACGCGAACAGCGCGTACGTGATCATCGGCTTGCCGGCGGCGTCGAACACGATGCCCGCCTCGTTGCGGCCGTCCTCGAACCAGCCCGCCTTCGTCGCCACGTTCAGCCGTTCCGCGGACGACAGGTTGAGCCTGATCCCGTCCGTGAACGACGTCAGCGACCGCAGCACGTTCAACAGGTGCCGGGTCGACGCCGCCGACAGCAGTTCACCCGCCGCCAGCTTGCGCAGCAGCGTGAACGTCTCCCGGGGCGTGGTGGTGCCGAGGAAGAACCGGTTCGGGTTGGCGACCGGCACGACCTGCGTGTTCACGAAACCCTTGGCACGCAGGATCTCGTTCAGCTCCAGCGCGGGCACGACGAGCCCGCACAGCCGCACCGCGGTGTTGTCCGACACCGTGAGCAGCGCGGCCAGGGCGTGCCCGACGGTGATCGAACTCGGGTACGCGCCGTCGAGCGCGAAGATCCCGTCGGTGTCCTGGATCACGATCGCCTGGGTGACGTCCACGCGCTGGTCGAGCGTGATCAGGCCCCGGTCGACCTTGTCCAGCACGGCCACCGCGACCGCGATCTTGTTCACGCTGTACGCCTCGACGACGCGGTCCGCCTCGGCCTCGACGGCGGGCTTGATCACGCCGTCCGGGTCGGCCACGCCGATGTACGACGACCACGTGCCGCCGGCGCGCGACACCAGCGCCGAGTACTTCCACGCGATCTTGCGACGGGCCAGGTCGGCCGTCGTCGGGATCAGCGCGTCCCACTCCGCCTCGGTGGTCTGCGCCTGGGCCGTTCCAGCCGTGGCGCCCAGCACGGCGGTCGCCGCCGCTGCCGAGCCCAGTCCCAGCGCGAACCTGCGGTTGATGTTCATGTGCCCCCAATCAGTGGATACACCCATACGACGCCTCGAATGCCTCTGGCGTTGCGCCGATCCGGTGAATTCGATCTAACCAGCGGTAACCTGCCGGGGTGGGACTAGGGGTATTCCTCATCACGGGGGCTAGCCGGGGCATCGGCGCCGCGACCGCCCGGCTGGCCGCCGAGGCCGGATATCGGCTGGTCCTGGCGTCCCGGGACGTCTCGTCGACGGCCGAGCTCGCGGCCCGGCTCGGCGGCCCCGACCGGGTGTGGGTGGCCTCGTGCGACGTGCGGGAGTTCGACCGGCTCGCGGCCCTGATGGGGCGGGTCGAGGAGGAGTGGGGCAGCCTCGACGTGGTGTTCGCCAACGCGGGCACCAGCGTGACCACCTCGTTCACCTCGACCGACGGCGCGCCGCCCGCCGAGTGGAGCGACATGGTGCTGACCAACGTGTGCGGGCCCGCGTTCACCGCGCGTGCGGCGATGCCCGCGTTGATGCGCCACGGCGGGCACCTGGTGCTGACCGGGTCGGCGGCCGAGCGGGGCGTGCGGCCGGGGAACCTCTACTCGGCCACGAAGTGGGCGGTGACGGGGTTGGCGCAGGCCATCCGCGCCGAGTGCGTCGGCACGGGCGTCCGCGTCACGCTCGTGCGGCCCGGCCTGACCGACACGGGCGGCATCCCGCCGTCACGCATGGCCGACCCGAAGCTCGCCCCCGAGGACGTGGCGCGCGCCGTGCTGTACGCGGTGAGCCAGCCGCCGACGGTGGACGTCAACGAGATCCTGGTGCGCCCGGTGGGTCAGGACACCTACCGGTGAGCCTCGACCCCACCTCCCGCAACGCCGCCAACAGTCCCGGTGACGCGTCGAGGGTGTAGTCGGGCGCAACGTCGTGGTGGAAGCGCCGGAGGAGCTGCCGGCCACGCTGAAGGTCACCGGACAGTCCTAATCAGACGGTCGGTCGACCCGTGATCGGTCGACCCGTGATCGGCTGTCGACGAACCACCCGTCGGCGAGCATCCCCACCAGCACCATGTCGTGGTGCGCGCCGGCGGAGAACTCGTGGTCGCGCAACCGCCCCTCGACCTGGAAGCCGAGTTTGCGGTGCAGGGCAAGGGAAGGCTCGTTGAACGCGTACACGCCCGCCTCGCACTTGTGGTAGCGGCGTTCGCCGAACATGAAGTCCAGCAACAGACCCACCGCCTCCGCCGCGTACCCCCGCCGCTGGTACTCGTGGCCGATGCCGATGCCGATGCCGATGCCGATGCCGATCCCGTAGCCGAACCGGCCGGCCCGCTGGTCGACGCCGTGCGTGGTCAGACTGCCGACCACGGCGCCGTCGGCCTCGATCGCGAGGAACAGCACGTCGCCCTCCGGCACGGCGGTGGCCTGCTTGGCCGTCCACTCGCGGTGCCCGGCGGCGGAACGGGGTGGCTCGATCCGGTCGACCGAGCGCATGTCCTCGGAGTGCTCGCCGAACCGCATGAACGCCTGCCAGTCGTCCGGCTCGACACCCCGCAACCGCACCGCGGACCCCACCCAGACCGATGTCATGGAAGGCAGCGAAGCAGACGCGACGGGTCCGGCGCAGGTGGTTTCCGCGAGGTGGTCGACCGGTGGCGGACTTTCGTGGGAGCCCGCCACCGGTCGGCCGGTCAGCCCTTGGTGCAGGACTGCCCGTTCAGCCGGAAGTCGGTCGGCTCACCCGAACCCGACCCCGAGGAGTTGAAACCGATGTCGACCGAACCGCCCGACGGCACCTTGCCGTTCCACGACGCGTTGGTCGCGCTGGTCGCCTGGCCCGACTGGGCCCACGTCGCCGACCAACCCTGCGTGATCCTGTGCGTGCCCGGCATGGTGAACTCCAGCTTCCACGCCGACCACGCCTGACGGCTCGTGTTCGTCACAGTGATGTTCGCCGACATGCCGGTGGGCCAGGACGCGGCCCGCCACGCCACCTTGCACGAGCCGGCCACCGGCGCGGCGACCTTCTCCGCCGCCCAGTTGGAGATCCACGCGAACGCGGAGTTCCAGTTGACCGCGACCTCGTTCAGCGAGTACGCGTCGATGTGGTCCACGAAGCACTTCTGCGGTTTGCAGCCCTGGAGCAGACGCGCGGCGACCGGGTCCTGCAGCGCGCTGTTCGGACCACCCGACAGCACACCCGGAGGCGCGGTCGGCAGGGTCGGCTCCAGCTGGTTCGCCCAGTGCCGGTGGTGCACGTTCTTCACCGGCTGCTCGCCGTAACCCGTGACGTACGAGTACGACGTCGGGTTGCGGCCCAACAGGTAGTGCAGACCCTGGAACACGCCCTCGCGGTACTTGGCCGCGCCGGTGAAGTCGTGCGCCAGCGCCAACACCGCGATGTTGTTCGCGACCTGGCCGTTCGAGCCCCAGGCGTAGCCCTCCAGCGGCCGGTGCGGCGCGGGGTAGCCCTGCGTCGCCATCTGCGACAGGTGCGAGTCCGCGACCGACGTGAACACCGACTTGATCGCCGAGACGTCCGCGGCCGGCAGGCCGTTGGGCACCAACGCCAGCGTGATGTCGCCCAGCGGACCCGTGGAACCCCAGTCGAAGCCGCGCGTGTTCAGGCTCGCGCCCTTGAAGTGCGGCGACGACGTCACGTCGGCGCGGTAGGCCGCCTCACCGGTCGTGGCGAACAGCTCCGCCGCAGCCCAGTAGAACTCATCGGTCAGCGTCGCGTCGCTGTACGCGCCGCCGCCGGTGCCGTCGTTCGGGTCGGCGATCTTGTCCGGGTTCGCCTTCGCCGCCGCGTACGCCCTGGTGGCCGCCGTGAGCGCCTTCGCCGAGAACGCCGGGTCGATCGTCTTCCAGATGCGCGCCGACTGCGCCGCCACCGCCGCCGTGTTCAGCGTCGCGGCCGTGCTCGTCGCGGACAACCGGCGGGGCTGGCTGTCCTCGTGCGGCAGGGTCGGCAGACCGGTCCAGTTCGCGTCGTGGATCTTGTGGTGCACCATGCCGCCGGGCGCCTGCATCTTCAGCAGGAACTCGACCTCCCAGCGCGCCTCGTCCAGGATGTCCGGCACGCCGTTCGCCTTCTCCGGGATGGCCAGCTTGCCGTCGCCCAACGCGGCCGCGTCGCCGATCAGCTTCGCGCGCTCGTAGGTGTTGAGCACCTGCCACGCCGAGATGCCGCCGTTGACGACGTACTTGCCGTGGTCGCCCGCGTCGTACCAGCCGCCGCGCACGTCCAGCGTGTAACCGCACTGCACGCCGGTGAGGCAGGGGACGTTGTCGTCACCCTGGTTCGGCGCGACGTTGAGGTGCCCGGCCGGACGCGCGTACGTCTCGCCCACGTACTGCGCCTCGATCTCGATGCCGCTGCGCTGGTGGTAGAAGAACGCCAGCGAGTCGTACCGCAGCTTCTTGATCGCGTCGGTGGCGATGTCGAACGGGTAGCTCGTCTCCGTGCCGACGGTCAGCGTGTAGCCGGTGCCCGCGGTGTCGAACGACGAGAAGTCGATCAGGTGCGTGGAGTCGCCCGACTCGGCGTCCGCGCCCTTCGGCGTGGTCTGACCGGTGGCCACCGTGGTGCCCGCCGAGTTCTTCAACGTCCACGTCTGCGGCGTGGTCGCGTCGGAGGTCAGGGTCGCGTTCTTGGGCAGGCCCGGCACGTAGCCGACCTGGTCGACGTTCACCTTCTTCGCCGGCACGCTCGGGTCGCCGCCTGGCGGCTTCACCCCGCCGATCAGCGACACGTTGTCCACGCACACCGTGGTGTCGGCAGCCTGCGCGCCCAGGTGGAAGGTCACCTGACCGACGCCCGCGTCCGGGAAGTCCAGCGCCGAGGTGAACGTGAAGCTGAAGCGCTGCTTGGTCGTGGTCAGCTCGACGTCGTGCTTCGCGATCTGCCGGTACGGGTCCACGCCCTCACCGGCGACGGCCGCCACCGGGCGGGCCACCGAGGCGTAGGCGTCGAAGGACATCGTGTACGACTGGCCCGCCTCGAACGGCACGCCGTTCTGACCGATGAGGGCGTCCCACGGGTTGGCCGTGCCGCCGGTGACCGTCGCGCACAGCTCGCCGTTCACGACCCGGTTCGACACGCCCGCGCTCGCCCACCACGGGTCCGCCGAGCCGCTGGCGAAAGTGCCGTTGATCAGGCGCTCGTAGTCGGCCGCGTGGGCCGTTCCGGATGCCAACGCGCCGCCGACCGCGACTAATGCGAGGGCTGCGGTGGCCCGGCGGCGCCACCGGGGAGAAGGAAGCGATCTCATGGACTTGTGTCTCCTCCGTCTGCTCTGACGGTTGACAACGTCTCTGGGAACGCTCCCTGGGAGCGCTCCCAGAGACTCTAGGGTGACTCGCCGCACATTCACAAGACCACATTTGACCTCCAGTTAAGTCGAGGTCACAGGCTGTCACGTGTTGGCGGCGACCTCGGGGGGATGCGATGCGCGCGGTGTGGTTGACGGCGTTCGGCGGGCCGGAAGTGCTGGTCAGCGGGGATGCGCAGGAGCCGGTTGCCGGACCCGGGCAGGTCGTGGTGGACGTCGCCTACGCGGGCGGCACGTTCGTCGAGACGCAGTTCCGGCGTGCCGGCGTCGGTTCGTTCAAGCTTCGGCCGCCCGCCATTCCGGGCAACGGCGTCGTCGTGTCGGTCGGGGCCGACGTGGACCCCGCGATCGGCCAACGGTTCCCGCTGGAACGGGCCGCCGACGCGCACGCCGCCATCGAGGCCCGTGCGACGGTCGGCAAGACGTTGCTGGAGGTGCGGTGATGGACGTCGGGATCACGTTGCCGGGCTTCGGGCTCGACCCGATCGAGTACGCGCAGCACGCCGAGGGGCTGGGACTGGAGTCGGTGTGGCACGGCGACCACCTGATTCCCGTGAACCCTTTCCTGGACGCGACCCTGGTGCTGGCGACAGCGGCGGCTGCCACGACGCGGATCAAACTCGGGTTCGGCGTGATGGTGCTCCCGTTGCGGCCGGTGGCGTGGGCGGCGAAGCAGATCGCCACGTTGCAGCACCTGTCGGGGGAGCGGGTGTTGCTAGGCGTCGGCAGTGGGGGTGACGCGCACGGCGAGGCGGCTTGGCGTGCGGTGGACGTGCCGTTCGCGGAGCGGGGGCAGCGGACCGACACGTCCTTGTCCGTGCTGCCGGATCTGGTGCGGGGCAAGGCGGTGCCTCTGCACGGCGCCGACGTGGTCCTGTCACCGGGCGCCGCGATGCCGCCGGTGTTGATCGGTGGCGGTGGCGCGGTCGCGCTACGGCGGGCCGCACGCTTCGGCGACCACTGGTACCCCGCTTTCGTGCCGCTGCGGGCGGTGGCTTCGGGCGTGGCGCGTTTGGCGGAACTCGCGGAGGAGTACGGCCGCCCGCCGTGCGGCGTGACCGTCGGCGTGAGCGTGGCGTTGGGCGACGTGCCCGATTCCGTGGTGGAACACCGAATCCGTTCGATGACCGATTACGGGATGAGCGAGGAACAGGCCCGCGAGGTGGTCGTCACCGGATCGGTCTCCCAGGCCCGAGAGCACTTCGCAAGGCTGGCCGAGGCAGGCGCGAACCGCGTCGTCGCAATGCCCTTCACCGATGACCGCTTCCGCCAGGCAGAGCTCGTGGCGCAGTCCGCCACCCTCGGATAACCTGACATTCCCGCTGGTGACCGGCCCGCCGACCGACCTCGAAGATCACTCGAACGAGCGATGAATGCGTCAACGAGAAACTTCCAGCACACCATTGACGTTGCCGGGTTAGAAGGAGGCGGCATGGGCGGCGAGGGCACCGCAGACAAGGCAGGGAAGGCACAGTAGGCAAGGCAGGCGGCGCTGGCAGAGCAGGCTTGGCAGGGCAGACAGGCGGCAAGGCAGGGCAGGCGGCGCGGGTGGAGCAGACCGCGCGGGCAGACTGGCAGGGCAGGCGGCGCCGGCAGCAAGGCAAGACAGGGCTGGCCGGGCAGGCAGGGCAGGGTCGGTGCGATGCGCCGGGTGGCCGTGGGGTGGTGCGGCTACCGTGGCGGGGTGACCGAGCGGATTCTGCGGGCCAATGGGGTCGACCTGTGTGTGGAGACCTTCGGGTCGCCGGCCGATCCGGCGGTGCTGCTGATCGCGGGGGCGTCCGGGTCGATGCTGTCGTGGGGCGACGAGTTCTGCGTGCGGCTGGCGGCGGCGGCGCGGTACGTGATCCGGTATGACCATCGGGACACCGGGCGGTCGGTGACGTATCCGCCGGGGGAGCCGGGGTACGAGTTCCTGGACCTGGTGGCGGACGCGGTCGGGGTGTTGGACGCCTTGGCGGTGTCGCAGGCGCATGTGGTCGGGATTTCCATGGGTGGTGGGATCGCGCAGCTGGTGGCGCTCGACTTCGCGGATCGGGTGGTGTCGCTGACATTGATCTCGACCAGTCCTGCCGGGCCGGGCGAGCCGGATCTGCCGCCCATGTCGCCTGCGCTGGTGGAGTACTTCGCGGGCGGTGGGATGTCTGCGCCGGATTGGGGCGATCGGGACGCGGTGGTCGAGTACCTGGTGGCGGCGGAGCGGCCGTTCGCTGGGGCGCGGCCGGTGGATGTGGGGGCGGCTCGTGAAGTTGCGGGGCGGGTTTTTGATCGGGCTGTGAACATCGCGTCCAGTGGCAACCACTTCCGGGTGGGGGGCGGGGAGTCTTGGCGGGGGCGGCTGGCTTCGACCAAGGTGCCGACGTTGGTCGTGCACGGGGACGTTGATCCGCTTGTTCCGTTGGGTCACGCGGAAGCCATGGTGCGTGAGGTGCCTGGTGCGCGGTTGGTCGTGCTTGAGGACACCGGTCATGAGTTGCCGTCCGGGGTTTGGGATGTGGTGATCTCGGCCCTCGTGGAGCACACCGGCGGCGAGGGGCGTGTTGGGGCGCCGGGGCGGGCGGAGGTGTTGGATCGGATTCGGCGGTTGGGGGAGTTCGACATGTCCGCGGCGTTCGAACGGCTCTACGCCGCCGCGTCACGTGGTGAGGTCGAAGTGCCGTGGGCGCGGGACGAGCCGCATCAGTTGATCCTTGAGCGCTTTAAGGACGTTGACGGTGCGGGGAAGCGTGCGCTTGTTGTCGGTGCGGGATACGGGCAGGACGCGGGATTCCTGGCGGGCCTGGGGTTTGACACGATCGGGTTCGATATTTCACCTACGGCGGTGGCGGTCGCGCGGGAGCGGTTTCCGGCTGCTCGGTTCCTGGTCGCTGATCTGCTGGACCCGCCCAGTGAGTGGTGGGGTGCGTTCGACCTCGTGGTGGAGGTGCTGATCGCTCAGTCCCTGCCCGCTGCCGTCCGGGCGACCGGGATCGCGCACACGCGTCGGTTCGTGGCGCCAGGCGGCACGTTGGTCGTGCTCGCCTCGGCCCGTGACGACGACGAGACCGTGGAAGGCCCGCCGTGGCCGTTGGTGCGCGCGGAGGTCGAGTCGTACGCCGACGACGACCTCCGCGCGGTGCTCGTGGACCGCACCGGCAATCGGTGGTGGGCCGAGTTCCGCCGTGATCAGCGGTAAGGCAGCCGGATTTCGCTGCGATCAGCGGTGAGGCAGGGGTCAGCGGGGGGCGGTGTAGCCCTCGTTCACCACGCGGACGGCCATGGCGGTGTACACCTCGGGGTCGTCGGGCGCCCACGTGGCCAGGCCGTCCACGTAGCGGTTGAGCATGCAGAACATCGCGGCGATCAGCACGGTGTCGTGCACCTCCACGTCGTCGGCGCCGGCCTCCTTCGCCTTCGCCACCTGCTCGGACGTCACCGCCCGCCCGCTCTCCGCGACCGCCGTCGCGATGTCGAGCAGCGCCATCAGCTTCGGCGTGTGCACGTGGTCCTCGGGCAGCTGCGCGGCGGCGAACGCGGCGTGCGACGACGCGCAGAACTTGCAGCTGTTCAACTCGGACACGTGCGCGGCGATCAGCTCCCGCTCACCACGGGACAGCCCGCTCGGCCCGCGCAGCAGGACCTCGGCCAGCTCGCTCAGGGGTTTCCCGGTCTCGGGGCGGTAAGCCAGGAGTCCGGCGATACCGGGTAGCGGGTTGTCCAACTCGATGTGCGGCATGGCGATCAGTGTCCGTGACCGGTGAACACCCTGGCTGCTGGTGAATGGACCAAGCGGTTGACCCGTGCGGCGGTATCAACTCCTGTCAACTCCACCGCACGGCACTACCGTGTGGATGTGGATCTGTTCTCACGCTCTTGGACGGCGTTGCGCACGGCGGTCGCCGAACTCCCGGACGAGGACTTCGCGCGGCCGTCCGGCTGCACCGGCTGGCACGTGCGGGACCTGGTGTGCCACCTGATCATCGACGCCCAGGACGTCCTGATCACCCTCGTGACCCCCGCCGAGACCGAACCGACCCGGGACGCGATCACCTACTGGAACGTCGCCGAAACACCCCCGACCGGCGACGACCCGCTCGACGCGCTGACCGTCCGGCTGGCCGCCGCCTACGAGGAGCCGCGGCTGCTGAAGTTCCACCTCGACGACGTCGGCTCCGCAGCCGGTCGTGCCGCCGCACTCGCCGACCCCGCGATCCGCGTCAGCACACGCGACGAGGTCCTCACCGCGGGCGACTACCTCGACGCGTACGTCCTGGAATGGACGTTGCACCACCTCGACCTGATCGCGCACCTCCCCGACGCGCCGGAACCGCCCGCCGCAGGCCTCACCCGGTCACGCGGGATGCTGGAGAAGATCGCCGGGGCCGCGTTCCCCGAGTCGTTCTCCGACAAGGACGCCCTGCTGGTCGGCACCGGGCGACGTGCGCCGACCGACGCGGAGCAGGCCGAACTGGGTGAACTGAGAGCGAAACTCCCGCTCGTCCTCCGCTGATCCGCTGACTCGCTGACCCGCTGGTCCGCTGATCAGCCAAGGACGCGAAGGAGCTTCGAGTTCACCCTTGACTGGTGTAGACCATTTCCGGTTGAGTGGCCCACATCACGTCCGAGGGCGCTCGAACGGAAAGAGTGATCTTGTGTCGAGATTCCGCGTAGTGGCGGCGATCGCCGCTTTCGTGGTCGGGGCGGCACTGACAGCCGTCGTGGCCAACACCGCCTCCGCCGCCGCCTGCGCGTCCGCGTGGACCTCGTCGGCCGTCTACACCAACGGCATGACGGCGTCCCACGCCGGCCGCAACTGGCAGGCCAAGTGGTGGACCCAGAACGAGACACCGGGTTCGGCCGAGGTCTGGGCCGATCAGGGTGTCTGCGGCGGCGGCACCACGCCTCCGCCGGCCTGCGACCACCCCGCGTGGGTGCAGGGCCAGTGGTACACCGCCGGCAGCATCGTGCGCTACACCGACGGCAAGTACTACATCGCCGAGCACGACAACCCGGGCTACGACCCGACCGTCAGCACCTGGTACTGGGAGCCCTACAACTGCGGCTCCACCCCGACCACCACGACCAGTCCTCCGGCGACGGGCGGTTTCGTGGTGAGCCAGGCGCAGTTCCAGCAGATGTTCCCGAACAGGAACCCGTTCTACACCTACGCCGGGCTCACGGCCGCGCTGAGCGCGTACCCGGGATTCGCCAAGACCGGCACGGACACCGTCCGCAAGCAGGAGGCGGCGGCTTTCCTGGCCAACGCCAACCACGAGACCGGCGGCCTGGTGCACATCGTCGAGCAGAACCAGGCGAACTACCCGCACTACTGCGACGCGGGCCAACCGTACGGCTGTCCCGCCGGTCAGGCGGCCTACTACGGCCGCGGTCCCATCCAGCTCAGCTGGAACTTCAACTACAAGGCGGCGGGCGACGCGCTGGGTTTGCCACTGCTGACCAACCCGTGGCTGGTGCAGAACGACGCCTCGGTGGCCTGGAAGACCGCTCTCTGGTACTGGAACACCCAGTCCGGCCCCGGCGCGATGACCCCGCACAACGCGATGGTCAACGGGCACGGCTTCGGCCAGACGATCCGCAGCATCAACGGGTCGCTGGAGTGCGACGGGCGCAACCCGGCGCAGGTGCAGAGCCGCGTCGACGCCTACCAGCGGTTCGTGGGCATCCTCGGCGTGCCCGCGGGCACGAACCTGCACTGCTGACAGGGAAAAGACGGGGAGGGGCCGTGCGCCGCCACGGTCCCTCCCCGCCGCTCATCGGGCCAAGTGCGCGAGAACGGTCCACCCGAACGAATCCGGGCGACTCGACCCACGGCACGTGGCCAGGTTGCGCCGGTACTCCTCGCGCCAGTCCTGCCCCAGTTCGGCTGCCCACAACACGCGGCCGTCGTCCACGATGGCCTTGTGCTCTTCCATTCCGCCAGTGTCAGCCGACCACGCGGCGGATCACGCTGATGGGACCGATCGAGTCGATGTCGGCGATCTTCACCGGAACGCCCTCGGTCGACGCGTGCACCGCGCGCACGTTGTCCACGGCCATCGCGACGTGCGACTGGCCGGAGTAGTAGATGATCAGGTCGCCGGGCTGGACCTGTGCTCTCGTCACGGCCCGGCCCACGGTGGCCTGCACGTAGGTGGTGCGCCCGATGGTCACGCCGGCCGCGCGGTAGGCGGCCTGGGTGAGGCTGGAGCAGTCCCACGAGTTCGGGCCGTTGGAGCCGAACACGTAAGGCTTCCCGCGTTGTCCGAGGGCGAACTGGAGTGCCGCGCCGGCTGCGCCCGCGGGTACGGCGACGGCCGACGTGTCGCCGGGCGCGGCGAGCACCGCCTTGTCGGTCGAGCTGAGCGAGCGGTACTGCGCCCGCGCGTCCGAGACCTGCCGGTCCATCGCCGTCTTGCGGTCGGCGAGGTCGGTGACCAGCTGTTGCGCCTCGCCGGCGGCGGTGACCGCGCGCTGCTGGGCGTCCTGTGCGTCGGCGGTGGCCTGCTCGGCGGTGTCCACGGCGACGGACAGGCGGTTCAACGCCTCCTCGTTGTCCGCGGCGAGCACGCCCAGCGCGCTCATCCGGTTCAGGAAGTCCTGTTGCGAGTCGCTGACCAGCAGCGCGGACAGCTGGGTGAACCGGGCGCCCTCGAACGACGCCTCGGTGAGCACGTCGACCTGGCCGCGGAACGCTTCCTGGTCGGCTCTGGCCTGGTCGCCGACCGCGGTGGCGCCGGCCAGGTCGGCGTTCGCGCGGTCCAGTTCGCCTTGCTTGGCCTTGAGGTCGTCCTGGGCCTTCAGGTGCTCCTCGTGCAGCCGTTCGGCCTCGCGCGCCAGCCCTTCGTACGTCGCCAGCGCGTCCGACGCGTTGGGCTGCGCGACCGCCGGCGTGGGCACGGTCAGCAGCGCCACGACGGCCGCGGCCAGTGCGGTGGAACGCCTACCGGGATGTCCGTTCACAGTGAGGGCTACGTGCGCCTGGACCGGTCGGTTCAGCTCCTTGACCCGGATGACGTTCCCGATTATGGTCTAGACCACGTCGCGTTGGGTGACACCCTGTTCGCGATACGTCACGAAAACGCGTGATCCGGCCGCCGCTGAAATCGACCCTGCCAGGGGGACCCACCGTCGGGTCCCCTGTCGAAGGAGCTGGACACATGAGCCTGAAACGCAAGCTCGCGGCGGTTCTCGCCGGCGTGGGCATCGCACCGTTCATCGTCGTGGTGTCAGCGGGAACGGCGAGCGCGCACGGCTACATCTCGTCGCCGCCCAGCCGGCAGGCGATGTGCGCGCAGGGCCGCGTCTCGAACTGCGGACCGATCATCTACGAGCCCCAGAGCGTGGAAGGCCCGAAGGGCCAACGCAACTGCCACGCCGGGTTGAGCCAGTTCGCCCAGCTCGACGACGACAGTCGGGCGTGGCCCGCCACCTCGGCGGGCAACAGCGTGACGTTCAACTGGACGCTCACCGCCCGGCACGCCACCAGCACGTGGGAGTACTACGTCGGCGGCACCAGGATCGCCGTGGTCGACGACGGCGGCCGGCAGCCCGGGGCCACCGTGTCGCACAACGTGAGCCTGGGCGGTCGCACCGGCCGGATCAAGCTGCTGGCCATCTGGAACATCGTCGACACGCCCATGGCGTTCTACTCGTGCGTCGACCTCCAGGTCGGCTCCGGTGGCGGGAACCCGACGACCACGACCACCCCGCCGACCACCACCACGCGGCCCACGACGACCACGACCGCGCCCCCGGTGGGCGGCACGTGGGCGGCCAACACCGCCTACCCGGTCGGCTCGCAGGTCACCTACGGTGGCGCGAGCTACCGCTGCACCCAGGCCCACACGTCCCTCGTGGGCTGGGAGCCGCCGAACACGCCGGCCCTGTGGCAGCGGCTCTGATCACAGTGCTCCTGGCCGAGGCCGGATGACACACCGCCCGTCCGCGCCCGCCCTGTCACGGCGCGGGCGGGCCTTCCGGCGAAGGAGGAATCCCTTGCGACGCCTCACGGCCCTGGTGGCCGGACTGCTCGTGTTGGCAGGCTGCGGCTCCGGTGGTCCGGCTCCCGCGGCCGCACCACCGCCCGCGTCGACCGTCGTGGAGAGCGACGAGTTCAACGCGACCGACGTGATGTTCCTGCAGATGTCCGTGCCGCACCACAAGGCAGGCCTGGAGATCGTGCGCCTGGCCGAGGATCGCGCGGTGCGCGCGGACGTGAAGACCCTCGCGGCGGCCATCGAGGTCACCCAGCTGTCCGAAGTGGACTTGATGACGAGGTGGCTGGCCGACTGGGAGCAGCCCGAGACCGCGGGCGACAACCCGCAGCTGCACGCCGGTCACGGAGGCGACCACTCGACCAGCCCGGAGGCCATCGCGGAACTCGCCGCGACCGGCTCCGGCGAGTTCGAGAAGGCGTTCCTGAACCTGCTCATCGCCCACCAGCACAACGCGGTGGCGATCGCGAAGCTGGAGAAGGAGGGCGGCGTCAACCCGCAGGCAAAGGACCTGGCGGAGCGGATTTTCCAGTCCCGCACCGCCCAGATCGCGCAGCTGCTCGGCTACCTGGACTAGAAGTCGAGCCGCAGCCCGCTGGTGAAGCGGCGGTGCTCGCCGGTCACCGGGTCGGTGAACGCGAGCACCTTCGCCAGCAGCTGGAGCGGGTCGGTGAAATCGTCCAGCGGCTTCTCGTGCAGGACCGGGTAGAAGTCGTCGTGCCGGATCGGCACGCCCAGCGAGGCCATGTGCAGGCGGAGCTGGTGCGTGCGGCCGGTGGCGGGCACCAGCCGGTACCGGCCCCACCCGTCGCGGTGCTCGACCAGTTCGACCAGCGTCTCGGCGTTGGGCGGCCCCGGCACCTCCTGCGCGGTGATGACGCCTTTGACCTTGACGATCCGGCTGCTCACTCGCGTGGGCAGGGTCAACGCCGGGGCGTAGGGCGCGATCGCCTCGTACTCCTTGTGCACCAAGCGGTCCTTGAACAACGTCTGGTACTTGCCGCGCAGACCCGGGTCCGCCACGAACATGACCAGCCCGGCGGTGACCCGGTCCAACCGGTGCGCCGGGATCAGGTGCGGCAGCCCGAGATCACGGCGGAGCCGGACGAGCGCCGTCTCCACGATGTGCCTGCCGCGCGGGATGGTGGCCAGGAAGTGCGGTTTGTCGACCACCACGATGGCGTCGTCGCGGTGCACGACCCCGATCTCGAACGGCACCGCGACCTCGTCGGGCAGGTCCCGGTGGAACCACACCGACGTGCCGGGCGCGAACGCCGCGTCCGGCGCGATCGGCCCGGCGAGGTCGAAGACGCGGCCTTCGGCGAGCATGAGGTCGATCCGCTCGGGCGCGACCCTCGGCAACCGCTCGACCAGGTGATCGCGAACAGTCGCCCACGGCCCGTCGTCGGGCAGCCGCAGACGTGCCGGGTCGAGGCCGTGGCGCTGGTCGAGCGGCGGCCGGAGCTTGCGCCTCATCGCCCGGCAGCATACGCGGCGCCCACCCGGCCGACGGCCACGCTTCGCAGCCGTCCCCTCCAGGGGACCCCTGTCTTCATTCTGCCGGCAGGGCACGACAATTTCGGGGCGCTCAGGTGCGGCTTGTGGACAACTGCGCCGCCGGGTGGGTGAGGGGCGCCGCGTGCGCGGGGAAGCCTTTCACGATGAGCAGGACTCCCAGAGCGATCTCGAAGAGGCCGCCGGGAACGGAGAGCGCCACGCCCACGCCGTAGCCGAGCACTTCGAGCGCGGCCCCCACCAGGAACACGGCGTAACCGGCCATGCCCCACACCGCCAGGAAGCGGGGGACCAGTCGCGCCCGGAACAGGACCCGGCAGAACAGCACGCCGACGGTGCCCACCGACATCATTGCGATCTGGTAGCTGTAGTGGTTGCCGAGCGGCATCAGGAGGAGCAGGAAAACGACGCCGACGGCCAGCATCACCGCTTCGACCGCTCGGCCGATCAGGTAAGCGTGGGCGGTGACCTCGTCGTGCGGCTTCAGGACGGGGAACACCAGCACTCCGATGGCGGCGACGACGGCTGAGTCGACCAACATCAGCAGCGCCCCCACCTCCGACACGCCGATCAGCGCCTCGCCCGCGATGTACACGACGAACGCCAGCAGGAACAACGCGCCCACGGCCCGTCCGATGGCTCTCGACGACATGGCTCTATCCCTCCGTCACAGGTGGCGGGCCTGTTCCCGTACTAAGTAAGGCGCACGGTAGCGTACTAAGTACGGACGTGTCACCAGGGAGGTCGGATGTCGAAGCAGGTCGACCGATCGGCGGGCCGCGCCCCGCTCAGCCGGGACCGGGTCCTGCGCGCCGCCGTCGCGATCGCCGACGCCGGGGGAGTCGGTGCGCTGACCATGCGCTCGCTCGCCGACGAACTCGACGTCAAGCCGATGTCGCTCTACCACCACGTCGCCAACAAGGACGAGATCCTGGACGGCATCGTCGATCTCGTCTTCAGCCGGATCGAACTGCCGTCACCCGGCCGCGAGTGGCGCCACGAGATGCACCGGCGCGCGACCTCCGCCCGTGACGTGCTCAGGCGTCACCCGTGGGCGATCGGGCTGCTGGAGTCCCGGACGGCCCCCGGCCCCGCGACCCTGCGGCACCACGACGCGACCATCGGCACCCTGCGCCGCGCGGGCTTCTCCGTCGAGATGACCGCCCACGCCTACGCCCTGCTCGACAGCTACGTGTACGGGTTCGCCGTCCAGGAGGCCGCGCTTCCCTTCCACAGCCCCGACACCGCCGCCGAGGTGACCGAGGAGATCATGCGCCACCTCTCCCCGGACGACTACCCCCACCTCGCCGAGATGGCCACCGCGCACGTGCTCCAACCCGGCACCGACTTCGCCGACGAGTTCGAGTTCGGGCTCGGCGTGATCCTCGACGCCCTCGCCGGGTGGCTTCCCGACGACGACGGCGGCGGCGGACGCGTCAGGCCTGGTTCTTGAACTCCACCCGGTACCCCAGCGCGCCGAACATGCCGGTCAGCATCTTGCGGGTGTTGTCCTCGGCGCGTTGCACCAGCCCGGACTCCCGGGCCGCGTCCGCGATCTTCTGCTCGGCCGCCACGTAGAACGGCTGCTGGTCCTGCGTCTCCACCAGCGACGCCAACCGGTCGAACAGCCCGCGTTCCTGCTCGAACACGTAGCACCGCTCCTGGTCCAGGTTCGGCTTGTCCAACTTGGCCCCCGGCAACGCCAACTCCACCAGCCGGGCCTCACCGGACGCGGCCGTCGGCGACACCTTGATCGCGTCCTCGGCCAACCCGCCGAAGTCGACGTAGGCGTTCACCGTCCCCGCCGCCACGAACAACGTCCGCTGCCCGGCCAACACCGCCGGCACGTACCGGACGTCGCGCTCGATGTCGAGCACCACCTGGAAGTCGCCGGCCGAAGCGTGGTACTGGCTCAGATCCCGCAACGACTTCAACAACGCCGGCTGGCTCCGATCGACGGTGTCGCTGCCGGGCAACCCGAATCGCGGTACCACCAACACCGCCGCCACCACCCCGGCGACCACGACCAGCACCGCCACCGCCACACCGATGCGCCACCTCATGGCACCAACGTACCCAAACCCCCTACCAGGGAATCCGTTTCCCATCGCGGAAGAATCCGCCGGTCGGACCGTCGTCGGGCAATGTCGCCGCCCACACCACGCCGGCCGCGCCCTGCTTCACCGGCCTCCCGCCCGCGCCGCCCATGTCCGTGGCGACCCACCCGGGGCACACCGCGTTCACCAGGATGCCCGGCAGTTCGGCGGCCAACATCAACGTCAACGCGTTCAACGCCGCCTTCGACGTCCCGTAAGCCGGTGTCCCACCGCCCATCGACGCCAACGACCCGGCCTCGCTCGACACGTTCACCACCCGAGAGTGCCGCCCGGCCCGCAGCAGCGGCAGCAACGCCGACACCATCCGCCACGGCCCGTAGAAGTTGGTGTCCATCGCCTCCCGCACCACCCGAAGGTCGGCCGACGACGCGCGTTGCCACGAGTCGTAGTGGATGGCCGCGTTGTTCACCAGCACGTCCAGCCGCCCGTACCGCTCGGACAGGTACTCGGCCAGCACCGCCACCGACGCGTCATCGGTCACGTCCAGCTGGTGGTGATCGACGCCCAACCGCTCGGCCGCCGACTTGGCCTTCGCCGCGTCACGCGCGGTCAGCACGACGACGTGCCCCCGCGCGGCCAGCTGACGGCACACCTCCCGCCCGATGCCCCGGTTCCCACCCGTCACGACCGCCACCGGCGCGTCCGCCATACCGCCCCTCCCGAAGCCGAATGACGCCATTGTCCGCCGCCGGGCGGACGAGTGCAGCAACCGGTTCCCACTAGGTCAAGTGCGACCCTCGTCCAGCAGCGCGCGCAGCCGGGTGCCGTCCCCGACCACCGCCACCACGTGCCGGTCGTGCTCGCCGCGCAACCGCGCCGCCCGCGCCAGACCGTCCGCATAGGACAGTGCGGTGGACGCGTGCGAGTTCTCCACCAGGTCGTGCACGGACTCCGATCGGCTGGGGTAGCCGGACAGGCCGCCGGGTCCCGTGATCACGGGACCCGGTGCGCGGACAGCCCTGGGGAGGATGGTGGTGTCGGTCATAGGGCCATTCCTGGCGCTCGAATGCCCTTGCGGCAACCGGGATGAGGCGAACGTGCCCGACGCTCCGCAGCCGGTTCAAGAGAGTTGACACGTTTCACGCGAACGAGATCCCGGCTGCCACACGGACGTGTGTGTGTCGTTCCGGAAAATCGGGGAACCAGCGCACCTCAGCGTCGCGTGATGGCGTTGTTCCACGTCAAAGGGCGGTTGTGCGGGCGAGAAGCGCAGGTGAGCCGCCCCTGGGCGGCCCCCGAACGGGTCGGCGGGCGTCGCGCACCACCGGTCGCGCCCCACGGGTGTTAGCTTCGGATCGCCGGGACGTGACCGCGTCCGTTCGCCGGAAACGCCGTGTCGATCACCCTCGCTCCCCGCGTCGTCCTCACCGGAACCCGGTCGGAGTTTCGCACCTGTGGAGGAACCATGACTGTCATCGACGCCGTGCGCGGCGATCTTGCCGAGGTCCGTGCGGAGGTGGACGCGACGCTCGACCGCTTCCTGACCGAGAAGGCGCGCACCGCGCCGGACCCGTGCTTGCTGCCGCTGGTGGACGTGCTGCGCGCGTTCATCGCCGGCGGCAAGCGCTTGCGGCCGCAGTTCTGCCACTGCGGTTTCCTCGCCGCGGGCGGTTCACCCGACGATCGCGCGGTGGTGTGGACCGGCGCCGCACTGGAGATGCTGCACACCTTCGCGCTGGTGCACGACGACATCATGGACCGCTCCGCGCTGCGCCGTGGCCGACCGACGGTGCACCGGTTGCTGGCCGACCGGTTCGAGGGCCGAGGTGACGACGACGGGCGGGCGGCCGAGCGGTTCGGCGTGAACCTGGCGATCCTCGTGGGCGATCTGTGCTTCGCGTGGTCGGACGAACTGCTGGACCGGGCGGGCGTGGACGAGGCGCGGTGGCACGAGGTGCGAGCGCTGGTGCACACCATGCACACCGAGCTGATCGCCGGGCAGTACCTCGACCTGGGCGGCGACTCGCGGTCCAAGGCCGACCCGCTGCGGTCGGCGTGGCGGGTGATCCGGCTCAAGACCGCCCGGTACTCGGTGGAACTGCCGTTGCGCATCGGCGCCGTGCTGGCCGGCGGGGACGCGGCGCTGATGCGGGCGTGCAGCTCCTACGGCCGGCCGGTCGGCGAGGCGTTCCAGCTCCGCGACGACCTGCTGGGCGTGTTCGGCGACCCGCGGGTGACCGGCAAACCCGACCTGGACGACCTGCGCGGCGGCAAGGCGACCGTGCTGATGGCGTTGGCGTGGCAGCAGGCCACGCCCGGCCAGCGGGACGTGATCTCGGCCCTGCACGGCGAACCGGACCTGGACGAGGACCAGGCCGCGCTGCTGCGGGAGGTGGTGCGCGCGACCGGCGCGGCCGAACGGGTGGAGCGGCTGATCGCGATCCGCGCCGACCGGGCGTTGAACGCGTTGCGCGCGGCGTCGATGAACCCCGCCGCGAAGCCGCCGCTGGCGGAGCTGGTCACCTGCGCGACCCGCCGCGCCAGGTGACCGGCATGTCCACACCCGACTTCACGTTGCGCGCGGTCGACCTGCACAAGGCGTTCGGCGCGCGCCAGGTGCTCTCACCACCCGGGCGGACGGTTCGCTGTACGGGCCGGCGTGCCTGTTCACCGCCGGTTTCACGGGCGCCACGCCGTTCGCGCCGATGGTGGGCGCCGTCTGCTCACCTCAGGTCGACTCCGGCGGTGGAGCGCCCACCGAAGCCACCCCTACTGAGTCGGCCATGCGTGTCCAGTAGGTCGTGGGGCCCGCCCCGGTAGTACCGGCAGGGGCGGCGCTAGTTCCCCTGTCCGGACACGGAAACCTGCATCATCACCTGGGTGTCGTGGCCGGACAGCTTGGTCTCCTCCAACGCGAGTGTGCGGCCGTCCGTGCCCCGGACCGCGCGCCGGATCACGAGCATCAGGCCTTCGGTCATGTCGAGGGTGGCGGCGTCGGCGGGGGAGGGGACGCGGGCGCGCAGGAAGTCGTGACAGCGCAGTTCCTGGCCGCCGTCGCGCAGCACCTTGTACAGCTGCTCGGGCGTGACGAACGGCTCGTCCTCCAGCGCCGGGAACGCCATCACGGTGGCGATCGGCAGGTAGAGGCGGTGGGCCTGGCGGCGTCCTTCGGCGTCGGCCAACAGCCGGTCGTGCACGAACAGCGGCGAGTGCTCCTCGACGCCCAGCGCCAGCGCCAACTCGGCCGACGCGGTGCCGCGGTAGGTGGTCGGCCGCTCGATCGGGTCCCAACCGCGGGTGGCGACGTCCACCCAGTTGCCGTCGGGGTCGGCGGCGAGGAACCGCGTGTGCGTGTGCCGGGGTCGTTCGTCCACCGCCCGCACGAACGACCCCTTGCCCTGGTAGGAGACCACGAGACCTTCCTGCCGCAACTGGCCGATCGCCTCCCGCGCGGTGCCGCGTGAGACGTCGAACCGCTGCGCGATGCGGGCCTCGCTGGGCAACGGCCCGGCCGCCCGCAACCCGCCGCTCACGATCTCCGCCCGCAACGCCTCCGCCACCCGTGCCGCCTTGCTCATGCCGCCCCCGGTCGACTAGTTGTTCGACAACATGTTCAGACAAGTCGTCGGACATGTCAAGGCATTCCTGCACCGCCGCCGCGACCTGGCGGAGTTGATCGCGGTCGACCCGGCCACCGGCATCACCGCCGACCACCTGGCCGCCGTGGAGACCGCGTTCTCCCGGTAGCCGGTGAGGTCCGTTCCCGGTTTCGGCCGGTCCGGTGACGACCCCTGGTGAACATTTCTACCACGTGGTAGAAATCTTGGGAGCGCTTCCAAGTGGTGTCCCGGCCGGTGTTCCCGCCGCGGGCATCGCACGCACTGCCGCCGACGTCAGGAGCTGGGGATGGGCAAGACTTCCGTGCAGCTGTACTCGGTCCGCGACGTGTTCGCCGCCGATCCCACCGACACCCTGCGGCGGCTGGCCGCGATCGGTTTCACCCGCGTCGAGCCCTACGGGGTCGTCGAGAACGCGGACGTCCTGCGCACCGCGCTGCCCGAACACGGTCTCACCGCGCCGACCGCGCACGCGCAGCTCATCGGGGCCGACCAGCACGCCGTGTTCGCCGCCGCGGCCGACTGCGGCGTCGAAGTCGTCATCGATCCCTTTGTGGCACCCGAGAAGTGGCGTGATCCGGCGGACATCGCCGCCACCGCGTCCGCGCTGAACGCCGCCGCCGCAGTCGCCGCCGAACACGGGGTCCGCGTCGGCTACCACAACCACTGGTGGGAGTTGGCGTCCCGGATCGACGGCCGCAGCGCGTTCGAGGTGCTGGCCGACCAGCTCGACCCCGGCGTCGTGTTGGAGGTTGACACCTACTGGGCGACGGTCGGCGGCGAGGACGCGCCCGCGTTGCTGCGCCGCCTCGGCGATCGGGTGCACGCGATCCACGTCAAGGACGGCGGTCTCGCGCAGGACGGGTCGGGCCAGGTGCCGGCCGGGCAGGGCCGGGTGCCGGTGGCCGAGGTGCTGGCCGCCGCGCCGGACGCGTTGCACGTGGTCGAGTTCGACGCCTACGACGGTGACGTGTTCGACGGGATCGCGGCCAGCCACGCGTTCCTGGCCGGGGTCGGGGCATGAGCGCTCCGGTCGGCGTCGGCGTCATCGGCGCGGGCGTCATCAGCGACACGTACCTGAGCAACCTGACCGGTTTCCCGGACGTGCGGGTGCTGGCCGTGGCCGATCTCGACCCGGCGCGGGCGGCGGCACAGGCCGCCCGGCACGGCGTGCCGCGCGCGTGCGGCGTCGCGGAACTGCTGGCCGATCCGGACATCGAGGTGGTGGTCAACCTGACCATCCCGGCCGCGCACGTCGAGGTCGGCCTCGCGGCGATCGAGGCGGGCAAGCACGTGTGGCTGGAGAAACCGCTCGGGCTGGACCGGCAGTCCGCCCGCGCCCTGCTCGACCGCGCCGCCGAACGGGGACTGCGGGTGGCGTGCGCGCCCGACACCGTGCTGGGCGCCGGGTGGCAGACCGCGCGCCGCGCCGTCGACGCGGGCCGGATCGGGGAACCGCGCACCGCGCTCGCCCTGTTCCAGACACCGGGCCCGGAGAGCTGGCACCCCGCGCCGGAGTTCCTCTTCCAGGCCGGTGGCGGGCCGCTGCTGGACATGGGGCCGTACTACCTGACCGGGCTGGTGCACCTGCTCGGCCCGATCCGCCGCGTCACCGCCACCGGGAGCCGGGCGCGGGACATGAGGGTGATCGGGTCCGGTCCGCGCGCGGGCGTCGAGTTCGCGGTGACCGTGCCGACCACGGTGACGGCGCTGGTCGAATTCGCGCGCGGCGGGTCGGCGCAGGTGGTGTTGAGCTTCGACTCGGCGTTGCCGCGCACGGGTTTCGTGGAGGTGGCGGGCACGCTCGGCACCGCCGTGCTGCCCGACCCGAACGGGTTCGACGGCGACACCGCGCTGCACCTGTTCGACGGCGCGGAAACGCTTGCGGCGGAAGGGCATTCGGCGTCACGGGGGACCGGCGTGCTGGAGCTGGCCCGGTCGATCCGGGCCGGTGATCCGGAACGGGCGTCCGGCGCACTCGCCTACCACGTGCTCGACGCGATGCTGGCCATGGAGGACTCCATCGCCCTCGGGCACTCGGTGGACGTCACCAGCACGGTCGAGCCGCCGCCCGCACTGCCGGTCGACTGGAACCCGCACGCGTCTAGTCGAGCGGGACGGTGAGCAGGTTCCGGAGGTAGAACCGCAGCGAGCCGACGAGATCCACCTCGTCCGGTGTGGTCAGCCACTGGACCTGCAAGCCGTCCATCAGTGCGATGAACGTCAGCGCCGCGGTCGCCGGGTCGACGTCCGGGCGCAGCTCGCCGCTGTCCGCGAGAGCCCGGAACGAGTCCACCACGCCTTCGCGCGCTCCCCGGTAGTGGCGGACGAAGTAGTCGTGCGCGGGGTGGTCGACGGCGACGGCCTCGGCGGCCAGGCGCGAGTAGAGCTCGACGATGCCGGGGTGGCGGACGTTGTGCTCGGCCAGCGCGAGGAAGTGGCGCAGGACGTCGAGACCGGGCGGGGCTTCCAGCTGCTCGCGCTCGGCGTCCTCCGCGTCCCGGCGTTCCAGCACTGCGGCGAGCAGCGCTTCCTTGGTCGGGAAGTAGTACAGCAGCCCGGCGTGCGTGATCCCGGCGCGCTTGGCGATCTCGCGCAGCGACGAGCCGTGGTACCCGGCCTCACCGTAGACCGCGACCGCCGCCGTGATGATGTCCTCGCGGCGGATTCGGCCTTTCAGGTAACCGCCCGTCACGGGCCGGCCGTCGTCTCGCACACGCCGACATCATGCCGCACCTCGCCGTCCACATCCCGGCAGCTACCCGATCGCGGCCCGCAACTGCTCGGCGGGGTAAGGCGCGGTGCGCCGTTCGGTGTGCAGTCGGGCGTAGAACTCGTTGACCACGCGCGCGATCGGCGCGTGCCGCCACACGAAAGTGTTCGCCTCGGCGGGCAAGCCGCTCATCCCGCCACGGCGCAGGAATTCCGCCAACGCCAGGTGTTCCCTCACTCCGAGTGCCGAGCCGGCCAACCAGTTCACCACCTTGGTGACGGCGTAACACGCGTCGTGCCCGGCGGTGAGCGCCAGGAATTCGACCTCCTCACCGGACAACTCGAACGCGGACGACGTGGCGAGCCCGAAGTCCGTGCAGTAGAGCCGCCGCCCGTCGGTGAGGACGTTGCCGAAGTGCCCGTCGAAGTGCGCCCACCCGTTGTCCCACAAGAACTCCACGCTGTCCGCGTAGTCCGCCATCACGCCCCAGGCGTCCGAGACCTCCCGCCCCGTCACCCACTGCCGTGCCGTGCCCGGGAAGTGCTCGCAGAACAACACCACCGCCGCCGACGCGTCGGCCAGCGCCTCCAACCGCCGCCGCACGGCCGTCGACCCGTGCCAGAACTCGACCGACGACGCGATCTCCGCCCGGTCGAGCGGCACCGGCGACACCCCGTCCACCACCCGCCAGTGGTACAGCAGCGGGAAACCCTCGTGCCGCCGGTCGAGCACCCACTCGGTGGTGGCCAGGTGCGCGGCCAGTTCACGCCACACCCCGAACCCGGCCGAACCGACACCGAACTGGTAGTGCGCGGGCAGGGCGAACAGATTCGCGGTGGAACCCTCGTTGCGCCGCTCGATCGCGGTCAACGGCACGCGCTTGGCGAACACCGGCCGTCCGGCGATCTCCAATCGCACGGCCGTGCCACCGAACCCGGTGTGCACCACCGGCGCCGCGTCGAGCAGCTGCCGGAGTCGCCGGTCGTCCAGCGCCGCCAACGCGGCCGACACGTCGCGATACCCGGCGACCCGCGCCTCGAAGTCCACGCCACCGACGCTACCCGGCGACCGGCCACCGATCGCTGTGATGATGTTCGCCGACCGCGATCCCGCCCGTCACGACGCCGGGGTCCACGTCCTGAGCCGACCGCCCGTCAGTTCGGCGAACCTCCCGGTGCGCGGGTTGTGCGCGATCGGCGTGAAACCCGCGACCACTCCGGTCCGCGCGCCGTCCTCCGGGTCCCAGATCTCCAGGCCTGTCACCGTGACGACGTAGAGCAGCCCGTCGTGTCCCCACATCCGCCCGGCCGGGCCGGCGAACGCCCCGACCCGCCGTCCGTCGACGACGTCGTACACCTCGACCCCCGCCACCGCGGGCTGGTCGTACCGCCCGATCGGCTGGATCGCCGCGATGTGCTCGTCCACCCACGCCATCGGATGGTCCCACGAATCCCGGACGGACAGACCCCGGCCGTGCTCGGTCGCGTACACGTCACCGCCCAGCCAGGCCGCCACGTCGTGCACGACCGGCATACCGGACGGGCTCCAGACCCACCCGTCGTCCAGCAGCCAACGCCCCGACGGCCCGGTGAGCAGCGCGCCGTGGAAGTAGTCCAGGTAGTGCTCGGGCTTGGGACCGTCACCGGACCACGACGTCTCCCGTTCGGTGAGCAGCCGACCGGAGGCGAGGTCGAACGCGTCGAGGCGGTTCCAGTCCGTCGCCGTGACGACGACCGTGCCGGCGCCGGATTCGAGGAACGCCACCGGGTAGGACGCGTGGCGGTAGCGGTAGTCACCCCGGTCCAGTGACCGCACCGGCGCGCCCGTGACGAGGTCCAGCACGACGCCGTACCGGCCGAAGTCGGTCACCACCGCCGCGTACCGCCCGTCCGGTGAGGTGTGCAGCGCGGGGCGCGGCGGATCGGCGGGCAGGCGGTCCGGAGGTTCCACGGCGAGCGACACGGGCGCGACGAACCGCGACCCCGCCTGATCGATTTCGACCAGACCAGCCTCGGTGAGCACCAGCCAACCGCCGGGCAACGCCGCCACGCACCGGCCGTTCACCGGCTCGACCGCGCAGTCCGCCGTCGTCCACATGCCGTGCGGCTCGGTGTCGCGGTGCCGGATCTCGGGCTGGCCGAACCAGCCCAACAGGTCGCTGTAGTCGTCCACCCGGTCCGCGCACCCCACGCACACGACGATCAGGTGCGACCGCGGGTCGTCGTCCTTGGAACACTCACCGCACAGCAGGTCGTACGCCAAGCCGACCCCGGTGAACCACCCGTAGTGGTCCGGGGGCCTCTCGACCACGAGGTGCGCACAGCCCCGGGCCTCGGCGGCGTTCGCGGCATGCCCGCACGGCAGCACATCCACCCGCCCATTGTGGACCACTGGCGGTCAGGCGGTCGGCCGCACCACTTTCGTCCGTTCGTGCAAGGCTTTTGTCGATTCTCAGCGAAAGTATTGCCAACTTAGGTCGAATCTGAACAGAATGCGTCCGCTCGACCATGTGAGCTGGACCACAGACGCCTACCACCCGCGAAGCCCCCGACCGCACCACCTTCCGCCGTCCAGGCAAGGACTGTCCCGATGATCGAGGAGTCGCCATGCCGTCCCGCCGCACGTTCCTGAGCACCACTCTCGCCGCCGGCGCGGCCGTCGCCCTGCCCGCCACCGCGTCGGCGGCCGACCGCCTGTGCCGTCGGGTGCCGAAGGAGTCGATCAGCATCCAGCTGTACACGTTGCGGAGCATCATGGGCGACGACCCGGAGCCCGTGCTGTCGGCGTTGGCCGACATCGGTTACCGCAAGGTCGAACTGGCCGGCACGTACGGCCGCGGTGCCGCCGAATTCGCCGCCGTGCTGCGGCGTTGCGGGTTGCGGGCGACCTCCGGCCACGTCGGCATCGACGGTGATCTCGACCGGGTGATCGCCGACGCACGCACACTCGGCCACAAATACGTCGTGGTGCCGTGGGTGAACTACGCGACGTTGGCCGAGTGGCGGGCTTTCACCATGCGGCTGGAGGCGGCGGGGGAGGAACTGCGCCGCGCGGGCCTGAGCCTCGGCTACCACAACCACGCGCACGAGTTCGTTCCGGTGGAAGGCATTCGGCCGTTCGACGTGATCACGGCGGGGACGACGCGACGCAACGTGCACTTGGAGGTGGACCTGTACTGGGCCGTGACGGGTGGTGTCGACCCGGTGGAGGTGTACCGAGCCCACTTCCCGCGTGTGCGGCAGTTCCACGTGAAGGACCGTGCGGCCGACGGGTCGTTCGCCGATCCGGGGACCGGGACGATCGACTTCGCCCGCATCTTCCGTGCGGCGAACGTGGCCGAGTACATCGTCGAGAACGACCAACCGCGTGACGCTCTCGCAACGGCCCGGATCGGCTACGACTACTTGGTAGACCTCCGTTTCTGACCAGGACCGCGAGGTCACCCCCGGGGCGGATACGGGCTGTCCGGCGCGCTCTCCGTGCGCCCGGAGCAGCACGCGCTCTAGTCGTCTTCTTTGTTCTCGCCACGGCGGCGCATGAACGCGAATCCGGGGATGCCCAGGATCGCCTGTCGGACGTCGTTGGTGACCTCCAGCAGCTGGTGGATGTCCGGCCCCACGCGGTCCAGCGTGGCCAGGATCGGCAGCACGTCGTCGATCAGGTGCTTGGTCAGCACCGGGAGCTGGTCCACCAGCTGCACGGCGGCGTCCACCTCGTGCGGCGACAGGTCGTCCACGAACCGTTCCGCCAACGGGTGGGCCTTCCGCGCGATCGGCGCGTAGCTGTCCAGCAGCTCGCGTGACGTGCGGGCGGTGTGGCCGACGTCGATCGTCACGCCCTCGGCCACCGCGGTGACCGCCTTGGCCCGGCCGACCAGCGCCTCGGTCTCGTCCAGCACCCGGCCGGTGCGGGTGACGAGCTCGTCGGCGCGGCGGACGACGGCCTCGGCCGCGCCCAGCAGGTCGAGCACCCGGCCGGGCACGGACACGGCGGTCTCGACGGTGGTCCTGGCCAGACCGAACAGGGCGCGCGGGGTCAGCTCCATGCCGTCCACTCTGCCGCATGGAGACGTCCCCGGCCTCAGGGAGATCCCTGACGGAGTGGTCCTTGTCCGAGTCGTCCAGACCAATTGCAGTGGCCTGCGCCACCGCCTTGACCTTCCCGCCGACCGCGGGAGTCGGAGGAGGCACGCATGTCCAGAGCGCTCCGAGCCCTGGTCGGAGCGGTGCTCGCCGGTGGGCTGCTGATGGCTTCGCCGGTCGCGCACGCCCAGGTCGAATCCGGACCGTGGACCTACGCCAGCCCCGGCGTCAGCTTCTACGACAAGTTCGGCGCCTACCGCACGAACAGCGGTCAAGGCCCGGCCACGGTCGTGTGGAGCGGCATCCGGTTCTGGCGCAAGTGAGGCGTCTCGTCCCGCTGTCGGTGCTGCTCCTGGTTGCCTGCGGCCAGGAGCAGCACCAACGGCTCACCGCCACGTTGACCTCGCCGACCGACGTCTCCCTGGTGTGGCAGGCGGAGCCGGGGGCGGCGGGGCAGGTCGTCGAGTACGCCAACGAACCCGACGGCGCCTACACGGTCCTGGAGTTCGCGCCGCCCGACCGGACCACCTACGAGCACCCGGACCTGATCCCGCAGACGCCGTTCTACTACCGGGTGCGGTCGTTCCACGGGCCCGCTTCGGCGACCGCGGACGTCACGTTGTCGCCCGGCGACGAGGCTTAGGACAGCGCCAGGTCGACGGCCGTCTCCACGTGGAGGCGGGTGGAGTCGATCAGCGGCACGGTGCTGTCGGACTCGTCGACCAGCAACGTGATCTCCGTGCAGCCCAGGATCACCGCCTCCGCGCCGCGCTCCACCAGGCGTGCCATCACGTCCCGGTACGCGGCGCGGGAGGCGGGCTGCACCCGGTTCTTCGTCAGCTCCTGGTAGATCACGTCGTGCACGAGCGTGCGGTCCGGCTCGTCCGGGACGACCAGCTCGATGCCGTGTTCGCGCATCCGGTCCCGGTAGAAGTCCTGCTCCATGGTGAACCGGGTGCCCAACAAGCCGACCTTGCGGTAGTCGGTCGACTTCTGCGCGGTGGCGTCCACGATGTGCACGAACGGCACCTTGATGGCGTCCGTGATCGCGTCGGCCACCTTGTGCATGGTGTTGGTGCACAAGAGCACCAGCTCGGCGCCCGCGCCCTCCAGCTTGCGCGCGGCCTCGGCCAGCAGCTCGCCCGACCGTTCCCACTGCCCGGTCCGCTGCAACTGTTCGATCTCGGCGAAGTCCACCGTCAGCAGCAGGCTGGGCGCGCAGTGGTGACCGCCGAGCCGGCGCCGCGTCTCCTCGTTGAGCAGCCGGTAGTACTCGGCGGACGATTCCCAGCTCATCCCGCCGAGCAACCCGATGGTTCGCATGACCACGATTGTGTCGTGCGCCGATCCGCGCGTCACGACGTTTGTACCGCCTCCGCGAACTGGGTGCGGTACAGCTCTTCGTAACGCCCGCCGGCGGCGAGCAGGTCGGTGTGGGTGCCGCGTTCCACCACCCGACCGTCCTCGACCACCAGGATCAGGTCGGCCGCCCGGATCGTCGACAGCCGGTGCGCGATGACCACGGCCGTCCGCCCGGCCAGCGCCTCACCCAGCGCGGCCTGCACCGCGGCCTCCGACGTGGAGTCGAGGTGCGCGGTGGCCTCGTCCAGGATCACCACGCGCGGCTTGGCCAGCAGCAGCCGGGCGATCGTCAACCGCTGCCGCTCACCACCGGACAGCCGGTAGCCGCGCTCACCGACCACGGTGTCCAGCCCGTCCGGCAGCGACTCGACCAGATCGGCCAGCCGTGCCCGGCCCAGCACCTCCCACAGGTCCTCCTCGGTCGCCGACGGCTGCGCGAGCAGCAGGTTCGACCGGATCGACTCGTGGAACAGGTGGCCGTCCTGCGTCACCATGCCCAACACGCCGCGGATCGAGTCCGCCGACACCTCCCGAACATCGACACCGGACAGACGCACGGCGCCCGAGTCCACGTCGTACAGCCGGGGCACCAGCGAGGCGATGGTGGACTTGCCCGCGCCCGACGATCCGACCAACGCCACCACCTGGCCCGGTTCGGCCCGGAACGAGATGTCGTGCAGCACCTCCACCCCACCGCGGCTGTCCAGCACCGCGACCTCTTCCAACGACGCCAGGGACACCTTGTCCGCGGACGGGTAGGCGAACCGGACGTTCTCGAACTCCACCGACACCGGCCCGTCCGGCACCGACACCGCACCGGGCTTCTCGGTGATCAACGGCTTCAGGTCGAGCACCTCGAAGACCCGCTCGAAGCTCACCAGCGCGCTCATCACCTCGACCCGAGCGCTGGCCAGCGCCGTGAGCGGGGCGTACAGCCTGGTCAGCAGCAACGCCAGCGCCACCACCGAACCCGGGTCCAGCTCGCCGCGCAGCGCGTAGAACCCGCCCAGCCCGTACACCAACGCCAACGCCAGCGCCGAGACCAGCGTCAGCGCGGTGAGGAACACGGTCTGCACCATCGCTCCACGCACCCCGATGTCCCGCACCCGCCGCGCCCGCTTCGCGAACTCCGACGACTCGTGCGCGGGCCGGCCGAACAGCTTCACCAGCGTCGCGCCCGGCGCCGAGAACCGCTCGGTCATCTGCGTGCTCATCGTCGCGTTGTGGTTCGCCATTTCGCGTTCCAGCCGCGCCAGCCGGGACCCCATCCGCCGCGCCGGCACCACGAACACCGGCAGCAACACCAGCGCCAGCAGCGTGATCTGCCAGGACAGGCCGATCATCACCACCAGCGTCAGCACCAGCGTGACCAGGTTGCCCACCACGCTGGACAGCGTGTCGCTGAACGCCCGCTGCGCGCCGATCACGTCGTTGTTGAGCCGGCTCACCAGCGCCCCGGTGCGGGTGCGGGTGAAGAACGCGATGGGCATCCGCTGCACGTGGTCGAAGACCGTGGTCCGCAGGTCCAGGATCAGGTCCTCGCCGATCCTCGCCGACAACCACCGCGTCATCAGGCCCAACGCCGCCTCCACGATCGCGATGCCCGCGATCACGCCCGCGAGCCCGAGCACCACGTCGGACGTCGAGCCGTTGACGATCGCGTCCACGATCCGGCCCGCGAGGACCGGCGTCGCCACCGCCAGCACCGCCACGACCACGCTCAACGCGAGGTACTGGGCGAGCCGCACCCGGTGCGGGCGGGCGAACACCCAGATGCGGCGGAGGACGGCGACGGAGAACGGCCGCTTGTCGTCCTGTGCGTTCGACGCGTGGTACAGCGCCATCCAGGCGGTGGTTTCCATGTCCATGCCTGGAACGTACGACCTGTAGTCAGCTGGAGGTCAAGCTTCGGGGCAGCTAGTCCTTCAGCGACACCGTGTTCGAGATCTTCTGCAGATCGCCGAACAACCTCATCGCGCCCGGGATGCGCGGCACGACGCGCAGGGTGAAATCGCGCATGCGGATGAACATCCGCGACTTCGGCATCATGCTGTCGACTCCGCCCAGCGCGAACTTCTGGCACCGCGCCACGTACTCGCGCATCTGCTCCTCATAACGTCTGAACGCGGTGTGGTGGTCGGGCGCGGTGGCCAACTCGTCCGCGAGGACGTACGCGCCGACCAACGCCATGCTCGTGCCGTTGCCCGCCATCGGCGACACGCAGAACGCCGCGCTGGCTGGCTCCGGCGATGTCGATGACCAGGCCGCAACTGCTGCCCAGCGCGGTTGCGCACACCGAGTGGGTGCTGAGCGCACTCGACGGGAAGGGGCTGAGTCTGGAGGAGAGGATGCACGCCGCGGTGACGGTGTTCGGCTTCGTGCGAGGTGTCGCGGTCAACATCGAGCCCGAAGTCGAGCAGCGGCGGCACACCGGGATCACCGGTGACGAGTGGGTGGACCAGCAGGCGCCGGCCCTGCTGGACATCGCCGCCAGCCGCAGGTTCCCGATCTTCAGCCAGGCGGCGGGCACCGAACTGGACATGGGGCTGGACACGCTCTTCGAATTCGGCCTGGCCCGGATGCTCGACGGGATCGGGGAATGGATCAGTGGTCGTTCGACGTTGACGGAAAGGAGAACCGGCATGTGAGCACTTGGGGAGGCACGAGGTGGCGCTGGACCCGGAGGATCTGTTCGAGGTCGACTCCGACGTCCCGGACCTGACCGGAGCGGTGCTGTTGCACCACTTCGACGGCTTCATGGACGCCGGCGCGGCGGGATCGCTGCTGGTCGCGCACCTGCTGGAGGTGCACGAGCACCGCGTGATCGCCCGGTTCGACATCGACGACCTGATCGACTACCGCGCCCGGCGGCCGACGATGACCTACGCCACCGACCGGTGGGAGGACTACGACGCGCCCGAGCTGGTGGTCCACCTGCTGCACGACGCGGTGGGCGCCCCGTTCCTGCTGATGACCGGCCCGGAGCCGGATCGCCGGTGGGAGGCGGTGGCCGCGGCGGTGCAGTCGCTGGTCGAGCGGTGGGAGCTGCGGCTCGCCATCAGTTTCCACGGCATCCCGATGGGCGTGCCGCACACCCGGAAGCTGTCGGTGATCTCGCACGCGACCAGGCCCGAGCTGATCATGGAGGGCTCGCCGTTCAGTCGGGTGCAGGTGCCGGGCAACCTGTCGGCGCTGCTGGAGCTGCGGCTCGGGCAGGCCGGTCACGACGCCATGGGTCTGGCCGCGTACGTGCCGCACTACCTCGCGCAGGGCAGCTATCCGGCGGCCGCGATGGGTCTGCTCCAGGCGTTGACGAAGTCGACGGGCCTGGTCGTCCAGGCCGCCGCGCTGAGCGAGGCCGCCCGTCAGACGGACGCGGAGATCGCCCGTCAGGTGGCGGAGTCGTCGGAGGTCGCGCAGGTGGTCGAGGCGCTGGAGCGGCAGTACGACGCGTTCGCCGAGTCCTCGGAGAACCTGCTGGTGGCCGAGGACCAGCCGTTGCCCAGCGCGGACGAGATCGGCGCGGAGTTCGAGCGCTTCCTGGCCGAGCAGCAACGCGACCACTGAACCACGGGTGCGCGGGGCGTGGATGATGGGGATGTGTCCGATTCCGCATCATCCGCACCGGCATCGCCGGCCGAGGTCCGCGCGCGTATCGACGTGATCGACTCGGAGCTGGTGCGCCTGCGGGCGCAACGGCAGGGTCTGGTGCGGGCCGCCGCGTCGTTCAAGTCGGACGACCGGGCGGTCCGGGCGTCGGACCGGGTCGAGCAGGTGATCGCCTCGGTGCGGGAGCGGGCGCGGGACGCCGGGTTGGAGCCCTCGGTCGCGGAGGCGGTCTGGCGGGCGATGATCGGCGCGTTCATCGAGGTCGAGTTGGCCGAGCACGCGCAGGTCGGGCACGCGCAGGTCGGGCACGCGCAGGTCGGGCGCGCCGGGCTACAGGTACAGCCCGGCCAGTAGGCGGTAGGAGTCGAGCATCGCGCCCCGGTCGTGGGTGCTGGTCGTGACCAGGACCTCGTCGGCGCCGGTGCGGTCGACCAGGGCGTCGAGGGCCTTGGCGACTTCCGGCGGTGTGCCGTGGACGTGGCCCTGCAACGACTGCTCGAACAGCGTGCGTTCACGGTCGGTCATGGGGTGGGCGAGGATGTCGTCCGGCGCGCTGAGCGGCGGGAACTCGCCTCTCGTGCGCGAGTACGCCATCGCCCACGCCTCCGGCAGCAGGAGTCGCCAGGCGTCCTCGGTGGTGTCCGCGACGGCGACGGTCGAGGAGATCACCACGTACGGGTCCGCCGCCCACGTCGAGGGGCGGAACGCGGTCCGGTAGGCGGTGATGGCGTCGATCATGGCGTCCTCGCCGCGGAACGCGCCGATGACCAGCGGGACGCCGTGGGCCGCGGCAACGCGGGCTCCGGCGCCGGTGGCCAGCACGAACGGGGCCACCCGCAGGCCGTCGGCCGGGTAGCCGCGCACCGCCTGGGTGCCGGTGAAGTAGCCCAGCAGTTCGGCGAGCCTCGGGCCGAACTCGGCCGCGTCCTCCTTGTCGTGGCCCAGTGCCTTGCGGACCGCCTCGATGAAGCCGACCGAACGTCCCAGGCCCATGTCGATCCGGCCCGGGAACAGCGATTCCAGTACGCCGAACTGCTCGGCCACGACCAGTGGCTGGTGGTTGGGCAGCATCACGCCACCGGTGCCGACCCTGATCGTGGACGTCGCGGCGGCCACGGCTGCGGCCAGCACGGTCGGGGCGGAGCCGGCCACGCCCGGCACGCCGTGGTGCTCGGACACCCAGAAGCGGTGGTAGCCGAGTTGTTCGGCCTGGCGGGCGAACGCCACCGTGTCGCGCAGTGCCTCGGGGTGGCCGTGGCCGGCGCGCACCCGCGACCGGTCCAGCACGGAAAGCCTCACGACAAGGTCAACGGCGGTCCGGGACGCGACATTCCGGTCCGCGGGTGTCGTAGGTCTCGAACAGGAGGCGGGCGTGAGCATGCGCGTCACGCCTGCCTCGGCGTGTCACGCCGCGATGGTCCACTTCTGGTTGGCTGAAGGTATTGCACGGCTTAATCAAGTCACGACGAAAGCGCGGAGGCTTTACTGTCGGTCGTGCCGGCGAGACCCACCGGCCCGACAAGGAGGTCGACACCCGATGGCCATGCTGCGCAGCTACGTGTCCGGTCGTTGGCACGCCTCATCCGCCGAGGGCGCGCCGCTGCACGACGCGGTGACCGGCGAGGAGATCGCCCGGATCTCGTCGCAGGGGATCGACATGGCGGCGGCCCTGGACCACGGCCGGCGCGTCGGCGGACCGGCGCTGCGGGAGCTGACGTTCCACCAGCGCGCGGGCCTGCTCAAGGCACTGGCCTCGTACCTGCGGGAACACCGCGACGAGCTGTACGCCCTGTCCGCCCGATCGGGTGCGACCAGGACGGACTCGCTGATCGACGTGGACGGCGGCATCGGCGTGCTGTTCGGCTACGCGAGCAAGGCCAAGCGCGAGCTGCCCAACGACACCTTCTACGTGGACGGCGCGGTCGAGCCGCTGAGCCGCGGCGGCACGTTCGTCGGCCAGCACGTCGCCACCCCGCTGCGCGGCGTCGCGGTGCAGATCAACGCCTTCAACTTCCCCATGTGGGGCCCGCTGGAGAAGTTCGCCCCCGCGTTCATCGCGGGCGTGCCGTCGCTGATCAAGCCCGCCTCGCAGACCGCCTACATCACCGAGAAGCTGGTCGAGCTGATGCTCGAAGCCGACCTGCTGCCGGAAGGCTCGCTGCAACTGGTCACCGGCAGCGCGGGCGACCTGCTCGACCACCTGACCGAGCAGGACCTGGTCGGCTTCACCGGCTCGGCGTCCACCGCCCAGGTGCTGCGCACCCACCCGACCGTGATCCGCAACAGCGTGCGCTTCAACGCCGAGGCGGACTCGCTGAACTGCTCGATCCTCGGCCCGGACGCGGTCGAGGGCACGCCCGAGTTCGACCTGTTCGTCAAGCAGCTCGTCGGTGAGATGACCGCCAAGGCGGGCCAGAAGTGCACCGCGATCCGGCGCGCCCTGGTCCCCGCGTCCCTTGTGGACGCCGTCGCGGACGCCGCGAACGCGCGGCTGGCGAAGGTCGTGATCGGCAACCCGGCCAACGAGAGCGTGCGGATGGGCGCGCTGGCCGGGCTGGAGCAGCGCGAGGAGGTCCGGCGGTCGCTGAAGGCGCTGCTGGAGGTCGGCGAGATCGTCTACGGCTCGCCCGACCACGTCGACGTGGTGGACGCCGACGCCGAGCGCGGCGCGTTCCTGTCGCCGGTGCTGCTCAAGGCCGACCCGGACCACGCCCAGCCGCACCAGGTGGAGGCGTTCGGGCCGGTGTCCACGTTGATGGCCTACCGCGACGCCGAGCACGCGATCGAACTGGCCGCACGGGGTGCGGGCAGCCTGGTCGGCTCGGTCGTCACCTACGACGCGGACTTCGCGCGTGACGTCGTGCTGGGCGTGTCCCCGTGGCACGGCCGGATCCTGGTGCTGGACCGCGACGACGCCAAGGAGTCCACCGGCCACGGCTCGCCGCTCCCGGCGCTGGTCCACGGCGGACCGGGTCGCGCGGGCGGCGGCGAGGAGATGGGCGGTATCCGCGGCGTGCTGCACCACATGCAGCGCACGGCCGTCCAGGCCAGTCCGAGGGTGCTCGGCGCGGTCACCGGACGGTGGGTCGCGGGCGCGCCGCGCACCGAGTCCGACGTGCACCCGTTCCGCAAGTCGTTGCGGGAGCTGAGGATCGGCGACACGGTCGTCGCCGGGCCGCGGACGGTGACGCTGGAGGACATCGAGCACTTCGCGGAGTTCACCGGCGACACGTTCTACGCGCACATGGACGAGGAGGCCGCGGCGGCGAACCCGTTCTTCGGCGGCCGGGTCGCGCACGGCTACCTGGTCGTGTCGTTCGCGGCGGGCCTGTTCGTCTCGCCCGAGCCGGGGCCGGTGCTGGCCAACTACGGCCTGGACAACCTGCGGTTCCTCACGCCCACGTTCCCCGGTGACGAGCTGACCGTGACGTTGACCGCGAAGCAGATCACGCCGCGCGAGGACCAGGAGTACGGCGAGGTCCGGTGGGACGCGGACCTGGTCAACCAGAAGGGTGAGTCGGTGGCCAAGTACGACGTGCTGACGCTGGTGGCCAAGCGGTAGAAACGCGAAAGGTATTCACGAAGTCCGCGATGTGGACGTCGGTCGATCTTGTTCCGCCGAATGGGAACAACCGACGCACTCCGTCGGGTTGCCCGAAGGGAAGGACCGTTCCCTATCGAGTTTCGAGGAGCACCAGAGTTGTCTGAGACCTTTTCGCTGGGTGGAGACCTGACCGTCAACCGCCTCGGCTACGGCGCGATGCAGCTCGCCGGTGAGGGCGTCTGGGGCTACCCGGCGGATCGCGACAACGCGATCGCCGTGTTGCGCCGCGTGGTGGAGTTGGGCGTCAACCTCATCGACACCGCGGACTCCTACGGCCCGCACATCAACGAGGAGCTGATCCGGCAGGCGCTGCACCCGTACGCGGACGACCTGGTCATCGCGACCAAGGGCGGGCTGCTGCGCCCCGGCCCGGGCGCGTGGGTTCCCCTCGGCAAGCCCGCCTACCTGCGGCAGGCCGTGGAGACCAGCCTGGTCCGGCTCGGCGTCGAGCGCATCGACCTCTACCAGTTGCACCGCATCGACCCGGAGGTGGCGCTGGAGGACCAGATCGGTGAGCTGAAGAAGCTCCAGGACGAGGGCAAGATCCGGCACATCGGGCTGTCCGAGGTGGACGTCGACCAGCTCAAGGCCGCCCAGGCGGTCGCACCGATCGCCAGCGTGCAGAACCTGTACAACCTGGCCACCCGCCAGCACGAGGCCGTGCTGGAGCACACCACCGAGCAGGGCATCGCGTTCATCCCGTGGTACCCGGTGGCGACCGGCGACCTGGCCCGTCCGGGCGGCGTGCTCGACGCGGCGGCCCAGGAGCACGGCGCCACGCCCGCACAGCTCGCGCTGGCGTGGCTGCTCCGCAAGTCGCCGGTCGTGCTGCCCATCCCCGGCACGTCGTCGATCGCGCACCTGGAGGAGAACGTCGCCGCCGCGCAGATCGAGCTGACCGACGAGGAGTTCGAGAAGCTGTCCGCACTGGGCTGAGCGCCCGCTACGCCGGGTCGAACGCCCGCCGTTCGACCCGGCGTCGCAGCTCCTCGGTCAGGTCGTCACCGGCCGCGAGCAAGCCCGGTAGCAACTCGGGCTCCAGCGTCAGGGCGCGGAACGCGCGCGCCATCGTCACACCGTGGTCCGGCCGGTGCTCGATCGTGATCTCGTCACCCGCCGTGATCGTCCCCGGCTCCAGGACCCGGAAGTACGCGCCCGGCAGCGCCCGTCGGGTGAACGTTTTCACCCACCCGCGTTCCTCCATCACGCCGGCGAACGTCCGGCACGGGACGCGCGGGACCGTCGCCTGAAGCAGCAGCCCGCCGATCCGCCAGCGTTCGCCGACGAGCGCGCCCGACACGTCGATGCCCACCGTGGTCAGGTTCTCCCCGAACAGTCCGGGCCGCAGATCGCGGCCCAGGTCCACCGACCACTCGTCCAGCTCTTCCCGCGCGTAGGCGTAAACGGCCTGGTCGTCACCGCCGTGATTGCGCAGGTCGGAGACGTGGTCGCCGACGACCCCGCTGCCACCGGTGCCGGCCGGACCGGGAGCGCGGACGTCCACGGGCCCGTCCACGGGGCGCTTGCCGATGCCGGTGTGGCCGACGGCGGCCTGGTCGAACTCGACGCGCGAGCCGATGTTGATCGAGAGCACGTAGGGCATGGCCTGACGGTAGCCCAGGCACTTTGGGGGTTCGTACTCCTTGTCGACCGGGGGTGCGGGAGGATGGCGGTGTTCACCGTCCGTAGGGGGAGTCATGCGCAGGTCCGTCGTCGCGTTGGTGCTGGCCGCGGTGGGGCTGGCCGGCTGCGCGGAGCGGACAGCCCTGCCGACAGCGACCCTCGGCCCGGTCTTCGACGACAGCGCGACGCTGATCACCACCGTGGCCGCCCGTGCCGACGAGCAGAGATCCGTCCGGTTCGACACCGAGACCACCATGTCCGGGCTGCGCGTGACGCTCGACGGCGGCCTGCTGCGCGCCCGTGAGGGCCGGCTGGTGTCGTTGCGGCAGGACTCGTCCACCGACGTGGTGGTGCTGCCGGACGCCGGCTACTCCCGGACCGACGGCGGCTCGTGGACCAGGCTCGACACGGCCGACCGCGCGCCCGTTCGGGCGGACACCACGGTGGCCGGCCTGCCGGACGAGGTGGACCCGGCGGCGGTGGTGAAGTCCCTCGCCGGGAGCCTGGTCGTGGAGAAGGGCGACGAGGAGCTCGACGGCGTGCCGACGCGTCGGTACACCATGCTCGTCGACCTGCGGCTGCAAGCCGAACGGACCCCGGACACCACCCGGCGCAACCAACTGCTCGCCGCGTACCAGTCCGGCTTCACCGCGTCCGCCACCGTGTGGGTGGGTCCGGGTGATCTGCCGGTGCGGGTGGAGCAGGTGCTGAAGACGTTGGAGGACAACGTCTTCCAGCGCACCCTGCACCGCTTCACCGACTGGAACGCCGACATCCGCGTGACGGCGCCGGTGTCCTGATCCCCGTCAACAGACCAGCAGGTCAGCAGGTGCGCTTGGCGCGCTGGATGTCCGTGGTCAGGGCGGGGCGGCCGTCCACCTCGCTGTCCGGGTTCGGCACGATCCCACCGGCCGCGACCTTGTCCAGGGTGGCGAGGCCGGCGGCGGAGATGCGGCCGAAGACGGTGTAGTTGGGGCGCAGCACCGAGTCCGAGGTGACCAGGAAGAACTGGCTGCCGTTGGTGTCGGGGCCCGCGTTGGCCATGGCCAGGGTGCCGCGCGGGTAGATGCGGCGCAGGCCGGTCGGGTCGTTCGGGGCCGGGGCCAGGTCGGTCGGCAGCTCGTCCTTGTACCGGTAGCCCGGTCCGCCCTCGCCGGTGTTCGACGGGTCGCCGCACTGGAGGACCTTCAACGTCGGGTACGCCGTCAGCCGGTGGCACGTCGTGTCGTCGTAGAACTTCTTCCGCACCAGGTGCAGGAAGCTCTGGACGGTGCACGGCGCCTGCGCGCGGTCCAGCACGAGCGGGACGGGTCCCTGGTTGGTCTTCAGCAGCACCTCGGGGTGGCCGCGGTCCGGCGTGTGCCGGGGGTCGGGAGGGAGCGGGACCGGGCGGGCCGCCGGTTCGTCCGGCGTAACCTGGTAGCCGCACGGGCCGGGGGTCGCGTCCGGAGGCGCGGCCTGCGCCACCCCGCCGCCCAGGACCATCATCAGCGCCACTGCCAACAGAATCCTCACCGCACCAGGTGTAGCGGACCTGGCACCACGTCACTAGGGCCGGTCGGCGGGTCCCAGTCGCGCGGCGAACGAGCTCAGCGACTCCCGGTCCGGCTGCGCGGTCTTGGTGATCAGGCTGGCCACGTGCTTCTCCACCGTCCGCGGCGAGATGTGCAGCCGGGTGGCGATCGCCTTGTTCCCCAGCCGCCCCGCCAACAGCTGGAACACCTCGAACTCGCGCACGGTCACGCCCAGCGCCCGCAGCTCGTGGGGCACCTGCTCGGACCCGGTCCGCCGCTGCGGCACCGACGCGCCCACCTGCCGCAGCAGGCCCCGGCACGCGCTGGCCACGGCCGGCTGCCCGGCCTGGTGGAAGTACTCCTCGGCGCCGCGCAGCCACATCACCGGCTCGCCCCACCCGTCGGCCACCGCAGCCTCGGCCACCAGCCGCAACCCCAGGTACCGGGCCAACGGGTAGATGGCCGCCGCCTCACGGGCCATGCGCACCGCGTGCGCCGCCTCGGCCTCCCGGCCCTCCCGACCCAGCAGCACGGCGTGCGCGAACTGGCCGAACACCCGGTTCCACCGCATCCCGGCCGCCGCGTACCGCGTCACGGACCGGTACACGTCCAGGTCGACGTCACCGGACAACGCGCCGAGCAGCAACCGCAGCCCGTGCATCCCGGACAGGTGGAACACCGTCGGCGTCTCCGCCTCGTACGCGCTCGCCCGCGCCACGTCCTGCGCGGCCAGCGCGCGGTCCTCCTCCAGCAGCGCGCAGAACGCCCGCGCCAACCCGAAGCACAGCGGCCGTTCCTGCGAACCGACGCCGCCCAACGCGTCGAACTCGGCCAGCGCACTGTCCAGTTCGGACCGACGTCCCTGGTGCGCCGCCGCGGTCGCCTGCGCCATCAGCACGTACAGCGACATGTTCTTGAGCTGCAACCGCCGCGTGCCCTCGCCGCACCGCGCCAGCTTCTCCGACGCGACGGCGTACTGCCCGCGCAGCACCGCGTCCAGCCCGAGGATCGCGTCGACGTTGTACGCCACGGTGATCGCGCCGACCCGCAACGCCTCCTCCCGCGCCTCGGCCAGTTCCGTCGACGACCCGTCGGCCAGCCAGTCCAGCCCGGCCAGCCGCACCACCGCGTACACGCGCTGGATGGGCAAACCGTGCTCCTCGGCCAACTCGCGGGCCCGGTTGAAGCAGTCCGTCGCCTCACCGAGGTCGCGGTCGCGCGCCAGCACGCCCAGCAGTTGCCACGTCTCGCAGCCGACCTCGGGCAGCGGCACGCGCCGCGCCGCGTCGGCGGCCCGCCGGGCCAACATCTCGGCCGACGCGATCCGGTCCGGCCCCGGCACGTTCAGCGTCAGGTTCGCGGCCACGGCGTCGAGCCACGCGTTGTGCTCGTCCGTGGCCTCGGACCCGAGCAGCGCGCGCGCCGTGTCCACGTGCACCATGCCCGCGTCCCACTGGCCCGTGGTGTTGGCCACCTGCGCGAGCTTGGTGTGCAGCTCGGCCCGCCGCACCCGGCTCAACCCGGCGGCGCTCAGCTCGTTCACCGCGTCCACCAGCGCGAACGCCCGCTCCGGCCGGCCCGCCTCGGCCAGCGCGGGCAGCAGCGAGTCCAGCACGTCGGCCCGGATCGACACGTCCACCTGGCTGGCCAGCAACCGGTGCGCGTGGTCCAGCAGCCGCACCGCGGACCCGGCCGCGCCGTCGGCCAACGCCCGCCGCCCCGCCTCCGCCAGCAACGTGCCCGCCTCGGCGGTCTGCCCGGCGTCCAACCGCAGTGACGCCACCAGCGGGCACCACTCGCCGGGCAGCCCGGGGTGCAGCGCCTGCACCGCGTCCGCGGTCCGCCGGCACAGCTCGGCCCGGTGCGGTGGCGGCAGTTGCGCCAGCAGCGCCTCGGCGGTCAACGGGTGCCGGAACGCGTACCAGTCCGGCACCGGCTCGTCCGGCGTCACGAGCTGCGCGGCCACGCCCGCGTGCAGGTGCGACAGCAGGCCCCGGTCGTCCAGCCCGGTCACCTCGCGCAGCACCGACAACGGGAACCGGTGACCCAGCACCGCGGCCACGGACAGCAGTTCGCGCCCCTGCGGGCCGAGCCGGTCGGTGCGGTGCGCGATCGCGCGCACCAGCGCGGTCGGCACGTCGATGCGCAGCTGGCCCAGCACCTGCCAGCCGTTCGGGCCGCGCACCAGCAGACCGCCGTTGACCAGGCCGTGCAGCATCTCCTCGACCACGAACGGGTTGCCCGCGCTGTCCGCCCACAGCCGTTCGGTGACCGCGTCGGGCACGTCGGGCTCGTCGACCTCCAGGCACGCGGCGACCATCCGGCGTACCTGGGCCTCGTCCAGTCGGCGCAGTTCGAGCAGCGCGCCCGCATCCCGTTGCGCGGCAAGGCGGACCACGTCCAGCGTCGGTCCGGGATCGGCGCGGGCGGTGACCAGCAGCGCGGCGGGCACCTGGTCCAGGTTGTCCACCAGGTAGTCGATCACGGCCAGCGTCTCGACGTCCGCGTCGTGCAGGTCCTCCAGCACCACCAGGCACGGCTGCGCGCGGCCGACCACGGCCAGCAGCCGCAGCACCGCCTCGGCCAGCACCACCACGGAGTGCGCGTTGCGCGCGTCGCCGCCGACCGCCGGTCCCCACTCGGGCACCAGCCTGCCCAGCGCCGGCTGGTACGGGCCCAGTTCGCGCAGGTCCGGCCCGTCGCCGCCGCGCAGCAACGACATCAGCGCCTCGGCCAGCGGCCGGAACGGCACCATCGGCCCGATCGTGCTGCCACGCCCGCGCAGCACCCGCATACCGCGGTCGAACGCGGCGGCGGCGGTCACCCGCGCCAGCCGGGTCTTGCCGATGCCCGGCTCGCCGACGAGGAACACCGCGCGGCCACGCCTGGCGGCGGCGTCGGCCAGCGCCCGGTCGAGAACGCGGAGTTCGTCGTCGCGGCCGACCACGACCGGCGCGCGGGTGTGCATGAGCCGACCTTAGTCAACCCTTACCAGCACATGCCAAACTGCCCGCACCCCCAGTGGTGGGCGGGCAGTCCGGCCGCGTGGTGACCGACTAGCTGATGACCGGCGCGCTGACCGAGGTGCTGTCGGCGAGACCCGCGGCGACGACCGCGTACGCGCCGACGGCCAGGGTCAGACCGGCCAGCGCACGCGCGCGGGCGCCGGTCTTCGTCTTGCGGGACAGCGCCATCTCCCCGGCGGGGTGGTCGCCGTCCTGGTCCTCGCTCCAGGTGGTGACCTCGTCGTGGTTGGCGTCGCTCATCGGGGGTTCTCCTCGCGGGTGTAGGGATCGTGCAGGGATTCGAGCAGGAGTGCGGAGGGGACCTGCTCGGCGAAACCGAGGCGGAGCAAGCCGTATCCGATTCCCGAGAGCCCGGTGAGCAGACCGGCCGAGGGCACGCCCCCGGGGGTTCCGCATCGCGCTCCGTACTGGTCCAGCGCGCCGAGGACGAGTCCGGCGCGCCGGGTCAGCATGGCCGGTGCCAGACCGTGCCCGCGTTCCGCGAGGACGGTCAGGGCTTCGACCACGCCCAGCTCACCGTGGCACAGGCTCAGGTCTCGCAGTGGCTCGTGCACCGCCAAGGCGTTCAGACACCGGTCGAGGTGCAGGGTGTACGCGTCGACCGGTTGGTCAGGGTGGGCCGAGTGCGCGAGTACCGCGCCGGACAACCCGGAACACCAACTGTGATCCGCTTCGGCCACGTCGAGCAGACGTTGCCGCAGCGCGTGGTCGGCGCGCAGGTTCGCGCGACCGGCCACGCCGTGACGCCGGTCGCCGCCGGTGCGCGCGTAGCGCAGCAGCGCCCAGCCGACGCCCGCACGACCGCGGGCGAAACCGTCGCCGCCGGGGGAGGCGGTCAACAGCCGGTCGGCGTAGGCGCGGGCCAGCGTCCGGGCGGCGGGCAGGCCGCTCTCCGCCCGCACCGCCAGCATCGCGGCCAGTCCGCCCGCCCAACCCTCCACCAGGTTGGCCGGGTCCTCGCCGATCGTCTCCACGGCGGCGGCGATGTCCACCGCGGTCCGCAGCCAGCCGCGGATCTCCGCGTCGTCCAGCAGGTTCGCCAGCCGGGCCAACGCGTAGCAGATGCCGCCCATGCCGTGGAACGCGCCGCTGCCCACGGCGACGGCCAACTCGGCGTCCTCGGCGAACGCCGCCAGCAGGCCGGGTATCGGGGCGAGCGCTTCGCGGGCGTAGTCGGTGTAGCGGGCCGCGCCGGTGAGCTTGCCCAACTGCGCCAGGAACAACGCCACGCCGGTGTAGCCGTTGGACAGTCCCGCGCCCATCGCGGCGACCGCCCAGTGTCGGTCGTCCACCAGCTCCAGGCCGACCCAGTTGACCCGGCCGTCGGCGGCGGTGGCGTGCGCGAGCACCTCGTCGGCGATACCGCACGCGGCCACCAGCAGGCGTTGCGGGTCCGGGACGCCCGCCTCCAGCGGCGCGGTCACGCCCCGGCCGGTGCGGTGGTCCACCGGGCGCGGCCGGCTCGCCAGGCCGGCGCTGATCAGCCACTGCTGGTCGTGCTTGTCCACCTCGTCCAGCGCCGCGATCTTGGCCGCGACCGCGTCCAGACCGGATACCGGCAGCAGGTCGGGCAGGCGTTCGCCGGTGGACGTCCAGACATCGCGGCTGCCGGGCCGGGTGGTGAACAGCGGCACGTCACCCGCCCACAGGTCGCTCATCTCGTGCGGCACCAGCGCGCGCAGCACGTCCTCGTCCGGCGACTCGTCCCACAGCAGGTCCAGCGCGTCCTGGCGGGCCGCCGCGCCGCGCAGCGCGTCCGGGTGCGTCGACTCGTCCAGCAACGTCGCGTACAGCTGGGTCATCCGCGGCACGAACCGCACCGGCAGGTCGGCGAACCCGGCCAGAATCCCGTCCGACCGCGGTCCGTCCGGGCCGAGCAGTTCGGCGCGGTGGTCGTACAGCGCGTCGTAGCCGACCCGGAACCCGGCCAGCAGCGCGCCCTGGTAGTCGGCGGGCTCGGCTTCCCGGCCGTCCACCACGGGGCGGTTGTGCGCTGGCGGCATCGGCGCGGGCTTGCGCACCAGCCGCATCCGGTCGGTGCCGGGGTGCAGCCACGCCACGCCGTCGGCCGGCAACCGGTCGCCGTGGTCGCCGCCCATGCCGCCGATGTCCAGCGCGCCGTGCTCGCCCAGCAGCACGCGCGGCAGCACGGCGGTGCGGTGCACGGACCGGGCCAGTGCCTTGACCGCCGGGTCCTCCGGGATGCCGACCGTCGGGTGGAACAACGTCTCCACGTCGATCAGCACCGGCTGGTCGCCCGCCGCGATCAGGTTCTCGTAGTGCATGTCCGTGCCGTCCACCGCGTACAGCAGCGCGATCAGCGCGCCCAACCGGTGGTAGAACCGGCCGACCTCGGTGACGTCCGCGCACGGTGCGTGCTCCACGAACTCCAGCCACCCGTGGCCGGGCCGGGTGATCGCGCGCGGTAACCGCAGGCCGAGACCGGTGTGCCCGTCGAACCACGTCAGCAGGTCGTCGAACGCCCGGTGCAGCGCCACCGGCCGCGGCTTGTAGACGACCCGGCGGCCGTCGGCGAACGTCAGCACGGCCACCGAACGGCCGCGCGCGTGCAGGTCGCCCCGAGCGGACTCCACGTGCGCCAACGGGCCGGGGTCGCGGCCGTCGAGCAGGACCCGCACGATCTCCGGCCGGTCGAGCGCGAACCGGTCCAGCAGTTCGCGCTGCGCCTCGACCGCGTGCAGGCACGCCTGGCCGAGCAGCCGGGCCAGCACCGGGTAGCGGCCGAACAGCGTGGGCAGGTCGACGTGCCGGACGAAGTCGGCGAACCGCTCCTGCGGTGTGTCGCCGGCGAGCCGCCCGCCGACCCGTTCCAGGTTCAGCTCCAGCACGAGGGTGCGGGCCGCGATCCGGGCCAGCCGCTTGCCCAGCGCGCGGGCGAAATCGGCGTCCAGCCGGGGGTCGCGGTCCACCGCCGCGCACACCAGCGGCCGCAGGACGGACGCGAACGCCTCGTCCCAGCTGCCGTCGGTGAAGTCAGCATGGGCCGCGGTCGCGGTGGCGCGTTCCACGAACGCGGCCCATGAGGGCCGTCCACGGGGGACGACCAGCTCCCGGGGTTTCCCGCGCACACCGCTGAGCCACCAGGTGGCTGGTTGCCGGTCTACGGCGGACGGGAACACGCCGCACAACGTGTCACGGGCGCGCCGTGCCGCACATGGGGGTCGTGCCCCCAGATTTGCGGACCGGACGGGCGCGGGACCGCACATGTGCGGTGTTGAATTGCGCCGCCTCCGGCGTCGCGGGCGAGGTGGGCACCATGGCAGTGACACCGAAGTGCCCGGCCCCGTGCAGGCGGGACCGGGCACACCCCTCGGTCGGTCAGAAGGTCAGGTTCCAGACGTCGATGTAGCCGGTGTCGCCCGAGTACGCGTCCTGGACCCTCAGCGTCCACGTGCCGTTCGCGACCTCGGTGGAGGCGTTCACGGTGTAGGTGGCGACCACGTTGTCCGCGGAGTCGCCCGACGACGAGTTCTTCAGCCGGTACGCCGACCCGTCCGGGGCGACCAGGTCGATGACCAGGTCACCGCGGTAGGTGTGCTTGATGTCGACGCCGACCTTCAGCGTGGACGGCGCGTTGCCGGTCCGGCCCGTCACGGCGATCGGGGACGTCACCGTGCCCAGGTCCGTGATCCGCACGTCCGTCGCGTTCTGGAACGTGCCGGTGGGCGGCGGGGTGGTGCCGCCGCCGGCCGCGGTGACGGTCTTCGCCGCGTCCGCCAGCCCCGCGCCGCAGCCGCCGGTGCAGGTGCCGGCGAGCGGTCGGGCGTTGTTCTTGATCAGCGTCTCGATCTGCGCCGGGGTCAGGCTCGCGTTGGCCTGCGCCAGCAGCGCGGCCAGGCCGGCGATGTGCGGCGCGGCCATGCTGGTGCCCTGGTACGGCGCGTAGCTCTCGGCGCCCGGCGTGGTGGCGCCCGCGTTCACCGTGGAGAGGATGCCGTTCTGCGGCGTGGTGATCGTGCCCGGCGTGTCGGTGCCGCGCCGGGTCTCGCCGCCCGGTGCGGTGATGTCGACCTTGGTGCCGTAGTTCGAGTAGTACGCTCGGTTGCCCTCACGGCTGCTCGCCGCGACCGCGATCACGTTGTTGCAGCTCGCCGGGGTGAAGCCGGAGATGTCGGCGTTGGAGTTGCCCGCCGCCACGACGACTGCCGTGCCGCGGCCGACGGCCGAGTTGATCGCGTTCTGGTAGGTCGAGGAGCAGGCGGACTGGCCGCCCAGGCTCATGTTGATGACCTTGGCCGGGGTGGCGTTGGCCGGTACACCGGACACCGTGCCGCCCGAGGCCCACACGATGGCGTCGGCGATGTCCGAGGTGCTGCCGCCGCACTGGGCGAGCACCCGGATCGGCTGGATCTTCGCGTCGGCGGCGATGCCCGCGATGCCCTTGCCGTTGTTGGTGGACGCGCCGATGGTGCCCGCCACGTGCGTGCCGTGCCAGCTGGAGTTGCGGTCCTGCGGCGGCACCGGGTTGCCCGCCGAGTCCGTGCCGCAGTCGCCGGTCTTCATCCAGTCGCCGTTGTCGGCAGGGTTCGAGTCACGGCCGTTGCCGTCACGCGCCCGTGCCGCGTCGGTGACGAAGTCGTAGCCCGCCACGACCTTGCTCGCCAGGTCGGAGTGCGCGACGTAGCCGGTGTCGATGACCGCGACGGTGACGCCCTGGCCGGTGGCCCTGTCCCACGCGGCGGGCACGTTCATGCCCGCGGTGGCCTCGAACAGGTCCCACTGCTTGGCGTAGTCGGTGTCGTTCGGGTCCGCCAGCGGCTGCATCATCAGGTCCGGCTCGACGTAGGCCACGTCGGGGTCGGCCTTGAACTCCTCGATGGTCCGGGCCGCGGCCGTGCCGTCGACCGTGCCGCCGAGGTCGACCACGGCGGCGCCGGTACCGAGGCGGCGCTGGAGGTTGAGGTCCCGGCCCACCTTGTCGCCCTTGGCCTTCGCGTCCCGCGCGGCGGCGGTGTCGGACTGCGCCTCGGTGGCGGTGGACTTGTAGCCGACGATCAGCCGCTCGTACGGGCGGGCATCACCAGATTGGGCGGCCAGCGCCGAGGGGTCGGCGCCGGGAGACGCCGCGGGCGCGGCGGACGCCGTCGTCGTCACGCCGGACAGCAGCGTGACCGAGACGGCAGCCGCGCACAGCGCGGAGCGTCGCAATCCGTTCACGGGGGTTGGTTCCTTCCGAATACAGGGACTTCGCCTGCCGTCGAGGGAGTCAGGGATCTGAAAACGGCTGCGAAGTGCGTGCAAGATAGGCACGAGGTCGGGCGTCGGCCCAGATGCGGAACGTGGCAGTTTCGCGTCACTGACGTGTTCTCGTCACCGCGTTGGACCGAACGGCCCAGGGGTGGGTGGGTTGTCCGGCGCATCGGGGAGAATGCGGCCGTGTTCGAACACCTGGGTGTCTCCGCCGAACAGGCGCGTGTGTACGAGCGTCTGGTCCGCACGGGCTCGTGCACGGCGGAGGAGGCCGGGACCCGACCGGAGCTGCTGGAGGACCTGGTCCGCCTGGGTGTGGTGCGGCGCCTCGCCGACGACGTGTGGCAGGCCGTGCAGCCGGATCTGGCGGTGGAGATGCTGATCGCCGCGCGCGAGGACGGGCACCTGCGGGCGCGGGCGGACGCGGCCGCGCTGATGGAGGTCTACCTGCGCAACCGCGCCGAGCAGCACCACGACACGTCGATGGTCGAGGTGGTCAACGGCGCCGGTCAGGTGCGGGACGTGTGGCAGGCGCTGCTGGCCGGCGCGCGGACCGAGGTGTGCGTGCTCGACCAGCCGCCGTACATCACGCCGGTGGAGGAGCACACCGCGATGGAGCTCGACACCCGGCGGCGGCACGTGCGGTGGCGCGTCATCTACGACCGGTCGAGCGTGGAGCTGCCCGGTCGGGCGGCCGAGATCGCGGAACTGGTCGCGTCGGGGGAGCGGGCCAGGGTGACGCCGACGCTGCCGTTCAAGCTGGCCGTGGTGGACGCGCGGGTGGCCGTGCTGCCGGTGGCCGTGCGCGGGGTGGTCTTGCCCGGGGTGGTCTTGCCCAGGGTGGTGGACCAGGTGCTGCTGATCCGGCCGTCACCGCTGCTGGACGTGCTGGTGTCGATGTTCGACCTGTACTGGGACAACGCGATCCCGTTCAGCCCGGGTGCCTCCGGTGGCGAGGTCGACACGCAGTTGGTGGCGCTGCTCGCAGCGGGGCTGACGGACGAGAGCATCGCCCGGCAACTGGGACTGGGGCCGCGCACCGTGCAGCGGCGGGTGCGACAGCTGATGGACCGGTCCGGCGCCCAGACCCGGTTCCAGGCAGGCGTGCAAGCCGTGCGCCGGGGCTGGCTGTGACATGGCCGCTGCTCCGCAGACGGCGTCTAGGTCGCCCGGACGCGACCTAGACGTCGCAATTCTCGGCTTGCGCGGCGGCGTCGCGGAACTCTTCGGGTAGCGACACCACCGTCATCTTCTCCACGGCCTCTTGCATCACCGTGACGGCCTCGGTCATGTCCTGGATGACGGTGGAGAACACGTCGGTGGTCAGCTCCGGCGCGTCGTCCACGGTCGACTTGGCCGAGACGAACTTGTCCCGTGCCCTGGTCAGCGGTTCGGTGATGATCTCGACCGCGGTGTCGGCGGCGGGGGTCGGCGCGGGCGTCAGCTCGTCCAGGTCGTGCAGGACGACGTTGAGCACGTCCACCACGCGGCCGAGGTTGTCGCTCACGGACTTCTTCGCCGCCGCCGGGTCGGTCTGGTTCTGGTCGAACGTCACCCCGCCCGAGGCGATCATGTAGTCCGCCACGGCGCAGAAGTTGTTCATCCAGCGCACGACCTCGGGCTTCGCCGACGCGGCCGACGACGTCGGCCCCGGCATCGGCCTGCCCGCGACCGGCGCCGCGCAGCCGGTCAGCCCGACCAGCGCCACCGCCGCCACCACCCACCGCTTCACAGGGGATTTGTACCTCGTGGTCACTCGATAGTGGGGCCGAACATGACAACCAGCGGAATCCTCCGCCACGATTGCCGCCTCATGGCCGTCTCACTCGATGTCTCAGGCGGGATACCGGTCATCCGGATCGACGCGCCCTCGGACACCCTCCTGCACGACGTGCGCGCGCTGCTGCCCGAGGTGGTCGACGCCCGTGCCGTCGTACTCCACGTCGGACGCGGTCTGTGCGCGACCGACATCAAGGGGCTCGTGCGGAAGTCGGCGGCGCAGTGCGAGGCGCTGGCGGCGTCGTTGCGGGACGTGCGCGACGAGTTGGCGAACCTGCCGGTGCCGGTGGTCGCGGCGATCGGCGGCAGCGCGTCCGGTGCGGCGGCGGAGCTGGCGATGGCGTGCGACCTGCGGGTACTGGCCGCCGACGGCGGTCTCGGCCGGGTGGTGACCGGTGGCCGGGTGCTGGTGGCGCGCCGGGTGACCGCCGACGAGGCGTTGCGCACGGGGCTCGTGGACCGGGTCGTGCCGTCGTCCGCCGTGTTGTGCGCCGCGGTCGAACTCGCAAACGAGTGCAGGTCAACACGAGCGGAACGCAAGTCCTGCCGTTCGATGTCGTGAAGTCGCACAGTTTCGTTGCCTGGATCAGGCCGGCCCGTACGCCCGGGTCGCCAGGTTGCACTCCAGCCGGCTGAGCACCCTCAGGGTCTCGGCCTGCTGGTCGTCGTCCATGTCGCCGACCGTGTCCACTTCCAGTTCCTGCCACATGCGTTCGACCTCGTGGCGCAGGGCCTGGCTGGCGGGGGTCGGCTCGACGATCGTCGCGCGGCCGTCGGTCGGGTCGGGGGAGCGGCGCACGAAGCCCGCGCGTTCCAGCCGCTGCACGGTCCTGGTCATGGTCGGGGAGTCCGCGCCCAGCACGGTGCACAGGTCGGTCTGCCGCTGCGGGCCGCAGTCCCAGAGGTGCATCATCACCAGCTCCTGGCCGGGATGCAGACCTGCCTGCCTGAGCAGCTGACCGGCGACGAGGCGGTGCAATCGGGCGATGCGGAAGATGGCATGGCTGATCCGGCCGTTCTCGGCGACCTGGGGAACCGGGATTGACGTGCGCCTTTGTCCGGTCTGTGGCATAGGTCCAGGTTACCCGCGGTGGATCGTGAGCGCTGTCACGTCTGACGAAGTCGGAAATAAATCCACCACACTTAGCTGTTCGAGCAGGTAACCGCATACCTGGAGGACTACAGCGATGAGCACCGCGTTCCAGCCGTTCACCCTGGCCGGCACCGAGCTGCCCAACCGGATCGTCATGGCGCCGATGACCCGCAGCCGGGCCTACGACACCGTGCCCACGCAGACGATGGCGGAGTACTACGCGCAGCGGGCGAGTGCCGGGCTGATCATCACCGAGGGCATCCAGCCGTCCGTGGTCGGCCAGGGCTACACGTTCACCCCGGGCCTGCACAGCGACGAGCAGGTCGAGGGCTGGCGCGGCGTGACGGACGCGGTGCACGCGGCGGGCGGGCGGATCTTCGCGCAGATCATGCACAGCGGCCGGATCGGCCACCCGAGCCTGCTGCCCGACGACCTGCACCCGGTGAGCGCGTCCCCGGTGCGTGCGGAGGGCAAGGTGTTCACCGGCACCGAGATGCTCGACCTGGTCACGCCGGTCGAGCTGTCCCCGGCGGACATCGAGGCCACCATCGCCGACTTCGCCACCGCCGCGCGCAACGCGGTCGAGGCCGGGTTCGACGGGGTCGAGCTGCACGGGGCCAACGGCTACCTGCTGCACCAGTTCCTGGCCGACAACACCAACCTGCGCACCGACGAGTGGGGCGGCTCGGTGGACAACCGCATCCGGTTCGTGGTCGAGGTCGTCCGCGCGGTGTCCGAGGCGATCGGCGCGCACCGCGTCGGCCTGCGGATCTCCCCGGCCAACCAGTACAACGACATCGCCGAGGAATCCCACCACGAGCTGTACCCGACGCTGGTCGACGCGATCAACCCGATCGGCTTGGCCTACCTGCACATCGCCGAGGCCGACGAACGGGCGTTGACGCTGAAGCTGCGCGAGCGCTTCTCCGGCCCCCTGATCCTCAACCCGTTCACCCCCGACGGCACCACCGGCCCGGAGCACCTGGAGCTGATCGACAACGGCACCGCCGACGCGCTGAGCTTCGGCGCCCTGTTCCTGGCCAACCCGGACCTGCCCGTCCGGCTGGCCCAGGGCGGCCCGTTCAACGCCCCGGACCAGTCGTCCTTCTTCGGCGGCACCGAGAAGGGGTACACCGACTACCCGGCCCTGGCCACCGCCTCCGCCTGATCTCACCCGCGGCCCGCACCCGACCACCCGGTCGGGTGCGGGCCGCCGTGCGTTCCGCACGCCACGTGACCGCGTGGTCGAATGCGTTTCGCGGGGTCACTCGGCACTGTCGTGATCAGCGACGGCGTCGACCCGGTGACGGTCCTGCTCGGATCACCACCGCTGCTCGGCACGGTGTTCGGTCTCGTGGTGGCCTCGCTGTGGCTCGCGGGCGCCCGGCGGGCGCCCGGTCGCGTGGCGCCGACCTCGGACGGGGGTGAGAGCGGCTTCGGTCGCGGCTTCGCCACTGGTGTGCTCCTCGTGTGCACCCCTGGCGTCCCGCTGCTGCTGGCGACCTCGGTCAACGGCATCGACGACCACCGCGACCTGGCCCGCGCCTGGGCGTCGGGAGGCGTCCTGCTCGCCCTGTCGGTGGTCGCGGGCGTGGCGGTGGGACTGCACGAACTGCTGGTGAAGCGCTCGGACCGGACCGGGCGAGCGAGCCCGGAGGAGTTCCTGAGGCGAGATCGGCGGTCCGCGCTGGCGGCCGCCGTGGTCACCTCGCTCGTGGTCGCCATGTGCAGTGTCCTGGCGGCCACGCTCGCTGCCACCCTGGGGGGTCACGTCGGTGAGCGCATCGCGATCTCCCAGGGGTTCCCGACGGTCGCGCACCCTTTGCTGCCGCCGTTGTCCACGCACATGCCCTGGACCCTCACCGCCGAAACCTGCCGTTGCTGGTCGCGGTCAGCCTGGTGCTCGCGGTGCTGTTCGGCGTGGCGGTGCTCAGCACCCGGGCGTGGACCCGCTTCGGGGTAGCCCGCCTGGTCCTCGCCCTGGCGGGACGGCTGCCGCTGCGGACCGTCGCCTTCCTGGCCGGAGCCAACGCGTGTCGATCAGCCTCGACCGTGAGGACTCCTGGATCAGACCTGTCTCCAATGGGGCCTACCTGAACATCGGAGCCCGTCGCGTCGATCTCGCCGAGTTGGCTGCGGAGTACGGGAAGAAGGCATCCGAAGCGTGGCTCCGCCGCGATCGCTCGCTGCCGGTGGACGCCCTGATCGACGGCGTCAGCGCGGAGGAGTGCGCCACGATCGCCGAGGATGGCGACCGGCCGTCCATAAGGGCGGTCTACGACATCCGGGGAACCCGTCCCACGGTCGAGGAGATCAACCGCATCGCCGACTGCGGCGGTGCGCTCGGTGTGCTCGTCGACGAGACAGCGGCGGCGGAGCTCGGCCCTCGGAAGGACGAATTGCCGGTCTCGGTCGACGTGGCGTTCCTGCGGGACCTCTCCGCGAGCATCGAACCCGACTGCGCGACGGCGATCGGTGCGGACAGCGACCGAGAAACCCTGGCGACCTGCGTGTCGGCCCTGGCCGCGGCGGAGAATTTCCGGATGGGCATCGTGAGCGTGCGCAACCCTTGAGCCCACCGGCGCAGGTGCGCGGTAATGGGTGATCGGCGTGACAACGGGCGTCCGAGCGGGTCGATTCGGGCAGGACTCCGCCCGTTCCTGTGTGTTCGGTCAGGCAAAGCGGGCAGAACTCGGGCATTGTTCACCTGGGTGTGGCGGTGGCCACACTGTTTCCCCGGTGTTACACCTTATGCGCGGCCCGAACGGGCAGTGACGGTCCGAGCGGGCAGGAGGCGATATGCGGGCGGACGAACGCAAGCGCCGCATCCTGGCCCGCGCCCGGGCCGACGGCCGGGTCGACGTCGCCGAGATCGCGGCCGAACTGGAGGTCGCGCAGGAGACCGTGCGCCGCGACCTGCGCCTGCTGGACGAGCACGGCCTGGTCCGCCGCACGCACGGTGGCGCGTTCCCGGTGGAGAGCGCCGGGTACGAGACCGGGCTGAAGTTCCGGTCCGCGTCGATGGTGCCGGAGAAGCGGCGGATCGCCCGCGTCGCCGCGGACCGGCTCGGCGACGCGGAGACGGTGTTCATCGACGAGGGCTACACACCCCAGCTCGTCGCCGAGTCCCTGCCCACCGGCAGGCCGTTGACGGTGATCACCGCATCGCTGCCGACCGCCGCGGTGCTGTCCGAAGTCCCTTCCGCGACCGTGCTGCTGCTCGGTGGGCGGGTCCGCGGCCGCACACTCGCGACCGTGGACCACTGGGCCACCCGCATGCTGTCGGACATGGTGATCGACCTCGCCTACATCGGGGCGAACGGTATCTCCCGCGAGCACGGCCTCACCACGCCCGACCCGGCGGTGGGCGCGGTCAAGGCGCAGGCCTTGGCCTCGGCCCGGCGGCGGATCTTCGTCGGCGTGCACACCAAGTTCGGCGTGGCGAGCTTCCACCGGTTCGGTGACATCGCCGACCTGGAGGCGGTCGTCACCGACTCCGCGTTACCCGCCGGCGAGGCACACCGCTACTCGCTGCTCGGGCCGAAAGTCGTCCGGACCTAAACCAACCCCCGATCCCCAGCCCTAGACCCCAGCGCACCAGGGGTCTGGTTCCGCTCGCCCTAAGGAAGGCAAGACGATGAAGTCATTCCGGTATGGCGGCCTGGCGGCCGCGGTGCTCCTGGCGACGACCGCGTGCGCCGGCGCGGGCGGCGGGGGCGGCGGATCGGCCGACTCGATCAACGTCCTCATGGTGAACAACCCGCAGATGCAGGACCTGCAGAAGCTCACCGCGGACAACTTCACCAAGGACACCGGCATCACGGTCAACTTCACCGTCCTGCCCGAGAACGACGTCCGCGACAAGATCAGCCAGGACTTCTCCAGCCAGGCCGGCCAGTACGACGTGGCCACGATCAGCAACTACGAGACGCCGATCTACGCCAAGAACGGCTGGCTCACCCCGATGGACGACTTCTTCGCCAAGGACACCGGCTTCGACCAGGACGACATCCTGGAGCCGATCCGCGCGTCGCTGACCGCCGCCGACGGCAAGGTGTACGCCGAGCCGTTCTACGGCGAGTCGTCGTTCCTCATGTACCGCAAGGACGTGCTGGACGCCAAGGGCCTCACCATGCCGGACAAGCCGACGTGGCAGCAGGTCGCCGACATCGCCGCCCAGGTCGACGGCGCGCAGCCCGGTATGAAGGGCATCTGCCTGCGCGGCCAGCCCGGCTGGGGCCAGCTCATGGCGCCGCTGACGACCGTGGTCAACACCTTCGGCGGCACGTGGTTCACCAAGGACTGGCAGGCGCAGGTCAACGCGCCGGAGTTCAAGGAGGCCACGAAGTTCTACGTCGACCTGGTCCGCGCGCACGGTGAGGCGGGCGCGCCGCAGGCCGGGTTCGCCGAGTGCCTGAACAACATGACCCAGGGCAAGGTCGCCATGTGGTACGACGCCACGGTCGCCGCGGGTCTGCTGGAGGCCGACGACTCTCCGGTGAAGGGCAAGCTGGGCTTCGCCCAGGCGCCGACGGTGAAGACCGAGAGCTCGGCGTGGCTCTACACCTGGGCGTTCGGCATCCAGAAGGCCAGCAAGAAGGCCGACAACGCGTGGAAGTTCGTGTCCTGGGCGTCCGGCAAGGGCTACGAGGAACTGGTCGGCAAGAACCTGGGCTGGTCCAACGTGCCGGACGGCAAGCGTTCGTCGACCTACCAGCGGCCCGAGTACCTGGCGGCGGGCAGCTCGTTCGCCAAGCAGGCGGAGGCGGCCATCGCGGGCGCCAAGCCGACCGACCCCGGCGTGCAGGAACGGCCGGTGAGCGGCATCCAGTTCGTCGGCATACCCGAGTTCACCGACCTGGGCACACAGGTGTCGCAGAAGATCAGCGCTGCCATCGCCGGAGCGACCACGGTGGACGCCGCGCTGGACGAGAGCCAGGCGTTGGCCGAGGCGGTCGCGAAGAAGTACCGGGGGAACTGATGAGCAACCCCACCCCCATCGGGAGGACCCGGTGACCGCCGTGCGGGAGGCCGTGGCGCGGGCCGAGCCCAAGCCCCCGGCGCGGACGGGGCAGGTGAAGGCGGCGGCGCGCTGGGTACGGCGGGCCCCGCTCCTGCCCGCCCTGATCTTCACGATCGTGGTCACCCAGCTGCCGTTCGTGGCCACGCTGGTGATCTCGCTGATGCGGTGGAATTCCCTCGATCCGACGAACCGCGGTTTCGCCGGTGTGGACAACTACACCGCCGTGTTCACCGATCCGGACCTGCGTTCGGCCATCGGCACGACCGTGCTGCTCACCGTGACCGTCGTGTTCGTCAGCCTGGTCCTCGGACTCGTGCTGGCGCTGTTGCTGGACCGCAAGTTCGCCGGACGCGGCCTGGTGCGCACGATGCTCATCGCGCCGTTCCTGGTGGTGCCGGTCGCCGCCGCGCTGCTGTGGAAGCACGCGCTCTACAACCCGGAATACGGCCTGCTCAACGGTGTGCTGACGTGGCTGTTCGGCGCCGACGCGCCGCAGCCGGAGTGGATCAGCGGGATGCCGCTGATCGCGGTCGAGGCGTCGCTGGTGTGGCAGTGGACGCCGTTCATGATGCTGATCCTGTTGGCGGGCCTGCAAAGCCGCCCGCAGGACGCGGTCGAGGCCGCGCGCATCGACGGCGCCACGGCGTGGCAGGTGTTCCGCTACCTGACGCTGCCGCACCTGCGGCAGTACCTGGAGCTGGGCGCGCTGCTCGGGTCGATCTACATCGTGCAGAACTTCGACGCCGTCTTCACCATCACGTCCGGCGGCCTGGGCACGGCGAACCTGCCTTACACGATCTACCAGACGTTCTACCAGGCGCACGACTACGGCCAGGCGTCGGCGGCGGGCGTGGTCGTGGTGGTCGGGTCGATCGTCATCGCCACGTTCGCGTTGCGCGTGGTGTCGTCGCTGCTGCGCGAGGAGGTGCGGGGATGAGCGAGCTTGCGAGCGAATCGTTCAACACAGTGCCCTGTGCTCTTGCCACGCCGAGCGCTAGCGAGGTGTGCGCATGAGCGAGCTTGCGAGCGAATCGTTCAACACAGTGCCCTGTGCTCTTGCCACGCCGAGCGCTAGCGAGGTGTGCGCATGAGCAGGATTCTGGGTGTGGCCGCGTGGTTCGCCGGCCTGCTGTTCTTCGCGCCGGTGGCGTGGATGGTGCTCACCTCGCTGCACAGCGAGCCGGACGCGGCGACGAACCCGCCGTCGTTGGCCGCGCCCGTCACGTTCGACAGCTACGCCGAGTTCTTCGACTCCGAACCGTGGCCGCCGCTGATCAACTCGCTGAGCGCGTCCGTCGGCTCGACGGTGCTGGTGCTGCTGCTGGCGATCCCGGCGGCGTACGCGCTCTCGATCAAGAAGGTCGAGAAGTGGTCGGACGTGCTGTTCTTCTTCCTGTCCACCAAGATGCTGCCGGTCGTCGCCGGTCTGCTGCCGATCTACCTGGTCGCGCAGTACACCGGGATGCTGGACAACATCTCGTTCCTGGTCGTGCTCTACACGTCGATGAACCTGCCGATCGCGGTGTGGCTGATGCGGTCGTTCCTGGCCGAGGTGCCGGGGGAGATCCTGGAGGCCGCCGCGCTGGACGGCGCGGGCCTGGTCACCACGCTGCGCCGGGTGGTCGCGCCGGTCGCCATGCCCGGTATCGCGGCGACGTCGTTGATCTGCTTCATCTTCAGCTGGAACGAGCTGCTGTTCGCCCGCGTGCTGACCGGTGTGGTGGCGGGCACCGCGCCGGTCTACCTCACCGGGTTCGTCACCAGCCAGGGGTTGTTCCTGGCCAAGGTGTGCGCCGCCGCCGTGGTGGTGTCGCTGCCGGTGCTCGTCGCCGGGTTCGCCGCCCAGGACAAGCTGGTCCAGGGCCTCTCGCTGGGAGCCGTGAAGTGAAAGCAGCCGTGATCACCGGGGTCGGCGCGGTGGAGGTGGCCGAGGTGCCGGACCCGACGCCCGGCCCGCGCCAGGTCGTCGTGGACGTCGCGGCGTGCGGGCTGTGCGGCACCGACCTGCACATCCTGCAAGGCGAGTTCGCGCCCACCCTGCCGGTGGTGCCCGGCCACGAGTTCGCGGGCGTGATCGTCGAGATCGGGTCGGACGTCACCGAGGTCGTGGTGGGCGACCGGGTCGCGGTGGACCCGTCGCTGTACTGCCACGAGTGCCGGATGTGCCGGTCGGGGCGCAACAACCTGTGCGAGCGGTGGGCGGCGATCGGCGTCACGACCGGGGGCGGTGCGGCCGAGTACGCGCTGGCCCCGGTGGCGAACTGCGTGAAGCTGCCCGACCACGTGCGCACCGAGGACGCCGCGCTGATCGAGCCGCTGTCGTGCGCGGTGCGCGGTTACGACGTGCTGCGCTCGCAGATGGCCAGCCGGGTGCTGATCTACGGCTCGGGCACGATGGGCCTGATGATGCTGCAGCTCGGCAAGCTCACCGGCGCGTCGTCCATCGAGGTGGTCGACCTCAACCCGGAGCGCCTGGCCACGGCCGAACTGCTGGGCGTCACGGGCACCGCGACATCGGCCGACGAGCTGGACCGGCCGGGGGGTTGGGACGTCGTCATCGACGCCACCGGCAACGAGAAGGCCATCCAGGACGGGCTCGGTCGGGTCGCGAAGGGCGGCACGTTCCTCCAGTTCGGCGTCTCCGACTACGCGGCGCGGGTCACCATCGACCCGTACCGCATCTACAACCAGGAGATCACCATCACCGGTTCGATGGCGGTGCTGCACTCGTTCGAACGGGCGGCGGACCTGTTCGCCACCGGTGTGCTCGACCCCGAGGTGTTCATCAGCGACCGCCTGCCGCTGGTGGACTACGCCTCCGCCCTGGCCCGGTTCCAGGCGGGACAGGGGCGCAAGATCCAGGTGCTGCCCTAGCCGGTACAGGGCTCGGCCCCGGTCACTCCACTGTGGAGGAGTGCCGGGGCCGAGTCGTGTGCCGTACTGGTCGCCGTACTAGTTGTTGGCCGCCCGCCGACGCAGGACGATCAGCAGGGCCGCGCCACCGCCGAGCAGGACGACGCCGATCACCAACGGGATCGCGATGCTCGCGCCCGTGTCGGCCAGGCCACCCGTGTCGGCCACCGGCACGATCGCGGGCGCCGTCGTGGTGGTCGTCGTCGTGCTGGTGGGCGACTCCGACGTGGTCGTCTCCGAGGTCGGAGTGGTCGACTCGGTCGTGGTGGTCGTCGTCGCGTCCGTGGTGGTGGTCGTGGTGGTGGTGGTCGTCGTCGTGCTGGAGGTCGTGGGGGCCACCACGCACGCCTCGACGGTCTTCGTCTCCTTGAAGGAGAACTGGTTGCCGTCGTGCGCGGTCACCTCGACGACGAATTCACGCTTGACGTCGCCGGTGGCGGAGTAGCTGCCCTCGAAGCTCGCGCCGAAGTCCTTGTTCTCCACCTCCTTGTCGTCGACCGTGACCTTGATGTGGTTCGCCTTGCCGTTGTAGCTCTGGGCGTAGGCCACGAGCTTGACGGTGAGGCTGGCCGTGCCATCCGCGCACTTCGCGGTCAGCGTGGGGGTGTGCGCCGAGGCCGGAAATGCCATGACCAACGTGGTCGTCGCGATGGCCGCGGCAACTCCGATGGTCGCGCCGACGACGCGTGCGAGCTGCATGAGGTACTCCTGAGGGAAGGGCAGAGGAGAAACGCGCTCACCTTAACCGGGGGCAATTAAACACCCGAATGGGGTAGTGATGATCACTTTATGTGAGGAAAGACGGTCATTTTCCGCGCCCTAGCCCTGGATCCGGCGTCGCAGCACGATGAGCACGACGATGCCGCCGGCAAGGAGCAGCACGCCGAGTACCAAGGGGACGATCACGTCCGCGCCGGTGTCCGGCAGATCGCTGTCGCTGGCGGCGGGCACCACGACCGCCTTCGGCCGCGTGGTGGGCCAGTCGAACGTCAACGGCGTCGTGGTCGTGGTCGTGGTCTCCGCGGTGGTCGTGGTCGTCGCTTCGGGCGTGGTGGTTACGACAACCGGCGCCACGGTGGTGGTTTCCACCGGCTTCACGGGTTTCGTCGCCACCGGCTTCGTCTCGGGCGGAACGGGCGGGGCGGGGGGTGCGGGCGGGGCGGGCGGTGCCACGCACGGCTGGACGGTGAACGTCTTGGTGAACGACCAGCCCCGCGGGGGGTAACCGCCCGGCGGGTAACCGCCCGGCGACGGGTAACCGCCCGGGTAGGAGTACGCGTACGGGTACGGGTACCGGTAGGCGTACGGGTACGCGTGCTGGTAGGAGGAGGCAGAGGGGTCGTCCCACGCGTAGACGGTCACCGTGAACACGTGCTGCGTGGTTCCCGCGCTGCGGTAGGTCTTCGTGTACGAGTCGCGGAATTCCTTGCTCGCGATCGGCTGACCGTTGTCGTGGACCTTGAGCCAGTTGGACTGCCTGCCGTCGTAGCGGGTCAGGGCGACGGTGAGTCTGGCCTCGTCGCCGACGCACTCGGCCTTGATCGCCGCGGTGTGCGCGGAGGCCGGGACGGCGGCCATCAGGCTCAGTGACGCGACGGCCGCCGCGACGCAAAGGGGAGCCCGTACGGCCCGTGCGAACTGCATGGTTACTCCTGTGAACGGCGGTGGCGCGGCGGGGTAGCGCACCCCCCTATACGGAAACCGCCGTTGACCTGTTCACACCGAACCTTGGTCAATTCGGGTGACATCACCGCTTGTCAACCACCTACTCACAGTGGTTTCAGCACGTGGATACCCCTGTTCGCACCACGGCGAAGTAGCTACGTTTCGCCCGTCCGATGGCTCCGCACCATCCCTGAAGGACTCCACATGAGCGTGTCCGCACACCCACGCCTGCGTGCCCCCGACCAACCCGTGCCGAAGATCGTGCCCGCCCGCCACCCGTGGCGGTGGGTCGGCATCGTCGTCGTGCTCGTCCTGGTGGCCCAGTTCGTCAACGGCCTGGTCACCAACCCCGGCTGGGACTGGGCCACGTTCGCCCGGTTCTTCACCGCGAAGTCGGTGCTCGACGCGGTCGTGGTGACACTGGAGCTGACGCTCTACGGCACCGTCATCGGTTTCGCGCTCGGCATGCCGAAGTCCGGGATCAACCCACCGGGCCTGCCGAAGTCCTGACGTCCACCAGGCGCTCTGTCGGTGGTGCGGGCTACCGTCCGGGCGTGGCGACGACATGGGGACTGACGATCGATTGCGCGCACCCCGGTGCGTTGGCGAAGTTCTGGGCGCCGGCGCTCGGCTACGCCGAACAGGCCGTACCGACCGGGTTCGACAGCTGGGAGGACTGGCTGCGCCACCACGGCGTGCCCGAGGACGAGTGGGACGACGGCGCCTACCTGTCCGACCCGGCCGGCCAGGGTCCGACCCTGTCGTTCCTGAAGGTCCCCGAGGGCAAGGTCGGCAAGAACCGGCTGCACATCGACATCAAGGTCGGCGGCGGTCGGCAGAACTCGTGGGAGATCCGCTGGCCGCGGATCACCGAGGCGATGGACCGGCTCACGGCGGCCGGCGCGACCTTGATCCGGATCGACCACCACGACGGCCATCCCGACCACGCGGTCATGGCCGATCCGGAGGGCAACGAGTTCTGCCTGGTCTAGGCGTCCCACCGGTCGGCGTCGGCCATCAGGCCGATCATGCCCGAGACCAACCGCAGCTGGTCGACGTCGCGGATGTCGGCTTCCACCAACCGTGGAGAGCACACGACGACGGCTACGGCCTGCGCGCGTGACAACGCGACGTTGAGCCGGTTGCGGGACAGGAGGAAGTCCAGGCCGCGGGGGAGGTCGACAGCGGCCGACGACGTCATCGTGGTGATCACGACGGGTGCTTCCTGGCCCTGGAAACGGTCGACGGTGCCGACTCGCACGTGTTCGTAGCCGTGCTTCTCCAGTTCGCGCCGGACCAGGCGTACCTGGAGGTTGTACGGCGCCACCACCAGGATGTCCGAGTCGTCCAACGCCCGCGCGTCCGGCCCGTCCGTCCACATGCGACCCATCAGCGAGCGCACCACGCCCACCACCGCCAACGCCTCCTCGATCGACGAGGTGGTGTTGTGCGAGTGGGCCACCGAGTGCACGTACACGCCCGACGGCACGCCGGCGATCCCTCGAAGAGCCGCACTGGGGTGGGCGTGCAGCAGTCCCGCGTACGACAGGTTCGACACCGGCTCGCACACCGCCGGGTGCATGCGCCGGGTCTGGTCCAGGAAGTAGCCGAGGGAAGCGGGGATGACGTCGGCGTCACCGATCAGGTGACCCAACGCCGACGCCTCCGCGCCCGCCGGGTGCGTGCCCTGCACGACCTGCGGCAACTGCTGGGGGTCGCCGAGCAGTACCAGGTTCCGCGCGCACGTCGACACGGCCAGCGCGTCGGCCAAAGCGAACTGCCCGGCCTCGTCCACGATCAGCACGTCGAACGGCTGCTCCCGCAACGCCGTGTTGGCGAACGTCCACGCCGTGCCGCCGACCAGGTGCCCGCCGCCCTGGTCGTTGCGCCAGCGCACCAGCGCCGGGTTGTCGCGCGGCTGCTCCCACGCGCAGTCCTTCGCGGGCGCGCCCTTCGCGCGCTTCGCCGTCGGGATCGGCACGCCCAGCTCACGACCGGCCGCCAACGCCGCGCTCAGCACGTTCTCCACCGCCTTGTGGCTGGTGGACGTCACGCCGACGCTGCGCCCGCCGCGGATCAGGTGCGCGATCAGCCGGCCCGCCAGGTACGTCTTGCCCGCGCCCGGCGGCCCCTGCACAGCCAGCGTGGAGCCGTCCAACGCGTCCACCGCCGCGATCACGTCCGTGATCGTGTCGTCGCTGTGCGGCAGCGAACCGGTCTTCAGACGCGGCGGCGTGCGGCGGATCAGGTCGATGCCGGGGTGCGGGGGCAACTGCGGCAACTCGTCCACGACCGACCGCGCCAGGTCGTACACCGCCTCGTCCTTGGGCGTGGGCCGGACCGGGCTGCCCGGCAGCACCGCGACGGGCTGCTCACCGTGCACCTCGTCCGGCGCGACGCTCTCCAGCAGCACCATGTCCTCGGCCGACTCGCCGAGTACCACCGCGTCCCGGGTCACGTTCGGCGTACCGGGGTAGAGCAGCCGGATCTGGTCGCCCTTCGCGAACGGGTGCGGCCGGTCCGGGTCGCACCACACCCGCACCTCGCGTTTGGCCTTGCGGACCCGCCCGGACGGCATCGCCCAGTCCTGCGCCCGCACCGACACCGGCACCGCGCACTTGCTGTCCGACTCCAGTTCCGACAACGGCGCCGCCATCTGCCGGAAGAAGTCCCACCACGCCGGGTTCGTCTCACGCCGGTGGTAGCCGACGGCGGCGGCCAGCAGCGCCCGCGCCCGCTCGTCGTCGGTCGCCTCCGCCGGGTTGTCCGGCAGGCCCTCCAACAGCGGGTCCACCACGGCGGCCAGGCGTTCGGCCCTTTCGGCACGGCGCTGGGCGGCGAGTTCGTCCTCGATCTCCTCGGTGAACGACGGCTCGGCCACGTGCGGCTCGATGCCCGCCTCCGTGCGGATCTCCAGCAGGAACCGGTACAGCCCCAGCGTGGACACGCAGTCGTAGGTGTTGTAGTCGGCGATGCCGGTGAGCACGTCCTCGGCGCGCGCCGGGTCGACGTTGCGCAGCGCCAGGAACTCCTCGTACGCCTCGATGCTGGAGACGGCGTTCGTCACCTCGCCCGCGCGGGCGGCGGGCATGTAGAGCGGTTCCAGGTACTTGATCGAGTACGACCGCTGGGACACGCGCAGCGCCTTGCGCACGACGGCGTAGAGGTCGACCAACGCGCCGGAGCGCAGCAGGTGGTCGACGGCGTCCTCACGCGTGCCGTGCAGGGCGGCGAGCCTCTTGAGCGCGTTCACCTCGTACGGGGCGTAGTGGTAGACGTGCGCTTCCGGGTGTTCTTCCAGGTTCTGCGTGGCGAAGTCGACGAACCGTTCGAACGCGGCCTTCTCCTGCGGGCGGGTGTGCGCCCAGAACGGGGTGAACTTCTCGGTGGCGTCGACCACGCCGAACAGGTACTCCAGGCCCTCGCCGTTGAGGGCGAACGGATCGCCCTCCATGTCGAAGAACAGGTCACCGGGGCTGGGGACGGGGAGTGTGGCCAGCGTTTCCGGTGCGACGACCTCGTAGGCGACCTTGCCGATCGGGTCGTCGTCGGTGCGCGAATCGTCCTGGATGACCTGGAGCGCGGCCTGGGCGCGCAGGCCGGTGAACGTGGCCGCGGACATCGTGGCGGGACGGTCGGTGCGGGTGGCGTTGGCGAGGGCGTCGATGGTGCCGAGGCCGGCGGCGGCGAGCTTGCGCCGCTGGTCGGTGCGGATGCCGGCGACCAGGGACAGGTCGCGGTCGCGTTCCCGGCCGGTGGCGCAGTGCCGGCTGAACCGGCAGGTGGCGCAGGCGGGGCGTTCGTCGTCCCAGAGCCGTTCGGGGAGGGAGGCCGGTGTGGTGAGGCGGTCGCGGAGGCGGGTCTGGAGGTCGCGGACCAGCGGGAGGAAGTCGGCGACCTGGAACGTCTTGGTGGTGCCGTCGCCGAGCAGGAGGTGCATGGCGGGGCCGGCGTGGTGTGCCAGCGCGTTGGCGTAGGCGGTGAGCTGGACGACGGCGGCCGGGGTGGCGTGCCGGGCGAGTTTGGCGTCGTGCGGCTCGTAGCCGCGGTCGGTGGCGACCAGGAAGTCGGCGCGGCCCTGGAAGCCGTCGGCGTAGAAGACGGCCTGGTAGATGACCGGCGCGCGGGCCGCGATGGCCGCTGCGGTCTGGGCGGCGGCTTCGGTGAGCGCTTCGTGCGTCGGGGCGGGCTGCGGGATCTCGACCACGTCGTGCTCGGCGCGGAACCGGGCCAGGACGGCTTGCTCGTGCGCGAGGCCGTGCCGGGCGGCCAGGAGGTTCTGCTGGGGGTCGGGCGTCGGTGCGTCGGGCAGCCCCACGGCCAGCGCCAGCGTCAGCCGGCTGCGGTGCTCGCACTCCAACAGGTCGACCAGATCCGCCGGGGAGTGCACCAGATGGCCGTCGGCGGTGAGCATGGCGGGCAGTATCGCGGCCCGACCCGCCAACCCCTCGGATCACCCCCGGCGAGTCGCCGGACTGCGTCCCCCGCCACTCCCACCAGACCTGAGCGTTCAACTCGCCCATTCCGAACGTTGGACACGCCCATTCCGAACGTTGGACACGCGCGTTCTGGACGTTGGACACGCGTGTTCTGGGTGTTGGACACGCGGGTGTGTCCTGGGTTTGCGTTCGGTGTGCCGTACGTTCGCGTATCCGAATTCGACGTTCGGGGTGGTCAGGGGGTGTGGGTGGCTTGCCAGCGGGTGCGGTGGGCGGCGGCTTCGGCTTCGGCTGTGGCGAGGGCGGCTGCGGGGAGGGGTTCGGCGGACCAGGTGCGGAGGACATCCGCCATGCGGGTGACGAAGCGGGTGCCGGTCGGGGTGAGTTTGCCGCTGGTCAGGAGGGTGTCGGCGGTGATCAGGGCGGCTGAGCGCCAGCGGGCGTACTCGGCCTGGGCGGCGGGGCCGGGGCGGGAGCGCCAGAAGCCGGCGACGCCCATGTGGGCGTAGGTGCCGTGGAGGAGGCCGGCGGCGGGGCGGGGGTCCTCTCGCCACGGCGCGTAGAACAGCGCGTCCTGGTCCGGCTCGACCAGCGCGAACAGGTCCATCAACGCCACCAGCTTGCTGTGCTGCGCCTCGTGCACGAGCGTCACGGCCAACGTCTCCGCGTCCGGCATCGGGGACAGGAACACGCAGCCGAACGCGTCGGCCAACGTCGCGCTGCTGGTGCCCGAAGGCGAGGACGGCATCGGCGTGATGACCGAGACGACCTCGGCGAACTCCGACGCCAACGCCGGGTGGTCACGGGCCAGCAGGTCCCACGCCGACCGGAGCGCATCGCGCCACCAAAGCAGGTCGACGGACGGCGCGACCGGCAGTTCGGGCGGCACCCCGCCACCGGCCCACAGGTCCACCTGGAGCGACGACCCGCCCAGATCGATCTCCGGCAACGCCTCGTAAGCCAACCCCGGCCCCACCACCACACCCAACGACGGCAGCGAGAACACCTCCACCGGCGGGAGCGCCAGGTCCACCGCCATCCCCGCCCGCACCGCCGCCGCGGCCGCCGTGAACGCCAACTCCCCAGGTCGAGCGGCCGCACCCCGTCGCATCGCCAACGCCGTCCGCGTCGCCCACGCACCGACCGACGGGTGGTCCAGCACCCGATCGACCGCCGCCGGCGCCACCCGCGCCACCTCGCACAACAGCGAGAACGCCGGCCGCGCCGCCGGATCGACCGCGATGGACCTGATCATCAGCAACGTCCGGCTGCGCCGGGCCAGCCGCAACGTCCGCACCGCCGACACCCCGCCCCCACCGCGCGCGAGGGCGTCGAAGTCGGAAGCGGAGACCCGGAACGGCGCGACGGTCACGCCAACACCGCCAAGTCCGCCGCCACCCGCGACCGCACGTGCCCGATCAGCCGCGCCAGGTCCCGGCAGTACACCGACGGCCGGTCGAACCCGGCGCCCTCCCGGAACCGGTGCGCCCGCAACCCGCCACCGCACACCCGCACCACCGGGCACCGCCGGCACTCACCCGACAACCCGGCCAACCCCGAACGCCCGGCCCGCACCTCCGGCAGCTCCAACGCCGCGTCGAACGCATCGCGCGCCACGTGCAGCCCGGTCGCCGAGGCGGCGGGGGAGGAGGAAGCCAGGATGTCCGACGCCTCGATCGAGCCGTCGGTCTCCACCACCACCTGACCGGACGGACTCAGCCCGATCCCCTCCACCCCGGAACGCCCGCCCAGCAACACCGCCAGCAACTCGTCGAACAACCGAACCCGCGTCCGCGGCTTCCCGTACCAGTCGTCGAACACCGCGATCAGCCAATCCGCATAGGGCGTCGAGAGCGCGTCGGCGGCACGTCCGGGCGGCGGTGCGGACCAGTTACCGTGCGGCAGCAGGAAATCCACCGCGGGCGGTGAGAATTCCAGCAACGACTCGTAGGTGCGCACCGGATCGTGGCGCACATCCACCACGCACAGCAGACCGCCGTACACCGCCGGGAACGAGCGCAACGACTCCAACGCCGCGCGCACCGCCGCCCAACTCCCGGTGCCGTCCGGCCGCACGCGGTGCCGGTCGTGCGCTTCCGGCGTGCCATCCACGCTCACCCCGACCCGAACACCGAGCGAGGAGAACAACTCCAGGAATTCACGGTCCAGCAAAGTCGCGTTCGTCTGCACGGTGAACCGCACTTCAGCGGGCACGACCGAGCGAAACCGCGAGACCAGGGACTCGATCGCGGCACGTCCCGCGAGCAACGGTTCCCCGCCGTGCAACACCACTTCCACCTCGGACAACCCGTGTCCGCGCACGTGTTCGGCCACCCGTTCGGCGGTGTGCGCGACGATCTCCGGCGACATCACCCGAGGCCGGGAACGCCACCGCTGGTCGGCCAGTTCGTAGACGTAGCAGTAGTCGCACGCCAGGTTGCACCGGCTGTGCACCTTCAGCACGAACTGCCGGAACGGCAGTCCAGCCATTGAACCCACCGTCGTCGATCCCCGGATTTTCCCCACCCCCACGTGCAATCAAACACAGCACGCCGTCGGCTACCTCCGCCAATCGGAGGATTCCCGACAGTGACCGTTGTCGTTCACTACGATGGGAAGTGCGCCGTCGGCGGAGCCGGCAATGAGGCGTGGAGCCGAGAAACCCGCAGCATTGCGGTGAGGGGGTACACCGGACATGGCTGATGAACCCGTCCTGGAGTCCGAACTCCTGGACGTGACGGGCGTGGACCTGGCCCGATTGGCCGATCTGCCGGACACCGCGCTGCGCGCCGCGCTGCACCGGATCCTCGCGGAGAACGCCGAACTGCCCAACCGGTTCGCCGCGTTCGAGAGTTCCCTGTGAGCCGGGAGTTCCCGGTGAGCGCAGTTGCGATGAGCGGGGCCATTCGGGTGAAACGCGGCTGAGTCGCGGACACGCGGCCCGCGATCCCGGTATTCCCAAGTCCCCCCGCCGCTCTGGAGCAGCAGATGAGCACTACCGCCCCGACCCACACCGGGGTCACCGCCTTCCTGTCGGCGACCGGAGGCACCGGTCGCACCAGCGCGGTGGCGAACCTGGCGTGGGCGCTGGCCGCGGCCGGGCAGCGGGTCCTGGTGGTGGACTGGGGTTCCGAGGTGCCGCAGGTCCGCGAGTACCTGGAGCCGTTCCTGGTGGGCCGCCTCGGCCTGCCGGACGCGCTGGGCCGCGGTCTGCTGGCCGCCTACCGGGCGGACCCGTTGCGCGACGAAGACCCGGCGCCGGCCATCGAGCGGTTCGCACCACCCGCCGGCGACGTCACCCGGCCCGGTCACATCGACGTGGTCTCGCCGATGCCGACCGACGCGGCGGGCCGTCCCCAGCCTGAGACCCGGCACGGTGACGCGGGCGCGATGGCCGAACTGCGCGCCCGGTTGACCGAGTCCGACTACGACCAGGTGCTGATCGACGCGCCGACCGGTGCGGGCGACGAGTCGCTGACGTTGATCGCGACGCTGTGCGAGCTGGCGGTGGTGTGCTTCCGGCCGCGTCCCCGGGCCATCGCGGACGCGGCGGACCTGGCCGCACGGCTGCGCAAGCGGGCGCCGATCCGGATCGACGTGGTGCCGGTGGCCACGCTGTTCGACGACGCGGACGAGCTGTCCCGCGCCCAGCGCATCCGCTCCGCCATCCACGCGGCGTTCGCCGAACTGCTGGCCGGGCAGGCGAAGCGGGTGCCGGACGGCGGCACGATCGAGATCCCGTACCGCCCGTTCGACGCGTTCGACCCGCTGCTGGCGATACTGGTCGAGGAGCCGACGAGCGGCGGCGTGCTGGAGGCCCAGTACGGCAGGCTGGCCGCAGCGGTGACCGATGGCGCGGTGACCGAGGTGACCCCGGTGTCGCCGGTGCTGCGGGCCCGCTACCGGCGGGTGTTCGGGCTGACGTCGGCCGCCGAGCCGGACCGGGTGGTCCTCGTGCACGCCCCGCGTGACCGGCCGTGGGCCGACTGGGTGCGCGGCCAGTTGGAACGCGCGGGCGCCCAGGTCCGCCGCCTGTCCGATGCGGAAGAGTGGTTCGAGTCCGACGTCCCGCTCGGCGTGGTGGTGCTGTCCTCGCCGCACCTGGGCCCGGTGGAGCTGCCCGACCGGCCGCTGACGGTGCTGCGACTGGTCTTGTCGGAGGACGAGTCGGTAGACGGCGCGCTGTCCGTGCACGAGCACACCCCGGAGACGTTGAGCGCCCGGCTGCTGGGCCACTTCGGCCTGATCGACCGGCCCGGCACGGTGCACGAGCCGGGCATGCGGATGCCCGGCAGCGACCCGCAGGTGTTCGACCTGCCGCCGCGCCACCCCGGTTTCGTGGGGCGTGACGAGGACCTGGAGGCGTTGCGCGACCAGTTCGCCGAGGCGGGTGACGCGCGGGCGGTGGTGACGGTCAACGGCGTGCCCGGCGTCGGCAAGAGCGAGTTGGCGCTGGAGTACGCCTACCGGTTCTCGTCGGACTACGCGGCGGTGTGGTGGCTGTCCGCGCACGACCGGCAGTCCGTGCTGACCGGTCTGGCGGAGATGGCCGTCCGGCTGCGCCAGCCGGGTTCGACCGACTACGGCACGCTGTCCGCGCTGGAACGGCTGGCGAACGACCCGGCGTACGGGCGGTTCCTGCTGGTCTACGACAACGCCGACGACCCGGAGCTGATCGCCGACCTGCTGCCGGCGGGCACCACCGGGCACGTGCTGATCACGTCCGGTCCTGCGGCCGGGCAAGCCGTCGAGCTGGTGCCGATGCGCGCGGACGACAGCGTGCGCCTGCTGCTCGACCGCGTGCCGGGGCTGACCGCGGACGACGCGGAGCGGGTCGCGGACGCCGTCGACCACCTGCCGTTGGCGCTGGACCTGGCGTCGTCCTGGCTCGGCGAGACGGCGCGGGTCGAGGTGGGCGCGGGCTCCCGGGACGCCGACGCCGCGACCTGGGCCACCCGCACCCTGTTCGAACGCCTCGGCCGGTCCGAAATGGACGGTGTGGCGCGGGTCGTGGACGTCGCGGTGGACGCGTTGCGGGACAACGCCACCGGGCGGCTCGCGGTGCTGGTCGCGCAGCTGTGCGCGTTCCTGTCTCCGGAAGGCGCGGACCTGGGTCTGGTGCGCTCGCCCGCGTTCGTCGGCCGGGTGATCCAGGCGGGCGGGGTGGACGCCGAGCCGTTGGAGCTGGACGCCGCCGAGATCGACCGGGTGCTCTGGTACGGCGCGCGGTACGGGCTGTTCCGCGTCGACTGGGGCGACCAGTACTCGCTGCGCCTGCACCGCGTCGTGCAGAGCGCGCTGCGCGACCGGATGAACCCGACCGAACGGGAGGCACGGCAGGCGGACGTGCTGAGCGCGCTGGCCGCGTTGGCGCCGACCGAGGTCGAGGACAACTCGCCGACCCGGCACGCCCGGTTCGCCGAGTTGCAGAAGCACGTCATCCCGTCCGGCGCGATGGGCAGCACGGACCCGAAGGTGCGCCGCTGGCTGGTCAACCAGGTGCGGTTCCTGTTCACCGACGGCGGCGCGGGCGTGCGCCGGGCCGCGCTCGGACCCGGCCGCGCCCTGCTGGACGCGTGGACCCGGCTGTTCGGCCCGGCCGACCCGCTGCGCAACCGGCTGGCCGCGGAACTGGCCAACGTGCACCGTGTGCTGGGCGACCCGGCCGAGGCGCTCCGGCTGGACGACCTGGCGTTGGCCCAGCAGCGCCGCGCCCTGGACCTCACCCACCCGCGTCCGCTGATCACCGCCCGCGGCCGGGGCGGCGACCTGCGCGGGCTCGGCCTGTTCGCCGAGGCGCTGGCCGAGGACCAGGCGACCTGGGAGGGCCTGCGCTCGGTGCTCGGCGACGACCACCCGGACACCCGGCGTGCGGCGAACAACCTGGCGTCCTCGATGTTCCTGTCCGGTGACGCGGCCGGAGCGCTCGTCCTGGAGGAGGACAACCACCGCCGCCGACGCCGGCTGTTCGGCACCGGTGACACGCGGACGTGGGCCTCGCTCGCGCAGATCGGGCTCTACCAGCGGGAGTTGGGCCGCTACCCGGAGGCGCTGGCCTCGCTGCTGCTCGCCTCGCAGCAGTTGCAGGCGCTGCGGCAGGAGCTGAACCAGACCCAGATCGGCGTGCACTGGAACTACGCGATCGCGTTGCGCCTGGCCGGCCGGCCCAAGGCGGCCAAGGAACGCACCGGCAAGGCGTTGCGCGACTACCGCGAGGTCATCGGCCCGCACCACCCCTACACGCTGGGCTGCGCGCTGAGCTTCGCGGCCGACCACCGCCGCGTCGGCGGCGACCCGGAGCTGGCGGTGGAACTGGCCCGCACCGCGTTGACCGGCTTCCAGCAGCACGTCGGCCTGCGCGACCACCACCCGTTCGTCGCGCTGTGCAAGCTCGGGCTCGGCCTGGCGCTGCGCGCGGCGGGCGACCAGGCGGGCGCGGTGAGCCACGTGGAGGTCGCGACCGAGACCCTGCGCTCCCACCTGGGCGACACGCACCCGTGGACGCTGGCGGCGGCCGTGGACCAGGCACGGGTGCTCGCCGCGGCGGGTGAGGCGGACCGGGCCGCCGAACTGATCGCCGAAACCTACACCGACTGCGTGGAGTTCCTGGGGCACGATCATCCGCACACCGCCGCGGCGGCCCACAACCTGCGACTCGCGGCGCACCCGACCGACCAGGACTGGCGGGAGTGCGATGTCGACATCCCGCACACCTGAGCGCGCAGGAGGGACCGGCGTGGAGCTGCACGAGGAGCAGGCCGAGCACGTCGGCCCCGAGTTCGACCTGGCCAGGCTGTCGTGCCGCGCGGCGATCGAGCAGACCCCCGCGTTGCACTACCTCGCGCACTACAGCAGCGGCGTGTTCGACTTCGGCATCGACGCGCTCGGCGACCCCGTGCCCGCGCCCGACGCGCTGCCCGACGCGTTGCCCGGCGGCACCCGGCGCGAGGAGCTCAAGCGGCTGGGCAGGCACCTGACGTTCCAAGTCGCCGCGCTGGACCGGTCCCTGCAGGAGGTGCGCACCGGTCGGCTGATCCGCACCGTCCTGCACACCGAGGAGGGCGCGCTGTTCTGCGACTCCGTCGTGCCGACCGAGCACGTCGTCGGCCTGGTGCTGGACCACGCGGGCGCCGGGCCGCTGTTCGGGCACCCGGCGGTGGACGAGGCGGACCGGGCGGTGGCCGGCCTCGCCACCCGGCTGCGCGCCCAGCTCAGCCTCGGCTCGCTCAACCCCGGCGGGTGGGAGAGCGCGCAGGACGTCACCCCGCTGCCGGTCGACGTGGAGGCCGAACCGCACGTGACGGCGGGGGAGGGGCCGCTGACCGCGTGCCTGGCGGCGGTGCGGGCGCAGGACCTGCACCTGGTCGCGCACGTCGTGGGCGGCGAGGTGCGGGCGATGGTCGACTGCCTGGGCGATCCGTCGCTGGCCCCGTTCTTCAAGCAGATCACCGTGGACGCGCGCCGGCGGTTCTACCACGGCTTCGTGCAGGAGCTGGGCGCGTTGACCACCAAGCTGAACCGGGCGGTGAGCCCCGTGGTCGGCGGGCTGATGGAACGGCTGGTGCTGGACGTCGAGATGGGCTCGATCTACTACTACCGGCTGAGCGCCGGGGAATACCTGGCCGGGGTGACGATCGACCAGTCGCGGGTGCGTGCGGCGGATGACCGGATGTCGGCGCTGGCCGTCGAACTCACTCCGATCGGTCCTTGAACGCTCACCCATCGCTGCCTACCGTGTAATGGTGACGCCCGTGATCCGTTCCGCCGCGCTCTTGGCGGCCCTCGGCGCGGGCTGGATCGCCGCGTGGCAGCTCGGACTTCGTGAAGTCGACCAGTCGCCGGCCTACGGGTTGTTCATCACCGCGTTGCTGGGTTTCGGTTTGTACGCGAGCACCAGCGGGATCGTGATCGCGGAATTCCGGAAACAGTTGCGTGTTGTCGTTCTCGCGGTAACGCTCGGTGTGCTCGCCAAAGTCGCACTGATCTTCGGCGTGATGTTCTTCGTGTTCCGCGACCCGAACCACCTGATCCTCGCGGTGGCGGTGGCGCAGATCGACCCGCTGTCGGTGGCCGCGATGCGGGCCAAGTCGAAGATGTCGGACTCGGCGAAGGCGCTGCTGTCGGCGTGGGCGTCGTTCGACGACCCGATCACCGTGCTGCTCACCGTGTACATCACCACGTTCGCGCTCCAGGGCGGCACGGTCGGCGGCGCGGGGTCGTTCGCGGTCAACCTGGTGCTGAACCTGGCGTTGGCCGGGGTGGCGTTCATGCTGTGGACGCTGGTGCGCGGCCGGGTGCGGCGGGCCGAGTCGGGCGGGCGGCTGGTCCGGTACTCCGTGCGCGCGGCCATGGTCGTGGTCGTGCTGGCCATCGGGTTCGTCGCCGTGCAGTACGCGTTGCTGCTGGCGTTGGCGCTGCTGGGCCTGTTCTTCCGGCCGAACCTGGGCCGGTGGGTGGACGGGCTGGCCGAAGCCGGCATGTTCGCCGCGATCGCCGCCGTGGGCCTGGTGCTGGCCGCCGAGTTCAGCTGGGCGTTGGCCGCCGTCGGCGTGGTGCTCGGCGTGGCGGCGTTCGGCGCACAGGCCGTGGTGGCGGTCGTGCTGACGGTGCCGAAGCGTTGGCGCGGCGACCGGATGCGGCTCGCGCTGGGCCAGCAGAACGGCCTGACCGCGATCATCCTGGCGTTGCTGCTGGAACCGACGTTCCCCGGCTCCATCGCCGTAGTCGCTCCCGCCGTCGTCGTGGTGAACCTGCTCAACGCCACGACAAACGGCGCCTACGACCGTCTCCGCCCGCCCAAGCCCGCGCGCGAACCGGTGCGCAAGGCAAAGCCCCAGCTGCACGTCCGTCAGCCCGCCACCGCACCACCCGTCGCCGCCTTCCCCCAGGTGAAGCCCATGCCCTGACGGGTGAGGCCAATGCTCAGGTCAGGCGGGGGAGGAGCGGAAGACGGCGCGGCGGACGCGGGGGCTGAGGTCGGTCAGGGCGTCTTCGACGCGGGTGCGGCGGGAGCTCTGGTTGACCTCGGCCACGAGGCCGCCGGTGCGGGCCGACCAGGGCGGCAGCTTGAACAGCGGCTCCAGGCGGAACACCGGCAGGAACTCCACGATGCCGTCGTAGATGCCGCACAGCTCGTCGAGTTGTTCCTCGGCGTCCGGGTCGCCGGACGACCGGTACCACTGCGCCACGGCGGCGCGGAAGGCCTGCACGGCCTTCTGCATGAACACCGCCTGGGTCGCGGCCTGGGTGAACTCCGGTGTGCGCAGGCGTCGGTGCACCGCCTCCTGGGTGGCGGTCGGTGCGTGGTCGAACGACTCCTGGAACATCACGTCGATCTGCGTCAGCTCCTCCAACGCGTCCACCGCGTCCCGGAACAGCCGCTCGACCTCGCCGGGCAGCCTGGCGGTCTCCGTCCGGGTCGGCGTGCCGCCCGCCAACGCGCCCAGCTGCCGCTGGATCGCCCCGAGCTGCCGGTCCGATGACGCCCGGACCCCGTCCATGTGCTCCGCCAGCTGCTCGATGACCCCGTAGATGCTCGACTGCTGCCGGGTCAGCCGGTCCATTCGCGACCGCAGCGCGGACAACGGGTCCGGGTCGCCGCCCAGCCGCTGGCTCGTCGCGCCGATCAGCGCCTTGAAGTCGTCCGCGAACGTCCGCTCGACGTAGACCAGCGGCTCCCGGCCCAGCAGCTCCCGCAGCTGGATCACCACACCGTCCGCGACCACCCCGTTGACCAGCAGGATGAGTTCGGCGTCCGGTTCGGCCTCGCGGACCGCCGAGATCCGCCGCATCACCGCGTCGAGGTCGGCGTTGTCCAGCAGCGACCGGGTGATCAGCACGGCGCACCCGCCGGTGCGGTCGGGGAAGGTGACCCAGAAGTCCACCAGCGAGTCATCGGTCACCAGGAGCAGGTGCCGGCGCAGGTAGTCCAGGCCGTTGGCGTCGAGCAGCCGGCGCACCACGCCGTCGATGTCGTCGGAGCTGAGCGACCCGAACAGGTCACGCGCCGCCTGCCGCACCATGTCGTCGGTGACCACGAAGTCCTTGCCGGGCGTGGGGGCCCGGTCGTCGGCCATCCGGAACACCCGGTGGCACAACCGGATCACGTTGCGCGGGTTGCCGCCCGCGATGTCCCGCAGGTACCGGGTGGTGTCCACGGTGAACGGCGCCAGCTGCCGCGTGCCGAACACCTGCGCCTGCGCCAGCATGATGAACTCGCGCACCTCGCCCTGGCTGAGCCCGGACATCACCACCGTGTAAGGGATGCGCTGCCGCACGGCGGGCGGCAGCACGGACTTGAAGTCCGGCAGCCCGCACAGCACCAGGCACGCGCCGGCCTTGGCGAACACCTGGAGCAGGCTCTGGAACGCGGCCATGGTGCGGGCCTGCGGGCGGCTGTCCGCGGAGAAGATCTTGTCCAGCTCGTCCACCGCCAGCACGAACCGCCGCTGCCGCCCGCCGAACAGCAGGGCGAACACGCCCATCGCCTCCAGCGCGGCCACCTCGGTGTCGATCGGCGTGGTGATGCCCCGCTCCACCAGCACCTGGTCCGGCGCGCCGCCGAGCAGCCACGACCACACCGAGTGCTCGAAACCGGGCCGCAGCAGGAGGGTGAGCGCGGTGCCGAAGTCCTTGTTGTTGGTGACCTCGCGCAGCGTGTCCTGGACCTTGCGCAGCAGCGCGCTCTCCATCAGGCCCAGCCGTTCGACGACCTCCTGCGGCTCCAACTGCCTGCTGCCAAGCCACTCCAGCATGTCGCTGGTCAGGCCGCTGCTCTGGAGCGAGTCCGCGACGATGTCCGCGTAGTACTCGCTGACCTGGGCGCGCACGCCCTCACGGCCCAGCTTCTGCATGAACCGGCGGTACAGCTCGATGAAGCTCTCCGCGGTCGCGTCGAGGTACAGCGCGTGCGACGGGTCCGCCAGCACCTGCCGGGCGTGCCGGACCAGCCGCACCGCCAGGTGCGTCTTGCCGGTGCCGTAGTCGCCGAGCACGGCCACCACGGTGCCGGTGCGGTCACGGCCGCCGCGCGCGGGCGGCGCGTCGAGGTAGGTGGTGAGGTGCGCGAGCGCCTGCCGCGTCGCGTCCGTGGTGATCGCCACCTCGACCGCGTCCGGGTCGGCGTCGAAGTCCGTGATCCGGGCGACCGCCATCGGCGAGAAGGGGTTCTTCCGCGGGGGCGGGAGATCGCTGCTACCGCTCATGGCCCATTCCCCAGTCCATTCCGGGACTTCTTGTTCAAGAACGCTCGGATGTCCTCGACGGACACCAGATCGATTTCGGTGTAGCCCAGCCCCGAATCGAGTCGGTGCTCGTAGGTGCCGTGTAGATATCTTTGCAGCATCGCGACCGTCTGGCAGAGTTTCGCGACCAATTCCATCGCGTCGTCACTGATCCGCGGATAACTTCCCACTTCCGTGTGACGCGACAGCCGGTCTTTGGTGAATCGTTCCGCGTCACCGGGATCGAGCGGACCCACGTACAAGGTGATCGGCGGGACCCAGGTTTCCATCCGCCGCACCACGTCGGCCACCTCGTCCGGGCCGAGATAGGCGGACTCCGTCAGGAACAGCACTTTCGCGCTGCTGTACATCCGCGCGTAGTTGACCACTTCGTCCACCAGCTCGTTCGGACTGGGCAGCAGCACGACGACCGCGATGTCCTCGCGCAACGCCCGGCCGAGGCCCGGGAAGACGCGCCGCGGCACGTCCCGGTTGCGCTCCAGCCGGTCCGCGGCCTCGGGCCGCAGCGCGTCGTGGTCCACCAGCAGGTCGAACATCTGGTCGCAGACCCGGACGGCGCGCTGCTCGATGGACAGCTGCTGGTCGGTCGGCAGGCACCCGGTCAGGTCCAGCACGACGCCGCGCATCCCGAGCACCGCCAGCTCGCCCGCGACCCAGTCCGCGCACCGGTTGACCAGCGCCGTCTTGCCGCAACCGGACTCGCCGCTGACCAGCACCAGCCGGCCGTCCTCCAGCAGCCCGGTCAGGTCGCCCATCTCCTGCTGGAACTCCTGGAAGGCGCTCTCGGTGCCGTCCACGGGCACGTAGTAAGTCCGGTGCGCCTGCCGGTCCCACGGCCGCAGCGGCCGCATCGGCGTGCTCTCCCACCCCGGCAGCGGGAACGGGTTGACCGGCCTTCGGGGCGCGGTCACCACGCCGCTCCCGCCCGCCCGCGGTCCATGCCCACCCCCGTCGCCTCGCGGCGGCCTACCGAAAGCTTCAGCCTACCGACGGAGAGTCGCACACGGATGCGAATCCGTTGAGCGGCCTACCCGATCGGCCCATTCCCGTTACTACTATCGGGAGTGGAATCAATGAGCGTGGTGAACCCCTCACCACGCAGCCGGCGCGTAGTCCTTCAGGAAGCAGCCATACAGGTCTTCGCCGAGTTCACCGCGCACGATCGGGTCATACACCCGGGCCGCGCCGTCGACCAGGTCCAGCGGCGCGTGGAAACCCTCGGCGGCCAGCCGCATCTTGGTCGGGTGCGGCCGTTCGTCGGTGATCCAGCCGGTGTCGACCGCGGTCATCAGGATGCCGTCGGTCAGCATCTCCTCGGCGCTGGTGCGGGTCAGCATGTTCAACGCGGCCTTGGCCATGTTCGTGTGCGGGTGGCCCGGTCCCTTGTAGGCGCGGCTGAACTGGCCTTCCATCGCCGAAACGTTCACCACGTACTTGCGGCGCGCGGGTGCGGCGGCCATCGCCGGGCGCAGCCGGGAGATCAGGATGAACGGCGCGGTGCTGTTGCACAGCTGCACTTCCAGCAGCTCCACCGGGTCCACCTCGTTGACCCGCTGCACCCAGCTGTTGACCGCTGCCTCGTCCGGCACCAGTCCGCCCGCGTCGATCTCCTTGGAGCCGGCGGTGAGCGCCAGCGCCGTCACGGCCGGGATCGTGTCGGCCAACGTGCCCGCCAACGCCACCGGGTGCGCGGACATGGTGTGACCGAACGTCACCAGTTCGGGCAGCGGGCCGGACGGCAGCGCGGCCGATTCCGCCGCGACCAGCGGCGCGTAGGCGTTGGAGGACCGGCGCACGGTCTGCGCGGCGTTGTTGATCAGGATGTCCAGCGGCCCGGCGGCGGCCACCGAGTCGGCCAGCTGCACGACCTGCGCCGGGTCGCGCAGGTCGATGCCGACCACGCGGAGCCGGTGCAGCCAGTCGGCGCTGTCGGGCATGGACGCGAACCGGCGCACCGCGTCGCGCGGGAACCGGGTGGTGATGGTGGTGTGCGCGCCGTCGCGGAGCAGCCGCAGCGCGATGTACATGCCGATCTTGGCCCGGCCGCCGGTGAGCAGCGCGCGCTTGCCGGTCAGGTCCGCGCCCTGGTCGCGCTTGGCCCGGTTCAGCGCCGCGCAGTCCGGGCACAGCTGGTGGTAGAACGCGTCCACCTCGGTGTACCGGCGCTTGCACGTGTAGCAGGACCGGGCGCGCAGCAGCGTGCCCGCTTTCGCGCCGGGGTCCGGCTCGCGCAGCAGCAGGCCGCGGGTCTCGTCGTCGATGCGGGACGGCGAGCCGGTCGCGGTCGCCTCGATGACGGCGCGGTCGTTGGCCGTGATGGTGGCGCGGCGGTCGGCCTTGCGGCGCTTGCGGAGGTTCTTCCAGATACCGGAGGTGGCCCGGCGGACGGCTACCGCGTCGGGGTGCTCGGTGTCCAGTTCGTCCACTTGGGCGAGCACCCGTAGGGCGATTTCCAGTTCGGCGGGGTCAATCGACACGCTCAGTACTCTACCTCCGGCGAAATTTGCCCCCGCCCGGTGAAATTCGCGTGAGGCACCGCTAGGGTGCCCGGCATGCCTACAGCGGGTACCGGCCCACGGGTGCGCCGGCTGGCCCATCCCGACGCCGACATCCGGGCGCGCGCCCTCGGCCTGCCCCGCGGTCGCCCCGTTCTCGCGGTGTTCGGCTCGGCCGATGCCTTGGACACCGAACTCGCCGCCAGAGTGCTGCCGGTGCTGCGTGCGGTACTCGCCGCCGCCGCGAAGGCGGACGCCGTCGTGATCACGACGGGTGCCGATGTCGGTGTCACGCACCTGATCGGGTTGGCCGCCGAATCGTTGGAGGGCCGGTGGCCGCGGTTGGTCGGTGTCGCGCCGTCGGGCCGGGTGGCCACGGAGGACGCCGAGCCCGCCGCGGGTGAGGTACGGCTCAACGTGAACCACGACACGGCGGTGCTCGTGCCGGGGTCGCAGTGGGGCGAGGAGGTGCCCGCGCTGTTCCGCGCGGTGGACGCCGTCGCCGGGTCCAAGCGCCCGGCGCTCGCGCTGCTGATCGGTGGCGACGCCGTGGCACGGGCCGCGCTCGTCGACCACCTCGGCCGCGACCGGCCGCTGCTCGTGCTCGCGGGCACCGGGGCGCTGGCCGACGAGATCGCCGGCGGCAAGCTCGATGACCCCGACGCGGACCCCATCGCCCCCACCGCTGCCATTACGCCAGCCACCAGTGCTCCCGCCGCCTCTCCCGACCCTGGCGCTGACGCTTTCGTCGGTGCCGGTGCTGTTGGTGGCGATGCTGTGGGCGAGTCGGCGGTTGCCGGCGGTGTCGGATACCCGGCGGGCGTTGGCGGCGCGGGCGACACCGCGACCGTGAGCGTTGCCGGCGATCTGGCCGGTGCGGGTGCGCGGAACGAGACGATGAGCAGGCTGCTGTTCGGCGCGCTGTCGGCGGGCGCGAGCACGATCGCGGGCGCGTCCGATCCGCGCAAGGCCAGCGCCGAGGTGGAACGGACGATTGTCCGGGTGGTCGAAGG
>NZ_MTQP01000058.1 GCF_001984175.1 Saccharothrix sp. ALI-22-I
GGTCGCAGGGGCGGGCTGGTCGTCAGACGAGGTGGACACGTACACAAGGATCTCCGATCCCGCCCTTGGTCAGGAACCCGACACTCACACAGGGTGTCTCACAGCAGTCTGACCAAGAGGGCCGCTCTGGTGGAAAGCCAGGGCGACGGCCTGACCCGCGACCATCTCATCCTCATCACCGGTCTGCGCGAACGCGACCTCGATGACACGCTGCGTGTGTGCGCGCCCTACCTGCGTGTTACCACAAGCGGGGCGATTCGCCCATACCATCAGTCACTACGCGACTTCCTACGGCAGTCCGGCGACATGCACATCTACCCGCGCGACACCAACGCCGACATCGCTGACCGGCTCACCCACGCCTACCAGGGCCGCTGGACGGAATGCCCGTACCTGCTCGAGCACCTAGCCACCCACCTCGCCGCAGCCTGTACCCCCGCCGGCGATGCCCCGCCAGTTGTGCGCCAGGCAGTGGCCGTGCTCACTGATCCCGCCTTCCTCCACACCCGCGCCGCCACCGCTGGCATCGACGCCCTCCGCGCCGATGAGGCCCGCCTCCTCGAAGCCCTGCGCACCCCACACCCTGAGCTCATCGCCGCCTACCAGGCCATCCGACGCCAAACCCACCATCTGCGGGGCTGGAACCCACGCCAACAGCCCGGTTTCCTGCTCCAGCAACTGCTGTACGAGACGGTCGCTGGCGGGAACCTCACCCTCACCCGTGCGATAGCTCGGTACCTCGACCAGGAGCAATTCCCGCACTTGCGGACCTTGTGGGCAACTCGGGGGTCCGACCAGCTCATCCATACCCTCAGCGGCCACACTGCTCCCGCGGGCGCAGTGGCCGTCACCCCCGACGGCTCCCGCGTGATCACCGGCTCCGACGATGGCACCGCCCGGGTGTGGGACTTGACCACAGGGCGAGAACTGCACACCCTCACCGGCCACACCACCCCCGTAGGCGCGGTGGCTGTCACCTCCGACGGCTTCCGCGCGATCACCGGTGCCGACGATGGCACCGTCCGCGCGTGGGATTTGATGACCGGACAGGAAATCCACACCCTCACCGGCTACGTTGCACCAACTGAGGCCATGGCCCGTGCCACGAACGGTAATCGCGCCATGGCCCTCGCCTCGGACGGCTCCCGCGTGATCATCGGCTCCGAGGACGGCACCGTCCGGGTATGGGACCTGACTACAGGGCGAGAACTCCGTATCCTCACCGGCCACACCGGCCCTGTACAGGCGGTGGCAGTCACTCCCGACGGCACCCACGCGATCACCGGTTCGAACGGGGATAAAACCGCCCGAGTGTGGGACCTGGCCACAGGAGAGGTAACCCACACCCTCACCGAAGGCCACACGGCCCCCATACATGCGGTGAGCCTCACCCCCGACGGCACCCTCGCGATCACCAGCTCACACTCGGACGATGGTGCCTACACCGGCACCTCCCGAGTGTGGGATCTGACCACAGGAGAGGTAACCCACACCCTCACCGAAGGACACCCCGTGGCGGTGCAGGCGGTGGCCCTTACCCCCGACGGCAGCCGCGCAATCACCGGTGGTAGCGACGGCACTGTGTGCGTGTGGGATCTGGCCGGGAACCAGGAGCCGTACGCCCTTACCAGCCACACCACCATGGTGCGTGCGGTGGCTCTCACCCCCGACGGCACCCACGCGATTACCAGCTCTCAGGACGCTGGCCCCCGCGTATGGGACCTGACCACCAATCGAGAGCGCCAAATCGCCACCAGCTACACCAGGCAAGTAATAAAGGTAGTCCTGATCCCGAACAGACCCCAGGCGATCGTCGTCCCCCTGGGCAACACTGTCGCAATACGGGACCTGGACACTGGACAGGAGCTGTATACGGTCATTAGTGACCACGGCTGGGTGGGAGGAGTAGCTGCCACGCCCGAGGGTGCCCACGCCATTGCTGTCTTCGGCGATACGCCCATTACGTGGGACCCGGAAAAGGGGCAGCCGCTAGGGCTCACTGGTCACACTGACATCGTGACCGCCGTGGCCGTCACCCCTGACGGCAGCCGCGCTGTCACCGGCTCACAAGACGCAACTGCCCGGGTGTGGGACCTGGCCACCGGGCGAGAACTCCATATCCTCACCGGCCACGCCGCCCCCGTAGGCGCGGTGGCTGTTACCTCCGACAGCTCCCGCGTGATCACTGGCTCCGACGATGGCACCGCCTGGGTGTGGGACCTGGCCACCGGACAAGAACTGCACACCCTCACCGGCCCCGTAGGCGTGGTGGCTGTCACCCTTGACAGCAGCGGCATGATCAGCGGCTCCGACGATGGCACCGTCCGGATGTGGGACCTCGCTACGGGTCGGCAGGTACTGTGTTTCGCTGCCCCCCACGAAATCCTGTGTGTAGCCATGACGACCGACGTCCCCCCGAAGATTCTTTGCGGCAGTGGAGGAGACGTGCTCTACCTGGAGGTCCGCTCATATTGAACCGAAACGGCCAGGTCGGTTGCCCGCCTGGCCACCTCACTGACCAGCGGTGTTGCTACCGCAGAGGTGGCAACCGCACAGTTTCGGTTCAATAACTCGATGTTCTTGGCCGCTGACGAGCGGCCGAGCAGAACCAGCCAACCAGCGAGCCGGACGAAGATCAGGTACAGCAATAGCCACGCCACGCCTCACGATCATGCCCTGGCGCACATGGTGCACGATCACCGCAGCTCAGCAGCCCAGGACAGAGTTCTGGCACCTACACGCCGCTCGCGGCGGCACCGAGCTCACCCGAGTTCACCCGAGCCACCCGCCGCGGACTGCGCCACATCCAGCGCCACCCCTCACTGCTCACTGGCTTCCTCACCGGAACCGGCCTCACCCTCGACCCAGCACCATCAACCTCATGGTCAAAGGTCGTTAGCGGTGCGGTGAGGTCGATGTGGGCCGACAGTTCAGCTCGACGCGAGTGTGCTCGGTGATCCCCGGTCAGCGGCGGCCGGTGGTGAGGATGACGAGGAACTGGCCGCCGCCCGCCTCGATGTCGGCGGTCACCGGCAGCCCTGGTACCAGTCGGGAGAACCGGTCCACCAGCCAATCCGCCGCCTCTCGGGCGTCCTGTCTGGTCGGACAACGGGCCACCATCTCGCGGCCCCCCTTGCGCTCCAGCCTCCCGGCAACGGTGATCAGCGGCGCGGGTTCGACCACGTGCAGGCGGTCCGGCCAGGCGATGACCACTTTGACCGCGCCCTTGCGGGTGTTGCACCCGCGGTGCGCGAGCCGCTCGGCGAGCTTGGCCTTCCGGTCGGCGGTCCGGCTGTCGACGCTGGGCCCCCGCGGGTCGTTCACCGACATGTCGGGGTCGACCGGTTCGTCGCACACCCAGCACCGCCAGTCGTCGCGCTCGGCCACATCATCGAGGAGACTCACCCGAGCAGACTAGCCGACGTTGTCCCAGGCGCAGTCGTGCTGCTCGGGCTGGACGGACACCGTCGTCACAGCCCGAGCGACGGGGCTCCTACAAGGGGAAATCAGACTTCCGGGGGCATGTCGAGTTCAACCGGATCAACTCCGCCCGGCCCTCTTGTCCCAGCGGAATCACCCAGACCCAGGAGCGCAGGTCAACGGAACTCGACTCCCGTCGGGCAGCGATGACTCCCTTCGACATGACGAGTCGGTTCCTGGCTTCGCTTTCACCTCGTCGCGGACCTGGATGTCCTTGATGGCCTTGGTCGAGCCGTCGGCCATCAGGACCTGGGTGTCCGGTGAGAAGCTCTCTCCGCCCAAGCATGACTTGGCGGCGTTCGCCGCGGCGTCGGCCTCCTTGGCGGCGGCCGTTCGGTCGCGCCGGAGCCGAGTTGCGCGGCGCAGGCGCCGGCCCTGGCAGCAGCGGCAGATCCCGTGGATTCACGGCAGGGGAGGCGGCGTGCCCAGTCTCGCCGGTTCGCTCACTTCGATCAGCGGCAGCATCAGTACAAAGTGCTCGACACCCGCGACGACACGGGCGGAGTGACCGGCAAGCAAAGTGCTGGAACCATCTGCTTCCCCGTCCTGGGAGTCGCCGGCGTTCCAGCGGCCGGTGTGAAGGCGCTGCTTGTCCGGATCGCGGTCGCCGAGCCGACCGCGACGGGCTATTTGACCGCCTACCCAGACCAGGACAACCGGCCGAGCCTGCTGTCCATGCTCCACTTCGCGGCAGGCGAGAGCAGCTCCAACCTCGCCGTTGTGAAGCCGGGTACGGGCGGCGGCCTGGCTGTCCACCACCACGCAGGCAGCACACACATCGTGGTGGACGTACAGGGCTACTTCACCACGACGACCGGCGGCGCCGGTGGCGGGTACGTGCCGCTCGATCACACCCGCCTGATCGACACCCGCAGTGGGCTGGGCACGACCGCGGGCAAGATCCCTGCCCAGGGCAGCCGCACGGTCACCATCACCGGCGCGGGTGTGCCGTCCGGATCGACCGCGGCCTTCGTGAACCTGATCGCGCCCGGCGCCACCGCCGCCGGATCGCTGGCCGTCGGCGGCGGCGGTCAATCCGTGATCAACTACATGCCCGGCTCAACACAGGCCGGCGCCTTGCTCAAGCTCGGGCCGGACGGCAGGGTCACGTTCCACAACCAAGGCTCGAAGCCCGTCGACCTGGTGGTGATCGTCCAGGGCCACTTCTCGCCCACCGCGGCCCCGGGCACCGGTCTTCGGTTCGCACACCGCGGGTTTCACAATTCGGCCGGTGCGGGAGAACCGCCGCTGGCCGCGGGGGCGACGATCGACGTGCAGCTGACCGGACTCGCTCGGCCGCACGCAGACCCGAGAGGTGCAGGGAGCGCAGGTCGTCGAAGTACCCGCGAGTTTCGAGCACGGTGGACATGGACGCCGCCACCTGCCAGGTGAACCCCACAGCGGAGGAGTCCACTTCGGACTTGTCGCGCACGCACGCCTCGACCGCGGACACGAGGTTGCGCCACTCGGCCTCCAACCAGGCCACCGCATCCGTGGTCAGGTCCTCCGCGCCCGGTACCAGCCAAGGCTCGACCGGCAGCGGGACAGGAGGCGGGCGCCGAGGCGAGAGGCGGCGCGCGGCATCCGCGGTCATGACCACCCATGCGCCGTGGAGCCGACCAGTCGCCGCACGGCGTTCCTCGACACCACAGGCGTCCGCGAGCTCGACGACGTAGGCACGAATGAGGTCGTGCAGTCGGTACCCCGCCCGGCCGGTGGCGTCCCGGCCGGCGTATTCGACCAGCTGGACCTGAACCAGTGTGTCGAGCCTGCGTTCCGCCTCACCGACCGGTGTACCCAGCACAGCGGCCAATGCCCATGCACCGAACTCACCTGTCGGCAGCAGACCCAGGTAGGTGAACGCCTGGGCATCGACGTCCGGCAACGTCTGCCGGCTCAATTCGAGACTGGCCCTGACCTCGATGCCGCCCAAGCGGAGCTCGTTGAGTCGGTGCCGTTCGTCGGTGAGCCGGTCGACAAAGGTCTCCACCAGCCAGTGCGGCTGGGCCGCGCGCCGGCCGGCAGCGATGCGCAGGGCCAGCGGGAGCCGGCCGCACAGCTCAACGAGCCGTTCGACCTGCGTGCGTTCCTCGGACGTACGGTCCGCGCCGAGGATCGCGGCCAGCATTCGCTCACATGCGTCGGCGTTGAGGACATCGAGAGCCAAGCGGTGGGCACCAGGCAGCACCGTCAGCGGCGCGCGGCTGGTCACGATGACCGCGCTTCCCGCAGTCCCCGGCAGGAGCGGGAGTACCTGGGCTTCGTCCGCGGCGTTGTCGAGCACGATCAGGACGCGTTGATCCGCCGTCCGCGACCGATACAACGCAGCCCGGTCCGCCGGATGGTCCGGAATCGCGTCGCCGGGAACACCCAGGGCGCCAAGGAATAGTGCCAGCACATCGTGCGGCTCCTCCGGCGCCGGTCCGTCGCCGCGCAGGTCGACGTGCAGCTGTCCGCCAGGGAACTCCGATCGGACCCGATGTGCGACGTGGACCGCGAGGGCGGTCTTGCCGACACCCGGTTTGCCGTACACAGCGAGCACAGGCACCGTCGTACCTTCCGCCGGGACAAGCGCGGCCACAGCCACCGCGACCTGCTCATCCCGGCCCGTGAAGTCGCTGACGTCCGGGAGCAGCTGAGCAGGCCTGGCCCTGGCCGGTTCGGGCGGCTCAGCGGGCGACGTCGTGTGCAGCAGCTCCGGGTCTGCCTGCAGGATTCGCTGATGCAGCTCCTGCAGCTCGGGCCCGGGTTCGATGCCGAGCTCGTCGGCATACCGGTGGCGCATCGACCGGTAGACCTCAAGGGCCTCGCCACTGCGTCCCAACCTGTGCAGCGCGAGCATGAGCCGGCTGTACGGTCCGTCACGAAGCGGGTGGCGCCTGATCAGATCGGTCAACGCCGCCACGGCCTCCCGATGGCGCCCGAGCGCGATATCGACGTCCGCGGCGCCTTCCACGGCCGACGCATGCGTTGCGGCTGGCCGCGTCGACCGGCTGCTGCCGAACTACGTCGGCACATGTGTGCGACGTCCACACGGCCGACGCGGACTGGCGGTGGGAGGATGTGTGGGAGGAAAGTGGGAGAATCCATTGAGCCGCAACGGAACCGACCCGCATCGAACCGCACTCAACGTCGCGGTCCCGGCATGGGTGCGGTCGTCGGTGGCGTCGCGGCCGGTGTGGTCGGCGGCATGATCCTCGGCGAGGTCGTGGAAGAGGTCTTCGAGGACGACGGCGGCGAGGACATGTCCTTCGAGGAGTGATTGCCTCGTAGTGGAGGTCTGGGGGAGCGGATACGACGAGGCCGTGGCACTGCTGGGTGCCACGGCCTCTGCATGTTCTACCGCTGTATGTCCTACCGCGGGATCAGGGCTGGACGGTGAAGGTGTAGGTCTTCTGCCCGGTGGTGACGGTGCCGCCGGCGGCGAGGGTGGCGGTGACCTCGAAGACCACGGTGTAGGTGCCCGCGGCCTCGAACGCCCAGTTGGCGTGCGCGTGGGTGTTGATCGCGATGTTCCGGCTGTCGGGCGTGCCGTTGCCGCTGTCGAACCACACGGTGGGCGTGCCCAGGCTGGTGGTGTAGACGCTGAAGTGCGCCGGGCCGGAGACCGAGATGAGCTTGGCGGTCACGGCGTTGTTCAGCAGCACCCCGGAGGGCACGCCCTGGGTGTTGATCCCGGGCCACAGGATGTTGCTGACCTGGCTCTGCGGGAGGACCCAGACCGTCGAGCCGGGGGAGCCGAGGAACGAGTACGCGGAGTTGGACGGCACGGTGGTCTTGCTGGCCGAGACGGCGTCGAGCACCACGGTGGACGGGTCCCGGTCGACGGCGGGGGTGACCGTGGCGTCGCGGATGTCCAGTGTCAACGCGCTGCCGGTCCAGTCGATGTCGAGGGCGTCGACGTGGCCCTGGGAGATGGCGGCGTTCGCGGTGCCGGGGAGGAGCAGGGCCACGGTCGCGGCGAAGGCGGTGGCGGCGAGAGTGCGGGTTCTCATACGGGTTCTCATGCGTTCACCTTGAATCGGTAGAGGGCGGGTGCGGAGGTGACCTTCTTGCCGGTGGCGGCGAGGACGCCGCTGACCCGGACGACGACGGCGTAGTTGCCGGCGGCCTCGAAGGCCCAGTTGGCGTGCTGGTGGTTGGCCGCGGTGAGGCCGATCGTGTCGGGCAGGCCGTTCTGGCTGTCCACGAGCACGGTGGGCGCGCCGAAGGCGTCGGTGGTGAAGATGCTGAACCCGGCGGGGCCGTAGACGTACTCGACCTTCAGGCTCAGGGCGTCGTTGACGAAGACGCCGGGCTCGACCTCCTCGGTGGCGATGCCGGGCCACAGCAACGCCGGGTCCTCGACCTGGGGCAGCACCCAGACCGGGCTGCCGGCCGTGCCGAGGAACGAGTAGGCGGCGTCGTCGGGCACGGTGGTGCGCGCTGCGGACTTGGCGACGATCTTCACGTCGGAAGGCGCGTACTCGATGTCGTTGGTCTCGTCGTGGACGTGGATGTCGAGTTCACCGCCCTCGAAGGCGATGCCGATCACGTCGACGTGCCCGCTGTCCAGGACGACCGTGGTCGACGCGGTGGCCGGTCCGGCGGCGGTGCCCAGGAGGGCGGCCACCGCCAGGGGCAGCAGGGCGAGGCGTGCTGAGGTGCGCACGGTGGATTGCTCCATTCGTGGGTGGATGGCCCGATCGGGCCGCGCCCGCAGTGTTACAGATGACAATCGTTATCGTTAGGGCCGAACGGTCGTTGATCGACTGGGCCGGATGGGCTGTTGAAAACGGTTGTCGTTCGGATTAGGGTCGCGGTGCCACGCCGGTCGACCGGCGTCCGTCTGGAGGAATTCCCATGCACGTGCGTGCGTTATCGCGCGCCATCGGGGCGCTCTCGGTAGCCCTGCTGACCGCCTGCACGGCCGCGGGAGGCGGCACGGCCGCGGACGGCGTGTCGGTGGTGACGACCACGGAGATCCTGGCCGACCTGGTGCGCAACGTCGGGGGTGAGCGGGTCCGGGTGGACTCGTTGGTGCCGTCCGGTGGTGACCCGCATTCCTACGAGCCGGTGCCCGCGGACGCGAAGAAGGTCGCCGGGGCCGACGTGACGTTCACCAACCACCTGTTGTTGGAGGAGCAGCGCCTGATCAAGGCGATCGACGCCAACGTGCGGGAGGGCACGCCGAACGTGTCGCTGGCGGAGGTGTCGGAAACGTATGGCGCGCACGTGATCCCGCTGGTGGAGAACATCGGTCTGGACGTGCTGTGGTTGGGGCTGCGGGTGCGCGGCGACGGCAAGGACAAGGGCGCTACCCGGTCCTCGGAGGTGCGCTTGGCGGCGACCGCGCTGGACGGGCCCGGTGAGCTGGTCGTGTACCTGACCGAGGCGCTGGGCAAGCCGGTGGTGTACTTCAACTCCGGGGACGACTTCTCCGACGTCGACGCCACGACGCTGCCACCGGCCGCGCACACGCACCTCAACTGGGCGTTCACCAAGCCGGGCGTCTACCGGCTGACGCTCGCCGCGTCGCTGCTCAACGGCGGCGGCAGCGCGCCGATCCCGTTGGGGGAGAGCACCTTCACCTTCGCGGTGGGCGTGGACCCGACCGGTGTGGCGGGCACGGTCCTGAACGAGGGGCACACCGACCTGACCGTGGACCTGGACACCGGTGGGCTCTACACGCTCAACGACGCGGCGGGCGGCACGAACCAGCAGCAGGTCGTCCCGGCGGCCGACGCGGTGATCGAGGTGCCCAACAAGGCCATCGCCACCATCCCGGACGATTCGCGGTTCGCCTTCCTCGGCGCTCCCGGCGGCTCGGTGCACCAGTTGCCGCAGGCGGTGCTGGGCAAGCACGTCCACGGCGAGATCGACCCGCACCTGTGGCAGGACGTGCGCAACGCCCGCGCTTACGCGGAGGTCATCCGTGACACGTTGCGCACCGCCGACCCGGACGGCGCGGAGATCTACGACCGCAACGCCCGCGCGTACCTCGACCGGCTCGACGAGCTGGACGGCTATGTGCGCGAGACCGTCGCCCGCGTGCCGCGTGAACGCCGGCACCTGGTCACCACCCACGACGGGTTCGGCTACTTCGCCTCCGCTTACGAGATGAGCGTCGCGGGATTCGTCGTGCCGAACCCGGCGCAGGAGCCGAGCGTGGAGGACGTGCGCAAGCTGTCGGAGACGGTGCGCAACCTGAAGGTGCCGGCGGTGTTCATGGAGCCGAACCTGGCGCAGCGCGCTTCGGTGCTGAGCCAGGTGGCCCAGGACCAGTCGGTCGGGGTGTGCGTGCTGTACGGGGACGCGTTCGACGACAAGGTCCGCAGCTACGTGGACATGATGCGGCACAACGCCGACGAGGCGGCCCGATGCCTCGCCTGACGCGGTTCCTCGCACTGCTCGCCGTGCTCGCGATCGTCCAACCGGTCGCCGTCGCACAGGCCGCCGCCGAGCAGGTGGTCATCTCGGACGGCCACGTGGACCTCGGGCCGCGGTTCGTCGACGGCCAGTGGACCGTGCAGCTGCGTGACGACACCGGTGACGAGCCACAGTGGCGCGCGCTGTCCGATGTGGTGCTGCATGTGAACGACACCGCCCGCACCGCGGTGCCCGACGACCCGGCGTACGACTTCCTCGGTGACCGGGGCAGCCCGATCTGGGTGTTGCCGCAGGTCGAACAGAGCGGCGTGGTCTGGCCCGGCTGGAACACCCAGGACCCGGAGGTGACCGCTGCGATCGACCGCGAGGTCACGTGGCGGCTGCACGGCGTGCAAGGCCCCGGCCGGTTCACGCTGTTCCTCAGCGGCAACTTCGGCGCTCCGACCACCATCTTCGGCGGCACTGCGCCGACACCGCAGGAAACGGGCATCGAGGTGGGCACTCACGTGCACGGCAACTGGGTCTTCAGCGCACCGGGCACATACCTGCTCGACCTGGAGATGGCGGCGTCCACGAAGGACCGGCGCGAGGTGGCCGACCGGCGGGTGCTGCGCGTCCACGTCGGCGACGACACCGACCCGAGGTCGGCGTTCGACGTGGCCGTCACCGAACCGGAGCAGCAGGCAGAGCCCGCGCCCGAGCCGGCGGGCGACCGCTGGTGGGTGTGGGTCGGACTGGGCGGCGCGCTGCTGGTGGTGGCCGCCGTCGTGATCGTGGTCGTGCGTCGGCGAAGGGGAGAGCGATGAACGAGCCGATCCTGCACATCCGGGACCTGGCCGTGCACCTGGGCGGACGGGAAGTGCTGTCCTCAGTGGACTTCAGCCTCCGTGCCGGTGAACTGGTGGGGCTGATCGGTCCCAACGGCGCGGGCAAGACGACGTTGCTGCGCACGGCGTTGGGGTTGCTGCCGCCGCACCGGGGTGTCGTGACGGTGCACGGCCGCACCGCCAAGCAGGCCCAGGGCAGCGTCGGCTACGTGCCGCAGCGCCACGAGTTCGCCTGGGACTTCCCGATCTCGGTGGCCAAGGCGGTCGCCACCGGGCGCACCCACCTGACCGGCCTGCTCGGGCGGCGCACCGCGCAGGACCGTGCGGCGGTCGACGACGCCATCACGCGCGTCGGCATGGACGACCTGCGGTCACGTCCCGTGGGCGAGCTGTCCGGCGGCCAGCGGCAACGCGTGTTGGTCGCGCGTGCCCTGGCGTTGCGGCCACGGGTGTTGCTGCTGGACGAGCCGTTCACCGGCATCGACGCGCCCACCCAGGAACTGCTGAGCCGGCTGCTCACCGAACTGCGTGACGAAGGGGTAGCCGTGCTGATGACCACCCACGACCTCGCCGCCGCGACTACGTTGTGCTCGCGGTTGTGCCTGCTCAACCGCACGGTGGTCGCCGACGACGAGCCGTCCCGGCTGGCCGACACCGACATCTGGCTGCGGACTTTCGGTCTGGACCGGGCGGAACAGCTGCTGCGGTCGCTGGGAGTGACCCGATGAGCGCGGTGCTCGATGCGTTGGCCGGGCCGTGGGAGTACGACTTCTGGCGGCGGGCGTTGTTGGTGGCCCTGTTGTCCGGGTTGGTGTGCGGTGTGGTCGGCGGTCACGTCGTGCTGCGCGGTATGGCGTTCATCGGCGACGCGGTGGCGCACGCGGTGTTCCCCGGGATCGCGGTGGCGTTCGTGCTCGGCACCAACCTGGTGATCGGCGGGGCCGTCGCGGGTGTGATCACCGCGTTGCTGATCGCGGTGGTGGCGCAGAACCGCAGGCTCAAGGAGGACTCGGTCATCGGGATCTTCTTCGCGGCGGCGTTCGGGCTCGGCATCGTGATCCTCAGCGCCGCGCCCGGTTACGGCGGCTCGCTGGAGTCGTTCCTGTTCGGGTCGATCCTCGGCATCAGCGACAGCGATGTCGTGTCCGTCGCGGTGATCGGGGCGATCCTGCTGCTGGCCACGGCACTGCTCAACGGCAGGCTGGTGGCCGCGACGCTGGACCGCGAACAGGCCCGTGCCGTCGGCCTGCCGGTGTTCTGGCTGGACATCGCCCTGTACGTGATGGTGACCCTGGCGATCGTCATCTCCTTGCAGGCCGTCGGGAACGTGCTGGTGCTCGCCCTGCTCGTGACACCCGCCGCCGCGGCCCGGCTGCTCACCGACCGGCTCGGCGCGATGATGCTGCTCGCACCGGCCATCGGCGCGGGCGGCAGTGTGCTCGGGCTGTACCTGTCCTACGCGTTCGACCTCGCGGCGGGCGGGCTCATCGTGCTGACCCTGACCGGGATCTTCGTGCTGTGCTGGCTGTTCGCGCCCCGGCACGGCCTGCTCACCCGTCCACGCGGTCGCAAGGCCGCTGTCTCCAACGCTCCGGTGGAGGTGACGTCGTGATCGCGGTCCGTTCCATGGCGGTGGCCGGGGTGACCGGCGCGCTGCTCGTGCTCGCCGCGCCGGCCTTCGCCGCTCCGGAGGCGGACACGGCGTCGGCCGTGATGAGCGTCCGCGACGGCTCGCTGGACCTCGCGACGGGCTCGGAGGCCGTGGTCGCGGTGGACAGCCGGGTCGGCGTGCGGTGGGACACCACGGCGATCGTGCCCGGCACCCTCTTCGGTGACGCGGTGCGGCTGCGTGCCGTCGTGCTCGACGGTCCGGGGCAGGCCGACTCGGAGCCGGTGACCGTGCCCGTGGCGGCCGACGGAACCGCGGACTGGGTGTTCACCGCAGCGGGCCGGCACACCGTCCGGCTCGACGCGGAGGCCTACCTGCTCGACGGCCGCCCGGTCCAGGCGCAGCAGGTCCTCACGGTGGATGTCGGAACGCAAGCGCAGCCGTCTGCCCCGGCCGACGTCCGGACGGAGGTCGAACCGGCAGTCGTCGAACCGCCGTCGCCACAGGTCCGCGTCGCCGTGCCCGATTCCGCTCCGAAGGTCGCGGTCCAGGCACAGCCGCCCACCGCGACCGGCAAGGTCACCCTCGACCGGGGGCACGTGGACGCGATAGCGCCCCGGCTACTCGGCGACGGGCTGAGCGTAAACGTCAAGGACGGCAGCACGATCGGCACAGTCACGTGGCGGGAACCGGCCGACGTCGAGTTCCGCATCACCGACGCCGCACGCACCGCACTGCCCGCGATCCCCGAGCTGTCCTTCCTCGGCTCGGCGGGCAACCAGATCCACCTGCTGCCCCAGCAGGAGCAGCCGGGCATCCTCTGGATCGGCTGGTCCACCGAGGAACTGCGGCCCGCCGACATCAGCGGACCGGTCACCTGGACGCTCACGGCGGTCGACGGCCCCGGCCCGTTCGGGTTGTTCACCACCGGCTCGTTCGGCGCGCCCAGCCTGATCTTCAACAGCACGGACGGGCTGCCCGACACCCACTCCGTCGCACTCGGCACCCACGCCCACGCCAACTGGGCGTTCGGCAAACCCGGCCGCTACCGGCTGGACTTCACCGTGTCGGCCACCCGAACCGACGGCAGCCCGCTCACCGACACCGAGAGCTACACCTTCGTCGTCGGCGACGCCCCGGCCACCGGCAACACCGACACAGGCAACACCAATACCGGCAACGGCGACACCACCACGCCCGGCGGCAGGCGCCCGACACAGCTCGCGTCGACCGGCCCGGCCGAAGTGCCCGCCGCCACCGCGTTGGCCCTGGCGCTGGTCGCCACGGGTGCCGTCGTCCTCTTCGTCACCCGCCGCCGCCCGGTCAAGGAGTCGTCGTGACCACGCACCGCCGCCGTGGCCTCGCCCTCGTCGCCGCAGCCCTGACGCTGCTCGCCGGCGCGTCCATCGTCCCGGCCTCGGCCCAGGACGCCACGACCGTGATCGACCGCGGTCACGTCGACCTGGTGGCGGCCGCCATCGTCGACGGCGAGCTGGCCATCCGCTTCAAGGACGGCACCGGCGCCGAGCCCGTGTTCCGCGACCCCGAGACGGTGGTCACCCACGTCAAACCCGAGGCCAAGATCCAGGTGCCCGACGCGCCGGAGTACGCCTTCCTCGGACCGGCGGGCAGCGACATCTGGATCAGCCCTCAGGTGGAGGATCCCAACCTGGTGTGGCTCGGCTGGAACACCGAGTCGCTGACCGCGGACCAGGTCGCACCCGACTCGGTGCGCTGGACGCTCGACGCGATCGGCGGCGACCTGCCCGGCAGCGCGCCACCGGGTGCCGTCACCGTCTTCCAGGCCGACCCCTTCGGCGCCCCACTGCCGCGTGTCTTCGACACGGCCAACCCCCTGCCCCAGCAGCACCCGGTGGAGCTGGCCACCCACGCCCACGCCAACTGGACCTTCGCCGCCGAGGGCGTCTACCGGCTCACCTTCGTCCTCGAAGCGACCACGCCCGCCGGTGAACCGCTGCGCGACACCGCCACCTACGCCATCGCGGTCGGCGAGGTGGACCCGACCACCGTGTTGCCCGGCACGGGCGAACCGACCACGACCACGACGACGACAACAACCACCACCACGACAACCACCACGACAACGTCGACCACCACCACGACCGATGCCACGACTACGACGACCACCAGCGCCCCGACGCCGTGTGTGGTCCTCGATGACGGGCACGTCGACCTCATCGCGCCCGGCCTGGTGGACGGCGCGCTGCGCACCCGGATCAAGGACGGCACCGCCGGCCCGGACAAGGCGGTCTGGCGTGATCCCGCCGACGTGGTCGTCCACCTCGTCCCACAGGCCCGCAACACCATTCCCGCCGACCCCGCCTACGCCTTCCTCGGCGACGCCGGCCAACCGGTCTGGCTCATCCCGCAGACCCAGATCCCCGGCATCGTCTGGGCCGGATGGAACACCGAGTCACTGCGCGCCGAGGACATCGACGGCGACGTCACCATCACACTGTCCGCAGTGGACGGACCGGGTCGGATCGCGCTGTTCCTGACCGGGTTGAAGCCGACCGTGCTGGCGAACTCCGGTGACGGCCTGCCCGACGCGTTGACCGTCGCGCTGGGCACCCACGCCCACGCCAACTGGGCGTTCAGCCAGGAAGGCGTCTACCGGATCACCGTCGCGGTCTCCGCCACGCTCGCCAGTGGACAGAGCACCGTGGACACCGACGAGTTCACCATCGCCGTCGGCAACGTCGACCCCACCGCCGCCCTCGGCCGCAACTGCACGGCACCGACCGACACCACGACGCCGACCACGACCAGCCCCGACGGCACCGTGCCGCCGACGACCACCACTCGGGCGGCCGCGGGTGGCGCGCGACTCGCCAACACGGGCGGCGGGCCGCTCGGTGCCGTGCTGGCCGTCGGTGCTCTGCTGCTCACCGGTGGAGCGGCCCTGTTGCTGCTCACCCGATCCCGACGGCGAGGACTGGATGGCTGAGTCGACCCCCGCCACGGTCACGGCGTTCGACCAGGGCAGCGCCGAGTTCGCGGAGTGGACGCCCCTGCTGTGGGATCCGATGGGCGTCGCGACCGTCGACGCCGCACCGCCGCGACCGGGCGAACGCGTGCTCGACGTCTGCTGCGGATCGGGTTCCTCCGCCATCCCGGCGGCACGGGCGGTCGGAGCGGAAGGGCTTGTCGACGCCGTCGACCTCGCGCGAGCGTTGCTCGACCAAGGCTCCCGGCGCACCGAAGGGCTGCCGCAACTGCGTTTCCACCACGCGGACGCGTCCCGGTGGACCCCTGCGGACGGCATGCCCTACGACCGGGTGCAGTGTGTGTTCGGTGTCTTCCTCCTGCCGGACATGGACACGGCGGCGGCGCGCCTGGTGGACCTGCTCCGCCCCGACGGCACGTTCAGCGTGACCACGTGGCGGCAGGGCAGCGTGGACGACGTGACCGGCCCGCTGATCCAGGCGCTCACCGAGCACACCGGGACGATGTTCGACCGGCCGCCGCCGGCCCGGCAAGCCGCCCGGGTCGACACCGACGACAAGCTCGCCGGGTGGTTGAGCGGGCTCGGGTTGCGTGAGGTCGACGTGCGCCTGGTGGAGCGGGACATCCCCATCACGCCGGACTCGGCGTGGAAGTTCGTCATGGGCTCGGCCATCCGCTCCGCGCTCGCCGGACTGGACGCCGAGGTGGTGGCCGGCATCAGGACCCGCTACCGCGCTCTGGTGGCATCGACGACCGTGCTGCGTGCCCGGGCACTGGTCGGGATCGGTGCGCGTCCGAGCTGAGCCCCCGGACGCGCGCCGACCCCGAATTCCGAGATCAGCCGATCAGCAGCTGGAACAGCAGCCGCAACCGGGTGCGGTGCAGCCGCCGCAGCAGTTGCAGCTACCGGCGTGTGGCTGTGGTGCGGGCGTGTGGTCTGTGGTCATTGTCAGCCTCCCGTGGCGGAAACGGTGTTCTGAACCGAGCACGTGCGTCCTCACCGTGCAGTGCGCGTGACGAACGAGTGAAGTGCGATCACCCGTTCGCCGGCGATTTGTCACCGGTGTGTCGTAACCAGGCGAGGTAGCGCGCACGATCGGCATCGACCCGGCACCGCTGCACGTGGTGTCCGACTCGGCAGGCTCCGATTGGCATGTCTCATGCGCATGTTCTAATATGTTACTGACGTTAGGCCGTGTCGTTCGCGGCCGTTCAGGGCAGTCGCGATCGGCTGCCGACCACAGCAGAGAGGCGAGATCTTCATGACGGCAACGCACGTCGAACACACCGCACACGACCACGTGCACGGGAACGGCTGCGGCCACGTCGCCCTCCCGCATGCCGACCACGTGGACTACGCCCACGAGGGTCATCTGCACCGCGGTCACGACGGTCACTACGACGAATGCGAGCCGACGGGGCACGCCGCCCACACGGAGCACACGCACGCTCACGGCGAAGGCTGCGGTCACGTCGCGGTTCCGCACGGCGACCACGTCGACTACATCCACGACGGCCACCGGCACGCGGTCCACGCCGAGCACTACGACGAGCACTGAACCGGCGCGGCACCGCCGGGTCCATCGACGGCCGGTGTGGCCGCTGGGCCGTGCTCGACCGCTAACGCCTGCGCCAGGCCAGTACGCCGGCCGGCGCGTCCGTCACCGGTTCGCAGCCCGCCTCGCGCAGTTCGGCGTGCAGCACCTCGTCCGAGGCGACGAACGAGGGGAACGACACCGACTCCTCGGAAATCAGCCGGTCGCCCTCGTGCACGCGGTAGGTGACCGTCCACACGAGACGGTCACCGTCGACCGCCGCCTCGGCTGCGGAGTCGTAGCGACGGCGTCCGAGCGCACGTCCCGGCATCACCGTCGCCGGCACCGCGACCGGCTCCTGCGGCGCCTGGACATCGACGACGACGAGGCCGTCGCTGCGCAGTCGGGGCACCCAACGCCGCCACAGGGCCTGTCGGTCGGCGGGGGAGAAGTGGGTGAGCACGTGCAGCATCACCACGGCGTCCACCGGCCCGTCGACGTCGGCGGTCAGCGCGTCGTCCGGTAGCACCGTGACCGGCGGATCGCCCAATGCCGCCAGTCGGGTGGTGAGGGCGGCGCGCATGACCGGCGCGGGTTCGACCGCGAACACCTCCCCACCGGCGGGGAGCCCGGCCACCAAGGCCTCGGTGAACAAACCGGTGCCCGAGCCGATCTCCACCACGCGTGAAGCGCCGCTCACCAACGCGCCGAGTGCCGCACGCATCGCGTCGCGGTGGGCTGAGGGAAAGATCAGGTCGTAGTACTGGGCGTTGACGGCGTAGCCGCTCGCGCCCGTGGTGTCGGTCATCATCGGTGAGGCCTTGTCCCGGGTAGGCAATCCACCGCGAATCTACACGAGAACGATTGTCGTTACACGGAACATGCCACTCAGTGCTAGCGGCCCGGCAGGTTCGAGCCGGTCCTCGCCGGTCCGGTTCACGGTCCTAGCTGCCGGTGCGCCCGAGCGGTGCTCGACCGTGCAGGTGGTCGGCGCAGTGCCGGCAGATGCCGGAGATCTTCACGCGCACAACGACATCGCTGAATCCGAACGCTTCCGGTGAAGTCCACCCCTCGAACGGTGAGGACTGGTCCGGGATCTCCACCGTCGACCGGCACTCCGAGCACATGAGGTGCTGGTGGGGGAGCGGGGAACAGCGGCGGTACCGGTGGCTGCCGTCCTCGTCGATCACCATGTCGACCAAGCGCATCAACCGAAGAACGTGGAGCGCCCGGTAGACGGTGATGAGCGAGATCTCCTCGCCCATCTGCCGCATCTCGAGGTGGAGTTCTCCGGCCGTGGTGAACCTGTCCTCCCACGTGAGGGCTTTCAGCACGGAGTTGGTCTTGCCGCTCAACTGCTGGTCCGGATCCATGCTTATAACCCCACCATCACGGCCTCATCGATCGGCGACTCTACTGAACATGATTGTGATTCTCGATAAGCTCCGCAAGATCCGTTCGGCCGAGATGGGTTCGACAGGTGTCGTCGGGTGGTCGGCCAACTCGTTGCCATCGCCGTGTTCATGGCGGTGTTCCGCACGAGCACTCGCCGGCACCGGGAAGCGCCCGTGCTGAGGACCACCAGAGGCTTCCCGGCATTGCTCGGCTCGGCGCGGCGGTCCCTACTCCCGCTCCGCCGACCAGCGTGGAACGGGCAACGGGTGCTCGTGCAGGTGTGGTTCGAGGTCGTCCCACGAGGGCAGGGGGTCGTCGAACCGTCGCCACGCGGTCGGACCCGCCGCGAGTTCGGCGTCGGTGAGCAGTGCGGGGTCGAGCCTGCGGCGTGGTTCGTCGCGGTCGAGGTCGACGCCGATGAACACCAGCTCCTGGCGGGCGGTGTGGCCGTCGAGCAGTTCGCCCGGCTCGATGGTGAGGTTCGGCCCGGCCTGGGACCACACGGCGAGGGTGTGCGGGCGGCTGGCGATGTGGCAGAAACCCTTGCTGCGCACGACGCCCTGCCAGTCCTCCAACGCGGCGGCCAGCCGGGCGGGGTGGAACGGGCGGTCGGCGCGGTAGGTGACCGAGCGGATGCCGTACTCCTCGGTCTCCGGCACGTGCGACCCCGCCAACTCCTCGGCCCACCCCGGTGACGTGGCCGCGGTCACCGGGTCGTAACGACCGGTGTCGAGCACCTCGGACAGGTCCACCACGCCGCGGTGCGACCGGATCAGCCGGGCACTCGGGTTGAGCTTGCGCAGCAACCCTTCCACCACCGTCAGCTGCTCCGGTGTGGCCAGGTCGGTCTTGTTCAGCACCAGCACGTCGGCGAACTCCACCTGATCCACCAGCAGGTCCGAGATGCCCCGTTCATCCTCTTCCGCGGCGGCCAGGTCGCGTTCGGCGAGCCGGTCGCCCCGCTCCAACTCGGTGAGGAACCCCGAGGCGTCGACCACGGTGACCATCGTGTCCAGGCGGGCGTGGTCGGACAGGCTCGTGCCGTCCTCGAACGTCCACTCGAACGTCGCGGCCACCGGCATCGGCTCGGAGATCCCGGTCGACTCGATCAGGATCGTGTCGAACCGGCCTTCCCGGGCCAACGCGCCCACACTCTCCAACAGGTCCTCGCGCAACGTGCAGCAGATGCACCCGTTGGTCAGCTCCACCAGCCGTTCACCGCCGCGCCCGGACACCAGGGCAGCGTCGATGTTCACCTCGCTCATGTCGTTGACCACCACCGCCACCCGGCGCCCTTCCCGGTTGGCCAGCACGTGGTTGAGCAGGGTGGTCTTGCCCGCACCGAGGAAACCGGACAGCACGGTGACGGGGGCGCGTGGATCGGCGGTCATGTGGTTCTTTCCAGGTAGAAGGGCGGGTGTGCTCCGCCGGCTGAGCGGAGCACACCCGGTCGGTCAACGCCCTTGGCTGGGGTAGGGGAGCAGTGCCATCTCTCGTGCGTTCTTGATGGCGGTGGCGACCTGGCGTTGTTGTTGCGGTGTCAAACCGGTGACGCGGCGGGAGCGGATCTTGCCGCGGTCGGAGATGAACTTCCGCAGCAGCGTGGCGTCCTTCCAGTCCACGTCGGTTATGCCCTCTTTGCGCAGCAGGTTCACCCGGCGCTTCGGGGCACGTTCGACCTTGGGCACCCGGCTCACCAACTCGACTTGCTCACGCCGGGCAGCTCGCCGCGGTGCGCCATCTCGCGCAGCCGGATGCGGGACAGGCCGAACGCGCGGTTGAACGCCCTGGGGCGACCGTCCACGGCGTCCCGGTTGCGCAGCCTGGTGGGACTGGCGTCACGGGGCAGCTTCTGCAACGCCCGCAGGGCCTCGTCGCGGCGCTCCGGGTCGAGCCGGATGATCTCCTTCAGCTCGTGGCGCCGCTCGGCGTACCGGGCGACGACCTCCCGCCGCTGCCGGTCCTTGGCGATCTTGGACTTCTTGGCCATCAGCGCTCCTCCTTGAAGTCGACGTGCCTGCGGACGACGGGATCGAACTTGCGCAGCACCAACCGGTCGGGGTCGTTGCGGCGGTTCTTGCGGGTGACGTAGGTGTAGCCGGTGCCCGCGGTGGAGCGGAGCTTGATGATCGGCCGGACGTCGGTGGACTTGGCCATCAGACCTTCACCCCCTGGCGGCGCAGGTCGGCGACCACCGCTTCGATGCCGCGGCGGTCGACGGTCTTGATGCCCTTGGTCGACAGGTTGAGCACGACGTACCGGTTCTCCGAGGGCAGCCAGAACCTGCGGCGCTGGGTGTTGGGCAGCCAGCGCCGGGACGTGCGCCGATGGGAGTGCGAGACCTGTTTGCCGAAGCCGGGCTTGCGCCCGGTGACCTGGCAGTGCCGTGCGGACACCCTACCTCCAGTTTTAAAACGACAATCGTTACCGTTAGGCTAACCCACATGGGAACCGAGGTCGTACTGGTGGCCGGTCTCGCGGAGCACGACGTGGCCGGGGAGGTCTGGCGCGCGTCGCCGGGGTCGGTGCTGGTCCGCCACGACCTGCGCGATCTCTCCGAGGGCGTGGTGCGCCGCTGGGTCGACGGCGAGCTGACGGTGCTGGAACTCGCGCACGGGTGTGTGTCGTGCACGTTGCGCCTCGACCTGCTGCCGCTGCTGGAACGGCTGGGCGGCCGGGTGGTCGTGCACCTGGACCCGGCGCTGGAGCCGGAAGCCGTCTGCTTCGCCCTGCGGGAGGTGGACGTGCGGGTCGAAGGCGTGATCACCGTGGTGGACCTCGCGACCTGGCTCGCCGACGCGACCGGTGAGGACACGATGGACGACCGCGGCCTGGGCGCGGGGGACGGCGACGAGCGCACCGTGGCGCAGGTGGTCGTGGGGCAGGCGGAGTTCGCCGACGCGATCGTGCTGACCGGCGTCGGCGTCGACCCCGCCTTGGACGCCGTGCTGGACCGGCTGAACCCCCTCGCGCCGCGTCGACACCGGGACGTCCTCGACGTGCCGGAACTGCTGGCCGCGATCCCCGAGGGCGCCCGTCGAGGCCGGTTCGACGACGGCTTCGGCACCCTGCTGCACGGGCAGCCGCCGCTGGAACCGGCGCACGGCGCGGCCGTCGTGCACTTCACCGAACGCCGCCCGTTCCACCCGATGCGGTTGCACCAGGCCATCGACGTCCTGCTCGACGGCGTCGTGCGCACCCGCGGCCGGGTGTGGGTGGCCAGTCAGCCGGATGTCGCGCTGTGGCTGGAGTCTGCCGGTGGTGGCCTGAACGTGGGCAACCTCGGGCCGTGGCTCGCGGCCGTCGACGACTGGTCCGAGGTGCCCGCCGAGCGCCAGGTGACCGCTTCGGCGGTGTGGGACCCCTACTTCGGCGACCGGTCGCAGGAGCTGGTGGTCATCACGGCCTCCGCGTCACCGGAGGAGATCACGGCGGCACTGCGCGAGGCGTTGGTGACCGACGAGGAATTGGCGTTGATCGACGAACTGGAGTTCGTCGACCCCTTCGCCGAGTGGCACGACCAGATGGAGGAGTTGTGAAGCAGGGCATCCACCCCGACTACCACCCGGTGGTCTTCAAGGACCAGGCGACGGGCAAGGCGTTCCTGACCCGGTCCACGGCCACGTCGACCCGGACGATCGAGTGGGAGGACGGCAACACCTACCCGCTCATCACGGTCGACATCACGTCCGACTCCCACCCGTTCTGGACCGGCGCCCAGCGGGTCATGGACACCGCCGGCCGGGTCGAGAAGTTCAACCGCCGCTACGGGAAGAGGACGACCTGATGGCCGTGCCGAAGCGCAAGACCTCGCGCAGCAACACCCGCCACCGCCGTGCGCAGTGGAAGGCCACGCCACCGGACCTCGTCCCGGTGACCACTCTCGACGGTCGCAAGCTCAGGGTGCCCCGCCGACTGGTGGCCGCCTATCGACGGGGACTTCTCTGACCGGAGTGCTCACGCGTGGCTGCCGGTGCCGCCGTTCACCGATCGATCAGTGAGGTCGCGGCGGCCCGGCGCCAGGGGGCATCGCGCAGCAAGCGGAGTCCGTTGAGCCCGACGATCACGGTCGGGCCTTCGTGTCCGAGGACGCCCAGGGGAAGTCGGCGTCCTCTACCTCGCGCTGCCGGACGAGGTGGCGCGCGCCGCGGGATCGCAGGCGCCCCTGGCGTGGCTGTTCGCCCTGTCCTCCCTGCTCGTCGTGTCCGCCCAGCTGCCGGTCACCCGGTGGGCCGGGAACCGGCTGGACCTGCGCAGGTCCATGGCCATCGGGCTATCGTCCTCGTCGGCAGCGCGGCAACCGGCTACCTGCTCGACCTGGCCTCCCGCATGCCGTGCCCTGGCTCGTCCTCGCCACGATCCCGGCGCTGGCCATCATGCTGCTGCCTCGGGGCGTCGACAGTCCTCGATCGACGGACGAACCGGGTGACATCACGGCGAGCGGAACGCCGGTGTGACCGGTGACCTGCGCCAACCCGGCAAACCGCGAGTTCTGGCACAGCGTGCGTACGGGTGCCGGGACTGCGAACGAGCTCGACTGGCAGACCTCCGTCACCAGTGTCATGACTCGCAACAACTAGACGCACGTAGCTTGTAACGATAATCATTGTCGAACTAGCATGCTCCCGACCGACTCGGGAGGCGTGATGGAAGAGCTCGTTCGCCGGGCCGCGACGGCCGGTGAAGCGGCGGTGGCGGCGGCCGATCTCGCAGCGCTCGGTGATCTGGCCGATCTGCTCGACCAGGCCGCGCTGCTCGCGATCGCGTACACCGTGAGACGTCAGGGACTGTTCGACGCGCCCGACACCGCGCACGATCTCCGCGAGATCGTCACTGCCATGAAGGTCGCTCCTCGGCACGTCCGGATCGTGCGTCGCTGGCTCGCGGCGCTCGTGCGCGAAGGCATGCTCGCGCGGGACGCGGCGCGGTATCGAGGACTGCGCAGGGTGGAGGCCGCGGAGGTCGAAGGGGCGCGCGCCCGCCTGGACTCTGTGGCCCGTGGGTTCGAGCACGGTCCGGGGCTGGCGCGTTTCTTCCAGCTGTCGGTGTCATATCTGCCGGAACTGCTGCGCGACGAGATCTCGTTGCAGGCGCTGCTGTTCGCCGACGGGGACCTGGATGTGGCCGACGACGTGTACCGGCGCAACCTGGCAAGTAGGTACACCAACAACGCCGCCGCGGCGGCGATGAGGGCGTTCTCCGAGCGGCACGCGGGACCTGGACCGGTGCGGGTGTTGGAGATCGGGGCGGGTGTGGGCGGTACGACGGTCGAGGTGCTGCCGGAGCTGGACGGGCTGGAAGTCGACTACCTGTTCACCGATGTGACGCGGTTCTTCCTGATGGCCGCGAAGGAGCGGTTCGCGTCTCGGCCGTGGGTGCGCTACGGCTTGTTCGACCTCAACCGCGACGCCTCGGAGCAGGGGCGCCCGCCGGAATCGGTGGACCTGGTGCTCGCGGCCAACGTGTTGCACAACGCGCGGCACGCGGAGCGGACGCTGCGGGCGATCCGCGACCTGCTCGCGCCGGGCGGGTGCCTGGTGTTCATCGAGACCTGTCGTGATCACTACCAGCTCATGACCTCGATGCAGTTCCTGATGTCGCCGCCCGCCGCCGAGCCGGACGCGGACTTCGAGGACTTCCGCCGGGGCACCGATCGGATCTTCCCGACGCGGGAGGAGTGGCTCGGCGAGCTCGCCGCGGCAGGTTTTCGGGATCCGCTTTGCGTGCCGGGTGTGGACCACCCGCTGAGCCGGATCGGGCAGCACGTGTTCTCCGCGACGCGCTGATTGACAATGATTGTCGTTTCCGTAAGCTGACGACGGTCGTCACTCGTCCGAGTGACGACCGTCGTCGCCTGGGAGTGAGCCCGTGAACGAGTCCGTCGCCGTCGTCGGGTTCTCCTGTCGTTTCCCCGGTGCCGGTGATGCGGACGCGTTCTGGCAGCTGCTCGTCGACGGCGGTGAGGCGCTGACCCGGTTCACCGACGAGGAGCTGGCGCAGCGCGGCGTGCCCACCGGGCTGCGCCGCAACCCGGCCTATGTGCCGGTGGGTGGTCTGCTGGTCGACCAGGACCGGTTCGACCCGGCACCGTTCGGCATGTCGCGTACCGAGGCGGAGCTGCTCGACCCGCAGCAGCGCGTGTTCCTGGAGTGCGCGTGGCACGCGCTGGAGCACGCCGGGCTTGCCCGCGGTGCGGGCGTGACCGGGGTGTTCGCGGGCGCCGGGCTCTCCGCCTATCTCGCGACGAACCTCGCGCACCGCTTCGACCCGCTCGGAGGCGCGGACCCCGCGGGCAGCCTGCAGCTGCACACCGGCAACGTGGCCGACTACCTGCCGTTGCGGACCGCGCACCGGCTCGGCCTGGAAGGACCCGCGGTCGCGGTGGGCGCCACGTGCGCCACGTCGCTGGTCGCCGTGCACATCGCGGTGCAGGCGCTGCTCGCGGGCGAGTGCGACACCGCGCTGGCGGGTGGGGTGTCGCTGCGGGTGCCGCAGGGACTGGGCTACCTGCACGTGCCGGACGGTCCGTTCTCCGCGGACGGCCACACCCGCCCCTACTCGGCGCAAGCCAGGGGCACGGTCTTCACCCAGGGGGCCGGTGTCGTCGTGCTGCGGCGGTTGTCCGACGCGCTGGCCGACGGCGACCACGTGCACGCCGTCGTCCTCGGCTCCGCCGTGGGCAACGACGGCGCGGACCGCGCCGGCTTCACCGCACCCTCGTCCGCGGGGCAGGCGCGCACGATCGCGGAGGCGCTCGCGGTCGGCGACGTCGACCCGCGTTCCGTGTCCTACGTGGAAGGGCACGGGACGGGAACCATCCTGGGCGATCCCATCGAAGTGCAAGCACTGCGACGGGTCTTCGGCGACGCCGACCGCCCGTGGTGCGGCCTCGGATCGGTCAAGGGCAACATCGGTCACGCGGACTCGGCGGCGGGCATCGCGGGATTCCTCAAGGTGGTTCAGGCGCTGCGGAACCGCACGCTCCCAGGGTCGCTGCACGCGCATCCGGTGAACCCTGAGGTCGGGCTGGAGGGCTCCGCCTTCCGGATCGTCGACCGCACCGAGCGCTGGGAGACCGAGCGGGTGCGCCGCGCGGGCGTCAGCTCGTTCGGCATCGGCGGCGTCAACTGCCACGTCGTGCTGGAGGAGGCACCGGTCACGCCGGAGCCGGACCGTGACGAGCGGGCGCAGGTGCTGGTGGTCTCCTCGGCGACGGCGCAGGCCTGTCGCGCCACGGCCCGCGCACTCTCCGACGCCGTCACCTCGGCGCCCGTCGCCGATGTCGCGCACACCCTGACCCGCAGGCGGCAGCTCGCCGCGAGGACCGCGGTGACGGTCGCGCCCGGTGAGGACGCCGCCGAGGCACTGCGCCGGGCCGTCGTCGTCGAGGCGGCAGGCACGCCGCCGCGCGTGGTGTTCGCCTTTCCCGGCGGCGGTGCCCAGTACGCCGGGATGGCCGAGGGCCTGTACCGCGACGAACCGGTCTTCGCGTCCACAGTGGACGAACTAGCGGAGTTCCTGCTGCCGTTGTCCGGCGCGGACGTGCGCGACGTGCTGCTCGACCCGGTGGCCACCGCGGCTGCCCGCAGTCCGCGCCGCGGCCTGCCCGCACTGTTCACCGCCTGTCTCGCCACCGCCCGCCTGCTGGAGTCCTGGGGTGTGCGTCCGGACGTGGTGCTCGGGCACAGCGTCGGCGAGTACGCCGCCGCCGTTGTCGCGGGCGTGCTCTCGTGGCAGGACGCCGCACTGCTGGTGGCCGAACGGTCGCGGCTGATGGAGGAGTTGCCGCAGGGCGCGATGCTCTCGTTGCCGCTCGGCGAAGCGGATGTGCGTGACCTGCTGTCCGCACATCCGGCTCTCGATCTCGCCGCGATCAACGCGTCCGACTCGTGTGCGGTGTCCGGGCCGAGCGACGCCATCACCGTCCTGCGGGACGTCCTCGCCGCACGGGGCGTCGAATCGCACGTCGTCGGTGTCGATGTCGCCGCCCACTCCCGCCTGGTGGAGCCCGCCATGCCCGCGCTCCGCGCGGTCGCCGCGCGGCTGTCCGCCGCACCGGCCACGATCCCGCTGGTCACCACGCTCACCGGCCAGGTGGCCACGGACGCGGCGCTCGCCGATCCCGAGCACTGGGTGCGGCACCTGCGGGGCACGGTGCGCTTCGCCGACGCGCTGGACACCGCGCTGGGCGACGGTGACCCGGTCCTCGTGCAGGTCGGTCCCGGCGGCATGATCGCCTCACTCGCCGCGCGCCACGAGTCCGTTCGCGCGGCCATGACGACCTTCCCGCGCGCGGGCGAGGACACCGACGGCCGTGCCGCGCTGCTCGACGCGGCCGGGACACTGTGGGCGCATGGTGTCCCCGTTGACCTGACCGCCACGCATCGAGGTCACAGGGCGCGGGTTCCGCTGCCCGGCTACGCCTTCCAGCGCGAACGGTTCTGGATCGAGCCCCAGCGCACGCGCACTGGGGCGGTGGTCGGCCCGGTCGCGGCCGAGCCCGATGCGGCGGAACCGCTGCAGTTGCCGTCGTGGCGCAGGCTGCCGCCGCTCGCGCCCGTGGCCGCCCCCGCGAACCGGCGGTGGGCCGTGCTGGGCGACGGGCACTGGGCCGACGCGCTGCGCGCCGCTCTGCCCGTGGTCGACGGCGACGCGGACGCGGTGATCGCGGTCCACTCTGGCACGTCCCTGCATGACGAGGTGCTGGCATACGGCCGACTCGACGGCACACCTCTGGTACAGCTCACCGTGCGCGGCGAGCGGGTGATCGGTGACGAGGTGGTGGACCCGGTCGCCGCCGGCGTGCGCGGTCTGCCCAGGGTGCTCGCCCAGGAGGTGCCCGGCCTGCGCTGGCGCACCCTCGACCTGCCGGACGACGAGCCAGACGAGACGGGTGTCGCCGCCGTGCTGGCCGAGACCGCCGATCTGCTCGCCACCCCCGACGGTGGGGCGTGGGAACTCGCGTTGCGCGCCGGGCAGCGGTGGATCCGCCAGTGGGAACCGTGGCAGCCCGACGACACCGAGGATCTGCCCTCGGACCCGGTCGTCGTCGTGACCGGTGGTTCGGGCAACGTCGCCCGCGCACTGGCGGACGCCCTGCACGCCCGCGGCTCGGCGCGGGTGGTGCTCGCTTCTCGCAGCACCACGCCGTCGGTGGACGTCACGGATGCCGACCAGCTGCGCGCGCTGCTCGCGGACGTGGTCGACCAGCACGGCAGGATCGACCTCGTCGTCCACGCCCCGGTCGTGATCGAGCTGGCCGCGTTGTCCGAAATGGACGAGCAGGTGGTGGCGGACGCCTTGGCGCCCAAGGTGACCGGTGCGCTCAACCTCCGCTCCGCTGTCGAGGCCCTGCCACCCCGGGTGCGTCCTCGTGCGGTCGTGCTGATGTCCTCGGCGGCCGGGACGATCGGCGGCTTCGGCCTCGGCGCCTATGTTGCGGCCAGCCGGTTCCTCGACGGGTTCGCCGCCGGTGGCACACCTGGCACCACCTGGGTCGCGATCGACTGGGACCGCTGGCGGTTCGGGACCGCCCAGGAACGCGAGGCCGCGGCCGAGATCACCATGCGGCACGCGCTCGGCGCGGCCGACGCGGTGCGGGCCCTGCTGCGGGTGGCCGGTCTCGCGCTGGCCGGGACCGTTCCGCACCAGGTGGCGGTGTCCCCGGCCGAGCTCAACACGCGTTCTCTCGCGATCGGAGCGCGGCAGACGCGTGCCGAGTCCGGCGGCGACGCGCCGGCCACCGCCGAGGAACGTCTCGTCGCCGAGGTGCTGGGCGAGGCGCTGGGCCGTCCGGTGACCAGCCGCGACGACGACTTCTTCGCACTCGGCGGGCACTCCCTGCTCGCCACCCGCGTGCTCGCCCGGCTGCGCGACGACCACGGCGTCGAACTGCGGTTGCGCGACCTGCTGGCCCGGCCGACCGTCGCGGGGCTCGCCGAGCTGATCACGACGACAACCGGCCCCGCCCGCCGGGAGGAGCCCGCCGCCGTACCGGTCGTCGCGGGGGAACCGTTCCCGCTCACCAGGGTGCAGCACGCCTACTGGGTCGGCCGGTCCGCCGCGTTCGCGCTCGGGGAGGTCGGCTGCCACTTCTACCTGGAGCACGACTGCGCGGAGCTGGACCACGAGCGCTACCAGAACGCGTGGAACCGGCTCATCGAGCGGCACGAGATGCTGCGCTGCGTGGTCGGCCCGGACGGCCACAACGTGGTGCTGACCGAGGTCCCCCGCTACCGGGTACCGGTGCACGACCTGTCCGGTGCGGACGAGCTGGAGGCGCTGCGTGCACGGCTGTCCCACCGCGTCGCCGACCCCGGCCGCTGGCCGTTGATCGAAGCCCACGTCGTGCGGATGCCCGGCGGGCGGCACCGGGTGCTCGTCTCGGTCGACGTGCTCGTCTGCGACTCCGCGAGCTACCTGATCCTCGACCGCGAGCTGCGCGCGCTGTACGAGAACCCGCAGGCCGAGCTACCCCTGATCGGTACGACCTTCGCCGAGTGCGCGCGGGCGATGGACCGCCGCCGCGGTGACACCGAGCACCGGCGTGCGGCCGAGTACTGGCTGCGCCGCGTCGACGCGCTCCCGGCCGCGCCACCGCTGCCGGTGCGCGAGAGCGAGGGCGCGCCCCGGTTCGCCCGGCGCAGCGCCAGGCTGGCCGCGCCGCTGTGGAACCGGGTGCGTGAGCAGGCGGGGCAAATGGGCGTGACGCCGACCGCCGTGCTGCTGACGGCGTACGCCGACGTGCTCGCCGCGTGGTCGCGCACGGACCACTTCTGCCTCACGCTCACCGTGTTCGACCGGCCCGACGTGCACCCCGACGTGGACAGGGTGGTCGGCGAGTTCTCGTCACTGCTGCTGTTCGAAGCCGATCACCGCGGGCTCGTGAGGTTCGCCGAGCGGGCGAAAGCAGCGCAGCACCGGTTGTTCGACGACCTGGACCACCGGTCGTTCTCCGGTCTCGAGGTGCTCACCGAGCAGGCGCGGCGCACCGGCAGGCAGCAGAACGTGCCGGTCGTGTTCACCGGCATGCTGGGGCTGGACCGCCTCGGCGGTGAGCCGCACGACCACGAGTGGCTCGGGCCGGTCGACTTCGGCGTGAGCCAGACCCCGCAGGTGTGGCTCGACCACCAGGCCTACGAGCACCGCGGCGCGCTGGTGCTGCAGTGGGACGTGGCCGAGACATCGCTGGACGCCGCAGAGGCCGACACCGCCTTCACCGCCTACGTCACGTGGCTGACCGCGCTGGCCGAGTCGGACGACGCCTGGACCGGCGGTGAAGCGGGCCCGATGCCGCACGGGGAGTTCGCGCCCTCGTCGTCCGAGGACGAGCACGTCGTCGGCGTGGCGGGCGACGACGCCTCGACCGGCGGCGACGCGGCGTCAGGGGAGTCCCAGGGCGACCACGTCATCGACGTGCTCACCGGGATCTGGGCGGAACTGCTCGACCTCGAACCGGGCGCGATCCCGGCGGACGTCTCGTTCCTCGGTCTCGGCGGTGACTCCCTGCTCGTCGTCCGGATGGCCTCGGTCATCCGGCAGGAGCTGGACGTCGTGCTCGCGCTGACCGAGATCCGCGCCGAGCTGACCCTCACCGATCTGGTCGAGCTGGTGCGCCGACGTGGCGAGGGCGGCTCTGCTCGCAGGGCTCTCGACGTGACCGTGCGCCGCAGGTTCGAGCCTGCCGAGCCGTTCGGGCTGCTCCCACTGCAACAGGCCTACTTCGTCGGCCAGCAGGGGGAGTGGGAGCTGTCCTACTCCTCGGCGCACGTGTGCACCGACGTCGCACTGTTCGATGTGGACGCCGAGCGCGCTCCGGTGGCCTTGGCCGACGCGCTGCGCCGGGTGATCGCACACCAGCCGATGCTGCGGGTTCGGATCACGCCCGATGGCACGCAGCGCATCCTCGGCGCCGACGACCCGCAGACCGCGGTCGTGCCCGAGGTGTGCGACCTGCGCGACGCGAACGACGACGTCGTGGCTGCCGAGCTCGACCGCATCCGGGCCGAGATGAGCCTGCGCGGACCCGACCCCGTCACGGGACCTCCGCTGGAGATGAGGCTGACCCTGTTGCCCGGCGGGCGGGCGCGGCTGCACACCGCGTTCAGCCTCCTCGCGGTGGACGGCTGGTCGGGTGGCGTGTTCGACCGTGAACTGCTGACCTACGTGGCCGATCCCAACGCCGTGCTGCCCCCGCTGCTGGTCGACTTCGGCGACTACGCCACCGCTCTTGAGGAGGTGCGCGGGGGAGAGCAGTGGCGGGCCGACCACGAGTGGTGGTCGCGACGCCTGCCGCAGCTGCCCGCCGCGCCCGCGCTGCCGATGATCGCCGACCCCGACGGGCTGGACGTGGCCGCGATGGCGGCACGGGAGGCGCGCTTGGCGCCTGCGGACTGGGCGGCGTTGCGGGAACGCTGCGCCGAGCACGAGGTCACGCCGACCGCTGCCGTGCTGGCGGTCTACGCCATCGCGCTCGCCCGGCTCGCGGGCGGCAGGCGGTTCCTGCTGAACAGCCTGCAGGCGGCCCGGCTGCCGCTGCACCCGGACGTGGACCGGATGATCGGCGCGTTCTCGTCGACCGCGCTGCTGTCGATCGACCTGCCGCACGGCGGGCGGTTCGCGGACCTGGCCGCCGCCGTGCGCGGCGAGATCACCGATTCGCTCGCGCACAACCTGGTCAGCGGCGTCGAGGTGTCGCGTGAGCTGGCCCGGCACCGGGGCACGCACAGGCCGGTCGCGCCGGTGGTGTTCCAGAGCACCATCGGCATGGACGCGGCACTGGGTGGCGAGCGGCCGCTGACCGCCGGACCGCTCGGCCGGATCGACATCTCCGACTACGTGCAGCACATCCGCACGCCCCAGGTGTTCCTGGAGCTGCGGGTGTTCGAGCTGCGCGGCGAGCTGGTCCTGAACTTCGCCGTGGTCGAGGAGCTGTTCGGCACGGAGGTGGTCGACCGGCTGTTCGGCGAAATCGTGGGCACCGTCCGTGAACTCGCCGCCGGACTGGGCTGGGACGATGTCGTGGAGCTGCCCGCCGACACCGGCGCCGGGCAAGCCGATGAGCCGACCACCGAACGCGGGCGGGTCGAGCCAGGCGCACCCCGCGACGAGCTGGAGCGGCGGATCGCGGCGCTGTGGGCCGACCTGCTCGGCGTGTCCGAAGTGGACAGGTCGGACGACTTCTTCGCGCTGGGCGGCGATTCGCTGCTCGCCGTGCGGATGCTCGGCAGGCTGGCACGGGAACACGGGAGCAGCGCGCAACCCCGCGCCTTCCTCGCCGCCCCCACGCCCGCCGGGCTCGCCGCCGCGGTGCGCGCGGACGAGCCGGTCCCGGTGGCGGACATCGCGGTGCCGCTGCGCGACGGCGACGGACCGCCGCTGTTCCTGCTGCACCCCTCGGGCGGTGACGTCCTGTGCTACGCCGACCTCGCCCGGCGCATCAGCGCACCGAACCCGGTGATCGCACTGGCCGATCCGGGGCTCTCCGGACACGACGGGCCCGAGTCGATCGCGGCGATGGTCGAGCAGTACCTCGCGGTGCTGCGGGCCCATCAGCCGCACGGACCGTACCTGCTCGGTGGCTGGTCGATGGGTGGCACCGTGGGGCACGAGCTGGCGTGCGCGCTGCGCGAGCGCGGCGAGCGGGTGGCGCTGCTGGTGATGATCGACTCCAACAGCCCGGAGCGGATCGTCGCGATCGAAGGGCTGGACCGGCAGCGCACCGACGACGAGGTCCGGCTGCGCTACCTGCGGTCGCTGGAGGCGTACCTCGACGTCGACTGCGGCACCGGCCACGGTGCCGACGAGCTGGAGCGGGCGCTGGCCGAGTGCGGGTTCACCGTGACCCCCGCCCGCTACGCGGTGTTCGCACGGCACCTGCGCGGCCTGGCTTCCCATCACGCGAGCCCGCTGGACGCCGAGACCCCCGTGCTGCTGCTGCGCGCGGGACGCACGTCGCCGCGCAACGCACGCATCGGCATGGGCGTGGACGACGCGTTCGACGAGCACGACCTCGGCTGGAGCGGCCACGTGGCGGGTGAGTTCCGCGTGGTGGAGGTCGACGCCCACCACTACTCGATCCTCGGGGATCCCGCTGTGAAGCACGTCGCCGACGAGATCTCCTCGGCACTCGCCCGGATCGCGAAGGAGAGCTGATGTTGCCCAACTGGCTCTACACCCAGAGCGTGTTGCCGGTCGAGCTGGCGGCGCAGGCCGCCGACCCGGCCGCCGACCGGGCGGAGGTGCTCGCCCGGTTGTCCGCGAGCCCGCTCGCCGACGTGGGCCACCGGGAATGGGAACAGATCGGTCGCGGCCTTGCGGCACTCGGTGCGGCGTCTCCCGGCATCGGCGGGGAGTTCGCCGAGCACCTCGCCCAGCGCTACCGCGGTGACGCGCCCCGGCCGTACCTGGTGCGTGCCGCGCTGCTCGTGTCCGCGGCGGTCGGCGTGGCGTCGACCGCCGTGCGCCGGGCGGCAGCGAGCCAGACCCGCGAGGTGGGTGAGGCGGCCACCGCCGTGCTGACGGCCCAGGCCGCGCTGCTGCGGGTGCTGGGCATGCTCGATCTGTTCGCCGCGACCGGTCGTGAGGCCGACGCCACGGTCTCGGCGGGCTTCCACACGGTGGTCCGCGGAGCGGCGCAGTCTCTGGTCAGGGCGACGGAACTGCTCGCGGGCGAAGACATTCCCGCCGATCTCGTCGAGCACGTCCACCGGACGGCGTCCGACGAGCTGATCGGCGGTCCCGAATGGTCCGCGCGAGTCGCCGAGACGCTCGTGGGGAACTGGTCCTCTTTCGAAGGGTGTGTGTGATGCTCGAAATGTCCCGCCGGACCGCGGTGGGCGCCGTTTTCCTCCTGGCGCTCGGTGGTTGCGCCACAGGGGGCGCGACCCAGCCGGGTGGCGACCCCGGAACACCGGTGGACGGTGGAACACTGCGCTACGGTGCCGTGGCCGCTGGCGGTGGAACCGCCGTGACCGATCCGCACGGCAGCTTGTTCAACGAGTCGGACTGGGTGCGCATGGGCGCGCTCTACGACGTGCTGACGGTGCCTGGCGACAACGGCGCGGTGCTGCCGCGGCTCGCCAGCTCGTGGACGTCGGAGGAGGACGCGACGCGGTGGCGGTTCGAGCTGCGCACGGACGCCGTGTTCAGCGACGGCAAGCCGGTGCGTGCCGCGGACGTGCTGCACTCGCTGCGCCGCATCGCGGCCAAGGCGGTGCAGAACGGCGGCAGGCTCGGCACGGTTGACATCGACAAGTCCACGGCGGACGGCGACCACGCGGTGGTGCTGCGCACCACGCAGCCCGACGCCGACCTGCCGAGGACGCTGGCGGGCGTGACGTTCGTGGTGCCAGACGGCGTGGAGGGTTTTGAGAACCCGGTCGGCTCCGGGCCCTTCACCCTGTCCACCATGGATGGACAAACGGCCGTGCTGGCGCGCAACGACAAGTGGTGGGGCAAGCGACCGCACCTGGACCGGCTGGAGATCCGTGGGTTCGCCGACCCGCAGGCGCTGGCCGCCGCCGCGACCTCCGGTGAGGTGGACGTGGCCGCGAACGTGAACCCGGCCGCCGCGAAGACCGCCGAGCGGACCGGAAACCTCGTGGTGTCGCGCCGTCCGGGTGCGACGACCTACCCGATGCTGATGCGCTTGGACAAGGCGCCGTTCGACCGGCCGGAGGTGCGCAGGGCTGTCAAGCTCGCCGTCGACCGGCAGGCGCTCGTGGACGGCGTCCTGCTCGGCTACGGCACCATCGGTGGTGACGTGCCCGGTGGCCCCGACGTGCCACCGCCCGCGCGTGACATCGCCGAGGCGCGCCACGTGCTCTCGTCGGCGGGAGGCGTCGTGCTGCACACGACGACCGCTTACCCGGGCATGGTGAGCGCGGCGACGCTGCTCGCCACGCAGCTCGGTGAGGCCGGCCTGAAGGTCGAGGTGCGCCAGCACCCGCCGGAGACGTACTGGACTCAGGTCTACACCGTCGAGCCGCTCGCGATGGGCTACTACACCGACGTCCCGTTCCCCGTGTGGGTGCGCCAGACCGCGCTGAGCACGTCGGCGTTCAACGAGACCGGCTGGAAGAACGCGGACTTCGACGCGGAGTTCGCCGCCGCCATGGCCGTGGTGGACCAGGGCCAGCGTGAAGCGCAGCTGAAGAAGCTGCGTGAGCGCATGGCCGCCGACGGTGGCTGGCTCGTGTGGGGCTTCGGCGACGGGCTGGACGTGTCCTCGCCCGCCGTGCAGGGACTTCCCACGAGCACCGGCTTCGCCCGGATCTTCCTGGACGGTGTGTGGCTGCGGCGCTGACGGTCGGGCGCGCCGCGCTGACCCTCTTCCTGGTGTGCCTGCTGGTCTTCCTCATCACCACCGCGCTGCCCGGTGACGCGGCTGTGATCGCCGCCGGGCAGCACGCGACACCCGAGCGGATCGCGGAGCTGCGGGCGGCGCTCGGGCTCGACCAGCCGGTCTGGACCCGGTTCGCCGGGTGGCTCGCCGGCGCCGCGCGAGGCGACCTCGGTGTGTCACTTGTGGACGGACGTCCGGTCGCCCCGCTGCTGTGGTCGCGGTTCACCGCGACGCTCTTCATCGCGGTGCCGGTCTGGGTGCTGGCGCTGGGCGTCGGCACGCCTGTCGCGATGCTGCTCGGCTGGCGTGCCGACCGCGCGGGCTCCGCGCTGCTCGCCGCGATCGCCGGACTGCCGGAGGTGGTGCTGGCCGGTGGGCTCGTCGTGGTCTTCGCGACCTGGCTGGGCTGGCTGCCCGCGGTGTCGCTGGTCCCGGCAGGCGGCACCGCGGCGGACCGGCCGGAGGTGCTCGTCCTGCCCGTGCTCGCACTCGCGCTGCCCGCGACCGCGTGGATCGCCCGCCTGTTGCGCGGCCCGGTCAGCGACGTGGTGGGCAGGCCGTTCGTCACCGATGCCCTCCTGCGCGGCGTGCCGGTGCCGGTGGTGGCGGTGCGGCACGTGCTGCCGCACCTGGTCCCGCCGCTGGCGCAGGCGGGCGCGGTGCTGGCCGGCGGCGTGCTCACCGCGACCACCGTGGTGGAGGCGGTGTTCGCCTACCCCGGCATGGGCCAGCTGCTGGCCACCGCGGTCGGCACGCGGGACAGCCCCGTGCTTCAGGGGTTGGCGGCGCTCGTGGCGGTGGTGGTGCTGATCGCGGTGCTCGCAGCCGACGCGGTGGCTGCCGTGCTGGCCGGACGGGCAGGTGCCCGATGAGGACCTGGTTGCTCGTGATGGGCCTGCTGACGGTGCTGGCGGTCGTGCTGTGTGGTGCGTGGTTCGCCCCGCACGACGTCACCGAGGTGGTCGGCGTGCCGTGGTCGGGTGAGGGCCTGTTGGGCACCGACGTGCTCGGACGCGACGTGCTCTCCCGTCTGCTCGCCGGAGGCGCGGGACTGCTGGCCGTCGCCGTGCCCGCCGGGCTCGCGGCGAGCCTGCTCGGCACGATCGCGGGCCTGGCCGCGACGTGGACCCCGTGGGTCGAACGCCTGGTGCTGCGAACGAGCGCGGGCATGCTCGCCGTACCGGGCCTGCTCGTGGTGCTCACCTGCGCGGTGGCACTGCCCGCCTGGGCCGCTGTGCTGGCGGGCATGGTGCTGCTCGGCACGCCGCTCTCGGCGCGCGTGGTGCACGCCGCCGCCACGCCGTTGCGCCGCGCGGGCTTCGTGCTGGCCGCGGTCGTGCGGGGCGAACGCCCACGCGCGGTGCTGACGCGCGAGCTGCTGCCCGTGGTGGGCGCGACGGTGCTCTCCGACGCCGGACTGCGCGTGGTGGCCGCGGTGCAGCTGACGGTCGCGGTGCACGCGCTCGGTCTCGGTCCGCAGCCACCCGCGCCGGACTGGGCCGTCATGATCAGGGAGAACCTGCCCGGCGTCGCGCTGAACCCGTGGTCGGTGCTCGCCCCGGCCGTGGCCGTCGCGGCGCTGACAGCCGTGCTGCTGCTCGGGCTTGACCTGCTCGGCACCCGGATCGTGCCCCGCACCGTGCCGCGCAGGCACGCGCCACCGCCACCCGGCCCGTCGCGCCCGGCGACCGGTGTGGTCGAACTGCGCGGCGTGACGGTGGAGTCCGAGCCGGGGGTGCCGTTGTTCGCAGGCCTCGACCTGACCGTCGCCGAAGGCGAGATCGTCGGTCTCGTCGGCCCGTCCGGCGTCGGGAAGACCAGTCTGCTCAGGCTGCTGCTGGGCGATGTCCGGCCGGGCGCGCGGGTGGTCACGGGACAGCTCCTGTGGCACGGGGAACCCGTGGTGTTCGGCAGCCGGGCGGCGCGGCGGTGGCGGCGCGCCCACGTCGGCCTGCTGCCACAGGACCCGGCCGCGACGCTGGACCCGTTGCGACGCGTCGGGTCGGTGGCCCAGGCCGACGTGCTCGCCCGGCTGGGGCTCCCGTCCGACATTGGGCGACGCCACCCGCACGCCCTGTCGGGCGGACAGGCCCAGCGGGTGGTGCTCGCCAGAGCACTGGCGGCCGATCCCGACCTGCTGCTGCTCGACGAACCGACCAGCGGACTGGACGCGGCGACCCGGCGTCTGGTGACCGAGGAGATCACCGTGAGGCGCCGCAGCACCGTGATCGTCACCCACGACCTGCGCTGGGCCCGGTCGGTGTGCGACCGCGTGGTCGAGCTGCGGCACGGGGTGCTCGTACCGGCGGGGGAGACGTCCACCCGGCCGCGGACTGCCGTCGTCGAGTTCGGTGCGCCCGTGCTGCGGCTGGAGGACGTGGCCGTCGCGCGGCGCGGCCGGGAGCTGGTGCACGGCGTCGACCTGGAACTGCGGCGCGGCGAACTGCTCGTCCTCGTCGGTCCCTCAGGGGCGGGCAAGAGCACACTGCTGCACGCCGTGGCCGGGCTGCATCCGGTGATCGGGCGGGTCGAGGCACGTGGAACCGTGGCACTGCTGGGCCAGGACCCGGTGGCCGAGCTGAACCCCGTGCACTCGCTGGGATCCGCTGTCGCACGGCCGCTGCGCCTGGCGGGCCTGCGGCGCCGGGAAGCACGGGACCGGGCGGTGGAGCTGCTCGCCGAAGTGGGGCTCGGACCGGAGTTCGCCGATCGCCGGCCGGGCGAGTGCTCGGGTGGACAGCGGCAACGCGCCGCGCTCGCGCGAGCGCTGGCGAGCGACCCGGACGTGCTGCTCGCCGACGAGCCGACCTCGGCCCTGGATGCGACGACCGCGGACGCGGTGCTGGAAGTGCTGGACCGCCGCCGTGCCGTCGGTCTGGCGGTGTTCTTCGTGACCCACGACGAGGACGTGGCGGCCAGGGCCGACCGGGTCTTCGAGGTGGCGGACGGCCGATGTGCGGAGAGGGTGTCGATGTGAGGTTCGACGACGTGTGGATCACCGGGACCGGTGGCGTGCTCGGGGAGCTGCTGCCCGTGCGGCAGGCCGTCACCGACGGCAGGTACGCGGCCGCTGACGCGGCGGAGGCGGGTATGACGTCGGTGTCGGTGTCCGTCGAGCCGCCGCCGGAGATGGCTGTTCGCGCCGGGCGGCTCGCGCTCGGCAGCGCCTCGCCCGGACTTCACCTGCACGGCGCGGCCCGCTTCCAGGGCATCGACCTGTGGTCGGCGTCCTGCTGGATCGCGAGCCGGCTGCTGCCCGGACCGCTGGCGGGGCTGTCGATGCAGGTCGACGCGCTGTGCAACAGCGGACTCGCGGCACTGGAGCTCGCCGCGACCATGCTCACCGCACGCCAGGACCTCCGCGAGGCGCTGATCACCGTGGCCGACTGGTTCCCCGAGTCGGCGGTTGACCGGTGGAACCTCGACTCCGGGGTGCTGCTGGGTGACGGCGGGGCGGCGGCCGTGCTCGGCCGTGGCGGCGGACAGCTGCGGCTGCTGTCGTGCGTGTCCCGGTCCGACCCGTCCCTGGAGGGGCTGCAACGGGGCAACGAGCCGTTCCACGCGGCGTCGCCCGCGGTGCTGAAGCCGCTCGTGCTGCGCCGGTTGGCCCGCGAGTTCTACGCGGTGAGCGGGCGGTCCCCGGCCTCGGTGGTCGACGCGCACGTCACCGGCGTGCGCACCGTCGTCGCACAGGCGCTCGCCGAGGCCGAGACGACGCTCGAAGAGGCGCGCTGGGCCGTGCCGCCGTTCGTCGGCCGCACCTCGTTCCGCTTCGGCTACGCCCAGCCGCTCGGGCTCGACCCGGCGCGAACGCTGATCGACCTGGGGCTGAGTACCGGCCACATGGGCGGCGTCGACCACCTGTACGCGCTGGACCACCTGCTGCGCGGCGACCTGCTCGCACCGGGGGACAAGGTCGTGCTGATCGGCGTCGGCGGCGGGTTCACCTTCTCCTGCGCGGTGCTTGAGGCCGCGTGAGCCGCCCGTCCGCTCCCGGCCAGTGACCGACTTGGCTGTGGTCGTGAGCGGTTTCCGTCGCCAGAGCGACGGAAACCACTCACGACCAGGAGGATCAGCCGGGGATCGGCACGTTCACGGACGAGCGGAACAGGTCCTGCTCCAGCCAGATCGCGGCCTTCGCGCCGTCCGCCGCCGCAGTGATCACGAACGGCGTCGGACCCACCAGTTCGGCCAGTCGCGCGGTGTCGCCCGCGGCGTAGACGCCCGCCACCGTGGTCTGCTGCATGGCGTTGACCCGAACGCAGCCGTCCGGCAGCAGCTCGCAGCCCAGTGACGCGGCGAGGTCGGAGCGCTGCCGCGACACCGGCCGGTGGAAGACCGCGCCGCGCTCCAGTGGTGCGCCGTCGGCGAAGTGGACGGTCAGCGCGTCCTGCACGCCGTCGACGCGGGTGACGGGTTCCTCGCGCACCTCGATCTTGTGGTCGGCCAACGCGGCGCGCAGTTCCTCGGATACCTCCAGCGGGCCGTTCGCGCACAGCACGACGTCGTCGCTGAACCGGTCCGCCACGTACAGCGCCAGCATCGCGTGCGAGAAGTCGCCGCCCAGCACCGCGAGCGGCTTGCCCGCCGTCTCGAAGCCGTGGCAGAACGGGCAGTGGTACACACCGCGCCCGAACTGCTCGGCGACCCCCTCGACCTCGGGCAGCACGTCGGCTTGGCCGCTCGCCAGCAGCAGCCGCCGGGCGTGCTCGCTTGATCCGCCCGCCAGTTCGACGGTGAAGTCGTCCGCGGCTCCGGTCACCGCCACGACCAGGTCCTCACGGATCTCGACGGTCGAGTAGCGCGACAGCTCCTCGCGACCCAGCCGCCTGAGCTCGGCGGGCGGGAAGCCGTCGCGGGAGAGGAACATGTGCATCTCCTCCGCCGGCTCGTTGCGGTAGGTGCCGCTGTCGACCACCAGCACGCGCCTGCGTTGCCTGCCCAGGGTCAGCGCGGCGTTGAGGCCCGCGGGCCCACCACCGACGACGATCACATCGAACACGGTTCGTCCTCTCGTTTACTTCTGCCCTGCGGCGATGCGCCAGCCGCGGGCGTTTTCCCTCTGGGTCACGAAGTCGGCGTACCGGCCACCGCGCTCCAGCAACTCCTCGTGCGTGCCTGCGTCCGCGACACGACCGCCGTCGAGCACGACGATCCGGTCCGCGTTGCGCACGGTGCTGAGTCGGTGCGCGATCACGAGCAGGGTCCGTCCTCGCGCGAGCGTCGCCAGCGCGGTCGTCACGGCCGCCTCGTTCTCCGCGTCCAACGCTGCCGTGGCCTCGTCCAGCAGCACGATCGGGGCGTCCTTGAGCAGTGCGCGCGCGATCGCCACGCGCTGCCGCTCGCCGCCGGACAGTCGTGTTCCGCCTTCCCCGACCCGGGTCTGCCATCCGTCCGGCAGACGGCGCACGATCTCGGTGACACCGGCCAGCCGCGCGGCCTCGCGCACCTCCTCCTCGGTTGCGTCGGGCCGGCCGAGGCGGATGTTGTCCTCCAGGGTCGTGTCGAACAGGTAGGTGTCCTGGAACACGGGCGCGATGAGGCCGAGCAGGTCGGCCGTGCGCAACTCGCGGACGTCCGCGCCGCCCACCCGCACCGAGCCGGAGTCGACGTCGAAGAACCGCGCCACCAGGCGGACCACCGTGCTCTTGCCCGCGCCCGAGGCCCCGACGAGCGCCGTGGTTGTGCCGGGCGCGACGGTGAAGGTCACGTCGTCGAGCACCGGTCGGTCGTCGTAGCCGAAGCGGACCCGGTCGAACTCGATCGAGGGTGGGCCGACGGGCGCCGAGCGCTCGGGTTCCGGCAGCGCCCGCGCGGCGAACACCGCCTCGACGCGATCCAGCGAGCCAGAGGCCATGCGCAGTGCCGCGCCCAGTTCGGCCGCGCTGAGCAGCGGTTCGGTGAACCGGACCGCGAGCACCAGCGCCACCACGACCGCGGGCAGGTCCACGTCCGCGCCGGCCGCGAGCGCCGCGCCGAGCACCAGCAGCGCGGTGAACGCCGTCTGCACCGCCAGGACGAAGCCTGCGAGTCCGGGCAACGCCGTGCGCAGCATGCGCCGTGCCGCGTTGCGCGCGGCGACCAGCGCGTCGTCGAGGAGGGCGAACCCGTGCGCGGAGCGGCCGAACGCCCGCAGCACCGGCTGGTTACGGGCGAACTCGACGACCTGACCGCCCGCTTCGGCGCCGGCCGCGTCTGCGGCGTGGTCGGTGCGCTGCACCAGCCTTCCGGTCCAGCGGTGGGCCGCGATCACGACGGGTGCGGCGACGAGCGCGCCGACCGCGATCCGCCAGTCGACGAACAGCAGCACGACGACAACGGTCGCTGGCGTGACCACCGCGTGCGCGAGCGGATCGAGCAGGTGCCCCGGCACGCCCATGACGCTCATGACGTTCTGCGTGGCGACGCGGCCGAGCGAGCCGACCCGCGTGGTGGTGAACCAGCCCAGCGGCAGCGTGACGACGTGGTCGCCGAGCCGCTCGTGCAGCACGCCGCCGAGCGCGTATCCCGCCCGCCTACCCGACACGACCCCTCGGCTGTGCAGCAGCGCGTACGCGCCGACGGCGACGGCGAGCACCGCGAGCCATGGCCACGCCCGCTGCGGCTCGCCTTCGACAAGCGCCCGCAGAACCGGGAGCAGCACGCCGAACGCCACGCCCTGCACGGCGGCGGCCGCACCGAGGCACCACACGGCACGGCGCAGCTGCGTGGCCTGCCCCGGACCCATCAATGACAGCAACCGGCGGATCACGCGTGCACCGCCCACAGTGCCGCGTACCTGCCACCGGCCGCGAGCAACTCGGTGTGCTTGCCCCGTTCCATGACAACTCCTCCGTCCAGCACGACGATCTGGTCCGCGTCGACCACCGTGGACAGTCGGTGCGCGATCACCAGCACGGTCCGGCCATCGGCCAGTTCGCTGATCGCTTCCTGGATCGCGGCCTCCGATTCGGCGTCGGCGAACGCCGTCGCCTCGTCGAGCACCAGCACCGGGGTGTCGGCGAGCAGCGCCCGCGCGATCGACACGCGCTGTTCCTCACCACCGGAGAGCCGCACGTCGTCACCGAGAACCGTGAGATAGCCGTCGGGCAGCTCGCTGATCCGGTCGTGGATCCGCGCGGCGCGTGCCACCCGGACGACCTCGTCGAAGTCGGCGTCCGGCCGGGCGAGACGGATGTTGTCCAGCACGGTGGTGCGCAGCAGGCGCACGTCCTGCAGCACGAAGCCGATCCAGCGGTAGAGCTGCGCGCTGGGCAGGTCGCGGATGTCCACGCCGTTGATCCGCACCGCCCCTTCCGTCACGTCGTCGAACCTCGCCACGAGCGCGGCCAGCGTCGACTTGCCCGATCCCGACGGCCCGACGAGTGCGGTGACGGTGCCCGGTTCGAGCACCAGGTCGATGCCGTGCAGCACCTCGGCGTCGTCGTCGTAGCGGAACCGGACCGAGTCCAGCTCCACGCGGGCCGGGCCGAGCGGCACCTCCGGCGCGTGCGCGGGCTCGGGCAGCGGCGGCGTCGCGAGCAGGTCCTCGATCCGGCCCGTCGCGGCCCGGCCCGCCCGCAGGTCCTGGACGCTGTAGCTGATCGCCAGCGCGGGTGCGCTCAAGCCGATGCCCAGCACGACGAACGGGATCAGGTCGACGGGCGTGAGCAGACCGGCGCCGATGAGCGCGGTGCCCGCGGTCAGCACGACGAGCAGCGACACCAGCGGCGCCTGGGCGAGCTGGCTGCGGGTGAGCGACGGCGTCACCTGCTCCGCCCACCCGGTCACGAACTCGCCGTAGGAGCGTGCGGCGTCGCGGAACCGCCGGTGCGCCTTGCCCGTCTGGCCGAACGCCTTCACCACCGCGATCCCGTGCACGAACTCCACCACGGCGTTGTCCAGCCGCTGGGTCGCCTGGTGGTACTCCGCCATGCGCGCGGTCACGTCGCGCATGGCGCGGGCGTGCAGCAGCAGCCCCGCGCCCAGCGGCAACAGGGTGATCACCGTCATCAGCGGGTCGATCGCGAGCAGGTAGAGCATCGAGGCCACCGGCACGACGACAGCGGTGACGAGGTCGAGCAGCGAGTGCGCCACCAGGTGGTGCAGCGCCGCGACGTCGTCGTGGACCGCTCGCTTCACCGCGCCTGAACCCCGCGCGGAGAACCAGCCGAGCGGCAGTCGGCCGAGATGGGCGGCGAGCTTGCGGCGCAGGTGCAGCTGCAGGTCGTTGTCCGCGAGGTGGGTGAGCGTCGTGGCGGCAGTGAGCAGGACCACCCGGACGGGGAGCGCGGCGACGCCGAGCATCACGTGATGCCACCACGGGCCACCACTGAGCAGTGCTCGACCGACCTCGGCCACGGCGACGAAGGGGACGACACCTGCCAGCGCGGCCAGCGCCTGACAGGCGATTCCAGTGATCAACCGGCCGCGCACCGGCCGTATCAGGATCATGTCGCCCAGCCTAGTTGACAATAGTTATCAATGTCGACAAGGGTGAAGGGACGCCCGATCGGGTGAGGAAGTTCTTCACGTTCTGGAGTTGTGATGCTCTCCGTTGAGGCGCTGGTCCGGGAATCCGTTGCCGATCTGGTCGGTCTGCCGCCGCAGGAGGTCGACCTCACCCGGCGGTTCGCCGAGCTGGGTGTGGAGTCACTGGAGGCGCTGCGGTTGCGCAGGCTGGTGGCGACGCGCACGGGTGTCGAGCTCCCGCTGACGTGCTTCCTGGGCGACCGCCCGGCGTACGACGTCGTCGCCGAGCTCGCGAACACCCCGGCGGGGGTCCGGCAGGCCGCCGTCGAGATCCCGTCCGTGACGGCGGGGGAACCGGTGCCGCTCACCCCTGTGCAGGCGGCTTACTGGGCCGGCCGCGGTGCCGACTTCGCGCTCGGCGGCGTGGCGACGTTCTGGTACCACGAGTACGACCTCGCCCCCGGCGTCGACTTGGACGCGCTGGAAGCGGCCTGGAACCGGCTCGTCGCGCACCACCCCATGCTGCGCACCACCATCGGCAGGGACGGCAGGCAGCGGGAGTCGGCCTCGATCCCGCCCTACCGGATCGGCCGAACCGAGCTGCGCGACGTCGCCGACGCGGACCGGCTCAGGGAGGAACGCTCGCACCAGGTGCGTCCCGCGCACGAGTGGCCGTTGTTCGACCTGCACGCCGCGTTGCTCCCGGACGGCCGAATCCGGCTGTTCGTCGGGTTCGACGTGCTGGTGCTGGACTTCGCGAGCTGGCGACTGCTGATGCGGCAGTGGGGGGAACTCCTCGCTGACGCAACCGCCCAGCTGCCCACCTCGTCCGCGGAATTCCTCGACATCGTGGCCCACCGCGAGGTGGATCCCGCGTACCGCGAGCGGCGGGCCCGCGACCGCTCCCACTGGCTCGCCAAGCTGGACGAGTTCCCGGACGGGCCGCGGCTGCCGGTCGTCGAGCTCACCGGCGCGCCGCGGTTCGGCAGGCGCTCCCACCGGCTCACCGCCCAGGAGTGGGCGAACCTGCGCACGCGTGCGGCCGAGCACGGGGTCAGCCCGACCGCGGTGTTGCTCGCCGCATACGGCCTCGTGCTGTCCCGGTGGGGCGCCGGTGGCCGGTTCGGTCTCAACGCGACACTGTTCGACCGACCCGAGGACGTGCCCGGCGTCGAGCACGTCGTCGGCGACTTCACCACCACGGCGCTGGTCGGGATGCCCGGGCTGGACCCGCTGGGCTGGTCGGGTTTCGCGTCGTTCGCCAAGCAGGTCAACGTCGAGCTGTGGACGGCCATCGACCACCGCGCGTTCGCGGGGGTCGAGGTCCTGCGCGAACTCGCCGCGCGGCGAGGTGACGTGCTCGCCGCGGGCACTTACCCGGTTGTGTTCACCTCCGGCGTGGGCATCGGCGACGGCGCACCGCCCGCCGCCTGGCTCGGCACCGAGGTCTTCGGCGTCTCCCAGACGCCCCAGGTGCTGCTCGACCACCTCGTCTGGGAGGAGGACGGCACGCTCCGGCTGGTGTGGGACGCGGTCGAGGCGGCGTTCCCCGCCGGTTTCCTCGACGGCTTGGCCGAAGCGCAGTGCACGCTGCTGCGCTCGCTCGCCCGCGACCCGTCGCTGTGGACGGCGGTCGACCTCGGCTGGGATCCCTCCTTCGCGCGTGGAGAACCGCTGGACGTGACGCCGTTCGGCGACTGCGGTCCGCTGCTGGACGCGCCGGTGCGGCAGGCGGCGACGCGCGTGCCGACCGCGCCCGCGCTGCTGTCCGCCGCCGGCGCGGTCACCCACGCCGAGCTCGCCGACCGCGCCCGTGTACTCGGCGAGCACCTGGCCGCGTCCGGCGTAGGGGTGGGGGACTTGGTGCTGGTCGCCTTGCCCAAGAGCCCGGCGCAGCTGGTCGCAGTGCTCGGCGTGCACCGCTGCGGCGCCGGTTACGTACCGGTGGACCCGAGCTGGCCCGCCACCCGCGTCGAGGCGGTCTGCGAGCGTGCCGGGATCAGGCACGCCGTGGTGGCGGCAGGGCACCGTCCGGCACTGCCTGACGACATCCAGGTGTCCGAAGTAGACGACCGGGGCGCGCCCACGGTGCTCGCGACCGGCGCGGCCCAGCCCGGCACTGTCGGGCCCGGCACTGTCGGGCCCGGCGCGCCGGACCCCGCGGACTTGGCCTACGTCATCTTCACGTCGGGCTCCACCGGTGTGCCGAAGGGCGTGGCCATCGAGCACCGCCAGGCACGCACGACCGTGGACGACGTCACCGACCGGTTCGCGATCACCGGCGAGGACCGGGTGCTCGCGTTGTCCGCGCTGAGCTTCGACCTCTCCGTCTACGACGTCTTCGGCGTGCTCGGCACCGGTGGCGCGGTGGTGGTGCCCGACTCCGCACGGCAGCGCGACCCCCAGCACTGGTGCGAGCTGGTCGGCACGCACCGGGTGACCGTGTGGAACACCGCGCCCGCACTGCTGGAGATCCTCGTCGAGTACGCCGAAGCGGATCCGGTCGCCGCCGCGCAGCTGTCGTCGCTGCGCCTCGCGATGCTCTCGGGCGACTGGATTCCGGTGAGCCTGCCCGACCGGTTGCGCGCACTGGTGCCCGGCGTCGAGGTGATGAGCCTCGGCGGCGCGACCGAGGCGTCGATCTGGTCCATCACGTTCCCGATCGGGGAGGTCGACCCGGACTGGCCGAGCATCCCGTACGGCCGGGCGCTGCGCGACCAGAGCTTCCACGTGCTGGACGACGAGGGACGGCCCTGCCCCGTCGGCGAGCCGGGTGAGCTGTTCATCGGCGGTGCCGGCGTGGCGCGGGGCTACCTCGGCGACGAGGCGCAGACCGCCGCGCGGTTCGCCGTCCACCCGGTGCTCGGCGATCGGCTCTACCGGACCGGCGACCTCGGCAAGTGGCGCTACGACGGCACCATCCAGTTCCTGGGCCGCACCGATCGCCAGGTCAAGGTGAAGGGCCACCGCATCGAGCTCGGTGACGTCGAGTCGGCGCTCGACCGCCTACCTGAGGTCCGCCAGGCGGTCGCCGCGGCGGTGCCGGGCCCGGACGACCGGCCGCGCCTGATCGCCCACGTGGCGCTGGCGGCGCCGCTGGCGAACGCCGACCGCGTGCTGGCCGAGGCACTGGGCAAGCGACTGCCGGACTACATGGTCCCGTCGAGGTTCGTGTGGCACGACGCCCTGCCCGTCACCGAGAACGGGAAGGTGGACCACAAGGCACTGCCCAACCCCTTCCGGTCCGCGCCACGGCAGACGCCGTCGCCGTCGGCACTCGTCCATCCGATCGAAGCCGTGCTGCGGGAGGTGCTCGGCCCGGAGGCCGACTTCTCCGCCGGACTGATCGCCTCCGGTGCGACGTCCTTGGACGCGGTGCGCATCGCCAACGCCGTCGAGGACATGACCGGCGTCCGGCCGTCGTTCCGCGACCTGGCCGCTCACTCCTCGATCGACGCACTGGTGCGCTCGTTGTCCGCACCGGCCGCCCGCCCTGCCGAACTCCAGCCCGCCGCGCCGGTCTCACCCGCGCTGGTCTCACCTGCGCCGGTCGGCCCGTTCCCGGTGCCGGACGCGGCGCTGCACCTCGCGGACGCGCTCACCGAGGCCGCGCGCTGGTTGCGCGAGCTGCACGGCTGGGCACGGCAGACCCGTCCGGAGGTTCCGGCCGCCACACCGGGACCGTTCCATCTCACCGAGATGCAGCTCGCTTACCTGGTGGGGCGAGCCGACACGTGGCTCGGTGACGCCGTGGCACCGCACTACTACACCGAGGTCGATGTGGACGACCTCGACGTCGACCGGCTCGCGGACGCGCTGCGGACCGTCGTGACCCGGCATCCGATGCTGCGCGCGACCGTGACTCCCGAGACGCTGCAACAGGTGCACGGCGAGGTGCCCGCTCCCCGGATCGACGTGCTCGACCTGCGTGCGCACGACGAGACGAGCCGGGAACGAACGTTGCTGCGGCTGCGGGAGGAGCGCTCGCACCGGGTGCTCGACCCGGCCCGGTGCCCGATGCTGCACGTGGCGGCGAGCAGGTTGACCGAGCACACCTGGCGTGTCCACTTCGGGCTGGATCTGCTCTTCTGCGACGCGCAGAGCGCGGTCCTGCTCGCGCAGGAGTTGATGACGGCCTACCGCGATCCGGCGGGGTTGCCCGCCGCACCGGCCGTGACGTTCGAGCAGTGGGTCACGTCGCGGCGCCCCGCCGCCGAGCGGGCACTCCAGTACTGGCGCAGTGCCGCGGCGGAGATGGCCGACGGCCCCGCGCTACCCGCCCTTCCGCCGGGCCCCGGTGCGGTGCGGTTCACCCGCCGTCGCGCCGTCCTGGACGAGCGCGCCTGGACGGCGTTGCGCCGGCACGCCCGCGCCCGCGGCGTGACCCCGGCCGGGCTGCTCGTCACCGCGTTCGGGGACGTCCTGCGCGCGGGCGGCGGTGGCGACCGGTTCACCCTGGTGATGACGGCGTTCGACCGGCCCGCCGAGCACGTGGGCGTCATCGGCGACTACACCTCGACGTTGCTGCTGGACGTGCGTGCCGGCGCGGGCTCGTTCGCCGACCGCGCGCAGGCACTTCAACAGCGGCTCTGGACTGACCTGGATCACAGCGCCGGTGTGCACGGCAACGAGGTGCTGCGCGAGCTCGCCACCCACAGGGGTGGACAGGTTCTGCTGCCCGCGGTGTTCTCGAGCGGGCTGGGCAGCACGACGGCGGACGCCTCGGAGCTGCTGGCCGGCTTCGGCCGCACCGCCTACGCGATCAGCCAGACCCCGCACGTGCTGCTGGACTGCCAGGTCTTCGAGCAGGACGGCACTCTGCGGATCAACTGGGACTGCGTGGACGCCGCCTTCCCCGACGGCTACCTGGACCGTCTCTTCACCGCCTACCTCGACCTGGCGACCACGCTCGTGGAGCCGGCGGCGTGGGAGACGGTCGATCCGGCGGGCTTGGCCGCCCGCGCGCTGACCGCACGTGCCCCGGTGCCGCGCCGGCCAGCGCCCGCACGGATCGCGCAGCACGGTGACCCGGCGTTGGAAGCCTCGGTGGCGGAGGTGCTCGGCGGGCTGCTGGACGTGCCCGCACAGCGGCTGGACCGGACGCGGACGTTCTTCGAACTGGGCGCCACCTCGCTGCTGCTGGTCAAGGCGCATCGCGAGCTGCGCGCGACCTGTGCGCCCGCGTTGACCGTGCTCGACCTGTTCGCCCATCCGTCGATCCGCGCACTGGCCGCCCACCTCAGTGGCAGGGATGCCGTGAAGCCCTCCGGGGAATCCGCTGCGGAATCGGCTGTGGACCCGATCGTGCTCGCGGCCCGTCACCGGGGCCGCAGGCGTGCCGGTCGGGTGGCCCTTCGACCGACAGGAGGCGCGAAGCCGTAATTCGCCCGTTGGTGGTGACGATCGACTGTTCCCTCGACTTCGCGCCGGACTCCGTGTCCTGGACTCTGGACAACGCCGAGTTCGAGGAGCCGATGAGCTCCGAAATCCGACAGCGAGTCGAGGAGTTGGCCCAGGAGCTGGACACTGAGGGACCTGCCCTCGACCGCGATGAGATCGGACCGATCTGTGCCACGCGCGTGACCGCCGAGAGGCCGGGAACCGCATGTGTCGGGTTCAGGCGGGCCAGCGGGCGTGGAGGTCGTCGATCCGGTGCGGGTGCACGTGGCACCAGCGGCCATCGACTACTCCGGTGACCCGAACTTCAGCGTGGGCACGTTCGACGGTGGCACGAACAAGGCCAACGGGTTCCTCAAGTTCGACTCGCTCTCCGAAGGCGTCCACGAATCAACGCTCGTGCTCGGGTGCCGCTTCCCCCTGTTCCTCCGGCGAGCCCGGCGGAATTCTTGAAGTCGATGCTCGATGCCGCGCTGCGGCGAGCGCGTGAGACCCTGGTCCAGCGAGGCGTCACCCGACAGCCCGACCAACAACTGGAAGTCGTCGCACGCCTCTGACCTCAAGGCAAGGACGGTGCCCGCTGTCGGGTCTGTCGACGTTGTGCCTGCTAAGAGGCTGTCCACTGTGGATGGTTCGCGTGGTGGACTGAGTGACTAACTGAGTGACAAGCGGTGCGCACCCGCGCGGACGTCGGTGGACGTCGGGGGGATTGTTCGCGCTGGTCAAAGTCCTGTTCGGCCGTGGTGGAAACCCGCTGGAAAGCGTCGCAGGGGCAAGATGTGCCGCCCGCTAACGGTCGCGACTAGGGCGTGCCCGATCCGGTACTACGCGTACCTGAAGTAGCGGCAACCCAACGGGCCATCGTTGTTGAAGGCCATCCAGTACATGGCCCCGCGGGTCTTCGGCCCGAAGATCCCGTCCGCAGTGACATTGATGCGCTTCTGCACGGCGATCAGCGCGGTCCGCGTATTCGGCCCGAACTGTCCGTCGATGGTGATACCGGCGCCGTAGCAGGAGTTCAATCCGCGCTGCATGGCTTTGACACCTGCGCCGGAGCTGCCTTCGGACAGGTGGCAATCACCCGGGGACCAGGAAGCACCACCGCTGACGCCGGGAACGACTGCACGCGCGGTGCTGGTGTCGCTATCAATCGTCACCGCGCTGGTGCAGGTGGCTGCCGCGTTGGCAGGAGCGGCAGTCAGCGTGGCCAACCCAGCGCCCAGCACCGCCACAGAAACGGCCGAACCAAACCAGCGAGCCTTGAACTTGCCCATTCACACTCCTTGGTGATGATGAAATCGCGCATGGATACCCGCGCCGGAACCAGGCGACCGCCCGGCCGCAGGACGGCGGTCGCGGTCGCGCCGCGCTCGTCGGAGTGGATGCTCTCCAGGAGCGGTCCGTAAAACCGTGCCGAGACAATCCAAGTCGGCCGCGTTCATCAGGACCTGTGGATCTACCTTCCTCACCGTCGGACATGCCCATCCTCCGGCACCTCGACGTCGCTCGCCTTCCACGCCAACAGAAACAGGTGTCCACTACCCCGAGCAGGTATCCGTGCCGCAGTGCCGCAGCTGATCACAGGGTAGGAGAATGACGACTCTGCCGATTTCCGGTGAACACCCGACAGCCTGTGGGACTCTGTTGCCCAATTCGGCTATGCGGCGAGGTCGAGCCTGGCGAGGTGGCTGGTGCTTCGCTGGTCGGTTGATTTGCCGCTCCACCATGCGTCCAGGCGGATCAGGTTGAGGGCGGTGGCGGTGAAGACGTGGGCGAGGCGAGTCTTGGGCAGCCCGATGTAGCGGCTGCGGCGGATCCCGGTGACGGCGGCCGTCTGGTGGATGGTGCCTTCGACACCGGATCGGGTGGCGTAGCGCTGTTTCCACTCGTCGGTCGCCTGTTCGGTCCGGGCGTGCTCGACCGCCTCGGGGATGTCTCGTGTGCGCAGCATCAACTGGCGTCCGGACCGGGCGGATCGAGTGCATTGTGGACGGACGGGGCATGATTGGCAGGCGGTGACAGGAAAACGGACCACGATCGAATCCCGGCCGCGTTCGGAACACTCCGACCAGATCGTGTTCCGCGCTCCCTGAGGGCGGACGACCCGGCGTTGGTCCCAGTCGATGGTGAACGCGGCGCGGCCGTAACCGTCGCCGGTGCGGGGTCTGTGCGGAGTTGTCGACGCGCAGCGGGCCGAGCAGGGTGATGCCGTGCTCGCGTCGTGCGCCGACCATCAGGTCGGCGGAGGTGTAACCGGCGTCCACGACGTGCTCGCCGGGCAACAGACCGCGGCGTTCAAGATCGGTGTGGATTCCTTCGAGCACTTCCACGTCGGTGACGGTCGCGTCGGCGTAGCGCGTTGTCACCAGGCCCATACGTAGGTTGTTCAGACGAACCCGTAGCTGTTCGCATTGCGCCGAAAAGTGGCCGCGCCAGGACCCCGCAGGCCAGTAGTCTGCCCAGGAAATCCACCGCTCACCCTGCACGACGCGTCGGGGGACGTCGCCAACACCGCAGGGACACCGAGTGGCTACAAGGGGGGACACCTTGTCCATCAGCACTGCCACGCGCCCGCGTGCGGTTCGTAGACGTGCGCTGAGAACCGCCGTGGCGGTCGTCCTGGCGTTCGCGACCACCTTCAGCGGTACGGCCGCTTGGGCGCAGGAGACCGACGCCCCAACCGTCACCGACACGCCCGTCGAGACCACGACCACCGCTCCCGCCGCCGAGGCGCCGACCACGACCGCGCCGCCCGAGGTCACGCAGCCGGAGAGCCCGGTCGAAACCACGGCGGGCGCCGCGCCCGAAGCCCCGACCGGGAGCCCGGCGGTGCCGGATCCGGGCCAGGACCACCAGCCGGTCGACCGACCGGACACGGCTCCGACGCCGGAGCGCGCCGCCGACAAGGACACCAGGCAGGCCGCCGAGGCGGACCTGAGGATCACCGCGGTGTTCGACCGCGCGGAGTACGCGCCGGAGTCCGACCTCCCGATCACGGTCACCGTCGACAACGTCGGTGACGACGTGGCCACGGAGATCAAGTTCGTGGTCTTCGACGGCAACGTCTGGCTGAACAGGGGCTGGGAGCAGATCTCCGGGCGCTACACCCTGGCACCCGGCGAGCGGATGGTGGTGAACCTCGTCGCACGGCAGATGGACAGCCGGGCCGACCACGCGCGGTTCAGCATCCGCGTCTTCCGGGCGGAAGGCACGATCCCCGATCCGACACCGGCCGACAACGAGGCCATCGCACGGGCGAACGTCGTGCAGGAGCGGGGCGCGGCCTCCGGCGTCGTGTACGCCGACGCCGACGGCAACGGCCGTGTCGACGCCGGCGAGGGCGTGTCGGGCCTGGAGTTCTTCGCCGACGGCGGCTCGCCGTTCACCTCGCTGAGCGCGGTGACCGACGGCGAGGGCCGAATCTCGTTCACCGACGTGCCGACCGGCCGCTACCGGATCTACATCCGCAACACGAGGTTCGTGGTCAAGCCCGGGTTCAACGAGTTCACCGTCGAGCGCGACGCCACCGCGAACCTGGCGATCCCGACCGCCGCCCCGATCTCCGACGTGCTCACCGCCCGGCTCGAACTCGACAAGGACACCTACGGACGCGACGACCAGGTCAACGTGAAGATCACGCTGACCAACTCCGGCGCCGTGCCGCTGACCGGTGTGGTCGCGACCTGCAACCACTCGGGCGAGCCCCACGTGCTCGACGGCAGGGGTCCCGGCTGGGCGCCGCTCGTGTTCGACGGACCGGGCACGACCGTCGGCGCGGGCGAGACGAAGGTCCTGATCATTCCGGACGTCGTCCCGCAGCGCGCGTACGAGCGCGGCGCCCTCTACGCCGAGTGCAACTTCGGCAACAACGGCAACCACGAGGACGGCTACGTCGGCTCGTCCGACAGCGCGAAGGTCGTCGGCGCGCGCGGCGATGCCGAGGGGAAGTTGCACTACTACTCAGGTCAGGGCCCGGAAACTCCACTGGCCGGGGTCCGGCTGCTCGCGCTCGACGGGGTGGGCCTGCCGATCGCCGAGGCGCGCTCCGGTGACGACGGCACGTGGCGGTTCAGCGACCTGCCCGTGGGCAACTACGACGTCCTCGTCCTCGGCCCGTACCGGAACCGCTACGACGGCGCGTTCGGCATCCAGGTCGACGGCAGGTACGTGTCGTCCTCCTACTTCTCCGTGGTCGACGGCCCGGTCGTGGTCGAGCCGCTGCCCAAGCCGAACGTGCGGGTCACCGCGTCGTTCGACAAGCCGTCCTACGACATCAACGAGCAGGCGAAGGTCGTCGTCAAGGTCGTCAACGTCGGCAACGTGTCGGCGTTGGCGCGGTTCGTGCCCGAGCGGGGCGAGGACAGGCTGAACTACGACCACAACCAGTGGGGCGACCTGCGCCCGTGGGGCGGCGCCCACCTCGAACCGGGTGCGGAGCGCGACATCACCCTGGTCGGCACCATGACCTGGGTACAGGGCGGGGTGGTGCGACTGAAGGGTGTGATCGAGACCGCCGACGACGCCGACCCGTCCGACAACGTCATCGACATCAGTGCCGCGGTGACCCACCGGACCGGGGACGCGGTGGTGGTCGTGTACGGCGACCGCGACTTGGACGGCGTGTTCGACGACGGCGAGGAGTTGCCGCGCATCCGGATCACCTTCGAGGGTGGCACGCCGCGCAAGTGGGTCGTCGGCGAGACCGGGGCCGACGGTCGGTTCCGGCTGGACGACGCCCCCGCGGGTACCTACGAGGTCTACACGTGGGACGACAACACCGGTTGGGTGGTCCGCAAACAGCCCGATCTGGTCGTGACGGCCGGTCAGGAGACCACCGTCGTCTACCGCATGGTGCGTCCGCTGTCGGACAAGCTGCACGCGTCCGGGGCGTTCGACCGCGAAACCTACGGCCTCGACGACCAGGTGCGGCTCACGATCACCCTGTCGAACTCCGGCGACGCCCCGATCCTGGCCAAGGCGTTCTGCGGCAGCGCCGAACTGCCGGCGCTCTACAGCGGGCCCGCTTGGGGGCCGCTCGCCCAGGACGGCGCCGGCGTCGAGATCGCGCCGGGCGAGACGCGCACGTTCACCATCCAGGAGACCGTGCCCCAATGGGCCGACGACTACGGCATATTCGGCGTCTGGTGCGACTTCGGCCCGGACTACGCCAACGGACTGCCGTCGATCTCGGACCTGGCCCGCGTGCCGGGAGCGGTGTGGACGGTGTCCGGTCGCGCGCTCAACGGCACCGGCCCCAACCCGGCGGGCATCCCCGGCGTGAAGCTGGTCCTGCTCGACTTCCGCACCGGGCAGCCGGTGGCGCGGACGGTGACCGGCGCCGACGGCGGTTTCACGTTCACCGACCTGCCGGTCGGCTACTACACGCCGGTCCTGGTCGGGCCGTGGAAGTTCAACACGAACTGGGGCCCGTACGCGTACTTCAAGGTGATCCGAGGGCGTGAGGGGCCGGTGAACATGCACTTCGACCCCGGTCCCGAGGTCACCGACCCGGATGTCGCCGCGCCGACGAGCCCCGGTCAGCCCGCTCCCGGTCCGGCTGACTCCGGCCGGCCCGGTCCCGACCAACCCGGTCCCGGTCCGTCCGGTGGCGGAACGGCCGCCGGCGGCGATCTCGCTGACACTGGCACGAGCGTGATCGGTCTCGGACTGCTGGGCCTGCTCGCCGTGGCGCTCGGCGTCGGCGCCCGGGTGGTCGGACGCCGACGCACCGCGTGACATCGGCTGACACCAGGTGGCCTGGGGTCTGCTGACCCCGGGCCACCGCCTTTCGCACCGCCACAGTCCCTGTGGGTGTCAAAGTCAGCACTGCAGCGCCGACGTGCGTGTTCGGCCGTCGTAGTTTCGCGCCTTCTGATCACGTCGTGTCGACACAGTTGTCGCGGACCCATGTTGCTGCTGGTCACTTGATTTCATGTCAAGTAGTCGGTCCGTTGACAGGCGTGGGCCTTCGTCGAACGTCTCGCTTCTGGTGCCCGTGAATGCGTCTGTGCACGTAGTGGGTGCCGTCGGTGCGGAGAATTGCGAGCAGTTGCCGTGCGCCCCTGGGTCCTCCGAGTACCGGTAGCCCGGCTCACCCCGGCGCGTCGGGGTGCCGTCGCGACGTGCTCCTCCGTGATCGTCGGGGTCTCGCTGTGCACGCTCACCCCTTCACGGCCCCCGCGGTGAGGCCCTCGGTCAGGAACCGCTGCCCGAACCCGTACATGACAGCGACCGGGATGCTGATCAGCAGCGAGGCCGCGGCCAGCTGTCCCTGCGGCACGACGTCACCGAAGATCATCGACTGCATGCCGACGGGCAGCGTCTTGTAGTCGTCCTTGGTGATGAACACGAAGGCGAACAGGAACTCGTTCCACGCGTTGGTGAGCGTGAACAGCGCGACCGCGAGCAGGCCCGGCTTGGCCAGCGGCAGCACGATCCGGATGAACGCCCCGAACCGCGTGCAGCCATCGACCAGCGCAGCCTCCTCGAGGTCGGCCGGGATCGACTTGAAGTAGCCAACGAGCAGCCACGTCGCGAACGGCAGGGTGAACGTGGGGTAGGCGAGCACGAGCGACCACAACGAGTCGTTGAGCCCGATCCCGCTCATCATCTGATACAGCGGGATGAACAGCAGCGCGCCCGGCATCACGTAGGTGAGCAGGATCGTCACCGTGAAGCTCTCCGAACCCCGGAACTTCAGCCGCGCCAGCGCGTAGCCGGCCAGCGCCGCGCAGATCAGGGCGATCACGGTGGACGCCACCGACACCAGGATCGTGTTGACGTACCAGGTGCCGAACGCCCTGCCCGTGAACAGGTTGGTGAACTGCTCGGTGCTCCACGGGGTCGGCCAGAGGTCGTCGGTGCGCGCGACGATCTGGTCGTCGGACTTGAAGGCCGTGACCGTCATCCAGTAGAGCGGGGCGAGCACGAAGCCCAGCAGGCCCACGAGCGCGATCCCCGTGCCGGCGCCGCCGACCAGGCGTGCGGCCAGCCGGTTGCCCCGCTGGGCGAGCGCGGAGACGACCCGTCCGACGGCGGCCGCGAGCACCACGAACACGCCCAGCACGAGCGCGGCCTTCCACACGATCTGCGGCGACGCCCAGGCCAGCACGAGCACCGAGACCACGACGATCACCCACGGCAGCGCCCGGCGCTGAGCGGGAGTCAGCCGCCTGCGCCCCATGTCGCCTGCGCCTGGCAGGTCGCTGCGTCGCATCATCCGCACGAGGATCACCACGAGGATGCCGATGATCGGCAGCATCACCAGCGTGACCGCGGCGCCTGCGCCCAGCTGCAGCTGCTGGATGGCCTTCGAGTAGGCCACCATCACGTACGGGGCGGTGGCGTCCCCCGGTCCGCCCTGGGTCATCAGCCAGATCAGGTCGAAGTTGTTGAACGTCCAGATCGACGACAGCAACACTGTCACGATCATGATGTTGCGCAGCCCCGGCAGCGTGATGTGCACGAAGCGCTGCCACGGCGAGGCGCCGTCCACCATCGCCGCCTCGTAGAGACCGCTGTCGATGGCCTTGAGCCCGGCGAGGAACGTCACCGTGAAGAAGGGGATGCCCTTCCAGACGTTGACCAGGATGACCGCCGGCATCGCGAGCGCGGGATCGGACAGCCACTCCGCAGGCCACCTGTCGACGAGCCCGATCGCGGCGAGGGCGGGCCCGATCCCGGAGTCGGTGAGCAGGACGTTGATGCTGCCGAAGATCGGGTCGAACAAAGACCGCCAGGTGAAGGCCGTGACGACCGTCGGCACCACCCACGGCAGCAGGATCACCCCGGCGATGATCGCCCGGCCGCGGCGCATGTGGTGCAGCATCAACGCCGCGATGAGACCGAGGGTCACTTTGAAGATCTCGGCGTACGCGGTGAAGACGAACGAGTTGAGCACGCCCTTGTGGAACACGGCGTCGTCGAGGAGGGCGGTGTAGTTGTCCAGCCCGACGAAGACCGTCTCCGCGCCGTGGCGCTCCGTGGCGCTGGTGAAGATCGAGCTGACGATCGGGAACAGGATCAGCCCCGCGACCAGCAGCAGCGTCGGCCCGATGAACACCGCGGCGAGGCGCCAGTCGCGCCCGAGCAACCGCTGCGATGCGGTGAGCGAGGACGACGCGCTCGGCGCCGGACGGGCCGGCGCCGGCCGCGGACGCAGGACGGTCACTGCTTGTAGCCCTGCTGCTCGAAGACCTGGACGATCCGGGCGTGGGTCGAGGCAACGGCGTCGGCCGGCCGGGTGCCCTGGATGACCGACTGCATCATGTCGGTCAGCAGATAGGCGGCGGTGGCGGCTTGATCGCCGGGGCTCGGGGCCTGGGGGAAGGTGTAGCCGGTCGTGGTGGTCATCGGGAGCGGCGTGCGGGTCTGCTCCCGCAGCGCGGGGAAGGCCGGGTCACCGCTGGTGTAGTACGGGTCGGAGTCCCACACCTTGTCCCACGCGGGGTTGACCAGGCACGGTGCTCCCTTCGCGACACCGAGCAGTGCGCTCCCGCCGACCAGGAACTTCGCCACCAGCTTGGCGAGGTCGGGGTTCTTCGCCCCCTTGAACACGACGAACGAGTTGGACTCGCCGTACGCGAGTGGCCGGTCGATCGCCGGTCCGGTGGCGCCGTTGAACACGTGCGTGTTGGCGTAGACCGGGTTGTTCTTGGTCTTCGAGTCGGCGTAGACGCTGAACTGGTTGAGCGTGAGCCCCAGGATCTGGGCCAGCCAGTTCTCGTTGTTGCTCGAGTCGGTCCAGCTTCCGATCCCGGGTGGCAGCATCGGCGCGTACTTCGGGTTCGTGTAGATGTCGCCGATGAACGTGACGGCGGCGACGGTCTCCGGCGAGTTGAACACCACCTTCGTGCCGGTGTTGTCCGCGATCGCCCCGCCGTAGCAGTTGATGACGTTGGCGATGAAGCCGTTGGCGTCGCCGGAGCGGTTCACCGTGAGACCCCAGCCGAAGCGCCGCTTCGCCGGGTCGGAGACCTCCAACGCGTTGTCGCGCAACTCCTCCCACGTGTAGTGGGGCTTGAGCGGGAGACCCTTCTCCTCGTACCAGTCCTTGCGCAGGTACATCCCGGCCGCGATGAAGTGGTATGGGATCGCGTACCAGCGCCCGTCGAACACGCAGTAGTTGGCCGCCTCCGTCGCGGGCTCCCCGTAGAGCGCGCGCAACTCCTCGACCACGTCGGTGACGTCGGTGAGGGCGCCGAGGTTGTGGAGCTGGCCGACGAACCGCCGGTCGCTCATGAAGGCCAGATCGCGGCTGGTGCCCGCCTTCACCTCGGCGTCCATCTTCGCGACCATGTCGCCGGCGTCGCCGGAGACCAGGTCGTTGCTGACCGTGGTGCCGGTGGCCTGCGCGAACGCCTGCAGCGACCTGTCCAGCGCCTGGTTGGCGGCCTCCGAGTACAGCTTCTGCGAGAGCATCCCCACCGACCCGCCGCGGAGCGCGGCCGCCTGGTCGAGCAGCGCCTGGGGCACTTGGACGTCGACCTGCGGCACAGCGGGGCCGCCGCCCCCGCACCCAGCGAGACCGAGCACGCCCAGCGCGCTCATCCCGAGGAACGTGCGCCTCGATAAGTCCTTCTTCTCTTCCATGATCACTCCTCTCGCGTCCGATCGAGCGGACGCTTACCGACGGGGCGACGTTGCAACCGGCGGGACAGCGAGGCGAGCGCCGCGCTGCCGGGTCGTTCATGCGGCGAAGGACGCCGAACTGCTGATGCGTTGTCCTGGCAGCCCGTCGAACAGCCCGGTCGAGCCACGGGGCCGCCACAGCGGTACCGGGCCCGCGCCGGGCACGGGGTCGAGCGCCAGTACGGCCGCCCGTTCCGCGGAGTCGAGAGCCCGCTGGACGACCATCGCGTTGGCCGCACTCCGAACTGCACGGCATCGGCGAAGTCGACGAGCTCCGCGCGGTAGCCGTTGTCGATACCGCGGAAGACTGTCGTGGGTGGTGGCGTCGGAGCCGCTGCGCGTCACGCGGCGCTCCGACTCGGATGTCGTTGGGTTCGGGCGGCACCGGGATCTCGGGGTAGGACGCGGTGTAGTTGCCGATGGCGCCTCCGGTGAAGACGAGGTCGAGCGCGAGGTCCGACGGTGCGTCCATCGTGCTGTTGGCCGCCTGCACGGCACCGTGCACCCGCGCGATGTCGCCGCAGAAGAAGTTCTCGCCCACCACGAAGGTGCGGTCCGGATGCCCGGCCGCCAGTGCGAGGAAGGCCGCGGCCTGCTCCGCGTCGACGCCGGTCGGCTTCTCGCAGAGCACGTCCTTGCCGGCCGTGAGCGCGTCGCGCGCCACCTCGTACAAGTGCGGGATCGGCACCGAGATCAGCACGGCGTCCACGTCGTCGCGGGCCGGCAACACAGCCCGGTCGGCGGCGGCCCGGGCTGGACCGGCCCCGCTGTAGTCGGCGAACCGCCTGCTCTGCTCGGCGGACCGGTCGCTGAACGCGGTGACCACGTACCGATCGGCGAGCCTGCGCAACGCCGGCCAGTGCAGCTTCTCGACCGCGAGTCCGGTGCCGATCAGCCCCAGCCGGATCGGCGGAATCGCAGGTGCTGCCATGCCTCTTCCGTCCTCGTCATCGGTCCGGATCTCGGTCGTGCAGTGCGCTAGCGCCGCCGGGCGGCCCGCTTGGTCTGCTGCTCCTTCTCCGCGAGGAGCGTGGAGTTTTTGCTCAGGTGCCTGCGCATCGCCGCGCGGGCACCTGCCGGGTCGCGCGCCACGAGCGCCTCGTAGATCTCCGTGTGGTCGGCGGTGGCGCTGCGCAGCGCGGCCGGCGCCTCGTTGGTGATGCGTCGGCTGGCCGTGCCGAGCCAGCGGGCGGAGTACATGATCCGGTCGAGGATGCGGTTGTCGGCCGCCCGGCAGATCTCCATGTGGAATTCGTGGTCGACCTCGAGGTAGGCGTCGGGGTCCGCCTCAAGCGCCGACATGCGGTCGATCTCGTCCCTGAGCCGGTCCAGCGTCTCGTCGGTGATGCTGGCCGCGGCGATCGCGGCAAGTTCGGGCTCGAGCAGCACGCGCAGCTGGTGCAGCTCCTGTAGCAGCTCGCCGACGATCTCCGTGGGCAGCCACTCGACCAGCAACGGGCTCAGGTAGTCCCACTCCGCGCGGGGGCGCACGACGACGCGGCGGCCCTGCGCGACATCGACGATGTCGAGCGAGGCGAGGATCTTGAGCGTCTCCCGCGCCACCACGCGGGACACCCCGAACTCCCGGGAGATGTCGAGCTCCGACGGGGCCCGACCGTCCTCGATGTCGCCGCTGACGATGCGCCGGGTCAGGTGTGCCGCCACCTGCACCGGGAGAGTCCGGACCTTGACAGCATCCGGAGACTCTTGTCCCCTTTGCATGTCATCAGCTTATAGGACAAGTTGGACACCGCGACAGTCCGTTCACATGCACGACCCGGCGGCGGGAGAGCAATGCGGATCGTGAACGTCACGACGGCAGTGGTGGCCTACCACGGTCAGGCCACGCTGGTGCGGATCGACACCGACGAGGGCCTCAGCGGGTTCGGCGAGGCCAATCCCGATGCCGGCGCAGGCGCCGTCGTCGGAATGATCAACTTCCTGACGCCCCTCCTGATCGGCGAGGACCCGCGCAACGTCGAGCGGTGCTGGGAGAAGCTGCGCCGCAGCAAGGTCTTCGCGGGCCCCCAGGGCGGGGTGTTCGTGATCGCCCTGTCCGGGATCGAGCTCGCGCTGTGGGACCTCGCAGGCAAGGCCGCGGGCCAGCCGGTCCACCGGCTGCTCGGTGGGAAGTTCCGCGATCGGATCCGCCTCTACGCCGACTGCGGCGATGGCGACGACCCAGCGGGCTCGATCGCCGGGTGCGTCGACCGAGCCCAACGGATGGTCGCCGAAGGCTTCACCGCCATCAAGTTCGACATCGACGACCTGCACCACCCTGCCAAGTTCGACGCCTTCAACCACACGATCAACGCCGCCGAGCTGCGAGCGATGGTCGAGCGCGTAGCAGCCGTCCGGGAGGCGATCGGACCAGACGTCGATCTGGCCATCGACCTACACGCCCGCTACGACGTGCCGAGCGCATGCCGAATCTCGTGGGAGCTCGAGCCGTTCCACCTGATGTGGCTCGAGGAGCCGCTGCCGGCGGAGAACATCGACGCGCTGGTGCGGGTGCGCGCACAGACCCGCACGCCGATCTGCGCAGGCGAGAACCTCTACCTGCGGTGGGGATTCCGCGAGCTGCTCGAACGCGGCGCCGTGGACGTCATCGAGCCGGACGTGCCGAAGTGCGGTGGCCTCGCCGAGGCCAAGAAGATCGCCAACCTCGCGGAGCTCCACTACATTCCCTTCGCACCGCACCTGGTGTCGACGCCGCTAGGCACGATGGCCACGTCGCACCAGTGCGGAGCGATCCCCAACTTCCTCGTCCAGGAATGGCACGCCCTCGAGGAGCGCGCGGTGTGGGACAGCTACGTCCACGCCCCCGACGGGAGTGGCTCGATCGTCAAGGACGGCTACATCACGCTTCCCGACACTCCCGGCATCGGCGTGGAGCTCGACATGGACGGCGTCCGGGCACACGCCGTCGCGGGCTATGGAGTGTTCGAGTAGCGGAGCCGATCACCCGGCTGCCCTGTCCAGCCTTCTCAGGACCTCGGAAATCCTGGAACTCGTGCTCGCGCTGATCACAGGTCGAGTTCGGTGCCGACACCCGCTTCCCGTGCCGTCCCTCGGCCCCACACCGATGCGCGCCCCGCACGACGCCTGGGCGATGCTCGTACTCGCCGTGGACATCCTGGCGACGCAGGTCAAAGGCACAATGCCGACTTCTTGGTCTTCGAGGTGGTGAGGACCGGGGTGGTGTTGTCGATGTTGGACAGGGTGTGGCGGACGAACAGGATGTGGTCGTCGAGGTGGATGTCGTGCCAGTGCAGGGCGAGGGCTCGCCTTTGCGCAGGCCGGTGCCGATGACGACTTCGTACAGGTCGGCCAGCGGGTCGTCGTGGTCGGGAACGCACACTCCACGGCGTCCGAGCAGCTCGCCCTGCTCCGCGACGGCGGCCTGCTCACCTCCCGCCGCGACGGCAAGACCGTCTACTACCGCGCCGACGGGGCCAGAGCCCACTTGTCACCCACAAAGCCATGCACCCGACGACCGCGGTGTGGTCCCCTGTTAATCGGGTCGGGGACACCGTTGTGGGGGGTTGGGATGAGCGAAGACAGATCGAAGGCACAGCCACCGGCGGCCGAACCGCCGGACGAAGCGTCAGTGTCACAGCTTGTTGCCGAACCAGCACAACTTGAAACCACGGTCGCAGAACTGCCGACGGAGCCGGCATCGGCGGAGCAGGAAGCGATGGCGGAGCAGGAAGCACCGACCACCGAAACGGCAACCGCCGAACCGCCGGCGGACCCCGCACCGGCCGAATCGGAAGCACCGCAGGCCACCGAGCCGACAGCGGCCGACTCGCCGGCCGCCGGACCGGATCCGGCTGAACCACCGGCCGCCGGACCGGCGACCGCCCACTCCTCCGAACTCTCGGCGGCTTACCCCACCGTGGTGAGTCCGTGGGCACGGCCGACCGGGCCGGAGGAGCAAGCCGAGTGGGTCGACCCGACGCCGACCGACCCGATCCTGCGGATACCTCCGACGCCGCCCGAGCCGAAATCCACCGCGGCAGCCGTGCTGTTGAACCTGACCGGGGTCGGCGCCGGCTACTTCTACCTGCACCGACGCTGGCAGGCGTGGACGGCGACGGTCCTCGCCGTCGTGCTCGTCGTCGTCGCGTTCGCCACCAACGCGGCGGCCAACCCGTGGTTGTGGCGGATCCTGGCGGCGGTCTGGCTCGCGATCCTCGTTCTCGACGCGCGGCGGATCGCGGTGAAGCACCCGCCGATCGCGAACCGCCGGCCCGTGGTGATCGGGGCGATCGCGGTGGTCGCCGTGGTGGGCGCGTACATCGGGTACGGCGTGCTGGGCCGCGGCGCCTACGATGACGGGCTCGCCGCTCAGGGCCGCGGTGACTGCGCGGCGGCGACCGACCAGTTCAAGGCGGTGACCGGGCCCTACGAGCTGACGCTCAGCTCGGACATCGCCGCGGCGAACCGTGGCCTGGCCGAGTGCGCCGACTTCACCCACGCGGCCGACTCCGAGGACGAAGCCGCCGCCGTGCAGCGCTACGGCCAATTCCGCCTCGACCACCCGGACAGCCCGCTGAGCCCGTTCGTCCGCGACAAGCTCGTCGAGACCTACTCGACCTGGGCCCGCAGCCTGCGCGACGAGGGCCGGCTGTCCGATTCGATCAAGGTCTACCGCGACCTGCTCTCCGAGGACGAGTCGTTCGCCCCGGAGGTCGCCGACGCCTACCTGCGGCTGGCGAAGAAGCTCACCTCCGAACCGCCCGTCAGCGCCAGTGCGGCGGCCGCCGCCCTTGAGGCGATCGCCGACGAGTTCGGTGACACGCCGACCGCCAAGGAGGTGCCCGCGGCGTTCGACGCGCTCTACGCGGCGGCCACCGCGCCGCTCGCCGCCGGCCGGCCGTGCCAGGCGGTGGACGTCCTTGCCTTCTTCGCGGGCCTGACCAACAAAGTCGCCGCGAAGGTGGTGGGCGAGGCGAAGAACCAATACCCGCGCGCCATGCTCGACTGCGGGCTGAACGAGCTGCGCGACGGCCAGGCGGCGGTCGCGGTCGGCACGCTGGACCGGTTCATCAGGACCTTCCCGGGCCACGGCGACCTGCCGCAGGCCCAGTCGGCGCAGATCGCCGCCCAGGTGGCCATCGGCACCGGCGCGCGGGTGCCGGTGCCCGCACCCCTCGGCGCGGGCGGCCCGATCACGATCACCTTCTACAACACCGTCAACAGCTCGATCAACATCAAGTTGGCGGGCTCCACCGCGCACGAGTTCACCCTGCCGCCGTGTACGGCCTGCCCGGAGTTCTACGCGCCCGGCACCGGCGCGGACGCCTGCAACTCGCCCATCGGGCGGCCCTTGTTCGCCGTCGGTCTGGGCGAGGGCACCCACCACGTGCTCGCCGAGTTCGAGGACAGCGGAGAACTGGTCAAGCAGTTCGACGCCAGTGCCGGCGGGTTCGACCTGTACTGCCTGTACGTGGAGCGCAACAGCTGATCCGGGGCGCGCCGCCGGACCCGGCAACAGGTCCGGCCGCGCGCCTTCAGGCAGGGACGAGGTCTCGGCGAGGACGGTGTCTTGTCATCCTGTTGAAGCTCTGAGCGACCACTCCGCGAATCTGCGCGCTGCCGAAAGCCACCACCGTAACTGTGGCTTGCATGTTCGACCGCGACAGCTCGATGTCGTTGATCAAGACATCCGGGGTGCGGTCGACGCGGCGAGTGGTGTTGCCGTTGACAAGGCTTTGGTCACTTGATGGTGTAGGACCGCCAGTCCTGAGTCATGAGCCGCGTCCCGTGCGGCGTTGGTACTCGGCGAGCATCCGTTCACCATATTCCTCGGCCTGGGCTTCCGTGCCGCCGTGTCCCCAGACGCGCCGCGACTCCTGGTGGTAGATCTCGTGGAAGATCGTCTTGATCGCTGTTTCCCGATCGGCCAGTCCCATGTCGGAGATGTAGATGATCGGTCGTCCCTGAGCATCGGTCAACCAGGACACGACCGGCTGCTGGGAGATCCGCCTAGAGTCCACCGCGGTCCCACAGCAGAGCCATCCGGCGCGCGATCCAGCCCCATCTCTCTACAAAGGACACGAGTACCGCGTGGAGCGGCACTGTGCCGACCCTGGGCGACAGTCCGGGACAGTGACATCGTCTCCTGGTCTCAGGTCCCTGGTGCGACGTGATCCGGCCAGGCGAACGACCACCCTGGCTGGGTGGTGACGAGTCTGGCCTGGCGCCGGGCTGGTCGACGGTCCGGTACTGGTGGCCCGCGCACTCCAGCCCAGCCACGACGCCAGCTCGGTGCGGCTGCACCACACCGACCCCACGAGCACCACGTCCGCGGTACTTGATCGAAAGATCGGAAACTATCATCTACACGTGAAACTGTCATTCTTGCGCGGAAGCTACAAATGTACTTTCCGCGCGAACATGAGCAAAAGTGACCGTACGACCTGGTGTTTCCGCACGATGTGATCGCTCGGCAGTAGCCAGGCAGTAGCCTGGTGTCCGCGCTACTTGATCACTCGCTCGAAGTGAGCGACACCGAACCGCGGACAGCGGACGGGGAGGTGCTGTGGAGCAGCGGCAGTTCAAGCAGGGCGTCACGATGCACCGTTACGCCCTCCGGGATGCAAAGGAGGCGAGCTCGTGCTGAGGCAGGTCGCAGAGGGTGTGCTGGTCCACGAGAGCGAGTTCGTGCAGAGCAACGCCGTTGTCGTGCAAGGCCGTGCCGGCGTGTTGCTCATCGACCCCGGGGTGCAGGACCACGAAATGGCCTGCCTCGCGAACGACCTGTCCGATTTGGGTCAGACCGTTGTGGCAGGCTTCTCGACGCATCCGGATTGGGACCACCTGCTCTGGCACCCCCGGCTCGGCGCGGCCCCTCGTTACGGCACGGCCCGATGCGCGGCCACTGTCCGGGATCAGCTGTCCGACCCCGGTGCGAAGGCCGAGATAACCGCGCACCTGGAGCCGACGGGCATCGCCGAGCAGGTCCCGCTGGACCTGTACGGCCTCATCACCGCCCTGCCCGCCGAGACGACGCGGATTCCATGGGACGGCCCTGAAGTCCGGATCATCGAGCATCAGGCGCATGCACCGGGCCATGCGGCACTGTTCATCGAAGACCGCGGGGTTCTCGTCGCCGGCGACATGCTCTCCGATGTCTTGGTACCGATGCTCGACTTGGACGACACCGCTGACCCGATCGGGGACTACCTCGCCGCGCTGCGGCTGCTCGACGACGTGGCGGGCGACGTCGATGTCGTCGTCCCCGGCCACGGGTCAGTCGGCGGAGCTGATCAGGTACACGCACGGATCGAGCGGGATCGGGCGTACGTGCTCGCCTTGCGTGAGGGCCATGTCCCGAGTGACCCGCGGGTCGGCCCATCGGCCAAGCCCGGCTGGGAGTGGGTGAGCGATGTGCACAACGGGCAAGCCCGGCGCCTCGCCGAAAGAAGCGAACGCGGCGGCACTCGTGGCTGACGATCGGATCTTCCGCAGTACATGAGCAAATGCTCACGACATGCTCAAGTACACCCGGAAGTGTTCTAGTGGTGTGTCTCAGAGGGTTGACCCGGTAATCGGCTCTGGGAGGTGAGGGTTGGTGCCCGGCGAACGTCCATCGCTACCACGTGTCCGCGAACAGGACGCCGCCCGAGGCGTCCAGCGCCTGCACGATGTGCTCGTCGGCAGGCGGCTGATCGAACACGTTGACCACGAATGCGCCGGAAGCGACCGCGGCCGTTGCCACGGTCGTGCCGTCGAGCGTCTTCACGTGCACCGAGGCGACGGCGGACGACACCTGACCCCACCACGTGCACTCGGTGCCGAAGGCATCACTTACGACATCGGCTTCACTCCCGGTGGGCGGAGTTCGCGGCCCGTCTTCGACGTCGACGCGGTGCGACGGGAGATCCGTGTCATCGCCGACGACCTGCACTGCGATGCCGTGCGGATCACCGGCGGCGCCCCCGAGGCATTGGCCCGGCTCGCCGAGCTCCCTGCCCGGTTGGATGCCGTGCTCGCCGACACCGCGGCGGCGGTGCGCGAACGGTTCCGCGGCAAAGTCACCTACGCCGCCGGAACCTGGGAACAGATCGATTGGGCACCCTTCGACATCGTGAGCGTCGACGCCTACGGCGACGCCGGCGACGCCTTCCGCCAAGGCGTGCGGGATTATCTCCGGCACGGCAAGCCGCTCGCGGCGACCGAGTTCGGCTGCTGCACGTACCGGGGCGCGGCCGAACGCGGAGGCATGGGCTGGGACATCGTCGACTACGAAGCCGACCCGCCCCGCCTCGACGGCGACTACACCCGCGACGAGGACGAACAGGCCCGCTACCTGCGCGAGATGTTGGCAGTCTTCGACGAGGAAGGCGTGGACACCGCCTTCTGGTTCACCTTCGCCGGCTACGAGTTCCCGCACCACACGGACCCGCGCTTCGACCTCGACATGGCCTCCTACGGGGTATGCAAACTCATGCCCGACGGCAGTCTCGCCCCCAAGCGGTCCTTCCACGCCATGGCCAAGGCATACCGATGAAGCGCCGCAGAACTACCCGATGAACGCCACACAATCGGCATAGAGCGTTGGGGTCAGCGAACCGTCCGCAGTACCTGATCAGTTGGTCATGTGACGGTCATCCGCACGCGGAAGCGGTCACGTGTGCGCGGAAACTGCAGCAGCTGTACGTTCCGCGCGAACATGAGCAGACTTGATCGCATGATCTGGTGTTTCCGCGCGACGTGAGCGGGCCCGTCCCCAGTTGGTCTCGAAGCGCACGGGCCATGCACAAGCTCATGCAGCAGCACGACCGACCCACCCTCGCCGCCCGCAACACCGCCATGATCGAGTCAATTGCCGAGCTCCCACCGATCGTCATGAGCGATCTGTTCGGCATCCACCCCGGCACGGCACAGCCGAGCCAAGCTCGCCCAAACCAGCTGGACGGAGCACCTCGCAGCCTGCCAAGCCACCCAATAGGTCATGCACCTCGCGTGGCGGATGATCGTTCTGGTTGCAGGAAACTCGGTGGCCAGGTGCACCGTCGCTCGGTAGCCTTCAGCCGGTGCCCGAGTTGCAGCGCCTGCGAGCCGACCATGCTGCAGCAGTCCTGGCTTTCGAGTTGGCAAACCGTGCCTACTTCGCTGCCTCGATCCCGGACCGGGGCGACGAGTTCTTTGATCAGTTCACCGAACAGTTTCGTGCCCGGCTGGCCGACCAGGAGGCCCACGGCGGCGCCTACTATGTGCTCCTCGCCGAGGATGGCTCAGTCATGGGCCGGTTCAACTTGGTCTTCGCCGAGCCCGGCACCGCAGAACTCGGTTACCGCGTCGCGCAGCACGTCGCGGGCCGCGGCGTGGCGACCGCCACGGTCCACGAGCTGTGCCGGCTGGCGCGGGTGCAGCACGGACTGCACACGCTCAGGGCAGCCACCTCCCTCAAGAACGCCGCATCCCAGAGGGTTCTGACCAAGACCGGGTTCGTTCCCGCCGGACCGGCGGACCCCGCCGAACTGGGTGGTAAGCCAGGCATCTGGTACCAGTGCGATCTAACTGTGGACAACGGCCTGACCAGCCGCTGACCCTGGCTCATCGCCCAGCCTGCAGAGAAATAGCGCACGGTGATCGGCGCGGCCATCGCCCACGCCCGACGCAAGGAGTCCCAGGCGATCGCGATGAACGTCGTGCTGATCGTCGTGGCCGCCGTCGTGGCGTGGGGTCGGCTTGGCACCTACTCGTTCAGTTAGGACTGTCATACCCGCTCTCGCCGTCGACGACGTACTCATCCTGCTCCGGCACATCGAGGCACCGCCGGAGAGCCTGGTGATGACCGGCGGCGTGTTCCACGGCACCCCGGCCAAAGGCCAGCTCGCCGTGTTCGGCGAAGGCGACGCGCTTCGCTTCGCCGCCGCGCCTCACCAGGATTCATGCACCCCCAAGCTGGAGCTGTACGTCATGGCCGGCCGGCCGATTCGCGAATCGTTCATCCACTGAGGACCGTTCGTCATGAACACCCGAGAAGAACTGGGATGACCGGGTTGACCCCGGCCGGCCGGTTCGTGTCCCCGGAGGAGTTGACCGGCCTGGTCGTCTACCTCGCAGGCCCCGAGTCCGGCTACCTGACCGGCGCGACGATCAACATCGACGGCGGCTACACCGTCTGAGCCGAAGGAAAACGGCATCACCGACTGATCTGCGTGTCTGACAGAGGAGAGGTGTGATGATGGACGCGAAGACTCTGCAGGAGACAGCCCGTGCGCGTGCCGAGAGCCTGCCGGCGGCCGGCCTGGAGCACCCCTTCGGGCCCGACTGGGAGGTTTTCAAGGTCCAGGGCAAGGTGTTCATGCTGATGACCGAGGTACCTGGCCGACCGGTGGTGATCCTGAAGTCCGATCCTGGCGACGCCGAGGCCCTCCGAACGTCCTACCCGGACATCACACCGGGCTACCACATGAACAAGAAGCACTGGATCACACTCGCCCCAGGCGACTCGATCGATGAGAAGCTGGTCGAGGACCTGGTGACCGACTCCTACCGACTGGTGGTCGGCACGTTGCCCCGGTCCCGGCGACCCTAGGGTGGAGGTCTCGAAGAGGTCGCAGGCGAGCAGGGCGACGGCCTGCGAGCGGAGGAAGGTCGACCAGGTGGTAGCGGCGCGCTCGGCTGCCGGGTCTTGCGCAGATTCTGCGGCACACCGGGGGTCTTGCCGCAGGACCCCCGTGCGCTATACGTCAAGAGTGGCGGTAGTAGTCGCCTTTCTCATCCTGCCTCGATCGCCTGGACGATCAGCTCGTTGCGCGCGTCCTGGCCCAGCGGTTCGGTGGTGTGGACGCCGTCGCTCAGGTACGCCGTCAGCCGGGTCGGCTTCGCGGCCAGGAACTCGGCCCACCGGACGATGCGCAGGTTGGGGTGCCGGCGTTGCGCGTCGGCCAGTTGGAGGTTGACCCAGGCGCTGTTGCGCTGGTCGGCCAGCTGGATGGCGTCGCTGTAGCGCCTGCGCGACACCTGCGTGTTCACCCAGTACACCGTCCTGGTGGGACCGGCGATGGCCAGCGCCCGGTCGACCTGGGCGGCGAACACCGGCGGCGTGAAGATGTCGTTGGACCCGGTGGCCATCAGCAGCCTGCGCGGCAGGCCGTAGGTCTGCGCCCACTCGGCCAGCGCGTCGACCGCGGGCGCGGTCGGGCGGCCGGACCAGTTGTGCACGGCCAGCAGGTCCCCGGTGCGGCCCCGCAGGCGCAGGGCGAGCGCGTAGCCGTCCTGCACGGCGATACTGTCGCCGAACATGAACAGGCCGTCGGCGTCCCGCACCTGCCTGATGGTGGTGGCCGTGGAGATGGCCTTTGACGAACCTTCCCACGGGCCCAGCGCGCCGGATCCGTAGTCGTCGGCGAACGCCGGCTCGGCCGTCAGGAGCGTGGACCCCACGGCCAGCGCTCCGGCGGTGAGCAGTCGTCGACGTGTGGTGCTCATCGTGTTCCCCCGTCATTCCCAGTTGCGCCAGCGCATCATTCCGATGTGGACGTTCGTCGTGTACCAGGCGACGGCGATGTAGGGGCGCGCCTTCGGGTAGCGACGCCACGCCTTGCCGTAGAGCCCGCCTTGCCTGCGGTGGAGGACCTTGCGGAAGTGGCGGGCCTTCTTGCCCCACCGCACGCTTTTCCTGGCCGACCAGAGGATCGCCTTGCGGCCCCAGCGGGACTTGGCGAACATGCGGCCCCGGCCGCCCAACACCACGCCGAACGCGGTCGTGGCCAGTTCGTTGTAGGCGTCGCTGCGCCTGCCCGCCAGGCCGTAGAGACCGGCGGACGCGAGGCCCAAACCGACGCTGATCGCTTGGCAGCGCGCGTTGGTGCACATGCCGACGGCCGTGGCGACGTGGGACACCGCGCCCGCGGCTCTGCCGCACCAGCCGCACTTCTTCTTCCACCACTTCTTCTTGCCGTCCAGGTCGACCTGGTTGACCGGGTCGCTGGGGTAGGCGTAGGCGGTGGAGTTGCCGCCGGGCACGGGGTCGACGCTGGTGAACAGCCCCGTGGCCGGGTTGTAGAGGCGCACGCCCATGAGCAGCAGCCCGGTCGCGGAGGTGGCCCGCTGTTCGGCGCCCAACCAGCCGTACCGCCCGGTCGCGCCGGTCGGTGCGCCGAACTCGTCGTAGGAGTTCCAGCCGTCGATGCCGACGCCGGGGGAGTCCGACCGGGGCAGGTCGACGGTGGCCACGATGTCGTCGTGGCTGTTGGCGAGCATGAGCTGCGCCGCGCCGGACTGGTCGACGGTCAGCGACAGGTTGCCGTCGACCAGCTCGGCGTAGCGGCGGCTGACGCCGTTCTCGGTGACCCACGTCGGTTTGTCGGTGGCGGCGGTGTAGTGGCGGACGGTGGTGGTGGAGCCGGCCGCGTCGGCCACGGTCTCAGTGGCGCGCCGGTCCAGCGCGTCGAGGGTGAACGAGGTGGTCCGGCCGCCCTGGGTGATGGACCTCGCCAGGTCGTTGTCGTGGTAGGCCAGGGTGATGTCGCCGTCCTGCGGGTTCGGCGCGTCGGCCGCCGGCAGGGTCAGCGTGCGGCCCAACGGGTCGTAGGCGTAGCCGGTGACGGGGCGGTCGGCGGTGTCGAAGGTCCGGGTGGTGGTCGAGCCGCCCGTTCCGGCGCAGGAGCCGTCCGCGGCGGGCGGTGTGGTGGTCTTGGTCAGGCGGTTGTCGTTGACGTCGAAGCCGTAGGAGCGGGTGACGCACCCGGCGGCGCGATCCTGTACCTGGGCCAGCCGGCCGGCGGCGTCGTAGGCGTAGGACCGGTCCTGCGGGAGGCTGTCGGTGTACGCGCCGCCCTCGGGGGTCCACTCGCGGACCACCCGGCCGGTCGCGTCGTTGTCCTGCGACCAGGCCAGCCAGCCGCCGTCGGGGTCGACGGTGGTGGTGCCGTCCTCGTTCTGAACGGTGACCTGGCCGGTGTAGCGCAGGCCGACGGGCTCGCCCGCGTTGTCCAACTCCGTGTGGCGGGTGACCCCGCCGGGCAGCTTCTCCGTGGTCAGCCCGCCGTCGGCGTCGTAAGCGCCGGTGGACGTCCACGTCGAGCCGCCCGTGGTGACCTCGACCTTGGTGGTCAGGCCCCGGCGTTCGGCGCGGCCGGCGGCGTCGGTGCCGTCGTAGGTGTAGCGGGTGGTGCCGTTGGCGTCGGTGACCGTGGCGATCGACCCGGCGGCGTCGTAGGTCGTGGTGGTCGGTGACTCGCCGGAGGGCTGGTAGGTCGTCTGGCGGCCCCACGAGTCGTGGCCGGTGGTGATCGTTGCCGCGACCGAGCCGTCCGGGTTCTTCGCGGTCACCTTCGTGGCCGCGCCGGCCAGCGGGTCGTACTCGGTCTCCTTACGTGTGTTCGGGGTGGAGTCCGGCAGGCCGGTGACGCTGGTCGAGGTCGACGCGGTTCGGCCGTCGGGCAGGTACGTGGTCACGGTGGTCCTGGTGACCGCCCCGGACGTCTCCACGACCGTGGCGGGGGAGAGCAGGTAGGTGTACGCGGTAGTGGTGGTCGTCGGCAGGGTCGGGCCGGAGCTGGGGGCGGCGGCCGGCTGGGTCTTGCAGACCAGGCCCGCCCACTGCGGCTTGTCGCCGCACTCGCCGTTCGCGCCGGCGGTGTAGTACGCGGTCCGGGTGGTGCCCGCGTCCGTGCCCGAGGAGTTGGGTTGGCGCGCCTCGACCACGCGGCCTTCGGCGTCGTAGCGGGTGGTCTTGACGGTGTCGCCGCTGGACACGACGCCGTCCAGGTCCACGTCGGTGGTGACGCGGCCCGGAAGGCTCAGCGCCCAGCCGTCCGGGTCGCCCGGGACCGGCGCCGCGTAGTCGGTGAAGCTGCGGGAGACCACCTCGACGTCCTCGCCCGTGCCGGGGTCGTGGGCGTAGGTCGTCTCGGTGGTGGGCAGGCGGTAGGGCAGGGTCGACGCCGGGTTGACCCCTCCGTTGGGCGCGCCCTGGTCGAACTCGGTGCGGGTGTGGGTGCGCAGCCATCGGGTGGTGCCGTCGCGCAGGGCGGCGGTCCGGGCCGGGCCGTAGGTGTCGGTGACCAGGGTGCCCGCCGGGGTCACGACGGTTTCGCCGCTCTTGATGTCGCCGTTGTAGACGGTGAGGGTGGCGAGCTGGTCGACGGTGGCGCCGGAGGGCAGCTGCCCGTCGATGACCAGCCGCAGGGCGCGTTCGTCCAGCTCGCGCACCACGTTGCCCTGGGTGTTGTAGTCGGTCGCCGTGTGCTGCCACGCGCCCGCGCCGAACTTGGCCGTGTTGACGGTGTAGCCCTGGGCGTCGGTGTACTGGAGGTCCGCGTGCTCCCAGTCGGTGGCGGCGATGGCCGACGGCGAGGTCGAGGCCACCGGGTGGTCGGGGCCGAAGACGGCGAAGCCCTTCACCGGGACTGCGGCTTGGTTCCAGCGCTCGACGGAGGTCGTCGACAGGTCGGGCAGGCCCGCGCCGCTGGTCGGGACGTCGTAGACGAACGACGCCAGGGTGGCGACGCCGCCGGTCGGGTCGCCGGCGGGCCGGTCGCGCTTGACGTTGGCGAGCTTGACGTCCGGCGCGGCGGTGTAGGCGAGCTGGAACGGCACCTGGCCCGCGGGCTTGACCGAGGTGAGCCGGTTGCCGGAGTCGTAGCCGTAAGTGGTGGTCAGGTTGTTGCGCGGGTCGGTGGCGGTGGCCAGGCGGCCCGCGGTGTCGTAGGTGTAGGCGGCGACCTTGACCGCGTCCATCTCGCCGCGTTCGGGGTTGAAGATGTCCAGCCACGCGGCGACCAGTCGGCCGTTGGTCGACCCGGACGCGCCGTACTCCAGGCGCAGTGACCGGCAGCCGACCGCGTTGGTGTAGCCGCCCTGGGCGTCGGTGCAGACGATGCCGGGCGCGGAAGGAGCGAGGACGCGGGTGACCCGGCCGGTGGTGTCGTAGCTGTAGGTGGTCTTGCCGGGGACACCGGGCTCGGTGATGGCGGTCGGGCGGAACTTTCCGGCGGCGGACGTGGTGGGCGCGCCGGTGCTCGTCGTGGCGAACGTGGTGACCGTGCCGTCGTCTTCGGTGTAGGCGATGGTGGTCGCCGCGCCGGTGCCGCTGACGGTCAGCTTGCCCGCGTCCAGCGCGGTCTCCTCGTCGGCGGGCAGCCACGTGCCGGCCTGGAAGGTCGCGGTGGTGCGGCGGGCGCCGGCGGGCGACTCGTACACCAGGGCCGTGCCGTCGCCGTCGAGCAGGGCGATCGTGCCGTCCACGCGGGTGTTGTCCACCAGCCGCATCCCGGCGACGCCGCCCTCCGCGCCGTCGAACTGGGCCGTCCAGCCGGGGCCGAAGACGCCGTTGACCACGTCGGTCGCGCCGGCGAACGTGGAGTGCGAGCGGGACAGCGTCAGCTCGCCGGTGTAGCCGGGCACCGACACGTCGGTTGTGTCGAGGTTGAACTCCCCGGTCCACAGCGCGACCTGACCCGGCCCGGCCTCGGCGGTGGGGAACCCGTTGCCGAACGCGTGCGGCACGCGCAGGACCGTCGTGCGGGACTGCGACCACGTGCACTGGGTGGAGGCGCTGTAGACCAGGCACACCTGGACGTCCAGCAGCACGGGCACGCGGTCGTTGAGTTGCGTGGGCTGGATGCCCGCGGTGGCCGGGTCAGCGTCGAGCTGCCCGTCCTGGGTCTCGGCGGCGGTGTTCCAGATGCCGGTGACGCTCACGCCGGCCGTGCCGTTGTCGGTCACCGTCAGGGGTGCGTTGGTCGTGGTGTTCCAGCCGGTCGTCTCGCTCGCGCCGCCGTACCCGGACACCCGCCAGCGCACGTTCGCGCTGATGGTCGAGGAACTGCCCTTCGGCGGGCCGGAGGCGGTGATGCGGACACCGCCCGTGGTGGTGGTGCGGGGGTTCACCGCCGGACTGGACAGCGTCGAGCCGCCGTAGCCGAAGGAGTAGCCGCCCAGCCCGGACAGCAGACCGGACGGGGTCTCGGCGCGCACCGCGATGGAGTGCTGGCCCGCGGTCTTGGGGATGACGACGGTGGCCTTGCCGGTGCCGCCCATGCTGGTCGGGGTGATCTTGAGGTGTCCGGGCGGCCCGCCGGTGAAGTTGGTCGGGTAGGGCTTGGCGTCCACGTTGACCCGGACGTAGCCCGGCGCGCTCCAGCCGGTGCCCGTGGCGGTGATCGTGCACGTGATGTCCGCCGTCGGCGGCGTGTCGGTCCAGGAACCGTTGGCGTACGGGCAACTGACCGTCGGCACGGCCGGTGTGGTCGCGGCGATGCGCACCAGCGCCCAGCCCGACCAGCCGGACCTGAGGGTCCCGTCGGTGGTGCGGGCGCGGACCACGATGGCGGTGTTGTCGGGCAGGTCGGCGTTGGGCTGGCAGCCCGCGGTGGTGCCCGACGGGTAGGACGAGCTGGTGCAGGTGGCCTTCAGCGTGGTCGCCGAAGTGGTGGTGGAGGTGTGGAACTCGAACTCGTAGCGGACGTTGTTGCCGTCGGCGTCGGTGCCCTTGGACGACACCCATGTGCGCCGGTTCGCGGTGTAGAGGTAGCTCGCGCCGCCGGGTGCCGCGTAGGACACCGCGTTGACGATGGTCGGCGTCGCCGGGGTCGCGGGCGGGCGGTTGTAGGTGTAGGAGATGTACGGGTCCGCCGAGCCCTCGCTGGAGTGGAACCTCTTCCAGGAGTTGGAGTCCGCCTCGTTGCCGGCCATCAGCGTCATGCCGCCGACGGCGTAGCTCGCGTTCGACCACGCCTGCACCAGCGGCGTGATGGGCACCGACATCCGGCCCGCCGGGCAGCCGCTGTCGTGGCCCTTGGCGACGCTGGTCGAGCCGTACTGCGAGCCGATCGTGGGCTGCGCCGTCCAGCGGGTGGCGGTGGAGGCGAGTTGGGCGCTGCGCACGACCATCGTGGACGGGGTGCACGAGTACGACCACGTCTCGAACAGCGACAGCGACGCGCTGAGGATCTGCTTGCCCTTGAACGGGGCGACGGGGACGTTGAGGAACGACCGGGCCTTCACCGCGCCGCCGTTGTAGGTGCCCAGCTTCAGCTCCGCCGAGCCGGACTGGTCGCTGGTGTAGTCCGACTGCACCCAGGTGTCGAAGTTCGGGAACGCGTTGGCCACCGCGTAGGTCGGGTCGACGGTGACCGGGTAGGAGCGCTTGGCGTCCAGGAACCAGGAGGCGTCCGGGGTGACGACGAGGTGGTCGCCCTCGACCCGGAGGTCCACCTTGGCCCGGTTGACGGGCTCACCGCTGCGCTTGTCGACCTCGGCGTCCCACATGTAGGCCACGGGGATCGAGGAATGGGTCCTGCCCTCGGCGTCGAGGAAGGTGATCGACCCGTCCGGTTCCTGCCGGGCCGTCAGACCCTTGGTGCGCAACGGGACTCGCCACACCGGTGCGGTGGCGGGGCGGTGCTTGACCACGAAGTCGTACTCGAAACCCGAACGGCGGGTGTGGACGACGAAGTCCACGCCCGGTTCGACGTCGGCGTAGCGAGCGGTCGTGCCGTCGAGCGTGGGCTCGGGCAGCGGCCACGGCGCCTCCCACCGGACCTCGCGGGCGTCGTCGGGGGCCGCGGCGACGAGCAGCCCGCCCGCCTTGCCGTTCTGCTTGCCCAGCTTCACCCCGAGCGGGTGCCCGCCGGGTGCGACCGTGCCGTCCCGACCCCGGCGCCAGATCAGGTCGACGTCCTTCCAGCGGCCTTCGGCGGTGCGGAACCGGACCGCGCCTGTGTGCTCGTCGGTGGTCATCGTGCCGTCGGGGTTGGCCCAGGTGGTGGAGGTCTGCGTGCGCAGCGACTCGACCTCGACCTTCGACCCCTGTGCCCGCGCGGTGACCGCGGCCGAGGTGACGTCCGGGCGCGAGTCCACTCGCGCGGGGGCGGGTGACGTCGGCGCGGCGGTCGCGGCCGGTGGCCGGACCGTCTCGGCGCCGGCCGCGACGAGCACCGCGACCAGCGCGATGGCGATGAAGGCGGTTCTGCGCGGTGAGCGTGGTGCGACCACGGTTCCCCCTGGGTGTGCGGGGGGCGCGCCCCGGCGTCCCGACCGCGAGACCCCTCACCCCGCGGTCGGCTCTTCATCTCAGTTGACGAAGTGGTGGCCACCGTAAGCCGCCATGAAAACGCCGTCAACAGGGGCAAACGGGTGAACCGTTTGGGCTTCATGCCAGTTGTCGCCGGCGTAGGCTGAGGGCTATGTCCGACGATGCCGGTTCCCTCGCCGCCAAGGTGGACCGCCTGTTCCGGACCGTGCGCCCGCGCGACGGTGGCGAGTACTCGTTCGAGGAGGTCGCCGCGGCGATCCGCGCCAAGAACGGGCCGACGATCTCCGCCACCTACCTGTGGCAGCTGCGCAAGGGGCTGCGCGACAACCCCACCAAACGCCACCTGGAGGCGTTGGCAGGGTTCTTCGGTGTGCCGCCCGCGTACTTCTTCGACGACGCCGAGGCCGAGCGCATCGACGCCGAGCTGGCGTTGCTGACCGCGCTGCGGGACGCGCCCGTGCGGCAGATCGCGTTGCGCGCCAACGGGTTGTCCGCGAAGAGCCTCCAGGCCATCGCCGAGATGGTCGACCGCGTCCGGGAGCTGGAGGGGCTGCCGGCGTCCGCCCCGCCGAGCGCCGAGACGTGACCGGGCTCCGGGTGCGCAAGCGGCACGCGGCCCTGCTGCGCGACCTGCCCGCACCGGTGCCGTTCGACGCCCGCGCGCTGTGCGAGGGACTCGCCGAGCGCCGCGGCCGGTCGATCCGGCTCATCCCCGTGACCGGGCTCGGGGACCTCTGCGGCATGTGGGTCGCCACCGACACCGCGGATCTGATCTTCCACGAGGCCGACACCACCCCGCCGCACCAGGACCACATCATCCTGCACGAGGTGGCGCACCTGTTGTGCGACCACTACCCGGCGTCGCTGTCGGTGGCCGACCACGCCCGGGTGCTGCTGCCCGACCTCGACCCGGACATGGTGCGACGGGTGCTCGGGCGGGCCGCCTACTCGACCGTGGAGGAGCGGGAAGCCGAACTGCTGGCGTCGCTGATCCGCCAGCGGGACGTGCCGGACCGGACGTTGACCGGGTCCCTGCGCAGCGCGTTGGACGGTTGGCGGTATGGGTGAGGCGTTGCGCCAGTGGGGGCCCGCGGCGCTGGCGTGGGCGCTGGTGCTCGCCCGAGGCCCTGGTGGCGCCGCGCGGCGGCGGGTGCGGTGGGTGCTGGTGGGTCTGGCGTGCTCGCTGACCGCGCAGATCCCCGCCGTGTACGCGCTGGTCGGTGAGGTCTCCGGGGTGCCGGACGCGGCCCGGTTGGTCAGCCACGCCGGCATGGTGTTCACCGCGTGGGCGGCGCAGGAGTTCGTGGCGTGCATGAACGGGCTGCCGCGCGGCCCCCGGTGGCAGGTCTGGTGGGCGGCGGGTGCGTTCGGGCTGATGTGCGTGCTGTTCGCCGCCCTGCCCGACCTGCGCCCGCAGTCGCCGTGGGTGATGGAGTACTGCCTGGTCTACGCGGCGGCGCAGGCGCCCGCGCTGGTCGCCGTGATCGGCCTCGGGGTGCGCCACGCCCGGGACCGGACGTTGCGGGTGAGCCTGCGGCTGATCACGGCCGGCACCGTGCTGGGACTGCTGTACCTGGTGGACAAGTCGATCCTGGCGGTCGCGCCGCGGGCCGGGTTCGAGTTCCCGTTCGGCCGGTCGGTGCTGCCGGCGAAGGTCCTGCCGACCACGGCGTACGTGCTCGTGCTGGTCGGCGCGGCGCTGCCGGCGGCGGTGAGCTGGCTGCACCACTACCGGCTGCACCGCGGTCTGGGGCCGCTGTGGCGGGCGCTGTACCAGGCCGATCCGAGGATCGCCCTGGACCCGCCGTCGGTGCCGGACGTCGTGGTGCTGCGGCACTTGAGGCTGCGCGTGTACCGGCGGGTGATCGAGATCCGGGACGGTCTTCTGGCGCTGCGCCCTTACCGCTGTCCCGAGATCGCTTCGTCCGCGCAGGCCCGGGCCGTCGCGTCGGGGTTGACCGGTCGGGCTCTGGAAGCCGCCGTGGAGGCCGAGATCGTCGCGGCGGCGCTCGTGCGGTCCCGGCAGGCCGCGGTCGCCACGTCCCCGGCGGGCCCGGTCGTCGGCGGGGTGGACCTCGCCGACGACACGGCGTTCCTCGCCCAGGTCTCCGCCGCGTTCACGGCTCTGCCCCGGCGGTGATCGCCGCGGCCCGGATCGGTCGGGCGTGGAGTGCTGTCTTCCCGGCCCCGAGCGCAGCAGCAGTGCGGACGTTCGTCAGGGTGGTCGAGCGGTCCGGTGGGCACGACCGGGCGGCCGCCGGCGATGGGGCCACCTCATCGGAACACCCAGCAGAGGCGTCGGTGTCCCGTGCACCGGGCCGTCGGCCACACTGTGCCTATGGTGAGGCGGGGGTGGGTGGGGCGGCGGCTTCGAGAGGCTGCTTACGCACTGAGTGACGGGCCGTTGTCGCTGCTGGGATTGCTGTGCCTCGCGGGATGTCTTGTCATTGGCGTGGCGCTGCTGGTGGTGGTGGTCGGGGTTGGTCTGCTCGCGGTCGGTCTGATCGGGGCACGGGCCTGGGGGCGGCTAGAGCTCGCACGGGCTCGTGCGCTGCTGGGTGTGCGGTTGCCGGCGCTGCCGGCGGCCGAGCCGGCGGTCTCGTCGGCGGAGTGGCTGCGGGCCGCGCTCACCGATGGGCGCGGGTGGCGCGCGGTGGGATACGCGCTGGTGAAGGTGCCGGTCGGGGCGCTGACGACGACGGTCGCGCTCGCCGGGTATGGCGGGGCGGCGGCAGGGCTCAGCTATCCGGCGTGGGCGAGTGCGGACCCGATGGTGTTCGGCAGCTTCGTGCTGGACACCCCGGGCCGAATCACGTCGGTCGCGTTGGCGGGTCTGCTGCTGCTCGGTCTCACCCCGTTCGTACTGGCCGGACCGCTGGCGATCAGCAGGGTGGCCGTGGTCGGGTTGCTCGGTCCGTCGCGGCCGGGACGGCGGTTGCGGGCGCTGGAGCAGGCGCGGGGGCAGGCGTTGGCCAACACCGCTGCGGAGTTGCGGCGCATCGAGCGGGACCTGCACGACGGCACCCAGGCCAGACTGGTGGCGCTGGCGATGGATTTGGGGCTGGCCCGCGAGATGGTGGCCACCGAAGAGCGCGACGACACGTTGGCGGCGGTGCTGGCCGCGGCGCATCGCAACGCCCAGCAAGCCTTGGCCGAGTTGCGCGGCATCGTGAGCACCATCCACCCGCCCTCGCTCGATGCCGGGTTGGGGCCGGCACTGGAGGCCTTGACCGAGGTCATCACGGTGCCGGTATCGGTATCGGTGCGGCTCCGGCGGCGTCCCGCACCCTCGATCGAGACGATCGTCTACTACTGTGCGGCCGAACTGCTCGGCAACGTGGTCAAGCACAGCGGCGCCGGCACGGCTACCGTGACCGTCATCGGCGAACGGCGATGGCTCACCCTTCGGGTCCACGACGACGGCCGCGGGGGCGCCGAGGTACGGCACGGCTCACCCGGGAACAGCCGGAACGGCGGCGGGACCGGGCTCGCGGGGCTGGTCGGGCGGGTGGAGGCGGTGGACGGCAGTTTCGAGGTGCACAGCCCACCCGGCGGCCCGACGACCGTCACGGTCGGCGTACCGGTCCTGGTCTGACGGGGGAGCGATCGAATGCGTGTCCTGGTCGCGGAGGATTCCGCGGTACTGCGCGACGGGCTGGTCCGCCTGCTGCAGGCCAAGGGGCACGAGGTGGTCGGCGAGGTGGACAACGCCGACGACCTCCTGCCTGCCGTTGCCCGGCACGATCCGGACGTGGCGGTGGTGGACGTGCGGATGCCCCCGACCGGTACCGACGACGGGCTGCGGGCCGCGATCGACGTGCGGCAACGGCACCCGCACGTCGGAATCCTGGTGTTCTCCCAGTATGTCGAGGCGCACCAGGCGCGACGGCTGCTCAGCGAGGACGCGACCGGCATCGGCTACCTCCTCAAGGACCGGGTCTCCGAGGTCGGCGAGTTCGTCGCGGCGATGGAACGGGTTGCCGGCGGCGGCACGGTGCTCGACCCCGAGGTGGTCTCGCGCCTGATGACGGCCGGCCGCGGGCGGCCCGGGATGGCGGGCCTGTCCCGGCGCGAGCAGGAGGTGCTGGCGCTCATGGCCGAGGGCCGGTCGAACGTGGCCATCGCGAGCGCCTTGGTGGTGACCCCCGGTGCGGTGGAGAAGTACATCAGGGCGATCTTCACCAAGCTCGACCTGCAGTCCACCGGGGACTCGAACCGGCGCGTGCTCGCCGTGCTGCGCTACCTCGAAAGCTAGGGAGTGGGGATAACCCCCGTATTCGGAAATGCCTGCTGCCCGCACTGCGCCGGGATGCCGCGGTCGTGTTGCCTGTGATCTGTGATTGATGCGATCGCACTGGACGCCGTCAGCAAGGTGTACCGCACGCCCGTAGGCACTCTGACCGCCCTCGACGAGGTGAGCGTCGCCTTCCCCCGCGGCAGCATGACCGCGGTCATGGGGCCATCCGGCTCCGGGAAGTCGACGCTGCTGCACTGTGCGGCAGGTCTGGACCGGCCGACCGCCGGGCAGGTGTGGCTCAATGACGTCGACCTGGGTTCGCTGGCGGACCGCGAGTTGGACCGGGTGCGCCGCGACCGCATCGGCTTCGTGTTCCAGGCGTTCAACCTGCTGCCGATGCTGTCCGTGCGGGACAACGTCACGTTGCCGTTGCGGATGGCGGGGCGCAAACCTCACCGCCATGAGGTGGACGCCGTGCTCGCCGCGGTCGGGCTCGGCGACCTCGGCCGCAGGCGCCCGGCTCAACTGTCCGGTGGCCAGCAGCAGCGGGTCGCGGTTGCCCGCAGCCTGATCACCCGTCCGGACGTGATCTTCGCCGACGAGCCGACCGGTTCGCTGGACTCACAGACCGCGATGCAGGTCATGCGACTGCTCCGCGAGGCCGTGGACGAACACGGCCAGACGGTCGTGCTCGTCACCCACGACCCACTCGTGGCGGAGTGGGCCGACTCGACCGTGTACGTCCTGGACGGCCGGATCGACAGGGCGCCGCGCCAGACCGAGGCGAAGCTGCGCGCTGTCGCATCCGGTTCCCGGGACCACCGGGGGACGCGGTGATCAGCCTCCGGATGCTCGTACACCGGCCCGCGCTCTACGTGGGCGCGTTCGTCGCGCTGTCCCTGGCGACCGGCTTGGTCGGGGTCACGCTCGCGGCACTCCAGGCGATCTTCGACGCGCAGACCCCCGGCGGCCCGGTCGTGGTCGTCAACGGCGGGTCGTTCTCCCGTGACCCGGTGGACCTGGGCGGAATCGACAACGTGCTCGTCATCAGCGCCACGGTGTCGACCTTCGTCGGGATTCTCGTAGTGGCGAGCGCGTTCGGGTTCGGCGTCGCGATGCGACGGCGGGACCTCGCGTTGCTGCGGCTGGTGGCGGCCGGCGGTGGGCAGGTGCGCCGGTTGGTGCTCGGCGAGTCGCTCGTCGTCGGCACGCTGGCCGGAATCGCCGGCAGCGGGCTGGCCGTGCTCACCGCCCCGCTGGCGGGACAGGCGCTGTCGGGCGGGTTCTCCCCGGTGCCCCTGACCGTCCAGCCGAACCTGGTCCATTTGCTGATCACCTTCGCGATCGGGTTGGTCGTGGCTCTCCTCGGCGCCAACCTCTCGGCGCGGCGCGCTGCCCGGGTCCGCCCCGCCGAGGCGCTGCGCGAGGCTGACCTGGACACCGGACTGGTGTCGGCGGGCCGGCTGCTCATGTCCGTTCCGCTGCTCGTCGGCGGCATCGTCATGCTGGTGCTGGCGCCCGGCGGAGGCGCCGAGGCCTCGACCCCGCTGGCGGTGTTCGGCGGCCTTGCCTTGACGGCGGGCGCCGCCGCGTTGGGCCCGCTGTACCAGCCCGCGCTGGCGCGCGCCGTTCTGCTGCCGGCCCGTGGCACGATGGGCCGCCTCGCCGCCGCTTCGGTCGGCACGGCGCGACGGCGTACCGCGGCCATCGTCACGCCGGTGTTCGTCGTGCTGGCGGTCACCGGCGTGCTCAGCGCCGTACTGGGCACCACACAGGGTGCGCTGCGCGCTGACGAGCAGACCCGCCAGCGCGCCGAACTCACCATGCCGGACCCGTCCGCTGGCGGTTATGCCGCCGCCCGCGCCACCCCGGGGGTCGCCGCCGTCTCCGCACCTGCCTCGCTGCCGATCGTGCTCGCGCGAGACGTCGACACGGCCGAACGCCGGATCGCCTCGGTGGTGGACCTCCCGGCATGGACCGCGACCACGGCGGTGGACGACCTCACCGGCGACCCCGGCCCGCTGGCCTCCGACGAGATCGCCATCTCACGCGACTACTCGGGCTGGTACGGCTTTCGCCTCGGCTCCACCATCGACGCCACGCTGTTCGACGGGCGAACCGTCACCCTGACCGTCGTCGCGATCGTCGCGGCCGGATCGGTCGGACCTGCGGTGATGGTCTCTCCGGACCTCGCCCCGAACCAGGTCGAGCCACCCCGGAGTGCCCTGCTGGACCTGGCTCCCGGTGTGGATGCCGCCGACGTGGCCGGACGGCTCCGTGCGGCCGGTCACGACGTCCACACGACCGGCGCGACCACCGGCCGGTCCGCGGAGGACGCCGCGAACTTCGCGGTCATGGTGATCATCACCGGTCCGGCCGTCGGGTACGCCCTGGTCATGATCGTCAGCGTGCTCGTGATGGCCGGCGCCACCCGTGGCCGGGAACTGATGACACTGCGCCTGCTCGGCGCCGGCCGTGCGCGGGTACGCCGGCTGCTGCTCTGCGAGACCGCGGCCGCGGTGACGGTCGGCATCGCCCTCGCCGCCGCGATCACCGCAGCCAGCCTGCTCGCACACCGATCCGCTCTGCTGCGCGAGTTCGCCGTCGCGCCGCCCACCGTCGCCTGGTCCTGGTGCGTCGCCGTCGCCGCTGCATTCGCCGGTGTCGCCGGTGTCGTGGCCGTGACGACGGCCGATGCCCGTGTCCGTCGACTCAGCGCCTCCGCGAACTGACGAACCAGAGAAGAGGGGGCCATACCGATGTACGTCGGTGAGATGGGGATTGATCGGCCGCGCGAGCTTCCGTGGCAGGAGCTCGTCCTGGGCGGGACCGCCGTCGCGGTGCTGCTCGGGTTGCACCTCCTGCCGGACTCGGGCGGCGTCGACCCGGTGTACGAGTTGTTGTCGGAGTACCCGTTGCGTTCGGTTGTTGTCGGTGTGCCGTACACGCTCGCGTTGCTGAGCGCGAATACCGCTGTGGTGCTGCTGGGCGTTGCCATGGTTCGGCAGGGACTGTTGCGCGGGTGGCTGACGACGACGTTGCTGGCCGTGTGGTGTCTGAGCCTGCTCGGGTTGACCGTGTTCCTCAAAGATCCCGTCGGCTCGGCCGGCACCTGGTACGGCACGGCGCACAAGCTGTGCACGGTGGCGAACTTCGTGAGCCTGCCGGCGCTGTGCGCGCTGTTGTGGCGGCGCTTCCGCACCGTCTCCGGGTGGCGCGGGAACGCGCGCAGGGTCGGCGTGCTCGCCGCGTTGAGCATGGTCTGCGCGGTTCCGTTCGCGGCGGCGTTCCTGCGGTACGGCGGTCAGCTACGAGCGACCGGCACGGTGCTCGGCCTGATCGAACGGTGCATCGTCGTCCTCGACATCGCCACGATCGTCACGCTGGCGGCGTGGTCCCGTGCCATGGCCGCGGCACGAGACAAACGTCGTTTTGATCACGAGGTAATCTGATGTTAATATGCAGTTTGCTGGTTGTGCACGATATCCGAGTAAGACGTTGTCGGGTGCGGTTAAGTTTCTGCTTAAACACATAATCCGACCGGAAAGCTTTTACCGTGATCGGACTTCATCATGGTAGACTTTGACGGGCGTCATGGGGGCGGTCGGGGCGGCATGACCTCGACGAAAATCAGGCGATCCCCGTGTCGTGCGCTGTACCTGAGCTAGGGCCGTTTCTTTGGGGAGATTCGGGGGTAAAGTGCAGATTCCTGGGGGTTCGGTGTGGCGGTCCGTGATCGGAGTCAGAAGTCCTGCCGACAGTGGTTATGCGCGGCGGGAGCGTACCTGAGCCGTGCGTAGAATAATTTTCACCCTCGAAGACCTCACCAAAATTCGAGTAAAATCGACGGCCGGTCCCATCGCCGAGGCCGTGTTCGCGCTGGAGATGCTGAGCCGGCCGAACAACGTCTATTTCAGCAATTGGATCCAGCGCGTCAACACGCAGCTCGGCAGTCGTGCCCATGCGATTCGCGCGATCATCAAGTCGACCCGGCCGGTGCCGGATCTGCTGTTCACGTTGGAGTCGTCGCGCGCGTCGGAGAAGACCACTCGATCGTCCGGTCTCAGTTCGAGCGAGATCCTGGCCGCGGTCGACGGATTCTGCCGGCTCGCGGTCATGCCCAACTGGCGCCGGATGCTGCGGTACCTGGAGGCCGAGCGGGACGCCCGGGGCAGGATCCTGACGACGGGTGGGGTGGAGCGCCTGCTGGGCACGTTGCACCCGCAGGTCAAGTGGAACCCGCCGGTGCTCGAAGTGCCCGACGAGCGCGAGGGCGACGTCCGGCTGAACGGCAGGAGCCTGCTGCTCGCGCCTTCTTTGTTCCTGGTCAACAAATCCGCCGTGCTGATCGACGCGGATCGGGCGGACGGTCAACCGATCCTGTCCTTCGCGTCGCCGCCGGACCTCAAGGCGGCCAACGGGCTGTGGGAGATGTGGGACGAGTACGACCGTGGCGACCAAGCGCTGTCGGCGCTGGTCGGCCGGACACGGGCGGCGGTGCTGCTCGCCCTGGCGGACACCAGCAGCACGACCGGGGAACTGGCGGACCGGTTGCGCGTCTCGGCGGCGGCGATCAGCCAGCACACCGGGGTGCTGCGCGCGGCGGGCCTGATCAGCACCAGGCGGAACCGGAACATGGTTCTGCACACCCTCAACCCGCTCGGCACCGCTCTGCTGTCCGGCGACACGCTGGACAGCGCCCACCTGGCGGCGATTCCGCAGCCAAACCGCGGGCTAGATGGTCGGCGCTTTAGCGCAAGCTAAAAGGGCTGGACGGGTCGGCTTGGCTGAATACCCTTGGAAGGGTGGCACTCACACGACGGGGACGCCGAATTTGCTTGCCGGCCCTCGGTGGCCGATGGTGAAGGGTGGACAGCCGAGAATGATCAAGGAAGACAACTCGCGACAACGCCGGATCTCTTTCTTCGACGCCACACTGCGCGATGGCGAGCAGGCTCCCGGAAACGTGATGTCGCCGGCGCAGAAAGTACAGTTGGCCCTACTGTCCGAAGAATTCGGCGCGGACACCGTCGAAGCGGGGTTTCCCGGTTCTTCGCCGGCGGATTTCACGGCCACCCAAATGATCGCCGAGGCGCTCACCACGGCGAAGTTCGCCACGTTCAACCGGGCCAGCACGGACGATGTCGCCTGCTCGATGCGGGCAGGTGGCGCTCGGGAGAACCACCAGGTGCAGATCTGCGGGACAGGCAGTGAACTGCACTTGGAGCACAAGCGCGGGATCAGCCGGGAAGAGGCGATCCGTGAGACGGGCGAGGCCATCCGCCTCGCGGTCGACCTGGGCGCCACGAACATCTCGTACGGCGTGGAGGACGCGAGCCGCGGCAGCTTCGACCTGATCCACGCCCTGGTCGACGAGGCACTGGAGGCGGGCGCGACCACGGTCATCCTCGCCGACACGACCGGCTTCGCCATGCCCCAGGAGTACGGGGAGCTGTGCGCCGCGGTCCGGTCCTGGATTCCGGACGACGTCGCGCTGTCCACGCACTGCCACGACGATCTCGGTTTCGCACTGGCGAACGCGATCGCCGGGATCGAGGCCGGTGCCACAGAGGTGCAGTGCACGCTCGGTGGCATCGGGGAGCGAGCCGGGAACACCGCACTGGAGGAGCTCGCCGCGGTGCTGAGCTACAAGGGCGACGAGCTCGGCGTGCGCACGACGATCGTCACCGAACGGCTCTACGCGGCCTTCCAGACGCTGTGCGAGGTCATCTCGATGCCCCCGCCGAGGAACAAGCCGGTGTTCGGCGACAACGCGTTCTCCACCCAGGCCGGTATCCACCAGGCCGGCATCCTCCGCAACCCGGCGACCTACGAGTACATCAACCCGTACCGGTTCGGCAGGAAGCGTTCGCTGCTCGTCGGCAGGCACTCCGGCCGGGCGATCCTGCGCTACCTGCTGGAACGGATGGACGTGGCACCGGACCCGGTGCTGCTGGACGAGCTGTACACCGAGTTCATCGCGCAGCGGGCGAACAGCGACTGCGACGAGCTCGACGAGCTGAGCGAAATGGTCCGCGCGCGGCTGGCGGAGCGCACCGCGATGGTTGCCGGTTGATGGGCACGCCACGCACGCTGTACGGCAAAGTCTGGGACCGGCACGTCGTCGACCCCGGCACCGCCGACCTGCTCTACGTCGACGTGCACCTGGTGCACGAGGCGACCTCCGCGCAGGCCTTCGCCGGTCTGGCCGAAGCCGAGCCGAGGCGCGGCGTCCGCAGGCCCGACCTGACCCTCGCCGTCGAGGACCACAACGTGCCGACCGACTCGTTGACGGTACGCGACCCGGTCACTCTGCTGCAGGTCGGCACACTGCGGCAGAACTGTGCCACACACGGTATCGAGCTCTATCCACACGGACACGACCGGCAGGGCATCGTGCACGTGGTCGGTCCGGAACTCGGCATCGTGCAGCCCGGGATGAGCGTGGTGTGCGGCGACAGCCACACCTCGACGCACGGCGCGTTCGGAGCGCTGGCCTTCGGTGTCGGAACCAGCGACGTCGAACACGTGCTCGCCACGCAGACGCTCGCGCTGGCGCGGGCGAAGACGATGGCCGTGGAGTTCGTCGGCGTCCCGCCGCGGGGCGTGCAGGCCAAGGACCTGATGCTCGCGCTGCTGGCCGAGATCGGTGCGAACGGCGCGCGCGGCTACGCGGTGGAGTACCGCGGCGAGGCCATCCGGAACAGCTCGATGGAAGCCCGGATGACGATCTGCAACCTCAGCATCGAGGCCGGCGCGCGCGTCGGCATGATCGCGCCGGACGAGGTGACCTACGAGTACCTGCGCGACCGCCCATACGCCCCCGTCGGCGACGACTGGGACGCCGCCGTGGCGGACTGGGAGTCGCTGCGCACCGATGACGACGCGACCTTCGACCGGGTGGTGCACGTCGACGTCTCGTCGTTGACCCCGTTCGTCACCTGGGGCACCAACCCCAGCCAGGCGGTGCCGCTCGCGGAAGCGGTGCCGCACCCCGACGACTTCCCGGACGCGGAGGACCGTCGTGCCGCCGAGCGCGCACTGGAGTACATGGACCTGACTCCCGGCACGAAGATGCGCGACATCCTGGTGGATGTGGTGTTCCTGGGATCCTGCACCAACGGGCGGATCGAGGACCTGCGGCAGGCGGCGGAAGTGTTGCGCGGTAGGAAGATCGCGGCCGGGGTGCGCATGCTGGTCGTGCCGGGTTCCATGACCGTGCGCCGGCAGGCCGAGGAGGAAGGTCTGGGCAAGGTCTTCCACGACGCGGGTGCCGAGTGGCGGTTGGCCGGGTGCTCGATGTGCCTGGGCATGAACCCGGACCGGCTGGCGGGTGCGCAGCGCTGCGCGTCCACGTCGAACCGCAACTACGAAGGGCGCCAGGGCACCCACGCCAGAACGCACCTGGTGTCGCCGGCGGTCGCGGCCGCCACCGCCGTTGCCGGGCACCTGGCCGTGCCCGCGGACCTGGACTGAACTTCGGAGATGACGATGCGACCGATCAGCGGCCACACCGGCACCGGCATCCCGCTGCGCAGGAGCGGCGTGGACACCGACCAGATCATCCCCAGCGGCTTCTGCCGGAGCCTGCGGAAGACCGGGTACCAGGACGCGTTGTTCGCGACGTGGCGGGTCGATCCGGACTTCGTGTTGAACGACCCGGAACGGGCCGACGCCTCGGTACTGGTCACGGGGCCGGACTTCGGGACCGGCAGTTCCCGCGAGCACGCCGTGTGGGCCTTGCGGGACTGGGGTATCGGCGCGGTGATCGCGCCGAGCTTCGGCGACATCTTCTGGCGCAACGCGTTGCGCAACGGTCTGCTCGCGGTGCGGGTGCCGGAGCAGGCGACCACCGCCCTCCTCGATCTCAGTGAGGCCGAGCCGTGGACGCCGATCACGGTGGATCTGGTGGGGCAGCAGGTTCGCGCGAGTGACGTCGTGGCCGACTTCGAGATCGACGCCGACGCGCGGCAACGGCTGCTGCTCGGGAGGGACGAGATCGAGCTGACGCTCGGCAAGGACGACCTGATCAAGGCGTACGAACGCGGTCGGCCCCGGTGGCTGCCCCGGCTCGGCCAGGACCTCGTTCGAGCGGATTCCCATGACTGAGCCCGACACCGCGAAGCCGGTCGTGGTCATCCCCGGCGACGGGATCGGCCCGCAGGTCATCGAGCAGGCGCTGGCGGTACTGGACGACCTCGACCTCGGTCTCAAGTTCGACGTGTTCGACCACGTGCACGCCTCGACCTATCTCGCGGAAGGGCATCCGCTGTCGGATGCCGACCTGCGCACGATAAGGGAGAGCGCGGGGGTGCTGCTCGGTGCGATCGGCGATCCGCGCGTCCGCACGCCGGACTACGCGCGCGGTGTGCTGCTGCGGCTGCGCTTCGAACTCGACCTGTACGTGAACTACCGGCCTGTGCGGCTGCTGCAGGATCGGCTCAGCCCGGTGCGGGACGCCGGGCGGCGCTTGATCGACTGCGCCGTGGTGCGGGAGAACACCGAAGGGCTCTACGTCGGTGTCGGCGGTGTGATGCACCAGCACACCGAACACGAGACCGCGGTGGACGTGGAGCTGAGCAGCTACCGCGGGGTGACCCGGGTCATCGACTTCGCGCTGAAGACGGCGCGGCGCGGGGTGTGCATGGTCGACAAGTCGAACGCGGTGCCCAACGGCGGCGGGCTCTGGCAGCGGTGTTGGGCCGCCGCGCGGCAGCGTCCGGAGATCGACCGCTCGCACCTCTACGTCGATGCGGCGACGGCGCGCCTGGTACAGGACCCGACCGCGTTCGACGTGATCGTGACCACGAACTCCTACGGCGACATTCTGAGCGACCTCACGGCCCAGCTGGCCGGCGGTCTCGGACTGGCGCCATCGGCCAACCTGAACCCGGACACCGGGCTCGGCCTGTACGAACCCGTGCACGGCAGCGCGCCGGACATCGCGGGAACCGGGTCCGCCAACCCGATCGGGGCGATTCTCAGCGCGGCGCTGATGCTGGAACGCACCGGTTACGCCACGGCGGCTGCGGCGGTGCGCGCCGCGGTGAGCCATTCGGTCGCCGCATGGCGATGCACCCCGGACATCGGTGGCGATCTGAGCACGCAACAAGCCGGCGAGGCCATCCGGGCCGCGCTCCACTGACAGCAGGGGGACGACAGTCTCATGACGAACCCTTTCGACGACCAGGACGGCACGTTCCTCATGTTGGTCAACGACGAGGGACAGCACTCGCTGTGGCCGGAGTTCGCCGAGGTGCCCGCGGGTTGGCAGGTCGTGCAAGGTCCCGCCTCCCGCGAGTCCCTCATGGACTACGTGGAGAAGAACTGGACGGACATGCGGCCGAAGAGCCTGGTCGCCCGGATGGACGGCTGAGTTGGACACGGTGGTAGGCACCGGCTCACCGGCACTATCGCGCCGCGCGTCGAGCATCCGGGCGATGGAGCTGGGGTCGTTGATGCGCATGGCCGGCGAGGCGGGCGCGATCGACATCGCGCTGGGTATCCCGGAGGAGCCGCCGCCGGAGGACGCCGTCAGCGCGGCTACCGCCGCGCTGGCAGCCGGACTGCACCAGTACGGCCCACCCGCCGGGTTGCCGGAGTTGCGGGCGGCGGTGGCCCGGTTGGCCGGCCCGGCGAGGAACTGGGCCCTGGACCCGGAAGCCGAGGTCACCATCACCTGTGGTGCGACCGAGGCGATCATGGTGGCGCTGCTGACCGTCACCGACCCCGGTGACGAGGTGCTGGTGATCGAGCCGTTCTTCGAGCTGTACCCGGGGATGGTGACGATCGCCGGCGCCATCCCGAAACCGGTGCGGCTCACCGGTCCGGACTGGCGGTTGGACCTGGATGCCGTGCGGGCCGCGCTCACCCCGCGCAGCAGGGCCGTACTGCTCAACACCCCGCACAACCCGACCGGCAGGGTCTTCGACGACGCCGAACTGACCGGTCTGCTTCGGCTGTGCGCAGAGCACGACCTGGTCCTCATCACCGACGAGGTCTACGAGCACTTCGTCTACAAAGGACTTCACAGCTCGCCGGCGGCTGATCCGGCACACCGCGCGCGCACGATTGTGGTCGGCAGCCTGTCCAAGAGCTTCCGGATGACCGGTTGGCGGATCGGCTACTGCCTCGCCGAACCCGGCCTGACCGAGGGGCTGCGGCGGGTCCACGAGCGCACCACAGTAGGGGCGAGTCATCCGCTGCAGCGCGGTGCCGCCGTGTTGTCGCAGCGGCACCTGGCCGACAGGGAATCGCTGCGGTCGATGCGCGACGAGATGGCCGCACGCCTCACCGGGTTGGGGTTCGAGGTCAGCCTCCCGGAGGGCGGCTGGTTCGCACTGGCGCACATCGGTGGACTCGCCGCCGGCTCGACCCGACTGGCTCACCGCCTGGTGCGGGAGGCCGGTGTGCTGGTGGCGCCCGGCTCGGCTTTCTTCGCCGACCGTGCCGACGGCGAGGAGTGGATCCGGGTCACCTTCGCCAGGGACCCGGCCGCGACGCGCGAAGCCTTGACGAGAATGGAGCGGCTGTTCGGACGGTGACCGTGAGAACGGTCGCATTTCGGCAGAGCGAAATGTCATTGCGCGGCCGCCGACCCACTCGGCAAGCTGGTCGTGAGGGATAACGGTCGAGTGGAAGTGGGCGGTGCCAGGCCGGTGAACTCCACGAATTCGACGAGGGTGCTTCGCGTCCTGGTGACGACTGTGGCGTCCGACTCGCACAGCTGGAACCTCGTCTACCTGCAACTGATGCTCGAAGAAATGGGGCACATTGTGGACAATCTCGGGCCGTGTGCGCCAGTCGATGAAATGATCGCGCGGTGCCTCGAATCGCGGCCCGATCTGGTCGTGGTCAGCAGTGTGAACGGTCACGGATACGCCGACGGTATGCGCTTGATCTCGACGCTGCGCAGTCACCGGGACCTCCGCGGCATACCGGTGGTCATCGGCGGGAAACTGGGAATTCATGGCACGGAAAACCAAGACCACACTGACCGCTTGCTGCTCGCCGGATTCGATGCGGTTTTCTCCGACGGCGGCGGGTTGCGCAGCTTCGAGTCGTTCGTGCGGCAGTTGCCCGCGGGTGCGGCATGAGGTGCACCGTCACCGTGACTGAGCCGGGATCGGCGCCCGTCGCCGCGCCACCGCCGAGTGCCCCGAGCGTGCGCTACGGCGCCTTCGCGAACTTCATCTCGATGGCGCGCGCGGCCGGAGAGCTGGTGGTGCAGCCGCGGATGGGCATGTGCGACCCGAAGCAGATGCGTGCCGGACTGCTGGCCACCAAGCTGGCGCGGGCGACGACGGTCGGCACGATCACGCTGGACAGCTTCACCAGGACCGGTGACCTCGCGGCCGTGCGCAGCGCCCTGCGCGATGGCGTCGACCTGAACGGCTACCCGATCGTCACTTACGGACCTGAGCGGACCAGGGAGATGCTGCGGGGAATCTGCGAGGAGGGCTTCCCCGTGCAGATCCGGCACGGCTCGCCGGCGCCGAAGGACATCGTGGCGACTCTGATGCGCGCCGGTATCGACGCCACCGAGGGCGGGCCGGTGTCCTACTGCCTCCCCTACAGCAGGACGCCCCTGCGCGAGTCGGTCCTCAACTGGGCCCGCAGCGCGGAGATGCTCAGCGAGTTCCGGGGTGTCGGGGTCGAGCCGCACCTGGAGACGTTCGGCGGTTGCATGCTCGGCCAGCTCTGCCCGCCGAGCCTGCTCGTGGCGCTGAGCGTGCTGGAAGGGATGTTCTTCCACCAGCACGGGCTGCGCAGCATCTCGCTGAGCTACGCCCAGCAGACTCATGCCGGCCAGGACCAGGAGGCGCTCCTGGCCATGCACCGGCTGGCCGGTGAACTGTTCACGGACATCGACTGGCACGTCGTGGTCTACACCTACATGGGCGTCTACCCGAACACCGAGCGCGGCGCGCTGCGGCTGCTCGGTGAGGCCGCCGAACTCGCCGTCCGCGGTGGCGCGGCCAGGCTCATCGTGAAGACCGCGGCCGAGGCGCACCGCATCCCCACGATCGCGGAGAACGTGCAGGCGCTGGAGTACGCGGCGAACGTCGCGACCGGAACGGAGCGTTCGGACATCATCGGCACACCTCCGGAGAGCGAGATCTACCGGCAGGCGTCCGACCTCGTGCACGCGGTGCGCGAGCTGCACGCGGACATCGGCGTGGCACTGCGGATGGCGTTCGACCGCGGCTACCTCGACGTGCCGTACTGCCTGCACCCGGACAACGCGGGCCGGGCGCGGACCAAGCTGACCGAGGACGGCCGGCTGGTCTGGTCCAGGGTGGGCGCGATGCCGATCAAGCCCCCCCGTTCCGGGTGGGCCACGACCGAGCTCGGCTCGGCGGAACTGCTCGCAGCACTGTCCTATGTGGCGCGGCGCTGCGACGAGGAAGCGGCTCAGTTGGGAACACTGCCCGCGGCGGAAAGGGGACAGGTCGAATGACGCAGCCGGAAAGCAACGGGGGCGGCCACGTTCTGCCGACGCCTGCGGAGCACTTGAGCTCGCCGCGCACGCGTGCCGTACTACGCGTGCAGCAGCGACTGCTGGCCGCCGCGCGCGAGTACCTGGTGGGCGAGCAGGGTTGCATGGAACTGCTGCCGCCGATCATAGGTCCCGTCACCGACCCGGGTGCACGGGGCGCCAAGCAGGTGGACATCGACTACTACGGCCGCACGTACAAGCTGATGACCAGCGGCATCCTGTACAAGCAGGCGGCGTTGCTCGGTTTCGACCGGATTGTCAACGTGGCGCCGAACGTCCGACTCGAACCGCTGGAGACCGCGTCGACGCGGCGCCACCTCGCCGAGTTCCACCAGTTGGACGTGGAGATCGCGCACGCGTCCCGGGACGAGGTCATGGACCTCGCCGAGGGACTGCTGAAACACGTGGTGCGCGCGGTCGTCGACGATCGCGCCGCTGAGCTGGAGTTGTTGAGCAGAGACGTGGCCGCGCTCAAGGAGGTCGTCAACGGTGGTTTCGACCGCCGCCGCCACGCCGATGTGGTGGCGCAGGTGCGCGCGGGCGGCTACGAGCAAAGTCCCGATGCCGAGATCGACTGGCACGCGGAGGCGTCGGTCTCCGAGCAGGCCGTCCGCCCGTTCTTCATCACCGACTACCCGAAGGGTTCGCGGGGCTTCTACGACCGGGAAAGCGAGACCGAACCGGGAGTGCTGCGCAACTTCGACCTGATCGTGCCGGAAGGCTACGGCGAGATCGCCAGCGGCAGCGAACGGGAATGGGACTACCGGCGCATCATGACCCGGTTGCGGGAGACTGGGGAGAACCCGGCGAAATACGACTGGTACCTGGACATGGTGCGCGCGGGCATCCCGGCCAGCGCGGGGTTCGGCATCGGCGTCGAACGGTTGACCCGGTACCTCACCGGCGTCGACGAGGTCTGGCAGGCGAGCGCGTTCCCGAAGGTACCGGGGGTGTTCTCGGCGTGAACACCCCTCTTGACGCTCCCGGTTTCCCCCGCGAGGAGGTCGCCGAGCGCGCGCGGCACGGCGTCGCCGCGATCTACCCCGACGCCGCGCGCTACGGCGTCTCGGTGTTCGGCGGCACGGTGCCGGTCGCGGCCGACGCCCTCGACGCGATGCGGTTGGTGCCGCCGGTCTTCGTGCCGCGCCGGTTGGAGAAGCTGATCGAACTCGGCCGGGAACCGGTGCACCACGACGTCGACCTCCGCACCGACATCGGCGGCTTCGCCAGCAGCCTGCCGGTGTACGTCTCGGCGTTCGGGTCGACCGAGGTGGCGGGCCGCGACCTCGGCGTCGCGGTGAGCGGGCAGGCCGCGGCTTGCGGCATCCCTGTGGTGATCGGCGAGAACGTGGTACCGGTCAACGGTTACCGAAGCGTGGATCGCGCCGGCCGGTCGATGCTGCGCCGCGTGCACGCGTACCTGGACGCGGTGCCGGACGGACTCGGCGGAGTGGTGGTGCAGCAGAGCACCGAGGACGCCGACGCCGAGGTGTGGAACCTGGTGTACTCCGACCCGGAGGCCCGCGCGCTGCTGGATTCCGGCCGGTTGGCCTTCGAGTTGAAGGTGGGCCAGGGAGCCAAGCCCGGTCTCGGCGGGATGACGCTGCTGGACTCCGCGAGTGCGGCGGCGCTCCAGGGCCGGTACACGATCGACGAGGCCGGCGCGGACGGCCGCCGATTGCGGCACAGCAGTCCCGGCACCTTCACCGAGGAGGTGCTCCGGCAGCAGATCCGCCTGATGCGCAACAACTACCCACGCGCGCGGACGTGGGTGAAGCTGCCGCCGGCGCGGGACGTCCTGGCGGCCTTCGACATCGCGGTCACCGCGGGCGCGGACGCGGTCACCGTCGATGGTGCCGAGGGCGGCACGGGGTGGGCGCCGAAGTGCTTCCTGGAACACGTGGGGCTGCCGCTGGCCGAGTGCCTGCGCCGGATCGGCGAGCCCGCGGCGCGGTCCGGGTGCTTGTTGGTGAGCGGCCGGTTCTGGGAGGGCAGCCGGACGGTCAAGGCGCTCGCACTCGGCGCCCGGGCGGTCGGTATCGGTCGGGCGGCGCTCCTCGCCGCGGCGGCGCACGACGACGGCGTGCGGAACTTCGTGCGGGCACTGTCCGCCGAACTCCAGCTGCTCATCGCCGCGCTGGGCAAGTACTCGCCAGAACCGTTGTCCAGCGAGGACGTCTGGGACCCCAGCGGTGCGCCACACGCACCCGCATGGGACGCATCGGCATATCACGACGGCCTGGCGGAGGCGCCATGAACACTGATGTCGAGTCCACAGCGCTGTTGCGCAAGCAGACCTACGACGAGCTGACCGAGGTGCTCTCCGAGGCGGATCTCCGCGGCGTGCGGGAGTGCGCCGAACGAATGCTCGCCGACCTCGGCGCCGAGCGGCAGGTGCGGGAGCGGACCGTGATGGTCGCCTACGGTGGCGGCAAGGACAGCGCGTACATGCTCGCGTTCGTCCGGGCCGTCCAGTTGCTGATCGCCCGCGAGTACGGTGACACGTTCACCATGCGGGTGGTGACCATGCGGCACGCGGGGATGCCGTACGCGGTGATGGCCAACGTCGATCGGTCGTACCAGGCGCTGCGGCTCTACGACGATCCGGACTGCGAACTGCTGCTCGTGGACGGCAACGAGGTGAATCCGTTCCACGTGGATCGGCCGCAAAGCCCGGAAGTCGTCGAGCGCAACCGCACCGACATCCTGATGACGGGGCACCGCACATTCGCCGACGGCCGTCCGACGTTCTGCAACGCCTGCAACTTCAGCGTGGCAGCGGCGTTCGGTCTCGCCGCCGCCTACGACGGCGGCGTTGACATGATCGTCACCGGGGACTCACCGCAGGAGCAGAGGTCCTACTTCCTGTGGATCTGCCGGCTGGCGCGCCGCCTCGGCGTCCGGCTGCCGGAACGCGGCGAGTCCGGGTCGGTGAGCTTCGGCAGTGTGCTGTCGGTGATCGACGACATCGCTGCGGCCTACTTCGCCGACATCCACGGCACCGGCGCGAAAACGGAGATCGCGGAGCGCAGGGTCGAGGCCCGCGTGCCGCGACGGCTGAGCTTTTTCACGATCTACACCGACACCGCCTACGCCTCGGGCGACCACTGGGAACTGCTCACCGGCTACCTCCGCTTCGTCTTCGACGACACGGCGTTCAACTTCACGGAGTCCGACTGCGCCAATCCGGCCCTGATGGCCCACCTGCGGGCGCTGCGCTGCGAACGGCTGTACGGGCAGCGCTACGCGGATGGCCTCGCCGAGTACGTGGAGTTCGCGATCAACCTCATGCGCGGCAAGCAGATCCCCGAGTACCTGATCCAGGTGATGCGGGATCGCTACGCCGGTCCGGACGCGCCGGAGCGGATGCGGCAGGCGATGAACGCATACGCGCTGGACACCTTCGGGATCACCGAGGAACAACTGGTCGCGATGGTGTACTCGCCGTTCGCCGAGCGCGGGCTCGGCTTGGCGGACTACCTGCGTGTCGAGCACCCCGCGCTGGCGGCCCAGCAGGAGAGGATCGTGGCCGTCCTGAACGGACAGCGCGACCCCGATGTCGAGGAAAGCCTGCGGGCGATCTCGGGGCTGCGCACCGATCAGCTCCGCACGCTGTACACCAGCACGCTGCGACCGCGTTCCGGCGAACTCACCGGCGGGGCCATGGTGGACCTGATCCTGGAGGGCGATCCGCACAAGCGGACGGTGTTGACCAGGCAGGACCCGAACGGTCCGGCCGTGCCGGAACTGATCTCCGGCCGATGACCGCGTTTCGAATGGAGGTACAGGTGAGCGATTCCCAGCGACACGACCGGGTGCAGACGCGGGCCGTGCACATCCGGGCCAGCGTGCCCGAGGGCAGTGTGCCCGCCGCGGTGCCGCTCTACCAGACCTCGCTGTTCACCTTCGAGGACCTGCCGACGTTCGCCGATGCCTGGTCCAAGCCGGACGGGGCGTTCACCTACAGCCGATTCGGCAACCCCACGACGAAAGCCTTCGAGGATGCCGTGGCGGACCTGGAAGGCGGCAGTTCGGCGATGGCCACCGCCTCCGGGATGGGCGCGGTCAGCACCGTGCTGCTGTCCCTGCTGCGCACCGGGGACCACGTGCTCGCGCAACGCGGACTGTACGGCGGCGTCTTCACGCTGCTCGCCGATCTGTGCGAACGCTGGGGCATCGAGGTCACCTACCTCGATGCCGAGGACCCTGCCGAGGTGGCCGCGGCGTGTCGCCCGACCACCAGGATGCTCTACCTCGAAACGATCGCGAACCCGTTGGGCCAGGTCTGCGACCTTCCGGCGTTCACGTCCGCGGCACAGCGCGCCGGACTGATCACGGTGGTGGACAACACCTTCGCCTCACCGGTGCTCTGCCATCCGCTGCGGCACGGTGCGGATGTCGTGGTGCACTCGACCACCAAGTACATCGGCGGCCATTCCGACGTGGTCGGCGGCATCATCGTCGTCAAGGACCAGGAACTGGCGAGCACGCTGTGGCGGCGTGGCACGGAGCTGGGCGCGTGCGCCGACCCCTTCGCCGCGTGGCTCTCCATTCGCGGCCTGCAGACGCTGCCGGTCCGGATGCGCCAGCACTGCGCGAACGCCGAGGTGGTCGCCACCCGCCTGACGGAGCACCCCAAGGTGGCCAGGGTCTACTGGCCCGGGTTGCCCGACCATCCCAGCCACGCCACTGCGCGTGCACTGCTCGACGGTTACGGCGGTGTGGTCGCCTTCGACCTGCACGGCGGGATGGAAGCCGCGCGCTCGTTCACCTCACGTATCCGGCTGGCCTCGCTGGCGCCGTCACTCGGCGGTGTCGGCACCACCGTGCTGCACCCGGCGAGCATCTCGCACAGCGGGATGGACCCGGACGCGTTGCGTGCGGCCGGAATCGACCAGGGCACGGTGCGGGTCGCGGTGGGCCTGGAGCACCCGGAAGACCTCTGGTCCGACCTCGCACAGGCGTTGGACTGACGATCCCGAGACCGAGAAGGACCATGATGACTGTCGTCGAGCCCATGTTGAATGCCGAACCGAGCACGATCATCAAGCCGTTGGTCGACACGGCGCTGCTGCCCGGCCATGGGCTCCAGCACGACGTGGTCACCGCCGCACACCGGGTCTACGAGCACCTGATCGCGATCTGGGCGCCCGGTGTCATCGAGGCCGCGCACGATCTCGGCGTGTTCGTCGAACTGTCCGCGGGACCGGCCACGGCCGAGCGACTCGCCGAGCGGCTGGACACCGAGCCGCGGGCCACCAGGGTGCTCATGGACGCGTTGTACGCCTATGACATCGTGGAGCGGACGACCGAGGCCAGTGCGCCGCCGTCGTACCGACTGCCTGCGGCGATGCGGGAATGCCTGCTGCCCGGCGGCATGTTCAGCCTTGTCGGCAAGATCGCCTACGACCGCAGGCTGGCCTGGCGGGCGTGGCAGGACTTCGCCGGTGCGGTGCGCCGGGGCAGCAGGGATGGCAGCGGAAGCGACCAGCTCAACCAGATCTCGGTGGACGAGTACGAGTCGCTGGTGAGCGGGATCAACTTCTGGGCGCCGCCGGTCGTCCAGGTGCTCCGGCAAGGGCTGCGCGACCTGGCGTGGCCGTGCGACCGCGCGGTGCGGATGGTCGACGTCGGCTGTGGCACCGGTCTGTACGGCCAGTTGTTGCTGCGCGAGTTCCCACAGTGGACCGCCGTCGGGCTGGACGTGGCACGAATCGCGCCACTGGCCACCTCCCAGGCGGCCGAACTCGGTGTGGCAGCGCGGTTCGAGGCCACGGTGTGCGACTTCTGGCAGGACTCCTGGGGTCAGGACGTCGACCTCATCCTGCTGGCGAACATCTTCCACCTGCAGACCCCGGAGTCCGCCGAGACGTTGGTGCGACTGGCCGCCGAGGCGCTGGCCGAGGACGGCATGTTGTGCATCGTCGACCACGTCGTCGACGACGAGCGCACCGCGAAGTCGGCGCAGGACCGGTTCGCCCTGCTGTTCGCCGCGTCGATGCTGGCCACGGGCGGCGGGGACGCCTACACGCTCAAGGACTACGACGACTGGTTCGTCCGGTACGGGTTGCGCCGGGAGCGGATCCTGGAAACACCGATGCACCGCATCCTGTTGGTGACTCGTGCGTGAAAGTCTCCGAACGACCGGTGCCCCCTCAAGTGCCTTGGCACTTGAGGGGGCACCGGTGGTGGTGCGTCGGCGACGCAGCCTGTGAAGCCCCGGCCGGCGGATGATCCGCGCGACGCGCTTGTGCTCGACCGGGTGTCCGGCCTCGCGCAGCTCCGCAGTGATCCCGGGGACGCCGTAGGCGCCGGCCGAGCCCCGATGGACCGTGCTGATGAGGGGCCACCGGGCGGCCGTCGGCGGTGCCGCGGGCGGCCCGGGCGGCCGGGCCGCCCGCAGTGGCACGCCAGTGGTGGAAGCCGGACCGGGCGATGCCCATCACCCGGCACAACCGCGTGACGCCTGATATGACCCGCACCGCCCTGACCACTCGGCCTTGCCGGAACGCGCCTTTCGCAGCGGTGACCCGGTCGACCGACGCGAATTCGCCCCGGGGCCGGGCGCGGCGACGCGTTGTCAGGCCGCCGGGACGAGCCGGACCGGCAGACTGGCGTAACCGGAGAAAACCGTGGAATAGAGGTTTTCCGGCGGTGCCGTCGCCTCGAAGTCCTGGACGTGTGCGCACAACGCGCTCAGCAACGCGGAAATCTCGGCCCTGCCGAGGTAGGCGCCGATGCAGAAGTGCGGGCCGTGCCCGAACACCACGTGATTGTTCGGTTTCCGGGACAGATCGAACGACATCGGGTCGGTGAACTCGCGTTCGTCGAAATTCGCGGACGCGTGCCACAGGGTCACGATGTCGCCGGCGCGGATCAGGGTGTCGTGCAGTCGCACGTCCGCGGTGGCCCGCCTGCCGACGTGCCGGGTCACCGTGGTCCAGCGAAGGATCTCGTCGACGGCGGTGGCGAGTTCGACCTCGCCCGTGCGCAGCCGTCGCCACTGGTCGGGGTGGGCGAGGAAGGCGGCCACCGCGCCGATCATGGTCAGCCTGGTGGTCTCCTCACCGCCGAGCACCAGGCCGTAGCAGTTCAGGATGATCTCGTCCTCGGACAGCGGGCGCCCGTTCACCTCACAGGTCGCCAGCATGCTCACGACATCGGTGCCCGGGTCGCCGGCGCGGGTCTTGGCCAGCTTCGCGAAGTACATCAGGATCTCGTTCTTGGCCAACCAGCTGCGCATCGCGTCCTGGCCGGGCTCCTCGGCGGCCAGCGCCGACTTGGCCGTCCGCTGCACCTCCGCACGCTGCGCGTCGGGCACGCCGAGCATGTCGCAGATGGTGGCCAACGGGATGTGCGCGGCCACGTCGGCGGCGAAGTCGCACGTGCCTTGCCGGACGGCCTCGGCGACCACCTTGTCGGTCGCGGCCCGCATGTTCGCCTCGACCACCTGCAACGCCCTCGGTGCGAACGACCTGAGCAGCGTCCGGCGCAGCTCACGGTGCCCGGACCCGTCCGAGATCGCGAGCATCTTGCCGGAGGCGGAGTCACCGCCGTTGAGCAACGTGTCCAGCACGTTGCCGTGCGCCGAGGAGAAGTTCTCCGCGTCCCGGTAAACCCCGACGACGTCCCGGTGCCGCGACAGCACCCAGAAACCTGGCCGCTGTTCGGATTCCGCGTTCCAGTACACCGGCTTCTCGTCCCGCAACCCGCGCCAGAACGCGGTCAGGTCGTGCTCGACGAACGTGGTGGAGTCGGCCAGATCGATCCCGGTCGGCGCGTGCGTGGTCACCTGGCTGATCCCTCCTCGGCTTTCGGCTCCGCCGCCGCGGCGTCCTCCGTGCCGCGGAAATGGCGCAGTGTAGGGCTGAGTGCGGCGATCAGCGCCGGGATGAAGCAGAGCCCGGCACAGACGAGCAGGGCGAAGCGGGAGCCGCCGAACTCGACGAGGATGCCGCCGAGGGCGGGCCCGATCGCGCCCGACGTGCCGTCCAGCGTGCCCATCGCACCACTGAGCTTGCCGCGCATCTCGTCCGGTGTGAGCAGCAGCTGGTGGGTCATGATCGTCGTGTTGGCCAGTGGTGCGACGAACGCGCCGGCGGCCAGCAGCAAGCCGGAGGCGAGCGGCGAGGTGAACACCGCCAGCAGCGGCATGATCAGCGTCACCACCCACACGACGCCGGTGATGGAGAGGTAGGGGGTGAGCAGCCTGTGCAGTGGCGCGGCGGCCAACGCGCCGAGCAGGCCGCCGACGCCGAGCATCGCGACCATGATGCCGATCATCGCCGAGCTGACGCCCTGCTGCCCGGCACGGATGATGATGGTGATCAGCACCGCGGCGAACACGAGGTTCAGCACGACCGCGCACAACGAGGTCACCATGATGAACGGCTGGCGGACCATCCAGCGCAGGCCGCTGGTCAGGTCCTGCCAGAAGTGCGCCGGTGCCGGCGGCGGCCCGTCCTCGTCGGGTTCGGCCGGTCGGTCCGCGGTCGGCCGGCGTGGGATTCGCAGGAACAGCAACAACAGGACCGACAGCAGGCCGAGTGCGCTGTTCAGCAGGAACGGCAAGACAAGGGCCAGTCCCAGCAGGACACCGCCGAAGGTGTTGCCGAGCAACTGGCCGACCGACACCCGCACGTTGTTCAACGCCAGCGCGGTCGGCAACTGGTCGTCGGTCACCACCTGCGGCAACGAGGCCGCTTCGGCGGGCCACGTCGCGGCCAGTGCCGCGCCCTCGACGGCCGCGGCGATCAACAGGTGCGACAGGGTCAGCGCGTCGAAGTGGATTGCCACCGCCACGCTGGCGTAGCCGAGCGTCCGCAGCACGGCACACCCGAGCAGGATGTTCTTGCGGTTCGCCCGGTCGGCGAGTACTCCGGCGGGCAGCCCGGCCAGCAGTTGGGCGCCGACCAGCACGGAACCGACCACCCCGGCCAGCGCGGGCGAACCGAGCACCCAGAGCGTGAGCAAGGGGTAGACGATGACGAAGACCTGGTTGGTCAGCTCGGATGCGCTCTGCGCGAGCCAGAGCAGGTTGAAGTTCCGGTTCCGGGACAGCGGAACCTTGTCCGTGGCCGGACCGGCTGTCGTGGGCGTCTCAGTCACCGCAGCGTTCCCCCTTGGTCATCGCGCGGTTCACAGGATGATCCGGTTGCGCCGGTCGCTACTGGCGTAGATGCGCCGGACGTCCCGGATCAGGTTCAGTCGCTTCAGCCACCGGTCGTGGCCGTCGTAGCGCGGGGTGAACGGCTCCCGGCCGTGCACCACCTGGTAGTTGTCCACGAAGATCGCGTCACCCGGCGCCAGCGCGACCCGGTCGACCACGTCGCCGAACATCCGTTGCGTCCGGTGGATCGCGTCCGTCGGTTCGCTTCCCGCCTCGGCGGACATGAAGTCGATGTCGAAGCGCAGATACGGCCGTTCGTGTGGGCCGAACAGCACCGAGCCGCGCTCGTAAGGCCTGCCGTCGAGGTGGTTGTCCGGCCCCACGCCGGTCGTGAAGCCGACCGCGTGGGAGTCGTCGGCGTAGAACCGGTACTCCGTCCGTCGTAGGGCCTCCCGCAGTTCCTGCGGAACCTCCAGGTCGGCCACTCGGACCACGGTCGTGCCCACCTCATCGGGATTGCGCAGGCAGAACAGGGAGACGTAGTCACCACGGCACGGGTGATAGACGTCCTCGGTGTGCAGCGACAGTTCGATCTCGCTGCTGGCACTGGTCAGCGCCGCCTCCTGACCGGGAACGGGGCAGACGTCGTGCACCACCCGACCGTCCTGCTGGTTGGCCCAGCCGAACGGTTCCGCCAGCCCGGCACCGACCAGCAGCAGGGTCAGCTCCTCCCGGCGTCCCGCTCCGGTCTTGGCGGCGACGTCCCAACCGGCCGGAGTGGGCGCCAGGCCGGGATCGATCGGCAGGTTGGACACCATCGCGATGTCGGCTTCGTTTTCGCGCACGTCGCAAAGGAACTGCCGCAACCGCAACGGCAGGCGCTGGGCGTGGGTGGTCGCCGAGCCGGCCAGGGCCAGCGGATCCCAGTGCTGTCCGTGCGTGGCCGTGCCGACCTCGTCCACGAGCGCGGCGACCTCGGCGCGTTCGGCTCCGGTGAGTTCGAGCCGATTCGGACTCCGTCGCGTGCTCATGCCGCGGTGATCTCGTAGAAGGCGGACCGGAACTCGATCCCGACTCGTTCGGCCTGGTTGGACACCCAATACCTCCCGCGTGCTGTCCAGATGGTCCTCAACCTTGCCGAACGCCGGAGCGCAAATCCACCGGATTAAGCCATTCCCGAAAAACGCAAGTCAGCGCGTCGGACGAAATTTGAACGAGCGGGGAACAGGACGCGAACGGCATGTCTTATTTGTGGCTGGCTTAATGATGTAGAGCCGCGGCACCTGCGTCAGTAGTGTTCAAATCGTCTGTCGTCAAGTTCGGCGGAAAATGGGTCTGACGTGCATAAACCGTCCTGTGTGATTCGTGGAGGTCGTCAATGTCTCTGGACAACCCGGTGACCGGGGAGACCATCGCCGAACTCTTCGAGGCACAGGTGCGCCGCCACCCCGACCGCCTGTCGCTGGTGCACGAACAGACCACTTGGAGCTATGCGGAACTCGACGCCGAGGCTAATCGACTCGCCCACCTCCTGATCGGGCGCGGCGCCGGGCCGGAACGGATCGTCGCACTGCTCCTACCGCCCGGCCCGGAGTTCGTCATCGCCGTGCTCGGCGTGCTGAAGACGGGCGCCGCCTACCTGCCGGTGGACATCGGCTATCCGCCGGAACGTGTCCGGCACATCCTCGCCGACGCCGACGCCGGCCTGCACCTGTGCACCGCGGCGACCGCCGCCCTGGTCGAGAACGGTGCGCCGGTACTGGTCGACCCCGTGCGGAGCGGGTATCCGGCGACCCCGCCGACCGACGCGGACCGACTCGCGAAGGTGGACCCGCGCCAGCCCGCCTACCTGATCTACACCTCCGGTTCGACCGGGCGGCCGAAGGGCGTTGTCGTCACGCACACCGGGATTCCCGGGTTCGACACCATCCGGGAGCGGTTCGGGCTGGACGAGAACAGCCGGATGCTCCAATTCGCCTCGGTCGGCTTCGACGCGGCGGTCTGGGAGATCCTCGCACCGCTGCTGACCGGCGGCACCCTGGTCACCGCACCACCGGAAAAGCTCTCGCCTGGCGAGCCGCTGGCCGAGCTGCTCACCGAACAGCGGGTCACCCACGCGAACATCCCGCCGGCGGCGCTGGCCGTGATGTCCCCGGCCACCGTTCCCGCGGATCTGTCCATCATCCTCGCCGGAGAGGCACCTCCTGCCGGCCTGGTCCGGGAATGGGCGGCGGACCGGCTGCTGCTCAACGCCTACGGGCCGACAGAGGCGACGGTCTGCGCCACGGTCAGCTCGGCGTTGCGCCCGACCGGCACGCCGCCGATCGGCACGCCGCTGCGCGGCGTCGGGGTCGTGCTGCTGGACGACCGACTGCGACCGGTGCCTGACGGCGAGGTCGGCGAACTCTACTTGTCAGGCTCCTGCCTGAGCCGCGGCTACCACAACCGGGTGGCGCACACCGCGGAGCGGTTCGTCGCCAACCCTTACGGTGCGCCGGGCAGCAGGATGTACCGCACCGGCGACCGGGCTCGGCGCCGTGCGGACGGCGACCTGGAGTTCGTCGGACGGGTCGACGACCAGGTCAAGATCCGCGGGTTCCGGATCGAGCTCGGCGACGTCGAGGCGGCGCTGGCCCGCTGCCCCGGGGTGCGCCAGGCCGCGGCGCGCACCGACGTGGACGACGCGGGGCAGCCGCGGCTGGTCGGTTACGTCCTGCCGGCCGGCGCGGCGGACACGGCCGCGCTGCGGGCGCGACTCGCCGAGAGCGTGCCCGACTACCTGATCCCGTCGGTGTTCGTCGGCATGGACGCCTTCCCGGTGACGGCGCACGGCAAAGTGGACCGGGCGGCGCTGCCCGCGCCGGACCTCCGCGAGCGACGTGAACTGTCCGGAGTGGACCGCCCGCGCACCGCAACCGAACGGCGGATCACCGAGATCTGGGCGGACGTGCTCGGGCTGCCCCAGGTAGGGGCGACCGAGCGGTTCTTCGCGCTCGGCGGCGACTCGATCCGGGGCATCCGGGCACTGTCCAGGACGATGGAGGAGTTCGACGTCGACCTCTCGCCGAAGACGTTGTTCGAGGTGCAGAGCGTGCGCGCGTTCGCCGCCGTGGTCGACGAACTGCGCGGCGAGCGTCGCACGTCCCGGATCGCCGTCGCCGACCGGGCCGGGACGCTGCCGATGTCCTTCGTCCAGCAACGACACTGGTTCCTGCAGGAGTTCGACCCGGACAGCTTCGAGTACAACGTCTCCGGCGCGGTGCGGATGACCGGTTCGCTGGACCTGGCCGCGCTCGGCACGGCGTTGCGCGGTGTGGTGGACCGGCACGAGGTGCTGCGCACCACGTTCGACTCGATAGACGGTCACGGCGTGCAGATCATCCACCAGGCAGGGCCGATCGACCCGCGGCTGGTCGACATCGCCGGCCTCGCGACCCCGGAGCGGGACGACGCCTATGACCGGGTCGTGCGCGAGGAGCTGACGCGCCCGTTCGACCTCCGGGTGGGTCCCCTGATGCGCGTGCTGCTGGTCCGCCTCGCGCGGGACGAGCACGTTCTGGTGCTCACCCAGCACCACATCATCACCGACGGCGCGTCGATGCGGATCCTGCTGGAGGAGCTCTGCGAGCTGTACGGCGCGGCCGTGCGCGGTGAGCCGGTATCCCTGCCCCCCAACGAATTGCAGTACGCCGACTTCGCCGACTGGCAGCGTCGCGAATGGACGGAGGAGGCGCTGGTCGGCCGGTTGGACTACTGGCGAGGGCAACTCGACGGCCTCACGGTGCTGGACCTGCCGACGGACCACCCTCGACCGAGGACCCGCACCGCCCGCGGCGACCTGTGCCACGTCACCGTCTCCGCCGAGACGACGGCGCAGTTGCGCCGGGTCGCCGAGAAGTCGGACGCCACGCTGTTCACCGTGCTGCTGGCCGCGACGAACCTGATCCTGAGCCGCTACTCCGGTCAGCGGGACGTCGCGGTCGGCACGGTGACCACGGGGCGCAACCACCCGGAGCTCGACCGGTTGCTGGGGTACTTCATCAACACGGTCGTGCTGCGGTCCGAGGTTGACGAGTCGGCGTCGTTCGCGTCCTTCGTCGGCCGCGTCCGGGAGAACCTCGCGGACGCGTTCGCCAACCAGGACGTCCCCCTCGAACGGCTGATCGACATCGTCCGGCCGGACCGCGACTCCGCGCGCACCCCGTTGTTCCAAGCCATCGTGATGATGCAGGACGCGTTGTTCCGCGGTGCGGAGGTGGCCGGCCTGCGGCTGGAGAAGGCGGAGCTGCCGCAGCTGACCTGCATCACCGACCTGACCTTCGAGTTCGCCGAGCGGGACGAGGAACTGCGGGTCTCGATCGGGTACAGCACGGACCTGTTCGACCGCGACACCATCGTCCGGTTGGGCGCGAACTTCGCGGAGCTGCTGAACGCCGTCGCCACCTCGGCGGCACAACCGATGCTCCGGATGTCCAGCCTGTCGGGCGAGCAGCACGACCTGGTGGTGCGGCGCTGGAACGACACGGCGGTGGCCTACCCGTCGGATCGCCCGTTGCACGAGCTGTTCGCCGAGATCGCCGCCGCCAAACCGGACGCGATCGCGTTGCGGCACGGCGTCGCGGTGTGCGACTACGCCGAACTCGACCGGCGGTCGAACCAGATCGCCCACGAGTTGCTGGCCAGGGGAGTGCGCCCCGGCTCCTTCGTGGGGTTGTGCCTGGAACGCGGAATCCCCCTGGTGGCCGGGATGCTCGGCGTGCTGAAGGCCGGTGCCGCCTACCTGCCGCTGGAACCGGGACTGCCCGCCGAGCGAATCCGCCGGCTGATCGCCGAGGCCGGTGCGGAGCTGGTGCTCGCGACCACGGCCACGGCGGGACTCCCCGGCGGCGAGGTGACCGTGGTCGACCTGGAGGCCGAGGCGCGTGAGCTGGCCGGTCGTCCGGACCACGCGCCCCTGGTGCGGGTGCACGGACTGAGCCTCGCCTGCGTGCTGTACACCTCCGGCTCCACCGGTCAGCCGAAGGGCGTGCTCGGCACGCACCGCGGGATCGTCAGGGCGGTGTGCGGCACGGACTTCTTGGACCTCGGTCCGGGGCGGACGGTACTGCAGGCGATGCCGATGTCCTGGGACGGGATGCCGCTGGAGCTGTGGTCCGCGCTGCTGCACGGCGGGACCGCGGTGCTCTACCCGGAGCGGACCGTGGACGCGGACACGATCGCGGCGCTGGTCGCCGAGCACGAGATCGACACGCTGTGCCTGCCGGCCGGGCTGTTCGGCGTGCTCGCCGAGCTGCGCTCCGCGGCGCTGCGCACTGCCGACCAGGTGATCGTCGGTGGGGACACGAGCGCCATCGCGGACGTGCGCGCCGTGCTGCGGGCGAACCCGGACCTGCGCCTGGTCAACGGATACGGTCCCGTCGAGGGCATGATCGTGTCGACGACGCACGAGGTCGGCAGCGCGGACGTGGCCGAGACGAGCACGCAACTGCCGATCGGCCGCCCGGTCGCGAACACCCGCGCCTACGTGCTGGACGCCACGCTGAAGCCGGTGCCGACCGGTGTGATCGGCGAGCTCTACGTCGGCGGCGACGGACTGGCCTGGGGCTACCTCGGACGTCCCGGACTGACGGCCGAGCGGTTCGTCGCCGACCCGTGCGGGCCGCCCGGCGGCAGGCTGTACCGCACCGGGGACCGAGCCCGGTGGAACGCCGATGGTCTGTTGGAGTTCTGCGGCCGGGCCGATGACCAGGTGAAGCTGCGTGGCTACCGGATCGAGCCGGAGGAGGTGGCCGCCGCGCTGCGCGTGCACCCGGGGGTGCGGGCCGCCGTGGCCGTGGTGCGCGAGGACGTGGCGGGGGCCAAGCGGCTGGTCGGCTACGTCGTGCCGGAGCGACCCGACGGGTTCGACGTCGGCGCGCTGCGCCGGTTCCTCGCGGACCGGTTGCCGGACTACCTGGTGCCGGACTCGTTCGTGCAGTTGCCCGGACTGCCGTTGTCCCCCAACGGAAAAGTCGACGTCAAGGCGCTGCCGAAACCACCCGTGGCGGAGGAAGCCGAGGACACGGCGGCGCGCAACCCGGTCGAGGCGGCGCTGGCCGAGGTCTGGGCGGAGGTGCTCGGACTGGACCGGGTCGGCGTCCGCGACAACTTCTTCGAACTCGGCGGCGACTCCATCCTCAGCCTCCGGGTCGTCGCCAGGGCGCGCCGACGCGGCATGGTGATCAGCACCAAGGACGTTTTCGCCGCGCAGAGCGTCGCGGAGCTGGCAGCGGTGGTGCGGACCGACGTGGTACCCGCCGCGGAGGTGGAGATCGACGGGCCGGCCGAGTTGCTCCCGGTGCAGGACTGGTTCCTGGCCACGCACGAGGCACACCCGGAACGGTTCAGCCAGTGGGTTCGGGTGGGACTCGCCGACGGGGTCGACCAGGCCGCCCTGGAGCAGGCGCTGCGAGCCGTCGTGACGCGGCACGAGGCGCTGCGGTCGGGCTTCGACCGTGAGCACGGCACACAGCAGGTGGTCGACGGGGAGCTGGATCCGCTCGTGGCGGAGGGCACGGACCCGTTCGAGGGGTTCGACCTGGCCAAGCCGCCGTTGCTGCGTGCGGTGCGCTCCGGCGACGAGCTGCTCCTGGTCGCGCACCACCTGGTGGTGGACGCGGTGTCCTGGCAGGTCGTCCTGGACGACCTGGCCACCGGCTACGCCCAGGCCCGCCGGGGTGAGCCGGTCGAGCTCGGCCCGCACGGGAGCACCTACCGGAGCTGGGCGAACAGGCTCGCGGCCGCCGCGCGGCACGGCGACTTCGACGCCGAGATCGCGTACTGGTCCCGGGTGGACGGTGACGACGCCGGCGGCGAACCGCTCCCACGGGACCTGGCCGCGCCGGACTCGGCGAACACGGTCGGCACGGCGGACACCGTCGAGGTGCGGCTGAGCCGGACCGAGACGGACGCGCTGCTGCGCGTGGTGCCCTCGACCTACCACACCCGGGTCAACGACGTGCTCCTGACCGCGATCGGTGCCGCGGTGGCCGGCTGGACGGGGCGGCCACGGCTGACCGTGCGCCTGGAGGGACACGGCCGGAACCCGGGGGAGTGGTCCGGGGACGCCGACATCGCCAGGACCGTCGGGTGGTTCACCACGCTGTACCCGGTCGCGCTCGATCTGCCCCGAGTGGGCTGGGGCGAACTGCTCAAGTCGGTGAAGGAGCAGCTCCGCGCGGTGCCCGGAGACGGCCTGGCGCACGGCGCGTTGCGGCGGCTGGGCCGCGTGCCCGAAACAAGGCCGGAGATCAGCGTCAACTACCTCGGGCACTGGGACGAGACGGCGCCCACCGGTGAGCTCTTCGACGGCGCCGCGCCGAGGATGGGCTTGGACCAGCACCCGGACCAGCGGCGCATGCACCTGCTCGACGTGACCGGCATGGTGCGTGACGGGCAACTGGAGCTGGCCGTCACCTACTCGCGGCGGATGCACCACGAGCGGACCGTGCGCGGGTTGGCCGAGGCCACGCTGGCCGGGCTGCGCTCGATCATCGACCACTGCCGGCGCCCGGACGCCGGTGGCCGCACGCCGTCGGACTTCCCGCTGGCCGGGCTCGACCAGTCCGAGCTGGACCGGTTGGTCGGCGACGGGCGGGGGGTGGCCGACATCTACCCGCTGACCCCGATGCAGAGCGGCATGCTGTTCCACAGCCTGGCCGAGCCGGACTCCGACGTGTACAACGCCCAGCTCACTTTCGTGCTGGACGGCGTCACCGACATCGAGTCGCTCGCGGAAGCCTGGCGGCGGACCGTGGCGAGGTTCGACGTGTTGCGCACCGCCGCGGTGTGGGAGGGAGTGCCCCGACCGCTGCAGGTGGTCCGGGAGCACGTCGAGCTGCCGCTGACGATCGTGGACCACAGCGCCATGACCGAGGATCAGCGGGCCACCGCGCTGGCCGGCCATCTCGCCGCCGACCGCATCACGCCGGACGAGCTGAGCGAGGCGCCGCTGGTCCGGATCACCCTGATCCGGCTGTCCGAGGACTCGGTCCGGGTCGTGCAGACCGTGCACCACCTGGTCATCGACGGGTGGAGCATCCAGCAGGTCTTCGACGAGGTGTTCGCCAACTACGCGGAGCTCGCCGGCGGAGCACCCGCGGTGCTCCCCGCGCGCAGGCCCTACCGGGACCACGTGGCCTGGCTGGCAGCACAGGACGAGGACGAGGCAGTCCGGTTCTGGACCGAGGCCCTCCACGGACTGACCGAGCCGACCCGGCTGCCCTACGACGTCATGCCCGGTCCCGGTCACCGCACGAACGCCGCGCGGCGACACGCGGCCGGTCTGTCCACAGAGGATTCCGCACGGCTGGCGGAGTACGCACGCGTTCACCGGATCACGCTGAACACCGTCGTGCAGGGCGCCTGGGCGCTGTTGCTGTCCAGGCACGCCGGTCAGTCCGACGTGTGTTTCGGCGCTACCGTCTCGGGCAGGCAGGCCGATCTGCCCGGTGTGGAGTCGATGGTCGGACTGCTGATCAACACCATCCCGGTCCGCGCCGTGGTCGACACCCGGCGGGACACGGCCGGATGGCTGGCCGACCTGCAACGAGCGCAGGTGGACACCCTGCGGTTCGAACACTCGTCACTGGCGATGATCCGCGGCTGCGCCGAGATCGAGCAGGAGAACCTCTTCGACAGCCTCGTGGTGTTCGAGAACTACCCCGTGGACACCGGAAGCGTGGCCCGGCACGGCCTGCGCATCGGTGACTTCCAGGCGCACGAGCCGACCAACTACGCGCTCAACCTCATCGTGTACCCCGGCTCGGAACTGAGCTTCGTGCTGAGCTACGACCCGGCCCTGTTCCACTCCGACACCATCGAGGTGCTGCTCGCACACCTGGCGAACCTGCTGCGCGGCATCGCCGCCGGCACCGGCGGCACACTCGGCGACCTGCCGATGCTGACCCGGGCCGAGGAAGACGCCGTGCTCGGCGAGTGGATCGACACGGCGGTCGACTACCCGCTCGCGTGCGTGCACGAACTGGTCACCGCACAGGCCGAACGGACACCGGAGTCCACCGCGCTCGTCCACGAGGACACCACGGTCAGCTACGCGGAGCTGGAGCGGCGCGCCAACCAGCTCGCCCACCACCTGTGCGACGCGGGCGTGCGACCGGAGTCGCTGGTGGCGCTGTTGCTGCCGCGCGGCGTGGACATGGTCGTCGGCATGCTCGCCGTGATGAAGGCGGGCGGCGCCTACGCGTTGATCGACCCCGCCTTCCCGGACGAGCGCATCGGCGTGGTGCTCGGCGAACTGGCCAGTCCGGTCGTCATCACCTACGACGCGCTGCGCGGCCGGCTGCCGGAACGGGCACCCACGGCGGTCTGCCTGGACACCGAGGCCGTGCGGATCGGGCGGCGTCCGCACACACCGCCTCCGGTCGAGGTCGGCATCGACAGCGCCGCGTGCGTCATGTTCACCTCCGGCACCACCGGGGCGCCGAAGGGCGTCGTGCACCCGCACCGCAGCACGGTGCGCACGTTCTTCGGCACCACGTTCCTGGAATGGGGCCCGGACCAGACCTTCCTGCAGTACTCGCCGGTGTCCTGGGACGCGATCTCGCTCGAACTGTGGGGCGCGCTGCTGCACGGCGGCGTCTCCGTGCTGGTCAGCGGTCAGGCTCCGGCGGTGGACACGATCGTGTCCCACGTACTGGAGCACCGGGTCACCGCACTGTGGCTGTCGGCGAGCCTGTTCAACGTACTGGTGGACGATTTCCCCGAGGTGTTCGACGTCGTCCGGCAGATCGCCACCGGTGGCGAGGCGGCCTCGCCGGAGCACATCCGGATGGCCCGCACCCGCTACCCCGACCTGCGACTGGCGCACTGCTGCGGCCCGGTCGAGAGCATGGTGTTCGCGGCCGCGTTCGTCCGCCCGCCCGCCGACGAGAACAGGCCGCTGATCCCGGTGGGCCGACCGCTGGCGAACACCCGGTTCTACGTCCTCGACGCCGATCTGCGGCCGGTCCCGCCAGGAGTGGCCGGCGAGTGGTACGTCGCCGGCGACGGTCTGGCCGGCTATTACCTGAACCGCCCGGGGCTCACCGCGGAGCGTTTCGTGGCCGACCCGTTCGGGGCACCGGGAAGCCGGCTGTACCGCACCGGGGACCTCGTTCGCTGGCGCCGGGATGGCATGCTGGAGATGCTCGGCAGGGCGGACGACCAGATGAAGATCCGCGGGTTCCGCGTGGAGCCCGGTGAGATCGAGTCGGTGCTGGTCCGCTGGCCCGAGATCGCGGAGGCCGCGGTCACGGTGCGCGAGGACCGGCCGGGAGCCAAGCGCATGGTCGCGTACCTCGTGCTCGGCGCCGGCTCCGCTGTGGACGGTTTCGACGAGGTCAAGCTGCGCCAGTACCTCGCCGAGCGGCTGCCGGGACATCTGGTGCCCGCTGCCTTCGTGGTGCTCGACGCGCTGCCGTTGACCACCAACGGCAAGTTGAACCGCAAGGCGCTGCCCGCGCCGGCGGCGCGGGCGGAAACCGGTGCGGAGTACGTCGCACCGAGGACGTCGACCGAACGCGTGCTCGCCGAGATCTGGCAGCGCCTTTTCGGTGTGGACCGGGTCGGCGTGCACGACGACTTCTTCCGACTCGGCGGCGACTCCATTTCCAGCATCGGTGTGGTGTCGCGGGTCAAGGAGGCTTTCGGCGTACGGATTTCGCCGCGCGTGTTGTTCGACACGCCGACCATCGCGGCGATCGCCGGCGTGATCGAGGAGGCGGTGCTTGCCGACGTCGAACAGTCGCTCTCGGTGGGTGGGCAGTGAGTCGGGGTAGGACGAGGTTGCGAGGTGTGCGGTGACCGAAGCGCGGACGGAACGGCAGCAGCGGATCGACTCGCTGCCGGAACACGCCAGGAAACTCCTGGAGAGCAGGCTGGCCGGGACCGGCCCGGCAGCGGCCGGCGACGAGCGCATCCCGCGGGTGTCGCGCGACGGCGCGCTGCCGATGTCCTACGCCCAGCGGAGCCTGTGGTTCCTCGACCAGTTCGAGACCGGCGGCGTCCAGTACAACACCGCGGTCGGCGTGCGGCTGACCGGTGAGACGGACCGCGACGCCGTTGCCGAGGCGCTGCGTGCCGTGCTGGCCAGGCACGAGGCACTGCGCACGACCTTCGATTCCGCCGACGGCGTCGGTGCCCAGTTGATCCAGCCGGCAGGCGAACCGTCGCTGCGCCACGTCGACCTGACCGGACTGTCCGCTTCGGACCGCGAGGTGGAACTCCAGCGGCTGCTCACCGAGGAGTCCCGGACGCCGTTCGACCTCGTCGCGGGCCCCCTGCTGCGGGCTGTGCTGATCGCCTGTGCGCCGCAGGAGCACGTGCTGGTGCTCAGCATCCACCACGCCGTCACCGACGGGTGGTCGATGAGTGTGCTGGTCCGTGACTTCTGCGAGTGCTATCGCGCTTCGGTGCTCGGTACGGCCCCGGACCTCCCGGAACTGCCGCTGGGGTGGGCGGACTTCGCGGTGTGGCAGAACGACCAGGTCGACTCCGGCCGGATGGACGCGCAGCTCGCCTACTGGCGGCAGCAGCTGAACGGGGCGCCGGTGTTGCGGCTGCCCACCGATCGGCCGCGCCCGCTGCTGCTCGGCCCGGCCGGTGCGCTGCACTGGTTCACCGTGCCGGCGACGACCACGACCGCCCTGCGCGCGTTGGCCTCCGGTGCGGGCGCCTCGCTGTTCATGGTGCTGCTCGGCGCGACCCAGGTGCTGTTCTCCCGATACAGCGGGGAACGCGAAGTGACGCTCGGCACGATCACCTCCGGCCGGTCCCGCACCGAGTTGGAGAACGTCGTCGGCCTCTTCGTCAACACCGTCGCCCTGCGCTCCACAGTAGACGGTGAGCTGAGCTTCCGGGGGTTCCTCGCCCGGGTGCGGCACACCGTGCTCGACGCGTTCGACAACGCCGACCTGCCGTTCGAGCACGTGGTCGAGGAACTGGTACCGGACCGCAACACCGGCAGCACCCCGCTGGTCCAGGCGACGGTGACGTTGCAGAACACCCCGGGCATGGTGTTCGACCTCCCCGGCCTCACGGCCGAACCGTTCCCGTTGCCGAGGGAAAGCGCCACCAGGGAACTGAGCCTGGAGTTCACCGAGCGGGACGGGGCGCTCCACGCCAGCCTGGAGTACAGCACGGAGCTGTTCGACGAGGACACGGTCGCACGGTTGGCCGCCAACCTCGTGCACCTGCTGGAGCAGGTGACCGCTCACCCGGACACGCCCCTGCGTCAGCTCGGCGTCACCGCACCCGCCGAACGACGGCGGATCGACGCCTGGAACGACACCGCCGTGGACCAGGGCACGCCCCGACCGCTCCACGAGCTGTTCACCGAGCAGGCACGGCGCACGCCGGACGCGGTCGCCGTGGAGTTCGACCACACCCGCCTGACCTTCGCGGAGCTGGACGCGCGGGCGAACCAGATCGCCAACGAGCTGGTCGGCATGAACCTCGGACCCGGCCGGCTGGTCGGGCTGTGCCTGCACCGAGGTCCGGAACTGGTGGTCGGCATCCTGGGCATCCTCAAGGCAGGGGCGGCGTACGTGCCGCTGGATCCGACGTACCCGGCCGAGCGGATCCGGTTCATGCTGGCGGACAGCGGCGCGACGGTGGTGCTCGGCGAATCCGGCCTGCGTGACCTCGTGGCCGGCACGGCCGAGCTGATCTGCCTGGACAGCGACGCCGCGCGGATCGCCGGCCGGCCACGCACCGCGCCGGCCGTCGAGGTGACGCCGGACGACCTCGCCTACGTGATCTACACCTCCGGCTCCACCGGAACGCCCAAGGGGGTGCAGGTCGAGCACGGCAACCTGCACTACATCGCACACGCCTGGGACCGGCGTTACCGGCTGGCCGAGACCAGGCCGCGGTTCGTGTCGGTGTCCAGCATCTCGGTGGACCTCTTCCTCGCGGACTTCATCCGCTCCGCGCTGTTCGGCGGCACCATGCTGATCTGCCCGGCCGATCTCGTCACCGAGCCGCCCAGGCTGCTGGACCTGATCGAGCGCACCGGCGCGACCGGGATCGAGTTGGCGCCCAGCCTGGCCGCCACCCTGGTCGCCGAGGCGCGGACCAGGGGCGGGGGCCTCGGGACGCTGCGGTTGATCTCGGTCGGTTCGGAAGGCTGGCGGATCGCGGACTGCCAGGAACTCCTCGACGAGGTGGCACCGGAAGCTTTGGTGTTCAACGCGTACGGCGGCACCGAGGCCACGGTGGACTCCACAGTGCACCGGCCGACACCGAAGTCGCTGGCCGGCCGCACCTTCGTGCCGATCGGCAAGCCGCTGCCCAACACCGTCGTCGAGGTGCTGGACGAGGCGGGACAGCCGGTGCCGATCGGTGTCCCCGGTGAGATCTTCATCGGTGGCGACGGCGTCGCTCGTGGTTACCACAATCGTCCTGAGCTGACCGGACAACGCTTCGTGCGCCGAAACGGCCGCAGGTTCTACCGGACCGGCGACCTGGGCCGGTGGCTGGCCACCGGCGACCTGGAGTTCCTCGGCCGGGCCGACGACCAGGTCAAGGTGCGCGGGTTCCGGGTCACCCTCGGCGAGGTGGAGAGCGCGTTGCTGGCGCACCCGGACCTGGCGGACGTCGCGGTGACCGCCGTGTCGAACGGCGTGGGGCCGCGTCTGGTCGCCTACCTGGTCGCCGAGCCGGGCACGACAGTGCCGGAAACCGGTGCGCTACGGGCATTCCTGCGGCGCAGCCTGCCGGACTACATGGTGCCCGCGATGTTCGTGCCACTGGCGGAGTTGCCGACCACGCCCAGCGGCAAGGTGGACCGGGCGAGGCTCCCGGAACCCGTGGGGCCGGCCGAAACCGGCACCGACTACCTCGCGCCGCGCACCGAGACCGAGCGGCTGATCGCCGACACCTGGGCCGAGGTGCTCGGCGTGGCACGGGTCGGGGTGCGGGACAACTTCTTCGAGCTGGGTGGCGACTCGATCCTGAGCATCCAGCTGGTGGCCAGGCTCCGCAAGGCCGGACTCGAATTGTCCACGAAGGACGTGTTCCGGAACCAGACGGTCGGCGAGCTGGCCGCGTTGCGGGACACCGTGACCACGGCCGTGGCGGCGGAACAGGGCGTGGTGTCCGGCGCCGTGCCGCTCACGCCGATCCAGCGGTGGTTCTTCGAGGCGCACCCGGTGCACCCCGAGCACTACACGATGACCATGCACCTCGGCATCGACCCGAAGGTGGACGTGACCGCGCTGCGCCGGTCCGTGGCCGCGCTGCTGGCCAAGCATGACGCGTTGCGGATGCGGTTCCGGCGACAGGACGGGCAGTGGCGGCAGCACAACGACCCGGCCGAGCGGTACGACGTGGTGTCTCTGTACACCGTGGACAGTTCTGAAGCGGTGGCCGCACACGCGGAGGCCATGCAGTCCGGGCTCGACCTGGCCAACGGTCCGCTGTTGCGGGTGTCGGTCGTGCACGCCCCGGAGCACACCCATCTGCTCGTGGTGGTGCACCACCTCGTCATCGACGGGGTGTCCTGGCGGATACTGCTGGAAGACCTGGAGGAGTTCTACCGGCACGAGTCCGAGGGCGTGGCGGCCGAACCGGGGGAGAAGACGACCTCCTTCCAGCAGTGGTCGACCAGGCTCGGCGAGGTCACCGCCGAGGGCCGGTTCGAGCCGGAGCTGGACTACTGGCGGGAGATGGACCCGGCCGCCGCGCCGAGGTTGCCCCGGGATTTCGACGGGCCGAACACCGCGGGCGGCGAACGCACGCTGTCGGCCGCGCTGGACGCCGACCTGACCGATGCGCTGCTGCACCGGGCGCCCGCCGCCTACCGCACGCGGATCAACGACCTCCTGCTCAGCGCGGTCGGCAAGGTTTTCGCCGAGTGGAGCGAGCACGACCTGGTCGCGGTCGGTATGGAGGGCCACGGCCGCGAGGACCTCGGCGACGACATCGACGTCTCCAGCACGGTCGGCTGGTTCACCACGCACTTCCCCACCCTGCTGCGGATGCCCGCCGGGGACGGGCCAGGGGCGCTGATCCGCTCGGTCAAGGAGCAACTGCGCGCGATCCCGAACCGGGGGATCGGCTACGACGCGCTGCGCTACCTCGGCGAGTCCACCGAGCTGGCCGGGCATCCGCTGCCCGAGCTGAGCTTCAACTACCTGGGCGTGTTCGACACGGTCACCGGCGCCGGCCCGTTGTACCGCGAGCGGCTGCCCCTGATCGGCGCGGATCACCACCCGGACCAGACGCGGCCGTACCTGCTGGACGTGGTCGGCCTGGTCGCCGATGGACGCCTGGAGTTCATCTGGGTGTACTCCGCCGGGATCCACCGGGAGAGCACGGTGCGGCGGCTGGCCGACCGGCTGGTGGCGGTGCTCGGTGAGCTCGTGCGGCACTGCCTGCGTGACGGCGTCGGCGGGGCAACGCCGTCGGACTTCCCGCTGGCACGGCTCACCCAGTCGCAACTGGACACCGTGCTCGGCGACGCGGCCGGCGTGGTGGATGTCTACCCGCTGACCCCGATGCAGAGCGGCATGCTGTTCCACAGCCTGGTCGAATCCGACGCCGGCACCTACTTCGAACAGACGAGCTTCGAACTCGACGGCGTGGCTCGCCCCGACCTGCTGGCCGAGGCGTGGCGCCGGGTGGTGGCGCACAACCCGGTCCTGCGCACGTCGTTCCGCTGGCACGACGTGCCGCAGCCGCTGCAGGTGGTGCACCGCGGGGCGGACCTCCCCGTGCGGATGCTGGACTTCTCGCGGTTGTCCGAGCCGGAGCGCCGGCGGCGGATCGCCGAGTTGCTCGAAGAGGACGCGGAGCAGGGCATCGACCTGACCGAGGCGCCGTTGCTGCGGCTGGTGATCATCCGGCTGTCCGCGAGCCGCGTGCTGGTAGTGCGCAGCTCGCACCACATCGTGCTGGACGGGTGGAGCACCGGGCACGTCTGGGCGGACATGTGCGCGAGCTACGACGCGCTGGTGGCGGGCACCGAACCCGTGCTGCCGTCGCGGCCGGCGTTCCGCACCTACCTGGAGTGGCTGGCGGAGCGGGACCACGAGGAGGCGCGGCGGTTCTGGCAGGGCGAACTGGCCGGGCACCGGGGTCCGACCAGGTTGCCCTACGACCGCGAGCCGGAGCCCGGCCACCCGGTGCGGTGCGACGCGACGCACCGGGTCCGACTGGACCGGCCGGCCACCGAGGCGCTCACCGCCACCCTGAAGAAGCACCGGCTGACCGTGAACACCGCGGTGCAGGCCGCCTGGGCGATGCTGCTGGCCGAACACAGCGGCGACCGCGACGTGGTGTTCGGCGCGACGGTGTCCGGTAGGCCGGAAGACCTGCCGGACGTGGAGGACTGCGTCGGCCTGTTCATCAACACCCTGCCGGTGCGGGTGCGGTTCGAGGAGGGACTGCCCGTCGCCGACTGGCTGTCCGAACTGCAACAGCGGCAGGTCGCGACGCGGCAGTACGACTTCGTCTCACTGGCGCGGGTGCGCGGCGAGGGCGAGCAGGGCGACCGGCTGTTCGACAGCCTGGTCGTCGTCGAGAACTTCCCCTTCGACACCGAGACCGCGGGCAGGCACGGGCTGCGGGTGGTGGACATCCAGGCGGAGGAGGCCACCACCTTCCCGCTCGGGGTGGCCGTCCACACCGGTGACGAGATCGAACTGGTGCTCAGGTTCGACCCCGACCTGTTCTCCGCGGACACGGTCGAACAGCTGGCCGACCGGATGCTCGAACACCTCCGGGCGTTCGCGGCACACCCGCTCCGGCCGCTTCGCGTGCCCGTCCCGGACGAGGTGGCGCCGCACGCGGTCGCCGGGTACCTGAACCGCCTGGCCGAATCGGAACCGGCACAACTGGCCGCCGACCGCCGCCCGCACACGGTCACCGGCCGCCGCGGCGAACGCCGGTTCGAGATCACCGCGCGGCGGATGACCGGCCTGCGGGAGCTCGCCGCCCGGCACGACACGGACCTGCGGACGACGTTGCTCGCCGTGACCGCAGTGCTGGTCAGCAGGTTCACGGGTCAGTCGCGGTTCGTGCTCGGCACGGCGGGTCCCGGGACGGACACCCTCGCCGTCGACTGCCTGGTCCCCCCGGACGAGACCTTTCCCCTGGTACTCGGCCGGATCGTGGCGAGCGCGGCCGAGGCGCTGCGGTACGCCGGGCACACCGCGGACGACGACCGCGTGCCCGAGACGTCGGTCAGCGTGCTGCTACGCGACACCGGCACCACTCCGGTGGCAGGCGAGGACATCGTCGTGGCGGTCCGCGAGGGAGCGGACGGCGCGGTGGGACTGATCGACTTCGCGGCCGAGAAGTTCCAGCCGGAGACCATCCGGTCCCTGATCGACGCGTTGCTGGCGTTGATCGACGCGATACCGGCCGACGAGGACACCCCGGTCAGCGCGCTGGCCCTGCTCGGACGGCGGCGGCGAGCGGAGTTGTCGGCGCACACCGGCGGCGCCTCCGCGCCCGTGTCCCCGCTGTGCGTGCACGAGTTGGTCGACGCGCAGGCACGCCGGACGCCGGACGCGGTCGCGGTGCGTGCCGGGGCGACCCTGACCTACGCGGAACTGGTGGCGCGGGCCAACCAGCTGGCACGTCACCTGGTGTCGCGCGGCGCGGCGGTGGACACCCCGGTCGCGGTCTGCCTGCGGCGGGACGCGGACATGGTGGTGGCACTGCTCGCGGTCATGAAGGCCGGTGCGGCCTACCTGCCGATCGAGCCGGACTACCCGCGCGAGCGGCAGGCGTTCATGATCGCCGACGCGGGCGCGCGGCTGCTGGTCACCGATTCCGAGCTGCTGCCCGGCCTGCCCGTCGAGGGCCGGGACGTGGTGCTGGTGGACACGGACAAGCCGGTGATCTCGACACACCCGGCACAGCCACCGGGCGTCGAGGTCGGTGCGGACGACCTCGCCTACGTCCTGTTCACCTCCGGCTCCACCGGCAGGCCCAAGGGTTCGCTGATCGAGCACCGCAACGTGGTCAACATGATCGAGCACACCACCCAGCGGTTCGGTTGTGCGCCGGGCGAGGTGTGGGCCGTGTTCCACTCCTACGCCTTCGACGTCTCGGTCTGGGAGATGTGGGCATGCCTGGCCACCGGCGGCACGGTCGTGGTGGTGCCGCAGGACGTCGCCGGCGATCCCGTGCGACTGTGGGAGTTGCTGCACACCGAGCGGGTGGCCGTGCTGCACCAGACGCCGACCACCTTCCGCGAGTTGGTCCGCGTGGCGGTCGAGCGCGGGGCGGCGGTGCCTCCCGCACTGCGTGTGCTCATGATCGGTGGCGAGAACCTGGAACCGGTCCACCTGCGCACCTGGTTCGACCACTACGGCGACGCACCGACCCGGCTGGTCAACATGTACGGGACCACCGAGACCTGCGTGTTCGTCACCTGCCAGGAGGTGGACCCCGACGACGTCGCCGAGCGGGGCAGGATCTCGATCGGCAGGCCACTGCCCAACTACACCGTCCACCTGCTCGACGAGCGGGGCGAGCCGGTGCCGCTCGGTGCGGTCGGCGAGTTGTGCGTCGGCGGTGCGGGGGTGGGCCGCGGTTACCTGAACCGCCCGGAGCTGAGCGCGGCGCGGTTCGTCGAGCACCCGGCCTTCGGCCGGATCTACCGGACCGGCGACCTGGCCAGGGTGGCGCCGGACGGGCGGCTGGACCACCTCGGCCGGGCCGACGGCCAGGTCAAGATCCGCGGGTACCGGATCGAGCTGGGTGAGGTCACGGCGGCGCTCACCGGGCACTCCGCCGTCGCGGAGGCCGCGGTGCTCGCGCGGGAGGGCGTGGACGGACACCGCTTCCTGGTCGGCTACGTGGTCGGCGAGAACCCCGGCAACCCGCCGGACAGCGCTGAACTGCGCGCGTACCTCTCCGGTGTGCTGGCCGAGCACCAGATCCCCTCGATGTTCGTTCCCGTGCCGAGGCTGCCGTTGACGCCCAACGGAAAACTCGACACGCGCGCGCTGCCGGCCCCGAAATCCGCCGCACCGTCTTCGGCCGACCACCAGGCGCCGAGGACGCCGACAGAAGCGGCGGTCGCCGAGGCGATGGCCGAGGTGCTCGGCCTCCGCACGGAGGACATCGGTACGTCGGCGAGCTTCTTCGAGCTCGGTGGGGACTCGATTCTCAGCATTCGCGTCGTGTCCCGACTCCGCTCCCGGCTCGGCGCGGAACTCTCGCCGCGGCAGCTGTTCGACACCCCCACCGTCGCGGAACTCGCGGCCGTGCTGGATCGCCAACCGGCGACGGACGGCGTGCTCGCCACGATCCCGGCCGCGGACCCGGGCGTGGAGATCCCGCTGTCGTTCGCACAGCAGCGGCTCTGGTTCCACGCGGAGTTCGACCCGACCTCGGCGGAGTACAACACCCTGCTGCCGATCCGGATCACCGATCCGGCGCCGAGCTCGTCGATCCGTGCCGCGGCGGCGGCGGCGCTCGCCGACCTGATCGAGCGGCACGAGTCGTTGCGCACCACGTTCGACGTCGTGGCCGGTCGTGCCGTGCAGCGCATCGGCAAGGCGACCGCACCGGCACTCGAACCCATCGACCTGACGGGCAGGACGGACGGCAAGGCGGCGCTCGCCGACCAGTTCGCCGAGGAGCTGTCGGAGCCGTTCGACCTGCGGCACGGTCCGCTGCTGCGGGCCCGACTGGTGCGTACCGCCGAAGCCGAGCACGTACTGGTGCTGACCATGCACCACATCATCACCGACGGCTGGTCGACGGGCCTGCTCGCGGACGAGTTCGTCACCTGCTACCAGGCGCGGATGCGTGGTGCGGTTCCGGAGTTGCCGCCGCAGCCGCTCCGCTACGCCGATTACGCGGTGTGGCAGCGCGAACGCGGTGAAGGGCCACGTGCCGAGCAGGACCTGGAGTACTGGCGCGAGTGGCTGAACGGCATGGAGCCGCTGCGGCTGCCGGTGGACCGGCCGCGTCCGCCGATCCGCGAGTCGGCGGGCAACGCGCTGGAGTTCGCGGTCGACGCCGAACTGAGCCAGGCCCTGGCCGCGCTGGCGCGGGCGCGGGGCGCCTCGCTCTTCATGGTCCTCTCCGCCGCCGTGCGGGTGTTGCTGGCGCGTTACTGCGGGCAGGGCGACATCGCGGTGGGCACCGTCGTCGCGGGCCGCGACCGGGCCGAGCTGGAGAACGTGGTCGGCCTGTTCGTGAACACCCTCGTGCTTCGGTCCACAGTGGACGAGTCGGCCACCTTCGTGGAACTGCTGGAGCGGGAACGGGAAACGGTGCTGGAGGCGTTCGCGCACGGTGACGTGCCGTTCGATCAGCTCGTCGACCTGCTCACCGAGGAGCGTGATCCCAGCCGCCCGCCGCTGGTCGACACGATCGTGACGCTGGAGAACACGCCACGGCCGACGCGACTGGACGGAGCGTTCGCGCCGTTGGAGCGCCTGCCCATCGAGGGCGGCGACGTCAGCCACGACCTCGCGGTGGACTTCGTCGAGCAGGACGGCGTGCTGACCTGGAGCCTGAGCTACAGCACGGCGCTGTTCGACCGCGCTACCGCACAGCGGATCGGCGAGCACCTGCGGATGCTGCTGACCGGGGTGGCGACCGCGCCGGAGGTGCCGCTGGCCGAACTGCCCCTCGCCACCCCGGCCGAGCGCGACCAGCTGGCGGAGTGGAACGCGGTGCCGTACGAGCACCCCGCGTGGCGCCTGGTCCAGGACCGGTTCGCCGAGCAGGTGCGGCAGCGCCCGGACCACGTCGCGGTCAGCTGCGGCGGCGAGCGGTTGACGTTCGCGGAACTGGACGCCGAGGCGAACCGGCTGGCGCACCGCTTGGTCGCACTCGGCGCCGGCACGGACGTGCTGGTGGGGGTGTGCGTGGCGCGCGGGGTGCGCGCGGTGGTCGCGATGCTCGGCGTGCTGCGGGCGGGCGCGGCGTTCGTGCCGCTCGACCCGGAGTACCCGCCGAACACGGTGCGCCAGATGGCCGCCGACGCCGCGGTGTCCATCCTCGTCAGTGAGGCGGACCTGCTGCCGCTGTGCCGGGACGAGCAGGCGGCCGACGCCATCCGGTCCGTGGTCCTCCTGGACACCGAGCGCGACCGGTTGGCCGAGCTGCCGGACACCCCGCCGGACGTCGAGGTGGGCGTGCGCGACCTCGCCTACCTGATGTTCACCTCCGGTTCCACCGGCAGGCCCAAAGGTGTGCTGATCGAACACCGCAACGTCGATCACCTGGTTCGGGTGTGGGACGTGTACTACGACTTGGCCGACATGCGACCGCGGTGCCTGTCGGTGTCCGGCTTCGGCGTGGACCTGTTCTTCTCCGACTTCCTGTGGTCCACCGTCTTCGGCGGCGAGATGATCATCTGTCCGGCCGAGTCGGTCACCGATGCCGTCGCACTGGTCGACCTGCTGGTGCGGACCTCGGCCGAGGTCATGGTCACGGTCCCCGCGCTGGCCAGGGCGATCGGCCAGGAGCTCGCCTGGCGGGACGCCCGGCTGGACTCGCTGCGGGTGCTCGCGGTCGGCTCCGAGGGCTGGCAGGCAGGCGAGTCCGCCGAGTTGCTGCGCCGGATCGGTCCGGACACCCGAGTGATCAACGCCTATGGCGCGACCGAAACCACCGTCGACGTGACCCTGTTCGAGGCCTCCGCGTACCGGGAGGTCCAGGACGCGTTCCGCGGCGAACCGTACGTCCCGATCGGCCGGCCGCTGCCGGACACCCCGGTGTACGTGCTGGACGAGCACCTGCGGCAGGTGCCGATCGGGGTCGTCGGTGAGATGTACATCGGTGGCGGCGGGGTGGGCCGCGGCTACCTGAACGCGCCGGAGCTGACGCAGCGGAGGTTCCCGCGCGACCCGTTCCGGCCTGGTGACCCGGACGCCCGGGTCTACCGAACCGGTGATCTGGTCCGCTGGTTGCCGGACGGGAACCTGGTCTTCGTCGGCCGTACCGACGACCAGGTCAAGATCCGCGGTTTCCGGGTCGAGCTGGGTGCGGTGGAGAACGCGTTGTCGCGGCACCCGCGGGTGAGCGCCGCGGCGGCTGCGGTGCGCACCGACGAGCGCGGTGTGGCCAGACTGGTCGGCTACGTGGTGGCAGCCGCGGATCAGGCGGTGGACCCGGTGGAGGTGCGCCGGTTCCTCGCGGAGCACCTGCCGCCGTACGCGGTGCCCGGCACGGTCGTCGAAGTCGAGCGGTTGCCGCTGACCTCCAGCGGAAAGCTCGACCGGCGCGCGCTGCCTGCTCCGGCGGTGACCGACCTGGCCGGCGGCACGCACGTGCCGCCGCGCACCGATACCGAACGCGCGCTGGCGCGGGTGTGGGCGGACGTGCTCGGCCTGCCCGTCGAGCGGGTCGGCGTGACCGACAACTTCTTCGAACTGGGCGGCGACTCGATCCTGAGCATCCAACTGGTGTTCAAGGCACGCGCCGAGGGTCTCGCGGTGTCCACGAAGGACCTGTTCCTGCGGCAGACCATCGGGGACCTGGCCGAGGTCGTCACCGTCACCGGGGCCGTCGAGGTGGACACGGCCGCGATGTCGGGGGAGGTTCCGCTGACGCCGGTGCAGCACGACTTCTTCGAGACCGTCACGGTCGCACCGCACCACTTCACGCAGTCCGTCACCGCCGAGCTGTCCGACGACGTCGACCCCGCCGCGCTGGGTGCCGCGTTGCGTGCGCTGGCGGCACACCACGACGCGCTGCGGCTGCGGTTCGAGCGCGCGGGCGCGGGGTGGCGCCAGTACATCGAGGACGGCACCGGCGCCGACGTCGAGCTGATGACCGTGCTCGACCTGTCCGATACGGACTCGTCACGGCTGTCCGAGGCGATGGCCGCGCGTGCGGCCGAGGCGGACGCGGGTTTCGACCTGGCAGGCGGACAACTGCTCAAGGCGCTGGTGTTCGACACCGGCGCCGGCAGGCCGAGCTACCTGTTCCTGACCGTGCACCACCTGGCCGTCGACACGGTGTCCTGGCAGGTGCTGCTGGCCGACCTCGGCGTCGCGTACCGGCAGGCGGTCGCCGGCGAGCAGCCGGACCTCGGCGCGAAGGGCTCGTCGTACCAGGCGTGGGCGCGCCGGTTGCTGCACCATGCCGAGCGCGGCGGTTTCGACGGCGAACTGGACTTCTGGACCGCGATGCCGGAGCCGGCGCCACTGCCGGTGGACCGGGAGGGACTCCGCCTGGCGGCGTCGACGCAGGCCGTCCAGGTCTCCTTGAGCGCCGCCGACACCGAGGTGCTGCTTCGTGGTGCGCCCGCGGTGCTGCGGACCAGCGTCAACGACGTGTTGCTGAGCGCGGTGGCCTGGGCGCTGGCGCGGTGGACCGGAACGCACACGGCGCACCTTGAGCTGGAGGCGCACGGCAGGGAGGAACTGTTCGACGACGTCGACATCGCGCGCACGGTCGGCTGGTTCACCAGCATCTTCCCGGTCGCCCTCGAAGTCGACGAGACCGTGGACTGGCGGGCCGTCGTGCGTTCGGTGCGCAAGCAACTGCGGACGATCCCCGGCAACGGGCTCGGCTACGGCGCCCTGCGGCACCTCTCCGCCGAGGGAACACCCGGCGCCGCGCTCGCGTCCCGTGCGCGACCGCAGGTGATGTTCAACTACCACGGTGTCGTCGACGGCGCCGACGGTGCGGGGCGGCTACTCCCGTTCGGCAGGTTCCACGACACGCTCGGGCAACCGAAGAGCCCTGCGGAGGCACTGAGCCACTTGCTGGACTTCATCGGTGCGGTGGGCGAGGGCACGCTGCGCTTCGAGATCCGGTTCAGCACCGACGCGCACACCGAGCAGACGATCCGAAGCCTCGCCGCGTACCTGGACGAGGCGCTGCACGGGATCGTCGGGGAGCTGCGGGGGAGCCGACGGTGATCGACCAGCCGTTCCTCGACGACCTGCTCGCGCGCACCCGCGCGGAGTTCGGCGTCCCCGGCGCGCAGCTCGCCGTGCACACCCCGCAAGGCCGCTGGCAGACCGTGGTGGGTGACGCCGGCCCCGGTCGCGGGCCGGTGACCACGGACACGGCGTTCCCGCTCGGGTCGCTGACCAAACCGGCCACCGCGACCCTCGCCATGATGCTGCTCGACGACGGTGACCTCGAACTGGACGAGCCGCTGGCCGAGTACCTCCCCGAACTGGGCGGGCCCGCGGCGGGGCGCACCGACCGGCTCACCGTGCGCGGCCTGCTCAGCCACACCGGCGGGTTGGCCTCCGACGTGGCCGAGCGCACGCTGGGCACCCGGCAGCGGAGCCGGTGGGTGGCGGACCACCTCCGTGAGGCGGACCTCGTGCACCGACCGGGATCGGTGTTCTCCTACTCCAACGTCGGCTACCTCCTGCTCGGTCACCTCGTGGAGCAGCTCACCGGTGTCACCTGGCGGGAGGCCGTCGACACGATGCTGCTGGCGCCACTGGGCATCACGCCGGCGTTCGTGCTGGCCGAGCCGCCCGATCGCACCATCGCATGTGGACATACGCACCGGGACGGGCGTGCCGTGCCGATCGAGCGCCAAGCCCTGCCGATCATCGAGGAACCGGCCGGCGGTCTCGCGTTGAGCGCGGCCGATCTCGCCGTGCTCGCCGGAACACAGCTGACGATCCCGACTGGGCCGACTTTGCTGAGCGCGGCCGCGCGGAGCACGATGGCCACCGATCAGCTGACCGGCATGACGGTGCCGCCCGGGATCGCGGACGGCTGGGCGCTCGGCTGGGCGGTGTACCGGGACACCGCGACGGAATGGCTGGGGCACGACGGAACCGCGAACGGCGGGTCCTGCCACCTGCGGTTCGATCCGCGCGCCAGGACGGTCGTCGCCTTCACCAGCAATGCGGGCACCGGCATCCGGATGTGGGACCGCCTGGTGGAAGAACTGCGCGCGGCGGGGATTCCGGTGGGGCACACGCCGCTCTTCGGCCCGGCCCCGGAACTGGACCGAATACGCACGCCGGACGAGTGCGTCGGCCGTTTCGTCAACGGGGACAACGAGATCCGGGTCCTGCGCGGTCCCGGTGGTGTGCCGACGGTGAGCCTCGACGGTCCCGCGCAAGCGGAACTCGTGTGCTTTTCGGATCTCCGGTTCGAGATCCGGCAACAAGGTCCGGGAATGAGTTATCCCGGTCGATTCGTGCGAGACCCGGTGAACGGGAGCATCGATCTCCTCCAGCTCGCCGGTCGTGTCGCGAGAAGGCATCCACTACAACCAGAGACGATGGGGTCAGGTGAGCGCAGTGCAGCCCGCTGAGTTGAAGACGGAATCCGCAGCGTACGTAGACGCGAATCTCACCCAGCTTGAGTATCTCGCGTTGAACAGCGAGATGAACCTGGCCGACGGGCATGCCAGGCAAGCGTTGACGACAAGCCAGGCGGTGATCATCGACTCGCTTCCCGAACTGTTCCGCATGTCTGCGGAAACTCCCGTCGAACAGCTCGAATCCCGTGCCCACGGTGCGTTCTTCCACGCACTCGGCCAGCACGAGTACCCGGGCGCGGACGGCCGAGTGCTGGCCTGCTACTCGTCATCGGTGGCCATGGAGATCCTGTCCAGGGCAGTGGTGACCGAGATCGACCAGATGGCGTTGCTGCACCCGACGTTCGACAACATCCCGGACATCCTGCGCGGCGTCGGCATCACGCTCCGGCCGATCGAAGAGGACCTGTTGCACGACGCCGACCTGCCGGACTCGCTGTTGGACTCGGTGGGCGCGGTGTTCGTGACCACCCCGAACAACCCGACCGGCCGGGTGGTCGACGAGGAACGCCTGCGACGGCTGGCGGAGCAGTGCCGCGAGCACGACGTGGTGCTGTGCCTGGACACCTCGTTCCGCGGGTTCGACCCGCGCGCCCAGTACGACCACTACGCGGTGCTGGAGCAGGTCGGTTGCCGGTGGGCCGTGGTCGAGGACACCGGCAAGCTGTGGCCCACCCTCGATCTGAAGGTCGGCTGGCTGGTTACCTCGGCGAACCTGAACCTGCCAGTGGACCGGATCTACTCCGACATCCTGCTCGGCGTCTCGCCGCTCATCCTGACGCTCGTCGAGCACTTCGCCCGGGATGCGGCGAACGGCGGCTTCGCCGAGCTGCACGAATTCATCCAGACCAACCGTTCCGTGGTGCGCGGGCAACTGGCCGGCCTGCCCGGGTTGAGCTTCCCGGACCTGCACAGCACCTCCAGCGTGGAACGCGTGCAGGTCGACGGTCGGTCCTCGATGGACATCTGGGCGGCGTTGCGCGAGGAGAACGTGCACGTCCTGCCGTGCCACCGATTCCACTGGTTCAACCCGGCCGAAGGCGACCGCACGATTCGTTTCGCACTGGCTCGGCAGACGAATCTGCTGGAGTCCTGTGCCAAGACGCTGCGCTCGATCCTGGCCGATGGTTGACGGTTGCTCGTCGGCCGCCGGTCCACTGGCCCATTCGCAGCTGTGGAACGGCGACGTGGTGCAGGGCGGAGATTCCCCGGAGCCGTGGAATCTCGGTCCCGGCTACCTGCAGCAGGAGTTGCTACCGGTTGACCTGCTGCGGGAGGCGTACTGGAGCGCACTGGCCGAGTACGGCGCCGCGGCCCTCGGCTACGGCGCGGACAACGGAGCCAGGGTGGTACGCGCGTCGCTGGCGGCGCGTGCCGCGGTTGACGATGGCGTGCCGTGCGAGGCAGATCAGGTGGTGCTCACCGCGGGCACGACCCAGGCGCTCTACCTGATCTGCACCGCGTTGGCCGGCGCCGGCTCGGTCGTGCTGGTGGACGAGACCAGCTACGACATCGGCAGGCGGTTGTTCGCCGAGAGCGGCCTGTCTACGCGGCAGGTGGCATCGGATCCGGCCGGCATGGATCCGGTCGCGCTGGCGGCCACGATCCGCGCCGTGCGTGCCGAGGGAAGGCAGGTCGGGTTCGTGTACCTCAATCCGACCTTCCACAACCCGACCGGCGTTGTGCTGCCGGGACCGCGGCGGCGCGAGCTCGTCGAGGTGGCCGGCCGCGAAGGTGTTCTCATCGTGGAGGACGACGCCTACCGCGAACTGAACCTGGACGAGGAGAAGCCGCCGACCTCACTCGCCGCGCTGGCGGACTACCAAGGCGTGATCCGGCTGGGCTCCTTCTCGAAGACGTTGGGGCCGGGCCTGCGGCTGGGCTGGCTGATCACCAACGCGGAACTGGCCGAGCGGCTGGTCTCCCGTGCGGTGTTCGCCAGCGGCGGGTGTCTCAACCACACCACTTCACTCGCGGTGGGCACGATGCTGCCCCACTCCTACGACCGGCATCTGCGTTGGCTGCGCGGAGAGCTGCGGCGGCGCCGGGACGCGTTGGCGGCTGTACTGCGCGAGGAACTGCCCGCAGGGGTCGGGTTCGCTGTCCCGGCAGGCGGATTCTTCCTGTGGTTGCGCTTCGACAGCGGCGTGGACGACGAGACCCTGGTGAGCGCGGCCGCGCAGGCCGGGGTGCGGGTCGCCGCGGGTTCCCGCTTCGGGAGCAGCGGCCCGGCGATCCGGCTGGCCTACAGCTTCAACTCCCCGGCGGGGCTCACCGAAGCCGGACACCGCCTCGCCACGGCGTGGCGCCCACTGCTGCGGAGCAACTCATCCAGGAATGGAGCACATCCACGATGAACCACACGGTCCCGCCATCGGCCGGCCTCCGTGGCTACAGCATGCCGTTCTCGCCGAACGGCCGGTCGTCCACCCTGACACCGCCACCGTGGCACTTCTCCGGCGAGGTGATCATGGTGGACTACCGAATCCCGCCGGAGGTCGCCGCCCGGTTCCTGCCGGCAGGGTTGCGCCTGGGCGAGGACGCAGGCGCGGCGGCGGCGGTGTTCGCGCACTGGAACTGGTGCTCCGCGGACGGGGCGGAACTGGCCAACCCGCGACACTGCCAGTTCGGCGAGTTCCTGATCCTGCTGAGCTGTCAGAACGAGGGACGTCAGTACGCGCGTTGCCCCTACAGCTGGGTCGACAAGGCGGTTCCGCTGGTTCGCGGCTGGGTGCAGGGCATGCCCAAGCAGTTCGGCGAGATCGACCAGACCAGGCCGAAGCTGGTCGGACGGGCCGGGCCTCGACCGGACGGCACCGGTCGCTTCGACGGGACGCTTTCCGTCGGCGGTCGCCGGGTCGCCGAAGCGACCGTGTACCCGCGCGAGATCACGACCGAACGCCCCGTGCTGCACGACGTGCCGTTGGTGCACACCAGGGCCATGCCGCCGTGGCTGGACACCGATGTCCCGGACGGGCGGTTGGTCACCACGAACGTCACCGACGTGGAATTCTCCGAAATCTGGACGGGGGAGGCGGAACTGCGGATGTTCGACGCACTGGACGCCGACTTCGCTGAACTGCTGCCCGTCGAGGTGGGCGCCGGCTATGTGTTCCAGTACGCGGAAACGCTCACCGGAGGCACCCTCTTCGAGCCCGGACAGGATGGTCCCTCGCGATGACCGAGGTTGCCCTGGCTCCGGCGACGTCACGCTGCGAGCCACGGTGACCGGCACGGGTCAGACGGTCCTGCTGCTGCACGCGGGCGGGACGTCGGCGGTTGTGATGAGACGGAACGGCGGGTCTGTCCGCTTGAAGGTGTGACGGGCGGTAGGGTCCGGGCATGGCTGTCGGTGGCAGCAGGAGGGCACGTGCCGCGCGCAAGCGGAAGCGCCGGATGGAGCGTGTCGAGAACGACCTCTCCGTGGCGGAGTGGGCCGCGCTCAAGGTGGCCTGGGGTGGCTGCGCCTACTGCGGGTCCACCGGCGTACCTCTCCAGAAGGACTGTGTGCAGGCGTTGTCGCGCGGAGGGCGGTACACGCTCGACAACATCGTGCCCGCGTGCGGATCGTGCAATGCGAGCAAGTGCAACGCCGAGGTCACCGGCTGGCTGCGGCGGAAGCGGCTGGACGAGCGGGCGTTCCTGCTCCGTCACGTGGAGGTCAACGCCGAGTTGGCGTTGCGGTTCGGGAGCCCGGCTGTCCCGGGAAGCCCTGCGCACGACGAGGCGCGTGGTTAGCCGGCAGGCCCCCGCCGCTTCACCGCAGTTCAACGGCCGCGGCCCACCCGCACGACCTGCACCGCGTCGTCGACCGGGTCTCCAGCGTCTACATCGACCGAAGCCACATCGACCGAGACGACAACGCCATTTCTTGATTGACAAGGAGCTATCGCGGAACGCTGGTCGTGAGGCGGGTGAGGAACTCGGCGTTGTCGCCGGTCTTGCGCAGACCGTCGAGCAGCACGTCGATCGCATCCTCTTTGCCGACGAGGGCGCGGCGCAGCAGGCGGATGGCCGCGGTCTCGCCTCGCGTCAGCAGGAGGTCGTCCCGGCGGGTGCCGGACTGGTGCACGTCCACGGCGGGGAACACGCGTCGTGCGGCGGTCCTGCGGTCCAACCGCAGCTCGGCGTTGCCGGTTCCCTTGTACTCCTCGAAGAGCAGCGCGTCGCCCGCGGAGCCGGTCTCCACCAACGCGGTGGCGATGATGGTCAGTGAACCGCCGCCTTCGACGTTGCGGGCCGCACCAAGGAACCGCTTGGGCGCGGTGAGGGACCCGGCGTCCACACCGCCGGACAGTGTCCGTCCGGACGCCGGTGCGGCGAGGTTGTAGGCGCGGCCCAGCCGGGTCGCGGAATCCAGCAGCACCACGACGTCCCGGCCCAGCTCCACCAGGCGTTTGGCCCGCTCGACGGCCAGTTCGGCGAGCGCGGTGTGGTCGCGCGGCGGGTGGTCGAACGTGGCGGCGACGACCTCGGCCGGCACCCCTCGTGCCAGGTCGGTGACCTCCTCCGGGCGTTCGCCGACCAGGACCAGCATCAGATGGCACTCCGGGTGGTTCTTGGCGAGGCCGTGCGCGATCGCGCGCAGGACGGTGGTCTTGCCGGCCTTGGGCGGCGCGACGATCAACGCACGCTGTCCCTTGCCGATGGGCATCAGCAGGTCGACCACCCGCGTGGTCAACTCGTGCGGCTCGGTCTCCAGCCGCAGCCTGTCGTCCGGGTGGGTGGGCACGAGGTCGGCAAAGGACGGCCGGGCAGGGGAGTGGCGCGGGTGCGCGCCGTTGACGGCCTCGACCGCGACCAACGGCGCGACTTCGCCGCTGCGGGCCGCGGGTGCGACTCGCCCGTGGATTTCGTCGCCGCGCCGCAGCCCGTGTTCGCGCACCAGTTGCGCCGCAACGGCGATGTCGCCCGGTTCCGGCAGGTAGCCGTCGGTGCGGAGTACGGCGCCCCGGTCCATGATGTCGAGGATGCCGGAGGCGAGCCAGGTTTCGGAATAATCGTTGTGGTTCAAGGGTTTTCTCCCTGATCTCGGGAATGGTGACGACGCGGCCACGCCGCGGTGGGAACCCGTTGACACGTCGGGGAAGGCTGCGTGAGCCACATCCGGCCGGTTCGGGGATTTCGTGAGAAAATCTCGTGGTAGGGGCTGAGCCGCCTACGTCAACGAGAACGAGATGTCACGCATCGTAGCCGTTGGCGTGGACGACGCGCAAGTGTGCCCGTTGGGCTGGCCGTGAGCGGGGCATCCAGGTGCGGGCGCGCACCACCGCACTGCGCGACCGCCCGACGACCAACCGGCCGCTGTCGACGACACGGAGTCGCCTGCTGACCAGGTTCTACTCCGGACGTACCTGGTCGACGTCGTGTGGCCGCTCGACCGGATCACGGAGTCGAACGCGTCACGCGCCTGCCCTCAGCCCCAGTGCGCGCACTGCCTGAAGACGTTGCCGCACAACGGTCTGCGACTCGCCGTGCAGTGCCACCCACGACGCCTGGCGGGTGGACTGGCCGAGGTGCCTGCGGTACAGGAATGTCACGTCCGGCGTGAGGAAGCCGGGTGTCAGCTCGGCGAGCGCCACCACCAGCGCCAAGTCCTCGGCGCGGGGCACGGCGGCCCACCCGCCCAGTGCGCGGACCGTGACCGAACGCGCCGTGATCCCGCCGCACGGCACCGGCGTGTGACCGTGGTCGAGGACGAACGTGCCCACCACACCCCGCTCGACGACTCCCGCCGGTAGCAACGCCGGGTACGGCAGCCGCATGTCTCCGGGAAACAGGTCGTCCGCTTGGCCGGCCACCCAGTGGATGTCGGGATGCTCGGCGAACGCGGAGATCGCGGTGGCCAACGCGTGTGGCAGAAGCCGGTCGTCGCAGTCCAACACGTGCACCAGCTCACCGCCCGCCCTGGCCAGCCCGAGGTTGCGGGTGGCGGCGATGCCGAGCTGTTCGCCGTTGGCCGCGTACCGGCCGAAGGGGAACCTCCCGACCACCTCCGCGAGCCCCGGCTCCGGCCCGTCCTCCTGCACCACCCAGTCGAACTCCCAACCGTCGGGAAGCTCCTGGGCGGCCAGGCTCTCACCCGCCTCGACCAGCAGATCGGCCCGGTCTGACTGGGCAGCCGTGAGGACCGACAACAGCGCCATGAAGATCCTTCGGGTGGGGGATCAACGGACGTGGTCAAACCTACCGCCGCCGGCGAGTCGCGACCTCGTGCTTGCCGAAATTTGCCATCCGTTGGCTTCTCGGTCGGGAGAGGGTAGGACATTTGGTCACGCCGCGATGCGTTCCTTCGCAAGGTCAGGCGTCTTGACGCCCCTGTTCGGCAGCGACAGCCGGAAGACCTTGCGCCACGCCGAGAAGAGCTGCTTCGGCAGCGATCCCGTGACGTACTCCAGGCCGTAGCGCTCGAACAGCTCCTGCACCTTCGGCGCGATCTCGCCGTAGCGGTTGCTCGGCAGGTCCGGGAACAGGTGGTGCTCGATCTGGTGCGACAGGTTGCCGGTCATGATGTGCAGCAGCTTGCCGCCGCTGATGTTGGCCGAGCCGAGCATCTGCCGCAGGTACCACTGGCCGCGCGTCTCGCCGACGATCGAGCGGCGTTCGAAGGTCTGCACGCCCTCGGGGAAGTGGCCGCACATGATCACCGAGTGGCTCCACAGGTTGCGGACCAGGTTCGCGGTGAACGTCGCGGCGAGCGTCGTGAGGAACGACGGGCCGGACAACAGCGGGTGGATGACGTAGTCCTTCAGAACCTGCTTGCGGATCTTCTTGCCGACCTCGCGGACCCGCGCCCGGAACTCGGGGCTGTTGCGCCGGCGCTTGTGCAGGTTCCTGCCGAGTTCCAGGTCGTACGCGGCGATGCCGTATTCGAAGAAGCAGGCGTTGACGAAGTTCCACAGTGGCTGGCCCAGGTGGAACGGCTGCCACTTCTGGTCCTCGTCGACGCGCATGATGCCGTAACCGAGGTCGTTGTCCTTGCCGATCACGTTGGTGTAAGTGTGGTGCAGCTCGTTGTGGGAGTGCTTCCACTGCGCGGCGGGCGAGACGTGATCCCACTCCCAGGACGTGGAGTGGATCTTCGGGTCACGCATCCAGTCCCACTGTCCGTGCAGGACGTTGTGGCCGATCTCCATGTTCTCCAGGATCTTGGCCACGGACAGGCCCGCGGTGCCGATCAGCCAGGCAGGCGGGAAGAGGGAGAACAGCAACACACCCCGGCTGGTCATTTCGAGCTTGCGCTGCACTGAGATGACCTTGCGGATGTAGGCCGCGTCGCGTTCGCCGCGACTGGAGATCACCTCGTCGCGCAACGCGTCCAGCTCGCGGCCGAGCTGCTCGATCTGCTGGTCGGACAGGTGGGCGGTGGGGTCGATGGCGGTCATGCTGCTCGCTTCCTAGCGTTCGATCTCGCAGGCGCCCGCCGCGGCGGACACGCAGGTCTGGATGAGGACGCCGGGCTCGGCCGTGATGACCTCGCCCGTGCGCAGGTCACGGACGGCGCCCGCGCGCAGTGGCGTGACGCAGCCGAAGCAGATGCCCATGCGGCAGCCGGACGGCATCAGCACGCCCGCCTGTTCGCCGACGTCGAGCAGCGGCGTGGACCCGTCGGCCTCGACGGTCCTGTCGGTGGCGGTGAACGTGACCGCACCGCCCTCGCCTGTCACCAGCACGTTGGGGCGGAATCGCTCGGTGTGCAGGCGGTCGGCGATGCCGTGCCGCGCCCAGTGCTCCTCGGCGGCGTCGAGCATGCCCGCAGGGCCGCACGCCCAGGTCTCGCGCTCGGCCCAGTCGGGCACGTGCTCGTCGAGGCGGGCGATGTCGAGCATGCCGTCGGTGTCGGTGTGCAACTCGATCAACCGGAGCGCCTTGTCGGCGGCCAGGTCGTGCAGGTCGTTGCGGAAGATGACGTCGGCTTCGGTCGGCGCGGAGTGCAGCATGACCACGTCGGCGAGCTCGGCTTCGCGCACCATGCCCATCGCGGGCGTGATGCCGCTGCCGGCCGTCAGGTAGAGCACCTTCGCGGGCCTGATCGCGGGCAGCACGAAGTCGCCGTCGGCCTGGTGGAGCTGGATGACCGTGCCCGGCTTGGCCCGGCGGACCAGGTGGTTGCTGACCTTGCCGTCCGGCATCGCCTTCACGGTGATCGTGATGCGGCCGTCGGCCCGGTTCGTGGGCGAGGTGACGGAGTAGGCCCGCCACAGCCGCACGCCGTCGACGTCCACTCCGACCCGGACGTACTGCCCGGCGACGTGGCCCTTCCAGCCGCGGCCGGGCTTGATCACGACGGTGGCCGCGTCGCTGGTTTCGGGGTGGATCGCCTCGATGCGTCCACGCAGGGCGGCACCCGCGCGTAGCGGGTCGACCAGGTCCAGGTAGTCCGACGGCAGCAGCGGCGTCGTGACCATCTCCAGCAGCCTCAACGCCCTGGTGCGGAGGGCGACGCTTGTCATGTGTCCAGCATGATGTGGCTTCACACGTAAAGTCCTGACCGTACGACGTGAAATCTGCTCTCGAATTTGTACTGGGAGAACAAATGAGCCGTGCTGTCGAAGGTGCCGCCGAGCTCGGCCTCGACCACGCCACGATCATGACGCTGCGGGCGTTGCTGCCGGTCACGGCCAACGAGGTGGTCCAGGCGGTGATCGACGAGGTGCCCAGTTACGAGGGCGCGCTGTCGGGCCGGATGGGCGGCACGATCCGCCGCGCCGTGCGCACCGCGCTGGGCCACTTCCTGGACGTGGCGGACGGCGCGGACACCCAGGAGGTCGCCACCGAGGCCGCCTACGAGCTGGGCCGCGGCGAAGTGCGCGACAGCCGCCCGATGGATGCCTTGCTCAGCGCCTACCGGGTCGGTGCGCGAGTGGCGTGGCGAGGTCTCGCCGCCGGAGCCGTGTCGTCCGGTCTGCCCGCCGAAGGGCTCGCCAAGTTCGCCGAGCTGCTCTTCGCCTACATCGACGAGCTGTCCGCGGCCAGCGCCGCCGGGCACGCCGACGAACTGGCCATCCGAGGCCGGGCGCGGGAGCGCTACCTGGAGCGGCTCTGCCGTGACCTGATCGCGGGCGCGGGCGAGGACGTGTTGCTCGTGGGTGCCGAACGGGCGGGCTGGACGCCTCCCGGTTCTCTGACGGCCGTGTTGCTGCCGTCCGCACAAGCCCGCTCGGCGCATCGGCTGCTCGACCCCCGCACGTTGCTGCTGGAGGATCTGCAGGACTCGACGGCCGTGCTCCTGGTGCCGGACGCGGACCGCGGGCACGTGCTGCGACTGCTGGCGGACCGTTCCGCCGTAGTCGGCCCGGCCCGGCCGTGGACGCGGGTGGCGTCGTCGTTCGCCCGGGCCATGCGGGCCCGTGCGTTGTCCGCGGGCACCCTCGACACCGAGCAGTGCTTGGTCGACCTGGTGCTCAACGCCGACGCGGAGGCTTACGCCGATCTCCGTGCACGAGTGCTGGCGCCGTTGCGCGATCAGCGGCCGGCGACCGCGCGGCGGCTGGAGGAGACGCTGCGGGCGTGGCTGCTGCACCACGGGCGGCGGGATGAGGTGGCGGCGTCGCTGTTCGTGCACCCGCAGACCGTGCGGTACCGGATGGGTCAACTGCGGGACCTGTTCGGCGATCTCACCTCGCCAGAGCGGGTCCTCGAACTCACGCTGGCACTGGCCAGGCACACGGTGATCCCGTGATCGTCCGCGGCGGCTCGGACAGTTGGTGCGCTTGGACATCCCGTACCGCACCCGTCTCGCCCGCCAACCCGAAGTGACGTCAGTCCCGCCCGCAGGAACCGAGCGAAATTCACCTTCCGTGGAAAAAGAACTCGCTACGTTCTTCCCGGTGCGAATCCTCTTCTCAAGCCTGGGCTCATACGGACACACCTACCCCCTCCTGCCGCTCGTGATCGCCGCCCGCGAGGTGGGCCACGACGTCACGTTCGTGACCACGGCCCCGTTCGCGCGCGCCGTGACCACGTACGGCATCGACCACGTCGCCGGCGGCATGGACATGCTCGCGGCGTTCGAACTGGCCAACGCGGGGCCCGCGGCCCGGAAGGCGCCCGATTTCCGGCCTGAGCGGGTCTCGAAGGTGTTCGGCTCGATCCTGCCGCGCAGCTACGCCGCGGACCTGGCGCCCATCATCGTCGACCGCAAGCCCGACCTGGTCGTGCACGAGCTTGCCAACCCCGGCGCGGGGCTGGCCGCGAAGGTCGCGGGCGTGCCTGCGGTATGCCACTCGTTCGGCCGGATGTGGCGGCCCACAGGACCTCCCGAGGCCTTGCGCGGAAACCTGGCCGAGGTCGCCGCGGATCTCGGCGTCGACCTGCCCGACGGCGACCTCATGCCGCTCGGCAACCCCTACCTCGACATCTGCCCGCCGTCGGTGCAGGACCCGGAGTTCCCGGTCTCGCCGACCGACATCATCCCGCTGCGGCCGGTGCCGTTCTCCGAGCCCGGTGAGCTGCCGTCGTGGGTGCGCGAACACCGAGAGCCGTTGGTATACCTCACGTTGGGCACGGCGTTCGGTGACGCGGGTGTGCTGCGCACCGCCATCGCGGGGTTGGCCACGCTGGATGCGAAGGTACTCGTGTCCAGCGGTCCGAGCGTCGCGGTGGGCGCGCTGGGCGACGTGCCGGACAACGTGGTCGTGCGGCCGTGGTTGCCGCAGGCCGACCTCCTGCCGCACGTGGACCTCGTGGTGCACCACGGCGGCGCCGGCGCCATGATGGGCGCGTTCGCCACGGGCGTGCCGCACCTGGTCCTACCGCAGGGTGCCGACCAGTTCAGCAACGCCGAGGTGGTGACCGCGGCCGGGCTCGGCGACCAAGTGCTCGCCGCGGAGATCACCGCCGAGGTGATCGCGACCAAGGCGCGCCGCCTGCTGACCGACGAGGCCGTGCTCGGCGCGGCCAGGGCGATGGCCGAGGAGGTGGCCGCCATGCCGTCACCGCATGACGTGGCCCGCGCGCTTCCCGAGTACGCCTGAACCCGTTCGCCGCCTGACCGCGCTTCCAGGCCTCCCGGGTCGCGGTCAGGCGGGCACGGTGAACGCCACCGGTTGCCCCTCGCCCGTTGGATCACGGACGATTCAGCTGCGCCGGTCGGCGATCAGTCGAGGTGATCTTCCGCATCCGTCCGGCCATCCGCTTGGACCGAATTGTCCCACAATTTCAATTGAAGTCAGGGTGTATTAAAGGTCGAGTAAATCGGCCTTTGCCTTGACCCGTGGAAATGGCGTAAAAAAGGCGTAAAAGCTGCCGATGGCCTCTCGACAGGAATGGGTGGCTGTTCGACGATCTTCACATGCCAGGAAAGGCCGGACCCGGCGCATAGCCGCTCCGGGACAGCGTGCGGAGGGAGACGCGCAGTGGAGGCCAACCAGATCGTCGTCGGTATGGACAACTCACGGGCAAGTGCCGCAGCACTGGAGTGGGCCATGTGCCAAGTGCGAGACGGGGGGACTGTGGTGGCGGTGTCGGTGTGCGGTATGAGGACTCCGTACGGCAGCGCGGATGTCTTCCACAGCACCCGCCTGCGCGTCATGCGCGACGCCATCGCGCGGATCAGTCCGCGTGAGGGTGTACGTGTGGAGCAGTCCGTGCTCGACGGCGAACCAGGTCCGGCTCTGGTGAAACTGGCGGAACAGGCCGACAGCCTGGTGTTGGGTCTCCACGGGTACCGCCGGGGTGGGGAGACGGTCGTCGGATCCGTGATCGTGCACTGCCTGAAGCATGCGTCCTGCCCGGTCGTGGTGGTGTCGAGCGACGGCACACCGGTGACCTGACCACAGTCGACGGCGTGCGTCCGCGTGCCCGTGCCGGCGGGTCTCGCAGGTCGTGATCAGCGGAACAGCACGCGGTCGACGGCCTCGGCGAGGGCGTCGGTGTCGGCGGTTCTGGTGCGCCAGGCGATGAAACCGTCCGGCCGGATCAGCACGGCGCCGTCGTCGGTGATCCCGTAGCGGCGGGCGAACGTGCCTGTGGTGTCGCGCAACGACCGACCGATCCGGCAGTGGTCGATGCGGACGCCGGACCGGTCGGCGACCTCGGCTGTGGCCCGGTCCCAGCCTGCGGAGCCGGTCAGGAGCACGAATCCCCGCCCCATCATGTCGACGGGTGACGTGAGGATGCCGTTGTGCTCCAACGGAACGTGAGGCGCACGGGTTCCCGGCGCGCCGGACGGGTGATCCGGGTCCTCGACCAGGTGCGGCGTGACGTCTTCGGGCACGAAGGCGCCTGCGGGGTAGGTGTAGCCGAACATCGTCATCCGTTGGCGCACGGCGCTTTCGCGGGCATCGCCGGGGCCGCCGTTGACCAAGCCGTACCGCTCCACGGTCAACCGGGTCGTGTGCTGGGCGACGGGCAGGCGTTCGGCCTCGTAGCTGGCGGGCAGTCCGGGCCCGGCCAGACCCCGGTGGTGCAGGGCGATCTTCCACGCCAGGTTGAACGCGTCCTGCACACCCGTCGCCACGCCGAACGTGCCGACAGGCGGCATCGCGTGGGCGGCGTCGCCCGCCACCAGGACGCGGTCGGCGCACATCCGGTGGGTGACGTGGCCGGTGATCTCCCACGGCGTGTCGGACACCCGGTCGATGACGATCGGCAGGTCGTCCATCCCGATGGCCGCCCGGACCAGTCGGACGCATCGGGTCTCGGTGAAGGCCGCCGCGTCCTCACCGGGTTCGAGGGAGATGGCGAACCGCCAGCGCTTCACGCCGTCGATCGACGTGAGAAAGCCGTGCACGGCGGGGTTGCGCAGGGTCAACGCGACGATCTTCCGCTCCCGCAACGGTTCATGCAGGTCGGCGTCGAAGTAGACGTTCACCTTGCGCGCGAGTGTCCCCGAACCGTCCTGCCCGATGCCGAGCATGCGACGGACCGGGCTGTGCGCTCCATCGGCCGCGACGAGGTAATCGGCGCGCACCGGTTGTTCGTGCCCGGTGCGGTGGGAGCGCAGCAGCGCGACGACGCCGTCCGGTCCGTCGTCCACCGCCACGACCTCGGTGTCGTAACGCACATCCACCCCGGCCGAGACGGCGCGGTCGCGCAGCAGCGGTTCGAGCTGGTTCTGGTCGATGGCCGCCCACCCGCACGGGCTGAGCGCGCCGGTGTCGGCGACCAGGCGGTTGGGCAGCCGCACGAGTTCCGGGCCGACCAGGGTCTCGGCGTGCGCGACCACGCCGTGGTCGGCGATCGGCGACCGCACCTCCCGGATGGCGTCCTCCAAGTCCACGGCGCGGTAGAGCTCCATGGTGCGCGGGTTGAGCGCGCGTGCCCTGGGGTCGGACAACGGCTCGCGGTGGCGTTCCACCAGCAGCGTCGGCACGCCGTACCAGGCGAGGAACACCGCGGCGGACAGGCCGGTCACGCCACCGCCGGCGATCAGCACCGGGATGTGCGGCCCACCGGTTGGAATGTGTTCAGCCATGACGTTCCCACCGGTAGAACTCGTGTGCCATCGCGTCCTTCGGTTCACGCCACACCTCAGGGTCGTAGGGGGTCACGAACGGGCGCAGGTCCTCGCTGATCCGGCTGAACCGCGGGTTGTGGCGGTGTTCGGCCACCGCCTCGTCGAGTGGCCGGTCGCCCTCGACCAGGTGCAGGTACAGGTCGCCGAACTGGAACAGGCTGCGCGACCGCACCCCGATCGCGGTGACCAGGTCCGGGTGGCGGTCCGAGTCCGCGAACACCGCCGCGATCTCCGCGGCGGCGTCCGGGACCATCCGGGCGACGATCAGGGTGCGGTGCACGCGAACTCCTCGACCTTCTGCTTGATCAGTGACATCTGGACGCGGCTGTTGTCGTTGATGCGCCGGGTCATGGCGGCGTCGTCCACGGGTGCGTCCGGCTTCATCGCGAAGTCCTGCACCCAGCGCATCCGCACACCCCCGTCGACCTGCTCATAGGTCCACCGGATGTCCATCCGCTCGAACGGGCCCGTGGTGACCCGCCGCGCGGTGACCGTCCTGGTGGTGGGGTCGGCGACGCGCTCGGACACCCAGGACCACACGTTGCCGTCCGCGTCCGGGTGCATGGTGAGCTTGAAGACGACGCGGTTCCCGTCGCGTTCCAGCACCTGCGCCGACGCGTACTCGCTGAACAGGTCCGGCCAGCTCTCGACGTCGTTGGTGCGCTCCCACACCAGGTCCATCGGCGCCGCGATGACGATCTCGTTGTCGGTGTGCCCGGTCATCTCACGCCCTCCCGGACACGAGGTTGAGCAGCTCCAGCGGCGACTGGTCCGGCTGCATGTCGACGTCGCGGGACATGCCGTGGTTGCGTTGCAGCTCCGCCAGGACCCCCATCAGGCCGAGGGAGTCCACGCCGAGGTCGTCGAAGGTGCGGTCCGAGTCGGTGACCTGCTCACCGGTCACGGTGACGCCGGTGCAGCGGCTGATCAGCGCCGCCAGGTCGTTGGGGGAAAGGTGTGCGTCCACGTCAGTTGCCTCCTTGGATCGGTTCCGGGCGCCGGAGGACCAGCGCCGAGTTCCCGCCGTGCTGACCGCGGGACAGGACCAGGGCGGTGCGGATGTCGGCCGCGCGGGCGGCTCCGGTGACGAGGTCGAGGTCGAGGTCGAACCGGCAGTCGCGGACGCCCGGTGTCGGCGGCACGGTGCCGTGCTCGATGGCCAGGACCGCGGTGGCGACGTCGAGCACGGCCGCGCCGGAGTAGCAGCGCCCGTACCCGGCCTTCGGCGCGGTCGCCGGCACCCGGTCAGCCCGGTCGCCGAACAGCCGGCGCACGGCCTCGGCTTCGGCGGCGTCGGCGCGTCGGTCGGCCAACGCGTCGAGGAAGACCACGTCCACGTCGGCGGCGTCGACGCCGGCCTCGGCCAACGCGCCCTCGGCCGCGCGCAGCAGCCCTTCCGCCGACCGGTCGAAGCGCTGCGTGCCCGTGTAGGTGGCGCAGTGGCCCGCGACAACGGCCCGTACGTCGACACCGCGCGCGCGTGCGGCCTCCTCGTCCTCGACCACGAGCATCGCGCCGCCCTCGGCCGGTGTGAAACCGTTGGCACGGTAGCTGAACGGCAGGTACGCGGTGGTCGGGTCCTCGCCTGTGCTCAGCAGGCCGAGCCCGAGCTGGCAGCACATCGAGTACGGGCAGAACGGGGCTTCCGCGCCGCCCACGAGCATCGCCTTGGCGCCCCGGCGCAGCTCACCGGCTGCGGCCGCGATGGCGTCGAGACCGCCCGCCTCGTCCGCCACGAGAACGCCCGACGGCCCGCGCAGGCCGTTGCCGATGGAGATCTGGCCGGTGCAGGCGGCGTAGAACCACGCGATCGACTGGTAGGGGCCGACGTGCTCGGGCCCGTCCTTCCACAGCCGCTCGATCTCCCGTTGGCCGAACTCCACGCCGCCCGAGTAGCTCGCCGTCACCACGCCGAACTCGAACGGCGGCACGGTCCTCGGGTCGAGTTCGGCGTCACGCAGCGCCATGCCCGCCGCGGCGAGCGCGAAGTGGGTGAACCGGTCGGTCTGCACGGTGATCCGCGGGTCGATCCACCCCTCGGGCTCGAACTCGCTCACCTCACCGGTGACGACCACCGGATAGGGGTTGGGCTCGAACCGGCTCACCGGCCCCAGGGCCACGTGCCCGTCCCGCACGGCGGGCCAGAAATCACCGACCCCGATACCGCTCGGAGCGATCACACCGAGGCCGGTGACGACGGGGCTCATGACCGCCTCGCACGGGTCAGCACCACCGCGGACTGGAACCCGCCGAAGCCGCTGCCGACCGACAGCACCGCGCGCAGGTCCCGTTCCCTGGCGGTGTGCGGCACGTAGTCCAGGTCGCACTCCGGGTCGGGCGTGTCCAGGTTGGCGGTCGGCGGAACGACGCCCTCCGTGAGCGCCAGCACGCAGGCCGCCAGTTCGATGGAGCCGATGGCGCCGAGCGAGTGGCCGATCATCGACTTGATCGAGCTGACCGGCACCTCGTACGCCCGCGCACCGAGCACCCGCCGGAACGCGGCGGTCTCGTGCCGGTCGTTCTGCCGGGTGCCGGACCCGTGCGCGTTGACGTAGTCCACGTCGTCGGGTCCCAGCCGGGCCTGGTCCATGGCCCGCCGCACCGCCTCGGCCATCTCGACGCCCTCCGCGGTCAGGCCGGTCATGTGGTGGGCGTTGCTGCGGGTGGCGAAGCCCGCCACCTCGGCCAGCACCACCGCGCCCCGGCGGCGGGCGTGCTCCCACTCCTCCAGCACCAGCACCGCGGCGCCCTCGCCGAGCACGAACCCGTCCCGGTCGAGGTCGAACGGGCGGGCGGCGTGCGCGGGATCGTCGTTGCGCGCGGACGTGGCGCGGATGGCGTCGAAGCAGGCCACCGCGATCGGCGAGATCGGGGACTCGGCCGCGCCCGCGACCACCACGTCCGCCCGGTCCTCCTCGATGAGGCGCGCGGCGTGGCCCACCGCGTCCAGTCCGGCCGTGCAGCCGGTGGACACCGTGCGCACGGGCCCGCGTGCGCCGACCCGGTCGGCGACCTCGGCGGCCAACGCGGCCGGTGACAGGGCGCGGTGCAGGAACGGCGACGCCAACCGCGCGTCGACCAGCCAGTCGGCGCCGGCGTTCGAGGTGACCGCGTAGTCCCGCTCCAGGAGCGTCGTGGCGCCGACCGCCGAACCCGTGCACACGCCCAACCGCCACGGGTCCGCGAGGTCCATCTCGGCCTGCTGCCACGCCTCGTCCGCGGCGACGGCGGCGAACTGGACGTACCGGTCCATGCGGGCGACCTCGGCCGCGGTGAGCCCCGCCTCCGCCGGATCGAAATCGCACTCGGCGGCGATCCTCGACCGGAACCCCGCCGCGTCGAACAGGCTGATCGGCCGGGTGGCGGTGCGTCCCGCGGTCAGCAGCTCCCAGAACGCCTTCGTCCCGTTGCCGCCCGGGGCCACCACCCCCAGGCCGGTCACGGCCACCCGGCGCGTCATGGCGTCCGCTCCGTGTCGACGTGCCCCAGTTCGGGCCGGGGCGCGAGCGGGCACAGCTGGAACACCACGCGGGCGGGCCCGGAGCCGGTGTTGCGCACTCGGTGGCGGACCCCGATCGGGACCAGGAGCGCCTGGTCCGCGCGCACCTCGTGCGGTACGTCGTCGAGGTCCACCACGACCTCGCCCTCGACGACGTACAGGAACTCCTCGGAGTACGGGTGGTAGTGCTCGTTCACCCGCTCGCCGGGCTCCAGCAGCACCACGCCGAGGAATCCGCCGGTCGCGCCGACGGTCGTCGGGCTCAGCAGGACCCGGATGTCCCCGCCGCGCGCCAGGTTGGGTGCGGCGTCGTCCGGGCTCACCACCCGGTGCAGTTGGCTCGTCATGCCATCGCCCCCACTACACGATCGGTCACCAACGTCATCGGGCGCGCGAGCCGGACGTGCGGGGCGAGCAGGCCCGCCTGCGGCACGGCCGGCGGCACGCCGGACGACTCCACCAGGTGCACCACCAAGTCGCGGCGCCGGAACACCGTTGTGCCACAACCGGGAGCCGCACCCTCGGCGGCGAGCAGGCGGGCCACCTCGCCGCCCTGTCGCGGCAACGCCTGGTAGAGCGCGGCGGTGCGGGGCAGGTGACCGGAGTGCCCGTTCCGGGAGGCCACGACCCGCATCACCGAGGTGGCCAGGAAACGCCGGCGACTCGCGTCGTCGGACAGGTCGCGGTCCTCGACGAGGTGCGGGCGCAGCTGCTCCTCCACCGCCCGGATCTGCGGCTGCCCGGCCAGGTGCCGGATCGCCTCCGCGGGTGGGCAGGTGATGTCCACGACCCGCACGACGACCGGCCCGGCCATGAAGACCGACGTCCGGTCCAGCAGAGGGCGCGCGGCCTCCGGCCGACCCGCGGGCGGCGCGGAGTAATCGGACAGGATCTCGGCCACCGCGGACTCTGATCCCGGCCGCACCCTGAACGTCAACGCATAGCGGTTCACGACTTCGCCTCCAACCAGTCCTCGTTCGACATCGACACCGGCTCCGCCGCTGTGGCGAGGCGGACGTGGTAACGCAGCGACTCCCGGGCCGTCACGCACGCCATCAGAGGCGCCGCGAGTGCGCGGTGGCCGGCGCTCGCCTCCCACTCGTGGAAGTGCGCCGGGCTCGACCACTCGCTGGTGATCACCCAGTCGGCGGGGTCGTCCTCCGACTGGCACAGCTGATCACCGAGGTAACCATCCACTTGCGACACTTGGTGTCGGATACCCAGGTAAGCGGCCATAAACCGCTCTTCCGCGCCGTCCGCGACACGGAGTCGGAAGATCACCCGCAGGCGGCCTGCGCACCACGTGGCCACCGACGTCATGACGATGTCTCCTCCGGGTACGAGGCGATCCGGCACGCATGCTTCGCGACGTCGGCGGACACACCCTCGCCGTCCAGGATCCGGCGACACTCCCGGACATCCGCCCGCTTGCCCGTCTTGGCGATCTTGCACGCCCGGAGCACCGCGTCGGTCGCCTCGTGGCCGTTCTCCGTCACGTGGTCGATGCAGATCCCGGGATCGGCGTGGGCCGGGGCTGCGGCGAGCGACGAGAGCGCGGAGGCGGCGAACGCCGTGCAGGCGACCACGATCGCACGGACCGCCTTCGGGCCGCGTTTCGTTGTGTGGGACTTCTCTGTGCGGCACACGACCGACATCGGGTCATCCCTCCCATGTTCGCCCCCACGTGCTGCCGGACCGTCCGGCACGTCCGCGTCGGGGCATCGGAGCACCGGATGCCCGCTCAGGTGACCGGCTAGCCGGTGAGCCCTGTCAAGTCCTTCGGTCGGGCGTTACACCACCCGACCGGGTCACATGAGGTCACGGGTTTTAGGCCGATCACCGGACCCCGTCACACCACAGTGGAGTGTCCGAGCTGCCGAGGCGTTCGCACGCCACCTGTGCGCGCACAGCACGACGCCCCGACCGCCCTGAGCCCGGCGACCGGGCCGTTGTAGTTCGACACTTGATGTTAACGCGAACAACACGCATAATCTTGCGGACCCGCAGCGGCGCGAGGAGTCCACGGCATGACGTTATCGCTGATCGCTATAGAGCGGATCTTTGCGCTGAGTGGGTTAAACGCAGTGCAGGTGCGCGCCGTGGGAGCCCGTCACAGCCCGTGATGTTAGCGCTCACTTGTTAGATCTGAGCTGAGTTGTCCGCAGTCGCCCAGCGCGACCGGCAGCCCGCCGTGACGCACCGGCACACGTCGCATCGCCCCGACCACCGCAGATCGGAGCACTTCATGAAACGACGAGCACGCGCTCTCGTGGTGTCGTCCCTCGTCTTCGCCTCGACGCTCTCCCTGCCCGTCATCCCGGCGTCCGCGGACACGTTGCCCACCGGGGCGCGGTCGTTGGAGGCGGTGAACTACCCGGGTCGGTTCGTCCGGCACGCCGACTACCTGGGCGGGCTCGCCGCCGTGACCTCCGGCAGTTCGGCGCAGATCAAGTCGGACGCCACGTTCACCGTCGTGTCCGGGCTGGCGTCGCCGTCGTGCTACTCGTTCCAGGCGGCCAACGGGATGTTCCTGCGGCACCGGGACTACCGCGTGCGCCTGGAGGCCAACACGGGCGCGGCGACGTTCCGCGGGGACGCGACGTTCTGCGCGGTCGCCGGTTCGGTGACGGGCTCGGTGTCGCTGGTGTCGTTCAACCTCCCGGACCGGCGGCTGCGGCACCGCAACTTCGAGCTGTGGGTGGACGCCTTCCAGGACACCGCGGCGTTCCGCGCCGACAGCTCGTTCCGGTTGACCGCCCCGTGGACCCCGAAGACCACCAAGGGGCCGGTCATCCCCGGCCTGTTCGCCGACCCGCACATCGCGAATTTCAACGGCCGGTACTACCTGTACCCCACGACGGACGGCTACGCGAGCTGGTCCGCACCCCACTACAAGGCGTTCTCCTCCACCGACCTGGTCAACTGGACCGACCACGGCGTGATCCTGGACCACGGGCCGGACGTGTCCTGGGCGGACAACTCGGCGTGGGCGCCGGCGGTGGTTGCCAAGAACGGGCGCTACTACCTGTACTTCAGCGGCGGCGCGGCATCCGGCGACACGGCCAAGCACCTCGGCGTCGCCGTGTCCGACTCGCCCACCGGGCCGTTCCGCGACGCCCTGGGCAGGCCGTTGATCCGGGCGGGCGCGTACCCGGGACAGGCCATCGACCCGATGGTGTTCACCGACGACAACGGGCAGTCCTACCTGTACTGGGGCAACGGGTCCGCGCACGTCGTGCCGCTGAACGCCGACATGGTCTCGTTCGACCCGGCGGCGGTGCGCACGATCACCACGACGGGCTACCGCGAGGCGTCGTTCGTGATCAAGCGCAACGGCACCTACTACTTCATGTGGTCCGAGAACGACACCCGCGACGAGAACTACCAGGTCGCCTACGCGACCGGCCCGTCACCGCTCGGACCGTGGACCAAACGCGGCGTGATCCTCCAGAAGCGGCTGGAGCTGGGCATCAAGGGCACCGGCCACCACTCGGTGGTCCAGGCGCCCGGCACCGACACCTGGCACATCGCCTACCACCGGTTCGCCGTGCCAGGTGGCAACGGCACCAACCGCGAGGTCACCGTCGACCGCATGACGTTCAACGCCGACGGCACCATCGCCCCGGTCGTCCCCACCCTCTGATCCGAGGAGAAGAAACCGTGCAACGAACACTGTCGCGGATCGGCGCGATGCTGGGTGCGATGGTCCTGCTGATCAGCGCCCAGGTCCTGTTCGCAGTGGACCGGGCGTCCGCAGCGGACCCGTTCACCGGCTACCTGATGGCTCACTTCACCGGGGAGAGCACGACCGGCGAGCAGATCTACCTCGCCCACAGCCGCGACGGCCTGCACTGGAACGACCTGAACAACGGCGCTCCCGTCCTGCTGTCCACCGTGGGCACCCGCGGGGTGCGCGACCCGGCGATCGTCCGCTCGCCCAACAGCGACAAGTTCTGGATCATCGCCACCGACCTGCGCATCGCGAACGGCACGTCGTGGAGCGACGCGGCCAACCGGGGCAGCACCCAGCTCGTCGTCTGGGAGTCCACGGACCTGGTGAACTGGTCCGCGCCGCGCCTGCTGAACGTGGCCGGCGCGATCTCCGGCGCGGGTGACGCGTGGGCTCCGGAGGCGATCTTCGACCCCGCGACCGGTGACTACGTCATCTACTGGGCGACGAACGCGACCCTCAACGGCGTCAAGAAGCACCGCATCTACTACTCGCGGACCACGGACTTCCGCACGGTCACCGCGCCGACCCTCTACATCGACCGGGGCGCGGGCCAGGGCATCATCGACACCCAGATCGTGGAGTCGCCCACCAGCGTCGGCGGTTTCCGCTACTACCGCGCGTCCGCCGACGGGCAGATCACCATCGAGGGCAGCAACTCGATCCTCGGCTCGTGGACGCGGATCGGCGACCTGTCCCACATGGGCATCTCCAACGGGGCGACCGGCGGCAACGTGGTCGAGGGCCCGATGTGGATGCCGTTCAACGGCCGCAACGAATGGGGCCTGTGGCTGGACCAGTACGCCACCGGCCGCGGCTACATGCCGCTGACGTCGACCAACCTCGGCAGCACGAGCAACTTCCGCACGGTGTCGGACTACGCGCTCGGCGGCACCCGCAAGCGCCACGGCGGGATCATGAGCCTGACCGCCGCCGAGGAGAGCCGCGTGCTGGCCAAGTGGGGCGTGACCAGGCCGGTCAACCGCCTGCAGTCGTTCAACTTCCAGGACCGCTACGTGCGCCACGCCAACTTCGACGTGCGCATCGACCCGAACGTCAGCCCGCTCCAGGACTCCCAGTTCCGGATCATGCCCGGCCTGGCCGACTCCTCGGCGGTGTCGTTCGAGTCGGTCAACTACCCCGGCTACTACCTGCGGCACGTCAACAACGACTTCGTGCTCGCGTCCTACGACGGCACCACGCAGTTCCAGGCCGACGCCACGTTCCGCCAAGTCGCCGGGTTGGCGTCCTCGACGTGGAGTTCCTTCCAGTCCTACAACTTCCCCGACCGCTACATCCGCCACTACGCCTACCAGCTCAAGCTCGACCCGATCACCACCGCGACCGCGCGCAACGACGCCACGTTCCGCCTGACCAGCTGACCAAGCCGGACAGTGGGAAGGGGTGGACGCCCAAGCGTCCACCCCTTTTCCGCACCCGCAAAGAATCACTCGGTCGCGAGGGTCCTGGATGTCGTACGGGCGACTGCGCTGTTCGGCGGCTGTGTGCACGGTCCGGTCAGTGCCAACATGGACGTGGGTCGAACACGTCCGTTAGCCGATGTGGTCGGCTCCCTCCGCCGTCTGCTCGGGCACGCGGCTCGTCGGTTCGACGCGGCGGCCGTTGCGGAGATCGAGTACGAGCCGGTGACCCCGCCAGGCGGCGTCGAACCGCTCGGCGCTGAAGGGGACGCGGGCCGCCGGGTTGTCCAGGTGCGGCGGGTCGGCCGGCTCGCCGTCGTGGGCACCGTCGACGGTGAACGCGCCGGGCCACGCCAGTGCGAGCACCCGTCCGTCGCGGGCCCGCCACGACACCGAGTCGGGCGCGAACTCCGGATCGGCCAGCGAGGCCAGGAAGTGGTCGAACGAGCCGTCGGTCGCGGCTCGCCCCACCGTGGCGACGTAGGCCAGGCCGTCGCCGACCGGCAGCCAGGACTGGCCGGCCTCGTCGCCCGTTCGCCGCGGGCGGAACCCGCCGGCCGTGGCGACCGCGACGAACCCGTTGCCGACGCACCCCGCCAGCCACGGCCCGCGGGTCGCCCACCTGTCCATGTGGGGCGTGGGGAACCACAGGTGGGTCGAGCCGAACCAGTCGTGCTCGGGTATGCGGTGCAGGGCGAGCACGGTGTCCCGGTGCTGGTGGACCCGTGGCAGCACGCGATGCCCGGCCCAGGCGTTGGGCCGGGCGGACGACGAGGTGCTGTCGGCGGCCGGGTGGGTGGCGAAGACCTGCACCTCGGGAGCGAGGGTGGCGCCCCAGACGTGTTCCTGGAGGCCGGGCAGTCCTGAGCGGTAGTCCTGAACGCTGGAGAGCATCGCGTCCGGCGTCCGCCAGACCCGCAGATCCGACCCGTAAGGCCGCTCCAGCAGGTCGTGGTGGAGGCGGTAGCCGCCGCGGTACACCTGCCGGCCGTCCCACTCGTCGGGTGGTTCGGTCGCGACCGCCCGGACGAGGTCGGGCATGCGGTAGTGCGTGGCGGTCGCCAACGCCGTGGCGGGCAGCACCGCGGAGTTCAGGGCTCCCGTGCCCCACAGCGCCCACATGATCGGCGCGGTCTCCTCGAATCGGGACGAGCGCAGGGTGGGCACGTAGGAACGTCCGTGGGCCGCACCGTGCACGCCCCGCCACGAGTTGGCGGCCAGGGTGAACAACACCTTGTCCAGCAACGCCTCGGCGAGCCGCCGCATCCGGTCGTCGCGGGCGAACTCGATCCAGGAGACGAGGGCGAGCGAATCGATGGCGAGGTAGGCGTTGGAGTCGAACTCGCTGAACCCGCCGGCGAGCTTGCGCCGCATCCACTCCTCGGCCTGCCGGCGTCCGTGCTCGGCGTGCCGCTCACCGGTCCACCCGGTGTTGGTGAAGCGATCGTCCGGGAACAGTTCGCCGACGAGCGTCTCCGCCGTGTGCCACACGAACTGGTGGTTCTCGGTGAAGTAGCACATCGCGTCGAGGCCGGGCTGGTCGATCCAGTACTTGAAGCCGAGCAGCGACCGGCGCACCCGGTCGCGCTGGGCCGGCGACCACGCGTCGTCGCCGAGCCGCCGCCACAGGTGGACGAGGCCGACGGCCTCGAAGTCGGCGCAATCCGACCGCGAGTCGATCATCCCGACCGGCGGAGCGAGGTCGTCGTCGTGCAGTTTCGTCCCAGTGGCGATGGCGTGCCGGGCGAGCGCGCGGGCCACTCCCGCAACGCCGCCGGCGACGTGGCGCAACAGCTCCTCGCGCCACACCGCCTGCTCGGAGCCGTCCGGCGTCTCGCGGTGGACGGCGGGCACGCGTGCGGCGCGGAGCTGTCGGACGACGGGGGCCGCCGGGTCGTCGGCCCGCAAGGTCAGCACGGTCTCGCCGGTGGCGAGCATGGAAGCCGTCGTGTCCGTCGCGTCGGCCGGTTTCCCGCCCGGCGCGCCGGGTAGCTCCAGCCGGGCGCTGCCTCCGGCCAGCACCACCTCGCGGGGAACGTCGCCGTTCACACCCACGAGGTAGCGGGCGCCGGCCGGTCCGGTGAGTGTGACGGCGTTGTCGGTGGTTGCCCACGGGGTGAGCCCGACGGCGTCGAGCAGGTGCTCCGCCGCGGCGGAGCGGTGCTCGTCCGCACCGGGGGAGGGGATCACCACCCGGACCGGCAGCCCTTCCACGCGCAGGCTCGCCACGTGCCGGCATTCCCGGAAGGCGACCTGCCACGTGACGAGGTGGACGGCGGTCAGGCCGGAGCGGAGCCGGACGCGGGTTCGTGTCCGGTGGGGCTCCATGTAGGTGAAGTCGTCGGCCGACGCGACGAGTTCGCCGTTGACCAGCAGGGCAACGGGTCCGGTGCAGCCGACCTCCAAGGTGCGGTACTCGGCTTGGTCCACTTCGAACACCGTGGCCGCGATCGCGTGCCGGTACTCCGGGGTGAAGCAGAACTCGCTCCAGTCGAGGAGCCCGTCGGCGCCGGTGTGCCGCCGCTGCCAGGCGGCCCGCCGTGACTCGCCGCCCACGGTCGGCCGCCACGAGAACGCGGAGTCTTCCAGGACTTCGGGCAGCGGCTGGTCGAGCGCGAGTGGGTGGCGCTCGTAGAGCCGCCGTTTGAGGGGCGCGACATCGGGTCCGTTCGTCAGCACCCACCGGCCGTGTTCGCCCCACGGGCCGCCATCGGCGTCGAGCACTTCGTGCAGATCCCGGCAGGGCGTCGACCAGGCGGGCACGGTCAGCCAGTCGCGGACGTGGCCCCGCCGGTCGAGCGCGTGGACCGACCGGTCGGTCGTGGCGGTCGGCGGCACGTGGTTGCTCACTTGACGGCTCCCTTGACCAGGCCGGAGATGATGTGCCGCTGGAGGATCAAGAAGACGATGACGACGGGGATGATCGACATGACGGAGACCGCGAGGATCTGGCTGAACGGGATGGCCTGCTGGCCGGCGAACCGCGCGATCGCCACCGGCAGCGTCTGGACCGACTCGTCCTGGGCGACGATCAGCGGCCACAGGAAGTCGTTCCAGCGCCAGATGACCGAGAAGATCGCGAGGACCGCCAGGGCCGGTCGACACAACGGCAGCACGACCTGCCAGAAGATCCTGAACTCGCCGGCGCCGTCGATCCGCGCCGCCTCGATGGTCTCGTCGGGCAGCGTCAGCATGTATTGGCGCAGCAGGAAAACGCCCGTGGGGGTGGCTGCCGGCGGGATGATCAGGCCGAGCAGCGAATTGGTCATGCCGAGCGACGACACGACCTGGTAGATGGGCAGCAGGATCACCTGCAACGGGATCATGATCGCGGACAGGGTGATCAGGAAGAGCAGGTCGCGCCCGCGGAAGTTGTACTTGGCCAGGGCGTAGGCGGCCATGGAGTTGATCAGCAGCGTGAGCAGCGTCGCCGCGACCGTTACGGTCACGCTGTTGAGCAGGTAGCGCGGGAAGTCGAACGCGGCCAGGCCCGTGGTGTAGTTGTCGAACGTGAAGTCGTGCGGGTACAGGGTCGGCGGTTGCGCGGCCAGTTCGGCCTGGCTCTTGAACGACGACAGCCCGGCCCAGACGAGCGGGGCGACCACGATGATCGCGCCGACGATCAACACGGTGGTGCGTGCGATCGCGCCGACGGACGGGGTCTTGCCGCTCGTCGACGCCCACCTCTTGGCCGGTGGCGCGACCGCCCGCGGTGGTTCTTCCAGTCGCGCCGTCACATCGCCTCCGTCCGTCGACCGACCAGGTAGTTGAGGAACGTGACGGCGAAGATCACCAGGAACAGGATCACCGCGGCGGCGCTCGCCAGGCCGTAGGCGATGGGCGGGGTGAAGCCGTTCTCGTAGATGTACTGGATGATCAGCGTCGTCGCGCCGACCGGGCCGCCGCCGGTCAGCGTGAAGATGAAGTCGAACGCCTGGAACCCCGCGATGGTGGCCAGCGTGACGACCACCATCGTCGTGGGGCGCAGCAGCGGCAGGGTGATCAGCCGGATCTTCTGCCACGCGCCCGCTCCGTCGATCGTGGCGGCCTCGTCGATCGACGTGTCGATCGACTGCAGACCGGACAGCATGATCATCGTGTAGAAGCCGACGTGGACCCACACCCCGACCAGGATCACGGAGACCAGCGCCAGTGTCGGGTCGATCAGCCAGGCGGGTTGGCCGAAGCCGAGCGCGGACACGACCGAGTTCACCAGGCCGGTCTGGCGCTGGAGCGCGGCGTTCCAGATCAGGCCGACCACGACCGGCGACACGACGACGGGGAGGAAGTAGGCCGCGCTCAGCGCGCCTCGGCCACGTTTCTGGCCGTTCAGCAGCAGTGCGAGGACCGTGGCCAGCACGGTGCTCGCGACGACGAACCCGACGACGAACACGATCGTCTGCCGGGCGACGGCCCAGAACTCGTCACTGCCGAGGATGCGGTTGTAGTTGTCGGTTCCGACGGCGCGGAAGGTGCGGCCGTTGCCGCTGTCGTAGAAACTGATGTTGAACCCGTTGACGGCCGGCCAGAGGGTGAAGAGGCCGAAGATCACCATGTTCGGCAGCACGAACAGGTAGGGCACCAGCTTGCGCCGGGTGATCCGACTCCGCTTCGGCGTGGCCGTGGGACCGGTCATTTCGACGCCTTCACGATCTCGTCGATCTCTTTTTCGAGGTTGGCCACGCAGTCGGCCACGCTCTCCTGGCCGGCGACGACCTTGCCGAACTCCTTGATCAACGCGAGGGCCGCGCCGGTGAAGGCCGGGCTGGAGATCGCCTCGAAGCCGACCGTCGGCGTCGCGTCGATCTGGGAGATGAACGTGTTCATGTCGTCGTTGTGCGTGGGGTACTGGACGCCGGAGGCCACGAGGTCTTTGCGGGTCGGCAGCCAGTACGCCGCCTGGTCGATCTGCCGCTGGTTGTCGGTGCGGTTCATCCACTGCACGAACGCCGCGCCGAGCGTGGGTTCCTTGCTGCGGGAGAAGGCCACCATCATCTTCGAGCCGGGGAATCCACCGCACTCGACCGCGCACGGGTTGGGCACGGCGGCCCACTTGAACGGCGCCGACTTGGCGAACGCCCCGACCTGCCACGGGCCGGACAGGTAGACCGGGGCCTGCCCCGCGAGGAACGCGTCGTTGCCGCCCTTGTAGTTGGTGCCGGCGCCGAGCCAGAAGTCCTTGGAGATCTTGTTCTGCTGCAACAGGTCGTTGACCATGCCCAGGGCCTGCTCGGCCTTCGCCGGGTCCAGCCCTTCCTGCCCGTCGGCGCCGATGAGCGTCGTGCCGTACTGGCTGAGCACCGTGCTCAGCCGGTTGCCCGACACGTCGATGGAGATCGACGACGGCATGTTGTTGGCCGCCGCGACCTTGCCGGCCGCCTCGACGAACTCGGGCCAGGTCCACTTCGTCGTCGCGGTCGGCACCGGCACACCGGCCTTGGCGAAGGCGTCGACGTTCACGAACGGTCCGTTGATCGTCTGGTCGCTCGGCACCGCGTACATGTGCCCGGCATCGTCCTTCGTGGTCGACACCGCGCCGTCGGTGAACTCGTCGGGATAGGACTTGCCGAAGTAGTCGGTGAAGTCGAGCAGCTCCCCGGCGTACGGGTGCCAGTCCTGCACCCGCGCGACCTCCGGCACGGTGTCCCCGGTGATCCGTGCCTGCAACGACCTCTGCAGCTCGGCGTAGGGAACCACCTGCAACTCGACAGTGGCGCCGGTCTCCTGCTCGAACCGCCCGATGGCGGCCTTGGTGGCGTCGAGATCGGGCCCGTCGGTGAAGTACAGGTAGGTCATGCGCTTGCCCTTGAAGCTGCCGAAGTCGACAGCGACCGGTCCGGACGGGGAATCCGACTGTTCCGGTGTCCCGGGCGCGCAACCGGCCGCCGAGGCCAGCGCCAGTACCCCTACGACCGCCGATGCGAGTGACCGTGACCTGATCCGCATTCGAACCGCTCCTCGTTGACGCGGTGATTGCCTCACCCTTGCCGCTGTCCTGGTGCTACGGCAGACTCACTCACATCCTTCGGGAAGGAAAGCCCTTTCCGTCAGGCGGGAAGACCTCGGGGAGCCGATGACCGACATCCGTCCACCGGCCGGCCGTGTCCTACGTGCACGGGCACGTCCTGGTGGTGGACGGGGTTGGATGGCGCGTTGAGCACCGCACCGAAGCCGAACGCCGTGACCAAAGTGGTCCTCGTTCTCGAAGCGTTGTCGAGCGGCTACCGGATCAGCGAGATCAGTCGCAAGACGGAACTGCCCACCTCGACCGTCCACCGCATTCTGCAGGAACTCGCGGGGCTGGGCTGGGTCCGCGTCGATGCGGAGCACCGGTACCTGCCCGGCGTCCGCCTGATGTCACTCGCCGGCCAGGCGGCTACGGGCAGCGGCATCACCCAGATCGTCCGGCCCGTCCTGCAACGCTTGTGTTCGAGCACCGGACACACTGTCCACTTCGCGCTGCGATCCGGCGAAGAGGCGGTTTACGTCGACAAACTCCAGGGCGATCGGGCCTACGCCATGCGGTCGCGTGTGGGTCTTTCCATCCCGTTGCACAGCACGGCCATCGGCAAGGCGATCCTGGCCGGCCTCCCCGAGGACGAGGTGCGCGACATCCTGACCCGCACGCCGCTGAAGGCGATGACGTCGCACACCATCACCGACCCGGACAGGTTGATCGCGCACCTCACCTTGATAGCCGACCGCGGCTATGCCGTGGACGACAAGGAGAACGAGGAGCACACGCGCTGCATCGGCGCGGCGATCCTCGACCACAACGCGGTGCCGGTGGGTGGCATCAGCGTCTCGGCCCTGGCTTTCGACGTCGACCGCACAAAGGTGCGCACCTACGCCCCGCTCGTCGTGGCCGCCGCTCGTGAAGCCTCTCAGGCCCTTGGCCTGCCGGTCACCTGCCGCTGACCGGCAAACCGGGCCGCCAGTGGGACATCCGGGCCGCCCAGCTCGATCGGTGGACCCTCGCACCGGATCGTGCGCCAACCGGTGTCCGTGCAGACCTGGAAGCCGTCGTGCCGGTATGACAACGCCCGGGCTCCCGACGTGGGAACCCGGGCGGGCTGTCAGCCGGTCACCGTGATGATCCGGTCGTAGAAGTGGACGGTCCTGGTGCAGAGGTCAGACGAGCTGTGCCTCCGGCCCGAAGAGGAGGCGGCGCGCGACGAGGCCGGCCAGCGTGGCCTGGCCCGTCTTGTTCAGGTGCAGGACCGCTTCCTGCCCCTCCTGGCCAGGGGCGAGCGCGTCGAAGCCGCGGTAGTAGGGCTCGGCCGACTCGCACAGCGAATGCCCGGCGAATGCGGGGTCGAGGTCGACCGAGTTGGTGTACGGGCTGACGAACGTCACACCGGCCTGTCGCGCGGTCCGGCGCAGCGTCAGGTCGAGCGCGCCGGCCACCCGGTTGCCGTCGATCCGCTCCTGGCTGGTGAAGTACGCCGGCCCGCAGATGGGGTCGAGCGGGACGTCCGCGGCGTTCTCGCCCGCGGTGAGCTGGCTGCCGTAACCGGTCAGCACGATCCGTGCCCGCGGGCTGCGGGCCTTGATGTCGCTCAGCAGAGTGGCCACGTTCTGGCCCATGACCGGCAGCTTGGCGAGTTCGTCCCGCGTGGCCGCGCCGCTGCAGTCGCTCGCGATGCACAACCCGCCGTAGGCGGCGAAGTCGATGTCGTTGGTGCCGATGCTCAGGAACACCAGGTGGGTGTCCGAGCGAAGCGCGTCCAGCTGTGCCGGCTCGCCCTTGAACTCCTGGCGCAGGTCGCCGGTCGTCGCGCCACTGCAGGCGACGTTCGTGAACGCCACCTGCCGCCCGGCGGCCCGCAGTCTCCCGACGAGGGTTTCGGAGTACGAGTTGGCGCTGCGCCAGCAACCGTTCGCGACACCGGTGCCGTCCAGGTAGTCACCGGCGCCGGTACCCGAGCCGTAGGAGTCGCCCAGGGCGACGACGTTGAGCGTGGGTGCCGTCTCGGCCTGTGCCGAAGCGGCCCCGACAACGATCCCCGACACTGCCAGCGCCGCAGCCACCGCGGAAGCCGCGGCCGACTTGACGAAGTTGTAACGCACGAAAGAACCCCCAGGTTCGTAGTTGGTGGATCTCTGCCGATCATCGCACGGTTCGCCGACACCCGGTGGATGCACCGCAGGTCCGCCCGCCTATGACGGCGGTCGGACCGCGCCGGCGGTGGGAAGTTGTCCAACTGGTGAAGTAGTTGGCGAGTCCTTCTTGCACGGCCGCTTCGGTGAACCGGGCCGACCTGCCGGAGTAATCCGCGTCACTTTGACCGCCGTGCCGTTCGCAGGGCACTCTTGTGACCGAGGGGAGTACCCACTCAGCTCGTGATCGTCATTACGGTCGCTCCACAGCGGCTCGGTCACGGTGCCACCGCGGTCGGTGGTCGGGGAGACCTCTGGTTCGGACAAGAGCCGGAGGACCAGCCATGCGCGTTGCGACCCGTCTAGCCGCCGCCATCACCGCGATCGTCACCGTCACGGCGCTCAGCGCCTGCGGAAGTCTTCAAGAAGCCTCGAACACCGCTGCCGCCGTCGCCAACACGGCCTCCACCGTCCAGTTGTGCACGGAAGCGCTGTCCCAGGCCGCCACCGCGTTCGACCCGGGCAGCCCGGAGCAGGCGGTCGAGCAGGCGCACACCGCCGCGGCCACCTTGGACGACCTGGCCGCGAACGCCGCGGACACCACGATCAACGGGGCCATCACCGCCCTGGCCGCGACCCTGCGCGACGTGACGCTGGACGACCTGGTCCTCCGCCCGGCCGCGTGGCTGGAGGACAAGGCCACCCGGGTCGCCGACCTGACCGCCGCCTGCGCACCCTGACCGACCGCCTCCGCGTTGCCGCGCGGTGTGGTGCGGAGCCGGTCGCCTGTGATCGCAGGCCGGTCCGGTGTCGCAGGCGGGCGGTGACCGAAAGCTCGAACGGCGTCGTCTTTCGACGCCGTCACCCCATTGCCGCAACGCTTGATCATTTCGCCGAAGCACCTCGGAACCGGTTCGCGAATCATGTCGGACGCGATCGCCGTCATGCGCCGACGTCGCCGCGCAAGGGCAGGGCGACGTCGGGGCGTGCGGAGATCGTTTTCCGAGGTGCGGAACAGGCCGCAGCCATCACTCAATGTTTCGTTGAAGTTTCGGAGGGTGACGTATAGTCTGATGATTGCTCTGGGAGCGCTCCCATATCGATCACTGTTGCTCGATCATCGGAGAATGGAGGCTCATCCATGCGTATGCGCAGCACCTCCAGGTCCGTCACCAGACGGCGGGGCGTCATCGCACTGATCATCAGCATGCTGGCCTGCACGTTCGTCTGGACCCCGACGGCCTCGGCACACGGCACCATCGTCGGTCCGGCTACCCGCGCCTACCAGTGCTGGCAAACCTGGGGCAGCCAACACACGAACCCCGCCATGCAGCAGCAAGATCCCATGTGCTGGCAGGCTTTCCAGGCCAACGCCGACACCATGTGGAACTGGATGAGCGCGCTGCGGGACGGACTTGGCGGAAACTTCCAGGGATCGACCCCCAACGGGCAGCTCTGCAGCAACGCCCTCTCGCGCAACAACTCCCTGAACACCCCCGGCCAGTGGAAGACCACCAACGTCGGCAGCAGCTTCTCGATGCACCTGTACGACCAGGCCAGCCACGGTGCCGACTACTTCCGGGTCTACATCAGCAAGAACGGGTTCGACCCGACCACCCAGAGCCTCGGTTGGGGCAACCTCGACTTCATCATGCAGACCGGCAGGTACGCCCCGGCCAAGGACATCACGTTCAACGTCCAGACCTCTGGCGCCTACAGGGGACGCCACGTCGTGTTCACGATCTGGCAGGCTTCGCACCTGGACCAGACCTACATGTGGTGCAGCGACGTGAACTTCGGTTAGAAATCCGGCCGACCAACCGGAACTCGGAAGTGCCCGGCCCGGCGTCCGCAGTACTGGCGCCGGGCCGGGCTCCGGGTGTGCCTGCCCGGTTGTGGCAGCGCGTTTGGTGGTTCCGAATAGCGCTGATGTCCGTCATGGCTGAAATCAGCGGTCACGGCCGTCACGTCCGGCCAAGTGGTGCTCTCGATGACGACGGGGCGCGTCACCGCTGGTGACGCGCCCCGAGCCTTCGATGAACGCGCCCGGTGCGTCGGCCGCGTTCGCTTCGCTACTTCAGCGTCACCGGCAGGGATTCGTGGCCGTTGGAGATGAAGGACTGGCCTGGCTCCAGCTCGTGCGCGGCCACTGCCAGTTCCATCTTCGGGAACCTGGCGAACAGGGCCGGGAGGGCGATCTCCGCTTCCATGCGTGCCAGGGGGGAACCCAGGCAGTAGTGGACGCCGTGGCCGAAGGCCAAGTGGGTCTTGTCGGCCCTGGTGATGTCGAACTCGTCGGCTGTTTCGCCGTGGACCGCCTTGTCCCGACCCGCCGCCGCGTAGGCCGCCAGGATCGGTTCGCCCTTGCCGATGACGACACCGTTGCCGAGGTCGATGTCCTCCACGGCGTACCGCAGGGGCAGGTTCGCGACCGGGGCCTGCCAGCGCAGGGTTTCCTCGATCACGTCCGTCCAGCTGCTCGTCCCCGCGCGGACCGCGTCGAGCTGCTCCGGGTGGGTCAGCAGGGCCGTGATCGCCTGGTCCAGCAGGTTCACGGTGGTCTCGTAGCCCGCTGAGATCACCAGGATCAAGGTGTCGACCAGCTCGGCTTCCTCCAGCTTCGAGCCGTCGTCCTCACGCACCGCGATCAGGCCGGTGGTCAGGTCGTCACCGGGGTTCTCCCGCTTCGCCGCGACCAGCTCGTGCATGATCCCGTACAGCTGCACGACGTTCGCCTGGGCCGCTTCGGGTGTGACCGTGGTGTCGAAGACGCCGTCGACCACCTTCCGCAGCCTCGACCGTGCCTCGGCCGGCACGCCGAACAGCTGGCAGATGACCTCGATCGGGATCGGGTAGGCGAACCCCTCCCGGAGGTCCACCGGCTGTTCCGCCGCGTCGAGCTCGTCCAGCAGCCGGTTGGTGATCTCCTCGATCCACGGCCGCATCGCCGCCACGCGCCGTGCCGTGAACGCCTTGGACACCAGCGAGCGGAGGCGGCGGTGGTCGATCCCGTACGCGGTGAACATGTTCTGCACCGACACCCACAGGTGCAGCGGCCAGTCCTCGGAGATCTCGCCGGTGGTGTACGCCGGCCAGTGCTGCCGCGGGTCCTTGGAGACCCGCGGGTCACCGAGCAGGTTGCGCAGGGTTTCCTGACTGGTCACCGACCACGCAAGAACCTGGCCAGGGAGCTCCACCAGGGTCGCCGGCCCTCGTGCGGCGATGGCTGCGGATTCGGCGTGGATGTCACGGCCGGTGGGGTCGAGGACGATGGGGTCGGCTGGACGTTCCAACGGGTTTCTCCAGGTGACTCGTCGGGCTGGACGGGCACGGCTACCGGCGTGAAGCGCACGGGGAGCGCGGTGAGCGCGCGGTGGAACGGGCCCGGCCGCCACACCAGCTCGTCGACGGGGACGGCCAGCCGCATGTCGGGCAGGGCGTCGAGGATCTTCTCCATCGCCACCGAGGCGATCAGCCGCGCCTGCTGCTGGGCCGGGCAGGAGTGCACGCCCGCGCTCCAGGCGAGGTGGGCCCGGTTGCCCGAGCGCTGCTGGCCGGCCAGCGCGGGGTCGTTGTTGGCGGCCGCGAAGCTGATCACCACCGGCTCGGCGGCGGGCAGCCGGACACCGGCGAAGTCGGTGTCCTCGACCGGGTAGCTCGCCGAGTAGTTCGCCATCGGCGGGTCGGTCCACAGCACCTCGTCGAGCGCCTCCTCGACCGGCAGGCTGCCGCCGGAGAGGTCACCTGCGAACCGGTCGTCGGCCAGCAGCAGCCGGATGCCGTTGGCGATCAGGTTCTGCTCGGGCTCGGTGCCCGCGCCCATGAGCAGCACGAGCTGGTGGATCAGTTCCTCGTCGGTCAGCCGGGCCGGGTGGGCCATCATCCACGAGGGCATGTCGTGGTCGGGCCGCTGCCGCTTGAGCGTGACCAGCTCCACCATGCACTGCGTCAGCTCGGCGTTGGCCCGCTCCGGGTCGACCATGTCGAAGATGCCGCGCATGGCGGCGACCAGCCGGTCGCCCAGCTCCGGCGGACAGCCGTAGAGGTGGTTGTACATCATCAACGGCAGCAGCTGCGCGTACTCGCCGAGCAGGTCGGCCTCGTCGTTGCGGGCGAACCGCGCGATCAGCAGGTCCGCGGTCTGCTCGACCTGGACGCGCAGCGCGTTCGGGTCCACCCGGGCGAGGCTGTCGGTGACCACGGCGCGCAGCCGCGCGTGGTGGGCGCCGTCGGTGAACAGGCAGTTCGGCCGGTACATCATCATCGGCAGCACCGGGCTGTCCGGCGGCATCTTCGCCTGCCACCGCCGCGGGTCGCGTGGGAACGCGCTGGGATTGCGCAGGACGTCCAGCGCGGCGGCGTAGCCCACGACGAGGTTGGCGGGCACACCGGGTGCCAGCTCGACCGGGGCGACCGGCCCGTGCTCGCGCAGGGCCTGGTAGGTCGCGGCCGGGTCGGCGGCGAACTCGGGGCCGTACAAGGGCTTCCGGCCGTGGTGTGCGGGACATGCCTGCCCGGGGGCGGCTTGCGAGGTCACGCGTTCTCCTGGTTGCGGGTTAACAGGTGCTCGACAAGGGTGATGAGCGCCTGCGTGGACGAGGTGACGTCGCGGGCGTCGCAGAACACCAGCGGGGTCTCGGGCAGCAGGTCCAGCGCGTCCCGCAGCTCCTCCCCGGGGAAGGCGGGCGCGCCGTCGAAGGCGTTGACCGCCACCACGTACGGGATGCCGAGTTCTTCGAGCAGGCTCATGACCTCGAAGGACTGCTCCAGGCGGCGGGTGTCGGTGAGCACGAGCGCACCGAGCGCGCCGTAGGCGATGTCCTTCCAGACCTGGGTGAACCGCTTCTGGCCGGGCGCGCCGAACAGGTAGAGCACCAGCTCGTCGCTGAGCGTCAGCCGGCCGAAGTCCAGCGCCACCGTGGTGGTGGTCTTGCCGTCCACCCCGGCGAGGTCGTCGACGAGGGCGCCGGCCTGCGTCATCGGTTCCTCGGTGCGCAGCGGGCGGATTTCCGACAGGGTGCCGACGAAGGTGGTCTTGCCGATCGCGAAGGGACCCACGACCAGCAGTTTCACCGCCGTCCGCACGGTGTCGCGCAGGTAGACGCCGTCAGAGGCGAGCGCGGAGGCCATCGAGCACGTCCTTCAGCAGCTTCATGTCGGGGCGGGCGGTGTGCGAGACCGCGGCGTGCGCGACGATGTGACCGCTGTCGACCAGGTCGGACAGCAGCACCTTGGTCACGCTGATCGGCAGCGAGAGGTGCGCGGCGATCTCGGCCACCGACAGCGCGCCGCCGCGGCAGAGTTCCATCAGCCGCTTCTTCTCCGGCGACAGCCCGGAGACCTGCTCTCGGGTGGCGATCACGACCGTGACCGCGTCGAAGGTGTTGCGGCTGGCGCGGGCTCGGCCGCCGGTCACGACGTACGGTCGGACCAGTCCGCGCAAGCGCCTCTCGCCGCTCACTCCGCGCTGCCTGCCCCCCGCTGCGGCGGGCTTGTGGGTTCAGCCTGCCGCGGCGGACTGGTGAGCTCTTTGCCCAGCCGCTGGACGAGTTCCTGCAGCCGGAAGGAGACCGCCTCCATGTCCACCCGCGCGGTCGCCGACACGGCCAGGTACGCGCCCGGTCCGGCGGCGGCCAGGAAGACGTAGCCACCGACGAACTCACTGACCGTCTGCTGCCACTCCGCGCTGGTCTGCCCGCAGAACTCGGCGGTGGCGCGGGCCAGCGACTGCAGCGCGGACATCGCGGCCGCGTGCCGTTCCGCGTCGTCCCGGTCGATGCCGGCGGAGTGCGCCATCAGCAACCCGTCGGCCGACAGCAGGACGGCGTGCTTCGTCTCCGGCATCTTCAGGGCGTCGTCGAGCATCCAACCCAAATTGTTCATGCCTGGGTGTTCCCTTCAGCGACAGGCGGCGGGGTGATGGCCCGACCCGAATCGGTCCCGCGTTTCCAGGCGGCCAGCCCGGTCGCGATCCGCTGGTCGGCTGGTGCCGGCCCGGCAGGGGCCGACGGCGGCGGGCCCTGGTCGATGGGCTGCGTCCGCCGTCTCCGGGGCAGGCCACCGGGGGTGCGCCCCAGCACGGTGTCGTCCACGGGCGCGGCCGGCCGCTGTTGGGGCGGCAGCGCGACGGCGTTGTCGGGCATCGTGGGCTTGCTGACACGGGTGAGCAGCTCGGTCGGCAGGAACACGACCGCGCGCACACCGCCGTACGGCGAGCGCGTGTCCACCGAGACGCGGAAGCCGTAGCGCTTGGCCAGCACGCCGATGACCGCGAAACCGACCTGCGGCGGGTCGCCGAGCCGGTTGATGTCGCAGGCGCCGTCCCCGGCCAACAGCCGGGCCGCGCGCTGCAGCTCCTCGACGGTCATGCCGACGCCGCCGTCGTCGATCATCACGACCATGCCGTTGTGCGCCTGCTGGAAGTTGACCTCGACGCTGGTGTTGGGCGGCGAGTGCCGGGCGCCGTTGTCGAGCAGCTCGGCCACGGCCAGCACGACCGGCTCGACCGCGCGGCTGACCACCGCGACGTCGGACTCGGCCGGGACGTTGACCCGCAGGTAGTCCCGGATTCGTGAGGTGGCGCCGCGCGCCACGTCGGTCAGCGACGACGCCGACCGCTGCTGTCCGGGCCAGGACCCGCAGAGCACCGCGGTGGCCTGGGCCCGGCGGTTCAGCTGGGAGTTCATGTGGTCGATCCGCATCAGGCCGGCCAGCACGTCCGGGTCGTCGTGCCGGTCCTGCATGGCCGAGATCGCGACCTGCTGCTCGTTGGACAAGCTCTGCACCGCGCGCATCATCGCCTTGAGCGTGGCACGGGCCGACTGCTCGCCTCGCGTGCTCGCCTGCCGGACGGAGTCGGCGAACAGCGCGAGTACCCGCTCGTGGTCCTCGGCCGCTCCCGGGTGCCTCGGACCGGGCACCTCGACGGGCCGGTGACTCAGCGACTCCGCCAGGGCCGGCAGCCGAGCGTTGACCAGGTGCTGCTCCTCCTCGGCCCGGATCCGCACCCGGGCCTCGGCTTCCTCGGCCCGGACCTGCCACGCACGGGTGGTCCGTCGTTGGCGTACCAGCAGAAACACGGCGATCAGCACGACGGCGAGCAGGAACCAGAACGCCACCGCGAGTCTTTGTTGATCCATCAATTCCTCTGGTGCGGGCGAGCTGCCGGATACCAGTGCGCCAGCAGGGTCTGATCTTTATCACGGGACCGCATCGGACGCCAAGTGATTGCGACAGTCTCCTTCCAATGGAGCAACTATCGAGAAAGCTGGTACCATATGTCCACTTTAGACATTCCTTGCGGTCCGAAGTCGAAGTCTCCTCCGGGTCGGATGAGATGCGTGCGCGAACCGCGCGGTGATGGACAGGCCGCCTTCGGGGCGTGCGCTGGTGGGTGAGGGTGGCGTGGTGCGCCTGGGCGACGGCGTTGCCGAGGCCGTATCCGTCGCGGCGGCCGTTACGGTCGGGCGCCAGTCGCTGGAAGGGTTGGAACAGTCGGGTCGATCCTCTACCTCGCCCTGATCGCCCTGCTCAGCCTCGGGCGTCGCCACCGTCGTGCGGGACATGTCAGGCCCGTGTCAGGTCGAGGTCAGGGCGGTGTCAGGGCGGCCGGCCACTGTGGTGGCATGACGAGTTCAGCGATTGTGGCTTCGGGCCTGAAAAAGGCCTACAAAGACAAAGTCGTGCTCGATGGCATTGATTTCGATGTGCGTGCGGGTACGGTTTTCTCGTTGCTCGGCCCGAACGGGGCCGGCAAGACCACGGCCGTGAATGTGCTGACCACGTTGCTCAAAATGGACAGTGGAACAGCGCGCGTTGCCGGGTACGACGTCGCGACCGAGACCAAGGAGGTCCGCTCCTCCATCGGCGTCACCGGCCAGTTCGCCTCCGTGGACGAACTGCTGTCCGGCCGCGAGAACCTGCAGCTGATGGTGGACCTGCACCACTTCAAGGGCAGCGAGGGCAAGAACGTCGTCGAGCACCTGCTGCAGCGCTTCGACCTGGAGGAGTCGGCCGACAAGCTGTCGTCGACGTACTCCGGTGGCATGCGCCGCAAGCTGGACCTGGCGATGACCCTGGTCGGCCGGCCCCGGATCATCTTCCTGGACGAGCCGACCACCGGCCTGGACCCGCGCAGCCGCCGCACGATGTGGAACATCGTCCGCGAGCTGGTGGCCGACGGCATCACCATCTTCCTCACCACCCAGTACCTGGAGGAAGCCGACCACCTCGCCGACCAGATCGCCGTGCTCGACCAGGGCAGACTGGTCGCGGAAGGCACTCCCGCACAGCTCAAGCGCCAGATCCCCGGCGGTCACGTGCAGCTGCGGTTCGCCGGAGCCGCGGAGCTCGGCGCCGCGGTCCGCGTGCTGCCCGGCTCCACCCCGGACGAGGAGAGCCTGATCCTGCGCGTGCCCAGCGACGGCGGCGCCAAGTCGCTGCGCACCGTGCTGGACCGACTCGACGAGTACTCCATCGATGTCGAGGAATTCACCGTGCAGATGCCGGACCTCGACGACGTTTTCCTCGCACTCACCGGTCACTCGAGCGTCCCCGCCGAGTCCAAGACGGAGGCCACGGTCAAATGAGCAGCGATTCGGCGGTCATGCTTCGCCGCAACGTCAAGCACACCCTGCGCAACCCCGTCGCGGTGTTCAACGCGATCATCATGCCGATCGTCATGATGCTGATGTTCGTGTACGTCTTCGGCGACGCGTTCAACGTCGGTGGTGGCGACTACATCGACTACGCCACACCGGGCATGCTCATGATGGCCATCGTCTACGGCCTCAGCGCCACCGCCATCGCCGTCAACTCCGACATGACCAAGGGCATCATCAACCGCTTCAAGGTCATGGACGTCTCCCGCAGCGCCGTGCTGACCGGGCACGTCGTGTCCACCGTGGTGCGCACCACGCTCGCCCTCGCCGCCATCCTCGGTGTGGCCTTCCTGTTCGGCTTCAGCCCCACCGGATCCTTCCTGCACTGGCTCGCCGTCGCCGGCGTGCTCCTGCTGGTGATCGTCGCGGTCAGTTGGCTCACCGTCGCCTTCGGCCTGGCTGCGAAGACCCAGGAATCCGCGGGTTTCGCCATGGTGCCGCTGATCATGCTGCCGTTCTTCAGCAGCGCGATCGTCCCGGCCGACAAGATGGGGCCCGGCATCCGGGAATTCGCCCAGTACCAGCCCTTCACGTCGATCATCGAATCCATGCGCGGGTTCTTCACCGGCGTGCCGAACGACGGCCAGACGCTGGCCGCGATCGCCTGGTCGCTCGGCATCGCCGTCGTCGGCTACGTCTGGGCCCGATCGAAGTTCGACAAGCGGGCGTGACCGCCACCGGCTCACGCCGACCGGCCACCGTCCCCTCCCGCGTCGCCTCGGTGAATTCAACCTCGCCGAGGCGACGCCGCGCGGCTTGCCCGCTCCCGGTCAGGGGGCGTTTGCCACGTTCAAGAAGAGAGTGTGACCGTGACCAGATCACGCCAGTTCGTGTTCGTGCCTTCCCGCGTCGCCTCGGCGAACACCTCGTCGCCGAGGCGGTGCCGTGCGGCCTGCTCGATCCGCGCCACGTCCGGGTGGGAACGATCCGGCAGGCCACGCACGCTCGTGCTTGCCGCGAGCAGTCGCGCTGCCTGCTCGTACTGGTCGCTGCGCAGTGCCAGGTCCGCGACCCCGACGAGCATCTGCGCGATCCACGGTGCGTACCCCTCCTCGGAGGCCGCCTCGCAGGCCGCCGCGCGGTGCCTGCGGGACTCGTCGAGATCGTCGGCGAGGTATCCGAGCAGGTCGTGTGCTATCGCGCGGACGTGCGCCCGCTCCGCTTCGGTGCCCAGCATGGTCGTCGCGATACCGATTTGCCGGTGCACCTCCTCGGCGTCGCCGGCCCAACGAGCGAGTTCCGCCTTCGCGAGGGCCAGTTCAGCCAGCGCGTCCGGCCAGGTGACCCGTTCCGCGCACCGTTGCGCCTCGGCCATGGCAGCCGCGCTGGAGTCCTTGTCGCCCAGCAGCCAGTACACCCGAGCCTGTCGCGACCGCATGCCGATGACATCCTCGGTGGCACCGACTTCGGTGACGACCGCGATCGCCTGTTCGAAGTACTCGCACGCACGGGCGAACTCGCCGCGCACGGCGACCCGATCCGCCAACTCGGTCAGGGCGAACGACATCCCCCACCGTTCGCCGATCGCGCGGAACTCGGCGAGCGCCATTTCGAGATACGCGTCCGCGTCCCGTCCGCCGTGGCCGAGCACGATCCGCATCTTGCCGAGGTGCAGACGAGCCAATGCGTGCACCCAGGGGTCCTCGTTGTCCAGCAACGATTCCCACGCGGGCAGGAACGCGTCCGGCCCCTCCAGCATGCGTTCCAGTGGGGCGATCAACGCCAGCAACGGGTTGCCCCGCCGACTGCGCCGGCTGAACTCACGTGCCTGGTGGATCCACTCCGCCGCCTGCTGTTCGTTGCGCCGCCCGGAACTCAGGAACCCCACGACGAGGGTGTACGCCAGGGCCCGGATCTCATCGGGCACCTCGCCGGGAATGGCGGTGGCCGCGGTGATCAGCTCGTGGCCCTCCTCCTTGTGCCCGCTGAGCCACCAGTACCAGCCGGTGGCCGCCGCGAGCCGCATCGCCGCGTGCGCATCGCCGGCCGCGATCGCGCCACGCGTCGCAGCACTGATGTTGTCGTGCTCGGCATCGAGCGCGGCAAGCCATTCCAACTGCTCGGCGCGGCGGAGATGTGGCTCCGCGGTCTCGGCGAGTTCGGTGAAGTACGCGAGATGCGCGCTGCGCGCGAAATCCGATTCCCCCGCCTCGGCGAGCCGCTGGGCCGCGTACTCCTTGACCATGCCGAGCATCCGGTAGCGCGGCGCCGTGTCGCCCGCGGTGACCAGCAGCGATTTCTCGACCAGCGAGGTCAGCGATTCGAGCAGGTCCCCGGCACCTCCCGCGCAGACCGACTCGACCGCTTCCGGACTCGCGCCACCCGAGAACACCGAAAGCCTGCGCAGAACCATCCGCTCGGCTTCGGTGAGCAACTCCCAGCTCCAGTCGATCACCGCGCGCAGCGTCCGGTGCCGCGGCAGCGCGATCCGGCTGCCGCTGGTCAGCAGGCGGAACCGGTCGTCGAGCCGGTTGGCGAGCTGATCGAGGGACATGGTGCGCAACCTGGCCGCGGCCAGTTCGATCGCCAGCGGAATCCCGTCCAGTGCCCGGGAGACGCGTGCCATGGTCGCCGACGTGTCGGCATCGATCGTGAGGTCCTTGCGCACCGCGCTGATCCGGTCCCGCAGGAGCCGGACGGCAGGCGAGGACTCGATGTCGCGGGAGTCGGCGTCCGCCGCGGGCAGGGCCAACGGCACGACGTGCCACAGTGCCTCACCGGTGATGCCGAGCGGTTCCCTGCTCGTCGCCAGAATCCGCAGCCGCCGGCATTCCCCGAGCACTCGGTGGGCGAACGCGGCCGCCGACTCGATCACGTGCTCGCAGTTGTCCAGGATCAGCAGCGTCTCCCGCTCGCGGATCGCGGCGATGAGCCGGTCCGCCTGCTCCATGTTCGGTGCCCCGCCGAGCAGGGTGTCCCGGAGACCGAGCGCGGTGAGCGTCGCCTGCGCCACGTCGCCGTCCGCGCCGATGGCCGCGAATTCCACCAGCCAGGCCCCGTCTGGCAGTCCACCGAGCAGCGTGCGCGCGGTTTCCGTGGCCAGCCTGGTCTTTCCCGAGCCGCCCGGCCCGATCAGGGTGGTGAGCCGATGTCCGGAGACGAGCTCACGGACCGCGGCGACATCGGCTTCCCTGCCGACGAAGCTGGTCAGCTCGGCACGCAGATTGTTGTTCCGGTTTTCCTCCCGCCGTCCCACCTCGCCCCGCAGCAGCGCAACGTGCAGGGCGGACAGCTCCGGTGACGGGTCGACACCCAGCGCGTCGGCCAGGGCTTCCCGCGCACGCTGGTACACGAGCAGTGCCTCGGAGCTCCGGCCGGCCGCGACGAGGGCACGCATCAGCGCGGCGACGAGCCGCTCTCGTACCGGGTGCGCGCCCACCAGGTCGGTCAACTCCGCGACCAGCTCCGCACCGTGGCCCAGGCTGATCTCCGCGTCGAACCGATCCTCCAGCGCGGTCAGGCGCAGTCCTTCGAGCCGGGTGACCGCCACGTCGAACGCCGCACCGTCCTGCAGACCGACGTCCTGCATGGCCGCGCCACGCCACAGCGAGAGAGCTTCACGCAGCAGCTTCACCTGCTGGGGATGCTCGCCACCACGTGCCCGGCCGACGAGGCGTTCGAATCGCACGGCGTCGACGGCGTCGGGTTCCACCGCCAACCGGTAGCCGTCCGTCTGCCCCTCGACCGACCCCGCCGGCAGCACCTTCCGCAGCCGGGAAGCCAAGCGTTGCAACGCGTTCGCCGCGTCCGCGGGCGGGTGCTCACCCCAGATCCAGTCGACGAGCGTCGCCTTCGGGACCACGTGACCCGGTTTGAGCGCGAGGGCGATCAACAGCCCGCGCAGCCGAGCGCCCGGCACGTCGGCGAAGGCGCCGTCGTCCGTGCGAACCTCGAATGGGCCAAGCATCCCGATGTGCACCAGCCCGATTTTGCCATGGGTGATCGACAGGCCTCCCACTCGTGACGAGCTCCGTTCCGGGATGCGGCACTAGACGGGGAACTTCACGCCGGTGAGGTTCTCGACGTCCCGCACGGCCAGCACCACCGTCGCCCCGCGTTCCGCCGGCGCTCGGGCGGTTTCGAAGCCCAGGCCGGTGTTGGCGCCGGTCACGACCGCGACCCGGCCCTTCTGGTCGGGGATGTCGCGCTCGGTCCACTTCATGTCGCGCTCCTTGTAGACCGCCGGTCTCTTGCGGTCCGCCGTCGCCGGCATCGCGACCACGAGCGACCTCATCCGCCGGTACGTGCCGGAACTCGGCGACGGCGCCCGGACGGTGTCCATGATGGCCTTGATCCTGGCCGGCACCCTGTCGAGCTACTGCCGGCCCTCCGCAAGCGTGCTCGCCGCCTACGAGGCCGACCCCGCGGTGGTCGAACTCCGCCTGGACCTGCGCGCCACCCTGGAGAGTGCCATCGCCACGCTGATCGCGGGCACACTGGCGCGGTCCTAGCGCCACCGCTTGCGGGTGTGGAGGGTCGAGGTCGGCGAGGTGAGCTCGTACCGCTCCGCCAGGGTCCGTCGTGCCGTCATGGATCAGGCCACGTCCCGGCGCAGCGACTCGTAGGCGTAGCGGCGGGCGATGCTCTTCAACTCCGAGTTGAACTGCGGGTCGTCGGCGAACAGCTGCACCGCCTTGGTGTCGTTCTCGATGCGCTCGTAGAGCTTGTCCTCGAAGACCTCGTCGAAGACGTGCCCGAAGTTCTCCTCGTCGTTGGCGAACGCCGCGGCCCGCACCTGTGGTTCGGCCATCGCGGCCTCCGCCGAACCGCGCACGATGTCGTTCTCCCCGAGGTGGCTGCCGAACCGGTCGTTGAGTTCGGCGATCAGCTCGGCCAGCGACGCGAGGGGGCGTTCGTGCTGCCCACCGGCGCCTTCCCCGGTGAACCCGGGAAGCATCTGCTCGCCCTCGGGCGTGAGTGCCAGGTCGTGTTCGCCGGTCTTGCCGATCCGCAAGTGGGTGAGGTCGACCTGGCCGAGGTCGATGCCCGGGTCCTGCTGCCGGGCCAGTCGTGGGATGAGCATCTTCCCGTAGACGTAGAGCCGTTCCAAGGATCGGTCGGTGAACCCGACGACCTGCGCGAGGAATCCGTATTTGCGCACGTAGTCGCGCAGCGCCGCCCGGAAGTCCTCGGCTCGTTCGGCGTCGTCTTCGAGCAGCTGAGCGAACCGGTCGCGCGCGGGGTCGGTGAGCCGGTACAGCTCCGCGTGCGCGCGTTCCCACTTCGTCCGGTCGCCGGCCGACTGCTGGGCACGCTCGTACTCGGTGGCGAACGCCTCCATCTCCGACTCCACCAGCAACTGGTGGTCCATCACCGCCCGCTGCGCGTCGTAGATCAGGTTCGGGTCGGTGGGTGTGGTGATCGTCGCTTCGAAGAACGGCCTGAACTCCTCCTGGACGGTCTCGGCCTCGTTGGCGAAGTCCAGGACGAACAGGTCGTCCTGTCCCTTGCGCGGGTGGGTGCGGTTGAGCCGCGACAGGGTCTGCACCGCCGCCACGCCCTTGAGCGGCTTGTCGACGTACATCGTGGTCAGCAGTGGCTGGTCGAAGCCGGTCTGGTACTTCTCGGCCACGACGAGGATGCGGTACTCCGGCCGGGGGTTGAGGGCCGCGTTCTCGTCGTCGACGCGGGTGTAGGCGAACGCCTTCGGCAGCGCCGCCTCGCCGAAGCCGTTCAGCGAGGACTCGGTGACGGTGTCGGAGTCGAGGTTGTCCACCTTCAGCTCGCCCGAGAACGCGACGAGCACGCCGCAGTCCTGGTAGCCGCGCATGTCGACGTAGGCCTTGATCTTCCGGTACAGCTTGACCGCGTGCTCGCGGGAGCGGGTCACCACCATCGCCTTGGCGCGACCGCCGAGACGGCCGCGAGTGTGCTTGATGAAGTGCTCCACGATGATCTCGGCGCGTTGTTGCAGGCTGGCCGAGCTCAGCACCGCGAACCGGGCCAGGGCGGCGCTCGCCTTGCGTTCGTCGACCTCGCGGCCGTCGTCTCCGCCGGTGAGCCGCCAGTAGGTCTTGTAGGTGACGTAGTTGCGGAGCACGTCGAGGATGAAGCCCTCCTCGATGGCCTGGCGCATGGAGTAGACGTGGAACGGGCGCACGGTGTCACCCGACCGCACGCCGAACAGCTCCAGCGTCTTCGGCTTGGGAGTCGCGGTGAACGCGAAGTAGGACAGGGTCCGGTGCCGCCCACGGGCGAGCGCCGCCGCCGTCAGCGGGTCGTTGTCCTCGTCGATGTCGTCGCTGCCGAGCCTGGTCAACACCCGCTTGAGCGCCGCGGCGGACTCGCCGGACTGGGACGAGTGCGCCTCGTCCACGATGATCGCGAACCGCTTCCCGCGCAGGCCGTCGACCTTCTCCAGCACGTACGGGAAAGTCTGCAGGGTGACGATCAGGATCTTGGTCGTCTCGCCTGCCAGCGCGACGCTGACCTGCTCCGACTTGGAACCCTCCGACTTGTCGCCGATCTTGGTGACCACACCCGCGCGGTGCTCGAACTGGTAGATGGTGTCCTGCAGCTGCCGGTCCAACACGGACCGGTCGGTGATCACGATGACCTTGTCGAAGATCTGCTCGTTGTCCGTGCCGTGCAGGTTGGACAGCCGGTGGGCGAGCCAGGCGATGGTGTTGGACTTGCCCGACCCGGCCGAGTGCTGCACCAGGTAGTTGTGCCCTGCCCTGTGCTCGGCGGCGTGGTCGACGAGGGTGCGCACCGCGTGCCACTGGTGGTAGCGGGGGAAGATCAGGTTCCGGACGTGCGGACCCGGCTTGCGGCCACCGCGCTGCGGTTCCCCCGCCTCCAGGTGCACGAAGCGGCGGATGACGTCCAGCCACGCCTCCGGCTGCCAGACCTCCTCCCAGAGGTAGGAGGTGCGGTAGCGGCCGGGCGCGGCGGGCGGGTTGCCCGCGCCGCCGTCCTCACCGGGCCCGTCCGAACCGGTGTTGAACGGCAGGAAGCGCGTCTTCTCGCCGGCGAGGCGAGTGGTGAGGAAGACCAGGTCGGGATCGACGGCGAAGTGCACCAGCGTCCGCTTGGCGAACAGCGGTTCCCGGGGGTCGCGGTCCCGGCGGTACTGCTCCTTCGCGTGTTCCACGTTCTGCCCGGTCAACGGGTTCTTCAGCTCGGCGGTGGCGACCGGGACGCCGTTGACGAACAGCGCCAAGTCGAGTGCCTTGCCTCGGTCCCGGTCGGAGTAGGCGAGCTGGCGGGTGACCGACAGCCGGTTCTGCTCGTACCGGACCAGGGCATCGTCGGCGAGCGTGTGCGCGGGGCGGAAGTAGGCGAGCCTGACCAGGTGCCCCCGGTCCCGCACGCCGTGCCGCAGCACATCGACCGCACCGCGCTTGTCGATCTCCTTGGCGACGTGGCGGGCGAACTGCCGCTGCGCCTCGTCGGGGTCGTCCCCGTAGTGCACCCTCAGCTGCTCCCACACGTCGATCTGCGTGGCCCCGATGAAGGTGAACAACTGGTCGGTGTCCAGGCCGAACTCCCGGTTGTAGCCATCGCGCAGCCCGCGATGCCACCCGGCCGCGATCAGCGACGCCTCGATGGCGTCCTCGAACGCATGCTCTGTGTGGACGGCCATGGGCACCTTTCCTCCGAAGTGGACACTGCTGTGGGCCGTCGGGTCAGACGAGCTGCCCGATGCCGGTTCTGCCGCGTTCATTCGGTGTTCCCTCTCGCCATGACTCAGCGCACGCCCGACCGCGCCGTCGTCACATCCAGTTGGCCGGTGACAGCGGCGGTGATCAACGCTTGGCGGCGCTCGGTCAAAAGGTCGAGGCGTCGTGAAAGGTCCGTCATCTGCCGTTCGGACAGCATCCGGTTGCGTTGGATTTCCGACACGATATCGTGCTGATCCGAAAGGCTGGGGGCGGGCACCCTGAGGCTGCGCACCAGGTCTTGGCTGATGTTCGGCTGACCGCCGCCGGAGGTGAGGTTCAGAATTTCGGGGCGATGCGCGACGAACCAGTTGAAGAGGAATTCCGTGCTCACTGCCGTGGGTTTGTACAGCACGCAACACGCCTGATTTACGCAGGCCCGGAACGTGAGAATGCCGACGCGCCCCACTGTTGCGCCGTACATGGCGACAGCGAGAGATCCGGCTTCGTACATGCGCAAGGACGAGTAGTCTGTCAGTGCGGCGTCGGTGACGGTCTTTCCGGCTTGCTTTACGGAGCCGTCCCGGAGGTCGCCGGTGTTGACCCACGGGTGGTCGCCGTCGAAGTACCTCGGATTGTCCGATTTCGGCGTTGTTCCGCTTCCGGTGTGGAAGACGCGGCCAAGGCGGTGGAGCTGCCAACCGTCCGCCATCGTGGGCATCCATTCCACGCCGGTTCGGGTGGTCTCCTTGGACCGGCCGACGGTGGTCCGGGTGCGCAGGTACTCGGTGAACCTGTAGCGGAGCAAATCGATCTGCCGAGACGTCAGCTTCAGCATTTTTTCGATGTGTGCGGTTTCGCCGTCGAGGAAGTCGGCGATGCGTCGCTGTTCGTCTGTCCCGGGGTGTGCCCACGGCGAGGAGAAGAAAGCGGCGGAGTCCAGGTTCTGAATCCCTGTCGTCTGCTTGATCGCGCTTTGGGTGAGCCCTTGGTTGTAGGCCGCGGCGAAGACGTAGGACAGGTAGCGGGGGTCGATCCCCGGGGCCGGGGTGATGCGTGCGCAGAAGTTCGTGCACACGGCCGGCTCGTCGAGGTCGAACAAAACTGCCGCGCCGACGGGCTGTTTGTCGCCTCCGCCGGATTTTTCCAGGACCAGATCTCCCGGCTTGAGCAGGTGTTGGCGCAGCGTTTGCGGGTCGATGCTGCGGCGAGGCAGGTTCTCCGGGTTCACCCGCTGCGACCTGCGGTCGAAATCGGCGGCCCGCACGCAGGCCACGTCGGACGTGTCACCGGCCGGGTCATCTCCCCATACGCCGTTTGTCGACCTGCCGATCAATGTCTTTATGCGGCCTCGCGTCCAGTGGGCCGGTGCCTCGTCCAGCCATGACGACGCCGAGTTCATTCCGCCACCTCGCCGAGCAGGCGCTGGATCCGGTCTTCGAGTTCCCTCAACTCCGCGTCGATCTCCTCCAACGGCCTGGGTGGCACGTACTTGTAGAAGTGCCGCGTGAACGGGATCTCGTAGCCCACCTTGGTCTTCGTGTGGTCCACCCAGGCGTCCGGCACGTGCGGCAGGACCTCGCGGGCCATGTACTCGTCGACGTCCTCGTCGAGCGGGACGTTCTCGTTGTCGCGCAGGTCCGGGTCGGGCAACGGGTCGCCCTTGCGGTCGGTCTGCAACTCGCCTTCCGGGTCGCTCACCGAGACCACGCCCCACACCGCCTTGTCCACGGTGGCAGGCAGTTTGCCCAGCGAGGCCAGCGTCTCCTTCAACGTTTTCGCGAAGTCCACTTTGCGGAACACCGCCGGCTCGTCGACCAGCCCGCGCAGCGCCTCGATCAGCTTCTCCCGACCTTCGTACTTCGCCAGCGGCTTGACCACCTCCAGCTCCGCCAGTGCTTCCCCGGTCACCTCGAACCGCAGCCTCAACGGCCGCTCCACGGTGATCCTCCGGTAGCCGAAGTCCCTCGGCGTGAAGACCTTCACCTTCTCGTGCATCGGGTGCCCGGCGTCCTCGGCGGCCGTCAGCGCCTCGCCGTACAGCTCGGTGAGCTTGGCGATGTCCTCGTTCGGCAGGTACTTGCGCTTGTCGCCCAACGACTTGCGCATCTTCGCCCAGTGCTCCCGCGCGTCGAGCAGGATCACCTTGCCCCGGTGCGCCTCGTCCTTCCGGTTGGTCAGAATCCAGAAGTACGTGGAGATGCCGGTGTTGTAGAAGAGCTGGTCCGGCAGCGCGACGACGGCCTCCAGCCAGTCGTTCTCCAGAATCCACTGCCGGATCTTCGACTCGCCCGACTCGGCGGCGCCGGTGAACAGCGGCGAGCCGTTGAAGACGATCGCGAGCCGCGAGCCGCCCTGTTCCGGCTTCTTCATGTGGTGGATCATGTGCTGGAGGAACAGCAGCGACCCGTCGTTGATGCGCGGCAGCCCGGCGCCGAACCGGCCGGCGAAGCCGATCTTCGCCTCGACCTCGACATCGTCCTTGACCTTCTTCCACTCCACGCCGAACGGCGGGTTGGCGAGCAGGTAGTCGAACGACTTGCCGTAGTGCTTGTCCTGGCTGAACGAGTTGCCGAGCTTGATGTTCGCCGCGTTCTCGCCCTTGATCATCATGTCGGACTTGCAGATGGCGTAGGACTCGGCGTTGAGCTCCTGGCCGTGCGGCACGACCTTGGCCTGCGGGTTGTGCTGCAGGATGAAGTCCTCGGCGGCGGTGAGCATGCCGCCCGTCCCGCACGCCGGGTCCAGCACGGTCTTCACCACACCGGGCGTCACCAGGTCCTGCTCGTCCGGCGCGAGGAGGAGGTTCACCATCAGCTTGATGACCTCGCGCGGCGTGAAGTGCTCACCGGCGGTCTCGTTCGAGATTTCCGAGAACCGCCGGATCAGCTCCTCGAACGCGTAACCCATCTGGTGGTTGTCCACCGCTTCCGGGCTGAGGTCGATCTCGGCGAACTTGGAGGCCACCTGGTAGGTAAGCCCGGCCCCGTCGAGACGACCCAGTTGGGCGGTGAAGTCGTACGCCTCGAAGATCTCCCGAGCGTTCTCGGAGAACGCCCCGACGTAGGACTTCAGGTTGCTCGCGACGTTGTCCTGGTCGCGCACCGCTGCCCGGAAGTCCAGCTTCGAGGTGTTGTAGAAGCTCAACCCGCCGGTGGCCCGCTTGAGCATGTCGAGGTTCTGCACACCCTGCTCGGCCAGCTTGGCCTTGCGCTCCAACACCTGGCTCTTGGTCGGCGCCAGCACGCAGTCGAGTCGGCGCAACACCGTGAACGGCAGGATCACCTTGCCGTACTCGGACTGCTTGTAGTCGCCGCGCAACAGGTCGGCCACCGACCAGATGAAGCCGGCCAGCCTCGTGTGCGTGCTGCTCACAAAATCTCCCTCAAGGGTTCGGCACAACGCTCATCATGTCGCGGGGGGAAGCAGGAGACGTTTCTACTCGGGTGGCTCCACGGCTCCGTGAGCGAGTCCTCGGTCAACTGGTGAGCCAGGTCCGTGGCCGGCGAGGCGGCGAGGCTCGGCCCCGACTCGAACGCCTCAAGCCGTTTCGGTCGGATAGTGACGTGGGTCACTGCGAAAGGGTCGTGAGTGTCACCGTGTGGCAGCCTGCGGTCACTGCACCAACCTTCCGGGTGGTGTGGTTCTGCTCGTCGAACTCGGCGCGGGCCACTGACGCAAGCGTCGGCTGCTCGCGGAACGGCCCACCGGCACAGGCCGACCCGCATCGAATCCGAGACCCGCTCACCCTGCGATGAGCGCCGATACGCCGACCGGGCCGAATCCTCTCGATCCACACCCGGCCGGTTGTCAGCCTGCCTAGACTTCCCGCCGAACGACACGCCGACACGATCGGGGGAGACAGTGGCCGGAGGCATTCTCGATCCGGACGGCGCCCACGAGCGGCTGGCCGCTTGGAAGGGCCGCATCGACAAGATCGCGGCCGACACCCAGGCGATGAGCAACCGGCTGGGGGAGCTGCGGATCACCGCGCGTGACCCGGGCGGGCTGGTCGAGGTCGTGGTGGACTCCACCGGCACGTTGGTCGACCTGCAACTCACCGACCGAATCCAGCGGGTCACCCCGCCGGTCGTCGCGCGCACCATCCTGGCCACGCTCACCGACGCGCGCAGTCAACTCGCCGACCGCTCGCAGGAGATCATCGCCGAGACGGTCGGCACCGAGTCGGCGGCGGCGCGGGCCATCTCGGACACCGTGGACCGGCAGTTCCGCTCCGGTCCGACGCCCCGACGCCCGCCCGCGTCCAACGACGACGAGGGCTACGAAGGCCACTCCTACCTAGAGGACCGGTGACCGTGAGCGGTGGATACGACGTCGACGTGGAGCAATTGCGCACCCACACCGGCAACATCGACGGCATCAGGGCGCGGTTCGAGTCGGTGAAGGCCGCCAGCGCGCACATCGCCCAGGACGACGAGGCGTACGGGCTGCTGTGCGGCTGGATGTCGGGCATCCTCGAAGGCCGCCACACCAAGCAGGACGAGCTGCTCGCCTACGTGGAGGAGAACCTCAACCTGGTGGTGCAGTCGCTGGTTTCCACCGTGGAGCACTACGAGGCGGTCGAAGACGGCAACACCAGCCTCATCCGCTCCGCCGGGGAGGGCCTGCGATGAACGACAACTCCCTGGTCGCACCGGTCCGGTCGTCCCACGAGGTGTGGACCGGCTCGGGTCTGGCCGACAGCATCGAGGGCCTGGTCGACGCCATCAAGACCGAGGGCTGGGTGGACGACGCGCTGGCCGGCGCGGGCCTCGCCGTCGAGGCCGCGGCCACCGTGATGGACCCGATCAGCGCCCTGCTGGCCAACGGCCTGGGCTGGGCCATGGAGTACTTCGAGCCGCTGCGCGAGGTGCTCGACGACTTGACCGGCAAGCCCGACGTCATCCGCTCGCACGCGGCCACCTGGAACAACATGGCCAAAGAGCTGCACGACATGGCCACCGACCTCCAGGAGCACCTGGCCGCGGACACCCCCGACTGGCGCGGCGCGGCCGCCGACGCCTACCAGGCGACGATGGCCAACAACGTGGAGGCGATCGGCGGCCTGGCCGCGATCTCCGCCGCGATGGCGGCGGCCACCGAAGGCGCGGGCGGCCTGGTCGAGATGACCCGCGAGATCGTCCGCGACCTGATCGCCGACCTCATCGCCCGCGTCATCGTGTGGGCGGCGGAGGCGATCTTCGTCGTGACCATCCCGGTGATCGCGTCCCAGATCATCGCCGCGGTGGTCAAGTGGGCCGGGCGGATCCTCGTCTACACCACCGCCCTGATCACCAGCCTCCAGAACCTCACCAAGCTCCTCAACGGGTAGGCGACCGTGAAGACACTGCTCGTCCTCATCGCCCTCGCCACCCGCTTAGCGCTGCACCGCAGGCCGGGCGGCGGCGGCACCCCCACCGTCCCCGGCGGACGCCGCCCGTCGCAGCAGCACGGCACGGTGGACGCCTCCGCCGGCGTGAGCAGCGCGCAGAACACGACCGGTGAGTTCGCCCAACGTGGGCGGCCCGCGGAGTCCGGTGGTGGCACCAATGGCGACGGCGGCGACGGCACCGGCCGCCCCGAGGGCGAGGGCGAGGACTCCGGGACCGGGTCGAGCCGGCCGGAGTGGCTCGACAACCTGCAAGAGGGCAACGAGTTCAACCGGCGGCGCGAGCCCTACTACGAGGACCAGGGCGGCGCGAACGAGGTCCACGTCGAACCGCGCACCGAGCACAACCAGTACCGGCGGGTCGACTCCTACGTGCCGGGCGAGGAAATCGTCAGCCGCAAGTACACGCAGTTGTCGGAAATCCAGGAGGGCACCGCGGTCGGCTATCTCCGGGAATTCGTCAACCACTACAACAGCGGCACGGTCATCGCCGACACGCCGACCAACCGTCGCGATCTCGGCGACGAACAGATCGGCCAGCCGATGAGCGGTGACCTGATCCTGGAGGTCCCCGTCCAACGCGGCGACCCGCCGGTGCCCAGAGCTATACTCGAAGAGGCCGAACGGCTGAACATCACCATCCGGGACGAAAACGGCAGGATCTATGAACTCCCCGAATAGCGAGACCGGGGCCGGCCGGGATTTCCCCAGGGGTTCCGGCGCGGCCGACTTCCGAATCGTTGAACCTGTCCGTCGTCGCGGAGGGCTGGTCGGCCGGTGAGCGCTACCGAATTGAGGGGCTACAGCTTCCGGTGGAACCACCGCCGCAACCGGCCCGGCACGGAGCTGTCCGAGGAGGAGGCCCGCGCCCGGGACGCCGCGGGCGAGGAGTACACGGCGGTCCTGCCGCCCCGGCCGGGCACCCGATCCCCGGTCCTGGTGACCCCGGTGTGGCAGACCGGCGTGGTCCTGGTGTCCTTCTTGGACGATCCGGGCCGCAAGATCGTCGAGTACGTCTTCACCAAGAAGGACGACTCCCGCATGTTCCTCAGCGGCGTCCACCTGTGGGAGTACCCCGACGACCAGCCGGGCCGGCGGCTGTCCGAGGCCTCCCGTCGCGAGGACATCCGCTACCACGAGGACGGCTACGTCCACCGGACGATCATCGACAAGAACGAGGGGTACCGGGAGACCGTCGAGTACACCGACGTCCCCGTGGCCACCAACTGGGAGCCCGTCCCGGCGTTCGGCGACTACGCCTCGATCGGCCGGTTCGAACGCGGCCGCAGCCCGCTGAACGGCGCCCCGCCTCCGCCGGTGTCGCCCGGCTGATGCACGACGCCTGAGAGGCCGCACGGCGCTGAAGGGTCCGATTCCGGACGAAAGCGGCATGGACTCGTGTCGAGGATCACCGCGGCCGTCGATCCGGAAGAAGATCCGCCTGCCGGGTGTTGGCTCCAGTCATGGAACAGGCCACTCTGCACAGTCCATCCACACCGGACCGTCCAGAGCAGTTGGCAGAGTCGCCGACCGGAGCCGCCAGGATTCGGATCATCCTCGTCCTGGGTGCGCTCATCGCTCTCGGTCCCTTCACGATCGACATGTACCTGCCCGCGTTGCCGGAGCTGGGCGCCGACCTCGGCGCGTCCGAGTCCGCGGTGCAACTGACGCTCACCGGCACGCTCGTCGGCCTCGGGCTGGGGCAACTGGTCATCGGCCCGCTCTCCGACGCGTTCGGCCGGCGGCTGCCGCTGATCGCCGGCACCGCCGTGCACATCGGCGCGTCCGTGTTGTGCCTGGTGGCGCCGAACGTGGCCGTCCTCGGCCTGCTGCGCACCCTGCAAGGGGTCGGCGCGGCCGCCGCGATGGTGGTGGCCATGGCCGTGGTCCGCGACTTGTTCACCGGCCGTGCCGCGGCGACGATCATGTCGCGGCTGATGCTGGTGATGGGTGCGGCGCCGATCCTCGCGCCGTCGGTCGGCGCGGCGGTGTTGGTGACCGGCTCATGGCGTGGTGTGTTCGCCGTGCTGGCGGTGCTCGGCGCGGCGTTGCTGCTGGTCGCGATCTTCCTGCTGAAGGAGACGCTGCCGCCGGAGCGGCGCCGGACGAGCTCGATCCGGCCGGTGCTGCGGACCTACAAGGCGCTGTTGGCCGACCGGCAGTTCGTGGTGCTGGTGCTGGTCGCCGCGCTCGGCATGTCGGCGCTGTTCTCGTACGTCTCGGGCTCGTCGTTCGTGTTGCAGGACACCTACGGGCTGGACCAGCAGGAGTTCGGGCTGGTGTTCGCGATCGGCGCGGTGGCGCTGATCGGGGCGTCGCAGATGAACGTGGTGCTGCTCAACCGCTGGTCGGAGCGGCAGATCGTGTTCGGCGCGCTGGGGGCCGCGTTGGCGTTCGGCGCGGTGCTGATCGCGTTCACGGCGTCCGGTTTCGGCGGGCTGCTCGGTTTCCTCGTGCCGTTGATGTTCCTGCTGGCCGCGGTGGGTCTCGTGCTGCCGAACGCGCCCGCGCTGGCGTTGTCCCGTCACGGTGAGGCGGCCGGCACCGCCGCCGCGCTGCTGGGTGCCGCGCAGTTCGGCATCGGTGCGCTGATCGCGCCGGTCGTCGGCGTGCTGGGCAACGACGGCCCGGCGATGGCGCTGACCATGACCGGCGGTGTGCTGGTCGCCTGGGTGGCGCTGGCGGCGACGATGGTTCGGCGACGGGTGCCGGCGCCCGCCTGAACTGCGGGTTGTGCCCGGGGCGACGCTGCCCAGCGCATCGGCTGACCGAGGCGCTGCGCGGTGTCACTCAGGGGCTGCGGTGCCGGATCTGTCCACTATGGACTGTTCTGCGGGATCGCACACGCCTCAGTCGCCGGGTAGCGGGTGCGCCAGTCGTCGGTGTCCGGGGCGTTGGAGCCGAACTCGGCGGTGGCGTCGTCGGCCAGTCGTTCGATGACGTCGCGCAGTTCGAGCTGTGCCAGCCACGTGGGATCGATGGCGTCCTCGCCGTAAAGGGCGCCGACGATGTTGCCGCACACAGCGCCGGTCGAGTCGCTGTCACCATCGTGGTTCACCGACACCAGCAGCGCCGCGTTCAGCGTGTCGGTCGTCAACGCCGCGTAGACCGCGATCGCCAACGCCGACTCGCCGACCGCGCCGTTGCCGAGCGTGGCGATCTTCTCCGGGCTCGGCGGGCCGTCCAACGCCACGGCGGCGTCGAGGGCGGCCGAGGTCTCGTCGTGGCCGTCCCAGTGGACGAGGTGGGTGCGGGCGGCGTCGAGGGCCGGTCGCAGCGGCACGCCGCGCAGCAGGTGGTGCACCAGCACGGCGAGCACACCGGCCGGGAGGTAGCCGCTCGGGTGGCCGTGGGTGATGGCGGCGGAGGCGGCGGCGACCTCGAACACCACCGCCGGGTCCGACGACCACAGCGCCACCGGGGCCGCCCGCATCACGCCGCCGCACCCCTTGGAGTCGTTGACCGGCTGCGCGATCGTGCCGGCGCGACCCGTGGTCCCGTAGTCCTGGAGGGTGAAGAAGCACGTCGCACCGGGCGCGCGCCGCTTGAACAGCCCGCGCACGCCGATCAGCCACCCATCGGGCGTCTCGGAGGTGTGGCGCGGGCCGCGGGCCTTCACCCACGACGTGCCTTGGGTGTGCAGCCAGCGCTGGTAGGCCATCCGCAGTGCGTGCACGACGTCGGCGTCGCCGAAGCGCCGCTGTCGGGCGTGGGCGCGGATGACCGCTTCCAGGGTGAACAGCGTCATCTGCGTGTCGTCGGTGATCCGCCCGACGCCGTCGTAGGCGGGGATCATGCCCGTCACGCCCAGAGGCCCGGCGAGTTCCCGGATCTGGTCCATCGGCTTGGCCTCGATCGGCGCGCCCAGCGCGTCCGCGACCGCGCCGGCCAGCACGCAGCCCCGCCAGCGCCGCGGGTCCACCCCGGACACCACCGGCCGGAGCGCGTCCGGATCGGCCGGTGCGGGCGCGCGCGTGATGAACTTCCGGCCGGTCTCGTCGATCCCGATGTGCAACTCCACCCGCAGCACGTCGCGCGGTGGCCGTCCCGCCGGCTGTGCGTCGGCGGCGTGCTGCCGGCGCACCAGGTCTGCCAGCACCGCGAGGTCGGCATCGGAGAGGAACTCGCCTGACATGGTCACGTCCTGGGGTATCTCGTCGTCCAGCCGCCCACGTGCTTACCGAACGGCGACGAGCGGTTGAAGTGGCGGAAGGCATCGGTGGCCAGGTTCTCCACCAGGTACCGCAGCTCCAGCCGCTCCAGCCACGCGGCCGGCAGGCCCGGGATGCCGACGCGGGCGCCGAGCAGCGCCCCCGCCAGCGCACCGGTGAACGCGCTGCGCCCGGAGTGGTTGACCGCGCGCAACAGCGCCGCGCCGCCCCGGTTCTCGTAACCGGCGACCGCCGAGAACGCCTGCCGCAGCACGGTCATCGTGTCGCGTCCGGCGCCCATCTCCTCGGGGTTGTAGGCGTCCAGCAGGCCGAACTTGGCGTAGTCCGGCAATGCGGACTCCACGTCCACGCCCGCCACCCGCACGTCGCGGCCCGCCGCCCACAGCGGCGTCGGGTTGACCCCGTTGGCCAGGACGAGCTGGAAGACGCCCGTCAGGTACTCGGCGGCGGCGAGGTCCTCATCGGGCTGGTTGGTCAGCCCGGCGATCACCCGCGCGGCCGTCCGCGCGCCCTGTGCGAGCCCGGTGCCGGGACCGCCTTCGGTGAGGGCGGCCGGCAGTGCGGCGAGCAGGGCCGCCGGACCGGAGCCCGTGCCCGCCCTGCCCAGGGCGAGGTCACGGATGGCGGCCAGCTCGTCGGCGTCGGGCAGCCGGTCGGCGTAGAGGTCGGCGACCCGCACCAGCCACCCGTCCACCTCTCGCGGAACCGTGTCGCCCTGGGTGTGCAGCCAGCGCAGCAGGCCACCCGCGGCGGAGTCGGCGAGCACCTCGTGGTCGGCGGGGTCACCACGGTGGCGGCTGCGGATCACGCCGTCGGTGAGGAACAGCAGGCGTTGGGTGAGCGGGCCGAGTTCGCCGGAGACCAGGTCGCGGATTCCGCGTGGACCGAAGCGGGCCCGGATCTCGTCGAGGCTGAGCGCGTCCACCGCCTGACCCAGCGCCTCGCCCAGCGCGAAACCGACGAACGCCCCCGTCACCCGCCGGTAGCCGTACCGGAAGCCCTTCGATGCCTCTACGCAGTACTTGCCGAACACGTCGACCTGCGGCGTGATCCGGCCGTCGTCGTCGTAGACCGGTTGGAGGCCGTTGCCCGCCAGGTCGGTAGGCCACCGCCCCGGATCACCGGTCTCGTGGACGAGCTGCTCCCAGGACTTCCCGACCACGGTCCGACGGCTCTCGTCGTCGGTCAGCTCGAAGCCGTTCATCCGGGCGTAGCGGGCCTCGTGCACGGGTGTCTGCGCGGGGGAGCGGAGACCCAGCCGTCCCGCCATCTCCCGCGCCAGGCGCGCGGGTTCCGCGCCGACCTCGAACCTCGACTCGACCACGTCGACGGGGGGACGCGACCGCGGGAACCGCCCCAACGCGCCCACCAGGTCGGCCGACGACACCTCGCGCACCGAGTCCGAGCTGTAGAAGGACAGCAGAGTCGGAGCGGGGAGACCGGCCACGAGGGTTGCGAGATCGACCCGCCGCCACTCGGTGGTGTCCGCGGGTAGCTGCTGCGTGGACGTGTACACCGGGTACGAGTACTCGGTCGGCGCAGCCCCCACCCCGTTGACGGCGACGAGGACGTCCGCCTGCGTCAGGCCGGTGAGCAGGCGGTCGTCGTCGAGCCACCCCACGGTGGCGAACAACAGCATCCACTCCAGCGGGTTGACCGGGGGGACGAAGCCCATGCGCAGCGGACCAGTGCGATAGCGGTGGTTGACGCGTGTCCTGCCGGTCCGCGTGCCGTCGGCTTCGACCCACTCCCAGCCGCCGATCGCCATCTCCGGCACACCGAGGTAGCCCAAGCCGGACTCGGCGACCTCGGGGTCGACGAGTTCCGCCCAGTGACCCTCACCCGGTGTCCGGGCGGGGACGCTCAGGTCACCGGGGCGGGGGCCCGCCTCGCGCAACTGCCCGTCCGGCTCGCGCACGATCAGCCGGGGCGGCGGGAAGATCTCCTTGCCCGCGTCGCCCCCGTCGAGGTACGCCACCGAGTTGTACGGCACCGACCAGCCCTCGGGAACGCGGCGCACCTTCTCGTGGTCCACCCGCAGACCCGACACCCGCGGCCCGTGGACCGCGCGCAGCCACTCCTCGACCCTGGCCACCGCCTCCGCGGTCTCCACCCGGCTCAGCCCTTTCCCATCGTCATCACGCCCGCCTGACGGTGAACGTCGGCGGCTCGCCCGCGGCTCGGCGGGCGGCTTCTTCTTCCCACATCTTGAACGTGCGTCGGCGGATCGATCGGATCAACGCCCGTTCCTCAGGGGTGAACGATTTGCGGCCTTCGCGCTCTTTCTGCTCGTACATGGCGTTGATCGTCTCGTAGAGCGCGAAAACCGGACCGTCACCGCGGAGTTGCCCACGTATCTCCTCGGTGGTCCAGATGAACTCCTCCCGGTCCAGGGAGGAGACCTCGCTCGTAGAGGTCGCCAGGAGGATTTCGGCGATGGGGCGGTTGTCCGGTTGGAACTCGCCGGTGTCGGTGTTGAGACGGTAGCCGACCCAGTCGCCCTCGGAATTGGTCTCGAGGACGTATGTCGACTTGTAGTACTCGTAGTACGACGGAGTTCTCACCATCACCGATCACCGTTCCGAACAGTTCCGTGTCCCTGGGCGAAAGCTTCGCCGAACAGGGCCTTTTCTCGAGAGAGGATCGCTCCGACCAGGGCCTGTTCCTCCGCGCTCATCGTACGGTTCTCTTCGTCGGCCAGAGTGGCGAAGTCCCTGCGCACCTCATACAATGCGTGCTCGAAGTCAGCGACGTCGTCGATCGACCTCAGGTGCAGGCGGAGTTCGGCCACGTGGAAGGTCCCGTCCTCGAGTTGCAGGCGGACGTTGAACTGGAGGTCGCGGTAGCCGCTGTCCTGTGGTTTCAGGAAGCGGTCCTTGAACTTCACGATGGTGACCTTGGAGCCATCAGCCTGGATCTTGTCCAACAACACCTCCAGACCCTTGTAAGCGTCGGCCATGGTGCCGTACTGGATCTTCGAGCCGACCAGGTCGGTGAGCTTGTCCGCGTGGTTCTCGTACTCCGCGATCTTGTCGGCTGCTCGAACCCTGCTCTTCTCGGTCTTGCGGGAGAACGCTTCGCCGCCCGTCGCCTTGGCGACCTCGTCGGCCAAAGTGTGCAACTGCTGCTGTTTGGTCGCCCAGTTCCGGTACAGGCCTTCGAGGTACTGCTGCCGGTACCCGGTGTCGTCCTTGTTCGCTCCGATGAAGTCGGGCTGCACGCGGTGCGACGCGGGACTGTCATCTGCGATGTCCTTGGCACGACCGGACAACTCCGCCTGTTCGGGAGTGAGGAGGGCGGGGCCCGGGGCCGGTTCGGCGTCGTACTGGTCCGCCAGGGCTTCCGGGCCGTGCTCGTGGTCGCGGACTTCCTGGACGCAGTCCTCCAGCACCTCGATCGCCTGCGGGTGCCTCAGCAGGTTGGCCAGGGTCTGGGGACGGGCCAGTAGCGAGTTCTCCAGGAACGGGACGTCGCGCAGGAGGGCGGCCATTTCGGGATGGCGCGGCAACAGGGCGGCGATGGCCTCGCCGATGTGCAACTTCTGCCCGTCCACGGTGATCCGGGAGTCCGGGTCGCGGCGGCTGATGGCGTCCGCTACCCGCATGGCGTCCTGGACGCGTGGCTCTTGGAGGTAGCGGCCGATCTCCTCACGGGTCGGTGGCGGGCGTTCGTCTCCTCGTTGCCCCGGCTCCGCCGCGCCGTAGCCGGAGTCGCTCGTGGTCGTCCTGTCCTGAGTGGACGTTTCGGTGTCCGTCCGCGCCGCGTGGCGTTCGGCGACCTCCGCGAGGTCGTAGGGGAGCAGGTCCAGCTTCACCGGCGGGTGGGGCAGGCTCATCAGGGAGTTGGTCTGCGGGTCCACGAACGCGACGCCCTCGCGGGTGTGCACGACTTCCGCCACGTGCCCGTACTCGACCCCGTCCGGCCCGAGGTACTTCACCGCGATCACCGCGCGCGAGTCCAACGGCCGGTCCCGCATCGCGCGGATGACGTCGTCGTAGTCGCCGTGCGACTGCCAGTCGCCGCCCAGCTGGTCCCGGACGTGGTCCAGGGTGCCCATGGACTCCATGTGCTCGGGCCGCAGTGGTCCGGCTTCGGTGTCGATGCCCGCCTGCCGCAGCGCGCTCGCCACGACACCGCGCGTGCAGTTGGTCTGGTAACCCTGCTCGTAGGCGTTCACGTCGTGGAAGCGCGGGTTGACCCCGGCCAGGTGCGGGTGTCGTTCGGCGACGTACTTGGCCGACTGGTTGGCGTTGGCGGTGTCGGCGTGGATCGCGGGTTCGGCGGGCGGGTTGGTGGCCCGGGACAGCGGTGACCAGTCGTGGTCACCGGCGGTGCCGACGGCGATCGGGTCGGCGTCGAGCATCGGGTCCGCGCCCGCGTAGCCGCCGAGCCGGTTCGTGATGACGCTGTCGTCCCGCGCGGCGGGGGTGGCGGGCTTCGGCGGTTCGGGAGTGTCGGACGAGCCACCGCCCAACCGCTCCTCGAACGACTGCTTGAGCAGGTTCTCGAAGACCGTCTTATTGGCGTTGTTGGCGGCACGCCGGTCGGCGATCTCCTGCTCCGCCGCGGCCCGGTCGAGGTAGCGGGGGTCGCCGGGCAGGACCTCCTCGACCCGGATGACCGTCTTCTGCTTGACGACGCCGTTGCGCTCGACCTCGATGGTCTCCTTGGCGTGGGTGTACCACTGGGTGGTCGGCTTGGAGACCGCTTCGCGCTCGGTGTCGTTCTGCGACAGCTCGTGGATGTCGCGGGCCGTCTTGGCGTGGATGTGGATCTCGACGTCCTCGCCGAACTTGGACACGAAGTCCGGCGACTCCTTGACCGAGGCGCTGACGATGGTCGGCTCGACGGTCGTGCGGCCCGGCACGTACTGGTCCGCGATGAGCTTGGCCAGGACCGGGTTGCCCTTGACGTCGATGCCGCGCACCAGCTCGGCTTCCATCGGGTCCAGCTCGTTGATCGCCGAGACGATCGCCCGCATCGGGAGCCGGGCGCGCTGGAACTCCGCGAGTTCGCCCTTGGGGCCCAGGCGCTGTGCGGTGTTGGCCGAGTCGAACAGGTCGTGGCCGGTGTAGGCGTGCAGCGCGACCGCGCCCTCGTCGGACAGACCCGACAACGATTCGGCGGCGTCCCGGCGGGCGAGCGCGTTGGTCCTGATCTCGGCGCGGCGGGCGTCGCCTTCGATCGCGGCGATGAGTGCGACGTTGTCGGCCGCGGTGGCCCGGTGGTCCGGGTCGAACAGGTAGTCCTCGCCGAGGTCGTCCCCGGCGCGGTCCGGCTCGGTGTCGACCACCTGGTCGGCCGATGACTCCGGGTGCGCTTGATCCGGCGTCGGTTCGAGGCCACGCGGCGCTTCCGGCTGCGCGGGCGGAGCCGGCGTCGGCTCCTGACGTGCTGCGGCCGGAGTGGGTTCGGGGGTGCGGGGTGCTTTGGGTGGGGTGGTTGGTTCGGGTGTGTGAGCCGCGTCCGGTTGCTTGGGTGGGCGTGGGTCGGCGGGTGCGGTCGGTTTGCGGGTGTCCGCTGCGGGTGGGGGCTGCCAGCGGGGTGCGTTCGGCGGCGGAGAGGCCGGTGGGGGTGCGGGCCGCCGTGGGGGTGGAGGGCCTTGCGGGTGCGGGCTGTTCGGCGCGTAGCCCTGTGGGGGCATCGGCGCGCGACCGGCGGGTGGGCGGTGCGCCGGCGGCGGACCCATCGGGCGTGCGGGTGGCGGCATCGGTGCCCGTGGCGGCGGCGGTGCGGGCGTGTAAGGCGGCGGTGTGGGACGGCCGGCCGGTGGCATGTCGGCGCGGGGTGGCGGCGAGCCGTGAGGGCCGCGCTGTGGTGGCGGGACCGGACCGCGTTGGGGCGGTGAGCCTTGCGGACCGCGTTGCGGCTGTGGCGGTGTGCCTTGAGGACCGCGCTGTGGCGGCCCCTGGTTGAAGGAGCGCGGGGGTGTGCCGCCGGGCTGGGGTCCGGCCATCGGCGGTGGAATGCTGCCGTGCTGCTGCGGTACGGGCGGGCCGTCGTGGCGTGGCGGAGGCGGGGTGTCGAACCGGGGTGCGAACTGCGCGCCCGTCGTTCCTGCGGCGAAGACGTTGCCGTGCGGCGGACCCTGCGGGCGTCCGGTGTCGGCGGGGTAGCCGCCCGGTTGTGGGCCGAAGCCGCCGGGGGGAGGGGACGCCATGCCGTACCCGCCGCCCGGTGCGGGCGCCCTCCCGTACCCGCCGGAGGACGATCCTTGGCCGGAGCCGGAGCCGGAGCCGGAGTTGGAACTGGTGCCGGTGCCGGTGCCGGAGTTGGAGCCGGAGTTGGAACTGGTGCTGGTGCCGGTGCTCGGCGCGGATGTGGCCTGGCCGGGAACGCCGGTCGGAGCGGGTCCGGGGTGGCCGGTGCCGGCTGCCGGTGACGGGGTGGCTTGGTTGCCGCCGGTCGGCGCGGGTGATCCCTGGCCGGGAGCGGGAGCGGATGAGGGCGTGGATTGGCCCGCGCTGCCCGGTGATGCGGCTGCGGCCGTGTGTTGGGTGGACGTGTGGCCCGCGGGTGTGCCGCCCCCGGATGGTGCCGCGCCACTGGACGGTGCCCCGCCGCTGGACGGTGCCGCGCCGCCGGGTGCCATCGCACCGGTGGAGCCCGCCCCGCCCGGAGGTACCCAGGCCTGCGAGGCCGGTGCGGACGCGGGGGACTGACCGGCTGCTTGAACACCGCCTGCCTGGCTGCCACCGGCTGCGCTTGCGCCGACCTGACCTGCGCCGACCTGACCTGCGCCGACCTGGCTGCCCGGCGCGGTGCTGTCCGTCCGGTCGGCCGCGATGCTCGGTGACAACCCCGAGACCCGCGTGGCCGTCTCGCGGCTCGGCGGGTCGTCCGAACCGCCGCCGGACCGGGGAGCACCCGGGTCGTACCTGCCGCCGGGGTCCGATGTGGACTGTCCGCCCGCACCCGGGTCCAGTGGCGTTGTGGCGGGCCTGTCCCGGTACGTGGCCGGTCCGGCCGGGGAGGCGTCGGCGTCGGCCCTGGTGTCCGGCGTCGCGACGTCCATGTCCCGGATCGCGCCGAGGGAGTCCGTCGCCCCTCCCACACCGCGGTCGACCGCACCGCCGGACGCACCCATCAGCACGTCCTTCGCCGACAGCTTGTCCAGGTCTCCGGTGACCGCTGCCTCGCCGACGGTGGTGACCGCGCCCTCCACCGCGCCGCGGGTCGCGCCGCGCACCGCGCCGTCGAGGACCTCGCCGCCCACGCTGTCGGACAGGCCCCTGGTGGCGCCCTTCGGCACGGCGTTCGACGCCGCGCCGACCACGCCCTCCACCGCGCCACCGACGGCGGCGTCCCCGGTCTTGCCCCAGTCCCACGACTTGCGGTCACCGGTGGCCACCTGGAGGCCCTGGATGCCGGCGTCGAGCGCCACGCCGGTGGCCACGTTCGTCGCGACCTCCCGCAGCACCCGGCGCAGCACCTGTTGCGCGACCTTCTTGAACCCCTGCTGCACGAGTTTCTGCAACAGCTGCCGGAAGATCATCTGCACGGTCATGCGCGTCGCGATCTGCGCGGGCACGATGCCCGCCGTCGACGCGCCGAACGTCACCGCCGCCGAAGCGATCATGGCCGCGATCGAGATGGCGAGCATGATCAGCGACGCGATGATCATGTACTTGGTGTACTCGACATCGAGCGCGGTCGCGTCGCACGAGTCGCCCAGCGCCTGGCACGCTTCGGCGAGCGACTTGAAGTACGCGTCATCGCCCTCGACGTACTTCTTCCACGCCTCCTCGAACGCCTCGGCGCCGTCCCCGGTCCACCCGTCGAGGACTCCCGTCGCGCCGTGCTCGGCGGTCGAGCTGACCTGCGGGATTGCCTCGGCGGCACGGTGCCAGGCGTCACGCAGCGCGCGGAGCTCGTCCTCGTCGCCTTCCGGCCAGCTCTCCCCGACGACGATGGGCAGCAGCCACTTGACCTCGTCGGGTATCTCCATCCCCACTGAGCGTTACCCCCGACATGCCTTGTGCGGCCCCGAACCGGTCTGCATCCCGGCTCAGATCCCGCGCGTGAAGGTGTCGGCGTTGGCGTCCTCGACGGCACGGTAGGTCGCCATCGCGTCCACCACGCTCCCGCGCATCCCGCGCAGCCCTTCGACCAGGGACGTGAACGCCCGCACCGCGCCCTCGGAACCGGGCACGTAGTCCTTGGCGAACTCCTGGCCGGACTCGTCGCCGCCCCAGCACGCGCCGGAGGCGGAGAGGGCGTCGGCGAGTGCCGTGCGTGCGGTCTCCAACTGGTCCGCCGCCGAAGCGAGTTCGGCCGCGGCGCCGGCCGCGGCCTCCGGGTCGATGCCGAAGCCACCCGCGTTCATCAGTAGCTCCCCTTGAGCCAGCTGTCGGGCAGTTCGTCCTCATCGGACGTCCTGCGCGGGCGTGCGGCGGGCGGAGGTGGTGGCGGCGGCGTTGTCCGTGCCTGCTCGGCCCGGTGGGCGAGTGCGCTCCGGTCCTCGAAGGAGTCCTCGTCGGGCGTGACCGGCGGCGGCACGGGCGCGTCGAACCGGGGGAGCAGCGCCGACAGCGACGGCGCGCCCTCGACCAGGTCGGACAGGTCCGGCAGTCCCTCGGTGAGCGGCGACATCAGGTCGTTCACCTGTCGTTTCACCTGGCTCGCACCCTCGCGCGCGAGGTGCAGCACGGACCTGGCCAGCGCCTCCGGCGTGGACCGCTCGAACGCGGACGGCGCGAACTCCAGCTGCGTGAGCACACCGCCGGAGTCGACCGCCGCCCGGACCAACCCGTCCTTGGACGTCAGCGAAGCCGTGGTCTGCGCGGCTGCCGTCTGCGCGTCGCGCAGCATCCCCGCCTGCCGGTTGAAGGTGTCCATCAGGCTGTTGACCTGTTCCTTCATGGCGGCGTTGCGCGCCTCAAGGCGCGCCCGGTCGTCACCCGACATCGCCAGGTCCCCCCTGATCGCACGTGGTGTGAATCCGCACCATATCGCCTCGCCCGACACGGCCGTGGGCGTTCCGGGGATTTCCGCAACTTGTGGTGTGAGGTTCGGTGAGTTGCCCGGCACCTACAATCGTGTTGTGGGCGGGCACGGGGGTGCGGTGGGGGATTTCCTGTTCGTTCCCTATTCCGCACACGGGCACGTGAACCCGATGCTGCCGGTCGTGGCGGAGCTGGTCGCCCGGGGTGGGCGGGTGCGGGTGTTGGTGGGTGCCGAGTTCGCGGCGGTGGTCGCCGGTGTGAGTGCCGAGCCGGTCGCGTTGCCGAAGGAATTCGAGGTCCAGGTTCCCGATTCGTATTCGCCGCTCAGTGCCGTGCGCGGTGCCGTTCGCGGTGTTCGGAAGGTCCTTGCCGGGCGGGCTGCCGCGCGGGTTGTGGCGACGCAGATCGCGGTGTCGCGGCCCAAGCTCGTCGTGGTGGATCCGATGGCGCCGTGGGCCGCGGCCGTCGCGCGCGAGCGGTGTGTTCCGCAGGTGTGGTTCAGCACGACCCGTGTCGTGGGCAATCCGCGCCGGACCCGTGGTCGGCCGTTGGTGGTCAACGCTCTGCCCGAGTTCCAGCCGGGCCCGGCCTCGGATGGGCAGCGGGTCGTGGTGCCGTTGGTCCGCCGGCGGGACAGCGTGCCGGACGTGACGCTGCCGTGGGGCGAGATGCGGCGGCGGCCGGTGCTGCTGGTGTCGCCGGGAACGGTGTTCTCGCGCGGGCCGCGTTTCTTCACGAGCGTGGTGCGGGCGTTCGGTGACACGGAGTGGCTTGTCGTGATGGCCACCGGACGGCTGGATCCGGCCGTGCTGGGAGCGTTGCCGCCGAACGTCATCGCTCGACACCGCGTGCCGCAGTTGGCGGTGTTGGCGCGCAGCGCGGTGTTCCTGACCCACGCGGGGATGAACTCGGTGCTGGAGTCGTTGGCCGCGGGGGTCCCGATGGTGCTGGCACCACGTTCGAGGGAGCAACGGGACAACGCCCGACGGCTGGCCCGACTCGGGCTGGGGGTGCACATCGGGCGGCGAGGGGTCACGCCGGGTGATCTCCGTGCGCTCGTGGAAGCGTTGGCCCACGATCAGGTGACACGCCGTCGGGTGGAAGACATCCGTGACCGGATCTCGTGGTCGAACGCGGCGGCGGAAGTGGCGGACATGTTGTTCCAGCACGCGGACTGCGGCACCGCGACGGCCGATCTTTCGGCCTGAGATCGGCACGACACGCCCGTTCACTTCTCGTCGTGGTGCGATCACGTTCGGCGTCGATCATCGGTATCGTCAGGCCCGGCAGCTACGCGCAGGGGGTGGGCCGGTGAGCATCGGTGCGTCGGGGGAGCGGCCTGTGCCGCAGTTGCTGCCACCGGACACGAGGGTGTTCGTCAACCGGACCGACGAAGTCGCCGAGCTCGTCGCCGCGGTGCGCGCCGCGTGGGACCAGGGGCACATCGGGCTGGTCGTGCTGACCGGGATGCCCGGCGTGGGCAAGACGACGTTGGCCGTGCGGCTGGGCTATCGGCTCGCCGACGACTTCCCGGACGGCAGGCTTTTCTACGACCTCCGCGGATCACGTGCCGAAGGGCCGGTGTCGCCCGCCGCCGTGCTGCGCTACTTCCTGATCCAGCTCGGCGTGGAGCAGGACCGGATTCCGGCCGAGGAGAGTGAGCTGGCGGCGTTCTTCCGGTCCGTGACGTCGGGCAGGCGCATCCTGGTCGTCCTCGACGACGCCGCGACGGCGGCCCAGGTCATCGCGCTGCTCCCGTCCTCGGCCAAGGCGGCGGTGGTGGTGACGAGCCGGCAGTGGCTGGAAGCGCCGGACCTGGCCGGTGTCCGTCAGCTCCTGGTCGAGCCGCTCCGTCCCGAGTTCGCGGTGGAGTTGATCCACCGGTCGGTCGGCGAGCACCGGGTGCGGTCCGAGCCGGCCGCCCTGGAGAGCCTGGTGAAGCTGTGCGCCGGGCTGCCGTTGGCGTTGGCGATCGCGTCGGCGTGGTTGGTGCCGCCACGGCGGACGCTGACGGCGATGGTGGACAAGATCCTCACCGGTCGGTCGCTGGACGCGCTCGGTTCCGACGCCTGGAAGTCGGCCGAAGCGGTGATGGACCTGTCCTACGGGCAACTCACGCCCGCGCAGGCCCGCGCGTATCGGCTGTTGTCGCTCCACCCGGGAGCGGAGTTCGGCCACCCGGCCGCCGCGGCCCTGCTCGGACTACCCGAACAGGCGGCGGTCGAGGTGCTCGAAGGGCTCGCCGACGCCAACCTGCTGTCGCCGAGCGCCGACGAGCGCTACCGGTTCCACCCCCTGGTCGCGCGGCACGCGCGGGACCGCGCGCTCGCCGACGCCTCTCCGGAGGACATGTGGGAGGCACGGACCAGAGTGGCCGACTGGTACGTGGATCGGGCGGTCGTGCTGGCCAAGGTGCTGTCCGACCGCTGGTGGGTCTCGGATCGGCTGCTCAACGCGAAGCCGGCGTTCAGCGGACCGGACGCGGTGCGGCGCGCGCTGGGTGAGCTCAACCTGGAAGACGCGAACCTTTCCGCCACGTTGGCCATGACCGAGGAGTGGGGACTCGACGAGCGGTTCCTGACGCTGTGCGAGGCGTTGTGGCCCTGGTACTACAACACCGACCGCGCCGACGACCTCATGGACACCCGACTGACCGGTCTCGCCGTCGCGCAGCGCAGCGGTGATCAGGAGTCGGAGATGCTGATGCTCAACCAGCTCGGCGCGGCCCACGAGATGCGCGGCGATCTCGACGCCGCGATCGGCCTGGTGGAGAAGTCGCTGGCGCTCGCCGAGTCGTTGCCCCACGTCTTCGGGCAGCAGAGCAATCTGGAGTGGCTCGGGTTGGCGTGGGAGCAGAAGAACGATCCGGCCGCGGGCATCGACTACCTGCGTCGGTCGCTCGCCCTGATCGACCGGGTGGGCAAGCCCGAACAACGCGAACGCGCGATCGCGCTGAACCGGATGCACCTCGGCCGGATGCTGTTCAAGAGCGGTGAGCATGCGCAGGCGATCGCGGAACTGCGGCCGGCGTTGACGTACTTCACCGATCGCGGCGACGTGGTGAACAGGGCGCGGACGCTGTATGTGTTGGGCTGCGCCCATCTTGGTGCTTCGGAGGCCGGTCAGGCCGCCGTTCTGCTCGAACGTGCGGTTGGGTTGTTCGGCGAGATCGGGTTCCGGTCCCAACAGGTTGCGGCCCTCGAAGCCCTTGCCTCGACCGAGGAACTCCTCGGCGACGTCGATGCGGCGGGCAGGCACCGGGCCGAGGCCCAACGGTTGCGCGACGAGCTGGAAAGCTGAGTCAGTCCACGTCGACCAGACGGGCGTGGACCGCCTCGCCGCCCACGATCACGACCCCGGCGAGCCCGCGCAGCGGCTCACCGGCCGACAGCCAGGCGTAGACCACCGAGGCGAACCGGGTGGGGTCGGTGCCGGTCAGCTCGATCGTGTGCCCCTCGCGTGTTCTCACCAGGGCGTGGGCTGATCCGATCACGGCCGCCAGCTGGCACCCGGGATGACGGTCCAGCGTCTCGGCCGCCCACTGCTGCGCCGGCTCGCCCGTCAACTCGTCCTCGACGGCGAACAGGATGTCCGCGGTCGCCCGCAGCGCACGGCCCGGGTGGTCCACGTGGCAGACCAGGTGCGAGCCGGTGATCTCCTGGCGGACGAGGTTGTGCGCCTGGACCTCGGCCGGATATCGGACCAGCGTCGCCCGTCGGTCCGCGATGTCCAGTTCGGTGCTGACGAGCGTGGCGGAGACCGGGGCGGCGGCGGTGCCGGTGGGCAGGCCCGTGACGGGAACCGGCCACAGCTTCGGCTCGTCCGGCGGTTCCGGCAGGTTCAGCACGCGGTAGAACAGCGAGCGCAGCAGCTGCGGCGACTCGTCGGGCACCGACGTCACCAACTCCGCGACCTCGGCGAACGTGTCCGGCCCGTGCCGGCTTATCACCGACTCGACCTGCTCCCGAAGCGAACGTCGCCGGTCCAGCCGTGGCGCCAGTCGTCCCAGGACCTCCACGGCCGAGCCCACCGCCACGTTGTCCTGCGGGAACGCCGCCAGCAGCGTCGGGCGTCCCAACGCGGCTCCGTAACAGGTCGTGGCACCGTTGTCGCCGATCACGCAGTCGGCCGCGATCAGCGCCGCCCGCCAACCCTCGGCGGGTGGCACCAGGACAAGTCCCGCGCGCAGGCAGTCGGCCAACCAGGTCCGCAGCTGCCATGGCCCGTGCCCCGCCCAGGTGTTCGGGTGCGCGATCGCCACGACGCGGTAGTCGTCGATCGGCAGCTCGGCGAGGAGTTGGCGCAACAGATCAGGCCACGAGCCCAGAACGGAGTGCGAGGACCAGGTCGACGACACCACGACGACCTTGCGGTGCTCGTCGGCGCCGAGCAGGTGGCGGTAGTGGCGTCGTCGCCGCAGGCTCGCCCGCATCCGGTCGAAGCACGGGTCTCCGGCGACGACCGCGGTGTGGACGGCCTCCGGTACCGAGGCTTCCATCCGGGCCAGCTGCTCGGGGTGGGACAGCACGAGCGCTTCGGCGATCGGCTGCCCGTCGTACAGCAACCACTGCGGCGACAAGCCGAACGTCTGCCGCCCTCCTGTTTTCCTGTTTTCCTGTTTTCCCGGAGAATATTTAGTGTATCCGATTCCGTGTGAAAGAATTACCAAAGGCGCGTTGAGTTCGGTCAGCCCGCCATGGTGACTGGCGGCGATCGCCAGGTCGAACCGCGTGGTCACCGCCTCGTTCCACGGCACCGTCACGATCCCGAGGTCGGCGAAGAACCCGGTCAGGTCCCGGTGGAACGGGTCGCTGCCGCTCCACGTGACCACCACCTGCACCCGGAAGTCGGAGTCGAACGCGCCGACGACGTCCAGGAGACGCGTGACGGTGGTGACGTTGTGCGCGACCAGGAGCACGGTCCGCTCGGATTCGACCGTGACCCACTGACCGGCGCGAATGCCGACCGGCACCTGGATCGGCGGCATGTCGACCACGAACCCTCCCTTTGTCCGGTACGCACGCTAACCCAGGCGGTGCCGACCTGGAGGCGTCCTGACGTCCGCGCGGGGGGTTGCTACCTTTCCTGCGTGTCGGTGACCCACATCCAGGTTGATCTTGCGGATATCGAGGACGCGGTCGGCAGGGCCACGTTCGGTCGAGGAACCGACTACGCGCGTCGGGGTGCGGTGTTGAGCGTGTCGTGGGACCACGCGGAGACAGCGCTGCACGGGACGGTGCGTGGCGGGGATGTCTACGAGTCGTCCGCGTACTTCGACTTCGTCGATGGGAACGTCGTCGAGTTCGCGCACGGTGAGTGCACTTGTCCCGTGGGGTTGAACTGCAAACACGTGGTGGCGGTGGTGGTCACGGCCACGCAGCGGCCACGTGGTCGTGAGAGGCCGCCGAAACCGACTTGGGACCAGCCGTTCCAGGAGCTGGTCGGAGACGGGCAGGATGTCGGCGCGGACACGCCGTTGGCGGTCGAGTTGACGCTGGCGCCGGGCGGGCAGTACAGCGGGACGGGCTTCGCCGTGCGGGCACGGATCGTGCGGGCGGGCAAGACCGGATGGGTCGCGAGCGGGTTGAGCTGGAACCAGCTCGGCGTGTACCACGTCAGGGACTACCGCGCGTCGCACGTGCGGCTGCTGCGTGAGCTGTACGCGCTGCACCTGGCGGGCACCAATCCCGGCTACCAGTCCTATTACGACACGAAATCGGTCGACCTCGCGTCGTTCGACTCGGCCAAGCTGTGGTCGTTGCTCGACGAGGCGCAGCAGATCGGTCTGAAGTTGGTGCACGCGCGCAAGTCGTGGGGAGAGGTGGCCGCTCCGGGTGTCGCGCGGATCGCGCTGGACGTCACCGGAAACGGGGCGGTCCGCACGGTCAGCCCGGTGATCGGCGTCGACGGGGTCTCGGCGGAGATCGAGCCGGTCTGCTTCGTCGGTTCGGGCGGCCACGGTCTGGTCTACGCGGATCGGGCCGAGACGGAGGCCGACGCCGACTGCCGTGGCTGGCACTTCCGGCTCGCCAGGTTCGCCACGCCCGTCCCACCCCCGCTGCAACGACTGGTGCTGGACAAGCGGCGGCTCACGGTTCCCGAGTCCGGGCGGACCCGGTTTCGGGACGAGTTCTACCCGCGCCTGCGCCGGCTGGCTCCGGTGATCTCCTCCGACGGCGCCTTCACACCCCCGGAGATCTCCGGCCCCACCCTGGTCGTGCGGGCGGAGTTCGGCGCGGGGCACGCGCTCGGCGTCGGCTGGGAATGGGCGTACGAAGTCGGGGACTCCCGGCTGCGCGTGCCGCTGGACGCGCCCGAATCGGAGGGCGGCTACCGCGATCACGATGCGGAGCGCGCCGTGCTGGCGTCGGTCGAGCAGATCGGACCTCGGCCGGACCAGGTCAGCCTGAATGGCATCGACACGATGCGGTTCGTCACCCAGACGTTGCCGCTGCTGGCAGGGCATCCCCGGGTGGTGGTCGAGACCAGCGGTGAGCAGGTCGACTACCGCGAGGCGAGCGACACGGTGTCGATCGGCGTGTCCACGGAGGAACTGGTCGGGGAAACGGACTGGTTCGACCTCGGCATCACGATCAGCGTCGAGGGCACACCGGTTCCGTTCGTCGAGGTGTTCTCGGCGCTGAGCCAAGGCGAGTCGCACATGCTGCTCGCCGACGGCGCGTACTTCTCCCTGCACAAGCCCGAACTGCGGGCGTTGGCCGGGCTGATCGAGGAAGCACGGGCACTCCAGGACGCGCCGGGCGGCCGGCTGCGGATCAGTCGTTTCCAGGCCGGTTTGTGGGAGGAGCTGGCCGGGCTCGGTGTGGTGGAACGCCAGGCGGAGGCGTGGCAACGCCAGGTCGAGGGACTGCTGTCCGGTGAGGCCCTCCGCGCGGCCGAGGTGCCGGCGACCCTCGACGCCCGGCTGCGTCCGTACCAGGTGGACGGTTTCGGCTGGCTCGCCTTCCTCTGGCAAGCCCGACTCGGCGGCATCCTCGCCGACGACATGGGACTCGGCAAGACGGTGCAGGCGCTGGCACTGATCTGCCACGCGAAAAAGGCCACCCCCGACGGGCCGCCGTTCCTCATCGTCGCGCCCACGAGCGTCGTGTCGAACTGGGCCACGGAGTCGGCACGCTTCGCACCGGGCCTGAACGTCGTCGTGGTGCCGGACACGGCGCGGCGGCGCGGTCGGACGCTGGACGAGCTCATCGGGGCGGCGGACGTGGTGGTCACCTCGTACACGGTGTTCCGGATCGACTTCGACGCGTACTCGGCGGCGTCGTGGTCGGGCTTGGTGCTGGACGAAGCCCAGTTCGCCAAGAACCACCAGTCGAAGATCCACCAGTGCGCGCGGATGCTCCCGGCTCCCTTCAAGTTGGCCATCACCGGTACGCCGATGGAGAACAACCTGATGGAGCTCTGGTCGCTGTTGTCGATCACCGCGCCGGGGCTGTTCCCGAGCCCGAACCGGTTCCGCGAGTACTACTCCCTCTCGATCGAGAAGCGCGCGGACGCCGAGCGGCTGGCGCAGTTGCGACGGCGGATCAAGCCACTGGTCAAGCGGCGCACCAAGGAGCAGGTGGTCGCGGACCTGCCCGCGAAGCAGGAGCAGGTGCTTGAGGTGGAACTGCACCCGCGGCACCGGAAGATCTACCAGACCCAGTTGCAGCGGGAACGGCAGAAAGTGCTGGGCCTGATCGACGACGTGAACAAGAACCGGTTCACGATCCTGCGTTCGCTGACGCTGCTGCGCCAGCTCAGCCTGCACGCGGGGCTGGTCGACGACGAGCACCACGACCTGCCGTGCGGCAAGATCGACACGTTGACCGGACAGCTGCACGACGTGATCGACGGAGGGCATCGGGCGCTGGTGTTCAGCCAGTTCACCGGGTTCCTGGACAAGGTGCGCGCCGCGCTCGACACGGCCGGGGTCGAGTACTGCTACCTCGACGGCAAGACCCGTGGCCGGGCCGCCGTGCTGAAGCGGTTCAAGGAAGGGACGGCGCCGGTCTTCCTGATCAGCCTCAAGGCGGGCGGGTTCGGGCTCAACCTGACCGAGGCGGACTACTGCTTCCTGCTCGACCCGTGGTGGAACCCGGCAACCGAAGCGCAGGCGGTGGACCGGACCCACCGCATCGGCCAGACCCGCAACGTCATGGTGTACCGCCTCGTCGCCAAGGACACCATCGAGGAGAAGGTGATGGCCCTGAAGGCGAAGAAGGCCGAGCTGTTCACCAGCGTCATGGACGACGGCAACGTCTTCGACACCAAACTCTCCGCGGACGACATCCGCGACCTGTTCGCACTGTCGTAAGTGGTTCCGCCCTGATTGGGCTGGGGTCGCCGTATTGAGGCGCAGGCCCTTATGCGAGCCCTGGTTGCTGATCGCCGACGCCCGTGACGGCCGTGGTCGGGAACCGGTGCACGACAGCGGCGGTTGCGTTGTCGGTGCTGCCGTGCGTCCTTGCGGCGGTGACTAGTGCGCTTGCGGCCTCCCGGATGGGCGCTTCGGCGAGGATCGTCTTGATCTGCACCAGGCCGAGCGGCTTGTGCACGCCGTCGGTGGTCAGCAGGAGTGTGCCGGGACCGGCACTGATGCGGGCGTGTCCGATATCGGACGCCTTGGCCGTGCGCACGGAGTCGGTCACGATGTGCTCCGCGCGGGGCGCCGGGATCACGCCGCGGGTGAGCCAGAACTGTGCGAGCGTGTGGTCGACGGTGACTTGGTGCAGTACGTGGCCGTTCCACCGGTAGGCGCGGCAGTCGCCGACCCACGCGATGTCCGCGACCTCCTCCGCGCTGTCCACGGGTGGGAGCACGGCGACGACGAGCACCGTATCGGCCCGCTTCTGGCTGAACTGCCGGAGCAGTTCCTCCTGGGCGCACAGCAGGCCGCCGCGCGCGCCGCGCTGGACTGCCGTGGTCACGGCGGTCGTCGCCGCGAGCCGCGCGGCGCGTGCGGCGAGGAGGTGGTCGCCTATGCCGTCGGCGACGGCGAACGCCATGCGCCCCGTTGCCGGGTCGGTATGCGTTGCGACGGCGTCGGCGTTGATATCGCGCGGTCCCCGGTCGCCGGCTGCGTCGAACGTGGTGTGCCCGTCCAAAGGCAGGTGCGTGGTGGTGAGCACAGCCGCTCCTCCTCGGTGGTCCGGCCGATCCCCGTCGATCAGCAGTCACCTGCTCAACGTCCGGGACCGGCCGTGGACTCCAAGAAAATGCTGTGAATACGTCGTTCCCTGCAGGTGACCCCGGTGGTCGTTCGTGTCCGCCGTCGACGTCGCCATTCAGGCAACGGTCAGTCGAGCACCCTGTGCAGGAACGCGGTGAGCTTGGCGGTGGTTCGTTCGACCTTCTCCTCCAGGGTGAGCGACTCGTGGAGCCGCCCGCCGGGGCCGGCGTCCTTCTTCCCGCGCAGGTAGAGCGAACAGGCCAGGTCGGCACAGATGTAGGCCCCCACGGAGTTGCCCTGCTGGCCGCTCCGGCCCGCTTTGCGCGCGGTCATCAGCGAGACGCCGTCGCCCGGATGGGTGGTCAGGCACAACGAGCACATGCCGCGCCGTGGCTGACCGGCTCGCGGTGACGCCAGTCGCAGCGCCACGCCCACCAAACCGTCACCGGATTCGGTGACCAGGTAGGCCCGCTGTGGCGATGCGGGATCGCGCCACCCGAGGAAGTCCAGGTCGTCCCACGGTCGCGTGGAGAGATCGGAAGGCAGGGCTAAGCGCTTCGCCTCGCCCTTGGTGCAGTTGATGAACGACGCGCGGATATCGCGCTCGGTCAGCGGTCCCATGAGCCCAAAGCTACGCCGGTTAGATAGATACAGCAAACTGTTAGGTGGTAGCCTAGGGCCTCTAGCTTTCAGGGAGGGCGACATGGCACGCGCGGGAGTGACGGCCGAACGCCTGGTCCGGGCGGCGGCGGACCTGGCCGACGAGGTCGGCTTCGATAACGTGACCGTCTCGGCACTCGCGCGCGGGTTCGGCGTCAAGGACGCGAGCCTGTACTCGCACATCAGGAACGCGCAGGACCTGAGGGAACGAGTGGCCGTCCTGGCCCTGGCGGAACTCGCCGACCGGGGTGCCACCGCCCTCGCCGGCCGTGCGGGCAAGGACGCCCTGGTCGCCTTCGCCAACGCCTACCGGGACTACGCGAAGGAGCACCCGGGCAGGTACGCCGCGATGCAGATCGACCTGACCCCGGAGATCGCGGCCGCGAGCGCGGCGGGCAGGCACTCGGAGATGACGCGGGCAATCCTGCGCGGCTACGACCTGTCCGAGCCCGACCAGACCGACGCGGTCAGACTCCTGCACAGCACTTTCCACGGGTACGCGACCCTGGAGGCAGCAGGCGGATTCCGCCACACGCCACGCGACACCGAGTCCTCGTGGTCCAGAACCCTGGACGCCCTCGACGTCCTCCTCAACCACTGGCCGCGCACCTGACAAACCGCAGTCGTCGCGGTGAGACCCGCCACTGGGGGAAGGGCCCGGTGTGGGGTGCACACCGGGCCGGACGGTCAGATGATCGGAACGCCGGAGAACGTCCGGCCGTTGAGCGGCTGGACCTGACGGGCGTTGCCCTCGGGGAACTCGGCCTTGAACCGGGCGAGCGTCGCGGACGTCGCGGTCAGCGGCGTCGTCAGGTACCAGGACACGCCCTCGGTGAAGGGGGCAGTGGTCAGGGAACCGTTGTAGTGCAAGGTGTAGTGGGTCGACGGCACCAACCGGTTCAGGTCGATGTCCGGCACCTCGACCGGCTCACCGCACTCCGGCGAAAGCGTGGCGAGGACCTCGTCGACGACCGACTTCGGGCCCGCCTCGATCGGCACGCCGATCACGAGCAGCTTGCCGTCGGCGCTGCGGTGCACCAGGTGCATCTCCAGCGGGAAGGCGTGGCCGGAGAAGCGGTGCTCCGACGGGGTGTGGAAGTGGAACTGCACGAGGTCGTAGCGGACCCCCGCGACGGTGACGTAGCCGGAGCCCGGGACGACCTCGGCCTCCTCCGTCTCCTCGTGGTTGCGCACGGTGCAGCCGCTCGCGCTCGCCGTGTCCTTGCGGATGTACTTCAGCTCCAGTTCGGTGTGCCCGTAGGTCACGTCCAACTTCGGCTGCGAGGGGTCCGACCGGATGGCGCCGGAGGTGACGTTGACAGGGCTCTGGGTCGACGTCTGCGACTGCGCGAAGGTACCCGTGCTGACGATCCCGGCCAGGACCAGCGTCACGAGCACCGGCAGGGTTTTCTTGAGTCTCACAGCCCATACTTTTCACCCATTCGAGTGAAAGGGGAAGAGTCCGTGAGCGCGCTCTCATCTCGATCGGTCGGTGACTTCCCCAATTGGGTCACGGTGTCGCAATTCGGACATTGCCGGGCCTTTACCTTTGATTGGGAAAGTGGGAAAACGGCGAGAGAAAGGTAAGCGGAAGGTAAGGCGTGGCCGGCTGCGGGTTAATCGCAGGCGGACGTCAGGGAACGGTCAAGGGCGGCGCGGTGGGGTGGGTCGAGGTTCCGGGTGTGGGAGACGAACAGCCGCGTGGCCAGGAGGCGGGCGGGGCAGGAGGGACGGGCGCGGGTGTGGTCGGTTGCCTTCAGTTGTTCCAGGAGTTGGCGGGTGATGCGGTCCAACTGGGGGCGGACCTCGGTGGCCAGGTCGGGGCGTTCGGTGGGGGCCAGTTCGGGGTGTGCGGTCCACAGGGCGTAGAGGTGGCGTTGGACCTGTTTGTTCGCTTCGATCTGGTCGCGGAACACCGCGACTGATTCGCTGGGATCGATGCCCATCTCGATCGACAGGGTTAGCACGGTGTCCAGCACGACCTGTTCGCGTGCGGGGTCGTCGATGGGGGCGGGGGTGCCGTACTTCGCTGCGGCGACTTTGTCGGCCAGCAGGACGCGTTCCGCCGAGAGTTCGGTCAACGGGACCAGGGATGCTCTCGGATGGTCGGTGGCGGTCGCACTGTGGATCGGGGCGACGGCAGTCACGAAGAGTGCCGCGAGAACCGTGACGGAAAACCTGCGTACCGACACGCGCATTGCCGGAATCGAGATCACCGGGCGAGACTACCGCCGCCCCCCGCGACGAGTCGGGTCACAACGCCGCGAGATCGAAGGCACGGCGAACGGCAGGCGCACCTGCGGGACACGCTGTCCTACCTGGTGCTCGGCGTGTGCTTGCAGAGCGTTCCTGTGCTGTTGCGCGGCGAGGAGTACCTGTACCGGTACTTCGACGACGCGGCGATCACCGCTCAGTTCCTGCCCAGCGGTGACGACGTGCTGGTCAGCGGACTGGAGGTGGAGCCGCTCGTGCTGCCGTTGCGGCCCTTGGCTGAGGTCCTCGACGCGCTCGCCGCGCCGTCCGCCGACCGGGAGGCGCTCGTGGCCAGGTCCCATGCGCTCCGGCGGGCGATGCGCAACGCCCTGGACCACGCTGTCCGGGAGCGTTTGAAGCGGGACCCTCGGGCGCCGGAGGCCGACCACGCCCCGTCCCCGGGCGGGTTCGGCCTCCGCGAGTAGACGGTGATCCGGGAGTGCGGCGGTGGACTGGATCTCGTCGCACGGGTCCTGCACGCCGAAGGGACAGACCTGGTGACGCGGCTGAAGGTGCTGCGGACCGTATTCGGTCTGTCCCTGGACGAGGCGCGGGCCGTGGACGGGAGTTAGCCCTGGTCAGGCATTGCGGACGAAGTCGATCTCGACCGACGCGAGGAACGGCTCCACCCTGACGCACTGCCAACCGATCGGCTCCACGGCACCGACGATCAGGTCGATCTCCTTGCGGATCTTCGTCATGGACACCCTCGCGCGGGCGTCGATGTCGAACCCGGCGCTGAACGTCGGATCACCCCGGCCGAAGGCGGTCCTGGCGTCCGAGACGAGCTTTTGCATGCGCCACGCGTGTATCAGTCCCATGTTCACCCTTCCTCGAAGTGATTCGGCCCGCGCGCGTCACGGGTGCTGGAGGCGGCCCATGATCAGGGGCACGAAGTGGTCCATGTCGGCCTGGAGGCAGGCCGTCTGGTTGTGCTTGCCCGTGCAGCCCGGCGCCCACGTGGACCCGTCGCCGTAGTCGAGGAAGTCGAACGGGATGCCGGCCGCCCGCAGGTGGTCGGCGGTGACCACGGCGGCCTTCCTGTCCCAGCTCTCCGCCACTGCCTGGATGGGGTCCACGGTCAGGTCGCCGCCGTTGCCGGAGTACATCGCCACGCCCAAGCCGCGCAGTGGCGTGACGTGCTGTGCGGCGCTCTGCGCGTTCCACACGCCGTCCAGCGGCCACATCGGCACGCCGAAGATCGAGTCGATCGGCACGGTGGGTCGGGCTCGACGTCGAACGTGTTCATCGGCCCGCCTCCGGTTGCGTGCTGAGCGTGACGACTTTGCAGCGCCGCGTCCTTGCCGAAGTTCTCTTCCCCTCTCTGGAGAAACACGAAGTCAGTCACCGGCGAGTGGGCGCTGATGGTGTCGAGGCGGTCGGCGAGTTCGCCCAGTCCCGCCCCGGCCAGTTCGGCGGCGTCGCCCTCCCAACCGGCCCGCAGAGCGGCCTGCTGGTCCCGCAGTTCGGTCGCCTGGCCGGCCAGTTCGGCGCTGTGTCGCCGCCACTCCTCCGCGACCGTGCCGACGTCGGCGACATCGGCTTCCCGCCAGAGCATGTCGTGCAGTTCTTCATGGGTGTACGCGTCCCAGTTCACGCCACCCATCGGCACCGGCGCGGCGAAGTGCTCCGCCCAGACGTCCCCCGGACCGCACGCCGCGTCCGTCGACTCCCCGAAAGTCACCCCGGTTCCCCCTTCCCCTCCTGGCCGGCCCGAGCCGGTCACCGAAGAGTGGGGGTCACCCGGTCAGGCAGACCAGGCCAGTCACAGGCCATTGCCGGCCTGCTGGTCCTACCAGGGGAAATGGATCACCGATCGGTGTTGGACCGGCTCAGGTGGTCTTCCAGCCGGGCGTGCCGGAACTGGTAAACAGCCCCCGCCCGGCGCAGCACGCCACGCCGGTAGGCGTCGTCCAGGAAGGCGGTCAGCGCCCACGGCAGCCGTCCGGTGAGCGGCAGCCACACGCGCGCGAACACCACCCAGTGCCCCCACGCCGTCAGGCTCAGCGCGTACCCGAGTCCGCCCCCGATACCGCCGATCAGCCCGATCAAGAGGCCGGACAGCGGATCCCAGAAGAACGAGAGCCCGAACACGGAACCAGCGGGCAGCGTCTGCAAGCCGAAGACCGCGAGCCACCCGGTGAGCGGCGCGACGAGCGCGAGCGCGGGTCCGAACACGAACACCTGGACCAGCCAGGACCGGCTGCCAGGCGGGCCCGGTCCGGCCGGTCTTGCGGGTGGTGCGGGGCAGGTAACCGGCCAGGTCGGCGGTGGTGAGGTCGGTCAGCTCGACACCGGCGGCGGCGGTCAGCACGTCGATGCCGGCCACCGCGGCGGCGTACTCGTCGGGACGGCTGGTCAGCAGCAGCGGCAGGCCGGTGCCGTTGAGCGCGTCGAGTGCGGCCAGGTGCAGGCCGGCGGCGATCTCGTCGAACCCGTCCAGGACCGGCAGCACGTGGCCGGACTCGACCAGCGCGGCGGCCAACGTCGAGCTGCCGGGCCCCGGCACGGCGAGGTCCGGGTGGTCGCGCACCACCTGTTCGGTGATCCAGTCCCGCAGGTCGGTGGTGGTGGGGTTCCACGAGCCGAGGCCGAAGATCACCGGCACCGGTTCGGTCGCGGCCCGGTTCTTCAGCATGTCCAGCACGAACCGCAGGGCCAGGATCGTCTTGCCGGAGCCGGCCCGGCCGAGCACCACCAGCCGGCCGGACGGGATGCGTCGGTAGACGTCCACGATCCGGTCGAGCTGACCGGTCAGGTCCAGCGGCGCGGCGGTGTCCCCGGCACGCACGCGGCGGATGTTGGCCCAGGAGTCGGTCAGCTCCGCGGCCACGGGGCGCCACCGGACGGGCAGCGGGAGCGGGTCGTGGACCTGGCGGTGTTCCTCCTCCCGCTGCCAGCGGGTGCGGACCGAGTACGCGAGCCGGCCGGCGGCTTCGACGAGCCGGTCGTCGACCGGCGAGGGCACCCGCTCGACGGGTTCCGGCTTGGCGTGACCGGCCGCGGCGCCGAACTGACCGGTCCCATCGTGACTCTCGGTGCGGGCGACATCCACGCTCCGAACCCTATCGAGGCCACCGGCCACACTTGGCCGGTTTGTGGCCGGTTCGTTCCAGCGCAGACCGTCCCGGTGTGGTGCTCATCGGAGACGGTCGGGGAGTGCGACGCGCTGAAGTAATGGTGCCAACGGGAACCAGCTTGTGCCGCGACAGCGGGAGGAAGCGGTCGTCTCTCCGGTTCACCCGATCCGGCATTTGCCGCTGTCAGGCCGCATCATTGCGGACCTTGACGCGGGTCGTCGCGGGACGATGAGCAGCGGTGGATACTCGGCGAGAGCCCGAAGCCGGGCAAGGGGCGCTTGGCCAGCAGGCCGTGGCAGTGGGAGCTGCACAGGTCTTGCAGGCCGGGCGGGATCTTCATGTCCACCTGGCGGTCGATCAGCGGCGCGAAGCGCAGCGCGAAGTCCTCCGGCGGAGCGACCTGGTGCGGCGGCCTCTGCCGGTGAACCTCACCCACACCCTGCGCTCGCCGGTACGGGGTCGCGAAGACGACCTGTCGTTCCTGCGCGACACCGTGGCAGCGGGCAGGCACGTCGTGGTGGCGGGCCCGAAGGGCATCGGCAAGACCCTGCTGCTCCAGCACGCCGCGAACACCGGGGCGTTATCCGGGGGAGTGGTCGCCGACGACGCGGGTCTGCTGTGGCTCGACGCGGCTCCCTGGGGCGCCACGGACATCCTCCGGGAGCTCGTGCACGCCTGCTACGAGGTCGATCCGGACACGGCGGTGCCGGACAGCCTTGCCCGGCAACTGCTCGGTGACGTCCGCGCGCTCGTCGTGCTCGACGGCGTCGACCTGCCTCTCGACGAAGCGCGCCGGGTGCTGTCGGCCATGCCTCGCGGCGTGTTCGTCCTGTCGACCCGGCGCGACGACCTGTGGGCGGTGGGCAAGCAGCGGTCGTTGGGCGGGCTGTCCTTCGACGACACGCTCGCGATGGTCCGCGACGAGCTCGGTGAGCCGCTCGACGTCGAGACGGTCGCAAACGACTGGGACGCGCGCGACGGCAATCCCCTCGACATCCTGGAGCGCGCCGTGGTGCGCGACTCCGCCCGCCGCTTGGGAACGGTGCCCGAAGGCCTGTCCGACGCCGAGGCGCTCGCGCAGGTCGTCCCCATCGTGCTCGACTCGCTCACCGATCGGGCCCGTGAGGCCTTGCGCCCGCTCGTCGCGTTGGGCGACGTGCGGTGGGGCGAGCAGTTGCTCTCCGCCGTGTGCGGTGTGCCCGAGGCCCATGGTGCGGACAAGCTGGCGCGCAAGCGCTTGGCGCACTGCGAGGGCGGCCGTTACCGGGTCGGCGCACTGGTGGCGGGGTTCGAGCCGCCGATCGCGGAATCCGAACTCGTCTCGCTGGTGGAGCGCATCACGGAGTGGGCGGCGCGGGCGCTGCCGGGTGTCATCGCCGGGGAGATCTGCGTCATCGAAACAGCGCTGAAGCGGACCTTGGACGCGGGGATGCACGACACCGCGCTGTCGCTGGCCCGCACGGCGTCCGCCGGGCTCGTGTGGTCACGGCACTGGGGCGCGTTGACGACCGTGCTCGGACTCGGGTTGCGTGCCGCGGTGGGCGCGGAGTCGGTGCACGACCAGATCTCCTTCCATTACACCCTGGCCGTGTGCAGGCTCAACGACGGCGACAACAAGCAAGCCGCCGAACTGGCGATCGCGGCCGTGAGCCTGAGCCGTGACGACAACGACGAGCACCTCGCGACTCGGGTGCGGGAGCTGAACGCGGAGGTCCAGCACCTCGCAGCCCGGCAGCCACTGTCCACTGTGGACGGTATCCTGGCCAGGGTCGCCGAGGTGGGCAGCACCGCGGCGGCCTCGGCGTCGGCCGGGGTGAAGGCCGTGCGCGACGCGTGCGTCAACGTCCTGACGGGCATGCCGGGAGGCCTCCAACTGGCACGGCTGGTGCAGGAGAACCCGGCGATCGTCCGGGGAGCCGTCTCGATGGTGGCGGTGGCGGGTCTCGTGCTGGCCACCATGTCGGCGTCGGGCAGCCACGACGAGGCCACCGCCATGCCGCCCACGTCCGGCGGCACGGTGCAAGGACTACCGGTGGACGCGCCGAACCGTTCCACCCAACCGACCACGACGGCCACCACCCCGCCGACCGGGCCCGCGCTCACCACGACACCGGGCCAAGCCTCGCCAACCGGTACCACGAGCACATCGGGTGGCGTGGCAGCGGACGGGCAGCAGCCGGGTGGAGGGAACACCGAAACCCCCGAAACGAACACCGGGTCCCGGCCGCAGATCGCCACCACGTGGGGTTTGGTCCGCGTCTGGAACGTCGACCGCCCGATCGGGAGCAGCCACGCGCTCTCCGGGCCGACCGTGCCGAACAACAACGAAGCGAACTGGACCTACGGCCCGTGGGAGATGACCTCGCCCGCCGCCGGTTACCCGACCACCACGCACGTCGCGGTCGGACAGCAGCGGGTCCGGCTGCCGGCGGTCGGCGCACCCGGCGGCAGCGTGAAGGTGACCACCCAGGACTACGCCGCCTGGGGAGGCAGCGTCGGCTACCGGCCCGGCGTGTTCTGCCAGCCGTCGCGCTGGTACCAGGACGGCGCCGACGAGGTGATCGACGTGGTGTGCTTCGACCACAGCGGGAACCCCGCCGACGTGCCGTTCTTCCTGCGTTACATCGCCGGATCGACCTCCGGCGCGCGCGGGTTCGTCTTCGACGACCAACCCACATCGGCCACCTTCACCCCCGACTGGACGCACGGGGTGAACGCGGGCGCGGTCACCAGGACCGGCGTCGGCCGCTACACCGCCGACCTCCCCGGTTCACAGGGCGGCGCCGTCGAGGTGACCGCGGTCGGCACGGCACCACGCCACTGCGCGGTGACGGGCAGGCGCGGGCAGCTCGTAGACGTGGCGTGCACGGCCCCGGGCGGCTCGGCGGCGGACTCCATGTTCACCGCGGCCTTCGCCGTCAACCAGAACATCCTCGACGACCCGCGCAAGCCCGTCGGCGACTACCTCGTCGCCGACGACTCACCGACGGCGAGCGCGCCGGTCATCCACACGCGGTGGGCCTCCGGCAACGCCCCGATGACGCTCGAACGGATCTCGACCGGCAAGTACAAGGCGCACTTCACCAACGGCTACATCCGCAGCACCATGCACGTGACCGCCGTCGGCTACGGCAACCACTGCAGCGTCATGCAGCTCAACGACTACAGCTACAAGGACGACACCTCGATCTGGATCGCCTGCTTCGACTCCGCGGGGACCCTGGTCAACAGCGGCTTCACCCTGCTCTACACCTCGGTGCGCATCTACTGAACCAAGGACACCGCTACAGCGCCGTTAACGATCGCGTTCGCGTTCGTGCAACAGCGCGGCCGGAATGGTGCACGGCGTGAAGAAGAGACTGTTCACCGCAGCGGCCGCCGCAGTGGCCGTGGCCACCGTGATCGGCTACGGCATGACGACCGTGGGCGCCGCCGCGGACTCCGACAGCGAGTCCGCCACCCGACCACCGGCCTGCGCGACGCCACCGCCGCCGACCACACCACCCACCAGACCACCCGCGAAACCGACGACGGTCACCACGATCGGGCAGGCGTACTACTGCATCCTCGCCAACTACTACAGCGGTCCGGTGTTGGACAACCGCACGCTGCTGCTGCCGGCGTTCGCCGCGCTCACCCGGGAACTGCAACGCCGCGGGCTCGATCTGCCCAACGCCACCATGCCCGCGCTCACCGGCCGGAAGGACGCCGACTGGGCCGCGTTCAGCCGCGTCTACCAGCAGATCACCGCCGCGCTGCCGGCGGATGCGGCGGTCCGGCAGGCGGTCGCCGAGGTCACGATGCGGGCATGGTGGGCAGCCTCGACGACAACCACGTGCAGTGGTTCGGGGAACCCGTCCGTCCACCATGCCGATCGGCATCGAGGTCTCCGCCGTCCACGGTCCCGGCCACGCCGATCCGGTGGCGACATCGCCGGTGTTCGTCATCCGCCCTGGCCGCTCGGCCCAACCCCGGTGGCGGCCTCGAACTGACCGTGAGGTTTCCGTCCTGCGCTGCTCGGGCTAGTCCCTAGTCCCTAGTCCCTAGCCCCTAGGTCCGCCGGACGCGGCGGCGGATTTCGAGCAGCAGGATGACGCCGCCGGTCAGCATGAGCAGGCCGATGATCAACGGTACGAGCGCCGTGCCGGTGTCCAGGCTTTCGTCCTCCGCGGTCAGCGCGACGACTGCCTTCAGTTTCGTCGTGGGCCAGTCGAACGTGTCCGGCGCCGTCGTCTGCGCGGGTGGCTCGGTCGTGGTCGTCGTCGTGGTCTGTGGTGGCGGTGCCACGGTCGTGGTCGTGGTGGTGATCTCGGCGGGCGGCTGCGTCGTGGTCGGCGCGATGACGTGTGGTGGCGGCGCGGTTGTGGTGGTGGTGGTGGTGGGTGAGCCGGTGCACAGCACGCCGTTGAGCTTGAACGACTTCGGCGCCGGGTTGGCGGTCGACCAGGTGCCGTTGAAGCCGAGCGTGACCGATGCGCCGGTGGCCACCGTGCCGTTGTAGCTCGCGTTGTGCACCCGCACCGTGCTGCCGGACTGGCTGAACATGCCGTTCCACGACTCGGCGGTGATCCTCTGCCCGGCGGTGAAACTCCACTCCAGCACCCAGCCCGACAGCGGGCGGCCGAGGTTGGCCATCGTGATGTTGGTCCCGAACCCACCCTGCCACTGGGCGGTGATCGTGTAGTCGACCTCGCAGGCCACCGTTGCGCCTGCCGCGTCCGCTGAGCCCGTCGACGTGCCGAGACCCGCCGCGACCAAGGTCGTGGCGACGACGAGGGCTGCCCGGACGATCCGAGCGAAGTGCATGAGAGCTCCTGGGGAAGTGCTGCGGCGGGTCGCGCTCAGACATGCATGCGGAACGCAATACGGCCCCACGCCGGGCACGGTTCATGTGATCTTCGTCACTACCGCCCTCAGGTCAGATCGCACGGCATGTCAGTGCCAGTGGCATCAGGGTCTTCACTCTGTCGATGGCCGGTGTTCGACTGGGGTCGTGGACGACAACGACCTGGACTGGCCGAGGTCCCACGCGGCGGGCACTTCCCGATGTACTCAAACCCGCCCGCCACGAGGGACCGGATCGCGGCCTTCCAAGCCAGGGGTCAGGCGTAGGGGTCGAACGGGATGCCGCTCGGCTTGGCCTTGGCCAGGTTGCTCTCGAAGGCGCCGTCCTTGATGGCCAGGCTCGCGCTGCCGAAGTCGGCGCGGACCAGGGTGTCGCGGACACCGGAGGGGAACCGGTCCCAGCTGACCAGGTCGGGGTACTGCCAGGCGCGGTAGTGGTTCTCCGGCTGTTCCGTCGCGCCCGCGAGGCGGAAGCAGTGCGTGCTCGCGCCGTCCTTGTGGTAGACGACCTTCGCGTGCGTGCCCTCCCACGCGACCTGGGAACGGGCCTGCGTGGAGTAGTTGCCGTGCGCGGAGGTAGACACGTACTGCGCCTGGTCGCCGCTGACCCAGACGACGACGTGCTCGATGTCGTGACGGTGCCCGCAGCAGTCGATGCCCGGCACGGCCTGGTCCTTCTCGAAGTACAGGTCGTACAGGTAGGCGCACCAGTTGTTGTTGCACTTGGACCGCGCGTACGAGTTGGTGTTGTCGAGGTCCCACTGGTCGCGGCACTGACCGTTGAGGGCGCCGGAGTTCTTCAGACCGCCGGCCACCACGCCGGACGGGGAGATCGCGGGCGTCGAGTAGCAGCCGTCGGTGTCGTAGTCGAACGCGGGCTGCCACCGGCCGTCGGCCTCGGTGAAGTTCGCCGGCAGTGCCTGCGGCGGGTCGGCCCACGCGGACCCCGGCACGAGCACCGCGATCAGGATGGCGCCGAGCAAGCCGTGCAGCAGCCGGGTGACACGCGTCTTGCGTGCGGTCTGCCGTACCCCGTTGGTCTGCCCGAGCCGGTCAGTTGTGTGCGCGTCCACGGCGTAAGCCCCTTCATCCGGGTGTCGGTGGGTTGGCGGCGGCCGAGGGGGAGCCGGCACACGAACCACCGGCGCAGCCCGAGGCTCCAGCACCCGTCGGGGCCCGGTCAACCCGCCGATGGTCGTGACAACGCCGTCCACCGCTATTCCCCCAGCCGGCGTTGTCCCGCGCCGCCGCCCGTTCGACCATTTCTACCAATACCGTTGATCGGCCATTGTGGACTCTTGGCGAACTTCGCCTTGACCGCCGGTGAGATCGTTGAGAACGTTCTGGTGCCTCCCGGCTTTCTGGGGGAACGACGCGGGCCACGACGTTTCCATATCGCTGAGAAACGAAAGTTTCGATACGCAAAGCCCGATCCCTCGTCCCGGTGGCGCGGCACCAGAGGTAAGCGCTGGGATCTGTTTCGGCTGACCGTTCTGTCCACTGTGGATCAAACGAGCAGCTTCGGCCCGCTGTACGCTGGGAAGCCGGGACGGTCACAGGTCGGACGGAAGGGGTTGGGTGTGCCGGGACTTCGGCGGTCGGCACTGGTCGGGGCGCTGTTGGTGGCGCTCGGGGCGTGCACTGGAGGGCCGACGGGGGACCCTGGGACTTCCGGGACGACATCGGTGACGTCCACGAACGTCAGTGCGCCGCCTGCCGAGCAGGTGTACGTGTCGTTGGGTGACTCGTACGCGACCGGTTACCGCCCGGCGGACGGCGGGGCACCTGCGGGCGCTACCAGGGACGGTTTTGCCTACCTCGTTGCCGAGCAGTCGGGTCTGCGGTTGATCAACCTCGCGTGCAGCGGCGCCACGTCCGCGCAGGTGCGGGCCGAGCCGGGGTGTGCACCTGGCAATCGGGGTCCTGACGCGCCCGATCCGGCGGGCCGGACCCAACTCGACGCGGCGGTGCAGGTGCTGCGTGAGCACCAGGGGCGGGTGGGTCTGGTGACGGTGGTGATCGGAGGCAACGACCTGGCGCCGTGCGCTCGGGCGTCGGATGCGTTGGCGTGCGCGTCCCGAGCGGTGGCCGACGTCCGGGCCAACCTGGCCGCCACCCTGCCTGCCCTGCGCGAAGCGGCCGGCGATGCCACGATCGTGGGCCTGACTTACCCGGACGTGTTCCTCGGTGCCTGGGTGTCGCCGGTGTTCCCGGACGGGCAGAACCTCGCGCGGCTGTCGGTGCCGCTGTTCCGGGACTTCTTCAACGCCGCACTCAAGGCCGAGTACGAGAAGATCGGGGCGAAGTTCGTCGACGTCACCGCCACGACCGGGGGCTACGGGCCGTTGACGGAGGTCACCCAGGACCCGACCTACGGCCCGATCCCGACGCCGGTGGCGAAGGTGTGCGCGCTGACGTACTTCTGCGGCCACACCGACGTGCACCCCACACCCGCCGGCCACGAGGCGATCGCCTCCGCCGTCCTGACCACCACAGGCCGCTGACCCCGGCAAACGGTGACGGACCCGAGGGCCCTAGTTGGTCTCCCCGCGGGCCTTGCGCCGCTGCTCCTCGGCGCGCTCGCGGCAGCGGCGCAGGAACTCGGCGTCGGACTCGGAGTCGACGGCGGCGAACCGGCCGGGGCGGTCGTACTCGGGGAACGCGGGCATGTTGCGCTCGTAGGCCTGCGGCCTGCCGGTCACCCGCACCGGCCTGCCCGCGACCAGCCAGATGATCGAGCCGACCAGCGGGAAGAACAGCACGATCAGCAGCCAGCTCAGCTTGGGCAGGTTCCGCGCGTCACCGTCGTCCGTGGTGATGACGTCGACCAGGCAGAACAGCCACAGACCGAGCGTGAGGACGCCGAAGAAGCCCCCGAAATACAGCACGTTCACAACCCCCCAAAAAGTCGTCGGCGCACGATAGCGCGGGGCGCACGTGCCCATGACGCGAACGGGGAAAGTCCGGTGAGAAACCCGGACCGCCGGATTGTGATGCAACGGACGTCGAGGTCGACCACTTTCGAGGAGTCTCCGGATCGAGCGCACGAATCCCGCATGGAATCTGCATGCGGTGGACCGTCCCCGCTACCCGGCTGCCCGGTCCGGTGTATCCCCCGGTGTGGCGAAGCGGGACCGAAGCCGTTTGGAAGTGGTGAACTCCAAGGTAACCCCGCTTGTCCTTTCTGGACCAATCGGGAGGCCGCCGTGTTCACCGACGAAAAGACCGGCGAGCGGATCGCCACCATTCCGGCGCCGGTCGACCCCAAGCCCGCGTGGAACGGTTCCGCCACCTGACTCGTCGTCACACCGGACGCGAAGTTCATGGCCGACCCGGTCGACGAGATCGACCTCGACGGGCAGCGGACCACCACCGCCCACTCGCCTCGGCCAGGCGTGCGTGAAGTTCCGAGTGAAGTCGCTCGACGCCTGAGGTATGACCGCCGGCGTGTACCCGGGTCATCGCACCCGATCACCGCAGCCCGCGCGGCCTCGCGTCAGGCACCGCTCCGGTGCCCTGTCGCCAGACCGCGCGGGCTCGTTCGCGCCGTCAGAGGTACTCCTGGGCGGCGTCGGTGAGCCAGTCGGCCAGGTAGGTCGCGAACGACCCCCGCACCATCAGGCGGTACACCGGGTCGTCCGAGGTCTGCCACAGCAGCACCTGCGACCGGGCCAGGGTGGTCTGGGCGCAGCGGCCCGCGCTGAACGCCCGTGGGTGCAGGTCGAGGGTGCAGCCCTTCTCCAGGACGTCCCTCGCGTTCGGTCCGCTCAGTTCGAGAGTGGTGCGGTTCGCCGACACGTCCACACCGCCGGGTAGGTCGAACGTGTCGCCGTCCGGGCCGACTACCAGCCACTCCTCGGGCCCCAGCCACAGCACCGACCGCTCGCCCCACGCGGCGACCTCGCCGGCAGGGGGCGTCGGGAAGGTCGGCGCGGCCTGCACGTTCACCGCCGTGAGGAACGGGACCTCCACCAGTCGCACGCCCCGGCCCGAGACCAGTGGGTGGTCGGCCAGTGGGCTGCGGCGCAAGGACTCAACCGTCACGGCGTGCTCCCTCCTTGTCGTAGAACACCGGCTCGGTCACCGTGGCCTCGACCAGCCGGTCACCCAGCGGCGCGAGGACGGTCTCGCCGATGCGGTCGCGTCCGCCCTTCACCAGGGCCAGGGCGAAGCCGCGCTCCAGCACGGCGCTGCGGTAGCTCGACGTGACGTGACCGAGCATCGGCACGGGCGGCGTCAACGGCGTGTCCGGGGCGATGAGCTGCGAGCCCTCGGGCAGCACCACGTCCGGCTCGACCGGCAGCAGGCCCACCAGGTGCTTGCGGTCCGGGCGGACCGAGTCCGGTCGGCGCAGCGAACGCCTGCCCACGAAATCCTTCTGCTTCGACACGATCCACGACATGCCCAGGTCGTGCGGCGTCACCGTGCCGTCGGTGTCCTGACCGACGATGGGGAACCCCTTCTCGGCCCGCAGCACGTGCATCGTCTCCGTGCCGTACGGCGTGATGTCGAAGTCCGCGCCCGCCGCCAGCACCGCCTGCCAGACCGCCAACCCGTACCACGACGCGACGTTGACCTCGTAGGCCAGCTCGCCGGAGAACGAGATCCGCGCGATCCGGGCCGGGATTCCGTTGTGCAGCACCGTGTCCCGGAACGTCATGAACCCGAACGCCTCGGGCGACACGTCCAACGACGGCGCCAGAAGGCCGATCACCGCACGCGACTTCGGCCCCACGACCGCCACGGTGGACCACTGCTCGGTGACCGAGGTGAACTTCACGTCGAGCGAGGGCCACTCGGTCTGCGCCCACTCCTCGAACCAGTCCAGCACCCGAGCCGCGCCACCGGTCGTGGTCGTGACGTAGTACCGGTCCTCGGCCAGCCGCATGGTCACGCCGTCGTCGAACACCATCCCGTCGGCCGTGCACATGAGCCCGTACCGCGCCGATCCGACCGGGAGCTTCTTGAACGCGTTGGTGTACATGCGGTTGAGGAACTCGCCCGCGTCCGCGCCGACCACTTCGATCTTGCCGAGCGTGGACGCGTCCTGCACACCGACCCCCGTGCGCGCCGCGTGGCACTCGCGCAGCACGGCGGCGTCCATGTCCTCGCCCGCCTGCGGGTAGTACCGGGGCCGCTTCCACTGCCCGACGTCCTCGAACACCGCGCCCGCCGTGACGTGCCAAGGCTGGATCGGTGTCGTGCGCACGGGGTCGTGCAGCGCGCCGCGGTTGCGCCCGGCCATCACCGCGAACGTCACCGGCGCGTACGGCGCGCGGAACGTCGTCGTGCCCAGCTCGCCGGGGGAGCCCATGCCCAACGCGGAGGCGATCACGCCCAACGCCACCACGTTCGACGTCCGGCCCTGGTCCGCACCGGTGCCGATGGTGGTGTACCGCTTGACGTGCTCGGGCGACTGCATCCCGGCGCCGGTGGCACGCAGCACGTCCGCCACGGTCGCATCCCGTTGCAGGTCCACGAAACACCGCGACGGCTCGTCAGGGGCCTGCCACACCGGACGCGGCGCGGTGGCCTTCCTGCCCCCGACCAACGGCAGTTCCGGGGTCGAACCCGGGTACCCGACCAGTTCGGCGGCCTCGGCACCGGCCGTCACACCCTCGGCCAGGCAGTCGGCCAGGTCGAACACGCCGTTCGCCGAGCCGACCACGCGGTTCGCCTGCGCCGCGCCATCGGGGACGAACGCGGCGAGCGACTCGTCCCACCGCAGCGTGCCGCGCGACTGGCTGAACAGGTGCACCACCGGACTCCACCCACCGGACACCGCCAGCAGATCGCAGCTCAGGGAACCATCCTCGGTGGACACCCCGGTGATCCGCGATGAACCCGAGGCCCGTCGCACCACCTGATCGGCCGACACCCGGATACCCAGCGACGCCGCGCGCCTGGCCAGGTCGGCCGGCGGCACCGCACGGGTGTCGAGGATCGCGGCCACGTGCGCGCCCGCCGCGGCCAGGTCGAACGCCGTCGCGTAGGCGCTGTCGTTGGTGGTCAGCACGACCACCTCACGCCCAGGCAGCACGGCGTACCGGTTGACGTACGTCCGCACGGCCGAAGCCGACATGATGCCGGGGAGATCGTTGTCGCCGAACACGATCGGCCGCTCGTGCGCCCCGGTGGCCAGCACGACCCGCCGCGCCCGCACGTGCCACAGCCGCCGCTTCTGCGCCACCAGCACGTAGTTGCTGTCGTAGTAGCCGAAAGCCGTCGCCCGCGACAACACCCGGACCTCGGGCCGAGCGGCCAACTCCGCGCTAGCCGAGGCCACCCACGTCGACGGCGAAGCCTCGGACAGCAGGCTGCCGCCCAGCTCCGGCTGGGCGTCCACCAACACCACCCGCGCCCCACCCGAGGACGCGGCCAACGCCGCCGCCAGCCCGGCCGGTCCGGCGCCGACCACCAGGACGTCGGTGTGCACGTACTTCTTGTCGTGCACCAGCTCAGGCCCCGGTTCCAGCCGCCCGACCCCGCTCAACGTCGTCGCCGACAGCCCGTCGACCAGCTCCACCGTGGTCGCCGTCAACGACGGTTCGCCGTCGACCTGCACCAGGGCGTTGGGCTCCTCGATCCCGGCGGTCACGATCCCGCGCGGCCGCCGCAGGTACATCGAGGGCGCCACGGTCAGCACGCCGTTGGCGATCATCGCCGAGGCCAGTGTGTCACCCGCGAACCCGGTGTACTCGACGTCGTCGAGGGTGAACCGCAGCGGCGCGGACCGGTCGACGCGCCCACCTCTGGGCAGTCTCATCGCCCCTCCTCGACGAACTCGCTGATGAACTCGCTGGTGACGGTGTTCCGGACGGTGTTGAACCACCGGCGGCAGCCCGCCGAGTGCACCCACCGCTCGGCGAACACGCCCTTGGGGTTGTCCCGGAAGAACAAGTACTCGGCCCATTCCTCGTCGGTCATGGCCTCCGGGTCCGGGGGATAGGCGACGTGCGCCTGACCGCCGTAGTGGAACTCGGTCTCCTCGCGCTCACCGCACCAGGGGCATCTGATCAGCAGCATCGACAGACTCCTTCAGTGCGACGTCAGTGCGCGACGGCGGCGGCGCCGTGCTCGTCGATGAGCGCTCCGGTGGTGAAGCGCTCCAGGCTGAACGGCTCGTTCAACGGGTGCGGCTCACCGGTCGCGATGGTGTGCGCGAACACCCAGCCGACGCCCGGTGTCGCCTTGAAACCGCCGGTGCCCCAGCCGCAGTTGACGAACAGGTTCTCCAGCGGGGTGAGGCCGACGATCGGCGACGCGTCCGGTGTCGTGTCCACGATCCCGCCCCACGTCCGGATCAGGTGGGCGTTCGCGAAGATCGGGAACAGCTCCAGCGCGGCGGCCATCTGGTCCTCGATGACGTGCACCGAGCCCCGCTGCCCGTAGGAGTTGTAGGTGTCGATGCCCGCGCCCATGACCAACTCGCCCTTGTGCGCCTGGCTCACGTACACGTGCACGTGGTTGGACATCACCACGGTGGGGTGGATCGGTTCGAGCAGTTCGGACACCAGCGCCTGCAACGGGTGGCTCTGCACCGGCAGCCGCAGGCCCACGGTGTCGGCCAGCACGCTGGAGTGCCCGGCCGCGGCGAGCCCGACGCGGCCCGCGTGGATCGGCCCGCGGTTGGTCTGCACGCCCACGATCCGGTCGCCGTCCCGCAGGAACCCGGTCACCTCGCAGTGCTGGATCAGGTCGATCCCGTACTCGTCCGCGCGCCGGGCGAACGCCCAGGCCACGTGGTCGTGCTTGGCGATGCCCGCGCGCGGCTGCCAGGTGCCGCCGAGCACGGGGTAGCGGGTGTCGGGGGAGGTGTTGACGATCGGGCAGACCTTCGCGACCTCCTCCGGCGTCAGCCACTCGCCGTCCACCCCGTTGAGCTTGTTGGCGTTGACGCGCCGGACCGAGTCACGGACGTCCTGGAGCGTGTGCGCGAGGTTGAGTACGCCGCGCTGGCTGAACAGGATGTCGTAGTCCAGGTCCTCGGACAGCGTCTCCCACAGCTTCAACGCGTGCTCGTAGATCGCCGCGCTCTCGTCCCACAGGTAGTTGGACCGGATGATCGTGGTGTTGCGGGCCATGTTGCCGCCCGCCAGCCACCCCTTCTCCAGCACGGCGACGTTGGTGATGCCGTGGTTGCGCGCCAGGTAGTACGCGGTGGCCAACCCGTGTCCGCCCGCGCCGACGATGACGACGTCGTAGGACGGCTTCGGGTCCGGGTTGCGCCACAGGTGTTCGGGGTGTTCGGACCTGGTCATCGTCACCCTCGCAGCCGCGTCATCTTGGGGTCGAACAGGGGCTCCTCGGCGACGGTCGCCGGGATTCGCCGGTCGAAGTAGCCGATGTGCAGCGTGCGGCCGGGCTCGGCCAGGTCGGCGGGCAGCCAGGCGTAGGCGATGCCGGAGCCGACGGTGTAGCCGTAGGCCGCGCTGGTGACGTATCCGACGGGTGTGTCGCCGTCGTAGACGGGCTCCTTGCCGAGCACGTGCCCGTCCAGCGTGAGGCAGGTCAGCTTTTTCGTCGCTTGCCGGGCTTGTCGGTCGGCGAGGGCTTGTTTGCCGATGAACTCCGGCTTGGCCGCCTTCACCGCGAACCCGAGCCCCGCCTCGTGCGGGTCGTGCTCGTAGGTCATGTCCGTGCCGAACGACCGGTAGCCCTTCTCCAACCGCAGGCTCGTGAACGCCCCGCGCCCGGCCGCGATCACGCCGTGCTCCTGTCCCGCCGCCCACAGCGTGTCCCACAGCTTCAGGCCCATGTCGGCGGTCGTGTACAGCTCCCAGCCCAGTTCACCCACATAGGACAGTCGCAGGGCGGTCACCGGGACGTTGCCGATGAAACCGCGCGCGCCGCGGAAGTACTTCAACGCGGTCAGGTCCAGATCCGTCAACGGCTGCACCAGATCGCGGGCGCGTGGCCCCCACACGCCGATGCAGCACGTGCCGGCGGTGATGTCGCGGACCTGCACGGTGCCGTCTCCGGGCAGGTGTCGGTGCAGCCAGTCGAGGTCCAGCGCGCCGTTCGCGCCGACCTGGAAGACGTCCCTGGCCAGCCGCGCCACCGTCACGTCACTGCGGATGCCGCCGTCGTGGTCGAGCAGCAGGCAGTAGGTGACCGAGCCGACGGACTTGTCCACGTCACCGGTGACCAGGCGTTGCAGGAACGCCGCCGCGCCGGGCCCGGTGACCTCCAGCCGCTTGAGCGCGGTCATGTCGAACATCGCCACGGCCTCGCGTGTCACCTGCGCCTCGGCGGCGACGATCGGGGACCAGTACCGCGCCGCCCACTCGTCCGGCTCGGGGATGTCCCGGCCGTCGACCAGACCCGCGTTCGCCTCGTACCACTGGGGGCGCTCCCAGCCGTTGGCCTCCAGGAAAACCCCGCCCAGCTCCTGCTGCCGGACGTGGAACGGACTGGCGCGCAGCGGCCGTGGCTGCTCCATGGGCTGCAACGGGTGCTTGATGTCGTAGACCTCGACGAAGTTCTGACAACCCCGTTCCACGACGTACTTCGGCGCGACCTGGTGCGCCTCGAACCGGTTCACGTCGCACTCGTGCAGGTCGAACGACGAGCAGTGACCGTCGACCAGCCACTCGGCCATTGCCCGGCCGACACCGGCGGAGTGCGTGACCCAGACCGCTTCGGCGACCCAGAACCCCTTCACTTCGGGGGAAGGACCGAGCAGCGGCATGTCGTCGGTGGTGAAGGAGAACAGGCCGTTGATGCCCTCTTCGATCTTCGCCTCACGGGTGGCCGGCAGCAGCGCGTGCGTCTGCCGCCACGCCTCGGCGAAGTCCTCTTCGGTGAACGGCTGCACGGACGGCATCACGTCCGCCGCGTCCACGCCGAGGATGTCGTCCACGGAGACCGGCATCGGCCGGTGGCCGTAGTAGCCGACACCGATCGCGTCGTACCGCTCCCGGTAGTACAGATCGGCTTCCTGGTGCCGCAGGATCGGTCGCAGCGCCTCGGACGTCTGGCCGGCCAGCGGCGCGACCTGCCCGGTCCAGGCGAGCTGGTGGGCCAGCGGGACCAGCGGCAGCGTCATGCCGACCATCCGGGCGATCTTCGAGCCCCAGATCCCGGCGCAGCACACCACGATGTCGGCGGCCAGCTCCCCTTGGCCGGTGACCACGCCGGTGACCCGGTCACCCTCGACCAGGACGTCCAGCACCTCGGTCCGGTCAAGCACCTTGACCCCACGCGACCGTGCCCGACTGATCTGCGCGTCCACCGCCCGAACCGCCTTGGCCAGGCCGTCGGTCGGCACGTGCAGACCGCCCAATACCTGGTCGCGGTCGAGCATCGGGATCAACTCCAGGCACCGATCCGCGTCCACAACGGCCGCGTCGATGCCCCAGGACGTCGCCCAGCCGTGCCTGCGGTGCAGTTCGGTCAGCCGTTCGGGCGTGGTGGCCACCTCCAGCCCGCCGACCTGGAGGAAACACGGCTCCCCGTCGACGGACAGGGTCCCGAGCTTGTCGACGGTGTAGCGCGCCATCTCGGCCATGGCCTTGCTCGGATTGGTCTGGAACACCAGCCCCGGCGCGTGCGACGACGACCCGCCCGGCGCGGGCAGCGGCCCCTGATCCACCACGGTGATGTCGTCCCAACCCCGAGCGGACAACTCGTCAACCAGCGCCGCCCCAACGACACCCGCTCCGACCACCACGACACGGGGTCCGACCATGCCAGCCTCCAAGGTGCACCATTCGCAACAGCATGCGGGCTACGCAACAGAAGCGTTGCCGCTGGGCAGGGCTGTGTCAAGCCCCGGGACAGACTGCTTACGTCCTGCTTACGTCACCCGATACCGGACCCATCGCCGAGCCGCGTTCGTGGCGAGGGTGTCTGCGAACCTATAGACGGGTGACGGCGTCCGTGTGACGCCTGAAGTGCTGGGGCCCAAGCAGACCGGTCGGGCCGACGCGGATCACTGGCTCGGGCTGGGTGCGGACCTCATCAGCTTCGGCCGCGCCTTCATCGCCAACCCCGACCTCGTCGAGCGACTGCGCAACGCGCTCCCGAGCGCGCCCGTCGAGGAGGCCACCTACTACCAGGGCGGTGACACGGGTTACCTGACCTACTCGACGTATCAGTACACGGCCTGACCACGCAGTGAGGGGTCTCCCGCACGCGCGGAAGACCCCTCACTGCGTTTCTCCAAGACAGCCCACTCAGGACTTGGGCAGCCAGGCCTTCACCTTGTCGGGGTTGGCCTCGGCCCACTTCTTCGCGGCCGCGTCCGGGGTCATCTTGTCCTCGGCGATGTACTTCGCCACGACGTTCTGGTCGTCGTTGGTCCACTGGAAGTTCTTCACCAGTTGGAACGCCGGGCCGTTGGCGTCGGCGAACTTCTTGCTGACGATCTTGTCCAGGTCGTAGTCCGGGTAGTCGCAGGCGATCTTCTCCGGATCGGCGTCGCACCCGGCGGTGTAGGCCGGCAGCTTGACCTTGACCAGTTCGATCTCGGCGAACAGCCACTGCGGCGCGTAGAAGTAGCCGATGACGGGCGTGCGGTTCTTCTCCGCCTGTCGGAACGCCTGGATCAGCGCGGTCTCGCTGCCGCCGTAGACGACCTTGTAGTTCAGGTTGAGGTTCTTGACCAGGGACTCGTCGTTGGTGACGAACGACGGGTCACCGTCGAGGAGCTGGCCCTTGTCCCCGGACTCGGAGGTCTTGAACAGGTCGGCGTACTTGTTCAGGTTGTTCCAGTCGGTGATGTCGGGGTGCTCCGCGGCCAGCCACGGCGGCACGTACCAGCCGATCTGGCCGGTCACGCCGGTCGAGCCGGCCGACACCGCGGTCTTCTGCTCCTCGATGTACTTCGCCTTCAGGTCGTCGTGACCCCAGTTCTCCACCACCGCGTCGACCTCACCGGTGCCGAAGCCCTGCCAGGCCACCTCTTCCTTCAGGTCCTTCTTGGTGACCTTGCAGCCCAGCTCCGTCTCCGCCACGTACGCCAACACCGCCGCGTTGGCCTCATAACCCACCCAGGGGTTGATGGCGATCTTGAACTCGCCGCAGTCCCCCGCGGTGCTCGCCGACGACGTGTCGCCGATCTTGGCCCCACCGCACGCGGACAGCGTCAACGCCGCCACGACCGCGCTGATCCACACTTTTTGGCGAGCGGCGCGAACCCACTTGTGCCGTGTCACTTGGCCTCCAACTCGTTCGAAAATCACTGGGAACGCTTCGCCGCCGCCTGGGTGAGGCGGTCGAGCATCACGCCGAGCAGGACGATCGCGACACCGGCCGCGAGGCCCTTGCCGTACAGCTGTGCCTGGGAGAAGCCCGCCACGACGTCGTAGCCCAGGGCGCCCGCACCCACGAGCCCGCCGACCACCACCATCGACAGCACGTAGATCAGCCCCTGGTTGGTGGCCAGGGTCAGGGCGCGCCGGGCCATCGGCAGCTGCACCTTGGTGATGAGCTGCCACGTGCTCGACCCGGCCGCCGTCGCCGCCTCGACCGTGGTGGCCGAGACCGCCCGGATGCCGTCGGCCACGACCTTGATCGCCACCGGCGCGGCGAACACGACCGCCGCGACGATCGCGGTGAACCGGCTCGCGCCGAACAACGCCAGGAACGGCACCAGGTAGACGAACGCGGGCATCGTCTGGCCCGCGTCCAGACCGGGCCGCAACACCCGGTCCACCAACGTGCTGCGGCCCATCCACACGCCCACGACCACCCCGAGCACCATCACGATCGCCGTGGCGACCAGCGTGGACGCCAGCGTCGCCATCGCGTCCGACCACAACCCCGTGCCGACCAGCAGCAGCAGGCACGCCGCCGACACCAGAGCCGTGCGCACCGAGCCGATCAGCGCCGACACCGCCACCACCAGCGCCGCGAACAGCCACCACGGCGACTCGGTCAGCAGCATCTGCAACGGGTCGATCAGCACGAGCGTGACGAAGTCCTTGACGCCGCCGGTGACCGACGACAGGTTCGTCTGCACCCAGTCCGTCACCGCCGCCGCGGCCTGCGCGATCGCCGGGCCCACCGACACGTCGGGCGGGAACTCCGCCGCCCAGAAGTAGGTGGTGGAGAACCAGACCGCGACCAGGGTCAGCACGCCGCCGACGAGCAGGACGACCCGGCGCACCAGCGCGGAGGTGCGCCGGGTGTCCAGACGCGCGCGCTCCGCGCGTGCCCCGGCCACGGTGGTGACCCGGTCCAGGACGATGGCCATCACGACGATCGCCAGACCCGCGTTGAACGCCGTGCCGACGTCCAAAGTCTGCAACGCCTTCACGACCGTCTTGCCCAGGCCCGGCGCGTCGATCAGCGCGGCGATGGTGACCATCGCCAGCGCCGCCATGATGGTCTGGTTGATCCCCAGCACGATGGTCCGCTTGGCGGCCGGCAGCAGCACCTTGAACAGCGTCTGCTTCGTCGTCGCGCCAAGGGACTCGCTGGCCTCGACGGTGTCGTGCGGCGCGGAGCGGATGCCGTGCGCGGTGAACCGGATCGCCGGGGGAGCGGCGTAGATGAGGGTGGCGATCGTGGCGGAGGCCGGGCCGATGAGGAAGATCAGGGTCAACGGCGCCAGGTAGACGAACGTCGGCATGGTCTGCATGAAGTCCAGCACCGGCGTGATCAGCCGGTTGAACCGGTCCGACAGCCCGGCCCAGATGCCCAGCGGCAGGCTGAACAGCAGCGCGATCACCACCGCCGACAGGGTCAGCGCCAGCGTGTCCATGCTCTCCTGCCACAGCCCTTGCAGGCCCAGGAACGCGAAACCCGCAGCGGCCCCGAGTGCCACCCGCCAGTTGGCCACGGCGAACGAGACGTAACCGACGATCGCGACCACGCCGAGCCAGCCGATCAGCGGCACCGGGCGCCCGAACGCCGGTTGCGCGATCACGGCCTGGACGAACGTCACGAACTCGTCGACGACCAGCCGGATCTCGTTGAAGAAGTACAGGAACAGCGGGTTGGTGTTGCGACTGGCGCCCAGCGAGTCGTTCAACTCGTTGACGGCGTGGTGCAACGGGGTGAGCTGGGCCGCGCCGAGCGACAGCGTGTGCAGCCCGCGCAGCACCACCCACAGCACCAGGAACGCCGCCAGCGTCGCGATCAGCAGCACACCGCGGCTCGGCCGCCGCAGCAGGACGCGGGGGAGTGCGATGGCCGCCATCACTCACCCGCAACCGTGGCGAGGATCTCCTCGTGGCCCACGACACCGAGCAGCTCGCCGTCCTGAACGACCTTCACCGGCCGGTCGGCCGCGAGCACCGCCCGCACCGCCTCGCGGACCACCACGTGCGGCGCGAGTTCCGGACCGTCCAGCACGTCGTCCGGCCGCACCGGCCGCATGATCCACTTGAGCGTGAGCACGTCGGCGCGCGGCACGTCCCGGACGAAGTCGCGCACGTAGTCGTCGGCGGGCGCGCCGACCAGGTCCTCGCAGGTGCCCAACTGGACGGCCTGGCCGTCGCGCATGATCAGGATGCGGTCGCCCAGCTTCAATGCCTCGGACAGGTCGTGGGTGATGAACACCATCGTCTTGCCGACGTCGTGGTGCAGCCGGAGGACCTCGTTCTGCATGTCGCGCCGGATCATCGGGTCCAGCGCGGAGAACGGCTCGTCGAACAGCAGCACGTCCGGGTCGCCGGCGAGCGCGCGGGCCAAGCCGACCCGCTGCTGCATGCCGCCGGAGAGCTGGTCGGGGTAGGAGCGCTCGCACCCGTTGAGCCCGACCAGGTCGATGACCTCCTGCGCGCGCTCGATCCGGTCGGCCTTGCGCACGCCCCGGATCTCCAGGCCGTAGCTGACGTTGTCGATCACCCGGCGGTGCGGCAGCAGGCCGAAGTGCTGGAACACCATGGAGAACTTCTCGCGGCGCAGCTCGCGCAGCCGTCGCGGGTCGGCGCCGAGGATGTCCTCGCCCTCGAACACGATCTGGCCCGCAGTGGGCTCGATGAGCCGGGTCAGGCAGCGGACCAGGGTGGACTTGCCCGATCCGGACAGTCCCATCACCACGAACACCTCGCCGGGCGCGACCTCGAAGTCGATCCCGCGCACCGCGGCGACGCACCCGGTCGTGTCCATCAACTCCCGTCGGGACAGGGCGGACAGCTCCGGTGAGCCGGGCACGCGTTCGGCCTTGGGGCCGAAGACCTTCCACAGTCCGCGTACGGAGATCACGGGTTCGGTCTTCACGGTCGTCGTGGGCTCGGCCAGCTCTGGCGGTGCGGCCACGGTTCACCCTCTTCCGGTGTGCTTCCGTGTTGCGTATCGTGAACTGCGCTTCTTTAGATGGAACAGAATTGACTGCGCGAGTACCGAGCGTCAAGGGCACGCGTGTTTCGAACCGGTTAGCAATGCGCCGAACGGGTCTTCCGGACTGGGCCGAACCGGTCACCGACCAGCCCGGAACCGGTCACGGCAACCGGTCACGAGTGTTCCGGGAGGCCGTGCCAGCCCAGTCTTCGCGAGATGTGCCCGGCGGCCTCGACCACCTTCGCGGCCACGTCGGGGATGCGCCGGGCCGGGATGCGGAACGTCGGCCCGGACGCGCTGACCGACCCGACCACCTCGCCGCCCGGACCCACGATCGGCGCGGCGACAGCGGTCAGGCCGATCTCCAGCTCGTCCACCGCGACCGCGTACCCGTCCCGCGCGGCGGCCTGGACCTCGGCCTTCAGCGCGGCGACGTCGGTGGTGGTGCGGTCGGTGAAGCGGTGCAGCGGCTCGGCGGTCAGCTCGGCGAACCGCTGCTCGGACACGTGCGCCAACAGCGCCTTGCCGTTGGACGTGGCGTGCAGCGGCACGCGCTGGCCGACCCAGTTGTTCGGTCTGAGCGAGGTGTTGCCGGCGGCCTGGTCCAGGTAGAGCGCCTCGTGCCCGGACAGGACGGTGATGTTCACCGTCTCGCCCAGCTCCTCGGCCAGTCGCCGGATGATCGGTCGGCCCCGCTGCACGACGTCCAGGCGCGCCGTGGTGGCGCCGGCGAGCTGGAGCACCCCGATGCCCAACCGGTACTTGCCCCGGTCGGTGTTCTGCTCCACCAGTTCGTGCAGTTCGAGGGTGGTGACGAGGCGGAAGGCCGTGGACTTGTGCACGTCGAGTCTGGCCGCGATCTCGGTGACGCCGAGTTCGCCGTGCCGGGCGAGCAGGGAGAGCACCGTCAGAGCGCGGTCGACCGACTGGATCGTGCTGCTCGCACTCGGCTCGTCGTTGCCCATAGCGCACTAGTGTGCACTATCTGAACCTTGGGCGTGCCGGTAGAAAGGTGTCTCCGCAGGTGAGAGCGGTGTGTTCCCCAGGATCAGGTCGGCCGCCTTCTCCGCCACCATCATCACCGGCGCGTAGATGTTGCCGTTGGTGACGTAGGGCAGCACCGAGGCGTCCACCGCCCGCAGGCCCTCGACGCCGTGCACCCGCATCGACGTCGGATCGACCACGGCCATCTCGTCCACGCCCATCTTCGCGGTGCACGACGGGTGGTAGGCCGTCTCGCCGTCGCGGGCCACCCAGTCCAGGATCTCCGCGTCGGTCCGGACGTCCGGACCCGGCGACAGCTCACCGCCGCTGAACTCCGCGAACGCCGGCTGGGCCAGGATCTCGCGCGCCACGCGGATCGCCTCGACCCACTCGCGCCGGTCCTGGTCGGTGGACAGGTAGTTGAACTTGAGCGCCGGGTGCCGCTTCGGATCGGCCGACTTGATCTTCACCGTGCCGCGGGCGTCGGAGTACATCGGTCCGATGTGGACCTGGTAGCCGTGCTCGGCGCCGACCGGCGTGCCGTCGTACCGGACCGCGATGGGCAGGAAGTGGAACATCAGATTCGGGTAGGCGACCTGGTCGTTACCCCGCACGAACCCGCCGGCCTCGAAGTGGTTCGTCGCCGCCGGTCCGCTCTTGTCGAGCAGCCACCGGAGCCCGATCCCCGGCCGGTTGTGCAGCTTCAGGGAGGGGTTGAACGAGACGGGCTGCGTGCAGGCGTGCTGGACGTAGACCTCCAGGTGGTCCTGGAGGTTCTCGCCGACGCCCGGCAGTTCGTGCACGACGTCGATGCCCAGCGGGCGCAGCTCGTCGGGGTTGCCGATGCCGGACAGCTGGAGCAGCTGCGGCGTGTTGATCGCGCCGCCGCTGAGGATGACCTCGCCCGAGTAGGTCTTGCGGGTTCCCCGGCCGGGCCGGCTGTACTCGACGCCGACGGCGCGCTTGCCCTCGAACAGCACGCGGTGCACCAGGGAGAAGCACTGGACGGTCAGGTTGGGGCGGTTCTTGACCGGGTGCAGGTAGGCACGCGCGGCCGACCACCGCCGGCCGTTGCGGATGTTGCGGTCGAACCGGGCGAAGCCCTCCTGCCGGTAGCCGTTGACGTCCTGGGTGAGCGGGTGCCCGGCCTGCTGGACGGCTTCGAAGAACGCCTGGAACAGCGGGTTCGTCGCCGGGCCTCGTTCGAGCGTGAGCGGGCCGCTGTCACCGCGCCACTCGTCGCCGCCGGCCAGGCAGTTCTCCATCCGCTTGAAGTAGGGCAGGCAGTGCGCGTAGTCCCAAGTGGACATACCGGGGTCGGCGGCCCAGCGCTGGTAGTCCATCGGGTTGCCGCGCTGGAAGATCATCCCGTTGATCGAACTGGAGCCGCCCAGCACCTTGCCGCGGCCCTGTGTGATGCGGCGGCCGTTCATGAACGGCTCGGGTTCGGAGACGTACTTCCAGTCGTAGAAACGGTTGCCGATGACCATGGTCAGCGCGGCGGGCATGTGGATGAACACGTCCCAGATCCAGTCCGGACGGCCCGCTTCGAGCACCAGCACCTTGACGGACGGGTCCGCGGACAGCCGGTTGGCCAGCGAGCAGCCCGCCGACCCGCCCCCGACGATGATGTAGTCGTATCGCTGGTCCATGCAGCGGTCCTCCCGAGCGGTTGTTGCGCAAGGATCAACACGTCTCGTATCGCGAACCAGGTGAAGGCTAGCTGCGGGCCTGCTCGGCCTCAAGGGTTGACGGTGTGATGCGCGCGGGTCAGACTGTTGCACATCGCGACCAGTGTGCCGGATAGCGCAACAGCGGAGGTCGTATGCCGAACACCGACTTCGTGCTCACACTGACCTGCCCCGACCAGCTGGGCATCGTGCACGGCGTCTCCGGGTTCCTGGTCGAGCACGGCTGCGACATCGTCGACAGCAGGCAGTTCGACTCGCGCCTGAGCGAGCGCTTCTACATGCGCGTGCACTTCGCCGTGCGCCGGGAGCCGGTCACGTTCGACGAGCTGCGGCAGTCGTTCGCGAAGGTCGCCGCCGCCTACGACATGGACTGGCGGATGCACGACATCGAGACCCGGCCCAAGGTGCTGCTGATGGTGTCGAAATCCGGCCACTGCCTCAACGACCTGCTCTACCGGTGGCAGACCGGCCAGCTGAAGATCGACATCCCGCTGATCGTGTCCAACCACCCCGACTTCGAGCCGCTGGCCCGCTCCTACGGCATCCCGTTCGCGCACATCCCGGTGACCAAGGACACCAAGCCCGCCGCCGAGGCGCGGCTGCTGGACCTGGTCGCCGAGCACGACGTCGAACTGGTCGTGCTGGCCCGCTACATGCAGGTGCTCTCCGACCAGCTGTGCCAGAAGCTGGACGGCCGGGTGATCAACATCCACCACTCGTTCCTGCCCAGCTTCAAGGGCGCCAAGCCCTACGCGCAGGCGTTCGACCGGGGCGTGAAGGTGGTCGGCGCGACCGCCCACTACGTGACGCCCGACCTGGACGAGGGACCGATCATCGAACAGGAGGTCATCCGGGTCGACCACTCCCTCGGCCCCGACGATCTGGCCGTGATCGGCCGCGACGCGGAGTGCATGGCACTGTCGCGTGCGGTCCAATGGCACGTGGAGCGCCGGGTGCTGCTGGACGGCCACCGAACCGTCGTCTTCCGCTAGACGGGGTTCTTCCGGCCAGCGAGGTCGCGAACGATCGACTTCCCAGGCGACCTCGCCCGCCGTCTGCGGAGCAGCGGCAATCAAACACAGAAGGGGTCAGCCAATGCCGAACCTGTTCGTCGCCGGTCGCTGGACGAGCGGCACCGGGGGGCGTCAGCGCGAGGTGGTCAACCCGTTCGACCAAGCGGTGATCGCGAAGGTCGACGAGGCGACCGCCGAGGACGCGCGCGAGGCCGTGCTGGCCGCGCGCCGGGCGTTCGACACCGGCGAATGGCCGCGCTGGACCCCCGCGCAACGCGCCGGGCTGCTGCGCCGCGTCGCCGACCTGCTCGTGCGCAACAAGGCCGACCTCGCCCGCTGGGAGACGCTCGACACCGGGAAGACCCTGGTGGAGAGCGAGATCGACGTGGACGACGTGGTGTCGGTGTTCCGCTACTACGCCGACCTGGCCGAAGCCGACCACACCCGCCGCGTCGAGGTGTCGAACCCGAACGTGGTGAGCGAGGTCGTGCACGAGCCGGTCGGCGTGTGCGTGCTGATCACCCCGTGGAACTACCCGCTGCTCCAGGCGTCGTGGAAGATCGCGCCCGCGCTGGCCGCCGGCAACACGATCGTGGTGAAGCCGAGCGAGGTCACGCCGCTGACCACGGTGAAGCTGGTCGAGCTGATCGAACAGGCGGGCGTGCCCGACGGCGTGGTCAACCTGGTCCTCGGCGCCGGTCCCGAGGTCGGCCCGGCGCTCACCGCCGCGCCGGAGGTGGACCTGGTGTCGTTCACCGGAGGGCTGCGGACCGGCCAGTCGATCATGCGTGCGGCGGCGGACACGGTGAAGAAGATCGCGCTGGAACTGGGCGGCAAGAACCCCAACATCGTCTTCCCCGACGCCGACTTCGAGGCGGCCGTCGACCACGCCCTGACCGCCGTGTTCCTGCACGCGGGACAGGTGTGCTCGGCCGGTACCCGGCTCATCGTGCACGAGAGCCTGCACGACGAGTTCGTCGCCGAACTCGTCCGCCGCGCGCAGCACATCCGCCTGGGCAACGGCCTGGACCCGGACAGCCGCAGCGGCCCGCTGGTCTCCGCCGAGCACCGCGCCAAGGTCGAGCGGCACGTGGCGCAGGGCGTGGCGGAAGGTGCGACACTGCTCACCGGCGGTAAGCGGCCGGACGACCCGCAGTTGCAGGCGGGGTTCTTCTACCTGCCCACGATCTTCGGCGACTGCGACCGGTCGATGGCCATCGTCCAGGACGAGACGTTCGGCCCGATCCTCACCGTCGAGCGGTTCACCACCGAGGACGAGGCCGTCGCGCTGGGCAACGACACCGACTACGGCCTGGCCGGCGCCGTGTGGTCGGCCGACCGCGACCGCGCGCGACGAGTTGCCCGCCGGCTGCGGCACGGTACCGTGTGGATCAACGACTTCGGGCCGTACCTCCCGCAGGCCGAGTGGGGCGGCTTCAAGCGCTCGGGCATCGGCCGCGAACTCGGTCCCACCGGCCTCGCGGAGTACCAGGAGGCCAAGCACGTGTACGAGAACACCGATCCCCGTCCGGAGCACTGGTTCGCTGAGGAGCCATCATGAGCCACGAGGTACGTGCGGTCGTCGCCCTGTCCAAGGGGGCGCCGGTGTCGGTGGAGACGATCATCGTGCCCGACCCCGGTCCAGGTGAGGCGCTGGTCCGCGTCAAGACCTGCGGTGTCTGCCACACCGACCTGCACTACAGAGAGGGCGGGATCAACGACGCGTTCCCGTTCCTGCTCGGCCACGAGGCGGCCGGGACGGTGGAGTCGGTCGGCGAGGGCGTCACCGATCTCGCGCCCGGTGACTTCGTGGTGCTCAACTGGCGCGCGGTGTGCGGGACGTGCCGGGCGTGCCTGCGCGGCCGGCCCCAGTACTGCTTCGCCACCCACAACGCGACCCAGCCCATGACGCTGACCGACGGCACGCCGCTGTCGCCCGCGCTGGGCATCGGGGCGTTCGCGGAGAAGACGCTGGTGGCGGCGGGGCAGTGCACCAAGGTGGACCCGTCGGCGTCACCGGCGGCCGTGGGGCTGCTCGGGTGCGGCGTCATGGCCGGGCTGGGCGCGGCGCTCAACACGGGTGCGGTGACCAGGGGCGACTCGGTGGCCGTGATCGGGTGCGGCGGCGTGGGCGACGCGGCCATCGCCGGGGCCCGGTTGGCGGGCGCGGCCAAGATCATCGCGGTGGACGTGGATGATCGGAAACTGGCCTGGGCCAAGGACTTCGGCGCCACGCACACGATCAACTCGACCGGGGTGGACGCGGTCGAGGCCATCCGGGAGGTGACCGGCGGGTTCGGTGCGGACGTGGTGATCGACGCGGTCGGGCGGCCGGAGACGTGGAAGACCGCTTTCTACGCCCGTGACCTGGCGGGCACCGTGGTGCTGGTCGGCGTGCCGACGCCGGACATGAAGCTGGAGATGCCGCTGATCGACCTGTTCTCGCGCGGTGGCTCGCTGAAGTCGTCCTGGTACGGCGACTGCCTGCCGTCGCGGGACTTCCCGATGCTGGTGGACCTCTACCTGCAGGGGCGGCTGGACCTGGACGCGTTCGTGTCCGAGACGATCGCGTTGGACGGCGTGGAGAAGGCGTTCGAGCGGATGCACCACGGTGACGTGCTGCGGTCGGTGGTGGTGCTGTGAGCAGCGTTGGTGGTGCGATCGGCAGGGTCGTGACGTCCGGGACGTTCAGCCTCGACGGCGGGACGTGGGACGTGGACAACAACGTGTGGCTCGTCGGTGACGAGCGCGAGGTCGTGGTGATCGACGCGGCGCACGACGCGTTGGCGATCGTGCGGGGGATCGGTGACCGGAGCGTCACCGCGATCGTGTGCACCCACGCGCACGACGACCACATCGGCGCGGCGCGGGAACTGGCCAAGGCCACCGGCGCGCCCGTGCTGCTGCACCCGGACGACGAGGTGCTGTGGCGCCGCGTGCACCCGTCGTGGCCGTTCGAGCCGTTGAGCGACGGCCAGGTGCTCACCGTCGGTGGAGTGGACCTGCACGTGCTGCACACACCGGGCCACTCACCCGGCGCGGTGTGCCTCTACGCGCCGTCGCTGGAAGCGGTGTTCACCGGCGACACGCTGTTCCAGGGCGGACCGGGTGCGACCGGGCGGTCGTTCAGCGACCACCCGACGATCATCAAGTCCATTGCGGAACGCCTGATGACCCTCCCACCGGAGACCGCGGTCCACACGGGCCACGGCGACTCGACCACGATCGGCGCGGAGGCCGGGAACATCGCCTAGCCGCTCTCCTGGCCAACCGCCTGGCTAGTTCCCGAAGTAGCCGATCCGGGTGCTGATCTCGTCCGCGCCCGCGCGCAGCTTCTCGGTCACGGACGGGAAGGAATCGACGGTCAGGCGGTAGGCCGGGCCGGAGACGCTGACGGCCGCGACGACCGTGCCGCCGGCCCCGCGGATGGGGGCGGCGACGGCGTTGAGGCCGATCTCCAGTTCCTCGTTCGTCGAGGCCCAGCCCTGCTCCCGGACGGTGCGGAGTTCGGCCAGGAGCTTGGAGCGGCTGGTGATGGTGTTCGGGGTGAAGCGCTCCAGGGTGTCCAGGGCGGCGTTGAGCACCGGCTCCTCGGCCCACGCCAGGAGCACCTTGCCGCTGGACGTGGCGTGCAGCGGGGTGCGTTGGCCGATCCAGTTGCGGGTCGTCACGGCGGCCGATCCGTAGGCCTGGGTGATGTTCGTGGCCGCGCCGGAGTCCATGATGGCCAGGTTGACCGTCTCGTCCAGTTCGGTCGCCAGCCGTTCGCACACCGGCTGGCCCTCGCGGGGCAGGTCCAGGGTCGCCGTGGTCGCGCCCGCCAGGCGGATGATGCCGAAGCCCAGCCGGTACTTGCCCCGGTCGCTGATCTGCTCCACCAGCTGGCGGTTCTCCAGGGCGCCGACCAGTCGGAACGCGGTCGACTTGTGCACGTCGAGCTCGGTGGCGATCTCGGTGACACCCGCCTCACCGCGTCGGGCGAGCAGGTCCAGGATCGCCAACGCGCGGTCGACGGACTGGACCTGCACAACGGGCTGTTCGTTCCCCATGTCGCAACTTTACCCAGCGGTCACGATTTTCCCCTGGTAGGACCCTTGACGCGTGCGCGCACGAGCCTCAATCTGTTGCGTATAGCACTACCAGTTGTGGATTACGCACTGCGGAGGCGTTCATGATCCCGGTTTGCGCCGTGCGCGACCTACCTGTCGGTGAGGCGGTCAGAGTCGAGGCCGACGTGCCGATCGCGGTGTTCAACGTCGATGGCGAGCTGTACGCCATCGACGACACCTGCACCCACCAGGACGCTTCCCTGGCCGACGGCTGGCTGGAGGGTTGCCTGATCGAGTGCCCGCTGCACGCCACGTGCTTCGACCTGCGCACCGGCAACCCCACCGGCCCACCGGCGAAGAAGCCCGTGCGGACGCACGAGGTCGTGGTGGAGAACGACCACGTCTACGTGCGCGTCTCCACGTCGATTCTCCAACACGGCGACGTGGCCTGATGAGGGCCATCACGGTGGTCGGCGCGTCACTCGCGGGCCTGTCGGCCGCACGCGCGCTGCGCGCCCAGTCCTACGACGGACGGATCGTGGTCATCGGCGACGAGCCGCACCAGCCCTACGACCGACCGCCGCTGTCGAAGGACTTCCTGGCGGGCAAGGCCACCGTCGAGGACATCGCCCTGTCCACTCCGGACGATGCCGCGCTCGACGTCGACTGGCGGTTGGGGCACAAAGCGGTCGGCCTCGACGCCGCACGCCGTGCGGTCCGGCTCGATTCCGGCGAGGAGCTGGTCTCCGACGGCGTCGTGCTGGCCACCGGCGCACGGGCCCGAACGCTGCCCGGCTCGGCACTGACCGGCGTGCACACGTTGCGATCGTTGGACGACGCCCTCGCGTTGCGCGCCGAACTCGCCGAGGGCGGACCGCTGGTGGTGATCGGCGCCGGGTTCATCGGCGCCGAGGTGGCCTCGACGGCCCGCTCCCTGGGGCTGGACGTGACCGTGGTCGAGGCGCTGCCCACGCCGTTGGCCGGTCCGCTCGGTCCCGAGATGGGCGCTCTCGTCGCCGCCCTGCACCTCGACCACGGCACCCGCCTGGTCACCGGTGTCGGCGTGGCCGGGTTCGTCGGGGAGGAAAGGGTGCGCGCGGTCCGGCTGGCCGACGGCCGGGAACTGCCCGCCGCCGCCGTGGTCGTCGGCGTCGGCGCGACGCCGAACGTGGACTGGCTCGCGGGCTCCGGGGTCGGGGTGGACGGCGGCGTGCTCACCGACGCCCGGTGCGTGACCGAGGTGCCCGGGATCGTGGCCGTGGGCGACTGCGCGTTGTCGTACAACCGGTTCGCGGGCGCCGTCCTGCGGTTGGAGCACTGGACGAACGCCGTGCAGCAGCCGGAGATCGCCGCCGCGACCCTGCTCGGCCGACGGGTCGAGGTGCGGTCGGCGGCCCCCTACTTCTGGTCCGACCAGTACGGCGTGCGCCTGCAGTTCGCGGGCCACCGCCGCCCCGGCGACGTCGTCGGGATCGTCGAGGGCGACCCGGCGGACCGGTCGTTCGCCGCCGTCTACCGGCGGGGCGGGCACCCCGTCGCCGTGCTCGCCGTGAACCAGCCCAAGCTCTTCGGCCGGCTGCGCCGCGAGTTGGCCGTCCCCGAACCGGAGGTAGTCAGATGACGACGCTCGGCACCAACCTGCCACCCAGCCTCCTGGCCACGTTGGCGGGTCACTACTACACCGATCCCACGATCTTCGAGCTGGAGCAGGCGCGGATCTTCGAGACGCACTGGTTCGCCGCAGCCCGTGCGGGCGAGATCGACACGCCGGGCAAGTTCAAGACCGTGCAGGTGGGCCGGGAGAGCGTGCTGCTGGTGCGCGGCCGCGACGGTGTCCTGAGAGCGTTCCTGAACGTCTGCCGCCACCGCGGCGCGAAGCTGTGCGTGGAGGAGTCGGGGGAGACCAAGCGCGCGCTGCAATGTCCTTACCACGCCTGGACCTACGGCCTGGACGGCAAGCTCGTCGCCGCGCCGAACCTGACCAAGATGCCCGATATCGACCGGGTCGAGTACGGGCTGGTCGGCGTGCAAATGCGGGAGTGGCTGGGCTACGCGTGGGTGTGCCTGGCGGACGAGCCGCCGTCCTTTGAGGACACCGTCATCGGCGCGGCCACGGCCAGACTCGGCGACGCGGAGCTGATCGACCGGTGGGAGGTCGACTCTCTGGAGGTCGGCCGGCGGATCGTCTACGACGTCAAGGCGAACTGGAAGCTGATCGTCGAGAACTTCATGGAGTGCTACCACTGCGCCACGATCCACCCGGAGCTGACCGAGGTGCTGCCCGAGTTCGCCGACGGGTACGCGGCGCAGTACTACGTCGGGCACGGCGCCGAGTTCGCCTCCGAGGTGCAGGGCTTCACCGTGGACGGCAGCGAGGGCTTCGGCAAGCTGGAGCACCTGTCCGAGGACCAGGACCGGCGCTACTACGCGGTGACCGTCAACCCGCAGGTGTTCATCAACCTGGTGCCCGACCACGTCATCTTCCACCGCATGTACCCGGTCGCGGCCGACCGCACGATCGTGGAGTGCGATTGGCTGTACAGCAAGGACGTCGTGGCGACGGGCAAGGACGTCTCCCGCTCGGTGGAGCTCTTCCACCGCGTCAACCAACAGGACTTCGACGCCTGCGAACGCTGCCAGCCCGCCATGTCCTCCCGCGCCTACACCCGCGGTGGCGTCCTGGTGCCGAGCGAGCACCACATCGCCGAGTTCCACTCGTGGGTGACCGACAAGCTCGCCTGAGCGGCCGCACGCCACGGCGGTGGAGATCGCGTCCACCCGCCGTGGCGGCAACCACGACGCGCTGTGGCAGGCGACGGCCGTGCAGGCGAGGATCTTGGGGTGACGGACAGTCTGTGGGAAGTGAATCTGGCGGAGTTGCGCGCGCGGACGGCGAGCCCGAGCCCGACGCCCGGAGGCGGGTCGGTGGCGGCGGTCACGGCGGCGTTCGGCTGCGCGTTGGTGCTCATGGCCCTGGAGATCACCGCTCGGCGCGGCGGTGACCCTGCGGTCGGCGAGGGGCTCACGGCAGGTAGGACGCTGCTCGAACGCCTCGGTGCCGCGGCCGACCGCGATGTCGAGCTGTTCGAGGACTACCTCCGGGCGCGGCGGCTGCCGAAGTCCACGGGGGAGGAACGCGCGGTCCGGCAGGCCGCGGTGGAGGCGGCGTCGGTGGCCGCAACCGAGGGGCCGTTGTCCGCCGCGGCGGACGTGGTGGAGACCCTGGAGTGGGCGTTCTCCGTGCTCCCGGTGGTCACCGGGACGGTCGTCAGCGATGTCCGCGCCGGTGCCGACCTCCTGCTCGGATCCGCTCTGGCTACCCTGCGTGGCGCCGAGGCCAACGTGGCGCTGATGGGTGACGATTCGGCGGCGCGCGCCTTCACCGCACGGATGGACGCGGTACGGCGTGCGGCGGTGGCTGCCCACGGCCGTATCGAGGTACCCACCCAGCAGGTGTTCAGCAGCCCGGAGGAGTCCCGATGACCGCTCGCATCATCGACCCGGCCGTGCTGGCCGAGTCCATCCGCGCCGAGATCCGCGCCGACCTGGCGACCATCCCCGAACGGCTCACCGTGGTCGGTTTCCTGGTCGACGCCGACCGACCCGCGCGCACCTACGCCGAGTACACGCGGCGGGCGTGCGCCGAGGTCGGGATCGACTTCGACCTGCGCACGCCGCCTCCCGACCGGATCGAGGCCGCCGTGCGCGACGCCGGCGCCGACGACCGGGTGCACGGTGTCTTCGTCTACTACCCGGTCCGCGACCCGGAGCAGGACCGCTGGCTGCGCGAGCTGGTGGACCCGCGCAAGGACGTGGAGGGCCTGCACTCGTTCTGGAGCCGCAGCCTCTACGAGAACCGGCGCTTCATCGACGACGCGGGCACCCGCCGGGCCGTGCTGCCCTGCACGCCGCTGGCCGTGATGAAGCTGCTGGGCGAGGCGGGCGCGTTCCGCGGCGAGGGTGACACCCCGCTGGCGTCGGTGCGGGCGTGCGTGTTCAACCGCAGCGAGATCGTCGGACGGCCACTGGCCGCCATGCTGGCCAACGACGGCGCGCGGGTGACCTCGTTCGACATCTCCGGCTCCCTGGAGTTCCGGCACGCGGCGGGCATCCAGGGCCACCACGTCGACGCCGTGACCACCGACCGCGCCACCGCACTGGCCGAGGCCGACGTGGTGGTGACCGGCGTACCGTCGCGAGACTTCCCGCTGGTGCGCGCGGAGGAGATCAAGCCGGGTGCGGTGTGCCTGAACTTCTCGACGATGAAGAACTTCGCCGACGACGTCGTCGAACGTGCTTCCGTGTTCGTCCCCCGAGTGGGTTCGATGACCGTCACCATGGCGATGCGCAACGCCGTGCGCTTGTACCGGAACGCGCGGATGTGAACCCGTCTACCGCCGTTGCCCCGGCCTCTATTCGGGTTAACCTCGATTGACATGAATATGCCTCGGCCGTATCGGATGCGGGCTCGGGCCGAGTCGGCGCAGCACACGAAGCGCCGAATCCTGGAGGCCGCCCAGGGGTTGTTGCGGGAACGGTTGTCGATGGACGTGCGCCTGGAGGACGTGGCCGAGCGGGCCGGTGTCGCGGTGCAGACCGTGTTGCGGCACTTCGGCACGCGTGAGCTGCTCCTGCGGGACGCGCTCGCCGGGGAGCAGGCCCGCACGACCGCGCAGCGGGCCGCCGCACCGGGGGACATCGACGCCTCGATCGCGGCGCTGGTCGACCACTACGAGGAGGTCGGCGATCTGGTCGTGCGCCGGCTGGCCGAGGAGGACCGCGACCCGGAGCTCGCCCGCCGGTTGACGATGGGGCGGGAGGAGCACCGGCGGTGGGTGCACCGGCAGTTCGGGCCCCAGCTCGATGACCGGCTCGTCGACGCGCTGGTGGTGGTCTGCGACGTCTACGCGTGGAAACTGCTGCGCCGCGACCTGGGCCGCGGTCGTGGTGACGTCGAGACCGTCATGCGGCGCACCGTTCGATCACTACTCAGACCTGACTGACGTCAGGAGGTGCGGGAATGTCGAAGTTCCTGTTCGTCACCTGGGACGGCGGTGGCAACCAGCCGCCCGCCCGCCGGATCGCCGCCGAGCTGGAGGCGCGCGGTCACGACACCCGATGGCTCACCCTGCCCGAGACCCCGCTGGACCTGTCCGCCGTCCCGCCGCCCGACCGGTCCCCGATGGTCATCGCGCGGATCATGGCCAACCCCGCCCACGTCGACGCCGTCCGAGCCGACCTCGCCGCCGCACCGGCCGACGTGCTCGTCGTGGACTGCCTGCTGTTCGGCGCGCTGGCCGCCGCGTGGATCCTCGAACTCCCCGCCTGTTGTCTCGTCCACACCGCGCCCGGCGGCTTCGGCGGGCCCGATCCGGGAAACCCCAACGCGCAGCGCCTGCTGACCGCGATCAACGAGATGCACTCCACCTTGGGGTTGGGGCCCGTGAACGACCCGTGGCAGATCTGGGCGGCCGACAACCCGGTCATCGCCTCGTTCCCCGAACTGGACGCTCCACCGGCCGCCGAAGTGCCCGAGTTCGACTGGATCGGCCCGATCCTGGACGACCCGACCTACCGCGACGCCGCCGCCCGACTCCAGGCAGCCATTTCCGCGACACCCGGCGCACCCGGCGCCGCCGACCGGATCGAGGCCCTCGCCCAGACCCGAGCACACCGGTAGACCACCCCGCTAGGGGGAACCGCGAGGCTCGCTCGCCCGTCGCATCCGGGGTTCTACGGAGGGGGCGGTGTGGAGACCAAGAGGCCACAGCGGCGGTTGGTCGGCTGGTCAGCAGGCCTGCTCGCCGCCGCCGGGGTGGTCACCGGCCGCGATCGCCGGGGAACGCCTCGTGGTGGAGCGGATGCCGACAGTCGACCAGGAACCGAGCTACGTGAGGTTGACCAGCGATCCGGGGACGGCACCACCAGCGCCCATGCCTGCCGTCACCTTCAGCGACCACTGGCACCGGACACGGAACGAGAGCCGCTCGCTGATCGTCGAATGCGGGAACGACGAGCCGGGGAGGCCACGTGACGTACCCACAGCAACCGCCTGGCGGGCAGGATCCCTACGGTCCGCCCGCCCAGTACGGCGCTCAGCAGTACGGTGCCCAGCAGTACGGCGGAGGGTACGGCGGTGGCTTCAACGTGCCGCCGCCGACGCCGCCCAAGAAGAAGACCGGCGTGATCGTCGCGGTAGTGGCGGTTGTCGTACTGGTGTTGGGTGGTCTCGGGTTCACCGGATTCGTCCAGCCCGGTTTCTTCCTGGCTGAGGGCGGCACGACCACGACGCCGGCGCCCACGACGCCCTCCGCCAAGCCCGAGGGCACGAACGCCCAGAGCGTGCTGAAGACCTTGGTGGACGGACTGGACTCCCAGGACGCCAAAGCCCTCAAGGGCATCGCGTGCGCATCGTCCAAGTCCGCTGTGGACGATGCCATCGGCGATGTCTCCTCGGTCAGCAAAGCGAAACTGCTGGACAGCGAGGAAGTCTCCGCCGACGAGGTCAAGGGGATCGTCGACGTCACCGCGGACGCGCGAGCGGGCAAAGTCGAGGTGACGATCACCCGGGACGGCGGCGACTGGTGCTGGCAGGACATCGAGTTCGTCGCCGGCGAGAAGCCGACCGCCGACCGGCCCACGCCGAGCGGTTCCCCGACCGGTTCCCCGACCGGCCAGGGCACACCCACCGCCGGCGGGAAGCCGGTCGCCCCGGAAGCGCTGGCCGCCATGCAGTCGTTCCTGGACAGCGTCAACGCCGGCGACGCGGCCACCGCGAAGAGCCGACTCTGCGCGGACGCCATCAAATCCCCCGAGGACGTCGACGAGCTGGTCGGCTACCAGCCGAGCTTGAAGATCAACACGACGATGGAGGGCATCTCCTCGGGCGACAAGTCCGTCCAGCTCTACCTGACGGGCACGGCGAAGGGGCAAAAGATCGACGGGTACTCCGGGAACCTCTGGATGAGCAGTTATGAAGGACCGTGGTGCGTGCACGCGTTCCGCGTGGTCGTCATCTGAGCGCCGCGTCGCGCCAGGCGAGACTGGAGAAGCTGCTCGCCGAGCACGACCCGTACCGGGTGGAGTCGATCTGACCGGCGTCGGCTCGCGGTCCGGAGGGCCACCACGTTCGCGGAAACGTCTACAACACGTGAGCCCGGTGCAGCCGCCGGCGGAGGGTTCACCCTGGGCGGGGGGTTGTCTGCTTGCAACGTGAAGCACGCCACGTACCAGCGGCGTTGGGCGTGATTACACTCCGGCCATGAGGCTGACGGGCGAGGATGACCCGGTGTGGCACCGGTTCGGTCCCGACTCGACGGAACGGCGGATGTTGGAGGGCCTCGGCGAGAGGTTCGGCGTCCGGCTGCGGCCGCGGACACTGCTGTTGCCCGACGGGACACGGGTCGAGGTCGAGGGAGTCGACGCGGACAACCGGTTCCTCGCGCGACCTGGGCGTGGAAGCGTTGCTGTTCCGCGGCGACGGCGAGATCGTGCCGTTGCTCGACCGCTGACCCGAGACTTTGACCCAATCGGGTTAACGACGTCGAAACGGAAGTGGTGGAGCCTCGTAACATGGGCTGCTTACGGTCGTTGACACTTGGGATTCCGCGGTGCAGACACGTCCTCGCGCCGCACGCTCTCCAGACTTCGGCAACGCTGTCATCTGTTGGGAGAGCTGTCATGATTCCTGGTAAGCCTGTTCACCGTCGGCTGAGCCGACAATCGGACAACCGTGCCGAACTCCCGGTCGTCGCATGAAAACGGCCGCGATCGAGGTGCGCGGCGCCCGTCGGGTCTACGGTTTCGGGCCCTCGGCCATGGTGGCGCTCGACGACGTGGACCTGTCCGTCCAGCCCGGCCGGTTCGTCAGCGTCATCGGCCCCAGCGGGTGCGGCAAGTCCACGTTGCTCCGCCTCGTCGCCGGGCTGGAACCGGCCGACCGCGGCGAGGTCGGCATCCACGGGGTCAGCCCGGAAGAGGCCTGTGCGGCGAAGATGGTGGGGCTCGTGCCCCAGACACCCGCCCTGCTGCCGTGGCTGTCGGTGCTGAAGAACGTCACGCTCCCGCAGAAGGTCAACCGGGGCGCGGCCCGTCGGCGCGCCGCCATCGGCGAGGCCGCTGACCGCGTCGCCCCACCCGAACCGCCCGACATGGCCGAACTGCTCCGCAAGGCGGGCCTCGCCGAAGCCGCGCACAAGCTGCCCGGCGAGCTTTCCGGCGGTATGCAGCAGCGAACGGCCATCGTCCGCGCGTTCGGCTTGCAACCCGAAGTGCTGCTGATGGACGAGCCGTTCTCGGCCCTCGACGAGTTCACCCGCGAGAGCTTGCAGGAGCAGCTGCTCGACCTCTGGGACGAACTGAAGACGACGGTCCTGTTCGTGACCCACTCGGTCAGCGAAGCCGTCCGGCTCTCCGACGCGATCGTCATCATGGCCGCGAAACCGGGCCGCATCATCGACGTCGTCAACGTCGACCTGCCCCGGCCGCGAGGGCGAGACCTGCTCAAGACGCCCGAGTTCCACCACCTCGAAGACCTGATCCGGGACAAGCTGCGTGGCGCCTGGCACACGCAGGTCGCGTGAAGGGGAGGAGTACCGACATGACGTCACTCGACGATTACGTCGCGACCTCACCGGAGACCGAACGCCCGGTCACCGAGGCCACCGAGCCGTCCCGCTACAGCCTGCGCCACCCGAAGTCGCGGATCGGCTTCCTGCACCCGAAGGTGTGGCTGCCGCTCGTGGTGATGCTGGTGGTGCTCGGCGTGCTGTGGGAGTGGGGCGCCCGGTCGATGCCGTACCTGCTGCCGAAACTCTCCTCGGTCGGCGCGGCACTGGCCGACGAACCGGACTACTACCTGCGCAACGCCTGGGTCACGCTCTGGGAAGCGCTCCTCGGGCTCATCCTCGGCTTCGTCGCGGCGTTCTTCCTGGCCGTGCTGGTCAGTGAGCGGGCGTGGGCCCGGCGGGCGATCATGCCGGTCGCGGTCGTGCTCAACGTGACGCCCCTGGTGGCGATCGCACCCGTGCTCGTGGTCGCGTTCGGGTTCGGGCCGGAGCCCAAGCTGATCGTCACCGGTCTGATCTGCTTCTTCCCGATCCTGATCAACACCTCGGTCGGGCTGCGCGCGGTGCCGGCGGAGGTCGTGCAGGTCTACCGCACGCTGAAGGCCTCGCGGCTGGAAATGCTCTGGCGCATCCGCGTGCCCAGTTCGCTGCCGTACCTGTTCGCGGCCCTGCGCATCGTGTTCCCACTGTCCATAGTGGGCGCCGTGGTCGCCGAACTCTCGGCGCCCGGCGCCGCGGCCGGCCTGGGCACCGCGATCAGCCTGGCCTCGACCATGAACCGGCTGCCCGTCGTGTTCGCGTCGATCGCGATCCTGGCCCTGATGGGCTCGGTGCTGCTGCTCCTGGTCACGATGGCCGAACGCAGAGTCCTGCACTGGCACGAGACCACCAAGGGCGCCGCCGGCTAACGCCGAGACCAGCTCCTCACACCCCAGGACGGCGTACGAACCGGCCTGGAACCACCGCGCGCCCACCGCTGACCACTTCCGGTTTTGCGCTGCCCGCTTGCCGAAATCCAGGAGAGATCCATGAAGACACCCCGTTCGCGCGCCATCGCACTGGCCGCGACCGCCGTCGCCGCCGCTTCCGCGCTCGTCGGCTGCTCCAGCGAGGACAGCGGCACCCGGGCGGCGGTCGGAACCGCCGTCTCCGCCGAACGCTGCGCCAAGAACAAGGAAGCCGGGAAGATCACCTTCCTCACCGGCTACTACTACCAGGCGTCGGCGTCCATCCTGGAATTCCTCGCCGCCAAGCGACTCGGCTACTTCGACGCCCTGTGCCTCGACGTGGACATCAAGCCCGGCACCGGCGACACGGGCCAGAACACCCAGCTCCTCGCCAGCGGCCAGGTGACCATCAGCGCGGTCAGCGAGCAGGACGTGATCCTGGCCCGGGACAACGGCGTCGACGTCCTCGGTATCTCCGCCTACTCGAACGCCGGGCTGGAGGTGCTGATGACCATGCCCGACACCACCGATCTCAAGCAGCTCGACGGCACGACCCTCGGGCACAAGGGCGCCATGCCCATCGGGGTCCAGGCCATGCTGATCAACGCGGGCGTGGACGTCGGCTCGCTCAAGCAGGTCGTCGTCGGCTACGACCCGTCGATCCTGCCCCGCGGCCAGGTCCAGTCGCTGACCGGCTTCGTCTCCAACGAGCCGCACCTGCTCGCCGCCTCGGGCCAAGAGGTCAAGGTGTGGCGGCCCTACGACTACGACGTTCCCGGCTCGCTGGCCGGCATGGCGGCGAACCCCGCGTTCGCCGCGAAGAACCCCACCGCGGTCCAGGACTTCCTGCGGGCCGGTCTGCGCGCCTACGCGCACTGCTCCACCAATGTCGAGGAATGTGTCGGGTACGCCGCCGAGGTGTCCGAAGGCGGCTACGACAAGGCCCACAACCAGAAGATCTGGCAGACCGAGGTCGCGCTCATCAAGGAGACGGCGTCGCAGGACAGCCCGCTCGGTGCGATCGACGCGGACAACGTCACCGCGCTCGCCGAGCTGCTGACCAAGTACTCGACGGTGAAGCCGGCCACCGCCGCCGACGCGAAGTCCTATTTCGACTCCTCGTTCATCGAAGCCGTCTACGCCTCGAACCAGCTCGTCTGGCCCGCGCCCTGACCCCGGCACCCACCCCGCGCACGGAAGGCAACACAGTGTCACCGAAGGAATACGGGATCTTCCTGCCCATCGGCAGCGGCGGCTGGATGCTCTCCACGACCGCGCCGCACCCGGAAGCGACCTACGCGTACAACAAGCGGGCCGCGCTGCACGCCGAAGCCATCGGCCTGGACTTCATCATGTCCATGGCGAAGTGGCGCGGCTTCGGCGGCACCACCGACCACTGGGGCGAGAGCCTGGAGTCGATGACGATGATGGCGGCGCTGGCGGAGGCGACCGAGCGGGTGAAGATCTGGGCCACCACGCACGCGAACGTCCACCACCCCGCGATCACCGCCAAGATGTACACCACCCTCCAGCAGATCTCCGGCGGCCGGGCCGGGATGAACATCGTCAACGGCTCGTACGCGGCGGAATTCGAGCAGTTCGGGCTCTGGGACCCGGACCTGAGCCACGCCGACCGGTACCGGATGACGACCGAGTGGACGCAGGCCGTGACGCGCCTGTGGTCGGAGGACTCGGTGACCCTGAAGGGCGATTTCTTCACCCTGGAGAACTGCGAGTCGCGGCCTCACCCGGAATCCCGCCCGACCATCATCAGCGCCGGGCGTTCGGCCGACGCGCGGGAGTTCCAGGCCCTGTACGCCGACGGCGCGTTCCTCTCGGCAGAAACCCTGGAAGACATGCGGTCCTACTCGCGGGACGTGCACGAGAGAGCGGCGAAGCTGGGCCGCACGGTGAAGACGTATTCGATGCTCACCGTGGTGCAGGCCGAGACGGACGCCGAGGCGAAGGAGAACGTCCGCCGGTGGGGTGAGGGCGTCGACCGCGAAGCGCTGGCGGCCATGCAGGCGTCGTGGGGAATCCCGGCCACGCAGGCGCGCGCCTGGGCGGAGGGCGCCACCGGGGAGGCGGCGTTCCAGACCCCGTACGTGAGCGGGTGCGCCGAGACCGTGATCGAGCACATCACGACGATCGTGCGCGAGGCCGAGCTGGACGGGCTGATGCTGATCTTCCCGGAGTACGACCAGGACATGCTGCTCTTCGGCGAGACCGTGCTGCCCGCGCTCCGGGCGATCGACGAGGCGTCGGCCTGATGGTGAACCTGCGTGAGCGACGACTGTCGTTCTTGTCCGCACCCGATCGCCGGCCCGCGCTGCTCGTCGTCGACGTGCAGCGTTCGTTCGGCGACCCCGAGTTCCTGGCTTCCTACGGCCTTGACGAACAGGCCTCGGCGCTGGTCAAGAGCGCCATCACGGGCGCGGAGCGGCTCGTGGACGCCGCGCGTGCCGCCGGGGTGCCCGTTGTGTGGATCGAACTGGCCAGTGACCCGTCGAGGCCGTGGCGGTCCAGTGCGTGGTTCCGCGAGGGTGACCTCGACGCGCCGTTCGGTCCGGACGAACCGTGCGTCATCGGAACTCCCGGTGCGCAGTGGTACGGGGTCACCCCCGCGCAAGGCGAGCAGCGCGTGGCCAAGCGCCACTACAGCGGCTTCCTCGGCACCGATCTCGAAACGCACTTGAGGGCTTCGGGCATCGACTGCGTCGTGGTGGCCGGCCTGACGACCGAGTGCTGCGTCGCGGCCACCGCGACGGACGCCTTCCAGCTCGGCTGGCCGGTCGTCGTCGCCCCGGACGCGGTGGCGGCGTACGACACGCGCGTGCACGAGAACGCACTCGAACAGCTCGCGCTCAACGTCGCCGTGCTGTGCACAGTGGACGAGATCACTCGCATGTGGACGGAGGCGTCGAGGTGAGCGGAATGCACATCGCGTTCGACTTGTCCTTCACCCCACACCGAAGGCCGGTGGGCGCGCGCCGGTTCCTGGGTGGGATGCGACTTCCCGGACGTGCGGATGTTCATGATGGCGAGGTGTGACGGACCGCGGCGTCACCGCACTGCACTTCGAGCGCGCCTGACCGCGTTCAGCCGGCCGCAGGGGTGAGGCGTCCTTGGCGGACGCCGGCGAAGAACGTGCGGTACGTGCTGGCAGATGGCCCGCTCGCCGCCATGTCGCCGGACAAGCTGGTCGGGCACCTCACCGCGACACTGCAAGGCGTCCTGTTCGACTGACCTCGACCGGCCCGCGGGTGCGCCGTGAACGTGGTGGACCGCTGCGGGCAACACCAGGTGTGAGGACGATGACCGATCATGCGGCGGACGGCAGTGAGGCGTCCGACGCCGACGACCGACCGGACCTGTCCGGGCCGCACCCGTCGCGGATTTTCGGGCAGCTGTTCGACCGGCACTCCCGGCCGCTGCACCGGTATCTCGCGCGTCGGGTCGGCGACCTGGCCGACGACCTGGTCGGCGAGACGTTCCTGGTCGCCTACCAGACCCGCGCCGGGTACGACCCGGACCGGGGCACGGCGCGGTCCTGGCTCTACGGCATCGCGACCAACCTGCTGCGCCGACACGTGCGGCAGGAGGTGCGCGGGCTGCACGCGGCGGCGCGGGCGGGCGGGTCGACCGCCGGACACGAGAACCACGAGAACCGGGTGGCAGACCAGGTCGACGCCTCGGCCCGGGCCCGGCTGCTGGCCGGCGCGCTGGTCGAGCTGGAGGCCGGTGACAGGGAAGTCCTGCTGCTCACCAGTTGGGCCGGACTGGACTCGAACGAGGTGGCCGAGGCGCTCGGCATCCCGGTCGGCACGGTCCGCTCCCGGCTGCACCGCGTGCGGCGGCGGCTGCGGGCGTACGCGTCGAACACCGAACACACGAGGAGCGGCGATGAGTGACGACAACATCCGCCGTGTCTGGACCGAGGACGAGCTGGACGCCGCGTTGGAGGTCCTGAACGCCGACGTCCGCACGGACGAGCAGGTGCTCTCACGGGCCAGGGCGGCACTGATGATCACCACCGAATCGGGGGAGAACGAAGTGACCACGACCGAGGAACGCACGACCGCGGAACCCGCGATCGGTGAACGCCGACCGCGCCGGTCCGGGCGGCGTTGGCTGGCCACGGCGGCGGGCGTCGGCGTGCTGGTGGCCGGTGCGCTGATCGCGCAGACCGTCTCGTTCGGCGGCAGGGCGCCCGCGACCGCCGAGGCGGTGCAGACGCTGGACCGGGCGGCGGCGCAGACGATCGGCGCGGTGGACGAGCCGGTCGGCCCCGGCCAGTACCGCTACATCGCCATGCGCACCTGGGGGTTGGAGACCCACGACATGGGGGACAAGGTGTTCGCCAACCTCGCGGAGAACCTGATCGAGACGTGGGTCCCGGCGAACGAGCAGGACGAGTGGATGTTGCGCCGCGACACCACCGACAACAACCAGTGGGTGATCGGCACGGAGGAGGAGGCGAAAGCGGCCGGCGCGGAGGCCGGGTTCGCTTCGGTCGAGGGGGAGTGGCGCGCGAAGTGCGGCGACTTCCACTCGGACGTGAAGTGCCAGACCGAGGGCAACTGGCAGAACCCGACCGCCGCCTGGCAGGCGAGCCTGCCGACCGACCCGGACGCCCTGTTCGAGCGGCTGAACGCCGACGCGCCGGACAACGACCGGGGTGGCCTCGAACTGCTGGTCTACGCCGCCGACGCGTTGTGCAGCAGCCTGATCACCAAGGACGTGCGGGCGAACATCTACAAAGCGTTGGAGAAGATCCCCGGGCTCCAGGTGACCGAGAAGCAGGCCAACCTGGGCGGCCGGATCGGCATCGCGTTGGGCGTCGATGACGGCGACGTGCGCCAGGACATCATCATCGACCCGGCGACCGGCCAGTTCATCGGCCAACGCCAGGTCACGACCGACGACGTGAACGGCTTCAAGGCCGGGACCGTCACGTCGCTCAGCTCGGTGACCACGCATGTCGTGGACGCCATGGGGGTCAAGCCCACCGGCTGATCGGGGAGCCAGGCGGTGCGGAGGGGCCCGTGCGCTTCGGGGCGCACGGGCCTTTGCCGTGCTCGTGGCACGGAAGATCAGCTTATTTTCGGGATTATCTTTGTTGTGTTTCGGAGCGTCCAAGGCCCCTCAGGAGCGTGGGCGGGCGGTGCTCGCGCGGACCACCAGTTCGGTGGCCAGGACCAGGCGTTGTTGGGCGGGCGGTTCGCCGTTCGCGATGGCCACCACGATGTCGGTGGCGGCGGCGGCCATGTCGCGCAACGGCTGGCGGACCGTGGTCAGGGCCGGGATGGCCCACTGGGCGGGCGGCAGGTCGTCGAAACCGACCACGCTCAGATCGGCCGGGATGCGCAGCCCCGCCTCGTGCGCGGCCTGGTAGACGCCCAGCGCCATCGAGTCGTTGAACGCGAACACGGCGGTCGGCGGATCGGCCAGTCGTAGCAGGTCACGGGTGTGCGTCAGGCCGTCGGCGATGTTGAAGTCGCCCCGGCGGACCAGTTCCGGGTCCACCGGCACGCCCGTCGTGTCCAGCGCTGTGCGGTAGCCGTCGAGTCGGGCCCGGCTGGACAGCGCGTGCGGCGGCCCGGTGATCACGGCGATCCGGCGGTGCCCCAGGTCGAGCAGGTGCCGGGTGGCGGACAGGCCGCCGCTCCAGTTGCTGGTGCCCACCGACGGGAACTCGTGCCCCGGCTCGCCGGTGGGGTCTACCAGCACGAACGGGATGCCGCGGCTGTTGAGCTGGTCGCACTGCTCGGGCGTGGGCCCGGAGAACACCGTGATCACGCCGGTCGGCCGACGGGCGAGCACACCCTCGATCCAGGTCCGGCCGGGCGTGTGCCGACCGTGCAACTCGGTGAGCACGAGGGCCAGGTGGTGCTCGCTGGCCACCCGGTCCACGCCCTTGATGACCTCCATCGCGTACGCGCCCTCCAACTCGTGCACGACGAGTTCGATCAGCGCGGCGCGGTTGATCTTCTTCTGCCGCCGGTACCCGTGCTCGCGGATCACGGTTTCCACCATGGCGCGGGTCTCGACGGCGACTTCCGAACGACCGTTCACGACCTTGGACACGGTCGCGACGGACACCCCGGCCAGTTCGGCGATCTGGGCGATCGTGGCGCCGCCTTCGCCGTCGGCTGCGCCGAACGCCGGTTCCCGGGTGGAGGTCATGGCCCGAGAGTCTAACGCCGTGTTGTGCTGCTGGCTCCGAAGGTTTCGGACGCGTTGCCTTCGGGTGTCTTGACGAGGGGTGTGACCCCGCTTACTGTCGCGCCAGTAAGGATCGGAACTTAGTTCGAAAGTTTCAGTGAGCGACCATCCGGCCGGAGATCGCGCCCCCGTGTCCCTGAACCCACTTTGGAGACCCGCCGTGAAACTCCGCACCGCCGTGCCGGTCGCCCTCGCCGCGGCCCTCGTCCTGGCCGGCTGTTCCCCCGGCTCCGGGGGTGACGCGGCCGGCACGGGCGACGGCAAGTCGTTCGAGTTCTGGTCCTTCACCGGCATCAACCAGAAGGCGTCCGTCGACGCGTACAAGGCCAAGCACCCCGACATCGAGGTCAAGCTGACCGAGGTGGGCACCTCGGTCGAGACGGCCCAGTCGCTGACCACCGCGCTGGCCGGCGGCAAGGTCCCGGACCTGGTCCTCATCCAGGGCGACGACCTGCCGAAGTTCGTGCAGCAGGCGCAGAACTTCATCGACCTGCGCACGTTGGGCGCGGACGACATCAAGGGCGACTACCTGGACTGGGTGATGAGCCAGAGCACCGCCGAAGGCGGCGAGATCCTGGGCGTCCCGACCGACGTCGGCGGCATGGCCGTCGCCTACCGCACGGACCTCTTCGCCGCCGCCGGCCTGCCGACCGACCGCGAGGCCGTCGGCGCGCTGTGGCCGACGTGGGACGCGTTCATCGAGACCGGCAAGACGTACAAGGCGGCGACCGGCAAGGCGTTCGTGGACAACGCGGCCACGAGCGTGTTCTACCAGTCGGTCAACCAGGGACCGCAGAAGTACTACGACGACAAGGGCGGCGTGGTCTACGGCAGCAGCCCCCAGGTGAGGACGGCGTTCGACCAGGCGTTGAAGGCCGTTGACGCCGGTATCACGGCGGGGCAGTCGTCGTTCTCCAACGGTTGGAGCGCGGGCATGGCGCAGGGCCAGTTCGCCACGCTAGCCGCGCCGTCGTGGATGCTCAACGCCATCCGCAGCAACGCGCCCGACACCAAGGGCAAGTGGGACATCGCGGTGATCCCGGGCAAGTCGGGGAACTGGGGCGGCAGCTACCTCGCCATCCCCAAGCGGGCCAAGAACCCCCAGGCCGCCTGGAACTACATCAAGGAGATGCAGTCGCCGCAGAGCCAGCTGGAGCACTTCGTCGACTCCGGCTCGCTGCCCACCACGCCGTCGGTCTACCAGGACCCCGCGCTCGCCGGGCACAAGGATCCGTTCTTCTCCGACGCGCCGACCGGCACGATCTACACCTCCTCGCTGCTCGGGCTCAAGCCGTTCGTCATTGGGCCGGACAGCTCCACCATCGGCCAGGAGTTCCTCAACGCCATCACGAACGTCGAACAGGGCGGCGGCGATCCCACCAAGGCGTGGGACGAGGCGTTGAAGAACATCAAGACCGCCATCGGCAAGTGACGTGACGACGACACTGAGCCGGGCGCGCACCGCTCCGCCCGCGCCACCACCGACCGGACGGCCCTTCCGCCGCCTCGGCGAGCGCCTGGCGCCGTACGCCTACATCGCGCCGTTCTTCGTGATCTTCGCGGTGTTCGGGCTGTTCCCGCTGCTGTTCACGTTCTACGTGGCGTTGTTCGACTGGAACCCGATCGGCGACCACACGTTCATCGGGATGGACAACTTCACCCGGATGCTGGAGGACCCGCGGTTCTGGAACGCGGCCGGCAACACGGTGAGCATCTGGTTCCTGTCCACCGTGCCGCAACTCGCGCTGGCGCTGCTGCTGGCGCACGTGCTCAACCACGCCCGGCTGCGGTTCGCGTTGTTCTTCCGCATGTCCGTGCTCGTCCCGTACATCACGTCCGTCGCCGCGACGACGATCGTGTTCGCGCAGCTGTTCGACCGGGACTACGGGCTGCTGAACTGGCTGCTCGGGCTGGTGGGGGTGGAGGCGATCGACTTCACCCAGTCCACGTGGGGCAGTCACGTCCTCATCGCCACGATGGTGTTGTGGCGCTGGTTCGGCTACACCACGCTGCTGTACCTGGCGTCGTTGCAAGCCATCCCGCGTGACGTGTTCGAGGCGGCGGCGATCGACGGCGCGAGCGGGTGGAAGCAGTTCCGGCACATCACCATCCCGTCGCTGCGGCCGGTCATCATCTTCACCGTCGTCACCTCCACCATCGGCGGCCTCCAGATCTTCACCGAACCGCTGCTGCTCTCCCGAAGCGCGCCGCTCACGTGCGGGCCGATCCGCCAGTGCCAGACCTTGACGTTGTTCCTCTACGAGCAGGGTTTCGGGCAATTCCAGTTCGGCTACGGCTCGGCGATCGGGGTGGCGCTGTTCGTGCTGGTGGTCGTGGTCGCGCTGATCAACTACCTGCTCTCGACGCGCATCCGGGCGGAACGATGACGACCACCACCGCGAGTCCCCGTCCCGAGGCGCCACGACGTCGGCGCATCGACCGCGTCCGGTGGTGGAGCTACGTCCTGCTCGTCTCCGCCGCCGTCGCTTCCCTGTTCCCGCTGTACTGGATGTTCGTCGTGGCCACCACGGACACGGCGACGGCGACTCAGCTGCCGCCGGAGATCGTGCCCGGCGGCAACTTCTTCCACTTGGCGGGGCTGGTGCTCACCACCGTGCCGTTCCTCCAGTCGATGGCCAACAGCCTGTTCGTGGCCGGGACGATCGGTGTCGGCCACGCGCTGCTGTGCTCACTCGCGGGTTTCGCGTTCGCCAAACTGCGCTTCCCCGGCCGCAACGCCCTGTTCCTGGTGGTCGTCCTCACCATGACGGTGCCGACGCAGCTGGCTGTCATCCCGCAGTACCTGATCATTTCCGAACTGGGCTGGGTGGACACGCTCCAGGCGTTGGTCGTGCCCGGTCTGGCGAGTGCCTTCGGCATCTTCTGGATGCGCCAGCACATCTCCGCGACCATCACCGACGAACTCCTCCAGGCCGCGCGGATCGACGGCGCCGGGACGTGGCAGGTGTTCTGGCGGATCGTGTTCCCGATCGTGCGGCCGGCCGCGTTCGTGCTCGGCCTGTTCGGGTTCGTGACCGCGTGGAACGACTTCCTGTGGCCGTTCATCGTGCTCAAGTCGCCGGAGCGCTACACCGCGCAAATCGCCATCAAAGCCCTCCAGAACAGCTACAACGTCGACCTCGGCCTGGCCATGTCCGGCTCGTTCCTGGCCACCATCCCGCTCGTCGCGCTGTTCGCCTTCGTCGGACGGCGCATGGTCGCGGGCATCCTGGACGGTGCCTTCAAGGGCTGACCCGCCCGATCCATCTTGTGACCTCATCTGCGACAACGAGGAAAACCATGACTTCAGTGACCGACCGGTCCCCGGACGACACGGACGCGCCGGAGCAGCCCCCTTGGCGTGACCGGGAACTTCCGCTGCACGACCGGGTCGAAGCCCTGTTGAGCGCGATGACGCTGGAGGAGAAGGTCGCGCAACTCGGTTCCGTGTGGATCGACACCACGGGCCCGGACGGCGGTGGTTCGGCCGCGGAGTCCGCGCCGTTGCCGGACGTCTTCACGGTGTCGACCACGGCCGACGTGGACGAGCAGCTGCGCGGTGGGGTCGGGCACCTCACCCGCGTGTTCGGCACCGGCCCGATCAGCGTGGCCGAGGGTGTGCAGCGACTGCGCTCGTGGCAGCAGCGGGTGGTCGAGGGCAACCGGCTGGGCATCCCGGCGATCGCGCACGAGGAGTGCCTGACGGGTTTCGCCACGTTCGGCGCGACCGCGTACCCGACGCCGCTGGCGTGGGCCGCGACGTTCGACGTGGACCTGGTGCGGGAGATGGCCGGTGCGATCGGGCGCGACCTGCGGGCCGTCGGCGTGCACCAGGGCCTGTCCCCGGTGCTCGACGTGGTGCGGGACTACCGGTGGGGTCGGGTCGAGGAGACGTTGGGCGAGGACCCGTACCTGGTCGGCCAGCTCGGGGCCGCTTATGTGCGCGGTCTGGAGAACGCGGGCGTCATCGCCACGCTCAAGCACTTCGCGGGCTACGCCGCGTCCCGTGCCGCGCGCAACCACGCACCGGTGAGCATCGGGCCACGTGAGCTGGCGGACGTGATCCTCCCGCCGTTCGAGACCGCGTTGCGGGAGGGCGGCGCGCGTTCGGTGATGAACTCCTACACCGACGTCGACGGAGTGCCGGTCGCCGCCGACACGGCGTTCTTGCGGGAACTGTTGCGCGATCAATGGGGTTTCACCGGGACCGTGGTCTCCGACTACTGGTCGGTGCCGTTCCTGGTGTCGATGCACCGGGTCGCCGAGGACGAGGGCGCCGCGGGCGTGGTGGCGCTGCGGGCGTGGTGGCGCTGCGTGCGGGTATCGACGTGGAGCTGCCGGAGACGCGTGGCTACGGCGACAAGCTGGTCGAGAACGTCCGCTCCGGCGCGGTGGACGAGGCACTGGTCGACGACTCGGTGCGGCGGGTGCTGTGGCAGAAGCTCGAACTCGGGCTCCTCGACGGCGGCCCGCTCGTCCCGCCCGGGGCATCCGACGTCGACCTGGACAGCGCCGACAACCGGCGGCTCGCGCGCACCGTCGCCGAACGCTCGATCGTGCTGCTGGCCAACACCGACGACGAGTTGCCGCTGAACCCGCGCCTCGGGCGGCTCGCGGTCATCGGGCCGTGCGCCGACGACGCCAGGACCCTGCTGGGCTGCTACGCGTTCCCCAACCACGTGCTGCACCGGTTCCCCGGCAGCGGCATGGGCCTGCCGATCGCGACGATCCGACAGGGGATCGAGGCGGAGTTCGCCGACTCCGACGTCCGGTACGCGCTGGGCTGTGAGGTTTCCGGTGACGACGACTCGGGCATCGCCGAGGCTGTCAGGATCGCGGCCGAGTCGGACACAGCGCTGCTGTTCGTGGGCGACCGGGCGGGTCTGTTCGGCGAAGGCACCTCCGGTGAGGGGTGCGACGCGGCCGACCTGAGGCTGCCGGGCGTGCAGGGACGGCTGGTCGACGCGGTCCTGGCCACCGGTACGCCGACCGTGCTGGTCGTCGTGTCGGGTCGCCCGTACGCCCTGGGCGATTACGCCGACCGTGCCACCGCGGTGGTCCAGGCGTTCTTCCCCGGGGTGGAGGGCGCCGCCGCCGTCGCCGGTGTGCTGAGCGGCCGGATCAACCCCTCCGGGCGGCTGCCCGTGCAGGTGCCGCGTTCACCGTCCATCAACCCGTCGACGTACCTCCAGCCGCCCCTCGGCGCGAAGACCGACGGCATCTCGGCGCTCGACCCGACGCCGCTGTTCCCGTTCGGGCACGGGCTGTCCTACGGGACCGTGCGGTACGAGTCTTTGTCCACGGCCACCGAAGAGTTCACTGTGGACGGCTCGGTGGAGGTGCGCGTCACCGTTCGTAACACCGGCACCTGGGAGGTGGACGAGGTCGTGCAGCTCTACGCCTCCGACCCCGTCGCCCAGGTCGTCCGGCCGGTCGCACAGCTCATCGGCTTCGCCCGGGTAGGGCTGGATCCGGGCGCGGAGCGCGTGGTGGTGTTCGACGTCCCGGCCGACGCGTTGTCGTTCACCGGGGTCGACGGCCGGCGCGTCGTGGAGCCAGGCCGGATCACCTTCGGCACCGGGGCGTCGGTCGGCGAGATCTCGCTCCGTGCCGACGTCCGGCTCATCGGCGACTCGCTCGTCCTCGATGCCACCCGGCGGCTGACCACCACCTACGCCGTCCTCGGCGCATGACCTCGGCGAACAAGGAGCGATCGACAGTGCGGACCGAGCCCGACGTCCAGGCTGGCCCAGATGTCCAGGCGAGCACCGACGTCCAAGTGGCCACGCGGACCTACGACAACCCCGTGATCGGCGGGTTCCACCCGATCCGAGCGTGTGCCGGGTCGGTGACGACTACTACCTGGTCTGCTCCAGCTTCTGACGCTCGTCGTGACCACCCGCGCGAGTGACTCGACGCCCCCGGCGGACGACACGACCGCCCTGACCGGTCCGGACGTCCTGGCCTTCTCCCTGGACGCCGACGAGCCGGTGCTACTGGCCGAACTCGACGGCCGCTACCTGTCCACCGAGGTCGCGGCCGGCTTCACCGGACGGGTGATCGGCATGTACGTCACCGAGGGCACCGCGTCGTTCGACTGGTTCGACTACCAGGAGATCACCGCACCGGCGTGACTCGTCGGCTCGCCGGTCCTCCACGTCACGGCCCCTGTTCCACCACTTGAAGTGAAGGAGACAAGGATGTCCCCAACCTCACGCCGACCGCGCCTGTACGCGGCGGCGGTCGCCGCGGTCGCGGGTGCGCTGACCGTCGGCATGGCGGTCGCCGCACCGTCCAACGCCGACTCGTCCAGTGTCGCCGCCGCGCCCACGCTCGGTCAGCTCGCCGCGGCCAAGGGCCGGTACTTCGGTTCGGCGACGGACAACCCGACGCTGACCAACGAGCCGTACACGAACGTCCTGGGCAGCGAGTTCAACCAGATCACCGTCGGCAACACGCAGAAGTGGCAGTACATCGAGCCCAGCCGCGGGCAGTTCGACTACACCCAGGCCGACCAGATCGTCGCCTTCGCGCAAGCGCACAACCAGACCGTGCGCGGGCACACCCTGGTCTGGCACAACCAGCTCGCCGGCTGGGTCAACGACGTGCCGGCCGGTGAACTGCTCGGCGTGATGCGCAACCACATCGCCAACGTGGCCGGTCACTACAAGGGCAAGCTCGTGCACTGGGACGTGGTGAACGAGGCGTTCGAGGAGGACGGCACCCGGCGGCAGTCGGTGTTCCAGCAGAAGATCGGCGACAGCTACATCGCGGAGGCGTTCAAGGCCGCGCGGGCCGCCGACCCGAACGTCAAGCTGTACTACAACGACTACAACATCGAGGGCATCGGCGCGAAGAGCGACGCCGTCTACAACCTGGTGAAGTCGTTCAAGCAGCAGGGCATCCCGATCGACGGCGTCGGCATGCAGGCCCACCTGATCCTCGGGCAGGTGCCGAGCACGTTGCGGCAGAACATCCAGCGCTTCGCCGACCTGGGCGTGGACGTCGCGCTCACCGAGTTGGACATCCGGATGCGGACGCCGCGTGACGCGACCAAGGACGCCCAGCAGGCGAACGACTACCGCACCGTGGTCAACGCCTGCCTCGCCGTGAGCCGGTGCGTCGGCATCACCGTGTGGGACTTCTCCGACGGCTACTCGTGGATTCCCTCGGTCTTCCCCGGTGAGGGTGCGGCGCTGATCTACGACGAGAACTTCGGCAAGAAGCCGTCCTACTGGGCGGTGTACGAAGCCCTCGGCGGCACGCCGACCACCACTACGACCACCACCGGTGGTGGGACCACGGGCTGCTCCGCGACCTACAGGGTGACCGGGCAGTGGAACGGCGGCTTCCAAGGTGAAGTGACCGTGCGCAACAACTCCTCCACCGCCATCAGCGGCTGGACCGTGAAGTGGACCCTCGCCTCGGGCCAGAGCCTGGGCAACGTGTGGAACGGCGTGGCCACCACCAGCGGCCAGGACGTGACCGTGCGCAACGCGAGCTACAACGGGTCGCTCGGCGCCAACGGCAGCACGGCGTTCGGCTTCCTCGGCTCGTGGACCGGGTCCAACCCCGTGCCGTCTACCGTCTCCTGCACCGTCAGCTGACGTCTCCCCTTGGGGGCCGGTCACACGACCGGCCCCCAATTTCATGGCCAGCGCTCATTACTCACAGTAGTAGTTCATTACCCAAAGTTGCAGGCAACGGGGTGGGTGCGGACGGCGTATTGGGGGTGACCGAGTGGAGGAGGTGTCACGTGCACGATCGGGACCGCGAGTTCCGGGCGTACTTCGAGGCACGGGCGGCCGTCGTCCGGCGGACCGCCTTCTTGTTGTGCGGTGATTGGCACAAGGCCGAGGACCTGGCGCAGACCGCGCTGGCCAAGGTCTACGTGCACTGGGGGCGGCTGGACCGGGATGGGCGGGTCGACGCGTACGTGCGCAAAGTGCTGGTGCGGGCTGTCATCGACGAGTCGCGCTGGCGGGGGCGGCGGCCGGAGACGGTCGTCGAATTCGTGCCCGAGGTGGCCGAAGCGGTGACGGGGGTCGAGGAAGCGATCGACGTGCGGCGTGCGCTGGCGGCGTTGCCGCCGAGGCAGCGGGCTGCGGTCGTGCTGCGCTACTGGGAGGACCTGCCGGTCGCGGAGACGGCGGCGGCCCTGGGGTGCAGCGAGGGAACGGTGAAGAGCCAGGTGTCCAAGGGATTGGGGTCCCTGCGACGGGCACTGGCGGGCAGGCGGACCGTGCTGTGGGAGGGCTCGTGAGTGACGAGGTGCGGGACATGATCCGGTCGGCACTCGCGGACGAGCCCGATTCGGGCCTGGAGTTCGAGCGGGTCATCGCGGACGGGCGCAGGCGGCGGGTGCGGCGGCGGTTCGGCGCGCTGACCGCGGGCGCGGCGGGCATCGTCGCGGTCGTCGCGGTGACCGCCTTGGTGGCCGGGATGACCGGACGGGAGCCGTCACCGCCCGGCGTGCTTTCCACGGCTCCGACGTCGACCGCGACGACGACGGCCCCGGCGCACCCGGGCTGCGTGGTGCCGACGATGACGGGCGGCTTCCCCGACCAGCCGCGCGGCACCGCGACCCCGGACGAACTGGCCGAGTCCGGCCGGCTCAACGACGCGCTCAAGCAGTTCACGCTGCCGCTGCCGGCCGGGGTCGAGGCGACGCCGCTGGAGTTGTGCGTCGTGAAGGAGAGCTGGGGCGGCGATTTCACGGTCACCGGTGACCGCTCGGTCTCCGTCTACGTCAGGTCGATCGGCGGCCAGCCACCCGGCGACTGCGGGCAACGATGGCCGGACACCCAGTGTTCGATCACTACGCTCCCGGACGGGTCGACCACGCGGATCAAGGTGGCGTCGGGGACGGAAGCGACGTTGGTCAGCGCCGACGTGTGGCGGGCGGACGGGACGTACGTGCGCGTCTTCGAGACCGGCCGCCTGGGTTCGACGAACAGGGTGCTCACCGACGATCAACTCCTCGCCATCGCCACCGCTCCGCAACTGAAGGTCCAGTGGAGCGGCCAAACGGTTCCCGCGGACCCGTCGGCCCGCCGTGCCGCCGAACTCGGCCCGCTGCTGGCCACCGTCCTACCCGCCGGCTTGCGGCCCGAACCGGTCCCCGACGTCCCCGCCGACGAGGCACTGCGCTTCCGCATCAGGCAGGGCGGCTACCGGGCGGTGGTCAACCTGTCCGACGCGGCGGGCAGTGGCTGGCTGATGGTCGACTTGCAACCGCCCGCCGAGGGCACCGTGGCCTGCAACGACCCGACGTGCCAACTGATCGACCTGTCCGACGGCCGGAAGGCGGCAACGTCCACCGAGACCGAAAGCGGCCTGACCCGACTGTCCCTGAACACAAGGGCCGCCGACGGCACGCGAATCACCATCCACGCCTCCAACGTCGCCGACACCGGAACCGCCGCAAACACCCCCACCCGCCCCACCCCACCGCTGACCATGGCGGACCTGGCGCGGATCGCGGAGCTACCTGACCTGCACTGGTGACGGCTGTCCCGCACGGCGGGATGTGTCGGTGGGGTTGTGGGGGCGGTGAAACACATCGGTGCGGCGCGGAGAGGGGGGTCTTCGCGCCCGCACCGATGTGGATCAGAGGGCTACCGCTGGGTGATGTCGGAGGGTCGAACAGTTGTCGAATGCCCTGGTGCTGTTATCCAGAATCACATGTCTGAACAAGTCTGTCGTTTTGCTGAAGGTCTTTTCGCAAACGGTCGAACCTCGTGCGCCGACTCCCTGTCGTGCCCGTCGACGTGCCTTGCCCCGGGCGGATTGGGCTGTTCGGGCGGCGCGTGGCTGCGCGGGCTGTCGACCTCACGGAGCGGGCCGGTTCTTCCGCGTTCTGGGGCGTACCTAGGGTGGGGTCTCAAGACCATCGAGAGGGAACGCCGTATGTCGAGCACTCGGCCGTTGATCGCTGTGACTGGTGCTACCGGACAGCTTGGTGGGCGGGTTGCCCGTCGGCTTGCCGATGCTGGGATTGGGCAGTTGCTGCTGGTCCGTGATCCGGCCCGTGCGCCGGAGTTGCCGGGGGCGACTACGGCGAAGGGGAGTTTTACGGACTTCGACGCGGTTCGGGAGGCGCTTGACGGCGTGCCGACCGTGTTGATGGTGTCTGCCTCGGAATCACGGGACCGGGTTGATCAGCACCGGGCGTTCGTGGACGCGGCGGCGGCTGCGGGGGTTGGGCACCTGGTTTACACCTCGTTCGCGGGTGCGGGGCCGGAGGCGACGTTCACGCTGGCGCGGGATCACTGGGCGACTGAAGAGCACATTCGGGCCAGTGGCATGGGGTTCACGTTCCTGCGGGACAACCTCTACGCCGACTTCATGCCTGCCCTTGTCGGTGACGACGACGTCATGCGTGGACCGGCTGGTGATGGTCGGGTGGCGGCGGTGGCGCAGGACGACATCGCGGACGCGGCGGCTGCGGTGCTGACCGAGCCGAAAGCGCACGTTGGGTGCACGTACGAGCTGACCGGGCCGGAAGCGTTCACGTTGCACGAGGCGGCTGCCCTGCTGTCGGAAGCCACCGGGCGGACGATCAGCTACTACCCGGAGACCGTTGAGGAGGCGTATCG
>NZ_MTQP01000059.1 GCF_001984175.1 Saccharothrix sp. ALI-22-I
GGGCCTGGTCCCCGGACCGGGCTCCGAGCCCGGCGAGGCGCGGCCCTACCAGCCCGGTGACGACGTGCGGCGGATGGACTGGGCGGTCACCGCCCGCATCGCCTGGCAGCCGTGCCCTGAGCTGGCCGAGGTGGAGTGCGGCACGCTGAGCCTGCCCATCGACTGGGCCAACCCGCGCGGCGAGAAGTTCGACCTCGCCGTGGCCCGCCGCAAGGCCACCGACCCGTCCAAGCGCGTCGGGATCATGGTCATCAACCCCGGTGGTCCGGGCGGTTCGGGCGTGAACTTCGCGCTGGCGGCGGCCGGCTACTTCAGCCCGGAGGTGCAGGAGCGCTTCGACATCATCGGCTTCGACCCGCGCGGTGTCGCGCGCAGTCAGCCGGTGCAGTGCTCGCTCGACGTGTTGCGGCGGCAGCCGTCGATCTACCCGACGAACCAGCAGCAGTTCGACACCCTCGCCGCGTACAACCGCGAACTGGCCGCGGACTGCCGCGCGCAGACCGGCCCGATGTACGACCACGCCGACACCGGCGCGGTGGTCAAGGACATCGACGCGCTGCGCAAGGCGCTCGGTGAACAGAAGATCAACTACTACGGCGTCTCGTACGGCACGCTCATCGGCCAGCAGTACGCCGAGGAGTACGGCCGCAACATCCGCGCCATGGTGATCGACTCGAACATGGACCACAGCCTGGGCACGTGGCGGTTCAACGAGACCGAGGCCAAGACCGCCGAGGACTCGTTCGGCGAGTTCGTGAAGTGGTGCGACCGCAACGAGTTGTGCGCCCTGCACGGTCAGGACGTCGGGAAGGTGTGGGACGACCTGCTCGACCGCGCCGACCGCGGCGAGATCGTCGACCCGTTCGACCCCGAGGTCAAGGTGACCTCCGAGGAGATCATCAGCGTCGCGTTCAGCTCGTTCTACGGCCCCAACTGGCAGTCGCTGGCGTCCTGGCTGGTCGACTTGGGCGCGGGCAAGGCGGCCCCGGTCGCCTTCGCGGCGGAGACGGCGCGCAACCCGTTCCCGGCCGTGTTCTGCCAGGACTGGGCGATGCGGGTGAAGAACTACCGCGAGTTCTCCGCCCTGGTGGACCGCGCCAACCAGATCGCGCCGCACATGCGCGGCTCGTCGCTGGGCCACTACGCCATCGCGGGCTGTATCGGCCTACCGGAGAAGGTCAACAACCCGCAGCACCGGTTGAAGATCAAGAACGCGCCGAAGATCCTGATGATGAACTCGCTCTACGACCCCGCCACCGGGTACGAGTGGGCGGCCAACGCCCACCGGCAGAGCCGTGACACCACGGTCCTGCTGACCTACGAGGGCTGGGGCCACGGTGTCTACGACCGCAGCGACTGCACGCGTGGCACCACGGACGACTACCTGATCAACCTGAAGACCCCGCGTGCCGGCGCCCGCTGCGCCGCGGTGGAGCCCCCGCCGGAGCCGACCGCGTCCCTTGGCACGGAGTCCTCGGACGCCAAGCCGGTGCCGACGGGTCCGGCCCCGGGCATCCCGGGCTGGCTCAAGTAAGAGCGTCACGACGAACCGGGGCCGCCTCCACCACCTGGTGGGGGCGGCCCCGGCCGGTCTGGCAGGCTCGACGCGACTGTGCGACGCCTGAGGGTCATACCCTCCGTGACCCACCGTCGCCGGTTCACTCCATGGGTCACACGAACCACCGCAAACGCGAGAGTCCCTCGCACGGTCCGTCACCGGGAATTCCGCCGCGACGGCGACTGATCGCGGGCGGAACGACTTGCTTCAAGCGGACGAAACATGGCTGTAACACCAGGGGTCGGACAGTTCACCTGCGCGAAACCTGAGGCGCAACCGCGCGAAACAGGACCTGCCGATGCTCCGTGCAACCGAAGCGCAGTGGAGGTCGACGTGGATACAGGGGACACCGCCTGGGTGCTCACCAGTGCCGCACTGGTGCTGTTGATGACGCCGGGACTTGCCTTTTTCTACGGGGGCATGGTCCGGTCGAAGAGTGTGCTCAACATGATGATGATGAGCCTGGGCGCAATCGCCGTGGTCGGTGTGCTCTGGGTGCTGGTCGGCTATTCCATGGCATTCGGCACCGATGTCGGTGCGGGTCTGCTCGGCAAGCCGTTCGAGTTCTTCGGCCTTGACGGCCTGCTGGCGGCTGACTCGCTCGCCGGCAAAATCCCGTCCACCGTGTTCGTCGCCTTCCAGGCGATGTTCGCCATCATCACGGTGGCCTTGATCTCCGGCGCGATCGCCGACCGCGCCCGCTTCGGGCCCTGGCTGCTGTTCGCCGGTCTGTGGGCGCTGCTGGTGTACTTCCCGGTCGCGCACTGGGTGTTCGACTTCGACGGCAAGGACGAGGCCGGCAACGTCATCGACCCGGGTGGCTGGATCGCCAACAAGCTGCTCGCCATCGACTTCGCGGGCGGCACCGCGGTCCACATCAACGCCGGTGCGGCGGGTCTCGCGCTGGCGATCGTCCTCGGCAAGCGCGTCGGTTGGCCGAAGGACCGGATGAAGCCGCACAGCCTGCCGCTGGTCGTGCTCGGTGCCGGTCTGCTGTGGTTCGGCTGGTTCGGCTTCAACGCGGGCTCCGCCCTCGGCGCCAATGGCCTCGCCGGCGTCACCTTCGTCAACACCCTGGTCGCCACCTGCGCCGCCATGCTCGCCTGGCTCGCCGTGGAACGCGTCCGCGACGGCAACGCCACCACGCTCGGCGCCGCGTCCGGCGTCATCGCGGGTCTGGTCGCCATCACCCCGGCCTGTTCGTCGGTCACCCCCCTCGGTGCCATCGCGATCGGCGCGATCACCGGCGCCCTGTGCGCCCTGGCGGTCAGCCTGAAGTACCGCTTCGGCTTCGACGACTCGCTCGACGTGGTCGGCGTGCACCTGGTCGGTGGCCTCTCCGGCACCATCCTGATCGGCTTCTTCGCCAGCTCCTCCGCTCCCGCGGGCATCGACGGCCTCTTCTACGGTGGCGGCGTCGACCAGCTGTGGCGGCAGGCCGTGGGCGCGCTCGCCGTGCTCGCGTACTCCTTCGTGCTGAGCCTCATCCTGGGCTACCTGGTCAAGCTGACCGTAGGCTTCCGGGCCGACGCAGAGGCCGAGGTGGCCGGCATCGACGAGGCCGAGCACGCGGAGACCGCGTACGAGTTCGGCAGCGGCCTGGGCTCTCGCAGCGGCAGCAAGTCCAGTGTCGCCGCCGGCGGCACTGCGGTGCTTGAGGGGAGCAACAAGTCATGAAGTTGGTCACCGCGATCATCAAGCCCTTCACCCTCGACGACGTGAAGGCATCCCTGGAGCAGCTGGGGGTGCTGGGCATGACCGTCAGCGAGGTCCAGGGCTACGGCAGGCAGAAGGGCCACACCGAGGTCTACCGCGGCGCCGAGTACGCCGTGGACTTCGTGCCCAAGCTCCGCATCGAGGTGCTGGTGGACGACGCCGCCGTGGAGAAGACCCTCGACGCCGTCGTGGAAGCCGCCCGCACCGGCAAGATCGGTGACGGGAAGGTCTGGGTGACCCCGGTCGACACGGTCATCCGGGTCCGGACCGGGGAGCGCGGCTCGGATGCCCTATAGGGATCCTCGGTAGGAATGTAGGAATGGGAGACGGCCGTATGGAGAACGCCGAGACGGCCGTCGTCACGGCTGACGACCTGGTGCGAGCACGCGATCGGCTGCTCGCGCCAGGTCGGCGCCGTTTGACGGGGGAGTCGCTGCGCGAGGCGCTGGTGGACCTGCACGAGTTCTGGCTCACCGCGCACGCCTCGCAGGCGGGTGTCGGTGGACCGGGCGGCGGTGTCGCGCTGGTCGCCGTGGGGGGTCTGGGCAGGCGAGAGCTGGTGCCCTATTCCGATCTGGACCTGCTCCTGGTGCACAACGGGCACAAGGGCGTGGACCAGATCGCCGAGAAGCTCTGGTACCCGCTGTGGAACTCCGGCATCGGCCTGGACCACTCGGTGCGCACGGTCGGCGAGGCGCTCCGCGTCGCCGCCGGTGACCTGCGCACCGCGTTGGGGCTGCTGGACATCCGCCACATCGCGGGCGACCAGGAGATCAGCCAACGACTGGCCGAGAGCGCGCGTCAGGCGTGGCGCACGGGGGTGCGCACGCGGCTGGACGAGATGGCCGAGTCGGCGTCACGGCGGTGGGCGCGCAGCGGCGAGATCGCGCACCGCGTCGAGCCGGACCTCAAGCACGGCCGCGGTGGGTTGCGGGACGTGACGCTGCTGGACGCGTTGAGCGCGGCGCAGCTGACCGACCGGCCGTCCGCCGAGGTCAACGAGGCCCGCAAGCTGCTGCTGGACGTGCGCACCGAGCTGCGCCGGGTGGCGCGCAAGCCGCGCGACGTGCTCCGCGCGCAGGACGGCGACGAGGTCGCCACCGCCCTGGGCCTGCAGGACCGCTTCACGCTGGCCAGGTCGATGTCGTCGGCCGCCCGCACGATCGTGTACGCGGTGGACGTGGCCATGCGGACGGCGCGTGCCGCCGTCCCCAAGCGCGGACTGGGTGTGTTCGCCCGGTCCCCGCTCAGACGGACCCCCGCCAGACGACCGCTGGACGAGGGCGTCGTGCTGCACGGCAACGAGGTGGCGCTGGCCCGTGACGCCATGCCCAGCCGCGACCCGGCCCTGCTGCTCCGCGTCGCCACGGCCGCCGCCCGCAGCAAGCACCCGATCGCCGCGGGCACGTTGGCCAAGCTCGCCGACTCCGCCCCCGAGCTGCGCCAGCCGTGGCCCAGAGAGGCCCGCGAGGAGCTGCTGGCCCTGCTGGGCAGCGGCATGGGCCTGATCGACGTGGTCGAGGCGCTGGACCGCACCGGTCTGTGGGGCAGGCTGTTCCCCGAGTGGGGCGCGGTGCGGGACCTGCCGCCCCGTGACGCCGCGCACACCTGGACCGTGGACCGCCACCTGGTGCAGGCCACCGCGCACGCGGCCCGCCTGGTGACCAGGGTGTCCCGGCCGGACCTGCTGCTGCTCGGCACGCTGGTGCACGACATCGGCAAGGGCAGGCAGGCCGACCACTCCGAGGTCGGCGCGGCGCTCACCACGCAGATCGCCGAACGGCTCGGCCTGTGGCCGCAGGACGTGGCCACGCTCACCGCCCTGGTGCGCCACCACCTCCTGCTCCCGCACACGGCGACCCGCCGTGACGTGGAGGACGAGACCACCGTGCACCGCGTCGTGGAGACCCTCGGCGGCGACCCGGTGCTGCTGGAACTGCTCTACGCGCTGGCCGAGGCCGACGCCCTGGCGACCGGGCCCGGCGTGTGGTCGGAGTGGAAGTCCTCGCTGATCAGCGACCTGGTCGCGCGCTGCCGGACGGCGATGGCGGGCGACCCGCTGCCCAAGCCGGAGCCGTTGGACCAGCGCCAGCAGGACCTCGCCCAGGCCGTGCTGAGCAGCGGCAAACCGGACGTGCTGATCGACCCGAACGACCACGCGGCCACCATCACGGTGGTCGCGCCCGACCGCCCGGGCCTGCTCTCCAGGGCCGCCGGTGTGCTGGCGCTCAACTCCCTCGAAGTGCACACCGCGACGCTGCGCTCCCACGAGGGGGCGGCGGTCGACGTGTTCACCGTCTCACCCAGGTTCGGTTCCCTGCCGGACGTGACGTTGTTGCGCGAACAGCTCACCAGGGCCGTGGACGGCTCCCTCGCGCTGGCCGACAAGCTGGCCGCGAAGGAACGCGACTACGGCGGCCCGCCGCAGGACCCGCCACCGCCGAGGGTGCTCTGGTTCGACGACGAGTCGACCGGCGCGGTGGTGCTGGAGCTGCGCGCGGCGGACCGGATCGGGCTGCTGCACCACGTCGCGGACGCGTTGGAGCAGTCCGGTGTGGACATCGTGTGGGCGAGGGTGTCCACATTGGGCTCCACGGTGGTGGACTCGTTCGCCATCACCATGCCGAAGGGCATCGACGGCAACCAGCGCCGCAAGATCGAACGGGCGGTTCTGCTCGCCGCCGGATAGCGCGGTCCACCGCCGGAAGTTGCGTAGCTCTACGCACAACCGACCACGGGTGCTCACGCTGCCACCGGGCCCCGTGCCACGGCAAGCTTTCAGCCATGGCACGGGGACGGACCCGCCCGACTGGGGGTGGGGCGGGGGGAGCGTCGCCACCGAGTGGTCGGAGGCGGCCCATCGAGGGGTTGGGCCGCCTCCGTCCCGCTGGTTCCCGCCTGGTTCCCGCGGACGCGGACCGTAGGTGTGATTTTTCGCAAACGATCACTGCGCCACTCGGCGGAACTCGTCGGCGTCCGAAACGTCTCTTTAGTATGGAAGCGATGACCGCAGTCGCCGTGAGGCCGCGCTCGCTGGTCGTGCTGGCCGGACTGCCGGGAGCGGGTAAGTCGACGCTGCTCGCCGCCGCCGACACGGATGGCGCGCCTGCCGTCGTGCTGGACTCCGACCAGGTTCGGACCAGACTGCGGAGCCTCTTCCCCAAGACCATGCCGTACCGCCTCTACCGACCGCTGGTGCACCTCGTGCACCGCACCCGCATCCTGTGGTTCGCGATCACCGCGCGCGGCCTGCTGCTGGTCCACGAACCGTCCACCCGCCCGACCACCCGCGCCGGCCTGGTCGCGGTGGGCGTGCTCACCAACCGGCCGAGGCACTTCCTGTGGCTCGACGCCAGCGCCGAGGAGGCGCTGTCCGGCCAGGTCCAGCGGGGCCGGCTGATCCGTTCCCGGTCGTTCACCCGGCACGTCCGCCGCGCGTCCAGGCTCCGCACCCGCTTCGCCGCGGGTGTGCCGCCGCGCGGCTGGCAGGGCCTGACCCTGCTGACCCGCGAGGACCACCTGCGGCTGTCCGTGACGCCGGCGTGAACGGCTACCCTAAGAGCCAGGAACCCACCGACGACGTGCGAGGTCTGGCGGCAACGTGTTCAACACCCTTTCCGACCGGCTCACCTCGGTCCTGCAGAACCTGCGGGGCAAGGGGCGGCTGTCCGAGGCCGACATCGACGCGACCGCGCGCGAGATCCGGGTCGCGCTGCTGGAGGCCGACGTCGCGCTGCCCGTCGTGCGCACGTTCATCGCGAAGGTCAAGGAGCGGGCCAAGGGCTCCGAGGTCAGCCAGGCGCTGAACCCGGCCCAGCAGGTCGTCAAGATCGTCAACGAGGAGCTGGTCGGCATCCTCGGCGGGGAGACCCGCAGGCTGAACCTGGCGAAGAACCCGCCGAGCGTGATCATGCTCGCGGGCCTCCAGGGCGCCGGCAAGACGACCCTGGCGGGCAAGCTCGCCAAGTGGCTCAAGGGCCAGGGGCACACCCCGATGCTGGTGGCCTGCGACCTGCAGCGCCCGAACGCGGTCACCCAGCTCCAGGTGGTCGGCGAGCGCGCGGGCGTGCCCGTCTTCGCCCCCGAGCCGGGCAACGGCGTGGGCGACCCGGTCGACGTGGCCCGCAAGGGCATCGAGGAGGCCAAGCGGGCCCAGTACGACATCGTGCTGGTCGACACCGCGGGCCGCCTCGGCGTGGACGAGGAGATGATGCGCCAGGCCGTCGACATCCGCGCCGCCGTGCAGCCCGACGAGGTGCTGTTCGTGGTCGACGCGATGATCGGCCAGGACGCGGTGAACACCGCGACCGCGTTCTCCGAGGGCGTCGGCTTCACCGGCGTGGTCCTCACCAAGCTCGACGGCGACGCCCGCGGTGGCGCGGCGCTCAGCGTCCGCGAGGTCACCGGTCAGCCCATCCTGTTCGCCTCGAACGGTGAGAAGCTGGAGGACTTCGACGTCTTCCACCCGGACCGGATGGCGAGCCGGATCCTGGGCATGGGCGACATGCTCACCCTGATCGAGCAGGCGGAACAGGCGTTCGACGCGGACCAGGCCGAGGCGGCCGCGGTCAAGATGGGCTCCGGCCAGCTCACGCTGGAGGACTTCCTGGAGCAGATGCTGGCCCTGCGCAAGATGGGCCCGATCGCGAACCTGCTGGGCATGCTGCCCGGCGCGGGCCAGATGAAGGACCAGCTGGCCAACCTGGACGAGAAGCACCTGGACCGGGTCCAGGCGATCATCCGCGGCATGACCCCGGCCGAGCGCGACGATCCGAAGATCATCAACGCGTCCCGCCGGCTGCGCATCGCCAACGGCTCCGGCGTCCGGGTCAGCGATGTGAACGACCTGGTCAACCGCTTCTTCGAAGCGCGCAAGATGATGAGCCAGATGGCCGGCCGCTTCGGCCTGCCGGGCGGCGGTGGCAAGAACACCCGCAAGGGCAAGGGGAAGAAGGGCAAGAAGGGCAAGGGCCGCGGCCCGACGCCGCCGAAGATGCGCGGCGGGTTCCCCGGCATGCTCCCCGGCGGCATGCCCGGCATGCCCCCTCAGGGCGGCGGGCACGAGCTCCCGCCCGGGCTCGGCTCCCTCGACCAGCTCCCACCCGGCTTCGACCCGTCGAAGCTGAAGTTCGGCAAGTGACCGGTCTGCACCTGCGGGGCGTCGTCCTGCCCGAGGGCGGCGACCCGCGGGACATCTGGGTGGTCAACGGCCGGATCCGCACCCGACCGGTACCGGGCGCGACGACCGTCAGCACCGGGGGCTACCTGGTCCCCGGCCTGGTGGACGCGCACTGCCACGTCGGTCTGGGCGCCCACGGCACGGTGGACCTGCCCGAGGCGGTCGACCAGGCCCTCACCGACCGCGATGCGGGCACGCTGCTGATCCGGGACTGCGGCTCGCCCCTGGACACCCGGCCGTTGCAGGAGCGCCTGGACCTGCCCCGGATCATCCGCGCGGGCAGGCACCTGGCCAGGCCCAAGCGGTACATCAGGTACCTGGGCGTCGAGATCGAGGACCCGGCCGACCTGCCGTCGGCGGTGGCCGAGCAGGTCGCGGAGGGCGACGGCTGGGTCAAGCTGGTCGGCGACTGGATCGACCGCGAGACCGGCGACCTCGCGCCCCTGTGGACCGAGGACGTCCTCACCGAGGCGATCAAGGTCGCGCACGAGAACAAGGCCAGGGTCACCGCGCACGTCTTCGGCGAAGAGGCCCTGCCCGCCCTGCTCAACGCCGGTATCGACTGCATCGAGCACGGCACGGGCCTGACCGACGAGACCATCGACCACATGGCTCGCAACCAGACCGCCCTGGTGCCGACCCTGATCAACATCGAGAACTTCCCGTCCATCGCGGCCGGCGCGGAGAGGTACCCGAGCTACCAGAGCCACATGAGGCACCTGCACGCGCGCAACACCGAGACCATCGCCAAGGCCGTCGAGGCGGGCGTCCCGGTGTTCGCGGGCACGGACGCGGGCGGCGGCATCGAGCACGGCCGCATCGTGGACGAGATCCAGGCGCTCACCCAGGTCGGCATGACACCGGACCAAGCCCTGGGGGCGGCCTCCTGGGCCGCGCGCGAGTGGCTCGGCTTCCCGTCGCTCACCGAAGGCGCGGCGGCCGACATCGTGGTCTACGACGAGGACCCGCGTGCGGACCTCGACACCCTGCGGCACCCGAAGCTGGTCATGCTGCGCGGCCGAATCCACGGTTGAGCCGTCGTCGGGCACACGTGGCGACCACGTCCGACCAGTAGGGAAACCCGTGATCCGGTGGGCCGGCGAGAATTCTTCCGCCGCCCCGCGACCGCCCTGCCGCCGTCAGGGTGATCTTGACCTGCCTCGGGGAGCACCTCGGCACCGCGGACCACTACGTTCGGACGAGTGGAGGAACAGCAGGCCCAGGACACCGGCCGAGCGCACTGGGGTTTCCTGGCGTTCTTCACCGGCCTGGCGGGCTACCACATCGCGACCCTGGTCTTCACCGCCGCGACCGCCGACCGCTTCGCCGAAGTGGACATCACCGATCCACCGGTCCTCGGCCCACTGCTCCTGCTCGTCTTCCTGCCGAACCTCCTGCTCGGCCTCGGCCCCGCCGTCGTCTCGTGGGCCAGGGGCAGCGGTCCGAACACCGACTTCGGCCTGATCCCCACCGCACGAGACTTGAGGGTGGGTCTGGCCGCCGGCGGCACCGCCCTTTTAGCCGCCTGGCTTCTGGGCACCCTGTTGTTGCGGATCAACCCGGACCAATCCAGCTCACTGGAGCAGATCGAAGCTCTATCGGGGGGCCGCACCGTCTGGCTCGCGGCGGCAGCGCTGTTCGTCTTCCTCGGCGCGCCGCTGACCGAAGAACTCCTCACCAGGGGAGCCCTATGGCAAGCACTGGCCCACTACAAGATCCCGAGGATCGCGATCCTCGCGCTCACCGCGCTCATCTTCGCGTTCCTGCACGAGGAGAGCTGGCGCATGATCAGCCTCTTCGCCCAGGGCCTCGCGATCGGCGCGGCCCGCATGATCACCGGCCGGGTGGCCGGGAGCGTCGTCGCGCACGCGACGAACAACCTGCTGCCCGCCGTCTACCTCTACACCGGCTGATTAGGGTGGATGGCTGTGACACCACCGGATGAACCTCCGACAGGCCTGATCGCCAGTGTCCGCGCGGTCGGGCGGGGGCCGGAAGCGGTGCGCGTCGGTCAGCGCTGGGGCTTCGGCGCGTTCCTGCTCGTGGAAGCGGTGTTCATTCTCAGTGCGGTGTTCATCACCGCCCTGGCCCGCACCTCGGGCACGGACATCGGCAGCTCGGTCTCGTTCATCCTGATCGGTTCGATGGTGCCGACGGTGCTGGCCGCCGCCGTCGCCGTCACGGTCACCTACCTGCGCGGCAACGGCCCGTTCCAGGACCTGCGGCTCGGCTGGGAGTGGGCGGACGTCAAGATCGGCCTGAAGCTGGGCGCGCTCGGCCTGCTGCTCACCTACGTGGCCGCGGTCATCTGGTCGAGGCTGGTCGGCGACAGCAACGCCACCTCCGCCATCAGCGAGCTGGTGGACGGTGCGGGCCTGCCCCTGGCCGCCGCCATCGTGATGTTCCTCTACGTGTGCTTCCTGGGCCCGGTGTGCGAGGAGATCATCTACCGCGGCCTGCTGTGGGGTGCGGTCGAACGGCAGAACTGGAGCCGGTGGGCGGCGTTCGTGCTCACCACGCTGATCTTCGCGGCCAGCCACCTCGAACCGCTGCGGACGTCGCTGCTCATCGTCATCGCCATCCCCATCGGCATCGCCCGCCTCATCACCCGCAGGCTCACCGCGAGCGTGGTGGCGCACGTGATCAACAACTTCCTCCCCGGCCTGACCCTCCTGCTCGTCTCGGTCGGGGTGATGCCCTCGTGAACACCGGCGTGGTCGACCTCAACAGCGACCTCGGCGAGGGCTTTGGCATCTGGCGCCTGGGCGACGACGAAGCCCTCCTCGACATCGTGACCAGCGCGAACGTGGCCTGCGGCTTCCACGCGGGCGACCCGTCGACCATGCGCCGGGTCTGCCGGCAGGCGGCGAGCCGCGGCGTGGCCGTGGGCGCCCAGGTCTCCTACCGCGACCTGGCCGGCTTCGGCCGCCGCTTCATCGACGCCGACCCGGCCGAACTGGCCGACGAAGTCCTGTACCAGATCGGCGCGCTGGACGCCTGCGCCAAAGCGGCGGGCACCAAGGTCGAATACGTCAAACCGCACGGCGCGCTCTACAACGCCACCGTCCACCACGACGCACAGGCCAAAGCCGTGGTGGACGGCGTCAAGGCGTTCGGCGACCTCCCCGTCCTCGGCCTGCCCGGCTCCCGCCTGCTGCACCACGCCGAACGCGCCGGCCTGCGCCCGGTCCGCGAGGCGTTCGCCGACCGGGCCTACACGCCGGAGGCCACCCTGGTGCCCCGAACCCAGTCGAACGCCGTCCTGACCAGCACGGACGCTGTCCTGGCCCAGGTTCTGCGGCTCGCCGAACACCGCGAACTGGTGGCCACCGACGGCACCGTGCTCAAGGCCGAAATCGACTCCATCTGCCTGCACGGGGACACCCAGGGAGCCGTCGAACACGCCCGGAAAATCCGGGGGGCACTGGCGGGAGCGGGCATCCCCGTGGCCCGATTCGTGCCTGAGTAGACCCGTCTGGCAGAATGGTTGGTTGTTCGCCGAGGTCGGTCCCTCTCACCGTGCCGTGGCGCCCCAGACACTGGGCTTTCACCACCCGTGCCCCACTCGGGTGAGGAATGCCCGCACCTGAGCACATCGAGAGCACGAGGAGCACCCACACCCGTGGCCGTCAAGATCAAGCTTCAGCGGCTTGGCAAGATCCGTCAGCCGTACTACCGGATCGTCGTCGCCGACGCCCGCGTCCGCCGCAGCGGCAAGGCGATCGAGACGATCGGCAAGTACCACCCCAAGGAAGAGCCGTCGTTCATCGCGGTGGACAGCGACCGCGCGCAGTACTGGCTGGGTGTCGGCGCGCAGCCGACCGAGTCGGTCCAGCGCCTGCTGGAGATCACCGGTGACTGGCAGAAGTTCAAGGGCCTGCCGGGCGCCGAGGGCACGCTGAGGGTCAAGGAGCCGAAGACGAGCAAGGCGGAGCTGTTCGCCGCCGCGCTGGCCGCCGCCGGCGATGCCCCGTCGACCGACGCGACGACGCCGAAGAAGAAGTCGGCGAAGAAGGCCGCCGACGCCGAGCCCGCTCCCGAGGCCGCCAAGGACGAGGCGTGAGTTTGTTGGCTGACGCTCTCGAACACCTCGTTCGAGGCATCGTCGACCACCCGGACGACGTCCGGGTGAACCTGGTCACGACTCGGCGCGGTCGCACGCTGGAGGTGCACGTCCACCCGGACGACCTCGGCAAGGTGATCGGCCGCAGCGGCCGCACCGCGACCGCGCTGCGCACCGTGATGGCCGGTATCGGTGGTCGTGGCGTGCGCGTCGACGTGGTCGACACCGATCGCTGAACGCGCGCACATGGACGTCGTCGTCGGCCGAGTGGCCAAGGCGCACGGGATCAGCGGCGAGTTGGCCGTCGACGTGCGCACGGATTCACCCGAGACCCGGTTCGCGCTGGGCACGGTGCTGACCGCCAAGCTGCGCGACGGCACGTCTCGCAACCTCACCGTCGCAGCCGCCCGGAACCACTCCGGGCGGCTGTTGGTGCGTTTCGAGGAAGTGCTGACCCGCGACGTGGCCGAGACGCTGCGCGGCACGTTGCTGCTGGGCAGCACGGAGGACCTGCCGCCCACCGGCGACCCGGACGAGTTCTACGACCACGAACTCGAAGGGCTGACCGCCGAACTGACCGACGGCACGAAGATCGGCACCGTGCTGGAGATCCTGCACGGACCGGGCGGCGAGCTGCTGGTCGTCAGGCGCGAGAACGGTGACGAGACCCTGGTGCCGTTCGTGCGCGAGATCGTGCCCACGGTGGACGTGCCCGGCAAGCGCGTGGTGCTGGACCCGCCCGAGGGCCTGCTCGATGCGGATTGACGTCGTCACGATCTTCCCGGAGTACCTGGACCCGCTCCGCGCCGCCCTGCTCGGCAAGGCCATCGACAAGGGCCTGATCAGCGTCGGCGTGCACGACCTGCGGAACTGGACGCACGACGTGCACAAGGCCGTCGACGACAGCCCGTACGGTGGCGGTCCGGGCATGGTGATGAAGCCCCAGGTCTGGGGCGACGCGCTGGACGAGGTCTGCACCCCGGCCACGCGCCTGATCGTGCCCACGCCCGCCGGCCGGCCGTTCACCCAGCGGCTGGCCCACGAGTACGCCGCCGAGGAGCACCTGGTGTTCGCCTGCGGCCGGTACGAGGGCATCGACCAGCGGGTCGTGGACGACGCGTCCCGGCGGATGCGCGTGGACGAGGTCTCCATCGGCGACTACGTCCTGGTCGGCGGCGAGGTGGCGGTCCTGGTGGTGGTCGAGGCCGTGGTCCGGCTGCTGCCGGGCGTGCTGGGCAACCCGAAGTCGGCCGCCGAGGACTCGTTCTCCGACGGCCTGCTGGAGGGTCCCAGCTACACCCGTCCCGAGGTGTGGCGCGACCTCGCCGTGCCGGAGGTGCTGCGCTCGGGCAACCACAAGGCGATCGACCGCTGGCGGCGTGACCAGTCGCTTCGCCGGACCCGCGAACGCCGCCCGGAACTGCTCGACGCCCTCCCCGAGGGCGCGCTCGACAAGCACGACCGCAAGCTGCTCGACGGGCTGGACTAGGGCCGATTTCGTACCGCCGCCCCTCGTCTGGCACACTGGACAGGTTGCTGCACCCGGTTCAACTCATCCGGCGTGCGCTAGGCCCGCCCCCGCGCGTGTGTAAGTTGAGATAAGCCGCGCCTTGGGGGAGTACGCAATACACGTGAGGACGAGGACGGACCACCGATGAACACCCTGGACGCTCTTGACGCCCAGTCGCTGCGCTCCGACATCCCCAGCTTCCGGCCGGGCGACACGCTGAAGGTTCACGTCCGCGTCATCGAGGGCTCCCGCGAGCGGGTCCAGGTGTTCCAGGGCGTCGTGATCCGCCGCCAGGGCGGCGGCATCCGTGAGACCTTCACCGTTCGCAAGGTCTCGTTCGGTGTCGGTGTCGAGCGCACCTTCCCGATCCACTCCCCGAACATCGCCGAGATCGAGGTCGCCTCTCGCGGCGACGTCCGCCGGGCGAAGCTGTACTACCTCCGCGACCTGCGCGGCAAGGCCGCCAAGATCAAGGAGAAGCGCGAGGCCAGGCCGGCCTCCTGACGGCTGGTTCACGCGCTACCAGTAGCCTGCCCACGTGGCAGATCCCGTGCACCGCTCCGCTGACGAAGACGGTCAGGAACCCGCAGCCGAGTCCACTCCGGACTCGGCTGCGGGCGGCAAGAACAAGAAGGACAAGAAGAAGCCCCCGCTCTGGCGCGAACTGCTCGTGCTCGGTGCCACGGCGCTGGTCCTCACCATCCTGATCCAGACATTCCTCGCGCGGGTGTACGTGATCCCGTCGCAGTCGATGGAGGAGACCCTCCACGGCTGCCCCGGGTGCAACAACGACCGGGTGCTGGTCGACAAGCTGGTCTACGACTTCACCGAGATCGAACCGGGTGAGGTCGTGGTGTTCCGCGGCCCCGAGAGCTGGGGCAACAACGACTTCACCTCCGGCCGTTCGGACAACCCGATCGTGGCGGGCATCCAATCGGTGGCCTCGCTGATCGGTCTCGCGCCGCCGGACGAGCGCGATTTCGTCAAGCGCGTCATCGCCACCGGCGGGCAGACCGTCGAGTGCTGCGACGACCAGCACCGGGTGCTGGTGGACGGCAAGCCGCTGGACGAGCCGTACATCTACTGGCAGCCCGGCACGTCACCGGAGAACCACGACCCGTTCGAGAAGGTCACGGTCCCCGAAGGCCACCTCTGGGTGATGGGTGACAACCGCACGAACTCCACCGACTCGCGCAAGCAGGGCGGTGGCGGCGAGGCGGGCACCGTGCCGGAGGACAACGTCATCGGCAAGGCACGCGTGATCGTGCTGCCGCCTTCCCGCTGGCAGGGCATCGGCGACCACAACCCGCAGGCCCTCGCTCTCGGCGCGCCCGCGTGGCAGGGCGCGATCCCGGCGGGCGCCGGTCTGGCCGCGGCGTGGCCGGTCCTCTTCTTCGGACGGAAGCTGCGCAGGCGGTTGACCAGGGCCTCACAGCCCTGATCGGTACGCTGACGGGGTGGTAGACGTCGCACCGTCCCGGGGCACCTCCGACGAGGGGGACCCGGAGCACGAGGACAAGGTCGAGCAGTGGCGCGCCCGCGCGCGCAAAACGGCCAAGCGCAAGGGCTCGTTCTGGAAAGAGCTGCCGATCCTGATCGGTGTCGCGGTGGTGCTCGCGGTGCTGATCCAGTCGTTCCTGGCGAAGGTCTACATGATCCCGTCGGAGTCGATGGAGCAGACGCTGCACGGCTGCTCCGACGGCTGCTTCGGCGACCGGGTGCTGGTGGACAAGCTGACTTACGACTTCAGCGAGCCGGAGCCCGGTGATGTCGTGGTCTTCCACGGGCCCGACAGCTGGATCAACCAGGACTTCGTGGCCGCCGAGCCGACCAACCCGGTCACCAAGGGGCTGCAGGGGCTGGGTTCGCTGCTGGGGTTCCCGTCGGCGAACGAGGAGGACTTCGTCAAGCGGGTCATCGCGGTCGGCGGGCAGACGGTGAAGTGCTGCGACGACCGCAACCGGGTGACGGTGGACGGGAAGGCGCTGGACGAGCCGTACCTGTACTGGGCGCCGGGGCGCAGCACCGTGCAGGAGTCGTTCGCGGACCTGACGATCCCCGAGGGCTACCTGTTCGTGCTGGGTGACAACCGGAACGACTCGTGCGACTCGCGGTGCCAGGGCGACGGCCGCGAGGGTGGTCTGGTGCCGGTGGACAACGTGGTGGGCAAAGCGCGGGTGATCGTGCTGCCGCCGGCCCGCTGGCAGGGCGTGGGCGACCACAACCCGCAGGTCGTGGCCATCGGCGCGCCCGCGTGGCAGGACGCCCTGCCGGTCGGCGCGGGCTTCGCCGCGGCGTGGCCGGTGCTGCTGTTCGGCAAGCGAGTGAGGGCGCGTTTTCGGAGTTCGCGACTGAGATAGGGTCGGAGGGTGATCCGCAAGCCGCCTCGTGTCCAGGTCCGGCAGACCGCGGGCATCTGGGCGTTCGAAGCCGCGCTGGACCGGCGGGGTCTCGGTCCGGTGGCCGGGGTGGACGAGGCTGGTCGCGGTGCGTGCGCGGGGCCGCTGGTCGTGGCGTCGTGCGTGCTCAAGCCCGGTGACGGGGCGAAGTTCGACGGGCTCACCGACTCCAAGCTGCTCACCGCCGCCGCGCGGGACCGGATGTACGACCTGGTGCTCAAGCGCGCGCGTGACTACGCGGTGATCGTGATCCCGGCCGCCGAGGTGGACCTGATCGGCGTGCACGTGGCGAACATCGAGGGCATGCGGCGTGCCGTCGCACGATTGGGTGTACATCCCGGGTACGTCCTGACCGACGGTTTCCCGGTGCCTGGCCTCACCGCGCCGAACATGCCGGTGGTCAAGGGCGACCGGGTGGCCGCGTGCGTGGCGGCGGCGTCCGTGCTGGCCAAGGTCACCCGGGACCGGATCATGACCGGGTTGCACGAAGAACTGCCCGTCTACGGGTTCGACGTGCACAAGGGCTACAGCACCCCCGAGCACACGGCGGCGCTGGCCGAACACGGCCCGAGTGCGCAACACCGCTGGTCGTATGCGAACGTGGCGGCCGCGGCGCGCCGGCACGGGTTGGAAGCGCCGCACAGGGTGGCGCGCGGCGTGGTTGCCGCCGCCGTGGTCCAGAATGGGACAACCCCGCAGACCAGCGGTGGCAGGCTCGCGACGAGGAGGGGCGCGGATTCGATGATTACCCGCGCGGAGGCGTAATGAGTGCAGAGGATCTCGAGAAGTACGAGACCGAGATGGAGTTGTCGCTGTACAAGGAGTACCGCGACATCGTCAGCCAGTTCTCGTTCGTCGTGGAGACCGAGCGGCGGTTCTACCTGGCCAACTCGGTGGACGTGCAGGTCCGCAACGCGGACGGCGAGGTCTACTTCGAGGTGCGGATGTCGGACGCGTGGGTGTGGGACATGTACCGCCCTGCCCGGTTCGTGAAGAATGTCCGGGTAATCACCTTCAAGGACGTCAACGTCGAGGAGCTGGACAAGCCCGAGCTCAGGCTGCCCGAGGACGGTCCGTTCAACTCCTGATACCCGCTAAGTCGCAGGGGCCTGCCTCAGGGCGGGCCCCTTTGCGTCTCTTCGTGCTCTTACGGCCTCGGCCCCATACCACCTGACACCGACAATCCGCCCGCCGCCATCCACAGCCCACCGAGTTGTCCACAGCCGGCGAACCGCTGGTAGCCACCCCTCCACCACGTCGGCAAGGTCGAACCAAGACCGATTCCGACAGGGGTGGAACATGAACACGGCGACCGACCTGGGCAGGCGCGGCGAGGACGCGGCATGCCGGTACCTGGAACACCAGGGCCTGTCGATCCTGGCCCGCAACTGGCGCTGCGACGAGGGCGAACTGGACGTCATCGCCACCGACGGCACCCGGCTGGTGGTGGTCGAGGTGAAGTGCCGTTCGGGCACGACCAGAGGTACGCCCCTGGAAGCGGTGACGCCGGACAAACTCGACCGGGTCCGCAAATCGGCCCTGCGCTGGCTGAGTGCCAACCGGATCGGCCGGGTGGAGATCCGCTTCGACGTCATCTCGATCGAATGGCCGCCGGTCGGCCAGGTCCGCCTGCACCACCTGCGAGGTGTGTGATGGCGCTGGCGCGAACGTGGTCGGTGGCGTTGTTCGGCGTGGACGGCGTCCCGGTGGAGATCGAGGCCGACGTGGGCGTCGGAACCGTCAAAACCCAGCTCCTGGGCCTCCCGGACGCTGCCCTGCACGAGTCGAAAGACCGGGTGAAGGCAGCCGTCAGGAACAGCGGCCACGACTGGCCGTCCCAACGCGTGACCCTGGGCCTGTCCCCGGCGACCCTGCCCAAGAACGGCTCCGGCTACGACCTGGCCATCGCCTGCGTGGTCCTGGCAGCCGCCCAAGCCATCCCAGGCGAACGCCTGGCTCACACCGTCCTCCTGGGTGAACTGGCCTTGGACGGCCGAGTACGCACCATCAGGGGCGTCCTACCGGCCTTGCTCGCGGCCAAGCGAGGCGGCCTGACCCAAGCGATCGTCCCCGTAGCCACCCTCCCGGAAGCGGCCCTGGTAGACGGCGTAACCGTCCTGGGCGCCGCAACCCTGACCGACGTCCTCGACTGGCTGGACGGCAAGGAGACCCTCCACCACACCACCCCACCCACCCCAGCCCCACCCCCGGACGGCCCGGACTTGGCCGACGTCATCGGCCAACCGGAAGCAAGGTGGGCCCTGGAGGTAGCCGCAGCCGGCGGCCACCACATCCTCCTGACCGGCCCACCAGGCACCGGGAAGACCATGCTGGCCCAACGCCTGGCCGGCCTCCTCCCGCCACTCTCGATGGAGGAGGCCCTCGGAGTCACGGCCGTGCACTCCATCGCCGGCCTGCTCACGCCGGAGGCTCCACTGGTCTCCTCACCACCGTTCGTCTCCCTGCACCACTCGACGTCGGTAGGCGCCCTGGTCGGAGGCGGTGCCGGCTTGGCCAAGCCCGGCGCGATGAGCCGAGCCCATCGAGGGGTGCTGTTCCTGGACGAGGCGCGCGAGTTCGGAGTGTCGAAGCTAGAGGCCCTGCGCACGGCTTTGGAGGAAGGCGAGGTCCGCCTGGCCAGGCGTGACGGGATTACTCGCTACCCGGCCAGGTTCCAGTTGGTGATGGCCACCAACCCGTGCCCTTGTGCGCCGCCGAAGGACATCGACTGCATCTGCTTGCCCGCGGCCAGGAGACGGTACGAGACCAAGCTCTCCGGTCCGCTGCTGGACCGGGTGGACCTGAGAGTGACGATGCGCCCACTGACCGCTATGAGTCGCGAATACGTAGTCGAACCTGAACCCACCGCGACCGTCCGCGAACGTGTGCACAAGGCCAGAACGAGAGCAGCGGAACGCTGGGCGGAACACGGCTGGTTGACCAACGCCGAAGTTCCCGGCCCGGTGTTGAGAAGGGAGTTCGCCCTTCCCCGCGAGACGACGTCCGTTCTCGATCGCGCACTCGCCAAGGGCTCATTGACAGGCCGTGGGTCCGATAGATGCCTGCGAGTCGCCTGGACCCTGGCCGACCTGGCAGAAGTCGCCCAACCCACAGAAGACCACGTAGCCGCAGCCCTGGTATTCCGAGAGCGCAGATGATCATGACTACACAGCAGACGCAGTCCAGCCAAGCCCCGTCCCACACCGCGCCGCCGGCCGTGCGCTCACCGATCGCGCCGACCTCAGCCCCACCCTGGCCAATCGGCGCCGGCAAGTTGCTAGACCTGACTACTCACCTCGATCCGCCCGGATCGGTCTTCGGCTGTGGGGCGCGGAGGTCGGCTGGCGAGTGGTGGGGGTGGCCGTGAGTACGGACGAGATCCGGTTGGCTCGGGCCTATCTGTCCCGGGTGGCTGAGCCGCCGGCTGCGGCGCTTGTCGGGTTTGTTGCCGAAGTGGGGCCGGTGCGGGCGGCGGAGATGGTTCGGGGTGGGGAGGTGCCTGCTGCGGTTGACAGTCAGACTTCGGCTCGGCGGGGGCTGGATCAGGCGGAGAAGGATCTGGAGGTTGCTGCCAAGGTCGGTGGGCGGTTGTTGGTTCCTGAGGATGACGAGTGGCCTCGGTGGCCTTTCAACGCCTTGGCCATTGCCGCTGCCAACGGGTTGCGGTGTGGGTTGGAGCCGTTGGCGTTGTGGGTTCGGGGGGAGTTCAGTCTTGCCGCGATCACCGAGCGGGCGGTGGCGGTGGTGGGTAGTCGGGCTGCTTCGGGGTACGGCCAGCACGTTGCGGGGGAGTTCGGGTACGGGTTGGCCGAGGCCGGGGTCACGGTGGTGTCGGGCGCTGCCTATGGGATCGACGGTGCTGCTCATCGGGGCGCGATCACAGGTGGCGGGTTGACGATCGCTGTCCTGGCTTGCGGGGTCGATGTCGCTTATCCCGCTGGTCACCGGGCCTTGCTGGAGCGCATTCCCGGCCAAGGGCTCCTGGTGAGTGAGTACCCACCAATGCACACGCCGGCGCGTCACCGGTTTCTCACCCGGAACCGGCTCATCGCGGCACTGGCGGAGGGGACCGTTGTCGTCGAGGCTGGTCAGCGCAGCGGGGCCAAGAACACGGCGGCGTCCACGGCGGCGCTCGGGCGGGTGCTGATGGCGGTTCCGGGTCCGATCACCTCGGTCAGTTCGTCGGGTTGCCACGAATTGCTGCGGTCGGGTGCCGCGTTGCCGGTGACCAGTGTCGCCGAGGTCATCGAGTCGACCGGGCGGCTCGGCGTCGATCTCGTCGAGGCCACTCGGAACACCGATACCGGGCCGCCGCAGGGTGACGCGATGCGGGTGTTCGAAGCCTTGGGGTTGACGTTCGGGTACAGCCCGGAAGCGATCTCCGTGGAGTCCGGCGTCGAGCTGCCGAGAGTGCGCGCGTTGCTCCCACAATTGGAACTGGCCGGTCTCGCTCAACGCGTCGAAACAGGATGGAAACGCTCTCAGGAAGGGAGTTGGCGTGGCGATACTTGACCAAGAGCGTTCGAGGGCGCAGCGTCAGGGGCTATGTCCCCGCCGCCGCCCGCTCGGACACGTCGTGTCGATCTCGTCCGCCTCCGTCGTGGGCTGCCCGGCGACGTGGCGACGGCCCTGGACCGCTACGAACGCCACCTCGCCATGGAACGCGGGCTCTCCCCGCACACCGTTCGCGCGTATCTCGGCGACGTGGTCGCCCTGTTGGTCCACTTAGCCGAAGGCACGCCCGACAACGCCACCGTGGAAGCGATCGACCTGCCGGGATTGCGGTCCTGGCTGGCTTCCCAGCACTCCGCCGGCGCGAGCCGGACGACGATGGCCCGGCGCGCCGCCTCCGCCCGGACGTTCACCGGGTGGGCGTCCCGCAACGGCCTGCTCGCCGCCGATCCGGGCCCGCGACTCGCCGCACCCCGACCCCACCGGACCCTCCCCTCGGTGCTGCGTCCCGACCAGGCCGGCGCGGCGATGGCAGCGGCGGAAGTAGGCGCGGAACAGGGCGATCCGGTTGCGCTGCGTGACCAAGCCGTGGTGGAGTTGCTGTACGCAACAGGGGTCCGGGTCGCCGAGTTGTGCGGTCTCGACCTCGACGACGTGGACTACTCCCAAAGGGTGATTCGGGTTCTGGGCAAGGGCAGTCGCGAACGCACCGTGCCGTTCGGCGTTCCGGCCGAACGGGCGCTACGGCGCTGGGTGGAACACGGTCGATCGGCGCTGGTCAATAACCGTTCACAAAGGGCACTCCTGCTCGGTGCGCGAGGTGGCCGGTTGGACCCCCGTACCGCCAGGAGGGTTGTCCACGATGTAGTGGGTGCGGTCCCTGGGGCGGCCGACACCGGGCCTCACGGCCTGCGCCACTCCGCGGCCACGCACCTGTTGGAAGGGGGAGCCGACCTGCGCACCGTCCAAGAGCTTCTTGGTCACGCTACGCTCGCAACCACTCAGCTCTACACACACGTCACCGTCGAACGGCTGAAGGCGATCCATGACCGAACCCACCCCCGCTCCTGACGTCGCAGGGGGAGGTTCGCGGATCGCAACCGTGACCTCTCCTTCCGCCGCGCACGTCGGGACCTCGTCGGCGGCGCGTACCCCGACTGGGACGAACGGTCACCGCGTCGAAGGTGAGCCACCGCTCGACGACCCACCGCGCAACGGGCACGCCGCACCCGTCATCGCCGGTAGACCGGCGCACGCGGCGTCCGAGTCGCGCACCGCCGACGACGTGGAAGCCGGGATCATCGCGTTGTGGCACACCTACGGCGAATCACGCCGGCGGGCTCTGCGGGACCGGCTCGTGCTGCACTACGCGCCGCTGGTGAAGTACGTCGCCGGCCGGGTCGGCACCGGTCTGCCCGCGCACGTGGACGTGGCGGACCTGATCCAGTCCGGCATCTTCGGCCTGGTCGACGCGATCGAGAAGTTCGAGCCCGAGCGCGGCCTGAAGTTCGAGACCTACGCGATGCAGCGCATCCGCGGCGCGATCCTCGACGACCTGCGCTCCCAGGACTGGGTGCCGCGCTCGGTCCGCAGCCGGGCCCGTGACGTCGAACGGGCCCTGGAACGCCTCGGCGGCCGCCTCCAGCGCACCCCGACCGACCGCGAGCTGGCCGCCGAGCTGAAGATCGGCCTCAGTGAGCTGCGCGAGCTCTACGCCCAGCTCCAGCTGACCAGCGTGGTGGCGCTGGACGAGCTGATCGCGGCCGGCCGCAGCACCGGCGGTGCGGGCTCGTCGCTGGCCGAGTCCCTGCCCGACGAGGGCGCCGTGGACCCGATCGCGACCCTGGTCGACCAGGACAGCCGCCGCCAGCTCGCCGACGCGATCGCGCAGCTCGCCGAGCGGGACCGCGTCGTGGTCACCCTGTACTACTTCGAGAACTTGACGCTGGCCGAGATCGGCAAGGTCCTGGGCGTCACCGAATCCCGCGTGTGCCAGCTGCACACCCGCGCGGTCCTGAGGCTGCGCACCAAGCTGAACGAGCAGTTGGAAGCGTAAGCCGATCCACTCTCGGCAGGAGTCGGACGGGACCGGCGGCCACCAACCGCAGCGGGTCCACGTAGGCACGGACGGGGGACACGCGCAGCGCACCCCAGTGCAGGCAGGCCTCCGCAGGGCAGCCCTCGTGGCCTGACTGGAGCGTGCCGACGCGCTCACCTCGGCGCACGACCTGCCCCCGGCGCACGGTGGGCTCGACCGGCTCGTACGTGGTCCGCAGGCCGCCCTCGTGCAGCAGCGAGATCACCGAGCGGTCGGCTACCGGACCCGCGTGCAGCACCACCGCGTCGGCGGCGGCCAGGACGGCCGCGCCCGGTGGGGCGGCCAGGTCCACCCCTCGGTGGCCGGGCGCGTACTCGGTGGCCGGGGCCTCGAAGGCGCGGACCACCTGATGGGGTGGTGCCAGGGGCCAGGCGAAGCGTGGTGGACGGGCGGCCCGCGCGGGACCGCCCAGCGGCACCAGCGGTAGCGTCATCAACGTTGTCAAGGCCAGGACCAGCAGTGTTCGCATCGTGGGAGTCATGGGTCCAGCGTCGCGGCCCGGACCGGGGGCTACCAGTGGCTTCTCCGCGACTGTGGACAACTCACGGGGCTGTGGACAACTCCGGGGCCGATTCGATGTTCTCCCGCCGTCCGGCGTACACTCGGTACGCGGCCCGTGTGAGTGCGGGACGACTTCGCGTGCCAATGCAGACTCGACCCGTTCCGTGGTCGAGTCGCGGCGTCCGGCGGTCCTGAGGCGAGACGTCCTCCGGTTCGGACGGCGGCAAGGGCACCAGGGCGGCGGACCGACCGGCCCGCCGCGATCAACCGGAACGCGCGCCGGCCCAGACACCCGGCGCGCCTGAACGAAGAGGTGCGAACCCGGCCATGGCCGTCGTCACCATGAAGCAGCTGCTCGACAGCGGCGTGCACTTCGGGCACCAGACCCGCCGCTGGAACCCGAAGATGAAGCGCTACATCTTCACCGAGCGCAACGGCATCTACATCATCGACCTCCAGCAGACGCTGACCTACATCGACCGGGCTTACGAGTTCGTCCGGGAAACGGTCGCGCACGGTGGGTCGATCCTGTTCATCGGCACCAAGAAGCAGGCGCAGGAGGCCATCGCCAACGAGGCCCTCCGCGTCGGCATGCCCTTCGTGAACCAGCGGTGGCTGGGTGGCATGCTCACCAACTTCTCCACGGTGCACAAGCGCCTCCAGCGGCTCAAGGAGCTGGAGTCGATGGAGCAGACCGGCGGTTTCCAGGGTTTCACCAAGAAAGAAATCCTGATGATGAACCGCGAGAAGGACAAGCTGGAGCGCACGCTCGGCGGTATCCGCGACATGTCCAAGGTGCCCAGCGCCGTGTGGATCGTGGACACCAAGAAGGAGCACATCGCCGTCGGCGAGGCGCGCAAGCTGAACATCCCGATCGTGGCGATCCTCGACACGAACTGCGACCCGGACGAGGTCGACTACCCGATCCCGGGTAACGACGACGCGATCCGGTCCGCCGCGCTGCTGACCAAGGTCGTGGCCGAGGCCGCCGCCGCCGGTCTGATGGCGCGCTCCGGCGCCCGCACCCAGGCCGCCGACGGCGCCGACAAGCCCGAGCCGGGCATCGACGAGCCGCTGGCCGAGTGGGAGCAGGAGCTGCTGGTCGGTGCCGACGCACCGGCCGCCGCGGCGCCCGCCGCCGACGCGCCGGCTGCCGAGGCGCCCGCCGCCGAGGGCTCCGAGGCCGTCCAGTCCTGATCAGCCACACGCCGCGCCCGCCACGACGAAGGTGGGCGCGGCGTGTGCACAGCACCACCCCCGCGCGTACCCACGTCGGTGAAGCCGACGATCAGACCGCAGAAGGAACGGAAACCGCACGATGGCGAACTACACCGCCGCTGACGTGAAGCGCCTCCGCGAGCTGACCGCCGCAGGCATGATGGCCTGCAAGAAGGCGCTCGAGGAAACCGACGGCGACTTCGACAAGGCGGTCGAGATCCTGCGCATCAAGGGTGCGAAGGACGTCGACAAGCGCGCCGAGCGCACGACCTCCAACGGCCTGGTCGTGGCCGAGGACGGCGTGATGATCGAGCTGCGCTGCGAGACGGACTTCGTCGCCAAGAACGCCGACTTCCAGGAGTTGGCCTCGCAGATCGTCGCGGTCGCCAAGGCCACCCGCCCGGCGGACGTCGAGGTCCTCAAGGCCACCGACCTCGACGGCAAGAACATCGACGCGGTCGTCCAGGAGTTCTCCGCCAAGATCGGCGAGAAGCTGGAGCTGGCCAAGGTCGCCGTCTTCGACGGCACCGTGACCACCTACCTGCACCGCCGCGCGGCCGACCTGCCGCCCGCCGTCGGCGTGGTGGTCGAGTACACCGGGGACAGCGAGGACGCCGCCCGCGGCGCCGCGATGCAGATCGCCGCGATGCGTCCGCGCTACCTCACCCGCGACGAGGTCCCCGCGGACCTGGTGGCCAACGAGCGCCGCATCGCCGAGGAGACCGCTCGCGAGGAGGGCAAGCCGGAAGCGGCGCTGTCCAGGATCGTCGAGGGTCGGGTGAACGGCTTCTTCAAGGACGTCGTGCTCCTGGAGCAGGCTTCCGTGACGGAGTCCAAGAAGACCGTCAAGGCCGTGCTGGACGAGGCCGGGGTCACCGTGACCCGCTTCGCCCGGTTCGAGGTCGGCCAGGCCTGATTCGCGTGAGGGCGGGGTTGCGCGCATAGTCGCGACCCCGCCCTTGCCGTGTCCAGAGGAGGACCTGTGAGCAGCGCAGAGGTAGACCACTCGAAAGCCGATCACGCCGACGACGAGCCCGCCCACGGCTATCGCCGGGTGATGCTCAAGCTGGGCGGCGAGATGTTCGGCGGTGGCGGTGTCGGCGTCGATCCCGACGTCGTGCAGACCGTGTCGCGCCAGATCGCCGCAGTCGTCCGAACCGGGGTCCAGGTCGCGGTCGTCATCGGTGGCGGCAACTTCTTCCGCGGCGCCGAGTTGCAGCAGCGCGGCATGGACCGCAGCCGGGCCGACTACATGGGCATGCTGGGCACGGTGATGAACTGCCTCGCCTTGCAGGACTTCCTGGAACGCGAGCACGGCATCGAGACCCGCGTGCAGACCGCCATCACCATGGGCCAGATCGCCGAGTCGTACATCCCCCGCCGGGCCATGCGGCACCTCGACAAGGGCCGCGTGGTGATCTTCGGCGGCGGTGCGGGCATGCCGTACTTCTCCACCGACACCACCGCCGCGCAGCGCGCGCTGGAGATCGGCTGTGAGGTCGTCCTGATGGCCAAGGCCGTGGACGGCGTCTACACCGCGGACCCGAAGACCGACCCGGACGCACTGATGTTCGACAACATCACCCACCGTGAAGTGCTCGAACGCGGCCTGAACGTGGCCGACGCGACGGCGTTCAGCCTGTGCATGGACAACAACATGCCGATCATGGTCTTCAACCTGCTCACCGAGGGGAACATCGCCCGCGCCGTGCGTGGTGAGAAGATCGGCACACTGGTGAGCACCCCCGGTGGTCGCCCGTCCTTCTAGACCTGCTGGGATCCGAGCCGAACTGCGCACACCAAGGGAGTCTGCCGTGATCGACGAGACCCTCCTCGACGCCGAGGAGAAGATGGAAAAAGCGGTGTCCGTGGCGAAGGAGGACCTGGCCGCGGTGCGCACCGGCCGTGCCAACCCTTCGATGTTCTCCCGCATCGTCGTCGAGTACTACGGTTCGCCGACCCCGCTGAACCAGCTGGCCAGCGTCGCCATTCCCGAGGCGCGCATGGCCGTGATCAAGCCCTACGACGCCACCCAGCTCAACGCGGTCGAGAAGGCCATCCGCGACTCGGACCTGGGGGTCAACCCCAGCAACGACGGCTCGATCATCCGCGTGGTGATCCCGCAGCTGTCCGAGGAGCGCCGCCGCGAGATGGTGAAGGTGGCCAAGAGCAAGGGCGAGGACGCGAAGGTGTCCATCCGCAACATCCGCCGCAAGGCCAAGGAAGAGCTCGACCGCCTGGTCAAGGACGGCGAGGTCGGCGAGGACGACGGCACCAGGGGCGAGAAGGAACTGGAGAACGTCACCCACCGGTACGTGGCGCAGGTCGACGACCTGGTCAAGCACAAGGAAGCCGAGCTGCTCGAGGTCTAGGTGATCACGTCCGGTTGGTCGGGTCGGGTCACCGGCCGCATGTTCTGCTTGGCCGGTAGCCGGCCGTGATAGGAGCACAAGAAGTGTCAGGCGGCGGCGAGCAGGGCGCGCCGGAGCGGAACGCGTCACGCGCGGGGCGCAACCTGCCCGCGGCCATCGCCGTGGGTGTCGGCTTGGGCGCGGTCATCCTTGTCGCGCTGTTCACGGTGCGCGAGCTGTTCATCGGCATCGTCGCCGTCGCGGTCGCCGTGTCGATGTACGAGCTGGCGGGCGCGCTCCAGCGCGGTGCGGGCATCCGGGTCGCGCTGGTGCCCGTACTGCTGGGCGGGCAGGCCGTGGTGTGGCTGGCCTGGCCGTTCGAGCGCGGCGGGGTGCTCAGCGCGTTCGTGGTGACGATCCTGGTCTGCCTGCTCTGGCGGCTCAAGGACGGCGCGGACGGCTACCTCCGGGACGTCACCGCGTCCATCTTCACGGTCGCGTACGTGGCGGTGTTCGCCGCCTTCGCGGTCATGCTGGTCGTGCCGGACGACGGGGTGTTCCGCGTCCTGGCGTTCCTGATCGGCGTCGTGCTGTCCGACACCGGCGGCTACGTGGCCGGCGTGCTGTTCGGCAAGCACCCGATGGCCCCCACCATCAGCCCGAAGAAGTCCTGGGAGGGCTTCGCGGGTTCGATGGTGGCGGGCATGGTCGGTGGCGCGCTGACCGTCGGCCTGATGCTGGACGGCCAGTGGTGGCACGGCGTGCTGTTCGGCGCCGCGCTCGTCATCACGTCCACCGCCGGTGACCTGGTCGAATCGCTGATCAAGCGCGACCTCGGGATCAAGGACATGGGCACCCTCCTGCCCGGCCACGGCGGGCTGATGGACCGCATGGACTCACTACTTCCCTCAGCCGTCGTCGCTTACCTGCTGCTACTCGTCTTTGTGTAGCCCACTCGACCTCGCCGCCGTCTGCGGAGCAGCGGCCATGTGTCAATCGTCGTAGGGGTCGTCGACGCGTGAGCCGGTGTCCTCGTCGGACAGCGGTGTGGTGCGGGACGGGTCGATCACGGAGAACACCGCGCCGGTGTGGTCGGCGACGACGGTGATCCGGCCGAACGGGGTGTCGTACGGCTCGACGGTGACGCGTCCGCCCAGCTCCAGCACCCTGGACGCGGTCGAGTCGGCGCCGATCTCCGGCGCGGCGGTGAAGTACACCATCCAGTGCGGCGGGGTGTCCGGCGCGAACGCCCGGCCCATCCGCTGGCGGCCCAGCACGGTGTGGCCGTGGAGTGCCCAGATCGTGTAGTCGACCGCGTGGCCGTCACCGATCTGGGTGATCTCGTAGCCGCACAGCTCGTGGAAGAACCCGTCCGCGACGTGCCCGTCGCGGGTGTTCAGCTCGGCCCACGCGTACGCGCCGTGCCCGTCGGTGCCGAACACCCAGTCGGGGGAGACGTGCCGGAACCCGACCACCGCCCCGGTCGGGTCGGCGATCACGGTGGCCGTGTCGGACGGTTCGGCGAGCACGGTGCCGCCCAGCGCGTGCGCCTTCTCGGCGGTGGCGCGGGCGTGGGGGGTGTTCAGGTACAGCGTCCACGCGCTCGGCTCGTCGGCGGCGACCAGTTCGGCCACCGGCAGGCCGTCGACCAAGGCGGTCGTGCGGCCCTGTCCGTCGGAGTAGTACCAGCCGAAGAGCCCGGTGTAGAAGTCGATCGTGGCCTGGAGGTCGGTGGTGGCGATGTCCACCCAGCACGGCGCTCCGTGGTGCATTTCGGCCAAAGCGGGAGAATTCGGGACGATCGACACCGTGTACCTCCTGCAAGCCGCCTATTCGATCACGCTACGGCTCTAGAGTCGTCCCGTGAAGGGATTCGTCCGCGCCGCGTTGGCCGCCGTGCGGCCCGTCGACGTCCTGCCGAGCCCGAACATCTGGCACTGGCCCGAGGTCTACGAGGTCGAGAACCGCGCCCAGGACGTCGGCGGCGCCATCTGGAGCGCGCTGCGGGAGGACTGCGACTGGGCCGGGCGGGACGTGGTCGACGTCGGCTGCGGCGACGGGTTCCACCTGCCGGTGTTCGCTGAAGCGGCTCGCTCGGTGATCGGTGTCGAGCCGCACCCGCCGTTGGTGCGGCGCGCCCGTGCGCGGGTGGCGGACGTGCCCAACGCCGAGGTGATGGCCGGACCGGCGCAACGCCTGCCGCTGCGCGACGCGAGCGCGGACCTGGTGCACGCGCGCACGGCGTACTTCTTCGGCCCCGGCTGCGAACCCGGTCTCCGCGAGGCCGACCGGGTGCTGCGGCCCGGCGGCGCGCTGGCGATCGTGGACCTCGACGGCCTCGCCGAGCCGTACGGGCCGTGGCTGTGCGCCGACGAACCGCGCTACAACCCCGTGGAGGTGGAGACCTTCTTCACCGCTCAAGGGTTCTCGTTGCGCCGTGTGCGCGCGCTGTGGCGGTTCGATCGTCGTGAGGACCTGGAGGCGGTGTTGCGCATCGAGTTCTCCCAGGCGGTCGCGGAGAAGGCGGTCGCCCGGACGCCCGGCCTGTCGTTCGAGGTCGGCTACCGCGTCCACGTGAGACGGAAGCCGACCGGGATTGTGCTGACCTGATAACGCTCACATAGGATTTGGAACCGTGGAGAACAGGAACGCGGGCAGGTTGGGCCGGCAGGTCGGCGTCGTGGGTCTGGGCTGCTGGCAGCTCGGCGCGGACTGGGGCCAGGTCGAGGAGTCCGACGCGCTGGCCGTGCTGCACGCCGCCGTCGACACCGGCGTGAACTTCCTCGACACCGCCGATGTCTACGGCGACGGTCGCAGCGAGACGCTGGTCGGCAAGTTCCTGCGCGAACGCGGCGACGCGGGCATCACGGTGGCCACCAAGATGGGCCGCCGGGTCGAGCAGACGCCGGAGAACTACAACCGCGAGAACTTCCTGGCCTGGAACGACCGGTCCCGCGCCAACCTCGGCGTGGACACGCTCGACCTGGTGCAGCTGCACTGCCCGCCGACGCCGGTCTACTCCACCGACGAGGTGTTCGACACCCTCGACGAGATGGTGGAGGCCAAGCGGATCGCCGCGTACGGCGTGAGCGTGGAGACCGTCGACGAGGCGCTGACCGCGATCGCCCGACCGGGTGTCGCGAGCGTCCAGATCATCCTGAACGCGCTGCGGCTCAAGCCGCTGGAGCGGGTGCTGCCCGCGGCGGCGGAGGCGGGCGTGGCGATCATCGCCCGCGTGCCGCTCGCCTCGGGGCTGCTGTCCGGCAAGTACACCGCGTCGACCACGTTCGGGGCCGACGACCACCGCAACTACAACCGCAACGGTGACGCGTTCGACGTCGGCGAGACGTTCTCCGGCGTGCCGTTCGAGGTCGGTCTGGAGGCGGTGGAGCGGCTGCGGGCCCTCGTGCCCGCCGGTGCCACCATGGCGCAGTTCGCGCTGCGGTGGATCGTGGACCAGCCGGGGGTCACCGTGGTCATCCCCGGTGCCCGCAACGCCGAGCAGGCGCGCGCCAACTCGACCGCCGCGGATCTCGCGCCGCTGTCAGCCTCGGCCCAGGACGAGGTGCGCGCGGTGTACGACTCGCTGATCCGGCCGCTGGTCCACGACCGCTGGTAGTTCACTCTTCCGTGTCGTCTTCCTCGACGTCGAGCTCGCCCAGGATCGCGTAGAGCTTGCGGCGGGCCTCGCTGAGGACCTCGACGGCCCGTGCCTTCTGCTCACGCGTGCCCGCGTGAGCCATCTGCTGCATCGCCGAGCCGAGGTGGCGCGCCGCCGTGCGCAGCTTCGCGGCGTTCACGTCGACGTCGTCGTTGACCTGCTGCCACGGCGGCGCGCCTTCGAGCTTCGCCGCCTCCGCCTGACCGGTCTCGGTCAGCGTGAACAGCTTCTTGCCGCCCGCCTCCTCGGTGGAGGCGACGAGGCCTTCGTCGGCCAGCATCTGCAGGGTCGGGTAGACCGACCCCGGGCTGGGCCGCCAGAGCCCGTCCGTGCGGCCGGAGATCTCCTGGATCATCTCGTAGCCGTGCATGGGGCGTTCGGCGAGCAGCGTGAGCACCGCCGCGCGGACGTTGCCCTTGCGCTGCCTGCCGCCCCTGCCCCGCCCCCGGCCGTGACCGGGGAAGCCGGGCGGCTCGGGTGGCATCGGGGGACCGGGCGGAAAGGGGCCGTCGGCGAACGGGCCGCCCCGGCCGAAGCCGCCGCCGAACCCGCGTCGCGGGTCGCCGAAGCCGTGTTCCCGGTGGTGCCTGTGTCCGTGGAAACGCATCGTCTTGCTCCTTGTATCGATCGGTTCTGACGTATCGACGATATATCGGAACCGATCGCGATGCAACGGTGATGCCGATCGCAGTGGGTCGCCTCATGGCTGCCGTCGTCATGGGGCTGGGTCGCGGTGCTCCGGCGGGGGGTGTCCACTCACACGGTCGGTGTGGTCTTTGGCACTGCGCGGCCGTGGGACACTGGACGGTGCTATGACTGCCCTCCCCCTCGTCTTCGACGCGCCCAAGCGCGGGCTACCGCCGCGCCACCTCGCCGACCTCTCCGCCGACCAGCGTCGAGAGGCGGTCGCCGCGCTCGGTGAGAAGCCGTTCCGCGCCGCGCAGCTGTCGAACCACTACTTCGGCCGGTTGACCGTCGACCCCGACGCGATGACCGACATCCCCACCGCCGCCCGTGACCGCCTGATCGCCGACCTGATGCCGCCGCTGTGGACCGAGCTGCGCAGCGTCGAGGCCGACGGCGGCACGACGCGCAAGACGTTGCTGCGCGCCCACGACGGCACGCTGGTCGAGAGCGTCCTGATGCGCTACCCCGACCGCGCCACGCTGTGCATCTCGTCGCAGGCGGGTTGCGGCATGGCGTGCCCGTTCTGCGCCACCGGCCAGGGCGGACTGACCCGGAACCTGTCCACCGCGGAGATCGTGGACCAGGTGCGACGCGGTGCGGCGGCCATGCGTGACGGCGAGCTGCCCGGCGGTCCGGGTCGGCTGTCGAACATCGTGTTCATGGGCATGGGCGAGCCGCTGGCCAACTACAAGCGCGTGGTCGAGTCGGTCCACCGGATCTGCGACCCGGCGCCGGACGGCCTGGGCATCTCACAGCGTTCGGTGACCGTGTCGACGGTCGGGTTGGTGCCGGCGATCCGGAAGCTGACCGAGGAGAACCTCCAGGTCCGCTTGGCCGTCTCGCTGCACACCCCGGACGACGAGCTGCGCGACACCCTCGTCCCGGTCAACACCCGCTGGAAGGTCGCCGAGGTCCTCGAAGCCGCTCGTGGTTACGCGGACCGGACCGGTCGCCGTGTCTCCATCGAATACGCCCTGATCCGCGACATCAACGACCAGCCGTGGCGTGCGGACATGCTCGGCAAGCTGCTGCGCCGGCACCTGGGCCAGTTGGTGCACGTGAACGTGATCCCGCTGAACCCGACGCCGGGCTCGAAGTGGGACGCCTCCCCGAAGCCGGTGGAGCGCGAGTTCGTCCGCCGCGTCAACGACCAAGGCGTCGCCTGCACCGTCCGTGACACCAGGGGCCAGGAGATCGCCGCCGCCTGCGGCCAGCTCGCCGCCGAAGGCTAGGTCCACCCCACTCCCGGGTGCTAGCATTGACAGCAGTGCTGGCATGAGAGGTGGACCGTGGCGACGTTGACGATCCGAGACTTCGATGAGGGTCTGAAGGCCAGGCTGCGCGTTCGGGCTGCTGAGCACGGCCGGTCGATGGAAGCCGAAGTGCGTGAGATCCTTGCCTCGGTGCTGACCAGGTCGGCGTCCGAGGTGGGGATGGGTTCGCGGATTCGGCAAAGGTTCAGCGACGTGGGGGATCCGTCGATCGAGCTGCCGCAGCGGACGGAGCCTGCACGAGCCGCGGAGCTTCCTGAGTGATCGTTCTTGACACCAACGTCGTCTCCGAACTGATGAGGCAAGTTCCGGATGACGGCGTTGTCCGGTGGGTCGATCGGTATTCGGCCGAGGATGTCTTCATCACGGCGGTGACGGCTGCTGAGCTCGCGCACGGGGTCGCTCGACTGCCTGAGGGCCGGCGCAAGACCATACTGGCGGCAAGGATCTCGGACCTTCTGGCCGAGGACTTTCGAGATCAGATCTTGCCTTTCGACAGTGTTGCAGCGGATTACTGCGGCGAGATCGCCGCCACGCGCGAGGCGAACGGCCATCCGATCGGCATGGCCGCCGCGCAGACCGCCGCGATCTGTCGTCGCTACGTCGCTTGCCTGGTCACACGAAACATCAAGGACTTCGTCGACACCGGTATCAAGGTGCTCAACCCGTGGGACGACGCTCCTGAGTTGTAATGGCTATGCGGACCGGACCGGGGAAACGCTGCTGATGCGGACCTGCGTGCCTGGCGGTTGTCGGTGAGCGGGTGGGGGTGACCGGCTACCATCCTGCGGTCGGTTCACTTGGGGGGACTCGTGCACTCGAAGCTGGTCGCGGGCCGGTATGTGGCGGTTCGTGAGCTGGGGCGCGGCGGCATGGGCGTGGTCTGGTTGGCGGAGGACCGGGTCATCGGGCGGCGGGTCGCGCTCAAGGAGTTGCGGACCTCGTCGGCGGCCGAGCTGAAACGCGTGCTGCGGGAGGCGCGGACGGCCGGTCGGCTCAACAGTCCCGCCGTGGTGACCGTGCACGACGTGGTGTCCGAGCACGGCATCACCTACATCGTCATGGAGTTGGTCGAGGCGCCCACCCTCGCCGACCTGATGGGCAACGGGCCGTTGCCCGCCGAACAGGTGTCCGCGATCGGGCTGGCCGTGCTCGAAGCGCTGGAGACCGCGCACGCGGCGGGTGTAGTGCATCGGGACGTCAAGCCGAGCAACATCATGGTGCTGCCCGACGGGCGGGTGAAGCTCGCCGACTTCGGCATCGCCCGCGCCCTGGACGACCCCGGCCTGACCGCGACCGGCGGCGTGATGGGGTCGCCCGGCTACATGGCGCCGGAGCTGTTCACGGGCGAGCCGCCGTCGCCCGCCACGGACCTGTGGTCGCTGGGCGCGACCCTGTTCCACGCCGTGGAGGGCCGCTCGCCGTTCCAGCGCGAGTCGACCGCCGCGACCATGCACGCCATCCTGTCCGAGGAGCCGGTGCTCAACCGCTGCACCGGCCCGCTCGCCGCCGTGGTCACGGGCCTGCTCACCCAGGTGCCCGCGAACCGGCTCACGGCCGCTCAAGTACGTCAGCGCCTCGCTTCGACCGGCGATCCGGACACGGTGATCATCGAGGCGCCCACGTCACTAGTGTCCCGGCCCACCGACACCCGCCCGAGTTGGGGCGAGACGTGGGACGACGAGCCGCGCAAGCCGAAGCGCCGGATCGCGGTGGTGGCGGGCGCGGCCGTCGCCGTCACGGCCCTCGCGCTGACCACCGTGTTCTTGCTGCTCCCCGAGGCCGAACCGGGCCGCGCGTCCGGCGCCGGGAACGTGTCCTCGCCGGTCACCACCACTGAGACGACCCCGAGCAGCAGTACCCAGTCCGCGTCGTCTTCCGCCGCGAGCACCACGACCACGACGACGACCACCACCACTGCGGCCACAACCACCACGACCTCGGCGAACAACGTCGCGCCGCCGCCGGTCGTCACCACCCCGCCCAGGCCGCCGCGCGAGACCACCGCGCTGACCAGGTTCAGGAACGCCGAGGGGTGGCACTACAGCGGCTCGACGATTCTCGCCACGCCCGGCGGGTTCGTGCCGGAGGGGCCGCTGGGCAAGCTGGCGGCCAACGCCGAGTCGGGCACCCAGCCGATCTACTCGTGCCAGATCAACAACAGCGCGGACCGGATGACCTCGGGGGTGGCCGACTGCGAAGGACAGCGGACGTATGGCCTGCTCGGCTACATCTTCACCGCCCCGCCGGCCGACGTCGCCACGAAGGCGCTCTACCGGTGCAACGCGGGCGGGCACCACTTCGACTCGCTCGACCCGGCCTGCGAGGGCAAGACGGTCGAGTTCCGCATCGGCTGGGTGCTCACCTGAGCCCGAGCCGAGCCCGAGCCAAGCCGTCGATCGGGACTACCGGCGCCAGGAGGTGCGGCTGCGGACCTGGTCCCAGATCAGGAGGGCGGCCATGGCGGTGCCGACGAGGATGACCCAGATGTTCTCGGTGCGGCCGTGGTGGTTGCCGATGAGCAGGGAGAAGACACCGAGGGTGGACAGCCAACCGGCGATCTTGATGCCCTTGGGGAAGCTGCCGTGCCAACCCCACTCGGCCGACGGCTCGTCGTGGGTGTCGACCGCCGGACGCTTGTCCAGTTCCGAGGACGAAGACACAGCCGCACGACCTTCCTGCCCGATCACGTTCACCAACGCGGTCATCGTCGCACACGCCCGCGCCACGCGAGACGTGAGGTGCGCGGCACCGCCGTGACGTCTACCCTCGGCCCTCGCGCGCGTTCGCCGTGCGTCCGCCGCGTGTTCGCACCGCACCCCCCGCCAGGCCGGCCGGATTCCGGGCCGCCCAGAGAGGCGATGAGGTTGACCGAACAGCCGGTACCCGGCTTCCACCCGGCCGAGGGGCGCACGCCGGACACCTTCGCGCCGGTCGAGGTCGGCCTGCACGGCGTCACCAAGCGCTTCTCCGACCAGACCGCGGTGGACGACGTCACGTTGCGGATCCACGAAGGCGAATTCTTCTCCGTCCTCGGCCCCTCCGGCTGCGGCAAGACCACGCTGCTCCGCATGATCGCCGGGTTCGACGACCCGACCGCGGGGCGCATCGAGCTGGACGGCGTGGACGTGGTCGGCGTGCCGCCCTACCGGCGTGACGTGAACACCGTCTTCCAGTCGTACGCGCTGTTCCCGCACATGTCGGTGTGGGACAACGTCGCCTACGGCGTCAAGCGCAAGGGCGTCCGGGGCGCGAAGCTCAAGGAGTTAGTCGGCGAACACCTGGAGCTGGTCCGGCTCCAGCAGTACGCCAAACGCCGACCCGCTCAGCTGTCCGGTGGCCAGCAGCAACGCGTGGCGATCGCCCGCGCGCTGGCGGCCGGCCCCCGGCTACTGCTGCTGGACGAGCCGTTGGGCGCGCTGGACGCGGTGCTGCGCAAGGAGTTGCAGATCGAGCTGATGCGCATCCAACGCGAGGTCGGCACCACGTTCCTCTACGTGACGCACGACCAGGAGGAGGCGCTGGTCCTGTCCCACCGCGTCGCGGTGATGAACGCCGGGAAACTGGAGCAGGTCGGCTACCCGGAGGACGTCTACGAGCGCCCGGCCACCCGGTTCGTGGCCGGGTTCATCGGCACCTCCAACATCCTCGACGCGAAGGTGTCCGGTGTGGACGGTCGCTGGGCGGTGCTGGACACGCCGGGCGTCACCGGGCTCCGGGCCCCGCTGAACAGCCGCGGACTCCGCCACGGGCAGCGGGTCGCGGCCACCGTGCGCCCGGAGAAGGTGCACCTGCACGACCTCGCCGACGAGCCGCCGACGGGCTGGTGCGTGCTCACCGGCACCGTGCGCGACGTCGTCTACACGGGCGTGTCCACCCAGTACGTGGTGGACGTGCCGGGCGGCGCGGAGCTCGTCGCGTTCGTCCAGAACACCCGCCGCATCGCCGACGCGGGGTCACCGGGGCAGCCCGTGCGGATGGCCTGGGACCCCGACTTCACCGTGTTGTTGGAGCCGGAAGAGGGTATGGATGACTGAGCAGAACCTCCGGATCGCCCACCTTTGGGACATGGACAGCGCCCGGGTCACCCGTCGGACCGTGCTGCGTTCGTCGGCGTTCTTCGCGCTGGCGGCCACCGGGGCGTGCGGTGTCGGCAGTGCGCCGACGACCACGACGAGCAACGCGCCCACCTCGAACGCCAAGGCGGCCAACGCCGTGGCCGAGCCGAAGCTCAACTTCTACAACTGGACCGACTACATCGCGCCGGACACGTTGTCGGGGTTCACCGCGGCCGCGGGCATCGAGGTCACCTACGACAACTTCAGCTCCAACGACGAGATGGAAGCCAAGATCGCCTCCGGCGCGGCGGGTTACGACCTCGTGGTGCCCAGCGACAACTTCCTGCGCCGGTTCCTGCGCTCCGGCCTGCTCTCGCCGCTGGACCACGACCTGCTGCCGAACCTGAAGAACCTGGCCACCCGGTTCACCGAGGCCGAGTACGACCCCGGCAACCGGTACTCGGTGCCGTGGGCGTGGGGCACGACCGGGTTGGCGTACTCGAAGGCACAGCTCGGCGAGGTGACCGGGTTCTCCGCCTACGACCTGGCCGCCGCGCAGGGCCGCAGCACGATCCTGGACGAGGCGCGCGACGCGTTGGCGCTCGGCCTGCTCAAGGCCGGCCACGACCCGAACACCGCCGACCCCAAGCAGATCGCCGAGGCGGTGACGGTGCTGCTGGAGTTGAAGAAGAAGATCGGCCAGATCACCTCGGACGTGATCGAGCCGCTGAGCTCGGGCCAGGTGCCGTTGGCGCAGGCGTACTCCGGTGACGCGTTCCAGGCGCGGGACGCCAACGAGGACCTCGCCTACGCCATCCCGACCGAGGGTGGTCTGTCCTATGTGGACCTCCTGTGCGTGCCGAAGGATGCGCCGCACGCGGAGAACGCGCACCGGTTCATCGACTACGTGCTGCAACCGGAGGTGGGCGCGGCGTTGGCGAACGCCATCCGCTACGGCAGCCCCAACGAGGCCGCGCGGCCGATGATCGAGCCGGAGTTGCTGGACGACCCGCTGGTGTACCCGTCGGACGAGCAGTTGGCGAAGCTGCCGTTCACCAAGGACCTCGGCGCGGACGTGGAGGCCCGTTACGCCGACGCGTGGACCAGGGTGAAGACCGGCTGATGGCCCGGCCGCGGTGGCTCGTCGCGACCGGTCTGCTCGCGCCGACCGGGGTGTGGCTGGGCCTGTTCCTGATCGCGCCGCTGGCGCTGGTGGTGCAGTTCAGCTTCGCGACCCGTGACACCGGGGTGGCGCGGGCAGTGCTGCCGTGGACCGTGCGGGCGTACGAGACGGCGTTGGACCCGGCGTTCCTGCCGATCTTCGGCCGCACGTTGGCCTACGCGGGCATCACCACGGCGTTGTGCCTGCTCCTGGGCTTTCCGCTGGCGTGGTTCATCGCGCGGCACGGCGGGCGGTACCGGACGGCGCTGCTGGTGGCGGTGCTGGTGCCGTTCTGGTCGAGCTACCTGGCCCGGATCTACGCCTGGAAGGCGCTGCTGGACGGTGAGGGGCTGGTCAACCGGCTGCTGGAGACCGTGGGGCTGGACCGTGACGGCGGCTTCCTGCTGACGGACGGCGCGGTGGTGGTGGGGCTGACGTACGGGTTCCTGCCGTTCATGGTGCTGCCGCTGTACGTGGCGTGTGAGCGGTTCGACCACCGGCAGGTGGAGGCGTCCTACGACCTGGGGCACGGGCGGGCGTCCACGTTCTTCCGGGTGGTGCTGCCCGGCGTGTTCCCGGGGGTGTTGGCCGGGTCGCTGCTGGTGCTGGTGCCGTCGGCGGGTGATTTCGTCACGCCGCGGCTGTTGGGCGGGGTGGACCAGGCCACGTTCGGCAGCGTGATCGACGACCAGTTCCGCGGCGGCAACAACTGGCCGCTGGGGTCGGCGATGGCGGTGTTGCTGCTGGTGCTCGTGGTGGTCGTGCTGGTGTTGCGCGGCAAGCGCGGCGAGGACGTGCTGTGAACCGCCGTCCTTGGGTGCTGGGTGCCGTCGCCGTGCTGGTGTTCGTGTTCCTCTACGCGCCGATCCTGTGGTTGGCGGTGGTGTCGTTCAACGACTCGCGGTCGTTGAGCCGGGTCACCGGGCTGTCGGCCCGCTGGTACGTCGAGTTGTTCGACGACGCACGGGTGCTCGACGCCCTGGGGTTGAGCCTGCGGTTGGCGTCGGTCAGCGCGGTCGTCGCCACCGCGATCGGCACGCTCGCCGCGTTCGGCCTGCGCCGCGCCTTCCCCGGGCGGAGTGTGTGGACGGTCCTGCTGAGCCTGCCGCTGGTGGTGCCCGAGGTGGTGCTGGGCGTGGCGCTGCTCGGGTTCTGCGTGAAGCTCGCCGGCATCCCGCTCGGCTTCGGCGCGCTGCTGGCCGCGCACGTGGCGTTCTCGTTGAGCTTCGTGGTGGTCGTGGTCCGGGCACGGGTCGCGGGCATGGACGACCGCCTCGAAGAGGCCGCCGCCGACCTCGGGGCGAGTCCGCTGGTGGCCTTCCGCACCATCACGTTGCCGCTGGTGGCCCCGGCGGTGGCGGCGGGTGCGGCGTTCGCGTTCCTGCTGTCGTTCGACGACGTGGTGACGTCGAGCTACCTGACCGGCGTCGGCTCCACGACCCTGCCGGTGTTCGTGTACGCCCAGGCCGGTCGCCGGGGTGTGTCACCGGAAATCGTCGCTTTGTCGACATTGATGGTGGCGGTGAGCGCGGCACTGCTCGTCGCGGGCGTGCTCGTGGTCGCCTGGCGGGCCCGCCGCGCGTCACCTGCGTCAACTTTCGTCGGAAACCTTCGAGACCAATGAACGCGGACGACGCCCGGGTGGTTCTTTAACGTTGTCGCCTGTGACGTCTGTCGTTCAACGGCTCCGGCCCGGCCTGCCGGATCTCAGAGAGGCGCCCGCCGCGTTCCTGCGCGCCCACGCCGAACGCCTCGGCCTGGTCACCCCGTGGCGCGTGGGACGCGAGGTGCTGGCGGTCCTGGTGCTGCTCTGCCTGGACGTGTTCCCCGGCTGGATCGCGGGCGAGTGGCGGCCGTCCGGGTTGGCGATGGTGGTCATCGGCTCCGGGTACGTGGCGCTCTACCTGGCCCGACTGCTGTTCCCCGCGCTCGCTTTACTGATCGGCACCTGGGTGGTCTTCAGCGCCGATCACGGCGGCGTCGCGTTGATCATCATGCTCGGCTACGCGGCCGGCTACCGGATCGTGTCGTGGCAGCGCGCGCTGCTGACCGCCGTCCTCGCGCTGGTCCTGCTCATGATCGCCTGGGACATCGCCAGCCCCGGCCTGTCCGGCGCGTTCGGCTCCTGGGTGATGCTCACCGGCTACTGCCTGCTCGTCGCACTGCCGTTCCTGGTCGGCCGGTACGCCGCGCAGCGCAACGCGCTGGTGGCGGCCCTGCGGGAACGCGAGGCACGGGCGGTGCGCGAACGGCGGATGGTGTCGCGCCAGGTGCGGCTGCGCGAGCGCAACCGGATCGCCCAGGACATGCACGACAGCCTCGGCCACCGGCTCAGCCTCATCTCCGTGCACGCGGGCGCGTTGGCCCTGGACACCGGTCTGGGCGACCGGCAGCGCGAGGCGGTGGACGTGCTGCGCAGCGCGGCCCTCACCGCCATGGAGGAGCTGCGCGGCGTCATCGGCGTGCTGCGGCGCGACGAGGAGCCGGACGAGGACCAGGTGCGGCGGACCGTGGACTCGATCGACGAGCTGGTCGAGGGCGCGCGCCGGGCGGGTGTGCGGGTCAGCCTGGTCCGCGGCGGCCAGCCCGTGCCGCTGCCCGCGAAGGTCAGCCACGCCGCCTACCGCATCGCCCAGGAGGGCCTGACCAACGCCAACAAGCACGCGCCGGGCGCGAGTGTGCAGGTGACCGTGAAGTACGAGCCGGACGCGCTGGTGGTGGAGGTCCGCAACAACCCGCCGCGCACCAAGCTGCCCAAGGGCACCGGGTTCGGCCTGGTCGGCCTGGGTGAACGGGTGCGGCTGGCGGGCGGCATGCTGCACGTCGGCGAGTTGCCGACCGGCGGGTTCCGGATCGCCGCCGTGCTGCCGTACGAGGACACCGCCGCGTCGGGCGACGAGCCGTCCGACGACGAGCCGTCCGACCACGAGCAGTCCGGGCCGGCCAAACCGACCGGCGTCCGCAAGTGGGCGGGTGTCGGCTCGATCCTGCTGGCCGGGATCGTGGTCGTCGTGGTCGTCGGCGGCTACAGCTGGCTGGGGTCGCAGCCGTTCACCAAGGTGGTGACCGGCGAGTTGTACGACTCGGTGCGGGTCGGGCAGTCGGAGGCCGAGGTGCTGGCGAGGCTGCCTGGTGGCGCCGAGCCGCCGCTGGGCGACCTCAAGTCCGACGCCGAGCCCGAGCCGGCCGGGTCGACGTGCCACTACCGCGTGGCCGACGAGCAGACCTACTCCGTACGGGCGAACAGGATCGTGCGGTTCTGCTTCGCCGACGGCAAGCTGATCGAGAAGAAAATCCACCTCCAGGGGATGTGAACGTTGATCCGGGTCCTCATCGCCGACGACGAGCCGCTGATGCGAGCGGGCATCAAGGCCATTCTCGGCACCGCCGACGACATCGAACTCGTCGCCGAGGCCGGTGACGGTCGCGAGGCCGTGCGCATCGCCCAGGAACGGCGGGTGGACGTCGCCGTGCTCGACATCCGGATGCCGCGGCTGGACGGCCTGGCCGCGGCTCGTGAGCTGCGGTCCGCCGCGCCTTCGGTGCGGGTGGTGATGCTCACCACGTTCGGCGAGGACGACAACATCGTCCAAGCGCTGTCCGACGGCGCGGCCGGGTTCCTGCTGAAGGACTCCGCGCCCGAGGAGCTGCTGCGGGCCGTGCGCGCCGTTCACGCGGGAGAGGCGTACCTGTCACCGATGGTGACCAGCCGGGTGGTGGGGATGGTGGCCCAGGTCGGCCAACCACGCCGCCAGGCGGCGATCCGGCAGGTCGAGGGGCTGACCGAACGCGAGGTGGAGGTGCTGTCCCTGCTCGGGCTGGGCATGTCGAACGCCGACGTCGGGCAGCGGCTGCACATGAGCGAGGCGACCGTGAAGACCTACGTGAGCAGGCTGCTCGCCAAGCTGGGGCTCACCAACCGGGTGCAGGCGGCCCTGCTGGCACGCGACGCGGGGCTGGCCGGCTGAGAGCGGCAGGGCCGGACAGAGGGGAGTGCCCCGCCGATTTCTCGACGGGGCACTCCGGGGATGGTTCCGTGCGTCAAGCGAGCGTCTATGCCCTGGCTCGAGTGCCCGTCACCAAGCGGTAGATGCCCAGCACGATCAGCGAGCCGAGGATGGCCAGCAGCCAAGTGCTCAGGTCGAAGAACGTGTTGAGGTCGGTCCCGAAGATGGCACGGCCGACGAAGCCGCCGATGATGGCGCCGACGATGCCGAGTAGCATCGTGATGATGATGCCGCCGGGGTCCCGACCAGGCATGATGGCCTTGGCGATGGCACCCGCGATGAGGCCGAGGACGATCCAACCCAAGATGCCCACGGGGGCTCTCCTTCCTGATGGCCGCGACGGGCTGATCCGTCGAGGCGCTTGATCGAGGAGTGCCCACGGACGGGTGAAGCCACGCGCCCGTTACCCTTCTGTTATCGAAGTACCGCTGTGCGGGTTATCAGGACGGGTCCGGAACAATGGGCGGTGATGAGCACACCACGCACGGTCCTGGTCCTCGGTTCCACCGGGTCGGTCGGCACCCAGGCCCTCGATGTCATCGCCGCCAATCGCGACCGGTTTTCCGTGGTCGGGCTGGCCGCGGGTGGCGCGGATCCCGCCGCCCTCGCCGCCCAGGCCGTCGAGTTCGGGGTGCAGGCGGTGGCCGTCGCCCGCGCCACCGCGGTCGAGGACGTCACGCTCGCCCTCTACGCCGAAGCGCAACGGCGCGGCTACGCGCAGGGAGCGTTCAAGCTGCCGCGCATCCTCGCCGGACCCACCGCGATGACCGACCTGGTCGACTCCACGCCGGCCGACGTGGTGCTCAACGGCATCACCGGCTCCATCGGCCTGGCGCCGACGCTGCACGCGCTCAAGACCGGCGCGACGCTCGCCCTGGCCAACAAGGAATCGCTGATCGCGGGCGGTCCGCTGGTGCTCAAGGCGGCCAAGCCCGGCCAGATCGTGCCGGTCGACTCCGAGCACTCGGCGCTGGCCCAGTGCCTGCGCGGCGGCCGGGCCGACGAGGTCGCCAAGCTCGTCCTCACCGCCTCCGGTGGCCCGTTCCGCGGCCGCACCCGCGCCGAGCTCGCCGACGTCACCGCGCGCGAGGCCATGGCGCACCCGACCTGGTCCATGGGCCCGGTCATCACCATCAACTCGTCCACCCTGGTCAACAAGGGCCTGGAGCTGATCGAGGCGCAGCTGCTGTTCGGCGTGCCCTACGAGCGCATCGGCGTGGTCGTGCACCCGCAGTCGATCGTGCACTCGATGGTCACCTTCACCGACGGCTCCACCCTCGCCCAGGCCAGCCCACCGGACATGCGGCTGCCCATCGCGCTGGCCCTCGGCTGGCCGGACCGCACCCCCGGCGCCGCCGCCGCGTGTACTTTCGACGTGGCGACGGCGTGGACTTTCGAGCCGCTGGACGACGACACGTTCCCAGCGGTGCGACTGGCCAGGCAGGCGGGCTCCGGCGGCGGCTGCCTCCCGGCGGTCTACAACGCGGCGAACGAGGAAGCGGTCGCGGTCTTCCTCGACGGCGGCACGTCGTTCACCTCCATCGTGGACACTGTCGAACGGGTGCTGGCGGAGGCGGACGGCTGGGCGCACGAACCCGCCGACGTCGCCGAAGTCCTCGCGGCGGAGCATTGGGCCCGGGCGCGGGCGCGTGAACTCGTGGCCACTTCGGTGGGGTCTGGAAGGGACTGACGTGGGCGTCTTCTTGGGCATCGTGCTGTTCGCCCTGCTGATCGGCATCTCGATCGCGCTGCACGAGCTCGGCCACCTGGCCACGGCGAAGATGTTCGGGATGAAGGTGACCCGGTACTTCATCGGGTTCGGACCCCGCATCTGGTCGTTCCGCCGCGGTGAGACCGAGTACGGCCTCAAGGCCATCCCCGCGGGTGGTTTCTGCGAGATCGTGGGCATGACCGCGCTGGAGGACGTCCCGCCGGCCGACCAGCACCGCGCGTTCAACCGGCAGAAGACCTGGAAGCGGGTCGTGGTGCTCTCCGCGGGCTCCATCACCCACTTCATCGTGGGCTTCATCGTGCTGTACTTCATGGCCTGGACCATGGGCATCCCGAACCTGCGCGACACCGCGCAGATCGCCGAGGTCGCGCCGTGCGTGCAGAGCAGCGCCGACGCCGAGTGCGCGCCGGGCGCGCCGTCACCGGCCAAGGACGCGGGCTTCCAGGTCGGCGACGTGATCCTCGCCGTGGCCGGCACGGCCACGCCCACGTGGAGCGACGTGCTGGACAAGACCCAGAAGCGGTTCGGCACGACCGAGTTCAAGGTGCTCCGCGACGACCGGGAGATCACCCTCACCGCGGACGTCGCGCGGATCGACCGCGAGGTCCGGCGGGCCGACGGCACGCGCTACAAGACCGAGGTCGGCGCGATCGGCATCATCCACCAGCGCAATTTCGAGTACAACCCGGTCACCGCCATCGGTGGCGCGACCGCGTTCACCGGCACGATGTTCGAGAACACCTGGCGCGGCCTGATCAACTTCCCGCAGAAGATCCCGGCGGTGGTCGAGGCGATCGGCGGCGGTGAGCGCGACATCGACAGCCCGGTCAGCGTGGTGGGCGCGAGCAGGCTCGGCGGCGAGGCGGTCGACCGCGGCCTGTGGCAGCTGTTCTGGCTGATGCTGGCCGGTCTGAACTTCTTCGTGGGTGTGTTCAACCTCCTGCCGCTGCTGCCGCTTGACGGTGGTCACATCGCGGTCAACCTGTACGAACGAGTGCGAAACTGGATCCGGAAGCTGCGCGGCCTGCCCGACGGCGCACCGGTCAACTACCTGCGGCTGCTGCCGCTGACCTACCTGGTGATCTTCGTCGGCGGCGCGGTCACGCTGCTGACGATCACCGCGGACATCGTCAACCCCATCCGGCTCTTCCAGTGACATCCCGCTATTCCAGTGAGAGGTGCTAGTCCAATGAGTGACGGCGTCATGCTCGGCCTTCCGGCGATGCCGCCTCCGGTGTTGTCGGAACGGCGCAAGACCCGCCAGCTCATGGTGGGGTCGGTGGGTGTCGGGAGTGAGTTCCCGGTGTCGGTGCAGTCGATGACGACGACGGTCACCGCGGACGTGAACGCGACGTTGCAGCAGATCGCGGAGTTGACGGCGGCGGGGTGCGACATCGTGCGGGTGGCGTGTCCGTCGCAGGACGACGCGGACGCTCTCGCCGCGATCGCGCGGAAGTCGCAGATCCCGGTGATCGCTGATATCCATTTCCAGCCGAAGTACGTGTTCGCGGCGATCGAGGCCGGGTGCGCGGCGGTGCGGGTGAACCCGGGGAACATCAAGAAGTTCGACGACAAGATCAAGGAGATCGCGGCCGCCGCACGCGACCACGGCACCCCGATCCGGATCGGCGTGAACGCGGGCTCGCTGGACCCGCGGTTGATGGCTAAGTACGGGAAGGCGACGCCGGAGGCGTTGGCGGAGTCGGCGTTGTGGGAGGCGTCGTTGTTCGCCGAGCACGATTTCCACGACTTGAAGATCTCGGTGAAGCACAACGACCCGGTCGTGATGGTGCGCGCCTACGAGTTGCTGGCGGAGCAGTGTGACTACCCGCTGCACCTGGGTGTGACCGAGGCGGGTCCGGCGTTCCAGGGCACGATCAAGTCCGCGGTCGCGTTCGGTGCGCTGCTGCGGCAGGGCATCGGCGACACCATCCGCGTCTCGCTGTCCGCGCCTCCGGTCGAGGAGGTGAAGGTCGGGCACCAGATCCTGCAGGCGCTCAACCTGCGGCCGCGGAAGCTGGAGATCGTGTCGTGTCCGTCGTGTGGTCGTGCGCAGGTGGATGTGTACACGTTGGCGGAGCAGGTCACGGCGGGTCTGGAGGGCATGGAGGTGCCGCTTCGGGTCGCGGTGATGGGCTGCGTGGTGAACGGGCCTGGTGAGGCCCGTGAGGCGGATCTGGGTGTGGCGTCGGGTAACGGCAAGGGTCAGATCTTCGTGAAGGGCAAGGTCGTGAAGACCGTGCCGGAGCACCAGATCGTGGAGACCTTGATCGAAGAAGCCATGCGCATCGCCGAGGAGATGGGTGAAACCGCCGAAGGCGGCGAGCCGGTCGTGACGGTCGGCTGAGCGGGTGGCGGACGCGCGGGTAACGCGGTCCATCTGGCAGGCTTGAGCTGTGCTGAGGCTGGCTGGCGCGCGTCTGCTCGACGAGCGGGATCTGACCGAGGTCCTGGCCGTGCTCGCGGCCGACCCGGTGGCGTCCTGCATGGTCGCCGCACGGGTGGAGGTCGCGGGCCTGGACCCGTGGCGGCTGGGTGGCGAGGTCTGGGCGTACGACCACCGTTCGCTGCGCGGCGGCCGGATCGACGCGCTGTGCTTCGCCGGGCCCAACCTCATCCCGCTGCGTGGCAACATGACCGCGCTGCGCGGCTTCGCCGACCGGGCCCGACGCCGGGGGCGCATGTGCTCCTCGCTGGTCGGGCCGGCCGAGCAGGTGCTCGGCCTGTGGGAGGAACTGGCCCCGGACTGGGGTCCGGCGCGCGAGGTGCGCGGCGACCAGCCGCTGATGGCGCTGGGCGGCAGCCCGTCGATCCCGCTGGACCCGCTGGTCCGGCCGGTGCGGCCGGAGGAGCTGGACCGGTACCTGCCGGCGGCGATCGCCATGTTCATCGAGGAGGTCGGCGTCGACCCGTGCGCCGAGGACGGCGGCGTGTCCTACCGGGCGCGGGTGGCCGAGCTCATCGCGGCCGGGCGGGCGTTCGCCCGGTTCGAGGGCGGTGACGTGGTGTTCAAGGCCGAGATCGGGGCCATGTCGACGAAGGTCGGCCAGATCCAGGGCGTGTGGGTGCGGCCGGACCGCCGCGGTCACGGCATCGGCACGGCGGGCACCGCGGCGGTGGCCGAACGCCTGGTCAGAGGCCTGGGGCGGACCGCCTCGCTGTACGTGAACTCGTACAACGACGTGGCGCGGGCGGCGTACCGCAGGATCGGGTTCGTCCAGGTCGGCCAGTACGCGACCGTGCTGTTCTGAGGGCTGTTCCGGGCGGGCGGTTCTCGGTGTCGTGGGGCGGACCGGGCATACTCGGCGCCGTGATCGCGCGCAAGCTGGCCCTGTTCGGGGTCGTCCTGCTGCTCGTCAGCGGCTGCGGCCTGTTCTCCTCCCGGCCCGGTCCCGACCAAGTGGCCAACGACTTCCTCACCAAGCTCGCCGCCGGTGACGTCGACGGCGCCGCCGGGCTGACCGACGACCCGACCGGCGCGAAGGAGTTGCTGGGCAAGGTCCGGGAGGTGCTCAAGCCCGCCGGGATGACCGCCAAGGTCGAGCAGGTGCGCTCGTCCGGCGAGTCGTCCACCGCGGACGCGACCGCGCAGCTGGACTGGGACCTCGGCAACGACCACGCCTGGAGCTACCAGACCGAGTTCGACCTGCGCCGCGAGGAGGACGACTGGAAGGTGCACTGGGCGCCTTCGGTCGTGCACCCGAAGCTCGCCGCGCAGCAGACGCTGGGCGTGACCGAGGTGCAGCCGCCGTTGGCCCCGGTGCTGGACCGGGACGGGACGCCGCTGCTGTCGCCGGAGCAGGTCGTGTCGATCCTGCTGGACTCGAAGGAAGCCGGTGACGTGGGCGCGGTGGCCGGCGCCTTGGCCGCGGCGCTGACGCCGATCGACGCCGCCATCACCCAGCAGTCGATCGTGGACGGCGTGGCGAAGCTGCCCGCCGGTCAGGTGTACCAGGTGGCGGCGCTGCGCGACCCGGACTACCAGACCGTCAAGCCCGCGATCTACGAGCTGCCGGGCGTGCGGTTCACCTCGCAGACGAGCCTGCTCGCGCCGTCGCGCACGTTCGGCTCGCAGGTGCTGCCGGCGGTGCGCAAGGCCGTGGAGGAGGAGATCGCCGGGCAGGCAGGGTTGCGCGTCTACACGGTCAACGCGGCCGGTGCCGAGGTGGAGACCCTGCACGAGCAGGCGCCGGAGCCCGCGCAGGCCATCTCGACCGGGTTGAGCCGGACCGCGCAGACGGCGGCCGAGGACGCGCTGGAGTCGGTGCCGCAGGCGGCGATGCTGGTGGCTTTGCACGCGGGGACCGGCGAGGTGCTGGCGGTGGCGCAGAACGGCCCGGCGGACGCGGAGGGTGCCGTGGCGCTGACCGGCCGCTACCCGCCGGGGTCCACGTTCAAGATCGTGACGGCGGCGGCGGCCCTGTCGACCGGGCAGGCGGCCGCGGACAGCGCGTTGCCGTGCCCCGCCAAGACCACCATCGACGGACGCCGGATCGTGCCGAACGACCACGAGTTCGACAAGGGCACGATTCCGCTGCACTCGGCGTTCGCGTTCTCGTGCAACACGACGTTCGCGGAGTTGGCGGCCGGGATGGCGCCGGACGGGCTGACCAAGACTGCGGACACGTTCGGCCTGGGCGTCGACTTCGACATCCCGGCGATCACCACGATCACGGGGTCCGTGCCGCCCGCCAGTGACGTGGTGGAGCGCGCGGAGGACGGCTTCGGCCAGGGCAAGGTGCTGGCCAGCCCGTTCGGCATGGCACTGGTGGCCGCGACGGTCGCATCGGGCAAGATGCCCGTCCCGTCCCTGCTGCGCGGCCGTGAGACCAAGGTCGACCACACCCCCACCGCCCCCGCCCCGACCGTGCTGGAGCCGCTGCGGGCGATGATGCGCGAAGTCGTCGAATCCGGCACCGCACCGCAGCTCAAGCCGTACGGGGACGTGCGCGGCAAGACGGGCACGGCGCAGTTCGGCGACGGCACCAACTCACACGGCTGGTTCGTCGGCTACCGCGGTGATGTGGCCTTCGCGACCCTCCTGCTGGGCACCAACAGCTCCGCCCCGGCAGTGGACGCCTCAGCCCGCTTCCTGGCTGCACTGGGCTGAACGGTCTAGTCAAAATGTGATACTGTGTTATACATGGATCAGATCGGGCTTCGGGAACTTCGTCACCACACGAGTGAGTACGTGCGGCGCGCCGAGGCTGGGGAGCGGATCGCAGTCACCGACCACGGCCGGGTGGTCGCCGAGATCGGCCCTCCTGGTGACGATGCACTGCCGACGCGAGACCAGTTGGCCGCCAGCGGTGTGCTACTTCGTGGGCGAGGGCGACCGTTCCCCAAACCCCTGCCCGCCACTACGGGCACGCCGATCTCGGAGGTGCTGCGCCAGATGCGTGAGGACGAGCGCTGGTGATCTACCTCGATACCTCGGCCCTGGCGAAGTTGGTACTGACCGAAGCCGAAACCCCGGCGTTGAGTGACTGGTTGGACGATCGCAGTGAAGTGCCGCGCGTCAGCAGTTCGTTGGCACGGGTCGAGTTGGTGCGAGCCGTGCGAGCGGAGGGCGACGCGGCGATCCGCACGGCTACGTTGGTGCTGGTCGAACTCGACGAGATGCCGATGACCACGGATCTGTTGGACGCGGCCGGTGCGCTGGCATTTCCCTTGAAGTCGCTGGATGCGATCCACCTCGCCTCCGCCCTGCGCATCCGGGTCCATCTCGACGCGTTCGTGGCCTATGACAAGCGACTCCTGACCGCCGCCGACGAGATGGGGCTGCCGATCGCCTCGCCCGGAACGGCGGAGCCGACCACGTAGGGACACGTGGCGCATGCCTCATCACGTCGAGCCGTAATCTGGGGGGTATGTCCGTGCGTGCCGTCCTGCAGCCAGGTGTGCTGTCCCCCCGCCGTCCGGTGCCCGCCGAGATCGAGCGGCCCGAGTACGTCGACCGGCCTGAACCCAGGCGCAACACCGATCCGTGGGTGCAGCCGCCCGAGGTGGTGGAGGCGATGCGTGTCGCGGGTCGGTTGGCGGCGCAGGCGTTGCAGGAGGCGGGCAAGGTCATCGTGCCCGGTGTGACCACCGACGAGATCGACGCGGTCGCGCACGAGTTCCTGTGCGACAACGGCGCCTACCCGTCCACGCTCGGCTACCGCGGTTTCCCCAAGTCCTGCTGCACCTCGCTGAACGAGGTCATCTGCCACGGCATCCCCGACTCGACCGTGGTCGAGGACGGGGACATCGTCAACGTCGACGTCACCGCCTACATCGGCGGCGTGCACGGCGACACGAACGCCACCTTCCTCGCCGGTGACGTGAGCGAGGAGGTCCGCCTCCTGGTCGAACGCACCCACGAGGCCACCATGCGCGCCATCAAGGCGGTCAAGCCCGGCCGGCAGCTCAACGTGGTCGGCCGGGTCATCGAGGCCTACGCCAACCGCTTCGGCTACGGCGTGGTGCGCGACTTCACCGGCCACGGCATCGGCCGCACGTTCCACAGCGGCCTGGTCGTGCTGCACTACGACGCGCCGCACGTGCCCACGGTCATCGAGCCGGGCATGACGTTCACCATCGAGCCGATGATCACCCTCGGCGGCATCGACCACGACCTGTGGGACGACGGCTGGACGGTCACCACCCGCGACAAGAGCTGGACCGCCCAGTTCGAGCACACCATCGTGGTCACCGAGGACGGCGCGGAGATCCTCACCGTCTGTTGATCAGCGGCACGAGGGCGGCCGCCACCTCGTCGGGCGACGTCACCGCCCCCAGGTGGTGGCTGTCCAGCTCCACCACCGGCCAGCCCAGTTCACGCGCCGCCGCGGCAGCTTTCGCGTAAGCGGGGCTGAGCTGCACGTACGAGCAAGGCCCGGTCCACGCCACGGTGGGCCGGGGCTCCTTCAGGAACGCCAGCGGCACCTCGGGCGCCTCGGCCACGATCTCCTCCAGCAGCCGCACGTCCGGCACCATCGCGGACAGCGCCTCCGGCGCGAACCACAGGTCCCAGCGCGGCATCAGCCCGGCCCGCGAGATGGACTTCAGCCCGGCCATCCGCTCGGCCGGCGCGTCGTCACGCCAGCTCCGCCCCGGTGTGGGCAGGTCGGAGTCGAGGAACACCAGCCCGCGCACGGGCGTCTCCAGGGCGTCGGCGAACGCGGGCAGCAGCGGACCGGCGCCGCTGTGCCCGACGAGCACCAGCTCGCCTTCCACCATGGAGTCCTCCACGGCGTCGGCGAACAGTCCGATCAGCCGTTGGTGGACGGGCGCGGCGTTGACCGTGACCCGCAGGTCCAGCAGCACCACCGGGTGACCCAGTGCGGCGAGCGCCCCGGCGAGCGGCCGGAGGCTCGCCGGCCCGAGGTAGGGGCTGTGCACCAGGACTGCGGTGGCGGGGGCGTCGACCATGACGTGGATGATGTCAGTCCGGGCCGACAAAGTCCGGTTGTCGGCCCAGCCCGACGGTGAGGGGACTACGTGCGCAGTGCGTTGCTGGTGGCCGGCACGACGTCGGACGCGGGGAAGAGTGTCCTGGCCGCCGGGCTGTGCCGGTGGCTCACCCGGCGCGGTGTGAAGACGGCGCCGTTCAAGGCGCAGAACATGTCCAACAACTCGGTCGTGACGCCGGACGGCGGCGAGATCGGCCGCGCCCAGGCGCTCCAGGCCGCCGCGTGCGGGTTGGAGCCGAGCGTGCGGTTCAACCCGGTGCTGCTCAAGCCGGGCGGTGACCGCAGCTCCCAGGTCGTGGTGCTGGGTCGCGTGGTGGGCGAAGTGTCCGCTTTGTCCTACCGTGAGCGCAAAGCCGAGCTGTTCACCACGGTCCTCTCCACTTTGGACAGCCTCCGGGACGACTACGAGGTGGTGATCTGCGAAGGCGCCGGATCACCCGCCGAGATCAACCTCAGGGCCAACGACATCGCGAACATGGGCCTCGCGCGGGCGGCGGACCTACCGGTGCTCGTGGTCGGCGACATCGACCGCGGCGGGGTGTTCGCGCACCTCTTCGGCACCCTCGCGCTGCTCGACCCGGCGGACCAAGCGCTGGTCAGCGGGTTCGTGGTGAACAAGTTCCGCGGTGACCCGGCGTTGCTCGAACCCGGCCTCCGGCAGCTGCGAGCCCTCACCGGCCGCCCGGTGTACGGCGTGCTGCCGTGGCGGGAGGAGCTGTGGCTGGACGCCGAGGACTCGCTGTCCTACGCGGCGGACGGCGTGATCGGCCGTCCGGAGCCGCCGCGCGGCGACCAGTGGCTGCGGGTGGCCGTGGTGCGGCTGCCGCGCATCTCCAACGCCACCGACGTGGAGGCGCTGGCGTGCGAGCCGGGCGTGTCGGTGCGGTTCGTCACCGAGCCGTCCCGGCTGGCCGACGCGGACCTCGTGGTCGTGCCCGGCTCCAAGGCCACCGTCGAGGACCTGCGCTGGCTGCGCGCCACCGGCCTGGCCGACGCGATCGCCGCGCACGACGGCCCGGTGCTGGGCATCTGCGGCGGGTTCCAGATGCTCGGCCGGGCGATCGAGGACGCGGTCGAGTCGCGCGCGGGCGCGGTGGCCGGGCTCGGCCTGCTCGACGTGGACGTGCGGTTCCAGCCCGAGAAGACCCTGCACCGGCCGCACGGTGACGCGTTCGGCGAACCCGTCACCGGCTACGAGATCCACCACGGCCAGGTCACCCGCAACGGCGAGCAGGGCCTGGTCACCCTGCCCGACGGCACGCCGGAGGGCGCGCTGCGCGGCCGGGTGGCCGGCACGCACTGGCACGGGCTGCTGGAGAACGACGCGTTCCGCCGCGCGTTCCTGCGCTGGGCCGCCGGCCACGCGGGCCGGGAAGGGTTCACCCCCGCGCCGGACGTGGACTTCGCCGGGCGGCGTTCCGCGCAGCTCGACCTGCTCGGCGACCTCGTCGCCGACCACCTCGACACCGACGCGATCCGGGCGTTGCTGGAGAAGGGCGCGCCACCAGGACTTCCGGTCATCCCACCGGCGGGTCCTCCGCCTGTCGCGTGACGGCTCACCGGACCGCCACCGCAACGTTGATCACCGGTTCCGCCACGGGTGGTGTGCGGCGTTTGAGGGTGGTCGCGGCCATGCCGACGATCACCAGACCGGCCGCGCCGAGGCGGACCGCGGTGATGGTCTCGTCCAGCAGCAGCCAGCCGGACAGCATCCCGGCCACCGGCACCAGCAGCGCGAACGGCACGACCGCGCTCGCCTCGTAGGTCCGCAGCAGGAGGTTCCACAGGCCGAAGCCGAACAGGGTCGAGCCCCAGGCGATGAACAGGATCGCGCCCACGCCCGTCCAGCTCAGCCCCCGCAGCGCCGCCAGGTCCGCGGCCGGGCCCTCGAACACCAGCGACAGCCCGAGCAGCGGCAGCACGGCCAGCGCGCTGACCCACACGATGAAGTTGATCGGGTCCGGCGGCCGGGCGTAGCGGGTGGCCACGTTCGCCAGACCCCACGCCGCCGCACCGAGCACCACCAGCAGGAAAGCCGAGATCGGGCTGCTCACGCCGTAGTCGAACGCGATCACCACGATCCCCGCCGCCGCCACGCCCATACCGAGCAGCTGCACCGGCCGCGGCCGTTCGCGCAGCAGCACGGCCGCGAACAGCACGGTGAAGAACACCTGGCTTTGCACCACCAGCGACGACAACCCGGCGGGCATCCCCGCGGCCATCCCGACGAACACCAACCCGAACTTGGCCACGCCGAGCGCCAACGCGACCGCGACGACCCACTTCCACGCCACCTTGGGCAGGCCGACGAACCACAGCGCGGGCACGGACGCGGCCAGGAACCGCAGCGCGGAGAAGAACAGCGGCGGGACATCGCGCAAGCCCACCTTGATGACGACGAAGTTGACCCCCCAGATGGTGGCGACGAGCACCGCGATAGCGACGTGGCGTGGTTTCACGCCTTGGAGTCTCAGCGCTCATACCGTTTAGCACTAGCGATTATCTCTGAAGGTTTGGGTTTAGTATCGCTTACATGTTGGATCTGGGACGGCTCCGCGCTCTGCACGCGGTCGCGCAGCACGGCTCGGTCGGAGCGGCCGCGACGGCGTTGGGCTACACGCCGTCGGCGGTGTCGCAGCAGATCGCCAAGCTCGAACGCGAGACCCGCACCACGCTGCTGGAACGCCGAGGTCGCGGTGTCGCGCTGACCGACGCGGCGCACCTGCTGTCCGCCACCGCCGGGCAGGTGCTCGCGCTGGTCGAGCACGCCGAGGTGGCGTTGGAGGAGCAGCGCGGCGAGGCCGTGGGCGAACTGCGGCTCGGCGCGTTCGCCACCGCCGCCCGCGGCCTGCTGCCCTCGACCCTGGTGCGCCTCGCCGAGCAGCACCCGCGACTCGACGTGCGGCTGGTCGAACTCGACCCGCCGGACTGCCTGGAAGCGGTGGCGCGCGGCGAGTTGGACCTGGTCGTCATGCACGACTGGGTCAACGCGCCGCTGGCCGTGCCCGAGCCGGTGTCACGGCTGCGGCTCGGCGAGGACGTCGCGGACGTGCTGCTGCCCGTCGACCACCCGTTGGCCGGGCGGGATTCGATCGTGCCGGAAGACCTGGCCGGCGCGCGGTGGATCTGCCAGCCGGAGGGCACGATTTGCCACGACTGGCTGGTGAAGACCTTCCGCGGCGCCGGGATGGAACCGGACCTGGCCTACCGGATCGCCGAGTACGAGACGCAGTTGGCGTTGCTGGCCAAGGGGATCGGCGTGGCGCTGCTGCCCAGGCTGGGGCGCGGCGCGCTGCCGGACTCGGTGCGCGCGGTGCCGTTCCGGCCGACGCCGACCCGGCGGGTGTTCGCCGCGTGGCGCACGCAGGCCAGCCGCCGCCCCGCCGTCACGGCCACGCTCGCCGCGTTGCAGGCCTGTTGGGACCAGCGGGAGACGGCGTGAGGTAACGATCCGGCATCCGGTGTTGCGGTCTGCCCGGTGCCGGCGACTACTGGAGTGGATCTCGGCTCCACTCAGGCCAATCACCCAGGGGGCCTCCCGCGGAATTCCGCCGCCGTGGGAGGTTCCCGCCTCTGAAAACGCTTACCGCACACGCTTGCCGCACACGCCCTACCGCACACGTTTGCCGTAAACGTTTGCCGCACACGCTTACCGCTCAGGTCGGCGAGTCAGTCCTTGTGCCGCTCCAACAGCTCCTCCAGGAAGCCGCCGGCTTCGGCGGCGGCACGGGCCGCGTCACGGTCGCGCACCGCGTCCAGCAGCCCGGTGTGCGAGACGTGGTCGTCGTCGTGGTCGGTCTCCACGGTGGCCGTGATGCTGGCCCGGACCGCCTCGGTCAGGCCCTGGTACAGCTCGGCCAGCAGGGTGTTGTGGGAGCACTGGACCAGCAGCACGTGGAACGCGGTGTCCTTCTCGACCAGCCGCTGCCAGTCCTTGGCGGCCAGCGCCTCGTCCCGCTCGGTCAGCAGTGCGTCGAGTCTGCGCAGTTCCTCTTCGGTGCGGTGGGACGCGGCGAGGCGGGCGCCCTCGACCTCCAGCGTCCGGCGCACCTGGAGGACGTCGCGCAGCTCGCTGCCGCACATGCGGCGGACCGCGCCGGACAGCTCGCTGGTCGCGCGGACGAACGTGCCGTCGCCCTGGCGGACTTCGAGCAGACCGGCGTGGGACAGCGCGCGCACCGCCTCCCGCACGGTGTTGCGGCCCACACCCAGCGCGGTGACCAGCTCCGGCTCCGGTGGGATGCGGCGGCCGACCGGCCATTCACCGGCGGCGATCGCTCCCCTCATCTGCTCGATCACCTGGTCGACGAGTCCGGCCCGCCGAGTAGTGGCCAACGGCACAGCATCATCCTTTCATCCGAACATCCCATGTCTGCGATAGTGATCCGGTGCCGACCCAGCAGACCCAGCAGACTCAGCCGGACTGGTCACCTTCGACTGTTCACACTGCCACCGATGGCGGTGTCAATGCGACGATCGCGGACCATCCTGGTGGTACTGCTGTCGGTCCCGTGCGGCGGAGTCGCCAAGTTGCCCTGGTCGGCAGCACGCTGTTGGCGATCGGCGTAGCGCTGGCCGCGGCCAACCTCCGACCCGCCGTCACGAGCCTGGCCTCGGTGTTGGCCGATGTGCGCGTGTCGCTGGGTGTTTCCACCGCGTGGACCAGCGTGCTGACCGCCGTGCCCGCGCTGTGCTTCGGGTTCGCGGCGTTCCTCGCGCCCTGGTTGGGGCGACGGTTCGGCATGGCCCGCGCGGTGGCGTTGTCGTTGTTCGTGTTGACGGTCGGCCTGGTGCTGCGGGTCGTGGACGGTCCGGCGGCGGTGCTCGGCGGCACGTTCATCGCGTGCGCGGGCATCGCGGTGTGCAACGTGCTGATCCCCGTGGTCGTGAAGGACTCGTTCCCCGGCCGGGTCGGTCTGCTGACCGGTGTCTACACGGCCGCGCTCGCTGCCGGTGCCGCTCTCGGCGCTGCTTTCACGCCGGGTCTGGAATCCGCGTTCGGGTCGTGGCGGTTGGCTGTGGGCGCGTGGGCCTTCCTGTCGGCGGCGGCGCTCGTGGTGTGGCTGGCCGGCGCCCGGCACGGCTTCTCCGCCCGCCCGGTCACGCGTCGCCGGGTCGCCGGTCGGTCCCTGTTCCGCAGCCCGCTGGCGTGGGTGATCACGGCGTTCTTCGGCCTGCAGTCGCTGCTGGCGTACACGGTGATGGGGTGGCTGCCGCAGATCCTCGGTGACGCGGGCATCGACCGCACGACCGCCGGCCTGCTGCTCGCCATCGCCATGGTGCTGGGCGTGCCGGTGAGCCTGATCATCCCGCCGCTGGCCGCACGGCGTCCCAGCCAGTCGGGTCTGGTGCTGGTGTTGGGTGTGGTGTCGATCCTCGGCGTGCTGGGCTTGGCCCTGGCACCGGCTGCCGCCCCTGGTCTGTGGGTGGTGCTGGTCGGTGTGGGCATGGGCATGTTCCCGCTCGCGCTGGTGATGATCTCGCTGCGCACGTCGTCCAGCGCGGACACCGCCCGGCTGTCGGCCATGGCGCAGAGCATCGGCTACCTGGTCTCCGCCAGCGGCCCGTTCGCGTTCGGCGTGCTGCGCGGTGAGACGGGCACCTGGACCCTGTCGATGCTGCTCCTGGTGGGCCTGTTGGTCCTGGTCACCGCCCTTGGTTGGCTCGCAGGCCGGCCGCGGGCGGTGTAGCTGACAACGCCTTGTCTCCTGCCCGCGATGTGTCGGGTTACGGGCACGAACGGGAGGCCCGGCCGCACGAGGGGTACGGCCGGGCCTCCCGTCGGCATTCGTGCACTCGTGCTCAGTTGTCCAGTGGCAGGTTGAGCGGTCAGTCCAGCGGCAGGTTGAGCAGGGCGTTCTCGATCACCTCGGGCATGGCCGGGTGGATCCAGTACTGGCCGCGGGCCATGGTCTTCGCGTCCAGGCCGAAGCTCATCGCCTGGATCACCGGCTGGATCACGGTCGAGGCTTGCGGGCCGATCACGTGCGCACCCAGGATCAGGCCCGTCTCCGGGTCGGCCAGCACCTTCGCGAAACCGGTGGTGTCCTCCATCGCCCAGCCGTACGCGATCGACGCGTAGGACTGCGACGCCGCCACGTACCGCACACCGCGCTCGACGGCCTGCTCCTCGGTCAACCCGACCGATGCCACCTGCGGCGACGAGAAGACCGCCGCGGGCACGAAGCGGTGGTCCGACGAGATCGGCGCGTCCGGGTGCAGCAGGTTGTGCTGCACGACCCGCGACTCGTGGTTGGCCACGTGCTTGAGCTGGTACTCCGAGCTGAGGTCGCCCATCGCGTAGATGCCCTCGACGGACGTGCGCTGCTGCTCGTCCACGACCACCCGGCCGTCCGGGTGCACGTCCACGCCGGTGGCGGCGAGGTCCAGCAGGTCGGAGTTCGGCGTCCGGCCGACCGCGACCAGCAGTTCCTCGGACTCCACGACCTCCGCGCCGTCCGGGCCCTCCAGGTGCAGCCGCACCACGCCGTCCACCCGCTCGGCCCGCACCGCCTTGCGGCGCAGCCGCACGTCCCACTTCTCCGACGCGACCTGGGTGAACCGGGTGGCGACCTCAAGGTCCTCGTGGCGCAGGAGCAGGTCCGACCGGCCGATCACGGTCACCGCCACCCCGAACGACGAGAACACGTGCGCGAACTCCGACGCCACGAACCCGCTGCCCAGGATGGTGATCCGGGCGGGCAGGGCGTCGAGCCGCATCACCGTGTCGCTGGTGTGGTAGCCGACCGAGTCCAGGTCCGCCACGTCCGGGATGACCGGGCGGCTGCCCGCGGCCAGCACGAACCGGTCCGCGGTGATCACCTCGCCGGTCCCGGTGTCGAGGGTCTTCGGGCCGGTGAACCGCGCCGTCCCCGCGTAGACGGTGACGTTCGCGTTCTCCTCCGCCCGCCAACGCCGGCCGCCCTCGGAGATGGGGTCGATGCGCCCGAAGATCCGGTCGCGCACGTCCGTCCACCGCACGCCGTCCAAGTGCGCGTCCACGCCCAGCCGCGCGCCCGAACCGGGTGCGGCGGCGACGTCCGCGGTGTGCACGAACATCTTCGTGGGGATGCACCCGACGTTCAGGCACGTGCCGCCGAAGACGCCCTTCTCGACGATCGCGATGTCCCAGTCGGCGAACCGCTCGTCCGCGATGGAGTTGCCGGAACCGGTACCGATGATGACCAGGTCGAAGTGCCTCACGTCGTGCTGCAACCCACGACGTGAGGCGATCATTCCCGATCAGTGCGTGTCAGTGCGCGTAGGTCGGTACGAGGATCGCGCGCGCCAGCGTGTGGAACGCCAGGTTGAAGCTGACGACCGCGGGTGACGCGTCGCCGTCGACGTCCAGTTCCTCCACGTCCACCGCGTGCACCACGAAGTAGTACCGGTGCACCTGGTCACCCGGCGGCGGCGCGGCACCGCCGAACGCGCGCGTGCCGAAGTCGCTGCGCACGTGGAACGCGCCGTCGGGCAGGGTGTCGTCCGAGGCGCCCGCGCCGGTGTCCAGCGACGTCACCGACGCCGGGAGGTTCACCACGACCCAGTGCCAGAAGCCGGACGGCGTCGGCGCGTCCGGGTCGAAGCAGGTCACCACGAAGCTCTTGGTCTCGTCCGGGAACCCGGTCCAGCTCAGCTGCGGCGAGGTGTTGCCGCACTCGAAGAGGTGCGCCTCCGAGAGCGGTTGGCCGTCGGACACGTCGGTCGAGCTGACGGTGAACGACGCCACCTTCGGCAGCAGCGAGTACGGGTCGGGCGCGACAGGGCGCTCGATGCTCATCAGGTCCTCCACACGTGATCTTGCCGGACGCGGCCGACCCTATCGCCGGGGCAAGGGCGGCGCTGAGCAGTGTCCGTGGGGGTCCTCGCCGGTCGTCACGCAACCGTGTGATGCGAGACACGTCTATATGGGTGTACTGGCATTCAGCCGGATGAGCCCTGGAGAGTCCGCCATGAACAGCCGCCTCAAAAAACTCGCACTCCTCGCCCTGACCCTGGTCGCGGTCGGTTCCGTGATCCCGGCCGCCTCGGCGGCGTCGTCGATGACGCAGACGCCGGTGCTGACGAACATCCGCACCGGGAGACACGCCGACTTCGACCGTGTCGTGCTCGACCTGAACGGGCACCGGCCGCAGTTCTTCATCCGGTGCGTCGACCAGTTGATCTACGACGGCTCCGGCTACCCGTCCTCGTTGCCGGGCAACTACTTCCTGGAGGTGCGCTCGACGCCGGCCCAGGCGCACGACGACAACGGCAACCCCACCTACACCGGTCCCCGCAGTTTCGAGACGCCCGCGTTGACCAACGTCCAGGCGGTCGAGATCACGGGTGACTACGAGGCCAACCTCACCGTCGGGATCGGCATGCGCCGCGATTCGTGGCACCGGGTGTTCCTGCTCGACGCGCCGACCCGCGTGGTGATCGACGTCGGCCACTACTGAGTCGGCCACTGCTGGGTTCGGCCACTACTGACAGGTGTCGATTGATGGGTGTCGCTTGCCACGGCGTGAAGTCGTGGTGAACGTCCGGTGATGATCCGATTCTCGGTCGGTCCGCCGACCGAGAATTCGGTGTGCAGGTGCTGCGGTCCGCGTTGGACTTCCTCGGTGGTCCCGGTCCGGTGCTGCTCGCGATCGGCTTGCTGTTCGCGACGCCGGTCATCGACCGGCTCTTCGTGCGCCGCAAGCGGGTCGGGTTCCGCGTGCTCTACAACTCCAAGATCGGGCTCGGGCCGGAGCAGTTGCACGACGGCACCGACCCGAACTCGCCGCAGCTGCGCGAGTTGGTGCGGGTGCTGGACCGGATGAGCATCGTGGTGATCCGGATCCGCAACACCGGCAACTACGACATCGACGGCGAGGACTTCGACAAGCCGCTGACGTTCACCTTCGGCGACCGGGTGGTGTGGAACGCCAGGGTGTCCGAGGCCGGGTCGGAGCAGATGAAGGCCGAGATCCGGCGCAGCCTCCAGTTCTTCGGCACGGAGACCGGCCCGACGGAGGCGGCCCCCGTGCGGGCGTCGTTGCCGACGGTGCGGGAGCGGATGGCGCAGCGCGTGGCCCGGTGGGGCGGGCTGGCGGTGGCCGCGGACCCGCCGGGTGAGCCGGTGTGGCACGGGGTGCGGCTGGAGAAGCTGGCGTTGCGGCGCAAGCAGAAGTTCAAACTGCTGGTGGTGCTGCGTGAGCCCGACAGCAATCCGGCCGGGGAGCTGGGCAAGGACGTCAAGGTCGTCGGCGATCTTGGTGGCGCGGGGATCGTGCACGACGAGCGCCCGGAGCGGCTGATCACGTTGCCGCGGCTCACCGGTGGTCTCGCCGCGCTGCTCGCGGCGGTGTTGGTGCTGGTGTTGGCGTGGCCGCCGAGTTCGAACGACGAGACGGTGGCGTGCGCATCGGGGACGTTGAAGGTCGTGGGGTCGAGCGTGTTCATGCCGACCATGGCCACCATCGCCGGGCAGTACGAGAAGGCGTGCCCCGACGCCACGATCACCACTTCCGCGACCGGCAGCATCCAGGGTGTGCGCGAGGTCGTCGACGGCGGGGAGGACTTGCTGGCGTTGTCCGACGGCAAGCAGGACGTGCAGGGCGTGTTCGCGCAGCAGTTGGCGATCGTGGTGTACCACGTCGTGGTGCACAGCTCGGTCGGGCTGGACAGCATCACGGTGGAGCAGTTGCGCGGTATCTACGCGGGTGTTTACACGGACTGGAGCCAGCTGCGCGGTGGTTCGTCGTTGCCGATCAGAGTTGTCGGGCGGGGTGGCGAGTCGGGGACGCGGGAGCTCTTCGAGCAGCGGGTTCTGGGCGGTAGCGAGAGCGCGTTGTCCTCCAACGACTGCCGGGTGAAGGACCGCGCGCCGGACGCGCCCGTGATCCGGTGTGAGCGGGACAAGAACGCCGACGTGGTGCGGGAGATCGGCGCGGTCGAGGGCGCCATCGGGTACGCGGACGCGCCATCGGTGGCCGAGGCGCGCAAGACGAACGCGTTGGTCGCGTTGTCGTTGGGCGGCAAGGTGTTCGACGCGGCGGCGGGCGTGGAGGCGGGTTACCCGTTCTGGACGGTGGAGTACCTGTACACGCGGTCGCAGCCCGCAGGGGATTCGTTGGCCGGTCGGTTTCTCGCGTACGTGCGTGAGCACGATGCCGCGCGGGTGCGGATGAAGGACGCCGGGTACTTGCCGTGTTTGACGGCTGATGGGGTGCCGTTGGATCTGTGCAACCTGCGTTGAGGTGGTTCGGCCCCGGCCGACACGAGGTCGACCGGGGCCCATCGAACCGCGAGGATCAGGCTGCGACGGTTGTGGTTACTTCCGGGCCGGCTGCCTCGGCGGGCTCCAATGCCAACTCCAGTGCCTCTTGCACGTCGGCGACCAGGTGGACGGTCAGTTCCGCCAGGACCGACTCGGGCACGTCGTCGAGGTCGGGCTCGTTGCGTTGTGGCAGCAGTACCGTCGTGATGCCTGCGCGGTGTGCGGCCAGCAGCTTTTGCTTGACGCCGCCGATCGGCAGCACCCGTCCGGTCAGTGACACCTCGCCGGTCATCGCCACGTCCGCCCGCACGGGACGGCCGGACAGGAGTGATGCCAATGCCGTCGTCATCGTCACGCCGGCCGATGGGCCGTCCTTCGGCACCGCGCCTGCCGGCACGTGGATGTGCACGCCGCGGTCCGCCAGCTTTTCGGCACGGGTGTCGTTTGAGCGCAGGTAGGACAAGGCGATCTGCGCCGACTCCTTCATCACGTCGCCGAGTTGGCCGGTCAGCGTGACGCCGTTGGACCCGGTGCCTGAGGATGCCAGCGACGCCTCGACGAACAGCACGTCGCCGCCTGCGCCGGTGACTGCCAGGCCCGTCGCCACGCCCGGTACTGCCGTGCGTTCCGCGGATTCCGGTGTGTGCTTGGGCGAGCCGAGGTAGCTGCGCAGGTCGGGCACGTCGACCGTGACCGGCAGTTCGGTTTCGCCCAGTGCCACCTTGGCCGTCACCTTGCGCAGGACTCGCGCCAGGGAACGTTCGAGCTGCCGCACGCCCGCCTCTCGGGTGTACTCGCCGGCCAGTTTGCGCAGCGACGCCTCGGTGATCGTGACGTCCTCTGGCGTGAGCCCGGCCCGTTCGACCTGGCGTGGCAGCAGGTGGTCGCGGCCGATGACGACCTTCTCGTCCTCGGTGTAGCCGTCCAGTTGGACCAGTTCCATCCGGTCCAGCAGTGGGCCGGGGATGGAGTCGAGGACGTTCGCCGTGGCCAGGAACACCACGTCGGACAGGTCCAGTTCGACCTCCAGGTAGTGGTCGCGGAACGTGTGGTTCTGCGCCGGGTCCAGGACCTCCAGCAGGGCGGCGGTCGGGTCGCCGCGGTAGTCCGCGCCTACCTTGTCGATCTCGTCCAGTAGGACGACCGGGTTCATCGAGCCGGCTTCGGAGATGGCGCGGACGATCCGACCGGGGAGCGCGCCGACGTAGGTGCGCCGGTGACCGCGGATCTCCGCCTCGTCGCGCACGCCGCCCAAGGCGACTCGGACGAACTTGCGGCCCATGGCTCGGGCGACCGATTCGCCCAGCGAGGTCTTGCCGACGCCGGGCGGGCCGACGAGGGCGAGCACCGCGCCGGAACGCCGTCCGCCGACGACTCCCAGACCGCGATCGGCCCGGCGGCGGCGTACTGCCAGGTACTCGGTGATGCGCTCCTTCACGTCGTCCAGACCGGCGTGGTCCGCGTCCAGGACGGCCCGCGCGCCGGTGATGTCGTACGACTCCTCGGTGCGCTCGTTCCACGGCATCTCCAGCACCGTGTCCAGCCAGGTCCTGATCCAGCCGACTTCGGGCGACTGCTCCGACGTCCGCTCCAGCTTGTCGACCTCGGCCAACGCCGCCTTGCGCACGTTCTCCGGCAGCTCCGCGCCCTCGACCCGGGCCCGGTAGTCCTGCTCCTCGGTGGCCGGCTTGCCGTCCAGCTCGGCCAGTTCCTTGCGGATCGCGGCCAGCTGTTGGCGCAGCAGGAACTCCCGCTGCTGCTTCTCCACGCCCTCCTTGACGTCCTTGCGGATCGTCTCGGCCACGTCCAGCTCGGTCAGGTACTCGCGGCCCCACTCCAGCAGCTTCTCCAGCCGCTGCGTCACGTCGCTGGTCTCCAGCAGCCAGACCTTCTGCTCCTCGCTCAGGTACGACGCGTACCCGGCGAGGTCGGCCAGCGCGGACGGCTCGTCCACCTGCTGCACCGAGTCGACCACCTGCCACGCGCCGCGCTGCTGGAGGATCGTGGTGACCAGCGCGCGGTACTCGCGGGCCAGCTCACGGGTGTGGTCGTCCACCGGCGACTCGTCCGCCACCGTGGCCTCGACCCACAACGCCGCACCGGGCCCGGTCGTGCCGGTGCCGATGCGGACCCGCTCCGTGCCGCGCACCACGGCCGCGCGCTCGCCGCCGGAGAGCCTGCCGACCTGCTCGATCAGCGCCAGCGTGCCGACCTTCGCGTACTTGCCGTCCAGCCGGGGCACCAGCAACACCTTCGACGGTCCACCGGACACCTCGCCCGCGGCCGTCGCGGCCTCGATCGCGGCGCGGGCCTCGGCGGTGGCGTCCGAGCCGGAGAGCCGGATCGGGACGACCATGCCCGGCAGCACGACCACGTCGTCCAGCGGCAGCACCGGCAGCGCCAACGTCTCGCCCATGATCCCTCCAAAGTTGAGTCTGACTGGCTCAACCAAGATGAGTGCGTGATTGTTTCCGGTGTGTGTTCGCCCTGAGCGAGCGGTGTTCTGTGGCTGTTGGGGCTGCGCGGCGGACGTGGAGAAAGACCACAGTGGTGATCATGAGCGACTTGAGTGACCTCATCGTCCGGCTGTCCGCGTCAACGCCTCGGACCGCAGGTCAGCCGTTCGCGCGTGCGCCAGGGCCGGCACGAGCGCCCATTCGGGGGGTTGTGTCCGGTTTGTGACACCGGAACGATCACGCCGTCTACTGACGAGGAGATGTGCGCATGGAGCAGGCGAGCTGGGTCCCGTCCTCGGTGGACCTGGACCGGCCGAGCGCGGCCCGGATGTACGACTACTACCTGGGTGGGTCGCACAACTTCGCGGTCGACCGCGAGGCGGCCAAGTCGGTGGAGCAGATCTTCCCCGGCATGTCCGGCGCGGCGCGGGCGAACCGGTCGTTCCTCCGCCGGGCGGTGCGGTACCTGCTGTCGCAGGGCATCGACCAGTTCCTCGACCTGGGGTCGGGTATCCCGACCGTCGGCAACGTGCACGAGATCGCCCAGCAGACCAACCCGCAGGCGCGCGTCGTGTACGCCGACGTCGAGCCGGTCGCGGTCGCCCACAGCACCGCGCTGCTGGCGGACAACCCGGCCGCCATCGCGATCCAGGCCGACCTGCGCGACCCGGAGTCCGTGCTGGCCGACGCCGAGGTCCGCGCGATGCTCGACTTCGACCGGCCCATCGGCCTGCTGATGGTCGCCGTGCTGCACTTCGTGCCCGACGCCGACGAGCCGCACAAGGCGATCGCCCGGTACCGCGAGGAGATGGCACCCGGCAGTTTCCTGGCCATCTCGCACGGCAGCTGGGACGGCGTGTCGCAGGAAGGGCTGCAGAGCGGCGAGCAGGTCAACGCCATCTACCGCCGCACCGACAGCCCGCTGGTGCTCCGGACGGGCGAGGAGATCGCCGCCTTCTTCACCGGGATGGAGGTCGTGGAACCCGGCGTCGTGCCGCTGGCCGAATGGCGGCCGGACTCCGACGACGCCTTCATCAGCGCCTACGCCGGAGTGGGCCGCAAGGTCTGAATCCGGTACGCGGCACGCCTTTCCCGCTCGACGGTGACCACTATCTCAGTGCGGCGGGTGGTCGATCACGATGACGGGTGGTGTGCCGGCGTTCGTTCCGCCGCGTCATGTCGATCCGGCGCAGCGGCCGAGGCGGAATCTTCTGCACCGACCACCGGTCGGCACAGCGGCCTGAAAGTCGGTACCCGGTCGGTCATTCCGGTGGGATCAGGCGCAGGTCGGGGTCTACGGGTGGCTCGCCGTCGAACGGACCGTCGGGCACGGTGCCCAGCGCGTCCAGGGTGAGACCGATCTCCCTCGCGTGCGGGTCGGTGCTGGTCGGCGATGTGGTGAACCAGTCGTGCAGGTCCGCCGGTATCCGGTAGTGGGCGGTGAGGTCGCGGTACAGGTCGGCGCGTTCGTCGGCTTGGGCGGCGAGTTGTTGGTACTCGCGCATGGCCAGTCGCATCCGGATCCAGCGGTAGCGGTCGGTTTTGGTGGCGTTGTCCTCGGTGAAGCGGGTGCGCAGCAGGCGTCCTGCTTCCGCGCCGCGTTCGGCCAGGGCGAGGATCGTCTCCGGGCGCATGAACAGGTTCGTGCCGCCCTCCAGTGCGCCGACGCGGACGTGCGCGATGCGGCCGCGGTAGCCGGGCAGGGCGGACTGCATGGTGTCGCGCCAGCCGAGCATGGTGTCGAGGATCGCCGACGCGAAGTGCTGCACCAGGCCGATGCCGCGCCACGGTGTGCCGGCGGTGGACGCGTCCTGCTCGGGCAGCCAGACGTCCCGGTCGTCGCCCGGTGGGTAGGACTGGAGGCTCAGGCCGAACGTCGGCCAGCGCGGCAGCAGGTTGTCGAAGAAGTGGATCGGGAAGTTGCTGGTGATGCCGCCGTCGGAGAACCAGTGCACGCGCGGCTCCGGTTCGGCGCGCACCAGCGGCACCGCGGCGATCAGGCCCGGCAACGGCATGCTCATCCGCACAGCCAGCGCGACCGGCAGGTTCTCCGGCAACGCGTGGACGTTCTGATCGGGGTGGAGCGGGCAGCGGTGCTCCGTGGCGTTGTTGCCGAGCTTGTCGACGGTGCGTCGTGGCAGCACGTTCCTCAGGCACGTCGGGCAGAACAGCCACGCGTCGAGCGGTTCGGTGAACGGCAGCCGGTAGGGGCGGCCCTCGGACAGGTCCGTGGTCATCAGGACAAGGTTCGTGGTCAGGTCGGCGAACGTGAGGTCCGCGGTCCCGGACAGGTCGTCCAACCGGTCCGCGATCCAGTCGCTCAACGGCGGCACACCGGTCGACGCGGGCACCCCGCAGCGGCGGTCCCAGAAGCTCGGCTCGAACCCGCCCGTGCCCGGTATGAGTCCGAAGTGGACGGTGGTGGCCATCCGGTCCAGGAAGCGCTTGGCGCCCAGGCCGTACGTGACCGCGACCGCGCTGACGAACGCGAACCCGAGCACCAGCCACCACACCGCCGCGGTGGCCGCGCTCGCCAGGCTCTGCGCCGTCCACCGCGTGCTCGCCGCGACCGGGATGAGCGGGACGACGAGCAGCAGCGCGGTGCCGATCCGCCGCAGCCACGCGTCCCGGCCGTTCGGCAGCACTCTCAGCACGATCCCCGGCACGCCGATCAGCACCACGACCGTGAGCCCGATCAACACCCACGCAGGCGTGGCGCCCCACTCGATCGTGTGAAACCAGAGCGTCGGCCCGACGAGCCACAACGCCGACGCCAGCGCGAGGAACACCCGCGCCCGCCACCCGATCGCACCCAACAAGGCCAGCAACATGCAGGTCAACGCGCTGCGGCCGGTCGAGTCGCGGCGTTGCATCGAGGCCGCCACGATCCGGTACAGCTTGCGGGTGTGCTCGCTGGGTTGGAACAGCTGCGCCATCCGCCAGCCCGGCGCGGCGAACCAGTCGATGATCTCCTTGAGCTTGCGGAAGCCGTCCTGGTCGCGCCCCTTCTCGGCGGCGGCGGTGAACGCGGCGCCGATGGCCCCCACCGAGGAACCACCCAACGACCGGAAGCGGTAGTGCCCGGCCAACTCCACGACCGCCCACGGGTAGACGACACCACTGGTCGTCCCGCCCCGCATGGTCAGGTCGCAGTACCGGTTGAAGTCCTCGGCCATGGCGAACCTCCCGGAGTCCATGATCTCCCCGCGCCGGGTGCATGGCGCTAGACCGATCGGTTGTTCACCGAGGATTCGCGGTGCGTGTCACACGAGGTCCAGGAACTCGTCGACCTCGGCCAGCGCCCGCCTGCGCACCGATTCGGCGGACAGGAACAGGTCGTGCATGCCGCCCTCGACGGTCACGATCGACACCTTCCCGCCGATCTTCGGCGCCCACCGCCGCATGTGCTCCACGTCCAGCACGGTGTCCACGGTCATCGTCTCGGGTGTCCACCGCTTGGCGTGCAGGAGGCTGCGGGCCGAGCGGAGCAGCAGGACGGGCACCCGGACGTCCAGACCGCGGTGCACCCTGGCGTGGCCGCGGCGGATCGCGCGCAGCCACCCGGCGTGCACCGGGAACGCCTCCAGGGGCTTCCACGTCGTGTCGAAATCCCACTCGCCGTGGTGGTCGCGGTGGATGCTCTCGCCGTACACCGGGCCCATACCGGGCTTGAGCACCAGTCGCGGCACGAACCGGCCGACACCGCGGATCACCGCCGTGCCGACGGTCCGCAGCAGCCACGGTTCGGCGAGGTCGAGCCAAGGGCTGTTGAGCACCAACGCGTCCAGCACGTTGTCCGAACGCCGGTCGTGCGCCCACAGACTGGTGATCAGACCACCGGTCGAGTGACCCATCACGATCAGGTGGCGGTGGCCGTCCTCCTCGCGGATCACCCGCACCGCCGCGTCGAGCTCCTCGAAGTGCTCGGCCAGGTCGGTCACGTAGTTGGCGACCTGGCCGGGCTTGAGGGACCGGCCGTACGCGCGCAGGTCGATGGCGTAGAAGTCGAAGCCGCGCGCGGTGAAGTGCTCGGCGACGTGGCGCTGGAAGAAGTAGTCCGCGAAGCCGTGCACGTACAGCACCGCGCCGCGGGTGGCGGGCTGCGCGCGGCGCCGGACCAGGGTGGCGGTGGTGTCCCCGCCACCCAGGGGCAGCGTGCGGGTTGCGTAGTCGGTGCCGAGCACGTCTGCGTTCACCCGGTCAGTGTGCACGCCGATTCGTCCATTAGGGGAGAGGCGGGTGGCGGGTCGTGGCACTGTGGATGTATGAGCAGCGAGGAGATCGAACGGTCGACCGCGCGTGTGCGATTCCCCGGCATCAGCCCGCGGGCGTACGAGCACCCGGTCGACAGGGGGGCGTTGGCGGTCTTGCGCGCGGTGCCGGGGATCGGCCCCGTGTTGCAGGCGGTGGCGGGTGCGTTCACCGAGCGGGGTGAGCGGTTGGGCTACCTGGCGTCGAGCATCAGGGTGGGCCCGAAGCAGTACCCGGAGCTGGATCGGCTCCGGCTGGAGACGGCGGCGACGCTGGACGTGGACCCGGTTCCGGAGCTGTTCGTGCGCCGCGACCCGGTGCCGAACGCCATGACGTTGGGCATCGACAAGCCGTTCATCGTGCTGACCACGGGTCTGATCGACCTGCTGGACGCGGAGGGGCTGCGGTTCGCGATCGGGCACGAGATGGGGCACGTGCTGTCCGGTCACGCGCTCTACCAGACGATCCTGCAACGGCTGATGCAGTTGCAGTACGGCCTGGGCTGGATGCCGGTCGGCTACTGGGCGATCCGCGCGGTCATCGCGGCGCTGTGCGAGTGGTACCGCAAGACGGAGCTGACCTGCGACCGCGCCGGCCTGCTGTGCGTGCAGGACCCGTCCGCCGCGCTGCGCGTGCACGTGGCCATGGCGGGCGGCATGGACCTCACCCAGGTCGACACGACCGAGTTCCTGAAGCAGGCCAAGGAGTACGAGCAGGTCGACGACGTGCGCGACAGCGTGCTCAAGCTCATCAAGACGTGGCCGCTGACGCACCCGCTGGCCGTGGTGCGCGCCGCGGAGCTGCAGAAGTGGGCGGCGAGCGAGGACTACCGCGCCATCCTGACCGGTGAGTACCCGCGGCGCGAAGACGATCGCCCGACCGGGTCGTTCACCGAGGACATCAAGTCGGCGGCCCGCTCCTACAAGGAGTCCGCGTCCCAGTCCGAGGACCCGCTGATGAAGGTGTTCAACGAGTTCGGCGACGTGCTGGCGGGCGCGGCGGGCAAGGTGCGGGAGAAGTTCACCGGGGCGAACTAGGCTGATTGGCTCAGCGGATTCGGCTGTTCTGGCTAACCTCCTCCTGACGCCTTTGATCAGGAGGAGGGGCGATGCGGCTTGCCGCGTTGTTGATGACGTTGTTGATGGCTCTCGCGGGTACCGCCACGGCGGAGCAACGCGTGGACGGCCGTGTGGTGGGTGGTGAACGGGTGTCGATCGAGGAGCACCCGTGGATGGTGTACCTGGCGGACTCCAACGGGTTCCAGTTCTGCGGCGGCACGCTGGTGGCGCCGACCAAGGTGGTCACCGCCGCCCACTGCGCGACCGGTCGGACGCTCAAGAACACACGGGTCGTGGTGGGCCGCGAGGACAAGACGAGCAACGAAGGCCAGGTCGTGCGGCTCGCCGACATCTGGATCCACCCCGAGTTCCTGGCGGCGGACCAGGGCGCGGACGTCGCGGTGCTGACGTTGCGCGACGAGGTGGACGGCAAGCCGCTGCCGCTCGCCGGTCCGGACGACGACGAGCTCTACGTGCCGGGCACGAACGGTCTGGTGCTGGGCTGGGGGCGGACGAGCGAGCAGGGCGCGACGTCCCGGTACCTGATGGGCGCGACCGTGCCGGTGATGGCGGACGCCGACTGCCTCGAGGCCTACCTCCAGTACGACGCGGAGGAGATGACGTGCGCCGGCTTCCCGGAGGGCGGCGTGGACACCTGTCAGGGTGATTCCGGCGGCCCGTTCGTGGCCGGCGGGAAGCTGATCGGTGTCACCTCGTGGGGTGAAGGTTGTGCCCGGAAGGACAAGCCGGGCATCTACAGCAAGATCGCGGTCTACTACGCCGCGCTTGAGGAGCAGGTGGGCAGCTGACTTGAGCGGTGTGCGGACCCTCGGGCCTCGGGGGTCCGCACACCGGGCTTCGGGGCTAGAGCACGAGCCCGATCGACATGGTCAGGAACACCGCCGCGCACACCGCGTCCAACGCCGTGGTCACGCCGGGACGGCGCAGCGACCCGGCGACGCGCGCCGCGGCCACCACGATCGTCAGCTCCCACAGCGCGGCCAGCCCGAGGAACACCGCGGCCAGCATCCCGAGCTGGAACGCCGGGTCGCCGTCGCCGATGAACTGCGGCAGGAACGCCAGCGAGAACAGCAGCATCTTCGGGTTGGTGATGTTGGTCAGGAACCCCTGCCGGAACGGCCGGGGCGCGACCGCCACCGCCTCGCCGGAGGAGCGCCGCAGCAGCCCGCGCGTGATCGACACCGCCAGGTAGAGCAGGTACGCCGCGCCGATCCAGCGCAGGCCGGTCAGCACGGTCGGGTAGCGGGCGATCACCACGCCCAGGCCCGAGATCACCAGCGCCACCTGCACGAAGGCCGCGGTGTGGATACCGGCCAACGCGAGCATTCCGGCTCGGGTGCCGGACCGCATCGAGGTGCGCAGCAGGAGGAAGGCGTCCACGCCCGGCGTCAGCACGACCACCGCGCACGCGATCAGGAACGCCGGGAGCTGGGTGAAGTCCAGGTGCATGGGAACCCCCCTCGTGATCCGGACAGATTGTCGTGATCTGCCTCACTGGCCGTTGAATCTTCGGTACCAAAGCATCGTAACAACAGATTTTACGGTTTCGATACCCCGCTGACACGCGATGCGCCGTTCCGCTACGGTCGGTGCCCGTTCGGCCACACGTCGTAGAAAGGTGCTCCATGCGCATCAGCGCGCCGGTCTTCGCCGTCCTCGTGCTGGTCCTGTCCGCGCTGCCCGCGAACGCGATCGTGGGCGGACGGGAGGCGCCCGTGACGCCGTGGGCGGTGGCGCTGTTCGACGCGGCGGGCAACTTCTTCTGCGGCGGCGCGCTGATCGCCCCGGACAAGGTCGTCACCGCCGCGCACTGCACGGTCGAGCGCACCGCCTTCGGCGTCCGGGACCGGCCGCCGGCCGACCTGACCGCGGTCGCCGGTCGCGCCAGGCTCGACACCGGGGCCGGTCGCGCGGTGCAGGTCGCCGCGATCTGGCGGCACCCGGACTTCACCGACGTGTCCGCCGGGCACGACGTGGCCACGCTGACCCTCGCCGCCGCGCTGCCGTACCGGCCGATCCGGATCGCCGACGCCGGGCCGGGCGCGGCGAAGGTCTACGGCTGGGGCCGGACCGGTGAGCTGCGCGCGCCGAGCCGGACGCTGCACGAGGTCGAGGTGCCGATCCGCACGGACGCCGAGTGCGCCGCCGACATCCCCGACTACCGGCCGGGCGGGATGCTGTGCGCGGGCTACCCGGAGGGCGGCAAGGACGCCTGCGAGGGCGACTCCGGCGGCCCGCTCACCGTGGCCGGCGAGTTGGTGGGCGTCGTCTCCTACGGTCGCGGCTGCGCGCGACCCGACCAGCCCGGCGTCTACACCCGGCTGAGCCGGTACCGGGACCGAATCTGAGACTGTGGTACCAAAGTCGGGTGCGCTCACACCAGTACCCGGCGACGCTGCGCCGGCAGTGGTCGGCCGATTTGACGACCGACCAGCTCTACGCCGTGCTCAAGCTGCGCTGCGAGGTGTTCGTGGTGGAGCAGAACGTCGTCTACCCGGAGCTGGACGGCCGTGACCTGGAGCCGGGCACCCGGCACTTCTGGCTGGAGGGGGATGGTTCCGACCGACCGGAGGCGTACCTGCGGTTGTTGGAGGAGCCCGACGGGACGTTCCGCATCGGCCGGGTCTGCACGGCCCGCGCCGCCCGCGGTCGCGGTTACAGCCGTCGGCTGATGGAGGCGGCGCTGGCCGAGGTGGGCCAGGTGGCGTGCGTGCTGGACGCGCAGACCTACGTGGCCGACTTCTACGCCTCGTTCGGGTTCGAGCCGCAAGGCCCGGAGTTCATGGACGACGGGATACCGCACCTGCCGATGCGCCGGTCTCCGTGATCACCCGCACGGCCCTTTCGACCTCGCCCTCGGACAGGTCGGCGCGGGCGGTGAGCCGCAGCCGGGAGATCCGGTCGGGCACCGACGGCGGCCGGAAGCAGCCGACGAGCACGCCCTGGGCGCGGCACGCCTCGGCCCAGTCGAACGCCGCCTCGGCTGACGGGGCCTGCACCGACACGACCGCCGCGGTCGGCGTGCTGACCCGCAACCCGGCCTCCTTCAACCGGAACGCGAGGTCCTGAGCGACCTCCCGGGCGCGCGCGGGCCGTTCCGGCTCCTCCCGCAGCACCTTCAACGCGGCCAGTGACGCCGCCGTGCTGGCGGGGGAGAGCCCGGTGTCGAAGATGAACGTGCGCGCGGTGTCGATCAGGTGCCTGATCACCCGGCTGGGACCGAGCACCGCGCCGCCCTGCGCGCCGAGCGATTTGGACAGCGTCACCGTGGTCACCACATCGGGTGCCTTCGCCAGGCCCGCCGCGTGCACCGAGCCGCGTCCGCCGTCGCCGAGGACACCGAGGCCGTGCGCGTCGTCCACGATCAGCGCGGCGTCGTGCTCACGGCAGGCGGCGGCCAGTTCGGCCAGCGGCGCGAGGTCGCCGTCCACGGAGAACACCGAGTCGGTGACGACCAGCGCCCGCCGCTTGCCGCGCGTGGACAGGGCGTGCGTGACCTGCGGGACGTCGCAGTGCCCGGCCACCACCACGTCCGCTTTGGACAGCCGGGTGCCGTCGATCAGGGAGGCGTGGATGTGCTGGTCGGCCACGATCGCGGTGCCCGGACCGGACAACGCGGTCAGCGCGCCGAGGTTGGCCGCGTAGCCCGACGAGAACACCAGCGCCGACTGCGCGCCGCAGAAGTTCGCGAGTTCGTACTCCAGTTCGGTGTGCAGGTCGGTGGAGCCGGTGACCAGCCGCGACCCGGTCGATCCCGCGCCCCAGCGCAGGGAGGCGGCCGCGGCGGCGCCGGTCACCCGCTTGTCGCGGGCCAGGCCGAGGTAGTCGTTCGACGCCAGGTCGAGGTTCGTCGAGTCGGCCGGGCGGGGCCGCAGCCGGCGCGCCAGACCGGCTTTCGCGCGGGCTTCGGCACGCGTGTCGATCCAGTCGAACACCGATTCACCTGTGCGCACACTCACGCCGGCAGTGTCGCATCCGGCCGCTACCGTGCCGGCGTGGACCTCTTCCAGCCAGGGCCGGCCGACCTGCGCTCGTTGCGGGAGGACGCGCCGGTCCACCGGGACGAGCGCACCGGGTTGTGGCTGGTCAGCCGCTACGACGACGTGCGCGCCGTGCTGGCCGACCCGCGCCGGTTCCACCCGGACAACGCGTTGACCGCGGTGGTGCCGATTCCCGGCCCGGTGCTGCGGGTGCTGGCCCGCGCGGGGTTCTCGCTGCCGCCGACGTTGGCCAACAACGGCACCGACACGCACGCCGACCTGCGGCGACTGGTCGCCCGGTTCCTCACGCCGGCGCGGGTCGCGGCGATGGCGCCGCGGATCGCGCAGTTGACCGAGGAGCGGCTGGAGCGGCTGAGCGGTGGTGGGGCCGACCTGCACCCGGCGTTGGCCCGCGACCTGCCGGCGATCGTGCTGCTGGAGGTCATGGGGATAAGGGATGTGGACGTCGAGGCTTTGAAGGCGTGGAGCACGGCGTCGTTGGAGCTGTTCTGGGGTGATGTGACGGTGCAGCGGCAGCACGAGCTGGCCGGGCCCGCTGCCGCGTTCCACCAGTGGTTGACCGCCCGGATCAAGGCCGCCGACCCGCGCGGTGACGACCTGTTCGGCGCGTTGCGGGCGCAGGACGTGCCGATCCGGGACGCGGCCGGGCTCTGCTACTTCCTGCTGATCGCGGGGCAGGAGACGACGACCCAGCTGCTGTGCGCGGCGTTCCACGCGGTGCTGCGGCACGGTCTGTGGTCCAGGTTGCGCGAACCCGGTATGGCCGCGGCGTGTGTGGAAGAGGTGCTGCGGCGGGATCCGCCGGTGAACACGTGGCGGCGGATCACCGCCGAGCCGGTCACCCTCTCCGGTGTGGACATCCCGGCGGGCGCGCCGTTGCTGCTGATGCTCGCGGGCAGTGGGTCCGACCCGGAGGTGTTCGGTGAGCCTGAGCGGTTCTGCCCGGCCCGGCCGAACGCCCGCAAGCACCTGGCGTTCGGCTACGGCAGGCACTTCTGCCTCGGTGCGGGCCTGGCCCGGCTGGAGGCGGAGGTGGTGCTGCGGGAGACCGCGCGGCGGTTCCCGAACCTGCGCCTGGCCTCGACCGAACCGCCGCCGATGCTGGGGCTGCTGTCGTTCCGGGCGCCGTTGAGCGTGGTGGTGGAGCTAGGGGACCACCGCGGGCCGCACCCGTCTCGGGACGAGAGGGTGATCACGTTCACCCCAGCGGGCTGACCGAGGACTTGGAGCCTGTCGATCGAAGTGCGACGATGCCCAGGCTGTAGAGGGGGTGCGCGAGGAAGCCGGTGCGAATCCGGCACGGTCCCGCCACTGTGACCGGGCCTTGGGATCCGGGAGTCAGGAACTCGACCCCCGACTCATCGACCGGACACGGGCGTGGACACCCGAGGAAGGACACCGCCGCATGGGCGCGCGTTTCCCCTTTTCCGCTGTCGTCGGACATGACGACCTCCGCACTGCTCTGCTGCTCAACGCCGTGCACCCCGGTATCGGCGGGGTGCTCGTCCGAGGTGAGAAGGGGACCGCGAAGTCGACCGTGGTCCGCGCGCTCGCCGCGCTGCTCCCCGGGCTGGACGTGGTGCCGGGCTGCCGGTTCGGCTGCGACCCGGCGGTGTCGACCGACTGCCCGGACGGGCCGCACGGCCACGGTTCGGAACGGCGCGCGGCCCGGCTGGTGGAGCTGCCGGTCGGCGCGACCGAGGACCGGTTGATCGGCTCGCTCGACCTGGAACGCGCGCTCACCGAAGGCGTCCGCGCCTACCAGCCGGGTCTGCTGGCCGCCGCGCACCGGGGCGTGCTGTACGTGGACGAAGTGAACCTGCTGCACGACCACCTCGTGGACCTGCTGCTCGACGCCGCCGCCATGGGCCGCGCGCACGTCGAGCGTGAAGGCGTATCCGTGTCGCACGCCGCATCGTTCCTCCTGGTGGGCACCATGAACCCGGAGGAGGGCGAGTTGCGCCCCCAGCTGCTGGACCGCTTCGGCCTCACGGTCGCGGTCCGTGCCGCCCGGGACGTGCCGACCCGCGCCGAGGTCGTGCGGCGGCGGTTGGCCTACGAAGCCGACCCCGAGGGGTTCGCCGCCCGCTGGGAGGGCGAGGACGCGGAGCTGGCGCGGCGGATCGTCGCCGCTCGCGACCGGTTGAAGGACGTGGTGCTGCCCGATTCTGAACTGCGCCGCATCGCCGGGATCTGCGCGGCGTTCGAGGTGGACGGGATGCGCGCGGACCTGGTGGTCGCCCGCACCGCCACCGCGCACGCCGCCTGGCGCGGTGTCGCCGAGGTGGCCGAGCAGGACGTGGAGGCGGCGGTCCGGCTGGCGTTGCCGCACCGCAAGCGCCGCGACCCGTTCGACGAGCCGGGGCTGGAGGAGGAGCAGCTCGACGACGCCATGCGGCAGGGCGCGGAAGCCGCTCAGGAACCCGAGGACGGCCCGGAAGGACCGGACGGGCCCGACGGTCCGGAAGGGCCGGAGGGTCCGGACGATGATGGTGGTTCGTCGTTGCCCGGTGAGCCGTCGGAGTCCACTCCGGACGGTAAGGGGTCCGGTTCGGCCGAACGGTCGCACGCGCCGGCGCCCCCGTTCCGCGCCCGGTTGTTGCAGGTCCCAGGGGTCGGCGAGGGTGCGCCGGGCAAGCGGTCGCGCGCCCGTGCCCGCACCGGGCGGGTGGTCCGGTCGTCCACTGTGGACGGCGCGGGCCTGCACCTGATCGGCACGCTGGGCGCGGCGGCGCCGCACCAGACCGCGCGGGGACGCAGCGGTCCCGGCCTGGAGTTGCGCGGGGCGGACCTGCGGCTGTCCGTGCGCGAGGGCAAGGAGGGCAACCTCGTGCTGTTCGTGGTCGACGCGTCCGGCTCCATGGCCGCCCGGCAGCGCATGTCGGCGGTCAGCGGCGCGGTGATCTCCCTGCTGCGCGACGCCTACCAGCGGCGCGACAAGGTCGGCGTGGTGACGTTCCGGGGCCGGGAGGCCCACGTCGCCCTGCCGCCCACGAACTCGGTGGACGCGGCCGCGGCCCGGCTGCGCGACCTGCGCACCGGCGGCCGGACCCCGTTGGCCGACGGTCTGCTCCGCGCCCGCCGCGTGCTGGAGACCGAACGGGTCCGCGACCCGCGCCGCCGTCCGCTGCTGGTGCTGCTCACCGACGGCCGGGCGACGGCCACCGGCACGGGCGGTGACCCGATGCGTGACGCGCTGCGCGCGGCCGGGCTGCTGGCCGCCGACCGGGTGGCGTCGGTCGTGGTCGACTGCGAGCACGGCCCGGTCCGGCTCGGCTTGGCCGCACGGGTGGCCGGCGCGCTGGAAGCGGCGTGCCTGCGCCTGGAAGAACTGTCCGCCGACCAGGTCGCCGGCGTCGTGCGCGCCGCACGAGCCGCGTAGGAGCGTCGAAATGCCCCAAGGTCAACCGGCCGTCGTCCCGAACGACGGCCTGAGCACCAGGCAGCGCCGCAACCGGCCGCTGGTCGTGCTGCACACCGGCGAGATGAAGGGCAAGTCGACCGCCGCGTTCGGTCTCGCCCTGCGCGGCTGGAACCAGGGCTGGTCCATCGGCGTCTTCCAGTTCGTGAAATCGGCGAAGTGGAAGGTCGGCGAGGAGTCGGCGTTCCGCGCGCTGGGCCGGCTGCACGAGCAGACCGGCGAAGGCGGCCCGGTCGAGTGGCACAAGATGGGCGAGGGCTGGTCCTGGACCCGCAAGCAGGGCACCGAGGACGACCACGCCGCCGCTGCGCGCGAGGGCTGGCAGGAGATCTCCCGCCGGCTGGCGAGCGGGCAGCACGGCCTGTACGTGCTGGACGAATTCACCTATCCGATGCACTGGGGTTGGGTGGACGTGGACGAGGTCGTGCAAACTCTGCGCGACCGGCCCGGCCACCAGCACGTGGTGATCACCGGCCGGTACGCGCCGGAGAAGCTCGTCGAGGCCGCCGACCTGGTGGTGGAGATGACCAAGGTCAAGCACCCGATGGACGCGGGCCAGAAGGGGCAGAAGGGGATCGAGTGGTGAACCGGCTGGTGGTCGCCGCGCCCGCGTCGGGCAGCGGCAAGACCACCGTGGCCACCGGCCTGATGGCGGCGCTGCGCCGCGCGGGCGACAAGGTCGCCCCGTTCAAGGTCGGCCCGGACTACATCGACCCCGGCTACCACTCGGTGGCCACCGGCCAGCCGGGCCGCAACCTCGACCCGGTCATGGTCGGCGAGCACCGGGTGGCGAGCCTGTTCGCGCACGGCGCCCGCGGCTGCGACCTGGCCGTGGTGGAAGGCGTGATGGGCCTGTTCGACGGGCGGGTGGACACCGAGGGCATCGGGTCCACCGCGCACGTCGCCAAGCTGCTGTCCGCGCCCGTGCTGTTCGTGGTCGACGCCCGCGGCCAGAGCCGCAGCCTGGCCGCCCTGCTGCACGGGTTCCGCGGCTACGACCCGACCGTGCGGCTCGGCGGGGTGGTGCTCAACCAGGTCGGTTCCGCCCGGCACGAGCACGTGCTGCGCGGCGCGTGCGCCGAGGTCGGCCTGGAAGTGCTCGGCGTGCTGCCGCGCGACGACCGGTTCGCGCTGCCGTCCCGGCACCTCGGCCTGGTCACCGCCGCCGAGCACGGACCGGCCGCCACCGCCGCCGTGGACGCCATCGCCGAAGCGGTCGCCCGGCACGTCGACCTGGACGCGGTGCGCCGGCTCGCCGCCGAGGTGCCCGCCATGGCCGTGCCCACGTGGAACCCGCACGCCGAGGTCGAGGCGGTCACGGGCACGCCGACGATCGCCGTCGCGGGCGGCGCGGCGTTCACCTTCGGCTATGCCGAGCAGGTCGAACTGCTGGAGGCGGCGGGCGCGGACGTCGTCGTGGTCGACCCGCTGCGCGACGAGGCCCTCCCCGACGGCACGGCCGGCCTGGTGCTGCCCGGCGGGTTCCCCGAGCAGCACGCCGCCGAGCTGTCCGCCAACGAGAAGCTGCGCGCCGCCGTCACCGCCCTGGCCCGCGGCGGCGCGCCCGTGCACGCCGAGTGCGGCGGCCTGCTGTACCTGGCGAAATCCCTGGACGGCGCGCCGATGTGCGGCGTGATCGACGCGGACGGCGCGATGACACCCCGCCTCACCCTCGGCTACCGCGACGCCGTCGCACCGCAGGACTCGGTGCTGGCCCGCGCGGGCACCCGGATCACCGGCCACGAGTTCCACCGCACCGCGCTCAGCGTCCCGCACGGCGCGAAACCGGCCTGGCAGTGGCGCGGCCACGACCTGCGCCCGGTGGCCGAGGGTTTCGTGCTCGGCCGCGTGCACGCTTCGTACCTGCACACGCACCCGGCGTCCGCACCGGAGGTCGTCACCCGCTTCGTCCGGGCGTGCGCGACCGGGCCGGTTCGGTGCGAGGCCACTCGTTAGTGGATCGTGCTCGCGCGGTACGGTCCTGGCCCAGCAAGCCGAACACGTCGTGGGGAGCAGTTGTGATGACTGGTCGGGTCTCCTTCGTGGGTGCCGGTCCCGGCGCCGCCGATCTCATCACCGTGCGCGGCGCGAAGCGGATAGCCGAGGCCGACGTCGTGCTGTGGGCGCCCAGCGTCGTGGAGGCCGAGTGCGTGCGTGAGCACGCCCGCCCCGACGCCGAGCTGGTCGACTTCTCCCGGGTCGCCGAGTCCGATGTGGTCGAGGTGTACCGGCGGGCGTCGGCGGGCAAGCTCAAGGTGGTGCGGCTGCTCGCGGGCGACCCGGCGCTGTGGGGCGGCCTGCGCGACCAGCAGGACGCGTGCCAGCGGCTCGGTCTGGAGACCGACGTCGTGCCCGGCGTGTCCCAGCTGTCCGCCGCGGCGGCCTCCGTCGGCCGTGAGCTGACCACTTCGGACGTCGCCCAGTCGCTGCTGCTGGTCGGTCCCGAGACCGCCGAGCACGTCCGGGAGTTCGCCGCGCACGGCACCACGATGGCGATCTCCGCGTCGGCCGCGCGCACCGGCCTGCTGGTCGATCAGCTGCGCGCCGGCGGTTACGCCGACGACACGCCGATCGTGGTGGCCTACAAGGTTTCGCTGCCCGACGAGACGATCGCGCAGACCACGCTGGGCGAGCTGGAGGCCTGCGTCAAGGAGCACAAGCTCTACCGCACCACCCTGTTCCTGGTCGGCAAGGTGCTCGCGCAGCCCGCGTCCCGCCGCCGTTCCCCGGTGGTCGAGGGCGACGAGCCGGTGCGCCGGGTCGCGCGGCCGTCGAAGTGGTCGAAGCGGGCGAGCCGGCCGGTGGTGAAGTCGGTGTCGGGCACGGAGTCGGCGGTGGCCAAGTCGCCGTCGCACGCCGCGTGGTCGGCGGTGCACGACTGGCAGGAGACGGCGCGCACCAAGCGCACCGCGCAGCCGAAGCCGAAGGTCGAACCGGTGGCCGAGCCGGTGCTGGAACTGGTCGCCGACGTGGTGGTCGAGGCGGCAGTGCCGGTCGAGGGGGAAAGGCCGGTCGAACCGGCGCCGGCCGAGGCGGAGACCAAGCCGAAGCCGAAGCCGGTGGTCGCCGCCGCCGCGAAGCGCAAGCCGACCACCGTTCAGGCGAGCACGACGCCGCGCAGGCCGGCCGCCGCGCGGACCAAGAAGAACAAGCGCGTCAACTGACATGGACGTCGTCGCGCTGCACCGGTTCGTCACCGAGGCCGGCCGCTCCTGGGCCGGGGTGACCGTCGTGGACGCCGAGGAGCACGGCTCGCGGCACGCGCTGAACGTGTGCCGCGCACGGCCCGCCGTGGTGGTCTCCGGCGCCGACCCCGCCGAACTGGCCCGCGGCCTGGCCGGGTGGCGGCGCACGCTGGTCGTCGAATCCGCCACCGGTCTGTCCACTGTGGACCCGGCGGACGCGGTGGCGCGACCGTGGACCGAACCGGGCGCGATCCTGTGCCTGGCGGAGCAGAACTTCGCACCCACCCCCGACGGCTGGGCGCTGCCCGACGACGATTTCGCGCACCGCGACGGCATGATCGCCGTCGCCGAGGTGCGGGCGCTGGTGCTGGCCCGGCTCGCCCCCCGCCCCGGCGTGCTGATCTGGGACGTCGGCGCCGGTCCCGGTGCGATCGGGGTGGAGTGCGCCCGGCTCGGCGCGGCGGTCGTCGCGGTGGAACGCGACCCGGTGCAGTGCGTGCGGATCATCGCCAACGCCTCCGCGCACGGCGTGGACGTGCGGGTGGTGGAGGCCGAGCTGAGCGAGGCCGGCGAGCTGCCCCGCCCGGACGCGGTGTTCGTCGGTGGCGGTGGCGTGGACGTCGTGCGCCGGTGCGTGCAGGCGGGCGCCGGGAGGGTCGTGGTGGCGACCGCCGACCTGGACCGCGTGGTGCCCGCGCGGGACGCGCTGCTGGCGGCCGGTTACGAGGTCGAGGGCAGCCAGCTGACCGCCGCGCGGCTGACCGGTGGGACGTTGCTGGCCACCAACCCGGTGACCGTGCTGTGGGGGAGGCGGAAGGCGTGATCGGGGTGTTCGCCGCCGGCGAGCGCGGGCGGCGGGCCGCGGTCGAGTTGGCCGGGTTCCTCGGGCCGGACGCGGTGGTGCCGGACGGGCCGGTCGGACCCGCGTTGCGCGCCCTGTGGCCGCGGCTGGGGTCGGCGGTGTTCTTCCTCGGCACGGAGGCGGCCGTGCGGCTGGTCGCGCCGCTGCTGCGGGACGAGCGTGCCGATCCGGGCGTGGTGTGCGTGGACGGCGGGTTCGCCGTGGCGCTGCTGGGCGGCGCGGACGCGTTGGCCGAACGGATCGCCGACGTGCTCGGCACGCAGGCGGTGACCACGTCGGCGTCGGCGGACTCGCCGCTGGACGAGCTGGTGGAGCTGCTGGACGCCACCGTGGAGGGCGACCTGGCCGCGTGCGGCGAGGCGATGCGGCTGGGTGAGCCGGTGCTGCTGGCCAACCCGCTCGGGTTCCCGCTGCCCGCTCTGCCGGACAACGTGGTCGCAGCGGGCCACGAGACGGCGTGGACCGTGCTGGTGGACGACCGCGTGCCCAAGGGACCGCCGAAGGACCACGTGGTGCGGGTCGTGCCGCGCACGCTCGTCGTCGGCGTCGGGTCCAGCACGGGGGTGTCCTCGTCGGCCGTGTCGGCGGCGTTGGCGCAGCTGGAGGAGGAGCGCGGCCTGGACCTGCGCGCCATCCGGGCGTTCGCCACGCTGGACCGCAAGATCGCCGAGCCCGGTATCGCGGACGCGTTGGAGGACTGGGGTTTCTGGCACGACTCGACCACCGCGCCGCTGATGTCCTACCCCGGCGAGGAGCTGGCGGTGATCCCGGTGCCGAACCCGGCGGATCTCGCCATCGGCATCCCCAGCGTGGCCGAGGCGGCGGCGTTGCGCGGCGCGATGGAGCTGTCCGGCGGCGGGCGGGTGGAGATCGCGGCGGAGAAGGTGAAGGGCGCCGGCGTGACCGTCGCCGCCGCCCGCGTGCTGCCGCGCGGCCGGTTGGCGCTGGTGGGCCTGGGCCCGGGTGACGCCGACGAACGCACGCCGCGCGCCGAGGCCGAGTTGCGGCGGGCGTCGGTCGTGGTCGGCAGCGCCGAGTGCGTGGCGCAGGTGCGGCACCTGCTGCGGCCCGGTACGCGGGTGCGGGCCGACGGCGCGGTCCGGTTGGCCGAGGAAGGCGCGGCGGTGGCGTTCGTGGACGTGGGGGCCGGGCCGGTTGTTGCGGGGCCGATTCGTGCGGATGTCATCCGCGTGACTGGTGTCACTCGTCAACTGTGAAGTCGACCAGGCCCTTCGAAAGGCGGTTGTCGGTTTCGTCGCCGTGGTCCTAGCTGGGAGGTGCGCGCCGCGACACGGCGCGTTCCCTGCCCTGGAAGGATCGACATGGCGAAAACCCTGCATCGCCTGATCACCGCGTTGGCCATGGCCGTGGCCGCGGTCGGTCTGATGACCGTCGCACCCGCCTCGGCCGACACCTCCGACACCGGCGTGTCGCCGTTCATCGTCGGCGGTTCCCGCGTCTCCACCAGCACCTACCCGTGGGTGGTGTACCTGACCAGCAGCTCCGGCAGCCAGTTCTGCGGCGGCACGCTGGTCCGCGCCAACAAGGTCGTCACCGCCGCGCACTGCGTGGTGGGGCGCACCGCGTCCAACACCCGCGTGGTGCACGGCCGCGACGACAAGCAGAGCACCGCGGGCCGCGTGGTCACGGTGTCCTCGATCTGGCGGCACCCCAGCTACAGCACCGCGACCTCCGGCTACGACGTCGCGGTGATCACGCTGGCCAGCAGCATCAGCTCCACCTACCTGCCGCTGGCCACCCCGTCCGACACCGCGCTGTACGCGGCGGGCACGAGTGCCCGGATCTACGGCTGGGGCACCACGTCGTCCGGCGGCTCGGCGTCCCGCTACCTGCTGGGCGCGACCGTGCCGGTGACGTCCGACGCCACCTGCCGGAGCGCGTACTCGCAGTACAGCTCGACCTCGATGGTGTGCGCCGGCTACCCGAACGGTGGCACGGACACCTGCCAGGGTGACTCCGGTGGCCCGCTGGTCGCGGGCGGCAAGCTCATCGGCGCCACCTCGTGGGGCAACGGGTGCGCCCTCGCCGGCTACCCCGGCGTGTACGCCCGGATCTCCACGTACTACAACACGATCACCGCTCAGCTGTAATCACCCGTGACGTGTCCACGACCGGGTGGTTTCCCGGTCGTGGGCACGTGCGGTGTCACCTGTTGGAGCAAGGCCGTGGGCGCGGAGATCGAGGAGGCGTAGCGTCGGCGCCATGTCGGACCAGCAACGTACGGCGGACCTGGAGCCGGTGCCGGAGGACTGGGAGCGGGCGTTGGCGGTGGTGGCCCACCCCGACGACCTGGAGTACGGGGCGTCCGGCGCGATCGCGCGCTGGACGTCGCAGGGCAAGCACGTCGCGTACGTGCTGGCCAGCCAGGGTGAGGCGGGGATCGACACGCTGTCGCCCGAGGAGACCGGGCCGCTGCGGGTGCGCGAGCAGATCGCCAGTGCCGCCGTGGTGGGCGTGGACGTGGTCGAATTCCTCGACCACCCCGACGGGGTGATCGAGTACGGCCTGCCCCTGCGCCGCGATATCGCCGCCGCGATCCGCCGGCACCGCCCCGAGGTGGTGATCACCGGCAACCACCACCCGACGTTCCCCGGCGGGTTCCTCAACATGGCCGACCACCGGGTCGTCGGCCAGGCCGTCATCGACGCCGTCCGGGACGCCGCCAACCGCTGGGTGTTCCGCGACCTCGACCAGGAGCCGTGGGGCGGTGTGCGGTTCGTCGCGGTCAGCGGCTCGCCGCACGCCGGGCACGCGGTGGACCTGACCGACACGTTCGACCTGGGTGTGGCGTCGCTGCGGGAGCACAAGGCGTACCTGGCGGCGTTGAGCGGCGACATGGCCGACCCGGAGGTGTTCCTGCGCGAGGCGGCCGAGCGGACGGGCGCCCGGTTCGGCGGCCGGCTCGCCGCCGCGTTCGAGGTTCTCGTGATGTGAGGCACCCGGGAAGCACCCGGGTTTGACCGGGCATGGCTGGTGTGGATGCTTCTACCCATGCACGGTGAACAGCACTACCTCGTGGGCCTGGACCTGACCGGGCGTCGGGTCGTCGTCGTGGGCGGCGGCACGGTTGCGCAGCGCAGGCTGCCCAGGCTGGTCGCGGCGGGCGCCCGGGTCGAGGTGATCTCGCCCGAGGTGACCCCGTCCGTCCAGGGCATCGTGGACGGCGGTGAAGCGACCTGGCACGCCCGCGAGTACGCCGACGGCGACCTGGACGGCGCCTGGTACGTGCTGGCTTGCACTTCTTCCCCCGAGGTGAACGCCAAGGTCACCGCCGACGCCGAGGAACGCCGCGTGTTCTGCGTGCGCGCCGACGTCGCCGTGAAGGGCACCGCCGTGACGCCCGCCGTCGGCGAGCACGACGGCCTGCTGCTCGGTGTCCTCGCCGGCGGCCAGCACCGCCGTTCGGCGAGCGTGCGGGACGGGCTGCTGTCGGCGCTGCGCGACGGCTCCATCGCCGACCACCACGACCAGCCGGCCGGCGTGGCCCTGGTCGGCGGCGGCCCCGGCGACCCGGACCTGATCACCGTGCGCGGACGCCGGCTGTTGGCCAGGGCGGACGTCGTGGTGGCCGACCGGCTGGCGCCCCGTGAACTGCTGGACGAACTGCCGCCGCACGTCGAGGTCGTGGACGCGGCGAAGATCCCGTACGGGCGGGCCGCGACCCAGGACTTCATCAACACCACGCTCGTCGAGCACGCCAAGTCCGGCAAGTTCGTGGTCCGCCTCAAGGGCGGTGACCCGTACGTGTTCGGCCGGGGCTTCGAGGAGCTGATCGCGTGCGCCGAGGCGGGCGTGCCGGTCACCGTCGTGCCCGGCGTGACCAGCGCGTTCGGTGTGCCCGCGCTGGCGGACGTGCCGGTGACGCACCGGGGCGTGGCGCACGAGGTGGTGGTCGTGTCCGGCCACGTCGCGCCGGACGACCCGAGGTCGCTGGTCGACTGGTCGGCGCTGGCCCGGCTGAGCGGCACGATCGTGATCCTCATGGGTGTGGAGCGGGCGGCGGAGTTCGCGGACGCACTCATGACCGGACGTCCGGGCGACACCCCGGTGTCGGTGATCCAGGAGGGCAGCACGAGGACCCAGAAGGTCGTGCAGTCCACGCTGAGCTCACTGGCCGCCGACATCGCCGAGCACGGCATCCGCCCGCCCGCGATCATCGTTGCGGGACCGGTTGCCGGACTGGCGAAACAACTGCCGTTCCGCTCCTGAGCGCCCACCCCGCCCCGGCGGCGACGACCACGACGAGCCCGCCCAGTGCGGCCCACGTCGTGCCGCCGGGGTGGATCAGCGCCTCACCGCGCAACGCCTGCCAGGTGAGCAGCGCGAGCAGCCCCAGGTACCCGAGGGCGGTCACGCCGACCAGGCGGGTGCGGACCCGTTCGGCCAACCCGAGCGCGGCCAGGCCCAACGCCAGCAGGACCATCACCTGGAGCCCGTGCATCCCGACGAAGTGCGGGACGCGCACGTCACCGCCGGTGGTGCTCCACCCGGTCAGCGGCATCCCGGGGCCGCCGTCGGGCACGCCGACGCTGTGCCCGGTGACCAACTCGACCGACCTGCCCTCGGCGTCCACCGCGGTGGTCCGCTTGCCGGGCTGGAAGACCATCAGGTAGCCGGTGAACATGCCCAGGACCGCCAGCCACAGCCCGCTGCGCACGGCCCACCGGACGTCCCGCGTCCCGAAGCGCTGGAACGACAGCACGAGTGCCAGCACGACGTTGGCCAGGAACATCGCCGGGATCGCGGTGCCGAAGGTGAACTGCAGGACCAGGTTCAGCGGGTCGTCGGAGGTGTTGTAGTGGGTGAACATGCCCCGTGACGCCTGGACCGCGATCAGCCCCACTTCCATGAACATGATCGCCGCGATCGTGGTGGCCGCGCCGGACGTCCACCGCCGCCCCTTGTGCGGCAACGACAGCATCCACGACAGCGTCGCCGAGTAGACCGCCAGCGACACCGCGAACTTCAACGGCTTCGCCCACACCGACGACCCTTGCAGCACCCGCCCGTCCAACAGCAGCGCCACCGCGCACCCCACCGCACCCACCGCCATCACCACGGCCAACCAGAGGGTGGGCCGGTGCCACGTCTTCGTCATGGCACAAGCCTCGGCCGGCGCGCCGTCAAGATCACTGGTGCGGGCACGACACCTCGGGTAGGGCAGGCCCTGCCTCCGGACGCCGTACCGCGTTGCCTGCCGTACCGCCTTGTCTGCCGTGCCGCGTTGTCGCCGGATGACACGATGAGGTGTGGCGGTCTGGGTGAGGCTCGCCGGCGTGGGGCTGGCGAAGGTCCGGTTCGCCTACTCGCCGGTGTTCGAGACGGTGATGGCGGTGGACGGGTTGCGCAACCCCGGCGCGCACGCCGTGCACCTGCCGTGGGTGCGGTGGGCGCGGGAACGGGTGGACGGGATTCCCGGCCTGGACACGTTGTCGGCCCGGCTGGAAGGCCCGGTGAAACCGGCCGACCTGATGCCCGTGCCGGACAGCCGGATACCCGACCTGGACGCCGAACTGCGGCACGTCGCGCAACCGGAGGCGGACGTCATCCGGCGCTGCCACGACCGGCTCATCGCGCCGCACTGGAAGCGGATCGCCGCCGTGCTCGAAGCCGATATCGCGGCGCGGGCGGCGACGTTGGCCGACAAGGGCGTAGAGGCGGTGTTCCACGACCTGCACCCCGAGGTGACGTGGGCGGACGGCGAACTGGTCCTGCACCGCAAGCCCGAGCACCGGGTGGACCTGGCCGAACACGGTCTCGTGCTGTGCCCCAGCGTGTTCTGCTGGCCGAAGGCGTGGATCGCGCTCGACCCCGTCGGCCAAGGCGTGCTGCGCTACCCGGCGCGCGGCATCGGCACGCTGTGGGAAGAACGCGAGACACCGCACGACCTGGCCGCCCTGATCGGCCGCACCCGCGCCCACCTGCTCACGCTGCTCGCGGCACCGAAGAGCACGACCGACCTGGCGGCGGCGCTCGGCGTCACGGCCGGTGCGGTCTCACAGCACATCGGTGTGCTGCGGGCGGCTCGGCTGGTGACCACTCGGCGGGAAGGCCGACACGTCCTGCACATGCGCACGACCCGCGCCGACGCGCTCATGAGCTGAGCCCGGCACAGCGAGCCCAGGACGTCCCGGAACGACAAAGCAGGGGTCCCCGCCAAGGGGACCCCTGCTTTTATCCTGCCAGAAGGGTCTGACAATTCCGGGCGTCAGACCCCTCGGACCGGTGAACTAGTGCTGCGGCACCCGGCGAGGGCGACCCGACGAGCTGCTGCGGTCACGGTCGAAACGGCCGCCGCGGAAACCGCCGGCACCGGTGCTGCCGCTGCCGCCACTGCGCCGCGGACCGCCGCCACCGCCGCCGCGACGAGCGCGGACCGGCACCTCGGGCTCGACCACGGGGATGCCGCTGGGCACCCGCGCGCCGGTGATGCGGACCAGGTCCTCGTCACCGGGACGGACCTTGGTCGACGTCGGACGGATACCCGCCCGCGTGGTCAGACCCACCACGGCACGCCGCTGGTCGTGCGTGACCAGCGTGACGACCGTCCCGGACTGACCGGCCCGCGCGGTGCGCCCGGCCCGGTGCAGGTAGTCCTTCGGGTCGGCCGGCGGGTCGACGTGCACGACGAGGCTCACGTCGTCCACGTGGATACCGCGCGCCGCCACGTCCGTGGCGATCAGCACCGGCATGGTGCCCTCGCGGAACTGGCCGAGCACCCGCGTGCGCGCGCTCTGCGCCTTGCCACCGTGCAACGCGCCGGCGTGCACGCCCATCGACCGCAGCTTCTTGGCCAACCGGTCCACGTGGTGCTTGGTGCGCACGAACATGATCGTGCGGCCCTCGCGCGCGGCGACCTCGGTGACCACGTTCTGCTTGTCCTCGGCGGACACGAACAGCAGGTGGTGTTCCATCGTGGTGACGCTGCCCGTGGGCGGCGAGACCGAGTGGACCACCGGGTCGTGCAGGTACTGGCGGACCAGCTTGTCCACGTCGCCGTCCAGCGTCGCGGAGAACAGCAGCCGCTGGCCGTTCTGCGGGGTCAGGTCGAGGATCGCCCGGACCTGCGGCATGAAGCCCATGTCCGCCATCTGGTCGGCCTCGTCCAACGCGGTGAACATCACCTCGGACAGGTCGGCCGTGCCCTGGCGGACGTGGTCGGACAACCGGCCGGGGGTGGCGATCAGCAGGTCGACACCACGGCGCAGCGCGTCGATCTGACGCGGGAACGACGTGCCGCCGACGACCGTGCGGCACCACAGGCCCAGCGAACGGGCGAACGGGTTGAGGGCTTCCTCGACCTGCATCGCCAGCTCACGGGTGGGCACCAGCACCAGGGCGCGCGGCTTCAACGGCTTGGCGCGACCGCCCGCGAGGCGGGACAGCAGGGCCAGGCCGAACGCCAGCGTCTTGCCGGAGCCGGTCTGACCGCGACCGAGCAGGTCACGGCCGGCCATCGCGTCCGGCAGCGTGGCCGCCTGGATCGGGAACGGCTCGGTGATGCCGGCCGCGGTGAGCGCGCCCAGCAGCTCTTCGGAGAGACCCAGCTCCGCGAACGAGGGCAGCGGGCCCTCGGGCATGGTGCTCTCGACGTGGTCGGGGATGGTGGTCGTCAGCTCCACGCTGGAAGCGGGACGACGGTTGCCCTGGCCTGGGCGCCTGTTACTGCGGGGCTTGCGGAACTGCGGGCGCTCGGAACGGCCTTGGGACATTGTCGGCAAAACAAACCTCCGGGACACGGCACGTCTCGAGGATTGCTCTGCTCAGCAGGCGCGATCGCGGGGACGGGCCCGGCGCGCGGTCGCGCCGATAGTGGTTGGGAAGCACCACCGGCCACTCTGGCGGCCTGGGGCACTCTGTGGCGCCACCGGGCGGTGCACCACTCAGTCTAGCTGATCACGGGGCGGAGTTCGGCATCCTGGCGGTGTTCTCGCGCACACGTGTGGCGAACGGGGCGATCCCGTGCGCCACGCCGATGACCACATGGAACCACAAAAGCGCACGTGACGACGGTTTACGGGACTCCGGCGCGGTCGAGTTGACGAAGTGCGCACGAACCGAACGCCTGGCCACCACGATCCGGACGGGGGTGGCCAGGCGTCCGCGATCAGCAAATTCACCTCGATCGGGTGAACTTCGATCACCGCAGTCCCGCGACGTCCAACAGCATCCCGGTGACCTCCAGCGGCTCGGCCAGCTCCGGCGGCAGACCGCGCCCGGTGAACCAACCGGCGACGTTGCGCACGTCCCGCTCCAGGAACTCCGGCCCGCGCGGGTTCGCCACCAGGTCCACCACCTGCGGCAGGTCGATCACGACCAGCCGCCCGTCGTGCACCATCAGGTTGAACGCCGACAAGTCGCCGTGCGCCAGACCCGCGGACGCCATCACGCTCAGCGCGTCCACCAGCTGCCGCCACAACACCAGCAACTCGTCCGGCTCCGGCCGCAACTGCGCCAACCGCGGCGCCGCCGCACCATCCGTGCCGACGAACTCCAACAGCAACTCGGTGCCGTCACGCTGCACCGGGTACGGCACCGGAGCGCCCATCTGCCAGAGCTTCGCCAACGCGGCGAACTCCGCCACCGCCCACTGCTCGGCGATGAGGTTGCGGCCGAACGCGCTGCGGGTCGCCATCGCGCGCATCTCCCGCGACCGCCGCATCCGACGGCCTTCCAGGTAGCCCGCGTCCCGGTGGAACAGCCGGTGATCGTTGCTGCGGTACCGCTTCGCCGCCATCAGGCACGCCCGATCGGTACCGGGCAACGCGCGTTCCAGCAGGAAGACGTCCGCCTCCTTGCCGGTCTTCACGATGCCCAACTCCCGGTCCACCGCGGCCAGGTCGGTGACCAGCCACGACGGGTGGGGCTTCGGCCCCTGGTCGGCATCGCCCCAGGTGGACCACCGATCACCGTCCGGCGGGACGTCCGCGTCGACCGCGTCCTCCCGCATCTGGGCGAGGCGGTCCTTGGCCTCTTCGGTGAGCCGGCCACGACGGCCCGGATCGACACCGGCGCCACGGCGCGGCTTGGCCTTCTTGGCCTGCCACCGCAAGTCGTCGGCGTGGTCGTAATCGGATTCGAACTCTGCGTACTGATCGTGCTCGCGCACTGGATGGGCTCCAGGTGAAGTGGGGTGATCGCCCCACCCGGCGCGGTGTGGTCCTTCGCGTCAGGCGAGTGGGGCGTGCGGACGGGTCGGTGCCACGTCCCGGACAGCTGTTGCCATCTGGCACCTCCTCGACTCCGCGGTGGTCTGCCACCACCGGCGCTCTGCGCGTTCGGGCACAGGTTGCCCGGCCCCGCGGCACGGGCGCAACCGATTTACCGCCGAGCCGCTACCGGTCCAGCCGGTAGCTGCCGCGTTGCCCCAACCAGGCCGCGGCCAGTTGGCCGATCACCAGCGAGTCGTGCCGCAGCACGCGCTCGTCGTGCCACTGCGCGGCCTGCGGCGCGACGGCCAGCATCCGGCGGCGCGCCGTGGCGCTGAACTCCACCAACGCCGCCACCGCGTCCTCGACCTCGTGCTCCGCCAACGGTTCGGGCGTCGTTTCGCCGGGCAGGGCGAGCACCGTGTCGGCGAACGTCGCCGTGGTGCCGAGATCACGGGTGAGCTGGTGTTCCACCGACTCGGCGTTCACCTGCCGCTGCCGCCACTTCCGGTCCACCAACGCCAGGCGCAGACCGAGCAGCCGGGCCAGGCACAGCCCGGACCACACGCGCTTCAACGCCTCCGGCGCGTCGAGCGCGTCGGTCCGGAGGTCTTCGGTGACTCCGCGCAGCAACGCGGGAGTGACCGGTTCGACGGGTGTGTCGCCAGGTGTGTCGAGGCTCACCCGGACATTCTGGCACTACCGTCACGAGAGGTGATAAGTCGCTGCGCTGGGTCACGGATTTGGCGGCTAGCGGTGCGAAAATGACCGTCGGTAATCCTTGGGCGGCACGCCCACTACCGACGTGAAGTGGTGGCGCAGCAAGGCGGCCGTGCCGAAACCGGACCGGTGGGCCACGTCCTCCACCGTGAGCTGCGTTTCCTCCAGCAGCCGGCGGGCGTGCAGGACCCGTTGGGTGGTGAGCCAGCGGTGCGGGGTCGTGCCGGTCTCGGCGGCGAAGCGGCGGGCGAACGTCCGCTCCGACATGTTCGCCTGCTCGGCCAGGCTGGCGATGGTGTGCTCCTGGTCGAGTCGGTCCTGCAGCCAGGCGAGCAGCGGCTGGAGGCTGTCGCCCCGGTGCGGCGGGGTCGGCAGCTCGACGAACTGGCGCTGGCCGCCGTCGCGTTGCGGCGCGACGACCATGCGGCGCGCGATCGTCGCCGTGACGACCGCGCCGAGTTCACGGCGGACCACGTGCAGGCACGCGTCGATCCCGGCGGCCGTGCCCGCGCTGGTGACGATGTCGCCCTCGTCCACGAACAGGACGTCCGGGTCGATCTTGGCGTTGGGGAAGCGCTCGGTGAACTCGGCGGCGTGGCGCCAGTGGGTGGTGCAGCGGCGGTCGTCCAGCAGGCCGGCGGCGCCGAGGACGAACGCGCCGCTGCACACGGACAGCAGCGTGCTGCCGCGTTCGTGGGCGGCGCGGAGGGCTTCGATGACCAGCGGTGGGTACTCGTCGCGGATCTTCGCGGCCGGGACGGCGACCAGGTCGGCCTGTTCGAGCGCGTCGAGGCCGTGGTCGGGGGTGAGTGAGGCGCCGACGCCGGTCCGGATCGGTTCGCCGGGCCGCTCGCCGCAGACCCGGAAGTCGAACGGAGGCACCCCCTCCTCGGTCCGGTCGATACCGAAGACCTCGCAGATCACGCCGAACTCGAACGGCGCGAGACCGTCGATGACGACGGCGGCAACGGTGCGGAGCATGGAGCTACCGTACTTGGCAGGATTTTGATGCACAACGGCAAGACTGCCAATTGTGGCGGTTTCTTGTGTACCGCACAGTTAGTGCCATGACCGCAATCCTCTTCGCCCTGACCGTCGTCGCCCTCGTCGTCTACGGCCTGGAGCGCAACCACCACCGCCAGATCCGTCTCGGCTCCCCCCTGGCCGGCAGCACCAACATCGACGACCGAGACCTCCCCCGCGTCCAGCGCGAACTACACGCCACCGCCACCCACACCACCACCACCAAGCCCCGCGCCACCCACCACTTCTCGATCAGCACAGCCCGATCCGCCTGACCGATCCGCCTGACCGATCAGTCAACGACCAGATCGGCAGCCCCGGGCCCCGTCAGCTCGATCCGCAGCCCGGCCTTGCCCGCAACCCGAATCAACCCCTTGAGATCACCGGGCTCGGACCGCGACTTGACGATCGCCTGGGCCAGCCGGCCCTTGTGCGCCTTGTTGAAGTGGCTGACCGCATTGCGCCGCCCCTTCGCGTCCTCGGTGACAACCCGAACCACCGCGGCGTCGGGGATGCGCGCCAACGAGTTGTACGGACTGGACCGCAAGTCGACGACGAACTCGTCCGCCGCCGCCAACACCGGCTCCAACACCGGCCGCCACAACCCGCCGAGCGGCCCGACGGACGGCAACACGCTGCCCCCGGACAGCCGGTAAGCCGGAATCGGATCACCGCCACCGACGATCCCGAACAGCGCCGACGCCACCGAGAGCCGGGCAAAGGCACGGCCCTTCTCGACCTTGGTCAACGAACCGAGGCCGAGTGCGTCGTAGAGCACCCCCGTGTACCGCGCGAGGGCGGGCAACGTGGGGGAGCGGCGGAGTTCGGCGTTGCGCTCCACCTCGCCGGCTTGGCGCTCGGACAGCCCGAGCGCGGCCAGGCTCGCGGGAACGTCGGCGGCAAGGTCGACCAAGGCGTCGACCAGCTTCCCCCGCACCGGGGTGAGTTCCGGGTGGGAGAGCTGGTCGAGATCGAGCGGCGTGCCGGAGCCGCCGAGGGCCTTGGTCTCCGACGGAGGGAGCAGTACCAACACGACGGGGACCCTATGCGCTCCCGCGCCCCGGCTCCGCCACCCGCGCCCTTGTCGCTCGTCCGCTCGTCCGCTCGTCGCTGCGTCTGTCCTTGGTCGCGGCGCTTGTCGTGGGCGCTCTCGCCTCTTGCCACGGTGCCCTGCCGTGCCGCCGCCTCCTTCCCTACCGGCAACGTCAATGGTGTGCTGGAAGTTTCCGGATGACGGCCGATTCGCACGTTAGGGTGATCTTGGGATCGTGTTCATCGCTGGTCAGCCGAGTTGGGCGATGCAGAACTGGTTGCCGTCGGGGTCCGCTAGCACGGTCCAGGTCAGGCCCGGCATGGTGTGTTCGGCTACCTCTGTCGCGCCCAGTGCGACCAGGCGTGCCACCTCGGCGGCGCGGTCCTCGACGTGTGAGTCGAAGTGCATGCGGTTCTTTCCCGGGGTCGGGTCGTCTACCCGCTGTAGACCCAGTTGCAGCCCGCCGTCACCGCCGATCGGGCCGAGGACCAGGAAGTCGCCCCAGTCGTGCTGGATCGACGTGTCCAGGGCCTTGGTCCAGAAGTCCGCCAGGCGCCGCGGGTCCGCGGTGTCGATGGTGATCATGGCGATGTCGATGGTCATGCCGGGCAAGCTAGACCAGACCACCGACAATTCCGGCGCCTGAGGCGATCACCTGGGCTGCAACTCCGTCCTCCGCGCGAATGCCCGCTGCACGGCAGAGCTGGCCAGGCGGAACCCGTTGGAACTGATCAGACCCGGTTCACTACCCTTTCTCGGACAACCCGCGCCACGAGGAGCACCCACCGTGATCACGAGGATGTCGTCGCTGTTCCTGCGCACCCTGCGCGAGGACCCGGCCGACGCCGAAGTACCCAGCCACAAGCTGCTGGTCCGCGCCGGCTACGTGCGCCGCGTCGCGCCGGGCGGTTACTCGTGGCTGCCGTTGGGTCTGCGGGTGCTGCGCAACATCGAGCAGGTCGTGCGCGAGGAGATGGACGCCTTCGGCGCGCAGGAGATCCAGTTCCCCGCGCTGCTGCCGAAGGAGCCCTACGAGGCGACGAACCGGTGGACCGAGTACGGCCCCAACATCTTCCGCCTCAAGGACCGCAAGGGCGCCGACTACCTGCTCGGCCCCACCCACGAGGAGCTGTTCGCGCTCACCGTGAAGGGCGAGTACTCCTCGTACAAGGACTACCCGGTCACGCTCTACCAGATCCAGACGAAGTACCGGGACGAGGCGCGCCCCCGCGCGGGCATCCTGCGCGGCCGCGAGTTCGTCATGAAGGACTCCTACTCCTTCGACCTCACCGACGACGGCCTCGCCCACTCCTACCAGCAGCACCGCGACGCCTACATCCGCATCTTCGACCGGCTGGGCATGGACTACGTGATCGTGTCCGCCACGTCGGGCGCGATGGGCGGCTCGGCGTCGGAGGAGTTCCTGGCGGTCGCGCCGAACGGTGAGGACACGTTCGTCCGCAGCACGGAGTCCGGTTACGCGGCGAACGTGGAGGCGGTCACCACGCCCGCGCCCGCCGAGCAGGACCCGGCGACGAAGCCCGAGGCGCAGGTCCACCACACGCCGAACACGCCGACCATCACGTCCTTGGTGGACTTCCTCAACGCCAACACCGACCGCACCTTCACCGCCGCGGACACCCTCAAGAACGTCCTGGTGAAGACGAAGACCCCCGGAGACAAGGACTGGGCGCTGCTCGCGATCGGCCTGCCCGGTGACCGCGAGGTCGACCTGAAGCGGCTGGAGGCGGCGCTGGAGCCGGCCGAGGTGGCGATGCTGGAGGAGGCGGACTTCGCCCGCAACTCCTTCCTGGTCAAGGGCTACATCGGCCCGGCGGCGCTGCAGGCCAACGGGGTCAGGTACCTGGTCGACCCGCGCGTGGTGCGCGGCACGGCGTGGGTGACCGGCGCGGACAAGGCCGACCACCACGTGGTGGACCTGGTCGTCGGCCGCGACTTCACCCCGGACGGCACGATCGACGTGGCCGAGGTCCGCGAGGGCGACCCGTCGCCGGACGGACAGGGTGTGCTGGTGGCCGCGCGCGGCATCGAGATCGGGCACATCTTCCAGTTGGGCCGCAAGTACGCGGACGCGTTCTCGCTGGACGCGCTGGGCCCGGACAGCAAGCCCATCCGGATCACCATGGGCTCGTACGGCATCGGCGTGTCCCGGCTGGTGGCCGCGATCGCCGAGCAGAGCCACGACGAGCGCGGCCTGATCTGGCCCCGCAACGTGGCGCCGGCCGACGTGCACGTGGTCGTCGCGGGCAAGGACGAGACGCTGCTCGCGGGCGGGGCGAAGCTGGCCGGCGAGCTGTCCGCGGCGGGCCTGAAGGTGCTGCTGGACGACCGCAAGGCGAGCCCCGGCGTGAAGTTCGCCGACGCCGAGCTGATCGGCGTGCCGACGATCCTGGTGGTGGGCCGCGGCCTGGTGAACGGCCTGGTCGAGGTCAAGGACCGCCGCACCGGCGAGCGTGAAGAGGTGCCGGTCGACAACGCCGTCCAGCACCTGCTCGACATCGTCCGGGGCTGAGCCGCTAGGCCTGGTCCAGCACGGCGGCCAGTACGGCCGCCGTGTCGGACAGGTCGGTCAGCACGATGTGCGCGCCCGCCTCCCGCAGTTCGTCCGAGCTGCTGCGGCCCGTCGCCACGCCGATCGCGACGGCGCCGTGGTGCAGTGCGGCGTCCACGTCGTGCGGTGTGTCGCCGATGACGACGGACCGGAAGTCGCGGGTGTGCTTGGCCGATGCCAGCCGCACGGCTTCGAGCACCAGTTCCGGCCGGTGCTCGGAGACCGAGCCGTAGCCGCCGATCTCGAAGTCCACGTGCTCGTCCAGGCCGAACGCGGCCAGCTTGAACCGGGCGATCTCCACCAGGTTCCCGGTCACCAGCGACTGCACGACGTTCTCCCGAGCGGCCAACGCCGCCAGTGCCGCCGACGCGCCGGGCAGTGCGTGGCCCCGTGACGGCAGCAGTTCGCGTTCCCGCGTGGCCACGTCGATCAACTCGGCGTGCAGTCGCGTGACCAGCTCCTCGGTGGGCTCCAGGTCGTGCGCGGCCAACAGTTCCAGCGTGATGGCGCGCTCGGTGCGGCCCGGGAAGCTGGGCGTGTGCACGAGGTCCAGGCCCGCCGCCGCGCGCAACGCGGTGCGGTACCACTCGTGCCCCAGACCCCGCGCGTCGATCAACGTGAGGTCGATGTCCCACAGCACCAACGTGTTCACGACAGCCGCACGCTTTCCAGGATGCGCTGCACTTGATCCTCCGACGGCCCTTCGGCCACGTGCGGTCCGCCCTCGGCGACGTTGAGCACGAACACCGACACCTTCGACCCGTTCCGCAGCGCCACCGCGGTGACGGTGGCCTTGGGCGCGTAGCAGGCGCTGGCGGACTTCGGCGTCACCTCGACGCTGACCCGGACCGCGTCGCCGTCCACGGGCTGGACGCGCGGCTCGGCGATCTCGGGCGGCGAGCCGTTGACGGTGTACCCGCCGGCGGCGATCCGGTTCACCAGCTCGGTGCCGACCTTCTCCGGGTCGTTGTCGATGATCGACCCGGACATCGCCTGCGCCTGGATCATGCTGCGCCCCTGGCACTGGAACGGCCGGGACACGTACGACGTGGACAGCCTGATCCGGCCGGACGCGCTGCCGCCGGTGGACTCCCACGACGGCGGCACCTCGTAGACCAGTCCGGCCTGCGAGTCGTCCACCGGCTGCCACTCCTCCTCGGGCGCGGCCGACGTGGTCGACGACGGCCCGGGCGCCGTGGTCGTGGTCTGGCCGGAGTTCAGGAGCACGAAGGCGGTCACGCCGCCGCCGATGACGAGCACGGCCACCACGGCGAGCGCGATCCACAACGGCGCGCGGCTCGGTCGTTTCGGTGGTTGCTGCTGGTAGACACCCAGGCCCGTGTAGCTCACCGGTTCAGCCCCGGCTCAGCGGCTTGACGGAGTCGACCATGCCCTGCAGGTCGGCCTCGGTCAGCGGTTTGGGGTCGGCCGGACCGCCTTCGGTGTCGCCGTTGGCCATGAACACGTGGAACCCCTTGTCGCCCTTCAGGACCAGGACCTTCACCATGCCCTTGGTGGCCAGGCACTGGTCGCCCGAGGTGGTGACGGTGGCGTCCACCTGCACGCCTTGGATGTTGCTCGCCCCGTTGGGGATCGTCACCGGCTTGGGCTCACTGAGCTTGACCTCGAACTTCGGCGCGGAGTTGTAGTACTGGGTGGCGAGCTTGTCGGCGAAGTCCTTGGCCACCGCGGTCAGGTCGGTCTGCGGGACCACGACACCGCCCGCGCCGCCGCGGGTGAACCCGTTGCCGCCGCAGTCGTAGGTGCCGGTGAGGCTGACGCCGATCAGCTTCACGTCCAGCGCGTCGACCGACGCGCTGGACGGCGAGGGTGACCAGCCCTTGGGCACGTCGTAGCTGTACGACAGGGCCGGGACGGCCAGGCAGTTCCAGCCCGGCTTCACCGGCTCGCAGGTGCTGTTCGGCTCGCTCGGGGTGGTCGACTTCGTGGTGCTGGGAGCCGTCGTCGTCGTGGGCGTGCTGCTGCCGGTGCTCTGGGCGACCGGGGTCGAGCTGTCCGGTCGGGTCAGCACGAACGCGGTCACGCCGCCGCCGATGAGCACCACCAGGACGGCGCCGATCACCAGCCACAACTTGGTCTTGTCCTTCTTGGGCGGGGGTTCGTCACCGCCGGAGAACACGCCGAGGCCGCCGTACGAGCCGCCGTAGCCCTGCTGCTGATAGCCCTGCTGCCGGCCGTAGCCGGGATCTTGCGGGCCCCAGTTGCCCTGGCCGGGCTGGGCGCCCCAGCCGGACTGCCCGTCACCTGGGTGAGTCACGGGCCAAACCATAACGCGTCGGATTGCGCCGCCTCCGCGCTCTGAACAATTCACCACCCGTTGACTTCACCGGTCGAGGAGTCGTAGCCTCAAATTCAACAGGTGATGAACTACGGAGGAGGACGACCATGGCCGCACTGCACGACCGGCCGCCGGCGGTCATCGCGGTGGCCGCCGCCGTCGTGGGCGCGTTGATCGCGCTCGTGTTGGGTCTGCTGACGTTCGGCGTCCAGGCGACGGTGCACCCGGACGCGGTGCCGCTCGCGGTCGCCGTCGGACCCAACGCCCCGCCACCACTGCGCGGGGTCGCCGACAAGCTCGCCGGCAGCGCCACGCCGGAGGTCGCGTGGCGCGTGATCACACCGGGAGAAGCACCGGACCTGCTGTCCCGCCAAGAGGTCTACGGCGTGCTCGAACTCGCGCCTGAAGGCGCGACCGTGCTGCTGTCCGGCGCGGTGAACCCGGCCGGCACGCAGGTCGCCCAGCAGGTGCTCGGCGGCGTCGCGCAAGGCGCCGGGATGCAGGCGAAGGTCGTCACGCTCGACCCGGCCTCGGCCGCCGGCCGGACCGCGCCGCTGGCCGCGAGTGCGTTGCTGTGGATCGCGGGCCTGGTCGCCGGGGCGGCGTTCACGGTGTTGGCGCGCAAACCGACCATGGCCGCCAGGCTGGTGGGCACCGTCACCACGACCGTGCTCGGTGTCGCGGTCGTGGCGGGCTTCTTCGCGCTGTGGGACTCGGCCCTGCCGCTCGGCTGGGTCGTGCTGGGCTACCTCGCCCTGGTCGGGCTGGCGTTCGCGCTGGTCCAGGGCGCGCTGTTGAGGCTGCTCGGCATCCGCGCGATGGCCGTGCTCGGGCCGCTGTACCTGATCGCGCCCGCGGTCGCGGGCCAGGTGCCGGAGCTGCTCGACCCCGCCTACCGGGCGCTGCTGTGGTCGTGGACGCCGTTCCGGTTCTCCGCCGAGGGTCTGCGCGCGCTGTTGCAGGGCGGGTCGACGGCGTCCGCCCAGATCTGGGTGTTCGTGGCGCTCGCCGCCGTCGGGCTGGCGGTGCTGCTGCTACCCGGAAGGGCTCTACCCGGCAAGAAAGGTCAGCCGGACCTTGCGGACGGGGTTGTCGACGTTGGTGTCCACCAGGCAGACCGACTGCCAGGTGCCCAGCGCCAGCACACCGCCTAGCACCGGGATCGTCGCGTAGGGCGGCACCAGCGCGGGGAGCACGTGGTCACGGCCGTGACCGGGCGTCCCGTGCTCGTGCCGCCACCGCTTGTCGGCGGGCAGCAGCTCGCGCAACGCGGCCAGCAGGTCGTCGTCGCTGCCCGCGCCGGTCTCCAGCACCGCCAGCCCCGCGGTGGCGTGCGGCACCCAGACGTTCAGCAGTCCGTCGCCGTCCACGCCGGCCAGGAAGTCCTCGCAGGCACGCGTGATGTCGTGGACGACCTCGGTCGAGCCGGTGCGGATCTCGATCTCTTCGCTGCGCATGACCCCAGAGCTTACGAACGGTGAGCTCCGGCCACCGGAAACGCGGTGCGGCGCCGTCCCTTGATCAGGCAGGATGCCGTTCGTGATGCACACCGCGATCGTCACCGGCGCCAACCAGGGCATCGGTGCCGCGACCGCCAAGGCCCTCGCCGCCCAGGGCGTCAACGTCCTCATCACCTACCTGCGCTTCGCGCCCGCGCCGGACCCGAGCCTGCCGAGGGAGTACTTCACCGCCCGCGAGTCGTCCGCGGACGACGTGGTCGCCGCCATCACCGAGGCGGGCGGCAAGGCGCACGCCATCGAGATCGACCTCACCGACCCGGTGGCGCCCACCGTGCTGTTCGACACCGCCGAACGGGTCTTCGGGCCGGTGGACATCCTGGTCAACAACGCCTCCAGCTGGGTCCAGGACACGTTCCTGGCCACCGACACCGACCAGTTCGGCCGGGTGCTGCTGGCCGTCACGCCGCAGACGTTCGACGCGCAGTTCGCGGTGGACGCGCGGGCGGGCGCGCTGCTGATCGCCGAGTTCGCCCGACGGCACATCGCGCGCGGCGGCAACTGGGGCCGCATCGTCGGCCTCACGTCGGGCGGCCCGCTCGGGTTCCCCAGCGAGGTGTCCTACGGCGCGGCGAAGGCGGCGCTGGACAACTACGCCATGTCCGCGGCGGCCGAGCTGTGGCCGCACGGCATCACGTCGAACGTGGTCAAGCCGGGCGTCACCGACACCGGTTGGGTCAACGACGCGGTGCGCGCGCAGCACGACGTGTCGCAGCCCGAGGACGTGGCCGGTGTGGTGGCGTTCCTGTGCTCGGACGCGGCGGGCAAGATCACCAAGAACGTGATCAGCCTGCACTGACATTACCCGCTGGTAACATAGCTGTCGTGAAGGCTTCCCGTCTGCGCCGCGGCATGAACCTGTGGCCCCCGTTCCTGTTCGCGGGCATCCGCGTGGTCGAACTGTCCGACGACTACCGCCACGTCAGGGTCCGGCTGCGGCTGCGCTGGTGGAACCGCAACTACGTGGGCACCCACTTCGGCGGCTCGCTGTTCGCGATGACCGACCCGTTCTGGATGCTGCTCGTGCTGCACCACCTCGGCCGCGATCACATGGTGTGGGACCGGGTGGGCGAGATCGAGTTCGTCAAACCCGGACGCGGCACCGTCTACGCGGACTTCCGGCTGACCGACGAGCAGCTGGACGAGGTCCGCTCGCTGGCCGCGGACGGCGGGAAGGCGCTGGTGTGGTTCTCCACCGACGTGGTGGACGAGAGCGGCGAGATCGTCGCGCGCACCCGCAAGCAGGTCTACGCCCGGCGCAAGAACCGCAATCCGGTGGACGGCGGGGTCGCCGAACCCGTGTGATGATCCCATGCGCTCAGCCTTCGGCACGACCTTCGACGTCCCCCTCGGCTACCTGAACACCGCCAGCATCGGCGTCCCGCCCACACCCGTCGCCTCCGTCGTCGCGGACGCCGTGCGGCGGTGGTCGGTGGGCGGGGACAGCCCCGACGCGGTCGACGCGCAGGTCAGCACGGCGCGCAACGCGTTCGGGCGGCTGGTGGGCGTGCCGGGGGAGCGGGTGGCGATGGGCGCGTCGGTGTCCCAGCTCGTGGCCCTGGTGGCGGCCGGACTGCCCGCCGACGCGTCGGTGCTGGTGGCGCGCGGCGACTTCACCAGCCTGACGTTCCCGTTCGCGGCGCGCGGCTTGCGGGTCACCGAAGTGGAGCTGGACGAGATCGCGTCCGCCGCCGGTGCGCACGACCTCGTCGCGGTGAGCGTCGTGCAGTCCGCGAACGGGCGGATCGTGGACCTGGAGGGGCTGCGGGCGGCCGGCGTGCCGGTGCTGCTGGACGCCTCCCAGGCGGTCGGCTGGCTGCCGTTGGAGCTGGAGTGGGCGGACTGGGTGGTGGCCGCCGGGTACAAGTTCCTGATGGCGCCGCGCGGGTGCGCGTGGTTGGCGTGCTCGCCGTCGGCACTGGAGCGCACGGTGCCCGTGGCGGCGAACTGGTTCGGCAACGAAGACCCCTGGTCCGCGGTGTACGGGCTGCCGCTGCGGCTCGCGTCGGACGCCCGCCGGCTCGACCTGTCACCGGTGTGGCTGTCCCAGTTCGGCGCGGCGGCGTCACTGCCCTACCTGGCCTCGCTCGACATGACGGCCGTCCGCGACCACGGCGTGGCGCTCGCCGACGCCGTGCTGACCGGCCTCGGGCTGCCCGCACGCGGATCGGCGATCGTGTCGCTCGACCTGCCGTCGGCGGGGGAACGGCTGGCGGCCGCAGGAGTGCGGTCCAGCGTGCGGGCCGGACGGGTGCGGCTCGCGTTTCACCTGTACAACACGGTGGAGGATGTCGATCTAGTGCTCAAAGCGCTCGACTGACCTGCTTCCGTTACCGTGGGTCTTTGTGTCGGTTCCTCCCGAATCACCTGAAGAGGTGACGCAGCGGATACCTCCCATCCAGCCGTCGGACACCGCGCCGCTGTGGCGGTCGGAGATCGGCCGGCTGGACTCGCTGCTCAGCTCACCGCCGCCCCCGCGACCCGCGATGCCGCAGGCGCGTCGCGGGATGCTGCTCAAGGGGCTGGGCCTGCTCGGCGTGGCCGTGGTGTCCGGACTGGTGTGGCTGGTCGTGATGCCGAAGAGCGAACCTTCCGGCACACCCGCTACTACGTCCGCGCCGCCCGGTGAGTTCACCTTCGCCAAATCGCCGGACGTCCCGGAGCCGCTGAAGGACAGCAACTGCGCGCCGCACGCGTACGGGCAGACCAAGACGTTCCTGACCAGCACGCCCTGCCAGCAGCTCACCCGCGGCCTGTACACGACCACCACCCCGGACGGGGTGACGGTCTACACCTCGGTGTCGGTGGTGCGGATGAAGACCCTCGCGGACGCCACCAAGCTCAAGGACCTGACCAGCCGCGACGGCACCGGCAACGTCAACGACCTGGTCAAGGACGGTGCCGTGCGGGTGCCCAACATGACCACCCTCGCCAACGGCGGCTTCGCCGCGCAGCAGCAGGAACTCGACGTGATCATCATCGAGTCCGACTCGGCCAAGCACGGCCCTGACGAGACCGCGCACATCACCCTGATGAAGCGGATCAGCAACGACGCCTTCCGACTCGCCGCCGACCTGACCTCCTGACCAGCACCGACCCGAGTTATCCACAGCCCGGCCCGCCGCGACCCGGAATCGTCGGTCCCCGCCGGCAGGATAAAGACAGGGGTCCCCTGGCGGGGACCCCTGCGAAGCGTCGGCCGAACGCCGGCGTCAGCCGACGTCGCCGCCCGGGAACGTGATCGACGCCGGGGTCAGCCCGGCCACCTTGCGCCACCGCGTCGCACGCACCGCCGACACGGTCAACGCGTCCAGCGCCGACTGCCGCAACGCCCCGTCCTCGGTCCGCTCCAACACCCCGCGCCACGCCACGCACGCATCCGTCTCCGCCGTGATCAACGCCGCGATGGCCGAAGTCGCGCTGTCCACCGGCTGCGGTGGCAGGTAGGCGGCCGCGGGCGGGCGGGGAGTGGCCCCCGCGTCGCGCAACCACCGCTCCGTCACGTCCCGCCGAGCCCGGTGCGCGTTCGCGCCGTCCGCCACCGCCACCGCCTGCTGCGGGACCGTGATGAACGCGCTGACCAGCCCGTACGTCCACACCGCCGCGTGCTCGGCACTCAACGCGTCCTGCACCGCACCCACGTTCACGACAACGCCTCCACCAGGCTCGCGCACCCGGCCGCCACCGAGGCGACCAGCCCCACCCGGTACGTCGGCGCCGCCGCCACCAGGTCACCCGCCTGCTTCTGCGCCGCCTGCAACGCCGGTACCAGCGCCTCCCGCGTCGCACCGGCCGGCGGCGCCACCGAAGCCGACGGCGACGGCGGAACCGACGACCCCGGCACCCGGGGCGTGGCCCGGTCCACCTCGGCCCGCAACAGCTTGGCGTGCTCGGCGCGCGCGGCGGCCGTCTCCGGCGCGCCCACCGCCGTGGCCAGCGCGGCGTCCGACAAGGCCGCGTCCACCAACGCGGTCAGCGGATCCGGGGGTGGCGGCGGGGGTGGTGGTGTGGTGCACGCGACTGCCAACGGTGCCGTGGCCGCCGCCAGCAGCACTCCGCGCCTGCTGAGCGCCGTTCTACCGATCACGTGTACCGATCCTGCCAGAGCCGGCCCGTTCGCCCGTGGCACGTGGGAGGTCGCCGAACGAGATAGTCTGAACGACCACGGCCGGCGAAGTGCAGCGTCGGCCGGGGTTGCCGTGCCCTCTGCACTCGAAGAGAACTTGGAGTCACCACGTGTCCAGCCCGCCGCGCGGAGAACTCGCCGCGCAGCTAGCACCCGTCGTGCGGGAGGCGGTCGAGGCCATCGGCTTCGACCTCGAGACGCTCGACGTGAACCAGGCTGGGCGTCGCAGGCTGGTCAAGGTGGTCGTGGACGGCGACGAGGGGATCGGACTGGACGAGGTGGCGCAGGCCAGCCGCGCCGTGTCCGCCGCCCTCGACGCCCACGAGCACCTGATCGCGGGGCCGTACACGCTCGAGGTCACCTCGCCCGGCGCGGACCGCCCGCTCACCAGGCCGCGCCACTGGAAGCGCAGCCGGCTGCGCCTGGTCAAGGTCAAGCAACCGGACCAGGTCGAGTGGTTCGGCCGGGTCGGCGAGGCCGACGACACCGGCGTCGTGCTGCTGGTCAAGGGCGAGCTGCGCCGCGTCGAGTACGAGACGATCGAGCGCGCCGTCGTCGAAGTCGAGTTCAAGCAGCCGCCGGTCGAAGAGCTCGCGCTCCTCGAAGGCAAGCACCTGAAGGAGGAGTCGGAGTGAACGTCGACATCGCCGCTCTCAGGGCGATCGAACGGGACAAAGACATCCCCTTCGACACGGTTCTCGAAGCCATCGAGACCGCCCTGCTGACCGCTTACAAGCACACCGAGGGCCACCACTCGCACTCACGGGTGGAGATCGACCGCAAGACCGGTCTGGTGCGCGTGCTCGCGCAGGAGCTCAACCCCGACGGCACGGTGCTGGAGGAGTGGGACGACACCCCCGAGGGGTTCGGCCGTATCGCCGCCACCACCGCCCGGCAGGTCATCCTGCAACGCCTGCGCGACGCCGAGCACGAGCGCACGTTCGGCGAGTTCTCCGCCAAGGAGGGCGAGATCATCGGCGGTGTCGTGCAGCGCGACGCCCGCGCCAACGCCCGCGGCATGGTCGTCGTGCAGATAGGGGACACCGAGGGCGTGCTGCCGCCCGCCGAGCAGGTGCCCGGCGAGTCCTACGAGCACGGTTCGCGGCTCAAGTGCTACGTCGTGGGCGTGTCCCGCGGCACCCGCGGCCCGCAGATCACGTTGTCGCGCACGCACCCGAACCTGGTGCGCCGGCTGTTCGCGCTGGAGGTGCCCGAGATCGCCGACGGCACCGTGGAGATCCCCGCGGTGGCACGTGAGGCAGGTCACCGTTCGAAGATCGCGGTCCGCACCACGGTGCCCGGCGTCAACGCCAAGGGCGCGTGCATCGGGCCGATGGGCGCCCGTGTGCGCAACGTCATGAGCGAGTTGGCCGGCGAGAAGATCGACATCATCGACCACTCGGACGACCCGGCCACGTTCGTCGGGAATGCCTTGTCACCGGCGAAGGTTGTATCGGTGCGGGTGCTCGACGAGCGCGCCAAGACCGCGCGTGTCGTGGTGCCGGACTTCCAGCTCTCCCTCGCCATCGGCAAGGAGGGCCAGAACGCCCGGTTGGCCGCGCGGCTGACCGGCTGGCGCATCGACATCCGCAGCGATGCCGAAGCCGGCGGGGCCGCTCCGGCGGGCGCATCGGCATCCGGTTCGGCTGAATAGGCAATAGGGGATAGACTTCGCAGTGGTTCAACGTCGGGGATCGGTTCTCACGCACATCGGCCCGGTTCGTACGTGCATAGGATGCCGCGCTCGGACGTTGCCCTCCGAGCTGCTGCGCGTGGTGGTCGTGGACGGGACCGTGGTCCCGGACACACGTCGACGGTTGCCCGGTAGGGGAGCATGGCTGCACCCCGATCCGGACTGCCTCCGCAACGCCGAGAAGCGACGGGCGTTCCCCAGGGCCTTCAGGGTCCAGGGACCGCTCGACGTGGAACGCGTGCGCGGTCATCTCGAGCAGTGTGGGCAGGAGGTCGCGGGATCGCCCCGTGACCAGCAGGAAGCAAGGAAGCAGGTCGACCCGTCATGAGTCAGCCGTGAAGCTGAAGACATGAACGCGCGACGTTAAGACGAGGTCGACGGGACTGCCGTTGACCTCCTTCGCCAGAGGAGTGCAGTGGCAGGTAAGGCCCGCGTGCACGAGCTCGCCAAAGAGCTCGGTGTCACGAGTAAAGAACTACTGACCAAGCTCGCCGATCAGGGCGAATACGTGAAGTCCGCGTCCAGCACCGTCGAGGCCCCCGTGGCCCGGCGGCTCCGTGACGCCTACGCCAAGAACGACGGCAAGTCCAAGCCGGCCGGCGCCCGTCCGGCGCCGCCGAAGCCCGCGCCGTCGTCGGGCGAGACCAGGACCGAGACCACCCCGCGCCCGCCGGCTCCGGCCGGCAAGCCGGGTCCGCGTCCCGTGCCCGGCCCCAAGCCGATGGCTCCGAAGCCCGTCGCTCCGGCGCCCGCGGCTCCGGCCCCGGTCGCGCCCGCCGCGCAGCCCCAGGCACCTGCACCGGCTCCGGCCGCCGCGGCCGCCCAGGCACCGGCACCGGCACCGGCTCCCGCGCAGACCCCCGCTCCGGCCGCAGCCCCCCGGCAGCAGCCCCAGCAGGCGCCTCAGCAGGCGCCGCGGACCAGTGGCCCCGGCCCGCGTCCCGGCCCCCGCGCACCGCAGCAGCAGCCCGCGGCCGCGCAGAACAACCCCCCGTCCGTGGTTCCGCCGCGCCCGCAGTCTCCCAAGCCTGCCGGTCCGCGGCCCCCGCGTCCGGGCAACAACCCCTTCGGTGTCGGCGGTGGCGCTCCCGCGCCGCGTCCGCAGGCGCCGCGTCCGGCCCAGCCCGGTGGCGGCGAGCGGCCGTCCGGCCCCAAGCCCGGTGACTCGCGTCCGGCCGGCCCCCGTCCGGGTGGCTCCGGTGGCGGTCCCGGCGGTCCCCGTCCCAACCCCGGCAACATGCCGCCGCGGCCGAACCCGGGCATGATGCCCGGTCGTCCGGCGCCCCGTCCTGGTGGCGGTGGTGGCGGCGGCGGTCGTGGCCCCGGCGGTCCCGGTGGTGGCGGCGGTGGCCGTGGCCCTGGTGGCGGCGGTGGCGGTGGCGGTCGTCCCGGTGGCGGCGGTGGCGGTGGCGGTGGCTTCCGTCCCGGTGGTGGCGGTGGCGGCGGCGCCGGTGGCGGCTTCCGCCCCGGTGGCGGCGGTGGCGGTGGCGGTGGCTTCCGTCCCGGTGGCGGCGCAGGCGGCGGTGGCGGTGGCGCACCGGCCGGTGGTGGCGGCGGTTTCCGCGGTCGTCCCGGTGGTGGCGGTCCCGGTGGACGCGGCGGTGCCGCGGGCGCCTTCGGCCGTCCCGGTGGTCCGGCGCGTCGTGGCCGCAAGTCGAAGCGGCAGAAGCGCCAGGAATACATGGACAACATGCAGGCGCCTTCGGTCGGCGGCGTCCGTCTGCCCAAGGGCAACGGCGAGTCGATCCGCCTGCCGCGCGGCGCTTCGCTGACCGACTTCGCCGACAAGATCAACGCCAACCCGGCTTCGCTGGTGCAGGTGCTGTTCCACCTCGGCGAGATGGTCACCGCGACGCAGTCGGTGTCCGACGAGATCCTGGAGCTCCTGGGCTCCGAGATGAACTACAACGTGCAGGTCGTGTCCCCCGAGGAGGAGGACCGCGAGCTGCTCGGGACGTTCGACATCACCTACGGCGACGACGCCGGTGGCGAGGACGACCTGCAGATCCGTCCGCCGGTCGTGACCGTCATGGGTCACGTCGACCACGGTAAGACGCGCCTGTTGGACACCATCCGCACGGCGAAGGTGGCCGAGGGCGAGGCGGGTGGCATCACCCAGCACATCGGCGCCTACCAGGTGAACACGGAGCTCGAAGGCAACGAGCGCCTGATCACCTTCATCGACACCCCGGGTCACGAGGCGTTCACCGCCATGCGTGCTCGTGGTGCGAACTCGACCGACATCGCGGTCATCGTGGTGGCGGCCGACGACGGCGTGATGCCGCAGACGGTGGAAGCGATCAACCACGCCCAGGCGGCCAACGCGCCGATCGTGGTCGCGGTCAACAAGATCGACAAGGAGGGGGCCAACCCCGCCAAGATCCGCCAGCAGCTCACCGAGTACGGGCTGGTCGCCGAGGAGTATGGCGGCGACACCATGTTCGTCGACATCTCGGCGAAGCAGGGCATCAACATCGACGGCCTGCTGGAAGCGATCCTGCTGACCGCCGACGCGTCGCTCGACCTGCGGGCCAACCCGGAGATGGAGGCGCAGGGCGTCGCCATCGAGGCTCACCTGGACCGCGGTCGCGGCCCGGTGGCCACGGTGCTGGTGCAGCGCGGTTCGCTCCGCGTGGGTGACTCGATCGTGGCGGGTGCCGCCTACGGTCGCGTGCGCCGCATGGTCGACGAGCACGGCGTGGACGTCACGGTGGCGACGCCGTCGCGTCCGGTGCAGGTCATCGGCCTCACCTCGGTGCCCGGCGCGGGCGACACGTTCCTCGTGGTCGAGGAGGACCGGGTGGCCCGGCAGATCGCCGAGCGCCGCCAGGCCCGCAACCGCAACGCGATGAACGCCGCGAAGCGCAAGCGCGTCAGCCTGGAAGACCTGGACGCCGCGTTGAAGGAGACGAGCGCCCTCACCTTGATCATCAAGGGCGACAACTCCGGTACCGTCGAGGCACTGGAAGACGCGCTGATGAAGATCGAGGTCGGCGACGACGTCGAGCTGCGGGTCATCCACCGGGGCGTCGGTGGCATCACCGAAGGCGACATCAACCTCGCCGTCGCGGGTAGCGCCATCGTCCTGGGCTTCAACGTCCGGGCCGAGGGCAAGGCCACCGAACTCGCCAACCGCGAGGGCGTGGACGTCCGCTACTACACGGTGATCTACCAGGCGATCGACGAGATCGAGCAGGCCCTCAAGGGCATGCTCAAGCCGGAGTACGAAGAGGTCCAGCTGGGCCGCGCGGAGGTCCGCGAGGTCTTCAAGTCCTCCAAGGTCGGCACGATCGCCGGTTGCCTCGTGATGTCGGGCGAGATCCGCCGCAACGCGCGGGCACGTCTGCTGCGTGACAACAACGTCATCCAGGAGAACCTGCCCATCAGCTCGCTGCGCCGGTTCAAGGAGGACGCCACCGAGGTCCGCGAGGGCTTCGAGTGCGGTCTGACGCTCGGCAACTACAGCGACCTGAAGGTCGGCGACATGATCGAGACGTTCGAGATGCGCGAGAAGCCGCGCGCCTGATCGTCTTCAGCGAGGTGCGGGGCCGTCGAAGCCGGCGGCCCCGCACCCTTGAACACCTGGTGATCATCTGTGTTCGTGGGTGCCCTTGAGCTGGACGTGTTGCTCGGTGACGTCCACTCGTTGAAGCAGAAGCGGTCCGTGGTCAAGCCCATCGTGGCCGAGCTGCGCCGCAGGTTCGAGGTGTCCGTCGCCGAGGCGGGTCACCTGGACCTGCACCGCCGCGCGCTCATCGGAGTGGCGGCCGTCGCCGCCGACGCCGAGCATGTCAGGGACGTCATGGCCGCCTGCGAGCGGCTGGTGGCCGGACGGCCCGAACTGGAACTTCTCTCCGCCCGCCACAGGCTGGTCGGGCCGGAGGACGACTAGCAACCGTTGCCGCGAGGCGACGGATTCGGACGAGTAGGAGGGGAGCGCCGTGGCCGACCAGGCACGGGCTCGCAAGCTGGCCAAGCGGATCTCGCAGATCGTGGCTTCCGCGTTGGAGCACGAGGTGAAGGACCCGCGGCTGGCCCGCGTCACCATCACCGACACGAGGGTGACCGGCGACCTGCACGACGCGACGGTCTACTACACCGTGCTCGGCGAGAAGCTGGACTCCGAACCGGACCTCGCGGGTGCCGCGGCGGCGCTGGAGAGCGCCAAGGGCGTGCTGCGCACGATGGTCGGCCAGCAGACCGGTGTCCGGTTCACGCCGACCCTGGCGTTCGTCACCGACAACGTGCCCGAAGAGGCGCGTCGGATGGACGAGCTGCTGGCCAAGGCGCGTGAGTTGGACGCCGAGGTGGCGCGCATCGCGCACGGTGCCGAACCCGCGGGCGAGCCGGACCCGTACAAGCCTCCGCGCGAAGCCGAGGACGCCGACTAGCGTTCCGGTTGTGCACAACGACCCGAGCTTGTCCGACGACATGAGCGCCGACCTCGCCGAGGCGGCCCGCGTCCTGTCCACTGCCACCGACGTCACGCTGCTGGCCCACGTGAACCCCGACGCGGACGCGTTGGGCAGCGCGTTGGCGCTGGGGTTGGCCCTGCACCGCCGAGGGGTGGCGGTCCGGGTGTCGTTCGGCGCGCCGGACGACGTGCCGGAGACGTTGCGGAACCTGGACGTGGCGGGGCTGCTCGTGCCCGCCGCCGAAGTGCCCGCCGCGCCGCCCGTGCTGGTGGCGTTGGACACCGGCAGTGTCGGGCGGCTCGGGCCGTTGGCCGATCGGGTGTCCACCGCCGGTGTGGTGGTGGTGTTGGACCACCACGTGTCGAACCCGCGGTTCGGGCACGTGAACGTGGTGGACGACCGGGCCGAGGCGACCGCGATCGTGGTGCTGCGGCTGCTGGACTCGCTCGGTGTCGAACTGGACGAGCCGGTGGCCCGGTGTATTTATGCCGGTCTGGTGACGGACACCCGGTCGTTCCGGCACGCGTCGGCGTCGACGCACGAGGTGGCCGCCCGGCTGATCGCGGCCGGGGTGGACGCCGAGGCGGTGGCCCGGCCACTGATGGACTCTCACCCGTTCGGGTACCTCGGGATGTTGGCGAAGGTGCTGAGCCGGGCGTGCCTGGATCGTGAGGCCGCGGGCGGGCTGGGGTTCGTGCACGCCGTCGTGACGTTGGAGGACGCCTCCGGGCTGCGGCCCGAGGAGGTGGAGAGCGTGGTCGACCTGGTGCGCACCACGGCTGAGGCCGAGGTGGCGGCGGTGCTCAAGGAACTGCGGCCGTTGACGTGGTCGGTGTCGTTGCGCGCGGTGAGCCGGGTGGACGTGCGCGAGGTGGCGCAACTGCTCGGCGGCGGCGGCCACCGCCTGGCCGCCGGCTTCACCGCCGCCGGACCCGCCGACCAGGTCCTGGCCAAGCTCCACGCCGCCCTCGACACCGTCACCGCATCCTGAACGTAGAACTCAGGGGTCCCGAACGTAGAACTCTCGGGACCTCAGTGTTCGACTCTCGTGACCTGAACGTACGACTCTCGCGTTCTGAGCGTTCAACTCACGCGTTCTGAACGTTGGACACGCGTGTTCTGAACGTTGGACACGCGTGTTCTGAGCGTTGGACACGCGTGTTCTGAGCGTTGGACACGCGTGTTCTGAGTGATGGACACGCGCGTGAGTGTGGATTGAGGGAGTTGGGTGGAGGAGCGGGTGCCGGCGCGGCGGGTGGTGGGGTTGGCGGCGCCGGCGTTGGTGGTGTTGGCGGCGGAGCCGCTGTATGTGCTGGTGGATACGGCGGTGGTGGGGCATCTGGGTGGGCTGCCGTTGGCCGGGTTGGCCTTGGGCGGGGTGCTGTTCACGCAGGTTGCTACGCAGTTGACGTTTCTGTCCTATGGGACGACGGCGCGGACCGCGCGGTTGTTCGGGGCGGGGCGGCGGCGGGAGGCCGTCGAAGAGGGTGTGCAGGCGACTTGGCTGGCGTTGGCGGTCGGTCTGCTGGTGATCGTGTTGGGTCAGTTGCTGGCCGGGCCCGCGGCACGGCTGCTGGGTGGTGAGGGGGCGGTGGCGGACAACGCTGTCGCCTGGTTGCGGATCGCGTTGTTCGGTGCGCCGTTCGTGCTGGTCACGATGGCGGGCAACGGGTGGATGCGCGGTGTGCAGGACACCGGCCGGCCGCTGCGGTACGTGCTGGTGGGCAACGGCATCTCGGCGGTGCTGTGCCCGGTCCTGGTGCACGGCGTGCACTGGGGGCTGGAGGGCTCGGCGATCGCGAACGTGGTCGCGCAGGTGCTGTCGGCCGGGTTGTTCTTCAAGGCGCTGCGCTCCGAGCGGGTGAGCCTGCGGCCGGACCGGCACCGGATGCGGGCGCAGTTGGGCCTCGGGCGTGACCTGGTCCTGCGCAGCCTCGCGTTCCAGGCGTGCTTCCTGTCCGCCGCGTCCGTCGCCGCCCGCACGTCGGTCGGTGCGCTGGGCGCGCACCAAGTGGTGTTGCAGCTGTGGACGTTCCTCGCGCTGGTGCTGGACTCGTTGGCGATCGCGGCGCAGTCGATCGTGGGCGCGGCGCTCGGCGCGGAACGTCGTGAGCAGGCGCGGCGGTTCGCCTGGCAGGTCACCGGGTACGGGCTGTGGTTCGGCGTGCTGCTCGGGGTCGTGTTCGCCGCGCTGTCCGGCCCGCTGCCGCTGGTGTTCACCGACGACCGGGCGGTGCTGGACGAGATCCCGCACGCCTGGTGGTTCTTCGTCGGGTTGCAGCCGGTGGCCGGGGTGGTGTTCGCGCTGGACGGCGTGCTGCTCGGCGCGGGTGACGCGAAGTTCCTGCGCACCGCCACGCTGGCCTCGGCGGCGTTCGGGTTCCTGCCGCTGGTGTGGGCGTCCTACGCGTTCGGCTGGGGGCTGATCGGGATCTGGAGCGGGCTGTCGGCGTTCATGGTGCTGCGGCTGGTCCTGGTGCTCCTGCGGACCCGGTCGGGAGAGTGGGCGCGGGTCGGCGCGGTGTGGTGATGGTGCCTGGTGTGGCGATGAGCACCCTCGGAATCGTTAACAGTAGGCAACTGTTTCTCGATATCGGGAGTGCCGCCGCACGGAAAGCCTAGGAGACCCGCCTTGCCGGTCGATCGTGCCACCAAACAAGCGTGGCTGATCTGGTCAACCGCCGTCGTCGTCTACATCGCAGCTCTCTTCCACCGGACTTCCCTGGGCGTGGCCGGCCTGGAGGCCGGCGACCGCTTCTCCATCGGACCCGCCGCGCTCGGCACGTTCACCGTGCTCCAGATCGGCCTCTACGCGCTGATGCAGATCCCCACCGGCCTGCTGGTGGACCGCTTCGGCCCGCGTCGCGTGCTCACCGCCGCCGCCCTGCTCATGGGCACCGGCCAGGTCCTGTTCGCGATCGCCGACTCCTACCCCCTGGGCCTGGCCGCACGCGCCGTCCTCGGCATCGGTGACGCCATGACGTGGATCAGCGTGCTGCGCCTGGCCGCCGCCCACTTCCCGCCACGCCGGTTCACCGTGGTGATGACGCTGTCCGCCGCACTGGGCGGCGCGGGCAACCTCGTGGCCACGGTGCCGCTGACGCTCCTGCTGGACAACGCGGGCTGGACGGTGACGTTCCTGATCGCGGGCCTGGCGACGGCGCTGTACGCGGGAGTGGTCGTGTGGCGGGTCCGCGAGGTGCCCGCCGGCGTGCCGCAGCCGGTGGTCGAACCCGTGCCGTTTCGCGGCCTGGGCGCCCGGGTGAAGGACGCCTGGTGCGAGCCGAGGACACGGCTCGGGTTCTGGGTGCACTTCACGTCCATGTCCACGCCCGCGCTGCTCGGCCTGCTGTGGGGCTTCCCGTACCTGGTCGAGGCACAGGGCCTGTCCCGTCCGTCGGCGTCGGCGGTGCTGAGCACGTTGGTGCTGGTGGCGATCGTGGCCGGGCCGCTGATGGGCACGGTGATCGCGAGCCGGCCGGAGTGGCGGATGCCGATCGTCGGCTGGTACCTCGCCGCGGCCGTGCTGTGCTGGGCGGTGCTGCTCGGCTGGCCGGGCGGCGTGCTGCCGACTCCGGTGCTGTACCTGCTGTTCGCGGTGCTGGCGGTGGGCAACCCGGTGTCCGGCGTGGCGTTCGCGCTGGTGCGCGACTACAACCCGATGCACCGGGTGAGCACGGCGACCGGTGTGGCGAACGTCGGCGGGTTCGGCGCGGTCACGTTCACCGCGCTGGTCGTGGGCGTGCTGCTGGACGTGGTCGAGCCCGTGGTCGCGGCGCCGCAGGCGTACCGGATCGCGTTCCTTTCCGTGGTGGCGGTGCTGCTGATCGGCGTGTGGCGCACGGTCGTGTGGTGGCGTCGGGCGCGCACCGCGGTGTTCGCCGCCGAGGACCGGGGCGAGGATGTGCCCGTGCAGTTGCGTCGCCGGCGTTGGGATGTGTTCGCCGAGGCCTAGGATGCTCGGTCGTGTCCGCATCTTCTGGTACCCGCTCGTCCAGGCCCGCTGTCCCGCCCGGTCTCGTCGTGATCGACAAGCCCGACGGCATGACCTCGCACGACGTGGTGGCCAAGGTCCGCCGCATCCTCGGCACCCGCAAGGTCGGGCACGCGGGCACACTCGACCCGATGGCGACCGGCGTGCTCGTGCTCGGCATCGAACGGGCCACGAAGCTGCTCGGGCACCTGGCGCTGGACAGCAAGGCCTACCTGTCGACGATCCGCCTGGGCACGTCCACCACCACCGACGACGCCGAGGGCGAAGTGCTGTCCACGTCCGACGCGTCGGACGTGGACGAGGACGCGATCCGGGCCGGGGTGGCCAAGCTGACCGGCCCGATCGAGCAGGTGCCGAGCGCGGTGAGCGCGGTGAAGATCGACGGCAAGCGCGCGTACGCGCGGGTCCGGGCCGGTGAGGTGGTGGACATCCCGGCGCGCCCGGTCACGGTGCACCGCTTCGACGTGCTGTCGATCCGCCGCGAGGACGACGCCACCGAACTCGACGTGATGGTGGAGTGCTCGTCCGGGACCTACGTGCGGGCGCTGGCCCGCGACCTGGGCGCGGACCTCGGCGTCGGCGGCCACCTGGCGGCCCTGCGCCGCACCCGCGTCGGCCCGTTCGACCTGCGCGTGGCCAAGACCCTGGAGCAGTTGGAGAACGCGCCGGGCCTGTCCCTGGACCTCGACGCCGCCGTGTCCACCGCCTTCCCGCGCCGCGAGATCGCGCCCCGCGAGGCGATCGCCCTGTCGCACGGCCAACGCCTGGCCGCGGGCGGGCTGGACGGCACGTACGGCGTGTTCGGCCCGGACGGCCACGTGGTCGCGCTGGCCAAGGACGAGGGCCCGATCGCCAAACCGTTGGTGGTACTCACCCCCGCCGGGTAGGGCCTACCGTGGACGCCATGGGGAAATGGGTGTGGCCGGCCACGGCCGGTGTGGTGACGTCGGGCACCGGGGTGGCGATCAACCTCGCCACGGACGGCAGCGGGAACCCCTGGGCGTGGGTGGCGGTCGTGCTGCTCACCGCGTTGGGAGTGGTCGTCGCCCTGCGCGTGCAGCCCGTGACACCGGAAACCGCGCCGACCCCCGTCGCACCGGCACCGGCCACGACGACGGCACCTGAAGCCACGCCGGAACCCGCGGCGAAGCCGGAGCGGCCGAGGTACGTGTCCAACAAACACTCCGACGCCACCGTGAACGGCATCCTGATCCAGGCCGGCTACATCGACAAGATCAACTCGCCGACCACGATCAACCAGAACGCCGTCGCCCGTGAGGGCGGCACGATCCACCAGGCCGGACGGGACGTCAACCCCAACCCGTAGGCTTGCCCGCGTGCAACGCTGGCGAGGACTGGACCACCTACCGAGCGGCTGGGGCCGCTGCGTCGTGACCATCGGCGTGTTCGACGGGGTGCACCGCGGGCACCAGGCGCTGATCAACCGGGCGGTCGGGCTGGCCGCGGACAAGGGCGTGCCCAGCGTCCTGATCACCTTCGACCCGCACCCGTCCGAAGTGGTCCGACCGGGCAGCCACCCGGCCCAGCTGACCAGCCTGCGCCGACGTGCCGAACTGGTCGAGGACCTGGGCGTGGACGTGTTCTGCGTGATCCCGTTCACCGCCGAGGTGGCCCGCACGCCCGCCGACGAGTTCGCGCACGAGGTGCTGGTCGACCGGCTGCACGTGGCCGCCGTGGTGGTGGGGGAGAACTTCACCTTCGGCAGCAAGGCCGCCGGCAACGTGGAGCTGCTGCGCGCGCTGGGCAAGCGGTTCGGCTTCGTGACCGAGGGAGCGGATCTGGTGACCGACGACGGGGTGACGTACTCGTCGACCTACATCCGCGCGTGCATCGACGCGGGTGACGTGGCCACCGCCGCCCAGGCGCTCGGCCGGCCGCACCGGCTGGAGGGCATCGTGGTGCGCGGCGACGGCCGCGGCAAGGAACTCGGCTTCCCCACGGCGAACCTCTCCACCGCCCGGTTCGCCGCCGTGCCCGCGGACGGCGTGTACGCGTGCTGGTTCGTGCACGGCTCCGGCCGCCGCCTCAAGGCCGCCGTGAGCGTGGGCACCAACCCGACGTTCTCCGGCCGGGAACGGCGGGTGGAGGCGTTCGTGCTCGACGTGGACGAGGACTTCTACGGCCAGCGGGTGGCCCTGGACTTCGTCGACCGGCTGCGGGACATGGAGAAGTTCGACAGCGTCGAGTCGCTGCTGGAGCAGATGCACCGCGACGTGGCCGTGACCCGTGACCTCCTGGTCGTCGCGGACGACGTCTGAGGCGTTGAACCAGGTGGGTGGAACCGCCCGTGTGACACAGGACGACCTGGCAAGATGCCTGTCACGGCCGTCGGTCAGGGGAGAGGCGAAGGTGGAGGACCACAAGATCGTCCAGCGCAATCTCGCGTTGCAGCGGGAGTGGTACGGGGAACCCTTGGGCGACCGGGTGCGCCGGCTTGTGGTCGCGTTCAGCGTCTCGCAGGCGCAGCTCGCGGACGTGCTGGGGATCAGCGCGCCGATGCTGAGCCAGGTGATGAGCGGGCGGCGGGCCAAGATCGGCAACCCGTCCGTGCTGGCCCGGATGATCATGCTGGAGCGCAAGGTCCTCACCCCCGACGTGGCCAGTGGCGCGCCCGAGGCGTTGCAGCGGGCGTTGGAGGACGTGCGCCTGTCGAAGCCCACGGTGAGCCGCGACTCACTGCCCGTGAACGGCGCCGACGACGAGGCCGTGGTGTTCCCGTTCCTGCGCCGGCTGGCCGACCGCCGCGAGTTGTCGCAGGCCGCCGACGTGCTGGGCGAGGACTTCCCGGCGCTGGCCGAGCTGCTGCGCCGCGCGGGCAAGGGCCGCGACGTCTGAGACCGCTGCGGTGAGCCTGTTCTCCGCGATCTTCCCGCCCGACGACGTGGTCGGGGAACTGCACGACGCCCTCCGCCCTCTCCGCGAGGCGCACCCCCGCCTGCGCTGGCAGCACCCGTCCCGTTGGCACGTCACGATCCGGTTCTTCGGTGCGGCCGAGCCCGCCGACCAGCTGGCCGGCCTGGACCGGGTGCCCGCGCCGGTGCTGCGGCTGCACGGCAGCGGCGTGTTCCGGCACGTGCTGTGGATCGGGGTGGACGGCGCGCTGGCCGAACTCGGTGAGGCGGCGGGGGTGCCGCTGGACTGGCGTCCACACCTGACAGTCGCCCGCGGCGCCGCGCTGCCGCTGGTGGAGTTCACCGGTCGCGAGTGGACCGCGACGGAGGTCGTGCTGGTGCGCAGCCACCCGGCGGCCGGCTACACGGTGCTCGACCGAGTGCCCTTGAGCACGCCAAACGCGTAGTCCGCAGGTACTGCTGGTAACCTCGACAGTTGGGTCTGGCTGCGGTCCGTGGCGGCCAGTACCGACTACCCCGCATTCGTGGGGCCGCACGGGACTTAACCAGCACAGGGAGTAATGAGCACGTGGCACTGACCACCGAGCAGAAGAAGACCATCCTCACCGAGTACGGCGTCCACGACACCGACACCGGTTCGGCCGAGGCCCAGGTCGCGCTGCTGAGCAAGCGCATCGCCGACCTGACGGAACACCTCAAGAAGCACAAGCACGACCACCACTCGCGTCGTGGTCTGCTCCTGCTGGTCGGCCGGCGTCGCCGGCTGCTGAACTACCTCCAGAAGGTGGACATCCAGCGCTACCGCGCCCTGATCGGGCGGCTCGGCCTGCGCAGGTGAGACGTGCCGAGGGGGAGTGACCACCAGGGTCACTCCCCCTTGGCGTAACTGAAAACAACAAAGACGAGGGACGCACGCACGCGCGGCGCACGGGACGACAGTTCGCCGGTCCTCGGTAGTGGCCCCCTGGTAGGAAACCCAGGGGACTTCGATCGAAGACCGGCCTCGTCCGAACCGCGATCCCGCGCCCGAGCGCGACGCGACCCGCATGACGAGGAGTATCCGCAATGACGGACGTCGAGGTCCACGAGACTTCAGCCGTGATCGACAACGGTCGATTCGGCACCCGCACCATCCGCTTCGAGACCGGTCGCCTGGCCCGCCAGGCGGCGGGTTCGGTCGTCGCCTACCTGGACGACGAGACGATGCTGCTGTCGGCGACGACGGCGTCGAAGCATCCCAAGGAGCACTTCGACTTCTTCCCCCTCACGGTGGACGTCGAGGAGCGCATGTACGCCGCGGGCCGCATCCCCGGCTCGTTCTTCCGCCGCGAAGGCCGCCCGTCGACCGACGCGATCCTGACCTGTCGCCTCATCGACCGGCCGCTGCGCCCGTCCTTCGTGGACGGTCTGCGCAACGAGATCCAGGTCGTCATCACGGTGATGAGCCTGAACCCGCAGGACCTGTACGACGTGGTGGCGATCAACGCCGCGTCCGCGTCCACGCAGCTCGCGGGTCTGCCGTTCTCGGGCCCCATCGGTGGCGTCCGGGTGGCGCTGATCGAGGGCCAGTGGGTGGCGTTCCCGACCTACGAGCAGCTGGAGAAGGCCGTGTTCGACATGGTCGTCGCCGGCCGTGTCGTCGGTGACGACGTCGCGATCATGATGGTCGAGGCCGAGGCCACCGACAACGTCATCGACCTGATCGGTGAGGGCGCGCAGGCGCCCACCGAAGAGGTCGTGGCCGCCGGTCTGGAGGCGTCCAAGCCGTTCATCAAGGCGCTGTGCGACGCGCAGGCCCAGCTGGCGCAGGTCGCGGCGAAGGCCACCGGCGAGTTCCCGACCTACCCGGCCTACCAGGCCGACGCCTTCGAGGCCGTCGAGCAGGCCGCGGGCGGCGAGCTCGGTCAGGCGATGACCATCGGCGGCAAGCAGGAGCGCGAGTCCCGCATCGACGAGATCAAGGCGTCGGTGCTGGAGAAGCTGGCCGAGCAGTTCGAGGGTCGCGAGAAGGAGGTCGGCGCGGCGTTCCGCTCGCTGACCAAGAAGCTCGTCCGCCAGCGCATCCTGCGCGACAAGGTGCGCATCGACGGCCGCGGCCTCACCGAGATCCGGTCGCTGTCGGCCGAGGTCGAGCTGATCCCGCGGGCGCACGGCTCGGCGCTGTTCGAGCGCGGCGAGACCCAGATCCTGGGTGTCACCACGCTGAACATGCTGCGCATGGAACAGCAGATCGACTCGCTGGCCCCGGAGACGCACAAGCGCTACCTGCACCACTACAACTTCCCGCCGTTCTCCACCGGTGAGACCGGCCGCGTGGGCTCGCCCAAGCGCCGCGAGATCGGCCACGGCGCGCTGGCCGAGCGGGCGCTGATGCCCGTGCTGCCCAAGCGCGAGGAGTTCCCCTACGCGATCCGCCAGGTGTCCGAGGCGCTCAGCTCCAACGGCTCGACGTCGATGGGCTCGGTCTGCGCGTCCACGATGTCGCTGCTCAACGCCGGTGTGCCGCTGAAGGCGCCGGTCTCGGGCATCGCCATGGGCCTGGTGTCCGACGAGGTCGACGGCAAGACGGAGTACGTCGCGCTGACCGACATCCTCGGCGCCGAGGACGCGTTCGGCGACATGGACTTCAAGGTCGCCGGCACCAAGGAGTTCGTCACCGCGCTCCAGCTCGACACCAAGCTGGACGGCATCCCGTCCGAGGTCCTGGGCGCGGCCCTGGGCCAGGCCCGGGACGCGCGCCTGACCATCCTGGAGGTCATGGCCGAGGCCATCGACGCCCCGGACGAGATGAGCCCGTTCGCGCCGCGCGTGACGTCGGTCAAGATCCCGACCGACAAGATCGGCGAGGTCATCGGCCCGAAGGGCAAGATGATCAACTCGATCACCGAGCAGACCGGTGCCGACATCTCCATCGAGGACGACGGCACGATCTACGTCGGCGCGGCGGACGGCCCGTCGGCCGAGGCCGCGATCGGCATGATCAACGCGATCGCGAACCCGCAGCTGCCGAAGGTGGGCGAGCGCTTCCTGGGCACCGTGGTGAAGACCGCGGCGTTCGGCGCGTTCGTGTCCCTGCTCCCGGGCAAGGACGGCCTGATCCACATCTCGAAGCTGGGCAACGGCAAGCGCATCAACAAGGTCGAGGACGTCGTCAAGGTCGGCGACAAGCTCCGCGTCGAGATCGCGGACATCGACCAGCGCGGCAAGATCAGCCTGGTCCTGGTCAACGAGGACGCGGACGCGGCTCCGGCCGCCGACGCTCCGGTCGAGGACACGGCCCCGGCGCAGGACACCGCACCCGCCGAGGCCCCGGCGCAGTGACGACGAGCGTCAACGGGACGGCCGCGAGTGCTTCTGGCACTCGCGGCCGTCCGCTTACGCGCCGGCTGGGCCACCTCCAGAAGCCCGGCAGCACGGTGTCGTTGGAACGCGGCGACGCCGGTGTCGCCGTGCGGCGCAGCGTGCTGCCGTCGGGGCTGCGGGTCATCACCGAGCGGATTCCCGGCGTCCGGTCGGCCTCGGTGGGCCTGTGGGTGCAGGTCGGGTCGCGCGACGAGCGGGTCGAGGTCGCGGGCGCCGCGCACTACCTGGAGCACCTGCTGTTCAAGGGCACCGCGAACCGCACCGCCGCGCAGATCGCCGAGGAGATCGACGCGGTCGGCGGCGAGCTGAACGCGTTCACCGCCAAGGAGCACACCTGCTACTACGCGCACGTCCTCGACGAGGACCTGCCGTTGGCGATGGACCTGGTGTGCGACGTGGTGTTCGACGCGCTGTGCGAGCCGAAGGACTTCGAGACCGAACGCGGTGTGGTGCTCGAAGAGATCGCCATGCGCGACGACGACCCGGAAGACCTGCTGCACGACGCGTTCCTCGACGCCCTGCTGGGCGAGCACGTGCTGGGGCGGCCGGTGCTGGGCACCGAGCAGTCCATCGGGGACATGCGCCGCGACGCGCTGTTCGGGTTCTACAAGCGCCGCTACACGCTGCCGCGGATGGTGCTCGCGGTGGCGGGCAACATCGACCACGCGCAGGTGATGCGGCTGGTGCGCAAGCAGATCGGCGACCGGCTGGACCGCGTCGGCACGCCCGTCGCGCCGCGCGCCGGTCGGGCCCGCATCCCCGGTTCGCGCAGGCTGGTGCTGAACTCCGACGACACCGAGCAGGCGCACCTGATGCTGGGCGTGCGCGGGCTGGACCGGCACGACGAGCGCCGGTTCGCGTTGAACGTGCTCAACGCCGCGCTGGGCGGCGGGATGAGCTCGCGGCTGTTCCAGGAGGTCCGGGAACGGCGCGGCCTGGCGTACCAGGTGTACTCGTCGGTGGGTCTCTACGCGGACGCGGGCACGCTGTCGATCTACGCGGGCTGCCAGCCGGACCGGCTCGGCGACGTGGCCGGTGTGGTGCGCGACGTGCTGTCCACTGTGGCCCGCGAGGGGCTGGGTGAGGCGGAGGTGACCCGGGGCAAGGGCCAGCTGCGCGGCGGGCTCGTGCTGGGCCTGGAGGACACCAGCTCGCGGATGTCGCGCATCGGCAAGGGCGAGCTGAACTACGGCGATTACCTGTCCGTGGAGCAGACGCTGGCGCGCATCGACGAGGTGACGTCGGAGGACGTCGCGGCGTTGGCGCGGGAGTTGCTGCGACGTCCGATCGCCGGCGCCGTCGTCGGCCCTTACGCTCACGCCGACGATCTGCCGTCCCAGGTGCACGAGGTGATCTCTTGAGTTCCGAACCCCTCCGCGTAGGCGTCATCGGCGCACGCGGCCGCATGGGCGCCGAGGTGTGCCGCGCGGTCGAGGACGCGCCGGACATGGAAGTCGTCGCGATGGTCGACGCGGGCGACTGGCTGTTCAACCTGGCCGACTCCGGGGCCGAGGTGGTGGTCGACTTCACCAGCCCCGAGGTGGTGATGGACAACATCCGGTTCTGCGTGGACAACGACATCCACGCCGTCGTGGGCACCTCCGGGTTCGACGCCCAGCGGTTGGGCACGGTCGCGGAGTGGCTGGAGCCGAAGCCGGAGCTGGGTGTGCTGGTCGCGCCGAACTTCGCCATCGGCGCGGTGCTGTCCATGCGGTTCGCCGAGCTGGCCGCCCGGTACTACGAGTCGGTCGAGGTCATTGAGCTGCACCACCCGCGCAAGGTGGACGCGCCCTCCGGCACCGCCGCGCACACCGCCCGGCTGATCTCCCAGGCGCGCGAGGTGGCGGGCCTGGGCCCGATGCCGGACGCGACGACCCAGGAGGCGCCGGGAGCGCGCGGGACGCTCGTGGGCGACGTGCGGGTGCACTCGCTGCGCGTGGCCGGGCTGATCGCGCACCAGGAGGTCGTGTTCGGCACGGAGGGCGAGACGCTGACGCTGCGGCACGACTCGCTGGACCGCAAGTCGTTCATGCCGGGCGTGCTGCTGGCCGTGCGGTCGATCGCCGGGCACCCGGGGCTGTCCGTGGGGCTCGACAAGTACATGGACCTCTGACCTGGTGGGAACACGTACCGTCGCGATCCTGATCACCGCCGCGTTGGCGGTGTACTTCGTGCTGCTCGGCGGCCGGGCCGTGGTGCTGCTGGGCACCGGCGAGCCGGTCGGCATCGGCCTCGGTGTCGGGGTGCTGCTGCTGCCGCTGATCGGCGCGTGGATCGCGTGGACGAACCTGAAGTTCGGTTTCACCGCCGAGCGGATGGCGCGGCAACTGGACGCGGAGGGTGGTCTCCTCGACCTCTCCGGGTTGCCGCGCCGCCCGTCCGGGCGGGTGGACCGGGAGGCCGCCGACGCGTGGTTCGAGGAACGCCGGGCCGACGTGGAGGCGCAGCCGGAGGACTGGCGGACGTGGTTCCTGCTGGCCCAGGCCTACGACCTGGCCGGTGACCGGGGCCGGGCGCGGGAAACCATGCGCAAGGCCATCGACCTGTTCGGCTGAGATTCTTCCGCCGGGACTCTTCCGGTAGGGGTCACACGACCGGGTGGTTCGACGTGCGGTCACCCGAATGGCCGGGTAGCCGATGAGGCATGGACCGTGCAGCGGTGGACCGCCTCTACGACTGTGACGTGCTCGACCGGCACGGCCGGCCCATCGGACCGGTCGCCGAGCTGTGGGTGGCCGACGGCCGTCCGCTCTGGGCCACCGTGCGCAGAGACGGCGGCCCCACCCTCGTCCCGATCCGCGGCGCCCAAGTGCGCGACCGCAGGCTCGTGGTGCCGGTGGAGAAGCGCGAGGTCGAGAACGCGCCGAGGGTGGGCGGACGGGAGCTGTCCGAGGCCGAACAGGCCGAACTGTACGAGCACTACGGGCTGAGGCTGCCCGAGCAGCGCCTGGTGCGCTACGAACGCAGCACCGGTGTCAGTGCACCCACCAGCCGGCCATCGCGGCGGGCGAGGCGGCCAAGACGGTGAACCGGGCGAACCGGCCGACCATGCCGGTGGAGACGAACAGCCAGGACGACATGCCCGCCAGACCCGCCAGCACGGTGGTGAACGCGAACGGCGGTAAGCCGACCACCGAGCTGACCGCGTGCGTGCCGAACATCCAGTGCGGGTGCCGGTGACAGCGCACGCGCACCCACTCCATCCGCGTCTTCCACTTCTGCCGCCACGGCGACAACGCCTTGTCCGGCTTCTCCTTGCGCTTGAGGAACGCCGGCATGTGCAGCGAACCCCGTGCGGCCAGGAAGTAGAACATCTTGCCCAGCACCTGGCCCAGGGCCACCGCCAGCCCGATCCACCAGCACGAAATGCCCGGTTGCTGCGTCACCAGCCCGACCACGAAAATCTCGATGCTGATCAGCGGCACCAGTGAGGAGCCGAATGCGACGCCGAACGTGAGGCACAACCAACCAAGCACTCGGTCGAGGCTACCCGTCGGTCAGGACGTGAGAAGTAGGGACAGCCCCCCGGTTACCCTTATTTCGCGCAATGGCCGCCCACTGGCGTCCAGGGTGCGCACCGTGCCGTCCGGCTCCCAGTCCGCCTTGCCGTAGAAGCCGATCGAGGCCTTGTCCGCCTCCGGCACCCACGCGACACCCCTGGTCGCACCGGCTTCACGCAGGTGGCGGGCCGCGGTGGCGAGCAGCCTGCCGCCGTGCCCACGTCGTCCCCAACGCGGTTCCACCAGCACGCTCACGAGTGCCGTCGTCGAGGCGTCGTCGGGCAGGGAACCGTCCGCGTGGGCCACTTCTTCTTCGGGCGCCATCCCGGCGATGCAGAAACCGACCGTCCAGGTGCCTTCGGTGGCGACGAACACCTGGCCGTGCGCGACCGCCTCGGCCCACGCGGGCGCGGTCCGGTCGACGTCGATCGCTTCCAGCACTTCGGCGGGCACGAGGTCGGAGTAGGCGGTCCGCCAGGTGTCTCGGTGGATGCGGGCGATCTCCGCCACGTCGTCGGGCTGCGCGGTGCGCGCTGTGGCGTCGGCCATGGGGGAACCCTAGCGGCGGAAATCCGCGTGATCCGGGGTGGCCCGGCGTGACAGCGTCGGCCGCATGCGTTGGGCAGCGTTGGGCGTCGTGTACGTGGTCTGGGGTTCCACCTACCTGGCCATCCGGTTCAGCATCGAGTCGATGCCGCCGCTGCTGTCGGGCGGGATGCGGTTCCTCGTCGCCGGGCTGGTGCTGGCGCTGCTCGTGGCGTGGCGGGGCAGTCTGCGGATGACGCGGCGGCAGTTCGGTTCGGCGGTGCTGCTGGGGCTGCTGTTGCCCGCGTGGGGTAATGGGCTCGTGGTGGTGGCCGAGCAGTCGGTGGCGTCCGGGCTGGCGGCGCTGCTGGTGGCGTCCGTGCCGCTGTACGTGGTGCTGATGCGGCGGTTCGCCGGGGAGCGGCCGCACCGGGTGACGTACGCGGGCGTGGCCATCGGGCTGGTGGGGTTGGTCGCGCTGCTGTTGGACGACGTGGGCCAGTCGTCGTGGTGGGGGCCGTGGCTGGTGCTGCTGGCGGCGTTCGGGTGGGCGCTGGGGTCGTTCCTGAGCGGTCGGCTGGACACGCCCGCGAACCCGTTCGCGCTGTCGGCGGTGGAGATGCTGGCCGGCGGGGCGGCGTTGACGGTGGTCGGGCTGGTCGCGGGGGAGCGGGTGTCGTTCGGCGGGATCACCACGTCGTCGTGGGTGGCGTGGGGTTATCTGCTGGTGTTCGGGTCGTTGCTGGCGTTCAGCTCGTACGTGTACGTGCTGGGGCAGCTGCCGGTGTCCACGGTGGCGACCTACGCGTACGTGAACCCGGTGATCGCGGTGGTGCTCGGGGTGTGGCTGGCCGACGAGCGGTTCGGGCTGTTCCAGCTGCTCGGGGGTCTGCTGGTGGTGCTGGCGGTGCTCCTGGTCGTGCGGGCGGAGCGGGCCGAGCGGAAGTGTCGTACCTGAGTGGGAGTATCCAGCCGTGCAGAAGATGAGCGCAGACGTCGCCCGCCGCATCGCACTGGGCGCTCAGGGTTTCGCCGATCCCCGGCCCGCCGGCGCGCCCACCCGGCGGCACCTCCAGAAGGTGCTGTCACGGGTTCAGCTGTTACAGCTGGACTCGGTGAACGTGGCCGTCCGAGCGCACTACATGCCGTTGTTCAGCCGGCTCGGCGCCTACGCGCCGTCGCTGGTGGACGAGGCGGCGTGGTCGCACAACGCGCGTCGGCCGAGGCTGCTGGTGGAGTACTGGGCGCACGAGGCGAGCCTGGTGCCGGTGCAGGACTGGCCGCTGTTCCACTCCGGGGCCAAGCGCCCGGGCTGGTGGAAGGGGTACACCACGATCGCCGAGCGCTCACCGCAGCTGGTGGACGACATCCTGGCGGTGGTGAAGGAGCTGGGGCCGGTCGGCGCCGGCGCGATCGAGAAGGCGCTGGCCGGCGGCGGGCCGCGGGCCAAGGAGCACTGGGGCTGGAACTGGTCCGAGGTCAAGAAGGTGTGCGAGTACCTGTTCGGCGAGGGCGCGTTGACGACCGGGTCGCGGCGCAGCTTCGAGCGGCTGTACGACCTGACCGAACGGGTGCTGCCGCCGGAGGTGCTGGCCCGGCGGATGTCGATCTCCGCCGAGGAGGGTTCGCGCGAGTTGGTGGCGCGGGCGGCGACGGCTCTGGGGGTGGCGACGGAACCGGACCTGCGCGACTACTACCGCCTCCAGCCGGCCCGCAGCCGGCAGGCCGTGGCGGAGCTGGTCGACGCCGGGGTGCTGGAGCCGGTCGAGGTGCGGGGCTGGGGCGCGCCCGCGTACAAGCACGTCGAGGCGCGCGTCCCGCGCAAGATCACCGGGCGGGCGCTGCTGTGCCCGTTCGACCCGCTGATCTGGGAGCGGGCCCGGACGGAGCGGATCTTCGACTTCTTCTACCGGATCGAGATCTACGTGCCCGCGCAGAAGCGGGTGCACGGGTACTACGTGTTCCCGTTCCTGCTGGACGGCGAGCTGGTGGGGCGGGTCGACCTCAAGGCGGACCGTGCCGCCGGCGTGCTGCGCGTGCAGGCGGCGTACTCGGAGCCGACCGCCGACATCGGCCGCGTCGCCGTCGAGCTGGCCGCCGAGCTGCGCCACATGGCCGACTGGCTGGAGCTGGACGACGTCGAGGTGGGGCCGCGCGGCGATCTCGCCCCGACCCTCAAGGCGGTCGCCCGCTGACCCCTCATCGCCACCTGAACTGACAGATGTTGAAATCTGTCATCCCAATTGTCATAGTGGAGTCATGACGAACTCCACGAACCGAGTCACGCAACGCCGTCGGCTGGGCGCGAAGGGGCCGGAGGTCTCCGCGCTCGGCCTCGGCTGCATGGGCATGTCCGACTTCTACGGCCCGGCCGACGAGACGGAGAGCGTGGCCACCATCCACGCCGCCGTCGACGCGGGCGTGAACCTGCTCGACACCGGCGACTTCTACGGCATGGGCCACAACGAGCTGCTGATCCGCCAGGCCCTCCGCGACCGCAACCGCGAGGACCTGGCGATCAGCGTCAAGTTCGGCGCCCTGCGTGACGCCGACCTCGACTGGAACGGCTACGACGGCAGGCCCGAAGCGGTCCGCAACTTCCTCGCCTACACCCTGCGCAGGCTGGGCACGGACCACATCGACATCTACCGCCCGGCCCGCCTCGACCCGGCGGTGCCGATCGAGGAGACCGTCGGCGCGATCAAGGAGGAGATCGACAAGGGCCACGTCCGCCACATCGGCCTGTCCGAGGTGGGTGCCGACACGCTGCGCCGCGCCCACGCCGTCCACCCGATCGCCGACCTCCAGATCGAGTACGCCGTGATCACCAGGGGTATCGAGGACTCGATCCTGCCCACCGCCCGCGAGCTGGGCATCGGGATCACCGCGTACGGCGTCCTGGCCCGAGGCCTGATCTCCGGCCACTGGACCCCGTCCCGCGAAACCAACGACTACCGCGCCATCTCCCCGCGCTTCCAGGGCGACAACCTGCACCACAACCTGACGTTGGTGGAGGCCCTGCGCGCCATCGCGACCGAGAAGGACACGACGGTCGCCCAGTTGGCCATCGCCTGGGTTCTGGCCCAGGGTGACGACATCGTCCCGTTGGTGGGCGCGCGCCGCCGTGACCGGCTGACCGAGGCCCTCGGCGCCCTGGACATCACCCTCACCGAGTCCGACCTGGCCCGGATCGAGTCCGCCGTCCCAGCGGACTCGGCGGCCGGCGAGCGCTACCCGGCGGCCCATATGGCCCACCTCGACAGCGAACGCTGACCGGCGGCGAAGCCCGACCGAACGCCGATCGCGCACAATCAACGCACCGGGTCCCGCCAACGGGGGCCAACGCAGTGCAGGGAGCACGACAGTGGCGGAAGCACTGACCTCGGAGGTCATCCTCGGCACCACCGAGGACGTCCTCCGGCGCTACGGCCCGGCCAAAGCCACGGTCGTGGACGTGGCCCGCGCGCTCGGCGTCAGCCACGGCAGCGTCTACCGCCACTTCCCCACCAAAGCCGCCCTGCGCGAGGCGGTCACCCAGCGCTGGCTCGACCGGGCCCACGCGGGCCTGGCCGAGCTGGCCGCCGGCGACACCCCGCCGCCGCAACGCCTGCGCGACTGGCTGGCGGCTCTCTTCGAGTCCAAGCGCAAGAAGGCGTTGGACGACCCGGAGCTGTTCGCCACGTTCCTGGTGCTGGTGAAGGAGAGCAGTTCCGTGGTCGCCGCGCACATCGCCGAGATGGTCGAGGAACTGACCGGGATCATCGAAGGTGGCGTGGCCTCCGGCGACTTCACCACCCCGGACCCGGCCCGGACCGCCCGGGCCGTCTTCGACGCCACCGCCCGCTTCCACAACCCGGCCCACGCGGGCGAGTGGTCCGACCCGGACATCGACGCGGCGTTCGACGCGGTGGTGTCCCTCCTGGTGGCCGGACTCCGGAAATGGACTCCGGAAATGGACTCTGAAATGACGGGATGACAGCACGCCGAGGCGTGCTGTCATCAGGCCACCGTCAGGCCGTTTCCGGTGTTCAGGACGTGGTGGCGGTCGTCACCAGGGCGGTGCCGCTGCTGGTCCGGCCGGTGATGAACAGGGCCGGTTCGCCGCCCTCCGGCGGGCTGTCGGAGACGTCCAGTTCGCTGCGCGCCGAGCCCGAGCTGGAGGCCAGGTCGATCTGCGCCGCCACACCGGGCCGCACGCCCACCCGGACGTTGCCGGAGCCGGTGCCCATCTGGATCCGGCCGGACGCCGCGTCGGCGACGGTGACGTCACCGCTGCCGGTCCGCACCTGCACGTCGTTCTGCACGGCGCCCAGCCACACGTCACCGGTGCCGGTGTAGAGCACGGTGTTCCCGCCGACCGACGACACCTCGATATCGCCGCTGCCGGTCTTCGCCCGCAGCCCACCGAGCATCGGCCCCAGCCGCAGCTTGCCCGAACCCGAGTTGACCTGCGAAGACGCGTCCGCCCGGTCCGCGGTCACGTCACCCGTGCCGGTCTGGATCTCCAGCCGGCCCGCCGCGCCGGTCACGGTCACGTTCGCCGAGCCCGCCTTGGCGATCACGTGCGACCCGAGCGGCGCCCGCACGGTCACGCCCAGCGGCACCGCCCGCAACGGCAGCGCCTTGGACGACTGCACCTTCAACCGCGAGCCGGACATCTCCACGCGCGCGTCCCGCACCGCCTCCTCCGGGCCGGCCGGCTGACCGGGCACGGTGCCGAACTGCTTGTTCGCCCAGGTCAGCAGCCCGGACAGGCCCGCCGTCCACGAGTCATCCGGCGACGGGTCGTGCTTCACCTCGACGTGCACGCCCGGCTCGTCCACCAGGTGCACCCGCACCCGGCCGGCGAGCAGCGCCACGTCGATCTCCACGACACCTTCGACCTCGAAGCTCTGCTGCCGCACGACATCCGATTCCATGATCCCCCTCCTCAGCCCTGGACCCAGCCGCGGACGCGGGAGGACGACGACCCGCCGCCCTGCTGGTCCTTCGGCGGTCCCCAGTGCTTGTGGTGGCCGCCACCCCGGCGACCGCCGACCGCGCCCTGCACGGCCTGCGCGACGAATGTGTTGAGCGACATCCCCTGGGCCGCGGCCGCCTGTTCGGCCTTGGCCTTCAGCTCGTCCAGCAGCCGCAGCGTGACGCGGGTGGCGTCACCGGCGGCGGGCCGGGGAACTTCCTGCGGCTCGGGTTCGTGTTCCTCCCGAGCGGACGTGCCGGTGACGACCACCTGCACGTCCCGTCCGTCCAACCGCACGTCGACGACGGGGCCGTCGAGGGCCGCGGTGACCTCCGCGGCCAGGTCGGACAGTGCGTTCATGAGAGCCAGCCGTGCGGCGGGCTCCAAGGCTGCGGACAGCAGGGCCGCGGTGCGCCGGGTGTTGTCGTCCCCGGCGGACGCGGCCGTCGCGAGGTCCTCGCGCAGCGCTGCGATGTACGGCGACAGATCCATGACACCACGATGACGTCATAAGTGACATCAGTCAAGGAAAGTAGTGATGTCGTTCATGACATCACGACGGGGACCGGTCACCGACCGGCGCACGCGGCACCTTCGGTTAGGGTTCCGTCCATGGCTGAGATGGTGGCGCCGAAGGTGCAGTTGATCGCGAAGACGGAGTTCTTCCCCCCGGACGGCGTCCCGTGGTCCACCGACGCCGACGGCGGCGAGGCGCTGGCGGAGTTCGCCGGCCGCGCCTGCTACCAGTCCTGGACCAAGCCGAACCCGGCCACCGCCACCAACGCCGGCTACATCAAGCACATCATCGAGGTCGGCCACCTCTCCGTGCTCGAACACGGCTCGGTCAGCTTCTACCTGACCGGCATGTCCCGGTCGCTGACCCACGAGCTGATCAGGCACCGCCACTTCTCGTACTCGCAGCTGTCCCAGCGGTACGTGCCCGAGCGCAACGCCGCCATGGTCGAGCCGGACGTCATCGCCAACGACCCCGAGCTGCACGCGAAGTTCGCCGCCGCCGCCCAGGCCAGCGTGGACGCCTACAACGAGCTGCTCAAGGGCCTGGAGGAGAAGTTCTCCGACGTGCCCAGCGCCACCCTGCGCCGCAAGCAGGCCCGCCAGGCGGCCCGCGCGATCCTGCCCAACGCCACCGAGACCCGCATCGTGGTCACCGGCAACTACCGCGCGTGGCGACACTTCATCGCGATGCGCGCCACCGAGCACGCCGACGTGGAGATCCGCGCCCTGGCCGTGGAGTGCCTGCGCCAGCTCCAGAAGGCGGCGGCCAACGTGTTCGCCGACTTCACCATCTCCACCCTGTCCGACGGGTCCGAGGTCGCCTCCAGCCCGATGGTCACCGAAGGCTGACGGCTTGTGAAGCGGTTGATCGTCGACGTCCAGCCCGGCGAGTACACGGTCGCGCGGCTCGCCCCCGACGCGCCGGTCCCGGCCGGCCTGCTCGACGCGCCGGGCCTGGTCTCGGTGACCAGGACCCCCGACGAGCTGTCCATCGTGTGCCCGGCCGACCACGCTCCGGAGTCGGACACCGCCCAGCCCGGCTGGCGGCTGCTCACCGTGCGTGGTCCCCTGGAGTTCACCCTCACCGGGATCATGGCCGCGCTGTCCGGCGAACTTGCCGCGGCGGGTGTGAGCCTGTTCGCGCTGTCCACTTACGACACCGACCACCTGCTGGTCAAGACGGGTGACCTCGGTCGCGCGGTGCAGGCTTTGCGCGCGTCCGGACACGAAGTCACGAAACCGTGAAACCGGATCGGGCGATACAGGGTCTGAAGTAGCGTTCCGCCCGGTCCGCGGTTGGGTTTCGAGGAGTGACGGTGACTGGTCCCCAAGGTGTGAGCGCCCAACCCCGCGTCATCGCGGGCAGGTACACCCTGCTCGCCGAGTTGGGGCGCGGCGGTATGGGTGTTGTGTGGCGTGCCCAGGACAACGTGATCGGCCGGCACGTGGCGATCAAGGAGCTGCACCTGCCCGACGGCATCGCGCTGGAGGAGCGCCGGGTGCTGGAGGAGCGGGTGCTGCGCGAGGCGCGCACCGCGGGCCGGCTGAACGACCCCGGCGTGGTCACCGTGTTCGACGTGGTCGCCGAGAACGGCATGACCTACATCGTGATGGAGCTGGTCGAGGCCGCCACGCTGTCCACGCTGATCAACGCGCACGGACCGATGCCGCAGGACCGGGTCATCTCGATGGCGGTCCAGGCGCTGTCCGCGTTGGACTCCGCGCACCAGGCCGGCATCGTGCACCGCGACGTCAAGCCCGGCAACCTCATGATCACGCCCAACGGGCGGGTGAAGCTCACCGACTTCGGCATCGCCCAGGCCGTGGACGACCCGCGCCTGACGACCAGCGGCAGCCTCATCGGCTCGCCCGCCTACATGTCGCCGGAACGCATCCACGGCCACGAGGCGTCGCCCGCCTCCGACCTGTGGGCGCTGGGCGCCACGCTCTGCTACGCCGTGGAGGGCGCGAACCCGTACGAGCGCACGTCCACCGCGTCCACCCTGAACGCGATCATGACCGAGATGCCCCGGCTGACCAGGGCGCACGGCGTGCTCGGCGCGGTGATCACCGGCCTGCTGATGCCCGACCCGAACGCCCGGCTCACCGGCCCGCAGGCCCGCGCCATGCTGGAACGCGCCGTCGCCAGCCCCACCCCGCCCACCGGCTTCGGCGCGCCGCAGAACGCGACCATGCGCCACATCGCGCCGACCGCCGTGCGGAAGCCGTGGCTCAAGGGCGTGCTGATCACCGGCACGGCGGTGGCGGCGGTCGCGCTGCTGGTCGGCGGCGTGTTCATCGGTCGGTGGCTGTTCACCGACCAGCCGCCCGCCGCGATGGCCGAGACGATCACCTACGGCCCCGGCGGCACGATGAGCGTGAGCCAGTTCGAGCTCAGCGAGGGCCAGTGCGGCGACAACTACCTCGAACCCAACACCACGATCAACTACACCGACTGCGAGAAGGCGCACCGCGTCGAGTACTTCGCCAAGGGCAGCCCGTTCGGGTCGGCCAAGCTGCCCTACCCCGGCGCCGACGTGCTGCGCGACTACGCGGAGGACTTCTGCACGCTGCACTTCATGTCCGACATCGTCCCGGTGGACGACAAGGAGGAGAAGTTCCAGTACGTCGCCATCGTGCCGACCGCCGGCCAGTGGCTGGAGAACGAGTCCGACTCGTCGAGCAAGAAGACCCGCTCGGTGTCGTGCGTGCTGTGGAACAAGGACAAGACCGAGCTGTCGGACCAGGTTTACGCGGAGAGTAGGTAGCGTGGGGCCATGGGCGTCGCGCAGGACGAACGCAGGCTGCTGACCGAACTGTTCGCCGAGGTGGGGCCCGACGCGCCCACGCTGTGTGATCCGTGGCGCACGCGTGACCTCGCCGCGCACCTCGTGCTGCGGGAACGCCGGCCGGACGCGGCGGCGGGCATCCTGATCAAGTCGCTGGCCGGGCACAACCAGCGCGTCCAGGACTCCTACGCCGCCAAGCCGTGGGACGAGCTGGTCGAGCTGGTCCGCACCGGCCCGCCCCGCTTCTCCCCGTACGCGCTGGTGGACGAGATGGTCAACTCCGTGGAGTACTTCGTGCACCACGAGGACGTGCGCCGGGCGCGGGACGACTGGGAGCCGCGTTCACCTGATCCGGTAAGGGACGCGGTGCTGTGGCAGCGGCTCGCCCCGGCGGCCCGGCTGATGTACCGCAAGAGCCCGGTCGGCGTCGTGCTGCGCCGCCCGGACGGCGAGTCGGTCGTGGCCAGGCGCGGCGCGAACCCCGTCGTGCTGACCGGACAAGTCTCGGAATTGCTGGTGCACGTGTTCGGCCGGGCCGCCGCCCGCGTCGAGTACGACGGCGACGACAAGGCCGTGCGGCTGGTAAAAGGCCTCGACCGGAGTATGTAGTCGCAGCTTGCGGAGGGTGACGCGGTAGATTTCCGGCTATGACCGGAAGTCCTACCGCCTCGCCCGGCCGCCCCTTCGGCCGCGTGCTCACCGCCATGGTCACCCCGTTCGACGCCGAGGGGGCAGTGGACCTGGCCAAGGCGCAGCAGCTCGCCGAGCACCTGGTCGGGCTGGGCAACGACGGACTCGTGGTCAACGGCACCACCGGCGAGAGCCCCACCACCACCGACGCGGAGAAGGCCGACCTGATCCGGGCCGTGGTGGAGGCGGTCGGCGACCGCGTCACCGTGGTCAGCGGCGCGGGCACGTACGACACCGCGCACAGCGTGCACCTGGCCAAGCAGGCCGAGGCGGCGGGCGCGCACGGGCTGCTGCTGGTCACCCCGTACTACTCGCGGCCCACCCAGGAGGGTGTGTACGCGCACTTCACCACCGTGGCCGACCAGGTCGGCGTGCCCGTGATGCTCTACGACATCCCACCACGCACCGTGATCCCCATCGACGTGGAAACCCTGCTGCGGCTCGCCGGGCACCCACGTATCGTGGCGGTGAAGGACGCCAAGGGCGACCTGCTCGCGGGCAGCAAGGTCATCGCGGCCACCGACCTGGCCTACTACTCCGGTGACGACCCGCTGAACCTGCCGTGGCTGTCGGTCGGCGCGGTCGGCTTCGTCAGCGTCATCTCGCACATCGCCGCGGACCGGCTGCGCGACATGCTCGACGCGTTCGAGTCCGGCGACGTCGCCGGCGCGACCGCGATCCACCAGTCGCTGCTGCCGCTGCTGCGGCCCTTCAGCCGGATGCCCGGCGTCACCTACGCCAAGACCGCGCTGCGTTTGCGCGGCGTCGACGTGGGGGACCCGAGGCTGCCGCTGGTACCCGCTTCAACCGAGGACATCAAGGCCGTCGAGGCCGAATTGGGAGTCAACGCGTGATCAACCCGAACTCACCCCCGCCCGCACTGCCCGACGGCGGTCTCCGCGTCGTCGCACTGGGCGGAATTGGCGAGATCGGCCGCAACATGACGGTGTTCGAGCACGCCGGCCGGCTGCTCGTCGTGGACTGCGGCGTGCTGTTCCCCGAGGACGACCAGCCGGGCGTTGACCTGATCCTGCCGGACTTCCGGGCCATCGAGGACCGGCTGGACGATATCGAAGCGGTGGTGCTGACCCACGGGCACGAGGACCACATCGGCGCGGTCCCGTTCCTGCTCAAGCTGCGCCCGGACGTGCCGGTGGTCGGTTCCCGGCTCACCCTCGCGCTGCTCGCGGCCAAGTGCAAGGAGCACCGCCAGACCCCGCGCCTGGTGGAGATCAGCGACGGTGAACGCCGCTCGTTCGGGCCGTACGACCTGGAGTTCTTCCCGGTCAACCACTCGATCCCGGACGCCGTCGCGGTCGCCATCCGCACCTCCGCCGGCCTGGTGCTGCACACCGGCGACATCAAGCTCGACCAGCTGCCGCTGGACGGCCGGCTGACCGACCTGGCCGGGTTCTCCCGGCTCGGCGACGAGGGCGTGGACCTGTTCCTGGTCGACTCGACCAACGCCGAGGTGCCCGGGTTCGTCGTGCCGGAGCGCGAGATCGGGCCGGTGCTGGAGAACGTCATCCGCAAGGCCAACCAGCGGGTGATCGTGGCCTGCTTCGCCTCCCACGTGCACCGCGTGCAGCAGGTGCTGGACGTGGCCGTGCAGTACAAGCGCCGGGTCGCGCTGGTCGGCCGGTCGATGGTGCGCAACATGGGCATCGCGTCCGAACTCGGCTACCTGCGGGTGCCGGACGGGCTGTTCGTCGACCTCCACGAGGCCATGGACATGCCCGAGAACGAGGTGCTGTTCGTGTCCACGGGCTCGCAGGGCGAGCCGCTGTCGGCGCTGTCCCGGATGGCGCGCGGCGAGCACCGGCAGATCTCCATCCGGGCCGGTGACACCATCGTGCTGGCGTCGTCACTGATCCCGGGCAACGAGAACGCGGTGTTCGGCGTGGTCAACGGCCTGTCCCGGCTCGGTGCGACGGTCATCCACCAGGGCAACGCCAAGGTGCACGTGTCCGGTCACTCGCCCGCCGGTGAGCTGCTGTTCCTCTACAACGCGGTGCGGCCGTCGAACGTGATGCCGGTGCACGGCGAGTGGCGGCACCTGCGGGCGAACGCGGCGCTGGCCGTGGCGACGGGGGTGAACGAGGAGCGGGTCGTCATCGCCGAGGACGGCGTGGTCGTCGACTTGATCGACGGCAAGGCGTCCGTCAGCGGGAAGGTCGTGGTCGGCCACGTCTACGTGGACGGGTTGTCCGTCGGCGACGTCGGCGAGTCGACCCTGTCCGACCGGCTCGTGCTCGGCGAGGGCGGGTTCATCGCCATCACCGTGGCCGTCGACTCCAGCACCGGCCGCGCGGTCGCGCCCCCGACCGTCTCCGGGCGCGGGTTCTCCGACGACCCGAAGGCGCTGGACCAGGCTATCTCGCTGGTGGAGATGGAGTTGTCCCGCACCGAGGCCGAGGGCATCACCGACTCGCACCGCATCGCCCAGGCGGTGCGCCGCGTGGTGGGCCGCTGGGTCGCCGACGTCTACCGCCGCCGGCCGATGATCGTGCCGACCATCATCCCGGTGAACTGACCCGGTGAACTGACTTCACACGTTCGTGAATCGGGCCCGCCGGCGTTGACGCGCTGGTGGGCCCGACCCGTCGTACCGTGGCGTGATGAGAATCGGCGTACTCGGCACCGGCACGGTCGGCCGGGCGTTGTCGGGCCGGCTGGCGGAACTCGGCCACGACGTCCGGATGGGCACCCGTGACGTGGTCAGATCCGTGGGCAAGTCGGACGAGGACTTCGCGGCCTGGCGCGCCGCACACCCGACGATCTTGCTGGAGAGGTTCGCCGTGGCGGCGGCCCATGCCGAGGTCGTCGTCAACGCGGGTAACGGGGCGGCGGCCCTGGACATCCTCGCCGCCGCGGGCCCGTTGGACGGCAAGATCGTGCTGGACGTCTCCAACCCGCTCGACCCGTCCGCGGGCTTCCCGCCCACGATGTTGGTCAAGGACACGGACTCGCTGGGGGAGCAGATCCAGCGGACGCATCGCGGAGCGCGCGTGGTGAAGACGTTGAACACCCTCACCGCCGAGCTGATGGTGCACCCGGACCGGTTGGCGGCGGACCACACGGTGTTCGTCTCCGGGAACGACGCCGACGCCAAGGCGGTGGTGACCGATCTGCTCCGCCAGTTCGGCCACACGGATGTCATCGATCTGGGCGACATCACCACGGCTCGCGGCGCCGAGATGTACCTGCCGCTGTGGCTGCGGTTGATAGGGGCGTTGGGCACCGGGATCTTCAACATCAAAGTTGTGCGCTGAAAGTTGCGCGCTGCCGCAACGCTTGACCGCTGGTACACGACTGATCCGGAGTGGAATCGCCTTGACCAGCTGGAAACCCCTGGTCGCAGGGTTCTAGCGTGCCCGCATGGAGTCACGCATGTCGAACGCGCTCAGCCGCGAACTAGGGGATGCCCTCCGCAGGGCACGCCACCAGTCGCAGGTGAAACCGCAACCCTGCTGGAGGAATTGGGCTGGTCGGCGGGAAAGCTCTCGAAGCTGGAGGGCGGGACACGCATGAAGCGGCAGAAGGTGTTCGACCGGGCGTCCGCACCCGAGAGCCGCTTGGCGCTCGTTCATCACCAAGGTGTGACTGGCAGGTAGCGGACAGCCGGCCGGTCCTGCGCCGGGCTGCCGACACGATTGGCGGGTGAACCGCCGCGACTCGTCCGTGATCACGGTGTTCCGCGTGCGGGAGTTCCGGTTCCTGTGGTCGGCGGAGGTGCTGTCGATCTTCGGTGACCAACTCGCCCGGGTTGCGTTGGCGGTGCTGGTCTACGGGCGCACGCAGTCGGCGGTCTGGGCGACGGTCGTCTACGCGTTGACGTTCCTGCCGGCGCTGCTGGGCGGGGTGTTGTTGTCGTGGCTCGCCGATCGGTACCGGCGTCGTGCGGTCATGGTCGGTGTCGATGTGGCGCGGGCCGGGCTGGTCGCGGCGATGGCCGTTCCGGGGGTGCCGCTGTGGGCGTTGTGCGGGCTGCTGGTGGTCGTGGTGCTGCTCGGATCGCCGTTCACGGCCGCGCAGGGCGCGTTGCTGCCCGAGGTCCTGCCCGGTGAGCTGTACGACCGCGGTCTGGCTGTTCGGCAGATGACCAGCCAGGCCGCGCAGTTGGTCGGGTTCGCGGGCGGGGGTGTGTTGGTCGCCGCGATCAGTCCGGGGTTCGCGCTGGTGGCCGACGCGGTGACGTTCCTGCTGTCCGCCGCCCTGATCCGGCTGGGTGTGGCGAACCGGCCCAGGCCTACGGTGACGCGGGACGCCGGGGGTTCGGTGCGCGGGGTGATCACGTCGATCGCCGCCGACCCGCGCCGCCGCGTCCTGGTCCTGCTCGCCTGGCTGGTCGGCTGGTACGTCGTACCCGAGGCGCTCGCCGCCCCCTACGCCGACCAACTCGGCGCGGGACCGGTGGTCGTCGGCGTTCTCATGGCGGCCGACCCGCTGGGCAGCGTCCTCGGGGCCTGGCTGTTCGTCCGGTACGTGCCCGCGCACCGCCGTGCCCGCCTGGTCGGGGTACTCGCGGTCTGCGCGGGGATTCCCTTGGTGCTGTGTGCTTTCCGCCCCGGTCTCGTGCTCACCTTCGTCCTGTGGAGCCTGTCCGGCGCGGCGTCCACGTCGTACCTGCTGCAAACCCAGTCGGGTTTCGTCCGGGCGACGCCTGACGCCGATCGGGGCCGGGCCATCGGGGTCGCGGCCTCGGGCATCGTCGCCGCGCAAGGCATCACGGTGTTCATCGGCGGGCTGATGGCCGACCTGTGGGACCCGGCGATCGCGACGGCCGTGGCCGGTGCGACCGGTGCCCTGTGTTCACTCGCCTGCGCGGTGGCTTGGCGGCGCGCGGACCAGCCACCCGCCGGCGTCGCGCCGACGGGTGGCTGATCAGCACCTCACCAGTTGTGGTTACGCACGGCTCAGCGCCAGCTCTTGTTGCGCCAGCTCTTGTTGCGCGCGGTCCAACCACGGTTGCGCATCGCTTACCTCCTGTTCCGGTGGGCCGGTCGCCCACCGGAATCGAGCCTGCTCCGCCACCGAGCACCGTGGCCGGACGTGGCCTGTTCCGGTCAGCTCCGCGTGCTCACTCCGGACGCCAGGGGCTCTTGCCCGTCGTCGGCCGCGTGGGGTCGTGGAACTTCGGCAGGTCCGGCTCGTCGATCCGCAACGGCACCAGGCCCGCCGTGATCGCGCGCATGATCCGTTCGTGCGCCCGCCGCGCGTCACCCGGCTTGCCGTCCTCCAGCCCCGACAGGTCCACCGGCTTGCCGAAGTGCACCTTGAACGTCGGCCGCCGCCGCAGACCGCGCGCGTACGACGTCGCGTACGGCTTCAGGTCGCGCCACCCGCCGACCTGGGTGTTGCCCCAGTACACGGCCTCGTGCGCGCCCCACTGGCTGACCGGGACCACCGGGATGCCGCCGCTCAACGCCAGCCGCGCCGCACCCGTCTTGCCCCGCTCCGGCCACAGTCCCGGATCGAGGCTGATCTTGCCCTCCGGGTACATGGCGATCGGGTCGCCGCCGCGCCGCAACGCCTCGACGGTGCGGTGGTAGGCGTCGCCGACGTCCGCAGCCGCACGGTCCACCCGCAGGTGGCCGGACGCTGTCAACAGGGGCCCCAGGACCGGCGCGTCGAGCAACCCGCCTGCGAGCAGGAAGCGCGGCGCGACACCGAGCTTCCGGCACGCCGCGATGAGCACGAACGGGTCGAGGTTGCCGATGTGGTTGGACGCGAGCAGCAGGGGACGTCCCCTGAGGTCCGCCGGGATGTCACCGGTGACTTCGAGTCGTCCGCTGAGGCCGACGACCCCTTGGTCGACGGCGGTCAGCACGCGCCACAGCAGTGGTGTGGACACGACGGGCAGGTTACGGCGTGTCGACGTGTCGCCGCAGCGGGTTCCGGGCAACCATGGACGTCGAGCAGCGCACGTCACGTCCACCGTGACCGTTGGGGCTGGTGGGGCCCGAGGGACTACCGTAGACACATGGCCGGCCGAACTGGGACTTCGCGCAAGGGCACGACCCGCAGCACCAGATCCGGGTCGAAGCCCCGTGCTAGCGCGTCCAAGCCCGCTGCCAAGCCGGCCGCCAAACGAGCACCCGCCAAGCGCGCCCCGGCGAAGAAGTCCTCCGGCTCTGTAGGCAAGGCCTGGGGATTGCTCGGTCGCGGCGTCGGATCGATCGTCCGAGCGGTAGGCCGGGGCAAGGAACTCGATCCGGCGCACCGCCGTGACGGCTTGGCGTTGGTGCTCATCGCGCTGGCCGTGATCACCGCCGCCGGTGTGTGGTGGCAGGCAGGTGGACCGGTCGGCCAGTGGGTCGACGTGGCCGTCCGCAGCTCCATCGGCGGACCCGGGGTGATCCTGCCCCTGGTGCTGCTGACGATCGGCGTGACGCTCATGCGCACCGACCCGAACACCGAGGCACGGCCGCGCCTGGTCATCGGCTCGGCCCTGGTCGCCGTCGGCTTCCTCGGCATGTTCCACCTCGTCGGCGGACTGCCGATGGACCCGGTGGCCCGCCGCGACGCCGGTGGCGCCCTCGGCTACCTCGCCGGCGGGTTCCTCGCCCAGGGCCTCACCCCGTGGGTCGCCGGACCGCTGCTGGTGCTGATCTTCGGCTACGGCGTGCTGCTGCTGGTGCACCTGCCGATCCGCGAGGTGCCCGCGAAACTCGGCAGCCTCCTGCACCGCAAGACCGACCAGCTCGACGGCTTCGACGGTTTCGACGACGCCGACGCGGAGCCGGAGGCCGAGGAGAAGCCGACCAAGCCGCGCCGCCCGTCCCGCACCCGACGCCAGGCCGTCGCCGCCGACGAGCAGCCCGAACTGCCACTGGACGAAGAACCGCCGCCGCCGGCCCCGAAACCCGCGCCGAAGTCCAAGGCGCCCCCGGAGAACGCGAAGACCGCTGAGATCGCCGTGCGCGCCGTCGAAGGCGACTACCGGCTGCCGCCACCGACCATCCTCAAGGACGGCGACGCGCCCAAGGCCCGCAGCAAGGCCAACGACCTCATGATCGAGGCCATCAGCGGCGTGCTCGACCAGTTCTCCATCGACGCGCAGGTCACCGGCTTCACCCGCGGCCCGACGGTCACCCGGTACGAGGTGGAGCTCGGTCCGGGCGTGAAGGTCGAGAAGATCACCGCGCTGACCAAGAACATCGCCTACGCGGTGGCCACGGACAACGTCCGGCTGCTCGCCCCGATCCCCGGCAAGTCCGCGGTCGGTATCGAGGTGCCCAACAGCGACCGCGAGATGGTGCGGCTGGGTGACGTGCTGCGCTCGCCGTCCACGGTCAAGGACAACCACCCGATGGTGATCGGGCTGGGCAAGGACATCGAGGGCCATTTCGTCACCGCGAACCTGACCAAGATGCCGCACCTGCTGGTCGCGGGTTCGACGGGTTCGGGCAAGTCGAGCTTCGTGAACTCGATGCTGGTGTCGCTGCTGGCGCGGGCCACCCCGGACGAGGTCCGGATGATCCTGATCGACCCGAAGATGGTCGAGCTGACGCCGTACGAGGGCATCCCGCACCTGATCACGCCCATCATCACCCAGCCGAAGAAGGCCGCCGCCGCGCTGGCCTGGCTGGTCGAGGAGATGGAGCAGCGCTACCAGGACATGCAGGTCAACCGGGTGCGGCACATCGACGACTTCAACCGCAAGGTGAAGTCCGGCGAGATCACCGCGCCGCCGGGCAGCGAACGCGTCTACCGGCCGTACCCCTACATCATGGCGATCGTGGACGAGCTGGCCGACCTGATGATGACCGCGCCGCGCGACGTCGAGGACGCGATCGTCCGGATCACCCAGAAGGCGCGTGCGGCGGGCATCCACCTGGTGCTGGCGACGCAGCGGCCGTCGGTGGACGTGGTGACCGGCCTGATCAAGACGAACGTGCCGTCGCGGCTGGCGTTCGCCACGTCGTCGTTGACCGACTCGCGGGTCATCCTGGACCAGCCGGGCGCGGAGAAGCTGATCGGCATGGGCGACGGCCTGTACCTGCCGATGGGAGCCTCGAAGCCGGTGCGCGTGCAGGGCGCGTACGTCGGCGACGACGAGATCTCCGAGATCGTCAACTTCGCCAAGGACCAGGCGCAGCCCGACTACAACGACGGCGTCACGGCGGCGAAGGCGAGCGAGAAGAAGGAGGTCGACGCCGATATCGGCGACGACCTGGAACTGCTGCTCCAGGCGGCCGAGCTGATCGTCACGTCGCAGTTCGGCTCGACGTCGATGCTGCAACGCAAGCTGCGAGTGGGTTTCGCCAAGGCCGGGCGCTTGATGGACCTGCTGGAGACGCGCGGCGTCGTCGGCCCGTCGGAGGGCTCCAAGGCCCGCGAGGTGCTGATCAAGCCGGACGAACTGGACTCCGTCGTCTACCTGATCCGAGGCGGTTCCGGCCCCTCCGAGGACGCCGACGAGGACTGAGCTGGAACTCGCCGCCGGCATCGCCGCCCGGAATTGTCAGACCCTTGTGGCAGAGTAAAAGCAGGGGTCCCCCTGGTCGAGGACCCCTGCGAAGCGTTTCCCGCGAAGCAGCTCTTCGGACGTGTGGGGCGTCAGCTGGCGCCGAACTCCCGAACGGCCTGGTAGTACAGGTCGGCGGTCCGGTTGCAGGTCCAGTTGCCCGCGCACTGGTTGTACAGGTCGGACTTGAACTTGTTGTCGATCTTCAGCCGGGTCGTCTCGTTGAACCGGGCCTGCCGCTTGTAGTTGCGGTAGCCGAAGTCGTGCCGGTGGCAGGCCGGCAGGAACTTGAACCCGAACGGGTTGTCCGGCGACCACGAGCAGCCGTCCGAGGACCAGTCGAGCTGGTCGCTGTACGGCGTCTGCGACCGGAGCGAGACGAACTGCGACAGGGTCTTGGTGAAGAGGTAGTCGTCGGTCACGGCAGGCGCGTTGATCGCCGCCTGACCGACACCGGCACCGGCTCCGACCAGCAGGGTGAGCGAGGTGATCACTATGGCGAACGCGTTGCGCAGGGATTTCGCGAGCACTGTTCTTCCCCCTCGTTTTCGGCCTTGAGGGGTTCATACCGGCCGCCGATCAACGCACACCAGCCTCGATCGGCTCATACCGCGTCAACGACGGGTGAACGTCCGACCACAAGCGATGACGGCCGCCAACCGGACCGGCTGGTCCCGCATTCCCAGCAGCGCCAACACATCACCGTCCGCCGCACCGCCGAGCAGGTACCCGCCGAGCCGCTGCTGGGCCATTCGGAGGCAGACCGACTGGGCCGCCGCGCCCGCCTCGATCAGCCCGAACCGCCCACCGCGCTGTCCGTACTTGGCCAACACCGGTTCGTCCGCCAGCAGCAGCACGAGCACCAGCGCGGGTTCGGCGTCGGCGGCGAGGACTTCGCGCAGCCGTGGCCAGTCCGGCGACGGCCCGATGTCCTGCACGGCGTGCCGCCGGGCGTCGTACCGCACCACCCGTCCGTTCAACTCGTGCGTGACGTTGCGCAGGAACGCGTAGCAGCGCAGCGGCTGGAACCCGCCCGCCGACGGGTAGGCGCGGCCGTCCTCGTCGGCCAACGCGGCCAGCACCGCGCCGAACTGCCGTGCCGACATCGGCTCCGAGCTGAACTCGCGCGTGCTGCGGCGGGCCCGGAACAGCCGTTGCAGCCGGTCGCCGGGCTTGCCCAGAGCCAGCGGGGCGCTGGGTAGCTCGAACGGGTCGGTGGTCGCCTGATCGGGTCGGAATTCGCGTAGGCGTTCACCCAGCCGTCGTTGGTGCAGGGCGGAGTAGGCGCTCGCGGTCCAGAAGTCGTCGAACGGCGTCATGCTCACCCCAGCGGATGCGGTGCGGGATTGGGAAACCGGCCCGAGCGGCCGGGGTAGCGCCACGCCACGTCCGCCGCGCGTCCGCCCAGGTGGGGCCACCGGTGGTCGGCGTGCAGCGGGGTGAGGTCGGGGGACAGGACGCGTACGCACCGCAGGCCGACGGCCGCCGCCTCGGGCGTGGTCAGCTCCCGATACGCCAGGCGCACGCCCAGCCCGTGCACGAGTTCTTCCAGCTGCGCGGCGTCACCGTGCGCCGTCGAACTGCGCGGCGGCGGCCCCGGCACACCATCCCACCAGGGCAACTCGTACCACTCGTCCAGGTGACCCGCGTAGTACAGCGCGTGCCGGTCGAAGTCCGTCACCTCGTCCGGCCGGTAAACCTGCGGGGCGGACTGCGCGGCGATGAACACCGTGCCCTGCGTCCACTCCAGCCACGCCTTGCGGATCGCCTCGGCCAACGTCGCCCGGCAGGCCAGCCCGAGCGTCGGCCGCGCCCGTCCCGCGATCGGCAACGTGCCGGCGACCGCGACGACCGGATGCGGGCTGTAGGCGGGAGTCAGGTCGAACGCCCGCACGTCACCGGTCCGCAGGTCGTCCGGTAGCGAGAGCCGGGGCGGGGCCAGGCTGTGCAACCACGTCGTGGTGAACGCGTCCCGTTCCACCAACTCCTGGGTGGCGCGCAGCAGCGCGTTCACCACCGACGGCCCGGCTGCCAGGCCGGACGACGTCGCGGGCAAGCCGAACTCCTCGCGCAACCCGACCAACCCGGCGGGCACCCACACGGGTTCGTTGTCCGGCAACGTCCACGCCCTGGTGTAGTCGGGATCGGCGTACCGGTAGCGGAAACCGGGCCGTGCCCGCTGGTCCGGCGTGTGCAGGCTGAACTCGTCCAGCCGCCAGCACGCGCCGTCCGGTTCGGCGACCGTCTCCAGTGGACTGCGCGCGGCGGCGTGCCGCTCCAGCGCCTCGGCGATGGCGGCCAGTTTCGCCTGCTCCGGCTCGAAGGCCGCGCCACCGGACGTGCCGCCGGTCGCGAACGGCTCGGGCACGGCGGCGAAGCCGGGAATGTCCACATCGGACAGCGTGCGCGGCACCGGTTGCAGCCGGGAGACCACACCCTGCCGCCAGCCGACGGCCCGTTCCAGCAGCACGGACGCCGGCGTGATCACGCCGCGCGCCTGCGGTAGTAGTCCGTCACCCACGGCCCGATCACGCCCGCCGCCAGCACGTACCCGAACACCACCAGCATCACCAGTGGGCCGATGAGGGTGAACGCGGCCACCAACACCAGGCAGTCGACGACGAAGAACAGCACCCAGAACACGAACCGCTTCACCCCGGACCGCATCGGGTGCCTGCCGATCGAGCGGTCGTACCGGTACCCCGCGAGCAGACCGACCAGTCCGCCGATCAGCGCGATCACGCCCGCCTCCGCACGTAGAAGCGGCGGACCTGCCAACCGACCATGCCGACCAGCGCGGCGTAGGCGATGCCCAGGACCCACGGACCGGCCGCCGACAGCGGACCCAACACCGGCAACACCAGGAACGGTTCGACGACGAACATCAACATCCAGAACAGCAGCCGTGCCACCCCGAGTTGCGGCTTCGCGGCACCGGTGAACTTCGCGGCCAGGAACGTCCACAGCAGCGCGCAGGCGACACTCCCGCCGAGCCAGAGCGGCCAGTATTCGTCGAAGTCGAATTCGAGGAGGAACGGCGAGGCGAGCAGGGCGGGCAGGAACAGCGTGGCCGGCAGTACCCAGGCCGCCCTGCGGCGCGGCTGCCCGGCCTTGGCGAGGTCGTTGCCGAGACCGGACGGGAGCGCGATCGCCGCGCCGGTCGAGGACACCGCGCAGCAGCAACAGCAGCAGCAACAGGTCGGTGTCGCGGCATTGGCGGCGGTGGTGTCGGGCGTGAACGGATCAGGTAGGCGTAAGGCGGTTGTCATCGGGCTTCCCCCACGGCAGTTCGACCCGGCCCACTTCGAACCGGGGGCACACGTCGCAGTCCGCCGCGGGCAGGACGTCCTCGGCGGTGGTGGTGAACTCGTCCAAGTGCAGCGTCACGACCCGGTCCAGCAGCGCCAACGAGCCCGCGGCGAGGCGGTCGATCGCGTGCTTCGCCCACAGGAACGGGAAGTCGGCGGTCGTCGCGGCCGGACGTGCGGGCGGCTCCGGGTCTCCCCAGCGGTGCCGGGCGCGCACGGCCAGGCAGCCGAGGCAAGCGCTTGCGCCCGGCACCACGAACGGGCCCAGCGACGCCGTGTGGTGGTAGGCGAGGTCGAGCAGCAGGTGCGGCTTCGGTTCCCTCAGCTCGGCCAGATCGCGCAGCGTGCCGGTGGTGCGGACGATCAGCACCACGTCCGGCTGTGCGCTGTTCCGGTCGAAGTGGCGGCCGAGCCCGGCGGGCTCCGCGCCGACGACACGCACGCCGACGTTCAGCGGCTTGTCCGGCGCGGGGAGGCCCGCCGGGCGCAGTGCGCCCAGTGACCGGAGCTGCGGCAGGTGCGCGCGGACCGGCGCGGTGAGCTGTTCCGGGTCGAGTGGGCGAGCCGAACCCCTCAGCACCGGCTCGAACAACTCGACCAGCACCCGCGCTTCGGCGCTGGGCACATCGGGCAGGAGGTACGCGAGGTCCGCCCCGGCGTGCACGACCAGGCCTTCGTCCTGGATCTGGGCGCGCCAGGCCGGGTCCGGCACGAGCGCGGTCACCGGAGCGGCTCGTCTTGGTCGTCACCCCGGTCGAGGAACCGCTGGATGGTCGGTTCGTCGGGGATCTCGTCGTCCTCGTCGGTCTGGATGAGACGTTCGGCGATGGGCACCGGCTCCTCCACCCAGGCGGGTCGGAAGTCGTCGTTGGGCAGCAGTTGGTGGCGGCGGGCGAACTGTTCGGCGGCTTCCCGGACGGACTCGCGCAGCGTGCCGATGACGACCGTCTCGGCGGTGTAGGTCAGCTCCACGAGCAGTGCCCGCATCCGGTCGAGCTGGTCGTCCTGGCCGGGGGTGTCGGTGTCGGCCAGTTGCGCGTTGTCGGCGAGCTGCGGCCACAGGCGGCGTTCGAACACCTCCACGAAGTCGGCGGCGATGGCGTCGGTCGCCGTGCGCAGGTTGGCGAACTTGTCCAGCACGTCGTCACTGGGGACGTTCAACGCGGTGAGCCGGTTGCCCGCGTCCAGCGCCCAACGGCGGACGTGCGGCCAGCCGCGTCGCCAGCGGACCAGGCCCAGTTGGATGGCGCGGCGCAGGACGCTCGGGCGGACGTCGCCGATCGGCACCAGGCGGCTGATGTCGCGGACCTTGATCCGGACCCAGTCGTCCGGGCCTTCCGCCTCGCCGACACCCAGCACCGCGGCGACGCTCGCGCCCTGCTCGCGCGCCTTCACCAGTTCGGCGATGGCGGGCAGCGAGAAGCCGCGGGACTGGAGGCGTTGGACGAGGGTGAGGCGTTCCAGGTGGGAGCCGTCGTAGTAGGCGACGCGGCCCTGCCGGCGCGGGGGGTGCAGGACACCCTTGGTCTGGTACATGCGGATGGTGCTGCCGGGCAGGCCCACGCGGACCGCCAGCTCGTCGACCGTCAACTGCTCCACGACGTCGATCGTGGCGGGTCGGCGTTCACTGAGTCAAGACTCTTCGAGTGGTTACTCGAAGAGTTACAGGTGGAGGAGCATGCGCGAGTTGCCGAGGGTGTTCGGCTTCACGTAGGAGAGATCGAGGAACTCGGCCACGCCCTCGTCAGCCGATCGCATGATCTCCGCGTAGACCTCCGGCGACACCGGCGTCCCGTCGATCTCCACGAACCCGTGCTTGCCGAAGAAATCGGTCTCGAAGGTCAACACGAACAACCGCTCCAACTGCAGCTCACGCGCGGTCTCGATCAACCGGTGCACGAGCCGGTGCCCGATCCCCCGCCCCAACGCCGTCGGCGACACGGCCACCGTGCGGATCTCCGCCAGGTCCTTCCACAACACGTGCAGGGCCCCGCACCCGAGGATCTCGCCGTCCTCCTCGGCGACCCAGAACTCCTGGATGGTCTCGAAAAGCGTCACCAGCGGCTTGGCCAGCAACACCTTGCCGGCGTACACGTCGATGAGGGCTTTCATCGCCTGCACGTCGCCGGTCCGGGCGCGACGCACGTTGATCGGGTCGTTCACGGTGCAAACGTATGCCCAGCGCCCTTCGGTCGAACGCTCAGGTGAGCCGAGTGATGCGCCCGCGGACCGCTCACCGCAGTGACGGTGCCCGGCCGGCCGGCGGGGGCTGGTGCGCCGGTTACGCTGAGCACCGTGTCTTCCCCCACCACGTCCAAGCGCGTTGCCATGTTGACCCTCGGGTGCGCCCGTAACGAAGTCGACTCCGAAGAGCTCGCCGGCCGCCTCACCGCCGGTGGTTGGGAGTTGGTCGACGACGAGGCCGACGTGGTCGTGGTCAACACGTGTGGCTTTGTGGAGTCCGCGAAGAAGGACTCCGTGGACACGCTCCTCGCCGCCGCCGACAGTGGCGCGAAGGTGGTCGCGGTCGGGTGCATGGCGGAGCGTTACGGGACCGAGTTGGCAGACAGCCTGCCCGAGGCCAACGCCGTGCTCGGGTTCGACCACTACGCGAGTCTCGCTGAGCGGCTGGACGACGTTCTCGCTGGTCAGGCCATCGAGTCGCACAAGCCGGTGGATCGGCGCACGCTGCTCCCGCTCACCCCGGTGCAGCGGCCCAAGGCGGCCGAGGACGTCCAGGTGCCCGGCCACGGCTGGGGGCCGCGAGTGCTGCGCACCCGCCTGGCGGACACGCCCGTCGCGCCGCTGAAGATCGCCTCCGGCTGTGACCGCCGCTGTTCGTTCTGCGCGATCCCGTCGTTCCGCGGCGCGTTCGTGTCCCGCCACCCCGACGAGGTGGTGGCCGAGGCGATGTGGCTGGCCGAGCAGGGCGTCCGCGAGGTGTTCCTGGTCTCGGAGAACTCCACCTCCTACGCCAAGGACCTGCCGCGCGAGTTGGGCGGCCTGGAAAGCCTGCTGACCAGGCTCGCCGAAGTGCCCGGCATCGACCGGGTCCGGGTCTCCTACCTCCAGCCGGCCGAGACGAAGCCCACGTTGGTCAAGGCCATCGCCGGCACCGAGGGCGTCGCCGACTACTTCGACATGTCCTTCCAGCACTCCAGCGAGCCGGTGCTGCGCCGGATGCGGCGGTTCGGGTCCACCGAGTCGTTCCTCGGCCTGGTCGAGCAGATCCGGGGCCTCGCGCCGAACGCCGGCATCCGCAGCAACGTCATCGTCGGCTTCCCCGGTGAGACCGAGGAGGACGTCGCCGAGCTGGAGCGCTTCCTCACCGCCGCCCGGCTGGACGCGGTCGGCGTGTTCGGCTACTCCGACGAGGACGGCACCGAGGCCGAGGGCCTGTCGGACAAGCTGGACGCCGACACCATCGCCGAGCGCGTCGCCCGGATCTCGAACCTGGTCGAGGAGCTGACCTCGCAGCGCGCGGAGGACCGCGTTGGCGACGAGGTCGTCGTCCTGGTCGAGACCGAGGAGGACGACGACAACGACTGCGTCGGCCGCGCCGCCCACCAGGCGCCCGAGGTCGACGGCGAGTGCGTCATCACCAACGCCGACGGGCTCAAGGTCGGCGACCTGGTGCGGTGCCGGGTCGACGCGTCCGAGGGCGTCGACCTGGTCGTCTCCGCGATCGAGGTGCTCCCGAGGTGACAGAACCCGCGCGCGTGCCGGTGCTGAACATCGCCAACGTGCTGACGATGTCCCGGCTGGCGCTCGTGCCGGTGTTCCTCTACCTCCTGTTCGCCCACGACGGCCACGACTTCTGGTGGCGGCTGTGGGCGTTCGGCGTGTTCGCCATCGCGTCGGTCACCGACCACGTGGACGGCAACCTCGCCCGCAAACACGGCCTGATCACCGATTTCGGCAAGATCGCCGACCCGATCGCGGACAAGGCGCTGACCGGCGCCGCGCTGGTGGGCCTGAGCCTGCTGGGCGAGCTGCCGTGGTGGGTGACGATCGTGATCGCGGTGCGCGAACTGGGCGTGACGCTGCTGCGCTTCTGGGTCATCCGGCACGGCGTGATCCCGGCCAGCCGCGGCGGCAAGGCCAAGACGCTCGTGCAGATCCTCGCCATCGGCCTGTACCTGCTGCCGCTGCCCACCTGGCTGGACCCCCTCGCGGTGGCCACCATGGGCGCGGCCGTGGTGCTGACCGTCGTCACCGGCATCGACTACGTGATCCGCGCCTTCCGGCTGCGGGCCCGCGGGAAGCGGGCGGTGGCCGGGACGTGAGCGCCGACGACATCGTCCGGTCGCTCAAGGAGCGCGGTGAGACGGTCGCCACCGCCGAATCGCTGACCGCCGGCCTGGTGACCGCCGCGCTGACGGACGTGCCCGGCTCCAGCGCCGTCGTGCGCGGCGGGCTCGTGGTCTACGCGACGGACCTCAAGCACACCCTCGCGGGCGTGGACGAGGCGCTGCTGGCCGAACACGGCGCGGTGCACCCCGAGGTGGCCCGGCAGCTCGCCGAGGGCGCACGCGCGCGCTGTGGCGCGACGTGGGGTCTCGGCCTCACCGGGGTGGCCGGTCCGGACCCGCAGGACGGGGTCGCGCCCGGTACGGTTCACGTCGGTTTGTCCGGTCCGTCCGGTTCGTCGGTCGTCACGCTCACTCTCGGTGGTGATCGTCACGAAGTCCGTCGGAGATCGACATCGGCCGCCCTGGACCTCCTCCGTACCCACCTGAAGATCTCCGTGGAGTGACGTGAGCAGCGAGTTCCCGGTCACATCCGAGCACGTACGCGGGAACTTACCCGCGAGTTCACTCGTTCGCCCTTGGCGGACGTGTCACGAAGTCACTGCCCGTCGACGGGACGGGTCGGTAACGTGGTGGCACGGCCGGCCGGAAGGAGGCGCGCGATGACCGTGCTGCTACGCGAGGCGATCGGTGATCGGCTCCGCCATGCCCGCACCACCCAACGCCGCACGCTGCGCGAGGTCTCCAGGACCGCCCGCGTCAGTTTGGGGTACCTCTCCGAGGTGGAGCGTGGCCGCAAGGAGGCGTCCAGCGAGCTGTTGGCCGCGATCTGCGAAGCGTTGGACCTGCCCCTGTACGAGCTACTGCACCTGGTCGCCTCGGACATCGGCGCGGTCCAGCAGCCTGTCCCCACCCCAGCCGAGCTGTCCGAGCGCCCCGCGCCCGCGTCGGCGAGCCTGGAGGGCGGCACCATGGTGCCCGCGGTGATCGGCAACGACCTGTCCGACCTGCGGTTGCAGCCCGTGCTCACGCACCGGCTGTCCACCTCGATCAGCAAGCCGCGCAACGCGGTGGTGGCGGCGTAACCGAAGTCCACCCGTGGAAAGCCGAGCCAGTCCGACTGGCTCGGCTTTCGGTGCTTGCCGCTCCCGGCCCCCTGTAGGACGCGTGCAACGACTTGGCAACCCCCCACGGGGTCGGCGCGTCCCCCGGAGGTCGGGCGGGCAGGATGACCATGCCGACGAAAGTCAGGGGGTGACTCAGGGTGAACCCGGATATCTCCCCAGGTCGGTGGAAGCAGCGCGGGACAACTGACACGATGGAACCAACACCGGCACCGGGTCGTTGCCAATCACGAGCGCGAGCCAGGGAAGTGCGGAGAAGGCAGGCGTAGGAGATGGCCAACCCTTTCGTGAAGGCATGGAAGTACTTCATGGCGGCTTTTTCGTCCAAGATCGACGAGCACGCCGACCCGAAGGTGCAGATCCAGCAGGCCATCGAGGAGGCGCAGCGGCAGCACCAGGCGCTGTCCCAGCAGGCGGCCGCGGTGATCGGCAACCAGCGCCAGCTCGAGATGAAGCTCAACCGCCAGCTGGGTGAGGTGGAAAAGCTCCAGGCCTCCGCACGCCAGGCACTCGTGCTCGCCGACGAGGCCCGGGCCAAGGGCGACGAGCCGCGGGCGGCGCAGTTCGAGTCCGCCGCGCAGGGCTTCGCCACCCAGCTGGTGACCGCCGAGCAGAGCATCGAGGACCTCAAGACGCTGCACGACCAGGCGTTGCAGGCCGCGACCCAGGCGAAGGGGGCCGTCGAGCGCAACGCGATGGTCCTGCAGGGCAAGCTCGCCGAGCGCACCAAGCTGCTCAGCCAGCTGGAGCAGGCGAAGATGCAGGAGCAGGTCTCCCACTCGTTGCGCCAGATGACCGAGCTGGCCGCGCCCGGCAACACGCCGTCGCTGGAGGAGGTCCGCGACAAGATCGAGAAGCGGTACACCACCGCGCTCGGTTCGGCGGAGCTGGCGCAGAACTCGGTGCAGGGCCGGATGCTGGAGGTCCAGCAGTCGACCACGGAGATGGCGGGCCACTCCCGGCTGGAGCAGATCCGCGCCTCGATGTCGGGCGGCAAGGTCGCCGGCGAGGTGACCAGCGGTCAGCCGGCCAGTGCGAGCGCGAATATCCAGCAGGAGATCCAGCAGCGGGTGCAGCAGACGCAGGCGCAGCCGACCCAGCAGATGCAGCAGAACCCGCCGGCGAGCCAGGGCTGAGAGGGTGGTGTCCGCGATGGATCCCCGGCGGAAGGTGGCCGGCGAGCTCGTCCAGGCCATCGGCGGCCAGCTTCAGGGACAACTCGCGGACCAGGTGAAACGGCGGTACGCCGCCTGGAACGACCCGCGCGCGAAGCTCGACCGGCGGTACCGCCGGTCGAGCCGCGTGCTGACCTTCTGGCTGATCGTGCTGGCCCTGCTCGCGGTGGTCGGCACGCTCACCATCGTCGGCGCGCTGCCCGCGGCGGTCGGGGTCGGCGCGGCCCTCGGGTTCGCCGGGAGTTCGGTGCTGGCCGTGCGCACGAACATGAAGATGCGGGGCATCGACACCGCCCGGAAGCAGTTGCAGGCCGCGCCGGTGCACGTGCCGCTGCCCGCCCGCTCCTCGGCGGCACGTCAGCCGATGGAACGGCTGGAGGAGGCCGAGGACACGTTGCGGGAGCTGCTGCGGCAGCTCGACTCGGCCGCGTTGACCTCCGTGCCCACCGACTCGGTCGAGCAGGCCCGCGCCACCGGCACGGAGGCCGCGGCCGCGATCCGGGCCGTCTCGCACCAGCTGCAGGCCGTGGAACGGGCCCGTGACACCGCCCCGCCGCTGGACCGCGCCCCGCTGGTCGAGGGCGTGCGAAGACTGCGCGCCCAGCTGGACGAGGGTGTGGACGGCTACTGCGGCCTGGTGGCCGCGGCCGGTCGGGTGCTCGCCGAGAGCACCGCGTCCAACCCGCGGCAGGTGCTGGGTGACGCGACGGACCACCTGGCGGGCCTGGCGTCCGCGTTGCGCGAGTTGTCGCGCTGAACGGCCGCGCGGCCGCCGGGGGGCCGTCCACCGCGGAGATCCGCACGGTCCTCGGCACGGCCAATTGCACGAACCCCGACTGCGTCACGTTGGGTAGCGAAGTTGGACTGATTCGATTGCCGTGGTGACGTATGTTACTGCAATCGTGTGATTATCAGACCGTTATATAGCCGCAGCCACTACGTGGCGTGGCAGTATCCCTTGGTCGGACAGCGTGGTCCGTCCTGGTCGCCGGGGAGGTCATTGAGTGGCGTTGTGGACCGTGCACGGTGATGGCCGCCCCATCGACGGTGACGCCATCGCGCCGCACGAGCGGCTGAGCTGGCCCCGCACCATCGGTTTCGGCGCCCAACACCTGGTCGCCATGGCGGGCGCGACGATCCTGGTCCCCGCCACGACCGGTCTCCCGGTCAGCACCACGCTGCTGTTCTCCGGTATCGGCACCCTGCTGTTCCTGGTGATCACCCGCAACCGGGTGCCCAGCTACCTCGGCGCGTCGTTCGCGTTCATCGCGCCGCTGTCCGCCGCCCGCGACGAAGGCATCGCCGCGCAACTCGGCGGCGTACTCGCGGCCGGGCTCCTGGTGATCATCATCGGGGTCGCGGTGAAGGCGCTGGGCGTGCGGCTGCTGGAGGCCGTGATGCCGCCGGTGGTGACCGGCGCCGTGGTCGTGCTGATCGGGCTCAACCTGTCGCACCGGGCCACCGACTCGTTCGCCGAGCAGCCGCTGCCCGCCGTGGTGACGATGGGCATCATCCTGCTGTGCGGCGTGCTCGGCCGCGGCTCGTTCTTCCGGTTCTCCGTGCTCATCGGCGTGGTCGCCGGGTGGGCGCTCGGCTTCTCCCTCGACCTGGTCGACACGGCCGCGGTCGGTCGGGCGGCGTGGTTCGGCCTGCCCGAGTTCCACGCGCCGGAGCTGCGGCCGTCGGTCACCCTGCTGGTGCTGCCGGTGGTGATCGTGCTGGTCGCGGAGAACGTCGGTCACGTCAAGGCGATCGCCGCGCTGACCGGCCGCAACCTCGACGGCAACGTCGGCGACACGATCATCGCCAACGGGGTGTCCACCGCGCTGGCGGGCTTCGGCGGCGGGCCGGGCACCACGACGTACTCCGAGAACATCGGCGTGATGGGCGTGACCAAGGTCTTCTCCACCGCCGCGTACGCGGTGACCGGCGTGGCCGCGGTGCTGATGTCGTTCTCACCGAAGGTGACGGCGGCGTTGGCCACCATCCCGGCGGGGGTGGTCGGCGGCGCGACCCTGGTGCTGTTCGGCCTGATCAGCCTGGTCGGCGTGCGGGTGTGGATGGAGAACCGGGTCGACCTGGCCAACCCCGGCAACGCCCTGGTCGGCGGCGCCGCCCTGGTGGCCGGGGTGGGTGATTTGACCCTGGAACTGGGCGACATGAAGCTGGGCGGCCTGGTCTGGGGTTCCCTGCTCGTCGTGATCCTGCACCCGATCCTGCGCTGGTTGGGCGCGGCCCGGAAGGTCGACCGCCGGGAAGACCTGACCGGCAAGCCCTAGACGAGCGAGCGATTGATTCGGTGCACCAGGCCCGGGCCCTCGTAGATGAAGCCGGTGTAGATCTGGATCAGGCTCGCGCCGGCGTCCAGCATGCGCTTGGCGTCGTCCGGGCTCGCGATGCCGCCGACGCCGATGATCGGCAGCCGGCCGTCGGTCTCCCGGCTGACGAACCGCACCACCTCGCGGGCGCGTTCGGTCAGCGGTCGGCCGCTCAGGCCACCGGCCTCGTGCGCCAGCGGCTGGTCGGCCGGAGCCAGGCCGTCGCGGGACAGCGTGGTGTTGGTCGCGATCAGGCCGCTGACCTCGTGCGCGGCGCACACCTCCAGCAGTTCGGCGATCGCCTCGTCGGTCAGGTCGGGCGCGATCTTGACCAGGATCGGCTTGCGCGGCTTCGACCCGGCCAGTTGGTGCGCGGTGGCGTTGAGCGCGGACAGCAGTTCGGTCAGCGCGCCCCGGTCCTGGAGGCTGCGCAGGCCTGGGGTGTTGGGCGAGCTGATGTTGATCGCGAAGTAGTCGCCGTGCCGGTAGAGGGCGCGCAGGGACGTCCGGTAGTCCTCCACCGCGTCCTCGACCGGCGTGATCTTGGACTTGCCCAGGCTGATGCCCAGCGGCACGGACAGCGGGCCGAGTCGGTCCAGCCGGTTGGCCAGCTCCTGCGCGCCGTCGTTGTTGAAGCCCATCCGGTTGATGATCGCCTCGCTGGCGCGCAGCCGGAACAGGCGCGGCCTCGGGTTGCCCGGCTGCGGGTGCCGGGTGACCGTGCCGACCTCGACGAACCCGAACCCGAGCGCGCCCCACGCGGGCAGCGCCCGGCCGTTCTTGTCCAGCCCCGCGGCCAGGCCGACCGGGTTGGGGAACCGCACGCCGAAGACCGTGCGCTCCAACGTCGGCTTGCGCCGCACGAGCTTCGCCGCCGGGCTCAGCTTCTCCAGGAGGCCGAGGGTGGTCTCGTGGACCCGCTCCGCGTCTCCGCCGTGCATCCGGAACAACGCCTTGCGCACCACGCTCTTGTAGACCACGGCGGTAACCCTAAGCGATCGGCCCTGGCTGGCAGCGCGGGCACCAGTACGCGGGACGCTCCAGCACGCCCGCGCCCTGCCCGCCGACCCGCACCTTCGCGCCGCAGCGCAGGCACGGTCTGCCGCCCCGTTCGAACACCCAGTGCTGCCGTCCACGTCCCATCAGACCGGTGGTGTTCTGCTCCGGGTGCCAGGCGTTGGCGAGCAGCAGCTTGCGGGCCAGCCGGACCGCCTCCGCCCGGTCCACGGCCGACACCGGGCTCCACGGCGAAACGCCCAGCAGAAAGCACACCTCGGCCTTGTAGAGGTTCCCCACGCCCGCCATGACCCGCTGGTCGAGCAGGGCCAGGCCCAGCTCACGGTCCGGGTCCGCCGAGAGCCTGGAGACGGCCTCGGCCGCACGCTCGTCGTCCCAGTCACCCAGCAGGTCCGGCCCCAGGTGCCCGACGAGCCGCGCCTCCTGGTCGGTCGGCAGCAGTTCCAGGTCGTGCAGCGCGAACCCCACCGCGACCCGGTCCGGCACCTCCAACAGCGCCCGCACCTGGTGACCCGGCCGCCGCCAGCGCTCACCCGGCCGGTAGAGGTGCCACGCGCCGTCCATCCGGAAGTGGCTGTGCAGGCTCAGGTCACCGGAGAACCGGGTGAACAGGTGCTTGCCGACCGAACGCACCTCCAGCACGTCCCGCCCGCTCAGATCGGCGGTGGCCCACTTCGGGTGGCGAAGCTCACCGCGCAGCAGCCGGCGGCCGGCCAGCGCCTCGTTCAGGCGATGCCCGGCCAGGAAGACCGTGTCACCCTCGGGCACCGCTGTCGGCGGCGCTCACGCGTCCACCGCTTCCTCGATCTCCTCGTCGTTGAAGTCGTGGTGCACGGCACGGCGGCGGCTGCGGCTGATCCGCAGGATGCGCGCCAACAGCAGGTTGAACGCCAGCGCCACCTCACGGGCGCCCGGCGTGCCCCACTCGTGGATCGGCATGCACGCGCCCTGCGCCTGCTGCACGGCCAGCCGGTCCGGCAACGCCACCGGCATCACCAGCGGCCCGAAGATGTCGCGCAGCTCCTCGATGCGGAACTGGTGCTCGTGCGACCTCGGTCGGACCCGGTTCACCACCACGCCCAGCGGCTGCAACTCCTCGTTGTGCTCGCGCTCGGCCTGCACCGCCTCGAACGCCCGCTGCACGCCCGCCACCGCGAACATCGTGGGCTCGGTCACCAGCAGCGCCCGGTCCGCCGCGACCAGCGCCGACCGGGTCAGCTGACCCAGCGACGGCGGGCAGTCCAGCAGCACCAGCTGGTAGGGCTCCTCGTCGTCCCGGAGCAGCCGCAGCGCCTCGCGCAGCCGGCCGAGCCTGGTCTCGCCGGGGTCGGGGTGGTTGAGCGACTCCGCGTCCTCCGAGCCGGCGAGCACGTCCACGCCGTCGCCCCACGCGCTGGGGGCGATCGCCTTGCGCAGCGTGTCCTCGCTGGGGTCCTGGAGGACGTCGTAGATGCTGGCCTCGGTGTCGTCGGGTTCGAGCGTCGAGGTGGCGTTGCACTGTGGGTCCAGGTCGATGACCAGCGTCCGCACCCCGCGCCGAAGCGCGGCCGACGCCAGGCCGAGCGCGACCGTCGTCTTACCCACTCCACCCTTGAGGCTGAGGACCGCGACCGTATGCACGTAGTGCAGCCTACGGTCTCTACGCTCTACGTCCATGCGACCGGACGCCGTACACAGGGTGCTCGACGCCGAGCTGGCCGCCGCGCGGGACCGCAGGGGCGGTGAACCGCCGCGGGTTCTCGACGTCGGCGGCGGCACCGGCGTGTGGGCGGTGCCACTGGCCGTGGCCGGCTGTGCGGTGACCGTGGTGGATCCCAGCCCGGACGCGCTGGCGACGTTGCACCGCCGTGCGGCCGACGAGGGCGTGCTGGACCGCGTCACGGCCGTCCAGGGCGACACGGACGCGTTGGACCAGGAAGGTTCGGCGGACCTGGTGCTCGGGCACGGGCTGCTGGAGGTCGTGGACGACGCCGCGGTCGCGCTGGCCGCACTGGCCGCCGCGGCGGCTCCGGGCGGCGCGGTGTCCGTGCTGGTGGCGAACCGGTACGCGGCCGTGCTGCACCGCGCGATCGCCGGACGCCTGGTCGACGCCCGGCGGCTGCTGGACGACGAGGCCGGTCAGCTCGTCGGCGGCCGCGACCCGCTGCTGCGCCGGTTCGACGTGGCCGGGCTGGAGGCGCTGATGGCGGACGCGGGCCTGAAGGTGGAGCTGGTGCAGGGCCACGGCGTGGTGTCCGACCTGGTCCCGGGCTCGGTGCTGGAGGCCAACCCGGGCGCGGCGGAGGCGTTGGCCGAGCTGGAGCTGGCCGCGGCGACACGCCCGCCGCTGCGCGATGTCGCCGCCAGATTGCACGTGATCGGGCGCAAGCCGGCCTGAGTGCGGTAGAACGGAGGTTCCGCCGCCTACCGCAGAGGACCGCCGCCATGGGAGACCCGCACTTAGCCGGAGCCGGGTGATGGCCGACCCGGCGCCGGAGGAGTTGGACGACCGCGTGCGCGCGGCCGTCGCAGGTGACCGCCGGGCGACCGCCGCGGTGCTGACCGCCGTACGCCCCCTCGTGGTGCGCTACTGCCGGGCCCGCGTGGGCAGGCAGGAGCGGTCGTTCACGTCGGCGGACGACGTGGCGCAGGAAGTGTGCCTCGCGGTGCTGACCGCGTTACCCACCTACAAGGACCACGGTCGGCCGTTCCTGGCGTTCGTGTACGGCATCGCGGCGCACAAGGTCGCCGACGCGCACCGGGCGGCGTTGCGCAACCGCGCCGAGCCCGTGCCCGAGGTGCCCGACGGCCCGGACGAGCAGGTGGGACCGGAGCAGCACGCGTTGCGGGTGGAGCTGTCGCACATGGTCGCCGAGTTGCTGCGGGTCTTACCGGAGAAGCAGCGGGAGGTGCTGGTGCTGCGGGTCGTGGTCGGGCTGACGGCCGAGCAGACCGCCGAGGCCGTCGACTCGTCGCCCGGTGCGGTCAGGGTCGCGCAGCACCGGGCGCTGTCCCGATTGAGACGCGAAATCGACCGAGCTTTGGTTACACACCGCATCCGATAGCGGTAGTTCGTACCCCTGATTGCACCCTAAACGCGTCCATTCGGATTAACTTCGTATGAGTTGCGTCATCCCACTGTGGAACCGGCGTCGCGTTCGCATGTGCCCCCAAGGGTCGTCCGGTGCGCGGACGCCGAGGAGCTCGCGATGGAAGCAGTGGCGGTCGGGTTCGGAGTTATGCCGGGACTTCGCGTTCGCGCGGCGAGGCCGGTGATGTCGGTGCGATTCGAGGACGTCCAGACCTCTCCACCGGCACGGGTGGAAGGGGGACCGGAGTCGTTCGTCGAGGCGGCGGTCCAGGGGGACCGGCGGGCGGTCGAGCGGCTGCTGGCCGAGATCCGGCCGGTGATCGTGCGGTACTGCCGGGCCAGGGTCGGTCGCGGCCAGCGGTCCTCGGCGTCGGCGGAGGACGTGGCCCAGGAGGTGTGCCTGGCGGTGCTGAAGGCGTTGCCGAACTACCGGGAGCAGGGTCGGCCGTTCCTGGCGTTCGTGTACGGCATCGCGGCGCACAAGGTCGCCGACGCGCACCGCGCGGCGGCCCGCAACCGGGCCGAGTCCGTGCCCGAGCTGCCCGACGGCGCGGGCAAGGAACCGGGGCCCGAGCAGCAGGCGCTGCACGGCGAGCTGTCCGAGCGGATGGGGCGGCTGCTCAGCGTCCTGCCCGAGCGGCAGCGGGAGATCCTGGTGCTCCGGGTCGTGCTCGGCATGTCCGCCGAGGAGACCGCGGAGGTGGTCGGCTCCACGCCCGGCGCGGTGCGCGTCGCCCAGCACCGGGCGTTGGCGCGGCTGCGCAAGGCGTTGGACGAGGCTCAGGGCGGCGCTTGAGACGGGTGTCTCAGTGCCGCCAGCGGGTCAGCGCGGCGATCTCCTCCGGTGAGCAGTCGGCGAACCGGGCGATCTCGCCGCGTCGCACGTCGGCGATCGTCGCGGCGAACTCCGCGCCGAACGCCTCGGTCAGCACCTCGTCCGCCTCGAACGCCGCCACGGCCTCCTCCAGGCACGTCGGCAGCCGTCGGGCCTCCGGCAGGGCGACCGGGTCCACCCCGACCGGCTCCGGCAGCCGCTCCTGGTCCACGATCCCGGCCAGGCCGGCCGCCATGGTCGCGGCCACCACCAGGTACGGGTTCGCGGACAGGTCGTAGCACCGGACCTCCAGGTCACGGCCCGCGACCAGGCGCAACGCCGTCTCCCGGTTCTCCAGGCCCCACGCGGCGAACGCGCCCGCCCAGTGCTGCGGCACCAGGCGCAGGTAGCTCGCCACCGACGGGCTGCCGATCGCGCACAGCGCCGGCAGCCGCCGCAGCACACCCGCCGCGAACGCGTCGGCGTCGTCGGTCAGCCCGAACCAGCTCTCACCGCCGCCGAACAGGTTGCGGCCCTCGCGCCACAGGCTCAGGTGCAGGTGACCGCCGTTGCCGACACCGTCCACGGTGACCTTGGGCGAGAACGACGAGCGCAGGCCGTGCCGGATGGTGATCGCCCGGATCGTCTCGCGGACCAGCACCGACGTGTCCGCCGCGTGCACCGGGTCCTCCGGGGCCGTGGACAGCTCGAACTGGCCCGGCGCGTACTCGGGGTGGAACTGGAGCACTTCGACGTCCTGCTCGGCCAGCGCGGACAGCAGGTCCGCGCTGTAGTCCGACAGCTCGACCTGCCGGGCGTGGCCGTAGGCGGGGGCGGTGCTGGAGGGCCGGAACAGGTCCGTGCCGCCGTGGCCGACGACCCACTCCACCTCGAACCCGGCCTGCACCTCGTAGCCGTGCACGGCCAGGCGGTCGGCCACCGCCCGCGCCAGCCCCCGCTCGTCCTGCGGGTGCGGCACGCCGTGCTGGTCGAAGCGGTCGGCCGGGACCCACGCCCAGCCCGGCTGGGCCGCCAGCACGGTGAGCCGGTCCAGGTCCGGGAACAGCCGCAGGTCGCCGACCGGGCCGCCGGCGTGCCGCCCGCTGATGATCGTGTCGTCCAGCAGGAACACGTCGAACACCGGTGACGCGCCCACGCCGTCCGCGGCGGCCCGGGGCAGGCCCGCCAGTGGCACGGACTTCACCCTGGTGATGCCGCTGTGGTCGACCCACGTGAGCGCGACCGCCACCACGTCCTGCTCCAGCAGGTCGTCCACCATGTCGGCGGCCAGCGCCCGTCGGTGTTCCCGCTCTGCTGTGTCCATCAAGCGTGGGTACACCAGGTCTCTACTCTTCAACAAGTGGAGCCGCTGCTGCCGTGCGTGGCGTCGTCGCACCTCGTGGACCACCACTGCCACGGGGTGCTTCGGGACGACGTGGACCGGGACGGGTTCGAGTCGATGTTGACCGAGGCGTCGTCGGTGTCGCCGCTGGGCACGTCGCTGTTCGACTCGTCGTTGGGGCTGGCGGTGCGGCGCTGGTGTGCGCCTTTGCTGGACCTGCCGGTGCTCGCGCCGGCCGACGACTACCTGGCGCGGCGGCGGTCGTTGGGCGCGGCCGAGGTGAACCGGGTGTTCGTCCTGGCCTCCGGGATCACCACGTTCCTGGTGGACGGCGGACTGACGCCCGAGCAGCTGGTCGAGCCCTCCGTATTCACCGGTTCGAGTGAACATTCCGTGCTGCGGCTGGAGCGGTTGGCGGAGGAGGTCGTGACGGAAGGGGCCGGTGGCTTCCCGGGACGGGTGCGTGCGGCCCTGGAATCGTCGCCCGCCGTGGCGGCGAAGTCGGTCGCGGCCTACCGGGTCGGGCTGGCGCTCGACCCGGAGCGGCCCTCGGACGCCTCGGTGGTGGCGGCGGTCGACCGGTGGCTGTCGTCCGGGTCGTCGCGGTGCGCGGACGAGGTGGTGAGCCGGTTCCTGGTGTGGGAGGCGTTGGAACGCGGGCTGCCGGTGCAGTTCCACGTCGGGTACGGGGACGCGGACCTGTCGCTGCGCGACTGCGACCCGTTGCTCCTGACCGACCTGCTGCGGGCGACCGCTCCGCTGGGCGTGCCGGTGATGTTGCTGCACAACTACCCGTTCCACCGCAACGCCGGGTACCTGGCGCAGGTGTTCCCGCACGTGTTCGCCGACGTCGGACTGGCCATGCACGCGGTGGCGCACCAGTCGAGCCGGGTGCTGGCGGAGGCGTTGGAGATCGTGCCGTTCGGGAAGTTCCTGTTCTCCACCGACGCATACGGGTTGGCCGAGCTGTACTACCTGGGCGCGTTGTTCTTCCGCCGCGCGCTGTCGGACTTCCTGTCGGCCGGGTTGCGGCGGCATGCTTTCGGCATGGCCGACGCCGAGCGCATCGCCCACCTGATCGGGTGGCAGAACGCGCACCGGGTCTACCGGCTGGACTAGAGTGTCGAACAAGTGTTCGGCGTGGCGGGTTCGTGGGCGAACGGGGGGTGGGCGTGGGCCGTAGCGCCAACCTGCCGCGCGGTCTGGTCGATCGCTTCCGCGCGCGTGACGGCGTCTGGCCGGACGACACCGGCTGCTCGATGCTGCACGTCGACATGGACGCCTTCTACGCGTCGGTCGAGATCCGCGACCGGCCGGAGCTGGCGGGCAAACCGGTGATCGTGGGCGGCTCGACGAACCGGGGCGTGGTCGCGGCGGCCAACTACCTGGCCCGCGAGTTCGGCGTGCGTTCGGCCATGCCGATCGCGCACGCCCGCAGGCTCGCGCCGCACGCGGTGTTCGTATCGCCGAACTTCGCCCGGTACCAGGAGGTCTCGCGCGGGGTGATGGCGATCTTCCGGGACATCACGCCGCTGGTGGAGCCGTTGAGCCTGGACGAGGCGTTCCTCGACGTGAGCGGCGCGTTGAAGCGGATGAGGTCGAGTCCGGCGCAGATCGCGCAGCTGATCCGGGCGCAGGTGGAACAGGCGCACGGCATCACCTGCTCGGTGGGGGTGGCGCCGACGAAGTTCCTGGCCAAGCTCGCGTCCGGGATGTGCAAACCGGACGGCCTCATGGTCGTGCCGCGGACCGAGGTGCTGTCGTTCCTGCACCCGTTGCCGGTGTCGGCGCTGTGGGGCGTGGGGCAGCGGACGGCCGAGCAGCTGGACCGGGTGGGGCTGGAGACGGTCGCCGACGTGGCCGCGACGCCGTTGCCGCGCCTGCGCAGGCTGATCGGGGTGGCGTTGGCCGAGCACCTGCACGCGTTGGCGCAGGGGCACGACGACCGGCCGGTGGTGCCGTCCACGCGGGAGAAGTCGATCGGCGCGGAGGAGACCTTCGAGATCGACCACTTCGACCGGGAGCTGCTGCGCCGGGAGCTGCTGCGGCTGGCCGAGCGTTCGACGGCGACGTTGCGCTCGCGGGGGTTGCGGGGGCGGACGGTGTCGATCAAGGTGCGGTTCGCCGACTTCACCACGATCACCCGGTCGAAGACGCTGCGGGTGGCGACCGACGTGACGCAGGAGGTCTACAAGACCGCCTCGACCCTGCTGGACGAGCAGGTGCCGCCGGGTGCGGTGCGGCTGATCGGGGTGCGGATCGAGCAGCTGGTCGAGGGCGACGACGGCGAGCAGTTGATGTTCGACGCGCCGGAGCGCGGGTGGCGTGAGGCGGAGCAGGCGGCCGACCAGGCGCGGTCGAGGTTCGGCAAGGCGGCGATCCGCCCGGCCTCCCTGCTGACCCAGGGGCCGAGCAGGTCCGGTCACGACGAACCGAAACCCGATCGCGAGTCCTGACCAGGTTGTTCGGGGTTCCGACGCGCCGGACCGCGCCGTTCGGGTGGTCGGCGGCCTGATCCACACCGCACGGGTCGATCACCCGGCACAGTGGGACCGTGGATCGGTTCTGGGGTCTGCTCACCCCCTCCGAGCACCAGGTGCTCGGGGAGACGGGTGTCGAGCGCGACTACCCGCCGGGCTCGGTGATCTGCCAGGAGGGCGAGGTCACCCGGCACGTGCTGGTCGTCCGCCGAGGCCTGCTCCGGGTGACCGCGACCACGGCCAACGGCAGCGAGAAGGTGCTCGCCGTGCGCGGGGCGGGGGACATCGTCGGTGAGCGTGCGGCGATCGACGGCCGGCCGCGTTCGGCGACCGTGCGGGCTCTCGGGGCGGTGCGGGCGTTGGTACTGTCGGCCGGTTCGTTCGCCGCGCTGTGCCAGCGCTATCCGCGCATCTCGTGGTCCTTGCTGATCGTCGTCATCGCCCGGCAACGCGACACCGACCGCCAGCGCGTGCAGATCAGCGGCACGGCCACCCAACGCGTCGCCGCCGTCCTCATCGACATGGCGCTGCAACGGGGGATCGCCGACCAGGGCGTGATCGCGATGAGCCAGGAAGACCTCGCCGGTATCGCGGGCACGTCCCGGGAATCCCTCGTGCGGGTGCTGCGCACGCTGCGCGAGGAGGGCATCATCAGCACAGGACGGCGGAAGATCGACATCCACCGGGTGGGCCGGCTCTACGACTTCACCAACTGATTTCCCCCTGTGCGTCATCTGACGCGGAACTCGGGCCTGACCCCTCGTACAAATAGGGGCATCAGTCGAGTTCAGAGGGGGAGTCATGAAGCACAACGAGGAGCCGGCCAGGTCCCGCCGCCGGTTCACCGAACGCCTCGCCTGCACCCTGCTGTTCACCGCGGTCCAGCTGTGGGCGGCAGTCGTGGTCATCGTCAAGTCCGATCTGGACGGCGTCGTCGCGCTCGCCGTCGCCTTCGTGCTCGCGGGGGGCTTGATCGCGATGTACGACGCCTGGCGCGAGGTCCGTTCCGTCCGCCAGGAGCTGGACGTGGAGATCCGCGAGGACTTGGTGCGCCTGTAGACCACGCGGCGGCTGACGAGGGGCGGCCGCCGTTCCCAGGGGCCTTCCGCAGACGGTCGGGTCTGCGGAAGGCCCCATTCCCATGCCCGAGTCACGAGTTGTCCACAGGCCGCGGAGTTGTCCACAGTTCGTGATCTTGGTGTCGACCAGGCTCCGCGGACCGCCCATCGTGGACGCATGCGCACCTCGAACCGCACCACCATCGACCTGGACGCCCTGGGCGGCCTCTTCCCGCACCGCGTCGCCACCGCGTCGGAACTGCTGAGCCTCGGCCTGCCGACCGAGGAGCTGGCTGTCCGCTGCCGCCCGCACGGCCCGTGGCAGCACGTCCTACCAGGCATCCTGCTCCTGGCCCGAACACCGCCGACCCGTTCGCAACTGGTGCGGGCGGCGCTGCGGTACGGCGGCCCGCAGACGCTGCTCACCGGCTTGGACGCTCTCCAGCTGCACGGTATGCGGGCGTTGCCCGCCACCGGCCCGGTGCAGATCCTCGTCAACCGGCCGATCGAGTCGAACCCCAAAGTCCGGATCACCCGCGCCCGCCAGTTACCGGACCCGGTGCTCCGCAAGGGCTTCCTGACCGCCCCACTGGCCAGGGCCGCGGTGGACGCGGCCAGGGCCCTCCGCCTGCGTGACGACATCCGGGCGGTGCTGACCGAGGTGGTCCGCCACGGCGGCGTCCCGCTGTCCGACCTCGGACCGGGCCTGTCACGCGGTTCGGAGCCGGCCAGGCAGGTGCTGGCGGAACTGGCCGACGGAGTCCGATCGGTCCCGCAAGCCTGGGCCAGGGCAGTGCTGGACGATCTGCCCCTGCCGGCCCCGAGCTGGGGAGTCCCCCTGCACACCGCCGAGGGCCGCCCACTGGGAACAGCGGACGCCTGGTGGGACGACCTCGGCCTGGCATGGCAGTTCAACACGCCGAGATCGCGTACCGAACGCTTGACAGCCGCAGGCGTGGTCGTCCTGCACACCACCCCCACCCGCCTACGCCAATCGCCGACAGCCGTAGCCCAGGACCTGCTGCGTGCCGCCGCCCAAGCCGCCGACCGCCCGAAACCGACCATCAAGACCGGCCGCCACCGCGTCGGCACCAGAGTCAGCACCAGGAAGGAGCCGACCGTGCCCCGCCCCTGACCGCACCGACCGCCTCACATCACCGCCTGCCCGCACGGCCGCATGGCCGGGTTGGTGGCGGGGTCGGCTTCGTGCTCCCGTACTCGATCGCCTCCGGCGCCGCGCCGGGGCGTGCTCAGGGCAACGATCGAGGGTGACTGCCCTGTGATCTCGATCTCGTGTCCGGATGCGTACCGGACCGCGATCCGGCGGTCCGGTACGCATCCGTCACCCGCGCAATGGGGTGAACATGGGGCAGCCGGGGCATTGACAGTTGACCTAGGGGCCTACCTTGGGGCCAGTTGCGAGACCTTACGGTGGCCTGACCGTTGACCCGTGAGGATGATGGTGACAGAACGAACCGCTTAGGGGCACGGACTGGGTAGTCGGGGAGCCTCCCGAATCGTATCCTGGTTGTGACGCCCCCAGGGCGGGGCGTCCGCCGGGACCGGCGGCAACCGTGACACCCGGCGCCCGCGACCGCTGTGCCGGAGGAGGAGCCATGCCACTCTCCGAGCACGAGCAGCGACTGCTCGACCAGATCGAGCGCGCGCTCTACGCCGAGGACCCGAAGTTCGCATCCACTGTGCGCGGTGCCAAGCTGCGCAAGCCGTCCCGACGGCGTCGCATCCAAGGCATCGCGTTGTTCGCCGTGGGTGTGGCACTGCTGGTAACGGGTGTGATGTTGCCGAAGCTCGCTGGTATCCCGGTGGTGAGCGTGGTCGGCTTCCTGTTGATGTTCTTCGGCGTACTGCTCACCGTGACGACGCTGCGTCGTGGTGACCAGGGTGCCGAGGAGCCCAGCGAAGAGGGAAGCGGACCCAGCCGCAGCTCGTTCTCACAGAAGATGGAAGAACGTTTCCGTCGCCGTTTCGAGGACGAGTAGTCCGCGCGACAGCCCGAGTGAACTGCTGAACAACGCAGACGGCCCGCCTCGGTACCGGGGCGGGCCGTCTGCGTAGTTCCCCACTCACTCCTCGGAGTCGGACTCCGCCGGCGTCTTCGGCTGGAGCACCGACCGGGGCAGGACCTTCGCCTTCAGCGCCAGCGGCGCGTTGCGGTGCAGGCTCTGACGCACGCTGTCCACCGCACCCGGCAGGGACGGGTCCGCCGCCGACCGCGTGCTGTACCAGGACCGCTCCACCGCGCCGACGACCGCACGCAGCCCGTCCCGGCCCTGCTCGTCCAGGTTGTGCGCGCGCACCAACCGCCGCGCGGCCACCCGCACGGTCTCCGTGGACGGCACCCGCGTGCCCCGGTCCACCGACTCCGCGACCAACTCCTGCCAAGCCGCACCGGCCGCGTCCGGCCCCAGTCCGGCCACCGCGCGCAGCCGCTCCCGCCGCCGCCAAGCCCGCATCGCCGCAGGCGCGGACGCCACCACCAGCAGCAGGAACACCCCCGCCAACGGCCACCACAGCAGCCCCAGCACCAGCGTCAACACGACTACCCAAGCCACCACGGCCGCCGCCAGCGCCGCCGACCGCAGCCACGCCGGCCGCTTCTCGCCGAACAACCGCACCAGCCACGCCCCGGCGAACCCCGCCAGCAAAGCCACCACCAGCAACGTCCCCAGCAGCGCGAACAGCCCCGCCACCACGAGCGTCACCAGGTGCCACGTCGGCATCGGCGCCTCGGTCGTGGTCGTCCCGTCCGGGGCCTGGGCATCCGGCGCGGCGGACGCGGAGTTGCTCGTGCCCGGCGCCGCCGCCGTGGTCGTGGTCGTCGTCGCACCCGCGCTGGCGCTGTCCTCGCCGTCGGCGTCCAGACCGGAGATGTACGGCGGCGCCACGCCGCGCCCGTCGGACAGCGGCGTCGGGTCGAAGGTCATCCAGCCGTAGCCGGGGAAGTAGATCTCCACCCACGCGTGCGCGTCCTGCGAGGTGATCGACTGGAAGTCGCCGGTCGGGTACCCGGCGGTGAAGCCGAGCGCCACCCGCGAGGCCATGCCGAGGGAACGGGCCATGATCGCCATGGCCGAGGCGTACTGCTCGCAGTATCCCCTCTTGCCGTTGAACAGGAAGTCTTCCAACGCGTCGACGGAATTGCTGCCGGCGGTCTCGGTCGTGTAGTCGAAGCCCTGCGTGCCGTCGGTGAAGTACCGGTACAGCGCGGTCGCCTGGTCGAACTGGTTGTTCTGCCCGGCCACGATGCTCTGCGCCAGGTCGGCCACCCGGCCTCCGACGCCGGGCGCGTCCAGGTACGCCGAGTCGACGTCCACCTGGCCGCTCACCCGCCGCAGCGTGTCCGCCGCCGGCGTGTCCAGCACCGTCTGCAGCGTGTACTCACCGGACTTGCGGGTGCGGACGCTGTAGACCATCCCGCGCTCGGGGTCGTACCGCCAGTTGTCGTCGACTTCCTGGACGCCGCGCGGCCGGCCGTAGACGGGCAGCCAGTTGTCCACCCAGTTCATCGGCTCGATCCGGACGTCGGTGACCTCACCGCCGCCGGGGTCGCCGGGCTGCTCGGGCAGCGCGCCGTTCGCGGGCACGCCCTCGGGCATGTTCCCGCCCAGCACCCAGCCCTTGTCCGGCACGTACTGGCGCAGTGTCATCGCCCGCAGGTAAGCCGACGTCGGCAGGTTGCGCACCCGGAACAGCTCCTGCGGCGCGCCCTGGTTGAGCATGCCGCGCAGCTCGGTCATCGGGTCGATGCCCAGCCCGCCGGCCCCGCCGCCGATCTCCTCGCCGGTGCCCGGCAGCCGCCCGACCGTGCCGACGAACGCCAGGCTCCCGCCCGCGACCAGCGCGATCACCACGGCCAGCCCCGCCACCGCGGTCGCCGCCGGCCCCGACCCGCTCTGCCCGCCGGAGGGCAGCTTGCCGCGCCACGCCTCGTGCCGGTGTTGCCCGTCCACGGCCAGCAGCAGCGCGAACGCCGCCGCGCCGAACACGAACGTCCACAGCGGCAGCATCTCGTCGGCCAGCGACGCGGGCACCGCGAACACGCACAGCAGCACCAGCCCGGACGCGGCGGGCGCGGCCAGACCGACCGCCAGGGTGTCCACCAGGATCGCGACCAGCCCGATCGCCACCATCACCAGGCACCGCATGGCCGGGCTGTCCGGCACCGGCGGCACACCGGTCTGCACCTCGGTCATCGCGTCGGCGAGGACCGACAGCAGGTCCTCCAACGACTGCGGCCCCGGCAGCACCACCAGCACACCGCTGCGCGTGAAGATCGTCACGAGCAGGCACAACAGCGCCAACACCTGCCCGAGGACGACGAGCGGCGGCGCGGCCAACCGGGTCGCGCGCAGCAGCACGCCCACCCCGCCGACCACCGCGATCGCCACGGCCAGGTACACCAGCCACAGCACGCCGTCGATCACGCTGGACAGCGCGGTCGCGGCGCACAGCGTCGCCAGACCGGCGACCGCGGGCGTCGCGCTCATCACCCAGTTGCCGTTCCGCTGCGGAACGGCCGTTCTGCCGGTCACCTAGCCCACCTCCGTGCGGACCACCGGGCCGCGGTTGCCCGCGCTGTGGCACAACTCCTGCCAGACCTGGCCCATCGGCGTCGAGGGCCGCGCCACGACCACGCCCCACCCCGCGCCGCTCAGCAACCGCTGGGCGTCGTCCGGGTCCGGGGCCGGGTCCTCCGACGCGGAGGCCCAGGCCCGGACGTCCATCACGATCGCGAGGCTGCGCATCCCGCGCGGCCGGTTGCGCACCAGCGAATCCACCACGGCGGGCGTGCTGCCGCCGAGGATCGCGATGACCTCCTGGCCCGCGCCGGGGTCCAGACCCACGGCGGGCTCACGGCGGTGCGATGGCGGCAACGCGGCCAGCGCGTCCAGCACCACCGCGTCGCTGTACCCGCTGTTGCCCGGTCCGCCCGCCAGCACCCGGCCGTCGTCGCCGACCAGACGCACCTGGTGGCCGTACCGGTGCAGGTGCAGGCAGATCGAGGCGGCCATCGAGACGGCCCACTCCAGGCTCGCGCCGGGACCGCTGCCCCGGTGCGCGACCAGCCGGTGGTCCAGCAGCACGGTCGTGCCGCCGCGCCACGGCCGTTCCTCCACCCGCACCATCAGCTCATCGCGCCGCGCGGTCGAACGCCAGTGCACTTTCCGCAGGTCGTCGCCGTGCCGGTAGGGGCGCACCACCGCGTCGTCCTCGCCCTGACCGGCACGCAGCCGAATCGAGCCGTCGTCGCCGGAGCCCATGCCCGAACCGCTCGGCAGGCCGGCGAGCGGCACCACCCGCGGCACCACGACCAGTCGGCTGCGGCCCGCCATCTCGCGGTCGAACTCGGCCAGGCCGAACGGGTCGGTGATCCGCGCCATCAGCGGACCCACCTGCTGGACGCCGCGCATCACCGGCTTGAGCGGGTACCGCAGGACGGTCACGATGTTGCGCGGCAGCCTTTCCACCACGAACCGCGGGCGCGCACCCAGCGCGTACGGCACCGCGTCCTCCAGCAGCAGCCCACCGGTCGGCAACCGACCGGCGCTGCGCAGTTCCACGCGCACGTCCGTGGCCGTGCCCACCTGGACCCGGCTCGGGTGCAGCAGCCTGTTGGCGTGCAGGCCGACCCTGGCCCGCTGCGCCAACCACGCCGCCAACAGCGGCAGGGCGACCACGAACGCGGCGACGCGCAGCAGGTCGCGCTCGTTGAGCACGACCGCGCACAGACCGGCCGCGAACCCCGCGGCCAGCAGGCACCGGCCCCGGGTGGTCAGCCCGGACAGGGCTCCGCGCATGTCAGCGGTGGTTGTTCGGGTTGATGTTGTGCAGGAACTGCCCGGTCGGGTCGAGCGCCGCCTGCGGCACCGGCACCCGCTGCAGCAGGTTGCGCACCAGGTCGGCGGACGACCGGCGGGCCGCCTGCGCCTCCGCGGTCAGCACCAGGCGGTGCGCCAGCACCGGCACGGCCACCGCGTGGATGTCGTCGGGCACCACGAAGTCGCGGCCCGCCAACGCGGCCTGCGCCCGGGCCGACCGCACCAGCTGCAACGTCGAACGCGGCGACGCGCCCAGCCGCAGCTCGGCCAGCCGACGGGTGGCGCCGACGAGCTCGACCGCGTACCGGCGGATCTCCGGCGACAGGTGCACCCGCCGCACCACCTGCACGAGCCTGAGCACCTGCTCGGCGTCGGACACCGGGCGCAGGTCCGCCATCGGGTCGTGGCCCGCGTGCTCGTCCACCATCGCCAGCTCGGCCGCCGGGTCCGGGTACCCGATGGAGACCCGCGCGGTGAAGCGGTCGCGCTGGGCCTCGGGCAGGGCGTAGGTGCCCTCCATCTCGATCGGGTTCTGCGTGGCGATCACCATGAACGGCGCGCCGAGCGGGTAGGTCTGCCCGTCGACGGTGACCTGGTGCTCTTCCATGCACTCCAGCAACGCCGACTGGGTCTTCGGCGAGGCGCGGTTGATCTCGTCGCCGACCACGATGTTGGCGAACACCGGGCCGGGGCGGAACTCGAAGTCGTTGTCCTGCCGGTTGTAGATCGACACGCCGGTGATGTCGCTGGGCAGCAGGTCGGGCGTGAACTGGATGCGGCTGACCGTGCAGTCGATCGACCGGGCCAGCGCCTTGGCCAGCGACGTCTTGCCGACGCCCGGCACGTCCTCGACCAGCAGGTGGCCCTCGGCCAGCAGGGTGACCAGGGCGACGCGGACCACGTCGGGCTTGCCGACGATGACCTTCTCGACGTTGGCGGCGATCCGGCCGACCGTGGCGTGCAGTTCCGCGAGTCCGTCCTCGGGCCGGCCCGGCGCGAGGTTCACGTTGTTGTTCACCTGCGCAGGGTTGTTGACCACAGGCGCGCCGTTGCCTCCGTAGGAGTGTTCTGGCAGCGCGGCTGGTTGGGTACTCGGAGTCACTCGACCTCCTGGAGCAGGGCGCGGCCCTACCGCGACCGGTTCGCGGTGGCGGTGAGCGTTGCACGCAGTGTGTCAAACCAGGGCGAAGCGCCCTACACCGATTGAACAGTTTCGTACTCGTGGGTGCCACGGCCCGTAGGCCCGACCGGTTCAACCCCCGCCCCACCACCATTCCCCACCAGGGCCGTGGTCGAACCGTTTTTGACCGATTTCACTGGGCCATCCGGGTGGAGTTCGGGCCGGATCAGCTCACCCGCGGAGGTGGTCACGGCCGGCGTCCCCCACCACGCTCCACCCCGGACATCTTCGCTCTACCTGCATAAACGCTCCGGCACAGGGCTTGCAACCACCCGTTTCAGCGTTGACTGTGGTGAAAAGTGGGGTACTGTGGCGGCCGGTGGGGCAGACGGGGGCTCCACTGCCGGTCGGAAGTCCGTTCCGGCATCGGGAGGTGGGCGCCGTGTTCCTGGGCACTCACTACCCGAGGCTGGACGACAAGGGCCGACTGACGCTGCCTGCGAAGTTCCGGGACGCGCTAGCGGGGGGTCTCATGGTCACCAAGGGCCAGGACCACTGCCTCTACGTGTTCCCTCGGGCCGAGTTCGAACAGATGGCGCGCAAGGTGGCGGACGCTCCTTTCACCAACGAGGCCGTCCGCGCCTACCAGCGCTACCTGTTCGCGGGGACCGACGAGCAGCGGCCGGACGGCCAGGGTCGGGTGTCGATCGCACCGGAACTGCGCCGTTACGCGGGGCTGACCAAGGAGTGCGTGGTCATCGGCGCGATCAACCGGCTGGAGATCTGGGACGCGCAGGCGTGGCAGAGCTACCTCGACGAGCACGAGGACAGCTACGCGACGGCCCGCGAGGAGGTGCTGCCCGGCGTCTTCTAGACAGGCCGTTGTTTCGAGGTTTCGGGTGCCGTGAGGCCTCGGTCCGCTCGGCTATCGGCCCTGGCGCACCTTCCCCGGCGCCAGGTCCGACGGGCGGGCGGGGACCTGACGACACCCGAATTTCTTGTCTTGCCAGAATTTCTTCATCGTGTTGAGGGGGGACCATCCAGGGAGGGGGCGTGGTGGAGCGAGCGCGGCACGTGCCGGTGCTGCTCGACCGCGTCCTGGACCTGCTGGCCCCGGCGTTGGCCGATCGGGACGCCGTGTTCGTGGACTGCACGCTCGGCCTGGGCGGGCACTCCGAGGCGGTGCTCCGGGCACACCCCAAGGTGCGGTTGATCGGCCTGGACCGCGATCCGCAGGCCATCGAGCTGTCGCGGGAGCGGTTGGCGCCGTTCGGCGACCGCGTGGAATTCGTCCAGACCACCTATGACGGGATCGCGTCGGCGGTCGGTGGCGCGAAGGTCGACGGGATTCTGATGGACCTCGGGGTGTCCTCGCTGCAACTGGACGCCGAGGACCGCGGGTTCGCCTACTCCAAGGACGCGCCGCTGGACATGCGGATGAGCGCGGGCACCGGGATGACGGCGGCCGACGTGCTGAACACCTACGCGGTCGAGGACCTGACCCGCATCCTGCGCGACTACGGCGAGGAGCGGTTCGCCCGCAAGATCGCCGGCGCCGTGGTGCGGGAACGGGAGCGCGAGCCGTTCACCACCAGCGGTCGGCTGGTGGAGCTGCTCTACGACGTGGTGCCGGCCGCGACGCGGCGCACGGGTGGTCACCCGGCGAAGCGGACGTTCCAGGCGTTGCGCATCGAGGTGAACGAGGAGCTGGAGTCACTGCGGTCGGCGTTGCCGGCCGCGCTGTCGGTGCTGGCCGTCGGCGGGCGGATCGTCGTGGAGGCCTACCAGTCCCTGGAGGACCGGATGGTCAAGCGGGCGTTCACCGCGCTGGCCACGTCCACGTCGCCGCAGGACCTGCCGGTCGAACTGCCCGGCCACGGCCCCCAGCTGAAGCTGGTGACCAGGGGCGCGGAGCAGGCGAACGAGCAGGAGATCGAGGAGAACCCCAGGGCCGCCTCGGTGCGGTTGAGGGCGGCGGAACGCATCCGGGAGGCGACATGACCGCACCGGCACGGACCGGCGGCGGTGTGCCGTCCCCGGCCAGGCCCGCCAAGCCCCGTGAACGCGCGCTGAAGGCCGTGCCGGCGGAACGCCGCCGGTCGCCCGCGGCGGAGCGGGCCTACGCGCGGCGTGCGCAGCGGGCTTCGGCGTCACGCGGTCCGGCGGTGACCCGTCAGCCCGTGGTGGCGCCCAAGGCGCCGTTCGTGGTGATGGTGATGGTCGTGCTCGGCGCGGGCATCGCGGCGATCATGTGGCTGTCGACCCAGGCCACCGCGGACTCGTACCGGCTGCAGGACGCGCGGGCCGAGGAGACCCGGCTCGCCCGGCAGGTCGAGCAGCTGCGGCAGGAGGTCGCGCTGGCCGAGTCGCCGCTGGAGCTGGCCGAGGCCGCGGCGAAGCTCGGGTTGGTCCCGGCCGGCGACCCGGCGCGGTTGCGGCAGCTGCCGGACGGGTCGGTCGAGGTGTACGGGAAGCCGTCGGCCGTCCAGCCGCCCACGCCGTCCACCACGCCTTCCGCCGCGCCGCAGACCCAACAGCAGACGACACCGCCCGCCCAAGGCCAGACCGCCCAAGGCCAGACCGCGCAGTCGGGCCAGCCGTCGGGTCAGGGCGGACAGCAGGTCACGGAACAGCCGGTACCAGGAGGTCAGTGATGCCGGGGCCCAGCCGGGGCAGGCCCGTGCGACGCCCGTTGTCCGTCCGGGGGCCCGCCCCCAAGCGACGGCGCGGCGGCAACAGCCGGGTCCGCCTCACGGTCGGCCGGCTGCTGCTGGTCGGCGCGCTGCTCGCCGCGGGCGTCAAGTTGGTGCAGGTCCAGGGCTTCCAGGCGGAGGCCCTGTCCGCGCAGGCCCAGCAGCAGCGCGCCACCAAGATCGACATCCCGGCGGCGCGCGGCTCGATCCTGGACCGCAACGGCAACCAGCTGGCGTTCAGCGTGGAGGCGCGCGCGCTCTACGCCGTGCCCCAGAAGATGCGCAAGGACTGGGCGGCGGCGCTGGAGGCCGACCCGGACATCGGCAGCTTCGAGGACCGCATCGCGGACATCGCGGCGTTCATCGAACAGACGCTGGGCAAGGAGGTCGCCGGGCAGAAGACCGACCGGGACACCATGCTCGCCAAGCTCTCCCAGGACACCACGTACATCAAGTTGGTCGACGACGTCGACCCGGGCAAGGCCGCCGTCATCACGGACAAGTACTACGACATCGGCTCCGAGTACCGGGCCGTCCGGGTGTACCCGAACGGCGAGCTGGCGTCGAACATCATCGGCGCGGCGAACTGGCGCGAGGACCAGCAGCCCCCCGCGACGCACGGCCTGCTGGGGTTGGAGATCGCGCAGGACAACCTGCTCGCCGGCCGCAACGGGCGGCGGGTCGTGGACACCATGCAGGGCAACGACAACGTCGTCATCCCGGGACCGGGCCGGTCGCAGGAACTGGCCGCCGCCACACCCGGCAAGAGCCTCGAACTGACGCTGGACGTGGACACGCAGTACGCGGTGCAGCGCATGGTCACCGACTACACGACCAGGTCGGCGGCGCGCAGCGGGTCCGCGGTGGTGCTCGACACCCGGACCGGCGAGATCCTGGCGATGGCCAACGACAAGACGTTCGACCCGAACGACTTCGGCAAGTACACCGAGGACCAGTTGCGCAACATCGCGGTCACCTCGGTGTTCGAGCCCGGTTCGGTGAACAAGATCGTGACCGCGGCGACGGCCGTCGAGGACGGTATTTACCAGCCGGACAGCGTGCTGGAGGTCGACGGCAGCATCAAGGTCGCCGACCGGGTGATCAGCGACTGGTGGGCGCACGGCCCGCTGGACATGACGTTCACCGGCGTGTTCGCGAAGTCGTCCAACGTGGGCACGCTGATGACGGCGCAGAAGATCGGGCAGGACCGGTACGCCGACATGCTGGCGAAGTTCGGTCTCGGCAAGCGCACCCAGTCCGGTCTGCCCGGCGAGGAGCCGGGATATGTGCCGCCGCTCAACCAGTGGTCCGGTTCGACGTTCGGCAACCTGCCGATCGGCCAGGGCCTGAACATGACGTTGCTCCAGATGACCGGGATGTACCAGGCGATCGCGAACGACGGCGTGCGCATCCCGCCGCGCATCGTGCGGGCCGAGGTGTCGGCCGACGGCAGCCGCAAGGAAGCGGAGCAGCCGGAGAGCGTGCGGGTCGTGTCGCCGCAGACGGCCAAGACGGTGCGTGACATGTTCCGCGCGGTGGTGCAGAGCGCGCCGGGACAGAGCGGGACGGGCACGCCGGCGGCGCTGCCGGGGTACCAGATCAGCGGGAAGACCGGGACGGCGCAGCAGATCGACCCGAAGTGCAAGTGCTACAGCAGCTCGGAGTACTGGATCACGTTCGCCGGCATCCTGCCCGCCGACAACCCCAGGTTCGTGGTCGGCATCATGCTCGACAACCCGACCGCGAACGGCCTCCAGTCCGCCGCGCCGCTGTTCCACGACATCGCGTCGTACCTGTCGCAGCGCTACCAGGTGCCTCTGTCGGCCGAGCAAAGCCCCGTTGTGCCTCTCGTGCGCTGACGATCGCGCTACCGTCGCGGGATGTCTTTCACGCGGTGCGGTTCAATCCAGCGCCCCTGCGATAACACGACGGTTTTCCGGAATCCATCACTCTCCGCTTCCTCCGCCCCCGCCTCCTTCTGAGAATCTCGGTCCGGTTTCATCGCCGAACCCGTAGTACCGGCTGCCGTCGTCGCTGCCGCCCCTGCTGCCGTGCGCGCGCGAACGGCGGTGCGGGTCGGGGATCTCCACGTCGCGTCGGACCTCGTCGTACGTCCTGTGCAGGCGTTCGGCGATCTGGTCGACGTCCCACTTCCACTCCCAGTGCAGGCGCCGGCTCACCTCCCTCATCACCATGTCGGCGGCGTGTTTGAACTCGTTCTCCTCGTCCCACAGGAGGTGGAGTTTTCGCCGGGCATCTTTGACGAGGTCTTCCGGGTCGACGCCGTGGGTCAGCCGGAACTGTTCGCGGTACTCCCGCACCGCCTTTTCGGCGGCCTGTCGGCAGGATTCCAGCAACCCCTCGTCCCACCGGTGTTGTTTCGTCCGGCGGCGCAGTCGGCCGCCTCCCCACTCCAGCACCCGATCCGGCACCAGCCGGGGTGACGTCGGCCTCGGCTGATTCCGGACCCACTCGTCGTGCGCCTGTTGTCTCGCGGCCTCGCGCACCTGCTTCACGGGCTCGGTCAACGCGTGCAGTGCGGCTTCCGCGGCTGCTACCCGATCCTTGGTCGGCGGCTGGGCCTTCGCAACGCGCGCGGCTTCGCCGCGCCGCAGTAGCTCGTCTTCTCCCCAGGATTCCGGTGAATCCTCAGGTGGTCTGGCCGCCATGTGCCCGACTCTGCCGGCTGTGGACCGCGCCGCGGTAGGTAAAACCGGTCCCGAGTGGACGTGCCGGGCGAACACTCTCCGTGCGCCGGTAGCCTTCCGCGCGTGCCTGCCAAGCTAGAGGGCAAGGTCGCGACCGCTCCGCCTCGCCCTTCCCGCACCCAGCCCGTCGCCGTGGCCGAGCTCGCCACGACCATCGACGCGCACCTGACCGCCCCCGACCGGGCACACGTCCAGGTCGGCGGCGTGACGTTGCGCGCCCAGCACGTCCGGCCCGGTGACCTCTTCGCCGCACTTCCGGGCACGCGGGTGCACGGGGCCGACTTCGCCGCCCAGGCCGTCGAGAACGGCGCGGTGGCCGTGCTGACCGACGCGCAGGGGGCCGAGAAGGTCCACGGTGTGCCGGTGCTGGTGCACCCGGACCCACGCGGAGTGCTCGGCCGACTCGCCTCCCACGTCTACGGCGACCCCTCGACCAAGCTGAACGTGTGGGGGGTGACCGGGACGTCCGGCAAGACCACCACGAGCTACATGATCGAGTCGGTGCTCCGCGCGGCCGGTCGCCGCACCGGGCTCATCGGCACGGTCGAGACGCGGGTCGGCGGCAACCGGCTGGACAGCGCCCTCACCACCCCCGAAGCCCCTGACCTGCAAGCCCTGCTGGCCGTGATGCTCGAATGCGGCACCACGGACGTCACCATGGAGGTCTCCAGCCACGCGCTGCGCCTGGGCCGCGTCGGCGGCGTGGGGTTCGCGATCGGCGCGTTCACCAACCTCTCCCAGGACCACCTGGACTTCCACCCCGACATGGAGGACTACTTCCGGACCAAGGCCGAGCTGTTCGACGGCCGGGCCCGCACCGAGGTGGTCTGCGTGGACGGCGAGTGGGGTCCCCGCCTGGTCAAGGACCACACGGTCACGGTGGCCACGACCAAGCCCGCCGACTGGACGGCCGCCGACGTCACCGTGTCCGCCACCGGTGAGCAGACCTTCACCGCGCACGGCCCGGACGGCGTCACGATCGACGTCGAACTCCGCATCCCCGGTGACTTCAACGTCGCCAACGCCCTGCTCGCCATCGCCTGCCTGCACACCCGGCAAATCCCGCACGAAGCCATCCGCGAAGGCCTGAGGAACGTCCAAGTCCCCGGACGCATGCAGCGTGTCGACGAGGGCCAGGACTTCACCGCCGTGGTGGACTACTCGCACAAGCCCGTCGCCGTCGCCCTCGCCCTCGACGCGGTCCGCGCCCGTGCCACCGGCCGGATCATCACCGTCCTGGGCTGCGGCGGGGACCGGGACCGGGGCAAGCGGCCCCTCATGGGCGAGGAAGCCGCACGGCGCAGCGACGTCCTGGTCGTCACCGACGACAACCCGCGCAGCGAGGACCCGGCGGAGATCCGGGCCGCGATGCTGGGCGGCGCGCTGGCCGTGCCGGACGACGAACGCGGCGAGGTGGTGGAGATCGGCGACCGCCGCCGTGCCATCGAGCACGCGGTGTCCCTCGCGCGCACCGGCGACGTCGTCGTCGTCGCGGGCAAGGGCCACGAGACCGGCCAGGAGATCGCGGGCGTGGTGCACCCGTTCTCCGACGTGGACGCACTGACCGAAGCCATCAGAGGAGCCTCGCGGTGATCGAGCTGAGCCTGGCCGAGATCGCCGAAGTGGTCGGCGGCAGGCTGCACAACGCCACCGGTGCCGAGGTGGTCACCGGCAGCGTCGAGTTCGACACCCGCAAGCTCACGCCCGGCGGCCTGTTCCTGGCACTGCCCGGTGAACGGGTCGACGGCCACGACTTCGCCGCCCGGGCCGTGGCGAGTGGCGCGGTCGGCGTGCTGGCGGGCCGGGAGGTCGACGCGCCCGCCGTCATCGCGCCGCCGGTCGACAAGCTTTCGGGCGGGACGGACGGCGGCAACGCCTACGTCCTGTCCGGCGACACGGACGGCGTGGGCGCGGCGGTGCTGGCGGCGCTGGCCAAACTCGCCCGCCACGTCACCGACCGGCTGGAGAACCTGACCGTCATCGGCGTGACCGGCTCGTCCGGCAAGACGTCCACCAAGGACCTCATCGCGGAGGTGCTCGCCCCGCTCGGCCCGACCATCGCGCCGCCCGGCTCGTTCAACAACGAACTGGGCCACCCGTGGACGGCCCTGCGCGCCGACGAGAACACCCGTTTTCTGGTGCTGGAGCTGAGCGCACGCGGAGTCGGGCACATCGCCGAGCTGTGCCGGGTCGCCCCGCCGCGCGTCGGCGCGGTCCTCAACGTCGGCAGCGCGCACGTGGGCGAGTTCGGCTCCCGGCAGGGCATCGCCCAGGCCAAGGGCGAGCTGGTCGAGGCGCTGCCCGAGGACGGCATCGCCGTGCTGAACGCCGACGACCCGCTGGTCGCGGGCATGGCCGACCGGACCAAGGCGCGCGTCGTGCTGACCGGCGAGAACAGCACCGCGCACGTCCGCGCGAAGGACATCGAGCTGGACGAGCAGGCCCGCGCCCGCTTCACCCTGGTCACCCCGCAGGGCGAAGCGCAGGTCAAGCTCGCCGTCCACGGCCCGCACCAGGTCGGCAACGCCCTCACCGCCGCCGCGATCGCCCTCGAACTCGGCGCCACGCCCGAGCAGATCGCCCAAAGCCTCGGCAACGCCGAACGAGTCTCCGCGCATCGCATGGCGGTCTCAGAACGTCCTGACGGTGTGACGATCGTCAACGACGCGTACAACGCCAACCCGGAGTCGGTGCGAGCGGCACTGAAGTCGCTGGCCACCATCTCCCGGGCCGCCACGCCCGCCCGCCGCAGCTGGGCGGTGCTCGGTCCGATGGCCGAATTGGGTGCGGATTCCATCCGCGCGCACGACGAGATCGGACGGCTCGCGGTCCGCTTGGACATCAACAAGCTGGTCGTGGTCGGTCAGGACGCCCGGGCGATGCACCAAGGGGCGCACCTGGAAGGATCATGGGGAGAAGAAGCGATTTTGGTGCCCGACGTGACGGCGGCCGTCGAGCTGCTGCGCGACCAGGTGCGGCCCGGTGACGTCGTCCTGGTGAAGGCATCCAACTCATACGGCCTGTGGCGGGTTGCCGAGGCTCTCCTGGAGGCGGTCAGCAAGTGAAGAGCATCCTCATCGCGGCGGCCATCGCGCTGATCGCGTCGATCATGCTGACGCCGTACCTGATCAAGATCTTCTCCCGGCAGGGTTTCGGCCAGGAGATCCGCGAAGAGGGACCGCAGAGCCACAAGACCAAGCGCGGCACGCCCACCATGGGTGGCGTCGCGATCCTGGTCGCGATGTGGGCGGGCTACCTCGGCGCGCACCTGGTCAACTCCATGTCGGCGTCGGCGTCCGAGCAGACGCCCAGCGCGTCCGGCCTGCTGGTGCTGATGCTGACCACGTCGCTCGGCGTGGTGGGCTTCCTGGACGACTTCATCAAGATCCGCAAGCAGCGCAACCTGGGCCTGAACAAGACCGCGAAGCTCGTCGGCCAGTTCCTCGCCACGATCATCTTCGCCGTGCTGGTCATGCAGTTCCCGAACAAGGACGGGCTCAACCCCGCCTCGGTGAACCTGTCGTTCGTGCGTGACATCACCGTGGTGTCGTTCGGCGTCGTCGGGTTCGTGGTGTTCTGCTACGCCGCGATCAGCGCCTGGTCGAACGCGGTGAACCTGACCGACGGCCTGGACGGTCTGGCCGGCGGCACGTCCGCGATGGTGCTCGGCACCTACGTGGTGATCAGCTTCTGGCAGTTCCGCTACAACTGCTCCAACCTGCTCGTGGCCGGCTGCTACGACGTGCGCGACCCGCTGGACCTGGCGGTGGTCGCCGCCGCCGCGATGGCCGGCTGCATCGGTTTCCTGTGGTGGAACGCCGCGCCCGCCAAGATCTTCATGGGTGACACCGGCTCGCTGGCGCTGGGCGGTCTGGTTGCCGGTCTGTCCATCGCGACCCGCACCGAGCTGCTGATGGTCGTCATCGGCGGTCTGTTCGTGGTCGAGGCGCTGTCGGTGGTGCTGCAGGTCGCGGTCTTCCGCACGTCGCGACGGCGGTTGTTCCGCATGGCGCCGTTCCACCACCACTTCGAACTCGCCGGGTGGGCGGAAACCACGGTGATCATCAGATTCTGGCTGCTCGCGGGCATGTGCTGCATGCTCGGGCTCGGCCTGTTCTACAGCGAGTGGCTGACCGCGGTCGAGAGCTGACATGGGATTCCTCGCAGGTCGTCACGTCCTGGTCGCCGGTGCCGGGGTGACCGGCCGCTCGGCGGCGGAGGCGTTGCTGGCGGCGGACGCGGTGGTCACCGTGACCGACGGTTCGGCGGATCGTCTGGCCGCGCTGGAACAGCTGCTGCCCGGTGTGACGCTGGTGCCCGGTCTCGTGACGCCGCCTCCGGCGACGGAACTGGTCGTGACCAGCCCCGGCTGGCGTCCGTCCAGCCCGTTGCTGGTAGCCGCCGCGGCGGCCGGGATCGAGGTGATCGGCGAGGTCGAACTGGCCTGGCGGATGGGGCTCGAACTGGCCGACCCGCCGACGTGGCTCGCGGTGACCGGCACGAACGGCAAGACCACGACGGTCGGCATGCTGGAGTCGATCCTGCGTGCGGCCGGTATCGACGCGGTGGCGTGCGGCAACGTCGGGCTGCCCGTGGTGGACGCGCTGTTGGCCGGGCGTCGCGTGCTGGCGGTGGAGCTGTCGAGCTTCCAGCTGCACTGGTCGCCGTCCGTGCGGCCGTTCGCCGGGGTGTTGCTGAACCTGGCCGAGGACCACCTGGACTGGCACGGCACGTTCGAGGCTTACGCGTCGGCGAAGGCCGGTGTGCTGACCGGCGAGGTTGCGATCGGCGGGGTGGACGACCCCGTGGTGGCCGAGCTCCTGACCTCCTCGCCCTCGCCCGCGCACGTCGGGTTCACGCTGGGGTCGCCCGAGGAGGGGCAGCTCGGCGTCCACGAGGGGCAGTTGGTGGACCGGGCGTTCGGGCCGGACACGGTGTTGCTGCCGGTGGCGGATGTCCAGCCCGGCGGGCCTCCGGGGATCGCCGACGCGTTGGCGGCGGCGGCTCTGGCCCGGGCGCACGGCGTTTCGGCTTCGGCGGTGGCGCAGGGCTTGCGCGCGTTCCGGCCGGGTGCGCATCGGGCGGTGCTGGTGGCGACGGCCGATGGGGTTTCGTACGTCAACGACTCCAAGGCCACCAATCCCCATGCGGCGGCGGCGTCGTTGCGGTCGCACGAGAGTGTGGTGTGGGTGGCCGGTGGGCTGCTCAAGGGTGCGTCGGTGGACGAGTTGGTGCTCGGTGAGGCGCACCGGTTGCGTGGGGCGGTGTTGATCGGGGCGGACCGCGAGGTGATCGCTTCGGCGCTGGCCCGGCACGCGCCGTCGGTGCCGGTGGCGGTGCTGGACGACGTCACCGAGACGACCATGCTCGATGCCGTGCGCGCCGCGCGTTCCATGGCGCAGCCCGGGGACGTGGTGGTGTTGGCCCCGGCGGCGGCGTCGATGGACATGTTCAGCGACTACGCCCATCGCGGGCAGGCGTTCACCGAGGCCGTGCTGAGCCTGGTCGGTCAACGCGGGGCGTGACCCAGGTTCTCGAAGACCCGGTCCGGTTCCTTCAGGTAGGTGTGGGCCGCGTCGATCACGGGGCACGGCCACGGGGTGCGGGTGTACCGGCCGTCGGTCCACGTGGGTGCGCAGCCCAGGCTAGAGACCGAAGACGTCGGCGGAGTGGTTGATCAGGGTGCCCCGGAGTGCGGCGACCAGTCGGGGAACTTCGGTGCGGGCCACGGCGAGAACGGTTTGCTCGTCTGATTCGTGCTCGTTGGTCAGCAGTTCGACCGTGTCGAGGTAGCCGAGCATGTCCTGGTCCAGCAGGTGGAAGGCGCGAGACAGCGCGTCGGAGTTCATGCCTCTACCGTGCTCCAGCGCGAGTCAATCTGCAATATGCCGTATCGGTATATCCCGAAGTTCACCCGTTCGGGAGGGCATATTGCCGATAGGGTCGTGTCATGACGCAAGGCAACACCGGCCCGGGCATCCGGAGGCGACTGCTGGCCAAGGCGCTGATCCAGCTCCGCGAGCAAGCCGGCAAGAACTTCGACGACGTGGTCGAGGCGCTGGCCTTCTCGAAGTCCAAGATCAGTCGCATCGAGGCCGGCGGCACCGGTGTGTCCATAGTGGACGCCAGGGCGCTGGGGCAATTGTACGGCGCGGATGCCGACACCCTGGCTTGGCTGGAGAGGCTTGCGAGGATCGCGAAGCAGCGCGGTCGTTGGCACGTGTTCGGCGATGGCTTGGTCGACTGGTTCTCGGACTTCGTGGTGCTGGAGTCCGAGGCCACGATGATCAACACCTTCGAGATCGACCTCATCCCAGGGCTGTTCCAAACCGAGGAATACGCGGCGATGGTGCTGCGGGCCTACTCGCCGGATGTCCCGGATGAAGTGGTCCAGCGCAAGGTTGCCCTGCGGCAGACCAGGCAGCGCCGGGTTACCGATGGCTCGCTGTCGGTGTGGGCGATCGTGGATGAGTCCGCGCTGCGCCGCACCACCGGCGATCGCAAGGTGGACCGGCGTCAACTGGAGCAGTTGCTCGCGGTCTCGCTCATGACCAATGTCGTGGTGCAAGTACTGCCGTTCGACAAGGGTTTGCACATGGCGATGGGGACCGCCTTCTCGCTGCTGCGGTTCCAGGGCTACCCGAGCATCGTCTACGTGGACAACCTGACCGGCGGTGTCTATCTGGACGAGGCTTCGGACCTGGAGCGGTATAGCCTGGTGTTGGATCACCTCCGGGCCACCGCTCTCGACGTGCGGGAGTCGGCGGAGTTCATCAAGAGGATGATCGCTGATCTCTAGCTCGTCCTGGGAGCGCGTTATGTGGTCGGAGTGGCGTAAGGGCAGCCGCAGCAACGGTGCGGGTGGCAACTGCGTGGAGATGGCGTCGTCCGCTGACGCGTTCCGGGTCCGGGACAGCAAGAACGCCTCTGGTCCCGTCCTCCGGTTCACCGGCCGGGCGATGGAAGCCTTCCTGGCGGGGGCCAAGCGGGGCTGAATATCAGCTTGATCACTGGCGCATCGCGCGACACGCGGTCGATTTTCACCTTTCGTGGCCTCTGGCGGGAGACGATGGGTGCATGACTGCGGTGGACCGGGGCCCGGTGGAGCGACCGCCAAGAGCGCAGCGACGTACCGGACGTGCCAAACGCGTGGTCGTGGTGCGGACGTCGTTGACCGCGTGGCTCGGGCGTCCCCTGGCGGATTTCCACCTGCTGTTGGCGATCTTCGGCATGTTGACGGCCATCGGGCTGATCATGGTGCTGTCCGCCTCCGCGCCGGGTGAGGTGGCCGAGGGTGCGTCGGCGTACAGCGTGTTCAAGAAGCAACTGCTCTACGTCGGTGTCGGCGCCGTCATGTTCCTGATCGTGTTGCGCATCCCGCTGCGCAAGATCCGGGACGGCAGCACGATGGCGATGCTCGTCTGCGTGATCCTCCTCGTCCTCGTCCTCACTCCACTCGGGACGGTCGCGGGCGGCGCGCAGTCGTGGTTCACGGTGGGGCCGGTGTCGTTCCAGCCGATCGAACCGGCGAAGCTCGCGCTGGCGTTGTGGGGCGCGCACGTCCTGGTGACCAAGCGCGCGTTGCTGGACCAGTACCGGCACCTGCTGGTCCCGGTCGTGCCGGTGGCGATGCTGTTGTTCGCGCTGGTGATGCTGCAACCCGACCTCGGCGGCACGATCACGCTCGCGGTCGTGCTGATGGGCCTGCTGTGGTTCGTCGGCGCGCCGATGCGGATCTTCGGCGTCATCGCGATCGCCGCGGTGACCGGCGCGCTGGTCCTGGCGCTCACCGCGGTCTACCGGTTGAAGCGCGTGCAGACGTTCCTGGACCCGTGGTCGGACCCGCAGGGCGATGGACTCCAGGCGCTGCAAGCGCTGTACGCGTTGGCTGAAGGCGGTTTCTTCGGCAAGGGCCTCACCAACGGCAGCTCGAAGTGGCGTTATCTGCCGAACGTTCACAGCGACTTCATCTTCGCCGTGATCGGCGAGGAACTGGGGTTCATCGGCTGTCTGCTGGTGCTGGGGCTGTTCGCGCTACTGGCGGTAGTGGGCCTGCGGATCGCGGCGCGCAACACCGACCCGTGGATTCGGATGGTGTCGGCGACGCTGACCGTGTGGCTGGTCGCGCAGGCCGCGATCAACATCGGCTACGTCGTGCAGTTGCTGCCGGTCACCGGCATCACGCTGCCGATGATCTCCTCCGGCGGCACGTCGGTCGTCACCACGATGGTGGTGTTCGGCATCCTCGCCAGTTGCGCCCGCCACGAACCGGAAGCGGTCTCGGCGCTGCGGTCCCTCGGCCCCGGTCGGGTCGGCGGGGTGCTGAAGCTGCCGGCGCCCGAGGCGTACAAGCCGCCGCCCAAGCGCCGCCCCTCACGTCCCTCCACGCCGCCGCGTGGTCGCAAGGCCGCGCCGCCGCCGGTGGACGAGCGGAGGATGGCCGGTCGTCACGCTCCGCCGTCGGAGTACCGTCGTCGCGAATCCCGTAAGGCCGGCCAGGACCGGGACGTGCGGTCCAGGCGCCGTGACGGGCGTTAACGGCACCGGGGTCGAGCGGCACCCGGTGAGCGGTACATCTACGCGAGGAGGAAGTGCGTGACCAGGGTTCCCCAGCAGGTCGGTCCGTGTGTGGTGGTCGCCGGAGGCGGCACCGCCGGGCACATCGAGCCCGCCCTGGCCCTGGCCGACGCGGTCATGCGGCTGCGGCCCGACGCGCGCGTGGTCGCGCTGGGCACCGAGCGCGGTCTGGAGAGCAGACTGGTGCCGGCCCGCGGTTACCCGCTGGAGCTGATCCCGCCGGTGCCGATGCCGCGCAAGCCGTCGCCGGACCTGCTCAAGCTCCCGTTGCGGGTGCGCGGCGCCGTCCGTGACACGCGTGCGGTGCTGGAACGGGTCCGCGCGGACGTCGTGGTCGGCTTCGGCGGTTACGTCGCGCTGCCCGCGTACCTCGCCGCACGCGGCCGGGTGCCGATCGTGGTGCACGAGGCCAACGCCAAGGCCGGGCTCGCCAACAAGGTCGGCGCGAAGTTCGCCGAACGGGTCGCCGCCGCCGTGCCCGACTCGGGCCTGACCGACGCGGAGATCATCGGCATCCCGCTGCGCTACTCGATCACCTCGCTGGACCGGGCCGCGCTGCGCGAGCAGGCCCGCGCCCACTTCGGCCTGCACCCGACCGCGCCGACGCTGCTGGTGTTCGGCGGCTCGCAGGGCGCCCGGTCGATCAACAACGCGGTGTCCGGCGCGGCGGCGGCGTTCGCCCAGGCCGGGATCGCGGTGCTGCACGCGCACGGCCCGAAGAACACCGTCGCGGTGCAGTCGGTGCCCGGCGCGCCGCCGTACGTGCCGGTGCCGTACCTGGATCGGATGGACCTCGCCTACGCCGCGGCGGACGCGGTGCTGTGCCGGTCCGGCGCGATGACGGTGGCGGAGGTGTCCGCGGTCGGTCTGCCGGCGGTGTTCGTGCCGCTGCCGCACGGCAACGGCGAGCAGGCGCTCAACGCCGGTCCCGTGGTGTCCGCGGGCGGCGGCATCCTGGTGCCCGACGAGCAGTTGACGCCGGAGTGGATCTCGGCGAACGTGGTGCCGCTGGTCGCCGACCGCAACCGGCTGGCCGCGATGACCACGGCCACGCTGAGCACCGGCCACCGCGAGGCCGACGAGGTGCTGGCCCGCATCGTCCTAGAGGTGATCAAGAAGTGACTCGGGTTGATCAGGAGAAGAGTGGCGTCCTGGACCGGGTGCACCTGGTCGGGATCGGCGGTGCCGGCATGAGCGGCATCGCGCGGATCCTGTTGGCGCGCGGAGCGCAGGTGTCCGGCTCGGACGCCAAGGACTCGCGCACCGTGCTCGCGCTGCGGGCGCAGGGCGCGGCGATCGCGGTCGGCCACGACGGCGCGAACCTCGACCAGCTCGCCGGCGGCCCCACGGCGGTCGTGGTGTCCACCGCGATCCGCGAGGACAACCCGGAGCTGGTGGAAGCCCGCTCCCGGGGCTCGGTCGTGCTGCGGCGGGCCGAGGCGCTGGCCGCGTTGATGCTCGACCACCGGGTGGCCTGTGTCGCCGGCACGCACGGCAAGACGTCCACCACGTCCATGCTCACGGTCGCTCTGCAACATTGCAGGATGGACCCGTCCTTCGCGATCGGCGGTGACCTGAACGAGTCCGGCGCCAACGCCCACCAGGGCACCGGTGGCGTGTTCGTCGCCGAGGCCGACGAGAGCGACGGCTCGTTCCTGTTCTTCTCGCCGTCGGTCGCGGTCGTGACCAACGTCGAGGCCGACCACCTGGACCACCACGGCACCGTCGAGGCGTACGTGGCGGTGTTCGACTCGTTCCTGGAGCGCATCCAGGCCGACGGCGTGCTGATCGCGTGCGCGGACGACCCGGGCGCGGCGGCGTTGGCCGAACGGGCCGGGAAGCTCGGCATCCGGGTCCGCCCGTACGGCCGCACCGCCACCGGCCCCGGCTCTGCCCGCCTGGTCGACTACCAGCCCACCGACTCCGGCGGCCTGGCCAAGGTCGAGCTGGACGGCGAAGTCGTGGACGTGCGGGTGGCCGTGCCCGGCGAGCACATGGCCGACAACGCGATCGCCGCCCTGATCGCCGCGCTGGAGCTGGGCGCGGACCGGGACGGCGTGCTGGCCGGTCTGGCCGCGTTCGGCGGGGTGCGCCGGCGGTTCGAGTTCAAGGGCCAGGCCTCCGGCGTGCGGGTGTACGACGATTACGCACACCACCCCACCGAGGTGGCCGCCCAGATCACCGCCGCCCGGCCCGTCGCAGGTGACGGCAAGCTGGTCGTGGTGTTCCAGCCGCACCTGTACTCGCGGACTCGGCTGTTCGCCGAGGAGTTCGCCGCCGCCCTCGGCATGGCCGACGCGGTCGTGGTGCTCGACGTCTACGGCGCGCGCGAGGAGCCGGAGCCCGGCGTCACCGGCGCGCTGGTCTCGGGCCTGGTGCCGCTCGACGTCGGGCAGGTGTTCTACGAGCCGTCGTTCGACCGGGTGCCCGCGCTGGTCGCGCGTCTGGTCGCGGAGGGCGACCTGGTCGTCACCATGGGCGCGGGCGACGTCACCATGCTCGGCCCGGAGATCGTCGGGGAGCTGGACAAGGCATGACCACACAGGCGGCGCGTCGACGCCCGGCCACCGCCTCGGCGGCGCGTCGGCGCACGTCACGCCGTCCGTCGCGCGACCTCTACCGGCGCAAGGTGCGGCGCCGGCGGATGGTCGCGATCCTCGTCATGCTCGTGGTCACCGCGGTGACGATCACGGTCTGGTTCACGCCCGCGCTCGGCGTCCGGGAGGTCCAGGTGCGGGGCATCGCCAACCTGAGCGCCGACGAGGTCCGCGAGGCCGCCGCGATCGAGCCCGGCACGCCGCTGGTGGAGCTGGACACCGAAGCGGTGACCGCGCGGGTCCGCGAGTTGCCCCGCGTCGCCGGGGTGCGGGTCGAACGGGTGCTGCCCGGCACCGTGCGGCTCACCGTGGACGAGCGGGACCCGGTCGGGGTGGTCAACGCCGCCGACGGCGCGCACCTGGTCGACGCCACCGGCAAGGACTACGCCACCGTCGTGCAGCCGCCGTCCGGGCTGCCGGAGCTGAAGGTGGAGCCGGACGCGGTCGTCGCCGCCGTGGGTGTGCTCACCCAGATCCCCGAAGCGCTGCGCCGGGAGGTGCTGGTCGTCACGGCGGGCTCGCCGTCGGACGTCCGGCTGACGTTGAGCGCCGGACGCGAGGCGCGGTGGGGTTCGTCCGCCGACACCCCGCGCAAGGCGGCCGTGCTGGAGGTCCTGCTGACCCGGCCCGGCTCGGTGTTCGACGTGTCCAGCCCCGAGCTGCCGACCGTTTCCGGAGACGCCGAGTCGTGAGATCGGGGATACTCCGGCGGTGACTCAGACGCCGGTGGACAACCGGATCCAGCTGGACTTCACCGGCGACGAGCGGACCCTGCTCACGGGTTTTCTGGACTTCCTGCGCGGCACGATCGAGCTGAAGTGCGCCGGTCTGTCCGAAGAGGACGCACGGCGTTCGGTGCTCCCGTCGCAGCTCAACACGGCCGCGGGCATCGTCAAGCACCTGCGGTGGGTGGAGGCCTACTGGTTCGAGAGCGCCATCGGCGGTAAGCCCGACGCGGCGCCCTACAGCCGGGAGGACCCGGACGCCGATTGGCGCATCGAGCCGGGCGAGACGATCTCGGGATTGCTCGCCGACTACGCTGAGCAGTGCACGGCGAGTCGCGAACTCGTCGCGGGGCTCGATCTCGACCACGAGGTGGCGTTCCGGGGCGACAAGGTGCTTTCCGTGCGCTGGGTGCTGATCCACATGATCGAGGAAACGGGTCGGCACGCGGGCCACCTGGACGTGGTGCGGGAACTGCTCGACGGGGTGACCGGCGAGTAGGCACTCTCACCCGGTCGGGACACAACACGGCGTGGCTGCTGGACCGAGGCATTTTCGGTGCATAACGTCCAGCAGGAACATACGGGGTTGACATAACTCTGAACCTCTGGTTGAGAGTTTCAATCCGGGTGGAGATCCGTCCGGGCTGTGACACCGGTGGTCATCCACTCCAGCACATGAGCACGGACACGATCAGGAAGGCGGACCGATGACGCCCCCGCACAACTACCTCGCGGTGATAAAGGTCGTCGGCATCGGCGGTGGCGGTGTCAACGCCGTCAACCGCATGATCGAGGTCGGGCTCAAGGGCGTCGAGTTCATCGCGGTGAACACCGACGCCCAGGCGCTGCTCATGTCGGATGCCGACGTGAAGCTCGACATCGGCCGCGAACTCACCCGCGGCCTCGGCGCCGGCGCCAATCCCGAAGTCGGCCACAAGGCCGCCGAAGACCACCGTGAAGAGATCGAGGAAGTCCTCAAGGGCGCGGACATGGTGTTCGTGACCGCCGGCGAAGGCGGCGGCACGGGCACCGGTGGCGCGCCCGTGGTGGCCTCGATCGCACGCAAACTCGGCGCGTTGACCATCGGTGTGGTCACGCGACCGTTCTCGTTCGAGGGCAAGCGCCGCGCCAAACAGGCCGAAGAGGGCATCCAGGCGCTGCGCAACGAGTGCGACACCCTCATCGTGATCCCCAACGACCGGCTGCTCCAGCTCGGCGACATCGGCGTCTCGCTGATGGACGCGTTCCGCTCCGCGGACGAGGTGCTGCTGTCCGGTGTCCAGGGCATCACCGACCTGATCACCACCCCCGGTCTGATCAACCTCGACTTCGCGGACGTCAAGAGCGTCATGTCCGGCGCGGGCAGTGCCCTCATGGGCATCGGCTCCGCGCGGGGCGAGGGCAGAGCGGTCCAGGCCGCCCAGAAGGCGATCAACTCACCGCTGCTGGAAGCGTCGATGGAGGGTGCGCACGGTGTGCTGCTCTCGATCGCCGGTGGCAGCGACCTAGGGCTGTTCGAGATCAACGAGTCGGCCTCGCTGGTGCAGGAGGCCGCACACCCCGACGCGAACATCATCTTCGGCACGGTCATCGACGACTCGCTCGGTGACGAGGTCCGTGTGACGGTGATCGCGGCGGGTTTTGACAGTGGCGGGCCGACCCACAAGAAGTTGGAGCCCCAGGCTCTGTCCAGCCCGCCGCGTGGCACGCCCGTGGCCACGGCCACCGCGGGTCAGTTGAACCACACCCCGCCGCAGCCGGTGCAACCGGTGCAGCAGCAGGTGGAACACCAGCACGTGGAACACCAGCAACAGCCCTCGGTCGTGCCGCCCCGGCCGACCGTGCCGCAGCAGCCGCAGCCCAGCCAGGGCAACGGCCAGGCCCCGTACTCCGCACCGCAGCCGACCATGCCCAGGTCGCTGTCGCCGGGGATGCCGGGCACCAACAGCGGGTCGTTGCCGAACCGGGCCGTGCCGGTGACCGACGACCCCGACGACGAGGTGGACGTGCCGCCGTTCATGCGGCGGTAAGCCCAGGCACGTGACAGCGCCGCGTCGTCCCACTGCGGGACGGCGCGGCGCTGTCGTCTGGGAAGCTGGTGGTGTGCGTATCCGTCGTGTCGTGACCACCCGCGAGGGCGGCGTGTCGAAACCGCCCTACGACTCCTTCAACCTGGGCGACCACGTTGGTGACGACCCCGCCGCCGTCGCCGCCAACCGCCGCCGGCTGGCCGAGGGGATCGGGCTCAGCCCGGACCGGCTGGTCTGGATGGAACAGGTGCACGGCCGGACGGTCGGGGTGGTCGACGGGCCCGTCGCGGAGCCGCTGGAGGCCACTGACGCCGTGGTGACGGCCCAGGAGCGGCTGGGGCTGGTGGTGCTGACCGCCGACTGCGTGCCGGTGCTGCTGGGTGACCCGGAGGCGGGCGTGATCGGCGCCGTCCACGCCGGACGCGTCGGCGCACGGGTCGGCATCGTCCCGGCGGCCCTGGACCGCATGGTCGAGCTGGGCGCCCGGAAGGACCGCATCGAGGTGCTGCTGGGGCCGTCCATCTGCGGCAAGTGCTACGAGGTGCCCGCCGCGATGCGCGCCGACGTGGAGAAGCACCTGCCGGGCAGCGCGTCGAAGACCCGCTCCGGCAAACCGGCCCTCGACCTGCAGGCCGGCATCTGGCAGCAGCTCGCCGACGCGGGCGTCGGCAGGATCGGCGTCGACCCGCGCTGCACGTTCGAGGACAAGACGCTGTTCAGCCACCGCCGCGAACCGGGAACGGGGCGGATCGCGGGCGTCATCTGGATGGAATCGTGAACCGGCGCGAGGAGCTGGCCCTGTCGTTGGCCGAGGTCAGGGAACGCATCGCCAAGGCCTGCGCGGCCGCCGGCCGGTCACCGGACGAGGTGGGCCTGCTGGCCGTCACCAAGACGTTCCCGGCCGAGGACGTGGCGATCCTGAGCGACCTCGGGCTCACCGACTTCGCCGAGAACCGCGACCAGGAGGCCGGCCGCAAGACGGCCGAGTTCGCCGAGCTGCGGCCGGGCGCGCCGGCGAAGTGGCACATGGTCGGCTCGCTCCAGCGCAACAAGGCCAAGTCCGTCCTGCGCTGGGCCGACCGAATCGACACGGTCGACTCGACCCGGCTCGCCGACGCCGTCGCCAAGGCCGCCACCAAGCCGACCGAGGTGCTCATCCAGGTCAGCATCGACGGCGACGAGGCGCGCGGCGGCCATCCGATCGGTGACCTTCCGCGACTGGCCGATCACGTAGCACTACGGAGTGAACTTCTGCTGCGAGGTGTGATGACCGTCGCACCACTGGGCATGTCTCCACAGCAGGCGTTTGCCGCTCTATACCTAGCGGTAACCCGCTTGCGGGACGATCATCCCGATGCCACCGTGATCTCGGCGGGGATGAGCGGTGACCTGGAGGATGCGATCGCGCACGGATCGACGTGCGTGCGTGTCGGAACAGCGTTGCTCGGCAGCCGGAGACTAGCCTCGCCGTAACTGTCGGGAACCTCTGGGACGGCCGCGACGTCCTTGCGGGTAGGGATCGGCGGAGGAAGGGCTCTAGCCATGAGCGGGTTTCACAAGCTGAAGGCCTACTTCGGGATGGTTCCCGCCGAGTACGCCGACGACCCGGCCGCCTACGAGGACGACCGGCGCTACGCGGACTACCGGTCCGAGTACACCGAGTCGGACGACTACGAGTACCCCGAGCAGCGGACCGCCCGTCGCCGCCCGGTCAACGGCTACCGCGCGGAGCTCGACGAGGCGGAGGACTACGAGCCCGAGCGCGGCGCACGCCCGCGTCGTTCCTGGAGCCCGGAGACGCACGGCGCGCTGGCCGTGGAGCCGCAGCGTGAGCCCGTGAACAGGCCGCGACCGACCGCCGAGCCCGCGGCCCACCCGCTGGCCCGCATCACCACGCTGCACCCGCGCAGCTACAACGAGGCGCGGACCATCGGCGAGCACTACCGCGACGGCACACCGGTGATCATGAACCTCACCGATATGAACGACGCGGACGCCAAGCGGCTGGTCGATTTCGCGGCCGGTCTGGCCTTCGCGCTGCGCGGCTCGATCGACAAGGTCACGAACAAGGTGTTCCTTCTCTCACCTCCGAACGTCGACGTGACGGCGGAGGACCGGAGGCGGCTCGCGGAGGGTGGGTTCCTCAACCAGGGCTGAGTGGTGGCACAGTTGACGATGTGGATGCCCTCTGGCTCGTGGTCTACTACGTGTTGTTCTCGTTCTGGCTGCTGCTCACGGCGCGTGTCGTCGTGGAGCTCGTCCGTAGTTTCGCCAGGGGATGGCGGCCTGCGGGCGGTGTCGCGGTGGCGCTTGAGACCGTCTACACCGTGACCGATCCTCCGGTCCGCTTGCTGCGTCGGATCATCCCGACCGTGCGGATCGGGGGCATCGGTCTGGACTTGTCCATTATTGTGCTGTTGCTGGTCGTTATCATTCTGATGCGAGTAGCCGATCCCAGGTGAGGGGACCAGGGATGTCCACAGCCCAGGAGTGCGTGAGGTGATCTGATGCCGTTGACCCCCGCGGACGTGCACAACGTCGCGTTCAGCAAGCCGCCGATTGGCAAGCGGGGCTACAACGAGGACGAGGTGGACGCGTTCCTCGACCTGGTTGAGGGCGAGCTCGCCCGCCTGATCGAGGAGAACAACGACCTGCGCCAGCAGGTCGAGCAGCTCGACCAGCAGGTCGAGACCGCACGTGCCGACCTCGAAGACGCCCGGGCGAAGGTTGCCGCAGGCGTCGGCCCCAGCCGCGTCGTCGACGAGCCACGCAGGCTCGCCCCGGTGCCACCCCCCTCGGCCCTGGAACAGACTTCGCCGGGTGGTGGTGGTGACCACCACGTCCAGGCCGCCAAGGTGCTCGGTCTGGCCCAGGAGATGGCCGACCGGCTCACCGGGGAGGCCAAGGCCGAGGCCGATGGGATGCTCTCGGAGGCCCGGACGAAGTCCGAGCAGCTGTTGTCCGAGGCGCGGTCCAAGGCCGACACCATGGTCAACGAGGCGCGCACGCGTGCCGAGACGATGCTGAACGACGCGCGGACCCGGTCCGAGACGTTGGAGCGGCAGGCCCGTGAGAAGGCCAGCGCGCTCGACCGCGACGCTCAGCGCAAGCACGCCGAGGTGATGGGCAACATCACCCAGGAGAAGAACACGCTCGAAAAGCAGATCGACAAGCTGCAGACCTTCGAGCGCGAGTACCGGACCAGGCTCAAGACGATGCTCGAGTCGTCGCTGCGCGACCTGCAGGACCGCGGCCCCGCCGCACCGTCCGACAGCCGCCAGCAGGGCGGGTACTCCTTCGGTGCACGCGCCGAGGCCGGCTGATCGGCGTCGTTGATCTAGTCTGCCGGACGTGCTCTACATAGTTCTGCTGTTGGTGCTGGTAGCCCTGGGGTTGCTCGTGCCCGCGCTGACCGCCGACCAGACGTTCTGGGCGTGGTTGTCCGTGGGTGCGAGCGGGGCCGCCGCCGTGGTCTTGGTGCTCGACTGGTGGCTTCGCCGCCGGTCGGGCGCCCCGGCTGCGGGCACCGGCACTGTTGATCACCAGGGTAGCGCCGGTGATCAACAGGCTGTACCGGAGGGGGTGGTGGCCACCCCGAGTTCACCCGGTCAGGTGGATGTCGAGCCTGACGAGGAGGACACGGACGCCGCCGACTCCCTGGTCGTGAGCGACCTCACCGACGAGGTGCGGGTGCTGGACGAACGTCCGCGCTACCACTTGGTCGAGTGCACGTGGCTCGCTTCACGGCCGACCTTGGCCCTCCCGGTCGACGAGGCCCGGCAGCTGGGCTTCACCCCGTGCGCGGTGTGCCGCCCGGACTCCGGCCTCGCGGCCCGCAAGCGGGCCGCGGGCCAGTCGGAGCCTGCCTAGCTGCTCAGCGTGGCGTGCGCGGAGAACGCCGGCGCGTCCGGAGCACCGCAGCGCTGCTCCACTTCCACGTCGACATCCGTCAGCCGCCCGGTCACCGGGTCGCGCTCGATGCTGTTGACGGTGAAGGTCCCGTACACCGGGGCGCAGGCGAGGCCGCGCGAGACCACCATCAAGCCCGGGTTGCTCGCGGTCGAACGCATCCGGACGTCGGTGTAGGTGCCGACCTCCAGCGGCACGTTGCCGGGCGCCGTCAGTTCGATCGCGACGTAGTCCGCGTTCGAGACCGTGTCCTCGTCGATCCGGAGCACGTTCACCTCGCGCTCGTAGATCCGTACCTCGTACGCCGGGGTGGACCAGTAGGCCTCCCGGCCGTCCACCGGGAAGGACCCGGCTTCGGCGTGGAACTTGAACGTGGCCACGCGCTCCTCCTGCGCCACGGCCGGTGCGGCCAGGGCCGGCACGGCGGCCACGGCCAGTAAGAGCGCAATCGTCCGCTTCACGGTGTTCCCCCTCGTATCGCGGCCCCGGAGTGATCGGGACCTGCTCTGCCAGCCTCCCGACAGGCCCGGACGGGTCGCATGGGGGAACTACTCAAAGTGGTTTGCGCCGTTCGGCTACCCTGGGTGGTAGCACGGCGTTGATCCGGCCATCACCGGGGAGCCTCCGGAAGAACGGGCGCGTGCCCCAGTGGGACGCGCCTCAGTAGAACCGGACGGGAGCGGCCCGTCACAGCCGTCGAAGAGAGGCCAGAGCCTTCGTGCCCTGGCAAGCGGGGTGGTACCGCGGTGCGCCGTGACCGGCGTGTCGTCCCCGTGAGCCGGTTGACGCACGCGAGGAGCTGCACGATGGCCTACCCGAAGGCAGGCGAGGGGTCCGTTCCCTCCCAGCCGTCCTTCCCCGCCCTCGAAGAGGGTGTGCTCGACTTCTGGAAGTCGGACCAGACCTTCCAGGCGTCGATCGACGCCCGTCCGGCCGGGGACAACGGGTCCAACGAGTTCGTCTTCTACGACGGCCCGCCGTTCGCCAACGGCCTGCCGCACTACGGCCACCTGCTCACCGGCTACGTCAAGGACGTCGTCCCGCGCTACCAGACCATGCGCGGCAAGCACGTCGAACGCCGGTTCGGCTGGGACACCCACGGCCTGCCCGCCGAGGTCGAGGCGGAGAAGCAGCTCGGGTTCTCGTCGAAGAGCGAGATCGAGGCGTTCGGCATCGAGAAGTTCAACGAGGCCTGCCGCGCGTCGGTGCTGCAGTACACCGGCCAGTGGCGCGACTACGTGACCCGGCAGGCCCGCTGGGTGGACTTCGACAACGACTACAAGACCCTCGACCTGGACTACATGGAAAGCGTCATGTGGGCCTTCAAGACCCTCTGGGACAAGGGCCTGGTCTACGAGGGCTTCCGGGTGCTCTGGTACTGCTGGCGCTGCGAGACGCCGCTGTCCAACACCGAGACCAAGATGGACGACACCTACCGGGACCGGCAGGACCCGGCGGTCACCGTCGGCCTGCGCCTGGAGACCGGCGAGCTGGCCCTGGTCTGGACGACGACGCCGTGGACGCTGCCGTCCAACCTGGCCGCCGCCGTGCACCCGGACGTGGACTACGTGACCGTCGAGGCCAACGGCGAGCGCTACCTGCTCGCCGAGGCCCGCGTGCCCGCGTACGCCCGTGAGCTGGGCGAGGAGCCGCCGGTCGTGGCCCGGTACAAGGGCGCCGACCTGGTCGGGCGCAAGTACGCGCCGCCGTTCGACTTCTTCGTCGGCCGGGAGAACGCCCACCAGGTGCTGGCCGCCGACTACGTCACCACCGAGGACGGCACGGGCCTGGTGCACATCGCCCCCGCCTTCGGCGAGGACGACAAGCTCGTCACCGACGCGGCGGGCATCGAGGTCGTCGTGCCGGTCGACGCGCACGGCCGGTTCACCGCCGAGGTGCCGCCGTACGAGGGGCAGCAGGTCTTCGACGCGAACAAGCCGATCATCCGCGACCTGAAGGCAGCGGGCCTGCTGCTGCGCCACGAGACCTACGACCACCCGTACCCGCACTGCTGGCGGTGCGACAACGCGCTGATCCAGCGCGCGGTGTCGTCGTGGTTCGTCGCGGTCTCGCAGTTCAAGGACCGCATGGTCGAGCTGAACCAGCAGATCAACTGGGTGCCCGAGCACATCAAGGACGGCCAGTTCGGCAAGTGGCTGGAGAACGCCCGCGACTGGAACATCTCCCGCAACCGGTTCTGGGGCTCGCCGATCCCGGTGTGGGTGTCGGACGACCCGGCGTACCCGCGGGTGGACGTCTACGGCTCGCTGGACGAGCTGGAGCGCGACTTCGGCGTGCGCCCGGACGACCTGCACCGGCCCACGATCGACAACCTGACCAGGCCGAACCCGGACGACCCGACCGGGCAGTCGGTGATGCGGCGGGTGCCGGAGGTGCTGGACTGCTGGTTCGAGTCCGGCTCGATGTCGTTCGCCCAGGTCCACTACCCGTTCAAGAACGCGCAGTGGTTCGAGGACCACTACCCGGGCGACTTCATCGTCGAGTACAACGGCCAGACGCGCGGCTGGTTCTACACCATGCACGTGCTGGCGACGGCGTTGTTCGACCGGCCGGCGTTCCGCAACTGCGTGGCGCACGGGATCGTGCTGGGTGACGACGGGCAGAAGATGTCCAAGTCGCGCAAGAACTACCCGGACGTCAACGAGGTGTTCGACCGGGACGGCTCGGACGCCATGCGGTGGTTCCTGATGGCGTCGCCGATCCTGCGCGGCGGCGACCTGGTGGTGACCGAGCGCGGTATCCGTGACGCGGTGCGGCAGGCCGTGCTGCCGTTGTGGAACTCCTGGTACTTCCTGGCCCTGTACGCCAACGCGGACGGGGTGGAGGGGACTTGGCGGACTTCCTCGCCGCACGTGCTGGACCGGTACGTGCTGGCGAAGACGCACGACCTGGTGGCCACCGTCACCGGTCAGCTGGACGAGTACGACATCTCGGGTGCGTGCGCGTCGATCCGGGAGTTCCTGGAGGTGCTGACCAACTGGTACGTGCGCCGTTCGCGGGACCGGTTCTGGGCGGGGGAGCAGGACGCGATCGACACCCTGCACACCGTGCTGGAGGTGGTGAGCCGGGTGGCCGCGCCGCTGCTGCCGCTGACCACCGAGTCGGTGTGGCGGGGACTGACCGGCGGCCGGTCGGTGCACCTGACCGACTGGCCCTCCGTCGACGACCTGCCGGCGGACGACGCGCTGGTGGCGGCGATGGACCAGGTGCGGCAGGTGGCGTCCACGGCGTTGTCGCTGCGCAAGTCGAACAAGCTGCGCGTGCGGTTGCCGTTGGCGAAGCTGGTGATCGCTTCCGGTGACGTGGCGCAGCTGGAGGCGTTCACCGAGGTGCTGCGGGACGAGGTGAACGTCAAGGAGGTCGAGCTGACCACGGACGTGGACGCGCACGGCCACTTCCAGCTGGCGGTCAACGCGCGTGCCGCCGGGCCCCGGCTCGGGCCGGACGTGCAGAAGGTCATCAAGGCGGTGAAGGCCGGTGACTGGGAGGAAGTGGACGGCAAGGTCGTCGCGGCCGGGATCGAGCTGTTCCCGGAGGAGTACGAGCAGCGGCTGGTCGCCACCGACCAGGGCGCGACGGCGGCGCTGCCGAACAGCGGCGGCCTGGTCGTGCTGGACACCGTGGTGACGGAGGACCTGGCGGCCGAGGGCATCGCCCGTGACCTGGTGCGGGTGGTGCAGCAGGCGCGCAAGGACGCCGACCTGGACGTCTCGGACCGGATCACCCTGACGTTGCAGCTGCCGCCCGCCGTCGAGGCCGCGGTGCGCCGCTTCGAGGCGTTCCTGAAGGAGGAAACCCTCACCGAGGCGGTCGAGTACGGCGAGGTCGCCGAGGGCTCGGACGGTGTCGTCGGCGAAGGCCAGAAGGTCCGGGTCGCGGTCACCCGGGTCTGATCGGGTCTGATCGCTCGGGGGCTGACCGCCCCGGGGCTGATCGCTCACGCAGGGGTCCCCGCCAAGGGGACCCCTGCTTTTATCCTGCCGGCGAGGTCTGACAATTTCGGGCGGCCGGCCACGCCCTGTGGACAACCGGCAGTCGGCCGGTGGCCCTGTGGACGAAGCCGCCGTGAGACCGGTCGTCACCGCACGTGGTCACAGGACACCGTCGTCTTCCAGGCGTTGGCGCAGGCTGGCCAGGCAGCGGCCGCGGGTGGGGCCGATGGAGCCACGGGGCATGGAGAGGGCTTCGGCGACGGCGCGGTATTCGGCTCGGCCGGCCAGGACGGTGAGGCGGAGGAGTTCCTGGCAGCGGCGGGACATGGTGTTGAAGGCTTGCCAGAGGCGGCGGTCGCGGTCGTCCCGGAGGGCTTCGGGTTCCGGTAGCCAGCGGTCGTCGGGCATGTCCATGGCGGAGTCGGTGGACAGGGCGGGGCGGCCGTTGCGGTCCCGCCAGGCTCGCTGCGATTCGCGGCGGGTGGCGACGATCAGCCAGCCGGCCACGGCACGGGGTTCCGCCAGGCGGTCGAGGTGGCGCAGGAGACTCAGCCAGACGGTTTGCACCACGTCCTCGGCGGTGGCCTGGTCCAGGCCGTTGCCCCTGGCCACGTGCCAGACCAACGGGGTCAGTTCAGCCACCAGGGAGTCCAGCGCGGCCCGTGAACCGGCGCGTGCGGCCACGACCAGGGCGGCCTGGCGCTCGTACTTCGAGGCCTGCGCCATGATCGCCGCCACGCCGAGGTCGTCCGTCCCCGGGTCCTCCGGGACGGCTTCGGTCAGCTCGGCACGCAGGTGGTCCGGTCGAGGGTCCAAGTCGTCCGCCATCACGTCTCCTTCCCGCGCTGGGAGCCCCGCACCCGTCGCTCCCCGTTGCCGACCCGCTCGCTGACGTCCGGCAGGTTCGCCACGGCGGCCGGCGTGCTGATCAGCTCGTGCCACGTCTCGGCGTCCCGCTGCTCGGGCATCAGGATGCGGTACGTGCCGCGCTGCCGGGCGACCACCTCGTCGGTCAGGCCACCCGGCCGCTCCCCGCCGGCGGGCCTGGTCCACCGGCAGGTTGCGGATCGTCTTCACCAGCCAAGCACGTCTGGGCGCGGGCTCGATCACCGGCCAGTTCCGCGACGCGCCGACGAACGCCTCCTGCACGGCGGACCGGGGGTGGAGGAATCCGGTCAAGCGGGTTTCTCGGCGCTCCTCTCGGCCACCGCGCGGAGCAAGCGCACCCACGGGGACCACCTGGCCGGGTGAACGGCGGGTGGCCGGCGGCGCGGGCCGCGTTGTCGAGCAGGTCCTCGACGAGCGCGTCGTGCAACCATCCGGTCGACCAGGTGCGCGCTGTCGGATATCTGCCTGGTGTGCACGTTCTCGATCATCACGACCTCCTCCGTACGGGGCCGTATGGTCCGCTACCGTACGGTAGCGTATGGAGTCGTGGCACGGCGGACGCAGGACGACTGGACCGGGGTGGCGCTGCGGGCGCTGGCCGAGGGCGGGGTGGCGGCGGTCGCGGTGGAACCGCTCGCGGCACGGCTCGGTGCCACCAAGGGCAGCGCCTACTGGCACTTCCCCAACCGGGAAGCCCTGCTCAAGGCCACCCTCGAACGCTGGGAACGCGAGAACACCGAGGCCGTGACCGACATCTTGGACTCGGTGCCGGAACCGCTGGACAAGCTGCGGCTGCTGTTCGCCACCGTGCTGGAGAACGTCGAGGACAGCGCGGTCGAGTTGGCCATGCTCGCGGCCAAGGACCACCCGGCGGTGGCGCCGGTGCTCGCACGGGTCACCGACCGTCGCATCGGCTACCTGGAGGAGCTGTTCGGTCAACTCGGCTTCGCGGCCGGCGTCGCGCGCCAACGGGCCGTGCTGGCCTACTCCGTCTATCTGGGGCAGGCCCAACTGCTGTCGTCCATGCCGAAGGTGTTCAAGACGCGGCGCGCGTTGCTGGACGAGACGCTCGCCGTGGTGATGTGCCGTGCCTGAGGCCGGTACGTTCCGGTTCGCGATCCGGGTCAAGCCGGGCGCGAAGCGCGAGGCCGTCGGCGGCCGGTGGGGTGACGGCGCGTTGGTCGTCGCGGTCGCCGCGCCCGCCGTGGAGGGCAAGGCGAACGAGGCCGTGCGCAAGGCGTTGGCGAAGGCGTTCGGCGTGCGCAAGCAGGACGTCGAGGTGATCGCGGGCGAACGCGGGCGGGACAAGGTCGTGCAGGTGGACCCCGCCCCCGCCGGCGCGTCCGAAGTGTTGGCGCGGCTGCTCGCCGACTGACTGTCCGTTGTGGACAGAAGAGGTGCGTGGTTCCCGTCGGTGACGACTGTGTGTCGTTCCGGATTCGTCCATCTCGGTGTCACCAGGGAGAATGACTCCGTCGGGTGACAACAGTGCCGAAGTGTGGAGGTCGAGTGGGTGGTGTGACGGGCTTCCTCGGCATCGCCGCCGCGGTTCTCCTGCTTTCGGTCATCGCGGTCAGGGTGTCGATCCGGCTCGGCTTGCCGTCCCTCCTGCTCTACCTCGGCATCGGCGTGCTGCTCGGCGAGGCCGTGCTGGGCATCCAGTTCGAGGACGCGGACCTGACCCGGTCGCTGGGCACGGTCGCGCTGGTGATGATCCTCACCGAGGGCGGTCTCACCACCCGGTGGAGTGAGGTGAGACCCGCGCTGGGCGTCGGTCTCGCACTGTCCACTGTGTCCGTCGGCGTGAGCATCGCGGTCACCGGGTTCGCGCTGCACTTCCTGCTGGACATGGACTGGCGCACCGCGCTGCTGTGGGGCGCGGTGCTGTCGTCCACCGACGCCGCCGCCGTGTTCAGCGTGCTGCGCGGGGTGGGCGTGGGCAAGAAGCTCATCGGCCCGCTGGAGTTGGAGTCCGGCATCAACGACGCGCCGGTCTACATCGCCGTCGTGCTGCTCGCCTCACCCGACCCGATCACGTGGACCGCGCCGCTGCTGATGCTCTACGAACTCGTCGCGGGCGCGTTGATCGGCATCGGGCTCGGCTGGCTGGGCGGTGTCGGGCTGCGCCGGGCCGCGCTGCCCGCCACCGGTCTGTACCCGCTGGCCACGGTCGCGGTGTGCGTGCTCGCCTACACCGCGGGCGACCTCGCGCACGCGTCCGGTTTCCTCGCCGTCTACATCTCCGCGCTCGTGCTCGGCAACGCCCGGCTGCCGCACCGGGCCGACACCCTGTCGTTCGCCGAGGGGCTGGGCTGGCTCGCGCAGATCGGCCTGTTCGTGCTGCTCGGCCTGTACGCCTCGCCCGGCAGGCTGCTCGACGCGCTGGTGCCGGCGCTGGTGGCGGGCGCGGTGCTGGTGCTGTTCGCCCGGCCGCTGTCGGTGGTGTTCGCGGCGCTGCCGTTCCGGGTGCCGTGGCGGGAACAGGTGTTCATCTCCTGGTCCGGGCTGCGCGGGGCGGTGCCGATCGTGTTCGCGCTGATCCCGTTGATCCAGGGTGTGTCGGGCGCGCAACAGCTGGTCGACGCGGTGTTCGTGCTGGTCGTGGTGCTGACCGTGGTGCAGGGCACGAGCCTGCCGTGGCTGGCCAAGTGGCTGAAGCTGGTCAAGTCCGGTGAGGCGCAGGAAGTGCAGGTCGACTCGTCGGCGCTGGACGAACTGGGCGCGGAGCTGCTCCAGGTCCGCATCCAGAGGGGCTCCAAGCTGCACGGCGTGTACCTGTCCGAACTGCGGCTGCCGCCGGGGTCGTCGGTGAGCCTGGTGGTCCGCGACGACGCGGGCTTCACCCCGCAGCCGACGACCCGCTTGCAGGAGCACGACCAGCTGCTGGTCGTGTGCACCGAGGCCATGCGCACGGCGACCGAGCAGCGCATCCGCGCCGTGGACCGCGCGGGCCGGTTCGCCCGGTGGAAGGGCGACGTCGGGCTGCCCTGATCCGGGCCTGCCTCCCAGGATGTGAACGCCTCTCGACGTGGCGCGCGCTCTGGGTTAACTTCGAAACGAAGGTCATGAGTGCCAGCGCTAAGCCCGGGTTTGCTGGCCGGCAACCCTCCTACCGCGGTGGGGTGCCCCCGGTGAGGACCTGGCCTGGCGCGCAGGGCGCCCGGCAAGCGCGGGCTCCCTCTCCGGTGGGGTCCCGGACCCCGGAGGGCGTCATGACCGTCGCAGTTCCCCGAATCCCCGTCAGCCTGGAGACCCTTCCCCGGGAAAAGTCGGCCCAGGAAAAGCTTGCCCAGGAAAAGTGGGCACTGCCCCGAGTCGTGGGCGCCGCGCTGCGCGTGCCGCTGGTGACCGGTGAGCGCGTCGAGTACGCCAACCTCGACCACGCGGCCAGCGCGCCCTGTCTGGAGCAGGTCCGCGACGCCGTGGACGAGCTGCTGCCCTGGTACGCCAGCGTGCACCGGGGCGCGGGCTTCGCCTCCCAGGTCAGCACGAAGGTCTACGAGCAGGCCCGCACGTCGGTCCGCCGCTTCCTCGGCGCCCGCGAGAGCGACGCCGTCGTCTTCACCCGCAACACCACCGACGCGCTGAACCTGCTGGCCAAGAGCCTGCCCAAGCACACCGCCGTGATCCTGTTCGACACCGAGCACCACGCCGCGCTGCTGCCGTGGCGCGGCCCGAACGTGCGCCGCCTGCGCACTCCGGCCGCACCCGCCGGGGCGGTGTCGGCGCTGGACCGGGCCCTGGGCGAGGCCCCCGTCGGCCCGCGCCTGGTCGTGGTGACCGGGGCGTCGAACGTGACCGGTGAGGTGTGGCCGGTGGCCGAGCTGGCCCGGGTGGCCCGCCGGCACGGCGCACGGATCGCCCTGGACGCCGCCCAGCTCGCACCGCACCGGCCGGTGGACGTGCGCGCGCTCGACGTGGACTACACCGTGCTGTCCGGGCACAAGATCTACGCGCCGTTCGGCGCCGGTGTGCTGGTCGGCCGGTCCGACTGGTTGCAGGCCGCCGAGCCGTACCTGGTGGGCGGCGGCGCGACGGCCCGCGTCACCGACCACGGCGACCGGCTGGGCGTGGCCTGGTCCGCGGTGCCCGAGCGGCACGAAGCCGGCACGCCGAACGTGGTGGGCGTGCACGCGCTGGCCGTGGCCTGCGACGTGCTGGGCCGGCACTGGGCGCAGACCGCCGCGCACGAGCGCGCGCTCCTGGCGCGGCTGCGGGAGGGGCTCAAGACCGTTCCCGGCGTGCACGAGCTGGCGTTGTTCGGCGCGGACCAGGACCGGGTGGGCGTGGTGAGCTTCACCGTCGGCGGTCAGGACGTCGGCTACCTGGCCGCGGCGCTGTCCGCCGAGCACGGCATCGGCGTGCGTGACGGCGCGTTCTGCGCCCACGTGGCCGTGCACCGACTCGCGTACGGCGAGCGCGCGCTGCGTGCGTCCATCGGCCTGGGCACCACCGAGGAGCACGTGGACCGTTTCGTGGCCGCGCTGCGCACGCTCGTCACCGAGGGCTCGCGGTGGGAGTACGAACTTCAGAACGGTCGTTGGGTCCCGCTGAACGACGAGCGCGCGCTCCCGCCGTTCCTGCGCTGACCCGGATGCTGGACAATGGCCCGGTGAGCACCGATCCCAACACCGAGCCGGACACGCCGGACCAGCCGGACACACCGCTGCCCAAGCGACGGGTCCTGCTGCTGGCCGTCATCGCACCGCTGGTGTTGGCCCTCGACCTGGTCACCAAGATCATCGCGGTGGAGAACCTGGAGGGGCGCGAGCCGATCGAGCTGTTCGGCGGCCTGCTCTACCTGCCGCTGATCCGCAACACCGGCGCCGCGTTCGGCCTGGCCGAGGGCTGGACGGTGATCCTCGCCCTGATCGCGTCGGGCGTGGTCGTGTTCATCCTGTGGATCGCGCGCCGGCTGCGTTCGACCGGCTGGGCCATCGGCCTCGGCCTGGTCCTGGGCGGCGCGATGGGCAACCTCACGGACCGCATCTTCCGCGGACCCGGCCCGCTGCGCGGCGGCGTGGTCGACTTCATCTCGGTGCTCGACCCGTGGGGGAACTTCTTCCCGGTGTTCAACCTGGCGGACTCCGCCATCTGCGTGGGCGGCGGCGTGATCGTGCTGATGGCGCTGCTCCAGCGGGACTACGACGGCACTCGGGTGGAGAAGAAGCCCGTGGCCAAGAAGGCGAGCGAATGAGCGGCTACCGGAGCCTTCCCGTGCCGGATGGACTGGACGGGATGCGGGTCGATGCCGGCCTGGCCAAGCTCCTCGGCCTGTCCCGCACGGTGGTCGCGGCGTTGACCGAGTCGGGTGACGTGGTGCTCGACGGCCACCCCGCGGGCAAGTCGGACCGGCTGGTGGCGGGCGCGGTGCTGGAGGTCACCCTCCCCGAGCCCGAGCGGCCGGTGCAGGTGCAGGCCGTGCCCGTGGAGGGCCTGAAGGTCCTGCACGAGGACGACGACGTGATCGTGGTGGACAAGCCGGTCGGCGTGGCCGTCCACCCCAGCCCCGGCTGGACCGGTCCGACCGTGGTCGGCGGCCTGGCCGCGGCCGGCATCCGGATCTCCACGTCGGGCGCGGCCGAACGCCAGGGCGTGGTGCACCGGCTGGACGTCGGCACGACCGGCGTCATGGTGGTGGCGAAGAGCGAGCACGCCTACTCGGCGTTGAAGCACGCCTTCAAGGAGCGGACGGTCGACAAGCTCTACCACGCGCTCGTGCAGGGGCACCCGGACCCGATCAAGGGCACCATCGACGCGCCGATCGACCGGCACCCGAAGCACGACTACAAGTTCGCCGTGATGGCCAACGGCAAGCCGAGCATCACGCACTACGAGGTGGTGGAGGCATTCCGGGCCGCGTCGCTGCTCGACGTGCACCTGGAGACCGGCCGCACGCACCAGATCCGGGTGCACTTCTCCGCGCTGAAGCACCCGTGCGTCGGGGACATCACCTACGGTGCCGACCCGTCGCTGGCCAAGCGCCTGGGCGTCACCCGGCAGTGGCTGCACGCCCGGACCCTGGGCTTCCACCACCCGGCCGACGGCCAGTGGGTGTCGTACACCAGCGAGTACCCGGACGACCTCGCCGACGCCCTGGAACTGCTCCGGGCCGAGGGTTACTGACGCTGTGTGTTCACTTCGAGGCGATGTCCTACACCCGGACGCGTGACGTAGGACATATCGCTTTTCTCCCGGTCGTTCGGCTTGCGAAGCTTTTGGCACACCAGCCCGGGGGAGTGTCGGATGGACAGCAGGGCAAGACTGATCGCGCTCCTGGGAGCCTTGTGCTGCCTGGGACCCCTGTCGATCGACACCTACCTGCCCGCGTTCCCCTCCATGGCGGAGGAGTTCGGCGCGGCCGAGTCGCAGATCCAGCTGTCCCTGACCACGTTCATCATCGGCCTGTCGCTGGGACAGCTGCTGGTGGGCCCGCTGTCGGACTCGTGGGGCAGGCGGCGGCCGCTGCTGTTCGGCCTCGGCAGCTACGTCGTGATCTCGCTCCTGTGCGCGGTCGCGCCCAGCGCCCTCGCGTTCGCCGGCCTGCGCCTGCTCCAGGGCCTCGGTGTGGCGGCCGGGTTCGTGGTCGCGACGGCGATCGCCCGCGACCGGTTCGAGGGTCTGGCGATGGCGCGGTTCATGTCCTTGTTGATGCTGGTCAACGGCATGGGCCCGGTATTGGCGCCGGTCATCGGCGGCCAGCTGCTCAGGATCACCAGCTGGCGCGGCACGTTCGTCGTGCTCGGCGTCATCGCGTTGGTCCTGCTGGTCATCCTGGCCATCGGCCTGCCGGAGACGTTGCCCGAGGACAAGCGCCGCCCGCCGAACCTGCTGCTCACGCTCAAGGTGTTCGGCAGCCTGCTGGCCGACCGCAAGTTCCTCGGCTACGTGCTGGCCTCCGCGCTGGCCCTCGGTGCGCTGTTCGCGTACGTCGCGGGCGGGTCGTTCGTGCTCCAGGGCGTGTACGGGCTCACCGCGCAGCAGTTCAGCCTGGTGTTCGCGGTGAACTCGGTGGCGATCTTCCTGGCCGGCGTGCTCAACACCAGGCTGACCGGCCGGATCATGCCGCGTCCGCTGCTCAAGATCGGCCTGGCGGGCAGCGCGGTCGGCGGGGTCGGGCTGTTCGTCGGCGGTCTGGTCGGCGGTGGCCTGGCCACGTTCCTGCCGCCGCTGTTCGTGGTCACGATGAGCGTCGGCCTGCTCATGCCCAACGCCGCCACGCTGGCGATGTCCCGGCACCCGGAGGCGGCGGGCAGCGCGTCGGCCGTGCTCGGCGTGATGACGTTCCTGGTCGGCGGTCTGATGGCACCGCTGGTCGGTGCGGGCGGCTCGGCGAGCGTGCTGCCGATGGTGAGCGTGATGGCCGGCGCGACGGTCCTGGCCGTGATCGTGTTCGCCGCCATGACCAGGGGCGACGTCGGCATCACCCGCGACACCGAACCGGCGGCTGTCCCCGCCTGAGCGCGAGGTCACGAACGACCGACTTCCAGGCGACCTCGCCCGCCGTCTGCGGAGCAGCGGCAATCAACACAGCGGCGATCCAACTCAGTCGTCGATGGTCCAGACGAGGGTGTTGAGGTCGGTTTCCGGGCGGGAGCTCCAGCGGACGGAGAACACCACGGTGTCCTCCGGTAGCACGTAGACGGTGTGGCCGCCCGCGGTCTCGCCCGGCTGGACGCCGATCTTGTGCGGCGGCCGGGAGGACAGCGACACGGGCGCCTTGCTGACCGTCTCGCCCTTGTTGGTCATCAGGACCAGGTACATGTCGGGCAGGGCGTTGAACGGCACCTGGCCGATGTTCGCCAGCTCGGTGTGCACGACCACGGCCCGCTCGCCGTCGGCCAGCTTGTAGCCGGCGGCGGTGAACAGGAAGTCCGCCGGGTCGACCACCTCGACCAGCTGGATGGTGAACCGGGCGCCCTCCAGGCCCTCGGTCTCCAACGTGCTGCCGATCTTGCCGGTGCGCGAGCGCGGCGCGGGTGCCTGGTCGCCACGAGCCCAGCCGGACGTGCCGGGCACGCCCCACGTGCTCATCGGCTCCGCCAGGGGCACCGGGCCGGACGGCGGTCCCGTCTGCGGCTGCGCCGGGAACGGCGTGCTGGGCGGCCCTTGCGGGCCGGGGTAACCGGGGTAGGGGCCTGACGGCGTGCCCTGCACCGTGCCCGGCACGGGCGGGTACGGGCCGCTCGGCGTGCCGCGCACGGCCTGCCCGCCGGGGCCCGCGTAGTTGCCCCACGCCACGCTGTTGGCCAGCGCCTTGCGGATGCCGTTCGGGTCGCACTCCACGCCCACGAGCAGCGGCAACCCGCTACCGGACAACGTGATCAGCCGGCTGGCGGCCTCGCGCGGGTCCATGCCGAGCCGGGCGGCCACCTCGTGCACGGCGGCACGGCCCATCTCGGCGATCATGGCCAGGAGACGGGCGTCGACGGGGTCCGGCACTACCACTCCTCGAACGCTACCCGCCTGGGGCGATCTTCGTGTCATCGGCCTGCCGGGGTCGGCCCGACGAGTGGCGGGGTGTCGACGTGAACCGGCCCGAATGGCGTTATAGGGTCAGGTGAGTCTTGCCCGAGCGATTCCAGTCCCGGGCCCGCTGCGATCTTCAGGGGGGTTTGGGTGTCCGACTCGTTTGTGCACCTCCACGTGCACACCGAGTACTCGATGCTCGATGGCGCGGCGAAGCTGAAGGACATGTTCGCCGAGTGCGAGCGGATGGGCATGCCCGCCGCCGCGATCACCGACCACGGCAACATGTACGGCGCGTACGACTTCTACCGGCAGGCGACCGCCGCGGGCATCAAGCCGGTCATCGGTATCGAGGCGTACCTGGCGCCGGAGTCGCGCTTCAACAAGAAGCGCGTGCTGTGGGGCGACCCGGGGCAGAAGGCCGACGACGTCTCCGCCAGCGGCGCGTACACCCACCAGACCATCTGGGCCCGGACGAACGAGGGCCTGCACAACCTGATGAAGATGTCCAGCCGGGCCTCCACCGAGGGCCAGCTGGGCAAGTGGCCCCGGATGGACGCCGAGCTGATCGCCGAGCACTCGGCGGGGCTGATGGCGACGACCGGCTGCCCGTCCGGCGAGGTGCAGACACGGCTGCGGCTCGGCCACGAGAAGGAGGCCCTGGAGGCCGCCGCGAAGTGGCGCGACATCTACGGCGCGGAGAACTTCTTCGTCGAGCTGATGGACCACGGCATCGAGATCGAGAGCCGGGTCCGGGGCGGCCTGTTGGACATCGCCAAGAAGCTCAGCATCCCGTTCGTGGTGACCAACGACTCGCACTACACCTACTCCGAGGACCGCGACGCGCACGCGGCGCTGCTGTGCGTGCAGACCGGCAAGACGCTGCAGGACCCGAACCGGTTCAAGTTCGACGGCACGGGCTACCACCTGAAGTCGCCGGACGAGATGCGCGCGATCGACTCGTCCGACGCCTGGCAGGAGGGGTGCCGCAACACCCTGCTGGTGGCCGAGAAGGTCGACACGACCGGCATGTTCGCGTTCCACAACCTGATGCCGCGCTACCCGACGCCGGGCGGGCAGTCGGAGGCGGAGTACTTCCGGGAAGAGGTCTGGGCGGGCATGCGCCGCCGGTTCCCGGAGGGCGTGGACGAGATCCACGAGAAGCAGGTCGAGTTCGAGATCGACGTCATCCTCCAGATGGGCTTCCCGTCCTACTTCCTGGTGGTCGCCGACTTCATCAACTGGGCCAAGGCCAACGGCATCCGCGTCGGCCCCGGTCGTGGTTCCGCCGCGGGCGCGCTGATCGCGTACGCGATGGGCATCACCGACCTCGACCCGCTGGCGCACGGCCTGATCTTCGAGCGGTTCCTGAACCCGGACCGGGTCAGCCCGCCCGACATCGACATCGACTTCGACGAGCGCCGGCGCGGTGACGTGATCCGGTACGTCACCGAGAAGTGGGGCGTCGACAAGGTCGCCCAGGTGATCACCTTCGGCACGATCAAGGCGAAGGCCGCGATCAAGGACTCCGCCCGCGTGCTGTACGGGCAGCCGGGGTACGCGGTGGCCGACCGGATCTCCAAGGCCATGCCGCCCGCCGTGATGGGCAAGGACATCCCGCTGGCCGGCGTGTTCGACCCGCAGCACAAGCGGTACTCCGAGGCCGCCGAGGTGCGCGCGCTGTACGAGACCGACCCGCAGGTCAAGGAGATCATCGACACCGGACGCGGACTGGAGGGCCTGATCCGCAACGCGGGCGTGCACGCCTGCGCGGTGATCATGTCCGCGGAGCCGCTGACGGACCACATCCCGGTCTGGAAGCGCCCGCAGGACGGGTCGATCATCACCCAGTTCGACTACCCGACGTGCGAGACGCTCGGCCTGCTGAAGATGGACTTCCTCGGCCTGAGCAACCTGACCACGATCGACGACGCGCTGAAGAACATCGCGCTCAACGGCAAGGGCGACGTCGACATCACCACCGTCCCCCTCGACGACCGCAAGACCTACGAGCTGCTGGGCCGCGGCGACACGCTGGGCGTGTTCCAGCTCGACGGTGGCGCCCTGCGCGACCTGCTGCGGCTCATGCGCCCGGACAACTTCGAGGACGTCTCGGCCGTCATCGCGCTGTACCGGCCGGGTCCGATGGGCGCGAACTCGCACACGAACTACGCGCTGCGCAAGAACAAGCAGCAGGAGATCACGCCGATCCACCCCCAGCTGGAAGAGCCGCTGGCCGAGATCCTGGACACGACCTACGGGTTGATCGTGTACCAGGAGCAGGTCATGGCGATCGCGCGGAAGGTGGCGGGCTACACGCTGGCCCAAGCGGACCTGCTCCGCCGCGCGATGGGCAAGAAGAAGAAGGAGATCCTCGACAAGGAGTACAAGGGTTTCGAGGCGGGCATGGTGGCCAACGGCTACTCGCCCGAGGCGATCAAGACCCTGTGGGACATCCTGGTCCCGTTCGCGGACTACGCGTTCAACAAGGCGCACTCCGCCGCGTACGGCCTGATCGCGTACTGGACCGCGTACCTCAAGGCCAACTACCCCGGCGAGTACATGGCCGCGCTGCTGACCACGAACTCGGACAACAAGGACAAGTCGGCCGTCTACCTGGCCGAGTGCCGCCGGATGGGCATCACGGTGCTGCCGCCGGACGTCAACGCGTCCGAGCGGGAGTTCGTCGCGGTCGGCAACGACATCCGGTTCGGCCTGGGCGCGATCCGCAACGTCGGCGCGAACGTGGTCGACGCGATCATCAAGACCCGCAAGGAGAAGGGGAAGTTCGCCGACTTCTCCGACTTCCTGCGCAAGGTCGACGTCCAGGCGTGCAACAAGAAGGTCGTCGAATCGCTGATCAAGGCGGGCGCGTTCGACTCGCTCGGCCACCCGCGCAAGGGCCTGCACATGGTCCACGTCGAGGCGGTCGACGCGATCATGCTGACCAAGAAGGAAGAGGCGCGCGGCCAGTTCGACCTGTTCGGCGACGGCAGCGGCGACGGTGACGGCGCCTCGGTGTTCGACGTGAAGATCCCCGACGAGCACTGGGAGTCCAAGCACCAGCTCACGCTGGAGCGGGAGATGCTGGGCCTGTACGTGTCCGGCCACCCGCTCAACGGTGTGGAACAGGTGCTGGGGTCCTATTCGGACACTTCGATCGCGCGCATCCTGGAAGGCGACGTGCCCGACGGCACGCAGGTCACGCTGGGCGGCATCCTCTCGACGGTCACCCGCCGGGTGAACAAGAACGGCGAGCCGTGGGCGTCGGCGATGCTGGAGGACCTGGCCGGTGGCATCGAGGTGCTGTTCTTCCCCAAGAGCTACATGGTCCACGGCATGCAGGTGGCCGAGGACGCGATCGTGCTGGTCAAGGCGCGGGTGGCGAAGCGGGAGGACCGGATCTCGCTGATCGCCAACGACCTGGTCGTGCCGGACCTGTCGGAGTTGGGCGCGCAGGCGTTGAAGCTGAAAGTGTCGGCGTCGCGGTGCGACCCGAAACTGGTGACGTCGTTGAAGGAAGTCCTCTCCGCGCACCCCGGCACCACCGAGGTGCACCTCAACCTGGTCATCAACAGCAGCCGCAACACGTTGCTGAAGCTGGACGACGCGCTCCGGGTCACGCCCACGCCGTCCCTCATGGGTGATCTGAAGGCTCTGCTCGGACCGGGGTGCTTGGGCTGATCGGGTGACATCGACCCGGTTCGGGGACACGAGGGAGTCTCGGATCGTTTGAGTAAACAGGGTTTACTCAAACGAGGAGGGATTCCCTTGGGGGAACAGATCGCCGGTCTGGACGTGCTGGGCGAGGAGTACTACGCCGACCCGCACTCCTACCACGCCAAGCTGCGCGAGCAGGCGGCGGCGACCGAGATCGTGTTGCCGCGCGGCACGAAGGCCTGGCTCGTCACCCGGTACGAGGAAGGCCGGCTGGCGCTCGCCGACCCGCGGTTCAGCAAGCACTTCGAGCGCTTCCCGGAGGTCATGGAGCGCAACCGGGTCGCGGGCGACCAGCCGATCACGTTCGACCAGTCCCTGGTGCAGCACATGCTGAACATGGACCCGCCGGGCCACACCCGGCTGCGCAAGCTCGTCACCAAGGCGTTCACCGCCCGGCGGGTCGAGCAGCTGCGGCCCCGCATCCAGGAGATCACCGACCGGCTGCTCGACGAGATGGCCGGGCAGTCCGAGGTGGACCTGATCGACGCGCTGGCGTTCCCGCTGCCCATCACGGTCATCTGCGAGATGCTCGACGTGCCGATGGACGAGCGCGACGAGTTCCGCGTGTGGTCGAACGTGCTGGTCGGGGGCGGTCCGGACGTGCAGGCCGTGCAGGAGGCCGGCGCCCAGATGGCGGGCTACCTGTCGCGGCTGGTCGAGCACAAGCGGGCCAACCCCGGTGACGACTTCTTCTCGGCGCTGGTGCACGCCAGCGAGGACGGCGACCAGCTCGACCAGATGGAGCTGATCGCCATGGCGTTCCTGCTCCTGGTGGCCGGGCACGAGACGACGGTCAACCTGATCGCCAACGGCGTCTACCACCTGATGCGCAACCCCGAGCAGCTGGACAAGCTGCGCGCCGACCGGTCGCTGCTGCCCGGCGCGGTGGAGGAGTTCCTGCGCTACGAGAGCCCGGTCAACCAGGCCACGTTCCGCTACACCACCGAGGACGTCGAACTGGGTGACGTGCTCATCCCGAAGGACAGCGTGGTGGTGGTGTCGCTGAGCGGCGGCAACCGCGACGAGTCCCGGTTCCCGGACGCGGACCGGTTCGACATCACCCGGCCCGCCGGCGGGCACCTGGCGTTCGGCCACGGCGTGCACTACTGCCTGGGCGCGCCGCTGGCCCGGATGGAGGGCGAGATCGCGGTCGGGTCGCTGCTGGACCGGTTCGACCTCACCCCGGCGGCGGAGCCGGACTCGCTGCGGTGGCGGTCGGGCGCGCTCATTCGCGGGCTCCACTCGCTGCCGGTTAGCCTGACGCCCCGTGGACCGCGATGAGCTGCTGAAACTGGACCAGGCGCACGTCTGGCACCCGTACGGCCCGATGCCGGGCACCCACCAGCCGCTCGTGGTCTCGTCGGCGGAGGGTGTCCGGCTCCGGCTGGACGACGGGCGCGAGCTGGTCGACGGCATGTCGTCGTGGTGGGCCGCGATCCACGGCTACCGGCACCCGGTGCTCGACGCCGCGGTGCGCGACCAGCTCGGCCGGATGAGCCACGTGATGTTCGGCGGCCTGACCCACGAGCCCGCGGTGGCGTTGTCGGCGCGGCTGGTGGAGATCACGCCCGAGCCGTTGCAGCACGTGTTCCTGTGCGACTCGGGGTCGGTGTCGGTCGAGGTCGCGATCAAGATGGCGTTGCAGTACTGGCGTTCCCGGAAGCGGCCGGAGAAGCGGCGGCTGCTCACCTGGCGCGGCGGGTACCACGGCGACACGTTCCAGCCGATGGCCGTGTGCGATCCGGAGGGCGGGATGCACTCGCTGTGGCGGGGCGTGCTGCCGGACCAGGTGTTCGCGTCCGCGCCGCCGCGCGACCTGGAGACCGCGTACGTCCAGGAGCTGGCGGACCTGATCGAGGCGCACGCCGACGAGCTGGCCGCGGTCATCGTGGAGCCGGTCGTGCAGGGCGCGGGCGGGATGCGCTTCCACGACCCGCGCTACCTGCACGTGCTGCGCGAGCTGACGCTGGCGCACGACGTGCTGCTGATCTTCGACGAGATCGCCACCGGCTTCGGTCGCACCGGCGAGCTGTTCGCCGCCGGCCACGCCGCGGTCAGCCCCGACATCATGTGCCTGGGCAAGGCGCTGACCGGCGGTTACCTGTCCATGGCGGCCACGTTGTGCACCTCGCGCGTGGCGGACGGCATCTCGCGCGGTGAGGTGCCCGTGCTGGCGCACGGCCCGACGTTCATGGGCAACCCGCTGGCCTCGGCGGTGGCGCTGGCGTCCACCGACCTGCTGCTCTCGCAGGACTGGCGGGCGTCGGTGCGGCGGATCGAGGCCGGGTTGCGGTCCGGGCTGGCGCAGGCGCCCGGTGACGTGCGGGTGCTCGGCGCGATCGGCGTCGTGCAGCTCGACCACCCGGTGGACATGGCCGCCGCCACCGCCGCGGCCGTCGACCACGGCGTGTGGCTGCGGCCGTTCCGGGACCTGATCTACACCATGCCGCCGTTCGTCAGCACCGACGACGACGTGGCCGCGATCAGCGCCGCGGTCGTCGCCGCGGCCGAGGCGTCACATGCGCAGCAGGGTTGAGCCCCAGATCAGCAGCAGGGTCGCGTAACCGACGCAGATCCAGCCGAAGGCCTGGTGGCCCAGCTCCTTCTTGTACCCGAACAGCTTGTTGACCAGCAGCCACCAACCCAGCCCGGCCACGATGAGCGCCAACGGCGACATGATCACGCCGTACGCACCCGCGTACACGCCCGCCCAGAAGTCCACCGGCAGCGAGACGTCGTTGGCGTACTCGGTCGGGAAGAGCATCACCGCGACCACCGTCCACGACCAGGCGACGACCTGGAGCCCCGCCTTCGTCCCCGGCTTCGCGGTGGCGTGGTTGACGCCCACCACACCCCAGGCCATGAACGCGCCGCCGCCGAACAGCCAGCCGACCACCGTCGACACGACCGGCACCCGGCCTACCGCCTCGCCCAGGACCGGGAACACCGAGCCCCACAGGACGAAGTGCCCGCCCACCGCCGCGACGACGGCTCCCAGGACGACGAGGACCTGCGTGCCGACCTTCTGCCGCTGGAACCAGTTCGGGTCCGCCTTCGGCTTGGTGGCCGCCCGCGCGGCGCGGCGGGCCTGCTCTTGTTCTGTCCACTGCTCTGCCCACGCTTGGCCGCGCTTGCTCTGGGCCGCCGCCTGCCGCCGCTTGCGTCTGTTCGCCTTGCCCACCTCAGAGCTCCACCGCGGCGGCGAGGTCGGTGTTCGTCGGCTCGACCAGCACCCGGCCGTCGGGCAGCACGATCACCGGGATGTTCTTGCGCCCACCGGCGATCTCGATCGCGCGGTCGCGGGCCGCGTCGTCGTGTTCGACGTCGACCTCCGTGAAGGGCACTTCGTGCTCCCGCAGCCACGCCTTGGCACGCCGGCAGTCACCACACCAGTTCGCGCCGTACAGAACGATCTCACCCATAGCGGTGACTGTAGAACGTGGTCACCCGCCACGCTCCGTACAGGCCTAGGGTGGGTGCCCGTGAGCGTCCTCGTGATCACCGGCACGGGCACCGAGGTCGGCAAGACGGTGGTCGTCGCCGCCCTGGCGGCGCTGGCCGTCGCCGACGGTCGGCGAGTCGCCGTGCTCAAGCCCGCGCAGACCGGTGTCGCCGACGGCGAGCCGGGCGACCTCGCCGAGGTGGTCCGACTCGTGGGTCCGGTCACCACTCGTGAGCTGCGCCGATATCCCGAACCGCTGGCGCCGGCCACGGCCGCGCGCCGGTCCGGGCTGCCCACCCTGCACCCCAGCGAAGTCGCCGCGGCGGCCGTGGCGCTGGACGAGACGCACGACCTCGTGCTGGTCGAGGGCGCGGGCGGGCTGCTGGTCCGGTTCGACGACGCGGGCTCGACCATCGCCGACGCCGCGTGGGCGCTCAACGCCCCGGTGCTGCTCGTCGCGCACGCCGGCCTCGGCACGTTGAACATGACCGCGCTGACCGCCGAAGCCGTGCTCCGCCGCGGCCTGGAATCCGTCGGCGTGGTGGTGGGCCGCTGGCCCGCCGCGCCCGACCTGGCCACCCGCACCAACCTGGTCGACCTGCCCGAGGCCGCGGGCGCGCCGCTGCTGGGCGTGCTGCCCGACGGCGCGGCGGCGCTGGACCGGTCGGAGTTCGTGGAGATGGCCCGCGAAGGCCTGTCGCCGTGGTTCGGCGGCACCTTCGACCCGGAGAAGTTCGCCGCTCCGCACACCTGCTGACCCCATGTGTCGACCGAACCCGTGATGTACGTCGCTGGGTCGGCCCCGGGTCCGTGCGGCAGACTGCACGGCGGATGACCGCCGGAGTTCCCCGAGGAGAAGTCGTGACCGCAGCCCCTGAACAGCTCGATGTCCTCAGCGTCGCCCGCGCGCAGGTGCTGGAGCAGGGCGTCGGACTGTCCGAGGAGCAGGTGCTCGAAGTCCTCCAGCTGCCCGACGAGCGGATTCCGGACCTGCTGGAGCTGGCGCACGCGGTGCGCATGCGCTGGTGCGGCCCGGAGGTCGAGGTCGAGGGCATCGTGTCGCTGAAGACCGGCGGCTGCCCCGAGGACTGCCACTTCTGCTCCCAGTCCGGGCAGTTCCCCTCGCCGGTGCGCTCGGCGTGGCTGGACATCCCCGGTCTGGTGAAGGCGGCCCGGCAGACCGCCGAGACCGGCGCCACCGAGTTCTGCATCGTCGCCGCCGTGCGCGGACCGGACAAGCGGCTGCTGTCGCAGGTGCGGGACGGCATCAAGGCCATCCGCGAGGACGGCAACGACATCCAGATCGCGTGCTCGCTCGGCATGCTCACCCAGGAGCAGGTGGACGAGCTGGTGGACATGGGCGTCCACCGCTACAACCACAACCTGGAGACGGCCCGCTCGCACTTCCCCAACGTGGTCACCACGCACTCGTGGGAGGAGCGGTGGGACACGCTGAAGATGATCCGCGCCGCGGGCATGGAGGTCTGCTGCGGCGGCATCATCGGCATGGGGGAGACGCTGGCGCAGCGCGCCGAGTTCGCCGTGCAGCTGGCCGCGCTGGAGCCCGACGAGGTGCCGCTGAACTTCCTCATCCCCAACCCCGGCACCCCGTACGAGAACTACCCGGTCGTGGAGGGCCCCGACGCGCTGCGGGCCGTCGGCGCGTTCCGGCTCGCCCTGCCGCGCACGATCCTGCGCTTCGCCGGCGGCCGTGAGCTGACCTTCGGCGACCTCGGCGCCAAGCAGGGCATGCTCGGCGGCATCAACGCGATCATCGTCGGCAACTACCTGACCAACCTCGGCCGCCCGGCCCAGGACGACCTCGACATGCTGGACGAGCTGTCCATGCCGATCAAGGAACTGAGCAAGACCCTGTGACCACCGAGGTGGATTCTGTCGGGCTGGATGCTGTGGCGTATTGCGGATATTGCGGCAAGGCGCGCGCCGAGGGAGACCATTCGGCGTGCGCCTCGCGGCTCGGTGTGATCGACCCGCCGAGGTTCTGCGGGGAGTGCGCGCGCCGGATGGTGGTGCAGGTGACGCCCGCCGGCTGGACCGCTGCGTGCAGCCGTCACGGCGAGATCACCTCAGCGCGGTAACCTGCCCTGCATCTGGTCACGGGTGCAGGGAGGTCGTCGGGTGGCGGAGCAACCGGTGGACGAGCGGGCGATGCCCGTTCGGGTGCCACCCGCGCCGGACTTCGACTACTACTACGTGGTGCAACGGCCACGGGTAGTGGTGAAGCGCGACCTGCTGCCCGCGTTCTCCGTGCTGTCCGCGATCTCGCTGTTCGGGCTGCCCGCGGGGTGGTTGTGGGCGTGGCTCGCGCCGCCGCAGAACGTGGTGGTGCAGCAGGACGGGGCGATGATCCCGGTGACCGGTGAGAGCTACCACCGGCTCGACGGGCTGATGCTGTTCGTGCTGATGGGGCTGGCCGCCGGGGTGATCACCGGTATCGCGGTGTGGATGCTGCGGGAACGGCGCGGGCCGGTGGTGATGCTGGCGGCCGCACTCGGTTCGGTGGTGGCGGCCTACCTGGCCCAGCTGACCGGCACCGGGTCGGCCGCCGGCAGGTACGCCGTCGGCGCCGCGCCCGAGGTGGGTGACGTGCTCGCCTTGGCCCCGGTGCTGGAGACGTGGTGGGGCTTGCTGGCGTGGCCCTTGGGCACGGCGCTGGCGTACGGCTGCCTGGCCGCGTGGAACGGGTTGGACGACCTCGGCCGTCGGCTGGGTTAGAGCCGGCCGGTCAGAGCTGGTACTGCGTGTCGGGCACGTCGGTGACGAACATGTGCCCCGGCGCGTGGGTGATCGCGAACGGCGGTTTCGACGCCATCACCGCGGCCTGCGGTGTCACGCCGCACGCCCAGTAGACCGGCACGTCGCCCTCGTGCGGCTCGGTGCGGTCGCCGAAGTCCGGCTGGTCCAGGTCCTCGATGCCCAGCGCCCGCGGATCGCCCACGTGCACCGGGGCGCCGTGGACGGCGGGCATGCGGGCGGTGACCCGGATCGCCGTGTCCACCAGGTCGGCGGGGATGTAGCGCATCGACACCACCATCGGGCCGTGCAGGCGGCCCGCCGGGCGGCACTCGCGATCGGTGACGTACATCGGGACGTTGCGCCCCTGCTCGACGTACCGGAGCGGGACGTCCGCCTGCTTCAGCGCGGACTCGAACGTGAAGCTGCACCCGATGAGGAACGCGACCAGGTCGTCCTGCCAGTACACGGACGCGTCGGGCGGCTCCTCCTTCAGCTCGCCGTGCTCCCAGATCCGGTAGCGGGGCAGGTCGCGCATGAGGTCGGCGTTGCCGGCCAGGACCGTGCTGGTGCTGCCCACGTCGGTGACGTCCAGGACCGGGCACGGTTTCGGGTTGCGCTGGGTGAACAGCAGGACGTCGTAGGCCCAGTCCTGCGGGACGGCGATCAGGTTGGCCTGGGCGTAGCCGGGCGCGAGCCCGGCCGTCGGGCCCCGGTGGTTCCGGCGCACCTGTTCCGGTGTCATCGCTGCGGTCAATTCAGCTCCACACCCTTCGTCTCCGGGAGGCCGAGGAGGGCCACGACGGCGATGCCGTAGCCCGCCGCGCCGAAGATCATCGCGCCGCCGACGCCCATGCTCTCCGACAGGAATCCCACCAGGGTGGGGAACAGCGCGCCGACCGCGCGGCCGAAGTTGTAGGTGAAGCCCTGGCCGGTGCCGCGCAGCTCCGTCGGGTACAGCTCGGCCAGGAACGAGCCGAAGCCGCTGAAGATCGCCGACGTGGTGAACCCGAGCGGGAACGTGACCAGCAGGATCAGCCCGTTGGCGCCCGCCGGTATCTGGGTGTACAGCACGATGAGGATGGCGCTGAGCACCGCGAACAGGGTGAACGTGCGCTTGCGGCCGAGGCGGTCGGTCAGGAAGCCGCCGGTGATGTAGCCCGCGAACGCGCCGCTGATCAGCAGGGCCAGGTAGCCGCCGGTGCCGACGACGCTGAGGCCGCGTTCGGTCTTGAGGAACGTCGGCACCCAGCTGGCCAGCGTGTAGTAGCCGCCTTGGACACCGGTGGCCAGCAGCGCGGCGAACATCGTGGTGCGGCCCAGGTCCCCTCGGAAGATCTCCTTGAAACTGCCTTTGCGCGCGCTGGTCTTGAGCGCCCGCTCGGCCTTCGGGGCGTCCTTGACGTTGCGGCGGACGTAGAAGATGAGCAGCGCGGGGATCGCGCCGGTCCAGAACAGCACCCGCCAGGCCATGTCCTGGGGCACGAAGCTGAACACCACGGTGTAGACGATGACGCTGAGGCCCCAGCCGACGGCCCAGGAGCTCTGGATGAACGCGACGGTCCGGCCGCGGTACTGGGGTTTGCAGTACTCGGCGACGAGGATCGCGCCGGCTGCCCACTCACCGCCGAAGCCCAGGCCCTGGAGGGCGCGGAAGACCATCAGCATCTCGTAGCTGGTGGCGAAGCCGCACAGCACCGTGAAGACGGCGTAGGTGATGACGGTGAGCATGAGAGTGCGGACCCGGCCGATGCGGTCCGCGAGGATGCCCGCGATCGCGCCGCCGAGGGCGGAGACCACGAGGGTGACGGTGTTGAGCAGGCCCGCTTCGCCCTTGGTGATGCCGAAGTAGGCGGTGATGGCGAACAGGCTCAGGGGGAGGACCTGGAAGTCGTAGGAGTCCAGGCCGTAGCCGCCGAACGCGCCGACGAAGGCCCGCTTGCCGTTGCGGCCCAGCGTGTGGAACCACGCGAACGGGCCTGTCCTGGTGCTGTCCGTAGTGCTGTCCGTGGTGCTCATGTCGGAGATCACCTCGCAGCCGTGAGGGGGTGCCGTCCGCACACCGTAGAGGATTGTTGAACAATCCCACTAGAGGGCAATGGGACGAATCAACAGGTGAACACCCCCGTCACCTCACCGTCATGAGAGCGCTCTCACCTCCTTCGCCGGTCGTAGTACGGGTAGAACTTGCGCAGCAGGTCGACGGTCTCGGCGAAGTCGAGTTGTCCCGACGTGGGCTGGTGACCGATGAACGTGTAAGTCAACCGCGAACCGAGAGCGGGAAAGAAGATCCGCGACGCCGTGCCGATCGCGCCCATTGCGATGACGATCATCTCCGTGTCGTCCGCGTCCAGCAACAGTGACGCCAGGACTTTCACATCGGCACCGGTCGTCGCCATGGTCGAGACTTTGACGATATCCGCTCCGGCCTCTTTGGCGTCACGCACGACCGCTTTGAGCTCGTCGAGCTCCGGCGTGTTGTCGAAATTGTGGTGGGAAACGATCGCCAACGCGCCGTGCTCGTGCGCGGAATCGATCACATCGGCGAGGATCCGGCGCGACGACAGTTCCACGTCCACCGCGTCGACCAGCGACGCGACCGCCCTGAACAGCTCAAGCCGCTCCTCCTCGGCGCCGTTCCACCCGCCGCCCTCGTGGGCCGAACGCACGGTCGCCAGAATCGGCAGACCCCGGAAAGCGTGAACCTGTTCCAGGACGTGGCCCACATCGGTTCGGGAGAACCGGTCGATGCGCAATTCGGCGATATCGACCCCGAGAGACAGTGCTTCCTTGGCGGCCTGCTCGCTGTCGTCGTCACCGAAGCTGACCGCGACAAGAGGGGCGCCACTGTCCAGCAATGCGCGCATGGTATTCATGCGCGATATCCTACACCGCGATTAAAGCCGGTCAATTGCGATGCGGCAGGTGTCCCAATTCGGACAACGGCGCGGGCACGGCGCCCAGCGCGTCCAGAATGCCCGCCTCGCGGTGCAGCACTTTCCGCACCAGGCGCAGCCGACGGGCAGGCGAGGTCTCCTCCAGCAGTCGCTGCCGGTCCTCCAACGTCAGCAGGCAGTCGCCCGCCAACGCGTACGCCAGGTCGGCCACCGCGGTGTCCACCGCCGGCGGCCGAGGCCCCTCGCTCTGGTGCGCCGCCTCCCGGTACCTGCCGTGCGCCGCCCGCGCGCTGTCCGCCAGCAACGGCAGCACCGCCTCGATCTCCGGCGGCGCGGGGGTGTCCGGCAGCCACTCCACCGACCCGACCAGGTAGGGCGCGCTGTCCTCGTCCACCGCCAGCAGCCGGAACCGCCGACCGCCCGTGGTGGTCAGGTCGAACCGCCCGTCCGGCAGCCGCCGCGCTTCCTGGAGCACCGCCGTGCACCCGATCTGGTGCAGCGCCTCGATGTTCTCCGCCCCGACCTCCCACCCCTGCTTGATCGACACCACGCCGAACGTCCGCTCGGGCACGGCCCCCGTCACCAGGTCGACGGTCAGCTGCCGGTACCTCGGCTCGAACACGTGCAACGGCAGGGACGCCCCGGGCAGCAGCACGGTGCTCAGCGGGAAAAGGGGGAGCGTCGCGGTCACGAACTCAAACTACGGGTGGACGGTGGCCGCAGCACGGCGAAGGGATCGGTCACCCGCATCTCGCCCGACACGAACCGGAACAGCGCCGCCGGCCGGCCACCGGACGGTCCGGGCTGCACGGTCCCGCCCGTCGGCTCCAGCAGTCCCCGCCGCGACAGCACCCGTTGCAGGTTCGTCGCGGACACCTTGTACCCCAAGGCCGCCGAGTACAGCGAACGCAACGCGGAGATGGTGAACTCCGGTGGCGCCAACGCGAACCCCAGGTTCGTGTACGACAGTTTCGACGCCAACCGGTGCCGCGCACGGCGGCAGATCGCCTCGTGGTCGAACGCCGTCGCGGGCAGCGCGTCGACCGGGTGCCACGCCGTGTCCGACGGCACCACCGGGTCGATGTGCGACGGCACCAGACCGAGGAACGCGGTCGCCACGACCCGCGGTCCGGGGACCCGCTTCGGGTTGCTGAACACGGCCAGCTGCTCGACGTGTGACAACTGTCGCACGTCGACTTTTTCCGCCAGCTGACGGCGGATCGAGGCCTCGACGTCCTCCAGGTCGCCCAGCCCGCCACCGGGCAGTGACCAGCGGTGAGCGTGTGGTTCCCGGGCGCGCTCCCACAGCATGACCTGGAGTGATCCGGCTCTCACCTGGAGCACCGCGGCCAAAACCTCATGTCCCGCCAGTCCCACTCGGCTGATACTATCGGCCGTGTTTTCGCCCGGTAGGCGAAAACCTGGCTCAAGGGAGGAACCCATGGTCGCGACCGCCTACGTGGAGCGAACCTCGGACGGTGCCTACGACGGGATCGCGCCGGATGCCGCCTGGCGGGACGAGGTGTTGGAGCTGGCGCGCAAGCGGGACGCGGTCATCCTCGCGCACAACTACCAGCTGCCCGAGATCCAGGACATCGCCCACCACACCGGTGACTCGCTGGCGCTCAGCCGCATCGCGGCCGCGAGTGACGCCTCCACCATCGTGTTCTGCGGCGTGCACTTCATGGCCGAGACCGCCAAGATCCTCGCGCCGCACAAGACCGTGCTCATCCCGGACGAGCGGGCCGGCTGCTCGCTGGCCGACTCGATCACCGGTGACCAGCTGCGCGCGTGGAAGGCCGAGCACCCCGGCGCGGTCGTCGTCTCCTACGTCAACACCACGGCCGAGGTGAAGGCGGAGACCGACATCTGCTGCACCTCGTCCAACGCGGTGGACGTGGTGCGGTCCATCCCGGCCGACCGCGAGGTGCTGTTCCTGCCCGACCAGTTCCTCGGCGCGCACGTCAAGCGCGAGACCGGCAGGGAGAACCTGCACATCTGGGCCGGCGAGTGCCACGTCCACGCGGGCATCAACGGCCCGGAGCTGGCCGAGCGCGCGGCGGCGAACCCGGACGCCGACCTGTTCATCCACCCCGAGTGCGGCTGCGCCACGTCGGCGCTCTACCTCGCGGGCGAGGGCATCGTGCCCAGCGAGCAGGTGAAGATCCTCTCGACCGGCGACATGATCACCGCCGCGCGGCGGACCAGCGCGAAGTCGGTGCTGGTGGCCACCGAGATCGGCATGCTGCACCAGCTGCGCCGGGCCGCGCCGGAGATCGACTTCCGGGCGGTGAACGACCGGGCGTCGTGCCGGTACATGAAGATGATCACGCCGACCGCCCTGCTGCGCGGGCTGCGCGAGGGCAAGGACGAAGTGCACGTGGACCTGGAGACCGCCAAGCGGGCCCGGGGCGCGGTGCAGCGCATGATCGAGATCGGCCAGCCCGGCGGCGGCGAGTGAATACACCCCTGTGGGAGGCCCGCGCCGACCTTGTCGTGGTCGGCACGGGTGTGGCTGGTCTGACGGCGGCGCTGCGCGCGCGTGAGCTGGGACTGCGGGTCCTGGTCGTGACGAAGGCCTTCGGCGAGGACGGCAACACCCGCTGGGCGCAGGGCGGCGTGGCCGTCGTGCTGCCCGGTGAGCACGACGAAGGCGACACGGTCGACGCGCACGTGCGCGACACGTTGGTCGCGGGCGCCGGGCTGTGCGACGAGGCCGCGGTGGAGGCGATCATCGCGGGTGGTCCGGCGGCGGTGGCCAGGTTGCGTGAGCGCGGCGCGGTGTTCGACGCCGCGCCGACCGGTGGGCTGGCCCGTACGCGGGAGGGCGGGCACAGCGCGTTCCGGGTGGTGCACGCGGGCGGTGACGCGACCGGCGCGGAGGTGGAGCGCGCGTTGTTGGCGGCGGCGTCCGACGGCCGGGTGCCGGTGCTGGAGCAGCACGTCGCCGTGGACGCGGCGCGCACACCGCTCGGTCAGGTCTGCGGGCTGCTCGTGCTGGACGGCAACGGTGTGCCGGGCGTGCTCAGCGCGCCGGCCGTGCTGCTGGCCAGCGGTGGTCTCGGGCAGCTCTACCAGGCCACGTCCAACCCGGAGGTGGCCACCGGCGACGGCCTGGCGCTGGCGTTGCGCGCGGGCGCGGTGGCGGCGGACGTCGAGTTCGTCCAGTTCCACCCGACCGTGCTCTACACCGGGCGCGGCGCGCGTGGCCGGTGCCCGTTGGTCACCGAGGCGGTGCGCGGCGAGGGCGCGGTGCTGGTCGACGCGACCGGCGCGCGGGTCATGCGCGGCGTGCACCCGTTGGAGGACCTGGCTCCTCGGGACGTGGTGGCCGCGGCCATCACCCGGCACATGTCGGCCGCACCCGGAGGTGTGGACGACCACGTGTTCCTGGACGCGACCGGCATCTCCGACTTCGCGCGCAGGTTCCCGACCGTGCACGCGGCCTGCCTGGCGGCGGGCGTGGACCCGGCCGGCCAACCGATCCCGGTGGCGCCTGCGGCGCACTTCGCCTGCGGCGGTGTGGTGTCCGATGTGGACGGACGAACGGGCGTGACCGGCCTGTACGCGGCGGGCGAGGTGGCCCGGACCGGGCTGCACGGCGCGAACCGGTTGGCGTCCAACAGCCTGCTCGAAGGCCTGGTCGTCGGCACCCGGGCGGCCGAGGCGGTGGTGGCGGACCTCGCGCTGGGCGTGCTGGCCCGCTGCTCGGCCTCGGGCGTGGGGTCGGTGGAGCTGCCGACGGCGCCGGTCGCGGCCCGGGACTCGTTGCAGCGCGTCATGTCCCGGTACGCGGCGATCGGCCGTGACGCCGAGGGCCTGGCCGTGGTCGGCTCGGTGCTCGACTTGTCCACAGTGGACCGCAAGTTGGACACCCGGGAACTGGTGGAGGACGCGGCGCTCACCGTGGCCGCGCGGGCGTTGATCGCGGCGGCGGCGGAACGCGAGGAGTCGCGCGGCTGCCACGTCCGCACCGATTTCACCGAGCGGGACGACGTGTGGTGGCCGCGCAGCCAGGTGGTCCGGCTCAATCCGTCCGGCCAGCCGGTGCTGGCCGACCCCGTGGTGGCGAGGGGAGTGGCATGACCGAGCTCGACATGGACGACGTGCGCCGCGTGATCGCGACCGCGTTGGAGGAAGACCTGCGGTACGGCGCGGACGCGACGACCGAGGCCACCGTGCCCGCCGACGCGGTGGCGGTGGCCGAGTTGACGCCGCGCGCGGCCGGTGTGCTCGCGGGCATCCCGGTGGCGCTGGAGGTGTTCCGCCAGGTCACCGACGTGGAGGTGCTGGAACGGCGGGAGGACGGCGACAAGGCCGTGCCCGGCGAGCCCGCCCTGGTCCTGCGCGGACCGGTGCGCGGCCTGCTCACCGCCGAGCGCACCGCGTTGAACCTGCTGTGCCACCTGTCCGGCGTGGCCACGCTCACCGCGGCCTGGGTGGACGAGATCGCCGGCACCCGGGCGCGGGTGCGGGATTCCCGCAAGACCCTGCCGGGCCTGCGGCTGCTGGAGAAGTACGCGGTGCGCCGCGGCGGTGGCGTCAACCACCGGCTCGGCCTCGGCGATGCCGTGCTGATCAAGGACAACCACGTGCGGGCCGCGGGTTCGGTGCGGGCGGCGTTGGCCGCCGTGCGCGCCCACGCGCCGCACCTGGCGTGCGAGGTCGAGGTCGACTCGCTGGACCAGCTCGACGAAGCCGTGGTCGAGGGCGCGGAACTGGTGCTGCTGGACAACTTCACCGTCGCCGACTGCGCGGAGGCGGTGCGGCGGGCCGGGGGTGCCCGGGAGGGTGGGGTCCGACTGGAGGCGTCCGGCGGGCTGACGCTGGACGTGGCCCGGGCCTACGCCGAGACCGGCGTGGACTACCTGGCCGTCGGCGGCCTCACGCACTCCGCCCCGGCGCTCGACCTGGGGCTTGACCTGCGCTGACCTGTCGAGGACAGGGGACGTACCCGCGCCTGGGGCATGAGGCGCGGGCACGTCCTGTTCAGGAGTCGCGACGCCTGGTCCGGTCGTCGCGCTCCACGTCCACCGGTTCCACCGGTTCCATCCCCGGTTCCGTGTCCACCGGCTTCGTCCCCGGTTCCGTGTCCACCGGTTCCATCCCCAGCTCCGTGTCCGCCAGCTCCGTGTCCGCCGGTTCCGTGTCCGCCGGTTCCGTGTCCAGCAGCTCTATCCCCAGCTCCGTGTCCGCCGGTTCCGTGTCCGCCGGCTGCACGTCCGCCGGCTGCACGTCCACCTGTTCCGTGACCAGCGGCTCGATCGCCACCGGCTCCTCCACCACCGGTTGCTGGTCGGGCACGGTCACCTCGGCCTCGTCCTCGACGGGTTCGAGCACGACGCGGACCTCCTCGTGCGTCACCGGCGCGGACGGGTCCTCCCGCTCGGTCACGACGTGCTTGACCAGCCGAACCCGGCCGAACTCCACATCACTGGCGCTGACGTCGAGGTCTTCCAGGTACTGGGTGACCGACTCGTCCGGCGCGGCCTCATGGCGGCCGTGCCGCTCCGGGGTGGCGGTCGGCATGGGCCTGGTGTCGGCCCGATCGCCGTCCGCCGGCTGGTCGGGGCCACCGCCGCGGCGGGACGGGGTCATGCCGTAGTACTCGTAGAGCTCGTCCTGCTGCTTCTTTGACAGGTACTGCTCCGACACGTCGATCCGCGGCGCGTCCTTCACCCGGTGCCGGTCCACCGGCACCATGATCACGCCGTTGGCCATGGTCGCGTCCTGGATCGGCACGAACGACTCCCGGTGGCCGAACAGGCGGCCGGTCCGCACCGAGGCCCAGATCGGCCTGCCGTTCTGTTCGTCGAGCCAGACCTGTTTCACCGAGCCGATGTGCTTGTTGTGCTCATCGACCACTTCGCAGTCGTACAGGAGGTCCACGTCGGCCTCGTTGATCATGGCCAGGGTCCCCTTCGCGTGTGGTGGCACGTCTAGAGGGGGATTCCCGGCGCTCAGGGCACCTATTCGGCTGCCGCCCATTCGTGTGGGGAACGTCCTGCGAAAGAGGTTCAGAGTCGGCGGTTCGCCAGCACCGGCAACGTCTGCCTCGCCCGCGTGACACTGTCGGTGTCCACATCGACCAGGATCTGGCCCGGCTCACCGGCCAACTGCTCGACCACCGCGCCCAGCGGTGAGGCCACCGTGCTGAAGCCGACGCCCGTGGGCGCGCCGCCGTGGTCGACCTGCGGATCGGCCTGGCCGCAGGCCAGCACCCACGACGTGCAGTCCAGCGCCCTGGCCCGCACCAGCAGCTCCCACTGCTCCCGCTTGCCCGGCCCCGCGCCCCACGACGCGCACAGCAGCACGGCCGTCGCGCCCCGGTCCGCCAACGCCCGGAACAGTTCGGGGAACCGCACGTCGTAGCAGGTGGCCAGGCCGAGCGTGACGCCGTCGACCTCCACGGTCACCGGCTCGGAGCCCGGCGCGACCGTGCGCGACTCGGTGAACCCGAACGCGTCGAACAGGTGGATCTTGTCGTAACCCACGTGGTGGCCACCGCCCGTGACCAGCAGGGTGTTCGTCACCCGGCCGTCCGGCGCGGGCGTGAACATGCCCGCCACGATGACCACGGCGTGCTCGTCGGCGATATCGCGCACCACGCTGGCCCACACCCCGTCCAGGGGCTCGGCCACCTGCCCCAGCGGCACGCCGAACCGGCACATCGTGGCCTCGGGGAACACGACCACGCGGGCACCGCCGGCCGCCGCGCGCTTGGTCTCCGAGCGCACCAGGTCGAGGTTCGCCGCCGGGTCCGTGGACGAGTTGATCTGGCAGAGAGCGACACGCATGCAGCCCACTCTAGGTAGTGTCGGGACTCGTGCGCCCCCTCTTGCCCCCGATCGTCGTCGCAGCCGTCCTCATCGCTGCGGGGTGCACGGGCACGACGACACCGAACGCCGAGGGCACGGCGGACAACAGCGCGCTCGTGCTGGCCGATCCGGTCGAACCGGGCACGCTGAACCCGCTGCTCGGCTACGGCCGCGAGGGCGTGTCCAAGCTGTACGACGGCCTGGTGGAGCACCGCGCGGACGGCTCGGTGCGGCCCCAACTCGCGGTCGACGCGCCCACGCCCGGCGCGGACGGGCTGAGCTGGACGGTGAAGCTGCGCGAGGACGTGAAGTTCGCCGACGGCACGGCGTTCGGCCCCGAGGACGTGGTGGCGACCTACCGGGCGTTGCTGGACCCGGCGTCGGGCACGACCGAACGGGCCGCGTACGCGGAGCTGACCGGCGTGGAGCAGCTGGACGTGCGCACGGTCCGGTTCACGCTGGCCCGGCCGTGGGCGGCGTTCCCGCACATGCTGGTGCTCGGCATCCTGCCCAGCGAGGCGCTCGGCGGCCCGCTGGCGGACGTGAAGCCGGTCGGCACCGGCCCCTACAAGCTGGTGGACTGGCGCAAGGGCGACCGGATGGTGCTGGAGTCCAACGCCTCCTACTTCGGCGGCGAGCCGAAGGTCCGCAAGGTGACCGTGGTGTTCGTGCCGGACGACAACACGCGCGCCCAGCGCCTGCAGGCGGGCGAGTTCGACGGCACCGAGCTGCCGCCCCGGCTGGCCGCGTCGTTCGGCTCGGTCAACGGCATGCGGGTGATCACGCACCGCAGCGCCGACCTCCGTGCCATCACACTGCCGGGTGGCCCCGTGACGGGTGACAGCGCGATCCGGGTGGCGTTGAACCACGCGGTCAACCGCAAGGGCATGGTCGACAACCTGCTGGGCGGCAAGGGCCGGCCGGCGAGCACGCCGGTGCCGGACACGCTGCCGGAGTTCGTGGAGACCGGCGCCGGGTTCGCCTACGACAAGGCGCAGGCCGAGCTGCTGCTGGACCAGGCGGGCTGGGTGCGCGGCGCGGACGGCGTGCGTGCGCGTGACGGCGTGCCGGCCCGGTTCACCCTGATGTACCCGATCGGGGACGTGGTGCGCGCCGACCTGGCCACCGCGTTCGCCGCGGACGCCAAAGCGGTCGGGATCGACGTGCAGCTGGCCGGGCTGAGCTGGGAGGCCGTCACGCCCCGGCTCGGCGTGGACGCCCTGCTGCACGGCGGCGGCACCCCGTTCGACCCGGACCTGATGACCTACCGGCCGCTGCACACCGGCAACCCGTGGGGCTACTCGAACCCGCAGGTCGACGCCGCCCTCGACACCGGCCGCACGCTGCTGGACCCGGCGCAGCGGGCGGCGGCGTACAAGCAGTTCCAGCGGGCGTACGCGGCGGCTCCCGGCATGGTGGTGCTGGCGTCGGTGCAGCACACGTACGTGGTCCGGGAGAACTGGAACGGTTACCAGGAGGTCGTGGACCCCTACGCGCACGGCGCGCTGTCGTGGGGCCCCTGGTGGAACCTGGAGAAGTGGACGCCCCGGTAGATCAGGGGTAGGTCGGCGCGGGTCCCGTCAGCGCAGGTCCCAGACGACGACCTGGAGCGAGATCGACGGGTCGAGCGGGTCGGCGGGGGACGTGCCGGTCACCGTGGCGTAGCCGATCCGCTTGCCGCGCGTGGTGAAGCAGAAGGTGTTGCCCCGACGGGCGGACGCCCTGGTGTTCCCCGCGGTGGCGCGCAGGAGATCGGCGCACTGGGCTTGCCCCGGTGGCACGTCGCCCTCCCAGTCGGCCACTTTGTCGCTGGTGACGGAGGTCGCGTCGCCGTAGGCGAGGTCCCCGACCGCGAACCCCGCCTGCGGCTCGGGGTAGTCGAAGAACCAGCCGCTGCGCGGGCCGCCGTCCCCGAGCAGCTTCACCGAGCCTTCCCACCACACCTGGACGGGAGCCGCGGCGGGGATGGTGGGCCGGGGCGGGGGAGAGGTGGTGGTCGTGGGCTCGGGAGTGGTGGTCGTCGGCTCGGTGGTCGTGGGCTCCGTCGTGGTGGTCGGCTGGTCACGGGTAGTGCTGTCCACCGCGGTCGGGCCGCTGTCGGCCGTGCCTTCGACGCCGGAATCCCGAAGCCCCCACGCCATGACGACGACCCCGCACAGCACGAGCACAGCGCCCAACAAAGCCCACAGGTAGGAGTGGAGGTTGGCGGCCGGCGGGTGGATGTTGACCGTGTCGACCTGAGTGGCCTGGACCGACGCCCCCAGGGACCCCGTCGTGACCTTGTTGTCGGTCGTGGGGGCGTCGGAGTGCCGCCCGGTCCCGTCCTCGGTCATCGCGTCGCCCCCTCGTCGTGCCCCTGCGACATGGTGTACACGAATAGGTAGGGGGCCGACTCGGAAATGCCGGACCGGCCCGGAACACCAGGGGGCGCAGTGACGATCTTCCTCGATTCGGCCGGTTCCTCGCTGCCGCCGCGTGAGGTCCTCGACGAGGTGATCGGGCACCTGCGGCGGGAGGCCGAGATCGGCGGGTACGTCGCCGCGCGGGAGCGGGCGGAGGACCTGGAGGCCGGGTACGGGGTGTTCGCCGAACTGCTGGGCGCGTCGCCGGACGAGATCGCGTTCACCGACAGCGCCACCCGGTCGTGGCTGGCCGCGTTCGACGCGGTGCCGTTGGCCGCCGGTGACCGGGTGCTGTTCAGCGAGGCCGAGTACGCGGGCACCGCGATCCCCATCCTGCACCGGGCGCGGGAGGTCGGCGCGATCGCGGAGGCGGTGCCGTCGGACTCGTTCGGGCAGGTCGACGTGGGTGCGTTGAAGGAGATGCTGGACGAGCGGGTGAAGCTGGTCTCGCTGGTGCACGTGCCGACCAACGGCGGGCTGGTGAACCCGGCGCGCGAGGTCGCCGACGCGGCGCACGAGGTAGGCGCGCTGGTGTTGCTGGACGCGTGCCAGTCGATCGGACAGCTGCCCGTGCGCGCCGACGAGCTGGGCGTGGACCTGATCACCGGCACCGGCCGCAAGTGGCTGCGCGGGCCGCGCGGCACCGGTGTGCTGGTGGTCCGACGGGAAGCCGCCGCACGCATGAAGCCCCGGCTGGTGGACCTGCACAGCGCCCAGTGGGTGGCGCCGGGCGAGATCCGGCTGCGGGACGACGCGCGGGTGTACGAGATCTGGGAGACGAGCATCGCCGACCGGCTCGGGTTCATCGCGGCGGCCCGGTACGCGCTGGCCAAGGGCCTGGACGTGATCGAACGCGAGGTCGGCTCCCGCGCCCAGCAGCTGCGTGACGGTCTGAGCGCGCTGCCCGGCGTGACCGTGCGGGACGTGGGCCTGCGCAAGGCGGGCATCGTCACCTTCACCGTGGACGGCGTGGCGGCCGCCGACGTGCGCGACCGGCTGGCCCGCGAGGGCGTCACGGTCACCGTCAGCGAGGCGTCCTCGACCCTGCTGGACATGACCCGGCGCGGGCTCGACGAGGTGGTGAGGGCCTCACCGCATTACTTCGTCGAGCCCGCGCAGGTCGACCAGGCCGTCCGGTCCGTCGAGGTGATCAGCAGGTCGCGTTGATGATCCGCGGCGGGCAGTCGGAGTAGTCCAGGAACAGTTGCACCGCGGTGTCGTTGCGCGCCGTCTGCGCCGCGATCACCGTGTCACGCGGGTAGAAGCCGCTGGTGCCGCCGGCCGACGCGGGGTACATCTCGAACGTGTAGCTCCAGATCTTGTGCGCACCCCACATCCAGTCGTCGATGCTGCCGTCGGTGACGTACAGGTCGCTGGCCTGCTGCGGGGTGTAGCCGTTCAGCGCGGCCATCCGCCTGCCGAGGGTGGCGAAGACGTTGGCCTGAGTGGCGTTCAGGCCCGGCGCGGTGTCGTTGTAGGTGTAGCCGTACGGCCACAGGACCAGTTCCGAGTACGTGTGCCAGTCGATGTTGGACTTGATCTGCTGCACACCGCCGACCACGCGGCTGGCCACGAAGTCGCGCACGCGGGCGGTTTCCGGCGCGGAGAACGCCGACGGGCCGCGGTAGGTGTCGCTCGACCCGCTGCCGCTGGAACCGCCGCAGCAGCCCCACTGGTAGCCCCAGTTGCGGTTGGGGTCGGTGCCGGTCGCGGTGGAGTTCGGCTGCCGGTTCTTGCGCCACGCGCGGAACGAGCCGGTCGCGATGTCGTACTCCGAGCCGTCCGGGTTGACGCTGGGGATCACCCAGATCTCCCGGCTGTCGACGGTGTTCTTGATGGTCGAGTTGGACGCGTAGTTGTCCGTGTACCGCTTGATGATGTGCAGGCACATCTCCACGGTCAGGTGCTCACGCGCGTGCTGGTTGCAGTTGAACAGCACCTCGGGCTCGGCCTCGTCGACCGACGGGTTGTCGCTGATCTTGATCATCCACAGGTCGCGGTTCTGGTACGACTTGCCGATGCTGCGCATGGTGACCAGGTTCGGGTGGTCGGTCACCGCCTGGTTCATCTCGGCGACCATCTCGGCGTAGTTGTGGTAGCCGGTGTAGCCGGACGGGAAGTCCAGGGCGCCGAGCTCGGGGTCGGCGAACTCCGCCTTGCCCAGGCCCGCGAGTTGGGCGTCCGCGTCACCCGTGTTCTTCATCGGCAGCCCGGTGGCGCGCAACGCCCACTGCTGCCGCGGTTCGGCGATCACAGTGAGCGTGTCGCCGTTCTGACCGAGGACGTCGACCCCGGTCCGGGCGACCTTGGTCCGCGCTTCGGGGGTGGTGGCGGTGACCTCGAAGACGGTCCGCTCGGTGTTTTGCGCGGTCGACTGCTGAGCCGACCCGGGGTACGCAGGGAGTACCAGGGTCACGCTCGCGACCAACGCGGCGGCCACGAGGCCGCGTCGCTTGGTGAACATCAAGCCTCCATCATCAGCAGGGTTTGCGACGGAGATGTGAATGCACGTCGGTGTGCATCACCCAAAAGAGGGTCTACCCAGCGTGGCCCTTTGGTCACGGATCGAGATAGCCCCCGTTTGTCGGGTTTCACCACTCGGGCCCGGGCTGACAGTTGACGGAATTGGCGACCGCTTACCCTTGGGGCATGCTCAGCCGCATCGACCTGCGAGGTCGTGTTCCGTCACCCGCCGAACTGCGTGCCGCGCTCCCGCGCGCCGAGGTCGACGTGGACGCGGTGCTGCATCACGTCCGGCCTCTGGTGGACGACGTGCGCGAACGGGGCGTCGAGGCCGTGCTGGAGCACGGGGAGAAGTTCGACAAGGTCCGCCCCGCGTCCATCCGCGTGCCCGCGTCCGAGCTGGAACGCGCGCTGTCCGAGCTGGACCCGGCCGTGCGCGCGGCGCTGGAGGAGTCCATCGCGCGCGCCCGCAAGGTGCACGACGACCAGCGCCGCGTCGACACGACCACCCAGGTCGTGCCCGGCGGCACGGTGACCGAGCGCTGGGTGCCGGTGTCCCGGGTCGGCCTGTACGCGCCCGGTGGCTTGGCCGTCTACCCGTCCACCGTGGTCATGAACGTGGTGCCGGCGCAGATCGCGGGCGTCGAGTCGCTGGTGGTGTGCTCGCCGCCGCAGGCGGAGTTCGGCGGCCTGCCGCACCCGGCGATCCTGGCCGCCGCGGCGCTCCTCGGCGTGACCGAGGTGTGGGCCGTCGGCGGCGCGCTCGCGGTCGCGCTGCTCGCGTACGGCGGAACGGACACCGACGGGCAGGCCCTGGAACCGGTCGACCTGGTGACCGGTCCCGGCAACATCTACCTGACCGCGGCCAAGCGGCTGCTGCGCGGCCTGATCGGGATCGACTCCGAAGCCGGGCCGACCGAGGTCGCGATCCTGGCCGACTCCACGGCCGACCCGGTGCACGTGGCCGCCGACCTGATCAGCCAGGCCGAGCACGACCCGCTGGCCGCGAGCGTGCTGGTGACCACGTCGCCGGAGCTGGCGGACGCCGTCGACGTGGAGCTGGAGCGCCAGACCGGCGCGACCAGGCACCGCGAACGCGTGCGCACGGCGTTGCAGGGCAAGCAGTCCGGCACCGTGCTGGTGTCCACGCTCGACGAAGGGCTTCGGGTGGTGGACGTGTACGCCGCCGAGCACCTGGAGATCCAGACGGCGCAGGCCCGCGAGGTCGCCGCACGCGTGCGCGCGGCCGGCGCGATCTTCGTGGGGCCGCACTCGCCGGTGTCGCTGGGCGACTACTGCGCGGGCTCCAACCACGTGCTGCCCACGGCCGGGTGCGCGCGGCACTCGTCGGGGCTGTCGGTGCAGACGTTCCTGCGCGGCATCCACGTGATCGACTACAGCGAGGACGCGTTGCGCGAGGTCGCGCCGCACGTGGTGGCGCTGGCGAACGCCGAGGACCTGCCCGCGCACGGCCAGGCCGTGACGGCGAGGTTCCGCGGGTGAATCCCATCGGTTCGAAGGTGGAGTTGACCGACCTGCCGCTGCGGGAGGACCTGCGCGGGCGGACGCCGTACGGCGCGCCGCAGCTGGACGTGCCCGTTCGGCTGAACACGAACGAGAACCCGTACCCGCCCACGCCCGCCCTGGTGGAGGACGTGGTGCGGGAGGTGGCGGCGATCGCCGGTGAGCTGCACCGCTACCCGGACCGGGACGCGGTGGCGCTGCGCGAGGACCTGGCGGCCTACCTGGCGTCGTCCACGGGCGTGCCGCTGACCTCGGCGAACCTGTGGGCGGCGAACGGGTCGAACGAGGTGCTGCAGCAGATCCTGCAGGCGTTCGGCGGGCCGGGTCGCAGCGCGCTGGGCTTCGAGCCGTCGTACTCGATGCACCCGATCATCGCCGCGGGCACTCGCACCGAGTGGGCGCCGACGCCGCGTCGCGCCGACTTCTCGCTGCACGTGGCGCGCGCGGCGGAGATCATCGCCGAACGGGCGCCGGACGTGGTGTTCGTGACCAGCCCGAACAACCCGACCGGGCAGAGCCTGCCGGTGGACGACCTGCGCGTGCTGATCGAGGCCGCGCCGGGCATGGTCGTGGTGGACGAGGCGTACGCGGAGTTCTCCTCACGGGACAGCGCCGTCGTGCTGCTGGACGACTACCCGGCGAAGCTGATCGTCAGCCGGACCATGAGCAAGGCCTTCGCCTTCGCCGGCGGCCGGCTGGGCTACCTCGCCGCCGCGCCCGCCGTGGTGGACGCGTTGCAGCTGGTGCGGCTGCCGTACCACCTGTCGGCGCTGACCCAGGCGGCGGCGCGGGCGTCGCTGCGGCACGCGGCGGAGACGCTGGGATCGGTGGCCCGGTTGGCGGCCGAACGCGACCGGGTGGTGGACTCACTGGCCGGTCTGGGGTTCTCCGTCGTGCCGAGCGACGCGAACTTCGTGCTGTTCGGCTGGTTCGAGGACGCGCACGCCACGTGGCGGTCGTATTTGGAACGCGGTGTGCTGATCAGGGACGTCGGCATCGCCGGACATCTGCGGGTGACGGTCGGTACTCCGGAGGAGAACGACGCGTTCCTCGCGGCGAGCAAGGAGGTTGGCCGGTGAGCCGGGTCGGCAAGGTGGAACGCACCACCAGGGAATCGTCGGTGTACGTCGAGGTGGACCTCGACGGGACCGGGCAGGTCGAGATCAGCACGGGAGTGCCGTTCTACGACCACATGCTCACCGCGCTGGGTGTGCACGGGTCGCTGGACCTGGTCGTCCGGGCGACCGGCGACGTGGAGATCGACGCGCACCACACCGTGGAGGACGTGGCGATCGTGCTCGGCCAGGCGTTGCGGGAGGCGTTGGGGGACAAGGCGGGCATCCGCCGGTTCGGCGACGCGTGGATCCCGATGGACGAGACGCTGGCGCACGCGGCGGTGGACGTGTCCGGGCGGCCGTACTGCGTGCACGTGGGCGAGCCGGAGCAGTTCAACACCTTCACCATCGGCGGGAACTACCCGTTCGTGCTCAACCGGCACGTGTTCGACTCGCTGGCGTTCCACGCGGGCATCGCGCTGCACGTGCGGGTGGAGTACGGGCGGGACCCGCACCACATCACCGAAGCCGAGTTCAAGGCGATCGCGCGGGCGCTGCGCGCGGCCGTCGAGCCCGACCCGCGCGTGGGCGGCGTCCCGTCCACCAAGGGCGTCCTCTGAGATGCCGAAGGAATACGTGGTCATCGGCCTGTTGGCGTTGGCCGGTTTCCTGATCGGCGGTGTCTACAGCACCTGGAAGACGGCCCGGGGTCTGGCGATCGTGCTGATCGTGCTCACCCTGGTCTCGTTGGGCGCCGCCCTGACCTGGCTGCTGTAGCCCGCACGGGCGCGGGCGGGTTTGGCTGTCTGCGTATGGTTGGTCACATGTCGTCACCGGGTGAGGCCATCATCACCGTCGGTCGTCCCCGGGAACGGGCCGACGCCGCCCGCAACCGGGCCCGCGTGCTCGCCGCCGCGGAAGAGGTGTTCGCGGCCGCCGGTGGGGCGGTCGGCGTGACGATGGAGGACATCGCGCGTGCTGCCGGGGTCGGCCGCGCGACGCTCTACCGGCGTTACCCGGACACGACGTCGATCGCGCAGGCGCTGCTGGACGAGCACGAGTACGAGATCCAGGAGAGCATCCTCACCGGACCGCCGCCGCTCGGGCCGGGCGCGCCACCGGACGAGCGGCTGGCCGCGTTCTACCGGACCATGGTCGGCCTGCTGGAACGGCACCTGCACCTGGTCCTCGGCGCGGAGACGGGCCGGGCCCGGTTCCGGGCCGGGGCGTACGGGTTCTGGCGGCGGCACGTCGCCGGGCTGGTGGACGGGGCTCCGACGGCCGTCGTGGACGCCCTGATGGCGCCGCTGGCCCCCGAGGTCTACCAGTACCAGAGACAGGTGCGCGGCCTCGGCCCGGACGAGGTGGTCGCGGGCTTGGACTGGCTCACGAGACGTGTTCTCGCAGGTAGTTAGGGGGCACGGCGGCAGCCAGCCACACGCCGTTCGTACTCACCCGGAACTCGTGCCCGTCGCCTGCCATGGCGGCCGCGTCGACCGCCAGCACCACCGGCTTCCCCCGGCGTGACCCGACCCGCACCGCCGTCTCGACCGAGGCGGACAGGTGCACGTCGTGCCGCGACATCGGCCGCAGCCCCTCCCGCAGGATGTCGGGCAGGTACCGGGCCACCGTCCCGTGGAACAGCACCGGCGGCGGCGGGACAACGGGCAGGTCCAGCTCCACCGCCACGGTGTGGCCCTGGCTGGCCCGGATGCGCCCGTCCACGATCTCGTACCGCTGCTTGTCGTTGCGCGCCACGACTTCCAGCACGTTCTCGCGGCTCACGCCCAGGGCGTCGAGGAACTCGTCCAGGTCCACCCAACCCGCCGGGTCCAGGGTCAACCCCACTCGTCCCGGGTCGTGGCGGAGGTGTTTCGACATCCGCTTCGACAAGCGGATCATTTCCTTCTCTTGCACGACCCCCAGTGCAGCACGACCGCGCAACCGGATATCAGGTGCCGCCCTCGATGACGGGCTTCAGCTTCGGCGCCCCCGGGCCGTCCACGGCCTGCTCGTCCTCGAAGTTGTGCAGGAAGCAGCTGCGCAACGACAGGCACCCGCACCCGATGCACGACGTCAGCCGGTCCCGCAGCCGCCGCAGCGCGTCGATCCGGGCGTCCAGCTCGGTCTGCCAGCTGGTGGACAGCCTGCTCCAGTCGGACTTGGTCGGCGTGCGGTTGTCCGGCAGCGTCGCCAACGCGGCGTGCACGTCCTCCAGCGACAGCCCCACCCGCTGCGCGGTGCGGATGAACGCCAGCCGCCGCAACACCGACCGCGCGTACCGGCGCTGGTTGCCCGCCGTCCGCTCGGACGCGATCAGTCCCCGTTCCTCGTAGAACCTCAACGCGGTGTGCGGCACGCCGCTGCGTTCGGCCACCTGACCGATGGTCAACACTTCCGGCAACTTGCTCACGTGCCCATCCTATGGGTTGACCTCCACCTAAGTCGAAGTTGTTTGGTGGGTGCATGGCAGTCAAGAGCTCAGTCGGGAACGAGTCGGGCTTCGCGGCGATCCCCGCGTTGTTCCGGCGGATGACAGGGGACGAGAAGCACGAGTGGGCCGCGGCGTCCACGCTGGACGTGCTCTGGGTGCTCTACGACCGGGTGCTGGACGTCTCGCCGGACCGGGTCGACGACCCGGACCGGGACCGGTTCCTGCTGTCCAAGGGGCACGGCCCGATGGCGTACTACGCCGTGCTGGCCGCGAAGGGCTACCTAGAACCATCCACGTTGGACACTTGGACGGCGTGGGACTCGCCGCTGGGCCAACACCCGGACCGGGTGCTGGTCAACGGCGTCGAGATCAGCAGCGGCTCGCTGGGGCACGGCCTGCCGATCGCCGTCGGCAACGCCCTGGGCCTGCGCGCCCAGGGCCGCACGGCGCGGACGTTCGTGCTGGTCGGCGACGCGGAGCTGGACGAGGGCAGCAACCACGAGGCGATCGCGCTGGCCGGGCGGCTCGGGCTGGACCGGCTGGTCACCGTGGTGGTGGACAACAAGTCCGGCACGTACGGCTGGCCCGGCGGGGTGGCCCGGCGGTTCGAGATCGAGGGCTGGCAGACGTCCACAGTGGACGGCAAGGATCACGACGCGCTGTATGGGGCGTTCACGCAGGACCACACCGGCCGGCCGTTGGTCGTGGTGGCGGAGATCGGCAAGGGGGAGCGATGACTTCGATGCGACAGGTGTTCGTGGACACCGTCGAGGACGTGATGCGGTACGACCCGCGGGTGGCGGTCGTGCTGGCGGAGATCTCGCGGGACGCGTTCGCACCGCACGAACGGGTGTTCAACGTCGGCATCCGGGAGCAGGCACTGGTCGGCGTCGGCAGCGGGCTGGCGTTGAGCGGGATGCGGCCCGTGGTGCACACCTACGCGCCGTTCCTGGTCGAGCGACCGTTCGAGCAGATCAAGCTGGACTTCGGCCACCAGGACGTGGGCGGGGTGCTGGTCAGCATCGGCGGCTCCTACGACGACCCGGCGTGGGGTCGCACGCACCAGGCGCCCGGCGACGTGGCCCTGTTCGACACCCTGCCGGGCTGGACCGTGCGGGTGCCCGGCCACCCGGCCGAGGTCGAGCCGATCATCCGGGCCGCCCTGGCCGGCGACGACCGGATCTACGTCCGGCTGTCGCTGCGGCACAACGCCGCCCCGCACCCGGTGATCGAGGGGTTCACCGAGGTGCGGCGCGGCCGGCAGGGCGTGGTGGTTGCGGTCGGGCCGATGCTGGACACCGTGCTGGAGGCCAGCCGGGACGTGGACGTGACCGTGCTCTACGCGACCACCGTCCGGCCGTTCGACGCGGCCGGCCTCCAGGCCGCGGTGCACCGGGCCGATCAGGCGGACGTGCTGCTGGTCGAGCCCTACCTGGAGGGCACGTCCGCGCACCTCGCGGCCGAGGCGCTGGCCGACGTGCCGCACCGGCTGCGGTCCCTGGGCGTGCGGCGGGATGCCGAACTGCGCGCCTACGGCACCGCCGAGGACCACGATTCGGCGCACGACCTCGACGTGCTCGGCATCGCCGCGGCCGTGCGTCGGATGTTCGGCCACTCGGCCGCTGCGGCATGATCTCTGCCTGTGAGCGCGCCGAGAACCCTGATCTGGACACCCGCGCCGACCGCGGGGTTGCAGCTGAACCTGCACCGCGCGGCCGCGGGCCCGGCCGCCCTGGTCCCGGTGGCGTCCGGGACGGTGCTGCTGCCGCGCAGGCAGATCGGGTTCGCGGCGGCCTCCAGGCTGGCCGAGCAGGTCCGGGAGACCGGCGCGGCGGCGCTGCTGCTGCGCTGGTCACCCGGCGCCGAGGTGTGGACCGACGGTGAGCGGGCCGGGTCGACGGGGTCGGCCCGGCGACTGGTCGGCCTGCTCCGCTGGTGGCGGCTGGACGCCCGGCCACGCCCCGCCGACCTGCCCGCCGACGTCGCCGAGGTCCGCGCCCTGGTCGACGAGGGCCGCGCCGACACGTGGGTGACCGCCCTGCCCGACCGGGCCGGCCTGCCCATCAACACGGTCCTGCCCGTGGTCCCCGTCACCCAGGGCGGAGGCTTGACCTGACCACCTGAGGTCGCCTCTGCCCTTAACGCGCCCACCCCGCGAGGTCGACTTCCAGGCGACCGAGCCCGCCGTCTGCGGAGCAGCGGCAATCCAACACAGTACGCTGACCAGGTGCCTCGAGTCGTTGTGTTGGACTACGGATTCGGCAACATCCGCTCCGCCGAACGCGCGCTCCAGCGCGTTGGCGCCGACGTGGAGGTGACGGCCGACCATCGCGCCGCACTCGACGCCGACGGCCTGGTGGTGCCCGGTGTCGGCGCGTTCGCGGCGTGCATGGCAGGGCTCGACTCGATCAAGGGCGGCCGGCTCATCGGCCGGCGGCTCGCCGGCGGACGTCCGGTGCTGGGCATCTGCGTCGGTATGCAGATCCTGTTCGAGCGGGGCATCGAGCACGGGGTGCTCACCGAGGGCTGCGGCGAGTGGCCCGGCACGGTGGAGCGGCTGGAGGCCCCGGTCGTGCCGCACATGGGCTGGAACACGGTCCGCGCGCCCGAGGACACCAGGCTGTTCGCCGGTCTCGACCCGGACACCCGGTTCTACTTCGTGCACTCCTACGGGGTGCGCGAGTGGGAGCTGGACTCCTCCTCCGGCACGCTCAAGGCGCCGCTGGTGACGTGGGCCGAGCACGGCGGTGACGAGTTCGTCGCGGCGGTGGAGAACGGGCCGCTGTGGGCCACCCAGTTCCACCCGGAGAAGTCCGGCGACGCGGGCGCGCACCTGCTGGAGAACTGGGTCAAGAGCTTCAACTAGGCTGTTCGCGTGACTTTCACGCTGCTCCCGGCTGTTGACGTGGCCGACGGCCTGGCCGTTCGACTGGTTCAAGGCGAGGCCGGTACCGAGACCTCGTACGGCGACCCGTTGGACGCCGCCCTCGCGTGGCAGCGCGACGGCGCCGAGTGGGTGCACCTGGTCGACCTCGACGCCGCGTTCGGCCGCGGCAGCAACCGCGATTTGCTGGCCCGCGTGGTCGGCGAGCTGGACGTGCAGGTGGAGCTGTCCGGTGGCATCCGCGACGACGCGTCGCTGGCGGCGGCGTTGGCCACCGGCTGCGCGCGGGTGAACCTGGGTACGGCCGCGCTGGAGGACCCGGTGTGGTGCGCGAAGGTCGTCGCCGAGCACGGCGAGAAGATCGCGGTCGGCCTGGACGTGCGGATCACCGAGCAGGGCCACCGGGTGGCCGCGCGCGGCTGGACGAAGGACGGCGGCGACCTGTGGGAGGTGCTGGAGCGGCTGGACCGCGACGGCTGCGCCCGCTACGTCGTCACGGACGTGGGCAAGGACGGCACGCTCCAGGGCCCGAACGTGGACCTGCTGCGCGAGGTGTGCGCGCGCACCGACGCGCCGGTGATCGCCTCCGGTGGCGTGTCCAGTGTGGACGACCTGATCGCGTTGTCGGGGCTGGTCCGCGACGGCGTGGAGGGCGCGATCGTGGGCAAGGCGCTCTACGCGGGCGCGTTCACGCTCCCGGAGGCACTTGCCGCTGTGCGCGGCTGATCGCGTCCTTGATCTCCCGGACGACGTAGGCGTCCGCGGCCTCCCAGGTCACGCCCGTGCTGGCCAGGGCCTTGGCCGCGGTGCCCTCGCCCTCGGCGAGCAGGCCGAGCAGCAGGTGCTCGGTGCCCACGAAGTGGTGGCCGTGGCGCAGTGACGCGCGCACAGCCAGTTCCAGCGCCTTCTTGCAGTGCGTGGTGAACGGCTGCTGCTCGGGCCGCTGCCGGACCGTGCCGTCCAGCTCGTTGAGCACGGCCATCCGCGTGGTGCCCTCGGCGGCTTCCAGCTTGGCGATCGTCTTCGCGGCCAGCCCACCGGACTCGTCCAGCAGACCGAGCAGCAGGTGCTCGGTGCCGATGTGCTCGCTGAACCGGGCGTGGTGCCGGGCCAGCACGATGACCCGCCGCGCCCGGTCGGTGTAGCGGTCGAAGCTCGGCTTGAGGTCCGGCGACTCCTTGGGCACGAACCGCTTCTGCGCGGCCTGCTTGGTGACGCCGATGCTCTCGCCGATGTCGGTCCAACTCGCGCCCGCGCGCCGCGCCTCGTCCACGAAGTGGCCGATGAGGTGGTCGCCCAGCTCGTCGAGCTGGCCGCTCAGCTCCACGGCGGCGGCCAGCCTGCCCAGCACGTCGGGGTGTTCCGACGCGACGGTGACGATGAGGTCCGTGAGCTGGACCGGAGCGGTGACCACCCGTCAACTCTAGGTTGACGCGGGCCTGCGGGTCAACTTCGGGTTGACGCCTTGATCTCGATGCCGACCGTGCCCTCGCGGCCCCGTCGGATGCGGCTGCCGAGCAGGGTGAGCCTGCCCATGACGCCGTACTTCTTCGCGATGAGGGACCGGACCCGGTCGCTGTCGGCCTGGTCGAGCAGCCGGGCGGTGGCCGGGACCTGCTCGCCGGTGGGGTTGCCCTTGAAGTCGCACGGCCCGACCTCGACCTCGCCGCTGCGGCGGATGCGCTTGACCTTGCCCGCGTCGGCGGCGGACCACGCGTACATCGTGTCGCCCTCACTGGCCACTCAGACGGGTGTCGGCACGGCGGTGCCGTTCTTGCGGTAGGTGGTCAACAACAGGTACCTCCCGGCTGCGAGATCCATACCGGGAACGCTAGACGCCGTGGACACGCGAAAGAGCCCCGCTCCCACGAGGGGAACGGGGCTCTTCAGCCACGCTCAGGTCAGATGACCGTCACGTTGGTGGCCTGCGGGCCCTTAGCGCCCTGGCCGACATCGAAGCTCACGCGCTGGTTCTCTTCCAGGCTGCGGTAGCCGCCGCTCTGGATCTCCGAGTAGTGGACGAACACGTCCGCGCCACCGTCCTCGGGGGAGATGAAGCCGAAGCCCTTCTCCGAGTTGAACCACTTCACGGTGCCCTGCGCCATGCTTTTACTCCTCATACAGCTACCAACGGGGCGAACGCACCCGCTGGGGCCGGTCCAAACGCTGACCCTGAGGAATCACACGCTCAAACGCGTTTCGCGAGCGTGGATGACACGAACACAAAACTTGCGACCTCCAATAGTGAACCACACTTTCGGCCCCACGTCTCTACCCATCGGCGTGTCCTACGTCGCCGCGCGTGTCCCACCCCCTGGGGGAGCCGGCCGCGCGGGGCGCCCGCGATAGGCTTTTACCCATGTCAGTAGCGGTGCGCGTGATCCCCTGCCTCGACGTCGACCGGGGTCGGGTGGTGAAGGGCGTGAACTTCACCAACCTCGTCGACGCGGGCGACCCGGTCGAGCTGGCGCGGGCCTACGACGCCGAAGGCGCGGACGAGCTGACGTTCCTCGACGTGACGGCGTCCTCCAGCGACCGCGAGACCACGTTCGACGTGGTCCGGCGCACCGCGGAGCAGGTGTTCATCCCGCTGACCGTGGGCGGTGGCGTGCGCAGCGCGGACGACGTGGACAAGCTGCTGCGCTCGGGCGCGGACAAAGTGAGCGTGAACACAGCCGCGATCGCCCGGCCGGAGCTGCTGGGCGAGCTGTCCCGCCGCTTCGGCGCCCAGTGCATCGTGCTGTCCGTGGACGCCCGGCGCGTGCCGGAGGGCGAGCAGCCGACGCCCTCGGGGTTCGAGGTGACCACGCACGGCGGCCGCAAGGGCACCGGCATCGACGCGGTCGAGTGGGCCGCGCGGGGCCAGGAGCTGGGCGTCGGCGAGATCCTGCTGAACTCCATGGACGCCGACGGCACCAAGGCCGGGTTCGACCTGGAGCTGATCCGGCTGACCCGCAAGGTGGTCGACGTGCCGCTGATCGCCAGCGGCGGCGCGGGCGCGGTGGAGCACTTCCCGCCCGCCGTGGCCGAGGGCGCGGACGCCGTACTCGCGGCCAGCGTCTTCCACTTCGGCACGCTGCGGATCGGCGAGGTGAAGCGCGGCCTGCGCGACGCGGGCGTGGTGGTGCGCTGATGCTCAAGCCGCGCAACGCGCCCACCGAAGCGTTCTTCGCGTCCCTGATCGGCGCGGCCGGTGGCCTGCTGTTCGTCCTGATGGGTCTGATCCAGTGGCAGGTCGAGGACGACGCCGCCTGGATCAGGTTCCCGGTGATCGTCGCGGCGTTGGAGCTGCTGGCGGTGGGCGGCCTGGTGGCGGGCCTGCGCCCGGCCCGGCTGACCGCCGCGTTCCTGTTCGGCCTGGTGGCGCTGATCCACCTGCTCGCCGTGCTCAACCAGGGTCCGGTGTGGATCCGCGTGGTGTCCGGTGTGCTGTCCGCCGCGCACGTCTTCGCCGTGGTGCTGCTCAACACCCGCCCGGCCCGGATCCACTTCCTCGGAGGACAGCGGTGACCAGCACGCTCGACCCGTCCATCGCGTCCCGGCTCAAGCGCACCGCCGACGGCCTGGTGTGCGCCGTGGCGCAGCGGCGCGGCACCGGGGAGGTGCTGATGGTGGCGTGGATGGACGACGAGGCCCTGCACCGCACGCTCACCACCCGCCGTGCCACGTACTACTCGCGCAGCCGGCAGCAGCTGTGGGTGAAGGGCGAGACGTCCGGGCACACGCAGTACGTGCACGAGGTGCGGCTGGACTGCGACGGCGACACCCTGCTGCTGGTCGTGGACCAGGTCGGCGCGGCCTGCCACACCGGCGACGCGACCTGCTTCGACTCGGACGTGCTGCTCGGCTGACGTCCTGGCCGAGCCCGACCGGGCCTCGGTCGAGTCTCAGTCGATGTCCCCGGTGAGGTAGCGCTGGAGGTTCGGCGCGATGGCCTTGACCATCGTGTCCACGTCCGCCGACGCGAACGGCTCCAGCCTGATCACGTACCGCGCCATGCCCATGCCGAAGATCTGGCTGGCCAGCAGGGTCGCGCGGAACTCGGCGTCCGGCGCGTCGATGTGCGAGGTGAGCCGCTTCAGCAGGGTCTGCACGAAGAAGCCGCGCAGCACATCGGCGACCTGTTCGTGCGAGGTCACGCTGCGCACCAGCGCGGCGAACTGGCCGCCGCCGATGGGGTCCCACACGCCGAGGAAGTTGCGCACGATCCGTTCGCCGATCTCCTCGACCGGGCCGTCGAGCAACCGTTCCACCAGCGCGTTCGGGTCGACCGGCACCTGGAGCACGGCCTTGGCGAACAGCCCTTCCTTGCCGCCGAACCAGTGGTTGACCATCGCCGCGTCCACGCCGGCCCGCGCGGCGATGGACCGCACCGTCGCACCCTCGTAGCCGCGTTCGACGAACACCTCGCGGGCCGCGGCCAGCAGCGCGGCCTTGGTGTCCTCGCCGCCCGCCCGTCGGCCGCGGCGCTTGGGTTCGGTTTGGTCCGGGCTCTGGTTCACGCCATCATCATGGGTGATGGCCCGCGCTTTTTCAACGCGCGATGAAATACCGGGGGTCCAGACCGCCGGTGCGGGCACGGCTGGGACAACCGGCACAATGTCGCCCATGGTGAGCGTCATCGGTGCAGGCGCGGGTCTGGGCGAGGTCAGCCCCACGCGCGAGGAGTTCCGCGAGCTGGCGGCCCAACGACGGGTCATCCCGGTGGTGCGGCGGCTGCTGGCGGACGCGGAGACACCGGTCGGCCTGTACCGCAAACTCGCGGCGGACCGTCCCGGCACGTTCCTGTTCGAGTCGGCCGAGAACGGCCGCTCCTGGTCGCGCTGGTCGTTCGTCGGCGCGCGCAGCGCGGGCTCGCTGACCGCGACCGGCGGTGAGGCGTTCTGGCAGGGACCGCACCCGGTCGGCCTGCCCGAGGGCGGCGACCCGCTGGTGGCGTTGCGGGAGACCATCGAGGTGCTGCGCACCGACCCGCTGCCCGGTCTGCCGCCGCTGACCGGCGGCATGGTCGGCTACATCGGCTACGACGCCGTGCGCAGGCTGGAGCGGCTGCCGTCGTTGGCCGAGGACGACCTGAAGGTGCCCGAGCTGGTCATGCTGCTGGCCACCGACCTGGCCGCGCTGGACCACCACGAGGGCACCGTCACGCTCATCGCCAACGCCATCAACTGGGACGATTCACCGGAACGGGTGGACGCGGCGTACGACGACGCGGTGGCCCGCCTCGACCGGATGACGCACGACCTGCACAGCGCGGCGCCGCCCACGATCGCGGTGTTCGCCCGACCGAAGCCGGAGTTCGTCCGCCGCCGGTCCCAGCAGGAGCACTACGCGGTGGTGGAGAAGGCCAAGGAGGCCATCCGCGCCGGTGAGGCGTTCCAGGTCGTGCTGTCGCAGCGGTTCGAGATGCGCACCACCGCCGACCCGCTGGACATCTACCGCGTGCTGCGCACGTCCAACCCCAGCCCGTACATGTACCTGCTGCGGTTGGAAGACTTCGACATCGTCGGGTGCAGCCCCGAGTCGCTGGTGACCGTGCGCGACGGCAAGGCCACCACTCACCCCATCGCGGGCACCCGGTGGCGTGGCGTCGACGAGGAGGAAGACGCCCTGCTGGAGAAGGACCTGCTGGCCGACCACAAGGAACGCGCCGAGCACCTGATGCTGGTCGACCTGGGCCGCAACGACCTGGGCCGGGTGTGCAAGCCGGGTTCGGTGACCGTGGTCGACTTCTTCAAGGTCGAGCGGTACAGCCACGTCATGCACATCGTGTCCACGGTCAGCGGCGAACTGGCCGAGGGCAAGACGGCGTTCGACGCGGTCGCGGCGTGCTTCCCGGCCGGCACCCTGTCCGGCGCGCCGAAACCGCGCGCGATGGAGCTGATCGAGGAACTGGAACCGACCCGGCGCGGCCTGTACGGCGGCGTGGTCGGCTACCTGGACTTCGCCGGCGACGCGGACACCGCCATCGCCATCCGGACCGCCCTGGTGCGCGACGGCGTGGCGTACGTGCAGGCGGGCGGCGGCATCGTGGCCGACTCCGACCCGGTCGCCGAGGACAACGAGTGCCTGAACAAGGCGGGTGCGGTGCTGTCGGCGATCGCCACCGCGCAGACCATGACCACGGCGGTGGACCCGGCCCGTGTCTGAGGTGCCCGCGCCCGGCGTGCGGCCGGACAGGCGTCCACTGTGGATCGTGGTGGCGCTGCTGCTGCTCGGCGCGGTGGCGTTGTGGGGCGCTTCGGGGATCACCTGGGACGCTTCGGCGGACCGTAGCGGCGCGGAAGTCGTGCCCGCACTGACGCCGTTGGCGTTGCTGTGCCTGGCCGCGATCGCCGCCGTGGTGGCGCTGAGCGGCTGGGTCCGGCGCGTCCTCGGCGTCGTGGTGCTCCTCGCGGGCGGCGTGGCGGCGTTCCAAGCAGTGGGAACCGACGGGCCGGTCCTCGGCCGCGGCCTGGTGTTCGCGGGCGCGTTGCTCGTGGTCGCGGCCGGTGCGCTGCTCGTCGTGCGCGGTTCGTCCATGCCCCGCTTGGGAGGCGGCTACCAGACACCCGGCGCGGCCAAGCGGACCGCCGATCCCGAGCGAGAGCTGTGGAACGCGCTGGAACGCGGCGACGATCCCACGGATCGGGACTGATCACGCGACGCCGGCCGGCGGACCGGCGGGTCCCGCACGTTTGCGCACGTCGGCTCGCAAGAACCCCGGCCATCAGCGCGAACGGGACTACCCGGTGGCCGGACGGGGTTCAGGGCGGGGTTAGCATCCTCGTGGCGGGAAGGGGTACATGACGTGCGGGAGCTTGCGACTGAACCGGAAGGCCTGACGGAGTCGGGCGAGGTGCTCGGATGACCGTGCTCGAGTCGATCATCGAAGGCGTCCGCGAGGACCTCGCCGTGCGCGAGGCGGCACTGCCCTTCGACGTGCTCAGGGAGAAGACGGCCAAGGTGCCGCCGCCGCAGGACGTGATGTCGATCCTGCGCGGACCGGGTGTCGGCGTCATCGCCGAGGTCAAGCGGCGCAGCCCATCCAAGGGCGCGCTGGCCGAGATCCCGGAGCCCGCGGAACTCGCCGCGCAGTACGAGCTCGGCGGCGCGCGGGCGATCAGCGTGCTGACCGAACAGCGCCGCTTCGGCGGGTCCCTGGCGGACTTCGACGCGGTGCGCGCGGCGGTGGGCGTCCCCCTGTTGCGCAAGGACTTCATCGTCAGCCCCTACCAGGTGCACGAGGCGCGCCTGCACGGCGCGGACCTGGTGCTGCTGATCGTGGCCGCCCTGGAGCAGAACGCGCTGGTCTCGCTGCTCGACCGGGTCGAGTCGCTGGGCATGACCGCGCTGGTCGAGGTGCACACGGCCGAGGAGGCCGACCGCGCGCTGGAGGCGGGGGCGAGCGTCATCGGCGTGAACGCCCGCAACCTGCACACCCTGGAAGTGGACAAGGACGTCTTCGGGCGGATCGCGCCCGGCCTGCCCTTCGACACCATCAAGATCGCCGAGTCCGGGGTCACCGGGCCGGGCGACCTGATGGCGTACGCGGGCGCGGGCGCCGACGCGGTGCTGGTCGGCGAGAGCCTGGTGACGAGCGGCGACCCCAAGGTCGCGGTGAACAAGCTGGTGACCGCGGGTTCCCACCCGGCGTGTCCCCGGCCCAGCCGGTAAGAACCGGTAAGAACCGGTAGGAGGAGTGCGCATGTCGCGCGGCCAGTTGGCTCCGACACCCCACGACCCGGACGAGCGGGGCCACTTCGGGCCGTGGGGCGGCCGGTTCATGCCGGAAGCGCTCATCGCCGCCGTGGACGAACTCGCCGCGTTCTACGAGAAGGCGCGGGTCGATCCGGAGTTCCTGGACGAGTTCGCCCGGCTGCTGCGCGACTTCGCCGGACGCCCCTCGCTGCTCACCGAGGCGCCCAAGTTCGCCGCCCACGCGGGCGGCGCACGGGTGTTCCTCAAGCGCGAGGACCTCAACCACACCGGCTCGCACAAGATCAACAACGTGCTGGGCCAGGCGCTGCTCACCAAGCGGATGGGCAAGAAGCGGGTCATCGCCGAGACCGGCGCAGGCCAGCACGGCGTGGCCACCGCCACCGCCTGCGCCCTGATGGGGCTTGAGTGCGTCGTCTACATGGGCGAGGTCGACACCGAGCGGCAGGCGCTGAACGTGGCCCGGATGCGGCTGCTCGGCGCGCGGGTCATCCCCGTGACGAACGGCTCCCGCACCCTGAAGGACGCCATCAACGAGGCGCTGCGCGACTGGGTCGCCAACGTCGACGACACGCACTACCTGCTCGGCACCGCCGCCGGGCCGCACCCGTTCCCGGTGCTCGTGCGCGACTTCCACCGGATCATCGGCATCGAGGCCCGTGAGCAGATCCTGGAGAAGGCCGGCCGGCTGCCCGACGTCGTCGCCGCGTGCGTCGGCGGCGGGTCCAACGCCATCGGCATCTTCCACGGGTTCATCGACGACCCGTCCGTGCGGCTGGTCGGCCTGGAGCCCGGCGGTGACGGCATCGACACCGCCCGGCACGGCGCGACGTTGACCGCCGGCACGCCCGGCTCGCTGCACGGCGCGATGTCCTACGTCCTGCAGGACTCCGACGGGCAGATCGCCGAGGCGCACTCCATCTCGGCCGGCTTGGACTACCCCGGCGTCGGGCCCGAGCACGCCCACCTGAAGGACACCGGGCGGGCCGAGTACCGGCCGGTGCCCGACGCCCAGGCGATGGAGGCGTTCGCGCTGCTGTCACGGGAAGAAGGCATCATCCCGGCGGTCGAGTCGGCGCACGCCCTGGCCGGCGCCCTGGTGCTGGGACGCGAGCTGGGACCGGAGGGGTTGATCCTGGTGAACCTGTCCGGTCGCGGCGACAAGGACATGGACACCGCGATCAAGTGGTTCGGGCTGGGGGTGGAGTCGTGAGCAGGCTCTCTTCGCTCTTCTCGGCTTGTCGGGCCGAGTCGCGGGCAGCCCTGATCGGGTACCTGCCCGCCGGCTACCCGTCGGTGGAGGGCTCGAAGGACGTGCTGCGGACGATGGTGTCGTCCGGGTGCGACCTGGTGGAGGTCGGCCTGCCGTTCTCCGACCCGGTGATGGACGGGCCGACCATCCAGCGCGCCGCCGAGCAGGCGTTGCGCGGCGGGTTCCGGGTGCGGGACCTGTTCGGCGTGGTCGAGTCCGTGGCGGCGGCCGGTGGGCGTGCGGTCGTGATGACGTACTGGAACCCGGTGCTGGCGTACGGGGCGGACCGGTTCGCGCGCGATCTGGCGGCGGCCGGCGGGCTCGGCGTGATCACGCCTGATCTCGTGCCCGACGAGGGCGCGGAGTGGATCGCGGCCACGGACGCGCACGACCTGGACCGGATCTTCCTGGTCGCGCCGTCGTCCACCGAGGAGCGCATCGGCCTGACCGCGCGGTCGTCCCGCGGCTTCCTCTACGCGACGTCGGTGATGGGCGTGACCGGCGCCCGCGATGTCGTCTCGTCGGCCGCTCCGGCGCTGGTCAAGCGCGTGCGTGAGCACACGGACATGCCGATCGGCGTCGGCCTGGGCGTGCGCAACGGCGCCCAGGCGGCGGAACTGGCGGCGTTCGCGGACGGCGTGATCGTGGGCTCCGCCTTCGTGTCCGCCGTGCAGGACGACACGGTCGCGGCCCTGACCGAAGAGTTGGCCACCGGGGTGCGCCAAGCTGCTGCGGCTGTTTAGTACGCACGTTCGAGTGAACTACTCCGTTCGAGGGCCTTGACGCCTCGATTTTGTCGGTGTGCGTCGGCACAGTGGGCACATGATCAAGCCCGCTCCCGACCCGGCGTGCCACACTGGCCTGCGTCGGGCTGTCTCCGGAGGTGATGTCGCATGGCGATGCCGGCCGACTACGAGTATTCGCACCCATTGCTGGACCACGACGGCCCATGGACGTTGGACGACGTCATGGCACTCCCCGAGGAAACACTGCAGCGGGTCGAGCTCGTCGACGGATCGCTGCTCATGAGCCCGGGTGGCACGGTTCGACACCAGCGGCTCGCTTCCCGTATCACGGAGGCTCTCCACGCTGCCTGTCCTCCTGGCCTGGAGGCGATCGCCGGGCTCAACCTCGAGGTGTCCGACACGCGGATGCTCATCGCCGACTTCACCGTGAACGTGGCAGGCGAAGACGGCCTGCTGCTGCCGGTGGCGGATCTACTGCTGGCCGGCGAGGTGTTGTCGCCAAGCAACAAGTTCAACGACCTCGTGCTGAAGCGGAAGCTCTACGCCGAGGCCGGTGTGCCGTTCTACCTGGTCGTAGACCCGAAGGATGCCGTGGCCGCCGCGACGTTGTTCGAACTGAAGGCAGGGGAGTACGTCGAGATCGCTCGCAGTGAGGACGGCGTGCTGAAGCTCGAACGACCCTTCCCGGTAACAATCGAGCTGTCCCTCTAGGACGGATGGGTACACCCACTACGGTGGTGGCCGTGGTGACGACTTACCTCGCGACGATCCCCAGCCCCGACCAGGGTGTGTGGCAACTGGGACCGATCCCGCTCCGCGCCTACGCGCTGTGCATCATCCTCGGCATCATCCTGGCGATCTGGTGGGGTGAACGGCGCTGGGTCGCCCGAGGCGGATTGAAGGGCGAAGTCACCGACATCGCCGTCTACGCCGTCCCGTTCGGGCTGGTCGGCGGTCGGCTCTACCACGTGGCGACGGACTACCCGAAGTACTTCGGTGAGGGCCGCAACCCGCTGGAGGCACTGGCCATCTGGAACGGCGGCCTGGGCATCTGGGGCGCCATCGCACTGGGTGGTGTGGGCGCGTGGATCGGGTGTCGGCGCAAGGGCATCCCGCTGCCCGCGATGGCGGACGCGCTGGCGCCCGGCATCGTCGTGGCGCAGGCCGTCGGCCGCCTCGGCAACTACTTCAACCAGGAGCTGTACGGCGGTCCCACCACGCTGCCGTGGGGTCTGGAGATCTACGAGCGGGTCGATCCGGCCACCGGCTTCAAGGACGACCTGGGCGGCGTGGCGCTGGACCACACGCCGATCGAGATCGTGCACCCGACGTTCCTCTACGAACTGCTGTGGAACGTCGGCGTCGCGCTGCTGATCGTGTGGGCCGACCGCAAGTTCCGACTGGGTCACGGACGGGTGTTCGCGCTGTACGTCGCGGGCTACACGGCCGGCCGGTTCTGGATCGAGCTCATGCGCACCGACCCGGCCACCGAGGTGTTCGGACTGCGGATCAACGTGATCACGTCCGTCGTCGTGTTCCTCGGCGCGATCGTCTACTTCGTGCTGGCCGCGAAGAAGGGCGACCGCGAGGTCATCGTGCGCACCGACCCCGACGAACCGAAACCCGAAACCGACGGTGACGGCACCGACGACACCGCCGCCGTCGACGACGAGGCGACGACCGTCCCCGACACGAAGACCGCACCCGACAAGCCCACGGACACCGGCGACAAGCCGGACCAGTAGGAGCCATGCGCATCCTCGTCGTCGAAGATGACGACCGGGTGGCGCGTGGTCTGCTCACCGCACTCCGGCACGCGGGCTACGAAGTCCACCGGGTGGGCACCGCCGCCGCAGCACTGACCGCACCCCCGGCTGACGTCGTGCTGCTCGACCTCGGCCTGCCCGACGGCGACGGCCTCGACGTGCTGCGCGAACTCCGCCACCGCACCGGCACCGCGATCATCACCGTCACCGCGCGCGGCGAGGAACGGGAACGGGTCCTCGGCCTGCGCCTGGGCGCGGACGACTACGTCGTGAAGCCGTTCGGCACCGCCGAACTGCTCGCCCGCATAGAAGCAGTGCTCAGGCGCACCCGCTCCGCACGGGCCGCCGAAGTCGAGCACCAGATCACCCTCGGCCCGCTCACCCTGGACCCGGCCGGCCGCGAAGCCAGGATCAACGGCGAACCGGTGATCCTGACCCGCAAGGAATTCGACCTGCTCGCCCTGCTCGTCGGCCGGGCGGGCACGGTCGTCAGCCGCGACCTGATCGTGGACCAGGTGTGGCAGGCGCACTGGGAGGCGCCGTCACGCACGCTGGACACCCACATCGCCGCACTGCGCGGCAAACTCGGCGACGCCCTGCGCATCGAGACGATCCGGGGTGTGGGCTACCGGGTGGCAGCCCACACCTGACCGCGGATCACCACACCCGCCGACCGATCACCACACGTGCGCGACGTCCACCACGACCCGGCCGGGCAACGTGAACACCCGGAACGGCAGCAGGGCACGCACACCGAGCCCCACCGTCGTCTGCCCCTCGAACGACCCGGCCCACGCGACCTGCCGGAACGTCTGGAAACCGGTGACGTCCACCAGTTCGGCCGCGTTCGGGTAGGTGTAGGTCGGGTTGCCGTTCCCGTCGTAGGCCGGCGAGTGCACCGTGATCTGCAACTTCCCGTCACCGCGCAACGGCACCGGCTTGCCCGACCCCTCATGGGTCACCTCCGGCACGTACTGCACGTAATAGCCGTCGTTCACACCGGTGAAGTCGAACACCAGCCGGTCGTAGCACTCCTGCCGCCCCGCCCGGATGTTCGTCAACTGCCCGGTCGAGGCCGGCCACGCCACCTTCGGCCCCGACCCCCAGTCCACCGGCGCGCACACGGCCGGTGCGGCGGAAGCCGACATGACCGGCGCCACCACCGCGACGGCGGTCAGCGCCACGAGTAACAGTGCAACCTTGCGTAACATGCTGATTCCCCCTTCTCGCGGACCGAACAGCCCGCGAAAGTGAGACGCACGTCATCTCGGAAGGTTGCCTTCGCGTGCTGCGCCGCCTGCTGGTCCTCATCGTGCCGCTCTTGGTAGCCCTGGTGGCCGCCCTGGGCGTGCCGCTCGCGTTCGCCGTCGTGCAACGCGAGAGCCAGGAGACCTACCTGGACCGCTTGAGCGACGCCAGCCGGTTCGCCTCACTGGCCGAGAACGCCCTGGCGTCCGGCAGGCTCACCGCGCTGCGCGAGGAACTGCACCGCTACGACCAGCTCTACGGCATCTCGGCCGCCCTGGTGGGAACCGACGGCGGACTGGTCGCGTCCTCGCGCGAGCCGTTCCCGTTGAACGATCCGCAAGTGACCACGGGCCTCAAGGAGGCGCTCGTCGGCTTCCGCGGCGAAACCGACCCGTCGGTGTGGCCGTGGGAGCAGGCGAACCTGGTCGTGGTCGAACCGGTGGGCCGTGACAGCGAAGTGGTGGCGGCCGTCGTGACGATCTCCCCGACCGACGGCCTCAGATCCGCGATCCTGCGCCAATGGGGCGTGCTGGCCCTGATCGGCCTCATCCCCATGCTCGGCGTGGTCGCGGTCGCCTGGCCGATGTCCCGCTGGGTCCTGCGCCCCGTCCGCAAACTCGACGAGGCCACCGCGGCCGTCGCCGGCGGCCACCTGGACGCCCGCGCCGACGAACTCGGCGGCCCACCCGAACTCCGCAGACTGGCCGCCAGCTTCAACGCCATGGTCGACGTCGTGAGCCGCGCCCTCCGCAGACAACGCGCGTTCGTCTCGGACGCCTCCCACCAACTCCGCAACCCCCTGGCCAGCCTCCGCCTGGCAGTGGACAACATGGCCCCGTACGTCACCGGCGAAGCCGGCCGCGAGGCACAAAGCATCGCCGTGGACGAAGCCGAGGAAATGGGCCGCGTCCTGGACACCCTCCTGGCCGCGACCCGCCTGGACAGCGCCTCCGCCGCCGAACCGGTCGACGTCGACAACCTCCTCGCCACCCACGTCCCCGGCTGGCGAGCCCTGGCCGGCGCCATGGCCCTGGACGTCGACGTCCCACCCGGCCTCCGCGTGCTGGAACCCCCAGGCGGGCTGGGCAGCGTCCTGGACGAACTCGTCGGCAACGCCATCCGCCTCTCCGGCGGCACACACGTGAAGGTGTGGGGGAGGACCGCCGACGGCCAGGTCGAACTGCACGTCACCGACGACGGCGGCGGCCTGTCCGACCAGGAACGCGCCGACGCGATCAGCCGCTTCTGGCGCGCGCCACGCCACCAGAACATCGCCGGCACCGGCCTGGGACTGGCGATCTGCGCCGAACTGATCCAGTCCGCAGGCGGCGAGCTGGAGCTGCTGCCCGCCAAGCCGCACGGCCTGGACGCCGTGGTCCGCCTCAGCGCCTGAACCACCCGCTGCGCCGGAGCCGCCCGCCGCGCGGGCCTTGTCCGGCTTGGTGCGGTCCGGCTTGCGTGTGCGGACTGTGCGCTGACCGTGTGGTGCGCTGACCGTGCCAGTGCCAGTGCGGCCGCGCTGTGTGGCTGTGTGTCAGTGCCAGTGTGGCCGCGCTGTGTGCCGTGGGGGCCTACTGCCCGCCGGTGGTGCCGCCTCCTTCTATTCCGGCAACGTCAATGGTGCGCGGAAAGTTTCCGTGAATCTTTCCATTCACGGGTGGTTCGCTCGATTTGGTGGTTGTGGGGCGGTTGGGTGGCGAGGGTGGGGATGGGTGGGGCATAGTCGGGTGCCGTTCACCGTTTCACGGCTCGGAACCAGCGTTCGGCGCCCTTGTGCAAGGGTACCTGACCTGTGGCTATGCCGGTTCGGACGTTTATCCGGCTGGCCTCGGCGTGGCCGGCTACGATTCGTTCCGATTGTGTGAAAACGGTTCGGGTCACGATCTCTACTACATCGGCGTGCAGTGCTGTGCGGGCCAGTAGGAGGTTCGGCACGGCGAATGTCCGGCACGGGCCCAGGTCGCCGTAAGTGGTGGCGGGGATGGTGGCCGGGATGTAGGGACCTGGGTGGTCGGTGGCCAGGCGCACCGCCTCGTCGGGCAGTTCGAGCAGGCGCAGGGGGAACGCGTCGAGTATGTCCGTCACCGCCGGTGTCGGGATGCCGGTCAGTGCGAGGAACGCGTCCAGCGACCCTTTCACCAGTTGCCGCGCGGCCTCGGAGTGGGCCATTCGGCGTGCGTCCACCTGTACCCCGAGCAGTGACAGCAGGCGGGTGGCGGTGAACTCCGTCCCGGACTCGGACGGGCCGAACGACACCCTGCGGCCGGCCAGGTCGGCCAGTCGTCGCACCGGCGAGTCGGCGGGCACCACGATCTGCATGAAGCTGTCGTAGAGCCGCCCGACGGCACTGATGCCGCCGGGGTCGTCGGCGCTGAGCAGAGCGCCTTCCAGCGGATCCAATGAGGACAGTCCGAGGTGGACCTGGCCCTCCTGCAGCAGTCGGACGTTCTCCACCGACGCCGCGGTCGACCGGACCAGCACCCGGGTCCCCGGCAGTTGATCTTCCAGGGCCTTCGCCAGTGCGCCGCCCACCTCGCGGAACACCGCGCCCGCCGGGCCGGTGGCCAGCACGAGCTCGTCGATGACCGGAGTGCCGGTGGACGTGCAGGCGGGCAGGCCGGCTGGAACGCCCGCGGCCACGGCGGCGAGCAGCAGTGAGCGCCGGGACACCTGCACGTCAGCAGACTAGTCCCGTCGAGCGAGTGAACGGGGCGTTACGTCAGAGGGATCTGAAGTTTCCGGCGTGCTCCTTGTCGTGGTGCCGGGCTGTGCTCAGGATCACCAACCAACCCCCACCGCCGTCAGGCAGATGGTCCCCCTTGGAGGAGACGTGGTCAGCGCACAAAGCCGTGAGCGGAAACCGATCTACAAGCACCTCTACTTCTGGGTGCTGGTGTCGATCATCCTCGGCGTGATCGTCGGGTATGCCTTCCCCGCACAGGCCTCGGGCATGAAGTGGATGGCCGACTTCTTCGTCGCGCTGGTCAAGGTGGTCATCGCCCCGACGATCTTCTGCACGATCGTGGTCGGCATCGCGGGCCTGGGCAACCTGGCCAAGGCGGGCGGCCTGGCGCTGCGGACCATCCTCTACTTCACCGCGATGACGACGGCGGCCCTGGCCATCGGTCTCGTCGTGGTCAACCTGGTCAAGCCGGGCCACCACGGCCCGTCGATCCCGATCAACGACGGCGCGGCGGAGAAGACGCTGGCCGACGCCGCGAACGCCGAGACGGGCGTGACCGGGTTCATCCTCGGCCTGGTGCCGAAGTCGTTCATCGGCGCGTTCACCGACGGTCAGCTCATCCAGGTGCTGGTGGTCGCGGTGCTGGTCGCGGTGGCCGTGGCGGGCATGGGCAAGCGCGGCGAGAAGGTCGTGGCGGCCCTCGACACGTTCTCCAAGGTGATGTTCGGCGTCATCAAGATCGTCATGTACGCGGCGCCGATCGGCGCGTTCGGCGGCATCGCCTACACGATCGGCAAGTTCGGCGGCTCGATCCTGGGCAAGCTGGCCTGGCTGATGGGCTCGTTCTACGCGACGTGCCTGCTGTTCATCCTGGTCGTGCTCGGCGGTGTGTCGCTGTACGCCGGGTTCTCGATCTTCAAGTTCCTCCGCTACATCAAGGACGAGCTGCTGATCGTGCTCGGCACGTCGTCCTCCGAGACGGTGCTGCCGCGGATGCTGGTGAAGCTGGAGGCGGCGGGCGCGGACAAGTCGGTGGTCGGCCTGACCATCCCGACCGGCTACTCGTTCAACCTGGACGGCACCTGCATCTACCTGACCATGGGCGCGATCTTCATCGCCCAGGCGACGGGCGTGGAGGTGGGTCTGGGCACCCAGATCGGCCTGCTGCTGTTCATGTTGCTGGCCAGCAAGGGCGCGGCGGGTGTGACCGGCGCGGGTCTGGTCACGCTGGCGGCGTCGCTGAGCGCGTTCGAGGCGAACAGCGCCATCCCGGCGGTCGGCATCGCGCTGATCGTGGGCATCGACCGGTTCATGTCCGAGGCGCGGGCGATCACCAACGTCATCGGCAACGGTGTGGGCACCCTCGTGGTGGCCCGCTGGCAGGGCCAGTTGGACCAGGCCCGGCTGCGCGAGGTCCTGGACAACCCGTCGCAGGTCGACGTGGACGCCCTGATGGACCGTCAGCACGGTGACGACGATGACGATGCCGGGGACCGTGAGCCCGTGGGTGCCGCCACCCGTTAGAACCACCCGCAGGAGCCACTTGGCCGTGAGCCCCCGGGTCGTCGCCCTCTCCCCTCAGCCAGGCGACGGCACGGGGGCTCACCTGCGTGTACGCAAGCTCTCACCGACGCGCGCGCCAGCTGTCAAGGAGTTATGCTAACCAGCGCGTAACAAGCCGGCCCCGGTATCGCGCCAGCGGGCCGAATCGTTACGCATCGACGACCGAGATCACCCGAAGGATGGTGTGGTTCGGTTTCGCGACTGTTAAAGTCGCGTCAACACGCGGGCCATCGTCGTCCCGTGCCCAGCACCCGGATTCCAGGACCTGGACACGAGGACTCGTTCTTTCACCAAGGACGACGAAGGAGGTCTGCGCAGTGATCTTCTCCGCCATCCCGTCCCCGCAGGGGCTCTACGACCCCGCCGCGGAACGTGACGCTTGCGGTGTGGCGATGGTCGCCGACATCAAGGGCCGGCGCTCGCACGACATCGTCGTCGACGCGCTCACCGCGCTGGCCAACCTGGAACATCGTGGCGCCGCGGGCGCCGAACCGACCAGCGGCGACGGCGCCGGGATCCTGCTGCAGCTGCCGGACGCGTTCCTGCGGGCCGTGCTGGACTTCGAGTTGCCGGAGCCGGGCGCGTACGCGGCAGGTATCGCGTTCCTGCCCGCCGACGCCGAGGACCGCGCGAAGGCGGTGGAGCTGGCCGAGCGGGTCGCCGTCGAGGAGGGCCTGGAGGTCCTGGGCTGGCGCGATGTGCCGACCGCCCCCGACCACGCCGGTGTCGGCCCGACCGCCCGTTCGGTGATGCCGCACTTCGCGATGCTGCTGGTGGCGAGCGAGACCCGCCGGCAGGGCGTCGAGCTGGACCGGCTCACGTTCGCCCTGCGCAAGCGGGTGGAGCACGAGAGCGCGGCGGCGGACGTCGGCACGTACTTCCCGTCGCTGTCGTCCCGGACGATCGTCTACAAGGGCATGTTGACCACGGGCCAGCTGCCGGCGTTCTTCCCGGACCTGCGTGACGAGCGGCTGGCCAGCGCGATCGCCCTGGTCCACTCGCGTTTCTCCACGAACACGTTCCCGTCGTGGCCGCTGGCGCACCCGTTCCGGTACGTCGCGCACAACGGCGAGATCAACACCGTGCGCGGCAACCGCAACCGGATGCGGGCCCGGGAGGCGCTGCTCGCGTCCGACCTGATCCCGGGTGACCTGACCAGGCTGTTCCCGATCTGCCACCCGGAGGGCTCGGACTCGGCGAGCTTCGACGAGGTGCTGGAACTGCTGCACCTGGGCGGCCGGAGCCTGCCGCACGCGGTGCTGATGATGATCCCGGAGGCGTGGGAGAACCACACCTCGATGGACCCGAAGCGCCGCGCGTTCTACGAGTTCCACGCCAGCCTGATGGAGCCGTGGGACGGCCCGGCGTGCGTGACGTTCACCGACGGTTCGCTGGTCGGCGCGGTGCTGGACCGCAACGGTCTGCGCCCGGCCCGCTGGTGGCAGACCGTCGACGGCCGCGTGGTGCTGGCCTCGGAGACCGGTGTGCTGGACGTGCCGCCGGACCAGGTGGTGGCCAAGGGCCGCCTCCAGCCGGGGAAGATGTTCCTGGTCGACACGGTCGAGGGTCGCCTGGTCGAGGACGACGAGGTCAAGGCGAAGCTGGCCGGCGAACTGCCGTACGACGAGTGGCTGCACGCGGGCCTGCTGGAGCTGGCCGACCTGGCCGACCGCGAGCACGTCGAGCAGAGCCACGAGGCCGTGGTGCGGCGTCAGCTGACGTTCGGCTACACCGAGGAAGAGCTGCGCATCCTGCTCTCGCCGATGTCCACCACGGGCGCGGAGCCGCTGGGTTCGATGGGCACCGACACCCCGGTGGCGGCGCTGTCGCAGCGCTCCCGGCTGCTCTACGACTACTTCGCGCAGAACTTCGCCCAGGTGACGAACCCGCCGCTGGACTCGATCCGCGAGGAGATCGTCACCAGCATGTCGCGGGTGATGGGCCCGGAGCGCAACCTGCTGGAGCCGGGCCCGGTCAGCTGCCGGCACATCAAGCTGACCTACCCGGTGATCGACAACGACGAGCTGGCCAAGCTCATCCACATCAACGACGACGGCGACCTGCCGGGCTTCGCGTGCACCGTACTGTCCGGCCTGTACGAGGTGGACGGTGGCGGCGCGGCGTTGGCGGCGGCGATCGAGCGGGTGCGCCGGGAGGCGTCCGAGGCGATCGCGAACGGCGCCCGCACGCTGGTGCTGTCGGACCGCGACTCGGACCACCGGATGGCGCCGATCCCGTCGCTGCTGCTGGTGTCCGCGGTGCACCACCACCTGGTGCGCACCAAGGAGCGGCTGCGCGTGGCGCTGGTCGTGGAGACCGGTGACGCCCGCGAGGTGCACCACGTGGCCGCGCTGCTGAGCTACGGCGCCGCCGCGGTGAACCCGTACCTGGCGTTCGAGACGATCGAGGACCTGATCGCCACCGGCGCGGTGACCGGCATCGAGCCGCGCAAGGCGGTGCGGAACTACGTGACGGCCCTGGTCAAGGGCACGTTGAAGATCATGTCGAAGATGGGCATCTCGACCGTCGGCGCGTACACGGCGGCGCAGGTGTTCGAGGCCGTCGGCCTGTCCAAGGACCTGCTGGACGAGTACTTCACCGGCACGGTGTCCAAGCTCGGCGGTGCGGGCCTGGACGTGCTGGCGGCGGAGGTGGCGGTGCGCCACCGCCGCGCCCACCCGGACAACCCGACCGACCGCGTGCACCGCAGGCTCGAAGTGGGCGGCGAGTACGCCTACCGCCGCGAGGGCGAGCTGCACCTGTTCTCGCCGGAGACGGTGTTCCTGCTCCAGCACGCCACCAAGACCGGCAAGCAGGACGTCTACCGGCGCTACACCGAAGAGGTGGAGCGGCTGGCCCGGATGGGCGGCACGCTGCGCGGCCTGTTCTCGTTCAAGGACGGGGGTCGCACGCCGATCCCGATCGACGAGGTCGAGCCGGTCTCGTCGATCGTCAAGCGCTTCAACACCGGCGCCATGTCCTACGGGTCGATCTCGGCGGAGGCGCACGAGACGCTGGCCATCGCGATGAACCGGCTGGGCGGCCGGTCCAACAGCGGTGAGGGCGGCGAGGACCCGGAGCGCCTGTACGACCCGGAGCGGCGGTCGGCGGTCAAGCAGGTCGCGTCCGGCCGGTTCGGCGTGACCAGCGAGTACCTGGTCAACGCCAGCGACATCCAGATCAAGATGGCGCAGGGCGCGAAGCCCGGCGAGGGCGGGCAGCTGCCCGGCTACAAGGTGTACCCGTGGATCGCGCGGACCCGGCACTCGACGCCGGGCGTCGGCCTGATCTCCCCGCCGCCGCACCACGACATCTACTCGATCGAAGACCTGGCGCAGCTGATCCACGACCTGAAGAACGCCAACGAGCAGGCCCGCGTGCACGTGAAGCTGGTCAGCGAGGTCGGCGTCGGCACGGTCGCGGCGGGTGTGGCGAAGGCGCACGCGGACGTGGTGCTGATCTCCGGCCACGACGGCGGCACCGGCGCGTCCCCGTTGAACTCGCTCAAGCACGCGGGCACGCCGTGGGAGATCGGCCTGGCCGAGACTCAGCAGACGTTGCTGCTCAACGGTTTGCGCGACCGGATCACCGTGCAGGTGGACGGCGCCATGCGCACCGGCCGTGACGTCGTGGTCGCGGCCCTGCTCGGCGCGGAGGAGTTCGGTTTCGCGACCGCGCCGCTGATCGTCGAGGGCTGCGTGATGATGCGGGTCTGCCACCTGGACACCTGTCCGGTCGGCATCGCCACGCAGAACCCGGAGCTGCGCAAGCGCTTCACCGGTCAGGCCGACCACGTGGTGAACTTCTTCCACTTCGTCGCCCAGGAAGTCCGGGAACTGCTGGCGTCACTGGGTTTCCGCACCATCGACGAGGCCGTGGGCCACGCCGAGCTGTTGGAGACCAACGAGGCCATCGAGCACTGGAAGGCGGCCGGGCTGGACCTGTCGCCGGTGTTCGAGGTGCCCGAGACGCCGTACCACACGGCCAAGCGCAAGGTCCGCGACCAGGACCACGGCCTGGCCCAGGCGTTGGACCGCACGCTGCTCCAACTCGCCGACGCGGCGCTGGAGGACGCGCGGCCGGTGCGGCTGGAACTGCCGCTGCGCAACGTCAACCGCACCGTCGGCACGCTGCTCGGCGCGGAGGTGACGCGGCGGTTCGGCGGTGACGGCCTGCCCGACGACACGATCCACGTGACGTTCACCGGCTCGGCCGGCCAGTCGCTGGGCGCGTTCGTGCCTCGCGGCATCACGCTGGAGATGATCGGCGACGCCAACGACTACGTCGGCAAGGGCCTGTCCGGTGGCCGGATCATCGTCCGCCCGCACCCGGACGCGCCGTTCGCCGCGGAACGGCAGGTCATCGCGGGCAACGTGATCGGCTACGGCGCCACGTCCGGCGAGATCTTCCTGCGCGGACGGGTCGGCGAGCGGTTCTGCGTGCGCAACTCGGGCGCGCTGGCCGTCGCCGAGGGCGTGGGCGACCACGCGTTCGAGTACATGACCGGTGGTCGGGCCGTGGTGCTCGGGCCGACCGGCCGCAACCTGGCCGCCGGCATGTCCGGCGGTATCGCGTACGTGCTGGAACTCGACCCGGCGGCGGTCAACCCCGCCATGGTCGAACTCCAGAGGCCCGGTGCGGAGGACCTGCGCTGGCTGCGCGAAGTGGTGGAACGCCACCACCAGCTCACCGGTTCGGCGGTGGCCGCGTCGCTGCTCGGCGACTGGCCCCGGCGTTCCGCGTCGTTCACCAAGGTCATGCCCGGTGACTACCAGCGCGTGCTCGAAGCGATGAGGCTCGCCCGCGCGGAAGGCAGGGACGTCGACCAGGCGATCATGGAGGCCTCCCGTGGCTGACCCGTACGGTTTCCTCAAGCACTCCCGTGCCGAGCCGAAGAAGCGGCCCGCCGCCGAACGGCTGTCGGACTGGAACGAGGTGTACCTCGACGTCCCGCCGGAGAAGCGGGACGCCGACGTGCGCGTCCAGGCGACGCGGTGCATGGACTGCGGCATCCCGTTCTGCCACTCCGGGTCGGCCGGGTGCCCGCTGGGCAACCTGATCCCCGAGTGGAACGACCTGGTGCGGCGGGGCGACTGGGAGTCGGCGTCGGACCGGTTGCACGCGACGAACAACTTCCCCGAGTTCACCGGTCGGCTGTGCCCGGCGCCGTGCGAGGCGGCGTGCGTGCTGGCGATCAGCCACGACGCGGGCGGCGCGGTCGCGATCAAGCGCGTCGAGCAGACCATCGCCGACGTGTCGTGGGAACAGGGGTACGTGCCGCCGGTGCAGTCGCACGTGGCGTCGGGCAAGAAGGTCGCGGTCGTCGGTTCCGGCCCGGCCGGGCTGGCCGCGGCCCAGCAACTGACCCGCGCCGGGCACGAGGTCACCGTGTTCGAGCGGGACGACCGGCTCGGCGGGCTGCTGCGCTACGGCATCCCCGAGTTCAAGATGGAGAAGAAGGTCCTCGACCGGCGGCTCGCGCAGCTCCGCAAGGAGGGCACGAAGTTCGTCACCGGCTGCGAGGTCGGCGTGGACCTGACCGTCGAGGAGCTGCGCTCGGAGTTCGACGCGGTGGTGCTCGCCGTGGGCGCTCTGCGCGGCCGTGACGACACCACCACGCCGGGGCGTTCGTTGCAGGGCATCCACTTGGCCATGGAGCACCTGGTGCCCGCGAACCGGGCGGTCGAGGGCGACGGCCCGCCCGCCATCGACGCGGCCGGCAAACACGTCGTGATCATCGGCGGCGGCGACACCGGCGCGGACTGCTACGGCACCGCGTCCCGGCAGGGTGCGGCGTCGGTGCTGCAGCTCGACCAGTACCCGATGCCGCCGTCCCAGCGGGACGACGCGCGGTCGCCGTGGCCGGTGTGGCCGTGGATCCTGCGCACCTACCCCGCGCACGAGGAGGTGGGGGAGCGGAAGTTCGCGGTCGCGGTGGAGAAGTTCGTCGGCGACGACGAGGGGCACGTGCGGCACATCCAGCTCCGCAAGGTGCGCGTGGAGAAGGACGCCTCCGGTCGCCGACAGGTGGTGCCGACGTCCGAGGAGGTCGAGGTGCTGCCGGCGGACCTGGTGCTGCTGGCCATCGGTTTCGAGGGCGTCGAGCACATGCCGCTGCTGGACGGGCTCGGCATCCAGCTCACGTCGCGCGGCACGATCTCGTGCGGCTCGGACTGGCAGACCCAGTCGCCCGGCGTGTTCGTCTGCGGTGACGCGCACCGCGGCGCGTCCCTGGTCGTGTGGGCGATCGCCGAGGGCCGTTCGGTGGCCAACGCGGTGGACCGCTTCCTGACCGGCTCGTCCGACCTGCCGTCCCCGGTGATCCCCAACATGCTTCCGCTCGCCGTGGTGTGATCGGTTGTTCCGATCGACCGTGATGCCCGGCCGCCCCGACAACGACGTCGGGGCGGCTTCTTTTTCGGCCACGTTCTTTCGGCACGCATCGGCACGCATCGGCACGCGTCGATTAACGCCCGGTTATCCCGCGATTGCCGCGTTGTGCTCACGCCTCGATAGACAGGTGATCCAGTCGTCAACACGCGCGTTTTCGTTGCGGCAAAGGATTGCGACGATGTCATTCGAACCAGGGGGCACCACGCGATGAGCAGCGGGGAGCAGGAACGGTTGATCGGGCGCCGCACGGTGCTCAAGGCGGCGGGCGGCGCGGCGCTGGCCGGCGCGGCCGGATTCGCCGCAGCGCCGGCCGCGAACGCCGACGAGACCGGCCGGTCGGCCGACGTGATCGTCATCGGCTCGGGCTTCGCGGGCGTCACCGCGGCACGCGACCTGCGGCAGGCGGGTCTGCGGCCGGTGCTGCTGGAGGCCCGCGACCGGGTCGGCGGTCGCACGTGGACCAGCAGCTACGAAGGCGAGACCATCGAGTTCGGCGGCCAGTGGGTCGGCGACGTGCACACCAACGCCATGGCCGAGCTGCGGCGCTACGGGATCGCGACGAAGTCCGGTGGTCCGCTGCCGTTGCGCGCGTTCTTCCCGACCGCCGCGGGCGGGCAGCAGGAGGTCGACTTCGTCACCGCGAACGACCACCTCAACTCGTTGCTGGCGCGGCTGTTCGACGGGTCCGCGACCTACTTCCCGCGACCCCGGGAACCGCTGTACGCGGCCGACGTCCTGGCCCGCTACGACCCGCTGTCGTTGCAGGACAGGCTGAACCAGCTCACCCTGTCCCCACAGGACAAGCTGTGGCTCAGCGGCATGACGGGCGTGTTCTCCGGCGGTTCCAGCACGGTCGGCGGCCTGACCGCGTTCGCCCAGGCCTGGGCCGGCGGTGGGCACACCGGGCAGGGGTGGAACGAGCTGCAGGAGTACCTGATCCAGGGCGGCACGGGGGCGTTGCTGAACGCGATGCTCACCGACGCCCAGGCGGACCTCCGGCTGAACTCGCCGGTCGCGTCGGTGGCCGAGGAGCCGGGGCGCGTCGTGGTGACCACGCGTGCGGGCGTGCGCTACTACGCGCCGACGGTGGTGGTGGCGGTGCCGGTGAACGTGTGGCGCACCATCTCCTTCCAGCCGGGACTGCCCGCGGTGCACACGTCGGCGACCCGTGAGGGTGTCGGCGTGCCGAACGCGGCGAAGCTCCTCATCCGGCTGCGGGGCGAGCACCGGCTGCCGTTCGCGTTGGGGCCGGAGGGCGCGCCGATGTCGTGGATCGTGCCGCAGAGCGAACTGCCGGACGGCGACCAGCTGGTGGTCGGGTTCACCGTCGACCCGACGATCAACCTGACCAGCGTGGCCGACGTGCAGGCGAAGGTGCGGACGATCCTGCCGGGCGCGACGGTCCGCGAGTTCCGGGCGCACTCGTGGGCGCGGGACCGGTGGGCGATGGGGGGTTGGGCGCTGCGCAGGCCGAACCAGCTGCTGCGGCAGGTGCCCGCGATCCACCAGCCGCACGGTCGGATCGTGTTCGCCTCGGGTGACGTGCCGGCGGCGTGGCACGGCTACATCGAGGGTGCGATCGAGGCGGGCAAGTTGGGTGCGCAGCAGGCGTTGTCGATCATCTGAGTCGATCATCTGATGTGATGGTCTGATGTGATGGTTCCGTTGTGGTGACGGGGAGGCGGGTGGCTCGGATGAGCCACCCGCCTTTCGTGTTCCGCTTGTGCTTGGTGCACTAGGAAAATTCGTGACTGAGGGTGTCGTTTGTGGACGATTGTTTCGCCTGGTTGAGTGATGATCTGCGAACGCTCGTTCGAATATCATGGAGGTATGGAACTTTCCCGTCCGCTGCTGAACGAGGCAGCCGTGTTCGCCGCGGCGGCGGATGTCGAGGCGTCGA
>NZ_MTQP01000060.1 GCF_001984175.1 Saccharothrix sp. ALI-22-I
GGACCACCCCCGCTCGCGCGGGGAAGACACTTCTTGACCAGCCACGTTACGACGCCGGAGCCAGTTTTAGCATCGGTTTGCTCGCGGAACCCGATAGCTGGGTGGTGTCGTGTGAGTACCTGTTGCGCTTGAGACGGGACCGCTGTCGGAGTAGCCCGGTCCGGTGAAGGGCCGCCCGCGGTCGTCAATAGATGATCTTGCCTGGTGGGCGGCGACATGGTGTCAGGGCGGGTGGCGGTGGGTCAGCGTTTGCCGTAGCGGCGTCGGCGGCCGGCTGTGCTCCAGTTTTTGCCGCCGGGTGCTTGTGTGGTGTCGTCGTCGGGTTGTGGGTCTGAGGGGCGGAGCATGAGTTGGATGCCGTCGTAGTCGACGGGGTGCCAGGTGTGGTGGTGGACTTTGAAGTCGAGTCCTTGTTCGTTGTCGGCGTGGTGGACCATGATGGCGCGCCCGGTGCGGACCATGTCGACGACTCGTGCCCACATGAGGTCGCGGACGCGTTTGCTGACTTTGCCGACGAACACGCCGGGGGAGATTTCGAGTAGCCAACGGGTGAGGTGGCCGCGGAGACCGACCGGGCAGGCCGCGACGACGATGACTGTCACAGGTCGTCGTCCTCGTCGTGGTAGTTGGTGCCGCCCGCGACGGCGCGGCCGTTGTCGTCCCAGAGCATGACGACGTTGCGGGACTCGAAGTCCGGGTCCTCGAAGGCTTCCGGCCCGTACTCGACCAGGCCGTCGTCTTCGCGGAGGAGGGTTTGATGTCGCGGACGCAGTGTTCGAGGAAGGCGCCGTCGCGCATGTGGTCGCGGACGGCGCGGCGGGTTTCGGTGCCGATGTCGGCGACGTCGCGTGCGGTGATGTCGAAGGCGACGGGGATGGTGATGTCGGCTTTGTAGAGGTCGGCGATGTCGTAGACGAAGGACCGGACGTGTCCGGTGTGGACGAAGCCGAGGCCGGGTGCGCAGCCGAGTGCGACGATGACGGCGTGGACGACGCCGTAGAGGCTGGTGTTGGCGGCGGAGAGGGCTTTGTTGACCGGTGTGCCGGAGTCGAAGTCGTCGGGGTCGTAGTCGCGGCGTTGCCAGTCGATGCCGGTGCGTGTGGCGTGTTCGCGGTAGAGGCGGCGGACGCGGGCGCCTTCGCGTCCGCGGAGTTGTTGCATGGTCAGGCCGGTGGTGTCCTCGCCGGGGAAGCGCATGGCGTACATCTCGCGGGCCACGCGCAGTCGGGTGCGGGTGTTGGACACGAGGTTGGCCTGGATCTCCAGCAGGCGGGAGGAGCGGGCCAGGGAGCGGCCGTGGGCGTAGTAGCGCACGCCGTGTTCGCCGACCCAGACGGCGGTGGAGCCGCTTTCGGCGAGCAGCACCATGGCCTGTTGGGTGACGTTGGTGCCGGGGCCGAGGAGCAGTGCGCCGAGGGTGGCGGCGGGGATGTGGACGGTTCCGCGTTTGTCGGTGGCGGTGATGGCGTTGTCGTCGCGGTTGACGACGCAGTGTTCCAGGTAGAGGAACGACAGGCGGTCCTGGGCGCGGAGGAGTTGGGAGAGCGGGACGGGGCGGGCGCCGGGGATGTCAGGCACGGGACACCTCAGGCACGGCGGACCGGGGCGAGGGTGAGCAGGCCGCAGCCGTAGCCCTTGGCCGGGCCGATGCCGTTGACCAGGGCGGCGCGTAGCGCGTCGGGGTCGGTGATGTGCAGGTGGCCTTCGAACACGGCGGTGGACAGGGTGACGTCGGCGCCCTGGCGTGTGAACGAGAGGTTCTCGCGTCCGCGGACGGCGACGTCGGGTTCCTTGTGCTCGCCGGTGGGGATGGTGAAGCCGTGCCGTTCGGTCCTGGTCAGCAGCCAGTCGGTCTGCTGGGCGACGGTGACGTGTCCGAAGCGCTGGGAGCGTGTCGCGTCGGGGTTCTTGCGGCGGCTGCCGGTGGGGTTGGCCTTGAGCCGGAACGCCCACTCCTGGCCTGCGGCCAGCGTGTCGAGCAGGGGCTGGTAGTCGCGGGTGTCCCAGGTGTGGGTGGTGGGCCAGCCGACCTGCTCGACCAGGTGGGTCAGGTCCGGGCGGTGCGGGCTGACCAGGTAGAGCATGACCTGGTGCTGCTGCCGGTCGACCCGCCACAGCACCCGCCCGCCCGATGCCGGGGCTGGGGCGGTGGTGGGGAAGGCGGCCATGACCGCGGCGTGCAGTTTCTGTGGTGAGGCGAGCAGGGCGCGGGCATCGCGGCGGGAGGGGTTGATCTCGAATCGGGTCAGGTGCATCAGCTGATCCCCTCGAACGCCGCCATCGGGTCGAACGGATCGGCCGTGGCCTGCGACGTGGTCACGGCCTGCGGGGCGCGGTAGGCCGGGTTGGGTATCGGGAACGGGTAGCGGTGGATCGAGCGCCAGCCGTAGCGGCGTTCGCGGGGGTCGAAGCTGATCGGCTCGTCCCGCACGAGTTCGGCGTCGACCGCGTCGGGCGGGCAGTCGATGACGATGTCCCGTTCCACGGTCGGGCTCTGGTGGCGGCGTTGCACCCACGGTGAGGCCAGCCACGGGTGCTGTTCCAGCCGCTCGCGCAAGGCGTCCTCGCGCAACCCGTGCAACAGCTTGCCCGCCGGCGGGCAAGAACGTCGCCCGAGGAAGAGCGGGAACACAGGCGAACGCAGCGCCTGCTCCAGACTCTCCAGCAGCGCCTGCTCACCTTCGACGGCCACGGCGAACACCGCGTCGGCCAGGTAGAAGCGGTAGGACAGCGGCATGGAGGTGGATCCGTCGCGGGTGCGGGCGGTCTGGAAGTCGCGTTCCAGCTGTCCCGGCTGGTCGATACGGACCCCGATGCGCAGGTCGAGCAGCTCTTCCAGCGGGTCGGTGCGGCGGCGGCCCTGGGCGGCGGCGAGTATCCCGAGGATGCCGCTGCGGCTGGGGGCGCGGTCGGTGTTACGGCGTACGAAGCGGCTGCTGGTGCCCCAGGACTGCAACGGGGCGCCCAGCCGCAGGAGCAGGGTGGTCACGCCTGCCCCGCCAGCCGGTCGGCGACCAGGGCACCCACCGCGCGCACGGTCGGGTCGAACGTGCCGCGCCGCGCCAACTCGGCCAGCGGGGCGACCTTCTTCTCGCCCACCCCGAACACCCACGCGTCCACCGGCTGCTCGTCGAACGCCTCGTGCAACTCGCGGGCATGCTCGGCGAGCCGCCCGATCGCGGCGACGACACGGCCTCCTTCGACGTCGTCGTCGATGGCTTCCTCGAACGCCCCGACCAGGTTGATCGACTGGGTTTCCCGGACGATGACCAGGACGGCGTCGGGCAGGGTGCGGTTGGCGAAGGTGTTCTGCTTGCCTGTCGGCATGCTGGACACGAACGCCCGCGTGAAAGCTTCCACCGCCCGTCGGGTCGCCTCGGCGTCGCCGAGGTTGTCGTGCAACCGGTCCACGTCCACAGTGGCGTAGCGGTAGAGGGTGGAGGAGTTGAACTCGACCGTGCCGATCATCCCGGCTCCGGCGTCTTCCTCGTCGTCGGCTTTCTTGTGGTCGTCCACGGCGGTGAAGTAGTCGTACTCGTTGTCCACCGCGTGCACGCTCAACGCGTGCGCGACCTGGCAGGCGGCATCGACGTTGAGGTCGGTGGCGTCGGCGACCATCCGCCCGAACAGCGACACGTCCACCGAGTGCTGCCGGTCCGCGCGTGCCCGTGCCTCCTGCTTAGACCACATCTCATTTGGAGGTGTTGTGGGTCAGCAGGCCCAGCTTGTCGGCTCGGCGGTAGCAGATCACCGCGCAGGCCAGCTGGGCGAATGCCGTGAAGTGGGCGGCCTTGCGTTCGTAACGGCGGGCCAGCCGTCGGAACCGGGAAACCCACTCCAGGGTCCGTTCGATGACGTACCGGTGGCGCCCCAACCGCTTGGCCGACTCGACGCCTCGGCGGGCGATCCGGGCGATGACGCCCCGTCTGCGCAGCTTCGCGCGGCAGACCGGGTAGTCGTAACCCTTGTCCGCGTGCAGCTTGCGCGGCCGACGACGAGGTCTGCCGACGGGTCCCTTGACCGGGGCGACGGCGTCGACCACGGCCTCCAGCAGCAGGTGGTCGTTGCGGTTGGCCGCGGAGACGACCACGGTCAGCGGGAGGCCGCCGCGCTCGCTCATCGCGTGGATCTTCGAGCCGGGTTTGCCCCGGTCGACCGGGCTGGGGCCGGTCAGGTCCCCCCCTTTGACCGCGCGGACGTGCATGCTGTCCACCGACGCCCGCGACCAGTCGATCGCCCCGGCGAAGCCGAGCAGGTCCAGCGTCGTGCGGTGCAGCCGGGTGAACACGTCCGCCTCGACCCACTCGGCGAACCGGCGATGCGCGGTGGGAGAACTGATCCCGAACGAGGCGGGCAGCGCCGACCAGGCACCCGGTCCGCAGCACGTACAGGATGGCCGCCAACACGGTCCGGTCGTCCAGCCGACGACGGCCCCCGCCCTGGTGGCGTTGCGGCACGTCGGGCAACAACGGCTTCGCCAACAGCCACAACGGCTCCGGGCACCACTTCTCCACGTCGTTCATCGTTGATCAAGATATCGCCCGCCCGGTAGCACTCCAAATGAGATGCGGTCTTAGCGGTGATCACCGGGATGACCGGACAGGAATGGCCGGCCACCCGGCGCCTGGTCGAGCAGCATTTGTTACCTCTAATGGCCGGGGCGCGGGTCCGCTACATCCAAGTCGCCCGCCGCGGCCCGCTGCAGGCCGACGGGGTGGACATCCTGTCCGACACCCGCGCGCCCGACCGGCTGCACCCGGTCGGCGCCTGGACCCTGGCCCACGAGATGTTCGACGGCGGCACCGTTCCGCAGACCACCGGCGACAGAATCTGTAGCCAGCACTTCAAGGCGTGGCCGTTGGACCTGGTCATCGCCGAGCTCACCCAGGGCCGGCCCTACCGGCAGGTCATGGGCTACGAACTGGGCGAAGAGCGCCGTGCCGAGCGGGACAAGGAGTACGACACCGAGCTGCGCACCGGCGTGTACCCGTTGCGCGAGTGGGACGGGGGCTGGGACCGCGCCCGCGCGCGGACGTTCCTGCGGAAGACCTTCGGCGTCGAGTGGATCAAGAGCGCTTGCACCTACTGTCTTATGTGGAATCTGAGCTGGCTACGTTGCTGGTTCATGATCACAGTGCGCTGGGAGCGCTATCCCTTGGTAGACCAGCATCCTGTAGCCCGTCGGTGGTTGCAGTTCACGGCGAACATCGGGCGGGCGTGGAACACGGTGGACGCCTACGGGCGTGCGGTGGATGACCATCTCGCGTTCTGCCTGACCGTCGGTGCCACTCCGGAGGCGGCGCGGCCGGATGTCTTGGCGGCGTGGATCGGCGACATGCATCAGCGGCCCAACCCCAACGGTGGTGTGGGGTTGGCGAACTCGACGATCCAGGTGCGGATCGTCGGGGTGCGGTCGTTTTATGACTTCCTTGTCGAGGAGGGGATCCGGGAACGTAATCCGGTCCGGCGTGGACAGTCCAGCCGGCGCGGTGGTCGGGCCAAGCAGGGGCTGGTGCGCAGGGTGGAGAAGGCGCCGTGGATCCCCAACGAGCACGCGTGGGACCGGATCTTGCGGGCGTGCGAGGCCGAGCCGGTGCGCAACCGGCTGATGGTGACCTTCGCCTATGACGGTGCGCTGCGCCGCGAGGAGTTGGTGTCGCTAGAGCCGGGTGACCTGGAGCCGGCCTGGTCGCTGATCCACCTGCGGGCGGAAACGACCAAGTCTCGGCGGGCTCGTGAGGTGTCGTTCGGTGCCACGTCCGCGCAGTTGTTGGTGGCCTATCTGCGGCAGCGTGGTGAGCGGTTCGGCCGGGTTGACGGCGGGTTGTTCTTGAGCGAGTCGCGTCGCAACCGAGGCGAACCGGTTGGGCGATCGAGTTGGTCGAAGATCGTGACCGGGATCGCGAAGCGGGCCGGGGTGCCGCAGCTGTCCACGCATACCTTCCGGCACCTGCGGCTGACCGACCTGGCCCGAGCCGGCTGGAGCATCGATGAGATCGCCCAGTACGCCGGCCACCGCGACCTGTCCACGACGCTGAAGTACATCCACCTGTCCGGGCGGGAGCTGGCCGCCAAGCTGCACAAGGCCACCCGCTCGCTGCACGCCGACCGCGAACGCCGTCTCGCCACACTGGTGGAGGCATGGTGACCATGCGGAACGACGAGCTGACTGCTGCCGAGCGTGAGGCACTCGCCAAGACCTACGGGCAGCCTTACCCGCGGTCCAGCCAGGCGCGCCGACGCGTGCTGCATCGGCTGCTGGAGCCGATCGACGAGGTGACCGGCCACTGGCACGAGACCGCCGTGGCCCGGGTTCGCAACGGCGTGCTGGGCCGGGTGCACAAGGTGCAGCGGCCGTACTGGTGCTGGGACGAGGCGACCTGGATCGACGTCGCCGAGCAGGCCGGCACCTGCGGCGACCGCGGCCGCCGCGGGCCGGTGGTTGCCGTGGCGAACCTGTTGGGTCTGCACCGAACGCTGCACCACCACGTGCAGGTTCAGGAGCCGCCGGTGGCCGAGTTGGTCTTCGGTCGCGACACCATGCACACCGTGATCGCCGAGGTGGTCGACACGCTGCGCTCGTGGGACGCCTCCCAGCACACCGTTGTCGGTCAGATCCCGGCCGCGTTGAGCGACCTGCTGCTCGTCTCCGGCACGCCTCGCCTCGAGGATGTCACCGAACAGCAGATCCGCACGCTGGCCGAGCGGTATCCCACAGGCGCGCGGCGCAGTGGGCTGATCAAAGTCTCCCGAGTGCTCGCGCACCAGGGCATCATCGCCAAGCCGTTGCACAACAACGATCCCCAGCGGGGGCCTCGGCCGGACACCCTGTCTACGGTGCCGCCGAGTTGGCTGGCCTGGGCGCAGCGCTGGCGGGCGCTGTCCACCCACGAACCGGGCACGATCCGGGGGATGTTCTTGGTGATCCTTATCGCCGGGCGCTGGGCGGCCGAGAAGCATCCCGAGGCGCTGGAACCACAGCTGTGGACCCGCGACATCGCCGCCGAGTACGTCGCCGACACCCTGCACGCGGTGCACGGGCAGTGGGCCGGGCACAACCGCAACACCACCAGAAAGGGCCAGCCGCTGTCGGCAGTGGGCAAGGTGCAGCGCATCGACAACCTGCGTAGTTTCTTCTGCGACCTGATCGACTGGGAGTGGATCACACCCAAGTTCGACCCGCGCAAGGTCCTCGCCGGGCCGCTGTCGGTGCGCGCGCAGATCGGGCCGAACCCGCGGATCATCGACGAGGTCTCCTGGGCCAAGCTCATGGCCGCCGGTCTGACATTGAACAGTGAGGACCTCAACGAATACGGCACACCCCGGGCGAGGGCGGCCGCCGAGGGGCGGCGTTTGTACTATCCGATCGAGATGGTCCGCGCACTGGTCGGTGCGTGGTTGTTCGCCGGGTGCCGCATCGACGAGATCCGCCGGCTCGAAGTCGACTGCGTCGATCGGGACGAGGGCCGCGATGAGAAGACCGGCGAGACGTTCCCGATCTGTCTGCTGCGGGTGCCGCAGAACAAGACCTCGAGGCCGTTCACCAAGCCGGTTGACCCGATCGTCGGCCAGCTCATCGACGCCTGGCGCCATGTCCGCCCGCCGCAACCGAAGATCGTGGACCGCAAGACCGGTGAGCACCGTGAGTTCCTGTTCTGCGTCCGCGGCCTGCAGATCGGTCGGGCCTACCTCAACGACCATGTGCTGCCCGCGCTCTGCCGCAAGGCGGGCATCCCCGAGTCCGACTCGCGTGGCGCGTTGACCAGCCACCGTGCCCGGTCCACCATCGCCACCCAACTATTGAACGCACCCGAGCCACTGTCTATCGCGGACTTGAAGGAATGGTTGGGGCACAAGCACTTCTCCAGCACCCGGCACTACGCGGCGATCCTGCAACGCCGGCTCACCGCCGCCTACCGCAAGGCCGACTACTTCGCCCGCAACGTGCGGACCATCCAGGTCCTCATCGACCGGGAGACCATCCTGTCCGGCGCCGCAACCGCCGGCGAGCAGCCCTGGAAGTACTACGACCTGGGCGATGGCTACTGCACCTACGACTTCTTCGCCAAGTGCCCACACCGGCTGGCCTGCGCACGCTGCCCCTTCTACCTGCCCAAACAGTCCAGCACTGGGCAGTTGCTGGCTGTTAAGGACGGTGTTGAGCAGATGCTCGAACGTCTCACCCTCACCGACGACGAACGCGCCGCCCTCGAAGGCGACCGCGACGCCATCGCCGCGCTGGCCGAACGCCTCGCCACGGTCCCCACCCCGGCCGGTCCGACCCCGGAGCAACTCGGCACGGACCGCGCGTTCGTCGCACTCACCGCCGTCCAGGAAAGCCTCACCGGAGAACGACCATGAACACCCAGCCGCTACTCGGATGCGTGCCCGAACAGCACCTCGCCGTCACTGCCGCCGAGCAGAAACACGAACCGGGTGAGATCAGCGCGAAGCGCAACGGAGTCGTAGGCGCGGTTTTCTACGAAGCCGCCCAGCCACGTGTCGAGTCGAGCGGCATCCGCGGCGAGCCAGTCGTGCAGGAACTGCAACAGCTCAGCGAGTTCAGCGACGTCGCCGGTGTCCAGGTTTACTGTAGGCACGGGTCCTATCTTCGGTCATCTGACGGCGCCGACATCCGAGACCTGGCGCGTGGACGCACGCACACTCTGGCTGCGAGCGACCGTTGCCTCACAACCTGCCGTCTACTCGAACAAATGCCGATTGGCCTGGCTCCAGGCAAGCCTGTTCGCCAACTCCTCGAGAAGGCCGTTGGCGACCCAGTCGACTTGGGGCTGATATCCCGCGTTAGCCAGCCTCCGGACCTGCTCGATGCCGTCCCGCTGGGCCTCGATCACCGCATCGACCAATCCCGACGTGGACGTCAGGCCGTAGACGCTGGCGAACAACTCCAAGCGGTGCCGCCGATTGGGAGAATTGGGATAACGCAGCCACCGCAGGCACTCCGCGTCGTCTCGGAAGGGGGCGACGTACTCCAAGGCGTAGGCGACATCGTGGATCCGGGTGCCAGGACGGGCGTAGTCCCAATCAAGGATTCCCACCGGCTGTTCGCCTTGCCAAACGATGTTCCAGGGACCGAAGTCGCCGTGGCAGATCAACTCGTTGCCGCCGGTGCCGCTCTCACCGGTGAACCATCTGGGCTCATCGGGTGGCCGAAAGTCGGCCACCGCATCGTGATAGTCCCGCAGCAACCGCGCAAACCTCGTCAGACCAGCATCATCGACCACCTTAGCCCAGCCCAGTGGGCCAGACTCGCCCTCCAGATACGTCAGAACCTCGCGGTCTTCCTCGTCAAGACCCAGCACACGAGGTGCATACGGGAAGCCCACAGCCTCCAGATGCCGCAGCAGAGCATGGACCGCCGGCGACCACGGGTATGTAGGCCTGCGGACAGTGTCGCCGACCCGTACGACACGCCGATGCGGCTGGTCCTGCAACAGGTCATCACCGGTCACACGCACGAACCCTACCCGCAGCCACCGGCACCCTCCCAACCATTTCCGCCACACCCCCAGCAGGAAGGCCATCGAACGGCCACCGTCCCCAAGAGATCGAGGCACGCAGCCAATCTGCAACATCGTTACCTGATATTCGCAATAACTTGCCCGTTCGCTTTGGCAAATGAGGTTGGTCGGGTGGAGACCGTGGCCCGGTTCATCGACGAGCCCGACGCCGGCGTTGCTGGCCGTCGAGCCAGACGAACCGCACCCACCGGCCCGTGAGGCCGATGTCCCGGCGGGCCTGGCACCACCGGACGACGACGCCGAGCGAGCGTGGCAACAGTTGGTCCGCCAGGCCAACGCGTCGATCGAGCTGGATGTCCAGATCAGTTTCGACATCGCTGAAGACGGCCGCGCCACTCTGACCGGACGCCACGAGTTGTTGAACCTGAGCGCCAAGCCCGTCGCGCGGCTCGCTCGTGAATTGTGGTTCGAGCACACCGACGGGCCGCTGCGCATCAGTCCGCTGTACGAGGGCGGGCACCGGGTCGCCATTCAACGCGTCCACGACACCGAGAACCTGGCCAAGTTCGCCTGCCTGGTCTCGCCCGCGATCCAGCCGGGGGAGGCGGCCGTCGTGGGGTACACCTGCGACGGCGGGAGTTTCGTCAGCGATCATTACTGGCAGCAGACAGCCTCGCGCTACATCCGGCAACTCTCGATCCGTCTCCGGCACCGAGGAGCGCGGCAACTGGTGACGTGCACCGCCGTCGAAGAGCATCCCGACGGAGCACAAAACTCGGCGACCGAGGCCCTGGAATGGGACGAGCAGGACGGCGACGTCGTGCTGACGCTGCGACGGAAGCTCCTGTTGCCGAACCAGATCATCACGCTGCGATGGGACGTTGCCCGTGGCTCTGCGTGACCAGCTCGAACAGGTGCTGCGTTCGTGGCACACCTATGAGCTCAGCAGAGGCGCGCCGGCCGTCATTGATTTCGACTGCCATCCGGCCGGGCAAGCAGCACCGGACGTGACGGACCGGCTCGAAGTCCACCGTCAGCTCGTGGAACTACGCGAAGCCGCCGCGGGTGACGCGGTTCTGTCGGAGCGCTTGGCGGCCGACCTGGCCTACCTGCGGGCTCTGCTCGGCGAACGGCTGCCGCTCGGCGACTATCTCCAGCTGACCCAAGGCTGCGCTGCCGACGGCTGGTCGGGCGAGTACATCGCCCTGCGCGGCGAGCAAGCGAGGTCTTGTCTCGCCGAACTGGGGATCGGGTGGCACGGCACCACCGACCAGGATCTTGAGTCCTTGGAGGGGCCTTTGACCCCGGACGAAGCGCCGGAGGCCATCCAGCAGGCGGCTGACGAACTGGAACCGTTGGTACGCCACGCAACCGGTGCGACCGCGGAGTTCCGCCTCCGAATCGAGACCGCCGACGTCGACGCCTACTGGGCGTACTGGCTGGATGGCGCAGGCCAGGATGTGCGGCTCCGGCTCAATCTGCGCCGGGCGCGCTTCACCACGGTCCGAGCCCGTCAGTTTGCCTTGCACGAAGTCCTGGGACATGGCTTGCAGTACGCCAGCCTCGCTGAGCGCTGCGCCAAGGATGAGGTGCCGTGGGTCCGTCTGTTGTCGGTGTTCTCGCCCCAGCAAATGGTGTTCGAGGGCTTGGCCCAGGCGATGCCCTTGTTCGTGACGCCCGATGACCCGGGCCTGACGGCCCGGGTCCGGCTTGATCACTATCTCCGGCTGGTCGAGGCCGAGTTGCATCTCGCCATCAACGAGGGGGTCAGCGCCGCGACGTGCGCGGCTCATGCCCACGCCCGCGTGCCGTTCTGGAGCGACGCCACGATTGCCGACCACCTGACCGACTACGGCACCGATCCGCTACTCCGCTCCTATCTGTGGTCCTACCCGGCCGGTATTGATTGGTTCGTGGCGTTGGCCGAGGCGCCAGGTACCGTGGCCACGGAGGTAATTCATGCCGCGTATCGCGACCCACTCACGCCGCGTGACCTCGCAGCGCGCTGGCCGGCTGGACCAGCTATCAGGGGAGACGGCTCCGCTGTTCGTCTACGGCAGCCTCCGCTTTCCTGAAGTCCTGCACACGCTCCTCGATCGCGTGCCGCCCAGCACCGTGGCCAGCGCCGAAGGGTGGCGCGTGGCCGCGCTGCGGGACCATGTCTATCCCGTGCTCGTGCCGGCCGCCGGGCACGCCGACGGGCTGCTGCTTACAGGCTTGACCAGCACCGAGTGGGCAACGCTGGATGCCTTCGAGAACGACCTCTACCACCTTCACCGCCTGCCTCTCGACAACGAGCGGACCGGATGGGCCTACGTCTGTCATGACGAGGCCGACGCGCTCCCCCACGATTGGGACGTGGCGAAGTTCGCTGATCGGGAACTGGCCTTGTACGTGGAACGCTGTCGAGAGTGGCGACGCTGGTACGAGTCGCAGACGTCGAGTCCATGATGGTCGCCCACCCGTGGGGAGCGGCTACCAGCACGCGATCTGCGAAGTCCGTTCTTTAGATCACATCTCATTTGGGTGGGTTGCCAGGTAGCCGATATTGTTGATCACGATGAGCGATGTGGAGAAGTGGTGTCCGGAGCCGTTGTGGCTCTTGGCGCGTCCGTTGTTGCCCGATGCGCCGCAACGCCACCAGGGCGGCGGTCGGCGTCGGCTGGACGACCGCGCGGTGCTGGCGTCGATCCTGTACGTGCTGCGGACCGGGTGTGCCTGGTCGGCGTTGCCGACCTCGTTCGGGGTCAGCGCCCCGACCGCGCACCGCCGGTTCACCGAGTGGGTCGAGGCGGAGGTGTTCACCCGGCTGCACGAGACGATGCTGGACCTGCTCGGCTCGGCCGGGGCGATCGACTGGTCGCGGGCGTCGGTGGACAGCATGCACGTCCGCGCGGTCAAAGGGGGGACCTGACCGGCCCCAGCCCGGTGGACCGGGGCAAGCCCGGCTCGAAGATCCACGCGATGAGCGAGCGCGGCGGCCTTCCGCTGACCGTGGTCGTCTCCGCGGCCAACCGCAACGACCACCTGGAGTCGGAGACCGTGGTGGATGCCGTCGTGCCGGTCAGGGGACCCGTCGGGCGGCCTCGGCGTCGGCCGCACAAGCTCCACGCGGACAAGGGCTATGACTACCCGGTCTGCCGAAACGGGCTGCGTCGGAGGGGTGTCACCGCCCGGATCGCCCGTCGGGGCATCGAGTCGGCCAGGCGGTTGGGACGCCACCGGTACGTCATCGAACGGACCCTGGAGTGGGTTTCCCGGTTCCGACGCCTGGCACGCCGCTACGAACGCAAGGCCGCCCACTTCACGGCATTCGCCCAGCTGGCGTGCGCGGTGATCTGCTACCGCCGAGCCGTCAAGCTGGGCCTGCTGACCCACAACACCTCCAAATGAGATGTGGTCTAAGAGCAGTTGGTGAGCTGGTGTGCCTGGATCATGACCGGGACCTCCTGGGTGTTCGTGGGGACTGGCGGACCTGATACGTCGGCTCGTCGTGGCGGGTGCCAGTGACGCGGACGACGACGTTGCCGCGCTTGGGGTCGGTGTCGACGATGCAGTGGGCCTGTGTGCGCATCCGATGACCTGACCTGCCGGTAGGGGCCTTGGAAGGCCCCTACGCGACGTCCCAGTGGTAGTTGGTGTCCCACGCCAGCAGGCCCACACCGCGGCACCGAGGCAGATGGCTCCGAACAGGACGGGGACTGAGCTTGGGTTCACGCTTGCTACTGAGCGCGAACGGTTTCACGGTCCGGGCTGGTGGCCATGGTCGCCGTGGTCGCCGACGGTGCGGTGCGGGGCCAGGTCCAGGCGTACCGCAGGATGAGGGCGAGAAGGATCACTTCCAGGGCGACGCCAAGGCCGTAGAAGTACGTCCAGGACCCGCCCACCACGTTGAATGCCGCGTAGGGGATCTGCACCGAGGCCACGATGAGGTTCGTGACGCGGTTCGCCCTGGCGGGCAGCGTCATCGACAGCACGATCATGAAGATCGGGATCGCCATGAGCGTGAGGAAGAGGACATACAACGGCTGGCTGATGTCGAACTCGAAGACGACGCCTGCCAGGATGTCCGTGACGACCCCGGGCTTGAAGAAGGCGAGAATGTCTACGTAGGCGTACAGGAACATGACGCCTGTCCACGCTGCGGCGAGCTTGGCCTTCACCGGGATCCGCGGATCTTCCAGTGTGGTGGTGGGTTGACGTGTTCTCAACGTGGGCTCCGTCGTTGTGGTGAGGATCGGTAGGCCAACGATCGCTGAGCCCGGCGGCGGGCACATCGGCATCGAGGCCGGACCCGCGACACCCGTCGGGAGGACCGGCGTCTCGTTCTTTCGGTCGGTCCCAGACGCCTCGGCGGTCCCTAGGCTGGGTGGGTGACCACCAACGCCCTGAGCTCGCTGTGGGCCGAGCCCCGCGCCACGGAAGCGCCCGAACGGGTGTCGCGCGACTGGGTGCTGGTCGGGGTGTTGATGGTGTCGGCGCTGCTCGAGGGCGTCCTCCGGGACGACGTCGCCTGGCGGCCGTTCGCGACGATCGTGGCGGTCGGACTCGCGCCGGTGCTGCTGTGGCGGCGTACCCACCCGTTGGCCTGTGTCGTGGTGGCCTTCGGCACCGCGATGGCGTTGGGACTGGCGAGCCTGCTGGGCGGGGTTCCGAGCGTGGGCCTCGACACGATGATCTACGTCCTGGTGCTCGTCTACGCGCTGGTTCGCTGGGGCTCAGGGCGCGAGATCGTGATCGGGCTGGCGGCGGTGGCGGTCGCCGCGGGAATCGGTATGGTCCCCGACCACATCGGGCCGGCCGAGGTCATCGGCGGGTTCGGCATCCTGGCCGCGGCGGCGGCGGGCGGAGCGGCGTTCCGCTACCGCGCCGAGAGCTGGCGCCGGGCGCTGGACCAGAGCCGCAGCCAGGAGCGGGTCGGCCTCGCGCGCGAGCTGCACGACATCGTCGCCCACCACGTCTCGGCGATCGCCGTGCAGGCGCAGGCGGGCCGGGCGATGGCCGGGCAGCGACCTGAGGCGGCGCTCGAGACGCTGGCGGTCATCGAGGGGGAAGCGTCGCGGACCCTCGCGGAGATGCGGGCGATGGTCCGGGTGCTGCGCGACGGAGCGCCGGCGGAGTACGCCTCCCAGCCCGGCGTCGCCGACCTGGTTTCCCTCGCCCGACGCGCCCCGGTCCCGGTCGTCGACGTGGAGTTGCCAGACGACCTGGGCGAACTTCCGCTCCAGGTCGACGCGGCGGTCTACCGGCTGGCGCAAGAGGCGCTGACCAACGCCCTGCGGCACGCCCGCGACGCCTCGCGTGTGGAGATCCGGGTCGTTGAGGGCGCGGAAAGGCTGCGACTACGCGTGACCGACGACGGGCAGATCGACCCGGCGCGGTCGGTGAACCACGGCTTCGGGCTGCTGGGGATGACCGAGCGCGTGCAGCTTCTCGGCGGCACGCTGCGTGCCGGGCCGGCGCCCGAGGGCGGGTGGACGGTCGACGCCGAACTGCCGACTAAGGTACGCCGATGACGGTGCGCGTGCTGGTGGCCGACGACCAGGATCTGGTGCGCACCGGCCTGTCGATGATCCTTGACGCGCAGCCCGACATCGAGGTCGTCGGCAAGGCCGCCGACGGCCACGCCGCCATCGAGCTGGCGCATAGGCTCCGCCCCGACGTGTGCCTGGTCGACATCCAGATGCCCGGGCTCGACGGCATCCAGGTGACCGAGCTCCTCGCGGGCCGGGGCGTCCCGGACCCGATCGCGGTAGTGGTGATCACGACATTCGACCTCGACGAGTACGTCCACGGCGCGCTCCGGGCCGGCGCCCGGGGCTTTCTGCTCAAGGACGCCGGGCCGGAGTTGCTCGTCCAGGCCGTCCATGCCGCCGCCGTCGGCGATGCACTGATCGCGCCGAACATCACCCGGCGGCTGCTGGCCACCCTCGCCGCCAGGGAACCGTCGAGCCGACGGACCCAACCGATCGAGCCGCTCACCGAACGCGAGGAGGACGTGCTGACGCTGGTCGCCCGTGGCCGCACGAACGCCGAGATCGCCGACGAGCTATTCATCGGCCTGACGACCGCCAAGACCCACGTCGCCAGCCTGCTGACCAAAATCGGCGCTCGAAACAGGGTGGAGATCGCGATGTGGGCGTACGACACCGGCCGGGTGGGGGGCTGAACCGAACCTGACGTGCATGCACGACAACTGGTTCCCGGCCGATTGGCTGCAACGCGACGGCCTGCAGTCGTCCCTGGTGCCGGCAGTGAGCTCAGGCGACGAACCTAGAGTCGACCAGCCAACGACTGGCCGCCGCATAGGCCAGTGGCGCTGTCCACTCGCCGATGACCCATGACAAGGGGTGCGGAGGATGACGCCGACGGTGGTGCCGATGAGGTAGGCGGCAACGGCCAACACAACGGGTACCACCAGCGCTGCTCCCACGGGGACGCACTGACGGCGAGTGCCACGGAGAGGTGCCTCATGATCGGGGAGGTCAGGGGCCAGAGCAGGGAACGAGATCGAGCCGCGAACAACGGCAGCAACAGGGATGCCACGAAGCCGATCAACGGAATGGTGAGGACCCCTTTCCCTTTACCGCCGACTCCACGAGAACAGTAGCGAAGCGAACACTCTCGGCACTACCCCATGGGCGGCAAGGGCAACGAGCACCGACACACGCCGACCCGACACCTCCTCGCACAGACCGAGGCAGTCCACCTGTTCGCCCTACTACGAACATCCGCTCATCAACGTAAGTCGTTTTGTGTCAAGGGATCGGCCTGTGCCGGGTCGTCGTCGTTCCCTGCATAGCGGCATGGGGTTGGTCCCGGCAGCGTGTAATCGGGTTGTGTGACGACGGGTGGGGCTGCCCGTGATGAGCGTCGAGATCACGTGGTCGTGTCTCCATGCCGCGTGGGGCTCGCCCCGGCCCTGCTCGTGGCCGCGGTCGCGCGGTTCAGGCCGCGGTGGCCGTGGCGGTCGGTGTGGCGCCGTGGGTGGCGATGTCCGGGTTCCAGCTCCGTCCGGTGGCGATGACGGCGTGCAGGTGCCGCAGGATGGCCGCCGCGATGGCGGCCTGGGCCTGGGTCGGGGTGAGTCTGTTGGTGTCGCGTCCGGTCAGGTGCCGGTAGCGGGCGGCGTAGACGGGATTGGCGCGTTGGGCGCCCCAGACCGCCCGCCAGGCGGCCAGGCGTAGCCCGGGCGGCCCTGACCGGTGAGTTTCGTGCGGCCGGTGAACGCCCCGGAGGACTTCTCCCGTGGCGCCAGGCCGGCGTGCTTGACCAGGGCGCGGGCCGAGGCGAACCGGGTCGGGTCGCCGGTCTCGGCCAGGATCGCCGCAGCCCCGAGCACCGACAGGCCGGTGATCGACCCGACCAGCACGGTCAGACCGAGCTCGTCCACGACACCGGTCATCAGCGACTCGACCTCGACCAGACTCGCACCGGCGTGGTCCCGGTCGGCCAGGAGGAACCGCACCCGTTCCAGCGCCCCGCGCCGGTGCGCGATCACCCCGGCCGGGTCGGTCAGGGCGGCGAACAGGTTGCGCACGATCCGCAGCGAGGGCTTGAGCCCGCCACGGCGGACGACCTCGCGCCGCACGGCCCGCTCGAACCGGTCCATGCCCAGGCGGCGGGTCCGTTCCAGGTCGCCGCCGTCGCGGTCGCAGACCACGGTCAGCGCGGCGAGCCAGGTACGGGACCGGAACGGCTGCCTGGCGGTGTCCAGCGCCGCCGGCCACACGCACTCCAGCAGCGACCGCATCTGCTGGACCTGGCCGGTCATCGTGACGATCAACTGGTCGCGGCGGGTGCCCAGGTGCCGCAGCCGTCCCCACGTCTCGTCGACGGGCCAGGTCGATCCCGACGATCGCGTTGCCGACCGGCACCAGCGCCCGCAGGCGGGTCAGGCGGGCGTTGCGGTTGCGATCACCCCGGGACACGCCGCTACCGTTGCCCATGAACGTCCTCCTACTGCGATGGGACACCAAGCCCGACAGCGCATCAGGAGGACGTTCCCGCGTCCAGACCAACACGCAGAACGTCTGTCTATGCCGCGAAGCGAGCATTCGAACCGTCGGGTGCTCGTGCGGTGAGAGCGGGCCTATGTGCGACCAGAGCGTCTTCGCCCCCGTAGGAGATCAACGGGCTGGAACTCGCTGGCAGTGGCATGACCGTGTCGTTGCGCACGATCGGCCGCCTCGTGGCCTGCCTCGGCTCGAACCCCCGCCGGTTCCTCGGACCCGACCGGGCGGAGAGCACAGCCCGTGAGATGCAGTTGCCGCGCCATCCAACGGAGGTCGAGGCTTATTAGAGGCCAGTGGCGGCGGCATTGCCTCCTGTCGGTTGGTGATCTCGGTACGTGCCGCCGCCCTGGCCGGACCTCGGGTGAGGCACCACCCTGCGTGAAGCTTGAGGCTGCCCCGGTAGCGGAGCTTCGGTGCCGGGCCAGCCCGATGTGCCCGGCACCGAACCGCATCCCTGCCGACCGGTGGGGTCGCCCGTCGGGTCGCCGAGGCCTTCGCGGCCGCCTGGTGCGGATGGGTGGTGCCGTCCTTCCGGCGGACTTCCTGTCGCCGCCGGGAAGCGCCGTCCCGTTGTGCGTGTCACGTGTCGCGGGCACATCGGGATGATCTGTCACGGGCTGCTCGCGGCTATGGGTAGAGCACCAGGGCGGTGTCCTCGGATGCGGCCGGCGTGACGGGCAGTCGGTGTAGCGGCACTGGACGGCGACGCCGTCCACGGGCACCGGCAGCGTTTCCCGGTGGTGCAGCCGTTGTCGGGCGTCGGGGCAGTGGGCGGGCGTGCGCTCCCGGCCCGAGGCGCGGACAGCGGCGGAATCGGCGACCGTGAGTGCGGTCATGGGTGTGGTCCAAGTCGTGTTCGGAGAGTGGGCGGCATCGACGGCGTCTGACGAAGCGGATGGGGCCGCTGGTGTCGGCCGAGCGGGTCCGTTGCCCGCGATGGTCGCGGCCGGCGACGGTCCGCCTTGCGCGGTGCTGCGGTGGACGTTGCGGGGATGCCTGGCGGTGCGGGCGGTTGAAGGTGCGTGCGGGCGGCACCATGATCACCCCGTCGGTGGTCGACCGGCCGGTGTCACCGGGGAGTGATCATGGTGCCGTCCTGATCCCGGCGGGAGCGCGGTGATTGCGGATGTCGGGGATTCCGGTCTCGCCGTGTCACTGCCGGAGCCGGGTCGCAACGCGAGTCGACCAGGACGCGGTTGCGCGCCTGGTGACGGGGCAGAGCGGCGGCGGTCGGCGGCCGTGGGCCAGGCGGGCACGCCGTTGTGCGCGTCCGGATGGTCTGTGCGGCCGCGGTGCCGTCGTGTCCGGGGCCGGACACCGGGTGGGTGTGGCGACGAACCCGCCGTGTGGTTCAGGGCCGTCCGGACCGCTTGCGGTGTTTCGGCGTGCTCGTGGTGCGGCGGTCGTCCTGCGGTGTCGGGCAGGTGATCAGGACGGCCGCGAACACCGGCAGCATGACTACGACGGAGGCCTGCTCTGTCGGGTGCATGCGTCACCACCGCGCGACGGTGCCGGGCGGCACCTTCTTCACGCTGCCGCAGTGGGTGCGTCGGAGCGGGTGTGACGGCTGCTCAGCGGTGTCGGTCTCGTGATCCAGGTCGGCGGTCGGCTGTGGTTGCGCAGCACGCGATCGCCACGCTCATGGCGTCGGCGCGGCCGCCGTGGCGCGCGGCGAGGTAGTTCGACCGGGCGGCGGTGAACCACTCGACCGCCCGGTCGGGATCGCCGGTGGCTTGGGCGCAGCGGCCGAAGGCCGCTTGGATGTCGGCCACGTGGAGCGGGGAACCCGATCGGGTGACGACCGGCAGCGCGTTCGCGAGCAGGGGGACGGCGTCGGTGGGGCGTCCGGCGCGGATGAGCACGTCCGCGAGGGTCGTGCTCACCCGGGCGTGGCCGAGGTCGTCGCCGACGGCGAGCATCAGCGTCGCGGCGTGGCCGAGGTTGATCAGGGCTTCGTCGTGCCGGTCGAGGTCGGTCAGCGCGGTGGCCAGGCTGTGGTGGCGCAGTGCGCGGCTGTGGTCGTCGTCGGCCCGTTCCAGCGAGCGGAACAGGTCCGACAGCGCCTGCTCGGTGTGGCCGGCCGCCCGTTTCGCGTGGGCGCGTGCCGACAGGGTGGTGGAGAGCACTGCCGGGTCGTTCATCGTCGTGGCGATCGTGACGGCCTCGTCGCACAACGGCAGCGCCGCTTGGTGCCTGCCCGTGTCGGTGAGGGAGATCGCCGCGCGGGCGAGGTGGTCGGCGCGGGCGAGCAGGCGTGCGCGGTGGGGCAGGGCCGGGGATCGCTGCGCGGCCTTCAGGCCGATCATCTGGGCTTCGGCCGCGCTGCGGTGGTCGCCGGTCCAGCGACTCAGGCTCCACAGGGCCTGGGCCAACCACCAGGTCAGATCGTAATCCAGCGTGAGCACCAGCGGCAGCATGCCGTGCAGGTGGCGTGCGTTGTCGGTGTACCACCGGGTGGCGTTCGTTGTGGAGTCGAAGATGTGCGTGGCTGTGGATGTCGGGAACGGGGCCGGGCGGCGGTCGTGCGGATGGATCGCCTGGTCGGCCGCGAGTGCTCGTGTCAGGAACCAGTGGATGTGGCGCAGCAGCGGATCAAACAGATCGTCGGTCGGTCCGGGGTGTCGCGCCCGGCGGATGCGGTACGCGGTTCCGCAGTCGATCGGTGTGGCGCGGCCCGCCGCTGTCAGGCGCTCCAGCACGTCTTGGGCGTCGGCGAACGAGCCTCGGATGATCCAGGCGACCAGTTCCACCGGCACCGCGGCCACGGGTTCGGTCGGCACCGACAGCACCCGCACCAGCAGTTCGGCGCGGGAAGCCGGCGCGGACCCGTCGTTGCGCGTCGTCACGTTCGTCGGGCGCCGTGGTGCGGTGGTCGCCACCGGGGCCGGAGAGGCGGGGGCGTTGGTGGGCACGACACCTCCGTGACGCGGCTTGGCGAGTCCCGAGGGACGCCTGGGGTGGCATCCGACACCGGGGGGTCGGGGGCGTGGCCATCGCTTCCGATCGAGCTGGGAGGCGGGAAGCGATCTGCGTGGGCAGGTCCGGTGTCGGATGCCGTTGATCTAGAGCCAACTCTCCGCGGGCCGGAAGGACCAGGTCGTCCAGCGGCGATGAAGCGGCAATCTTGCGGAAAACGACGTCGGCAGGCCGCCGTGCGCAGGCGGCGTGGGGCATGACGCGGCTATCGGGCCTGCCTCGCGCTCCCCGTGGTGGTCGGGTGGCTCGTTCGGGCGGTTCCGCCAGGAGTGTCGGACTCCGTGCCGCCGGGATCGGGGAGCGCGCCGTACGGCGCGACCGATCCTGATCCACACGTCGCCGACAGTGTGATCATGGTGCGGCAGAGTGCGCTGCGCGGGTATGGTCCACAGCCGGGGAGGCCGAGCGTGTCCGCGTCCACGAAGATGTCTGGTGGGTGCCGACCACTGTCCCGGGCCGGAGGTCCGTGTGGTTCACGGCCTCCCTACCCTGCTGAGGACATGACCACCGTCGATGTCGCACGGTCCGGTCGGCAACACGGCGGCGACGCGTGAGTCTTACCGCCCGATTGGGCGCGGCCGAACGCAAAGCCGACGAGGCGTTGGCGGTGCTGCGGCACGCCGAGCAGCTGTGGGCCGATGCCTACACCGGCCTGCTGGAGGCGCTGCGGGGTTCGGCACGCCACGACCTGGCCGACGAGTGGGCCGCGGGCGCCGGGGACGACTTCGACCCCGAGGATCTGTTCACGACGCTGCGGGACGCGCTCGGGGCGTGGAGAGCGGCACTGGAGACGCTGCTGACCAGGCTCCGCGAACCCGCGTCCACCACCGTCCCGCCACCACCGGGATCCGCACCCGCGCGGCCGCCCCGGCAACGACAGGACCCTGCGCGACCACCCGGACCGGCGCCGGTCCGCGCGCCGGGTCCGTGGTCGGGTGCTGTCGGCCACGCCGCCGCCCGCGACGGCTCCCGCTACCCGGTGCAGGCGCAGTGGGCCGTGGACGATCTGCCCCGTCGGGTGCGGCGCGGTGTCGAGGGCGAGACGACCGTGGGCCGGGTACGTGTGGGCGAGGTCGACCACGGCGTGATGACGTCGGGCAGGGACGGCACCTGGAACCCGGCCGTCGACGCCCGCATGGCCCGACTCGGCATTACCACGACCATGCGGTTGGGCAGGCACGTGGAGATGAAGGTCGCCCACCTGCTGGTGGACACCCCTGCGATCCACGCCGAAGTCGTGATCAACCACCAGCCGTGCGGCTCGCCGGGTTTCCAGCTGGGCACGGTCGCCTGCCACCAGGTACTGCCGAGGTACCTTCCCCGAGGTAAGACGCTGACCGTGTACGGCACGACGGCGGACGGCGAGCCGTTCGCCCAGACCTACGAAGGACTGGCATGACCGCGACCGAGCACCCATCCCTGTGGGGCGAGCAGACCGGCCAGGTCACCGTCGACGTCACCGCCTACGCCACGCCCGAGGACCTGACCCGTCTGCTGCTGGCCGCCAACCCCGCCACGGGTGCCGGCGTCGGGCGCGCGTGGTTGCTGCGGGCCGGTGTCGAGGACGACCTGCCCACGCTGGCGGTCGGGATGCGCGGCGAGGTGGGCGCGCTGGAGTGGATCGACCACGCGGGCGGCGGCCGGTTCGTCCCCGTCGACGGGCTCAATCCCGACTGGGCGGAGTACTTCCTGTGGGGCGGTATCGACCAGGGGATGCCGCCGCGGGCGGAGCTGCCGGTGCAGCGCGTGCTGGAGGCGGTGTCGGAGTTCGTCCGTACCGGCCGGCGGCCGACGAGCGTGGACTGGGTGCCCGAAACAGCGTGAGCGCACCTACCTGATCAGCCGTGCATGTCTGGGGCACCAGGGGTGTGTCGTCGGGCCTGCTCTACAGGATCCGCCATTGCTGGTTCGGGTCGTGGTCGAGTCCGTCGATGCGGCGCTGGACTTCGGCGGCCTGGGGGCTGCCGGGTGCGGACTTGCGTGCGTTGGTGGTGACCATGCGGAGTTCGCGCAGGTCTCGGAGGTCGGGGTAGCCGGGCCAGTCTCGGATGTCGCGTCCGTAGGTGTGGCAGAAGGCGTCGTAGTCGGTGTCGGGGTGGCCGAATCGGCGGCTGTGGATCTCGATGGTCATCAGGTCCCACTCGACGGGGCCGAGGGTGACGTCGTCCAGGTCGCACAGCACGGCGGGGTCTGCGGCGTGTTCGGCGTGCTGCCGGAGCCGGTCGGTGGTGTGACGCCACAGGGTGTTGCGGTGCTGGGGATCGGTGTGGACGAGCCTGGCCGTCGAGTCGGAGCACAGGGCGGTCCAGGCGGGCATCAGGCGGTCGAGGCGGTCGAGCAGCACATGTCGTTGTCGGGGGGTGAGGATGCGGCCGGCGGCGATGGAGCGGGTGATCGCGGTGTGCGGGTCGAGCGGTGGACGCGTGATCGGGGGAAGGGGAGCCTGGTGCAGGGCGTGCAGCGGCGCGGCGATGGCGCGGGTGGTCATCGGCTGCTGTTGGGGCAGGTAGTGCCACAGGGTGACCACGTGGCCGTCGATGAACAGCGGTTGAGGCAGGGTGTCCAGCAGCGTCGTGGTGGGGACGTCGTGGCGGGCCAGCCACTCGGTGAGTTCGACCAGGGCGTGGGCGTCGCGCAGGTCCTGGTCGGGATCGGGGCCGGGCCTGCCGATCTTGACCACGACCTGGTGGGGAGGTCGGCCGGCCAGGTAGACGGCGTTGCTGTGGTGGCGCAGTACACGGGTGTGGCGGCTGTCCAGGTCGGCGATGCGGCAGGCCCGCTCCAGCAGCGGGCGGGTGGAGTCGACGGTGAAGTCGCGCGCGGTCGCCTCGTACGGCCCTGAAGTCACCGCTCCAGTGTCCCGGCGGCCCGCTCCGGCGGCGTGCACGGGGTGACGCGTGCAACGGCGGTGGTGTTCTTCGGGACGCTCGGGCCGATGGCCGTCAGAGGCAGGGTCACACTGCGGTGAGTTCGCGCAGCTGTTCCACGGCCTGCCCCGCGTTGCTGCGCATGCCCGGTAGGGCTTCGGCGGCGGTGACGACGTCGCGGGCGCGGGTGAGCACGACGGCGGTGCGGTGGGCCGGCTCCAGTTCGGTGAGCGTGGCCACGGCGAGGTCGGCACCAGCGGCCGGGTCGCCTGTGGTGGTCTCGGTGAACGCGCGGTCCAGGCGGATCAATGCCGGGTCGATCACCAGTCGGGGATCCGCCGCGTAGGTTTGCAGGGCTTGGTCCTGGGCCGCGTGGGCGTGCGCGGCGTCGCCGAGGTTGGACAGTGCGCCGGAGGCGTAGAGCGCCAGTCGTGCGTGGTTGAAGCGGTAGGCGGCGTGCGGATCGTCGCCCGCGCGCAGGTCGGCGAGCCGGTCGGTCAGGCGCCGGGCGTCGGCGAGCGCCCGGTGGACCCCGCGGGCATCGCCGACCTTGCCCAGTGCGCGGGCTTCGGCGGCGGCGGCGAGCGCGGCGGCGTCGCACACCGTGTCGCCGGCCAACTCCCGGGCGCGTCGGGCCAGGCCGATCGTCTGTTCCGGTGTTTCGTAGTAGTAGGCGAGCATGGTCTGCTGGGCCAGCACGAGCGTGGTCAACAGCGGATCGTCGCCGTCGCGGGCGGACAACAGCGCCGTGCGGTACCAACGACGCGCGTCGACGATCAGCCCTCGCTTCATGTGCGCGTCGGCCACCAGCAGCGTCAGCATGGTGACCGACGTGGACAACGTCCGGTGGACCGGAATCGGGTGGCGGCGCGCGGCCAGGGTGTGGACTTCGTCGAGATCGGGGATCAGCGAGGCCAGGGCTTCGGCCGGGCCGATCCGGGTGTACTCGGTGAGGTGGTCGAGCACCTGCTGCTCGACCAGTTCCAGCCGGGCAAGTGACGCGGTACCCGACAACGACGCGTCCAGCCGCATCCGCAACCGCTCGGCGTCACCACCGCCTACCACCAGGGTGCCGGGTTCGCTGGTGATCGGGAGCCCGGCGAGGAGGCGGTCGAGATCGTCCATGGTGACGTGGAGTGCCTCGGCCATGGCTGGGCGCTGTTCGGGAGAGGGCGTGCTGGTGCCGGCTTCCCATGTCCGCACGGTCCTGGCGTTGACGCCGACCTGCTCGCCGAGGCGTTCCTGGCTGAGCCCGTACATCATCCGCCGCCGCTGAAGCGTCTCCCGCTTCGCCATCGCTACGTGCCCTCCCGTACCCGGATCGGACACGCTAGCCGACACCCACTGAAATCAGCAGGTCACACAGTGTTCCTGGTCGACAGATCACCCGTTCGGTCGAGGAAGGAGGGCCGCAATATCTCCTCAAGATCGCCGGTTGCGCACCTGGTCCGCCCGTGGGCTGGACGGTTGGCTTGCACCGCGATCGCACCGGCCACGAGGTCCCGAGGCCGCCGAAATTCTTGTATCCCCTCTGTTGGTAAGCACTGAGTCTCACGGAGAGCACTGATCATGACGTTTGTCCGCCGCTCGGCGGCCCGGTTGTCGGCTGTCTGTTGCGCGGCGTTGGTGGTGGTCACCTTTGTCCTGGCGGTGCTGGTGGCCGTGGCGCTGAGGGCGTCCGGCACGGCGCCGGAGCCCGCGGACGATGCCGAGTCGCCGTGACTCGACGAGCGGTCGTACGGGGCACCGGTCCAGGTTCCATCGAACCGTGCGGTTGGTTCGACCAGCACGGCGAACGTGTCCGGTTGGCGGCCTGCGACGTGGTGTGCAGGCCCGTCGCCGAACCGCTCTGCCGACCCGGTTCCGTCCTGGCGGTGTTGTGCCCATCCCGCTCCGCGTGCGTCCTCGACAAGGATCTGTGGCCGGCGATCGAGCCGGCCGCAGCGCTCATTGACGAGGCCCACCGCCGGGCTGGGGTGAGGGACCGGCCGCCTTCGTGTACGGCGACGTCGAACTGTCCGCGAAGCGCCGCCTGTATTCCATTCCACCGGTGGGCGCACTCGGGAATCGCACGGACGACCCGCCGGCGAGGGCACCTCCCGGTGGCGTCGGCCGCGTGTGGTGAGCCTCCTGCGCGGCGTAGTTCGCGTGTCCCCCTTGTTTCGTGAAGTCCCCCAGGAAGGTTGGCTCGACAGCAATGGCTCGCAGAGCACTGCGCAAGGACCACGTCGGTTTCTGTGTGCAGGAGGACTGGATGGTCACGGCCGTGCGGCGGTGGGCGCCGCCCACACCCGGCTCGCACCACGTGACGATGATCGGCGTGCACCACGTGGGCACCGAGCAGTACTACGAGCGGGTGAAGGCCGTCGCGAACGGCGATCCGGACGCGGTGGTGCTCTACGAAGGGTTGCGGCCGGGCAGTGTAGGCGAGGACGGGCCGGTGAAGCTCACCACGCAGGAGTACAAGGCGGTCGCGGTCGAGCAGGAATCCGGTCCCACCGCCGGGTACAGGCAGACGGCATGGCTGCTGGGCCTGACGTTGCACTCGTCGTCACTGGCCCCCGAGTACACCAAGGACAACTGGCGCAACGGCGACATGCACATGCTCGACGTCATGCGGGCGATCGGCATCCGCCGCCTGGGCGCGCAGTCGATCAACGGGTCGGCGTTCGGCAACACCCTGTTCGACCCGCACGCGCAGGCCGCTGCGCACGCGGCGCGCCAGGTCGAGGACGGCGCGGACATCGACCGGGCGCGGAAGGAGTCCGCCGAGCTGGGCGACGCCATCGCGGCCGGCACCGCGCAGGCCGGAGAGGGACTCAAGGCGACGTTGGCGGCGAACCTCGCCGGCGCCGTACGCAACGACCCGGTGCAGCGGTTGCGGGCGATGGACAACGCCCGGCGCATGATGAGGTGGGCGTGTCCGGGGGAAATGCCATTGCTGATGCGCGCTGTGCAGCGGACGGTGCGGCTGCTCGGGGGCGGCTTCGGCCGTGAGGCGCGGGAAGCGGAACGCATGAATCACCTGGTGGTGATGGACTTGCGGGAGCTGCACGTGATGACACGGGCGATGCGGCAGGCACAGCAGACGCCGGTGGTGGTGGTGTTCGGCGCCGGGCACATGCCGGGCATCGGGTCGTTCCTCGAACGCAACGGCTACCGGCAGCAGCTGGACCGGGTGTCGTGGTTGAAGGCGTTTCCGGTGCGGGTACCCAAAGGCTCCGAGCGCAAGCAGGTCCTCGCCGAGCTGGCGACGAAGATCGAGCGGGAACGGACCGAGGCCGCCGGGAAGAAGGCAGCGGCTGATGCCGGTACCGCGGCACAGGCCGCCTTGCCGGCCGCCCCACCCGACGACATCGGCGACGCGACCATCGGCGCAGCACACGAGGCGGCCAAGCACGGTCCGGTCCACGTCGATGAGCTCGGGCAACTCGACCCCGACTCCGCAGCCCTCGCCCCGCAGACCGTGGGGAAGCACCCGAGCGACTCCACCGGGCAGACCAGGGACCGCATCGTCCGGGACGGGCCGTGAACCTGGACAACGCCAAAGCAGCACAGCGGAAGTCCTTCCCTCGACTGCGCGAACCGGTCGGCGCAGCGGTCGCCTGACACCGACACCTGGGGCAGTACAAGGGACTTCGTCGGCGGCTCGCTGCACGGTCGGCCCTCACTGCGGCAGCGATGGCACGACCTGGTCGACCACCTTGGTGAGTACGCCGAGCCGCTGCCGACCGGACGTCACGCCACACCTGTGGGGTGCCTAAAGTCGGCTATGCGGGATGACCTGCGCGTTAGGCTGCCGTGGGTTCGTACTCGTTGATCAGGCCGCCGAGGATCGGTCGACGGCGTATCGGCGTGCGGCTCGAGTTCGGGATCGGATGGGCTGGTCGTGGTGGCAGGAGTTGGTGGGCTCGGTGTGGGCGGTGGTGGTTGTAGTGGGCCACGTAGCGATCCGGCACTGATCGCAGGTGGTGTTCGTTGATGATGAGTGGTCGGTCGGTGACCTCGCGTCTGACGGTGCCGACGAACCGCTCGGCGTAGCGGTTCGCTCGTGGACTCCGTGGCGGGATCTTCACGACTTCGATACCGGTGTCGGCGAGGACGGTGTCGAACGAGGCGGTGAACTACCCGGCCCGGTCCCGGAGGGGGAACCGGAAGTCGTCCGCCCGGTCGCCCAGGTCCATGAGCAGGTTGCGGGCTTGTCGGGTGGTCCATGCTCCGTCGGGGTTGATGGTGGTGCCGGGGATGTGGACGTGGCGGGTGGCGACCTCCATTACGGAGAACACGTAGACGCGTTTGGGGTGAGCGCGCAGTCGACGTGGGAGAAGTCGCAGGCCACCATGCCGGCGGCCTGGGTACGGAGGAACCGTCGCCACGAGGTGTCACTGTCGCGCCTTGGCGCCGGCGGGATGCGCAGGCGCTTGAGCACGCGTCGAATGGTGGAGGCGGCTGCCCGGTGGCCGAGTTTGAGCAGCTCGCCTTGGATCCGGCGGTAGCCCCAGGCGGTGTTCTCCCTTGCCATGCGCTCGATCAACGTCACGACGGTGTCGTCGAGCGGCGGGCGGCCGGTGCGGTTGGGGTGGATCCACTTCTTCGAGACGATGCGCTGGTGCCATCGCAGGACGGTGTCTGGTGCCATCAGTCGGTGCTCGCGCAGCAGTCGGGGGGAGTTGCCGCACGAGTGCGGCGAGTACCGCGCGGTCGGCCCGATCCGGCCGTGGGCGGGGAGTGGTCCGGCGCAGCGCGGCGACTTCGTGCCGCAGCACCGGCAGTTCGACGTTTTGGCCGCCGGTGAGCGGCCGAGCGGAATCAACCAGCCGACGAGCCGGGCGAAGATCAGGTACAGCAGTTGTAACGCCACACCTCACGATCATGCCCCTGTGGCCCGCGACGCACGATCACGGCAGCTCAGCGGTCCAGTGCAGAGTTCTGGCACCCCACACGGTCTCCGGGGGAGAACCGCGGACGGTCCTTGCCCAGTCATGCCGTGCTGGACGACATCACGCGGATGGCAACCGTGGCCCGTGAACGCTTCAGGCTATTGGTTCTACCTGCGTGGATGAGGTTATCGGCATGCACAGGGCTGAACACGGTGGAGCGGGAACAGGAGGGCACCTACCTCGTCTTCCTGCCCGGGCTGCACGGGAACCCAGGTGGGATGGTCAAGGTCACGTCGCTGGGGTCGACGCCGAACGCGTGCTCGCCCGTCGTGTGGATGCCCTGGCGCAATCCCGACACCGGCAAGGGCTTCCTGGTGGTCCGCGTCGCCTGCGCCACGCTCCGCGGCGTTCCGGTGGACGCGGCCTTCACGTTGAGCTACTCGGTCGACCTCGGGTCCACCGCCGATGTGCGGATCCCCGGCGCGTACCTGTGGGCGAGCGAGAGCGACGCCGCCGAGTACACACCGATGAAGGACTACCAGTACAACTCCACCCATGCCCTCAACACGGTCACCCGGACGGCCACCGGGAAGTACACCGTCCACCTGCCCGGCCTGGTCCGCCCGGGCGGCAATCCCCAGGTGTCGGCCTACAACTTCACGGCGACGTGCGGTGTCACCGGGTGGCGGCCCGTCGAGCACGAACACCAGGTCGAGGTGGTATGCCGTGGGGCGCAGGGCGATCCGGTCGACGCCCAGTTCGCTTTCCTCTTCCGCCAGTGAGCCGCCTCGTGCGGTGCGGCTGCGCAGTCAGGTCCCGATCTCGCTGTTAAAGGCCCGAAGGCAGGATGTCGAAGGCGTTGGGTAGTCCGAGCGAGTAGTGCAGTTGGTCTTCGACCTTGAGCAGTTCGAACTCGGGTGCGCGGTGCAGTTCGTGGACCACCGCGCGGGGAGCGGTGGAGCGGGCCTGGTCGAGGAGGGCGTTGACGGCCAGGCGGGCGGAGCTGTTGGCGGATTCCATGCAGGCGGCGTTGAGCGGGGCTTGGACGTAGTCGCCGGCGAGGAAGAGGTTCGGGATGGCGGTGCGGGCGGTGGGGCGCTGGTGCCAGGAGCCGACGGGTTGGACGACCAGTTCGTCGGCGTTGGTGGGGTTGGGGGTGCCGAGGCCGTTCAGGCCGGGGTCGAGGTACCAGGTGACGAGGGAGGACTCGTCGAGCACGGTGTGGTCGGTGTCGTTGAGGTGTCGGGTGAGTTGGGCGAGGACTTCCCGGAGGATCTGCTCGGGCCCGAGTTGCTTGGCGGGGCGGCCGTAGAGGATGCCGGGGGTTTCCCAGTCGGAGATGATCACCGAGACGCAGTCGGCGGTGCGTCCGTCGCCGTAGTCGGCCGGGAAGTCGCGGTCCGGCCAGAACGCGGCCTGGCTGATCGAGGACAGCGCCCACGGGGTGTGGACGTAGTAGGCGTGGCCGTGGGTGATCGGGGTCGGGCGGTCGAAGTAGAGCATGAGTCCGGCCATCCACTGGGTTTCCAGGGCTGCGGCGGCGCGGAGTTGGGGGTCGGCGTTGAGCAGGTTTTCGTTCCACACGCGCCGGGCGTGGTCCACGGGGAGGGCGCAGACGTAGTAGTCCGCCTCGATGTTCTCGGTGAGGCCGTGGGAGTTGCGGAGGTGGGCCGCGGAGATCCGGCCGTTGTGCAGGGTCAGGTCCTCGACGGCCCAGCCGATGCGGAAGTCGACGCCGAGCCGGCGCAGGTGCTCCTCCCACGGGTCGATCCAGGCTTCGTTGGTAGGCAGGTCCAGGACCCGGTTCAGCGGCCCGTCCGCGCCGCGGCCGAGCAGGGTGAACAGGATGCGTTCGAACACCAGGCCGGCGGTGTGCGCGCTGGCGTTGTCGGTCCGGGTGGAGGACAGGACGAGGGTGGGGCCGTTGACGAAGATCCGCCGGTATTCCTCGGATTTCCCTTGTGCGCGCAGGAAGTCCGGCCAGGTCGTGTACTCCCACTGGTTGAGCCGGCGTGCCTCGCAGCTCGTGAGGTAGACCATCATGCGCTGCGCGAAGACGGCCGCTTCGTGCGGCGGCAGGTGGAACGCGGTCTCGACGGCCGCGCGGACCTGCCGCAGCAGGATGTCCGGTGTGAGCTGCGGCAGGAGGCCGTCGGGCAGGACCATGGGGACGCGCAGGTCTTCGCGTTGACCGGGGAACGAGGTGAGGAGTTCGGTCGCCGTCACCAGGTTGTCGCGGACGCCGCCGGTGTTGCCGGGGAACGGGATTCGGCGCAGGGTGTCCGGAAGGTCGTGGTAGAAGCCGAAGAAGATGCGGAAACCGTGCTCCGCGGGCAGATCGTGGCGGCCGTCGCGCCCGGTGCTCGGCACGGTCATGCTCCGGGCCTTGCCGCCCAGGGCGCGCCGTTCGTACAGGGTGACCGCGAAGCCGCGCTCGGCCAGTTCGTGCGCGGCGGTCATCCCCGCGATGCCACCACCGAGCACGGCGACCGTCGGGCCTTCCCGTCCTGCGGCCAGACCCGGCAGTGCCAGTCCCGCTGCTCCGGCGGTGGCGCCGGCCAGGAAAGTGCGACGAGTGAGTTCGAACCTGTCCACGGCACAACGCCCCTTTCGGTCCGCCGGTACCGTAACGCGATGATCATGCCGAACGTGTGCGTGACGAGCGGTGTCGGCGCTGTGCTCACCGATCGGACGCGGTGAATCACCCGATCGCGCGGCGGCCGAGGGCGGGACCGATCGGCCCTCAGGTCTGCACCCGTGGTCATTCCGTCTCGCCGGTCATCGTGCTGTCCTCGGTCGGTGCTGTCGATGGACGAGCCTCGCCCGGTGACCGAGCGGGCGTCCCAGCGGTCGGGACGCGCTGCGCCGCCCATAGGTGTGCTTGCGCTGCAACGCGTTGCGGGCAATCGCGCGGTGTCTGGTCTGATCGCGGTGCAGAGGGACGCGGCCCGGGGTCTGCAACGCGATCCGGTCGGCTCGGCTCCGGCGGGGCGGTCGGGCTCGGCGGCCCCGCACCCGACCGGTTGGCAGCACGCGGGCGCACCGGCCGTCGACGCGCTCGCCGACGCCGTGGCCGAAGGCGGCCGGTCGGTGCCCGCCACCCGCCGGGACGCGGTGGCGCCGGTCCTCGCCGGCGGCCGGGAGACCGTGTGCCGCTCGAAAGGTCGTCGTTGCTGGTCAAGCGGAGTGTCTGTACGCGTTGATGAGGCCGCCGAGGACTCGGGTGCGTTGCAGTCTGCGGGTGTCGAGGTTGTGTGCCGCCGTGGGGTGCTGCCGGGCTTCGGGTGGTGGTTGTTCGCGGGCTTGGTGGGTCGGTGGCGGTTGTAGTGGTCTTCGTAGGTCTTGAGGACGTGATGTGCGTGCTTCTCGCCGGTGATGAGGATGTGGTCGAGGAGTTCGCGTCGGATGGTGCCGATGACCCGTTCGCAGTGGGCGTTCATCCTGGGCGCCTGCGGCGCGCTCTTGATCACGCGCAGGTCGTCGGCTTGGAAGACGGTGTCGAACGTCCGGCCGTACTTGGTGTCGCGGTCGCGGAGCAGGAAGCGCAGGGATTCCGTCCGGTGTCCGAGGTCGGCGGTGAGGTTCCTGGCCTGCTGCGTGGTCCATGCCTGTGTGGGGTTGGCGGTGACGCTGGTGATGTGAAGGCGCCGGGTGCCGTGTTCGAGGAAGGCCAACGCGTAGAGCCGCCTGCCGAGCACGGTGTCGAGGTGGAGGAAGTCCGCCGCGATGATGCCCTGGGCTTGGGCGGTGAGGAACTCCCGCCAGGTCGGGCCGGTGCGGCGTGGTGCCGGGTCGATGCCCGCGTCGTGCAGGATCTGCCAGACCGTCGAGTGGGCGATGTGGTGGCCGAGCCGGGCCAGTTCGCCCTGGATCCGGCGGTGACCCCATCGCGGGTTCTCCTTGGCGAGTCGCAGTACGAGCGTCTTGATCGCCGGTCGGGTCGGTGGGCGCCCGACGCGTCGCCGCGCGCTGTAGTCCCACTTGCGGGCCATGAGTTTGCGGTGCCAGGCGAGCAGGGTGCCCGGCGTGACGGGGAAGACCTCCCGCCACCGCCGACGATCCACCAGCCCGGCGAGGGCGGCGAACCAGAGCCGATCCGCAGGCTCGTAGCGGACCGGACGCGCGAGTTGCCAGCGAAGGACCGCGTTCTCGTGCCGTAGCACGAGCAGTTTGGCATCCTTGGCCGTCTCGCTGCGGAGAAGCGCCGCCGGGACGGACAGCAGCTTTCGGGTCACCTTGTACAGCAGGGACATGATCACCCAGGCATGCTCTCAACACGGTGACACTCTCGCTCTACCAGCGACGATGACTTTTCGAGCGGCACACCCAGCAGACCCCGGCGCGCCCGGAACCTCGGTGGACTCGTCAACGAATACGGACATGCCGCTTGACCTGCTGTGATGACTTATCGAGCGGCACAGGAGGCGCGTTCAGTCCGCCACGTCGGCGAACCCGATCACGCGGGTGATGCGACCCCGCACCAGGTACTCGCCTGGGCCGGAGTTGCGCTCGCCGTACTGGGGTGCCGCCTCCTCGCCCATGTACCTCGCGCCGATCCTGGTCGCCCACTCGCGGACGACCTCCTGGTCGTCGGTGAACTGCGGTTCGCACTCCAGCATCACGTAGGAGTACGGCGGTTCCTGGTCGTCCACGCAGACGGTGAAGACCGGGTCGCGGCGCAGGGCGCGGTACTTCACCGAGTCCGACCACGTGGTGAACACGATGTCCTCGCCGTCGAGCAGGAACCATATCGGGGTCACGTGCGGGACACCGTTGCGCCGGACCACGCCCAGCTTCCCGGTGCGCGTGCCGGCCCCGGCGAACTCCCGCCAGTCCAGTTCGGTGATGCGGTGCATGGTCCTCCCAGGGCAGACCCGGTGGGCGAGGCGCACCGCCCCGCCCACCGGGTGGTCACACCAGCGGCTCGGCCGTGATGTCGAGCTGGTTCACGGTGGTGCCCACGCGCGAGCGCAGGGTCACCGTCGGCTCGGCGCCTGGGGTTACGGCGATGGTGCGCTCGTCGGTCCAGCCGGCGAACCGGAACTCGCCGTCGCCGATGTGGATCAGCTTGACGGTCGGCTTGCCGTCCACGGTCAGCACGACGGTGCCGTCGTCGGAGACCTCGATGGTGGCGTCGGCCTGTTCCCGCACGCGCAGGAACTCGCCGTCCTCCTCCTCCCAGCTGGGGAAGGACACCGGGATGCGGAACTTCACCGCGTGCTTCGCGGCCTCGTCCGCCGACAGCGGGACGCGCTTCTTGTTGATCAGCACCTTGTCCCGGTCCAGGTCGGCCAGGTACTCGTCGGGGAACAGCTCCAGCAGTTCCTCCGACACCAGGGTGTCGATCACCATGTGCACGCGCGTCGTGGTGTCGGTGTTCTCCACGTAGTGCATGCGGGAGAAGTCGCCGAACCAGAACTCACCGGGCTGCCACTGGTGCAGCGTGCCCTCCATGAACAGCTTCGCGCCGGCGCACGTCGTGATCGGGACGTGCAGGCGGGCGGTGCCCCAGGCCGGGCCGTACTTGGTGTCGTTGTGCTCCCAGCTCTTCGCGCCCGGGCCGAGCGCCAGCAGGCGCACCGAGCGCATCTCCGCAGGGATCGCGTCGAGCACCTCGGACAGGTACGGTGCCTTCTCACGCCAAATGGTGTCCTCGTGCTCGACGAGGCCGGGGCCGCCCGGGTCCGTGCGTTCCAGGTTCGCGCCGACGCTGCGCAGCGACAGGCACCGCCAGTCGACCTCGGCCTCGGTGATGGTGCCGTCGTCGGCGTAGCTGCGCTGGAGGCTCCAGCGGTGCTCGCTGAGTGTCCTCAGGTCGGCCTGGAGCCGGTCGGCGTCGAAGGTCGCCTTGAGCCGGGCCGCCGGGGGGACGGTGGCGAGCACCGGGGGCAGTGGGTTGTCGACTGACACGGACGTGGTCCTTCCGGTAGTGAACGGGGATGTCCTGGGAGCGTCGCCCGGCGACTGGCAGGCCGCGAGAATCCGGTCTATCTCGGTGAGTACCGCGGGCGCGATGAAGTCGTGGTCAGCGGCCAAGGAGTGGAGCCGGTCTTCCAGTCCTTCGAGGTCGGACTGCTCACACGTGATCACCATGTTGGCGTACTCGACACCCTCCACGGTGAAGCTGCTCGCCCGCACGACGTCCAAAGTGGACCGTGCGGCGGCAAGCGCCGCGCCGGCGGGTTGCGCGGTCGGGAACTGCATGGCGACTCGACGACGCTCCGCGTCGGCGTGCCCGGCCCACTGGCCGAGCAGGATGTCCAGCAGCGCGACGTAGGTGTTCAGGCCCGACGCCGCGATCGACATCGTCGTGGACCCCGACACCCGCGGGTTGATCTCGATGATCTGGTACCGGCCGTCGACGTAGATCATCTCGACTTCGACGGAGCCCCGGATGTCCAGCACCGAGCACAGCTTCTTGAGCCGTTCGGCCACCGGCGCGAAGTCCGCCTCGGCCTCAGGCCGCAGCGCGCTGTAGCGCACTGTGGTGAACACGAACGTCGGCGCGCCACCCGTGGGCCCCTTCCACAGCAACGGCTGCACGACGTAGTCACCGTCGGTGCCGACGACCTCGACCGAGCACAGCTCGCCGACCAGGCACCGCTCCAGCACCACGTTGCCGTCGTGCGGGGCGTCGAGGTACTCGCGGAGGTCGTGCGGACCGCCGATGAACCGGATGCCGTTGCCCAGGCAGTCCCACAGGGGCTTGCTCAGCAGCGGGTAGCCGATCTCGCCGGCCCGCTTGCGGAGTACGTCCCGGTAGGCGGGCACCGCGAGGCCACGGCTGTTGAGCAGGTCGCCGTCCACGAACACGCCGTCGGGCGCGTCCAGCCCGTGGGCTTCGAGGATTCGCTTGGTCTCCCACTTGTTCGCCATGACGCCGGTCGCCTCGACGCTGTGCATGACCGTCGGGATGCCGTGGTCGCCCATCCGCTCGCACACCAACGCATCGCGCAGCGCGTTCTCGTCCGGGATGGACAGGGAGACCACGCCGTCGGCGCCCCACTCGCACACCCGGCGCACGACCTCGTCCACGCTCACACCGACCGGTATCTTCTCGGCCTCACCGGGGAAGTCGCCGGGACCGCACTCGCCGTCGGTGTGGAACAGCTTGCCGACGTGGCCGCGCGCGCGGAGCGCCTCGCCCAGCGGGTCGAGGTACGGCACGGTCTGCTGCACCTCGACCGACCGTAAGAACGCGATCCTCATCCGGCGTCGACCTCGACCGTCACCGCGTCCACCACGTCGTCGGCGAGCTGGTTGACCTCGTCCGGCGAGTTGCCGGTGAGGATCACGTAGCCGATCCGGGCGACGTTGTCGGTGGGGTCACCGACCTCCGCGCCCACCTCCGCGTACACCTCGGACTCGATGTCGACGCCCTCCGGGATGCCCGTGACACCGCGGAACACGCCCGCGCGCGGCGGGGTGAGGAAGCGGATCGCGGCGGCCCGGTCGACCTTCGGCGCCAGGTCGGGCACGCCGCCCAGGGCGACGGTGATGTACGCCTCAGCCTCGCTGATCCCGGTTGCCCCCGCTACCAGCTTCATGATGTGGTCGCCCGGCGGCCGGGCGCCCAGCTCGATGATCCGGGCCTCGCCGGGGCCGACCAGCTTGATCTCGGTGTGCGAGATGCCGTTGCGCAGGCCCAGCGCGACCTGCGCCTGCTCGACGGTGTCGAGCAGCGTGGCGCGGTCGGCCGCGGACAGGTCCGCGGGCACCGTGTGCCCCAGCTCCGCCCGGCTGTTGTCGGTGGTGGTGAACTTCTGCGTCACCGCCAGGTGCGTGATGGCGCCGTCAGCGATCACCGACTCGACGCTGAACTCGACGCCGCCGATGTACTCCTGAACCAGCACGGTGGTGTCCAGCGGCGTGCCGTGCGGGAACTCCAGCGGCCAGCCCTGCGCCAACTCGAACGCCTTGGCCAGCTCGTCGGCGTCGTGCACGACCGAGACGCCGATCGAGCCCGCGTTCTCGGCCGGCTTGACCACCAGCGGGTAGTCCAGGCCGCTGCCGGCCAGCGCCTCGGTCACGCCTTCCAGGGTCGCCGAGTGCACCGTGCGCGGCGACGGCACGGTGCACTCGGCGAACAAGTCGGCCATGACCCGCTTGTTGCGGCACCCGTCCGCGCGGCCCGGGTCGTGGGCGGGCAGCCCGAGGTCGGCGGCGACCTGGGTGGCCAGCGAGGAGAAGAACTCCCAACCGGTGATCACGCCGTCGATGTCGTTGCCGCGCGAGTACTCCACCAGCGCCTTGCGCGCCAGCTCCAGGTCGCGGAAGTCGGTGAACACCGTACCGGCGATCTTGTCCTTGCTCTCCCGAGGGTACTTCTCGTACAGCTCGGCGTGCGTGGCGACGTGCACGGCCACGCCCAGGTTCCGCGCGGCCTGGAGCAGGTCCTCGCCCGCGTTGCCGTTCGCCTCGATCAACAACAGCTTCTTCATGGCCGAATTGCCCTTCGTTCAAAGTTCCGGAGTCCCGCCGTGGACGTGATCAGGACGTCCGGCCGCGGTGGCCGCCGAGCACGAACACCGACAGCAGGCTCAGGACGGTGAGCAGGACCCACGGCCACCCGGATCCGTAGGACAGGAGAGTGGTGAACACGACCGGGGCCACGGCGCCGCCGACGTTCCACGAGAGCTGGAACACCGCCAGGTGCCGGCCGCGGCGCGCGGGCGGGGAAAGGGAGACCGACAGCGCGCTCACCGCGGGCGACTGGACCAGCTCGGCCAGCGTGTAGATCAGGATCGCCACCACCATGCCCGGGATCACCAGCCAGCCGGGCAAGATCCCGACGAAGCCGAAGACGGCGAACCCGACGGCGTTGAGCACCGCGGCGGCCGCGATCACCCGCGGCGCCGGCCTGCGCTCCACCCACCCGGCGACCGCGGGCTGCATGACGGCGACCAAGACGGTGTTGACGGTCAGCAGCACGCCGGCGAGCCACACCATGCCCTCGATCGTCTCGACGATGTAGATGGCCAGCAGGACGCTGAGCACCATCGCGCTGAGCACGAAGACGAAGTTGACCGCCACCAGCCGCATGAACGCGCCGTCGCGCAGCACCGCGACGTACCCGGCGCGCTCCTCCTCGTCGGAGGACGAGGCGTGCTCCTCGTCCTCGTCGACGACCGGCGCGGGGTGCCACGAGATCAGCAGCCACGCGGCCAGCACGTAGCTGACCGCGTTGGCGATCAGCAGCCAGTTCATCCACTCCACGCCGCCGACGCCGACCACCAGCGCCGCCAGCGCGCCGCCCAGGCCGACACCGGCGTTGCGCATCGCCTGCATCAGCCCGAACCAGCGCGTGCGCTGGTCCGCGGTGGACGCGAGGGCCACCAGCGAGCCGTACGACGTCCAGTACGCGCTGACCCCGACCTGGACCACCAGGCCCATCAGGGCCACGTGCCAGAACTCGTCGGCGAACAGGTAGGCGACGAACCCCGCCCCGGCCACCAGGTTGCCGCTCGCGGCCACGGCGCGCGGGCCGAACCGGTCGACCAGCGGGCCGAACAGCGTGGGAGCGGGGATGGCCAGCAGTTGCGCGACCGTCAGCGCCAGGCCGACCTCGACCAGCGACATGGACGTCGTCCGGGCGAAGTAGACGACCTGGAAGGCGAACAGCAGACCGCTGCCGAGGCTGTCGATACCGCCGGCGGCCAGGAAGCGCGCGTGGCCGCGGACCTTCGGCAGGCCCCACCGCGATACCGGCTTCTCGTCGTCGGGCAGGGTCGTGGAGTCAGACATGGTTGTCCTTCACAGGGAAAGGCTGGGAACTCCGCGACGCTCACCCGCCGTAGGCGCGGCGGAACTTCTCCGTGATGTACTCGCCGGACTGCACGGGCGCGTACTTGGGCGGGTTGTCCTCGTCGGTGCAGGTGGGGATGCACGCGATCAGCGCGTCGTAGTTGGGCTGGTGGAAGAAGGGCACCGAGTACCGCTCCCGCGCCGCCTGCTCACGCGTCGGGTTGACCACGCGGTGCACCGTGCTCACCCAGCGGTCGTTGGTCCAGATCGCCATCAGGTCGCCGATGTTGACCACGAACGAGCCCTCGATCGCGGGTACGTCGACCCACTCGCCGGTCTTGTCCAGCACCTGCAACCCGCCCGGCGCGTCGTCCTGGTAGAGGATCGTCAGGCTGCCCCAGTCGCTGTGCTGCCCCTTGCGGAGCTGGCCCGGCTTGGGCTCGACGAGCTGCGGCGGGTAGAAGTTCGCCGTCAGGTTCGTCATGTGCTCGTCGATCTTGTCGTCGAACCAGTGCTCCGGCAGGTCCAGCGCCAGCGCGAACAGCCGCATCAGCTCGGTCGCGAGGTCCTCCATGGCCGCGTAGTAGGCGCGGTAGGCGTCGCGGAAGCCGGGCACGTCCGGGAACCGGTTCGGTGTGGTGAGCAGCGGGTCCGAGCCCGCGGGCAGCGCCGGCGCGCCGGGCTCGCCCAGCCGGTTGAACGTGAAGGTCTCCGACAGGTCAGGCAGGTCGCGTTCGTCCTCCACGTCGGCGTCGGAGTTGGACGCGGCCAGGCTGCCCTCGCGGCCGAACCCGCGCATCAGCGGGTCGGCGGGGTCACTGAGCAGGGCCAGCTTGCGCGCTTCGGGCAGCGCGAAGAAGTCCCGGGTGGCCCGGTACATCTCGTCGATGGTCTTCTCGGGCACGCCGTGCCCGACGATGGCCAGGAAGCCGCTGATCTCGCAGACCCGACCGATGGTCTTGGCGACCCGCAGGCGCGCTTCCTCGTCGGAGCCGCGGGCGCTGGACACGTCGATTACCGGCACGTAGCCGTCGACCAATGTGACCGGGCCGCCGCTCAGCTCGGAGAGTGTCACGACGAAAGTCCTTTCCTGGTGGGATGTGTCCGTACGTCGGTCGCCCACCTCGGCGTGGGCGGCGCCCAGGTGTCGAGGGCGGCCAGGAACGCCTCGGCGTCGGTGACCGGGATCAGCGAGAAGTCCTCGCCCGGGCGCAGGAAAGCGGTGGCGGTCATCCGGTCGACCATCGCCAGCAGCGGATCCCAGTAGCCCTCGACGTTCAGCAGGGCGATCGGCTTGGCGTGGTGGCCGAGGATGAGCGCTGCCCAGACCTCGAACAGCTCCTCCAACGTGCCCAGCCCGCCGGGCAGGGCGACGAAGCACTCGCCGTACTCGGCCATCAGGTTCTTGCGCTCGTGCATCGTCGGTACGACGTGCAGCTCGTCCAGCCCGGTGTGCGCGATCTCCGCGTCGACCAGCGACCGCGGCATCACGCCGATGACCCTGCCGCCGTTCGCCAGCGCCGTATCGGCCAGCAGTCCCATCAGCCCGGTGCTGCCGCCGCCGTAGACGATGTCGCAGCCCGACTGGACCAGGGTCCGGACGAACCGCTCCGCCTCGCGGGCGAACACCGGGGAGTTGCCCGGTGCCGACCCCGCGTACAACGTCACCCGCATCAGGGCGCCACGCGGCCGTAGGACTCGAACGCGGCGTGCGTGATCGGCATCAGCCGGCGCCACTCCTCCTCCATCGCCTCGGCGACGACGGCGATCTCGTGCTGCGGGTGCGACGGGTATGCGGAGTCCATCCGGTTGGTGCGCAGGCTCAGGAAGTGCATGAGCGCCCGCGCATTGCACGTCGCGTACAGCGTGGAGTACGTGGCGCTGGGCAGCACCATCCGGGCGATCTCCTTGGCCACACCCCGCAGCAGCAGCTCGTTGTAGCCCGCATAGGCCACGCCGTAGGAGTTCCGGGCGATTTCGAGCAGCCGCTCGTGGTCGCCGTCCTCACCCGGCACGTACTCGTAGTGCCCCGGCTTGCCCTTCTGCCGCAGCATCCGGTTGTGGTCGGGCACGTAGAACACCGGCCGCACCTCGCGGTAGCGCGCGCTCTCCTCGTTGAACGACCATGTCCTGTGCCGCATCATGTGCCGCACCGTGAAGATGGGCGCGGAAACCAGGAACGTGAAGGTGTTGTGCTCGAACGGGCTGCCGTGCCTGCACTTCATCAGGTACTTGATCAGCCCCGCGACGTTGCCGTCCGTGAGGTCTTCGGTGTGCGCGATCTCGCCCACGGTCGAGACCCGGGCGGCGCGCACGACCCCGAGGTCGCTGGCGTGGTGCTGGACCAACTGGACGGTGATCTCACTCTTCAGCTTCAGTTCATCCACCGGGGCCGCGCCGGGCCGCACGAGCTGTTCCTCGGGGCGAACTGTGACTTGACTGGTCACGACTGGACATCCATTTCATCTGATCGCGGGAGAACCACCCTGCGGTCCGCAGGGGAAGGCTTGCGGGTCTGGATTCTCGCCCATGCCGCTATCGTGCCGACATTGTCGGGACATCACCCGGCCGATAGTTGACGATAAGGGCGCGATTGTGGCCCGATATGAATCCCCGGTAATGTCCGTGACATCCGCCGGGCGCACCTTCGGAGCGAGAAGTGGACAATCGAATACCGGGAGTCGAGCGTGGTCGACGCGCCGCTCACGAACACGGGACCGCCTCGTCCTGGTCGTGGGCTAAGGGGTCCGTGCCGACGCGGAGGTCCGACGGGCCGATGACTTCCGACGGACCGATGACTTTCGTCGTCAGCTCCTTGAGGTCCCGCGCCTCGCGCAGCAGCCGCTCGGCGGCGTAGTGGTGCCCGAGACGGGCGTTCACCGCGCCCAGCCGTTCCAGCACCCGCACCTGGCCCACCAGGTCGCGGCCCGTGCGGACCACGGCGAGCAGCTCCATGAGCAACTCGTTGGCCTCGTGGAGCTGCCCTCGGCGCAGCAGCACCTCGCTGAGGGAGTGGCGGACCTGCGTCTCGACCCGGCGGTTGCCGGTCGGCGGGCACAGCACCAGCGCGTGCCGCAGGCGCCGCTCCGCGGACTCCACGTCGTCCAGGTCCAGCTTGATCGTCGCGATCTGGTTCCACACGTCCGCCTGGCCCAGGTCGTCGCCCACAGCGGCGAACTCGGCGGCGGCCTGTCGGTAGCCGTGCAACGCCCGGTACCAGTCACCGCCGAGCTGGTCGACCATGGCGAGGTTGCGCCGCGAGATCGCCAGGCCGTGGGTATCGCCGAGCGCCGTGAACAGCGAGAACGCGAGCATCAGCGCGTCCTGTGCCTCGACCGTCCGGCACCGGGTCAGGTGCAGCGAGCCCAGCGAGCACAGCAGGGCGGCCTCGCCGCGCACGTTGTCGGCGCGCCGCACCGCGACCAGCGCGGCGGCGTGGGTGTTCTCCCAGTCCTGGAGGTAGCAGCGGACCTCGAACAGGGCGACCAGCGTCACGGCCAGGTCCCAGCAGTGCTCGTCCAAACCGACCCGCGCGGTGGACTCCACGGCCGCGACGAGGTTCGCGCGCTCCTCCTCCAACCACGCCAGCGGGTCGGCGAGGATGCTTTCGAGCTGGTCGCGCGGCGGTGTCCAGCGCGACGCGGAGCCGTGCAGGACCGTGCTGCCGTCCCGGCCGTAGATCCGGCCGTGGGCCTCGCGAGCAAGGCCCAGCCAGCCCGCCGCCACCCGCTGGTGCGCGGCGGCCACGTCCTGGGGGAGTTCGCAGGCACTTAGGCGGTCCCGGGCGAACAGCCGGATCAGCTCGTGGAAGTAGTAGCGCGGGCTCACCTCGCCGTCGTCCGCGACGACCTCGATCATCTGCGCGTCGACCAGCAGTTCGAGCAGGTCCGCGCCGGCCGGGTCGTCCAACAGCGCGGCGGCCACCCACGACGGGAAGCACGGCCCGTCGAGCGTGCTGAGCAACCGCAGCAGTCGGCGTGCGTCGGCGGGCAGGCTGTCGTAAGACGGCGCGATGCTCGCCCGGACGACCATTTCGCCGTGCGCCAGCTCATCGAGCCGGCGGCGCTCGTCGGACAGCCGGCGCAGCATCCACGACAGCGTCAGCCTGGGCCGGGCGGAGATGCGCGCCGACACGATCCGCAGCGCCAGCGGCAACCCTCCGACGAGCCTGATCAGCGCCTTGGCGGCTGCGGGCTCGTGGAGCACCCGGTGTCGGCCGACGACGTTCACGAGCATGTCGGTCGCCTCGTCGGGCTCGAAGGCGTCCACCTCGAACACCCGCGCTCCGGGCAGCCCGGTGTGCCGCACGCGACTGGTCACGATCACCGCGCAGTCGCCGTTGCCGGGCAGCAGGTGCCGGACCTGGCTCTCCGACGCGGCGTCGTCCAGCACGATCAGCATCCGCCGCTTCGCCATCAGGTGGCGGTACATCGCCGCGCGCTCGTCCAGCGTGTCGGGGATCGCCTCGTACGGGGTGTTCAGGGCTCGCAGGACGCGGCCGAGCACGTCGGCGGGGTCCTCCGGGGTGGCCCGGGTGCCGCCGAGCTCGAAGTAGAGCTCCCCGTCGGGGAAGTGGACCTCGCCGATGAGGCGCGCGACGTGCACGGCCAGCGTGCTCTTGCCGACGCCCGGCTTGCCCGTGAGCACCACGATTCGCCCCGCGCGGGAGTCGGTGAGCAGGTCGGTGATCCGGCCGGTGAGCTCGGTGCGGCCGGTGAAGTCGGCGATGTCGGCCGGCAACTGCCGCGGTGCGGCGGCGGTCCGGGTCTCGACCACCTCCGCGGCGCCCCCGCACCGGTCCAGGCTGGAGTCGCCGGTGAGGATCGCCCGCTCCAGCTCACGCAGCTCAGCGTTCGGCTCGATGCCCAGCTCGTCGATCATCAGCTCGCGGCCGACCCGGTAGCACTCCAGCGCCTCGGCCCGCCTGCCCGAGCGGTACAGGGCCAGCATCAGCTGGCCGCGCACCCGCTCGCGCAGTGGATTCTCCTCCAACAGGGACGAGATCTCGCCGATCGTCCCGTGGTACCTGCCCAGCTTGAGCAGCAGGTCGATGCGCGCCTCCTTGGCCGCGAGCAGGCTCTCGTCCAGGTGGGCGGCCTTGGCGCGCAGCAGCAGGCTCTTGATCCCGCTCAGCGCCGGCCCGCGCCACAGCCCGATGGCCCTGGTCAGCGTCTCCTCGGCCTCTTCCAGGCGGTTCTGGTTGGCCAGCGCGTCCGCGTCGCCGACGAGCTGGAGGAACACCCGCGAATCAAGGTGCCCGTCGCGGACTTGGAGGAGATAGCCGGGTGGGCGGGTGACCAGCGCACCCGCCCGGTCGATCTCGGCGAGGTTGTTGCGCAGCGCCGAGACGCAGATCTGCACTTGCGCACGGGCGGTGACGGGCGGGGAGTCGCCCCAGATGGCTTCGATGAGCCGGTCGGTGCTGACGACCCGGTTGGCCTCCAGCAGCAGCGTGGTGAGCACGATCTCCTGCCGCCCCGGCGCCAGCCGGAACCGTTCGGCCCGCTCGTGGTCGACCTCGATCGAACCGAGCACCAGGTAGGTCGGCTGCACCAGCACACGGCTGGGTTCGGTTAATCGCGCCATCTATCCTCACACCGTCCGTCGGTTCGGGGGAAAGGCCGTGCTCGAACTCCGACCTGCGAACACAGGAGCGGCAGGGTAGTGAGTCCGACTTCCTCGACGTCCCTGGTCGAGGAAGTCCAGGTCTTGAAATCGAGCGGGTGATAGCTGATCCCTATGACTCGTCGCGCGGCGCCGGGCACGCCGATGTCCCGATCGCCTGAACGGCTTGGTCAGCTGATCGCGTCGTGGATCCTGATTTCGTCGGACTTGCCGCCGTGGTCATACGTTGCTCTGGAACGTCGGCTCAACATTGTCGATCGATTCCTCCACCAGCGGGAGCGGGAAGCACGAACAACCGTGATCCGCGCGTCTGGACATCGACTGGACGGTGACTGGACAGCGCCCGAGGCCCGGAAAGGCTGATTCCACGGTCCGACGACTCGATCGGACGACGTGTGACACCAGGCGGGGAGCCCGCAGTCGGCTCTCCGCGAACCCACTACGGCCGGCTCACCGACCACCTCGTCTCCTCGACGCGCGGTCCCGACCGGCCACGGGTGCGCACCCTTGCGGGTGGGTCCGAGGACCCCATCGCCTTCGACAGTGATCAGTCGATGTTCCTTGAGCCGCCTGAGGACTCGTCTGGATGGCCGCTGGAACGGCTCTGGACGGCGTGCCAGCATGGAACCTCCGCACTTCCCGCCGCGTTGATCAGCATGATGGGGGTCGTGAGTGCTGGTCGTCCAGGTGCTCGGCCCCATCAGGGCCTGGCGTGACGGCACCGCGCTGGCGCTCGGCCCGGCCGGCCGCAAAGCCGTGTTCGGCTTGCTCACCCTCGCCCACGGCAAGCCGGTGACCCGTGCCGAACTCGTCGACGCGTTGTGGGGGGAACGGCCGCCGCCCAGCGCGGCCAACGTCATCCACACCCACGTCAAGCACCTGCGGCAGCTGCTCGAACCCGACCGCGGCGCCCGTTCGCCGAGCACGACCATTCCTACCGTGGGCGACGGGTACGCGCTGAGCCTGTCCCCGGACGCAGTGGACGTGTTCCGGTTCCGCTCGCTGGTCGCCCGCGCCGATTCCGTGCTGCGCGACGAGCCCCGGCAAGCCGCAGACCTGCTGGGCCAGGCATTGGGGTTGTGGCACGGACGTCCGCTGGCCGACGTGCAGGTGCTCGCCGCCCACCCCGGGGTCGTCACGTTGGCCGGGGAGCACCGGGCGGCGCTGGCCCGGTACGCCGAGGTGATGATCGCGATCGGGGCGGCGCGCGACGTGCTGCCCGCGCTCGTCGAGGACGCCGCCGAGAATGAACTCGACGAGGCGGTGCACGCATTGCTCATCCGGGCGTACACCGCGGCCGGCCAGCGGGACAAGGCGTTCAGCACCTACGACACGGTGCGGCGGCGCCTCACCGAGGAACTCGGTGTCGGCCCCGGACCCGAACTGACCGCCGCACACCTCAACGCGATCGAGGAGACACCCGTCGATAGCGCCGGCGCACCGGCGGAACCCCCCATCACGTCGCCCGGCGTGAACCAGTTGCCCGGAGACGTGTTCGGTTTCACCGGCCGGCAGGCGGAGCTCGCCGAGTTGGACGGGGTGGTGGGGGTCGAGCGGTCCGGGGTGCCCATTGTCGTCGTGTGTGGCACGGCGGGTGTGGGCAAGACGGCGCTCGTGCTGCACTGGGCTCATCGGATCCGGTCGCGTTTCCCCGACGGGCAGTTGTTCGTGGATCTGCGCGGCTACGACTCGCGGTTGCCGGTGGCGGCGGGTGATGCCCTGAGCCGCCTGCTCGACGGGCTCGGCGTGACCGGCACGGACGTCCCGGTCGATCATGATCAACGCGCTGCGCGGTACCGGGCCGAACTGGCCGACCGGCGGGTGCTGATCGTGCTCGACAACGCGTCGACGGTCGATCAGGTGCGACCGTTGTTGCCCGGCACGTCGGGTTGTCTGGTGGTGGTGACCAGCCGCAACAGCCTGGCGGGTCTGGTCGCGTTGCACGGTGCCCGCCGGCTTGAGGTGGGCCTGTTGCCGGAGTCGGACTCGGTGGCGTTGTTGCGCGCGCTGGTGGGCGAGCGGGTGGGCCGGGAGCCCGCGGCGGCGGCGGAGTTGGCCGGGCAGTGTGGTCGGTTGCCGCTGGCGCTGCGGGTGGCCGCGGAGTTGGCCGTGTCCCGGCCGGCCAGCGCGCTGGCCGAGTTGACCGGTGAGCTGGCCGACCGGCGACGCCGGCTGCGCGTGCTCGAGGCGGGCGATGACGCCCGCGCCGCCGTGCGGACCGTCTTCTCCTGGTCGTATCTGCAGTTGCGGCCCGAGGTCGCGCTGGCGTTTCGGCGGTTGGGTCTGCATCCCGGGCCGGACGTGACGCCGTTCGCGCTCGCCGCCCTCACCGGGGGCGACCCGGAGGAGTCGCGCCTGGTCCTGGAGGTGTTGGCGCGCAACCACCTCGTGCAGCCGGTGTCTGGTGGCCGGTTCGTCGTGCACGACCTTCTGCGTGCCTACGCCGAGGAGTTGGCGGGTGAGCACGATCCGGCGGCGGAGCGGTCGGCCGCCGTCGAGCGGCTGCTCGCCGCCCACCTGGCGGCCGCGTCGGCGGCGATGGACCTGCTCTACCCGGCCGACCGCCCCTACCGACCCGACGTCTCCGTGACGCTACCGCTCGCGTTCCCCGCCGCCGACGCCGCACGCGCCTGGCTCGACGCGGAACGGTCCACGCTCGTCGCCCTGTGCCGCTTCGCCGAGCGCGACGACCGGCCGGGCTACGCGGTCGACCTGGCGAACACGCTGTACCGGTACCTGGAGGGCGGCCACTACGCGGACGCGTCGACCATCCACGAGTGCGCGTTGCGCGCCGCCCAGCGGGCCGGCGAGGACAGCATGCTCGCTGCGGCGTTGACCAATCTCGGCGCACTGCGCCGGCTCCTCGGCGACTACGACCAGGCGGCCGGGCACCTGCACGAGGCGATCGAGCTGCACCGGCGGACCGGCGACCACTACGGCGTGGCACGGGCGTCGTCGAACCTCGGCATCGTCCAGGAGCGGCTCGGGGAGTACGAGGAGGCGGCGTCACTCCACCTGGAGGCGCTGGCCCTGCACCAGCGGCTGGGCAGCCGGTACGGGGAGGCGGCGGCGCTGCTCAACCTCGGCAACGCGCACAGCCGCCCTGGTCACCACGCCGGTGCTGTCGAGTACCTGGAACGCGCGCTGGACTTGTTCCGCCGTCTCGACGACGCGGTCGGCCAGGCCAGCGCGTTGTCCAACCTCGGCGCCGTGTGCGCGAGCCTGCGGCGCTACCCGGACGCGGTCCGGCACCTCTCCCGGGCACAGGAGTTGTTCCAGCGCCTCGACCACAGCTACGGCGTGGCGTCGACCCTGAGCAACCTGGGCAACGTCTACACCCGGCTCGGCGACTGGTCCCAGGCGCACCACTGCTACACATCCGCCCTGGAGATGTTCCGGGACATCGGCCACCGCTACGGGGAGGCGGCCGCCCTCAACGGTCTCGGTGAGACCCTGCGGATAGCGGATCGACCGGGCGAGGCCCGCGCCGCCCACACCAGCGCCCTGCGGATCGCCACCGAGACCGGCGACCAGGACGAACGCGACCGCGCCCGAGCCGGCCTGGGAGCCGCCCGCCGGCAGGCGTAGGCACGTGGTGGCGGAGCTGGAGGCGGATGGCTGGATCGAGCGGCCGGCGTGCCGTCCGACCGGCGCGACTCCATAGTCCGGATCACCGACCGCGGGTTCGCCGTGCTGGAGCCTGTGGGGTGCCAGAACTCTGCGCGCGGGCGCTGAGCTGCGGTAATCGCGCATCATGTGGTGTAGGGGCATGATCGTGAGGTGTGGCGCTACGACTGCTTTACTTGATCTTCGTGCGGCTCGTTGGCTGGCTGGTCCTGCTCGGCCGGTCATCGACGGCCAAGGACGTGGAGCTGCTGGTGCTGCGGCAAGAGGTCGCCGTGCTGCGCCGGACCAACCCTCGCCCGCGGTGGAACTGGGCCGACCGCGCTGTGCTCGCCGGGCTGGTTCGCCGACTCCCTCGGCTGCTGCGCGAGCACCGGTTGGTGACACCGGGCACCGTCCTGCGATGGCACCGACGCCTGGTCGCGAGGAAGTGGACCTACCCCTACCGCACCGGCCGACCTCCGATCGACGACACCATCGTGGCGATGATCGAGCGGATGGCCCGGGAGAACGCCGGGTGGGGCTACCGCCGGATCCAGGGCGAGCTGCTCAAACTCGGCCACCGGACAGCAGCCTCAACCGTGCGCCGCGTGCTCAATCGCCTGCGGGTACCGCCCGCGCCCCAGCGTGACACCGACATGCCATGGCGGCGGTTCCTCCGCGCCCAGGCAGCCGGCCTGTTGGCCTGCGATTTCTTCCACGTCGACTGCGCGGTCACCCTCAAGCGGGTCTACGTGTTCTTCGTGATGGAGGTCGCCACCCGCTACGTGCACATCCTCGGCATCACCACCAACCCCGACGGGACATGGGCCGCGCAACAAGCCCGCAACCTGCTCATGGATCTGGGTGACCGGGCCGACGGCTTCCGGTTCCTCGTCCGCGACCGGGCCAGCCAGTTCACCGCCTCGTTCGACGCGGTCTTCTCCGGCACAGGCATGCGGGTTGTGAAGATCCCACCGGGGTGTCCACGAGCCAACGCCTACGCCGAGCGGTTCGTCGGGACCGTCAGACGCGAAGTCACCGACCGGCTGCTCATCATCAACGAACGCCATCTGCGGGTCGTGCTGGACCGCTACGCGGCCCACTACAACCACCGCCGACCCCACCGAGCACTGCAACTCGCACCACCACGACCAGACCGGCCGATCACAGAGCCGGGCTGCACCTCGATACGCCGTCAGCCGGTTCTCGGCGGCCTGATCAATGAGTACGAACCCGCAGCCGCCTGACCGCAGGTCACACCACATGGCCGACTTTTGGCACCCGACAGGGCGTCGATGTCGTGACGGCCCGGATCGGACAGTGGGGTGATGGTGTGCGGCCGATCGGGCCTGTCCCAATCCACGTTCTCGCCGCCGTGCCAGCCTCGAAGTTCGAGTGTGGACGAGGGAGGCGGATCGTGGCGGCCTTGTGCGACCGAGACGTGCTGACCGACTGGATGGGACTGTGGACCGAGGACGACACCTACGGCGCCCGCGGAGCCCATCCAGGACCTGCCGCGGTGGGCGGGTTGCGGTTCGCCTTCTACGGTCGCACCTCGACCATCGAGCACCAGGACCCGGAGACCTCGCGGGCATGGCAGCTGGAAGTGTGCGAGGTACTGGTCGCCGGGCGTGGTCGGATCGTGGTGCAGTTCTTCGACGCCGGTCGGCCGCGTCGTGATCGGTGGCGTGATCGTCCGGAGGCGGCGGAGTTGTTGGCGGCGATCCGGGATCCGAATCGCGGGTTCGACGCGATCGTCGTTGGGGAGTTCGAGCGAGGGTTCGCCGGGGATCAGATCCAGCACATCGTCGCGTTGTGCCGTCGGCATGGTGTGCAGGTGTGGTTGCCCGAGGCGGGCGGTCCGCTTGACCTGGACGACCCGGAGCATCGGGCGCTGATCAGGATGTTGGGGGAGCAGTCGCTGCGTGAGGTGATCCGGGCCCGGCACCGGGCGATGGCCGCCATGCGCATCCAGACCCGTGACCACGGCCGCTACCTCGGCGGCCGTGCGCCTTACGGCTACCAGTTGGTGCCCGCAGGCGTGCACCCGAATCTGGCCGAGGCCCGTCGCGGGCGGTGTGTCTACCGCCTGGAGCCTGACCCGGAGACCGCGCCCACGGTGCGGTGGCTGTTCGCCGAGCGTCGAGCCGGGCGCAGCATGAAGGACCTGGTCGTCGCGCTCAACCGGCGAGGCGTGCCCTGCCCGGCTGAGCATGATCCGGAGCGCAACCGACATCGGACTCGTCGTCGGTGGACCGCACAGTCGGTGGCCTCGATTCTGGCCAATCCGCGCTACACCGGCTGGCAGGTGTGGAACCGGCAGAGCGTCGACCACGACCACCACACCCCGAGTGAGCGCAGGCGTCGCCGAGTCACGAGGTGGAACCCGACCAACCACTAGGTGCTGTCCCGACAGCGTGCCCACGCCCAGTTGGTCAGCGAAGCCGACTTCGTCGCGATCCAGCGCATGCGCTCCAGTCGCCCGAACCAGCACGGCGAGGCCCGCGAGTACTTGTTCGCCGGGCTGTTGCGCTGCGGCGTCTGTAGCCGGCGGATGGACAGCCACTGGGTGCACGGCCGTCCCGGCTACCGTTGCCGCCACGGCCGCACCGGTCCGCGTACCGAGCGCATCCCGGCCACGCTGTACCTGCGTGAGGACCACCTGATCACCGGGATCAGCCACGCCTTGCACATGCCCGTGGCCGCGAGCCCGAGCCGCGTCGCCGCCCAGCTCCGCGCCCGCCACATGATGATCGTGTGCACCGCCGACGGAGTGTCGGTCGAGATGCCCCGCCCGATCCTGCTGGTCGCATAAACACGAAACCACGGGTCCGATCTGATAAACTCAAGATCGAACCCGTGGGGTAAAACTGTGTCCGATTCCCCACTCCCCTTGAAGGGGAGTGGCTCATAAGTGCAGCTTAGCAGGCCTTCGGGGCGCCTTCGCAAGAGTGGGGAATTCCCCACTCGAACTTTCAGCCAGCGGAATAAGGTCGGTCGACATCGGTTGCTGTCGGTCACCGAAGGCGGTCGGTGCCGACTTGGGATTCAGCCTGTGCGCGGGCGACTGATGTCGAGCACATAGGGTGCGATGTGCATTCCCTGATTGCGTGCGTCATTCGCCTGCTGTCGCAGTCTATCGAGTAGCTCCTCCGATGCCGGAAAGGTCGATCGTGACCAGCTTTGTGGGCGTTGCTCTGGAGTGATCCAATAGGCCAGGTAGACGCCGTGGCTGCGTCCGATCGGGATGAGGTAGCGGTCGATGAGCTGGTTGGACATCGCGGTGAGCAGTTCGTGGTTGTCCGACCTCTTCGCCTCGATGGCAACCAGGGCATGATCGCTCGACTGCGAGTGCGCAGTTGCCGTGAGGTCGATGCGGGTGCCTATTCCGCCTCGGTCTCTGTTCCGGACGACGTGTACTTCACGGTTGACCACGACGCCTGAGGCCAGCAGCTCTTCGCATCGACGTCCGATCCAGTCGGAGATGTCGTCTTCTGTTTGAGGCTGGTTGCCGTTCCAGATGTCGCGGAACGCCCCTTGGTTCTTGATCGTGTGTTGCAGCTTGTCGAGTTGTCGTAGGACGACCTTGACCAGGTCGGCGTCGTCGTGGACGAGGCGTGCGTCGGAGCTCCGGAGAAGTTCCAGGAGATCCTGTGGCGTGGTGCGTGCGAGTGTGAGTTCGGCTTGGCGGGTCTTGGCCGTGCGCAGATAGGTGGTGGTGATGATGCGTTGGTCGAGTTCCGGGCGATCGTGTCGTAGCGCGACCAGTTCGTCGACACTGCCGGTGTCGGCGAGTTGCCGGAGGACCCGAATGCGGAGGTTCTGGGCATGGTGACGGGAGTCGGTGTACCCGGATCGCAGAGAGTCATCGTCTGCGTAAGGGTGGGTGGTGAGCAGGACCGCGGCTGCCTTGACCAGATGGGTGTGGTCGAGGCGGGTGATGTCGAACCGCTGGGCAAGGCCGGCCACGGTGTCTGCGGTGGGTGGATTGGCGGCGAGTTCGTCGATGATCGTGTTGGGTGCCAGTGCCGCGAGGTGGACTTGGGCACGGCCGATGAGCGCAGAGCGGTTCTCGCGGGTGAGACGTAGACAGGTCTCCAGTGCGGTGGCGGTGGGGCCTTTCTGAGCCAGGAGGTCGAGGAGCCCGCGGGCGAGTTCGCCGCTGTAGCGGTCGTCGAGGAGGCGGTGGGCGAGGTCGTCCGCGAGATGTGGGGCGAGGTATCGGTAGACGGGCTCGGGACTGAGGCTCTTACTGGCTGCTTCGAGGTCGTCGAGGTGGCTGAGTGCAGCGTCAAGTACTGGTTGGCGAGCTTGGTCGAGCGCAACGTCGAGAAGCTTTCCCCGCATGGTGATGTTGCGCTCCGGGTGGATGACCCAGGTGGCGATGATCGAGTGGCTCCATGTAGCCCACACCGCAGGGTCCAGGTCGGCGATGGCCGCTGGCGCATGGTAGGCAAGGGTGCTGAGTAGACGCACACCCTCCCAGTCGGGGACGACGACGGTGGGATTCAGCGATTCCAATCCGCACCACTGCTGGTGGTCGGGTGTGTGGGCGTGCAGGTAACGCAGTCCGCCGAGCAGGGTTGCGTGGCGCTGCTCCTCGGTGAGGTGCTGCCAGCCTGGGCGTTGGGTGAGGTCTTCCCCGAAAAGGGGATCAGAGTCTCCTTCAGCCAGTTGGTAGGTCAGCTGCCACCACGACGTAGGGCCTGCGTCGAGGTGGTTGAGTAGCTCGGTGGCGGTGCGACGCGCGGTCGTGCGCTGTTCGATGAGCCCTTGTTCGTAGGCGTGATCCTCGGCCGCGAGCTTGCGATGTTGAGCTACATCGGAGGAGTTCACATCGACGGCGCCGCGGAGATGGTCTGTGGCGGCGTACGCGGGATGGTCCTCGGGCAGAGTGAGGATGAGATCGGCCGTACTGGCCGGAACGTCAAGCAGGAGTTGCGGCAGGCAATCGATCAACGTTTCGGCGACTCCGACGGGAAGGGCCGGAAGCCGGTCCAGGAGCCAGGGCACGTCATCGTGGATCAGCAGACCGGTGCTGATGACGGCGTACCAGGTTCGAGGATCTAGGCCGGCGAGATCGATGGCCAGTGCGCGTCGGCGGTCGACAGGCCCCTCGATCCATACGGCTGCTTCTCGTGGCTTGACGCGGTGCCAGTAGTGGCTGCGGACACTGGCCGCCAGTAGCTGAGCGAGAGCCTGCCGTGTCGCAGTGTGGTCGGCGTGCTGCCAGGCGCGGCGGATCAGGCCGACGGGCAGGTCGTAATAGTGCTTGAGCAAATCCGAGTCGTCGTCGATGCCCGCGGCGAACGCACTGATGAATCGGGCCAGGTCGTCTTCGGGGATGCGGTCGGCGAGCGAGTGCAGAGTCCGACGGTAGTTGCCGTGGAACGTCGAACGGTGGGGGCGTAGAACCGCGCTGAGGTCGTCAGTGCTCAGCAACCGCGGATAGAGCACGTCGAGGGTGGTGGAGTAGACCTGGTTGTCCTCGTCGGTCGGGTCCGGGTCGAGCAGGGAACGCAGGGAGCAGCGGATGGTGTCGTCGCCGAGCCGATCGGCCGCGATGATCGCCCCTCGTCGGGCGAAGTACCACCTGCGGTCCTGGGCGGCGTCGGCGAACGCGGAGGCGAGCCGCGTGCACTGGCCTGCGACGGCCAAGCGGGCCAGCCACCACAGGTGTTGAGAGGTCGCCGGTCCCTCGACCAGGTGGCGTGAAAGTTGATCCTCCAGCGCGGAGTGGACCAGTCCCTTGAGGTCGAGGCCCGACTCAGGCATTTGGTCATCCCGTGCCGCCGTGTCCAGTAGTGCCTCGACGACCGCGGCACGAGCGGTGTCGGAGGTGAGTTCGACTGTGGCAGCGGAGAAGGCGAATGTCGTGACGTTGTCGGCGATCAGCTGTTCAACCAGTCGTGGCTTCAACGCGGCCAGCCACGAGGCGACGCCGATCCTGGACGGAGGAAGCACCCCGTTGACACTGGTGCCGAGCAAGTCGGCGACCTGCTCCGGTGCGGCGTCGCGATCGACGAGGTAGGCCGCCGCCAGGTACTCGGCGTACATCTGGTGCCGGAACGTCACAACTCCGGGAGCTCCCGGATCGAACAGCGCGGTTCCCAGTACGTCCCCGTAGTCCTCGGGAGTGATCGGGCGGGTGGGCTCGATGGATTCGGCGCCGGAAGGGAGGCGGTCGACACTGAGCGTGGCCTCATCGGCGGCAGGCGCCAGGCTCAGCGCTTGAGTACCGGAGAACACGGTGAAGGCCCCGAGCCGTTTGGCGATCCTGCGAGCCTGATCGAGTGGCATTCTCGGCCGCACCTTGGTGTTCGGCTCGGCGAGGAATCTGTCGATCTCGAACTGCATTGCCTCGACCGATCCCGCCGGCAGCCGTCCCTGGACGGTCCAGTACCGCGCGGTGGTAAGCAACTGCCCGGCACAGGCTGACAGCCTGCCCAGACGAGCGTCGATCAGCGCTTCGATGAACCTCACGCCGTCGTAGCCCTGAACCGAGACGACGGACTCGGCAGTGGCACGGTCCAGCGGCAACAGCTTCCACTCATCGAAGCCGGGCAACCCGCGCTTCAGCGCCGCGGTGAGCGATGCCTCCCAGGCCGCAGAGCGGCAGGCTAGACGCCACGGCACACTCCGCGCCGCCTCGGTGGTGAGTTCCTCCTCCAACCACTGAAGCAGACGAGGATCGTGCAGCACCGCCTGGTCCAAGCCGTCGAGGTAGACCGGACGCTGCTCTCCGCAGGCGATACCGATCTTCCGTTCGAGGTTGTCCCTGGTCAGCGGTGCCGCGTTGAGGTAGGTCGCGTTCGGCTCATGCTCGGAGAGCGCCTTGCAGGTCGTCGTCTTGCCCGCACCGGCCGCCGCGAGAACCGCGAAGCTGTGACCGGTGCCCGGCAGGGCGCTGACCGCTGTCGGCCGCACGTACTCACCGAGGCACCACTGGTTGTCCGACACCGGCAGCAGGAAACCGTGCTCGTCGAGCAGCACCGGTCGCTGTACGGGCAGCACGTAACGACTCAGTTCGCCAGCATCGGCCACCTTGACACCTCCGAACCGCTATGGGTTTGCCGAGCGTACCTAGAACAGGACTCTGCTTCTGCGCTGCTCGACATACACAGACGTCTCAGGAGGCTAACTCCGTGTTCTGGCCATGTTGTCACAATGTCATCCGGCCTGACGGTATACCCTTAGCTGTCCGATGCCGTGACAGGAACCAGACGGTCCGACACGAGCTCTGGAGGGCCAATGGTCGCGACTTGGGTCGAGCTGCCTCGGCCAATGACGGTCAATACTGAGCCGTCCGAACATTTCCGGACCGACTACGTCAGCGCCTTCAGCGTCCACCAGTTGCCGGTCATCCGACCGGACTCGGTCACCCGCGCTAAAGTCACCCAGGTCTTCTTTAAGAAAATCTCCACCCACGCGCTACGTCGTCCTGAACTGGACAAAGCTGTCACCCTGGCCGTACTCGAGCACAAGCGGTTCGGCCGCAGGGTTGAGCTGGCCGCGCTCGCCGAGCAGTTGCGTACCGCGAGCATCGGCCTGAGGTTCCTCACCGACGAACTGCAAGGCTCCCGCGAACCGGACGGCGTTGCGTCCATTGTATTGGCTGCGCTGTCGGGGACGAAGCGCGGTTACGACCGCGACCGCGCTCTCGACGGACATGAAGCTGCCCAGGTATGCGGCGAACGTATCGGCGGCACCGCCGAGGTCATGCTCCCCTACGCCATGTACCTGCGCGACCAGCAGGACGTCAGCCTGCGCGACATTGTCTCCCATCTCGTCATCAGCACATGCAAGAAGAAAGGCCGGTACCCCTTCCCGGTAACCATGCTGCGCATATCGGGCAACCACGACCAGTGCAGCTCTGTGGCGACCAGATCATGAAGGTTGTGGATCGGGCGTGGCCGCTGTGGGCCGCCACCGCGACCGTCGACGACACCGGTCCCGTCTGGGTAGCTGCGGATGAGTCCGGCTCCTCAGGCGAGAACCTCGTCGATCCGCAAGGCGGCGTGTTCGCGCATGCCTCTGTGCGGATCGACGATGAGACCGCAGGTCCGCTCCTCGCCGACCTGCGCCAGCAGGCCGGGGCCACCCAGGCTCCCGAGGCGAAGTTCGCACAATTCAGAACCAGACGCGGACGAGAAGCCCTAGCTGGCGCATTGGCACCCGGCGGTGCCCTGGAGAACCGAGTCGTCATCACAGTTGCCGACAAGCGTTACCTGATCGTCTCCAAGATGATCGACTTGTTGGTCGAGGAACTGACCCATGAGCGAGGCATTGACCTCTACGTCGACGGTACGGCCCGGAACTTGGCGCTTACCCTCTTCCGAGACGGTCCTCGCGAACTGGGCGAACTATGGGATCCCTTGATGGCGAGCTTCGTCAGCCTGGCCAGGGCGACCCAGCGCGGCGGAGGCAAGAAGGAAACCGTCGACTCGTTCTTCGCCCGGCTCGGCCAAGCACAGTCGCACTGCCGGCGGCGGTCGGTCGAGCCGCTGCTGGACCTGCTGCTCCAGACCCGCGCTCACGCCGACGACCTCGTGTTGTCCACGGCGCAGCGCCACTCGCCGCTGTTCCCTGGCCTGGATCCGCTCGTCACCATGCTCCCGATGACGATGCACCATGCCTACGCCGACCACGGCGCCGTGCGGTTTCTACACGACCAGCAGAAGCTCTTCAGTCCTGAGTTCGTCCAAGAGTTCTTCCCCTTGCTGTGGTACGTCCACCCAGATTTTGCAGGCCACGTCCCACGCACTCGGGTGGCGGAGTTCTGGACGGGTGACTCTCGCGAACATCCCTCTATCCAGCTCGCGGACCTGGCTGCATCTGCCGGTCGAGTCGTGGTCGAAGACCTGCTTGGAAGTCCAACCGAAATCGGAGACGCTTTGAAACCTGCAGTCATGCCGTTGATTCGTGAGCATGTGGCGGCAAACCTACCGCTCTGATGCAACTGTTTTTACTGACGTCAGTCGGCCGGGAGTCACACTATAAGTGTGCGGGGAGTTCCGGGTGACGTTGTGCCTGCCGACAACCTCATCCATGCAGGTAGAGAGCGTATGAAGCTCAAGACCTCGAAGCGCTCACCGGCAGGGTTGCCATCCGTCGTAACGTCGACCAGCACGGCATGATGACCGGCTGTGCTGCTTCGACTGGCCTACCTGGGCGTGGCCAACGCCTTCGCATTGCTGCGCCTGCTGCCCATGAGCGACCGGGACAAGGACGCGGAGATCCTGGCGCTACGGCACCAGATCACCGTCCTGGAACGCCAACTCGGCAAGACCCGTCCGCGGTTCTCCTCCGGCGACCGGGCGTTCCTCGCGGCACTGCTGCACCGACTGCCGATTGAGTCCCTTCGTCGGTTCAGGCTGTTGGTACGCCCGGAGACGGTCCTGCGCTGGCACCGCAACCTCCTCGCCCACCGCCACGCTGCCCAGTCCCGCCCCAAGCGCCCCGGCCGTCCACGAACCGTTCGCTCGATCCGGCTCCTCGTGCTGCGCCTGGCACGAGAGAATCCCACCTGGGGCTATCGCCGCATCCACGGCGAACTACTCGTGCTCGACGTCAAGGTCGCAGCCTCCACGGTATGGCAGATCCTCAAGGACACCGGAATCGACCCAGCTGCCAAGCGCGCCTCGACAACCTGGTCGGCCTTCCTCCGCTCCCAGGCCAACGCACTACTGGCCTGCGACTTCTTCGAGACATCCACCCTGATCGGCACGCGCCTGTATGTGCTTGCGGTCATCGAACACGCCAACCGCCGGATCAGGATCCTGGGCGTCACCGCGCACCCGACCGCGTCCTGGGTCACCCAAGCCGCCAGGAACCTCGCCATGGACCTCGAAGACGCGGGCAGCTCCATGCGGTACCTGATCCGCGACCGGGACGGGAAGTACCCAGCGCTGTTCGATGCCGTCCTCGCCGACGCGGGCATCCAGGTCGTCCTCACCGGCGTCCGGATACCGCAGATGAACGCGATCATGGAACGCTGGATCCGCAGCTGCCGCCGCGAACTCCTCGACCGAACGCTGATCTGGAACCAACGGCACCTGCTCCACGCCCTGCGCCAGTACGAGCACTTCTACAACACCCACCGCCCCCACCAAGGCATCGACAACGCCCGACCACTACAACCACTGCCACAACCGACCACCGACCAAGCAGTCGTCACCCGACTCGACATCCGCCGACGGCAACGACTGGGCGGCATCCTCAACGAGTACCACCACGCCGCCTGACCTGCACGGACGGGACTGTTTCAAGATCGGTGTGTTCGGCCCGACACGCCGGGCCCGGGGTCCGGCGGGATGGGCACTGTGAGTGATGACATCTGAGCTTGTGAGCGCACGGAAGAGCGAGACCGGGACCGGGCGGCAGCTGTCGCCGGAGCAGGCCGCCGCGGCGGCGATGGTGGCCGAGGCCAAGGCGCGCGGGCTGGCGCTGACCGGCCCCGACGGCCTGCTCAAGCTGTTCACCAAGAACGTGCTGGAGACCGCCCTGGCCGAGGAGATGACCGAGCACCTCGGCCACGAGAAGAACCGCGCGGAGCCCGGGCGGGAGTCGACCAACGTGCGCAACGGAAGCCGGACCAAGACCGTGATCTCGGATGCGGCCGGCGAGGTCGAGATCGAGGTGCCTCGGGACCGGGAGGGCAGCTTCGAACCGCGGATCGTCAAGAAGCGGCAACGTCGCCTCACCGACGTCGACGAGATCGTGTTGTCGTTGTACGCCAAGGGATTGACCACCGGGGAGATCTCGGCGCACTTCGCCGAGATCTACGGCGCCTCGGTGTCGAAGGAGACGGTCTCGCGCATCACCGACAAGGTCGTCGCGGAGATGAACGACTGGGCCGGCCGCCCGCTCGACGCCGTGTACGCGGCGGTGTTCCTCGACGCCGTCGTGGTCAAGGTCCGTGACGGCCAGGTCGCCAACCGGCCGGTCTACGCCGCGATCGGCGTCACGGTGGACGGGCGCAAGGACGTGCTCGGGCTGTGGACGGGCACCGGCGGCGAGGGCGCCAAGTTCTGGATGAGCGTGCTGGTCGACCTGAAGAACCGCGGCGTGCACGATGTGTTCTTCCTGGTCTGCGACGGGCTCAAGGGCCTGCCCGACGCGGTGGCGAACGTGTGGCCGCGCACCGTCGTACAGACCTGCGTCGTGCACCTGATCAGCAACACTTTCCGGCTGGTGGCCCGTCAGGACTGGGACGCGGTGAAACGGGGCATCACCCCGATCTACACCGCGCCCACCCCCGACGCCGCGGCGGCCGCGCTGGAGGACCTGGCGGAGAAGTGGGGGCGGAAGTACGGGGCGATGATCCGGTTGTGGCGCAACGCCTGGGACGAGTTCGTGCCCTTCCTCGACTACGACGTGGAGATCCGGCGGATGATCTGTTCCACCAACGCGATCGAGTCGCTCAACGCCCGCTACCGCCGGGCGGTCCGCGCCCGTGGGCATTTCCCGACCGAACAGTCCGCGATGAAGTGTCTGTACCTTGTCACCCGCAGCCTCGACCCGACCGGGACGGGCCGCGCCAGGTGGACGATGCGCTGGAAGCCCGTATTGAACGCCTTCGCCATCACGTTCGGTGACCGCTGGCCGAACGCCGAAACCTACTGATCAACAACGCCGGACACACCGATCACGAGATAGACCCGCACGGACAGCATTTTCGGCAAGCACACAGTCGGAGCAGCACATCCGGTCATCATGCCGTGCTGGACGACATCAGCGTGGATGGCAGCCGTGCCGTGAGTGCTTCGAGGCCTTGCGCTTCGTACGCCGTCTACCTGCGTGGATGAGGTTATCGGCAGGCACAGTGTGAGCGGGCGAGGCCATGGGCGGCTTGGAGTCGTGCTGTCGCGCAGTCTCCCGCAGGCTCCCGTCGTTGAGGGGGCTTACAGGGGCAGACGCAGACGGCGGGGGAGCCGGGATGGATCCGGTCAACTGGTTGTCGGCCAACCACTGTGTCGCTGTCGCCGGTTGCCTGTCAGGTGAGGGCGCCGGTGCGGGTGGCGAAGGCGCGTAGTCCGGGCATGGTGTGTGCGGTGGGGTGGCGCAGCAGGCTGGTGGTGATCTGTTGGATGGGTTTGCGGTAGCGGACTTCGTCGGGGGAGGCGTGTTCGGCTGCCAGTAGTGCGCGGTAGCACTGTTCGGGCTTGTTCCATTCGTGGAAGGAGAGCGCGGTGTCGGTCCAGTAGCGGGCGCGGCGTTCCACGAGTGGGATGGCTGCGGGGTTGATCCGTTGTGAGGCTTCGATGGCGGTGCCGTAGTCGCCCAGGACGCGGGCGATGCTGATCCGGTACAGCCCGACGCCGGTGGGTCCGAAGGCGGTGGACCGATGGTTGGCGTCGACGCCGAGGCGGGTGGCGGTGTCGACTGCTTCGTCGATCAGGGTGCGGGCGGTGTCCCGGTCGCCGTCCACCGCGGCGGTGTAGGCGGCGGTGGACAGCAGTGATCCGTACACCGAGAGGTACTCCGGGCCGCGGCGCAGGGCGGGTTGCAGGGCGGCGGCGGTGTCGACGACCGTACGTTGCGCGATCTCGGTACGGCCGGCGCGGCGCAGTGCGATGGCCCAGGCTCGGCGGGCGGCGGCTTGGGTGAGGACGTCGTCGGTGCCGTGGGAGGTTTGCACTGCCCGGTCGGCGGTGGTCCAGGCGAGCTGGTCGTTTCCGAGTTTGACCATCAGTTCGGACGCCAGAGTGTAGAGCTCGGCGAGCAGCCCGTTGGTGTCGGCGAGTCCTGGGCCGGTGTCGTGGTCGGCGCGGGTGGCCGTCGCGGTGGACAGCAGGGTGGGCAGTCTGGTGGCGAGGTCGGTGTAGCGGCCGTGCTGGAACACCGACCTCGCGGTGGCCACCGCCCGGCGGAGCCGGGACAGCTCGACCGGTGTGCCGCCACCTGTGGCCGGGTTGAGCAGCATGGTCTCCAGGGCGCCGACCGGTCCGTCGGTGGCGACAGCGTGGGACGGGGAGGCACCGAGCGCGGCGGTACCGGCCAGGCCGGTCAATCCGGCCAGCAGCGTGCGACGACGCATGGGATCGGTCTCCTCGTCCGGTGCCAGGTTGACGCCGACCCTAGCGAGGCGTGGAGTTGGCTGCACGGACCGCTGGGGAGTGTCGGCCAGGCCGAGTAGGTCCGGGGGTATCCGTAGGGCCTTGACCAGGCTGCGTAACACTCGCACGTCCCGCAGCGGCTGTTTGCCTCGCTCCAGTCGTGACAACGTGGAGATCGAGTAGTCGCACCGCAGGGCGAGTTGGGCAAGGGTGAGATGGTTGGCGCGGCGGACGCTGCGCACGATCGCACCGGGATCACCGGATTCGATGGCCGCGCGGACCTCGTCGGTGTGCCAGATCGAGCGGGTCGGTTCCATCGCCCGCGCTCCTCGCTCAGGCTGGGAACCCTCAGCGTATCCAGGTGGTCGGCGCCGGTCCCAGCAGATTTGCGGACCACGCAAACCGCTTGCCGTCCCGTTCAAAAGGGCTGTCCACCTCGGTTGTCGGGGTCGTCTCCTGGATCCGCCACGGCAGCCCCACTCGTCCCTGCCGTGGCGGGAGGGACACGATGACCAGCCCTGAAGCAACCACACCTGAAGCCGCCCTCGATGCGACCTTCCCCGAAGGCCCGCCGGCGACACCGAGCCCGTCGCCGGTGGACAGGGAGTTCACCGCGGCCGAACTGGAACAGGCCGGGCTGCTGCACACCGACCGGAACGTCGTGATCAGCCGGTTCGCGGTGTTCGTGCCCGTAGACGAGCTGGGCACAGCGCGGCCGGTCGTGATCCGGTCCGGCGCGGTGATCGGCCCGTTCGCCGTCGTCCACGGTGGCACCACGGTTGGCGAACAGGTCCGGGTCGAGGAGCACACGGTGCTCGGCAAGCCCGAACTCGGCTATGCGATCGGTCAGACCCATGCCGGTTCCGGTGGCGGTACGGTGGTCGGCGCGGGTGTGGTGATCCGCTCCGGTGCAGTCGTGTATGCCGACGTGCAGGTCGGGCTTGACGCGTTGATCGGGCACCACACGCTGCTGCGGACCGGGGTGCGGATCGGCGCGGACACCCAACTCGGCCACAACCTGACCGTGGAGCGCACCGCCCTCATCGGGCGCGACGTGCGCTGCTCACCCGGCTCGCACATCACCAGTTCCACCGTGCTGGCCGATCGGGTGTTCCTCGGCGCCGGAGTACGCACTATCAACGACAAGACTCTGACCTGGCGCGACCCAGACCGCCGACCGGTACTGGCTCCGCCGAGGTTCGACACCGGCGCCAAGGTCGGCACCGGCTGCGTAGTACTGGGTGGAGTGACCGTCGGCGAGCACGCCCTGGTCGGAGCAGGCTCCCTGATCACCTACGACATTCCGCCGGGCACCATCGCCTACGGCAGCCCCGCCCGCGTCCGAGGGGAAGTGGCCCGGTGACCACCATGGCGATCAGTGAGGCGATCACGACCTGGCTGCACCCGTTGCGGCCCGTGCTCGACCCCGCCGCCTACGTCGACTGGACACGGCTGGCGGCGCTGGCCCAGGCCGTGGACGAGGCCCTGGACACCTACCCGGTCGGCCCGGAGCTCCCCGCCGGGACCGAGCGCAGCCGCCGGCTGAAGGCGATCCGGCAGCGGCTGGCCGACCACGGCCACCTCGACACCGCGAACCAACCAGCCCTGTTCCAGGTGTTGGCGCAGTTCGTGTGCGGCTACCGCGACATCGACCTGCGCGACGCCACCGGACTGGGACACGGCCTACTCATCGCCCGTCACGGCACCCCGCAGGCTCGACGGAAATGGATCCCGCGATTATTGGCGGGCGACCTGGCCGGCATCGCCGTCACCGAACCCCACGGCGGCTCCCGCCCGGCCGCCACCCGCACCCGAGCCGTCGCCGGGCCGGACGGTACGTGGCTGGTTACCGGACGCAAAACCTGGATCAGCCGCCTCACCGAAGCCGCGGTATTCGTGCTGTTCTTCCGCGCTCCCGACGGCCACCTGACCGCCGCCGCCGTCGACGCCACCGAACAGGGGCTGCACCGTACGCCCGTCGCACCGACCGGACTGGCGGGCTGGAGTTGGGGCATCCTCGACCTCGACGCCGTACCGGTGCGACCGGACGACCTCCTGCGCGGGAACGGGATGGGGCTGTTGCGCGAACACTTCGCCGGCTACCGGCCTCTGGTCACCGCCACCGCGTTGGGCGGTGCCGCCGCGATCTTCGACACCGTTACCGAAGTCCTGGCCGTACGGAAAGCCACCGGCGACCTGTCGCGGCTGCGGGACTCCGCGCTGGTCACCCTCGGCCGCGCACACGCCCAACTCGTCACCGCACTGCTCGGCGCCGTCACAGCAGCCCACCTGGCCGAGGCGGGGCACGAGGACGCCGAACTCTGGGGCGCGGCCACGAAGGCACACGGAATCGACACCGCCAACGCATCGACCGCCGAACTGGCGCTGCTGCTCGGAGCGGCCGGCTTCCGGCACGACTGCCAGACCGCCAAGACCCGCCGCGACCTGGCCGGCCTGCTCTACGCCGACGGCATCCACGACAGCCTGTACCGGATGGCGGGCAAACACCACACCGAAGACCACCACACCGCGGTTCCGGCACCACGGGAGCGGCTGACGACTACACCGCTCACCGCGTAGACCAGCCACACGAGCGGCAGAGGCGGTGTGTCGCCCGATCAGGCAACACACCGCCCCTGCTCGCACAACAAGGTCACGCCCTGGTCCACGGCCCGCAGCGCCACCGCCAGACGGTCCGCCAAGAGAGGTTTCACCCTGCCTCTGGCCTCCTGCACGGTGTGGAAACCGGCCGACAGGATCTCGGCGTCGGGAAACACCATCCCCACCAGATCCGTCTCGTCCAACATGCCCCCGTCGAAGACGAACACCACACCTTCGGGACGGGAGTCCTGCGGACGCACGTAGTCCACCACCAGCAGTCGACCCAACGGGCGATCCCAACCCAACTCTTCGGCCAACTCGCGGGTCGCCGCCGCCCACGGCGACTCGTCGGCCTCCACCGCGCCACCGGGGATCTCCCAGTTCGCCTTGTAGGACGGCTCCACCAGCAACACCCTGCCCGCGCTGTCGCGGAACAACACCCCGGCGGCCATGCGCTTACGCGCTAATCCCGCCACGTACTGCTCCACAGGCAGCACATCGGTAGCGGACGGCACAGCAGATCCAGACTCGGTCACCCACGGCACCATAGCCACGCCCGGCGCGGGATCGCACGCCGGGCGTGGATGCGCGCAAGCCGACAGCGTGTCGATGGGAGTCGCCATCGACGGATATTGGTGTGCGCATCCGGTCCGCGACGACACCTACCTGTCCGTACGTGACAGGCAAGTCCACTACCAGCGAAAACAGTCTTCAACTCGCGAAGTTACGACTGGAGTGCCAACCGTACGGGTGTGGGCGTCGTTCGCTCGGGCTGTAGCGCTCCGCTGCTGCTTGGACGATGGCCACCCCGGTCGCAGATGATCTTCGCCGGATCGGGGTACGGCGTGGTGCCCCACCGTCGGACCGCGCCGTCGAGGCTCACGCCGACGAGATAGGCGCTGCCGGAGCTGAACACGATCGGGTGATTAGGAGGCGGTCTTGTTGACGTCGAGGTGTGCAGATCGATCAGTGGATCACTGCGTGTAACAGCGTGTTGGTTCCATCCGATGAAAGCGCCGAGATCGGGCGCGAAGGTCCCGGCTTCGTCGGTGCGGCGTGCTGCAATGCGTTGACGGTCCAAGTTTTGTCGAGGGGGTGAACCGTTGACCGATTTGACTGCCGAGCAGTTGTTGCACGAGTTCCGCAGCAGTGCCGCCGCCGACACCACCCTGTCGTTGCTTCGATCCCGTGACGCGCTGTTACACCTGTCGCTGATGGCCGCACACCTGGGCGACGGGCAGGTTGTGGACGGGCAGAGCCTGGCTGCCGTGATCGACGCCGACCTGCCCTCGCTGCTGCGCAGCTACCGGCCGGAAGAAGACGACGACGCCGCGTCCACCGCCGACGTCCTGCTCACCCGGTGGCGGAAGCGCGGGTGGGTGCAGCGGACCGCCGATCCGCGTGACCCGCGGATCGAGCGCTATCAGCTGACCTCCGGCGCGAGTGCCGCAGTACGACAACTGCGGAATCTCAAACGGCAGACCTCGATCGCCACCGAGTCGGCGTTGGCCATGGTCATGGCGCAATTGCGGCAGATCGCCACCGACGCCAACCCCGACCCGATGGCGCGGAAACGGGCGATAGAGGAACGCATCGCCGAGCTGAGTGCCCAGCGCGACGCCATCGACCAAGGCGAGGCGCTGGAGGTGAACCACGGCGAGTTGGTCGACCGGGTGGCCACGCTGATTCAGCTGACCGACCGCATTCCCGCCGACGTGGCGGCCTACGGCGAGCAGATGCACGCCAACACCGCATTGCTGCTGCGGCAGAGCCTGGCCGACGACACCGAGTTCGCCGAGTCGTTGCAGCGCATGTTCGACGGACACGACATCATCGCCGAGTCACCGGAGGGACAGGCGTTCCGCGCGTTCGCCACCGCGATCGCCATACCGTCGCAACGCGCCCAGCTGGAATCCGACATCTCCGAGGTCGTACGCCGGGTCGACGGGCTGCCCGACCATCTCAAGGCCTCGCTCGACGGGTTCATCATGGCGGTCTGGCGGCGTGTCCAGGAGGTCGAAGAGGTCCGCGGTGCCGCGTTCCGCCGGATCAGCAACTTCGTCCGTGGCGGCGACCTCACCCACTACCGCGGGATGCGGACCCGCATCAGCGAGGCTCAGGCGTCGGCGGCGATCGCCTTCCACGCCGTGCACGCCGGGCGTGACATCGGTTTCGTGGTGCCGATGAGCGGCGTCGACGCCCGTTCCGTCGGGCGCCTGAGACTGGACCAAGGCCTGGATGTCGTGCCCGACGAGGTCGTGGACACCACGAACGAGTTCGACATCGACCCCGCCTCGCACGCCGGCCGTGAGTCGATCGACTGGGCGGCCCTGCGTGAGGCGGTCCACGCCGCGATGGACTCCCACTCGGGCTACGCGACCTTGCCGGAAGTGCTCGAACGCCTGCCCGAGGCCCGCACGGGCGACGTGATCGGCCTGTGGTCGTTGGCCACCCGGTACGGCGACGTCGACGAAGGCACGACATCGACCGTGTGGGTGGGCACAGAGCGCGGTTCGCGCGAGATCACGCTGCCCTACGCCGTCTTCGCCGAGCCGATACCGGCCCCGCCGCCGCCCGCGCGGCGCCGTACCGCGCTGCACCGCCCGCGCGCTGTCCAAGGAGACCTGCTCGATGGCTGAGACCCGCAACTTCGCCGACGTCTTCGCCGAGGACCTGGCCGACGAATCCGCCGACCCCGCCTCTTCGCGACTCGACCCGAGCACCGTCTTCACCGACGACGAGGACGGGCCCGTCGGCGGACACGTCGACCACGGGGACCACGCCGCCCGGTTCGACGGAGACACCAGTGCCTTGCCACCTCATGTGTGCTGGACCTTGCAGGAGTTGGTCGCCTCGCCCCACGTCACCGAGAAGTCCAAGCGCCACTGGCCGGTGGTGCTGCAGTATGAGGACGTCCTGCGCTCCCGCCTGTCGGAGCTGGGACTGGTCCTGGAGATCAACCGCGAGTACCGCTACGCATTCACGCGCCAAGCGGTCGACCCGTCACCGCACAGCCGCACCATCCTCCGTGCCAAGACGCTCAGCCTCGCGGCGAGCGCACTGCTGCTTTACCTGTACAACCAGTACGTCGTCGCACCGGACGACTGCATCGTGGAGCGGTCCGACATGGTCGAACACATGCTCGCCTACAAGCCGGCGCAGGACACGGACGAGGTCGCGTTCCGCAAGAAGGTCGACACCGCGATCAAGTCGCTGGAGGACGTGTCGGTCATCAAGCCGATCCGGGGCCACGACGACCGGTTCATCGTGTACGGCGTCATCACCGCGATCCTCACCGCGGACCAGGTCACGGCACTCGACGCCCGCTACCGGGCGATCGGCCGCGGCGATCGCGAGGCCGCCGACCACGACGAGCAGGAGCAGACCGGATGACGGGCGCCGGCCGGACCGTTCACGTCGGCCAGTTCCGCCTCACCCGGTTACAGGTCGTGAACTGGGGCACTTTCAGCGGCTACAAGGATTTCCCGATCGACGAGCGCGGTGTCCTGTTGACCGGGCCGTCGGGTTCGGGCAAGTCGTCGCTGATGGACGCCCACTCGTTGGCGTTGTTGCCGACGCACGACCAGAGGTTCAACGCCTCCGCCGACCTCACCGCCCGCGGCTCCAAGCAGAACACCCGGTCGGTCGCCGCGTACGTGCGGGGTGCCTGGTCGGAGACCAATGACGAGCACGAGCAGTCGAAGGTGCGCTACCTCCGCGGTGGCAAGGCGACGTGGTCCGCGGTCGCCGCGACCTACGAGGACGGCCTGGGTGCGGTGACCACGGCCGTGGTCGTGAAGTGGTTCTCCGGTGTGGAGAACGACGGCGCGTCGATGAACTCGATGCACCAGTTGCACGACGGGCACTTCACGCTGTCGGAGCTCAACGCGTGGGCCAAGCGCGAGTTCGACACCCGCTGGTTGAAGAAGACCCTCACCGACGTGCAGTTCCCGGGTAGCCAGGACGCCTATCTCAAGGAACTCGGCAAGCGCATCGGGCTCGACCGCGCGGGCACCGCTCTTACGTTGCTGGGCAAGGCCAAGGCGATGAAGAACGTCGGCGACCTGAACCTGTTCATCCGCGATAACATGCTCGACCGGCCGGAGTCGTTCGAAGCGGCTCAGCGCATGGTGAACACGTTCACTCCGCTCAACGAGGCGTACGTGACCGCCAAACGGGCCGCCGAGCAGGAGCGCGTCCTCCATGACGTGCCGGCGAACTGGAACACCTACCAGCGCGCCAAACTCGACCGGAACTTGGCGGAAACCCTGCGTTCCGGACCTCTGCAACGTTACGTCCGCAACCTCCACCTGATCGCCCTCTCGGCTGAGCTGGAGAGGATCAGGCAGTTCGTCGAGGCGCTGGAGAGCACGGTCGAGGAGTTGGACAGCCGCCGCGCGGCGGCCCAGACCAAGCTGATTGGCCTGGAAGGGGAGTTGCAGAACAAGAACAAGACCCTGAGGGAGATGGAGCAGGACCAGAAACAGCTGTTGAAGGACTCCGGGATCGCCAAGGAGCGCTTCGACCGTTACGCAGGGCTCGTCACCCGACTGGACCTGCCCGTTCCGCAGGAGGAGGCCGCGTTCGCCGGCCTCCGCTCCCGCCTGCCCGATGTGCTTGAGAGCGCTCGGCGGAACAAGGCTGAGTTGGAGCCCGACGTGCTCGAAGCGATGGCGAAGCAGGTCGAGGCGAGGAACAAGCACGACGAACGCGAGGCTGAACTGATTCGTCTGCGTGCCGCCAAGACCCTGATACCGGGACAGCTCGTCGCTCGGCGGGAGACGATCTCCCAAGCGACGAAAGTGTCGATCAGCGCCCTCCCGTACGTCGCCGAACTGATCGACCTGCGCGACGGGGAGGAACGCTGGCGCCCGGCGGCGGAGAAGGTCCTGCGCAACTACGGCATGCGGCTTCTCGTTCCCGAATCGCGCAAGCTGGTCGTGCAGCGGTTCATCGACGCCAACGACATGCGCGGCCTGGTTGAGTACAGTGTCGTGACGGCCGTCTCGGCGCATACCCCGCAGCCTGCGCGGGGCACGCTCGCCGCGAAACTGGCCGTCGACCACAACCACCCGTACGGTCGGTGGCTCGCCGGGCAATTGGTCAAGCAATTCGACCACGTGTGCGTCGAGTCTGCGGCGGAACTCGACGACCACAAGATCGCGGTGACCCTCAACGGCACTGTCAAGCTGCCCGGCAACCACTACCGCAAGGACGACCGAGCGGAGCTGACCAGCCGCAGTTCCTACATCCTGGGCGCGAACACCGCCGCCAAGCGCCGGGCGCTGGAGGAGGAAGTCACCAAGCTGGCTCAGGACAAGGAGTCCACCGCGTCTGCGGCAGGTCGGCTCAATGACCGGCTCGAACACGAGAGGAGACGGATCGCCGCGGCCGATGCGTTGGCCGAATTCGTCTCCTGGTCGGTGCTCGATCACTGGAGGCCTAACCACGACGCCCGCGAACTCGGCGAACGTATCGCGGCCATCCGCGCGGACGACGTGGACCTGCGACGCCTGGAAGAGCAGCGCGACCGGGCGCAGGAGGAGTTCGAGACGGCGTTCACCAACTGGAAGACGACTGCCGACCGCATCGAGTCCGAATCCATCCGCCAAACGGAGCTGGCCGACGTGCGGCACGCCGAGATCGATCTAACACACGCCGTGGAGGACGACGAACGCACATACCTGGACGACGTGTACGCGAGCATCGAGACGCTGGCGACGCACGAGAACATCGCCACCGTGCGCAAACTGCTCGAACGGGAGCTTTCAACACGCGGTTCCAAAGCCAAGTCCGAACAGGAAGTCGCGTACGAGAAGACACGCAACGCGATCGCCAAGTTCATCGAGGAGTGGCGGGACAGTGCACCTGACGACAGCGGCGACGTCGACCAGGCCGGCGCGGACTTCGCCCAGTTGCACACCGAGATCGTCACGCGGCGCCTGCCGGAGGCGATGCACCGGCTGCAACACATGATCAGCGAGGACATGGTGCCCTCGATCGCACAGGTGCAGCGCGCCATCGACGTCGCCGCCCAGGAGATCGAGAAACGTGTCGGCTGGGTCAACGCGGGGCTGCGTCGCGTCGAGTTCAACGACGGCACCCGGCTGCAGATCGCCTACGCGGCCAACCCGTCCACTGACGTCAAGGAGTTCCAGTCGGCGGTCGACGAGATCCTCCGCAACTCGGCCAACTCCAGGAACGACCCCGAGAAGCAAGTAGCCCAGTTCAAGCGCGTCAAGGCGCTGATGAGCCGGTTCACCAAGGACGACACGGCCGCGGACCGGTGGCGACGCAACGTGCTGGACGTCCGCAACAGGTACACCTTCTACGGCCGGGAGATCGACGCGGACGAGGTCACCGTCCACACCTACCGCAACACCGCGACCAACTCCGGCGGTGAGCAGGAGAAGTTGGTGGCGTTCTGTCTCGCTGCGGCGTTGAGCTACAACCTCGCCGACCCGGAGACCGACGGCAGGCCGCGCTTCGGGACGTTGATGCTGGACGAGGCGTTCAGCAAGTCGGACGAGAACTTCTCCGCCCAGGCGCTGTCAGCGTTCGACGAGTTCGGCTTCCAGTTGGTGATCGCCGCGCCGATCCGGATGTCCGGCATCGTGGAGCCGTACATCGGGCAGGCCATCCTCGTCGAGAAGCGCGACTATCCGGACGGCGCGAGGTCCACGGGCAAGTCGGCCACGTTCGGCGAGCTGGCCGACCGCCGTTTCGCCGACGGGGACGGCGAGATCCGTGCTACGGCCTGATAACGTCCGAGACCTCCTGCGTCAGAGGTTCGACAAGTTGTACAGCGAGTGGGCCCAGGGTGGAGGAGCGTGGCCGATGAGGATCGGCTTGCGGCCTCCCGACACCGCTACCAGGTCCTCGTCGCCGACGACCTGTCACGAGTGGGCGGCTTCCTGGGCCACGTACGACGGTCCCGGTCACGTCGAGTACGCCAACCTCCGGTTTCCCACCGGAACGCACCCGATGCCCAGGGCCCTCGTATTGGAACGACCCCGCGACGTCGCGCGGGTGCACCCGCGCGACCTGGACGTCTGGATGCGTTGCGGGCAGAGGTTGACACACCTCGAACGCGTCTTCCCCGAGGCACGGCTGAAGACCCACGTCCGCCGTGTCACGCAACTCGCCGAAGCCGACTACGACCGACTGGTTCGTGCGGTGACATGGCTCCGTGGGAATCCGACGTCCGGGATGCTCCTGCGTCAGCTTCCCATCGAAGGCGTCGACACGAAGTGGCTCGTCAAGCACACCGCTCTCGTGCTGGCTCTGCTCGGCGACCAGGACACCGAGCAGTACCCAGGAGAGCTGCCGCTCTCTCGGAAACGGGCTCTGCACCAGCGGCTGGGCCTACGAGTGGTGCCCGAACTGGTGCAGGTCAGCGTCCTCGACCCGGACCTGCGTGTCCAGTTCGCCGGGATGAAGCACTTCGCGGCAACCGTCGAAGACCTCAACCGGTGGCCGCGCACACCCGACACCGTGCTGATCCTGGAGAACAAGGAGACGGCTTTCGCTCTCACCCAGGACCACCACCGGACGGTCGTGCTGCACGGCCACGGGTTCCACGTCGACCAATACGCCCGCATATCGTGGGTGAGAAGCGCCGAGCGAATCGTCTACTGGGGCGACATCGACGCCCCTGGGCTCCAATTCGTCAGTGACCTGCGGAGCCTGGGCATTGGTGTGCGCACCATCCTGACCAGCATCGAAACCCTCGAACGCTACCGGCATCTGGCCGTGGACGGGGCCATGCCGCAGCGCACCGGAACACCACCGAACCTGGCGCCTCTCGAGACCGAGCTGTACGAGCATTTGGCTGCCCATGCGTCCGCCAACGGCATAGGTCTACTGCTGGAACAGGAACGTATTCCCTGGCAGGAGGCGTACCCGGTGCTGAAGCGCGCGCTCGACGATGTGGTCGGCGCTCCCGCAACAGAAGTCACAGACTGACGACCTTGGGGAAGCCCAGGGGTGGCCAGCCAGCCGCAGCGACGGCCCGCGCTTGAGGGTATGCCTGGCGCACCACCGACCGCCACGCGGGCGGACGGCACCGTTTAGTTGCTCGCCACGAAGCACCCGTGTCCGCATTAATGCGGATTGAAGCTTGTTTCTGCTTAGGTCGTCGGTGATTGGTGTCTGCGCGTGCGCGATCACTCGAATGGGTGAATCATGCGGCTGTGATGTAACGCATTGTGAGAAGCTCCCGAAGATCGTTGCATCTGATCGTGTTCAGCTGATGCGTTCGGAGTACGTGTCCGATACGGGTCTGGCCCTGTATGCAGTCTGAAGGAGGTCGACGTGCGGCTGGCGTCTGTCGGCGCTCGTAATTTCCGCTCGCTCCGCGCGGTGTGCGTGCCGTTGCGTGAGCACTTGACGGTCGTTATCGGTGAGAACAACGGGGGCAAGTCAAACCTGCTGGATGTGATCCGGCTGGTCACGGACCCACTCGACGGTCGTCGTGACCGGTTCTGGGATGTCGATGACGTCTCCCGCATGCCTGATGCCGCAACCGCGGAGTTGGTGGCGACTTATAGGTCGACCGATCGGGAGCAGTTGGGCACGTACAGCCAGGGTGTCCTCGCCGATATGTCGTCGGTCAGGTACCAGGTGACGTACTCGCCACCGGTTGGTACTGAGACACGAGGCAAGGTCACGTGGATCGCCGGGCAGGGCACGTCGAGCGACCGCGACCCCGAGCCGGAGGCGCGTGAACGGCTTCGGCACGTCTACCTGCCGCCGTTGCGCGATGCTCAGCGCGAGTTGAACTCGGGGTCGGGCAACAGGCTGCGCATCATCCTCCGCTACCTCCTCGCGGAGAAGAACGTCAGCGAGGACGAGTTCGTCGCGACCGTCAAGGACAAGATGAAGGCGATCCGGGAGGACGACGTACTGAACGATCTTCAACGCGCCGTGCGGGCGCCACTCGCCGATGTCTCGGCCGGGGCGAGTCCACAGGACGCCGACGTCGCGTTCGCCGACCCGGACCTGCTGTCGATCGCGCGGTCACTGCGCATCCGGATGAATGACCGCGGGCTGGATCCTCGGGACATCGCCGGCTCCGGATTGGGTTACGCCAACCTGCTGTTCATCGCGACGGTCGTGGCGGAACTGCGCGCGTCGCGCGATCAGGACCTCACGGTATTCCTCGTTGAGGAGCCCGAGGCGCACCTGCACCCCCAGTTGCAGACACTGCTGCTTGAGTACCTGCGTGATGCGGCCGAAGCGTCCAACACGCGAACCGACACCCACGGGTACGCCGGACGGATCCAGGTCATCGTGACGACGCATTCGCCACTCGTGGCGGCCTCGACCGATGTCGCCGACCTCGTGGTACTCAAGCGTCACATGCTGTTGCGCGAGGACCAGCATGAGACCGTCGTCGAGAGAAGTGATGCGATGACGACTGTACCGGCGTCGGGCGTGGCCGCTGCGGCCGATCGCTTCAGTCTTTACGAGACGAAGGCGATCCCGCTGGCGGCGTTGGATCTGCGAGGCGGCGAGGGGAAGATCAAGCGTTACCTGGACGCCACGCGCAGCGCGATGTTGTTCGGGCCTCGGATCATCTTGGTGGAAGGGGTCGCCGAGGCGGTCCTGCTCCCCGCCTTCGCACGCCGTGTGCTTCACCGTCCTCCGACGACTCCGTTGTTCCACAGCCAGAACGAGCAGGCCAGCGAATCACCGGAGCAGCGCGCGGAACGGAGGCAGCGGGCCGCGTGGGCGCGTTTCGTCGGCACGACGCTCGTGGCGATCGACGGTGTGGACTTCGAGCCGTACATCCGCGTTCTGCTGTCTCCGCACGACGGCGGACGGGTCGCCGAACGGGTCGCGATCGTCACGGACGAAGACCCGAACGCCCCGGGCGATCGCGCAGAGTCACTGAGGGCATTGGCCGCAGAACTTGGTGCGTCGGACCGGCTTGAGGTCTTCGTGGGCCGTCCGACACTGGAACCCGAGCTGCTTCGAGCGGGAGCCGACAACGATGCCGTGCTCAAGGGAGCGTATCTGCGGCAACGACCGCGGGCAGGCGAAAAGGACTGGACCCGGATCGACGACGCCCAGGACAGTCCCGCGAGGATCGCCGCGTTCCAACAGGAGTTCGCCGAGCACAGGCTTCGCAAAGGCGACTTCGCCCAAGATGTGGCTGAGCTGAGCACTACAAGGCCGGACTTCGTGGTTCCCTTGTACCTCGAATCGGCGATTACGTGGATCGCCGAGGCCGACGCATGACCGACATCGACCGTAGACGATCGACAGCTGTGGCGCTGCAACGACGTGCTGTCGATCAGCCGGCGCCGCTCTACCTCCAGGCATGTCCCGGCGCCGGCAAGACCAGGGTGATCGTGGAACGGCACATTGTCGGTGGGCGTCCCTCAGGACGCTCAGGCCGGGCGCTCGTATCGTTCACCAACGTCGCGTGCGACGAGATCCATCAGCGGTGCCGCGCAGCCGGATACCCGGATCTGTTGGCGTTTCCGAACTTTGTCGGCACGATCGACACGTTCATCTGGCGCTACCTCGTCCGACCGTTCATCCCGCAAGACCGGCACCGGCACCGCATTGACTCGTGGGATCGCATCAACGCCACGATCACGGTCCAGGGCAGCCGCGAGTATCGGATACGGCTGAGCGACTTCCAGTTCCACCGAAACTCGCCCGGTGGAGACTGCGAGGCGCGACTGCAACGGACTACCCGCAACTATGCGATGTTCAAGGCCCTCGAACTCGAGAGTCTCATCCGCCACGCGGAAGAGGCTGCGGTCGAGGCCCGCGACAACTTCGGCAAACAGGGATATGTCACCGGCCACGAGATCCGAATCCTGGCCCTCCACGCCTTGAGGAGCCATGGCCCCACGATGGCCACGATGCTGCGCGGGCGGTTCGACGAGCTGATCGTCGACGAGGCGCAGGACTGCTCCAACTTGGATCTGGCGATCCTCGGGCAACTCCGGGATGCGGGTCTGCCGCTGGTCTTCGTCTGCGACCCGGACCAGGCGATCTACGAATTCCGAGGTGCCCGTCCAGGGGAAGTCCGCGCCTTCGGAGCTACGCTGGGAACACGGATCGATCTGACGGGGAACTGGCGCAGCAGCAGCGCTGTCTGTGGACTCGCGGCGAGCCTCCGACCAGCCGACTCCGACCGGGAAGTCGATGATCCGATCGGAACTCACCACGACGAACCGGCAGGCATCCTGTTGCTGCGCACCAAAAAAACCGATGTCGAACGGGCTCTCGCGATCTTCACGACATATGCAGACCGCATGGGGATACCCATCGAGAGCCGACTTGTCCTCGCGCACGCGGGCGGGAAACTGCCGAAAAGGCCGCATCCGCAAGTGGTCCTCCCAGTGCCGCCGACCCTGTGCGGATCGCTTGGGCAGCATGCATCCTCGCAGTCCCGCATCACACGCGCCGCCAGCGTGAACGGGCCTACGAGATGTTGGAACGAGCCCTCCTGCGTTACTGGTACGCCGGTACCGACGGGCGCAGCGTTGCGGCCATCTGCGACGAACTGGGGATCGAGAAGACGGCACTGCGCGCCGCCGCCGCACGGCTTGCGTCTGCACTACCCGACGTGGACGAAGGGACATTCGGGCACTGGTGTGCTGAGGCCAACAAGGCACTCAAGCGCCACCCGCCGCAACCGGGGATCGCGCGAGAGGGCCAAGAGGGCATCCTCCGCGCCACTGGCAAAGCGAGGGAAGGCACTGCTCGGCAGGCCGGGGGAGTCTTGACCGACGCGGAGGGCGGCCTTCGGGCTTCGGTGATTCATCAGGTCAAGGGCGAGGAGACCGATGCGGTCCTTGTCATCGTTCCGTCAGATGCGCGCACCGATGCGTTGGTCGACGCGTGGGTCTCTGGTGAGCATCACCCACACATCGCGGAGAGCCTTCGAGTGCTCTACGTTGCCGCTACTCGCGCTCGCCGTCTCCTTGCGTTCGCGCTACCGGACGAGGCGTACGACAGGATCGCAGATCTGCTGAAGAACAAAGGAATCCCTGTCGACTTCGAGCACTCTGGGAGGTGACACGAGCGACGTGCAGGGAGCGGCGATGACGGGGAGTCAAGGCGCCTGGGCCGAAGCGGCGCCGAGAGAGCGAGGCGGGAGTGTAGGCGGCGGGTGTACCAGGCCAAGAGAATCGAACACTTGTTCGTGCGGATGTGCAAGTCCTCGGAGATCCCGCCCACCGTCGCTGGCCACAGACTCGTCAGTGCCGCGCTCGACCGGCTGTGTTCGGCGCGTTGACAAGATGGCCTGCTTTGGTCATGTTGCTGCTCAACCGTGGTGCGACACGAGGTGCGTCGTGGCCGACGCCGCGCGACGTCGCAGATGAAGGGGCTGCGCTGCCGATAGGAGACAATCAACCGTGGACTCCCGCTTCGCCGAGGCCGACTACCAATTGCTCTGGCCGCGCTCACTGTTCGTGCAGGAAGCGTCCAAGCTGCTCAACAAGCGTGACCTCAACGACTGGGACGATCGCTGCGAGCTGCTCCTGGAGGACGCGTTCGTCGGTGGCGTGAGCGGCGGACCGCTGAGCGAGTTCCGCGAGGTTTCAGGTATCCACGACCCTTGGGGCAAGCAGTCGGACGGGGCGCTGGCGAAGCTGAGCCCGCGGCAGAACTTCCTACGCGACCTGATGCGCAGCGCAGACCATTTGAGGGAGGATGCCTCGCATCGCAAGCCGTACTGGTCACAGCGCAAGAACGGAACGAGGGCCGAGCTCGCACGTCAAGCTGCAACCGCACGTGACTTCGCCGAACTGATCGGAGAGCTGGACGTCAAGGGGTACTTCGAGAAGCGGTTCGAGAAGGACTGTGTCGACTCGCCCAGCGGCATCGACCCGTCCAGGGTCATCGAGCGTGCGATCGGGGCAGGCGATCTCTGGCCTCTCAGGGCTGACCGGTTGGTCGACGACCTGGACCTGTTCTGCGACGTGATCGAGGTCCTGCACGACCTGGTGGCGCGGCCGACCGATCGGTCGCACCACTCTTACAACGGATGTGGGTGGCACCACAGCGACTTCTCCATCGAGTCCGGTCGGATCGTCTACCGGTGGTGCGTCAACAAACTCCTGGAGAGGAGCGACCTCGGTCTCCGTCTGGCCGGCCAGGGCGACGACACCGGCCGCATGGTGACGACGACTGGGGACACGCGAAGCGAACTCGTCGACGCGCTTGTGGTCGCCGATGCCAGTGACACCGGCGACCAGATTCGTCATGCGGTCGCCCTGTTCCGGGCGCGCGGTGCCGACAGGCACCAGAAGCGGTCAGCTGTGGTCGTTCTCGCTCGGGTCCTGGAGAGCCGACGAAACCTCCTCCGGGCCGAGCTGCTGAGCAAGGACGAGGACGCCTTGTTCATGATCGCGAACAAGTTCGACATCCGACATCAGAACGAGTCCCAGAAGTCCGACTACGACGAGGCCTTCCTTGACTGGATGTTCTGGTGGTACTTGGCGACGATCGAACTGACGGACCGCCTCGCTCCCCGTGGCCAGCCTGCCACGCAACCGTCTGAGCGAGCTTGACGTTTGGCGGACATCTGAGATCAAGGGGCACGAGCCTCCGGAAGGGTGTCCCATCATGGAATTTGGGCAGCAAGAAGCCTGGGCCTCGGAGTTTGATGATGCCGGCTGGTCATCAGCAGCCAGGCGGCGTGCAGCGTCTGCACAGGACACAGCGGGTTCCGAGTCGCGGATTGCCGGAGTTGTCGATGGTGTCCTTGCCCTGGTCAGGCGGATGTGTCATTGGCTGCGGTGTCATGGTCGGTGCTGAGTAGGTCGGTGAGTTGTTCGACGGCCCAGTCGGAGAGGGTGACGGCGGTGGTGTCGGGTTCGCCGCGGGCGCGCAGCGTGGAGCGTTCGGTGAGGATGGCGTGGGTGAGCCAGCGCAGGGTGTCGTCGTCCAGCGTGTCGGGGCTGTGGACGGTGACGTCGGCAAAGTGGGTCGCGTCGGCGAATGTCTCCGCCACGGCCTCGGGAAGAGTGCCTTGTCGTGCGGCGTTGTGGATCGCTCGTCGAGTGAGAGTTTCGTAGTGTCCCGAGCCCCACCAGTCGCCGACGGATTCGGTGCGGGAGCCGTGGAGGCTGAGCAGGATCAGTGCGGCTTGTGGTCCGAGTTCGTCGTCCAGGCGTTGCCACAGGTCGATCTGGGTGCGGATCGAGGCGAGGATGGGAGGCCACCCCTCTTCGAACAGGTCGGTGAGGGCACGGCCGTCGGCCAGGCGTCGGCGGGGAAGCGTCAGGGCGAGGCGTACGGCGGGCCAGTCGACACCTTCGAGGTGTACGTGGGGCAGGACTGCTCGGGTGGCGGCGATGTTGGCGCGTGCCATGGTGAGGTCGTCGACCTTGTGATGCCAGTCCTCGACCTCGGTTTCCCTGCGCCAGCACCACTCGGCGATGCCGCGTGCGGCCGCGGACGGGACGGGTGCGGGGACGATCAGAGGGTATGCCCGCATCCCGGAGGCGAGCCGCCAAGAGGCGTCCTCGCCGAGCAAGGCGAGCACCTCGCCCGCGTCGTCGCGGCCGCGATGCCGTTCGGCCACGTCGTACAGGTGGTCGGCCATGAGCAGCAGGACGAGGTCGGCGCGGAGGGAGCTGGAGGGGTCGGGTACGCGGATCCTGGTCGTGTCCAGTAGCCCCGCGGCGGCGAAGGCGCGCCGTACGGTCTCGGCGCGGGCGGCCTGCGAGGACTCGCCCGACAGATCGAGGGCCAGTTCGGTGTCGAGCGGGAACAGGGGAGGCAGGCTCCCGGTGGTCCAGTCGCGGCCGTCGGTCGGATCCAGCACGACCAGTTCCTGCTGCGCGGGGGTCCATGACACGAGCACGTGGAAGCCGGACCGCTCCAGTTCCGCGGTGACTTCCGCGACCCGGGGCGATTCCTCACCCAGGGCCTCGTCGTCGTACCACTCGTCGCTGTTGACCTCCGACCAACCGGCCCGCGTCAATGGGGCGACCAGGCGGCGCAGTAACTGCCGCCCCTCCGCCTCCCCGGACAGGAGGGGCACATCCGGCGTAGTCGAGGAAACCATCGCACACCCTCCGCGTACCCGATCACGGTCAGCGGACGCAGCGTATCGGCGGCCCGGGCGGCGGCAAACCACCGTGAAGGTCGCCGGTCGAACCGACAGTGGCTTGTTCGTGGCGTTCCTCGTGGCCTTGGGGTTGCACGCGCGGTGCTCCTCGCGATCGGCTTCACTCGATCGTGTGACGATCGGATCCTGCGGCAGGTAGTTGCCCTGGCGCTGCGGGGGGCCGACCAACTTCGGCTCTTCCTCCGTCGAGGTGGACGGACCGTCGATCCGGGCACGTGGCGGATCGACGGTCCGGTGACTGCCGGTCAGTCTGCGGAAGGCCTCGCAAGGCTTCCTTCTACGGGCCTGAACCGGAAAGGCCGGTAATTCGATCGGTCGGTTCCGCGAGTAGCGCGGTGAGTGCTCTGATCGGGTAGACGATCAATAGTTGTCGTTGCGGTGCGCCGAGGAGCACGACGGTGTCACCGATGCGGATGCCGGTCAGGTCGCGGAGGCCTGCGGGGATGAGCACTTGGTGGCGGGTGTCGATCCGGTGTGGGCTGTCGGGGTCGAGTCCGATGGTGATCGCGTGGCCGCGTAGTCGTGCCGTGGTGGCCTGTCCTGGGCGCCAGTCCAGGGCGTGGAGCAGTTTGCGTGCCGGGGCCCTGCCGGAGTGGTCGACGATTCCGGTGCTCAGCAGCAGTTCGGTGTCGTCGAGTTTCGGTGTGGCGTCGATTGTGGTCAGTGGTGGTGGCGGTTGGGGTGTGGGTGGGCTGAACAGTGGTGTGGGGCGTTCGGTCATGGTTGTGGGGTGAGGATGGGGAAGGCGGGGAGGCCGCCTGCGGGTGGTGGTGTGGTGGCGAGGGGGTGGGGTTCGCCGGTGTAGGCGGCGAGTGCGGTGGCGAGGTCGGCGAGGGTGGGTTTGGTGTAGACGGCGGTGGTGTCGTCGCTGCGGGGGTGGGTGTGGCCTGCGTAGCCGCGGGCGATGGCGGGGCCGTAGTGGCGTTCGACCCAGGTGAGTGTGGTGTGGCGGAGCCAGTGGGTGGAGATGTTGCGTGCGGTGACCCAGGGGAGTCGGTCGCCGAGGCGTTGCCAGAGGCGGTCGTAGCGGCGGTGGTTGATCGGGTCGCCGTTGTTGTAGCGCAGCAGGGGTTCGGGGGTGGGTTTGCCGTTGCCGCGGTGGTGGCGGTGGGCCAGCAGGGATGCGATCAGGGTCGGGCTGGCGGGTTGCCAGCGGACGGTGTCGTTCTTCTCGCGGAGCTGGATCAGGCAGGTGGTGGGTTCGATGTCGTCCTCGCGGAGGGCGAGTGCGCCGCCGCGTCGGCAGGCGGTTTCGAGGTGGAGTCGGAACAGCAGGGTGTCGAGCACGGTGTCGCGTCCACTGATGGTGACCGCGTCGGCCAGCCCGGTGACTTCGGCGGCGCTGAGGGATTGGCGGGTGGTGGGGCGGCGTCGGGGTTTGGCGAGCTTCGCGGCGGGGTTGTGGTGGGGTGGCAGGAGGTTGTCGTTGATGGCGCGGGCGTAGATGGCGCGCATGGCGGACAGGAAGTGTTCGGCGACGGAGTGGCCGCCGCGGTCGTTGCGCCGGACACGGCGGTTGGCGACCAGCAGTCGCATGAGGGCCTCGATCTCCGAGACGGTGACCTCGTCGAGGCGCTTGTCGCCGAAGGTCTCGGTGATGCGGGTCCAGTAGGTGCCGTAGGTGCGTTTGGCACCGGCCCCCGACGCCGCGATGACATGGGGGACGTAGTCGCGGAAGGTGGGCAGGCTTGTGGGGACCCACATCAGGTCCTCGGGGCTGAGACCGAGCTGGGTCAGCAGCAGGCGGGCGGCTTGCACGGTCTTGGGGTCAGTGCTCAAGAGGTCCTCACGTCGGTGGTACTTGGCTGGAGTCCGGGGCGCTGAACAGCGGTTTCGATCTTGCTCGGCGCCGGGGCGGCAAGTTGTACCATCGTTGGTACGGACTCGCACGGCGACGCGTACCAACGTTGCCCCCGTGCCTGCGTCGCCGGTCCACCCGCTTCTCACGGAGAACCGCGCGCGATTCGGTCACCGCCTCGCCGCCCTGCGACAGGGTCGCGAGTGGACACAGGAACAACTGGCAGAGGCCAGCGGATTCGACCGCAAGACCATCAACCGCATCGAGAACGGCCGGCACTCACCGAGCCTCGACCGCGTCTTCGTTCTCGCCGACGCGCTCGGCGTCCAGCCGCTCGAACTGTTCCGCTGGCCGGAGTCCTGAATCATCCGATCGTGTGACCGCGTTCCTTGTCCACAGTGTACGGACAATGTGTCCACTTCGGCCTGATGTTGGGCTGCTGCCGGAAGTCGGCAGGGGGGAGCCGGTACGCGCCCGGCGGCGGGCTGCGGAAGTTGGCGACCATACGCTCTGTAGGCCTGGGTACGGCGTTCGGAGATGCCAGGTCATGCGGACATGCGGGAGCGCATCCGGCCGGCGGTTGCGCTGGCACTGGCCGGAGAATGTGAGAAGTGTTCGTGTCTGAGTGGTCGTTCAGCTCTTTCGAACACGCAGGAGCGGGAGATTTCCCCGCGCCGATGGGCTGTTCGGGCTAAGGAGGTGTGTGGCCCAGATAACAAAAGTAGCGCCAGGTACTCACATGAGTACCTGGCGCTACTTTTTCACTGGAATTCCAGCCTAACTGGTGTCCGAGAGGTCGTCTTGGACCCCCAAACGCGGGAAATCTCCCGTGTTCAATAGAACACGGAGAGTCATACATGCAGCTTATCGGCTTGATCAGACGTCCTGGATCGCAAGATGTCGTCACACTGCCGTGTGATTACGTAACGTGACCAGTAGGTGATGGCGATTGGTTACCGTCTGTCGCGAAAATGGACAGCGGCCCGTGTCAGTGGAGTATTTTCAGGATTCGTGAAAGCTGTCGTGGATTCGATTTGTGTCGTTGTAATTCCGTCGATCTGTCCACGTTGAAGTGAGCCTGGGCCGGAGGTCGTCTCCGGTGATCACATCGGGAAGTGCGGCGAGTTTGGAGGCGATTGTGGTGGCGACGTCGGACGGCGACGGTCGGGGCGCGTTGGGTTCGTGGATGGCCGGTGCGTCTGGCGACGGGAGACGGGCCGGGTCGGGTGGGGGTGCCGGCGGGGTGCGGTTTGCGTTCTACGGGTGTGTCGGTGGGTCCGATCCGGAGGGTCCCGGGGTGTCGGAGGCGTGGCAGCGTGAGATGGCCGAGCACACGATCGCCGGTCGGGGTGTGATCGTGGCGGGCTTCTTCGACGTCGGGGTGACGGCGCGTGTCTCGTGGTCGGATCGTCCGCGGGCGTCGGTGTTGCTTGCGGCGTCCGGTGTTCCGGGCCGGGGTTTCGACGCTGTCGTGGTCGGTGACTACGAGCGAGCGTTCGGCAGCGTCGCCGAGTTCAAGGAACTGGTCCTGTTGTTCGAGGACCGCGGAGTCCCGGTGTGGATGCCCGAGGCGGGTGGTCTCGTCTCGGTGAACGGCCCGGATTTTGCAGCGTTGTTGACGGTGTTGCAGTCGGTTGTCCACTCGCCCGCCGTGCGGGGAGTCGGGGCGGGGAGGCGTCGACTGGGCAGGCAGGGCGGCGGTCGGGTTCGACCTTGACGGAGGTGCCGTGACTGTTGCTCGGGTCTCTCTGTGCCCGTGTCGAGTGCCCGGGGCATAGGTGTTCGTGCGGGGCGCGGCCGGAAGCGGGCACGCTGAGATTCGACCGCCGGTCCGTCAGGGTCTGACGGTCGACCGGTGCGGTGCTCTCGGGCGGAGAGAGCGTTTGAACGGAGCTGCTCGGGAGGGTGACCTCGATGGGTACCGTGCCAGCGTGATCGGTGAACGCTGCGGAGTGGCCACAGGGAGAGTCGGCCGGTTCGGGTCGGCGGCTGTGCTGGTCCGGCCGAGTCGATGCGTCGATCCCCGGTCAGGTGACTGCCGGAGTACCTACCTGATGCGGTGTGTGGCTCCGCCGCGTCGCGGGATCCGGTGTCGACATCGAGTGCCGGTCCGGTCGTTAGCGGCTACATGGCGTGCCTTCGGTGAGTAGCCGGTCGCTGTGCGGGCCGTCCGGCTGGTCGTTCCCGCTGAGCGAGGCTGACATGCGCGTGCGATTCTCCACTCACCCGCCGACCGAACGCTGTCGGCAGTTGCATGGTGCCATGGGGCAACTCGACGTGGAGGGGTCACTGCTCGTAGCACGCACAGTCCGTGTCACGCGCTGATCGTCATGCGGTGTAACAACGTCACCGCGTATTGTGACTTCACCCAATGCTCAGTCGCGGGATCGGCCTGCGGCCGCGATGGGGGGAGGTCCCCATGCCTGTCGTGGCAGTGCCCACCGAGGGAGAGCAGCCGACGATCTTCGTCGAGGTCGCCACGGTTCCGACATCGAAGTCCGATTGGGAGGACGACAAGGTCCGAGGACCTGCTGCGGAGAAGGCGGTGGCCGTCGCTCGTGATCTTCTCGGCGACGGTGTCGAGCTGGCACGTTCGTGCGCGCAGCGGTTCACCGAGGGGCTCAAGGATCTCGGTCGAGGTGTCGCGCCCCATGAGGTGGAGCTCCAACTGGGCATTACGTTGGACGCTGAACTCGGTGCGGTGCTGGCGAAGACGAAGACGAGCGCCCAGCTCCAGATCACGCTGCGCTGGCAACTTGTGGAGGAGAGGTGACCGATCGGCCCGACCGTGCGGTGCTCCCGTACACCTACATAGTCGGGCAGGAACAACTCAAGGCCGCGTTGGAACTGAGCTACATCGCCCCGCGTGTCGGCGGTGTGCTCGCGACGGGTGACCGCGGCACCGCCAAGTCGATGACCGTGCGGGCGTTCGCGGTGATGATGACCGGACACCTGCCGGTGACCCTCCCGATCAACGCCACTGACGACCGCGTGCTTGGAGGGTGGCGGCTCGACGAACTCGTGCGCGGCCGGGCCGTAGAACAGCACGGCCTGATCGAGGAGGCGGGCGAGAACGGAGTGCTCTACGTCGACGAGATCAACCTCCTCGACGATCACCTGGTCAACATCATCCTCGACGTGTCCTCGACCGGCATCCTCACGATCCAGCGCGAGGGCGTCGACCGCCAGCTTGAGCTGGAGTTCAACCTCGTCGGCACGATGAACCCGGAGGAAGGCGGCCTGCGTCCGCAGCTGCTCGACCGCTTCGGTCTCTCGGTGGACATCCGGGCGGAGACCGACCCGGAGCGACGCAGGGAGATCCTGCAGACCGTGCTGCGGTTCGACGAGGCGCGATCCCACGCGGTGGCGGGCTTCATCGAGCGCGGTCGCGCGAACGACAGCAAACTGAGGCTCAGGCTGGGCATGGCGCGTGACCGCCTCTACGACGTCGCGTTGGATTACGACATGGCTGGCCTGTGCGCGGAGATCGCCGCGGCCTTCCAGGTCAGCGGTCACCGGGGTGACCTGGTTGCCGCGTTGGCTGCCCGGGCCCTCGCGGCGTTGGAGGGTGAAGACAAGGTGTCGGCGCGACACCTGCTGCGGGTGGCGCCACTCGCGCTGCAGCATCGGCGGCACCCGAGCGGCGGTCAGCGAGGCCCCGTGTCCTGGACGGACGACGACCAGCAGCGCCTGGAGAACCTCGTCGCCGAGGCGAGCGAGCCGTGACCGGCATACCGGAGCTCGAGCTCACCCGGCTCCTCACCTGTGCCGCGCTCGAACCGGGACTGGACGGCGTGCTCCTGCTGGACCTGCCGGCCCGGCCGTTGTTGGCCGCGGCCGAGATGCTCGCGGACATCCTGGGGGAGGACACGCGGATCGCCGTCCTCGGTACGCACGAACAGGAAGACGACCTGTGGTTCTCGTTCCGGACGTGGACCGAGCAGGGCACGCTAACGTTCACCCCTGTGCGAGGACCGTTGCTGCACGACGGTCGTCTCGTGGTCGTCGTGCCCGATCTCGCCCGGTTGAGCCTGGCCGCGACACGCGCCGCCGTGGTGACACTCGGCTCGCCGGTCGCGCTGCTGGAGCGACATGGAATCTCGGTTCGGACGGCCAACTACGCGTACTGGCTGGCGTCCTGCGCCGCAGGCGACATCGGCCAGGTCAGCCCGCACCTGCTCGACCGCTTCACGGCGCGTTTCCCGGCGGGCCGCGCGGTCACGACGGTCGAGCCCGTGGATCGTGTGTGGGCTTTCGCCAACGGCGATCCCGAACCCGTCTTCCGCGTTCCCCGGCCACCCGAGTCGTGGCTGCGGGCGTTGGAGCCCGGCGCCGTGGTTCCCGAGGTCTCGGACGCGGCGGCCGTCCGGGCGATCGCGTTGCACGACGCCCGGTTCGGCGTTCGTCGTCCGCTCGCGCTGCTGCGGCTCGCCCGCGCGTTCGCCCGCCTGGACGGTGCCGCCGAGGTCACAGTGGGGCACGTCGACGCCGCCGCGGCCCTGACGCGGCTGACATCGTCCGCGAAACCCACCGTCGCTCCCAGCAACCCGCCCGAGGCGCCCGCCGCGGAACCCGAGGACCGCGGCGGGGCGGTGGCACCGGTGACACCGGCCGACACGGCGGTCGAGGAGACGCAGGGGCCCGCCGTCGTGCCCACACCGATCCTCGCGGGCCCGCCGCCCGAATCGATGGACGTCGTGCACGTGCCCGTGGCGCATGATCCGTTCCCCGAGGACGCCGTCGAACCCGAGCGGGAGGCGACCCCGTTAGTCCTGCCGTGGCAGCGGCGTCGCGGCACAACCTCCGACCGGGGCGAGGTCATCGGTACGGAGCCGACGAACCGACTGGCCGACATCGCGTGGGTCGCGTCGCTGCGGGAGGCGGCGAAGTACCAGGCCGTGCGCGGCCAGGGCAGCGAGGGCTTGCGGGTCTGCGCGGGGGATCTGCGCCGCTACCGTCGTTCCCCCAAGACCGAGCACCTGCTCGTACTGGTGCTCGACCACACCTGTCACCAGGACTGGGACTGGAGCCCGGCGCTCGCGGAACACCTGCGGCTGGCCTACACCCGCCGGGCCACGGTATGCCTGGTCGAGGTGGGGGCCGCATCCGCCGAACTCGAGCTGAGGGCCGAACGGGTGATGGCCCGGAGCCTGCTGGACCCGAGGGTAGCCGCGGCCCTCGAACGGCCGCAGGGCACCGCCACCCCGCTCGCCCACGGCCTCGAACTCGCCCGCGCTGCGTTGCGCCACGCGCTGCAGCACGGGCGCACCCCGGTCAGCGATGCCACGCTCGTCGTGGTGACCGACGGGCTGGGCAACGTGCCGCTGGAAGCGAGCCTGCGTGGCACCGTCGAAGAGCCGGTCCGCGCCGAGGGAATCGACGACGCGATCGCCGGAGGGAAGGCCATCGCGGAGCTGGACCGGGTGTTGCCGGTCGTCGTGCTGCCGCCCCGCGTTCCATATCCGGACGTACCGCTGGACCTCGCGCGCGCCTTCGGGCCGCGCTGTCTCGTCGTCGCCGCGACGGGAGACGGGCCATGGTCGAACTGAACCGGATCCTCCAGGGCGACACACGCACCCTACCGGCACAACCGGCTCCGGTGGTCGCGGGCGTGCAGGAACCCGAGGCCGAATCCGCTGACCTGGAACCACTCGGCGCGTTCTCCGCCGACGTGTCCGCGCGCATGAAGCCGACGTACGCGCTGATGCAGATCAATCGCGCCGGCGAGGACTACTTTGCCGTCACAGGAAGTCATCACGACAACCAGTTGCAATTGCGGACGCGCACCATGTCGAAGCCGAAGCTCGCCCTCGGCGACCTGGCGGACAGGGACAGCGAGGAGCGGCAGCAGGCGCGCAACATCCGGCTGCTGATGCGGGAGTGGTCCCGGCACGCCGAGTCGATCCGGGACTGGATCGAAGGACTCAGGGCTGCCGTCGGCGATCAGGACCTGCACATCGTGGTGTGGGACGACACCGGCTACGAGATCCCATGGGAGCTTCTGTACCTGTGGGGCGACGAGCGCGCCGGCCGGACCCGCGGGTGGCTCGGCGAACTGCTCGCCATGACCCGGATGGTCACGATCCACGCCGGTGACCCCACCGAGCAGTGGGACCCGATCGCACTGGGCGACCACGTGTCCTCCGGCGACACGATCGCGCACCTTGGCGAGGGTATGGAAAACGATCTGGCTTCGCTGACGGGGTTCAGTCCGTCGGTGATGACCGAGGCCGGACTCTTGACACGCCTCGAGGACGAAGCACCCGTGGCATTGGTGTACGTAGCTGCCCACGGCGAGTTCTCCGCCAGCATGACGGAGCTGACGCTGGGCGGGCTCGGGCTCGCCGAATTCGACTACGGTTCGTTGCCGGCGTTGCTGGGTTCGCACGGCGTGGTGTTCATGAACGCCTGCCACTCCGCCCGCCTGATCAACGAGGAGCGGCTGATCAAAGACGAGCGGCGCAATCACGTGCTGTTCGGTTTCGCCGAGATGTTCCTGCGCAAGGGCGCGGCCACTGTCGTCGGCACGGTTGGCAAGGTCGAGACCGACCGTGCGCACCATGTGGCGCACGAAGTGCTGAGCGAGATCGTCGACGATCCGCAGGTGTCGGTCGCCGAGGCTGTCCGGCGCGTCCGTGCGCGTGCTGCGGCGAAGGTGCAGACCCGTCGACCTCATCAGGAGGAGTTGAAGGAGTTCTTCTACACCTTCATGTACGTCTGCTACGGCAACCCGTACACCAAGATCGGCGTGCCGGGGAACGGGGCGGACGATGCCTGAACACGAACTGGTACTCGAGCCGTTGGTGAGCTGGCCGAGAGAAGTCGCGACCGGGCACGACTACCTCGTCACCGCGGATCTGCGTACGGTGACCGACTCCTCGGACTGGCCGTACGACGAGGAGGAGTTCGAGTTCACGTGCGTGCTCGACGCCTATCCGCTCTTCGAAAGCCGGGCGATCGGGGACCCGATCCTGCTGCTGCACCGCTTCGGCGGTACATACCGCCCCGTGCGCTTCGCGATCTCGCCCCGGATCGAAGCCGTCGACGACACAGCCGCTGGCGAACACGCCATCTGGTTGACCTATGTGAACCGCTGGGGCGTGCCCGTCCACACCGTGCGGCTGCCGCTGCAGTTCTCCGATGCCGCGGCGGCAGAATCATCCGGCCTCACGGTGCGGATCTGGAACTTCCCGACTGGACCAGAGCCCGAGCTGCACCACACCCTCCGAGTGAATGCGGTGGCGGTGGCGCCGGATGGCACCTGGCTCGCCAGCGCTGGCGGCGACGACGGGACGGTGCGGATCTGGGACGTCGCGACCGGCAAGGAACGCGCCGTGCTGCGCGGCCACACCGACTGGGTCCGCTCGGTGGCGGTGGCGCCGGACGGCACCTGGCTCGCCAGCGCTGGCGGCGACGACGGGACGGTGCGGATCTGGGACCTCGCGACCGGCAAGGAACGCGCCGTGCTGCGCGGCCACACCGACTGGGTCCGCTCGGTGGCGGTGGCGCCGGACGGCACCTGGCTCGCCAGCGGCGACGCCAGGGGGTTGGTGCGGATCTGGGACGTCGCGACCGGCACGCTACGCGCGGTGCTGCACGGCGGCACCGGCTGGGTCCGCGCAGTGGCAGTGGCACCCGACGGCACCTGGCTCGCCAGCGCAAGCGGCGACGACGGGACGGTGCGGATCTGGGACGTCGCGACCGGCAAGGAACGCGCGGTGCTGCGTGGCCGCACCGGCTGGGTCCGCTCGGTGGCGGTGGCGCCGGACGGCACCTGGCTCGCCAGCGCTGGCGGCGACGACGGGACGGTGCGGATCTGGGACGTCGCGACCGGCAAGGAACGCGCCGTGCTGCGCGGCCACACCGGCTGGGTGAATGCGGTGGCGGTGGCGCCGGACGGCACCTGGCTCGCCAGCGCCGGTGACGACGGGACGGTGCGGATTTGGGATGTTGCGGTCGGCCACGTGTCGGCCATCATGCGACTGGAGCAAGCTGCGACCGCATGCGCGTGGAGCCCTGGCGGCGACTCAATCGCGGTGGGCGGCTTCCGAGGGCTTTACCTCTTTGATTTCCATTCCGGTCATAGGGAGCAGGCGCAGTAGCGCGAACGCGTTCGTCACGCTCAGGTAGGCCAGCCGAAGCAGTACGACCGACCATCATGCCGTGCTGATCAACAACAGCGCGAGATCGCGACGGCTTCCATGCACCGTCTCTGCAGTCCTCCGTCACCTGCGCGGATGAGGTTGTCGGCAGGCGCAGTGCCCGCGTACGGGGACGGGCCATGATCGACGTCGCCGCCGTGCTGGCGGGTGCAGGCGTCGGGGGCGAGGTGACCGTGGTCGACGACGCACCCACTGAGCGAGGTTCGGCGGGACGCTCTCTCATCGGCTGCCCACCTGCGGTCAAGGGTGTGGCTCACTCATGGCGTGCGTCCTGCCGGGCATTGACCGTGCCGCGAGTCGACAAATAGCCGACGAGCGTGCGTTGAGAGCGTTTCCTTGTGCTCACGTGCGACCGTCGTGGTCGGCGCCTGCGGAGGTTCACCCGGTCCAGCGATGGCACGAGGTTGCTCGACGGTGGAGTGTGGCGAGCATGGCGTGGGATTGAGCGTGTTCGGCCGTCGGGTGGCGTTATGGCTCCGCCTTGTGAAGCCGTGTAGCGGGGCTGTAGAGCGTGCCGGGGTGCGAACGGGCGTCGGCATTGTCTGTGGAGGTGCTCGCCATGGGATCGATTCGTGTGGCGTGGTGGAACCTGGAGAACCTGTTCGACACCAAGGACGACCCGATCTCCAACGATTTCGATTTCACCCCGGCGGAGGGGTGGACTGATCAGGTGTACGCGGCGAAGCGGGCCAATCTGGCCGCGGCGCTCAACGAGTTGGGTCCGGAGCTGTTGGGTGTGTGCGAGGTCGAAGGTGACGATGTGTTCGCCGCGCTGTTGGCCGACACCGGCAACACGCACCTGAAGGTCGCCGTGGACCCGGAGGGCACCAGCGATCTGCGTGGCATCGACGTGTCGGTCGCCTACGACGACCGCAAGCTGCGCGTGCTGGAGACGCGTTCGCACGTGGTGCACCTGCGGTATGCGACCCGGGACATCTTCGAGGTGGTGTTCGAGGTCGTGGAGACCGGCGCGCGGCTGGTGGCCATCGCGAGTCACTGGCCGTCGCGCCGTCAGGGGCGGCTGCGGTCGGAGCCGTTGCGGATCGCGGTCGCGGAGAACATCTCCTACCTCGTGCGCGACCACGTGCGCTTCGACTCGCTGACCTACGAGGAGTTGCGCGCCGCCGACGATCTGGCCGCGGTCCAGGCCCGCTGGGAGACCCCGGTGTTGATCATGGGCGACTTCAACGACGAACCGTCCGACCGCAGCGTCGTGGAGCATCTCCAGGCGTCGAGTGAACTGGACCGGGTCGTCGGCCCGACCAACGCGATCACGGCTTTCGCGGCCGACGGCGCCGCCTACCGCGGTGATGACACGTGGCTGTTCAACGCCTGCTGGAAGTTCCTCGCGCCGGAGAACAGCGGCACGTTCTTCCTCGACGCCACTCGCGACGAGCGCTTCGCCAACCGCTACCAGGTGCTGGACCAGATCGTCGTGTCCCGCGGCCTGCTGTCCGGCCCGCTCCGCTTGGACCCCGCCGGTGTCACGCTGCACCAGTCCGACACCTTCGCCACCCAGCCGCTGCGCCGCCCCCGCAAGTTCAACCGCACCACGCTGAAGGGCACGTCGGACCACCTGCCGCTCACCGCGCGCATCGATTACTGAGTCCACACAACCCGAGAAGGGGGACGCGGCGCTGCGCGCGAGGACGCCGACCACTACTCCCGCGACTTCGAGCTGTCCGAGAAGATCCAGCTCGGCGGCGGGCGGGGCTGGGTCTGCTCCAGACCGCCGACGAGATCCTTGAGGTCAAGGGCACGACTTCTCCGGCCTCGACCGCGTCTTGGTCTTGGCCGACGCGCTCTTGTCCTCGTCAGCCATGGAACACTCCGTGGGTGGTGTAGTGCCGGAACAGCAGGGAAGCGACCATCGAGGTCGAGTGGACGAGCAACGTGCGTGACTTCGGGCGCGCGACCAGGACGACCGGATCGCCGCTCTCCACGGACAGGATTCTGCGGACACCGGCGGGCACGAACACGTGATGGCGCGCGTTGACTCGGAACCGGCCGTCGGCGTCGATCGACACGATCGCGCCGTCCGACAGCATCCTGACGTCGTGCCGATCACCCGGCCGCCACCCGAGCACCTCGGCCAGCCAACGATCGCCGACCCGGCCCGAGTGGTCGATGCGGGCGATCGCCAAGCGCAAACCGTGATCGTCTTCATGTCTCGGCAACAACGCCGCCAGCGGCGGTGTGAGCGTCGACCTGAGCCGGGCGGCCGGCGGAACAAACAAGGGAATGGGGTGCTCTGTCACGACAGCACCACCGATCCGGACGGCTGGGATTCCAGCCGCTGTGGTGGAGACTGTTGTACCGTTAACACCAGTAAGGCGGACATCGATTACTCCTCGTTACAAATCCGCCCTCTCGGAACGCCAGAAGCCCCACAGAGAGTAACGGTCGTTACTCTCTGTGGGGCTTCTCCGGCTGTAATCCAGCCGGAGTGGTGTCCGAGAGGTCGGCTGGTCACCTGCGCCGGCTCAAGGGGGAACCCCATCAGGCACGGTGATGATCCCGATTGGCTTCATTCGCTCGTCGGAGTGACCATTGACTCGACAGGTGCAGTTCTCACCGGTGACGGGACGACTAGATCGGTGTGAAGGCGGACTACTGGCAGGTGTCGAGCCCGGCCGACCGTCTCGCGCTCTCCCGCCGGAGGGCGGCGGCGACGGCGACCGAGATTCGGTCCTGGTTCGCATTGCGTCGACCCAACCCGCGTTTTGTCCGGTTCGCGGGCCACTTCGACGTGCTTGAAGCAGTTCTGGCGCTCATGCACGATCGCGTCGCAGGCGAGCACGACGCGATCTGCGGCGATACACCGACGGGTGCTGTCCACGACCGCTGCCGGCAGATCGAGGCGTCGCTGGATCTCGTTCGCCGGGTATTCGGGTGGTACCGGGACAAGTACGACCAGAGGTTGGTCGACCGTGTGCCGCTCGAAAAGTCATCGCTGCTGGTCAAGCGGCGTGTCTGTACTCGTTGATGAGGCCGCCGAGGATGCGGGTGCGGTGCGGTCTGTGGGTGGCGAGGTCGTGTACCGCGGCAGGGTGTTGCCGGGCCTCGGGGGATAGTTGGTCGCGGGCCTGGTGGGGTCGGTGGCGGTTGTAGTGGTCTTCGTAGGTCTTGAGGACCTGATGTGCGTGGCTCTCGCCCGTGATCAGGATGTGGTCGAGGACTTCGCGGCGGATGGTGCCGATGACTCGTTCGCAGTGGGCGTTCATCCTGGGCGCCTGCGGCGCGCTCTTGATCACGCGCAGGTCGTCGCTCTGGAAGACGGTGTCGAAAGTCTGGCTGTATTTGCCGTCGCGGTCGCGGATCAGGAAGCGCAAGGACTCCGTCCGGTGTCCGAGGTCGGCGGTGAGGTTCCTGGCCTGCTGAGTGGTCCATGCCTGGGTGGGGTGGGCGGTGACGCCGGTGATGTGCAGGCGTCGGGTGCCGTGTTCAAGGAACACCAGTGCGTAGAGCCGCTTGCCGAGCACGGTGTCGAGGTGGAGGAAGTCCGCCGCGATGATGCCCTGGGCTTGGGCGGTGAGGAACTCCCGCCAGGTCGGACCGGCGCGGCGGGGCGCCGGGTCGATGCCCGCGGCATGCAGGATCTGCCAGACCGTCGAGGCGGCGATGTGGTGGCCCAGCCGGGTCAGTTCGCCCTGGATGCGCCGATGACCCCACCGCGGGTTCTCCCGGCCGAGTCGTAGTACGAGCGCCTTGATCGCGGCTCGTGTCGGTGGGCGTCCGGTGCGTCGACGCGCGGAGTGGTCCCACTTACGGGCTACGAGTGTGCGGTGCCAGGCGAGCAGGGTGCCCGGCGTGACCGGAAAGACCGCCTGCCAGTGTCGACGATCCACCAGCCCGGCGAGGGCGGCGAACCAGAGCCGATCCGCGGGCTCGTAGCGGACCGGACCCGCAAGTTGCCGGCGGAGTACGGCGTTCTCGTGCCGCAGCACGAGCAGTTCGGCGTCCTTCGACACCTCGCTGCGGAGAAGCACCGCCGGGACGGACAGCAGCTTCCGGGTCACCTTGTACAGCAGGGACACGATCACCCGGCCATGCTCCCAAAGACGGTGGTGTCCTCGCTCTACCAGCAACGACGACTTTTCGAGCGGCACAGGGTGGAGCAGTGCGGCGACCACCGCGATCACGTTGTTCTCCTTGGGCGGGAACGTCGGCGACGACAGCACCCTGTGCACGGTGTCGACCGCCGGTGTCGCTGTCGGGTCGCTGACCTCGGCGCCTTCGGCCAACTCTCCGATGCGCTCGCGGATGCGCTGCATCGGCGGCGTGCCCGCCGCCAGGTACAGGTCGTACAGGGCGTTCTTCAGCTCCGCCAGCGGTCCCGGCGGCACCACCGGCTTGTCCACCCGCCGCTGGCTGCCCGCTCGGCCATCCGAACTCATCCGACGATCACCCAGACCCCGCGCCCTCGGCGCATCCACCGGCCGGGTCCGACGTCGCCCCTTGCCCGACGCCGGATGCGACTGATCCGAACTGATTCTCCCGCTGTCCCGTGTCCCGCAGGGTTGTTGGCGAGCCGGCTCACCGATCCGTCCGCCACACCACCCGGAGAGCACGATGACCACCACGAAACGCCGCCCGCGCCGCAGCCCACGGACCTGGCTTGTCCTTGCCGCCGCGGCCGTCGGCGGCGCGGTGCGCGCCCTGGTCGAGCACATCCTCGACCTGTTCTGAGACCAGGGTCCGGAAGGACCACCCCAGGTGCGCCTGTGACGTAGCGTGTTCAATTGAACGCGGATTCCATCCCGGAGATGCGTGCCCGACCAGCCCTCCTAGGCACTCGGACACGGGATGCAGCCCGTAAGAGCAAGGGTAACCCCGGAGCCCCGGCGTGCCGATCGCGCGCCGGGGCTCCGGCCTGCCTGGGGTTGCATCGCCCCGCCGGCTCTGGTCGCTGTGAGTGACCGCGTGGTTCCCTGGTCGACCGTGCCGGCGCGTCCGGCATGCCCGCCTCTTCTCCGGAGCCCGGATCGTGCCGATCCGGTCGGTGCCGGGAACCCGGGTGGACGGACCGCCGCCCGAACCGGCGGCGAATCAACTCGATTGGCAGCCAACACGCTTCGCGGACAATGAGCCGGTGCACCTACGCCCTCACGCCGTCGCCGACGCCGGCCGCAGTCCCGTCTCTCCGGCCGAGGTGGAGGAGGCGATCGAACACCTGGACGACATGGCGGCGATGTTGTCGGCGGCCGCGACGGACCGCGGCGGCGACCCGGTGACCTACCTCGCGCTGCGGGACCGGTTCGGCGACCTGTTCGGTCGGGTCGGTCTCAGGACGCCGTTCCGCTGGGACTCGCTGACGGTGTGGGCCGAGTTCGCCAAGACGAAGTTCCCGCGTGACTACCGAGGGCGGCGGCAGTACGTCGACGAGATCACCGGCAAGGCCCGCAACGAATTGCGCGAGGTGCTCGACGGGTTGCGGTCCGGGGACCTGCCGGGCGAGATCGACGAACTGGACGAGCTGGCGGTGGACACCCTGGCGGACCCCTCGGCGATCCTGGTCGAGCTGCGCCGGGTGCGGAGTCTGCTGCGCACCGACCCGGGCGCGGCCATCGGCAAGGCGAAGAACCTCGTGGAGGCCACGGCCAAGGCCGTGCTGGTGATGTGCGGGCAGCCCGTGATCGGGCACAGCATGGACAAGCTCGTCAACAACGCCATGCGCGCGCTGGGCCTGCCGGCGCAGCCCACCGGCAAGTCGGCCGAGGCCGAGGTCGCCAGGCTGCTCAAGCAGCTCGCCGGCTCCGTTACCGAGCTGCGGAACCTGGTCGGCGACGGGCACGCGCCCGAGACCGCGGTCACCGGCGTCGAGCTGCGTCACGGCCGGCTGGCCGTCCGTGCCGCGCTGGCGTGGTGCGCGTACATGCTGGAGACGGTGCGGGACCAGGGACCCGGACCGGTCGCAGGGTGACCATGACCCAAGGGACTCCAGGCTGTGAGAACTCGCCGCGCCGACCTTATGCTTGGCCGGATGATCGGCTGGACGATCAGGCGGCAGGAGGGCTCGTAGTGCCTTCAGCATGGTTGACTCTGGTCATCTCGACGGGAGCGGCCGTGGTCAGTCTCGGTTCTCTTGTTGTCAGCGTGCTGACGTACCGAGCTTCGGGTCCGCGAGTCGCTATCAGCGACTACGACATTGCGAACCGAGGCGGGGAGTGGTGGCTCCAGATCAGGGTGGTCAACTCCGGCCGCAGCGAGGTCGACGTCGAGGCCGCGTGGACCAACTGGCTGGGGGCTACCGTGAGCGACCTGCCTCACCGCATGAAGGGCGGGTCATCGAAGAACCTGGTCTTCAAGGGGCTGCTGCCACCGCTCCAGTACGGCGGGAACATCATCACGGTGCAGGTCGGCCTCGGTAGTGGTCGGAATGTCCTCAAGCAGATCCGGCTGAACGAGTCGCAGCAGGGGCAGTTGAGCGCTTCGCGGATCGACCATCACGACGAGCGGTCGACCGACGGGCGCAGCGCCACGTTCCCCGTCGAGGAGGTGTGAGGTGGCGGACTCGCCCGGTTCCGCAGCTGTGCCGGTCTACCTCGCGGTGGACGTCTCAGCTTCGATGCTCCCCCTCATGGACCTCATGAACGACCTGTTGATCGACGCCTGGCAGGGCATCCTGTCCGACCCCCTGCTTGCCGATCTCGTGCACCTCGGTGTCGTGTCGTTCTCCTCCGCGGCCTCGGTCGACCTGCCGTTGACGCCAGCCGATCGGATCGTGAACCTCCCTCGGCTGGTGGCTGGCGGCGCCACTCACTACACAGCCGTGTTCCAGCGTCTCGTCGCCCTGTTGCACCAGGACGTGGCCGCGATGAAAGCCGACGGTCTCCGCGTCTACCGGCCCGCTGTGTTCTTCCTGTCCGACGGTAGGCCTTTGGATGATCTGCACGCCTGGTCGGCCGCGTTGGAGGAGTTGAAGACGCGCAGCGTCGCCGGCGGGCCGCGGATCTTTTCGGTGGGCATCGGTGATGCCGACCCCGGAGTGGTGCAGGAGGTGGCTTCGGTGTCCGGTGCCGCGCTGATGGTGCGCACCGGTGCCTCGCCGTCCGAGGCGATCGGCGACTACTTCCGGCTCGTCGACGAATACACCAGGTCACTCACACGATCGGTGACGCGGAACGACGGCGAGGTCGTCTTCCGGTGGCCGGAGAACCTGGTGGAACTGCCGATCATCGGGACGTAAAGCCGCCACACCATGTGGCACGTGCGGCGGTCAGCTCCAGACGCTGCTCGCCGTCGTCGTCCGCGAACGCCACCTCAACTCCCCGCCCGTGCGGCTGGGCACCTCAGGGAGCGGGCCCAGCTTAGGCACGGGCGGGATTCTCCCGGCTGATCGTGCACATCGACGCCATCGCTACCGACGATGAACTCAATGAGGAGTTCGAAGCGCACAACGAGCGCTACCCATGGGAAGCGTGAGCAAAGTTCGGTCCCGCCACCCCGGAACGCTGCGTCACCGAGGCCGAACGGGTAGCGCAGTCCACTCCATCCGGGCGCGACGCGGCCTCTCGCCTACGGGTGCCCGCTGTGCCCTTTGTGGGTGGTGTGGCGGTCACCCACGCGGACTGCCGCTGTGCACTTCGCTGTGGGCGGACCCGGTTCCCAGTGCCGTGACCATGCGGACTTCCGGTGGCCCCAGAGGTCCCCACTCGGTACGGCGAACGGCGTCGGTGATGTGGCCGAAGGTGCTGGTGTGCCAGTTCGGCTCGGTGGTGGCGAAGATCAGGCGGTCGGCGTCGAGGCGGTACGCGGCTACGCATTTCTTCTCGACCTCGGCGAGGGCCTGGTTGCGGCTTTTGGCCAGGCGGTCGGTGCTCTTGCACTCCGCGATGGTGAGAAGGTCTTCGTTGACGCCGTAGGTCACCAGATCGATTTCGACCAGGCGTGTGCCGTCCTGGACGAGTTCCAGTTCTTCGACGTGGTGCAGCGCGTTGCGTCGCTGCTGGGGTGGCTCGGCGGCGAGGAACGCGGCGAGCTGGGCGGGAACCTCGCCGTGCTCGCGCAGCAGGTGACGGGCGACCGGGTGCAGGTCGTAGAACCAGGTGGGCTCGGAGGCGGGGCGGTGCCAGGCCGTGGCGTCGAGGTTGTTGGCCGCGTCGCAGCGCCGGCAGGTCCAGGTCTGCGCGAGGCGGTCCAGGGTCTGGAACTGGACCTGTTCGCAGGTGGCGCAGCGCAACACGAGACCGCGGCGCAGCACTCCGGCGCGCAGGACAGGATCGAGCAGTTTCCGGACTTGTTCGGTGGTCTGCCCGGGGATGTAGCCGTCGGTCGCGACGTGCTTGAGGATGCCGGTGAACGACAGCACCCCTTCTTCCTTCGATAGCACCACACCCTCGTTCTTCGGGTAGGTATCCCGGGTGTTCGGGCTGGAGGGCCGCATCGCGCGGAAGGCGGGCAGCAGGGGACCGCTGAACAGATCGACGAATGCGGTGCGGCCGCCGAGCATGCGACTGAGCACGGCCGTGCGGTGTCCGGCGTCGCTGATACGGGTGTGCAGGCCGTGTGTGCGGGCCTTGGCTCTGGTCCAGGCCGTGAGGCTGAGGTCGCGCAAGGCCGGTCGGGCCAGGCGGTTGGTCTGCTGGGTGCCGCCGAATAGGAGTCCTTGGCTCGGCGCCTGGTAGCAGATGCCGTCGCGGCCACTGCGGAGCTGGGTCCAGGGGTCGGCGTCGGAGGCCAGCAGTTCGTGTCCGTCCAAGCCGCGGCCGCGCACCAGTTGCCCGGGTTGCCAGGCGATGTCGACATGCCAGGTGAGCTTGTCGGGCACTGACAGTTGGCGATCGCTGATCAACGGCGGCGGTAGTGGCGCGGCCATGGCGAGGGTGCCGGTGTCGTCGGTGGTGATGGGCACCGGCAGGACGGTGGCGAACTGCTCGGCCACGGCCAGATGCGTCTTCGCGGCGGTTCGGAACGGCAGCGACTCCGACGCCACGACCGCGGGCCTGTCCTTCGACTTGGTGAGGGTGCCGAACCACCGTTCACGCAGACGTGTGACGTCCTCGGTGGGCCGGGACAGCGAGGACATCACCAGCTGTTGTCCTTCCCGGACGTGATGGGTGGTCATGCGGTCGAGGGCGCGGGTGAGCGGCCAGGGCGGCTGTCCGGTGCCGGGGTCGAGGACGGAGGGAAGCCACACGCCGTGGCCGAAGGCGACCTGCCACAGCCGGGCCAGCGCGAAGTCGTCCGCGTCGTCGCCGACCACCAGCAGGCCGGTGCGCGGCCTGATCGCATTGGCGACCTGGACCAGTCCCGCCATGGAGCGGTGGTGTGCGGTGGCCACGGGCGTCACGCTCTCGGGCACCGACGGAGGGCGCAGCGCGTCCGGTGGTGTAGCTGCCGTGGTGCTGAAAGTGTCGAGCAGCCAGGACATCAGCTGCATCCGCTGCTCGTCGGTGAGGTCCGGTTCACCGGCGTGCGGTTGCGGTTCCTCGACCCCACCGGCGACGGCCATGACCATGCTGCCCAGCAGGCCGCCCCATCCGGGCGGACAGGCCAGTACGGGCAGGGTCGAGGAGTTGCCGTAGGGACTTCCCACGGGGAACTCGACGGGGAACCTGCCGGTCATCGGCACCGCGGCATGGAAGGCGCGGCCCTCGTCCAACCTCGTGACGCGTTCCACCGGGCCGGTGTCGTCAAGGCGCATCCGGTAGGGCGAACACGCCGCAGCGACGCGCTCCCGCGCGGCGTGATCCGCCGGGGAGGGGTCGTCGGGATGGTCGGCGATGGCGTCGATCAACTGTTCGCGTTGTTCTGCGGATCCGTCACCCAGTGCGTTGAACTCGGGTGCCTCCGGGTTGGCGCGATACAGCTCGCCCATGGTCATCGGGTACAGCACGACGTGGTCGGGGGCGTAGGTACGGCAGGCGTGCAGCAGGGCCGGATGGACCTCGCCGTCGTGGTGCGGGATGAGCACGAACCCGGCGCCACCCCAGAGTTACCCCATGCGGTGCAGCGCCCGCCGTGCCCGGTAGGTCCAGCCCGCGCCGCCGTCGAACACCACCACGACCCGGGGCGCGCGCAACGCCATGGTGACGGTGGAGTACGGGGTGTTTCTCGTACTCACCGCGATACACAACCACACCTGACGGCGGTGTAGGACATGGCGCACCGGGGGCCGCTGCCCACCCGTAAGATTCCCGAGCATCGCTCGAGTTCGTTCGTGAGTGGAGAGACCAGTGGTGAAGTCCGTCGCGGTTGACACCGATCGCCTGGACCGTGAGGCGCGGGAGTTGTTCGGGCAGCTCACCCCCGCGCCGACGGTTGGTCAGGACAAGGACGGGCGGACCATCACGATCACCCCCAGCGAGCGCCTCATCGAGATCGTCCGACGCTCGAGGTTGATCGCGGTCAGCGACACCCTGGCAAGATCCGTCGCGGCGCTGCTGAGTCAACACGGCATCACCGCCGAAGTCGGGCACGTCCAGGTCGACCCGGCCGGTGAGGGAGACGAGCAGGTACTCGGGCTGCTGGTCGACCTCGACGGGACGCGCGCCGTCGTGCCGATTCGCCCCGGCGCCACCCGACTGCGCGCCTATCCCGAGACCGAGGCCATCGACCTCACGGGCTCCGATCCGCTCCTGGTCATCGATCTGCCTGACGACACGGCCGAGTCGGACGGTTGGGTCACCGCCACTGCCATCCACACCGCCCTGGCCCGGCACCTGACCGCGGCGACGTGATCACTTTCGAGTCGGTCCTGGCCGGGGTCGAGTTCTAGCTTCAAGCTAGTCCGACCCCGGTTGCGGATCACGTGCCGTGGGCTGGGCCTGTTCTACGTCCTGGCGATCGGGAAGAACTGCACCATGACTACCCACGCCGGGACGAAGCGGGCCGACGAGGTCACCGAGCTGATCCCGCCCGACGCGTGGGTGCGCTTGTCGGCCGGGAAGGGTCCAAAGGGCACCGCTGGTACTCCTGGGCGATCGTCGACATCCTGCCCGAGCCCGACGGTCCCGACCTCGGGTCCCAGCCATTACACCCTGCTCGTTCGCGGCAACGACACCCCCGGCGAGCCGGCCTGGTACCGGTGCTGGACCCCACGCCCGGTCCCCGTGCGCAACCTCGGGCACGTTGCCGGCCGCCGGTGGACCGTCGAGGAGAACTTCCAGGCCGCCAAGGGTCAGGCCGGGCTGGACGAGCACCAGGTCCGTCGCTGGAACTACTGGCACAGGTGGACAACCATGGCCATGCTCGCCCACACCTTCCTCACCGTGCCAGCCGCCGTGATGAACGTCGCCGGGCCCACCACAGACGAGGCCGGGCTCATCACGGTTACTCGGCCGAAGCGCGCCGCCTGTTCACCACGCTCCTGGCCTGCACCACCACGACCACCGAACAGATCCTCGTTTGGTCCCACCGGCACCGAGCCCGCACCGCCCACTACCGCAGTCGCGTAACCGCAGACCACAGCCCCCGTCTCCGGCTGTAGTACTAGATCGCGACCACGTCAGGGGGCCGTGCAAGTCGCCATGCGGGAAACCGCACGAAAGTGTGACTTTTCCCTGTGTGGGACTAAATTAGGATTCTCTGACGGGAATGTGCGGTAGTTGTGTTCGTGGTCGCGTCGACAAGCGGCGCACAATTGAACGGGGCGTGTGGTGGCAGTGGAAAGCGACGACGAGAAAAGACGGGCCCGATATCGAACGGCTATGCTCGAAAGGGCCCGAGTTGCTCTACGTGAGCTGGAGCAGCAACTAGATAAGCCGGGCGGATCAAGGGTCATAGGTAACGTTGATGCCTCCGGTGATCCGGACAGTATGACGATTCGGGTCGAAGTCCCAATGGGAGGGGTCTGGGTTCCCCTGGTGGAGTTTCGTCCATCCGAAATTGGCTACACCGAAGAGGATATCGCACACGAAATCCAACTTCTGCGTCACCAGTCCGGCGTTGATATTCCTGGCGATATTTCAAGTCTCGACGCGGAAGATGGGGAAAATCAAGGTAGGTGACGCCTGGCGGCAGTGCCCAGTTCAACGGGAGCTTCGGCAAATTCAACGAGTGTTACCCATGGGGTAACTGACCGGGTGTAACACGACATCATCTCTCGAATAGCAGCCATGGATGTGGATCCGTTTGTGGACACGGCGGGCTGCGACCCGGACGTGTTGACCGGCAGCAACACCGCCGCGCCAGACATCGGTGTGGAACAGCGGCTTGTTCGTCTCCTCGCTCGTGGTCTCGGACTGCATGTGTGATCGATCGTGAAAGCTTCTCGCGACCGGTCCGCTCGATCGTGTGACGATCGGCCCTTGCGGAAGGTGCTTGCCAGACGCCTTGGACCTGACCGACACCGAGTTCCCGCCTCCACCCAGCGCAACATCGGGTGCTGCCTGACACTCGACACTGCTGGAGGTCCTCGTCCAGGCGGATGTCGCTGAGCAGCCGAGGCGCACTCCCGAACACCTCAACGACTGCCTACGGCGCGAGACGACCGATGCGGAGGCCCGGGATGAGGGAGAGGCTGCTTAAGACATACCTGGTTCTGCTTGCACCGGTGTTGAACCGCAAGGACGGCGTGACCAGTGATCCGGTGGACCTCGACGTCGCCGAGGCGATCTTGATGGCCGCGGAGTCGGCCGACGGTGTCGGTCTGACTCGTTCCGAGATCGCCGCCAGAGCCGGGATCGACCCTGATGACGACCGATTCCTTTCCCGATTCGCCATGCTGGTCACGACGGGCGCATTGCAGGGCCTGCGCCGCGAGAAGAAGCATCAGGACCGATATTTTCCTGATCCACTGGCCTTGCTGGCCGCCGAGATCCTCGCCCGACTGAGTCGAGACCATGGGGCGGAGGAGTTGCACAGCATCCTGGTCGATGCCGCAGACCAGCTCGAGGCAGCCTTCGACGGCGCCCCTGAGAGCGGGCCGAGCGTGGACGAAGTCGACCTGCTGATGATCAAGTTGTCGGCCTTGTTGCACGCCTACGCCCAGCGCATGGAAGCCGCTGTCGCGGCGGGAACGTACGACGAGTTGGTGAGCGCACGGACCGGTGCGTCGACCGGCCGCCAGATGATTCAGATCGAGCGGATCTGTCGGGCGATCAACCGTGACGGCAGTCCGTACAGGCCCCTGTTCCACAGCGCCAACCGTCTGCTCGCGGCAGGCCAGCGTTTCGTCACTGCAGCTGAGCAAGTGGCCGGTCGCCTCGTTGAGGAGGCGACGTCGGGGGAGGGTGTGTTGAGCCTGGCCGGCTACGACGATTATCGCGACGTCGCCATACACGCCGATCTTGAACGGCTGGCGACTGTCGCTGCCACCGTGCCCATGGAGTGCATGCCGCCCCTGGTGCACCTGAGCGACCTCGCTCACGCGGCTACCACCCTGGACGACGTACCCCGAGAACGGACTGTGCCCGAGCCTCCGCCGTCCGACCCCGGACGGGATCCGTCTTCTGCTCTCGTGGAACGGCGACGCCTCGCCGAGCAGCGGTCGGAAGCCCGCCGTGCCTGGGCCCAGCGAGCGCTGGCGGACACCGACGAAGCCGACCTCACCCTGCACGGCACGACGTGGCCCCATGCGGCCAGACTGCTGGCGGACGTGATGGCGCTCTCCAGGGATCCGTCGGTGCCGGCCGCAGGAGATATCGGTGATCCTCCACTCATCGAACCGGCCTCGGAAGTCACGATCCGTCACCCCCTGCGGCTACGTCGCCTCGAAGCAGCGTTGCCTACCAGAACGGCAATGCCCGAGCACACGGTCGAGTGGACAGAGGGATGAACGACGACACGCCTCGCCTCACCGCCGCTCGCGCTCGTGCGCGACAGTCGGTGCTCGCTCACGAACGGGCGCCTCTGGCAGCGCTGGAGCCCAGCCTGTGGCGCCTCGCCGGCACCGACGGATCCTTGCGCCTCACCATCGCGGAAGATCTGCAACTGCACGATGCCGACCTCTCGAGGCTGGCGGTGGCGCGACTTTCGGAAGGGCAAGCGAGAACCCTGTTGGCCGTGCTCGTCGTCACCCGACGGACCGCGACGAACTCGGCGCACCCGTACCCAGGTGTCACCGCATCGGTGGACGACGTCTTTGCTGTGCTTGGCGCATCCAATCTCGGCAGACACGCAGAGGCTCCCATCAAGGGCGCACTGAACAAGCTGCACAGCTGGCAGCTGGTCCGGCTCGGCGAGGACGATGCGGATCCCGTCTCCGCCGAGGCCGGTGTGGCGGTCCGGTTGGGGACGGCGGTCTCCTTGTGGGCGGGACCGTGGGTGGCGGACCTCATTGCGTTGGTGGACGGGTTGGTCGACCGGCACGGACGGTCGCGATGAGCCTGGACTACCTTTCCGTAACCGAGCTTGCCGCGGTGACCCGTGCGGTGACCCTCCTCGATCAATGCCACGGCCTTGTCCCGGCGGATACCGTGCCCGTGTTGCTCCATCCAGATCTTCGGCTCGTGGTGGATGCGCAACTCGACGCCGTCGGCCGTGTCGTAGTGGAGCACCACGGCCCCGACGGTGAGATCATCGGCTACAGCAGTGGGTACGCCGACGACATCTCCGAACGTCTCGCCGCCGAGGGCCTCGGTGTGTTGCTCCCGCTTGATCGTGCGGTCGTCGCGCTGGTTCTGCTGTGGTCGGTGGCGATGCCCACGACCCAGGGACGCCCTCCGCTGCGATGGTCGACGGCAGAGCCGGTGAAGCTGAACCAGCTTCACCACAACCGGCCCCTCAACAAGGGGCTCGTCACCGAGACTGTCAACCGGCTGCACGACGCACACGTGCTGATCAACGGCCGCGCCACCGGCATCAGACCGGGCCCGATGTTCGATCGCCTCACACCCGCTCAACGCCGGTGCATCGAGGAGGACCTGTTCATACTCGCCGCACCCGAAGACCCCGTCGCGATCGCGTTTCAGCGTCGGAGGCATCACCATCGGCATCAACAGGAGACGTCGTGACGACCACCCGACAACGCACTGTGTCCCGCGGCATCGTCGGCCGCCGTCGGATCGTCTGCCTGCAAACCGTCGACATCGGTCGACTGACCTCCGACCCCGTGTACTTGACGCCGGGCGGCTTCATCGCCGTCACCGGCGAAGGACCCGTCGACTCCAATGAATCGTCGAAAACGACCCTCGAGGCAGCGCTCAGCTTGATCCACGGCGATCCCGGATGGCGACAGGACTCGCCGCAGTTCTCCGGGTACGCCGCCTCGTTGCTGTTCAACCCGCCGAACGCGCCCACCGGAGCACGGGTCCGCGCCGAGATGGGATTCATCGTCGCCGTCTTCATGGGCCTGCCGGCCGAGCCTTCCCGCGAACCTACGAACGGCGATGGCCCATTGACGGTGTGGGTGCGCATACGACGCTATGACGATCCGGCCTTCGAAGTCGCCACCGCCCCAGGCTTCCGATTGGCCTTCGGCGACACACAAGCGGAACGGCTTGCCGATGCCAAGAGGGTTTGGTCCACGCTGCGGGGGCCGAAGTGGGGGCCTCAACGCTATGCACGGGAACTGTACGGTCCGGGCGTGAGCTGCCTGTCGTATGTCTCCAAACGCGGCGGTCGCAACGAGCAGCGAACCACGCTGCTCGGCTCGGACGTTTCCCAGCTCACTCCGGAGCAGATCGCCGCCCAGCTGATCGACTTGGCCGGCATGCGGCAACTCCTCGACAACGAAGCAACCCAACGCATCGACTTCTTCCGCCTCACCCGCCAGCTGAAGGCCAAGGAGAAGGAGGTCGGTACGGCCGCCACCTCGGTCGCCAACTTCACCAGAGAGGTCGAATCGATCGACGGTCGGCTCCAACTGTTGGACGAGGCCGAACGCGCGCGTGACCGTTACGTCGCCACCACCGTCCGACAGACTCTCGGCGACCTCGCAGACCTCCGACGGTCCCGCGCCGAAGCCGCAGACGCTGTCGAACGAGCCTCTCTGCGCGTTGCCGAGATCACCGATCGTCTGGCCAGACTGGACCGCACGATCGTGGACCGCGAGCTTGCCCGCACGGCCGACGAAGTCAGCGCGGCGCGGCTTGCCCGGCAACCCGTGGCACACCGATACGAACAACTCGCCATCGATCTGAAGTTCATCGAGCGCGACCTGGCGAAAGCACAAGGACTCGCTGCATCCTGGTCCGGCCGTCGCGCGGACGCGGTAGCCGTCGATCTGGCACGTGCACGAGACGAAGCCGACCATGCGACGGCAGAGCAGCGCCTCGCCGCGGAACGACAACGAGCTGCTGAACAGCATCTCGATGCGGTTCGGCGGGGAACCGCCGGGCCGGCCGGCGACAGGCTTACCACAGCGGGCATCGAGTGGCAGCTTCTGTCCGACGGTGTCGAACTCGCCACAGAAGCTCGCGCATTGTTCGAGCCGCTGCTGGAGCCGTTCTTCGGCGCGATCTGCGTCGCCCCGAAAGACGAATCGGACGCAGTCACAGCACTCGCCGACTTTCCCGGCGCGCAGCTGGTATCCGGGTCCGCGCCGATGCCCGCCGGAGTGCTCGCAGCGCCACCCGGAGCAGCAGGGCTGCTCTCCTGGATCGCGACCGACGGTCAGCTCATCGACGGCGCCGCCAGCCTGCGCGGCCTCGTCACGGTCGTCGGGGGATTCGCCCAGCCGACCATCGGCCGCCACGCGCGGGTGACCGCAGCATCCGCAGCGTGGCAAACTGCGATCGACGCCCGCCGCGAGGCGGACGACCGTGCCGCGGAAGCACGCGAACAGGCCAACGCCTTCGCGGCCGAACTCGCTGCCGCCGAAGCCGAACAGCAGCGTGTCGAGCTTGACGATCGGCGTGACAGCGCCCGCAGACACATCGCCTCAATCACACGCGAGCTGGCCCCCCTGAACGAGGCGGTCGAGCGCGCCGACAGCGCCCACCGTGATGCCCAAGCCGCCCGGCGCGGCTTGGAAGAACGCCGGACAGAAGTCGCGGACCACCTCAAGACCTGCCGAACCGAGCTCGACCGGATGAATGCCCACTACGCGGACGTCCTGAGAGGGCATCTGATCTTGGTTTGTGGTGGTTTGTCCGGTTTGGTGACCGCCATAGAGTTGATCAACTATGAGCTCTCGGCGTGCGTACCCCAGTGACCTGTCCGATGCCCGGTGGGCGTTGATCGAGCCGACGTTGACGGCGTGGCGTGCCGCCCGGCGCGGGCCGGGTACGGCGGCGCGGGTGCACGACTTACGGGAGATCGTGAACGCGATCCTGTACGTGTGCCGGACGGGGATCGCATGGGCGTACTTGCCGCACGATCTCCCGCCGTACCAGACGGTCTACGACTACTACGCCAAGTGGGAGGCCGACGGCACGACCGAGTCGTTGCACAACCTGCTGCGGGGCCGGGTTCGTGTCGCGAGTGGACGTTCGGTCACTCCTACGGCGGCGATCCTGGACTCACAGAGCGTGAAAACCTCCTGCAACGTCAGCGAATCCACTCAGGGCATCGACGCGAACAAGAAGATCAAGGGACGCAAGCGGCACATCGCCACCGACGTGCTCGGCCTACTGCTCGCCGTGGTCGTGACCGCGGCCTCGGTCCAGGATTCGGCCGCCGGCAAGGACATCCTGGACCACTTGGCCCTTACCCATCCCGACGTCTCGATAGCCTGGGTGGACGGCGGCTACAACGACGCGGTCGTCCGCCACGGCGCCAAGGTCGGCGTCCGCGTCGAGGTCGTTAAACGTATTGCCGCCACAGGGTTTCACGTGTTGCCCAGGCGTTGGGTGGTCGAGCGGACACTGGGGTGGCTGATGCAGCACCGTCGCCTCGTGCGTGACTACGAGGCGCTGCCGCAACGCTCGCGCACGATGGCCCACTGGGCGATGGCTAACATAATGAGCCGCGCACTGACCGGTGAATCCACCCAAACCTGGCGAAACGACCTACGCAAAACGGACATTCTCTACCAAAAGTAGATCAAATGCCCTCTGAGCTCGGCGGACAAGCTCCTCCTGCCGACGTGGGCCGCGTACCTCGATGCTTGCGCACCACGCGCGGACGGCTCGCTGGCCGACGTGCTCACCGGACACCATCCGCTTGAACTGCCGGGCGACGTGACTACCGCCCTCGAAGCCCGCGTCGACGAGGTGCTTGCGGCGCTGTCGGGCGCCGTCAGCCACCGTGAGTACCTGACGCGGCTGGAAGCAGACCTTCGGATCTCCGTCGCCGTGACCGGTGCTCGAAACGAGCAGACCCGCGCAACGATCACAGAGGACACCAACCTCGACGCCGTCACCCGAACGGCACTGATCCGCTACCACGAACAGGTCGCCAGCGTCGATCGCCGCCGGGCGCGGGACAGCGAAGCGCGAGAGGTCGCCGCTCTCGACTCGGTGATAGCGGCCCTGCGAACCACCATCGGACGCCAGGCGCAGGGAATGAAGTCCGCCTTGGAACGCGCCCGAACCGAACACGCACGGCTGCAACGCGAATACGACAACGCCTACGACGAGATCCAGGCCACCGACGCACACCTGCGCAACCTGCAACGAGGTCTCGAACACCAGATCCGAGGACTGTTCACAGCGGTCTCCCATCGCTTCAACGAGATCCGCTTCCGCCACGGCGGGCACGGAGGCGACCTCCACTTCGAGATCAACCCGCCCAGCCTGGACCTACCCGAGGACAACCAGCCGACGAGCCGTGGTTGGACACTGCTGGCGACACCCCGCTGGGCACGCCGCCCACCGGACAACGGCCATCTCGAACACGTGCCCTATCACGAAGACGCCAACACCGCCCAGTACAAGCTCGCCACCATCCAACTCGTTCTCGCCGCACTCCTGGCCAACGATGATCCGATCGGCCGGCTGCTGATCCTGGACGAACTCGGAGACGGACTGGGCGAAGCCCACCGCGAACGCGTGCTCGACGCTCTACGCCGGGCAGCGGAGGAAACCGGCATGACCGTCATGGCGACCGTTCAGGACGACATCCAGCACGAAGCCTTCGCACGCTGCTCCGAAGTCCTCCTCCTGCGCTACCCGTCCGACGCCGACCTGCTCAACGAACCGACCTACATGTTCGCTGGCGGCACGCACGGCAACCACAGCGAACTCGTGCCGTTGCGCGACGCCCTGACCAGCAGCAGGGGGCCGGGATGGTCGGCGCTGCTGATCGCTTACGACCACGTCGTCGCCGCTCAAGCCGCCCATCGACGGGCCCAGGGCCATGCTGACTGAAGGCCATCCCGTCGCCGTTGACGGCTTGAATCCCGCGCTGAAGGCATACGCGGCCGTAGAACAGGTACCTGATGCCGACCGGGGAACCCGGGACCGGGTCGACCAACGCGGCCGGTTGCGTTACGACCGAGTCTGGGTGCGCAGACCCGGACAACCGCCGATCACCATCGATAGCACGCTCGCGTTGTCCGAGCCGGACCTGCGGTGGCTTATCACTGCCGGCACCCCACGCCGCGGTGGGCGGCGCGGGCAGGCGATCGCCGAAGCCGCGGCCATGTCCGGCTGGTTCCGCCTGCTCTACGACCTCGACCTGTCAGACGCCACGACGAAGCTCGACCGTCTCGTCCGGATCGAACCGCGACCCGGAACCCGACCCGCACTGTGCGCATGGCTTGATCACCGTGACGGCCTCAACGCGCTCTTGACCGGCAAGCTCATCGACGCCGTCCCGCCGGCGGCGAAGGCCTGGGCCGGCAACGACGCATCCCGGCTCATCGCCGGTATCGAACCCTCCGGCGACGCACGGGCAGGACTCGTCGACCAGCTCTGTGCGTTGGCAGGCGCCCTGCCCGCCAACGGCATCCCCCTGTCCGTTCTTGCTTCGCACACCGTACGGCGAACACACGGGCTTGACGCCAACACGACGCTGGGCCGTCTCGGTGCACGACTCGCCGCCGCCATCGCAGGACACCCACCACCCACGGACAGCGCTGCCGTTCGAGAGGCATGGGCCGCCGTCGGTGTGCTGGTCGATCCGGTATCGAGCCAGGTTTCCGGGTGGCGACTTCCGATAGACCCCGACCATCCCGCCGCAGCGGTGTCAGCCGCGTACCAGGCTGCGAAGGAACCCGCCGTCCTGACGCTCGGTGTCATCACCAGTGGAGGAGACCGCTCGCTTATCGCACCGCCACAACCCGAATCCACCACGCTGTGGGTGGTGGAAGGCATCAGCGCGCTCACCGCCATCGTCGCATGCGACGCCCACGCAGCCGTTCTCTGCCGAGGAGGCACGCCAAGCGTCGCCGCCACCAAGGTCATCTCTGCGGCCGCGGCATCCGGATGGCGAGTTGCGGTGTCCTCCGACTTCGAACCCGGCGGGCTCCGTGGCGCCATCACCGCGCTTCGACACGCAGGCACAGCCGGATTCCCCTGGCGCCTCACCGCCACCGACTACCTGACGGCGCCGGCCGAGGGCGAACGCTTCCCCAGCGACGACGTACCCGCAACACCCTGGGACCCGGACCTCGCCACCGCCATGCGCCACCGTCGAGAGCGCGTCAGCGAGGAAAACCGCTTGGACGTACTCCTGACCGACCTCCACGCCCAACACGGCTGACGCCCCCGTCATACTGCCGAAGCTGGTTCAGGTCGCGTTCGCCGGACCTCGACGAGAAAGCCACAGAGCCTCAGATCCGGCGGCACGTAGCGTCGTTGCCAACCGGCCATCATTCCGCGCCCCGACTCCCAGAGCGGGTGACCGCGGTGGCGGCTTCGAGTGCTTTGGGTGAGCCGGTGGTTGTCCACGGTGAGACGTTGGACGTTGGCGATGGCGAGTTCCGAGGCATTCGGTGAGTACGCCGCATCAGGACGTGATTTGTTGCCGGTCGAAATGGTGCCGTGGAGCGGTTCGTGAGGCTGTGGACATGGCCGCGTGGAACGCGGGTTCGGCGGTCGCGCCGCTACGGGTCCGCCGGCTCGGGGTAGACGTCCTCGCGGAGTTCCCACGGCTGGTGTCCGGCGCGGGTGCACGTGATCGTCAGGCGCAGAGGCGCGTCGGCATGGGTCCTGGTCCACAGATCGGCTGTGGTCCAGTCAGGCACGGGCGCGGGATCCAGGGCGAACACGAGCGTGTCGCGGCGGGCCAGTGGTCGGGCGGGGACGGCGCGCCCGTCGCGGGTGGCGTGGTCGACGCCGGGCCGGAACCGCCACGGTCCCCACAGCGTGGCGGCGATGTCCTCGGCGGTGGGCCTGCCTGCGGTGTGCGGGGCCCGGTCGGGCCGGTCGTCGCGGATGGCGACGGCGACCCCGTCGAGGTCCTGGGGTCCGTCGAGGGTGATGGTCAGCCTGGCCGTGGCTCCCAGCCGTGCGGCCGTCGACCCGGCCTCGGTGGTGTCCACTGTCAGTCTGAAACGCAGCGCGGGGATCAGCTCGAGGTGGTGGCGGTCGCCCTCGATTCGAGCCGTGGTGGCCGCGCTGTCGGCCGACGCCCGGGCGGCCCCCGCCGAGTCGGCGGCGGCATCGGCGGATCTGCTGCCGCTGCGCGCGGCCCAGACAGCGACTCCGAGCGCGGCCATGCCGGTCACCGCGCCCACTCCACCGGTGATCGCGCCCACGACCGCCCACGGATCAGCCACGACGGCCTCCTGGCCGGTTCCACGTGCTCATACCGCACAGTCTGCACCCCACCCGCCTCCGGCCCGGCGTCCGGTGCCGCATCGCGGCCGGCACACTCCCAGCGGCTCTGGCAGCAGCTGCGCTTCCTCTCACATGGAGCCCCGCCCCTGTTGTCCTCGGCGTCCGGTTGGCTTGGCCGGTTTCGGGTAGGTGGGCGTGACTGTTGCTGATCAGAGGGAGTGAATAGCGGGGATCGGCGGTCGGGACTGTTCGGAGACTGCCTGCTCCTCGACCATCGCGACGTCCTGGTGTTCCTCGGCGGTGTCGCCCGGTTTGCTATCCGCCGCCGGACGCGGCGAACACCACCGTCCCGGTCGGGCAGGGCATCAACGGGTCGATCGCGTACGTGGCAGACCGGCCGGTGTCCGCGGCTGCCGGTCGAGCGTTGCTGCTCATTCATTGACCACGACAACCGCGAGACCGTTACCACGCGGCCGCCGTACCATCGCCCTGCGTCGGCTCGGGGCGCTGTGGAACAGCGCTCCAAGCGTGGCGAGGAGTTCACCAACCAACTCAACCGAACCCGCTCGTCGCCGACGACCGGGTGTCTGCCCGCTCGGGGTCGCGACGGCACCCGGCGTCGGCCCCTGTGTTTCGGCAGGGGTGGTTGTGGTGACAGGATGTGCCCGTGGCGTTCGCCCGTTGGTCGTCGCCGACGTGCGTGAACTGGGGCACCTCAGACGATCACTCCATCCGCTTCTTCCGCAGCCACCTCACCAGCCTCCGCACGGTCACGCGGCCGTTCTCACTTACGATCTCGGCGCCTTCCACCTCGTCCGAATCGTTCACGGCGGTGCCGTCGTCACGTCGGGGTAGGAGATGGGACGTTCGAGGCTCTGGCCCGTGGGCTCTCAACTTGCCGGGTCGAGTTCCAGGCGGCGTTGGTGCTTATTGCATGTCCATCCGCCTGACTTGTCGTGGTTCCAGCCGTGTGCGATCAGCCAGCGGTGGACCGACGTGGGCTTGTCCTCGTCGGTGGCGCTGTTCGCCATCGGTCTGTAGGCGATGATCGGGCCGGCTCCGCAGACCAAGCATTCGACAATTTCGACGTGGCCGCATGGTTGGCAGTTGGCGCAGTAGTGGCTCTCGACGAGGTCGCCGTGCTGGTCGAACTCCAGCCAGGTTTCGGCCAAATCCGCTCGATGTTGCGCTGCCGTCCGCCAGTGAGCGGGTCTGTGTCCGCAGGTGGGGCAACTTCGTTGGACTGACGCTGTTTGGACTTGCGCCCGGCGGTCGTTGAGGCCGGAGGGTTTCGGATCGGATCGGTGTCGCCGGGTAGTCACCGCGTGCCCGGCCACGGCTGCCTCATCAGCTCGTCGAGCGGATCCGCCATGGGCTGTCCGGCCAGCAGTCGCGTCACCCAATAGCCCTGTGCGTCGACGTAGTCGTACACCGCTGTGTTGAGCGCGGCGAGGCCGTTGACGAGCGCAAGGTGGTCGACAACGGCCTCGCTGGCCTGCTTGAATCGCCGCTTGAACTCGGTCTCGTCCACGTCGATGTGCGCCGGAATCGACTGGATGTCGCCGTCACGGAACGCGGAACGGGCGTGGAACGTGTAGATCGACATCTGCCGACGCAGACGCACCAACATCGCCAACAGGTACTTGTCGGCGGCACCGGAGTCAGCCTCCGTGCGCAACTGGTCAAACATCTCCAGCAGCCGATGATTCCCACGGATATCGTTGAGCGTCGGCGACAACTCCAGCGCCACCGCCATGGATTGCCTGGGCAGCAGTTGCGGTCTGTCCACTTTGGTGCGGGTGATCGTGCGGGCCAGTGCTAACCACAGCACGGCGTCCCGCACCGCAGCAGCAGGCCATCTGTCACTCAACCGTTGGTAGATCTCGGCGACCGTCACGCCTGTGGCGCCACTACGGTCCGCCAGAACTTGCAGCACGGCGAGGTTCACTTCAATGAACTCGGGCGATTCCACCGCTCGTGGATGCCGCACTACCGCGCCGAGCACGGCCGCCGTGTGCGCGGCGCCTGGGATGTCGGACTCCTCCGGCCGCACCTGATCCAGAAGCGCGTCCCAGTCCTTCCCACCCCCGAAGCCGTCTTCCTCGGGAGGCGGGATCGGGAACGGGTCCTCGTCTTCGCCCACAGCTTGAGGACAACACCGCACCAGGCCGAACACGGCCGCAGTCATCCATACGTGTCGCCACTAATACCGGTTGGAGTGAACGCTGCCGCAATTGGGCGATCTCCTCGCCGCCGTCGACCCGACGACCGAGTGTTGACGGTGTTCTGGGGCTGGCTCGTGTCGAGCGGAGACCCGGTGAGCGTAGGCACGTGGGTGCCGATCGAGTCCAGGAACAGTTGCACGTCCGTGCCTGTAATGGCCTGGCCATCAGGGCACTCTCGCAGTGGGAAGTCGCGTGCGAGTGATCCGGCGGCGTAGGAGTGCTACCAGCCCTTTCCATGCGTTCGTGGAGATCTCTTGACTGACACGCGGGACCGGAGGCGCGGTGCGGTCAGAGTAGAACGGGCGCTCAGACACGAGCGTTAGTTTGATATCTGGATGGCAAGATGGAAGCCATGTGGCTTGGGTGGTGGATCGCCGGGGCGATGTTGTTGGTAGGGCTCGCCATGATCGTGATCGGTTTGCCTCCTGGGCGCCGCTTGAGGCAGGCGCTTCGTGACCGCAGGAATCGTCGGCGGTCTGCTGGCTGAGGTCCTGCCAGGGAGATGGAGGCATCGTCGAGCGCTTGTCGGTTTACGCTGGCGGGGGTGTTGTCACTGATCGACCTGTTCGCTGGCTGTGGTGGCATGACCTCGGGGTTCGCCGCGGCGGGCGGCTACCGGCCGGTCATGGCGGTCGAGTGGGACCTGCACGCGGCGGCGACGTACGCGGCGAACTTCGGTGAGGACCACATCCGCTGGTCGGACATCGCGGCCGTGCCGGACGCCGCGATCCCCGAGGTTGACGTGATCGTGGGCGGTCCGCCGTGCCAGGGGTTCTCGAACCTGGGCTCGAAGGACGTCAACGACCCGCGCAACTCGTTGTGGCGGGAGTACCTGCGGTTCGTGCGCAGGGCGCGGCCAGCGGTGTTCGTGATCGAGAACGTGGACCGGTTCCTGGCGTCGACCGAGTTCGCCCTGCTCGAGGCCGAGACCGAGGGCTACGAGCTGACCGCAGGTGTGCTGTCGGCGGCGGATTTCGGTGTGCCGCAACGGCGTCGGCGCGCGATCGTGATCGGGTCGCGGATCGGGCGCATCCCGTTGCCCGCGCCGACCCATTCGCGCGACCGCTGGCACACCGTGGGCGATGTGCTGCGCGGCCTGCCGGAACGGCCGGCGACGACCTTCCTGCCGGACTCACAGGCGGAATTCTTCGGCACGACGGTGCCGGGGCCGTTCAAAGGTCTGGACCTGCACGTTGGCCGCAATCCGACGCCGTTGTCGTTGGAGCGGTACCGGCACATCCCGCCGGGTGGTGGCCGGTTCGACCTGCCGACGGAGCTGCTGCCGCGGTGTTGGCGGGAGAAGAAGACCGGGACGACGGACGTGATGGGCCGGATGCGGTGGGACGAGCCGTCGGTGACCATCCGGACGGAGTTCTACAAGCCGGAGAAGGGGCGTTACCTGCACCCGCAGTGGGAGCCGGGCGTGGACGGGCACCGCGTGGACCGCCCGATCACGCACCTGGAGGCGGCGCGGCTGCAGTCGTTCCCGGACTCGTTCGAGTGGTGCGGCTCGAAGATCGAGGTGGCCAGGCAGATCGGCAACGCCGTGCCGCCGTCGCTGGCCAGGGCCATCGCCGAACACCTCAAGCCGTACCTGGTCGACGTGGCGGCGGCACACGACCCACACAGCCGCTGATCCTGGTAAGCGGCGAACTGGCGATGCCCACCGCCGGCGTGGTCGGGCAGTTGGCGGGACACCGGGATAGTCGAAGAACCCCACGGAACTCGTACTCGTCCGACGAACCGGAGCCATCCGGAGACGGGCAGACGTCCCGACGGCCACGTCGGGTGTGCGACCGGTGTCCCTCATGTTCCCGGCCATCGCAGGGCAACCAGGGCGACGTCCACTATGGGCAAATGCTCGAGCATGCCGTGAGCGCGGCGCTGCTCCGTACGAACTAGACGAACGAACCCCTCGACCGTGGTCCACGCACACTACGCCGGCGCGGTCGGTTGTGATCACACCGCATGTATCGCGAGCCGTCCCAGGCCACCAGTCAGCTACATAAAGTTACGGTTCTGTACTCCATTCGAGTGAAGTACAGTGTTACCAACAGGTCGATGGTGACTCAGCGTCAAGTTGGTGCCTAGTGTGCAGGTGAGCCGGGACCTTGAAAGTGGACCGGGCACGTCTCGCCGACTGGTCGGCTATCGGCCATCGACGTAGTAACCGTTGTGCCGCGGGGGCGGTACAACGATGCCCGACTCGACGCCCGGACAAGGGGGCGGGACGGGTGTTACGGGGGAAGGCCGCGTGCGGCCGATGTTGACATTGGGGGATGTCACGTGATCACTGATGGCTTGGACGATCTCGGACCGCCCGGGGCGGTGGTGTTCCTTCCCGAGCCGGGCGCGTGTGGCGGGCGGCTGCACCCCGCGCAGCGCCTCGTCCCGGACTGGTTGGCGTCCATGTTGGACTGGCACGTCTGGCCGTCGTCGTCACCCGGTGTGGTATCTGCGTTGGCGCGGACGCGGTGCACGCACGTCGACGCCGAACTGATCTGGGCCACCGAGCCCGAGCTGTTCGCCCGTCGCGCCCAAGTCGGCGCACCGCCATCGCAGGACCTGTGGGCCGCCCGCAGGATCCTGGCCGAGCGCGGCTTCGACCTCGCCTTCGAGTTGCACTTGGAGCTGGTCGAGGACGAGTTGGCGATCGCCGTGTACGGCGCGGGGGTGGTCGGACGGTTGACCCGCGAGGCCTGGCGGGAGGTCGCGCCACGGCTGACCACCTGTGTGTCCGAGCTGAGCGAGCCCGGCGAGGACGTCGACCTGGCACGCGGGGTGATCCGTCCGGCGCGCCCGGCCTGGTGGCCGCCCGGGATGCCGCCCGGTGGGGTACGACCGGAGCGCTGGGAGCGTGGCGACACCGCGCACACCTGGTGGCGCTACCCCTTCCACGGCACGTTGCGCGCGGGCTGCACCTGCCCCGCGCACACGCCGCAACAGTCCACTTCGGACCGTTTCTGAGTCGTCGCCTGACCGCGTCGACCGGAAACCTCCATCCTGCCGTCGATCCCGACGGCTCCGACGTCCGTCGGCGCGTGGCGCACCGGTTGCCTGGCCGGTGAGACCACGCCCCTGAGGCGGTCCCGCCGAACCACCCCGATGTCCGCGGCGGGACGAGTGGCTCGGCGATGCCACGCGCCGACGGCACCCCGAAGGAAGGGGAGAGAGGGAAGCGGTCGCCACGTCGCACGAGGTGGCACCCCAGCGCCGAACCGCGACGCGACGACCGACGTCGGTCTCGCCGCGCACTGCCAATCGGGTGGGCCGATACAGGGCGCGGCGGGACCGGCACCCATCACCACGACAATTCACGAAGGTGTCCGTCCAGCCTGGTCGAGAAATCGTCCGGGCTAGTCGGCAATTCCCTGAAAATGACCTGTGGAATGTTCTGGAAATCAAATGACGGACACGTCGGGAAATGATTGACCAGGACATGGTTGATGAGGCAGTGTGTCCAGCGGGCAGGGAAGAGGGCCTGCTCAGGCTGACAAGGGGACGTCGGTCGCATCATCGAGGGGGAGTCTCGCACAGGGGTGCCGCCCGATTCGCTGGATGTTCGACACCCGCCCGTCGGGTATTGAACGGCGATTCGCGGGTGACGTCGGACGCCTTCTCGTGGTGTTTCGTGATAACAGATTCGGGGGGCTATTTCATGGCACGTCGACAATCCCGTGCCGCGGGAGTCGTGGCCGGATGTGCGGTGCTCGTCGGGGTCATGGGCGGTCCCGCGTCGGCGCAGATCGCGCTGTCGCAGCCGGACGGGGACCAGGCGACGGTGGAGGGCAGCGCGCCGGAGTGGGCCAAACCCGAGGCGCGGGTGGGCAGCGTCGACGACCGCGAGCAGCGGCGCGTGAAGGTCGCGTTGGCGCTGCGCGACCCGCACGGTGCCGAGCGGTTGGCCGAGGCGGTGTCGGACCCCGACTCGCCGCAGTACCGTCGGTACCTGAGCGGCGAGGAGTTCACAAGGCGCTACGCCGCCTCGGACGACACCGTCGCACGCGTCACCGAGTGGCTGCGTTCGCAGGGCCTGCGCGTGGACGGGGTGAGCGCGAACCGTCACTTCGTCGAGGTCACCGGCGACGTCGGCCGCATCGAGAACGCGTTCAGGGTGAACCTGGGCAAGTTCAGGATCTCCACCCCTGATGGCCGAATCCACGTGCTGGCCGCTCCCGAGCAGTCGATCTCCCTGCCCCGCACGCTGCGGGGCGCGGTGAGCGCGGTGCTGGGCTTGGACGATGCCGCCAAGACCGTCACCACCCAGCAGATCGCGCTGCGCGCACCGAACGGCTCCCGGCCCCGTGACACCGCGACCGGCCGGGCCACGCCCGGCGACGGCGTGTCCGCTGCGGCCGACACCGACGCCTGCGCGACATACTGGGGCGAGCACAACAACACAGGCGCCCCGCAGAAGCACGCCGCCGGGCAGCAGTCCAACTGGTTGTGCGGCTACCTCGCACCGCAGATGCGCGCCATCTACGGGCTGACCGGCTCCGACACCGGCGCGGGCCAGACCGTCGCGGTGGTCGGTGCCTACAACCTGCCCACCATCGAGTCCGACACCAACGAGGCGGCGCGCCGTTTCGGCGCACCGGCGCTCGCGCCCGGCCAGTACAGCGCGGTCCTGCCGTCGAACTTCACCGACCACGACCAGTGCGGGCCGGACGCCTGGTACGGCGAGCAGGCGCTGGACGTGCAGTCCATCCACCAGATCGCGCCCGCCGCGAAGATCGTCTATTACGGGGCGCAGAGCTGCTTCGACCTCAACGCCGCGCTGAACACCGCGGTGAGCGAGAACCGGGCCAGCGTCATCTCCAACTCGTGGCTGATGCCGGGGGAGAGCCTGGCGTCGGCCGCCGAGCGCCGGCAGATGGGCGCCATCGCCGTCCAAGCCGCCATCCAGGGGCAGACGATCCTGTTCTGCTCCGGCGACCAGGGCGACAACAGCGCGATCCAGGGCCGACCGGAGGCCAGCTGGCCCGCGTCACATCCGTGGGTGACCGCCGTCGGTGGCACCACCGTCGCCCTCGACGCGGACAACAAGGTCACGTTCGCCACCGGGTGGCAGAGCTCGGGCTACACCCAGTCCGGCAACACCTGGGTCGCCCAGAACGACCGTGACGGCAGGTTCGCCGGCGGCGCGGGCGGCGGCGCGAGCATCTACTTCCCCGCGCCGGGCTACCAGCAGGGCGTCGTGCCGACCTCGGTGTCGGGCGGCAAGCGGGTCATGCCCGACATCTCCGCGCTGGCCGACCCCTACACCGGCATCGCCATCGGCTACACCGTCGACGGCGTGTTCCACGAGTCCATCAGCGGCGGAACCTCGCTGGCCGCGCCGCTGATCGCCGGCCTGGTCGCCGACGCCCAGCAGCGCCAGGGCGTGCAGCGTTTCGGCTTCCTCAACGACGCGCTCTACGACATGGTCGGCGACCCGCAGGTGGCCGACGTCAAGCCGGTCGCGGCCGCGCTGTGGACGCCGGGCATGGTCGGCTTCGCCGACGTCGAGGTCCCCAGCGGCCTGGGCAGCTACCTGATCGACTTCGACACCAAGCCGCAGACCCTCCAGTCCGGCGCCGGGTGGGACCCGGTGACCGGCATCGGCACGCCCACGGCCGGGTTCACCACGGCCCTGGGCAAGTAAGCCCGGTGGGGCGGCGGCGAAACACGGGCCCGCCGTCGCCCCACCGCTTCCCACCACTCCCACCGTCCTCAAAGGAGGGACCATCGGTGACCGACGACGCCCAACAGCACCACCATGACCGCGCCGAGGACGACACATCCACTGTGACCGGTCCGCAGACCGGACCGGTGGGCACGCCGCGCGGTCGCCGGTCGAGGCCGGTGGCCGTCGGCCTGGTGCTCGTCGCGGCCGTGGCGCTCGCCCTCGCCGGACTCGTCACCCTCACCTCCCGGCCGGCCGTCTCGGCGGGACCGGTGCACCTCGCGCCGGGCGAGCACGGCCTGGCCGACCCCGCCCGCGACGCCGAACCGGCCGTCGAACCGCGCCCGGTCAGCGACACCGAACTGGCGAACCTGCCGCAGGCCACCACCTTCGGCACCGTCGGCGACGCGCCGCCCGACCAGGGCACCGCCGCACCGTCGGGTCGGGTGCTACACCCGACCCACACCGTGCCCGTCTACCTCGCGCCCGGCGACCGCGCCATCGCCGCCCTCCCGCCGCTGCAACTGGCCAACGACACCTGGCTGCCGATCATCGACCAGCAGCCCGGATGGGCACGTGTGCTGCTGCCGGTACGCCCCGGCCGTTCCACCGGCTGGGTGTTCACCAACGACCCGCGCGTCACCACCGCCCACACCTCGCACCGGATCGTCGTCGACCGCGGCACCTTCACCATGACCCTGCTGCACGAGGACCGCGAGGTCGGCCGCTGGAGCGTCGGGATCGGCAAGGCCGAGTCGCCGACCCCGCCGGGACGGACGTTCCTGCTGGCGTCGATCCGCGACACCAAGCCCACCTTCTCTCCGATCGTGCTGCCGCTGGGCACCCACAGCGACACCCACACCAGCTACGCGGGCGGCCCCGGCACCGTCGGCATCCACACCTGGCCCACCGGCGACGTCTACGGCACCGCCTCCAGCGACGGATGCATCCGCGTCCCACCGGACGCGCTCGAAGTCCTCAGCACCCAGGTCCCACTCGGGACACCGGTGCTGATCGGTTGATCGACATCAGGCCCACCCAACCAGGGCCACACCACACACAAGGGGGGATTCGTGGTCCGCACCACCCACCACCGCGCCCGCGCCGTGCTTGCGGGCGCAGCGCTCGGCGCGCTCGGCGTCGCGACCGGCGCCGTGCTGTTCACCGGCAGCCCCACCACGGCGCAGGCCGAAGCGCAGGCGGAGACGTCCACCGCCTACGGCGTGTCCGCCATCGGCGTCGACCCGGTCTCCGCACAGCCGTCGGTCAGTTCCGCCGGCGAGGTCAAGACCGCAGGCGGCGACGTCTCCGGCGAAGCGGGCACCTTCACCGCCAGTGGCGTGAGCGTGAAGGCGGGCGCGGGCATGGCCGAGGCCCGCGTCGCCGGCATCAAGGTCGGCGGCGTGACCTTCGGCCCGATCAGCGCGAAGTGCGACAACGGCGTGATCACCTACCCCGAGGGCGAAGGACCGGTCAACCCCGCCCCGAACCTGAGCGTGGAATACAAGAAGGGGCCGGGCGCGGTCATCACCATCCGCGGCGCGAACGGCAAGGCGTCGCAGACCATCACCGCAGCGGTCGTCAACTGCGCCAAGGGCATTCCGCCCACCACAACCGCGCCCACGACCACCCGGCCGACGCAGCCGTCCACCACCACGCCGACCACCACGCGACCGTCGAGCACCGCACCGACGACCACGAGCACGCACGCCACACGCCCCACCACCACTGCGCCCAGCAGCCGCGGCACCACCCGCACCCCGGAGCCGGAGCGGCCCGCACCCCGACCCCAGCCCGTCGACGGCCACCACCCCGTCACCGGCTGACGGTCCACGCCAGGACCGCTCCACCAGCGCGGCCCGCCCTCACTCGCGACCCCCGGGGCGGGCCGCGCCCATAGCGCCCACAGTCCACACCGGACCGTGGCCAGCCGCAAACAGCGGCTGCACAACGGAATATCGACCAAGGAGACGAACGACATGCACAAGAACATCGCCCGCCTGGGCGCCGTCGTCGCGGTCGCCGCCGGTCTCGGTCTCGGGCTGGCCGGCACCGCCTCCGCGCAGATGGCGCTGAACGACCCCGACTTCCAGGCGCCGTACTCGGCGGTCGACCCCGACTCGGTACGCCTGTACGGGCAGACCCACGGTTCGCAGTCCGACTCGCAGATCTACGGCGAGTTCCTCGGGCTCCGGGCCCGCTGACCCGACTGCCGCAGGCTGTGCGGACCGGCCGGCGTCGGAGGACGCCCGCCACGCACGCCCATGGCCGGAGCAGCAGGCCCCCACCCGCCACGACCGTCACGACAGTACCTCCCCGTCGCGGCGGCCAGCGGACGCCCATGCTGCTCCACCCGCGCGGTCCGCCCGTGGACGCCCTCGGGCGGGCCGCGCCCTCACCGCCACCACATCCCGGACCCCGGCCGCCGCACCACAGCCGGCGACGGCGGCCGGGACGACAACACCGGAATCGACGACGAACCGGTCCCCACCGCACAACACACCAAGGACAGAAAGATGACACTGCGACAGTTCCTCACCCGCCTCGGCCTCGTGCTCGCCGTCGCCGTCGGCGCCGCTCTGAGCCTCGCCGGCAATGCCTCCGCGCAGATGGCTCTCGGCGGCCCCTACGGCCCCACCGACACCGGACGGCATTCCCAGATCCAGACGGTCACGCCCGGCTCCCAGGTTTCGGGCACTACCCTCGGGGCGCAGAACCGACAGGAGCCCGCCGCGCCGTCGGCGCCGTCCTCGCCGTCGTCGACCGCCGGCGGCGTCGGCACCTTGGCCTACGGAGACTGCGGCTTCTACACCGGCCGCGACGCGTGGTACCGACACTGCAAGAACAGCTGGATCATCATCCGCGTCAACTTCTGGTACGGAGCGAACTACCGGGACATCTGGGTGGGGCCCAATAGCACCACCAACCTCAGCCGCCACCCGGACCTGCAGGGCGCCGGGTTGATCACCAACGCCTGGTGCATCCGCTACTGCTGAGCGTCCTCACCCGCGTGGACCGCCGTCGTCGGGGACGTCCGGCACACGCACCGCGCCACCCCGAGCAGCAGACTCCCCGCGCGGCACGGCGACCACCGCCGTGCCGCGCGCCCGGAACAACGCCGCTTCTCCACCCGCGCGGTCCGGTCCTGCGGCACCCCGCGAGGCCGGCCGCGCACCCACACAAAGCACACCCACCCTGGAGGAGGTCGCGGTGACCCGCCACACGGCACTGCGCGACAACGCCTCGCGCACCGCGCTGGCGACCGGTGAACCGGATGCCCGTCAATCGCGTCCCCGGCCGGGTCGCCACCGGGCGACCAGGCGTCGACCAGCCTGGCGTGGCCGACCACCGACACCGCCGCCGCGGCGCGCATCCGGTCGGGTCGCGTGGGTGGTCCGCGTGATCCAGATGGTCGTGGGCACCACCCTGATGGGCGTCGGTGTCGGGCTTGTTGTCCGCTCCCAGTCGGGCCTGTTGCCTCTGGACGTACTGCACGCCGCCGTCGCCGACCGCGCCGGCTTCACCCTCGGTGGCGGCATCATCGCCGTGCAGGCCGTACTGCTGGCGCTGTGGGTGCCGCTGCGCATCCGCCCCGGCCCCGCCACCCTGCTCGCCGCGATCATGCCCGGCGTCGGCTGCGACCTCACACTGGCCATCGTTCCCACCTACGGCGAACTGCCACTGCGCCTGGCGCAACTGCCCGCTGGCGGCTTCGCGTTCGCCCTCGGCGTCGCCCTCTACCTCGGCGCTCACCTGGGAGCAAACCCCCGCGACGGCATCATCGAACACCTCCACCTCCACGGCTACGACCGGGCCAGGGCCCGCATCGTGCTGGACCTCGCGTGCCTGGCCGGCGGTCTGCTGCTGATCGGCCCGGCCGCAGCTGTGCGGACCGGCGTCGTCGGCGCGGGCAGCGTCCTGCTCGCCCTCGCCGTCGGCCCGCTCGTCGCCCGCCTCAAGCCGCTGTTCGACCACATCCCGCCCACCACGGCTACCGCGACTCCGACCGTATCCGCGTCGAACGGGCCCGCGTCGAACGGGCCGGGCGCGATCGTCGACAGCGCCGGCACCGCACTGGCCACCGACACGCCGGTCGGGAAATGACCCATGGTCCACGACCTGACCACCACACCGATGATCGAACTGGTGTCCGCCGCGCTGACCCCTGGCCACCCGGACACCGACGCGCACCGCGTCGAGATCCAACGGCGCTGGAACCAGGCGTCCGAGCAACACGCGCTGGCCCGCAAGGGGTTCGCCAACCCCGACCAGGACGAGGTCGCCGCAATCGAGGCCGCCTACGACCCCGCCGCCGTGGAACACGCCCGCTGCTACCTCCGCTCGTTGACCCTGATCCACGAACTGTGGGTGCTCCAGGAAGCTGGGGTGCGCCCGGACGAGCTCTACACGCTGCCCGACGCACCGCAGCGGGTGGTCGCGGTGCTGAGGCGCGAGGTGGACCGACAGGACAGCCTTGCCCAGGCCGTCGGCGGCGAACCCGCCCAGTCGACGGACACAGGACAGTCGACGGAAGCCGGTCGACTTGCCCTGCGGGACGAACGTGATCCGCTCGGCGCAGCGGCGGCCCGACTGGCCGTCTGGACCGAGCAGGCGCTGTTCCGCGAATCCCGCGTCCTGCTCTGGGAACACGGGAACCTCGCGGGCAACATGCCCCAAGAGTTGCTGCACCAGTACGAGGAGCTGTGCTCACAGGCGCTGGCCCGGCTCGACGGGCCGTGGGCGCTAGAGGAGTTCCTGGCCAGCCCGGTGGGCAAGGACGACTACCTGTTCCGCGACCCCGCGACGCAGACAGCGTTGCACGGACTGGACATCGCCCTCGGCCGGCCCGGCCACACCGTCACCGAACAGCAGATCCTCCAAGCCCGTAGAGAAATCCACGCCGAGATCCGGACCCGGGCGGCCGACTTCGCCGACCAACCGCTGCCGTCGGACCTGGACCCGGCGACGATGACGCGTCCGCGGCTGCGCGGCATGCACGCCGAGATGCGTGCCCTGGTGGACTTCCTCGGCGACGCGCTCGCCGTCATCAGCTTCGCCGGTGACAAGGTCGCCCGTGTCGACGGCCGCCCCGTCGCGCCCGAACGGCAAGGCGCCACGCTCAGCCTGCACTACAAGGTAGCCGCCGCCGGCGACATCACCGCGATCCCCACCACGAGCGTCACCGTCGCCGGGCTGCGCATCACCTACCGGCACGACCACGAGGCGGGCGAGGTCGTCGCCGCCGTCGATGCCGCCGGGTCGGTCAAGTACATCGACCCGGTCCAGCTCCCGGCAGCCCTGGGCATGCTCCTCCAGCCGTACCCGGACGCCATCGCCTCCATGGCCAGGATCGAGGCCACCGTCCGTCGCCTGGGCGACGGACTCGTCGCCGGCCGTGCCTCCGGCCTGCTGTCCCGCTCGACCAGCAGCCTCATCGTTCCGCCGCACGGTCAGGGAAGGTCCCGATGACCGACCCGGCCGCCACCGGCTCCGCGACGCCACCGCCGACCGATGCCGCACCGGTGGCCGGCACCGTCACGCCGCCCGCGACGCCGGCCCAGGTCATCGCCGAAAACCTCAGGCGTCTGCGTGTCCGCGGCCGGTTCACCCAACACGAGGTCGTACGGCTGATGCTCCGCAACGGGACACCGATCACCCGCAGCAAGTACGCCGCCTGGGAACTCGCCCAACGCCAACAGGTCTCGATGCTCGACATCCTGAACCTGGCCACCGCCTTCCACGTCGCGCCGGAGGAACTGCTCTACGGCGACGGCGACGTCCACATCGCCGCCCACCTCATCCTGCCCCGATCCCGCCTCCGCGAACTCGTCCGAGGCCCGGTCGCTGCACCTGTCGGTTCGTCGCACACCACACCGGCCGCGACCAGCGCAAGGAGCACACTCACGATGCCGCTTCCCGCCGCCCACCACCCGACGCCACCCCCACCGGCCCCCGGGACGGCTACTGCACCGGTGGGGCTTCTCATGCCCCGCGCGCACCGCTGGCCACGGCTGCTCGGCTACACCACGACCGTCCACCCGAGCCTGACGCTGTGGCCGGGTCTGCTCACCGGCGGTGTCGTGCACACCCTGGTCGGACCGGCCGGCACCACCGCGATGGCACTGGACGTGTTCCTGCGCTCCGCCGTCGACCTGGCGGTCCGCGTCGTCTACGCGCACCACCTCGACCACCCCGAACACGACCATCCCGACCGCGACGGCGAACTCGTGCCGTTCGAACTCGGGCTGGTGGTCCAGTACCCGGCTCCAGGCGGTGTCGTGCACACCTGGACCGCCACCGAACACCTCCACGGGCCCACCGGGGACCGGTGACCTGTCGAGCGTCCGCACCGCAGCCGGAGACACCGACACCGAATGGGACCCGCAGACCCCCGCACCTCCTCGGCCTGCGGGGCGCGACACGCACCAGTACGAACAGACCGCGCGCATCATCGACGACCTGGTCTAGCGCCGGGCCTTGGGCGTCATGCACGGTGCGGCCGGCACTGGGAAGACATCGCCGTCGAGGGCAACCTCGAACGCCTGCGCGACGCCGATGAGCACCGCGTGGTGACCTGCTCGCTGTCGTTCCCCAGCCGCCCGACCGTGCGGCGTACCGTCGCCGAACTGGTCACCGCGCTCACCGGTGACTCAACCCCGCTCTCGGTCAACCGGTTCCAGCTCACCACCAGCCTGCTGGGCGTGCTGGCTTCGACCCCGCGACTGCCGGTGGTCGACGATGCCCGGCGCCTTACCGGCGAATGCATCGAACCCCTGCGGCGTGCCCGACCTTTTATCGTGTCGCCCGCGCAACCCGGTTGGACGAAGGGGCGAACGGGCAACCGTTCCCGCTTAAGGGCTCTGTGGCCCGGGGTCGATTCCTGGGCGTCCCGGACGTCCCTTCGTCCACAGAAGACCCTAACCTTCCAGCGCGTCGGGTCGCCGCGCGGGGAAGGCGACCTGTTCGTCGTAGAGTTCTTCGCGGGCAAGGCAGCGGTGCAGGCAGCCCAACAGCCGGCCGAACAGGTGCCGCAGCGCGGCGGCATAGCGGTCGCCTTGTTCGCGACGACGGTCGTAGTGGGCCCGGCAGCCAAGCGAACGCGTCAGGGTCGCGAACGCCCAGGTGTGTCCGGTCGCTTTCAGACGCAGGTTGGCGATCCTGCGGTGGGTGACCGACGTGCTGGTGCTGCTGGCCCACGTCAGCGGTGCGGCACCGGCATAGGCGCGCAGACCGCGTGCGTCGGCGAAGCGCAGTGGGTCGTCGCCGATCTCCGCCAGCAGCCGCGCGCCGGTCAGCACGCCGACGCCGGGGAACGACAGGTAGATCTTGGCCTGGGGATGGCGCAGGAAAGCGTCCTCGATGCGCTCGGCCAGGGCATCGACCGTGGCGCACGCCAGGTCCAGCATGTCCAGGCACGCCAAGGCCTGCACACCCATCGCCTCCTCCACGCCGGGGCGGCGGCGCAGCACCGTGGCGCGGAACAGGGTGTGCAGCCGGTCGGCGTGCTGGTCCAACAGCCGCGTGCGGCCGGCCTCGGCCAGCGTGCGACGAAGCTGTCGGATGGTCAGCCGCGCGGCGGAGCTCGGGGTGGGCGCCAGCCGCAGTACCGCGCGTGCCTCGGGGCGCAGCAGCCTGCCGGGCAGGTCGGCCCACGCGGTCAGCGCGGCCGGATGGTATTCGCGTAGCAACGACCTCAGCCGGTTGTACTGGTACTGGCGTGTGCGCTGCGCCTGCCAGTGCGCACGCACCAGCACCGCGACCGCCTCGGCCGACTCGGAGTTCTCGGGCAGAGACCGGTGACGGTGACCGTGGGTGCGCAGGATGTCGGCCAGCAGCGCCGCGTCGCCCTTGTCGCTTTTGCGTTTGGTGGGGGTCAGCTGCCCCCGGTAGTGGTCCACGACCGTGGGGTTGATCGCGATAACAGTCTGCCCGGCCGCCCGCAGCCCTTCCACCAGCAGGCTGCGAGTGGACTCGATGCCGATCGGCACCTGCTTGCGACTGTGCCGGTGACTGCTGCGCAACCCGGCCAGCAGCCTGAGCAGCTGCTTGACCCCCTCGGGGGATTCCTCGACGCGCGCCCGGGCCACCACCTCGCCGGATCGGTCGACCACGGCGACGTCGTTGAGGTTTTCCGACCAGTCCACGCCGGCGGTAAACAGCGGCGGCTTCACACCCGCACCCCCGCCGCGCGCGGGTCGGCGGGCCGGGCAGCTCGTTCTCTGCAGAGGGCTCGCCGGCCCGGGATCGCAATAGGCGTGCACCCGGCCCGCCGACCGCGCGACGCTAGCAGCAGCCCGCACGCCCGGTCCGCCGCGGTGGTGATCGCCTGCCACGTGCGGACAGGGTTGTCGCCGGGCGGCCGCACGGCGATGTCCGACTCCCGGAAGCGATGGCGACACGATCCGGTGTGACGGTCGAGACTCGGGTGCACGGTGAAACTCCGTTCAACGCAGGGATGAGGCAGGGAATCCGGGCGCGCGCAGGTGCCACGGGTGTCGTCGCGGACGCACACCTCGTCGTTGGAATCCTCATCGGACCGCTGGTCGCCCGATGCCGGCTGCTCACCCCCGCTGACGCGGGGAAACGGTCACTGGCTCAGCAGCAGAGCCCCATGTGTCCGCGACAAAGCTTACGACCCACCACCGACACGATCGAGTCGGCGTGTCGTGCACGCCGATCGATCCCCCTGGGCGGACCTGCCTTCACAGTCGGCAGGACGAAGACCTCCGCCACCGGCAACCACGAAGCCCTTCCGGGTGGACATCGGGTTTACCACTGATGTCGCGGCACTCCAGGAAGTCGGGTTCAGACTTGGACGATGGCCACCGCATGCGTTCGGCCGCGCTCCGCAGCGGGTTCACCCAGACCGCCCGTTGACGTCGGTGCGAGAAGCCCGCGCACTGTCCGCTGGCCGTCACCAGAGGGGACCGCTGCTAACGTCGCCCCGCGTGGTGGCCGACCTCGTACGCCCGAACCGGACCTGTTCGGACCGGCGGCCGGACCTCCTCGGGACGACGAACGCCACCAGACCCGCGCCCACCACCGACGCGAGGACCAAGCGCACCCGATGACCACGACCACCAGTCCAGCCCCACGCGTCGGCGCACGCGTACTCCTGCTCGACTTGGCCAACCGCGTTCTGCTCGTCCACGCCCGCGACCCCGACCAACCCGGCCACCACTGGTGGGAACTGCCCAGCTGTGGCCAGGACCCCGGTGAAGCACTACCGGACACCGTCCGCCGCGAAGTCGGCGAGGAAACCGGCATCGTGCTCACCAGCATCGGCCCCGAACTCTGGGTCCACGAATCCCACTTCACCTACCGCGGCCGCGCCCACCACCGCGTCGACCGCGTCTTCCTCTGTTTTGCGAGGGGATCGACTCCGAAGCCGCGTTTTTCGACCGGTCAGGAGCCACGCCGAATGTCTGCGGCGTAGGCGTGGCGAAGCTGCCGGGGTAGAGCTGGGTGCCTGCCTGGCCGATCGAACACCGAGTGAACGTGGGAACTGATCCCCCACCCTTGGAACGCCGACGGCATGGCCGTGCTGGCCGCCCGCATCGGGGACTGGCGTGGTCGCCGCCTGCACGTGGCCCCGGCCAGCAAGTTCGGCTGGTCCGGGCACCTGGTGGTGCGCGGTGCCCGTGCCGACATGCTGGTCTACGACGACAGCGCGACCGGCCTGTACGGCCGCCACGGATTCCTGCACGAACTCGGCCACCTGGTGCTCGACCACGACGGCGTGACGTTCGACCCCGCCACGACGGCCGCCGCCGACGTGGCGCGCCGCCTGGCCGACCGCATCGGCTACGCCAACCAGGAGGAGAGAGACGCCGAGCTGTGGGCGACGCTGGTCGGCCTGGACACCATCGGTCCCAGCCCGGGTGACTGACGTGTAAGAGGACTGTGACGTCCGGAGATTACCTTGCCCGTAAGGAGCCGTCGGGGGGACAGGCGCGGGGAACGTGCCGCAGTTCTCCGGTGATCGTCGCGGATGTCCGGACGTGCAACGACAACGGTCGGCGCGGAGAGTCAACCCGCGCGGAGGGCCGTGAACGAGATGGTCGGCTCGTGGTCGGAGAGGTCGATGTCGCGCAGATAGGGCAGCGCCCGCGGCAGTGGCCCGTCGAAGTGGCTGCCGTCATCGATGGCGCGGCGGGCGAACGGTACGAAGAACAGGTCGACGCTCTGCCGCACGCCGAGACTGCCGGCCAGGTGCCACGCGGTGACCGGCAGGTCCATGCACAGCCGCAGGATTACGAGATGCAGCTTGCGTCGGCCGTCGTCGTCGAGTTCGGCCAGGGCGTCGATGCTGCTCCAGCGCCCGAGGTTGCGCACGAGCGTTCCGGCGAGGTGTCGCGCGTTCCGACGCAACAGGCTCGGTGCCGTCGGTTCGGTGGCGATGCCGGTGCAGGAGGCGGCGACCGCGCGCAGCAGGCCCAGTGCCTGCTGCGGGTCGTCGAGTGCGTTGACACCGAGCAGGCGGGTCAGCTCCGCGCGGAGCTGGTCGAGTAGTCGGTCTGCGCGGGTGGGCGGCCCGTGCTTCATGGTCGGCTCCTGGTGGTGCGGTGCGGTGGGGTGGTCGCCGGCGCGCGTGCCCGCAATGGCGTTCTGGCTTGCGGGCCGGGTGTCGCGCTGACCGGCTGTTGTCCCGTCTTCCGTTGGACGGTGGCCGGACTACCGGATGGGTCGGGTGGGTATCGGGAGTCAGTAGTGGTGTCCGAAGACGGCCTGGCCGGTGGCGAGAATGCCGCTCGGGTCGTGGCGATGGCGCAGCTGCTCGACGCGTGTCCAGCGCTGTCCGTAGTGCCGTCGCCAGTCGTCGTAACCGAAGTCGAGCACGCCGATGGGGTAGCGGCGTCCGCCGGCGGGTTCGACGATGTCGCGCCACCAGAGGGCGTTGCGGGCCACCTTGATCTGCGCGTAGGCGGGGTCGTCGGTGGGGGGATGGGCGTCGAGGACGTCGAACAGGAACACGATCGGGCGGCCGTCCGTGCGGTGGCGGTCCGGGTCGGGCAGCCGTAGCTGGGGTCCGGTGAGGGTGTCGCGCAGGATGGGGAACAACAGGACGAACCCGCCGCCCGCGGGCGACCAGTCGGCCGGTTCCATGGCCGCGATGACGCGGCTGACGACACCGGCCACGTCGTCGTCGGCCAGGAAGACGTCGAACCAGGGCTTCACCATGTCGTCCCAGCCGGCGTGCTCGCGGGCGTCGTTGATCGGCCCGGTGTACTGGGTGGCGTGGTGCAGGTAGTCGGAGTCCTCGGACTCCACCGGCGCGGCCGGATCGGGCAGTCCCCGCAGGAGGCGGGAGGGGGCGGGCAGGTCGTCGGGGGCGCCGAACGCGGCGACGATGACCGTGTAGGCCGGCGTGGTGTCCGGGCCCGGCGGGAAGATCATGCAGAAGACCTCGTCGGCCTCGCCGCGGTCGACCAGGGTGGTCATCGCCGCGACTGCCGTGGCGGGGTCGGTGTAGAGCAGGCGGATCGTGCGTACCCGCTGCGGCATCGGCACCAGGTCGAGCACGACGCGGGTGATGATGCCGTACTGGCCCAGGCCGCCCAGCACCGCTTGGCCCAGCTCGCTGTTGTGTTCGGCGTCGCACCACTTGATCTCGCCGCGGCCCGTGACGACCTGGACGCGCACGACGTGGTCGATCTGCGCGCCCTGGCCGTAGGCGGCGCTGATGCCGCCCACCGACAGGGTTCCGCCCACGGTCAGGTCCAGGTAGCCGGTCAGACACGGGAACGCCAACCGGTGCTTGGCGGCGGTCGCGACCACGTGGGACCACGACGTGCCGGCGTCGGCGTCGACCCGACCACCGGAGTCGGTGGGGTCGATGGCGTGGATGGTGCGCAGGGCGGTCATGTCGATGACCAGCCCGCGGTGGACGAGTGCCTGGCCGTGCATGGCGTGGCCGGTACCGCGTGCCGTGACGGGGATGTCGTGGCGTTGGCAGTAGGCGACCATCCGGGCGATGTCGGAGATATCGCCCGGGACCAGCACGGCCGAGGGCCTCGCGTACACGATGCGGCCCAGGTCCCGGCTCGCCCGGTCGACCCTCGGGCCGTCGGTGTGCAGCGTGCCGTGAAGGCTGGGGATGGGGTCGATCCGGCGTGCGGGGTCGGCGAGGGTCCAGCCGCCGCCGCGCGCGGAACTCCAGCCGATCGCCTCCACCGGGTCGTCGCCGCCCGGGTCCTGTGCGGTCTGATCGTGGCCGGTGGCGTCGTGCTCTGCTGTGTCTGTCATCGAGGATGGCTCCCTGCACGGTCTGGTCGGCTTCCCTGCACGGTCCGGTCGGCTTCACGGCGGCGCGTGGCGCTGTGCGTCGACTGCCTGCCGGCGAACGCCGGTGATCCGTGCACACGGCCAGAGGTGGTGCTCCCCAGAACCTTCTGTGACCGGTGACGACGCGTGACTGGCCGGCAGGTCAGACGAGGCGACGTGCTCCCCGCCGTGGTCCGCCGGAAGCAGCCCAAGTTTCGCCCCGACCACCCCCGGAAGCGCCAGGGGGCGAGATCCCAATTCCCGACCCAGGGGACACTCCGCCACCCCCCTGGATATCACTGTGCGTCGCTGGGGAGTCGCGTTCGGGTGACGGGGATGGTGTTCGAGGTGTGGTGTGACCGACGGTGAACCTGCCCGTTTTCTGCGGATCGACTGGACGAGGGCATTGTTGAGCGGGCACGATCGTCCGTCCGCTACGGTCGGTGGCGTCCCGCTCAACGGGATGTGACCACCTGATGTGTTACGCCGATCGTGGTCGGGCCGGGCGGAACGCGATGGGGGACGACGCGGCGGTGAGGGGCATGACGGTGGAACGGGTACGGGGATCGGCGGGCGACGCTGCCGACGGGGCGTTGATCGGGCGCCGCGAGTTGGTGGCCGAGGTCGTGGACTTCCTCATGGGGCAGACCCTCGACCGGGTGGTGACACTGTTCGGCACCGGCGGCGTCGGTAAGACCGCTGTCGCCGAGGAGGCGGTGCGGGTGGCTGCCCGGCAGCACCAAGCCCGCCTGGAAGCCGCGGGCCGTGATCCCGATCCCGGCTACATCGCCGTCGCGAGCCTGGCCGACATCGAACAGCAGGACGAAGAGCGGCTGCACTGCACGGTGCAGGAGGCGCTGCGCATCACCAACCAGGGCACCGATCGGCCGCTGACCGTCATCGTCAACCACCTCAAACGGCGCGGTGACACGCTGCTGGTGCTCGACAACTGCGACGACCTGCTCGACGAGGTCGCGGACCTGGTCGAGGACCTGTTGGACGACGTGCCCGGCCTACGGGTGCTGGCCACCAGCCGCGGTTCGCTGAACATCGGCGACGAGCGGGTGGTGCCCGTGCCGCCGCTGTCGCTGGCCCCCGGCGACTGCGACTGCGACGACCGGTGCGAGGACCCGCGCTGCGGTGTGGCATCCGACGCCGAACGCCTGCTGGTCAAACGCCTCAACGACGGCGGATTGCCGCTGGACTCCCACTACGACTGGGACAGCCTGGGCGAGTTGGTCGCCTGGACCGACGGGTTGCCGCTGGCCCTGGAGCTGGTCGCCGTGCGCCTGATCGGCGGCATGGCGCCACGCGACGTGCTGGAACGCCTGGACGACGGCAGGCTGCTCAACGCCGAAGCCGGCGGCCGGCGGCGCAGCAGACGGGGCCTGGCCCGGCACCACCGCAAACTGGAGGAGACGATCAACCTCTCCTGGCGGTCGGTCACCCCGCAGCACCGCCGCCTGCTCGCCCGCATCTCCGCGTTCGCCGGCAGCGTCACCTTCGCCGACATCGAGGCCGTCTGCGCCGACGGCGGGAACGAGGTCCTCGCGCAGGGCGGCACGGACGGCGTCACGGTGCCCCGCTCGGCGGTGGTCGACCTGGTGCAGGACCTGATCCACCAGTCGCTCCTCGAACGGGCCACCCCGGGGCGCGTGGCACAACTGGTGCCGCTGCGCCAGTACGGCAGGCTCCGGTTGATCGAGGACGGCGAGTACGAGCAGGTGCGCACACGCCATGCCCGGTATTTCCGCGACCTGGCCAAGCACTACGCCGACACCTGGTTCGGGCCCCGCGAGGTCGAGATCCTGCAACAGGCGTTCGACCAGATCGACAACTTCCGTGCCGCCCTGGACTGGTGCGCCGATCCGGCGAGCGGAGAGCACCACACCGGTCTGGAGATCCTCTACCACCTGGCCAGGCTGCGGTTGCCCTTCTTCCATGCCCTGTTGGGCGAGTGGTCCGACGGGTTCGAGAAGTTCCTGGACCTGGTTCCCGTCGCACCGACGCCGGAGCGGATCGGCTCCACGACGCTGCTGGGATGGATCCGGCTGTGCCAGGGCCAACCCGACAAGGCCGAGGTGCACCTGCGGCAGGCCCGCGAGCTGGCCGCGATGACCGGCCAACCCGCCGACGGGATCGCACCCCTGGTGTTTCTGGAAGGGGCGTGGCTGATGCTGGCCGTCGGCACCCCGGACTGCATCGACGTGCTCGGACGCGCCGTGGACCTGTTCGGGCAACTCGGCCCCGAGTACCAGGGCGACCGCGCGAATTTCCTGCTGATGCGGGCACTGGGCGCCGGGTTCTGGGGGGACGACGACACCGGCGTGCGGGTCGCGCAGACGTGCCTGGAGGACGCCGAACGCGCCGGGGCGCGTTGGGCGATCAGCTGGGCACAATGGGCCCGAGGCCTGGCGCCGTTGATGCACGAGCGGCCGGTGGAGGCCACCAAGTGGTTCCGCGCCGGCCTGGAGACCCAGATCGAGCTCGGCGAGCAGTGGGGCTCGACCTGGGGCAGCGAGGCGTGCTTCTGGTCGCTGGCGGCCATCGCGGGGAAGCTGGCCGAGAACACATCCGCCGAGAGCGCCCGCGACGTCGCCGTGGACGCTGCGACGTTGATGGGCGGCGCGCTGGCCATCCAGCACGACACCAACGTCAACGTGGTCGGCCTGGCCCCGTTCCGTCGGCAACGCGAACGCGCCCGCGACACCCTGACCGTGCTGCTCAACGGCGAGTTCGAGCCGATCCTCGCGCAGGGCGCGGCGATGCCCGCGGCCGAGGTCCACCGCCTCGCGTTGACCGCGCACATCGTCGCGGGCGACGCCCTGCTGCTCAACGAACAGCGCTACGCGAACGCCACCTGGAGCATCCTCACCGGCCGGCAACAGCAGATCACCGCTCTGGTCGCCGAAGGACTGACCAACCGCCAGATCGCACGGCGGCTGCATGTGTCGGAGAGCACGGTGGAGCAGCACCTGACCAGCACCTACCGTGCGTTGGGCGTCCCCGACCGTTGGGCGCTGGTCGAGTGGATGAGGCAGCTGCCGGTCAAGCAGTTGCCGGTCCAGGCGCCCTGACCGACACGCGTCCCGGCCGCGCGAACAGGGGCCGTGGTGTAGGGCACCGACCGCGGCGGCGGTGTTGCACTGCCAACGCCGTACCCCCGCTGCCCGGCCGTGACCGGGTGGACCCGAGCCGACCGGTCACCCCGGCGTGCTGCCGCCCACCTTCCACCGCACCGGCACCGAACGCAGGCCGCGCAGCACGCCGAACGTGCGCCGGGGAGCGAACCCCTCCTCGGGCTCGAAATCGCCGAGGACCTCCAGCAACTCCTCGAAGACCACACGCAGCTGAAGCCGCGCCAGGTGCATGCCCAGACACCGGTGCGCTCCGGCACCCCACCCGAGGTGGCGGGTCGGGTGGGCGCGGTCGAGACGGAACCGCTCGCCGTCGGGGAAACGGGTCCGGTCGCGGTTGGCGCTGCCCCACACCAGCAACAGCCGGTCTCCCCGCACCAGGTCCACACCGGCGAGCACGGTGTCCCGGCGCGCGGTGCGTCCGGTGGCGGCCACCGCCGACTCGTGCCGCACGCTCTCCTCGATCACCGCGGGGAGCAACGTCCGGTCGGCCAGCACGCGAGCCCGGAGCCCGGCGTCGGTGGCCAGCACCAGGGCAGTGTTGGCGATGGTGTCGCCCGCCGTGAGAGTGCCCGCCGCCACCATCAGGAAGGCGTGCTTGAGCAGTTCCTCATCGGTCGCCGGCACACCGTCGACGGTGGTGTTGACCACCGCGCCGAGCACGTCGCGCACCGGAGCGCCGCGCCGTTCACCGATCAGTCCCGTCAGGAGCGCGGCGAGTCGACCGCCGGCCCCGGCGGCCTGCTCGGGTGACGTCGCTCCGAACAGGCCCCTGGTCAGGACGGCGAATTCCCCTCGGCGCGCATCCGGCACGCCCAGGATCGTCGCGGTGACCAGCGGCGGGACTACCGCCGCGAACTCGGCCACCAGGTCCGCCTGCCCGCGAGGCGCCAACCGGGCCAGGACCTCGCGCACCAGGCGCCGGATCTCGGGCTCGATCCGCGCTGCGGCGGCGGGGGTGAAGAACGGCTGCATCGCGCGCCGCCATACCGAGTGCCGGGGTCGGTCGGACTCGAACAGCGGTGCTGTCACCTTCTCCGACTGCGGCAGCACCATCGTCGCGCCCAGCCCGTCGACCGCGGAGGAGAACGTGTCGTCGTCCTTGGCCACCCGGTCGATCTCGTCCCAGCCGGTGACGACGAAGTAGCCGCCGTAGGCTCCGCTGTACGCCACTGGGCAGGCACTGCGCAGCTCGGCGGTCCGCTCGTGGATCACGTCACCGACGCCGGGCGCGAGGTGGTCGAAGTCCGCCATCCACCTCGGGGTCGACCCACCGCCTCCGCGGCTGCCGTGACCAGCGTCGACCGCATCCCGACCCGCCATCCGGACCTCCACTGTGATCACTGTGTGTCAACAGGACTCGACATCCTCCGGCCGCCCCTTTCGGAGACAACCAGAGCTTGATCACGAGCGGCACCCCCGGGTTGCCCGTCCATCCCGCACCGCCCGGACCTCCACCCCCAGTCGGTACGCGCACCTCCCCCTGAGCACATCCCATGCACCCCCTGGGTAGACATGCCCCACCCGGTACGGGACGCGCCTGATCGACCAGGGGGTTCGGTCTCGAAACCGGGGTTCGCAGGCGATTCCCTAGACCCGAAATCTGCGGCCCGGCCTCGTAGTCAATCCGGCGCGGTCATGGCCATGCTGGATCTTGCTCGGGCGGACACCGACCTGCCGTGCCAGGGGACGGCGACGGGTCGACCGCAGCTTGCCGTCGGGGGGTGAGCTGCGGTCTGCCCGGCGCACACCGACGTCAAGGGGTCGGCGAGGTGCCCAGCTCCTCACCGACCCCGCATGTCGGCACAGGAAGGCGGGGGCAGATTATGAATACCGACGAGGGCGTCACGGCCTACACCTGGACGAGCTCGCCGTCCAGGCTGGCGTGGCAGTCGAGGCGTTGGAACGCTGGCGGCCGGACGCGTCGGACCGCCCGACGCCGAGGCTGACCGGACACTGGGTGCGAGGTGTTCGCCGTGGACCAGGCACGCATCGTTCTCGCACGTGGATGAGCACCAGGGCATCCACTGTTCCTCCTCGACGAAGCCCGGCGGCAACAGGTGAATGTCCTCGGTGACGCGGTCGAGCGGGCCGTGGCCGCCTGTACCGATTCTCTGCGCGGTGTGGTCCGCGTCTTTGCATCGACCGACGCTGGGCCTGCTCCACCTGTACACCTTCGGACCAGGGCGAGGCCAGCCTCGTGGGTCGACATGAGGGTTGGGGGACCCCGGACGGGTCCACCCGGCAACAACGGCACCTCCCATGGGGCTATGACGAGCAAGGGGGATTCAGGGCGATGTGGATCAGGGCCATTCGCGGTCACCGCGTCCGGGGGGCACGAACACGAAACTCACCTCCGCAGAGCCTCGGTCCCACGGCACGATTAAGCGGCGGCAAGTCATGGGGGGGCCACCTGTCGCTCGGTCGGGGAGAACTCGGTTGAGCACCGGCATTATCCTCTGGCGGAAGCGGATCACCTCCGCACCAGTGCGGATTCGGCGGCAGGTATGCGCCTGGCAGTTGTGGAGCCGGCCGCGCGGTGTCGTGGTCTGGGTCCTGCTGGTCCACCTGTTCGTGGCCTGTGTAGGCGGTTGGCTGTCGGCAACGGCCCGCGTGGCCGCGGACGATCTGATGCGCTTCGCCGCGCTGCTGACGGCGGCGGTGCTGCACATGGTGTTGACCAGGGAGCTCGAGGAACGCCGCCGCGGCACCCACCGCCCCGGTGGCGAATACGTGGACCAGACCAGCCTGTGGCTGGCCAGCGGCGCGCTCGTGCTGCCACTGCCGCTGACGCTGCTTCTGCTGGTGGGCGTCAGGACCCAGCGCTACCTCGTGGCCCGCCGTCCGCCGCACACCTTCGTGTTCACCACGTCCGCGGTCGCGGTGAGCATCCTGGGCACGGGCGCCGTGGCGACCGTGACGCGGCTGCGGGAATGGCTGACCGCCACCACGTCGCTGCCGGATCGCCCTGCCGAGATGGTCTGGGCGGCACTGGCCGTCGCGTCGGCCATGGCCAGCTACTTCGCCGGGCAGGCGGTGGTGATCGGCGTCGTGCGCGGACTGTCCACTAGGGACTGGTCGCCAGCCGGGCTGTTCGGTGACCGTGCCGCGAACATGGCCATCCTCAACACCTTGGCCCTGGCTGTCGGCATCGCCGTGCTCCAGATGCTCAGTCCGCTGCTCGTTCTGCTGCTCGTGCCCGTGGTCATTCGCTCAGCGCGCACCGAGCAACACCTCCAGCAGGCCCACGCCGACCGAGCGCAACTCAAGGCCGATGCCCTGCACGATCCACTGACCGGCCTGCTCAATCGCCGCGGCTTCGAGCCCGCTGCCGCGCTGGCCCTACTCGACGACGAACGCCTGGGGGAGCCGACAGCGTACTTGTTCGTCGACATCGACCGCTTCAAGCTGTGGAACGGTCGGATCGGACACCACGGTGCGGATGAGCTGCTCAGGGCGGTCGCCGAGGAACTGCGCCGGCAGATCAGACACCACGACGTGGTGTGCCGCTTCGGCGGCGAGGAAATGGTGGTGCTGCTGCGCGGCTCGGACCTCGACCAGGCCATGGAGGCGGGGGAGCGCATCCGCATCGCCGTCGAGGGCCTGCGTACGGCGGTCACCCTTCCCGCCGGTGGGAAACCGATCCGCATCGGCACCGACGGTGTTCCCTGTTGCACCGTGTCGGTCGGTATCGCCGTCACCCGGGGCGGCGGGAGCGACTTGGACGAACTCGCGCGGCGGGCCGACGGGGCGCTCTTCCGCGCCAAGAGCACGGGCCGTAACCGGGTGGTCGTAGCCACGGCATCGTCGACCGCAGCTCTCGTCGAGACGGACACTCCCAGCTGAGCTGCCGGAGCAAATCTCACGGAAAGTTACGTGTCACAGGAGCGGTGTACGCCATCCGAGTGTTAGTCTGACATTGGCTCGCGAAGCCGATCACCTCACGGTGAGCGACGACGCGAGTCGAATTGCCCCCGTAAGGGGGGATTGCGAACACGTTGCGTATCCGCGATCGTCGTCGGGACGGGAGAACCCTGGCGGCGGTCGGCAATCCGGCGGGACCGGCGCGCCGCATTATCGAACACCCGTTCGGTATGGAGCGTCACCGAGGGTGAAGGTCGCTGGACGGGTAAGCCGGGGGGCTGCGCCCGACCACGATCTTCACCGGCAATCGCCGGACGGTACGCGGCGGGACTCGTGATCTGGGGGCGGCAAGGTCTGGACGGGCAACCCGGCTCGTGTTGCCGGGAGGTGACAAGCCTCGGCTCGTCCAGACCGCCGCAGCAGCACCGCCCGACGCGCAGGCCCCGCCTACGCGCACCGGGCACGGGGGCCTCGGCATTGCGCCGAGACCCCACTGGGAGACGACGTCCCGGTCACCCGACCGGGCCCGATGAACAGCAACAGCGCCGTCGGACTGGCCCACCCGGCCGACGGTGACGGCAACGGCGCGACGCCGGTGCCGCGACCAGTGTCGGGGGACACGGTGACGGGTGGGCAATTCGAGCCATTGCGTGTGGCGGGTGTAGCCGGTGGCGCCGGGGTCGGCACGTTTGTGCGACTCCTGACGATGGCCTTTCCTCGATCTCCGATCGTCGACGCCAACCGGTACGCGGGTGGGCGCATCGACGTACTGGTCACCAATAACACCGTCGCCTCGGCGATGAACGTCGGCCCGGCACTGAACGAGGCCCTCCGGTTCCACAAGCCGATCCTGGTCGTGATGGACACCCAGCGCGGGGTCGTCAAGAACGCCAACGTGCATTTGAACCTGGCACGCACCCACGCGTTCGCGGTATTCGAGGTGAGGCACCGCCGCGAATGGGTGGGCATGGCAGCCGCCCCCGGAAAGGCGATGCCCAAAGGGCGAGACCTGGCGATCCTGTGGACGGAATTGCCCAAGGCGATCAAGTCCATGCGCGACCAACGCACGTACATGGCGCTGTTCCAGCCCCGGTCGGCGTTGCCGCCGATCATCCCTTCGCACGCCGCAGGTCCGCGCAACATCCCGCCTCACGCGCCTGTCGCCGGCGGTCTGCGCCGGACGTCGCTGTCGCGCGCCGGTCCGGGCGGGATCGGACTGTGGCCGCCGCCCACCGCAGGGCGGCCATAGGTCGCAGTCGCATTCTTTCGCGGCGGCCAGGGGGGCCGACCGCGCATTCCATATCACGTTGGGGGATCAGGCTTAATGAGCGTGCATACGGTTGTGCTCGAATTCACTGACTTTCTTTCGCAGATCGAACTTCCCGATCCGGAGCCGATGGCGCCGGAAGGGCCGTTGGCAGATGGCGCGGAAACCATGCTGGCGTGGATGAAATGGGGTGGACTGGTCGGTGCGGTCGGTTGCGGGATGTGGGTCGGCATCGCGATGATCGTCGGTCGGCGCAATCGCAACAACATGGCGATCGAGGGCGCCCTGGGAATTCCCTGGATTGTCGGCGGCGTCGCCATGGTGCTCGGGGCCGCCTCGTTCGTCGGATTCTTCGTCTCATGAGCCGCCACGATGTGCACGGGCCGGCAACGCCCGTCGCGATGCTTGCCAGGGTCGCCGCGACCCTGCTGCTGGCGGTCTCCGCCCTGCTGACGGCCGCAGTCGGCGGCGTCGCCGCCGCAGGGGCCGACTCCGCGTCGTCGCAGGCTCAGGACCGGCCTCTGCCTGCCGAGTTGACGAAGTACGTGCCGGACTCGGCCGAGTGGAAGCGCGCCGCATGGATGGTGATCCCGACGTGCGCCGGGCGCGGCGGGGACTTCTCGCTGTGGGTGATCAGCGTTCTGCGCGACACCCCGGCACTGCTGGAGCACTACCAGCCCAGCGCCTCGGCCGCCGCCGCACGGAACAAGGCGATCCTGGACGGCTACCGCGCGCTCGGCGAGAACGCCCTGGACACCGTGCCCGCCGGGTACTGCGTCGACGACGTGCGCCGGTGGGCCGGTGCCGACGAGACGATGAAGCCCTTCGGGTTCGCGTGGGGCACCACCGGGCAGAGCTCCTTCTACTGCACCGACCGCGACCCGGACTCGACCCGCGAGCAGGAGTACAACCGGCACGTCGGAGCCGAACGCGGCCCGTGCGACGGGTTCGCCATCTCCTGCGACGGCGCGAAGACCACGGGCGCGAAGACCGCGTGCGCGCAGTGGAACGCCTTCGCGGAGAACCACGTACGCCGGGTCGAGCAGGTGCGGCGCGACGCCATCGCGGCGCACCCTGCGGTCGCTCGGGCGGCCGTCACGACGAGCGGCTCCTGGCTGCCGATGATCGGCATCGGCGCCGCTGGGCTGGCCGCGTTGCTGCTGGTGCCGCTGGTGCATCGCCGGGTCTCGCGCGGGAGGCGTTGACCGGTGCCCCGCCTCGACCGCTCCCGTCCGCGCCTTCGCGCCCGTGTACGGCGACCGGCGCTGCTCGTCCTGCTGCTGGGCGTGCTGGCCCTGGTCACGGGTGCGCCGGCCGCGGCCGCACCGGTGACCGGCCTGGACGGCCTGCCCGCCGGCTTGCAGAAATACGTGCCCGACAGCGACGGCTGGAAGTCCTCGCCGTGGATGACCGCCCCGGACTGCGGGGACAAGGGCGGTGACTTCGGACTGTGGGCGGCAAGCATCATCGTCGACACCCCCGAGCTGCTGGAACACTTCCAGGCCGGCGCGTTCGGTGCGGAGGTCGAGGCGCAGGACAAGCCGCGCAACGACGCCATTCTCGCGGGCTACCGCAGGCTGCCCGGCGAGATCGCCGCGTCGATCCCGCGCGACTACTGCGTGGACGACGTGCGGCGCTGGGCCGGTACCAGCCCGGACACCAAGCCCTTCGGCTTTCCGTGGGGCGTCACCGCGGGCGACGGGCACCAGACCTCGTACTACTGCACCGACCGGGCATCGGACGCCACCCGGGCCGGGGAGACCAACCGGTTCTTCGGCGCCGAACGCGCTCCTTGTGACGGCTTCCACATCGGCTGCGACAACGCCCAGGAGGTCGAGAAGCAGCGCTGCCAGGCATGGAACACCTTCAGCGACGACTACGTGCGCCGCATCGAGGCGTTCCGCGCCAAGGCGCTCAACGACTTCCCCGCGCAAGGCGACGCGGACACCACCACCACGCTCAAGAGCCCCGGCGAGATCGCGCAGGACGTCACCGACTCGTGGTTCGGCGGCCTGACCGAGACCCTCGTCGAGGGCGCGGCGACCCTGCTGACCGAGTCGATGACCTGGTATCTGCGCGACGACCGCAGCGAAATGCTGTCCAGCCCCGCGATCGGCGAGATCCACGGCATGCTGCGCTATGTCGGGATCGCGCTGCTGGTCGGCGGGGTGATCTGGCAGGGAATCCTGCTGATGTACCGCCGCAAGGCCGATCCGCTGGTCACGACCGGGATGGGCCTGCTGTCGTTCGTCGCCTGGTCCTCGCTCGGCGGCACCGTCGCCATCCTGATCCACGAGGGCGGCGTCGCCCTGGTCGACCAGGTCCTCGACGACAGCATCCAGGACTTCTCCGAATCCACGACCGCCACACTGCTGGTGCTCACCCCGACGGCGCCGGGCGCCGTCTTCGGCCTGGCGCTGATCCTGCTGGTGCTCTCCTTCATCCAGTGGGGTCTGGGTTTCCTCCGTCTCGCGGGCTTGCTCGTCCTGTTGGCGCTGCTGCCTACGGCGGCGGCCGGGCAGATGACCGAGCGGACCAAGCCGTGGCTGCCCAAGGTGTTGGGCGTCGGCCTGGCCATCGACCTCCACCAGCCGGTCTCCGGGGTCATCTACGCCGTCGGATTCAAGTTCATGGGCACAGGCGGCACCCTCGCGTCCGCCCTGGTCGGCATCGCCGTGATCTTCCTCGCGGTCTTCAGCATGTCCACGTTGTTCAAGTTCTTCGACTGGGGCGGCCAGCAACTCGTCTCGGGCGGCGGGGGCGGCGGAGGTGCCGCGGCGATGGGGGCCGCCGCGTCGGCACTGGGCGGCGGGAGCGGAGCCGGCGCGTTCAGCCGGTTCATGGACCGCAGCGGCCCCGCCGGCAACCAGGACGGAAACGACAGCGACGCGGCGTCGGTGACCCCCGCCCACAACGGCGACGGCCCATCCGGCGGACCGACAGGCGATCCGTCCGCGACGACCGCCCAGCCTCCGGGCAACGGCACAGCGACCCAACCCGCGCAGGGTGGCGACAACTCCGGAGTCGTCCCCGCCACCGGCGGCACCGGCATCCAGGGGGCGGCTGCGGGCACGACGGCCACGGCGGGCGCGGCGGCCGGCCCTGTCGTCGCCGCGACCGCGGCGGCCGAGCAGGGCACGCAACAGATCGGTGGGGCGATGACCGGCTCGGACGGTGCGGCCTCGAACGACGGGAACACACGATGAAGACGAGGACATACGGCGGGTGGCGCGCACGGCGTGGTTTCGGTGTCGGCCGGCTGACCGAGGCGCAGACCGCGGCCATGACCGCGTGCCTGTTCGTCCCACTCGGTGTGTGGATGGTGATCGCCACCTTCGGCCTGCCGCTGCTGATCCTGCCGGTCGTCATCGCCGTCGCGGTGATCACCGCCGCGTTGACGCTGATCCCGCACCGTGCCCACGGCACCTCGATCGGCGGCGCGGTGGTGATCTGGGTACGCACCCGCACCGCCCGGCGACGCGGGTGGACGGACTGGGAAAGCGGCGTGTTCACCACACACCCGCGCCGTCACGAACTGCCCGGCGTCCTGGCGCCGGTCATGCCGCTGTCCACTCAGGACGGACTCGGGCAGCCCTACGGGCTGCTGTGGGACCGGCGGACCGGCCGGTTGACCTCGAGCGTGCGCGTCGCGCCGGTGGGAACCGTGCTGGCCGACCAGGAACGCACCGATCTGTGGATCGGGAGCTTCGCCGGCTGGCTGGCGTCACTGGGCTACGAGCCGACCATCGAACACATCGCGATCGTCGTGGAATCCGCGCCGGCCACCGGCGTCGAACTCGCCGACTACGTCGCCGAACGTCTCGACCCCGCGGCCCCGGCCGTGGCACGCGAGACGATGATCGACGTCGCCGAGGCGCATCGCGGCGCGACGGCCGACATCAGCGCACGGGTCAACATGACGTTCCAACCACAACGCGCCCGGCCCGCGCCGAAGGACGACTCCGAACGCGTCGCCGAGGTCAGCCGGGCACTGACCGGTCTGGAGGGCGACCTGCCGCTGACCGGCGTCGCCACCCTGGGACGGGCGACCGCGGCGCAGTGGACGCACTGGCTGCGCAGCGCCTACGACCCTCACGCCCGCGGCGAACTGGGTCGCCTGGCCGAACAGAACCACCTTCTCGCCTGGGCCGACGCCGGACCGGTGCGCGCCGAGTCGCTGACCGACCACTACTGGCACGACTCCGGCTGGAGCGTGTCGTGGGCGATGGCCGCGCTGCCCGAGCAGAACGTCACCTCCACCATCCTCGCGCCGCTGGTCACCCCCGGCCGCTACCACCGCCGGGTCTGCATCACCTACCAGCCCTACCCCGCCGACCAGGCCGGCGACGTCGTGACCCGGGAGGCGTCGGGCAGCTCGTTCCGCCGCCAGCTGCGCCACCGCCGCGGTGTCGACGACACCGCCCGCGACCGCGCCGACGAAGCCCGCGCCGTCCAGGCCGCCGAGGAGGAAGCCCACGGCGCCGGTGTGGGGCTGTGGGCCATGTACGTCACCACCACCGTGTCCGACCCGGGTCAACTGCCCGACGCCATCGCCGACATGGAGTCGCGCGCCCGCAACGCCAAACTGCGGCTGCGCCGCTGCTGGGGCTGGCAGCACGCCGGTTTCGTCGCCTCGCTCGGGGCCGGCATCTACCCGCCGGAACTGTCCAAGAGGGGCCGGTGGGCGCGGTGACCAGACTGCCCCGCCCCGACCGGCGCCCCGTCCGGCGCACACCGCCGCCCCGGCCATTCCGACCGCGCGGCGGCCGGCGACGACTCCCCGCCCGCGGACGCCGACGGAGACCACGCACCGGGCGACGTCGCGGCCACGGGCCGTGACGCGCACGTCGACGACGAGCGCACGCCGGTCGGGGGACCGGCACAAGACCAGGCTTTCCGAGTCGTTGGGGGACGACATGCTGTGGACACGACGAAGGCGCGGCCGTACCGCCGCGAAGCACGGACAGGCGCCGACGCCGACACCCGGGCCGGCGGGCCAACCGCCCAAGGGCGCGAAGGGAGCGAAGGGAGCACCTCCCGACGCCTCCGCGCCCTTCGACGGCGGGGGCGTGCCGCAGACGGTGGCCGCCGCCGCGGCGCGGGTCGTGCCGGCCAGGCTCGACCCGCTGGCCGATCTGCGCGCCCGGCCCGTTCCGCCCGCCCGCGGCTGGGCGACCGCCGGCGGCGGCCGGGACCACCACGTCGGCAGCGCCACGGTGTGGCAGGGCACGACCGCGCAACTGGCCGGCCTGTATCCGTTCGTCGGCGGCAGCGGTTCGCGGGTGCGCGGCGTGCCGATCGGCCACGACCTGTTCACGCACGAGCCCGTGGGTCTCCACCCCGGCGACTGGCTGAAAATGGGGCTCATTTCCAATACCGGTCTGTGGGTGCAAGCCCAACCGGGTGTGGGCAAGAGCGCGTTCGCCAAGCGCCTGGGCACCGGTCTGGTCGCCATGGGATGGAACCTGTTCGTACCGGCGGACGTGAAGGGGGAGTACTCGGCGTTGATCGCCAACCTCGGCGGCACCGTCATCAAGGTCGGCCGGGGCCACGACGCGATCAACCCGCTCGATCCCGGGCCGCTGGGACAGGTGCTGGCCCGGGAGCCGGCGGGGCGGCGACGCGACGCGCTGCGGGAAAGCATCCGGGCACGCCAGTCCGCGCTGCTGGAGGGGCTGCTGCTGCTGGAGTTGGACCGCCAGCCGACCCCGACCGAGCGCAACATCGTCAGCCGCGCCCTGGACCTGGCAGCCGACGCCGACATCGACGGCCAACCCACCATCCCCGAGGTCCTGCGGGTGCTCGACCAGGCGCCGGCGAGGCTGCTGGACGCCGCGCGCGTCGAGGCTGACGTCAGGCGGTACTTCGACCTGATGCGGCCGGTGCTGTCGGCGCTGGACCTGCTGGTCGAAGGGCCACTGCGGGGCCTGTTCGACCGGCGCAGCACCGCACGCCTGGACCCGGAGTCGCCGGCGACCAGCCTGGACATCAGCGCACTGGACGAGGAGACCGACGAGGTCGTCGCCGCCGCGATGCTGTGCAGCTGGGCCTGGGGCAGCGGCATGATCGAAGCCCGCCAGGCCGGCGCCGGCCGCAACATCCTGTGGGTCCAGGACGAAGCGTGGCGGGCGCTGCGCACCGGCCCCGGCCTGGTCGAGAAGTCCGACCGGATGACGAGGTTGAACCGCCACAAGGGCGTGGCGTCGATGTACCTGACGCACTCCATGGACGACCTGGAGGCCCTGCCCACCGCCGAGGACCGGGCCAAGGCCCGCGGCATCGCCAGCAGGTGCGCCGTGCACGTCTACGGCGGACTCCCGGCCACCGAACTGGGTTCGCTGGCCACGACGCTGTCCAGCCGCGAGGCCGAACTGCTGGCCTCCTGGCAGAGCGCGGGCACCTGGGTGCCCGGCCAGCGCCACCCCGGACGCGGTCTCTACCTGATCAAGGCCGGTGAGCGCGCCGGGCTGCCGGTGCGCATGCACCTGCACCGCCGCGAACTGGAGCTCTACAACACCGACGCCGCGTTCCAGCACACCGGGCCGGCGGCATGACGGCCGGACACCGCCCGCGCACCCGGCGCGCATCGCGCCGAGTCCACCGGTGGCACCGGACGCCCTGACCGGGTCGTCGACGCACACCGCCACGCACACCGCCACATCACTGTTCGGGGGGACAGGGGATGACCAGCACCGACAGCACAACCGCACATCCGCGGCGGCGACCGCGACGTCCGCCGCCGACGTACGGCGCACAGCGGCACGACGCACGCCTGAACACCGTGCGGATGTGACGAGCCGCCATGTCCAGTCCGTACACACGCCGTAACGCCGGCGGCGGGGCACCGGTCGCGCCCTGGCTGATCACCGGCGTGATCGGCTTGATCTTCGCCGCGCTGGGCGCGGCGTGGGTCGCCGCCCACCTCGCGTCGGCCGACGGGTTCACGGTGCCGCCCTACGGCGACGTCGCCACCACCCTGAAGAAACAGGGCCTGCCCGGACTGATCGGCACCGACGGGTCCACACCCCTGTTCTTCATCGTCCTTTGCGGACAAGTCGTCGTGGTGTCGGGCGTCGCGATCACGGTGACGCTACTGGTCATCCGTCGTCGCAGCCCGCGCGACGGGCGGCGGGCGATGACCGCGCCCCGCGCGTTCCGCGACCTGCAACTGCGCGCGGTGGCCAAACGCGCCATCGGGCTGCGCCCCTCGCTCAAGGGCCGCAAGCCCAAGACGCTGCGCCCCCTCGAGGTCGGCGTGTCCCTCGGCGACGTCTCGGGCACCACGCTCTACAAGTCCTTCGAGGACGTCGAACTGGTCATCTGCGGCCCCCGCTCCAACAAGACCAGCGCCAAGGTCGTGCCGGACATCCTCGCCGCGCCGGGCCCGGTCGTCGCGACCAGCAACAAGCCCGACGTGTGGCTGCTGACCGCCACCGTGCGGGCGAAGAAGGGCCCCGTCTTCCTGTTCGACCCCCAGCTGATCACCTACCAGCAGCAGCGCTTCTGGTGGAACCCGCTGGCGACGGTGACCAGCGTCGAGTCCGCCTCCCGCATGGCCTCCTACTTCATGCGCGAGGTCGGCGGCGGCGGGGGGACCGAGCGGGCCGACCCGTTCTTCACCCCGGCGTCGCAGAAGACGTTGCGGCAGATGCTGCTGGCGGCCGCGTGCTCCGGACACACCCTGCGCGATGTCGTGATGTGGGTGGCGACCCGCTCCGAGGAACCCGCGTTCCATCTGGAGAAGGCCGGGTACGGCGACCAGGCGGCCAGCCTGAAGTCCACTCTGGAGTTGGCGCCGGAGACCAAGGGCGGCATCTACGAAGGCGTCGCCACCGCGTTGTCGTGCCTGGAGTCCGAGGCGCTGCTGCGCTGGGTGACCCCGCCCTCGACCTGGCGGCAGCCACCGTCGGACCCGAAATCCATCGCCGAGTTGCGCCTGTGGACCCTGATCACCCGCGGCGTCGGCCCGCACCCCACCCTCTATCTGCTCTCCCGCGAGGGCGAGGGCAGCGGCCGGCCGGTGGTCGCCGCGATCGTCGGTGAGCTGATCGAGATCTGCACGCGCGCCGCCCAGGCCAACGGCGGACGCCTGGACCCCACGGTCTGCATGAGCCTCGACGAAGCGGCGAACATCGTCCGCCTGCCCGAACTTCCGAACTGGTACAGCTACTTCGGGTCGATGGGCCTGATGGTGACCGTGATCCTCCAGTCGCGGGAGCAGGGCCGCGCGGTCTGGGGCAAGGAGGGCTTCGACGCGCTCTGGTCCGCGGCGACGATCAAGACCGTCGGCGCCGGTGTCCAGGACGCGGATTTCGCCGAATACCTCTCGCAGTTGGTCGGCGACCACAAGGTCGAGGAAGTCTCGACCTCCTACTCCAGCGGCGGCGGCTCGACCTCACGGTCACTGCGCACCGAGCGGATCATGCCCGCCTCGGAGATCGCGGCGCTGCCCAAGACCCACGCGTTGATGTTCAGCGCCGGCCGCCGCACCGCTCTGCTCACCTTGCACCCCTGGTACGCCGAACGCGACCCGCTCACCGAACAGATCACCACCTACTCGCGCGAGGCCACCTCCCAGGTCCAGCAGGCCGCCATCGACTACCTCGGCCCCGACAACCCCGTCGCCGCGGCACTCACCGCCGAACTGGCAGCAGGTGGCCGCCGATGACCGCCCCCGACCGCCTGGCACAGCTGGAGCAGCGCGTGGCCGCGCTGGAAGCCGACAACTTCGAGCTGGTCACCGAAGTCCACGAACTGCGCGGCCTGACCCAGTGGGCGGCCAAGGGCCTCGACGACGTCGAAACCTCCGTCCGCACCCTGGCCATGCACTACGTCGAACACGCCGACACGCTCACCACCCTCACCCGCCAGGGCACCCCCGGCGACGACCCCGACGGCCCCGACGGCCCCGGCCCGTCCGTGTTCGACGAGGGTCTTTTCGGCGCCTACGGCCCCGACCGGGAGCCGGGAGCCGACAGCGGGGCGGGCGGCCCCGTCGCCGGCGGTGTCGACGTGCTGTTCGGCGGCGGCGACCTCGTGCCGCTGTTCGACGGCGGAGCACCACCCCCCGACGGCACACCGACCGCCGGAGCGACCCCCGGCCCGGACCTGCCGGTCCTGCACGCGTGGGTGGAAACCCACATCGCGCCGATGGTCCGCAAGACCAGCACCTCCGGCGAAGGCAACGGCATCCGCTGGTGCCGCACCTGGTGGCTGCACCACGACGCCGTCCAGCGCTTCATCGCCTTGTTCCTGTCCTGGCACGAACTGTCCGGCGAGGAATCCGCGACCTGGCTGTCGGTCTACCTGCGCGACCACCTCGACCCCCACCTGAGCACCCTGACCAGCCCGTTCGGGCCGTTCTACCTGTGCTCGCCCACCCGCCACAGCGACGCCACCCAGCCACTGGGCCAAGCCGACCTCAGCCAGGCACCGGCACCGGGAGCAACGGCATGAACAACTCCTCCCACGACCACACGGCCCCGAATCCCCAGGCGGCCGGCATACCCGACGTGGCTGCCTCGATGGCGGCCTTGGAAGCGAACTGGGTCGACCTCACCGATCACATTCGTCGACTCCGTGACTTCGACGCGCGAACCGCGGTCGGACTCGACGGGCTGTTGGAGGAACTCACGGAGCTCGCGGACGGAGTCTTCGCCGTCATCGACCCGATCGCCTGGACACAGGCCCGCCTCGGCACCCACGGTCTGACCACTCCCGCCGTCGACCTCTCCGACCCGCAGCGAACCCACCAGGACAGCACAAGCAGCCCCCGCGCAACCGACCACACGGGCGAGGCACCCGGCGCCACCGCCTCGCCGGAACCACCCGCGGGGAGCCGACCATGACCACACCCGGCCATCCGACGGGAGGGCCCGGCGACGACCGCGTGCCGAACCCCGACGTGCACACTGGTCCCGAGGAGGAAGTCCATGCCGATGAACCACTACGGGCTCCAGGCCAAAGAGCACTGGCAGAAGGACCGGCCGCAGGAGTACGCACGACTGGAGGACCCGGAGGCGTACTTCACGCAGGTGGGCGAGGACCTGGAGGAACGGATCGACCAGCGCAGGCTGGCCTTGGAGGCGACGGCACCCTCGACCTCGAGCTACCTGGCCAACGTGGCGGCGCTGAACACGGCCTGGCAGACAGCGGAGTCGGAGGTGCTCAGGGAATACTTCGGGGAGGACGAGACCGGCCCGGAGACGACGCCGGAGTAGCCCGCTTCACCCCCGAGAGCCAGGACGACTTCGCCCGCTCGGGTGCCAGGACCAAGGTCCGCGACAACCTCGCCGCGTTGCGGGTGCTGCGCCTGCTCGACGAGCAGGACAGGCCCGCCACCGCCGAGGAACAGGCCGTGCTGGCCCGCTGGGGCGGCTGGGGCTCGGTGCCCCAGGTGTTCGACAAGCCGGAGTTCGAGCAGGAACGCGCCGAACTGCGCGAGTTGCTCAGCGAGGCCGACTACGCCGAGGCGTCCGCCTCCACGCTCAACGCCCACTACACCCACGCCGGGATGGTCACGGCAATCTGGAACGGCCTGGCCCGCCTGGGCTTCGCCGGCGGTGACGTGCTCGAACCAGGCTGCGGCCCGGGGCACTTCATCGGCCTGGCGCCCGAGGACGCACGGATGGTCGGCGTCGAACTGGACCCGACCACGGCCGCCATCGCACGGGCCCTCTACCCCGACGTGCACGTCGTCACCGGCGACTTCGCCGACCTGGACGCCGCCGAGGGCAGCTTCGACGCCGTCGTGGGCAACGTGCCCTTCGGCGACTGGCAGGTGCGCGACGAACGCCACAATCCGGGCACCCGGCTGGTGCTGCACGACCACTTCATCGTCAAGAGCCTGCACCTGGTCCGGCCCGGCGGCCTCGTGGCGGTGCTGACCTCGTCCGGGACGATGGACAAGATCAATCCCGAGGCGCGGCGGCGCATGGCACAGCTGGGCGACCTGGTCGGAGCGATCCGCCTGCCCACCGACGCCCACCAGCGCGCCGCCGGCACCGACGTCGTCACGGACCTGCTCATCCTGCGCCGCCGCCACCCCGACGAGCAGATCCGGGTGCACTCGGAGACCTGGGAGCGGTCGCTGCCGGTCGAGATCGGCCAGGACGGCACCGTCCTCAACGTCAACCGCTATTTCCTCGACCACCCGGAGAACGTGCTGGGCACGTTCGACGCCCAGCGCCGCCAGTACGACAGCAAGGAACTCGTGGTCCGCGGCGACCCGGCCACCGTCGTGGAACAGTTCGCCGAGGCGGTGGACCGGGTGGCCGGCGAGGCCCTGTGGGTCCGGTTCACCCGTCCCCTCCCGACACCTGCGGCCGAGACGCGCCCGCTGGGACAGATCGGGCTGCTGGAGGCCGAGGACCGGCGTTTCGACGGCATGTTCACCGCCCACGACGACGGCACCTTCACCCGGCTGGTCCGCGGCGAGCAGCAGCCCTACGAGCCGCCCGAGGACGAAGCCGACGAACTGCGCCGCCTGATCTCCCTGCGCGACATCACCATCGCCCTGCACCGCGCCGAACAGACCACCGTCGAGGACAGCGCCGAGATCGCCGGGCTGCGCGCCCGGCTCAACAGTGTCTACGACGACTACGTGCGGCTCTACGGGCCGGTCAAGCGGTTCACGGTCACCGAACCCCTGGAGCAGGGCCGCTACGTCTACGGCAAGTGGTGCGACAAGCGCAACCTCGACAAGTACCCGCCCACCGCCGAGCAGCTCGCCGAGTTCTTCACCGGCCTGCGGAACCAGGGAATCGGCCAGGACCTGCTGTCGACGTACCTGGAGTCGATCCGCAAGGACCACGCCAACGCCCGCAAGCGCCGGGTGAAGAAGGCGATCAAGGTTCTACTGGACAGTGAGCAGTACAGGGGCGCCGAGGACGCGCAGAGCCTGCTGGACGCGCTTGCCGAGTCCAACCCCGCTCTGCTGCTGTCGCGGGCCGAGATCAAGGACATCCCGCCGCGTCCGGACGCCTACCCGCCCGCCGAGACGATCATCGCCACCGCGCCGCCGGAGACCGATCCCGACCTGGACCTGGACGAGCTGGGGCTCAGGACCACCAGGACCGAGCACCCCAAGCAGGGCGGATTCCGCCGCGACCCCCTGTCCAGCCGGGTGCGGGGCCTGGAGGACTACGACCCGGCCGCCGGCACCGCCCGTAAGTCCGACATCTTCACCAAGCGCGTGTCCAACCCGCGACCGGAGCGCCTGGGCGCCGACACCCCCGAGGAAGCGCTGTCGATCTGCCTGGACAGCCACTCCCGGGTCGACCTCGACGTGATCGCCGAGTTGCTCGGCATGCCCGACGCCGCACAGGCGCGCGAAGCGCTGGGCGAGCTGGTCTACGACGAACCCGGACGCGAGGATCCGGTGTGGGCGCGGGAGTACCTGTCGGGCAACGTGCGCGCCAAGCTCGCCCGCGCCCGCGAAGCAGCCCGGGAGGACGACCGGTTCGCCGTCAACGTCGCCGCCCTCGAACGCGTGGTGCCCGCCGACCTGGGGCCCGCGGAGATCGAGATCCGGCTCGGCTCCTGGATCGGCCCCTCCTACGTCCAGCAGTTCCTGCGCGAACTGTTGGACGACCAGGGCATCCGCGTCGAGGAGAAGCTCGGCTACTGGGCGATCACCGGCGGCAACGAGAACTCCGTGCTGGCGACCCAGATCTGGGGCACGGCCGGCAAGCACGCCCTGGACCTGGCCCAGGACCTGCTCGACGGCCGCGAGATCGTGGTGACCAGGATGGTCCCCACCGTGAGGGGAGGCGAGGCCAAGGAGGAACCGGTCTTCGACCCCGAGGGGACCGACCTGGCCTTGGACAAGGCCGAGGAGATCGGGGACCGGTTCGCCGGGTGGGTGTGGGAGGACACCGACCGCGCCCAGGAGTTGATCACCCAGTACAACGACCTGTTCAACTCCGAGATCCCGCCGGACTACTCCGGGATCGAGTTGTCCCTGCCGGGCCTGTCCGACGTGTATGCGCTCGAGCCGCACCAGATCAACGCCATCGGCCGGGTCATCTACCAGCCCGCCACCGGCCTGGTGCACGGCACGGGCGCAGGCAAGACCCTCGAAATCATCGTCGGTCTCATGGAACGCCGGCGACGCGGCCTGTCGAACAAGCCGGTCGTGGTGGTGCGCAACGACAGCATCGCGGCGCAGTTCGAGACCGAGTGGATGCGGGCCTACCCCAACGCCACCCTGCTCGTCGCCACCAGTCACGACCTGCGCATCGACAGGAAGAAGGGGATCAACTACCGCGCCGACTTCGTCTCCTACGCGGCCGAGAACGACTTCGACTGCATCATCATGACCAAGGAGGCGTTCCAGAGGATCCCGGTCGAGCCGGAATTCCAGGAGAAATGGCTCCAGCGTGAACTGGACGCGCTGCTCGCCGCCAAGACCGGCTCGGAGCAGGACGGCAGCAGCAAGACCATGACCAAGACGCTGGAGAGGGCGGCCAAGCAAGCCAAGAAAACCCTGGAGGACATGATCGCCGGCGTCCCCCGTGACGCCGAAGGGGCCACGTTCAAGGATCTGAAACCCGACATCGTCGGCTTGGACGAGGCACAGGACTGGAAGAACGGCATGATCCACAGCCAGTCCGCCGACCTTGCGATCGCCGGGGCCAAGCGGGCCATCGACCTGGACATGAAGCTGGACTGGCTGACGGAGCAGTACGGCGGACCGCGCGTCGTCCTCGCCACCGCCACGCCGTTTACCAACAAATTCACCGAGGTCTACCTGTGGATGCGTCGACTGGGACACAAACTGCCCCACTTCGACGCGTGGATCCGCACCTACTGCGTCGCGCTCTCCACCATGGAGATGACTCCGGGCGGCACCCTCAAGTCCAACTTCCGGATGCGCGGCACCATCAACGAGCCGGAACTGTGGCTGGCGCTGCGGCTGACGTCCGATTTCAAGAGCAAGAAAGAACTCGGACTTCCCGAGCCGCGCTTGCGCGGTGGACGCATCCGCGTCCTGCAGGCATCCGCGCCGGAGGAAGCGCGGATCTACACCCTGGACCTCGCGCGCCGCGAACGGATCATGAAGCAGGCCGCGCGCGACGGCGAGGACGAGGACGAGGAGAACCTCAAGGACATCGCGCTGACCATCCACAACGACGGCGAGAAGGTCGCCCTCGATGTGCGACTGGTCGGCCTGACCACCGACGAACCGCAGAAGATCGACGTCGTCGCCGACGACATCCACGAGCAGTGGGAGGCGAACAAGGACAACGTCTACCTTCGCCGCGACGGCACCGAACACCCCGTCCGCGGCGGCCTGATCCTGGTGTTCTGCGACCTGTCCACCCCCGGCAGGGGGTGGAACGTCTACGACGAGTTGAAAGACCTCCTGGTCCGGAGGGGCATGCCCGCGGATTCGATCCGCTTCATCCACGAGGCGGGCAACTCGCCCGAACGCAAAGCGAACCTCTACGCGCTGGCGCGCGACGGCTCCGTGTCGGTGCTGATCGGCTCGTCCTCGAAGATGGGCGCGGGCCTCAACATCCAGGATCGTGCGACCGACGGCTACGAACTGCACGGCCACTGGCGTGCGGACATCAGTCCGCAGAACCAGGGTCGCATTTTCCGGCAGCACAACCAGAACGCGGAGGCCGGATACACGAGGGCGGTCACCTCGCCGTCGATGGACGCGAAGAAGCACGAGATCGCACTCCAGAAACTCAACATGTTCGCACCGCTGTACTCGAACGAGAAGCCCGCCCGCAGCCGCATGCTCGACGACAACGAGGCGATCGACCTGGCGGATGTGATGGCGGCGGCCACCGGAGACCGTCGCTACCGCGAGAAGGCCGAACTCGACCAGGAATACAAGCGTCTGTCCCGGCAGGCCGACGCCCACCACCGCAACCAGCAACGGCTCAAGTACGAGATCGCCAAAGCCGCCGAGACCATTCCACGCCTGGAACGGTTCAAGGCCCGGCAGGAGGAACAGCTCACGCGGCTGGTCGACACCCGCGGTGACGCTTTCGCGATCACCCTGGCCGGCGAGCACCACACCAAACGCGCCGAGGCCGCCGAGTCGCTCAAGGCCACGCTGATGCAGGAATGGGCATCGACCCGCCTCGGCGCCCGGTGGCGGACCGTCGCACTGGGAAGCCTCGGAGGGTTCGACTTCGAAGCCGCGATGAACCGCAGCTCCTTCTGGGACAACGGCATCCTACTGCGTTTTCCCGAACTCGCCGAGTCCATACCGGAAGTCTGGTTGAAGGGCGCGGAACTGCCGGACAGGCACGGCATCATCACCCGGCTGGAGAACGCACTGCGTGAACTGCCGGACGCGGTCCTCGTCACCGAGGACAACATCCAGCAGGCCAAGCAGGACCTGTCCGCCGCCGAGCAGGAGGTGGGCAAACCGTTCCCTCTCCAGCAGCGGCGGGAGGAGGTGGCGAAACGACGCCTCGAACTGATCGCCGAACTGGCCGACCCCTTCGACGACTTCGTCGACCCCAACCTGCCCGCGGACTCGCCCGAGGCCATCGCCCGCGCCCAGCGGATCGAGGCTCACGCCGCGCTCATGCGCGAGGTGCAGGAACACGCGACGTCGTTCGCGCGCGTCAACGGGTTCCGCGACGAGGCCGCCGAACGCTTCGCCGGCTGGTACGTGGCGATCGTCGACCGGGTCAGCGTCGACAAGCACCCGTCGCTGGAGAAGTCGCTGAAGGTCTGGTTGCAGATCGGCTCCCCCGACCGCAGCGAGCGCGGCCGGAAAGCGGACTCGCGCGGCGGCGGACAGGACGTCGACATGCCGATCGACGACGAGGCCGTCCCGACGGTGGTCGACGGGATGTGGGAGGAGATCACGCCGCAGCAGGTGCCGCATGCCGAACCGGATCCCACCTCGGCCGAGCCCACCCCGACCCGGCCTGCCGACATGCCTCCGCGCGACAGCGCACCGGCGCGTCCGTCGGAGACGACACCCGCGACGACACCCGCGGCGACCGGCGGTCGCGCCGCCGGACCGCGGCCTACGCGACCCGGCTCTGCCCCGCCTGGACGGGACCGGCCCGCACGCGCGGCCCGTGCGCGGGCCGAACACACCCGCAAGTCCCTGCCGACGTTGCTACGGGAGTGGGCGGAGACCACCGGTCACCAGGTCGACATCGGCACGGAAACCGGCGACCAGGGCCCCCTGATGGTCTACAAGGTCGACGGCGCCCGGTTGGAGCGCCACCACCTGACCGAGGTCATGGAGACCGGCTCGCTCACCTGGCCGCTCCAGCCCGCCTCACAACGCCGGCCCGCGAGCGTGCCGGAAACCGCCCCGACCACGACACTCGGGAATGACCTTCCCGATCCTGCGCCCACACACGCCACCGGTACCGACGGCACGCCCCCGGGATCTCCGGGTGACGACAGCCCGACCGCAAGTGACGTGTGGCTGCGGGAACGGACGCTTCAACAGCTCGCAGGACCCGACGCCGTCGACACATTGCGCAACGCGGTCGAGGAGATCGAGCGTGCGAACTACTACTACCTGCGGTCGGCAGACGTCGAGTACGGCACCGTCGACAACACGGAGCGCATCGTGTTCTCCCGAGCCGGACTGCCGCCGGCCGACGAGTTGCGCGACTTGTTGCCCTTCCTGCAAGCCATTCGAGAGGAAGTCAACCGCGACGCGGCCGAGGCTGCGGTGGAGGGCATCCTCACGGCTCACGACGTGCATGACGAGGACCATGGCGACGAACTGCGGCGGGCGATCACGGAAGCCGGAGTCCGTGGTCCCGCAGAGTGGGCCGTCCTCGGGGCGCTGCGCGACGTCGCTGCGCTGCGCCGCATCGCCGCCGCAGCGCCGTCCACGAAGGACGCCCGACTGCGGCTGCTCAACGGCCGGGAAGAGTCAGTCGCTGAACTCGGCTGGCTGCCGCTGAGCCGGCGCAACAGCCAGGTCTGGGCCCGTTGGGGCGAGATGGAGATCGGCGCGTCGCGTCAGGGAGGCGGACGCTGGTTGCTTCACCTTGCCGCCGCAGACGCCGGCCACATGTTGTACGAGGTGGAGGCAGATTTCGACAACGGCGACCGAGTGATGCGGGCCACGGTGGCGACGGCGGCCAAGACCGCTCAGCAGCGCCTGCTGGACGCCGTCAACATCGTGGCCGCGGCACTGCCCATCCCGCAGCCCGCCCACTCGCCCACCGCTTCCGCGCCTGGCGGCGAGCCTGCTGTCCGGCTCGACTCGGCCGTGCCGGAACCGGCGGGCATCGACTTCGCCCACAGAGGCGCCCTACGCCCTGCCGACCTCGTGCAAGAGCTGGGTATCACCGCCGAGCAAGCCGAGTGGATGAACCGGGTGTTCGTGCGGGTATCACTGGCCGACACGGTGCACGACACCGTTCGCGACCACGCCGGCGAGCTCACCGCAGCGATCAATGCCGGCGACGTCCAGCACCGGCTGGTCGGTGAGATCGGCACAGTGCTGGGCCGTCACCTGCTGGAACCGACCAGAGACCGGGAGAACCACGGACGTCAGTCGTCTTTCCCGGAGGCGGTGGCAGTCGTGTCCGGGCGGTATCGCGACGAGCCTTTCGCCGCGCGGGTCCGGCAGCTCGCCCTGGAGGTCATGGTCGGGCGCCTGCTGCGCAACCTCGGCGCGCCGCTGCCCCAGCTGATCGAGCACCACGCCGCCGACATGGGGCTTGCGGTCGAGCCACAGCACGCCGTGTGGTTGCGGGACTGGATCACCCAAGCGGCCAACGACCCCGGAATCCGGCAGACGGCCCTGAACAACGACAAGGGCAGGCTCGGCCAGGTCCTGACCGGCCACCTCATCGACACGTCCTGGACCGCGTTCGACGAGGCCACCCGCCTGAACACGCTGCTGCCCGACCACGTCTTCGACGACCGCTACGCCCGGTTGTGGCACGACCTGGCCCGTCACGTGGTGTTCGACCACGTCCGCGGCCTGCGCGACGTCGGCCTTTCCGCCGCGTACCCCATGCCTGCGGTCGAAGCCGACACATCCGACGCCGCACTCGACGCCGCGACCGGGACGACCGACGGCGAGCACCACGAGATCGGGGGAAGGCCGACGGGCACCACCGACCGGGACACCGTCGAGCCGTGGGACGTGGCGGCCGTGTCGAGCGAGCTGCGCCACGTCGTGGGTCTGGACGAGCCGCAGGCCGGGTGGCTGGTCGGCGAGCTGGTCGGGCTGTCGATGTCCGGTGCGGTGCGGGCGACCGTGCGCAACACCCCCGACAACCTGTGGGCGATGCTGCCGGGCGAGATCACCAGGGTCTTCACCGTGCCGCTGACCGCCCTGGGCTCCGCCGGTGACGAGGCGGTCGTGCCCGAGGCCCTGGCGCCGGCGCGCCGGTTCGCGAACGAACCCGAGTTCGCGGCCGAGGTGACTCGGATCGCCTCGGCGTTCGTCCGGGCCCGCACCGAACGTGACCTCGCCGCCGACCTGCCCCGGCTGATCGGCCACCTCATGAACGATCTCGGGTTGCCGCGCGACCCGGCTCACGCCGCGTTGCTGCGCGACTGGATCGGCGCGGCGGCCACCGACGAGACCGTGTTGGAGCTGGCCCGCACTTCCGAGGCGGACGAGTTCGCCGAGCACGTGCTCGGCGAGTTCCTGCAAGAACGGGCCATCACCTCGGCAGCCGAGGACCCGGGCGTGGACGACACGGTCGCGGGCTACGTCCTGGACCAGACCCCGCAGGCCACCCACTGGCTCGCCCTGGCCCGCAACGTCGTGGTCGACACCGCGCACGGCCTCGGTCCCGCCCTGGACGCGACGCCCGCGCCCGACGAACCACGGGCAACACCTCCGGCCCGACCCGAACGGGCCGAGAAGACCGAGCCGGGCCCCGACCGGGTCGCCACGCCCGTCGAACAGCAGCAACCAGCCGACGCGCCGGAGCCCGCGCCGGGCGTGGACGTCACGGCCGTCGAGCCGGAGGACTACGCCCACCTGCGGACGGTGGCCGCGCATCGACGTCTGCGCGCCCGCGCCGTCGCCGACGAGTTCACCGCGTGGGAGAAGCAGGTCGACGCGGTCGCGTGGGCCCGCGAGATCGCCGCGACCACGCCACCGGGTGGGCTGCGCGTCCACGACACGGACACCTCGCGATGGAAGATCACCACCGCCGCGGGCGTCACGGTCATCGGCGGGAAGTCCTTCTACCGGGGCGACCGCAGCGTGGCGCCGCGCGTGAGCCAGGAGCAGGCGGACGACCTCGCGGCGCGTCTGGTCGCGCTGCGCAACGACGAGGGCAACCCCGCGCCGTTCGCGGCCTCGGACTGGGCGGTGTGGTCCTATGGGTGGCGTGACGCCGATGGGCGCACGTTCACCGACGCGGTCAACCTGGTGGCCGAGGCGTGGGCCGCGGCCTACGGGTTCCGCATCGTCGGCCTACGCGAGCCGACGGTGGCGCTGCCGCCCGGCGGCATCACCGACACCGAGGGATTCAGCCTGGGGCGCCCGGCGTCGGAGGTGGCGCCGGGCGACGTGGTCCGGGTCGACGGCGAACCCCGCCGGGTCGTCGAGAGCGGGCCGCGGACCATCCAGTACCCGGTCAAGTACGGCCGGCGCACCCGCAGCCTGACCAGGCAGATCCATCGGCTGACGTTCGACGACGGCACAGCCTTGCAACTGCTCGGCGACGGCGCGCGGCTCGACGTGCGGTTCGCGGCGCACCCCGACGCGATCACGGCCGGACACGACCCGGGCATGGGTCGCTGGGTGAGCCTTCCCGAGCCCTTGCGGTACACCGGCTACGTCGACCACTTCACGGTCATCGACACGGCTGACGCCACGGCGGAGTGGGTACGGCGGATCGCGCCCGGCACCGCGCTGCTGTTCACCCCGCGCGCCGACACCGTTTACGACGGCCGGGCGCGGGTCGGCGAGGTGACCGCACAGGTGGCGCACTTCCCCCACCGACAGACCTCGCCCAAGCGGGAATACGAACACGTCGTCCGCTTCGCCGACGGCACCTTCGACGTGCTGGACCTCGACGACGCCGACCGCGTGACGGTGGCACCCGACGCCGAGCAACTCCGGCAGGCCCTCGACGCCTGGAACAGCGCACCACCGGTCCCGCCGCAGCCCCGCGACCTGCCCGACCCGGCTCCGGCACCGCCGAGGCCGGAGCGGCCGACCCTGGGCCACGTCGAGGCGATCCTGCGTGACCACGGCCTGGACCGCACGGGCGAGGTGAAGGAACGTGGCGGTTCCTACCTCGACGGAGCCCGCCCCGAGTTGGCCCCGCAGGAATTCGTCATCGAGTGGTTCCGGCCGGCGGACACGATCACCTCCAGGTTCGTCGTGCTGGAAGCGGGGATCTCGTCCGCGGGTGTGATCACCTGGGTCCAGGAACGCCCCGGCGTGCTCGACGGCACCAATCCGAGGATCACCGAACCGGAGTTGCACCAGGTCCTCGAAGCCGCCGGTATCGCTCCCGAGACGGCCGCAGCCGATGAACGGTCGTCGGGTCACGCCCCCGGACACGAACGACAGGACCACGCCACCCAGGCCGCGACACCCGTGCGGGACAAGCCCCGCCCCGAAGGTGTCGCGGTGGAAGAAGACGCCGTCGACGTCCAGGACGCCACCGTCCTGAGCGACGACCAGCGCAACACCGCCGAGGTCGTGCTCAGCACCGTGAGCGGGGCGACTCCGGACGCGACGCGTGATCTGCTCCATGCCGAGATCACCGACGCCGGCTACACCTGGACCAACACCGCCGGCGTCGGCGTGGGCCGCCTCGACCACACCAGCCGGACCTTGCACACCGACCCGTCCTGGTCGGGCGAGGACGAACTGCTCGCCCTCGCGGACGGGGTCGGTGACCTGCGCAAGCACCTCCACGACGACACGGCACAGGCCGTGATCGACGCGCTGCTGGTCGAGAATCCCACGCTCACCGCGGACCTGGACGACCTCAAGACAGTGGTCCAAGCGTTGCGGACGGCAGGCGTTCAAAGCCCGATCGGCCAGTTCATCCGCGACCGGCTGGCCACCGCGACCGCACTGCGGCACATCAGCCACGTCGCGTCGTCCATCGAGAACGAGGTCGTGCGGACGCGCAATCCCGGCACCGGCGAACTCGGCCGGGCACTGGACGTGGACGAGGACTGGTCGAGGCTGGTCGGCTCCCGCACAGGCAGCACCGGCGAACTGGTCTGGGGGCGCTTGCGGATCAACGCGTCCCGCGAGATCGCCGGAGGGCTGTCGCTGGCACTGTCGTCGGAGTCGGCACCCGGCGCGGTGCACCGGGTGAGAGCCGCCGGCCCGTCGGCCCGCCTGGTAGTGGTCGAGACCGTCACGACCGCAGCCGGGACGATGCGGCAGGCGCGGCAAGCCGCTGTCCGCGCGGTCGCCCGTCACCTGCCCATCAGCTCCGACACGCTGCCCGCGCACCTGGACCGGATCCGGCCGCTGCTGCTGGAACACGGCTGGCGGCACACGGCGACCGTGGAGAAGGGGCGCTTTCCCGAGCCGAAGCCGTACGCGTACGAACTGATCTGGGAACGCGGCACACAGCGGCTGGAACTCATCCACGCCGGCGACGACGTGCTCGGCAAGGCCGTGCTGGACGGCCGCCGGCTCCCGGCGACACCTCTCGGGCTGCGCGCGGGCATCCAGACGCCTTCCGCGGCACCAGACGCGCCCACCGACACCCCCGCGACGCCCGTCGACGCCGCGGACGTGCGGCCATCCACAGTCGACATCCCGCACCAGCCGGTACCCGCGCAAGCAGCCGACGCGACCGTCGACGGCCGCGACGAACCGGGCGGGCCGGACAAGGCAGACGCGCCTGAAGCGGCAACCGGTGCGGCGGACGGATCGGCGGAGCAGACCCGTGTGTTGACCGTGCACTTCAGCACCGCCGCCGGCGGGCTGATCCTCGGTACGGCCGACACGGACGACATCTTCGACACGTTGCAACCGGAACGCGCCGGATGGAAATGGCGGCAGGTGCGCAACAGTCCCGACGGTGCCGCCAGGGCCTGGGTGCTGCCCAAGAGCCATGACCAGAATCGCACCGGCCGCAGCCTTGTCAACTTCCACGGCCGACTGGTCAGGAAGCTCACCGGAGCGGCCAAGCGCCTGTCCGACGCCGGGTTCGAGGTCCGGTTCGACATCCGTGACCTGCCGCAGCGGGTGCTGACCCGGTTCGAGGAGTGGCAGGCACGCAACCTGCCTGCGGCCCCGCCCGTGCCCGCACCGGTGCCGACGGCCGCCGTGCCGCAGGACGACACGCCCGGCGACCCGCGACCCGTCGGTGCTCCGACACCCGGCGCGACGCCCGCGCACGGCTTCACGGTCGTGGCGCGTCCGGGACCGTGGACACGCCGTATCGGCATCCGGGTCACCGGCGACACAGCGATCGTGTCCGGCACCCAGCCCGACGATCCCAAAACGCTGCGCGCGGCGCTGCTGGACAACGGGTTCAAGTACACCCGTGAACTCAACGGATGGGAGTACGTTCCCGGCCGGCGCAGGGTCACCAGGGAAGAGGCGGTGCAGGCGCTGCGCGAGACGCTGCGCGCCTTGGACGAGCAGGTGGCCGAGCGGCGCGCGGCGCGGAGCGGTCCGACGTTCCCGCCGACCCCGCAGCAGCAGGCGATCATCGACGCCTACGCCGCCGGCCAGGACGTCGCGGTGCGGGCTCTGGCCGGCACCGGCAAGACCACGACCCTGCGGCTGCTGGCGGCATGGCTGGAGCGACACGCCCCGGAGACGACGATCGTCTACGTCGCGTTCAACCGGTCGATCGCGGACGAGGCGCAGGAAGCCTTCGGGTCCAACGTGATCGCCGACACGATGCACGCCTTCGCCCGCCAGGCCCTGCGCAACGACCCCCGCTACGCCGACAAGATCAACGCCACGATCGCGAAGAAGGACGGGTGGCCCGAGGACGTCGCCCGCGACCTGGGCCTCGGCCTCGACCAGACCTCCCGCCGTCTCCTCGCGGGCGATCCGGACGCCGACCACACCGTCGGACGCTTCGCCGGCATGGCCCTGGCCACCGTCAAGAACTTCCGGGAAAGCCCGGACGCCGGGATCGGCCGCGGCCACCTGCCCGCCACCGTGATCGACGCCCGCTCCCGCGACCTGGAAGCGTTGGTGCTCGACTACGCCCGGCGCATCTGGGCCGACAAGACCTCCCCACAGGGCAGGCTCGCGTTCACCCACGACGACTACCTCAAGATCTGGGCGCTGGGCAACCCGACCCTGCCGGGCCAGGTGATCTTCTTCGACGAGGTGCAGGACGTCAACGGGCTGCAAGCGGCCCTGGTGCAGGCCCACACCGCGCAGACCGTGGTCGTCGGCGACACCTACCAGTCCATCTACGGCTTCCGCGGCGCCCGTGACTTCCTCACCGGCTGGCCCGCCGACGCGGTGCTCGATCTGACGAAGAGTTGGCGCTTCGGCACCGCCGTGCAGGACTTGGGCAACCAGTTCCTGGAACTGCTCGGCTCCGACTTGCGGCTGGAGGGCAATCCGGCGCTCGACACCCGTCTGGAGCCCGTGCCCGACCCCGACGCGGTGCTCGCGCGCACCAACGCCGGAGCGGTCGCCGCGGTCGTCGAGGGCTTCGAGGCCGGCAGGCGCGTCGCCCTGGTCGGCGGCGGCGACGACCTCAAGGACATCGCCAAGGCAGCCCAGGCCCTGCAACGCGGTCGACGCACCCGCCACCCGGAGTTGAAGAACTTCAGGACCTGGTCGGACGTGCGCCGCTTCGTCGACGACAACGACGAAGGCAAGTCGCTGCGTGCGTTCGTGAAGATGGTCGACAAGTACGGCCCCGAGGAGCTGATCCGCCTCGCCGACGACCTGGTGGACGAGCACGCCACCGCCGAGGACCTCAAGCCGCAGCTGATCGTGTCCACCGCGCACAAGGCCAAGGGCCGCGAGTGGGACAGGGTCAAGATCGCCGACGACTTCAAAGGCCCTACCGTCGACGACGAGGGCAACACGGTGCTTCCCGAGCCCGAGGAACTGCGGCTGTCCTACGTCACCGTCACCCGCGCCAAACTGCGGCTGGAACTGGGGTCGCTGTCCTGGATCCACGACTTCACCCCGGCCTCGGCGACCACCGCGGCACCCGCGCCCAGCCCGCGACGAGCCGTGGCCCCCGAGGACACGCCCGACGTCCGGGCACAGACCGCGCCGTCGTTGATCACACCCGCTCCACCGTTCACCGCGCCGGACCCCGCCTCGCCGCTCGACGCGCGCGGTGACGAACCGGCCCTCGCGCCAGGGGCAGACGACGTCCGCGTCGGACCCGACCCGGTCGTGGTCGTGCACTTCTCCCACCACGACGGGCTGAGGCTGCTGGTCCCGGCCGACCTCGATGTCGAGCCGGTGCTGGCGGCCACACAAGCCGGGTGGGCTCCGGGGCAGTCCATCCCGGAGCAGAGGGCACCGATGGCGTGGACGCTGCCGCGCACCCGCGCGGTCACCCTCGACGGACACCGCCTGGCACGCTTCCACGACCGGCTGGTCTTCCGGATCGACGAGGTGATGACCGGGTTGGTGCTGGCCGGCATGCCGGTGCGCCTGGAAACGGGTCAGCTGCCCGACAGCGTCGTGGAGCGTCTGCCGGAGTGGCAGGTGGTCCCAGCGCCTGGACTCCTGCCCGGCCGTCTGGCGAAAGCCGATGACGAAGCGCTGCGCCGCGAAGCACAGCTCGAACAGCAACGGCAGAAGCGGTTCCGTCAGCAGCACGCCGAGTTGCGGCGCGAGATCCGGCAGGCACTGACCGCCGCCGCTTACCTCTGGACGCCTGCTACCGCTCCCGACGGCGGTGAGATCGACAGCCGGATCGACCACGATGCGCGCGAGATCGTCACCGACCGCAGCTTGCCGGACCTTGAGCAGACCCTGGAACTGTCGGCGCTGCTCGACGAGGTGACCGAGCACCGCGAAGGGCTCGCGGAGCAGGCCCGCACGCTGCTGCTGGAGCGCAACGGCGACAACGAGCAGCAGTGGCAGCAGGCTGCCCGCTGGTGGGCCGACTCCGTCACGCTCGACCTCGTCGCCCAAGCCGCCGCAGCAGCCTTGATCTCGCGCAACGAGCGGTTCGTGATTCCGGGCGCCGTTATCTCCGACCAGCTCAACAAGTTCACCACCGCCCCGGCGCTGCTGTTCTTCGCCCGCTGCGCCCGCGACGGCCTGCGCCCGTCCCAGGCGCAAGGCAAGCCCGCCAACGTCCTGCTGTTCAGCGACCACCTGACCCTGGGCGACACCGTGATCCGTTTCACCGCCGAGGAGGGCGCGGTGTCGGCCGAGCTGGGTGCCAAGGACCACGGCCACCACTACCGGGTCGAGATCGACACCGCCTGGCTTGACGCCCCGGACGGCGGCGAGAAGATCCGCGACCTGCTGATGGACAGCATCAGGCACGCTGCGCGCCGCGCCGACGACCTGCGTCGTGACCTGGTGAGCGCACTGACCACCGCAGCAGCGTCCACCCCCGCCCAACCGCCGTCACCGGTTGCTTCTGCGGAGCAACCCGCCGCGACGGTCACCGACGCGGCGGCAGTCCAGACGCCGTCCGGGCAAGCGGAGACCGGCCCGACCGACACCACCTCGATCACCCCCGTCCGCCGCGAGCCCGATGAAGCCCTGCCGACGTCGGCCGGAAGCGACGAAGCGCCGGAGGACGAGCCGCTGGCGTTGTTCGGCGCCGAGGACGCCGGGGTCGACCCGGCCGAGTTCGCCCTGGCGCAGCGCCTTCCCAAGCGCACGACGCTCGATCCCGACGCCGATCGGGCGCTGTCCCAGGCCATGAGCGACAACCGCGTCACCGGCTGGCAACTGGAGCAGCTGCTGGACCTGCACACCCAAGGGGATCCCGACGACACCGAGTCCTGGCTGCCCAAGTGGAAACTGCTGCACACCGACCCGCTGTCGCCGTCGCACTACTACTCGGCACCCCATCCCGACTACAACCGCGTCATCGGCCGGTGGACCGCCGCCCTGGCACTGGAACTGGCCAAGCACGGGATGACTGTGCGGCACTTCCGCTCCAACGCCAAGAGCATCACGACCCAGCACGAGGTGCACGACGACCTCGGGGTGCTGCTGCTCAACAGCCGACTGCCCGCAGGCACCCAGGCGTCCATCCTCACCGACGCGCTGGCCCAGCGGCGGCAGGGCACCGTGCACGCCACGTCCGAGACCGACGGGTGGCGCCCCGACCCGGTGATCGAGCGGGACACCCGGCTGCTGCTGCGGCTGCCCGCCTCCAGCGGGTTCGATCTCGAGGCCGATGTGGCGTTGGACCGGCTCCTGCCCGACACCTCGATCACCGGCGCGGACGTGGACCGGCTGCTGGAGCTGTATGCCCAGGGCGAGAAGGGCAAGACCGACACCTGGCTGCCCGCGCACGAGATGATGAGCACCGACCCGCGCACCGGCCGCCGGTACGGCGGCAACGACGGCGAGGACTTCGCGCGGGTGGTGAACCGGTGGAATGCCGTCCTGACCCGCGCGCTCGCCGGGCACGGCCTGGTCGTGCGGCACTTCCGGCCCGGCTCCCGGCGCGAACGCCTCCACCATGAGGTGCACGACGACCTGGACGTGGTGCTGCTCAACAGCCGCATCCCGCCGATCACGCAGGCCCAGGCACTGACGGGGGTGTTGGCCGACGTGCGCCGGCGCGCGCCCGCGCAATCCGACACCGAGGCGTCCCGAACGCCCGAGCCGCGCCGAGAGACCGCGCCACGGGACGCCACGCCGCAGACGGCCCAGGCCACGGTCTCGCAGCCGTCGCTGACCTGGTGGCGGGAACAGGCCGATCCCCACGGGCTGGACGTGCGGGTGGTCCGCGTCGCCGACAAGGCGTGGATCACCGTGCGCGAGCGGCACGCCTCCGACCTGCCGATCCCGCCGGCGCTGTCGTACTCGGTCGACACCGGGCAGGTGGTCGACGGCGCGGCACGTCCCATGCCGCTGTCCGCCGTGGCCGACTACCTGGCCCGCTACCGCGAGTCGGTGCCCGAGGAGCTGTTCGCCGCCCCGGCTGCGATGACGGATTGGGCACGGCGGGTCGCCAACCTGGCCCCGTACGCGGTGGTCGGTTCGCACTACCTGCCAGAGGTGAGCGCACTCCTGGACAACGCGCACCACGCCGTCGTCGACGGCGACCTGGACGAAGCCGAGAACTGGATGCGCGCGGCCGAGGCGCGAGTGGACAAGGCCGTGGGCGGCCACCGGTTGACCCCTGAGCGCGAACAGCAGGTGCTGCGGGTCATCGGCGACTACGCGGCGGCCTACGCGTCGATCGCGCCGGACGTGGGGCGCTTCCTCACCGAGTCGCCGAACCTGCTCAACGGCTCGGAACGGGAGTGGGAGTGGATCAACAACCATCTCGGTGACCACCCCGAGCTGCGTCATCGGCGGCCACCGGACGACGCGGCCATCCGTGCCCGCAACGCCGCCGAGCGCGCCGAGCAGGAACGCCGCGGCAAGGAGATCGAGAAGCAGGCCGTGGCCGCGTACTCCGACGGTGACCTGGTGCGGTCCCTGGAGCTGCTCGACGCTGCCGAGATCGCCGACCCTGTCCAGCGGCAATACTGGGACAACCTCCGCGTCGCGATTCGGGAGCAATCGGCTACCGCACAGGGCGACGCCGCCGCGCGGACTGCCGTGGAAGCAGACGCCGTTGTCGACGCGGCGGTGAGCACCATGCCGACGCCGACGGCGGGACCATCGCCCACCGCCGAGACCACACTCGCCACCGGCCCTGCAGCGGCCACGCCGTCGCGTCTCGCCGAGGAGCAGGATCAGGCGTTCCCGACGGCCGCGGCGGACATCGAAGACCCGGCGTCGATCACCGCCGAGCGCCTGCTGGCCCGGTACGCGGCGATCAACCAGGCGGCGGCCGACTGGTTCGAACGGCAGTACGACCAGTCCAGGACCGCCCGCCGCTACCTGGAGGACCGACTGGGCGGTGCGGAGAAGGTGGCCCTCGCCCGTGGCCGCGCGGGCAGCGGGGTCGGGCTGACCATCGGCTACGCCCCGCACCAGCGCACCGTCCTGGTCGAGCACCTGCGCACGCTCGGCTACCGCGACCAGGACATGGTCGACGCCGGGGTTGCCGGCCACACCGGCAAGGGCGTGCAGGACTTCTTCCGCGACCGGATCGTGTTCGCCATCCGCGACGAGCAGGGCCGCATCGCCGGGTTCACCGGGCGCGCCCTGTACGACAACGTCACGCCGAAGTACCTCAACACCCGCGCCACACCACTGTTCGACAAGTCCTCGCTGCTGTTCGGCCTGTGGGAGCAGCGCGACCTCATCGGCCACGCACTGCCCGTCGTGATCGAAGGACCGATGGACGTCGCCGCGCTGAGGGCCGCCGGCCCGCAGCAGCGGCTGCTGCCGGCGGCGACTCTCGGCACAGCGGTCACCCCGCACCACTGGGACCTGCTCGACCGCGTCCTGCCTGCCGGACAGCAGCGGGCGGTGGGCCTGGACGGCGACGGGCCCGGTGTGAAGGCGGCTCTCAGGGCCACGGAGTTCGGTGTCCGCCGCCACGCGGACCTGCTGGCCACCATCCTCCCCGACGACATGGACGCCGCCGAGTTCGCCAAGGTCCGGTCGTCCGAGGAGCTGATCGCGGCCTACTTCGATCCCCGCTACACCCATCCCGCGCTCGACGTGCTGGTCGAGTCCCGTATCGCCGTGTTCGCCGACAGGCTGCAGGAGGTCGAAGGTCAGGTCGGCGCCGGGCGCGAGGTGGCGCGACTGCTGGTCGATGTCGGCTTGGAACACGCGGTCGGCCGCGTCAACCGGCTGGACACCAGGCTGGGAACGCGACCCGGCGCGATGGCGGCGTTCGTCGTGGAGGCGTGGCTGGACGCCCAGGCGCCCGGCGGCACCGATGCCGTTCCCCGTGTCGTCGAACTGCTGGCGGCGATGGACGACGAGCGCGCTGACGAGCTGATGGACGACATCGCCACCGCGCTGCGCCTGACCCGCAATCGCCTGGCCGACCTCGTGGTCAGCGCCCTGAACAGCCGGCCGTCGGTGACCGCCGATGACGGCGACACCATGGCGGAAGCGGCCACATCTGACCACGTACCCGTCGTCGTGCCGCCGCGCGGCCCCGATCAGCCCGTCATCGACACCGATCCCTTGGTCGTGCGCGCACGCGAGTCGGGCCTGTCCGCCCGCGTCGACCTGATCGGTGACCGGTGGTGGATCACGCTCGCCGAACCCGCCGCGCCCGCCACGCCGGTGCTGACGTGGCCGGACAAGAGCCTGAACGTCATCACGGGCACCGGCGCAACCTTCGGGCTTCCCCGCGCCCACTTCTACCTGGACAACTACCGGCAGAACGTGCCTGTCGACCAGGAGACCGAACACGCCAAGGCACTGGGCGTGCCGACCTCCGTGCCCGGTTGGGCCGAGCGCGTGGCCCGGCTGCTGCCCTACACCCTCACCGGCCCGTCCTACCGGCGCGGCGTGGGCGAACACCTCGACACGGCCATCCGCATGGCCCGCCACGGCGCTCGCGACGACGAGGCCCTGCACTGGTTGGAGCGCGCCGAGCGCCTTGCACCGACACTGCCCGTGCCGCCCGTCGACAACGCCCCGGTCGTGGAGGAGGCGAGCGCCGGCACCACCGCGTCGGAGGCGGCGCCGGACCTGACGGCGGCGGAGATCGAGCGACGCTACGACGAGGAGGGCTACCAGCTCATCGCAGGCCTCACCGAGGTCCCCGCCCTCCTGGAGCAGCACCACTGGCACCTGCTGGAGGCCAACCAGGAGGAGTTCGGGGGCGTGGTCACCGGGCACTGGCGTCGCCACGACGTGTCCCTGAGTCTCGCCGTGACCCCTCCCGAGGAGGGGCACCGGACGTTGACGTGGGCGGCTGTCCTGTATGGACCGTTCGAGGACAACCGGTGGCGGGAGGGCGAGTTCCTCACGGCCGAGGCGCTGCGCAGGTTCGTCGAGCACGCCGGTCTGTACGGGATCGCGCGTCCCACGCGGCTACCGGGCCGGTGGCGTGTGCAAACGGTGGACCACCCCGACGATCTGGTCGCCGCGTTCGCCGAGGAGCCCGACGGGAGCCAGGCGCAGATCGCCGTCCGCGCGGCGGACGCGGTGCAGGAGGACTGGTACTTCACCGTCGGCGAGGCGCCGATCCCGCTCGCACCGCCACTGCCCGACATCCCGGCGGAGGACCGCGACCAGCTGGTGACCTGGCTGCTGGGCGACAACGACCGCAGCCTGCGGCCGTGGGTGTCGTTCGTCCTGGGAGGCAAGGCACCCAAGGGACACAAGTACCTGGACTTCCCCGAGGGGTTCGCGCACCTGGCCGAACACGACCGGGAGCTGTACCGGCGCGCGGTGGCGGCCAGTGCCGGGCGACCTGCGAGGAACGGCAAGTTCAAACTCGACAAGGCGCGCACCGCGCTGGAACGCCTGATCGAGGGCGACCCGTCCCTGCCGTTGAACAGCGTGGGCTCGTACGTGGAGATCCGCGCGGGCGACGCCCCCGAGGGCTGGCACGTCAACCAGCGCGGGCTGACCCGCGGAGTGGTCCTCGACGTCCGGGTTTCCCGGGTCGTGGGCCAGATGGTCATCGCCATCGAACGGGACGAGCCCGACAAGCGCGGCAAACTGCTGGCGTGGGCCGAGGTCGAGCCCGACACCGTGCTCAAGGTCCTCGCCCTCGAACAGCGCCCGGCGCGGCGAGAGCCCGACGTGCTTGCCGTGCTGCGCAGTCCGGAGCACCTTATCGCCTCGAGCGAGCTGGCCGATCCCTCCTCCTTCATCGCGCTCCGTGGCGCGTTCCTCGCGGCGCGAGCCGGCCGCGACAGGGTGGGGCTGTTGTGGTTGGGCAGCGCGCTGCTCCTGGATCGTCACGACGTCGACCACCCTGCCGTGGGGGTGGTCTACGACGCCCTGGCCGCGCACGCGACCGGCACCGGACTCGATATCGACGACCACGCCCGGCGCCTGGCGCAGGCCGGACATGGCTCCGATACCGCCGAGGCCCTGCATGTCCTGGCCGACTGGATGCTTTCCCTGGCCGAACAGGCGAAGAGGGACGAAGAAACGTCCGACGCGGCGGAAGGCCCGGACGAAACACCTTTCGCCCTGCTCGCGAGCACGGCCACCGCGGTGGCCGACGGCATCATCCGACACGGCGAGGCCGCGGAACCGGAGGCGGTCGCCGACCCCACGACACCGGCCTTGGGCGCCGCCGCCGATGATGCCCGAGAGCCGGGAGACGAGGTCGCGGCTCACGGCGACGCGGCCGAGGCGAGCGCCGAGCCCGATCCGAGCACGCTTGCGGACGCGCTGGACGAACCGCCGGCGCGCCCGGCGGGACGCGAGCTGTTCCCGGATGTCCCCGGCCAGGAACAGCCGTCCGTGGACCTGCTCGGCACACCGTTCCCCGTCGCGCCCGAGCTTGCGGACTTGGCCGGTGTCGAGCATTTCGGGGCGTGGGCCCGGCAGCAGGAGGACCGGTTGCCCGGCGAGGTCGACGGGGTGCCGACCCCGCCGGCGCGTGTCGCCCTGGCAGTCGCCCGCTTGGTCGCCGCCAGCGGCGGTGACCTCCCGACCCGCCAAGTCGCGATCCGGGTGGCCTACGAGGACCTGTTCCCGCTGCACACCGCCGTGCGGGTGCGGCAGTTGGCCGACCTGGTCGACACGCTGGTACCCGACGCCGAGGCGCTGCGGGAGGCCCTGGGCACCCACCGCAAGGGCCGCACCTTCACCGAGCAGTTGCGCGCCGTCGGCGACCGGATCGAGCGGATCGCCCGCAACCCGATGACGTTGGCGCGGGCCCAGGCGCACGCGCTGTTCAAGCAGGTGACGGCCCTTACCGTCGAGGGCGCGGCCACGGCGTTGCAGGACGGCGACGGCGGGGACCCGGTGCGGGACTTCCTGGGCCACACCGTGTCACCGACGCTGCTGGCGGTCGTGGACCCCTTCGCCCTGGGGGTGCTGAAGGACTCGTTCACCGCTCTGGTGCGCGGTGGACGGTTCGACCCGCAGCAGCGGGCGGAGAAGGAAGTCGACGCCGGCCGGGGGTTCCGGACCGCGGTCATGCTGCGTGCCCTGGCGGTCGAGGCCAGGGCCCGGATCAGCGTTGGCGATCCGGCGGGGCGGGCACTCAAGCGCCACGCCGGGATGGGAGTGGTCGTCCAGCGCCTGGAGCAGGTCGCGCAAGGCATGGCCGACTCGGGCTGGTTCGACCTGCCCGACGCCGACGCGCCGTCCGCGCCGTCGCGACGGGTGCGGCAGAGCCCCGGCGTCGCGCCCGTCGACGCGCCCGAGGACGAACCCCTGACCGAGGCCGACATCGTCCGGGGGTTGTCCACCTACCTGGACGGGCCTGCCTTCGCCCGCCTCGTGTACGACATCGAGCAGGAGGAGCTCGGCTCCCCGTTCCGCGACGCGGACGGCAACGCGCCCATCGGCGGCACGGGAGTCGACGGCACCCGCGTCGAGTACGACCCGAAGTCGATCACGATCGACATCTACACCCCCACGCAGCACCACCAGGGGCGGATGACCTGGAAGCAGGTGCACGACTTCGTCCGGCCCGGCATCACCCCCGCCGCCGGCCGCATCCTGCTCGACGCCACCACCGCGCGCCAGGGCTTCGAGAACGCCCTCAGCCGGTTCGGCGCGCTCGGTGAACAGCACCTTGCCCGCGACGTCGTGCGAGAGCTGTCGGACTACCAGAGCCGGGCGATGGACACGATTCTGGCCGCCGCCCGTGCGGCGCGCGAGGCGGGCACGGCGCGCAAGGCGACGCGCCGCAGCCGCAGCGACTCCACACGCCTGGCGAGGAAGCTCCTCGTCCCGGTCGAGGAGTTGGAGAACCTGTCCGCGGACGACGCCGCGGTCCTCGACCGGATAGCCGTGCTCAGCATCCACCTGCCCTCCGGACCGGCGGCATCCAAGAGGACGTCCAGCCTCAAGCCGGGCGACACGCTCGACCGCGACGGCGAGCCGTTCCGGTTGGACACCGGACCGGCCGTGGCCGACGGCCACCTTGAGCTGACCGGATATCGGTTCCCGACCAGCGGAGAAGCCGGTGAACAGGAGGTGTGGCGGCTTCCTCTCGACGGTGACGCCGCCGAACCGCGACTGGACCTGGCGGTGTTGCCCGAGTCGCTGGCCGACATCGGTGCCCCACCGGCGTTGCCGTCCCCGGCAGTTCCCGACGCACCGTCCGGGACGACGTCCACCGGTGTGACCGGCGCCGATGACCTCGACCCGGCCGAGTTCGGCTGGCATCGCGTCGAGCGGGCCTTCGACGAGCACGACCGCACGGTCGAGCGGTGGCACCGGGGCACCTCCACCCTGATCCTGCTGTGGCAGGTCACCGATCAGGGCGTGGAGGTCGTCAGCCCGGTGTCGATCGACGGCACCCGACATCACGTCCAGGCCTTCGATCAGCTGTACCGGCTGCTCACCGACAGCAGCGGCGCGAGCACCGCGCCGGTCGACGAGCAGCCGGCGGAGCAGGAACCGGTTGAACAGCCCGACGACCCGCAGATGGGGCTGTTCAACCTCGCAGAGCCCGCCCCGATGCCCGTATCGAGCACCGCCGGGACCGAGGGCGGTCCTCACGCGGGGGCACCCGGTGAACCCTTGCCTGCGGCACAGCCCCACCCCGGGACCGGTGCGACCGGGCAGTCCGAACAGGACACGACCACAGGCGAAGACACCGTGCCCGCCTCCGTGCAGCCTGGGGACAGCCCGCTGCGTGACGGGACGGCCAAGCTGTTGTGGACGGTGGGGAAGGGACACGCCGGCAAGTGGCAGACCCTGATCGGTGAGGTCGAGCGCGCCGGCTACCGCCATGAATCCGTCCCCGGAGCCGGCTCCGGCGGGATCGACCACGACACGCGCACGCTGGTCACCGACCCGACGATGCTTCTCAAGGACAGGGTCGTCGTGCTCGCCGACCATGTGGTCGCCATGTACGTGCACGTCAATCACGCCGCGGCCGAAGTCTTTGTGGACACCGTTCTGCGCGAGCACGACATCTTCGACCTCGGCGAGTCCGATCGCGATCTGGGGCCGGCCATGTCGGCGATTTCAGCGGCGGGAATCGAATTCCCCTCCACGCTCTTCGACTCGTTGCGGCACGTCGCGGCGCTGCGTCGCATCGCCGAGGTGGCCCCCTCCACGGCCGGTTCGCGTTTCCGGCTGCGGGACGCCGACGGGGTCACGATCGCCGAGCACGACCACCTGGTGATCGACCCTGTCGAGGAAGAACAGCTGTGGAACTGGGGCAACCTGCTCATCACATCCTGGGTCCGCGGCGACGACAGGCAACCCGTTCTGCGACTCGCCGCAGTCGATGCGCCCCACATCACCTTTGGCGTGAAGTTGGTCGACGACATCACCACGCCACGCACCTATCTCTTCAATGGGCTGATCTCCGAAGGTCCGGTGGAGCGGGTAGTGCGCCACGTGGTCGCCACGGCCGGTGAGCAGGCACGACGACGGCGACTCGATGCGATCCGAGCAGCAGCCATGCAGTTGCCCCTGTCACCAGTCGCGGCCCCGGCCGACAGCGCGGTCGTGGCGCGGCAACACCTGGAGCCGGCGAGGGCAGCCGAGGCCGTAGGCGATGAGCACATCCTCGCCGCGCAGACCGTGGACATCGGCGACACCGACCGGCAACCGCAGGCACAGCCGGCCGCAGGACCGACGGCACCCGCCGACCCGGGCAGCGCGCAACCTGCCGCGGACACCGCGTCGGTCGGGCTGTTCGGCCTCGACTCGGGCCCCGTCACGGTCGAACAACCCGACCAGGTACTCCCTTCCGACCAGAGCACCGCCGCAGCAGGCGAGGTCACGACACCGGGAGACGACCTACCCCGTTCGCTCGACATCGCCGCCCAGGACGGGCCCGCGCCGATGGGATCGGCGCAGTCCACGGGCACTGCGCCGACGTCCGACGACCCCGCCGGGTACGTCGACACGGCCGGGACGACACGCGAAGTGCCCGAGTCGCCTCAGCCGCCGGAACGGTTCGCGGCGTCCGACGAACCGCCCGGCCCCATCCCGGCCCCATCGCGAACAGGACCCCAAGCGCCGCAGCCGTCAAGCCGCGAATCGGTCTCCCGGACCGCCGCCGAGCCCGTCGAGGACGCACCGGCACAGGACGAGCACGGCCCGGATCGGGCCCGCGGGCGCCTCGTGGACGTGGTTGAGGGAGCACCGGCTGAGGTGACGTCCACTGCACTACCCCCGGCGGTCCTCGACCCGGCACCTTCCGACGCGCCAACCGTCGCCTCGACCTCGTCCGTTCCGGACGGCCCGTCGCCGCAGACCGCCGGGCCCGTCACCGTGCCCGTGACGCCCGGGAGCGCCGCCCGCGACGACGACGTCGACACCGACCGGCCGGAAACGTATTCGCCTGTATCCGAGGAGACACAGGACGCCCGGCACGACCGCCCCGCGCCGACGCCGGCTTCGGTCGACCTCGCGGGTGACGCCGACTTCGAGGAGGACTTCCACCACGACGTGGAACCCGAGGCCATGACCGACGATCGCCGCGCCGATCCGGACGAGGAGGTCGAGGACGACAGCCACGACCCCTTCTACGCCATGGCCGACGATCCCGAGTTCGCGCTCGGCGAGGGCGGGACAGCCGCCGAGGTGGACATCCCGCCGTCGGTCGAGACCGAGACCGAGCGGTCCGTGAAGCCGGCAGTTCCAGTGGACGCCGGCCCCACTCCCACTCCGGAGCCGGCACCGATGCCGGTCGAGCCGGTCGAGCCACCGTCACCGGCCGCCGATCCGATCCGGGCAGGCGAGGGAGGCACGGCGACGCAACACCCTCCGGCTGGGCGGGGCACCGCACAACCCGATCCGCGCACCGAGGTCGAACCGGCCGCCGGGATCCGCGGCGAGGACACGACACCGACCGGACCGGCACCGGCAGCGGGGTGGTTCGACCCCGTGACCCCGGCACCGGAGGAAACGTCCACCGCGACCGTCGACGACCTCCGCGGGTCCGATCGCGCCGAGGACGCGGCCACGGCCGGTTCCCGCGAGGAACCAGGCGACCTGCGGGATGCGATCAGGCGGAACTGGGCGGACTTGGTGGCCGACGCCGCCGCACTCGGGTTCTCCGTGCGCGGCAGCTGGAGAGCAGGCGGCTCCACAGTCGATCACGACACCGACACCATCGTGATCGCGAACGGACAGGGGCCGATCGAACGGCTGGTGGACCTGGCCACACACCTGGTGCGGATCGACACCGAGCGCTCCGGGCTCGCCCGTCGACAGGTCGACCACCTTCCCCTGCAACGGGCGACCGAGCCACAGACCGCCGACCTCGACCCGATCCGGCCGCTGCTGCTCGACGTGCTGTCCGAACCGCCCGACATGCCCTTCGAACCGCGGACCGCCGACCTCGACCCGATCTGGCCGCTGCTGGTCGACGTGCTGTCCGAACTCCCCGACGTGCCCTTCGAACCGCAGACCGCGCCGGTCACGACGGTGTTCCACTCGCCGGGGCACTGGACGATGTCCGGATTGTTCGACGAACCCCTGCCACGCAGCGGTCACCACGGCGACGACGGGCAAGCCCGGACACGGTGGGCGAGCCCGACGGACACCCGGCCACGACAGGACCTGGTCGTCTCCGCGGCGCCGGCCGCTCACGGCGGGGTCGACGGGCGCTTCCCAGGGCGCGGCACCGCCCACACAGGCGGGGTCGGACCCGCGCGAGGGGGGTCGCGGTGACCGGCGAACCGGCCACGGGTGAGCCGACGATGCCTCGGGCACACCACCAGGACCCACCGGCCCCCTGGCTGCACCACGCCTACGTGCACGCGGTGACGCAGGCGCTGCTCCACCACCGTGTCCGGATCGTCGGCCGTGAGGTCGTGCTGTTGCCGGGCCCGCCCCGGTTCGCATCCCTGGCGATCGGTGAACCCGTCCCCGACTCCGACTGGCCGGACACGTTCTGGCCGGACGCGGAGTGGATGCGTCTGCTGTGGGACGAGCACACCGGGTGGTCCTGGCGGGTGAAGCTCGCACACGAGCCCTCGGCCCGTGACGCCGTCCACTTCGACCTCACACCGACACCCGCACCGGGAGTGCTGGCGACCTGGGTACGCGTGCTGCTGGCGCACCGCGACGTCGCGATCACACGCCACACCGACCCGCGGACGTCGCCGGTGTGGCCGGCGAGCGCCGTGGATGCCGCGCTCGCCGCCTACGAGGCCGCGCGGCGCGCGGAGACGGAGGTGACCGACGAGCACGACTAGCCGGCCGCCCGCGTAGCACGCGGGCGGCGACAACCCAGAGCGGTCGCCGTCGCCGGGGGTCTCGGCACCGAGTTCCTGATCACCACCGCATCGAAGGGGGACGATCGTGGGTGGAGCGCGCCCAAAAACAGCCACATCACCAGCTATCTCAGCAGGATCACTCGGGATCATCGCGGTCGCGGCGGCACTGTCGGCCGTCGGCTGCTCCGGCATCGGGCAACCCGATCCGCCGTCAACCACCACGGCGGGCACCGAGCGGACCGCCGACGCCCGGACGGTGACCCAGGAGACGTGCAGCGCCTTCGCGCTGGCCGCGCTGAGCGGCGACACCACCGTCGACCGCGGGCCCGCCGACGCCCGCAGGCGGGCCGCCGCGCAGTTCGGCACACCGCAACTGGTCGAGCAGCTCGCGGGCGAAGGCCGCGACCACGACTGGGACGCGCTCGCCGATCGGGGTGCCCGCATCCTGGTCGACACCCGCCCCATCGGCGACGACCCGCCGCCGATGCGGGCCGACCGCGCCGCGGCCGGGGTGGTGGCCGGCCGGGTCGCGGTCGCCGACGACGGCCGGCGCCAGGACCTGACCTCCACGGCGGTGTACTGCACCCTGGTCCGCACCGACCAGGGCTGGAGGGTCGCCGACGTCGCCTTCTCCGACGCGCCGGGCACCGGCGGCGCGGGGAGCGCGCCGTGAACGGCAAGGTGATCGGCGCCGTCGCCGTGCTGCTGGTCGCCGTGCTGCTGCTCATCCTCGGCGGCGGGGCGCAGGAGGAGCAGAAACGCACCCTGACCGGCCCGATGACCGGCGGCTGCCAACTCGACGAGGATGCCGTACCCGAGCCGATGCGTGCGCCGCTGCGCCGCGCCGCGGCCACGTGCCCGGAAGCCACGGGCTGCATCCTCGCCGCCCAACTCGAGACCGAGTCCAACTGGAACCCCGACGCCTACAACGTCGGGTCGCAGGCCACCGGCCTGGCGCAGTTCATCCCCACGACCTGGGCCGCCTACGGCGTCGACGGTGACGGCGACGGCACGGCCGACCCGCGCGACCCGCCCGACGCGATCGCCACCCAGGCGATCTACATGTGCCACCTCGTCGACTTCGTCACCGAACGGACCGGCCTGACCGGCGAGATCATCGAACTGGCCCTGGCCGCCTACAACGCCGGCCCCGGCAACGTCGAACGCTTCGGCGGCATCCCACCGTTCGCGGAGACCACGAACTACGTCACGAAGATCCGTGACCTGGCCTCGGGCAAGTACACCCTGGAACGTTCCGCGCTCCCGGTGGAAGGGCTGCACGGCCGCGCGGCCGAGGTGATCCGGTTCGCGGACCAGCAGCGGGGCGTCATGTACGCCTGGGGCGGCGGCACCCTCAACGGCCCCGGTGAGGGATTCGGCATCGACGCCGGCGTCGTGGGCTTCGACTGCTCCAGCCTCGTCCGCTACGCCTACTACCAAGGCAGCGGCCAGACCATCACCCTGCCCAGGGTCACCGACGCCCAGTACGACGCGACGAAGTCCCAACCGGTGCCGGTCGACCGACTGCAACCCGGTGACCTGTTGTTCTGGGGCGTCCTCGGAAACATCCACCACGTCGCGCTGTACGTCGGCGACGGACAAATGATCGAAGCGCCTCAATCCGGGCAGACAATCCTTGTCACCCCGATCCGGACCGGTGGGGACTATTTCGGGGCGACTCGCGTATTCGGCGGACCACTCGACGCGACCGCGGTGGCAGCGTAGATGAACACGACAAGCGACCGGGAGTTCACGTGACACATCCGAATGGAGACGGGTTCGCCGGCTTCAACGCCATGCAGGTTTCGGGCACACCCGTCGACTATTTCGCGAAGGCGGATCGCCCGACAGCGGTCACGAACTTCGCGGGTCACTTCCGCAACGAGGGAAGGCGACACACCGAGTCGCTGACGGGCAACCTCATCATCGCCACACTGCTCGGCAGCAACCTGTCTCCGCTGGCCGAGTCGACCTCCTCGTTCCGACCGGACACCCCGGCCCAACATCTGTACGCCAGCGGGGTGCGGAACCAGTTAACGGCAGACGCAATCTCACTCCGGATGATCGTCGAGGCGCGTGAGAGCGGACTCCACTCGACCTATATTCCATCGTCCATGCCTCATCTGGCCGCGGTGGCGGGTCTGCCGAACGACAAATGCCTGGCTCTTGCAGAGGCAATGGAAGTGATCGTTGCGAAATCCGCGAACGTCGCCGGCTCGATGCGGGAACCGGGCCCTCACGTCATGAACAGTCCGGCCGGACGACCGCTGGGATTACCGACAGAGGGTCCGGTCGCCCTGCGCCGCTGAAAGCGGTTACTGCGCTGCCGGGGAGTCGGGCGACACCACTGACCTCCGGCGGCCCAGGTGGCCAACCGACACCGCGCCGACGCGGATCTCCGTGAAGTCGAACTCGAACAGAGCATGTTCCGGCTTGTGCGACCCCTTCCCGGATTCATCATCACAATGGCTGGACAACCATGAATCAATCCCGTTCGACCGCGCCGCCGACCGATCGCGCGAAATCTGCCACGTCCCATGGATTCAGGATGCCGGAAAGCTGGCGACCCGAACAGTGGGGCTGGGAGTTCTTCGGCGGAGCCCGCTACCCGGACAGGCCCGTAGACGTCGAAATCTTCGTGAGACCCGACACTCCCGAAGGCTGGACAATCTCCCTAGAGTTCGACCGGGCAGACCGGCACATGCTCCTCAATCCGATTTCGGTGAGCGTGAACGGCACCCATTCCGAATTCTGGCCCGACTCCATGGAAAACCTCCAAGCGCTGTTCCTGCAAGTCGGACGCCATGGTTACGCGAGTCCCGTGCCGGGAGGATGGACGGTGCGGGCGACGACCACCGCCGCGACGGCTCACGCTGCCGCAGCAGCCGACGGGCGGCGCCGTACGGTAAACCGCGACACCGCCGGAACCGGATGGGTGTTCACCGGGACCGGTTCGGTCGTCCCCGTCGTGGGCGAAGCCGTGGATACAGCGGAATCCGCCGCCTCGCTCGCGGTACCTCGGTCCGCCGATTCCGGACTCACCGCCGATTCGGCCCACACGACAAGCGATAACAGACTCACGGGCAGAGCACCGTCGCGACGGTCTGCCGTACTGCCGGGCAGCCGGACAGGGCCGCACCGAACCGCCGGACTCGACGGGCGTACGGCTCCGCACACCGGGCGGTCGCTGTGACCGACGATCCGCATCGGCCTCGACCGGATCTCTCGGCGGACCGCACGTTCACCGGCATCACCGGCGTCATGGTCGATCCCGTCCCGGACCAGGAGGCCGTCGACCGGACCTTCGACTACGACCACGACTACGACCCCGGCAAGACCGAACAGCACCTGTGGGAACAGGCCGCCGCCGACGCCACGACGGTGATCGGCCATCTGGTGACACTGGTTCACGGCGGGACCGCGGTGCCGTTCGATCCGGACCGGGCGGTGGCGGTCTTCGGCGCGGACCTCGGCGTCGACCAACTCCGGTACGTCGAGGACCTGTGCGGAATCCTGGCGGGCGAAGCGGTCCAGCTCCGACACCTGCACGCCGCCATCCCCGCCGAGCAGTGGGACCAGAGCACCGAGCCGGGGCAGCCGTGGGTCGGCGTCGGGCACGAGTTCGCCCCGGTGCTGGCCGACCGACTCGACGACCTGGCTCGTGCCCTGACCGGCACAGTGGGACTCGACCTGCCCCCGGTGCTGCAGGAGGCCGACCGCCTACGCGACCAGCCGCGGCAGGACGCAACGGCCCTGGCCGCACTGATCGACGACTACGCCGCGCACGAGACCTTTCCACGGCTGATCGCCCCGCACCTCCCACCGGAGCGGGTGCCCGCCCTGTTGGCGGGACTGGCACAGCGGATCACCCCCACGATCGACCGGCTGCCACACCTGGTCGAGGCGCTGCCCGTGGACCGCGTCGCGGTGCTGGCGACCCTCGCGCCGCTGCCTGCTTGGCGGGCGGGCACCATCCCGGAACGTCCGGTCGAACCCGAGTTCGGGGTATTCGACAGATCCGCGCGCAAGCTGTTAGCCCAACTGCTGCACCCGGTCTGGCAGTTGTCCTCGGCGACCCCGGCACAGCTGGCCCAGGCGGCACCGGTGCGGCGGCTGGTGGCGATGCACCACGCCCGCCCCGACTACGCCGCCGGCCTGCCGCCGGCGATGGCGGGTCTGCTTCGGCACCTGGCCGCCCTCACCCCCGAGCGCCCCATGCCCACACCGGTCGGCGCCGCGCCGAGACGGGTGGACGAGATGCAGCGCAAGTCCGCACTGCCGGGACTGCAACCGCCCGGCACGGCCGGTGTCCGCCACATCTCCACCGCACCCGGCCACGGAGCACGGGGCTTAGCGCGGTGAGCACGACGCCACTCACCCCGTAACGTGCCGCATGCGCGCAGACCAGCGGCGAGCGCCCGACGTATCAGCGCCCGACAGGAATTCCCCGCTCGCAACCATGTGCGCGGACTGTCTCAAGCCACCATCCACCGTGGAGCGTCATCGGCGGCGTTGCTGTACCGGTTCGACTCAGTGTTCTCAGCCTCAAGCCGTTCAACCCGCGCCCGCGGCCCGGTGCTGGTTCCGTTCGGCGAGCAGCTTCAGGTTCAGCAACTGCCGTCGGGCCATGATCAGATCGCCGACCGACAGACCGAGGGCCGCCCAGCGGCTGGTGTGCATGACGACCTTGAGCAGCAGCCGCGTCGTGTCGTGATCCCGGGGCACGAGGACGTAGGACATGAAGGCGCCCATGATGGTGCCTGTCAGCTGGGTCCCCGGTTCGACCGAGACGATCCGGCCCAGCTCGCGCCCGCCGGCGGTGGTGAACCGTTCTCCGACTCGAGGCTCGGGAAGGTCTACCAGCTCGCGAGGTGAGCGGCGGCCGAGGTTGTCGATCCAGTCGTAGGAGTACGGCGCGATCCTTACTTGCGCGACCCACGGCCACACCGCTTCGGCAGGCGCCTCGACACCCACGCCCCGCCACGCCCGCAGCGCGGGTGAGGTGACGAAGTCGTCGCACGGGTAGGAGCGCAGGATCTCGCTGTCGCTCACCCCCACCGGTCACCGATCATGCATCCATCCTCCACCACCATCCTCGTCGGCCGGGTTGTGAAGGTTGGTACGCGCGTCAGCGGGTAGGACGACCGGACCGCACCAGTCTCATCGCCATCGTTACACGACGTATCCCTGCCACCACCAGATAACTCCCCACTAATCGGCCGTCGGCGGGGAATCGGAACCGGCCACCGACACCCCACGCGGGTTGTACGCAGGACGTCGGCACGGGCAGACGTGACAGGTGGGACGACCGCACGCAGTCGAGGTCGGCAGCGGATGCCATCTCGGCGGCCGACACCTTCCTGTGCGGCGACGGGCGTCGCGTCCCCGGGGACGCAATCCGGTCGGTGATCAATGGATCTGCTTCGGTGGAGGTCGTGCTTCGAGTCGGTTCTGCCGCGCGCCTGCCCGATCGCCATCGGCATGGCGTGCCCACGGGGCCGAGGACGGGTGGAGTCCTCGCGACGACGGGGTCGTTGATCGGCAGGAGAGGACATGGTGACGTGGAGCATGCTCGCCGGTGACGCCACCGTCATCGACCCGCACGACGTGCGCGAGTACCCGGCCCCGTTCGGCGGACTCGAACGGTTCGCGGTGCGCGGCGACGAGCTGGAGGACCTGCTGGAGCGGATATCCGGGGACCACCGCACGTGCGGTTGAGGACGACAACGCCTGCAACGGCTCGTGTACGGGCGCGTCCACCATCTGCCGCGCCGGCAATGTCGCGATCTCCGGCGATTGCCTGCACCTAGCCGTGCCGCACACTGCCGCCCGAAGGCGGCAGCCGCGCCTCCACTCCCACGGCGGTCCGCGCCCTGGCCGAGTCCGCCGGCCGCCTGACCGTGAGCACCGGCCGGTCGGCACCGCCGTCCTACCTCCGGCCGGTGGTGCCGACCAAACCCTCGTCCGCGTGTCCGGGAGGCACCTTGCTCCTTATCCGGTCGTGTACGGAATGACGCCACCCCGTGCTGGTCAGGGTCTGACGACTCGATCGGGTGAACCCGTCCGGGTAACCGTGAAATTGCGGGGCGGGGTGCAGGCTGACCGCTAGCTTCCGGCTCGACCCACCACAACAACCACAGGGGTCGGGCGCCGACCGGCGGTTGCGGGGATGTCGACCTGTGCCCCCGACGAGGAGAACCACGCGTGGACGCTGACGAGCAGCAGATCCGGGTGTCCGTGGGCGTGTATGCCCGCGTGCGTACCGACGACGGCCTGTGGAACGTCCTGGTCGACACCGGTCGCGGTTTCCGGCCGCTGGGCGGCGCTGTCCAGTACCGCGAGACCACGAAGCCGGCCTTGGAGTCGGTGAAGTTCCGGCGCGAACACCCCTACGAGCCGGATCTGCGCGGCCGGCTGCCCCGGCGGCGACTGGACGGCTTCAAGTACTGGCTCGGCAGCGGCGAGGACCGCGAGGGCGACGGGCCCGCCCTGCTGCGCGAGGTCGCGGAGGAGCTGGCCGAGATCGGACATCCGGAGCTTGCGGCGAACGTTCGGGCCACCTATTTCGTCCCGGCCTACGTGGTCACGGAGGAGACGGAACCGACGGAGCGGGAGCCCTGGTGGCAGTTCCGGCGGCTCGCCGTCTTCGACCTGACGGCCGTCGGCACGGTCGACGTGGCGTTCCGCGACCGCCTCGTGGCGCTCGCCCACGATCCGACCGAGCGCGCGGTGGTGGCGGCGACGGCGGTCGAGATCGGCCGCGGTCGTCTGTCGACCGGGCAGAACATCGCCCCGCAGGCGAAGCACCTGGTGGCGGGCACCGCTCGCCTGGCGTCCTGAGACTGGGGGTGACATGGAGGGCGACGAGGTAACGCCCGAGCAGGTTCGGATGTCCGTGGCCGCGCTGGCCCGCGTGCGCACCGACGACGGGTTGTGGTTCGTCCTGATCGGCACCCCGAGAGGACTCGCGCCGCTCGGCGGGGCGATCCAGTACCGGCGCCGGTCGGAGCTGCTTCTCAGGTCGCTGCGGTTCCAACCCGAGCGTGGTGAGCCCGACCTGCGGGGCCTGTTACCGGCCGCGAACCTGCCGGAGTTCCGCAGTTGGCCGGCCACCGGCGTCGACCGGGAGACGGCGGACGAAGCTCTACTGCGGGAGATCGCGGAGGAGCTCGGCGAGGTCGGTCAGGAGGCGCTCGCGGCCACGCTGCCGAAGCTGGAGTTCGCGCCGGCCCACGTGCTGGTCGAGGAGCCGGCGCCGGTGCCGGACAAGCCGTGGTGGCAGTTCCGGCACTTCGAGGTCTACGACCTGGTGGCGCACAGCCGGCAGGCCGTGCGGTTCCGCGACCGGCTCGTGGCGCTCGCCGCCGACCCGGCCGTGCCAACGGTGGCCCTGGCAACCGGGGCGCACATCGCCCGCGGCGAGCTGGGCGACCACCCCATCGCGCCGCAGAGCCGCTACTTGCTGGGCAGCACTCCGGCCGTGGGGTCGGCGCACGACTGGCTGCATGAGCGATGACGTTGGTGACGTCGGCGCGGAGCCGGCGTCCGACGCCGACCAGCCCACCGCAAGCCGTGCTCTGACCGACCGTCCGCGCTGCATGCCGGTCTCACCGGGCGGCGTGCAGCGCGGCCCGGGGTCAGCGTGTGCGAGGGTGTCCGCCCGGCACCGCCGGCCGGGTCGTCGACGGGACGACCTCGCGTTCGCCGGCCAGGCGATTGCTCAGACTCGGTATGCCCGGTTGCGTCGTGCCGCGGATGCCGGTCAAGCGCTCGACGTGGCGCAGCACGTCCTGACCCGCGCGCTGGGCGGCGTCCACCACCTGTCCCGGTGCGAGCCGCCGATCGCCCGCCGCGGTAGCGATGGCATCGGCGGCCTGCCGTGCCGTGCGGATCAACGCGGCGCGGACCACCACCGCGACCAGGTCGGCGGTTCGGTCGCCGGCTCCGCCGGTGACACGCGAACCGGCGTCGAGCGCGGCGAACTCCTCCGCGCCGATCCGGGGCTGCGCGCCGGGCGCGACAGGGGAGCCGGCCTCCCACCAGACGGTCACCGCGGTGACGACCCCACCGCGCTCGGCCAGCGCGCCCACGGCCCGCCACGCGGTGGCGTGCAGCGGGTCGCCGAAGTCCTCGGGGGCCAGGCGGTCGAGCAGGTCCCGTCGCTGCGGATCGGCGATGACGGTGTGCACGAGATCGCGTTCCGCAGCGTGCACCACCGTCCGGGGCGGCGGGTTGAGGGCCGCCAGGCGGGGGATGGGCACCGTGGCGACGGGCGGCGGGACGGCGTGCGGTCCGGCGCGGACGGCGGCGAGTTGGGCCGCCAGCCGCGTCAGCCGTTGGTCCATCGCGGCCACGACGACGTGCAGCGGTGCGTGGTCCCCGCCGACGGTCTGCTCGGCGGTCGCCGCGAGACGCATCTGCAACCCTTGGAATCGGGCTTCGCGTCGCAACGCCAGCTCCAACACGATGGAGCCGTAGGCGTGGACGTGCGCCTCGCTGGTCGTCATGCCCGCCGCGGCCAGCCCGCGCAGCTCGCCGGTCAGGTTGCCGGTGAGGGCAGTGCCGAAGCGGCCCGCGCGCAGCGCGTGCTGGACGGCCATCACGTTGTCGGTGAACGCCCGCCACGCGGTCGGGTCCGGCCCGGACAGCTCGGCGCGCCCGGCGGGCACCACCCGCAGGCCACCCTCCCGTTGAAGGCCCACGATCGCGGCGAACACCGCTTGGTGGATCGGGCGGGCGAACGCGTTCGGGTCCAGCCACCGCTCCAGCACGGCGGCGTGGTCCGGGCGCACGAACAACGCGCCCAACAGGCGCTGGCTGTTCCGGGAACCACGCCTCCTTGTCGAGAACGTCGTCCGGGGCAGCCACGGCGAGCTGCGGCATGCTCATCGCGGAGGTGAGGAGTGCGCGCCCGTCGAGGGCGCCGTCATGGCGGCCACCTCGGCTCGAGCGCGTTCCCTGAGTTCGAAGGCGGTGCGGAAGTGCGTCAACCTCGCCGACTCTTCTTCGCTCAGGCGCTCGTAGGCGTCGGAGCCCTCACGCAGCCCCCACCACCAGCCGCCGATTTCGACGATCGTCACCAGCAGACCACCGGCGGGTTCGGTCCAGCGCGTCGCCTGCCCGTCCTCGACGAGACGGTCGATCTCCCCGACTGGGATCCTCGTGATCAGCGTCTCCGCGGGGCCGGTGTCCGCAGGCATGTGCTCCGCCGTGACGCGCTGTGCGGTGACGTGCTCGGACGTGGTGTGCTCGGACGTGGTGTGCTCGGACGTGGTGTGCTCGGTCATCGCGATGCCCTTCCCTGTACGGCGTTGACCGCCGTGGCTTGCTCGTGTCGTCGCAGCGCGGTGGTCGCGCGCTCCTTGAGCCAGTCGACCGCTTTGGCGGTCTCGTCCAGTTTCGCGGCCACCGGAACGTCGCTCGCCGTGACCGCCGCGACCGCCTTGCCCGTGTCGCTGGTCATGCGCGCCAACGCCGAGTTGACCACCGTGCGCAGGGCGCTCGCGACCTTCTCCCGGTCGATCTCCTTGGTCTCCGGGTCGACCGGTGGCGCGGCCATCCGGGTGAGGTACTCCAGCGACGGCAGCGGACGGTGCCCGTCCGGGTTGTGCTCGGCTTCGAGCATCACGGCCACGTAGTTGACGGGCTTGCCGGCGGCACGCAGGTCCTGGACGGTCCGCCACACGTTGGCGTGCCGGCGGTCGCTGAACTGCTCGGGGTCCAGGTCGAGCACCGCCCGGGGTACCTGGTCGAGCCGTCCGGCGTGCAGGACCAGGTGCAGCAGCAGACGCTCGGCACGGTGCTGGAAGGGACGCAGCACCGGATTGAGCTGTTCACGCAATCCCTCCGTCTTCCGTGCCACCCAACCCGGTCGGGTGGCACGGTCGGCGGCTTCGGCGGCCGGGGTCGAGTCGACGGGCTGGACCTGTCGACCGGCGCGCAGGGTGGCCTCGGTCAGCCGGGCGGCCATGTCCTCGACGTTGGCGGCGAGCTCCTCCAGCGTCTCGAGCTGATCGCGGACATCCTCCTCGGTCGGCTTCCTGATCGACAGCAGCGGCCGGTCGGGCTTCAGCTCCAGGTGCAGCTTGCGTGCCTCGCGCACGAACGCCGCCTCCAGCACCTTGCCGCCCAGTTCGACCTGGGCGGCCGGCTCGTACACGCCCTTGTAGGGCAGCGCGGAGGTCGGGGCGGCGGCGTTCATCCGGGCGATTACGCGGGCCGGGTTGGCCACGACGTGCTCGGCGTAGGCCTGCCCGCGCAAGGCCGTGATCAGCTTGACGTGGTTCTCGTTCGCCGCATCCGTCCGCTCCTGCTCCGGCAGCGACACCACGTCGTGCAGCATGCCGTCGTGGTGGAGCCCGAGCAGGGTCCTGTAGACGGCCCTGGTGTCCTCGTGGGCAAAGTTGGCGGCCTCCAGGAAGGTCTCCAGGTGGGACAGCACACCGGGGGCGTGCAACAGGCTGCCCAGCAGCGCGTACTCGGCGGCGACCTCGGGATCGACCGTGAGATCGGGAGTGGTCGACCGCGGCTCCACCGGGCCGCTCGCCGGGGTGGTCAACCGGGCGGGCGGGGCCGGCGCGGTCGGATCCGGTGCCTGGGCCGGGACGGGGTGCGCCGGTGCAGCCGCACTGGGGTCCGCTCCGCCGGGTGCTGCGGTGCCGCGCACTCGGGAGGCACCGGGTGCCGGAGCCGATGCGGGTGCTGCGGTGCCGCGCACTCGGGAGGCACCGGGTGCCGGAGCCGATGCGGGTGCTGCGGTGCCGCGCACTCGGGAGGCACCGGGTGTCGGAGCCGATGCGGGTGCTGCGGTGCCGGGGGCGGGCTGCGCCGGTGTGCCCGGTGTCGACGATTCGGCTGTTGATTCGGCCTGCGGAGCAGGCGTGAACAGACTGCGATGGGTCACCGACGGACGAGGCGGCCGGCCGGTGGCTTGTCCAGGGCGAGCGCCTTGGACGGCCTCGATGACGGCACGCTCCACACCTCGCAGTGCCGCCTCGTCGATCAGACCGTTCGCCGGGGTGGCGAACAGGTTCCACGATCGTGCCTGCGTCCGCTGGTAGTCGTGGCCGAGGATCTGGTCGATTTGTTCCGCGACGCCGCGCAGGTGTTCTGTCAGGGTGTTGACGTCGTAGGCGCCCAACGCCAACGCCTGTGTGCCCGCCTCACGTTGCTTGGCCTCGACCAGGTTGGCGAACTGGCGTAGTCGCGCCGCCGTGGCCGCGGGCCGCGGGTCGATCGCGACCACGCGCTGCGCCTGGGCGAGAGCGGTGGGATCTCCACGATTGAGCATGATCTGCTGGGTCACCGTCAGCGCCATGACCATCCCGGACGAGATCTGCCTCGGGTCGTCGCGTGCGGTGATGAGCAGCCTCTCCGTCGCCTGGCTCAGGGTCTTCCTGTCGCGTACGTCGGCTCCGGCCAGCACGCCCGGGAACTGATCGGTGTTCAGCACCGGTGGCAGTGGTGCCTTGTCGAAGCCGCGCGGGTCGATCAGGGCGCGGGCGACGGCACGCGGCGTGAGGCGGTCGAACAGCCATCGGGCGTCATCGGCGAAGGGCGAAGGATCGGCGGCGGTGCCGGTGCGGGTCTCGATCGCTCCGATCACTCCCTCGACCCGTTCGAACGCCGAGCGCATCCGGGGGTCGTCGGGGTCGTTCAACTGCTGGGCGAGTGGTCCGTTCCCGAGGGCTCGGGCCCTCATCTCGGCGACCAGTGCGCGCAGCGATCCGGCAGTGGCGATCACGTCGTCCGCAGGGGCCTGCCCCAACCGGGCCATCCAGGCGTCCAGGTACTGATCGGTGCTGTTGTTCGCGGTCGTGGCCAGCATCTCGCGTACCAGTTGCACGGCGGTGCCGGTGACCGTCACTGCGGGACGCGCGGCGAGGTCGGCGGCGGTGCGCGGTTGCGTGGCAGCCTGCGCCGACGCTGCCGTCGACGTCGGCGCCAGGTTGGAGGCCGCGGTCGGGCTCGCCGACGCCGGCGTGGGCTGGGGCACCTGCCCGGCGCGAGGTGGCTGTTGCGGTAGTGGTGGATGTGTGGTGTTCGGGCTGGTCATGGAATTCCCCCGGTCGGTTGCGGTGTTGCGGGGCCTGCCTCGGTCGGTCCCGGTGCGTCGACGGCACCTGCGAAGCCGGTCAGGACTTCGGCGTGGACGCCGAAGGCGCGCGGTTGTGGCTGATTGCCCGATGAGGTGCGTGGTGCGCGGGCTCAGCGGTGCCGGTCGCGGTCCGGCACGACGATGACCCGGTGGGTCGTGCGCCGTACGACCGGTGACTGCTCGCCGGGCACGCCGGCGGCCAGGCCGTGATGGGTGGCCGCGTGGCCGTGCTCGCCTGCACCGGTGGCCAGTCCGGCGTCGTGCTCGTCCTGCGGCGTGCTCGGGTTGTCCGGCGTGGCACGTCCGGCGGCAGCGGCGACCTCGCCGTCGTGGGCGAGGTTGTGGTGCGCGGCGGCCTGCGCCTCGGGGAACCCGTTCGGGTACAGCACCCGGACGCGCTCCTCGATGCGCTCGTTGCCTGCGAACTTCTCGGCGATGGCCTGGTCCACCGCGGGCGCGGTGTGGCCGAGCATGTAGAACGCCTCACGCTGGTGCGCCGTCGTGCCGGGATCGAGCTCGGCGACCCTCGCCTTGTGCTCCTCGACGGCGACGGGCCCGGCCGGCGTCTCGACCGCGACCTCGACCGCACCGGTCACGCCGGTTACCGGCGAGGCGGCCCGCGCATCCCGCGGCTCGGTCACGACGTCGGCGGCGAGACCCGGGAACTTCGTCAGCAGCACCTGGTCCACCGCAGGGGGGAAGTGGCCGAGCATCTGCCGCGCGGCCAAGCGGTCGAGGGGATTGTCGGGGTCCAGGTTCTGCGCGAACAGCAACGCCGGCGCGGGCCTGTCCACCCGGGACAGGTTGACCGGTCCCTGCTGCGGGATCATCCGGCTTCCGGTCGGGGCTCCGACGGGTGGTGCCGCCTGCCGTGGCGGTGGGTTCACCCCGAGCGGCTGGACGACGCGCTGGACGTAGCCGGGTTCGCCGCGTGCCTTGTTGACGTGCCCATGGGCCACGGCGGCCGGGGTGTCCATCGGGTCGTTCCACCGCGTCCTGCGCCAGATGATGTCGGCCAACCGCTCGGGATTGGCGCCGACGTTGACGAACTCCTGGTTGGCCAACCTGTGCAACTGGACCCAGGCGCGGTGGTGCGGGTGAGCCGGGTCCCTCACGACGAGCCGGTCGGCGGCGGAGGGCGGCATGACCTTGCGCAGCGCGGCCTCCCACGCCTGCTCGGTCAACATCAACGGCACGCGCGGCCACCCGGCGCGCAGCACCTCACGCGGGTCGGCCGTCGCGGCCGGGATGTGGGCCACCGGCGCCGTCGGGGCGACGAACTCGCCGGGACGGGTCGAGGCCAGGCCGTTGAGGTAGGCCAGTTGATCGGGGTGCGGGTGCGCCCGCAGGTGCTTGGTCATCGCCAAGGCGTCGCGCTCGCCGGCCACGACGACGAACAGCGACGACGTCGGCACGCCGTTGTCCCACGTATGGGCCTGCACGCCCCACTCGACGGTCAGGCGACCGTTCTCGTCGGTCATCCGGCCGGTCCAGACCGTGAACGGCTCGTCGACCGGCTTGCCGATGAGCGTCTCCGGCACCCGCCGGTTCCAGGCGTCCAGCTCCTCGGAGTTCATCTGCCGCAGCGGCGGGTGCTCGCGCGCCCGGTGCAGCAGTTCGGCGTTGGTGGCCGGATCCCACGCCAGCCGCCCGGCCTCCTCCAGAGCGCGCGCTCGGCGCTGATGCAGCTCGCGCATCACGTCGCGGAACCTGGGCCCGATCACGGACAGGAACATGATCACTTGATTGAAGCGCTGTACGTCCTGCGCGTCGAGCAACAGGTCAGGCGTGTTCTCGGCCATCGGTTCCCCCCGGAACCCGCCGATCGACCCCCGCCACGACATCAGCAGGCGTCGACCAGGCAGTCGTGTTGTGCTACGTCACCATCCGTCCCCAGATGTCGGGCGTGGACGTTGCGCCGGCGGTCAAGCCGGGTGGGCGCGCAACAACACGTCCTGCTTGCCGAGGCGGGCCATAGGGCTCGACCTTGACCACGGTGCGGAGGGTGATACCTGCTCACACTCTGCCGCTACACATGGTAACGAGCCCTACACCCTTTCCCCTGTTCGCAGTTGCTTGCCTGGTGAGGATATCGCAGGAAGGTGACAATCTGTAGCTACCGCGCGGGGGTCGTTCGGGTGCGTCCGCCAGGCTCCTTGTGGCGACAGGCGAGTTGGGACGACGCGATGCGTACCGGTGCTGTCGCCGAGCCGTTCAGCAGGGGGCATGAGCGTCTGCAGTGGTCGGGGACGGTTAGCCGAGGTTGTGGGCCCTGTTGGGCAGGCACCTTTGTTCGACTTGGTTGTCCGTCAACGTGGCTGCCTCGCGGTACAGCTGTGCCGCGAGGCAGCCGGTAGGCCGGTCAACAGGGACCATGCGCTGGACATGTGCGTGCCCATCACCTTCTGCATGGCCGGATCCTGGGCGCGGTTCGCCCAGCCGCCGTATGGGAAGCCGTCACGTGGTTCTTCGTCGGGGTGCCCGGGAGCCTGCATCACGCCGTCGAGCGTCAGGTGCTCGATCACGATGACCTTGCCCGTACGTGCCTCCTTTGTGGTCGTCCGCCCGGAGATCCCGGGCCTCACGCTCTCTACACGAACGGCCGACCGTCAGATCGACATCGCCTCGAGGAGGTAGCGCGTCCGTTGCCCCTCTCGAGGTGAGTTGCCGATAACGTGCTCGACGATCGTGAGTCTGGTCTACGCAAAATGGGAAGGACGGTGGTCGGGGATGAACGCGGTGCCCGTGTTGGCCGCTGTGGTCTCGGTGGCGGGCGCGGTGGTCACGGTCGTGCTCGGTGCGGTGTTCGAGCGTCGGCGCACTCGGGCGCAACGACGGGCACAGCTGCGGCACCTCGCCAGCCGCTACAGCGTGCCGTTGCTCCAGGCCGCGCACTCACTGCGGGGCAGGCTGGGCAACACTGTCCCCGAGCAGATCAAGGAGTTCCGCGAAGGCTCGGACCGCTTCCGTGACTACGCGCGGCACGAGACCCTATACCGCATGGCGCACTACCTGTGCATAGTGCAGATCATGTGGCGCGAGGTGGACTTTCTCGACCTGGGGCGCCGCAAACACAACCGTGAGCTGATCAAGCGCCTGGTCGCGGTGGGCTCGGCCATAGGCAACCGCGAGTTCGGGCCGTTCCTGGTTCTGGGCGGTGAACAGCGCGCCATTGGCGACCTGATGGTCGATCCGGACAGCCCGAAGGACGCCCCGCCGCAGTGCTTGACCTATCCGCAGTTTCGGGATCGCCTGCGCGAGGACACCCACTTCGCCAACTGGTTCAAGCCGCTCCTGGACGACATCGACGCGGTGATCACCTCGGCGACGATCCCGCCCCGGCTGGCGCATGTCACCGCAGCCCTCGACGAGCTGATCCAGTTTCTGGACAAACGCAAGATCGGATTGCCCTGGGCAGAGGCACCGGCCGTTTCCTGAACACGGCAAAGGACACCGCCTTCAGCGACGTCCTTACCTCTGCCCACGTTCACCGTCCTGTTCGGTCTCCCTGTCGCACCCCGACTGCTCACACCGACCCAGTCGATCGTGTGACAACTACGTCTGCACCAGCACCAGGTGACAACTAGGACCTGTACCCGGTGACAACCATCGCTGGCATCCACGAGCAGAACCTCAGATCGCGACGGCTCCTTGGTGACACCTGTCGCTTGTAGTCACAACAGGCGGTTGTTGTCACATACAGGTGCTTGTCGTCACCAGATCGAGCGGAGGGCATTGGCTCAGGCCTGCACGGGGGCCGTTCGCAACGCCGACGCTGGTCGACGGCAGCTGTGACGCTCCGCCCGGCCTGCCTGCGCGATGAGCGGTCTCCGGACGGTTCACCGCGGGTCAGGCCGCGTCCCGGCCTCTGCCGGCGACGTAACCGTGTGGTCGCGTGCGGCGCAGGATGTCGGCACGCTCGTGAACCGCGAGTATGGCCTCCTTCAGCCCTTCGCCGAACTCGTTCCGGAACGCCATGATGGCCCACATGGTGTGGCCGTCCACGATCGTGTCGTCGATGACCGGCCAGCGGCGTTCGTCTGAGCCCTTGGGTGTGGACAGGACGCCCACGCAAAGTCTGATGCGTTCGACCTCGGCGAGGACCTGTTCGGGCGTGAGCACGTCCAGCGACGCCGGCCGCTCATCCGCCGGCCCGTCCGCGGGCACGTCCAGTGTCGCGCACAGCCACTCGCGCAACTCGGCCGTCGGGCCCCCGTCGGTCGGCAGGTTCCGGATCTGCCGGACCAGTTCCCCGGCCGTGCGGGCCGAGAGCAGGCGAGGGTAGGGGCGTTCTGCCCGCCAAGGGGTCAACGCGGACACCGGCGAGGTAAGCCCGAAACCGGTCGCGAAGACGGTCTCTTTAGTGCGGGCGAAGTCATCGTCGTCGAGCAGGATGGTGGAGGAGCCGTCAGGGTTCCAGTGGTTGGGCGAGAGCGCCACGGTAAGGCCGTACCGGCCGACCACGAGGACGACCGGCGCGCCGGCCGAGGTCGCCTCGCCCGGGACGGTGATGCTGCCGTGGTGCTCGCCACCCTCCGGCAGGCGTTCGACAGCGCACCGGCGGCCGAACGCCGCCCCAAGTGCCTCGGACAGCTGTGCGACCCCGGCCCACACGACACCCGGGTCCAGGAGGAGAGGGCGTGCAAGGCGGTCGGGGGCATCGAGGTCGAGCAGGAACGCGCACAGGTCTTCGGCGGTGACGGGCACGGCGAGATCGTCGCAGACGGCAGAACGGTCCGTTCAACGCTTTTCCCGCATCGCCGCCGCTGGTCGAGCCGGTGACAACCACGCCCGCAGCGGCGGTTGGCGACAAGTACGACTGGCAGGTGGTGACACCTGTCCTCTGCATCACGAAGATCTGCGCAGGTCGGGCGGTCCACTTGGTGCCGATGAACGCCTGTTGTCACAGCTCCCGCCGGGAGCGGGTTGGCCGTCTGGCCGATCCCGGCGGTTCCTGTCCGGCTTCGCGGCGCCGACCCAAGCCCCTCGTACGGCGGACCTGCGCGGTGAGACGACCGACCGTGCCGGACTTGTCCCACGCCGTCCGAACGGACGGCAGAATCGCCTGCATGGGGGCCGACACCGCACTGCCGTCCGCTGCTGCCGCGCAGTTCGCTGTCGACGTGCTGCTCGACACTGCCGTCCTGCGCGACACGCTCGCTCACGCGTTGCCTCCGCGAGGCGATGCCGAGGCGTACCTCCGGGAAACCGCGATCGGGATGCTCCATGCCCTGGCGCAAGCGGCCACACCGGCGATGGATGCCACGCGCGTAGTCGGTCTCGTGCGTGCATGGTTGGCCGGTGACCTCGTCGAACCGACGCGGCGGCTCGACGAGGCCGGCATGGACGAGTCCGCCGCATGGCCGGCGCACCGGCAGAACGATCCGCTGGCCACCTGGTTCGGGGTGCGATTCGACGCCGGGGACGGACTCGACACACTGCTGCGCGTCGCCTCGGACAACACCAGTGCGGTCATCGCCCGCTATCTCGACGGCGCACCTCTGCGCCTGGGCTCCGATCGACTCGCCTGAACACTGGCCCCACCAGTGGGGAAGACCACCTCTTCTGCACAGGTCCGGGAAAACGACCGGACTGCCGCTGGACGGTCGGCTCCACGACAGGGAGCGCTAGACGAGTAATTCCGAACTGATCAGTGATCGAAGGCGATCAGTGATCGGGTGACGGGCTGTCCGGTGGCGCGGTTGTGCCGGATCGCGGCGGTCAGCGCCAGGAAGCGTTGGGCGATGCGGGCGGCCACGCCGTCGATCGTGCGGCCACCGTGCAGCTCCAGGTCAAGCTGGCCTTTTCAAGGTGTCGTTGACCGACTCGATGAGCTGCCGGACGGGTTTGAGCAGGTGCTGGGTCGGGTGCGGGGTGCGGTTGCGGTAGGACGGGCGCAGCAGCCGCACCCCGCGTTCGGCCAGGAAGGCGTCCAACTCGCCGGACACGTAGCCCTTGTCCGCGTGATCAGCAGACCGGGGCGGTCGTGCAGCACGATCGGGTCGTGGTCCAGCATCGCCATCAGCACTTGGCGCTCGTCCAGTTTCGGATTCGCCAAGGCCCAGGTGATCGGTAACCCGGACGGAGTGCAGATCAGGTGCAGGCGCAGGCCCCAGAAGAACCGCGAGTGGCTGGAGCAGTAGCCGTAGCCGGCCCATCCGGCCAGCTCGGACCTCTTGGCGGTCTCCCGGGAGCGGCCGCACTCGACCGGGGTGGAATCCACGATCCAGGTCGCGTCGCTCCACAGGTCGGTGTCGACGGCGAGGATCCTGATGATCCGTTTGAGCAGCGGCACGGCGTTGCGCAGCCGCTTGTTGTACCCGGACTGCTTGGGCAGGTAGGTGAAGGCTCCGGGCAGGTGCCGGGCAGGAACCGCAGCCACCGGGCCTCCGAACGGATGCCGAGCAGGGCCTGGGCGACGGCCAGGGTGAGCGGTTCGGCATCGGTCAACCTGGGCGGTCGTCCGATCCTGGCGGGCCTGCCGAGGTAGTCGTCGATCTTGACGTAGAGTGCGGTCGGAAGGGCGTTCAGGTCGGTCGTCACAACTGATCTTGAACACCGTTCGTCCGCCGCCGGACACCTCCCGGACTTAGGACTTGCCGTCTAGCTGGTGGCCATGGGACGGATGTTCTGGTTGAGGCGGAAGAAGTTGTCCGGGTCGTACTCGCGCTTGAGGCGCGCGAGGCGGTCGTAGACCTCGGGACGGTATGCGGCACGCGCCCGCTCGTCTCCCTCGACACCGAGATTGTTGACGTAGACACCCGACGACGCGTGCGGCTGCATGGCGGACCAGAACTCACGGGCCCAGCCGACGTGTTCCTCCGCGCGGGCGGGGTCCAGCCACCCGGCCAGGGCCGCAAAGTCGAACCGGACGTCGCGGTGGCCGAAGGCGGTGTCTTCCGCGGAGCGGCCCATGGCACCGCCGAGATGCCAGACGTACGACGTCGTCTCGGCGGAGGGCGTCCGCGCCACGTGATCGACCAGGACGTCGATCGCCTCGTCGGTCAACTCCCGCAGATAGCTCGACTTCCAGTAGTAGTTCCGCCCGTGGGGGAAACGCTCGTCGAACATGGTCTGCGCGGCGGTGTACGGCATCGGCCCGACGACGTCCGCGAGGGGAGACCCGAAAGCGCGCAGCGGCGCGACGGCGGTCTCGGCGTCCGCGAGGGTGCCGCAGTGACAGACACCGAGGGCCAGCACACGGGTGCCGTGGACCTCGGGCGGCAGGAACGGCGCCGCGGGTGCGGCCGGGAACGACGCGACGAGCGTGAGTTGTTCCGGCGCCGTGTCGGTGAACTCGCGGAAGAACACCAGGGCGTCACGGGCGCGGGCGAGGGGGTGGAAGACGGCCCCGGCGAGCACCACGGGCCCCACCTCGTGGAGCCGGTACTCGAACGAGGTGACCACACCGAAGTTCCCGCCCCCGCCCCGCAGACCCCAGAACAGGTCCGGGTTCTCGTCGCGGCTCGCCCGCACCGGCTGGCCGTCCGCGGTGACCACGTCGGCTGACACGAGGTTGTCGCACGTGCTGCCGTATGAGCGGCCGAGCCAGCCGATTCCTCCGCCGAGCGTGAGACCGGCGATACCGGTGGTGGAGACGATGCCCCCGGTGGTGGCCAAGGAGAACAGCTGCGTCTCACGGTCGAACTCGCCCCAGGTGGTGCCGCCCTGCGCGCGGGCGGTCCGCTTTCCCGGGTCGACCCGGACGCCCCGCATGGGGGAGAGGTCGACGACAAGCCCGTCGTCGCACACCGCGTTGCCCGCGACGTTGTGCCCGCCGCCCCGGACGGCGGTCAGCAGACCCTCGCGACGGGCGAAGGAGACGGCGGCCACCACATCAGCCGTGCCCGTGCAGCGCACGATGGCCGCCGGGCGCCGGTCCACCGCACCGTTCCACACCCGCCTGGCTTCGTCGTAACCCTGGTCACCAGGGCCGAGCACGGTCCCGCGCACACTGTCCGCGAGCTCGCGGAGCTCTCGCCGCTGCGTGGTGGTAGGCATGGTGCACCTCCTCGCCATCCCATCTCAGGCAACACCCGTTCCTGCCCTCTCGCAAGCTGCCGCACCATGGCGTTCACCCGGACGGGTAACGGCGTTGTGATCTCAGCGTGGCGGCGCACACGACCCGAGGAACGGCCGGTCCGTCCCTGCGGTTGAACGGCTCATCCCGGTCCTGGGCCCCGAGGTCGCGGATCGGGGCGTGGTGGCGTCGCCGTCGGACGCCACCGGACGCCTGGCGGCTCTGGCACGCGATCGGGGCGCGAGGCGGTGCCGTCGCGGGTGGAACCGCCGGGCGCTGCACCGCTCAACACGTGCGCGGCGTCGCGGGCGGCGGCGGCCTGGTGGGACCGACCGTGTGCCTGCTGCCACGAGGCGACCTCGCCGACCAGCCCGGCCAGCTCGTCGACCAGAGCCGCAGCGGCGTCCTTCTCGCCGCCGCGCCCCGACAGCACCCCCACGGCGGCCAGCCGGCGCGACGCGCCGCGCAGCAAGCCGGCCAACGGCCCTGGGCGGGCGGGCAGAACGCGGTGGGGTGTACGGGCCGCGCGGTCGTAGCGCTCGGCCGGCCAGGGCGGTGTCCCGTCCGGCTGGTGCCGCCGGCCGTGCACCAGTGTGGTCAGCAGCTCACCCGCCGCGTGCGCGACACCCTCGACGACACCCCCGCCGTCGTGCACCGGTGACGCCGGCGAGCCACGAGCGACGCGGTTCGCGGCGCGGACCCAGTCCCGCGCCCGCCGGACCGCGTCGGCGGCGCCCTCCAGGGCGTCACGACGGGCGTCCGGGGTCGCCAAGCCCACCTCGGTGCGCTCGGGGGCGGCCACCGGCGGCACGGCGGCCCACCGCCGGGTCAGCTTCGTCCACGTCAGGTCCGGAGCCAGCGCGGTGCCCGAGTACCGGACCCGCTGCCCTGTCCTGGTCAGGTCGCCGGGCAGCGCCACCGTGTAGCCCAGCACCCGACCGGTCGCGTCGCCGACGCTCCGCGGGTCCAGCCGTTCCCGTGCGAGTTCGGCGAGGAACCCCGTGCCGTCGGGCACCGCGGCGGCGACCCGTGCCACGGTCCGGCGCAGCTCCTCCCGCGCGGTCCGCGGTCGTCCCAGCCGTTCGGCCTTGGCCTTCTCGTTGCGGGTCGGGGCCGGCGCGGCGGTGCGGTCGATCGGCGCGGTGCCCACCAGCCCCATCTCGCGCTCCAGCGCCCGGCACGTCTGACGCAGCGCGCGGTAGTCCAGGTACGGGGTGAAGCGGCGTCCGGTGGTCTCGGAGACCAAGGTGGCCATCAGGTGGATGTGGTCCTCGCCGTGGCGCACCGCGATCCACCGGCACCCGGCCCGCGGGATGCCGGTGGCCCGCATCAGCCGCTCGGCCACCCGCTCCCACTGCCGGTCGCCCAGCACCGGGTCGGACGGGTGCAGACGCACCGAGGTGTGCCACACGTAGCCCGGCCGCGGCACCACGGCCTTCTTGCGCCGGTCGTAGCGGTAGTGCCGCACCCACTCCGGCGCGTTCCACGGCACCGTGCCGTCACGCACCCGCTGCTCCCACTCCGGCGGCAGCGCCTTCGGGTTGGTCACCGGCAGGCCCGCCAGCTGGGCCACCTCCTGCATCGTGGCCGTCAACGCCGACAGGTCCAGGTCGAACGGCCCCGGCTGCGGACCGTCGGGACCGGCGGCGGGCAGGGGCCGCGGTTGGTGCAGCCACGGCGCGCCGTCCCACGAGGCGACCACCCGCGGATCGCGGTGCTCCTCGTGGCTGCCCGGCCCGAACAGGTAGTGCAGCAACCCGGACGGACGATGGCCGCGCACGACCTTGGCGATCACGACAGCAACGCGCGACGCACCCGGACCACGACCTCGTCGGCGCGCCGCACCGCCCGCTGCACGGCGATCAACACCGCGTCGACGCCGGCGGAGGATCCGAGAAGACCGGCGCCGGCCGAGTCCTCGCGTACACGCCCGCCGGTCTGGGCCAACTGCCGCCGCAGCGCACTCACCTCGCTCACCAGACCCGCGATCAGCGCACGGTCGAGCACCTCGCCGCGCAGACGCCGGGACGCCTCCTCGAACCCGACCTGGGCAAGCCACGCACCCGGCCGCAGGCCCTCGGCCGCAGCAGCGGTGACGATCGTCGCCCACTCCACGTCGGAGAACTTCACCGTCGTGCGTCCCCGGCGCGGCTGCTGTCCCGCCGACACATGCCGCCGGTTGCCCAGCACCATCGGCCTGACGACGTCGAGTTCACCGGACGCCTCGGTCATCACAGCCCCCACTCCCGCCGGCATCACGACCGGCAGCGCGCACATGGGGGGCTGCTCGCTGGACGCCATCATGACATGAGGCGCGAAGACGCTGGGGCAAAAGGAACTCTTGGCATTAACTTGCTGTTCGCGGGACTGCTGCACACCGCCGTCCGCACTGCGCCGTGGCGGGCCGTCGGTGGCCGGCAACCGACGCAGTACGTCGCAGCGGGCAGGGCTCTCCGGGCGGAGCCTCGCGCCGTCGCGTGCGGGCGTGGCACACAGCCGGAAACCGGTGGAAACGGTGTCGGTGACCGCCTACAGTGGCATCAACCCCGCCTGGGTGAGCAACCCCGGCCCGACGGCCCCGGCGACGGGGCCGTCTCTGTTCGTCGGTCGACCATCGGACGCTTCCACGACCACCGGCACCCCGCCGCGCCGGGTCGGCGGGCGGGTGCCGCAGGTTCGCGGCGTGGCCGTCGGCCGGTCGTCAGCTCGCGCCGAGGGACTCGGCCAGGGCCTTCACGGCGGCGTCGCCGAACTTCGCCGACAGCACGTCCAGGACGGCTGTGTTCACGTTGTCCCACATCATGTGCAGGACTTCGTGCGCCCCAGGGTCAATGGTGGCGGGCTCCTGGTCGGCTTCCCAGACCAGGTCGTACCCGTCGGGGTTGGGCTCGGTGAGCACCACGCGCCCGTCGGGGAGTCGGAAGTGCAGGACCGGCCCGCTCAGGTGCGGGTAGAAGGACTCGTGCTTGTAGCTGATCGCGATGAGTCGTCCGTCCTCGCCGTTGCCGAAGCGTTGGACGGCGGAGACGTCGAGTTCGGCGTCGATGGCGGGAACGGTGATCGCGAGCGGGGTCGAGCGGGTCATGGGTGGCTCCTACGGTGCGTAGACGACCTGTGGTCGGCTGTCGGGTTCTTGTCCGGCGCAGGGGCGTCACTCCCCGCACCGGACAAGATCAACTTTATCGTTTTGCCTGTTCCGGCGCTGAGCGTTGCGGTCGGTGAACGGGGGCGGCGGCGGGCGATCGGGCGGCTGTCGAAAGCCGGATCGGCGGCGTGGACGCGGACGGCGTGCGCGAATTCGGCCATGTCGCGCACGAGGCGGGGGCGGTAGCTCTCGCGGTTCCACCCGGTGTGCAGCAGGTAGTCCACAGTGCCGGCGGCCTCCAGTGCCGCGCAGCTGTCGGGCCGGTCCTCGACCATGACGTCGGTCCATGCCGACGTCTTGTCGGCGGTGAGCGTCAACGTCGTGTACGGGATCGCGTGGTCGGTCAGCCACGCCCGGGGCGTCGCTTCCGTCACGCCGAAGGTGCCGAGCGCGGCGTGGTCGGTGATCGGGTGAAGCCGATGACCTTCGTTTGCCAGTCGGTGTAAGGCGTCGGTGGCACCGGCCGCGGGAGTCCCGGTGCGGAGGATGACCCCGGCGTCCACTCCGGCGTGCAACACCCCAGGGGAACTCGTCGTCGGTGAATCCCCGGTCCGGTCCGAAGTGCCATCGGGTGGGCTCGGGCATCCACCGGCCGGGACCTTCGGTCCGCAGCAGGAACTCTCGTACGGCGGCGGGGAAGTCGTAGAGCGGGCCGTCGACGTCGATCCCGATATCGAGCAGACGGATCGGCGGGCCGGGTATGACGGCATGGTCGGCGTGCATGGCGAACCTTTCGGGTTCGAGGCGTCAGAGGGGATTCTGTGGCGGAGAGCCGGGCGTGGTCACCGGTTTGCCACTGCGGGAACTGTACCCCTATGGGGTATGTGGCGGGGGTGGGTGAATCGGCTCCCGTTCCGATAAGCGAGGGCTGCGCGACGGCGCTTCGGCCGGTGGATGCGCGTCAGTCGGTGCGTTCGATGACGTCGGTGCCGTCGTGGAGGATCATCCCGAGGCAACTGCCGTCGTCCCAGTTGATGTGGATGGTGCCGATGTCGTCCGTGACGGCGACCGTGCCCAACGCGCCGGGCCGCAGCAGGGAGTACAGCTCGGGGTCTGTCGTGGACACGAAGCGGACGCGGTCGCCGGGCTGGAACTCTGCGGACATGTCGGTCGGGCCCAGGCCCATGACACGGACCACGACGTCTTTGCCGTCGCGCTCGACGACGGTGCCGACCGGCCAGAGCGCCGCGATGCGCAGTAGGTCCTCGGCGACGGCGCGGTCGCGCTTGTCGAGCGTGGAGGATGCGGAAGTGCCTCGGATACTGGCTGTCAGGGCGTGGGCGTAGTCCTCGACGGTGATCGGCCGTTCGACGACTTCCGCGGTCGTGGTGACGAACCGGTTGTGCAAGGCGACGAAGCTTTGGGTGCAGCCGCAGTTGCGGGGTTGCCGCGCGCACATGGAGGCGAAGTCGACCAGGTCGCCGTCGGCGACGGAGGCGACGATGGAATCGCCGGGGCGGCTTCCTTGGGTCCTGCGGGTCGCCACCAGCACCTTGAGCGGCGCGGTCGACATCGGTGGATGCGGGGTGCGGTGGGGCGTGCGGGTGGTGTCCTGGTCGGCGTCGGGTGTGGTGTCGGACTGCGGTTGTCGCGGTGCGTCGGATCCTTTGTCCGCGCTACCGCTGGTGTTGTCGGTGGTCACGATGGTGGCTCCTGGGTGTCGGATTCGTGTCGGGCTCGGGGTGTCACCCCCGATGGCCGACAAGATCAACTTAGTGGCGTCGACTGTTCCGCGTGGACGGTTGCGGCGGTGCCCGGCCACGAGTGGCGTCTTCTGTCGAGCACGGGCACGGCCTCGACAGCGACCGGCCATGTCGAGGCGCGGCCTGTCGGTGTGTCGGCTGACTGGTCGACGTGCCGGGGATTCACCGCAGGCGAGCGTCCGTGGGCGACGTCGTCGTTCGCATCGACCCCGCCGGGGTGAGCAGTTCTGGCGCGACGGCGACGGCGCCGTCTCTGTTCCCGGCCGGGCACCGGCCGCTTGCACAGTCACCGGCGCCCGCCCGCCGGATTGGCGGGCGGGCGCCGGATGGACAGGTCAGACGTTCAGCAGGGCGTCCTGATCGACGGTCGGCCAGGCGGCGTCGGCGGCGGGGGGCCGGCACTGAAGGTCCGGCAGGGTCCCGTGCTTGGTGCCGCCGGTACCCTCCAGATCGGCCACCACCGCGTCGAACAGCGGGGTCTTCTCCCTGCCGTGGACGTCCCCCTGATGCGCGGTCCCGAAGAGGATGGCGCGGACCTCGTCGCTGAGACGGAGCAGAGTGTCCAACCCGACGACGTCGAGGACGGGCAGAGTGTCGGCCACGTCGCCGTGGCCGGCCCGACCGGCTGCCTGGATGAAGACCCGCATCGCGTGGGCCAAGTTGTCGACCGGGTCACGGCTGGGGTTCATGTTGCTGCTCCTGGGCTCGAGGTTGTCGGGTTCGAGTCCGGAACGGAGGCGTCACCCTCTCGCCCGGACAAGATCAACTTTATCGTTTGTGCTGTTCCGAGGCTGCGCCTTAAGGCCGGCGTTCGAGCGGGCCGGCCGTCGGGTACGGCGACCGCGCCACGCGGATCTGCAGCGCGGCCGGGGGGATCAGCCGGCACTCGACACCGGGACGAGTTCCAGGCCGTGCCGTGCCAGGGTGCGCATCAGGGCGCGCCACTGGTTCTGGGCGCGCTTGCGGTGCTTGGCGCTGTCGAGAACGGCGATCCACCGCAGGTGGGCGCCTACGATGAACTCGAAGTGCTCCGGTGCGGCGTCGAGCACCGCGCCCACGTGTGAGCGTGTGGTGGTTTCGAACAACCACGCGACGCCCGACTCGTCGGTCCACTCGTGCCGCCGGACCCAGCCGTCGATGACGTTCAGCTCGTAGAAGTCGCGGGTCACCCGGTCCGGGAGTTCCTGCTCGGGGAGCGCGACGACGTGGATCGGTCCCAGGATGAATTCGTTGCGGACGTACGTGCTGGCCGTGGGCCGGCCGGCGTCGGCGTCGGCGGTGTTCGGGGCGGGCCGGCCTGGGGCGGCGGTGTGCGGGTCGGTGCTCATGGTGTTGCTCCTGGGGGATCGTCGGCTGTCGAACGTGCTTGGAGGCGGGTGCTTGCGCGGTGATCCGGACGTGGCGTCCGCTGTGGCCTGGGCGGTGCGTGGGACGGCCGTCGGCCCGGCGGTCTCGTGGGATCGCCGGGCCGACGACGTGGTTTCTGGTCGGAACGGGCTGCGCGACCGGTGGCGCGGTCGAATCAGCCTTCGGGCAGAAGTTCGCCGAGAGGGGTGATGGAGCGGGCGGCACGGCACATCCAGTCGGCCACGACACCGTCGGGAAGGCTCTGCGCCTCGTCCATCAGCTCCTGCGCCACCGAATCCCGCACGGCTCTGCCGGTGGTGGGAGCGGTGCTGAGCCAGGGACGGATGCAGGCCTGCGAGGCGACCCGGTCGGCGACCCGGAGGATGCCCGCACGCCTGCGCCAGTCGCCGGTGATCCGTTTCGCAGCGGCGCGCAGGTACAGCTCCGCGTAGTGCAGCGCGACCTCCGGGGCGTTGCCGTCGCCGGCGAGCCCCCGCGACGTCGCGTCGCGCCAGCGGCTGTCGAGCTCACGCCGGACGTTGACGGCGCGGCGGCGCTCGTACTCGGTGTCGAGCGCCTCGACAGCGAGCTCCGGCGTGGTGTAGCGGCGCAGGCACCAGCCGCGCTCCTCGACCGGAGTGAACCGGTCGAGGCTGTCGTGGCAGTAGTGCTTCTCGCCGTCCTCGTGGCCGGGCCAGATACACGCCGTCCACGGTGCGGCGGCGGCTTCGGCGTCGTGATCGGTCAGCAGTGAGCCGCTGAGGCTGACCGAGAGCATGTCGCCTTCGCCGGCCCACCCGGAGAAGCCCACGGCGGTGACGTCGGGTACCCAGTCGGGATCGCGACGCAGAATCGTGGCGGTGACGACGAGTTCGGAAGGGCTGGAGGTCGCCTCGGTGGCGGTGTTCGTCATGGTGCTGGCCTCGTGTCGGTGAGGTGCCGCCGAACGGCGGGATGGCGGCCGGGGAGCGGGGTGGTGGCCGGGTTTGATTGGTGCGAACCGGGCCGGGGCGTGGGGTGTCGGCCCACCCCCGGCGTCGTCGGTGCGATCACTGCCGCGGGAAGCGCGGGCGGGACGGGCCGGTCAGGCGGTGAAGACCGCGATGCCGGAGCGCATCAGCGGCTGTCCGCGCACGACCACGTGGGGCCTGGGGCACGTGCTGTCGCGCCAGTCGCCGCGCTCGGCGTCCCACGCCGAAGCGCGGGTGATCTCTCCGGTGAACCAGGCGTCGGGGTGGGCGGCGAGTCGGCGGTCGGAGTCGTCGACGATGTCGGAGGCGGCGACCTCGTCCATGAGTCGGCTGACGAAGGCATGGACCCAGGTGTCCGGGGTGAACTCGCGGGATTCGCCCTCGTAGTACTCCCCGCCCTCGGGGTGGCGGTACAGGCCGGTGGAGTGCCAGCCCTCGCAGACGGTGTCGTGGAGGTGCTCGTGCAGGTCGTCGGGCAGCACCACGACCGGCATGCCGTAGCGGTCCACGGTGAGGGTGAACGCCGGTTCCGGGATGCCGTCGGTGCCGATCAGCGGCAGGCCCAGGGCCATTGCAGTCTCGTCGGGGCTCCAGTTCACGACCTCGATGCGCATGTCGCTCACGCTGTGCTCCTGGTGGTGGGGATGTCGGGTTCGTGTCGGGGATCGGGGCGTCACCCCCGGCGTCCGACAAGATCAACTTTAGTGGGTTTGTCGGTTCGGCGTGGCCGGCTATTCAGCGCGGTCGAGCGGAACACCTCGTGCGGCACGACGGTGCGGTGGGGGATCGGAAGGGGGATGCGGGTACCGGTCGGTGGCGACTCGGATGTCGGTCGTTGCGTCGTCCGGAGCGTTCGTCACGGTCACCCCCGGACATGACGGCGCCCCTGCTCTGACCGGTCGGCCGGAGCAGGGGCGTCGCGTGTGGATCGGTGTGCGGAGAGCCGGCAGGGCCCGGCCGGGTCAGGACTCGTGGAAGTCCTGGAGGGCGGTCCCGGCGTCGTTCGGATGATTGACGGTGATGGTGACGTCGTCCGGAGTCAGGACGTCGGACACCGTGTGGTCCTTGACCGGGTGGTCCCCGCGATCGTCCGGGTGAGTGTCGTCGGCCCGGTCGGTGAACCGGCCGTCGTCCGGTTCCTCATCGTCGGGAAACTCGTGCCGGTCGTCGGAATCCTGCTCGTAGTTGTCCCGATCCGACGAGATGTCGAGCCCCTGGAAGCGTCGCTGTTCGAGCCAGTCGAGCAGATTGTCGTCGCGGTCGAGCACCATCCAGGCGATTTTGCCGTCCCCGTCCTCGCTGCTCCGGATGAGGTCGAGCGTCGCGGCGGCGGCGTCGTGGGGGCCGGTGACCGTGACATCGGGAGTCGTCTCGTCGAAGGTGGCGGCGAACACCACCAGGTACCGCTCGGTCCGATTGACATAGGGGCTCTCGGTGACCGCTTGGCCGAACCGGTAGAGCATCGACGGGGTGAAGCTCCTGCGCCATGCGAAATCCGCGGCGGGATCGAACTCTTCGCTCGTTTTCGTGGGCCGCTGGTCCTCCGGCGGCAGGGCGAGACGGAACAGGTGCCCGTCGGCGTCCTGGTCGGGGGAAGCGTCCACCGGCGTCCAGTCGAGGAGCTCGGGATCGGCGAACCTGAGCGCGTTGGCGATGTGGAGTGCGGCCTCCGTTCGCGCGTTGATCCACTCGTCGGCGTGATCGTTCTGGAGCCGGCGTCCGGTCGCGTCGTGCACGGCGTCCAGGTCGAGCCCCTGGTCGCGGAAGTCCCATACCTGCGGGAGGAGAACGTCCACTGTGGCGGCGGACGGGTAGATCGTGCGGATCACGGCGGCGGCCGTGGCCGCGCACAGGTCCGCGTGCTCCAAGACAGCGGCGGTGGTGAGTTCGAGGGACAGGGCGGGCGTGTAGTCCTGTTGTCGAGTGGAGTGCATGGCGATACTCCCGGTGGGGCTGGGTTGTCGGGTTCGTGTCGGGACCGGGGCGTCACCCCCGGTGTCCGACAAGATCAATTTATTAGGTCCGGGCTCTTTCGTGCGGACGCCAAGAACGGCGGCGGACCGGGAGCGCGGGCGTCGGACGTGCGTCGGAGCGGGGTTTCAGCGCTGCACGATCGTCGCGGTGTCGGCGTGGTCTGCCCCGGAGCTTCGGTGCCTGGCCGGTTCTGGTTCCGGCCGCCGACGAGCCGGACCCCGCCGCACTCGTGGGCGTGGCGGGGTCCGGTCCGGATGTGAGGGCGGGCTACGTGACGAACTTGCGGACAGCGGCGTTGGCGATGTGCCCTCGACGCGTGCCGGCCCTGGGGCCGGACGTGGACGACTTCAGGAACTCGGCCACCCTCGGCATCTCGGTGAGGCTCTCGGGCGCCGTCGGCATCGCCGTGAGGGCTCCGGTTTCGTGCGGGTCGGTCTTCGGGCTGAACTTGTAGTGGCGGTACCACGCCAGCCAGGCGCGGGCCGCGGGCAGTTGGGAGCGGGCCCACCGGCGCGGTGCCCGGCGCCGGCCTTCGACGGGGGACGGGTCCACGACCGGCTTCGGGAACCGCCGGGGCAACGTGGTCGAGACGTACCATCCGTGCACGCTCGCCTTCGTGACTCCCAGTTCGGCGGCGAGCTGCCCGATCGTGAGCATCTCGGACTCGTCGGGCGCATCCTGCTGCGGGCCGTGGGCCTGCTCGTGCTCGGCTCCTCCGGTGCCCGTGACGGTGTCGAGGAAGTCGTGCAACACGGTCAGATCGTTGAAGATGTGGAGACGTCGGCCGTCGTCGTCCTGCTGGTCGAAGTCGGCCTGCTCGGTGGCCCAGTTGTAGGCCACCACGGCGCGGAGGGCGTCGATGACGAACGCGGGCACGGGCACGTCATGCGGGGGTGGTTGCGTGGCGGGCTTCGGCTTCCCCTTGCGCGGGATGTTCCGACGCAGCTCGTTCCACTGCTCGAACTCGGGCCAGCGTTCGGCATGCCACTTGGGCCTGCGGCCGGGCTCGTCCGGGGCAGGGAACGGTGCCGGCGACGTGGGGCCGAATCGTGTGCGCCACATGCATACGGCCGCTTTCGTCACGTCGAATCGGGCAGCCAGCTCCGTGAGGGTGAGGACGGGGATGTCAGGGATGGTCGGACGTGCGGTGCCGGTCGGCTTGCGCGCCTCGGTGTCCTCGCTGCCGGGGTCGGGGTTCGCGGTGGATCGCGGCGTGCGGGTGTTGTCGGTCGTCATGCGGGTCTGCCCCTGGCTGTCCGGTTGTCGGGTTCGTGTCGGACCGGGGCGTCACCCCCTTGCCCGACAAGATCAACTTAGTGATTCGTGCCGTTCACCGCTGGCACCAAGAACGGCGTTCGGCCGGGAGCACGACCGGGCCGTGCGGAGGTTCGGCACGGAGTGGCGCTGTCGCCTTCCAGGCCGAACTCCGACGGAGCGGGGGGTGTCAGGTCTCCATGAGCGTCGCGATGTCGGTGTCGAACCGACTGAAGCGCGCACCCGGCATCCACGTCACGCCCGGGAGCACCTGCTCCGTGAGGTGCACCTTGGCGGGTTCGACGAGAACCCCGACCAGAATCAGCAGCAGTTCGTCGTCACGCCGGTCGCACACCCGGTAGACGAAGCGCCGGGTGTGCGTCGGTGGGCCGATGACGTAGTGCGCGCCGTCGGCGAAGCGTGCGCCGTGCGGCGCTTCGGCGACGGCCCTGGTGGGCGGGGCCGCGGTGGTCCTGGCCGATGCCGCGGTGGCGACCACCAGCCGGACCGCCACGGTCGCGCCGTACCAGAACCACCGGTGCCGTCCGTCGCGATAGGTCCACCGGACCACCAGGTCGGGCTCGTCGGGACTGTGGGCGCCCTCGATGTGCGCGCCCTGGCCGAACTCGGCAAGCTCGCCGGCAGCGCGGGTGCGGCTGAGGACGGCGACTTCGTCCAGCGTCCAACTCGGCTCGTGGCCGGGTCGGGCCGGCCACACCTGCCGGCCGGGTACGGCGTGCTCGGCGCGCAGGGTCGTACTCACTGCGGCGTCTTGCGGGTGGGTCGCGCGGCTGTCGGAGGTCTCGGTGTCGTGCTCGGACATGCTGCTCCTCTGGGTGGTTCGGAAGATGCCGGGTCCGCATCGCGGTCGGGCGTCGGCCTGTCGTCCGGCAGCGGCGGATTTCCCGGCTTCGGTGTCGTGCGGGATTCGTCAGACCTTCCGGCGCAAAGGGGGATGGCGGCCGAGTCGCTGGGCGCCCTCGCCGGTGCAGGAGCGCACCCGGCTTCGAAGCCGGACGCGGTGTGGGTCTGTGCGGTCGCCTCGCGGAAGCGTGCGGCGGTTCTGCCGGAACGTTCCCGCCGCCCTTCGGGCGTGCCGGGGCGGCGGGAACGCGGTGCCGCCATCAGCAGACGGCGGCAGGGCTTACGCGGACGTGCCCTGGTTCTCGACGAACCGCGTGACGGCCTCGGTCACCCGTCCGCGGTTCAGTTCGGTGTGCCACAGCAGCGCGTCGTCGGCGCGGAGCGTCAAGGGCTGGCTGAGGTAGTGCAGCATCGGCGGCGTCGGGCTCGGCGGCTGGTCGCCCGACAGGATCGACAACGCCTCGCGGTGCTGCGCGGCCATGCGCGCCACCATCCGGTCGGATACGCCCAGCCACGGTTCGGCCAGCGCGTACCGGCCCTCGGCGTCGGGCTCGACGGTCCGCGGCAACAAGTCCCCGTCGCGTCGATCGTCGTGGATCACCAGTAGCTTGCCGCGCCACTCCCACCGCACCACGTCGTCGCCGAAGTGCATTTCCGCGTACACGCCGATCCACTGGGCGACCGACGCGCGGACCCGCACCGTCACCTCCTGTTCGTCGCCGTCGAGCGTGCGGTGGTCGTGCTCGTGGTCGATCACGCCGTGCAGTTCGCCGTCCACCACGGCGGGGAAGGCCACGGCGTGGTAGCGGCGCGTCACCATTACCTCGCCGGGCCGGACCGGGCCGGGTGACGCGCCGTGGACTCGCGTGCCGTCGTCAACGTTCGCTCGCATGCGTGTACTCCTGCTGGTCGGTTGTCGGGTTCGTGTCGGGACCGGACGTCACCCCTTGCCCGACAAGATCAACTTTAGTGATTCGTGCCGTTCACGCCGGCGGTAAGCGGATTGCCGACCGGTGCGTCGCCGTCGGCCTGGTGCGGGTTACGCGTGCGCCTCTCCGTGGAACGGACGTGTCCGCTCCACGGAGAGGCGCTTCGCAGGCGCACGAAACGCGCTCGGGGCTCGCAGCCGTGCGGTGTGCCCAGATGGGGAGAAGGGGTGCGTTATCGGCGTCGGGCGTGGAGCGTGCGCTTCACGCGGGTGTGCTCCGGGCGGTAGCCGTTCTGGTAGGCGGTGTTGGCCACGCGGCAACACTTGCCCCGGCAGTGGAAGCGCTGATAGCCGTAACGGGTGCCGTGAGGGCACCGGATGTGGGTGGACACGTCGTTGGCGTCGCGCCAGTCCTCGCGTAGTTCCCGGGAACTGGGGATCTCGGGGCGTCCGTTTTTCGTCTTGAGCTGCGCTAACCGGGACTGTCGCAACCGGTCGGGGTTCGTGGGGGTGCAATCGTGCACGCGGCTCTCCTGGTGGTGCGGGATGTCGGGTCCGTGTCGGGACCGGGGCGTCACCCTCGGTGCCGGCAAGATCGACGCTAGTGGTCAAGACCGTCCCATGTGGACGCTTGCGGCGGTGCTCGACGTGGACCACGGGTGTCGGCTGCACGGCGATCCGCCTCGGTGACGCCTTCCGCGATGCCGGTCCTGTGGAGCTCGCATCGCCCGTGCCGCGCGCAACCGCGATGCCGGGGATGAGGTGTCTTCATGACCGGCGACGGACGAGATATCGGCGGTCCGATCGACACCCGGAACCCACGCGGGGAACGGCGGTCTCTCGCACCGGAGACCACATGAGTCCCGGCCGGCTCTCGTCGAAGCCACCGGGGGCATCGCTGTGTCGGGTCGGTTCGCGGTGCGGAGACGGCGAAGACCCCGCGGCGCGGGGCGCGCTGCGGGGCCGAACGGGACTACCGGAGATGGTGCCGACGCGCGCCGGGGGCTCAGTCGGTCGGCGTCCATTCCCACACCGGCACCATCACCGCGTAGTCCTCGCCGTTGTGGGCGCCCACGTGGCCGTCCTTCCACCGCCACACCCACAGCCGGGCCACGTCGCCGGTCGGCCGCAGTTCGGACCACTCGGTGTGGATGGTGGCGGGTCCGCCGGAACTGCTGACGCCGGTCTCGTCGCGGTGGCTGCTGGCGTTGAAGACGATGCTCGATGACCGGTCGCCGGGTTCGCTGCGGTTGCGGAACGACCCGCCGAGCACGCCGATCTGTCCGGCAGCGAGCAGCCCCGACCTCCACGGCGCGGCCAACCGGACTGCGTCGCCCGGCATCGGGGTCAACGGGCGGTCATGGCACCTGGTGTGGTCCTGGATCTCCAGCGACCACGGCGGCGGCGTCACCAGGAGTGCGCCGGCCGCGGACCGTGACACGCCGATCGGGCCTGCGCTGGTGGCGACGGGCACGATGCCGTCCGCCGCGCCGACCGCGACGGCCAGCGCCAGGATGTCCACCACGGCGCGGGAGTGGACTCCCTTGCGTGAGAAGGGCTCGCCCGTCCGATCGAATACGTGGCGGTTCTCGCGGAGGATCTTCTGCGGTTCGGCGCACGGGCAGAGCGCGACACCGGCGCTGTCGACCATCGTGCAGAAGAGGTCGGCGCTCCTCAGCGCCCGCACAAGCGAGTGCTCGCTGTTGACGGCCTGGTCGGTCCGGGTATTCACGCGGCGGCAGCCTGCGGCGTGGACGGCGATCCTGTGGTTGTCCTCGCCACCGAGCACCCCCTCCCACACGATCAGGTAGGAGATCGGGGCGGCGAGCGCGTCGTCGACTCCCAGCCGATGCAGCATCGACAGCGGTCGGGCGGTCGGAACGTCGCGGAATTCGGGCAGGTTGGTCGTGATCGTGGTCGCGCTTGTCGTCGGGACGGTGGAGCGTGGTGCGGCAACGGGAACGGAATCGGGCACGGAGTTCTCCCCACGCAAAGCGTTGATCCGATGAGGGCTTGTCGAAACGCCGGGTGTCTTCACCGGCGGCGACATCAGCGAACATACGGAGCAGGGGTATGTGTTGCTCGCGGTTAGCGCGGGTGCGACGGTGCAGCCGGTCTCGGCGCGTCGTGGAACGGTGGCCCTGCGTCGCCGGGTTCGCGTCACAGGGCCACCGGAACGTGTGCTGTCCTGGCCTACGCCGGCAAGCCGGGTACCAGGGTCAGCCGGACGACGAACACGACCTCGCACGAGCCGTCCAGCGGCGGACAGCCGCCGACGAAGTAGTGGGTCCGGACATCCTTCGCGCGCTGCGTCGCCTCGGCGCGGTTTGTCGCCCGCACCACGACCTCGCGATAGTCCAGCCCGGACACCAGCAGGGTGACCCGGTAGTTCTCGCCCTGGGTGAACGACGTCAGCCGTCCTGCCACGTCCTGCAACGCACGCAACCGGGCGGGCTCTTCGGTCTGGGCACGGTAGTCGGCGAGTTTGTCCACCACCATCTCCAGGCGGGGAACCGTGCCCCACAGCCTGTCCTGCTCCACTGCCGCACGGCGTTCCCGCTCGGCCTGGACGTACAGCAGCCGCACGGTGTCGCGCCGGACCTCGGCCGCGGCGTCGCCGAGGTTCATGTCCGCTTCGAGGGTCAGGGCGTGGGCCAGACCCACGAGGTCACCGGCGGCCTGGTGGCGGTACAGCGCCGTCGTCGCGGTGTTCACCTCCTCGTACTCGGCGTCGTTGTGGAACCACGTGCTCGGGTCCGGCGCGTCCGCGTGGCTCCAGTCCACCAGGCGGGTGTTCGTGACGGGGGCGAAGAACCGCTTGCCGTTTACCAGCCACAGCACGCACCGCGCGTGGGGCAGCAGCGCGATGGGCGTGCCCGGCTGGGGCAGCCACTCGGGCACCGGGATGTGTCGGCTGCACGGCTCCTGGTGCCACGGGCCGGCTCCCCGGACGTCGCGGGCCCGGCGGTCGGGGGTGGCGCACTCCGCGCAGTAACGCCTGCCGGACGGCTGGCCGGGTGCGGCCGTCGGGTACGGCGAGACCAGCCTGGTGCGGTGGCCGTCGTCGAGGATCCGGAAGTCCTGGTCGACCTGCCCTGACTGCGTGGTCGCGGTCCAGCCGACGACGGTGTCCGCATCGACCGCAGCGGTCGTGGAGGTGTCGCCGGTGCGCCAGACCACCGCGTCCCAGCCTGGGGTGACGGCAAGGGGTGCGCCCGGTGCGGGCGGCGGCACCGGGCGCAGCGCGGGCGGCGGGGGAAGCTGCCCGCCGGCGGTGAGGGCGTCCACCAGGTCGCGCACGTCCGCGTCGGCGGGCAGGTCGCCGAACGACTCGGACTCGGTGAGCACGACGTCGTCCGAGATTCGCTCGACGTCGTAGGACAGGCCGTCGGTGCCGTTCCAGGTCGATTCCAGGACGCGGTAGTACTCGCCGTCCACGCGGACGACCCGGACCCGGCGCGTGCCGGTGACGATGCTGCCGGGCCTGCTGCTGTTGCCCATGTCGGGCCTCTCGTCTCGAGGTCGCGCGGTCGGCGCCGCCCGCGGGAGGCGCCGACCGCGCGGTGAGGGAAGGGTCAGTTGCCGTTGGCGCGCGCGTCGTGGTGCGTGGCGGTGCCGGAGCAGCACGGGAAGTAGTCCGGCCTGCCCTCGGTGCCGTGCTCGGAGGCATCGACCTCTACGACCACGGCGTGGCCGACGGGCTCGTGCTCGGCGGGCGGGTGCGGGGCGCGGCACGGTTCCGGCGCGGGGCGCAGGTTGACCTTCGCCATGTGCAGCGACCGGGCGCGGAGGTCGGTGCACCACCCCAGGCGTTCCGGCGCGAGGAAGGCCAGTGCCTCGGTCAACCACCGTTCGACGTCGGTCGCGGCGTGATGCCACTGTGGGTCGTCGCTGAACGACAGGTCGTTGTGGTGGTAGTCGCGTACTCCGGCCAGGACGACGTTGGCGTCGCTGCTCCGGTCGTGGTCGTGGAGGTCGACCACGACGCTCCAGGCGTCGGGGTGGAAGCGCAGCACGGCGCGCGCCGCAGCCTGGACGCACCGACGCGCGTGGTGCGCGACGGCCTCGTCTGCCGCTGTGCGGGCGGCCGTGATGCGGTCGTACTCCCGCCCGCGCTCGACACCGGGATCGAACCGCTGGACCGCTTCGATCAGCGCGTCGCGTCGCCGCCCGATCTCCTCGTCGGTCTCCGGAGAACGGCTGTCCGCCGGGCGGCTGAGGTAGTCCAGCAGCACCGGGTCGATGCTCGGGTGCTCGATGCCCGCCAGGTTGGTCAGGGCGTCCCGGTGGCGGTCGAGGTGGCGCTGCGCCGCGTCGTCGGACAGGACCATCCAGTGGTCCTGGACCAGGTACCGGCCGTCGGCGGCGGGCCTGACGAACCGTGGCTGGCCGTCGGCGGCGTGCGGGTCGTCCCACACCGCCAGCACGTCACCGCGCCACTCGTAGTGCACCTGGCCGGGGTGGTCGGCCTCCTCGATCAGGCCCATCCACTCCAGGATCGGGCGGCGCAGCCAGACGCCCACACCGCCCGCGACACGCCGGTCAGCGTCGGTGACGGTGTGGTCGGGCAGCGGAACCGGACCGGTCTGGGGGATGCCCGGTAGGGGCGGGTTTGAGCCGCGCACGACCACCAGAACCTCGCCGGGGAAGAGTTCGGCCGGCGTGCGGAGGTCGTGCGCCGCGCCGTCGTTGGCGGTTTCCCTCATGGGTGTGCTCCTGCCTGTCGGGGTTGTCGGGTTCGCGTCGGGACCGGGGCGTCACCCCCGACGACCGACAAGATCAACATAGTGTTTCCGCAGTTCCCGTGCTGTCGCTTGGGTGTGCGGGCCGACGTCGGTCCACGGGACCGGATGAGCGCTTCCCGGTGGTCGGGCCGCAGACAGCGCACCGGGACCGGGCCCGCATTGCGCGAGGCTCACCGCGTGGTGCGCGGGCGGCCGTGACCGCCGTTCCGTGGGGCTGGGAATGGGCGGCTTCGCTGTCGAGGTTCGCCGCGGTGGAGCCGCGTGGTCGGCCGCGCACGATGGTCGACGGCGCGCGGTCGTCGCCGGAGGTCACCGCGGTGGTGTCGGCCTGGTCGCTCTCGTTGTTCGCGCCGGGGTGGTACGGGCGGATGGCGTCCGCCCGTACCCGCACCCGCCGGTTAGTCGTTGCCGATACCGAACAGCAGGTAGGCGACGACAGGGCCGCCTTCGTGCTCGGCTACGGGAATGGCTCCGGCGACGTCGCCGTAGTGGTTGGCGTAGGGCGGAATCTCGTCGAGCTTGAACACGACGTACCGCTCGCCGGGTGCGGGAGTACCGAGCAGGTGGTTCATCAGCCTCTCGGCTTCCGCACGAGTCACCGCTTTCTCGGCGGCCTGCTCCACGTCGTTCTTCTGGAGGATGCCGAGCACCTCGTTGTCCTCGTCTCCGGCGGCCCACCTTCTGGCCGCGATGTCCCGCGCGAGCTGCAATGCCTCGAACGCCGTCGTCGTGGCGCCGGTCGACTGGTAGGAGGTGAAGCCGAAGCCGCCCATCAGGCACCACCGCCAACGTGGTCGTAGACGGCGAGTGCGTCGGTCGGCGCGTCGGAAAGGTCGTCGTCGTGCTGGTGCACGTGTGCACTCCTGGTGTTCCGGTTGTCGGGTTCGTGTCGGGACCGGGGCGTCACCCCCGATGACCGACAAGATCAACATAGTGTTTCCGCGTTTTCCGCGCTGTCGCTCAGTGCGGGGTGGCGGTGGTTCACGTCGTCGAGCGGCGTTGGCCGGTGGCTTGGCTGCAAGACCGTGCGTCACGTGGTGCGGATGCGCTGACCGGCCGTGATCGACGTGTTCACGACGGACTCCGGCGAAGAGGCGGAGACAGGGGCTCGAACAGCGCCTCGTCCGGCGCCTGGAGACCCCGGTCGGGACGCCCGGCGTTCTCGCCTGGGGGTCAGGTCGTGGACGGCCCGTCCGGCTCGGACAGGGGCTCCCACCGACACCGTTCCGGGTTCCACAGGCCCTGCTGGTAGAGGCGGTTGAGGTCGACCGTTGCGTGCGGGTCGTCGGGGGCGCACGGTTCGTAGAGGAAGCCGCCGCCCGTGGGGTTGGGCACCGGCCGGCTGTACCAGCCCAGCTCCCGGCACTCGCGTTCGCCGACGATCTGTCCGGTCCAGGTGTCCCGTCCGCAGTCGTGGCCGGGTTCGTCGAGCAGGGGGCAGTCCAGTCGCTTGAGGCCGGTGACCAGGCACGCGGCGAGGCAACAGCTCTCGTCGTGCTTCCGGCCGGTGTCGATCAGGCAGGCCGGGCATACGGTGCCGGTACGGGTACCGGAGTGCGCGGTCGGGTGCGGTCCCTTGTCATGGGTCGGGCTCCTCGCGGGCATCACTCCGTGCCGGCGGCAGGGCGCACGCATGCCGCCGGTCCGGAGTGATGCTGGTGGGTGGTCGTGGACGTGCAGACGGGGCTGGTACTCGTCCGCAGGCGGTTGCACCGGCCTGGGCGTCCGCCGAGCCGTCCGCCTGCGAGGTGGTGGGGACGGCGCGGCGTGCCGGGTCAGTCGATGGTCACCACTCGCCGGCAGCGCCGGGCGGCGTGCACGGTGCCGGTGCCGAGCAGGCCCTTACGGACGTCCCAGTGCTGGAAGCGCGTCACGGCGGGCTTCGCGGGGGTGCACCGGCACCACGTGTCGAGTTGGGCGGTTCCTGCGGTGTCGTCGAGCAGCAGGCGCTGCGACGGCTCGCGTGAGTCGCTGACGTAGAAGCCGTCCATCGGGCCGGCGCTGCGCACGCGGGACGTGCCCGTCGCGGCCTTGGCCTTGTCGTAGACCTGGGCGATCATCGCGAGTTCGAGGGCCGGGATCTCCAGCGGGTGGTCGCTCTCCGGGAGCAGCGGAACCCACCGTCGACCGTTGAACATCTGCCAGATCGCGTCGTCGGGCCGTCGGTACCGTGGTTCGAGTTCCAGTCCCTCGGCGATCACCGGCCGGTTGCGGGGGGCCATTCCGGCGGTGAGCCAGTTCTTCAACAGCAGGACTTCCCCGCAATCCGGCGTTCCGGCCGTCTCGGTGTGGTAGGGCGTGAACGTGCGGATCATCAAACCGTCGAGTGTTCGCATCGTGGCCGCCTTCAGCGCGGTCACGATCTCGGCTTCGGTTTCGTCAAGGACGAGTCCGAGGAGGATGGCGATCGGTTCGGCGCCCGGCAGCGGTTCACCGCCCAGTCGGCACTGGGTGGCGAACCACTCCAGGTCGAGGTCGGAGAACCGGTTGTGATCGGCGGCTTTGAACCATGTCGGGCCGCCCGTGCCGGCGTTGCGGATCGTGCCGACGATGTCGAGGTCGGGGTGTACGAGGTTCGCGGTGAAGGCGACCCGCTGGTCCGGCATCCTCTCGTACTCGATGCCGGCGGCGGTGAACAGGAAAGGCGCTTCCAGTCCGGTCTGTGGCCAGCAGACCAGTGCGGTACCGCGTTTGTCGTCAATGCCGTTCACGGCTCTCCCGGTGGATTGAGGCTGTCGGGTTCGTGTTCGGGATCGGGCGTCACTCCTTTTCCGAACATGGCCGATGCTATTGGTCGGGGATTTCCGCGCTGCCGGTAAAGAGGCGATCCGCGGCCTGGTTCCCTGGTGGGAGTGGTGCGCCGCTGTTCCCGTCGGGGTGTGGTCGACGGCGTCGTCCGACCCGAGCCGGTGAACACGGCCGGCCCGTCGTGGTTTCCGTTGCCGATGAACCCCGGTGCCCCCGTGGATGGGGTACTGCCCGGCCGGGTACGACGGGCCGGGCAGTGGGGTGCCGGTCGTGGTCAGCCCCCGATCCACTCCTGCCAGGTGTTTCGGACGGGGGCGAACATCTCGGGGTAGTCGAAGCTCGTGCACTCCGCCTGGGCGCCCGGCGCCATCTCCTCCGGCCACCACCTGGCCGGGATGTGCTGCGGGGTGCTGATCCGCATGAGGGCTGCCGCGCCTTCCAGTGTGATGTCGTCGCGGCCGGGGCGGTGCCTGATCGGGACCGCCGGATCGACGGGTTCGGTGTCGAACGCGATGTGCAGCGGGACATCGGGCGCGGGCCTGCCGTCGTAGTACGCGGTGCGGTGGGGGTCGGTGTCCAGCAGGTCGGCCAGCGCCTCGACGGAAGCACAGCCGACGTTGCCGAAGTCGACGGTGCTGGTCATGGTGACGCTCTCGATCCGGTGACTGGGCGGCATTCCGGGCAGTGGAACGGGACTGGCGACGACGATCCGGGCGGGGCCGCGGCCGGTGTAGCCGTGCCAGTACGCCGCCAGGCGGATGAGAATCCTCGGCCACTTGCGGATCGGCGCGGCGGCAACGGGAGAGCTGAGCCCGGCGTCGGCCAACAGCTCGTCCAGTTCGGGATAGCCGTAGGGGTATGGCATGGAATTCCTTCACATTTGGTAGAGGCCTCGGTCGCGTGGCCGGCGCGGCGACGAAGGCGCCGGTGACCGGCTTGACGTCGGCCGCCGGACCCGGTGGTCGCGACGCGCCGGTGGTCGCGCCGGTGGAGACCGGGTGCGGCACGAGGTCGGCCGGAGTCCTCCGGGGCGGATGGTGTCGGGTTCGCGTTCGGATGGCCGGAGCGTCACCCACGGCCCGTGAACAAGATCGACTCTAGTGATCTCGCCGCCTCGCAGTGGGCGCTTGGCACGTCGGTCGGAGGCGGTGCTCTCACGTCGTCATTGGCTCGCCCAGGGCATCGAGCCGCCGGGCACAGCGACGGGGTCGGGCCTCCGGGAAGGTGACGGGCCGGAGGCTGCGGCGGGCGGCGCTCCCAGCTCGTCACGGGAACGCCGCCCGGCGGTGTTACAGGCTGTCGAACTCGCCCTGTTCCACGAAGTGCGTGGTGCGCTCGTGCTGGTCGAACACCACCAACACCAGCTTGTCGTCGTTGACGGCGAGGAACTCCCGCAGGGCCGCCGCCGCCGTGACGGGGCCGGCCACCTCGCAGTACGGATCGTCTTCGGCGAACGACGCGGCCAACACGACCAGGTAGCGCTCGTCGCGGCGCACGTGCGTGCCCCTGTCCAACAGCCTGCCCAACTCCGCCAGACGGTCGATCTCCGCGCGCTGTCCACCGGCATCGGCGGAGCTCTCCGGGGCCTGCCGGATGCCCGATCCGCTGTCGTGGTCCGGGCTCGCCGGGTCGGGTGCCGACGGGATGTGGACGATGCGCGCGGACCCGATGCGCTGCCGGTAGGTGTAGAACGGTTCGGCGAGTGGATTCCAGTCCTCTCCCGGAGTGGCGTCGGGTCCGGAGAGGTGGACGAACACCGGGTAGGTGTCGGAGGCCAGCCGCGGATCGGCCCAGACCTGCTCGACGAGGATCACGCTGTCGGCGTTGCCGGGGTCGTCCAGGTCGGGCTGGACGCCGATGAGCTGGAAGGGCCTGCCCTTCCACACGTCCTGGCGCCCCACCCTGCCGGTGTGGTCGGTCCAGTACGGGTAGGGCTCGATGCCCAGAGCGTCGGGTGAACCGATGGGCTGAAGCAGCAGTCGCGGCTGATCGCCCGCAGGGACGAAAGGTGCGCGGGTCGCGGTGGCGTCCGGTACGCCGGAGTGGTCGTGCACGGGTACTCCTGAAGGTTCGCGTTGTCGGGTTCGTGTCCGCGACCGGGGCGTCACCCCCGGCGTTGAACAAGATCAACGCTAGTGATTCCGCAGACCAGGAGTTGTTGCTTAGGCGCGGGTACGGCCGGGACTGCGCGGGAACGCAGTAGCGGGACGTGTTCCGCCGACATCCCGTGCTCCGGCGTATCGGCCGTTCGGGGAGCGGCCGGGTGTCGGCGACCGCACAGTGGCCCGCGCTCTTCGAGCCGCGCCGACCCGGTGCACACGGGCCGGTCCCCGCTGCACCGGGCAGGCACAGCGGGGACCGGATCGCAATGCGGGATCGCTCTTACACGACCGACGTGCGCGTCGCGTCCTCGCCGGGGCGCCGAGGAGCGGCGCTCACGCTGACTCGCCCCTGTTCGACGGCGTCGCCGAAGCGGGACAGCACGGCGAGGTCGTGCAGGATGTGGTGCTGACGGCCGTCGTCGTCCTGCTCGATGTAGTCGGCGGCCTCCGGCTTGACGAGGTAGTCCACTACCGAGCGCAGCGCAGCGAGCACGCGGTCCGTGGTGATGTCGCCGTCGGTGGCCTGGGGCATCGAGTGGCTGCCGGGCGGCTCGGGCGTGTTCCGGGTCATCGGTTCTCCTTGGGGTTGTCGGGTTCGTGCCGGACACCGGGGCGTCACCCTCGGTGTCCGGCGGGCGGCTACAGCGGTTGGTGGGTTCTGGATGTGCTGCGATCGGGTCTGGCGCTCCCGGTGGCCGGTCGCGGTCGCGTTGCCCGGTCTCTGGGAGCCGCCCGCTCTCCGGGTGCGAGAGCGGGCGGCCGGGGTGGGGTGGATCAGTCGATGGTGATCAGACGGCGGCACGCCGCGTGCTGGTGCAGCGTTCCGGTGCCGAGCAGACCCTCGCGGTCGCTCCACTTTTCGAACCGCACGGTGGCGCGGCGGTCCACCCGGCCGACGGAGAAGGGGCAGCGGCACCACTGGTCGGTGCGTCCGATGCCGGTGTCCTCGACCAACAGCCACTCCATGCCCGGTGCGCCGTTGACGTAACGCCCGTCGGCCAGCGGTCCGGCGCCTTGCACACGCCCATTGACCTTGGGCTTGGTCACGGCGTAGACCGCAGTCATCTCCTTGATACGGTCCGCGTGCTGCTGCGGGTCGGTCGCCCGCTCGGCCGGCAGCGGCACCCACTCCCTGCCGGTGAACATCTCCCAGTACGCGCCCTCGGCAACGTGGTTGTCCGGGTTCGCGTTCAGCCGCTCGACGAACGCCGCTCGGTCCCGGGGACTCCACACGATGTTCTGGTAGAGCAGCACCTCGCCTCGGAGCGGGCCGCAGTTACCGGCCGTGCGAGGCTCGTAGACACGCACCAGGAACCCGTTGCGCTTGCGCATCTCGGCGACGAGGGCCTCGACCTCGCTCTCCTCGACCACCATGTCGAGCAGGAACTCCGACGCCACCGACGCCACCTCGCTCAAGGACTCGCCGTCTTCGAGGCACTGCACGGCGAACCTCTCCAAGTCCTGCTGGGAGAACACAGCGCGGTCCTGTGGGAAGAACCACGTTCCGCAGTCGTCACCTCGGTTCTCCAGCGTGCCGACCACCTCCAGGCCGGGGTGTACCAGGTCGGCGGTGAAGGCCGCGCCCCGGCTCATCTCGAAGGTCCCGGTGCGCTGGGCGGTGAGCAGGTAGGGGGCCTGGATGCCGGTGTGGGGCCAGCGGACCAGAGACTGCTCGGGCTGTGTGGACAGGTCGTTCATGTCGTTGCTCCCGGAGGTGCGAACTTTGTCGGGTTCGTGTCCGCGATCGGGGCGTCACTCCCTTGCCCGGACAAGATCGACCGTAGTGTTTTCGCGGCTCGCGGGCGGTTGGTTAAGCGCGTGAGGACACCCGGGTCCGGGCGCGATACCAAGTCGCTCCGCCTCCCGCCTCCCGCCACCGGCCACCGGCAAGGCGAACCCCGCCGCACCGTTCGGGTGCGGCGGGATCGGCGTGGACAACGCTCAGGTGACCATCCTGCGGACGCTGGATCTGACGATGCGTCCCTGGCGCACTCCCGAGTGTTCGGCGGACCCGCTTCTCCCCGAACGACGATCCGGCGGCGCTGTCACTTGGCTTGCGGCCGTCCTCCGCACTCGGCCGGCCAGATGGTCGGCGCGCCACTGCGCGATCTCCGGCCACCGGTCGCCGCGCCACTGCGGGGCGTACCCGCTCTTGTCCGGCTCGGGGAACGGCAACGACCAGGTCGCGTACCGCGTGCGCCACGAGCACACCGTGGTCATGGCCACGCCGAACCGGTCGGCGATGTGCTTGATGCCGATGAACCCGTAGAGATCGTCCACGACCTCGTCTGCGGCGTAGAAGACGTGGTGCTGCTCGGGAGCGCCGCGCAGCGCCGACACCCGTACCGGTCCGCCCGGGTGGTCCTGGGCGTCGATGCCGATCTCGAGCTGGCCGTCCGGTGTCTCCTTCACCGACACGCTCACGCCCAACGTGTCGAGCACGTAGACCGGGGTGCGCTCGGTCGCGGGATCGCGGTCCAGGCGGCGCAGTGCCGCACCGCCCAACCGGACCTCGTGCGTCGTGCTGTGGTGCTCGAAGCGCATCGGCTCCAGGTCGTAGTGCTCGGCCTGCTCGTCCAGCTTGCCCATCACGGCGTAGAAGAGCTCGATCGCCTGCCAGTCCCGTGCGGGCGGCTCGACGGGCAGTGTGCGGTCGAACGCGGCCGCCTTCCGCCAGGAGGCGCGCACGTAGAAGGCGAGCGCGGCGACGGCATCGCGTCGCGGCAGGCAGGTCCTGGCGGTGAGAGTGCCCGCTTCCCAGCGGTCGAGCTGCCAGAGCGCGGAATCCGGGTCGGGCTTCGTCTGCGGATCGCCCTCGGAATCGACGGTGGAGTGAGGGGCAGGGGTGTCGTTGGTCATCGGGTCGGACTCCTACGCGTGTGGTTGTCGGGTTCGTGCCGGACACCGGGGCGTCACCCCGGTGTCCGGCAGTCGAGTGGCTACAGCGGTTTCCAGGTGCTGTTGGGCTGCTGGTAGTGGATCTCGTTCGCGTCGACCTAGGGCTTGCCGAGGTCGTCCAGCGGGTCGAACTCGTCGCTGCGGTTTGGGGGTCTCCGTCGACGTCGGACACGTCGAGGTAGCGGCACACGAAGGCAACTAGGTCCTCGACCGGCCCGTCGGGTCAGTCGGCGGCGAGGACCATGCGGGACACTCGGCCCTCGCCCGCCTCCGGCCGCCGCTCGATCTCCGGCGCGATGGTGAGCGGCCCGTCGTGCCGACGCGGCTTCGGCCGCTGCCGGACTTCCCCTCGGCGGTCACGTCCTGTCGATGGTCCAGCCGTGGTCGGTGTACCTCGGCCAGGGGAGCATCGCCACTGTGCGCCTCGCCTCCGTCAGCCCTGCGCTAGTGCTTCCGCAGACCGCCGTTCGTGTTGGCAGGCTTCCACGTGCCGCACCCGGCGCACTCGCCGCCGTAGAACCGGCCGCGCCGCTCGTACTTGACCGGCGCCTTCCCCGAGCCCGCGCAGCTCGCCGGCTTGGCCTTGCCCACCGTCCACTCGACCGGCGCGTTCGGGAAGCACTTGGTGCACAGCAGCGGCCCGTGCGCCTCGACAGCGTCCGCCGGGGTCAGGTCGGACAGTTTGGGCAGCCACCCGTACGCCGTCCATCCCCGGTTCGAGCACGCGGTGTTGGCGTGGATGTGCCCGTTGCTGCTGGTGACGATGAAGTACCGCGTCCACCCGCGCCGCTCGTGCTCGCCCTCCAGCGGCTTGATCGCGTCCAGGGCGACGCGGACCTCGGCGCGCTTCTCCTCGATGAGCGCGAGGTGCTCCCGGACCGAGTCTGCGTACGGCGCGAGGGTGCCTGCGGCCAACCGCTCGTGCGCCCGCTCGATGGTCCGGTCCGGACCGTCGAGCCAGTAGGCCCGCTTGCCCCTGCCCTGCTTGCGGTCGCCGAGCAGGTGGTGCAGCACGTCCACGGCGTCGTCAACGGTCCCATACGCGGTGGCGACCACGCCGTACAGCTTCGCCAGCTCGCTGTCGATCTCGCCGGGGGTGGCGGTCTTCAGGTTCACTGCGGCTCCCGGCTCGTCGCACGGACGTCGCCGTTGAGTACCGCGATCCAGGCGTACATCAGCCCTCACCGCCGAGCTCGGGCTGCGTGGTGCGGGACTCGACGGTGCCGACCTCGGGATCGGCGGTGAAGTGAAGGTGCATCGGATTGGACTCCTGGGCGTGCGAGTGTCGGGTTCGTGTTCGGAATCAGGGCGTCACTCCCGGCTTCGAACAAGATCAACTCTAGTGTTCTTGCAGCTCACCCGCTGGTGCTTAGGTGTCCGGCGACCCTGCGGCACGGGCCGCAGAGCACGACTGCGCCGACCGGTTCGATGCCGTCTCGGCACCGGTGGCGGGTGGGGTGCCGTCCCGGCCGGCGCTCGCTGTGCTCCCGGGGCGGGGGCGGCAAGGGCAGGGGAATCCTCCGAAATCCCGTGTTCTTGGAGCTTCCGCACTGGCGCTCAGCTGTGGGTCGTGCGGGAAAACGGGTGGCCGTCGTCGGCCGGTGCTTCGGTCGGGGAACGCCTCGGCCCGGGTCCGCGAGGTGGATCCGGGCCGAGGCGGGGGAAGTGGCTCAGACGGCCTGGTGGCGCGGGACGTTGAGCTGGTACTCCCACGGAACGCCGTTGGCCGGGGTGACCCAGGTCCAGGGCTGGTCGCCGTAGCGGTGCGTCCGGGCGACCACCTCGCGGATCTCCACCGGCCGGTCCGGGCCGGCGAACCACGGGCTCCTGGTGATGAGCCACGCGATCCACTCCCGGCAGGCGTCCAGCGTGAGGAACACCGGCGAGTAGTCGGGCACGTCGGGGACGGAGAGTCGGGCCTGTGCCGCGGACTCGGCGATCCACGGGCGGCGGTGCGCCGAGCCGAGCACGACACTGTCGAAGTAGGGGACGAACACCGAGATCACGGTCACGGGATTCCTCCGGTGAGGTAGCCGGCCTGCTCGGGGTGGCTCGCCCGTCGCACCGCCGGGGCGGGAGCCGAAACCGCGATCGCCACGGGTTCGGCTCCCGGGGTTGGGGTTGTCGGGTTCGTGCCGGAAGGCCGGGCGTCACTCCGGCCTCCCGACGGGATGCAAGGGCGCTGTCCGGCCGGCCGCGTGGGCCGGACAGCCGGAGGCGGTGTCGCCCGCTGTGCTGTCACTGCTGTTCCAACTTCAGGCACTCCGGGCAGAGGTCGGCCGGCAGGTTGCAGCGGCCGGGGTTGTGGGTCGGGGCGGCCAGGTAGACATCGTTGGGTCGCCACGCCTCGGCGGCGGCGTGCGCGGCGACGCTGTCGGAGTCGGTGATCGTCGTGGCCCGCAAGTCGTCCGGTTGGTCGTCCCCGTGCCGGCGGGCCGTGCCGTGCTCGACCCGCACCACAGGGCTCCCGGGGCGGGCGTAGACGTTGCGCTGGTCGTCGACGAGGACGACGACCAGGCCGATCGCGGCCTCGGGGTCGGCGAAGAACTGCTCCCACGACAGGACCGGCCCTCGCGTCGCTCCCTGCTGGAAGCCCAGCAGCGCGGCGGGATCGCCGTTCCGGAACGCCTGGTGGCCGATCGAACCGTCCTCCAGCACGTGCAGCGGGTGCGGCGTCGACAGGTCGGGCAGCACGTCCCGGTGCACGATGAGGCACGGCTCGGCGGGGTCGGACTTCGGCCAGGCGGAGGCCGATCGACGGGTGGTGACGTATCGGGCCGCAGTATTGATCCCGGATTCGGGCATAGCGGTGCTCCTGACGGATCGGAACGGGAATTTGTCGCCAGCGAGAACTGCATTCGGCGATAAACCGACAATATCGTCGTGAACTATTTCCTGCGGCAGGTTAGTGACCCGCCGGGGTGATGTCGGTCCGCGTGGTGGCACGAGGCTCAAGGGCGCTCGCGTGCGGCAAGGAGTTCTGCCGCCGCTGGGCGGCCGGGGAGCCCATGGCCGCCACCGATGGCGGGTGATGTCGAGCGGTTCCTGGCGGCACGCGTGGGGATACCGCGCCGATCGCGACGTGCGCCCCGGTCATGGCGGTAACAAGCGAACGGCCCGCCACGCGGCGGGCCGTTCTCGGTATGGGGCTGTGTCCGGCCAGACGACAGGCTCGGAGGCGATGGATCAGTCCGTTTCGCCGCGCCGGTTCCGCCGGCCTTGCGATCGGGTGTAGAAGTCGGCCACGCCACCATCGCCGATTCGTATCAACGAGACGCCGGTGAACGCCATCACGAAGGTCGTGCCGCCGGCGATGCCCCACGCGGTGTTTCCGAGGTCGTTGACGACGTTGACTACGCCGAGGGCAAGCAGGAGGACGCCGGAGAACCCCAGGCACCAGACACCGCTCTTGTGCAATCGCAGTTGCTGATCGCGGCCGGGTGGACGCGCCCACGATGGCCGGTGGGCGTGGTCGCCGTGGTCGGTGTCCCGGCGGGGTGCCCCGGCGTTCCCGACGACGATCAGCACCCCTCCGACGCCGGTCACGGGAATGGCCGCGACCAGGCCGTGAAGGGCACGAGGTCACCGACGTCGGCGTGGTCGAGCACGTGCGCCACCGGCGCGAGAACGATGCCGCCGATGATCAACCGGATACCCTGCCGAAACCGTGCATCGTGCTCACGCCTGCCTGATCGGTGCGCCCTCGGCCGGCCGGCCATCGTGTCCCCTTCGTGGTTGCCGTCGACGCGGTCGTGCCGCACCCGACGATAGCGGCGTGTTCCGGTGTATTCGCAGTGGCGTGTGGGCCTGACACGAGCTGCTGGTGCTGTGCCTTTGCGCGAGTCGTGGGTGTGGCCGGCGTGTGCGGCCAAGCGTTCCGCTTGGCGGTCCGGAAGCCGGGTGACGCTCTGTGCCGCAGAGTGCGATGCCCGCACTGTTGTGGTCGTGCCCACCCGAACGGCCTACCGTCTGTGCGCGGCAGGCCATTCGGGTGGGCACGTGGTCAATGCGAAGCGGTGACGTCACGTGCGGCGGCGTACGTCAGTGGTCGGACCGCCGTTGGCGACGACCAACGTTAGCCCTTCGACGAGCAGGATGCTCGCGCCCACAGCGACGGACGTCCACATCATCCCCGTCACCTTCGCCGCCACGGCGTCGGGAACCAGCTCGAGAGCCACCGCGAGCAGCCCGATCGCGCCGCCCATCACCAGGGTGAAAGCTCCGCCCATGGCGTACCAGAAGATCCGGTTCACCTTGCGGCGCGCGTAGTCGTTGGGGCGGTGTGGCGGCTGCGGGTGTTTGGTCATCGGGTCCCCCTGTTTGTCCCGGTCGTGCCGGGCGGATACGGCTGACGATAACGGGGCGACATGGTTCGGACGGGGTGCTCGACGTCGCTCACGATGCCGCGCCCTGCGCGTTCTGGGAACCCGCCCTTGTTCAGCTTGGCGCACTGCTGCCTGCCTGGCGGATTCGCCCACGCCGGTCTGTCGCTGCTGTTGATGCCGCGGCGGGGCGGGCGGCTCGCGTTGCCAACAGCACTCCCGCGATGATGGGTGGCGCGGTCCGCAGGTGCGCGGTGCTCATGATTACCACGTTCGGGCGGGCTCGGAGGATCAACAGGCCACCTGACCTACAACGGCCCGTGTCAACCCGTAGGCACGGGTGACACGGGCCACGGGTATGGATCACGTCGCAACGGCTGGCGTCGTACGGGGTGATCCAGCGCGGTCAGGTGAGCGGCACGGTGACCTCCTGGATTTGGTGGCGGTGAACGGTCGGCCCGGGCCGCAGATCGTGTTGCCCGGCCATCAGTCGCGTGGGCCAGCGACGGCAGATGCGGCCCAGTTGTTGCAGGCACCGGATGTGACCGGCCCAGTAGGGCTTGGACATGGTGATGCGCCCCCCCTTTCTCAGGTCGGGGAAGCGGGGGAACGGAGCAGCCGACGGATCGCCGGGCCCGCCTACCGCGGTGACCAGCGCCATTCGAAGATGCGCAGGATCGTCATTCGAGGACGCGAGAGCGCCGTGGCAGGCTGTGGGCGCAAGTGCTCAACTGGTTTCCGAAGCCGCAGGTAGGCCGGACGCCTGAGGCGGCTCCGTCTGGACGATCTTCCACGTGTAGCGCCTGGCCCAGTGAGCACCGAGGTTGCAATAGAACACGGCGTCGTCGTCCGGGAGCGCCTGCCACCGAATCTTCCGGCCGCCTCGTTCCACACACTTGAAACGCGACACGCTGCGGCCGTTTTTGAAAGGGATCGGGGTAGCCACCTGGATCACCACACCTGCGGTCACTGAGCGCTGCCGGTTGCGAGCGGCAGCACTTTTCGCCAGGTTGTCCCGACACCGCTGTCGCCATGCCAGCGCGTATTCAGAGTCGGTCGAGGTCAGGACGTCGAGGACTTTGGCAGGAGCGTCGGCTTGCACCGGCCCCATACTCTCTGACATGTCCTTGTACCCGAAGTTGTACTGGCCTCGACCTCGCTGTACGAGCACGACCAGCGCCCAGACCTCGCCCGTCTCCTTGGTGCGGACGGCCGCGTAGAAGACGTTGATTCTACTTGCACACTCGACGATCTCGTAGCGGCTTGCGTCAAGCAATTCGCGCTCGAAATGCTCACGGTCGCTCTTACCCGGCGGTCGGTGATAAACAGTCCAGCCCATGTTTTCCTCCGTGCAGTCATTTACGTCGACAGGTTCGATTCAGCGATGCCGCCTGGGGCAGCGCCGGTCGAATTGCAGACCTGTTGTCCGTGGGGTTATGTGGGGTGTCGAGCGAGGCACTGTGTTAATTGCGTGGCGGGGTCTTCGCGCCCTCTCGCCTGCACGGCCGACGGGCGATGAGGTGTACCGGCCCTTCACTTGGCGCAGGACCGGTGGCAATCACAGTGCGAGCGGTCCCGGTGCTCGGCGGGGTACGCGAACGCGCGCGCGGTAGCGCGCCACCCGCCCGCGGCCTGCTCGCGGGGAACCCGCGGCCGCGGTGGCGAGTACCAGGTGGATCTGGCCGGTGGTCAACCTTCCATCCTGGCCGAGGTAGTCGAGGCTGTAGGTGCGGTCGAGGTTGCCGAGGATTTGATGGTGGAGGTCGGTGATCTCGGACGGCACGCCGGCGGAGTCGGCGTCGTCGTGCTCGTGCGCGCGTATGCGTGTGCTCCTAGTCGTGGTTGTCGGGTTCGTGTCGGGGTCGGGGCGTCACCCCCGGCGTCCGACAAGATCAACTTGATTCGGTCTGCGGTGTCGGCGCGGACGCTTGGCGCGCCGTGCGGTAGTGCTGACCAGGCGGTATCACCTGCCGTGCGCCCGGTGGCATCTCCGGTGGGCGCACGGCAGGGAGTCAGTCCTCGGGCTCGGCGTCACCGGAGACGAAGGCGGGACAGTGCGGGCAGTGCGGCATCTCCCAGGGGTAGCCGCACCGTGCGCACATCAGGCCCTGGGCGATCAGCCATGCGCGTTCGCGTTCATAGTGGCGGTCGGCCCGCCACTGCTCGCGTGCACCGGGCGGTGGTCCCCACGGGTTGCGCAGATATTTCTTGGCGCGCCGCCGCCTTGCTGTTCTGGCTCCCACGTTCATCGCCCCCTATGGCCGGTGGTCGTGGTGTCCTGCGGTACGGGCGTGTCCGTGCTCGGCGGCGGGCTGCACGTCGCGGTCGTGGTGCACAACGGTTCTCCTGCGGATCGCTGCTCGGGCTCGCACCGGTCGTGGGCGTGGCGCTCCGGCCGACGCGGGGTCTGCGGTCGCACCGGCCGGCGGGCAGCGCGCTCCGCGCTTCAGGCGTGGAGCGCGCTACCACCCGCGGACCGGGTGCCCGCAGGTCAGTCGGCGTCGGCGAGTTCCAGCGGCGTGACCAGCGTCTTGCCGTCCTCCTGCACGATGCGGCCGATGCCCACCCTGGTGTGGGTGGACAGGCACGTGTCCTCGACCAGTTCGGCCACGCTGTCCATGTCCGCGACCTCGTGCCGCTCCACGATGCCGCCCTCGGGATGGTGGAAGTCCACGACGAAGGTGGTGAAGACGATGCGCGTGCGCTCGTCGCGCGGGTCCAGCAGGCCCAGGACGAAGGGAACGGGGTACCGCGCGAGGGCATCCTCCAGCGAGCAGGTTCCGTCGGTGGTGCTGTCGACATCGCGTGACGGCACCGGGACCTGGATGGTGTGCCGCGCCAGGTCGAGCAGCGTCCTCAGCGACCTGAAGGCGGAGTCGTAGGTGTCGAGCAGGGCGGCCAGGACCGGGCCGGGCAGCTGACGCAACTGCTGGGCGGCCGCGTCCACGTCGCCCCGCTGCATCTCGACGTGCATGCGGTGCGCGGCAACGGCGATGCCGTGCAGGCCGGCGGGCAGTTCGACTTGTGTGTGGTTCTTGATGTCTTTGTCAGACAAGGGAATCCTCCGAGAATCGGTGTTGCCGGGTTCGCGTCGGCACTGGGGCGTCACCCCCGTGTCCGACAAGATCAACTTTAGGTGTCGTGCCGAATCGGTGCCGGCGCTTGACGTCCCTGTGGGTGCGGTGGCCGGACGGGTGCGGCGGGTGTGGGGAAGCGCGATCAACGCGGCCTTTTCGGCAGCGGGAACCGGTTCGCCTGCTCTCTGTTCGCACACTTGGGTGGTGCTCGCTCCTGCTCGTCCTGGTGGGCGGTGGGAAGTCGCCCGGTCGGCGGCGTGTGCGGCGGATGCGGGCAGCGGTGCTCCTCGGCACGCCGATCCGGCGAGACGACTGCTACTCGCTGCTGCCGGTTGACGTCGTGGTCGTGGCGCGGTCGAGGACGGCGAGGGCCTGCCGCCGGGCGGCGGCCAGGTACTGCTGTGCCCGCCTGGCCGCCGCGTTGAGCACGTGGGACTTCAGCGGTGTGCTGGCAAAGGAGTCCTCGACGTCGTTGCTCGTTACCGTCGTGTCCGGGCCGAAGTACACGATGCCGGTGACGTCCTTGCGTGCGACCATCACCGCCCTCAGGTGGACCTCGGCGGTGCCGTCGCCATGGAAGGTGACGGTCGCGGTTCCGGGATTCAGCGCGATCTGTGTCGTCACACTGCTCCAGGTGTGTCGGCTCGTCACTGGCACTCCTCGATGTGGGGTGCGCCGGGGCCGACGTGCGGTCGGCCCCGGCGCGGGGCTGATCAGGTGACCTCGATGCCGGTCGCGGCGTCGTGGTTACGGTTGGGGAAGCCGTCGTGGTTGAGCGTGCGGACTGCTCGCGACCGTTGTGCGGCGCGGCCGTGAGCAGTCCGCCGCGCAGAGCCTTTCGTTCAGCCCTGCTGGCGTGCGGCGCGGGCGAATTCCACCGGAGTGAGCAGCACCTTGCCGTCCCGACGGACGGCGAACTGGATGGTCATCGTGGCGTGGTCGAACGGTGGCGGGCCGTCGATCAGGTCGTACGCGCGCTCCATGTCGGGAACCTCGTGCCGCTGCACGGTGCCGTCGAGCTGGTTGCGGAAGTCGACGACGAAGGTGCCGGGATCGCGGAAGGTGACGTTGTCGCGCAGGCCGTGCGGGTCCAGCAGCGCCAGGGCGACGAGGAACCCGCCTTCGACGTGGTCGAGGTCCGAGGCCGCGTCCGCGAAGGAACACGTTCCGTCGGTGGGGTCGTCGAAGTCGTCGGACGGCGCCGGCAACTGGATGGTCTTCTCCGCTTGGCCGGTCACCTCCGCCAGCGCCGTGCACCCGTCGTTGACGGCGGCGAGCACGGCCGCCAGGACGGGGGCGTCCAACATGGACATGGCGCGGGCGGCGAGCCAGGCTCCGTTCTGCTGCACTTCGGTGTGCAGGAAGCGCGCGGCGGAGACGATGCGGTGCAAGCCGGGGGGCAACTGGACGGCGCTGGGCTGGGTAGGGGCGTTGTCGGACAAGGGTCTCTCCTGGTGGTTCGGTGTTGTCGGGTTCGCGTCGGGATCGGGACGTCACCCCCGTGCCCGACAAGATCAACTCTAGTGTTTGTGCAGATCACGCGCGGTTGCTTACCGCGCGGTTGCGGACCGTTCCGCAGAGGGCGGGCGGGGGTGCGTTCCGGGGTTGCCTCCCCGTCGCGTCCCCGCCCGCCGCCGGGTCGATCGCCGTCAGCGGTCGTAGTGCGGCAAACCCACCACGACCGGCCAACGGTCCAGGTCGACGTCGCGCGCGATCCCGACGATGTGGTCGAACCGCTTCAAGCCGCTGTCCGAGCGCGCGGCCTCGGACAGCAGTTCGGTCAGCAGGTGGTTGGGCACCGCGTCCTCGGCGCGGGCCAACGCGCGCAATGTCAGGGCGCGGTCACCGCGCCACAGCGAGTACCAGGCGAGCAGACACGCGACGTCGGCGACGACGGGCGTGGGGCATGCCCTGGTCAGCTCTCCGAACAGCCGCGCACCGGCGTTGCGCAGGTCGCGGTCGTGGACGTGGCCCATCAGCTTGTCGCGGACGCGCCAGTCGGCCAGCGCGGCGGCCAGATCGACGATCTCGCCTTCGCACAGTGGTGGAGTCGGGTCGATCGCCGCCATCAGGTGCTTCATGGCCAGGTCGTAGCGGCGGCGCGACGGGGACGGCCCGCCAGAGTCGGCCGCGACCAGAGTCAGTCCCTCGGCCCAGTGCAGTTGCCCCAAGGCGTCGGCGCGCCGGCGGACCACCTCGTCCGGATCGGGTGCGACGATCGCCTCCAGTGCCTGCGCGTCGGCGTGGAAGGTGTAGCCGTGGATGTCGGCCGCCATCCCTGCCGGCGTGTCCCGTGGGTCGACCAGGACCCCGGTCCGGCCGGCGGCGGAAGTCCACACCGCTCCCTCGGTGATCGACGCGACGCGGCACGCGGCGACCGGGTCGGTGCCGACCCGCCGCAACGCCGCCACCAGCCGGTCGAGCACGTCGGCGGCCGACGTCGGGCCGTGGTGGTCCTCGGCCACGACGGTGAGGGCGATCGCCGGGTCCGCGTTGTCGCGGTGGAACCGCTGCGCGTACTCGGTGAGGACCTTCTCCGTGTCGTGGTCGAGGTTGACGACCTTCGTCTCGGCGAAGACGCCGGCCCGCCGGCAGGTGAGCACGGCCTGACCGGCGGTGGGAAGGAATCCGATCTGATAGGGCAGCGTCGACAGGAACAGGGTCGGGTCGGTGAGGGCTTGGTCGGTGACGGGCAGGTGGTTCGTCCAGGGCTCGTCGAGCACTGCTGATCTCCTGGTGAGTGGAGTGGTTGTCGGGTTCGTGTCGACCCGAGGGCGTCACCCCAGCGGACCGACACCACGGACGTTAACGATCAAGACGCGTGTCCGCTGGCGCTTCGCGCCCGCGCCGTTGTGCGGTCGCGGCCGGACCGGCGCCCCGGCGCCTCGGCTGTCCGGGCGGTCGGGAGCGGGCGGCGGACGGGGCAGGTGTGGGCCGTGGCGGAGGGTTCGCGCCGACGGCCCGCACCGTGTTCACAGCGGGTGGATCTCCTCGTCGCCTAGGCCCACCCGGACCGGCACCAGCCGGTGCCCGCCGATGCCGCCGACCTCGACGACCGGTGCGTGCGGGTCCTCTTTGCACAGCCGGACGCGCAGGCGAAGGCCGTGGACCTCCAGGACGTAGGTGTCACCGGCGTCGTCGTGGGTGCGGTCGTGCACTTGCAGTTCGGCCTCGCGCAGCCGGGTCGACTCGCGCGGTGCCGGCGTTGTGCGCGGGAGCAGTGCGGCGAGGTCGACGTTCCAGCATCCGGGGTGCTGCACCAGGTGTTGCCAACCTCGCGCGGCCGGGTCCAGGCCGTTGGCCCGTGCCCGGTTCAACACGTGGTGCACCCTCGTCCACCACGCTGATCGGGGAAGGGTCGGAGGGTCGGCGTGCCAGAGCGTGCGGGTGGCGTCGTGCACGGCCACCAGGTCGGCCGTGCAGGTTCCGTGTAGTTCCACGGTGATCGTGACCGCGGCGGGGAACCTCTCCTGGATACGCAGCGCGGCCTCGGACAGCAGTTCGGTGACCGCGCGCTCCTTCAACCGCCAGATTTCGCGCAACGTCGTCCGGGCGGTGTGGTGCGCCGCGCCGATCGGTGTGCGCGGTGAGGTCGTCGACATGGCAGGGCCTTTCTGGAATGTGGGGCCGGACTGCGCGGGCCGTCGGTGAGCGAGGCTCGACCGGCGGCCCGCGTCCGATCAGGCGCGGTCGTGGTCGCGGCCTGCCTCGACCGTCCCGCCGAGGTCGCCGTGTTCGGACAGGGCCAGCACGGTGGCGAGCCCGGCGACGACGCGGTCGGCGCGCGCGGCGGCGGCGGTCAGGGCCGCGGCGAGTGCGACGCCGCTGTCGACGGTCAGCGGGATGCGGTCGCCGGTGGTGCGCAGGCCGATCAGTCCGGGGTAGTGCACGGGGTCGTGGACCACGGCGAAGTTCGGGCCGGCGCGCCAGATCCGGCACTCGGTTCGGGTGGGCGGGGAAGCGGCGTGTCGGACCGTGGCGTGGTCGTCGGCCGGGTACCGGTGGGGGTGGGCGGCGGCGTGGGCGGCGAGGCGGCGGGCCGCGGGCCGGTCGAGCCAGACCTCGGCGGTCGGGCCGGGCAGGCGGGGAGCGGTCGTGGTGTCCAGCAGCAGGGCGGGGGCGGCGGGGCCTGTGTCGCGCAACCGCACCGCGATGCTGCCGGTGTCGGTCACGACGATCTCGCGCGCCTGGTTCCAGTGCGCGGGCAGACCCAGTTCGGTCGAGACGGCGGCGGGTGCGGCGGCGTGCAGTGTCGCGGCGATCTCGGCCAGCACGGCGGGTTCGACACCGCTGTCAGGGCCGGCTTCGTTGGCCCAGCCCAACGCCACCACGGCGTCGTCGCGCCAGCCGCAGTGCATCAGCACGTGGCCGTCCAGCCAGAAGGCGATGCCTTCGGCGTGGCGTACGAGCAGCGGCCGGCCGGATTGGGGCAGCTTCGACGACGGCCGCGACGGGCCGCTGCCGAACACGGTGTCCAGGACGTCGGGATCGTCGAGGCGGTCGGCCAACTCCCGCAGGGACTCCGGCAGGTCGGACAGCAACGGCGTGTGGGCCTGCGACCAGGCGACCAGCCCGTTGGGCAGGACCGGGGCGGCGTACACGCGCCCCGCGCTCATCCACAGCGCCCACGTGTACTCGTGGGAGATCAGCAGCGGTGCGCCGGCCGCGGGCAGGTTCGTCGGGTCGAACGGTTCGGTGAAGACGGACATGTGGGATCGCTCCTGGAAAGAGGGTTGTCGGGTTCGTCCCCGCGTCCCGGGCGTCACCCCGGAGGCGCGAGGCTGGGCGCCGCCCCGCCCCGCCGTGGCATGGCATGGCGGGGCGGCGCGGCGCAATGGAGCCGGTCAGTTCAGGGTGAGCAGGCGGCGGCACGTCTTTGCCGCGTGCACGGTGCCGCTCGTCTCGTGGCCGCCGGGGAAGATCACGTGGAAGCGCACCTCGGTCGGTCGGATGCGGTGGCAGTCGCACCAGCGGTCCAGGTGGACCACGGGCACGGCGTCGCCGATCAGGCGCAACCCGGCCCCAGCCCCGGCCCCGGCGTTCACCCGGAAGTTCACGTACATCCCTTGCAGGAGGCCGGATTGGACGGGGCCGGCGTTGAGGATCGGGTCGCCCTCCGGCACCGTGTTCCCCGCCTCGGCGACGATGGGCATGATCTGGGCGCGAAGCGTGGCGGAGTCGGCCACGTCCGGACCCGGCAACGCGACCAGCGGTGTCCACTCGCGACCGTTGAACATCTCCCACCACAGCCCCGCCAGCACGGCCTTCGGGTCGGCGGTGTCGGACAGCGCCGTCTCCACCGTCGCCCGTTGTTCAAGGGTGAGCGGGATGGGACTGACTGCGCGGGGCCGGTGGCGCTGGGCGGGAAGCCCCGGCAAGGGGGCGGGCAGGACGCCGCGCACCAACATCTTGCCGTGGCCGCGGATCGCGTGGACCGCTTTGGCCGCCTCGGTCTCGTCGAGCACCGCGCACAGCAACTGCCCGACACCGTCGGGACCGGGCCGGAACGGCGCGCCATCCTGGCGCGACGCCCGGACGAACGTGTCCAACTCCGCTGCGGAGAACCGGGCCGGGGCGGACGGGGTGAAATGGGTCGGCGTGCCGTCGCCGTCGTCCTCGATCACCCCGACCGGCCCGAGGTCGGGGTGGTGCAGCGTCGCGGTGAACGCGGCCTGCTCATTCCCGGTGCCCTGCTCGCGGTAGTCGCTGCTGGTCAGCAGGAACGGTGCTACCACTCCGGTGTGCGGCCACCGCGTGAGCGGCGCGGTCGCGGTGGGGTCGGTCTTGGGCATGGTGCTCCTCGTGTTGTGGGTTGTCGGGTTCGTGTGGGGATCAAGGGCGTCACTCCCTGATGCCCGCACAGGAAATCTATCGTTCTGCGAATAGGTGCGCGGCGCTTATTCGATGACCGCGAGGCCACCTTGCGCTGCGGCGTCGAGGAGTTCGTGATTGACGAATTCCAGGCCGCCGCCGATGTAAGTGTCACGCCACCTGTCGAAGCCGCTGCCGTCGATGCTGTCGACACATTCCAGCCGGATCATGTGTCGGATGCGGTTCAGCGTGTTGACCCTGCCGCCGTGGATGTGCAGGCCACGCCGCTTTCCTTCCCGGCAGATGTCCGCCATCTCCTGGGACAGCTTGTACTTCGTGGAACCTGCCATGAACAAGGCGCGCAGGTTGGGCCAATCCCACGGGATGCCCACCTTCTCCGCGCCGTCCTGGACACAGAACGCCAAGGGCAGATGGGACAGCAACGTCGCCCACTCGCAAAAGCGGCGCGCCGTGCCCCGGGCGTCGAAGGGGACGTCCGGGACGGTGACGAACAGCAGGTTGGGGTGCCACGCCTCACTGCCGAGCCCGTTGCCGTCCCCTTCGTGGACGAAGTGGGTCATCATCGTGGCGGTGCGTTCGCTGAGCGTCAGCGCCCGTCCCCACAGGGCCTCCTCGATCCGGCCGATCATCGTCACGAAAAGTTTGAGGTTCCAGTCGCTGAAGGCGTCGTTGTCGAACGCGGTCGGAAATCCGGCGTCCATCGTTTCGCGGATTCTGCCGGCGTGCCGGGGCCGGCCCAGGCGTCCGAGATTGGATGCGTAATGCGGGTACTTGTCGCGGACCTGGTAGAGCGTGTCCAGTCCGCCGCCGTTGAGGATCAGCACGGGTCTCTCACGTTCCGGGAATGGGTTGTCGGGTTCGTGTCCGTATCGGGATGTCACTCCCTTTCCCGGACAACCACGACCGTATCGGCCGGCCCGATTGTGCGCTGACGCTTGACGGCCACGGATGCGCGGTATGTACGCGACGGGATTGCGTGTCGGGACAGGCTCCGTCAGACGGTGTGCCGACGCGCCGGTTACCGGAAGTGAATGCGGAGCGTGGTCATGTCCGCACACCGCGCGATAGTCCGGCGCGTCTGTGCGACTTCCGTGTCGACCGATTTACCATCGGGTCATGGGGGATAGTGATTTTGCGCAGCAAGCACAACAGATCGGGGTCCAAGCACTCCGGCCACAGTTCGACGCGCTGAAGGAAGTGGCCGCAGCCGCCGACTCCGCACGCGAAGGGGACAGGCTCCGCGGGAAGGCGCAGAAGAGGGCGGAGGCGATCAGCAGGCGGGCGGAGCGCGCGATAGCGCGCATCCGCGAACGCGCGGACAAGGCCGCGGCGGCGGTCGCACAGGATGCGGACAAGGCCGTGGCGGAGGTCGAGCAGCAGACGGCGGAGGAGATCACGCGGCGGGTCGAACGCTGGCGGCGGGCGTGGGCCGCGCTGACGAAGGCGGGGTGGACCCGCCCGCAACTGCGGGCCACGTCGATCGCCAACCTGAAGCCTCCGGCCGCACCCCGCGCGAAGACCCTGGCGAAACCGCCCACTCCCGCCGCGACGGCCGAGCCGCCGGAGCTCGAAGCGCCAGCCGGTGATATCACCGGGCGAGGGGCTTCCGCGCGACACGACGTCACGGGCTGAGCGACCGCACGGTGGCCCCCGGTTCGGCGACGGACGGTGGGGCCGGCGCGGCGGCGGGTGAATCGCGGTACCGGTCGCCCGGCCTGCTGCGGGAACGACGGAGGCGTCGACGATGGTGTTCGGGTCCGCCCGGATGACGGACCCGAACACCGTCTCGGGGTTCAGCGAATGGTCAGTTCGCCGCGTTCGATCAGGCTCCGGGCCGCGCCGATCAGATCCCGGCGGGGCGAGGCGTCGGCGTGCGCGCCCGCCGGCACGGGGAACGCGCCCCAGATGATCGTGTCACCCGGCAGGCGACCGGCGTCCGCGGTGCGCAACCGCTGGGCCGCCTGCCACAGGTGGGCACGGGGGCCGGGGCAGCGTTTCCTGCTGCCCGGCCGGTCGGGCAAGCAGACCCGGCAGGAGCCTTCCGGTCGGGGCGAGCAGTCGATGCGGTGGACCTCGTCGCGGCCGTCCGCGCGCACGACCACGACGACGTGGGCCATGTCGCCGGGCTCGGCTGCCAGTTCGGGGACGAACCGGTGCACACGCTCGGCCACGTGATGCGCGCCGGTCGCGGTGCGCAGCCACCAGCGGGTGCCGTCGGTGCGGCGCACCACCACCCGGCCCCGGTCGCAGTGACGCACATCGACCAGCACGGGGCCGAACGGGGTGGTGATCGCCACCGATGCGGCGACGCCCGACTTGGTGGCGTGCGGCTCGGCGGCCAACCCGCGCGTACGCAGGGCGGCGAGCAGAGCCATCCCGGTGTAGCGGATCGCGGTGCGCCGCGAGCGCCGCGCCACGCCCTTGGCCAGGTCGGACAGGTTGGGGTAGGCGCCGCGGAGTCGGCATGCGGTGCGGTCGTCGTCGTCGGCCCGCTCGTGCATCTCCTCGGCTGCCAGGTCGAGGATCCCCACCAGGTCGAACAGGCAGGCACAGTCGCGGCGGGTGAACAGGTCGCGGCCGGTGCCGCCGCAGAAGAAGCAGCCACGCAGGCCGTACCGCCCGTCCGCGATCCTGCGGTAGTCGCGACGGCCAGGGCGCACGACGTCGAGGGCGGTGCAGTCCGGGCGGCACGGCTCGCCCGCGTCGGTGCCGCATCCCCTGCACGGGGACGGGAACGGATTCCGCGGTGCCGTGGCGCGGTCGTCGTGCGCGGAAGCGGCCTCGGCCCGCACGTGCTCGGAAGGGTTCATGAATTGGTCTCCGGTGAACGGGATTGTCGGGTTCGCGTCGGGAATCGGGCGTCACTCCTTTTTCCGACAGGACCGACATTATTCGAATTTCCTTTCGTTCGTCGGCCGCTAATGCCTTCCCCGACCCCGGTTCGGTGCCGCGCGATCGCGGTCCCCGGAGAAGCGGGGCGGGTTCACCTACCGCGCGTCCGACCACTGCGGGCGCACCAGACAGTCGACGTCGAGCAGGCGACCGTCACGGAAGCCGCGACGCCCGTACCAACCCCGCAGCCGTCGTGTTCCGTCGTCGTGCTCGGGATCGGACACACGCGGCAGCGCCAGCCCGAGCACACGGTTCCCGTAGTGATCGCACACCGCGTCGAGCAGCCTGCTGCCGATCCCGACTCCGCGCCGGCCCGGCACCACCACGATGTCCTCGATCCAGACGAACCTCTCGCAGTCGATCAGATCGACGTACCCGACCTGATGACCTCGCACGACCAGGGCCAGGCGGTTCTCGTCCAGGTCGTGGTCGGGCGGTGGTGCGGTGCCGGGTTCCCGGTCCCACCGCAGTCCGGTGTCGACCCGGTGCTGACCGTCGGGTGCGCCGGGGCCGGGGAGCGGGATGGTGGCGACCGTGTGGCCCGCGATGCTGGTTGCCGGTATGGCGGTGCCGTCCTGCTTTTCCGGTGTCACCTGATCTCCTGGCAGGCAGGTCGAGTTCGGCGGGCCCGTCGGGGGGCGCGCTCGCGTCGGGAGCCGCGCCGCGGGTGGTCCCGACGCGAATGGCGTGGGCGGTGACCGACGACGTCGGCGGACCGCTTCGCGTCGCCGGGCCGGGCGCGTGGCGTTGGTGGCGCGGCCCCTCCGGCGACGGAATCGGGTTCCGCCGCCGGAGGGCTTGAGCAACACCGCGGTTCGGCCGACATCGGCGGCCCCGGTGCGCCAGGGCGCTACCGCGCCTCGCTCGTCATCGGTCGCGCTGCGCCACCCAGGCGTCCGCGCGGTCCTCCAGCCACCGCGTCACCGAGCCGCCGGCGGCTTGTTCGTCCGGGCGCAGGACGAAGCGGGCCTCTTCGGGCGTGAGCCGCAGATCGGGCGAGTACACGTAGGCGACGGGATGGCCACACCACCAGAAGTTCCAGCGAACCCCTCGGGCGTCCTGCCGCGTGGTCGACCACGGCCAATCCCGCGTGACCCACCGGGCGCGCTGCCCCAGATCCCGCCACCGCGTCCAGGCGTCTCCGGCGAGATCCTGTACGGCCTGGGTGCGGAGCCAGGCGCCGAATCGGGCCGCGATGGACTCCGTGGAGTTGCCTGCGGGCAGCCTGTCCATCGTCCACAACGTCCTAGCCTCGGACAGGCCCCGACCCCGGTCGACGATGCCGTGCGCCTCCAGCCACGCGGTCTCCCACCCGTCGGTCCGGCCCATGAGCCACACGGTCGACAGCGTCGTCGGCGTCCTGCCGTCGGCCTCCAGGTCGATCACCGGCCGCCACACCTCCACCTCGGCGGGCGCGACCTCGATGTGACTGCCCCCCGTGAACCTGTAGCGGAACTTGCCCTGAGTGATGCCGTAGGACATGACTTGCCACGGATCCGCGGTGTAGTCGCGCACTCCGACGCACAACTCGCCACCACGCCACCAGGTGTCGCACAACTGCTCGAACGCCTCCTGCGTCTCGGGCACGAGGTGCACCGACCCGTCACCCGGGAGCAGCGGGTGCCGCGCGGGGTCGCGTAGGTCGGGCTCGCGGATGTCGAACCGGTCGGGAAACGCCTCGTGAGGCGCGAATTCACCGGCGCGCACTGTGACCTGCATCCAGCCGTCCCACTCGAAATACAGGTCGGCAAGCCGGTGGTAAAAGGTGAACATGACCCCTCATGCGGGTTGTCGGATGCAAAATCGGGGGACTATCACCTCAACCCCGAACGAGACCGATCCTATTGTTTTCCCGGCGCGACCGTTTTCTCCTAAAGCGGCGGACCGGGGTCGTGACGCGGTCGGAGTCACTGCCTGCTCGACCTCGGTCACAACCGGACTACGCGGAACGCGGCGACGTATCGGCGGGCATCTCGGTCGCGGCGTCCTGCCCCCCGACGAGGCAGCGCAAGTCCATGTCCTGCTCCAGCAGCATCGCCCGGCCGGTCAGCAGCGCGCCGACCACGACCACGAGCACGCGGATCGACGCGTCGGCACCTTTGTAGTACTCGGGTGCCTCGACCAGCAGGTAACGGCCGGCCTGCACTGCGGGTAGCGCGTGGTCCGGATCGAGAGACTGGTCGGCCGCGAACAGGTTCAACGCGGCGTCGAGCATGAGGGCGCGGGCGGCGGGGTCGGCGGTGACGAGGTAGACGGGGTAGTCGCCGGTCTCCATCCGGCTGGCGTCGCGGCCACGGGCGGCGACACGTGCCACCAGTGCGGCGGCGATCCGCTGCGCCTCCTCGCCCCGGACCAACGTGGTGCCGTCGAGCGTGCGCCCGCTCGGCAGGACTACGCGGTTGACCAGTACGTCTCCGGCGCCCGCCGTATCCATCCGTTCGTGCGCGTCCTGGCCGTAGCGCAGCATGATCTCGTGCGCGGGGGTGGACTCGCCGCCCACGTAGAGGTGGGTGTCCGGATCCCATACGAGCGGGTTGTCCTCGGTGTGGGTGCGGAGCCGGCCGGAGTAGCCGAGGCGGTCGATGCGCGGCTGCCCGGGCTTGATCTTCGTCCGGAAGCGTTCGGCGTCCAGCGGAATCCCGGCGCCGAGACGACCGGGGGCGCTGGCAGCGAGGTTGTACCGCCACTCCGTGATGATCCTGCATGTGCGGCGCAGGAGCGCGACCCGCTCGGGCGGGGTGCGGCGACGCCAGTCGGGGGCGAGACGGCGGCGGAGCGACTCGGCGATCGCGGCCTGCTCGTGGGCGAATGTCAGAACTTGCCGCTCCTGGGCGGGGTCGCGAAGGGCGAGGTGGGGGGTGGGGAAGCTGTCTGCGGTGATCACATCGGTTCCTTCGTGGTAGTCCGGTCAACAAAGCGGAACTTGCCCCGGGTGATCCCGTAGGACGTGCGCTGCCATGGATCGGCGGCGTAGTCGCGTACGCCGACGCAGGGTTCGCCGCCGCGCCACCACGTGGCGCACAGCCGCTCGAACGCCTCCTGCGTCTGGGCCACGAGGTGCACCGACCCGTCCGCCGGGTGCATCGGGTGCCGCGCGGGATCGATCAGGTCGGATTCGCTGATGTCGAACCGGTCCGGAAACGCCACGCGGGGCGCGAATTCGCAGGGCCGCACTTTGATCTGCATCCAGCCGTCCCACGGGAAATGCAGATCGGCAAGCTTGTGGTGAAACGTGAACATGACCCCTCATGCGGGTTTCGGATATAAGATCGGGGGAATGTCGTCTCGACCCCCGGATAAGGCAGATGCTAATGATCGTCGGACGCGCGCGTTTTCGCTTAAAGCGGTGTCTCGCGCCTTGACTCGGCGCGTGACACCGCCTGGTCGGCTTCGGGCACGGCGGGGCGGGAATCTGCAAGCCGCGCCCGATCGGGGAGGTTTCCACCGAGGCGATCGGTGTACCGGGTCGGGAAGAACCGTCTCGGCTGCTCCGGACTCGACGGACGCCCGCCTTGCGGCCTGGAACGCAGGCGTCCGTCGAGCGCGACACGAACCGGACCCGGTCCGCTGCGCTACTGCACGGCAGCGCACCTGCCGCGGCCTACGTATGGATCCAGCCGAAGAACAAGTAGCCGGTCAGGGCGTCGGCGTTCTCGGTGGGAACATCGACGGTGCCGCCGACGATCCGTCGCGAGGCGGACGAGCCGGACCCGAGGTAACGCCGCGGCTCCCTGTCGAACACTCCCGTGACTCCGTAGACGATCTTTTCGCCTGCGGTCAGCTTGCCTTCCATGGCCGCGGCGACGGCCGCGTCCTGGTCGACGTAGCCGGTCGGCAGCGGAGGGACGGGCATGTCGAACCAGGTGCGGCGCCCTCCCCGGACCGGAATCGCTCCGGCCGGGCCGTCCGCGTCAGCGATGCGCGGATCACCCGCGTCGATCATCCGGTGGGCCAGAGCCTCCGCGTCGGCCAACGTCATCGGTTCGTCGACGACGACCACGAACGTGTCCTTTCCGGCGACGGTGTCGGCATCGCCGTCGTGCAGGTCCTCCTCGACGGCCCCTTCGAACGCCTTCCGTACGTTCTCGCCGGCGAAATAGAAGGAAAAGGGCTCGCTACCCATAGTGCAAACTCGTCTCGTTGTGGTCTGTCGAATGTGATGCTTGCAATCTATTGCGTTGGTGTGGCGCTGGCCGGCGGTTACCGTCGGACCGCAGGACGAATGTCGCTTCACCGGTCGGCAACAGCTGTCCACGGTCGACAGGGCACCGTCCGATTGTGGTGCGATCGGATCGCCACAACCGGACGGTGCACTTTCGGACTATCCCCTGCCTGAAGGATCGGTGACATCTGCCGTGCACCGAAGGAAATCTTCACCTGTAGGCGGAACCGATCAGGCCACTGCCGACTCGTTGTCGTCGGCGGGATCCTCGACGTCGGTGGTGTGACTCCAGCGACAAATGGCGGGCCGAAGACAACAGAGCTGCGTCTGGTGCGCTGTTCCCAACGGCAGATGGAGGGGTGATTGGCGTAGAGGCGCGTCTGCCGACGGCTGCGGCGTGTGGGCCGAGCAGGGGAGAGGCGGTCGGCGTGGTGTGCCGTCGGCTCCGGCGTGGATCGCGGAGCCGACGGCAGGAGTTCTATGCGCCGCTTTGGTCGGCGGCCTCGTCGGCAGTTCGGGCGGACCGAGCGGCGGCGCGCACGTCGTTCTCGGTGACGACCTTGCCGTACCGCTCGACCAGATACCGGATCTGAGCATCCAATCCCTGGTTGTTGACTGAGCTGGCTGCGGCACTGAATCCGTCGTGGACGAGGTCATCCAGATTGACGGGGTCGACGCCCGGTTGTTCGGCGAGGGCGATCAGACGGTCGGCCGCCGCGGTTGTCACCGTGATGTCGTCGTCTCCCGGCTCACGGTCGAGGTCGACCAGCCACCGGGTGCCGGTCCCGTCGACGAGTTCCACCACGGGCCCGGTGCTGTCGCGGACGTAGTGCCACATCGCTTCGGCCGCCTCGCGTGGGCTGTCGAACAACTCCAGGTCCCACTCGATCACTCCCGAGTAGGAGCGTGGCCGATCGTCGGTCCGGCGGTCGGTCGCCGTGGACTCTTGGTCCTCGGGCGTGGCGGCGGCCGGCGCGAGCACCGGCGCGGCGGGCGCGTCGGCGTCGGCCTGCTCGTTGGCACGCGACGTTCCGGCGGCGGCGCGCTCGGCGGGAAGGACGGTGTCCTGCCCACTTCCGGGCCTGTTCGAGGGTGACCGGCGCGTGGCGACCCTGGCGGCCGGCTTCTCGGCGTCGTCGACGGCGGGGAACGGCAGTACGCAGAGCGGGAGTCCGTGGCGATTGCCCTCGACGGCTGTGAGTCGGTGAAGGTCGGACGGCAGGTGGTCGCGGTACGCGAACGCGCGGGCGAGGTAGGTGCGGGCTTCCTCGACGTCGACGTCGTCCGGGTGCCGGTACGGGTCGAGCACCTGGTCCTCGCCGTCGAGAAACACGCGGTCGATCAGTGGTTCGCCGTCCGTGCCGTAGTACGAGCCGAGGTTGAGCAGCACGGCCGACGCGGTGGGGTGAGCCTGGCGAAGCGCCCGGCCGGCGGCGTGGACGCAGGCGTCCACGTAGGCCGTGATGGCATCGGTCGCTGCCTCCCCTGCCAGGTCGATCGCGGAGCGGAGGTCGTCGTTCATGGTGGAGTCGTCTCCCTGCTGGAGTGATTCGGTCGGGTTCCGGAGCGGGGCGTCGCCCCGACCGGGGATTCGGGTCCGCGTGCGCGGCCTCTGCGTGAGCACCTGGTCGGTTCTGAAGCCGGTGCTTCTGCGAAACCGGTTCGCGTCGTTCGGTGGATGGCCGGGCTGTCCCACGATGTCGGGTCGGATCGTCGTGGGACAGCCCGGTGGGCGTGGTCTGGCTGCGCAGTCCGGATGCCGGGGTAAGCCGGGCCACCGAGGTCACCTCGCGCACGCTTTTCGGGACCGGGCGGACACCGACCAGGTAGCGGGCGTCGGTGTCCCGTACGTGCTGCCCGGCCTCATGCGGATCGGTGACGCGCACGACCACCTTGTGGTGGTGGTCGTCCTGGCCTGCCGGCAACATCGGTGCCCTGGTGTGGCGGGCGAGGCGCTCGGTCGCCTCCATCACCCGCCCCCGATGCGGCGGCGGTACCTCACCCGGCGATCTCAAGCGCCAGATAGCGCTGGGAACCGCCGACTGTCACTGGGAGGCAGTGGTGGTTGTGAGATTCAGGCGTGCGGTGTTCATCTGCACCCATTTCGCTTCGAACGAGGGGCGCTGCTTGTTCGCCACGCCTTGCGGCACGATGACGTAGAGGACTTCGACGGCCGGGTAGAGGATCGGCTCGCCCTCGCCCTCGCCCTCGGCCGCGCGCCGCTTGCGCCACACCCGGTCGATGCCGAACCGGTCGGTCTCCACCGCGCCCTTGCCGCGCTTGAGCAGCGTCAGCCTCATCTGCGCACGGGTGCCGGTAGCCCTGGTGCGGACGCTGCGCCACGCCTGTCCCTTGAGACGGGGGTCGTGGCCCTTGGCGTCGAACCCGCGGCGGATCTCCATCAGACTCCAGGTCTCGCAGGCGGCGATCCGGGCCTGTGCGATCCGCAGCGCCTCCAGGTCGTTTTCCGCCGCCAGGTCGAAAGCCGTGTCGTCCACCCCGAAGGCCCCGATCTTGGGATTGAGGGCCAGGCTGACGTACTCCAATTCGATGGCATCGGCCCCGGCCTCGGGGAATTCACGCCACCGGGCGATCAGTTCGGGCCTGCTACCTGCGATGGCGCCGGTGAACGGGCACATTGTGCAGCAACTCCTCCTGGGCGCTTCCTTGAACACGAATTTGAGGTAGGCGGCGCTTTTCTCTCGGCTGAACCCCCAGTTGATGAGGGGATATGCGGGGGTGCACGGGACAATCTTCCGGCTTCCCCTCCTCCTCTTCTCGTTCTTCTTCTCCTTCTCGCGTCGCGCTTCCCTGTCGCGGTCGGCCCGGAACTGCTCCTCGGCGGCGAACCCGACAACGTGCGTGTAGCCGGGGTCGATGTGGTCGGCCACCCACCAGTCGATGACCTGACCTTTTGCCCTGTCCGAACACCACCGCATTTTTTTCCTGACGCTCGGCAGGGTTCCGGCTTTGCGCAGTTCGTACGACAGTCGCCACGGGCCGCGCATGTGCATCCGCCGCGGTGATCTGCTGTCGTCGAGGACCACGTATCCGTGGCGGGCCAACTGGCCCGCGCGGGCGATCTGCACATATCGAATCCGATTGCGCCGCATAAGCGGCAGGACATGCTTCTCCATGTACCGGCGCGTATAGTCGTGCTCTTCGCCGGTCATGGCGGTCACAACCACAAGGTCACGAAGGTCGAAATTGCGGGTGTCCGGGTTGAGAATCCAGCGCACGAGCAGCGCGATGGAGTCTATCCCCATTCCCAGCGACAATACGACCTTCGGTCTCTGGAAGCCGATCGCCGCGGCGACGCGGCGCCTGACGGCACGCAGGGTCGTGGTCACGTGTCGATCGCCTCGGCGTGGTGGTCGCGGTCGAAGTGGCCGCTGTCGACGCAGCGGCACGGTCCGTACCACCGCCGGGTGTGCTGGGTCCTCATGGTCGAAGACACGGTCATGCTCCTGGGGAATCGGTTGTCGGGTCCGTGTGGGACACCGGGGCGTCACCCCCGGTGTCCCACAAGATCAATCTATCGTTTCTGCAGATGGGAGGTTGTTCGTTAGGTGCGGGGCGGGGCGCCGCGCCCGTGGTGGGGCGGCGGCCCGCGCTTCCCGACGGACGGTCAGCCGTGTCGACGCCTGTCCGCACGGTCGCGGCGAAACCGCGCCAGTTGCTCGTCGGCCTGGCGCTGGAGCTCGCTCAAGCGCCGACCGCCGAGCTTGTTGCGGTCGGCGGTGCTGTTGGCCGCCATGCCGACCGGCGCGGGTCCCAGCACGGCCAGGCGGTCGTCCAGGAACTGGGAGTGCCACCCGGCACCGACGATCCGGTCTTCGGCCGGGAAAACGTCGGCGACCCGGTCCCGGTCGAAGTCGATGAGGTGGTCTTCCTTGCCTCCCAGAGAGAACACCCACAACAGGTTTGCGGGTGGGTCGGGCTCGACCAAGCGTCGGAAGCGCGAGACCTCCTTGGTGTAGTGCAGTAGAAGGTCACGTCGGCGGCGGCGCGGATGATCCGCAGCCATGCCTCCAGATATTCGTCGCTGAAAAAGTCCTCTGCGTCGTGGATCCTCACCCAACCGTCGGCGAGGATCGGCAATCGGACGTCGGCCTGCATCGCCGTTTCCCAACCGGCCAGGTCGTCCATCACGAATGTCAGGCTCCGCTGATGGGCCGCCCGCACGTTCGGGATGTTGTAGGTGCCTCGCAGGGCGTAGCAGATTTTTTTGCACTCGCCCGCCATCGGACAGGTGTTATAGGGGCGGCCGTCGGGTAGGCGGCCCGCGAATGCCGGAAGCGTCCAGTTCCACACGCCCTGTTTTTTGAGGCGGGTGTTCTGGGTCAGCAGACGCGGCTTCGTCCCGGTGTTCCTTTGTTTACCGTTTGCCGGTCGGCGTCCGTTGCCTTTCACGGTGGATCAGGCCCTTCGGATGCGACATCGAAGGCCGTGGGCCGTCGCGTCGTTCGGGTTGTCGGGTTCGTGTCGATCGGCAGGCGTCACCCTGCGGTCTCGACAAAACCAACCTACCGACTATCCGCATTCACGGTTGACGGTAGCCACAGTCCGTCGATAATGCGTCGACCGGGGGGCGGAAACAGTGTCGCCCGTCCGTCGGAGGGCAATCCGGCGGACGGGCGTCGGTGTGAACGTTATTTCGAGTGTTGTTGTCCTGGGCGAACTCGACGCGGTCGCCGACACCGGCGAGGACACCGCGTCAGCCCGGTTCCGCGCGGTCGCGTCGCTCGGAACCGGTCGACCTCGGTGTCGAGGTCATCGCAGAGTCCGTCCGCGACGAGCCGGTCCGGGACGTTCGGGCGCGTGCCGTCGATGAGGAACCGACACCCGTGCCCGGCCCAGGCCGTCGATCCCTGTGTCGCGTGCGGGCCGATGGGAAGCGTCGCCGTTGTGGTGTTGTGCGCCGTTCGCTTCCGTCGCGCCGGTTGGCTTCGCAGTGGCGGGCCGTTCACCGCGGCGACGGCTCCATGGGTGGGCTTTCGGCCTCGGGCAGGAGGATTCGGTAGAGGGCGGTGTGGCCGGGATGGGAGCCGAGGTCGGTCGACTGCCACCCGCTTTGCTGCTCGGGGGAGGCGTGGTCGGCCGCGGCGAGCAGTCCGCGCTCGAGGGCCTGGCGGTGTTCGGGCCAGGCCGTGGGCTCGGGCGGTGTTGCCGCGCCGGTCTCGCCGGCGTTGCCCTGGGCGGACCAGAGCACGATGCCGGTGGTGGCGCGGACCAGCAGCAGGGTGATCCCGCCGCCGTGCTGCTGGTCGATCCAGGCTCCGGCGTCGACGACGATCTCCGCGGCGTCGGGCCAGACGGTGCGCAGGTGGCGGGCCGCGGTGGTCAGGTGCGCGCGGGCCTCCACCTCGGCGCCGATGTGGGCGGCGGTGAGGATGGAGTGCCCGACGACGTCGAGGGCGGGGGTGGCCATAAGGGGCTCCTTTGTGGAATGCGGGTCGGTGTGGCGGCGTGCGTCCAGGTCGAAGGGGTTGGGCAGTCGGGCGAGGAGGCGGCGGAGCCCGCCGGTCGTGTCCGGTGTGGAGCGTCGTGCTCCACACCGGACGTCGCGGGCGGGTCAGGCCGGTGGATCGGCCGTGTCGCCGTCCGACCGCCCGTCGTGCTCGGTTGTGTGGGTGGCGAACCAGGTGGCGATCCTGTCCTTGTCCCATGTCCATTCCGGTACAGGGCGCGGGTCGCACGCTGGTGTCGGGTGCACGGGTTCCCCCCGGTCGTTGACGGGGACGGCCAGCGTGCGCTGGTCGCGGGAAGTGCCGAGTTCGGGCTGAAGGTAGGCCAGCAAGGGCTGACGACAGGTGGCGCACTCGATGAACTCGTTGGCCCGGCTGCCGCGATGAGGGCGGTCGCCGAAGGCGAACTTCCAGACCTTCCTGGCGTTGGCCTTGGGGATGGACGGTTCGTCGGCGGACCGGCCTGTGCGCCTGGGCGGCATGGTCGACCTCTCTTCTGCGGGCAGGGGCAGTCCGATGGCAGGCGTCGACGGGGACCCGAGAGGAACGCGGGTCACGAGGTGGTGTGGACTATCGGGTGAGCGCTGCCCGACCACTCAGGATGCGGCCGACGACGGGGAACGTGCGCGCTGCGGGGTCGAACTCGTCCTGGTCGATGACCAGCCCGCACTCGGTTCCGTCAGGAAGGTCTCCGTTGCACCGCAGCAGTGACTTCCACACACCCAGATCGGGCTCGACGTCCTCGCCGCGCTCATTGATCGGGTAGAACCCAAGGCTGCGGGCGTAGTTGCCGCAGAGGCACTGCGGACCGTCCTCGCCGGCGATCGTCTCGGGCACCAGGATGCGCACCACCGGTTTGCGGCGTGTGCCGTCGTCCCACAGGACGGTCGCCCGCAGCGGGGTGTCGAAGGACTTGCGCGGCTCGCCGACGACCGTGCCGCACCGGCTCGCTTCGCAGTAGTGCCGGACGCGGGTGTCCAGATGGGTGCACGTCACGGCGCGCACGCGCATTCCGAGGGTGATGGTGAAGGTCATGGTGGGGCCTCCCGTGTTGTGCTGATGGGGAATGGGGGCACGCGACTGCGTCGCCGAAGTCGCGGTCGACGCGGGCCGGGTTGGTGATGTCACCGGGCGGGCCGATCAGCCGCGGCCGGTACTTCGACCGGGGTGGTGCGTCCGTTGGCGTAGAACCACGAGCGCAGTTCGGCGAGGCGTACGTGCGGACGCGGGCCGCCGAGCCCGAGAACGGCGACGGGGTCGATGCGGAGAGCTGGATGGAGGCGCACGGTGCCCGGCGACCGGTCGTCGGAGGTCGACGTCCGCAAGCCGGACCGGTGCGGCGTTCCGCCGGATACGGCCGGGCACGGCGCACTGACGGCACGCGTCGAGCTCGGCCGCGTTGACGAATCCGCATTCCTGGCATCGCCACGGCGCGGGGCCGGTCGCCTCGGGGCCAGTGCAGTCGGGAGCGCCTCGACAAGATCCTCGACACCCCAGTCCTGCATCCTGTCGTCACCCGGCCGCGAGGGCCGCGCGGAACGGCGGGTGGCGCCGCTCGATGTCATCGGCCACGGCGAGCCTGAGCACTCGGGCCGACGTAGAGCCCGGCGGCATGCGCACCATCCGGAACAGGCGGTCAGCGCGCCGTCCGTGGCCGCGACCATCGGCGCGACCACGCCGTCGCCCTGGGTTTCGGCCAGGCGCAGCAGCAACAGGCCGCTGCGGGCACGTCCATAAAAGCTGATGGGTTTCATGTGTTGTATTCCGTCGGGCCGGAGGTCGGCATTCTTCGCGTAATTCGACCGATTCGACCGATGGCGAGATGCCGCTGTTTTCCAGGAACCCTACGGGGTCAGGAGAAAAACTTCTGACGCTTAACGTTCGACGCTAACTTGCACGTCACCACGCCTGCGCGGTCGCGGGCTGCGGCGAGGTAGGGCGATGAGTCGACGCTTCCGGCCCGGAACTTCGGTACCGCTCGGCGTGGCCGAGGAATGAGTGATGCGTCGACATGCAATGCGGGTAATGCGCTGGGGGCACGATCGGCGCGTCGTTCGCCGGGCCCAGGTTTACATAGTGCGCGAGACACATTTGGCGAAAGCCGTGACGTGCGCGGGCGGGGTGGTCGTGTCGGCCGTCGACGGAAGCGCCGGTCCGTCTCGGGTCCCGTGTGTCCGGTACCGGGATCAGGGCGGTGGCGGCCTGATCCCCCGCCGGGCTAGCCGGCCAGGGGTCATCGACCTCGGTCGCGGCGACCGGTGTGGTCCGACAGGGCCGCCCTGGAGGCCCGAACTGCCCTGTCGCTAGACTCCGGATCCTCGGCAAGCTTGAAGCAGCTTCCGCCGGTTCCGGTGTACGCACCGGTGCGTGGTTTCTGTCGGACTGCGTATACGGCTGTGAAGCGCTCGCTTGAGTTTGTCGGGTTCGAAAGGCGTGGGGTGGTAGGCCGGGCAGTCAAGCTCTCGTGCAGAGCTGCCGATCCTTGTGGTCGGCGCCCGCGGGAGAAGTCGACACAAGGGGCAACCCAGGGGGTCGGCACTCGGCTCACTATCGCCACCCCACGCCGAACCTTCTCCCGGTCAGCTCGCCAGCGTGATGTGTGGCGCCCGGGGAATGCGGGTGGCGTCCACGGCCGGGCTGAAGTGGGCGATGACCACCGCGCACCACAGGGCCCAGGGGCCGGCCAGCAGCAGCGGCTCGGACTGCTGGAAGCGCAGGACGAGGTCGTCCTCGCCCGACTCCAAGCCGATGATGGTGTCGTAGTTGAACCGCCGCAGAGCGATCCGGCCGTCGTCGCGCACGACCTGGCACCACAAGCGGCGACTGGTCAGCACCGTCGTCCCCAGCCGCGCGTGCCGCGACTGGGGCGCGGCCTGGTGAAGCGCGCGCTTACGGTCCAGGGCGTTGAAGACCAGGGTGCCGAGGGTCCACCCCGCGACGAAGCTCGGGTCGCCGAAGGCCACGCCGGCGCGCTGCGGGTAGACCACGGTCGCGGAGTTCCAGCGGGCGAACCGGTCGATCTCGCCGGGACCGAACACCCCGAGCGCCACCTCGCCCGGTTCGGGCAGCAGGTCGCCCTGCGGCAGCGGCCGCGGGGTGGCCTGCATGCTGCTGCCCGCCAGCAGCTGCCGGTGCAGGTCCACCGCCGCCTGGCGGGCCGTGATCACCGAAGTCGGGACGATGGTTTTCACCGCGGGGTACTCCTCTCCACCTGATCGGTGCGGTCGACGTGCCGAGGCGATCACCGTACCGGTCGGGTCCGACAGGACCACCCGATCCGGTGATGACGTGCGGTCTCACGGCTGCCCGACGGTCTGGGCTGTGGCCGGCGGAGTCGACGAAGACCCGTGTCGCGGAACAGGTTGGGCGCCTGGTGGAGTTCACTCGCCCTGGCAGCCGCGACACGGAAGGCACCCTGGTGCGGTTGAGCGTGCCCGGACAGGAGACACGGACCAAGGTCCTGGTGATGTGCGCAGGGTGCGTCCCCGAGGTCGATTCCGGCCGGACGGAACCCGACATGATCGGCGAGGTGCCGACATCCACATGAGCGGGACCGGCCGCGGCCAGCCCCGCCGGTGGAGCTCCGGTCGAATGGACCGATCTGCGTCCGGTCGTCGGCGACGACCGGACGCCCATTCCCGACTGCGCCCTGGACCAGCTCGTCTCGATCGAAGGGAAACCAGGACTGGAACCTCGGACGACGACCCCGGTGCCGGCGGTCGGACTCGACGACGCCTCGGCGGGCCCGGAGCGCCACCGGGCAGTCCCGGCGACGCCGGAAGGCATGTGCGCGCGGCTTGTGGTCGGGTGCCGGCACGCGACTTGCGACCGCAACGACCTTGACGGTCACTGTAGGTGATCATCTCGGCGTTGTCCGGGGTTGATCATGGTGTTGTGGGCAGGACACGTCGTCGAGGACTCGACTATGCCGCCGAGATGACGCACAGTGGCAGTGCTGGCTGGTCAACATGCATGATCGGTCGCGCGCGGTTCGGGGGAATCGCGTTGTCGATGTCCGGGGGGACTGAAGAAGCATGCTCATCACACGATCCCGCACAGCTGTGCAGCCCGAGTTCGATCACGCACTGGATACGTTGAGTGACTGGGTGCGGGACAGCGACTCGTTCACCGAGGTGGTCGGCAGGTGGGCCGGAACCCCGGTGCAGTACGTGCCGCTGCACCAGGAGATCCGCGCACTGGAGCTGTCCGATCTGGCCGACGCGGACGACCTGGGGATGCGGCTGGGCACGCAGGCACGGCTGCGCGACGGCCGGTTGCAGATCACGGCCTGGGGCGAGGATGTGGTGTTCGCGCGCGTGTCCGCGACCATCGCGCAACACCGCCTGCCGCCCGAGGTCCGCAGGCAGCTGGACGAGACGGACCTGCCGCTCGGCGCCATCCTCAAGCGCAACCAGGTCCGCCGACACACGCTCAAGATCACGCGGCCGGACCAGTACACCGAGCGTGACAACCCGCCCCTCATGCAGGTCAGGGCACTGCTCACCCTGGTCGGCAGGCCGATTGCGGTCGTGCGGGAGACGGTGCACGAGAAGCTGATGCAACACCGCGCGACCGACCCGCGCACGGAGCTGCGGTTCGCCTGATGCCCCGCCTGCCCAAGAACTTCACCATCACCGGTGTGTTCATCGAGAGTGCGACCGGCTGCTCTCTGGTGCCCACCGGCAGAAACTCCGCGGTCCCGGCCGACTTCCGGGCGCACGTCCAGGTGACCGACCCCGCGGTGGCCGTGAGCGTCGGCATCCACGTCGATGTCGAAACAGGCCCGCGGGTGTACGAGCTGTCGGTGCGGTCCGCTCGGTCCGGGCCGGTCACCACCACCGTGCTGCGGCAGGTTTTGGTCGACCAGGTGCTCCGGGCCGCGATGGCGGAGGCCGCTGTCGACGTCGGGCCCGGGGTGCTTGCCGCATTGGTCGAACCCACTGTCGACCCGCGACTGCGTCCCGGTCTGCGGCGCGAGGACCTGCCCGATCTGGATGCTGCGACGGCGGCCGAGATCTACTCGGCCGCCGTCGCAGCGGGAAGTCCTCGGCCCGGCATCGTGGTCGCCTCCCGGATGAACCGCTCGCGCAGTCAAGTTGCCCGCTACATCAGGCGGGCCCGGGAACTGGGCCTGCTGCCGCCGCTGCGACGCGGTGCCGTCACCAGTCCCTGACCCTGTCGACGACCTGGGGGCCGGTACCGCGATCGCGGTACCGGCCCCCAGGCATGCTTCCGTGATCAGTCGACGTGGGGGGCGGCGGTCGGGTCGAAGAACGGCACCACGTCGGCCGCGCCCTGTGTGAAGCGCTCCCTCACGATGCCGATCGCCCGGTCGAGTTCGGCGCTCAACGTCGTGGCGCTGTACCTGGTGGCCGGGGTGCTGAGGACGACCACCTTGGGTGCGGTCGCCATGAACCCCAGGTCCACGTCCACGCCGTGGTCGGCCTTGAGCAGGCGCGCGGCGCGCAGCGTCGCGGTGTAGCCCGAACGCTTGAAGTAGTAGACGGACAGGTGCGCCATCGGCCGGTAGCCGTCGGCGTCGGGCTCGCCGACGAACCAGCCCACCAGCGTGCCCCGGGTCTCATCCTTGCGGTAGGCGGGCTCGCCCATGGGCGTGTTCTTGGTGTCGAAATCGGTTCCGCTCATGGTGACCTTATCCTGAAACAGTCGCTGTCGGGTTCGGTCGAATTCGGGGTGTCAGTCCGTCGTTCGACATTTGGAAAGTATCGCGATTCGCATCTTCGTGCTGGCGGCTGAAAATTTGCGGCAGGCGGTATGGAGCGGTGTGGTCTCGCCGAGGTCCACCGCCACCGCTGCGCTGGCCTGGGCACGCGCGTGCCTCATGGCGGGGATCCGCGAGCGACACCTACGACCGTCGCACCGGGGTCGTCCGATCCCACGGCAGGGTCGAAAGCGGTGGCGGCAGGTGCTTTGCGGCGGCGATCACCTGGGCCATCGACGCCGCCGTGGTGAACGTGGTACCGGTGCGGATCTCCGCGTCGAGGTAGTCGGCGGCCAGCTCGGGCACCAGGTAGGCCGCCAGCGCCCAGTTGTCGAAGCCCGCGCCGAAGCACATCGGACAGCTGACCCGGTCGACGTACTGGTAGGCCCAGTGCCAGGGCAGGCGGGAGTGGCGGATCTCGTCCCAGACCTCGCTGGCCGTCCAGTGGAACACCGGCAGCCAGCGATCCACCTCCCGGCGACCATGAGGGATCCCCTTGCGTTCCTCCCTTCCCGGGTCGGCGGGCCCGGTCCTGGTCGCCGGTCGCGCGGGTTTGGCCGTCAGCGGCGTCACCCTCCAGTTCGCCGGATCGGGAGCGAAGACCGTTTTCATTTTGCGCTTCGCGGACTCCTCGGCCCGGATGCCGACACAGTTGAGGATGCACAGGCGGTGATCTGGTGCCGGGTCGGCCTCGTTGACCAGGCGCGTGATCAGCGTGGTGACCGGGGAAATCTTCAAATCGGAGGTGCACCAGCGCGCTCCACCAGACGGCCAGGACACAGCCTTGCCGCCGGTCTTGCCCTCGGCGCGCCGGCGGGCATTCTTGTCCAGCACGTATTCCAGTAGATCCCCCTTCTCGCGGCGCACCACCTCGAATCGCACGCCGAGCATTCCGGCCTGTGCCTCCGCATACTCACGTGTCTGTCCCCAGACGACCCGGCCCAAGTCTGCATAGACCGCTACGATGCGGGACCTGGGAACGCCGAGGGCATCGGCCAGCGACACCACGTAGAACAACATCGCCTCGGAATCCTTGCCGCCGCTCAGATTAATGACAATCCACTTGTAACTCGCCAGGTCCGGAACGACGGTCTCGTGAAAGACTTCCGAGTCGTTGTCGTGGAACAACGGAAGCGTGCAACGCTTGGCGTCGATTCTTGCCAGTCTTGACACTGCGGCGGGAAGCCGCTCCAGAATTTCCGTCGCGTGAACGAGTCGCATAGGCGAGGTCACGACTATCTCCTCTGACATGCTTTTCAGAAGCGGGAAAGAAGATGGACTTTCCGTGCATGCGGAAACTATCGGAATTCGCCAGGGCGCGCTGTTGTCAAAGAGCCGTGGGCGGATCGTCCCTCGTCGCGACGCAGGACCGCATTCCCTGCGGCGTGCACCACGCCAACAAGGCGAAGTCAGCGTGCGAGCCAGTCGCGATGCCGCCACAGCGACGGTGCTCCAGTGGCTCGTGGCGGTGGTCAACGGCGCCGAACCAGGGACTCCTGGCGGGCGGCCGTCGACGGTCCGCGAGGTCGTCATGACCGGAAGCGCTCCAGGACGCGCAGCCAGTAGTGGATGTCGGCCAGCTTGATCGCATCGGTGTCCCACGCCTCGTGCAAGGCGAGGAAGGTGGGCGGCGCGTTCTCGGTGCAGCAGGGGTTGATGTCCCAGCGGTTGCGTTCGATGTCGGTGCCGTAGACCGACTTCAGGTGACGCAGTCCGCCGATGAACGGAACAAGATCCCCGTCAACGACGTCGAGGATGAGGCGCACGTGGTCGCGGATGTGTTTGCGCCCGCGGCCGTCCTCGTCCCACAGCACGGACCTCAAATACGGGCCGATGGCGGGACACTTCAACACATGGTCGTTGCACGTCGCGGTGCACTCGGCGTACACGATTTCGCCGTCGGCCAACCACTGGTCCAGCATCGCCGGACTGGCGATGATGCCCGTTTCCCGGCGGTCGTCGTCCCTTGCGTAAAGAACGCTCACGGCGTGCTGTACATGGATTCCCCGCTTGTCGCAGAGGCCCCCCGCCACGCATTCACAGAGCTGGAGCGGCGGGTTTTCGGGCAAGTCCATTCGATACCTCCAATGGCGAATCGGATGTCCGGACGACAAGAGGTGCCGCGACCGGGTGAGAAGAACATATGTATTCGGCGGATTCCGTGCGGCTGCTTAGCTCGGCCTGCCGGTAGAGGCGTGTTCCGGACTTCCGTGCCCGGCCCCGGAGTGGTGCTCGCCTGTGTTGTTCTGTGCACGTCATGTCTTGTCGACCTGCGTTCGGGGCGGCCTGGTGGCCGTGGACGGCAGGTGCGTCGTGGGTTCCGGGCGGCCCTGGTCAGATGTAGTCGACCTCGACGTGAGTCGAGACCGGGGTGCGGCAGGCGAGGCAGATGAACCCCAGGTGCTCGAAGTTGATGTCCTGCAGGCTCACCAGCATCGAGTCGGGACCTGTGGCCTCCATCGGGTTGAAGCGGATCGCGATGTCGACTTCGTGCAGTTGGTTACGGGCGCCGCAGGCGGGGCAGACCAGGACGCCGTCGTGGATCCGGGTCGCGGGAGGTTCCACGTCGGCTTTCGTGGTCGCGAACTCGGCGCGCACGAGGTCGGTCAGGTTCTCGGGCATGGACGGTCTCCTCGGATGGTGCTGCGCAAGGTGTTGGGGGTGGAGCGGACGGGTCGGGTCGGTCGCCGACCCGACCCCGGAGCACGTGGGCTACTCGAAGGACCAGCAGAAGAAGGACCAGCCGGTGCGGGGTCCGCCGTCCTGGTCTGCGACCGGCAATGCCGCGGCGATGCTGTCGAAGTGGTCGTTCCAGCGTTCGCCGGTGTGGAGGGGAGTGGTCTTGATGCGGCGGGCGAGCAGCCGCATGAACTCCGATTCGCCCGGCGGGTGTCGATCACCTGGAGCGTGTCTTGCGGGCAAGGTGCCGGTGTCGTCCCCGCCGTTGTCGTCCACTGCCTGCGTGCAGGCAGTGGACGCCTTCTGCATGTCCGGCTCGGCCTGATGCGCCGCGACCCGGACCACGCCCATCAGCGGCGAACGTCTTCGACTGTGACGTTGTCTGCGGGAGCCGTGGCGATCTCGCCGCGCCATGCCACGCCCGTGGCGTACTTCAGGTCGCGGGCGTGCCCTCGCCAGCGGGGCAGCCACCGGTCCATCAGCGTGTCGCGGGCCGCGTGGTCGCGGCCCGCGACGCGGTCCGCCAGGTGCGAGGTGATGATCTGCTCGATGGAGAAGGGGGAGTGCTGGAACACCGACCAGTCCAGCACCAGCACGCCGGTGCGGTGACGGAAGCGGCCAGTGCTCCCCGGAACCGTGCCCACCAGAACGGCGGTCCCCTCCGGGAGGTCGTAGGGCAGGCCCCGGCGCAGGGCCGGCAGCGCCGCCCTGCTCTGGGCGATGTACCAGCGGATCAGGGTGGCGGCGTCCGCGCGGTCACGCCGCAGGTAGAGCCGGCCCGACGGGGGCTCGGTCGACTCGATCGCCGGGCCGCGCCCGTCGACCAGGTGCAGTTCGTACATCGAGCCGAGGAGGAAGAAGCGCTCGCCGTCGACGAGCGTCTTCACGGCGGGGGTCCGGGCTGCGCGCAGCCGACCGCCGACCGCCGCTGCGATCTTGTCGCGGTGGCCGCGCACGAACTTCGCGACGTCGAGGGCCGGGGTGTCGTAGGGGATCGTGACGACCAGGCGGCCGTCGAACTCCACGTGGAACCCGATCCGTCGCCGATTCCGGTCGCGCACCACCGCGTAGACGATCCAGTCGGGAAGACCCAGAAGGTCGATCAGGGCGTAGTAATAGGCCACGGGGGCCAGTGGGTCGTGTTCGATTGCGGGCATGTCCGCCTCTCAGGTGTGCATGGGGTTTCGTGAACGGTCGGATCTTTCTCGCGGCCGTGTTTCCCGTCGCGGAAGCGGAACGGGTATGTCGCGAGAACAGAAGGGCAGGTGAATCCGGGGGCGGATTCCGCCTGAATTCGTGTGCCGTGGTGAACGTAACCCAAACCCTTGAATCGCGTTGTCGGGTATTTCCGGCGGTTCGGCGTGGCTTCCGCGGTCGCGCGTGGCGGGATTCCGCAAGGGACCGGGGCTGCTCGTGCCCGCCGCGGTGGTGTGAGGTCGTCGAGTCGGGCGCCTCGTTCGGGGCACGGGCGCGGGGCAGGAGGGCGCGGCGGCCGTGAGCCGGTCGTCCGGGGAGGGACGTCGACGGCGTCGGCGACGGCACGCTGGCCCTGCTGGTGCGCGGTCGGTGGTAGCCGGGGCGCGCACGAGCGGTCTGCCGTTCGGTTCGGGCGGGCCGCCGTCGAGGACGACCCGGTCGGTCAGCCGTCGCCGTGCGTGCGGATGTGGTCGAGGTACCGGCGTACCCGCGCTTCCCTGGTCGCGATGTCGGTGATCGGGTAGTCGAGGGCGGCCCGCGGGTGCTCCAGGCTGTCCACCGGCTCGGCGAGCTCCCCGTACCGCCACACGTCCTGGGATGCGACCAGGAACGCCACGGCCCCCACATCCGTGATCCCGGTGTCGATGATCAGCCAGTGGCTGTTGTCGGCCTGTCCCGTGGGCGTGATCGCCGCCTCGTGGTCGATCGCCATGCCCAGGATCAAGCGCCGACGTGCTTGGTGCCCGTCCTCCATGAACCGGCCGAATTGCCGTGCCGCCTCGTGGTCGTATCCGGCGGGATGGATGCCGGCGTCGTCGCCGTCGAAGGTGTCGACCATTCCTGGTGCCGCCTTTGTTTCACGGCGCGCTTCGACGCGCGCAATCGGAAAGGAGTCGTGTTCGGCCGCGCTGTGCGAAGTCGTGCGGCGGAACCGGGATTCGCGGGGGATTTCATCCCGCAGGGCGGACGTTATCGTGGAATCCGGTATGGCGTCGGGTGCCTATTCGCCGGGGCGGCGGGAGGCGGATCGTTGCCGAGCCTGTTTCTGTCGCCGCACACGCCGAAGGTCCGCGCCGGCGAGCGCGGACCTTCGAGGTGTGCGGATGTGGAGGTTGTGTGCCGGTGTGGGTGGTCAGCGCAGCAGTACCGGGGCGCCGGCCGGGACGGTGCGCAGCGCGTCGCGCAACGGCTCCGGGACGTCGACGCAGCCCCCGGAGGTCCGCGGGCCCAGCGGGGAGGTGTCGGGCAGGCCCGGGACACCGATGCCGCCCACGGGACTGCTGCACAACCGGCCGGCGGGCACGACCAGCGGCCACAGCAGGGTCAGCAGCCACGAGGTGTCCTCGCGTGCGGCGCCGATCGCGACGAACGTGCGGACCGCGCCACCCGCGGGCGGCGGCGTGGTGGTCGAGGACAGCCTCACGCGGCCGACGTCGGCCAGCACGGCGACGCTGCCGGCCGCCCGGTCGATCACGACACGACGGTCGACCTCGGCCAGTTCGACGCCCTGGTCCAGGTGCACCCAGCCCGCCGCCGCCGCACCGTCGGCGTGGGGGCGTGCGGGCAGCAGTACCAGCGCCCAGCCCGGCCGGCGTTCGACCACCGGCACCCACGTCGGGGCGAACACCTGGGTCGCGGGCAGCCGCGCGAACGCCGGCCCGCCCGGCTCGCGGTACACCACCGCCTCCCGGACCGGGTGCAGCACCGTGGTGCCCGGATCGGCGGTCGGCGCCGGGTCGACCAGCGCCCCGGGCACCTCCAGGCCCACGATCGCCGGGGGCAGCGCGGCCTGCTGCTGAGTGTCGGGCACGACCGGCTGCACCCCCGCGGGCGACTGCGCGACCGGGGACGGCGTTCGGGCCCGCGTCGCCGGCGGCGTGCTCGTCGGACTCGACGGGCTCGCCGCGGCGGCCTCGCCCCGCGTCGGGGCCGGCGGCTCGGTCTCCCGACCGAGCACGAACCCCGTGAGCAGCACCAGCACCACGGCAGCGATCCGCAGCGCGAGCCCGTCGCGCCGCGCGAACCGGCGCGCCGTCCACATCAGATCGGCCAGCCACAACCGTCGGCCCCGCAACGGTTGCAGCGGGCGGGTGACCTCGGGTTCGGTCTCGGGAACGGCCACGGGGTCCGGGTCGAGGACGGTCACCGAGACCACCGCGACCTCACCGGACACCGCGTGCACTACCGGGTCGTCGCGGCCGGTCACGGCGTGCCCGAGGCGATCGCCGTGGACACCTGCGTGGCGATCGCGCACGGGTCGGCGGCGAACCGGTTCTGGGTGACGGTGACGCCGGCGATGCCGTTGGCGAGCGTGAAGATCGTCGCGCAGGACGGCACGTCGCTGCGGTCCTTGTAGGAGCGGATCAGGCCCTTCTTGCCGGCGAAGTCCGCGTCGCGCGCGTTGGTGCGGTTGACCGTGTCCAGCGAGACGGCGCCGGGCTGGGCCCAGAACACGGTGGTGAGGAAGACCTTGCCGAGCTGGCCCGTGCCGGTCTGGCCGTCGGTGGTGGCCTGGGCCTGTTCGTTGTTGGTGTAGCGGCAGGCCACGGCGAACTTGTCCTGCGGGCCGGGGGTGAGCAGACGCGGCGCGGTGTCCCCGGGGTGGCGGACCTCGGCGGGGAACGCCGCCCACTGGGTGTCGGTGTCCTGCGCGGTGTTGATGTCGCAGGGGTCGAACGGTGCGCTCACGCTCGCCGCGTCGGGCGGGGTGTCCAGATCGCCCAGCCGGACCGGGGCGTCCTTACGCTGCTCGGGCTTGTCGGTGCTCGGCGCGGCGACCTTGGCCAGGATCGTCTCCGCGGTGGCCTGCGCGGTGTCGCAGGCCGGGGTGTGGATGGTGACCAGCTGCACCAGACCGGGCGCGTCCTGCGAGGCGTTGTCGGCGACGATCGTGACACCCGGCTGCCACGGGAGCTGGACCGTGCAGTCGATGCCGCGCTCGGTGACGGCCGCCTTCTTCCCGGAGATCGTGGCCGTCGTGGTGCGCTGGCCCGGTGCGACCGTCGGGTCCTGGTCCACGCCGAAGACCACCTTCACGGCCTGGGCGCGGGTCTTCTCCTTGGTCACGCCGGCGGGCAGCCGCACTTCACAGGTGGACGGCGCGGTGGGGCGCAGCTGGGCGCCGGGCGCGGTCTCCACGACGGCGGCGACGGCCTTGCACGGATCCTGCCCCGCCAGCTCCAACCTGGGCGTGCTGCGGTCGCCGTCGCGGCGGGGCAGCTGCTTCCACTGCGCCGCGGTCGCGGTCACCCACTGCCGCGCCACGTCGCAGGCCGGCTTGGACGGCGCGGTGTCGCGGGAAGCTCCGGACTGCACGCGCAGCTCGACCGCGAACAGACCTCGTGCCTCGTCGGACATTCCGAGCTGTTGGTCGACGTCGGCGGCGACGGTGCAGTTGCGGTCGCCGTCCTCGGCGGGCTGCTCGACGAACACCGCCACACCGTCCAACGTCTCCTGCTTGGCCTCGTTGCGGCGCGCCTGGTCGAACTCCGCACCCGGCTCCAGGTAGAGGTTGTAGGAGGAGGCGAAGTCGCCGGTGTCGATGCGCAACGTGCAGTTGCCCAGCCCGTCCTTGTCCGGCAGCAGCTCGTCTCCGGCGTCTTTGTCACCGAAGACCGTCGCCACCGCCGGGCCGTCGTAGAGCAGGCCGCACGCATCGACGCTGCGGAACTGGGCGTAGGCCGCAGCGGTGGCGCGGTGCTCCTCGGGCACCGCCGGGTCCACCGCGTCCGCGGCGGCGGTCGAGGACGCGGTGGGGCCCGGCGAGAACGCGCCGCCACCGGTGCAGGAGGACAGCGCGAGCAACGCGGCGCCGGTGATGAGCGCAGCCCTGAGTGGTGTGATCATTTCCTAACCCCCGGTCGGAACCTGACATGACGCGAGCCGCCGTTGTTCGGACAGCGCGAGCCGGCGCGGCGGCGGTTCGATCGCGGCTCGCGGTGCAGAGGCGGGACTCAGTTGGCGAGTGGCCCGATGGAGGAGCCGGTCGTGATCGACGGACCGCGGTCGGGGGATTCGGGTGTCGACCCGCTCCACAGGGACATGGCCAGCGCGAAGGCGAGCACCAGGGCCGCGACCACGAGCAGGATGCGGCGCATCAGCCGCGTGACCTCGGTGTCGCGCGCCGGTTCCATCACCGGCAGGCGCGGTGCGTTCTCGGGCAGGATGTCGTTCAGTCGTCGCTCGTCGAGCAACCTCATGCCACGTCCCCCAACGCGGTCGACGGGTGCCGCGAAGGTGTTTCCGCCGCCGTCACCCGCATGTCGAGCCGGCATCCCCCGATGCCGCCTGGCGTTCCCCGCGAGCTGCTGGCGCGGTTCCCGGGACAGCCGCCAAACCGGACACTCAGCGTGTCTGACTCGGTCCAGTACTCCCTGTACTGAACGTGACTGGACTTTGCCTCATTCATCCGATCAAGTCAACGACCTGCGGAAACAACTACCGACGTCACGGCTCTTCGATACGCTCAGTTACATTTGTTGGTCCAGGTGATTGTGACAGCCAGCAATCAACGGTGAGTTCGGGCGGGTCCAAGCGGTTCTGGCGGCCATCGGCGTCCAAGTCGGTCCCGAGGACGCAAGCCGGTCGGGCACGGCGGTGAGCCGCGGCCCGCGAACTGGTAGTCGCGCTTCCGGAGCAGTACGTCGACGCGTCCGCCGCGTTCCCGGACGCGGCACCCGTCCTCGAGTTGACCTGCCCCTCGGGGGCGCTGTCGTGCTCACGCACAACACGTAGCAGCGCCGCATCCCCGCTCGGTGCGCCGTGCTCGTGCGGCTTGATCGGGGCGGCGGCTTCGGGGTGTGGGCGTCGAGCGCCATTCCGGGCTGTGAGGCGTAGCGGACGATCTGACGGCCTCGACCCGGAACTTTTGCCGTCTACCACGGATGTGCCGCAACTGGAGATGTTGCGTGCGATCTACCACGAGTTGAGGCATGGGCACGACCAGCTGGCCAGGAACGGCGGCGCTCTCGAGTACACGACGGTGATGGCCGACCTGGCAGCCCAGCCGGAGAAGGTCGCGTGGCACCTGGGCGACAGGTGAGCGAGTGCGCCAGCGGCGGCCGGTCACGGGATACCCCGCCGGCACCTGCGGGTTCTGCTCTGCGAGCAGGCATCGGACGCCGGCGGGTGCCGAGCCGTGCGCGGAGCGCCGCAGCCAGTCCTCGCTCAGCTTCCCCAGCACCACGCACGGCAGGCGGGTCCATCCGGCCAGTGCGGCGGCGGCGAGGTGGCGGTGTCCGTCTACGAGTTCGACCGCGCCGCCTCGGCCGCGGACGCGGTGCAGCAGCAGGGGGCGGCGCATCCCGCCGTCGTTGATCTCGTCGACGAGCCCGCCCAGGTCTCCCAGATCCCGGCCGGCGTTGCGGGGGTGGATCCAGATGGTGTCCCTGAGCGACAGCGTGACGTGGGCGCCCGGCGGCACGAGTCGCACGCGATGCACCCCCGCGACCTGCCGTCCGTAGGTCCACACCGGACCGAAGCGCAGGCGCAGTCCTCTTGGAACTGAATACCTACCTGCGCAACCACGGCGCACGAGTTCCGAGCTCCCGGAGTACAGGCACCCGATACGACCGTTTCCCGCACTTCTGCGGACAGGCGTATGGAACGCCCGATGTACTCGCACCGGCCCCGGTCCGGCGCCGGCGCATCGACCAGGTCGCTGCGGCAGGACGCGCGAGCCTCGGGTCGGCCAGTCGAAGCCACCCGAGGCAATACCCCGTCATTCCTCTCCGTTCTTTCTGTCCTTCCTGTGCCAGTAGAGCGCACCTACCACGAGAATCACGACAGCCGCGGCCGCGGAGACCACGATCGACGGAATGACCTGTTCAGGCGACGTCGGCACGGTGGTGATCATATTGAAGCCGAAGATCACAGCGAATGCGATCAGTGCGTTCTTCAGCGACTTGCAAAGGTTATCTTTCATCGGGTGAACCGGTTCTTCCGGTCAAATGAGCGGTTTTCACCCTCCGGTGTCCGACGACAGCTGTGTCGAATCGTCATGCACGAGCCGCGCCGCGCGTGCGGAGTACGACCAATGGAGTCGAGTTCGGCTCCAGTTCGGCAGGCAGCTCGCCATCCAAGTCGTGTGCGTAGCCGGGCGGCGTCTCGTCCTGCGCCAGCGACAACAACTGGACGGCCAAGCCGCGCAGACCGGCCGGATCACCCTCTATGGTCACGTGCCCGTCGCTGACCCGCACGGCCAGGAAGTAGGTATCCGGCCAGAGGCGCGCAAGCCCACGCTCTGCAGCGTATCTCGGCACGTCCAGGGTGACCTGGACCGTCGCAACGTCGTTTTCGTCCACGTCACCACTCTGCCCTACCGGCGACGACGGATTGAGCTTTCATCCGGCGGTGAGGTCCAGGTTCAGTAGCACGTGAATGGCCCTTGGCCAGGCGTCCGGTGCGTCGGGCAGCAGTCGAGCTTGCGCAGGATGCGCCAAGTCTTGAGTTGGGCGGTGGCGCGTTCGCCGGGGCCGCGCACCGGGCGTGGGCCCGGTTGGCGCCCCGATGCCCGCCGACCTGGCGGTCGGGCTCACAACCACCCGGCACGGCGTCGGATACCGGCTGTTCGAGGACGTCGCCAACGCGCTGGTCGACCTGGCGCGTCACTCGATCGGGTGGGTGCCGGTATGAGCGATAGGGTCAAGCTGCGGTGGCAGGCGGCGCGTGTCACGCTGAAAGCGTCTGGCCATCACTGCGGAGCCCCGGCTTCGCTCCGCTGGTAGGCGGATACTCAATCCTGATCGCTGAACGCTCTATGGAACCCCCGGAACAACAATAGGCGAGGAAATCATGACAAGCACCCTAAGATTTGACGTAAAACCAATCGTTGTGGAGGTTTCTCTCAACGGGGAAACTTTCCACTTCGAGCGCTTGAAGGACACCGTCACCGTCGAAGCCCTGCAAGATGGCGACGCAATTGAGCAGCTTCGATCGTCTCACACGGTCGATGGCGGAAAGGTCGCGATACGTGATGAGAATGGTACGACGGCCGTATATTCGACTCGTGCCGATGGCGACGTCGTCCACATCACCATCGAGGTGAATGGCGAGACACACACGGTCGAAGTAACGGTCGGCGGCAACCCTGGCGAACTGTTCGAGAACCTCGGTGACGTCCGGCTCCCACAGTTGCACCGGATCCTGCGATTCGCTGAGCAAATCAAGACAAGCGCTGAACTCCGGGCCGCGCTGCCAGGATTCAATTCGAAGGGAGATGCTTTTCCGGGAGGAAACACTCCGCTGCAGTCCTCCCATGACTGTGAGCTCGCCTGCCTAATGGCCGTGGAACCCGGCAGTCCTCTCGTCCAAATTTTCGCTTCCGGATACTGCGCCTCCTGCATTGTTCATGGCCATTGAATCGGCAGGCAACACCCCACTTCCTGTCGAAGCTGTGCCACCCCTGATGCGGCGCGATATACCCGAAGCCATGGCTTTGACTCCGCGCGACTGGGCAATTTTTCCTGGACCGGACATGTCAGATGCTTTTCGTGGAATCGCCATCCACGCCTCGCTCAACAGTTCGGGGTCAGCCGACACGCCGCCAGGCTGGGCCGTCAAGCCGGCCGGATCAGGAGATCGGAAACAAGTACTCAAGTATTTCACTGCTTGCACCCGATGGGCTGATCGGCGCCACCAGGAGGACACATGACACCCCCAAATGCACGCCAGGGCGTTGTCCACGAAGCGCGCGAGACCGCGCTGGGCCTGCGACCTGCGGACGCACCGTTGCCGCAGCGTGCAACAGTCACTGAGGACTGCACTCTCTATTCAACCCTTGCGGACCAATACTACATACAAGCCCAGGTGGCCTACGCTTCAGGCGACTGGAAGTCGGGTGATTTCCATATAGCGATGGCCGACAATTTTCACAGACTATTCTTGCTGTGCTTGACCCCTTTCAATTTCCCCGGCAGCGGCTCTCCAATGGCCATTGAGGCGACTGAGGCGCATTTCCCTCTATCTGATCTATGGGCGCAACTGGAAACGCTCAGGACACTCACCGATCGTGAACGCCCACCGGCTCTGCGGGAAGAGCCACCCAAAGAGTTGACTGAGGGCGGCAATGTTTGCGATCAGTACGCAGTGGCCGCCCTTGCCTTGACGTCCCAAGCAATCCAGGCACATGAAGCCGGTGATATCGGGCTGACTTTCCTTTATGAGCAGCAAGCGCATGCATATTGGGCGCTGTATCAGTTGTGTCTGACTGCAACTCGTTCCGTAAGGTTTCCTTAAGGGCGGGCAGTCGGAATCGGAAGGAAATGGCGCGGAGCTGCACGTATCCTCACGAGCCCTGAACTCCGATATATGTGCTGGCGGCACGCGGATCAGAACGCTGGAGGACTTTTGAACGCGGTGTCGCATCTCAAACGCGAAGCCGCCAGGTCGCCTGCAAAGCGACAACAAGTACCGCAGGCGCCTGTGCGCCAAGGGGAATCGGCGCGTAGATCGCCCGTCTAGATCGCCCGTCTAGATCGCCCGTCTAGCTACATTTCTCCTGGTGGGAGGCCCGTTCCGGGGTGAAAATCGGGGTGGTCGTCCGCCGACGCCGTAGCTCCTATGGTCGTTGGAGGCCGTCGTCTAGCCGGGCGCCGGTACTACATTCCGAGATCATGTGGCAGCGGGTCGCCGCGTCGGCGGTAATGACTGATCAGGGCCCTGCCCAGGTGGACCTGGCGCCATAGCGCACGGGTGATCGCGGCGCCGACATCGACGACGCGGCTCAGGACGGTCGCGGCGAGCAGCCCACGGATCGCCGTGGTCGACAACGGCAGCAGAACCGACTTCAGCAGGCCGCCTCGCTCTCCCGGCACGCCGCCTCTTTTCCCCGGCCGGCGCGGGTGACCGCCAGGAAAGCCTGTGCCAGCATGCACATCGTGACGTGCCGGTGCCATGAGACCCACTTGCGAACCTGGTAGGCGTCCATCCCGAGTTGATCCTTACCGGTCTTGTTGTCCTCCTCGATCTTCCACCGCAGCCCGGCCGCTCGGACCATCGCCGCGAGCGTCGTGGCCACCGGCGCGTGCACCAGGAAGTACTCGATGTCATAGGACGCCGGCCGGCCCTTGTGTTTCCTCATGTCCTTGGACCGACGGATCAGCAGTGTGTGCCCGTATCCCGCGGCCGGGGGCTGTTCCTTCACCGTGACCGCGTGCATCGCCCAGTCGTACAGTCGGTGGCCCTTACTGCCCGCGCCGGCCGACCGTCGCTCCCACCGGTGGACGTGATCCCGCAGAATGTCCTTGCAGCACAACGCCTGCCCCCGTGCGTCGACCAGCGGCAGGTCGACCGGCACCGCCATGACGTAGGTGACGGCGCGGTCATGGCAGAACGCGCGCAGGCCCGGGTCACGACCGTAGCCGGCATCGGCGGCGAACCACCCGAACACCACGTTCGCCGCGAGCACACGCGCCAGCATCTGTTGCACCAGTTGGGGTTTCGTCGCGAACTCCCGGTCAGCGGGCACCCCGGCGGTCCGGCAGCGGTCCGGATCCGAGGTCCAGGACGCCGGCAGGTAAAGCTCCCGGTCGATGAACGCGTGCCCGGCCTCGGTGGCGTAGGTCAGCATCGGCATGACCTGGCAGTTCTCGGTCTGGCCGGTCAACCCGCAGTGCTGCGGGGCGACCCCGACACTCTTGTCGCCCTTCTTGATCGCCTGGGTGTCGTCGGCGATCACGGCGGCATCGGCCGATCCCAGGCCCGCCACCACGTAGTCACGCACCTGGTCCCGCAGCGTGTCGGCATCCCACACCGCGCCGTCGAGCAGGTGCTCGAACGGGCGTGGCGTGGCCAGCCCGGCGTGCTCGGCCAACCCCCAGGAGTTCTTCTTCGGCACATCGGCCAGCAACGCCCGCACCATCAGCCCGAACGTCACCTTCGGCTCCGGGCGGTTGAACATCCACCCCAAGCCCTCGGTGAGGGCCTGAAGGTCAGCGTCCCAGCCGGCGATGTCCTGAACAGTCACGCTCTCGACCATGACACGGGATACGCGCTGTCAGTCGACCCGGTTCAAGATCTCGGAATGTAGTACGGGCATCCGTCGCACGATCCGGGCAGCCCGTCGATCCCCGGCCGCGCAGACGGGCGACCACCTCCGCCCGGCGGACCGGAATGCGCTCGCCGGTCCGCACATCCCACTCCACCACCAGGTCCGAGATCTCCAGCACGGGTTGAGAGGACACTCGCCGACGACGGCCCAGCGGGGCGATCACGGCTGCTGGGGCTTGCGAACCAGCAGTTGGCTGTCGGGCGACCACCGGTAGGCGAGCGCGTGCAAGTGTGCCGTCACGTGGCCGGGACCACATCCGATATCGGCGACCGGTCCGGCGTTGTGGGCCTGCACGAGTTCGGCGAACGCGGCCGGCATCGCACGTTCCATCGGCCTGGTCTTGAGCATGTCGCTGACAAGCTCGGCGTAGAGGGTCGCGATGGCCCACGTCGTCAGGTGCAGCAGCGCGCGGAACGGGCAGTAGACCAGCGCCGCCGGCTCGTCGAGGCGCAGGTCGCGCATGTCGGCCTCGCGCAGGTCGAGTTCCACGCCCGCGTCGTCGGCGCGAGCACGGGCCTGATCAAGCATCGCGGGGGACACGTCGAGACCGACCACCCGCTGCCCGGTCGCTCGCGCGACCGGTACCGCGACGCGACCGTTCCCGACCGCGAGCTCAACCAACGGCCCATCGGCCTCGAGGGCCAGTTCGACGTAGAACGCGATGTCCTCCGGCATGTGCGCCGACCACTCCTCATAGCCGACCGCGAATGCCTCGTCCCAGCTCATGCCCTGGAGGCTGCCACGTCACGACCTGGCAGAGCCAGTCGATTCCGCGCACCCGCGGCTACCGCTTGCTGCCGACCTACGGGTGATCACCGACGACGCCCGGCGCTCCGGTCACCGTGAGCGGCGTACCGCTGGTTCGAGCAGCGACAAACTCCTCTGCTGCGCATCGAGGGCGACGCGGATCCCGACCGGCATCGGCAGGTTCGGGCCGGCGTGTCCGAACTCGACGTTGCCCAGGACCGGGATGTCACGGTCGCCGAGGACGTCGAGGACTATCTCGGGCAGGGTCGGGGACGCGTCGGGCCCGTCGAGTCCGTCGATCGCGTGCGGGACGCCCACGACCATGCCGGAGATCCGGTCGAGGATGCCGCAGTGCCGCAGCACTTGTAGATTGCTCCACACATACGATGCCTGGCCGCCCATCTCCTCCCAGAACAGCACCGCGCCGTCGAACCATTCGAGCGGCAGCGCGAAAGGCGTCGCCTGCGCCAGCACGATGCGATTGATCACCCCGCCGATCAGTCGGCCTTCGGTGCGACCGGCACGCCAGCACTCCCACGACGGACTGGCCGGCAGCGCACCGATCGCCTCCGTGCTGGTCAGCAGCGTCGAATAGAGCTTCTCAAGCTCCGCTCTGCGCGCCGCGGGCGCAGACTGCCACGCCCCGCCGAGTCCAGGGGTGGCCATGTCGGCATGGAAGCCGACCAGGCCCGTGCGCGCGTAGAGCACCAGATGCAGCAGCGAGATGTCGCTGTAGCCGAGGATCGGCTTGGGGTCGGCGGTGATCGCCTCGACGTCGATCAGGTCGAGGTAGCCGAGCGCCGTCTGGCCGCCGTCGTGCGCGATGATGGCGCGCACCTCGGGATCGCGCAGAAGAGCATTGAATTCCCTGGCGATCTCCGCCGGCGTGGCCGCGCTCCACCAACGGTGCCGCCCTGCTTCGAGCAGCGGTGCCCGGCGCACGCGGAATCCCATCCGCTCGAGCACGACCACCGCCTGATCGAGGTCGGGCTCGTAAACGGCATGGAGCGGCCCGGACAGCGATGCGATAACGACGAGGTCTCCGGGCCTCAGGGCACGAGGTCGAAGCGGCTGAGGCAGTGCGGTAAGGGCCACCGAGGCAGTATCCCGACACCCTCGGCAACACGCCACACATTTACCGATCGACCGCCCGGTACTGTCGGGTGGCCCGGAGGAGTCTCACCCCCGGGCTCCCGCAGATCCGTACGTGACAGTCTCCCGTCATACGGCTCTTGTCGTCCTGGTCATCAGGCAATCGGTGGTGCCCAGGCCCAACGGGCGAAATACCGGGGCCGTATCACCCTGGCAGCGCTCATCGCCGCGAGCGCCTTCTTCCAGGGCCGAAGCCGCCGGTACTTGTTCCTCAGCCATCGCAGCAGGTAGGCGTTGATGCGATGGAGGACGGGATACAGCTCCGAGCGGTGGAAAGCGCCGTAGTACGCCATCCACCCCCGCACCACCGGGTTGATCATCCCGGCGAGGTCCGCCTCGGAACTGCCGGTACGCCGGTGCAGCCGCCAGGACCGCACCTGTGCACCCATTTTCTTCAGGGCATCGCTGCTGACGGCCGGAAGGAAGCCGGTGAACTGCACACCATCCCTCCGCCGCGCCCGGCGTGGCCGGAACGTGAACCCCAGGAACGTGAACGACCGGTGCTCGAACTCACCAGGTCGGTTGCTGTCCTTGCAGTACACGATCCGGGTCTTGTCCGGGTGGAGCTCCAGCCCCACCTCGGCCATCCGCTCACGCAATGCGGCCAGGACCTTTCGGGCCTGGGCCAGGCTGGTGCAATGCACCACCGCATCGTCGGCGTACCTCTCGAAGGGCACCGCCGGGAACTCCCGGGCCAGCCACCGATCGAACGCGTAGTGCATGAACAGATTCGCCAGAACCGGCGAAACCGAGGACCCTTGTGGGGTTCCCCGTTTCCGCTCCAGCAGGGTTCCGTCGGGCTGCTGCACCGAAGCGGCCAGCCACCGCTTGACATACAGCACCACCCAACGGGCGTCGGTGTGCGCTTCGACCGCACGGACGACCAGGTCCCACGGGACGCTGTCGAAGAACTTCCGGATGTCCAGATCGACCACCCAGTCGAACTTCCAGCAGCGTTTCCGGCAGACCTCGACCGCGTCCAGCGCCGAGCGGTTCGAGCGATAGCCGTAGGAGTCAGGGTGGAACACCGGTTCCACCCGCGTCTCCAGGTGCGCGGCCACCACCGTCTGCGCCACCCGGTCAGCGACCGTCGGCACGCCCAAGATCCTCGTGCCTGCGCCGTACGGCTTGTCGATCTCGACTGCGCGCACCGGGGGCGGGAAGTACGTCCCCGAGGACATCCGGTTCCAGATGCGATACAGGTTGCCCCGCAGATCCTTCTCGAACTCCTCAATGGACTGTCCGTCCACCCCTGACGCTCCCTGATTCCCCTTCACCTTGAGCCAGGCGCTCCACACCTCGGTCTTCGAGATGTCGAACGGCTTGCCAGACGCTTTCAACTGGTCCATCAAGCTCCTCCCAGAGCACTTCTGGTTGGCCGAACGAACACCAGTCACGAACGACCCGGCCCCTTCGCTCCACCCCCGTTACAGAGGCTTCAGCACTACTACGAGCCGGTCCGCCGGCGTGTCCCGCGACGGTACTCACACCGCCCGCCCTTATTTCGGAAAGACTCTCCCTCTCGCTGCGACGCTGCACCGCAGCAGTGTCGGGACACGCCTTCTCACGTTCCATACGAGAGCCGCAGACCGGGCTCACGCCACCTATACGCCGGACACCACCTGGCCAATACGCGGGCACCCGCCAGGCTCATCCCGGGATCGAATGTGAACCCCGGTTTCGATGCCACCTATGATCCTTTCGACGCCTCGGACAGCGGTCGTCTTCCCGGTCCCCGTACTACATTCCGAGATCTTGAACCGGGTCGACTGACAGCGCGTATCCCGTGTCATGGTCGAGAGCGTGACTGTTCAGGACATCGCCGGCTGGGACGCTGACCTTCAGGCCCTCACCGA
>NZ_MTQP01000061.1 GCF_001984175.1 Saccharothrix sp. ALI-22-I
GCGACATGAGCCGCGACGATCTCACCGATCGAATGCCCCGCCACGAAATCCGGCCGCACACCCCACGACTCCACCAACCGGAACAACGCCACCTCGACCGCGAACAACGCCGGCTGCGCCCACCCCGTCCGCTCCAAACCCTCACCCGAAGCAATCACCTCACGCAACGACCCACCCACCAACGGGTCCAACACCGCGCACACCTCGTCCAACGCAACCCCGAACACCGGGAACACCTCAGCCAACCCCACACCCATGCCCGCCCGCTGCGAACCCTGACCCGTGAACAGGAACCCGGTCCGGCCGTCCGGGGCGAGGGCGGGCTCGATCGCGGCCAGTTCGTCGCGCCGGACCACCGAGGCGCGGTAGGGCAGAGCGGACCGCTTGGTGGCCAGGGTGAAGGCGACGTCCACATCGGACTCGTCCACCTCGGCCAGCCGGTCCGCCAGCTCCCGCACGGCCTCCGGGGTCTTGCCCGACAGCACCCACGGCGCGACCGGCAACGTGACCTCGGCGGCCGCTTCCCGCTCGGCCGGGAACTGCTCGATGATGACGTGCGCGTTGGTGCCGCTGATGCCGAACGACGACACGGCGGCTCGGCGCGGGCGGTCCACCGCCGGCCACTCGCGGGCCTCGGTGAGCAGTTCCACCGCGCCCGCGTCCCAGTCGACGTGCTCGGACGGCCGGTCCAGGTGCAAGGTCTTGGGGAGCACACCGTGCCGCATGGCCTCGATCATCTTGATCACGCCGCCCACTCCCGCGGACGCCTGGGCATGACCGATGTTCGACTTCAACGACCCCAGGTACAACGGCGTCTCACGATCCTGACCGTAGGTCGCCAACAACGCCTGCGCCTCGATCGGATCACCGAGCACCGTGCCCGTGCCGTGTGCCTCCACCGCGTCCACCTCCGACGGACGCAGACCGGCGACGGCCAACGCCGCACGGATCACCCGCTCCTGCGACGGACCATTCGGCGCGGTCAAACCGTTGGACGCACCATCCTGATTGACCGCACTGCCACGCAACACCGCCAACACACGATGGCCGTTGCGCCGGGCATCCGACAAACGCTCCAACAACAACAGACCGACGCCCTCGGACCACCCCGTGCCACTCGCATCGGCCGAGAACGACCGACAGCGCCCGTCCGCGGCCAGCCCGCGCAACCGGGAGAACTCGACGAACGCGGTCGGCGTCGACATCACCGTCACACCGCCCGCCAACGCCAGATCACACTCACCCACCCGCAACGCCTGCGCGGCCAGGTGCAGCGACACCAACGACGACGAGCACGCCGTGTCCACCGTGACGGCCGGTCCCTCGAACCCGAACGCGTAGGACACCCGGCCGGAGGCGACGCTGCCGAGCGTGCCGCTCGCCAGGTACCCCTCCAGGTCCTCGGGGATCCCGGCCAGGTTGGAGCCGTAGTCGTGGTACATCACGCCGGCGAACACGCCGGTGCGCGAACCGCGCAGCCCGGCCGGGTCCACCCCCGCGTTCTCCAGGCTCTCCCAGGCCGTCTCCAGCAGCAGTCGCTGCTGCGGGTCCGTCGCCAGCGCCTCCCGCGGCGACATGCCGAAGAACCCGGCGTCGAACAGGTCCGCGTCGTGCAGGAAACCGCCCTCGCGCGAGTAGGACGTGCCGACGTGGTCCGGGTCCGGGTCGTACAGGTCGGGCCAGCCGCGGTTGGTCGGGAACGGCGAGATCGCGTCCACACCGCCTGCGACGAGGTCCCACAGCCCACGCGGCGACCGCACGCCGCCGGGATAGCGGCACGCCATGCCGACGATGACGACCGGGTCGTCGTCCTTCGCGGCCACGGAGCCGGCGACCACTTCGCGCGCACCGCCGAACAGCTCGTCGGACAGGTGCCTGGCCAGCGCGGCGGGCGACGGGTGGTCGAACACCAGGGTGGTCGGCAACCGCAGGCCCGCGGCGGCGTTGAGCTGGTTGCGCAGCTCCACGGCGGTCAGCGAGTCGAACCCCAGCTCCTGGAACGCCCGCCCGGCCGGGACCGAGGCCGCGTCGGCGTGGCCGAGCACGGCGGCCACCTGGCCGCGGACCAGGTCCACCAGGACCCGGTCGCGCTCGGCGGGCGCGAGCCCGGCTAGCCGGTCGGCGAGGGAACTCGCGGTCCGACGCGCACGGCGGGTCACCGGTGCCAGGCCGCGCAGGATGACCGGGGTGGCCTCACCCAGCCCGCGCACCGTCGCCAGGTCGACGCCGGTGATGGTGACCACCGGCGCGTCCACGGCGAGTGCGGCATCGAACGAGGCCAGGGCGTCCGCGGTGGACAGCGCGAGCAGGCCTGCCTTCCCGATCCGCTTGACGTCCACGTCGGCCAGTTGGTCGGTGATGTCGCTGGTCTGCGCCCACAGGCCCCACGCCAGCGAGGTGGCGGGCAGGCCCAGTGCCCGCCGGTGCACGGCCAGCCCGTCGAGGAACGTGTTGGCCGCCGCGTAGTTGGCCTGCCCGGCGTTCCCCAGTTGGCCCGCGAGCGAGGAGTACAGCACGAACGCGGACAGGTCGAGGTCCGCCGTGGCCTCGTGCAGGTTCCAGGCCGCGTCCACCTTGGGCCGGAGCACCGCCTCGACCTGCTCGTCGGTCAGCGACCCGAGCACGCCGTCCGCGAGCACGCCCGCCGTGTGCACGACGGCCTTGACCGGGTGCCGCGCCACGAGCGCGACGAGCGCGGCGCGGTCGGCGACGTCGCAGGCGGCGAAGGTGACGGTCGAGCCGAGACCGGTCAGCTCGCTCTCCAGCCCGGCCGCTCCCGGCGCCGCCGCGCCACGCCTGCCGACCAGCAGCAGGTCGGTGGCGCCGTGCTCGGCCACCAGGTGCCGCGCCAGCCCCGCGCCCAACGCGCCGGTGCCGCCGGTGATCAGCACCGTGCCGTCGGCGAACGGTGTGCCCGCGGCCCGCCCGGCGGGCCGTAGCCGACTCAGCCGGGGCACCCGGATCCGGCCGTCGCGCAACGACAACTGGGGCTCACCGGACGCGAGCGCCGACTCCAGGACGTCCCGGGACGCGGCGGTGTCGTCGGTCTCCACGACCACGACCCGGCCCGGCTGCTCGGTCTGCGCCGTGCGCACCAGGCCGTGCACCGCCGCGTGCGCCAACACGTCCGCGCGGGTCACCACGACCAACTGCCCGTCACGGTCCTCGGCGAGCCGGTCGCGCACCAGTGCCAGGGCCTCCCGGGTGGCGGTGTGGGTCGCCGCGACGACGTCGTCCGTAGTGGGCAGGCCGATCGGCACGACGTCGAACACTGCGCCCGTCGGCGTGCCGCCGGTGATCGGGGTCCAGCCCAGCTCGAACAGGGTGTCGCGACCGGACTCGAACGGTCGCAGCGCCAGCGACTCCACGGCCGCCACCGGCGTGCCGAGTCCGTCGGCGAACACCATCGCCACCGACTCCGGTCCGGTCGGGGTGATCCTGGCCCGCAGGGCGGTCGCACCGGGCGTCACCACGGTCACGCCCGACCACGAGAACGGCAGCAGCGCGGGCCGGTCCGGGTCGGCCACACCGGGCAGCAACGGGTGGGCGGCGGCGTCGAGCAGCGCCGGGTGCACCGCGAACAGCGCGGCCTCGGCGCGGGCCGACTCGGGCAGCGCCACCTCGGCGAACAGCTCGTCGTCGCGCCGCCACAGCCGGCGCAGGCCGCGGAACACCGGCCCGTACTCGTAGCCATCCTCGGCGACGCGTTCGTAGACGTCACGCAGGTCGACCTCGGCCGCTCCCTCGGGCGGCCACACCACCAGGTCCGCGGTGACGGGCGCGTCGGCCGCGGCCAGCACGCCGGTCGCGTGGTGCCGCCACGCGTGGCCCGCCGGGCGCGCGTGCAGGTCCAGCGAGCGCCTGCCCTGCTCGTCGGCCTCGCCCACGAGCACCTGGACCTGCACCCCGCCGCCCTCGGGCAGCACGAGCGGCGCGGTGACGGTCAGCTCCTCGACCCGGTCGAGGTCGACCTCGGCGGCGGCGGCCAGCGCCAGTTCCAGCAACGCCGTGCCGGGCACGACGACCGCGCCCGCGATCCGGTGCTCGCCGAGCCAGCCTTCGGTGGTCAGCCGACCGGTGAGCACGACCGGGCCGCCGGCCACGACCTCGACCACCGCGCCGAGCAACGGGTGGTCCGCCGCGTCGAGACCGGCCGCCGCGACGTCGCCGGCGCCGGTGGTGGGGCGCAGCCAGTAGCTGTCGCGCTGGAACGGGTAGGTGGGCAGCGGCACGCGCTTGGCACCGGTGCCCGCGAAGAACGCCTCCCAGTCGACGTCCACGCCACGGGCGTGCAGCGCGCCGACGGCCGCGACGGCGGTCTCCGCCTCGGGACGGCCCGCGCGCAGCAGCGGCACGCCGTCCCCCGCCATCGCCGACAGCACGCCGTCCGGCCCCAGCTCGACCAACGTGGTCACGCCCCGCGCGCGCAGGGTGTCCACGGCATCGGCGAAGCGGACCTCGCGGCGGACCTGCTCGACCCAGTAGCCGGGCTCGGTCAGCCGGTCGGCGAGCGCACCGGTGACCGTGGAGACCACCGGCACCGCTGGCCGGTGGTAGGTCAGGCCCTCCGCGACCCGCCGGAACTCCCCGAGCATCGGGTCCATGTGAGCGGAGTGGAACGCGTGACCGACGGCGAGCCGCTTGGTGCGACGGCCCTGCTGCTCGAACGTCGCCACGGCAGCGAGCACGGCGTCCTCGTCACCGGAGAGCACGACCGCTTCGGGGCCGTTGACCGCAGCGATGGAGACCCGGTCGCCCAGCAGCGGCCGGACTTCGTCCTCAGTGGCCCGCACGGCGACCATCGCGCCACCACCGGGCAGGTCCTGCATCAACCGACCACGCGCCGCCACCAACGTCGCCGCATCCTCCAACGACAACACCCCCGCGACATGAGCCGCGACGATCTCACCGATCGAATGCCCCGCCACGAAATCCGGCCGCACACCCCACGACTCCACCAACCGGAACAACGCCACCTCGACCGCGAACAACGCCGGCTGCGCCCACCCCGTCCGCTCCAAACCCTCACCCGAAGCAATCACCTCACGCAACGACCCACCCACCAACGGGTCCAACACCGCGCACACCTCGTCCAACGCAACCCCGAACACCGGGAACACCTCAGCCAACCCCACACCCATGCCCGCCCGCTGCGAACCCTGACCCGTGAACACGAACGCGGTCCGGCCGGTGACGCGGGTGGCCGGGGTGACCGCGTCGAGGCCCGCGAGCGGGGTGTCCCGGCCGGCGGCAACGACGACGGAAGCTCGGCTGTCCTGCGCGGCGCGCGTGGTGGCCAGGGAGAACGCCACGTCCAGCGGGCTCAGGTCCGGTCGGGCGACGACGAAGTCGCGCAGCCGTTCGGCCTGGGCGCGCAACGCCGGTGGCGTGGGGGCCGACAGCACCCACGGCAGCACCGGGAGGCCGGCCCGCGCGACGACGGGCTCCGGGACGGTCGGCGGGGCCTGCTCGACGATGACGTGCGCGTTGGTGCCGCTCACACCGAACGCCGACACACCCGCCCGGCGCGGGCGGTCGGTCGGCGGCCACGGCCGGTTCCCGGTCAGCAACTCGACCGACCCCGCGGACCAGTCCACGAACGGCGTCGGCTCGCTGACGTGCAGGGTCCTGGGCAGGGTGGCGTCGCGGACGGCCATCACCGCCTTGATCACGCCGCCGACGCCCGCCGCCGCCACCGAGTGGCCGATGTTCGACTTCAGCGAACCCAGGTAGAGCGGGGTCGGCCGGTCCCGGCCGTAGGTGTTCACCAGCGCGGTGGCCTCGATCGGGTCGCCCAGTCGGGTCGCCGTGCCGTGCGCCTCGACCAAGTCCACGTCCACTGTGGACAGTCGCGCGTCGGCCAGGGCGGCGTTGATCACCCGTTCCTGCGACGGACCGTTCGGTGCCGTCAAGCCGTTCGACGCGCCGTCCTGGTTGACCGCACTACCCCGCACGACGGCGAGCACGCGATGGCCGTTGCGCTGAGCATCCGACAACCGCTCCAGCAACAGCAGACCGACGCCCTCGGACCACCCCGTGCCACTCGCATCGGCCGAGAACGACCGACAGCGGCCGTCCGCGGCCAGCCCGCGCTGGCGCGAGAAGTCGACGTAGCCGCCGGGGTGGCCGTAGACGGTGGCGCCGCCGGCCACCGCGAAGGCGGATTCGCCCCGCCGCAGGGACTGCGCCGCCAGGTGCAGCGCCACCAGCGACGACGAGCACGCCGTGTCCACGGTGATCGCCGGTCCCTCGAACCCGAACGTGTAGGACAGCCGACCGGACGCGACGCTGCCAAGCTTGCCCGTCATCAGGTAGCCCTCCAGCTCCTGCGGGCCGTCCAGGCCGAGATAGGTCTGCTCGCCCATCCCGACGAACACGCCGGTGGAGCTGCCGCGCAGGGCCGTCGGGTCGAGGCCGGCCCGCTCGAACAGCTCCCACGCGGTCTCCAGCAGCACCCGCTGCTGCGGGTCCATCGACAGCGCCTCGCGGGGCGAGATGCCGAAGAACCCCGCGTCGAACGCCGTGGCGTCGGCGATGAAGCCGCCCCGCCTGGTGTACGAGGTGCCGAGGTGCGCCGGGTCGGGGTCGTAGAGCCCGGCCACGTCCCACCCGCGGTCCTCCGGCCAGTCGGTGGTCCCGTCCCGACCGTCCAGCACCAGCTGCCACAGGTCCTCGGGCGAGGACACGCCACCGGGGTAGCGGCAGGCCATCGCGACGATCGCGATCGGCTCCGTGCCGCCGGACTCCAGCTCCGCGATCCGCTGACGCGCCTTCTTCAGGTCGGCCGTCACCCACTTCAGGTACTCGACCATCTTCTCTTCGTTGGACATCGCTGCTATCTCCAGGTGCCGATCAGGCGGACCGGTCGGCGCCGCGACCGAGCTCGTTGTCGATGAAGTCGAACAGCTCGCCGGCGGAGGCCGATTCGAGCTCGATCGAGGGAGCGTCCGCCGGCGGCCGGCCCCACTCGGAGGTCCAGCGCGACAGGATCGTGCGCAGCCGCCGGGTGATCTCCCCGCGCCGGTCGTCCTCCCTGGCGACGCCGTCGAGCAACGCCTCCAGCCGGTCCAGCCCGGACAGCACCGGCTCGGCCGCCTCCGGTGCGAGGACGCCGAGGACGTGCCCGGTGAGCTCCGCGGGCGTCGGGTGGTCGAAGACCAGCGTCGCCTGGAGCGCCACGCCGGTGGCGGTGGTCAGCCGGTTGCGCAGTTCGACCGAGGTGAGCGAGTCGAACCCCAGGTCCCGGAACGGTCGGTGCTCCCCGATCGCCGCCGGGTCCTGCTGCCCGAGGACGGCCGCCACCTCGCGGCGGACCAGGTCCAGCACGGCGGCACGGCGCTCGTCGCCGGCCAGCCCGGCCAGGCGCGCGGCCAGCGTCCCGGCCCGCTCGTCGCCCGCTTCGCGCCGCCGCGGCGCCACGACTCCGCGCAACGGGACCGGCGCACGGTCCGCCGCCCGCAGGGCGACGACGTCGACCGGCGCGGCCACGACCACCGGGTGTCCGGCGTCCACCGCCGCGTCGAGCAGGCCGAGCAGTTCCCCGTCGGCGACCGGCGGGAAGCCCACCGCGCCTTCCCGCGGGCCGAACGCGATCGAGACCGCTGGGAGCCCGCGGGCCGCGCGGTGCCGGGCCAGCGCGTCGGCGAACGAGGCGGCGGCGGCGAAACCGGCCCGGCCCGGAGCCCCGAGCACGCCCGCCGTCGAGGAGAACACCACGAACAGCCCGGCGTCGGGCAGCAGTTCGTGCAGCCGCCAGGCGTCGTCCACGTTCGGCTTGAGCGCCGCGGCCAACCGCTCGGGCGTGATGTCCGCCAGCGGGCCGTCGTCCGGCACTCCCCCGGTGTGCACGACCGCGGTCGGCCGGTGCTCGGCCACCACCTCGGCCAGCTCGCCCCAGGTGGCGTGCACGGTCTCGGCGTTCCAAGTGTCGGAGTCCGCTGCGCCCACGTCGACCAGCACGACCTTCCGCACGCCGTGCACGCTGACCAGGTGGCGGGCGACTAGTACGCCCAGGCCACCCGTGACCAGCGCCGTCCCGCCCCAGGCAACCTCACCCGTGACCGGTTCGACCGGTTCGACGGCGGTCAACCGGGGTGCGAACACCCGCCCGCCGCGCACCGCGACCTGCGGCTCGCCGGACAGGACCACGTCGCCGTCGGTGTCCACGAGGACCAGGCGGCCCTCGGGCAACTCCGACTGCGCCGAACGCAACAGGCCCCACGCGGCGGCAGCGGCGAGGTCCACGTCCTCGTCGGCCACCGCGACACCACCCGCGGTCACCACGACCAGCGGTTCGGACCGTTCCCGCACCAGCTCCAACGCCCGCAGCACGGCGGCGTGGGCGGCGGCCACCGGGTCACCCGTCCCGATCTCCAGGTGGACGACCTCTCCCCCGGTGGCCGGTTCGGCCGGGACGTGGGTCCACGTCAGAGTCCGCAACGGCGACCCGGCGGCGAACCGCTCGACCGGGATGTCGCGGAACCCGACCGCCTCGGCGGTGAGCACCGGCCGACCGGCGGCGTCGGTGAGCACGAGGGTCACGGTGTCGTCGGCGACCTGCCGCACGCGCACCTCGACGGCCTCGGCGTGCGCGGCGTGCAGCCGCACCCCGCGCCAGCTGCCGGGCACCCGGACCGTCGCGCCGGTGGCAGTGGTCGGCACCGCCAGGTCGAGGAGCGCCGGGTGCAGGCCGTACGCGGCGGCTTCGCCCGTGATCGCCTCGGGCAGGCGCACCGGGGTGCCGTCAGCCGTGATCACTGGCTCGTCGCCACCGCGGGCGGCGAGCACACCGGTGGCGTGGGCGGTCCACGCCGCGTCGTCGTCCGGCCGCGCGTAGACGGTGAAGGTCCGCCTGCCGTCGGGGGCGGGCGCGTCCACCGACACCTGCACCTGCGCCGGGAGGGTCAGCGGACGGTCGGTGTCCAGTTCCGCCAGCACCGGCGTGCCGACCTGGTCACCGGCGTGGATCGCCATCTCCACGAAGGCAGCGGGCGGCACGGCCAAGTGGTCGGCCAGCCAGGACCGGGCCTCGATCGTGCTGGTGAACAGCACCCGTCCCGAGCCGGCGACGGCGGTGGCCGGGCCGAGCAGAGGGTGTCCGGACGCCCGCGCCGCGGCGGGCGCGGACTCCAGCCAGTACCGCTCATGCTGGAACGGGTAGGTCGGCAGGTCCACTCGCCGTGCGCCCGCGCCGCGGAAGAACGCCGGCCAGTCCACGGCCACGCCGCGACCGTGCAGCACGCCCAGTGCCGCGGCGGCCGTCTCGGCCTCCGGCCTGGCGCGGCGCAGCAACGGCACCGCGACCGCCGCGTCGGTCACGGCGGGCACCATCGCCGACAGCACCGCGTCCGGACCGAGCTCGACCAGCGTCGTGACGCCTCGCCGCACCAGGGTGCGCACCGCGTCGCCGAACCTGACCGGGCGGCGCACCTGCTCCACCCAGTGGTCCGGGCTGGTCAGCTTCCCGTCGGTTTCGCCGGTCAGGGTGGAGACGACCGGGACGGCGGGCTCGTGGTAGGTCAGCGACTCGGCCACGGCGGCGAACGGGACCAGCATGGGGTCCATGCGCGCGGAGTGGAACGCGTGACCGACGGCGAGCCGCCGGGAACGGGCACCGAGCACCCCGACGACCCTCAGCACGGCGTCCTCGCCACCGGAGAGCACCACCGACTCGGGGCCGTTGACCGCCGCGATGTCCACGCCCGGCGTCAACAGCGGCCGGACTTCGTCCTCAGTGGCCCGCACGGCGACCATCGCGCCACCACCGGGCAGGTCCTGCATCAACCGACCACGCGCCGCCACCAACGTCGCCGCATCCTCCAACGACAACACCCCGGCGACATGAGCCGCGACGATCTCACCGATCGAATGCCCCGCCACGAAATCCGGCCGCACACCCCACGACTCCACCAACCGGAACAACGCCACCTCGACCGCGAACAACGCCGGCTGCGCCCACCCCGTCCGCTCCAAACCCTCACCCGAAGCGATCACCTCACGCAGCGGGAGGTCGAACCGCGCCAGCACCTCGTCCAGTGCCGCGGCGAACACCGGGAACGTCCGGGCCAGTTCCAGCCCCATCCCCGTCCGCTGCGAACCCTGCCCGGTGAACAGGAACGCCGTGCCGCCCTCGGTGACCGGCGTCGGTTCGCCGAGGACGCGGTCGGTGCCAGCGGTCCGCCAGCCGAACGCCGACCGGCCGGTGGCCAGCGAGTACGCCACGTCCAGGTCGGTACCATCCACAGTGGACAGCTGTGCGGCGTGGGCGCGGGCGGCGTGCTCCGTCTTGCCCGACGCCAGGAACGGCACCGCCGGCAGCACGACCGACACGGGCTCCGCTTCGCCCTGCCCGGGTTCCGGGCCCTGCTCGACGATCACGTGCGCGTTGGTGCCCCCGAAGCCGAACGACGACACCCCCGCACGGCGCGGCCGACCGGTCTCCGGCCAGGGCCGGGCCTCGGCGAGCAGTTCGACCGAGCCGGACGCCCAGTCGACGTGCGACGTGGGGTGCTCGGCGTGGAGCGTCTTGGGCAGGACACCGTGCCGCATGGCCTCGATCATCTTGATCACGCCACCAACACCGGCCGCAGCCTGCGCATGACCGATGTTCGACTTCAACGACCCCAGGTACAACGGCGTCTCACGATCCTGACCGTAGGTCGCCAACAACGCCTGCGCCTCGATCGGATCACCCAACACCGTGCCCGTACCGTGCGCCTCCACCACATCCACATCCGACGGACCCAGGCCCGCAGCCCCCAACGCCGCACGGATCACCCGCTCCTGCGACGGACCATTCGGCGCGGTCAAACCATTCGACGCACCATCCTGATTGACCGCACTACCCCGCACGACAGCGAGCACACGGTGACCGTTGCGCTGAGCATCCGATAATCGCTCCAGCATCAGCAGGCCGATCCCCTCCGACCACCCGGTGCCACTCGCGTCGGCGGCGAACGACCGGCAGCGCCCGTCCGGTGCCAGCCCGCGCAACCGGGAGAACTCGACGAACGCGGTCGGCGTCGACATCACCGTCACACCGCCCGCCAACGCCAGATCACACTCACCCACCCGCAACGCCTGCGCGGCCAGGTGCAGCGACACCAACGACGACGAACACGCCGTGTCGATCGCGACGGCCGGGCCCTCCAGACCGAACGTGTAGGCCAGCCGACCCGCCGCGATGCTGCCCGCGCTGCCGCTGTACAGGTAGCCCTCGATGTCCGGTGTGGCCAGTCCGGGTCGAGAGCCGTAGTCGTGGTACATCACGCCGGTGAACACGCCGGTGCGCGAACCGCGCAGCGACGCCGGCCGCACACCCGCCGTTTCCACGGCCTCCCACGCGGTCTCCAGCAGCAGTCGCTGCTGCGGGTCCGTCGCCAGCGCCTCCCGCGGCGACATGCCGAAGAACCCGGCGTCGAACAGGTCCGCGTCGTAGAGGAAACCGCCCTCCCGGGTGTGTGACGTGCCGACCGCGTCCGGATCGGCGCCGAACAGCCGGTCCAGGTCCCAGCCCCGGTCGACCGGGAACCCGGCGACGGCGTCGACGCCGTCGTCCACGAGCCGCCACAGGTCCCCCGGCGACCGCACGCCGCCCGGATACCGGCAGGCCATGCCCACGACGGCGACGGGCTCGCTGTCCTTGTCCTCCAGCTCGCGCAACTTCCGGCGCGCGTCCCTGGCGTCCGCGATCGCCCGCTTGAGGTAATCGCGAAGCTTCGCTTCGTCGGCCACTTGTCTCTCGCTCCCCAGTAGTGTGCGGTCGGGCCACGATCAGTCGAGCTCGTCGACCAGCGCGAACAAGTCGTCGTCGCTGGCCAGTTCGAGGTCGTCCCCGTCGTCGCGGGTGTCGCCCGTGACGAGGTCGAGCAGTTCGCGCAGCCGGTCGGCGATGGCGCCGGAGCGCTCCGCGTCGTCGGTGGTGGAGCGGATGGTGGTGCGCAGCCGGTCCAGGTCGGCCAGCACGTCGGGCTCGTCGGCCACGGCGAGCAGGTCGTGCAGGTGCACGGCCAGCGCGGCGGGCGACGGGTGGTCGAACACCAACGTGGTCGGCAGCCGCAGCCCGGTCGCCGCAGCGAGCCGGTTGCGCAGCTCCACGGCGGTCAGCGAGTCGAACCCCAGCTCCTGGAACGCCCGCTCGGTGTCGACCGCGCCCGCGGCGGTGTGCCCGAGCACCGCGGCGACCTCCGAGCGCACCAGATCGGTCAACACCCGCTGCCGCCCGCCCCGGTCCAGGCCCGCCAGGCGCAGCGCGGGTTCGGTCCCGGTGGCTTCCGTGCCGGCCGCCGGTGCCCGCACCCGCACCAGGCCGCGCAGCAGCACCGGCTGCTCGTCGCCCAGGGCGCGCAGCGCCGCCGGGTCCAACCTGGTCACCGCCACCACCGGCTCGGGCAGCGCGAGCGCCGCGTCGAACAGCGCCATCGCCTCCGCGGTCGCCAGCGGTTCGAGCCCGGACCGGGCCAGTCGGCGCAGGTCCACGTCGGCCAGGTGACCGCTCAGCCCACTCGCCTGCGCCCACAGGCCCCAGGCCAACGACGTGCCGGGCAGGCCCAGCGCCCGCCGGTGCACGGCCAGGCCGTCCAGCCAGGTGTTGGCGGCGGCGTAGTTGGCCTGACCGGCGGTGCCGAGCAGACCCGCGACCGACGAGTACAGGACGAACGCGGACAGGTCGAGGTCCGCCGTGAGCTCGTGCAGGTTCCAAGCAGCGTCCACCTTGGGCCGCAGCACCCGGTCGACCTGCTCGGCGTCCAGCGCGGTGAACACGCCGTCGTCGGTGACGCCGGCGGTGTGCACGACCGCGCCGAGCCTGCGGTCACCGATCGCGGCGCTCAGCGCGTCCCGGTCGGTGACGTCGCAGGCGACCACGTCGACCGCCGCGCCCAACGCGGTCAACTCGGCGGTGAGTTCCGCCGCGCCCGGCGCAGCCGCGCCGCGCCTGCTGATGAGCAGCAGGTCGGTGGCGCCGTGCTCCACCACGAGGTGCCGGGCCAGCACCGCGCCCAACGCGCCGGTGCCGCCGGTGATCAGCACCGTGCCGCGGTTCCAGTCCGGCACCTCGCCCGGCTCGCCGCCGGCGCGCGCCAGTCGCGGCACGAGCACTTCCCCACCGCGGACGGCCACCTGCGGCTCGCCGAGGCGCAGCGCCGCGTCCAGCAGCGCCGCCGAGCGGGGGTCGTCGTCGGTCTCGGCCAGCACGAAGCGGCCGGGGTTCTCGGTCTGCGCGGTCCGCACCAGGCCGCGCACGCCGGCGTGCGCGAGGTCGGCGGAGCGCAGCACCACGGCGAGTTGCCCGGACTCCTCGGCCAGCCACCGCCGGAGCGTGCCGAGCACGGCGTGCACGACCTCGCCCGGTGTCCCCGACGGGACCCGTTCGACGGTCACCTCCGCACCGGACACCGACAGGTCCGCCGGGGCCGCCCAGCCGGGCGCGAAGAGACCGTCCAAGGCCCGCGCGGTCGCCGAGACCGGGCGCAGCACCAACGAGTCGACAGCCGCGACCGGTGCGCCGAGCCCGTCCGCCACCACTAGCGACACGGTCTGCGAGTCCTCGTCCGACGCGGTGATCGACAGCCGGACCCGCAGCGCCGCGGCGCCGGGGGCGGTCACCCGCACGCCGCTCCAGGCGAACGGCAGCCAGGCGGGTCCGCCCTCGACCGCGACACCGGGCAGCAGGGCGTGCAGCGCGCCGTCCAGCAGGGCCGGGTGCAGGACGAACGCGTCACCGCCGCGGTCCTCGGGCAGCTCGACCTCGGCGAACAGCACGTCCGCAGCCCGCCACACCCGGCGCAGGCACCGGAACGCGGGGCCGTAGTCGTAGCCGTGCTCCCGCAGTCGGTCGTAGGCGCCGTCGATGTCCACTTCGGACGCGGAGGGCGGCCACTGCGCGAGGCCCTCGGCGGCCGGGCCGCCGGTCGGCGCCAGCACGGCGGTCGCGTGCGAGGTCCAGGGTTCGTCCTCGTCCACCCGCGAGTGGACCCGGGCCTCCCGGCGACCGGCGGCGTCGGGCGCGCCGACCGTCAGCTGCACCTGGACGCCACCGCGTTCGGGCAGCACCAGCGGCGCGGTGAGGGTCAACTCCACCACCTCCGCGCACCCGGTCTGCTCGCCCGCCCGGAGCACCATCTCCACGAACCCCGTGCCGGGTAGGAGGACCGAGCCGCGCACCGCGTGGTCCGCCAACCACGGGTGGGTGCGCTGGGACAGCCGCGCGGTGAACACCAGCTCGTCCCGGTCGACCAGGTCGATCACCGCGCCGAGCAGCGGGTGCTCGGCGCGGGTCAGGCCGAGGCCGGTCGCGTCAGCCGGAGTGGCGGGCGCGTCCAGCCAGTGGCGCTCGCCGCGGAACGGGTAGCTGGGCAGGTCGACCCGTCGACCGCCGGGGAACAGCCGCACCGGGTCGGCCGGGTGGCCGCGCACGTGCAAGGCGGTGATCGCGGCCAACACGGTCGACGCCTCCGGGCGGCGCGAGCGCAGCACGGGCGCGACGGCGCCCACCAGCCGGGTGGCGGCCTGACGGGTCAGCGCGGACAGCACGCCGTCCGGCCCGATCTCCAGGTAGTCGGTGACGCCCTGGGATTCCAGGAACCGCACGCCGTCCAGGAACCGCACGGCCGCCCGCACGTGCCCGACCCAGTAGTCGGGTGACATGAGCTGCTCGGGTTTGGCCTGCTCGCCGGTCACGTTGGACACGACCGGGATTCGCGGCTCGTGGAAGGTCGTCCCGGCGAGGGCGGCGCGGAAGTCGTCCAGCACGCCGTCCATGTGCGGGGAGTGGAACGCGTGGCTCACCGCCAGGCGCTTGACCTTGCGCCCCGCGGCCCGCCAGCCCGCCGAGACCTCCTCGACGGCGTCCTCGTCGCCGGAGACGACCGTGGACGTCGGGCCGTTCACGCCCGAGATCACGACCGTGTCGCCACGTCCGGCCAGGGAGGCGGTCACCTCGTCCTCGTCGGCCTCGATCGCGGCCATCGCGCCGCCGTCCCGGGCGGCCTGCATGAGCCGGCCGCGGGCCGCGACGAGCCCGGCGGCGTCCGCCAGGTCGAACACGCCCGCCACGTGTGCGGCGACGACCTCGCCGATCGAGTGGCCGAGCAGGTGGTCCGGCCGCACGCCGTACCACTCGACAAGCCGGTACAGCGCGGTCTCCACGGCGAACAACGCGGCCTGCGCGAACGACGTCTGGTCCAGCAGCGCCGAGTCCGCCGAGCCCGGCGGCGCGAACAGCACGTCCTTCAGCGGGCGGTCCAGGACCGGGTCCAGGTGCCCGCACACCTCGTCCAGCGCGGCGGCGAACACCGGCGAGGTCTCGTACAGCTCGCGGCCCATGCCGAGCCGCTGGCTGCCCTGGCCGGTGAACAGGAACGCGACCTTGCCCGGCCGCGGCCCGTCGCCGCGCAGCACCGCCGGCGTCGACCCGCCCTCGGCGAGCACGTCCAAGGCGTGCAGCAGCCCGTCCCGGTCGCCGACGACCGCGGCCCGGTGGTCGAGCACCGCCCGACCGGTGGCCAGCGAGAAACCGACGTCCACCGGTTCCGGTGCGGGATCGGCCGAGGCCATCCGGCGCAGCCGCGCGGCTTGCGCCCGCAGGCTCGCCCCGTCCTTGGCCGACAGCAGCCACGCCACCGGCGCGTCGACCGGCTCGCGGTCGGGCGGGCGCTCGACCGGTGGCTGCTCGATGATGACGTGCGCGTTGGTGCCGCTGATGCCGAACGACGACACGCCCGCCCGTCGTGGGCGGTCCGCCATCGGCCACTCGCGCGACTCCGTCAGCAGCTCCACGGCTCCGGAAGCCCAGTCGACGTGCGGCGAGCGCTGCTCGGCGTGGAGGGTCATGGGCAGGACGCCGTGCCGCATGGCCTCGATCATCTTGATCACGCCACCCACACCGGCCGCAGCCTGTGCATGACCGATGTTCGACTTCAACGACCCCAGATACAGCGGGACCTCACGGTCTTGGCCGTAGGTCGCCAACAACGCCTGCGCCTCGATCGGATCACCGAGCACCGTGCCCGTGCCGTGTGCCTCCACCGCGTCCACCTCCGACGGACGCAGACCGGCGACGGCCAACGCCGCACGGATCACCCGCTCCTGCGACGGACCATTCGGCGCGGTCAAACCGTTGGACGCACCGTCCTGGTTGACCGCACTCCCCCGCACGACGGCAAGCACGCGGTGGCCGTTGCGGCGGGCGTCGGACAGCCGTTCGACCAGCAGCAGGCCCACGCCCTCGGACCAGCCGGTGCCGTCCGCGTCGGCGGCGAACGACTTGCACCGGCCGTCGGCGGACAGGCCGCGCTGCCGCGAGAACTCGACGAACGTGTTCGGCCCGGCCATCACGGTGACGCCGCCCGCCAGCGCCAGGTCGCACTCGCCCTGGCGCAGCGCCTGTGCCGCCAGGTGCAGCGCCACCAGGGACGACGAGCACGCGGTGTCCACGGTGACGGCGGGCCCTTCCAGGCCGTAGAAGTAGGACAGCCGGCCCGACACGACGCTGGACAGGTTGCCGGCCAGCAGGAGGCCTTCGTACTCGGCGGGCACGGTGGACAGCCGTGAGGCGTAGTCGTCGTACATCACGCCGGCGAACACACCGGTGCGGGAGCCGCGCAGCGTCGCCGGGTCGATGGCGGCGGACTCGAAGGTCTCCCAGGCGGTCTCCAGCAGCATTCGCTGCTGCGGGTCGGTGGCCGTGGCGTCGCGCGGCGACATCCCGAAGAACTCGCGGTCGAACAGGTCCGCGTCGTGCAGGAAGCCGCCGTGCCGGGCGTAGCTGGTGCCGGTGTGCCCGGGGTCGGGGTCGTAGAGCCCGTCGAGGTCCCAGCCGCGGTTGGTCGGGAAACCGGTGATGCCGTCGACGCCGTCCGCCACCAGCCGCCACAGGTCTTCCGGCGACCGGACGTCGCCGGGGTAGCGGCAGGCCATGCCGACGACGGCGATCGGTTCGTCGGCGCGGACCTCCGCGGTCGCCCCGGCGGTGGGCCGATCCGCGCCGGACACCTGCCGGTGCACGTGCGCGGCCAGCGCGGCGGGCGACGGGTGGTCGAACACCACCGTGGCGGACAGCCGCACCCCGGTCGCGGCGATGAGCCGGTTGCGCAGCTCCACCCCGGCCAGCGAGTCGAAGCCCTGCTCGCGGAACGCCTTGGCCGGGTCGATCCCGGCGGCGTCGGAGTGGCCGACGGCCGCCGCGCCGAGGGTGCGGACCAGGTCCAGCACCACGTCCGGCCGTTCGGCCTCGGGCAGCGCGGCGATCCGCCGCGCCCAGGAGGACTCCGGCCGCGCCGCACGCCCCGGTCGGGCGGGCACCAGGTCGCGGGCGACGGCGGGCGGGTCGGCCCGCAGCGCGGCGAGGTCGAGCCGGGCGGGCACCAGCAGTGCCTCGTCGGTGCCCAGCGCCGCGTCGAACAGGGCGGTGCCCCGCGCGGGCGTCAGCGGCACGACGCCCAGCCGGGCCCACCGGGCCACGTCGGCCTCGGTGAGCGCGCCGCCCATGCCGGTCGTGCCGTCCCACAGGCCCCACGCCAGCGAGGTGGCGGGCAGGCCGAGGGAGCGGCGGTGCGCGGCGAGCGCGTCGAGGTAGGTGTTGGCCGCGGCGTAGTTCGCCTGACCGGCCGTGCCGATCACACCGGAGATGGACGAGAACAGCACGAACGCGGCGAGCGGCAGGTCCTTCGTCAGCTCGTGCAGCAGCCGGGCGGCGTCCACCTTGGGCGTGAGCACCCGGTCGATCTGCTCGGCGGTGAGGGACCGCACGGTGGCGTCGGCCAGCACGCCCGCGGTGTGCACCACGGCGGTGAGCGGGTGGGCCGGTGGGATGTCGGCCAGCAGCGCGCCGAGCGCGGCGGGGTCCGCCGCGTCGGCCGCCACCACGCGCACGCTCGCGCCGAGCGCGGTGAGTTCGGCGACGAGCGTGGCGATGCCGGGTGTCCGCGGGCCCCGCCGGCCCGCGAGCACGAGCCTGCGGGCGCCGTGCCGGGTCACCAGGTGCCGGGCGAACAGCGCGCCGAGCCCGCTGGTGCCGCCGGTGACCAGGACGGTGCCCGCCGGGTCGAGGGTGCCCGGCCGGCCGGGCGGGATCCTGGTCAGGCGCGGGGTGTGCAGGTCGTCGCCGCGCACGGCCAGTTGCGGTTCGGTGGAGCCCGCCACGAGCGGCAGCCAGCGGTCGGGGTGGTCGTCGGTGGGGACGTCCAGCAGCACGACCCGGCCGGGGTGCTCGGCCTGCGCGACCCGGCCGAAGCCCCACACCGGGGCGTTCGCCAGGTCGGCGACGCCCTCGTCGGGCAGCACCGCGACCGCGCCGCGGGTGACCAGGACCAGCCGGTCGCGCGCGTCGGCCCGCTCCAGCCACTCCCGCACGGCCTCGGCGGCGCGGTGGGTGGCGGTGTGCGCGGCGGCGGCGTCGGTGCCGACCGTGGGGAAGACGACGACGTCCAAGTCGTCGAGGGACCCCGGCACGGGATGCCCGACCTTCGGCCAGCGCAGGGTGAACAGCGGGTCTCCCGCTCCCAGCCGGTCCCTGGCCACCGGCCGCAGGGTCAGTTCGCCGATCGTCGCGACGGCCGCGCCGTCCCGGTCGGCGAGGGTGATCGCGACGGTGTCCGGACCGGTCGGCGACAGCCTGGCCCGCAACGCGGTGGCGCCGCCGGTGTGCAGGGCGACCCGGCTCCACGAGTAGGGCAGCCGGATCTCGTCGGCCGCGCCGTGCTCCGCCGCCGCGAGCACCAGCGGGTGCAGCACGGCGTCCAGCAGGGCCGGGTGCAGGCCGAACGCCGACTCCTCGGCGGGCAGCACCACCTCGGCCAGCAGGTCGTCACCGGCGCGCCAGCACGCGGTCAGGCCCTGGAACGCCGGGCCGTACTCGTAGCCCAGGTCGGCGAGCCGGTCGTAGACGTCGTCCAGCGGCTGCTCCACGGCGCCGGCGGGCGGCCACTCGACGAGGTCCTCCCCCGCCGTCGTGCCCGAGCCGAGGTGACCGGACGCGTGCCGCGTCCACCCGGTCGCGGCGTCGCCGCGCGAGTGCACCGCGAACGGCCGGCCGGCGCCGGTCGACTCGCCCAGCGCGACCTGGACGGTCACCGGTTCGTCGAGCACCAGCGGTGACTCCAGCACCAACTCCTCGACCAGGTCCGCGCCGACCCGCTCGCCGGCGGCCAGCGCCAGCTCCAGGAACGCGGTGCCGGGCAGCAGCACCGACCCGCCGATGCGGTGGTTGGCTAGCCACGGGTGCTCGCGGGCCGAGATCCGGCCGGTGAGCACGACCTCATCGCGGTCGGCGAGTGCCACGGACGCGGTGAGCAGCGGGTGACCGGGGTCGGCGCGGCGCGGGGGCGCGGCGAGCCAGAAGCGGCTGCGCTGGAAGGCGTAGGTCGGCAGCGCCACCCGCGGCCCCGTCCCGAAGAAGGTCCGGAGGTGCGCTGCGGAGCCGTGCGCGAACGCGGTGGCCAGGCCCGTGTGGAACGTCGCGGCCTCGGGTCGGCCCGAGCGCAGCAGCGGCACGACGACCGCCGCGTCGGTCAGCGAATCGCGTGCCATCGCGGTCAGCACCGGGTCGGGGCCGATCTCGACGAACACCGTCGCGCCCTCGGCCTCCAGGAAGCGGACGGCGTCCAGGAAGCGCACCGTGCCGCGGACGTGGCGGCCCCAGTGGTCGGCCGAGCGCACGTTGGCGAGGTCGCCGGTGAGCGTGGAGACGATGGGGACGACCGGCTCGCGGTACTCGACGGTCTCGGCGACCGCGCGGAACTCGGCCAGCACCCCGTCCATGTGCGGAGAGTGGAACGCGTGGCTGACGCGGAGCGCGCGCGTGCGCCGGCCGCGTTCCGCCCAGGTGGCGGCGATCGCCCCGACCACGTCGGCGTCGCCGGCGAGCACCACGGAGGTGGGGCCGTTCACCGCGGCGACGGAGGCCCGGTCCTCGTGCCCGGCCAGCGACTCCGAAGCCTCCTCGGCGGTCGCCTCGACGGCGACCATCACACCGCCGGGCCGCGCCTGCTGCATCAGCCGCCCGCGTGCGGCGACCAGGGTGGCGGCGTCGGCCAGGGAGAGGACACCGGCGACGTGGGCGGCAACCAGTTCACCGATCGAGTGACCCGCCACCAGGTCCGGGGTGAGGCCGTGGTGCCCGGCCAGCCGGTACAGCGCCACCTCGACGGCGAACAGGGCCGGCTGGGTGAAGCGGGTCTCGTGGAGCGCGTCGCCCTCGCCGAAGACGACGTCGCGCAGCGGTCGGTCGAGGTGCGCGTCGAACGCGCCGAACACCTCGTCCAGCGCGGCGGCGAACACCGGCGAGGTCTCGTACAGCTCGCGGCCCATGCCTACGCGCTGCGCGCCCTGGCCGGTGAACAGGAACGCCGTCCTGCCCGGTGCCGCCGCCGTGGCCACCGCGACGCCGGGCGCCTCGGCGGCGTCCCGCACGGCGGCCAGCCCGGTCGCGAAGTCGGCCGCGTCGCGGCCGAACACCACGGCCCGTGCGGGGAAGGCCGTGCGGGCGGCCAGGGAACGGCCGACCTCGGCCGGGGACAGCTCCGGTCGCCCGACGACGAACGACCTCAGCCGCTCGGCCTGGGCGCGCAGCGCCACGCCGTCCCGACCGGACACGACCCACGGCACGGGTTCGGCCACCGGCCGGTGCGGCGTCGCCGGTCCGGTCCCGGCGGGCGCCTGCTCGATGACCACGTGCGCGTTCGTGCCGCTGATGCCGAACGCCGACACGGCGGCACGGCGGGGACGGCCCGTCTCCGGCCACGCGCGGGCCTCGGTGAGCAGTTCCACCGCGCCCGCCAACCAGTCCACCTGCGGCGTCGGCTCGTCCACGTGCAGCGTCCTGGGCAGCACGCCGTGCCGCATCGCCTCGATCATCTTGATCAGCCCGCCGACGCCGGCCGCGGCCTGCGCGTGCCCGATGTTGGACTTCAGCGAACCCAGGTACAGCGGCGACCCGCGATCCTGGCCGTAGGTCGCCAGCAGCGCCTCCGCCTCGATCGGGTCGCCGAGCGGTGTGCCGGTCCCGTGCGCCTCCACGGCGTCCACGTCGGCCGGACGCAGGCCGGCGTCGGCCAGCGCCTGCCTGATGACCCGGCGCTGCGACGGACCGTTCGGCGCGGTGAGGCCGTTGGACGCGCCGTCCTGGTTGACCGCCGTGCCGCGGACGACGGCCAGCACCTCGTGCCCGTTGCGGCGGGCGTCGGACAGCCGTTCGACGACCAGCAGGCCGACGCCCTCGGCCCACGCCGTGCCGTCGGCGGCGGCGGCGAAGGACTTGCACCGGCCGTCGGTCGACAGGCCGCGCTGCCGGGAGAACTCCACGAACATGCCGGGGTTCGCCATGACCGTCGCACCGCCCGCGATCGCCAGCGTCGACTCGCCCGAGCGCAGCGACCGCACCGCCAGGTGCAGCGCCACCAGCGACGACGAGCACGCGGTGTCCACGCTGAGCGCCGGGCCGACCAGACCGAGCTGGTAGGCGATGCGACCGGACATCACGCTCGGCGTGGTGCCGGTGAGCAGGTAGCCGGCCACGCCTTCGGCGGCCTCGTGCATGCGGGGGCCGTAGTCCATCGCGGTGCTGCCGACGAACACGCCGGTGCGGGTGCCGCGCAACGACGTCGGGTCCAGCCCGGCGCGCTCCAGGCCCTCCCAGGCGGTCTCCAGCAGCAGTCGCTGCTGCGGGTCCATGCCGAGCGCCTCGCGCGGCGTAATGCCGAAGAAGGCGGCGTCGAACTCGGCCGCGTCGTGCAGGAAGCCGCCGTGCCGGACGTAGCTCCGGCCGCTGCGGCTCGCGTCGGCGTCGAACAGGTCCTCGTCCCACGCGCGGTCGGTGGGGAACCCGGTGATCGCGTCGCCGCCCGACTCGACGAGCCGCCACAGGTCGTCGGGCCCGGTCACACCGCCGGGGTAGCGGCAGGCCACGCCCACGACGGCGATCGGCTCGTCGGCGGCGGCGACCGCCACGTCGTCCTCGTCGTCCGGGTCGGAGCCGGCCAGGAACCCGATCAACGCCGCCGGGGTCGGGTGGTCGAACAGCAGGCCGCCGGGCAGCCGCCGGGCGGTGGCGGCGGCCAGCGCGTCCCGCAGCTCCACGCCCATCAGCGAGTCGAACCCGAGGTCGCCGAACGTGCGCCGCAGGTCGACCTTCCGGTGGTCGTCGTGGCCCAGGACGGTGGCGATGTGCGTGACGACGAGTCCGGCGAGGTCGCGGTCGGCGGGCGTCCGGGGCGCGGGCGTCGCGGGCACGGCAGGCACCGGCGGCGCGCGGAACGGCGGCGTGGCCGGCTCGGCGGAGGACGGCCGGTACCGCTCCCGCTGGAACGCGTAGGTCGGCAGGTCCACCCGCTCGGCTCCGGCGTCGACGTGCGCCGCGCCCCACTCGACCGGCCCGCCGCGCACGTGCACGGCGGCGAGCGCGGTCAGCAGCGACTTCACCTCGGGGCGGCCCTTGCGCAGTGCGGGCACCGCGCGCACCGCGGCCGGGTCGAGCACCGAGTCGGCGACCATCGTCGCGCACACGCCGTCCGGCCCGAGCTCCAGCACGGTGCGCACACCGAGCGACTCCAGCGTCCGGGCGGCCTCGAGGAACCGCACCGGGCGGCGCACCTGCTCCACCCAGTACTCCGGGGTGGCCCAGGCGGTGGTGACGCCGCCGGTGACCGTGGAGACGGCGTCGACGGCGGGTTCGTGGAAGGTCAGCCCGGACACCGCGGCGCGGAACTCGTCGAGCACGGGCTCCATGCGCGACGTGTGGAACGCGTGGCCGACCGCCAAGCGCTTGGTCGGCCTGCCCCGGGCGGCGAACACGGCGGCGACGGCGAGCACGGCGTCCTCGTCGCCCGCGATCACGACGGCGTCCGGGCCGTTGACCGCGGCGACGGAGGCGTCGTCGACCAGCTCCGGCAGCACCTCGGCCTCGGTCGCGCGGATCGCCACCATCGCGCAGCCCGCGGGCAGCGCCTGCATCAGCCGGCCGCGGGTGGCGATGAGCGTGGCCGCGTCGGGCAGCGACAGCACCCCGGCGACGTGCGCGGCGGCCACCTCGCCGATCGAGTGGCCGGCGACCACGTCGGGGCGCACGCCCCACGACTCGACCAGCCGGTGGAGCGCGACCTCGACGGCGAACAGGGCGGGCTGCGCGTACCCGGTGCGGTCCAGCCCGTCGCCGGTGGCGATCACCTCGCGCAGCGGCCGGTCCAGCAGCGGGTCGACGTACGAGCAGACCTCGTCGAAGGCGGCGGCGAACCGCGGGAACTCCGCGTGCAGCTCCAGGCCCATGCCCGCGCGTTGGGAGCCCTGGCCGGTGAAGACCACGGCCAGGGGGCCGCTCCGGGCCTCCCCGGTGACCACGTCGGCGGACGGCAGTCCCGCGGCGACCTTGTCCAGGCCCGCCAGGAGCGCGGCACGGTCCTCTCCGACCACGACCGCGCGGTGCTCGAACGCGGTGCGGGTGGTGGCCAACGTGTAGGCGACGTCGAGCGGGTGGAGGTCCGCGGCGGCGGCACGCAGTCGTCCGGCCTGGGCGCGCAGCGCCTCCGCCGACTTGGCCGACACGACCCACGGCAGCGCGGACTTGTGGTGCTTGCGCGAGGGCTCGGCGGTGATAGGGCCCTCGGCGACCACGACGTGCGCGTTCGTGCCGCCCATGCCGAACGAGCTGACGCCGGCGACGAGCCGGCGCTCCGGGTGCGGCCACGGCGTGAGGTCCCGCTGCACGGCGAGGTTCAGCGCGGCGAAGTCGATCGCCGGGTTCGGCGTCTCGAAGTTCAGGCTCGGCGGCAACCGCCGGTGGCGCAGCGCGAGCAGCACCTTGAGCAGGCCGACCAGACCGGCCGCGCCCTCCAGGTGGCCGACGTTGGTCTTGGCCGACCCGATGCGCAGGGGCGTGGTCCGGCCCTCGCCGAGCGCCGCGCCCAGGGCGGCGGCCTCGACGGGGTCGCCGACCGGGGTGCCGGTGCCGTGCGCCTCCACGTACTGGACGTCGTCGACGCTCACGCCGGCCCGCAGGCGGGCCTCCCGCAACACCTGCTCCTGGCCGTTCCGGCCGGGCACGGTGAGGCCGGCGGTGGCGCCGTCGTTGTTCACCGCGCTGCCGAGGATGACGCCGTGCACGCGATCGCCGGCCGCCAGTGCCTCGGCCAGCGGCTTGAGCAGGACCACGCCGCCGCCCTCACCGCGCACGAAACCGTTGGCGCGGGCGTCGAAGGCGTACGCGGTGCCGTCCGGGGACAGCCCGCCGAACCGCTCGGTGGCGAGGGCGCCCTCGGTGGACAGGTTGAGGTGCACGCCCGCGACGAGGGCCGCGTCGGACTCGCCGGACCGGAGGCTTTGGACCGCGAGGTGCACCGCGACCAGCGATGACGACTGCGCCGAGTCGACGGTGAGACTGGGGCCGCGCAGCCCGAGGAAGTAGGAGACCCGGTTGGCGATGACGCCGCGGTTGACGCCGGTCATCGTGTGCTGCGTGATCGCCCGGTCGCCGAGGAGCCCGGCGTAGTCGTCGCGGAGCGTGCCGACGAACACCGACGTGCGGCTGCCGTGCAGCGTTCCCGGGCGGATGCCCGCGTCCTCCAGCGCCTCCCAGGCCAGCTCCAGCACCAGCCGCTGCCGCGGGTCCATCGCCGCGGCCTCGCGCGGCGAGATGCCGAAGAAATCCGCGTCGAACGCGTCGGGTTCGGCCAGGAACGCGCCGCGCCGAATTCCGCGTCCGCCGTCGCCGCGACTCTCGTCCCACCTGCCCCCGGGCGCGTCCGCAATGGCGCTCGAACCGCCGGAGAGCATCCGCCACAAAGCTGCCGGATCTGCCGCCGACGGGAGTCGGCAGGATAGTCCAACGACGGCGATCGGCTCGTCCGCAACCCTGTCGCGCTTTGTCGTCATCGCGTTCGGTCACCCTTTCTGCACAATATGGAAGCTGCCGGAAACCGCTGGCCGCCACCCCTGGGGCGACCACATGAATCGACCATAACCGTGCCGGACCGGAACCCGGCTCAGTCCGCACTCATCGGCCGACAACCGCATCCACCACTACTCGTTCCGGTTCGTTACCCGGCGGTGGAACCCAGGTGATCGAACCGGGAATACCGACCCCGGCATCCGCCCGGCCGACACCGGGCGTTTCGGTTACCCGAGCCGATTAGCAGCCGATTACCATCGAATGGTATGACCCCCGACAACTGCGACTAGATTTATTGGCGAGTAGTCGAAACACCCGAGATCAGAGATCGGAGATCCCTTCATGGGAGCGCTCAACGGTAAGACGGCCCTGGTGACCGGAGGCAGCCGCGGCATCGGGCGGGCCATCGCCCAGCGGTTCGGCAGGGACGGAGCGCTGGTCGCGGTTCACTACGGCAGCAACGAGGCCGCGGCGAAGGAGACGGTGGACTCGATCGAGCGGGACGGCGGCAGGGCGTTCGCCTTCCGCGCCGAGTTCGGGCAGCCCGGTGACGCGGCGGCCCTGTGGGAGGCGTTCGACCAGCAGGTGACCGCGTTCGGCGAGCCGGGCGTGGACATCATCGTCAACAGCGCGGGCATCGCGGGCGCCGGCCTCATCCACGAGGTGACGGAGGAGGCGTACGACCGGGTCTTCGCCATCAACGTCAAGGCCCAGCTGTTCGTCACCCAGCTCGGCCTGGAGCGGATGCGCGACGGCGGTCGCATCGTCTTCATGTCCTCGGGCGTCACCAAGGTGGCCTTCCCGATGATGACGGCGTACGCGGCGTCCAAGGGCGCGATCGAGGTGCTGTCGCTGACCCTGGCCCAGACGCTCGGTTCGCGCGGCATCACGGTCAACACGGTCTCCCCCGGCACCATCGAGACCGACATCCACCCGTGGCTCGCCGACCCGGAGCTGAAGAAGGGCGCCGCTGCGTACTCGGTCTTCAACCGGGTGGGCCAGCCGGACGACGTGGCCGGAGTGGTCGCGTTCCTCGCCTCGGACGACTCGCGCTGGGTGACCGGCCAGAACATCGACGCCTCCGGCGGCTCGGGCCTCAGCATCCTCTGACGGACGGACCGACCGGCGTGACGAGGACCTCGGGAGTGCCAGGGTCGCCCTGGGCACTCCCGAGGTCCCGGTCACACCGGCGTCGGATCACCGCGGCGTCGGATCACCGCGGCCTGACATCGCCCGCGGCACGCCGCCACGGCGTCACGGCAGCCGGATGCCCAACCGGTGGGTGAAGTGGTCGTTCGGGTCGTACCGCTTCTTGGCCTGCTGGAGCCGCGGGTAGTTGCCCTTGAAGTACAGCTTGTGCCAGGCGACACCGGACGTGTTCAGCGCCGGGTCGACCGGGTCGGCGTCCTGGTAGTTGATGAACATGCCGTCGTTCACGCCGCCCAGCCCGGGGACACCGCCCGTCGAGGCGTGCATCTCGGAGTACCAACGCCGGACCCACGCGAGGTTCTTCGCGTCCTCTTGGGGCGTGGCCCAGAGCGAGAGGTAGAGCGTCTTCATGACGGAGTCCCGCTGCGGCAGGGCCGTCGCGTCGGAGCTCGGCAGGTTGGCCGCGCCGCCGTACCCGGCGATCTCGGCCATGCCGGCCGGGTTGTCGAACGCCGGGTCGGTCAGGTTGCGCCACATCGCCTGGAGCTGGGCGTCCGGGAGCGCCCGGCGGACGTAGGACGACTTGGCCTTGAACCGCCCCTTGCCCTCGAAACCGGAGCCGCCCAGGCCCGCCCAGCTGAGCACGTGCGGCAGCCAGTCGACCCGCCGGCGGACGTCGACCCGGTAGGTCAGGCCGGTGCCCGCGACCACCGCGGCGAGGAAGTCGTCCAGCAACCGGTCCGCGCCGGCGACCGACGCAACGACCTGGCTGCTCAGCAGGAACTCGCCCGCCGAGCGGTGCCGCGGCTTGATGGCCGCGAACAGGTTGGCGTGCGGCGTGCCCGCCGCCGAGTGCTGCTCGTGCCACAGGCTGAAGTTCTTGATCAGCAGGGAGAACGCCGCCTCGGTCATGCCGTTCCAGGAGAACGCGACCTCGGAGAGGATCAGTTCGCGGGGTGCGCGCGGGAGCATGGTGGTGGGGTCGTTGCCGATCGCGTTCGGCGAGCGGAACCAGTACTTGGTGACCACGCCGAAGTTGCCGCCGCCGCCACCGGTGTGCGCCCACCACAGGTCGCGGTTGGCGTCGCGGGCCTCGCGGGTGGCGACGATCCTGCGCACCGTGTCATCGGCGTCGACCACGACGACCTCGACGGCGTAGAGGTGGTCGACCGTCGCGCCGTGCAGGCGGGACAGCGGGCCGTACCCGCCACCGGCGATGTGGCCGCCCATCGTCACCGTCGGGCAGGTGCCGGCCGGGATGGTGGTGCCCCACCGCTCGTACAGCGCCTTGAACACCTCCCCCACCGTGACGCCCGGCTCGACCGCGATCGCGCGCATCGACGAGTCGTGGTGGATCGCCTTCATGGCCGAGGTGTTGACGTTGACGCGGACCGGGGCGGCGGTGTGGAAGTCCTCGTAGCAGTGACCGGCGCTGCGGGGGGCGAACTTCTTGCCGCTCGCGACGGCCTCGCTGACCGCGTGCACCACCTCCTCGGCGCGGTCGGCGAGCAGCACGTAGTCCGGTGTGCCCGCCCAGCGCCCGTTCGCGCTCGCGGTCAGGCTCGCGTACAGCGGGTCGCCGGGCAGCACGGTGACGAGGCCGGACTTGGCGGCGAGGTCGCCGGCGGCCGACGCGGGGACCGCGCCCCAGCCGACCACCGGAACCGCGAGCGCCGCACCACCGGCCACCACACCCTTCATGAAAAATCGACGCGATAACTCCGTCATGGCGGCATTCTTCCTTCGTGGATTCGAATTCGGGGAGAGGATTCACCCGAGAGCACCCGAAGGCTACAACGGCAATTATCATCGACAGGTAATTGCGCCCTAATCCGTTGTGGACGGTGACCGGAAAGGCACGCAGCGTGTTAACCGAGGATGGCTCGCGCGTGCAGCGTAGTCGATCAGTCACGCATCGGCACAAAACAGGGGGTGGGCCGCCGAAGCGGTCCCACCCCCTGCGGCCTGCGGTGTCAGGCGATCGGAGCGAACTTCGCGCCGTCCAGTTCGTGAATGGACCGGCACGTGTCCAGCAGGGCGGTCCGCAGCCTTTCCAGTTCTTCGTCGGTCACGTACACCGACGGTTCGAATCGCAGCGTGTCGACCGCGCTGGAGGTCGGGAACAGCCGGATGCCGTGCTCGCGGAGCAGGTACCCGGCCACGAAGTAGCCGAAGAACCCGGATCCCGCGACGCCGCGCAGCTCGGGCGACCCGGACGCGGACTGGTCGTGGAACTCCAGGCCCGCCATGAGGCCCCGACCGCGCACGTCCTTCACCACGTCGGGGAACCGCGCCCGCACGTCGCGCAGCACGTCCAGCAGCTTCCCGCCGCGCTCGGCGGCGAGCCGGTACACCGCGCCGTCGTCGCGCTCCAGGATCTCCAGCGTCTTCCTGGCGATCAGGCAGGAGAAGCTGTCCTTGGCGAACGTCGAGCTGTGCATCATCTCGAAGTCCCGCAGGTAGCGGGACTCGCGGATGAGCAGCACGGCGGCCTTGGCGACACCGCCGCCCAGGCTCTTGGCCAGGGCGAAGTAGTCGCCGCGCAGGCCCAGGTGCGCGCTGGACAGGAACCTGCCGGTCCGGCCCATGCCGCTCTGGATCTCGTCGACGATCACCGGGATGCCCAGCTCGGCGCTGACGGCCTGGACGTCGGCGACGAACTCGCGCGGCAGCTCGTGGATGCCGCCCTCGCCCTGGATGGGCTCCAGGACCGCGGCGACGAACAGCGGGAAGTCCCGCTCGACGACCCGCACCGCGCCGTCGACCACGACCAGGTCCAGCGCGGCGACCCGCTCCTCGTCGACCGCCTTGCGCAGCGCGCCCGGCACGTCCACTGGCACGAACCGCGCCTGGGCGGCCATCGCCCGGAACACCGCGCGGTAGTCCGGGTTGAACGTCAGCTGCACGCTGCCCGCGAGCTTGCCGTGGAACGAGCCGATCGGCGCCAGGTACACCGGCGAGCGGCCGGCCAGCTCCTCGTTGTGCCGGACCACGCCGGCGACCTGCCCGGCGAGGTCGGGCGCGGAGACCTCGCCGCGGTCCACCGCCGCCGTGGCCGCGGCGATGTTCGCCTCGACCTCGGCGCGCAGCGTGCCCACCCGGACGAACCGCTCGAACTCGGCGTGCTTCATGGCCGCCTCGATCGCCTCCGCGCCGCTGTTGGCGAAGATCGCGTAGTACGACTCGTCGTCGTCCAGTTCGCGCTTGACGATCCGGTTCAGCTCGGCGGCCACGTCGTTGGCGTAGGAGTGCCGGGAGAACTGGGCGTGGATCGGCGTCCCCGCGGCGAGCAGCGCCCTGGCGTGCTCGACGACCTCGGTGTTGCCGTGCCCGAGCAACGTCGACCCGTAGCCGCCGACGAAGTCCAGCGCGGCGACCTCCTGCCCGTCCCGTTCGTAGTACAGGGTGTCGCCCTCGCCGCGGGTGTACTCGACGTCGAGGCCCGCGGTGGCGAGCACGCCCAGCAGGTACGGCTCGGCCAGTTCTCGTTCGGCGGTCATGACACTCCCGTCACGGTGTAGCGGTGGCCGGCCACGCGTTCGATGATCTCCGCCGCGACCACGTCCGGCGCCTGCTGCGGTTGCCAGTGCGAGGTCTCCCGGAGCGTCACCAGCTTGTAGGGCCCGGTGACGTGCTTCGCGGTGTCCTCGGCGGCCAGGGTGCTCACGGCGACGTCCCGCACGCTCCAGATCAGCGTCGTCGGCACCGGCACCGGGCCGAAGCGGAACGGCTCGCCCACCAGGTTGTTGGCCCGGTACCAGTTCAGCGCGGCGTGGAGCACGCCCGGCCTGCGGTGCGTGTCGACGTCACGCCTGATCTGCTCGGGCGTGAGCACGTCGTCGCCCGCCTGCCGGAACCACGCCCACAGCTCCGCGGCGTCGTCGGCCAGGAAGTGCGCGGCGGTGTCCTCGGCCATCAGGAAGTCGACGTACTGCGAGCTGTGCCGCTGCTCCTCGTCCACCTCGAAGGCGTGCTGGTAGGCGTCCAGGTGCGGGATGGCCACCGCGGTGAGCGTGTGCACCCGGTCGGGGTGCCGGGCGCCCAGGTACCAAGCCACCGCCGCGCCCCAGTCGTGCCCCACGACGTGCGCCTTCGCCACACCCAGGGCGTCGAGGACGCCGAGGGCGTCCGCGGCGAGGTGCGGCAACGCGTAGGCGGCGACCCCGGTCGGCCGCGCGCCGTCGGAGTAGCCGCGCTGGTCGGGTGCGATCGTGCGCAGCCCCGCCCCGTGCAGGATCGGCACGACGTCGGCCCAGGACTGCCGGTTGTGCGGGAAACCGTGCAGCAGCAGCACGGCCTCGCCGTCCTCCGCGCCCGCCACGTCGACGTCGAACACCAGGTCGTTCGCCTTGATCTTCACGCTCGCCCCTGCTCGGTCAGTTCGAGGACGCGCGCTTCGAAGGCCGGCTCGTGCAGCACGTCGAACGGGTCGACCACGCCGATGACCCGCGCGTAGACGCGCGAGACCTCGTCGTCGAAGCTGGCCGCGTGCTGCACCCGCGCGACGTACTCGTGGATGTGCTCCAGTTCCGGCGTGCGCTCCCCCTCCACCTCGGGGAACGAGAGGTCGGCGCCGACGGCCATGTCCCAGCAGCCGTCGACGGCCTCGGTCGCTAGATCGTCGAAGTAGGCGGCGGTGTCGATCTCGCCGGCGACGGCGACGTGCCGCCCGAGGACCAGCGACTCCATCGCCGAGACCGTCATGCCCTGCGCGTAGCTGGGGTTGAAGCTGCACACCGCGTCGCCCATGACCAGCAGGCCGGCCGGGAAGTCTGTCATCCGCTGGTAGTGCCGGCGCAGGTTGGTCGGGAACCGGTAGGCCACCGGATCGTCGAGCGGCTCGGCGGTCTGCAGGACTTCGTGGATGTCCGGCGCGGCCAGCGACTTGACGAACGCCATCACGCCGTCCGGGTCGATGCCGGGGTGGTCGCCCAGGATGCCGTAGGCGGTGAGGATCGCGCGGTCGCCGTCGATCTTCTGCAGGATCGCGCCGCGCGGCACGCCGGCGGACGCCACCGTGTTGATGGAGATGTTGCCCTCGAACGCCTCGTCCCGGACGCGCCAGTGCCGGGTGGTGTACCCCATCCCGATCTTGTGCTTCTCCTCCTCGACGCGGCCGTAGCCCCACTCCTCCAGCCACACCGGCGTCCGCGAACCGCGCCCGGACGTGTCGATCACCAGGTCGGCGGGCAGCAGGGTCTCGTTGGCGCCGTCGGGCATGATCCACACGCCGGTCACGCGCTTGCCGGTCTCGGCCAGGTCCAGCCGGAGGATGTCCGTCTGCTGCACGAACGTGACGTTCGGCAGCAGCAGGACCCGGTCGCGCACGTGGCGCTCCAGGAACGGCCGGCTGGCGCACAGCGCGACCAGCCCGGACTCGACCTGCGCGAGGCGCCTGCCGTTGATGATCCACCGGACGTCGTCGGCGACGTCGCCGATCTGCGCGCCTTCCGCGACCATCGCCTCGGTGATGCCGGGGAAGTGCTCCTCCACGATCTGCTGGCCGCGCGAGAGCAGCCCGTGCAGGTGGTGCCCCTGCGGCAGACCGCGCCGCAGGAGGTTGGGACCGGTCAGGTGGTCGCGATCGACCACGGTGACCTGGTCGTAGACGTCGCTCAGCACGCGGGCGGCGAACAGCCCGGCCAGGCTGCCGCCGAGCACAACGGCCCGGTTCACACCACGGTCATCCATAAGGTCATCTCCTCGAATCCTCGACGGGACCAGGCCCGGTAAATTCGGCTGAATACGGTCCGCAAGTCGCCGCGCCGTTATCCACACCATTCCACCGTCTGCTCATCGCCGGGAAACGGCATTTGCCGAACACGATTACCAACGCGTGAGATCCGCCCCGCCGCCCGGCCCGGAAAAACGTTATCGGGAGCCGTCAGGCGCAATTCGGGTCAGCGGTCGGGCGTCATCGGGAGCGTGCACCAGGGGCCGAGGCGACCTCCGGTCCGTCGAGGACCGTGCTCGTGCGGAGGCGGCCGTCCGGGCAGTGCACCACCGCCACCGGGCAGCCGTCGGGGCCGGTGGTCAGCGCCGGTGTCCCCGTGGTGAACAGCCCGGTGTCGGTCCAGCCGGTGAACCCCGAATCGGGCGCGCCCGCTGCCGGCAGGCGGTGACGCGGCCACCGGCGTCGCGGCCGAGCAGGAGGATGAGCCCGCGGGCGAGCGGCGCGGCCACCGGGCCGGTGCCGTCACCGCCCAGCCCGGTGGGCGGTGCGCTCCACGTTCCCGACCGGGTGACGTAGACAGTGCTCGCCGCGCCCTCGTCGGCGCGGTAGAAGACCTCGGCGCGACCGTCGTCGTTCAGCGCGGCGGTGGGTGGGCCGGTCACCGCCGCGTCCACCAGGGCGACCGGGCCGGACCAGCCCGCGTTCAGGGCGTCCTGCGACCACCACAGCACGCCGGTACTGGTGGTGGCGAACAGGGCCATCCGGCCATCGGGCCGGGTGACCACGGCCGGCACGCCCTGGACGTCCGGGCCGCCGCCGAAGTCCACCCACGGCGAGAAGGCCCCGTTCGGCTCGGTCTGGTACGCGGTGCTGATCCCGCCGCCGGAGTTCTTGGCGAACACCTCCAGCCTGCCGTCGGCGTTGGCGCCCACCGCGAGGGTGGCCGCGAGGGCAGCGCCCCCGATGTCGACCGGCGCACGCCACGACCCGCCCGGTGCACGCTGCCGCCACCCGAGCACCGGTCCGCCGCGGACGCAGAAGGCGTGCGACCGCCCGTCGCCGTCGGTGCCCGCCCACGCGTCGCCCGGGTCCCAGCGGCGGTAGGTGCGACTGCTCCAGCCGGGTTGGCCGACGGCCACCAGATCGAACCGAGCATAGGTGTCGAACGCCTCGGCCTTGTCCCGCACGACGGCGGACGGACAGGTTCACCGCGCAGTCGGCGGTGTTGTAGCAGCGGTGCTCCACCAGTGGGGCGTGCGCGCGGCCCTCCAGCGCCTGGCGGGTGAAGCGGACCACGGCCACGTGATCGTCGTGGTCGCCGCGCAGGTGGGGGTCGGGGTCGCCGTCCAGCGTGCAGACCACGGTCGGCGACATGCGCCAGCGTCGCCAGGGCAGTGCGCAGGTCCTCGGCGCGGTACTCGTAGCCGCGCCGCACCGGTGAGCCGGGGTACACCAGGGTGTGCGCGACGGCGTCCGGATCGGTCCACATGCGCATCAGGGCGTTGGGCTGGAGGTCGTCGCCGCCGTCGGGCAGGGCGAGCAGCACCAGGTCCACGGTCGGCCGGTCCACCAGCACGTCCCGCTCGACCCGGCGGCCCCGACCACGAGCCACCGGTGGTCCCAGCGGTCGCGCACGCCGGCGATGCGGGCGTAGGCGGCGCAGGCGCCCAGGCGGCGTGATTCGGCGTAGTCCTCCCGGCGACCGCCGTTGCCGTTGAACTCACCCGCGCTCACGACCACCACGCGGGTCGGTGCGCCCCTCCGGATCGCCAGCGCGGTGTCGGGGTTCACGAACAGCAGGTCGTCGTCCGGGTGGGCGACGACGCACAGGTGCCGTTGGTGGTCACGACCGCATCACCAGGCGTCCCGGACGCCGCGCCGGCGCCGCAGCCACCACCACACCGCGGTGTGCCCCAGCGTCGCCGCGATGCCCAGGACGACGGCCCACGCGCCGATCCGCAGCCCCGGTTCGGTGAACGACAGCCGCAACACGTGCTCGCCCGGCGGCACGTCCGGCCCAGGCCCTGCGCTGCCCGCGATTCCTCCGGGGTCAGCCCCTTTCACGGGCACCCGCGGCGTGCTGGTGGGCACGCACGACCCAGGACCAGGACAGTGCTGCCACTCGCGCACGCTTCTCCAACGCGGTCGACGACCTGCTGCGGCAACTCGGACTACGACCCACACCCCTGCCGGCCCCGGTCCGCAGCACGGTGACACGCCCGCCTGCGCTCATGGCGATCTGGATGATGCGCCCCGGCCGGCGGAGTGCAAACCATCCACGACGCCCTGTACCCATCGCAGTCCGCACCACCCCGGACGGTCGACACATCTTCATCCGCACGCCCGCCACCAGCTGGCAGCCCCTGGCGCCAGCACTGCTGGACCCAAGGTTGCGACTGACCGAGCACGACTACGAGTTCACGCGAGAGGACTCGATCCACTTCATCAGGACTGCCATCGACGATGCCGTCTCCAACCACCCCGACACGTTGCTGCTGACCCACGCGCAGAACTTGCGTCGCACCTGGGGTGAAGTCCCGTCGGCCCCTCGTGGGCGTCGCACATCGACACGGGCAAACCGTGACATTCGGCTACCTGGCCGGCGGCACCTACGATCCCGGCCCGACCAACGGCAGGGTCAACGGCACCGAGTGCACCACATGGCCGCCGCCTACTCCGACCGCCCGCGAAGTCTCGTCGCAGGCGTAGGGCTCACTGACGACAGGGAAAGCGCCCTTCTACTCGTGACCGCGAATGCTCGGCAGGCGACGGACAGCACGGCTCTCGAGACCGGCGCCGTCGCCGACCAACAGGGGCTATCGCCCGCCGATCATGCGATGCCCCCCGGCCAAACAGCGCGACCGAATCCGGCGTCAACGCCGTCGGAGGCCACCGTCGACGAGGTGGACCTGGCCGGTGATGAACGAGGCCTCGTCCGAGGCGAGGAACGCCACGAGGTTGGCCACGTCCTCGGGGGTCTGCTGTCGCTTCAGGTTCTGGGTCTGGGTGTAGTGCTCGAAAACCTCCTCGGAGAGTTCGCGCAGAGTCGTGGGAGTGCGGGACGACGCTTGGGGCCAGGGCGTTGACCGTGACGTCGTAAGGGGCCAAGTCCGTCGCCAACGCATGGGTGAAGCCGTTGATGGCGCCCTTGGCGGAGACATAGGCGACGAACGCCGCCGGGGCCTCCCGCACGATCGCCCCGGTGGCGGCCGTGCAGAACAACTTCCACATCGCTCATCGGGAGGAGACCGCCGTCCTGGACGCCTGCGCCGCCGACGGCACCGCGTTCGTCCCGTTCTTCCCGTTGGGCGGCGGCCGGACCGACCTCACCGACGACCACCTGGTCAAGGTCGCGGACCGGCATGGGGCCACCGTCTCGCAGATCGCCCTGGCCTGGTTGCTGGCCCTCTCCCCCGTCGCGCTGGCCATCCCGGGCACCGGCTCCCTCGCCCACCTGGAGGAGAACATGGCCGCCCGTGCCATCACCCTCACCCCGGACGACCTCGCCGACCTCACCCGTGAGTGACAACGTCATCGTCATGACCGGCGCCGCCGCCGACGGCAACGACTGGGCGACATCCTCAACGAGTACCACCACGCCGCCTGACCTGCACAGACGATATTTTCGGCAAGCACAGGGGTGAGGACAGCCGCGCGGCGGTGGCGGCTGTCCTCACCCGGTCCGGTCAGGCTTTGGCCCAGCGTTGGTTGACGGCGTTGTTGCAGGTCGCCACGTTGACGGCTGAGCTGTTGGCGGTGCCGTTGACGTCAAGGCACAGTCCGGTTTGGACGCTTGTGATGGTGCCGTTGTCGTTGACGTTCCACTGTTGGCTGGCGCCGCCGTTGCAGTCCCAGATGCGTGTGCGGGTGCCGGGGCCTGCGTTGGCGGGCACCTCCAGGCATTTGCCCAACACCTGCAGGGCTTTGTTGTTCTGGGTGAACTGCTGGTTGGCGTTGGCGTGGCAGTCCCAGACGATCATTTGGGTGCCGTTGGTCGAGTTGGCGCCGTTGACGTCCAGGCATCGGCTTGAGGATTCGCTGCGCAGCCGGAACGGTGGTGGAGTGGGTGTCGTGTCTCCGGTGAAGAACCACCATACCTCTGGCGAAGTCCAGCTTCTCCAGCCATCGCCACCGCCGTCGATGGGGCCGGGGGTGTGTCCTCCGTCGAAGGCGGCCCACACCACTGGATATCCGGTGCGGCACCCTGAATAGGTGGTGGTGATGTGGGTGCGGCTGCCCGCCGCGGGCTCGGGCGCGTTTTGCGGGGTACAGCCGTTGTTCCTGACGAATGTGTCCCGAAGGCCCCGTCCACCTCCGATGTTGTCGCTGATGCCGTGAATCCCCATGTATGCGACCGGTTGAGTGCCGCCGCTGCAACCGCTGATACCTGCGCCGGAGTAGACCGCGACCGCACGGAAGGTCGTGGCCCTGGCACATGCGAGTGCGTAGCTCATGGCGCCTCCGTAGCTGAAGCCCAGTGCGAAGCGCTGTGCCGTGTCGACACACAGGTCGTTCTCGATCCGCCTGATCATGTCGTCGACGAAGGTTACGTCCTGGCCGCCGGGGTTGGCCCAGCCGTTGCCGTTGCCCTGGGGCGCCACGAAGATCGCGCTGTTGTTCGCGCTGTCCGCCAGTCGCCGCAGGCCGTAGTAGGACCAGTTGTAGCCGTCGGATCCGCCTGAGTCGACGTCGTTGGCGGTGCCGCCATACCAGTGGAACCCGAAGATCAACCGGTACTGGCGGGTGTTGTCGTAGTTGTTGGGAATCCTCAGGATGAAAGAGCGGTTCTGGCCGCTGCTCTGAATCGTGTGCGTACCGCTGGCCAGTGTCGGGGTCTTGCCGCAGCCGGGGGACGCGGCGAGCGTGCCGGTATCCGTGGGGGTGGGTACAGGCCGGGCGTCGGCCACACCGACACTGGCGAAAACCAGTGCGACGGCGGCGATCGGCGTCCACCACCGGCCGAGGTGGTGCGTTTGTTTCATGGGTGTGCTCCTGTCTGCTGGGGTTCAGGGCAGGGTCCAGCGTTGGTCGAGCTGCCGTGGCAGGTCCAGATGATCAGCTGGTGCCGTCGGCGGTGCTCGCTCTGTTGGCGTCCAGGCACTTGCTCGACTGAGGGTTGACCAGTGGACCGTTCGTGCCGGTGGTCCAGTTCTGTGCTCCGCTGCCGTTCGAATCGCCCAGCTTGAAGGCGGCCACAACGGCGCTGGAGTACCGGCCGAACGGAGCAGCAGACGGCGTCACCATCGGGCGGAATGGATCTGCAGGGGCATGATTCTCCTTCGTCGTTGAAAGCACCGTCCGATATGGGAGCGCTCCCCGTCACCTGCGGGGATGGGATTTTCGGCAGGCACAGCGGACCCCCGATCCGCCGTCGCCCCGTGCTCGATGGCGTCGAGCAGTGACTGCGCCTGTTGGCGGACTCCCGCCCGCGCGGTGGCAGTCGGCTTCACCCCATGTCGGCGAGCATGTTGTCCAAGTCGGGTAAGTCGTCTCCGTTGGGCTCCATGGAACCGCCCTTCGTCGCACACTTTGTGCTGATCCGGGGATCATTAGCCGCTGACACGCTGCCGGTGCCTGTGCCGCGCGGGGCGACGGGCACCGGCAATGCTCTACGCGCCGTTGGGCACCAGGCGCCAGCGGTTGTCGGCGGAGCCGTTGTCGGAGTCCTGCACGACCTGGGCGCCCGCGCTGGTGGAGCCGTTGAGGATGCCGAGCAGCTTGCCGCTGTTGACGTTGCGGATCTTGTGCGTGCCGTCGCCGTTGTCGACCAGGGTCCACTTGTGGTCCGCGGTGCCGGTGTCGGACCACTGCAGGACGCGGGCGTTGTCGGCGGTGGACATGTTCTCCACGCCGAGCACCTTGCCGCTGTGGACGTTGCGCAGCCTCACGTTGCCGCCGTCGGTGACCAGCTGCCAGTTGTGGTCGGCGGTGCCGTTGTCGTGCCACTGCACGGCCAGCCCGCCGTCCGAAGTGGACATGTCCTTGACGCCCAGGACCATGCCGGTGCCGACGTTGACCAGCCGGTGACTGCCCGAACCGTTGCTGCCGCCGGTGTTCCAGTAGACGGTGTAGTTGTAGCCGTGGGCGTCGTGGAACGGGCCGAGGTTGACCGTCTCGCCGTTCGCGGTCGCGGTGAACGCCAACGCCGAGGTGCTCGTGCGGGTGATGGAGCCGACGTTGAGCGACGGGAGCGCGGACAGCGTCCGGTTGCCGTAGTTGCCGGCCAGGACGGCCGGACCGTAGGTGATGGCGGCGATGCCGGAGTTGTCCTTGGCGGGCTCCACGATCACGCGCATGGGCACGCGCAGCGTCACCACGTCACCGGAGGTCCACGAACGGGTGAGGCTCGCGTAGCTGCCCGGCGTCGCGGTGACGTTCTGGGCGACGCCGTTGACGCTGACGGTCGCGCCGCTGGTCCAGGCCGGGATGCGCAGGCGCATGGTCCACGACCCGCCCGCGTTGCCGGTGACGGTGAGCGTGGTGGTGTCGCTGCTGGGGTAGGTCGTGGTCTGGGTGACGGTGATGTTGCGTTCCGCCCAGGTCAGCACCGACGGGGTGTAGAGGTTCACCGTCAGCGTGGTGCCGCTGCGGAAGTAGATCGAGCCGGCCAGGGAGGTGTTGACCTCCAGCGCGGTGCCCTGGCAGCACCAGAACGTGCCGTAGTCGGTGCTCCAGTTGCCGCCGCCCCAGGCCGGTCCGGTGTTGCCGCGCCGGTGCCCGGGGTTGAGACCGGTGAAGTAGCAGATGTGGCCGCGCGGGTCGGCCGTGTTCTGCTGCCCGATCAGGTGGTTGAGCAGCGCGCGTTCGTAGAAGTCGAAGTAGGAGGCCCGGTTCGGGTCCAGCAGCCACAGCTCGCGGGTCAGCTTGAGCATGTTGTAGGTGTTGCACGCCTCGGCCGTGTCGGTGTTGAGGTAGGCGGCGATGGCGTTGGGCGCGCGGAAGTGCTCGGCCTGGCTGTTGCCGCCGATCACGTAGGTGTGCGCGCCCACGGTGATGTCCCACGCGTTGGACGCGATGTCGCGGTAGCGGGTGGTACCGGTGGCCTTGTACTCCCGGGCCGCCCCGATCCACTTCGGCACCTGCGTGTTGGCGTGCAACCCGTTGAGCCGGTCCTGGCCCGCGGCCAGCGGATCGAACACGGCGGCGTGGTCGAACCGCTGGGCGGTGGTGAGCCAGCGCTGGTCGCCGGTCTGCTGGTACAGATCGGCCAGCACCGCGTTCATGCCGCCGAACTCGGTGCGCAGCACGTTCTGCATCTGGCTGTAGGACAGCCTGCCGGTCCGCCAGTCCACCCAGCCCGCGAACCGCAGCAGCACGTCACGCGCCTGCGTGCTGCCCACGTACCGCCACACGTCCAACAGACCCGCCAGCGTCTTGTGCAGCGAGTAGTACGACACCGACTTCGGCGAACCCGCCTCCATCGCGTCGAAGTCCGACTCCGGGAACCCCGACAGATAACCGGAGTTGAACCCCGCCGCCGAGTTGTTCGCCTGACACCTGGCCAACTCCGCGACCATGTAATTCGCCCGATCACGGCACGCCGTGTCACCCAGCACCGCCCACGCCTGCGCCCACGCGCTCAGGAAATGCCCCTGGCTGTGGGTGCGGAACGGGAAGTTCGGCGCCTCCCAGCCGCCCAACGCCGCCGCACCCTGCGTGGACAGGCGGTGGTTGGCGCGGAAGTTGTACAGCAACCGGTCGACATCGACGAACCGCAGGTAGGACAGCGTGCGGTTCTGGTTGTCCAGCCAACGGCCCGACGTGAGGCGGACCTCGCTGAGGTCGAACCCGGCGGCCGACACACCGATGTCACCGCGGACCGGTGGCACCGCCGCGGCCGAAGCCGACCCGGTGAACAGCGACGGCGCACCGGTCGCGACAGCGGCGACACCGGCGGCCTGGAACAGTCTGCGCCGACTCAATGGAGAGGACATGAGGTGCTCCTGTGCGTTGTCGGAGTCATTCTCGGTACGGACCCGGCGGCGGACGGGCGGCTTCAGGCGCGGGCACGGCGGCCGATGTGTCGCAGGTCGGGGCGGCCCGGAGGTCCCGGGCCGCCCCGGCCCGGAGGTCAACGACAGGTGCGCGCCTCGTGCGGAACAGGGATCCGGGTCGACACCTCGTGTCCGTCGACCGTCGCTGTGGCGGTGACCGTCACCGTGCCGGCGGTGACGCTCGACTGCCGCGTCATGAACGGGTGGAAGCGGGTCTTTCCCGCCTTGACGTCGTCGAACGACTTGGTGCCGTACGGCGTTTCGACAACGAAGTCGACCGGCACGGACTCGTTGTTGGTCACGTGCACGGTGAGCTTGACGTTCGGCCCGGCGCACCGCGTGTCGGCGGTGCCCGCGACCTTCAGCGACGGCTTGGTGAACCGCCAGCTGTCGACTTCGAGGAGGTCACGGCCATCGGGTCCGACGAACGTGAGGTACACGTCGTGCACGCCGGAGACACCGTCGAGCTCCGCGCCGACCTCGGTCCACTCCCCCGTCGGCCCGGCGACCGGGATGGTGGCCAGTACCGGCCCCGCGCGGTCGTCCAGGCGCACCTGGACGCTCGTGCCCGCCGTGAGTGGCTTGACGCGTGCCGCCACACCGGTGGCGCCGGTCCCGAAGTCCACCGACGAGAGTGACGTCCAGTCGCCGTCGTCGACGTCGTGCAGGGCCAGGTTCGGCACGTCGTTCGGCGCGGTGAGCCGCTTGGTGGCGAGTCCCTGCTGCCAGGCGATGGTCTCCGCCTCGATCACCCGGTAGGGGTCGAGGTGGCGGATCTGCTCGGCGCCGTCGAAGGTGCCGAGGACCTCCTTGATGGTGCCGTCGGGGTTGAACTCCAGCTTCGCGATGTGCGGGCTGCGGAACCCCTGCGTCGCGCCGCCGGTGATGCGGCGGTTCAGCGTCTGCGCGTGGTAGGTGAAGTAGTGCTCGCCGTTCAGCTCGAACACCGACTGGTGGTTGTTGCCGCCGGCGCCGAAGTAGACGCCCGGGTTCTTGAAGATGACCCCCGCGTACTTCTCGGGCGTCCACGGGCCCATCGGGTTGTCGGCCACGAGGTAGGCGATGGCGCCGGTCGGCGGGCCGTTCGGGTCGATCGGGCCGCCGAAGCCGAAGTTGGACGAGTAGGAGTAGTAGTACTTGTCCCCGCGCTTGAAGACGTGGCCCGCCTCGAACATCAGCGGGGCGTCGATGGTCTCGGCCGCGCCCTCGGTGCTGATCATGTCGTCGCCGAGCTTGATGACGCGGGTCGACTTCGGGTGGTTGGTGTTCTCGTAGGAGTTGGAGCCGTCGTTGCCGCCACCGCCGAAGTAGAGGTAGCCCTGGCCGTCGTCGTCGATGAACACGCCCGGGTCGAACAGCCAGTTGCGGCCGTCCGACGCGCCGGGGGTCTGGCCGGTGATGAGCAGGCTGCCCCGCTCGTCACGCCACGGGCCCAGCGGCGAGTCGCCGACCAGGACGCCGGTCGCCGCGCCGTTGTTGGCGAAGTAGAGGAAGAACTGCTCCTTGCCGTCGACGACCCGGCTCTCGACCGCGGGCGCCCAGGACTGCGAGGCGTACTTCGCCAGGCCGTTCGGTCCGGCCACCGGGATCTCGCCGTGGTCGGTCCAGTTGACCAGGTCGTCGGACGAGATCACGGTGATCGTGTTGATCCCGCCGTAGGTGTTGGTCGGCGAGGTCCCGTCGGGGCCCGGGTTGTACATCTGGGTGTCGTTGGTCAGGTAGACGTAGACCCGGCCGCCGTGCACGAAGGCGTTGCCGTCGGCACCGAACTTGTGGGAGATCAGCGGGTTGCCCTCGCCGGGGTTCTTGCCGAGGACCTCGATGGTGGTCGACGGGGTGAACTCGTTCAGCACGACGTCGTCGACCTTGAAGTCCATCAGGTGGGTCGCCGGTGCGGCTGCCGGGTCGGCCGTCCACGGGGTCTCGACGAAGACCCGCGGCGTGGTGACGGCCTGCCCTGCCGGGATGGTGAACGTGCCCTGGAGCAGTCCCCACTGGCCGCGCGACACCGTCCCGGTGCCCAGGTTGGTGTAGGTCGAGCCGCCGTAGTGCATGGTCACGAAGAACTGCTTGGTGGCCGGGCTCTCCGGGTTCTCGTACTTCACCCGGGCGGCGACCGTGTAGGTCTTCCCGGCCAGGACCTTCCCGGCCAGGTCCTGCACCGGTCCCGAACCGGTCGTCTTCCGATTCGTCACCTGCACCGCGCCAGAGCCCGAATAGGCGTCGCCGGTCGTCGACAGGGTGGCGCCGTCAGTCGGGTTCCCCGTGTTGACCGCCCACGCCGAGAGGCCGTCCTCGAAGCCCGGGTTGGTGATGAGGTTCGGCCCGGCAGCCATCGCCGACGGGGTGGCCACAAGGCCGCCGACGAGTAAGACGGTGACGAGGACGGCGGTTCTCCGCCGACCCGGCCGCTGCGGACGTTGTCGATCCACGAATGTCTCCTTGATCTGAGTGCGAAGTCACTCGCCCCGGGGCGATCCGAGGCAGCGGTAGCCGAGGACAGTCCACATGAGACATACACCGGCCACCTCCGACGGGAGGCGGCCGATGCCGGGGACCTCAGGGGGTGGTGAGTGCGAAGCGTTCCAACGTCACCGCGCCGCCGAGGGAGGTGGTGGCGTGGTTGAAGATGCCGAATCGGTAGCCCATGAAGAACCGCCAGTCGTTCTTGAGGGTGAACGCGGCGCCCAGGGACGTGAAGTTCACGCCGTCGGTGCTGTAGGAGAAGCGTGCCTGACGGCCGGAGCCGGGACGGATGTCGGCGTTGGCGCGCAACCAGATCCGGGTGCCGGTGAAGTCCGTTCCGGCGACTTCGGTCCCGGTGCCGGTGGTGTTCCAGTTGTCGTCCATGGTCAGGCCGTTGACCATGACGACGCGGTTGCGGCCGTTGTCGCGCTTGACGCCGATCCACGCCGACGAGTCGCGCAGCATCGCCAGGCCGGTGCGGTCGCCGTCACGCATACCGGCAAGGTCGAGCGTGATCGTCGCCGTGGAGGTCGGTCCTTGGATGCGGTGGGTCAGGGTGTTGCGCGCCGAGTACAAGTCGTTGGTGACGGTGGCCGTCTGCATGCGCAGGCCGTTGTTGACGGAGTACCGACCGGTGTCGGGATTGTGGTTCCACTCCCACTGCGGGCCGAGGGTGGTGCCGCTGAACGTGTCCACGCCGGTCATCGGTTTCACCTGGCGTGGCGGCGCGGGGAGGTTCGGCATCGGGTAGGTGGTGCCCCAGGCGTTGTTGACGGTTTGCAGCCGGGGCCAGCCGTCCGAGGTCCAGGTGATCGGCGCGAGCACCGGCACCCGGCCACCGGGGTAGGAGTCGACGAACGCCAGGTAGTGCCAGTCGCCGTTCTGCGTCTGCACCAGACCGCCCTGGTGCGGGACACCGCCTCCGGGGATGGGGCCAGGCAGGTCCAGCAGGAGCTGTTGCACGGTGTAGGGGCCGAACGGGTTGCCGGCCTTGAGGATGTACTGGCCGTTGGCCGGGCGGGTGAGGAAGATGTAGTAGTTGCCGTTGCGCTTGTAGAACCGCGCGCCCTCCAGCGTGCCGATGTTCGACGGCGTGGTGAACACCTGCTGCGACCGGACCTCGGTCTTCCCGTCGGCGGACAGCTGCGCGACGCTGATGTTCGTGTTGCCGTAGGCGACGTACATGGTGTCGTTGTCGTCCACGAGCATTCCGGCGTCGTAGTAGCACTTGTCGATCGTCGTGTGCTTGCTCCACTGACCGTCCACCGCGGCGGCGGTGTAGATGTGGGTCTGACCGAAGTCGACGCAGCCACCCCAGTAGAATGTCTTGTTGCTCTTGCGGTAGTTGAGGAACGACGCCCAGATCCCCCGCACGTACCCGCGCCCGCCGCTCATGTCGTACTTGGCGCCGAAGTCCAGCCGCGGCACGGAGTGGCCCGCGAACTCCCAGTTCACCAGGTCGTAGGACCGCAGGATCGGCGCGCCGGGCGAGTAGTGCATGGTGGACGCCGAGTAGTAGTAGGTGTCGTCGACACGCAGGATGTCGATGTCCGCGAAGTCCTGCCACAGCACCGGGTTGGTGTACGACGTCGGCCTGGGCGTCGCGGTGGTGGTCGTGGTCGTGGTCGTCGTCGTGGGACTCACGCTCCCGGTGCAGGTGGTCCCGTTGAGGCGGAACGACGTGGGGCTGGGGTTGGCGGAGGTCCAGGTGCCGTTGAAACCGAACTCGACCTTGCCACCCGTGGCGATCGAGCCGTTGTGGGAGACGTTCCTGGCACTGACCTGGGCGCCGCTCTGGGTGATCACCGCGTTCCAGTGCTGGCCGACCTGCTGACCCGCGGCGAACGACCACTCCAGCGCCCAGCCGTTGACCGGGTCGCCGAGATTGGTGACGGCGACGGTGGCGCCGAACCCGCCCTGCCACTCCGAGGACTTCGTATAGGTCACCGCGCAGCCGGCCGCGGCGCCCGCCGGCGGGCTCGCCACCAACCCGCTGCCCACCAGGCCCGCGATGGCTACCACCGTGAAGACCAGTGCCTGCATGCCGTGCCGATGCGTTCGTCGCATAGGAGTCCCCATCGTCATCGTTGACGGGCGGCCGTGGTGGTGGCATGACGACCGACCTGGGCGAAACTTTTCGGTTCAGCGACCAATACTTTCGTGGCAATGTAGCCGGCGCGCGACCGAACCGTCAACGCTCAGTGAAGCCATAATGTGAGCGCTAACTTCGATGGTGCCGCAGGCTTGATCTTGTCGAAGAATGTTCGACAACGTCAGCCTTGCGCAGCTGACTTCGCTTGTAGACGCAACCTACTCCGTTCAGCCCAACGTGCCTGCCAGGCAAGCCGAGTCGTGTTGTGAGCGCAAACATCGACTCGGTTCGACGCCGCCCGACTGGTCGCCGCGTTGTGCGAACGCCTGGACGCCGACGGTCCCCTCTGGGGAATTTCGGTCAACACTGAAGTTATTCAGATCTTTAACGTCACAACGGCGGGCAGACCGACAAGCGCGAGACGATCACGCCCGGGGCGGGGGCGGTTGGCTTCGCCGGCATGTTGGTGACACGTGACCGGCAACGACTGACGGCCTGGCTAGCGTTCGTCGCACGGCGCGTCGCACGGCAACACTTGTCGTCACAACGCTCCTGGCCGCGTCTGCCTGTTCGACGGGACCGGCACCGGCCGAGCCGCCATCCCCCACGCCGTCGATTCCCACCGCCGGCGCGCCGCGCAGCAACGGCATCGCGATCACAGCCGACCACCTGCGCGACAGCGATCCCTGCGCGCTGCTGAACACCGAGGCACTGGCGAAGTACGGCAGGGCCACCATCGACATGGGCACCCAGTTCACCACCTGTGACGCCACCATCGGGCTGACCAACGGCACCGGCCACTGGACGACCCCGGTGGCGTGCAGACGATCGAGGAAGTATCGGTGCAGGTCACCGCCGACGCCCCGGACGAGTCGAGCTGCCCCCTCGCCCTCGAACTGGCCACCTCCGCCGTCAACCGACTGCCACCGGGCTAACCGTTCCGGCGGCGGACGCCAGTGGCGCCGCCCGGACACGACGTCGCTCACCCATCCCCTGCCTGACGATCGCGGGGCATCTGTCCACGCCCCCGTCCTGCCAACCCTCGGACGCGACGGCCGGGCCGGATCGCGGAACCTGATCACCGGCGAGCGCGTCCGACCGGTCATGACAACCGGTCGTATGGCAACCCGCATCGCGGTCGTGGTCGCGCTCGTCGTCACGGTGGTGGCGGTCGATCCCGCGATGTCCGGCGCCTGCGCCTGCGGGGCGTTCGTCGCCAACGACAAGCTGCGCGCGCAGCAGGAGACCGCGCTGGTGGAGTTGACCGGCCGCACCGAGTCGATCACCCTCTCGGTGCAGGCGCGTTCCGAGGCGACCCAGGCGGCGTTCCTGATGCCGGTTCCCGCGCGCGCCCGGTTCGAGGTGGCCGAGGGGGAACTGTTCACCGAACTGGACCGGATCAGCCGCCCGGACGTCGAGGTGCGGCGCGTGACGGTGGACGGTGACGGCGCGGGCGCTCCCCCGCAGTCCGATCGCGGCGCCACCGTCGTCGACCACGTCGAGATCGGACCCTACGAGGTCGCCCAACTCGCCGGCACCGACGCCACCGCCGTGACGCACTGGTTGGGCGACAACGACTTCACCCTGCCCACCGCTCTCGAAGGCGCGCTCGGACCGTACCTCGCGGAGGGCTGGCTCGTCGTCGCGGTGCGCCTGGCCCCGACCTCCGGCAGCCTCTCCGCCGGGCTGCCGCCGATGCGGCTGGCGTTCGAGACCGACACGCCGGTCTACCCCATGCGCCTGTCGGCCACGGCCGAGGGCAGGCAGCCGCTGCGCCTGTACGTGCTGGCCGACCACCGGATGGACATCAGCAACCCGGCGCCCGACGGCAGCGCGCCCGACCTGACGTTCGCGGGCCAGGTGAAGCCGGACCCGCAATACCCGACGCTGTCGGCGGCGTTGAGCGGCCCGCGTTTCCTGACCCGTTACGACGGGGAGTTCAGGCCGGCGCAGATCACCGACGACATCCGCTTCACCCGTTCCGCGACCGACGAGCCGCACCGCGCGGTCGTGATCGTCAAGGAGTACGTCCGCTCGCCGTGGCCGATGCCCGCGGTGCCGCTGATCCTCCTGGTCCTGGCCCTGGCCGCCGGCGCCGTCGTGATCGTGCGTCGCCGCCGGTCGGCCAAAGCCTGACAGTGTGTCCCTGAAGGACCGTCGCCCGACCACGCGCCGGAGCTGGACCATGCCGACAACACAACAGGAGAGTGCTGTGACAGTCCCCAGGACGGACCGACCGTCGACCCGGCTGGAGATCGCCAAGGAGCACGCGGAGCACGTGCTCGGACGGCGAACCGCCCAACGGCTCGCGGCGTTCGACAACGGGACCCTGTACGTCCAGGCCGGTGACGGAGCGCAGTTCCTGACGTGGCTGGTCGACTTCGTGGTGTTCATGCTGGGTGTCGGGCTGGGTTTCGTCGTCATGTCGGTCGTGTACGTCCAAACAGGATTCTCCGACGGAACCCTCACCCTGCTGATGCTCTCGTGGTTGTTCACGGTGCCGTTGCTGTACGGCCTGTGCTACGGCAACGGCCGCGCACTCGGCGCGGTCCTCACCGGCACGCGGCTCGTACGGATCAAGGACGGTGGTCGAGTCGGCGGCAAGGCGTGCTGGGCCATGCTGGTCAGAACTCTGCTCCTCCCGTTGCTGCTCATCGCGGTGGTGGTAGGCGCGCTCGGTGGTGTCGGGAGTTCACCGAGCGGTTCGCCCGCCAGGACCAGCATCGACGTCGACGCCACTCGGCGGCTCCACGCCGCGGGCATCCGGTGAACCACCGCAAGGTATTCCTTGACGCGAATATTCTGATGGGTGAATACTTCGATCCGTGGACCGGATCGCATCAGCACTGGGTGACGCCGCACGGTGGCGCATCGTGGAGCTCCTCGCCGAGCGGCCCCGGCCTGTCGGTGAACTGGCCGAGCTGACCGGGCTGCGGCAGCCGCAGACCACCAAACACCTCCAGGCCCTCGCCCGCGCCGGCCTCGTCACCGTCTTCCCACTCGGCCAACGTCGCGTCTACGCGGTCGAAACCGCGCCGCTGGCGGCTCTCGTGGACCGGTTGCGGGAACTGGTCGAGACCGCCGAGGCGCACGACGGCGAGCGAGACGTCATCGCGCGGTACCGCGCTGCCATCGAAGCGGAATCCGCGGTCGCGGACCGGGAACGCCGATCCACGTGATCGCGGCTACGCGAAGTGGCTGATCGACACGGAAAAGGTGGTCCTCTCGACCACCTTGACCGAGGCGCCGTGGGAACACACCCGCGTGGTGAACGCCCCCGCCGCCGACGTCGTCGCCGACCTCAAGACCACCGGCGAGGGCGACATCCTGGTCAACAGCAGCGCCGGCATCATCAAGGCGCTGCTGTCGGCGGACCTGCTCGACCGGCTGTACCTCATGAGCTGCCCCGAGATCGCCGGGGGCGGGCAGCGGCTGTTCGACGACGGCCTGCCGGCTACGAAGTGGACGCTCACGCACCAGGAGACCGGCAAGCTCGGCGAGATCGCCCTGGTCTACGACCGCGCACGCTGATGGCCGCGTTAACGCCGGTTCGTCGTTCTACCGCCCCCTGGAGTCGGCTGAGCCGGACATGCTGCGGGCCTCGGCTGCGGACCATTCGCCGCCGTCACCCGACGGCGTGAACCGGCGGGGCTCGTGGGTGGAGTGGATCAGTGCCCGCATGGCGGCGATGTCGGGCAGGTCCGCACCCAGCGTGCGGGCCTGGACGAGCACGTTGCCGAGAGCGGCCGCCTCGACCGGCCCGGCCAGGACCGGGACGCCGCAGGCGTCGGCGGTCAGCTGGCACAGCAGGTCGTTGCGCGCGCCGCCGCCGACGACGTGCACCACGTCGACCGGTCGTCCCGACAGCACCGCGGCCTGCCGGACGGTGCGGCGGTACGCCAGGGCGAGGCTGTCCAGGATGCAGCGAACGATCTCCGCCGGTGTGGCGGGAGGGTGCTGCCCGGTGTCACGGCAGGCGTTCTCGATGCGGGCGACCATGTCTCCGGGCGGGAGGAACACCGGCGCGTCGATGTCCACCACGGCGCGCAGCCGAGGCATCGCGGCCGCCTGGGCGAGCAGGCTCGCCAGATCCGCCGGCGCCCCGCGGGCCTTCCACGTGCGCAGCGTCTCCGACAGCACCCACAGCCCCATCACGTTGCGGAGGAAGCGGATGCCGCCGTCGACACCGCCTTCGTTGGTGAAGTTGGCCGCCATCGCGTCGGCGGACAGCACCGGCTCGTCCAGCTCCACCCCCACGAGCGACCACGTGCCCGACGAGATGTAGGCGAAGTTGGTCCCCGGCTCCGCAGGCACGCCGACGACGGCCGACGCGGTGTCGTGCGAGCCGACCGCGACCACCGGCAACCGCGGTACCGACAGGTCGTCCGCGACTTCGGGCACCAACGTGCCGATGACCTGTCCCGGCGACCGCAGCGGCGGCAGCAGGCGGGCCGGGATGCCGACCTTGCCGGCGAGGTCGGTGGCCCACGTGCGGGCGCACACGTCGTAGAGCTGGGTGGTGGACGCGTTGGTGTGCTCGGCGCCGACGACGCCGGTGAGCCAGTAGGCGATCAGGTCGGGGATCAGCAGCGCGGTCTCGGCGCAGCCCAGCCGGGGACCACCCACCTCGGTCGCGAGCTGGTACAGGGTGTTGAACGGCAACTGCTGGAGACCGGTCACGTTGTACAGCTCGTCATCCGGCACGATCGCGCGCACCCGCTGGATCGCGTCGGCCGTGCGCGCGTCGCGGTAGTGCACGGGGTTTCCCAGCAACGCGCCGTCCCCGTCGAGCAATCCGTAGTCGACGGCCCAGGAGTCGATGCCGATCCCCGCGATCGGGGCGGCCCGGTCGGCCGCCCCGATCCCGGCCAGGGTTTCCCGGTAGATGCCCAGGATGTCCCAGTGCAGCGTCGACCCGCCGGGGCGCGCGACGCGGACCGGACCGTTGGGAAACCGGTGCACCTCGTCCAGCGCGAGGTGCCCGGCTCCCACCGTGCCGACCATCACCCGGCCGCTGGTGGCACCCAGGTCGACAGCGGCCACACGCAGGTCGGCACTCACCGGAGGAATCCCGCGGCGACGCCTGCGTCGACGGGGATGTGCACGCCGGTCGTGTGGCTGAGTTCGTCCGTGGTGAGGACGAACACCGCGGCGGCCACGTTCTCGGGCAGCACCTCCCGCTTGAGCAGGGTGCGCTGCGCGTAGAACTTGCCGAGTTCGGACTCCGGCACGCCGTAGACGGCGGCCCGCTGCGCGCCCCAGCCCTTGGCGAAGATGCCGGAGCCGCGGACCACGCCGTCGGGGTTGACGCCGTTGACCCGGATGCCGTGCTCGCCGAGTTCCGCGGCCAGCAACCGCACCTGGTGCGCCTGGTCGGCCTTGGCCGCGCCGTAGGCGACGTTGTTGGGCCCGGCGAACACCGAGTTCTTCGACGAGATGTAGACGATGTCACCGCCGAAGCCCTGGTCGATCATCGCCTTCGCGGCGGCCCGCGAGACCAGGAAGGAGCCCTTGGCCATCACGTCGTGCTGCAGGTCCCAGTCGCGCTCGGTCGTCTCCAACAGCGACTTGGAGATCGACAGGCCGGCGTTGTTCACCACCAGGTCGACCCCGCCGAAGGCGAGCGCCGCCGCGTCCACCGCGGCTTGGACGGCGTCGGCGTCGGTGACGTCGGAGGTGACCGCGATCGCCCGGTCGCTGCCGCCGATCCCCTCGGCCACCGCCGTCGCGGCGGTCGTGTCGAGGTCCGCGACCACCACGCAGGCGCCTTCCGCGCCCAACCGCTCCGCGATGGCCTTGCCGATACCCGAACCGGCGCCGGTGACCAGCGCGACGCGGCCGGCCAGCGGCTTGGGCTTGGGCATCCGCTGGAGCTTGGCCTCTTCCAGCGCCCAGTACTCGATGCGGAACTTCTCGCTCTCCGCGATGGGCGCGTAGGTCGAGACCGCTTCGGCGCCACGCATCACGTTGATGGCGTTGACGTAGAACTCGCCCGCCACCCGCGCGGTCTGCTTGTCCTTGCCGAACGAGAACATGCCCACGCCCGGCACCAGCACGATCGCCGGGTCGGCGCCGCGCATCGGCGGGCTGTCCGGGGTGGCGTGCCGCTCGTAGTAGGCGGCGTACTCGGTCCGGTAGGCCTGGTGCAGTTCCTTGAGCCTGGCCACGACCTCCTCGATCGGCGTCGACGGGGGCAGGTCCACCACGAGCGGGCGGACCTTGGTGCGCAGGAAGTGGTCCGGGCACGAGGTGCCCAGCGCCGCCAGCGGCAGCAGCTTCTCGCTCGCGCAGAAGTCGAGCACCACGCCGGTGTCGGTGTAGTGGCCGACCTGCCGGTGGTCGGTGGACGCCAGGCCGCGGACGACCGGTGCCAGCGCGGCGGCCCTGGCGCGCCGCTCCTCGACCGGCAGCGGCTCGTAACCGGGCACGACCGCACCGAACGGGTCGGCCTTGCCGCGTTCGGCGATGAACCGCTCGGCCGTGCGGATGATGTCGAGCGAGTTGCGCTCGCACTCCTCGGACGTCGCGCCCCACGCGGTGATGCCGTGCCCGCCCAGGATCACGCCGATGGCCTGCGGGTTGGCCTGCTTCACCGCGGCGATGTCCAGGCCGAGCTGGAAGCCGGGCCGGCGCCAGTCCACCCAGGCCACCCGGTCGCCGAAGCACTCCTTCGTCAGCGCCTGGCCGTCCGCGGCGGTGGCCAGGGCGATACCGGAGTCGGGGTGCAGGTGGTCGACGTGCGCGGCGTCGACCAGGCCGTGCATGGCGGTGTCGATGGACGGCGCCGCACCGCCCCTGCCGTGCAGGCAGTAGTCGAACGCGGCCACCATCTCGTCCTCGCGGTCCACGCCGGGGTAGACGTCGACGAGCGCCCGGAGGCGGTCCAGCCGCAGCACGGCCAGGCCCGCCTCGGTCAGGGTGCCGAGGTCTCCCCCGGAGCCCTTGACCCACAGCAGGTCGGTCTCCTCCCCCGTCACCGGGTCCAGCGCGGCGGCCTTGGCGGAGGTGTTGCCCCCGGCGTAGTTGGTGTTGCGCGGGTCCGCGCCGAGCGCGTTGCTGCGCGCGATGAGGTCGGCGACGGTATCGATGGTCATCTCCGTGGTGTCCCTCGGTTCGTTCTTCGGCGCCAACGCTCAGGCGCCCCAGCCGGCCTGCGGCCCGTGTGCCCGCTCGGCCTCGATCTGCTTCTGGTACCCGCTGCGGCGGTACGCGGCGACCGGGTCGGGGTCCAGCCCCGCCTCTTCCCGGACCTCGGCCAGCAGCGGCCGCACGTCGGTGTTGAAGGCGTCCATCAGCACCGCGTTGGCACCCAGGACGTCACCCTCCTGCTGTGCGGTCCGCAGTGCCTCGCGGTCCACCAGGAGCGCCTTGGCGGTGGCCTCCTGGACGTTCATCACCGAGCGGATGACCGCCGGGATCTTCGCCTCGATGTTGTGGCACTGGTCGAGCATGAAGTTGATGCCGTACGCCGGGTCCAACGCGTCCGCCCGGACGATCTCGTTCATGATCCGGAACAGCTGGAACGGGTCGGCCGCGCCCGCCATCAGGTCGTCGTCGGCGTAGAAGCGGGAGTTGAAGTCGAACGCGCCCAGCTTGTCCTGCCGCAACAGGAACGCGACGATGAACTCGATGTTGGTGCCGGGGGCGTGGTGCCCGGTGTCGATGACCACGGTCGCCCGCGGCCCCAGTTCCAGGCAGTGCGCGTAGGCGGTGCCCCAGTCCGGGACGTCGGTGGCGTAGAAAGCCGGTTCGAACAGCTTGTACTCCAACAGCATCCGCTGGCCCTCGCCCAACCGCGCGTAGGTCTCGCGCAACGCCTCGGCGAGCCGGTCCTGCCGGTCGCGCAGGTCGTCCTGGCCGGGGTAGTTGAGCCCGTCGGCGAACCACAGCTTGAGGTCGCGCGACCCGGTGGCGTCCATGATGCCGATCGCTTCGAGCAGGTGGTCGGTCGCCTTGCGGCGGACGCCGGGGTCCGGGTTCGTCACCGAACCGAGCTTGTAGTCGTCGTCCTGGAAGACGTTGGTGTTGATCGCGCCGAGCCCGACCCCGAGGTCGGCGGCGTGGCGCGACAGGGCGGCGTAGTCGTCCACCTTGTCCCACGGGATGTGCAGCGAGACCGTCGGCGCCACGCCGGTGAACCGGTGGACCGTCGCGGCGTCCGCGATCTTCTCCTCGGGGGTGCGCGGAACACCGGCTTGGGCGAACACCTTGAAGCGGGTACCGGAGTTGCCGTACCCCCACGAAGGCGTCTCGATCCGCTGGTTGCGCAGAGCTTGCTTCACGGCCTTCACGTCAGGCACGTCGATCACATCTCCTCAGCTGGCCCTTTTCGGGGGCGGGCACCCCGGTGCCGGCGTCACGCGCACGGCACCGGGGTACGACAGGCGACCCGGTCTCGGGTCAGAAATCGAACTGGTCGATGTTGCCCGAGTCGAACACCGTCGGCGGGCCGAGCACGATCACGCCGTCCTTGCCGATGGTGTAGTCGCCGAGCTTGCCCGCGGTGAACCTCTCACCCTCGGCGCCGGTGATCCGGCCCGACGCCAGGGACGCGCCCACGTGGGCCGCCAGGTAGCCGAGGTCGGCCGGGTTCCACAGCGCGAACGCCTTGACCGTGCCGTCCTTGACGAACGCCCGCATCTGGTTCGGCGTGCCGAGGCCGGTCAGCGCGACCTTGCCCTTGAACTCCGAGCCGGACAGGTACCGGGCGGCGGCGGCGACACCGACCGTGGTGGGCGAGATGATGCCCTTCAGGTCCGGGTAGGAGCGCAGCAGGCCCTGGGTCTCCTGGAACGACTTCTGGTCGTCGTCGTTGCCGTAGGCGGTGGTCACCAGCTCGATCTTGCTGTACTCGGGCTTGGTCAGCTCCTTCTTCATCAGCTCGATCCAGGCGTTCTGGTTCGTCGCGTTGGGGGTCGCGGAGAGGACGGCGATCTTGCCCTCGCCACCGATCTGCTCGGAGATCAGCTTGACCTGGTTCTCGGCGATGCCCTCGGCGGTCGCCTGGTTGACGAACGCGTCGCGGCACTCCGGCTTGGTGTCGGAGTCGAAGGTGACCACCTTCGCCCCCGCCTTGCGGGCGTCGTTGAGCGCACCGCAGATGGCGTTCGGGTCGTTGGCCGACGTCACGATCACGTCGGTGCCCTGCTGCGACAGCGTGTTGATGTAGCTCACCTGCGAGGAGGCGTTGGCCTCCGACGGGCCGACTTCCTTGTACTCGCCCTTGAGCTCCTCCACTGCGGACTTGCCGCCGTTGTCGGAGACGGTGAAGTACGGGTTGTTGACCTGCTTGGGCAGGAAGGCGATCTTGAGGCCTTCCTTGATCGCAGCGTTCGGGTTCGCCTGGCCGGTCGCCTGACCGGTCGCGTCACCGGCGCTGTCCTCACCGCCGCGAGTGGTGCCACCGCACGCGGCAGTGGCCAGCACCGCGGTGAGCGCTGTGGCGATGACACCGATGCGAAGGCTGCGCCGGAACGGGGAATTGCGCAGTGACATGGGATTTCCTTCCTGACCGGCCGTCCTGGAACAGGTGCGGCACGCGTGGAATGTGCGGGGCTTGGTCATCCCCGTTGATGTCGTCGTTGACGGAGCCACGAGCGGGCCATTCCCACGACGTTGGGCACGACCACCGAGGTGATCAGAAGAGCACCGGTCACGACGTTCAGGGTGTCGGCCGGAACGTCGGCCAGTTGCAGGGCGTTGCGCAGGCTGCCCAGCAGCAGCACACCGGCGAGTACGCCGAGCAACGTCCCGCGTCCACCGAAGATGGACACACCGCCGAGCAGGACGGCGGCGACGACCGCCAGTTCGAGCCCGGAACCGTTGTCCGCACGGGCGCTGGCGTAGCGCAGCGTCCAGTAGACGCCCGCCAGTCCCGCGACCGCACCGGAGGCCACGAACAGCCAGAACTTGGCCCTGTTCACCGAGACACCGGCGAACGTCGCCGCCTCGGCGTTGTTGCCCATGGCGAACAGCGACCGGCCGAACGGCGTCCAGTGCAGCACCACGGCGAAGGCCACGGCCAACACCACGGCGATCAACACCGACCAGGGCACCGGGCTGCCGCCGATGGTGCTCGACGCGGCATCCGTCCACTGCCGGGGGAAGTCGGCGACCGCCTGGTCCCCCAGCACGACGAACGACAGGCCCCGGTACGCGGCGAGCGTGCCGATGGTGACGGCGAGCGAGGGCAGGCCGAACTTCGTCACGAACAGGCCGTTCACCATGCCCAGGACCGCGCCCAGCAGGATCACGAGCACGACGATGAGCTCCAAGGGCAGTCCCGCCACCCACAGCTGGCCCATCACGGCGCTGCACAGGCCCAGCGTGCTCGCGACCGACAGGTCGATCTCGCCGGTGATCACGATGAGCGTCATCGGCAGCGCGATCAGCGCGATCGCCACGATGTCCATCAACAGGAACTGGGTGTTGCGCGGACCGGCGAACCCGTCCACGGACGCTCCGGCACCCACTACGACGAGCGCCAGGACGATGACGACCCAGGTGTCCCACCGGGTGAACAAGGCCCGCCCCAGCGCGCCGGCCCGGCGTGCTCCAGGCTCCGGAGCGGGTGCTTCCGGGTGTGCGTACAGCGTGTCATGCGCCATGGGACGTCCTCCCTCGCAAACGGTTCGCCGCTCGTACGGCCAGCAGCCGCTCCAGCCCGATGGCGGCGAGGATGAGACCGCCCACGACGGCCTGCTGCCAGAACGGGTTGATCCGCAGCACGGCCAGCGAGCTGCCGATCGTGGTCAGCAGCACCGCGCCGACCGCGGCGCCGTACACGCTGCCGCTGCCCCCGAAGATCGCCACGCCGCCGACCACGGCCGCCGCGACGACCTGCAACTCGATCCCGGTGCCGACCGTGGCGTCGATGGTGCCGAACCGCGCCGCGTACAGCACGCCCGCCAACCCGGCCATCGCGCCGCTGACCACGAAGGCGACGAACACCCGCCGCCCCACCGGGATGCCCGACAGGCGGGCCGCGTTCGGCTCCGAGCCGATCGCGTACAGCTCCCGTCCCGAGCGGTAGGACTGCAGGTACGCGCCGACCAGGAGCACCACGGCCAGTGCGATGACCGCCAGCAGGGGGGTGCCCAGCAGCGTCGACGTGCCCAGGCGCAGGAATCCGGCCGGCATGTCGGCGGCGTTGATCTGCTCGCCCTTGGCCCACGAGTGGTCGATGCCGCGGAACATGTAGAGGGTGCCCAGGGTGATCACCAGCGCCGGCACCCTGGCCGCCGCGACGAGCACACCGTTGATCACACCGCACGCCGCGCCGAGCGCGATCCCCACGAGCACCGCGACGATGATCGGTGTGCCGGGCGCCGCGCCGAACAGCTTGCCGGTCGCGAACGCCACGAGTCCCAGCACCGCGCCCACCGACAGGTCGATGTTGCGGGAGACGATCACGACCGTCTGCCCGACCGCCAGGATGACCAGGATCGAGGCGCCCAACAACACGTCGCGGACGCTCTGCGCGGACAGGAACGCCGGGTTGACCACCGTGGTCACCGCGACCAGCAGAGTCAGCGCGACGATGATGCCCAGTTCCCTGGCCGCCAGGACGCGCCGGCCGAAACCGGTGCGCCGGCTGGGCCGTTGCCCGTCCACATCGGACCCGGCGGCACGTTGCGCGCCGGCGTGTTTCTCGGAAGTCTTCATGCCGCCGTTCCGTTCTGCCCGGTCGCCGCGAACATCACCGTCTCCTCGTTGGCCTCGGCGCGGCCGAGTTCGGCGGTGACCCGACCCTCGTGCATGACCAGCACGCGGTCGGCCATGCCGAGCACCTCGGGCAGCTCCGACGACACCATCACCACGGCCATGCCCTGGCCCGCCAACTGCGACATCAGCCGGTGCACCTCCGCCTTCGTGCCCACGTCGATGCCCCTGGTCGGCTCGTCGACGATCAGCACTTTCGGCTCGGTCGCCAGCCACTTGGCCAGCACCACCTTCTGCTGGTTGCCGCCCGACAGGGTGCCGACCGCATCGGCCAGGAGCCCGTACTTCACCTGCAACTTCCTGGTCCACTCGCGCGCGGCACGCCGCTCGCCCCGCCCGGACAGCAGTCCGGCACGGGCCAGCGCGCCCAGCCGGGTGAGGGTGGCGTTGCGCTCGATGGACAGCTCCATCACCAGGCCCTGCTGGCGGCGGTCCTCCGGCACCAGCGCGAGTCCGGCCGCCATCGCCGCGGCCGGCGACCCGGCGTGCAGCCGCACGCCGTCCACGTACACCTCGCCCGCGTCGAGGCGATCGATGCCGAAGACCGCCCTGACCACTTCGCTGCGCCCGGCGCCCACGAGGCCGGCGAGCGCGACGATCTCACCGCGGCGCACCGAGAAGGTGACGTCGGAGAACACGCCGTGGCGCGTCAAGCCGCGGACGTCGAGCACGACCTCCCCCGGTTCGACCTCTTCCTTGGGGAACAGCGCCGAGACATCACGCCCGACCATCCGCCGCACCACCTGGTCGACGGTCAGGTCGGCGGTCGGGTCGGTGGAGACCCAGCGACCGTCCCGCATCACGGTGATCCGCTCGCAGAGCGAGAACACCTCGTTGAAACGGTGCGAAATGAACAGCACCGCCGCGCCATGCGCACACAGGGTGCGAGCGACGGCGAACAGCCGCTCGACCTCGACGCCCGACAACGCCGCGGTGGGTTCGTCCATGACGAGCACCCGGGCGTCGACCGACAGCGCCTTGGCGATCTCGACCAACTGCTGGTCGGCGATCGACAGGCCGCGCGCGGGACGGTCGGGATCGAGGTGCACGCCCAGGCGGTCGAACAGCTTCTCGGCCTCCGCCTTCATCACGGCCTTGTCGATCCGGCGCAGCCGCCCGACCGGCTGACGGCCCATGAAGATGTTCTCCGCGACCGACAGGTCCGGGAACAGCGTCGGCTCCTGGTAGATGATCGCGATGCCCGCGGCACGCGCGTCGGCGGGGCTGCCCAGCGCCAGTGGGGTGCCGTCCATCTCGATCACACCGGAGTCCGGGCGGTGCACGCCGGCCAGCATCTTGACGATGGTCGACTTGCCCGCCCCGTTCTCACCGACCAGCGCGTGAGCCTCGCCGCCGTGCAGCGCGAACGACACACCATCGACCGCGGCCACGGCGCCGAACGACTTGGTGACGTCGCGTACTGCCAGCAGTGGAACAGCGTCGTCCCGCGCCATGCGCAACCTCCAAATTGAAAGGTTTCAAGTTCAGGTGGCTGAACGTTACGCCGACGGAACATTCACCGTCAACGGCTGTCACACAAAAAGGCCTGGTCAACTTCCGTCTACACTGGCCGGACGCAGACCGGCGAGCTCCCACCTCGGGACACTCGCACACGCTCTGAACTCACTCAGTTACACGTTTCAATCAAGGACGGGCGCATGGCCACGGCGAAGTCGAACCCTCCGGGAGCACGGCGGCAGCGCGGCGAGTCGAAGCCCGCGGGCGTCAAGGACGTCGCGGAACACGCCGGGGTCTCGGTGGGCACGGTGTCCAACGTGCTCAACCACCCGGAACGCGTGAACCCCCGGACGAAGGCCAGGGTCCAGGCCGCGATGGCCGATCTCGGGTTCGTGCCCAACGAGTTCGCCCGCCAGCTCCGCAGCGGACGCAGCAGCACCCTCGCGTACGTGATGCTCGACGCCTCCAACCCGTTCTTCATCGACGTCGCGCGCGGCATCGAGGAGGCCGCCGACGAGGCCGACATGTCGCTGTTCAACTGCAACAGCGACAACCGGGTCGCCCGCGAGGTCACCTACCTCAACCGGCTCGAACAGCAGCGCGTCCAGGGCATCCTGATCACGCCCATCGATCCCGAGGCGGCCATCCTGGACGAGCTGCCCCAGCGGGGGACTCCGGTGGTCATCGTCGATCGCAATCGCGGCGGGAACACCCACTGCACGGTCGCGGTCGACGACGTGCTCGGCGGAGCACTCGCCGTCCAGCACCTCATCGAGGCGGGCCACGAGCGCATCGCCTACATCGGCGGGCCGGACACCCTCGGCCAGGTCCGCGACCGGCGGCTCGGCGCCCTCAAGGCCATGACCGAAGCGGGCATGGACCCGGAAGCCCTGGTCGACCTGAGGACATCGGCACTCAGCGTGGCGGAAGGCCGCAACGCGGGCCAACGCCTGGCCGGCCTTCCCGCCGCGACCCGCCCGACCGCGGCGTTCTGCGCCAACGACCTGCTCGCGCTCGGCCTGCTCCAGACGTGCGTCGGCCAGCGCATCCGCGTCCCGGCCGACCTGGCCATCGTCGGCTACGACGACATCGACTTCGCCGCCGCGGCGGCGGTGCCCCTGACCTCGGTCCGGCAACCCCGCCTCGACTTGGGCCGCACCGCGGCGAAGCTCCTCCTGGACGAGGCCACCAACCCCAACCACGAACACAGCCAGATCCTGTTCACACCCGAACTGGTCGTCCGCGCCTCGACCCAGCGGCGGCAGTAGGGCGGCACGGGAAGTTTCCGCAAATACGGACATCCAGTCCATCGGCTGGCAGAGCCGGCGCGACAGCATCAAGGCCAACTTCGACCGTGTGCTGTGGAACGCGTCGCGGAACGAGTACCGCTCACCCGGCTACACCAAGGACAGCGACGACCGGGCCAACGCGCTCGCCGTCGTCGCCGGCCTGGCTCCCGCCTCCCGCTACCGGGGTGTCACCGAGGTGCTGCGCAACCACCTCAACGCCAGCCCGTACATGGAGTTCTACGTCCTCGAAGCGCTCTACCTCATGGGCGCCGCCACCGTCGCCGAGGAGCGGATGCGCAACCGCTTCGCCGCGCAGGTGGCCGACCCCGCCTGCCACACGCTGTGGGAGCTGTGGATCAAGGCCGACGGCACCGACAACCACGCCTGGAACGGCGGCCCGCTGTACGCCCTGTCCGCCTACGCCGCCGACCGCCGGTCCTCAGATCGGGTAGTGCGCGTGGCCCACGGCTTGCACGGTGACCCAGCGGGTGTCGGTGAAGGCCTCGGCGCCCGCCTGCCCGCCGAAGCGGCCGTAGCCGGAGCTCTTCACGCCGCCGAAGGGGGCCTGTGGTTCGTCCGCGATGGACTGGTCGTTGACGTGGACGATGCCGGTACGCAGACGGCCCGCGACCTCCAGGCCCTTCGCCAGGTTCTCGGTGATGACGCCCGCGGTCAGGCCGTGCGGAGTGTCGTTGGCGAGCGCGACGGCCTCCTCGACACTGTCGACCACGTGGACCGCGGTCGCCGGGCCGAAGATCTCGTCGTAGTAGATCTTCATCTCCTTGGTGATGCCGGTGAGGACGATCGGGCGGATCAGCGTGCCCGGCTCCTCGATCTCGCCGGTGCCCGCGGCCAGTTCGGCGCCCTGCGAGACCGCGTCCGCGACGAGTGCCGAGATCCGGTGGGCGGCGGCCGCGTTCACGACCGGGCCGACCGCCGTGCCCGGGTCGCTCGGATCGCCGTACGGCAGTGCCTGGACGCGGGCGGCGAACTTGGCCGTGAATTCGTCGGCGACCGCGCGGTGGACGATGACCCGGTCCACGCACATGCAGATCTGCCCGGCGTTCATGAAGGAGCCGAAGACCGCGGCGTCCACCGCGTAGTCGACGTCCGCGTCTTCCAGCACCAGCAGGGCGTTCTTGCCGCCGAGTTCGAGCACGGCGGGCTTGAGTTGCTGGGCGGCTTGGACGCCGATGGTGCGGCCGACCTCCGTGGAACCGGTGAAGTTGACCATCCGCACGCGGGGGTCGGCGATCAGTGCGGAGACCACCTCGGCGGCGTCGGCGTGGTCGTTGGTGACGACGTTGAGCACGCCCGCGGGCAGTCCGGCCTCGTGCAGGACGTCCGAGATCAGCAGGCCGCAGGCGATCGGCGCGTTCTCGCTGGGCTTGAGCACCACGGTGTTGCCCATCGCGATCGGCATCGCGACCGCGCGGACGCCGAGGATGACCGGCGCGTTCCACGGCGAGATCGCGGCGATCACCCCCTTGGGCACCCGCACCTGCGTGGAGTGGACGCCGTCGGCGTTGGTGGCGAGGGTCTGGCCGGTCGGGCGGGTGACCTCGGCCGCCGCCTCCAGCAGGATGTCGGCGGCGAGCTTGGCGTTGAAGCCGGCCCAGGGCGCGACGCCGCCGACCTCCGCGGCCATCAGCCGTACGACCTCTTCGGTGCGCTCGGCCATCAGCTGCGCGGCGCGCAGGAAGATCCGGCGGCGTTCGGCCGGCTTGGTCGCGGCCCACGCCTCGAACGCGGCGTCGGCGGCGTCCACGGCACGGCGCACGTCGTCCGGGGTACCCGCGGCGACCTCCGCGCAGACGGCGCCGGTCCAGGGGTTGATGTCGGAGGTCGTGCGGCCGGAGGAGGCCGGGAGCTCCTGGCCGTTGATGATCAGTCCTCGAGAGATGGACACGATGCTCCTGGGGGTGGGAAGTGGGGCTTCAGGCCCCGGCGGACGTGGACGTGGGCGAGGGGGTGACGGCCCGGCGGGTGAGCAGGGCGCGGTGGGCGAGGCCGACGAGGGCCGGGGCGACCAGCGGCGTGATCATAAGGCCGTCCCGCTCAGCCGGGTGATCCCCCTGGGCTTCCGCGTCGGCGACCTGCTGCCCGCCGAGCGCTGGCCACCGGAACACCGTGCTCCCGGCGCCGCGTGCCTGCGCCGCCCGCATCGAGTCCGACCTGGCCGTCGCCTTCGCCTTCACTCCGGTACAGACGGGCTGACCCATCGCGCGGTGCTCAAGCGTCTCGTGTGCCGGCGGCGGACAGGCCGATGCGCGGTGGCCAGGGGCGTGCCCTGGCCACCGCGCATCCGGTTTCGTCAGTTCGACTGCACGGACCACAGGTCCGCGATGGACGGGTCGAAATCGCCCGGGACGTCCTGGAACCGGATCCGCACCTTGCCGTCCGCGGTGTCCGCCGACGGTTGCACCACGAACTGGTAGGTCGCCGTGCCGCCGTCCCCGCGCTGGAATCGGCGCTGGTGCACGGGCTTGCCGTCGATCAGGACGTCGTAGGTCTTGCGCTGCGCCATGTGGTACGTCTCGACCGCGCGGATGACGAACGCCTGGCCGGCAGGGACGTTCAGGTCCATTTCGAACCAGCCATCGGATGCGCAGGATGAGACGGATCGGGTCGCCCATCTTGTTCTCCAGCCGGCGGATCGCGTCGGCGGCGTCGACCAGCGCCTGCATCTGCATCTGCATCTGCCGGATGCTGCCCTGATAGGACCTTTCCTCTCCTCGCTTGAGCTTGGCGATGAACGGCAACTGCGTGGCGCGGCCCATGGCCACGGTCAGCGCGTGCAACATCGCCTGGAGGAAAGGGTCCAAGTCCTCCCGCTGGAAGGAGTGGAACCGGTGGCGAATCCGCACAGGGCGATGGTGTCCAGGGTCAGCCGGGTCATGTCGTCGGCGACGTCGACGGGCCGGTCGGCTTGCCGAACCGCGTTTCGTCGCAGAGCTCGGCGACCAGGTCGGGGTCTAGACGAAGACCTCCTCCGCGCCGGCGATGCTCAGGCTGTAGATGCCGTCGGGGTATCGGCGACCCAGCTCGGCGAAGAACCGGACCGGACTCCCGGACGGGATCTGCAGCGTGTTCCCGACGAGCGGGACGCCGCGCGGGAGCGGGATGGGGCGGATGTCGTCCTTGGGTTGCCCCTCGGTCATTTCCATACAACGTATGAAACTTCCTGCAGTGGTACCATACGCCGTATGGAAACTTCGAGGGCGATTCCCAGGAAGACGAGGAAGAGAGATCAACCTCTCACCAAGGAGGGCATCTGCGCCGTGGCTCTCCGGCTCATCGACGCCGAGGGAGTCGATGCGCTGACCATGCGCAAACTCGCGGCCGCGCTGGACGCCAACCCGATGTCGCTGTACCACCACGTGCCGAACAAGGAAGCCCTGCTGCACGGCGTGGCGACACTGGCCGCCGCCGAGTTCCGCACCACGGCGGAAGACCTCCCCTGGCGGGACCGCCTGCGCCGACTCGCGACCGACTTCCGCACGCTGGCGCACCGCCACCCCAACCTCATGGCCTATTCCTCCCGCCAGCCCGACTTCATCCACCCGGAAGACCCCTTCTGGGTCGGACTCACCGAGGCGCTGGAGGCGGCAAGAGTGCCGCCGCGCGACCTCCCGCAAGTGCGAGCCCTGCTCTGCGCCGTCTTCAACGGACTACTGCTCGCCGAACTGAACGGCGCCCTGGAGCGGTGGGTCAGCCTGCCGCCCACTCCCACCGCGCTCGACGAAGACCTGCCCGCCGCACCCGGGACCGACATGGGCCACCTTTTCCACCTGGCGGTGGACGCGGCCATCACGAGCGTGGCGCAGCACTTCACGCCGATTCCCGCCGACCCTGAGGATGGCGACGCACGGTAGGCGCGGTGCCCCAGTGCACAAGGCCCCGTTCGGCGCGCAGGTCCTGCCGGTAGATCGACTCCGCGACGGCGCCGGTCAGGGCATCCAGGCGCCGATCTTGATTTCCTGGTCGTTCTGACTCCCCGCGCTCCCACCGCCACATCCGCTCACGATGAGCGCGAAGGCAGTGGTGGCGGCGATGACTGTGACGGTCGGGCGGAGGCGCACGTGTCTCTCCTACAACCCGAGTTCAGTTCAGGTTGGAACTGTGATCCCCGGTTCACTCGGTGCGACGGTGCGCACGGCGGGTGCCGTCGGCGCGGACCCGATCGGCGACCTGCTGCTGTCGATGCTGGCCGGGTACGGGGTCGACACCTCGTTGGTGGTGCGCCGCGACGGCGTGCAGACCTCGGCGTCGGTGCTGCCGATCCGCCCGGACGGCAGCAGGCCGGCGTTCCACCTTCCCGGCGCGAACCTCGCCTACGGGCCGGACGACGCCCCGCACACCGATATCGCGCGGGCCACCCACCTCCACCTGGGCGCGCCCGAGCTGATGGGCGGCGAGAACGCGGCGAAGATCCTCGCCCCGGCGCGGGCGGCGGGCGTGGTGGCCTCGGCCGACCTGCTCGTGCCCGGCGATCCCGGCGTACTCCCCTGGATCGCACCCGCTCTGTCCTCTCTCGACTACCTGCTGCCCAACGACGAGCAGGTCCTCGGACTCACCGGTGCCGCCACGCTGGAGGACGGCGCTCGCGCGCTCGTCGAGCGGGGCGTCGGGTGTGTCGCGGTCACCCGCGGGGCGCGGGGCGCGCTCGTGGTGACGGCGGACGAGGTGCTCACGGTGCCCGCGTTCGCCGTCGAGGTGGTCGACAGCACCGGCTGCGGCGACGCGTTCTCGGCCGGGTTCCTCCGCGGCGTCGGCCTCGGTCGTCCGCTGCGGGATGCCGCCGTGCTGGGCTGCGCGGCCGCGGCACTGGTGGCTCAGGGGCTCGGCAGTGACCACGGCGAGTTCGACCTGGCCACCGCCGACTCGTTCGCCGCAGGCGTCCCGACCCTGGACGTGGACTGATCCGCCGCGCCGACGTCGTGGCGGTGCTCGGCGTCGTGGCGCTGCGGACCACTCACCCGCCGGCTACCCGGTACATCACGGACGAGTGATGCACCGGGTGGCTCGACCGGGTTCGGGTCGCGGTCGACCGCCTGTGGGGTGAACATCGCGGGTGGTGCGGATCGCCGCCGGTGATCAGGGCACCCGAGGCGAACCACCATCACCAACCGCGCGCACGACCACCACCCCGGCCAGGCGAGTCGCATGGACATCACGGAACCGGCTCTCACCGGAGAAGCCACCGCCTACGGCGTCTCCGCCGAGTTCTACGACCTCCTGCAAGGGGATCGGGATCGCGAACGGGCCCGCCGGCGCTTCACCGCCGCCGCCCGCCGGGCGGTCCTGGGCGTCCTCGACGTCGGGGCGGGCACCGGGATCGTCACCGAGGTGCTGGTCCGGTTCGCGGCCGTGCCCGTCCACGCGGTCGAGCCGTCCCGCGCCATGCGGACGCCCCTGATCGCGCGCATCGCCCGCCTGCACACCGCCGAGCGCGGCCGCGTCACCGTCCACCCGTGCACCGTCCAGGACTGCCCGCTGCACCGGGCGGTCGACCTGGCCGTCGCGGCCAACATGATCCCCTGCCTGCCGCCGGACCGCCGACGTGCCACCTGGCACGCGCTCGCCGACGCGCTCGTCCCGGGCGGTCTGCTGCTGTTCGACCCACCACCCGAACACCCCACCCGACGACGCGAACAGTGGTGTCTGCCCTCCGCGCACGTGGGCCCCGACCAGTACAGCGCCCAGGTCGTCAGCACGCCCCACGAAGAGGTGCAGCGGCTGCGCTTCACCTACCGCGTTCACCGGGCGGGGCAGCTCATCCGCGAAGAACACGAGGACTTCACCGTCTGGCCGACGTCGCCCGCCCTCATCACCCGGGAACTGCGCGAAGCCGGCTTCACCCCGGTCCCGGCGCCCCACCGGACACTGCGCGCAGCACTCCTGCGAGCGTGAGCGGCCGGCGATGCCCCGTCGTGCCGGCAGCGCAGGGTGTTCGGCGGGTTACCGCGCGAGCATCCGCAGGCCGGTTTCCTCGACCAGCTCGCCGACGTCGGCGAGCTTCTTCGTCCCGGTCGGCCGGTACCAGCGCCAGACGCTCACGATCATGCCCAGCAGGTTCTGCGCCAACAGCTGCGCGTCCCGCTCGATGAACAGCCCCTCGGCCATGCCGCGTTCGAGCAGTTCGGCCCAACTGGTCTCGATCTGGCGACAGGATGGCCGCGCGCTTCGACCGCGGCCCCTCGTCCGGGTCGACAATCCTGGCCGCAGTCACGACATACCCCCGGTAGTGGCCCGTTCGGCGATCGACGGTCCAGTCGTCGACCTGATTTGAACTCAGTTCCACTTCGGGGCCTGCGGCTACACCCGCTCCAGGACCGTCGCGTTCGCCATGCCCCGCGCCATTGTCTCGGTGGCGTACAGCTTGCCCACCGAAGCCTCGGCGCCCGGTGCGCTGCCCGCTTCGAGTGCCGCGGTGATCCGCAGGCCGATGATCCGCTGCACGAGGGTGCGGATGTAGAGGTCGGCGGCCAGGTCGCGCTGGACCTCGCCCGCCGGGCACCGCCGGGCCAGTTCGAGCGCGCGGTCGGCGTTGTCCAGGCCGAGCGTGCCGGAGTCGAGCCGTTCGGCGGCTAGGACGGACAGCGTTACCTTCCAGCCCTGGCCGACCGGACCGAGACGATCCGCGTCCGGCACGACGACGCCGTCCAGGTACACCTCGTTGAAGCTCTCCCCGCCGGTCATCTGCCGGATCGGGCGGACGGTGACGCCGGGGGCGTCCATCCGGACCAGGAACACGGTGATGCCCGCGTGCTTGGGCACGTCCGGATCGGTCCGGCAGACCGCGACGCCCCAAGTCGACACCCGCGCGCCCGACGTCCACACCTTGTGCCCGTCGAGGACCCAGCCGTCCCCGTGGCGCACTGCCCGGGTCCGCACCGCCGCCAGGTCGGCCCCCGCCTCGGTCTCGGAGAACAGCTGGCAGGCGAGTTCGTCGGCGCGCAGCATGGGCTTGAGCCACCGCTGCTTCGGTTCCCGCGTGCCCCAGATCCCGATCGCGGGCGCGATCAGGTGCCTGGTCACCGGGAAGATCTCGGTCCGCTGCGGCACGTCGAACGCGGCTTCCTCGGCCCGGTAGAGACCCTCCGGGCAACGAGGGCCCCAGCTTGACCGGGTGCGCCGGGTCGGTCGTGTTCCACGACTGGACCGCGCCGGACTCACCGGCAATGGCGAGCACGTGGTCCCGAGGACTGAACACAGCCGCGCTGACCCACCCTCGCTGATCGCCGGGCAGAACGCTCAGCGGTTCCGGCCGATCAGGGGTCCGCACATCCCACAGCCGGATCGTGTCGTCCTCGCCCGCTCTCGGACGGCTACCGCTGCTGCCGCAGCGGTAGCGAGCGCGAACACTACGACCGCGGCCATCAACTGCCGAAGGCGTCGGCTGCGGCGACGCCTTTCGCTTGCTCGTCGTTGCGGGCACGCACGCCCGCGTCGAGGAACTCCCGTTCCCTGGTGGTCAGCGCCGCACGGGCCGTACCGCGCCACAGTTCGGCCCGGGGCTCAAGAGCTTGCCGGCGTCAAGAGCCGAGCGCGGCTTCGGGACTGCACGGCTTCTCCAACGGCCCCAGGTCGCGCCAGTTGAGCGACCACACCCGGACCGCGCCGCCGACACGACGGCCCAGCACGCAGTCCTTGCTCCCGCCGGTGTGCGCGAGCAGCGCCACGCCGACGTCGGAGCCCCTGACCCGGATGAGGACCTGCGGCGGGATGCCCGCGAGGTTGGTCACCGGGTCCACCGGTGGGGTGGGCAGACCGGCGGCCAGGGCGGCGCGCACCTCCGCTTCGCCGGGCGTCTCGGGCAGCGTGCCGAGGGTGGCTTCCAGGGCCGGGGAGAAGTCCGGCGGGATGTTCCGCTTCGGCAGGGGCGGCGGCGTGATCGGGGTGGCGTTGTCCGGGCAGGTCATCGGCGACGGCTTCGAAACGGCACCGTAGTAGTTGAAGTCGACGCTGTAGCAGGCGTCGAACGCCGGGGTCGACTTCCAGCCCGAGTCGTACGCGTCGCGGTGGATTCGCCAGACCAGGCGCGCCATCGGGTCGTCGGGGTCCTCGTGCTCCAGATCCTCGGCCTGCAACACGCTGAAGGTGCCGGTCTTGCCGAGCGGGGTGTCCAGCGCGGCACGGGCGAAGCCGATCGCGTCCGACTGCGGCGGGTAACCGATCGCGTCGGCCAGGGTCGCGGACTGCCGATCCGTCTCCGCGTCACCCGTGGCCGACTTGCTGACCAGGACACCGCACAAGGCGAGCACCAAGCCCGCGCAAGCCGCCGTTGCGACACGCCGTAAGGGGACCATGCCCGTCACGTTATCGACGTGGGTATCGCGGGTGCATGAGTATTTCCACGGGACTCGGCAGCAGTCTGACTTGCCGGGCCGCCGTGGTGAAGTCGGCCGGGCGGGCGAACCCGATGACGCGGCGGATGATCTCCGCTCCGCAGAACCCCACGGTGTCGCGGAACACCCGGCTCAGGTGGGCGATGGTGATCCGGCATACCACGGCGGCGGGCGCAGCCCGAAGCACTCGCACAGGACGTCCTCCGCCGAGGCGAGCGTTCCCTCGATCGAACCGGGGTCCGGGGTCCAGCAGTCGCTGACGACGTGAACCCGTTCGTCGGGGATGGGTTGGCGTGCGCGCGGTCCGAGGTCACTGAGGTCGTGCCCGGGACGCCGGACGTGCCAAGCGGCGCTGTGGGGTGGCCGGCTCCAGTCCGCCCAGCAGGCGCTCAGCGGACGTTCGAGGTCCGGCATGCCGTGCATCCGGGCGAGGAGGCCGTGCGCGTGGTCCACCATCGCTTCGCTGGGTGCCCACGCGGTTTCGGCGTGTGGGAGGTCGTCCTGCCGGGAGGCCCAGGCTCGGACGGAATCGCCGCTGGGGTAGGCGGCCAGGATGAGCGCGGGACCGCTTGCCCGGGTCGGTGAGCACGTTCCGCCGTACCAGAGCTGCCGTAGCGCGGTGTCGGTGGTGCTTCTCCCCTGCGTGATGCCCAGGCGCCACCACCACGGCTTCGGGTAGACGAGGAAGAGTTTGAAGGCGGGAACCGGCTCGATCGCGTTCAGTGCGGGTCGCAGCCGGCGGGTGAGCGGCAGCCCGTCGGGATCGAGACGGCGCAGTGCCTCGGGCGGAAGGGCGAGGACGACCGAGCGGGCCCATGTCCGGGTGTGCTCGCCCGTGGGGCGCCCGTCGACGTGCACCGCGAAGGTCAGCCGATAGTGGTCTTCACCGGGTTCCTTGTCGACGCGCACGAGCCGACGACCGGTGTGGGTGACGCCCGCCGCGGCGGTGAACTCTGCGTGCAGGGCATCGGTCAGGCTTTGCATGCCGCGCCGCAGCGTCAGGTACTCGGCATCGGGCGGGGTGCGGAAGATCAGGTCGAGCCGGGCGGCGGCGTTCTCATCGCTGTAGTGGACGTCGTAGCCCCCGGCGTCGTGGATGAACGCGACCGCGGTCGCACCCAGGGCGAACTCCAGGGCCTGTGACCAGGTCAGTTCGCCCAACGGGCGCCGCGCGAGCCGGGTCCGGTCCCGCCGGTCGCGGAAGGTCTCCAGCAGCGAGTCGGCGCGGTGCGGGTCCCTGCGGGCTTGGGCTTCGTGCTGGAGGCGGCGGAGTTCGGCGAACCCGGGGACGAGTCGCTCGGCCGCCTCGGCGATCAGGTCGTCGGGGGTGCGCCGGACGTCCCGTAGGCGTGTCGCGGCACCGCGCAGGTGCACGAGGTTCTCCCGGCGGCCGATCGTGAACGGGGTCAGCTCGGGGGCGAGGCCGAGGTGGCGGATCAGCGCGAGCACCGACCGCAGCCCGTGGTGCAGTCGCATCGCACCGAGGTCGGCGATGAGGTCCGGCGCAGCGCGGACGGGTTCGGACCACAGCCTGCCGCCGACGCGGTGGGTCTGTTCGAACAGCGCGATCCCGGTACCCGGCCTGGTTCCGACGAGTCGGTAGGCGCAGTAGCAACCGCCTACGCCGGCTCCCACCACGGCCACGTCGAGCACAACACCCTCCGTACACAGGTTGCACCGAAATGATTACTCTATGCTATTTACGGTATCGGCGGCCTGGATGTACGTTCTGCTTCACCCTCAGTGACAAATGGTCGCGTCCAGCCAACACCGCGGGTGTGGCCGGAAGCAGGCCTGATCATGTTCAGGGACGGTGTGCTCGCCGACACCGCCATCGCGTACCGCCGGCTCACCGAGTACTACCGCGACATCCGCTCGTTCTTCGAAACTCCCGACGCGGTGGCCACACCACCGCGGTGACCGCTGCCCGCGACACGGCGGACACCGAGGTCTGCGTAGTCGGCGCGGGCTTCGCCGGACTCGCCGTCGCCCGTGAACTGCGGGTACGGGCTTACAGTGGGCCGGCGCCACCACGGAACCTCCGCCGCCGACTCCCTACGGGTGGACGTCACCCGCCACCTGCGCGCTGCGCCGTGAACAGGACAAACGACGACGACGGACTACGGATTACGGAGTTGCGCACCCACGTACGTAGTTCCCCGGATGTACGGGCGCCGCCGCGAGGGCAGGCTATTCGCATACGACCCAGCGCACACAGGTTGGTTGAAGGATCGACCGATGGGCCGCCAGGAGCGTCAATCATGTGCCAGCACCAGCCCGCATGCCCGTCCGGTACGGACGAGAACGGCCAGTACGCGCGCATCGTCGCATCCCACCCCGAACAGGGCTGGTACCTGCTGTGCAACGGCGTGGTCCTGTTCGACGACGGCGGCTTGATGCTGTCCGACCACCGCGTCGTCGCGCCGGTCTACGAACTGGCCGCAGCCTGAACCGGTTCGGCCCCAGACCTCGATCACCGATCGTCCCCCGCTCGGTGACCGATTGCCAGGGTGCCCATGACGGTCACCCTCTGCGTACCCGGTGCTCCCCCGACTGCGACGTCCTTGCCTGGACGTCGCAGTGCACCGGGCCCCACGGGAAGGCGGCGCGTGAGTGACATCCCCCCATGCCACCCACGCGCCGCCCTTCTCGTTCCGGTGCCTTTCCGCCCCAGCAGGCGCACCCGATTCCGGATCGCTTCAGGCTTGATCCAGATTAGCAATACTCTATTCGGGTGAAGTTTTGTGACGGCGGAACAGGGCGGCGGGAACGAAGCGTTGCTGGTGGTGTCACTCCGTGAGGGAAGGAGGAGAACCGCCATGCTTATGGGCACCGATCCGTTCCAGGCGCTGGACCGGCTGACGCAGCAGTGGTTCGGCAGCGGCCTGACGCGGCAAGCGGCGATGCCGATGGACGCCTACCGCCAGGGCGACGAGTTCGTGGTTCAGTTCGACCTGCCCGGCGTGAGCACCGAGTCCATCGATGTGGACGTGCAGAACAACGTGCTCACGGTGACGGCGGAGCGCACCTCGGCCCTCGGCGACAACGTCGAGACGGTGGCGAGCGAGCGCCCTACCGGCAACTTCAGCCGGCAACTGTTCCTGGGTGACAACCTCGACACCGGCAACATCAAGGCCGAGTACGACGCCGGCGTGCTGACCCTGCGCATCCCGGTCGCCGAGCAGGCCAAACCGCGCAAGATCGCCGTCAACGCCGGCACGAGGGACCGCCAGGCGATCGACGTCTGACCGCCGGCCGCTTGCGCGGACATGACCGGCGCTCACCTCGGCGTCCGCTGACAGCGCGGTCATCGACGCCCGTGGCGCCGCACGTAGCGGCGCCCGCGGCGGGTTCGAGCCGCCCGGCGTCTTGAGGACGCACCGGCGCGAGGTGGGCTCCCGGTTCGGGCCGGTGGTCGTGTCCGGTTCCCTGCCGGGCACGACCACCGGCCCTTCGCGGGTCCGCCGCACGACGAGCGGGCCCGCGAAGTGTTGACGGTGAACCAGCCCTGAAGAACCAGCCCTGAACGAGCGCAAGGGATCGATCGAGCACAGGGGAGGTTGTGATGGCCAAGGCAGTCGGTATCGATCTGGGGACGACCAACTCGGTGATCGCCACCACCGAGGGCGGTAAGCCGACGGTGATCCCCAACAACGAGGGCGCGCGCACGACCCCGTCGGTGGTGGCGTTCACCGATCAGGGTGAGCGGCTGGTGGGTCAACTCGCGCGGCGCCAGGCGATCCTGAACTCGAAGGCGACGATCGCGTCGGCCAAGCGGTTCGTCGGCCGCCGGTTCGAGGAAGTCAGCAGCGAGAAGGACACGGTGTCCTACGACGTGGTGTCCGGGCCGCAGGGCGCGGCGCGGTTCCAGGTCCGGGACCGGCAGTACGCGCCGGAGGAGATCTCGGCGGCGGTGCTGCGCAAACTGGTGGACGACGCGTCGAAGTTCCTGGGCGAGAAGCGCCTCGGTCAGCTCGGTGACGCCGCGCCGGCGCACGAGCGGGCACGGGCCGAGATGCTGATCGGCGACGCCCGCCAGGCGGTCAAGGACGACAGCGTCGGACTGGACCGGCTGCGGGAGCTGACGTCGGAACTCCAGCAGCTCTACTACGGCCTCGACAGCGCCGGTGGGACGGCCACCGGCGGTACGGCCGGCGGTGGCGGCACGGCCGGCGCCGGGCAGCCCGGTAAAGCCGACGACGACGTCATCGACGCCGAGTTCACCAGTGGCTGCGGGAGGAGGCCATGGCCGAACAGGGAGGTTTGACACCCGGTCGCGGTGATCCCACCACGTCCCCGGAAGAACGCCGGTACGACGATCGCGAGTACGAAGAGGACCTGCTGGACCACACCGCGTCCGCCGCCGCCGGGGTGGCGCGGCTGGAGGACCGGTGGCGGCGGACCGCGGCCGAGCTGGACAACCTGCGCAAGCGGGTGGCGCGCGATACCGAACGGCAGCGGTGGGACGAGCGCGGCCGGGTCACGGCGGCCTGGTTGCCCGTGGTGGACAACCTGGATCTGGCGTTGCGGCACGCCGACGCCGACCCGGACTCGGTCGTGCAGGGCGTGCGCGCGGTCCGGGAGCAGGCGTTGACGGTGCTGGCCGGGCTGGGTTTCCCGCGCCGGGACGACGTGGGCGCGAAGTTCGACCCGGCCAGGCACGAGGCCGTCTCCACCACGGCGGACGTCGAGGCCGAACCGGGCACGGTCGTGGCCGTGCTGCGGCCGGGCTACGGCGAGGGCGAACGTCAGCTGCGCGCGGCGGCGGTGGTCGTGGCGGCCCGACCCGAGCACGGCGAGGCCGCGGGCGGTGAGGCGTCCGACGGGAAGCACGGGGGGTGATCCGCGGTGGCCGGTCGCGACTTCTACGAGGCGCTCGGGGTGTCCCGCGAGGCGAGCCAGGACGAGATCCAGCGCGCCTACCGCAAGCTCGCCCGCAAGTACCACCCCGACATGAACTCCGATCCGGGCGCGGAGGAGCGGTTCCGGGAGATCTCCGAGGCCTACCAGGTGCTGTCCGACCCTGAGCTGCGGCGGCGCTACGACGCGTTCGGGCCGGACTTCCGGCAGGTCCCCGAGGGCATCGACCCGGAGACGTGGCGGGCCCGCTCGGGCTCCCGGAGCCGTGCCCGGTCGGGACCGGTCGGCGACCAGGTCTGGGTGAGCACCGGACCGGGCTTCGGCTCGGGGTTCGACACGGGCTTCGACACGGGGTTCGGCTCCCCGTTCGGCTTCGGCGGCGTCGAGGACCTGTTCGGCGGGATGTTCGGCCAGGGCACCGGCCGGGCCGGCAGGCAGCCGGTGCGGGGCGCGGACCAGGAGGCCGAACTGGAGCTCACCGTCGAGGACGCCTACCGAGGGGGGCAACGCTCGCTCACCCTGTCCGGGCCCGACGGGCCGCGCACGCTCCAGGTCAACATCCCGCGCGGTGTCACGGACGGGCAGCGGATCAGGCTGGCGCGCCAGGGCGGGCGCGGTGTCGGCAACGCCGCACCGGGCGACCTGTTCCTGGTGGTGCGGCTCGCACCGCACGAGCGGTACCGGGTCGAGGGCCGTGACCTGCTGGTGGACCTGCCGCTGGCGCCGTGGGAGGCGGCCCTGGGCACCACCGTCGCGGTGGACACGCCCGGCGGGCAGGCCAAGGTCAAGGTGCCGCCGGGGACGTCGAGCGGACGACGGCTGCGGCTGCGCGGTCAGGGCCTGCCCGACCCGCGCGGCACGGCCGGTGACCTGTACGCCGAGGCGCGGATCGTGGTGCCCGCCCAGCTCACCGACGCCGAGCGGCGGTTGTTCGCCGAGCTGGCCGCCGCCTCCGCGTTCGACCCGCGCACCACCACTTCGGCGAGGAGTCGGTGATGACCTACGCCCTGATCCGCTACCACCACGACCGGCACGGGTTGCTGGACCTGGAGTCGTTCGCCCACGCCGGCGGCGCCCACCCGGAGCTGGTCCCCCGCCTGGTCGCCCTCGGCCTGCTCGAACCGGACCGCGACCGGGCCGGTGCGTTGTGGTTCGGCCCGGCGCACCTGGTCCGGTTGGCCCGCATCCAACGGCTGCGCGCGGACTTCTCGGTCAACTACGCCGCCCTGGGTCTGGTCCTCGACCTGCTCGACCGGGTGGCCGACCTGGAGAGCGCGATGCGCCGTGGGCGACAGCGCCCTTGGAGATGAGCCGAGACTTTCCCGGAGGTTGATCGTGGACACCGAGCGTTTGACCCAGAAGTCCCAACAGGCGTTGCACGACGCGCAGACCAAGGCGTTGCGGTTCGGGCACACCGAGGTCGACGGCGAGCACCTGCTGCTCGCGCTGCTGGACGATCCCGAAGGACTGGTGCCCCGGCTGCTCGACCAGGCCGGTGTCGGTCCGGACGCGCTGCGCGCGGGGGTGGAGGCGGAGTTGGGCCGTCGGCCGAGGGTCTCCGGCCCCGGTGCGTCACCCGGCCAGATCTTCCTCACCCAACGCCTGGCCCGCCTGCTGGACACCGCCGAACGCGAGGCCAAGCGCCTCAAGGACGAGTACGTCTCCGTCGAACACCTGGTGATCGCCCTGATCGAGGAAGGGAAGACCACCGCGGCCGGCCGGGTGCTGCACGAACACGGCCTCACCCGGGACCGGTTCCTCCAGGCGTTGACCGCGATCCGGGGCAACCAGCGGGTCACCTCCGCCATGCCCGAGGTCTCCTACGAGGCGCTGGAGAAGTACGGCCGCGACCTGACCATCGGCTCCCGAACCGGCTGAGTCCAGCACCGACAAGACGAACGGGCGATCGGCCTCGGCGCCCGCGCCATGACCGGCCTGCTGCTGAGCCGGCTTCACGCCCTACGCGGGTGATCGGGCGATCGTCCTGAGCCGGCCCGTTCGCTGAAGAAGAGCCGGCCGTCGGCGGTAGGCCGCTCCGAGGCGGTGGGGCGGGCTCCATTGTCACCCCAGTGCCTGTGCCAGGTCCGCCAAGAGGTCTTCGGTGTCCTCCACGCCGATCGCCAAGCGGATCAGGGCGGGGTCGATGCCGGTCCGGCGGAGTTCTTCCTCCGACAGCATCCCCGCCCACATCGCGGCCGGGCGGACCACGAGGCTTTCCACGCTGCCCAGGCTCGCGGCCCGGCGGAACAGGCGCAGGCGGTCGATGATCCGGACGGCCGCCTCGGGGCCGCCCTCCGGCACGAAGGAGACCACGCCGCCGTAGCCGCTCATCTGCCGGGCGGCCGTCGCGTTGCCCGGCAGGCTGGGGTGGTGCACCCGCTCGACCGCCGGGTGGGCGGCGAGCATCCGCGCCACCGCCTCGCCGTTGCGGTTGTGCTGCCGGATCCGCAGCGGCAGGGTGCGGATGCCGCGCAGCAGCAGCCACGCGTCGTGGGGGCTGAGCACCGGGCCGGTGATGATCAGCGTGCGCCACACCTGTTCCAGCAGCTCCGCCCGCCCGGTGACCACACCCGCGGACAGGTCGCTGTGGCCGCCCAGGTACTTCGTGGCGCTGTGCCACACCAGGTCGATGCCGAACTCGTGCGGCCGCTGGTTGACCGGTGAGGCGAAGGTGTTGTCGGCGGCGGTGAGGATGCCGTGCTCGGCCGCCAGTTCCACCACCGCGGTCAGGTCGGTGATCTCCAGCTTGGGGTTGCTGGGGGTCTCGACCAGCAGGAGCCGGGTTTCCGGCCGGATCGCCGCGCGCCACTCGTCCGGCGACTCCTGCTCGACCTGGGTCGCGGTGACGCCCAACCGGGGCAACAGGTCGGTCAGCAGGGCGCTCGTGCCGCCGTAGCAGCTGCGCTGCGCCACCACGTGATCACCCGCCCGGAGGAACGCCAACGCGATCGTGGTGGCGGCGGCCATGCCGGACCCGACCACGATGCCCGCCTCCGCCCCCTCCAGGTCCGCCACGGCCGCCGCGGCGCGCGCCAGGGTGGGGTTGCCGTAGCGGGTGTAGAAAGCGGACCCGAGCGGCTCCAGCGCCCCGGCCGCGAGGGCTTCCTCCGACTCGACGGCGAACGTCGACGTCTGGACGATCGGGGCTGTGAGCGGACCCGGCTCCTTCGCGTCCCGACCACCGTGCACCGCCCGGGTCAACGGCCCGTCCACCATCCCGCCCCCTCCGATCCGATCCCGATCCTGACCCTGATCACGACCCTGACCCTGATCACGTGAACACCAGTGTGCTCAACGCACCGTAGGCCAGGGTGCCCGCGATGATCCGCACCCCCAGCGAGGCCTTGAGCAGGCTCAGCACCACGACCAGGGCACCCGCCACGAGCGCGGACGGGTCGGGCAGCAGACCGGGTCCCGGTGCCAGGCCGTACAGCGCCAGCACGACGAACACCCCGGCCGGCACGTGGCGCACCCACCCCGCCTCGGCCAGCCGGCGGAAGCCGGGCAGCGAACCGGCGATCCGCATCAGGTAGGTGCCCGCGGTGACGACCACGACCGCCAGCCACACCAGGGCCGTCATCCGGTGCCCCTCTCGCGCGACAGCAGCGCGTAGGCCGTGATGAGCAGCGCGATGGCGACCGGTGCGGCGAGCACGCCCGCCATCCGCGACAGCGTCGTGACCAGCACACCCACTCCGATCAGCACCGGCAGCCTGGACGGCGGGTAGGTGCGCAGGTTGTCCACGGCCAGCGCGATGAACAGGGCGGGCAGCGCGAACACGACCCACTGGGTGGGCAGCACCCGCCCGACCAACGCGCCGAGGAGGGTGCCGACCAGGAACGAGAGCAGGCACGACAGGTGCACGCCGTGGTAGAAGCCGACGGTGCGGTCGGGTTGCCGGTGGTCGAGGGCGAACACCTCGTCGGTCAGGCCCGCGGCCAGCAACAGCCGGTGCCCCAACGAGAACCGGTTGAAGATCCGGGCCGCCGCCAGGCTGATCGGGAAGTGCCGCAGGTTGATCAGCAGCATCAGCGTGATGACCACGATCACCGACTGGTGCCCGAGCCCGTCGACGGCCACGCCCTGCGCGGCCGCCGCGTAGACGCCCACCGACATGGCCATCGACGAGGCGAGGTCCCAGCCCGCGTGCGCGGCGAGCGCGCCGAAGCTGATGCCCACCGGCAGGTAGCCGAGCGCGGCGCTGAACGAGCCGAGCAGCCCTTCGGTGAACTCCCGGCGCGACGTCGCCGATGTGCTCATGCCGGCTCCCGCTCACACGCCGCCAGCACCGCGTCCACCACGTGCCCGGGTCGGGACAGCAGGTCGTGGCCGCCCGGCACGAAGGTCGAGGTGAACGCGCCCGTGGTCAGCTCGCCCCACGCGCGCAGCGCCTCGGGCGTGACGAACGAGTCGTCCTCGCCGGCGACCGCGTCGATCGGCACCCCCACCGGGCCGTTGTCGCGGAAGCGGTAGGTGCGCGCCAGCTCGTAGTCGGCCCGGATCGCCGGTACCGCCACCTCGACCAGTTCCGGGTGCCGCGCGACCTCCGCGGGCATGGTGCCTCGCGCGACCAGCTCGGTCACGACCTCGTGGTCGGTCATGGCCGGCAGGTCGGGCAGGCGCTCCGCGTGGTGGGGCGCGGGCGACGACGACACCACGAGCCGCCGCGGTGCGGGGCTGACGCGCCGGGCCAGCTCGAACGCCACCTTCGCGCCGAGGCTGTGCCCGAACAGCACGTACGGCCGGTCCAAGTGCCCCTCCAGACCGGCCCGCAGCGCCGCGACGAGCAGGCTCATCCGTCGGATCGACGGCTCGTGCACGCGTTCCCGGCGACCGGGGTAGCGGACCGCGCACACCTCCACGTGCTCGGGGAACAACGGTCCCCAGGCGTCGAACGCGCCCGCGTTGCCACCCGCGAAGGGCAGGCAGACGACCCGGAGGCCGGCGCCCGGACGTGGTGACCGGGCGACCAGCCAGGGAGAGTCAGCCATGGGCGCCGCACCGCTCGACGAGGGTGCTGAACCGGCCGTCCTCGACGACCTCGTCCAGCCGGAGCGCCACGCCGTGCCGCCGGCGCAGGACCGCGACGAGCCGCAGCGCCAGCAGTGAATCCCCGCCCGCGGCGAAGAAGTCCGCCGAGTCGTCGCGCGGCGGTGCGCCCAGGACGTCGCGCCAGGCGTCGACCAGGCGATCGACGGCGGTGTCGACGGCCGGTGGGGGCGTCGGGCCGATCGGTGGCCGCACCTCGGTGGGCGAGGTGACGAGCTCGTCGAGCAGCCGCAGGTAGCGCTGCTCCAGGCCCGCGATCCGCTCGTGCGACAACGTCCGGCCGTCGTACTGGAAGGTCAGCCCGAGGGCATCGTCGGCCGGGTCGACCTCGAAGTCCACCGCCAGGCTGAACGACACGTCCACCGCGCCCTCCGGGCCCTCGTTGATCTCCACGCCGAGCGCCTCCTCGGCCTCCAACCGGTGGAACCGGGTGAAGTTGAAGAACACGTCGAACAGCGGGCCCGTGCCCAGGGCGCGTTGGATCTCCGCCAGCGGCAGCAGGTGGTGGCCCATGAGGTCGCGCTCGTCGGCCCACAACCGGTCGGCGAGCTCGTCCAACGAGGTGCCGCCGGTGTCGGCGACCACGGGCAGGGTGTTGAGGAACAGGCCCAGCGTGCGGTCGGCGCCCGGCTCGCCCGGTCGGGTGCCGACCACGAGTCCGGTGACCACCCGGTCCTGCCCCAGCTCCTCGGCCTGTGCGCGCAGGTGCACCGCGAGCAGGAAGCTCTTCAACGGCACCGACCGCTGTGCCGCGAAAGCCAGCATCCGCGCGCCCAGCTCCCGAGGAACGCTCGTCCGGCGGAACTCGCTGATCCGGGCCTGGCCCTCGCGCGCGACCAGGGGCGTCGGGGTGACGCCGGTGAGCCGGTCCAGCCAGAACCGGCGGGTGGTGGTCGAGGCGAGGGCCTGTCGTTCCAGTTCGACGAACCGCCGGTAGGGCATGGCGGGCCCGGCCTCGACGTCGTGGCCCAGGTAGCGGCTCACCAGTTCGCCGACCAGCAGCCGGAAGCTCCAGCCGTCGAGCAGCGCGTGGTGGTGCCGCAGCAGGACCACGAACGACGCCGGGCCCGTCTCGACCACCCGCAACGCCAGCAGCGGCGCCTGGTCCAGGGCGAACGGGCGGGTGAGGAAGTCGTCGTCGGACTCGAACGGGATCTCGACGTCCTCGTGCACCAGCTGCATCGGCACGCTGAAGGTGCCCAGGTCGAACGAGGTGCGCAGCACCGGGTGCGCCCGCACGACCTCGCGCAGCACGGTCCGCAGCCGCCCGGTGTCCAGTGGCGCGTTGATCGGGTGGGTGGTGTTGGTGTGGTAGCTGTCGGGCACGAGTGTGCTGTGGTAGGCCATGCCCAGTTGCAGGGTCGACATCGGGTAGGCGTCCTCGACGCCGGCGGGCACCAGGCGGCGGTCGGCCTCGGAGAGCGCGGTGAACGCGTCGACGGATTCCGCGGGCTCCTCGGTCGCGGCGAACCCCACCTGTCCGCTGCGGACCATCTCCCGCACGGTCTGGTGGGCGAAGACGTCCCGCAGGGCGAAGGACAGGCCGCGCTTGGCGGCGGCGACCTGCACCCGGATCGCGCGGATGGAGTCACCACCGAACTCGAAGAAGCTGTCCTCTACACCCACCTCGGTCCGGCCGAGCACCTCCCGGAACGCGTCGAGCAGTGCCCGTTCGACCGGTCCTTCGGGCTCGACGGACGTCGTGCCGCTACGGGGCCCGTCGTCCGGCAGCGCCGACCGGTCCAGCTTCCCGTTGGGCGTCAGCGGGAACTCGTCCAGCACGGTGATCGAGGCGGGGACGAGGTGGTCGGGCAGGCGCTGGGCCAGCCACTCCCGCAGCCGAGCCGGGTCGGGGTCGTCCAGCGCCGACGTGCCCGCCGACGCCACGACCGGTCGCGGGTCGTCGGCGTAGTCCGGCCGGAACGCGTGCAGCGAGTACCGGTCGGTGCCCGAGAGCAGGTCGTCCTGCTCGACGAAGACCTGGAAGCCCTGGTTCTCCAGCAGGTCCACGATCTCGTCCAACCGGCCCTCGGTCGCCGTGCCGGTGGCATCGTGGACCTCCATCGCGACCTGACGCACCAGCGGCCAGTGCTCGGCGTCGACCCCGCGCAGCACGTCCAGTTCGGCCCGCTGCACGTCGATCTTGAGCAGGTCGATCCGGGGCACGCCGGTCTCCGCGACCACGTCCGACAGCCGGCGCAGCCGCACCGGCACCGCCTGCTCCCGGAAGCGGTCCGCCAGCAGTTCGTCGGCCCGGTCGAGCAGCGCGTCCTCGCGCGCGTTGGTCAGGTAGCGCTTGACCACCTCGACCTCGGCGGCGGGCTCGGCGTACTCGGCCTGCCCGGACATCATCGAGTAGCCGGGGTAGTAGGTGAACACCGAGTCGCGCTCACCGTCGGACAGGCCGTGGTCGAACAGCTCGACCCCGATCCGGGCCGTGTTGCGGCTGAGCTTGTCGAACACCGACGGCAGCGGCTCGAAGGCGAAGATCCGGGCGCTGGGGCACAGCGCGTTCACGAACAGCGAGAACATGCCGATGTTCGCGCCCACGTCGAACACGACCGCGTCCTCGCGCAGCGTGATCCCGTGGCGCAGGTAGGTGCGCTGGACGAAGATCTCGTCGTGCAGGTAGCGGGTCTCGTGCGGGTTGACGCCCTCCACCGAGCCCAGGTCGAACGTGCCGCCGACGGGGACGACGTACCCCACGAGCCTGGTGTCGCCGTCCGCGTCCGTCCGGGGCACCACCGCGGCGTCGCGGACCGCCGGGTGCGCGCCGAGCACCCGCTCGACCTGGCCCGGTTCCACCCGGTGCCCGCGGACCTTGACCTGGTCGTCCGCGCGCCCCAGGTAGCGCAGCGTGCCGTCCGGGGCGAAGCGGACGATGTCGCCGGTGCGGTACAGCCGGGTCCGCACACCGCCGATCTCCGCCTCCACGAAGCGTTCCGCGGTGGCCTCCGGATCGCCGAGGTAGCCGCGCGCGACCTGCGGGCCGGACACGCACAGCTCCCCCGCCACCCCGAACGGCCGCGGCCGCAGCCGGTCGTCCAGCACCCACACCCCCGTGCCGGGCAGCGGACGGCCGATGGAGGGCTCCGCGTCGGAGCGGACCTCCGCCGAGGTGACGTCCACGGTGGTCTCGGTGGGCCCGTAGAGGTTGACCGCCCTGGTACCGGGCAGGCCCGCGACACGGCTCCACAACGCGTCGCCGATCGCCTCACCGCCCACCAGCAGCAGTCGGGGCAGCCGGACGTGCTCGTCGGCGAGCAGGGCGGCCAGGTGCGAGGGCGTGCAGTCGAACACGTCCACGCGCTGCGCGGCCAGGAACGCGGGCAACCCGCGCGCGTCGAGCCTGACCTCCTCCGGGACCACCACCAGGCTGTGTCCGGAGGCGAGCTGCACGAGCTGCTTGATCGAGGCGTCGAAGGTGAGCGGGGCGTTGACCGAGACGCGCAAGCCGGGGCCCTCGCCGTGGTAGACCCGCTGGGCCAGCGCGTGCACCAGGTGCGCCGCGGAGCGCTGCTCCACCACGACGGGGCGGGGTTTCCCGGTCGAGCCGGAGGTGAAGATCGCGTACGCGGCCTGCTCCGGCCGCACCGGCGGTGGCGTGAAGGCGCCCTCGGCCGGTTCCGGCAGCTCGTCGAGCAGCAGCTTCGCCGACGCGGCCTCGACCAGTTCGCCCCGTCGTTCCTCGGGGTCGATCGGCAGGTAGGTGGCCCCGGCCCGCAGCACGCCGACGAACGCGGCGACCGTGCGCCACGACCGGCGGGCGGGGATCAGGACCCGGTCCTCCGCGCCGATGCCGAGCCCGACGAGGTGAGCGGCCACCGCGTCCGCGGCGCGATCCAGTTCCCCGAACGTGATGCTGCCGTCCGGCGCGACGACCGCCACCGCGTCACCGGACGCGGTCTTGATGCCCTGGTCGAGCAGCGCGGTGAGCGTGCCCGTCGGCGCGGCCGCCTCGCGGTCGCCGCTCCACCGGGACAGCTCCGCCAGTTCCAGCGGACCGCTCAGGCGCAGCTCGGCCTCGTCGTCCAACGCCCGCGGCAGGCTGGTCAGCACCGCCTGGAGGCTGTCGAGCAGCGGGGCCGAGTTGACGGTCAGCCGCACCAGGTCCCCGATCACCTCGCAGTGCAGGTGCGGCGTGCCGTCGGGGTGCGTGCCGTCGACGGAGAGCCGCGCCACGCCGCCGAGGCGGGGCAGGCGCACCGAGGTGAACGACGCCGCCGAGGCGAACCCCTGTGCGGTTGGGCAGGCGGCGTCCAGTTCCCGGGTCACCGCCTCGTGCACCGACCGGAAGAACTCCGGCAGCGGACCGGCCGCGGGCAGCCTGAGGTGCGTCCTGGAGGCCAGCGGCCCGACGACCTCGGCGGTGCCCTCGGCCGCACGTCCCGGCCAGGTGAAGTCGAGGTCGAGGTGCTCAACCGCCGGTTCGGCGTACCGGGCCAGCACCAGCGCCCACGCGCCCAGCACCAGCGACTCCGGTGTGGAGCCGAGCCGGGCGGCGAGCGGTGCCAGGTCGGTGGACTCGGCCTGGGCGCTGTCGGTGAGCGGAACCTCCAGCCGGGTCGCGGTGGTCCGGTCGGCCGCCGGCACCGGGCGCGGCGCCGGTGCTTCCTCCAGCTGCCACTCGGAGACGTCGAGGAACTGCAGGCGCTCGTCGTCCGCGGGCAGCGCGCCGCCCCGGTACGACGTGACCAGTTCCCCGGCCAGCAGGGCGAGGCTGGCGTGGTCGCCCGCCAGCGTGGACAGGGTCACGGTGATCTCGGGCCCGGACACGGTCACGCCCATCGGCCACGTGTCCGGGCCGGGCACCCCCGGTTCCCCGGTCTCCTGCAGGGGAACGCGCAGGCCCGGGTGTTCCACGAGCCGCAACCGCAGCGCCTCGTGCCGGGTGACCAGCGCGGCCAGCGCGGTGTCGAGCCGTCCGGGGTCGACGTCGTGGTCCAGGGTGATCCGCAGGGTCGACGCGGCCGGGCCGCGTTCCCACTCCTGCTGCTGGACGGGAGAGAGGCGGAACGCGTCGACCTCGGTCACGACGCCTCCCCGTGCACGTGCAGGTCGGACATGGCCACGAGGATGCTGCGGTCACCGGCGAAGGGCTCACGTGCGTGCGTGGCGAGGAAGTTGTCCACCACCAGCACGTCGCCGCGCTCCCAGCCGAACGACACCGACGCCTCCTGGTAGAGGTTCCTGATCAACTCGACGACCTCGTCCTCGATGGGGGTCCCGTCGCCGTAGTAGGCGTTGCGGGGCAGGCCTTCCACGCCGTACTCGGCGATGAGCGCCCGGGACACCTCGGCGGGCATGTTGGACACGTGGAACAGGTGGGCGTGGTTGAACCACACCACCTCCCCGGTCCGCGGGTGCACGGCGGTGGCCTGGCGCACGGCGGTGGTGCGCAGGTCGTCCTCGCCGACCCAGGTGAACTCGGTGCCCGAGGCCTTGCAGTACGCCTCGACCTCCGCGCGGTCGGAGGTCTGGAACACCTCCTGCCACGGCAGGTCCAGGTGCGGCCCGTAGTTGCGGACATAGCGCACCCCGTCGCGGGCGAACCGCTCCCGGACCTCGGCGGGAATCTTCGGGAACACCGCCCGCTCGCTCGCGACCGGTGTCGCGCCGCCCTCGCCGGACGGGATCTCGCAGTAGAAGTACAGCCTGCTGGGCCAGTTGTGCGAGTACGACATCTCGTGGTGGAAGGGGATCCACTGCTCGGCGTTGAACTCGGTGGAGGTGAACACCCCCTCCGCCACCTCCGTGCGCGGGGCGGCGCGTTCGAGGTAGCCGAGCAGGTCACCGGAGAACGCGCGGGCGGCCCGGCTGAAGTCGGCGGCGTCGTCCACCGCGAAGCCGTGCAGGCGCAGCGCGCCGTAGCGGTCCAGGTCGTCGTGCAGTTGCCCGCGGTTGCCGTTCACCCAGGCCGTGAGGTCCATGCCCGGCGCGGTGGCGTCGATCTGGAGCAGGAACGGCTCGTCGTGCACGGGGTGCCGCTTCACCAGTTCGGTGGTGCGGGACGGGCCGCCGGTGCGGCGGCGGGGTCCGGGGCCGGTCATCGGTCGAGCACCGCCTTCTTGATCGGGTCCGACATGGCGGCCAGGATGCGCCGCGGACCTTCGAACGCCTCGCGTGCGTGCGCGGCCAGCATGTTCTCCACCAGCAGCACGTCACCCCGCTCCCAGTCGAACGACGTCGTCTCGGCCTGGTAGGCGGCGCGCAGCTCGGCGAGGACGTCCTCCTCGATGGGGCTGCCGTCGCCGTAGTAGGTGTTGTAAGGCAGGTGCTCGTCGGGCAGCGCCGCGCGCAGGCCCTCGGCCACCTCCCCCGGCAGCGAGCTGACGTGGAAGAACAACGCGTGGTTGAACCAGGTCCGCTCACCGGTCACCGGGTGGCGGTGCACGGCGTCACGGCGCTGCCGGGTCCGCAGGTGCTCGTCGTCGATCCACTCGAACTCGATGTCGTTGTCGAGGCAGTGCCGCTCCACGCCCTCGCGGTGCTCGGTCTGGAACGCCTCCTGCCAGGGCAGGCTGATACCCGGCAGGTAGTTGCGCACGTAGCTCACGCCCAGCTGCTCGAACTTGTCCACTGTGGACGGTGTGAGGGCGGCGAGCACCCGGCGGCTGTCCGCCAGCGGTGTGCGGCCGCCCGAGGTCGGCGGCGTCTGGCAGAAGAACACGATCCGGACGGGCCAGTTCAGCGTGTACGACTGCTCGTTGTGCAGGACGATCGGCTGGTCGGGCGGGTGCTCGGTCGAGGTGTAGACACCGGAGGACACCCGGCTGCGCGGCGACGAGCGCTCGCCGTAGTCCAGCACGTCGTCTGACAGGGCGCTCATGACGGCCCGGAAATCGGCGGGCTCGCGCACCTCGAAGCCGCGGAACAGCACGGCGGCCCCGTGGTGCGCCAGTTCGTCGATGCGGTCGCGGTTGTCCTTGACCCACGCGGCGAGGTCCGCGCCGGGCGCGTTCGCCATGACCAGCGCGGGCAGGGTGGTGTCCCGCCAGTCCTGCCGCACGGACACCAGCGATCGACTCGCGGACCTGCGGCGGATGACCGGTGCGGTCGGCTTGTCCTCAGGCATCAGCTCTCCGTGGATATCGGATGTCGGTCGGTCCGGTTGTGTGACCACGCGCCGGAGCAGCGCCGCGTAGCGCCGGTGGAGGCTCGTGGCCGTGTGGTGGTGGAACAGGTCGGTGCGGTAGGTCCACAACGCGGTGAGGCCGTGGGGGCGCTCCTCCAGCCACAGCGTCAGGTCGAGCCGGGCGTGGCCGGACTCGACCTCCGCGCCGTCGAGCGCGACCACGTCCCCCCGGTACTCGGCCCGCCCCGCGTTCTGCACCCCGAAGGCGACCTGGACCAGCGGGTTGTGCGCCAGCGTCCGCGGCACGCGCAGCCGCTCGACCACCCGCTCGAACGGCACGTCCTGGTGGGCCAGGGCGAACAGCGCCTCCTCCCGCACCGCCGCCAGCAGCTCGCGGAACGACGTGCCCGGGGTGACGGTCAGGCGCAGCGGCACCGTGTTGACGAAGCAGCCGATCACGTCCTCCGAGTCGGTGCTGGTGCGCCCGGAGAAGGCCGAACCGATGACCAGGTCCTCCTGCCCCGACCACGAGGCCACCAACGCGGCGAACGCGGCGAGCCCCACCATGTAGGTGCTCACCCGGTGCTGCCGTGCGAAGGCCGCGACCTGTCGACCCAGGTCGTCGTCGAGCGTCTCCAACAGGTGACCGCCCGCGGTGCCCGCCTCGGCGGGGCGGGGCAGGTCGGTCGGCAACCGCAGCAGGCGGGGCGCGTCGGCGACCCGTCCGGCGAGCTCGTCCAGGGCGGCCCGCCCGTCCGGGGAGTCCAGCCACCTCCGCTGCCGCGACGCGATCTCCACCGACGAGGGCAGCGGGCGGGCGGTGGGCCGCCGTCCGGCCAGCCGCGCCTCGTAGCACCGGCCGAGCTCGCGGACGAACACGCCGAACGACCAGGCGTCGAAGGCGATGTGCTCGACCTCCGCCACCAGCACGTCACCGTCGAGGGAGAACCTGGCCGGCGGAGGAAGGGTCAGGTCGATCGGGCCGGCGCCCGCCGGTCGCAACGAGATCGGCACGCGGTGGTGGACCCGCTGCACCGGCTCGTCGTCCTCGAAGTGGTAGCTGGTGCGCAACGCGTCGTGCCGCGCGACCACGTCGCCCAGCGCCTCGACCAGGAGCGGCACGTCGAGCGGCCCGTCGATCCCGATCCGGAACACGCCGAGGTAGGAGGCGTCGTCGGGGCGCAGCCGGCGCAGGAACCACAGCCGCTGCTGCGCGGAGGTCAACGGGTGCGGTCCCGCCTCGGGAGCCGGTGCGACCCGCGCGCCGGCGGTGGGAGCACCGCGCACCGCGGCGGCCAGTTCCGCCACGCTCGGCAGGTCGAACACCGCGGTCAGCGGCAGGGTGACGCCCAGCTCGGCGCGCAGCCGCGTGACGATCCGGGTGGCCTGCAGCGAGTCGCCGTTGAGGGTGAAGAAGTCGGAGCCGGGGTCGCCCAGCACCTCGCGCCAGACCCTGGTCACCGCGGCGTCCACGGAATCCCCGCCCGCGTCGGCGTCCTCACCCGCGTGCCACGGTGGCGGGGGCAGCGCGGCCCGGTCGACCTTGCCACTCGGTGTCGTGGGCAGCCGGTCGACCCGGACCAGCACCGAGGGCACGAGGTGTGCGGGGAGCCGTTCGCGCAGCCGGTCCAGCACGCCGTCGACGGTGTCGCCCAGGACGTAGCCGACCAGCCGCGGGTGCCCGGACGGGTCGTGCACGACGGAAGCGGCCGCGTTGCGCACCCCGTCGCACGCCACGAGCGCGGCGGTGACCTCGCCCAGTTCGATCCGGTAGCCGCGGACCTTCACCTGGTCGTCCAGCCGACCCAGGAACTCCAACTGGCCGTCGGGCCGCAGCCGCACCCGGTCGCCCGTGCGGTACACGCGCCCGCCGGGGACGGACGGATCGGGCAGGAACCGGGCCTCGGTCTCCTCGGGACGGCCCAGGTAGCCGCGCGCCAGCCCGGCCCCGGCCAGGTACAGCTCGCCGACCTCGCCCTCGGGGACCGGGCGCCGGGACTCGTCGAGCACGTACGCGGTCGTGTGCGGCAGCGGGCGGCCGATCGGCGGCGGACCGGAGTGGTCCGCGGGCACCTCGGCCCACGTCGAGTAGGTGGTGTCCTCCGACGGGCCGTACAGGTTGAGCAGCCTGCGCGTCGAGGGCAGCTGCCACACCCGCTTCGCCAGCGCCTCGGTCAGCGGCTCGCCGGCGAGGCAGACGGTCTCGACCCCGTCGGGCACCTCGCCGGCGGCGATCAGCTCCTCCATCGCCGACGGCACCGTGTTCACCAGCCGCACACCGCGTGTGGCGCCCAGCTCCAGCACGTTGCGGACGAGGATGAACCGGCCGCCCCACGCCAGCGGACCGAAGATCTCGAAGACCGACAGGTCGAAGCACACGGAAGTCGCCGCGAGGACGCCGTCCAACTCGCGCGCGGTGAAGGCTTCCCGCACCCAGTGCAGCAGGGCGACCGCCGACCTGTGCTCGATGGCCGTGCCCTTCGGGCGGCCGGTGGACCCGGAGGTGTAGATCAGGTAGGCGAGGTCACCCGGTTCCCCGCCCACCTCCGGGGGCGCGTCGGAGAGCCCGGCCAGGTCGCCCGGCGTGGGGCAGACCACCTCCGCCCCGGTCTCCGGCACCCGTCCACGCAGGTGCTCGGCGGTCACGATCAGCCGCGCCGAGGAGTCGTCGGCCATGTAGGCGACGCGTTCGGCGGGGTAGTCCGGGTCGAGCGGGACGTAGCAGCCACCCGCCTTGAGCACGGCCAGCAGCGTGACCACCAGATCGGGTCCGCGGTCGAGGAAGACACCCACCCGGTCCTCGCGACGCAGACCGCGCGCCAGCAGGAAACGCGCCAACCGGTTGGCCCGCGCCTCCAGTTCCCGGTACGTCACCGCGGTCGTTCCGCTGTGAAAAGCCTCCGCATCCGGAGATATCCCGACCTGTCGCTCGATCAGCGCGTGGATGAGCCCCGTCGGCAGGTTTTCCTGGCGCAAAAAATCCCCCTGAAACCGCTGCGTCCCTTGAAACCGCTGCGCGGACGAACGCGCACACGACCCTATGTGCGCCCATCCCGACACGGGTGTCGGCGCCACATCACCAGCCGATTTCCCGTGATAATTTCCTGCTTGCGGCAATCGCCATGCTGCCAGACGGACCGGCGGGCTTCCACCCGCCACCGGGAGACCACCCGTCCAGACCAATTCCGCCGTGGCCGTCACGCTGCGCTGTTCACACAGGTCAAGCGAGTGGCTTGACGGAACAGCCGACGGGTGACTTGCTGCATGCCAGATGAGGGCGAATATGCCGATCGACCACTCCCGCGCTCGAAGTGAGACGGCGCGGTGGACTAACACCAGGTGCCCGCTGATCCCGATTCCGGGTTCTGAATGTGCGGGAGTCATCACCCGTGTGATAACCGCGTGAAATGCGTTCGAATTCTTCCGACGCCGCGCGACCCGTCGAGGGCTCCCTGGACGCGTCCGTGGGCCGCCCGCGAGCGACGGGCCGTCGAGTTCAGGTCCGGCAAGTTATCGACGCGGCTGGAAGTAGCGCTTCGTGATGTGGTTGCCGACGGCCGTGCCGAGTGTGGTGCCGTCGACGTCCGCGGAGCGGAAGTGGATGCCGGCCCAGATGCGTGCTCCGACGACTTCGGCGGTCGCCTGAGAAAAGCTGTCGAAGTGTCGCGTGGTGCCGCTGTCGACGCTGAACGCGCTGAAGGAGACACTGTCCCGGCCGAAGAAGTGCCTGTACGCCGTCATCTGCGCGGCGGTGCGGCAGGTGTGGCCGGAGGGGTAGTCGGGATTCGGCGGGGTGACCACCAGTGGAGTCCATTCGGGGTCGGCCGTGGTGGCGGGGTTCCCGTCGGTGTCGGCGGACCGGATGGCGGTGATCGGCCGCCAGAAGTGCCAGAACTCCTTGTCGTTCGCGCAGGCGATCGCGCCGTCCGTGCCGGTGAAGTCCGCCAGTGCGTAGAAGCGCGCGGTCTCCAGCACGCTGAGTCTCTGGGTGACGGCGAGGTCGCGCTTCATCCCCCAGCTGACGGAACGCCGGTCGTGCCACCAGAGCGCCGCATCGGTCTGGTCCGCGGTGCGGACGGTGCTCGTCGCCGAGCCCAGGCGCTTGACCTCGTTGAAATCGCGGGTGTAGGCGTGGCTCGTGACCGCCGGCGGCCTGGGGGTGCGGAACATCGTCGCGTCCGGAATGGCGAACGGCTTCAGGAAACCAACCCAGGCGCCCGTGTTCTCGAAGCCCGGCGGAGTGGGGCGGTACTGACCTGGCTCGGTGCCGACGGTCCAGGGCCGGGGGTCGAAGGCGCCGTCGTCCTGCCGTGCCGTGATCATCGCGGCGGCTGCCCGGGCGCCGACCCGGACGCCGCCGCGCTTCGCCGGTCCGTCCGGGATGCCGGCGAGCCACTCGTGGTACTGCGTGCGCAGTCTTTCCTGCTGTGCCGGGAAAATGGCGTCCAGCACCCGGTAGGCGGCCGTGCCGACGGCGGCGTCCGTCGACTCGCGTCCGTTGGCTCGCGGTGCGACGAGGTAGGGCTCGTACGGCGTGCCGGCGATCGCGTTCACCGCGTCGTAGACCGCGCCGCTGACCATCGCGAAACCGCGTCCGGCGACCTGCGGCGGCGCCTGCTGCGCGATGTCCCAGATGGCGGTCTGCGCGTTGATGTCCCACACGACGACCGCGTTCGGTGACGCGTTCGCATCGGCGACGGCCGACAGCGCGGGTGTGAGCGGCGCTGTCAGTGCGAGAGCCGCGAAAACCGCCATGCGGCGCGTCATGACCATCGTCAACCCCAGGCATATCCATACCGCATCGACACCACTACGCAACGTATCCCCGGGCGTCCCGCAGGCGCAATACCGCGCCGCCGCCAACAGCGCCCCCGCCGACCAGGGCGCCAGAGCCAGTCATGCCGGTTGGACCCCCACAGGGTCGACCGGTGGGTAGTTGAGGAATCAATCAGTGCGGTGGGGGCGTTGCACGGGCGTGAAGAAAATCGGTTTCCTGTCCTTCGGGCACTGGTCCGACGGCCCGCACTCGCGGACGAGGTCGGCATCGGACGCGGTGTTGCAGGCCCTCGACCTCGCCGTGGCCGCGGAGGAACTCGGCGTCGACGGCGCCTACTTCCGGGTGCACCACTTCGCGAGGCAGCTGGCCTCTCCGTTCCCCTTGCTGGCCGCGATCGGCGCCAAGACAGAACGCATCGAGATCGGCACCGGCGTGATCGACATGCGCTACGAGAACCCGATGTATATGGCCGAGGACGCCGGCGCCGCGGACCTCATCGCCGGCGGCAGGCTCCAACTCGGCCTCTCCCGGGGGTCGCCGGAGCAGGTGATCGACGGGTGGCGCTACTTCGGCTACCGGCCCGGCGAGGGCGACACGGACGCCGACATGGCCCGCAAGCACACCGAGGTGTTGCTGACCGTGTTGGAGGGCGAGGGCTTCGCCCAGCCCAACCCGCGTCCGATGTTCGCCAATCCGCCCGGCCTGCTGCGCGTCGAGCCTCACTCACCGGGGCTGCGCGAGCGGATCTGGTGGGGTGCGGGCTCCAACGCCACCGCCGTCTGGGCGGCCAAGCAGGGCATGCACCTGATGAGCTCGACGCTCAAGAACGACGAGGGCGGGGCACCGTTCCACGTGCAGCAGGCCGAGCAGATCCGGGCCTTCCGCAAAGCGTGGTCGGAAGCCGGGTGGCAACGCGAGCCACGCGTCTCCGTCTCGCGCAGCATCTTCGCCCTCACCTCCGACCTCGACCGCGCCTACTTCGGCCACGACGGCGACAGCACCGACAAGATCGGCTACATCGACGCCGACACCAAGGCGATCTTCGGCCGCACCTACGCCGCCGAACCCGACGCCCTGGCCGAACAGCTGGCCGAGGACGAGGCGATCGCCGAGGCCGACACGCTGCTGCTGACAGTGCCCAACCAACTCGGCGTCGACTACAACGCGCACGTGCTCGACAACATCCTCACCCACGTCGCCCCCGCCCTCGGCTGGCGCTGACCCACACCAAGACCAGGCGTTCTTCCGATTCGGCCGGCCGCCTGCGCGCACACTCGGACGTTCGACGTGCCGCAACTCCCGTCCGGAGGCACTCGCGGAGTAGGTGGTACCGATCCATGCGCTCCGTGACGAAGGTCGCCAGTGTCGATGGCCCGAGAGCCGCGGAGCCGGCGGTCACCGGCTCCGCGATGGCCGCGTGTCGGTCGTGACGTGACGCACTCCGGCTCGTACGGCGCGTGGTGGAGCGCCGAGTTCGCGGCGGCAGGCTTTGTTGAAGGACTGGAGGTCGGTGAAGCCCACCGCCGCCGCGACAGCGGGGATGGGCAACGTCGACTCGCGCAGGAGGTGGCGTGCCCGTTCCAGGCGGCGACGTCGGATGTAGGCGACCACGGTGTCCCCGGTCTCGGCGCGGAACAGGCGGGTCAGGTGGTTGTGTGACACTCCTGCCGCTGCGGCGATGTCGGGGACGGCCAGTGGTTCGGAGACGTTCGCCTCGATGTGTGCGATCGCGGCGCCCACCGCGCTGTGCGGTTTCCCGGACGCCGTCAGACGGGCCACCCGCCACAGCACGGTCCACACCTCCGCCGCGGCCATGGCCGGCACCGAGGGGGCGACGGCGATGGCGTGCCGCAACAGGCCCGCGAGCAGCGGTGTGTCGGCGCCGGCGTCCTGCATGACCGGCACGGTCAGCGCCTCGCCCTTCCCGGGCAGGCGCAGGTGTGCGTAGAGGTGCTCGGACCGGCCCCGGTACCGGTAAGACACCTGCGCCCCAGGCGGAACGAGGCTCACGTGCCCCTGGCGGATGGGGTGCGTCGTGCCGCCGACGGTCAGCTCGGCGGTGTAGCCGTACAGGTGCAGCTGCCACAGTTCGGGCAACAGGAACTCGTCACGACGGTTGCCGACGCCGTGCACACCCACCCCGAGGTTCACCACCACCGGTGGCACGTCGAGCCGGACCGTCACCTGCTCCATGGTGAAAAATTACCACTAATGGTGAGCACAACCCACGACATCGCAGGCCATCCGCTTCTACCGTCTGACGCATGGAAACCACTAGCCACCTGCTCTCCTCGGTGCTGATGGCACGGTTCGCGGCACAGGGCTTCCTCCGCCTGGACTCGGTCGTGCCCGACGACCTCAACACCGTGGCCAGGGAAGCCATGGAGAACGGCATCCCCGGAGTGCCGTACGGAACCGCGGTGAAAGAGGCGTTCCCGGACGGTTCGTTCGCCCGCCGTCTCGTCGATCTGCCACCCGTCGCCGGGGCGCTACGCAGCCTCGTCGGCCCGGACCCCACCGTCGACCACATCGCCGTCCACGTGCGCGAGCCGAACGAAGGCAGCGCCCAACCCCTCCACGGCGACGCGATCATCGACACCCGGCGCGACGCGTTCGACGTGCAGCTCATGTACTACCCGCACGAAGTCACCCGGGACATGGGCGGCACGCTCCTCGTCCCCGGCAGCCACCTGCGCCTCACCAACGAAACCGACACCGGGCGCTATCAGAACCTGCGCGGACAGATCCGACTGACCTGCCCGCCCGGCACGGTACTGCTGCTGCACCACGGCATCTGGCACGGCGGCAGGCGCAACGACTCCGCACACCGCCGGTACATGTTCAAGATCAGGTTCAACCCCACCACGCCCCAGATCCGGCTCTGGGACACCAGCGATCTGGACGACCCCGCCGTCGTGGCCGAACTGTCGACCACCTTCCCCTGGTACGAGCAGGCGACCGGACGCCTGGAGATCTACAACAGGGTTGCGCTGTGGCGTGCCCTGACCGACGACGACACCTTCGACATCGAGTACTGGGCGACCCGTGTGAGCAACCGTCCCGGGAGGACCGCGTGAAGCAACGAGTACTGGTGCTCTACCTGTCCACGTCGTCACTCGACGACCGGGTCGTCGGCTGGTCGTCCTACGACGGCACCGGACGTACCCGCCCGACGACCGGAGACAGCGACGACCCGCCGTACGAGACCGGGACCGACGCCCTGCGCGACGGCTGGCGGCTCTTCCAAGCCTCCCAACTCATCCCGCCCTACCCCGGCCACGAGTACGACACCTCGTTCCTCAAGCACGAGTTCCTGTTCGAGAAGCTGGAGTAACAGCCCGCCCGCCGCGGACGACGAGGCGCTGGCGTCGTGGGACGGCGGACGGGTCTGGATCGGCCACGCGGGTGGCGTGTGGACCGCGGTGTCCGAGAACCGCCTCCGGATCGCCGCCGTCACCCCGGCCCCGCACCTCCAAGGCGAGCCGACGTAGTCACCCGGCAACGCACGAGCGAGTTGCCGCACACCCGCCAGGCACTAGACTGGTCTCGAACGGCTTACGAAATGGTCAACATGCCACGGCCAGGCCCGCCGGCTGAAAAAGTCCCGCGCCGTGACCGGTGGGAATCCCCGGTGCGGGCGAACAGCGCCCGCACCTCCGCTGGTTGTCGGAAGGAAACTCCCCAGTGGACCAGAACGACTCGTCCGTCGGCATCATCCCGGGCATCATCGGCCTCGCGATCGGTATCTTCCTGATCGCGGCCACGTGGAAGATCTTCACGAAGGCGGGCAAGCCCGGCTGGGCGGCGATCATCCCGTTCTACAACATCTACGTGCAGCTCAAGATCGTGGGCCGCCCGGGCTGGTGGCTGATCCTGCTCCTCATCCCGCTGGTCAACATCGTCATCTCGGTGATCATCGCGCTCGACCTGGCGAAGTCGTTCGGCAAGAGCGGCGCGTTCGGCTTCTTCGGCCTCTGGCTGTTCGGGATCGTCGGCTACCCGATCCTCGGCTTCGGCAGCGCCACCTACCAAGGCCCCGCAGCCGCCTGATCGTCGCGACGACCCTCCCGCGCCTCTGCCGGCGCGGGAGGGGCTGTCCCGCGCCGCGCCGCAAGGCCGGTGGCGGCCGGCCGACGCGGGTCCACTTCGGACAGGTCGGCCACAGTCGGACGCCGGCCACGTCTGGTCCTGGTCGTGTTGGCGCCGACGACGCCGACACCAAGCCCGCCTCAGCCACTACGAACGACGCGGCTACCCACTCGCACAAGTGCCGTTGCGGTACTCAGGAGCGGTTCTCCCTACCGGAGGTGGTCGGCGAACCAGGACGCGACGAGGTCCACGGTCGCAGCCAGCCCGGCCCGGTCGATGTCGTGCCCGACGCCGGGGTGCATCACCAGCTTGGCTGGTTTGCCCAGCTCGCGCAGCCGTCGGTACATCCGCTCCGACTCCTCGGGGTTCACCCGCGTGTCGTTCTCGCCGTGCATGATCAGCACCGGCGCGACCACCCGGTCGGCGTGCTCCAGCGGGCTGCGGGCGGTCATCGCGGCGACGTCGGCCGGGTCGTCGGGGTCGCCGATCCAGTCCTTGGCCCGCTTGCGCCAGGTCGGCGGGAACGACCGGATGTCGCTGATCAGGTCCGACGACCCGCACTCGCTTACCCCGGCGCGCCACAGCCCGGGCAGCATCGTCAGGCACGCCAGCACGGCGAACCCGCCGTACGACGCGCCGTGCACGCCGAGCCGGTCCCCGGCCACCCAGTCGAGTTCCCGGAGGCGCCGCACGACTGCCTCCAGGTCCTCCAGGTCGCCGCCGCCCCAGTCGCGGTAGATCAACCGCTGGTAGCGCATCCCGTACCCGGACGACCCGCGGATGTTGGGGGCCGCCACGGCGATGCCACGGGTCAGCAGCTCCTGCACCAGGGGGAAGAACGTCGGTTGCGACTGGACCTCCGGCCCACCGTGCACGGTCACCACCAGCGGCACGGGTCGCTCGCCGCTCGCACCGTGCGGCCGGTACAGCAGGAACGGCACCGTCTCGCCATCCGCGCTCGTCACCCGAAGGACCTCGGGCACCACCATCCCGTCGGGAAGACCCGCGCCCGCGTCCGTGAGCCGACGGGCCGCGCCGCGCGGCAGGTCGACCAGGAACAGGTCGGTCGCCGCGTCCGGCCGGCCGAGTTGCACCAGCAGTTCACCCGCTGGGGTGAACCGCAGGACGTGCCCGTCCAACCCGAACTCGGTCACCGCGACACCGGGCGGCAGCCCCTCGACGTCTCGCGCCACGCCTCCGACCGAGGCCCACCGCAGCCGCGTGTACCCGTCCTCGTTGACGCCCCACGCCAGGGTCGTGCCGTCCGGCGACAGCGCCGCGCCCTCCACATCGGACTCCGGCGCGTCGACCCAGGTCAGCTCGCCGGCCAGGCTCAGCGCCGCCAAGCCGAGGAAGCCTCGGTCCCACGTGGTGCACAGGTAGAAGCCCGACGAGTCGGGCAGCCAGGCCACCGGATGGTGCTTCGCCGGGCCGCCGTCGGGGGTGACCCGGCGGGTCGTGCCGTCGACCAGGTCGCACACGAACAGGTCGTGCTCGGTGTTCTGGTGCAGGCGCAGCACGAGCAGCAACCGGGAGTCTGGGGAGAAGCCCATCGGCAGGTACCGGTCGTCGCCGTGCAGCACGATCCGCTCGGCGCCCGTGCGCAGGTCTCGCACCCACACGTCGAACACCTCGCGATCACGCGCGTTGCTCGCGTAGGCCAGGAGCGCGCCGTCGGCGCTGTAGGGCCGGCCGGTGTGCCCGTAAGGGGGGCCGACCTCGCACCGCACGCCGTTCTCGGCCACCAGCCACTCCACCGCGCCGGTGTCCGGGTCGACCTCGGCGAGCCGGTGGTCCTCGCCGCCGTCCGGGTCGACGACCACCAGCAGCCGCGCGCCGTCCGGCCGCCACAGGCAGCGGCGGACCGAGCCGGGCACCTCGACGAGCCGCGCCGACCCGCCGTCCAGGGGCAGCACCCACGGCTGGGGCCGGCCGGACAGGTCGCTCACGTAGACGACCGATGTGCCGTCCGGGCTCGGTTCCGCGCCGGACAGCCACTCGAAGTCGGTCCAGCTCATCGCCCCACCTCCGCGATCGCGCGCGGCACCGCGCCGTGCGCCGCCGCCCTCATGCCCGCACCAGTGCGGCTCACGCTGGGCTGCGCGACCCACGCCAGTTCGGCCGGCAGTTCGGCATCCCACTCGCGGACCCGGGCGCCGACCCGTGCGGCGAGATCGTCCATGACTCCCCCAGTGATTTCACTTGTTGCAATCGGTAGCAGTTAAGCAAATCACTCCTGGGCGCGGCAACACCGGGTGGGTTAACCTCCGCAGGTGCCGGCCCTGCCCGATCGCCCCACCGAACCCCGTGAGCCGACGCCGTCGGTGTCGGACGAGTCGCCTCGCGATGCGACGGTCGCCGAACTGAAGGCGCTCGCACACCCGTTGCGCTGGCGCATCCTGCGGCTGTGCTGGGACCGGTCGTTGACCAACAAGGAGCTGTCGCAGAGGCTGGGCGTGGCCCCGGCGACCGTGCTGCGGCACGTCCGTGCGCTGGTGAGGACCGACTTCCTGGCCGCCGAACCGGTCCGCAGCGGCACGCGAGGAGCCCTGGAACGCCCGTACCGCGCGACCGGTCGCACCTGGCGGCTCGGCTTGGCCGACGAGTCCGGCGAGGACCTGGCCCGCCAGGTCGACCTGGCCCTGCTCGCCGCGCACCGCGCCGAACTCCTGGAAGCGGGACCCGACGCCAACCGCGAGACCGGGCGTGGCGTGCTGAGGCTGGGTGCGGAGTCGCAGGCCGAGCTGAGGGAGCGCATGACCGCGTTGCTGGCCGAGTTCATCGAGCGCGACGAGCCGCACGGCGAGGCGTTGAGCTACCTGTGGTCGTTGGTCGCCCGCCCGGACGCCGACCACCCTGACGAAGGATCAGCGAAGGGATGACCGGTCACTCGGCGCACGAACCACCTGAGTCCCCCGGCCCTCACTCCCCGGCCAGCGAGCGCAACGCTTCGTAGGACCGCTGGACGAACGTGCTGCGCAGGGTCGGGCCCGCGTTGGTCAGCGTCACCAGGGCGACGCCGGCCTGTGGGCTGAAGCCCGCGAACGAGGTGAACCCGCGGGTGCCCCCGGAGTGGAACAGCAGCGCGTGGCCGGGTCGCGCGCGGTGGTTCCACACCAGGCAGAGGCGGTAGTCGGAGCCGGGCACGGCGACGCGCGGGCGGACGACCTCGGCGAGGGCCGTGGACAGCGGCGTCGTGTGCGGGGCGAGGTGGGCGGTGAGGTAGCGCAGCATGTCCGCCGCCGTCGAGCGCAACGCGGCGGTGGACTGGAGGCCGGGCATCCGCCACGGTGGCCGTGGTCTGCCGTGCCAGTACCCGGTGGCCTGGTCCACCCCCGAACACCCGGTGTCCGCCAGGCCGAGGGGACGCAGCACGCGATCGGCGAGCAGTTCCTCGAACGGCCGGCCGCCGGCGCGGGCCAGCACGACGCCGAGCACACCGACCCCGTAGTTCGAGTACCGGACCCATGCGCCGGGCGTCGACCGCAGCCGGGTACGCCCCAACGCCGCGAGCACCTCGTCCGGACCGAACGCGCGGTAGGGGTTGCTGAACCAGGCGGGCACGGCGGAGAGCAGCAGGCCTGGCGGCAGGTGCGGCAGACCGGACGTGTGGGTGGCGAGGTGCGCCGGCGTGATCCGGTCGAGCCCGTCGGACCGCAGCGGCAGGTACCGGCCGATCGGGTCGTCGTAGCGCACCTCGCCGCGGGCGACCATTTCGGCCAGCAGCAGCCCGGTGAAGGTCTTGGTCAGCGAGCCGATCTCGAACCGGGTGTCCGACCGCACCGGCCGCGTGCCGTCGCGTGCGGTGGCGCCGGAGGCCAGCAGCAGTTCGTGGTCACCGCACCGGGCGGCGACGGCGGCCCCGCTCGCGCCCGGCGCCGCCCACAGCAGCGGGGTGACGATCTCGGCGACGTGTCGCCGGACGTTCGATGTCGTCACGTGCTCAGCAGGCGTGAGAGCGCGAGCGTCCCGGCGATAGCCGCGACGATGGTCGGGTGCTGCTGGTCGGAGAAGCGCTGAAGGGGGTCGTCGTCCACGGGAGCACCGTCACGCGGCACCAATCCGTCGGCGTGCTGCACGCCCGCCAGCCGCTTCCAGTCCGCCTCCTGGAACAGCGGCTCGGGCAGGCAGACACCGACGATCAGCAGCTCTGCCACCAGGTCCCACTGCTCCACCTCCGACCAGATGTCGATCCACACCGGGAGCCAGGTGGCGACGTAGTCCGCCAGGTCCTCGGGCATGTCCTCCGGCCGCGCGCCCCAGTCGGTGAGGTGGAAGACCGTGTGGGTCAGGCAGTAGCCGGTCATCCAGTCGATGGCCCACGGCTGCGGAGTGGCGCCCAGCCAGGTCACCCGGGTCAACTCCGCCCAGTCCTCGCCGTCGCCGATGCCCACGATCCGCCGCGCGTTGGCCACGGCCAGCCGCCGGTTGGGCATCACCTCGGTCAGTGCGCCGAGCGCCGCACTGTGCGCCAGGAGTTCCTCCAGGCCCTCGTGCCGCTTGCCGCTGCGGGCGAAGTGCGCGTAGGTCTCCAGCGGGTCGGTCAGCACGGAGTGCCGGAGCTGGCGCTCGTAGAGCAGGTCGCCCTCGCGAACCTGCTGCCAGGCGAAGTCCAGCAGTTCACGGGCGTGCTGCGCTTCACCCGGTCCGGCGACGCCCTCGCGCAGCACGAGCGACGACAGCAGGACGGTCTCGCTGAGCGGTTTGTAGACGCTGTCGGGATCGCCCAGGTCGGCGGTGGTCTCGGACGGGAAGCCGCCCAGGTGCCTGTTGGCGTGCAGCCACGTGATCGCGCGACTGCTGATCTCGTGCGCCGCGTGGGCGACCGCCGTGCTCATGCGGGCTCAATTCCCAGCTGGTGCCGGGCGACGGCGAGGTCCAACAGCAGCCGCGGCCCGGTGCCGCCGTGCAGCCGGATCTGCTCCACCAACAGCACGGGATCCAGGGGCAGGCGGGTGCCGGAGTGGCTCAGCAGTGCCACCCAGCGGGCCAGCCGGGCGGCGTTGACGTAGTCCCGGCGCAGCACGGCCCGGACCGCGCCGCGCGCCAACGCCTTCCCTTCACGGCCGACCGCCTCGACGACCGGGCCGCCGACCTCGGGCAGCGCCAGCGGGGACAGTTGTGCGACGTGCACCGACCACTGCTGCCAGGCGTCGGCCGGGCCGAGCACCGCGGAGGCGGTATCGGGCGGTGGCGCGAACACGACCGCCTCGTCCGGGCCGGTGCCGGCCAGGCGGGTCAGCACGGTGGCCGTCGCCCAGTCGCGCCAGGCCGTCACCCGCCGCTCGTGCGTGTCCGGTTCGCCGACCGCCGGGAAGTACGCGAAGGAGTCGGCGACCACCGCGACGTCACGCCCGGCCAAGGGGCGGCTCAGCAGCAGGTGCGGCGCGAAGACGTCCGCACCCACCAGCCGGACCGCCCCGAGTGCGACCACCTGGTCGGCACACGAGTCCACGTGGTCGGCAAGGCCGGTGAACTCGTCACCGTGGAAGGCGTCGAGGATGCGACCGGCCAGCGTGGCGGCCGCGTCGGCGATGGACAGTTGCGCGATCCGGCCGTCCGTCGTCACCAGGAGCCCTCCGTGGCAGCGGTTCGTCGGCCTGTGGGCGCGAATTTCACTTCTTCTTCGGCTCCTCGGGGACACTGGGGGACACCAACAGGAGTGCGAGCAGGAGAGCGAGACCGGCCGCCTGCGGCGAGTACAGCGGCGCGTCGCTGACGGAAGTCTCCGGCTCCGCCATCAACCTGCCCAACGCAACTTGCTGTTCCGGTGTCGCCACCGACCGAACCGCAGTCTGCACAGACATCACAGCCTCCTCGAATCGGGAGCGCCAGCACACGACTGACAACTTCCACCTGAGTGCAGCACAACGGCGGACGTCCGTCCGATCGGGACGACCGGTCGTGCCGCATTCCACTCGTGTGAGTGATGAAACCCGTGTTCGAAGTGAACCGGCGCTGCTGGAGTGAGTCCGGAAGAGGCGAGCGGCCCGGAGGTGCGCGACGGCGGGCAGCTGATGCAACTGATCGCCCTGGGCCAGGTGGTCGCTGTGATCCCGGAATCGGCGCGGCGCCAGGCGCGGTCGGATGTGGTGTGCGTGCCGGTGCTCGACGCGCCGCGGACCTCGATCCTGTTGGCGTGGCCCGAACGGACGCGGTCGCGGCCGGTGGCCGCGTTCGTCCGGGCGAGCACGGAGGTCGCGGCCGGCGGTCGGGTGATCGAGACGGCGGCGGCTCCCTGGACGCGGACGACCGCGACCGGGCGACTGCCGGACCACCGGCCGCCGGCAGATCTATCCAAATAGGACACAGGTCGCAGGGACTGGAGCGTCGAAGGGGTGCCCGGTCAGTCCGGACGCCCCTTCGGGTCAGGCCCTCACACCGTTGGGGTAGTTGGAGTCCGCCCACCGGCAGAGGCCGTTGGGGCTCCGGTCCGCCGGCGGAACCTCGTACTTGCTGTAGGCGCCCTGGTCCTCCTCGCCGTCGATCCCGATGTCGAGCAGTTCCGCCCCGAGTCGACCTCGAACTCCGGCACCACCCACTCACCGTAGCCGGGGTACCGCTCCACGTGCCCCTCGGAGTCGGCGGAGAGCAGCGCCGACAGGCTTCGCACGCGGTTCACCGTCACCGTCACGATGCCGAGCACACCCGCGTCGAGGCGGGTCCTCGTCCCGAAGCCGTCGAGGGTGTTGAGGCGGTAGACGTTGTTGGACACCATGAGAACGTCCGCGGTCGTCGCGATCGCTCCGTCCGGACGGGCGAAGCGCAGGTCGAACCATTCCGATCCCGGGCCGAGCAGTTCCGGGAGCAGTTGCGCGGCGGTGGCCATCTTGGCGTCGCGGTAGCCCTCGGACTGGATGACCGTGCCGTAGACGCCGAGCGAGGCGTTGTTCACGAACACCCGCTCGCCGACCATGGCCAGGTCGACGCGCCGCTCCACCGCGTCGCCGAACGCGTCGAGCGCGCCGGTCACGTCGTCGCGGTCCAGGCCCAGGTCGAGCGCGAAGTGGTTGCGGGTGCCGGCGGGCACGCACACGAACGCGACGTCGTGCAGCCGTGCGACATCGGCGACCAGCGCCTGCGAGCCGTCACCACCGGCGACGCCGAGCACGTCGGCACCCCGGGCCACCGCCTCCTCGGCGAGCGCTCGCAGGTCGTCGCCGGGACTGAGCACGACCGTGCCGATCCCGAGCTCCACGGCCTTGTCGACGAGACCGAGACGCTCGGCTCTGCCACCGCCGGAGCGTGGGTTGAGGAACAGGACGCCGCGACGGGCCTGGTCGACCCGCTTCGCTCGACGCTCTCGGGACCGGCGACGCAGTCGGCGGGTGGGTCGTGTCATCGTCTTCCGACTCAGGGAAGCAGCGGCGTGGCCACGGCATTCTGACACCCCGCAGTCCGGATGCCCGGCAGACCGCCGCGAATGCCGAGTCGGCCGGAGAAGATTCCGCACAGTGCGGACGGAAGGCACCCGCGACCACTGCTTCCGGGATGACCGGCCGCCGGTGCGGCCGTGGCGCGGGACTACCGGGTCGGCCGTCGCAGGTTCGTCATCAGCGTTGTTCGGTGACGCACCTGATCCAGTACTTCCCGTCTTCGTGGTGCACGCCGTGCGTTTCGCTGGCGAATCCGGGGAAGCGCTGGTCGAAGGCCTCCAGCACGCGCAGGTATTCCAGCAGTGGACTCTCCGGCGAGCCCACCCGCTCGCCGGGCATCAACACCGGGATGCCGGGCGGGGTGGTGGTGACCTGGGTGGCCACCACGCGATCGGCCAGGTCGGCCAACGCGACGAGTTCCGTCTCGCCGCGGATGAAGTGTTGGTACGCCTCGCCGGGCGTCATCACGGCCGGCGGCGGCGTCGGGCTGGTGAACGCCTCGTTGAGCAGTCGGACGATCTTGCTCTCGGCCAGGTAGTCGTGCACCTCGGCGCACAGTTGCGGCAACGTCAGGCGGGCGTACCGCTCCGGGTGCGCGCGCACCAGCTCCGGGAGCACGTCGCCGAGCGCGGTGTCGTTGTCGTAGAAGTACTTGAAGTCGGTGAGGGCATCGAGCAGCGTGCCCCACTTGCCCTTGGTGATGCCCATGGAGAACAGCACGAGGAACGTGTAGACGTCGGTCTTCTCGACGACGATCCGCCGGGTCTCCAGGTACGCGGTCACGACGCGGGCGGGGATGCCGAACCCCGACACATCGCCCCGCGCGTCGACACCGGGACAGGTGATCGTCACCTTGACCGGGTCGAGCATGCAGAAGCCCGGCTCCAGGTCGGTGAAGCCGTGCCAGTCGGCGTCCGGTTCCAGCGTCCAGCAACCGGGCTCGGTGCGCAGCAGGGCGAGCGGTGCCTGGTGGAAAGCGGTCCGCCGGCCGGTGTCCGGGTCGGTGACCTCGGCTGGCTGCCAGACGCCGAAGAACCACGGCGGCCGGTCCCCCGCGTCGGCCAGCCGCCCGCCGAGCCGGATCATCGCCTGGCGGAACCTGATCGCCTCGGTGATCGCCTCGGTGGTCAGCCACTGCCCGGCCGGGCCGTCCATCATGCCCGCCGCGACGTCGCACGACGCGATCATCGGGTACAGCGGGGACGTGGTGCCGTGCATCATGTACGTCTCGTCGAACCGGGCGCGGTCGAACGGCGCCTTGCCGCCCGACTTCACGTGGATCATCGCCGCCTGGGACAGCGCGGCCAGCAGTTTGTGCGAGGACTGGGTGGCGAACACGGTCGGGCTCTGCGCGTCGGGTAGCGCGGAGCCGTCGGCCGCCATCCCATAACGCCGCGCGTACAGCGGGTTGAAGTGCCCGTAGGCGAACCACGCCTCGTCGAAGTGCAGAATCCGGGTGGACGCGCCGAGCAGTTCCTTGACCCGGACGGTGTCGTAGCACAGCCCGTCGTAGGTCGAGTTCGTGATGACGGCGTACACCGGGTCCGCGCTCACCGCCCGCGCGGCGAGCGGGGTCCGCTCGATCTGGGCGCGCACCGCGTCCGGCGTCAGCCGCCGCGGTGGGATGGGGCCGGTGATGCCGTAGCCGTTGCGGCTGGGCACCAGGTAGACGGGCCGGGCCCCGGCGAGGATGACACCGTGGTTGATCGCCTTGTGGCAGTTGCGGTCGAGCAGGGTGATCTCGTCGTTGGCCACCGCGCTGTGGATGATCATGCGGTTCGACGTCGACGTGCCGTGCAGGACGAAGTACGTCTCGTCGGCGCCGAAGATCCGCGCGGCATTGCGCTCGGCGTCGCCGACCGGACCGGTGTGCTCGAACAGCGAACCCAGTTCGCCGACCGAGACGGAGATGTCGGTGCGGAACAGGCGCTCACCGTAATAATCGTAGAACGCCCGGCCGACCGGTGATTTGAGGAACGCGATACCGCCCGCGTGGGCCGGGGTGTGCCAGGAATACGGGTGGGTGTCGTCGAACCGGCGCAATTCGCGGAAGAACGGCGGCAGGATTTGGTCGAGGTACTGACGCGCGGCGAAGTCGACCCGGCCCGCGATGAAGTCCGGGGTGTCCTCCAGGAGCCAGATCCAGCCGTTGATCACCTCCGAGACCCACAGCGGCGTCTCTTCGCTGTAGTCGCCGTCGGTCAGCAGGAACACGGGCAGCCGCGCGGAGAACCGGTCCAGCAGCATCCGCAACACCCCGCCGGCGACCGGCCGGCCGGCGTCGGCGGGCTGGAGCGTGCCGCCGGCCAGTTCCCAGCTGACCACGGCGGCGGCGAGGTCGGCTTGCGACGTGATCGCCGAGACCGCGTCGACGGCGGAATGCACCACCATCACCTCGTGCCCGCATTCACGGAGTTCCGCGCACACCTGGGCAACCTTCGCCGCGGGCACGGCGCTGTCGACCGCCGCTTTCTCCACCGCGATCAGAATGGTCGATTTCGTCATGGGAAATCCCCCGCGTCCGGCCGGTTCTTGCCGAGGTACTCGATCAGCGTAGGGGCCCGGGTGATGTGCGGCGACGAAATGCACCGTGAAGTGTCGCGCAAAGCCGCATGACCAGAACAATCGTTCGACCGACCCGACCGCCGTCAGAACGCCGTCGGAATGCCAGATCTCCCGCCGCGCCGTGCACGCCGACCTCCCGTGATATGGCGTTCGAACAGGGCTGAGGGGCGCGGCGAGGGGCGCAGTCGGAGGCGCATACTGAACCTTGCGGAACCATCTTGCGGTTCCCGAAGGGTTCGTTCATCTCATGACCACCATCAATCGGACACGGCAGCTGGGCTACCTGCCCGCGCCGTTGACCAGCTTCATCGATCGGCACCGGGAAGTCGCGGGGGCCAAGGGCCTGTTGTCCGCCAGCCGGGTGCTCACCCTGACCGGCACCGGGGGTGTGGGCAAGACGCGGCTCGCGCTGCAGATCGCCGCCTCCGTCCGCCGCGCCTTCCACGACGGCGTGTGGCTGGTCGAACTCGCTCCCCTCACCGACGCGACGATGCTCCCGCGGATCGTGGCCGGCGCCGTCGGGCTGCGTGACGAGTCCCCCTCCCCCACGATGCGCCTGACCGAGCACCTGGCCGACAAGCAGATCCTGCTCGTGCTGGACAACTGCGAACACCTGCCCGACGCGTGCGCGTCCCTGCTCGGCACGCTCCTGCCGCTCGCCCCCGGGCTGAAGGTCCTCACCACCAGCAGGCAGCGGCTCGGCGTCAACGGCGAGCAGCTCATGAACGTGGACCCGCTCCCGGTCGGACCGGACGACGGCGGGGGCGGCCAGGGGGCCGTGCGGCTGTTCGTCGAGCGGGCCCGTGCCACGGCACCCCGTTTCGAACTGACCGACGCCAACCGCGACACCGTGACGGCCATCTGCCGGCGGCTGGACGGGCTGCCGCTCGCCATCGAGCTGGCCGCCGTGTGGACGGCCGCCTTGACGCCCGAGCAGATCCTCGACCAGCTGTCGGACCGGTTCCGGCTGCTGAAGGAGGGACGGCGCGGCGCACGCCCGAACCAGCGGACACTCCAGTCCGCCGTCGACTGGAGCTTCTCGCTGTGCTCCCCGCAGGAGCGCGCGCTGTGGACGCGGCTGTCCGTGTTCACCGGGAGCTTCGACCTCGACGCGGTGGAGGCCGTGTGCGTCGACGACGAGGTGCCGCGCGAGGACGTGCTCATCCTGGTCGCCGCGTTGCTGGACAAGTCGGTCATCGCCCGCCTCGCGCAACCGCCGGACGCCCGGACGCGCTTCCGGATGCTGGAGACCATCCAGTCCTACGGCCTGGCGAAGCTGGCCGAGGCCGGGCGCGAGCACGAGGTCCGCCGCCGTCACCGCGACCACTACCAGCGGCTGTCGATGCGGTACGAGGCCGAGTGCTTCGGCGCGCAGCAGGTCGACTGGCTGCTGCGGTTGCGCGCCGACCACGCCAACCTGCGGACCGCCATCGAGTTCTGCCTCAACGCGGACGAGGGCCGCACCGCGCTGCAAGTCGCGGGCCCGACCTACCACTGGGTCTCGTCCGGCTACCTGCGCGAGGGCCTGACCTGGCTGGACCGGGCGCTGGAGGCCGACCAGGAGCCGAGCGCGGTGCGCGCGAAGGCGTTGTGGGTGCGCAGCTTCCTCGCGATCCTGCTCGGCGAACAGGACGCGCCGGAGCGCATGCTCGCCGAGTGCCGCGCGCTGGCCGAACAGCTGGACCGGACCAACATCTTCTACCCGAAGATCTGGCAGTGCCAGGGCCTGGCCGCGTTCCTGCACGGTGACGTCGACGAGTCCGAGCGGCTGTTCGAGCAGGCACTCGAATGGCACCTGCGGGCGGGCCCCGGTCATTTCCACTGCGCGTTCGACTGCATGTTCCAGCTGGCCCTGATCAGCCTGCACCGCGACGACGAGCACACCGAGGAACGCGTGCGGCGGTGCCTCGCGTTCTGCGAAGAGCACGGGGCCGACTGGTCCAAGTCCTACGCGCTGTGGCTCCGGGGCGTGCTCCTCTGGCGGCGCGGCGACCCCGACGGCGCCCTGCCGCTGCTGCACGAGAGCATCCGGTTGCGGCAGCCGGTCGACGACCAGACCGGGCTGGCCCTCTGCGTCGAGGTCATCGCCTGGTGCGAGGCGGCCAACCACCGGTGGGAGCGGGCGGCGACGCTGCTGGGCGCGGCGATGTCGGTGGTGGAGCGCAGCGGCGCCACCATCGCGCACGACCCGATGCACCGGTTCGCCCACGACGAGGTCGAGGCCCAGGTCCGCGCGCAGCTCGGCCCCGAACTCTTCGCCCGGCACTACGAGGCCGGTGCCGGGTGCTCACCCGAGGAAGCGGTGGCGCTGGCGATGCCGGAACAACGACACCGCCAGGCCGCCGTGGCCGCCCCGGACGTGCTCACCCCGCGCGAGGCCGAGATCGCGGGCCTCATCGCGGAAGGACGGACCAACCGTGAGATCGCCGCCACGCTGGTCATCGCCCAGCGCACCGCCGAATCCCACGTGGACCACATCCTGTCCAAGCTCGGGTTCACCTCGCGCACGCAGGTCGCGAGGTGGGTGACGGAACGGCGCGCCACCGCCGACGGGCGCTGAGCGACCGCGGCTTCGCGCCCGTCGGGGTTCGCCGGGACCACCGGTCCGCTCAGAGGCGGCGAGGTCGCGGACGAACGTGGTGAGCGCGTTCGCGACGCCGGACGGGTCCTGGAGCCAGGGCCGGTGCCGGCTTCGTCGCACACCATCTCGGACACCACGTAACTCACAAGGAGTGATCAGTCGAATACTTTGCGCAGGCGATAAACTCTGTGTACGTGCGTCGAGCGCGTTGATCTCCTTGTGCCGTAACGCCTTCGGCCAACCGGGGCAATTCTTTCCGTGCGACGGCCCGGTTCTCCGGTCGAGGTATTTCTCCCGGCTCGGCCGGCTCTCCTCTTCGTGGCGGCGATCGAACGCCACGCATCAGGGGAGGAAACCTTGTCCACCGTACGTAAAACGAGATCCAGAAAGATCATGACGCTGGCGCTGGCCGTGGTCGCGGTATCAGCGTTGGCGCAGTCGGCGACGAGCACGGCTGTCGCGGCACCGCAGGTCAAGCCCGGTGGCGTCACGATGGTCAACGGCGCGGGCAAGACCGTCACGTTACCCGCGGACGCGGCGACGGCACTCCGCTCCGCCACGGCGGGGCGGTCCGGCAACACGGTCGCGGCCAAGGCGACCGCGACCAAGGACGAGCCGGGCTCCGTCGGCACCAACTCGGTCATCGGCGCCGACGGCCGGGTGCAGGAATCCGCGCCCACCGCGTACCCGTGGGGCGCGATCGCGCACCTGCAAACCAACCAGGGCGGCTGCACCGGCTTCATGCTCAGCCGTGACGTGCTGGTCACGGCCGGGCACTGCGTGCACTGGAACGGCAGCTGGGTGACCTCGTACACCGTCACGCCCGGCCGCACCGGGAACAACGCGCCGTTCGGGACGTGCAGCGGCGGGATCAACGACGTCTGGACCACGTCCAACTGGATCAACGGCTACCCGTCCGACCACGACTACGGCCTGATCAAGTTGACCTGCGACATCGGCAACAACACCGGCTGGTTCGGCTGGTGGTACAACACCGGCGAGAACCTGGTGAACCAGTACTTCTACGTCGAGGGTTACCCGGGGGACAAGCCCTTCGGCACCATGTGGTGGGACGGCGACAGCACCTACTCGCAGACCGCCAACAAGCTCTGGTACTGGATCGACACCGCGAGCGGCCAGAGCGGCTCGCCGGTCTACCACAACAACTCCACCACGGCGGGCCTGTGCGGCGGCTGGTGCGTGACCGCCATCCACACCAACGGTGTGTCGGGCAGCAACCCGACCAACAGCGGCACCCGGTTCCGGCCGGACGTGATGTCGTTCATCAACCACTGGATCTCACAGCCGTAACGTCCGAGGGTGCGGGCACGGGGTCACCCCCGTGCCCGCACCCGTGCAACCGAAGAGGGTCGATGTCCCGTCGTTTGGTCATGAGGCACACCATGGTGTTGATGGCGGTCCTGCTCACGGCGGCCTGCGGGCGTGAGGCGGCCTCCACCGGCAGCGGCGCCACCCCGCCCCCGGCGGACCAGGGCGCCCTGCGCGGTCGGACGTTCACCGCGTCGGCCATCACCGACCAGGGCCGGCCACGGGCACTCGTCGCGGGCACCCGGGTCGAGGTGCGGTTCACCGACGACGGCCGCGTGGTGGTCAACGCCGGGTGCAACACCCTCTCCGGGCCGGTCACCGTGGACGGCGGCACGCTCCAGGTCGCCGACATGAGCGTCACCGAGATGGGCTGCGACCCGGCGCGACACGAACAGGACAAGCTCCTGCTCGACCTGTTCGCCGGCCAACCCCAGTGGCGGCTCGACGGCGACACCCTCGTGCTCGGCTCGTCCGACTCCGGGCTGGAGCTGAGCCAGGAGCGGGCACTCCCCCTGGTCGGCACGGTGTGGAAGGCCGACACCGTGATCGAGGGCACGACGGCGGGCTCGGCCCCTGCCGGAGTCAACGCCACGCTCGTGTTCGGCCCCGACCAGGTGACGATCTCCGGCCTGTGCAACCTCGACCGGGCCGAGTACCGGACCGCCGGTTCCACGATCACCTTCCGACCCGGCCAACTGACCCGCAAGGCGTGCGCGGAGGACATCATGTCCTTGGAGCGGACCACGCTCGCCGTGCTCGACGGCGAAGCGACCTACGCCGTCGACACCAACACGCTGACCATCACCAAGGGCGACAAAGGTCTGCGGTTCACCGCCGAGGGCTGACCACACCGACGCCGGCACCCCGGCAACGACGGCTACCGGACGGCCGGACTCACCGGCGGCACTTGATCAGCCCGGTCAGCCGGTCAGCCGGTGCGGCGGGAGCGGGCCAGAGCGAGCCAGCCGAGGACCATGCTGGTCAGTCCCACCACCACGGCGACGATGGCCCCGGCTCGTCCGTTGCCGGTGCCGAAACCACCGGCGGAGTTGGCCAGGTGCAGCGCACCGACGACCACGCCGATCAGACCCGCCACACCGGCCGCGATGGCTCCGCGTCGCCCGTTGCCGGCATCGACACGACGAGTGGAGCGGGCCAGGGCCAGTCCACCGAGGACCACGCCGATCAGACCCACTACCCCGGCGGCGGTGGGCACGAATCGTCCGGAGCCGATGCCGGTAGCGGCGGCGGCCGACTGCTCGGCGTGCACGGGACTCACGCCTGCCTTGGCCGACTGTGCGGTCCACGTGAACTTGCTGATCACCTCGGAGATCTTCTTGTCGTGCGAGTCCGCCGGCAGCACGCCGAACTGGACGGTGTCGGCGTTGTCCCGTTCGCCCGGTACCTGGAAGGCCACCTGGGCGCCACCGTGCCGGATCACCTCCGTCGGTGCGGCCGAGGCGTATGCGGTCACGGGTGCGGCGAGCCCGAAGCCTCCGATCAGGGCTGCTCCGGCCACGGCGAGCACAAGTCGGATTGGCATCAGGGCTCGTGATGAGTTCATGTCCCTCTACCTCTTTCGTGCGTCTCGTTTCCGAGGTTCGGATGGCACTGATCCTGTCGCCGGGCGCACCGCAGGTCGTTGTGCAGGCGGATGCAATTCGCGCTGCCGCCTGGGCCGCATCCGGCTGCTGCGGACGTGGCAAAGGCCGGGAAAGTACTGCGTGTGCGGTAGGCGGACGGTCGTCCTCGGGGAGGAGTCGTCGGCGGCACGATCGGGCTAACGTGCGCGCATGAGCACAGGACGGTTCGGCGTTCCGGCCGGTGTCAGGGGTTGGGCGATCGCCGTTTGCGTGGCGGCGACGCTGCTGGTGGCCGGGCTGTCCGGAAACCACTCCGCCACGGATCTCGACCTACTCGGATACGTGCTGCTGGTGGCCGGCGGTCTGGCGCTGGCCGCGCGCCGTCGGGCTCCGGTTCCCGTCCTGGCCGTCACCGGGCTGTGCGCGGTGGGTTACCAGGCGGTCGGTTTTGACGTGCCCGCCGTCGCGTTCCTGTTCGCGGTGTACGCCGCCGTGCGGGCTGGCCACCGCGTCACCACGGTTGTGGCGGCCGTGCTGATGCTGGCCGCGCTCCCACTCGCGGCCCTCGCCCTGCCGCAGGACATGTCCGTGGGCGAGGCGCTCGCCCAATCGCGGGGAGCCCTCGAACTGGCTTGGCTGGTCGCTGCGGGTGCCGCTGGGGAAGCGCTGCGGCAGGCCGAACGGCGGGCCGACGAAGCCGAGCGCACCCGGGAGGAGACCGCACGACGCCGCGCCGACGAGGAGCGGCTGCACATCGCGCGGGAGCTGCACGATTCCCTCACCCACCAGATCTCGGTCATCAAGGTGCAGGCCGGAGTCGCCGTCCACCTGGCCCGCAAGCGTGGTGAACAGGTGCCGGAGGCCCTGCTGGCGATCCAGGAGGCCGGCCGTGAAGCCTCCAGGGAACTGCGCGCGACCCTGGAAGCGCTGCGCGATGACGGCAAGACCCTGCCGCACGGGCTCGCCCACGTCCCCGAACTGGTGCAACGGGCCCGCACGACCGGCCTGGACGCGACGCTGACGATCGACGGGCAACGACACGACGTGCCGGTCGCGGTGGACCGGACCGCCTACCGGATCGTTCAGGAGTCGCTCACCAACATCGCCCGGCACGCCTCCGCCGCCACCGCGTCGGTCCGGATCGACTACCGCCCGGACGCCCTCGCCATCCGGGTCGAGGACGACGGCAAGGCCACGCCGGACACCGCCGCGATACCCGGCGTCGGCCTGCTCGGGATGCGCGAACGGGTCACCGCCCTCGGCGGTCGCCTGCGCGCGGAACCACGCAGCGAGGGCGGCTTCACCGTCCACGCCGAACTCCCCGTGGACCGGACGTCGTGATCCGCGTCCTGCTGGTCGACGACCAGCCGCTGCTCCGCAGCGGATTCCGCGCGCTCCTCGCCGTCGAAGAGGACATCGAGGTGGTGGCCGAGGCCGCCGACGGGCAGGAGGGTCTGGCGCTGGCCAGGCAACACCTGCCGGACATCGCGCTCATCGACATCCAGATGCCGGTCATGGACGGCATCGAGGCCACCCGGCGCATCGCCGCCGACCCGACCCTGGCCGGGGTGCACGTCGTCATCCTGACCAACTACGGCTTCGACGAACACGTGTTCAACGCGCTGCGCGCCGGCGCCGCCGGGTTCCTCGTCAAAGACATCGAGCCGGAGGACTTCCTCCACGCCGTACGCGTCGCCGCGCGTGGTGACGCGTTGCTCGCACCGTCGATCACCCGCAAGCTGATCAACCGGTACGTCACCGAACCGCTCCACATGGGTGCCGACGCCGATCTGAAAGGGCTGACCAACCGCGAACGCGAGGCCGTCGCCCTGGTCGCCCACGGCCTGTCCAACGACGAGATCGCCGACCGCATGGTGATCAGCCCGCTGACCGCCAAGACCCACATCAACCGGGCCATGACCAAGCTCCACGCCCGTGACCGCGCCCAACTCGTCGTCCTCGCCTACGAATCCGGCCTGGTAACCCCACGCAACCGCTGACGTCGACGGCCAGCTAGGCCAGGGCACTTGCTCGTGCCGGCGATGCACGACCGTCACCGATGGACCAAGATCCACCCGGGTGACACTCGACGTAGCCGCCCGACGGATCACCCCGACATCGCCGACGCCCCAGGTAGGGAGCCCGCCATGCCCCTGAACCGCCGCCTCATCTCGCCCCGCCGCTGGACCCCGCCCGCTGACCAGGGGCGCACACCCGCCACGAGCCGCTTCGTCGTCGACCGCCGCATCCCCACCGGCGGCCACGGCCCCGAGCACGTGATCTTCGACAGCCAGGGCGGCCTGCTCGCCGGTCTCGCCGACGGCACCGTCGTGCGCATCGCCCCGGCCACCGGCGCCCGCACGGTGGTGGGCAGCACCGGCGGCCGTCCGCTCGGGCTCCAACCGGCCGCCGACGGCAGCATCCTGATCTGCGACCACCACCGGGGCCTGCTGCGCATGTCCGCCGCCGGCTCGGTCGAGGTACTCGTGGACACCGTCGCGGGCCGGCCGCTCACCTTCGCCAGCAACGTCGTCGAAGGCCCGGACGGCACCATCTGGTTCACCGTGTCCACCCGCCGCTGGGACCTGGAGCACTACCTCGGCGACATCATCGAGCACTCCTGCACCGGCCTGCTCGTCCGCCGTGACCCCGACGGCACCGTCACCGTGCTCCGCGACGGCCTCAAGTTCGCCAACGGACTCGTCCTCGCCCCGGACGCCTCCCACCTGCTCGTGGCCGAGACCGCCGGGTACCGGATCAGCCGCCACTGGCTCACCGGCCCGAAGGCCGGCACCGACGAGCCGTTCGTGGACAACCTCGCCGGCCTGCCCGACAACATGAGCCTGGGCGGCGACGGGCTGGTCTGGGTGGCGATCGCCGCGCCCCGCAACGCGCTGCTGGACAAGCTGCTGCCCCTGCCGGGGTTCCTGCGCGTCCTGCTGTGGAACCTGCCCGAGGCCGTGCGGCCCAAGGCCACCCCCGTCGCCTGGGTCATGGCCTTCGACCTCGACGGACGTGTCGTCCACGACCTGCGCGCCGACGACGTCCCGTACGGCTTCGTCACCAGCGTCGCCGAGCACGAGGGCACGGTGGTCGCCGGCAGCCTGCACGAAGACGACATCGTCGTCCTCACCCAGCCGACCGGGCTCGACACCTAGCCGCGCGGCCCGAGGTCGGCCATCGATTCTCGATTGACAGCCGTGGCACCGTGGATCTCCGTGGCACTCAACGACAACGACGACGACACGATCCGTCGCATGGTCGGGCTGGCGACGCCGATGACGCTGCGGGTCGCGGTGACCCTGGGGCTGCCGGATCGGCTACTCGGCGACGGCGCTTCCGCCGATGAACTCGCGGTCGAGCTCGACGTCGCTCCGGTCGCGCTCGATCTCCTGCTGAGCCACCTCGCGACCCTCGGGGTAGTCGAACGCACCTCCACCGGATACAAGACGAGCGCGTTCGGCGCGAACCTCTGTGTCGATGCCGGCAATGGCCTGACCGACCTCCTGAGTCTGGACACCGCCGGCGGCCGCGCCGAGCTGGCTTTCGTCGAACTGGCCCACAGCATCACCACCGGTCAAGCGGCCTACCCGCACCGCTACGGGCAGGACTTCTGGGCCGACCTGGCCGAGCACCCCCACCTCCGCGAGTCGTTCGACCGGCAGATGACGCACCGGTTCCACGAGCAGCTCCCGCGGATCGTCGCCGGTTTCGACTGGTCCCGGTTTTCCACCATCGTCGATGTCGGTGGTGGCCACGGCACCTTGCTCGCCGCGATCCTGGCCGCTCATCCTGGGATGCACGGCCACTTGGTCGATCTCGAACCGACCGCCGTCGAAGCCCGCCGCACCTTCAGCGCTCACGGTCTCGACGAACGGACCCAGGTGACGGCGGGGAGTTTCTTCGACCCGCTCCCGGCCGGAGCGGGCGCCTATTTGTTGTTCGACATCCTGCACAACTGGGATGACGAGCACGCCCACCGCATCCTGAGCCGCTGCGTCGAGGCCGCCCACCCGACCGGACGCGTTCTGGTCATCGAAGGGGTCGGAGGGCTGCGGGCCGACAGCCAGAGCGACCTCACCATGCTCGTGATCTTCGGCGGCCGCGAGCGCCGGATCGACGAGTTCCGCGCGCTCGCCTCGTCGCACGGCCTGGTCCTCGACACGGTGACCGGCCTGACCGATCAACGCTGCCTGATCGAATTCCGGCTCGCCGCCGGCCACTGAGACAACGACGACGCCCTGGGCGTGAACGGCGGTTCGCCACCCTGGCAACGACTTGCCCCGCCGCACGAGCCGCCGGGCACGGCAAGCCACACGGGACGAATAGCTCCCGATCAGCGGCAGATGAGGGTGCTTGACGCCGTCCTACCCCGTGGACTCGCCCGGTGGTTCGCCAGGTAGTCGGTGCGGACCGGGTTCCGTGGCGGTAGCCCAGTTCCACCGGAGGTCCGCGGTCGGTGAGTAACGAAGGTCACCGTCGAGCCTGGTACCCAACGTTCCGGTGCCCCGCTCCTCGACCACGGCCTCGACCCGGCATCCCGGATCCCACGCCAAGAGGAGCCGGTCACCAGGCTGACTGTTCCGGGGAGCGGGCACACGATCCACCGGTTGCGACGAATTCATGTCCACGTAGGCAACCGGTGCGCCCCACAGGTGATCCGCGACGTCGTCTGCCGCCCACATGCCGAGCACTTCCGCACCAGGGTATGACGATCCGGAGCCGACCGATGTCGAGCCGATTTCGGACCTGAGCAACACGGCGGGTGAACGGTCATCGCCCGGCGCGCCACTCGTGATCGTGCGCCTACGGGGTTCGTGCCACCAACTGGCGCCGAGGTAGTCAATGGCCAGCGACGCGGCCGCAACCCCGGCCAGCGAACAGCACCGCCTGTCGAGAGGAGAACGGCGAACAGCTGCGACCACCACATCGACCTCGTGGGATCCCACTTGCCGGCTGAGCCTGTCCAGCAGGGCGTCCACTGTCGGCTCTATCCCGAGCGCATCCCGCACACCCTCAGCGGCCGTCGCCCTCACGCTGAAACGGTCGGTACCCACGACTTCAGACTATCCGAAGGCTGCGCCCAAACCCGCTTGTCGGCTACTTCGGACTGGCGGTACGGCCGGTGCCGGGCCAGGCTCGGTCGAGGTGTCCGGCGGGACGCCCACTTTCGGCTGTCCACTGTGGACGCGGTGTGACCCTCTTCTGGAGTGCGTCCCAGCCGGACGCCGGGCGAGGTTGTGGCTCAAGAGTCCTCCAAGGCGTCGAGCTGCCGTTGCATACGTTCGGCATCGGTGTCGCGCCCCTGCTGCCGGTACAGCTTCAGCGCCTCCCGCCACACCTTGCGGGCCTGCGCGTGCCGGCCGAGGGCGGCGTGCGTCTGCCCCGTCCAATCCTGGGCCAGCGCCTCGTAGTAGGTGTCACCGCTCCGCCGGAGGAGGTCAATGGACTGGCGGTAGTACGCGAGAGCCTGGTGATACCGGCCGGTGTTGTGGGCGATGTACCCCAGGTTGCCCAGAGAATGTGCCTCGCCGTCAAGGTTGTGGTGGTGTCGGTGCATGGTGAGGGCGGCGCGGCAGTGGTCACGGGCGGTGTCGAACTCGCCCAGGCGCGCGGCGAACCAACCCACCGCGTTGATCGCGTCGGCTTCCCGCACCGGCAGGTCGAGGGTGCGGTGAAGGTCGAGGGCGTGTCGGGCGTGGTCCAGTGCCCGCCGGTCATCCCCCCGTTCTCCCCAGGCGGCCGCGAGCGTCCGGTGGGTGTATGCCTGTTCGGTGGCGTCGCGGTGACGCACGGCCAGTGCGAGGGCCCGGTCCAGGTGCCCTGTGGCGTCCTCGTGCAGGCCCAGCCGGGAGCAAGCGTGGCCGAGGTTTCGGTGGGCGTGGATGCGGGTGGTGGGGTCGGGCAGGTGGGCGGCGGCATCCAGCGCCGCCCGCCACGCGGCGAGCGCGTCGCGCCGGTGCCCCCGCCGGCGGTAGAAGGCGTCCAGTGTCCAGGCGAGGTGCCAGACGACGTGGTGGCGGCCGAGGGCGACCGCGGCGCGCTGAGTGACCAGGAGGGTGGCGTGCTCGGCGTCCAACCAGGCCATCGCCGACGCGGCGTCGAGCAGCGGGTGCGGGTGGACGCCGGGCGCGGGCGGGTCGAGTTGCACGAGCGGTCTGTGGGAGTTCAGGAGGCGGTCAGCGGTGTGGGCGGTGTGCAGGTAGAAGTCCATCACCCGCACCAGGGCCGCCTCCCGCACGTCGTCGGGCAGGGTGGTGTGGGCGGTGGTGGCGGCGTAGTCGCGGACCAGGTCGTGCATCGCGTAGCGACCGTGCGGCCGCCGCTCGATCAGCGACGCCTCCTCCAACGCCGACAACGCCCTGTGTGCGCGGGCCGGGGGCAGGCAGGTGAGGGAGACCACGGCGGGCAGGGTCGTGTCGGAGCCGGGGGTGATGCCCAGCAGTGCGAACATCGTGCGCTGTTCGGCGGTCAGGCCGTGCAGGGACCAGGACAGCACCGTGGGCAGGCTGGCGGCGGGGTCGTCGTGGTGGTCCAGCATGTCCAGGCCCAGTTCACGCAGTTCGGCGGCGAACTCGGCCAGCGGTACGTGCGGGCGGGTGTGGGCGTGGCGCGTCACGATCGACAATGCGAGCGGGTAGCGCCCGCACAGGTCGATCAGGTCGTCGGTGGCGTCGGGTTCGGCGGCCACCCGTTCCGCGCCCAGGCGTCCGGTCAGCAGGACGCGGGCCTCGTCGGCGGTGAGGACGTCCAGTTGCACGTGGCGGGCGCCGTACCGGTCGATCAGGGAGGCGAGCCTGGTGCGGCCGGTGACCAGCACGGTGCAGGTGGGTGTGCCGGGCAGCAGCGGGGCGACCTGGTCGGTGGTGGCGGCGTTGTCCAGCACCACCAGCATCCGTTTCCCCGCGACGAGGCTGCGGTACAGCGCCGCCTTGGCGTCCAGGTCGTCCGCGATACGGTCGGGGGCGACGCCCAGGGCCGTGAGGAACCCGCGCACCGCGTCGTCCGGCTCCACCGGACGGTTGGTCGGGCTGAAGCCGTGCAGGTCGACGAACAACTGCCCGTCGGGGAACCGGTCGGCGTTGTGGTGCGCCCAGTGCAGCGCCAGCCAGGTCTTGCCGATGCCGCCCGCTCCGCCGATCGCGGAGACCAACACCGCCGCCCCCTGATCCGCCGGCGCGGTGTCCAGGGCGGCGGTCAACGCGGCGAGCTCGTCCGTTCGGCCGGTGAACGACCGTGGTGCCATGGGCAACTGCCGTGGCACGGGTGACGGTGCCACGGACTCGGTCTCCGTGTCCGCCGGGACGGTCAGTTCCGGGTCGGCCTGGAGGATCTGCTCGTGGAGCCGCTGTAGCCGCGGCCCGGGGTCGGTGCCGAGGTCGTCGACCAGTCGGGTGCGGACGCGCTGGTAGTGCTCCAAGGCGTCAGCCTGGCGTCCGCTGCGGTACAGCGCGAGCATGAACTGCCCGGCGACGCGCTCGTCCAGCGGGTGGACGGCGGCCCGCACTGTCAGCTCCGGGAGCAGTTCGCTGTGCAGGCCGTGCTGTAACCGCCAGTCGATCTGATCGGTTTCGGCGGCGAAGCGCTCATGCCGTAGTCGCTCCCGCACCGCATGCGCCCATGAGGTCTGCAATCCGGCCAATGGCTCGCCCCTCCACAGCGCCATCGCGTTCTCGACCAGGGCGAGGGCTTGTCGTGGGTCTCCCGTCTCCCGTGCCAGGGCGAGCAGCCGGTGGAAGCGGTGCACGTCGACGGTTCCAGGTTCGGCGGCCAGCACGTAGCCGCTGTCCCGCCGAGTAATCGTCACCCCGATCGGCACGAGGGCACGACGCAGGCGCGACACGTAAGTACGCAACACCGACCGGGCCTGGCTCGGCGGACGCTCGCCCCAGACCCGGTCCAGCAGGCCATCCACTGACACCACCCGGTTGGCCTCCAGCAGCAGCACCGCCAACACCGACCGCTGCCGGGCATGACCTATCGGCACCGGTCTGCCGTCCAGACGGACCTCCACCTCGCCCAATACGCGCAATACGACGTCCGGCTGTCCGTCCTGACGATGACCCGTGTCCACCGCTCATGCATACCGGCTGTGAGCAGGCGATTCAACGCGCGTTCGGCGGCTGTTCAGCGCGTCTGCTCCAAGATCAGCGGTACCGCGAGCCGACCAAGGATGCGCCAGCGCGTGCAGATGGAGAAGGAGGAAAGCTCGACGAAACCTTCACAACACGGTGAATCCGAACAGGAAAGCCGGCTCGACCTCGCGAACTGCGACACTTACACGGCCGTGACACCTGGACTGTTGACATAACCATTGCGGGGCTGGTTAGCGTGGCGGCATGTACATCCCCGCTCACTTCGCCGGCGATGAGCAGGCCGTCCACGACCTGCTGACCCACCACGGTGTCGCCGATCTCGTCACGGCCACCGCCGATGGGCTGCTGTGCACTCCCCTGCCGATGGTGTACGACGCGGACCGTCGCGTGCTGGCGGGGCACGTGGCGCGCAACAACGAGCAGTGGCGGCGGCCGGTGATCGGCGAGGCGATGGTGATCGTGCGCGGCCCCGACGCCTACGTCAGCCCGACCTGGTACGCGTCCAAGGCCGAGCACGGGCGCGTGGTGCCGACGTGGAATTACGTCACCGCGCACGTCTACGGCACCCTGACCGTGCACGACGACCCGGAGTGGGTGGGCGATCTCGTGCGGCGGCTGAGCGCCCACCACGAGGCCGCGATGCCCCGGCCGTGGGCGGTGGACGACGCTCCGGAGCGGTTCATCACCGGTCAACTGCGGGCGATCGTCGGCGTCGAGGTCGCGATCAGCCGCGTCGAGGCGAAGTTCAAGCTGAGCCAGAACCGTTCGGCCGAGGACGTGGACGGTGTGGTGGAGGGCCTGCGGGGGTACGGCGACGAGCGGACCGCCGAGGCGATGCTGCGTCACCGCATCTGAGACCGGCACCGTCACCCGGTTCCCAATTTCCTGTCCGCTATGGACGGTTCGGCGCCGCAAAGAGCGACGCAGACGATTTCGTCGCCACCTGAACAACGTAGTGTTGTAAACAACGGCCCATAGCCGACCCGGCTGCGGGCCGGGGAAGGCGCGGTCCACCACCAGAGCTTCCAGCTCGGTGAGCACGACTGTTCCGAGGTCGGAACGCCCGAGGCGGGTTGTCCGGGGTGTGTCCGGACAACCCGCCCTGCGCTTGGACCGCCGGCTAGCCGATCCGGTACGCCCGGATCACGGTCTGCTCCACGGCGTTGCCGTCCGCGTCCGCCGCCTTGGCGCGCAGCGATGCGAACCCGCCGGCCGGGTTGGTGACGGTCGCCGTCCACCGCTTGCCGTCACGACTGACCGGAACGGGTGTCCAGGTGGTGCCGTCGTCGAAGGAGATCTCCAGCTCCAGCGACTTCGCGTCGGGCGCCTTGTCCTGCCGGTTCACCGTGACCGGGAAGGTGAACCGCCCGCCCGGCGCGACGTTGTGCAGGTCGACGGCGGGTGCGAAGCCCACCGAGAGCAGCGGGAGTGCCCCACCCGGTCCCTGGCGGAACCCGGAGCGGAACGTCCAGCTGCCGCTGACCTTCGTGGACAGCGGCCACCACGGCAGGTTCTCGCGGCTGACGTCGGCGGTCAACCGGTACGTGCCCTCGTCACCGGGCACCACGAACACACCGCGTCCCGGCTGGTCCTGCGTGCCGACGACCCGGCCGTCCCGGTACAACGTGGTCGAACCCGTGTCGTAGCCGAAGAACGGCTCGGCCGCCCTGGCGTGCCCGGCCGCGTCGGCGAAGAACGGCACCGTGATGTCCAGCAGGTCGCCGGTGCGCCAGGCCCACGGGTGGTTCTCGCCCAGTTCGTTGGTGGTCGTGCCGGCGAACCCCGGCGCGGCCACCGCCGCGTGCCACTGCATCCGGTAGGACTTACCGCGTTCCAGGGTGGCCCGCTCGGAGGCTCTGCCCGACGCGGCCCACCAGCCGCCCACCTCGATGCGCCACTTACCCGGCGTGAAGTACTCGACGCGTTCGGCGTGCGGCACGGCTGCCATGCTCCACTGGGTGCTGATCTCGCCGTTCAGCCCCTCCATCGAGGCGCTGGTGGTCGGCGGCTCCTGCTCGGTGCCGCCGTGGTAGACCATGCGCACCGCGGCGAGGTCGGCGGTCTTGGCCACCGTGGTCAGCTGCCGGGGCAGCTGGCCCGGTGACGGGTAGGCCAGTTCGTAGCGGTAGGCGCTGCTGGACCGGGCGGTGAAGCTCGTCGTCAGCCCGCCCTTCCGGGCCAGCTCGGCGAACCGCCTGCCCGGCTCCTCGTACAGCCGCAACGTCGGCAGCACGGCCGGGAACTCGTCGTCCAGCCGGTCCGCCGCCACCGTCTCCTCCAGGACGCCGACAGCCACCACCTTGCCGCCCGCGTCCTTGACCGCCCGGATGCGCGCGTAGACCTCCTCGTACGTCATCTGACCGGGCAGTTCCAGCACCACGAGCTTGTCCTTGGCGTCGATGCCGGCCAGGTCCTCGGGCCTGCCCTGTCCACCGTGGACGGTCGCCAGTCGTTGGGTCCCGCTGGGCGTCGGCGAGCCGCGGAGCCAGCCCGCGGGCAGCTCGAACCGCTGCGGCCCCTCGGCGTACACCTCCAGTTCGGGCTCCTCCAGCCGGAGGTTGTCGGCGTAGCCGAACCAGGGCACGAACCGCCGCTCCTCCGACTGCGTGTACAGCTCGGTGAACCGGGGGTCGACCCCGTAGGTGAAGCCCGTCGGGTACTCCGGGCGGTCGGTGATCGAGAACCTGAACTGCGAGGTCCACACGCCGCCGCGCGCCGCCGGTTGGTCGGTGGTGTGCGAGACCCGCTTGCCCTTGCGCAGGTCGAAGTTCACCGTCGTGGTGCGCGACACCCGCACGTCGGGGTCGACGAAGGTGCTCTCCAGGGGCATTGCGCCCGGCCTGGGCGTACTCGCGGCACCGACCACCGAGTACCTCCCCGCAGGCACCCGGAGCGTCTCGCCCGGGGAGCCGAACCACACGTCACCGTTGTCGAGGTTGACCACCATCGTGAAGGCGCCGTCCTGGGGTCCCAGCGCGGCGCCGTCGCGGTTCTTCGCCGTCACGGTCAGGTCGTGCATCTCCGGCTCGTCGTGGATGCCGACCGGGGTGCGCAGCCGGATCGCGCCGTCCGCCGAGATCGCGGTGAGCACGCCGCCGTACACGCCCGGCTTGCCCGATCGCGGCGTCAAGGTGAGCGTGACGTCCGCCTTGCCCCCGGCCGGGATCGTCACCGTGGACGCGGACAGCACGGCCAACCCGGCCGGCGGAGCCTGCCCCTGGCCGTCGGCCAGCTTGAGGTCCAGCGCCAGGGTGATCGGCGCGGCGGTGGGGTTGGTGTAGGTCACCGCACGCGCGTCCGGCTGGGTGCCGGGCCACTTCAGGTAGGAGTTGACCGTGCCGGGCGCGACCTGGACCTCCTGCTTCGTCGCCCGGGCCACGTCGACCAGACCGCCGCCGACCGCGTACACGCCCGCGTCCGCCACCGGCGCCGCCGTGCCCACCAGTGCGGCCTTGAGGCGTTCACCGGTCCAATCCGGGTGCCGCTGGGCCAGGATCGCCGCCGCGCCCGCGGTGTGCGGCGTGGCCATCGACGTGCCGGACAGCTTGGTGTAGTGCTGGTCCACCGGCTCGCCGATCTGCCCGTCCACGGCCTTGGCCGCGACGATGTCCGAGCCCGGCGCGGCGATCTCCGGCTTGACCGCGGCGTCGGTCAGCCGCGGACCGCGACTGGAGAAGTCCGACAGCGCGCCGGACTTGGTGACGCTGCCGACCGCGAGCGCGGCGTCGGCCGACGCCGGGCTGGAGACCGCTTCGTCACTGCCGAAGTTCCCGGCCGCCACCACGAACAGCGTGCCGTACTGGGCGCTCAGGGTGTTGACCGCCTGCGACGCCGGGTCGGTGCCGTCGGTGGGGCCCGAGCCCAGGCTCAGGTTCACCACCTTGGCCCCGGCTTCGGCCGCCGCCCACCGCATCCCGGCGATGACGTCGTCCAGCTGGCCCGACCCGCCGTCGTCGAGCACCTTGCCGATGGCCAGCTTGGCGCCCGGCGCGACGCCCTTGTACTTGCCGCCCGACGCCGCGCCGGAGCCCGCGATGGTGGAGGCGACGTGCGTGCCGTGCCCGTGGCCGTCCCGTGCACTGCCCGTGCCGCTGAAGTCCTGGCTGACCGTGACCTTGTCCGCCAAGTCGGGGTGCGTGCTGTCGTAGCCGGTGTCCAGCACGGCCACCGTGACGTCCTGGCCGGTCAGGCCGTCGGCCCAGGCGACGGGCGCGCCGGTCTGCGGGACGCTGACGTCCAGCGCCGCCTCGATGCGCGAGTTCAGCCAGATCCGACGGGGGCCGCCCGCCAGCTGGGCCGCGCCCTGTTGGCCGCCGGTGACGGCCGACCAGAACCGGCGTGCGTCGGTCTTGCTCTCCGCGACGGCCGCCAAGCGCAGGTCGGGCAACTCCCGCTCGATCCGAGCGCCCTCCGGTGCGGCGAACGCCGTCACGTCCGCGTACTCGACCAGCAGCGGCATCGTGTCGCTGCGTGCGTCGTCGTAGCGCTGCCGGACCAGTCCGGAGACGTTGAACAGCTCCTCGTCCAGCGTCCCGGACCGCACCAGCGCCGCCGCGTCCTGCGGCACCACGTACAGGTCGGTCTCGGCGCCGTTGCGCTTGGCGTACTGGATGAACGCGGCGGACCTGCCACCTGCCTCGGGCTCGGTGAGCACCGACCACCGGCCCTGCGCGTTGCGCGAGACGAACACGCGGTGCCCACTGACCAAGGTGACCCACTGCCCGCCGGACGCGGTCGCAGCGCCCGGCGATAACGGGACCGCTGCCGCACTGCCCGCTCCCGGCGGCGCCGTCGCCATCGCGGCGGCTAACGCCGCCACACCCGCGAGCAGCCGCATTCGTCGTTTCACGCGCACTCCCCCATCAGTAGAAAGCTTGTGCCCACTGATTACTGACGCCTGGGAGTGGCTTGACGTTGCGCGGATCACACAGACAGCACTGCTCCATCCGAGGGGTGTTGATCGGTCCGGCAATGACGCAGCGGAGTCTCGGAGGTTACCGCCCATCCGCGGGGCCCTACCGGAGGAGTTGCCTGCGCAGTACGGCTCTGGCCAGTTCGGCGGGCGTTCCCATGGTGCTGTCGACGGTCATGTCGTAGGTGGTGCCGTGGTCGTGAACCATGCGGTAGTGGCCTCGTGCGAGCCCGATCGGGTTGCGCCGGTCGCGTTCGCGCTGTTCAGCAACCGCGAGCGGGCACGTGACGCACACCAGCAGCACTTCCAGACCCGACAACGCGTCCATCCATTCCGGCAGCAGATCCGGGGTCAGCAGCAACTCGTCGATGACCAGGTCGTCACCCCCGTGGGCGAACGCGGCAGCCGCGGTCCGGGCGGACCGCAGCATCCGACGTCCGACTGGCTGAGCCACTCTGTGCCCAGCCGGCGCCCGTTCGGGAATTGGTCACCCCGATCCCAGCGCCACGTTGTGATCATCGCCAGCACGAGGACCCGGCACTCGCGTAGCAAGCGTTGATTGACACCCGGATAGTGCTCGCCGACTTCTTCGGGCGCATGGGCGAGGTCGAATTCGACAGGCCCACGGCAGCACGTCTCGAAGTCTATGAACAGCAGCCCGGTCTTCGTGGTGAGCACGTTGCCCGGGTGCGGCTCGCCGTGCAGTAGCTGCTCGCCGCCGCGCTCGCCGATCACCCGCCTCCGCCGCCGCATGCCTCCCAGCGTGGGTTCCACAACAGTCGAGTGAATTCAGCACGTGCCGCGTCACCATGCAATGCGATGCCCAGGATCAGCCCGCCGTTGCAATCCGTGGATGCACCACCCTCACCCCATTCGACGAGCTTTTCCAACCGCCAGGTCACCATCGTCGGATCACTGACGTACCTGTCGAGCAACTTCCGCGTTGCCCACGAAATCGCCACTGTGACAACCACCTCTGCCTAGTACTCCAGCCAGAGTTCGTGATCTTGGCTGGGTCACGACGGTCGCGTGTAGCGGTGCTTGACGCCGACCGGGAAGTACTCCGGGTCTCCGGTCGGGTGCAGGACCACTTGCGGCAGTTGGCGTTCCGCCGGGACGTAGTGCGCGAACTCGCTGTTGAGCCGGACCAGCTGGTCCCGGATCGAGGCCGCCACCAGGTCCGCGTCACCGGTCCGCCCGGGAGCCAGTTCGACCGTCACCCGCAGCGAGGTGTTCTCGTCGGCGTCCGCAACGGTCTCCAGCACGAACTTCCCGGTCACGAAGTCGCTCACGCCCGGCTGCTCCAAGCCGACCGTCACGTTCTCCGGGTAGACGTTGGCACCGAAGAACGACACCGTGAACAGCGACCGACCGAAGACGTAGACGAACGGCTCGTCGTTGTCGAACTCCGGCGTGAACCCGTTGCTGACGCAGAAGTCCATCATGTCCGCATGGGACACCAGGCCACCCTCGTCCGCGATGTGGTAGCGGATCAGGGGCACGCCGTTGTCCCCGGAGAACAGCAGGGTTCCCCGCTGCTCCTCGAAGAACCGGCTCGTCGGGTCGTACTGGACCAGGGTCGGTAGGCGTGACTCGCCGAACAGCTCACGCGAGAGCTCCGGCCGTGCGGCCAGGAAACGCCGGATCGACACCGACAGCGGGGTTTCGTTGCCGAGCACGCCACCGTCCGCCGTCCCGTACAGCGACGCCGTGTCCCGCACGGGATCGGCCATGCCGAGCCGCTGCGCGACGAGGTCACGCCACTGCTCGCTGAAGACCTCGCCCGCCAGCACCAGTTTCACCGCGTGCCGCGACCAGTCGAACCCGGCGGCCAGACCGGTGTCCACCACGTCCTTGACGAACGGCGGGTAACCCAGCAGCACGACCTGCTCGAAGTGCCCGGCCAGGTCCGGCAGCACCCGCAGGATCTCCGCCTTGTTGTTGCCCGGCGCGACCACCGTGATCGGGTAGCCCGCGCCCAGCGGCCCGAGGAAGCGCAGGCACGACATCGTGTACAGGCCGCCCACCCACGTGCCCAACGGGAAGCAGACCACGGCGAGGGTGCTGCGTTCGTGCGCCCGGAAGGCGTCGCGGAAGACCTGTTCGAAGCGGCGGGCGATCTGCCGTTCGTCGAGCACGGAACGCGGCCACACGGTCGGCCGGCCGCTCGACCCGGACGACACGGCCACGATGTCGCACCCGTCGAGTCGACCGTCGCGGCACAGCTCGGGCAGCGGGTAGCGGCGGTGGTAGTTCTCCTTGTCGGTCAGCGGAAGGCCCCGGAAGGCGTCCACGGTCCTGATGTCGCCGGGCCGGATGTCGTGCTCCGTGAGGAACTTCCGGTACGCGGGCACCGTCGCGGCCACCCGGTGGAACAGCTCCAGCACCGGCACGTCCTCGGTGCCGTCCGGCGAGTAGGACCGCATGTCCACCACCTCCCGTGCCACGCGATCCGCGTCCATGGACCCACCTTAGAGCGGGTGCGGTGTCCTTATGGATGGAAGGCGCGCGGTCAGTCGAAGTCGTACACCGTGGTGGGCACGTCGCGGGCCAACAACGTTTCGGCGATGATCGGTTCGATGCGCTCCCACTTGCCGCCGGCGAGGCCGCAACCGATGCGGGGCATGTGCACACCGGCATCGAGTCGCAGCGCGTGGTCGGCGAGGGCGGACAGGCAGTGCGCCACAGCGTCGTAGCGGATCGGTGGCCCGTTGCTGCCGGTGCGGATGCCCCGTTGGGCGACCATGTTGGCGACCCACGTGTCAGCACGGACTTGGACCAGTTGGGTGGCACCGAGGCCGAAGTCGTTGCCGGCTCGCCCTCGATGCCAGTCCCGGTAGGCCCGTTCCGGTTCCGGCCACCGCTTCGAGACCGCCAGGACGAAGCCCTTGCCCCACCCGCCGAGATCGTTGCAGACGTGCGCGACGATCTTCGGCCCCTTCGCCTGAGGGCTCGTCGCGTCGCCCTTGATGACCCGCAGTTCCTGCACCCGGTGATGTTAATCGCCTGTCGACGAGTTTCCCGTCAGGCGGCGATCAGGGGACCGAAGTCTCGTAGATCCCCCGGCCGAACGTCGCCGCCACGAGTCGGTGGTTACGGCCGTCGTACTCGATGTCGTCGACCGCGACCCGGGGCATGCCCCGGCCCAGGCGGAGCCAGCGCCCGGCCGCGACCGTGTCGCCGACGAACACGCCCTGGTCCGTGGCCACGTACACCTGCCCCGCGCGGCCGAGAACGACGTCGTTGACCGGAGCGGACGGCAGGTTGCCCGAGATGTCGGTCCACCTGGCGCCCGCCGAACGGGTCGCCAGCACGTGGGGCTGCGACGAACCGGACCGGTAGCCGGACAGCGTCACGTACGCCGTCGCGGCGTCACGTTCGGACACCGCGATCCGGGTCACCCACGGCTGGCCGTCGAGCACCTTCGTCCAGGTGGCGCCCAGGTCGCGGGTGATCCACACCCGGCCGTCGTCGGTGCCGACCCAGATCGTGCGCGGGTCCGACGGTGCGGCGGCGACCGTGGTGATCGTGCCGTACGGGTAGGCGTCCTGGCCCGGCCCGCCGGTCAGGTCGGGGCTGATCGGCGTCCAGGTCACGCCGCCGTCGGCCGACCGGTTGAGCCGGTTCCCGCCGTAGTACAGGACCTTCGGGTGCGACGGGTCGAACTGCACCGGGGTGAACCAGTTGCGCCGGTCCGCGGTGGTGCCGGGGGTGAAGTAGTCCATCGTCGTGCCGCCGTCGGTCGACCGGAAGCAGTTGCCGTACTGGTAGCAGGCGAAGACGTTGTCCTTGTCCCGCGGGTTGATGATGTTCTCCTCACCGTCCCCGCCCAGGTACTCGTTGAACGCCGGTCCGCCCCACGACCGCAGCGACCCGTTGTCCTGGGTGCCGCCGGAGACCCGCGTGACGTCCTGCGGGGTGATCGCCACGCTGTAGAACTGCGTCCACGGTTCGTGTTCGGCCTTGACCCAGCCGCCGTCGCCGTCGGCATCCGACCGGTACACGCCGCCGTCGTTGCCCAGGTAGGCCCGCGCCGGGTAACGGGGGTCCCAGACCATGGCGTGGTGGTCGACGTGGATGGAAACGTCGTCCGCCGTCCAGGTCGCGCCACCGTCCTTTGTCGTCATCAGCGGCACACCGGCGAGGTGCACGCGCTCGGAGTCGTCCGGGTCCACCCAGACCTTGCCGAACCACCAGCCGAAACTCGACTGCGAGGACTTCAGCACGTCCGGCTCGGGCAGCCGCGTCCAGCTGTCACCGGCGTCAGCCGAGGTGTAGAAACCGGCGAACGGGCCCGCGGTGCTGTTGACGATCACGTACAGCCGGCCCGGTTCGGACGCCGAGACGCCGATGCCGATCCGGCCGACGTCGGGCCCGGCGGACGGCAGCCCACCCGCGAGCCGCTGCCAGGTCAGGCCGCCGTCGACGGACCGGAACACGCCGGAGCCCACGCCGCCGTAGATCCGCTGGACCGGAGTCCGCCGGTGGTCCCACATAACGGCGTACACGCGCTTGGGGTCGGTCGGGTCGATCTGCACGTCGACCGCGCCGGTGAACTCGTTCGCGACGTCGAGCACGCGCTGCCAGCTGCCGCCACCGTTGGTGGACAGGTACACGCCCCGCTCGCCACCCGGGCTGTACAGGGACCCGTTGGCGGCGACGAAGAGCCGGTTGGGGTCGGTCTTGTCGATCGCGATCCCGCCGATGGTGCCGGAGTCCCGCAGGCCGGTGTTGCGCCACGTCGTGCCGCCGTCGGTGGAGCGGTAGACGCCGGTGCCTTCGTAGGTCACGCTGCCGCCGCCCGGGTTGGCCTCGCCGGTCCCGACGTACAGCGTGCCGTCACCCGCGGCGGCCACCGCGCCCATGGCCTGCGTCGAGTTGTCCGGCCAGGCCGGCGCGAAGGTGCGCCCGGCGTCGGTGGACCGCCACAGCCCGCCGCTCGCCGCGGCCGCGTAGACGGTGTCGGCCCGCTTCGGGTCCAGCGCCAGGCTCACGATCCGGCCGCCGATGTTCGTCGGACCGATCGAACGCCACCGCGCGCTGGTGGAGGGAAGACTGTCGGCTTGGGCGGCGGCGAGGTCATGTGCGTGGCGCGGGATGGTCTCGCCGCGGAGGGCCTTCTGCAGGAACCGGTGTTCGGCGGGGGCCGAAGGCCCGCGGACCGGGCGGTACTCGCCGGGTTGCCCGGTACCGGGCGGGTCGGCGGCGAGCGCGGGCAGGGGCGAGATCAGCATCAGGGAGCCGACCGCGACCAGTAGACGGCGAACTCGCATCGGGAACCCCCAGCGGTGAGCATCGGTAGAGCCGTCGCGCACGTTAGGGGAGCCCGCACCCGGAAGGCGATCCGATGATCGCGGACGTTCTTGACAGTTGACCCCTGGGAACCGCAGGACTCCAACACGAGAAGCCGGTCGGGCGTTGGCCTGACCGGCTTCTTCGTGCGGGTTCCGCTTATTCGGCGGTGCGACGGCGGCGCAGCATGAACAGCGCCAGGCCACCCGCGCCGAGCAGGACCAGGCCGATCACCAGCGGGACGGCGGTCGAGGCGCCGGTGTTCGCCAAGTCCGACTCGTTGCTGACCGGCACGATGCCGGTGGTCGTCGTGGTCGGCAGGGACGACGTCGTGGTCGTCGTGGTCGTCGTCGGCGTGGTCTCGATCGGCGTCGTCGTGGTGGTCGTGGTGGTCGTCGTCGGCTCAGTCGTGGTCGTCGTGCCGACGGTGGTGGTGGTCGTGGTGGTCGACGTGGTGGTGGTAGTCGCGGACGTGGTGGTGGTAGTCGTCCCCGTGACGCACGGCGGGGTCTTCAGCTTCTTGGTGAACGAGAACTGGTCACCGTCGCCCGCCTTCACCGTGACGGTGAAGACGTGGGCGACGTCGCCCGGTCTGGTGAACTTCTCCTCGTAGGACTGGCCGAACTTCTGGTCCTTGAGGGTCTCGTCGCCGTCCTTGATCTTGATCGTGTTCGAGTTGCCGCCCGCGTACGCCCTGAGTTTCACGGAAAGGATGGCCTTGTCGTCCTTGCACTCCGCCTTGAGCTCCGGCACGTGCGCTGACGCCGGTGCCGTCATCGCCAGCACGGCCACTGCCGCGGTGACCGTCACCGCGGACAGGCCGAGTGCTCTGCGGGCGATCCGTGCGAACTCCATGGAAGTCTCCTGTATCGGGTTGAACAGCGGTTGCCGCGGGGGCGGTACCTAGCCGTACGGAAGCACCCCCTACACCGTTCATCCCGATAGATCACCTTTCGGCAACGCCGGGGAAGCCGTGCAGGACGCTCTCGTGGCTGAAAGCGCGCACCTGCGCTACGCCGCGCTGAGCCGGCTCGCCGGTCAGCCCAATGCCGATCCGGGCGCTTCGGGCTGGGTTCGGTGACCGCGACGCGTCCGCCGTCGCGAGCTGACACCATCCCCACACACGTCCTGATGCCCACGGAAGGTCCTCGTAGATGAATCCAGACTTGTTGCGCAACTACCTCGCCAACCACCTTCCCAGCCGGCGCGACGTCCTGCGCCTCGCCGGAGCGGCCGGCGCGGCTGCCGCCGTCAGCGGCCTCGGCTCCGGTGCCGCGACCGCGGAGCCCGACGACCGCACGCCGGAGTCGGGGCCGCACGATCGCTTCGACGACGTGCCCTTCGACTACGCCGACCCGGCCAACCTGTCCGACTGGGCACCGGGCCCGTACGGCCCCGGCGACCAACGGGGCAGCTTCAACGAAGTGACACCGGCCAAGACGGCCGCCGCGCTCGGCCTGCTCAAGGCGCACCGCCCGGTGAAGACCTACAACCTGGGCGAGTTGATGTGGAACGGGTTCCCGGCCTTCAAGACCGATCCTCCCCGCACCTACCAGCAGAGACTCACCATCTCCGGTTACCAGCCCCCGCCCGGCTTCGCCGCCGAGGGCGGTGTGCTGATCTCGCTGGACCCGTTGGCCGACAACAAAATCAGCATCCACGAGGAGCGGTTCGAGGCGTCGTTCTCGTCCAAGCACCCCGTACCCCTCACCATGACCTACCAGATCGGCTCACAGCTGGACAACCTCAACCACATCGGCGCGCAGGAGTTCTTCTACAACGGGACGCGCGGCCCGGACATCGCCCGAGGCCACGGCACGACCGCCCTCGGCGCCGAGCACATGGGCCCCGTCGCCACGCGCGGCGTGCTGCTCGACATCCTCGGCGTCAAGCTGGCCAAGGGCGCCACCGCCGACCTCGCCGAGCCCGCCACCAACGGCAAGCCGCTGCTGCGGGAGAACTACCGGATCACCGTCGAGGACATCCGGGAGGCGATGGACTACGGCGGAATCCGAAGCATCCGTCCGGGTGACGCCGTGCTCTTCCGCACCGGCTGGACGCAACTGCTCCGGCGTCGCGACCCCGCCGACATCCTGCGCTGGGAGGCCGCCAAGGGCCTGCCCGGCATCTACCTCCGGGAAGCGCGCTGGCTGGCCCAGTTCCGCCCGGCCCTGATCGGCAGCGACAGCTGGGCTCTTGAGGTGCTCGGCAACCCCGTCAACTCCGACGGCACCGCGTTCCCGGTCCACCAGGACCTGCTCATGCGCAACGGCATCCGGATCGGCGAGTCCTACGTCACCGAGGAACTCGCCGACGACCACGTCCACGAGTTCGTCTTCGTCGTCACTCCCCAGTACGCGCAAGGCGCCACGGCCGGCAACACCCCACCCATGGCACTGGGCCAGCCGAAACGCTGAACCACCGGCTCCGCCGGGGGGCGATCGGCTCCCCCGGCGGAGACCGAAGCCACGACCGCGATGGCAAGGTGATCGCCATGCGACTCAAGACGATTCCGGCCTGCCTGCTGGCGCTCTTACTCACCGCCGCATCCGCCACCTCGGCAGCGAGTGCTCCCACGGCACGTCACCTCGCCGGGACACTGCCCGACGGTGCCACGTGGATCGCCGACGTGCCGGCCGACTGGAACGGCACTCTCGTGCCGCCCCGTACCGGCAGGCAGGCCTTGACCTCGGCACCGATCTCGGCGTCCTGACCAGGGGCGCGACGATCACACCCGACCTCGGAGCGGTCGGGTGGGTGGCACGCACGTCCACCCCGACCGGTCGGCCGGCGATGCCCGAACTCGACCTGCACACCGTCGCCGACAACCTGGTGCCCGCCGAGTTCCAGCGCGAGTACGCCGGAAAAGTCGCCCGCGCCGGCCGCGCGGGCCTGCTGCGCCAGGCCTACGTCGCACGGCCCGGGCACTGCGCCTTCACCCCGGCCGAACAGGTGACGAGCCTGCTCGCACTGCAAACCCGCATCCGCACCGGAACCTGGACCGACCACACCGATCCGGCCAGGCTGCAAGCCGCCGCCGAGGCGCTGGACCTCGGCGGAGCCGACTTCGTCCGCCACCTCCCGCCCCCGTTCGTCAACGACCGGGCCGACTGGCTCGTCCCCCCCGGTGAAGTGATCGGCTGCCCGCGACGTCCCGATGGGCGTCGCGGGCACCTGACCGCAGTCGAAGCCTCCGCCCAGGGGACCGAAACCGTGGCTATCGGTGGTGATGGACGTGGTCAACGGCTACTGGTAGTGGGTGGCTTCGAGCCGGCGTCGGCGGGACGTTGGCCGCCGTCAACTCTTCACATGCCATTCAGTTATGTGGAGAATCCTTGGCGATCAGTCGTCCAGCACCTCAGGAGCTCCGATGCCCAGACCACGGTCACTCGCCCTCGTGCTGGCCGCCGTTGTGTTCGCCGCGGTTCCGACTCCCGATCTGGTGGCCCCCGCGTCCGCGCAGGTCGAGAACACGCTCGGGCGGGACCTCGGCGCGATCATCACCAACCCCGGCCTCAGCGGCGCGGATGTCGGGCTCGTGGTCCGCCACGCCGATACCGGCGTCGTGTTGTTCACCAGCAGGAGCGACAAGCGCAGCCAACCGGCGTCCAACGGCAAGCTGATCAGCTCCGCCGCGGTGCTCGACATCCTGGGTCCCGAGCACCGGTTCAGCACGAGCGTGTCCGCGGCGGGCAACGTGCGCGGCGGCGTGCTGGCCGGTGATGTGCACCTGCGGGGAACCGGCGACCCGACCATGCTCGCCGCCGACTACGACGCGCTGGCCGCCAAGGTCGCGGCCAGCGGGATCAGGCTGGTCCTCGGCAAACTCGTCGCCGACGACACCTGGTTCGACTCCGTGCGACTGGGCACCGGCTGGGCCTGGGACGACGAGCCGTACTACTACAACGGGCAGATCTCGGCGCTGACCGTCTCACCGGACACCGACTACGACGCCGGATCGATCATCGTGCGGCTCACCCCCGGTGCGGCGGGTGAGCCGGCGACGGTCACCACCGAGCCGCCGACGAGCTACGTCACGATCGCCAACACGGCCGTGACCGGCCCACCCGGCTCGGCGCCGAGCGTGTCCGTGGAACGACAGCACGGCACCAATGTGATCAACGTCCGGGGCACGGTCCCCGCAGGTGGTGCCACCGAGGCCAGGTGGAGCACGGTGTGGGAACCGACCGGGCTGGTCACCTCCCTGTTCCACGGCGCCCTGGCCCGGCACGGGGTCCACGTGCTCGGCGGCACGGGCACCGGCGCGACCCCGGCGGGCGCCCGGCTTCTCGGCGAACACCTGTCGATGCCGCTGTCACGGCTGATGGCCCCGTTCCTCAAGCTCAGCAACAACATGCACGCCGAGATCCTGGTGAAGACCGCCGGCCGGGCCGTGTACGGCGAGGGCAGTTGGAGCGCCGGGTTGCGGGCGATCTCGGCGAAGCTCGGCGGGCTGGGCATCGATCCGGCGGCGCTGTCGCTGAGGGACGGCTCCGGTCTGTCCAGAATGGACAACGCGACGCCAGACCAGATGGCCGCGCTGCTGCTCGCGGCGAAAACCAAGCCGTGGTTCCAGGCCTGGTACGACGCGCTGCCCATCGCCGGGGTGAGCGACCGGATGGTCGGCGGCACACTGCGCAGTCGGATGCGCGGCACACCGGCCGAGGGCAACGCGCGGGCCAAGACGGGCAGCCTGACCGGCGTCAGCGCCCTGTCCGGCTACGTGACCACGGCGGACGGCACCCCGTTGGTGTTCTCGATGATCAGCAACAACACCCTCACGTCGGCGAAGCCGTTCGAGGACGCGGTCGTGGTCCGGCTGGCGAGCAACCGGAACGGGCAGACTCCGCCCGCGCACGCCGTCGTCCCCGAGTCGGCGGGTGATCGGACGCAGCAAGGCAGCAACCTGCGCGTCGACTTGGAATGCAGCTGGACCAAGTCCTGCTGAATGGCCAGCTGAGCGACAAGAGCTCTTCCCAGGGCCTACGAGGGCGCAAATTCGGCTACCAGGTGGAATAGCACGGTCACCGTGCGCGATAAAGCCACTGCATGTAACGTGCCCGCCGCACGTTGTCACTCAGTGTGTTCGGTCGCTGCTTTCAGGTGGAGATCTTGTTATGGGCACGAACCCGGTGGTACACGAGAGCCCGGTGGTGGTGGAGGCGCCGGTGGTGGTTGGCGGGCCGCGGTTGCGCGCGTTCGCCGACCGCGCGCTGCCCGAGGCCCCGCCGAGCCGAGTACCACGCGGGCCGCTGGCTTGCGCGTACGTCGGGGCGTTCGTCGCCGCCATGGGGTTCCAACTCCTCATCCCGGCGGGCTGGTCCCGACTGGACCACCTCTGGGCGGAGGACGGCGGGCGCTTCCTCTACGACGCCATCACGCAGCCGCTGACGACGAACCTGATCACGCCCTACGGCGGCTACCTGCACACCGTCCCGCGACTGGTCGCGGAGCTGGCGTCGGTGCTGCCGCTGGGGTGGGCACCGGTGGTGTTCGCGGTGTCGGCCGCAGTGGTGCGGACCCTGGTCGCGCTGCTGGTCTTCGCCGCCTCCGGCGCCCACCTGCGGTCACTGCCGGTCCGCATCGCGCACGCCGCCTTGGTGGTGCTGCTGCCCGTGGGCAACAGCGAGCCGCTGGACAACGTCACGAACCTGCACTGGTTCCTGCTCTACGGCGCCTTCTGGGCGCTGCTGTGGCGGTCGGCGCCCCGCGTGCCGGTGGCGATCTTCGTGGTGGTGGCCGCCCTGACCAGCTCGATGGGGTTCCTGCTGGTGCCGGTCGCGCTCGTGCGGCTGGTGCTGCCCCGGGCCAGAGTGGTGTCGATCGTCTTCCTCCTCGGCGTGGCGCTGCACTGCCTGGCCATGGCGAACACGGTGCGGCTCCGGTACTCGGACGACCGCTACGAGCCGCTCCAGGTGGTGCTGGCCGCGCTGCTGCGGGTGCCGCTGGCCGGGTTCACCGGCTCCGAGCAGGTCCAGCGGTACTACCCGGCGTTCGGCCATCTACCGTTGTTGGTGGCACTGCTGTTGGCGGGCCTGCCGATCCTCGCCGCGCTGTGGTGGGGGAACCTCGCGGGTCGGCTGCTGGTGGTGTTCAGCGTGGGGTGCGGCGCGGTGGTGATCACGGCGGCGCTGACGTCCAACTGGATTCACGTGCTGGCGGTGGATTTCCCGGGCGTGGTCATGACCGCGCAGCGCTACAGCCTCCTGTCGTGCCTGTTCATGTTCACCGCGGTGGCCGTGGGGCTGGACGCGCTGCCCCGGTGGCGCTGGGCGCGATCGGCGGTGTGGGCCGGGCGGATCGTCATCGCCGCCGTCCTGCTGGTGAGCATCGTGCAGCACATCCGGGTGGACGCCGGCGTGCTGACCGGCGTCTCGTGGGACCAGACCGTGATCCAGGCCCACGAGCAATGCGCCGCCGGTGAGCCGTTCGGCCGGTTCCTCTTGGACCCGCCCGGCTGGTTGATCGACGTGCCGTGCGGCTACCTGCGGAAGTGAGCCCGGTCGCGGCTCGCTCGATGTCACACGAACGGGTGGAGTCGTCGGCGGTTCCGTTCGGGCTCCTGCGGTCAGAAGGCGCTGGGGCGCACCGCGCGCATGGCCTCGTCGATGAGCCGGCCCAGGGATTGGTTCCCGTCGCCGGCCACCCAGGCCGCGTTGGCCACGTTCATGCAGGCTAGAGCGGCGCCGGCGAGAGCGGCCGGGCGCAGGTCGTTCGCACCGGTGGCCGGTGGGTCCAGGCGGGTGGCGACGTGCGGGGCCAGCAGTTCCTGCCAGTGCGTCTGCTGCTCCAACCGGCGGGCCTTGAGGGCCGGGGTCTGGTCGGTCAGGCGCAGCAGTTCCAGGCCGTATCGCGGGTCACGCTCGCTGCCGCCCACGAACCAGTCCAACGCGCGACGCAGCGCCGTCCACGCGTCCTCCTCGCCGGGTCGCTTGGCCAGCGCGTCGGCCAGGATCTCGCCGAACGCCTGGAACTTGCCCAGAACGATGTCTTCCTTGGAGCTGAAGTAGCGGAAGAAGCTGCGTTGCGACATCCCGACCGCGGCCGCGATCTCGTCCACCGTCGTCGCGTCGTACCCCTGCCTGACGAAGAGTTCCCACGCGACGGTCACCAGTTCGGCGCGCACCGCCTGGCGGGTCCGCTCCCGCAGGTCCGACCTCGCGGGCATCTCAGCACTCACCAGATCACTGTAGCTGCCGTCAGAGACGACACTGACTGATTGACTTGTCAGCGGCTGACAAGTTGGGCGTATGCTGTCAGCACCACCGACAGCATCGGAGAAGACGCACATGCGCAAGGCCACTCCCCTGCCCAGGAAGGCCGTCACCGCCTTGCTGGTCGCCTCGACGATCGGCGCCGTGACCGGGCTCGCCCCGCTGGCCGCATCGGCGTCCGCACCGGACTCGACCGCTACCGGCTCCTGGCAGAAGGGCCTGTACGCGTTCGACTTCGGCCTCGAAGTGAACAAGGCCATCACCGTTCACGTGCTCAAGCGCCTGTTCGAGGACAGTGACCTCTCGGTCGTGGACCGGCACATCCGCCCCGACTACATCCAGCACAACCCGCTGGCGCCCAACGGAACGGAGGCGCTCAAAGCCTTCGCCGGCCCCCTGGCCACGCAGTTCCCGGACCTGAAGTACGACATCAAGCGCGTCGTCGCCGAGGGTGACCTGGTCCTGGTGCACTCCAACGTGGTCTTCACGCCCGGCGCACGCGGATCGGCCGTCGTCGACATCTTCCGCTTCGACCGCAACCACATGATCGCCGAGCACTGGGACGCCGCCCAGGACGTGCCGGCCACGACCGTCAGCGGCAACGACATGTTCTCCACCGTCAGCTCACCGCAGACCAACCGACCGGGCCCGCGCCACCAGACGGAGTCCAGCAAGGCGGTGGCGACCGAGTACTTCGACCGGCTCCTGGTCCGGAAGGACCCCGGCGCGGTCGAGTACCTGGCGCCGGAGTACCACCAGCACAACCCCGCCATCCCCAGCGGCTCAGCGGGCCTGCGGGAGCAGTTCACCGCGTTCTTCCAGGCGTTCCCGCAGCTGACCGTGGAGCGCAAGCGCGTCATCGCCGAGGGCGACCTCGTCGCCGTCCACGCCCACTACCGCCTCACCCCCTCCGACCGCGGCCAGTCCGTCGTGGACATCTTCCGGGTCGGCAAGGACGGAAAGATCGTCGAGCACTGGGACGTGGTCCAGGACGTGCCGGCAACCTCCGCCAACGACAACACGATGTTCTGACCTCGGATTTCTGCTGAGCACCCATCAGGCGAACGCGAGTGGCGGGGCGTGCGACGGCAGGCGGAGTACAAGCCCGGCCCCGGCCGACCGGCGCTCCCGCTTCAGCGCCGGTCGCGGGCGTCGCACGCCGCCTGTCGTCGCCCCCGTCAGCCTTCCGTGGGCGCGGTGCCGGCCGGCGGTGTGCCTTGCGGCTTCCCCTGCGCCGGCGGCGTGTCCTGCGGCTCGTCGCCGGTCGGTGTGCTGTCCTGCGGCTCGTCATCGGCCGGCACGACGTCCTCCGGCTCGTCGCCGGCCGCCGCAGTGTCCTGCGGCTCGTCATCGACCGGCGCGGCGTCCTCGGTGCGCTCCACGTTCAGCGACCACGGCCCTGCGAGCGCGGCGAACGCGGCCACGGCCGTCACCATCGGCGCGGCGACGGCGGCTACCACGCCGGCCGTTACCGGGATGTCGAGCACCGGCTCGCCCTTGCCGTTGCGCACGACCACCCGGCGCGTGTTTCCCTCGTGCACGAGCTGCTTGATCTTGTCCGTCAACGCCTCGACCCCAGGCGCCCGACGACCGTCCTGCTCAGTCATGTCAACTACCCCCTTCATCGCCCATCCTGCCGCGCCCGGGCCGTTCAGATCCAGTCGCGGCGCCGGAAAGGTCCGCTATCACCGCGGTGACGACGGACGCCTTCAGGCCGCGGGGGTGCGACCCGCAGCCTGAGGGAGCGGTCAGCCGACTGTGCCGGGGGCGGGCGGACAGCAGGCCTGGGTCCAGCCCTGCGCGTCCACGGTGTCCGGGCCGCGCAGGTCCGCGCCGCTGCCGTCGCAGGGGTTGTCGTCGATGTAGTGGTAGCGCCCGCCGTCCGCGTTGTGTCCGAAGTAGACACTGCTGCCAGGCGAGAAGAGGTCGGTGAACACCTGCCACATCGAGGACTTCAGCTCATACCGCGTCCAGTCGCCGGCGCCGCGGATCTTGTACGAGAGCAGCTCGCCGCCGCTGGTCGTGCCGAGCAGCTAATCGAGGCCGGTCGTGGTCAACGTCTTGAGCGTGAAGCCGTTGTCGATCAGGCCGTCGCTGGTGAGAAACCTGTGCGCCTACCCGCACACAACGGCGGCCGGTGCTTCCCAGCACCGGCCGCCGTCAGTCACTCACATACCTGCTACTTGCCACGTTCCTTCGCGGTGCGGGCCGAGCGGGTGCAGACGTCGCCGACGTCCACCGTCTGGCCGCGGTCGGCGTAGATCTCCGCCAGGCCGACGATGTTGCCGCGCTGGTCGCTGCACGTGAGGGTGTACGGCTCCTTCGGGCCGTAGGTGGTCGGCAACGGCGAGGAGAAGCCGACGTTCAGGTTCGACCAGTCGTCCGGCGTCGCCGGGTCGGCCTGCTCGTAGTTGACCATCACGGCGGTGTAGTCGCCCGCGGGCGGGTCGAAGAGCACGGCCTTCTCGGTGTTCGTGCCGCCGTTGGCCGAGGACGTGACCAGGTTGCCGGCCGAGTCGAAGATGTAGAGGTCCCAGTCGGTCTCGGGGGTTGCCCAACCGACGGTCACCTCCATCTTCCCGTTGTCCACCGCGGGCATGCCGTCCACGTGGAACGGGATGCGCTCGGCGGTCGCGTCGCCGGGGAAGTTCGTGTTCTCCGCGGGGATGCCGTCCGGGTTCGCCAGGGCGATCCCCGCCTGCGGCGGGCCCTGCGGGTCACGGCCGTAGCGGCCCGCGACGTACGGGCGGGTCGAGGGGTTGACCGCCCAGCTGAACCGGCCGCCCTTGCTCGCCAGGTCGGACTTGATCACGTCCGCCCACTGGATCGGCTCCTTGGTGGAGCCGTCCGGCTGGACCACCGGCGAGGTCGGCGTGGTGAATGCCTTGCGCACCTGGAGCTGGTACCCCTTGGGCGCGGAGCCGACCAGCGTGGCGTGCGCGGCCGGGTCGGCGGTGTTGGTCAGCATGTCGATGAACGCCTGCCGGTTGCCGCCCTTGCCCGCGCCCGCGGCCGGTGCCAGGCCCGCGTACTCGGCGACGACCTCGGCGAACGGCGGGTGGAACTCGTTCGGGCCGACCTCGAAGGTGAAGCCCCAACCGCCGGTGGCGAAGTACGACCAGTCTTCGGTACCCCCGGTGGTGTCGTACAGGGCCCAGGACGGCTGGCTGGTGTAACCGTTGCGGGAGGCCATCTTGTCGCCGAGCGCCTTGTAGGCGGGCTCGTCGAGCGGCGGCCGGACATCGGCGACGCCGGGCACCCGCAGCACCAGGTTCGAGTAGGTGTGCAGGGTGATCAGGTTGGTCACCGGGCGGTTGGCGATGACCGAGCGGACGTTGCGGGTCTCCGGCTCGGAGAACGGGCCCGAACCGCGGAAGGTGTCGCTGCCCCAGTACGTGGACGCGCCCGAGCCGCCCCAGAAGCCCGCGTAGTTGCGGTTGGGGTCGGTGCCGCGCTCCCGGCCCGCCGGGTTCGCGGCGCAGGCGCCGGCGCGCAGGTCCTCCGGCGAGTCGTTGACGTTGCAGTTCTTGCGCTTCATCTCGTAGTCGAAGCGGGAGAAGTCGCCCTTGGGCTCGGCCTCACGGGAGACGTTGAAGCCGTCCGGGTTGACGATCGGCACCACGATGTTGCGGGTCTTCTCGACCAGCGACTTCAGCTCGCCGCCCGCCCGGTAGCCCTTGACCAGCTCGTGCGCCCACTCGATGGCGTGCTCGCCCGCGGGCCACTCACGCGCGTGGTGCACGCCCATGGTGAAGTCGACGGGCTTGCCGTCCTTGGTGTTCTCGACGTCGGTCGCGATCTCCACGCCGACCACGTCGCGGCCTTCCCAAGTCGCCTCGGGCAGGGTGAAGGCCTTCACCAGCCGGGGGTTCGCCCGGGCCAGTTCCTTCATCTCGAAGTTGTACTCGTAGAGGTGGCGGTAGGCGGTCCGCCCGGACGGCAGCGCGGAGGCCGCAGTCCGGTCCGCGTACTCCCGATCGGCCTTGGTGTTCTCGATCGACTTCGCCGAGATGTCGGCCTGCACGACGGTCGACTTCATGCCGGCCTCGCGCAGCGTCGCACGATCGGCGTCGCCCGCCAGGACGACCTCGACGCCGGTGGCGTCGGCCTTCTCGGTGACGTCGAGGCCGAGCGCGAAGAGCCGGTCCTTGTGCTGCTTGGTCGGAGTCTCCACGCGCACGATCTCGGCGCGCTGGGTGGCGGCGTCCTGCGTGTCGACGGCGAGGAAGTCCACGCCCAGCACGACCGTGCGCGACGACCCGGTGTAACGGCAGGCCTGGACGACGAGCTCCTGCCCCTTCGTCACGAAGCTCTCGGCCAGCTCGGAGCTGCGCAGCGCGGCCGAGGCGGCGACGACTTTGCCGGTCGCCTTGTCGAACACGGCGACGTCCCAGTCACCGGAGCCGCTGCCCTGCGGCCGGAGCCTGGCCTGCACGAGGCCGTCGACCGTCGAGGTGACCTCGCGGCGATCGACCCCCGCGGCACCCTTCGGCAGCGGCTTCTCGAAGCACGAGCGCGCGACGGCCTTGTCGCTGCGCAGCACGTTGTCCGCCGCGTTGGCGGTGGACCAGCCGAGGCCGATGACCACGACCCCGCTGAGTCCCAGCGCGGCGACCACCCGCCACGGCGGCACTCGTCTTGCCGATGAGCTCACGCCCGTCCCCCTCCAGAACGCACCGTCACCCGCACACGTGGCGGGCGGACGCCGACCAGGTGGCTTGAGCAGGAAGTCGATGCACGAACTTATGGATCTTGCCGCGCGATGATAGGCAGCAACCCCCGTTGGCCACAACGGCTTTACGGTGGATGTGCATCATTGCGGAAATCAGTCCGTGTATTGAGGACGAATGGCCGAGCACGGCCTCCGATCAGGTCTGGTGCGGGGTGAAGCCCTTCTGATAGGAGACCGCGCTCGTCCGATTCGCGGTACTGCGCCTAACGGGCCGTGAGGAACTGGTCCTTCGACAGGGCCCGGCCCACGATGCGCATATCGCCCAGCAGTCCGTGATAGGACTTCTCGACGATCCGGTCGTAGGCGTACGCGCCGACCAGCCAGGGGTCCCCCGCCGTCGAGATGCCGGTGGCCGGGGTGGAGGGATTGCGCAGCAGTTCCGACCCGTCGACGAACAGCGTCGTGTGCGTGCCGTCGTTGACGACGGCGATGTGCCACCACGTCTCCTCGTCCATCTCGTGCCCCCAGTTGGTGGACAGGCCGTCCCGGTCGCGCGGGAACACCGCCCACTGGAGCGATCCGCCGCCCGCCAGGTTGAGCGTGCACAGCGGTTCCTTGGGGTCGTCGCCCGTCTTGCCCGCCGCGGCGCCCGGGGCCAGCTTCGTCAGCAGGCCGCACCACGGGTGGTCGAAGCCCTTGGGCAGCTTGACGAACGTCTCGATGGTGTAGCCGCGCTCGAAGTTCATCCGGTTCAGCGGGGCGTTGTCGACAGTGGACAGGTAGCCGTTCTTGCCGAAGACCCTGCTGCCGTGGCTCGGCGAATCGGCGTGGTGGTCGTCGGTGGCCGTCAGCGTGCCGACCAGGCGCAGGTCGTTGCCGTTGCCGGACAGGTCCTTGAGGGAGTCGGACCGCCAGTACGCGACCGTGCCGGGGATGACGACCTCGTGGGCGGGGCGCGCCGGGCGGACCGGCACCGGGGCGAACCCGGCGAACCTCCGCGCGAAGTCGATCGGCACGCTGAACCGGTCGGTGTCGCCGGTCAGCTCGATCTCCTTGCGCGCCAACGTGTTCAGCGACTTCTTGGCCTGGAGCCACGGCGAGAACGTGCGCACGTCGATGACGTTGCGCGCCAGGTCGAAGTGGTACAGCCGGATCATCGCGCTGCCGCCGTAGTAGCGGTCCTGGTAGTTGGTGATGTGGACGTGCACGTCGTTGCCCGCCGTGTTGCGCAGGACGGCGCGGCCGGGCGGCCAGAAGTGGCCGTTGATCGTGAGGAAGACCTGGTCGTTGTCCTTGATCAGCTCATCCCACAGGCGGCGGCCGTAGTCGGAGAACGCGGCCTCCCCGGCGTCGTCCGCGTAGACCAGTTCGTGCGTGGTGAGGATGACCGGCAGCTTCGAGTGCTTGGCGAGCACGTCGCGCGCCCACGCGAAGCCCTTCGCCGACATCCGCCAGTCCAGCGCGAGCGCGAGCCATTCCCGGCCCGCGGCCTTGAACACGTGGAAGCTGTTGTAGCCGTCCGCGCTCGCACCCCTGAACGTCGGCGACTCGCGGAAGCGGTGCGGGCCGAACTCGTCCAGGTACGGCGTGCGGCCGCGCTGGTCGTCGGTGCGCGAGTCGAGGTCGTGGTTGCCAGCGAGGACGCTGTAGCCGACCCGCCGCCGGTCCAACGCCCGGAACGACCGGCCGATGTCCTCGATCTCGCTCTTGAGGCCGTTCTCGGTGAGGTCGCCGAGGTGCGAGATGAACACGATGTTGTCGTGCCCCGCGTGGTCGAGCAGGTAGCGCAGCGACGCGTCGAGCGGCTCGGAGTCGCCGCGGTCCTGGTCGAACAGGTACTGCGTGTCCGGGATCACCGCGATGGTGAACCGGTCGCTGTCGGGGTCCGGCCGGCCGCCGCGCTCGACGTCGGGCGCGGCGACAGCGGGCGAGGAAACCAGGCCGGCCGCGGCCGCGCCCCCGGTACCCAGCAGAAACGTACGGCGGGTCGTCATGGCGCGGGATGTTAGGCACGTCCATCCAACACGCGACGAACCGGACGTGAACTCCCGCCACCGACCACGCGTCGGTCCGGACGTCGGAGGACGGCCGGTCCGGCGTCGGGTCCCGCGGGTCGTGGCGTCCGCGCCTGACGCACGTATCACCTGTCCGCGGTCCGGCATCGAGTATCGGAGTTGTCAAAACCTTTGTGGAGGACGGGGCCATGGCCGACTACGAGTTCTACCAGGCGCGGGCGGACGCCGGCCGCGCGCTGTCGCCGGCCGCGACGACCTCGTCGTTCACCAGTCGTCACCAAGCCAAGGGGTTAGCCTGGGCCGGTCGAGCGGAGGTGACGTGGACAGCACGGCAGGATTGCTGGCGGCAGCCGCGGCCGGGGACCAACGGGCGTGGAACGCCCTGGTCGAGCGGTACAACGGCCTGGTGTGGTCGATCGCCCGCGGCTACCGGCTGTCCGGGGACGACGCCGCGGACGTGGTGCAGGCGGCCTGGGTCAAGCTGGTCGAGCACATCGACCGGATCGAGGATCCGGAGCGGCTCGCTTCGTGGCTGGCCACGACGGTCCGCCGGGAGTGCCTCCAACTGATCAGGCGCACGGTCCGGCAGCGACGCGCCCCGGACGGCGAGCCGCTGGAGCAGCTGCCCGATACCGGACCCGAGCTGGACGAGTCGCTGCTGGTCGAGGAGCGGGACGCCGCGTTGTGGCGGATGCTGGCGGCGCTGTCCGAACGCTGCCAACGCCTGCTGCGCGTGCTGATGGCCTCGCCGCCGCCGGCGTACGCCGAGGTGGCCGACGCGCTCGACATGCCGGTCGGCAGCATCGGCCCGACGCGCCAACGGTGCCTGGAACGGTTGCGCGAACTGGTGCGGGACGACGAGCTGCTCGGTGCCGACTGGACGGAGGACCGGTCGTGAACGACGACGACATCATGGAGAGCCTGCGGCGTGCCGCGGCCGCGATCGACCCCGTGCCGGACCTCGTCACGCGGAACGCGCAGGCCGCCCTGTCCACTCGGCGGGTGGACGAGGAGTTGGCGGAGCTGGTGGCGGACTCGGAACTGCTCGCCCCCGGTCGGGTCCGGGCGCCGGACGACGACACGCGGCTGCTGTCGTTCGAGGCGGCCGGGGTGTCGGTGGAGTTGCAGGTCGAGTACGCGGGCGGCCTGGTGTCCTTGCGCGGCTTGGTGTCCGGGGCGTCCGGTGAGGCCGTGGTGGAAGTGGCGGGGCAACGCCACGCGGTGCCGATCGACGAGGAGGGCTGGTTCGTCGTGACCGGGTTGCCGCGTGGCGCCACCCGCGTGCGGGTGACCGCCGTCGACGGGACGGCGGTCGTGACCCGCTGGACGTCGGTGTAGTGGTCAGGCAGGCCCGAGACCCTTGATGTAGGGCAGGGTCCTGGGCCCGTTGACGTCCCAGACCTCGATCTCGGCCGGCGGATCGGTGAGCAGCTCGTCCCAGGCGGCACGCGCGCTCTTGTCCGCGGCCATGCGCGCGGCGATCCGCCCGGTGACGGTCGCGGCGGAGAACGACGTGCCGCTCCAGATCGCCCAGCCGTGGTAACCCTTCGGGTACCCGTCCTCGAAGTACGGACCGACCACGTCCACGCCGCCGGCGCAGGCCGTGACCCAGGGCCCGTAGCCGCTGAAGGGCGCGACCTGCCCGATCGTGTCGTGCACGGCACCGACCGCGATGACGAGTGCCGGGTCCGGGTCGTCCTCCCGTTCCTTCCGCAGCCGGGTCCCCGCCGGGTGCAGCACGGCTGACGTGCCCAGGTTGCCCGCGGCGCAGACGACGACCGCGTTGGAGCCGAGCCTGAGCAGGGCGTTCTCGATCGCCCTCGGCGGGCTGCCCTCCCAGGTGCTGCCCGAGAACGGCAGGTTGATCAGTTCGACGCCCTCCGCGCGCAGTGCGTCGATGGCGTCCGCGAACGCCAGGTGGAGTACCTGGATGTGGCCGGCCGCCTGTACGCCGTGGTGGTCGTGGCCGGGCGGGTCCGGTTGCACGAGCTGACCGCGGTCTCCGAGGTCGAGCGCCGGCTGGGCGAGCTGCGGTTCGGGCTGCGGCGCCTCGCCTACGAGCTGGGTTCCCCGGCGTCGTTCACCGCCCTGGTCGACCGGGCCGCGCACCGGCTCGACGCGCAGCTGCTGGAGCCGTTACGGCAGTTCGTCGGCGATCGGCCGCTGGTGATCGTGCCGACGGGTCCGTTGCACGAGATGCCGTGGCCGATCCTGCCGAGCTGCCTGGGCCGCCCCGTGTCGGTGGCGCCCTCCGCCGCTCTGTGGCACCGCGCGGCGACCGCCGAGCCCGCCGGTGACGGCAGGCGCGTGGTCGTGTCCGGACCGGACCTCCCCCACGCGGCCGCCGAGGTGGCGGCGTTGGCCCGGCGTTACCCCGAGGCGCGACGGTTCACCGGCCGGACCGCGCGGGTGGACGACGTGATCACCGCCCTGGACGGCGCGGACTTGGGCCACATCGCGGCCCACGGCCGATTCCGCGCCGACAACCCGCTGTTCTCCGAACTGCGCCTGGCCGACGGCCCGCTGACCGCCTACGACCTGGAACGCCTCGCCAGACCGCCACGCCGGATCGTGCTGTCCGCGTGCGACTCGGGGCGATCGGCCGTCCACCCGGGAGACGAGGTGCTGGGCCTGGCCTCGGTGCTGCTGGCGCTGGGCACGACAACCCTGATCGCCACCGCCGTCCCGGTACCCGACCACGCCAGCCGCCCCTTGATGCTCCGCTTCCACCGCCTGCTGGACGATGGTCTGAGCCCGTCCCGGGCACTGGCCGAAGCCCAACGCGACCTGTCGACCCAAGGCCCGCCCGCCAACCGCGTCGCCACCATCGGTTTCGTCTGCTACGGCGCCGGTTGACCCTGGCCCTGCCCGCACCACCGCGGCAGCACCTCACCGCCAGCCGTGCGCGTTTCCGCCAAGGCCGCCCCGAGCGACCGGACGGACCCGTTGCCGCCGTGCATGCGCGCTGGATGCTCGACCTCCAACGAACCGCCGGGAACTCCGCAACCTCCGGCGTTGTGGTCCAACGCCAACCCCTGGGCCGGCGACACCGCGTGGCAGGCCAACTGCGGATCTCCAGCAGACACGTCGTTGACCCACCGACTGGCCACGCTCTACAACGCCCTGGAGTGACGGTCTACCACCGGCTGCGCAACGCACACGATCAACCGCGAACGGGAATGTCGTTGCCGGTGGGTGCCGGCTGGACCATCATCGCGCCGTGGAACTCGACTGGGGTTACTTCCGTCAGGTGTACGAGGGTCTGTACGACCACCATGATGACGTCGGTGGGCGCCGGCGGTACCTGAGTGGTCGGCAGCAGACGGTGGCCGACCACCTGGCCGAGTTGGAGCCGCTGCGCAAGCGGGAGCGAGTACCCGTTGGCGGGTACACCGGGGACGACGAGCAGGCGTGGCGGATCATGAAGCTGTACGGGCTCAGCCGGGTCAGCGACTACCTGATCGACGCCACGGTGGCCACCACCTCGACGCTGTACTTCGCCTCCCGTCGCGAGCCGCGGCCGACCAGTGATCTGTCGCACGGCTGGGGTTCCAACTCGCAGTGGCGGACGAGCTTCCACCGGTTCTACTCCGACGAGGAGGGCCTGCACCTCAACTGGGACGGCGAAGTGGACATCGGCGACGGTCCCCCGGTGTCCCCGCCCGATCGGCTTGACCAGGAGGAGGACCCGCTGGACCAGCGCCGAGAACTGTTGCTGCCCCGCTGTTTCGTCCGCGGCCCGCTGCCACACGACGAGCACGACCGGTTCCCCCACGACGACCGACTCAGCTTCACCGCCGCGGAGTGGCCGCTACGGCCGGAGTCGATCGTGCACGTGCCGTGGCTCCGGTGAGGTCCCCGACCTAACGCCGACCGTCCAGCTCCCGGACGGGGAGCTGGACGGTCCGATGCCGCAGGCGGGAAGTGGATTCGCGGTGCCACTCGGTCCCCGGCTGCGAGGTGGGGAACGGGTCACTTGACCCAGAACTGGCTGATCGTGCGACCGTTGACCTGCCACACGTTGTCCGCCCGCTGCATGCTGCTGCACACGTCGTCGCCGTACTTGGCGTTCAGCAGTTCCTGCGAGAACCACTCGCATTGCGCGTTATCCAGCCGCTGCCGAGCGCCCCACTTCAGACCCTTGAGCCTCGTGATCTCGCTCGGCGGGTTCTCCGATTTCGGCCCGCCCCTTTGCGTCAGTCGCCGGTGGAAATCTCGTGGTGGGCGTCACTGAGGCCGAGGCGCAGGTGTTCGACGTGATAGACGGCTTGGTCGAGCAGTTCGGCGACGTGGTGGTCGTAAAGGTTGTAGACCACCGAACGTCCGCGGCGTTCGCCCACGACCAGGCCGAGGTTGCGCAGCAGGCGCAGTTGGTGGGAGCAGGCCGACTGCTCCATACCGACCTCGGCCGCCAGTTCGGTGGCCGGCAGCGCCCCTTCCCGCAACCGCGCCAGGATCAGCAACCGCGACGGCGTGGCGAGGGCCTGGAGGGTGGTGGCCACCTTCGCCGCACCGGCCGCGTCCAGACGGGTGCGCGGTACGGCGTTGTCGCTGGTGGGGACGGCTCCATGACCCATGACCCCATCCTACGGCCGTGAACGAATGAAGACCTGTTCATGTGTTCCTGTATCGTGGCGACGTCGTCCCGTCGTCTACGCGGAGGATCACCCGTCGCCATGTCTGCCACCCTCACCGAGCGCCCGGCCCGCGCCGCGCGTGCGGCCGTCCCGCCCAAACGGCGGACCCGTGTGTTCGCGCTCGCCGAGGCCCGCTGGGCGGGCGCGGCCACGATCGCGTTCCTGATCGCGTTGCCGCTGCAACTCACCGGCACCTCGGCCTGGCTGTGGGGTCCGCTGTACGCGATCGCCTACGTCACCGGCGGCTGGGAGCCGGCATGGGCGGGGTTGCGGGCGCTGCGGGAGAAAACCCTGGACGTGGACCTGCTGATGATCGTCGCCGCGCTCGGTGCGGCGGCGATCGGGCAGGTGATGGACGGCGCGCTGCTGATCGTCATCTTCGCCACCTCCGGCGCCCTGGAGGCGCTGGCCACCGCACGGACCCAGGACGCGGTCCGCGGGCTGCTCGACCTCGCCCCCACCACCGCCACCCGCCTGACCGACGACGGGAACGAGGAGACCGTCGCCACCGCCGAACTCGCGGTCGGGGACACCATCCTGGTCCGGCCCGGCGAACGCGTCGGCGCCGACGGACGCGTGCTGGACGGCGCCAGTGAAGTCGATCAGGCCACCATCACCGGCGAACCCCTGCCCGTGCCCAAGGAGCCGGGCGACGAGGTGTTCGCCGGCACCCTCAACGGCACCGGTGCGCTGCGCGTGCGGGTGGAGCGCGACGCGTCGGACTCGGTGATCGCCCGGATCGTGGCCATGGTCGAGGAGGCCTCCGAGACCAAGGCCCCGACCCAGCTGTTCATCGAGAAGGTCGAGCAGCGGTACTCGGTCGGGATGGTCATCGCGACCCTGGCCGTGTTCCTCATCCCGCTGGGCTTCGGGGACGACCTGACCGGCGCGCTGCTGCGCGCGATGACGTTCATGATCGTCGCCTCGCCGTGCGCGGTGGTGCTGGCCACCATGCCGCCGCTGCTGTCGGCCATCGCCAACGCCGGACGGCACGGTGTGCTGGTGAAGTCCGCCGTGGTCATGGAACGCCTCGGACAGGTCGACGCGGTCGCTCTGGACAAGACGGGCACCCTCACCGAGGGCACGCCCCGCGTCACCGACATCCGCCCGCTGGCCGGTAGCGATCTGAACGAGAACGACCTGCTGGCCTTGGCCGCCGCCGCTGAACGCCCCAGCGAACACCCCTTGGCCCGCGCCGTCGTCGATGCCGCTCGCAGCCGTGGCCTCGCCGTCCCCGACGTGCGGGACTTCACCTCTGCCCCCGGAATCGGGGTCACGGCCACCGTCAACGGCCACGCGGTCGCCGTCGGCGCACCCGCCCGCCTGCTCGACGGCCTCGACGGCCTCGACGGCCTCGACGACCTCTGTGCCGCAGCCTCGGCGGTGGCCGAGGAGCTGGAGACCGGGGGCCGCACCGCGGTCCTCGTCCAGCGCGACGGAACTCCGGTGGGCGTGCTCGGCATCGCCGACCGGCTGCGCCCGGACGCGGCAGCCACCGTCGCCGCACTCACCGCGTTGACCGGTCGTCCCCCGATGCTGCTGACCGGCGACAACCCGCGTGCCGCCGCCCGGCTCGCCGCCGAGGTCGGCATCACCGACGTCCGCGCCGGCTTGCTGCCCCAGGACAAGGTCGCCGCGGTGCGGGAACAGGAGCGGGCCGGGCGCAAGGTGCTCGTGATCGGCGACGGCGTCAACGACGCCCCCGCCCTGGCCGCCGCCCACACCGGCATCGCCATGGGCCGCGCCGGCTCCGACCTCGCGTTGGAGACCGCCGACGCGGTGATCGTCCGCGACGAACTCGCCACCGTTCCCACCGTCATCGCACTCTCGCGCGCGGCCCGCCGTCTGGTGGTGCAGAACCTGGTCATCGCCGGGGTGTTCATCTCCGGGCTGGTCCTGTGGGACCTGATCGGCACCCTGCCACTACCGCTGGGCGTGCTCGGGCACGAAGGCTCGACGGTGATCGTCGGACTCAACGGACTCCGCCTGCTGCGCGATATCGCCTGGCGCCGGGCAGCCGCACCGACCGATCGGTGAGCGTCGGCGCCGGTGATCAACAACCTCGTCGCAGATCACGGACCGGTTGATGTATCTGCGGGCCCTGCCGGGTCTCCTGTACCACCGGAACCCGGCAAGGGCTGGGGCCGCGTGTGCCGCACTCATCCGGGAGTTCCCTTGACCGACTTCGACAGCATCACCGCACAGCGTCCCGCCACCATCGAAGAGGCGATCCCCTGCATGCAGGTCGCACTCCGGTATTTCCACGAACGCAACGACTACCGGGCCGTGTTCCTGCGGGCGTACTACATCATCACGCTGAACGTGCATTCGGCGATCCACCGGTACGGCGACTACAAGAACCCCATCTTCTTCGACGCCGACTGGGTGAGCGTCCAGGCCGGTCATTTCGCGTCGCTGTACTTCAAGTCGCTGACCACGTTCGAGCGGGACGCGGAGTCGGAGCGGGCGTGGAAGCTCGCCCACCGGATGGCGGAGGAGAAGACCTCCACCGTCCTGCAGGACCTGCTGCTGGGACTGAACGCGCACATCAACTACGACCTCGCCTACGGCACGTTCCTCAACCTCAGGCAGCACGGGGACGACGCCGGGCACCTGCTGCTCCCCCGCCGCAAGTTCGACCACGACCAGGTCAACAACATCCTGGTCCGCTCGATCCCGCAGATCGCCGAGACGCTCACCCGCGACTACGGCGGCGGGATAACCCTGCTGCGCAACACCCTGCACGGCCTGGACATCGTGCTCACCGGCACCGGCCTGAAGCACTACCGGGAGCGGGTGTGGTGGTCGGCGGTCTCGTACCTGACCACCACGGACGAGGAAGAGCTCAACCTGGTCCACCAGAAGCTCGACTGGGAGTCCGCCCAGCTGGCCAAGCTGATCGCCGACAAGAGCGTGTGGAGCCTGCCGGTGCGCAGACTCGGCCGTGCGATCCGCAAGGACGACTACAGCGGCGTGATCCTGGAGAGCCCGGCAGCCGCGTGACGATCTGCGCGGCGGCCAACGCGATGAACGGCTCCTGATCGGCACGGGTCGAGTGCGGACGGTCGACCCATCGCGAGGTCGGCTTGCGTTTCGCTCAACGCCGAACCATCCGCGCTCTCCCCCGTGCCGGACGGATCAGGACCGGATGTGGCGGTCGGCCAGGTAGACGAGCTTGGTGAGCAGGGTGATGCGGTCCGCGGAGACGTCCCACGTGGTGCCCTCGGGCTCCAGCGTCAGCACGACCATGATCTTGCGGTCCCTCGGGCCGTAGGTGCCGGTGGTGTGCATCGCGGGGCTCGTCAGGTCGAGGTCGGCCGCCTCCGCACGGGTCACCGGACCGTCCTCGGCCGCCCCGATGTCGGTGCGCGGCCGCTGCGGCTCGACGCACGGCCGCGGCGGGACGTCACCGAACCGGGACCAGCCCTGCTTGAACGCCACCTCGCCGGGCACCGCGCTCGGGATGCCGAACGACTGGTCGAAACCGTCGGTCGCGCAGGTCGTGGCCTCGTGCAGGTTCCCCATGATGAAGTCGCGGAACTTCGGGTGCGCCTCGTCGAGCACGTAGCGGTAGATCTTGACGACGTCCGCCGCGCTCAACGCCGTGTAGCCCCAGAACCCGACGTTGACCGGCGGTTCGGTGTCGTCCAGACCGAGCTTCACCACCATCCGCTCGACGATCTTCTCCCAGCCCTCCTGCACCCACAGCTCGCTCGCGGCGTTGTCGTCGCTCGAACGCAGCATGGGCACCAGGCGGACCAGGTCGGCCTCGGGGATCTCGGCGTCCGGCCCCCTCGTCTCCAGGTAGTCCAGCGCGATGAGGATCTTGACGATCGATGCCGAGCGGAACTGCTTGTGCTCGTTGTAGCTGAGTGTGGTCCGACCTGTCTTGCGGTCGAACACGGCGAACGCGGCTGTGACGTCCGGCGCGACTTCGGCCTCGGGAGAGGGAGTCGCACCGGCCGGCACGGTCGACGTCAGCATGGACAGTGACGCCACGGCGGCCACCGCGGCTAACGTTCTAAAGATCTTCACAGTTGGAAAATACCGGCTTCTCTCACACTTCGTCGGTTAGCGTCCTAACGCGAGCGAGTGTGCGGCCGCCCGGGTTGTGGTCAGTGCTTCCGGCTGCCCAAACGCGTCGCCCCGACACCCTGACCGGATCGGGACCGACCACCTAGATCATTTCCTCCCGGTTCACGTCCAGGTTGCGGAACCGCACCGGGCCGTCGCAGAGCGCGGCCAACTCCTTGGCGAACCTGTCGGTCTCGGGCCGGGCGGAGTTGCGCATCGCCTCCTCGTAGGAGGGGAACTCGACGATATCGACGTAGTGGTTCGGGCGGTCGCGGTCGGCCGCCTGCACCGCTCTCAACACGGTCGGCTCGCCGCCGCCCTCCTCACGCCACTGTTCCAGCAGGCGGTTGATCTCCTCGATCTTGTGGGTCTCGTACTCGATCAGCTGGATGAACTTCATGACCGTCTCCCGTCCGGAGTGGACCACCTCTCGGTCAACCAGGGTGCGCCCTCCGACCCAAGGTCGCTACCGCACCAGTGCCCTGCGGACTCCGTGATCGAGCACCTAGAGTGAACCGACATGGTCGATGGATGGCAGTGGGACAGCTCCCTGTTCAAGGGAGCTTCCGCCTACTACGAGCGAGGGCGCCTCCCGTACGCGCCGGGCTTTGTCGAGACGCTGGCCAAGGTCCTCGGCCTGGACGGCGGCGGGCGGCTGCTCGACGTCGGCTGCGGCCCGGGGATCGTGGCGCTCGCGCTGGCGCCGTTCTTCACCGAGGTGGTCGGCATCGACCCGGACGAGGACATGCTGGCCGAGGCCGAGCGGCAGGCCGTGCGCCGCGAGGTGACGAACGCGCGTTGGGTGGCCGCCCGCGCCGAGGATCTGCCCGCCGGCCTGGGTGAGTTCCGGGTCGTGGTGTTCGCCCAGTCGTTCCACTGGACGGACCGGGATCGAGTCGCCGCGACCGTGCTGGACATGCTGGAGCCGGGCGGCGCCTTCGTCCACATGAGCGGCCTCAAGGACCCACCCGCCGAGCCCCCGCTGCCGCTGCCCTCTCCCCCTTACGCGCAGATCCGCGAACTGGTGCTGCGGTACCTCGGCCCGGTGCGCCGCGCGGGCAAGGGAACACTCCCCAACGGCACGCCGGGCCGGGAGGACCTCGTCATCGCCAGGGCGGGCTTCGAGAACTTCCAACGACATGTCGTGCCGGCCGGGCAGGTGGTCGACCGCACCCCCGACGACATCGTGGCGTGGGTGTTCTCCCACTCCGGCTCCGCCCCGCACCTGTTCGGCGACCGATTGGCGGACTTCGAACGGGACCTGCGCGCGGTCTTGCGGCAAGCGTCCCCCGGCAACCGTTTCGCTGAGCACCTCCCGGCGACCGACATCATGACCTGGCGCAAACCGCCGAGGTGAGCGCTGAAGATCGGCGACTCGGGCCGCGAAGAAGATTTATTGGAGGCGTTGAGTTGTCAGGTGCGGTTTTCCACGGTATGCGACCGTGGGCATTGGACGCGGGGATCATCGAGTGCACGGGAACAGCTCTCGGCGTGGTCGACCTGCACAACGACGCCGACGTCTTGGAGGTCGTGATCACCACTGGTCGCACCGTCCGCCTGCGCTTCTCGCACACGGCTGGTGGGCGTGCGTTCGCACTGGTGTTCACCGGGGTTTCCCGGTTCCATGCGGCCCGACTCGATCATCACCCCGATGACGCGGCGCTGTTCCACGATCTGAGCCACGTTCCGGTCGAGGGCGGCTCGGACTGCGAGATCACGCTGGCGGCACTCCGGTTGGAACTGAGGGCGGCCGGGGTTGAGTTCTCCGTCGACTGAGCAGCGGTGCAAACGTGGCGGGATGGGATCCGACACGGCGGTCTCACCCCACCAAGCGGAAGAGCACTTGCTTGGGCGGTGGAACCGTGCATGCCGCACCAGGAGCGTTCGGCTCCTCGTGCTCGATCTCGTACTGGCACTCCGAGCATGGATCGGGGGCGATGTGCTCGCGCCAGTCGTGTCCGCATTGCGGGCAGTCGCCGTACCAAGAGCGCCGGCGCCTGAGCCATCTCATGGAGAGATGATCGCACGAACCCGAGACGCCCAGCTGGGGCCATTTCAGGCCGCCAGAGCCAATGGCCAGAAGCCTTGAGTGTGCTCTGAACTGCAATGCGTCGAAGACGTGTCTTCGACGCATCAGCGTAGCGGCTGCTCGGTTCCTCAGTGGTCGTTGCCTTTCAGCGCGTGGGCGTCAGACGTCGAGCGCCCAGCGCACGTATCGCATCTTCGGCGTGAAGCCGGCCCTTTCGAAGACCCCGAACGCCCCGAAGGGGTTCGCCGAGTCCACGCTCAAGCTGGCGCGGCCGTAGTCCTGGTCGGCGGCGGCTCGCAGCGCGTGTCCGATCAGCGCGCCGGCGACGCCCCGCTTCCGGTAGTCCCGGAGGGTTCCGATGAGCATGAAGTGCGCGTCGCGGACGCCGGTGGCCGGCGTATCGGCCTCCCAGTACATGGTCACCAACATGCCCGCCGGAGCCCCGTTCGCCACATCCCGGAGCAGGAAGCTGACCTCGGGCCGGAACGTCTGGTTGGTGATCTTGTTCTTCCAGGAGTCCACGGGCATCGGCGCCGAACCCCAGTGGTCCTTGAACGACTCATTCCGGATCAACCGGAAATCCTCGTCGTTCTGCTCCGACCACGGCTCGACCCGCAGCCCGTCGGGGATCGCCGCGTCGGGGATCGCGTCGCCGAGCGGGTGCTCCATGCGCTGGTAGTAGCGGACCGGCGCGAAGCCCTGGGAGCGGACGAGTTCGGCCACGCCGGCGATGTGCTCGGCCTTGTGGACGTCGACCACGAGCTTCAGCGTCGGGTGGTGCAGTGCGTGCACTACCTTCGCCGCCGCCACGCCGGCTTCCACGAGCACGGTGCCGACACCCCGGCGGCGGTAGTCAGGGTGGACCCCGCCGTCCATGAAGACCCGGTGGACCTCCTCCGCGGACGGCTTGTAGCGGATCTTCATGTAGCCGACCATCACGTCGCCGTCGAAAGCGGCGAGGCTCGCGCGCTCCAGGTCCGCGTAGGGGTCGATCAGCTCCTGGAGAGTGTCCTCCTCGTTGTAGTTCTCGCCGATCTTGTCAACGGTCTCGATGACGTTGAGGAGGTCGGCCGACGCCTTGGCGTCCCCGCTGGTGAGCGGCCGCCACGTGAGGGAGGCCGATTCTTCGTACATGCGGCCGACGGTAAACCCCGCACGCGAGGGCTGTCGCTTTGTTTCCTTACCGAAGACGATCAACGCCATGTGTTGCGCCCGGCCCGCTGTAGAGCATCAGACAACGCCGGCGGCGATCAGCTGTTGCCAGATCACCCCTTGGTCGACGACCTCGACGCCGAGCTTCTCGGCCTTGGCGAGCTTGCTCGCGCCGACGTCGCCGCCGGTGATCAGGTAGTCGGTGTTGGCCGAGACGGAGGACGCGGTGGTCGCGCCGGCCTTCTCGCACAGCCGCTGGAAGGTGGGGCGGGGGACCTTCTCGCCGGAGCGCGGGTCGTTGATCGCGCCGGTGATCACCACGGTCTTGCCGGCCAGGGGCGCGTCGGAGGCGACGACGGGCGGCAGGTCCTCCTCGCGCACGTCCAACGAGACGCCGCGCTCGCGCAGCCGTTCCAGCTCGGGCCGCAGCCGGGTCAGGTGCTCGATCAGCGAGGACGCCACCTTCGGGCCGATGTCCTCGACGGCGACGAGCCGTTCCTCGCCGGCGTCGGCGACCTCCTCCAGCGAGCCGAACCCCGCGCGGCACAGGCGGGTGGCGGTGCCCTCTGACGCCATCGGGATCGCCAGGCCGATCAGCGCGCGGCGCAGTCCGACCTGACGGCTGGCGGCGATCGACTCGATCATGCGCGTGGCGGAGGTCTCGCCGATGCGGTCGAACTCCAGCAACTGCTCCTTGGTCAGGGTGTAGAAGTCGGACGGGTGTTCGAGGATGCCGGCCTCGGCGAGGCGTTCGATCCACACCGGACCGATGGCGTCGATGTCCGCCGCCGCGCGTGAGGCCCAGTGGATCAACCGGCGCACGGTCTGCGCGGGGCAGGCGACGTTGGTGCAGAACAACTCCCGGCTGTTGCCCTGCTCGGTCAACCCGTGCCCGCACGACGGGCAGACGGTGGGCGGCACGATCTCGCGCTCCGCGCCCGTCCGCTTGGACTCGTCCAGCACACCGGCGACGAACGGGATCACGTCCCCGGCTCTGCGCACCAGCACGGTGTCCCCGATTTTGATGCCGCGCGCGCGGATCACCTCCTGGTTGGCCAGCGTCGCGCGGGTGACCGTCGTCCCGCCCACGAACACCGGCTCCAGCCAGGCGACCGGGGCGATCTTGCCCGTCTTGCCGACGTCCCACACCACATCGGACAACACGGTGGTCTTCTCCTCGGCGGCGAACTTGAACGCCAGCGCACCGCGAGGCGAACTCGACCGCACGCCCGCAGCGGAAAATGCGCCCCGGTCCGCCAGCCGCAGCACGGCGCCGTCCAGGTCGTAGTCCAGGTCGTTGCGCCGCGCCTCGATCTCGGAGATCACCGCCTGTGCCGCGTCCGCGTCGTCGCAGTGCCGCATGTCGGCGACGCTGAACCCGAGCGTCCGCAGTCCCTGCTCCAGGTCGGCCGCGGTTCCGTGCGGATCGGAGGTGTCCAGGTCGAAGGCGAAGAACTGCAGGCGCCGTTCGGCGACGACGGCCGGGTCTTTGGCCCGCAGGGTGCCGGCGGCGGCGTTGCGCGGGTTGATCAGCGGTTTGTCCGGGTGGGCCGTGTTGTAGTCGGCGAACGTGGAGCGCAGCATCACGGCCTCGCCGCGCACCTCGACCCGGCCCGGCGCGGCCACCCGGTCGGGCACCCCATCGGTCAGCGCACGGACCAGGAAGGTCACGTCGTCGCCGGTCGTGCCGTCACCGCGCGTGACCGCCCGGGCCAGCCGCCCGTCCTCGTAGACCAGTGCCAGCGACAGCCCGTCCAGTTTCGGCATGACCACCACCGGCTGGCCGGGGAACCGGTCGAAGAACGCGGCGACCTGCTCGGGCCGGGTCGCCTTCTCCAGCGACAACATCGGACGCGAGTGCCGCACCGGCGCGTGCAGCACCGCCGGCGCGCCCACCTGCTCCAGCGGGTTAGGGTCGGGCGCCAGCTCCGGGTTCGCCTCGATCAGACCGCGCAGCTCGTCCTCGATCGCGTCGTACTCGGCGTCTGCCACCAGCGGCGAGCCGCGGTAGTACGCGTCGCGCAGCACGACGATCTGGTCGGCGAGTTCCCGGATGCGTTCCTCAGCGTTCACGGCTGACAAGTTACCGGCGACCACCGACAAAGCGCCGGACTCCCGTCGGGCAGGATCGATCCCGTGGTCAGCATCAGCCAAGAGTCACCCGAAGAAACCGAACAGCGTCTCCTGCGGGTGATCGCGGCCGCCCGACTCGGCGCGCTCGACGGGGACTGGTCGTTCTTCGAGGCGCCGCTCGCCGATCCGCCCACCCTCGACGCCGACACGCTGGCGGCCGTGCGCGACGAGGACCGCTGGTCCTGGCTCGCCCCCGCGAACGGCACCGCCACCGAACGGTTCGCCCTGTTCTCCTTCCACTTCCCGGCCGACCTGGACAACAGCGGGTTCGTCGGCTGGCTGGCCACCGAGCTCAAGCTTCGGCTCGGGACCGGCGTCTTCGTGGTCTGCGGCCAGAACAGCGACCGAGGCGGGATCTACGACTACTGGGGCTGCCCCGCGCAACTGCGAGAGCAGGCCGCGCAGGTCCTTCACGAGTTGCGCGGGGCAGCGACGAGCTAGGGCGGGGCTGCGTCAGAACTCCCCGCAGCACACGTGGGCGGCCCATTCCGGCTCGTGCCACCAGTGCCGGGGGTCGTGCGCCACGGAGTGGTCGTGCGGCTGCGGTGCCCCGAAGGCAACGGGTTGTGTGCCGCGGAACGGGGTGAGGAGGTCCTCGACGTTGTGCACGACCCCGCCGACAACGACCTTGCGCACCGCGGCGGCGGCTCGGATGTCCGCCAGCGGGTTGCCCGCGACCAGCGCGATATCGGCGTAGGCGCCCGGCCGGAGGGTGCCCACCTTGCCGGACAGCCCCATCCACGCCGCGGGGTTGCGGGTTGCCGTGGTCAGTGCTTCCAGCGGGGTGAAGCCGAAGGTCACCATCGCTCGCAGGTTCTGGTGTGTCGCGGTGGCCACGGCGTCCAGCGGGGCGTCCGTGCCGCAGATCACCAGGCCGCCGCCGCGGTGAATCCGCAGCACCATGTCCACCCAGCCCGCGAGGATGTCGCGCGACCACGGGGATTCCGGTTTGCCGGCGGCCTCGGCATCGGCGAGGTACCTCCCGTACTCCCACGGCGGGAACAGCACGCGGGTGCGTTCGTCGGTCACCAGGGATTTGTCGTCGGCGTAGAGGGCGCGGGACTGGAACAGGGTCGGGGTCACCGACATGCCGGAGCGCACGAAGAGCTCCACCACGTCCTGGTACGCCCGGCCGGTGCGGCTCACCGTGTGCGAGTAGCCGAGCCTGTTCGTGGCCCCGACGTGCTCCATGCCGTCCATGCCGACGGACGCCGCGGGGTAGAGGTAGTGGGACGACAGCGGGACACCGGCGCGGTGCGCGGCCCGCACGGTCTCCCGCTGGAGTTCCACGGGCAGCCGCACGTACGTCTTCACCATGTCGTAGTCGAGTTCGAGCGCCCGCTTCAGCTCCAGGTCGAGCTGCGCGCGCGACAGCGTCGGCCGCATGAAGTTGTAGTAGACGCGCGAGCCGTCGATCGCCTCACCGGTGCCGACGAACCGCGGTCCCACCAGGGCGCCCGACGCCAACGCCTCCTTGGTCTCCAGCATCTGGTACACCGGGTCGCCCGGCGAACGGGTCGTCGTGATGCCGTAGGCGAGCCACAGCCTGCCCTGCCGCGCACCCCACTGGCGGCCGCGCAGGTGCCAGTGGTTGTGGGCGTCGACCAGTCCGGGCATGGCGACGAGGTCGCGCGCGTCCACCACCTTCTCCCCCGGCGCCGCGCGGTGCGGCCGGATCTCCTGGACGCGACCGCGTTCCACGATGATGTCGACGTCGTGGCGGAGGCCGCCGCTCTCCCCGTCCCACACCGCGCCGGCGTGGATGACGGTGCGCGGTGGCGGTTTCGGTGTGCGCCAGGAGAAGTCCAGGCGGATGGTGCGGGGCGGCCCGCCGTCGAGGGGCACCCGGCGCAGCACGCCGTTGCGGAGGTGGACCAGGGCGTCCGACCCGCACCAGGCCAAGGAGTCGGTCACCTCGTGGGTCACCTGGCGCGGGTCGCCGAGGAACCGGCCCGCCGCGTCGACCGCGACGACCCACGCGACGCTCTCCACGACGAACGCCAGGTGCCGCCCGTCGGGTGACCACACCGGCCCGTCGTCACCCCGGGTCGCGATCGAGCGGAACGGCATCGGCTCGGTGTAGCGGAGTTCGCCGCCGGCCAGGTGCACGGTGAGGATCTGGCTGGTGCCCTCGCGGAACCGGCGGGAGAAGGGCTTGACCGCGGCGAGCGCGAGCACGGTGCCGTCGGCCGACCAGGTGGGCCTGCCGGGCATGAAGAGGGTGGGCGTGACCTGCTTGCGGCTTCCCGCGGCGACGTCGAGGACCCACACCACGCCGTCCTGGTCCACGTAAGCGATCTGCTTGCCGTCGGGGGAGAACCGCGGTGTCGTCTGCGCGCCGGGGGACGCGCTCAGCGCGGTGTCCTCGCCCGTCGCCAGGTTGCGCAACCGCAGCGCGGGAACGCCCTGCCGGTCGCTGGAGTACACAATGGACCGGCCGTCCGGCGCGAAGTCGGGGTCGGAGTCGAAGAACGCGCCGTCGGTGAGCTTGCGCGGCCTGCCGCCCGTGATCGGGACGACGTGGATGGCGTTGAGGGCGCGGAACGCGATCTGCCGCCCGTCCGGCGACACGACCGGACTCGCGATGCCCCGCACCGGGCCGCCCTCCACCTCGCGGGCGGGACGGCGCGGCGCTCGACGGGCGATCGGCACGGTGGCCCGGAACGGGATGTCCCGGACCGCGCCGTCGGGTTCGCGGCGGCGGATTCGGCCGTCGGCGGTGTAGAGGACGGACTCGCCGATCCACGTGGCGGCGAAGCCGAAGACGTCCTCACCGGTGGTGAGCTGCCGGTCGCCGAGGACGAGGTCCGCGCGGCCACCGCGCACGAGGGTGTAGCTCGGGGTGCGGCCGTCCGGTCCGAAGGTGGCGCCGTGGATGCGGCCGCCCGTCGGTGCTGTCGCCACGCGGACGCGCTCGGCGGTGGCGACTGTGACGACGTCCACGGCGTTCTCGTTGACGGTGACGACGATCCGCTGGCCGTCCGGGGACCAGCGCGGCGCGGCGGCCTCGTCCGGCGGTCCGGTGAGCGCGGTGACCTCGCCGGACGCGACGTCGAGGAGCCAGACCCCGTAGGAGCCGCCGCGGTCGCTGGTGAACGCGATGCGCCTGCCGTCCGGGGAGAACGCCGGTTCCCGGTGGTCGAACCGGCCACGGGTGAGCTGCCGCGGCTCACCGCCGGCGACGTCGACGGCGTAGAGGTGGAAGTTCCCGTCGCGGTAGGACTGGAACACGATCGACCGGCCGTCCGCAGACCACGACGGCAGCGTCGCGTCCTGGAGGTCACCGGTCAGCCTGCGGGCCGTGCCGCCGCCCACTGGCAGCACCCAGATCGCGGTCACCAGGTCCATCGCGAGCCACTGGCCGTCGGGCGACAGGGCGACCGAGGTATTGGTGCCTTCACGCAGCACGACCGTGCCACCGGACGCGACGTCCGGTTCGCCGTCCTGCGCGCCGTCCGCCTGCGCGCCGTGCGCCACACCCGGGGCCGCCGCGCTCGTGGCGCCCAACACGACCGCGATCTGACCGGTACGCGCCAGTACTTCGCGGCGGGAAAGGTCCTCTTGGGGTGTCATGCTTGTGCGTCCTCCCCGAGCAGCCTGTGGAACTCTCGATCAAGACAGTGCCACGGCGGACCCGCGCCGGGATGACCCGTTCACCGCAACAGTTCCCGCTCCGAACGGCCTCCGCGAATCGACCAACCGCCACCCGCAGCACGCGGAACCGGGCAGTCCAACGGCGCTGCCGCCGAACTCGACTTCCGAGGTTTGCCCAGGTCTTCGCTAGGATGCGTGGTCTGCGCTGCACGGAGGTGGCCTGTGGAGACGACGTCGGCAGGGTGCCGCGGACCGTGTTCGACGGTCTGGCCGAGAGCTCGTCGCAGCCGGTCCCGCGCGTGTTCGACCTCGCGGGCGCGCCGGGCGCGAACAGCCACGGGTACGCGCTGGCCAAGTTGATGCACTCCGCGCTGCGCGGGTGTCCGGAGGACGACCGGCAGCGGCTGGAGAACGACGTGCTGGGCCACGCTGCGGGAGGTCGAGGAGGACGGCGCCCTGCTCGTGCGGCCGGACAAGCACATCGGCTGGCGGTCCCAGCGGCTCGCCGACGACCCGGATACGGTCCTGGCGGACGCCGTGTCGGCGATCCTGAGCAGGAAGGACTGAGCCACCGATGCCTCTCGCCTTCGATCACCACACCCTGGGTCAGCGGGTCCTGTTCGGCACCGGACGGGCCGCGGCCCACGTCGCCGCCGAGGTGCGCCGGGTCGGCGCCCGTTCGGTCATGGTCATCGCCGGGACGTCCGAGCGGGGGCAGGCCGACCAGGTCACCGCCGGTATCGACGTGGCGGTCCACTACGACGACGTCGTCCAGCACGTCCCCGCGGACACGGCGGCCAAGGCCCGTCAGGTGGCCGCGGAACACGACGTCGACCTCGTCATCAGCGTCGGCGGCGGGTCCACCACCGGTCTGGCCAAGGCGGTCGCGCTGACCACCGGGCTGCCGATCCTCGCGGTGCCCACCACGTACGCCGGATCGGAGGCCACCGCGGTCTGGGGGCTGACCGAGAACGCGCGCAAGACCACCGGGACCGACGACCGCGTGCTGCCGTTCACCGTGGTCTACGACGCCGAACTCACCCTCTCGCTGCCGGTCGACCTGTCGGTGGCGTCAGGGTTGAACGCCCTGGCGCACTGCGTGGACTCGCTGTGGGCGCCGCGGGCGGACCCGATCAACGCGGCGATGGCCATCGAGGGCATCCGCACCCTGGCCACCGGCCTGCCCGCCGTCGTCGGCGACCCGCGTGACGTCGAGGCCCGGGAACAGGTGCTCTACGGCGCCTACCTGTCGGCGGTCGCGTTCGCCTCGGCCGGCGCCGGGCTCCACCACAAGATCTGCCACGTCCTGGGCGGCGCCTACAACCTGCCGCACGCCCCGACCCACGCCGTGGTCCTGCCGCACGTGCTGGCGTTCAACGCCGCCGCCGTCCCCGACGTGACCGCACGCGTGGCGCAGGCCTTGGGCGGCACGGATGCCGCGGAGGCGCTCAACCGGCTCTACGCCCGTCTCGGGGCACCCACCGCGCTGAAGGACCTGGGTCTGGAGGAGGAGAGCCTCGACGAGGCGACCGATCTCGTCCTGGCGGTCGTCCCGCCCTCGAACCCGCGTCCGGTGACGCGAAGCGACCTGCGCGAGCTCCTCCGGTCGGCCTGGGCGGGCTCGACCCCGCGAGGGCAGGAGGAGCAGGTCCGGCGCGAGGAGGAGCTCACCGCCACCGTGCTGGCCAGCTTCCGGAATGCCCCGGACGAGCGGCTGAAGACCGTGATGAGCTCGTTGACCGCCCACCTGCACGCGTTCATCCGCGAGGTGCGGCTGACCGAGGACGAGTGGAACGCCGGTATCGGGTTCCTGACCGACGTCGGGCACATCACCGACGCCAAGCGGCAGGAGTTCATCCTGCTCTCCGACGTGCTGGGTGCGTCGATGCAGACCATCACGGTCAACAACGAGGCCTACGGCGACGCCACCGAGGCGACGGTGTTCGGGCCGTTCTTCGTCGAGGACTCACCCCGGGTCGAGCTGGGCGGTGACATCGCCGGTGACGCGAGCGGTGAACCGTGCTGGGTCGACGGCACCGTCACCGACGCCGACCGTGTGCCCGTGCCCGGAGTTCGGATCGAGGTGTGGGAGGCCGACGCGGACGGCTTCTACGACGTCCAGTACGGCGACGACCGCGTGGCCGGCCGCGCACACCTGTTCACGGACGACGACGGCGCGTACCGGTTCTGGTGCCTCACGCCCACGCCGTACCCGATCCCCCACGACGGCCCGGTCGGACAGCTCCTGGCGGCCACCGGCCGTTCGCCCATGCGGGCATCGCACCTGCACTTCATGGTCACCGCACCAGGGCAACGGCCGCTCGTCACGCACATCTTCGTCCGCGGCGACGAACTGCTGGACAGCGACACCGTTTTCGGCGTGCGGCCGTCCCTGGTCAAGGACTTCACCCACCAGCCACCGGGAACACCCACCCCGGACGGGCGTGATCTCGGCACACGCCCGTGGTCGCGGGCGCGTTTCGACATCGTCCTGGCACCTGCCGTGCGGCCCGGCCCGCAGTCGGGTGCGGCCGGGCCGCTGTAGCGTCCCTACAGGTTGGCGACCACGAACGACTGGCCGGCAGCCGTCTCCACCACGACGGACTTCACGTCCTGGGGGGAGAACGTCGTGCGGCCCTGCACCGCGGAGCCGTCGACCTTGCCCTTCTCCGTCGTCGTCCACGAGAAGGCGATCTGGCGCTCCCCGTCGGCGCCCACGACCACCAGGTTGCACCGCTGTCCCACCGGCAGGCCGCGAACTTTGGCCTTGACCAGGGACGCGCTCTGGTCCGGCAGCACGTCGGCCTCCAGCGCGATCCCCGTGGCGGTCTCGGTCGCGGACGCCGCTCGACCGGCGGCCGTGACCGTCTCCGCCTGCTGTCCCGACTCCAGCATCGTCATCGCGCCGAACGCCACGACGGTTGCGACGGCGGCCGCGGCCACGAATCGCGGCCACCGACGTCGGCCGGCGTGCTGCGGTTGTGGTTGCGGCTCCCCCGTCCTCGGCCCCGGCACGGCCCGTGGGCCGAGTTCGGAGTCCTCTTCGAGCGAGGGACCCGCGCGTTCGCTGCGGATCTGCCGCAACGCGCGTTGCAGCACGAGTTCCGACGGCCTGGGCAGCTCCTCGTCGATGACGGGTGCCACGAAGTCCTCTCGCGGCAGCTCGTCGAGGATCAACCGGAGCCGGTGGACGTCGGCGACCTCGGCACGGCAGCCCGCACAACCCCGCAGGTGCTGTTCGACGGCACGTCTCTCGTGGGCGTCAAGGATTCCGAGGGCATAGCAGCCCATCGTGACGGCGTCGTGCGCGCCGACTGTCATACGGCCTCCCTCGTCGTCCTGATTCGACCCCGCGGCGAAACGGTGTCGTAGGAAAAACGGCTGGATGGACCGCACCGGTTCAGAGTTCGAACACAAGTTGACTCGAATTGTTACAACAGCGCCGATGCGTCACCTCACTGCGCGATATCGCAGGGCCATCCGAGGAGTGACCTTCACCCAACCGGTCATCCCATGGCAGGGCAGCACCACTCAGGGTGTCACGGTGGGCGACCGGGCTCGGCCCCGAACACGTGCCCGTTACCCGACGATCAGCCCTTGACCGACCCCATGGTGAAGCCGGCCACGAACCGGTCCAGGAAGAGGTTGAACACCAGTGCGATGGGCACTGCCACCGCCACGGTGGCCGCCTGGAGCGACTGCCAGAAGAACACGTCGCCGCGCACCAACTGGGTGGGCACGCCCGTGCTCACCGGCATCTGGTCGGTCGGCGCCACGAACGCCAGCGCGTAGATGAACTCGCTGGCGGTCAACGTGAAGGCGAACACCACCACCGCCACGATGCCGGGGAACACCAGCGGGATCACCGCTCGGACGAACGCGCCCAGGCGGCTGTACCCGTCGACCATCGCCTGCTCCTCGATATCGCGCGGAATCCCCTTGAGGAACCCCATCAGCAGCCAGACCGACACCGGGGTGGTGATCGTCGGGTACACCAGCACCATCGACCAGGTCGAGTCCTGCAAGCCGATCGCGACGACCATCCGCGACAACGACAGGAACAGCAGGCTCGGCGGCACCAGGTACACCAGGAAGATGGCCACGGCCAGCGGTCCGGACCACGGCCGGTCCAGGCGCGCGAGCGCGTACGCGGCGGGCAGGGCGAGCACCAGCGTGATCAGCACGACCAGGACGCCCACCCACAGCGTGTTCCAGGTGAAGGTGAGGAACGCCGTGTCGGTGAACAGGTAGGTCACGTGGTCGGGAGTGGCCGGGCGGTTGAACACGAACGGGTTGTTCGTCGGGTCGTAGAGGTCCCGGTTCTGCTTGAACGCCGTGACCAGGCTCCACAGGAACGGTCCCGCGCACAGCAGGGCAGCGACGATCGCGGCCACGTACACGCCGATCCGCGCGCAGACGCGCCGGACCGCGTACCTGTTCATCACCACACCTCGATTCGGCGCACCACGCGGAGGATCGCGATCGCGGCGGCCAACAGCAGCGGGAACAGGAACAGGGCGACGGCCGCGCCCTGCCCCACGTCGCCGCCCTCGATGCCCCGGTAGAACGCCCAACTGGCCAGCACCTGCGTGGCGTCGTTGGGACCGCCCCTGGTCAGCACCCGCACCACCGCCATATCGGTGAACGTGAAGACGGCTCCGAACAACGCGGCGACGGCCGCGACCGGCAGCACCAACGGAATCTTGATCTCGAACATCCGCCGCCAGTACCCGGCGCCGTCGACCGTGGCCGCCTCCTCGATGTCACGGGGGATCGCGACCAGGCCCGCCATCATGATCACCGCCGCCAACGGCGTCAGCCGCCACACGTGCACGGCGATCACCGAGGTCATCGCCAGCCCCGGTTGGCCGAGCCAGTACAGGTTCTCGCCGGGTCCCAGGAAGCCGAAGAAGCGCAGCACCCAGTCGATCGGCGAGTAGATGGAGTCCAGCAGCCACAGCCAGGAGATCGACGACAGCGCGACCGGCGTGGTCCACGGCAGCAGGACCAGGAACCGCACCAGCCACTTGCCGCGGAAGTCGGCCACCAGGATGTTCGCCAGCACCTTGCCCAGCACCACGATCAGCACCATGGAGATCCCGGTGAAGACGAACGTGTTGCCCAACGAGCGCCAGAACACGGGGTCGTCGAAGACCCGTTCGAAGTTGCGGCCGCCGACGTAGTCGTAGGACGGGTCGCCGGCGCTCACGTCGGACAGCGCGAACGCGATCGCCAGCACGAACGGCGACGCGACCAGCGCCACGATGTAGAGCACGCTGGGCAGCAGGAAGAGCCAGGCGAGCACCCCCGCCCGGTCCGAGATCCGGGTCGTCACGTCAACTCCCCAACCGGACGGGTTCCGCGCGCAGGCCCGTGTCGCGGTCGAAGAACCGCAGCCGACGGGCGTCCACCGCGAAGTCGTGCGTCTCCCCCGCCGCGATCGCTGTGTCCACTGTGGAGGGCAGGCGGGCGACGACCCTGGTCTGCGCGCCGATCCTGGACACCACGCCGTACACGTGCCGGTCACCGGACAGGTACTCGACGCGGTCCACGGCCAGCGGCACGCTCACCCGGTCCGGCGAGCGCACGTCCTCCACGGGCAGCAGGTGTTCGGGCCGGAACCCGACGAGCCGGCCTTCCCGGGGCACGAGGTTCATCGGCGGCGAGCCGATGAACGTCGCGACGAACGTGTCGGCCGGGTCGTCGTAGACCTCCACCGGCGGCCCGACCTGGCGCACCTTCCCGGCGGCCAGCACGGCGATCCGATCACCCAGTCCCATCGCCTCGACCTGGTCGTGGGTCACGTAGATCGTCGTGGTCCCGATCTCGCCCTGGAACCGCTTGAGCTCGTCCCGCGCGCTGGCGCGCAGCTTCGCGTCCAGGTTGGACAGTGGTTCGTCGAGCAGGAACACCTGAGGCTCGCGCACCAGCGCCCGCGCCAGCGCCACCCGCTGCCGCTCACCGCCGGAGAGCTGTCTGGGCTTGCGGCCCAGCAGCGGCCCGATGCCCAGCAGCTCGGCCGCCCACCGCACCTTGCGGTGGCGCTCCTCGGGCGGCACGCCCTGGGCCCTCAGCGGGAAGACGATGTTCGCGAACACCGTCTTGTGCGGGTAGAGCGCGTAGCTCTGGAACACCATGGCGACCTGGCGGGCGCGCGGCGGCAGTCGGGTCACCACCCGGCCGCCGATCAGCACGTCGCCGCTCGTCGGCTCTTCCAGACCGGCGACGGTGCGCAACAGCGTGGTCTTGCCGCAGCCCGACGGCCCGAGCAGCACCAGGTACTCACCGTCACCGGCGGACAGGTCCACGCCGTCGATCGCGTGCACCCGTCCACCGTGGTAGTGCTTGACCAGTCCGCGCACCTCGACGACGGCCATCAGCCGCCGACCAGTCCGGCGGCCCGCCACTTGTCGAAGATCGCGGTGACCTGCTTCTCGGCGTCGGCGACGGACTGCTCGGGTGTCGCCTCCCCCTTGACCGCCCGGGCGAACATGTTGGGGATCACGAACGTGTTGAACACCTCGCCGATCGCGGTGCTCGCCGGTCCGGGGTGCCCGATGTTCGCGCTCCACGGGATCGCGTCGGACAGGAACGCCAGCTTGTCGGCCGGCTGGGCGCCGAACGGGTCGCTGGTCAACCACGCGTTCCGGTTCGGGGTCAGGCCGTCCCAGGCGCAGAAGTCGTACAGCTTCGAGTGGTAGGTCGCGGAGGCGAAGTTCGCCGTGTAGTGCAGCAGGAACTCCTTGGCCGCGTCGACCGCCGTGACGTGCTTGGGGATGATCCAGTTGTAGAGCACGTGCTGGGCGGCGAGCGCGGTCTTCGGGCCGCGCAGCGCGGGCACGAAGAACACGTCGTCGGCCACGGCCGGGTTGGAGCCCTGGGCGGTGCGCCACGCCGAGATCGAGTTGACGATGTAGGACAGCTTCCCGGAGACCAGGCCCTGGTTGTTGCTGGCCGCGTTCCAGGAGAAGACCTCCGGTGTCATGGCCTGCTGGTAGAGCCTGGTCATGTACTCGACGGCGGCCACCGTCTCCGGGGAGTTGATCACCACCTTCTCGTTCTCGTCCTGCTCGGAGGCGCCGTAGGACCACATCAGGGCGCGCAGCACCATGTTGGAGTCGATCTCCTGCGACATGCCGAGTCCGAGCTGGACGCCTTTGTCCGACTTGATCCGGGCCGCGCCTTCGAGCAGTTCGTCCCACGTCGTGGGGCCGTTGGGCAGCCCGACGGGCTCCCACAGCGACTTGCGGTAGTTGCCCGGATCGGGCACCCAGCCCGGCGAGTAGGCGTAGAACCGGTTGGTCGCCGGGTTGAAGCTGGACTTGCGGCACAGGTCCAGCTGCGCGCCCCAGCGGTTGTCGGCCTCGTCGACGAGGTCCTTCAGGTCGAGCACGCTGGGCTCGTACTGGGACAACGTCGCGATGTACTGGATGACGTCGTGGCCCTGGCCCGCCTGGACCTCGGCGGCGATGCGGGTCGGGATCTGCGCCTGGTCGATGTGGTCGACGGTCACCGCGACGCCGACCTTGCCGCCCCAGTCCTTGGCGAACTGGTCGAACCACGCGTCGTGGCTGGGCACGAAGTGACTCCAGAGCAGGATCTTCAGCTCGCCCGACAGCTTGGTCCGCGGTTCGCTGAACGTCTCCAGGGGTGCTTCGGTGGACGGCGGCTGGACCGGCCCGCCGCTCTCCTCCCGTGCACACGCTGTGCTCACCGACGCGGCCACGGCCGCCATCGCGGCGGCCCGGAGCACCTCTCTCCGGGTGCGAGGCGTGCCGAACAGCCAGTCGTTCATCGCTCGCTCCTCCCGCGAGGGAACACCATGAAAGGTATCCTTTTTGTGAGCTGAATCACAACTTTGAGAGGGGTGGGCATGGTAGCCACCAGTACCCACTTCACCAGCGAAAAGGCGCCTTGCGGGCGACTGAGGGATGGTGAGCACCACCGCGAGGACGACGGTGACGGCTTCATCGTCGACCACGTCGACTACGCCTGCGGCTGCCGTCGTTCCCGGCACGAGTTCCACGACGGCAGCGTCCGGATCAGGGTGGTCCGGCACGACGGGAAGGTCCTGAGCGACGAGCACAGCGCCGACCACGAGGCGTGATATATGAGCGTCTTTCACAATGTCGTGGTGGTCGGTGGTGGCGGTGCGGGCTTGCGTGCCGCCATCGCCATCGCGGAGGCCAATCCCCGGCTGACCGTGGCGATCGTGTCGAAGGTGTACCCGATGCGCAGCCACACCGTCTCCGCCGAGGGTGGCGCCGCCGGGGTCGCGGGCGCGGACGACAGCCTGGAGGAGCACCTCTACGACACCATCTCCGGTGGTGACTGGCTGGTGGACCAGGACGCCGCCGAGGCGTTCGTGCGCGAGGCGCCCAGCGAGCTGCTGCGGCTGGAGCACTGGGGCTGCCCGTGGAGCCGGCAGCCCGACGGGCGCATCGCCGTGCGCGCGTTCGGCGGGATGAAGAAGAAGCGCACCTGGTTCGCCGCCGACAAGACCGGCTTCCACATGCTGCACACGCTGTTCCAGACCACCCTGTCCCACCCGGACGTGGTCCGGTACGACGAGTGGTTCGTCACCTCGCTGCTGGTCGACGACGGCCAGGTCTACGGCGTCGTGGCGATCGAACTGGCCACCGGCCGGGTCGAGACGATCATCGCCAACGCCGTCATCGTGTGCACCGGCGGGTGCGGGCGGGTCTTCCCGTTCACCACCAACGCCAACATCAAGACCGGTGACGGCATGGCGCTGGCCTACCGCGCGGGCGCGCCGCTCAAGGACATGGAGTTCGTCCAGTATCACCCGACCGGGTTGCCGTTCACCGGAATCCTGATCACCGAGGCGGCCCGCGCCGAGGGCGGTTGGCTGCTGAACAAGGACGGCTACCGCTACCTCCAGGACTACGACCTGGGCACGCCCACACCGCACCCCGCGATGCGCAGCATGGAACTGGGGCCGCGCGACCGGCTGTCGCAGGCGTTCGTGCACGAGCACGACAAGGGCCGCACGATCGACACGCCCTACGGGCCGATCGTCCACCTCGACCTGCGCCACCTCGGGGCCGAGGTGATCGACGCCAAGCTGCCGTTCGTGCGCGAGCTGTGCTCGAAGTACGAGCACATCGACCCGGTCAAGGAACTCATCCCGGTCCGCCCGGTGGTCCACTACATGATGGGCGGCATCCACACCGACATCCACGGCGCGACCCCGTTGACCGGGCTCTACGCGGCGGGCGAGGTCGCGTGCGTGAGCATCAACGGCGCCAACCGGCTGGGCTCGAACTCGCTGCCCGAGTGCCTGGTCTTCGGGGCGCGGGCCGGGCAGGCGGCGGCCGAGTTCGTCGGCTCGACCCGGTCGGCGCCCGGTGCCGCGGTCTACGCGCAGGCACGGGACGCACAGCGGCTGCTGGAGCGGGAGTTCACCCGGCACACCGAGGGCCACGAGCGCATCGCCGACATCCGCACCGAGATGCAGACCGTGATGGAGAACGGCGCCGGCATCTACCGCGACGGCGAGTCGCTGGCCACGGCAGCCGACCGGCTGCGGGAACTGCGCGAACGGTTCGACCACGCGACCGTGGACGACCGCAGCAGGACGTTCAACACCGAGGTGATCGCCCTGCTCGAACTGTCCTTCATGCTCGACGTCGCCCAGAGCATCGTGGCGTGCGCGCTGCACCGCGGGGAATCGCGCGGCGCGCACCAACGCACCGACTTCCCCGCCCGGGACGACCTGCGGTTCCTGGAGCACTCACTGGTCCACCGCACGCCCGACGGCGGCGGTCGGGTCGGCTACCTGCCGGTGAAGATCACCCAGTGGCCGCCGGGCGAGCGCGTGTACGGGAGGTAGGGAGGTATCAGCCATGGCCGACACGATCACCCTGCAAGTGGCGCGCTACCGGCCGGGGCAGGAGCCGGAGCCCGTCTTCCAGTCCTACGACGTGCCGCTGCGCAAGGAGTGGGCGGTGCTCGACGGGCTCAACCACGTCAAGGACCACGTGGACGGGACGCTGTCCTACCGCTGGTCGTGCCGGATGGGCATCTGCGGCAGCTGCGGGATGACGGTGAACGGCTCACCGGTGCTGTCGTGCGCCACGTTCCTGACCGATTACGCGCCCGGTCCCGTGCGCGTCGAGCCGCTGCGCAACTTCCCGGTGGTGCGGGACCTGGTCGTCGACATCACCGATTTCATGGCCAAGCTGCCGTCGGTGAAGCCGTGGTTGATCCGTGACGACGAGCCCGAGCCCGAGGGCGAGTACCTGCAGACCCCGGGAGAGCTGGACGACTACAAGAAGTTCAGCATGTGCATCAACTGCATGCTGTGCTACTCGGCGTGCCCGGTCTACGCCCTCGATCCGGCTTTCCTCGGGCCGGCGGCGATCGCGTTGGCCCAGCGCTACAACCTCGACTCGCGCGACGAGGGGGCCGAGGACCGGAGGGACGTGCTGTCCTCCGCCGAGGGCGTGTGGGCGTGCACGTTCGTCGGCGAGTGCAGCACCGCGTGCCCGAAGGGCGTCGACCCGGCGGGGGCGATCCAGCGTTACAAGCTCACCGCGGCGACCCACGCGGTGAAGGACTTCCTCCTGCCGCGAGGCGCGCGATGACCTACGTGAAGCCGATCTCCACGTTCTGGTGGCTGCGGCGCGGTTCGTACTTCCGGTTCGTGCTGCGTGAGCTGAGCAGTGTCTTCGTCGCGTGGTTCGTGGTCTACCTGCTGATGCTCGTCTCCGCGATCGGGTCCGGGCCCGAGGCGTACCACCGGTTCCTGGACTGGAGCACGGGCTGGGTGCTCGTGCTGAACGTGGTCGCGCTGCTGTTCGTCCTGCTGCACGCCGTCACGTGGTTCAACCTGGCGCCGCGGGCGATGGTCGTGCCGCACGTCCCGCCGGTCGTGGTGCTGGTGCTGCACTACCTGCTGTGGCTGGGACTGTCACTTGCCGTGGCGTGGGTGGTGCTGCGATGAGGAGGCGATCGCCGGAACCGCTGGTGTGGCTGCTGTTCAGCGCGGGCGGGATGGCCGCGGCGCTGGCGGTGCCGGTGCTGCTGTTCCTGTTCGGCGTCGCGTTCCCGCTCGGCTGGCTGCCCAGCCCCGATCACGCCCACCTGCTGTCGTTGCTGCGCAGTCCGATCACCAAGGTGGTCCTGTTCGGACTGTGCGTGCTGGCGCTGTTCCACTGGGCGCACCGCTTCCGCTACACGCTCTACGACGGTCTGCGGCTCAAGAAGCTCAGCGGCCTGATCATCCTGCTCTGCTACGGCGGCGCGCTGGTCGGGTCGGCCATCGCCGGTTACGTGCTGCTGCGTGCCTGAACGGTCCCGACGAGGTCGTCACCGTTTCGACGTGGCGGCCCATCCGGTCGACGGTCGGATGGGCCGACCCCCAGTTCGGGAAGCGATCAGCTGAAGTAACCGTCGAACATGATCCTGCTGATACCGGTCGTGGTTTCCAGGCCCACGTCGTAACCGTTCTCGACCACCTGGGTGTTGTTCATCACGGCAAGGGTGTAGCGCTCGTCGGGGCCGACGAAACCCACCGAGTTCATCAGCCACGAACCGTCGTCGTTGTCGTCGGACCAGCCGTTCTTGTTGCCCGGTCGGGCGGCGGGGCCGGCTCCCCACACCCCCCATTGCTGGTTGACGTCGACCGAGCGCATCTCGTTGACGATGTAGTCCCGGTGGGCGGCCGGGAGTTTGGTCAGCACGTAGTTCATCAGCCGGTCGAGGTCGTCGGCCGTGGTGAGAATCCAACCCCAGTGGTGCGGGTGCTCATCGGTGAACCGCATGTCGGTCATCCCGTAGGAGGGGAAGCGGGCCGCGAACTCCTGCTCGCCGCCATAGCGGGTCCACAGTGCGTGCGCCGCGTTGTCATCGCTGGAGTTCAGCATCCGGTGCATCAGGTCGCGGTCCTCGGCCGTCAGTGTGATGACACCGGCGTCGTTGCGCAGCAGCAGGTCCACGACCATGGCGAGTTTCGGTGTGGAACAGGCCCAGACAAGCGTGTCCGAGTCGGTGTTGCGCCAGACCGCGCCGGTCTTCCGGTCCCGCACCACGATTCCGGCGAAACCGGGACGGCTTTCCGCATAGGCATTCGCCCGGAGGATTCGGCTCAGCAGCCTCGGGTCGAAGCGGGCTTTACCGTCCTCTTGGGTGGCCGAAACCACGGAAGGAGCGACAGGGGCGGCAATAGCCACTGGCGCGACTACCGGGACGGCGCAGACGGCCGCGAGAAGCGCGGCCACGATCACTTGCTTGTTGAGCACACTCATAGCGGCGAAACGTAGCAGGATCGCGCACATTCCAGAAACAACAGACCGGTGACGATCGTCATCGTAACGAAACAAAAACGATGACAACCCACTCTCGTACACCGCCGGCTTTACCGGAATCCGACGGGCGGATTGACCGGCAGGTTCCGGCAGGTCGACGTGTGGCCGGTGGCCGGAGTTAACGTCCGGTTCGTCGTGTGTTGGGTGAGCGTGCCTAGCATCCCGCGCCATGACGACCCGCCGTACGTTTCCGCTGGATGACCGGGGCGCGGCCGGTTAGACCGAGCAGCCCGTTCAGTTCCGATGACGTACGACCTGGTGATGGAGGCAACCCGTGATTCAGCCGCTGCCGCAGTGGGCCGACCCCGATGTGCCCGCGGCGTCGCTCGACGCGCAGGCCATCTCCCGGCGCGGACTGCTGCGCCGTGCGGGCCTGTTCGGTGCGGTGTTCGCCGGTGGGGCCGCGCTCGGGCAGGGCTCCGCGTCGTCGGCCCCCGGCGGCGGAGACCCGCGCCTCGTGTACCTGGTCGGTGATCACCACGCGCACTCGGTCTACAGCCACGACGCGAAGTACACGTTCTCGCAGATCGCCCAGGCGGCGGCCCGGTTCGGCCTGGACTGGCTGGTCTTCACCGAGCACAGCAACTTCGGGCACGCCAACGCGGGCGGCGCCCAGGCCGAGCACCGGGAGATCCTCAAGGCTCGGGCCGAGAACGAGCGGATGCTGATCTTCCAGGGCCTGGAGTGGTACATCCCCGGTGCCGAGCACTGCACGGTCTTCTCCCCGCCCGGCCGGCACGAGGTCGACCTGCTCACCCGGTTCGAGCTGGCCTACGACGGCAAGCTGCTCGGTTACACCGCAGGCGGCCCGGACCACCCGGACACCGCGCGCAACGAGGCACACGCAGTCAAGGCCCTCCGGTGGCTCGCCGAGCAGCGCCGCACCGGCTACGTCGACGACGTCCTGGTCCTGGCCAACCACCCGATGCGGCTGGGCATCGACTCCCCGCACGAGATCCGGAACTGGCGTGACGCCGCACCGCAGATCATGATCGGGATGGAGGGCGCCCCCGGCGCGCAGGGCGGGGCGATCCCCGGCTGGCGTGGCCCGACCAGCATCCGCGGCGAGTACGAGAACAGCCCGTCCGCCAACTCCTGGCCCGGCTACCCGCGCGAGGCGTACGTGACCCACGGCGGCTTCGACTGGGCGACGGCGACCGTGGGCGGCCTGTGGGACGCCATGCTCGCCGAGGGACGCCTGTTCACCATCACCTCGAACTCCGACGTCCACCGGGTCGTGTTCGACACCTGGCGCAACGGCGACTGGCTGCCGGGCCAGAACTTCGACAACACCGGCCGCCTCCCCGACCCGGTCAACACGACCCAGCCCCAGCCAGGCGGCGACTTCTGGCCCGGCCAGTTCAGCCGCACCCACGTGGGTGTCACCAAGTACGGCTACCGGGACGTCATGGCGGGCCTGCGAGCCGGTCGCGTCTGGGTCGATCACGGCCACCTGGTCGACGGCATCGACATCCGCCTGACCAAGCAAAACGGCACCGGCCACGGCGTGACTCTGGGCGGCCGACTCCGCGTCCGGCGCGGCGAACGGCTTGTTCTCACCATCACCGTCACCACCACGTCCCGCCCCAACGACCACGGCGAACTCCCCCGCCTGGCCCACCTCGACGTCATCCGCGGCGCCGTACGCGGCCCCGCAACAGATCGAGACCAGTGGCGCGCCCCCGACACCCGCGTCACCCACACCACAGACGTCTCCGACCGCACCGGCACGTTCGTGCTCCGCATCCCGATCACCGACGTCGAGGAGTCGCTGTACCTCCGAGTGCGCGGCAGCGACGGCAAGCGCAACGGCCCAGGCCTCCTGGGCGCCACCATCGACCCCCACGGCCCCATCCCCCACGAGCCAGGCAACGGCGACCCGTGGCAGGACACCTGGTGCTACACCAACCCGATCTTCGTAGACGTCGTCGGCTGACCCCGTAGACAGCCGGAGGAGGTGGCCCTCATTCGTGAAGGCTTGAAGGCCACCCCTCCTTCCGCACCCGTCTGCCGTCCGTCCGACCCAGCCTGCGGGTCGCGATCGGACCGCCGTCGGTCACCCGCACAGTGTGCGACCCGACCGGGGGTTCGGCCACTTGTTGTCCCCCGTCCAGGTTTCCGTTCGGGTTCCGAGGCGTCTGTCCTGTCGCGGCGCTCCGGGCCGGCGCTCATGATGGGCGGCGGTTACGCCTCAACGAGGGGACGATCATGACTTCTATCGTTCGACTGGTTGCTCTCGTCACGGCGTTCGTCGCGGCGACGGTGACGGCGACGCCCGCGGTGGCCGTGCCGGCTACCGACGTGATCGTGCTGCCGGGCGCCACGTCCGCCGAGGGCATAGCGACCGGGTACGGCGCGACGTTCTACGCCGGCGATCTGTTCGCGGGCGACATCTTCCGGGGCAACTACCAGCGCGGCACCGCCGAGTTGTTCATCGACGCCCCCGCCGGCCGGATGGCGTTGGGGATGAAGTTCGACCCGATCACGAAGCTGCTGTTCGTGGCGGGCGGGTTCAGCGGCCAGGCGCACGTCTACCACGGCACCAGCGGCGCCGACGTCGCCACCTACCAGCTCGGCGGCGTGGTCAACGACGTGATCCTCGTGCCGGGCGGCGCGTGGTTCACCGACTCCACCCAGCCGAAGCTGTACTTCGTGCCCGTTGACCCGAGCGGGAAGCTCGGCACCGCCCAGACGCTGACGTTGAGCGGCCCGGCGGCCGACCTCACCGGCGAGTTCAACCTCAACGGCATCGAGGCCGTCCGCAACGGCCGCACGCTGCTCGTGGCCCACTCGGCCAACGCGGCGATCTACACCGTGAACGCGAAGACCGGCGAGAGTGCCGTGGTGGCGGGCGTCAACGTGCCGAACGTCGACGGGATCATCCGCTCCGGACGACACCTGTGGGTCGTGCAGAACCTCGACAACAAGGTCACCCGCTGGCGGCTGAGCTCCGACCTGACATCCGGCACCCTGGAGAAGACCATCACCAGCCCCCACTACCAGGTACCGACCACCGCCGCCCTGTTCGGCCACCGGCTCGCCGTGGTGAACGCCAAGTTCGACACCGGCCTCCCGCCGACCGCCGACCAGTACGAGGTCGTCCTGACCAACCGCTGACGACCCGCCCCACACGGCAGGACGGCGGTCCGCGCGCGTCGTCATCCGGATGGATGGGTGGACGGATCGACGCGCACGAACCGGCAACGTCACCGCGTGGTGCAGAGGGTGCCGTTCAGGGTGTAGGTCGTCGGTCGGACGTTGGGGCCCTGGTAGGCGCCGACGAAACCGGCCGTGGTGGTGGCGCCCGGCGCGAGACGGGTCGTGTTCGACACCCGCACCTCGGTGCCGGTCTGGGTCCACGTGGCGTTCCAGCCGCTGGAGACCTGCTGCCACGTGGTCGGCCACGTGTAGGTCAACGTCCAGCCGTCCTGGGTTTCGGTGCCGGTGTTGGCGATCTCGATGTCGGCGACGTAACCGCTGCCCCAGTTGGTGGTCTCGCGGAACGTGACCGCGCACGTGGACGTGGTGGGTGTGCCCGTGGTGAACGTCAGCGGCGGGGAGGACCACGAGACGCGGCCGGCGTTGTCGCGGGCCACCAGGTTCACCGTGTAGCGCGTGCCGGGCGTGAGGTTGGCCGCGGTGAACGACGTGCCGGTCGTCTCGCCCCACTGCTCGGCGCCGACGCCCGTGTGCCGGTGGACCTCGTACTTCACGCCTGCGGGCGGAGCGGCCCAGGTGAGGGTGGCCGTGGTGTCGGTGACGGAACCCGCAGAGGGACGCGGCGGCGCTGCCGGACCGGCCGTAGAACCGGACGGCCGCAGCACGAGAGTGGTGATCGAGTACGGCGGCAGCGTGGCGGTCGACGCGGTTCCGGCGGCGGTCGCGATGCCGGTGTCGCCGTTGGCGAAGGTCAGCACCTGCGCGGCGTCGGCCGGTGCGTAGCCGGCGTAACGCAGCGACACCGTCTTGACCGCGTCGGGGTCCTGGTTCACCAGCATGACCGCCAAGCCGCCGTCGGCACGGCGCGCGGCGTGGGCGCGGACCAGCGGGTCGGTGGCCGAGGCCGCCACGAGCTGGTCACCGGGGCGGGCGAAGCGCGAGACCATCGAGATCGCGTGGTAGGGCGCGAACGGCGTGTTGAGCGCGGGCTGGCACGTCGTGCCGTCGGCGGTGCAGCTCGCGCTGGACAGCAGCCCGTAGTCGTCGTAGTCGGTGTGACCGGCCACTGTGGACACCCGGCCGATTCCGTTGTGGACGTTCCACCAGTCCACCGTGAACACGCCGTTGGCCAGGAGCGTCGCGTACGCGTCGGCGGCGAACAGGGCCCCGGGCTGGGTGTTGCGGCCGAACGACGTGTTGACCTCCGTCATGGCGATGGCGAGGTCCTTGCCCGCGTGCCGGCGGGACTGCTCGCGCACGAGCCGGATCGCGTCGGCCACGCGATCGGTCTTGGTGAGCACCTGCGCGGCCGTGTCGCCACCGGGGTACCAGTGCACGATCCCGTAGTCCACAACCGGCCCGGCGACGGACAGCACGACCTGGTTCCACGTCCCGGCGTCACCCGAGGCCGTGATGCCGTCGGGCCACTCCCCCGGCGTGGTGAGCACCGCGCCGATCTTGATCGTCGGATCGACGGCCTTCATCGCGATCGCGTAGTCCCGGACCAGGTTCGCGTAACCCGCAGGGCTCTTGTCCGGGTGGTCGTCGGCCTCCCAGGCGGAGCCGTAGTGGCCGTTGCCGTACAGCTCGTTGCCGATCTCCCAGTACTTGACGCCGTAGCCCTTCTCCACGTTGGCGTAGCGCACCCACTCGGCGGCCTCTTCGGGCGTGCCCGTGCCGTAGTTCGCGGTGACGACGGCCTGCGCGCCCGCCCGCCGCGCACCGGCCATGAAGTGGTCGAAGTCGGTGTTCGGCGCGACGTAACCGCCGGGCGCGGTGTGGTCGCGCCAGTGGTAGATGTCGGAGTAGGAGCCGCCGGGGTAGCGCATGGCGCGCACGCCCGCGTCCTTCATCAGGTCGGCGACGGCGTCGGTGCCCAGCTGGGCGTCCCAGATGGCGTGGTTGACGCCGATCGCGGCCGGGTCGACGGTCTCCAGCCCCGCCCGCGCGTTGACGGTGACCGTGACGGCGGGGTCGGCCTGTGCGGCGGGGATGGTGAGCGGGACGGCGACTAATGCGACGAGCGCGGGCAGCGCGACAAGACGCGATCTCATGGGCGGTGTCCTCATCGACGTTGATGACTGGGAGCGCTCCCAGACTGGGGATGGGCGCGATCTTTGTCAATCGGCCGTCAGGCCGTTTGCCGACGTTCGGCCAGTCGACCTTCAGCCAGCCGACGTCCAGGCAGCCGATCTTCAGGCCAGTGGATCTTCAGGGCAGTCGACGTTCAGGCAGCTGACGATCAGCCAGCCGACGTTCAGGCGGTCGAACCGGCCGTGCGGTCGTACTTGGTCGCCAGCCGGAGCTTGGCGACGGCCGTCCGGTAGACGCGCTCGTAGCGTGCGGCCATCGTGCCGATGTCGAACCGACTGGCCGCTTCGGCGCGGCACCGGTCGGCGGACAACTCGTCGACGCGGTGCAACGCGGCGACCAAGGACTCGTGGTCGTCGCAGACGAACCCGGTCACGCCGTGCGTGACCACTTCCGGAACGGAACCACGAGGGCAGGCGACCACCGGGGTGCCGCACGCCATCGCCTCGACCATCACCATCCCGAACGGCTCGTCCCAGCGGATCGGGAACAGCAGGCACCGTGCCGCGCTCAGCAGTTCCAGCTTGCAGTCGCGATCGACCTCACCGAGCCATTCCACACCCGGGCCGAGCAGTGGCGCGATCTCGCGCTCGAAGTAGTCCCGTTCCTCCGGCTCACGGCACTTGGCCGCGATGCGCAGGCGGATACCCGCTTCGGCCGCGGCCGCGATCGCCTGGACTACTCCCTTGTCGGGTGTGGCCCGCCCGAGGAACAGCGCGAAGTCCTCCTTGTCGCGCCGGAACGGGAAGCGGTCGACCGGAATCGCGTTGTGCACGGTGCCCGCCCAGTCGAGGTCCGCGGCGATCCGGCGTTGCGAGTCCGAGACGGCCACGAGGTGCACGCTGCCGGACAGGCACCGGTAGTAGCGGCCCATCTCGCCGACCACCGGCCCGTGCGCGGTGACCACGGTGGGCTCCAGGCGCCCGGCCGCCAGCAGTGGTCCGGCGAGACTGTGGTCGTGCACGACGTCCACGTCCAGATCGGACAGGATGCCGGGCAGCGCCACGGCGTGCACCAACTCCGGCAGGGCCTGCCCCATCCGGTCCGCCTGAGCGCGGTCCGACGTCCTGATGAACTGGTGGGCCTTCGTGCCGTTGCGGCCGACCCCGACGAGGAAGACACAGTGGCCGCGCGCGACCAACAGGTCCACAAGGTCGGCGCACATCGACTCGATACCGCCGTACGCGGAGGGCGGCAGTTCGAACCACGGCGGTGCGATCATCGCGATGCGCAACGGATCCACCCCGACTCACCACCCTTCCGGGCCGGCGCTGAACCCGGCCGGTTCAAGGATCAACTCGACGTCGTCGGGCAGACCGCTCACCCGGACGTCGTCGCCGTTGATCTCCACGGAGACCCGCACGCCCAACATCGGCACGCCGTCGAGGGCGAGCGGCCCGAACCAGTCGGGCAACACCGGCGACAACCACACCCGGCGGTGCGGCGCGTACGGCTGCACCCGCAGCAGCACGCGCAGCAGGTGCACGGGGGTGGCCGATGCCCACGCCTGGGGCGAGCACGAAGTCGGGTACGGGATCGGCTCCGGGTACTCGGCCCGGTCGAACCCGCACAGCAGTTCGGGCAGCCGGCCGCCGAACGCCTCGGCCGCCTCCATGACGGCGGTGGCCACCCGCTTCGCTTCGTCCACGAAGCCGTACCGCATGAGCCCGTCCACGACGAGGGCGTTGTCGTGCGGCCACACCGATCCGTTGTGGTAGCTCATCGGGTTGTACGCGCCCATGTCGGCGGCGAGGGTCCGCACGCCCCATCCGGTGAACATCTCCGGCGAGAGCAGGGACCGGGCGACCTGATCGGCTTTGTCGTCGTCGACGATCCCGCTCCACAGGCAGTGGCCGATGTTGGAGGTGAGGGCGTCCACGGGTTGCTTGTCACCGTCCAGGGCGACCGCGTAGTAGCCGAGATCGGGCAGCCAGAAGCGCTGGTTGAACTGTTCCTTGAGCCGCACCGCGCGTTCCCGCCACCGCCGTGCGCCGTCCGGGTCGTCGAAGTCGTCGCACAGGCAGGCCCGGGCCAGGTAGGCGGCGTAGACGTAGCCCTGGACCTCGCACAGCGCGATCGGGGCGCGCGCGATCCGGCCGTCGGCGAAGTTCACCCCGTCCCAGGAGTCCTTCCACCCCTGGTTGACCAGTCCGCGCTCGGTCGCGCGGTGGTACTCCACGAACCCGTCGCCGTCCCGGTCGCCGTAGTGCTCGATCCACTCCAGCGCGCGGTCGACGTGCGGGATCATCGCCGCGACCTGGTCGCGGTCGATGCCCCACCGCGACAGCTCGCCCAGCAGCACCACGAACAACGGGGTGGCGTCCGCGGTTCCGTAGTAGACGTTGCTGCCGCCCAACGCCAGCGAGATGTCGGCGCCGAAGCGCATCTCGTGCAGGATGCGCCCGGGTTCCTCCTCGCTGTTCGGCTCGACCCGCGCGCCTTGGTGGTGGGCCAGGGTCCGCACCGTCCCGAGGGCCAGGGTGGGGTCGATGGACAGCGACATCAGCGAAGCGAGGATCGAGTCGCGGCCGAACAGCGTCATGAACCAGGGCGCGCCGGCGGCGACCGCGATGTCCGAAGGGCGCTGCGGGTCGAAGATCCTCAGCGCACCCAGGTCCTGCCTGCTGCGTAGCAGCGTCGCGGCCAGCGCCGGCTTGCCCGCGTACCTCAGGACGGGCACTTCCTCGCTCCACCGCCGGGCGCGCAGGACCGGGACCGACTCGTCGATGGGGCGCTCGCGCGGGAACATCGGCTCCGTCGAGAGCCCGTCCACGACCGGTTGCACCGTCACGCAGGTCGACCACTTCCCCTTCGGGGGAATCACCGCCCGGAAGGTGAGTGTGGACGGTGAGTACTCGGCACCGTCCGCACTCACCCGGACGCCCCGGCTCTGGCCTTCCAGCAACCGGCTCAGCAGCAGTTCGTCCTGGGCGACCTCCGAGCGGTGCTGCCCCCGTTGACTGCGGATCCGGCCTTCCTTGACCTCGAAGAGGTCCGCGAAGTCCGCCTCGACGTGGACCGTCACCACGTGCTCGGCGGTTTCCCGGCCGAAGTTGCGCAGCACGATGTCCTCGCGCATACCCGATCCGACATACCGCTCGCGCCGCACGAGCAGGGTGCTCTCGGCATCGCGCTTGCGGGACCGTCCACGACCGACGAACGTCATCCGGAACGGATCCGGCGTGACCGTGATGATGTGTTCCACGGCCGTGCCGTCCACTCGCAGTGACCAACCGGACACGATCCGGGTGTCCTGGAAGAACGTTCCCTGCGCGGCGGCACCGTCCACTTCGCCGTTGGCGGCGCACACGCAGAACGAGGTTCCGTGAACCAGCGTCACCGTGTCGGGTGACAACGTGACCGGCTCGCCGTCGAAAGCCCAACCACCGTTGGTCATTGCCTACCTCCTCCTGCGCCGCCGGACAACGGGCTTCCGACGCTTCCTGCACGCCACGGATGCCACGCATCCGGACGGCGAAACAACAGACAGCCCCGCTCGGGAACGTCAGCAGCACAAAGAGTGACCCGCTGCCACCCGATCGTGTCAATCGGACGGTCGAGAGCCTTGCGGTCACGCCAGGTGGTCACTCACCCACGTGCACGAAGGGCGCCCACAGTGCGGCCGGGTCACGGGCCTTGATCGGGCGACGCCGTCACGGCTCCACGAGAGACAGTGTTCGGCTCGCTGACGGTCTCGTCGGACCCGTCGGTGTCCTGTAGCCCGCCGAGCAGGTCGGCGACGGTGTGAGCCTCGATGCCGGCGAGTGAGTCCGCGGTGAACCGGCTCGCGACGGCCCACACGTGGTCCTGGGCGGGTGTGGCCAGGCCGTCGTAGACGGCGGTGAACAGGTTCCGGGCGGGTTCTCGCAGCCATCCCGTTGGGAGCAGTTGGAGGGGTAGCCGGGGGTCGAGGACGGGTAGGCGGCGGTAGGTGTCCATGATCTCGGTGCGGGCGCGTACCGCCTCGGCGCCGGTGATCCGGGACGTCTGTATGCGGGGTGGCAGTGGGCTCCAGTGTCGGATGAAGGATTCGTAGTGGCGGGTGATGGCCGTCGTGTCCCAGGCGTCGAGGGGGTTGCGGCGAATTGTCGCGTCGAGTTCGACGTGCCGGGCGCGGAACACGGTCGTGGCGCCGAAGGTGAGCCGGGACAACTGCGTTCTGGCCTTGTCGGTGAGGTCGTGCGGCGAGATCCAGAGGCCGTCGTACAGGGGTGCGTAACCGAGCCACCGCAGGTGGTTGCGCAGCCCGCGCCGCTGGGTGACCTCGCCTTGCGGCAGTGAGAAGGCGATCAGCGTCCACTGCTGGTCCCAGGTGTCGGCGGCGGCGAGGATCGCCCGGCCACCGGCGGACAGGTCCGAGGCGGCGGCCCGGGTCAGCCGGTAGGAGCTGTTGCGGCCTTGCCGACTGCCTTCCAGCACACCGCGGCGGGCGAGTCGGCTGATGGCGGTCCGGGCGCCGGCCTGGCTCACCCCGGCCTCGGCGAGCAGGGCCACGATGGCCGCCGACGGCAGCCAGGCCCGGGTGCGCAGGGTGTAGTCGGCCAGCAACGTCACGGCCAGGCCCTGCGGCGAGTTGCCGGCTTGCCGCCGCGGCAGTCGGACCTGTCCCGCCGCGTCATCCGGGAAGATCTCCTCGATGTCGTACGGGCTTGTCACGGCGACGGCTCCGACCGGATTCGGGTGTGCGTTGGGCACCCCACTGTAAAAAGTTTCGCCGCCGCCCGGTGCGTTCCGGTCAATCGAGACGGCTGATTGACAGTTTCATGACCGAGGGACAAGCTAAGTGTCACGCGACGACCGTGGGCCCGGACCAGGCAAGACGGGTGCGGGCACAGTCGTCGACTGGCGCTGCCGGTCCGCCATCCGGCAGACACACCGCAGACGTACGTCCCCCATCTGATGCAACGCGGGCTGCTCACGCACGCCCGCAGCCGACCCGTGCGCGCCGGTCGCCCGGCCACACGGGGGCAAAGGAGTCAGGCGCATGAAGATCAGACGGAACCTCTTACTCGCCGCGGCCGCGTCACTGGCCGTGGTGGGCATCGCCCTCCCGGTGTCCACACCCGCGTCCGCGGCGTCGTTGACCGAGGTCACCAGCTTCGGCAACAACCCGGGCGGGATGCGCATGCACATCTACGTGCCGGATTCCCGTCCGGCCAACCCCGCGATCGTGGTGGCCATGCACGGCTGCGGTGGCTCGGGTCCCGGCTTCTACTCGGGCAGCGAGTTCGCCGCACAGGCGGACCGGCACGGGTTCATCGTCATCTACCCGAGCGCCCAGCAGGAGGCCGGGTTCGGCAAGTGCTTCGACACCTGGTCGGACGCGGCCAAGCGCCGCGGCGGCGGCAGCGACCCGGTGTCGATCGTGTCGATGGTGACGTATGCCCAGCAGCGGCACGGCGGCGACGCGAACCGGGTCTACGCCACCGGATCGTCGTCCGGCGGGATGATGACCCAGCACATGCTCGCCCTCTACCCGGACGTGTTCAAGGCCGGCGCGGCGTTCATGGGCGTGCCCTTCAACTGCTTCGCCGGTGCTGCCGACTACCCGCCCGGCCGCAGCCAGTGCACCGGCGGGAACATGAATCGGACCCCGCAGCAGTGGGGGGACGCGGTTCGGCAGGCGTACCCCGGCTACACCGGCACCCGCCCGCGGGTCCAGCTGTGGCACGGCACCGGTGACACACTCGTGCCGTACTCGCTGCTCCAGGAATCGATCGAGCAGTGGACCAACGTGTTCGGGCTGAGCCAGACGCCGACGTCCACGGACACCCCGCAGACCAACTGGAACCGCCGGCGCTACGCCGACTCCTCCGGCACCACCCAGGTGGAGGCGTACAGCATCCAGGGCGCCGGGCACAGCCTGCCGTCCAGTGGCATGGCCGCGCAGGCCGTCGCGTTCTTCGGTCTGAACGGCACCGGCAACCCGACCACCACCACAACTCCCACGTCCACCACGACCACGACCACGACGCCGCCGTCCGGCTCGTGCCGCGTCACGGCCACGGTGAACGCGTGGAACACCGGCCTGACCGAGAACCTCACCATCGCGAACACGGGCACCACCGCGATCAACGGCTGGTCCCTGGTCTTCACCCTGCCCAGCGGCCAGACCATCACGTCCGGCTGGAACGCCACCTACTCGCCGTCGTCCGGCCAGGTGACGGCGCGCAATGCCACCCACAACGCCGCCATCGCCCCGAACGGCTCGGTCGGCATCGGGTTCCAGGCCACCCACACCGGCAACACGGCCAAGCCCGCCTCCTTCACCCTCAACGGCATGGCCTGCTCCACCGCCTGACCAACCACCGCGCTTGGTGGTGTTCGAGAGCACGTGCTCGTACTCCCCTCCCCCGCACCAGGCCGACCGCCGGTGCACGGCGGTCGGCCTGGTGCGGGGTCAGGGAGTCAGCACTGTGAGTTCGTTTGCGTGAGCAGGCCCATCCGGTACGGGAGGCGGCCGTAGTCGCCACCGGCGTTGGGGTCCAGGCCTTGGTAGACGTACTGCAGGTTGCACGGGTTGATCGTCAGCGTCCTCTTCTCATCGTCGAGGGACGGTCACGCGGCGGACGGGAGCGGGTTTCCGATGCTGCCCGGCACCGAACGCAGGGCGCTGTACCACCGGGCGGCCATCTTGTCGTAGCCGCCGGCGGTGGGGTGGACGCCGTCGATCAGGTCGGCGGTGGTCAGTGCGTTCTGCATGTCGACCAGGCGCACGCGTTTGCCGGCGTTGACCTTGCTCTGGACGATGCCGGGGATGGCGGCGTTGAAGGTGCGGGCTCGGGCCTGCGAGGTGGACGACGAGAGCGGGATGATCGTCGCGACGAACACGTCCGCGTTGGGTGTCGTCGCGGTGATGCGGTCGATCAGCCGGGACAGTCGGGCGGGCGCGTTGTTCAAGTCGTAGTTCTGGAGCACGTCGTTGGTGCCGATGTGCAGCAGCACGGTCCGGGGTGTCGTGGCGCGCAGCCAGTTGACGATGTTGGCGTCGATCTGGTCGATGCGCCAGCCGGGGTGTCCCTCGTGGTCGTGGTCCCAGAGGCTGGCCGGGCCGTTGAACTGCGACCCGACGAAATCGTTCACGTACCGGCCGTTGGCCAAGCGTTGCCAGAGCCCGACCCGGTATCCGCCCGGGATCTGGGTTCCTTCGGTGATGGAGTCACCGAGTGGCATCACGCGCACCCCGCCGTTGGACTCGGCGTGGGCGGTGCCGGTGATGACGGGTGCACCGGTCACCACGACCGCCGCCGCCAGGAACGCGGTGGCGAGGGCGTGAGACCAGCGTGGAAGGTATCTGCGCATCGGGGATCCCAACGTCGTCGTTGACGGTTGAGTCGCAGCGGACATCGGATGCGACTCGATCCGAGAGCCTTAACTTTCGCTGAAGCGCACTTAACTTTCGGTCAATGTAGCGAGGCGATCACGCTCCGTCAATGATCGACAACGCGCCGTTTGTGAACGCTCACTTGGGTCGGGTCCGGGCGCGAGAGGTGAACGATCGCCCCGCCACGGGTCAGCTGATGTGAGCGCGAACATCGGACTGTCCGGGCGGCTGCGGACCGGTTCCTAGGCCGCAGGCCGGAACTCCCCCTAACCTGGGCGGATGGTCGGGATCGCGATCCTGTGCGCGCTGACGGGTGCGGTGTTCAGCGCGGTGGGTGCGGCGTTGCAGTACGTCGGCGTCCGGGACGTCGGCGATCTCACCGTCCGCCGGTTCACCCGGCTGGTGCGCAACAGGCGGTGGCTGCTCGGGTTCTCGGTGCTGTTCGTCGCCGCCGTGCTGCAGATCCTCGCCCTCACGCTGGCTCCCGTGACGGTCGTGGCGCCGCTGGCCGTCATGTCGCTGCCGATCATCGCGGCCATCGACGTCCCCCGTTTCACGCCCGGGTTCACGGTGGCCGTGGTGGCGGCGACGGCCGGGGTGGCGACGTTCGTCGCGATCGCCGCGAACTCGGCGGTGACGAAGGACGTGCCTCCGGCGGCGGCGTTGCAGGCCGGTCAGGTGGTTGCCGGCGTGGTGTGCGTGTTCGCGATCGTCGCGGCGTGCCGTTCCGGAACGGCACGTGCCCTCGCGCTCGCCGCCGGCGCGGGCGCCGCGTACGGGCTGGTCGCGGTGCTGGTGCGGGACATGACGACCTCGCTGCCGCAGATACGGTGGGCGTCGTTCATCGGGCTGGCCCTGGCTTTCCTGGTCGGCGCGTCGCTGATCCAACTGGGGTACGCGAGCGGGCCGGCCGACCTCGTGGTGGCCGGTCAGACGGTGGTGAACCCGATCGTCGCGGCGTGGATCGGGATGGTGCTGCTGGACGAGACCCAGGGCGCCGGCCTCGGCACCGAGATCGCGCTGGTGACCAGCGCCGTCGTCTCGCTGGCCGGAATCGCGGCCATCGCACGGTTCCACCACCGCCGGCTGGCGGGCTGAGCCTGAACCGAGCTTCGCCCGCGCGGGAAGGGGCTGAGTGAGCGGCTACGAGGTCGCCCTCGACGTCCGCGTTCGGCCACGGCGCTGAGGACCAGTCCGGTTCGCCGTGTGCGGCGCGTGCAACGGCGTGGATCAGTTGGCGAGCGGGAAGCACGCGGGCGATCCGGATCGACGTGGTGTTGGGTCCGGCGGCCGGGTAGGCGGCGCTGCCGTCGGCGTAGGGCTTGAACGCCTGGTAGTCGTGGTCGCGGCTCGGGCGGTGTCCGTCTGGCAGCGAAGAGAGTGGCACGCGCGGACCCGCGCTGTCCATAAGGGTTGTTCTCGTCAAGGGTTGCTTCTTGTCGGCCACGGCGGTCCGCCCGGCCGCATCACGGCCGGGCGGACCTCACGTGGACCGGCAGGCCGTCGTCGGAACTACATCGGCGCCGGGGCGTAGCCGGTGAGACGGGTGGTGAACGTTCCCCGTCCCTGGGTCCGGCTGCGCAGTCGGGTCGCGTAGCCGAACAGTTCGGCCAGCGGCACGCTCGCCGTGATCACCGTCGTGCCCGCGCGGCCCGCGGAGCCCAGGATGCGGCCGCGTCGTGCCGCGAGGTCACCGAGCACGCCGCCCACGCTGCCGTCGGGGACGGTCACCGTGACTTCGGCAACCGGCTCCAGCAGCGCCATCGTGCCGGCGCGCAGGGCTTCCCGGAGCGCGAACCGGCCCGCGGTGCGGAACGCCATCTCCGAGGAGTCCTTGGAGTGGGTGACCCCATCGGTCAGCGTGACCCGCACTCCGGTCACGGGATGACCGCCCAGAGGTCCCTCGGCCAGCGCGTCCCGACAGCCCGCCTCCACCGCTCGCACGTACTCCTGCGGAACCCGACCACCGGTCACGGTCGACCGGAACACGAACTCGACCGCACCGGGGACGACCTCCATCGGCTCCGTGTCGAGCACGACGTGAGCGAACTGCCCCGCACCCCCTTCCTGTTTGACATGCCGGTACACGAATCCGGAGACACCGCGCGCGACGGTCTCGCGGTAGGCCACCTTCGGCCGCCCGACGGCGAGGTCGAGCCGGTGGTCACGGCGCACCTTCTCCACCGCCACCTCCAAGTGCAGCTCTCCCATGCCCGACAACACGGTCTGACCGGTCTCGGGGTCCGTCCTGACCGCCAGGGTCGGGTCTTCCTCCACCAGCTGCGCCAAGGCCGACGTCAACCGGTCGGTCTCCGCACCCGTGCGCGGCTCGACCGCGACGGAGACGACCGGAGCCGCCACCACCGGTGGTTCGAGGACCAGCGGAGCCAACGGTGCGCAGAGCGTCGCCCCGGCGCGGGCCGACTTCAGCCCGACCACCGCGACGATGTCCCCGGCCACCGCCACCGGCGTCGCCACGTGCCGATCGGCCTGGACCAGCAGGATTCGGCCGATCCGTTCGACCCGTCCGGCTCCGGCGTCCAGCACCTTCTCCCCCTGGTTGAGCGTCCCCGAGTACACGCGGAGGTACGTCAACCGGCCCGTCGTGGTCGAGTTCACCTTGAACACCAACGCCGCGAGCGGTCCGGTCGGGTCGGCCTGCCGCTCGTCGCCCAGGACGCCACGCACCGGCGGCACGTCCAGGGGCGAAGGCAGGTAGGCCACGACCGCGTCCAGCAGCAGTTCGACCCCGCGGTTGCGGTAAGCCGATCCGCACAGCACCACCACCCCGTCGCCAGTGCGGGTCACGTCCCGCAACGCGGACATCAACGTCCGCGCGGAGACCGTGGACTCCGCGCAGAACTCCTCCAACACGGCCGGGTGGAGTTCCGCGACCGCTTCCTCCAGCAGGCGGCGACGCCGGTGCGCCTCGTCCCACAAGGCTTCCGGCACCGGCCCTTGCTCGAACTCGTCGCGACCGTCGGCCCACACCACCGACCGCATGTGCAGCAGATCGACGACGCCGGTGAACCCGTCCTCCTTGCCGATGGGAAGCTGGACCACGAGCGGAACCGGGTGCAGCCGTTCGCGGATCGACGCCACGGCCGTGTCGAGGTCGGCGCCGGCCCGGTCCAGCTTGTTGACGAACGCGATCCGCGGCACCCCGTGCCGGTCTGCCTGTCGCCAGACCGATTCGCTCTGCGGCTCGACCCCCGCGACCCCGTCGAACACCACGACCGCGCCGTCGAGCACCCGCAGCGAGCGTTCGACCTCGCCGGAGAAGTCGACGTGGCCGGGGGTGTCGATCAGGTTGATCCGGTGGTCGTCCCACGTGCAGCTCACGGCCGCGGAGAAGATGGTGATGCCGCGGTCGCGTTCCTGGGGGTCGAAGTCGGTGACGGTCGTCCCGTCGTGGACCTCGCCGCGTTTGTAGGTGGTGCCGGTGGCGTAGAGGATTCGTTCGGTGAGGGTGGTCTTGCCCGCGTCGACGTGAGCCAGGATGCCGAGGTTGCGGACGCCGGTCAGCGGGAGCAGGTGGTCACGGTGCAGGTCGGTGCGCACGGCACAGCGCCTTTCGAGGTGATCGCGGAACGGGTCGGCGCGATGGGACGAACCCCATCCCCAGCGGAACGCGTTGCGGCACAAGGGATACCGACCGGCCGAGTCACGGCCGTGCAGGCGGGGAGGTCAGGCGTTCGTCAGAGGCTCCGGAGCCGGGCGCGCAGCGGGCACCGGACTCCGGGAGACACCAGGATCACCTCGTAACGCGACGAGGGAACGACGACAGCGGTGCGGTGGCGCACGGCCGGCTCCCCTCATCCGTCACGGGCGCGCTGCGGAGATCACGTCAGCGCGCGTAGTCCGGCCGAAGTGTAGGGCCTCGTGTGCGGACGCGGAACCGATTTACTCGAAACCGATTTACGCGAAACCGTGCCCGGCCCCGGCTCGGCCCGCTGATCAACTGCCGGACGTGCAGGTGACGTCCGGTCGGGGGGTCGTGGGGCCGTTGGCGGTGAAACCGAAGGTGGTGGAGCCGTTCGCGGGGAGCGGGGCGTTGTAGTCGACGTTGGTGACCCTCGCCGAGCCGGTGTCCACGGTGAGGGTGCCGTCCCACAGGTTGCTGATCGCGTGACCGGCCGGTTGGAGCCAGGTCACGGTCCACGCGCTGAGCGCGCTGTCGCCCGCGTTGCGCACGGTCACCTGGGCCTGGTAGCCGCCCGGCCAGGAGTTGGTGATCTCGAAGCGTGCGCTGCAATCGGACGTCGCCGGCGTAGCGGTGATGGTGGTGGTCGTGGTGGTGGTGGTGGTGGTCGTCGTCGTGGCGGTGGCGGTGGTAGTGGCGGTGGTAGTGGCGGTGGTGTTCGGGGCAGGCAGGGCTGTGTCGGACGGTTCGTCGTCCCGCAGCGAGTTGGCGATCACCACGCCACCGGCCACCAGCACTGCGGCACCGACCACCAGCGCGATGCTCCGCCAGGGCGCGCGACACGGCGCTGAGGTCTCATCGGTCGACGGCGTGCCCGGCAACGGCCGTCCCTCCACGACCGCGCCCAGCAGGGCGTGCAGCTCGGCCATCGTCGGCCGTTCCGCCGGGTCGCGCCGCAGAACGCGCAGCAGCACCTCCCCCAACGGGCCGGGGAACCGGAGCGGCGCGACCTGCGCTTCCGACACGCGCCGCAACAGCGCGTACGGGTTGTCGGTCGTCCCGAACGGCGGGTGGCCTTCGAGCGCCGCGTACAGCGTCGCGCCGAGGGAGTACACGTCGGACGCGAACACCGCCCCCTCCCCCGCCGCCACCTCCGGCGCGAGGAACGCGGGCGTGCCGACGACGACCCGCGGGTCGGTGACCGTGCCCTCGCCGATCGCCCGGGCGATACCGAAATCGGCGATCTTCGCGGTGCCGTCGTCGGCCAGCAGGATGTTGAACGTGGTGACGTCCCGGTGCACGACCCCGGCCGCGTGCGCCGCCGCCAACGCCGACGCCACCTGCCACCCGACGCCCGCCACCAGCTCCTCCGGCAGCGGCCCGCGCTCGTCGACCAACTCGGCCAACGTCCGCGAAGGCAGGTACTCCATCACCAGGCACGGCTTTCCGCCGTGCTCGACGACGTCGTGCACGGTCACCGCGTGCGGATGCCGTAACCGGGCGGCGACCCGCCCCTCCCGCACGATCCGCTCCACCGCACCGGGAGAGTCGCCCGCCTTGAGGAGCTTGATCGCGACGGCCCGCCCCAGCCGCTCGTCCCGCGCCCGCCAGACGACCCCGGCAGCCCCGCTCCCGACCAACGCCACAAGCCGATACCGCCCGGCAATGACCTCGTCACGTTCCGACACATCCAGACGCTACTTGCCCACCCGCCTGCCCGGCCACCTCCACCCGTCTCGCCGCAGGTCGCCACGCCGCGTGAGGCGAACGGCGGCATCACGGGACGGTCAGTGGGCGTGCCTGCTGCCGGCGCGGGCGGCCAGCCTGGTCGTGGCGCGTCGAGGCAGGACTCTGCCGAGGCCGATGAGGATTCGGTACGGCAGGCCGGGCACGCTGACCGCGACGCCCCGCCGGAGATCGCGCAGTGCCCCTGTCACGAGTCGGGTCGCGTCGAGCCACAGGAACCCGGGGATGCCCGCGGTGTCCATACCGGAACGTTGGTGGAACTCGGTGCGCACCCAGCCGGGGCACAGCGCCATCACGTGCACGCCGCTGCCGTTGATCTGTTGCCGGACGCTGTCGCTGAAAGTGACCACCCACCCCTTAGACGCGCTGTAGGTGCCGCGAGAGAAGAACGCGGCCACCGAGGCGACGTTGATGACGCCGCCGCTGCCGCGTTCGAGCATGGGGCCCAGCGCCGCGCGGGTGATCCGCAGCACCGCTTCGCAATGCACCTTCAGCATGGCCAACTCCTCGGCGACGTCCGAGGTGAGGAAGTCGCCCCGCTGCCCGAAACCCGCGTTGTTGACGACCAGGTCGACGCCCTGGGCCACGCGCCGCTCGACCGCCGCGATCCCGTCGTCGGTCGCCAGGTCCGCCACGAGCACCTCCACGGCGACTCCGTGGTCAGTGCGGAGGGCCGCCGCGGTCCGAGCGAGTCGTTCCTCGTCACGGGCCACCAGAACGAGGTCGCAGCCGTCACCGGCGAGGTGGCGGGTGAACTCCGCGCCGATTCCGGCGGTCGCGCCGGTGACCAGGGCTGTGGGCATGGGCCGGAGGGTAACGCGGCGGCTCGGCAAGCAGCGCCTGCCGCTCCGGTCCGGTGCGTGACAGGCCCTCTCGCACCCCTGAACAGCGGTACCCCGTACAGGGCGGCCTGGCACGCGCTCGACCTGCGCCTCACCGACGACGAGATCCGCTCCCTCGAAGACCCCTACGTCCCCCGCCTGCCCACGTACTTCTGATGTGGCGACGGGAAGCGGTTTGCCCGGTCTCGGGTGAGGTTGCCAGCGTCGCGGTGGCGATGAAGATCGCCTGGTCACTCACTGGCGCGGGGGTTGATGAATATGGCTGTCACCAGCCGTCATCAGCATGCCTTCGCCCGGTCCGCGCGAGTCTGAACCCGCGGTCCGGGTCACCCCGATGACCAGGAGTTCCGAGTGTCTTCATCTTTCTCTCCCACCGGTGATGAGCTGACCACCGACCGGCTTGTGCTGCGGTCGTGGACCCCCGGCGACGTCACCGCCGTCCTGGACGGCGCCCGGCTGCCGCACTGGGCCGGGGACTTCCCCGCCGAGGGTGATCGCGTCATCGCCGGCCTGTTCGCCGAGCACCCCCAGTGGCTGGGCGGTTATGGCCACCGTCTGATCGTCGAGCGCGACGGCGGCCTGCTGGTCGGCTCGATCGGCCTGTTCTGGCCGCCCAGCGATGGCACCTTGGAAATCGGGTACGGGATCGTGGCGTCCCGACGGGGGCGCGGCTATGCCTCCGAGGCCACGCGTGCCCTGACCGAGTTCGCGCTCACCGCACCGGGCGTCCACACGGTCTGCGCCGACGTGGAGCTGTCGAACCCGGCGTCGGTCCGGGTCCTGGAAAAGGCCGGTTTCCGGCGATCGCGCACCGGCACCGGGCAGGACACCGTCCGGTACGCCGTCACGTCACCGGCCCGGCAGTAACCACCTCTGGTAACCGCCTCCGGGGTCGGCAGCGGCGTACCGCTGCCGACCCCGCGGGGTCAGCGGTAGCGGTCCAGTTCCCAGGGGTCGTGGGCGCTGAAGAGGGCGACCTCGTCACCGTGGTCGCGGACGAGTTCGCGGAGCCGGGCCTGGGTGCCGAGCCGGAGGTCGCGGTGGACTTCGGAGCGGGTCTGCACGATGTCGAGCACGGGATGCGGCTGCGGCTCGGGGTCGAGTGCTCGACATCGCCCGCCTGACCCGGATGCGGAACAGCCTGCGCCACGCCTCGACGTGCCGGCACGAGCCGCTCGTGGAGTGCCCCGATTTCAAGCGCGAGTTCGAACCGTCCGGGACTCCTGCGGGGCCACCCGAATCCGACGCTCAGGTCGGCGACAGGCGGTCGGCGTCGGCGGCCTGCGGCTCGTGGTGATCACCGTGGTGAGCCTGGACCACGAGCCGCTGACGGCGGTGTCGAGCAGGAACGCGGCGATGTCGACCCGGATGCGGCCTCACCCACTGCTGCACGGCGGCGGAGCTGCCAGTTCAGGTAGAGCTTCGCCGCCGCGAGGTGGTCGGCACCGGCGAGGATCGCCGCGCGTTGCGGGATGAGCCCGCCGCGAATCCGAGTGCTCCTGATCGACGACCACAGGATGTTCCGCGCCGGGTCCGGACGCCGCGGCCCTTCCTGGTCAGGGCGTGTTCGCCGCCGGGGTGGCGGGACTCTCGTCCGCGACAGCGGGCTTCCGGCGACCGGGTGTGTGGTTGAACAGGAGGTTCAGCAGGAACGCGGTGAGGGTGGCGCTGGTGATGGCGCTGCCGCCGATGATCTGCACCCACGTCGGGAAGGCGTGGTAGATCGTCGGCGCCGCGACCGGCAGCATGCCGACGCCGATCGAGACGGCCACGATCAGCAGGTTGTTGGTGCCCTCGAACTCGACCTTGCGCAGGGTGTTGATGCCGACGGCGGTGACGGTGGCGAACATGACCAGGCCGGCCGCGCCGACCACCGGACCGGGCAGCGCGGCGACGACTTCACCGAGCTTGGGCACGAGGCCGAGCAGGACGAGGATGCCCCCGGCGACGGCGGCGACGTACCGGCTGCGCACCTTGGTCATGCCGACCAGGCCGACGTTCTGCGCGAAGACGGTGTCCACGAAGCCGTTCATGATCCCGCCGAAGATCCCGGAGACGCCGTCGCCGGCCAGGCCACGCGCCAGATCGGCCTTGGTCAGCGGGCGGCCGGTCATATCGCCGACGGCGAGCATGTCGGCGGTCGACTCGGTGAACGTCACCAGCATCACCACGCACATCGAGATCACGGCCGCGAGCGGGAACTGCGGTGCGCCGAAGTGGAACGGCGCGGCCAGACCCACCCAGTCGGCCTGCCCGACCGAGGAGAAGTCGGTCAGCCCCATCGGGATGGCGACCAGGGTGCCAGCCGCCAGTCCCAGCAGCACCCCGAGTTGGGACAGGAACCCGCTCGTGAAACGGCTGATGATGACGATCAGCAGCACGATGCCGCCCGCGAGCGCCAGATTGCTCGGCGCCGCGTAGTCCTCCGCCGTGGGGTCCAGTCCCGCGATCAGGCCGGCGGCGACACCGATCAGCGAGAGCCCGATGACGGTGATGACCGAGCCGCTGACCAGCGGCGGGAAGAACCGCACCGCCCGCGCGAAGGGAACCGCGACCAGCAGCCCGAAGACACCGGCGGCGATCATGGAGCCGTAGACCGCCTGCATCCCGTACTCGCCCGCGATGAGGATCATCGGGGTCACGGCCGTGAAGGTCGCGCCCGCGACGACCGGCAACCGCACGCCGAGCACCTTGCCGATGCCCAGCGCCTGGAGCAGCGTGACCAGACCGGCCACCAGCAGGTCGGCGTTGATCAGCAGGCCGATGGTGGAGGTGTCCAGTTTGGCGACGGACCCGAACACCAGGGGGACGGCGACGCAGCCGGTGTACATGACCAGCACGTGCTGAAGACCGAGCAGGCCCAGCCGGCCGGGCGGCAGGACCTGGTCGACCGGGTGCCGGCCGGATTCGGGCTGGGCAAGGGCCTGTGACACGGAGACCTCCGGAAACGGAGCGGGAACGGGAACGGGCGAGCGGCAGCGGGGCAGCGGGGCAGCGGGGCGAATCCTTGTCGCGCGCATGCACGACCGGCGGATATCGGCCGGGTTCAGGAACAGTGGACTAACGGATGAGTGTCGAAGGACCACGAGCAGCGCGCGACATGCTCAGGCGCAAGCGCTCACACGGGTGCATCGCGCACCGTGGGCGACACGGCCACGAGTCCACGCCGACTGGTGGACACGGCACCGGAGGTCGGCGAGACGGCCGCGTACGAGACTCGTCATGCCACCTCCCCCGTGTCCTGGTTCCCGCGTTCTCGGGAGAGATTCGCGCATGGTCGTGACGCCGCGATGTCGCGGTAGTTAAGAGTGCGGCGACACCGACACAGTTGCGACCACCCGATGGCTATCAGGGTTGGTCCGCCAAGGCGGCGGCGAAACGCGCCGAGACCGTGGCAATCGCGGCACGGAGCTCCGGCCCGCCCTCGACGCGGAAGGGGAACGGCACGTTCGGCAACCACTCCTGGGCGTACATCGCCGGGTTGCTCGTGCTGCCGACGAGCACGCACCCGTCAGCCGATGGTTCAAGCCGTCCCATGGGAGGCCTGATCCACGGGGCCACGTCGGCCGGTGGCGCGTGGAACACGACGCGCGTGGGGAACTCCCACCCGGTGCCGAGGTTTTCCTCCAGCGCGGCCACCGGGTCGAGCCCTTGGGGCAGCTCGAAGTCGTGCGCGGTCTGCTGGACCGCACGGATTCGATCGACCCGGTAGGTGCGGATCGCGGCCGCGCGATGGGAGTGGCACAGGAGGTACCAGCGCCCGTAGCGGACGACGACCGACCAGGGGTCCACTTCGGCCGCCCACTCGTTGCCCGACTCGCTCCGGTACGTGATCAGCACGCGCCGTCGGGCCGCGATGGAAGCGACGAGTGCGCTGGTGGTGGCGGGATCCGGACGGGCCGAGTACCGGTCGGGCGCGGTCGACGCGTGCTCGCGCAGCGCGGCCGCTTGCCTGCCGACGCTCTCGGGCAGTGCCCGGATGACCTTGTTGAGGGCGGAACCGACCAGGTCGTCGACGTCGGTGGCGGCCGGCTGGCCGTCGAGCACCGCCATGACCAGCCCCAGTGCCTCGGACTGGGTGAAGACGACCGGGGGCAGCCGCGTCCCGCGCCCGAGCCGGTAGCCCCCGTGGGGACCCCGTGCCGACTCGACGGGGATGCCCGCCTCCCGGAGGATGCCGACGTACCGACGCGCGGCCCGCTCCGTGACGCCCAACCCGGCGGCGAGTTCACCGGCCGTCGCGCCGGGACGGTTCTGGAGGATCTCCATGGCACGCAGAGCCCGCGCGGTGGGGCTGAGGTCGGTCGGCACCGGAGCAGATTAGGCGGTCATCAGAATGAACCGGAAGGAGATCGTCCGGAACTGGTTCTACCGTGCACCGGAACCCGATCTGACCTCACTGGAGAAAGAGAACTGATCATGGACATCCTGCTCATCGCCGGCCTCTGGCTCGACGGGTCCGCCTGGGACGATGTCGTGCCCGAACTCAAGGCGCTCGGCCACCGCCCCGTACCGCTGACACTCCCCGGTCAGGGCGACGAATCCACGTCCGCCACTCTTGCCGACCAGGTGGCGGCGGTACTCGCCGCAGTGGACTCGGCACCCGGAAAACCCATGGTGGTAGGCCATTCCGCCGCCGCCGGCCTGGCCTGGCTGGCCGCCGACGCACGACCGGGGAAGGTGGCCAAGGTCGCCCTCATCGGCGGCTTCCCGGCCGCCGACGGCCACCCCTACGCCGACTTCTTCGAGCCGGAGAACGGCGTCATGCCCTTCCCCGGCTGGGACCCGTTCGAAGGACCGGACTCCGCCGACCTCGACGAAACGGCCAGGCGCAGCTTCGAGGCCGCCGCCATCCCCGTCCCCGAAGGGGTGACCAAGGCCGTGGTCCGGCTGACGGACGAACGCCGGTTCGACGTCCCGGTCGCGCTCGTCTGCCCCGAATTCTCCCCCGCCCAGGCTCAGCAGTGGATCAGCGCCGGTGACGTGCCCGAGCTCGCCAAGGCCAAGCACGTCGAGTTCATCGACATCGACTCCGGCCACTGGCCGATGGTCACCAAACCGGCCGAACTCGCCCGACTCCTGGCGTCGGCAGCTACCGAGGCCTGACATGCGCTCGGCGCGCTCACGTCGTGGTCAGCTGCTCGGAGAGATCCCACAACCGGCCGCTCAGATCGTGGTCGTCGAGCAATGGCGATCCGGGAGCCGGCCGGTCACGCACGAAGTAGGCGCCGTCGATGTCCTGCGTGGGCGTCCGCCAGGCCCAGTACCTGCTCGAAGCCACCGACCACCCGGTCGACCGCATCGCCGGCCAGGTCGGATTCGGCTCACCCACCGCCTTCCGCGACCGCTTCAAGCGAATCGTCGGCACCAACCCGCACACCTACCGGGCCGCCTTCCGGAGGCTCAGCACCGACTGAGCCCCCGGAACCGAATTTGATCTCGCTCCTTGCATCAATCCCATGTCGGACAACACATGCGGGGTCAGGGAGTGGTGGCGGGGGTGCGCGAGGCCAGCGCGGCCAGGTGGTCGGCGGCGGTGGGTGCGCCGCCTGCCGTGCGGAAGGACCGGCCGACAGCGCGTGCCGCGTCGCGGTAGCCGGAGGCGGGGTCGAGGAGCACGTCGAGGGCCGCGCCCAGCCCTTCGGCGGTGACCCGGCCGAACCGCACCCGCACCCCCGCGCCCGTCGCGACGACCTGGCCCGCTACCACTGGCTGGTCGTCCCGGATCGGCGCGAGGACGAGTGGCACGCCGTGCCACAGGGATTCGCACACGGTGTTGTGCCCGGAGTGGCACACCACCGCCGCACAGCGGGCGAGTAGTTCCAACTGCGGCACGTGCGGCACGACCAGCGTTCCCTGCACGTCCCCCAGCACACCGCCGGGGTCCACCACGACGCCCTGCAACTGTGGGCGCGTGGCCAGTGCCTCCACCGTCACGCGCAGGAACCGCTCGCCCGCGTCCACGTTGGCCGTGCCGAGGCTGACCAGCACTGCGCGGCGGTCCGGGTCGAGGCGGTCCCAAGGGAAGGCGGTCGAGGGCCGGGGTGAGACGGCCGGTCCGACCAGCCGCACCCCGTCCGGCAGCGGCACGTCGCCGACCAGGTCCCTGGTGGTGAACGCGACCACGCCGGCGGGCGGGTAGCGCGGGTCGTGGACGGCGGTCGGGTCACCGATGCGGCCGCGCAGGTCGGTGAGCAGGTCGGCCACCCAGGCGGCCACCTTGGGCAGCCCGGCCAACGGGTCGACCAGTTCGGCGGACGTGCTGGCCGAGGTGACGCACGGGACGCCCAGCCGTTCCGCCACCAGCGACCCGGCCACCGCGTGCTGGTCGGCCACAACCAGGTCCGGCCGCACCTGCCCGATCGCGGCGGCCACGCCGGGAGCCATGGCATCGGCCAACGGCACGAAGAAGTCCCGCCACAGAAACCGGAACGCGGCCGGGCCGGTCAACTCAGGCGGCCGGTGCACCTGGTCCGGCAGCGCGCAGTCAACCACCCGCACGTCCGGCCCGACCAGCCTGCGCAGCAGTTCGGCGTGCCCGGCCCAAGCAACCTCGTGACCGCGCCCGGCCAGATCCGTCGCTACGGCCACGAGCGGGTTGAGGTGCCCCACCAACGGCGGCGCCACGAACAGAAAACGGCTCACCGGACCGACCCCGCCACGACGTGGTGCGCGCGTACCCAGTCCAGTAGCAGTTCGCGCGTCTCGTGCGGTCGTTCCACCAGCACCGAGTGGCCTTGGTTGGGCAGGATGACCGTGCGGCAGTCGGCGAGTGCGGCCTCCAGGCTGGGGGCCTGCTCGGACAGGCCGGACTCGTCGCCGAAGATCGCCAGCAGCGGGCGGGTGAGGGCGGTCAGGTCGTCGTCGATCACTCGGCTGTGCGGCCGGATGCGCCCGCTCCGGGACAGCGCCCCGAGCTGGCTGAACACGCTCCACAGCGTGATGTCGTGGCAGTGGTGCACGCCGCCGGCCAGCACCACGTCGCACCGGCCGCTGTCCAACTCGCGTACCGCGTGGTCCACGGCCACCAGCGACGAGGCGCACGCCGCGTCCACCGTGTAGGCGGGGCCGCGCAGGTCGAGCCGGTTGGCGACGCGGGACGCGGCGAGGTTGGGCACCAGGCCGATGGCCGACTCGGGGGCCTCAGGCCCCAACTGCTCGGCGAACGCCGTCCGCACCCGTTCCAGCCGGGCGTCGTCCAACTCGGGCACCAGATCGCGCAGCGTGCGCACGACCTGGTTGGCGGTGCGGACGCGCTGGTCCAGCCGCACCAGGCCGGGCGTGAGGTAGCCGCCCCGGCCGAGGACCACCCCGGCCCGTCGCCGGGCAGCACGGCGTCACCGCCCGCGTCGGCCACCGCGTCCGCCGCCACCTGCAACGCGATCAGCTGGTCGGGTTCGGTGCCGGGCACGGACGCGGGCATCACGCCGAACGCGGTCACGTCCACCGCCGCCTCGACGAACCCGCCGCGCCGGGTGTAGACGCGGTCCGCACGGCGCTCGGCGGGGTCGTGGAAGCCGGCGTCCCAGCGGTCGGCGGGCACGTCGGTGATGGCGTCCACGCCGCCGACGATGTTGCGCCAGAACGCGCCCAGGTCGGGCGCGCCCGGGGGAACAGCACCGCCATGCCGACGATCGCGACCGGCGTCACCGCGTTCACCAGCCGGACGCGGAGCTGACGACGGCGTGCACGTCGGCCGGGCCCCAGGCCAGTTCCCGCAGCAGGCTCAGCGGACCCTCCTCGGGATCGATCAGCGCAACGCCACGTGCGGCGTAGGAGCGGGCCAGCTCTGGCGAGACCATGCCACCGCCCGCCCACGGTCCCCAGTGGACGGTCAGACCGCGGCGGCCAGGCCGGGACCAGCGCCGCCCCAACTCCTCCAGCGCGTCGTTGGCCGCGGCGTAGTCGCACTGGCCGCGGTTCCCCAGGGCGGCCGCGATGCTGCCGAACAGCACCGCGTACCGGGGACCATCGGGCAGCGCGTCGACCGCGTCGAGCAGGGTTCGCGCACCGTCCACTTTGGTGCCGAACACGCGCCGGAACGACTCGACCGACTTGTCCGCGACCAACTTGTCCTCGATCACACCCGCCGCGTACACCACCGCGTCCAACCGGCCGTGCTCGTCGTGCACCTGCTTCACGGTGGCACGCACCGCCTCGGCATCGAGCACGTCCACCGCGTGGTAGCGGGCCAGGTCGCCCAGGTCGGTGAGAGTGGTGCGGACCTCACGCTCGGCCAACGCCGCAGACACCGCCCGCTCGACCTCGGCGGGCCGCGTCATACCCCGGGCGAGGAACGCCGCGCGCAGCGCGCTCCGGTCAGCTGCGCCGGCAAGATCTCTGTCCTCCGGGCCAAGCGGCGCAGGGGTGCGGCCCAGCAGTTCCAGTCGGCAACGACCCGCCGCCGCCAGCGTGCGCGCGAACCGCGCGGTGATGCCACGAGCGCCGCCGACGAGCAGCACCACAGCGTCCCGATCCAGCCCCGCGGCCTCGGCCTCAGCCGCGCCGTCACCTGCCGGCCCGGCACCCGCCGCAGCCACCCGGCCGAGGTCGGTCACGGTCAACCGCAGACCGCGCCGCGTGCCGGGACCGGCGAGCACCACGGGCTCGTGGTCGGCGGTGGCGAGTTCGGCAAGCAGGGCAGCGGCCACAACCTCCGGCCCGGCGTCTGCCGGAACCTCGACGAGCGTGGCCGCCAAGTCCGGGACTCCCGGGCCAGAGTGCGGAAGAACCCGCGCAGCCCCGTCACGGCCCCGACTTGACGCCGATCCACCGCCAGCAGCCCGCGCGGCCCCGCCGCGAGCAGCGACTGGATACGCGGAAACTCCTCCGGCAGCAACGACTCATCGGCCTCAAGCGCACCCAGATGCACCACGACCGCACCCGTCACCTCACCGCCAACCTCGACCCCGGCCGCCCGCAACGCCCCAGCCACGACGCCATCCCTCGCGCCAACGACCACGACCCGCATGCCACGCGCGTCCAGGTTTGGCGCGGGGAGCTCATGCTCTTCGAACACCAGGCGCTCCGGCGCGATCACGAGCGGCGCGGCGCCGGCAGACGCAGCGACCGGTTGCAGCGCTGTACCCGCCGACGCAGGCGCTTCGGAGGTAGCCATGGCCGGTTCCGGGGTGGCCGCAATCGGTTCGGGTGAGGTGTGTTCGGGAGCTTTCCCACTCCGCTCTTCGATGAGGTCGGCGATGGCGGCGGCGGTTCGGGCGGCGCTGAGGGCTTCGAGGGCTGCGCCCGCGCCGGCGTCGAGGCCCAGGCGGGTGGCGATCTCGCCGGCGATCTCGGCTCGTTTGATCGAGTCGACGCTGAGGTCGGCCTCCAGGTCCAGGTCTGGCTCGACCATCTCCACCGGGTAGCCGGTGCGTTCGGCCACCACCTCCACCACGGTCCGCAGGACGTCCACGGCGACCGGCTCTGGCGGCGCGGTGTGAACGGTCGTGGGGATGGGCACTACTGCCGGTCTGGCGATTGCCTCCAGCATCACGGGCGCGGACGGCGCTATGGGGGCCGCCGGTGCGGGCAAAGGCACTCCGGTGGCGCCGAAGTAGGTCATCAGCACGTCGCGTTGTGCGGCGATCATCTCCCGGCTGGTGCGCAGGAAGTCGGCTACCAGCGCGTCGGACGACACGGGTGTGGGCTGGTGTTCGGGCACGATCGGCTCCGTGATCCGTTGGGCGGGGCACAGTGCGCCGGGCTGGATGGTGCCGTCCGCTCGCCGCACCAAGTGGCCGTCGACGGTCCACCCGGGCACGGCAGGCACGGCAGACGGGTCCACGGCGTCCCGGCCACGCACCAGCGGCCCGGTGCGGACGTCCACGCCGGCGACCGCCAGCCGTGCCAGGGCGGTGAGGAAACCGGGCAGGCCCTCGCCGAGGTGGACCACCCGGTGTGGCCTGTCGCCCAGCACCGCCGGCACCAGGCCGCTGAGCACGCGGCCGGGTCCGACCTCGACGAACACGCGCACACCGGCTGCATGCATGGCCTCGATCTGTTCGGCGAAGCGGACCGGTGCGCCGATCTGCGCGGCCAGCTCGAAGCGCACCGCGTCGGCCGAACCGGGGTAGGTCCCGGCGGTGCGGTTGGCCCAGACCGGCAGGGTCGGCGCGCGCAGCGGCATCCCGTCTAGCACCTGCCGGAACACCTCGCCCGCGCCCGCCACCAGCGGACTGTGGAACGCGCACGCCACCGGCAGTTGCTTGACCGACCACCCGGCCGCCCGCAGCGCCTCCACCGCCGACACCACCGCGGCGGTCGGCCCGGACACGACGGTCTGCGCAGGCGAGTTCCGGTTGGCCGCCACCACGGGCACGTCCGCCAGGACCGCCTCGACCTCCTCGGCCGGTGCGGACACGGCGGCCATCGCGCCGGCGTCGCCGTCACGGACCTCGCCGAGGATCGCCGACGCACGGGCGGCGCTGGCCACGAGCAGGTCGGCCGGGTCGAACACGCCGGCAGCGGTCAACGCCACCAGCTCGCCGTAGCTGTGACCGGCCACCGCATCCGGCCGCACGCCGACCGACGCGAGCAGGTCCGTGGCGGCCAGCTCCACCACGCCGAGCGCAGGCTGGGCAACGGCCGTGTCGGTGATCCGGGCCTTCTGCGCGGCCTCGGCAGATGAGTCGAACGCGGCGGGCGGGTAGAGCGCGTCGGCCCACTTCGCACCCAACTCCAGGTACCGGTGCAGCTCGGGGAAGGCCACCAGCAGATCGGCCAGCATCCCCGGCCGCTGGCTGCCCTGGCCGGGGTAGAGGAACGCGACCGAGCCGGTTTCCTCCACGTCGGCGGTGAACACGCCCTCGCCGGTGCCACCGGCAAGAGCGAGCCGCAACCGGTCCCGCAGCTGGGCCACGTCGGCGGCCACCACCGCAAGCCACACCCGGTCCCCGCGCAACGCCGCCACGTCCGCCTTGGTCGCCGCACCACGGGCGAAGTCGCGCAGCCGCGCCGCCGGCGTGGCGTCGATCTGGTCGAGCAGCGCGGAGGCCGCACGGACGGCGGCGTCCGGACTCGCACCGCGGAACAGGAACAGCTCGGCGGGCCAAAGGTCCAGCGCGTGCGCGGCAGGCGCCTGGTCGTGGGTGCGCAGCACCACGTGGAAGTTCGTGCCGCCGAACCCGAACGCGCTCACCCCGGCGATCCGCGAAGCGGGCGGCGCGGCCCAAGGCCGGGCGGCGGTGTGGAAGGCGAACGGGCTGTGCTCGGCCTCCCACGCCGCGTTGGGCGAGCGCAGGTGCAGCGTCGGCGGCCGCACCCCGTGGTGCACGGCCAGTGCCGCCTTGATCAGCCCGGCCAGCCCCGCCGCGCACTTGGTGTGCCCGATCTGGGACTTCACCGACCCCAGCGCACACGACCCGACCTCCGCGCCCGCCTCGGTGAACACCTCGGTCAGGGTGCGCAGCTCGGTCCGGTCACCGACCACCGTGCCGGTGCCGTGCGCCTCGACCAGCCCCACGCGGGCGGGCGACACACCGGCCATGCCGTACGCACGGGTGAGCGCAGCGCGCTGTCCCTCGGGACGCGGCGCGGTCAGGCCGAGGGCCCGGCCGTCGCTGGCACTGCCGACGCCGTCGATCACCGCGTACACCCGGTCACCGTCGCGGACCGCGTCGTCGAGGCGCTTGAGCACCACGCACGCCACGCCCTCACCGAGCGCGATGCCGTCGGCGGACCGGTCGAACGTCGCCGAGCGCCCACTCGGGGAAAGCGCGTGCACGGACGAGAACAGCAGGTAGTCGTTGATGCCGTTGTGCAAGTCCGCGCCGCCGGCCAGCACCAGATCGCTGGTGCCGGCGACAAGCTCCTTGCACGCCACGTCGACCGCGGTCAGCGACGACGCGCACGCCGCGTCCACGGTGTAGTTCGCGCCGCCGAGGTCGAGCCGGTTGGCCACCCGGCCCGCGATGACGTTGGCCAGCATCCCGGGGAACGAGTCCTCGGTGAGCCGGGGCAGTTGCGCGTCCAGCGCCGGGGGCACCGGTGTAGGCGGGCAGGGCGGTGCGCAGCGTGGTGGCGTTGGACAGATCGCTGCCGGACTCCGCGCCGAACACCACGGACGTGCGACGGTGGTCGGCGGCCGTGTGCGGGTAGCCCGCGTCCTCCAGGGCCCGGCGGGCGGTCTCCAACGCCAGCAGTTGCACGGGTTCGATCGCGCCCAGGGACGCGGGCGGGATGCCGTAGGCGAGCGGGTCGAACGGGATGCGCGGCAGGAACCCGCCCCAGCGCGACGGGGTGCGCTCGCCGGTGCCGTCGGGGTCGTAGTACAACTCCGCGTCCCACCGCTCCGCCGGGACCTCGGTGACGCTGTCGGTCCCGGACAGCACGTTGGCCCAGCCGGACAGGGCCAGCGCCAGGAACGGCAGGCCGCCGTCGGCGGCAACGGCCGCGGCGAACTCGGGCCGGTCGCTGACGCGGGTCATCGGCCCTTGCACCACCGGTAACGCCGTGCCCAGGTGCCGCGCGCCGGTCGAACCGGGCCCCAGCACGCGCACGGCCGCGTCGTCGGCCACCGCAGCGATCAAGGCGTCCCGCACACCGCGCACCGCCGCGCCCGCCGTGCGCCAACGGCGGGCGAACACGGAGGCGAGCGCCACGTCCTGGCCGACCGGGGCGAACTGGGTCCGCAAGTCGGGGCCCAGGAGGTCCGCGACACCGTCGGCGGGCAGTTCGAGCACACCCGCCCGCGTCGCCGCAGCACCCGGTGCCCTTGGTGCAGCACGGTTTCCGAGCCGTCGAGGCCGTCCAGCGTGGCGGTCAGCTCCACCGGCAGCCCGGCGTCGGGGAACAGCGCGAGCTGGGTGTCCAGCACGACGCCCGTCGCGCCGCCCGCGACGGCCGCCGCCGCGGTGTGCGGGCCGATGCCGCCCGCCGCCCACACCGGCACCGACACGGCGGCGAGAACCTGTTGCAGCAGCACGAACGTGCTCAGCTCGCCGACCCGGCCGCCCGCCTCCCGACCGCGCACGACCAGGCCCGCCGCGCCGGCAGCCACTGCCGCGCGGGCTTCGGCGAGGTCGACCACCTCGACCAGCACCCGCCGGCCGGGGAACTCGGCCGCGCTGCGCGCCGGGTCGGCCAGCAGCACGGTGTCGACGGCGTCGGGCAGGTCGGGGACCACGCAGCCGGGCCGCACCCGTACGCCGAACCGCCCGGTGGTCCACCGCGCGGCACGGTCCAGCACGTCGGCCGCGGCACGCGCGTCGCCTGTGGGCAGCTCCAGCACACCCAGCGCGCCCGCGCGGGCCACGGCGGCGGTCAGCCGGGGCGCCGGGTGGTGCACGGGGTTGACCGCGACGACCAGTTCGGAGGGATCCATCCGCATCCGCCACTCCCAAATCGGCACGAATCAGCAGCCGATGACATCGGGTAGTCAAGAGCTAGCGGTCGGTTGCGTCAACGCCCCGAACCCGACTCGCCGGTCGTGTGAACGGACTGTCGGGTATTTGATGTTGCTTTTCGCACAACCGCGCCCATCTGCGCAGTTCCGCGCTCACATGCGAAATCACTTCGGGCTACGACACTGACGCGCCACAACGACGACATCGAACTATCACGCAAAACACAAAAACCGTAACCGAGAATGAGTCCGTTCGGCGGCCCGGTCGCTGACCCGTCCCACTTTCCCGCGTCCACCGGATGGACCCGCTACCTTCGACGGGTGGACAGTCACCCTACTCACCAGTAATGCCGGTCTCCGTGGGCGGACCGAGCGTCACGCGATGTACGGGAGGTGCTCCGGCTCCACCCGTCCGAGCAACGGCGCGCCCTTGAGGAACCGACCCACTTCGGCCACGGCGAACTCGCCGAGACGACGCAGTTCGCGACCCTGGGCTCCCGCCAGGTGCGGGGTGATGAGGACGTTGGGCAAGGCGAAGAGCGGATGCCCGGACGGCAGCGGCTCCGGGTCGGTCACGTCGAGGATGGTGGAGATCGCACCGGTGACGCACAACCGGGTCAGCGCCTCGGTGTCGATCAGCGATCCGCGGGCGGTGTTGACCACGACCGCACCCTCCGGCAGGAGGTCCAGCCTGCGGGCGTCGAGCAGGTGGTGGGTCTCGGGCAGGGCGGGGGCGTGCACGGTGACGAGATCGCTGCGCCGGCAGAGGTCGTCCATGCCCACCGGTTCGGCGCCGAGGCGCGCGGCTTCGGCGGCGGTCACGTACGGGTCGTAGAGCAGGACCTCGACGTCGAACGACCGGAGCCGGTGCAGCACCAGGCGACCGATCCGGGAGGCGCCGACGACCCCGACCGTGCAGCGGTGCAGACCGGTGTCATCCCCGGGCAACCAATCCCTCGGCGTGCCCTCGACGGCGGTCGCGTACCGCCTGGCGCGACTGAACGCCCGCTTCGCGCCCAGGACGAGCATCGCCATGGTGTAGTCGGCCACCGGGACCGCGTTGACCTCGGCGGCGGAGGACACGACCAGACCGTGCTCGAACACGACGGGGTCGAGGCGGGCCTTGACCGTGCCGGCTGCGTGGACGAGAGCGCGCAACCTCGGCGCGGCGGCCAGCACGTCCGCATCGATGCGCGGGCATCCCCACCCGGTGAGCAGGATGTCCGCTTCCGCCAAGGCCGCGGCGGCAACCGGTCCTTCGAACGAGGTGAACGTCGTCTCCGAGGCGACGTCGACGAGTTGCCGCAACCGGGTGACGAGGTCGGGCGGGAAGACGTCGCCGAACGCCCAGGGGGCGAGCGCGAAGACCGCTACGGATCGCCGTGACGATGTAAACGTTTCCACACAAGGCCACTCTACGCAGAAGCGCTCCACACCCACAACGGTTCTCACGCGGCCTTGCCAGCGTGATGACGTGCCGCTAGAGCGCCGTTGTCCGCCAGCGAGCGGTTGACGAACGTCATGTAACCGTTTTAGCTTGGTGAACATTCTGTTTCGGCTCGGCACCGCGAGAGAGGCGTTCGACGTGAGCATGACGCGGGTCCGCGGCGGCGCTGGTGGAACCAGCCCTCCGGCCGAGAAGCCACCCACCCAGCCCGGGGACGAGCGCCCGCGCACCTGGCGCCTGCGCCGCATCCGGGCCGACGGGGTGCTGCTGATCATCGCGGTGCCGGGTCTGGTGTACTTCCTGTTCTTCCACTACGGCGCGCTGTTCGGGAACGTGCTGGCCTTCCAGGACTTCGTCCCGTTCCTCGGCATCTCGGGCAGCGAGTGGGTGGGCCTGGCGCACTTCGAGCGCATGTTCGGCGATCCGGAGTTCTGGAACGCGGTCAAGAACACGCTGCTCATCGCCGCGTTACAGCTGGTGTTCTTCTTCCCCGCACCGCTGGCCCTCGCACTGCTGCTCAACAGCATCGTCGGCGACACCGTCCGGCGGTTCGTGCAGAGCGTGGTCTACCTGCCGCACTTCCTGTCGTGGGTGATCGTCGTCGCGCTGTTCCAGCAGATGCTGGGTGGCGCGGGGGTCGTGAACGGGTGGCTGTCGGACCTGGGCATGGGCGGCATCTCGATCATCGGCAACCCCGACGCGTACGGACCGCTGGTGATCGCGCAGCTGATCTGGAAGGAGTGCGGGTGGGCCACGATCATCTTCCTGGCCGCGTTGTCGCAGGTCGACGAGCAGCAGTACGAGGCCGCGGCCCTGGACGGTGCGGGCTGGGGACGGCGGCTGTGGCACGTGACGCTGCCCGCGATCAGGCCGGTCATCGCGTTGCTGCTGGTGCTGAGGCTGGGCGAGTTCCTGTCGATCGGGTTCGAGCAGTTCTTCCTCCAGCGCCAGTCGGTGGGGCCGGAGACCGGTGAGGTGCTGGAGACGTTCGTCTACTTCACCGGCTTCGCCAGCGGCGACTTCGGTTACGCCGCGGCGGTCGGACTGTTCAAGGGCGTGATCGGCGTGCTGCTCATCTACACCGCCAACAAGGTCGCGCACCGGCTCGGCGAGCAGGGGGTTTACCAAAAGTGAGCAGGGTAGGAACGCCGGCCTGGATGGGCCGCCCCACGCCCGCGGTGCGCGCCGCCAAGGCGGTGGCGTTGACCGTGGTGGTCCTGCTGGTGGTCTTTCCACTGTGGACTGTCCTGGCGACGAGCCTGGCCAGCCCGCAGAACGTCATCTCCAACGGCGGCTGGGTGATCTGGCCGGAGGACTTCTCGTTCGGCGCGTACACCGAGATCCTGCAAGGCGGGATCATCACCCGCGCGCTGCTGGTCAGCGCGGGCGTCACGGTCATCGGCACGGCACTGAGCCTGACCTGCACCATCGGTCTGGCCTACACGCTGAGCAGGCCGAAGGTCTACGGCGGCAAACCGCTCCTGCTGCTGGTGCTGTTCACGTTCCTGTTCCCGCCGGGGATGGTGCCGCTGTTCCTGGTGGTGCAGAGCGCCGGGCTGTTCGACCAGTACGCCGCGCTGATCCTGCCGTTCCTGGTCAACGTGTTCAACCTGGTCGTGATGCGCGGCTTCTTCCAGTCCATCCCGTCGGAGCTGATCGACGCCGCGCGGATCGACGGCGCCGGTGAGCCGGCGATCCTGCGCAAGATCGTGCTGCCGCTGTCCAAGGCGGTCATCGCGGTGATCGGCCTGTTCTACGCGGTCGCGTACTGGAACCGCTTCTTCGAGGCGATCATCTACTTCAACGACCAGACCAAGTGGCCGATCGGCACCGTCCTGCGGCAGTACGTCACCGGCGGCGCCTCCCTCGCCGAGACCTCGGGCGAGATGGCGACGACCTCGCCGCAATCCGTGCAGATGGCCGTCGTCATGCTCGCGACGCTGCCCATCGTGTGCGTGTACCCGTTCGTGCAGCGGTACTTCGTCAAGGGTGTCGTCACCGGGGCCTTGAAGGCCTGAGTCCTCCCACCGGAACCACTCCTTTCGGCGCCACGCCGGGAGAGGAATCTCTTCATGGACCACCGCATCGACCGCCGTTCCCTGCTGCGGCTCGCGGGTACCGGCGTGCTCGGCCTGGCCGCCGCGCCCCTCCTCACGGCGTGCGGAGGCGGGAGCCCGGCGGGCGACGGCGTCTCCAACGCCGGCAAGAACCTCACCCCCTGGCCCGCCTACGTGCCGTTCAGCGGGCCGACCCCGGACTCCCCCGGCGACGCGTCCGGCGTGCAGCCGCTCTACCTGAAGTACCCCGAGAAGCTCGTGCGGTCGGTGAACAACCCCGTGGGGGACGGCTCGGACGTCACGGTGATGGTCGTGTCGTTCGGCGCGCCGCCGAAGCCGGTCGGCGAGAACCAGTACTGGCAGGCGATCAACAAGGCGCTCAACGTCAACCTGAAGGTCACCGTCGTGCCCGATCCGGAGTACGGGCAGAAGATGGCCACGCTGATGGCCTCCGGCGACGACCTGCCGGACATGATCATGTTCACCAACCTGGCGCTGCCGCACGGGGCCGAGTTCATCCAGGCCCGCGGCGCCGACCTGTCGGAGTTCCTCGGCGGGGACGCGGTCAAGGAGTTCCCGAACCTGGCCAACATCCCGACCTACGCCTGGCAGGGCATGGGCCGGATCGGGGGCAAGATCTACGGGGTCCCGCTGGAACGGCCGATGCCGGGCAACAGCCTGTTCGTCAACCGCTCGGCCATGGACGCGGCCGGCATCCCCGAGGACTGGACGGTCGAGCAGTACCTGGAGGCCATGAAAGGGCTGACCGGCGACCGCAAGTGGGGCGTGGGCTGGTTCAAGACGCTGTTCACCGGGCTGGCCGCCGCCACCTTCCACGCCGGTTCGTTGGGCGCGCCCAACACGTGGTCGGCGGAGGGCGGCACGTTCACGCACACCATCGCCACGCCGCAGTTCGAGCAGGCCTTGGAGGTCATGCGCAAACTGGTCGAGGCCGGGAACCACTACCCCGACAGCCTCACCGTCAGCTCCACCGACATGCAGAGCTACTTCCACAACGGCACGGTCGCGTCGATCAGCGACGGCTTCGGCTCGGTGAACCTGTCCACCCTGACCAAGATCAACGGACGGTTCGCGCTCGACCTCGGCCGGCCGTACGGGCCGCAGGCCACGCCCTGGCAGAGCTTCGGCATCTTCGGCTACGTCGCCATGAAGAAGGCCGAGTCCGCCCGGATCAAACTGCTGCTGCGCATCTGCGACTACCTCAGCGCGCCGTTCGGCACCGAGGAGTACGAGCTGGCCAACTACGGCGTGGAGGGCAAGCACTTCACCAAGGACGCCGACGGCATCAAGACCACCGAGCTGTACAGCCAGGAGAACAACTCGCTGCTGCCGACCAGGTTCATCGGCGCGGCCCCGTCGGTCCTCTACCTGCCCGGCCACGCCGACGTGGCCAAGTCCGTCCACGAGTGGCAGAAGGCGACCCTGCCCAAGAGCGTGCGCAACCCCGCCACCGGGCTTCGCTCGGCCACGGAGGCGAGCAAGGGCGCCCAGCTCAACCAGATCATCGGGGACGGCATCGCGGCGATCACGTTCGGCCGCAAGCCGCCGTCGGCGTGGAAGGACGTCGTCACCCAGTGGAAGCAGGCCGGCGGTGACAAGGTCGCCACGGAACTCGCCACGGAGTACGCGGCGAACAAGTGAATCAGCCCGTGACGGCATCTCGCCGTTCGCAGGTGGGGATTTCGCCCAGGTAGACGGTCACCGTCTCCGCGCCCGGCAGGTCCAGGACGACCACGTCGTCCTCGACGCTCACGCCGGGCGCGGGCGGCCCCGTCACCGCGAGTTGTACGAGGCTGACGTAGACGGCGGTGCCACCGGGATGCGCGTCGGCGATCACGTACGGCGTGGCCGAGTGCGGGCCGAAAGCGTTGGCGCCCTCCGCCGTCACCAGGCCCGTGCTGGTGTAGCCGTGCAGGGCGCGCACGGCAGTGCTCAGCCCGTCCGCACGCCGGGCCAGCGCCACGCCGTCCGCTTCACGTAGTTCGAGCGGGACCGGCGCGGCCAGGGCGTGGCCTCCGTCCCTGACCTGGTGCCCGGCCGGGGCGGTGACCTGGTGGATTCTGATCTCCGCCGCGCCGTGGACCACCGAGGCCGTCACCACGCGGACGGGGCCGTCGCGGTAGGCCGAGGCGGCGAAGCGGTCGGACACGCTCAGGGGCTCGATGCGGCGCCTGGCGGAGGCCGTCCCGTCGGGCGCGATGACGGCCAGGTCGTTGTCCACGCCCGCGGTCCCCACCTCGGGTCCGGTGTGGCTGGTGTAGCCGAACTTGAGGTAGTGCGGGTCGGGCACACCGTTCGGGTCCTGGACGCGGTCGCGGTCGCTGCCGTGGTTGACCAGCCGCACGACGCCGTCCGAGCGGGTGGCGTGCAGCAACCAGCCGGGCGCGGGCATCGCCACGACCTGGTCCGCCAGGTCGACCGGCGCCGCCTCCTCCGCGTCGGTCCAGACCGGGTGGTCGGGCGGCAGCAGCAGGCCGAGGAACGCCTTGCTGGCCCAGTACGGCGACGCCGGGCCCGAGTAGTCCTGCGTGGTGGGCAGGAACTCGTCGTACCAGCCCAGGGTGAGCAGCCCGCGCTCGTCCGGCACGCCCCGTTCGGCGAAGTGGCGCAGGACGCCACTCGCGATGCGCCGGGTCCGGCCGGGCGGGAGGGGTGACGCACCGGTCAGCGCGCCCAGCCACAGCGGCGCCACCGACGCGAACCGGTAGGTCAGTGAGCGGCCTTGGTGCACCGGCCCGCCGTCGGCGGCGAAGAAGTGCTGGTACTGCTCCAGGAAACGGCTCAGCCGCGCCGCGTAGAGCTCCCGACGTCCGGTGTCGCCGGCCATCCGCGCCCACAGCGACGTGTACAGGTGCATCGCCCAGCCGCAGTAGTAGTCGAAGTTCTTGCCCTTGCCGTCGGAGTACCAGCCGTCGCCGACGTACCAGTCCTCGACCCGCTCCAGGCCGCCCGCGATCTCGCCGGGGTCGTGCGGCCCGCCCACCTCGGCCAGGAACTGCTCGACGACCACCCGGAACAGCACCCAGTTGTTGTCCGGTGTGCGCCGCCCGATGAACCCGGCCAGCCACGTCACCACCCGTTCCTGCTGGGCGGGTGGCAGCCGGTCGAACAGCCAGGGCCGGGTCTCGTGCAGCGCCAGCGCCACCGAGGCCGCCTCGACGAGCTGCTGGGACATGTCGGTCAGCGCCGGCCAGGCGTACGGGTGCGCCGGGTCCGTCCCCGCGACCAGGCCGCTCGCATAACGCTCCAACAACGCGGTCGGGACGGCTTCGCCCGCACCGGCGATCCTGCTGCCGGCGATCCTGAAGGAGGCCAACAGGAACGTGCGGGCGAAGCCCTCCAGACCGTCGCTCACCGGCCCCGCCCGACCGGTCCTGCCGGGCAGGCGGAACTGGGCGAAGTCGTCCGTCGCGTACGGCACCACGGACGCCAGCAGGTGATCCGCCACGGCCTCCCAGTGCGCCCGGGTCCAGCCGGTGTGGCCGGACAGTCGTTCATCGGGCGATGGCAGGCTCAGCGGCATGGAGCGGCTCCTGGACCGTGTCGGTTATCGGAACGGCGGGTGTCGGCGGGTAGGCGTTCAGCCGCCCGCGTAGGTGATGTTCGGCCGGGGAGGCGTCGACATGCCGGCGCCGAGGAAGTAGTCGACGTGGTGGGACTGCATGTACCCCTTGAGGGTCATGGCGTTGCGGTAGGCGGGATTGTGCGCCAACGTGTACAGCCTGGTGCTGGACGGCTGGTTCGTGGTGAAGATGATCAGCTGGTTGAAGTTCGCGTTGGTGTACACGGCCTCCTCGCGCCAGTCGCCGAGGATGTCACCGTAGAACGTGGGTTGGACGTTCTGGCTCGCGTCGACCGCGCCGTAGTTCGAGGTGGTGACCAGCCGCGGCACGCTGTTGGTGGTGGTCGGGCTGGTCGGGTTCCACTTCTCGATCTTGCCGTCGTTGAGCAGCTCCATGGTGATGTCGCCGTCCCACCACATGCCGAGCTGGGGCCAGGGCTGCAGCGAGGTGCTCGACTGGGTGAGCCGGTTGGTGGGCGCGTTGTACAGGCCGGAGAACGCCCAGGCCTCCATGCCGGGGTGGCGCGGGTCGACGTCGCCCACCATGCCGCGTCCCACGTCGGCGGTGCCGGACTGGGTGTGCTTCCAGATCATCCTGCCGGTCGCGGCGTCGTAGTAGTAGTCCCGCAGGCCGCTGGGGTTGTCCTGTTGCACGCCGTACCCCTCCAGCCCCGGACGGCTGGGGTCCATGTCGGCGATGTGGAAGCGGTCGCCGTGGATGACGCCCTGGGGCGCGAGCGAGTAGCGCAGGGTGCCGTTGCCGTTGAGCACGAACCCGATCTCGGCGATCTCGTCCTTGCCGTCGCCGTCGACGTCGATGATGCGGGTGTTGTGCCCGTCGGGCAGGTTCTGGTTGCCGCGCAGGAACTTCCACTGCATGGTCAGCGCGTTGCCGGTGAACCGCCAGGCGGCGAACATGAGGTTGAAGCCGCCGTTGCCGATGCGGTTCTTCATGAACGCCACGAGGCTCGGCGTGGCGCCGTCGAGGTAGCCCACGCCGAAGCGCGCGTACATCGGACCGTCGGACAGGTAGTCGGTCGGCACCGGAGCCGTGGCGCGGGCCGCGCCGGTCATGCCGTCGAGGATGGCGATCGCCTGACGGGTGTTGTCGCTCAGGCCGTTGTACCTGGTCCCGTTGCCGAAGGTGACGCCGTTGGCGATCCGCACGGCGACCTCGGCGCGGCCGTCGCCGTCGAGGTCCTGGACGGTGACACCGTCGTTGTGGCCGACGTTGATCGTCGCCGAGCCGCCCTCGATGTTGTTCTGGTTCGTGCTGTTCGGCCCCATGTCGACCTGCCAGAGGAACTGCCCGTTGCTCCGGTAGGCCTCCAGCTTCTGGGGCGAGGTCTGGCGGTCCAGCACGTAGTCGTACTCGCCGTCGCCGTCGAGGTCGCCGACCCAGACGAACTTCACCGCACCCCCGGCCCGCAGCGGCAGGCGGACCACCGGCTCGGTGGCGTGGTTGGCGGTCAACGTGAACGCCCCGCTCGGCGCCTGCTCCACGCCGCCGACCACCGGTCGGACCCGGTAGCTGTTGGACTGCGACAGGTTGGCCGTGGAGTCCACGAAGTTGGTCCCGCCGGTCAGCACGTTCGGGTTGAGCTTGACCTCGGCACCGCCTGCCGTGGACCGGTACACGTTGAAGCCGATGCCGTCCGGGTCGAGCCCGAGCAGGCGCCAGGTGACCAGGACGCTGCTGCTGCCGGAGCGCACGGCCACAACCCCGCGGCCCAGACGCTCCATCACCCGTGAAGCCGCGATCGCCGGCTCGTCGGACGACGCTGTGCTCGCGGACGTGGAGCCGGTCAACGGTGTCGTGCTGACGGCCAGGACGGCGGCGGCGATGACAGCCCCGCGACGTACGGCGCGCTTGACTTCCATGAAGTCCTCCTTGACTTCTTGAGGCAGGCGGCGGCGTTACAAGGGCTAGGAGGGGATGCGGTCCCCCACCAGGGCGAGGCACTGGATGGCGGCCAGGCCGTATTGCGCGGATGCGTTGGCGGAGGCGAAGACGGCCTCGTCGACCGGCTTGAGCACCTGCGGGCCGTCCAGCCGCACGGACTTGAACTCCAGGGTCCGCGCGTATCCCGCGTGGCCGGTGTCGAACTCCTTCCACGCCCGCGCGGCCAGGGTGGCGTCGCCGAGCTTGGCGGCGGCGTAGGCGGTGAGCCTGGAGTGGGCCTGACGCAGGTTGAGGTTGCCCCAGGACTGCCCCGTCTCCGCCTGCTGCTCGGCAGCGGTGCCGTTGTACAGCCGGCAGTACTGGAGCCACGCCCTGGTGAACGCCTCGTCGCCGGTCAGGGAGACCAGTTCGCTGCACAGCTCGACCAGGCCGAACACCGCGCCCAGCGAGCCGACGCTGACCGCCGGTCCGGTGGGCTTGAACGTGCCGTCGTCGAGGTCGTACAGGCCGCTGCCGCGCGCGAACCCGTTGGGCATCGCGGCGATGGTGCGCATGCTGTTCAGCAGCTTCTCGCGGGCGGTCGGCGCGCCGCCGCGCTCCCACTCGGTCAGCCAGGCCAGCGCGAGGCCGCTCCAGTCGGTGCCGGTGCTGACGCCGAGGGCGTGCGGATCGGGCTCGTACGGTCCCGTGCGGATCTTGCGGATGGGGTCCAGGACCAGGAACGTCCGGTCCGCGTCCACGAGATCGCGCAGCAGGTCGCCGGTGCGCTCGTCGGCGGTGAGGAAGTAGAGGAAGCGCCGGTAACCGGCGTTGCTGATGCGGACCTGCTTGGCGCTGTCGGCCCAGTGCTGCACGCCGTGCCGCGTGCCCAGGTCCTGCCACTTCCCCAGGTGGTAGACGTCGACCTCGCCGGTGTGGCGGGTCATCGCCTCGGCGAAGCGGAACGCCTCGGCCTGGCCGGTGCGCAGGTAGTGGTACCAGAGCCACAGGTCGGTGGACAGCTCGGAGTTGTCCCACGCGTAGCCGCCGACGTCGTAGCGCCAGACGTGCCGGTCGGGGTCGTAGCTGTGCATGATGTCGCCGTAGTCCCAGAAGCCGTACCAGGACCGCTGTTCGACCTGCGCGCTGTGGTGGTCGAACAGGAAGTCCAGCCGGTCTTCGATGCGCGCCTTCGCCGGGGTCGAGCGGTCTACCGGCGACCAGTCGCCGAACACGCCGGCCGCGTGCAGGTGCGCGGGCGGCGCGACGATCAGTGGCGGCGTCCGCACGGCTTGGGCCAGCTCGGCCACCCGGTCCGCGGCCGGGGTCGAGTCCAGCGCCCAGAACATCAGCTCGGTCGTGCGTGCGATCCCGTACGGGGTGCCGAAACCCGGCTCGTAGTCCTCGTAGGTGATCTCCAGGCCTTCGAGCTGCTCGGGGTAGGTGTCCTGGCCGAGACCGTCGTGGTAGAAGCGCAGGTCCATCGGCCCGGCGTCGGGCGACCACAGCCAGACCGTCACCTCGGCCTTGTCGCCCGCCGCGCCGCGGATGTCGAGCTGGGTGGGGTGCAGCTGCCAGAAGTTGCGCATGCCGAAGGCGAACCCCCCGCCGGGGCCGCCGACGTACCCGAGCCCGCCCGCCCGGCCGCCGGCGTCGACCGGGATCCAGCCGTGGCCCGCCTTGGTGCGCTTGCGGATCTGGAAGCCGTCGGCGGTGAGCTGGCGCAGGGAGTAGTCGCCGAAGGTGGGGATGAGGTGCAGCCGTGAGCTGACGCGGGTGTCCCAGGTTTCCACCGGTGGGGTGGCCTGCCCGGCGACCTGCGCCCGGCGGACCGCCGCGCCGGGATCGCGGCGCAGTCCGGTGATGCCGCGCACCGCCTCGGACAGCACGCCGTCGTCCGGCCCGGCGAAGCGCACGTGCCGGTTGTGCGGCTCGTCGCGCATCGGCACCTCGAACCGGATGCCGAGGCCGCGGACGAAGTCCTTCTTCTCGTTGCCGTCGAACACGAAGCTGTGCACCGCGCGGATGCCGTCGCTGCCCGCGTAGAAGTACAGGCGCACGGTGAACGGCAGCCAGGACCGCCGGTCGCGCCGGTGCCCGCCCTCGATCTTGACCACCGCTCGGACCGGGCCGGACGACTCGACCGTCACCTTCTCCGTGCGGCCGGTGAACCTCTCCGGCTTCGCCGAGCCGGTCTCGTCGTCGCCCGGTTCGTCCTGGCGCAGGCAGATCAGCTCGCCGTTCCGGGCGATCTCGCGGTCGCCCCGGAGGATGGCGCGCACCAGCCGGTCTCCCTTCTTCGGGATCACGCACCTGATGACGCCGGTGTTCACCTCGATCTCGTCGCGGCCGTCCTTGACCGTCACGGCCGCCGCCGGCGCGGCGGGCACTCCCCCGGCGAGCACGTACTGCTCGGCCGGTGGCACCTCGGTGCCGATGGCGTGCGCGGTCCACTTCAGCGACCCGTCCGGCCAGTACGCGGTGGCCCACGTCTGCACGGGCACCTGCTGCCCTGCGGTGGTGCGCAACGCGAAGGGCTGGTCCTCGGGCACCGCACCCTTCGGCCACGGGACGCCCCACGTGCACCCGGCCGCCTGCTGCCGGGGCGTGCCGCCCTCCAGCCACCTGAGCTGGACGCCGTCTTCGAGCACGCCGCCCGCCTGTAACGCGACCACGGCCGGGTCGGCACGCGCCGACCCGCTGCCCGGACCGAGCTGTCCGACTGCGCCGACCGCCGCCGCGCTGAGGAGCAGGTCACGTCGCGAGATCATCGCCATGGGGGGCTCCACTCAGGTGGGCGTAACTCCGACGAGATGGCGTTGTTTAAACGTTTACTACAGTCGAATCGCAGCATGGGACCCAGTGCCTGTCAAGCATGGAGGTCTCAGGTGGTATACGTTTACACGTGGACTCGGTGGCACCAGGCCGGCGCGTGCCGACCGCGGCGAACCGGTGCAGCGTGGTGATTTGACACCGTGTTCGCCTGGCGGAACCATCGCGTGTAAGCGGTTTACCAGCAGGTTTCACGGCCAGGTGGAGGTGGGATGGTCCGGCGTGCGGCGTCCGACAGCGAGGGGCGGCGTCCGACGACGATCCGTGACGTGGCCGCGCACGCGGGCGTGTCCGTCGCCACCGTCTCCCGCATCCTGTCCGGCACCTACCCCAGCGCACCCGCCACCCGCAGCAAGGTCATGCGAGCGGTCCGCGAGTTGGACTACGTGGCCAACGCCAACGCGCGCGGGCTGGCCGGCGCGAGCAGCCGCAGCGTGGCCATCATCGTCAACTCCGTCATCTCACCCCACTACGCCCACGTCGCCCAGGGCGTGCAGACCCAGGCCGCGATCGAGGGCAAGCTCTGCATCGTCGGCACCACCGGCGGCGACCCCGAGCGCGAGTTCGCCACGGTCCAGCTCATGCGCGAGGAGCACGCCGAGTGCGTGATCCTCGTCGGCAACGTCGTGGCGGACGACGCCTACCGCCAACGCATGGCCGACTACGCCCGCGCCCTGGCGCTGGCGGGCTCGCAGCTCGTCCTGTGCGGGCGCCCGGCGCTGGGCCCCGACGTGCCCGCCCTCGTCGTCGAGTACGACAACATCGGCGGCGCCTACGCCATCACCAGCCACCTGCTGTCGACGGGCCACCGGCGCATCCTGTTCCTCGGCCGCCGCGACAACTACACCACTCCGGAAAGCCGCATCGCGGGCTACCGCAAGGCCCTGGCCGACTACCGCGTGCCGCACGACCCCGGTCTGGAGGTCGAGGGCAGCATGGAGCGGCGCGAGGGCTACCGGATGATCCGGGAACGACTCGCCGCCGGACCACCCGACTTCACCGCCGTCTTCGCCGGCAACGACCTCCTCGCGGCAGGCGCCCGCCAGGCGTTGCGGGAGCACGGGCTGCGCGTCCCCGACGACATCTCGCTGGTCGGCTTCGACGACCTGCCCCCGGCCGCCGACATCGACCTCACCACCGTCCACGTGCCGCACGAGGAGCTGGGCCGCACCGCGGTGCGCATGGCCCTCGAACGCGTGCGGGACAAGTCGGACATGGCCGAGCACGTCATGCTCGGCACCCACATCGTCATGCGCGACTCGGTGCGCCCCGTCATCCGCGCCGGCGCACCGACCCAGTAGCTCGGTCAGGCCAGGCCCAGGCCGCCGCTGAGGGTGATCACCTCGCCGGTCAGCGAGTCGCCCGCGCGCAGGACGAGGAACGCCACCGTCTCGGCCACCTCATCCACGCCGACCAACCGGCCCAGCGGCACCCTGGAGCGGTAGGCCGCCAGCGCGTCCTCCGGTGAGGACGACACCGTCGCCAGCACCTCGTCACGCAGCCCCGCGTCCACGAGGGCCGGCGCGACGGCGTTGCACCGCACCGGCACGCCGGTCCGCGCGCAGTGCAGGGCGACGGATTTCGTCAGGTGCAGCACGGCCGCCTTGGCCGCGCCGTAGGCCACCATGCCGGGGGTGGCGAGCTGTCCCGCCGTGGAGGCGAGGTTGACGATCGACACCGGGTGGCCGAACCCGCGGCCGACGACCTCGCGGCAGCCCAGCCACGTGCCGACGACATGGGTTTCCATGATGGACAGGAACTGTTCAGGGCGGGCGGTCAGCACGCCCTGCTCGGTGCCGCCGAGGTCGCCCGCGGCGTTCACCAGCGCGTCGAGCCGGCCGTGCCGCTCCAGCACCTCGTCGACCGCGCGGGTCCAGTCCTCGGCCTTCGTCACGTCCAGCGCGATGCCGTCCGGCGCGGGCTTGCGCGAGGCGGCCACGGCGATCGCACCCGCCGCCGCCAGCGTGTCCACGACCGCGGACCCGATGCCGCCACCCCCACCGGTGACCAGGACGACGGGGCTCATGACAGCCGCTCCGCGAGCCGCCGCGCCGCTGTCTCGAGGGTGCTCTGCCGCTTGCACACGGCGAACCGCACTAACGTGTCCACAGTGGACACCGGGGCCGAGTAGAACACCGACAGGGGCAACGCGGCCACGCCCTCGTCGACCACCATCCGGTCGCACCACGCGTCCGCCGCCATACCGACGTCGGCCACCAGGTAGAACGGGGAGGCCGCCACACTGGTGGACAAACCGACCTGAGTGAGCCGTTCGGCGAACCAGGTCGCGCGCTCCCGCAGGCCGTCCGCGACCTCGCCGACGACCTGGAAATCGTCGGCCAGCACGTCGGCGACGGCGTGCTGGAGCGGCACGGCCGGGCAGAACGTGACGTACTGGTGCACCGCCCTGATCCGCTTGGTCAGCTCGGGCCCGGCGACGGCCCACCCGACCCGCCACCCGGTCACGGCGAACGACTTGGACACCGACGACACCTTGACCCGCAGCTCCGGCTCCGGGATGGCGTCCAGGACACCCCGGTGTTCTCCGGGGACCAGGTGCTCGTAGGTCTCGTCGGACACCACGACGATCCCCCGCTGCCGCGCGAGTTCCGCGAGCGCGGCCCACTCGTCGGACGTCAGCGCGCGCCCCAGCGGGTTCCACGGGCTGTTGACCACGACCACCTTGGTCCGCTCGGTGCACACCGCCGCGAGCAGGTCGGCGAACGACCCGTCGACGTCGGTGAGCCGGATCGGCACGACGGTCCCGCCGGCCGACCGGATCGCGGGCGCGTACTGCTCGTAGGCCGGTTCCACGACGATCGCCTCGTCACCGGGCTGGAGCAGTGCGAACAGCGCGCAGTGCAACGCTTCCGTGGCGCCCGCCGTGATCGTGACCTCGGTGTCCGGGTCGGGTGAGTTCGCGGTGCGGAGCGCGACCGCCTGCCGCAACCGTGGCAGACCGGCGCTGGGCGCGTACTGGTGCGCGCCCTCGTTCTGCCCCGCGGCGACGAGGGCGCGCAGCAGCGCGGCGGGTGGACCGTGGTCGAAGACCCCCTGCGCCAGGTTCACCGCCCCGTGCCGGGCGGCGAGCGCCGGGATGCGGACGAACATCGACTCCGCGACCAAGACCACGGGTCACTCCCTTTCAGGCGGATGTGCGGCGGCTCTGGACGACCTGCACGACCAGGGCGACGGCGAGCACCACGACGGCGTAGATCGAGCGCCACCCCGACTGCACCAGGCTCACGCCGAGCACGCCGAGCAGCAGCAGGTTGAGCACCGAACGCACGGTGAATCCACGCACGCGCGCGTAGGAGATGATGCTGAGCAGGTACAGGACGATGAAGATCGCGCTGGCGGTCGCCACCGCGTCCACGATCACGTCGGGCCACGTCACCAGCACCACACCGACGAGCGCGAACAGGCCGGACAGCAGGAAGATCGCCCGCCGCGGCACGCCGTTGGCGGTGGTGACGGACAGGCCGCGCGGGAGGATGCCGCTGGTCGCGGCGCCCTGGACCAGCCGGGACACGCCCCACACCCACGCCACCGCGTTGAGCACCATCGCGCCGAACGCGATCACGGTCACCACGAGCACGACGAGTTGGCGGGGCTGGATGGTCTGCGCCAACTGGAGCAGCCCGGTGACCTCGTCCACTTCAGACCGGGGGATGCGCACCGCGATGGCGACGGTGAGCAGGATGGTGAACACGCCGTAGACGCCCAGCGCGGTCGCGCTCACCGGCAGGAAGTCGCGGCGCGGATCGCGGAACTCCTTGCTGAGGAAGGTGAGGTTCTCGAACCCGGCGAACGCCCAGAACGCCAGCACCACGCCCGGCAGCAGCACGCCGAGCTCGGTCAGGTCCGGCGTGACGGCGGGCAACCCGGTCCGCATGCCCGGGATCGCCGCGACGATCAGCACCGCCGCCATGAGCACCAACGCCCAGGTGCCCGCGTTCTGCACCCTGGTGCTGGTCTTGACCCCGGCGAGGTTCGACGCCACGGCGGCCACCAGGACGGCCACGGCGGCGAGCACCGCGACCAGGCCACCCGCGCCCACCGCCTGCGCCACGTAACGCCCGGCGACCATCGCGCCGGACGGCAGGCCGACGATGACCAGCGACAAGAACATCAGCGGGACGCAGCGCCCGAACGCCCGGCCCAGTCCCGTGCGGATGAACGCCTCGATACCGTCGCCGTCCGGGTTCGCGCGCACCATGTCCTCGAACATCAGGAGCATCGGTAAGCACACGACGGTGGACAGCAGCCACACCAGCAAGCTGTTGCTGCCGGTCTCGGCGTAGACGGCCGAGGGCAGGAACAGGATGCCGGAGCCGGCCACCGACCCGATCGCCAGCGGAATCGCCTGTCGCCTGCTCAGCCCGGTCCGGGCCGCGTCGACCTGCCTGTCGGTCATTTAGTAGGGCTCCCCACGCCAATGGATCATGCGATCCCGGTTGAGGATGCCGTGCGGGTCGAGCAGCGCCTTGAGTCGCGCCATCAGGTCGATCTCGCCCTCGGATCTGGTGTAGCCGAGGTAGGACCGCTTCTCGAATCCGACGCCGTGCTCAGCCGAGATTGATCCGCCACTGTTAGTGACCAGACGATACACAATGTGTTCGACCTCGGGTTTGCGGTCCCTCGTGGTCTCCCCCGTCACGACGGCGATGTGCACGTTGTCGTCACCCAGGTGGCCGAACACCAGCAACTTCACCGCCGGCCACAACTCGGTCAGCTCCGCCCGCATCCGGTGCAGGCACTCGGCGAGCTGCCCGGCGGGCACGCTCACGTCGAACCCGAACAGCGGCTGCATCCGCAGGATCTCGCCGGGGATGCGCTCCCGCGCGGCCCAGAAGACCGCCAACTCCTTGGCGTTGGACGCCACGGCCGCGGCCAGCAGGTCGTCCTCCACCTCGGCCACGCACTCGGCCAGGCGGACCGCGTCGCCCTCCGGGTCGGCGCCCCGGCACTCCACCAGCACGTAGATCGGGTGGCCCACGGGCAGCGGCAGCCGGATACCGGTCGGCTCCAGCACCCGGTACGCGTCGTCCCAGATCACCTCGAACGCGGTGACGGCGCCGGGCAGCTTGCGCTGCAACGTGCCCAGCAGCCGCAGCGCCGAGTCCACGTCCGCCACCGCGCAGAACGCGCCGTTGCGCGTGATCGCGCCCGGCTGGAGGCCGAACGTGGCGCGGGTGACCACGCCGAGAATGCCCTCGCTGCCGATGAAGAGGTGCTTGAGGTCGATGCCCGCGTTGTCCTTCACCAAGGACGTGGACAGGGTCAGCACCTGCCCGTCGGCCAACGCCACCTCCAGCGACCGCACGTGCTGCCGGGTCATGCCGAAGCCGACGACGTTGACGCCGCCCGCGTTGGTGGCCACGCAGCCTCCGATCGTGGCACTGCCCTTGGACGCCAGGTCGATCGGCAGCAGCAGCCCGTGTCTCGCGGCGGCGTCCTGCACGTCGGCGAGCGTCGCACCCGCGCCCGCGGTGACCGTGCGGCCGGCGAGGTCGACCGGCTCGATCTCGCCGAGCAGTTCGGTGGACAGCACGATCTCGCCCGCGTCCGGCACGGCGCCGGAGACCAGTCCCGTCATGCCGCCCTGCACCACCACCGGCTGCCGGTCCTCGTGGCAGTACTTGAGGATCTGGGCCACCTCGGCGGCGGTGCGCGGCCGCACCACGATCTCCGCCTGGCCGACGCGGTCACTGCCCCACAGGTCCTGCACGTGCTTGGCGGGCACCGCGTCCCCGGTCAGCACGTTCGCCGCACCGACGATCGCCGCCAGCTCGTCGTGGTGGCGCAGGATCACTTCACTGGTCACGGATTCGTCCTTAGTGCTCGATGTTCGCGTGGCCCGCCCGCAGGCTGGCGTGCACGTGCAGCAGGTATCCGGTGCGGCCCGACGCCAGCGCGCGGCGGACGGCGTCGCGCACCTCGTGCGGGTCGCGGACCGTTTCACCGGGTATTCCGAACGCGGCGGCCCACGCGACCAGGTCGGGCGTGACGAGGTTCGTGCCGCAGTAGCGGCCCGGGAACTGGCGGCGGGCGTGCTGGTCGATGGTGCCGTAGCCGCCGTTGTCGGCGACCACGACGATCGGGCACCGGCCGTGCGCCATGGCCGTCGCCAGCTCGTCGCCGGTCATCAGCAGGCCGCCGTCGCCGACAACGGACACCACCGTGCGATCCCGGTACCGGTCGGCCGCCGCGACGGCCGCCGGCACGCCGAACCCCATCGCGCCGTTGCCCAGCGCGAGCATCAGCCGGTCCGGGCCCACGTGCACGTAGCGGTGCACCCAGCTGGAGAAGTTGCCCGCGTCGAAGGTGATCACCGAGCCGTCGGGCAGCTCGGCGTCCAACGCGGCGGCGACGTGGGTCAGGTCGAGCCCGTCGTCGAAGGGCCGGGGGTTCGGCGTGGCGAGCCGGTCGGCCAGCTCCCGCCACCCCCGCACCCAGTCGAGCCGTTCCGGTGTCGGTGCCGCCCAGTGCGCGGTGACCAGCGCGTCCAGCACCGCCCTCGGGTGCGCCGACGGCTTCTCCGGGTACACGACGTGGACCCGCGGCCCGCTCCAGCCCGCCAGGTGCACCTCGTCGGGCGCCTCGCCGAGCAGCACGACCAGATCGGCCTCGGCCAGCCGTGCCCGCACTTCGCGGGGCGTGCCCAGGTGCAGGTGACCCGCGTAGTGCGAGTGCCGGTTGTCCACCAGGTCCTGCAACTTGTTGCCCACCAGCACCGGCAGCCCGGCCGCCGTCGCCAGAGACACGAGCGCCTCACCGGCCGAACGGTCGGTGTGCCGCGTGCGCAACAACCTGCCAGCCACCAGGACGGGCCGGTGCGCCGATGCCAACGCGGCCCGCAGGTCGGCGACATCCGCCTCCAGCATGTCCCCCTCCTCCCGGCCCGCCTGCACCGAGTTCGCCTCCGTGCTCAGCACCTCGCCGGGGACGGAGGCGGTCCACAGGTCCTCGGGTACCAGGAGCACCACCGGCTGCGGTACTGGTCCGTGCAGCACGGCGGACGCGCGGGTCAGCTGCGCTGCCAGGTCGGCCGCAGACAGGGTGATCACCTCGGCCAACGCGCCGAACATGCCCGCCAGGTCGGCGCCCTGGAACGCGGTGGCCCGATCGGCGGTGGACGGGATGTCGCCCACCAGCACCAACAGCGGGGTCGGGTCGGCAGCTGCCGCGTCGACCGCGATGGCGGCGTTGCAGCTGCCGGGAGATCGGTTCACCGCGACCACGCCGGGCTTGCCGGTCAGCCGCGCCGACGCGATCGCCATGAAGCCGGCGCCACTCTCGTGCCGCGTGGTGACCGTGCGGATGCCGAAGTCCTCCGCCGTGGCGAGCAGCGGCAGGAACGCCTCACCGGGCACGGTGCACAGCTCGTCGGAACCGAGGTCCACCGCCATCCACCGGCACAGCAGCTCGACGACCGTCGTCATCAGCGCTCGACCGACGGGTGCCGGAACTCGCCGGTCACCGACTCCTCCGGCCACACCACGACGGCCTTGTCCGCCGAGTCGCCGACCTCTTGGTAGTGCATGAGCACGATCTCCGGCGGCTGGTGGTGGTCGGTGTCGCCGAACCGCACCGTCCCGCGCCATGTGCGGAAGCTCCCCGACTCCAACGCGTTGCGCAGCGACGCCCGGTCGTGCGCACCTGCCAGCGCCGCCGCCTGGGCGAGGATCACCACGTCGGTGAACGAGTTGAGCGTGTTGTCCGGCGGGTAGCTGCCGAACTCGGCGTAGTACGTGTCCACGAACCAGCGGCCGCTCGGCGTGAGACCGGTCCACTCCGGGCTGAACCGGGTCGCCGGCCACACCACGCCCGCACCGGCGGGCCCGGCGAACTTCCAGTAGTCCTGCGCGCGCATCGGGAACGGGAAGCAGGCCATCATCGGCACCTTCGGCAGCAGACCGGTCTCCGCCGCCGCCTCGACGATCATGTAGTTGGTGCGCACCACACCCGCGTTCACCAGCAGCTGCGGGCCGAACTCGGTGGCCCGGCGCAGCGGCTCCTTCAGGTCCTGCACGCCATCCTGGGCGAAGTCCTCCCGGAACAGCTCCAGGTCCGGGATGGCCTCGCGCAGCGCGTCGCACACGGTGTCGGCCAGCATCTGCCCGAACACCGTGTCGGCCGCGACCACCGCGACCCGCTTCCAGCCCTGCTTCGCGGCGAACGACGCCATCAGCGGCGCCCGGTCGGCGATGGAGAAGTAGGTGCGGAACAGGTTGCGGCGTCCGTACGTGATCGTGTTGTGCCCGTTCTCGATGAACGTCGGCACGCCCCACCGCTCGGCCAGGTCCGCGACCACCGGGCTGGTACGCAGGTGCCACTGCCCGACGACCGCGCTCACCTCGTCCAGCATGACCAGCTTCGCCATGCCGCCCGCCGCCGAACGCGACATGTGCTCCTGGTCCGCGGTCCGCTGGTCGTTCTCCAGGAACAGCCGCACCGACCGGCCGGAGAAGTCACCGGGGTGCTCGGCCACGTAGCGGGCGCCCAGCACCGCGCCGCGCACCACCAGCTCACCGGCGACGGGGTCACCGGGCAGGCTCAGCGGCGTGAGGACACCGACCGGCACGGCCGCGCCGGTGACCGTGGCGTTGTAGGCCTTGACGAGCTCGCGGGCCCTGGTCTCGTTTTCGCTCAGCATCACGTTTCCCCCGGGTTCAGACGTCGAATCGCTTGCGGTACTGGGCGGTATCGGTGCGCAGCGCCTCGGCGTCGAGCCCGAACTCTGCCGGCGAGTAGCGGTGCGCGCCGTGACTGCGCTGCCCGTTGGTGACTAAGTACTCGCGGACCTCCGCCAGGAACCGGTCGGTGACGGGCAGGTCGAGGAAGCCCAGAACGCGGCGCAACGTCCCCTCCGTATCGCCGACGAGTTCGGCGTAACGCAGGTCCAGCACCGGCCGGTGGTCCACCAACTCGTCGCGCGCCTGTGCCAGCCGGTCGGTCAACGGCACGATCCGCTCCCGCCAGAACGCGCCGATCTCCGGCAGGTCCAGGTCGTCGCTGCGGGCGCCGCGCACCGCCCGGCACAGGCTCGCCGTCGACGAGATCGCCGCGGCCGGGTCGCGGTGCAGGTGCACGAACCGCGCGTTCGGGTAGGCACGCACCAGCTCCGGCAGGAACCAGGTGTGGAACGGGCACTTGAGCACCGGTGTCAACGGCACCCCGTCGTCGGCCGACCGCTTGCTCATCAGCACTTCCAGCTGGGCCCGGTGCCACCGGTACGGCATCGTCATGTCCTGCTGGTGCAGCCACTCCCCGTAGGAAGGCACCCGGTAACGCATCTCCAGGACCATGCTGTGGAAGGTGTTGATGAGCAGCCGGTGGCACTCGTCGGGCCGATCGGCCCGCAGCAGGTGGATGCCGGGCAGTTCGGGGGCCTTGGCGTTGTACTCGTCCACGTACCGTTGCGCCCGGTCGCGGACCTCGGCGTAGTTCACCGGGTCGCCCGCCGCCGCGACCGGGTCCGCCAACTCCCACAGCTTCGGGCCGTGCAGCCGCTCGTGCAGCGCCAGGAGGTTGTGCAGCAACGTCGTCCCGGTGCGCAACAGCCCGATCACGACCACGGGCGCGTCGACCGGGGCGGGCGGCTGGGCGGCGCGCAGCGCGATCACGTCCGAGACGACCTTCCGGCTCGCCTCGACCGAGCCCAGCACGACGGGCTCGTCCTCCGCGCGCAGCCGTGCCTCGGCGGCCAGTGCCTTGCGGAAACGGTCCTCGCCGACCTCGAACGCGGGCTCCGGCCGCACGTCCGGCGGTGACGTTGTGGTCACGGCTCCTCCAAATCGGCGACGACGGCGTCGCGCGGTGTCCGGCCCGCACGCAGGTCGGACAGGTTGTCCAGGAACGCCCGGCCGACCTCGGCAGGTTCACCGGGGAAGGCGAAGGCGCAATGCGGTGACACCACCAGGTTCGGCACCGCCCACACCGGGTCGTCCGCCGGCAGCGGCTCCACGCGGTGCACGTCGAGGAAAGCGCCGCGCAGCGCACCGGCCACCAGCGCCTCGCGCAGCGCGGTGTCGTCCACAGTGGACGCCCGGCCGACGTTGACCAGGACGGCGTGCGGTTTCAGCAGGCCCAGCAGGTCCTTGTCGACCAGGTTCGCGGTGTCCTCGGTGCCCGGCAGGCAGCACACGACGTGGTCGGCGGTCGCGGCGGCGGCGAGCAGCCCATCGACGCCGATCGTCCGCTCGGCGCCCGGCACCGGCGTCGCGCCGGTCCGGGTCACCGCGACACACCGTGCACCGAGGGCGTCGAGCCGCAGCACGACCGCCCGACCGATCCGCCCGGCGCCCAGCACCAGCACCGTGGCGCCGTGCAGCATCAGCGCCGTGGACGAGTACCACGGCCGGCGCTGCGGACGCTCGGCCAGCGCCGGGAAGTCCTTGAGCAGCATGAGCAACGCGGACACCGCGTACTCGGCCACGGACTCCACCGGCACTCGCGCCGAGTTGGTCACCAGCACGTCCGGCGCGAGTCCCGCCGCACGCAGGTGGTCGGTGCCGGTGCCGGTGAGGTGCAGCCACCGCAAGGCGGGCAACTGCGCCAGCACACCGGGCGTGAACTGGTAGCCAACCAGCACGTCCACGCCGGCCCGCACATCCTCGGGCAGGTCGGCGATCGACTCCGCGCGCAGCACCGGGACTTCGTCCTCGATCCGGGGAATCAGCTTCGGCGCCATCTTGGAGTGCGCGACCAGCACGGTCGGGCGCTCCCAGGCGGACGCCGTCACAGCGCGATGTTCCGGCCCGCGAGCAGCTCGGCGACCGGGTCGGGACTGCCTGCCGCGCTGAGCTCCTGGATCAGCTCGCAGTTCTTGGTGATCTTCGCCGAGATCCATTCGCGCAGCCACGCCGACACCTGCGGCACGGTCAGCCCGGAGGGCACGACCCCCGCGATGATCGAGCCGGTGACCGCCGCCGCGCCGACGTTCACCACCACGTCGGGCAGCACGGTGTGGCCGGCCAGGCGCAGCATGCCCCGCGCCGCCCGGCTGCAGCTCATGTTGCCGCCCTCGACCACGATGCCCGCGCGGACCGACGACGCGGCCGACTCGTCGACCGCGTCCGCGCCCGCCGCGAGCACGAGCACGTCCGCGTCGACCTTGAGCCACGCGCGGTCGCCGTCGTGCACGCGGACCGAGGCCGGCAGCTGCCGTCGGTCGATCGTGCCGTCGCTGCTGGTGCACTCGATCAGCTTGTCCACCGGCAGGCCCGCCGGGTCCTCGATCGTGCCGTGCACGTCGGCGACGGCGACGAGCCGGTGGCCCGCCGCCACCATGTGCTGGGCGGCGCCTCGGCCGACCGTGCCGAACCCTTGCAGCACCACGCGTTGCGGCGCCTTCGCACCCGCCGCGCTCAGGGTGCTCAACGCGGCGGTGGCCACGCCGAACCCGGTGATGTCCGACATCGTGCGCCAGAACTCGGCCCAGTCGACGCTGAGCCTGGTGGCGCCGGGCCGGGAGGCGATGTCGTAGTCCGCGGCGGCGAAGAACACGTCCCGGTCCGGGTGGGTCGTGCCCTGGTCGCAGCCGAGGTACACGCCGCCGTGCAGCAACGGGCGGGTCACCTGGCCGAAGGTGCGCATCAGCGCCGCGCGGTCGCGGACCGGGCCGTTCGGGCGGATGCCCGCCTTCGCACCGCCGATGGGCAGGTCGACAAGGGCGAGCTTGTGCGTCATGGCCCTGGCCAACCCCGCTAGCTCGGCCTCGTCCACGGTCGCGGTCATCCGCGTGCCGCCCATGGCCAGACCGTCGACCATGCTGTCGACCACGACCCACCCCTCCGCGTCGCAGCCCGGCAACGACAGGGTCGTCGAGAACAGGGGCGAGGACGCGTGCTGGGCATCGCTGTGCAGGAGCATCTGGCTCATGGCGCTGTCCTTAGGTCCGAAAGGGCGGTGAGCACGGCGTCTGCCGAGGGTGGGACGTTGGCCTTCGGGCCGACCCGGTTGCCGAGGGCGTCGAGGGTTTTGAGGCCGTCGCCGGTGATGAGCAGGACGGTTTCGGCGTCGGGGTCGAGTTGGCCGGTGTCGATGAGTTTCTTGGCGGTGGCGACGGTGACGCCGCCGGCGGTTTCGGCGAAGATGCCCTCGGTCCGGGCGAGCAGGCGGATGCCCTCGACGACCTCGTCGTCGGTGACGTCCTCGATGGCGCCGTGGGTGCGGCGGACGGCGTCGAGGACGTAGGGGCCGTCGGCGGGGGCGCCGATGGCCAGGGAGCGGGCGATGGTGTCGGGGCGGACCGGGGTGACCACGTCGAGGCCGGCCTTGTAGGCGGCGGAGACGGGGGAGCAGCCGGTGGCCTGGGCGCCGAAGACGCGGTAGGGGGTCTGTTCGACCAGGCCGAGGGTGCCGAGTTCGCGGAAGGCCTTGTCGACCTTGGTCAGCTGGGAGCCCGACGCGATGGGCACGACGATCTGGTCGGGCAGGCGCCAGCCGAGTTGTTCGGCGACCTCGTAGCCCAGGGTCTTGGAGCCCTCGGCGTAGTAGGGGCGGACGTTGACGTTGACGAACGCCCAGTCCTCGTGTTCGGCGGCCAGTTCCTGGGCCAGCCGGTTCACGTCGTCGTAGTTGCCGTCGACGGTGATCAGGTTGCCGCCGTAGACGGCGGTCATGAGGATCTTGGCCTGTTCCAGGGAGGAGGGCACCAGCACCACCGACTGCCAGCCCGCGCGGGCCGCCGCGGCGGCCACGGCGTTGGCCAGGTTGCCGGTGGACGGACACGCCAGCACCTTGAAGCCCAGTTCGCGGGCGGCGGCCAGGGCGACGGCGACCACGCGGTCCTTGAACGAGTGGGTGGGGTTGCCGGTGTCGTCCTTCACCCACACCTTGCGCAGGCCCAGGGCCTTGGCCAGGTTGTCGGCCTGGACCAGGCGGGTCATGCCGGGGTCGGTGTTGGGGTGCGACCGGACGTCCGAGGGCACGGGCAGCAGGCCGCGGTAGCGCCAGATCGACCCGGGGCCGGCCTCGATGTCCTCGCGGCGGATCTTGCCGAAGTCGTAGGCCACTTCCAGCGGCCCGAAACACTCCATACAGGCGTATTCGGGGGCGAGCGGCGTCTGGTGCCCGCATTCACGACAGGACAGCGCCCGGGCAGGACCGAGGTCGAAGGAGGTGGTGGCCGGGGGCGCACTGACAGCAGTCATCGCGAGGTAACTCCTCATCTTTCCCACGCGTCGCGGGTCGGAATTGGCACCGTGATCGCCGGCGCACGGTGGACGCGCGCTGAACGACGGGTTGCCGGGGCTTCTTCGGGCCGATCCCTCTGCCCCTCTGGATGAGCGGTATTCAGTTGTTGTCGCCTCAAAGTACGGCACGATCCCGACCCTCGGCCACAGACGTCCACCATACGGACGTCTGTCGCCCGTGGGAGGATCGCGCCGTGAGTGCGCACGCTGACACGCCCGACGCAGTGCACCTGATCGTCGGCGAGGAGGAGTTGCTGGTCGAGCGCGCGGTGCGCGGCACGCTGGACGCGGCGCGGAAAGCCGATCCGCAGGCCGACCTGACCCGCGTTCGCGTGACCGATCTCACCGTGCCTGAGCTGGCTGAACTGGTGAGCCCGTCGCTGTTCGCCGAGGGCCGGGTGGTCGCGCTGGAGGCGGCGCAGGAGATCGGCAAGGAGATCGCCGACGCGGTCGTCGCCTACGCCAAGGCCCCGGCCGACGGCGTGACGCTGGTGGTCGTGCACACCGGTGGCGGGCGCAGCAAGGTGGCCAAGGACCTGCCCGGAGCGCTGCGCAAGGCCGGTGCGCGGGTGACCGAGTGCCCCAAGATCACCAAGGCCGCGGACCGCGAGGCGTTCGTCCGCAACGAGATCCGCTCGGCGGGCGGCGGCAAGGCCGATCCGGAGGCCGTGGCGGCGCTGATCGAGGCGGTCGGGTCGGACCTGCGCGAGTTGGCCGCGGCGGCGTCGCAGCTCGTCGCGGACACCGACGGCAAGGTCGACGCCGCGGCGGTCCACCGCTACCACCGCGGCCGGGCCGAGGTGACCGGGTTCGTGGTCGCGGAGAAGGCCGTGATGGGTGACCGGGCCGGTGCGCTGGAGGCGCTGCGGTGGGCGATCCAGCTCGGCGTGCCGCACGTGCTGGTCGCCGACGCGCTGGCCGACGCGGTGCGCACGGTCGCGCGGGTGTCCGCGGTGGGCCGGGGTGACCCGAACCGGCTGGCGGGCGAGTTGGGCATGCCGCCGTGGAAGATCAGGAAGGCCCAGGGGCAGACGCGGGGCTGGGACGATCGGGGGCTCGCGGCGGCGATGACCGTGGTCGCCGATCTGAACGCCGACGTGAAGGGTGTCGCGGCGGACTCGGGCTACGCCCTGGAGCGCGCGGTGCTGAAGATCGTCGCGGCGCACGGGCGGCGCTGACTCGGGCGGCGTTGGCTCGGGCGGCGCTGAGCGCAGGTGGCGTTGGCTCGGGTGGCGCTGAGCAGAGGTGACACGCGAAAGGGCCGCTCACCCCGTGAGGGGGAGCGGCCCTTCTGCGTGCTGAAGATCGCGTGCCGGAGAACCAGATCAGATCTGGTTGGCGCGCCGGGCGAGCGCCGACTTCTTGTTGGCGGCCTGGTTGGCGTGGATGACGCCCTTGGAGACGGCCTTGTCGAGCTTGCGGGAAGCCTCCTGCACCAGCAAGGTGGCCTTCTCCTTGTCACCGGCCTCGGCGGCCTCACGGAACTTGCGGATCGCGGTCTTGAGCGACGACTTGACGGCCTTGTTGCGCAGGCGCGCCTTCTCGTTGGTCTTGATCCGCTTCAGCTGGGACTTGATGTTCGCCACGCGAAAGCCACCTTTTCCTCGGTCTGGGAGTCGTACCGCGCTTGTCACCGGCTCCGCCCCCCGGAAGGGGCGGTTTTCCTCCACAGCGGAATGCCGCGCGGGTACGGCAAAGAAGGATATCAGGGCAGCTCACCGCACTGTGAATCGAGCCCTCCCGTCGCCGACCACGACCTCGTAGGCGCCCTTCGCCACCTCCGGCTTCCCCGAGCCGTCCATGTCACCCGCGGTCACCGCCAGGCGCTTCACGTCGAACGCCACCTCGACCGCCCGCTGCTCGCCCGCCTTCAACGCGACGCGGGTGAAACCGACCAGGCGCTGCGGCGGCGTCAGCACCTGGCTCACGGGCTGGTGCACGTACACCGGCACCACGAGCGTCCCGTCCCGCGTGCCGGTGTTGGCCACGGTCACCGACACCTTCACCTGCTCGTCCCGCCGCACCTCCGCCGACTTCACGGTCGGCGCCGACGTGGTGAACGTGGTGTACGAGAGGCCGTGCCCGAACGCGAACGCCGGGTCGTACCCCGAGCCCGGAGCCGCGTTCGCGCCGCGCACCTGGTCGTACGAGAACGGCTGGTCGCCGATCTCCTTCGGCCACGACACCGGCAGCTTCCCGCTCGGGTTCACCGTGCCGAACAGCACGTCGGCGATCGCGCTACCGCCCTCGGAACCCGGCAACCAGCCCGCGACCAGCGCCGGAGCGTTCGCCGCCGTGCCGAGCACCTGCGGTCGGCCGGTCAGCAGCACCACCACGACCGGCTTGCCGGTCGCCCGCACCGCGTCCACCAGACCCTGCTGTTCGGCGGTCAACGCGGGCGACTCGGTGTCCGCCTCGCCCTCCGCGCCGGGGTCCTCACCGAGCACCACGACCACCGCGTCGGCGTCACCGGCCTGCGCGACGGCGTCGGCCTGCGTGGGTGCGCTCACCACGTTCGTCGACGGCGCGGCGGCCCGGATGCCCTGCAACACCGTCACCGTCGGCGGCAACGGTGACCCGTCCGGCACGCCCTGCCAGCCGACCGTCCAGCCGCCGAGCTGCCTGGTCACCGAGTCGGCCGCGTCACCGGTCACGACGAGCTTGCCCGCGCTCGAAGACAGCGGCAGCACACCGCCGTCGTTGCGCAGCAGCACCGCGCTCTCCGCCGCGGCCTGGCGGGCCAGCGTGCGGTCGGCGCCGTTCACGATCGCGTCGGCCCGCTCCGGGTCGACGAACGGCTTCTCGAACAGCCCGAGCTCGAACTTGAGCTTCAGGATGCGCCGCACGGCCTGGTCGATCCGCTTGCCGCTGATCGCGCCGCCGCGCACACCGGCCAACAGCCCGGCGGTGAACTCCGCCGCGTTGGACGGCTCCATCGCCATGTCCACCCCGGCGTTGACGGCCATCGCGATGGCCTCCCGGTAGTCCGCCGCCACGTGGTAGCGGTCCACCAGGTACCGGATGTCCTCCCAGTCGGTGATCGCCACGCCGCGGAACCCCATCCGGTCGCGCAACTGCGTGGTCAGCAGGTACTTCGACGCGTGCGCGGGCACGCCGTTCACCGCACCCGAATTGACCATCACGGTGCCGACGCCGGCGTCGAACTGCGGTTGGAACGCGGGCAGCACGGTGTCCTGGAGGTACCGGATCGGCAGCTGGGCGGGCGCGCGGTCGTGGCCGTTGAACGGCTCCGAGTACCCCGCGAAGTGCTTGGCGGTCGCGGTGAGCTTCGCGGTGCCGTCGGTCGGGTCGCCCTGCTGCCCGCGCACGTTCGCCGCCGCCAACGCGCCGGCCAGCACCGGGTCCTCGCTGTAGGTCTCGTAGTAGCGGCCCCACCGGGTGTCACGCGCGATGTCGGACACCGGCGCGAAGTTCCAGAAGACGCCAGTGGCGCGCATGGCCCGCCCGGTCGACGCGCCCAGCTGCTCCTGCAACTGCGGGTTCCACGTCGCGCCGAGGCCGATCTGGTGCGGGAACATGGTGGCGCTGAGCACGTTCGAGTGGCCGTGCACGCCGTCCGCGCCGTAGATCAGCGGAATCCGCAGCCTGCTGTGGTCCAGCGCGTACTTCTGGATGGCGTTGGTCATCTCGGCCCAGGCCCGTGGCGTGTTCGGGATCGGCGCGTCACCGCCACCGGACAGGATCGAGCCGACCTTCGCGTCCTCCAGCACGGTCTTCATGCAGTCCTCGCGCAGCGGACCGGGGTTCCACTCGCAGTTGCCGCGCAGCTTGCCCAGCCTGATCTGGGTCATCTGGCCGACCTTCTCCTCCAGCGTCATGCGCCTGAGGAGGTCGTCCACCCGTCGGTCGACCGGCGCGCGGGAGTCGGTGTAGGTCTCTCCTCGCGGTTCGACGACTCCGCTGGCCTGTGCTCCTGTCGCCAGCAGCGCCAGTGCGGCCAGCGCGGCGACGGCAGTGCGCTTGCGGGATCTCGGCATCGAGAACCTCCACAGTGGTCGGGACACCCGGCATCACCCTTCCCGTGTGATCCAGGGCACGACAGGGCTGAATGGCGGATTCCGGGAGCGCTCCCACTATGTAAGGGGTGAAATGCAGTACGCCCGTCTTGTTTGATGGGCGACGTGACCGCCGCTCTCGATTGGCCCGGCTTCGGGCAGATCTCCCTCGCCGCCCTGTTGTTCCTCTGCCTGGCCGCCACCCTCGCGGGCACGGTCGACGCCGTGGTGGGCGGCGGCGGGTTGATCAACGTGCCCGCCCTGCTGTTGGTCGCGCCCGGCGGCGAGCCGCTGTTCGCGCTGGCCACCAACAAGATCGCGTCGGTGGTGGGCACGTCCGCCGCCCTGCACACGTACGCACGGCAGACCACGATCGACTGGCCGTCGGCGCTGCCGATGGCGTCGGCCGCGTTCGCCGGCGCGGTGGGTGGTGCGGCGGTCGCGGGCGCGCTGGCCCCCGGTGTGCTCAACGGTGTGGTGCTCGTCGCGCTGGTCGGCGTCGGCCTGTACACGTGGCGCAAGCCCGCGTTGGGCGAGGCGGAGACGCCGAAGTTGACCCGTTCGACGCAGATCGCCGTGATGGCCTCGGGTGGCGCGCTGATCGGCTTCTACGACGGGTTGGCCGGACCGGGCGCGGGCACGTTCCTGGTGTTCCTGCTCGTCGGCCTGGTCGGGTTCGCGTTCCTGCGCGCCTCGGCCACGGCCAAGCTGGTGAACGTCTCGATGAACCTGGGTGCCCTGCTGTACTTCATCCCGGCCGGGAAAGTGTTGTGGGGCTTGGGTTTGGTGCTCGCGCTGTGCAACGTCACCGGTGCGGTGTTCGGGGCGCGGATGGCGGTGCGGCGGGGATCGGCGTTCGTGCGCCGCGTGTTCCTCACCGTCGTGGTGGCGCTGGTGGTCAGTCTGGGGTGGAAGGCGGCGATTGGATGAGCCGGAACGTCGCGCCCATCGGGTCGCCGACCGTGGTGAACCGGCCGAACCGCGACTCGACCACGTCGCCGACCGTGACGCCGCCGAGTTTGCGCACCCGGTCGGCCGCCGCGTCGGCGTCGGACACCGCGAAGTAGGTCATCCAGTGCGGCGGGATCTCGGCGGGGATCTCGTTGGACATCCCGAACACACCCGCCACCGCACGGCCGTCCACCTGGAGCTGCGTGTACGGGAAGTCCGGCAACGGGTCCAGGTCCACGCCGAACACCTGCTGGTAGAACTCGGCCGCGCCGAACGCGTCGCGGGTGGCCAGCTCGTTCCACACCACCGAACCGGGCTCGTTGACCACGTATGCGCCGATGTGCGTGCCCGCCTCCCACAGCCCGAACGCCGCGCCGAACGGGTCCACCGCGATCGCACCGCGCCCCGGCCCGCCGGTGTCGAACTCCGGTACGAGCACCTTGCCGCCGTTGGCGTTCAGCACTTCCAGGGACTCGTCGAGGTCGTCGGTGGCCAGGTACGTCGTCCACACCACGGGGAACATCACGTCCGGCGGCATCTCGCCGAACCCGGCCACGGGCAGCCCGCGCACCAACCCCATCGTGTAGTGCCCGGTCTCCGGACCGCCGATCTCGAAGTCCCAGCCGAACAGGCCGCCGTAGAAGTCCATGGTGGCCTGGCGGTCGGTGGTCATCATGTCCACCCACGCCGGCGTGCCGGGCGCGTACGGGGAGTTCAGCTCGCTCACCTAGCCAACGGTCGCACCGCCCGCCGCGCTCCGCGAGTTGATCAACGCCGGATTCGGTCGACGCCGGGCTGATCGAACGCCGGACGCCGTCGGTGAGGTGATCCGCACCGACGGCGTCGGGTTACTCGGCTTCGCCGTCCCCGTCGCTCTTGCGGGGTCGGCCGCGCCTGGGTTGGTCGGCGGCCCCGGAGGGCGCCCGACCGGCTTCGGCGAGCGCGCGGCGCAGCAGGAACTCGATCTGCGCGTTCGTGCTGCGCAACTCGTCGTTCGCCCACCTCGTCAGCGCGTCGTGCACCGCCGGGTCGAGGCGCAGCAGGACGCTCTTGCGCTCGGCCACGTCAGGTGTACAACGACCCGGCGTTGACCACGGGTTGGGTGGATCGGTCGCCGCACAGCACGACCAGCAGGTTCGACACCATCGCCGCCTTGCGCTCCTCGTCCAGTTCCACCACGTCCTCCTCGGCGAGCTTGGCCAGCGCGAGCTGGACCATGCCGACCGCGCCCTCCACGATCCGCGTCCGCGCCGCGACGACCGCACCCGCCTGCTGGCGTTGCAGCATCGCCTGCGCGATCTCCGGAGCGTAGGCCAGGTGCGTGAGCCGCGATTCGATCACCTTCACCCCGGCCGCCTGCACCCGTGCCGCGATCTCCACCGACAGCGTCTCGGTGATTTCGTCCGCGTTCTCCCGCAGTGACAGCCCGGTTTCGTCGTGGTTGTCGTACGGGTAGCTGGTGGCGATGTGCCGCACCGCGGTCTCGGTCTGGATGCCGACGAACCGGACGAAGTCGTCCACCTCGAACATCGCCCGCGCGGTGTCGTCCACCTGCCACACCACCACGGCGGCGATCTCGATCGGGTTGCCGTCGGCGTCGTTGACCTTCAACGTCGCGGTCTCGTGGTTGCGGATGCGGGTGGAGACCTTGACCCGGGTGCTGAACGGGTTCGCCCAGCGCAGGCCGTCCTTGCGGACCGTGCCGGTGTAGCTGCCGAGGAACTGCAGCACCCGCGCCTCACCCGGCGCCACGGTGAACAGCCCCCGCATCCCGATGCCGCCGCCGGTGAGCACCACCAGACCGGTGATCCCCACCGGCACGTTGGGGCCCTCGACTTCCGGCGCCAGGGCCACGACCACCAGCAGCGCGCCGATCGCGAGCGTCAGCAGGCCGATGAAGAACGCCATGAGCCCCGACAGGCCGATGGCCTCCTTCTCCCGTACCACGGGAGCGGGCATCCGCACCGCCACGTCCGTCGTCGCGTCCATGTTCCACCCCTTGACGTCATATCGTGTGCTTAGCAAAGTGATATCACTTTTTCGGCCGGAGGGGCAACTCGCACCTGATACGAGGACCGAAGTTGTCCGCGATGGGTCCTACCGTGGGCGCATGACCCCGGTATTGACCCGTCGCGCCCTCGGTCGAGCCACCTTGGCCCGCCAGTTCCTGCTGGCCCGCACGGACCGGACCGTGCCCGAGGTCGTCACGCACCTGGTCGGGTTGCAGGCCCAGACCCCGCACACCTGGTACACCGGCCTGTGGTCGCGGATCGCCGGGTTCACCCCCGACCAGGCCGCCGACCTGCTCGTGGACCGCGAACTCGTGCGCATCGCCGTGATGCGCTCCACGATCCACCTGGTCACCGCCGAAGACGCCCGCAAGCTGCGCCCGGTGGTCCAGCCCGTGCTCGAACGGGACCTGTTCCGCAACTTCACCCACGGCCGCGACATGCGCGGTCTGGACGTGGACGCCGTCGTGGACGCCGGGCGCGCGCTGCTGGCCGAGAAGCCGCGCACGAACAAGGAGCTGGGCGCGCTGCTGCACGAGCAGTGGCCGGACCGCACGCCCGCCGCGCTGGCCTACGCGATCCGCTGCCTGGTGCCGTTGGTGCAGGTCCCGCCGCGTGGCGTGTGGGGGCGGAGCGGGGCCATCGCGCACACGAGCGTCGAGACGTGGCTGGGCGCGTCAGTGGTGGACAAGCCGTCCGTGGACGATCTGGTGCTGCGCTACCTGGCCGCGTTCGGTCCGGCGACGGTGAAGGACGTCCAGACCTGGTCCGGTCTCACCAGGCTGCGCGAGGTGGTCGAACGGCTGCCCTTGCTGCGGCTGCGCGACGAGGACGGCCAGGAGTTGTTCGACCTGCCCGACGCACCCCGGCCGGACGAGGACGTGCCCGCGCCGGCGCGGTTCCTCTACGACTTCGACAACCTCCTGCTGTCGCACGCCGACCGCCGCCGGGTCGTCACCGACGACGTGCGCGCGCAGGAGTACGACCGGCACGGCCCCGTGCCGCAGTTCTTCCTGGTGGACGGCGTCACGGCGGGCGACTGGAAACTCCACCGCACCAAGGAGCTGGCCACGCTGGAACTGCGGCCGTTCCACCGGCCGTTCCACCACCTGTCCACAGTGGACGAGCTGGAACGGGAAGGTGAGCGGCTGTTGGCGTTCCTCGCGCCGGACGTGCCGAAGCACGAAGTGCGGACAACCTCCCCGGCGGTGTCACGTCCCTGAGACATGGGGACGATCACCGTGCGGCCGCCGCGAGCAGAGGACAAGGGCCCGCTCATCGACGTGTACGTCAAGGCCCGGCGCACCTACTACGAAGGGCACCTACCCGAGTCGGAGCTGGCTGAGTGGGAGCACTCGGTGCGGACCACCGACATCGACTTCGACAAGCCGGACCGGGTGTGGCTGTGCGCCGACCTGGACGGCCAGTTCGCCGGGTTCGCGCAGGTCAGAGCAGGTGGTGAGCTGGGGCTGCTGCACGTGGACCCGGCGCGTTGGGGCAATGGCGTCGGCTTCGCGCTGCACGCCGCAGCCATGGACAGCCTGCGTGATCTCGGCGTCACCACCGCGCACCTCGACGTGTTCGCGGAGAACCACCGCGCGCGGCGGTTCTACACCGCCCGGGGCTGGCGTGAGATCAGCCGCGACGACGAGCCGCCGGCCCACGTGCGAATGGCGTTGGAACTGAACGTGTGATCCGCTGGATCGCGTGGAGATCCTGAGCAGCCGCGTCCTCGTCCGCTCCCCAGATCCCGAGCGCATCCGGGCGTTCTACCGCGACGTGCTGGGCCTGGCCGTGTACCGGGAGTTCCCCAGCGGCACGGTGTTCTTCCTCGGCCAGGGGTTCCTGGAGGTCTCCGGGATTTCGACGGAGCACCCCACCGACGCCACGCAGCTGTGGGTGCAGGTGCGCGATCTCACCCGGGCCGCCGAAGAACTCGCCGAGCACGTCGTCCGGCCCGCCCGGCGCGAGTCGTGGGGCCTGGACGAGATGTGGATCGCCGACCCGGACGGCCGGCGGATCGTGCTGGTCGAGATCCCGGCCGACCACCCGCTACGCCGGGACGTCCGCGAGTAGCTGCACCGACGGTCCGACCACCCCGCCGTACTGGTGCAACGACGTGCGCACCCCGGTGAAGCCCGCCGCCTCGGCTTCCCGCATCAGGTCGTACTCGGAGGTGTCGAGCACCCGCCGGTGCACCGACACGACCAGCCGCCCGCCGGGCCGCAGCACCCGGAACAGCTCGTGGAACGCGGCCGGCCGGTTGCCCCACAGCTGGAGGTTGTTGACCGAGATGACCACGTCCACCGAGTCCTCGGGCTGCCCGGTCCGCGTCGCCGCGCCCTCGCGCAGCTCGACCCGACCGGCCACGATCAGCTCCGCGCACCGGTCGCGCGCCTCGTCCAGCATGACCCGTGACGGGTCGACGCCGATCGCCTTGAGCGCGCGTTCACCGGCCAGCTTGAGGCCCACGCCCGGCCCGGGGCCGAGCACCAGCACGACCTCCTCGGCCGTCGGCGCGGCGACCTCGGTCACGTGTTCCTCCACCTTCGCGTTGAGCACGGCCATCACCCGGCCGCCCAGCTCGCCGACCTTGCCGCGCGGGTGCCCGAACGCCGCGTCCAACGCCTTCATCAGGTTGTTCGCCATGCGTCCAGGGTCATCGGGGCCCACTCCGAACGCATCCGGGATCGCCCCGAGGAGGGTCGGGGAATCCTCCCCCAGATGTTTCCGGGGTGTTTCTGTCCTGGTTTTCCGTTCGCCGGGGTGGTGCGCTTTGGGCATTCGCACAGTCAAGATGTGGCCATGACGCACAGCCGAGCCCGCACGTCAGGACTGCGCCGAACGCCGGCCCGCGCCGTCGCACGCCTCGGTGAGCTGTTCGACGGCTATCTGGACCCGGACCGGCCGCACGCCGACGCCTACGACGAGATGTTCGAAGAGGACTCCTCGGTCCGCGCCGCGTACCGGACGTTGTACGACTCGATCGCGCCGTCCAGGGTGGCCGAGCTGACCGCCAGGTCCGAGGCGCTGGACCGGGCGTTCGTGGACCAAGGCATCACGTTCTCGCTGTCCGGCCAGGAACGGCCGTTCCCGCTGGACCTGATCCCGAGGGTGCTCGCCGCCTCGGAGTGGTCGAAGCTGGAACGCGGCATCGTGCAGCGGGTCCGGGCGCTGGAGATGTTCCTGGCGGACATCTACGGCGACGCCCAGATCGTTCGCGACGGCGTGCTGCCGCGCCGGCTGATCACCTCCTGCGAGCACTTCCACCGCGAGGCCGCGCTGATCAACCCGCCCAACGGCGTGCGGCTGCACGTCTCGGGCGTGGACCTGGTGCGTGACGAGGCGGGCACGTTCCGCGTGCTGGAGGACAACCTGCGCTGCCCGTCCGGCGTGTCGTACGTGATGGAGAACCGGCGCACGATGGCGCGGGTGTTCCCGGACCTGTTCGCCCGGCACCGGGTGCGGTCCGTCGGCGACTACGCCGTGCACCTGCTGCGCGCGCTGCGCAACGCCGCCGCGCCCAACGCCGCCGACCCGACCGTGGTCGTGCTCACGCCCGGCGTGGCCAACTCGGCCTACTTCGAGCACTCGCTGCTGGCCAGGCAGATGGGCGTGGAGCTGGTCGAGGGCCGTGACCTGTTCTGCCGCGACAACCTCGTCTACCTGCGCACCACCGAGGGCGAACGGCAGGTCGACGTCATCTACCGGCGCATCGACGACGACTTCCTCGACCCGGTGCACTTCCGCCCGGACTCGGTGCTCGGCGTGGCCGGCCTGATCAACGCGGCCCGCGCGGGCAACGTCGTGATCGCCAACGCGGTCGGCAACGGCCTGGCCGACGACAAGCTCGTCTACACCTACATGCCCGAGATCGTGCAGTACTACCTCGGCGAGAAGCAGCTGCTGCCCAACGTGGACACGTTCCGCTGCTGGCTGCCCGAGGAGTGCGCGCACGTCCTGGACCACCTGGACGAGCTGGTGGTCAAGCCGGTGGAGGGCTCCGGCGGCTACGGCATCGTGTTCGGCCCGCAGGCCTCCGTGCGCGAGTTGAACGGGCTGCGCCGCACCATCAGGGCCAACCCGCGCGGCTGGATCGCGCAGCCGGTCGTGCAGCTGTCCACCGTGCCGACCAAGATCGGCGACCGGCTCGCGCCCCGGCACGTCGACCTGCGACCGTTCGCGGTCAACGACGGCAACTCGATCTTCGTGCTGCCCGGCGGCCTGACCCGGGTCGCGCTGCCCGAGGGCAGCCTGGTCGTCAACTCCTCGCAGGGCGGCGGCTCCAAGGACACGTGGGTCCTCGCGCCCCGGTCGTCCACGGTGGACCGTGAGCTGGCCGAACCGGGTCTGGCGACGATGTCCCCGGTGGAGTCGCCCGCCGCCGAACAGGGCCCCGAACTGACCACGTCCCAACAGCAACAACAGCAGCAACAACAGCAGCAACAACAGGCTGGGAAGGGGGCTTGATGCTGGCTCGCAACGCGGAGTCGCTGTACTGGATCGGCCGGTACGTCGAACGTGCCGACGACACGGCGCGCATCCTCGACGTCTCGGTGCACCAACTGCTGGAGGACGCCACGGTCAACCCGGACGCCACCAGTCGCCAACTGCTCGCCGTGCTCGGCATCGACGCCCCGAAGGACGCCGCGTTCGACGTGTGGTCGCTGACCGAACTCGTCGCGTACTCGTCCGACCACTCAGGGTCGATCGTCGCGTCGATCAACAGCGCGCGCGAGAACACGCGTGGCGCACGCGAGGTCGTCTCCACCGAGATGTGGGAGTGCCTCAACGCGATGTACAACGCGGTGGAGGAACGGCAGGCCTACGCCCGCGCCATGGGCCCGCACGCGTTCTTCACGTTCGTGGAGGAGCGGGCGGCGATGTTCGCCGGGCTCGCCGACTCCACCATGAGCCGGGACGACGGCTGGCGGTTCCTGGTGCTCGGCCGATCGGTCGAGCGGGTGGACATGATCGTGCGGCTGCTGCTGTCCCGCGTGGGCGACAAGGCGTCGTCGCCGGGTTGGGTGACCGTGCTCCGGTCGGCCGGCGCGCACGACACGTACCTGCGCACGTACCGGGGCGCGATGGACGCCTCGCGGGTGGTGCAGTTCCTGCTGCTCGACCGGCTGTTCCCGCGCTCGGTGTTCCACGCGCTGCGGCAGGCCGAGGCCTGCCTGGAGCAGCTGGACCACCAGCCGCACGTGCGCGTCGGCGCCCGTGCCGAGGCGCTGCGCCTGCTCGGCCGGGCCCGCAGCGACCTGGAGTTCCTGCGCCCGCACGACCTGCTGGACGACCTGCCACGTCGGCTCAAGGCGTTGCAGGCCACCGTGCGCGACGTCGGCGAGGCCGTGTCCCAGCAGTACTTCCACACCGCGCCCTGGGTCGCTTGGACGAACGCCGAGGTGATCTGACATGTCGTGGCGGGTGCGGATCGTGCACACCACCGGGTACCGGTACGAGCTGCCGGTGACCCAGTCCTACAACGAGGCGCGGATGACGCCGCGCGCCGACCGGCGGCAGAACGTCGTGGTCAGCCGGGTGGAGACGACGCCCGCGACGCGCGCCTACCGGTACACCGACTACTGGGGCACCGAGGTCACGTCGTTCGACCTGCACGCGCCGCACGTGGAGCTGAAGGTCGTGGCGTCGTCGGTGGTGGAGACCGGCGCCGAGGAGGAGCCGGTGCGCACGGCGTCGTGGACCGACCTGCGGGCGGACGCGCTGCTCGACCGGTACACCGAGTTCCTGGACTGGACCGGGTACGTGCCGCGGGATCGTGAGCTGGCCGCGGTGGCGCGCGGGCTGAAGCGGGGACTGGGCCCGGCGGACGCCGTGCTGGCCGCGTCGAACTGGGTGCACGACCAGCTGACCTACCAGTCCGGCACCACCGGCGTGCACAGCTCGGCCACCGACGCGTGGCAGGCCCGTGAGGGCGTCTGCCAGGACTTCGCGCACGTCACGCTGGTGTTGCTGCGCGCGATGGGCATCCCGGCCCGGTACGTGTCCGGGTACCTGCACACCAAGCCGAACGGCGAGATCCGGGAGACCGTGCGCGGCGAGAGCCACGCGTGGATCGAGGCGTGGACCGGCGGCTGGTGGGGGTACGACCCGACCAACGCGGTGCCGGTCGGGCCCCGGCACATCTGGGTGGCGCACGGCCGTGACTACGCCGACGTCGCGCCGTTGAAGGGCATCTACTCGGGTGGCGCGTCGGCCGCGCTGGACGTCACCGTGGAGGTGACCCGGCTCGCTTAGCCCGTCGGCGTGGCGGTGGCCAGGGACCTGAAGCCCTCCAGGAGTGCTACTCGGACGAGTCCGAGTAGCACTCCTGGAGGGCCACCTCTCAGCGCCAGCCGAGCCGCCGCAGCGCGTCCACGACCAGCGAGAACCGCTCCGGCTCCAGCACCGAGCCCTCACGTCGGATGTCGTCCTCGTCCAGCTCGAAGACGCGGTCCAGTCGCAGGTAGGAGCGCCGGCCGTCGCGGTCCCAGCGGCCCGCGCCCAGGTCGAGGCAGTAGTCCTCCTCGTGCCGGTCGGGCGTCTTGCTGGTCAGCATCAGGCCGAGCAGCGCCCGCCGGTACCGGCCGACGACCAGCAGCGGGCGGTCCTTGCCGCGGTCGGGGTCCTCCTCGAAGGGCACCCAGGCCCACACCACCTCGCCCGGATCGGCCAGGCCGTCCAGGTCGGGGGAGTACTCCAGCGTGGCCGCCACCGCAGCCGTGTGGACCTCGCGCACCGCGCCTCTTACCGGGCGGGCATCCTCACCGTTCGCGTACACGGCGGGCAGCTTATGGCCTCGGTCACGCCCGCGTGGAACGCCACGACGGCATGACGTGAGATGCTGTGTGTAGTTGAAATGGGCAGATCCCCCCATCCTTCCTGTGCGAGGAACCTGAGTGACCACGTTCGCCGACCAGACGTTCACGCCTCCGGAGCTCATCCGGAACTTCTGCATCATCGCGCACATCGACCACGGCAAGTCGACCCTGGCCGACCGCATGTTGCAGCTCACCGGCGTCGTCGATGCGCGGGCGATGCGCGCGCAGTACCTCGACCGCATGGACATCGAGCGCGAACGCGGCATCACGATCAAGGCGCAGAACGTGCGGCTGCCGTGGCAGGTCAACGGCCAGGACCACGTGCTGCACATGATCGACACGCCCGGTCACGTTGACTTCACCTACGAGGTCTCACGGGCGCTGGAGGCGTGCGAGGGCACCGTGCTGCTGGTCGACGCCGCGCAGGGCATCGAGGCGCAGACCCTGGCCAACCTGTACCTGGCGATGGAGAACGACCTCACCATCATCCCGGTGCTGAACAAGATCGACCTGCCCGCCGCGGACCCGGACAAGTACGCCAAGGAACTCGCGCACATCGTCGGCTGCGAGCCCGAGGAGGTGCTGCGCGTCTCGGCCAAGACCGGCCTGGGCGTCGGCGCGCTGCTGGACGAGGTCGTCAAGCGCGTGCCCGCACCGGTCGGCGACGCCGACGCGCCGCCCCGCGCGATGATCTTCGACTCGGTGTACGACACCTACCGCGGCGTGGTCACCTACATCCGGGTGGTGGACGGCAAGATCACCCCGCGCCAGCGCATCCGGATGATGTCCACCAACGCGACCCACGAGCTGCTGGAAGTCGGCATCATCTCGCCCGAGCCGAAGGTCAGCGTCGGCCTGGGCGTCGGCGAGGTCGGCTACCTCATCACCGGCGTGAAGGACGTGCGCCAGTCGAAGGTCGGCGACACGGTGACCGCCGAGAAGCACGGCGCCACCCAGCCGCTGGCCGGGTACCGCGAGCCGCGGCCGATGGTCTACTCCGGCCTGTACCCGGTGGACGGCTCCGACTACCCGATCCTGCGCGAGGCGCTGGAGAAGCTCCAGCTCAACGACGCCGCGCTGACGTTCGAGCCGGAGACGTCGGCCGCCCTGGGCTTCGGTTTCCGCTGCGGCTTCCTCGGCCTGCTGCACCTGGAGATCACCCGCGACCGGCTGGAACGCGAGTTCGGCCTCGACCTCATCTCGACCGCGCCCAACGTGGTGTACCGGGTGGTCATGGAGGACGGCACCGAGCACGTGGTGACCAACCCGTCCGACTGGCCCGACGGCAAGCGCGCCGAGGTGTACGAGCCGATCACCAAGTGCACGATCATCGCGCCCAGCGACTACATCGGCGCCATCATGGAGCTGTGCCAGTCCAAGCGCGGCCAGCTGGGCGGCATGGACTACCTGTCCGAGGACCGCGTCGAGCTGCGCTACACCATGCCGCTCGGTGAGATCATCTTCGACTTCTTCGACGCCCTGAAGTCGCGCACGCGCGGCTACGCGTCGCTGGACTACGAGGAGTCGGGCGAGCAGGACGCCGAGCTGGTGAAGGTCGACATCCTGTTGCAGGGCGAGCCGGTGGACGCGTTCAGCGCGATCGTGCACAAGGACTACGCCTACGCCTACGGCACCAGGATGGCCTCCAAGCTGCGCGAGCTGATCCCGCGCCAGCAGTTCGAGGTGCCGATCCAGGCCGCCGTCGGCGCCCGCGTGATCGCCCGCGAGACGATCCGCGCCATCCGCAAGGACGTGCTGGCCAAGTGCTACGGCGGTGACATCACCCGTAAGCGCAAGCTGCTGGAGAAGCAGAAGGAAGGCAAGAAGCGGATGAAGATGGTGGGCCGGGTCGAGGTCCCCCAGGAAGCCTTCGTCGCCGCTCTGTCCACCGACGACACGGGCAAGGACAAGGGCAAGAAGTAGGACCACCGGCCAAATCCGCGCCGACCGGCACATCTTCGGGTGACCGGTCGGCGCGGAGGCCGGTTTTTGTCGAACCCCTCCGGGACAGTTGGCGAACCAACTGAAAGGAGGGGACTATGACAGCCATGACGCCGGAGGCTTACGGACGTCCCTACACGGTCGATGACCTGGAGGGAATGCCCGATGACGGCCGTCGTTACGAGCTCATCGACGGGATGCTGCTCGTGAGTCCCGCGCCGGTTCCGCGGCATCAGAAGATCGTGCTGAAGCTCGCTGCGCACTTGGACGCAGAGTGCCCGGACGACCTGCATGCCTTCACGGCGCCGTTCACGGTGCGGTCGTCGGACTCAACCGAGTTGCAACCCGATGTCCTTGTGACCCGGGATGCGGATCTGACCGACGAACTGCTGCCTGTTGCACCGCTACTGGCTGTGGAGGTGCTGTCGCCGAGTACGGCGCTGAACGACCTCAACACCAAAAGGCGGCCTACGAGCGCATGGGGGTGCGTAGCTACTGGGTCATCGACCCGCCGGACCCCAAGCTGACCGTGTTCGAGCTGGACGCCGAAGGCCGCTACGAGTTGGTGGCAGAGGTGAAAGGGGAGGACCCGTTCGACGCGACCCTGCCGTACCCGGTGCGGATCGTGCCCGCGGAACTGCTCGGCACCATGTGGCAAGGGGGCCTGAAATGACGGAAGGGCCCTCAGGACGTCCATGTCCTGAAGGCCCTCGAAGGGGTGCGGCGGCTCAGCTGTAGTTGCGGAGCATGCCGTTCACGGCGTGGCGGCGGAGGATCGCTTCGATCTCACGCGCCTCGTGGCTGGAGTGGCGAGCGAGGATCGCTTCCATGTCCATCCGAGCGCTCGGGGTGTTGTAGTCGGCCAGTTCGCGGTTGAGGTCCGCTTCCCGCTTGCGGATCTGCCGCCGGGTGGCGAGGTACGTGCGAACGGTCTTCAGAGGGTTGGTCATGTCGCCTTTCGATGGTCTCTCTGTATCGGTTCACCTACTATGATGCCGCACGTCAGAGGCTTGAGACGCCAAATCGGGCGTGATCTCCGCCGCAACTGTTACGACCGCGTCCGCAGCCGACCGGGGCACCCCGCCGCAGACGTCGGCCCGGTAACGACCAGGCGAAAGTGGTCTCACCGCCCGAGGATGTCCAGCGCCCGCGCGTACTTCGCCCGCAGCCGGTCCTGGGTCGCCAGGTCGAGCATCGCCAGCCGCGCCGGGGACGTGTTGTCGGCGATGTCCGCCCGCTTGACCTCCACCGCGACCGGGTCGGCCCGCACCCGCGCCAGGTAGTCCTCCTGCGCCTCGCCGTCCCGGTGGCTCAACGCGAGCACCGTCGCCACCACCTCCGGCGGGCACCCGGCGGCCAGCAGGTCGTCACCCGTGACGGAAGTGTCCTCGACCACGTCGTGCAGCACTGCCGCCATGCGCGCGTGCTCACCGGTCACCCGGCCCATCACCCGCAGCGGATGTCCGATGTACGGCTTGCCGGACTTGTCGACCTGTCCGTCGTGGGCCGCACGCGCGATCCGGATCGCATCATCAACGGTGAACGTCATCCGCCCATGGTCACACCCCTTGACAAGCCGCAGTGGTCTAGCCCATTTTCGAGTGGTCCACGTCACTCGTGCTGGGCTTGGCCGCCGAGGACAACGTGGAGGTGGACGTGGCTTCGAGGACGAGACGAGCATTAGGCGCGGCGCTGGCGGGCCTGCCGGCGATCGCGGGCCTGACCCTGGTGGTCGCCCGCCAACGTCAACGCGGCGCTGAACTGCCTGGCCAAGGGCACGAACTGCGGTTCGTTCAAGCCCACGCAGACCTGGCCCGGTATCCGCGGCGTGATGACCTGGTCGATCAACTGGGACGCGTCCAACAACTGGCAGTTCGCCAACACGGTGGCACCCCACCTGGCCACGCTGCCGTAGCGCGGCGAAAGCCGTCCCTCCGGTCGCGCGGCCGGAGGGGCGGCCCTCTCTAACCGATCCGCTGCGTTCCGGACACCACCGTCACCGTCTTCGCCAACGCGGCGGCCGAGTTCGGATCGGTCCGCTCGGCGAGGAAGTACCAGTTCATCCGCACGTGCTCGCGCCGCACGTCCAGCACGGTGTAGCCGTGCGAGTCCAGCTCCACCCACTTCAGGTGCCGGTTGAGCCCGACCAGCGCGGCCTCCAGCGCCAACGACGTGGTGCGCGGCGGCGAGCCGGTCAGCTCGTCGATGTTGTCCGACGTGACCGACGGGACCACCAACTCGGTGGCGACGACCTTCGTCAACGGGTACAGCGCCTCGTCCACCGGCACCTCGAACGCCCACGAGCTGTGCACGTCACCGGTGAGGAACACGGTGTCGCGCACGTCGTGCTCGTCCAGCAGCCTGATCAGCGCGTCGCGGTCGTGCGGGTAGCCGTCCCACTGGTCGTTGTTGATCGTGGGTCCGACGAGCTGGCTCACCGCGCCCGCCTGCGGCAGCTGCGGGACCAGCAGCGGCGAGAAGATCACCGGGTTGCCGATCAGCTTCCACTGCGCGCCGCTGTTCAGCAGGCCGTCGCGCAGGAACGCCATCTGGTCCGGCCCGGTGAGGGTGCGGCCGGGTTGGTCCACTTGAGCCGGGTCGACTTGCCGGCTGCGGTACGTGCGCAGGTCGAGCATGGTCAGCTCGGCGAGCGTGCCGAAGCGGAGGCGGCGGTAGACGCGGTCGCCGTCCAGGCGCACGGGCATCCACTCGTGGTAAGCGCGCATCGCGGCGGCACGGCGTTGCGCCCACGTGCCCTCGGTGGTCTCGTCGTGGCTGGGCGAGCCGTCGGCCCAGGCGTTGTCCGCCCACTCGTGGTCGTCCCAGGTGATGATCCACGGGTAGGTGGCGTGCAGGCGTTGGAGGTCCGGGTCGGTCTTGTACTGGGCGTGGCGAATCCGGTAGTCGGTCAGCGACACCGTCTCACCGGGCGGTTGGTGCGTGCGGAACTGCGTGCCGATGTAGTCCTCGTACAGGTAGTCGCCCAGGTGCACGACGGCGTCGAGGTCGGCGCGCTCGGCGAGGTGCCGGTAGGCGGCGAAGTGGCCCGCGACCCAGCTGGAGCACGAGACGACGCCGAACCGCAGCTGGTCGACGTCGGCGTGGTGGGCGGGCGCGGTGCGGGTGCGGCCGACGGGGGAGTGCCGCCCGTCGAAGGTGAAGCGGTAGAAGTACCAGCGGCCGGGCCGCAATCCGCCGACGTCGAGCTTGACGGTGTGGTCGCGGTCCGGGCCGGTGGTGACGTCACCGCGTCGGACGACCTGGCGGAACTGGGCGTCCTTGGCCACCTCGTAGGTGACCACGACGGTCGGGCCCACCCCGGAACCCGGCGCGCTGTCCTCGGTGGGCGTGACGCGGGTCCACAGGACGACACGCTCGGGCAACGGGTCACCGGACGCGACGCCGTGCCGGAAGTGCGTGGTGGAGGCTTCCGCGTTCGAAACCTCGGCGGACAACGCGGGCGCCAGCAGCGCGACGCCGGCGAACGCGCCGAGGCGTAACGCGTCCCGCCGCGGGTGGGTGTTGGGCATATCGGTAGATACGGTGCGGGTCCGGCCGGCGTTGCACGGTGTCCCGCCGGGCGGGCGGATGATCGGGCGGGTCGGACTGAGCCGTTCGGCGGTGGCGCGGGTTAGGCTCGCTCATGCTCGACCGACTCGAAGTGCCCGTCATCGCCGCGCCGATGGCCGGTGGGGCGTCCACCCCCGAACTCGTGGCCGAAGTCGGCCGCGCGGGCGGCCTCGGGTTCCTGGCCGCCGGCTACCTCTCCGTCGAGGCCGTCGTCGCGCAGATCACCGCCACCACCGCTCTCACCGACCGGCCCTTCGGCGTCAACCTGTTCGTGCCCGGTCCCCGTTCCACGGCCGACCTGTCCCGTTACCGCGACCGGGTCAGGGCGCAATCGCCGACCGAGCCGGGCGAACCGCGGTGGGACGACGACTCGTACGCGGCCAAGCTGGAACTGGTCATGGCGATGCGCGTCCCGGTCGTCTCCTTCACCTTCGGCCTGCCCAGCGTGCAGGACGTGCACCGCCTGCACGCCGCCGGTTCCACTGTGGTCGTCACCGTCACCACCTCGCAGGAAGCCGCGCAGGCGGCGCAGATCGGCGCCGACGCGCTGTGCGTGCAGGGCTGCGACGCGGGCGGGCACCGCGGCACGTTCGCCGACGACGGTGTTTCACCCGGTGGCGGCGAGCTGTTCGGCGTACTGGCCGCGCTCCGTCTGGTCCGCGCCCGGGTGGACCTGCCGCTGATCGCCACCGGCGGCCTGGTGCACGGCGCGGACGTCGCCGCCGTCATCACCGCCGGCGCGGTCGCGGCGCAGCTCGGCACCGCGTTCCTGGCCACTCCCGAGGCCGGCACGTCCGCCGCACACCGGCAAGCGCTTGCCGAAGGCACCCGCCGCACCGCGTTGACCAGGGCGTTCAGCGGACGTCCGGCGCGTGGCCTGGTGAACCGGTTCCTGGTCGAGAACCAGGAACAGGCGCCCGCCGCGTACCCGGAGGTGCACCACCTGACCAAACCGGTGCGCGCGGCCGGCGACCCGGAGCTGATGTCGTTGTGGGCCGGGCAGACCTACGCGCTGGTCCGACCGGCCCCCGCGGCGGAAGTCGTGGCACGGCTGCATGCCGAGGCGCGCCAAGCACTTTCCGTAGCGATCACGCGCATTTCACCGGTGTAGCACCACAGAATGGCGGCGTGACCACCGCGCGCGAGCTCGCCGACGAGTTGCTGACCCTGGTGCTGGACGCCGATCCCGTGATGGCGACCCTGTTCGGCATCCCCGGCTGGGACGACCGGCTGCCCGATCCGAGCGTCGACGGGGAACGCGTGCTGCGTGCCCGTGCCGAGGACTTGGCGCGACGCGCGCGCGTCGGGGGCGACGACCCGGTGACCCGTGCGGTCGTCGTGCAGCAGGCGTGGAGCCTGGTGCACCGGCTCGACGCGAACCTGGTCGAGCACACCCACGCCGAAGGCCTCAACGCGCCGGTGGTCGTGTTGCTCGGCGCGTTACCGCTGATCCGCCCCGCCGACGACCGCGCCGGCCACGCCTACCTGACCCGGCTGTCGCTGCTGCCCGGCTACCTGGCCGCGCTCACCCAGCGACAACGCGAGTCCGCCCGGTGTCCGCTGAGACACCTGGTGGAAGCCGCCATCGACCGCCTCGACCGCTACCTGGCCGAGGACGACGACCCGCTGTGCACGCCGCTGCACGGCACCCGTTTCACCACCGTGTGCGCCCGACTGCTGCACGAGACCGTGCGCCCGGCCGTCGTCCGCTACCGCGACTTCCTGCGCGCCGAGGTGGTCGGCCGCGGTCGCGGTGAGGACCGGCCCGGCCTGTGCTGGCTGCCCGACGGCGACCTGATCTACGCCGACCTGGTCCGCATGTACACCACCACCGGCCACACAGCCGAAGAACTGCACCGGATCGGCCTGAACCTCATCGAGGCGCTGGACCGGGAGTACGAGGAGATCGGCGGGCGGGTGTTCGGCCCGACCACGGCCGCCGGCGTGCGGGCCCGGCTGCTCGCCGACCCGGCGCTGCGCTGGACCAGCGCAGACGACATGCTCACGCTGGCCACGGAATCCATCGCCCGCGCCGAGGAAGTCGCCGGCGACTGGTTCAGCGCGGTCCCGGCGGCGCGGTGCGTGGTCGAGGCGGTACCGGAGGCGGAGGCCCCGAACGCGCCGCTGGCGTACTACATGGACCCGGCGATGGACGGCTCCCGGCCGGGCACCTACTTCGTCAACACCCACCGGGCGGAGCTGCGCGAGCGGTTCAGCGCCGAGTCCACCGCGTTCCACGAGGGCGTGCCGGGGCACCACTTCCAGATCGCGTCGGCCCAACAGCTGACCGATCTGCCGCTGATACGCCGGTTCGCCTCCATCGAGGCCTACCTGGAGGGTTGGGCGCTCTACGCCGAACGGCTGGCCGACGAGATGGGCCTCTACAGCGACGACGTGGCACGGCTGGGCATGCTGTCGGGCGACTCGCTGCGCGCCGCGCGCCTGGTGGTGGACACCGGTCTGCACGCGATGCGGTGGACGCGGCAGCAGGCCGTGGACTACTTGCGCGCCAACGCTGTCATGCCGGACGTGGACATCTTCTCCGAAGTGGACCGGTACATCGAGAACCCCGCGCAGGCGCTGGCGTACATGGTGGGGCGACTGGAGATCCAGCGCCTGCGCGGTGAGTCGGAGCGGAGGCTGGGCGACCGCTTCGACATCAAGGCCTTCCACGACCTCGTGCTGTGCGGCGGACCGCTGCCGATGGCCGTGCTCGCCGACGTGGTCGACGACTGGTGCGGCTCAGTCCTCGGTGTTCGACGCCGATGAGTCGATCGTCGGTGAGTTCGGCCCCGATGAGTTGAGCACGGACCTCCGCCTGCTGTAGGCGAAGTAGACCACCAGGCCGATGGCGAACCAGACGGCGAAGCGGAACCACGTCTCCGGCGCCAGGAAGGTGATCAGCCACAGCGAGAACACCACACCGACGATCGGCACGACCGGCATACCGGGCGTCTTGAACGTGCGCGGCAGGTCGGGCTGCTTGTACCGCAGCACGATCACCGCGACGCAGACCACCACGAACGCCAGCAGGATGCCGATGTTGGTCAGCTCGGCGGCCTCGGCGATGGGCAGGAAACCCGCGATGACGGCGGAAGCGGCGCCGAGCACCCACGTGGTGCGCGTCGGCACGTGCTTGACCGGGTGGGTCTTGGCGAACCACTTCGGCAGCAGGCCGTCACGCGACATCGAGTAGCCGACGCGGGCCGCGCCCATGAGGAACGTGAACAGCACGGTCGTGATGCCGAGCACCGCGCCGACCGAGATGATGATCCCCAACGCGGGCAGGCCGACGTCGGCGAACGCCGAGGCGAACGCGCTCTCCGCGTCCACGTCCCGGTAGTTGACCATGCCGGTCAGCACCAGGCAGGCCAGCACGTACAGCACCATCGAGATGGCCAGCGAGTAGATGATCGCCTTGGGCATGTGCTTCTGGGAGTCCTTGGACTCCTCGGCGGCCGTGCTCATCGCGTCGTAGCCGAACACCGCGAAGAACACCGTGGCCGCGCCGGTGAGCGCGCCGGACAGTCCGAACGGGAAGAACGGGTTGTAGTTGCCGGTGTTGATGTGGAACGCGCCGACCACGATCACCAGCACCACCACGGCGACTTTCAGGTACACCAGGGTCGTCTCGAACCGGGCCGCGTTCTTCATGCCCGTGTTGAGCACGAACGCGATCAGCAGGCACAGCAGCACGGCGAACAGGTTGACCTTGTAACTGCCCGCCGCCACGTCACCGGTCTCCGTGCCGGGCGCGCCGAGCATCCACACCGGCAGGTCGATGCCCAGCAGGTTCAGCAACTCGTTGAAGTAGCCGCTGATGCCGATCGCCACCACGGCCACGATCGCGGTGTACTCCAGCAGCAGGTCCCAGCCGATGAACCAGCCGACGATCTCGCCGAGCACGGCGTAGCCGTAGGTGTAGGCGGAACCGGCCTTCGGGATCAGGCCGGCGAACTCCGCGTAGGAGAACGCGGCGGCGGCGCTGGCGATGCCCGCGACCAGGAACGAGATCAGCACGGCCGGGCCGGCCGTCTTGTTGGCCACGGCGCCCGCCAACGAGAAGATGCCCGCGCCGATGATGCCGCCGATGCCGATCGCGGTGAGCTGCCAGAGGCCCAAAGTGCGGGTCAGAGCGGTTTTCTCGTCACTGATCTGCTCGATGGGCTTGCGGCGGAAGACACCGCTGCCCCGGCCGAATCCGTCCTGCACCGTCATTCGCCCAGCTCCCTCGAAAGTTGGTGTGCGGCGAACGTACGCCGGTTGATCGTGCTCGGGTTTGTCCGATCGCACCAGTAGGAGGCCGCATTCTTGTCCGGTTGAACGATCGAATCGGGGAACAGTCACGGCTCGCGGTCTGTTGATCGCGTCATGCGACTAGACGTGTGGTCCGACGTGGTGTGCCCGTGGTGCTACATCGGCAAGCGGAAGTTGGAGCGCGCTCTGGAGCAGTGGGACGGCGAGCCCGTGGACGTGGTGTGGAAGCCGTTCGAGCTGAACCCGGACCTGGAGAGCAGCGGGGGGTTGGTGTTCGACCTGCTCGCGGAGCGGATGGGCAGCGAGGGCGCCCGTGAGGCGCAGAGCCGGTCGACGGCCGTGGCGGCGTCCGTGGGACTGCGCTACGAGTTGTCGAAGGAGATCGCCGCGAACACCTTCGACGCGCACCGGCTCATGCTGGTCGCGCACGAGCAGGGCGTGCAGGGCGAGGTCGCGGAGCGCTTCTTCCAGGCCCAGTTCTGCGAGGGCGCGAACCTGGGCGACCGGGAGACGTTGGTCGCGTTGGCCGGGGAGGTGGGCTTGGCGGGCGCCGCCGCCGCGTTGGACGACGACGCCCTGGCCGGGCGGCTGAGTGCGGAACTGGACGAGGGTCGGGCGATCGGCGTGCGTTCGGTGCCGACGTTCGTGGTGGGCAACCGCGGTGTGGCGGGAGCGCAGGACCCCGAGGTGATCCTGCAACTCCTGCGGTCCGCCGGCTGAGGGGTCTTGGGGTCTAGGGGCTGGAGGGTCTAGCGGCTGAGGACGATCTTGCCCGCCGTCTCACCGTCGAGCATGGCGCGCAAGCCCTCCTCGGCCCGCTCGAACGGCAGGTCCGCGCCGATCTGCGGGCGCAGCCCGTTCAGCTCGCAGAACGCCAGCAGATCGCCCAGTTCCTCCCGCGTGCCCATGGTCGAGCCGACCACCCGCAACTGGAGGAAGAACAGCCGCTGCAACTCCGCCGCCGACGCGTCACCGCTCGTCGCGCCGGAGATCACCACGATCCCGCCCGGCTTGAGCGATTTCATCGAGTGCGACCAAGTGGCCTTGCCGACGGTCTCGAACACCGCGTCCACCCGTTCGGGCAGGCGCGCACCGGACTCGAACGTTTGGTGCGCGCCCAGGCTCTCGGCCAACGCGCGCTTCTCCTCCGTGCGGCCGGTCACCCACACCCGGAAGCCCGCCGCGCGGCCCAACTGGACCAACGCCGTCGACACGCCACCGGACGCGCCCTGCACGAGCATCGTCTGACCCGGCCGCAGACCCGACTTCACGAACAGCATCCGGTACGCGGTCAGCCACGCCGTGCCCATGCACGCCGCCTCGACGAAGCTCAACCCCGCGGGCTTCGGCAGCGCGTTGCGCGCCGGGACGACGACGTGGTCGGCGAACGTGCCCTGGTGCTTCTCGGTGAGCAGCGTGCGGCCCGGGTCCAGCGTCTCGTCACCGGACCAGTCCGGGTCGCCGATCACGGAGTGCAGCACGACCTCGGTGCCGTCCTCCAGCACGCCCGCGCCGTCGCAGCCCAGGATCATCGGGAAGCTGTCCGCCTTGATCCCCACGCCGCGCAGCGTCCACAGGTCGTGCATGTTCAGGCTCGCCGCCTTCACGGCCACCTTCACCCAGCCCGGTGGAACCTCGGGGTCCGGTCGTTCGCCCACGCGCAGGGCGGCGATCGGGTCTTGCGGGCTCGGCTCGGCTGCGTAGACGGCGAACATGCGGGCAACTTACCCAGAGGTAGCGATCGGTGTGCCGTGAAGCGCGTCACGGGACTAGGCTCGGTGGCGTGGTGGACGCTTTCCAGCAGTGGTGGGACGGGGTCGAGCTGTGGCTCGCGCAGTTGGCCTTCCCGTTCCAGTTCGCGCTGCTCATGTGCGTGCTGCTGCCGTTGTGCCTGGGTGTGGCGCGGCTGATCGACCGGGTCGTGGACAACGCCTCGACCAGGTTCAACCCGGTGCCCAAGGTGTCGGCTGAGAGCGACGACGCGCAGCCCGACAAGGTGGACGCGACCCGTCCTTCGTAGGCTCTCCAGACGTGACTCCCGCCCGGCGCCTCTCCGTCGCACTGCTCGGCCTGATCGCGCTGGTCGTGGTCGGCTACTTCGCCAAGGACATCACCGACCCGTCGCCCGCTCCGCCCTCGCCCGACTCGGTGTCGGAAGCGGTGCCCGGCGCGGACTCCGGATTGCCGGTCGAGCCCCTGTCCGACCTGCCCGCACAGGCCAAGGCCACGTGGGAACTGATCGGGAAGGGCGGGCCGTTCCCGTACCCGCGCAACGACGGCGTGACGTTCCAGAACCGCGAGAAGCGCCTGCCCGCCAAACCCGGCGACTACTACCGCGAGTACACCGTGCCGACACCGGGCAGCGACGACCGCGGCGCCCGACGGCTCGTGACCGGGTCGTCCGAAGAGGTCTACTACACCGGTGACCATTACGAGTCGTTCGTCGTCGTGGACGTGAGCAAATGACCTACCGGCACGTGGTGCGCCGAGGCGCGCACTCGAAGCAGGACGCCATCGCGGCCATCGCGGACGCGCTGAGCTTCCCCGACTGGTTCGGCCACAACCTGGACGCCCTGTACGACTCCCTGACCGACCTCTCCTGGCTACCCGCCGGCGAGCACGTCCTGGAGTGGGAGGGCGGCAACGCCGACGTCGAGTCCGTCCTGGCCGACGCGGCCGCACGCACCGCCGAACTCGGCGACCGCGTCCTCACCGTCGTCTACACCGACTGACCTCCACCGACTGGTCCTAGTCGGTCTCCTCGGGCACCCAGGACGGCTTGCGCTTGCCGACGAACGCGGCGATGCCCTCCTGGCCCTCGGGACCGCCGAAGTGCCGCGCGGACAGGGCCAGCATGTCGGCGAACACCTCGCCGAGGTCGCTGGAGCGGGGTTCCTGGAGCATCCGCTTGGTGGCGGCCAGCGCGCCGGGCGCGCCCAACGCGAGCATGTCGGTGTACCGGGTGACCTCGGCGTCCAGGTCGTCGGCGGGCACGGCCGAGTTGATCAGGCCGATGGTCACGGCCTTCGGCGCGGCGAACGTCTCGCCGGTCAGGAACAGCTCGTGCGCGGCGCGCGGCAGCAGGCGGGGCAGCACGGTCACCGAGATGACGGCGGGCACCACGCCGATGCGGACCTCGCTGAACGCGAACGTGGCCGTGTCCACCGCGACCGCGATGTCGCACGCCGCCACCAGCCCGACGCCGCCCGCGCGGGCCGGGCCGGCCAGCCGCGCCACGACCGGCTTCGGGCTGGTCCACAGCTGTTCCAGGATCGCGGGGAACTCGTTGACCCCCTGCTCGCCGGCACTCGCGCCGCCCGCCTCCTTGAGGTCCATGCCCGAGCAGAACACCGGTCCGGTGTGGCTCAGCACGATCACGCGCACGGCGTCGTCGGCCGTGGCGTCCTTCAGGTGCCCGGTCAGCTCGGCGCGCAGCTGTGCGGACAGGGCGTTGCGGTTGCGGGGGGAGTCCAGCGTGATCGTCGCGATGCCACGCCGCACCTCGTAGTGGACCAGCTCGTCTGCCATGAGCGGCACTCTACGATCCCGCAACACTTGACAGTGTGCTGTCAAAATGACAGGATACTGTCATGACGACGAAGACGGTCCACCTCGCTCTCTACGACACGCTGGCCGACTGGGAATTCGGGTACGCGACGGCGCACATCAACAACCCGGAGTTCCAGAAAGTGCCCGGCCGCTACCAGGTTCGCACGGTCGGCGAGACACTCGACCCGGTGACCACCATCGGCGGCCTGCGCATCACGCCGGACCTGGTGCTGGCCGACGTCGACCCGGCCGACAGCGCGATGCTGATCCTGCCCGGCGCTCAGACGTGGGAGACGGGCGACAACGCGGCGTTCGGCGCGGCGGCGCGGCGTTGGCTGGACGCGGGCGTGCCGGTGGCGGCGATCTGCGGTGCGACGATCGGGTTGGCGGCCGAGGGGCTGCTGAACGATCGGGCGCACGGCGGCAACGCGGTCGAGCAGTTGGCGTCCGTGCCCGGGTACACCGGCTCCGAGTTGTTCAGCTCTGAACGGGCGGTGCGGGCGGACGGCCTGGTCACGGCCGGTGCGGCTTCGGCGTTGGAGTTCGCGCGGGAGATCTTCGCCGAGCTGGACCTGTACGAGCCGGCCGTCCTGGAAGCCTGGTACGGCCTGTACCGGACGGCCGACCCGGCGTGGTTCGGCAAGCTCGTCGCGGCGGTGTCATGAGCGAGGTCGAGCCCCGCGCCGAGGTGGAGCCCCGCACGGAGGCGGGGGACGTGCTGACCGAGGTCATCATGCGCACGTTCCGCCTCTACGGCGGCTTCCTGGAAGCCGCCGAGGTGATGACGAAACCGGTCGGCCTCACCGCCGCGTGGTGGCAGGTGCTGGGCGCCGTCCTGCGGGAGCCGCTGCCGGTCTCCGGCATCGCCCGCGAGATGAGCCTGACCAGGCAGAGCGTGCAGCGCATCGCGGACCTGCTGGTCGAGAAGGGCCTGGCCGAGTACCTGCCCAACCCGGCGCACAAGCGTGCCAAGCTGTTCCGCCCCACGGCCGCCGGCTACCAGGCCGTCTCCAGTCTGGCCCAGGCCCAGCACGCCTTCACCAACCGCATCTCGGCCCAGGTCGACGTCGACGACCTCCGCACCACCCTCAAGGTGATGGAACGCCTGGTGAAGGCCCTCGACGCGGACGAGTGGCCACCCCAGGACACCTGACCGGACAGCACCGTTCGGCAACCTGCCGGCGCCGGTGTGACCGCCTACGGTGGAGACATGGATCTTGCCGAGACGTTCGAATGGGAGGGACGGCGGATCGCCTGGGGCCGCGCCGGGTCCGGGCCACCGGTGGTGTTCTGCCACGGAACGCCGTGGTCGTCGTGGCTGTGGCGGCCGTTCGCCGAAGCGCTGAGCAGCGACTTCACCGTGTACCTGTGGGACATGCCGGGCTACGGCCGATCATCGAAACACGCCGACCACCCCGTCGACTTCGGCGTGCAGGCGGAAGCGCTCAGCTCCCTGCTCGCACACTGGGGCGTTGAACGGCCGCACGTCGTCGCGCACGACTACGGCGGCGCAGTCTCGCTGCGTGCCCTCCTGGTGCACGAGGTGCCGTACGCGTCGCTGCTGATGGCGGACGTCGTGGCGATCCCACCGGCGGGCTCGCCGTTCTTCCGGCTCGTCCAGCAGCACCCGGACGTCCTTTCCCAGGTGCCGCCGTACATCCACGAGGCACTGGTCAAGGCGTACATCAGCGGCGCGAGCCACCGCGGACCGCGCGCCGAAGACCTCGCCGAACTCACGGCCCCCTGGCTCGGCGAGGAAGGCCAACCGGCGTTCTACCGCCAGATCGCCGCTTACGACGAGCGCTACCTCGCCGAGAACGAAGCACTGCTGGACCGCATCGACATCCCGGTGACCGTCCTCTGGGGCACCGAGGACACCTGGCTCCCGTTGACGACCGGCGAACGCCTCGCCGCCGCCATCCCCAACGCCACCCTCACCCCTGTCGAACAGGCCGGACACCTGATCCACCTCGACGCCCCGGTCGCCCTGGCGACGGAACTGCGTTCCTGGCTGACCCGCGTCTCGCGCTGACGGCACGAGCAGCGGCCCGCACGGCGGCATGGTCCGGCAGATGGGCCTGGCCGACAGCGCTTTGTCCCACGTCAGCCGGGTGATCCAGTGGATCCGCGACAACTACGCCGAGCCGGTGCGGGTCGAGGACCTGGCCCGGCTGGCCGGGATGAGCCCGTCCGCGTTCCACCGGCACTTCCGCGCCATCACGGCGATGAGCCCCTTGCAGTACCAGAAACGCATCCGGCTCCAGGAAGCCCGAGCGTTGTTGGTCGCCCGCGCCGGAGATGTCGTCGGCGTCGCACACCTCGTCGGCTACGACAGCCCGACGCAGTTCAACCGCGAATACCGCCGCTTGTTCGGCGCCCCACCCGGTCAGGACGCGGCCCGTCTCCGTGCGGACACCGACTCCCGACACCTGTCCTGACCCGGACTTGCGCAGCCGGCGACGTTCAGGTCAGGCGATCTCGGCCAGTTCGTTGGTGAGCGCGGAGTAGTAGCGGTGCAGGATGAGTTCCGCCACCTCGGGGTCCGCGCCCAGGGGCGGGGCGATGACGGCGTCCTCGCCCGCCAGGCGGATCACGCGATCCGGCAGGAAGCCCGGGGCGAGGAACCAGGAAGCCACCGCGATGCGGCGGGCCCCTTGAGCACGCAGGCGCGCCACGGCGGTCGGCACGTCGGGGGTGGCGGCGGAGGCGAAGGCGGCTTCCACGCCTGCCCAGCCCGAGCCGGCGGCCCACCGGGCGGCGATCGACGACACCAACGCGTTGGCCGGGGCGTGGGACGAACCGGCACCGGCCAGGATCACGCCCAACGACCGGTCACGGGAGCGGACGCCGACGGAAGCCAGACGACGCAGTGCCGCCGACTCCAACCGGGGGTCGGGGCCGAGCACGTCGGCGATCGTGACGTCCAAAGACGGCAGGCGGGCCTCCGCCACCGCGCTGGGCACGTCCACCCGAGCGTGGAAAGCCTTCCCCAGCAACAACGGCACCACCACGGCCGAACGGTGACCGTCCGCCGCCACACCGCGCAGCACGTCACCCAGCAGCGGCACCGAGAGGTCCAAGAACGACCCGCGGACGTCCAACGACGGCTGCATCGCCCGCACCACGTCCAACAACGCGTGCACAACAGCAGCCGACCGGGGATCACGACTGCCGTGTGCCACGGCCACCAACGCGGTCACAGCGCGCCCGTCAACCCGCGCGCCCGCAGCACCGCCCGCTCCAACGGCCGGAACACCAGCAACTCGATCCCCACGCCCACCAGCAGGATCAGGAAGATCGCCGCGATCACCATCGAGATGTCGTTCAACGCCGACCCGTTGTGCAGGTACTGCCCCAGCCCCTCACCGAGCTGCGGCGAGGTCGCGATGATCTCGGCCGCCATCAGCGACCGCCACGAGAACGCCCACCCCTGCTTCAACCCGGCCAGGTACCCCGGCAGAGCGGCGGGCAACAGGATGTGCCGCGCGGACGCCATCCGACCGGCGCCCAGCGCCTGACCGACCCGGGGCAGCAGCGGCGGGATCTGGTCGACGCCGGACACCAACCCGTTGGCGATCGACGGCACCGAACCCATCAGCACCACGAAGTAGATGGTCGACGGCGTCGCGCCGAACCACAGGATGCCCGCCGGCACCCACGCCACCGACGGCAGCGACTGCAAGCCGGTCAGCAGCGACCCGATGGCCGCCCGCACCACCCGCACCTTGGCGATCAGCAGCCCGAGCGGGGTGGCGATCACCACGGCGGTGAGGAACCCGAGCACGGCGCGGCTGACGGAGGTCCACAGCACCTCGAACGCCCGGCCGGTCTCGACCGCCTCGGCCACCGCCGCCCACACCGATCCGGGCGACGGCAGTTGGTACTCCGGCCAGAACGCCAGCGCCCACAGCGCCTGCCACGCGCCGAGCAGCAGCGCGAACGCGATCAACGGCGGCACGGCGGTGCGGACGAACCGCTTCCACAGCGACGGGCGCTGCTCCTGAGACGGCGCGTCCAGCGCGTCCAGACCGGCGCCGACGGCGGAGAGGTCCGTGTCAAGCTGCGGCATGTCCGCTGATCACCTCCCGCAGGTGGGTCGTGATCTCGTCGATGACGGCGGGCTCGTCGCAGTCCACGGTGGACCACTCGCGCACCACGCGGCCCGGCCGGGAGGACAGCAGCACGACCCGCTGACCCAGCCGCACGGCCTCGCGCACGTCGTGCGTGACGAACACGATCGCCGTCGAGGTCTCCCGCCACACCCGCACCAGCTCCGCCTGGAGCACGTCGCGGGTGATGGCGTCCAGCGCGGCGAACGGCTCGTCCATCAGCAGCAGGCCGGGCGTGCCGTCCTCGGCGCTGCCCAGCGTGGACGCCAGGGCGCGCGCCAACGCCACGCGCTGCCGCATACCGCCGGACAGCTCGTGCGGCCGCTTGTGGCCCGCGCCGACCAGCCGCACCAGGGACAGCAGCTCGCTGGCCTTCTCCCTGCGCGCGCCGCGCTTGATGCCCGCCAGCCGCAACGGCAGCTCGACGTTGCGCGCGGCGGTCAGCCACGGCATCAGCGCGGCCTCCTGGAACATCACGGCGGGCCGTGACGTGGTCAGTTCGATCCGGCCCGAGGTGGGCGCGTCCAGCCCGGCGACCAGGTTGAGCAAGGTCGACTTGCCGCAGCCGGACGCGCCCAGCAGGCACACGAACTCGCCCGGCGCGACCGTCAGGTCGACGCCGTCGAGCGCGACGACGCCGGCCGGGCCGTGGCCGAAGACCTTCCGAACCCCGGACAAGGTCACCGCGGCGTCCACATCGGACACGGTCGTCGGGGTCTCAAGCGTGGCGGTCATGGTGTGCCTGCCTTCCCTCGGGTTACTTCTTGTCCAGCCCGGCGGTGTCCACGGCCGGCTTGCCCGCCGCCGAGAGCACCTTGTTCAGCAGCGTGAGATCGGCGAGACCGCCCACGTTCGCGGCCTGTTTCGCCACACCCGCGACGACCGCGTCCTCCGCCAACCGGGGGAAGCTCTTGGCCTGCGGGTCCAACGTCAGCTCGATGTTGTCGAACGCCCGGTCCAGCACCGGTTCGCCCAGCGCCTTGCCGGTGAGCTGCTTCAACGCGCCGTTGACGACCTGCTTGGCCTCGACCTTGTTGTTCAGCGCGAAGTCGGTGGCCGCGAGGTGGCCGCGCAGCAGCGCTTCGACGGTCTGCGGGTGCTCGCGCAGGAACTGCGACCGCACGATGATCACCGTGGTCGGGAACTTACCGCCGTCCCACAGCGACTTCTCGTCCAGCAGCACCTTCGCGCCCGCGTCCAGCACCAGCCGTGACGACCACGGCTCCGGCGCCCACGCGCCCTGCACGTCGCCCTTGCGGAACAGGTCGAGCGACTGCGAGTTCTCCGTGTTGGTGACGTTCACCTGGTCGGCGCCCGTGCCGATGGCGAGCTTCTCGTCCGACAGCCACTTCTTCAGCGCCACGTCCTGCGTGTTGCCCAACTGCGGGGTGGTGATGACTTTGCCCTTGAGGTCGGCCGGCGAGGTGATCTCGGGCTTGACCACGAGCTGCGCACCGCCCGACGTGGCGCCGGAGATGAGCTTGATCGCCTCACCGTTGGACTTGGCGTAGGCGTTGATGGCGGGGCCGGAGCCGATGAACGACACGTCCAGTGAGCTGCCCAGCAGCGCGTTCACCGCTTCGGGGCCGGCGTTGAAGGTCTGGGTGACGAGCTTGGTGTCACCGAGTTCCTTGGCGAAGAAACCCTTGTCCACGCCGATCAGAGCGGCGGCGTGGGTGACGTTCGGGAAGTAGCCGAGGCGGACTTCCGCCGCCGCGCCGAGGTCCTTGGCCGTGGCCGGGTCCTCGCCGCGGTCGATCCGGGAGCACCCGGACAGTGCCGTGAGTGCGGTCAGTAGTGCCAGTGACGTGGTCAGGATGCGGCGCTGGGTGCTCACGATCGCGAGACCTTTCAGGGACCGGGGGACACGAGGGCGTGGCTGTCGGGCTGGGCGGCGTCGCCGCCGCCCTCGGTACAGCTGTCCACGCTGTCCAGTTCCGGCAGCGGAGCACCCACGAGTCCTGCGGCCAGGGTGCTGCCGTCGGCGGCGTCGATGACCAGGAACGCGCCGGTGCGTCGGCTCTTCGTGTAGTCGTCCACCGGGATCGGTTCGGCCGTGCGCAGCGCGACCTGGCCGATCTCGTTGAGCGTCAGCGAGTCGGGCGCGTCGGTGCTGGCGAGCTTCTGCTCGTCGAACCGGGTGCGCAGCTCGGTGACGATCGCCTGCACGGTCCGCGTGCCGTGCTTGACCAGGACGCGGGCGCCGGGCGTCAGCGCCTTGTCCGACAGCCAGCACACGGTGGCTTCGAACTCGTCGGTGACTCTGGGGGGGACGGCGGTGGCGGCGATCAGGTCGCCGCGTGAGGTGTCGACGTCGTGGGCGAGCAGCAGGGTGACCGACTGGCCGGCGGTGGCTTCGTCCAGTGGGCCGTCGGCGGTGTCGATGCCGGTGACGGTGGTGCGCAGGCCGCCGGGCAGCACGGTGATCTCGTCGCCGACGCGGACGGTGCCGGCGGCGACCTGGCCGGCGTAGCCGCGGTAGTCGGGGTGGTCGGGGGTGCGGGGGCGGATGACGTACTGGACGGGG
>NZ_MTQP01000062.1 GCF_001984175.1 Saccharothrix sp. ALI-22-I
ACAACACTGACAATAATGTCAGTTGTCCAGTAACAATCTCAAAGGAAAACCTCTTGACGAGGTTCATACAATTTACTGGCTATTCGGCACGCTGTTGAGTTCTCAAAGAACACGCGCTCACCGTCACTCATCACCGTTCAGGTGGTTCGATCCGGGGCTATGTTCGCCGCGCTCCGTTCCGGTCTCTCTCCGGCCCGTTCCGCGCTGGCAAAGAGAAAGTTACACCCCGCCCAACGCAGACACAAATCGGGGGCCGGGAACCCTGTCTTCGCAGGTAGGACTACGTGCATTCCACCCAGAACCGGATCATGTGTGATCGGGACCACTCAGGCGAGTTTTCCGTGGGGTGCGGACGGCAGGTGCACGGCCACCGACAGCCCCCCGCCGGGCACCACCGAGGCGTGCACCTGACCCTCGTGAGCTGCGACGGCGGCCTTCACGATGGACAGGCCGAGGCCGGTCCCCGTGCGCGCGGTCCGGTCCGTCCCACCTCGCCGGAACGGCTCGAACAGCTCGTCCACCCGGTCCGGCGCGATGACGTGCCCCGACGACGACACCCGCAGCGACGTCCACTCGGGCCCACCTTCGGTGCGCACCTCGATCCACCCACCGGGCACGTTGTGCCGCACGGCGTTCTCCAGCAGGTTCCCCGCGATCCGCTCCAGCAACGCCGGGTCGCCGACGGCGGGCGCCGGCGCCGTCAAGAACGACACCCGCAGCTGCCGGTCCTCCGCCTCCGGCCGCGCGGCCTTCCACGCGGACTCGACCACGGCGTTCAGGTCCACCGGCTCACGCACCGCCAACCCGAGCCCGTCCGTGCGCGCCAGCAGCAGCAACGCGCTGACCAGCTGCTCGGCCCGTTCCGTCGCCGCACGCACCACGCCCGCCATGCGGCGCAGTTCTTCAGCGTCGGCGTCCGGGTCGGCGAGCGTCACGTCCAACTCCGTGCGGACCACGGCCAACGGTGTGCGCAGCTCATGAGAGGCGTTGGCGACGAACCGCCGCTGCGACTCGAACGCCGCCTGCAACCGGTCGAGCATTTCGTCGAACGTGTCGGCCAGCTCCGCGACCTCGTCACGCGGGCCGTCCAAGCGCAGCCGCTCCCCCAGCGATTCGGCGGAGAGGCGGCGGGCCGCGTCGGTGACGTCGTGCACCGGTTGGAGCACGCGGCCGGTGATGGTCCACGCGAGCAGGGCGGCCGCCGCCACTACACAAAGGAACGCGATCGAACCGGACCGCAGCACGTCGTCGCGGGCTTGTTCGCCGAGCAGGTCCATCAGCGAACCGGCGTCGACCTCACGCCCGTCGACGATGACGGTGCTGCCTTCGGCGAAGCGGGGCGAGGAGGCGATGACCCGGCCGACGAGCAGCCAGCCGAGCAGGAGCAGCAGGCCGCTGACGAACGCGACCAGGCCGGTCGCCAGGAAGGTGAGCCGCGTCCGCAGCCCGGGTCCGCGCCTGCGGGCCAGCTCAGAGTTCAGTGGAACCTGCCGTGGGCACGCGGTAGCCCGAGCCGACCACCGTGTCGATGATGCCCGGCTCGCCGAGCTTCTTGCGCAGCGTCATCACGGTGACGCGGACGGTGGTGGTGAACGGGTCGGCGTTCTCGTCCCAGACGCGTTCCAACAGCTCTTCGCTGGAGACCACCGACCCCTTGGCGGCCAGCAGCACCTCCAGCACGCCGAACTCCTTGCGGGTCAGCTCGACGGGCTGGCCGCCGCGGCGCACCGTGCGCCGGGCCGGGTCGAGTTCGACGTCGCGGGCGGTGAGCAGCGGCGGGGTGGCCGGGGTGGCACGGCGGGCCAGGGCGCGCACGCGGGCGACCAGCTCGGGGAACGCGAAGGGTTTGGCCAGGTAGTCGTCGGCGCCGAGGGACAGGCCCGCGACGCGATCGTCGATGCCGGCGCTCGCGGTGAGCATCATGACCCTGGTCAGGGCGCCGGAGCTGAGGATCTCCTTGCACAGTTCATCGCCGGACATGCCGGGTAGATCGCGGTCGAGCACGACCACGTCGTACCGCGTCACGGTCGACTTCTCGTGGCCGGTCTCGCCGTCATAGGCGACGTCAACGGCCATACCTTCGCGCCGCAGGCCACGCGCGATCGCGTCGGCCAGTGGCACCTCGTCCTCGACTACCAGGATCCGCACCCCACAAAGGTGCCACACATCCCTGAGAGCCGGCTTAGCGTGAAGCTGTCGGCACGCTGTCGGCGTGCTGTCGCAGGGGTGCTCCCGGCCGGGGATCCCCTCGCACATACCCAACCACGCAAGACCGACATTCCGGCGCGGCGCGGGACGGCCTGTGGATAACTCGGGTGAGCTCGCGAGAGCCGTCCTGACCTCGGCCGGGTCTCATCGACCGCCGTCGGCAGCCCCCGGTGCACGGCTCCAGGTGCCTGAACGCCCAGCTCGCGTGTTCTGAGTGTTGAACTCGGGGGTCCTGAACGTTGGACACGCGCGTTCTGAACGTTGGACACGCGCGTTCTGGGGTTCGACTCTCGGGAGGGAGGGAGGGAGGGAGGGAGGGAGGGGGCGACCCCGGCCGGGGGGCGTTGGGCGGGAGCGGGGGGCTCGCGGGGCCCTGCGGGCGGTGGGTTGGCCGGGGTCGCGGTGGTGGGTGGAGGGTGCGGGGTTACTTCTCGATTGTGGCGTCGATTTTGGCGGGTTCGGCTGCTACTACCCACTCGGTGATGCGGCGGGCTACGTCCTGGGCGGTCAGGCCTACGTCGGCGAGGACTTCGCCGCGTTCGCCGTGTTCTTGGAAGGCCTGCGGGATGGCTAGGTCGCGTAGGGGGACGTCCAGGGATGCGTCGCGGAGTGCGGCGGCTAGTGCCCAGCCGAAGCCGCCGTGGCGGCCGCCGTCCTCGACGGTCACGACCAGGCGGTGGCGGCGGGCCAGGTCGAGCAGTTCGCCGGGCACGGGGAAGACCCAGCGGGGGTCGACGACGGTGACGCCGATGCCCTGGTCGGCTAGTCGCTGCGCGGCCGCGAGGCCGAGTTCGCCGAACGCGCCCACGGTCACCAGCAGCACGTCCTGGCCGGAGCGGTGCAGGATGTCGACGTTGCCGACGCGTTCCAGCGCGGGCAGGTCGGGCCCGACCGACGCCTTCGGGTAGCGCAGCACGGACGGCGCGTCGGAGATCCGCACGGCCTCGCGCAGTTCCTCGCGCAGCGAGGCGGCGTCACGGGGTGCGGCGACGTGGATGCCGGGGATCAGGCCGCAGATCGACAGGTCCCACATGCCGTGGTGGGACGCGCCGTCGGGGCCGGTGATGCCGGCGCGGTCCAGCACGACGGTGACGCCCTGCTTGTGCATGGCGACGTCCATCAGCAGCTGGTCGAACGCCCGGTTGAGGAACGTCGCGTAGATCGCCACCACCGGGTGCATGCCGCCCATGGCGAGGCCCGCGGCGGAGGTCATGGCGTGCTGTTCGGCGATGCCGACGTCGAAGCAGCGGTCCGGGTAGAGACCGGCGAACTTGTCCAGCCCTGTCGGGCCGCGCATGGCGGCGGTGATCGCGACCAGGTCGGGGCGTTCGCCGCCCAGAGCCGTGAGCTCGTCCGCGAACACGTGGGTCCACGTGCGCTTGGACGGGCCGACGTTCTCGCCGGTGATGGGGTCGATGACGCCGGTGGCGTGCATCTGGTCGGCCTCGTGGTTCTCGGCGGGCGCGAAGCCGTTGCCCTTGCGGGTGACGGTGTGCACGATGACCGGTCCGCCGAACGACTTGGCGCGCTTCAGCGCCGACTCCAGCACCGCGTGGTCGTGGCCGTCGACCGGGCCGATGTACTTGAGGCCGAGGTCCTCGAACATGGCCTGCGGGCTGAGCGCGTCCTTGATGCCGCGCTTGGCCGCGTGCAGGGCCGCGTAGAGGGGCTTGCCGACGAACGGGGTGCCCTGCAGGGCGCTCTTGCCGCGTTCCAGGGCGCGTTCGTAGCCGGGCTGGAGACGCAGGGACGACAGGTGGTCGGCCAGGCCGCCGATGGTGGGCGAGTACGAGCGGCCGTTGTCGTTGACCACGATCACCACGGGCCGGTCGACGCCCGCGGCGATGTTGTTGAGCGCCTCCCAGCACATGCCGCCGGTCAGCGCGCCGTCGCCGACGACCGCGACGACGTGCCGCCGCTGGCCGCCGAGCTGGTAGGCCTTGGCCAGGCCGTCGGCGTAGGACAGCGCGGTCGAGGCGTGGCTGTTCTCCTCGACGTCGTGCTCGCTCTCCGCGCGCGACGGGTAGCCGGACAGGCCGCCCTTCTGGCGCAGCGTGTCGAACCCGTCACGGCGGCCGGTGAGGATCTTGTGCACGTAGCTCTGGTGACCGGTGTCGAAGACGACCGAGTCGTGTGGCGAGTCGAAGACCCGGTGCACGGCCATGGTCAACTCGACGACACCGAGGTTGGGCCCGAGGTGCCCGCCGGTCCGGGAGACCTTGTCGACCAGGAAACGCCGGATCTCCTCGGCGAGCCGCACCAGCTCGTCGGCCCCCAACCGTTTCAGATCCGCCGGTCCGTGCACGGATTCCAGCAGCGTCACTCGCTCCACCTCGCCCTGTGGTTCGACACCCCGATTCGTCCGGTCAGTCTACGGACCACGGACTGAGACATCGCTCAGCGCGCGGGCTTCAGCAACGCGAGGCACTCGACGTGATGAGTCATGGGAAACGCGTCGAACGCCCTGAGCTGGGCCAACTCGTAGCCGTGCTGGGCGAACGCGGCGATGTCGCGGGCCAGTGCGGCGGGGTCGCACGCGACGTAGACCACACGGGCGGGTCGACTGCGGGCGATGGCGGTGACCACGACCTTGCCCGCGCCCTTGCGCGGCGGGTCCAGCACGACGACGTCCGGCGGCTGCTCGGTGAAGTCGGGTGATTCCAGCACCGCCTCCGTGCGGCCCGCGTGCCAGCTGATCTGCGGCTGGTCGGACAGGTTCAGCCTGCCGTCCTCGACCGCCCGGAACGACGACTCGACCACCGCGACGGAGCCGGTGTCGCCGACCTGCTCGGCCAGCACGGACGCGAACAGGCCCACGCCGCCGTAGAGGTCCCAGGCGCGGTCGCCGGGCTGGCAGTCCGCCCAGTCGCGGACGACCTTGGCGAACGTGTCCGCGGCGGCCGGGTGGACCTGCCAGAAGCCGTCCGCGCGCAGGTTCCACGCGCGGCCCGCGGCGAGTTCGGTGGCCGTGCCGCTGCCGCCGCGCAGCCGGGACGGTCCGGGCACGGGACGGCCGCGGCGCACGACCGGCGGGCCGATCTCGGTCAGGTGCACCTGCGCGCCCGCGTCCCGGGTGATGACGAGCTCGGACTTCGGCGGCCACGTGCGGTCCACGACGCCCTTCAGCGCGTCCGGCACGGCGATCACGCAGTCGTCCACCGCGATGACCTCGTGGCTGCGGTGGGCGCGGAACCCGGCCCGGCCGTCCGGGCCGACCGCCATCCGCATCCGGGTGCGCCAGTCCTCCGGCCCGCCGGGCAGGTCCTCGACGATGACCTCCCAGTCGAGCTTGGCCAGCCGGTGCAGCTGCTCGCTGACCACGGCGGCCTTGAGCTCCCGCTGGGCCTGCCACGACGCGTGCTGCCAGTCGCAGCCGCCGCACAGGCCGGGCCCGGCGAACGGGCACGGCGCCTGGACCCGGTCCGGGGACGCCTCCAGCACCTCCACGGCGTCACCGCGGCAGAACGAGCCACCGGTGTCCTCGGTGATCCGCACGACCACCCGTTCGCCCGGCAGCGCGTGCCGGACGAACACCACGCGGCCCTCGTACCGGGCGACGCAGTGGCCACCGTGGGCCACTGCGCCGACCTCGACCTCGATGAGCCGCTGCTTCCAGGTCGCCGTCACTTGCCGTTCCCCTGATCGTCTTGGCCGCGCTTGTCCAGGCCGCGCCGGATGGCTCCGGGCGCGACCGCGTTGTCCTTGTCCGCCACCTTCGAGGATGAGGCCAGCTGCCACGGCACGCTCGTCACCATCACGCCGGGCTGGAACAGCAGCCTGCCCTTGAGCCGCAGCGCGCTCTGGTTGTGCAGGAACTGCTCCCACCAGTGACCGACCACATACTCCGGGATGAACACCGTCACCACGTCGCGCGGGTTGTCCGTGCGGACCCGTTTGACGTAGTCCAGCACCGGCCTGGTGATCTCCCGGTACGGCGACTCGATCACCTTCAGCGGCACCTTGAAGTTCTCCTTCTCCCACTCCCGCACGAGGCGGCGGGTGTCCCCGTCGTCCACGTTCACCGTCACCGCTTCCAGGATGTCCGGCCGGGTCGCCTTGGCGTACGCCAGGGCCCGCAGGGTGGGCATGTGCAGTTTGGACACCAGGACCATGGCGTGGTTGCGGGCGGGCAGCAGCTTCTGCCGCTCCTGCTGGCGCAGTTCCAGGGCGACGCGGTCGTAGTGCCGGCGGATGGCGGTCATCAGGGCGTAGAGAGCGGCCATCACGGCGATGGCGATCCACGCGCCGTGGGTGAACTTGGTGATCAGCACGACGACCAGCACCGCGGACGTCATCACCAGGCCGAATGTGTTGATGCCCTGGGAACGGCGCATCCGGCGACGCGCCGCCGGGTCCTCCTCGGTGGCCAACAGCCGGTTCCAGTGCCGGATCATGCCGGTCTGGCTCATCGTGAACGACACGAACACGCCCACGATGTAGAGCTGGATGAGCTTGGTGACCTCGGCGTCGAACGCGATGACCAGCACGATCGCCGCGCCCGCGAGGAACACGATGCCGTTGCTGAACGCCAGCCGGTCGCCGCGGGTGTGCAGCTGGCGGGGCAGGTAGCGGTCCTGGGCGAGGATCGAGCCGAGCACCGGGAAGCCGTTGAACGCGGTGTTCGCGGCGAGCACCAGGATCAGGGCGGTGACGCCGGTGATGAAGAAGAACCCGACCGGGAAGCCCTCGAACACCGCGCCCGCGATCTGCGCGACCATCGTCTTCTGCTCGTAGCCCTCGGGCGCGTTGACCAGTTGGTGCGCCGGGTCCTCGGCCATCTTCACGCCGGTCAGCTGGGCCAGCACGATCAGGCCCATCAGCATCACGACCGCGATCATGCCCATCAGGAGCAGCGTGGTGGCCGCGTTGCGGGACTTCGGCTTGCGGAACGCCGGCACGCCGTTGCTGATCGCCTCCACGCCGGTCAGCGCCGCGCAGCCGGAGGAGAACGCGCGCAGCACCAGGAACATGAACGCCAGACCCATCAGGTGGTCGTCCTCGGCCCGCAGCTCCAGTCCCGCGCTCTCCGCGCGCATCTCGTCGCCCAGGACGAAACCGCGGAACAGGCCGTAGCCGATCATGAGCATGACGCCGGCCATGAACGCGTAGGTCGGGACGGCGAACGCGCTGCCGGACTCACGGATGCCGCGCAGGTTGATCGCGGTGAGGATGACGATCGCGGCGACCGCGAACAGGACCTTGTGGGTGGCGACGAACGGGATGGCCGAACCGATGTTGGCGGCGGCCGCGGAGATCGAGACGGCGACCGTGAGGATGTAGTCGACGAGGAGCGCGCTCGCGACCGTGAGTCCCGCTCGGCGTCCCAGGTTGACCGTGGCGACCTCGTAGTCGCCGCCTCCGGAGGGGTAGGCGTGCACGTTCTGCCGGTAGCTCGCCACCACCGTGAGCATCACGATGACGACCACGATGCCGACCCACGGTGCCAGCGTGTAGGCGGACAGACCGGCCACCGACAGCACGAGGAAGATCTCCTCGGGGGCGTACGCGACGCTGGACATGGCGTCCGACGCGAACACCGGCAAGGCGATCCGTTTGGGCAGCAGGGTGTGGGCTAGGCGATCGCTGCGGAAGGGCCTGCCGACCAGGAGGCGCTTGGCCGCGGTTGCGAGCTTGGACACGGGTCGAAAGCGTAAGGGGTGGTGACCTGTCGAGTGCTGTCGTCAGGTGAGCACTAGGTCGCTTGTGATGTGCGTCGCCGGTCTGGTGTGGCGGCTCGAACGGATGATCATTCGAGTTTTCGCCGAGTGTTCGCCCATGTGTTCGATACGGTGAGCTGTACGGGGGGCAGGCGGGGTGGGGCGGGAACGCGGGCGACCAGCGCACCCGACACCGTTCGGGATGCGCGCAGTGCCGGCACGTGGGGCCAACACCCACTCTCGCTCACTGATTAGGAACGGTAGGTTCTCCGTAGGCGTCGTTCAGGAGGCTTTCGTGCACGTGGTGATCATGGGCTGTGGCCGGGTGGGCTCGTCCCTGGCCAAGGCCCTCGAACGCCTGGATCACCAGGTCGCGGTGATCGACAAGGACGGTCAGTCGTTCCGCCGGCTCGGTCCCGACTTCCACGGGCAGCAGGTCGTGGGCAACGGCTTCGACCAGAAGGTCCTGATCCAGGCCGGCATCGAGCGGGCGGGCGCGTTCGCGGCCGTGTCCAGCGGTGACAACTCCAACATCATCTCGGCGCGGGTGGCGCGGGAGACGTTCGGGGTGGAGGCGGTGGTCGCGCGGATCTACGACGAGAAGCGCGCGGCGGTGTACGAGCGGCTGGGCATCCCGACCGTGGCGACCGTGCCGTGGTCCACCGACCGGTTCCTGCGGATGCTGCTGCCGGAGGGCACCGCGACCGTGTGGCGCGACCCTTCGGGCAGCGTGGCCGTGCTGCCGCTGGAACTGCACGAGGACTGGGTCGGGCACTCGGTGCGCGACCTCGAAGACGCCACCGGTTGCCGGGTGGCGTTCGTGATGCGGTTCGGGACCGGCGTGCTGCCCGATTCGAAGACCGTGCTCCAAGCCGACGACCAGGTGTACGTGGCCGCCCTGTCCGGCACCGTGACCGATGTGGCCGCGGCTGCGGCTCACGCGCCCGAGGAGAGCTGAGTGCGGATCGCGATTGCGGGTGCCGGTGCGGTGGGTCGGTCCATCGCGGCCGAGTTGGTGTCCGACGGGCACCAGGTGATGCTGATCGAACGGGATCGCACGCACTTCGAGCCGCACACCGTGGAGCAGGCCGAGTGGGTGCAGGCCGACGCCTGCGAGCTGTCCTCTTTGGAGGACGCCGGGATGCAGCTGTGCGACGTGGTGATCGCGGCGACGGGTGACGACAAGGTCAACCTGGTGGTGTCGTTGCTGGCCAAGACCGAGTTCGCGGTGCGGCGCGTGGTGGCCCGGGTGAACGACCCGGCGAACGAGTGGCTGTTCACCGAGTCGTGGGGGGTGGACGTCGCGGTGTCGACGCCGCGCATCCTGTCCGCGCTGGTGGAGGAAGCGGTGACGGTCGGTGACGTGGTGCGGCTGATGACGTTGCGCCAGGGGCAGGCGAACCTGGTCGAGATCACGCTGCCCGGGGACACGCCGCTGGCCGGGTCGCCGGTGAACGGGCTGGCGCTGCCGCGGGACGCGGCCCTGGTGACGATCCTGCGCGGAGGCCGGGTCATCGTGCCGACGCCCGACGACACGCTTGAGGGCGGCGACGAACTCCTGTTCGTGGCCGCGGCCGCCGTGGAACGCGAGATCCGCTCGGCCCTCGGTTACTGACCGCCGCCGAGCCCGCCTGCCGAGTTCGTCCGGCCGAGTTCGTCCGGCCGAGTTCGCCGGGTCGAGTTGTCCACAGGCAGGCTCGTTCTGCCGGGTTGTCCACAGGCGGCGGCGATCGGCCGGATTTCGTCGGCTCACTCTGGCAAGATCAAAGCAGGGGTCCCCTGGCGGGGACCCCTGCGAAGCGTTCTGAGCCGGAGCGCTTTGAGCGTGGAACGTTCTGAGCGTAGTGGCGCGGCTACCGCTCGTCGGCCCGTGCGGGCTGGGGGCGGGGGGTGGCGGCGTCGTCGAGGATCTTGTCGGTGGAGGCGTCGAGGAGCTTGTCGTAGATGTTCGGCTTGCCCTCGGCCTCGGCCCGGAGGCGTTCCTCCGCTGCCCGGTTCTCCTCTTCGTGGAGTTCGAGGGTGGCCTTGAGGCGCTTGTCCGAACGGCGCACCGCCCACACGGTGACGACCAGCGCCACCGCCATCAGCGGGTAGCCCATCGCCAGTCTCGCCGCCGCGAGCCAGCCGACCGACGCCTCGTCGTACAGCCAGCGCTGCACCACGAACCGGGAGCCGAAGACCAGCGCCCACACGAGCGTGGCGATGTCGTAGTCGCGGACGCTCGCCTTGTCCTGCCGCCACGCCCGGCCCTGGCCGTTGAGGAACGACCAGATCACACCCGCCAAAGGCCATCTGACCAGGATCGACGCCAGGAACACGCCGCTGTAGACGAGGCTCTGCCAGATGCCGTAGAGGAAGAAGCCCTTGGCGTCACCGGTCCGGTAGGCGATGAACGCGGCGATGCCGACGCCGAAGACCGCCGAGACGGCCGGCTGCACCGAGCCCTTGCGCATGGCCAGCACGATGCCGATCACCACGGCCGACGCCAGCGCGCTCCAGATCGCCGGCATGAGCCCGGCGAAGGCGTTGACCAGCACGAACACCACAACCGGCAACGAGGAGAACACCAGGCCGCTGACGCCGCCCATCTGTTCGAGCATCGTGGGCTGCTTCTCGGACTCGTTCACTGATGTCATGAAGCGTTCTGCAACTCGTAGTAGGGGTTGTAGAGCACCTTGCGGCCGTCCCGCACCGCGATCCGGCCTCTGGCCTTGATGGTGCGACCGGGCTCGATGCCCGCGATCCGACGCCGGCCCAGCCAGACCAGCGTGACGCCCTCGGTGCCGTCGTACAACTCCGCCTCCAGCGTGGCGGCGGCGTCACGGGGGCACAGCTCGACGCTGCGCAGTCGTCCCAACACCGTCACCTCCTGCCCGGACTTGCAGTCGCACGCGCGGATGGCCCCGACGGCCTCGGCTTTTCGGGACAGGTCGTCGGCGTCCAACTCGCTCACGTCGGTGGTCAGCCGACGCACGAGGCGGCGCCAGTAGCCACCCCCAGTACCAGTCATCCCCGACTCCTGGAGTGCGCGGGGCCTCGACAACGAAGCCCGTCCAACAGCCAGCGTAACCGGGTACACCCGATCGGGTATCCGACTGGGGGAGGATCTCGCGCCATGAGGTCGTCACGCGTCGTTCTGCTGCCCGGTACCGCGTCCGACGAGGTGTTCGTCTCCTCGGTGTTCGCCCGCCCGCTGGCCGAGGCCGGGTTCACCCTGGTCGCGCCCACGTCACGGGGTGTCCGGGAGCACTTCGAGGCGTTGGACACCGCCTGGGACGGGACGCCGCTGGTCGTGGGCGGGGTGTCGCTGGGCGCGCACGTGGCGGCGGCGTGGGCGGTACGGCATCCCGAGCGGTGCGCGGGGGTGCTGGCGGCGTTGCCTGCCTGGCACGGTGCGGCTGAGGGCGCACCGGCGGCCTTGGCGGCGTCGGCCAGCGCCTCGGTGGTGGAGTCGGCGGGCGTCGAGGCCGCGCTGGTCGGGGTCGACGGGTGGCTCGGCGCCGAGCTGCGCCGGGCGTGGCCCCGGTACGGGGTGCGGCTGGCGGCGGTGCTGAGGGAGGCCGCCGGGTCGTCGTCGCCGACGTTGGCGGAGTTGGGCGGGCTGACGGCGCCGGTGGGGGTCGCCGCGTGCACCGACGACCCCGTTCACCCGTTGGATATCGCCCGGGAGTGGGTCGAGGCGCTCCCCCGTGCCGCTCTGCGCACGACCACGTTGGCGGCGCTGGGCGCGGACCGGGAATCCCTGGGCCGCGCCGCGCTCGCCGCGTTCCTCGACGCGTCAGCGCCGGTGCCGGCCCGGGGTCAGCTCTCCTGCTGAGCCTGGATGTGCCGGGCGATGGCCTCGGGCAGCTCGATCGGCAACGGGGTCCGCACCGGCATCGCCTGCTCGCCGCGCACCACGACCGTGTCCCGCAGCAGCGTGTACAGGGCGTCGGTCGCCCGGCCGCTCTGCTCCTCGGTCGGCGCCGCCGCGATGCCGCGCAGCATCCACCGGGGGCCGTCCACGCCCACCACCCGCAGGTGCACCTCGTTGTTGCGGGCGAGGATCTCCTCGCCCCAGTCGCCGTTCTCCCGGAGGATGCGGAAACCGTCGGACTTGAACTGCGCGATCATCTCGCCGCTGACCTCCGGCCACAGCCGGTCGGACTTCGGCGCGGCGAACGCGCTGACGGTGAGCTGGCCGACGGTCGTCAACAGGTGCACCGCCCGGACCGCCCCCGCCGGGTCCATCTCCACCTGCAACTGCGCGCCGTCGGGCACGGGCAGCCGGATCGAGCCCAGGTCCAGCCGGTTCAGGCCGTCGTTCGGGGCCTGCGACTCGTCGAACGGCCCGTCCTCGGCCGACTCGACGCCGTCGAACTCGGCCTCGGGCTGCGCCGTCCCCCGGTTCGCGGAGTGCCTACCGCGCTTGCGGCGCCTTCCGAACATCGCCTTCACCCCTCCGTCCGGGCGAGCACGTCGTGCCCGCCTGTAGAGCCGTAGCCGCCCGCGCCGCGCGCGGAGTCGGGCAGCTCGTCGACTTCGCGGAACACCGCGTGCTCCACCTTCTGCACCACCAGCTGGGCGATCCGGTCGCCGCGCGTGAGCACGACGGCCTCGCGCAGGTCGTGGTTCACCAGGCACACCCTGATCTCGCCCCGGTAGCCCGCGTCGATCGTGCCCGGCGTGTTGACCACGCTCAGGCCGACCCGCGCGGCCAGACCGGAACGCGGGTGCACGAACCCCGCGTACCCCTCGGGCAGCGCGATCGCGATACCGGTGCCGACCACCGCGCGTTCGCCCGGTTCGATCACCACGTCCGTGGTGGTCACCAGGTCCGCGCCGGCATCACCCGGTCGGGCGTAGGCCGGGAGTGGCACGGCAGGATCGAGCCGGGACAGCAGGACCTCGACGCTGGGCACGGCGCGCGAGACTACCCTGGTGGCGTGAGCGAGACTGCTGTGACCGCCCCGATCGTGTTCCGCGAGCGGTTGTACGTGCCCTGGTGGGGTTGGCCGTTGCCGCTGGCCGCGGCCGTGCTGCTGGCCGCCGAGATCCACATGGGGTTCCCCGGCGTGCGGTCCTGGCTGCCGTACTTGATCACCGTTCCGCTGGCGGTGCTGCTGCTGGTGCGGCTGGGGTCGGTGAAGGTCGAGGTGTCCGGCGGCGAGCTGCGGGTCGGGTCGGCGCACGTGCCGCTGGACCTGCTCGGCGAGGTCGAGGTGTTCGACGCGAAGAGCAAGCGGAAGGCGATGGGCCCGAACCTGGACCCGATGGCGTACGTCACGCACCGCGGGTGGGTCGGACCGATGGTCCGGGTCGCGCTGGACGATCCGGCGGACCCGACGCCCTACTGGCTGTTCAGCGCGCGTTCGGCGGAGAAGCTGGCGGCCCTGCTGCGCGATCGGTGATCTCCTGCTCGGGCCTGCCGAGCCCGGCTCGGGCCTGCCGGGCCGCGTCACCGGACACCCGGTCCGGGTCAACGGGGACTGGGCGCCACCCCGGCGGTGGGGGTGAGCGCCCAGATCTGGTCGTAGGTGCTTGGTTGCTCGGTGGGTCGGGTTCGTGCTGGTCGGGCTCGTGCGGGCCGTGCCTGGTGGTGCCTCAGGCGCAGTCGCGGCAGATGTACTGGCCGTTGACTTCCTCGGCCAGCCTGCTGCGGTGGTGCACCAGGAAGCACTTCGAGCACGTGAACTCGTCCGCCTGCTTCGGCAGGACCTTGAACGTGAGCTCCTCACCGGACAGGTCGGCGCCCGGCAGCTCGAAGTTCTCGGCGGTCGCGTCCTCGTCGATGTCGACGACCCCGGACTGCGTTTCATTGCGCCGCGCCTTCAGCTCCTCCAGGGAGTCCTCAGCGAGTTCGTCTGCCTCGCTGCGACGCGGTGCGTCGTAGTCGGTCGCCATACTTCTTTCACCCCTGCGGTCAACGGAGATACTCTTCGTGTCGCTGGTTAACGCACCAGCGCCCCTGTTTGTGCCCTCCGTCCCCAGTGACGGAGGTCTCGCTCTCGCGACCGGGCGCCAACCCCCTGTTCGTCGACGCTTTTCGGTGTGCTGCGGTGCGCGGAGCGCCGAGAGGGTAGCTCATCGATCGGGGGGTCGTGCAGCGGGTTCCCCCTAATTGAGCAGACGGGTGACAGGCCCTTCGCACGCTGGCCCGATAGGCTTCGGACGGGCGCCTCCCACCCGGTGCCCGGGCGCGGCGAGGCCCGACGGGGGCGTTGACCGTCCGCGACCGGGTGATTGCGTCCTGCTACACCCCCGCCCGAGGCGCGAGACGGCGGGGCGCGGCATAGCCTGATCACTACCAACACTGGTCTGGGGAGGTCGACGGACGTGGGACCCGGTAGGGGGAGCAGCGGGTCGACGCGGTACCGGAAGCGACGGCCGTGGCCGGCGCTCGTCCTGTTCCTGGTGCTCGCCGTGACCGCTGTGGTGGTGTGGAACCGCGTGCTGTCCGACGCGGGCGACGTGGACGCGGCGATCAGGTGCAACCCGCCCGGCGGGGCGACATCGGCCTCGACCGGCGCGCCGACGGCACCCACCGAGGCGCCGCCCGCGCTGGGCACGGTGCTGGAGCACGACGCGCTGGACCGCACCGACCCGGTGCCGGCGAGCGACGTCCAGTTCCGGGTGTTCAACGCGAGCACGCAGCGCAACCAGGCGCGGTTCGTCGCGACGACGTTGATCGAGCTGGGGTTGAAGCAGGCGGCCGAGCCGGGCAACGACCCGGTGTACCCGGCGAACGACATGAGCTGTCGTGGCCAGATCCGGTTCGGGGCGCCCGGTGCGAGTGCGGCGCGGACGTTGAGCCTGATCGAGCCGTGTCTGGAGCTGGTGCGCGACGAGCGGCAGGACGCGACGGTGGACATCGCGATCGGCAAGAAGTTCGGCGAGGTGAAGCCGAACAGCGACGCCCGGAAGGTGCTCGACCAGCTGGCCGCGTGGGCGGAGCAGCAGCCCGATCAGCAGGGCGGTCAGGCAGCCGAGGGTTCGGCCCCGCCGTCGCTGAACCCCGACCACCTCCAGGGCGCCCGCGACGTCCAGTGCTGACCGACCCGCTCGACGGCAGCCAGCCTGCCCGCGCACACCCGCGAGCCGAACGCTCAACCCGTGTGTCCAACGTCCAGAACGCGCGTGTCCAACGTCCAGGACACCCGAGTTGAACGCTCAGAACGCGTGAGGCGTCCAGCCAGGCCCAGTCAGGCACTGCGAGGCGGCTTGACGGCAGTGCTCACACCTTGCCGAAGCCGCACTCCACCAGGGCGGTGAACAGGGCGTCGGCGATGCCCGGTGCCGCGGCGAACGTGGCGTCCGCTCCCAGTTCCGGCGCCTCACCCGGCAGGTGGACCACCGCACCGGCCTCACGGGCCAGCAACGCCCCGGCTGCCCAGTCCCACCGGCCCAGGGTGTGCTCGGCGTAGGCGTCCAGCCGACCGGCCGCCACGGCGCACAGGTCCAACGACGCCGCACCGGCCCGCCGCATGTCCCGCACCCTGGTCGCCAGGCCCGCCCACGCGTCCGCCTGGCGTTGCCGCCGTTCCGGCCGGTAGGCGAAGCCGTAACCCAAAAGGGACAGATCCAATCGGGTGGCATCCGAAACGGTGAGCCGCCGCCCGTCCAGCCACGCCCCACCGCCCCGCGCCGCCGTCCACACCCGGCCGCTGACCGGCTCCACGACCGCCCCGGCCACCGACGCGCCGTCGATCTGCGCGGCGATCGACACGGCGTAGTGCGGAATCCCGTACAGGTAATTCACCGTGCCGTCGATCGGGTCGACGACCCAGGTCAGGCCCTCGACGGCGGCCGTCCCACCCTCCTCCTCCCCGATCACCGGCTCACCGGGCCGCAGCTCGGCGAGCCGCCGCCGGACCAGTTGCTCGGATGCGCGGTCGCCCGCGGTCACCACGTCGGTGGCACTGCTCTTGGTGTCGACATCGGTCACGGCGGCTTCACGCATCGCGACGGCCAACTCGCCCGCCTCGCGGGCCACGAGGACGGCAACATCAACCAATGAGTGCGGATCGAAACGCAACTGTTCCTCCTGCGTCACTCTCACGGGACTATCGGAGAAGTGCAGGCTAATGTCTGCGGCCACGGTTACTGAATCGAGTAGGAAGGGCCGGGGATGGGCATGACCCGCGGGTTCGGCGTTGACATCGGCGGTTCCGGCATCAAGGGCGGGCTCGTGGACCTGGAGGTGGGTGCGCTGGACGGTGAGCGCCTGCGCATCACCACGCCGCAGCCGTCGACGCCGGACGCGGTCGCCGACGTCGTTGCCGAGATCGTCGAGAAGTTCAACTGGGACGGTCCCGTGGGCGTCACCCTGCCATGCGTGGTCAAGCACGGTGTCGCGCACACCGCCGCGAACGTGGACAAGGGGTGGGTCGGCACGGACGCCGCCGAGCTGTTCTCCCAGCGCCTGGGCCGGCCGAAGGACCAGATCGTCGTGCTCAACGACGCCGACGCGGCCGGTATCGCCGAGATGCGGTTCGGCTCGGGCGTCGACCGGGACGGCCTGGTGGTCCTGCTGACGTTCGGCACCGGTATCGGCAGCGCCCTGTTCCTGGACGGCAAGCTCGTCCCCAACACCGAGTTCGGCCACCTGGAGGTCGACGGCCACGACGCGGAGAAGCGCGCGGCGGCCTCGGTGAAGGAGGACAAGGGCCTCACCTGGGCCGAGTGGACGCCCCGCGTGTCCCGGTACATCAACGTGCTGGAGAACCTGATCTGGCCGGACCTCGTCATCGCCGGCGGCGGGGTCAGCAAGAAGGCGGAGAAGTGGCTCCCGCTGCTGGAGGTCCGCACCGAGGTGGTTGCCGCCGCGCTGAAGAACGACGCGGGCATCGTGGGGGCCGCCGTGGCCGCCGCGCAGGGCCTCCGGCACTGATTTCCGTAACGTTTCAGCTGCGAGAATGCGTGCCGGACCGCTTCAGAGGACGCCGGGGCGCAACAGCACGCGATTCTCGTCGTTACAATGGAACGGTGCCCCGCCGACGAACGATCCGGCGGGGGTCCCCCGTACTCCGGCGACCGAGGTTCGCGCCCTTCGGTTTGCCTTGATCGACAGTCGCGAAAGGGCGTACGTGGCAGCCGCGAAGACGACTCAGGCAGCTAAGGCTGACGCCGAGGAGACGCCCAAGGCCACCTCGGCGAGGAAGGCCCCGGCGAAGAAGCCGGTGGCGAAGACCGCCGCGGCGGGGAAGACGGCCACGCGGGCGCCGCGCAAGACGGCCGCCAAGGCCGCCACTGCCGCGCCTGGCAAGGTGAAGAAAGAAGGCGACGAGCCCGAGGACATCGAGGGCGCTCCGGACGCCGAGGACCTGGTCGACGAAGTCGAGCTGATCGACGAGCCGGTCGAGGAGGAGCCCGCCGAGGAAGAGACGGCGAAGCCCGGTGAGGGCGACTTCGTCTGGGACGAGGAGGAGTCGGAGGCCCTGCGGCAAGCCCGCAAGGACGCCGAGCTCACCGCCTCGGCCGACTCGGTCCGCGCCTACCTCAAGCAGATCGGCAAGGTCGCGCTCCTCAACGCGGAGGAGGAGGTCGAACTCGCCAAGCGCATCGAGGCCGGCCTCTACGCCGCGGAACGGGTGCGCCGTGCCGAGGACGAGCAGGAGAAGCTGACCCCGCAGATGCGCCGCGACCTGCGGTGGATCGTGCGGGACGGTGAGCGGGCCAAGAACCACCTGTTGGAGGCGAACCTCCGCTTGGTGGTGTCGCTGGCCAAGCGCTACACCGGTCGTGGCATGGCGTTCCTGGACCTGATCCAGGAGGGCAACCTCGGTCTGATCCGCGCGGTGGAGAAGTTCGACTACACCAAGGGCTACAAGTTCTCCACGTACGCGACGTGGTGGATTCGCCAGGCGATCACCCGCGCGATGGCCGACCAGGCCCGCACCATCCGCATCCCGGTGCACATGGTGGAGGTCATCAACAAGCTGGGTCGCATCCAGCGCGAACTGCTCCAGGACCTGGGCCGCGAGCCCACCCCGGAGGAGTTGGCCAAGGAGATGGACATCACCCCGGAGAAGGTGCTGGAGATCCAGCAGTACGCCCGGGAGCCCATCTCGCTGGACCAGACGATCGGCGACGAGGGCGACAGCCAGCTCGGTGACTTCATCGAGGACTCCGAGGCCGTGGTGGCGGTGGACGCGGTGTCGTTCACGCTGCTCCAGGACCAGTTGCAGTCGGTGCTGGCGACGTTGTCCGAGCGCGAGGCGGGTGTGGTGCGGCTGCGGTTCGGCCTCACCGACGGTCAGCCGCGCACGCTGGACGAGATCGGCCAGGTCTACGGCGTGACGCGGGAGCGGATCCGGCAGATCGAGTCGAAGACGATGTCGAAGCTCCGGCACCCGTCGCGGTCGCAGGTGTTGCGCGACTACCTGGACTGATCCCCAGGCTGAAGATCACCTAGAGCAAGGGCCCCTCGGCTGTTCGGTCGAGGGGCCCTTGCTCTTTGCCGTGGCCGGAGCACGCCGACAACGGCGAGGAGGGCGACTACCCGCATGTCGCCAACTTCGGCGGGCGGGTCCACGCGCACCTGGCCGGGCTGCGGGACTACTACATGATCGACCGCGAGGTGCCGGGCTCGGAGGCGGTCAAGCTCAGCTACGAGAAGCACGGGTCGTACCTGCTGCCGCAGGTGTTCTCGGAGGGCTCGCCGACGCACCCTGCCTGCAGCTCGGGTCACGCGACCGTCGCCGGGGCCTGTGTAACGGTGCTGAAGGCGTGGTTCGACGAGTCGTGGGTGGCTTGCCCGACCTGGTGCCGACGGGACGGCACTGGGCCCTACGAGGGTGGCGAGGCGCTCACCGTGGGCGGCGAACTGGGCAAGGTCGCGGCGAACATCGCGACCGGGCGGAACATGGCCGGCGCGCACTGGCGGACCGACTTCACCGAGGGCGTCCGGCTCGGCGAAGCGGTCGGCATCCGGGTGCTCCGGGACCACGTGCGGGTCGACCACGAGGACGCGTCGTTCGGCCTGACGCGGTCCGACGGGCGTCGCGTGACCATCTGACGGGCCGTCGAACGGGTCGTGAACCGGACGATTTGTGTCCGGATCGTGGAATCAGGGGTCGTGTTCGCTCTGGGCTGACCAAAGTGTTACCGGTCACACTTAGGGCTGGGGGTTGACCACCTTTTGGAGCAACGGCCGTGCGTCCAACGCCGTATTCGCAGGTCAAGAAACCAGTGCCATGACAGCGGAACGTGAGCGAAAACGGATCGATCCGGTGCAACCCTCAGGTTCGGACCACCCCGACGCCGGGTAAATGATGAGTGACGCGAGTCGCCACGGACGCGGGAACACTGACTTCCGCCCGTGCGTCTGCAAGAGTGGAAGCAGCGAACACGGCGCACCCGCCAGATGCGAAGTGGTCGCAGCTAGGTGTGAGGGCACCGATCCCCGGTGCCGGGACGGAGGGAGATTTCCATGACTACGACGCTCACCCGCCCCGCGTTGACCGCTGCCGACCGCTGCGACCGCTGCGGGGCTGCTGCCCAGGTTCGCGCCGTGCTCCCCTCGGGGGGAGAGCTGTTGTTCTGCGGGCACCACGCCCGCGAGCACAGCACCAAGCTGCGTGAGCTCGCTGCTGAATTGCAGCAGGGCTGAACACCTCGAGCCCTGACGGGCTCGTAGCACCCTAGCCGTCCGGGGCGGGGATCCGAGAGGATCCCCGCCCCCCTCCTTTTCGATGGGCTGTTTGGGTGTATGCGGGCGTATTGCCCGTATCAACTGGCGGGGGTCCGGCGATACTGCCGGTGACAATCCTGCTGGGAGTTGATGCTGGTGATCGAGTCGGTGGATCTCGTGGTGGCGGCATTGGCCGCAGGTGCGACGGCGGGGATGACCGAGACGGCTTCCACTGCCGTGAAGGACGCCTACCAGGGCTTGAAGTCGCTGACGAGCCGGGCATTGCGCCGGGGTGGGAGCGACGACGAGCCGACAGATCCCGAGGAGTTGAAGGCGGCTTTGACGGCCGCCGACGCCGGTTCGGACCCGGAGTTGGTGGCCGCCGCACGCCGGGTCCTGGAGCTGACCGACCCGGAAGGTGCGAGCGCCGGCAAGTACCGCGTCAACGTGCGCGACAGTCAGGGCGTGCAGATCGGCGACGGCAACACCATGACGCTGAACTTCGGCAAGTAGCTCCCGCGTGGAAGTCCACCACAACCTCGGCGCGCAGGTCGGAAACCACAACACGCAGCACATCAACCTGCCACCGTCCCCACCGGTGGTGTGGCCGGTTCGGGTCGGCGTTCTGCCACCGGTCGCGGACCGGTACCAGCACCGCGAGGCCGAGACCCAGCTTGCGGAAGCGTCCGCGGTCGTGCTGTCTGGTTTGGGCGGGGTCGGCAAGTCCCAGTTGGCAGCACGTCACGCGCAGGCCGTGTGGCGGGACGAGTCGGTCGACCTGGTGGTCTGGATTGCCGCCGCGACACGGGCCGCAATAGTCAGCGGCTATGCCGATGCCGCCAGTCGGGTGCTGCGCGATGTCGACCCCGGTATCGGGCGAAGAGCTCCGGAGGACGCGGCGACTGCTCTCCTGACCTGGCTGAGTTCCACCAGCAGGCGGTGGCTGATCGTCCTGGACGACTTGCAGGACCCTGTTGACCTGCGCGGTATGTGGCCGCAGAACCCGTCGGGCCGCGTTGTGGTGACGACCCGACGCCGTGACGCCGTGTTGGCGCGTGGGGACCGCCGGGTGATCGAGGTCGGCGTGTTCACCGAGGCGGAGTCACTGGCCTACCTGATCTCGAAGCTTCCCAGTCACGATGCCGAACACCTTCGGGTGCTGGCCGAGGACTTGGGACACCTGCCGCTGGCCTTGGCTCAAGCTGCGGCGTTCATCGCTGACAAGCCGCTGCTCACCGTCGCCGCCTACCGCGACCGGTTGACGGACCGTCGACGGACCCTGTCCCAGGTGATGCCGGAGGAGGCCGAACTACCCGACGAGCACCAGGCCACCATCGCGGCGACCTGGTCACTGTCGATCGAACGAGCCGACGCGCTTCGCCCAGAGGGCCTTGCCCGACCGCTGCTGGAAATCATCAGCCTGCTCGACCCTGCGGGAGTCCCCGTCTCCGTGCTCACCAGTGCCGTAGTTCTAGCGCACCTCGAGGTGGACGCCGACGCCGTCGGTGACGCGCTGGGATGCCTGCACCGCCTCAGCCTCGTCACCCTCGACCCCGCTCAGCCCGAACGGGCCGTGCAGGCGCACGCGCTGCTGCAACGCGCCGTTCGCGACACCATTGAGCCGGAGCGGCGCACTCACCTGGCGCACATCGCGGCGGACGCGCTCCTGCTCGTCTGGCCGCCCTTCGAGACCAACAGCTCGCTGGCCCGAGCGCTCCGGTCCTCAGCCGCCGTCCTCCACACCGGCACGGCACCCGCGCTCTGGGAGCCGCAAGGGCACGCCGTCCTCTTCCACGCGGGAAAGTCCATGGGCAAGGCGGGACTGCTGGCCGACGCGATCGACTACTTCCGCGACCTGGGGCGACAAGCAGAGCACCACCTGGGGCCTGATCACCGCGACAGCCTCCACGCTCGCCACGAAGTCGCGTTCTGGGGCGGGCGGGCAGGGCACCACGCCGAAGCCGTCGCGGAGTACGAGCGTTTGGTCGAGGACTGCGCGCGGCTCCTGGGTCGCGACCACCGGGACACCCTGACCATCCGGAACAACCTGGCCGCCCGACGAGCCGAGGCAGGCGACCGCACGGGCGCGATCACGGAGTTCGAACGGTTGCTCGCCGACCGACTCCAGGTCTTGGGCCCCGACCACCCGGAGACCCTCGCCGCACGCCTCAACCTCGCCGGCTGGCGGGCCGAGGCAGGCGACCGCACGGCGATCGCGGAGTTCGAACAGGTGCTCGCCGACCACCTCCGGACGGTCGGACCAGACCACCCGCAGACCTTTGACGTCCGCCACAACCTCGCCGGCTGGCGTGGGAGAGCGGGCGATCACGCCAAGGCCGCCGCCGAGTTCGGACAACTGCTGGCCGACCGCCGTCGTGTCCTGGGCCCCGACCACCCTGACACCCTGATCACCCGCTACAACCTGGCTTGCTGGCGCGCGGAACTCGGTGCGGTCTCAGCAGCGATCACCGAGCTCCGGGCGGTGCTCGCCGACCAGCTCCGGGTGCTCGGGCCTGACCACCCGCAGGTCTCCGTCATCCTCGCCGGCATCGCGAGCTGGGAGGCCCGTGCTTCGTCAGACCTCGCCGAGGACGGGTTCGAAGGCGAGTTCGGCGGCGCCGATGAGCTTGGCGTCGCGACCCAGGGGGGACGAGATGATGCGGGTGCCGCCGACGGCGCGGGACACCAGTGAGCGCTTCTGCACGATGCGCCGCAGCTCGTCGACCATGGACTCCGGCAGTGCGGTGAACAGGTCCCCCAGTACCACCAGCTCAGGCCCGAGCATGTTGACGACCGTCACCAGGCCCATGGCCAGCCACTCGGTGAACTCCCCCAGCCGGTGCGAGACGCTGTCCGGCGATCCCGCCGCCAGCGAGCGCAGCTCCGCCACCACCGTGCCGCGTGGCGAGCCCTCGGGGATGGCCAGGGCGCGGCACAGGGCGGCCTCCCCCACCTCGGTCTCCCAGCAGCCCTGGCAGCCGCAGTAGCAGCGCCGGCCGCCGGGGCGCACGACCATGTGGCCGAGTTCGCCCACGTACCCACCCGTGCCGCGCAGCGGTTGGCCGCTGGAGATCACGCCGCCGCCGATGCCGACGTCAGCGGAGATGTAGACCATGTCGGACGAGTCGCGGGCCGCGCCGCGCACGTGTTCGGCGAGTGCCCCCAGTTCGGCGTCGTTGCCGACCTGGACGGGCACCTTCAGCACCGACGACAGGCGTTCGCCCAGCGCCACGTCGGTCCAGTGCAGGTTGGGCGCCTCGTGCACCAGGCCATCGGCCCGCCGCACCACGCCCGGCACCGACACCCCGACACCGACCGGCTGCACGTCGAGTTCGTCGGCGAGCAGTTTCGCCGAGTCGGCGACGTGGGTGATGACCTCGCCGGGGTCGCGGGAGCGGTGGTGCAGGTTCCACGAGTCCCGGCCGAGGATGTCGCCGCCGAGGCCGACCATGGCCATCGCCACCTGCTCCACGCGGATGTCGATGGCCATCACCACGGCGGCGTGCGGCTGCGGGAGCACGAGCAGGGACGGGCGGCCGGCGCCGGAGCGCTGCGCCGGCACGCGTTCGGCCACCACCCCGGACTCGGCCAGGCCGTCCACCAGGGCTTTGATCGTGCTGCGGTTGAGGCCCAGCTCAGCCGCCAGCGACGCCCTGGTGGACGGCCCGTCCACGTGCAGCCGGCGCAGCAGCGCCGTGCGGTTGTGCCTGCGGACCTCGTCGGGTCGGGCTCCCGCGGTCGGTGTGCTCACGTCAGCGGACGGTGGATGCCGCCCGGCGGCGGGACAGCGCGTCGACGCTCGCGGCCAGCAGCAGCACGAGGCCGGTCACGATGAACACCACCGCGGCGGGCTGATCGAGCAGGCCCATGCCGTTCTGGATGATCGCGAGTACCGCGCCACCGATGACCGCGTCGCGCAGCCGGCCCTTGCCGCCGAACAGCGACGTGCCACCGATGACGGCCGCGCCGACCGCCATGAGCAGCGTGTTGCCGCCACCGGCGTTCGGGTCGACCGAGCCGACCTTCGACGAGTAGACGATCGCGCCGATGGCCGCCAGCGAGGAGGCGATGACGAACACGCTCATCCGGATCTGCGCCACGTTGATACCGGCGCGGCGGGCGGCTTCCTGGTTGCCGCCAACGGCGTAGACGTGCCGGCCGTAGCGGGTGCGTTCGAGCACGAACGTGCCGATGACCAGCAGCACCAGCACGATCGGCACCACGAACGGCACGCCGGTGATCACCACGAGGCTGCTCTGGGAGCGGTTGAGCGTCAACGCGTAGGTGGCCACCGCGGCCAGCACGACGACCACGCCGACCTTGACCAGCACCACCGGGGTCGGCGACGCGACCAGGCCGCGGCGCAGCCTGCTGAAGTGGCGGCCGAGGACGACCGCCGCGTAGCCGCCGCCGGCGATGACGAACAGCGCCCACGAGCCCGCGGTGCTCAGGTTGCCGTTGGCGACGTTGAACAGGGTGTCGTCGCGCAGGCCCAGCGTGCCGCCCTCGCCGATGAACTGGAGGATGACGCCGCCCCAGGCCAGGAACAGCGCCAGGGTCACCACGAACGACGGGATGCCGACGCGGGCGACCAGGAAGCCGGTGATGCAGCCGATGGCGGTGCCGACGCTGACGGCCAGCAGCATCTCGACCCACGCGTTGGCCGGGACGCCGAACGCGGCGATGCCCAGCGCAACGAGGGACAACGCCGTGCCCGCCCAGATCCGCATCAGCGCGGCGAGCACGGCGGCCAGCAGCAGCAGGCCGCAGAACAGGTAGAAGACGGTGTCGCCCATGCCGCCGAGCAGGTTGCCGCCCCGGACCAAGTGCAGCGCCATCACCGAGGCGCAGACGCCGGACGCGGTGCCGGCGGACAGGTCGATCTCGCCCAGGAGCAGCACGAACACCAGGCCCATGGCGATGATGACGACGCTCGCGCCCTGCGCGAGGAGGTTGGCGATGTTGCCCAGGGTCAGGAAGCTGTCGGCCAGCGAGCTGAACACGATCAGCAGCACGACCAGGCCGAGCAGTGCGGGCAGGGAGCCCAGCTCGCCGCCGCGCAGCCGGGCCAGGTAGTCGCGTGCCGCCTCGCCGGTGGACTGGGAGGTGGTGTCGATGCCGAAGTCGGAGATAGCGGCGCCCGGAGGGGTGTCCTGCGGGGACGTCTCGCTGGTGGTGTTGGTCATGCTGCGTTCCTCGTCGTGGGGAGCTTGCGCGGCGGCATCAGATGGTGGCGGTCTCGGGTCGGGCGATGCCCAGGTCCCCGGAGCGACCGGCGGTGATCAGCTCGACCACCTGACCGTGCGTGACGTCCTTGGTGTTCACCTCGGCGGCCATCCGGCCCAGGTACAGGCAGGCGATGCGGTCCGCGACCTCGAACACGTCGTTCATGTTGTGGCTGATCAGCACGACGCCCAAGCCCTGCTCGGCGAGCCTGCGCACCAGGTCGAGGACCTGGCGGGTCTGCGCGACGCCCAGCGCCGCGGTCGGCTCGTCCAGCAGCACGACCTTGCTGTTCCACAGCACGGCCTTGGCGATCGCCACGGTCTGCCGCTGGCCGCCGGACAGCGACGCGACCTGCGTGCGCACCGACTTGACCGTGCGCACCGACAGCGAGGTCAGCGTCTTGCGGGCGGCCTGCTCCATGTCCGCCTCGTCGAGCAGCCCCAGCTTGCCGCGTTCCCGGCCCAGGAACATGTTCTGCACGATGTCGAGGTTGTCGCACAGCGCGAGGTCCTGGTAGACGACCTCGATGCCCAGGTGCGCGGCGTCGCGCGGGCCGTGGATGTGCACTTCCTCGCCGTTGAACAGGACCTGGCCCGAGTCCATCGGGTGGATGCCCGCGATGCACTTGACCAACGTCGACTTGCCCGCGCCGTTGTCCCCGACGAGGGCGGTGACCTGGCCGGGGTGCACGTCGAAATCGATGTCGTGCAGGACGTGCACGGGACCGAAACTCTTGTTGATGCCGCGCAGTTCGAGGATCGGCTCGCTCACTGGATTTCCTCCGTCTAACCCGGTTTTTCCCACACACGGGTGGGCGCGCCGGGGCGGGGTGCGTCTCCCACACCCCGCTCCGGCGCGAGTTGGACTACTTGATGCCGAGCTCGGTGCAGACGGTGGCCAGGTCGCCGCCGCAGATGTCGGCGGCCTTGACGAAGCCCGCGTCCACGACGGTCTTGACCTTGTCCTTGGTGATCAGCTGCGCGGGCAGCAGCACCGACTTGACGTCGCGGTTGGCCTTGGTGTCCTTGGTGACGCCCGACGCCAGCTTGTCGGCGGCGGCGGTGTCGTTCTTGGCCAGCGCGGCGGCCAGCTGGGCGGTGGCCTCGGCCTGGTCGTTGATCGGCTTGAACACGGTCATGAACTGGTCGCCGCGCAGGATGGCCTGCAGGCCCTCCGGGGTGGCGTCCTGGCCGGTGACCGGCACCTTGCCGTTCAGGCCGTACTTCTTCAGCACGGTGATGACCGCACCCGCGAGGCCGTCGTTGGCGGCGACGACGCCGTCGACCTTCTGGCCGTTGCCGGTCAGGATCTGCTCGAAGGTGGTGCCGCCCTTCTGGTTGTCCCAGTTGTCGATCGGCTGGGACCGGACCAGCTTGAGGTCGCCCGAGTCGTACTTGGGCTTGAGGACCTTCTGCTGGCCGTTGTAGAACAGCGTGGCGTTGTTGTCCGTCGGCGCGCCCTCGATCTCGATGATCTCGGCGGGCTTCTTGCCCGGCGCGAGCGCGGCCAGGCCCTGGACCAGGCCCTCGCCCTGCAGTGCGCCGACCGCCTCGTTGTCGAACGAGACGTAGTACTTCGAGCTGCCGCCCAGGTTCAGCCGGTCGTAGTCGATGACCGCGATGCCGGACGCCTCGGCCTTCTTGGCGACCGTCGCGCCGATCTCGCTGTTCGGCGTGGCGATGATCAGCACCTTGACCCCGGCGTTGATCATGCCGTCGGCGAGCGTGGAGAACTTCTGCACGTCACCCTGGGCGTTCTGGATGTCCGGGTCGAGGCCTTCGGCCTTGAGCGCCGCCGCCAGGAGCGGCTTGTCGAAGCCTTCCCAGCGCGCGGAGCTGGCGGTCTCAGGGAGGATGACGCCGACCTTCGCGCCGCCCGAGCCGCTGTTGGTGTTGGTGTCCGTGGTGTTGCCACCGGTGGACGTGTTGGCGCCACATGCCGTCATGGCCACGGCAAGGCCGGTGCCAACGGCGATGAGAGCGAGGCTCTTGCTGCGCATCCGCCATCCCTTTCACGCAGGAGCGAAAATGTTGTGGCGCACAACGTATGCCGGGACAGGCGGTGACCGGAAGCACACTTGACCGGTAAAGAAGGCACGATGCGCTAACGGAGAGGTAACCGGACCGACATCTGACTACGTCTAATGGCGCAGTTGTTTACGTGGTGTCACCACGAGCGCAGGGTGGCGATCCGCTCTTCGAGCTGCTCGATGCTGGCCATCGCGGTCGGCGGGCCGCCGCAGTACTCGCGCAGCTGGTTGTGGATCTTGCCGTGCGGTTTCTTGGTGCGGTGGTGGTGCATGGCCACCAGGGTGTTGAGCTCCTTGCGCAGCTGCGCCAGCCGTTCCTGCACGCTCGCCGGGCGCGTCTGCGCGGGCGGCGGCGCTGCGGCGACCGGCCGTTTGCTGGCCTCGACCAGCTGCTTCTCCTGCCGCTGACGCAGCAGCGCGCGCACCTGGTCCGGCTCCAGCAGACCCGGCAGACCCAGGTACTCCTGCTCCTCGTCGCTGCCCGCGAACGCGGCCGTGCCGAACGACGAGCCGTCGTAGATCACCTGATCGAGTTCGGCGGAGGCGCCCAGCGCGGTGAACGCCTTCTCCTCCTCGCCCGGCTCGTCCTTGGCCTGGTTGGCCTGCGCCAACAGCTCGTCGTCCCAGCCGTCCTTCTCCCGGTGCGGCTTGCCCAGCACGTGATCGCGCTGCTGCTCCAGCTCGCTGGCCAGGCCGAGCAGCACCGGCACGCTGGGCAGGAACACGCTGGCCGTCTCACCCCTGGCACGCTGCCGCACGAACCGGCCGACCGCCTGGGCGAAGAACAGGGGCGTCGAGGCGCTGGTGGCGTAGACGCCGACAGCCAGCCGCGGCACGTCCACGCCCTCGGACACCATGCGGACCGCGATCAGCCACCGTTCCTGAGAGGCGGCGAACTCGGCGATCCGGCCGGACGCCTTCGGGTCGTCGGAGAGCACCAGGGTCGCGTCGTGGCCGGTGTGCCGCTTCAGGATCTCGGCGTAGGCCTTGGCCACGGTCTGGTCGGTCGCGATCACCAGGCCGCCCGCGTCCGGCATACCGCCGTTGCGCAGCTGGGTCAGGCGCATGTCGGCGGCCTTGAGCACCGACGGCATCCACTCGCCGGTCGGGTCCAACGCCACCCGCCACGCCCGCGCGGTCTGCTCCTGCGTCAACGGCTCGCCGAGCCGGGCGGAGAACTCCTCGCCCGCGCTGGTGCGCCAGCTCGCCTCACCCGAGTAGGCCAGGAAGATCACCGGCCGGACGACGCCGTCACGCAACGCGTCCGCGTAGCCGTAGGAGTGGTCCGCGCGGCTGCGCTGGACGCCGTCCGGGCCCGGCTCGTAGCTGATGAACGGGATCGGCGAGTCGTCCGAGCGGAACGGCGTCCCGGTCAGGCACATGCGGCGCACGGCGGGCGTGAACGCCTCGCGGATCGCGTCACCCCACGACTTGGCGTCGCCGCCGTGGTGGATCTCGTCGAGCAGCACCAGCGTCTTCCGGTTCTCGGTGCGGACGCGGTGCAGCATCGGGTGCGCGGCCACCTGGGCGTAGGTGAGGGCCACGCCGTGGTAGTCGCGGGAGGTCATCGCGTTGGTGTTGCGGAAGTTCGAGTCGATCGCGATGCCGACGTCGGCCGCCGCCTGCGCCCACTGGTGCTTGAGGTGCTCGGTGGGCGTGACGATCGTGACCGTCTCGATCGTGCGGTCGGCCAGCAACTCGGCGGCGACGCGCAGGCCGAACGTCGTCTTGCCCGCGCCGGGCGTGGCGACGGCCAGGAAGTCCTTGGGCTTGGCCGCCAGGTACTTGGTCAGCGCGCGGCGCTGCCAGGCGCGGAGGGGTCGGGTGGTCGTGGCGACTTGCGGTTGCGACAACCTCGAACCCTTTCTGCGCTGATCAGCGGCGGTGCCGCGGGGGTGCCGCACTGGTGCTGCGGCGGTGTTGCGGTGGTGGACACGCAAATGCCCTCGGTGCGGGTGACCGTCGAGGGCATCGACAGCCTACCCGCTGCCGCTACGACGTACGGGCGCCGATGCCGCGAAATCACCCGGCATGCACCATGCTTGATGTTGCGATGGGTTCGCCGAGGGACGACACAGCACGCAGCGCGGGTCGCAAAGGACCCCTGCGTCTGTTGGCGCGCACGCTGTCCAAGGCGTGGGAGGGGAGCATCTTCTCCGAGGCGGCCGAGGCGGCGTTCTGGCAGATCCTGTCGTTCCCGCCGCTGCTGCTGGGGTTGCTGGGCAGTCTCGGGTACCTCGGCGACTGGTTCGGGCCGGAGGTCGTGAGCGCGGTCAAGGACCGGATCATCTCCACGTGCCGGACGATCTTCAGCCAGGACGTGGTCAACGGGGTGATCGTGCCCACCGTCGACCAGATCCTGACCACCGGGAAGGGTGAGATCGTCTCGGTCGGGTTCCTGATCTCGCTGTGGGCGGGGTCGTCGGCGATGTCGTCGTTCGTGGACGCGATCACCGCGGCGCACGACCAGTACGGGGTGCGCAACGAGGTGTGGCAGCGGATCTTCGCGCTGCTGCTGTACATGGCGAGCCTGGTGCTGTTGATCATCGGCCTGCCGGTGCTGGCGCTGGGGCCGGAGTTGCTGACGGAGATCTTCCCGACGTCCTGGCAGCCGACGATCGGGGTCTGGCTGAGCGCGTTCTACTACCCGGGCATCGCGGTGTTGCTGGTGGTGGCGTTGGCGACGTTGTACAAGCTGTCGCTGCCGAACAAGCTGCCCTGGCACCGGCTCGTGCCGGGGGCCGTGCTGGCGATGGCGGTGTTCCTGCTGTCGTCCATCGGGCTGCGTCTGTACATCCAGTGGATCACGACCACCGGGTACACGTACGGGGCGTTGGCGACGCCGATCGCGTTCCTGCTGTTCGCGTACTTGATCGGGCTGGCGATCACGATCGGGGCTTACTTCAACAGCGCGTTGCAGGAGATGTGGCCGGCGCGGATGACCCGGCGGCAGCGGCGGCGGTGGCAGCGGCTGGAGATCGAGCGTGCGGCCGAGCGCATCCGTTCGGACGAGGGCAATCAGACGTGGCCGAGCGGCACCACACCGTCGCCCCCGTCACCCACGGCCACCAACCACACCGCACCGTCACCCGCCGACACCAACCACACCGTGCCGCTGCCGGTGAAGGGCACGGCACGCCGTCCCACCCCCGGCTCACGCGGCACCTGAGCGCTCAACTCGCCCGTTCCGAACGTTGGACACGCGCATTCCGAACGTTGGACACGCGCGAGAGTCGAACCTTCACGTCGCGAGAGTCGAACGTTCAGAACGCGAGAGTCGTACGTTCGCGTCTCGGGACTTGGAGGTTCGGCTCTCGGGTTTGAGGGGGCGAAGCTTGGGGTTGGGTGGGTAGGGCTTTGGCCCGGCGCGCGTTGGTGGCGCGCCGGGGGGGGTTGGGGGCGTTTGGGCGGGGGGTTACTCGCCGCCGCCGCCCTTGGGGAGGCCGTCGTAGATTTTTTTGCAGTCCGGGCAGACGGGAGAGCCTGGCTTGGGCGACTTCGTCACCGGGAAGACCTCACCGCACAGCGCTACCACGTGCGTGCCCATGACCGCGCTTTCCGCGATCTTGGCCTTGCGCACGTAGTGGAACATCTTCGGGGTGTCGTCCCCGGTGTGGTCCGTGCCTTCCGGCCGGGTCTCCACCTCGGGCAGAGTCTGCGTGCTCACGCGGACAGCGTACCTGGGATGATGGCCCCTCGTGAGCACGCCGAGCGTCACCGAAGAGGTCCGATCCGCCCTGGCCGAGAACCGGCCGGTGGTCGCGTTGGAGAGCACGATCCTGTCCCACGGGCTACCGCCCGGCCGCAACCGCGAGGTCGCCGAACGGCTCGAAGGCGTGGTGCGCGCCGCGGGCGCGGTGCCGGCCACGATCGCCGTGCTCGGCGGCGTGCCGAAGATCGGGCTGACCTCCGGTGAACTGGACTTCGTCTGCAATCCGGCCAACGACCTGGTGAAACTGTCGCGGCGGGACCTCGGCGCGGCGTACGCGTTGAAGCGCGACGGCGCGACCACGGTCGCGAGCACGGCCGCGCTGGCGCACGCGGCCGGGATCGGGGTGTTCGCCACCGGTGGCCTGGGCGGCGTGCACCGGGGCGCGCGGGAGACGTGGGACGTCTCCGCCGACCTGGACGTGTTGGCGACCACGCCGGTGCTGATCGTGTGCTCAGGTGTGAAGTCGATCCTCGACATGGGCGCGACGCTGGAGCTGCTGGAGACCCGCTCGGTCCCGGTGCTGGGCTTCGGCACGGACCGGTTCCCCGCGTTCTACCGGCGCGAATCGGAGTTCGACGTGCCGTGGCGGGTCGATTCGGTGCGCGACGCGGCCGCGGTGGTGGCGGCGCATCGCGGGGTGCCGGGATCGGCGGGCGTGCTGCTGGCCAACCCCATCCCGGTCGACTTCGAGATGGACGCCGACCTGCACGAACGGCTGCTGACCGAGGGCCTGGAGCTGCTGCGCGAACGTGACGTGCACGGCAAGGAGGTCACGCCGGTGCTGCTGGAGCACTTCCACACCGCGAGCGGCGGGGTGAGCCTGGACGCGAACGAAGCCCTGGTCGTGTCGAACGCCACGCTGGCCGCGGCGGTGGCCGTGGAGCTGGCGGCGTGACGGGGATCGTGGTCGTCGGGGACGCCGGGCTGGACGTGGTGGCCCGGCACACGGGTCCGATCGTGCACGGCGGCGACTCGCGGGCCTCGGTGACCATCGAGCCCGGTGGCGCGGGCGCGAACACGGCGGTGTGGCTGGCCGCGTGCGGCGCGTCGCCGGTGCTCGTGGCACGGGTCGGCGCGGACTCGGCGGGACGGCAGGTGCACACCGAGCTGACGACGGCCGGGGTGCGGTGCGCGTTCGCCGTCGACACCGAGGCGGCGACGTGCTGCGTGGTGGTGCTGGTGGACGACACCGGTCAGCGCAGCATGCTGCCCGATCGCGGCGCCAACGCCCGGTTCTCCCCCGGCGACCTGGACCCGGGTCTGTTGCGCGACGCCTCGCACCTGCACCTTTCCGGCTACGTGCTGCTGGACGCGTCGTCCCGGCCGGCCGGGTTGGCGGTGCTGCGTGCGGCCCGGGAGGCGGGGCTGACCACGTCGGTCGATCCGCAGTCGGCGGCGTTGATCTACGACGGGTTCCTGGACGACGTGCGCGGGGTGGACCTGCTGCTGCCCAACACCGAGGAGCTGGTGGCGCTCACCGGGTCCGCGGCGCCCGCGTCGGCCACGGCGCTGCTGGACGTGGTGGGCGCGGTGGCGTTGACGTCCGGAGCGGACGGCGCGAGCTGGGTGGACCGGGACGGTGTGGTGTCCGTGCCGGCCGAGGACGTCGAGTGCGTGGACTCGACCGGGGCCGGTGACGCGTTCGACGCCGGGTTGCTGGCGGCGTGGCTGTCCGGGGCGTCAAGGCTGGACGCACTGCTCGGCGGGGTTCGTGCGGCGGCCCGTGCGGTGTCCGCGGTGGGCGCGCAGCCGTCCGGTGGACCTTCGCGCCGGCCTGCGGGTCAGCCTTCGATGACGTGATGGGGCCGCGCCTCGATGGCGCGGTTCCGCTTGACCAGACGGTTGGCCTTCTCCGCCTTGCGGGGAGGCCGGTCGTTCGCGATGAGCACGGCCATCCACGGCAGCGGGACGGACAGCACGATGAACGCCAAGGCCAGCCACCAGGTCTGGTAGAAGACCATCGCCAGGATGAGGCACGGGATGCGCGCGCCCATCATGATCGCGTACTTGCGCTTGCGCGCGGCGTGCTGCTCCTCGAAGGAGGGCTCTGCCTCCGTGATGAGCACCGGTGTGCCGTCGCGCTCGGGACTAACCATGCCCCCATCGTCCCACCGCGTGCGCCCGGCCGATACCTACCGGGTGCACATTCACAACCGCCGCGCCCAGGTCCGGCTGACCGTACGATCCGGCTGTGGTCGCCCTTGATCGACTGGTGGACGTGCTGGGGAGCCTCGGCACGCACCTGAGCTGCGCGCCACGGGGGCGGGACGTGGAGTTGCGCGGGGTGGCGCTGCACGATCCGGCGGAGCACACGGCGGCCGCGCCGGACGATGTGCTGCTGGGGCTGGGGGTGCCGACGCCGGCCGCGGCGGCGCGGTTGGTCGGTGGGACGTCGGCGGCGGCGGTCGTGCTGCACGGGACGCCGCCGTTGGACGAACGGGTGGTCGCGGCGGCGAAGCGGTCCGGTGCGGCGGTGCTGCTGGTGGACCCGTCGGTGCCGTGGGGGCAGTTGGCGAACGTCGCGCAGACGTTGGTGCTCGGCGGGCAGGGGTCCGGTGACCTGTTCGCGGTGGCGGACGTGATCGCGGCGGTCGTCGGCGGGCCGGTGACGATCGAGGACCAGCAGTCGCGGGTGCTGGCGTACTCGTACCGGCAGCAGGACGTCGACCCGGTGCGGGTGCAGACCATCCTGGGGCGGCGGGTGCCGGAGGAGGCTTGGCAGGCGCTGGACGCCTACGGGGTGTTCACGCACCTGGCGCGGTCCGACGAGCCGCTGTTCGTGCCGAAGCTGACCGACCAGTTGGGTGGACGACTGGTGGTCGCGGTGCGGGCAGGGCGGGAGCTGCTGGGGTCGGTGTGGGTCGAGGTCGACACCCCGGTCGACGCGGTGCGTGAGGCCGCACTGGTGGACGGGGCGCGGACGGCGGCGTTGCACCTGCTGCGGGCGCGGGCTTCGGCGGATCTGGAGCGTCAGGCCGAGGCGGACCTGGTGATCGAGGCGCTGGAGTCCGGGCAGGCCGCGAACCTGGCCCGGCTGGGGTTGCCGGCGGCCGACCTGAGGGTGATCGCGGTGCAGGCGCACGCCGGTGAGGGTGAGCACGGGGCGGCGTTGCTGGCGTTCTCCCGGGCCACGGCGGGTTTCGGCTGGTCACGGCCTGGTCGGTCGGCGTTGTTCGGCAACGTGCTCTACACCGTGCTGCCGTGTGGGGAGGACCCGGCTGCGGCGGTGGAGTGGGTGCGGGCGTTGGAGCGTGAACTGCCTGCGGAAGCGGTCGTGTTGGCCGGGGTCGGTGGGCGGGCGGACGCCGCGTCGTTGGCCGCGTCACGGAGTGAGGCCGACGAGTGCTTGGCGCTGTCCGGTGGTGAGCCCGTGGTGTACGACCAGGCTTGGGCGCGGGTGTTGTTGCGGCGGTTGGCGGGGGTGGCGGAGGCCGGGCGGTTGCCGTTGCGAGGGCCGGTGGCGGACCTGGTGCGGCACGACGCCGAGCACGGGACGCAGTACGCGGTGACGTTGCGGGCGTGGTTGGCGGCGCAGGGCGATGCGCGCGAGGCGGCACGGGCGCTGGGCGTGCACCCGAACACGTTGCGGTACCGGATGCAGCGGATGGCGGCGGTGACGTCGTTGCCGTTGGACGACCCGGAGCAGCGGTTGGCCATGGCCATCGCGCTGGCGATCACGCCGTAGTCCGCATGTTCTGGGCGTTCAATTCGCGCGTTCTGAACGTTGGACACGCGTGTTCTGAACGTAGGACACGCGCGTTCTGAACGTTGGACACGCGGGTTCTGGAGGTAGGACACGCGGGTTGGTGGGGTTGGTCAGGTGCCCGTGGGCGGGGCGCGGGACGATGACGTCGTGCTCCCTGATCTTTCTCCCGACCTCACCGCTCGATTGCGTGAGGCGTTCCAAGCCGCCGACTACGACGCGGACGGGGTCGTCGAGGTGCTCGGGCCGCAGGCCCACGCCGCGTTGGGCCGGGGTGAGCCCGAGGCCGCGCGGCGGGCCACCCGGGACGCCGGCGCGTTGGGCACCCTGGTCCGCCTGTTCCTCCTCGGCGACACCGAGTCCGAGGCCGCCGTGCGGGCGGCACTGCCCGACGTCGACCTCGGCCAAGCCGTCAAGGCCGAGGTGTTGCGCGGGGACGGTGACGGGCTGCGGGCGGGGCTGGACATCCGGCCCTACGGTGACGACGAGGGCTCTTGGTGGGTGATCGCCGACCAGGACTCCGACCAGCGGGGCGGACCCGTGCCGGCCGACCACGTGCTGGGGGTCGGCCACGCGTCCATCAGCCTGGCCCGTGCCACCTCGCGCCGCCCGGTCGGCACGCTGCTCGACCTCGGCACGGGCTGTGGCGTCCAAGCGCTGCACGCCAGCAGGCACGCCGACAAGATCACCGCCACCGACCTGTCCGAGCGCGCACTCGCGTTGGCCCAGGGCACGTTCCGGATCAACGAGATCGACGTCGAACTCCGCCAGGGCGAGTGGTTCGGCCCACTGCGCGGCCGACGGTTCGACCAGGTCGTGTGCAACCCGCCGTTCGTCGTCGGCCCGCCCCGCGTCGACTACGTCTACCGCGACTCCGGCTTGGCCGGTGACGACGCCAGCGCCCTCGTCGTCCGCCAGATGCCGTCCTTCCTGAACGAGGGCGGCGTCGGCCAACTCCTCGCCTCCTGGCTGCACCGCAAGGGCGAGGACTGGGCGGACCGGGTCACGAGCTGGCTGCCGCGCGGCGGTGTGGACGCGTGGTTCGTGCAGCGCGACGTCGCCGACCCCACCCTGTACGTCGGCACGTGGCTGCGTGACGCGGGCGTGGACCCGCGCAGCGACGAGGGCCGCGCGAAGGCCTCGGCCTGGCTGGACTGGTTCGCCGAGAACGACGTCGAGGGCATCGGGTTCGGCTTCGTCACCCTCCGCCGCACGGACGCCCAGCACGCCGAGGTGGTGTGCGAAGACCTGCGCCACGCCTACGACGACCCGCTGGGTCCGGAGTCCGCCGCCTGGCTGGACCGGGTCGACTGGCTGCGCGCCACTGACAACGCCAAGCTCCTGAGCACCCGCTTCACCGTGCCGGAGACGGTCGTCTTGGAGGAGGTCTCCGCCCCCACCGAGGACGGTTGGGAGTCGGTCGTGCGCCGCCTGCACCGCACGGACGGCCCCGGCTGGCAGCACGAGCTGGACGAGACCGCCTCCGCGCTGCTCGCCGGCTTCCGCGGCGCCCTCCCGCTGGAGGACCTGGTCGCGCTGCTCGCCTACGCCCACGACCTGGACGCCGACGCGCTCGCCGCCGCCGCCCTGCCGGTGGTCCGCGAACTGGTCCGGCACGGGATGGTGGTGCCCGCGTGAGGGCGGTCGTGGCGCGCGTCACCGAGGCGTCCGTGACGGTCGGGGACGAGGTCGTCGGGGCGATCGAGGAGCCCGGTCTGCTGGTGCTGCTGGGCGTCCACGTCGACGATGACGCCGACAAGGCGCACGTGATGGCCCGAAAGCTGTACGAGTTGCGCGTCCTGCGGGACGAGCAGTCGTGCGCCACGACCGACGCACCCCTGCTCGTGGTGAGCCAGTTCACCCTTTACGGCGAGACCAGGAAGGGGCGGCGGCCGTCGTGGACCGCCGCCGCACGGCCCGAGCACGCCGAGCCGTTGGTCGACGAGGTGGTCGCGGAACTGCGCCGCAAGGGCGCCCGAGTTCACACCGGACGGTTCGGCGCGATGATGTCGGTGCGGAGTGTGAACGACGGTCCGTTCACCGTGTTGGTGGAACTCTAGATCGTTCTCAGCCAATCCTCAGGATTCCCCGCGCAACCGCTGTGACCGCAGTGACGTCTTCAAGTCATGGGAAGCGGGAACCATTTCGGTCCGGTTCGCGTTTCCCCAAGTGTCAGACACCGAAAGGTGGCCGCGCAACGCAGCGCGGAGTGCGACACGACCCGCACTGCCAGCCCGCGACACAAGGGGGAGGGAGCTCCATGACCGTCCCGAGGCTCCTCGACCGTCAGGTCGGGAACGAGACGACCACCACGAGCGCCGAGTTGGACCTCGACGCCCAGGGACCGGCCGCAGACCTGGTTCGGGTGTACCTGAACGGGATCGGCAAGACAGCCCTGCTGACCGCGGCCGACGAAGTGGAGCTCGCCAAGCGCATCGAGGCGGGCGTCTTCGCGCAGCACAAGCTGGAGACCCATCCGGGACTCCCGGATGAGCGCCGGCGCGAACTGCGCGCGTTGATCCGCGACGGTCACGTGGCAAAGAACCACCTTCTCGAAGCGAATCTGCGCTTGGTCGTTTCACTGGCCAAGCGATACACCGGACGCGGAATGCCGCTGCTCGATCTGATCCAGGAAGGCAACCTGGGCTTGATCCGCGCGGTCGAGAAGTTCGACTACACCAAGGGCTTCAAGTTCTCGACCTACGCGACCTGGTGGATCCGCCAGGCGATCACCCGGGGAATGGCGGACCAGGGTCGCACGATCCGGCTGCCCGTCCACCTCGTGGAGCAGGTCAACAAGCTCGCCCGGATCAAGCGCGACCTGCACCAGACGTTGGGCCGTGAGGCGACCAACGAGGAGCTGGCGCGGGAGTCGGGTCTGACCCCGGAGAAGGTGGTCGACCTGCTCGACCACGCCCGCGACCCGGTGAGCCTGGACATGCCCGTCGGCGCCGAGGAGGACGCCCCGCTGGGCGACTTCATCGAGGACTCCGACGCGACGGACGCGGAGAGCGCGGTCATCTCCGGCCTGTTGCAGGACGACCTGCGCCGGGTGCTGGCCACGCTGGACCCGCGCGAGCAGGCGGTGATCCGGCTGCGCTACGGCCTGGAGGACGGCCAGCCGCGCACGTTGGACCAGATCGGCAAGCAGTTCGGCCTGTCGCGGGAGCGGGTGCGGCAGATCGAGCGCGAGGTCATGTCGAAGCTCCGGCAGGGCGAGCGGGCGGCCAAGCTGCGCGCCTACGCGAGCTGACGCGAACTGGCAGTGAGTGGGTCCGGCTGGGACATCACCGTTCAGCAGGATTGACTTGTGACGCTTGTCACGGCACGGTCGTGCGTTACACGAGCTATGCGACACCTCCGCCCCATTACGCGGAGGCTGTCGCACGCCGAGGAAGGTCGGGGCGGTCGGGGGCCGGCCCGGCCTTCCGCGTTCCTCAGAGTTTCCTCAGAGCCCCAGGTAGCCGACGAGCTGCTCTCGGTAGAACCGCATGCGCGCCTCGTGCTCCTCCCCGGCGTAGCCGCGCGGCACGGCCTCCACGACCATCACCAGGCACAGGTAGCCCCGGTAAAGGTCGAGCCGGGTCCGCTCGGCCGCGGTGAAGCCCGTGAGGCCGTAACCGGCCATGAAGTCGGGGTCCACCTCGGTGAACAGCGCCACGGTCGCGAACTCCGCCACCGGGTCGCCGAACACCGCGCGTTCCGGGTCGATGATGCCCTCGATGCGCAGGGCCTCGCCCTGGCCGCCGGCCAGGAAGATGTTCGCCTCCCACAAGTCGAAGTGCACCAGCACCCGCTCGGAGACCTCGTCCAACGTGTGCGCGCGGTCCTCGACGGCCTGCCGGAGGCCGGCGGGCAGCTCCACGCCGAACCGGTCGGCGTCGGCCAGCACCGCGTCCACCATCGCCGTGAACGCCTCGCGCCAGGTCGGCCCGTTCGGCCCCTGCACGTAGCCGAACACGTCACCGGTGATCTCGTGCAGCCGACGCACCACGGCACCCAGCTCACAGCGCAGCGCACCGTGCTCGGCATCGCTCAACCGCGGCCGGGCCGACATCCACGACTCGCCCTTCAGTGCCGTCATCAGCAGCAGGCCGTCTTCGTGGAACAGGACCTCGGGCACCGGCAGGCCGTGCGCCGCCATCAGCCCGAACACCAACGCCTCGGTGCGCATCAGGTCACGCTCGTGGGTGAGCAGCGGCACGTCCGGCGGCGGCGCGACCTTCAGCACGACCTCGCGGCCGTCCGCCGCGGTGAGCCGGTACGCGGCGTTGAACATGCCGTCGGTCAGCTCGACGTGCTCCGCGAGCGGCACACCGAGGACGCGGCGGACGAGGGCATCGAGTTCCGGCGCGGAGAGCCTGCGCTTGGTGAGACTGTCGACCACGACGCGAATCACACCACGACAGCAGGACGTGGGGGCGTGATCGGTATAGGTTCGGCGGAACCCGAAGCGCGCAAGGGAGCCCGCGACGTGCCCGCAGTGACTCCGCCAAATCTCTTGGCACCTCAGTTCCAGTACACCGACGTCCTGCCCCTGGCCAAGGACAACCACACCGACTACCGGCTGGTGACGCCCGACGGCGTGTCGGTCGTCGAGGCGGCCGGCCGCAAGTTCCTCCAGGTCGAGCCCGCGGCGTTGACGCTGCTGGCCAAGGAGGCCATCCGGGACATCCAGCACCTGCTGCGCCCCTCGCACCTGGCCCAGCTGCGCGCGATCGTGGACGACCCCGAGGCCAGCGGCAACGACCGGTTCGTCGCGATGGACCTGCTGCGCAACGCGTGCATCTCGGCGGGCGGTGTGCTGCCCATGTGCCAGGACACCGGCACCGCCATCGTGATGGGCAAGCGCACCGAGTCCGTGCTGACCGGCGGCACCGACGAGGAAGCCCTGTCACGCGGCATCTTCGAGGCTTACCAGGAGTTGAACCTCCGGTACTCGCAGATGGCGCCGGTGAACTTCTGGGACGAGAAGAACACCGGCACCAACCTGCCCGCGCAGATCGACCTGTTCACCGCGCCGGGCGTGGAGCCGAAGTACGAGTTCCTGTTCATGGCCAAGGGCGGCGGGTCGGCCAACAAGACGTTCCTGTACCAGGAGACGAAGGCGCTGCTGAACCCGTCGCGGCTGGCCAAGTTCCTGGACGAGAAGCTGCGCTCGCTCGGCACGGCCGCGTGCCCGCCGTACCACCTGGCGGTCGTCGTCGGCGGGCTGTCGGCGGAGCAGAACCTGAAGGTCGCCAAGCTCGCCTCCGCCCGGTACCTCGACGGCCTGCCGACCGAGGGTTCGGCCCTGGGACACGCGTTCCGGGACGTCGACCTGGAGCAGCAGGTGCTGGAGCTGACCCGGAACTTCGGCATCGGCGCCCAGTTCGGCGGCAAGTACTTCTGCCACGACGTCCGGGTGATCCGACTCCCCCGGCACGGCGCGTCCTGCCCGGTCGGCATCGCGGTGTCGTGCTCGGCGGACCGGCAGGCCAAGGCGAAGATCACGCCCGAGGGCATCTTCCTGGAGCAGCTGGAACGCGACCCGGCGCACTTCCTGCCGGACGTGCACGGCGAGGAGCTGTCCGACGAGGTGGTGCGGATCGACCTGACCCGCCCGATGTCGGAGATCCGCGCGACGCTGTCCGCGTTGCCGGTGAAGACGCGGGTCTCGCTGAACGGGCCTCTGGTGGTGGCGCGGGACATCGCGCACGCCAAGATCAAGGAACGGCTGGACGCGGGCGAGCCGATGCCGCAGTACCTGAAGGACCACCCGGTGTACTACGCCGGTCCGGCCAAGACGCCCGAGGGTTACGCGTCCGGGTCGTTCGGGCCGACGACGGCCGGGCGGATGGACTCCTACGTCGAGCAGTTCCAGGCGGCCGGCGGGTCGCTGGTGATGCTGGCCAAGGGCAACCGGTCTCGTCAGGTGACGCAGGCGTGCCAGGCGCACGGCGGGTTCTACCTGGGCTCGATCGGCGGGCCGGCCGCACGGCTGGCGCAGGACTGCATCCGCAAGGTCGACGTGCTGGAGTACGCCGAGCTGGGCATGGAGGCGGTCTGGAAGATCGAGGTGGAGGACTTCCCGGCGTTCGTCGTGGTGGACGACAAGGGCAACGACTTCTTCGCCGAGACCTCCGCCCCGACCCTCCAGATCTCGTTCCGGAAGTAGCCCGGTCGTAGTCCGGTTGTAGCAGCTCAGGCCAGGTCGAAGACGCCGAGCTTGGCGCCGCGCGTGAAGAAGTCCCACTCGCTGTAGGTGAAGCGCTGTGGGGCTTCTTCAGGCCGGTTGCTGTTGCGGACGAGGACTTCGTCCGGCGTGCGCATGACCTCGACGCAGTTGGAGCCGCCTCCGCTGAACTTCGTCCACTCGTGCAGCTTCAGGGTCATGTGGTCTCCTCCGTGATCCGGGTCAGGAGTTCGCGGCTTTCCTCGACTCCCAACGCCTTCGCACGGGCGTAGTCGAACCAGCGGCTCGTCTTCTCCACGTGGTTGACCGCGTCCACGAAATGATCTCCGAACGGGGTGTCGACGCTGACCAGGGACGGCAGTTTGTCGGGCAGCCGGAACAAGGTCAGCGTAGTACCGGTCAGCGCGTGGGCTCCGGCTCCCTGCGGCATCACCTGGACCACGACGTTGTCCAGCTCCGTCATGCCCAGGACGTGCTTGACCTGGTCGCGCATGACCTCCGGGCCGCCGATGTTCGCCCGCAGCGCCGGTTCCGCCATCACGGCCCACAACTGGAGCGGCGGTTTGCGGTCGGTGAGCAGCATCCTGCGTTCCATGCGCAGTTGGAGGTTCTTCTCCAGGGTTTCGCCGCCGAGGCCGATGCCGGCCATGAGCGTGCGGGCGTAGGCCTCGGTCTGGAGCACGGCGGGGATGAGTTCGAACGACGAGTAGAGGGCTTCGGTGGCGATGGCCTCGACGTCGAGGATGCGGCGCAACCAAGGCTGGATCGTGCCGCCGATCTTGCTCTTCGGCCTGCGGCGGTGGGCTTCGGAGTTGAGCGTCAGCAGATCGTCCCGCGTCGCGTCGTCGGCCCCGTAAAGGTCGAGCAGTTTCTCCAGTTCGGCCTGCTTGACGCCGCTGATCGCGTTCTCGATGTTGCTGATCTTGGTCATCGTGCAGTGCAACACCTCGCCCACCCGTTCCCGGGGCACGCCTGCTTCTTCGCGCATGCGGCGCAGCGTGGTGCCGATCTGGATGCGGGCGGCACTGCGGTGTGGGCTGGTCATCACACTCTCCTCGATCATCACCCGATCGGGACTTGTGCGCATCTTGTACCTACGAGATAGTCGTCCCGAGTTCGGAGAGTATACGACAATGACCAGGGAGTGACGAATCATGGGGTCGCGGTTCCACCAGCTGAGCCTGATCGAGTCGAGTGGCAGCGGAGTCAACTTCCGCCAGATCACGCGCATGAAGGCGGACGGAGAGGAAGACCTCCACACGTGGATGGTCCGCATGCTTGCCGCCCATCGCTGCAACCTGGGCCTCTACGTCGCCGAGGCGGGCACCACGACGCCCGAGGACGACCAGATCGACACGGACCTGTGGCTGGCCTGGGACGGGGTGGCCACCTTCGCCACCGCCGAGTGAGCCGGTAGCGCGGGGCCGCCCCGTCCACGAAAGGTTCGGTCAGCGTCGGACGTAGATCAGGCCGAGCTTGTCGATCTCGCTGCCGGAACGGCCGGTGAAGCCGGCGATCTGCCAGCCGGTGGGTGCGGTGTAGGTGACCGAGTCGCTGGTGGGCGTGCCGGTCGAGACGGTTCGGCCGAGGTTCGTGGTGATTCGGACGGAGAAGATCCGGGTGCGGCCGTCGCGTTGGCCCTGCGTCAGGGTGGCCGCGGTCAGGTACTCGCCCGCTTGGAGCGTGAGCGAGGTGGCGGTACCGCCGGTGCCGCCGTGTTCGAGCACGGCGCCGTTGGTGAGTGCGATCCCGACGCCGTCGAGGCGCGATGCGCCCTTCAGGGTGACCGTCCGGACAGCGGTGCCGGGTTGAAGGGCCGCGACGTCGGTGAACGGGGTGCCGTGCGGGCCGCCGACCTGGTCGCTCATGCGCAGGTGGTCGGCGAGCTTCCAGCTGAAGCCGACGGTGTGCGGGTAGTGGTCGGACAGCGGTTGGCCCTCGGCGTCGAGGAAGGCGGCGTGGTCGTTGCGGTAGCCGGTCGCGGTGAGGTCGATGAACGCGTTGTCGCGGTAGAAGATCTTGTCCACGACCTCGCACGTCTGCGTGACGTTCGCGGGGTCGCACACCAGGGCCGGGTCACCGGCGGTGGGTTCGACGCCTCCCCTGATCTTCTCGATCCAGGCGTCGGTCAACCCGTTCGTGCGGACCAGGTCGCGGATGTTGTCGCCGGTCCGCGTGTAGCGGGTGTTGGTGTCGCCCATGACGATCACGGCGTTGCCCGCGGAGTTCTGGGCGACGTACTGCGACAGTTGGGTGATGTTCGCGCGGCGGGCGGCCAGGTCCGCGTCCGCGCTGCCGGCGTTGGCGTGCACGTTGTAGAGATCGACGTAGACGCCCTCGACCAGGCGGATGCGGGAGAACGTGAAGCCCTTGGGCGTCAGGCAGTCCGTGCCGTTGCACTGGTTCCACTTCACCCGGGCGAAGTCGGTGTACGGGTACGTCGACAGCGTGTTGAGGCCGTCGCCGAACGGCACGCCTCCGCTGGTGGGGGTGCGGTGCGGGTGGTTGTCGGCGGCGTAGAGGGCCGCGTGGTAGTTGAAGTCCTCCTGGACGTTGACCACGGCGTAGGCGCCGATCCGGGACCCGATGATCGGCGTGTTCTTCGCCGGGTTCCCGGACGACAGCGGTTCGGGCAGGCCGGCGACGTTGTAGGTCAGCACGGAGAACTGTCCGTTGGTGTCGGCGGCGAACGCGGCCGGGGCGGTCAGTGCGGTGGTACTCGCGCCCGCGAGCACCACGGCGAGCAGCAGGCTGAGGGATCGCTTCACGCTGGGCAGTCTGGCGATTACGATCAGCGCCCGGAACCCTGTTATCCGAGAGATTTTCATATATTCACCCGGTCAGAGCAGACTCGTCACTCGGCCGGGGTGTCTGCTTCAGCTCAAGCCGTGTCTTCGCGGGCTTCCAGGACGACGCGGCGTGAGCCGAGGGGCGCGTCGAGGGTGACGTTCAGTGGCACGTCCCGCAGTTCTTGCGTGCACAGGCCGCCGCCGGCGGGCGGGTAGTAGGTCGTCACGAGGGTGATCAGGACCTGGTCGCCGGACTGCGCGGTGACCTCGGCGCTCGCCGTCTTGCAGCCGCCGGCCAGGCCGATGACCTGCACCGTGCGGCCGTCTGTCGACGTCCACGCCTGCTTCTTGTAGGTGTCCGGGAGCGTGCCGCCGTCGATCTGGGCGGCCGGGACCTCGGTCGGGCCGCCGGCGAGCGGTGTGGCGGTGGTCTGCGGTGGCGGGACGGTCGGCTGGGTCTCGGCCGGTGATGACAACGTTGTCGAGGCAGGCGACGAGGCCGTTGTCGTGGTGGTGGTGGTGGTGGTGGTGGACGACGGTGATGAGCCGAGCGGGGCGTTGGTGCTGTTGCTGGTGCACCCCGCCAGCGCGAGCAGGGCGAGGGCGACGACGACTTTGACGTTCCTCATAGCTGGAGGACGGTACTCGGGCCGGTGAGGTTGCAGGGGCGATGCCCGGCCGACCGAGGGCAGGCCGACCGGGCACCGGGGAGGAAGGTCTACTTCGTGTCCTGCCGGGTGCTGAGGACGACCTGGCGGTCGCCGAGCGGCGCGTCCAGCTTCGCGGTCAGCGGCGGGTAGCGGATGTCCATGGTGCAGATCTGCTGGTCCACCGGTGTGGTCTCGACCAGCACGACCTTCACCACCTGGGCGTTCTGCTCGGCGATCTCGACGCTCGCCTTGCCGCAGCCGCCTTCCTGGGCGATGACGCCGATCGTGCTGCCGTCACCCTCGGTCCAGGCGGTGGTGGGAGTGCCCTCGGGGACGCTGGTCGCGTCCACCTTGTCCTTGGGCACTTCCTTGGCGCCCGGTGGCACGGGGCTCTCGAACTCCGGCTCTTCGCTGGGCGAGGTCGTCGGCTGTGCCGACGTGGTCAGCGTCGGACCCCCGGCAGCCGGACCGACGGGCGTGGACGTTGCGCAGGCAGCGAGCACGACCAGCAGCGCAGCCGCACCGATCGCGGTTCCAAGGCTTCTCATGTGCAGAGGACGTAGCCACCCACCCACCGGGTTGCCCCGCCCTTTTCACAGTTACCCGATCAGCTGGCCCACCACCGCGCCTGAACGTTCAACTCGGCTGTTCCGAACGTACGACACGCGCGTTCTGAACGTTGGACACGCGCGTGTCCAACGTTGGGAACGCGCGTGTCCAACGTTCGCGTACCCCGAGTTGAACGTTCAGAACGGCGGTTACGGGGTGGGGGGTAGGGCTGTTTTGATGCCGGTTACGGCGTGGCGTAGGGCGTCCAGGCGTTGGGCTGAGGCCAGGCCCGCGTGGTACAGGTGGAACTCCTGGACGCCGGCCTCCGCGTAGGCCAGCCACTCCTTCAGCAGTTCGTCGCCGTCCGCCGGCTTCGGCGGCAGGGCCAGCACGTACGCGGCAGTGCGCACGTCGGCTTCCGCGCGCAGGGCGCGGATCGCGGGCACGGACGCGTCCACGCCCGGCCAGCACGTCATGGTCAGCACGTCGACGTCGGCGTCGACTCCCCCGGCGACCGTGGCGAACGGGCCGGTGCCCCACGGGTCGGCGGTGGCGTGCGCGGCGATGCGGGTGGAAGGCGATGAAGACCTGATCAGGCCGACCAACTCGCGCCGCAAGGAGCGGGAGAGCTCCGTGCGCACCTCGCGCACGTGTGCGGCCTGATCCCCCAGTGCCTCTTCCACGCCGGCAGCACCGCTGTCGATCCCCGCACGCACCGCGGCGCGCAAGCCGTCCGGGTCGTCGTAGCGCTCAACGCACGCCGAGCAGAAGCACAGCGACAGCAGCTTCTGCTGCACGGCCGACCAGTCCGCGCCGTCGGTCTTCTCGTGGTGCCCGCCGTGGAAGAACCCGAGCGGCCCGCACGCCTCCAGCACGATCCCGTCCGGCCGGCCCAGCTCCAGCACCTCGGACACCAGTGTCCGCGCGTACTCGACGACGTCGTCATGAGACGGGCACAGCGCGTACGGATACAGGTCACCGAAAGCGTTGCGCACCACCACGTCGGGGTTCGCATCGCCCAACCGGCTGCTGTGCGTCAGCACGGTCCACGCGTACACCGGCAGCCCGGCCGCACGCAGGGCGGAAGCGGCCTCCCCATAGGAGTCGTCACCGTCCATCCAGGACGGCGACGCGGGCACCAACCGCTTGCCCCGCCACGCCTCCTCCCGCACCGGCAGGTAGAACGCCGCGTGCCTGGCGTCCACCATGCGGCGCGAAGGGTGGAACGGTGTCGCGGCCCGCACGGTGTGGTAAGACGCGGCCAACGCCACCGCGTCCACACCCAACGACACGACGCGCTCAACCGCAGCCGGGTCGCCTACGACATCCCAGGGGTACAAATGCGCAACGGTGGTCACCACCGGGGGCGCTTCCTCTCGTAAGACGGGTCGTGCTTCTGCATGTAACCGGTGTCATCGCGCTGCACGACGCCGCACGTCCGGTAGTTCTCCGCGAGCCGTGCCAGGGCATCACGGTCCAGCTCGACACCCAGCCCCGGCGCGGTCGGCACCGCCACCGCCCCGTCCACGAACGTGAACGGAGAAGTGATCACGTCGTCCGAAACGTTCCAAGGGTAGTGCGTGTCGCACGCGTAGTTCAGGTTCGGCGTGGTCGCGGCGAGGTGCGTCATGGCGGCCAGGCTGACGCCCAGGTGCGAGTTGGAGTGCATGGACAGGCCGATGCCGAACGTCCGGCAGATCGCCGCCAACTCCTTGGACCGGGCCAACCCGCCCCAGTAGTGGTGGTCGGACAGGAGGACCTGCACCGCACCCGCCTCCACCGAACGGGCGATGTGCTCGAACGCGATCACGCACATGTTCGTCGCCAGCGGCATCGGCGCGCCCGCCGCCACCGCGGCCATCCCGTCGATGCCCGGAGCCGGGTCCTCCAGGTACTCGACCACGCCGTCGAGTTCCGCCGCGACCTTCAGCGACGTCTCCGGCGTCCACGCCGCGTTGGGGTCCAGCCGCAGCGGGTGGTCCGGGAACGCCTCGCGCAGCGCGTGGATCGCCTCGATCTCCTGCTCGGGCCGGAACACGCCGCCCTTGAGCTTGATCGACCCGAACCCGTGCCGGTCGATCAGCATCCGGGCCTGTTCCACGATGCCCGGCGGGTCCAACGCCTCGCCGAACTCGTCGGGAGGGGAACCGGGGTGCGCGGCCCACTTGTAGAACAGGTAGGCGCTGTACGGCACGGCGGACCGCACCGCGCCGCCGAGCAGGTCGCTCACCGGCCGGCCGAGCGCCTTGCCGCGGATGTCCCAGGTCGCCACCTCGAACGGCGAGAACACCCGGTCCACAGTGGACTCGACGGTCAGCGGCCCGGTCAGCCCGTGCCGGTCCGACCCGGCCTCGCCGCCCAACGCCGCGGCGATCCGCGAGTACATCTCGTTCAACGAGTGCACGTCCAGACCCACCAGAGCGGGTGCGGCGGTGCGCATCCGGTTCAGGTGGCCGATATCGCCGTAACTCTCGCCGAGCCCCGAGATCCCCTCGTCGGTGTGCACCTCCACGATGGTGCGCAGCGCCCACGGCTCGTGCACGCCCACCGAGTTCAGCAGCGGCGGGTCGTGGAAGGCCACCGGGGTGATGGCGATGTCGGTGATCCTCATGCGGACAGGCTCCGCCCGGCCGCGATGATCTTCTCCAACTCCGCCACGTGCTCCGGCGTCGGGTCGAGCAGCGGCGCGCGGACGCCGCCGACGTCGAGCCCGATGCCCCGGACCGCGGCCTTGACCAGCGACACCGCGTAACCGGGCACCTTGTCGCGCAACTCGACCAGTGGCTTGTAGAACTCCAACAGGTAGCGGTTGACCAGCGCGTCGTCACCGTTGTGCACGGCGTGGTAGAAGCCGAGCGAGATCTCCGGCGCGAAGCAGAACACCGCCGACGAGTACAGCTCCACGCCGATGCCCCGGTACGCGGGCACGGTCAGTTCCGCGGTCGGCAGGCCGTTGAAGAACTGGAACGGCTTGTCGACCGCCGCGCGCACCGAGAGCACGATGCGGTGCATCCGGTCGATGTCGCCGAGCCCGTCCTTGAACCCGACGACGGTCGGCAGCGACGCGACCTGCACCGCCGTCTCCGGCGTGAACACCGCGTTGTTGCGCTGGTAGACGATCAGCGGCAGGTCGGACGCGCCCGCCACCTCCGTCACGTACCGCACCAACCCCTTCGCCGGGTTGGTGACCAGGTACGGCGGCAACAGCAGCAGACCGTCCGCACCGGCCCGTGCGGCGCCTTCGGCGATCCGCTTGGCGGTCGGCAGCGGCCCGCCCGCGCCGGAGAACACCGGTACCCGCCCGGCGGTCGCCTCGACCGTGACGGCCACCGCGCGTTCGACCTCCGACGGCTCCAACGCGTGGAACTCGCCGGTGCCGCAGGCGACGAACACGCCGCCCGCGCCCGCCGCCACTCCGCGCTTGACGTGCTCGGCCAGCACGTCCTCCGCGAGCCCGCCGTTCGCGTCGAACGGCGTCACCGGGAAGAACAGCACCCCATCCAGTTGCATACCCAGACCTTCATCCCTTGATCGCTCCGGTGGTGATCCCACGCAGGAAGGACTTTTGCGGCGACCGGCACGTGAGCAGGCTCGGCACCGGCGCCGGCAAGGCTCCGGCGAGCACGATTCCCGGCCGCACCCGGTCGTCGGAACGCGACGACGGCGGTGCGGCGGTCGGCGTGCGGTTCGCCGGGCGCGGGCAGGCACGGGGAGGCTGCGGATCCGAGCCCGGATCGACGTCTTCCCCGTGCGGACTCCTTGCGTGCCAGCGCATAGGCGGCGAACACACTGACGGCAAGGTGGAGCAGCAGGGCACCATCGGCGACGATGAACGGGTCCGCGCCGACGCGGCACCGGTCGCGGCACGTTTCACGTTCCGGGGCGTTCCGCGTGGCGTGGTTCCTGTGGGGCGACCCCGTTGGGGCCGCCCCACAGGGTGGGAAGCAACGGCACCGCCGCCACTAGCCGCCGCCCCCACGTCTTGGGTGTCGAGCGCTGTCACCGGGCCACCTTGGGCGACCTGGCGGTCCACGTCCAGGAGTTGCGCAACCACGGCCGCTCCGAGGAATTCACCGGTTTGGCGGATGCCGCCGGGTCGGCGGACCCCGCGGCGACGGCGGGTCGGCCGTCGCGGGACCGGGTGCGGACCTTGATCGACGGTGCCGCGCCGCAGGCCCGGAGCTGGGACGACACGTCGCGCTCGGGCCGGGCCGGAACACCGTTCGACGGCGGGGAACCGCAGGTCGAGGACACGACAAGACCCGCGACGGTCACGACAGCGGTGGCCGTGGTGCGCCCGCGGGAGGGTGTCATTGACGGTGACTCCTGTTCACAGCCCTGTTCAGATACATGAAATGGGGTCGTACTTGTGAACGTGTTGGGCGGACTGTAAGAATCGGCGCAGCGACGTGTCAAGAGCGTGTTGCCGGAACATTTCCCGTGGAGGACTTGGTGACTGGACCCGCGTCACCCGCTCGGCCGAACGCGGTCAAGTCGGCCGATCGGACTGTGGAACTGCTCGAAGTGCTGTCGGCGTCGGACCGCCCGTTGACGCTGACCGAACTGCACCGCGAGCTGAGCTACCCGAAGTCGAGCCTCTACATGCTCTTGCAGACGCTCGTCGCGCGCGGCTGGGTGGAACTCGACCCGAGCCGCGGCACCTACGGCATCGGTGTCCGGGCCCTGCTCGTCGGCACGTCGTACCTCGACCACGACCCGGTGGTGCAGGTCGCCATCCGGGTGATGGAGCAGGTGCGCCGGGAGATCAACGAGACGGTCCACCTGGCCCGGCTCGACGGCTCCGACGTGATCTACCTGGCCAGCCGCGAGTCCGAACACCACCTGCGCGTGGTCTCCCGCGTCGGCCGACGGCTGCCCGCGCACTCCACATCGCTGGGCAAGGCGCTGCTGGCGGCGCGCACCCCGGCCGAGGTCGACGCCATACTGCCCACGCGGCTGGACCCGCTGACCCCGAACACGATCATCGAACGCCCGGCGCTGCACGCCCAACTCGCGGGGTTCCGCGCGATCGGCTACGCGCACGAGCGTGAGGAGAACACGCCCGGTCTGGGCTGCTTCGCCGTCGCGCTGCCCTACCGCAACCCGGTGCTCGACGCGATGAGCTGCTCGGTGCCGTTGGGCCGGCTCGACCCGGAGCACGAACGGCAGGTCGTCGAAGCACTGCTGCACGCCGCCCGCACGATCACCGAACTGCTGCGCCAGTTCGGCCGCTGATTTTCGAGTTTTCGAGCTGACACAGTTGCTGAAAGGGATCGACGTGACCGCACGAATCCTGATCACCGGCGCCGCCGGCATAGTCGGCACGCTCATGCGCACCCGACTCGCCGCACCGGACCGGACCCTGCGCCTGCTGGACATCGCCGAGCTGCCGCCGGCCGCCGAGGGCGAACGGGTCGAGCTGGTCACGGCGTCGGTGACCGACGAGGCCGCGATGGAGGCGGCGTGCGCGGACGTCGACGCGGTGATCCACCTCGGCGGGCACAGCCTGGAGCGGCCGTGGGCGCAGATCCTGGACGTGAACATCAACGGCACCCACGTGGTGCTGGAGGCGGCGCGTCGGGCCGGGGTTTCGCGGGTGGTGCTGGCCAGCTCCAACCACGCGGTCGGGTACTACGAGCGTGCGTCCGGTGAGGCCGGCGACTACCTGTTCCCGCAGCCGGACACGTACTACGGCGTGAGCAAGGTGGCGTTGGAGGCGTTGGGGAGCCTGTACGCGTCGCGGTACGGGATGGACGTGATCGCGGTGCGGATCGGGTCGTGCTTCGAGAAGCCGCGTGACTTCCGGATGCTGTCGACGTGGTTGTCGCCCGACGACGGCGCGCGGCTGTTCGAGGCTTGTCTCGCGGCGCCGTCACCGGGGTTCCGGGTGATCTGGGGCGTTTCGGACAACACGCGTCGGTGGTTCTCGCTGACCGAGGCGGAGTCGCTGGGGTACAAGTCTTTGGACAACTCCGAGGTGTACGCGGAGGAAGTGCTGGCGGCTTCCGGCGAGCCACCGGCGGATTCGCCCGCTCGGGTGTACCTGGGTGGCGTGTGGTGCAGCCCGGAGTTCGACACTGCGGTGAAGGAGGCCGGCCGGTGAGCGGCGGCGTGCAGGGGTACAACCCGCGGACCGGTACGCCCGTCGGGGAGGCGGTGCCGGAGACGTCCGACAGTTCGGTCGATGCTCTGGCGCGGGCCGGCGAGGCAGCGTTCCCGTCGTGGTCTTCGTTGCCCGCGGTGGAGCGGGCGGCGGTGCTTGAGGCGGTAGCGGACGCCTTGGACGCGTCTTCGGATGCGTTGGTGGAGATCGCCGAGGCGGAGACGGCGCTGGGCGTGCCCCGGTTGACCACGGAGTTGAAGCGGACCACCAACCAGCTGCGGCTGTTCGGCGAGGTGCTGCGCGAGGGCAGCTACGTCGAGGCGACGCTGGACTCCGCGAACCCGGACATCATCCCGCCGCGCCCCGTGCTGCGACGGATGCTCCGTCCACTAGGGACGGTCGGCGTGTTCTCCGCGTCGAACTTCCCGTTCGCGTTCTCGGTGGCGGGCGGCGACACCGCGTCCGCCCTCGCCGCCGGCTGCCCGGTGGTGGTGAAGGCGCACCCGTCGCACCCCGGCACTTCGCGCGAGACGGCGCGAATCGTCGAATCCGTCGTCCCGGCGGGTGTTTTCGGCATCGTGCACGGCCAGCAGGCCGGCGTGGCGCTGGTCAAGCACCCCGCGATCAAGGCCGTCGGCTTCACCGGCTCCACCGCCGGCGGCCGCGCCCTGTTCGACCTGGCCTCGGCACGCCCCGACCCGATCCCGTTCTACGGCGAACTGGGCAGCGTGAACCCCACCGTCGTCCTCCCCGAAGCCGCCGCCACCCGCCCCGAGGGGTTCGCGGCCGAGTTCGTGGGCTCGCTGACGCTGGGCGTAGGCCAGTTCTGCACCAACCCCGGCCTCCTGTTCGCGCCGGAATCCCTGGTCCCCGCCCTGTCCGACGCCGTGTCGGCGGCCGTAGGCGGCCCGATGCTCAACGAGCGCATGTCCGACTCCTACCGCTCCGGCACCGAAGGCCTGGCCGCATCCGGCCTGGCCGCCCTGGTCGCCGAAGGCACCGCACCCACCGAGGGCTGGAGCGTAGAGCCCCGCCTGTTCGAGGTACCGCTGTCCACCTTCGCCGAGAACCTGGAAAAGCTCACCGAGGAACACTTCGGCCCAGCAGCAGTCGTGGTCACCTACACCGACCCCGCCGACCTGGAGTCCGTCCTCCCCCGCCTCCCCGGCACCCTCACCGGCACCGTCCACGCCGCCGACACCGAGCACGCCCTGGCCGGCCAGGTCGCCGAGGCGCTGCGGCCAGTTGTCGGACGCCTCATCTTCAACGGCTGGCCAACCGGCGTAGCCGTGGCCTGGGGCATGCACCACGGCGGCCCCTGGCCCGCCACCACCAACCCGCTCCACACGTCCGTCGGGGCCACCTCGATCCGGCGGTGGGTCGCGCCGGTGACCTACCAGTCCTGGCCGGACGCACTGCTGCCCGCTGAGCTCCGTGACGCCAACCCGTTGGGCATTCCCCGCCGGGTGGACGGAGTGCTGGGCGTCCACTGAGCCGCCGTCGGTCCGGCACCCTCCTACGCACCGTGTCGGCGGGTGCCGGACCGCGTCGGGCGGGGGCGGGGCATCGGGGCCTCCTGGTCAGGGGGCGAGGGAAGAGTCACGGGTAGAGGGAGTACGACGGGAAGTTGCCGTAGAGGCGTTCGCCGGGCGGGCCTGAAGTGACCGCGTGCACCAGCAATGAGCCGCCGACGAACGCGCCGCGCCACGACGCACCGCGCCCGCCGAACACCTCCTCGCGGTCACCGCGTGAGCGGGCTTTGCCGTGGCCGAACTTGAACGCGTTCACCTCGCCGGCCAGCCGTCGGGCGGTGGCCTCGTCGTCGCACGACAGTGAAGCCACCAACGCGCCGTTGCTGGCGTTCATCGCGGCCAGCAGCTCGGCCTCGGTGTCGACCAGCACGATGGTGTCCACCGGGCCGAACGGCTCGGCGTGGTGCAGTGGCGAGGACGGCGGCGGCGCGAGGACGGCGACCGGTGCGAAGTATGCGGAGGTCTGCTGGTCGGGTAGGAATCGGTCGGTGTCGAGTGAGCCCCGGTACAGGGGCACGCCGCCCTTGATGATCGCCTCGTCCACCACGTCGGTCAGTTCTTTGGCCTTCGCATCGGTGATCAGCGGGCCGAAGTCCAGCTCGGGGAGGTCGTCGGCAGGTGAGGAGACGGCCAACGGGTGGCCGAACGTGACCTCGCGGACCGCCTCCAGGTAGATCTCCAGGAACGAGTCGAACAACGACCGCTGCACCACGTACCGGGGGTAGGCGGTGCAGCGCTGCTTGGCGTAGTCGAACGACTTGCGGATCTGGGGGCGCAGTGCGTCCCAGTCGCCGAACTCCCAGACGCCCCAGCAGTTCAGACCCTCTTGTTCCAGGATGTGCCGCTTGGTGGCGTCGAGGCCGGTGACGATCTCGCCGCCGACGCCGCGTCCGCCGACGAACGACAGGCAGCCGATGTCCGGTGAGCCGACCAGCACCGGCGACAGGTCCCGCCCGCCGCCGCTGACCAGGGTGAGCGGCAGGCCGTGTCGGACGGCGAGGGCGGTGGCGAGGGTCAGGCAGGCGACGCCGCCGTCGGTGGGCGCTTTGGCGATGACCGCGTTGCCCGCCAACGCCTGCACGAGCATCGCGTGCATGAGGACGCTCATCGGGTAGTTCCAGCTGGCGATGTTGCTGACCGGGCCGTGCAGCGGGGTGCGGCCGTGGAGCATGGAGTCGATCTCCTCGACGTACCACTCGACGCCCTCGATGCACCGGTCGACGTCCGCGGTCGCCAGCCGCCACGGTTTGCCGATTTCCCACACCAGCAGGAGGGCGAGCAGGTCGCGGTGGGTGCGCAGGTCGGTCAACGCGGCTTTGGTGCGGGCTTTGCGTTCCTTCAACGGGACCGCGGCCCATTTGCGGTGCTGTTCGACGGCCGCCGTGACGGCGTCTTGGGCCTGTGCGGCGTCGAGGCGGGGTGGTCCGGCGATGGTGGAGCCGTCCACGGGGGACGTGGCCTCGCCGGGCACGCCGATGCGCTGCCACGTGCCGTCGAGGTGGTTGAGCAGTCGGTCGTGGTGGAACGCCTCGGGTGCGATCCTGGCGCACCGGTCGTACAGCTCGGGCCATGAGGTGCCCGGCTTGAGGATCGGGGACATGTCGGTCCTCTCGGCTAGCGGCAATTCAGCCGGTGGCGGTGAGTGCCTTGCGGCCCAACAGGTCGATCGCGGCGTAGACGCTGCGCAGGGTGGGCGCGGCGACGCCGGTGAGTTGGGCGATCTCGACGACCGCGCCGATGATCGCGTCGGTCTCCAACGCCTTGCCCGCTTCGAGGTCCTGGAGCATCGACGTCTTGTGGTGGCCGACCCGTTGGGCGCCATCGATGCGCTTCTCGATGGAGATGCGGGGACGGCAGCCGACGGCGCGGGCGACCGCGATGGTCTCGGCCATCATCAGAGCGACCAGCTCGCGGGTGTCGCGGTGTTCGCACATCTCGGCCATCGTGGCGCGGGTGAGGGCGCTGAGCGGGTTGAACGCGACGTTGCCCATCAGCTTGACCCAGATGTCGTCGCGCAGGTCGGGTTCGATGGGTGCTTTGAGGCCGCCCGCGATCATGGCCTGGCCGAGGTCCTGGCAGCGGGCGGAGATGGTGCGGTCGGGTTCGCCGAGGGAGAAGCGGGTGCCCTCCACGTGCCGGATGACGCCGGGCGCCTCGATCTCGGTGGAGCAGTAGACGACGCAGCCGATCGCGCGGCCCGTGTCGAGGACGGCGCTGACGCTGCCGCCGGGGTCGACGGCCTCGATGCGGGTGCCTTCGAGGGGGTGGCCGGTGAGGCCGTGGAAGTACCACCAGGGGATGCCGTTCTGCGCGGCCACGACGGCGGTGTCCGGGCCGAGCAGGGGGTTGATCAGGGGGCCGCAGACGGCGTACTGGTGTGCCTTGAGCCCGAGGAACACGTAGTCGACCGGGCCGACTTCGGCCGGGTCGCCGGTGGCGTGCGGTGCGGCGGTGAAGTCGCCGCGTGGGCTGTGGACCCGGACGCCGTTGTGGCGCATGGCTTCCAGGTGCGCGCCCCGTGCGACGAGGTGCACCTCCACTCCGGCGCGGTGCAGTGCCGCGCCGACGTAGGCACCGATGGCCCCGGCTCCGAGAACTGCGACTTTCATGACGTCCCTCACCTTCGCGATGATTGCATACAGTATGTTGTATGAGAGATGGGGGCGATAGCCCAACCGGGCGCCGATATGCGCGAGTGGCGACGTGCCACTCCGGCGAGTGGGTCAGCTTGGTTTTTGCATACGAAAGTCTGTATGCTGATGACCGGGCATTTCCGACAACCTGCCCGAGGAGGCGACCGTGAGCCAGCCCGACGTGCCGCTGATCGGCGCGGGTACCGCCACCCGGCGCGCGAAGCGTGAATCGCTCAGCAGTGCGGCCGCCCGCAAGGTCGAGCGGCCCGCGCCGTTGCGCCAGGCCGTCTACGAGGCCCTGCTCGACCTGATCGTGAACCGTACCCTCAAGCCCGGTCAGCACCTCGTCGAGATCGACCTCGCCGAGCACCTGGGCGTGAGCAGGCAGCCGGTGCGTGAAGCCCTGCAACGCCTCCAGACCGAGGGGTGGGTCGACCTGCGCCCGGCCCAGGGCGCGTTCGTGCACACGCCCACCGACGAAGAGGCCGACCAACTCCTCTCCGTCCGCAACGTCCTGGAGACGTACTCGGCGAGGCTCGCCGCCGAACACGCCACGCCCGAGGACGTCGAACAGCTGGAAGAACTCCAGAACGAGGGCGTCTCCGCCCTCAAGGCCAAGGACGTGGAGCGTGTCGTCGCGGCCAACGCCGCCCTGCACGCGTTCATCACCCGCCTGTCCGGCAACACCGTGCTGGCCGAGATGATCGCCACGGTCGACCGCCGGGTCCGCTGGTACTACGCGCCGCTGGCGTTGACCCGTGGCAAGGACGCCTGGACCGAGCACGCCGATCTCATCGCGGCCATCGCCAAGGGCGACGCCGAGCTCGCCGCCACGCTGATGGGTCGGCACACCGAGCGCACTCGCAGCGCCTACCACGAGCACCGCGAGGCCTCGCAGTCGAAGTGACCACCGGCAAGTGACCGCCGGCCGGGGGACGCGATAGCGAGCGTCCCTCGGCTGCGGTGGCCTTGCGGAGTGATCGAGACCACCGCGCGGCGCCGCACATCGGGTTACCGAAGCCCAGCTCAGGCCACCTGAATCGAGTACAGGTGACGACCCTCACGCTCCAAGCGTTTTGTATACGAAAGCCTGTATTCTGGATGTAGCACCTCCGGCCGGTGCAGATGCGTTCTACTGGAGTCGCCTCCGACGGCGAAGGCGCTCCACCACAATCCGAAGAGCAAGAGAGGTAGCACCATGCCTGGTTGGCAGCAGCTCAAGCACGCCCTGACCCGGCCCGCCGGGTTCTCCGCCGACGGCAGGCGGATCGGCCTCGGCCTGGACACCGCGCTGGACGCCCAGCGCCAGGAGACCGACCAGGCCGTCGCGGGCATCGAGCAGTACCTGGACGACAAGCGGAGCAAGGGCGAAGAGACCACGACGGTCTCCTGATGGCAGGCCCCCGCGAGGGAGCCGGACGACGCCCACAGCACCGCCCGGCTCCCCGGCTCACGACCCGGCAGCGCCCTCCTGCTCGCTCCGCAGCCGGGCCTGGCGCGAAGCGAGCAGGCTTGCCGCGGTCGTGATCAGCAGCACCACGACGATGACCCCGAGCGACAGCAGGATCGGGATCTCCGGCGCCCACGCGACGCCGTGGTGGTGCAGTGCTTCGAGGATCAGCTTCACCCCGATGAACGCGAGGATCACCGCGAGACCCTTGCCGAGGTGGACGAGCCGGTCGAGCAGACCGCCGACCAGGAAGAACAGCTGGCGCAACCCCATCAGCGCGAACGCGTTGGCGGTGAGCACCAGGTAGGGCTCCTTGGTCAGGCCGAAGATCGCCGGGATCGAGTCCACCGCGAACAGCAGGTCCGTGGTCCCGACCGCGACCATCACGATCAGCATCGGCGTGACCAGCCGCTTCCCGGCGACCCGCGTGGTCAGCGCGGCGCCGTCGTACCGCGGGGCGGTCGGCAGCACGCGGCGCACCGCGCGCAGCACCGCGTTCTCGGGGAACTCGCCCTCGTCGGCGGCCGGTCCCTCCTTGAGCATCTTCCACGCGGTGAAGATGAGGAACGCGCCGAAGACGTAGAACAGCCAGTCGAACCGGGCGATCGCCTCGGCGCCGACCGCGATGAACACCGCGCGCAGCAGCAGGGCCAGCACCACGCCGACGATCAGCACTTTCTGCCGGTACTCGTGTGGTACCGCGAACCTGCCCATGATCAGCACGAACACGAACAGGTTGTCCACGCTGAGCGAGTACTCGGTGATCCACCCGGCGAAGAACTCGCCGCCGTAGCGAGGACCGGCGAACACGAGCACGCCGAGGCCGAACAGGATGGCGAGCCCGACGTACACCGACACCGACACCAGCGATTCCCGGAACGACGGGTCACGCGGGTTGCGCGCCACGAGGTAGAAGTCGAACGCGATCACCGCGGCGATCCCGCTCATCGTGGCGATCCAGACCCAGGTGGGGATGGCCATGTGTGGGAGCCCCCTTCGCTAGCCGGTCACTTCGTCGTGGCCGCACGCCTCCGTCGCGCGCGGGCCGACGCTTCCCGCACCACGCGGGCGTGCGTCACGTAGCGCTCGTACCAGTGCTGCGCCAACACGTTCCCCGAACGCACTTTGTCGAGCCAGTGTGGCGCGATCCGCTCGTGCAGCCACAGGAAGCCGATGGACCACCCGAAGCTGACGATCCCCTGGTAGGCCAGGAAACCCGGCATATCGGCGGGTGGCGTGAACCCGCCGCCGAGCAGGAACCCCGTCGACGTCTCGGCCACCAGCCGGGCTGACGGGAAACCCACCAGCCAGTACAGGGCCGCCGGCGCGAACACGCCGAGCCGGAACCGCCCGGTGCCGACCAGCAGGCCGAAACCGCCGCCGAGCAGACCCAGCGGCACCGCCATGGCGAGCGCCGTCGCCGCCGCCCACCCGTAGGGCTGGCCGACGAACGCCGCCAGCACGCCCGCGACCAACCCGCCGACCGCGCCGACCACCGCGCCGGGCACGGTGAGCTGCAACCGATCCTTCATCAGCCCACCACCACACCGAAGCGGAGCAGGCTGTAGAGCAGCATGCCGAGGTAGAACACCGCGCCGAAACCGATGATCAGGTTGGTGAGCAGCTTGGGCCGGATGGGTCTGGGCAGCATCCGGTTGTTCACCAGCAGCAGGACCACGCAGTAGGCGCCCATGGCGAACGTGGACAGGAACGCGAGGATGTCGAGGATCGCGCCGGGTCCTTCGGCGGGTCCGAACAGCAGGATGACGATGCCGAACGCGATGACGCCCCACAGGAACCCGGCGTAGAGGTGGGACATGCGGAACCGCTTCGCACCGGGCACGAAGTGGTAGGTCATGTCCGCCTGGCCGCGGGAGAACGAGTCGAACAGGCCGAGCGTGGCGTTGAGGCCGATGAGCGCGATGAACCCGAGGAACAGCCCTCCGAGCACGGGACCGCCGGCCGCGGCGAACGACTCGGACATGGCGTTGAGCGCGGCTTCCCGTTCCCCCGCCTGCAACAGCGCCTTGACGTCCGGGCTGGTCCGGCTGGCCGCCTGCGCCAGCACGGTGAACGACACGGTGACGAGCATCGTGACTCCCCAGAACAGCAGCAGCGCGTCGAACGTGACCCACCGCCGCCAGCCGCGCCACTTGGCCATCTCGTCCGGGTCCTGGGTGTCGAACATGAACCCGCGGGAGGGCATCGCCTCCTCCTCCCCCGCGTGCCGCAGACCGCGGATGCGGGGGATGTGGGCGCCCATGCCGGCGCCGCTGTCGCGCAGGTGCAGCGTGTACCACATCTGCTGCATGCCGGACGGTCCGGCGAACGCGATGGAGCCGACGATGATCGGGAACCAGGCGGCGCTGAGCGCTTCGGCCGGCAGGTAGCCGAAGTGGAACATGCCGGTGATGGTGGACACGACGTCGGTCCAGGTGCCCACCATCGACGCGACCACCGCCGTGCCGACCACGAGCAGTCCGATGAGGAGGGACAGCACGTTCTCCAGCAGGTTGTAGATCACCTTGGCGAGGCTGAACACGACGCCGACGAGGATCAGGCCGACGCACGCCGACACCGTCCACGGTATGCCGGTCAGCTCCTCCAGCGCGGCCGCGCCCGCGGAGAGGTGTCCGGGCCAGATGTAGACCAGGATCGCGACGGTGAAGAAGAACCACATGATCGGTTTGAACACGCGGGCCGCGCCGAAGAAGATGCTCTCACCGGTGGCCATCGCGTAGCGGGCCATCTCCAGCATGACGACGGCCTGCAGCGTCACGCCGATGAGGAACAGCCATCGGATCTCCGGGCCGAACAGCAGCACCAGCCGCGGCCACATGTAGGACTCGCCCATGCCCACACCGAGGGCGACGAGGAACACCGTCGGGCCCAGGATGTGGATGGACGGCGGGGCGTCGGGCAGTTTCCTGATGGGCATCGCTTCCAGCCGCCCCGCCCGCCACACGCGTTCCTCCGGCGGAGGCGTGGTGACGTCCGCGCCCGACCGCGGTTCGGCGGGTGAGTTGGGTATATCCACAACGGACCTCCCGGTGAGTTACTGCTTCTTCGGGCGTTACTCCCCCTTCACAGCAGCCCGGCGGACCGGGCCCAGCGGTACTTGGCGCCCAGCACGTCGACCGGCTTCTCCGTGGTGTACGGGTAGGCCACGATGCCGTGCCGGTACAGGTGTTCACTGGCTTCTTCGACTTCGACGTCGCCGGAGAGCGAGGCGACGACGGGCTTGTGGATGCCCTTGTCCCGGTAGTGCTGCACGACTTCGACGACGAGTTCGGCGAACACCATGGGCGGTGTGACGATGGTGTGCCAGTAACCGAGGATCAGCGCGTGCACGCGCTCGTCCTGCAGGCCGAGGGCGATGGTGTTGCGGTAGGTGGACGGCGGTTCGCCGCCGGTGATGTCGACCGGGTTGCCCGCCGCGCCGAACGGCGGGATGAACTCGCGGAACGCCGCGTCGAGGTCGGCCGGGATCTCCATCAGGGTGAGGTCGTTGTCCACGCAGGCGTCGGACAGCAGCACGCCGGAGCCGCCCGCGCCGGTGATGATGACGACGTTCTCGCCCTGGGGTGCGGGCAGCAGGGGCACGCCGCGCGCGTACTCCAGCATGTCGTTGAGACCGGGCGCCCGGATGACGCCGCTCTGCCGCAGGATGTCGTCGTAGACCTTGTCGTTGCCGGCGAGCGCGCCGGTGTGGGAGCTCGCGGCTTTCGCGCCTTGGGCGGTGCGGCCAGCTTTGAGCACCACGACCGGCTTCTGCCGGGACACCCGTTTGGCGGTTTCTGCGAACGCGCGACCGTCCTTGAGGTCTTCCAGGTGCATGGCGATGAGTTGGGTGTTGTCGTCCTGTTCGAAGAACGTGAGCAGGTCGTCCTCGTCGATATCGGCCTTGTTGCCCACGCCGACGATGGCGGACACGCCCATCCGGGCGGAGCGGCTGAACCCGAGGATCGCCATGCCGATGCCCCCGCTCTGCGAGGACAGGGCGACCCCGCCCTTCACGTCGTACGGGGTGCAGAACGTAGCCGAAAGGTTTTCAGGTGTGTAGTAGTAGCCGTAGATGTTCGGCCCCAGGATGCGCACGCCGTGCTTGCGAGCGATGGCCACGACCTCGTCCTGCAACTCGTGGTTGCCGGTCTCGCCGAAACCGGACGGGATGAGGATCGCGCCCGCCACGCCTTTCGCGCCGACCTCCTCCAACGCGGCCGGCACGAACTTGGCCGGGATGGCGAACACCGCCACGTCCACATCGCCGGGCACGTCGGCGATGCTGCGGAACGCCTTGCGGTCCATGATCTCGTCCGCTTTGGGGTTGATCGGGTGGATCTCGCCCCGGTAGCCGCCGTTGACCAGGTTGCGCATCACCGAGTTGCCGATCTTGCCGGTCTCGTTGGACGCCCCGATCACCGCCACCGCGGCCGGTTTCATGATCCGGTTCATCGAGGCCAGGATCTCCTCCTGGCTGAACCGGACCGGCTCGCGCGCGGCCTCCTGGTCGACCAGGATGCGCACGTCGACGGCGGTCGCGCCGTCCGGTGTGGCCAGCACCGGGTTGAGGTCCACCTCGGCGAGTTCCGGGAAGTCCGTGACCAGGTCGCCGACCCGCCGGATCAAGTCGGCGAGGGCGTCCCGGTCGGCCGGTGGGGCGCCGCGCACCCCGCGCAGCACCTCGGCCGCGGCGATGCCGTCCACCATGGACATCGCCTCGTCCGCGGTGGTCGGCGCGAGGCGGAACGTGACGTCCTTGAGCACCTCGACCAGGATGCCGCCCAACCCGAACGCGACGATCTTGCCGAACGTCTCGTCCGTGGTCGCGCCGATGATCACCTCCTGGCCGGAGGTCATCAGCTGCTGCACCTGGACGCCCACGATGTCCGCGTCGGCGTTGTAGGCCACGGCGTTGGCGATGATCGTGTCGAAACCCGCCGCCACCTCCTCGGCGGTGCGCAGGCCGACCAGCACACCGCCCGCCTCGGTCTTGTGCAGGATGTCCGGCGAGACGATCTTGAGCACCACCGGCAGGCCGATGTCCCCGGCCAGCGCGACCGCCTCGTCCCGTGACGCGGCCAGGCCCTCGGCCGGGGTCGCGATCCCGTAGGCCTGGCAGACCAGCCTGCCCTCGGGCGCGGTCAGCGAGTCGCGCCCCTCGGCGGTGACCGCCGCGATGATCCGTTCGACCGCTGCCCGGTCGTAGTCCGGCATGACGTCTCCTTGAAGATTCGAGGGGTGTCAGATGGCGCCGATGGCTTTGAGTCGCTCCAACTGCTCGGGCGGGTAGCCGAGTTCGGCCAGCACCTCGCCGTTGTGCTCGCCCAGCAACGGCGACCGCCGCACGTCCACCGGGGAGTCGGAGAGCTTCAACGGGCTGCCCACGGTCTTGTAGGCGCCGCGCTCGGGGTGCTCGACCTCGACGACCGTGCCGAGTTCGGCCAGCGTCTCGTCCTCGATCAGCTCCCGGGTGGACAGGATCGGCCCGCACGGGATGTCGTGGGCGTTGAGCGCGTCCAGGACCTCCCACTTGGTGTGCCGCTCGGTCCACTCCTCGATCAGCGCGAACGCCTTGTCCAGCTTGTCCAGCCGGGCTTCGGGTGTGGCCCACGCCGGGTCGTCGGCCAGCTCCGGCTTGCCGATCAGGTCCGTGATCGGCTTCCAGCCGACCGGCTGGATGATCACGTAGATGTAGTCGTTGGGTCCGCCGGGCGCGCAGCGCACCGCCCAGCCGGGCTGCCCGCCGCCGGACGCGTTGCCCGAGCGCGGCACCTCGTTGCCGAAGTTCTCGTTCGGGTACTCGACCAGCGGGCCGTGCGCCAGCCGCTGCTGGTCGCGCAGCTTCACCCGGCACAGGTTGAGCACCGCGTCCTGCATGGCCACCTGCACGCGCTGGCCGCGGCCGGTGGACGTGCGCTGGAACAACGCCGCGAGGATGCCCGCCACCAGGTGGATGCCGGTGCCCGAGTCGCCGATCTGGGCGCCGGTCGCCAGCGGCGGGCCCTCCTCGAAACCGGTGGTGCTCATCGAGCCGCCCATGGCCTGCGCGATGACCTCGTAGGCCTTGAAATCGGCGTACCGGCCGGGGCCGAAGCCCTTGATGGACGCGTACACCAGGCCGGGGTTGAGCTCCTGGAGCCGCTCCCAGGTGAAGCCGAACCGGTCCACCACGCCCGGCCCGAAGTTCTCCACCAGCACGTCGGCCGACGTGACGAGCCGGCCGAAGACCGCCTTGCCCTCGTCGCTCTTCATGTTGAGCGTGATGCTGCGCTTGTTCGCGTTCAGCATGGTGAAGTAGAGGCTGTCCACCCCGGGCAGGTCGCGCAGCTGCCCGCGGGTGATGTCGCCCCGGCCCGGCGCCTCCACCTTGATCACGTCGGCGCCCAGCCACGCCAGGATCTGCGTCGCCGACGGTCCGGATTGGACATGCGTCAGGTCCAGGACCCGGACGCCATCGAGAGCCTTGCCCATTGCACGTCCTCCTTCTTGCTCGCTGGGATCGAGGAAACTCCTTGTCGCATAACCAGAGCGTTACTTGTACATGGTCTGGTTCATGGTTCCCGGCGCGTACGCGTCGGGGTCCACCCAGACGTTGATCAACGACGGCAGACCGGATTCGCGCGCACGCCGGAGAGCGGGCGCGATGTCCTTGGGGTCGCGCACCTCTTCGCCGTAGCCGCCGAGCATCCGGGCGAACTCGTCGTAGCGGACGTCGCCCAGCGTGTTGCCGACTCGTTCCCGCGCCACGCCGTACTTCTGCGCCTGGCCGTAGCGGATCTGGTTCATCGACGAGTTGTTGCCGACGATGCCGACGAACGGCAGGTTGTAGCGCACCAGGGTCTCGAAGTCCCAGCCGGTGAGGCTGAACGCGCCGTCGCCGAACAGGGCCACGACCTCCTTGTCCGGCCGGGCCAGCTTGGTCGCCAGCACGAACGGCACGCCGACGCCGAGCGTGCCCAGCGGACCGGGGTCCATCCAGTGGCCGGGCGACTTCGGCTGCACCACCTGGCCGGAGAAGGTGACGATGTCGCCGCCGTCGCCGATGTAGATCGAGTCCTCGGTCAGGAACTCGTTGATCTCGTGCACCAGCCGGTACGGGTGGATCGGGGTGGCGTCGGAGTGCAGCTGCGGCAACCGCTTGGCGCGCGCCTTCTCCTCCACCCCTTGCAGTTCCTCCAGCCACGGCTTGCGCGCCACCGCGCCGGTGTCCGTGCGGCCCGACGCCGCCTGGGTCACCGCGCTCAACACCAGGTCGGCGTCACCGACGATGCCCAGGTCGACGTCCCGGTTCTTGCCGACGGTGCGGTAGTCCAGGTCGATCTGCACCACCGTGGCCTGCGCGGAAAGCCTGCGGCCGTAGCCCATCCGGAAGTCGAACGGGGTGCCGACGATGACGATCACGTCGGCGTTGTCGAACGCGTAGCGCCGGGACAGCTGGAAGTGGTGCGGGTCGCCGGGCGGCAGCGTGCCGCGGCCCGCGCCGTTCATGTACGCGGGGATGTTCAGCGCCCGCACGAGTTCGACCGCCGAGTCGGTGGCGCGCGTGGTCCACACCTGGCTGCCGAACAGCACGACCGGCTTCTTCGCGTGCACCAACAGGTCGGCGAGCCGTTCGACCGCGTTGGGGTCGCCCGCGTTGCGGGTGGAGGCGCGGTAGCGGCCGGCCTCCGGGATGCGCGCCTGGTCCAGTCGCACCGACGCGTCGAGCACGTCACGCGGGATCTCCAGGAACGACGGGCCGGGCGCGCCGTTGTAGGCCTCGCGGAACGCCATGGACACCAGGTCGGCGATCCGCGCGGTGGACGGCACGGTCGCGGCGAACTTGGTGATCGGGGTCATCATGTCCACGTGCGGCAGGTCCTGCAGTGAACCCATCTTGTGCTGGCTCAGCGCTCCCTGGCCGCCGATCAGGAGCATCGGGCTCTCCGCCCGGAACGCGTTGGCCACGCCGGTGACCGCGTCGGTGGTGCCCGGCCCGGCGGTCACCACGGCGCAGCCCGGTTTGCCGGTGACGCGGGCGTAGGCGTCCGCCGCGTGCGCGGCCACCTGCTCGTGCCGCACGTCGATCACGGCGATGCCCTCGTCCACGCAGCCGTCGTAGATGTCGATGATGTGGCCGCCGCAGAGGGTGAAGATCGTGTCGATGCCCTCGGCCTTGAGTGCCTTGGCCACCAGGTGCCCGCCGGAGATCAGTTCCGGGCCCGCATCGGGAACGCCTGCCGGCCCCGCGCTGTCGCCCGTCGCCGGCCTGGTCGTCGCAGCCTCGGTCGTCGCAGCCTCGGTCGCTGTCCGCGCCATGTGCTGGTCAACTCCTTCGATCGCGGCCGGCTCCGCTCCTGAGGAGTCGGTTCCGACCCTGGAACTGGCCCGGTTGTAGATTGCATACCGTATGGGGTAGCCATATAGTTACGCCTTGTTCGCGCCGATGTCCAGAGCCTGGAACCCCGGAAGTTCCGCGGGACTCCCCGCCGCTCGCCGTCGGCGCCCCACCGCGCGGAGAGGACCTTCTGCCGTGGATCTGCACGAACACCAGGCCAGGGATCTGTTCGCGGCGCACGCCGTCCCGGTGCCCCACGGCGTGCTCGCCGTGACACCGGACGAGGCGCGCGCCGCGGCGACGTCGATCGGCGGGACCGTTGTGGTGAAGGCGCAGGTGAAGACCGGCGGCCGGGGCAAGGCGGGCGGTGTGAAACTCGCGCACACGCCGGCGGGGGCACGGGAGGCCGCCTCCGACATCCTCGGGTTGGACATCAAGGGCCACGTGGTCCGCAAGGTGCTCGTGGTCGAGGCCAGCGAGATCGTTTCGGAATACTACTTCTCGTTCCTGCTGGACCGGGCGAACCGGACGTTCCTCGCGATGGCGTCCGTCGAGGGCGGCATGGACATCGAGGAGGTGGCGGCTCATCGGCCTCACGCGCTGGCCCGCGTGCCGGTGTCGTCGGTGGATCTCGCTCGGGCGCACGAGATCGTCACGGCGGCGAAGTTCCCGCCCGCGGTGGCCGACCGGGTGGCGGACGTGATCGTCCGACTGTGGGAGACGTTCGTGGCGGAGGACGCCACGCTGGTCGAGGTGAACCCGTTGGCGCTCACGCGGTCCGGCGACGTGATCGCGTTGGACGGCAAGATCACGCTGGACGGGAACGCGGCGTTCCGGCACCCGTCGCACGCCGCGCTGGCGGACGAGTCGGCCGAGGACCCGCTGGAGGCGGCGGCTCGTGCCCGCGGTCTCAACTACGTGAAGCTGGACGGCCAGGTCGGCGTGATCGGCAACGGCGCCGGGCTGGTGATGTCCACGTTGGACGTGGTCGCGTACGCGGGTGAGCGGCACGGCGGCGTGCGGCCCGCGAACTTCCTCGACATCGGCGGCGGCGCGTCCGCCCGGGTGATGGCCGACGGACTGGACATCATCCTCAACGACCCGGACGTGCGGTCGGTGTTCGTCAACGTCTTCGGCGGCATCACCACGTGCGACGCGGTGGCCGACGGGATCGTGGCGGCGCTGACCCTGCTCGGCGACGCGGCCACCAAACCGCTGGTGGTGCGGTTGGACGGCAACAACGTGGAGGAGGGCCGCCGCATCCTGCACGAGGCGGCGCACCCGTTGGTGACCGTGGTCGACACGATGGACAACGCGGCCGACAAGGCCGCCGAACTCGCAGCCGTGGGGGTTTGAGATGGCCGTCTTCATCACTTCGCACAGCCGGGTGATCGTCCAGGGCATGACCGGCGCGGAGGGCGCCAAGCACACCAAGCGGATGCTCAAATCCGGGACCCGGATCGTCGGCGGCGTGAACCCGCGCAAGGCCGGGGAGATGGTCGACTTCGACGGTCACGTGCTGCCGGTGTTCGGGAGTGTCTCGGACGCCATGGCGGCCACGAGCGCCGACGTGACCGTGGTCTTCGTGCCGCCCGCGTTCACGAAGGACGCCGTGGTCGAGGCGATCGACGCGGGGATCGGGTTGGCCGTGGTGATCACCGAGGGCGTGCCCGTGCACGACACGGCGGCGTTCTGGGCGCACGCGGTCGCCGCCGGTGGGCGGACGCGGATCATCGGCCCCAACTGCCCCGGCGTGATCAGTCCTGGTCGGTCGAATGCGGGGATCATCCCGGACGACATCTGCGGGCCGGGCCCGATCGGGTTGGTGTCGAAATCGGGGACGTTGACCTATCAGCTGATGTACGAGCTTCGGGACATCGGTTTCACGACCGCGATCGGGATCGGTGGCGATCCGATCATCGGCACGACGCACATCGACGCGCTGGCCGCGTTCGAGGCCGATCCGGAAACCGAGGCGATCGTGATGATCGGTGAGATCGGCGGTGACGCGGAGGAACGCGCGGCATCGTATATTCGCTCGCACGTGACCAAACCGGTCGTCGGATATGTCGCGGGTTTCACCGCGCCCGAGGGCAAGACCATGGGGCACGCGGGTGCGATCGTATCCGGTTCGACGGGGACGGCGCAGGCGAAAAAGGAAGCTTTGGAAGCGGCGGGCGTGCGAGTCGGGAAAACGCCCAGTGAGACGGCGCGATTGCTCCGCGAAATACACCTGACCGAGTGATGCTCCACGAATGCCCGTTCTAATAGAATAAGAGGCATGGAATCCGTGCCCGCCCTGTTGTCCGACGACGGCTTGTTCGCCGCCGTCGTCGGACATCGAGGCGTCCGTGCGCGAATTCCACCTGCGCCGCCTCCAGGTATTGGCGGAAGTGTTGCGGCGCGGCCTGGACATGGACACCTACCAGCGGTTGACGAGGGCGAACCCGGCGGACGCGAAGCAGTGGACCGCGCAGGTCAGCCTGTTCATGCCGTCATCACCCCGACCGGACAACCGCTGGGACCGCTGCACTCGGCGACCGGCTCGGCGCTGGCCGAGCACGACCTGTCGGACGGTCACCTGCGTGAACTGACGCGAGCGATCACGAAGTTGCGCCTCCCCGACGACTCGGAACCGATCCTGGTCGACGCGGCGCTCTCACTGGAGCCGAAATCGGTCAGGCAATCGGCCGACCGCATCCGCGACCGAATCGACCAGGACGGGATCGACGAGCTGGACGAGCCGGCCGCCGAACCCGCGGACGTGTTGTACGTCCGCGACCTGCCCGGCGGCCGGGTCGAATTCTGGGGCGAATTGTCGGCGGAAACCGGAGCGCGGTTCACGGCGATGCTTGAGCCGTTGTCACAACCGCGTCCCGACGGTCCGAAAGATCGCGCGCACCGGTTGAGGGAGGCCTTCGGCGATCTCGTCGGCTTGGCCTCGCGGTATGAACGCCTGCCGTCGGAGGCGGGGGAACGGCCGCACATCAGTGTGACGGTGGATTTCGAGACGTTGCGGCGGGGCGTGGGGCACGCGGTGCTCGACGGCGACCACTACCTGAGCGAGGCACAGGCCCGGCGGATCGCCTGCAACGCCAAAATCATCCCCGTGGTGATGGGCGGGGACTCCGAAGTCCTGGATCCGGGGCGGACCAAACGGACCGTGAATGTGGCGCAACGCAAGGCGTTGCACGCCCGGGACCGGGGTTGTGCCTTTCCGGGGTGTTCTCGGCCGCCGAAATGGACTGACGCGCATCACGTGCGGCATTGGGCCGACGGGGGCGATACCGACCTGGGCAACCTCGTGTTGCTGTGCCGCGCGCATCACAGCCTGGTCCACCACTCGCAATGGTCGATCACGATGACCGGCGGAGTGCCGGTGTTCATTCCACCTCGCCACGTCGACCCGGCCCAGTTGCCCCGGCAGAACCTCCTCCACCGGCCACCGGTAGCCATCGCGGCCTGACGGGCTCAGCGTTCGATCAGGCGGTGGCGGCCTGCGTAGACGTTCATCGTGGTGCCGCGCAGGAAGCCGACCAGGGTCATGCCGACCTCGGCGGCCAGGTCGACCGCCAAGGATGACGGCGCGGATACCGCCGCAAGGAACGGGATTCCGGCCATCGCCGCCTTCTGCACCAACTCGAACGACGCCCGCCCGCTCACCATCAGCACGGTGGAGGTGAGCGGCAGGCCGCGTTCCCGCATGCCCCAGCCGACGACCTTGTCCACGGCGTTGTGCCTGCCGACGTCCTCCCTCAGGCACAGCAGACGGCCTTCCGCGTCGAACAGGCCGGCCGCGTGCAGGCCGCCCGTGCGGTCGAAGACGCGTTGCGCGGCACGGAGTTCGTCCGGCAGCAAGGCCAGCGTGTCGGCGTCGATGGTGAGCGGGTCGTCGGCTACCGGCCACGTCGCGCTCGTGCGCACCGCGTCGAGGCTCGCCTTGCCGCACAACCCGCACGACGACGTCATGTAGAAATTCCGCTCGATCGACGGATCGGGCAGCGGCACGCCTTCCGCCAAGCCGACGTCCAGCACGTTGAACGTGTTGCCGCCGTCGGCGGTCGCGCCCGCGCAGTACCGGATCGTGCTGACGTGGTCGGCATCGCGCACCACGCCCTCGCTCACCAGGAACCCCGCCGCCAGGTCGAAATCGTCACCCGGCGTGCGCATGGTCACGGACAACGCCTTGCCGGCGACCCGGATCTCCAGCGGCTCTTCGACGGTGAGCGTGTCCGCGCGGGCGTCGGCGACGCCGTCCACGACCCGCACGACCCGCCGCCTGCTCGTCACCCGTCCCATGTGGACACTCCTTCGTCTCGCACAACGCGATGCACTCGGCCAGGAGCCGGCGCAGTCCCTCGTCCCCCGCTCGATCCGCCACCGTCCTGGTCGCCCGGTGGACCGCCGACGTCGGCCACCACGGCGTCCGCCACGTCGGTTCCCGGCCGGCTGCTTTCAGACAGTGCTGGACGATCGCCTGGGTACAGCGCGCTCCGGAGGTTCCTAACAGCGGCACGGCGAACGGGAGCAGCGCGCGTCGGCCTGCGGCGGTGCACGAGTCGTTCACACACCGGGCCACCGCCGCCAGCACCGGGTGCACGGTCGCGGGTCGGTCCGTCCACTCCTCGTCCGCCAACGTGGACACCAACTCCAGCAGGCAGCAGCCGTGCGCGGGCGTGACGTGCCGTCCCGGTGCCAACCGGGGCAGCCGGGTGGTCACGACGCCTCACGTGGGAGCGGCAGCAGTCGGCGGGGACGTCCGGGGTGGCCGAACCGCCCGCCCAACGCCGCGCCCGCCACACCGAGGACGGCGGCGGCGAGGAACGCGCCCGGGTAGCCGTGCGCCACGACGACCAGTGACGCCAGGCCGACGCCCACGACGCCGCCGAGTGCCTTGGCGCTGTAGATGATCGCGAAGTTCAGCGGCGCGGTGTCCTCGCCGAAGTACTCGCGCACCAGGCCGACCAGCAGCGAGTAGCAGCAGCTCGTGCCCAGACCGGCGACGCCCGCGCCGATCAGCAACGCCACGGCGTCCTGCCGTTGCCCGCCGAACAGCAGCACCAGTTGGGCCAGGCCGCCGGTCGCCATCGCCAGCCGCAGCGTGAGCCGGCGGCCGATGGCCTCGGAGATCCGCCCGGCGAGCAGCCGACCCGCGCCCGCCGACGCGGCCGGCACCGCCAACGCCACCGCCGCGAACACCGTGCCGTCCGGCACTGTGTCGACTACCAGGGCGGCGAGGAACACCAGGTCGAACAACGACACGGCCGCCGCGAACGCCACCGTCACGTACATCGGCACGAGAACACCGCTGCGCAGCGCCTCCCCCGGCTTGAAGTGGCGGATCGCGGGCCGGTTGCTGCGGTGCGTGCGGGTTTCGCGCCGACGCGGGTCGATGTCGGCGGGCCACCAGTTGCGGGGCGGATCGCGCAACGGCAGCCCGCACGCGGTCACGACCACCAGCACCACCAGCGCCGCCACCGAAAGGAACACGGCCCGGTTGCCCAGGTCGAACCACACGCCGGCGGCCAGCGCGAACGGCACGCCGCCGAGCGCGAACACACCGGTGATCAGGGATATCCGGCCGGTGACCCGGTCCGGGAACCAGCGGATGACGGTGCCGACGCACGTCGCGTAGACCAGGCCCGTGCCGACGCCGCCGATCAGCGAGTAGCCGAGGTGGACGACGAGCAGGTGGTCGGCGAACCCGAGGGTGAGCAGTCCGATCGCGCTGAGCGCCGCGCCGAGCACGACGGCGGTGCGCGGTGGCAGCAGACCGCGTTCGCGCAGCCACGCGGCGGGGAAGGCGATCCCGGCCTGGCACGCCGTCCAGAGCGCGAACGCCCAGCACAGCTCGACCAGGCTCCACCGCTGTTCGAGGGTGGGCACCAGGGCGCCGAACCCGTACTGGCCGGTGCCGGTGACGAGCATGGCGATACCGCTCAGCCAGGCGATCCGGCCTCGTGGACGGCCCAGCAGCTCGTGGTCCGACTCGCCGATGCGGTAGCGGCGGCCGTAGACGTCGAGGACTTCACGCACCTGCATGAGGGCTACCTCCTTGCAGATTGTATACAGTATTGAGTAGCCTACTACCTTGTATGCATTCCTGAACACCCTTCAGGCGGGCGGAGGCCACATGACCGTGGTGGAACGGGTACTCGCCGTGATCGAGGCGCACCGCGGCGACCGGGGCGCGTTGCTCCCGATCCTGCACGGCATCCAGGCCGAATTCGGCTACGTCGACCAGTCGGTGATCCCGCTGGTGGCCAAGGAGCTGAACCTGTCCCGGGCCGACGTGCACGGCGTCGTCACCTTCTACAGCGACTTCCGCAGCGAGCCCGCGGGCCGCGTCACCGTGCAGCTGTGCCGCGCGGAGGCGTGCCAGGCGGTCGGGTCGGAGCGCCTGGTCGAGCACGCCGAGGCCGCGTACGGCGTGAAAGTGGGACAGACCAGCGCGGACGGCGCGGTCACCCTGGCGCAGGTGTTCTGCCTGGGCAACTGCGCCCTCGGACCCGCCGCCCAGGTCAACGGGCGGCTGCACGGACGGCTCGACCCGGCCCGGCTGGACGGCGTGATCAACGCGGAATTCACAGTGTCATCCCCCTCTGGAAGGACGTCATGACCACCACCGTGTACGTCCCACGTGACGCCGCCGCCCTCTCGGTCGGCGCGGACGCCGTGGCCGCCGCGATCACCCGGGAAGCCGCGCTCACGGGTCGGGCCGTCCGGGTCGTCCGCAACGGTTCGCGCGGCATGTTGTGGCTGGAGACGCTGGTCGAGGTGGTCACCGAGGCCGGGCGGATCGGGTACGGGCCGGTGACCTCCGACGCGGTGCCCGCGTTGATCGCGGACGGGATGCTGGACGGCGCACCGCATGAGCTGCGGGTCGGCGTGGTCGAGGAGCTGCCGTGGTTCCGGGCGCAGAACCGGCTGTGCTTCGCGCGCGTCGGCGTCACCGATCCGTTGTCACCCGAGGACTACCTCGCGCACGGCGGGTTGACGGGACTGCGCCGGGCGTTGGAGATCGGGTCGGCCGCGACCGTGGCCGAGGTGACCGATTCCGGGTTGCGCGGGCGGGGTGGAGCCGGGTTCCCGGCCGGCATCAAGTGGAAGACCGTCGCGGACACACCAGGTGAGCTGAAGTTCGTGTGCTGCAACGCCGACGAGGGCGACAGCGGCACGTTCGCGGACCGGATGCTCATCGAAGGTGATCCGTTCTGCCTGATCGAGGGAATGACCATCGCGGGTTTCGCGGTGGGCGCCACCGAGGGCTACATCTACATACGGTCGGAGTACCCCGAAGCGGTGCGGACGTTCCGCCGGGCGATCGACATCGCCTACGCGCAGGGTTGGCTCGGGGACGACGTGCTCGGGTCCGGGCTGAAGTTCGACCTGATGGTGCGAGTCGGCGCGGGCGCGTACATCTGCGGTGAGGAAACCTCCATGCTGGAGAGCCTGGAGGGCAAGCGGGGCGTGGTGCGGGCGAAGCCGCCGATCCCCGCGATCACCGGCCTGTTCGGCAAGCCGACCGTGGTGAACAACGTGCTGACGTTGGCCTCGGTGCCCGCGATCCTGGCCGACGGCGGCGCGGCCTACCAGGCGCTGGGCGTGCAGCGCTCGCGTGGCACGCAGGTGTTCCAGCTCGCGGGCAACATCGCGCGCGGCGGGGTGTTCGAGACCGCGTTCGGCATCTCGCTGCGGGACCTGGTCGAGGAGCACGGCGGTGGCACGTTGTCCGGCCGGCCGGTGCGGGCGGTGCAGGTCGGCGGGCCGCTGGGGGCGTACCTGCCGGCGTCCGGGCTGGACCTGGCGATGGACTACGAGGCGTTCGCCGAGGCGGGCGCGATGCTCGGCCACGGCGGGATCGTGGTGTTCGACGACACCGTGAACATGGCTTCGATGGCGCGGTTCGCGTTCTCGTTCTGCGCGGAGGAGTCCTGCGGCAAGTGCACGCCGTGCCGGGTCGGGGCGGTGCGCGGGGTCGAGGTGATCGATCGGATCGTCGGCGGCGAGGACGTGGACGACAACCTGGCCCTGTTGGGCGATCTCTGCGAACTGATGACCGACGGGTCGTTGTGCGCGATGGGCGGGCTGACGCCCAACCCGGTGCGGAGCGCGCTCCAGCACTTCGCCGACGACTTCACGCCAAGGAGGGTCACCCCGTGACGATCTTGAAGGAACCGGACTTCGGCACACCGGCGTCGACGTCCTCGACTTCGGTGACCGTGGAGGTCGACGGCATCCCCGTGACCGTGCCGGAGGGCACGTCGGTCATGCGCGCCGCCGCGACCAGCGGGATCGACATCCCCAAGCTGTGCGCGACGGACAGCCTGGAGCCGTTCGGGTCGTGCCGGCTGTGCCTGGTGGAAATCGACGGCCGGCGCGGTACGCCCGCGTCGTGCACCACGCCGGTGGCCGACGGGATGAAGGTGCGCACGCAGACGCCGAGGCTGGAGAAGCTGCGGCAGGGCGTGATGGAGCTCTACATCTCCGACCACCCGTTGGACTGCCTGACCTGTTCGGCCAACGGCGACTGCGAGTTGCAGGACATGTCCGGCGCGGTCGGGCTGCGGCAGGTGCGGTACGGGTACGAGGGCGAGAACCACCTGTCGTTGGAGAAGGACACCAGCAACCCGTACTTCGACTTCGAGCCGTCCAAGTGCATCTCGTGCTCGCGGTGCGTGCGGGCGTGCGGGGAGACGCAGGGGACGTTCGCGTTGACCATCGAGGGGCGCGGGTTCGAGTCGAAGGTGTCCCCCGGCGGGCTGTCGTTCATGGCGTCCGAGTGCGTGTCGTGCGGCGCGTGCGTGCAGGCGTGCCCGACGGCGACGTTGCAGGAGAAGTCCGTGGTGCAGCTGGGGATGCCCAGCCGGACGGTGCTGACCACGTGCGCGTACTGCGGTGTCGGTTGCTCCTTCAAGGCCGAGCTGCGCGGTGACGAACTGGTGCGGATGGTGCCGTACAAGGACGGTGGGGCGAACGAGGGCCACTCGTGCGTGAAGGGGCGGTTCGCGTTCGGTTACGCCACGCACCCGGATCGGGTGTTGGGCCCGATGATCCGGGAGAAGATCACCGATCCGTGGCGTGAAGTGTCGTGGGAGGAGGCGATCACCTACACGGCGTCACGGATGCGGGAGATCCAGTCTTCGTACGGGATCGGCTCGATCGGCGGGATCACGTCGTCGCGGTGCACCAACGAAGAGGTGTACGTGGTGCAGAAGTTGGTGCGGGCGGCGTTCGGGAACAACAACGTCGACACGTGCGCGCGGGTGTGCCACTCCCCCACCGGGTACGGGCTGAAGCAGACGTTCGGCGAGTCGGCGGGCACGCAGGACTTCCGTTCGGTGGCGGCAGCCGACGTGATCGTGGTGATCGGGGCGAACCCGACCGACGGCCACCCGGTGTTCGCGTCGCGGATGAAGCGGCGGCTGCGGGAGGGCGCGAAGCTCGTCGTGATCGACCCGCGCCGGATCGACCTGGTGCGCTCGCCGCACATCGAGGCCACCCACCACCTCCAGTTGCAGCCCGGCACGAACGTGGCCGTGGTGAACGCGTTCGCGCACGTCGTGGTGACCGAAGGGCTGGTGGACGCGGAGTTCGTGGCGGCGCGCTGCGAGGGGTACGAGGAGTGGGCGTCGTTCATCGCGCAGCCGGAGAACAGCCCCGAGGTGGTCGAGTCGATCACCGGGGTGCCGGCGGCGGAGATCCGTGCGGCGGCCCGGCTCTACGCCTCCGCCGGCAACGCCGCGATCTACTACGGGCTGGGCGTGACCGAGCACAGCCAGGGTTCGACGATGGTGATGGGCATGGCGAACCTGGCCATGGCCACCGGCAACGTCGGCCGTGACGGTGTCGGGGTGAACCCGCTGCGCGGGCAGAACAACGTGCAGGGGTCGTGCGACATGGGCTCGTTCCCGCACGAACTGCCGGGCTACCGGCACGTGTCGGACGACGCGGTGCGCACGGTGTTCGAAGGGGTGTGGGGGCGGAGCATCCTGCCGACGCCCGGCCTGCGCATCCCGAACATGTTCGACTCGGCGATCGCGGGCACGTTCCGCGGCCTGTTCGTGCAGGGTGAGGACATCGCCCAGTCCGACCCGAACACCGCGCACGTGACGGCGGCGTTGACGGCGATGGACCTGGTGGTGGTGCAGGACCTGTTCCTGAACGAGACGTCGAAGTTCGCGCACGTGTTCCTGCCGGGCACGTCGTTCCTGGAGAAGGACGGCACGTTCACCAACGCCGAGCGCCGGATCAACCGGGTGCGGCCGGTGATGGCGCCGAAGACGGGCAAGCACGAGTGGAAGATCGTGTGCGAGCTGGCGGCGGCGCTGGGCTACGACATGCCGTACAAGCACCCGCGCGAGATCATGGACGAGATCGCGGCGTTGACGCCGACGTTCGCGGGGGTGTCGTTCGCCGCGCTCGACCGGTTGGGCAGCATCCAGTGGCCGTGCAACGAGAACGCGCCGACCGGCACGCCGACCATGCACGTGGACTCGTTCGTGCGCGGCAAGGGCAAGTTCGTGCCGACGTCGTTCGTGCCGACCAGCGAGCGCACAACCCGCAAATTCCCGCTCATCCTGACCACCGGGCGGATTCTGAGCCAGTACAACGTGGGCGCGCAGACCCGGCGGACGGCCAACATCGCCTGGCACCCGGAGGACGTGCTGGAGATCCACCCGCACGACGCGGACGTGCGCGGAATCGGCGACGGCGATTCGGTGACGTTGGCCAGCCGGGTCGGCGCCACCTCACTGCGCGCGGTCCTGTCGGACCGGATGCCGGTCGGTGTCGTCTACACGACCTTCCACCACCCGGTGACCGGCGCGAACGTGGTGACCACGGAAAACTCCGACTGGGCGACCAACTGCCCGGAGTACAAGGTGACAGCGGTCCAGGTAGCCCTCCGCTCCCAGCCGCCCGATCCAGCGGAGGCCGCCGACGAACTCACCGCAGCCCGCGAACGGGCGGTGATCGACTGACCATGAGCGGCACAACCCCACCCACCGTCCGACTGGCCAACGAAATCGCCCGCCAGTTCCACCACCAACCCCCCGACACCGCCGCAACCGCCATCGCCACCCACATCGAACGCTTCTGGGACCCCAGAATGCGAACCGACCTCCAACACCACGCCACCACCGCCCCCGAGTCCCTGGACCCGGTAGCCCTGGCCGCAGCCAAACTGGTCGGCTCCTGACCGTTATCCGGGGTGACCGGCTTGGTGCACCGGTCACCCCATCAGCGCGGCCAGCTTCTGCCGGGTCTTGACGGTGTTCGGATGCTCCTCACCGAGCGTGCGCGTCTCCGCCTCCAACACCACCCGGTACTCCGCCTCGGCCTCGTCCCGCCGGCCGAGGTCGGCCAGCACGCCCGCGAGGTGGTAGTGGGTGACCAGGGTGGTCGAGTGCTCGGGACCGTAGACCTGGACCTCCAGCGCCAGCGCCGACCGGAACGCGACCTCCGCGTCCGCCAGCCGCCCCTGCTCGCGGATCAGGTCGGCCAGGCGGTAACGGCTCATCACGGTGTCCGGGTGCAGCGGCCCCAACACCCGTTCCTTCCGCTCGACCACCTCCAGGTGGTCGCGTTCCGCCGCGACCAGATCCCCGCTCTCGCCCCGAACGTGGCCCAACTTGTGCCGGACGCTCAGTACGATGTGGTGGTCGGCGCCGTACATGCGTTCCTGCACGTCGAGCACCGCCAGGTACTCCGCTTCCGCCTCCTGGTAGCGCTTCTGACCACGGTACAGCCACGCCAGGCAATTCCTAGTGCGAAGCGTGTCGGGATGGGTCGGCCCGAGAACGCGTTTCTGTGCCTCCACCACGCGATGGTGCTCGGCCTCCGCAGTGGCCAGGTCGCCCCGGACCTCCCACAGGTGACCGAAGTCGTGCCTGACATTCAGGGTGTCGGGGTGGTCTGCGCCGTACCGACGGGTGCTCTGGTCGAGCAGCCGGCGGTACTCGACCTCCGCGTCGTCCAGTCGCCCCTGCTTGCGCAGCACTAGCGCGAGGATGGATCGCACGCCCAACAACGGTCGCGGTATCTCGTCGGAGTCCGGGTCGAGCACCGCGAGCACGCCGCGCAGTTCCGCTTCGGCCTCCGCATACCGACTGTGCGTTTCGAGTACCTGGGCAAAGCACTTCCGCATCTCCAGCACGTCGGTGTGCTGCGGCCCGAGCTGGTCGAACATGACCGCGAGCACGTCGCGGTGTTCCGCCTCGGCCTCGGCGAACCTGCCCACTGCCGCCAGCAGGTGGCCAAGGTGGTGCCTGCTATTCAGGGTGGGGAGCGCGGTGTCGCCGAGTGTCCGGCTCCGCTCCGCCAGCACCGCGCGGAACTCGGTCTCCGCCTCCGTCCACCGGCTCTGGTGCCGCAATATCCAGGCCAGGCGGTTGCGGGTGGTCAAGGTGACCGGTGAGTCCGGGCCGAGCACTCGCACCTGGTCGTCGACCAACGACCGGCATTCGGCCTCGGCACCGGCGAGGTCACCCTTGTCGCTCAGCAGGTACCCCAAGGCATGCCGGGCGCGGAATGTCTCCATGTGGTCTTCGCCGACCGCCACCCGGCTGAGCGCGATGGCCCGGCGGTAGAGCGCTTCGGACGATTCGTCGGCGTTGTCGAAGACCAGCAGCCACGGCTCGGCCTGGTGGTCGAGGTTGCGCCACAGCAGTTCGATCGCCGAACCGCCACGGCCCGCCCACGCCTCCTGCACCTCGTGCGAGTCGGCACCGGCCTGCAACGCCACCTCGGCCAAGCCCGCCACGAGGCTGCCCTGCGACGAGGCGTCCACCCACCACACCCTCGGCAGGCTCCGGGCCGCCTCCAGGGCGACGGTGGTCTTGCCGAAGCCACCCCCGGCCGCCAGCACCGCGATCGAGCCGCCCAGGTCGTCGGTCACCGCGGCGACCAGCTCGGACCGGCCGCACACCTTGTGGTTCAGACGGCCCAGCGGAGGCGCGACCGAGGTGCCCGAGGTGATCGGGGCGCGCCGGGCGGCGTAGTAGTGGTTGGTCGTGTGGTTGATGTCGCGCAGGGCCTGTTCCGCGGTACCGCCGAACATCGCCTCCGCCCGCTGGGTGCCTTCCACGGTCGAGCTATATCACCTCCTTTCTCGGGTGGGACCCGTTTTGTGCGGAGTGCCCAGCTGTGGGTCGCTAAGGCGTTGCGAGGGCCTCGGTGGGTGAGAGGCGGCCGGCTCTGATTGCGGGGTAGAGGCCGGCTAGGGCGCCGATGGCCATGGTTGCGGCTATGCCTCCGGTTGTGGCCCAGGCCGGTACTACTGAGGGCCAGTCTTGGTAGGTGGCGTAGGACGTGGTCACGAGAATGCCCAGGAGGGTGCCGGCGGCGCCGCCCAGGGCGGATAGGAGTAGTGATTCGGCCAGGAATTGGGTGCGGATCTGGGCTTGGGTGGCGCCCAGTGATCTTCGGAGGCCGATTTCGGCTCGGCGTTCCAGGACCGAGATGACCATGGTGTTGGCCACTCCTACGCCGCCTACCAGGAGGGCTACCGCGCCCAGGCCCAGGAGGAGGGCGTTCAGGGTTTCGTCGGTGGCCTGTTTGGCCGCCAGGGCGTCCGAGGGGCGGGACACCTCCACTTCGTCGGGGTGTTCGGGGTTGGCGGTCGCGGCCAGATTGGCTTGGACGCTGTGCACGGCGTCGTCCCTGGATCTGGCGTAGACCGTGGTCGGGTAGCCGTCGAAGCCCAGTTGCTGTTGGGCCACCGGCCAGCCGACCAGGGCGGCGGTGTCGAGTTCGGGTGCCAGGGGCGTCGGGTGCAGGACTCCCACGACGGTGAACCACTCGCCGCCGAGGTGGACGGGTTCGTTCGGGGCGGCGACGCCGAGGCGTTCGGCGGCTTTGTGGCCCAGGACGACGGCCGGGTGGCGGGCGGTGGCCTCGTTGAGGAAGACGCCCTTGGCGACCATGGCGCCTACGGTGTCCAGGAGGTCGGTTCTGGTGGCCAGGACGCCGATGCCGCCGGACTGGGTCTCTGGGACGTGGTCGTTGCGGTAGACCTTCGCGTCGACCACCTGGCCGGTCGCGGTGGTGGACGTGACCGGGTCCATCCGGCCGATCATGCCCACCGACTCGGTCGGCAGGTGGGTCTGCTCGCCGAACAGCGTCTGACCGGGGCCGACGGTCAGCAGGTTCGTGCCCAGCGCGGCGAGGCGGCGGTTGAGGTCTTCGCGACTGGATGTCGAGATGCCCACCACCGAGATCATCGCCGCGATGCCGATCGCGATGCCCAACGCGGACAGCACCACCCGCGTCGGTCTGGCGCGCAGGCCCGCGCCGCCCACGCGCAGCACGTCGGCCGGTGAGAGGCGGGCCGGTCGCAGGTCAGCCATCACCCACCACCCGCCCGTCGCGCACGTCCACCCGGCGAGGCAGGGTCGCGGCCACTTCCTGGTCGTGGGTGATGACCAGGATCGTGGTACCCGCATCGTTGAGGGAGCGCAGCAGCCTCAACACCCCTTCGCCCGACGTCGAGTCGAGGTTGCCGGTCGGCTCGTCGGCGAGCAGCAGCGCGGGCCGGCCCACCACCGCACGGGCGATCGCCACCCGCTGCCGCTCACCGCCGGACAGTTCGTGCGGCCGGTGCGTGAGCCGGTGCCCGAGCCCGACGGTCTCCAACGCCTCCACCGCGCGTTGGCGGCGCCGCTTCAGGCCCACGCCCGTGTAGAGCAGACCGTCGGCCACGTTGTCCACTGTGGATACGCCGGCGGCGAGGTGGAACTGTTGGAACACGAACCCGATCGTGTTCGCCCGCAACGCGGACAGGGCCCGGTCCGACAGTTCGCGGACGGCGTGCCCGTCGATGCGCACCTCGCCGTGCGAGGGTCGGTCCAGGGTGCCGATGAGGTTGAGCATCGTGGACTTGCCGGACCCGGACGGACCGACGATGCCCACCAGCTCACCGCGCTCCACGGTGAGCGACACGTCCCGCAAGGCGACCACCCCCTGGTACTCGCGGCCGACATCGCGCAACTCGACCACCGGTGTCATCGCGGAACACCCACTTCGACGCCTTCGGCGATGCCCTCGCCGGTGACCTCCACCTGACCGGCGGCGAACAGCCCCGTCTCCACCGGCGCGTACCGCGTCGCGCCGCCCTCGACGACCTGGACGCCGTACTTGCCCTCACCGAGGGACACCAGCGCACCCACCGGCACCGCGAGGACGTTCTCCTTGCGCTCCGACACCAGCAGGACGTCCACCGGTGCCGAGTCGAGGCGGCCCAACGCCGCCTGGTCGGCCACCGACACCACCACGTCCACCGTGGTCGTCGCGGTCGCGCCCTGCTGGGCGGGGCTGGTGGTGGTGGCTACGGTGCCCACCGACTCGACCTTGCCCTCGACCGACTTGCCGTCCGGCAGGGCGACTGTCGCCGCCACGCCCTCGGCCACCAGGTGCTGCTTGCCCACCTCCAGCGGCACGACCACGACGCGCGTGGTGCCGGTGTAGGTGAGGACCGGCCCGGTGGCCCGGCCGCCCGGTTGGACCTTCAACTCGGCCACCCGCACGTCACCGCCGGTGACCACGATGTCCGTCGGCTGCACCGCCCCCGTCTCCGGCACACCCAGCGCCTTCTGCCACGCGCGCACCGCCGCGGCCGTGCCGGAGGTGTACGACTCGTCCACGGTGAAGCCGCCGTAGCCGAGCACCTGGAGGTTCTCCTCCAACTGGCGGACGTCCCGGCCGGTGACCCCGGAGGACAGCGACCGGTACGCCGGTGTCGCGCCGAACAGCAGCGGGACCGGCCGGCCGTCCACCTCGTACACCGCCTGACCGCGCCCGATGACCGCGCCGGGCTCGGGCAACCAGGTGACGGTGCCCTGCGCGCCGACCGGCACGGGCGTGGCCGTGCCGTGGCCGAGCGTGCCGGTGACCCGTTCGGTGCGGGTCAACGTCGTCGCCGCCACCTTCGCCGTGGCGGGTGGCGGGTCCGCCGCACTGGCGGGGGTCGGATCGGCGCCGCCGAACCCGACGGCGGCGACACCTCCCGCGCCGAGCACGACCAGGGCACCGGCTCCCAGAGCGATCCGCACGCGTCTGCTCATCGGCCCAGCACCGGCAACTTGTCCTGGCAGGCCTTCATCGCCGTCTGGAACGCGGGGCTGTCGCGGTCGACGTTGCCCAGGCCGCCCAGCTTGCCCCCGTTCGGGTCCGGGTCCGGCATGTCGATCCCGTTGTCGCGCATGCACTGCGTGAACTCGCGCAGCTGGTCCAGCATCTCCGGGTCCAACTTGGACAGATCGCCGCCGCCCGGCAGGAACTCCCGGCACGCGTCGCGGGCCTCCTCGAAGTCCGGGTCGGTGCGGTCCGCCTTGCCCAGACCGCCCAGCTTGCCGCCGCCCGGATCCGGATCCGGCATGTCCACGCCGTTGTCGCGCATGCACCCCGCGAACCTGCGCGACCGGTCCTCCTGGCTCATCTCCGCGCTCGACGACGGCGCCGCCACCTCGGCACCGCCCGTGCCGCACGCGGTGAGCGCCAGCGCCAAAGCGGCCAGCGCGATGCTGCATCGCATGTCCCCTCCTTCGTCCGTGGGGACAGTCGACCAGCGCCGCCATAACCTCCGCATAACCAGAACTGCTTATGCGGAGGTTATGGACATCGGCGGACGATGGACCGCATGCGCATTCTCGTGGTCGAAGACGAAACGACGCTCGCGGCGACCATCGCCGAGTGGCTGCGGCGCGAGGCGTTCGCCGTCGACGTGGTGCACGACGGCGACTCCGCGCTGGAGCGCCTGTCGGTCAACGCCTACGACGTGCTCGTGCTCGACCGCGACATACCCCGCGTGCACGGCGACGTCGTGTGCCGCCAGGTGGCCGACTCGGGCGCCGAGACCCGGATACTCATGCTCACCGCCGCCGCCGCGGTGCGCGACCGGGTGGAGGGGCTGGCCCTCGGCGCGGACGACTACCTGCCCAAGCCGTTCGCGTTCGTGGAGCTGTCCGCGCGCGTGCACGCGCTGCTGCGCAGAGTCCGGCCGCCGAACCCGCCGGTGCTCGAACGGGCGGATCTGCGGGTCGATCCGGCCCGCCGGCAAGTCACCCGTGCGGGTGAGTTCATTCCCTTGGCCAACAGGGAATTCGCCCTGCTGACCGAACTGGTCCGCGCGGCGGGGGCCGTGGTGACCTCCGAACACCTGCTGGAGAAGGTGTGGGACGAGCACATCGACCCGTTCACCAACGCGCTGCGGGTGACCATGATGAAACTGCGCCGCAAGCTCGGTGAGCCGTCGGTGATCGAGACCGTGCCCGGTGTGGGATACCGGATCCCGTGATCGCCCGGTGGAGCATCCGCGGCCGGCTGACCGCGTTCTACGGCGGGCTGTTCGTGCTCGCCGGCGCCGCCCTGCTCGCCGTCACCTACCTGCTGGCGTGGCAGAGCCTCAACGTCCGGCTCCAGCCGTTCACCGACGCGGTCAGCCTGCGCGACCTGCGCGGCGCGCCCCCCGACCAGGTGATCGCGGCCATCCGCGAGGCCCAGGTCCGCTACCGCGACGAGGTGCTGGAGTCGCTGGTCACCCGAGGAGGCCTCGCATTGCTGTGCGTGGCGCTGGTCGCGGTGGCGTTCGGGTGGCTGCTGGCGCGCAGCGCGTTGCAGCCACTGCACCGCATCACCGAAGCCGCGCGGCGGATCGCGGCGGGCCACGGCCTGCACGAGCGCATCCCGCCGACCGGCCCGCGCGACGAGGTCGCCGAACTCGCTGAAACGTTCAACGCCATGCTGGACCGGCTCGACCGCGCGTTCGACGGCCAACGCCGGTTCGTCGCCGACGCGTCGCACGAGATGCGCACCCCGCTGGCCGTGAAACGAGCGCTCATCGAGGTTTCCGTCACCCGTCCGGGCGCATCGGCGGACGCCAAGCAGCTGGGCGCGGAACTGCTGGAGGTCAACGCCCGCCACGAACGGCTCATCGACGGCCTGCTCACGTTGGCCGACAGCGAGAACGAGCTGACCGAGCGCAGCCGCACCTCCGTGTCCGACATAGCCGAGCACGTGCTGCGGCAGTCCAAGCACATCGCCGACCGGGCGGGCGTGGACCTGCACCACGAGATGGCGCCGTGCGAGGTCGTCGGCGACCCGGTGCTGTTGGAGCGCCTGGTGCGCAACCTGGTCGAGAACGCGATCAGGCACAACCACCGGGACGGCTGGGTGGACGTGGACGCCGGACCAGGGGTCCTGGTCGTGGCCAACACCGGCCCGAAGATCGAGCCGTACGAGGTGGAGGGGCTGTTCCGACCGTTCCGCAGGCTCGACCGGATGGCCACCACGACGGGTGAACGCGGTCTGGGCCTGGGTCTGTCGATGGTCCGGGCCATCGCCGCCGCCCACGGTGCGACGGTGACCGCGACACCGGGGGCGGACGGCGGGTTGGCGGTGACGGTCAGGTTTTCCGGAGAGACGTGAGGAACGCCCGGAATGGACGGTCGGCAAAGGTCAATCCGGGTCCTGGTCGTTTGCTGTCCCTGACGCTGGTCGTGCTCGGTCCGACGGCCAGCTCGACGCAGTTGTTCCCCGCGCCGGAGTACGTGCTCTTGCGCCACGTCTTGTCGATGTTCATGTGTCCCTTAGTGCGGTTGCCAGTTTTCTGATCAACGAAGCCGAGTCCTTGGGCGACAGGGCGACCTCGCTCACCATTTCCTCGAAGTGCAGCAGGTACTTCTGCACGTCGGCGCGATTGTCCACCCACTTGCCGCCGCCGGCGTACTCCAGGTACACGGCGGAAGGATCACTGTCCTCGAAGCGGAGAGCGGTCGCGCCACCACCGGACATGGTCCCGTGCGCACCGGCGCCGAACGGAACCACTTGGATAGTGATGTTGTCCGCTTTCCCCTTCTCGAGCAAATGCGACAATTGCTCACGCATGACCCCGGCGCCGCCGACGACCCGGTGCAGGGCCGCTTCGTCGATCACCGCGTGCAGGCGTAAACCGGGCAGCCGGCGCTGCCGGTTCGCCAGTGCCGCGGCCACCTGTTCCACGGACACCGACGCGTCCATGAACCGCCGGCCCGCGTGCCTGATCGCCGCCGCGTAGGCGGGGGTCTGGAGCAGTCCGGGGATGACGATCATCTCGATGGTGCGAACCTCAGTGGCGTCCGCCTCCTGTCGTGCGTAGGTGCGTGCTTCCGGTGTGTACGCCGCGGCGTAGACCAGGCGGGTGCCGTCCTGCTTCGCGTCCTCCCACAACGCTTCCGCCTCGCGCCGCTCGGCGTCGGTGGCCCCGTAGAGCCCGAGCAGCGCGCCCAGTTCGGTCCAACTCGGACTGATGTACCCGTTCTCCATCCGCGACAGCGTCGACTGGGTCTTCCGTGTCAGCGCGTGGTAGTCGATCTCGGTCTTGCCCGCGCGTTTGCGCAAAGCGTTGAGGAACTGACCAAGCTTGCGCTTGCGTCGGGTTTGGACGGCTGCCATGCGGATCGCTCCTCGCTGGAAAAGAACTGCGAACACCCTAGTGCGGTTCCGCATCCCGCCCGGTTTCACTCGATCGAGTGCACAAAGGGTGCATATACCCCACAATGACATGAGCCCGCCGACCCGTGGGGGACGAAGATCGGCAGGCTTGCCCCGCCGGCCGCCGTCCGGTGGTGCCGTGGGCGGTGCCGGGGCACGCTGTGCGACGTGCCCCGGCGGACTCCGACGAGTCGGTGATCAGCGCGGACTAAAGTCTGGCCACATGTACATCTCGCAGGTCCGACTCCGGAACGTCAAGGGGTTCCACGGCGCCCGCGAAGTGGATCTCAAGCTCACCGCCCCCGGCTGGACGGTGATCGCGGGCCGCAACGGGTCGGGCAAGACGTCGCTGCTGCGGGCGATCGCGCTGGCCGTCAGCGGTCCCGCGGTGGCCCGCAACCTGGTCCCCGACTTCGAGAACTGGGTCACCGCAGGCCAGCGCGAGGGCGTCGTCCAGGTCCAGTTCACCCACGACCGGCGGGTCGAGCGGTTCGGCAAGGGCCGCCCGCCGGAGGGCAGGCTGTGGGCCGGCCTCGGCTGGACCATGCCGGACGAGGAGAGCCGCCCCACGCACCGCGGCCTGCAGCCCTCGCTCAAGGAGAAGCTGGAGGGCAGCAAGACCGCCGCCGCCCGCGGCCCGTGGCAGGACAACCCGACCGGCTGGTTCTGCGCGGCCTACGGCCCGTTCCGCCGGCTCGTCGGCGGCGCGGGCGACGCCCAGCGGCTCATGCTCAGCCCCGGCCCGGTGTCGCGGCTGGCCAGCCTGTTCCACGAGGACGCGTCGCTGGCCGAGGGCGTCGGCTGGCTGATCGAGCAGCACCTGAGGTCGCTGGAGGGCAGGCCCGGCGCGGAGGACCTGAAGACGGTGGCGCTGGGCGTGCTGTCGGACGGCCTGCTGCCCGACGACTACCGGATCGAGGGCGTGGACTCCGACGGCCTGTGGGTGGTCAGCGGCGGGCACCGGTTCCCGCTGCGCGAGATGAGCGACGGCTACCGGACGGTCGCGGCGCTCGTGGTGGACCTGATCAAGCAGATCCAGGAGTCGTACGGCACCCTCGAGAACACCCCCACCGAGCACGGCACGGCGTTGACCGCGCCCGGCGTGGTGATCATCGACGAGGTGGACGCGCACCTGCACGTGTCGTGGCAGAAGCGGATCGGCGGCTGGCTCAAGGAGCACTTCCCGAACATCCAGTTCATCGTCACCACCCACAGCCCCTACCTCTGCCAGGCCGCCGACCCCGGCGGGCTGATCCGGCTGCCCGGCCCCGACCAGCAGGAGCCGCCGCGGGTGGTCGACCAGGGCCTCTACGAGCGGATCGTCTACGGCAGCGGTGACGACGCGGTGCTGTCGGAGCTGTTCGGCCTGGACACGCCCTACTCGGAGCGGGCGCAGCGGCTGCGCGCCGAGCTGGTCGAGCTGGAGGTGGCGGTGATCGGCGGCACGGCGGACGAGCGGGCGGTGCGCCGGTACGAGAAGCTGCGGTCGCTGCTGACCAGCTCACCGGTGGCCCGCACGCGTGAGGTGACCGCCCGACTGGAACGCGACCAGACGTGATCCGCCTCGTCCGGCCCGCGCTGCCCGCCGAGATCGCGGACCGGCTGCCCGAGCTGACCGCGGAGATCGAGGGTGCGGGACAGCGGACGCGCACCGCCCGTGCGTTGTGGAAGCGCGCTGCGGTGCGGCGGAACGTGCACGCGCCGTTGAGGCGGCTCCTGGAAGGCATGGCGCCGGGCTACCAGCGGTGCATGTACTGCGGCGACAGCCAGGGCACGGACATCGACCACTTCGAGCCGCTGTCGCTCAACCCGCTGCGCACGTTCGACTGGCTCAACCACCTGCTGGCCTGCTCGACGTGCAACAGCAACCTCAAGCGGGACCGGTTCCCGCTGGCCGAGGACGGCACGCCGCTGCTGGTCGATCCCACCACCGAGGACCCGTTCGACCACCTGCTGCTCACGCTGTCATTGGGCGTGTACGTGGCGCGCACGGAGAAGGGCGCCGCCACCATCGACGTGTGCGGGCTCAACCGGCCGGTGCTGACCCAGGGGCGGGTGCACGCCCGGCGGGTGGTGCTGATGTGCCTCACGCGGTGGACGGCAGCACGGGCGCGGGACGGGCGGGACGAGATGCGCGAGGCCGTGCTGACCGTGCGGGGCCAGCCGTTCGCCGACGTGTGCCAGGCGATGCTGCGGCTGGCGCTGTCCCCCGGCGCGGAGCGGGTGTTCGAGGAGACGCCGTGGGCACTGGCCGTGCTGCGGGACGACGACCTGCGGGCCCAACTGCTTGCTTGACCTCGGAGTGCGGCCGGAGAGGCGCCGCCGACACGCTCCCGGCCCGCGAGTCCGGCCCGCACAGTCCACAGTGGCTACGCAGCGATTCCTCGCGTTAACCCAGTGTTTCGCGGAGTTCACCTCGGGAACCTTCGGATGCGGCCCCGGTGATGTCGGCTTCGAGGTGAGTCCGGGAAAACCGCCTGAAATTGTCGGACCCCAGGTCCATCATGGCCCGCATGGCAGACGCAATCGTGGCCGAAGGACTGGTCAAGCGCTACGGGTCGGTGGTCGCTCTGGACGGCCTCGACCTCGTGGTGCCGGAAGGGACCGTCATGGGCCTGCTCGGGCCGAACGGCGCGGGCAAGACCACGACGGTGCGCGTGCTCACCACACTGCTGGAGCACGACGAGGGCAAGGCGACCGTCACGGGGTTGGACGTCGTCGCCGACGCGAAACAACTGCGCCGCCGGATCGGGCTGTCCGGTCAGTACGCGGCCGTGGACGAGAACCTGACCGGCTTCGAGAACCTGGACATGGTGGGCCGGCTCTACCACCTGGGCAAGAAGAACAGCCGCGAACGGGCGCGCGAACTGCTGGAGCGGTTCGACCTGGTGGAGGCCGCCGACCGGCCGGTGAAGGGCTACTCGGGCGGTATGCGCCGCCGGCTGGACCTGGCGGGTGCGCTGGTGGCCAAACCGGCGGTGCTGTTCCTCGACGAGCCGACCACGGGGCTCGACCCGCGCAGTCGACTGGGGATGTGGGACGTGATCTCGGAACTGGTGGCCGGCGGCACCACGCTGCTGCTCACCACGCAGTACCTGGAGGAGGCCGACCGACTGGCCGACAAGATCGCCGTGATCGACCACGGCAAGGTCATCGCGCTGGGCACCGCGAACGAGCTGAAGGACCAGGTCGGCGGTGAACGGCTGGAGCTGACCGTCGGCTCCGCGCAGGACGCGGCGTCGGCGAAGGCCGTGCTGACCCCGTTGGCGATCGGCGACATCACGCTGGACGAGCGCAGCCATCGGCTGACCGTGCCGGTGACCGGCGGCGCCGACGTGCTGGTGGACGGTATCCGCCGGCTGGACGCCGAGTCGATCAAGGTGCTCGACATCGGTCTGCGCAGGCCGACGCTGGACGACGTGTTCCTCACGCTGACCGGCCACGCGGCCGGGGGAAACGGCGCCGAGGAGAAACAGGGGGAACAGGAAGCATGAGCGCGTTCGTAGAGGCGTTGGGCGACGGTGCGGTCGTCGCCAAGCGCAATCTCATCAAGATCAAGCGGGTCCCGGACCTGATCGTGTTCTCGACGTTGTCGCCGATCATGTTCGTGCTGTTGTTCGCGTACGTGTTCGGCGGCTCGATCGCCATCCCGGGCATGGACTACCGCGAGTTCCTGATGGCGGGCATCTTCGCCCAGACCGTGGTGTTCGGCTCGACCATCACCGGCGCCGGGCTGGCCGAGGACATCCAGAAGGGTGTGATCGACCGGTTCCGGTCGTTGCCGATGGCGCGGTCGGCGGTGCTGATCGGGCGGACCACCAGCGACCTGGCGAACAACGTCATCGTCATCGTGGTGATGTCGGTGACGGGTCTGATCGTCGGGTGGCGGATCCACTCCTCGCCGCTGGAGGCGCTGGCCGGGTTCGCGCTGCTGCTGCTGTTCGCCTACGCGGTGTCGTGGGGCATGGCGATCGTCGGGTTGATGGTGCGCAGCCCCGAGGTGTTCAACAACGCCTCGTTCATCGCCATCTTCCCGTTGACGTTCATCGCGAACACGTTCGTGCAGGAGAGCACGCTGCCCGGACCGCTGAAGACGTTCGCGGAGTGGAACCCGGTGTCGGCGGTGACGGCCGCGGCCCGTGATCTGTTCGGCAACACCAACCCGCTGGCGCCGCCGGCGGACGTGTGGCCGCTGCAGCACCCGGTGCTGATGACCCTGATCTGGGTGGTGGTGTTCCTGCTGGTCTTCGTGCCGCTGGCCATCCGGCAGTACCGGAAGGCCGTGGCGCGGTAGCCGGTCGACGGGAATCCGGTTGTCCACAAGGGTCTTCGGCGATGTGATCGCGCGCCGGAGCGATCGGGTCGAGGTGGTCGAGAAGCGCAAGCAGGCGTGTGTCAAGAGGTGAGCAGGTTTCGAGTCCGTCTCATGATGGGTAGCCCGGTGACATCACAGCCCAGGGAAATCCAGCCAAGGAGATCCAGCCAAGGAGGCCGAGATGTCCACCGGCACCACCATCGGCGTGATCGTCGTCGTGCTGGTCGTACTGGTCGTGGCCGCGGTGTTGCTCAAGGTTGCCTTGCAGCGCAAGAGGTTGCGCTCCAAGTTCGGCCCTGAGTACGAGCGCGTCGTCGAGCGCAGCGACAACCGGATGGCCGCGGAACGCGAACTCGTCGCCCGGGAGCGCGAGCACTCGAAGCTCGAACTGCGGCCGCTGAGCCCTGTCTCGCGCGAGAGCTACGCGCGGAACTGGACACGGGTGCAGGAGCAGTTCGTCGACGCGCCGACCACTGCGGTGGGCCAAGCGGACCGCTTGGTCACCGACCTGATGGCGGAACGCGGTTACCCCACCGGGGGGTACGAGCGGCAGGCTTCGATGCTGTCGGTCGACCACGCCCGCACGCTCGACCACTACCGCGAGGCGCACGCGATCACCCAACGCCAGGATCGCGGCGAGGCGTCCACCGAGGATCTTCGCGTCGCGATGGTCCACTACCGCAGCCTGTTCGAGGACCTGCTGGGCGATCCCCGTGAGGGCGAACGCCGGGAAGGAGCACGGTGATGGTCAGCCACCAGGGCACTACCGCCGACGATCAGCTCGCCACTCAGGACCAACCCGACACCCGGGACCGGACCACCGCGCAAGACGAACCGACGACTCAAGAGCAACTCGCCACCGAAGAACACCCCACCGCCGAAGAAAGAATCGGCGCCTCCACCGACCAGGAAATCGGCACCGCGGACCAGGGGTTCGCCTCCGCCGACCAGGAGCCGGTCGAGCTGTCCCCCGTCTCCACCACGGCGGGCGACTCCCCGCTGTTCTCCCCGGACGACTCGGAGAACTTCCAGGTCGAGTGGCGCGCGTTGCAGTCCGAGTTCGTGGACGACCCGCGTGAGGCGGTGCAGCGGGCCGACGAGCTGGTGGCCCAGGTGATGCAGAGCCTCACCGACACGTTCGCCGCGCACAAGCGCTCCCTGGAAGAACAGTGGCACCAGGGTGAGCAGGTGCAGACCGAGGAGTTGCGGCAGTCCCTGAAGCGCTACCGCGCGTTCTTCGACCGGCTGCTCTCCGTGTGAGCGCTCCCCGTTGTGCGTCTGGCGACCCAGGTGCACAACGGGTGTTCACCACGTCATCCCGGCAGTTCCCGGATCTCCATCTCCAGGACGTCGATCTCGTCGCTGATCGCCTCGTCCAGCATCCGGTCCAGCAGCTCGGAGCAGTCCGACGACCCGACGCCGAACCGGGGCACCTGCTCCCACCACACCGCCGGGTTGTTCCAGAACGACCCGGAGCCCTGGTCGACGCCTTCGAGGCAGCGCAGCCGGGAGTCGTCGTCCGGCATCCGGCGGACGTAGTCGATGAACCGGGCCAGCGCGTCCGGGTTGCTCACCGGCACCGCGCCGTACCCGCGCAGGCAGTCTTCGAGCTCCGTCAGGAACTCCTCTTTGAACGTCACGGCGCACCCCCGCTTCCCCCGCACCGTTGCGAGTGAGGAGGACTCACGTCCTATGGCACCAACGGTACCTCCGCGAGGGCACGCGGAACTTACTGCCAATGGGCGGTTCGAGGGCAAGATTCGCTAACGTTGGGCAGCCGGGGAGCCCAAGCACTCACAAACTCACCCGATGCGGTCGAACACATAACGCAACAGGTTCACCCAACGCGCACGGGCCGAAACCGAAACCTCACGGGCCGAGCGACGCCAACGGTCCCCACCGCCGACATTTCCGACATTCCGTCCACAGTGGCCCGACACGTCCAGCGTGGCGGCAAAGGCCGCCGTCACTCCGAACGGAGGCTGGCCAGGAAGCTGAACCGGTCCCCCCGGTAGAGCGAACGGACGCGTTCGATCGGTTCGCCATCGTTGTCATGGGACACGCGGTGCAGCAGCAGCATCGGCAGCGCCGGATTCGTACCGATCAGCAACGCCTCGCGCGGCGTGGCCAGCACCGTCTCCACGCGCTCCTCGGCCTCGGTGAACACCACGCCCAGCCGGTCCCGCAGGCACGCGTACAACGACGTGGTCGGGTCGAAGACCTCCAGCAGCGTCGGGAACCGCGCCGCGGACAGGTAGGTCGACTCCAGCCCGACCCGTTCGTCGTCGGCCAGCAGCACCCGCTCCAGGTGGATGACCTGGCCGCCCCGCTCGATCCGCAGGTCGCGCGACAGCACCTCGTCCGCGGGCAGGTGTTCGACGGTGATCACGCTGCGCGCCGGGTCGACACCCTGGCGCCGCATGCCCTCGGTGTAGCTCACGAGCGACAGCGGCCGCACCAGCTTGGGCGGCGCGACGTAGGTGCCGCTGCCCTGGCGGCGTTGCAGCTTGCCTTCGAGCACCAGTTCGCCGACGGCCTGCCGCAGCGTCACCCGCGACACCGAGAACCGCTCGGCCAACTCCCGCTCCGACGGGAGCGCCGTGCCCTCGCCGAGCGCGTCGACCAGCCACAGCAGTTCGGTCTTCACCGCGTAGTAGCGGGGGATGCGACCGTGTTCGGGGATACCGGCGCGGACCGGCCCGTCCGCGCGGTACTGGGGCACGTAACGCGAAGCATGCACAACCCGAGCCTACGGGCCGGTCCGCGCCGGTCGGACCGCTATCGGAGTGGGTCGCAGATCACGAAGCGACCTTGGGCGGCTCCGGGATGGCGTAACCGGAATCACCCACGTTGGCCTCCAGCGACCTGCGCCACTCGCCCGAGTCGATCATCTTCCGAACGGCCGCGGTGACCTTCGCCTTGCTGGCGGGATCGCCCTTGCGCATACCGATGCCGTACTCCTCCTTGCTGAACGGCTTGTTGACGACCCGCAGCAGCTCGGGGTTCTGCGCGGCGTAGCCGGCCAGGATCACGTCGTCGGTCGTCATGGCGTCCACCTGCTCGGCCAGCAGCGCGGTGACGCAGTCGCTGAAGTTGGGATATTCCTCAAGCTCCACGAACTGCGCGAACTGGTCCTTCACGTACTGCGCCGAGGTCGTGTTCGCCACCGAGCACAGCTTCACGCCGGGGGTGTTGAGCGAATCCGGACCGGTGATCCGCTCCTCGCTGTACCGGACCAACAGGTCCTGGCCGGCCACGAAGTACGGGCCGACGAAGTCGATCACTTCCTTGCGCTTGTCGGTGATCGAGTAACTGGACACGACGAGGTCCGCGCCGCCTTCGATGAGCAGCTTTTCGCGTTCCGACGGAGTCGCTTCGGTGAATTTGGCACCGGATTCATCGACACCCAGTTCTTTGGCCACATAACGCGCCACGTCGATGTCGAAGCCGCGGTACGAACCGTCCAACCGGCGCAAACCGAGTCCCGGCTGGTCGTAGGCCACCGCGATGGTCAGCTCGTCGGCGCTGTCCGCCTTGCCGACGACGGTGGTGTCGTCACCGCTGGAGCAGGACGCGAGGACAAGCGCGGCGGAACACGCCACAACAAGGGCGCGTAGCGGTGCCAGAGCCATTCTCCCCCTTTTCGGAAGCTTCCTCGGGACGGCCGGAAACCTAAGCGGCTTAACGGATTACGTCTATAGCCACGAGGAAGATAGGGGACACCTGATCGGTCAAGGATGACGGCCGTGTATCGAGACCGTGACCGGGACCGTGATGTAGCTAACGTGAACCGCCGGGAGAACGCAGTCTCCTGGGACCGGTGTCATGCCGGGAAGGCGGCGGGCCGAGGGTCACCCTGGCACTGCTGACATACGCGCCGGCCGCGCTGGCCAGCACGGGTTCCAGCGCCAGCTCCCGCACTTCGGGCAGATCCTCGGCCAGTGCGGCCAGCCGCAACACCAAGTCCTGCAACGCGCGCAAGTCCGCGGGTTCGTCACCCCGGTAACCCGCCAGCAACGGCGCCGCCTTGGGCGCGCGCACCAGCGCCGCCGCGTCCGCGTCGGTCAGCGGGACCGCGCGGTAGGCCCGGTCCCCCAGCAGGTCGCTGACCAGTCCGGACAACCCGAACGACACCAGCGTGCCGAACGACGGGTCGTCCTGGAGACCCAGGACACAGGAGATCCCCTTGGGGGCCATGCGTTGCACGTACACGTCGGCCCGGTCGGACACCTCGGCGAGCATCTCGTACGCCGTGCGCACGGACTCCTCGGCGGACAGGTCGAGCCGCACGCCGACCAGGTCGGTGCGGTGCCGCAGCCGGTCGTCGGTGGATTTCATCGCCACCGGGTAGCCCAACTCCCCCGCCGCGCGCACCGCCTCGTCCGCCGACGACACGACCCGGAACGGCACGACCTCCACGCCGTAACACGCGAGCAGCCGCACGGCGGTGTCGTCGTCCAGCCGCAGTTCGCCGGTCTCGTCCAGCTTCAGGGTGTCGCAGATCGCGTGCGCGGCGTCCGGGTCGATGCCGTCGGGCCGGATGAACGTGCCCTGCGGCGCGGACCGCCACCGTGCGTAACGGGTCGCACGCGCCAACGCGAGCACAGCGCGCTCCGGGCTCGGGTACGACGGCACGGAACCGCGTCCGGGCGCGCCACCGGGACCGGGCACGGCCAGCTCGACCGGCACACCCTCCACCGCGAGGAACGTCGACGCGATCGGCTTGGTCCGCCCGCCCTGCTCCACGACCTCGCGCAACGCGCGGGCGAACGACGCGCCGGGCACCGCCAGCGGCGGCACGAACACGACCACGAGCGCGTCCGCGTCGGGGTTGTCCAACGCGTCCTTCACCGCCGCCGCGAACGCCTCCGGCCCGGCCTGCGCGCCCACGTCCACCGGCTCTCCCGCCAGCTCCAGGCCCTGGTCCAGCGCGGTATCGGCGGCCAGCAGCCCGATCGCGGTCGAGTTGCCGACCACGGCGACGCGCGGCCCTGCGGGCAGCGGCTGGTGCGCCAGCAGCAGCGCGGTGTCGAACAGCTGCGCCAGCGACTCCACCCGGATCACGCCGGCCTGCTCGAACAACGCCTGCACGCTCGACTCGTCCACCGGCACCGAGGTGGCCGCCAAAGCCGGCGTGACCGCGTGCCGACCGGATTTCACCGCCACGATCGGCTTGGTGCGGCCGAGCCTGCGGGCGAGCCGGGCGAACTTGCGCGGGTTGCCGAACGACTCCAGGTACAGCAGCACCACGTCGGTGGCCGGGTCGGTCTCCCAGTACTGGAGCAGGTCGTTGCCGGACACGTCCGAGCGGTTGCCGGCGGAGACGAACGTGGACAGGCCCAGGCCGCGTTCGGCGGCGGTGGCCAGGATCGCGGTGCCCAGCGCGCCGGACTGGCAGAAGAAGCCGGTGCGGCCCCGGGCCGGGAGCTTCGGCGCGAGGGTGGCGTTGAGGCGCACGCCCGCGTCGGTGTTCAGCACGCCCAGCGCGTTCGGGCCGACCACGCGCATGCCGTGCGCGCGGGCCTCGGCGGCGAGCCTGCGTTCCGCGCTCAACCCGCCGGGGCCGGTCTCGCCGAACCCGGACGTGACCACTACCAGGGTTTTCACACCCTTGGCCAGGCAGGCGTCCATGACCTCGTCCACCCCGGCGGCGGGCACCGCGACCACGGCGAGGTCCACGTCGTCCGGGATCTCCAGCACCGACGGGTACGCGCGCACCCCGCGCACGGACCGGTGCTCGGCGTTCACCGGGTACACCGGACCCGCGAAATCGGCCGCGAGCAGGTGCGTCAGCACCGCGTGACCGATCTTGGTCTGGTCGGTGGACGCGCCGATGACCGCGATCGACTTCGGGTGCAGCAGGTTGTGCACGCTGCGCGCCTCGGCGGCCTGCTCACGGGCACGGGCCACCTCCACCGACTCCTCGGTGGGGTCGATGTCGAACTCCAGGTGCACCACGCCCTCCTCGAACGCGCGGCTCACGCCGTACCCGGCGTCCCGGAAGATCCGCACCATCTGGCCGTTCTCGGCGAGCACTTCGGCGGTGAACCGGCTCAGCCCGCGTTCCCGGGCGGCGGCGGCGAGGTGTTCCAGCAGGATCGAGCCGAGGCCCCGGCCCTGGTGGCCGTCCTCGACCACGAACGCGACCTCGGCGGAGCCGCTGTCCCCGAGGCGGTCGTAGCGGCCGACGGCCACGATGTCGTCGCCGAGCAGCGCGGTGAACGCGACCCGGTCTGCGTGGTCGACGGTGCTGAAGCGTTCGAGGTCCCGCTTGGGCATCCGCGGGTAGGGGCCGAAGTAGCGGAAGTAACGGGTGCGCTCGGACAGCCGGCCGTGGAACGCGAGCAGCTTCTCCGCGTCGTCCGGCGTGATCGGGCGCAGGTGGACCGTGCCGCCGTCGCTGAGCACGACGTCGGCCTCCCAGTGTCTCGGGTAGTCGAACGGGTCCACGTTTCAGTCCCTCGGATCGTCGGGGTCCAGGCCGTGCAGCGGGAACAGCGCGCGTCGGGTCTCCCGGATCGCCAGGTCGACCGGGGTGTCCACCTGGCCGCCCCACGGTTCGAACGTCGTGTCGGCGCCGTCGGTCATGGCGATCGGCAACGGCCAGTTCGGCGCCAGGGTGGAGGCGTGTGCCATCCAGTCCGCGGGCAGCGGGGTGTTCGGGTCCACGTCCCGGTCGAGGACGGTGGCCAGCAGGTGCGTCCAACTCCGCGGGACGACGCGCAGCAACTCGTACCCGCCGCCGCCGAGGGCCAGCCACCGGCCGTTCGCGGTCTCCTCGGCCAGTTCACGCAGGCGTCGGTAGATGGCGCGGTGGCCGTCCACGGTGAGCGCGAGGTCGGCCAGCGGGTCCTCGCGGTGCGTGTCCACGCCGCACTGCGTGACCAACAACTGCGGCCGGAACGCCCTGAGCAGGGACGGGACGGTCGCCTCGAACGCGCGCAGCCAGGCCTGGTCGCCGGTGCCGGGCGGCAGGGCCAGGTTCACGCTGGTGCCCTCCGCGCCCGCGCCGCCCAGTTCGGCCGCCCGCCCGGTGCCCGGCCACAGGCTCAGCGGGCTCTGGTGCACCGACACCGTGAGCACGCGCGGGTCGTCGTAGAAGGCGTCCTGCACGCCGTCGCCGTGGTGCACGTCGGTGTCGAGGTAGGCGATCCGGTCGAAGCCGTTGTCCAGCAGCCACGAGATGGCCACCGCGCAGTCGTTGTAGACGCAGAACCCGGCCGCGTGGTCGCGCATGGCGTGGTGCAGCCCGCCCGCGATGTTCACCGCCCGGTCCGCGTCACCGGACGCGAGCCGCCGCGCGGCGGCCAGCGAACCGCCCACGACCAGCGCCGATGCCTCGTGCATCCGGGCGAACACCGGGTTGTCCGCGGTGCCCAGACCGTGGCCGACGTCCCAGCCCGCCATCGGCGCGGCCTGCACGGCGTTGAGGTACGACGGCTCGTGGACGCGTTCGATCTCGGCGTCCGTCGCGGGGTCGGGCGCGATGAGGTCCACACCGTCCAGCACGCCCAGCGCGGTCGCCAGCCGGACGGTCAGGTCCAGTCGGACGGGGTTGAGGGGATGATCCCCGCCCAGGTCGTAACCGAGGAAGGACTCGTCCCAGACGACAGCGGCTCCCTTGCCCATGTGCGAAACCTAACTCACCCGGCCGCGCGCGGTGTGATCACAGCTTGGTCGCCCCGCGCCTGCGAAGCTCCCGAGGGGACTTACAGTCTGCCGAGACGGCGCGGGCCAGGATTGCGGCCATCGAGGATGGAACCCCGCACGTCGGAACGAGGTCATAGAACACATGCACCTGCGACGAGTCTCCGCCCTGACCACTGTGCTGGCCTTGGCGCTCACGCTCGGCCTCACGGCCTGCGCCACCAAGGTCGTCGGCAGCCCGGTCGCCGCGGCGGGTGGGTCGAGCAGTGAGAAGACCACCTCCGGCAAGCCGTCCTCGACCAAGACGTCCCGCAAGAGCAGCGCGGCCGAGGCGCCCGCGACGACCGGAACAGCCGGAACGCAGAAGCCCACCGGCGACGTCAAGATCACGACGAAGAAGAAGACCGAGGGCTACGAGGACTGCGACCTGCTCACCCCCGAGGAGGTCGCCACGGCCATCGGCGCGTCGAAGAGCGGCGAGAAGGGCTGCGTGCAGAGCACGGAGGACCCGTTCGCGGTCGTGCTGTTCATGGTCACGTTCGCCGAGTACGAGGGTGAGGCGCGCACCATCGAGGTCGGCGGCAACACCGCGTACGAGGTGAAGGAGAAGAGCGGTGACTGCACCGTCCTCGTCATGCTGACCGACGACCCGGACGAGATCACCCCCGCGTTCCAGGCCACCGTGACGCCGATCGACGAGTTCGAACCGTGCGCGATCGCCCTCAAGCTCGCCACCAAGGGCTTCGAAAAAATCCCCAACGCCTGACCACACTCTGTGATGTCGCGTTGGTCGTTCGCACTCAGGGCGACCACCGCGCGAGGTCGCGTCGGTCGTTCGCGCCTCATTTTCCGACGATCACGCTCTTCGATCGTCGGAAAATGAGGCGCGAACGACCGACTTCCAGGCGACCGAGCCCGCCGTCTGCGGAGCAGCGGCCATCAAACACAGTCGGCGGGGCGGGTGGGGTCGGAGGACCACTGTGACCACGAGCCGGCGTAGAGGGGTGCGGGGGCGTCCGGGGTGGTGATTCCGGCCACTTCCAGGGCCAGGACCACGGAAGACGCCGTGACGCCGGACCCGCAGTAGGCCGCGACCGGGCGTTCGGGCGAGACGCCGATGGACTGGAAGCGCTCGGCGAGAGCGGTGGCGGGCAGCCAGCGGCCGTCGGAGGTGTGGCCCGAGGTCGGGGCGTTGAGGGCGCCGGGGATGTGGCCGGCCCGAGGGTCGATCGGCTCGGTCTCGCCGCGGTAGCGCTCGGGGGCGCGGGCGTCGAGCAGCGTGCCTTCGCGGGCGAACGCGGCGGCCTCGTCGGCGTCCAGCACGGGCATGGCGCCGGGGCGCACCACGATGTCCCCGGGAATAGGCGTCGGCGTTTCGGCATTAACAGGACGACCCTCGGCGGTCCACGCCGCGAAGCCACCGTCCAGAACCGACACTTCCGAGTGACCGGACCACCGCAACAGCCACCATGCACGGGCCGCGACCGAGCCGTCACCGCCGTCGTACGCCACGACCGGGTGGCCTTCTCGGACCCCGGCGGCCCGCAGCACGGCTTGGAGCGCGGCCGGTTCCGGCAGGGGGTGGCGGCCGCCGGCGCCGGGCGCCGAGGACAGCTCCGTGTCCAGGTCGACGTAGACGGCACCGGGAACGTGGCCGACCTCGTAGTCTTGACGTCCCGGCGGTCCGCCCAGTCGCCAACGGACGTCCAACACGACCGGGGGTTCGGCGCCGTTCAGCGCGGAGGCCAGGGCTTCGGTGCTGATGAGTGGATGCACGGCACCATCCTGCACCCGTGACCGGCCTACTAGCATTGACGCCATACGAAGGGGAGCGGGTGTGAACGAGCTCATCGACACTACCGAGATGTACCTCCGCACGATCTACGAGCTCGAAGAAGAGGGCGTAGTTCCGCTGCGCGCGCGCATCGCCGAGCGCTTGGCGCAGAGCGGCCCGACGGTCAGCCAGACCGTCGGCCGGATGGAGCGTGACGGTCTCGTGATCGTGGCGGACGACCGCCACCTGGAGCTGACCGAGCAGGGCCGGAACCTGGCCATCGCGGTCATGCGCAAGCACCGGCTCGCCGAGCGCCTCCTGGTCGACATCATCGGCCTGGAGTGGGAACAGGTGCACAGCGAGGCGTGCCGCTGGGAGCACGTGATGAGCGAGGCCGTCGAGCGCAAGCTGGTCAAGCTCCTCGGCAACCCCACCACCTCGCCCTACGGCAACCCCATCCCCGGTCTGGACAAGTTGGGCGACGGCGAGCCCGCGCCGCCCGCCGAGTCGGACCTGGTGCGCATCGACGAGGTGGCCCGGCGCGGCGGCGGTCGCGTCGAGGTGCGCCGCATCGCCGAGCACGTGCAGCTCGACCCGGACCTGATGGCCGAGTTGAAGGCCGCCGGCGTGGTGCCGGGCGGCACGGTCGAGGTCGACACGATGGGCGGCGCGAAGGTCGTGCAGGTGCGCGGCAACGGCACGGTCGCCGAACTGGACCCCGCGGTGGCGCACGCCGTGCTGGTGCAGGCGCGGTGAGCCCGACGCGGCGTGCGGTCGCCGCGTTCACCCGGCTGCACGGCACCGCGCCGCAAGGCGTCTGGTCCGCGCCCGGCCGGGTGAACTTGATCGGGGAACACACCGACTACAACGACGGCTTCGTGCTCCCGTTCGCGTTGCCGCACCGGACCGCGGTGGCCGCGTCACCGCGCGACGACGGCCGGTTGCACGTGGCCACCGTCGGTGACGACGGCACCGTGCAGCACACCTCGCCGGTCGCCGTCGCGGACCTGGAACCCGGCATCGTCCGGGGCTGGGCCGCGTACCCGATGGGCGTGGCGTGGGTGCTGCGCGACCAGGGCCTGACCGGCGGGGCGAACCTGGTGATCGCCGGCGACGTGCCGGCGGGCGCGGGCCTGTCCTCGTCGCACGCGTTGGAGTGCGCGGTGGCGCTCGCCCTGCTCGGGCTCGCCGACCGCCCGGCGGACGACCTGCCGCAGATCGCGCGCTGGGTGCAGCGGTCGGAGAACGACTTCGTCGGCGCGCCCACCGGCCTGCTCGACCAGACCGCGTCGCTGTGCTGCACCGAGGCGCACGTGCTGTTCCTCGACGTGCGCTCGTTCAAGGCCGAGCAGGTGCCGTTCGACTCCGCCGAGCACGGTCTCGAAGTGCTGGTCATCGACACGCGGGCGAGCCACTCGCACACCGACGGCGGCTACGGCGCGCGTCGGGCGGGCTGTGAGCGGGCGGCCTCGATCCTGGGGGTTCCCGCGCTGCGGGACGTGGACGTGGACGAGTTGGACGGCGCGCTGGCCCGGCTGCCCGAGGAGCTGCGCCCGCTGGCGCGGCACGTGGTGACGGAGAACGAGCGGGTGCTGGCGTCGGTCGAGCTGCTGCGCACCGGCCGGTTGGCCGAGCTGGGTCCGCTGCTGGACGCGTCGCACGCGAGTCTGCGCGACGACTACCGGGTGTCCGCGCCGGAGCTGGACGTGGCCGTGGACGCGGCGAAGGCGGCGGGCGCGCTGGGCGCCCGGATGATCGGCGGCGGCTTCGGCGGGTCGGCGATCGCGCTGGTGCCGGTGGAGCGGCACGAAGACGTTGTGCGGCAGGTACTCGCGGCGTTCGCGGAGCACGGCTGGACGACGCCGAGGACTTTCACGGCGGTGCCCTCGGCGGGCGCCGGCCAGGACAACTGATGGTCAGAGTCGAAAGCGGGGATCCACGGTGAAGTTGCTCGTCACGGGCGGTGCCGGGTACGTGGGCAGCGTCTGCGCGGCCAGGCTGGTCGAGTCCGGGCACGACGTGGTCGTGCTGGACGACCTGTCCACCGGGCACGCGGACGCCGTGCCCGACGGCGTCCGGCTGGTCGAGGCGGGTATCGACGAGGCGATCGACGGCGTGCTCGCCGAGGGAGTGGGCGGCGAGAGCTTCGACGGCGTGCTGCACTTCGCGGCCAAGTCGCTGGTCGGCGAGTCCATGCAGGACCCGGCGAAGTACTGGCACGGCAACGTGGTGACGTCGCTGCGGCTGCTGGACGCGATGCGCGAGCACGGCACGCCCCGGCTGGTGTTCTCCTCCACCGCCGCGACCTACGGCGAGCCGGAGCAGGTGCCGATCGCGGAGACCGCGCCGACCCGACCCACCAACACCTACGGCGCGACGAAACTCGCGATCGACCACGCCATCAGCTCGTACGCCGCCGCGCACGGCCTGGCCGCCGTGTCGCTGCGCTACTTCAACGTCGCGGGCGCGTACCGGCGGTTCGGCGAGCGGCACGGTGTGGAGACGCACCTGATCCCGATCGTGTTGCAGGTCGCGCTGGGCAAGCGCGCTCAGGTGCAGGTGTACGGCGACGACTGGCCGACCGACGACGGCACGTGCGTCCGCGACTACATCCACGTGGTGGACCTGGCCGACGCGCACCTGCGGGCGTTGGAGCACGCGGCGGCGGGCGAGCACCGCATCTACAACCTGGGCAACGGGCTGGGTTTCTCGGTCAAGCAGGTCATCGACGCGTGCCGCGAGGTGACCGGGCACCCGATCCCGGCCGACGTGGCGCCGCGCCGGGCGGGTGACCCGGCGGTGCTGGTGGCCTCCAGCGAGCGGGCGCGCACCGAGTTGGGTTGGAAGCCCGAGCGGGTGGACCTGGTCGGCATCGTGCGCGACGCGTGGGACTTCACCCGGTCAGTACAGGGGGCGTGATGGAAGGCAAGATCACCGAGGCCGGGTTCGGGGACCTGGCCTCGTACAACGAGATGCCGCGGATCTCGTCGCTGGCGTTGTCGCCGGACGGCACGCGGCTGGTCACCGTGGTGGCGGCACTCGCGCCGGACGGCAAGACGTGGCAGGGGTCCCTGTGGGAACTCGACCCCGCCGGTGAACGCCCCGCGAGACGGTTGACGCGGGGCGCGAAGGGCGAGTCGGCGCCCGCGTTCACGCCGGACGGCGCGGTGCTGTTCGTCTCGGCGCGGCCGGACCCGGAAGCCAAGCCGTCGGACGGCAAGGCGGGCAAGGACAAGTCGGCGCTGTGGCTGTTGCCACCCGTCGGTGAGGCGCGCGAGTTGTACCGGCCCGCCGGTGGCGTGTCGGAGTTCACGGTGGCGCGGCAGGCGGGCACGGTGCTGCTCGCGGCCGGCGCGCACCCGACGGTGGAGTTCGGCGAACAGGACGAGGAGCACCGCAAGGCCCGCGAGGACGCCGGGGTGACCGCGATCCTGCACGAGTCGTACCCGGTGCGGTACTGGGACTCCGACCTAGGTCCGAGCTTCCCCCGGCTGCTGGCGACCACGTCGCCGCTCGACGTGGACAGCGCGCGCATCGACCAGGCCGAGGGTCTGGTGGACCTCACGCCCAACGCCGCCGGGCGGCTGGAGGACTCCCCCGCGATCAGCCCGGACGGGCGGTGGGTGGTGCACGCCGAGAGCGTCGCGGTGAGCGCGTCGTACGGCCCGCGCATCCGGTTGCGGCTGAAGTCGACGGACGGCGCCACGGACCGGGTGCTGGCCGACCTGGAGGGGCATTCGTTCCTGCAACCGGCGTTCCTGCCCGACTCGTCGGGGGTGATCGCGGTGCGGGCGTTCGACTCGACGGCGGACAGCCCGTGGACGAACACGTTGGTGCGCATCGAGTTGGAGTCGGGCGCGGTCCAGGAGCTGGCGGCGGACTTCGCCGAGGAGCCCGACCGCCCGGTGGTGAGCCCGACCGGTGACGCGGTGTACTTCACCAGCAGCCACCGGGGGCACCAGCCGATCTGGAAGCTCGACCTGGCGTCCGGTGCCGTGGTGAAGCTGACCGCGTCGGGTGCCTACACCGACGTCCGGGTCAGCCCCGACGGTGCTTCGGTGTACGCCCTGCGCAGCGCTTGGGACCACCCGCCGCAGCCGGTGCGGCTGTCGGCGTCGGGCGTGGACCAGCAGGCCGTGCCGCTGCCCGCGCCCGGTGCGGTCGAGTCGGTGCCGGGGACGTTGACCGAGATCGACACGGTGGTCGAGGACGGCCGGACCGTGCGGGCGTGGCTGGTGCTGCCCGCCGGGGCGTCGGCCGAGCAGCCCGCGCCGTTGCTGCTGTGGGTGCACGGCGGTCCGGTGATGAGCTGGAGCGGGTGGAGCTGGCGCTGGAACCCGTGGCTGATGGCCGCGCGGGGGTACGCGGTGCTGCTGCCGGACCCGGCGCTGTCCACCGGGTACGGGTACGACTTCGTGCGCGCCGGGTGGGCTTCGTGGGGCGCGAAGCCGTACACGGACCTGATGTCGATCACCGATGTGGCGGTGCGGCGGGACGATATCGACGACTCGCGCACGGCGGCGATGGGCGGGTCGTTCGGCGGGTACATGTCGAACTGGATCGCCACCCAGACCGACCGGTTCAAGGCGATCGTGACGCACGCGTCGTTGTGGCACCTGGACGCGTTCACCGGGACCACGGACGACTCGTACTACTGGATTCGCGAGATGGGCGACCCCCTGCGGCAAGAGGAGCAGGTGAAGGCGAACTCGCCGCACCTGCGGGTGGCGGACATCAAGACTCCGATGCTGGTGATCCACGGCGACAAGGACTACCGGGTCCCGATCGGCGAGGGGCAGCGGCTGTACTTCGACCTCGTGCGGCACGGCGTGCCGGCGAAGTTCCTGTACTTCCCGAGCGAGAACCACTGGATCCTGACGCCCGGAAACGCCAAGGTCTGGTACGAGACGGTCTTCGCGTTCCTGGCGGAGCACGTGCTCGGCGAGCCCTGGCAGCGGCCGGAACTCGTCTAGCGGCCGGAACTCGTCCAGCACCGCAACTCGCCCCGTCTCGCACCGGGGTTGGTCGGGATTCCAGCCCCCGGTCGGCAAGGACTCGCACGTGCACGGCGTCGAGCCCTTGCCGACGGTGGGGCTGAGATCAGTCGAGGTCGGCGGGTGGGTTGGTCCAGTCCGTTTCTCCGGCGCGTTCGGCCAGGTCTCGTAGGAGGTCCGGGGACAGGCCGGTGTCCAGAGCCGCCCTGAGCAGCTCGGTCAGCCGGTGGCCCGGGTGGGCTTGTTCGGCTCGGTCCAAGGCCAGTGAGGCCAGGGTGCCCAAGCCCTTGATGTAGGCCGAGAAGGCCAACAACGTGGCTGGCTCGGCTCGTTCCGGTGTCGGGCAGGCTCGGGTCAGTTCGGCCCACAGGGCCTCGGCGCTGTGGGCGTGTTCGCCCACGCAGTAAGCCAGGCTGGCGTCGCGGGCCCACGGGTTCGACAGGGCGTGAGCCAGGTCGGCTACTTCCTCATCGGTCAAAGGGCGTTTTCGGGTCGCGGCTCGGATCACCTCGGCGTGGATCAACTCCTGGTCCCCGGGCGGAACGGTGCCGTCCGGGGGAGGCGGCGAGTCGACTGCCCGTCGGTTGAGCAGGGTGGCTCGGCGGGACAGGGCTTCGGGTGGGTCGGGCGTCAGGAGTTCGGCCATCGCCTCACGGCTGGCGTAGGTGATGTGGCCTTCCGCCGCGGTCGCGGCGGCCAGCGCCGTGCTCATCGGGTCCGGGACGGTGCCGGAGGTTCCTACGTCGTGGTAGTCGAACCACGACTCGCCCTTGGCCGTCGCACGCGTCCACACCGCCAGCAGGAGCGGTACGCGGGCGTCGTGCAGGGCGTCGTCCACCTCATCCACCAGAGCGTCGTGCGGCAGGTCTTCGGGTGGGTCGCCGGAACCGCCGCCGACCACGATGACCACCGCGTTGGCTGCACGGCACCGGGACAGCGGGCCCGCCAACCGGTCGGTCACGCGGTGCGGCACGCCGGGAGGTGGCAGGTCGATGCGCATGGTCAGGGCTATGTCGTCGTCCTGCACCACCAGCACGACCAGCGAATCGGTCGGGTGGAAGCCGATGAGGTGCGGCACGGCGGCGATCAGGTCGCCCGGGTCGTGGAGCCTGGTGCCGGTAAGCAGTTTCGTCATGGGCTCGACTCTGGCGGAAGTCGGCGGCCGGTCCCACCGGCGAGGCGCAATCTGTGGACAACTCGAAAAGGGCCGCTCCCACCGAACTGGGAGCGGCCCCGTCACCTGCGAAAACTCAACAGTCCGGTGCGACCTGACCGTCCGAACCTGTGTATACGAACGCATCGGAGATGTAACCCGACCCGATCTTGTCCCACAGGTTGGTGGTGCCGTACTTGCCGGTGATCGTCTCGCCCTTGGCCTGGCAGGAGATCGTCACGGTCGCGCCGCTCGCGACCGAACCCACGGCCGAGTACGACGTCCCGGGACCCGAGCGGATGGTCACCGCGGCACCGCTGTCGGTCCCGACCGTCCCGGCCACGGTGGTACTGCACGAGTTGCGGCTGGTGTAGCTGCGAGTGCCCCAGTAGAAGATCAACGACCCGTTGAACGTGATCTTCTGGTCGGCCCCGTTGAGCCTCTGCTCGTAGTGCAGGTGCGGCCCGGTGGACCCGCCGGTGGTCCCGACGCTGCCGATCCGCTGGCCGATCCGCACGGCCTGCCCGACCGACACCGACTGCGCGGACAGGTGCGCGTACCTGGTCCGCCAACCCGAACCGTGGTCGATCTCGACCCACCGCCCGTAGCTGGTGCTGCCCTCGTTGGCCACCCGCGTGACGGTCCCCGCGGCCGACGCGACCACCGGGTCGCCGTCGTCGTTCGCGCGGTTGAAGTCGACCGAGTTCGGGGGACTGTGCCCGGTGCGGGTCTGTCCTTCCCACACCTGGTTGCACGGGAACGGCATCTGGAAATTCGGCGCCGCTGAGGCCTCGCCCTGTGTGAGGACAAGACCGATCAGCGGTGCCATCAAGGCCATGACGAACACGCGTCGGCTCATCTGCCACCTCCTTGACGACTGGGTGTGGTGATCGGACCACGCCCAGCCGCCTTAGTGGAAGACTTACCAAGTACCCGACTTCGTGAATTACTTCCTAACCAACCGAACGGCGCAGCGCCGCTACGCCACCCACCACGGGCAGTTCCACCACCGTGTCGTTCAGGTTGACCGACAGGCCGGCCCCCGGCTGCGGGCGCAACGTGTAGTCGTAGTCGCTGGAGATCACCACGAACTCCACCGAGTGCCCGGCCGGCACGACGTAGTCGTTCGGCTCCAGCTCGACCTCCACCCGGTACTGCCTGCCGGGCTCGATCGGCTTGGTCCACGACGGCGACACCCGGTTCTGCGGGTCCGTCCAGCCCCGCGTGATCACGTGCGACGTGCCGTCCGGCGCCCGGTCCACCAGCAACGCCGTCACGTTGGCCGCCGGCCGGTCGAACGAGACCGCCAGCTGCACCCGCGCGACACCGGAGAACCGCAGCGGCGACGCGGTCGGTCGGGTCGCGTAGGACAGGCGGTTGCCCGAGGCGGGCAGGTCGATCAGGTCCTCGGCGAGCTTGGACGAGTCGTCGCGCAACGACTCCACCACCGACCGGCCGGGCACCGACTCGAACAGCAGCGCGCCCTTGGCCGAACCGCCCGCCCACGGGTAGACGCGGGCCGTCGACGTGCCGGGGGCGGGCCAATCGGCCTCGTCCACCCACGTCGTCTTGTCCTCACGCTGGATCGTCGCCTTCGGCTCGCGCTCGATGCCGTTGTCGATCCCGTACAGGTAGTGGCTGAACCACCGGTTGATCGTGCGCCGCCACTCGACCGACCGCAGCGTGTCGGGGTCGGTGTGCCCGGACTGGTGCAGCCAGATCTTGTGCTCCACCCCGTACTTCCGCAGCGCCGCGTACCACTGCGAGACGTGCTTGACCTTGACGTTCCAGTCGCTCAACCCGTGCACGGCCAGCACCGCGGCCCGCACCTTCGAAGCGTCCTTGACGTAGTTGCGCTCGTCCCAGAACGGGCTGTAGTCACCGGTCACCCGGTCTTGCTTGGCCACGATGTCCGCGATCACCGGCTTGCAGATCTCCCGGTCCGCCCGCGTGTAGACGTACTCCGCCAACACGTCCAGGTCCTCGCCCTGGAACGTGCCGGGAGCCACCACCGCGCCGTCGGCCCGGTAGTAGTCGTACCAGCTGGAGATGGCCGCGATGGGCACGATGGCCTCCAGTCCCTCGACCCCGGTCGCCGCGACGGCGTTGGGCAGGGTGCCGTTGTACGACACGCCCATCATGCCGACCTTGCCGGTGGTCCAGCGGGCTTCGACGGAAGCGCCCGCGGCGTCGCGCGCGGTGGTGCGGCCGTTGAGCCAGTCGACCACGGACTTCGAGCCGATGGTCTCGTTGCGCCCGCCCGAGGTGGGGCAGCCGGACGACTTGCCGGTGCCCAACGACTCGGCGTACACCATGGCGAAGCCGCGCGAGATGAAGTAGTCCTCGTAACGCCCGGACCGGATCGGCGTCGGGTTGGGCCCGACGGCTGCGGCGATCCGCTCGTCCGCCTCGGCCTTGAGCACCGAGCCGTCGCGCTTGTCGTACCCACCACGGCGGTTGGGCACGTACAGCTCCACGTCCACGTCGTGGTTGGCCACGTCGTTGCCGCCGGAGAAGTACGGGCTGTTGAAGAACACGACCGGGACCTTCAGCCCGCGGTCGGTGGCCGTCTGGCGCACCACCTCGGCGTAGACCTCGTCGTCCTGCCCGTCACGGTCGCTGTCGACCGGCGCGCGCACCCACACGCTCTCGCGCACCACGTCCTTCGGGTCGAAGACGGGTTGCGCCTCGCCGCCGACGAACACCGGGCCTTCCGCCGCGGCGCCGGCCACCGCGGGCGCCAGTCCCAGCGGCAGCGTGACCAGAGCGGCGAGCACCGCTGCTCTCCGTGCACCCTTCACGACCGAACCCCCATCAATCCGTCGGACAGGTTTCGGCTGACCTTCCCCGGCTGGCACAACACCTGTCAAGGGCACCGGAAGTCCACAATGGACATACCGGTGAAGACCCGACGAACGGCCCCTTGACCAGCGGCGAAGACATGTGCAGACTCGCCCCGGCCATGCGTGAATTCATCGCCGCGCTGCCCAAGGTGGAGTTGCACGTCCACCTCGTCGGGTCAGCCTCCCTCGCCACCGTCCTCGACCTCGCCCGCCGACGCCCGCAACCACACGTCCCGACGGACGAAGCGGAGCTGCGCCGGTTCTACGAGTTCACCGATTTCGGCCACTTCATCGACGTCTACGCCGCGGTCAACGACCTGGTCACCACGGGCGACGACGTCGCCGCGCTGGTGCTGGGCCTGGCCGGGGAGCAGGCGCGGCGCAACGTCCGCTACGCCGAGGTGACGGTCAGCGCGACCAGTCACCTGAGGGCGGGCATCGCGCCGGAGGAGCTGGACGAAGCCCTCGCCACCAGCCGTGAGCAGGCCAAGCGGGCGCACGGCGTCGAACTGGCCTGGGTGTTCGACATCCCCGGCCTGTGGGACGGGGACTTCGGCGTCACCAGCGCGAAGTACGCCACCACGCACCGCCCGGCGGGCACGGTCGGCTTCGGTCTCGGCGGGTTCGAGGCGGACGCGCCGCGCCGGGCGTTCCGCGAGGCGTTCACCATCGCCCGGGACGCGGACCTGCACTGCGTGCCGCACGCGGGCGAGACCACCGGCCCCGACCAGGTCCGGGAAGCACTCGACCACCTGCACGCCGAACGCATCGGCCACGGCATCAACGCGGCGAACGACCCGGAGCTGCTGCGCCGACTGGCCGCCGAAGGCATCACCCTGGAGATCTGCCCCACCTCGAACATCCGCACCGGAGCCGTCCAAAACCTGAAAGACCACCCGCTGCCGCGACTGCTCGACGCGGGCGTGCCGATCACCCTGGCCACGGACGACCCCGGCATGTTCCACACCGACCTGGACCGCGAGTACCTGCTGTGCCACGAGGTGTTCGGCCTCGGCCGGACCGAGCTCGCCGAACTGGCCCGCACCGGGGTACGGGCCAGCTTCGCCGCACCGGAGCTCAAACGGTCACTGCTGGCCGAGATCGACGCGCTCGGCCACTGAGGCCACTGAGGCCACTGACCAGCGCCACCCCGAGCCCGGCGAACGCGAGCGCCGCGCCCACCCAGTTGGGCGCGGTGTAGCCGAACCCGGCGTCGATCGCCACACCGCCCAGCCACGCGCCCGCCGCGTTGCCGAGGTTGAACGCGGCGATGTTCGGCGTCGACGTCAACCACACGCCGGGCCGCTCGACCGACTCCCCCGCGCCGTCCGCCTCACGCCCGCCGGCCGTGCCTGGCTCCCCCACGCACGTGCCGCTCTAGCGGACGCCGAGCGCGCGCTCATCGCCGCCCGACGTGCCGGAGGCCTGGAGTGCGGCGAACTCCGCGTGGCCACGGTCTACTCGCTCACCCTCGGCGCGGTCCTCCGCACGGACCCGCCGGTCAGAAGAACCCTCGTCGCCTACGCGCACAAGACCCCCGATCCGCTCACCTCGGCGTTCGTGGCCTTGCTCGCGGAGTGGGCCTACTTGAGCTGAGCCCGCCCCAACGCGTCCGAACGCCGGGTCGTCTCCGGAATCCGCGTCACGCACACCCGCAGCACCTCGGCGCACGCCCGGTCCAGGTCGATGCGGTGCCCCACGGACACGAACACCGGCTTCACCCCTTCCCGCGTCCGCAACGCCCGCCCCACGACCTCGCCGTTGTCCACGAGATCGGTGTAGGCCCCACGAACGTCGTCGGGCATGGAAAACGGCCCCATGGGCGTCTTGGCCACGCCGACGCTCGGCATATCGGTCAGCACGCCCAGGTGGCAGGCCAACCCGAACCGCCGCGGATGCGCCAGCCCCTGCCCGTCGCACACCAGCAGATCCGGCGTCACGGTCAGCTTCTCCATCGCCTCCAGCAGCGACGGCAGCTCCCGGAACGCGAACAGCCCCGGCACGTAAGGGAAATCGGCCTTGCCCGTCACCACGGCCGAGTCCACCGTCCGCAACGACTCCGCGTCCAGCACCACGATCGCCGCCGCCAACCGGTCGTCGTCGGCGTACGACACGTCGAGCCCGGCAACGTGCCGCACCACCAGCCCGGGATCGGTCCGCGTCGACACCGACGGCCGCAGTCGTTCCTGCTCCGCGATCGCCTCTTCCGGGGTCATTTCCTTGGGGGTCACTCGTGCCTCACCGAGGCGCGGTGGGCGGCGAGCAGGTCGTCACCGAAGTCACCGGACCGCCGCCGCCACACCGAGTGCGCGTGGTTGGCGTCGTTGTCGGTGTTGTCGTACTCGATCAGCAATTCCGGCCCCTGTATCCGGTAGTAGTGCCCTTCACCGCGCTTGGCCGACCCCTCCCACGCGAAGTGCAGCCGTTCCGGGTCCAGGGCGTCGAACTCCTCGTCGGCCAGGTCGCTGTGCAGCCGGTCCAGGTAGTACCGCACCAGCCCGACCAGCAGCCCGCGGGATGCCCGGTCCAGCTGCGCGGGCGTCACCCCGACGGGTTCCAGATCGCCGACGCGAGGGGAGTTGCCGGTCTTGAGGTCCGGCGGCGGGGTGTCGGCGACGACGGCCAGCCCGCGCGCCGTGCGCCCCATCCGGTCCAGCAGCTCGCGGGCCAGTTCCTCTTCCAACCGCAAGGGCTGCAACACCGTCTGCCCCTGGTACGTCGTCCGGGCCGGGTTCGCGCCGAGGAAGAACGGGGTGGCCGACACGCGTCCGTCGGCCACCACCACGCTCACCGACAGGTGATGCCCCTCGACCCGCCAGCCCCACGGCTGGTCACCGGGCTCGCCGAGCAGCACGGTCCAGTAGTCGCCCTGGTGCCGGTCCCGGCTGCCGCCTTCGCGGTCGTCCAGCACGTCCTCCAACGCCATCACCGCGGCCGTCTGCGCGTAGGCGCGTGGGCTGAGCACGCACGACAGCAGCCGGTGCACGGCTTTGCGCTGGTCACGGGCGAGATCGCCGTAGACGACGCCCGGCCGTTCACCGGGGGTGTACGCCCACCGTTTGCGCAGGTCGTCGTCGGACATGCTCCGCACCGCCACCGCGCGCTGCCCGTCGTCCAACAGGTCGAGGAAGCCCCGCGTGGCTTCGGCGATCTCGTGCAGCATTACTCGAACTTATATGCCTTCAGGTTGCGCAGCAGCAGGTAGCAGTTCTGGAGTGAACCCGAGGTGTCGCCCAACGACCGGTAGATGCCCCACTTGGGCCGCAACCGGTCGCCGAGCCACGTGTCCACGCCTGAACGGGTCGTGTCGATCACGGTGGACGAGCCGTCGCGCACGACCCACCGCACCCGGCCGGCCGTGCCGTCGCCGACCTTGATCTCGACCTCGGTGTCGATCCACCGGTTGCGCAGCGGCGCGAGGTCCACCGCGCCGACCCGGACGTTGCCCTGGATGACCACGAACTCGATCTTCTCCACGCCGCCGATCCGCCGCAGCGACATCACGGTGACCGGTGACGTCCCGGTGCCGGGTTTCTTGGTCTGCATGATGTGGGTGAAGGTCGTGGTGGCCTTCAGGGAGCCGGGGATGAACATCGAGTAGGTGAACCGCCAGGTCTCACCGGCGTACAGGTTCACGTTCTGCCCGCCCGACCGCATGCCCGCCACTTCGTTGCGCTGCCGGTCGGTGGACGTGTCGCGGTCGCGGGTGTGCATGTCGAACCGGTAGTCCGACCCGCTCGGGTAGATGTGGGTGACGCCGGGGTGCGAGTCGGCCCGGTCGTCCTCGATGCCCTCGAACGCGCCCAGGCCGGTCGAGGACGCTTGAGGGCTCCACTTGAGCTGCCAGGCGGCGGCCCGCGCCACGCCACCTCCCGTGAGCAGCAACGGCACCGCCGCCGCACCCGCCAACACCGAACGACGGGACAGTTCCACGTCGCACTCCTTCCACCGCAGGGACGATCACGGTCACAGCGGCGGTTCGGCAAGTTTGTTTACTAACGGCGGCTCTTGTCAACCACGTCCGCGACAGTCCGCGATATTCACGAGTGGGGCAGCCGGTCGTCGGCTGACATGCTGGTCTGGTGTGGAATGGCGAACTGCTCGACTTGGACGCGTACCTCGACCGCGTCGCCTTCACCCTCGACCCGGCCGCCGACCGGGCCACCACGCTGCGCGGCCTGCACCGCGCCCACCTGGCGGCCATCTGCTTCGAGAACGCCGACGTGCGCGACGGCGTGCCGCTCGGTCTGGACGTGCCGTCGTTGCAGGACAAGCTGGTGGCACGGCGGCGCGGCGGGTACTGCTTCGAGCAGAACCTGCTGTTCGCCGCCGTGCTCGACCGGCTCGGCCACGAGGTGACCGGCCTCGGCGCCCGCGTCCTGCTCAGCCGCTCCGGCCCCGAGGTCCCGCGCACGCACGCCCTGCTGCTGGTGGACCGCCGCTGGGTGGTGGACGTCGGCTTCGGCGGCGGCGGGCTGCTGGAACCGCTGCCGTTCGCGGTCGGCGCGTTCGCGCAGCAGGGCGACTGGACGTTCCGGCTGGACCACCTCGACGGCGTGTGGACGCTCCGGTCGTTCCAGGGTGGTGAGTGGAAGGCGTTGTACGACTTCACCGAGACCCCGAACGCGCCCGCCGACTACGCGATCGTCAGCCACTACCTGTGCACGCACCCGTCGTCGCCGTTCCGGGGCAGGCTGCTGGTGCAACGCACCGACGAACGTGCCCGCTACAACGTCACCGACCTGGAGCTGACCGAGACGCGACCGAACGGCGAGGTGGTCAAGCGCAGCCTGACCCCCGACGAACGGGTCGCGGTGCTGCGCGAGGACTTCGGGCTGGAACTGCCGGATCGCCCTACGGCCACGGGTTGAGTTCGGGCTTGTCGCCGTCGATCCGCCCGTCCGGCTCCCGGCCGGCGAGCCACGCGGTGAGGTCGGTGCGCGAGCCCGTCAGCGTTACGTCGTCACCTTCGCCGATCACCCACTGACGATCTGCGGCTTGCAACGTCAGCCGGACACCGTCAGGCACACGCGCCGACAGGAAGTCGACGACGTGGTCGCAGAACTCGGGCGACCACGTGACCGGGCCGAGGTCGAGGTCGCGGGTGTGGATCTCGACCTCGCGCCAGGTGGCGTAGGCGGTGTCGGTCAGCGTGCCGTCGCGGTAGAAGGCGGGGGTGTTCCAGTCGCGGACGTCGTCCCAGGCCTTGGTGAGCCGGGCGACGGCGTCGGCGATCGCGGCCCGGTGCTCCTGTGCGGAACGTCCCGCGCCGGCTTCGATCGCGGCGTCTCGGGCGGGGCGTCCGCCGGGGTAGGGCTCGACCTTCGTGCCCTCGTGCTCGGCCTGACCCGCCATGGCGATGGTGACGCCGGCCAGGTGGGCCAGCACGTGGCCGCGCGTCCAGCCGGGCAGTGCCGAGGGTTCGGCCACCTGCTCGTCGGTGAGGCCTTCGATCAGGGTGGCCAGTCTGCGGTGGGCGTCCAGCGCGTTCGCCTGGATCGTCACGAGTCCCCCTAATGGTTTGTCGACTCAAGTGCGTTAGGGAAACTACACTAGACTTGCCCGGATGGCACTGGTGTTGGAGTTCGCGAGCACGGTCCGGCACGGCGGACACGGCGGGCTCGTGGACGACCTGGCCACGCCGGAGGGCTTCGCTGCGTGGACCGGCGCCGAGGCTGACGAGGCGTTGCGACAGCGGGTGGTCGAACTGCGCTGGGCCGTGCGATCGCTGTTGGCGCACGCGACTCAGGCGAACGAGCGTCTGGACACGCCGCACCTGATGGACTTCGAGCGCGCGCTGAAGACGGTCAACGAGGCTGCCGCGCGGGTGCCCAGGGCGGCGCAGTTGGAGTGGACCGAGCAGCCCCGGTTGCGTTACGAGGACTCGGCGGACGCCGGCGATCGCCTGCTGGCGACGTTGGCGACCGCGGCGATCGAGTTCCTGGCGAGCGGGACGCGCGAGGACCTGCGGGCGTGCCCCGCGCCCCGGTGCATCCGGTACTTCGTCAAGGCCCACCCCCGACAGGAGTGGTGCAAGCCGTCGTGCGGCAACCGAGCCAGGGTCAGCCGGCACTACCACCGTGCACACGACTGACGATGAGGGCGGCGGCTCGGCGAGTGAGCAGGGCCGACGAAGGCCGCGCGAGCACCCGGAGGTACTCGCGCGGCCGGTCGCTGTTCCCGGACGTCAGCCCTGGACTATGTAGGCGGTCAGTTTGTCCTGGTCGTCTTGCAACTGGTTGATCCGGCTCTTCACCACGTCGCCGATGCTGACGATGCCGACCAACCGGCCATCGTCGACCACCGGCACGTGGCGGATGCGCCGCTCGGTCATCAACACCGTGAGGCTGTCGACCGAGTCGCGGGGTGTGCAGGTCAACACCTCGCTGGTCATGATCTCCGACACGGGCGCGCTCAACAGCTCGCCGCCCCGGTCGTGCAGCTTGCGAACGACGTCCCGTTCCGACACGATCCCGGCGATGCCCTCGGGCCCGATCACGACCATCGCGCCCACGTTGTGCTCGGCCAGCGCGGCGACGAGATCCGCTACCGACGCTCTCGACTCGACCGTGGCCACGGCCGACCCTTTGTTCCGCAACACGTCAGCGATCCTCATGGGCGCCTCCCGATCTCCGCCAGACCCGGTTGCTACCCAGCTCAGGCTAGTTCTCCGAGCGCGTGATCGGCAGATCACGCGCCCAATAGGACCACTCTGCGTCGAGTCGGTCCTCAGTCGAGACGCATTTGAGACGCCGTCGCGAACACCCCCATCGCCGTGATCACGATGATCACGATGATCACCACGGCGGTCTGCTGGAACCCGCCGAGCGCCGCGCCCAGCGCCGGTCCGGCGGAGAAGCCCACCGTGCGTACCAGCGTCGTCACGCCTCCGGAGGTGCCCATCAGCTCCGGAGGCGTCCGCTCCAGGACGGCCGCCGCGTCGGTCCGGCGAACAGTCCGTGGCCGATCCCGATCACCGCCAACCGCCACGCCAGGTCCCACGGATCATCACCCGCTTGGAGCAACAGCACGGTACCGATCAAGATCACGGCGGCGCCCACCAGCGCGACCACCCGGTACCCGTACCGTCCGCGATCACGCCACGCGGCCTGGACCGGACCCGCCACCGGCAGGACGGCGGCGTAACGCGCGTGCAGCTCGACCCGTTCACCGGGGAGCAGCCGCCGGTAGACCGCGTCACGGATCAGGGCGTGCCGGAACGCGTAACCGTCATCGTCCACGACCCAGCGTCCACAATGGACCGGATCGGAGCTGTGCCCTGGACCTTGCTCGGCAGATCGTGGGAAATGCGCCTGCCACCGACGGCGGCGGCGCAGTCGGCACTTCCCGGCACCGCCTCACCGCCGACGAGCACCGTCGCGGGCGCGTTGTCGAACGCGCCCGCGAGGTGCCCGATCTCGGCCGACCGCCCGAACAGCTCCGGGCTCACCAGGTGTGCGCTCATAGCGCGCCGGAGACTGGTCGAGCGGTCGCGTCGCGCCCGTCAGCCGCCGCTCGTGCGGCGGAACACGCGCCGTCCCACGAACGTGTTCTGGTGCGGCCGACCGGGGACCTTGTTCACGCTGTCGTTCTTGTTGGCGTGACCGCGGCGGGCGGCGCGGTTGAGCGGGGCGGCCGTCTCTTCCTGCTCCTGCGGCTCCTGCTCGGCGTCGCCCTGCGGAACGTCTTTGTCGGTCATGTGTGCCTCCTGGGGTGTGGCGAAGTCGCTGGTCAGCGACGCCGCATGGCGTACTGGCGCGGGTTGACGGCAGCCCGACCGCCAGCGAAACGCGGGTGCACCGCGCCGGACGAGCGCGCGCCGCGGCGTGCGGCGCGATTGGTCGGCTGACCGTCGTGTGGCGGTTCGTTGCGCATGGTGGGCATGCGATCGCCTCCTCGATGTCGAGGCGTGCAAAGGCTACGACCCGTGGTTCGACAGGGTCGCGGGAACAGCCGCTAAGGCCACCAGGAGAAGGGCGCGGCACGGCCCGAGGCCAGTGCGGCGCTGGAGGAAGAGATCCTCAGAAGTAGATCTGAAAGAACATGGTCATGACGTTAGCGTGCTTCACGCCGAAGCGCCAACTGATTTACGGCGGCCGAGCTGATGGAGTAGAGCGCGGAGCACACGTAGAACGCCCCGTCACCGACCGAGAGTTGGCCGGCTGAGCAACCGCGAGCACCAACCGGGCCGGCTCGCGGTCGGTGTTACTCGCGGATCTCCAGGACCTCGCCGTCGATGACCGTGCCGTCCACGACTGCCGGGGGTTCGTCGCGTTCGGTGAAGAAGCGGGCGGCGAAGGCGCCTACGGCGCGGGTGGTGACGGCGTCGAAGGTGCCGCCGATCACTCCGCCCACCAGCGGGACGCCCTTGGCCAGGGTGACGGTGGCCTTGCTGGTGCCGTACTTGGCCAGCAGGGTGAAGCCGACCCGTTTGTTGATCTCGCGGATGAGCTGCGCCGGGATTCGCTCGATCAGGTTCATGGTGAGCTTGGCGCCCACCTTGATGCCCGCCTTCTTCAGCAGCTCGGTCCCGGCGTTGCCGAGCAGGCACACCAGGATGGCGGTCTGTACCTCGTCGCTCTCCAGGTCGTGCCCATAAACGGCGGCGATGGAGGCGATCAGGTGCGTCTGCACCAGGTAGGCGGCGGTCAGGTTGGCGGGCAGGCTGATCGGCAACGTGATCAGGCCGCCGACGTTCGTGGCGAAACCCTGCACGCCCGCCGCCGCCACGTGCGTCCTGATCAGGTGCTTGATCGCCTCCTCCGGCGGCAGCCCCTTCTCCAGCGCCTCCACGGCCATCTGCTGAGCACCCTTGAACGGCCCGAACCCGTTGATGCCCACCCTCAGGAGGTGGTCAACCGCGTTCTGCTGCACCCTGGTGATCGCACCCGGTTCGTCCACCATGCCCCCGAGGTTACGCGGCGCGCGAGCGGGTAGCCGAGGCCAATGGACATGTCTTCGTTGGGAGAGCTGGTCAGGCAACGCGGCCCGTTCGCGTCGGTCTACCTGGACGCCTCGCACGACACCGAGGACGCGGCCAAGGCCATGGAGCTGCGCTGGCGCGGTGTGCGCCAGGAGTTGGCCCGGCAGGGTGCGGACGAGGCGACGTTGGACGCGATGGAGGGCGCGGCGCTGGAGCCGGTCGTCGGCAAGTCCGGCCGGGCGCTGATCGCGGCGCACGGGCGGCTGCTGCTGGACCGGGTGCTGCCGCGCCCGCCCGCCGTGGAGACGGTGCGCTGGTCGGACCTGCCGCACCTGCTGCCCCTGGCCACCTGGACGGAACCCACCGTGCCGCACGTGGTCGTGCTGGTCGACCGGGCGGGCGCGGACCTGCACGGATACGACGGGCGGGGTGAACGGGCCACCGAGGTGCACGGTGAGGAGCACCCGTTGCACAAGATCGGTGGTGGCGGCTGGGCGCACAAACGGCTGCAGAACACCGTCGAGGAGACCGCCAGGCGCAACGCGATGCGCGTCGCCGAGGAGGCCGACCGGCTGGTCAGCGAGGTGGACGCCCGGCTGCTGATCCTGGGCGGCGAGGTGCAGGCCCGCGCGGACGTGCGGGAGCAGCTCAGCCTGCGGTGCCGGGACGTGCTGATCGAGGTGGAGGGCGCGACCCTCGCCGAGGGCGGGGACGACGCCGCGTTCGACCACGCCGTGCAGTCGCTCGTCGCCCAGTACCAGTTCGACCTGGACAACGACGTGGTGGAGGAGTTCACCGCCCAGTCCGGCCGCCCGGACGGCCTGGCCGTGCAGGGCCTGGCGCCCGTGGTGGAGGCGCTGCGCGAGGCGAAGGTGGCCGCACTGCTGGTGTCCGACCCGGCGGTGGGCGACCGCACGGTGTGGTCCGGCGACGACCCGGCCCAGGTCGCGCTGCGCGAGAACGACCTGCGCGGCCTGGGCGTCGAGCACGTGGGCGAGCACCGCGCCGACGAGGCACTGGGCACCGCCGCCGCCGCGACCGGGGCACAGGTGGTCGTCGTCGACGTCACCGACCTGCGTGAGGGCGTGGGCGCGCTACTGCGCTACTAGCACCCCGTGTTCGAGGTAGAGGGTTACGCCGCGCTCCCGTGCTCCGAGCGCGGCGGACACCCACCTGGTCAGACGGCGGCCGCGATGACGTCCTCGGCCGGTTTCTTCTCCAGCTCGATCACCTTCTTGTCGCGCCGGTTGCGCTTCTCCAGGTACGTCGCCAGCCAGGTCAGCAGCAGGCACATGGCGATGTAGATCGCGCCCACCACGATCGTGACGGGCACCAGCGGCCGACCGAACTCGAAGGCCCGGCCGATCCGCTGCGCCTCGTTCAGCAGCTCCTCGTAGGTGATGAGGAAGCCGAGCGCCGAGTCCTTCAACAGCACCACGAGCTGGCTGATGATCGCGGGCAGCATCGCGCGCACGGCCTGCGGCAGCAGCACGAGCCTCATGACCTGGCTCTTGCGCATACCCACCGCGTACGCGGCTTCGCTCTGCCCGCGCGGCAGGGAGAGCACGCCGGCGCGGAACACCTCGGCGAGCACCGAGCCGTTGTAGAGGGTCAGGGCGACCACCACGGAGTAGACCGGCGCGCCGAGCGACAGGCCGTAGTGGAACATGAAGATCATCACGACCAGCGGGATCGCGCGGAACAGCTCGACGATCAGCATCGACGGCACGCGGATGATCTTGTGGTCGGAGAGCTGGCCCGCCGCGAAGATCGCGCCGAACAGCAGTGCGAACAGCGCTCCGAAGGCGAACGCGCGCAGCGTGTTGCCCAACGCGCTGAGCAACTGGAGCTGGACGAACTCGTACTGGGGCCACGACCACTTCTCCGCGGAGAACTGCCCGGTCACCCAGAACCGGTACACCACGAAACCGATCACACCGACCACCGCGGCGGTGCCGATGACGGCGTAGAGCCGGTGGCGGATCCGGGCCCGGGGCCCGGGGACGTCGAACAGGACCGCGCTCATCGGGCGATGCTCCACCGCTTCTCGAGGCTGCGTTGCAGCAGGGTCATGGGAGTCACGAGCACCACGAAGAACAACGCGATCCAGAGCAGGCCGATGAGCTGACTCTCGCCCCGATCGGACAGGTTGAGGCTGATGGAGCCCGCCTGGAACACCGAGAAGCCCGCCGCGATGGTGGTGTTCTTCAGCAGCGCGATCATGGTGCTCATCATCGGCGGCACGACCGCCCGGCCGGCCTGCGGCAGCACCACGGAGGCGAGCATCTGGCCGAACGTCAGGCCCAGCGCGCGGGACGCCTCGGCCTGGCCGACGGGCACGGTGTTGATGCCGGACCGCACGACCTCGCAGACGAACGCGGCCGTGTACAGGATCAGCGCCGCCAGCGCCGCGTTGCGGTAGTAGGCGGCGGCCGAGCCGAAGCTCGCCGGCGTCACGATCTCCAGCAACGGGAACGCGAAGGTGAAGAAGAAGAACACCAGCGTGAGCGGCGTGTTGCGGATGAGCGTCACGTAGGCGGTGCCCGTGGCGCGCAGCATCGGGACCGGCGCGACCCGCAGCATCGCCAGCAGCGTTCCCAACACCAGCGATCCGACCGCGGAGATCAGGAAAAGCTCAACGGTGTTGAGGAACCCTGGCCCGTACAGGTCGAGGTTGTCGAGCAGGACGTCCATCGGCTTCCTCGGCTAGATGTGGTGCGGATGTGGTGCAGGTGTGGTGCGGCCGGTCGCCGGGACGACGACCGGCCGCGGGAAGTGATCAGTAGCGGTCGAGCACCGGCTTCTCGGCCGTGGAGCCCGACTTGCCCAGGGTGGCGTCGTACACCGACTGCCAGTCGCCGCCCTTGATGGCCGCGTCCAGGATGTCGTTGACCTTGTCGCGCAGGGCCTTGTCGTCCTTCGGCAGACCGATGCCGTAAGGCTCGTTCGAGAACGGCTTGCCGACGACCTTGAACTTGCTCGGGTCCTGCGAGGCGTAGCCCTTCAGGATCGCGTCGTCGGTGGTGACGGCGTCGACCGCACCCTGCTCCAGCTGCGTCACGCACTGCGAGTAGTTCTGCAGCTCGACGATGTTCTCCGGCTCGGTCAGACCGTCGGTCTTGACCTTCTGGATCGGCGTCGAACCGGTGACCGAGCAGACCTTCTTGCCCTTGAGCGTGTCCGGGCCGGTGATCGAGTTGTCGTCCTTCTTCACCAGCAGGTCCTGACCGGCGGTGAAGTACGGGCCGGCGAACCCGACCTGGTCCTTGCGCTTGGCGTTGATCGTGTAGGTGCCGACGTAGTAGTCGACGTCACCGTTGATCAGCGCCTGCTCGCGGCCCTGGGACGCGATCGCCTTGTACTCGATCTGGTCGCTGTTGAAACCGAGCTTGGCGGCGACCAGCTTCGCGATCTCGATGTCGAAGCCGGTGAACTTGCCGGTCGTCGGGTCCTTGTAGCCCAGACCCGGCTGGTCCTCCTTGACCCCGACGATGACCTTGCCGCGGCCCTTCATCTTCTCGAACGTCGCGGAGCCGTCGACCGTCACGTTCGACTCCACCTGCTGGGAGGGGGCCGTGCCCGGGTCGGTGGGGCTCCCCTCCTTGCCGCATGCGGTCAGGGCGAGGCCGCCGGCCAGCAGCGCCACCGCAAGGGTGCGAACCCTCATCGTCACTTCTCCTGCTCTTCTTCGGGTAGAGCGGCGCCAGGCTCAGCGCCGCGGTCTGGGGACTTCAGTGGGTCAGGATCTTGCCAAGGAAGTCCTTCGCGCGGTTGGACTTCGGCGCGGAGAAGAAAGCCTCCGGCGTCGAGTCCTCGACGACCTCGCCGTCGGACATGAAGATCACGCGGTCCGCGGCCTTGCGGGCGAAGCCCATCTCGTGGGTCACCACGAGCATGGTCATGCCCTCCTTGGCCAGCGTGGTCATCACGTCCAGCACCTCCTGCACCATCTCGGGGTCCAGTGCGGAGGTCGGCTCGTCGAACAGCATCACCTTGGGCCGCATCGCCAGCGCGCGGGCGATCGCCGCACGCTGCTGCTGCCCACCCGACAACTGGGCGGGGTACTTCTCCGCCTGGTTCGCGATGCCGACCCGCTCCAGCAGCTCCATGGCCGTCTTGCGAGCCTGGGCCGTCGGCGTCTTGCGGACCTTCACCGGCGCGAGCATCACGTTCTCCACGATGCTCTTGTGGGCGAACAGGTTGAACGACTGGAACACCATGCCCACGTCGGCGCGCAGCCGGGCGAGCTCCTTGCCCTCGGCGGGCAGCGGCTGGCCGTCCACCTCGATGACACCGGAGTCGATCGGCTCCAACCGGTTGATCGTGCGGCACAGCGTGGACTTGCCCGAGCCTGACGGGCCGAGCACCACGACGACCTGCCCCTTCGGCACCTCGATCGTGACGTCCTTGAGGACGTGCAGAGGCCCGAAGAACTTGTCCACGCCCGCCATCCGGATCATCGGCGGAGCAGGAGTGGCGGCGGTCATCAGTCCTCCAGTAGGGGTTCCTGAGCGATGGCGGAAACGTAGGTGTGAATCACCACACCAGTCCAGGCGGTTGAGCAAGACTTAGGGTCTCAACTCTGTCACAGGGTGGCGACATTATCGGGAGGCTCCACGGTGCGGGTGCTGTTGGTCGAAGACGACGACCGCGTGGCAGAAGCGCTGGTACCGGCGTTAACGCGGCGCGGTTTCACCGTAGATCGGCAGGCCACCGGTCGGGGGACGCTCGATCGACTGGCCGGAATCGACGTCGTACTGCTCGATCTCGGCCTGCCCGATGTGGACGGTGTCACGCTCTGCCGCCACATCCGTGCGGCGAGTGACGTGGCGATCATCGTGGTCTCGGCCCGCGGCGAGATCGACGACCGGATCCTGGGGCTGCACGCCGGCGCGGACGACTACCTGGTCAAGCCCTACGACGTGGGCGAGCTGGTGGCCCGGGTGCACGCGGTGCGGCGGCGGCGCGGCGATCCGGTGGGCGTCGGCGGCACCGGCACCGAGGTGTTCGAGGTGTCCGACGTGCGGGTCGACCTGGGTCGGCACGAGGTCACCGTGGCCGGTGAACCGGTGGCGTTGTCGCGCAAGGAATTCCAGGTGTTGGCGCTGGTGGTGGCCGCGGGTGGCGCGGTGTGCACCCGGGAGCGCATCCTGGCCGAGGTGTGGGGACGCACCTGGGCGGGGGCCAACCGGACCCTGGACGTGCACGTGGCGACGCTGCGGACCAAGCTCGGGCGTCCATCTTTGTTGGAGACGGTGCGCGGAGTCGGGTACCGGTTGAGCGGGGGCTGAGTGCGGTCGCGGCTGCTGGGCATCATGTTGACGTTGGTGGTGCTCGTGCTGGTCGGCATGGGTGTCCCGCTGGGGCGAGGGGTGGCCCAGACCGAGCAGCAGGAGATGTTCCTGGACCGGCTCACCGACACCACGCGGTTCGCGTCGGTGGCGCAGCGGCCGTTCATCGACGACCAGCCGGAGGTGCTGGCGGCCGAGCTGCACCGCTACCACGAGCTGTACGGCATCCGGGTGGCGCTGCTGGGCCGGGACGGGCAGGTGGTGGCGGCGTCCCCGGGCAACGTGGACGTGTCCTCGCCCGAGGTGTCCGACCTGGTGCGAGGCGCGTTGGCCGGTCGCCAGCCGGTCGCGCCGGAGCTGGTCATGCCGTGGGAGTCGACCGAGCTGGTGCTGGCCGAGCCGGTGCTGGAGGCGGGTGAGGTCCGCGGCGCGGTGGTGACGTTCTCGCCGCCGTCGAAGACCCGGATCGAGGTCCTGCTGTGGTGGTCGGTGCTGCTCGTGTCCAGCCTGCTGGTGCTGGTGCTGGGCGTGTTCGTGGCGTTGCCGCTGGTCCGGTGGACGCTGCGGCCGGTGCACCGGTTGGACGACGCGACCGGGCGGCTGCTGTCGGCGGTGGTGTCCGGGCAGCCGGTGCAGCCGGTCGGCTCGTCCGACGGGCCGCCGGAGCTGCGGCAGCTGTCCCGGTCGTTCGACCAGATGGCGGCCAACGTGAGCGACGTGCTGGCGGCCCAGCGGGCGTTCGTCGCGGACGCCTCGCACCAGCTGCGCAACCCGTTGACCGCGTTGAAACTGCGTCTGTCCAATTTGGAGGACTACGTGGTCGGCGAGGGCGTCGCGCACCAGGTCGCGGCGCTGGACGAGGCCAACCGGCTCAACCGGATCCTGGACGAACTGCTGTCCATGGCACGGGCGGGCGCGGCCTCGGTGGACCCCTTGCCGGTGGACGTGGACCGGGCGGTGGCCGGACGCCTGTCGGCGTGGCAGCCCGCCGCCGCGGCCCGCGAGGTGCACCTGGTGCTGGACGGCGAGCCCGGTGGCATGGCGCTGGTTCCGCCGCGCGGTGTCGAGACCGTGCTGGACGCGCTGCTGGACAACGCGCTGAAGTTCACCTCCGACGGCACGCTGGTGCACGTCGACGTCCGCCGGAGGGACGGCGTGGTGCGGCTGTCGGTGCGCGACGAAGGGCCGGGGTTGGCGCCGGAGGAGCTGGAACGCGCCACCGACCGGTTCTGGCGCAGCCCGGCCCACCAGAACGTGCAGGGCTCCGGGCTGGGACTCGCGCTGGTGCGGCAGATCGTGGAACGGGTGGACGGCTCGATCCGCCTGGAGTCGCCCGAGGCGGGCGGGCTGCAAGTGGTGGTCGAGTTCCCCGGTGTTTGATTGCCGCTGCTCCGCAGACGGCGGGCGAGGTCGCCTGGGAAGACGCGACCTCGCGTACTAGATGCGAGGTCGCGTTCTAGATCTTGACGTCGCGGTAGTAGCGCATGGCGCCGGGGTGCAGCTCGATCGGGGTCGTCTCGATCGCCGACCGGACCTCTATGGATCTGGCCACCGGGCTCGCCGCGACCAGCTCCGACTGCGCCTGGAACAGGCCTCTGAGCAGGGCTTCCGCCACGTCGTCCGACATCGTGTCGTTGACCAGCAGGAAGTTGCGCACGACCAGCGTGACGACCGGGCCGCCGTCGAGCTGGTAGGCCGACGCGGGCAGCGTCGCCGAGCCGTACACCGGGTACTGCTGGCGCAGCTTCGGCAGCACGTCGCTCAGGTCCAGCATCCGCACCTTCACCGTCGTGGCCAGGGTGGTGACGGGGCCCGTCGGCACGCCACCGGACCAGAAGAACGCGTCCAACGCCCCGTCGCGCATCGCGTCCGCGCTGGTCTGCAGGTCCATGTACTGGACCTTGAGGTCGCTGTCCAACGAGATGTCCGCCGACTCCAACAGCCGCTCGGCGATCAACTTCACCCCCGAGTTGCTCGCGCCCACGCTCACCCGCCGGCCCTTCAAGTCGGACAGTTTGGTCACCGGCAGGTCGTCCCGCACCACTACCTGGAGGTAGTCGTCGTGCATCCGGGCCAAGGCGAGCAGTTTGTGGCCTGTGCTCTCCTTCTGCGCCCGCTCCGCCGCGTCCGCCGCCGAGAACCCCACCTGCGCCTGGTTGGCCCGCAGCCGGCCCAGGTTGTCCACCGAACCGGCAGTGTTCGCAACCTGCGGTCGGGGAATGCCGGGGTCCCGGCTCCACGCGTCCGCCAGCGCCATGCTCAACTCGTGGTAGACACCGCCCGGGCTGCCGGCCGCCATGGTCAGCTTCACCTGGTCGAAGTCGTCACCGCACGCGCTCAACGACAGGGTGGCCAGGGCCAAGGCGGCCCCGACCGCGTGCAACCGCAGCAGCGTTCCCGACACCTGCGCATCGTCGCACGTCCACGCTCTACGCTGGACCCGACGGAAGGACTAGGTTGCAGTGACGCGCAGTTACCAGATCCGCACGTTCGGCTGCCAGATGAACGTGCACGACTCCGAGCGCCTGGCCGGCATGCTGGAGGACGCGGGCTACACGCCCGCCGAAGGCGACGTCGCGCCGGACGTGGTGGTGTTCAACACCTGCGCGGTGCGGGAGAACGCCGACAACAAGCTCTACGGCACGCTCGGTCACCTCGCGCCCGCCAAGTCCGCGAACCCCGACATGCAGATCGCCGTCGGCGGCTGCCTGGCGCAGAAGGACCAGGCCGCGATCGTCAAGCGCGCGCCGTGGGTGGACGTGGTCTTCGGCACGCACAACATCGGCTCGCTGCCGGTGCTGCTGGAACGCGCCCGGCACAACCGCGAGGCGCAGGTCGAGATCCTGGACTCGCTGGAGACCTTCCCCTCGACACTGCCAGCGCGCCGCGACTCGGCCTACTCGGGCTGGGTGTCGGTGTCCGTCGGCTGCAACAACACCTGCACCTTCTGCATCGTCCCGTCGCTGCGCGGCAAGGAGAAGGACCGCCGCCCCGGCGAGGTGCTGGCCGAGGTGCAGGCGCTGGTGGACGAGGGCGTGCTGGAGGTGACGCTGCTGGGGCAGAACGTCAACTCCTACGGCGTCGAGTTCGGCGACCGGTTCGCGTTCGGCAAGCTGCTGCGCGCCGCCGGCGGGATCGAGGGCCTGGAGCGGATCCGGTTCACCTCGCCGCACCCGAAGGACTTCACCGACGACGTGATCGCCGCGATGGCCGAGACGCCCGCCGTGTGCCACCAGCTGCACATGCCGTTGCAGTCGGGCTCGGACCGCGTGCTCAAGGAGATGCGCCGCTCGTACCGGACCGCGAAGTACCTGTCCATCCTGGACAACGTGCGCGCGGCCATGCCGGACGCGGCCATCACCACCGACATCATCGTCGGCTTCCCCGGTGAGACCGAGGCGGATTTCCAGGCCACTTTGGACGTCGTCCGCGAGGCCCGGTTCTCCTCCGCGTTCACGTTCCAGTACTCCAAGCGCCCCGGCACGCCCGCCGCCGACCTGCCCGACCAGCTGCCCAAGCAGGTCGTGCAGGAGCGGTACGACCGGCTGGTCACGCTGGTCAACGAGGTGGCGCACGAGCTGAACCTGGAGCAGGTCGGCCGCAGGGTCGAGCTGCTGGTGGCCTCCGGCGAGGGCCGCAAGGACGCCGAGACGCACCGGATGACCGGCCGCGCCCGTGACGGCCGCCTGGTGCACTTCACGCCCGGTGACGCGCACGTGCGGCCCGGTGACGTGGTGGAGACCGTGGTGACCTACGGCGCGCCGCACAACCTGATCGCGGACGGCCCGCTGCTGTCGCACCGCCGGACCAAGGCGGGTGACCGGTCCGAGGCCGGGATCAAGCCGAAGACGCCCGGTGTGACGCTGGGCCTGCCGTCGTTCGGCAAGCCCGCGCCCCTGCCCGCGGCCGTCGGTGGGTGCGCAGTCGGATGACCTCCGAAGAACCGGACGACCTGGCCGGGTTGCGCGCGGAGATCAACGGGGTGGGCCGCTCGGCGGCCAAGCGCTTCGACCCCGGCGCGGGAGCGTTGACGATCGCCGTGGCGGCGCTGGCGATCCTGGTGTCGCTGATCCTGCCGTGGGTGGACGGCATGCCGGGGCTGAGCGTGCTGTTCGGCGAGGCGGACGCGTTGCCGAAGGTGTTCTCCTACGCCGCGGTGGTCGTGGGCGTGCTGTTGCCCGCGTTGACGCTGGCCGTGCGCCGGTGGGCGTTGGCGTGGGTGTGCGCGCTGGCGTCGTTCGCCACGTCGGTGGCGGGCGTGCTGTCGATCTGGACCACGCAGACCACCACCGGTCACCACCCCGGTCCCGGTCCGGGCGCGGGTCTGGTGCTGGCCGTGGTGGCGGTGGTCGTGCTGCTGGTGAAGTGGCTGCGGCTGGCCGCGTCCCGGCCGCCCATGCAGTGACCTGGCGATGTCCGACCGGACGGCGTTCGACAACACCTCGTTCGACAACGCGGAGCTGCGCACCGAGCGGCTGACGCTGCGGCGGCCCGCCGCCCACGACGTGATCGCGGTGCACGCCATCCACAGCGACCCGGCGGCCTACGAGCACAACCCGTCGGACGCGCTGCGCACCCACGACGAGGCCGCCCACCTGCTGCGACGGTGGATGGCGCACTGGCACGACTTCGACTTCGGCTACTGGGTGGTCCGCCCGCTCGACTCCCAGCGGCCGGTCGGGTTCTGCGGCGTGAAGTTCACCGAGATGGACGACCGGCGCGCGCTCAACCTGTTCTACCGGTTCAGCACGGCGAGCTGGGGCCAGGGCGTCGCCACCGAGGCGGCCCGCGCGGTCGTCCGGTGGGCCCGCGAGCACCTGCCCGAATACCCGGTCGTCGCCAGGGTCCGGCCCGCCAACACCGCCTCGCAGCGAGTCGCGCTCAAAGCGGGTCTGACCCGCGCCGAACACCTGGACCGACCCGGCGAGGACGGCCCCGACCTGCTGTTCACCGCGGGCTGGGCCCCCTCACCACCGGTGAAGGGGCCCCTCGCCCACTAACGGCTCGCGACCGCCTGCTCGGCGGCGGCCAGCCACTCGCGCCACTGCTTGGCCTGGGCCTCGGCCTGCTCGGCGCGGCGCTTGTCGCCCGCCGTGCGGGCCTTGGCGGCCTGCGCCTCGAACTGCTCCACCCGCTCGCGGAACTGGGCCACGCGGGCCTCGGCCTCCGGGTCGGAACGACGCCACTGGGCGTCCACCGCGCCGCGGACCCGCTCCTCGATGGTGCGGAGCTTGCCCTCCAGCTCGCGGACCCGCTCGCGCGGCACCTTGCCGATCGCGTCCCAGCGCTCCTGGATCTTGTAGAGCTGGTTGCGAGCGGCTTCCAGGTCCAGCGACGGGTCGATCCGGTCGGCCTCGGCGAGCAGTTCCTCCTTCAGCTTCGCGTTGGTCGCGAACTCCGCGTCACGCTCGTTGAACGCCTCGGAGCGCTTGGCGAAGAACGCGTCCTGGGCCGCGCGGAACCGCTGCCACAACGCGTCGTCGGCCTCCTTGGGCGCCCGCCCGGCGGCCTTCCACTCGACCATCAGGTCCTTGTACCGGCCCGCCGTGGCGCCCCAGTCGTCGGACTCGATGAGCTTCTCGGCCTCCTCGACCAGCTCCTGCTTGCGGGTCTTGGCCACGCTGCGCTGCCGGTCGAGGTCCGCGAAGTGCGAGCCGCGCCGGCGGTTGAACGCGTCGCGCGCCTTGGAGAACCGCCGCCACAGCTGCTCGTCGGTCTTGCGGTCGACACCCCGGATGGTCTTCCACTCGTCCAGGATCTGCCGCAGCCGGTCGCCGGCCGCCTTCCACTGCGTCGACTCGTTGGCCAACGCCTCGGCTTCCTCGACCAGCTCCTGCTTGCGGGCGCCGGCCGCGGCCCGGGCCTCGTCCTTGGCGGCCTTGGCGGCCTCCAGGCCCTCCTCCGCCTTGACCAGCACGTACTCGACGCGCGCGGCCAGGGCGGCGAGGTCGCCGACGACCGCCGCGTCGGCCAGGCTCTCCTGCACGTGCTTCGCGCTGGTCAGCGCGTGCTTGGGGTCGCCCGCACCGGAGGACAGCCGCGTCACCAGCAGCTCGACCTCGGTGCGGATGTCGTCGAACCGGCGCGCGAAGTGCGCCAGGCCCTCGGCGGGCTCGCCCGCCTGCCAGGAACCGACGACCCGCTCGCCCTCGGCCGTCTTGACGTAGACGGTGCCGTCCGCGTCCACGCGCCCCCAGCGGTCAGGGTGGTCCGACGCCACGGGGACCGGCGGTGGCGCCGTGACCGGCGTGACCGGCGTGGCCTCCACCGGCGTAGCTTCCACCCGGGTCTGTTCGACCACCGCCCCCGCACCACTGTCGCCAGTGGTTCCCGGTGTCGTCTCGTGCTCCGTCATCGCCGGCTTCCTCCTCGCCTGCCCACTTCGTGGTGCCCGTGCCGACCACGGGCGCCCCGCCTACGACGGGGCCCAGCACCCGGGTACCGCGACGCTCCCGAGAGTGCCCAGTACCTCGCGCGCATTCAAACAGGTCAAGGCTCGCATCGGTACCGGTGGTGGCCGATGAGTAGCGTGGACTGCCATGATCTCGCGCCTGGTGGTCGTGCCGCACCCTCCGCTGCTGGTGCCGGAACTGGTGGCCGGAGCGGTGTCGGAGACCGAACCGGTGCGCTCGGCGTGCCTGGCCGCGGCACGGGAACTGGCCGCGCACGCGTCGGACTGGGTGGCGGTGGGCGTGGATCCGTCCGGGCCGCGGGTGGTCGAGGACGTGGCCGGCACGTTCCGCGGTTTCGGGGCGGACGTCCCGGTGTCGCTGTCGGACGACGCGTCCTCTGTGGATGACGACCTGCCGCTGTCGGTGCTGGTCGCGGCGTGGCTGCGGGAACGGGCGGGCGCACGGAGCGTGCGCGTGCACCTCGTGCCGCCGGATCTGCCCACTGCCGAGTGCGTCGCGCTGGGTGAGCGGCTGGCTGGTTCGCGCGCGCTGCTGGTGCTGGGCGACGGGTCGCACCGGCACGGGGAGCAGGCCGTGGGACGCCCGGACGAGCGGGCCGAGCCGTTCGACGAGGACGTGCGCACGGCGCTGGCCACGGCGGACACGGGCGCGTTGCGGGCGATCGACCCGGCGCTGGCCGCCGAGCTGGGCGCGTCCGGGCGGGCCGCGTGGCAGGTGGCGGCGGGTGTGCCGGGCGCGTGGCGGTGCACCCGGTCGGCGTTCCTGGCGCCGTTCGGCGTCGGCTACCACCTCGCGGTGTGGGACAGCGCGATCTGAAGGGCTCGGGCACGTCTGAGAGGCTTGGACGCGTGAGCACCCCTCTCGCAGTCGTCGGCCCCACCGCCACCGGGAAGTCCGATCTGGCCGTCCGGCTGGCCGCCGAACTGGGCGGTGAGGTGGTCAACGCCGACGCGATGCAGCTCTACCGGGGCATGGACATCGGCACGGCCAAGATCACCGAGGCCGAGCGGCAGGGCGTGCCGCACCACCTGCTCGACGTGCTGGACGTGACCGAGACCGCGTCCGTGGCCGCCTACCAGCGTGAGGCACGGGCCGTGGTGGAGCGGCTGCTGGCCGACGGCCGCACGCCGGTGCTGGTCGGCGGTTCCGGCCTGTACGTGCAGGCCGTGCTGGACGACCTGGTGTTCCCCGGCACCGACGAGAAGATCCGCACCCAGCTGGAGCAGGAGCTGGTGATGTTCGGCGCGGAGACCCTGCACGGCCGGCTGGCGCAGCTCGATCCGGCCGCGGCGCTGGCGATCCTGCCCAGCAACGGCCGCCGGGTGGTGCGCGCGCTGGAGGTCATCGAGCTGACCGGGCAGCCGTTCTCGGCCACGCTGCCCAAGCCCGGACCCGCCCGCTACGGCACGGTGGTGATCGGGCTGGACCGCGAGGTGTCCGAGCTGGACGAGCGGGTCGACGCGCGGGTGGCGCGGATGTTCGAGTCGGGCCTGGTGGACGAGGTCCGGGCGTTGGAGGCCCGCGGTCTGCGTGACGGCCGCACGGCGTCCCGCGCGCTGGGCTACCAGCAGGTGCTGGCCGCGTTCGACGGCGAGTACTCGCTGGAGGAGGCGGTGACGACGACCGCGCAGGCCACCCGGCGGTTCGTCCGCAAGCAGCGGTCCTGGTTCCGCCGCGACCAGCGGGTCACCTGGTTCGACGCGGGTGACCCGGGGCTGGCCGAGGACGTGCTCAAGCTCGTCGCACCGTAGCCTGGTGCGCGTGGGAGTCGAGTTTCTGAAGGGCCACGGCACCGAGAACGATTTCGTGGTGCTGCCCGATCCGGACGGCGTGCTGGACCTGACCGAGTCGCGGGTGCGCGCGCTGTGCGACCGGCAGCGCGGCCTGGGGGCGGACGGCGTGCTGCGGGTCGTGCGGCCCGATTTCGTGCCTGATGCCGCCTCGGCGGAGAAGAGCACCTCGGGCGGGCCCTGGTTCATGGACTACCGCAACGCCGACGGCTCGATCGCCGAGATGTGCGGCAACGGGGTGCGGGTGTTCGTCCGGTACCTGGTGGAGGCCGGGTTGATGCCCGCCGGCGAGTTCACCATCGGCACGCGTGCCGGTGAGCGGCACGTTGTCGCGCACCCGGACGGCACGGTGACGGTGGACATGGGGCGCGCCCTGGTCACCGGCACGGGCACGGCCACGGTCGGCGGCAGCGCGTTCGGCGGGGTCGCGGTGGACGTCGGCAACCCGCACCTGGCGTGCGTGACCGAGACACCGGTGGCCGAACTCGACCTGCACGTGCCGCCCGGCCACGACCCGGTGCTGTTCCCGCACGGCGTGAACGTGGAGTTCGTCAACGTCCTCGGTGACGGCGCCCTTCGGATGCGCGTGCACGAGCGCGGCGTGGGCGAGACCAGGTCGTGCGGCACGGGCACGGTGGCCGCGGTGGCGTCGTGGCTGTACGGGACCGGTCAGCGCACCGGCAAGGCCACTGTGGACGTCCTCGGTGGACAGGTGTCCGTGGTGATCGAGGAGGAGACCTCCACGCTCACCGGCCCGGCCGTCCTCGTCGCCCGCGGCGAGCTGGACCAGGCCTGGTGGGACGCGCTCTAGAGCGTCCGGAGCACGAGGGTCACGCCGTGGTCGAGCCGTTGGGCGAACCCGCCCGGATCCAGGTCGTCGGCGACGGCCCGCAGTGACGGGTAGTCGCCCGGTGCCTCGACCAGCGCGTCGGCCAGCCGGCCGTCACCGGCCTGTTCTTCCAGCACCAGCCCCAGCGTGAGGTGGACGAGGGTCCGCAGGGTCCACGCCACCCGCGGCACCTCGCCCGCGATCAGGGCCGCCGCCAACGCTTCGCTGAACCGCAACGTGCCGGGCTCGGCCATGTGGGTGCCGACCACGGCACTCGCGCCGTCCCGGTGCGCCAGCAACGCCCGGCGCAGCCGCCTGGGCAGTTCGGCCGCCCGTTCCCGCCAGTCCTCTGGCAGGCCGGCCAGGTCCACCTCGCCGACGATGGCGTCCGCCATCAGCTCCCGCAGCCTGGCCTTGCTCTTCACGTGCCAGAGCACGGTGTTCATCCGCACGCCCAGCCTTGTGGCGACGGCACGCGTGGACACCGCGTCCAGCCCTTCCTCGTCGAGCAGGTCGAGGGCGGCGCGCACGACGGTGTCGCGGTCGAGCCGGGTGGGGCTGGGCCGACCGCCTCGCGTCTTGGTCACTGACCTATTTTAGAGGCTGATCGACCGCAGTGACCTGGGCCACATCACGCATCGACCGCAGCGGTGACAGGACCACCCAGAGCACGGACAGGATCATCCCCACCGACGCGACCCACAACGTGTTCCGCACGCCGATCCACTCGGCCAGCGCACCGCCCGCCAACGCGCCCACCGGCATCGCGCCCCAGGCCAGGAACCGGACGCTGGCGTTCATCCGGCCCTGCAGCCGGTCCGGGCACAGCGCCTGCCGCAGGCTGACCTGGGCCACGTTGTAGACCACGACCCCCATGGACGTGATCAGCGTGCCGACCGCGAACAAGGAGAGCCGCCAGTCCGGTTCGGCCAGCGGGATCAACACCCACGCCGGCTGCGTGACCAGCATCGACAACCAGATCAGCCGCACCTGCCCGATCCGGGCCAACCGGGCGGTGAGCAGGCCCACCAGCGCGCCGCCCGCGCTGCCCAGGCCCAGCAGCACGGCCGCGGCCGTCGGCGACAACGCGAGGTCGTGCAGCAGGAACAGCAGGTTGACCGCGACCCATATGCCGTTGGCCAGGTTGAACGACGTCGTGCACAGCACCGTGGGCCGCAGGAGCGGATGCCCGAACACGAACCTCAAGCCCTCGGCCATCTCCGCCCGGAGCGCACGTTCGCGCGGCTCCACCGGCTGCTCGACCAGGCGTATGCCGCGCAGCAGCAGCGCCGAGGCCAGGTACGAGATGCTGATCGCGAGGACGGCGTTCGCGTTGCCCAGGAACTGCACCATCGGCCCGCTCAGCGGCCGTCCGGACAGCCGTGCGACCTGCTGCGTCGACACCAGCCTGCTGTTGGCCTGCGACAACTCGCCGCGCAGCACCAGAGCGGGCAGGTACGCCTGGCTCGCCACCTCGAAGAACACCGTCAGCACACCTGCGGCCAGCGCGGCGAGCAGCAGGTGGAGATAGGTGAGGCCGCCCAGCCACGCGGCGACCGGGACGGTGGCGAACAGCAGCGCGCGCCCGGTCGTGGTCCACATCAGCAGGGGCCGCTTGCGCAGCCGGTCGATGTAGACGCCCGCGGGTAAGCCGATGAGCAGGAAGGCGGCCATCCCGGCGGCGGCCAACAGGCCGACCTGGAACTCCGAGGCGTCCAGCGCCTCGATCGCCACCACCGGCAGCACGAACGACGACACCGCCGTGCCGAACTGGTTGATCGCGTCGCTGCCCCAGAACAGCCGGAAGTCACGCGGTGACGGCATCACTGCTCCTCAGCGGCGACAGCAGGGCGACCACGACGAGGTGGACCAGCGTGAGCACGCCCAACCACCAGGCCACCGGGATGGACAGCATCAACGCCGCGCGGGCGAAGTCGGCCACGAGCATCACCGGACGGCGGCTCAACCGGTCCACCCACACCCCGACAGGCAGCCCGATCAGCAGGAACGCGGCCGTCGCGGCCGCCGACAGCACACCCATCTCGAACGGCGTCGCGGCCAGCGCGCCCGCCGCGAGCAGCGGCAACACGGTGCGGCCGATCGACGAGCCGAACTGGCTGATGGTGTCGCCTGCCCATAACAGGCGGAAGTCGCGATGGGACCAGAGAGTCACAGTCGAAGTGTCGCGGGAGTGATTGGAAACTGTCAATCACTTGTTCTGGCGGGACCTATGCTGGGCAGGGTGGAGAGACGTCCGGCAACCGACGCCGAAGCCGCCGCCCTGGCCTCGGCCGTGCGGCTGCGCATCATCCGGCTCACCTACGGCCGCGCGATGACCAACAAGGAGATCGCCGAACGGCTCGGCAAGGACCCCGCCACCACGCTGCACCACGTGCGCAAACTCGTCGCCACGGGCTTCCTGGAGGCCCAGCCCGCCCGGACCGGCAACCGGGGCGCGCGGGAGATCCCGTACAAGTCGACGGGCCTGTCGTGGCAGCTCACGAAGGAGCGCAGTCCGTACGCGACCGAGACCGGCGAGGCCATGCTCCAGGCGTTCCTCGGCGAGGTCGCGGACGTCGGGCCGGCCGCCGTGGACCAGATCCGGTTGGTGGTCAGGGTCGACCGCGCGGAACTAAAGCGGCGCCTCCGTTCGTTGTTCGATGAGCTGGCAGCCGAGCCGGCCCACCCCGACGGGGAACGCGTGGCGATCTACCTGGCGCTCTACCCGGGAGATTAACCACTCGGTCCTGGTAGGGGTGCCGTGGGACGATGAAGGGCAAATGACGGAAAACACGCACAACAGCAACGACTGGCTCGACCACGAGGACGAGCTGTCCACCGGCGACCTGGCGCTCGAAGAGCGCGCCGCACTGCGTCGCGTAGCGGGGTTGTCCACCGAGCTCGAGGACGTCACCGAGGTCGAGTACCGGCAGCTCCGCTTGGAGCGCGTCGTGCTGGTCGGCGTGTGGACCGAGGGCACGACGGCCGATTCGGATGCCTCCATGGCGGAACTGGCCCTGCTCGCCGAAACGGCGGGCTCGGAGGTGCTGGAAGGCCTCGTGCAGCGGCGCGACCGGCCCGACCCAGCCACCTACATCGGCTCCGGCAAGGTCCACGAACTGCGCGACGTCGTGATCGCGACCGGCGCGGACACGGTGATCTGCGACGGCGAGCTCTCCCCCGGCCAGCTGCGGCAGCTGGAGGAGAAGCTGAAGGTCAAGGTCGTCGACCGCACCGCGCTGATCCTCGACATCTTCGCCCAGCACGCGTCCACCCGTGAGGGCAAGGCGCAGGTCGAGATGGCCCAGCTGCAGTACCTCCTGCCGCGTCTGCGCGGTTGGGGTGAGTCGCTGTCCCGGCAGGCCGGTGGTCGTGCGGGCGGCGGCAACGGCGGCGTGGGTCTGCGCGGTCCCGGTGAGACGAAGCTGGAGACCGACCGCAGGCGCATCCGCGCGCGCATCTCCAAGCTGCGCCGCGAGATCTCCGCGATGGGCGTCATCCGGGAGACCAAGCGGCACCGCAGGGTGTCCAACGCGGTGCCGAACGTGGCCATCGCGGGTTACACGAACGCGGGCAAGTCCAGCCTGCTCAACGCGCTGACCGGCGCGGGGGTGCTGGTGCAGGACGCCCTGTTCGCGACCCTCGACCCGACCACCCGGCGCACCGAGACGCCCGACGGCCTGCCCTACACGCTGACCGACACGGTCGGCTTCGTGCGGCACCTGCCGCACCAGCTGGTCGAGGCGTTCCGGTCGACGCTGGAGGAGGTCGCCGACGCGGACCTGCTGGTCCACGTGGTCGACGGTTCCGACGCGATGCCGGAGAAGCAGGTCGTGGCGGTGCGCGAGGTGATCACCGAGATCTCCTCCCGGCGCGACGACCCGATGCCGACCGAGCTGCTCGTGGTGAACAAGATCGACGCGGTGGGCGAGCTGGGCATCGCACGGCTGCGGCACCTGTTCCCCACGGCGGTGTTCGTGTCCGCGCACACCGGTGAGGGCATCTCCGACCTGCGTGACCGCATCGCGTCCATGACGCCGCGGCCGGAGGTCGTGGTCGACGCGCTGGTGCCGTACGCGCGGGGCGAGCTGGTCGCGCGCGTGCACCGCGAGGGCGAAGTGCTCAAGGAACGGCACACCGAGGAGGGCACCGAGCTGTCCGCCCGGGTCCGGCCCGACCTGGCCGGCGTGCTGGAGAAGTTCGCCGTGAACGGAAGCCGCGCCTGAGCCGTTGCGCGCCTTCCTGGTAGCAGTCGCACTGTTGTCGACGGCCGGTTCCGCTTCGGCGGAGCCGGCCGTCGCCGACGTGTGCGCGGTGACCGACGAGCGGCTGGCGGAGCTGTCCGGCCTCGCGTCGGACGGCGGCCAGTGGTTCGCGGTGAACGACAGCGACGACGGCCGGCTCTTGATCCAGGTGATGGACCGCAATTGCGCGATCACCCGGACGATCACCGTGCCGACCAACCCGCTCGACGTCGAAGATCTCGCATTGGCCCCTGACGGAACCCTGTGGGCGGCGGACACCGGGGACAACGGCAAGTCGCGGGAAACCGTGGCATTGCACGCGGTTTCCCCGGACGGCTCGGCCCGTTTGTACCGACTTACGTATCCTGACGGAAAGCACGACGCCGAAGCATTGTTGGTGGACCGCGACGGCATTGCGCACATCGTGACGAAGGAAACGATCGGGTCGCCTTTGGTGTACCGGCCGGTTTCCGGGTTGACCGAGGGCGTGCCGACGCCGATGGAGCAGGTGGCGAGGGTGCCGATCAGCGGCACCGACACCCCCGGCGGGCCGTTGCAGAATTCCGTGGTGACGCGCCTGGTGACGGGCGGTGCGATGTCGCGGGACGGCCAGGTGGCGGCGTTGCGGACCTACACCGACGTCTACCTGTTCCCGGTGCCGGACGGTGACCTGGCGCGGGCGTTGGAGTCCGACCCGGTGCGGGTGCCGTTGGCCGGTGAGCCGCAGGGTGAGGCCATCGCGTTCGACCCGGACGGCACGCTGCTGTCGGCGTCCGAGTTCGGCAACGGCGGCGGTACTTCGTCCGCCGTGCGGGCGGTACAGGGTGCGGCGGCGTTGGCCGTGCCGCCCTCGCCGACCACGACTACGGACGCTCCGGCAGCCGGGAACGACGTGTCGGCCGCTCCCCCGGCCTCCTCCGACTCGCGGTCGGCGTGGCCGGTGGTGGGTGGCGGCGTGGTGGCGTTGGTGCTGATCGGAGCCCTGGTCCGGCGTTCACGCCGACGCAAGCCTTAACCGGGCTGAGCGGCCCGTGCCTCGCGACCCGGACCGCTACCCCGCTGTCCTCCGACTGTCCTCCGACGTGCTCAGAGCCTGCGCAGGACCGCCACGACCTTGCCCAGGATCGACGCGTCGTCGCCCGGGATCGGTTGGTAGGCGGCGTTGTGCGGCATCAGCCACACGTGCCCGTCCTCCTTGCGCTTGAACGTCTTGACGGTGGCCTCGCCGTCGATCATCGCGGCCACCACCTCGCCGTTGTCCGCGGTGGGCTGCTGGCGCACGACGACCCAGTCACCATCGGTGATGGCGGCGTCCACCATCGAGTCACCCACGACCTTCAGCAGGAAGACATCGCCCTCGCCGACGATCTCGCGCGGTAGCGGGAACACGTCCTCGATGGCCTCCTCGGCCAGGATCGGCCCGCCGGCCGCGATGCGGCCCAGCATGGGCACGTACGCGGGCGTCGGCTTGGACGCCGGGTCCAGGCCGGTCACGATCTCGGCCGGCAGCACTCCCACCGCGCGCGGTCGGTTCGGATCGCGACGCAGGTACCCCTTCCGCTCCAGCGCTCGCAGCTGGTGGGCGACCGAGGAGGTGGAGGTCAGGCCGACCGCCTCCCCGATCTCACGCACGCTGGGCGGGTAGCCGAACCGGTCGAGCCAGTCGCGGATCACATCGAGCACCTTGCGCTGGCGCAGGGTGAGCCCGGCATTGCCCGCGATGTCCGCCGGTTCGGGCGCGGAGGGCACATCGGCGGTGCGCAGGTCTTCGTTGGTCTTGCGTGCCACGGTGCTTCCTCCTCACCGGTCCCGATTGCCCAGGCCGGCTTCTCCGACGATCTTCACTTGTGGACGGTAGTCGCGTTCCCTGTCCAGATCAAACACCTGTTCGAAGTAAAACGCGGCGTGTCCTAGCGATTTCGCCCGGTGAAGTGGTAGACATTCGCACGGACGTTCGATCGAACACAGGTTCGATCATGATCGGATGACCTGCGTTGGAGGACATCATGGCGGTGGTCATTGGCACCCGGAACAGCTTCGAACTCGTGGACGGCGCCGGTGTCGAGGATGTCGCCCTCGGTGTCGGATTGCGACCCGGACCACGGGTACTGCGCCGGTTCGAGGTGGCGGACAAGGACAACCGCCGCCCATCGACCCGCCCCCGCCCCATCGCCGTCCAACAGACCCCACCCGAGCCGGCCGCCTGCGAGGTGCGCCCACAGCGCCACCCGGCCGTCCAGTTCCTCGCCTACGCCGCAGCGGCAGCCGTGTTCGCCGCCCTCCTGAGCCTGCTCTACCTGTACACCTCCGGCGCCACCACCGTCCCCGAACGGACCAGCGTCCTACACGTCCAGGTGGGCGAGACCCTGTGGGACGTAGCGGAGCGCAGCGCCCCCAACAGCAACCCCGACGCCGTGGTCGCCCGCATCCGCGAACTCAACAACCTCCCCAACTTCGACGTACTCCCCGGCCAACCCCTCATCGCCCCCCACGGCACCCCCTGACCCCTCACCAGCTCCCGCGAGAGTCGAACCCTCAGCCCCCGAGAGTCGAACCCTCAAGTCGCGCGTGTCCAACGTCCAGAACGCGCGTGTCCAACGTCCAGGACCCCCGAGTTCAACGTTCGGAACGTTGAACTCGGGGGTCCTGGACGTTGGACTCTCGGGACCTGAGCGTTCGACTCTCGCGTTTGCGTTCGCAACTCGAGGGTGACCTGCGGTGTCACCGGAGGCGGTGAGTGATCACGGTGTCGCGCAGCGCAGACCGTCCCAGCGGGTGGGCCGGGAGGGGTGTGTCGGAGTTGCAGAGCAGTAGGGTCCAGGCATAGGTTGACCCCTACATCTAGTGGTTACACCGTTGTAGTTAGTCCACAGGTTGGGGTATTCCCCGCCATGGGGGCTGACGCGATGGATGCTGCGCGGAGGAGGGGGAGACCAGCCGTGCGATGCCCGTTCTGCCGGAACGCGGACTCTCGTGTGGTCGACTCGCGCGAGGTGGACGAAGGCCAGGTGATCCGTCGCCGGCGGTCCTGTTCGAGCTGCGGACGCCGGTTCACCACCGTGGAGGAAGCCGTGCTCGCGGTGGTCAAGCGCTCCGGCGTCACCGAGCCGTTCAGCCGGGACAAGGTCGTCAACGGCGTCCGCCGCGCCTGCCAGGGCCGCCCGGTCGACGAGGACGCCTTGCAGCAGCTGGCCCACCGCGTCGAGGAGTCCATCCGCTCGGGCGGCAACGCCGAGATCCCGAGCCACGAGGTGGGCCTGGCCATCCTCGGCCCGCTGCGCGACCTGGACGAGGTGGCTTACCTCCGGTTCGCCAGCGTTTATCGATCCTTCTCGTCCGTAGAGGACTTCGAGAAGGAGATCGCCGATCTTCGCGACGCCCAGCGCACTGACGACTGAGCACCGCGACGCAGGACCTGCGACCGCATCGAACGGGGAGCCGGACGTGGGTCGCGCAAGAGAACTTCGAGAACATGTGAATACGGGAAGAGGACACGGGGAATGACGGAGACCGTCAGTGGCTCCAGCAAGAAGACGGCCACCCGCAACGGCGCGGGGGACAGGAACGCCAAGCTGAAGGTGGAGCGCGTCTACACCACGGCGGGCAAGCACCCCTATGACGAGGTCACCTGGGAGCACCGCGACGTCGTCATGACGAACTGGCGCGACGGCTCGGTGAACTTCGAGCAGCGGGGTGTCGAGTTCCCCGACTTCTGGTCGGTCAACGCCACCAACATCGTCACCAGCAAGTACTTCCGCGGCGCGGTGGGCACGCCGCAGCGCGAGCACAGCCTGCGCCAGCTCATCGACCGCGTGGTGAAGACCTACGTCGAGGCGGGCGTCAAGCACGGCTACTTCACCACCGACGCGGACGCCGAGATCTACGAGCACGAGCTGACCTGGATGCTGCTGCACCAGGTGTTCAGCTTCAACTCGCCGGTGTGGTTCAACGTGGGCACCAGCTCGCCGCAGCAGGTCAGCGCCTGCTTCATCCTGTCGGTCGACGACACGATGGAGTCGATCCTGAACTGGTACCGCGAGGAGGGCCTGATCTTCAAGGGCGGCTCCGGCGCGGGCCTGAACCTCTCGCGCATCCGGTCGTCCAAGGAGCTGCTGTCCTCCGGCGGCACGGCGTCCGGCCCGGTGTCGTTCATGCGCGGCGCGGACGCGTCCGCGGGCACCATCAAGTCCGGTGGCGCGACCCGCCGTGCGGCGAAGATGGTCGTGCTGGACGTCGACCACCCCGACGTCGAGGAGTTCATCCAGACCAAGGCGCGTGAAGAGGACAAGGTCCGCGCCCTGCGCGACGCAGGGTTCGACATGGACCTGGGCGGCAAGGACATCGTGTCCGTGCAGTACCAGAACGCGAACAACTCGATCCGCGTGTCGGACGAGTTCATGCACGCCTACGAGAACGGCGGCCAGTTCGGCCTGCGCGCGCGCCAGACCGGCGAGGTCATCTCGACCGTCGACGCGAAGGACCTGTTCCGCAAGCTGGCGCAGGCCGCGTGGGAGTGCGCCGACCCGGGCATCCAGTACGACGGCACGATCAACGACTGGCACACCACGCCGGAGTCGGGCCGGATCACCGCCTCGAACCCGTGCTCGGAGTACATGCACCTGGACAACTCCAGCTGCAACCTGGCGTCGTTGAACCTGATGAAGTTCCTCAAGGACGACGGCACGTTCAACGCGGAGCTGTTCGCCAAGTCGGTCGAGCTGATCATCACCGCGATGGACATCTCGATCTGCTTCGCGGACTTCCCGACCCCCGCGATCGGCGAGACGACCCGCGCGTTCCGCCAGCTCGGCATCGGCTACGCGAACCTGGGCGCGCTGCTCATGGCGACCGGTCACGCGTACGACTCCGAGGGTGGCCGCGCACTGGCCGCCGCGATCACGTCCCTGATGCAGGCCGTGGCGTACAAGCGGTCGGCGGAGCTGGCGGGCGTCGTCGGCCCGTACGAGGGCTACGCCCGCAACGCCGAGGCGCACCAGCGGGTCATCCGCAAGCACTCGGCGGCGAACGACATGCTGCGCACGTACTACGCGAACGACGGCGCGGTGCAGAAGGTCGCGACCAAGGCGTGGCAGGAGTGCCAGAAGATCGGCGCCCGCAACGGCTGGCGCAACGCGCAGGCCAGCGTGCTCGCGCCCACCGGCACCATCGGCCTGATGATGGACTGCGACACCACCGGCATCGAGCCGGACCTGGCGCTGGTGAAGTTCAAGAAGCTGGTCGGCGGCGGCTCGATGCAGATCGTCAACCAGACGGTGCCGCGCGCGCTGCGCGTCCTGGGTTACCAGGAGGAGCAGATCGAGGCGATCGTCGAGTACATCGGCGAGCACGGCCACGTGGTGGACGCCCCGGGTCTGAAGACCGAGCACTACGAGGTGTTCGACTGCGCGATGGGTGACCGCTCGATCGCGCCGATCGGTCACGTGCGGATGATGGCGGCGGTGCAGCCGTTCATCTCGGGCGCGATCTCCAAGACGGTGAACATGCCGGAGACGGCGACCGTCGAAGAGGTCGAGGACATCTACTACCAGGGGTGGAAGCTGGGCCTGAAGGCGCTGGCGATCTACCGCGACAACTGCAAGGTCGGCCAGCCGCTGTCGGCGGGCAAGACGGCCAAGGCAGTCGGTTCCGGCTCGCCTTCGGAGGCCAAGACCGAAACGGTCGTGGAGTACCGCCCGGTGCGCAAGCGGCTGCCGAAGAAGCGCCCGTCGCAGACGGTGTCGTTCACGGTCGGCGGCGCGGAGGGTTACCTGCACGCCGGGTCGTACCCGGACGACGGCCTGGGCGAGATCTTCGTCAAGCTGGGCAAGCAGGGTTCGACGCTGGCCGGCGTGATGGACGCGTTCTCCATGTCCATCTCGGTGGGTCTGCAGTACGGCATCCCGCTGGAGTTCTACGTCTCGAAGTTCCAGAACCTGCGCTTCGAGCCGGCGGGCATGACCGACGACCCGGACGTCCGGATCGCGACCAGCGTGCTGGACTACCTGTTCCGCCGCCTGGCACTGGACTACCTGCCGGTCGAGAAGCGCGCGCAACTCGGCATCTTCACCGCCGACGAGCGCACCGCGCAGGTGTCGGCCGACTACGGCAACGGCGACGTGGACCTGGAAGGCCTGCGCACGTCGGTCGACTCCGCCCCTGCCGCTCCCGCCGCGTCCACCCCGGCACCGGCGGAGAAGAAGTCCAAGCCGCAGGACGTCAGGGTGGGCAGCTCCACCGAACTGCTCGAACTGCACCTGGGCAAGGCCGCCGACGCGCCGCTGTGCATGACCTGCGGCACGAAGATGCGCCCCGCCGGCTCCTGCTACCTCTGCGAAGGCTGCGGCTCCACCTCCGGCTGCAGCTGATCACGAGCGCTTTAGCAGGTGAAGTACCTGATCGGGCCGGGGGTCGACGGAAGTCGGCCCCCGGCCCTCTTTCATCTAGTCTGTCTAGATAGATGGTGAGGAGCATGCGCAATGAACGGACACTGGCAGTTGCAAGAGGCCAAGCAGCGTTTCAGCGAGCTGATCAGGTCTGTCGAGACGGACGGCCCGCAGTTCGTCACCAGGCATGGGGAAGAGGTCGCGGTGGTCATCGACATCGCCGAGTACCGACGTCTCCGAGGTGGCGGGGAGGACTTCAAGGCGTTTTTGCGGGCTGCCCCGGACCTTGACCTTGAGGTTGACCGGTCGTCGATGCCCGCGCGAGTTGTCGACCTGGGTGAGGGTGAGTGAGCTTCCTCCTCGACACCAACATCGTGTCGGAGATCCGCAAGAAGGTGCCGAACCCCGGTGTTTCCGCCTGGTTTACGTCGGTTCCCGCGAGCGAGTTGTTCCTCAGCGTGATGGTTGTCGGCGAGATCAGGCAGGGCATCGAGCGGCTCGCCCGGCGAGACTCGACCCAGGCCGAGGTCGTCGAGCGGTGGCTCGGACAGTTGATCGACGTTTACGGCGACAGGGTCGCGCCCGTCACCGCGGAGGTGGCTGAGACATGGGGGCGTCTCAACGTCCCCGACCCCCTGCCGGTCGTTGACGGCCTACTGGCGGCAACCGCCCTGGCACACGGGTGGACCCTGGTCACGCGGAACGTCAGCGGTGTCGCCTCGACTGGTGCACGGCTCCTGAACCCCTTCACCACGGACGCACGCTAAGAGCAACACCGCCGGTGTCGAGCCGGACCTGGCGCTGGTGAAGTTCAAGAAAGGCTCGCCGCCGGGCTGCCGTGGCGGGAGGCCACCGGGGCCTCGTCCAAAGGGTGTGGCGCGAACATGCGTGTAGCGCCGGTGGGACTCGTGCCGGACCTGTCCGACGACGACCGCACCGGGATCGCCCAGCTCCAGTCCGCTCTCACGCACGGCCACCCGACGGCGCTGGCGGCCAGTGAGCTGACGGCGTTCGCGGTGCACTGGTTGCGCGGTGGCATGGATCCCGGCGACCTGACGACTGCGTTGCGGCAGCGGTGCGCCGAGCAGCGGTCCGACTACCGCGAGGACTGGTTGGGCGATCTGCGGGTTGGCGAGAGTTTTAGACAGATCGTTACAGAACCTGCTACCGTCACCGGCATGCCCCGACCCAAGGCATTCGACGAGGAGCAGGCGGTCGACGCGGCCATGCGCGCGTTCTGGGCGAACGGCTACGAGGCCACGTCCACCGAGGACCTGTGCCGGGCCACCGGGTTGGGGCGGAGCAGTATCTACAACACGTTCACCAGTAAGCACGAGCTCTTCAAGCGCGCGCTCGTCCGCTACACCGAGCTCATGACCACCAGCCAGGTCGCGCTCCTCGAAGACGAGACCCGTTCGGCGAAGGACCGGCTGCGTGATGTGCTCGACGCGATCATCGCGGGCGAGATCGAGAACCGACGTGACGACCGGGGGCTGGGCTGCCTCACGGTCAACACCACCGTCGAACTCGCCGCACGGGACAGGGAAGCCGCCGAGTTGGTGGCACGAGATCAGCAGCTCAGGCTGGACGCGCTGGCGACGGTCATCCGGATCGGCCAACGCGACGGCGAGTTCACGTCCACCAGAGACCCGGCGGAGCTGGCGCGTTTCCTGAACGCCGTCATCGCGGGCATACGGGTCACAGGTCAAGGCGGCGCGGACATCCCGACGCTGCGCGCCATCGCGACCACCGCCTTGGACGCCCTCTAGAACGACACAGCGGGCCCGAGGAAGTCACCCATGCCCGCATTTTGGACAGATCAATACAAAATAGGAGCACCCAGAATGCCCCGTGTCGTCCACCTGCTGGCCCTCGGCATCTTCGCCATGGTCACCAGCGAGTTCGTCGTCGCCGGCCTCATGCCGCAGATGGCCGCCGGCCTGCACGTCACCATCCCCGAGATCGGCTACCTGATCACCGCGTTCGCCGCCGCGATGGCCGTCGGCGGACCGCTGCTCACCGTGCTGATGCTCCGGCTCCGCCCCAAACCGGCGCTCATGACGCTGTTCGCCGTCTTCCTCGCCGGCAACGCCCTCGCCGCCACCGCCGCCGACTACGGCGTGATGCTCACCGCCCGCGTCATCACCGGTGCCGCGTCACAGGCGTTCTTCGGCGTCGCGATCTCGGTGACCTCTGCCCTGGTCAAGGAGAACCTGCGCGGCCGGGCCACCGCGACCGTCCTCAACGGACTGATGCTGGGCACGCTCCTCGGCCTGCCGCTGGCCACGTTCATCGGCGAACACCTCGGCTGGCGCGCGGCGTTCTGGGGCATCGCCGTGCTCACCGTCGCGGCGGCCGCGAGCACGTTCGCGGGCGTGCCGACCTTGGACCGCGTCAACGGCGACACGACCGTTCGGGCCGAACTGAGGGCCTTCGCCCGGCCCAGGCTGTGGCTGGTGCTGTCCACCAGCACGTTCGTCATCGGCGCGACGTTCGCCGCGTTCAGCTACGTCAACCCGATCCTGACCGAGGTCACCGGCTTCACCCCGAGCACGGTCCCGTTGCTGCTCATCGCCTACGGCGCCGCCACACTCGTCGGCAACCACGTGGTCGGCCGGTTCGCCGACCGGCACGCGCTGCCGACGTTGTTCACCGGCCTGGCCCTGAACGCCGTCTTCCTCACCGGTTTCGCCCTGCTCGCCGACGCGAAACTGCCGGCAGTCGTGAGCCTGCTCGGCATCGGCCTGGTCGGCGTCACGATGAACCCCGCGCTGGTGACCCGCGTCCAGCGCACGGGCAACGCCGGACCGCTGGTCAACACCGTGCACGGGTCGTTCATCACGCTCGGCATCATCATCGGCTCGTGGCTGGGCGGCCTCCTCATCACCGATCACGGCCTGCGCGCGCCACTGTGGCTGGGCGCGGCACTCGCGGTGACCGGCCTCGCCACCCTGATCCCCGACCTGCGCCGCCGTGAAGTGCGCGAACCGGCGGACGGCCGGTCCGAGGCCGCCGGCTACCGGAAGTAGTCCGCCGCACCCGGCGCCGTGCCGTTGTCGAAGGTCACGGCGCCGGGGTGGACGGGTCTTCCCGCAGCGGCAGCCGGGTTACGACCGGCGGAACAGTTTGTTGCCCAGCCACACGATCGGGTCGTAGCGCTGGTCGGCCACGCGTTCCTTCATCGGGATCAACGCGTTGTCGGTGATCTTGATGTGCTCCGGGCACACGTCCGAGCAGCACTTGGTGATGTTGCACAGCCCCAGGCCGTGCGAAGACTGCGCCTGCGCCACCCGGTCCGCCTCGTCCAGCGGGTGCATCTCCAACTCCGCCACCCGCATCAGGAACCGCGGCCCGGCGAACGACTCCTTGTTCTCCTCGTGGTCACGGATGACGTGGCAGGTGTTGTTGCACAGGAAGCACTCGATGCACTTGCGGAACTCCTGCGAGCGCTCCACGTCGACCTGCTGCATCCGGTACTCCCCCGGCGCCACGCCGGCCGGCGGCTTGAACGACGGGATCTCGCGCGCCTTGCGGTAGTTGTACGACACGTCCGTCACCAGGTCGCGGATCACCGGGAACGTGCGCATCGGCGTCACGGTCACCGTCTCGTCCTCCGCGAACACCGACATCCGCGTCATGCACAGCAGTCGAGGCTTGCCGTTGATCTCCGCCGAGCACGACCCGCACTTGCCCGCCTTGCAGTTCCACCGCACGGCCAGGTCCGGCGTCTGGGTCGCCTGCAACCGGTGGATCACGTCGAGCACCACTTCACCCTCGTTGACCTCGACGGTGAAGTCCTCCAGCCCTCCCCCCTGGTCCGAACCGCGCCACACCCGGAAGTGCCCCTGGTACCCCATGTCACCCCTCCAGCTCGTCCGCGGTCAGGTACTTCTGCAACTCGGCGTGCTCGAACAGCTCCAACAGGTCCGACCGGATCGGGATCTGCGGCTCCTCCACCACCTCGACCGAAGCACCCGGACCATCGGCACCGGGCAGCCGGCACACCAGCAACTTCCGCCGCCAGTCCGCTTCCATCTGCGGGTAGTCGTCCCGCGTGTGACCGCCGCGGCTCTCCGTGCGCATCAACGCGGCCTTCGCCACGCACTCGCTGACCACGAGCATGTTCCGCAGGTCGAGCGCCAGGTGCCAGCCGGGGTTGAACTGCCGGTGCCCCTCGACGACCAGGGTCGCGGCCCGCCGCTTCAGCTCGTCCAGCCGCTTGATCGCCTGGTCCATCTCCTCGGCCTTCCGGATGATGCCGACCAGGTCGTTCATCGCCTGCTGCAACTCCATGTGCAGCGTGTACGGGTTCTCACCGCCCTCGTCGGAACCGGAGAACGGCGCCACGGCCACCCGTTCCGCCTCGGCCACGGCCTCGGAAGAGCACACCGGCCGAGCCGAAAGCTCCGACACGTACCCGGAGGCGCCCGCGCCCGCCCGTCGCCCGAACACCAGCAGGTCGGACAGCGAGTTGCCGCCCAACCGGTTAGAGCCGTGCATCCCGCCGGACACCTCGCCCGCCGCGAACAGCCCCGGCACCGACGACGCGCCGGTGTCCGGATCGACCTGCACGCCGCCCATCACGTAGTGGCAGGTCGGCCCGACTTCCATCGGCTGCGCGGTGATGTCGACGTCCGCCAGCTCCTTGAACTGGTGGTGCATCGACGGCAGTCGCCGGGTGATCTCCTCGGCGGGCAGCCGGGTCGAGACGTCCAGGAACACGCCGCCGTGTTCGGACCCGCGTCCGGCCTTCACCTCGGAGTTGATCGCGCGGGCGACCTCGTCGCGCGGCAGCAGCTCGGGTGGCCGACGGTTGTGCTCGGGGTCGGCGTACCAGCGGTCGGCCTCGGCCTCGTTGTCGGCGTACTTGTCCTTGAACACCTCGGGGATGTAGTCGAACATGAACCGCTTGCCGTCGGAGTTGCGCAGCACGCCGCCGTCACCGCGGACCGATTCGGTGACCAGGATGCCCTTCACCGACGGCGGCCAGACCATGCCGGTCGGGTGGAACTGGACGAACTCCATGTTGATCAACGACGCGCCGGCGCGCAGGGCCAGGGCGTGACCGTCGCCGGTGTACTCCCACGAGTTCGACGTCACCTTGAACGACTTGCCGATGCCACCGGTCGCCAGCACCACGGCGGGCGCCTCGAACAGCACGAACCGGCCGGACTCGCGCCAGTACCCGAACGCGCCGGCCACGCGGCCGTCGTCGAGCACCAGGTCGGTGACGGTGAACTCCTGGAACACCTTCAGCCGCGACTCGTAGTCGCCGGTCTCGGCGAAATCGTCCTGCTGGAGGGACACCACCTTCTGCTGGAGGCTGCGGATCAGCTCCAACCCGGTGCGGTCGCCCACGTGCGCCAGGCGCGGGTACTCGTGGCCGCCGAAGTTGCGCTGGCTGATCCGGCCGTCCTTGGTGCGGTCGAACAACGCGCCGTAGGTCTCCAGCTCCCACACCCGGTCCGGGGCCTCGCGCGCGTGCAGCTCGGCCATCCGCCAGTTGTTGAGGAACTTCCCGCCGCGCATGGTGTCCCGGAAGTGCACCTGCCAGCTGTCGTTGGAGTTCACGTTGCCCATGGCCGCGGCGATGCCGCCCTCGGCCATCACCGTGTGCGCCTTGCCGAACAACGACTTGCACAGCACCGCCGTGCGCATCCCGTGTTCCCTGGCCTCGATCGCGGCGCGCAGCCCCGCACCGCCGGCACCGATCACGAGCACGTCGAACGAATGCCGTTCCAGCTCGGGCAAAACCACTCCTCAGTTGACGAATCGGAGGTCGGAGATCGTCCCGGAGGCGACCAGCGCGACGTAGAGGTCCGTGACGCAGACGAAGATCAGCGAGGCCCACGCCAGCTGCATGTGCTTGGCGTTGAGCTTGGAGATCTGGGTCCACGCCCAGTACCGGACCGGGTGCTTGGAGAAGTGCTTCAGCTGCCCGCCCACGATGTGCCGGCAGGAGTGGCACGACAGCGTGTAGGCGGCGAGCAGGCCCACGTTCGCCAGCAGCACCAGGTTGCCCAGGCCGACGCCGGTGCTGAACGCGTAGCCCGCGTCGTAGATGTTGATCAGCAGCAGGAGCGACGCGGCGTAGAAGAAGTAGCGGTGCAGGTTCTGCGCGATCAGCGGGAAGCGGGTCTCGCCGGTGTACTTGGCGTGCGGCTCGGCCACCGCGCACGCGGGCGGGGACATCCACGCCGCCCGGTAGTACGCCTTGCGGTAGTAGTAGCAGGTCACCCGGAAGCCGAGCAGGAACGGGATGATGACCACCGGCGGGGTGAGGAACCCCGGCAGCTCGGGCAGCGGCCGGCCGAAGTGCGCCGCCGCGGGCAGGCACTCCTCACTCAGGCACGGCGAGTACATGGGCGTCAGGTAGCGGTACTCGTCCACCCAGTAGTAGTCGCCCATGAAGGTCCTCACGGCCGCATAGATCGAGATCAGCAACAAGCCGACGAACGTCGCCAGCGGCGGTAGCCACCACCGGTCCGTCCGCAACGTGCGCTGGGCGATCTGCGCCCTCATACCTCACCTCGTTCCACGTCGTTGTGGTGCGGGACACATTGTGGTGCGGGACACACTTCGGGGCCGAAAACGGGAGCGGCCCCCGCGTTCTCACGCGGGGGCCGGCCTTCGGTCTGGTCAGGTGCGTTGACTGCGGTAGCCGCCGAGACCCTCGTCGTCGGCGTCGGTCCACAGTTTCGGGTCGTACGGCGTGTCCGGCACGACGACGACCTCCCGTTCGACTCTCGGGGCCTCACGCTGTCGGGGCGTGCTGTCCATGTCCAGCAACTCGGTCGCGTCGATGTCCAGTCGCTCTACGTCGTTGGCCAGCCTCTGCACCGCGGCCACGTCGCCATACCTGGCGCGCAAGCCGCCGACGCAGTGGCGCAGTTGGCCAAGCGTCCGGCGCAGCTCGACGATCTCGGAGGACGTCATGGTCAGCACCTCCCTCGGTGGGTCCGTGTGCCGACTCTGCCAAGTCCGACGCCCTGTGACAAGCACCACAGGGATTTGAGTCACATCCCATTATCTGAATCGGTTTTGTGACGATCATGTGTCGTGACTTACTGTGCGGGTTGTCACGTCCGCACGTGCGACGCCAGCGCTGCCGTCCCACCGGGTCCACTACGGCCCGTGATCACCACCGGAGACAGCGAACCATGAGCGTGCATCCCGTCGTCGCCGGAGTGACGGCTCGAATCGCCGCCCGCAGTGCCGCCGGCCGGTCCGCCTACCTCGAACGAATCGCTCAGGCCCACCAAGAGGGCCCCGCCCGTGGCGACATGGCGTGCAGCAACCTGGCGCACGGTTTCGCGGGGATCACGGGCGGTGACAAAGACCTCCTTCGGGCACTTCGCCGCCCGAACGTGGCGATCGTGTCCGCGTACAACGACATGCTGTCCGCCCACCAGCCCATGCACGAGTACCCGGCGTGGATCAAGGACGCCGCACGTGCCGTGGGCGGCGTGGCCCAGTTCGCGGGCGGCGTGCCCGCGATGTGCGACGGCATCACCCAGGGCCGCGCGGGCATGGAGCTGTCCCTGTTCAGCCGGGAAGTGATCGCGATGTCCACCGGCATCGCGCTGTCCCACGAGATGTTCGACTCGGCGCTGCTGCTCGGCGTGTGCGACAAGATCACGCCGGGTCTGCTGATCGGCGCGCTGTCGTTCGGGCACCTGCCCGCGATCCTGGTGCCCGCGGGCCCGATGAACTCCGGGCTGCCGAACTCGGAGAAGGCCCGCGTGCGGCAACTGTTCGCGGAGGACAAGGCGTCCCGCGAGGAGCTGCTGGAAGCCGAGTCCGCGTCCTACCACAGCCCCGGGACCTGCACGTTCTACGGCACCGCGAACTCCAACCAGCTCGTGGTCGAGGTCATGGGCCTGCACCTGCCGGGCGCGAGTTTCGTCCCGCCGGGCACCAAGCTCCGCAAGGCGTTGACCGAACAGGCCGCGCGGCGCGCGGTGGAGATCAGCCGCGGCGACGACTACACCCCGATCGGTCACGTGGTGGACGTGAAGTCGGTCGTCAACGGCGTGATCGCGCTGCTGGCCACCGGTGGGTCGACCAACCACACCATGCACCTGGTCGCCATCGCCTCGGCCGCGGGCATCGAGCTGAACTGGGACGACTTCTCCGAGCTGTCCTCGGCGGTGCCGCTGCTGGCCCGCGTCTACCCGAACGGCTCGGCGGACATCAACCACTTCCAGGCCGCGGGCGGCGTGCAGTTCCTCGTCTCGACGCTGTTGGACGCGGGCCTGCTGCACGGTGACGTGCAGACCGTCGCCGGACCCGGGCTGGACCGCTACCGGCAGGAGCCGGTGCTGGTCGAAGGCGTGCTGACTTGGCGCGATGGGCCCGGCCACTCGCTGGACACCGACGTGCTGCGGCCCGTGTCGGAGCCGTTCGCGGCCGACGGCGGCCTGCGGATGCTGTCCGGCAACCTCGGCCGCGCGGTGATCAAAGTGTCGGCGGTCAAGCCGGAGCACCGGATCGTGGAGGCGCCCGCGCGGGTGTTCACCTCGCAGGAGGGTTTCAGCGCCGCGTTCCAGGCGGGCGAGCTGGAGCGGGACGTGGTGATCGTGGTGCGCCAGCAGGGGCCGCAGGCCAACGGGATGCCCGAGCTGCACAAGCTCACCCCGGCACTGGGCGTGCTGATGGACCGGGGCTTCAAGGTCGCGCTGGTCACCGACGGTCGGATGTCCGGCGCGTCGGGCAAGATCCCGGCCGCCATCCAGCTCACCCCGGAGGCGGCCGTCGGCGGTCCGCTGGCCCGCGTGCGGGACGGTGACGTGCTGCGGCTCGACGCCGAGACCGGCACGCTGGAGGCGTTCGTGGACCCGGCGGAGCTGGCCGGGCGCGAGCTGGTGGACTTCCCCCCGGACGCGCAGGCGTGGACCGGCACGGGCCGGGAGCTGTTCGGCGCGCTGCGCCGGGCGATCGGGCCCGCCGACCGGGGCGCGAGCGTGTTCGGACCGATCGCGGCCTCGCACTTCGAAGGCCAGCTCAACCAGGAGGTTTCCCGGTGACCACGACCCCCTCACACGCCACGGCCGCGGATCTGCTGGCGCTGTCCCCCGTCATTCCGGTCGTCGTCGTGGACGACGCCGACCACGCCGTGCCGCTGGCCCAGGCGTTGCTGCGCGGCGGCATCCGCGTCATCGAACTGACCCTGCGCACGCCCGCCGCGCTGGCCGCGATCGAGCGGGTGGCGGCGGAGGTGCCGGGCATCGTGATCGGCGCGGGCACGGTGACCGCGCCCGAGCACGCCGAGCAGGCCGCGAAGGCCGGTGCCGCGTTCCTGGTGACGCCGGGCTCGACGGACCGGGTGCTGGACGCGGCCGAGGACACCGGGCTGCCGTTCCTGCCGGGCGCGGCGACCGTGTCGGAGGCGATGCGGCTGGCCGAGCGCGGGCTGACCTCGCTGAAGTTCTTCCCGGCCGAGGCCGCGGGCGGGGTGGACTACCTCAAGTCCATCGGCGGCCCGCTGCCCGGCCTGCGGTTCTGCCCGACCGGCGGCATCACGCCGGCGAGCGCACCGCGTTACCTGGCGCTGCCGAACGTCGGGTGCGTCGGCGGGTCGTGGCTGGCGCCGAAGGACGCGCTGGCCTCGGGTGACTTCGCGCGGATCGAAGAGCTGGCACGCGCCGCCGCCACTCTCTGAGTTTCGTGAATGGGCGCCTCCTCTGACGGGGAGGCGCCCGCTTCGTTGCCAGGAATGACTCTCAGGTCACAGCAAGTACGTCAGGGCTTCCGGGACCGAGTCGGCGACCGGCACGCCGGTCTGTTCGAGCACCTTGCGCGAGCTGGTGCCGGTGGCGACCAGGACGACCTGCGCGCCGACGTGCCGGGCGGCTTCGGCGTCGTCCACCACGTCGCCGATGAGCACGACCTGGTGCGGGTGCAGCTTCAGCGCGTCGAGGTGTTCGGCGAGGTGTTCGGCCTTCGAACCGCCGCCGGTGGTGAGGCGCAGGCCGTCGACCCGGGTGAACAGCTCCCCCAAGCCGAAGTCCGTGACCAGCGGGACCAGCTCGTCGTGGAACCACATCGAGAGCAGCGACTGGGTGTGGCGCAGCCGCCGGAGGTGGTCGGGCACGCCGGTGGCCAGGCCGCACAGGTCCAGCAGGGCGCGGTACTCGTCGTGGTAGAGCACGTCGATGAGGGCCCAGTCCGCTGTGGTCAGGTCGCGGTCGAGCAGGCGCTCGTAGCAGTCCTTGAGGGGGCGGCTGAAGACGTCACGCCAGTGGTCCAGGGTGACCGGCGGGCGGCCGAAGTGGCGGCAGACCCGGTTGACCGCGGCCAGGACCGCGTCGTTGTCGGCGAGCAGGGTGCCGTTCCAGTCCCAGACCACGTGTTCGGCGCTGATGTGCCCGGCCCCTATGCCCACCCGCGCAGGGTACGACGATAGGTTGAATGTTCACTTTTCGGGGGAGGTAGTGCGGGATGAACGCGCGACGAACCACGGTGATCGCCGAACCTCGTGGGCAGGTAGCGCTGGTGTCGGTCGGGTTCCCGGTGCTGGGCGCGGTCGTGGTGTGGGGCTTGAAGTCCATCGCCGGGTGGGTGGCCGGGCTGTCGTGGGCGCCGCTGCAGGGACCGTTCCGGTTGGTGGCGGACGTCCCGGAGCCTTGGGCGACGGTGGGTTCGGTGGCGGTCGGCGCCGTGCTCGGGCTGGTGGTGGCCGGGATCGCGGCGCACGAACGGCTGGTGGTCGAGGTGTTCAACGACGGTGTCGAGCTGTTGAAGGGCGGCAAGCACCGGAGCTTCGACCGGACGCTCGTGTCCGGTGTGTTTTTGGACGGCAAGAAGCTCGTGCTGCTCGGGGTGGACACCGGTGAGTTGGCCCGCGAGACCCACGACCTGAAGCCGGAGGAGCTGGCGGACGCCTTCCAGTCGCACGGGTACCAGTGGCTGGAGGACGGCGACCCGTACCGGGACCAGTACCGGCGGTGGGTCGACGGGACGCCGGACCTGCCGCCCGGGGCGAACGCGTTGTTGAAGGTGCGGGCCGAGGCGTTGCACAAGGATGACAACGACGACGCGGCCGAGCTGCGCGACGAGTTGAGCCGGCTCGGTGTGGTCGTGCGCGAGGAGAAGAAGCGCCAGTACTGGCGCCTGACCCGGCCACTGCACTGAGGCCGGTCACCGCACTGAGGCCGGCCCCGACGGTCGGCCCCGCCCCGTCCGACCTGACCGTCCGACCTGACCGTCAGTCCTGGGTCAGGTCGTCCAGGGTGGTGGTGTCTTCGCCCGCACGCCGGAGTTCTTCGCGCACCACGCGGTAGGCCAGGCCTTCCGCGTAGCCCTTCCGGGCCAGGGCGGAGACCAGGCGGCGGATCTTGGTGGTGTCGTCCAGGCCGCCCATGGTGCGCAGCTTCTTGCGCACCAGGTCCCTGGCCCGGTCTTCTTCCGCCTCGTCGTCCACCGCCGCGACGGCCTCGGCCGCGATCTCGTCCGCCACGCCCTTGCGGCGCAGTTCCATGGCCAGGGCCCGACGGCCCAGACCCTGGTAGGTGTGCCGTGAGCGGACCCAGACCTCGGCGAAGGCGGCGTCGTCGATCAGGCCCGCCCGGTCGAACTTGGCCAGCACCAACTCGGCGGTCTGCTCGCTGATGCCCTTGCGCAGCAGGGCGTCCTTCAGCTCCACGCGCGTTCGGGCCCGGGCGGTGAGCAGCGCGTAGCAGATGTCCGTCGCCTTGCGCTGCTCCTTCGCAGGGTCGACCGGGCGCGGCTCGGTGTCGTCCTCGGCCGAAGGGTCGCGGGACAACCCGCGACCACGGCCACCTCGTCCTGCCATGCCAGGTTAGAACTCGACCGGCGCCGCGGCGGTCTCCTCGGCGTCGAGCGTGGCGCCGATGCCCAACTTGTCCTTGATCCGCTTCTCGATCTCGTTGGCCACGTCCGGGTTCTCGCGCAGGAACTTGCGCGCGTTCTCCTTGCCCTGGCCCAGCTGGTCGCCCTCGTAGGTGTACCAGGCGCCCGACTTGCGCAGGATGCCCTGGTCGACGCCCATGTCGATGAGCGAACCCTCCCGGCTGATGCCCTGGCCGTAGAGGATGTCGAACTCGGCCTGCTTGAACGGCGGGGCCACCTTGTTCTTCACGACCTTGACCCTGGTGCGGTTGCCGACCGGCTCGCCGCCGTCCTTCAGGGTCTCGATGCGCCGCACGTCCAGCCGCACCGACGCGTAGAACTTCAGCGCCTTGCCACCGGTCGTGGTCTCGGGCGAGCCGAACATCACGCCGATCTTCTCGCGCAGCTGGTTGATGAAGATCGCGGTGGTGTTGGAGTTGCTGAGCGCACCGGTGATCTTGCGCAGCGCCTGGCTCATCAGCCGGGCCTGCAGACCCACGTGGTTGTCGCCCATCTCGCCCTCGATCTCGGCGCGGGGCACCAGCGCCGCCACCGAGTCGATGACCAGGATGTCGAGCGCGCCGGAGCGGACCAGCATGTCCGCGATCTCCAGCGCCTGCTCGCCGGTGTCGGGCTGCGAGACCAGCAGCGCGTCGGTGTCGACGCCCAGCTTCTTCGCGTAGTCCGGGTCGAGCGCGTGCTCGGCGTCGATGAACGCCGCGATACCGCCGCCGCGCTGGGCGTTGGCCACGGCGTGCAGCGCCACCGTCGTCTTACCGGAGGACTCCGGGCCGTAGATCTCGACCACGCGGCCGCGGGGCAGGCCGCCGATGCCGAGCGCCACGTCGAGCGCGATCGCGCCGGTGGGGATCACCTGGATCGGGGCGCGGGCCTCCTCGCCGAGCCGCATGACCGAGCCCTTGCCGAACTGCTTGTCGATCTGGGCCAGGGCCAGTTCGAGGGCCTTGTCCCGGTCGGGTGCCTGGGGTGCCATCTGGAGTCCACCTCGGAGTGTCTTGGGGTCGCTGTGCGATGTCGGGGCCGACGTTACGGGTGGGGTCCGACATTTTTAGGCGGGGACCAGGTCACCTGCGGGGTGTCGTCACCCGGTCGTGTCGGGGAGTGTAGCCGAACAGGTGTTCGACCACCTGGTCGACACGCCCGGTCACCGCCGCTGCTCCGGCACGTCGAAGGCGTCGCAGACGGCCAGCCAGATCTCCTTGGCCGGCACCCCCGCCTCCAACGCCTGGTCGGGCGTGCGCCCGCCCAGCGCCGACAGCACGTGGTCATTGGCCACCATCTCCGCCCTGACCTGGCCGAACTCGTTCGCCATCAGTTTGCGGAACATCGTGATGCGCATCCCCTCCAGGTTATCGCGCCGCCTTCCACGCCGGACTGTCGACGTAGTGGTTGTCGAACCGGTCCTGCGAGTCGCGGATCTCCTGCGGGCTCGCCTCGCCGCGCTGCACGCGGTCGAGCAGCCGGTAGTAGTCGAACCGCCCCATGCCGGGCGTGAAGACGAACAGGACGTCGGCGTCGGCGCCCTTGAGCGCGCCGAACGCGTGCGGCATACGTGGCGGCACGACCAGGAAGTCGCCGCGCTCCAGGGTCACCACGTCCTCGTCCAGCAGTACCTGGAGCGTCCCGTCGAGCACGAAGAACAGCTCCGAGGCGCGGGTGTGGAAGTGCGGCGGCGCGCCGTCCGAGCCGTCGCGGAAGGTGGACCGGTTGCTGGTCAGGCCGTCGAGGTCGGCGAGGAGGGTGACGACGGCGGCGGGGTCGGCGGCGAGCTTTTCGGCCTGGTCGGCTCGGACGAGCAGGGTGTTTTCCATGTGGTCGAGATTCGTCGCCCGGAGGACCCCGAACAACGACGAAGATCGGATAGAACGATAACCTCCGTGTTATGGAACGGCGTGACCTGGAGGTCTTCCTGACGCTGGCGGAGGAGCTGCACTTCAGCCGCACCGCCGAACGCCTGCGCGTCTCCCAGGCGCGGGTCAGCCAGTCCGTCAAGCAGCTGGAACGCCGCATCGGCGCGCCCCTGTTCGAGCGCACCAGCCGCCGGGTCGCGCTCACCCCCATCGGCCGCCGCCTGCGTGACGACCTCGCGCCCGCCTACCAACAGATCGTGGACGGCATAACGCGCGCTGTGGAGGCCGCGCGCGGGACTGCTCTGCTGCGCGTCGGGTTCGAGGCGCCGGCCATCGCCGACCTGATCACGGACGTCCTCGACACCTTCCGCGCCCGCCACCCGGACAGCGAGGTGCGCGTCCGCGAGGCCCCGTTCACCGACCCGTTCTCGCTGCTCAGGGCGGACGAGGTGGACGTGCTGGTGACCCTGTTCCCGGTGGACGAGCCCGATCTCACGTCCGGTCCGGTCGTGTTCGAAGAGCCCTTGGTGCTCGCCGTGTCGGACACACACCCGTTCACACGGCAGAAGTCCGTGACCCTGGAGGACCTGGCCCGCGCCACGGTCTTCAAGGCCGCCTACTGGAGCGACACGACACCGACCGGCGCGCCGATCAAGCGCGGGCGGGACCTCACGACGTTCCAGGAACTGCTCACCGCGATCGCCAACGGCGAGGGTGTCTGCCCGCTGGGCGCGCACGCCGTCGGCTACTTCACCCGCCCGAAGATCGTGTTCCTGCCGCTGGTGGGCGCCCCGCGGCTGGCGTGGGGCATGGTCTGGCGCAACGCGGGCGAAACGGTCCGGGTGCGCGAATTCGCCGCGGCTGCGCGCTAACCTCGACGTGTGCTGTTGTTGCAGGAAGACCCCACGGGCATGTCGTCGCCGATCGTCACGATCGCGGCGATCGCCGCCCTCGTCGCGGCGATCGTCGTGGGCCTGCGCGCGCTTTGGTACAACCGCAAGCGCTGACAGGTCAACGCACCCGCTGCAACGACGAGTACAGGCACGCCACCAGCAGCGGCAGCGCGGTGAACCCGACGAACAGCCCCAACGCGGCGTAGGACCACGCGGTCACCACCACGCCCGCCGCGATGCCGCCGAGCGCGCCGCCGACGTTCATGGACAGGTCCGACAGACCCTGCGCGGCCGGCCGGTCCACCACCGCCACCGACTCGGTGAGCAGCGCCGAGCCCGCCACCAGGCCCGCCGACCAGCCGAAACCCAGCAGCGCCAGCCCGGCCGCCAGCTGCGGCGCCTCGTGCGAAGGCGCCATGCCCGCGATCCCGGAGGCGGCGACCACGAGCGCGGCGCCGATCGCCAGCACCGGCACCCGGCCGAGCCGGTCGGCCATCCACCCGAACAACGGGCTGGCCACGTACATCGCGGCGACGTGCAGGCTGATCACCAGGCCCACGACCCGCAGCGACGAGCCCGCGTGGTCCATGTGCACCGGGGTCATCGACATCAGCCCCACCATCGCGGTGTGGCACAGCGTCACGCCGCCCAGCGCGAGTTTCCCGGTGGCGGGCAGCGACCGCCACACCGCCACGGACCCCTTGGCGACGACCACTCCCCCGGCGCAGTGCGCGGGCGTGACGGCGGACTGCGCGATGGTCAACGGGTCGGGCCTGAGGAACCGCAGGACGACGACCGCGGCCAAGCCGAACAACACCGCCGACAGCAGGTACGGCCCCGCGCCCACCGGCAACCCCAGCCGCACGGCCACCTGCCCAGCCGGGTCGGCCAGGTTCGGCCCCACCACCGCGCCCACCGTCGCCGCCCACACCACCAACGCCACCGAGCGCGCTCTGCGGTGCGGGTGGGCGAGGTCCGCGCCCGCGTACCGGGCGGCGAGGTTCGCGCTGGACGCCGCGCCGAACAGGACGAGCGCGGCCAGCAGCACGTGCCACGAGCCGAGCACCACCGCGCACGCCGCCACCGCCGCGCCGATCGCGCCCGTGCCGTAGCCGAGGACCAGCGCCGGACGCCGTCCGCGCCGGGCCGCCAACCGGGCCGCGGGCAGGGCGAACACGGCCGCGCCGAGCACCGCGCTGGTCTGCGCCAGCCCGCCGACCACGTCGGAGTCCGCGAGTACGGCCGCGATGAGCGTGCTCACCGCCAGACCGATGGTGACGCCCGCCGCGCCGAGGACCTGGGTCACCGCCAGCACCCGCAGCACCCTGCGCTGCACGACGTCGACCACAGTCATGATCATGATCGTGCCAGGGGAAACGGGTCCCGACCAGCCACCGTCCGGGTTCAGGTGCCGGGCTGGACGGTGTTCTCGAAGAAGTCCGCGACCTGGTCCGCGGTCAGCTCCTCGGCGCCGCTCTTGGTCACGATGCCGAGCAGCGGGAGGTTGTCCGCGGTGAACACGAGCAGCCCCAGCCCGCCGTCCGCGGCGGCCCGGTACTTGCCGGTGAGGCCGTTGCCCGCCCACTGGGCCTCGACCGTGTCGCTCTTGAGCGACCGCACGACGGCATCCGCGCCGTTCTGCGCGCCGACGACCGTCTCGGTGAGGACGTACTGGACCGAGTAGTCGTCCTTCACCGCGCAGCTGACCACGGTGCCCTTGATGCCGTCGACCCCGCCCACGCCCGGCGTGCCGCCCGCCTTGCAGGTGCTGGTGTCCGGGATCGTGCCCGCGAGGCGGCGCAGGCACTCGGTGAAGCCCTTGTCGTCCTGCTGGGTGTCGTTCTTGCACTCCTGGGCGCTGGGCACGCCCGGCCCGCCGAACGCGAAAATCCCGCCGACCACGCCCAGCACGAGCACCACGGCCGCGCCGACGGAGATCAGCACGGTCCGGTTGGGCTTCTTCTTCTCCGGTTTGGTCTGTTGGCGCGGGCTCACGGTCGGGAAGTTGAACTGCTGCGGCCCGGTCTGCGGGTAGCCCACCTGGTAGGGCCCACTGGTGTTGGGATTGACCTGATACGGACCGCTGGCGTTCGGGTTGACCTGGTACGAGCCGCTCGCATTGGGATTGACCTGGTACGAGCCGCTCGCGTTCGGGTTGACCTGATACGGACCGCTCGCGTTCGGGTTGACCTGATACGGACCGCTCGCGTTCGGGTTGACCTGATACGGACCGCTCGCGGCCGGATTGACCTGGTGTGCGCCGCTGACCGCCGGGTTCACCTGGTGCCGGCCGCTGGCGTTCGGGTTCACCGGCTTGGTGACGACCGTGTCCGGCTCCTTGGGCCGCTGCGGCTCCTGCGAGCGCGGCGTGACGCCGTTCTTGGGGACGTGGTGGGCACCCAGGGCGACCGAGGTCTCCGGCTGGTCCAGGCTCGTCGGCACGATCCGCACCTGCTCGGCGATCATGGCCGCGACCAGCGGGATGCGGCTGGCGCCGCCGACCAGGTAGATGCCCGCGAGTTGGTTGGGCGCCATGCCGGTGGAGCGGATGGTGGATTCCAGCAGCTCCACGCTGCGCATCATGCTCGGCCGGACCAGCGCTTCCAGGTCGGAGCGGCTGACCAGCACGTCCTCGAACGGCTCCGGCATCGGCACCTCGGTGTGCGCGTGCCGCGACAACGACTCCTTGGCGGCCCGCACGTCCTCCAGGAGCGCGCGCCGGGCCCGGCGGTCGGCCGTGGACTCCGGGCGCAGCAGCCGTTGCCAGGTACCAGGATCGCGGTGCGAGACCTGCCGCCCGACGTGTTCGAGGAGGGCCTGGTCGACGTCGAGGCCGCCCAGGTCCGGCAAGCCGTCCTCGGCGAGCACGGTGAAGCCGCTCTGGGTGGCTCCGACGATGGCCACGTCGAACGTGCCCGCACCCAGGTCGTACACCGCAAGCGCTTGGCCGACGGCCAGCGAGGCGTAGTGGGAGGCGGCGGCGACCGGTTCGGGGACGAGCACGATCTCGCCGGTCGCGCCCGCCAGGCGGGCCGCGGACAACAGCACGTTGCGGCGCGTCGCGCCCCACTGGGCGGGATGGGTGAGGCGGATCTCGTCCAGCGACTCGCCGCCCAGTTGGCGGTTGGTCTCGTCGAACACGCGGCGCAGCACGGCGGCCAGCGCGTCGGTGACCGGGAGGACGTTGGAACCGAGGAGCAGCACGCCGTCGTCCACGCGGCGCTTGGGATTGGGTTCGAAGCGGGCCGGGTCGAGGCGGGCGCGGCGCTCGGCGTCACGACCGACGACGAGCGTGCCGTCCTCTTCGCAGTAGACGGCCGACGGCATGGTGGCCGAGCCGTCCACCTCCACGACCCGGGGCGGCCTGCCGTGCGCGGCGAGCACCGCAACGGTGTTGGAAGTGCCCAGGTCAACGGACAGGACGCGCACAGTCACCCCTTTGGATCGAACGGGGTGATCGTGCCATAGACGAAAATTGTCGTACCCCTGGTTCAGTATGGACGGCATGGAAGTCCAGGCCGCTTTCTCGCCCGCTACCCGGCAGTGGTTCGCCGGGGCGTTCGCCGCGCCCACGGCGGCGCAGGTGGGCGCGTGGGAGGCGGCGGCCGCGGGCGAGCACGCGTTGGTCATCGCGCCCACGGGGTCCGGCAAGACGTTGGCCGCGTTCCTGTGGGCGTTGGACCGGCTGGCCTCGACGCCGAAGCCGGCCGAACCCAAGCGGCGGTGTCGGGTGCTGTACGTCTCGCCGTTGAAGGCGTTGGCGGTGGACGTGGAGCGGAACCTGCGGGCGCCGTTGGCGGGTATCCGGCAGGCCTCGCACCGGCTGTCGCTGCCCGAGCCGGACATCACGGTCGGCATGCGCACCGGCGACACACCGGCGGACGCGCGGCGCGCCTTCTCCAGGACCCCGCCGGACGTGCTGGTCACCACGCCGGAGTCGCTGTTCCTCATCCTCACGTCGGCGGCACGGGAGTCGTTGCGCGGGGTGGAGACGGTGATCGTGGACGAGGTGCACGCGGTCGCGGGCACCAAGCGCGGCGCGCACCTCGCGCTGGCCCTGGAACGGCTCGACGCGCTGCTGGACAGGCCCGCCCAGCGGATCGGGCTGTCCGCGACGGTTCGGCCGGTCGAGGAGGTGAGCGCGTTCCTCGCGGGTGGGCGGCCGGTGCGGGTCGTGCAGCCGAAGACGGCCAAGACGATCGAAGTGCGGGTCGAGGTCCCGGTCGAGGACATGTCGGTGCTCGGCGAGCCGACCGGGGAGGTGTCCGGCTCGGCGGCGGGCGCGGAGCAGCGGGCGTCGATCTGGCCCGCGGTGGAGAACCGGGTGCTGGAGCTGGTCCGGCAGCACCGGTCGACGATCGTGTTCGCGAACTCGCGGCGGCTGGCCGAACGGCTCACCGCGCGCCTCAACGAGCTGGCCGAAGAAGCCGTGGAGCTGGAGCGGTTCCCGGCGGAGGCGCCCGGCCAGTCCGGCATCACCACTCAGCGCACCGCCACGATCGCCCGCGCGCACCACGGCTCCATGTCGCGCGAACAACGGGTGGTGGTCGAGGAGGAGCTGAAGTCCGGGCGGCTGCCGTGCGTGGTGGCGACGTCGTCGTTGGAGCTGGGCATCGACATGGGCGCGGTCGACCTGGTGGTGCAGGTGGAGGCGCCGCCGACGGTGGCGTCCGGGTTGCAGCGGGTCGGCCGGGCCGGGCACCAGGTGGGCGCGGTGTCGCGCGGGGTGATGTTCCCGAAGTTCCGCGGCGACCTGGTGTCGTGCGCGGTGGTGGCGGAGCGGATGCGGGACGGCGCGATCGAGGCCGTGCGGTACCCGCGCAACCCGCTGGACGTGCTGGCGCAGCACGTGGTGGCCATGGTGGCGATGGAGACGTGGACGGTCGAGGCGCTGGCCGGGCTGGTGCGGCGGGCCGCGCCGTTCGCCGCGCTGCCGGAATCGGCCCTCCAAGCGGTGCTCGACATGCTCGCGGGCCGGTACCCGAGCGAGGAGTTCGGCGAGCTGCGGCCCCGGATCACGTGGGACCGGATCACCGGTGAGCTGCGCGGCAGGCCCGGCTCGCAGCGGCTGGCGGTGACGTCGGGCGGCACCATCCCGGACCGGGGGCTGTTCGCGGTGATGACGCCGCCGTCGGAGCGCGGTCCCGGCTCACGGGTGGGCGAGCTGGACGAGGAGATGGTCTACGAGTCGCGGGTCGGCGACACGTTCCTGCTCGGCACGTCGTCGTGGCGGGTCGAGGACATCACCCACGACCGGGTGATCGTGGTGCCCGCGCCGGGCCAGCCCGCGCGGATGCCGTTCTGGAAGGGCGACGCGCCGGGACGTCCGCTGGAGTTGGGGCGGGCGCTGGGGAAGTTCCTGCGCGAGGTGTCCACTATGGACTCCACGGAAGCGGCCGGGCGGACGGCGTCGGCCGGGTTGGACCCGTGGGCGACGTCGAACCTGCTGGCATATCTGGGCGAGCAGCGTGAGGCGACCAGGCACGTGCCCAACGACCGGATCGTGCTGGTGGAGCGGTTCCGGGACGAGCTGGGCGACTGGCGGCTGGTGGTGCACTCGCCGTTCGGGGCGCAGGTCAACGCGCCGTGGGCGTTGGCGATCGCGGCCCGGTTGCGGGAACGGCGCGGTATCGAGGTGCAGGCCGCGCACTCCGACGACGGGATCGTGATCCGGCTGCCGGACGCGGTCGACCTGGACGGCGCGCAGGTCGTGGCGGGGGCGGACGACGTGCTGCTCGACCCGGAGGAGGTCGAGCAGATCGTGGTGGCCGAGGTGGGCGGGTCGGCGCTGTTCGCGGCCCGGTTCCGGGAGTGCGCGGCGCGCTCGCTGCTGCTGCCCCGCCGCGACCCGCGCCGCCGCACCCCGTTGTGGCAGCAACGGCAGCGGGCGGCGCAACTGCTGTCGGTGGCGGCGAAGTACGAGAGCTTCCCGGTGGTCCTGGAGGCGATGCGCGAGGTCCTGCAGGACGTGTACGACGTGCCGGGCCTGCGTGAGCTGATGACGGACATCCGGGCACGACGGGTGCGCGTGGTGGAGGTGGAGACGCCGTCGCCGTCGCCGTTCGCGCGCAGCCTCCTGTTCGGGTACGTCGGGATGTTCCTGTACGAGGTGGACGCGCCGCTTGCCGAACGGCGGGCGGCGGCGCTGTCGCTGGATTCGGCGCTGCTGGCCGAACTGCTGGGCTCCGAGGCGATCCGGGAACTGCTCGACCCGGAGGTGGTCGAGGAGGTCGAGCGCAACCTGCAACGCCTCGCGCCGGACCGGCACGCGCGGGACGCGGAGGGCGCGGCGGACCTGCTGCGGTTCCTCGGTGATCTGTCCGAGGCGGAGGCGCTGGAACGGGGCGTGCGGCCGGAGTGGCTGGCCGACCTGGTGGCGCAGCGGCGGGCGATCCGGGTGCGCATCGCGGGCCAAGACCGGGTGATCACCATCGAGGACGCGGGCCGGGTGCGCGACGCGTTGGGCGTGGCGCTGCCGGTGGGCGTGCCGGAGGTGTTCACCGAGCCGGTGGCCGACCCGTTGGGCGACCTGCTGTCGCGTTACGCCCGGACGCACGGCCCGTTCCCGGCGATGGAGGCGGCGGAGCGGTTCGGTCTGGGCGTCGCGGTCGTGACCGGTGTGCTGGAGCGGATGGCGGCCACCGGCCGGCTGGTGCGCGGCGAGCTCAGACCCGGTGGCAGCCACACCGAGTACTGCGACGCCGATGTGCTGCGGCGGTTGCGGCGGGCGTCGCTGGCCCGGCTGCGGGCCGAGGTGGAGCCGGTCGAGCCGGCCGCGCTGGGCCGGTTCCTGCCGAGCTGGCACGGCGTGGGTCGGCGGTTGCGGTCCGCGCCGACGGTGGACGACGTGTACTCGGTGGTCGAGCAGTTGGCGGGCGCACCGCTGCCCGCGAGCGCGGTCGAGTCGCTGGTGCTGCCCGCCCGGCTGCCCGGCTACAACCCGGCGCTGCTGGACGAGCTGACCGCGTCCGGCGAGGTGACCTGGACGGGGTGCGGCTCGCTGTCCGGCGGCGACGGCTGGATCGCACTGGCGCCGACGGACGTGGCCGACCTGCTGCTGCCGGACCTGGTGCCGGAGGCGATGCCGGACTCGTCGCTGCACACCGCCGTGGTGGAGGCGTTGGCCGGCGGCGCGTTGTTCTTCCGGCAGCTGGTCGACCGGGTGTCGTTGCAGGGCCCGACGACGGACGGCGAGGTCGTCGGCGCGCTGTGGGATTTGGTGTGGGCGGGCGTGGTCACCAACGACACCTTGGCACCGCTGCGGGCGCTGGTCGCGGGCGGCGGCACGGCCCACAAACCCCGACGAGCCACGCCACGCGGCAGATACGCGCGGATGCGGGCGGGCCGCCCGGACATGCCCAGCCGCAGCGGCCCGCCGATGGTGGCAGGCCGGTGGTCACTGGCCGTCGTGCCCGCCGCGGACGCGACCCGGCGAGCGCACGCGCGGGCCGAGGCGTTCCTGGAGCGGCACGGCGTGCTGACCCGCGGCGCACTGGACACCGAGCGGGTGACCGGCGGGTTCAGCGGGGTGTACCGGGTGCTGCGCGCGATGGAGGAGTCCGGACAGGTCGTGCGCGGGTACGTGGTCGAAGGGCTCGGTGCGGCCCAGTTCGCCGCCCGGGGCGCGGTAGACCGCCTGCGCGCGTCCTCCCGGCCACCAGGCCAGGAACACGTCGGCACACCGGACGCCGTGGTCTTGGCGGCAGCCGATCCCGCGCAGCCCTACGGTGCGGCACTGCCGTGGCCAGAACTCTCCGGCGAGGGCAAACACCGCCCAGGCCGCAAGTCCGGCGCACTGGTCGTGCTGGTGGACGGTGACGCCACGCTCTACGTGGAGCGAGGCGGCCGATCCCTGCTGTCGTTCACGGAGGAGGAGGACCCGCTGCGCGCAGCCGCACAGGCCCTGAGCCGAGCCGTCCGCGACGGTTGGTTGGGACAGCTGGCAGTCCAACGAGCCGACGGGGAGGTGGCACTGGGCTCACGGCTGGCAGGCATCCTCCAGGAAGCAGGCTTCCGGGCGACACCGAAGGGCCTCCGGCTGCGCGCGTGAGGGAAGAGCGGTACGGCTGCCACAACCACCGATCCCGCTCAAGATCACCCAATTGAGCGAAGAAGCAGGTCAACCGGAAACTTTCCGCACACCATTGACGTTGCCGGGTTGGAAGGAGGCGAGGCGGCGCACGGCGGACCGATCTCACGCGATCACGCAAGAGTTCGCAGCCAGCCTCAGCGGAACTAGAGAACTCAGCCTCAGCGGAACAGGGAACTCAGGCCTCAGCGGAACAGAGAGCTGTAGGCGTTCAACGCAGGCTGGCCGCCGAGGTGGGCGTACAGGACCGTGGAGTCGCGCGGGATCTCGCCGGCGGAAACGAGTTGCACCAGGCCGGCCAGTGACTTGCCCTCGTACACCGGGTCGGTGATCATGCCTTCGAGCCGAGCCCCCAGCCGCATCGCGTCCAAAGTGGACTCGCCGGGCACGCCGTAGATGCCTTCGTGGAACCGGTCGTCGAGCACGACGTCCGCGTCGGCCACCTCGACGCCCAACAGGTCCGCCGTGCTCTTGGCGATCCGCAGCACCTGGTCACGGGTGTCGCGCGGCTCGGCGGACGCGTCGATGCCGAGGATCGTCCGCCCGCTGCCCGCGAACCCGGCGACCATGCCCGCCTGCGTGCTGCCGGTCACCGAGCACACGACGATCGTGTCGAACCGGACGCCCAACTCGGCCTCCTGCTGTTCGACCTCGGCCGCCCACCCGGCGAACCCGAGCCCGCCCAACGGGTGGTCCGACGCGCCCGCCGGGATCGCGTACGGCGTGCCGCCGGCCGCCCGGACGTCCTCGATCGCCTGCTCCCACGCGGGTTTCACGCCGATGCCGAAGCCCGCCTCCACCAGCCGCACCTCGGCGCCCATCAACCGGCTGAGCAGGATGTTGCCCACCCGGTCGTACACCGCGTCCGGCCAGTCCACCCAGCTCTCCTGCACCAGCACGCACTTCAGCCCGGCCCGCGCCGCCGCCGCGGCCACCTGGCGGGTGTGGTTGGACTGCACGCCGCCGATCGACACCAGCGTGTCGCAGCCCGTCGCCAACGCCTCCGCCACCAGGTACTCCAGCTTGCGGGTCTTGTTGCCGCCGTAGGCCAACCCGGAGTTGCAGTCCTCCCGCTTCGCCCACACCTGCGCGCCGCCGAGGTGCTTGGTCAGCCGCTCCAGCTTGTGCACCGGGGACGGGCCGAAGGTCAGCGGGTAGCGCGCGAAATCGTCCAGTGCCATGGTCAGTTCTCCTCAAGCAGGTCGGCCAACGTCGCCCAGTTCCGCTCGACCAGCCGTGCCGCCAGGTCGGCGTCGGCCGCGGCGCAGGCGGTGATGATCTCGTCGTGCATGGCCACCGAGTGGCGGCCGGTCGGCGCGGCGAACCGCAGCCGTTCCAGGCGGCGGACGAGTGGGGTGTAGCGCTCGATGGTGGCCGCCACGGCGAAGTTCCCGCTGCGCCGCACGGCCACCGCGTGGAACTCGTCGTCGGCGGCGAGCGCGCCCGGCACGTCGCCGATGTCCAGGGCCTGCGCGAACACCGCATTGGCCGCACGCATGGCGTCCAGGTCCGCCTCGACCACGCGCGGCACGGCCAGCCGGGCGGTCAGCGCGTGCATGGTCTGGATCACGACGTGCGCGTCCCGCACCGCCGCCGTGTCCAGCGGCGTGACCCTGGTGTAGCTGTGCGGCTTGGTCTCGACCAGGCCCTCGTCGGTCAGCCGCGCCAACGCCTCGCGCACCGGCGTCCGGGACAGGCCCAGCCGCTCGGCCAGCTCCACGTCCTTGATCGGCACGCCGGGCGCCAGGTCGCCGCCCAGGATCGCCTCGCGGATCGCGGTCAGCGCCTGGTCGCGGAACAGCTCCCGACTAATATATTGCATATCGGCAGACTGTAGACGCCCGCCTGAAAGATCGCCAGGACCTCCAGGTCTTGTCAGCGGCTACGTACATGATCCGGATGGCGCCGAGTTGCCGGCTGGTCTGGGCGGTGACCTTGGTGGTGAGCGGGCGGTGCCGGCGTCAGGGCAGGGCTGGTCCCGGCGGTGGACGGCGCGCTGGAAGTTCGAGGGCGGGGCGGTGGTCTGCTCTGATCTGGACCCGTCGGCTGGGAATTCACATGGCCCTGATGGCCGACCTGGCCGGTCTCCCGCGCTGACTCCCGCTCGGGCGAGGGCTGCCCTCGATCAAGCCTCAACCGGACACGGCATCAACCGGACACGGCGCACACCGGGGTTCCGGTTGTGCGCCAACGTGTGTCTTCCGCGGATTCGTCACCACTGGCGATCCCGCTGTGCACGTTCGAGAGGACAGCGATGTACGTACGAAAGGTGGCCGGTGCCTCGGCCATGTTGCTGGTGGTGCTGTCGGGCGTCGCGGTCGCGGCATCCGATGCCGGCACGGCGGCCGGGCCGCAGACCGCGGCGGCGTGCGAGTACCCGGCCGACGTGATGGACCTGTCGATGTGGAAGATCCAACTGCCCACCGGATCGCAGGGCTCGGTGGACGAGGTCAAGCAACCGGAGCTCGACAGGTTCCGGGTGGACCCGTGGTTCATCGCCAGCGGGTGTGACGGCATCCGGTTCCGCGCGGCGGTGAACGGCGTCACCACCAGCGGTTCGAAGTACCCCCGGTCCGAGTTGCGGGAGGTGAACCGCGACGGCTCCAAGGCGGCCTGGTCCACCACCTCCAGCGTGCACACGATGGTCATCGACCAGACCATCACCAACCTGCCCGCCGGCAAGCCGCACGTGGTGGCGGGCCAGATCCACGGCGGCAGTGACGACGTCACGGTCTTCCGGCTGGAAGGCACGAACCTCTACGTGACCGACGGCGACAACCCCCACCACAAGCTGGTGACCGACAACTACAAGTTGGGGACGCGGTTCGAGGCCAAGTTCGTCGCCCGGAACGGTGTCATCGAGGCCTACTACAACGGCGTACTGCAAACGAAGCTCAACAAGTCCGTCTCCACCGCCTACTTCAAGGCCGGCGCCTACACCCAGGCCAACTGCACCAACTCCTCGCCGTGCGGCAGCGGCAACTACGGCCAGGTCGTCATCCACAACGTGCGCGTGACCCACGGCTCCAACCCGCCGTCGACCACCACTCCGCCGACCACTACTGCGCTGCCCACCACGACGCCGCCATCCACGACGCCGCCATCCACGACGCTGCCATCCACCACCACTCCGCCGACCACCACGACCCGGCCGACCACCACCACTCCGCCCACCACCACGACCCCGCCCACCACCACTCCGCCATCCCCGGGCGGCAAGCTGGAGGTGTGCGACACGTGGGCCAGTGACGACGATGGCAACCTGCCGGCCAACGCCATCGACGGTGACATGACCACGCGGTGGTCGGATGAAGGCGACGGCGTCTGGTTGCGGCTGGACCTGTGTCGGACGGTGGACGTCGGATCGACGGCCATCGCCTGGTCGAAGGGCGACACCAGGAAGGCGACCTTCGAACTCCAGACGTCCGTCGACGGCGAGAAGTGGACCACCGCCCTCCCCCGACGCGACAGCAGCGGTGACACAACCGGATTCGAGAACTACGACTTCGCGGACGCGAAAGCCCGCTACCTCCGCGTTGTCGGCTACGGCAACACCTCGAACGACTGGACTTCGGTCCTGGAGATCGTGGCCTACGCGCCCTGACCGACGTGAGCGCGCGGGGGTGCACCACCGATGTCGGAAGCGGCGCTGGATCGCCTCGGCGTCGGTGGTGCACCCCCTTTAAGGCGGCCAGGAGCTCCGCCGCCACCGGGTGCAGCGCGGTGGGCGTGCCGCCGAGGTAGGGATGGGCGACGAACTCGCCCTCGTGCCAATAACAGGTCAGACAAACTCGCGCGGCGCAGACGCATGACCACTCCAGGACGCGGGCCAGGACAGTGCTCCTGGCGAAGAAGCACGCGGTGAGAGGGCCGAGCCCGTGCTTGACGGGCCCGGCCCGATCGTTCGACTGGGCAACTGACGGGGCTTGGACACCGCAGGTCCAGTTCGCGTAGACGTGCGCCCTCCACGATCTTGGTGACGACCATCGCCGGTGGTCACACCTGCCGGGGTGTGGCCGGTTCGTGCCAACCCGCTGTGCGTGAGTGCCCTGCGACCCCACCATGAGCGAACTGCCGACGGGGAGGGGACCAGATCATGTCGGGAAATCCGGAAGAGCGGAATCCGTACCGAACCCCGCCGATGCCTCCGCCATCGCCCTGGGACTATCAGATGCCGCGTCCGGGGACGCTCACCGCCGCGGCCGTGCTGTGGATCATCACGGGTGTGCTCCTCACCGTGTCCTACGGCTCCGCGGCGTTGAGGGCTTTCCTGGACGGCAACGATGTCATGGCAGCCGTTGCCAGCGTGTTGACCGTGGCGGCAGTGGTGATCTGGCAGCTCGGCCGAGGGCTGCGGCACGGGAGCGACAACCGCACCGCGCTCACCGTGCTGAGCCTGGTGGGACTGGGGCTCTTCCCGTTGGTCCTGGCGGCCATCGTTCTGCAATACGTGCCCGCAAGCCGACAGTGGTTCGCCATGCCTCCGGCCGAGACGACCCCTTGACCCGTCAGCGGGGCGACAGCACGCAGAACTCGTTGCCCTCACGGTCGGTCAGCACGACCCACGGCACGTCGATCTGCCCGACGTCCGCCCGCACCGCGCCCCACGCCTCCAGCCGCACCACCTCGGTCGGCAGATCGCCGTCGGCGGGCGGCACGACATCGAGGTGCAGCCGGTTCTTCACCACTTTCGGCTCGGCCACCCGCACGAACTCCAACGACGGTCCGGCCTCCTGGCTCAACGACGCGTACTCGTCGTGCTCGCGCGTCACCGGCAGCCCGACCACACCGGCCCAGAACGCCGCCTGCGCCCGCGGGTCGTGCGCGTCCACCACGACCGCCGCGACCGGGCCGGTGTGCGCGTACTCGTCACGCGGCTCCAACACGCAGAACTCGTTGCCCTCCGGGTCGGCCAGCACCACCCACGGCACGTCGCCCTGCCCGATGTCGACCGGCTTCGCACCCAGTTCCACGGCCCGCGCCACGATCGCCGCCTGGTCCTCGGCGGAGGTCGAGGCCAGGTCCAGGTGCACGCGGTTCTTCACCACCTTCGGGTCCGACACGAGCACGAACACCAGCCACAGCCCGTCGTCGAGCGCCACGTCGACCTCTTCGGCGCTCTCACCGGTGATCGGCTTGTCCAGCAACGCCGACCAGAAACGGCCGAGTGCGATCGGATCGGCCGAGTCCACGACGATGCCGTACCACTGCGTTGACATGTCCCGACGGTAACGTCTGCCCATGCCTGAGCTCGTTCTTGGTCCGGTGCTGCGGCACGTCGACTCCACCTCGGCGACGGTGTGGGTGGAGACCGACGCCGCGTGCGAGGTCGCCGTCGCGGGCCGCCGCGCCGGGACGTTCCAGGTCGGCGAACAGCACTTCGCCCTGGTCGTGGTCGACGGCCTGGCGCCCGACACCGTCACGCCCTACGACGTGCGGCTGGACGGTGACGTGGTGTGGCCGCGGCCGGACTCGCCGTTCCCGTCGCCCAGCATCCGCACCGCGCCCGTGCGGCGGCTGCTGTTCGGGTCGTGCCGTGCGGCGAAGTCCGAAGTCACGCCGGACAAGCTCGGGCCGGACGCGCTGGACGCGTACGCGTTGCGGATGAAGGACGAGCCGCAGGACCGGTGGCCCGACGCGCTGGTGCTGCTCGGCGACCAGGTCTACGCGGACGAGCCGACGCCGCGGATCACGCGGTGGCTGGCCGAACGCCGACCGGAGCCGGCGGGCGAGGTGGTGTCGTTCCGGGAGTACGCCGAGCTGTACCACGAGACGTGGGCCGACCCGGAGATCCGCTGGCTGATGTCCGTGGTGCCGACGTCGATGATCTTCGACGACCACGACGTGCGCGACGACTGGAACACCTCTCGGACGTGGCGTGAGCAGATGGCGCGGAAGCGGTGGTGGCCGGAGCGCATCCGGGCCGGGCTCGCGTCGTACTGGGTGTACCAGCACCTGGGCAACCTCGGGCCGGACGACCTGGCGCGCGACCCGCTGTACGAGAAGGTGCGGTCCACCGGCGGTGACGTGCAGGCGTTGTTGGAGGACTTCGCCGAGCAGGCCGACCGCGAGGTCGACGGCGGCAAGTCGACGCAGTGGAGCTACCGGCGCGATTTCGGCCGGGTGCGGCTGCTGGTGGTGGACACGCGCAGCGGGCGCATCCTGTCCGGGCCGGAGCGGCTGATGGTGGGCGACCGCGAGTTCGGCTGGATCGAGGAGAACGCCCAGGGCGATTTCGACCACCTCCTGATCGGCTCGTCGCTGCCGTGGCTGATGCCGCACGCGTTGAGCCACTTCCAGTCGTTGAACGAGCGGCTGGCGAACCTGCCGGGCTGGCGGGGACGGCTCGGGGAGAAGGTGCGGCAGGTCGGGGACCTGGAGCACTGGCCCGCGTTCCGGGCGTCGTTCGAGCGGCTGGCCCGGTTGCTGGAACGGATCACGCGGTCCGACAACCGGCCCGGCACGGTGTGCGTGCTGTCCGGCGACGTCCACCACAGCTATGCGGCACGGGCGACGTTCGCGTCGGCGGCGGACGCGAAGGTGTACCAACTCGTGTGCTCGCCCGTGCACAACGAGCCGCCGTGGATCTTCCGGCCCGCGTTCCGGCTGTCGTGGTCACGCCCGATCGCACGCGTGCTGCGGTGGTGGGCGGACCGACGCGGCATCTCGCCCGACCCGGTGGCGTGGCACAAGCTCAGCGGCCCGCACTTCGGCAACTCCGTGGGCGTACTGGAGATCGAGGGCCGCAACGCCCGCTTCCGCCTGGAAACAGCCACTGCCGACGGCCTGCGCGAAGCCACCTCCATGGCGCTGTGAAGCCGGCCGACGCCTCGCAAGTCAGCGCCTCGCAGGTCAACGCTTCGCAGGCGTACCCGCCAGGGGACCCCTGCTTTTATTCTGCCGCAAAGGTCTGACGATTTCGGCGCCCGACGAGCCGGCTGTGGACAAGCCGGTCAGGTGTGGACAGGCCCGCCGCCGAATCGGGTTGGTCGTGTGGTGCGTCCGCAGCCGGGTGGGAGGTCAGGTGGCCCCCGGCGGCGGACGCACGTCCACTCGGTGTGCGGCCTCTACTTGGTGGCCAGCCTGAGCAGCGCCCACAGTTGGGCGATGGCGTCGTGGTCACCGGAGGGAGGCGGTAGGTCCCGGTCGGGGATTCGGCCCCACAACCAGCGGTACACCTGCATCGGGGTGCCGGTCACCTCGCCGTCCGCCGACGCGGCCTCCTCGCCGCCGACCAGGCGCGCCACCGCCGGGTCCGGGCCGGTGGTGGCCAGCCACACCTTGCTGCCCGCACGGATCGCCACGGTGCCCTGTCGGGTGCCGCGCACGCCGAGGATGTCCAGGCGGTGGCCCAACCAGAGGGTCAGGACCTCGTCCACGCCGTCCTCGGCCACGTCGTCGTCCACGTCGTCGACCGGCAGCCCGGCCGCCGCCTGCACGTCCATCCGGTGCACGGTCGACTCGTGCGCCAGCCGCCGTGCCCAGAAGTTGTGGTTGCGCTCGGCCGGCCACCACGTCTCGCACGGGTCGTCCGGTCCGCGCGCCCGCAAAGCCCGCACCAACGGCGGCACACCCGAGCGGACGTACTCGGGCAACGGCTGCCCCGCCTCCGGGTCCTGCTGCCACACCAGCGGTTGGCTGCCTTCCTTCAGCCACGTCGACACCATCCGGTACGTGCTGCCCACGTGCCGCGCCGTCTCCCCGAGGTTGAGCCCGGGGCACGCGGGCACCTGGCGTTCCGGGCGCTGTCCTTCGGCCGACGCCGCCAGGCGTTCGGCTTCCTGCTCCACCACGTCGATCAGGCGGTCGTAGCCGACCAGTCCCCTGCTCACAGTCCGTCCTCGTACATGATCTCGTCGACCAACTCGGTGAACTGCGCCGCTTGGCGCACCAGGTCGTCGGCTGCGCGCTGGGTGACCTGCCTGGTGATGCCCGCCTGCACGGCCGCGCGCGTCGCCGAGCAATCGGCGAAGAACGCAGCCCACTCGCGCAACTCCGGCGCGAGGGAGGGCAGCAGGACCCACACGCTGGTCGGCTTGGACCGGCCCCGGTGGGGTCGGCCCCTCGCCGCCAGCACGGCCGCCGCGGCCCGCATCGCGGCCAGGTAGGCCGTGGCGAATCGGGTGTGCGGCGCGGGGTCTCGTTCGGCCTCGGTCAGGCACTCGCGGGCCTGACCGAGCAGGGTCACCGCCGACGCCGGTGGCAGTGGGAGGGGGATGCGGCGGGTGTGGGGGAAGTCGGTCGAAGTGCTCATCTCGCGGCCTCCTCGCGGCGTCGGGACAGCGACGACCGCCGCGGGGAGACGGCGGCACTTGGTGGTGGGGCGCTTCCCCCGCCCCACCACCAAGGCATTGCTCGAACAAGTGTTCGAGCTAGATCAGACTATCCTGCCGGCCCGGCACTCCTCAACCCGAGCACACGTGGTCTCATGGACAGGTGAGCGCACTCGACCACCCCGGCATCCGCAAGGTGGCCGCCGCACTGTCCGAAGCGGGCCACCACGAGGCGGCGAACGGGATCCGCGTGCTGGCCGACGCCGTCCGCACCGCCGCCGCGGCGGCCGAGGCGGTGGGTGTGCCGGTCGGCGCGATCGCCAACAGCCTGGTGTTCGCCGCGGTACGCCACGGCGTCGCCTCACCGCTGCTCGTGCTCACGTCCGGCGCGCACCGGGCGGACACGGCGAAGCTGGCCGCGTTGGCGGGCGCGGACTCGATCGAACGGGCCACGCCCGCGTTCGTGCGGGAGCACACCGGCCAGGTGATCGGCGGTGTCTCGCCGGTGGGTCACCCGGCGGCGATCCGCACCTTCGTGGACGTGGCGCTGGAGCAGTACGAGGTGGTGTGGGCGGCGGCCGGGCACCCGCACGCGGTCTACCCCACCACCTACGCGGGTCTGGTGGACCTGACCGGTGGCACACCCGCCGAGGTCGCCCGGTGACCGCCGCACCGTCGCAACGGGTCGTCACGCTGTCCGCGCGGGAGTTGAGCTCCCGGCTGGACGAGGCGCTGGCGCTCTACGTCAGCGCGATGGACTACCCGCCCGGCACGGCCGAGCAGCGCGCGCCCATGTGGTTGGCGCACATGCTGCGCGACGGCTGGCGGTGCGTGGTGGCGTTGGGCGAGCAGGACGAGCTGATCGGCATCGGCTACGGCTACCGCGGCTCGGTCGGCCAGTGGTGGCACGAGCAGGTGCGGCACGGCCTGACCATGGTGTCCGGGCCGAAGGCCGTCGAGGAGTGGATGCGCGACTACTTCGAGCTCACCGAACTGCACGTGCTGCCGCGCGCGCAGGGCCGGGGCGTCGGGGAGCAACTGTTGCGCAACCTGCTGGAGGGCGTACCCAGTTCACGGGTGCTGCTGTCCACTCCGGAGGGTCCGAGCAAGGCCTGGCGGCTGTACCGGCGCACGGGTTTCGTGGACGTGCTGCGGCACTACCAGTTCACCGGCGACCCACGGCCGTTCGCCGTCCTGGGCCGCACCCTGCCCGTCACCTGACGCCCGCTACCTGGCACCCGTCATCTGACGCGGTCGCCTGACGCGGCCACGCTTCGCTGGGGTCCCCGCCGGGGGACCCCTGTCTTCATTCTGCCGGCGGGGTCCGACAATTCCGGGCTAGAACGGCGAGACGAAGCCCGACGCCTGGAGGTACTTGCCCGCGTTGAGGCCCTCGATCTTGCGCAGCTTCGAGTAGACGACCCGGTCGTCGAAGTTGCCTTCGACGGTGCGGACGTGCGTCGCCTTGCGGCCGGTCCGGTCGTACTTGACCTCGACCACCAGGCCGACGTGCGCGTGCATGTCCGGGTAGTTGCCGTAGACCACGGCGTCACCCGGCGCGACGTCGCGCTCGGCGATGTCCTTCCACCGGCCGTTGGCCTTGCCCCACTTCTGCCAGTACGTCGCCCAGTGGCCCTGGTCGAGCACGGACGTGCCGGGGGCGGGTCGCATCGACGGCCGGTCGGGCACACCGGCGCTCGTCCAAGCCCAGTTGACGAACACGCCGCACCACTCGGCCGGGCGCAGGATGCCCTGGCCGATCTCCTGGTACCGCTGCGGGTAGTAGTTGGCGTTGGTCTCGCGCGCGCCGACCTCGCGCAGCGCGTTGTCCACGATGTCCTGCCGGATGCGCCACTGGGCCTGGTCGCTGACCCCGCCGGGTTGGGCCAGCACGAGCGCCGGGGATCCGCCGATCAGCAGCGCACCGGCCAGCACCACACCGAGTGCGGCCCGCATCGCCCGTCTGGTCATCGCCGATCCCCCTACCCCGTCGTCCACCCCGCTCGATCCAACACCAACCCCGGTGACCCCGGCGTGAGGCCGAGGCCACCGGGCAACGCGCGCGTCAGAGTTCGGCGAGCCGCTCACGAAGAGTGTCCAGCCCCATGGCGCCCATCTCCAAGGCTTCCGTGTGGAAGATCTTGAGGTCGAACGCGTCGCCGTGCCGGGCGCGGGCGTCGTCGCGGGCCGCCAGCCACAGCCGCTCGCCGAGCTTGTAGGACGGGGCCTGGCCGGGCCAGCCGAGGTAGCGGTCGATCTCGTCGTGCACGTGCGCCGGCTCGGTGATGGTGCGGGTGAGCATGAACTCCAGGCCCAGGTCCGGGGTCCACCGCTCGCCCTCGTGGAAGCCGGTGCCCTTGGGGATCTCCAGCTCCAGGTGCATGCCGATGTCGATGATCACGCGGGCCGCGCGGAACAGGTGCCCGTCGAGCATGCCCAGCAGATCACCGTCGTCCTCCAGGTAGCCGAGTTCGCGCATCAGCCGCTCGGCGTACAGGGCCCAGCCCTCGCCGTGGCCGGACACCCAGCACAGCAGGCGCTGGAACTCGTTGAGCTTCTCCGCCTGGTAGACGGCCGTGGCGATCTGGAGGTGGTGGCCCGGCACGCCCTCGTGGTAGACGGTGGTGACCTCGCGCCAGGTGGAGAACTCCTCCTTGTCGTCCGGCACGGACCACCACATGCGGCCGGGGCGGCTGAAGTCGGGCGTGGGGCTGGTGTAGTAGGCGCCGACGGGGCCACCGGGCGGCGCGATGCGGCACTCCAGCTTCATCAGCTCGTCGGGCAGCTTGAAGTGCACGTCCCGCACGTCCATCAGCGCCTTGTCGGACAGCTGCTGCATCCACGACTGGAGGCCGGCCTTGCCGTGCACGAGGTAGCGCGGGTTCGCGTCCAGCGCGGCGGCGGCCTCGGCGAGGGTCGAGCCCGGCTTGATCCGGTTCGCGACCTGCTTCATCTCGGTCTCGATGCGGATGAACTCGGCCCAACCCCACTCGTAGGCCTCGGCCAGGTCCAGGCGGGAGCCGGTGAAGTAGCGCGACCACAGCCGGTAGACGTCCTCGCCGACGGCGTCCTTCTTCGGCGCCCGGGACGCGAGGTCGGTGCGCAGGAACGCGGCCAGGTCGCCGTACGCCTCGGCGGCGGCCTTCGCGCCCGCCTCCAACTCGGTGCGCAGCGCGCCGTCCACGGGCGCGTCGGCGATCAGGCCGGCGAAGAACGACTGGCCACCGGACCGGCCCGCCCACTTGTCGCACTGCTCGGCGACCCGGGTGACCTGCCGCAACGCCGACACGTGGCCCTTGTCGGCGGCGTAGGAGAAGCCCGTGCGCAGGTTCGCCACCGCGTCCGGCATGGCGGTGAGCCGCTTGGCGATCACGGCCCAGTCGTCGGCGGTCTCGGTGGGCATCAGGTCGAAGATCTCGCGCAGCGACTGCACGGGGCTGGCGATGACGTTGAGGTTGCCCTCCATCAGGCCGGCCTCGTGCAGTTCGACCTCCAGGCCGATCCGCTCCTGGAACACGGCCTTCGCGTCGGCCTCCGACTTGTCCGCCGGCTCCGCTGCGGTGACGGCGGCGAGCGCGCGCTGCGCCAGCTCCCTGCGGACGGCGTGGCCCTCCGGCGAGTAGTCGGTCAGCCGCTCGTCGTGGCCGGGCTTGCCGATGAACGTCGCGGTCAACGGGTCCGCCGCCGCGTAGTCGGCTACGAACTGGTTGCTGATGCCGTGCACACCGGCGGAGGAGGTTGACATACGCCGCACGTTACCTGCGGGCCGTGTCCCCCCAACAGGTAATTAGCCAGGCTCACGACCGTGTCCCGGCAGTCAACTTTTGACCGCTGCCGGCAGGATGACCTGGTGTCCAGAGCCTCCGCGCTCCTCCTGCCGGTGTTCCTCCTCGCGCTGTTCTCGCTGACGGGGTGCGTCCGGCTGCACGCCGCCATGGCGTTGTCCCAGGACGACCGGGTGTCCGGCGAGATCACCGCCGCCACGCCGCCCACCCAGGACAACGACCCCGGCCCGCAGTTGAAGGTGCCGAACGAGCTGGCCAGCCGGGTCTCCACCAAGCCGTACAAGGTGGACGACTACGTCGGCACGCAGCTGTCCTTCAGCGGGTTGACCTTCGAGGAGGTCCGGGCGCTGTCGCTGGCGACCAGCGCGTCGTCGAGCCGCTACCAGCTCTCGTTCCGGCGGTCGGGCGACCTGGTGACGCTGTCGGGATCGGTGGACCTGACCCAGGTGCCGCCGGAGCGTGCCGACATCCAGGTGAAGATCAGCTTCCCGGGTGAAATCGTCGACACGAACGGGCGAGAAGAGGACAACTCGACCATCGCGTGGTCCCCGAAACCCGGCCAGGCCTCGATGTTGACCGCGACGGCCCGGTACGCCGGCGAGAATTCGGTGTCCTACTTCGGCTGGACCATGCTGGTGGCCGCCTTGACCGGCAGCGCGGCCCTGATCGTGCTGATCCTCGCCATCGTCGCCCACCGTCGCAGCCAGGTCGCATAGCTGTCATCACGCTGTGCAGCCACACCGCGGTTGCGGCGACCACCACGCGAGGTCGCGACTTCCAGGCGACCGAGCCCGCGTCGCCGGAGGCGGCGCAATCCTACACAGCGCGGGCGGGGACGAGGCCGAGGCGGGCTACTACCTCGCGGGTCGCCTTGGAGCGGTTCAGGGTGTAGAAGTGCAGGCCCGGGACGCCTTCGGCGAGCAGCCGCTGTCCCACCTCCGTCACCAGGTCGATGCCGGCCTTGCGGAACGACGCGGGGTCGTCGGCGAACGGGTCGAGTCGACGGGCCACCGAAGGCGGCACCGGCGCGCCCGAGAGTTCGACCGTCTTCACCAGCGTCCGGGCCGAGGTCAACGGCATCAGGCCGGGCAACAGCACGGTGTCGCAACCCTGCGCGGCCACGCGGTCACGCAGGCGCAGGAAGTCCTCCGGCTCGAAGAACAGCTGGGCGATCGCGAAGTCGGCACCCGCCCGGAGCTTGCGCACCAGGTACTTCGTGTCCTCGTCCAGGTCCGTCGACCGCGGGTGGCCGTACGGGGACGCCGCGACGCCGACGCAGAAGTCGCCCAGCTCCCGGCACAGCCGGACCAGTTCCTCCGCGTAGGTCAGGCCCTCGGGGTGGGGCACCCACTCGCCGTTGGGGTTGCCGGGCGGGTCGCCGCGCACGGCGAGGATGTTGCGCACGCCGACCGCCGCGTACCAGCCGATCACGTTGCGCAGCTCGGCCACCGAGTGGTCGACCAGGGTCAGGTGGGCCATCGGCAGCAGGGTCGTCTCCTGCGCCACCCGGCCCGTGGTGCGGATCGTGCGGTCACGCGAGGAGCCGCCGGCGCCGTAGGTGATGGACACGAACGCCGGGTCGAAGGCTTCCAACTCGCGGATCGCGCGCCACAGCACGCCCTCTTCCGCCTCGTCACGAGCCGGGAAGAACTCGACGGAGAAGACGGGGGAACCCCCGCGCAGGCGTTCGACCACCGACGTCATGCCGGTAAGCCTAGAGGTAGGTCCGGACAGTGGGAGTTCCCTTTCACTTGATGAGACGAGCCCCCCGGTTGGGCACTCGGGGGCGGCAGAGGTGACCATAGACGGGTGCCGCCCCACCCGTTGGACCTCGAACTGCCCAAGCACGTCGACGAAGCGTTGGCAGGTTATCTCGCCGACCGGCGGGCACTGGGTGCGCGGATGGAGGAGAACTTCACCAGCGCCGTGGACGCGCTGGCCGATTTCGTCCTCGGCGGAGGCAAGCGCATCCGGCCCACTTTCGCATGGTGGGGCTGGCGGGCCGCGGGTGGCGACCCGGACGGCGAGTGGGCGCAGTCCGTGCTCACCGCGGTCAGCTCGCTGGAGCTGATCCAGGCGTGCGCGCTGGTGCACGACGACCTGATGGACGCTTCGGAAACCCGACGCGGGATGCCGACCGTGCACGTCCGGTTCGAGCGCAAGCACCGCGCCGAGGGCTGGCTGGGCGAACCGGAGCGGTTCGGGCTGGCCGCCTCGGTGCTGATCGGCGACGTGGCGCTGGCCTGGGCGGACGACATGCTGTTCGCCGCCGGCCTGCCCACCGACGCCCTGCAGCGGCTGAGCCTGCCGTGGCGGGACATGCGCACCGAGATGCTGGCCGGCCAGTACCTCGACGTGCTGACCCAGGCGCGCGGCGACAGCTCGCCGGACGCCGCGCTGCGCATCGACCGGCTCAAGACCGCCGCGTACACCGTCGAACGGCCGCTGCACATGGGCGCGGCGATCGGCGGCGGCTCACCGGAGCTGGTGGACGGCCTGCGCTCGTTCGGCACCGACATCGGCGTGGCGTTCCAGCTGCGGGACGACCTGCTCGGCGTGTTCGGCGACCCGGCGGTGACCGGCAAGCCCGCCGGTGACGACCTGCGCGAGGGCAAGCGGACGCTGCTCGTCGCCCTGGGGATGGAGTTCGGCGCGGACGTGCTGCACGAGGCGCTGGGCCGTCCCGACCTGGACGTGGCCATGGTGGACGAGGTGCGCGCGCGGCTGCGCGAGGTCGGCGCGGTGGACGCGGTCGAGGAGCGGATCGCCGAGCTGACCGAGTCGGCTCTCAAGGCCCTGCAACGCGCGCCGATCGCCGAACCGGCCGGTGAGCGGCTGGCGGAGCTGGCGATCAGCGCCACGAAGCGGACCTCCTGACGATGCGCACGGTCACCGGCCGGACGGACCACGTCGTCGTAGTCGGCGCGGGCCTGGCGGGGCTGTCCGCGGCACTGCACCTGCTCGGCGCGGGCCGCCGGGTCACCGTGGTCGAGCGCGACGCCGTCCCCGGCGGCCGGGCTGGGCGGCTGGACCTGGGCGGGTACCGGTTCGACACCGGACCCACCGTGCTGACCATGCCGGAGCTGGTGGACGAGGCGCTGCACGCGGTCGGCGACTCGCTGCACGACCGGCTCGACCTGCGTCCGGTGAAGCCCGCGTACAAAGCCCGGTTCGCCGACGGCAGCACGCTGGACGTGCACGCCGACGCCGAGGCGATGGAGGCCGAGGTGCGCCGGTTCGCCGGTCCGCGCGAGGCCGAGGGGTACCGGGCGCTGCGGCGCTGGCTGACCGAGCTGTACCGGGTGGAGCGCGACTCGTTCATCGGGGCGAACTTCGACTCGCCGCTGTCCCTGCTCACGCCGCACCTGGCGAAGCTGGCCGCGTTGCGCGGGTTCGGCCGGCTCGGGCCGTCGGTGGCGCGGTTCGTGCGTGACGAGCGGTTGCAGCGGGTGTTCTCGTTCCAGTCGCTGTACGCGGGCGTGCCGCCCCGCAAGGCCCTCGCCGCGTACGCCGTGATCGCGTACATGGACACGATCGCGGGCGTCTACTACCCGGACGGCGGGATGCGCGCGCTGCCGGACGCGTTGGCGGCTGCGGCCCGGGACGCGGGCGCGGACCTGCGCTTCCAGACCCCGGTCGCCTGGCTGGAGCGGATCGGCGGCCGGGTCACCGCCGTGCGCACCACGCACGGTGAGCGCATCCCGTGCGACGCGGTGGTGCTCACCCCGGACCTGCCGATGTCGTACCGCCTGCTGGGCCACCGCCCGCGCCGGCCGGTGCCGATGACGTGGTCGCCGTCCGCGGTCGTGCTGCACGCGGGCGTGGACCGGACGTGGCCGGAGCTGGCGCACCACACCCTGTTCTTCGGCCGGGAGTGGGAGCGGACGTTCGACGAGCTGACCCGCCGCGGCACGCTGATGAGCGACCCGTCGCTGCTGGTCACCGCGCCGCCGGGGCAGGGCATGTTCGTGCTGGCGCCCACGCCGAACCTGCGCACCGGCCCGATCGACTGGGAACGCGTCGGCCCCGCCTACCGCGACGAGCTGGTGAACGTGCTGGAGGCACGCGGGCTCACCGGGTTCGGCGACGCGATCGAGGTGGAGCACCTGGTCACGCCGCGGGACTGGGCCGCGATGGGCCTGGCCGCGGGCACGCCGTTCTCGGCCGCGCACACGTTCGCCCAGACCGGCCCGTTCCGGCCGCGCAACCTGGTGCTGGACAACGCCGTGCTGGCCGGCTGCGGCACCACACCCGGTGTCGGGGTGCCGCCGGTGCTGATCTCGGGCAGGCTCGCCGCCCAGCGGATCACGGGGTCCGTCGGCGCAGGGTCGCGGCGCCCAGCAGCAAGGCCACAAGCGCACACCCGGCGATGACCAGCAGGTTCCGGATCAGCGTGCCGTCCACTTCGGACGACGTCGTGACCTGCGTCAACGCGTCGACCGCGTAGGACAGCGGCAGCACGTCCGAGACCCGGTCCAACACCGTCGCCATCTCGTCACGCGGCACGAACAGCCCGCACAGCAGCACCTGCGGCATCACGATCGCGGGCATGAACTGCACCGCCTGGAACTCGGTGCGGGCGAACGCGCTGGCGAACAGGCCCAAGGCCATGCCGAGCAGCGCGTCCAGCACCGCGATCACCAGCAGCAGCCACACCGAGCCGCTGATCCCCAGCCCCAGCCAGGTCAACGCGACCGTGGCCGCCACCGCCACCTGCACCACCGCCACCAGGCCGAACGCCAGCGCGTAGCCCAGCAGCAGGTCGATCTTGCCGATCGGCATCGTCATCAACCGCTCCAGCGTGGCGGTGAGCCGTTCCCGCAGGGTGGTGATCGACGTGACGATGAACATGATCGTGAACGGGAAGACGCCCAGCAGCGCGGGCGCGGCCCGGCTGAACGCCTGCTCGGAATCGAAGACGTATCGCAGCAGCACGAGCAGCAACGACGGCAGCAGCACCATCAGCGCCACGGTGCGGTGGTCGTGCCGGAGCTGGGTGAGGATCCGCTTCGCGGTGGCCAGGGTGTTCATCGCCGCAACCCCCCTCATCGCCGTAGCCCCTTCATCGCCGCACTAGAGCCAGGAAGGCCTGCTCCAGGTCCGGCGTCCCGGTCTGCGCGCGCAGCGCGTCCGGGGTGTCGTCGGCGAGCAGCGCGCCGTCCCGCATCAGCAGCAGCCGGTCGCACCGGGCCGCCTCGTCCATCACGTGGCTGGACACCAGCAGCGCCGCGCCCGCGTCGGCGAGCCGGTGGAACAGCAGCCACAGCTCCTCGCGCAGCACCGGGTCCAGGCCCACGGTCGGCTCGTCCAGCACGATCACCTCGGGTTTGCCGAGCAACGCCACCGCAAGGCTCGCCCGGCTCTTCTCGCCACCCGACAGCGTGGTCACGAGCTGATCGACGTTGCCCTTCAGACCGACCTCTTCGAGCACCCGGTCCACGTCACCACGCGGCGCCCGCAGGATCGACGCGAAGTAGCGCAGGTTCTCCGCCACGGTCAGGTCCGCGTACACCGACGGGCTCTGCGTCGAGTAGCCGATCCGCCTGCGCAGCACCGGACTGCCCGCCGGGTGCCCGAGCACGGTCACCCCGCCCGACGCCACCACCTGGACCCCGACCACGGCGCGCAGCAACGTCGTCTTGCCGCACCCGCTCGGCCCGAGGAGCCCGGTGACCGAGCCGCGCGGCACGTCGAAACCGACACCGCGCACGACCTCACGACCACCGCGCACCACGCGCAGGCGATCGACGCTGACCGCGTTGGACATGTGTTGAATTATCACCTCCACCGGGCTGTCGAACAGGTCCACGCAGGTGGAACCGATCCCGATCCGGGTGGCGAATACTCCATGTGGTCACTCGCCCGAGTGACCCGCCCGTGCGAAGATCGCTCCGGGTGTTACGAGCCTGTCACCAGACTGCGCCATCACATGTCGGCGCCTCCCGCCGCTGTGCGACGATGTTGCCGCGATGGCCGCGACCCCGTCCTTTCCACGATCGAGCGCCGCACCTGTCGAGCCGGTGCGGTCGTCGGCTACCCCGGTGCGGGACCACGCGGACCGGTCGGACCGGCCCGATCCGGGCGGCATCCCGATCCGCACGATCCTGCTCGGCGTCGGCGGCGTCATGCTGCTCGCCCTGGGCGGCACCGGCGCGGGCGCGATCCTCAAGCACGACCCGCTGCTCGCCGACACCTCGCTGAGCTGGATCCGGTACGGCCACGGCCACGACCTCGCCAACGCGGTGCTCTACGTCGGCCTCGGCATGGTCATCTGGTCGTGGATCCGGCTGGGCCGGATGGTGCGCAACGGGCACGTCGGCAGCGCCGCGGTGCTCACCGCGATCGTGGCCTGGACGCTGCCGCTGCTGTTCGCGCCGCCGTTGTTCAGCAAGGACATCTACAGCTACCTGGCACAGGGCCAACTCGCGCTCAACGGCCTGGACCCCTACTCGGTCGGGCCGGCGGTGTTGCAGAGCCCGCTGTCGGACAACGTGAGCTGGGTCTGGCAGAACACCCCGGCGCCGTACGGGCCGCTGTTCCTGATGCTCGCCCAGGGCGTGGTGTGGGTGACCAACGGCAGCGTCATCGGCGGCGTGGTGATCATGCGGATGGTGCTGGCCGTCGGCCTGGCGCTGCTGTGCTGGGCGCTGCCCGGCCTGACCCGCCACCTCGGCGGACGGCCCGCGATCGCGCTGTGGGTGGCCGCGGCGAACCCGTTGATGCTGGTGCACCTGATCGGTGGCGCGCACAACGACCTGCTGATGGTCGGCCTGCTGGCCGCCGGCGTGCTGCTGGTGCTGGACCGCAGGCACGTGCTGGGCATCGCGGTGGTGACGCTGGCGTTCGCGGTGAAGGCCACCGCCGTGGTCGCGCTGCCGTTCCTGGTGCTGGTGTGGGCGCGTCGGCTGGACGGCACGCGGAGGGCGCAGCTCGGCAAGGCCATCGCGGGCGGCGTGGTGACGTTCGTCGCGGTGTTCGCCGCCACCACCGTCGTGTCCGGCCTGGACCTGGGCTGGATACCGGCGCTCAGCTCGTCGTCCACGATCGTGAACTGGCTGTCGCTGCCCAGCGCGGTCGGCGATTTCGCGCACACCGTGGTCAGCGGGTTCGTCCGGGTCGAACCGGGCTGGTTCATGACCATCGCCCGCGGCCTCGGCTCGGTGCTGCTGATCTACATCGCGTGGCGGCAGTGGCGGGCCGCGCAGGACGGCGGGCCGGAGGCGGTTCGGCGCGCCGCGATCACCATGCTGGCCGTGGCCCTGCTGTCCCCCGCCACGCTGCCCTGGTACTTCAGCTGGCCGCTGGTGATGGCCGCGGCGCTGCCGTGGACCACGACCGGGCTGAAGGCGGCGGCGTTCTTCTCCACCTGGATGCTGCTGGTGACCTTCCCCAACGGCGACACGGCGCTGTACTCGTGGGTCTACCTGGCGATGGTCGCGGTGGTGTCCGCCCTGGCGTGCGTGTCGTTGACCAGGCCCGACCCGTTGAAGCTGTCCGGCAGGTACGAGTGACGGACCTCGCCACACCGGACGTCACCGCGGCCTACGCCCGTTGCCGCGAGCTGAACGCCAGGCACGGCCGCACGTTCTTCCTGGCCACGCGGATGCTCAGCCCGGCACAACGGCCCGCCGTGCACGCGCTGTACGGCTTCGCGCGGTGGGCCGACGAGATCGTGGACAGCGGCGAGTCGGCCGACCCGGCGACCGAGCTGAAGCTGCTGGAAGCGCAGTTGACCGACGAGCTGGCGGGTCGTCCCACCGGCCACCCGGTGCTCGCCGCTCTGGTGGACACGGCGGCCCGGTACTCGATCGACCCCTCGCTGTTCACCGAGTTCCTGGCGTCGATGCGGATGGACCTGACCGTCACGTCGTACCCGGACTTCCCGGCGCTGGAGCGGTACGTGCACGGGTCGGCGGCGGTGATCGGGCTGCAACTGCTGCCGGTGTTCGGGACGGTCGTGCCGCGTGCCGAAGCCGAACCGCCGGCCGCCGCGCTCGGCCGGGCGTTCCAGCTGACCAACTTCCTGCGCGATGTGGGCGAAGACCTCGACCGGGGGCGGCTCTACCTGCCCGAGGACGTGCTGGCGGCGTACGGCGTGGACCGCGAGCTGCTGGTGCGGTGCCGGCGGACCGGCCAGTCGGACCAGCGGGTGCGGCGGGCGTTCCAGCACCTCGTCGCGCACACGTTCGCCGTGTACCGGGAGGCCGCGGTGGGTGTGCCGATGCTGCGGCCCGTGTCGCGGCCGTGCGTGCGGACCGCGCTCACGCTGTACCGGGGGATCCTGGACGAGATCGCGGCGGCCGACTACCAGGTGCTGGACCGGCGCGTGGCGGTGCCGAACTCACGGCGGCTGGCGGTGGCCGTGCCCGGTTTCGCGCGGGCGCTGATGGCCCGGGTCACCGGTCGCTGAGGCCTCTTCGGAACGGTTGTCCACAGGCCGCCCTCTACCGGCCCCGAATTGTCAGACCCCGCCGGCAGGATAAAGACAGGGGTCCCCTGGCGGGGACGCCTGCGAAGCATGGCTACAAGAGCACGGCACGGAAACGCGACGTCCGGACGACTCCCGTGAAGGGCGCCGCCCGGACGTCGCTGGTCGTCGGGTGGTGAGGGGCTCGTCAGAAACGGCTGGTCAGAAACCCAGGGCCTGTGCCCGCCGCTTCACCTCACGGCCTCGGTCGCCGCGCAACGCCTCGATGGGCGTGCCGGGCAGGGTCTCGTCCTCGGTGAACAGCCACCGCAGGATCTCATCGGTGGAAAAGCCGGAATCGCGCAGCACCGTGATGGTGCCGGGCAGCCCCTTGACCACGCCTCCGGCGGCGAGGAACTCGGCGGGGACGACGAGGACACCGTTCCGGCGCTCCGCGAGCAGTTGGCCGTCGCGCAGCAACTGGTGGACACGGTTGATCGGTAGGGCAAGACGCTCGGCGACCTCGGCGAGGGGCAGGACCTCGAGGTCGGGAGCCAGCACATCCGCAGCGGCAGGAATCGCACTCACGTGCGTCACGATGCCACAACGCCGGGAACGACGCCCTGCGCCAACCGGGTGGTGGCGGTACACCCGGGGGTTGGCTTGCGGACACCCCCTGTTTCACCGGACTTTGACGCCGATCCCACACGCGCGCGTGAGATGCTCCTGCGCACAGCATCGGTCGGCACCACCCACCGTACGATTCACGGCTGTGGAAAGGTCGGCGACGAACGTGATCGGCGGGCTGCTCGAACAACGCTACCGGGTAGGCACCCTGGTAGCGCGGGGCGGCATGTCCACCGTGTACCGAGGTGTGGACACACGTCTTGAGCGCACGGTGGCCATCAAGGTCATGGACCCCAGGTTCTCCGCCGACCCGCAGTTCGTAGCGCGGTTCGAGCGCGAGGCGCGGGCCGCGGCGAAACTGCACCACCCTGGCGTGGTGCAGGTGCACGACCAGGGCGTGGACGAGGACCGGGTCTACCTGGTGATGGAGTTGGTCGAGGGCGGCACGCTGCGCGACCTGCTCAACTCGCGCGGCAAGCTGGACGTGCCGCTGGCACTCACGGTGATCGAGAAGGTCCTCTCACCGCTGGCGGCCGCGCACCGGGCCGACCTCGTACACCGGGACGTGAAGCCGGAGAACGTGCTCATCGGTCCGGGCGGAACGGTCAAAGTCGCCGATTTCGGCCTCGTCCGGGCGGTGTCCACAGTCGGTGTGACCAGCGACACGATGATCCTGGGCACAGTCGCCTACCTCTCGCCCGAGCAGGTCACCACGGGCACCACGGACGCGCGCAGCGATGTGTACTCGGCCGGCGTGCTGCTCTACGAGATGCTGACCGGCACGCCGCCGTACGTGGGCGACAACGCCATCTCGGTCGCCTACCGGCACGTGAACGACGAGGTGCCGGTGGTGCCGGGCGTGCCCGCCGAGGTCGCCGAGCTGGTGCGCCGCGCGACCCGCAAGGAGCCGTTCCTGCGGCCCGCGGACGCCGAGTCGTTCCTGTCCGAGGTGGAGACGGTGCGCGCGAAGCTCGGCATCGCCGGCGTGGACGTGCCGATGCCCGTGGCAGCGGCGGCAGCGGAGGAGGCGACGCAGCACGTGGCCGCGCCGCCGAGCCCGGCCGAGCAGACGTTGCGCGTGGAGCCGGTGCGGGTGGGCGCCGGCGCGCCGTTCGCGGACCCGACCGTGCCGGTGCAGCGGCCCAACCCGCTCGTGCCGACGGTGGCCGGTCCCCAGGGCACCAGGGCGATCCCGCGGGCGGACTTCCTGCCGCCGGCCGGCCTCAACGCCGCCGCGCCGCAGTCCGCGCCGCTGTCCGCGCCGGCCCGTGTGCGCGCCAAGAGACCTCCGAAGAAGAAGACGCCCGAGCAGCTGTACGAGGAGATGCGGGCCCGCAGCAAGCGGCAGTTCATCACGTGGCTCAGCGTCGTGGTCGTCGCCGCGATCATCATCGGCATCAGCAGCTGGTGGTTCGCGATCGGTCGGGTCACGACCGTGCCGAGCGTGATCGGCAAGGACGAGGCCACGGCCACCTCGATGATCGAAGAGGCCGCGCTCAAGTACACGCTGCGGACCGAGAACAGCGACACCGTGCCCAGCGGTCAGGTGCTGAGCTCCGACCCGCCGGCCGGGACCGAACTCACCCGGGACGACCTGGTGCGGATCGTGGTGTCCGCGGGCAAACCGGTGGTGCCGCAGGTCAACGCGGGTGTCGAGGTGGCGGCGGCCGAGCAGGAGATCGCGTCGGTCGGGTTGAAGTCCGAGCTGGACCCCGCCGAGGACGCGTTCAGCGACCGCGTGCCCAAGGGCAAGGTGGTGACGCTGAAGCCCGCACCCGGCACGCAGGTGCCGATCGGCTCGACGGTGACGATCGTGCTGAGCAAGGGCTCCCAGCCCAAACCGGTGCCCAGCGTGACCGGCAAGTCGAAGGACGAGGCGTTCGCCGAGCTCAGCGCGGCCGGGTTCGAGCCGGTCGACGGCGGGGAGGAGTCCTCCGACAAGGTCGGCCCGGGCAAGGTGATCCGCACCGACCCGCCGGCGGGCACGAACATGCCCCCGAACAACCGGCGGGTGACCGTCGTGGTGTCGGCGAACGTGATCACCGTGCCGCAGGTCGAGGGCAAGCGGGTCAAGGAAGCCAAGGAGATCCTGGAGGACGCGGGCTTCAAGGTCGAGGTGCAGTTCAACGACCGCGACAACGCCCGCGTGATCAACCAGTCGGTGCGGGCCGGTGAGCGCGTGCCGAAGGACACCAAGATCACGCTGATCGCCGTCTGACCCCGTCCGACCAGCCCTGGAACGGCGGTGGCCCCCGACTCGTGGAGTCGGGGGCCACCGGCCTTCTCAGCGGTGTGCGGTCAGCTGCGGAGCATCTCCGCGACCAGGAACGCCAGCTCCAGCGACTGCTGCGTGTTCAGCCGCGGGTCGCAGGCGGTCTCGTAGCGGCCGGCCAGGTCGATGTCCGAGATCTCCTGTGCGCCGCCCAGGCACTCGGTGACGTCCTCGCCGGTCAGCTCGATGTGGATGCCGCCGGGGTGCGTGCCGAGCCTGCGGTGCACCTCGAAGAAGCCCTGCACCTCGTCCACGATCCGGTCGAAGTGCCGGGTCTTGTAGCCGGTGGAGGCCTCGTGGGTGTTGCCGTGCATCGGGTCGCACTGCCAGATGACCTGGTGGCCGGAGGCGGTGACCTTCTCGATGATGGGCGGCAGCACGTCGCGCACCTTGCCGTTGCCCATCCGGCTGATCAGGGTCAACCGGCCGGGCTGGTTGTGCGGGTCGAGCCGCTCGACGTACTCGACGGCCATCTCCGGCGTGGTCGACGGGCCGATCTTCAGGCCGATCGGGTTGGACAGCAGCTCGGCGAACGCGATGTGCGCGCCGTCCAGCTGCCGGGTCCGGTCGCCGATCCACAGGAAGTGCGACGACAGGTCGTACAGCCTCGGCTCGTCGTCGCGCACGTCCAGGCGCAGCAGCGACCGCTCGTAGTCCAGCAGCAGCGCCTCGTGCGAGGCGAAGATCTCGGTGGTGTGCAGCGACGAGTCGTTCACGCCGCACGCCGACATGAACCGCAGGCCGCGGTCGATCTCGGCGGCCAGCGCCTCGTACCGCTCACCCGCGGGCGACTGGCGGACGAAGTCCTTGTTCCAGTCGTGCAGCCGGTGCAGGTCGGCCATGCCCGCGCTGGTGACGGCGCGCAGCAGGTTCATCGCCGCGCCCGCGTTGGCGTAGGCGCGGATCATCCGCGACGGGTCCGGCACCCGCGCTTCGGGCGTGGCGACCAGCGAGTTGACGATGTCACCGCGGTAGGACGGCAGGCCGAGCGCGTCGATGCCGGACGAGCGCGGCTTGGCGTACTGGCCCGCGATGCGGCCGATCTTCACCACCGGGAGGCTGGCGCCGTAGGTGAGCACGACGGCCATCTGGAGCAGGGTGCGGATGTTCGCGCGGATGTGCGGCTCGGTGTTGTCCGCGAACGTCTCCGCGCAGTCGCCGCCCTGCAGCAGAAACGCCTCGCCGCGCGCGACCTCGGCCAGGTTGCCGCGCAGTCGGTCGATCTCGGCGGGCATGGTGATCGGCGGCACGCTTTCCAGCACGGCCCGCACTCGCCGCACCTGCTCGGAGTCCGGCCACTCCGGCTGCTGTGCGGCGGGCCGCCCCAGCGCGTCGTCCAGCCGCGAGCGCATCTCGGGCGGGAGGGGCGGAAGCTCGGGAAGCGTGTCCACGGGCACGTCCACGGTCCAGTTCACACGTTAAAGATAGCTGTCCACGCAGAGAGACGGGCACGGGTCCGGCTGTGCAGGATGTGGACCATGCGTGACACCCGAATGGATGACGACACGGTGGCCAGGCTGCTGTCGACGGCGGTGGAGAACATCCGCCGGGACTACCCGACGCACTGGTCGCACGTCGTCACCGATGCCACTGGACTGGTGCCGCAGCGCACCCTGCACCCGATCTTCGCCGGGTCGTTCGACTGGCACTCGTGCGTGCATCAGACCTGGTTGGCGGCTCGTCTGCTGCGGCTGCGACCGGAGGTCGAGGGCGCGGCGGAAGCCCGTCGGACGCTCGATTCGTTGATCACCGCGGAGCACGCGGAGACCGAGGCGGCGTTCTTCGCCGGCCCCAGCGGCGGGTTCTGGGAACGCCCATACGGGTGGGCCTGGCTGCTGGTCTTGGATGCGGAGCTCCGAACCTGCGGTTCGCCGTGGGCGCAAGCGCTGCGGCCGTTGAGCACGGTCCTGCGTGACCGGTATCTCGCCAAGGTGACCAGCGCGCGGCTGCCGATCCGGACCGGCACGCACGGCAACACCGCGTTCGCGACCGGGCTCGTGCTCGACGCGGCGCGCGCCGTGGGTGACGAGGAGTTGGCCACGGCGTGCGAGGAGGCCGCGCTGCGGTGGCACCGGGAGGACGTCGGGTACGGCGGGTTCGAACCCGACGCGGCCGACTTCCTGTCGCCCGCGCTGACCGAGGCGGACCTGGTGCGGCGGGTGCTGCCGGCCGACGAGTTCACCGCGTGGTTCGAGGCGTTCCTGCCGAACCTGGAGGAGGCGCGCTGGAAGGTGCTGTGCGAGCCGGTGCCGGTGGATGACCCGGGCGACGCGTACGGCTCGCACCTGGTGGGCTTGGCGCTGTCGCGGGCGTGGCAGTGGCGGTCCATCGCGGACGCGCTGCCCGCGGACCACCGTTACGCCCACCTGGCCCGCACGGCCGCCGAGGAGCACCAGGAGACCGGTTGGCGGTACGTGTTCGGCCACGGCTACTACGCCGAGCACTGGCTGGGCACCTTCGCCGCCTACCTGCACCTCGGTGCGTTCAAGGCGATCTGAGGCGGTCTGAGACCGGTTGAGACCAGCTGAGACCGGTTAGCAGGAGGAGGCGGCGGCCCGGCACCTGCTCTCCTCCAGCGGTCGGCGCATCGCCGCGAACTGCTCGGCCGCCTCCAGGAACAGCGCCGCCGCCTGGGCGCGCTGGCCTTCGGCGCGCCGCACCTCGGCGCGCACCTCCCACAGCGCGGCCGGCCACGGGCCGCCCTGCCACAGCCCGCTGATCCGCTCCGCCTCGGCCAGGTGCAGCCGGGCCCGGCTCGGGTTGCCCGCGCCGGCGCACGACGTCGCCGCCGCGATCCGGAAACCCATGGAGCACGGGTCGCACACGTGCGGGGCCTCGGCGAGCCAGCGTTCCGCCTCCCGGATCGCGCTGAGCGCCCCGCCGAGGCTCTCCGCGGCGAGCACGCGGACCCCGTGGACGCGGATCACCAGGTGCGACGGAATCCCGGACGACCGGGCCAGCGGCAACGCGCGGTCGAGGTCGGCGCGGGCGGCGGCGCGGTTGCCTCGTCGGGCCTCGGCCTCGGCCCGGCGTTCCAGCGCCAGGGACTGCGCCGAGACGCACCCGGCGCGTTCGGCCTCGCTCAGGGACCACCGCAGCGTGGTCACCGCGATGTCGCGACGCCCGGACAGCAACGCGAACTCGCCCAGCAGCAGGTACGCCAGCGCACGGCCCGAGGCGGACCCCGCCCGTGACGCGATGTCCAGCAGGTCCCGGCCGAACGCCTCGGCGCCCTCGTGCCCCTCCGGTCCGTACAGGTAGAACTCCTGGAAGCACAGGTGGGCGTCGTAGACCTCCGGCCGCGTCTGGTGCCGCACGGAGTCCGCGAACTCCTCCCGGAACAGCTCGTGCCACGTCCCCCGCGCGTGCGCGACCAGCGCGAGCAGCGTTGACGCCTCCCCCAGCTCGTGCCCGAGGTCCGCGTCCAGCGCCAGCACCCGCGCCTGCCTCGCCAGCCGCTCGGCTTCGGCGAGGTTGCGCCGCCCGAACGCGACGAGACCGTTGGCCAGCGCCACCGCCGCCCGCTGCGACGGCGACGGCGGGTCGGCCGCGTCCACGGCCAGCGCCGACTCGTACAGCGCGATGGTCTCCGCGTCGGGCCCGACGCCGATCCGCTCCCGCAGCGCGTGCCGCAGTCGTTCGAACTGGCGCAGCGCCTCACGGCGGTTGCCGGCGGCCAGGTGCCGGCGCATCACCGCGCGGTGTGCCTCTTCGTCGGTCTCGTCCAGTTCGAGCACCCGCGTCCAGTCGCCGGCGGCCCGCAGCAGGGCGACGTACCGGCTCTTGGCCTTCTCGTGCGGCTCCGCCACCCAGCACTCGTAGCGGTCGTCGGCGAGCAGGTCACCGTGGTACTCGGCGGCGGCGAGCGCGCATTTCGTGGCGTCACCCGAGGCCAGCGCTGCGTCGGCGGCCCGCTCGAACCGCTCCAGGTCCACGTCGAGGACCCCGGCCGGCCACAGCGTCAGCAGCCGCCCCTCGCACCGGACCGCGTCGGCGCACCCGAGCGCACGCCGTGCGTAGTACAGCGCCTTGCGCAGGTTCGCCCCCGCCGCTTCCACGGGCAGATCCGGCCACAGCCGGTCCATCACCTGCTCGCGGTGCAGGCGGTGGTCGGGTTCCACGGCCAGCAGCTTCACCACGTCGGCCGCCCGCCGGTTCCGCCACACGTTGCCAGGGACGGGTCTGCCGTCGACCGTGACGGAAAACCTGCCCAGAACACGCACCCGGCAGGTGGCTGGCATGGCGGAACCATACGTCCGGCGCGACAAGAACGCTGGTGGGAACGCTTTGGGAACACCTCGCCGGCTAGCCTCCGCCTCTTACCCCACGTATTAGGAGGACGCCATGTTGTTCATGGACGTGCACAACAGCCTCCCCGAGGGTGCCGGCGCCAAGGACGTGGCCGACGCCCACGCCGCCGATCTCCGGACCCAAGAGCAGTACGGCGTCAAGTACCTCCACTACTGGGTCGACGAGAAGGACGGGAAGGTCTTCTGCCTGGTCGAGGCGCCGGACGCGGAGACGGCGCACCGGGTGCACCGCGAGGCGCACGGCCTCGTGGCGGACGAGATCTACCCCGTCGTGCAGGGCTGACCACGCTGAGAAAGGGATGACGATGTCTGTACTCGAAGCGAAGAGCTTGACCGAACCGGAAGAGGTGCGGCAGTTCCCGCACGGCCACGTCGACCTGGTCACCGTCGGTGACACCACCGTCGGCAAAGCCGAGTTCGAACCCGGCTGGAAGTGGTCGAACGACGTGAAGCCGATCGCGGGCACCGACTCGTGTCAGTCCTTCCACACCGGCTACGTCCTGTCCGGCCGGATGCACGTCGTCATGGACGACGGCAGCGAAGCCGACGCCGGCCCCGGCGACGCCGTCATGATCGAACCCGGCCACGACGCCTGGATCGTCGGCAACGAACCCTGCGTAATGGTCGACTTCACCGGCCTACGCGACTACGCCAAGCGCTAACCCCGCCCCGCGTGTCCAACCCCCAGAACGCGCGTGTCCAACACTCAGAACACCCGAGTTCAACGCTCAGAACACCCGCACAAACGTCAGGCGCCCCGAACGCAACGTTCGGGGCGCCTGGGCGGACAGGTGTCGATCAGCCGAAGAAGACCTCGGCCTCGGCGTAACGCTCCATCGGAACGGTCTTCAGCTCCGCCGTCGCCTCGGCCAGCTTCACCCGGACGATATCCGTGCCACGCAGCGCGACCATGACGCCGAAGTCACCCTCCGCGACCGCGTCCACCGCGTGCAGACCGAACCGGGTCGCGAGCACGCGGTCGTAGGCGGTCGGGATGCCACCGCGCTGGACGTGGCCCAGCACGACCGCGCGGGACTCCTTGCCGGTCCGCTCCGCGATCTCCTCGGCCAGCCACGTGCCGATGCCGCCCAGCCGAACGTGGCCGAACGCGTCCTTCTCACCGGAGTGCAGCACCTCCGCGCCGCCCTCGGGCATGGCGCCCTCGGCGACCACGATGATCGGGGCGAACTGGCGCTCGAAGCGCCGCTCCACCCACTCGACCACCTTGTCGACGCTGAACTGCCGCTCCGGCACCAGGATCACGTTCGCGCCGCCGGCCAGACCCGAGTGCAGCGCGATCCAGCCCGCGTGCCGGCCCATGACCTCGACGACCAGCGCCCGGTGGTGCGACTCGGCCGTCGTGCGCAGCCGGTCGATCGCCTCGGTGGCGATGTGCACGGCGGTGTCGAAGCCGAACGTGTAGTCGGTCGCGCCCAGGTCGTTGTCGATGGTCTTCGGCACGCCCACGACGCCGATGCCGTCGTCGGTCAGCCGCTTGGCCACACCGAGGGTGTCCTCGCCGCCGATCGCGATCAGCGCGTCGACCTTGTTAGCCGCGAGGTTCTCGCGGATCCGGTCGACACCGCCCTCGACCTTGTACGGGTTGGTGCGCGACGAGCCGAGGATGGTGCCGCCCCTGGTGAGGATGTCCTCGACTTCACCGAGCCCGACCGGCTTGGTCAGGTTCTCGATCGGCCCCTGCCATCCGTTCCGGAACCCCACGATCTCCCAGCCATGGGCCTCGATGCCCTTGCGGACCACAGCGCGGATGACCGCGTTGAGGCCGGGGCAGTCGCCACCGCCGGTGAGCACACCAATGCGCATTTGCTTAGCCAATCTCTTCTCGTGGCGTGGGTCACCCAAGACTGACACGCGCTGGATCGGTGCAGCAAGTGAGGGGTCCAATTACCGGACTGTTACCGGAGTGCGAAACCTTTGCGCAGGCGTTCGCTCTCGATCACCTTCCACCGGGCGAGGTTGTGCCGGGCGTCGGCCAACGCGTCGTGCGCGTCCGAGGGCGCCTGCGGCAGCCGCGGTTTGCCCACGTCCTCCCAGCGTTGGCGCAGGTCGCGGGTGAACCGGGGCAGGCAGCGCGGCAGCGCCGGCATCGGGCCCCAGAGCTGCGCCAACGCCACGTGGTCGTAGGCCGCGAACCACGCCCACAGCTCGATGTCGTCCCGGTTGGCCTTGGGGCCGCCGAGGAAGTCGAGCAGGTCGTTGCGGATCCGCTCCCGGCTGCGCCACGCCTGACTGGCCGGCGACGGCAACTGGTTGAGCACGTTGGCGCGCACCCACGGACCGGCCTTGGCCGGGTCGAACTCGGTGGACACGGCGTAGAACTCGCGGCCTTCCTCGTCGACCACTCCGATGGAGACGAGGTCGATCGTCACCCCGTCCTCGATGAACTCACAGTCGTAGAAGAACCGCACCCCACCACCCTAGGGTGCTGGATCAGCCCGCCTTCGTCTCGGGCAGCCGATCGACCTCTTTCGCGGGCTGCGGGGCGGCCTGCACCTCCTTGGCCTTGGCCGCGTACACGTCGACGTACTCCTGGCCGGACAGCTCCATCAGGGCGTACATGATCTCGTCGGTGATGGACCGCAGCACGAACCGGTCGCCGGACAGGCCCTCGTAGCGGGAGAAGTCCAACGGCTTGCCGATCTTGATCCGGATCGGGTACGGCTTCCACATCCGCGAGCCGATGGGGTTGGCCTTGTCCGTGCCGAACATCGCGACCGGGATGACCGGCGCGCCGGACTCCAGCGCGATCCAGGCGACGCCGACCTTGCCCTTGTACAGCCGGCCGTCGGGCGAGCGGGTGCCCTCGGGGTAGATGCCGAGCAACTTGCCCTCGCGCACGATCCGCACGCCGGTGTCGAGCGCGCCCTGGGCGGCCGACGCGCTGGACCGGTCGATCGGGACCTGGCCGACGCCGTAGAAGAACCAGCGCTGGAGGGCGCCCTTGAGGCCCGTGCCGGTGAAGTATTCGATCTTGGCGGGGAAGGTGACCCGGCGGGACAGCTTCAACGGGAGGAAGAACGAGTCGGAGACCGCGAGGTGGTTGCTCGCCAGGATGGCGCCGCCCTCCTTGGGGATGTTCTCCGCGCCCTCGATGATCCGGGGTCGGAAGAACAGCTTCAGGAGCGGCCCGAGAAAGATGTGTTTCATCAACCAGTAGAGCACCGCTGGAAGCGCCTCCTCGACGAGCTTGATCCCCGACGCCAGCCTACGGAGCCGACGGCGCAAGACACAACGAAGACCGGCGCCGAGGCGGTACGGTCCCAGGGTCCACCGGCTGCCGTAATCCGCAACACAACGGGCTCGTGGGACGATGGAACCTGGCAGAAGGATTGGCCTTCACGACCTGGAGGGCTGGAGCACGCCGATGAACTCGCGACGCGACTCGACCGACGGCCCGGAGGACGTGGACGCGACCTTCGCCGAGATCGTGGCGGGCCTGGAACGCGAAGGCGTGGGCAAGCAGGCCTGGTCGGAGTCGGAAGAGGTCGAACCCGACGAAGGCGACGAGGCGGAGCCCGTGCGGCCGGTGCGGCCCGAGGGGCAGCCCGCCGTGGCCACGGTCGAGGACGGGCCGGACGACGATGACGCCGACTCGGACGACCCGAACGACCACTACGTGCCGCCGGACCCACCGCCGTTGCCCGCGTTGCGGCCGGGGACGATCGCGGCGTTGCTGGTGATCGTGCTGGGTGTGGTGCTGCTGGTGGCGCCAGGGCTGTTCGGGTTGACCGGCGCGATCGGCACGCCGTTGGCGTTGATCGTGATGTGCTCGGGGGCCGGGTGGCTGGTGCTGCGGATGCGCAGCGGACCGCCGCCCGACTCCGGCTGGGACGACGGCGCAGTCCTGTAACCACACCCCACCCGCACAACTAGCCCGTCCCGAACGTTCAACTCACCCGTCCCGAACGTTGGACACGCGCGTTCCCAACGTTGGACACGCCCGAGAGTCGTACGTTCAGGTCGCGAGAGTCGTACGTTCGCGGTCCGGGGTTCGACTCTCGGGGTCTGGGGGTGGGGTGGGGTTAGGGGCCGGCGGTTAGGCGGATGGTGTAGCCGTTGGGGTCTCGGGTCATGGTGACGTTGCGGCAGGTGCGGTGGGTTAGCCAGAGGCCTACGCCGGCGGTGGCGGTGCGGTTGGTGGGGACCAGGCCGGCGAGGGGGGATTGCGGGCCGTCGCCGTGGTCGGTTACGGCGACTACGACGTGGGTCGGGCCGGCCCACGCACGGAGGTGGACTGGCGGTCGGCCGTGGTACTGGGCGTTGGTGACGGCTTCGCTGGCGGCGTAGACGATGTCGTCCACTTCGTCCCGGCTCAGATGTGCAGCGCCGCACGCCGTTGTCACCGCACGTCGGGCCTCGGCGGGTGACGGGTCGGTCAGTTCGACCAGGGGTGGTCCGGTCTCCAGCGAGGTGGGGTCGGCGGACGGCAACGTCCACGCCGAGCTGTAGCGCGGGTTCGGCAGGTGCGTCCCGTCCACCCCGACCACGCGCGGGTGGGTGCGGAGGACGTCGGCCAGCACGGAGGCAGGCGTAACGCGCAGGTCGTACGGGCACAGGCCCCACAGCGGGAACTCGTCGAAGACCTCGGTCACCGCCGCCTCGTACCGCGACCACCAGTCCCACGACGCGCCGACGCCGGGGTGCGGCACATCCCCCACCACCCGGATCTGCGCCACGCCCGCGTACGACGCGAACAGCTTCCGGTAGGTCAGGATCGCCTCGGTCGGCCGGTCGTAGTGGCCGCCGCCGGTCAGGAAGACGATGCCGGAGACGTCGGCCACCGCGTCCCGGATCAGCCGCTCGTTGTCCGGTCGGCACGCCACCAGCACCGGTTCGCGGGCCGACACACCACCGTCCAGGAACGGCACCACGATCGACCGGAACTCGTCGTCACTGCCGTAGAACGCCGTCTCGTGGAAAAAGCCGACATGTCCGCGCGCCGCACCCGTCCTCATCCGGACACCACCGGGTCGATGCAGGGCGCGCGGACGTGGTCGTCACGCGGCCCTGACACCCGGTTGGCGACCACGGAGTCGCAGGTCCGCATTCCGCGATGCTACGCGCGACGGGCGTCAGCGTCGCCCGTTGCGGGCCGCCCGCGAGGCCACGTCCCGCGCCAGCGTGGCCACGCCGACGATCCCCGCGTCGTCACCGAGCTGCGCGGTCCGGATGCGGGCCAGCGGCCGCTGCCCGGCCCCGGTCACCACGGCCGCGTAGTGCTCACGGGCGTCGTCCAGGAACAACGGCGCGGACTCCGACACGCCGCCGCCGATCACCACGACCTCCGGGTCGTACACGTCGGCGACCAGCGCCAACCCCTCACCCAGCCACCGCGCCAGGTCCGCCATCGCGCGCTGCGCCAACGGGTCACCGTCGCGCGCCGCGCCCGCCACCCGACGCCCGGTCACCGCCCGCGAGTCACCCAAAGCCTCACGCGCCAGCACCGTGGACAGGCCAGGATGCCGGGCCAACAGCTCGACCGCCGTCGTGCTCAACGCGGTGCCGCTGCAATACCGCTCCCAGCACCCGTTCTTGCCGCACGGGCACGGCCGCCCGTCCGGCACCAGCCGCAGGTGACCCAGCTCGGGCGCCACCCCGTACGCGCCGCGGAACACGTGCCCGTCGATCAACAACGCCCCGCCGATCCCGGTCCCGATCGCGATCAGGGCGGCGATCGACGCGCCGCGCGCCGCGCCGAACCGGTGCTCGGCCAACGCGGCGGCGTTCGCGTCGTGCTCCAGCACCACCGGCATCCCGACGCGTTGCGAGATCCGATCCGCGACGGGCGCCTGCCGCCAGGCCAGGTGCGGCGCGAACCGCACGGTCCGCCGGTCCGAGGCCACGAACCCGGCCACGGCCAGCCCCACGGCCGACACCCGGTGCCGGGACGCCACCTCGGCGACAGCCGCGCAGATGGCCTCCTCCAACGGCTCCTCACCGCTGGGCGTGGCCGCACGCGCCGTGTCGAGCACCGCGCCGTCACCGTCGACCACACCCGCACGCACGCTCGTCCCGCCGACGTCGACGCCGACAGTCAGCACTGCGACCCCTGGCCGCGCCGCACCACCGGGATGTGCTGGACGCGCGGCTTCTCCGGCCGCGCCCGCTCCTCGCCGACGTCGCCGACGTCACCAAAGGCGCCATCCGCGGCGGACGACGGCTCGGCCAGCGCCGCACGCAACACCGCGATCAGCCCCGCCACGTGCTCGGCGGCCTTGGCGGCCAGCTCCGACCGGTCACCGCGCGCCAACGCCACCGCGTTGCACACCGGGCACCAGCCGCACGTTCGCGTGTCGTGCTCGTCCTCGGTGGCCATCCGGTGCAGCCAGGGCTGCGCCCGCTCGGCGGCGGCGTCGAGCAGCAGGCGCAGCTCCTCGACCAGCTTCGAGTCGGCAAGCTTGGAGTCCACGTGCCTCACCGCATCCACAGATCGGGGTCGGGTGCGAACCGCACCGCCAACCCGGTGTCGTCCAGCTCCGCGCCGGTCACGAGGCAGCGCTGGAGCAGCGACGGCAACGCGATGAGCCGCCGCCTGCCGTCCACGGTGACGGCCAGGTCGTCCCCCACCCGGGCCAGGTCCAGCGACGAGTCGCCGACCGGCAACGCGATGCGCAGCGTGTACTCCAGCTCGCCGGTCCGCTCGACCGCCAGCAGCTGCCCGTCGTCGGCGGTGCCGTCCAGCGGGTCCTGGCCCTGGTAGAGGCCGTCGGCGACATCCAGCAACGCGGTCGTGCCGACCGGTTCGGCGGCCCGGTGCTCGACCGTGCGCACCGACCCGAGGTCGGCCAGTTCGGCGAGCACGGCGTCCTGCTCGGCACGGCGGGTGCGCAGCCACGCGGCGGCCGGGCCGCGGCCCGCGCCGGGGTGCGGCACGACCCGGTTGGCCACCACGCCGTCCACCCGGATGCCCTGCAACGCCAGCGCCGTCACGGTCCGCCGGGTCTCCGCCGCAACCACCCGTTCGGGGGTCAGCACCAGCCGCACGCTGGTCGTCGGCGAGGTCAGCAGGCCGCGCAGCTGTTCCAGGTTGTCCGCCAGCCTGCCCAGGGCGTCGGCGGTGGCGTCCCACTTCTCCACCGTGCCGTTGCCCGCGACACCGGCCAGCAGCCCGCGCACCACCCGCCGGTGGGTCGGGAACAGCCGTTCCAGGTAGGAGGCGAACGCCTCGGGCAGCGCCAGCAGGCGCAACGTCTCGGCGGTCGGGCCGCAGTCCACGACCACCACTTCCCACGGCCCGCAGCTCGCCAGCCGCTGCACCTCGGACAGCGCCAGCAGCTCCTCGACGCCGGGCAGGACGGTCAGCTCCTCGGCGTCCAGCTCGTCGACGCCCGCGCCCGCGAGCACCGTGCGCAGGTGTCCGCGCAGGTCGCGCCAGGCGTCGTCGACCAGCGCGCGCGGGTCGATCTGCGCGGCGTGCAGTGTCGCGGAAGCGGAGCCGACTTCGGTGACGTGCCCGGACAGCGGCACGCCCAGCGCGTCGCCGAGCGAGTGCGCCGGGTCGGTGGACACGACCAGCGCCTTGCGGCCTCCGGCGGCGAGCGCGGCGGCGGTGGCGGCGGCCAAGGTCGTCTTGCCGACCCCGCCCTTACCGGTGAACAGCAGCAGGCGTGCGCTCATCCAGCGTTTTCCACCCGCCGCTTGAGCTCCTTGAGCGCGGTGTCCATGATCATCTTCTCGGCTTTGCGGCGGAACAGGCCGATCATCGGCACGACCAGCTGCACCGAGAGGGTGTAGACGACCTCGGTCGAGTCGCCCTTGGGGACCAGCACGTAGCTGCCCTCCTGCGACTTCTGCATCTGGCCCTTGACCAGGCGCCACGAGATCCGATCGGTCGACCACGCGTCGTACGCGAGCACGTACTCGTCCTTGATCGGGCCCTGGTCGATGTTGAACCTGACCTGGGCCGCGCGGCCGTCCGACCCGGTCTCCAGCACCTCGGTCCGCTTCACCCCGTTGGCCCACTCGGGGTAGGCATCGAAATCGGCGATGACCGCCAGGATCTCCTCGGGCGTCGCGTCGATGACGATGGACTGGGTGGACTCGTCGGCCATGTCGGGGAGGCTACCCGGTAGTTCTGCTCACCAATGCAACACGTGGGGCGTGCCGCTGCGCTGGAAGTGACCGACGTTGACGCACTCGGTCCAGCCGACCCGCACCCGGCGCACCATCGGCTGGTGCACGTGCCCGAACACCGACCACCGGGGCCGGTCGCGCTCGATCACCTTCAGCAACGACGTCGAGCCCAGCTCCGGTCGGCGGGCGACCACGTCGTAGGTCAGCTCGGCCACCGCGGGCGGCACGTGGGTGCACAGCACGTCCACCTCGCCCAGGCCCGCGAGGGCCGCGCCGAACTCCTCCTCGGTGCGCAGGTAGGGCCGCCACGGGCCGCGCCTGCTCGGCACGAAACCGGGGTGCAGCAGCGCGCCGCCGGCGAAGCCGAACCGCAGCCCGCCGATCTCGGCCACCTGACCGTCCAGGACGTGCACGCCGTCGCGGGCGAACATCGGCCACAACTCGGGGCTGTCCACGTTGCCGGGCGTGGCGTAGGTGGGGGCGCTCATCGCGCCGAACAGCGCGGTGTACTGCTCCATGATCGCCTCTTGGACGACGTCCTCGGCGTTGTCCAGGCTCTCCCAGAGCGACCGCATGTAGCGGACCGTCTCCGCGCCGAGCGTGCCGCGCCGCAGCCGGGCGAAGACCTCGACCTTCTCCGCGCCGAACACCCGGCCGAGGATGCCCTTGCCGTGGTCGTAGTAGTCGACGAAGTCGACCAGGTCGCCGAGCACCACCAGGGCGTCGGCACCCTCACCGGCGCGGGCCAGGGCCTCCGCGTTGCCGTGGACATCCGAGACGACGTGAACCCGCACGGGGCTTGAATCTACGGCAGGGCGGGGGCGATCCCGGGCGGCCGGCCGTCCTCCAAGGTCGATTTCAGGCCCAGGGAGACCTCCTTGGCGGCCAGCTGGCGGCGCCGCACCTCCTGCCGGACCCGCTTGTCGGAGGGGTCGCCGGGCAGGTCGGCGCGCAGGAAGTAGTGCAGCAGGGTGCCGTCCAGGACGGGCTCCAGCCACACCTCCATCGTTCCGACCAACGCGCCCCCGACCGTCCAGCGCAGCCCCTGAGTGCCCCGATCGGCGTAGACGTCGAGGGTCAGGTCGGGCCAGAATTCGGCCCATGCGGAAGGTGGCGCGAAAGCGGCGGCGACCACCGCCGGAGGCACTGCGAGGAACGTCTCGTCCACCACGTCGACACTGGGCACGGGTGGGAAGAGTGCCACGACACGGTTACGGAACTACCCACCAGCCTGGTGTATCGCCGGAATCACAGGCTAAGTTTCCCCACCGGTAACAAACAAATCGTCCGGAGGTCGACGTGCGCGAGTTCAGCGTCCCCGCCACCGCCACTGTGGCTGCCGAGGAGAACCTCACCGACATGGTGTGGGCGAACGCGGAGCGCTTCGGCAACGCCGTCAGCTTCCGCCGCCGCGTGGACGGGACGTGGGTGGACATCACCGCCCGCGATTTCGCCGCCCAGGTGCTCGCGGTGGCGAAGGGCCTGGTCGCGACGGGTATCCAGCCCGGTGACCGGGTGGGCCTGATGTCCAAGACCCGCTACGAGTGGACCTTGCTCGACTTCGCCATCTGGCACGCCGGCGGTGTCGTGGTCCCGATCTACGAGACCTCCTCGGCCGAGCAGGTCGAGTGGATCCTGTCCGACTCCTCGGCCAAGGCCGTGTTCGTGGAGACCTCCGAGCACCGGGCGACGGTGGACTCGGTGGTCGCGGGCCTGCCCGAGGTGCGGCACGTGTGGCAGATCGACGGGCCCTCCGGTGACGCGGCGGGCGCGATCGACGAGTTGACCGCGCTGGGCGCCTCGGTGTCCGACGACGACGCGCGGGCCCGGCGCAAGGAGGTCGGCGCGGACGACACCGCGACCATCGTCTACACCTCCGGCACCACCGGCCGCCCCAAGGGCTGCGAGCTCACCCACCGCAACCTGCTGTCCGAGATCCGCGGCGCGAACGTCGCGTTCCCGCAGCTCATGCAGGCGGGCAACTCGCTGCTGGTGTTCCTGCCGCTGGCGCACATCCTGGCCCGCGCGCTGTCGGTGTGCGGTCTGTACAACCGGGTCACCATGGGCCACACGTCGGACGTGAAGACCCTGGTCGAGGACCTGCAGTCGTTCCGGCCCACGTTCGTGGTGGCCGTGCCGCGGGTGTTCGAGAAGGTCTACAACGGCGCGAAGCAGAAGGCGCACGCGGCGGGCAAGGGCAAGATCTTCGACGCCGCCGAGGCGACCGCGGTGGCCTACAGCCAGGCGCTGGACACCGGTGGCGCGGGCATCGGGCTCAAGGTCAAGCACGCGGTGTTCGGCAAGCTCGTCTACAGCAAGCTCCAGGCGGCGCTCGGCGGCCGGGCCATCGCGGCGATCTCCGGCGGCGCGCCGCTCGGCGAACGGCTGGCGCACTTCTTCCGCGGCGTCGGCGTGCCGGTGCTGGAGGGCTACGGCCTGACCGAGACCAGCGCGGCGGCGTGCGTGAACACCGAGGCCGCGTTCCGGGTCGGCACGGTGGGCCGTCCGGTGATCGGCACCTCGGTGCGCATCGCCGAGGACGGCGAGATCCTGATCAAGGGCGACATCGTGTTCCGCAGCTACTGGAACAACGCCCAGGCCACGGCGGAGTCGCTGGAGGACGGCTGGTTCCACTCCGGCGACATCGGCGAACTGGACGACGACGGCTTCCTGCGGATCACCGGCCGCAAGAAGGAGATCATCGTCACCGCCGGCGGCAAGAACGTCTCGCCCGCCGTGCTGGAGGACCGCCTCCGGGCCCACCCGCTGATCAGCCAGTGCATGGTGGTCGGCGACGCGCAGCCGTTCATCGGCGCGCTGATCACGATCGACCCGGAGTTCTTCCCGGCGTGGAAGGAGCAGAACGGCAAGCCGGCGTCGGCGACCGTGTCCGAGATGGTGGACGACGAGACGCTCCGCGGCGTGATCCAGGCAGCCGTCGACGAGGCCAACCAGGCGGTGTCCAAGGCGGAGGCGATCAAGAAGTTCCGCATCCTGCCGGTGGACTTCACCGAGGCGGGCGGCGAGATGACCCCGAGCCTGAAGCTGCGCCGATCCGTCGTGGCCTCGACCTACAAGCAGGACATCGAAGCCATCTACGCAGGCTGACCCCCACCCCTACCCCCACCATGATCTACGCGGGCTAACCCTCACCGCGACCTCGCCCGCCGTCTGCGGAGCAGCGGCCATCCAACACAGACGAGTGGCCCGCACCTTTCGGTGCGGGCCACTCGACCCCCAGTGATCGCGTATCCGCTGACGCGGACCCGAGAAGTTGTGTTGTCCCGGTCCCCCAACCGGGACGATCCCAAGAGTGCCTGAGCGCGCTGTCGTATCGCTGACGCGGCGGTGACTCGGGCCGTCAGCGCCCGTCCTAGGCTGTGCCGCGGGGAGGCCGGACGAGGGGACGCAGGCGGATGGGTGCTGGGCCGTGGTTCGGTCTTCTCGGCCCCCTTGACGTGCGCATACAGGGTCAACCGGTACCGGTTCGGGCCGGAAAGCACCGGGCGCTGCTGGCCGCGTTGTCGCTGCGCGCCGGCCGGGTCGTCTCAATTGGCGAATTAGTTTCGTTTTTGTGGGGTTACGACCCACCGGCCCGCACGCGCGGCACCTTGCAGACCTACGTCATGCGACTGCGGCAGCTCCTGGGCGACCCGTCGTTGATCCGGACCACTTCGGACGGCTACCGGTTGGTGGTGCCGCCCGAGCACGTGGACGTGCACCGGTTCACCACCACGGCGGGCCTCGCCCGGCAGGCCGCGCAGTCCGGGCACCTGGCGGACGCGGCCGAGCTGTACTCGGAGGCGTTGAGCCTGTGGCGCGGTCCGGCGTTGTCGGACGTGCCGTCGGAGGCGTTGCGCGAGGACGAGGTGCCGAGGCTGGCCGAACGGCTGCTGGTGGTGCACGAGGAGCGCAACGACGTCGAGCTGGCGTTGGGCAACCACGAACGGCTGGTGCCGGTGCTGCGGTCGTTGACCACCGACCACCCGTTGCGGGAACGGTTCTGGGCGCAGCTGATGGTGGCGCTGTACCGGGGCAGTCGGCAGGCCGAGGCGCTGGAGGCGTTCCGGCTGGTCGACCGGATGCTGAACGAGCAGCTGGGCATCGAGCCGGGGGTGGCGCTGCGCGAGCTGCACCAGGCGATCCTGGTCGGTGACCCGAGCCTGGCCGCGCCTGCCGAACGGGCCGATCCGGACGTGCCGGACCAGTTGCCGCCCGACGTGCCGGGGTTCGTCGGGCGGGTCGAGCTGGTGGAGCGGATTTCGCGGCTGATCGCGCCGGACGGGCCTCGCACCGCCGTGCCGATCGTGGTGCTGACCGGCGTGCCGGGGGTGGGCAAGACGGCGTTGGCGGTGCACGTGGCGCACCGGCTGCGGGACCGGTTCCCGGACGGGCGGCTGTACGTGGACATGCGCGGGTACGGGTCGGGGCCGGTGGTGGAGGTGCTGCCCCGGTTCCTGCGGGCGCTCGGCGTGCCGCCCGAGCAGATCCCGGTGGACTCCGACGAGCAGAGCACGTTGTTCCGGTCGTTGCTGACGGGTCGGCGGATGCTGCTGGTGCTGGACAACGCCGCCGCGCCGGACCAGGTGCGGCCGCTGCTGCCGGGCGCGGCGAGCTGCCCGGTGCTGGTGACCAGCCGGGACGACCTGCGCGGGCTGATCGCCGTCGACGGCGCCCGCCGGGTCGGGCTGGACGTGTTCGAGCCGCACGAGTCGCTGGCCCTGCTGCGGCGGTCCGGGGAGGCGGCGGAGGAGCTGGCGCGGCGGTGCGGGCACCTGCCGTTGACGTTGGACATCGCGGCGGCGTCGGTGGGCGACGGGTCCGTGGGGCGTTATCTGGAACGGTTGGGCGCCCGCCATCCGCTGGACCTCGCGCACGCCTCGCTCACGCCGGGCGCGCGGCGGCTGTTCGGGCTGCTGAGCGTGGTGCCGGGGCCGGACTTCAGCACCGAGGCGGCGGCGAACGCGGCCGACCTGCCGGTGCCGGAGGCCGCCGCGCTGCTCGACGAGCTGACCGGGGCGCGGCTGGTGCTGCGGTCCGGGGCGGGGCGGTACTCGTTCCACGACGAGCTGGCGCGGTTCGCCGCCGAGGTGGCCGACGGGAAGGCAGCCGACGCCGAGCCGGCCTCCGACGTGGACGCGGCGCGGGTACGGGTACTGGAGTTCTACGTGCGGGCGGTGGACCACTGCGCCGAGCTGCTGTACCCGGATCTGATGCGGTTGCCCGCGCCGGTCGGGCGGGCGGTGCGGCTGCCGCGGATCGAGACGGCGGCGCAGGCGCGGGCGTGGCTGGACGCGGAGCGGGCGAACCTGACCGCGGCGATCCGTTCGGCGGCCGAACGCGGGCCGGCCGCGGTGTCGTGGCGGCTGGCCGACGCGCTGCGCGGGTACCTGTGGATCGGCAAGCACGTCACCGAGTGGCTGTCGACCGCGCAGTACGGGTTGGACGCGGCGCACTCGCAGCGTGACGTCGCGGGTGAGGCGGCGATGCACCAGAACCTGGCCACGCTGCACTGGCGGCTCGGCGACTTCGACACGTCCATCTCGTACTACACGCGGGCCGTGGAGCTGCACCGGATGTCCGGTGACCTGGCGTCGGAGGCAGGGGTGCGCAGCTACCTCGGCGTGGTGCGGATGGAGGCGGGCGACCTGGCGGGGGCGCGGAACGACCTGGAGACGTGCCTGGCGTTGAAGCGCGAGTCCGGCGGGCCCCGGTCGGGTGATGCGGGCGTGCTGACCGGGTTGGGCGTGCTGGCGATCGAGACCGGTGAGCTGACCGAGGCGGTGGACCTGCTGGGCGAAGCGCTGGCGATCAGCGTGGACCACGGTATGCGCGCCAGCGAGATCACCGCGTTGACCTTGCTGGGCGTGGCGTCGCAGCTCATCGGCGAACCGCAGCGCGCGCTCACCCACCTCTCCGAGGCGCTGCGCCTGTCGATCGAGGCAGGCTTCCGCGAGGCCGCCGCACGCGCCCTGGAGAGCATCGCTTCCGTGCGCCTGGACCTCGGCGAACACTCCGAGGCCCTTTTGCTGGCAGACAAGGCGTTGACCGAACTGCGCGAGGACGGCGACCAGCGCATCACCACGAACGTGCTGATCGTCATGGCCTCCGCGAACCGCGGCCTGGGCTCCCTCCGAACCGCCGACGAACAGTTCCAACAGGCCCTCACCAAGGCCCGCCGCATCGGCTACCTCCCCGGCGAGGCCCGCGCGCTGGTCGGCCTATCGGCCGTCCGCAGACTCCTGGGCCAACTCACCGAGGCCAAAGCCCTGGCCACCCAGGCCGTAACCCTCACCACAACCCTGGGCCTCCGCGTAACCGAACGCTCCGCCCGCACCGAACTAGCCGCCGCCCACCAATCCCCAGCCAACGAAACCACCCAACCCAACCCCCACTCGCACCCCCAGTGAGAGCGCTCCCACCCTCACACCCCCATCCCGAACGCTCACTTCACCCATTCCCAACGTTGGACACGCGCGTTCTGAACGTTGGACACGCGCGACGCGAACGTAGAACTCACCCGTCCCCGACGTTCGAGAGTCGAACACTCAGGCCCCGCGTGTCCAACGTTCAGAACGGGCGTGTCCAACGGTGGGAATGGGTGAGTTGAGCGTTCAGGTGTTGATCAGGGTGGCCAGGCGGTCGGCTAGGGCGTCCCAGCGCCAGTTGGTGGTGACCCATTCGCGGCCGGCGGCGCCCATCTTGGCGGCGGTGCTGGGGTCGGCCAGGAGGGCGGCGACGGAGTCGGCTACGTCGGAGATCTCGCGGCCGTCCACTACGCGGCCGGTCACGCCGTCGCGCACGGTTTCGGGGGCGCCTCCGGAGCGGCCGGCGACGACCGGCAGGCCGGTGGCGGACGCCTCCAGGTAGACGATGCCCAGGCCCTCGACGTCGAGGCCGCGACCGCGCGTCCGGCACGGCATGGCGAACACGTCACCGGCGTTGTAGTGCGCGGGCAGTTCCTCCCACGGCACGGAGCCGGTCAGCACGACGTGGTCCGACACCCCGACGGAAGCCGCCAGGCTCTCCAGCGTCTTCCGGTACGGCCCGCCGCCCACCAGCAGCAACGCCGCGTCGGGCACCTGCCGCCGGATCTCCGGCAACGCCCGCACCAGCACGTCCTGCCCCTTCCGCGGCACGAGCCGCGACACGCACACCACCACCGGGCGGTCACCCAGGCCGTAACGGGCCCGCAGAGCGGACCGCGCGGAAGCATCCGGGGCGAACACCGACGTGTCCACACCGGACGGCAGGTGTTCCAACGCCGCCAGCGGACCGAACGCCGCCGCGAAACGGGACCGCGTGTACCGGCTCACGTACGTCACCACGTCCGCATCCGACCCGATGCGCCGCAACGCCTGTCGCGCCCCCGGCAGCATCGACCACCCGACCTCGTGCCCGTGCGTCGACGCCACCACCCGCGAAGCGCCCGCCGCCCGCAGTCGGGACGTCATCAACGCCAACGGCGCCGCCGCCCCGAACCACACGGCCTCACAGCGCGCTCCACGCAGGATGTCCGACGCCCGCCGCACCACGTCCGGCGTAGGCAGCATCAACGTCCCCGGATGCCGCACCACTTCGAACGGCTGCGCCGCGTCGAACGACGGGTGCGAGCCCGCGGCCGACTCCCACGACGGCGCGTACACCACCAGCGAAGGCAGCCGCACGGCCAACGCGTGCAAGTAGGCCTGGATACCGCCGGGCCGTGGCGGGAAGTCATTGGTCACCAACAGGGTCCGACGCACGCGCCCACGTTACGGGAACGCCGGATCAGGGGAACGTCTGCCGCAGGAAGTCCTGCCACCCCCGCAGCAGCGCCGCCGTGTCGTCACCGGTGACCTCCACCAGCACGCCGTCCACTTCGGACGCCCGAACCCGCGCCAGCCGCCGGTACAGCTCCACCAGCCGCGGCTCCCCCAACGACGACGCGAGGTACAGGTTCAACGACCAGGACTGCTGGTAGGCCAACTCCATCGAGCCACCGCGGAAGTCCGCGTCCGACGGCAACGCCGAAGGTACCCCCTGCCGCACCTGCGCGGCCAGCAACGGCGCGGCCTTGCGCGGCGGCACGTCACTGCGCCGGTAGCCCACGTAGTCCGCGAACCCCTCCAGCACCCACATGGGCGCGCCGTCCACCGTCGCACCGCGCGCGGCGATGTGCGTGATCTCGTGCCGCAGCAGCACCCGCAACGGCAACGGCGCCAACGCCCCCGCGCTGTCCGGGTTCAGCACCACCCGTTGTCCACGGGCGGTGTGCGTGTCGGGATCGACCCGATCGGCCACCGCGACGCCCGCGATCGACCCGGTGGCGAAGCCCGGTCCGACCAACGACACCATCTCTTCCGGGCTCGCCGGGATCAGCACGGCCACCTGGCGCGGCCACGCCTCGCCCCACACCTCGGTCACCGCGGCCACCGCGCTGTCCAGCTCCGCCAACACCCGCGCGGCCAGCACCTCACCGCCGGGGTGGCTCAGCACGAACCCGCCCGTGCCGACGAGCACGTGGCACGGCCCGAAGTCCCACGGCCCGCGCCAGGTTCGCCTGCCGACCGGTTCCAGGGCGGTGTCGGAGTTGAGGTACCACTGGTCGCCGCGCCGGGTGAACAGGTACGCCATGCCCTGGCTGCTCGGCTCCACGTCCACGCCGCTGAGCCGGTAGGACAGCCGCACGTCCGGCGCCCACACCTCGTCGGCGGCGGGCAGCTGGAGCGTGGAGAGGTCCGTCTCGCCCTCCACCAGGTAGTCCCACTCGGCCAGCGGCACGGCGGCGAGGTTGCGGAACAGGTCGAGCTGCCGTTGCCGGAAGTCGGCGTCGGCCAGCGGGTCGAGATCCGCGGTGAACGCCGTCTCGTCGCGTTCCAGCAACGCCCGCGCACGCCGTTCGAGCAGGGATCGCACGGCGTCCGCACGCGTCGAGGAGACGGTGTCGGCGGACGCCGAAGACGCGGACGGGCTCACCGTGCCCACCACGGCCACACCCAGTCCGGAGAGGAAGGTCACGGCCACCAACGCGGCCAGTAGGACCCGAAAGCGGCTCACGAGCCTCCAAAGTCATCAGCAGGGCCACCCCGTTCAGGATGGCCCTGCTGGACGACGACTGTCAGCCCGCGATGCGGCGCATCGCGTAGATGGAACCCGGGGACTCCAGCGACACGACCTTGACCGGGACGCCGTCGGTGGAGGCGTGCACGACCCGCCCGTTGTCCACCGCCATGGCCACGTGGTTGCCGCCGTTGTAGATGATCAGGTCGCCCGGCCCGACCTCGGCCCGGCTGATCGCCCGCCCGGCGCCGGCCTGGCCTCCGGAGGTGCGCGGGATGGTCACACCCGCCTCCGCGTAGGCCTTCGACGTCAGACCTGAGCAGTCCCAGAAATCCGGACCGGTCGCGCCGTACCGGTACATGTCGCCCTGCTGGTTCAGGGCGAACCGCAGGGCCTCGCCCGCCGCGCCCGCGGGCGCGGTGACGTTGACCACCTCGCCGACGCTGCGCAGCGTGTTGCGCTCCTGCGCGGTCAGCCGGTTGAGCTGGTCCTTGACCTCGGTGATCTGGCCTGCCAGCTCGGTCTGCCGCTTCTTGATGTCGTCGGCGATCCGGATCGCCTCGTCGGTCGCGGCCTGCGCCTTGCCCTGGGCCTCGGCCGCCTTCACGCGCGCGTCCTCGGCTGCGCTGACGGCGCCGGACAGCAGCCCGAGGGCTTCGTTGTTGTCCGCCGCGAGCACGCCGAGCGCGGACATGCGGTTCAGGAAGTCCTGCTGGGAGTCGGACACCAGCAACGCCGACAGCTGGTTGAACCGGGCGCCCTCGAACGAGGCCTCGGTGAGCTTGTCGACCTGGACCCGGAAGTTCTCCTCGTCGGTCCTCGCCTGCTCGCCCGCCGTGGTCGCCTGCGCGAGGGCCGCGTTCGCCTCGTTCAGCACGGCCTGGTTGGCGTCGCGCTGCTCTTCGGCGCGCAGGACCTCTTCGTTGAGCTTGGTGGCCTGCTCGGCCAGTTCGTTGTACTTCTTCAGCGCCTCGGAGGCGTTCGCGGGGGTGTTCGGCTGAGCTCCGGCGGGTACGGGCATGACGCCCACCGCGGCAGCGGCCACCGCCGTGGCCGCCATCGCCCCGCGCAGGCCGCGCTTGAGTCGTTGCGACGCCACAGTCGCGTGTGTCTCCTTCGTGTGAACCGCCTGCCGACCGGGCGCATGACAATGCCCGGCAGTCCTCTGGTTCGAGTGTCCGGCTCGGCTCCCCGACAGGCCGATTCGGCGGTGAACCCGCGTCGCGGCCCAGGATGGACCGCTGCCCGCCGCGAGATCTCGGCTAGGTTACGAAAAGTGAGTCCCTGCGTCCACTAGCGGGGGGCGAAAAACCACCCGGCTCGACGCTCGTTACCGAACGGCCTAGCTGTGACCTGGTCGTGTGACACCCGGTGGTGTTAAAAACACGATTTGGCTCACACCCGGCCCAAGCGGGCCAACAGCACCGCGGACGGCACCGGATGCGCGCCACGCCGCCGAACGGAATCCGCCACCGCCCGATCGGACGTCACCACGACCACCGGACGGCCCTCCGGTTCGGCCGTCACCAGAGCCCTGATCACGTCGTCCGCCAGCACGCCCGGATCACTGAACAGCACCCGGACCCCGCGCGGCGCGGACGTCGGCACGGCCACCACGCCCGCGCCGTCGAACACCAGCGTCACCTCCGCGCCGGTGCGTGCCGCCAACACCGCCAACTGGTGCACCAGGCGGTCCCGCTGATCGGACAGCGACAGCTCCGGGTAACCCGTCTTGGTGACGTTGTAGCCATCCACGATCAGGTGAACGGCGGGCAGCGCCAACAGTCGGTCCAACGCCGCCGGGTCCTCCACCCGCCCGACCGCGCCCTGCGCCGCGCTGGCGCCCCGCACGAGGTCCGCAGGCCTCGGCCCGGCCCCACCCAGGGCCAGCTCCCGGCGCAGCCCGTTCACCGCGCCGTCCAGGGTGTCCACGAGCAGGGCCAACCGCACCTCGTCGGCCTGGCGGGCCTCCTTGGCCGACTGGCGCGCCACCTCGGCGTCCGCCACGGCCCGCTGCGCCTTCGAGCGCTCCTGCTCGGCGCGTTCGCGCTCCCGGTCCCGTTCGGCGGTCAACCGGCGCAACTCGGCGTCGGCCTCCGCCCGCGCCCGCTCCATCTCGGCCACCGCCGATTCGGCCCGGTCCTTGGCCTCGCGCAGCCGCACGCCCTGCTCACGCAACCGCTTGCGCAGCCGTTCCAGCTCGACTTCGGCCTCTTCGCGGATCTTGTCCGCCGCGCCACCGGCCTGCGCCCGTTCCGCCTTCAACCGCTCCAACTCGGCCTCAAGCCGTTCCGCGCGCTGCACCGCGAGATCCCGCTCGGACCGCAGCGACGCGTCCGCCACGCGCCGGCCGACCAGTTCGATGAAGTGGGCCGCGACATCCTCGCCCTGGAGGATCGCCGCCGCGCCCGCCGCCACCGGGTCCGGCGACGTCACCTCCAGCGCGGCCGGCCGGTTGCGCTCCAGCCACTCCACGACGGCGGCGCGGAAGTTCGCCGACGCCTTCAACCCGCCGAGCAACGCGGGCGCCCCCAACCGCGCACGTTTGGTCGGCGCGAACCGCGCCACCGCGCGCAGGGACTGGGGAACGTCGACCTTCGCCAACTCCCCCAACGCATCCGCGCTCAACTCCGCCAGCCGCACCCGCAACGGCTCGGGCAGGACAGACCAGTCCACAGTGGACTCGACGACCTGCTCGGGCCCCTCGGCCACCAGGTCGTCGCCATCGTCCACCGGCATGATCGGCTCCTGCACCCATACATGCTACGGCCTGTGTTGGATTATCCAGCGATCCGGTAACACGAGCTAACACGCTCCGCGTCGCCCCCACGTCTCCCGCCCCGCGAGGTCGCGTCGGTCGTTCGTGACTCATTTTCCGGCGATCGCGCTTTTCGATCGCCGGAAAATGAGTCACGAACGACCGACTTCCCAGGCGACCTCGCCCGCCGTCTGCGGAGCAGCGGCAATCCAACACTGTCGGAGTCGGGAAGTACGGTGCGCGGCGATGACTACTCAGCTCACGTTCGACGAACTGGGCACCCCGCTGCGCGAGATCACGTTCGTCGTGTTCGACCTGGAGACCACGGGTGGCCGGGCCGACGAGGACTCGATCACCGAGATCGGTGCGGTGAAGGTGCGCGGCGGGCGGGTGATCGGCGAGTTCGGGACCCTCGTCGACCCCGAGCGCGGCATCCCGCCGCAGGTCGTGGCGTTGACCGGGATCACCCAGCTGATGGTGACCGGCGCGCCGACGCTGGGCACGGTGCTGCCCGCGTTCCTGGAATTCGCCGCCGGGGCGGTGCTGGTGGCGCACAACTCCGGCTTCGACGTGGGCTTCATCAAGGCCGCCTGCGCCCGCTACGGCTACTCGTGGCCCAAGCCGACCGTGGTGTGCACGGTGAAGCTGGCGCGCCGGGTGCTGAGCAGGGACGAGGCGCCGAGCTGCCGGCTGTCGGCGTTGGCGGACCTGTTCGGCGTGTCCGTGCCGCCGAACCACCGGGCGCTGATCGACGCCCGCGCGACCGTCGAGGTGCTGCACCACCTGCTGGAGCGGGTCGGGTCGGTCGGGGTGCACTCGCTGGAGGAGCTGGTCGCCTACCTGCCGGAGGTGACGCCGGCGCAACGGCAGAAGCGGACGCTCGCCGCGCACCTGCCGTCCACTCCCGGTGTCTACCTGTTCCGGGGGCCGTCGGAGGAGGTGCTGTACGTCGGCACGGCGTCCGATCTGCGGCGGCGGGTGCGGCAGTACTTCACCGCCAGTGAGGGGCGGCGGCGGTTGCGGGAGATGGTCTCGCTGGCCGTGCGGGTGGACGCGGTGGAGTGCGCGCACTCGTTGGAGGCGGAGGTGCGGGAACTGCGGCTGCTGACCGCGCACAAGCCCGCCTACAACCGGCGTTCCAAGAATGCCGGGCAGGCCTGGTGGCTCGTGCTGACGGACGAGGCGTTTCCGCGCCTCTCCGTGGTCCGCACGCCTCGGGAGGGCGCGCTCGGCCCGTTCCGGTCCCGGAGGCTCGCCGAGACGGCTCAGGAGGCGATGCTCGAAGCCGTGCCGCTGCGGGTGTGCTCGATCCGGATCTCGGCGCGCAACGCGTCCGCCACGCCGTGCGCGCTGTTCGAGTTGGGCCGGTGCAAGGCGCCGTGCGCGGGACGGCAGTCGGTGGACGAGTACTCCCCCGCCGCCGACGCGTTCCGGCGGTTGGTGGCCGGGGCGGACGTGGCGCCGTTGCACGGCCTCACCGCGCAGATCGACGCGCTCGCGTCAGCGCACCGCTTCGAGGACGCCGCCGCCCGCCGTGACCGCATGTCGTCGTTGGTGCGCTCGTTGGACCGGGCGCAACGGCTCGCGGGCCTGGCGGCGTTGCCGGAGGTGGTGGCGGCGCGCCCCGACGGCTCCGGTGGGTGGGAGTTCGCCGTGGTGCGGCACGGGCGGTTGGCGTCGGCCGGGGTGGCGCGGCGGGGCGTGCGGCCGATGCCGGTGGTCGACGCGCTGGTGGCGTCGGCGGAGACGGTGATCCCGGGTGAGGGGCCGCTGTTCGGCGCGCCCGCCGAGGAGGTCGGCGTGGTGCTGCGGTGGATCGACCAGCCCGGCACCCGACTCGTGCACTGCTCGACGCCGTGGACGTCGCCCGCGTTCGCCGCCGGCGCGTGGCGGGAGTGGGTGACACGCGCCGAGGCCGGTCGCGACCAGTACCGGGTGGCGGGCCACTAGCATGTGGTCGGTCGATACCCCGCCGACTTGTGGAGGACCGCTGTGATCACCGCGATCGTGCTGATCCAGGCCGCCGCCGAGACCATTCCGGACGCGGCGCAGGCGATCGCCGACATCGAGGGCGTCACCGAGGTCTACTCGTGCGCCGGTGACGTCGACCTGATCGCCCTGGTCAAGGTCGCCCGCCACGAGGACCTGGCCGAACTCGTGCCCGGCCACATCTCCAAGGTCCCCGGCGTCCTCAACACCGACACCCACATCTCGTTCCGCTCGTACTCGAAGCGCGACACGGACGCGGCGTTCGCCATCGGCCTCGAAGACGCCTGATCGAGTGACCCGCCAACCGCCCGAAATTGTCGGACCCGGCCGGCAGAATTAAAACAAGGGCTCCCCTGGGCGGGGACCCTCGCGGAGCGCTGAGGTCCGCCTAGTTCGTGGTAGCCGTCTCGTCCGACATGGGCGTCAGCGGCATGTCGAGTACGGCGAAAGATCGTTTCCAGACTGCATCGGGCCGGGTGGCGGGTCGAACCTCCCAGACGTAGACGCCCGGTTCGAGGGTCAGGCCTGGAGCGAGGGTGACTGCGATAGTCGCTGTGCCCGGGACGGCGATGCCCTCCTTGCCACGGACTGTCACGTCGACATCTGCTTCGATCTGGCCACCACGAGGGTCCTGAACCGAATTACCGCATTCATCGACGAGCTTGAGAGTCAGCCGATGAGTGATGTCGATTTCATCCGGCTCGACATCCACAAAGCTATCACCGAATGAGCGCCCAACGGTGTACTGGTCGTCGTCCAGCCGACACCAAGAGCGTTGAGCTTGTTGTGTGGGCCCTGCTGCGCGAAGTCTGCCAGCAAGACGTGCACATTCACCTGGCAATCCTCATGAAGGAAGACCGCTCCCACGCTTCGTCGATATGGCCGTCCTGGACCGCGCGCCCGGCCGGACCAGTAGGCTTCCTGCCGAACTTCAGAGCGAGCCGCAGTGGTCCCCGGTTGCCATGCCAACCGAAGTACAGCCGCCACAACTGCACCGGGATTCCCGGGTCACCGCCGAAGTTCCAGCGAAGCTCGTAGATCATCGGGTTGCGCTGGATGTGCTTGATGTCGACGTAGGGCTTTCAACTCGCCACGCAAGGCCGCCCGGCCGCCCTCATCAGATTCCTTGTCTCAGTCTGTCGCAGGTGGAGTGAGCGGCGTTACGCCCTAATCCGACGGCGATGGCGACCAGGGTTGCGGAGTCTACTTTGCCGACACGTGCGTCAGGACAACGCCGACAACTCGAAGATTTTTCATACGGCCGCACCGACTGAACCCAATTCCACGACGGCAACCAGTTTGACACCTTGGCAATGCGTATTGCCTCGCATACGACAAAGGGCCCCGCACCGGCACTGGTGCGGGGCCCTTTCGGTGAACGATCAGTCCTCGGGCTGGGCCGGCTTCCCGGCCAGTTCGCCCGCGGGCTTGTTCTCGGCGCTGAGGGAGTCGGCCGCGACACCGCGCTCGGCCCGTGCGCGGGCCAGGGCGGCGGTCTCCTCCGGCGCGTCCGGGGTCAGGAAGCTGCCCGGCACCGGGTGGCCGGCCGAGCCCAGCTTGTTCATCTTCTTCGGCACCGAAGCGCCCTGGTAGGCCAGGGGCAGCGGGTGGCCGTGGTCGTCCACCGGGCCGAGCGGCTGGTGGACCTCGATGAACTCGCCGTGCGGCAGGCGCTTGATGATGCCCGTCTCCACGCCGTGCTCCAGCACCTCGCGGTCCGCGCGCTGGAGACCGATGCAGATGCGGTAGGTGATGAAGTAGGCCAGCGGCGGCACGAGGAGCATGCCGATGCGGCCCATCCACGTCATCGCGTTGAGCGAGATGTCGAACTTCATCGCGATGATGTCGTTGCCGCCCGAGAGCAGCAGCACCATGAAGTACGAGATCGCCATCGCACCCAGCGACGTCCGAACGGGCACGTCACGCGGGCGCTGGAGCAGGTTGTGGTGCGCGTAGTCCTTGGTCATCTTGCGCTCGATCCACGGGTACACCGCCGCGAGACCGGTCAGCAGCGGCAGACCCAGGAGGAACGGCAGGAACGGCGCGGGCACCGTGTAGTTGCCCAGGTACAGCTCCCACGCGGGCCACAGCCGGATCAGACCGTCGGTCCAGCCCATGTACCAGTCGGGCTGCACGCCCGCCGACACCTGCGACGCGTTGTACGGGCCGAAGTTCCAGATCGGGTTGATCTGGAAGATGCCGCCCATGATCGCGGTGACCGCCACGACCACCGCGAAGAACCCGCCGCCCTTGGCCGCGAACACCGGCATGATGCGCACGCCGACGACGTTGGTCTCCTTGCGGCCCACGCCCGGGAACTGGGTGTGCTTCTGGTACCAGACCAGGCCCAGGTGCACCGCGATCAGCGCCAGGATGATGCCCGGGATGACCAGGATGTGCAGCGTGTAGAGCCGCGGGATGATCTCCGTGCCCGGGAACTCCCCGCCGAAGGCCAGCCAGTTGATCCACGTGCCGACCACCGGGAACGAGATCAGCAGCGCCGCCATCACCCGCAGGCCGGTGCCGGACAGCAGGTCGTCGGGCAGCGAGTAGCCGAGGAAGCCCTCGATCGCGCCGAGCATGAACAGCACGATGCCGATGACCCAGTTGATCTCACGCGGACGCCGGAACGCGCCGGTGAAGAAGATCCGGAACATGTGCACCACGATCGCGCCCATGAACAGCAGCGCGGCCCAGTGGTGGACCTGGCGCACGAACAGACCGCCGCGCACCTCGAACGAGATGTGCAGGGTCGACTCGAACGCCCGGGACATCTCGATGCCCTGGAGGTTCACGAAGCTGCCCGCGTAGACGACCTCCTCCATGGAGGGGTCGAAGAACAACGCCAGGTAGGTGCCGGACAGCAGCAGGATGATGAAGCTGTACAGCGCGATCTCGCCGAGCAGGAACGACCAGTGCGTCGGGAAGACCTTGTTCATCTGGTGCCGGGCGAACTTGGCCATGTGGAACCGGTCGTCAGCCCACTTGGCGGCGCCACCCGCCACGCGGGCGCCGGCGCCCTGCCGCTTTGTCGGCGTGGTGATGCCGCTCATGACTTACGCTCCCAGAACGCCGGACCCACAGCCTCGATGAAGTCGCTGCGGGCAATCAAGTATCCGTCCTCGTCCACCGTGATCGGAAGCTGCGGGAGGGCACGGGTCGCCGGGCCGAACCGGGGCTTGCCGTAGTGGAAGACGTCGAACTGCGACTGGTGGCAGGGGCACAGGAGCAGGCCGGTCTGCTGCTCGTACAGCGAAGTCGGGCACCCGAGGTGGGTGCAGATCTTCGAGTACGCGTAGAAGTCGCCGTAGTTGAAGTCCTCCTGGCCCGCGCGCTTGGTCACCGCCTGGCCGGGGCGCAGGCGGATGAGCATGACCGGGCTGTCGGCCCGCTTCAACGCGTGGACCAGGGCTTCTTCGTCGTCACGCTCCGACTCGCGGAACGGGAACACCGTTTCGAAACCACCGGCGTCCAGGTCCTCCGGACGCACCAGCGCGACCTCGTGGAAGTCGCCCGTGTGCCGGCGCAGGTAGACCTTCTCGCCGTTCTCGGCCTTCCACGCGGTGTGCCACAGGGAGTCCTTCGACTCGCTGTCCGCCCACGGGTTCTTGATCAGACCGCCGAGCGGCACCGCCAGCACGCCGAGGCCGAACACGCCGGCGCCCAGGCCCGCGGTCCGCTTGATGAGCGACCGGCGGCCCAGCGTGGCCCGCTCGCCCGTGTCGGCCAGTCCCGCCAGGATCGTGGCCTTGTCCACCTCGGACGACCCGCCGTCGTGGCGCTGCTGGACGGCCAGCTCCTCCGGGATGAACTTCTTCGTGTACAGCAGCGCGCCGACGCCGAGACCGAGCACGGCCACGCCGAGCGTGAGGCCGATGATCGGCGTGTACAGGCTGTACAGGATGTGGTCGGTGGAGTGCGGAGCCTCGTACTTCCACGGCCACCAGATGAACGCGACCAGGAACGCGACGCCGGCGAGCGCGGCGATGGTGAACCACAGGGCCACCAAGCGCTCGGCACGCCGCTCCGCGCGGGTGCCCTTGATCGGCCAGCGGTCCTCGTAGTGGACGATCTCGACGCCGTCCAACGACGTCCCGAGCTTGACCAGCTCGTCCCGGCTCATCCCGGCGAGTTCCGCCTCGTCGGGCACATCATTCGGCTTCACGCCGCTCATGCCTTGGCTCCGATCCAGAGGGCCACGCCGATCAGACCGGCGATACCCACGATGAACGCGATCAGACCCTCCGATACCGGCCCGAGGCCGCCGAGGGGGGCACCGCCGGGGTTGTTGTTCCCGTCGGTCACCGACTTGATGTACGCGATGATGTCTTCCTTCTCCTCCGGCGTGAGCTGCCGGTCGGAGAACTTAGGCATGTTCTGCGGGCCCGTGAGCATCGCGGTGTACAGCTGCTCTTCGGTCACGCCGTCGAGCTCGGGCGCGAACTTGCCGGACGACAGCGCCCCGCCGCGGCCGGTGAAGTTGTGGCACGCCGAGCAGTTGAGCCGGAACAGCTCGCCGCCGCGGGCCGGATCCTCGCCGCGCAGCGCCTCGCCGCGCTCCTCGGGGGTCTGCGGACCGCCGCCGCGGGACTGGATGAACGCGCCGAGCGCGTCCACCTCCTCCGGCGTGAACTTGGCGGGCTTGCGCTGGGCCTGCGCCTCCTGCCGGGCCATCGGCATGCGGCCGGAGGACACCTGGAAGTACACGGCGGCCTCGCCAACGCCGATCAGGCTGGGGCCGCGGTCCTGGACGCCGTCCAGGTTCTTGCCGTGGCAGCTGATGCAGGTGTTGTTGTAGAGCTGCTCGCCCAGTCGCACCTGCGCCGGGTCGTCCTGCGCCGTCGCGGTCTGCGGCTGCGGCGCGAGGGCGCTGAACAAGAAGCCCGCGGCCAGCAGCGCGAAGCCCAGCGCGAGCAGGCCCGAGATCCGCCTGCGCAGCTTGGTGCCGCGCTTCCGGGCCCGTGTGGTGTTGGTGGTCATGTGTGCGGCAACCCTTGCTGGTGTGAGTTCGGGGTTCGAGCTGGTCAGGGCACGATGTAGATGACGGCGAACAAGCCGATCCAGACGACGTCGACGAAGTGCCAGTAGTACGACACGACGATCGCGGAGGTCGCCTGCGCGGGCGTGAACTTGCTCAGCTTCGTGCGGACCAGCAGGTAGCCGAACGCGATCAGACCACCGATCACGTGCAGGCCGTGGAAGCCGGTCGTCAGGTAGAAGACGGTGCCGTAGGCCGAGCCGGGGATCGTGGTGCCCTCGTGCACGAGGTTGATGTACTCACCGGCCTGGCCGCCCACGAAGATCGCACCCATGATCAACGTCACGACGTACCACCGACGCAGGCCGAACACGTCACCGCGCTCGGCGGCGAACACGCCCATCTGGCACGTGAACGACGAAGCCACCAGGATGACCGTGAAGAACAGTGCGTAGGGCACGTTCAGGTGGGTCGGGGCTGGTGGCCAGGGTCCTTCGTTCTGAGCCTTCACCGTGAAGAACATGGCGAAGAGCCCGGCGAAGAACATGAGCTCACTGGACAGCCAGACGATCGTGCCGACGCTGACCATGTTCGGGCGGTTCAGCGAGTGCACGCGCTGGCCGATTGAGGGCGCTGCCGTTGTCACACGACGCATTATTGCTTGCAGGTTTTCGGTCCGCCCATCGGGTCCAGGGCGCGTCCGCAGGTCATCTGGGTCACACGCGCGGTGAGGACGTCATGAGCTTGTTGAGCCGGTTGCGTGATCGATGCGCGCGGCGGGGTGTACCCGCACTGGAGATCGATTCACCGGGTCTGGCGGTGGTGGTGGAGGCGTTCGACATCGCGGAGGCCGACTCGGCCGCGCTGGCCAGGTCGCCGCGGTGGCGGCCCGATCGGCCCGCGGTGCTGCGACACCACCTCGTACTGCCGCCTGACCAGGTAGAACGCGCGCGCGAACTACTCGCGCCGGACGGCTGGGAGTTGCGCGGCGACGGCCCGCTGCACGCGTTGCGGGTGCAGCGGCTGGACGCGCTGCACTGCGCGCAGGAGCGGGCCCGGATGGCGAGCCTGGCCCAGCGGCTGGGCGGCGACTGGATCGGGTGGGACGCACTGCAAGTCGCGGGACGTTAGCCAGATAACATTCGGGATCACCTGGCACCCGACCCCCGCCGGAGGATCGCGCAGATGAGCACGCAGACGACCAGGATCCTGGTGTTCAGCCACCGCCCCGAGGTGCGTGAGACGATCATCACTGCGGTGGGCCGCCGTCCCGCGCCGGATCTGGGGCGCGTCGAGTACGTCGAGGTGGGTTCGATCGCCGACGTCCTGTACGAGATGGACAACGGTGGTGTCGACCTGGCGATCCTGGACGGCGAGGCGCAGCCGACCGGTGGCATGGGCCTGTCCCGGCAGCTGAAGAACGAGATCACCGACTGCCCGCCGATCGTCGTCGCGGTGCGCCGCAAGGACGACCGGTGGCTGGCGACGTGGTCGCAGGCGGACGCGGTGCTGGTGCACCCGCTCGACCCGCTGGCCGCCGCCGAGACCGTGGCCGAGGTGCTGCGCTCGACGGCCCTGCCCGTCGTCCGGGGCTGATCGGCCCGATGAGCGCCGTGGAACGCACCTGGCCGTTGCTGCTGAACCAGCTCATCGACCGCGTCGACCTGACCGAGGACGACACGGGTTGGGCGATGGACCAAGTGATGTCCGGCGCCGCGACACCGGCGCAGATCGCCGCGTTCGCGGTCGCGTTGCGGGCGAAGGGCGAGACGCCGGAGGAAGTCGACGGCCTGGCCAGGATGATGCTCCAGCACGCCCGCCGGTTCACGGTGGAGGGGCGTGCGGCGGACATCGTCGGCACGGGCGGTGACAGCTCCGGGTCGGTGAACATCTCGACCATGGCCACGATCGTCGCCGCCGCCGCCGGTGTCCCGGTGGTGAAGCACGGCAACCGCGCGGCGTCGTCGAAGTGCGGCACGGCGGACGTGCTGGAGGCGTTGGGCGTGGCCATCGACCTGCCGCCGTTGGGCGTGCAGCAGACGGTGCGGGAGTTGGGGATCGGCTTCTGCTTCGCGCCGGTGTTCCACCCCGGTTTCCGGCACGCGGGCGCGCCGCGCCGGGAGATCGGTATCCCTACGTCGTTCAACCTGCTCGGACCGCTGACCAACCCGGCCCAGCCGAAGGTGGGCCTGGTCGGCTGCGCCCGTGCCGCGGCGGCACCGTTGATCGCGGGTGTTTTCGCACGTCGGGGCAGCACGGCGCTGGTCGTGCGCGGTGACGACGGGTTGGACGAGATCACCACGACCACCACGACATCGGTGTGGGTGGCCGACGGCGGACTGGTGCGGACCGACCGGATCGACCCCTCGGCGCTGGGCATCGACACGGCATTGCCGGACGACCTCAAGGGCGGCGACGCGTCGGTCAACGCGGAGGTCGTGCGCGAGCTGGTGGCCGGCAAGACCGGTGCGGTGCGTGACGCGGTGCTGCTCAACGCGGCCGGCGCGCTCGCGGCGCACGGCGGGCTGTCGGGCGACCTGCACACCGACATCGCCAACGCGATGGGCCGGGCCGCCGAGGCGATCGACTCCGGCGCGGCGGCGGACCTGCTGCGGCGGTGGGCGGCGCGGTCGACGGAACTGAAGGCCACCCTCCGCGACGTCTGACCGACACAAACGGCCCCTGCCGACGCCCGACCGGCGACAAACGGCTTCCGGCGAGGGCTGAGCGACGACAAACGGCTTCCGACGACGGACGGCCGGCAACAAACCGCCTCGCCGACGCCCCCGCAACCACGCCCCCTGGAACCACGCCGGAGACGACGGCCACCTTTTCACCGCCGGGTAACAGCGGCCGGTCATGCTATGACCATGCTCTACACGGTGATGAAGCGAGTGGTGGCGCCCACGGCGCGGCTGGTCTACCGGCCGAGGGTCGAGGGCCTGGAGAACGTGCCCACCGACGGTCCGGTGATCCTCGCGCCGAACCACTTGTCGTTCATCGACAGCATCGTCATCCCGATGGTGGTGCCGCGCCGCGTCGCGTTCCTGGCGAAGGCGGAGTACTTCGAGGGCAAGGGCGTCAAGGGCGCTCTCTCCCGCTACTTCTTCGGCTCCCTGGGCCACGTCCCCGTGCACCGCGGCCTCGGTCGGGCCGCCAGGGCCTCGCTGGACACCGCCAAGGCCATCCTGGCCGACGGCGGCGCGTTCGCCATCTACCCCGAGGGCACCCGCTCGCTGGACGGCCGCCTGCACCGCGGCCGCACGGGCGTGGCCCGGATGGCGCTGGAGTCCGGCGCGCCGGTCGTCCCGGTCGGTCTCATCGGCACCGACGAGGTGCAGCCGGTGGACCGCAGACTGCCCCGCGTCCGCCCGGTCACCATCCGGTTCGGCAAGCCGCTGCGCTTCGACCGCTACGCGGGCATGCACGAGTCGCTGCCGGTGCTCCGCTCGGTCACCGACGAGATCGTCTACCGCATCCTGGAACTGTCCGAACAGGAATACGTGGACAACTACCAGAGCTCGAACGCGGCCTGAAACACACGAACACGAAAAAGGGGGCCACCCCGAAAGGTGGCCCCCGAAAACCGGCTCAGTCGTGGCTCGGACCGGTGTGGTACTCGAACACGAGACCGCCGACGGCGATCAGCACCAGCACGACCGCGATCACCAGCAGCCAGACGTGCCAGAACGCCAGCGCCACCCCGCCCGTCGCCGCAGCCGCCGCCAGACCGATCGGCCAGTAGCTGCCGGGGCTGAAGAAGCCCAGCTCACCGGCACCGTCGCTGATCTCGGCGTCCGCGTTGTCCTCGGGCCGCACCTCGATGCGCCGGGCGACGAACCGGAAGTACGTGCCGACGATCAGCGCCAACCCGCCGGTCAGCGCGAGCGCCACCGTCCCGGTCGGCTCCACGGCGCCGGTGTCCGCCCACGTCCAGTAGCCGTACACGACGGCCATCAGGAACGAGAACGCCATCACCAAGTCAAAAATGCGCGCTTCGACCTTCATCGCAGCGTCCTCCTACTTCCCGCCGCCGGACGCCTCGCGGACAGTCCGGTCGGTGTCGAAGGGCTTGGTCGTCACCGCGTGCGGCGTGCACAGCTCACCGCAGTCCACCTCGGTCAGCGCCTCGGCGGCCGTGTACGGCTGCCCGGTGGCCCGGTTCGTCTGCTGCCGCAGGTACATGTACCGGTCGAAGTCACCCGGCGTCAGCGCCCTGACCTCGAAGTTCATCACCGCGTGGTAGGTGCCGCACAGCTCGGCGCAGCGCCCGACGAACGACCCGGTCCGGTCGATCTGGTCGATCTGGAACGCGTTGTCCTGGTTGTTCTTCTCGGGCTCGGGGAAGACGTCCCGCTTGAAGTGGAACTCCGGCACGTAGAACGAGTGGATGACGTCGGTCGACCGCAGGTTGAAGCGGATCGACCGGCCCTGCGGCACCACCAGGAGCGGGATCTCGCCGGACGAGCCGACGGTGCTCACCGGCAGCTGGGCGTCATTGGTCTTGAACTGGGGGTACTGGAACTCCCAGTTCCACTGGAACGCGATCACGTCGACCGTCACGTCGGGCGTCTTGCTCTTGTCCGTGACGTAGTTCTGCGTCACGGCGGTGAAGTAGAACAACACCGCGACGATGATCGTCGGCACGACCAGCAGCACGAGCTCCAGCGGCAGGTTGTAGGCGACCTGGCGGGGCAGCTCCTCGCTCTTCTTGCGGTGGAACGCGATCGACCAGAGGATCAGGCCCCACACGATCACACCGACCGCGAGAGCCGCGACGACCGACCAGGTCCACAGCTCGCGCATCGACTCGGCCTGCGGCGTCACGGCCACCGGCCAACCGAAGCGCAGCACCTCTTCCGTGGAGCAACCCGTGGCCCCGACGCCGACCAGGCCGACCAGCCCGCCGACCTTCGCCAGCCGGGCTGCCCTGGTGCCCTCCTTCAGGCCCACTGCTCGCCGCCTCCTCAGTCGCCCTCAACCGCTACACAAGTTCGCAGGCACGGGCGCAATTACGCGCCATGCCGGATCATGCGGGAGCGTAGCCCAGCGCATGGCACGTCACCCGTCGGGGGCCGCACCCGTGCGGTGCAGTTTCGGTCACACACCGACCCCCCGGCATACTGGACTCTTCTCCACACGACTCGAAAGGTGTTACCGCGTGTGTGGCCTGGTAGGACTGGTTTGCCCTGGCGAGAACGACGCCCAGCGAGCGCGCTCGGCGGTGGCGGGGGCCCTGCGCTGCCAGCGGCACCGCGGCCCCGACGAGAGCGGCACCTGGCAGGGCGGTGAGGTCGTCTTCGGCTTCAACCGCCTGTCCATCATCGACATCGAGCACTCGCACCAACCCCTGCACTGGGGTCCGCACGACCAGCAGGGTCGGTACGCGATCCTGTTCAACGGCGAGATCTACAACTACGTGGAGCTGCGCGCGGAGCTGACCAAGCAGTTCGGCGCGGTGTTCGCCACGGACGGCGACACCGAGACCATCGTGGCGGCCTACCACTACTGGGGCCCGTCCGCGGTGGCGAAGCTGCGCGGCATGTTCGCGTTCATGATCTGGGACAAGGCGCGCCGGGTGGTGTTCGGCGCGCGCGACCCGTTCGGCATCAAGCCGCTGTACTACGCGGTCGGTCCGGGCGGTGTGGCGTTCTCCAGCGAGAAGAAGTCGGTGCTGGAGCTGGCGCCCACGATCGGCATCACGCCGAAGGTGGACGAGAAGGCGCTCCAGCACTACCTGATCCTGCAGTACGTGCCGGAGCCGGAGTCGTTGCACGGCGAGATCCACCGGCTGGAGTCCGGGACGTCGTTCACGCTCACGCCGGGTGGCAAGCCGGTGATGGAGCGGTACTTCCCGGCCACGTTCCGGCCGCGCGTGGTGCACGGCGAGGCGGACGCGAACCGGCTGTACGACGAGATCACCGAGGCGCTGCGCGACTCGGTGGCCAAGCACATGCGCGCGGACGTGACGGTCGGCTCGTTCCTGTCCGGCGGCATCGACTCGACGGTGGTCGCGGCGCTGGCCAAGGAGCACAACCCGGACCTGATCACGTTCACCACCGGGTTCGAGCGGCAGGGCTTCTCGGAGATCGACGTGGCCGCCGAGTCGGCCGCCGCGATCGGGGTGAAGCACGTGGTCAAGGCGGTGACGGCGCAGGAGATGATGGATTCCCTGCCGCTGATCACCTGGTACCTGGACGACCCGGTGGCGGACCCGGCGCTGGTGCCGCTGTGGTTCATCGCCCGCGAGGCGCGCGAGCACGTGAAGGTCGTGCTGTCGGGTGAGGGCGCGGACGAGCTGTTCGGCGGCTACACGATCTACCGCGAGCCGCTGTCGCTGGCGCCGTTCGACAAGGTGCCGGACACGCTGCGCAAGGTCATGGGCAGGGTGTCCACGAAGATCCCGCAAGGTGTGCGCGGCAAGGACCTGCTGCGGCGGGGCGCGCTCACGCTGGAGGAGCGCTACTACGGCAACGCGCGGATCTTCATGGACGACCAGGTCCGGCAGGTGCTGCGCACGTACGACCCGAACGTGTCGCACAAGGACGTGACGGCGCACGTGTACCGGGAGTCCGAGGGCTGGGACCCGGTGACGCGGATGCAGCACGTGGACCTGTTCACCTGGCTGCGCGGCGACATCCTGGTCAAGGCCGACAAGATGACCATGGCGAACTCGCTGGAGCTGCGGGTGCCGTTCCTGGACCCGGAGGTGTTCCGGATCGCGTCGCAGGTGCCCTCGGAGTTGAAGCTGACCCGGGAGACCACCAAGCACGCGTTGCGCCGGGCGATCCGCGACATCGTGCCCGCGCACGTGCTCAACCGGCGCAAGCTGGGCTTCCCGGTGCCGATCCGGCACTGGCTGAAGGACGAGATGCACGACTGGGCGGTGGAGAACGTGCGCCAGTCGCAGACCGACCAGTACATCGACAAGGGCGCCGTGCTGCGGGTCATCGAGGAGCACCGGTCCGGCGTCGCCGACCACAGCCGGCGGATCTGGGCGCTGCTGGTGTTCATGATCTGGCACGGCATCTTCGTGGAGGGCCGGATTCGCCCGGTCGTCCCGGAGCCGACCTACCCGGTCAAGCTCTAAGGCTGTGCACGACGAAGGTCCCCGGCGAGCGTGCCGGGGACCTTCGTCGTTCGTGGAGAAGTCGGGTGTGGACGCTCAGCCGGCTTTCTCGACCTGCTCGATCTGCTCGGCCTGGTCCGCGCCGCGGCGGGCCGCGCCCTGGCAGTCGGCGACGATCTTCGTGCCGACCTTGGTCTCCAGGATTCGGGTCACGTCGCCGACCAGCTTGCCCAGGTGGGCCTTGCTTCGGGTGAGCTGCTCGATGCGGGCGTCGATGGAGGCCAGCTCCTCGGTCAGCATCTCCAGCAGCGGCACGCAGCCCGCCTCGTCCTCGGGCAGCTCGACGTCCTGGTCGAACGCGTGCGCGAGCACCAGCCGCGCCAGCCGCACGTTCAGGCCGGAGTTGATGAGGCAGCGCACGCTGCGCACGCGTTCCACATCGGACTCGTCGTAGACGCGGTAACGGCTGTCCGTGCGCTGCGGGGTCAGCAGTCCCTGCTGGTCGTAGTAGCGCAGCATGCGCACCGTGGCGCCGGTCTTCTCCGCGAGTTCACCGATCAGCACTTATTCCCACTCCCGCCGAAAAGAGCGCTCGGTCACGCAACCTTGACCCTGACGTCAGTGTCACACTTTACCGTCGTCCCCGTGATCGCCTTCATCCTGATGCTCAGCGCTTTCGCTGTGGGGACATCCGAGTTCATCATCGTCGGCGTACTCCCCGAGGTCGCCGCCGACCTCGGTGTGGACGTGCCGACCGCAGGCCTGCTGGTGACCGCTTACGCCGTTTCGGTCGCCATCGGCGGTCCGGTGCTCACCGTGTTCACCGGGCGCATCGCGCGCCGCAAGCTCCTGATCTCCGTCATGGCGCTGGCCCTGCTCGCCTCCCTGGGCAGTGCCCTGGCCGACGACTACACCCTGCTCATGGTGGCGCGCATGGTCGCCGCGCTGGCCCAGGGCCTGTTCTTCGCGGTGGCCTCCCAGGTCGCCATCTCCGCCGCGCCGCCGGAGAAGCAGACCGCGGCCATCGCCAAGGTCGTCAACGGTGTCGCGCTGTCCACCATCCTGGGCATCCCGCTCGGCACGCTGATCGGCCAGAACTACGGCTGGCGGGCGTCGTTCGTGCTGGTCAGCGCGTTGACCGCGATCGGGCTGGTCGGGGTCGTGCTGGGCACGCCGAAGGTCGCGCACGAGCCCGACCCTGGTGTGCGGGCCAGCCTGTTCGCGTTCGGCAAGCGGACCGTGCTGCTCGGCCTGACCACCACGATCCTGTCGTTCACCGGGCTGATCACCGCGTTCACGTACGTCGCGCCCGCGTTGCGGGACGTGAGCGGGTTCGAGCCGGGTTGGGTGACCGGTGTGCTGCTCGTGTACGGCCTGGGCACGCTCGTCGGCAGCACGCTGGCGGGCAGGGTGCCCATGCACAACATCGCGCGCGTCCTGCCGATCCCGCTGGGGGTGCTCGGCGTGATGCTGCTCGCCCAGGGACTGATGCTGGAGAGCAAGGTGGCCGCCGTGGTGAGCGTGTTCGTGCTGGGCGCGAGTGCCTTCACCGCCGGTCCGCTGATCCACACCTACCTGATGGGTCAGGCGGGTTCGGCGTCCGGACTGGTCGCCTCCGTGAACATCTCCGCGTTCAACGTGGCCGCGGCGCTGGGCCCGATGCTCGGCGGCGTGGTGCTGACCAGCGGACTCGGCCTCCAGTGGGTCGGCACCGTCGGCGGCGTGTCGACCATCCTCGGCGTGGGGGTGGCCCTGGTGGTCGGCAAGGTGACCGCGCGCTCAGCCGCTCCGACGGCACCCGCGCCGCTGGTCGCGCACGCGTGAGATGACGCCCTACCGGACAGCTACCGTCCGGTAGGGCTTTTGTCAACCCATTTGCCCGCATACGGTCGCGGTTGTGAGGAACAACGAGGCGGACACGCTGGACCAGCTGATCGAGGACTGCACCGAACTGCCGCAGGAGCTGCGCAGCACGGCCAGGTCCCTCCCCGAGCCGCGGGCCGCGGTGCCGTGGCAGGTCGACGACGCCAACTACGCCCAGGTCGCCGACCTGGACGCCTACGTCTGACCCCAGCCGTCGAAGCCCCCGCCCCGGCGGGGGCTTTTCACTGCCCGGCGTCAGGCGTAAACGGGAAGGGCCCCCGCCGTGTGGCGAGGGCCCTTCCCGTGGTTACTGCGGTTCCAGCGGGGTCGATCAGTGGAACGAGTCGCCGCAGGCGCACGAGCCGCCGGCGTTCGGGTTGTCGATGGTGAAACCCTGCTTCTCGATCGTGTCCACGAAGTCGATCACGGCACCCTCGACGTACGGGGCGCTCATGCGGTCGACGGCGACCTTCATGCCGCCGAAGTCGCGCAGGGCGTCACCGTCGAGCGTGCGCTCGTCGAAGAACAGCTGGTAACGCAGCCCCGCGCAACCACCGGGCTGGACGGCGATGCGCAGGTGCATGTCGTCGCGCCCCTCCTGGTCGAGCAGCGCCTTGGCCTTCGAGGCCGCCGCGTCGGTCAGCGTCACGCCATGGGTGGGCGGGGCGTCAGGAGTCGAGGTGACTGCGTCCTGAGCGGTCGTCATGGCTCTCCCTCAGAGGTCCTTTGCGGGCATCTATTCCGAGCAACACGGGTAGTACCCGCTTTGTTCCTGTCCCCATGGTCGCACAGCCGTCAGGTGCGGGGGTGTGACCACTGCCTCGCCACCTCCGCGGCGAGGTCGGCCAGCGTGCCCGCCGGGTCGGCCATGCTCCGCTCCACCGATCCGGCGTGCTCGGCCACCGCGTACGACTCCTGCACGCCCGCCGCCGCGGCCTCACGCTTACCCACCGTGACCTGGCCCGCGAGGACCACGCACGGCAGGCCGCGTTCCGCCGAGCCGGCGGCCACCGCGGTCACGAGCTTGCCGCGCAGCGACTGCCAGTCGAAGCTGCCCTCACCGGTGACGGCCAGGTCGGCGTGGTCGAGCGCGTCGTCCAGCCTGGTCAGCTCGCGGACCATCCCCGCGCCGGACGCGACGGTCGCGCCCAGGGCCATCAGTGCGGCTCCGAGGCCTCCGGCGGCACCCGCGCCGGGCAGGTCGCGGACGTCGGCCAGCTCGTCCATCGCGGCCAGCCGCGCCTCCAGCCGTTGCACCGCTTCGGGTGACGCGCCCTTCTGCGGGCCGAACGTGCGTGCGGCTCCGTGCGGACCCAGCAGGGGGTTCTCCACGTCGGCGGCGGCCACTAGGCGGGCGGTGACGGGCTGGACGGTCTCCCGCAGGCCCGCGCCGCCGTCCGTGGTGCCCGAACCGCCCAGGCCGACCACGATCGTGTGGGCGTCCCGCGCGGCGTTGACGAGTTCGCCGACGCCCCTGGTGGTGGCGGTCTCGGCGGTCCGCGGGCGCTGGTCGGACGGGATCAGGTGCAGGCCACAGGCCTGGGCGGACTCGATGTACGCACACCCGTCGTGCTCCAGCCAGCGCGCTTGGACGGGCGTGCCGAGCGGTCCGGTGACGGTCGTCGTGTGGAGGGTGCCGCCCAGGGCGGCGTGCAGGACGTCCACGAATCCCGGGCCGCCGTCGGCCAGCGGACGCAGGTGCAGCTCGTCGTCGGGAGCGGTTCGGCGCCAGCCCTCGGCTACGGCCTCGGCGACTTCCCGCGCGGTCAGGGTTCCGCCGAAGCAGTCCGGCGCAATAACAACTCGCACCTGGCGAACAGTACTTATCGGGGCATCTCCTACTCTGGTGCGGTGAGGTTCCTGCGCCGCAACGCCGACGAAGCCGCTGAGACCACCGCCGAGGACACCGCGGCGGAGGTGAACCCGGCCGATCCGTCGCGCACCCCCGCCAAGGGCCGACCCACACCGAAGCGGCGTGAGGCGGAGGGCAAGCGGCGCGGCCCCGTGCCGCCACCGCCGAGGACGCAGCGCGAGGCGTTGAAGCGGGCACGCGGGAGCAAGGTGTCCAAGGAAGAGCGCCGCGCGGCGGCGGTCGAGCGGCGACAGCGGATGATGGCAGGCGACGACAAGTACCTGCTGCCCCGCGACCGCGGCCCGGTGAAGGCCTACATCCGCGACGTGGTCGACTCGCGCCGCAACCTCATGGGCCTGTTCATGCCGCTGGCCATCCTGGTGTTCGTGGCGCTGATCGTGCCGATGCCGGCGGTCCAGCAGTACGCGACGCTGCTGACCACGTTCATGCTGCTGGCGATGATCGTGGAGGGCTTCGTGCTCGGCCGGCTGGTCATCAAGCGGGTGCGGCTGAAGTTCCCGACCGACACCAGCCGCGGCCTGTCCATCGGCTGGTACTCGTTCATCCGCGCCAGCCAACTGCGCCGCCTTCGCGTCCCCAAGCCCCGCGTCAGCCCCGGCGACAAGGTCTGACCGCCACCGGTAGTTCATTAGCTTGCCGAACGAGTTCTCACTAGACTCCGCGCCATGGAGTTCCGACGCCTCGGCCGCAGTGGCCTGAACATCAGCGAGATCTCGTACGGCAACTGGCTCACCCACGGTTCCCAGGTCGAGGAGGACCAGGCGACGGCCTGCGTCCGGGCGGCGCTGGACGCGGGCATCACGACGTTCGACACCGCGGACGTCTACGCCAACACGAAGGCCGAGTCCGTCCTCGGCCGGGCGCTGGCCGGTGAGCGCCGCGAGTCGCTGGAGATCTTCACCAAGGTCTTCTGGCCGACCGGCCCCGGCGGCCCGAACGACAAGGGCCTGGGTCGCAAGCACATCATGGAGTCGATCGACGGCTCGCTCAAGCGGCTCCAGACCGACTACGTGGACCTCTACCAGGCGCACCGGTTCGACAAGACCGTGCCGCTGGAGGAGACCATGCTGGCCTTCGCCGACGTGGTGCGGCAGGGCAAGGCGCTCTACATCGGCGTCTCGGAGTGGAACGCCGACCAGATCGCCCGCGGCGCGGCGCTCGCGCGTGAGCTGAAGGTGCCGTTCATCTCCAACCAGCCGCAGTACTCGATGCTGTGGCGGGTGATCGAGGCGCAGGTCGTGCCGACCTCCGAGCGCGAGGGCATCAGCCAGATCGTCTGGTCCCCCATCGGCCAGGGGGTGCTGACCGGCAAGTACCTGCCTGGTCAGCCGGTGCCGCAGGGGTCGCGCGCGACCGACGAGAACGGCGCGAAGTTCATCCAGCGCTTCCTGCGCGACGAGGTGCTGGAGAAGGTGCAGCTGCTCAAGCCGCTGGCGGACGAGGCGGGACTGTCGCTCGCCCAGCTCGCGGTGGCCTGGACGTTGCAGAACCCGAACGTGGCGAGCGCGATCATCGGCGCGTCCCGCCCCGAGCAGGTGCACGAGAACGTCAAGGCCGCCGGCGTGAAGCTGGACGAGGACCTGATGAAGAAGATCGACGACGTGCTCGAAGGCGTCGTCGAGAACGACCCGCGGTTCACCGTCACGCCCTGACCACACGCCCGGACCCGGCCCCCGTCGACTCCGGCGGGGGCCGTTCAGCGCTCAGACAACCGTGCAGCTCGTCTCGCCGCGAAGCTCGTTCCGGGAAGCGATGGAGACGTCTCCCGAGGATCGAACCGTGACCGACTGGAACTCGACCTGTGCGGTCTTCGCGGCGGCGTACGCGGCTTCGCACATCGGCAAGGCGTCCGCTCCCCTCTCCTTCGGGAGGGTGCTCCGCACGATCACGGCCTTGCCGTCGAGTTGGATGCGGGCAAGGTTCGACGCATGATCGGGAAATCTACGGCGCACTCGCGCCGGTCTACTCGGCCGGGGCGAGGGACATCGGGCCGTAGACCTCGGACTCGCTGCGCAGCAGCGTCACCTGGGCGACGCCCGCCTCCCGCAACTCGACCCACGCCGAGCCGAACCAGTCCTCTGCCGCGGTCTGGTCGTCGAAGGCGATGTGCGGTCCCTCGACCTCATGGCCCTGATCGTCCTGATAGCGCCACCGGTACTCCACGACGGCCTCCTCACGATGTGCCGGCCAGGTAACGTTCCCGGTCAGGGTATGTCCTTCTGGAACAGATGGAGTGCGGTGTGACGCGTCGGACACTGGTGCTGGGCGGCGCGCGTTCGGGCAAGTCGGCGCACGCCGAGGGGCTGCTGATCGACGACGTCGTGACCTACGCCGCCACGGCCCGGCGCTACCCGGACGACGCGGACTGGGAGCTGCGGATCGCCCAGCACGTGGCCCGCCGACCCGACACGTGGATCACCGTGGAGGCGCCCGCGCCGAGCGATCTGATCAACCTGCTCACCGCGGCCCGCGACACCGACCCGCCGATCCTGGTCGACGACGTGGCCACCTGGCTCAACGGCGTGTTGGACGACGCGGGCGCGTGGGAGGGCCACGGCATCGGGCAGGTCGAGAACGAGTGCACGGCACTGGTCCGCGCGGTGGCACGGACGCGCGCCCGCCTGGTCCTCGTGTCGGCCGAGGTCGGCCTCGGCGTCGTGCCCAGCACCCACTCTGGCAGGCTCTTCCGAGATCACCTCGGTTCGCTCAACGCGCGGCTGGCCGAGGTCTGCGACGAGGTGCTGCTGGTCGTCGCCGGAATCCCACTGCGATTGCGCGAACCCGGAGGTAGTCGGTGACCATCGAGTTCCCGCCCGTCGAGCCCCCGAGCGAGGACGCCCGCAGCCAGGCGATCGCCCGGCACGGCGTGCTCACCAAGCCCGCCGGGTCGCTGGGCAAGCTGGAGGAGCTTGGCGTCTGGGTGGCCGCGTGCCAGGACAAGTGCCCCCCGCGCCCGTTCACCCGCCCTCGCGTGGTGGTGTTCGCGGGCGACCACGGCGTGGCCAAGCACGGCGTGTCGGCGTACCCGCCCGAGGTCACCGGCCAGATGGTGGCCAACTTCCTGGCCGGCGGCGCGGCGGTGAACGTGCTGGCCAACGTAGCCGGCGCGACCGTGCGCGTAGTGGACCTGGCAGTGGACTCCGAGACCTCGGTAGGCGACTTCAAGGTGCGCCGAAGCTCCGGCTCCATCGACCGCGAGGACGCTCTGAGCCTCGAAGAGGCCGAACAGGCCATCGAGATCGGCCGCAAACTGGTCGACGACGAGGTCGACGGCGGCGCGGACCTGCTCATCGCCGGCGACATGGGCATCGGCAACACGACACCGGCAGCCGTGCTCATCGCCGCACTGACCGGCTCCGAGCCCGTGGCCGTGGTCGGCCGCGGCACCGGCATCGACGACCAGGCCTGGATGCGCAAGACCGCCGCCATCCGGGACGCCCTGCGCCGCGCCCGCCCGGTCATCAACAACCCAGTGGCCCTGCTAGCCGCCGCGTCCGGCGCCGACATCGCCGCAATGGCCGGTTTCCTGGCCCAGGCAGCGGTCCGGAAGACCCCGGTGATCCTGGACGGCGTAGTGGTCGGCGCGGCGGCCGTCGTCGCCGAGGAATTGGCACCCGGCGCCCGCGAGTGGTGGGTGGCCGGACACCGTTCCGTCGAGCCCGCACACGCATTGGCACTGGGCCACCTGAGCCTGGAGCCGTTGCTGGAGTTCGACATGCGACTAGGCGAGGGCTCCGGCGCCGTAGCGGCGCTGCCCCTAGTGGTGATGGCGACCCGCATCCTGGCCGAAATGGCGACCTTCGACAGCGCAGGCGTCTCCGGACCCGCCTGATGCGGTTGGCGCTGTCCTGGCTGACGGTCCTACCCGTCCGCGTCGGCCCCAGCGAGGTCGACGCGCGCGCGGCACGCCGTGCCATCGCCTTCGCGCCCCTAGTGGGCTTGTTGTTGGGCGGCGCGGTAGTCGGACTCCTCGCACTCCTCAGCCTGCCGGCCCTGACTACGCCCAACCCGACCCTGCCCGACCTTTTGGCAGGCTTCCTGGTCGTCGGCTTCCTGGCACTGGCCACCCGGGGCATGCACCTCGACGGCCTTGCCGACACCGCCGACGGCCTGGGGTGCTACGGACCTCCCGAACGCGCGCTCGCCGTGATGAAGGACGGCGGCGCGGGCCCGTTCGCCGTAGTGGCATTGATCGTGGTGCTGGGCGCCGAGGCCGCCGCGTTCCCCACCGTCCACTGGGGAGCAGTGCTACTGGCCACCACGGCCGGCCGCGCCGCATTCGTCCTGTGCTGCCTAAAAAATGTCCCCGCCGCACGCCCCGAAGGCCTGGGCGCGTTGGTAGCGGGCAGCCAGCCCCTATGGATAGCCGCAACATGGTGGGCAGCCCTGGCCGTAGCCGGTTTCTTCGTGCACCCATGGCAAGGCCCAGCCGCCGTCGCCCTAGCAGCGGCCCTGGTCCTGCTACTGATCCGCCACACCCGCAAGCGTTTCGGCGGCATCACCGGCGACGTCCTGGGCGCAGCCTGCGAAACCGCCACCCTCACGGTGCTGATCATCACCGCGCTGTAAAAGCGACCCACAACCAACCGCAGGTGGGCGACGAGGCTCGATTTGACATGGGTTCGGGTGCCATAGGCTGGTCGTAGCCTGCCTTCGGTGCCCGTAAGGGCCCCATGTCAAATCGAGCCGGACCCAACCCAAGAGCTTCAGCCTTCAGCGCAAACCGGCGTCAACCCAAGCCTAATTGATCTTCATCATCCAGCCGTGCGGGTCCTCGACCAGCCCCTGCTGGATGCTCGTCAGGTGGTTGCGCAGCTTCATGGTCACCTCACCCGTGCGACCACCGGACACGCTGAACTCCCCGTCGGCGTGCTTCACATGCCCAACCGGCGTGATCACCGCAGCCGTGCCGCAGGCGAACACCTCGGTCAGCTCCCCCGACCCGGCCTTCTTCTCCCACTCCTCAGTGGAAATCCGCCGCTCCTCCACCGCGTACCCGAAGTCCGACGCCAGCCGCAACAGCGAGTCACGCGTGATCCCCGGCAGCAACGCGCCAGACAGCTCCGGCGTCACCACACGCGCGTCGGCACCCGAGCCCAGGACGAAGAACAGGTTCATCCCACCCATCTCCTCGACCCACCGCCGCTCCACCGCGTCCAGCCACACGACCTGGTCACAGCCCTCGTCCGCCGCCTGCGCCTGCGCCACCAGCGACGCCGCGTAGTTGCCCGCGAACTTCGCCGCCCCCGTGCCGCCAGGCGCCGCACGCACGTACTCGGTAGACAGCCACACCGTCACCGGCTTCAACCCGCCGGCAAAGTACGACCCCGCGGGCGACGCGATGAGCACGTACAGGTACTCCTTCGCCGGCCGCACCCCCAGCCCCTTCTCGGTGGCGTACAGGAACGGCCGCAGGTACAGCGACTCCTCGGGAATCGCCGGCACCCACCGCTCATCGACAGCCAGCAGTTCCCGGATCGACCCCAGGAACAGCTCGTCGGGCAGTTCGGGCATCGCCAGCCGACGCGCCGACGCGCGAAAGCGCGAGGCGTTCGCCTCGGGGCGGAAGGACGCGATCGTGCCGTCGGGCTGGCGGTACGCCTTGAGCCCTTCGAAGATCGCCTGGCCGTAGTGCAGCACCATGGCCGCCGGGTCCAACTCCAGCGAGTGGTAGGGCTCGACGACGGCGTCGTGCCAGCCCTGTTCGCTGTTCCAGCGGATCGTCACCATGTGGTCGGTGAAGTGCTGCCCGAAGCCCGGTTCGGCAAGTACCTGCGCAACGCGCTCCGGGGTCGCCGGCTGCGGGCTGGGGGTCCGGGTGAAAGGCAACGCGGTCGTCATGGCAGCACGATAGCTGCCACTGGGACATCGGAAAATCGCTGTCCCGACGCTCGGACATCCGACCATCCGGTCGGATCAACCCCGAATCGGCCCCGAATCGGCCTCAGCTCAGCCGACGGCCTGCCGTACTCCACCCAGCGCGAGCAGTCCGGTACCCACCGCGAGCCCGACACCAGTGAGAAGCAGAGCGTCCACGGGCGCGCTCATGGCCAGCAGAACCGACAGCCCCAACCCCAGGCAGGCCGTCCGCATCGGCCACGTCCGGTCCTCTTGCAACAGCACGCGCGCCGACGCGTTGGTGAAGCCGTAGTAGAACGCCGTGCCGCACGCGCCCACCGCCAACGCGGTCGACGGCGACAACGCCAGCACGCCAAGAACGGCCAGCACCGCGCTCACCACCTCCAGCGGCCAACCCGCCCGGATCGCCGGCAGGTCGCCCGTCTCGGTCATGCCGACGAGCGTGCGCCGCACCGACGCGAACACGAAGAACAGCGACGACACCGCCGCCACCGCCGCACCGAACCCGAGCACCGGCAGCAGCCAACGGCCATCGGCCACGATCAACGCATCCCGCAACGGAGCACGCGAGAGCGCCAGCCGAGCCGACCCCAACTGCCGCAGCACCGCCGCACCGACCCCAACCATCACCAGCAGCACGACACCGATCACCACCGGCACCGCAAAATGCAACACCCGCGCCGAAAACACCCGGTCACCACGTTGCGGCGCAGTGACCCGCTCAAAACCGACGAACGCCGCGAACATCAACAACGACGCGCCCATCACCCCGTCGAAGCCCGGCCCGCCCGCCACGCCCGACCCGTCCAGCCCGGCCGACCCATCCGACCCGTCCGCCCCGGCACCCACGATCGGGTTATCCGGCGGTGCGACCGAGAAACACACCAGCACCACCAGCGCCAGCACGCCGAGCACCACGGCCACCGCCGCCACACTCATCCGGACACTCCACTTGACACCCACCGCGCCAAGCACCGCCGTCACCACGATCAGCCCCACCGCCCCCACCACCCGGTGTTCGGGCACCACATACGCACCGAACATCCCGGCCAACGCGGCGGCCATGCCCGCTCTGCCGACCAGATGAGAGCTCCCGCCGATGCGCGCGGGCCAACGCCCGAGCTGGTTGCGGATGTAGGCGTAGCCACCGGGAGCGTCCGGGTAGGCGCGGTGCTGGTCGGCGGTGGAGAACGCGCAGCACAGCGCGGCCACCGCGGCCAGGACCAGCCCAAGAAGGAACCACGGGCCCGCAACAGCGGCGGCAGGGGCGAAGCCGGTGAACACACCGGCCCCCAGCGTCGCACCAAGAGCGAGCACCACGGCCCCGGCACGGGACGAGAATGTCACCTGTCCACAGTCCCAGATGTACTGAGCAACTGCGAACGTCCACCCGGTGGACACCCATTCGTGTTAATTGTTACTCCATGTTATCGAAGGTGCGGCCGCCGACTGTGTCAACGGGACCTTTAGCATTCGTCAGGATCCACCCCGATCCCGCCGCACGACCAGGAAGCGCCGGGAGGACACCGTCAAGGAGCCGCAGTGACCGCGCCGAAATTGGTCATCACCGACAGTGACCTGAGCAGCATCACCGCCGACGCCGTGGTGGTGGGCACACTCCAGGCCCCGGACGGCCTGGCCCTCGCGGGCGCGTCCGAAGCGGTGAACGCCGCGTTCGACGGCGCGCTGCTCGACGTGCTCGAAGCCGTCGGCGCCACCGGCAAGGCCGACGAGGTCGTCACCCTGCCCACGCTGGGCAAGCTGGGTGCGCCCGTCGTGCTCGCCGTCGGCCTCGGCAAGCCCGCCGACGACGGCACCGTCACCGAGGACCAGGTCCGCCGCGCGTCCGGCGCCGCCGCCCGCGCGCTGGGCGGCAAGAAGCGCGCCATCACCACGCTGTCCGCCCTGCACCTCGGCCCTGCCGTCGAGGGCACCGTGATGGGCGCGTACTCGTTCACCACCTACAAGTCCGACAAGGGCAACGGCCCGGTCGCGCGCGTCGACCTCGTCGCGCCGGCCGAGGGCAACGTCCGGGCGCACCGCGCGACGCTCAAGGCGTCCACCGCGATCGCCGAGGCCGTCACCGCGACCCGCGATTTCATCAACACCCCGCCGAACGACCTGTTCCCGGCGTCGTTCGCGGACCGCGCCGCCGCCCTGGCCAAGGCCGAAGGGCTGGAGGTCGAGGTGCTGGACGAGAAGGCGCTGCGCAAGCAGGGCTTCGGCGGCATCGTCGGCGTCGGCGTCGGCTCCAGCCGTCCGCCGCGCCTGGTCCGGATCACCTACCGGGGCCCGAAGGCGGGCAAGAAGGTGGCGCTGGTCGGCAAGGGCATCACCTTCGACACCGGCGGCATCTCCATCAAGCCCGCCGCGAACATGGACGAGATGACCTCGGACATGAGCGGCGCGGCGGCCGTGATCGCGACCGTCGTGCTGGCCTCGAAGCTGAAGTTCCCGCTGGAGGTGACCGCGTGGGCGCCGATGGCGGAGAACATGCCGTCCGGCACCGCCTACCGGCCCGGCGACGTGCTCACCATGTACGGCGGCAAGACCGTCGAGGTGCTCAACACCGACGCCGAGGGCAGGCTGATCCTGTCCGACGCGATCACCCGGGCCTGCGAGGACGCGCCCGACTACCTGATCGAGACGTCCACGCTGACCGGCGCGCAGGTCGTGTCGCTCGGCAAGCGGACCGCCGGGGTCATGGGCACGGAGGAGTTCCGCGACCGCGTCGCCTCGCTGGGGCGTGCGGTGGGCGAGCAGGCGTGGGCCATGCCGTTGCCGGACGAGCTGCGCGGTGACCTGGACTCGCGGGTGGCCGATATCGCGAACGTCGCCGGGCACCGGTTCGGCGGCATGCTCACCGCGGGCGTGTTCCTGCGCGAGTTCGTGGCCGAGGGCGTGACCTGGGCGCACATCGACATCGCCGGGCCGTCGTTCCACACCGGCGCCCCGTACGGGTACACCACCAAGGGCGGCACCGGCGTCCCGGTGCGCACCCTCGCGGCGGTGTTGGCCGACATCGCGGCCAACGGCTAGTTCCCGCCCTGATCCCACACAGTCGATCAGCCGCTAGTCGGCCAGGCTGATCGCCTTCCCCACGGTCGCCGGGTCGGCCAGGCAGCGCAGCACCAGCGCCGCCAGGTCGGCCCGGGACACCGTCATCCCGCCGCGCACGTTGGTGTCCACCCGCAAACGCTCGCGCGGTACCTGGAGGTGGAACGGGCGCTCGGCCGGCTACCTGCCGACGTCGACCCGCGATCGGCCGCGGACCTGCTGCTGGGCGCGTGCCACTACCACGCGTTCCTCGGCTTCTTCACCGACTGGAGCACCGACCCGGAAGCGCTGGTCACGACGCTGTGGGACGGGCTCGACTGAGTGCGACGGGCTCGGCTAACCCTGGTTCTTGCGGCGCGAGTACTCGCGCATCCGCTTCGGGTAGCCGACGATGCCCGCGTCGTAGATCGGGATCGCCAGCTTCTTCGCCAGCCGCTTCGCGCCGTCCGTGCCGTCGATCCGGCGCCGCGTCCACTCACCGTCGTGCGCGACGAGCACGACCGTGGTCTCGGTCACGGTCGTCTTCGGCTCGACGTAGGCCTCCACACCCCGGCGCGCGGCGGCCCACTGCTCCAGGTGGCCGGTGTCCGTGGACGAGGCCGAACGCAGCACGCCGGGGCGCTGCTTCCTGCGAAAACGGTCGAACAGGCCCACCGGGCCACCTCCTGCCGGGACATCTGGTGACCATGGTGCCGGCGCACGTGTGAAGGTGGGGCCAAATCCTCCCAACAGGACACCGCGTCGCCGGCGTTCTCACGGTAGTGACAAGATGGCAACTACACGCGCGCACCCGCGCGGAGTAAGGCATCAAGCTCTCCAGGGAGATTCCGTGACCGACACCTCCGCCGACCTTGTGATCCTCGGTGGCGGCTCGGGCGGCTACGCCTGCGCGTTCCGCGCGGCCGAGCTCGGCCTGTCCGTCATCCTGGTCGAGAAGGACAAGCTGGGGGGCACCTGCCTGCACCGCGGTTGCATCCCCACCAAGGCGCTGCTGCACGCGGCGGAGGTTGCGGACAACGCTCGCGAGGGTGACCAGTTCGGCGTGAAGTCGTCGCTGGAGGGCATCGACATCGCGGGCGTCAACTCCTACAAGGACGGCGTGGTCAGCCGGCTCTACAAGGGTCTGCAGGGTCTGGTCAAGGCCAACAAGGTAACCCTGGTGGAGGGCGCGGGCACGTTCGTCGGCCCGAACACCGTCGAGGTGGACGGTCAGCGGTACACCGGCAAGAACGTCGTCCTGGCGACCGGTTCGTACGCCCGCAGCCTGCCCGGGCTGGAGATCGGCGGCCGGATCATCACCAGCGACCAGGCGCTCAACCTGGACTTCATCCCGGAGAAGGTCGTCGTGCTCGGCGGCGGCGTCATCGGCGTCGAGTTCGCCAGCGTGTGGGCCTCCTTCGGTGCCGAGGTGACCATCGTCGAGGCGCTGCCCCGCCTGGTCCCGGCCGAGGACGAGTACGCGTCCAAGCAGCTGGAGCGCGCGTTCCGCCGGCGTGGCATCAAGTTCAAGACCGGCGTGAAGTTCACCGGCGCCACCCAGACCGAGTCGACCGTGTCGATCACGCTGGAGTCCGGCGACGTGCTGGACGCCGACCTGCTGCTGGTCGCCGTCGGCCGCGGCCCGAACACCGCCGGCCACGGCTACGAGGAGGCCGGCGTCAAGACCGAGCGCGGCTTCGTCATCACCGACGAGCGGCTGCGCACCAACCTGCCCAACGTGTACGCCGTCGGCGACATCGTGCCCGGCTTGCAACTCGCGCACCGCGGCTTCCAGCAGGGCATCTTCGTCGCCGAGCAGATCGCCGGGCAGAACCCGAAGGTCATCGACGAGGCGGGCATCCCGCGGGTCACCTACTGCAAGCCCGAGGTCGCCTCGGTCGGCCTGTCCGAGGCCGCGGCCAAGGAGAAGTACGGCTCCGTGGAGACGTTCGTCTACGACCTCGCGGGCAACGGCAAGAGCCAGATCCTCAAGACCGCCGGTGGTGTCAAGCTCGTCAAGGCGCCCGATGGCCCGGTGGTCGGTGTCACCATGGTCGGCGAGCGGGTCGGCGAGCTGATCGGAGAGGCCCAGCTCATCTACAGCTGGGAGGCTTACCCCGAGGACGTGGCTCCGCTGATCCACGCCCACCCGACCCAGACAGAAGCCCTCGGCGAGGCTTTCCTCGCCTTGGCCGGCAAGCCGCTGCACGTGCACGGCTGACCGTCGCACCCCAGTCAGCCGATCCCCGACTTACGCACGAGGAGTCAGCGAACGATGGCCTTCTCCGTCCAAATGCCCGCACTCGGCGAGAGCGTCACCGAGGGCACGGTCACCCGGTGGTTGAAGCAGGAGGGTGACCGCGTCGAGGTCGACGAGCCCTTGCTGGAGGTGTCCACCGACAAGGTCGACACCGAGATCCCCTCCCCCGCGGCGGGTGTGCTCCAGAAGATCGTCGCCCAGGAGGACGAGACCGTCGAGGTCGGCGCCGAACTGGCCGTCATCGGCGACGGCTCCGACTCCGGGTCCTCCGCCCCGGCTCCGGTCGAGGAGTCGGCGCCCGAGCCGACGCCCGAGGCCGCGCCCGCCCCTGCGGCTGCGCCCGCGCCACAGGCCGAGGCCGCTCCGGCTGAGGCTCCGGCTTCGTCCGGTGGTCCGGCCGAGGGCACCCCGGTGACCATGCCCGCGTTGGGCGAGAGCGTCACCGAGGGCACCGTGACCCGTTGGCTCAAGGCCGTCGGCGACTCGGTCGAGGTCGACGAGCCGCTGCTGGAGGTGTCCACCGACAAGGTCGACACCGAGATCCCGTCGCCGGTGGCGGGCACCCTGCTGGAGATCAGCGCGGGTGAGGACGAGACCGTCGAGGTCGGCGGTCAGCTCGCGGTGATCGGCTCGGGTTCGCCCGCGCCCGCCGCGCAGGAGGCACCCAAGCCGGCACCCGCTCCGGCCGCCGCGCCCGCTCCGGCTCCCGCCGCTGCCGCTCCGGCCCCCGCTGCCCCGGCTCCCGCTCCGGCCGCTCCGGCTCCCGCTCCCGTGCAGGAGGCTCCGAAGCCGGAAGCCCCGGCCGAGGAGTCGGCCAACGGCGCGCCGTACGTGACGCCGCTGGTGCGCAAGCTGGCGTCGGAGAACGGCATCGACCTGGCCACGTTGAAGGGCACCGGCGTCGGTGGCCGAATCCGCAAGCAGGACGTGCTGGCCGCGGTCGAGGCCGCCAAGGCCCCGAAGCCGGAGGCGCCCAAGCCCGCCGCCGCGTCCGCGCCCGCCCAGCGGGTCGCTTCCGCGCCGGTGGACAGCAGCGGCAAGCGCGGCACGGTGCAGAAGCTGCCCCGGCTGCGGTCGATCGTCGCCCAGCGCACGCGTGAGTCGTTGCAGGTCTCGGCGCAGCTGACCCAGGTGTTCGAGGTGGACGTCACCAAGATCGCCCGGCTGCGGAACAAGGCCAAGGCGGCGTTCGAGCAGCGCGAGGGCTCGAAGCTGACGTTCCTGCCGTTCTTCGCCAAGGCGGCGGTCGAGGCGCTCAAGCAGCACCCGGTGCTGAACGCGTCGATCGACGAGGAGAAGAAGGAGATCGTGTACCACGGTGCCGAGCACCTGGGTATCGCGATCGACACCGAGCGGGGCCTGCTGAACGCGGTCATCGCGAACGCGGGCGACCTGAACCTGGCCGGCCTGTCGCACAAGATCGGCGACCTGGCGGCGCGGGCGCGGGCCAACAAGCTCACGCCCGACGAGCTGACCGGCGGCACGTTCTCGCTGACCAACCTGGGCAGCAACGGCGCTCTGTTCGACACGCCGATCATCCAGCAGCCGCAGGTCGGCATCCTGGGCGTCGGCGTGGTCAAGAAGCGCCCGGTGGTGATCACGGACGAGAACGGCGACACCATCGCCATCCGCTCCATGGCCTACCTGGCCCTGACCTACGACCACCGCCTGGTCGACGGCGCCGACGCGGGCCGCTTCCTCACCACCGTCAAGAACCGCCTCGAAGAGGGCTCGTTCGAGGCCGACCTCGGCCTCTGAGTTCTCCAGTTCGTCCGCCGAAGGCCGCTCCCCGGTTCGCCGGGGGGCGGCCTTCGCCGTCTGACGCTCGGGCGGCAGTTGTCCACAGGCCGGCGCTGAACGTCCGAGGTTTGTCGGGCCCTTCTGGCATGATCAAGATCAGGGGTTCCCCCGGCGGGGGGACTTCTGCGAAAGCATGATCGTTCGCCTCGCAGGCGACTGGAGCGGCGCGATGACGACACACCACGGTTCGTTGAACTCGTTCTGCTGGATGGACCTCAAGACCCACGACGTCCCCGGCACCGCTGCCTTCTTCTCGGCAGTCCTGGGCTGGCGTTTCGCGGTGGACGAGGACGACTGGCGTCGAGCGACGAAGATCACCGCCGGCGGTTACCGGATCGGCGGTGTCAGCGACCTCGCGAACCCGGTCTACCCCCTCGGCACTCCCCCGCACATCGCCTTCTACATCGCGGTCGATGATGTCGAACGTCGTACCGAGGCGGCGGTGGCGAACGGCGCGCAGCTCATCGTCGCCCCCTTCAGCGCGGGCGATCAAGGCCGCCTGGCAACCCTGATCGATCCGGTCGGCGCGGCCTTTTCACTGTGGCAAGCGCACGAGTTCAGCGGATGGGCGTTCCCCCCGGACTTGACGTTCACGCCGCAAAGCATGGTTCTCGCCTGTGATCAGCCCGACCAAGCTCGACTCTTCTACCGCGACACGCTGGGGACCGACCTCGGTTTCGCCGAGTTCGTCCCGGCACGCGGGCCTGGCGCACCCGTCTCTCGCTGGGAACTCGTCGTCGGCGTCGACGACCCGGAAAGCGTGGCCGCCCTCGCGCGCGATCACGGCCAAGAGCCGGCCACCGGGTCCACCTACGCCGACCGCTCGTCAGTGCGTCTGAGCAGCCCGGAGAGATTGACCTTTCAGGCTCGCGCCCTCGGTCGGTGAGGAACTGCCGGCAGGAACGTCAGCCCCACGTGTGGTCCGCGCTGCCCAGTGGGTGGTGTGCGTGACACCTCGGCCGCTGTGCAACCGCACCCCTGCTGCGAGACGATCAACCCATGCGGGTTGTGATCGCGGGGTCTTCCGGGTTGATCGGCACCAGTCTGGTGGCCGCGTTGCGCGGTGCCGAGCACGAGGTCTTGCGGTTGGTGCGGCGGCGGCCGGGGGCGCCGGATGAGCGGGAGTGGGACCCGCCGGCCGGGCGGATCGACGCCGGCGCGTTGGACGGCGTGGACGCGGTGGTCAACCTGTGCGGCGCGGGTATCGGGGACAAGCGGTGGAGTGACGCGCGCAAGCAGGTGTTGCTGGACAGCCGCACGGTGCCGACCGAGGTGTTGGCCGCGGCCGTCGCCGAGCGCGGCGTCCCGGTGCTGGTCAACGCGAGTGCCATCGGCTACTACGGCGACACGGGTGACGAGATCGTCGACGAGTCGAGCCCGTCGGGCACCGGGTTCCTGGCCGGTCTCTGCCGCCAGTGGGAGGCCGCGACCGCGCCCGCCGACGAGCACGCCCGCGTCGTCCGACTGCGCACGAGCCCGGTCATCAGCCCGTCCGGTGGCATGTTCGGCAAGATAAGACCGCTGTTCTCCTTGTTCCTCGGCGGACGTCTCGGCGACGGCCGCCAGTACATGCCGTGGATCTCGCTGGACGACGCCATCGCGGCCATCCGGTTCGTGATCGAGCACGACGTCGCCGGCCCGGTGAACATCACCGCGCCCAGCCCGGTCACCAACGCCGAGTTCACCCGCACGATCGGGCACGCGGTGCGCCGGCCGACGCCGTGGGTGGCGCCCGCGTTCGCGTTGAAGGCCGTGCTCGGCGAGATGGCCGAGGAAGGTCTCCTCGGCGGTCAACGGGCGGTACCGCGGGTGCTCGAACACCGCGGCTTCCAGTTCCTGCACCCCGCCCTCGGGGCCGCCGTGGCGGCGGCCCTCGCCGGGTGATGGGCGCGATGGTCGGCGCCGTGCTGGCGCTGGCGTCCATGGTCCTCGGGCTGCGGGTGCGCGACGAGCCCCCGGTGCTGGACCAGGGGTTGCGCCTGGCCGCGGTGGACCTGGGGCCGGGTTTCGAGCACTCGGCGGCGGTGGTGAGCTTCGTGCTCAGCCCGGGGTTGGCGACGATCGCGCTGCTGTCGTTGGGTTTACGGGCGTTGCTGGCCAAGGACCTGCTGCTGGTGCGGGCCGCCGTGCTGCTCGCGGCCTGCTGGTCCACGCTGCTCGCCCGGTACGGCTACCAGCGGCTCCGGCCGATCGACTACCCGAAGTGGGCCTACCCGAGCGGGCACGTCACGGCGGTCACGTCGGTCGCGTTCACCGGCGTGGTGTTGTGCGCGTGGTTGGCGCGGCGGTACCTCAAGCACGCGATCGCGCTGGCCTGCACGGCGGTCGTGCTCACGGCGGCCAGTCGGGTCGTGCTGGAGATGCACTGGTTCACCGACACGGTCGGCGCGGTCCTGGCCGTGGTCGGGGTCGGGCTGGTCGTCGCCCGTGCCCTGCGGCTGCTACCCGTGGGCGTAATGTCGAGACGTGAGCAGTCCTGACCTCTCTTGCCGCGCCTCGACGGACCCGATCGACGTGCGTGAGCTGGGCACCATCGACTACCTGGCCGCGTGGGACCTGCAACGCGAACTCGCCGAGGCACGCGCGGACGGCGCGATCGGCGACACGATGCTGTTGCTGGAGCACCCACCCGTCTACACCTGCGGGCGGCGCACCCAACCCGAGGAGCGCCCCAAGGGTGGCGACATCCCGGTCATCGACGTGGACCGGGGCGGCAAGATCACCTGGCACGGCCCCGGCCAGCTGGTCGGCTACCCGATCGTGGCGCTGGACGAGCCGCTGGACGTGGTCCAGTACGTCCGCCGCCTGGAGCAGGCCCTGATCCACGTGTGCGATCAGCTCGGCGTGCGCACCGGTCGGGTCGAGGGCCGCAGCGGCGTGTGGCTCCCGGCCGACGACAAGGGCGGGGAGCGCAAGATCGCCGCCATCGGGATCCGGGTGCAGCGCGGCGTCACCATGCACGGGTTCGAGATCAACTGCAACGCCGACCTGGGCGCGTTCGGCGACATCATCCCGTGCGGTATCCGGGACGCCGGGGTGGCGTCGCTGTCGCACGAGCTGGACCGGGACGTGACGGTGGCGGAGGTGCTGCCGCTGGCCCGCCAGGCGGTGATCGACGCGTTGAACGGTGACCTGCCGCTGGCCGACCGCGCGCTGGTCCGGGACCGGCCGATCGCCGCCGGCGTGACGTTCGCCGTCCAGACGGGCTGACGCCGACGACCTGACGGGCGGAGGCCGGCAAACCGGCTGACAACCACGACCCCTCCCCTCTAGTATTCCGGAATTACGGACTACCAGAGGGGAGTTTCGTCGTGCTCCTGACCCGACGGCACCTGTTGCTCGCCTGCGGGGCGGCGGGCGCGGCCGCGCTGCTGCCGGTCGCGCCGGCCAGTGCCATCTCTCAGCCGGACGACTGGCCGGCGTGGTTCCGGGCCAACCCGCAGCACGTCGCCGTGGTGTTGGACGACGGCCGGGGTGGCCGGGTCTCACACCGCGCGCACGAGCGCCAGCCGTTGGCGTCGGCGGTGAAGGTCGTGCACCTGGCCGCGTACGCGAAGGCCGTGGAGACCGGTCTGGTGCGGCCGGACGAGAAGGTGCGCGTCGGTGAGTGGGAGCAGTACTACCTGGGCCTGGACGGCGGCGCGCACCAGGCGTCCCTGCGTGCTCTGGGCATCCCGTCCGCCAACGGCGTCACCGCCGACGACCCGCACCGGTTCGTCACCCTGGACGACCTGGCCGCGGTGATGATCCGGTACAGCGACAACGCCGCGACGGACTTCCTGCGCTACCGGTTGGGCGACGCGCTGATCCAGGCCACCGCGGCCCGGTGGCCGGTCCTGGAAGTCCCGGAGATCCTCGGCGAAGTGCTGAACTTCATCCTCGAGCGCCGGGTGGACGTGCAGCAGTACCTGCACGACCCGCAGTTGCAGCTTGAGGTGATCGGGAAGTTCCCGCACATCCCGAAAACCTACGAAGGCCAACGGCCCTGGGCGCGCGGCACGTGGTCGGGCACGGCGGCGGCGCTGAACCGGGCACACCGGGTGATGACCGACGTGCCGATCGCCCGCGCCCACCTCGAACACGGTCACGAACCGCCGCCGGGTGTAGTGGGCATCGGGTTCAAGGGCGGGTCGCTACCGGGCATCATCACGGTCGGCTTCGGCGTGCGCTGGGCGGACGGGCGGATCGGCAGCGCGGCGGTGTTGACCGAGGAAGTCGACGAGCAGTGGTACGGCCGGGCCGCCGAGCTGGTGGCGTTGACGCGAAAGGCCCTGCTGGAGCCCGCTGTACTGCGAGAATTCCAAGTCAGCCTCTCGTAGGATGGCAGCGGTGGACCTGGTGCAGCGACTTGCCGAGCTGGAACAGCGCGTGGCGGCGCTGGAGGGCGACGACGAGCGGGAGACGGTCGAGCTGCCCGGAACCGGGGACGCGCCCCGGACGGGGAACGTGCCCAAAACCGAGAGCACGCCCAAGACGGAGAGCAGCACCGGCGCGTTCGGCTACGGCGGTCGGGTGGCGCTGGGCGACGGCCGGTTCACGTGGCGGATCGACGTGACGCCGGAGCGCGCGCTGTCGTTGGCGGACCGGCCCCGGATCGAGGTGCTGTCCGCGTTGGCGCACCCGGTGCGGGTGGAGATCGTGCGCACCCTGCTCGAACACGGCGGCCAGCCCGCCACGGCGTTGCAGGAGGCGGCCGGGCTCGGGTCGACCGGCCAGCTGTACCACCACCTGAAGGCGTTGACGGCGTCCGGCGTGGTGGAGCAGGACAAGCGCGGGAGCTACCGGCTGCGGTCCGCGGCCACCATCCCCGTGCTCGTCCTGCTCACCGCCGCGTCGGACGTGGCCGGTCAGCTGCGCAGCTGAGGCGCGACCGAACTCGCGACCAGCTCCACGTGGTCCAGGTCGGCCAGGTCGAGCACCTGGAGGTAGACCCGGCTGATGCCGGTCTTCTCGCGCCACGTGCCGAGCTTGTCCACGACCTCGGCGGGCGTGCCGGTGAGGCCGCTCTGGCGCAGTTCGTCCACCTCGCGGCCGATGGCGGCGGCCCGGCGTGCGACCTCCGCGTCGTCACGTCCGACGCACACCACCAGCGCCACCGACCGGGAGATCTCGGCGGGGTCGCGGCCGATCGCCGTGCAGGCCGCGTCGACCCGGGCGAGCAGCTCGACGGCGGCGTCCACGTTCTGGAACGGCAGGTTGAACTCGTCGGCGAACTTCGCCGCCAGCGCGGGCGTGCGCTTGCGGCCCGTGCCGCCGACCAGGATCGGGATCTTGTGCGCGGGCTTGGGCAGCGCGGGTGAGTCGGCCAGCTCGTAGTGCTTGCCCGCGAAGGCGTACGTCTCGCCGACCGGCGTGTTCCACAGGCCGGTGACGATCTCCAACTGCTCCGCGTACCGCTCGAAACGCTCCACAGTGGACGGGAACGGCAGCCCGTACGCGGTGTGCTCGGCCTCGAACCAGCCCGCGCCCAGGCCGAACTCGACCCGGCCGCCGGACATCTGGTCCACCTGCGCCACGCCGATCGCCAGCGGGCCGGGGTGGCGGAACGTCGCGGCGGTCATCAGCGTGCCGAGCCGGATGGTCTCGGTGTCGCGGGCCAGGCCGGCGAGGGTGATCCAGGCGTCGGTCGGTCCGGGCAGACCGTCGCCGTCGCCCATCTTGAGGTAGTGGTCGGAACGGAAGAACGCGCCGTAGCCCGCGGCCTCGGCCGTGCGCGCCACCGTCAGCAGCTCGTCGTAAGAGGCCCCTTGCTGGGGCTCGGTGAAGATCCGGAGTTCCACCGCCGTCACGCTAGTCGCCCCGGCGACGGCGCCGCGATCCCGCGTCTCGAACGCCACTACCGGCGACGGGCGCGCGACCGCTTCTCCTCCGGTGGCACGGTGTTCGGTGCGTCCGGGCGGACCCGGAGCCCTTCGACCACCCGGACAATCGTCCGTTCCACCTCGGCGCTGGCCTTGCGCGGATCGGACGCGCCCGCGATCGTGCTCGCGCCCGCCGACAGCGCGCCGAACAGCAGCCTGCTCATCGTCTCCACCGGCAACTGCTCCAGCACGCCCGAGGTGACCAGGACCTCGATGGTGCCGCGCAGCAGGCCGTAGCTGAACTGCTCCTCGGCCTCGCGCCAGCGTTCCCAGCCCATCACCACCGGCGCCTCGTGGATCACGATCCGCTGGTAGGCGGGCTCCAGGCAGACCCGGACGTACGCGCGCAGGCCCGCGATGGCCGTGTCCCACGGGTCGCCGGGCGCGCTGACGATCTCGCCGAGCTTGCGCATGAACGTGTTCTCGACCGAGTCGAAGGCGGCCTCGAACAGCGCCTGCTTGCCGCTGAAGTGGTGGTAGAGCGCGCCCTTGGTGAGCCGCGCCCGCTTGGCCACCTCGTCCAGCGAGGTGCCCGCGTACCCCCGTTTGGTGAACAGCTCGACGGCACTGTCCACGAGGGCCTGCCTCGTCGACTCCGAGTACTCCAACCGCCTGGATCGCACTGTCACCACGTTCACAACCGTACGACATACCGAGAGTACGTACCCGTGGTATGTTCACGGCATCGGCCATACCGACGGTATGCGAAAGACTTGAGGTATGACGTCGATCACCCCGTGAGGAGGCGTGATCATGAGTTGGACCGACTTCTACCGACGGCGTGACGCTCTGGACGCCGTGCTCCGCGCCGCGGCCGGGAACCCGGCGGCACCCTTGACGTTCGACCGCGAGCTGTTCGCCACCGAGGACGAACTGCTCCTGGCCCTGCACTACCGCTGGATGCAGCAGCTCACCGGGCGGCTCGGCACGGCGCTGGGGGACAGCGCCGACGACCGCGTGGAGACCGTCACGCGCACGTGGCGCGAGCTGGCCGCCGAGCAGCCGGTGCTGCGCGCCGTGCTCGACGCGCACCTGACCTCGACCGAGGCCGTCGAGCGCGAGCAGAGCCTGCTGGCGCTCACCGCGGGCCTGGCGGAACTGTCCGAGCCGGGCGCGGAGATCGCCCGCGTCGGCGCGGCGTTCGCGAGCCTGATCCGCAGCGGGCCCGCTGCCGCCGTCGTCCCCGGCCGGCACCGCAGGCTCGCCAAGAGCGCCTGATCACCTGTAGGTATTAGGTCATGCCGAAGTGGACTCCCAGGAAATGGGATACCGCGGACATCCGCGACCAGACCGGGCGGACCGTGCTGGTGACCGGGGCCAACTCGGGCCTCGGCCTGCGCACCGCGGAAGTGCTGGCGGGCAAGGGCGCGCACGTCCTGCTCGCCTGTCGGTCCGCCGAACGCGGGCGGCGCGCGCTGGAGCGCGTCCTCGCGACCGGAGGCAAGGCCGAGCTGGTGCCGCTGGACCTGGCCGACCTGTCCTCCGTCCGCGAGGCGGCTTCCCTGGTGCGGGAACGCACCGGTGACGCGCTGGACGTGCTGGTCAACAACGCCGGCGTGATGGCGGTGCCGCTGGGGCGCACCGCCGACGGCTTCGAGCGCCAGTTCGGCACCAACCACCTCGGCCACGCCGCGCTGACGTGGCTGCTGATGCCCGCGTTGCGCACCCGTCCGGGCGCGCGTGTGGTCACCGTCGCCAGCCTGGCCCACCAGGCGGGCCGCGTCGATCTGGCCGACCCGAACTACGAGGTGCGCCGGTACTCGGCGTGGGGCGCCTACGGGCAGTCGAAACTGGCGAACCTGCTGTTCGCGCGGGAGCTGGGCCGGCGCACCCGGACCGCGGACGTGGACGTGACGTCCGTCGCTGCCCACCCCGGCCTCACCTCCACCGAGCTGAGCGCCACCATGGCCCGTGCCCAGGGCAACCCACTGCTCGGGCTGGGCGCCAGGGTCACCGACTTCTTCTCGCAGTCCGTCGAGACGGGGGCGTTGCCGCAGCTCTACGCGGCGACGTCGCCCGACGCGCGGGCGGGCGCCTACTACGGGCCGGACGGCTTCCGCGAGATGCGCGGCCACCCCGCCCCCGCGGCGTCCACCACGGCGGCCCGGGACGACCTCGCGGCCAGCCGGTTGTGGGACTTGACGGCCAAACTCACGGGCGTCGAACCGGACCCCTCGTGACGTAGGGTTGAAGTCGTGACCGTCGTACCTGAAGGTCGGAAGCTGCTGCGGCTGGAAGTTCGCAACAGCCAAACGCCCATCGAGAAGAAGCCCTCGTGGATCAAGACCAAGGCGAAGATGGGCCCCGAGTACCGGGAGCTCAAGGGCCTGGTCAAACGCGAGGGCTTGCACACGGTGTGCGAAGAAGCCGGTTGTCCCAACATCTACGAGTGCTGGGAAGACCGGGAGGCCACCTTCCTGATCGGTGGCGAGCAGTGCACGCGTCGGTGCGACTTCTGCCAGATCGACACCGGCAAGCCCGCCGACCTCGACCGCGATGAACCGCGGCGGGTGGCGGAATCCGTGCAGGCCATGGGTCTGCGGTACTCGACCGTGACCGGTGTGGCGCGCGACGACCTGGAGGACGGCGGCGCGTGGCTGTACGCCGAGACCGTCCGGCTGATCCACGCGATGAACCCCGGCACCGGCGTCGAGCTGCTGATCCCGGACTTCAACGCGGTGCCCTCGCAGTTGGCGGAGGTGTTCTCGTCGCGGCCCGAGGTGTTGGCGCACAACCTGGAGACCGTGCCGCGCATCTTCAAGCGCATCCGCCCGGCGTTCCGCTACGACCGGTCGCTGGAGGTCATCACCGCGGCCCGCGAGGCCGGTCTGGTGACCAAGTCCAACCTGATCCTGGGCATGGGCGAGACGCCGGACGAGGTCACCGAGGCGTTGCGGGACCTGCACGACGCGGGCTGCGAGATCATCACCATCACGCAGTACCTGCGGCCCTCGCCGCGGCACCACCCGGTGGAGCGGTGGGTGAAGCCGGAGGAGTTCGTGACGCACAAGGAGTCCGCCGAGGCCATCGGGTTCTCCGGGGTCATGGCCGGTCCCCTGGTCCGCTCGTCCTACCGCGCCGGGCGGCTGTACGCGCAGGCCGTGCAGAAGCGCGGCGACGTGCTGCCGGAGAACCTGCACCACCTGCTCGAAGCCGGCGGCGCGGCGCAGGAGATCACCTCACTGCTGTCCTCCCGCTGAGGGCGGCCCGGCTGCCGGTGTCGGGTCGCTGACCACCACGCCGTCCAACGCCCGGACGTAGTCCGCTCCGAAGGCGCTGGACGGCGTGTGCGCGCCAGGCGTGACGTCGTCGAGGCGTTGGACGGCCTTGACCACCGAGTCCGCCGTGAGGTCGTAGGCGTTCGGGCCGGTGAGCGCCGCCCGGAACCGGTTGCCCTGCCCGTCCCAGGCCTCGCCGAACACCTCGCAGCGGGTCCGGGCCCTGGTGGCGTCGTTCGGGCCGCCGATGCGCTGCGCCACCGCCTTGCCGAGCCGCCGGACCAGGCCGGTGCGCAGCAGTGGCGCGGCGAGCGGCTGGAGCGTGCCCAGCACGCCGGGGAACGTGGTGAACGTGGTGATGTTCGGGATGCCGGTGGACCGGTAGGCCGTGCTCACGTCGCCCCACGGGATGGCGCCGACGTCACGGGGCCGGTCGCGGAAGTGCGCGGTGCGGCGGCGGTGCCCGAGCCGCACACTGCGGATCTCGCCGTCGACGCGCGCCCGTCCCCCGCCACCCGACCCCTCCACGGCAGTCTGTGCAGTACCCGCGCTGGCACCGCCCTGGACGAGGAACGCCAGGTCGAGGTGCGTGGCCGTGGGCAGCGCCGCGTGCAGCATGGCCGCGATGCAGTCGGTGGGGACGACGTCGAACCCGGCGCCCGGCAGCAGCACCACGCCGGCGTCCTCGGCTTCGCGGTCCCGTCGGCTCACCGCTTCGAAGACGTCGATCTCGCCGGTGATGTCGACGTAGTGGGTCTTCGCCTTGAGGCAGGCGTCGACCATCGGTCCCGAGGTGGCCGAGAACGGGCCGGCGCAGTGGGCGACCGCGTCGATGTCCCGCAGTGCGTCCACGGCGTCCTCAAGGCCGAAGACCCGGTGTTCCAGCCCCAGGCGTTCGGCCAGCGGACGCACCTTCTCGGCGGACCGCCCGGCCAGCACCGGCCGCAGCCCGCGCTCGACCGCGAGCTCGGCGACCAGCGTGCCGGTGAACCCGTTGGCTCCGTAGACCATCCACGTCATGCGGTAGAAGCTACTCGTAGGTAGCTACGCCGACGACCTCCGCCTGACCACGATGCTCCCGGCCACGAGCAGAACACCCAACACGGCGACAGGAGCGGCCCACGCCAACCGCTCCATGCGCAGCCGACCGCAGATCTCGACGAACGCAAGGCCCTCGGCCTCGACCACCACGTCGTCGTACCCCATCCCCACACTGTTGCCGCAGGCGACCGCGAAGCCCGATGGCGAGTCGGTGGACAGGGGCAACAACATGATCAGCAACCCGGCCAGGAAGAACGCAACACCGACCACCGCGGTGACGGCCCTGGGCGACATGTGTGGAAGTTACGTCCTCGGACCGCTCTCGCATAGGGGGGATGCCACATAGGGGGACGTGGTCAGCAACCCCTAATGACCCATCCGGCCCACCTCAGGGGCAAGCGGACGCCCCCGTGCGCCGAACGGTCCAGTCACCCCTCAAACCGGCCAGTCAAGCAATTCATCGACACCGATAACCGGGCCGACACGGTGCCGGATCTACTATTCCACCTCGGGGCGATCACCGGTTGAATATGCCCCTCACCCGACCGAGTGACATCAGGTTGTGCACTCTCACCCGATTCGACCAGCCGTGCACCTCAGCGTGGGCGGACATGCCACCCGGCCGTATCACCGCACTTCAACGGCCACGGATGGCGGTTCCGCCACTGGACCAACCCCGTGCCACTCACCGACCGAACCACGCCGCGTGACCCACTTCACTCTTTGGTGTGCCATTATTTCAACCAACTGAGACGGACTTTTCCGAATAGTTTTCAGCTATGCGCATCGAAGGAGCTCCGGGCCGACGTGAAAACCATTGACCACATCACCGAACAAAGCGACAAGACCACGCTGACCGAAGACGACCTGCTGGTGCCCGTGCTGGAACGCAGGTTGGCGGTGGCACTGGGCGGCAACACCCGGTTCGGCCCACTGGGCCTGCGCTGGCCCGACGCCGCCGTGAGCCGGGCCGGCGAAACGGTGTCGTTCCGCACCAACAACGTGGGCGGCTACGGCCCGCTACCCCTGGACCCGGCGCTGGACGTCACCGTGATCACCACCCGGTTCGCCCGCGTGCCCGAGTTCGCGCGTACCGACGAGCTGAAGCAGGCCCGACTGATCCCGTGCGCCGACAAGGCCCGCGAGCAGTTGCTCACCAATCCCATCCCCATGGACCGCTGGATCACCTTCGAGACCACCCTCGACGGCCGTGTCTACCGCCTCTGTGAGGGCCGCTGGCACGAGATCGACCAAGAACGCGAGCGAGCCGTCTGACCGGGCCACGCCCGGCTACGACCAGGGTTCCCCCGCCCGCCTCGGCAGCTGGTCGATCTCCTCGGACACCGGGACTATTCCGAAGCTCCGTTCAACAACCGGAGGAGAAGCGCGTCTCGCAAGGACGCGGTCGTGGTGCTGATCCGCTCGTGGACCACGACCTTGTCGTCGAGAGCCGCGAGCACATCGCCCAGTTGTGCTTGGAGGTCGGCCGGCGGAACCACCACGGGCAACGAGCCGAGCATCCTGGTGCTGAGGGTGGGGATCACCCCACCACGCGCGTTCCCCACGATCCAGTCCTGCACCGCGGGATGGCCGAGGTAGTACACGACGTAGGCCGGGTACACCTCCGACCGCATCCGCACCCTCAGGCAACCCGGACCGAACAGCCACCCTTCCTGTTCCGCCTCCACCAGCCCTTGACGACCGAGTCGGCCCGTCCGGAGGCAGACGATGTCGCCGCGGCGCAGCGCGTAGCGCGACAGCTGACGAGCGGAGTCCGGGGCCACGCCCGACGCCGGACGATCCGGAATCCTGTTGTGGCGCAGATCTTTCGGCATCACGACCGGCACGTCGGCGGACCCGTCGTCGACCAGCGCCGCATGTATCGCCGAGGGCCCGGTGGTTATCTCGGCGAGTTCGCCCAACGGGCGTTGCACCCAACCCTCGGGAACCGGACCGATCAGCGAATCCACAGCTTCAACCCGTCCAGTTGCTCTCTCGCCACGGCGTCCACCTCGGCGGCCTGCCACTCCAGGTGAATCAGTTCGTCACGCAGTTCGCGAATTGACTTGTCCGACGTCGCCGGAGCGGTGGACCGGGCGCCGACGTACCTCGCCGGGACCAACACGTAGTCCTGGTCGCGGATGCGCTGCCGAAGGACGGACGCGGAGAACCCCGGCACGTCCTCGTGGTCCTTCCCGGCCCGCCAGTTGCCGACGGTGCCCGAGATGAGCGACCACTCCTCGGCCGACAAGGACCGTTGGGTCCGGCTCGTCATACGCCCGAGCCCGCTCGCGTCGACCAGGAGGATCTCGTCCGCTCGTGCCCTGGACCGTCTGCTGAGTACCCAGATGGTGACCGGGATGGCAGTCGACGTGAACAGGTGCGAGGGAAGGGAGACGATCGCCTCGACCACTCCGTCGTCGACCATCCTCGCCCTGATCCGCTGTTCCGCACCCGATGCGAACAGGGTGCTGCCCGGCATGACGACACCCGCACTGCCTCTTTCGTTGAGGGTCGACACCGCGAGCTGGAGCCAGGCGAAGTTGGTCTTGTTCGGTGGAAGCGGCCCGTAGGGACCGGAGAAGCCCACGGTTCCCGGCACGCTCTTCATGTCGAACGGCGGGTTCGTCAGCACGATGTCGTGGCGTCCGCTGGGGATGTGCTCGCCGAACCGCACCCTCTGGTCGGCCTTCGCGTCCACCTCGGCTCGGACGCCCCGCATCAGGAGGTTCATCGAGGCGAGTGCCGCGGTTCGCGGTGCGAGAGCCGAACCGGTGAACGAGCAGGCACTCGCGTCAGCGCCATGCAATGAGACGTGTTGGGCCACCCCTGCCAGGAGCTCGCCAGAGCCGCAACAGGGATCGGACGCCGTGGCTCCCACACCGGGATCGAGGACCGTCGCGAGCAGTCGGACAACCTCCGGAGGCGTGTGGACCGTGCCGTCTCCCCTGCCGATGACGGCGAGCAGCCGGTCCACCAGTGACTCGAACACCCCGGCGCCGCGATCGACGCCCTTGACCCGGTGGACGAGCCGGACCAGGTTCACCAGTCGATCGTTGTGCCGGTGGTCCTCAGTGATCGAGTGCACGGATTTGTAGAGCTCACCCAGCCCCCGGTGCTTCAGGGTCGCGCCGCGAAGCAGGTGGGGAAGGTCCTCGTCTTCGGCCGCGAGGATGTCGCTCCACGTGCTCTCGTCCACGAACGCCAAGTACAGCAATGTGAAGACGATTTCGGCGAACGACTCGACGTCCAGCGTCCCGCGCAGGCGCAGGAGTTCTCCCCACACGTCGACGTCGGCGAGGTCGTCGATGCGCCCTTCGATCTTCAACGCCACGCGGAACCGCTCGCCGTAAGTCGCCCCCGGCAGTTCCCGAGGTCGGAGGTCCTTCTTCGGGATCTTTCGATCATCAAGCCACTTCGCGACCTCCCCGACCTCGAACACCTCGCCGCCGCCGACCCTCACAGCACGCGGGAAGGACGGATGCCGACGACGCCAGTTGCTCACCGCCTGGAGCGAAACGGAGATGTGACGAGCGATCTCGGAGATGGTGGTGCGCGCATCCGACATGACGCTGCTCTCTCAGGTCCAGTGCTTCGGCCGCCGCAGGACCAGGCCCGCCGCGGTGACGACTTCGTCCGGCAACTGGGCCCGACGGACCTTGTCGTCGCCGATGTGCACGTAGCCGTCGACCACCCGCTTCAGCTCGGCCGAGTGCCGGCGCGGGGGAAAGGCGGCGATGATCCGCTTGGCCGGGAACAGGCTCTTCGTCGCTCGCACCGCGGGGCACAGGTCGCTGTCCGCGGAGACCACCAGGGCGGTGTCGAACCGGTCCTGGACGGCATCGGACAGCATCGCGATCGCGATGTTGACGTCCGTCTCCTTCTCCTCGAAGACGGTCCAGCTGTCACCACACCCACGACACCGGCGCACCTTTTCCTGGAAGCGGCCATCCAGGATCGTCACGCGCGAACTGGCGGTTCCGAGCGCGTCCAGGTAATCGGACTGCCGCTGTCCACCGTCCACATCCCCACGGACGCGGGCGGTGAAGTAGTTGACCGATGCCAGAGTCTGCCCCTCACGGAGCAGGCTGGTCGCCAGCGCCTCAAGGTCGAGCCAGTGGTACTTCCGGCCGTACTTGGCACGGAGGCCGAAGTACAGGTTGAAGCCGTCAACGTAGACAGCGACGCGGGTCACGACGCACCTTCCGTGGGTGGATTGCGGCTTCTGAGGTATGCTGAGGACACACCACGCCAGGGTGAGCAGCCCTGGCCCGACGGCCCCGGCGACGGGGCCGTCTCTATTTCCGCGCCAGGAGCGCTCGCTTCCACGACTCCCCTTGCAGTGACATCACGGTAGATCACACCGCAGGTGCAGCGCAAGCTGCACTGCAGTGCGCGTCGCGATTGTTTACCCCCCGGTGGTGGCCTTCGGCCGATCACCGGCCTGAACGGCGGATGGCCCCGGCCCTCCGGTGAGTGCGGTCATCCGTAAGTGGGCGCGGCGGGGTTCGAACCTGCGACCGCTCGGGTGCAACCGAGTGCTCTTCCGCTGAGCTACGCGCCGGCGGACCGGCGTCGGGAAGGTATCAGGCCAGGGTTGTGACGGCCTTTTCCCACGCTTCCTGATCGCGGGGCTCGCCGGGGGCGTTGACCTCGGCGTACCGGATCACGCCCGCGGTGTCGATCAGGAACGTGCCGCGGTTGGCCAGGCCCGCCTTCTCGTTGAACACGCCGTAGGCCTGCGCCACCTCGCCGTACGGCCAGAAGTCCGACAGCAGGCGGACGAGCTGTTCACCCCGGCCTTGGTCGACCTGCTGCGTCCGGCCGAAGAACTCCGCCGCCACAGCGCGGAACTTCAGTTCTCCGAAATCCTTTTCACGGACCAGCCTCGACAGCCTCGACCGCGCACCTGCGCCCGACCGCCTTACTGCTCGCTCCCCCTTACTACGCCTGACCGACGAAAACGGCCTTGTCGGAACGGAAGTCGGGTTGCAAGGCGATCTGGAGTTCGCCCGGCTGCGCCCCGACGGCGAACGCCATGTCGTACGCATAGCTCTTGCCGGGCAGCACGGTGACGTTCTCGACACCGCCGTGTCCGCAGGGGCCGTTGGCGTCGTAAACAGCCTCGGCTCTCCGGCCATCGAACTGGACGTCGTTGCCGATCGAGAGCATCCCGGCGTTGAACGGTTGGTCCGTACCGTTCAAGACGGTCACGGTGAGCTTCACCGCGCGGGCCACGTTCGACGGCAGCGCGTGCTGACCGGGCGTACACGCCGCGGGCGCGGAGACTTCGACCGCCAGCCCGTTCTCCCAGGTGTAGCGCTGCCCCCAGGTGGGTGAGTCCTTCGGTGCCTCAGACGTCACCTCGGCCGTGGTGCCGCCCACCCGGCCCTCGTTGGTGGTTCCGTCGATGATCTCGTCGAAACCCTTCACCGCAGCTGCCTGGGCCAAGACCGTGAAGACGATGGCCAGGACGCAGAGCCCGACACCAATTCCGGCGAGGATCTTCTTGGTGCCGAACAGCGCGATGAAACCGATCCCCGAAATTCTATGTACGCCGAGAATCGCGACCGGAGGGATGGACGTTACAGACCGTGCGCGACGGTGATCTCAAAACCATAAAGACGAAATTTTTCGTATAGACCACGAGGCGGAGCGCGAGCGCGTAAGCGCTGCAGTGGAGCCCCTGAGGTCGGGGTCAGGGGTGAGAGCCCCGGCGGGGTCCGGGGGCGGAGCCCGCCGGGCGGTGCGCGGGGGTTGCACCCCCCGCAGGACACAGTGGGCGCGGCAGGATTCGAACCTGCGACCGCTCGGGTGTAAACCGAGTGCTCTTCCGCTGAGCTACGCGCCCCCGGGCGCCGGCGGACCGGCGTCGGGAAGGTATCAGGCCAGGGCTGCGACGGCCTTCTTCCAGGCTTCCTGATCGCGGGGCTCGCCGGGGGCGTTGACCTCGGCGTACCGGATCACGCCCGCGGTGTCGATCAGGAACGTGCCGCGGTTGGCCAGGCCGGCCTTCTCGTTGAACACGCCGTAGGCCTGGGCGACCTGGCCGTGCGGCCAGAAGTCCGACAGCAGCGGGAACTGGTAGCCCTGTTCCGCGGCCCATGCCTTCAGGCTGAACGGCGTGTCCACGGACACGCCGACGACCTGCACGTTCTCGTCCTCGTACGCGGCCAGTTCGTCCCGCACCTGGCACAGTTCGCCGGTGCAGATGCCGCTGAACGCGAACGGGTAGAACACCAGCAGCACGTTGCGCTCGCCTCGGAACGAGGACAGCGTCACGGGCTGCTTGTTGTAGTCGTTGAGCGTGAAGTCCGGGGCCTCCGCACCAACCTGAACCATGCAACCCTCCACAGCGCAACCCGCAACCCGAAGAACGGGCTCCACCCGATCGGGGAGCCCGCCGTCGAGCCTAGGGCATGGCCGTGCGCCCTTCGTCTCGGCTAGGGCCAGGGCTGGGGCCTCGTCTCGGCTAGCGCTTCGTCTTGGCCGACTTCGGCGAGACGAGGCGCGTCGCCGACCAGTCACCACTCACCGTGATGTTGGAGGTCTGGGCGAGCCCCGCGGTGGACACGGCCTCGGCGATGTCACTCGGCTCGACGTGACCGGCCCGCCCGGTCTTGGGCGTCAACACCCAGATCACGCCGTCGTCGGCCAGCGACGTGGTGGCGTTGATCAGGGCGTCGGCGAGGTCGCCGTCGTCGTCGCGCCACCACAGCAGGACAACTTCCATCACCTCGTCGGAGTCCTCATCGAGCAGATCACCGCCCACCCGCTCCTCGATCGCGGCACGCAGGTCGTCGTCGACGTCCTCGTCCCAGCCGATCTCCTGGACCACGCTGCCCGGTTCGATCCCGAGCCTGTCGGCGACACCGATCTTGCCGGCGTCTTCCGCGGCGACCACGGCTTCCACTCCTCCAAGTACACAAGAGCGGCAGTCGGGGTACGACTGCCGCGCGATGTCACTACCAGTCGCGGCTAGCGAACACTGTCAGCCCTGCCACGCGCAACCGTAAGGGCCAAGACACGCCGCATCGGGTACCCCCGGATGCAGTCCCCCAACTGGATGAGGCACGCTCTACACACCTCCTATCCGCGCGCGCGAGGGACACGATCCAGAACTACTCACCGGTAGCGGTGACGGGAGAGTGTCCGTCCGGCAACGATGGGAGTCAGAAGACCCCGGAACGAGGAGATCCCTTGGCCCCGCAGAACCCCCCCGAGCGGGTACGCGTCATCCGTGACGGTCTGGCCGCCCACCTCCCCGACATCGACCCGGAGGAGACCGCGGAGTGGCTGGAGTCGTTCGACGCCGCGCTCAAGGGCGGCGGGCAGCAGCGCGCCCGCTACCTGATGCTGCGGCTGCTCGAACGGGCCAGGGAGAGCCACGTCGGCGTCCCGTCGCTGACCAGCACCGACTACGTCAACACCATCCCCACCGAACGGGAGCCGTGGTTCCCCGGTGACGAGGAGGTGGAACGCCGCTACCGGGCCTGGATCCGGTGGAACGCGGCGATGACGGTGCACCGCGCGCAGCGACCCGGTGTCGGTGTCGGTGGTCACATCTCGACCTACGCGTCCTCGGCGAGCCTGTACGAGGTCGGCTTCAACCACTTCTTCCGGGGCAAGGACCACCCCGGTGGCGGTGATCACGTGTTCATGCAGGGGCACGCCTCCCCCGGCGTGTACGCCCGCGCGTTCCTGGAGGGCCGGCTGTCCGCCGAGCAGTTGGACGGCTTCCGCCAGGAGTACTCCCACGCCGGACCGGGTGGCGGCATCCCGTCGTACCCGCACCCGCGGCTGATGCCGGACTTCTGGGAGTTCCCGACCGTCTCCATGGGCATCGGCCCGATGAACGCGATCTACCAGGCGCGGTTCAACCGCTACCTGCGCGACCGCGGTATCAAGGACACGTCCGACCAGCACGTCTGGGCGTTCCTCGGCGACGGCGAGATGGACGAGCCGGAGTCGCGCGGCCTGCTCCAGGTGGCGGCGAACGAGCAGCTGGACAACCTGACCTTCGTGGTCAACTGCAACCTGCAGCGCCTCGACGGCCCGGTGCGCGGCAACGGCAAGATCATCCAGGAGCTGGAGGCGTTCTTCCGCGGCGCAGGCTGGAACGTCATCAAGGTCATCTGGGGCCGCGAGTGGGACTCGCTGCTGCACGCCGACCGTGACGGCGCGCTGGTCAACCTGATGAACACCACGCCGGACGGCGACTACCAGACGTACAAGGCCAACGACGGCGCCTATGTCAAGGAGCACTTCTTCGGCCGCGACCCGCGGACGAAGGAGCTGGTCGCGCCGCTGTCCGACGACGAGGTGTGGAACCTCAAGCGCGGCGGCCACGACTACCGCAAGGTCTACGCGGCGTACAAGGCGGCGGTGGAGCACCACGGCCAGCCGACGGTCATCCTCGCCAAGACCATCAAGGGCTACGGCCTGGGCCCGCACTTCGCGGCGCGCAACGCCACGCACCAGATGAAGAAGTTCACCCTGGAGGACCTGAAGCTCCTCCGGGACAACCTGCGCATCCCGATCGCGGACTCCGACCTCGACCCGTACCTGCCGCCGTACTACCACCCCGGCCAGGAGTCCCCCGAGATCCAGTACCTGCTGGAGCGGCGCAAGCAGCTCGGCGGGTTCGTGCCGGAGCGGCGGACCAAGTCCAAGGCGCTGGTGCTGCCGGGCGACAAGGTCTACGACGTGATCAAGCGGGGCTCGGGCAAGCAGGAGGTCGCCACCACGATGGCGTTCGTCCGGCTGGTCCGCGACCTGGCCAAGGACCCGGAGATCGGCAGCCGGATCGTGCCGATCATCCCGGACGAGGCGCGCACGTTCGGCATGGACTCGATGTTCCCGGCGCAGAAGATCTACAACCCGAACGGCCAGATGTACACCTCCGTGGACGCCCAGCTCATGCTGGCGTACAAGGAGAGCGAGCAGGGTCAGATCCTGCACGAGGGCATCAACGAGGCCGGTTCGACCGCGTCGTTCACCGCGGCGGGCACGTCCTACGCCACGCACGGCGAGCCGATGATCCCGATCTACATCTTCTACTCGATGTTCGGGTTCCAGCGCACCGGCGACGGCCTGTGGGCGGCGGCCGACCAGATGGCGCGCGGTTTCGTGCTGGGCGCCACGGCGGGCCGCACCACGCTGACGGGTGAAGGTCTCCAGCACGCGGACGGGCACTCGCTGCTGCTGGCGCACACCAACCCGGCCGTGATCGCGTACGACCCGGCGTGGTCGTTCGAGGTGGCGCACATCGTCCGGGACGGTCTGCGGCGGATGTACGGCGAGAACGCCGAGAACATCTTCTACTACATGACCGTCTACAACGAGCCGTACCAGCAGCCGGCCGAGCCCGAGGGCTTGGACGTAGAGGGCCTGCTCAAGGGCCTGTACCGGTACCAGGTGGCGCCGGCGCAGGGCGGTCCGCGGGCGCAGTTGCTGGGCTCGGGCGTGGGCATGCCGTGGGCGCTCAAGGCGCAGCGGCTGCTGTCCGAGGAGTGGGGCGTGCAGGCCGACGTGTGGTCCGCGACGTCGTACTCGGAGCTGCGGCGCGAGGCGGTCGAGGTCGACCGGCACAACCTGCTGCACCCCGACCAGGAGCCGCGCGTGCCGTACGTCACGCAGGTGCTGGCGGACGCGGCCGGCCCGGTGGTGGCGGTGTCCGACTGGATGCGCGCGGTGCCGGACCTGATCCGGCCGTACGTGCCGACGGACATGACCACGCTGGGCACCGACGGGTTCGGGTTCTCCGACACCCGCCCGGCAGCGCGACGGCACTTCCTGGTCGACGCCGAGTCGGTCGTGGTTGCCACGCTGGCGGCGTTGGCCAAGCGCGGTGAGATCGAGCAGTCGCTGGTGGTGCAGGCGGCCCGGAAGTACCGGATCGACGATGTGAGCGCGGCGGGCCCGTCCACCTCGGACGCCGGCCTGGCCTGATCGACACGCTGTTACCCGCTGTTCGGGGGCGGTTCCGACTTTCGGAGCCGCCCCCGAGGCGTCTTCGTGGCGTCTCGGAGGCGTTCCCAAGCGTTCCTGGGCGTTTCCGTAGTAATGCGGTCTACCTGCGAAAATGTCCCCCGTGACGGCGCGGATTGTGATCCACCCCATAGACTTGGGCGGACAAACCCAGCGTTCCAACGAGGGGCCGAATGGGGACGCTCCCGCAGCACGCGTTGCACCGCACGGTCGTGGTCGTGGACGTGTCCGCGTTCAGCCAGCGCCACCGCACTCCCCAGGAGGAGATCCGGCGCGGGCTCTACACGGCGTTGGAGAGCGCTTTCGAGGACTGCGGCCTGGACTGGTCGGCCACCCACCACGAGGACCGCGGCGACGGGGTGTTCGTGCTCGTGCCGCCCGATGTGCCCAAGAGCCGCGTGGTGAGCGGCCTGCCGCACGCCCTGCTGGGTGAACTCCGCCGCTACAACGCCACCCGCAACGAGGACGCCCGCATCCGGCTGCGGATGGCGATCACCGCGGGCGAGGTGCAGCACGACGAGCACGGCGTGGTCGGCGACGACGTGACGCTGGCGTTCCGGCTGCTCGACGCCAAGCCGCTGCGGGACGCGCTGGCCCATTCCACCGCGTTGTTCGCGCTGATCGTCTCGCAGCGGTTCTTCGAGGACGTGATCCGGCCCGACCCGGCGGCGGACCCGGACTCGTTCCGCCGGGTCGACGTGGACGTCAAAGAGGTCCACGGGCACGCCTGGCTGCACGTGCCCAACGGCGGCGCGCCGGTGCTCAACCGCCGGCCGACCAGGCACCGCAAGAAGCGCGCGAAGCCGCGCCGGGCACTGGCCCTGCTGATGCTGCCGCTGCTGTTCGTCGGCATCACGAACGGGGCGGGCGCCGCGCCGCCCGCGGTGCCGCCCTGCCCTCCCCCGGTCCAGCTGAACGTCCTGGTGTCGGCGGAGAAGGAGGAGGTCGTCCGCTCGCTCGCGCTGGAGCTGGAGGACGACTCCGGTCGGCACAACCCCCTGGGCTGCAAGGAGTTCAACGCGCTGGTGTTCACGGGCAAGTCCGCCAAGGCCGCGGCCGAGGCGCTGGGTCGGGGCTGGCAGCCGAGCGACCTGACGGAGGTGGGCGCCGAGCCGCACGTGTGGCTGCCGGACACCACCGCCGAGGTCCGGGCAGTCAAGACGGCGTTGCTCGAACGCACCGACGTGCGGCTGCACCTGCGCCAGGGCGTGGCGTTGTCGCCGGTGGTGCTGGGCGCGTCCGAGGAGTTGGCCGCGCAGATCGCGCCGCAGGACGGCGAGGTCGAGTGGCGCGACGTGACGCGGCCGGCGGCGGTGGACACGTCATCGGGCGTCGGGTTGGCCGCGGCCACCGCGTTGGTGCACGCCGAGTTGGGCGGGCTGGACCTGTCCAGGCGGGACGTGGCACGCAAGCTGCACGACATCACCCGGAGCACGACCACCGACGAGCCGTGCGTCGGTGGCGTGTCGTTGATCGGGTCGGAGAAGGCCGTGGCGGACACCGAGGGCTGCCGGGTGCTCTACCCGCGTGCCGGTGCGCTGGTACTGGACCACCCGTTCGTCGAGGTGGAGCGGCCGGACCGACCGAACCAGCGGCGGCTGCGGATCGTGCACCGGTTCCTGGAACACCTGGTCTCGGCGCGGGCCCAGGAGCAGTTCAGGCGGGCGGGGTTCCGGGACGTGGCCGGGAACATCGGCGCGCGGCCGGGTCCGGGAGTGCGACTCGACCAGCCCCGGAGGCTGTCGGTCGAGCCGGATGCCAGGGCGGTGCGGGAGGCGTGGGAGGCCGCGAGCCGACGGCGGGTGATCGGGGTCGCCCGTGACGGCTCGCCCGCCGCGAACGTGTTCGCGAACCTGGTGTGGGGGCTGGCCGGCCCGCGTGACCAGGTGATCGACCTGCCTCTGACCGAAGGCGTGGCCGAGGCGGGCGTCGAACAGGGCGCCAACGTCGTGGTGCTGGTGTCGGCGGCGCAGGTCCCGCCGATCGCCAAGGCCGTCAGCGGTCCCGTCCGGGTGGTGGCCGTCGGGATCACGGAGGGGGCGTGCGCGGCCTCAACGCCCCTCTACGAGGCCGCGCAAGCCCACGGAGGGCAATGCCACGAGATCGTCGCCAGGAACGGCTCCGGGCCCACTCAGCGCCAAGAAGACGCCCTGGACGCCGTAGCGCGCGCTGCATGGGGAGGGTGACGTGATCCGCGTTCTCGTACCGCTGGTGGTGCTCCTGGCGGCCTGCACGACCCCGGCCCAGGACGACGCGAGGGACGGCACCGGGCCGATCACCTTCGTGGACGGCCGCGACACCACCGCGGGCGGCCAGGTGGGGAAGCTGGTCGAGCGCTGGAACGAGCAGGCCAGCAGGCGCGAACAGGTGGCGTTCGTGCAGATGCCGACGTCCACCGACGCCCACCGCGCCCAGCTGACCGCACGCGCCCAGGATTTGGAGGGCGTGCGCGACAGCGCGGAGTGCTACGACGTGATGGCCGTGGACATGGTGTGGACGGCGGCGTTCGCCGCGGCCGGGCACCTGGAGGCGCTGGACCCGGTCGAGTTCGACGTTGACCGGATGCTGCCGGAGGCGGTGAAGGCGGCCAAGTCGCCGGACGGCGGTCGGCTGTGGGCGATCCCGTGGCGCAGCGACGCCGGGTTGCTCTACTACCGCAAGGACGTGCTCGACGCGGTGGGTGAGGGCCCGCCGACCACGTGGAAGGAACTGAGGCGGCAGGCGAGTGAGATCGCGCCGCGCCACAACTTGCACGGCTACGTGGGCCAGTTCCGGCGCTACGAGGGCCTGATCGTGAACACGGCCGAGGCGGTCTGGGCGCACGGCGGCGACTTGGAGCGCCTGGACGCCCCCGAGACGAAGGCGGGCGTGCGTGCGCTCGCGGACGGCTTCGCGCAGGGCTGGATCCCGCGCGAAGCCCGCGACTACGACGAGCCCGCCTCACTGGACGCGTTCAGGTCCGGCCGGGCGTTGTTCATGCGCAACTGGCCGTACGCCGGGCCGGTCCTGGACGACGCCCAGGAGTCGCAGGTGGTCGGCAAGTGGGCCAGGGCCGTGCTGCCGGGGGCCAGCGCGTTGGGCGGCTGGAACCTGGCCGTGTCGCGGTGCTCGGCGAGCCAGAAGACCGCCCGTGAGTTCATCAAGTTCGTCACCCGCGACGACAACCAGCGGCTGATGGGCGAGCTCGCCGGATTCGCGCCCACCTCCCGGGCGCTGTACGAGGAGCCGGAACTGGTTGCGCCCGAACTGCGGGAAAGCCTGCTGAACGCTCGGATCCGACGCCCGTCCCCGCACTACGACGAGCTGACCAGCCTGATGCAGGAGATCCTCCACCACGTGCTGGAGAAACCGGATTCCGTCGACCAGTCGCTGGACCGGCTCGCGGACGACCTGGCCAGGGTCGCAGAGGGGCGTTAGGGCGTGGCCGCTTTGGCACGGGTGGTGGTCTGCTTGGCGGCTCGGTTCCAGTCGATCCAGCCGCGGATCACCAGGACCGCGAAGATCGTGTAGACGAACGCGCTGAACCACAGCCCGGACCTGATCTGCAACGGCACGCCGATCGCGTCCACCGCCAGCCACACCAGCCAGAACTCGACCAGGCCGAAGCCCTGGAGGGTGAAGGCGAGGACGGTGCCGACGAAGATCGCGGCGTCCGGCCAGGGGGCCCAGGAGGCGTTCAGGGAGTCCAGGAGCAGCGCGAATCCGATCGTGCCGAGGACGAAGGCGACTGCGACGGTGATGCGTTCCTTGGTGGTGCCCTTGCGGACCACCACGCCGAACACCGGGTCGCGGCGGCGGGTCCACGCCCACCAGCCGTAGAGGGTGATCAGGGCGATCACGACCTGGCGCGCGGCGGTGCCGCCGAGTTGTGCGGACAGGTAGACGATGAAGAGCAGAGTGACTGACAGCAGCTGTACGGGCCACGTCCAGAGTGAGCGCTTCTGCGCCAGGTAGACCACTACGAGCGCGAAGACCTGGCCGGTGAACTCCGCCCAGGAGACCTTCTGCCCGAACACCGTGAAGCCGTGCTCCAACAAGACGTGCACCGCGTCCTCCATCCCAGACAGGCTGGTCCGGGGCACGGGCGGCCAACGTCACGTGCGCCGGAGCGCATGTCTTCTCTGTCGGGTCGAACAGCGTTGCGCAACCGGCTGTTCCTCGGGTGACCGACGGCACAGGGTTCCGTGACCGGCTTCGGTTTGGGTTTCGTGACCGGCTTCGGCTTCGGCTTCGGAGGTGGTCATCTCGACTTCAGTCGCAGTACACCGGCGGCAAGTAGCTTGCGCCGAGTGCGAACACTCCTGGTCATAGCCGCGCTGGCGCCTTTGCTGATCGCCTCCTCCCCCGGTCCCGACGTGGTGGTGCCGGTCACCCAGACCCGCGCGTTCGTGGACGACGCGTCCGGGACGCCCGCCAACGCCGACGCCGACGACCCGGCGATCTGGGTGCACCCGCGCTCGGCCGGGCAGAGCGTCGTGCTGGGCACGTTGAAGGAGGGTGGGCTGGCCGCGTTCGACCTCGCCGGTCGGACGCTCGGCACCTACCCGGCGCCTGTGCCGCCGACGCCGGACGCCAAGCCCGGCCGGTTCAACAACGTGGACGTGCTGAGCCGGGTGCCGGTCGGTGGGTGGGGCCGTGACCTGGCGTTCGTCAGCGACCGTGGCCGGGACCGGATCCGGGTTTACGAGATCGACGGGCGCGGTGCGGCGGCGGGTGCGGCGGTCGTGCGGGACGTGACCGATCCCGGTGCGCGGCCGGTGTTCTCCTCGTCGGAGGAGGAAGTGGACGACCAGCACACCGCGTACGGGGTGGCGGCCGGGTTCATCGGGCGCACGCCGGTGGTCGTGACGAATCGGCGCAGTGAGACCAGGGTGGCGTTGCTGCACGTGGTGGCCGGGCCGGGTGGTTCGGTCGGCACCTCGGTGGTGTCCACCGTGGATCTGCCGACGTCGTTCCGGCTGCCCGATGGCAGCTCCTGGACGCCGTGTGGCGAGCCGGGTGAGGGGCCGCAGCTGGAGGGCATGGTGGTCGACTCGGCGAACGGTGTGCTGTACGCGGCGCAGGAGGATGTCGGTATCTGGCGCATCCCGCTGCGTGCCACCGGTTTCGGCACGCCGGTGCTGATCGACAAGGTGCGGTCGTTCGGCGTGCCGCAGACCTACGACCCGGAGACCGAGGAGTGCTCGGTTTCGGGCGCCGACCCCGGCTTCGGGGGTAAGCACTTGGCGGCGGACGCCGAGGGGTTGACCGTGGGGGATGACTACCTGATCGCGTCCAGTCAGGGTGACTCGCGGTTCGTGGCCTACGAGCGGACCGGGCGGAACCGGTATGTCGGCGAGTTCGTGGTGGGTAGCGGTCGGGGCAACGACTCGGTCGAGCACTCTGACGGCGCGCAGCTGGTGACGGCTGATCTCGGCCCGAACTACCCGGAGGGTCTGTTGGTCGTGCATGACGGCGAGCGCACGCCGGCGGTCGGTGACCTGGCGACTACCGGGTTCGCGTACGTGAGCTGGGCGGACGTGCTGGAGGAACTGGACTGATCCGCGGCACGCCAGGAGACCCCCCGCCGGTGGTGCTGGCGGGGGTCTCCTGGCGTTTCCGTCGGTAGACGTCGGCGGGCGTCGGCGGTGTCGGTGGGCGTCGGCGGTGTCGGTGGGCGTCGGCGGTGTCGGTGGGCGTCGGCGGTGTCGGTGGGCGTCGGCGGTGTCGGTGGGCGTCGGCGGGCTACGGGTCAGTGACCGTCGACGAGTGGCATGGACAAGCCGGCGGGCGGGGTGGGCGTCGGGTCCACCTGGGCCTGGCGGGATGCGTGGGCCGAGGCCGTGATGGGTTCCTGCGAACGGCGCGGCACCGGGGTGAGGCTCGCCGACTCCTCCTGGATGCGGTTGAGCCAGCCCTCCCAGCGCTGCTGCATCGGGCGGATCAGACCGCCGCCGACGCCGATCACGATCACGCCCGCGATGGTGGCGAGCACGGTGATCAGGACCGGCATGGTCACCGCGACGGCGATGCCGAGCTGGTTCAGCGCGGCGATGGCGCCGAGCGCGACGATGAAGCCGTACGTGATGTTGCCCAGCATCCGGGTGTACGGACGAGCGCCCAGCGCGCCGGTGACCAGGCCGCGCAGGGCCTTGCCGATCGCGGCGGCGACGATCACCAGGATGATGGCCACGACGATTCGCGGCAGGTACGCGATGACGTCGTTGAGCAGGGCGCTCACCGCGTTGCCGGTGCCGAACACGCCGAACGCGAGTTGGAGGACGATCAGCAGCACGAAGTAGTAGACGATCTTGACGATCAGCCTGGAGGCGTCGATCGGGGACTGCGCCATGGCGCCGCCCAGGCCGGAGCGCTCGACGAGGCGGTCGAACCCGACCCGCTTGAGCAGGAACCGGACGGCCCTGGCCAGTGCTTTCGCGATCAGCCACCCGATGAACAGGACTACGAGGAAGCCGAGGAGTTTCGGCACGAACGTGGCCACCACCGCCCACGCCTGTCCGAGTCCTTCGGTGATCTGGGAGCCCACGACGACCTCCTTGGCATTTCGATTGCGGTGGAGATCGTTTCCCAGCGCGGATCACCCGGCAACCTGAAGTGGTGGCACGAAAGGGTGACTGACGTGGCGCTTTCACGCGGGACAGTCCAGAGTGGAGTCACCGGTGGGGACCGGGGAGAGGGAAACGCCCGGCGCGAGAGATCGCGTCGGGCGTTTTCGCGTTCTGGGGGGGTGGTGGCTGGGGTGGGTTTCATGGGGGGCCGGGGGTTGGTCCGGCGGTGGTTTGTCAGGGGCGGGTGGAGAGGACTTGGCTGTTCAGGTACGTCTGCACGTGTTGCGGGGACGTGGGTTGGGTTGGGTTGGGCCTTGGGTCGCCGGGGCAGTTGGAGCTGCTGGGGGGCAGGATGCCGTCGACCATGTAGCGGTTGACTGCGCGGTCCACGCAGGTGTTTCCGGTGCCGTAGAGGCCGTGTTTGCCCTCGTCCAGGACGGTGATCAGGTTGTGACCCAGTCGGGTGGCCATTGCGGGGCCGCTGTCGTAGTGGGTTTGGGTGTCGCCCTCGGCCTGGATGACCAGGCCTACCGGGTAGCCGTCTCGCTTGAGGGTCGCTGCGGGCTCGGGTGGGGTGAAGGTGCGGAACGCGCAGGTGGTGGGGGCGGCACGGACGACACCGAAGCCGTACGGGTAGCGGTCGCGGAAGACGCGCATGTCTTCGAAGTAGGTCTCTACGTCGGTCGGCCAGTCGACCTCGCACGTCACCGTGTGGAACACGCCCGAGGCCAGGTCGTTCTGCGCCGAGCCGGCCAGTAGCGCGCTGGTCTCGGACGGCTTGCCGGCTTTCAGGTCGAGTACCGAGTTGGCCAGGTCCGACCACAGTGGACGGTAGCGGGTGCCTACCCCTATGGCGGCGTCGAAGGTGGTTCGGGTTTGGTAGCCGATCGGTTTGGTGACCAGAGCGGCGGCGACCTGCTCGATGGCTGCCATCACCTGTTGTGGGGTGGCGCCCAGTTGGAAGCGGTCGTGGTGTTGTGCGACCCAGGCTGCCCAGTCCTCGACGTTGCGGCGCAGCGCCACCGCCTGTGCTCGGAACTGCTCGCGCCAGATCCACTCCGGGTGCACGGCCGAGTCGAGCACGTTGCGGTCCAGTCGGGTCGGGAAGAGGCTCCCGTAGACCGCGCCCAGGTACGTGCCGTAGGAGTAGCCGAGGTAGTTGAGCTTCTCCTCGCCCAGTGCCGCGCGGACCACGTCCAGGTCCCGTGCGGTGTTCGGGGTGTTGACGAACGGGCGGATGCCGCCTGCCGCGCGTTGGCAGGCGTCCTCGGCGGCCCGTGCCTCGGCGGCCCACTTCGGGAAGTCGGAATCAGCCGGTCGGGTGTCGAATGTCGCCAGATCGGGCACCGTGCGGCACCTCAGCGCGGTGGATCTGCCTACGCCGCGCGGGTCGAAGCCGATCAGGTCGTAGACCTCCGCCACCTCGGTGTCTGCCAGGAACCGCGGCATGCCCAGGCCGGAACCGCCGGGGCCGCCGGGGTTGAGCACCAGGATGCCGCGCCTGCGTGCCGGGTCCGTGGCCTTCTTGCGGCTGATCACCAGCGAGATGCGTTCCGCCGCGGGGCGCTTGTAGTCCAGCGGCAGCACCAGTTCCGCGCACTCCAGGCGGCCCTCGTCGCACGGTGACCAGGTGACTTTCTGGGTGTAGAACTCGGCCAGTGGATCGCTGCGCGCGGTGCCGAACGACGGTGTGACGCCCGTCGCCAGCACCGCGGCCGCCACCAGGCCTACTGACATGTATCTGCGCACGGGCACCTCCTGACGAGCCGGTTCGAACGCCACCGACGGTAGGGCGATCGGCGCGGAGCGTCAGGTTGTGTCACTCGTTGGTGTCGGTCATCGGGGCCCGTGCGATCGTTGCGGGTATGACCAGCTCAGCCGCGCTGTCGCGGGACACCTTGCGAACGCTGCAACGGGCGTCGGGCGACCTGGCCGCGGCGAGCGTGGCCGAGATGGAGGAACGGCTCCCTTGGTTCCGGCGGATGCCGGCCGATCAGCGGGCGGGTGTGCTGCTGCTGATCCAGAACGGTGTCGCGGGGTTCGTGTCGTGGCTGCACGATCCGCAGCAGGCGATCCGGCTGACCGCCGAGGCGTTCCGGTCCGCGCCCAAGGACATCTCCCGGTGGGTGAGCCTGCGGCAGACCGTGGAGCTGGTGCGAATCGCGTTGGAGCTGTTCGAGCAGTTGCTGCCGAAGCTGGCCGAGAACGAGGCCGAGCGCGCGCTGCTGACCGAGGGCGTGCTGCGGTACGGGCGGGAGATCGCGTTCTCGGCGGCCACCTCGTACGCGGCGGCGGCGGAGGCGCGCGGTGCGTGGGACGCCCGGCTGGAGGCGCTGGTCGTGGACGGCATCATGCGTGGCGACGCGGAGGAGTCGTTGCTGTCCCGCGCCACCGCGCTGGGCTGGGACCCGGCGGCGGAGGCGACCGTGCTGGTGGGCAACCCGCCGTCGGACGACCCGCCGGCGGTGGTGTTCGAGGTGCGCAGCCGGGCGGCCCGGATCGGGCGGCCGGCGCTGTTGAGCGTGCAGGGCTCGCGGTTGGTCGTGGTGCTGGGCGGTGAGACGGAACGGGGTGAAGAGCTGGTCCGGATCTCCGAGGCGTTCGGGCCCGGATCGGTGGTGGCCGGGCCGACGGTGACCAGTCTGGCCGAGGCGCACCGCAGCGCCGGCGACGCGTTGTCCGGGCTGCGCGCGGTCGTCGGGTGGCCCGCCGCGCCGCGGCCGGTGCGGTCGCTGGACCTGCTGCCGGAGCGCGCGCTGGCCGGTGATCCGGAGGCCGAGTGGCAGCTGGTGGACCGGGTGGCGCGGCCGTTGGAGGAGGCGGGCGGTTCGCTGCTGGAGACCGTGGACACGTTCCTGGAGGTGGGCGGCGTGCTGGAGGCGTGCGCGCGGAAGCTGTTCGTGCACCCGAACACGGTCCGCTACCGACTCAAGCGGGCCACCGAGCTCACCGGGCGGAACGCGAACGATCCCCGTGACGCTCTGGTGTTGCGCGTGGCACTGTCCGTAGGGCGATTGGCCCGTGCGCGCGGGTTGTGGTGACCCCGTTTCGGCGACAACCGGACGAGTGTGACGGAAGACGCATGTCCGTTTGGGTCGGGTTCCACAACACGTGATGTCGTTCTACGTTCATCTACGAGTCACTTTTGTAGACACCCTACAAACTACGGTCCCTTGTTTCGTCAGTGGCGGCATCACGGGAAACGGCCGTCAGCGTGTTCAGTGAGCGGGTGATCGCACTCCTCGCCCCCGGACAGGGGTCCCAGACACCCGGAATGCTGACCCCCTGGCTCGAAGTCGAGGGGGCTGCCGAGCGGGTCGGTGCGTGGTCCGAGGCGATCGGCCTCGACCTCGTGCGTCTGGGCACCACGGCCGACGCGGACGAGATCAAGGACACCGCGGTCACCCAGCCGCTCGTCGTCGCGCTCGCCCTGCTCGCCTACGAGGAGCTGCGCCGCCGGGTCGAGCTGCCCGCCGACACGATCATCGCCGGCCACTCCGTCGGTGAACTCGCCGCCGCCGCCATCGCGGGCGTGCTGAGCACCGACGACGCCGTCGCGCTCGCTGCCGTGCGCGGCGCCGAGATGGCCGCCGCCTGCGCGTTGACGCCGACCGGCATGGCCGCGGTCCTCGGTGGCGAGCAGGACGAGGTGCTGGCCCGGCTGGCGGAGCTGGGCCTGGTCGGCGCGAACCGCAACGGCGCGGGCCAGATCGTGGCCGCGGGCCCGCTGGAAGCGCTGGACAAGCTCGTGGAGGAGCCGCCCGGGCGGGCGAAGATCCGCAGGCTCCAGGTCGCGGGCGCGTTCCACACCCGGTTCATGGCGCCCGCCGAGGACGCGTTGCGCGCCCGTGCCGCCGGGGTCGTGGTGAAGGACGCCGCGCTGCCGCTGCTGTCCAACGCCGACGGCGCGATGGTGTCCGACGGCGCCGAGGTGCTGAGCCGACTGATCTCCCAGGTGACCCGCCCGGTGCGGTGGGACGCCTGCCAGACAACCCTGGCCGGGCACGCCGTGACCGCGGTGGTCGAACTGCCACCCGCGGGCGCGTTGACCGGCCTGGCCAAGCGCGAACTGAAGGGCACACCCACCTTGGGCCTCAAGACCCCCGACCAGCTGGACCAGGTCGTCGAGATGCTCGTCTCCGTGCAGGAGAACCACTCGGAGGCGGTCAAGTGACCACCTTCTCCGTCCCGGCCGGCTCGGTCGGCACGCGCATCCTCGGCCTGGGCAGCTACCAGCCCGAGACGATCGTCAGCAACCACGACCTGAGCCTGCGCATGGACACCTCGGACGAGTGGATCCGAGACCGGGTCGGCATCGCCAACCGCCGGGTGGCCAAGCCGGACGAGCGGCTGGTCGACATGGCGGTCGAGGCCGGTGCCAAGGCCGTGGCCGACGCCGGGCTGACCCCGTCGGACATCGGCGCGGTCATCGTGGCCACCTGCACCATGCCGTCCGGAATTCCCAACGCGGCGGCGCAGGTCGCCGACCGGATCGGGGTCAAGGGCGCGCCCGCGTTCGACCTGAACGCCGCGTGCGCGGGCTTCTGCTACGCGCTGGGCACCGCGTCCGACCTGGTCCGCGCGGGCACCGCGGAGCACGTGCTGGTCATCGGCGCGGAGAAGCTGACCGACTGGGTGGACCCGAACGACCGGTCCACCGCGATCATCTTCGCCGACGGCGCGGGCGCGGCGGTCGTCGGTCCGTCCGACGAGCCGGGCATCGGCCCGGTGTCCTGGGGCAGCGCGGGCGACCTGGTCGACATGATCCACATCGCCGACCGCGAGTCGTTCATCTTCCAGGAGGGCCAGTCGGTCTTCCGCTGGGCGACCACGCAGATCGCGCCGATCGCGCTCAAGGCGATCGAGCTGGCCGGCCTGGAGGTGTCCGATGTGGACGTCTTCGTGCCGCACCAGGCGAACCTGCGGATCATCGAGGCCATCGCGAAGCGGTTGCGCGCCAAGGGTGCCCGTGAAGACCTCGTGATCGCACGTGACATTGTGGACTCCGGCAACACCTCGTCCGCTTCGATCCCGCTCGCGCTGGACCACATGCGCGCGGCGGGAGAGGTGCGCAGCGGCGACGTGGCGCTGCTCGTCGGCTTCGGGGCCGGCCTGTCCTACGCGGGACAGGTCGTCCGGCTGCCGTGACCGCAATCCGAGACTCCGGTGGGACCAACCAGCCGGCGAAGCAAGAAGAAGGAAGGGATTTTCAGTGAGCAACGAGGACATCCAGAAGGGGCTCGCCGAGATCGTCGAAGAGGTCGCCGGCGTCGAAGCGGCCGATGTAACGGCTGACAAGTCCTTTGTGGACGACCTGGACATCGACTCGCTGTCCATGGTGGAGATCGCCGTGCAGGCCGAGGACAAGTTCGGCGTGAAGATCCCGGACGACGAGCTGGCCAACCTCAAGACCGTGGGCGATGCGGTCAACTACATCGCCAGCAACGCATGACCAGTAGCAACGACGTCGTCGTCACCGGGCTGGGTGCCACCACCCCGCTCGGTGGCGATGTCGCCTCCACCTGGGACGCGCTCCTGGCCGGCCGCAGCGGTGTGACGCCGCTCGTGGGCGGCTTCGCCGAGCGGTTCGACCTGCCGGTGCGGATCGCCGCGCGGCTCGCGGTCGAGCCGACCGAGGTGCTGCCGCGCGTCGAGGCGCGCCGGCTGGACCGCTGCGAGCAGGTCGCGATGGTCGCCGCCCGCCAGGCGTGGGCCGACTCCGGGCTCGGTGGCGACGGCGTCGACCCCGAGCGGCTCGGTGTCGTGATCGGCACCGGCATCGGCGGCGCGATGACGCTGCTGGACCAGGACGACCTGATCGAGGCCGGTGGGCTGCGCAAGGTGTCGCCGCTTACCGTGCCGATGCTCATGCCCAACGGCCCGGCCGCGCACGTCGGACTGGACCTGAAGGCACGCGCGGGCGTGCACGCGCCGGTGTCGGCGTGCGCTTCCGGCGCCGAGGCGCTGGCCTGGGCGTGGCGGATGCTCAAGTCCGGCGAGGCGGACGTGGTCGTGGCCGGTGGCGCGGAAGCGTGCATCACCACCATCACCATGGCCGGCTTCATCCAGGCCAGGACCATGAGCACCCGCAACGACGACCCGGAACGCGCGTCGCGCCCGTTCGACGTGAACCGGGACGGGTTCGTGCTCGGCGAGGGCGCCGGGATCCTGGTGCTGGAGCGCGAGGACTTCGCCCGCGCCCGCGGCGCGCGGATCTACGGCAAGCTCGCGGGCATCGGCACCAGCTCCGACGGCCACCACATCACCGCGGCCGACCCCGAGGGCATCGGCCAGTCGCGGGCCATCACCAAGGCGATCCAGGTCGCGGGCGTGGACAAGGCCGACGTCGGCCACGTCAACTGCCACGCGACGTCCACCCCGGTGGGCGACGTGATCGAGCCGCTGGCGGTGCGCCGGGCGATCGGTGAGCACCCGGTGCTGACCGCGCCGAAGGGCAACCACGGCCACCTGCTGGGCGCTTCGGGCGCGGTGGAGGCGATCACCACGCTGCTGTCGGTCCGCGACGGCATCGTGCCGCCGACGCTGAACCTGGAGGACCAGGACCCGAGGGTGCAACTGGAGGTCGTCAGCGGCGAACCGCGCAAGATCGAGCTGGTCGCCGCGGTCAACAACTCGTTCGGGTTCGGCGGGCACAACGTCTCGCTCGTCTTCACCCAGGCCTGAACCCAATCCCGGCCAGACGTTCGTTCACACGAGGAGCCTCTCGATGACTGCCCTTGCGTCCCGACCGGCGAATCCGGGGCCGGGCGGCGAACCCGATCCGCGCGATCCGGAGTTCCGGCTCGCGCAACTGCTGGACCCCGGTTCCATCGCGCCCTTGCGGCCCCGTGACGGCAGCGGCATGTTCGCCGTGCGGGGACGGATCAACGGCGCGAAGGTCGTGGCCTATTGCAGCGACGCCACGCGGATGGGCGGCGCGCTGGGGTCCGAGGGATGCAGGCACATCGTCGAGGCGATCGACGTCGCGGTGCGCGAGCGCACCCCGGTGATCGGCGTCTGGCACTCCGGCGGCGCACGGCTGCCGGAGGGCGTGGAGTCGCTGGACGGCATGGGCCAGATGTTCGCCGCGATGATCCGGGCGTCCGGTCGGGTGCCGCAGATCTCCGTGGTGGTCGGCCCGGCCGCCGGTGGCGGCGCCTACGGTCCCGCGCTGACCGACGTGGTGATCATGGCTCCGGCCGGCAAGGTCTTCGTGACCGGGCCGGACGTGGTCCGGTCGGTGACCGGCGAGCAGATCGACATGGACGGGCTGGGCGGTGCGGAGGCGCACGGGCGCAAGTCCGGCGTGGTGCACGTGATCGCGTCCGACGAGCCGGACGCGTACCAGCGGGCGCGGCGGATCACCGGGCTGTTCGCCCAGCCTGGCGTGTTCGACCTGCACTCGGTGCCCGACGGTGACGACCTGCGGGCGTTGCTGCCGGAGCAGCCGCAGCGGGCGTACGACGTGAAGCCGCTGGTCGGGGCGATCCTGGACGCGGATTCGTTCGAGGAGTTGCAGGCCAAGTGGGCGCCGAACATCGTGGTCGGCCTCGGCCGGCTCGGTGGCCGCACGGTCGGCGTGATCGCGAACAACCCGATCCGCAAGGGCGGGTGCCTGGACTCGCTGTCGGCGGAGAAGGCGGCGCGGTTCGTGCGGATGTGCGACGCGTTCGGCGTGCCGCTGCTGGTGCTGGTGGACGTGCCGGGGTACCTGCCGGGCGTCGGCCAGGAGTGGGACGGCGTGGTGCGGCGCGGCGCGAAGCTGCTGCACGCGTTCGGTGAGGCCGTGGTGCCGCGGGTGACGTTGGTGACCCGCAAGTCCTACGGCGGCGCGTACATCGCGATGAACTCCCGGTCGTTGGGTGCGACGGCGGTGTTCGCGTGGCCGATCGCCGAGGTGGCCGTGATGGGCGCCAAGGCGGCGGTCGGCATCCTGCACCGCAAGAAGCTGGCGGCCGTGCCGGACGAGGAGCGGGAGGCGTTGCACGCCAAGCTCGTCGAGGAGCACGAGCGGATCGCGGGCGGTGTCGAGCGGGCGATCGCGATCGGCGTGGTGGACGAGGTCGTCGAGCCGACCAAGACGCGGCGGAAGCTGGCGCAGGCCCTCGCGGCCGCACCGGCCGGACGCGGCGCGCACGGCAACATCCCGCTGTAACGGGACGCCGGCGTTCGGTGGGGTCGCTCCGTCGGGGGGCGACCCCACCGCCGTTCTGGGCGTTGAATTCGCCTGTTCCGAACGTTGGACACGCGCGTTCTGAACGTACGACACGCCCGCGTGTCCAACGCTCAGAACGCGCGTGTCCAACGCTCAGAACGCGCGTGTCCAACGCTCAGAACGCGCGTGTCCAACGTTGGGAACGCGCGTGTCCAACGCTCAGAACAGGCGAGTTGAGCGGTGGGGTGGGTCAGCAGGGGGTGAACTGGGAGGTGGAGCCCTCGGTGCCCAGGTCTACGCGGAGGGCGCCGCGTTCCTCCTGGAGGGGGTAGACGACTCGCCAGTGGATGCAGTCGGCCTGGAGTTCGGCCGGGGCCTTGGCGACGTCCTGCGTGCTGGTGAACGTCATCAGCACGCGCAGCCGGGTCGGGGTCACCGACTCGATCCGGTGCACGAAGATCGTGCCGTCCTGTGAGGTCACGTAGTCCGACAGCCACTCCGACTTCGGCGTCTGGCTCACCCGGTGCGCGGTCACGGTCTTGGCCCACTGGTCGTAGTCGTGGGCGTTGATCGCGTCGAAGAACTGCTGGAGCACGTCCCGAACGCGTTGGCCGTCGGGGTGCTGGGACGCGTCGATGCTCAGCTGCACGGCGCCGCTGCCCGGCTGCGCACTGCGCGGTACCGAACTCGACGACCCCGAACTGGGCAACGCGGCCTGCTCGCCCTGCGCCTGCACGGGCCGCTGGTAGAGGTCACGCGCCAGCACGCCGACGCCGGCCGTGGCGGCGGCGACCAGCAGCACGACGGGCAGCAGCAGGCGCGCGGACACGCTACGAGCGTGCCACAACGTCCGTACGCGCCGGTAATCACCCGGAAGTCACAGCACCGGACCCACGATCCGCGGACCGGCCATCGCAGACAATGGTCAAACCACAAGATTTCGGAGGATTTTCAACGTATTCGCGCCCTCTTGGCCGGTCAAGTAAGGGGTATTCACCCGTCGACACCGGTCAGCCACGCGTGGTAACCATTTCGGCAATTACCGATATAACCACAAAGCCGCAGGTGAGCGAGCCGTGAAGAATTGAACGATCGAGTCTCGTTTAACCTGGAACATCGACGTTGTATCCACCCAAATTGCCGCTAAACATCACGATCGTGTGGTTTGACTGTACTGACGCCCACCCCTGGTGCAAGTCGAAGCCTGTTAACACCCACACAATGGCCGTAGGGTCCCCCGATCCGGGTATTGCCATTGTCACGCTGGGCGTGCGGAAATATTCCGGTCGAATAAATCGCAAGGGGGCGAGCCGACGTGGATCTCCGCTATGAGGCCTACTGCTTCGCGGATCGTCTGTTCTACGACGTGCAAAGCCACGCCGCGGCGCCTCAGGATGATTTCGCCCAGGTACTCCCCGCGTTGCCCGAGGGCTGGATGCAGGCCGACCGCAACATCTGGCGACACCTCCACCCCGACGGCGTGGTGCTGCCCCGGCAGGGCTGGAAGATCCACGTTTCCGCGACCGTGCTCAACGCGGGCGAAGTCCTGCAGAAGTCGTACGAGTACCTGATCGCGCGGCGCATCCCGTTCAAGTACCTGCGCACCCAGTCGATCGTGCTGGCGCGCAACTCCAAGTACGCCCCACGCGAGGCAAGCGGCAAGCTCATCACGATCTACCCGGCCGACGAGGCCGAGCTGGAGTCCACGCTCGCCGAGCTGTCGGAGATCCTGAAGGGCCAGTCGGGCGCGTACATCCTGAGCGACCTCCGCTACGGCACCGGCCCGCTGTTCGTCCGCTACGGCGGGTTCGTCGAGCAGTGGCTGGAACGGGACGGCAGGCGCGTGCTGGCCATCGAGGGCCCGGACGGCGCGCTCGTGCCGGACCAGCGCAAACCGACGTTCTGGGTGCCGGACTGGGTGAAGCTGCCCGCGTGCCTGGAGGAACACCTGGCCGCCCGCCGCGCCGGTGACGCCGACGCGTTCCCGTACCGGGTGACCCGGTCGCTGCACTTCTCCAACGGCGGCGGCGTGTACGAGGCGGTGCGCAAGGCCGACGACCGGCCGGTGGTGCTCAAGGAGGCCAGGCCGCACGCCGGGCTCGACCGGGAGAACGTCGACGCGGTGGCCCGGCTGCGCCGCGAGCACGCGATGTTGACCAGGATGGCCGGGGTGCCGGGCGTGCCCGAGGTGTACGAGCACTTCACCGCGTGGGAGCACGAGTTCGTCGCCATGGCGCGGGTGCCCGGCCGCCCGCTCGGCCAGTGGCTGGGCCAGAACTACCCGCTGACCTACCACGAGATCGCCGAGGAGGCGGTCACCGCCTACACCGGGCGGGCGTTGAAGCTCGTCGCCGACGTCGAACGGATCATGGCGGACGTGCACGAACGCGGGGTCGTGTTCTGCGACCTGCACCCGCTCAACGTGCTGGTGGACGACGACGACTCGGTGTCGCTGATCGACTTCGAGCTGGCGTTCGGTATCGAGGAGAACGGCAGACCCACGCTCGGCGCGCCCGGTTTCCAGGCGCCACCGGACCGCAGCGGCTTCGATATCGACGAGCACGCGCTGGCCGCGTTGCGGCTCTACGTCTTCATGCCGCTCAACGCCGTGATCGAGCTGGCACCGGTGAAGCTGCGTTCGCACGTGGACTTCATCCAGCGGCGCTTCGGCCTGTCCGACGAGTACTGCGCGAAGATCCTCGACCCGCTGACGCCGCGCACGGACACGCCGACCGGTCCCACGACGACCGCGTTCGACGTGCCCGAACCCGATTGGCCCGTGGTGCGCAAGTCGATCGCGGCGGCGATCCTGGCCAGCGCCACGCCCCAGCGCACCGACCGGCTGTTCCCCGGTGACGTGGAGCAGTTCGAGGTCGGCGGCGCGGGGTTCGGCTACGGCGCGGCGGGCGTGCTGCACGCGCTGGACGTCACCGGCATGGGCCGGTTCCCCGAGCACGAGCAGTGGTTGCTGGACGCGGTGCGCCGCGACCCGCCGAAGGAGCCCGGCTTCTTCACCGGCGCGCACGGCATCGCGTACGTGCTGGAGAACTTCGGCCACCACGACTTCGCGGAGGAGCTGGTCCGCTCCTACGCGCAGTTGCTGCCGGAAACCCGGGACCACGGCCTCAGCGCCGGCCTGGCGGGCATCGGCCTGAACCTGCTGCACTTCGCGGGCACCCGCGAGGACGAGACATACGCTGTGCAGGCGTTGGAGCTGGGCGAACGGCTCGACACCGCGCTCGCCCAGGCCGAGCCGCCTGGCGACAAGGCACGTGCGGGCTTCGAGCACGGCTGGTCCGGTCCGGCGCTGCTGTTCCTGCGGCTGTTCCAGCACACCGACGACCGCCGTTGGCTCGACCTCGGCGTGCGCGCCCTGGAACGGGACCTGGCCGAGACGATGACCGCGTTGGACGGCTCGACGCAGGTTCGCGACGGCAACGCCCGCGCCCTGCCCTACGTCGGTGTCGGCAGTGCCGGTATCGCGCTGGTGCTCAACGAGTTCCGCCTGGCCGTGCCGGATCTCCCGGTCGTCGAACGGCTGCCGGAGCTGGTCGCGAGCACGACGGGCGAATTCGTGATCCAACCGGCGTTGATGCTCGGCCGGGCGGGGCTGCTCGCCACACTCGCCCACGCGGGCGGGTCGCGGCAGGCGATCGACCGGCACCTCGCCGCGCTGGCCTGGCACGCCGTGCCCTACCAGGAGGGCCTGGCGTTCCCCGGCATCCAGTTGCGCCGGTTGTCGATGGACCTCGACACCGGCGGCGCGGGTGTCCTGCTGGCGCTCGGCTCCGCAGTGGACGGCACCCCCGTGCTGCCGTTCCTCACAGCCCCGGCCCCCATGGGCCGGTAGCAGTACCCCTTTCCGGACCCCCGAAGGAACCTAGGAGTCACGATGGACTTCATCCTCGACCTCCAGGACCTCGAAACCCCCGAGGCCCAGTCCAACGCGATGGCGCACCACAGCGGCGGCAGCAGCAACAGCGGTGGCGGCAGCAACACGGCGTCCAACCTCTCGCTGTTCTCGTGCTGGAACAACTCCACGCTGAGCCTGCTGGCCTGCTGACCGACTCCGGTGCGGGAAACCGGGTGAGCGGCGCAGTCGAAGTGCGCCGCTCACCCAGCCTGGAGGGGTCCGACGGCGTGCCGTCGGACCCCCGCCCACATGATGCGCTCTGAGAGGTCGCCTGTGACGCTGGAGGGGCGCGTTTCAACGCAGCCATCCAACGCTAGGGAGCACGGGATGTTGCTGTCGGTGGTTCGGCGTGATCCTCGGTGGCTGTTGTTGGCGTTGAACGCGCTGCCGGTCACCGCGGCGGGTCTCCTGCTGCCCACCGCGCTGGCCTCGGCGGTGGACATGGCGTTGGCCGGTCGGCTGGACGGCGGCACGGTGTTGTGGCTGGTCGGGCTCGCGGGCGTGGAAGTGCTCGGTGACGCGATCGGCGTGGTGCTGGCGGCGTCGATCACGGCGCGCGGTGCGACGTGGTTGCGGCGGCGGTTGACCGAGCACCTGTTGGCGCTGGGTCACCCGGCGCGGTTCGAGGCCGGTGACGCGGTGAGCCGGTTGACCGGTGACAGCGCGATCGCCGGCGGTGTCGCGGTGCTGGCGGTGGACCTGGGCATCTCGGCGCTCACGGCGGCCGGCGCGATCACGGCGTTGGCGTTGCTGGACTGGCGGCTCGCGGTGGTGTTCCTGTTGAGCGTGCCGTTGGCGGCGCTGCTGGTGCGGTCCCACCTGCGGCTGACGGCCGCGGACGTGGCCGCCTACCAGGAAGTCTCCGGCGAGTTGTCCGCACGGCTCGTGGACGCGGTCGGCGGGTTGCGCACGATCGCCGCCTCCGGCCGGGCCGACCAGGAGGCCGAACGCGTGTTGCGCCCCCTCCCCCGACTCACCGCCGCGGGCGTGGGCATGTGGCGCACCCAGGCGCGGATGATCTGGCGGGCCGGGCTGCTGCTGCCCGCGGTGGAACTGGCCGTGCTGACCGCCGCCGGGTTCGGCGTGGTCGCGGGCCGGTTGAGCATCGGTGACGTGCTGGCCGTGCTGGGGTACGTGGCGCTGGGGATGACGGTGGTCGGGCAGGCCACCGTGTTGACGGCTCTGCAACGAGCCCGGGCATCGGCCCAACGGCTGGAGGAAGTGCTGTCGACGCCCGTGCCGCCGACCGAGTGGCCGGGCTACGCGGCGTCGGGCGAGGTGGTGCTGAGCGGGGTGTCCGTGTCGGGTGCCCTGCACGACGTCGACCTGACCGTGCCCGCCGGGACGTTCATGGCCGTGGTCGGGCGGTCCGGGTCGGGCAAGTCCGCGTTGGCGGCGGTGATCGGCGGGTTGGCCCGGCCCTCGGCCGGACAGGTGCGGCGCGGCGGGTCCGTCGGCTACGCGTTCGAGCGGCCCGCCCTGGTCGGCACGACCGTCGCCGACGCGGTCCGGTACGGAACCTCCCTCGACCCGACCGACGTGATCGCGGCCTGTCGGGCCGCGCAGGTGCACGACGTGGTGGTGCGGCTGCCCGAGGGCTACCAGACCCCGATGTCGGCCGCGCCGATGTCCGGTGGTGAGGCGCAACGCCTGGGGCTGGCCAGGGCGTTCGTGCGCGATCCGGCGGTACTGGTGCTGGACGACGCCACGGCCAGCCTGGACATGGTGACGGAGTCCACTGTGGAGCGTGCGGTCGAGTCGGCGCTGCCCGGTCGGACCCGGGTCGTGGTGACGCACCGCGCGGCGACGGCACGGCGGGCGGACGTCGTGGTCTGGCTGGACGACGGCCGGGTGCGCGCGGTGGGTCCGCACTCCGAACTGTGGGACGACGACGAGTACCGGGCGGTGTTCGGCTGATGGCCTACCTGCGGGCGTTGCGTGACCAGCGGCGCGGCATCGTGGTGCTGCTCGGTTGGTCGGTGCTGGAGGGTGTGCCCGCGCTGCTGTCCGGCCGGTTGGTCGGGCTGGCGGTGGACCGGGGGTTCGCGGCCGGGCGGCCGTGGGTCGGTGTCGGGTGGCTGCTGCTGTTCGCGGCGGTGGCGGTGCTCGGCGGGTTCGGGTTGCGGCAGGTGTTCATGCGGCTGGGCGCGGTGATCGAGCCGCTGCGGGACGCGTTGGTGCGCGAGGTCGTGCGCGGGGTGCTGCACGCCGGGTCGCACACCCGACAGCCGGACGCGAGCGCGGTCGCCCGGATCACCCGGCACGTCGAGGTGGTGCGCGACGCGACCGCGGGTGTGCTGGTGCAGGCACGTGCGCTGCTGGTGACGACGACCGCCGCGCTGGTCGGGTTGGCGGCCACGGTGTCGTCGTCGTTGGCTTGGCTGGTGATCACGCCGGTGGTGGCGGCGCTGGTGCTGTTCGGGCTGCTGCTGCCGTCGTTGGCGCGCAGGCAGCGGCGGCTGGTGATGGCCGACGAACAGGCGGCTTCGGTGGCCGGGACGGTGTTCCTCGGTGTCCGGGACGTGGTGGCCGTCGGCGGTTCCGGGCACGCGTTGCGCGATGTGATGGCGCAGGTGGACCGGCAGGCTTCGGCGACCGTGCGGATGGCGTTCGCCGCGGCCCTGCGCGGTGTGGTGATCGCGTTGGGCGGGTTCGCGCCGCTGGTGTTGTTGCTGGTCATGGCGCCGGGGATGGTGCGGGCCGGGACGTTGACGGCCGGCGAGGTGCTGGGCGCGGTGGTGTACCTGAGCACCAGCGTGCAGCCGGCGTTGCGCGGATTGGCCGATACGACGAGCACCGTGGTGCTGCGGCTCGTGGTGGCGTTGCGGCGGTTGGCGGAGGCCGCGCCACCGATCGAGCCGGTGGGCGGTGACGCGGTGCCCGACGGGCACGAGGTGGAGCTGCGCGGGGTGACGTTCGGGTGGAGCGCGTCGGCCGAGCCGGTGGTGCGGTCACTCGATCTGGTGCTGCCCGAGGGCTCGCACCTGGCCGTGGTGGGGCCGAGCGGGATCGGCAAGTCGACGTTGGCCGGACTGGTGACCGGGCTGGTGGAGCCGCAGGCCGGGGTCGTGTGCTTCGGCGGTGTGCCGGTGCGGTCGGTGGTGCCGGAGGTGCGGAACCGGCGGATCGCCCTGGTGCCGCAGGAGACGTACCTGTTCACCGGGACGGTGCGGGAGAACCTGTCGTTGTTCGCGCCTTCGGCGTCGGACGCGGCGCTGTTGGAGGCCGCGTCGGCGGTCGGCGCGTCGGATCTCGTGGCCCGGTTGGGTGGTCTGGCCGGGACGGTCGGCCACGCCGGCGGCGGGTTGTCCGGCGGTGAGGCGCAATTGCTGGCCGCCGCACGGGTCTACGCGTCGGCTGCGGACGTGGTGATCCTGGACGAGGCGACGTCGTCCCTGGACCCGGCGGCCGAAGCCGTGGTGGAGCAGGCCTTCGCGGCCCGCGGCGGCACGTTGATCGTCATCGCGCACCGGCTGTCGTCCGCGTTGCGGGCCGACCTGGTCCTGCTGATGGACGGCGGCCCCCCGCTACTGGGCGCCCACACCGACCTCCTGGACGCCTCCCCCCTCTACCGCGACCTCATGGCCGCATGGCAACCCGCCCCGACCGCTCTGCGCTGACCCCACTCGCTCTCCCGGTGCGGTTATCCATATCACCTCCAGTCGCTTGCGCTCGTCGTCGGCACCGGCGACACCACCGCCCAACAGGTACGCGACCTCGCGGCAGGCACACGGCAGTTCGACGGGAGCATCCCGTTATGCCCGAGCCGGACCGGGACCCGGCTTTGATCTTATCGGCGGGGGTCTGACAGTTCTGGGTTCAGGGGCGGTACGACCGTTCAGCCCACGCGGTGCAGCCAGGTGACGGGGGCGCCGTCGCCTGCGCGTCGGAAGGGTTCCAGGGCGTCGTCCCAGGCCGCGCCCAGGATCTCGTCCACGCCGTGCGCGAACGACTCGCCGCCTCTGCTCCTGGCGGCCAGGGCTCGGAGTTGGTCCTCGGACACGACGATGTCGCCGTTCGCGCTGGTGCGGGCGTGCCACAAGCCCAGCACGGGCGCGAAGCAGTACCGCACGCCGTCCACGCCCGGACTCGGGTCTTCCGTCACCTCGAACCTGAGCATCGGCCACGCTCTGAGCGCGGACACGAGTCGGGCCCCGGTGCCGGCGTCGCCGGTCCAGTTGCATTCGGCGCGCAACTGCCCTGGCGCGGCGGGCTGCGCCGCCCACTTGAGGTCCGCTCGCTCACCGAGGGTGCCCGAGATCGCCCACTCGACGTGCGGACAGACCGCAGACGGCGACGAGTGGACGTAGACCACGCCACTGGTGCTGCCACGGGTGCTCACAGCTGACCTCCGCTACTCGACGAGGGACGTCTTCCCCTACGACCTCTCGAGGATGCGGACGATCTTGCGAATTCCCGACTTGGTCATTCTGCCCGTTGCGGCAGCAGTCCGCCATAAGAACCATCCCGTTCCTCACCCGAGTGGGTCAGATACAGGACTTTCGACCCTGAAACGCCGACCTCGCGACCCGGAGACCGGGCCGCGAGGTGACCTTGTGAGATCAACCGGACACGTTGACGTGATCAACGCCTGATAAGCGCAGCGATCAGCGGCTGATCAACTCGCGCCGAGCGCGCGGGCCGCCGCGATCACGTCGACCAGGCCCGTTCCCTTGTCGTGGCTGGTCGTGTACGAGCCGACGGGCTGGTAGCCGGAGCCGTACTTGTAGGCCGTCGACTTCAACGCCGCCTCGATCTGCGCCGGCGTCGCGGTCGGATCGGCCTGGAACAGCTGCGCCACGATGCCGGTGATGTGCGGCGCGGCCATCGACGTGCCGCTGATCGTGTTGAACGTGCCGACGTCGAGCAGGCCGGGGCCGTTCTGCGGCTGGAGCCCGGTGGCGCAGATCGCCAGGTACGGCCGGCACGCCGCGGTGATGTCCTCACCGGGCGCGGAGATGTCCGGCCACGTCGAGGAGTCCGTCGCCAGGCCGCGCGACGAGTACTCCGACACCGCGCCGTCCCGGGTGCCGGTGCCGAGGTCGTGGTAGGACGCCACGGACAGCACACCGGGGGTCGGGTCCTGGCCGGACGGGTTGGACAGGTTCGCGCTGCCGTCGCCGCCGTCGTTGCCGTTCGCCCACACCGTCACGACGCCCTCGGCCGCCAACGCGCGCTGGAGCTTGACGGTGGTGGAGTTCGGGTCGAACGCGCCGCCGCCGGACGGGCCGTAGGAGTTGTTGATCGCCTTGATCGGCGGGCACACCGACGCCGGGACGCCCGCGCCGCACGGTGCCCGGTGGTTCTCCAGCACCCAGTTCAGCGCGGCGTCCGCGCCGATGATGAACAGCACCGCGCCGGTCGAGATCACCACGGCCTTGGCGCCGGGAGCCGCGCCGCGCACCACCGTGCCGTCGGTCAGCGTGGTGTCGCTGCCGACCGCGATGCCGGTGACGTGCGTGCCGTGGCCGCCGACCGCCAGCAGGTCGGTGTCCACCGAGGTCGGCACGTCGAGGATGCAGCCGGTGCCGGCGCTCGCTTCGTCCAGGCAGACGCTCTTGAGGCTGCGGACGATCTTGGTCTGGCCGTTCGGCTGCCGGAACGCCGGGTGCGTCGGATCGACGCCGGAGTCGATCACCGCGACGGTGACGCCGCTGCCGTCCAGCGCCTGGCCGTTCGCCCCGGTCAGGGTCTGGCGCGCTTCCAGCCCGCGGGTGGCGGTGTGGGAGGTGGAGCCGGTGAACTCGATCGGCCGGTTGGCCTCGACGTAGGTCACGCCGGCAGCGGCGCGTGCGGCGGTGATCTGGGCTGCGGTGCCGTGGGCGGCGACCACGCCGATGCGGTCGAAGCTGGTGATGCGGTTCAGGCCGGAGGCGCGCACCGCGCGTTCGGCGGCGGCGAGGTCGGCGCCGTGGACGAACACGGTGCCGACGGAATCGGGCGCGGATTCACCATCGGACAGCTGACTGGCGAGCAGCGTCGAGACGGGTGCGAGCAGACCGGCCGAGGCGGAAGGGACGACCGCTACGGACAGTGCCAGCGTTCCCGCCGCGAGCAGGGCGGCTTTGCGCTTCACTGACGGACCTCCAATGCAGGGTTGAGCAATCCCACTAACGAGCCACATCCGTTCAGGTGATGGGTGTCACGGAACGTCAACTCCGGTGATGCGCCCAACCGGCCCAGCCCTCACGGGCGCTACCGTGTCCGACCGTGTGGAACGGTGTGATTCTGTGGTGATCTCGTGCGGCTGATCCGACTCGGGACCGAACCGTCGCAGGTGGGCGCGGACGTGCGCGCCGCGTTGAGCACGTGGGGCAACGGTGACGCCGTCCTCGGCGGTATCGCGCTGCTCGGGGTCCGGCCCCCGGACTGCCCGCGTGACCTGGACGCCGTGATCGTGCTGCCGCGCGGTGTGCTCGTCGTCGTCGGCGTGGACCTGCCGGACCCGGCCATGCGGCTGGAGGCGCCGCTCAACGGCCAGTGGAAGATCGACGGCTGGCCACTGACCAGGACCGACGGCGCGCTGAGCCCGGCCGCCGAGGCGCTGGAGGCCAGCACCGCCGTCGCCCGCCGCATCCAGGACATGCGCGGCGAGCCGCTGCCGGTCACCACCGTGGTGGCCGTCGGCCCGTACGTCGGCCAGGTCGTGCAGGCGACCGTCGACCTCAACCGGGGCGTGCGCGTCCTGCACCCCAAGCCGACGACGCTGCTCGCCGCAGCCCGCGAGCTGGCCACCAGCGACCGGCCCTGCTCGGCCGAGCACGCCGCCAAGCTGGTCGCCGTACTGGCGCCGACCGGCGCGCCGCCCTCCCGGCAGGTGCTGATCGCCGAGGGCTTCTCCGACGCGGCGACCGACCTGGCGTCGGCCAGCACCATGCTGCTGCCGAAGATCAAGGCCGTCCCGACCACCCGCAAGGTGCTGCCCTACGTGGGCGGCGTGGTCGGCTTCATCCTGCTGATCATCGCCCTGATCGCGTCGCTGTCGTCGGGCGGCACCGCGGACAGCTCGGCGTCCGCCACCCCGACCTCGCAGCCGACCACGGTCGTCGTGGACGGCCGGAACTTCTCGCCGCGCGGCGCGGACCGGACCGACGACTGCGCCGCGCACGCGTTCGGCGACGTGCAGGCTTGGCTGTCCGGACACATGTGCATGCAGCTGCGGCGGGCCCAGTACGAGACCACTGTGGACGGCCGCAAGGTCGGCGTCGCGATCGCCGAGCTGAGCCTGCCGGACGCCACCCGCGCGAGTGAGTTGAACGTGATCGCCTCGACGGCGGGCGCGGGCGGCATCACCGCGCTGGTGAAGGAGGGCAAGGGCTGGCCCGGCGGTCCGGCGTCGTTCGACCGGTCGGCCATCCGGGTGTCGGTGAAGGGCGCGCAACTGCGGATCACGCAGGTGGTGTGGGCGGAAGGCGAGCAGAACGCGGCCGACCCGAAGCTGGCCCAGATCGCCGAGCAGGCGTTGCGGCTGCCCGCCGCGCAGCAGTGAAAGTGGACCGTCAGCGGCCGGAGCGGACCATGCCGATGCCGATCAACCCGAACGCGACGTGCAGCACGATCACCAGACCGGCCACCGCGCACACCGTTTCGGTGCCCGGTTTGCCCGCGATCGCGCCGAACGAGAACAGCCATCCGCCGAGCGCGATCGCGGCGCCCGGGATCATCACCGAATTCGGCACGTGGGCCAGGCAGAGCAACGCGCTGGAACGCGCGCGGAACAACGTGTAGAGCACCACGGGAAGCACCAGGAACCCCGGCAGGTACACCGCGGTCGGCGGCCAGGAAGGCCCGCCGGGCAGAAACGTGGTCACGATGACGAACGCGCACCAGAGCACCGCTCCGATCGCGAGAGCCACCGTTCCCCTGGTCACCGCCGCAGTGTAATGAACTGAAGCCGCACTTTTAGGTTAAGACGCTCTATGGCCGCAGGTCCGGTACGGCACCCGGACGAAGGGGTACACGGCCCGCTGGCCGACCGTGTACCCAGCGTCAGGGATTCACGGTCTCAGAGACCGTAGGCCTCCAACAGCCGCAACCAGACCTCGCTGATGGTCGGGTACGCCGGCACCGCGTGCCACAACCGGTCCACGGTGACCTCGCCGACGATCGCGATGGTGGCCGCGTGGATCAACTCGGCGACGTCGGGGCCTGCGAACGTGACGCCGACGAGCGTGCGCTTCTTCTCGTCCACGATCATCCGCGCCTTGCCGCGGTACCCGTCCGCGTGCAGGGACGACCCGGCCACCGCGATGTCCAGGTCGATCACCCGGATCTCCAGCCCAGCCTCGCGGGCCTGCGCCTCCGTCCACCCCACCGACGCCACCTCGGGGTCGGTGAAGACGACCTGCGGCACGGCGGTGTGATCGGCCGTGGCGACCGGCGCGGTCCACGGTTCGGGGTCGGTGGCGCCGGTGACGATCGCCGTGCCGACCGCCCGTGCGGCGTATTTGCCCTGGTGGGTGAGCAGCGCGCGGCCCGTGACGTCACCCGCCGCGTACAACCAGTCCACTCCGGACACTCGACCGGTGTCGTCGACCTCCAGCGGCTTGCCCGCCGTGAAGCCGAACTGCTCCACGCCCAGGTCGAACGTGCCCGGCAGGCGGCCGGTCGCGATCAGCAGGTGCTCGCCGGACACCGAGGTGTCGTCGGACAGCCGCAACGACACCTCGCCGTCCGAGGTGGACACACCGGTCGCTTTCACGCCCGTGACGATCCGGACGCCGTCCTCACGCAGCCCCTCGGCCACCAGGTCGCCCGCGAACGCCTCGAACTTCGGCAGCGGCCGTTCACCGGAGATCACCAGCGTGACCTTCGAGCCGAGCCGGGCCCACGCCTGGGCCATCTCGACGCCGACCACACCGCCGCCGAGCACCACCAACGACGTGGGCACCTCCTGCGCCGACGTCGCCTCGCGGGACGTCCAGTACGGCACGTCGGACAACCCCGGCAGCGACGGGATGCGCGGCACGCTGCCGGTGCACACCACGACCGCCTTCGCGGCGGTCAGCACGCGGCCGTCGACCTCGACCCGGCGCTCCCCCACCAGCCGGCCACGACCGCGGAACACGGTCAGCCCGGCGCCCTCGGCCCACTCGACCTGGCCCGAGTCGTCCCAGTCGGAGGTGAAGCTGTTGCGCCGCTTCAACACCTGCACCGGATCCAGCCGGTCCCCGACCGGCACCCCCGGCACCCGGCGGGCGGCGGCGAGCGCGTGGCCGGGGCGCAGCAACGCCTTGCTCGGCATGCACGCCCAGTACGAGCACTCACCGCCGACGCGTTCGGCTTCCACCAGCGCGGTCCGGAGTCCGCCGGCGGCGGTCCGGGCGGCGGCGTTCTCGCCCACCGGGCCACCGCCGATCACGATCACGTCGAAGTCGGTCACCGGTCCACCCCACACCACCCGGACCGGCGCGGCAAGTCGCCCCCTGGCCGAGAACTGTCAGACCTGGCCAAGAACGTCAGACCGGGTCGAACACCCCGGCCAACATCTTCAAGATCACGCAGTCGGCGGTGCCCAGCACCACCGGGCGTTCGTCGGGCTCCACTCGTTCGGCCAGCTTGAACATCGCATCGGCGATCTGGGCGGCCATCCGGAACGTCAACGTGACCGGCGCGTCCCCGCGCACCGCGAAGCGCCCCAGGAACAGGTCGCGCAACCGTTCGGCCATCAACTCGTACTGGTCGACGGACGCGTCGAGCCGGTGGCCGTCGAGCAGATCGCTGAACCGCACCCGCCCGAAGCCGGGCAGTTCGACCAGCATCCGCAGGTAGACGCCGACGACCTGCCGCACCGCCTCCCGCCAGTCCCCGGCGAGTCGACCCTCCGTGAACAGCGTTTCGACCTGGCCCAGGTACTCCTCCATGCCGCGCAACGCCAACGCGTGCACAACAGAACGCTTGTCCGGGAAGTATTGGTAGAACGATCCAATTGGCACGCCTGCCAGCTCGACGATCCGGGCTGTGGTGATGTCGTCGTAGTCGTAGTCGTTGAGCAGCGCCGCGCAGGCATCGACAATCGCGGACACCGTGGCGGCGCCGCGCTGCTGAACGGGCTGACGACGCATCACCTTGGCTAAGCGGTTTTCGGCGGGATTTTCTGGCACGCGCTCATCTTGATGGATACGGACCGGTAAGCCCAAACAGACGATTCCGGAATGTGATGTGAGGTTCGCTCGACTTTTCCGAGGTGATTGTTGGGGCGCAAAACTATTTACCGGGGTCGACCGGATGGGGAAATCCGACCGCCTCACCGTGAACCGCGCTGCGCCGGGACGGGTTTCAGCACTTCACCGTGCGTGTCAGCGGCCGGGGGCCGTTCGGCGGAAGGGGCGCGGACGATCGGCGTCCCCGCCCTGCGGCGCGGTGGCCGAGTCACGTAGGGGCCGACCAGCCGGGCGAGCAGCAGACCCGGCGCGACCAGCGGCACCACCGCCGACAGCGCCGCTGCCGTCGCCCCGGCCCGCGCCACGTCCTTCGGGATCACCGCGATCCGGTCGACCACGAACGCCCGCCGCCCGGTGAGCGACACCAACCCCATCACCGCGAGGAACACCGCGAACGTCAGCAGCGCCCACCGGACCGCGACGTACCCGACATCCTCGGCCGCCGCCATCACCGCGAGCCAGCCGACCAACGCCGACGCCTGCCGGCGCGCGCTCGTCATCGCCCACAGCAGCCCACCGGCCACGGCGAGGAAGCCGGTGCGACCGTCGAACCAGCCGCGGACCGCGTCCAGCCACCCGGTCGGCAGCCCGGCCCAGCGCAGCGGCAGCACTTCCAGCGGACCAGGCCCGCCGAACACCTGCCCCACCACCCACGCCAGGGACCACACCGACACGACCACCGCGAAGCCGAGCTGCCACCGCGACCGGTCGACCGCGACCCGGCACAGCCGGACCAGCTCCTGGCGTTTCTCCCTCACACGCTCCAGCGTGCCGGGATGATCAGCCACCGCCGACGGGTTTCACCCACGTGCCCGGCGAGAGCCGCTCATCCGGTGGTCCAGTCCTCACCCGCCGTATTGCCCGACGCGGCCCAGCGGAGCTTCGCAGATCCCGCCGGGTGTCCTGTTCGGTGAATCTTGCGGGGTTCCCACCTGGCTTGCGGGGGTGCCGGCGGGATCACGTGGTGGAGGTGGAGACCGGACTCGTCCCGGGAGCACCCTCGGGCGCGCCGCCGCGCACGGGGTTCGCCCCGGCGACGCGACTCAGTCCGCCGGCGCCGGCGCGGGGCGAGGCTGGTCCGGCGGCACCTCCGCCGCAGTGCGCCACCAGCGGCGCGACGCCAGCGCGGCCAGCACGGCGCCGGCCGCGTTGACCAGTACGTCATCCACCGACGACACCCGGTCCAACTGGAAGACGTACTGTGCGGTTTCGACCAGGACCGAGCAGCCTGCCCCGAGCGCCAAAAGCCGCGGCACGGACGCCAGCGCCGCGAACCGCATCGGAGCGAAGAACCCCAGCGCCGCGAAGATCAGCAGGTTGCCGACGATCCCGAGCGGCCCCATCGTGACCAGGTCCCGCAGCGGGACCAGACTCACCCGGCCGGGGACGATGCCGGCCCCGGAGCCGGGCATCAAGGTCAGCCACACCAACGGCACCGTCCCGTAGACCATGCCCACCTCGGCCAGCGACATCCGCCACGCCGATGTGACGCCGGCGGCACGCCGACGGCGCGCCAGCGCCCACACCACCAGAGCGGCCAACGGCAGACCGACCAGCATCATGAGCACCACACCGTTCATGGTGTCGAAGCAGCCGTGCCACCGTCCGGCCATGCACCTCGGAGCGGACATCAGGAGCGGCCGCCGCACGGCGAACACCGCGCTCGCCAGGCCGAGGATCGCCAGGCTGACGAGCACGATCCTGCGCGTGCGGCGGGGCGGTGCTAACGGGGATGGGCTGTGGTTCACGCCCCCATTGGAGACGGAGGGCTGTTGCAGTGGCGTATCCAGTTTTGGATACGTCCGCGATACACGGAATCGCGCGCAGGCTGCTACCGGCGTTACCGGCGGCGTTGTCGATCACCTGGACCACCGCCTGGACCACCGCGGGCACGGCGAACGCCGAGCCGATCACCGAGTTGTAGGCCGGTCGCGGGCACCGCAGGAGGTCCGAACGCCGCCGTCGAGCAGTCGCTCGGCGGCGGCTTTCGCACGTCACGGGGCAGGGCGGGCGGGCGCGTAGTTGTTGGCGCACCACGGCGAAGAGGCGTGTAGTAGATTAGACGTTCTGCGCAGGACGGGCGCAGAGAACTATCAGCCGCAATGCAACACAGGCTGATAAACCACGCTATCCAGAAATGAGGCACGTTGTCAAGCCCCTCCGATGACCTCCGGCTCGCGGAAACCGAGTCGGAGCAGGAATACGTGTCGATGCTGTACGGCAGGCTGGACGACCTCCGCGAACAGAGCTCCAAGCGCCTCGCCGGCGCACTGCGGCAAACGGGCGGAACGCACCAGATGCGGTCCGAACGGGACACCTCGGTGGCGATGTACTCCGATCAGCTGGCGCAGTACAGCGCGGTGGAGAACGGGTTGTGCTTCGGCCGGCTCGACTTCCACACCGACGACCGGTTCTACATCGGCCGGATCGGCTTGTTCGACGAGGACAAGGAGTACGAGCCGCTGCTGATGGACTGGCGCGCGCCCGCCGCCCGCCCGTTCTACCTGGCCACCGCCGCCGCGCCGGACGGCGTGCGCCGGCGCAGGCACCTGCGGACCAAGCAGCGCAAGGTCGTCGGCTTCGACGATGAGGTGCTGGACATCAACTCGGTGGACCTGGACCGCCGGTCGGAGGGCCTCACCGGCGAGGCAACCCTGCTGGCCGCCGTGAACGCGAGCCGCACCGGCCAGATGGGCGACATCGTCGCGACCATCCAGGCCGAGCAGGACAAGATCATCCGCACCGAGCTGAACGGCGTGGTCGTCGTGCAGGGCGGTCCGGGCACCGGCAAGACGGCCGTGGCGCTGCACCGCGCCGCCTACCTGCTCTACACGCACCGGCGGCAGCTGGCGAAGCGCGGCGTGCTGGTCGTCGGGCCGAACGCGACGTTCCTGCGCTACATCGGGCAGGTGCTGCCGTCGCTGGGTGAGACGGGCGTGCTGCTGTCCACCGTCGGCGAGCTGTTCCCGAACCTGACGGCGGTCGGCCGTGAGCCCGCCGAGGTGGCGGCGTTGAAGGGCCGCATCGAGATGGCGGACGTGGTGGCGCACGCGATCCGCGACCGGCAGGAAGCCCCGAGCCTGGTCGAGGTGCCGTTCGAGCAGGACACGCTGCGGCTGGACCGGCGTGCGATCACCGACGCGCGGGGGCGCGCCCGGCGCACCCGACGTCCGCACAACGAGGCGCGGCGGACGTTCCAGCGGGAGATCATCTCCACGTTGGCGTCGCAGGCCGTGTCCCGGCTCGGTCGGCACCTGCTGGACCAGGCCGACATCGATGACATCCGGCGCGAGCTGCGGGAAGACCCCGCCGTGCAGGCCGCCATCGACAAGCTGTGGCCTACGTTGTCGCCGCAGCAACTGCTCGAAGACCTGTACGCGTCGCCGAAGCTGATCGCCAAGGCCACCCCGAAGCTGTCCCCCGCCGAACGCGCCCTGCTGACGCGTCCGCGCGGCACCGAGTGGACGCCCGCCGACGTGCCGCTGCTGGACGAGGCGGCCGAACTGCTCGGCGAGGACGACACCGAGGCCAAGGCACGTGCCGAACGGCAACGTCGTCAGGCGATCGACTACGCCCAGGGCGTGCTGGACATCCTGGACCTGGAGGACGACGCCGACCCGGACATCCTGATGGCGACCGACCTGGTCGACGCCTACAAGCTGGCCGAGCGGCACGGCGCCGAGCGCTACGAGACGGCGGCCGAACGTGCGGCGGCGGACCGGACGTGGACGTTCGGGCACATCATCGTGGACGAGGCGCAGGAGCTGTCCCCGATGGCGTGGCGGACGCTGATGCGACGGTGCCCGGCCAAGTCGATGACCGTGGTCGGCGACATCGCGCAGACCGGCGACATCGCCGGCGCGTCGTCCTGGAGCGAGGTGCTGTCCCCGTACGTGATGGACCGCTGGAAGCTCACCGAACTGACGGTGAACTACCGGACGCCGTCGGAGATCATGGCGGTGGCGGCCGACGTGCTGTCCTCCGTCGATCCGACCCTGGTGCCGCCGACTTCCGTGCGGGACAGCGGGTTCGACCCGTGGAGCCTGCGCGTGCCGTCGTTGGTCGAGGCCCTGCCTTCGGTGGTGGACAAGGAAGTCTCCGCGATCGGGGACGGCAAGCTGGCCGTGATCGTGCCGGCGGCTTCGGTGGCCTCGCTGCGTGCTGCCGTGCCCGGCGCTTCGGACGACCTCGACACGCAGGTCGTGGTGCTGGGGGTGACCGACGCGAAGGGCTTGGAGTTCGACTCTGTGTTGGTGGTCGACCCGGCCGGGATCTTGGCCGAGTCGCCGCGCGGCGCGAGTGACCTGTACGTGGCGCTGACCCGTGCGACGCAACGACTTGGCGTCGTGCACACGGGCGATTTGCCGGAGGTTCTGGGGCGGTTGGCGGCTACCGTGTGAGCGGTGTCCGACATGGGGGCAACGCACTTTGATCGGTGGATGCGGCGGGGGTTCGACGTTATCGGGTGAGGAAGTAGCCGAGGGCGGCGGCTGCTACGCCGGCGGTGATGCTGGTGGCGACGTTCGCAAACGCTTGCCAGTGGTGGCCGTCCTCGGTCAGGCGGACGGTTTCGTAGCTGAAGGTGCTGTAGGTCGTCAGGCCGCCGCACAGGCCGGTGCCGATGAGGGCTACCAAGGTTGGTGACGCGCCGGCTACGCAGCCCAGGACGAACGAGCCGATGATGTTCACCGTCAGGGTGCCGAACGGGAACCGCGTCATGTGGCGGGACTGGACGAAGCGGTCGGTCAGGTAGCGCAGTGGGGCGCCGATGGCCGCGCCGACGAACACCAAAAGCGCGGTCACGCGAGCACCTTCCTGGTCAGCGCCATGGTGGAGAAGGTCGCGCCCAAGGCCAGGAACAGGGTGGCGAAGAGGTAGGCGAAAGACGACAAGCCCAGGTGCACGATGTCGAGCGCATAAGCCGAGAAGGTGGTGAAACCGCCGAGTATCCCGACGCCGAAGAACGGGCGGGCCAAAGGGTGCAGGCGGGGCACGAGAACCATCAGGACACCGATCAACGCGCACCCGAGCACGTTGATCAGCAGCAAACCCCACGGGCCGGTGACGACCGTGGACAACCCGTACCGGGCCAGGCCGCCGAGACCGCCGCCGAGTGCGATGACACCCAGGACCGCGAGGTCACGACGTTGGGCCGGGACGTCGGGCGAGGCGTCCGGGGCGACCGGATCGGTGTGCAACGGATCAGTGCCCAAAGGATCAGTGCGTCCGGAGGTGGTCGACCAGGTGGTCGAGGGCGGACAGGGCGCGGACCACGTCGGCGCGTTCCTGCGGTTCGAGTTTGTCCAGTGCCGAACCGATGCGCTTCTCGTGCGCGGACTGCCAGACGGCCAGCTGCTCGTGTCCCTGCGGGGTCACCGAGAGGCGGGCGACGCGGCGGTCGCTGGGGTCGCCGCCCCGTTCGACCAGGCCGCTTTCGATCAGCTGTCCGACGAGGCCGCTGACGGTGTTGGGTGCCAGACGGAGTTCGGCCGCGAGGTCGCCTACGCGCATCGACGGACGCTCGGCGAGCGTCTGGAGCAACTCGACCTGCGCCATCGGGAGGGAATCCCACGGCCATTCCGACCGGATGCTCGTGCGCAGTGCCCGGCGGAGCCTCGTGACCACGTCGGTGAGCGAGCGTGCCTCGTCTGACATGCGCGAATGGTACTTGGTCGCGATACCTCGGATACCGATATAGTCTGAAGCCGATGAACCCCTCGTGGCGCTGGTTCGTCGCGGAATCACCCCGACCGCGACGGGTCGCCACCTGGTCAGGGGCGCCTTGGCTGGCCGTGGCCACGGTGTGCCTCGGCGCGTTCCTGGGTCAGTTCGACGCGAGCGTGGTCACACTGGCCCTGCCCGCATTGCGGGACGACTTCGGCGCCTCGCCCGAGTGGGTGTCGCTGGCCTACCTGCTCACGCTGGTCGCGCTCGTCGCGCCGATCGGGAAGTGGTCGGACCGCAGGGGGCGCAAGCTGGTCTACCTCTACGGGTTCGTCGTGTTCACCGGTGCTTCGGCGGCGTGCGCGTTGGCCCGTGACCTGGACGTGCTGATCGCGTTCCGGGTCGTGCAGGCTCTGGGCGCGGCGATGTTGCAGGCCAACAGCGTCGCGCTGGTGGTGGCGGCCGTGCCGCGCGAACGGATGCGCAAGGCGTTGGGCATCCAGGCCACCGCGCAGGCGTTGGGGCTGGCGCTGGGGCCGACCGTCGGCGGTCTGCTGGTCGAGGCGTTCGGCTGGCAGTGGGTGTTCGCGATCAACGTCCCGGTCGGCGTGGTCGCGCTGGTCGCGGGCCACTTCCTGCTCCCGCGCACGCACGAGCGCGGTACCGCGCCGGTGGACGGGATCGCCGTCGTGCTGCTCGCCACCGCCACCACCGCGTTGCTGCTGGTGCTGTCCGGCGCGAGCCCGTTCCTGCTGCTGCTCGCGGTGCCGGCGGGTGTCGGGTACGTGTGGCGGGAACCGCTGGTCCGCCGGGTCAAGGGCGGCCTGTTCGGCGCGTTGTGCGGTTATCTCGTGCTGTTCGGACCGCTGGTCCTGGTGCCGTTCACGTCTCGCGAGGGCCCGTTGGAGACCGGACTGCTGCTCACCGCGCTCCCGGTCGGGTTCGCGCTCGGCGCGGCGCTCCCGTGGAAACTGCCGAGGACCGGCGTCTTGCTGTCCACAGTGGCCTGCGGGGTGCTGGCCTGGCAGGTTCACCCGGTCGCGCTGGCCCTGTTGGGGCTCGGGCTCGGCCTTTTCACGCCGGCGAACAATGCAACCATCCTCAGCGCCCTCCCAAAGGGTGACGCTGGATCGGGTGGTGGCCTGGTGAACCTCGCGAGAGCCCTCGGCACCACGTTCGGTGTGGCCTTGCCCCTGTTCGTCAACGCACACTTCGGGTCGCGGGTGTCATTCGGAACACTCGCCGTGATCGCTTTGCTCGCTCTCTGTACGCCAATCGGGGACAAGCGGCCGTGCCCTCTGCCCACGGGACCAGCCGGATCAGTAATCTCGCCCCACAGGGGCTGAAGTTCGGGCGTGGCACACACACGGGTGAGGATGCGGTGACGGAAGGGCTGAGCTGGGTCCCGAGCACCATCGACACCGGGCTGCCCAGCGCCGCGCGGATCTACGACTACCTGCTCGGCGGGGGCCACAACTTCGCCGCCGACCGGGAGCTGGCGGAGAAGTTCCTCCTCGCCCAGCCCAACGCCCGCACCATCGCCCGCCTCAACCGCGCGTTCCTGCGCCGGGCCGTGCTGCACCTGGCCGACGCGGGTGTGCGGCAGTTCCTGGACCTGGGGTCCGGCATCCCGACCGTCGGCAACGTGCACGAGATCGCGCAGAGGGCCGCGCCCGAGTCCCGCGTGGTGTACGTGGACTTCGAGGACGTCGCCGTCGCGCACAGCCGGATGCTCCTCGAAGACGACGACCAGTCCACCGTCCTGCAAGAGGACATGACGGACACGGACGCGGTGCTCGCCGGCGTGCGCGACACCGGCCTGATCGACTTCGCCGAGCCGATCGGTGTGCTCACCGTCGGGGTGTTCCACTTCGTGCCGCCCGAGCGGGACCCGGTCGGCGTGGTGGCCGCGTACCGGGACGCCGTCGCGCCGGGCAGCTACCTGGCGTTGTCCCAGTTCACCGCAGACCTGCAACCGGAGGAGATGACCGGGGTGGTGGCCGTGATGCGGCGCAGCGCGAACCCGATGTTCCCGCGCACCCACGCCGAGATCACCGCCATGTTCGACGGCTTCGACCTGGTCGAACCCGGGGTGGTCCCGCTGCCGCTGTGGCGCCCGGAGGACGGCGCCGTCGAGGAGGACGCCGACAGAGCCGGCATCTTCGCCGGGGTGGGTCGCAAGAAGTGAGCCGACATGTCGCCACCCGCTAGGACGCGGCGGCAGGACATCGCACGCGCGTGGATGCGGGCGGTCTACCCCACCGCGTACGTGCCGATGTCGCCGGTCGAGATCGAGCTGTACCTGCTCGAACTCGTGGACGTCATCGCCGCCGCGACCCAGGCCGAGCCGTTCACCGTCGAGCCGGTCGCCGTGGTCGGCGATCGGCTGGTCGAGGCGCACTTCACCGGTCCGGAGACGTTGCAGCGGACCGTGGAGGTGCTCGGGCACGCCTTGCTGTTCGCCCCGGAACTCCAGGACGTGCCGCGACTGGCGGAGAAGGTCGTCGCCATCCTCGGCTGCCTGAGCACCAGCTTCGCCACCTCGATGCGGATGGACGCGTTCAACCAGCAGGAAGAGATCAAGCTGGCGCTCCTGGCGGCCAAGCTCCGGGCCGAACGGGTGCTCAAGGTCAGCGAGGCCCGGTTCCGCGAGGTGTTCGACTCGTCCGCGTTCGGCATCGCGCTCACCGACCTGCGCGGCGAGTGCGTGGACGCGAACGCGGCGTTGGCCGACATGATCGGCGCCGACCGCGCCGGGCTGATCGGTCGGCGGCTGATCGAGCTGTTCGACCCGGCCGACGTGGACGAGCTGGTGAGCACGTACCGGGCCGTCGGCGAGGGCCGGGTGGAACGGGTCCGCGAGCAACGGCGGCTGCTGCGCGCGGACGGCGAGCCGGTGTGGGTGCACCTGGCGGTGTCGTTGCTGCGTGAGGCGGAGGGCAAGCCCTCCCACCACGTGACCATGGTCGAGGACGTCAGCGAACTGCACCTGCTGCAGAAGAACCTGGACTTCCAGCTCCTGCACGACGCGCTCACCGGCCTGTCCAACCGGCAGCACTTCCTCACCCGGCTGGAGACGCTGCACGGCACGTCACGCGGCGGGATCACGCTCTACTACCTGGCCCTGGACGCGTTCTCGGTGGTGAACAACGGTCTCGGCCACGCGGTCGGCGACCAGCTGCTCACCGAGGTCGGCCGGCGGCTCAAAGCCGTGGTGGCGGACGAGACCGCGGCGGTCGCGCGGATGGGCGGCGACGAGTTCGCCATCGTGGTGGCCAACTCGCCGACCACGCCGACCGTGCCGGCCATGGTCGAGCGGATCAACGAGGCGCTGGAGAAGCCGATGGACAACGGCGTGGCCCTGTCCGCCAGCATCGGCGTGGTGGACCGGCCCGCCGCCGGGTGGGACGTGGCCGAGCTGCTGCGCGCGGCGAACGCGACCCTGCGCCGCGCCAAGGCGGGCGGCAAGCGGCAGTGGCAGACCTACGACCGGCACGTGGACCAGCGGATTCGGGAACACCAGTCGCGGGCCGCCCGGATGCCCGGCGCGCTGGCCGACGGCGAGGTGGAGGTCGAGTACCAGCCGGTGGTGGACCCGACCGGCGGGCAGGTGCTCGGGCACCTGGCGCGGTTGCGCTGGGAGGAGCTGGAGCACGACGAGTGCCTGGAACTGGCCGAGGCGACCGGGTTGTCCCTGGCACTGGGCCAGTGGGCGCTGCGCGAGGCCGCCGGCGAGGCGACCGCGTCCGACGCCCTGGGCGTGCTGCACTTCGAACTGTCGCCGATGCAGTCGCGCGACGAGGACCTGGTCCACACGGTGAAGCGGACGTTGGACGAGACCGGGCTGCCGGTGTCCCGGCTGCGGATCTTCCTGGACACCCGGTCGATGCTCGACGGCACCGGCGAGGACAACGCGCAGGTGCTGCGGGACAACGGGATCGCCACCGGGCTGGCCCGGTTCAACGGCGGTCAGGCCGAGTTGTCGCTGCTCGCGGACCTGCCGGTGGACTCGCTGATCCTCGACCCGTCCGTGGTGCGCAGGCTGGCCGAGCGCCCGGAGGGGTTCCTGCACGACGCGACGGCGGGAATGGTGCGGCTGATCCGGTCGTCCGGGCGGTCCGTGCTGGTACCGGACGTCTCGACGCCGGAACGGGCCGCGTGGTGGGCGCGGGTCGAGGTGGACGCCGCGTTCGGCGACCACCTCGCGCCCGCCGTGCCGGGGTACGAACTGGCCCACTAGAGCCGCCGGCCCGCTAGACCTGCTTCACCGCCAGACCTGCTTCACCGCTAGACCTGCTTCACCGCGGCCAGGAGCTTGGTCAGCGACTCCTTGGCGTCGCCGAACAGCATGGTGGTCTTCGGGTTGTAGAGCAGGCTGTTGTCGACGCCCGCGAAGCCCGGCCGCATCGAGCGCTTCATGAACACCACCGCCTTCGCCTTGTCCACGTCGAAGATCGGCATGCCGTAGATGGGGCTGCTCGGCTCGTCCCGCGCGCCGGGGTTGACCACGTCGTTCGCGCCGACCACCAGCACCACGTCCACGCTGCCCATGCCGGGGTTGACGTCGTCGAGCTCCTTCAGGTTCTCGTACGGCACGTCCGCCTCGGCGAGCAGGACGTTCATGTGGCCCGGCATCCGACCGGCGACCGGGTGGATGCCGTAGTCGACGGTGATGCCGCGCTGTTCCAGCAGCTGCGCCAGTTCCCGTGCGGCGTGCTGCCCTTGGGCCACGGCCAAGCCGTAACCGGGGACGACCAGCACGGAGTGGGCGTAGCCGAGCAGGATCGCGACGTCCTCCACCGTGCCGGAGCGCACGGTGCGCTGTTCGTCGGAGTGCGCGATCGCCGTGGTGGTCTGGAACGCGCCGAACAGGATGTTGGTCAGCGGGCGGCCCATGGCCGCCGCCATCAGCCGGGTCAGGATCGTGCCGGACGCGCCGACGAGCGTGCCCGCGACGATCAGCAGCGTGTTGGCCAGCACGTAACCGGACGCGGCGACGGCCAGGCCGGTGAACGCGTTGAGCAGCGAGATCGCGATCGGCACGTCCGCGCCGCCCACCGGCAGCACGAACAGCACGCCCAGCGCGAGCCCGGCCACCGCCAGCAGCACCAGCAGCGGGCCGCTCCCGGTGAGCACCACGGACAGCGCGAGCAACGCGCTGGCGGCGGCTACGCCGATGCCGACCACCTGACCCGCGGGCAGCAGCACCGGCCGGGGGGTCATGATCTCCTGGAGCTTGAGGAAGGTGACCACGCTGCCGGAGAAGCTGACCGAGCCGATCAGCACGGTGAGCACGGTGAAGACCTCGAACAGCACCGAGCCGTCCGGGACCGCCAGGAACTCGGTCAACGCCACCAGGGCCGCCGCCGCGCCGCCGACGCCGTTGAACAGCGCCACCATCTGCGGGATGGCGGTCATCTTCACCGACCGCGCCGCCGGGATGGCCACCACCACGCCGGCGGCGACGGCGAGCAGGATCAGCAGCCCGTTGTTCACCGCGCCGTGCACGAACGCCGTGATCACGGCCAGCGCCATGCCCGCCGCGCCGAGCAGGTTGCCCGCGCGGGCGTACCTCGGCGTGCTCAGGCCCTTGAGCGCGAGCACGAAGCACAGGGCGGCCACCAGGTACGCCAGTTGGACCCAGGTGGGGGTCATTTCGCCTGCTCCCCGTGCCCCTTGGTGGGCTTGTGGCCCTTGAACATCTCCAGCATCCGGTCGGTCACCACGAAGCCGCCCACCACGTTGACCGTGGCCAGGAAGACCGCGGCCAGGCTCAGCGCGATCTCCAGCCCGTGCTCGGCGCGGCCGGTGATGAGGATGGCGCCGACCAGGATCACGCCGTGGATCGCGTTCGCGCCCGACATCAGCGGCGTGTGCAGGATGGTGGACACCTTCGACACGACCTCGAAGCCGACGAACACGGCCAGCACGAAGATCGTCACCAGGTCGATCACGACAGCTCCCTCCTCAGCTCGCCCGCGTGCGTGAGGCAGCAGCCGGCCAGCACCTCGTCGGTGAGGTCGGGGGTCACCTGACCGTCCTCGGTCATCATCATCAGGAGGTTGGCCACGTTGCGCGCGTAGAGCCTGCTGGCGTGCACCGGCATGCTGCTGGGCATGTTCTTCGCGCCGTAGACCAGCACCTCGCCGACCCACGTCTCCTCACCGGGACTGCTCGCGGTGACGTTGCCGCCGGACTCGGCAGCCAGGTCGACCACCACCGAGCCGGGCGCCATCGCCTTGAGCATGTCGTTGGTGACCAGCACCGGCGCTTTCCGGCCGGGGATGGCGGCGGTGGAGATGACCACGTCCGAGGCGGCCACCCGGTCCGCGATCAACTCGCGCTGGCGTTCCAGGAACGTCTCGGACTGGGCTTCGGCGTAGACGCCCTGCTGCGTTTCGAGGTCCAGTTCGAGGAACCGCGCGCCGAGGCTCTTGACCTCCTCCTTCGCCGCGGCACGGATGTCGTAGGCCTCCACCACCGCGCCGAGACGTCGTGCGGTGGCGATGGCCTGGAGCCCGGCCACGCCCGCGCCGAGGACCAGCACTTTGGCCGGCGGGACGGTGCCCGCCGCGGTGGTGAACATGGGGAGGAACTTCGGCAGGCGGTGGGCCGCCTCGATCACCGCGCGGTAGCCCGCCACCAGCGCCTGCGAGGACAGGGCGTCGACGGACTGCGCCCTGGTCACCCTGGGTAGCAGGTCGAGGCTGAACGCGGTGATCTTGTTGGCCACGAGCACCTCGATCAGCTCCGGCTCGGCGTTCGGCTGGAGGAAGCTGATCGTGATGTCGCCCTCGCGGAGGGCGGCGGCCTGCTCGGGGGTCGGTGGCTGGACGGAGACGACCACCTCGGACTGACCGGCCGGGTGGTCGGCGATGATGTTCGCGCCGGCTGCGCGGTAGGCGGCGTCCGAGGCGTGGGCGTGTCGGCCCGCTCCGGCTTGCACGTCCACCGCGAGCCCGGCACCGATCAGCGTGGTCACCGTTTCCGGTAGACCGGCTACGCGGCGCTCGGCGGGCCGCGCCTCGACGGGTATGCCCACTCTCACGGAGAGTCACCCTAGTCCGCCTGAGGTGATCTACGCCACACGTGTGCGTTCACGTTAACCGTACATACGTCTTGCTGAGACCGCGCCGAGTCCGCCGACGTGCGGGTCAGTGGATGACCGGGCACACGCCCTTGGTGTCGCCGGGGAAGAAGTTCGGCAGCAGCTCGTCCTTGTCGTAGTACCGGTGGAAGACGCTGGTGACGCCGCTGGACATCGGCGGCACGATCCACGTCCAGTCCGCCGGGCACTTGCGGCCCGCCGCCTCCTCCTTCTTGATGTGCGTGAGGAACCGGTCCGACTCGGTGTGGTGGTCGGTGATGGTCACGCCCGCCACCGCGAACGAGTGCAGCACCGCGCGGTTCAGCTCGACCAGCACCCGGTCCTTCCACAGCGACTGCACCGACGACGTGTCCAGCCCCATCCGTCTGCCCAGGTAGGGCAGCAGGTCGTACCGGTCCACGTCGGCGAAGTTGCGGGCGCCGATCTCGGTGCCCATGTACCAGCCGTTGAACGGCGCGGCCGGGTAGTCGATCCCGCCGATCCGCAGCCGCATGTTGCTGATCGCGGGCACGGCGTGCCAGCGCAGCCCGAGTTCGGCCAGCCACGGCAGTTCCGGATGGCCGATCGGCACCTCCAGCACCGCGTCGGGCGGCAGTTCGACCAGGGCCGGTTCGGCGTCCTCCCGTTCCACGATCAACGGCAGCACGTCGAACGGGCCCCTTCGGGCGGGCGGGCGCCAGCCCATCCCGATCGCCTTCTCGGTGAGTTCGGCGTTGCGCCGGTCGCCCAGCACACCGCCGTCCTGGCCGGCGTAGCCCGCGTAGCGGACCAACTGCTCGTTGCGAATCCTCGGCGCCGGGTGACCGGGTTCGTCGGGGGCGAACACGGTGATCACCGGGCGGACCTTGCCGCCGTTGCCGGCCAGCCTGAGGTGCTCGACGCACTCGTCCGCGATCTCCTTGGGATCGCGCAGGTCGCGCAGGTCGCGGACCTTGAGGCTGCGCCAGTACAGCCGACCGATGCAGCGGGCGCTGTTGCGCCACGCGACCCGCGCGCCGAACGTGAGCTCGTCGGGCGTGTGGCGGTACGTGCCGGTGGCGGCCACCTCGGCGTGCACCTCGGCGAGGCGGTGTGCGGCGGGGCCGAGCTCGGGGTTCTCGGAGTGGTGCAGTCGGATGAAGTCGTCGGCCTCGGCGAGGTCGACGGCGGTCTCGCGCAGGGGGATGGCTTCAGCCGGACACGAGGGGACGGGGGCCATGGCGGGACACCGTAGTTGCCCTTTAGTGGTTCATGCACCGCCGTGCCGGGCACTCAGGGGCCGCCGCAGCCTGCGGCTAGTACCGCACGACTCGTGCTTGATCGCACGGAAGAGTGACACATCCTGCGAAAACGAGTGATATTCGATCGTTATTCGCTTGAATCAAGCCAGTTACCTATGAGTTACATCACAGTCCATTTTCACCTATCGAGTGACAGCTTTGGCGGGGTCCAGGCCAGGAACTTCGTCATTCCCCGAACAGCAACGCTCGCCGGAACCGCCCGCATCGCCGCGTCGCGCATTGCCACCGCCACCGGGTTGCGCACCTTGTGCCCCACTCTGCCGAGCATCCGCGACGCCTTGGCGATCGATTGCGTGCGCGCACGGCGTCGCCGGTCGTATTCGGCGAGCGCGCCCGGCACGTCGGTGTGGGCGCACGCGGCGGCGAGCACCACGGCGTCCTCGATCGCCATGCACGCGCCCTGCCCGAGGTACGGCGTCATCGCATGGGCGGCGTCGCCGAGCAATGCCACCCGGCCCCGGACGTAGGTCGGCGGGGGCGTGGCCAGTTCGTGGATGTCGTGCCGCAGCACGGTCCCGGGCGGTGTCGCGTCCAGCACCGCCGTGATCGGGTCGTGCCAGTCGCCGACGAGCCGCCGCACCTCGCCGAGCTCGTCGCCCGAACGGCCACCGGCCGGCGCGACCGTGGCCGCGAACCAGCACACCCGGCCGTCACCCAGCGGCAGCACGCCGAACTCTGTCCCCGGCCCGAGCGTCTGGCTGATCTCCAGGTCACGCGGGAACTCCGCCTTCGTCACCCCCCGCCACGCCGTCGTGCCCGCGTAGACCGGCTCGGGCAGCGCCGGGAACAGCGCCCGCCGAATCCGGCTGCCGATGCCGTCCGCCGCCACCACGAGGTCCGCGTCCAGCTCGTCGACCGACCGCACGTCGGTGTCCGTGACCAGGCACGCCTCCGGCAACGCCGACCGCAGCACCCGGTGCAGGTCGGCCCGGTGCACGGCCACCACGTGCTCCGCCCGCGACGCGTCGAAGTGCGCGAGCGGCCGCCCCCTCGGGTCGCGGACGCCGCCGGCCACGCGAGGCGTGCCGATCCGCCGCACGTCGTCGGCCAACCCCAGCGCGGCCAACGCCCGCATCGCGTTCGGCATCACGCCCACGCCCGCACCGACCTCGCCGAACTCCGGCGCGCGCTCCAGCACGGTGACTTCCCACCCGACCTCGCGCAACGCCACCGCCGTCGTGACCCCACCGAGGCCACCACCCACCACGACCGCCTTCATCCCCCACCCCTTCTACAGCTGTAGATGCCAGTACTCTACAGCTGTAGAAGGAGGACGCACTGTGACGGAGCGCATGGCCGCCCTGGCCGACGCGGCGATCCACGTGGTGGCCACCAAGGGGATGCGCGGGCTGACCCACCGGGCGGTGGACGCGCAGGCAGGCGTGCCGATGGGCTCGACCTCGGCCTACTTCCGCACCCGCAAGGCCCTTGTCGAAGGCTTGGTGCAACGGCTGGTCGAGGTGGAGACCGCCGAGGTGGACGCGGCGGGCGCGGACGTCCCGCTCGACCCGGACCGGCTTGCCGAGAGCCTCGCGCACGTGCTCGACCAGTGGATGACCACCGGCCGCGAGCGCACGCTGGCCCGCTACGCGTGCCTGCTGGAGGCCACCCACCACCCGGAGCTGCGCGGCATCCTGGCCCACGGTGAACGGCCGCGCGCCCAGGCTCGGGCGCTGCTCGCAGCGCTCGGCGCGGAGGACCCGGAGCGGCAGAGCCGGGAGGTGGTGGCGTTCGTCGACGGCCTGCTGTTCGACCGGCTGGTCGGCGCGGGCGCGCTCGGCGCACCCACTCCGGGCACGCCGGAGAGCCGGGCGGAACTGACCCAGGCGGTGCGCGCGGCACTGCGCGGCGTGCTCGGCACGCATTCATGAAAAGCATTCATGAGATCCTGTCGCACGCCAGGGTGTTCATCACGCACTGCGGCATGGGCGGCACGATGGAAGGCCTCTACCACGGTGTGCCGATGATCGGCGTGCCCGCGATCGGCGAGCAGACCATGAACGCGATGCACCTGGTCGACCTCGGCGTCGGCCGGCACATCCCGCGTGACGAGGTCACCGTCGAAGGGCTGCGCACCGCCGTGCTGGAACTGGCCGACGATCTCGGCGTGGCCGAACGGCCGGCCGTGATCAAGGCCGAGATCCGGGCCGCGGGCGGCATACCCGCGGCGGCCGACGTGATCGAGTCCGCGCTGAAGTGAGGCGGGAGGGGGCGGTGCCGCCGGCGCCGCCCCCGTTCGTCTACGCGGATCTCTCCGAGCTGCCCAGGCGGGGGAACGGGTCGGTCGAGAACACGACCTCCACCGGCACCTCGAAGTACTGGGCGATGCGCAGCGCCAGGTACAGGCTGGGGCTGTACTCGCCCCGCTCCAGGTAGCCCACGGTCTGGTAGTGGATGCCCAACGCCTCGGACAGCTGCCGGCGTGACACACCCCGTTCCGCGCGCAGCATCGCGATCCGGTTGTAGACGTTTTCGCTCATCGCACCCTCTGCAACGCCGCCTGCCGGCGTTGCTCCATTTCCGCTCCGGACTCCCGGCGGGCCATCCGCCGCAGGATCGTAGGCGCCAGCAGGAAGCCGACCACCGCCCACACCCCCAGCACGCCGACCATCTCCAAGATCCGCCAGGACCCGCCGATCTCCGCTGCCGCCGCCGAGTCCGGCAGCAGCGCCGCCCTGGCGCCGTGGCCGGTCCAGTACACCGGGAACACCTGGGCCACGGCCTGCAACCACCCCGGCAGCGCGGTGATCGGGTAGAAGATGCCCGAGATCGCGGTGATGCCCATCATCGGCAGCATGGTGATGCCCATCGCGCTGCCCGGACTCCGGCTGATCGACCCGGCGACCGCGCCCCACGGCAGGGTCGACAGCATGCCGAGCGCCAGCACCGCGAGCAACGCGAGCAGACCGCCCGCTCCGGCGTCCGCCAGCACGTTCACCAGGAACAGACCGGGCACCAGGACGACCAGCAGGCCGAACACGATGTCCAACGAGGTCTGCGTGGTCCGGCCGACCAGGTAGCCGACCATGCCGTTGGGCACGGCCTTGGCGCGCAGCAGCGTGCCGTCCTCGCGGTTGACCGAGAGCTGGCCCGCCGGTCCGACCAGACCGCCGAAGGCCACCGACATGCCGAGCATGCTCGGCAGCGTGAGCGCGGCGAGCGTGACGCCGGCGGCCTCGACGTCCGAGTCGCGCTGGAACCACAGCACGGTCACGAACGAGATGGCGATGACCACGTTGAAGACCTGGTCCTCGCTGCCCAAGGAGTGTCGGAACTCGCGCAGCCCGCGTTCCAGGCCCAGCCGGGCGCCGTGCAGCGTGGGGTTCACAGGACCGCCACCTCCTCCTTCGCCTGCCCGCTCTCGTGCCGCTGCACGAGAGCCATGTACGTGTCCTCCAACGTGCTGCGCCGCACCTCCAGCTCGGAGATGCCGGTCTCGTGCTGGCGGAACAGGTCGCGCACGAACGCCGTCGCGTCGTCGGCCGTGTGCACGTGCCGCTGGCCGCCCTGCGTCCAGCGGATCTCGGACTTGCCCTCGACCTGGCGGCTGAGCTGGTCCGGGCTGCCGTCGGCGATGATCCGGCCGCCCGCGAGCACCAGGATGCGGTCGGCCAGCTTCTCCGCCTCGGCCAGGTCGTGCGTGGTGAGCAGGATCGTCATGCCCTCCAGGTCCGACAGCCGGTGCACCAGGTCGTGGAAGTCCCGGCGCGCGTGCGGGTCGAACCCGGCGGTCGGCTCGTCCAGGAACAGCAGCTCGGGCTTGCCGACGATGCCGATCGCCACGTCCAACCGGCGTCGTTGGCCGCCGGAGAGCTTGCTGACCTTCTTGTCCGCGTGCTCGGTCAGGCCGACGGTGTCGATCAGCTCGTCGGTGTCGAACGGCCGCGGCTGGTGGGGCGTGCTGTAGGGCGTGTAGTAGCGGCCGAGGTGGTGCAACAACTCGCGCACCCGCCAGCGGCCGTGGTCGCGCCACGACTGCAACACCACGCCGAGCTTGGCCCGCCAGGCCTCGTCACCGGTGGCCGGGTCGACGCCCAGCACCCGGACCCGGCCGTCGGAGGGCAACCGGAAGCCCTCCAGGATCTCGATCGTCGTCGTCTTGCCCGCGCCGTTCGGCCCGAGCAAGGCCACCACCTCGCCGGGGCCCGCGTCGAAGTCGACCCCGTGCAGCACGTCCGTCGTGCCGTAGCGCATCCGCAGATCGCGCACCTCGATGACCAAAGACCCTCACCTCCCCCATCAGAGTTCTCGGGCATTTTGTAGCACACCTGCTATCACTCGTACTAAGCCCGTTCCCTTACAGCTTATTTACTTCATGGCTTCGTGAATTTTCTGTAGTTTGCGAAGGTAGGTCCCTGAACGCACTGGGAGGTGTGCGAGATGACCGAAACGCTGTACTCCGAGCTGCCGACCGAACGCAGCACGCAGTTCGACCCGCCCGCGGAGTTGGGGTTGCTCCGCGAGACGGCGCCGATCAGCCGGATGACGTTCCCCGACGGGCACCTGGGGTGGCTCGTGACCAGTTACGAGCTGGCCCGGGAGGTGCACGCGGACCGGCGGTTCAGCAGCCGGGCCGAGTTGCAGCACTCACCGCGACCGGTCGGGGGCAAGGCGGTCACGCAACGGCCGCCCGCCAAGCCGGGCATGTTCATCGGGATGGACGCGCCCGACCACACCCGGTACCGCAAGCTGTTGACCGGGCAGTTCACCGTGCGGCGGATGAACCAGCTAATGCCGCGGATCGAGCAGATCGTGGCCGATCACCTGGCCGCGATGCGCGCTGCCGGTTCGCCGGTGGACCTGGTGGCGAACTTCGCGCTGCCGGTGCCGTCGTTGGTGATCTGCGAGCTGCTGGGGGTGCCTTACGAGGAGCGCGAGTCGTTCCAGAAGGACACCGCGAAGGCGCTGAGCCTGGACTCCACGTTCGAGGAGATCATGGAGGCGTTCGACCAGCTGGAGGCGTTCGTGTTCCGGCTGGCGCAACGCAAGCGCGTCACGCCGGGCGACGACATGCTGTCCGGGTTGATCGCCACCGGTGAGCTGACCGACGAGGAGATCGCCAACATGGGGATGCTCCTCCTCGTCGCAGGGCACGAGACCACGGCGAACATGCTGGGTCTCGGCACGTTGCTGCTGCTGCAGCACCCCGAGCAGTTGGCGGCGCTGCGGGCCGACCCGTCGTTGGTGGACAACGCGGTCGAGGAGCTGATGCGGTACCTGTCGATCATCCAGTTCGGCACGATCCGCACCGCGTTGGAGGACATCGAGATCGGTGGTGTGGTGGTCCGGGCCGGCGAGTCGGTCTCGATCTCCGTCGCCGCCGCCAACCGGGACCCGGCGCGGTTCGAGCGGCCGGACGAGTTCGACATCCACCGGCCCGCGGGCGGGCACATCGGGTTCGGCCACGGCGTGCACCAGTGTCTCGGGCAGCAGTTGGCCAGGATCGAGATGAGGGTCGGGTTCACGGCGCTGTTCCGGGAGTTCCCGGACCTGCGGCTCGCGGTACCCGCCGAGGAGGTGCGGATGCGGGACGACATGGCCATCTACGGGGTGCACGAGCTGCCGGTGGAGTTCTCGTGAAGATCGAGGTGGATCCGGAGCGGTGCGCGGGGTCGGGCATGTGCGCGTTGACCGACTCGGCGGTGTTCGACCAGGACGAGGTGGACGGCACGGTCGTGCTGCTGCAGCCGTCGCCTCCGGTCGAGCACGAGAAGTCGGCGCGTGAAGCGGCACACCTGTGCCCGGCCGGCGCCATCCGCGTAGTGGAGTGACGGGGGCTGCTGGGGCCGCCTTCGGGCGGTCCCAGCGGGCTACAGGGAGAGGTGCACGCGCAGGGCTTCGTCCAGCTGCTTGAGCACCGCGGGCGGCAGGCCGCCGATCCGGGCGCGGAGCCTGGCCGCGGTGACCGTGCGCACCTGCTCGGCCTGCGCCTTGGAGTCCGCGCCGAGCCCGCAGTCCTTGGCGGGCAGCAGCACTTGGAACGGGTACACCCTGGCGGTGTTGGAGGTGATGGGCACGACGGTCACCACACCTCGACCGCCACGGCCGGCGGCCCGGTTCGCCGCGTCGTTGCTCACGACCACGGCCGGGCGGATCTTGTTCGCCTCGGCGCCCTGCGCCGGGTCCAGGTCCACCCAGTAGATGTCACCTCGCCGCATCGAGGACACCGTCTTGCGCGGTCACGTCCCACATGTCGGCTTCTCCCCCGGCTTCCCACTCTTCCCACGCGTTCGCGTAGGCGTTCTCCAGGCCGGCTTCGCGCAACATCGTGATCGCCTGGTGTATCACCGACGATCGCGAGGCGCTGCGATGTTGCCGCAGGTAGTGATCAACGAACTCTACGTCTTCCTCGGGAAGGCTCACACTGATTTTCATACCCCTGATGCTACCTCCGGTATTACCCGGTAGCTACCTCCGCCAGCCCACTGCGCCGTGCCGTCTGCCACTTCAGCGGCGTCCCGTGCAACGCCGTGACCAGCGACTGGACCACCACGAGGTAGGTCAGCTGCCGGTACGCCAGCTGCTGGAGTGGGAACGCCCAGAGCGGTTTGAGCGACTCGCCGTCGAGCCGCAGCGCGTAGCCGGCACTGGCCGTCTGCACGGCCAGGAACGCCGCCCAGATCACCAACGCCCACGGCGCGTCCGCCACGAACGCCCCGTACAGCACGTACACGTCCAGCGCGGGCGCCAACACCGGCAGCACGACGTGGAAGACCAGCAGGTACAACAGCCCGAACCGCCCCATCCGGCCCTCCTCGCGCAGCGCGGGCCGGTGCTTCCACATCGACTGGAACGTCCCGTACGACCAGCGGTACCGCTGCTTGTAGAGCCCGCGCGCGCTCGTCGGCACCTCGGTCCACGCGCGCGCCGCCGGCTCGTACACCACCCGCCACCCGGCACGGGTGATCGCCATGGTCAGGTCGGTGTCCTCGGCCAGCGTGTCCGGGCTGATCCCGCCGACCTCGTCCACCGCGTCCCGGCGGAACGCCCCGATCGCGCCGGGGATGGTCGGGATGCACTCCAGCGCGTTGAGGATCTGCCGGTCCAGGTTCGAGCCCGCGCAGTACTCCAGGTGCTGCCACCGGCCGAGCAGACCGCCCCGGTTGGCGACCTTGACGTTGCCCGACACCGCGCCGACGCCGGTGTCGCCGAGCGGGCGCACCACCTTGGAGACGGTGTCCGGCTCGAACACGGTGTCGCCGTCCACCAGCACCAACGCGTCGTGCCTGGCCAGCGCGATGCCCGCGTTGAGGGCGGCGAACTTGCCCAGGTTCGACTGGCTCACCACCCGCACGCCGGGCAGGTTCAGCGCCTCGACCACCTGCGCGGTGCCGTCGGTCGAGCCGTCGTCGACCACGACCACCTCCACGTCGGCGGGGTGCTCGGAGTTCACGATCGACCGGACGGCGGCGGCGATGTTCGCCGCCTCGTTGTAGGCGGGGACGATCACCGACACCGGTGGTGCGTGCGGTCGGACCTCGATCTCGCGGTGCAGGCGGCGTGAGGTGTGGGCGAGGCCGAGTTGCATCACGGTGCGCAGCAACGCGAACACGGCAACAACGGCGCAGATGATGCCGAGGATGGTGGCGACCACGTCGCCGTGGCGTTGCGACCACGACTGCGCGTAGCCGGTGACCCGTGCGCCGAACCAGGCGTCGCTCATCGCGGCGCCCCGGCCGGTCGCGGTCGTCAGGGTGGTGAAGCGGCGGTCGGGCAGCGCGTCGGCCAGCAGGTCGATCACGCCCGGTGTGGTGCTGGTGACGTGCAGCCGGATGACGCGATCCGGGTCCAGGTCGGCGGCGATCTGCTTCGCGTCGTAGCGGTGCAGGTCCGGCGTGTCCGGCTCGGGTTCCGACAGTCCTGTGTGGACGTTCACGGTATCGGCCAGGGCGTTCTGCGCGAACGCCGTGCCGAGTCTGGTCGTCTCACCCGAGCGGAACCCCGAGACGCCGACCTCGTGGCCCTCGGCGACCATCCGCCGCACCAGCTCCGGGTGTTCGTTGACCTGTGCGCCGACCACGAAGAACGTCGCCTTCATGTCCCGCGCGGCGAGTTTGTCGAGCACGCGCGACGTCCAGCGCGGGTGCGGGCCGCCGTGGAACACCAGTGCCGCCGTGCCGTCCACCACCGGCTCGCCGGTGATCGTTGCTCTGATCGGCTCATCGGGCAGCGACGTGGCGTAGGCGTGGAAGCTCAACGCACCCATCAGCAAACCGAGCCCCAGCAGCAACGAGATCCAGTGCGCTCTCACCTGACGTGCTCGAACAGCGTCGCCGCCATCAGCGCGGACAAGCTGAACAACGATGTCGCCAACGCGATGCTCGCCGCGCGCATCAACCCACGGCGTCTCCCCGTCCGGTCGACGAAGACCTGCTCCTCCACCACAATCCCCCCAGCCTCGCCAGCGCGACCAGCAGACCGACGCCCACCGCCACCGCGAGGTGCGGGAACGCGCGGACCACCGGTGGCGCGACGAGAATCGTCAACTCCCCCAAGGACTTCCCCTGCAACGCGGCCACGGCCACCACGAGCCCCGCGTAGAGCAACGGGGGTGCGGGAACCACGGTCCACAGCCCGACCGGGCGCACCATCGCGGCGGCGAGCAACGCGCCGAACACCATCAGGACGCCGAGCACCACGCCAGGTTGCTCGCCGTCGAGCCAGATTCCCACGGAGGTGAAGACAGCCGACACGGCGACGGCCGCCATGCTCGGCAGATGAGCCATGCGGTCAACCACGCCACGCCCCCAGCGTCTGTAGGAATCTAGGTTAGGGGACGTCATGGGGGGCTTGGATGTTGCGCAGAACAGTCATGGTCGTGGCGCGGACCACATGGGTGCTGCTGTCGGTGACGGTGCTCGTGGCCGCCGGGGTGGCGTGGACGACGTACCAGGACGTCGACACGGGAGTGCGGCGCTCGCAGGCGGTGCGTGCGGACGACGTGAAGTCGACGTCCGGCGTGAACGTCTTGGTGATGGGCTTGACCACGCGGCGCGACCTGGACGGCGGGGTGCCGTCCGATGAGGTGATGGAGGCGTTGCACGCGGGGGATGTGGACCGGGGCGGGTACAACGCGAACACGTTGATCCTGCTGCACGTGCCGTCGAACGGATCGGCAGCAACCGCCCTGTCCCTACCGCGGGACAACCACGCCCCGCTGCTGGGTATCCCCGGCGGCCCGCAGCACGGAAAGGTGAAGGAGGCGTACGGGAGGGCGAAGGACGCCACGGAAAAGCACCTGGCAGCCGATCGCGTGCGGCGGGACCCCGCAGAGGTCGAGTGGCTGGGACGTGAGGCCGGGCGACGGGCGCAAGTGGAGACCGTGCGGTCGTTCCTGGATGTGCCGGTGGATCACATCGCCGAGGTGAGCATGGTCGGCTTCTACCACCTGGCACAGGTGTTGGGAGGGGTGGAGGTCTGCCTGAACGCGGCGACGTCGGACGACGAGTACTCAGGCGCCCGCTTCCCCGCCGGCAGACAGCACCTGACCGCCGAACAGGCTTTGGCCTTCGTGCGCCAACGTCACGGCCTGACCAACGGCGACCTGGACCGCACACGCCGCCAACAGGCGTTCTTAAGCGCCGTCCTGCATCGAATGCGCGACCAGGGCGTAAGCGCCCTGGGCCCGGTAGCCGAGGTCGCCAAGCAGAACGTAGTGCTGTCAGAAGGCGCGGACGTCCTCTCCCTAGTACAGGGCGTCCCAGGCATCCACTTCCAAACGCTCCCGCTGGAAAGCGACCCGTCAGTAGACGCCCAACCCGCCATCCGCGCCGCCGTAGCCTCCGCCCTCTCCCCACCCGCCCCATCCGGCGCCTCCGCCCAGCCACCCACCATCCCTTGCGTGGACTGACCGACTACCGAAGCCCGAGGCCTGGCCGGCAGGTACCCGTAACCCATCGGCCATTGACGCGTGATCGAGAGCTGATCTTGTCAGGTACTGTTCCGGCTGCTCAGCTTGGTGGAGCTAACTACACAGCATGAGAACTCTATTGTTGCTGCTGAGGGGCCTGAGCTAGCCATCAGGGCCGTTGGCCCCAAGGGAGCCAACCAGTGGGGGTCAGACTGACCAGGAGCCAGGGCCACACGCCTGTGTGGCCCTGGGCTACCCGCAGCGTCAGTGCGGGATCGGGACTTCCACAGCCTTCACCACGTCCGCAGCCTTGGCCGCTGTTGTGACCTCCACGTGGATGAGGTTGGTGATGGCAGTAGCGGAAAGCACCTTCCGCACGAGTAGCTTGACCGCCAGTCCGAGTTCAACTCGATGCCCCGTCCACCGTTCGATCGCCACCGGCCCATCGAGCAACGCGGGCACGAGCATGTGCCGATGACGCTGGAAGGATGCGGCACGGCCATACAGCATCTCGATCGCTACCCGGTTAAGCCAGCACCTTTGCTGCCATGTCCGTTGGAGCTGAACGCTGGCCAACATGACGTTCACGAGGTCCGGCAGGGCCAAAGCGCCGGGCCGGTCACCGCTGGGCAGACGGTCGAGTTTGCCCGCGTGTTCGAGCCACAGATGTAGGTCGTAGTCGGGGAACCTCGGCATCCGGAGCGCAGCCTTGCGCGCGACGTGCCCGATCACCTCGGATTCAGGCAACTCGTCCGGGTCGGCTCCGCGAAGCCAGCAGAGCAACGCCGTCCACGCGGTCAAGGCACGATCGGTCTCTTCCTCGGTGCAGTGGCGGTCCACGCCATCCGGCCGGTAGACGATAAGTAACTCGCTGTTGCTGGTCACGGGCGCTCCACGACATAGGAACCGATCACGAGGGCGTCGAGCCCGCACGTCTGGAAGGTGCGGACGGCGTCGGCAGGGCTGCACACGATGGGCTCGTCCGCACCGTTGAACGAGGTGTTGAGGACCACCGGGACGCCCGACAGGTCCTCGTAAGCCTTGATCACCGACCAGAGATACGGGTTGGCCTGTCGCTCTACGGTTTGCACTCGGGCAGAGCCGTCGACGTGCACGACTGAGGGAATCAGGGCGCGCTTGCCGTGGTGGACGGCGGCCGTAGCGAGCATGAACGGGTACATCAGACGGCCGGAGTCCCTGATGTCGAAGTAGTCGGCGGCGTGCTCGGAGAGCACCGCGGGCGCCAGCGGACGGAACAGTTCACGGCGTTTGATGAGCGCGTTGATCCGGTCGACCATGTTCGGATCGGTCGCGGTGGCCAGGATGCTTCGGGCACCCAAGGCACGCGGGCCGAACTCCATCCGACCCTGGAACCACCCGATGACCTTGCCTTCGTGGATGAGTTCGGCGGCGCGCTGGTACGCGCGCTCAGTGCGCCTGATCCGGTAGTCCTCCGGGAGCGCTTTCAGCGCGGTCTGGATTGTGTGCTCGTCGTAGCTCGGGCCGAGGAAGGCGTCCCGCAGCGTGTGCCGGTCCCTGCTGGCGTCGACAAGCAGCGCCGCTCCGAGTGAGGTTCCGGCGTCGTTCGCGGCCGGCTGGACGTACACCTGATCGAACCGTCCGGAGTCGAGCACTGCCGCGTTGGCAACGCCGTTCAGCGCAACCCCGCCCGCTAGGCATAAGTTCCGCAGCGGCACCAGCCGCTGTGCGAAGGCGAGGTAGCGGCCGATGAGATCTTCGGTGAGCCTCTGGAGCGCGTGAGCCACGTCGCGGTGCCGGTCGGTGATTTCCTCCCCAGGTTCGCGGGGTGGGCCGAGGAGATCAACGAGCCGGGCGCTGTAGAGCTGCCGTGCGCCGCTGGGCCGGGAGTGGTGGTCGAAATAGGCGAGGTCAAGCCGGAAGCGGCCCGTCATGTCATCGAACCGCGCAAGCCGGTTGACCTTCGCTTGCAGGCTGGACGAGCCGTAGGCGGCCAGGCCCATGACCTTGTACTCGTCTCGCTGCGGTCGGAACCCGAGATACCGGGTGATCATGCTGTAGAGGTAGCCGATCGAGTGCGGGTAGACGATGCTGTGCCGCCGCACGACAACGCCGCCGCGCCCCTCGAATATGCACGCTGTTTCGTACTCCCCGCGCCCGTCGATGGTGACAACTAGGGCGTCATCGAACGGCGACATCAGGTAAGCACTCGCGGCGTGCGCTCGGTGGTGGACCACCGGCACGACGCGGCACTCTGGGTGGAACATGCCCGACGAGCGGATACGGCCCGGCGCGGCGTTGCGATAGCGGAATTTCCCGAGGTCGGAGATGAGCGAACCGAGCGACGCAGGAAAGCCGTGGTAGAGGTTGGTCAACGGCAACAGCAGATGCCTGCGCGGGTCAACGAACAGCGCCACCCGGTCGACGTCCCGAGGTTCAAGGCCCGCCTCATCGAGGCAGTAACGGATCGCGCCTTCCGGGAACGCCTTGGTGTGCTTGGCGCGGCTGAACCGCTCTTCCTCGCCCGCGGCCAGTACGCGGCCCTCGGCGACAACTGCGGCTGCTGCGTCGTGCGTACCGAAGTTGACGCCGAGGACCGGTCTGCTCATGACTTGGTCGGCACCTCAATACGCTCCATGCCGCCGAGGTACCGGCGCAGGACCTCGGGGACGACGACAGACCCGTCGGCCTGCACGTTGTTCTCCAGGATGGCGAGCACGGCGCGGTCGGTGATTCCGGTCGCGGAGATCGTGTGCGGGAACACCGACTTGCCGTCGCGGCGGAACCGGATCTTGAACCGTCGAGACTGGAAGTCGGTGAGGTTGCTGTTGGAGTGCGTCTCGCGGTAGGCCCCGAACGACGGGAACCACGTCTCCGTGTCGTACTTCTTGAACGCCGGAGCGCCCAGGTCACCCACGCACACGCGCACCGTCCGGAACGGGAGTTCCAGGCTGGTCAGCAGGTCCTCGGCGTTGCGCTGGCACTCGTTCAGCCAGTGCTCGGAGTCCTCCGGGGCGCAGATGACGATTTGCTCGACCTTGTGGAACTGGTGTACCCGGTAGCCACCCCGGTTGGTACGACCGGCCGCACCTGCTTCGGTGCGGAAGCAGGGCGTAAACGCCGTGGCCAGGATCGGCAGGTCGTCCGCGTCGATGATGGTGTCGCCGTAGTAGCCGATCAGAGTCTGCTCGGAGGTGCCGATCATCGAGAGGTCGGAGCCCTCGATCTTGTACGTCTGGTCCGCAAAGAACGGCAGGTAGCCAGTGCCGAAGAACACGTGATCACGCGCCATCAGCGGCGTGAGCATCGGGGTGAATCCACGCTGGACCAGGAGGTCTTGGGTGTAGGAGAACACCGCCCACGCCAGGCGCGCACCCGCACCCCGCCAGTAGTAGAAGCCGGAGCCCGCGACCGCAGCGCCGCGAGCCAAGTCGAAGATCCCCCCGAGGCGATTCGCCACGGCCTCGTGAGCGCGGGCCTCGTCGGGTTCGACGGGATTGCCGACTCGGCGAAGCTCGACGTTGCCTTCGTCATCATCGCCGGGAGGCGTGTCCTCGGCGAGCAGGTTCGGCAGCCGTGCCCACATGTCGTCACGCGTTTCCTGGAGGAGCCGAACGTCCTCGTTGAGCTGCCTCAACTCCTCCTTGAGCGCCTTCGCTGCCTCGATGTCGACCTGGCCGCCCTTGGGCTGGGCCTTCTGCTTCGCACGGAGCTGTTCGGCCTGGACGGTCTTCTGCCGCAGCTCGGCATCGACCTCGATCAACTTGTCCACGTCAACGTCGGAGCCGCGAGAGGACACCGAGCGCCGGACGACGTCGGGATCGTTCCGAAGCAGAGCGATGTCAATCACGAGGGTCCTCCTGGGCTGGTAGATAGCTCGATAAGAGCCTATCGGCGGGTGACCAGCCAGTTCCTTCGGGTGATGCGTGACGGTGCTGAGCGTTCAACCAGGCCGAGGCCAGTTCGTGAACTGATGGTGCCTCCAACGGTGATCGAACAGCTTTGATGACTTGTCGCAGATGGCGCGGTGAGGACATGGTGATCACGACAGAAGAAATGCGAGGTTCTGTCACAACCCAGCGGAGGGGTGTCAAGTCGGCTGCGCCGGATGGATGAGCGGCCAGCGTGCCTCTGCGCAGTGGCGACATGCCTACGAACTGCAATCCACGCCGCTCGATGTCGTCCAGAAACAGCGCGGGCCAAGGTTCGGCCACGTTGTACTGAGCCGCAACACCATGCACGTCCTCGGCGAGCGAAGCGGCAGCCAGGTGTGCGGGTGAGTGGCAGTAGGCGATCACCTGGCTGACCCGACCCGACCCACGCACGACCTCCGCAGCATTGGCGTAGAACTCCATGACCGCCTGCGAGTTCACGAGGAGCGCCTGGTCCTGGGTGCGCTTCAGGTCGATCTCGACGGTAACGGCGCGCAACTGGTCAACACCGAGGTTCGTGCAGCTCTCCTCGATGGCGAGCATGATCCGCGACCGCATCGTTGCGAGGTCCGCTCCCAGTGGAACCTCAGCCTTGACCAGGTGCGAGACATCCGCCGTCGACGCCGAGTCGAGCACGCGACGCACGGCCCATTGGGTGCCCAGTTTCGGGTTGGAGTGGACCAGCCGCACCCCAGCCGAGACGGCAGCGTGCAAGGCCGCCATCCCCGGCTCGGACTCCTTCTCGGGACGAAGACGCCCAGCGACGAAAGTGCTCGTGCCGAAGCACAGCCGGTCCACTCCCACCGGTCAGACCTCCTGCGACTCGATCTGCTGGCGCGTGAGGATGCTCTGGAAGTGGACGATCGGCTTCTGCGGGCCTACGACCTTGTCGAAGCGAAGCTCGCCGAGCTGCTCCCGGTAGTGGCGGCGGTTCGGGAAGTCTTCCTCGAACTGCGGGCTTTCCCGGTACCCCGTCATCTGGGCGAACAACGCGCGCTTCTCGTCCAGCGTCGTGCCCCACAGCTTGGGCGGGTTCTTCTGGCTGATGCAGATCGTGGCCAGGCCCTGGGGGCTGATGCGCAGCTTCATGCAGCCGCCGCACGGGTAGTTCCAGGAGAACATGGCCAGGACGGCAACCTTCACCCCCGTGTCGCCGATCTCGTAGTAGTTGTAGCTCGGGTTGTCACCCTCGATCGACTCGCGCGGCACCGGCTTCAGCTCGCCCGCCTTGGCCAGCGCCGCGAGGATGGTCTCCTCGTCCACGAACTGGTCTTTCCAGAACTGCTCGCCGTCGTCGGAGAGCTGGGCCGGGTTGGACGGGAAGAACTGGTTGAGCTTGATCGCCAGTTGCCCGGGGCCGCCGCGGCTGTTGAGGTCCTGGGCGAAGGCCACGAACGCGGGCAGCTCGTCCAGGGTGCTCCGCATCGTGACGCACGACAACTTCGTCATGGTCGGCAGCAGCTCCACGGACCGCTCGATGCTGCGGAGCGTGTCGTTGAGGAAGTTCGCCCTGGTGATGAACAGGTTCTTCTGTTCGTCAAGGGTGTCGATGCTGATGATCGCTCGGGTCAGCCCGGCGTCAACCGCCTCGTCGATGATGCGGTGAAGCCGGTACCCGTTCGTCGTCACGATCTGCTGCGTGAACCCGATCTCCTTCGCGGCCCGGACGATGTCCAGGAAGTCGCGGCGGACGGTCGGCTCGCCCCCGGTGTAGTGCACCCGCCTGATGCCCACGTCGTACCCGGCCTGGAGGACCTGCACGGCTTCCTCTAACGACGGTTGGGTGATCACGCCCTGCGGTCCTGCGGGGAGGCAGTACCGACAGCGGATGTTGCAGCGGGACGTCAGCCCGAACCGCAGGTTCCACTTGCGCATACCGGGTGCGTAGCGGTTGTCCATGACGAGCATCTAGTGCTCTCCCTCTTTAGTGATCACGACGCGGACGCGGCACAGTGCCGTGTACGGAACGTATCGACCTGACAGCGGTGGGTATAGATCCACCGAGGGTTGTTCAGCGTTGCTCTCGCAGCTCGACCAAGCGCTCATCCAGCAGCGCCTCCAGGTCGGCGATCGAACGTCGTTCCAGCAACATGTCCCAATGCGTGCGGGGCGGCTTGACCTTCCGTTGCTCCTGAGCGGCATCGACACGCTCAGACTCAGCGCCGTGCCTCCTGCAATCCCAGGTACGAGGCAGTTCGGCGTCTTCGGCGAAGGGAACCTCGAACTCGTGCCCCTTGGGGCAGGCGAACCGCAGCAAGCGGCGCGGCGCGGGCTCGACATCCTCGTTCTCAAGACTTCCGGCACCGGCACCGGCACCGAGCCGTCGTCCCCGGAACGCAACGTTATGCACAGAACTCCCCCCGGTCCTGGTCCAGATCGGGCTCAGCAGCGTGGCGAGGAACAGGCGACAGGACCTTCCTCGCAACCTGGGCGAAGGTCCCGACGTGCACGTAAGTCGACCGAACGGGCGCAAACGGCGTGATCAGGTCCGGCGCATCCGGCACGCAGGCGACAGCCGCGTAGCTGTCCTCCCACGCCTGCACGACGTAGATGTGGTTCTGCGCAAACCTGTGGAAATGCAGCCCAGCGACCTCGCCGGTCGAACTCAACAACGGCAGCATCCCGAAACCGGCTTCGCGCCTCAGACGCGCGATCAACTCCGGGGTGCTCACCGCTGCCGCCCTGCCGCGCGCCTGGTCCCGAGTCGACCATCTCCGCACGCCTGGTAGAGGCTCTTGACTGACAGCACGCGGAAGGTCGTTCCGCCGGTCGCTGTGATCGTCATTGGCATGGTGTCTCCGTAGGTCGTGGACCGGGCCAGGACGCGCACCCGCGAGTTGGGTGGGGGAGGTGCGCGCCCTGGCCCGACGCGCCGGCTCCTCGTCGGGAGAGGGCCGGTGGTCGAGAGTTAGGCGGCTGGCTCGGATGATCGACGGTCGTTCGAGTGGCTGCTTTGGATCTCGTCCGAGGCCGTCCAGGCGAGGCGCGCGGCGAGGAAGGCCCGGCACGGCACGTTGGGCCGTCGCCAGTAGTGAAGCCGCCAGAAACGCCTGTCACGACAAGTCGGGCACCGGCCGTTCGCGTCCGGCTGGTGCGCATCGAGTAGCGCGTGCAGTGCACGGAGCAAGCGCGGCATTTCCGACCGGGCCACGGCTGCTACCGCGTCATCGCTGCCGACGTCGACCATGCGTGCGACTGCTGCCAGATCCGCCCGTAGGGACTGCTCCAGTTCCCGGTGCATCACGCGCTCGCAGGCGAACGGGGGTGCTGCGGGCGGATGTGGCCCGAGTGCTGCGCGAGGCGCACCAGCAACGCATCGAGGTCGCGGCGGTCCAGAAGAGCAAGACCCCCCTCTGGAGCCTGCAACATCACACCCGTCGGAAGGAACACGACGTCGAGTTGTCGGCGGCGTCCGAGTACATCGCCGCACGGCACGGACCACTGGTGCGGAGATGACGGCGGCGCGCTCTCCTCCGTCACCTCGGCCACACTGTCGCTCCCATCGGCTGTGTCCAACTTGGGAACACTCCCGAAGACACTCATAGCGCCACCTCCCCGTGATGGAAGTGACGCTATGAGTAATCGGTTTGGGTCCGGTAGGACGGCGCGTCCTACCTCGGTTCCGCAATCAGGTGATCGACGGCACGCCCAGCCGACGCGCGAGCCCGAACAGCGATGACGCGTTGACGCGACGCTTGTGGTTTTCGACCAGCTCGCCGACCACGAGCTTCGGCAACGTCTGGTAGCGAACCCAATCGGGCGCCATGCGTTCCATCGTCAGCAAGGTGTCGAGCGCCTTCTGATCATGACCGAGCCGCGCGAGTGCGTAGGCGCGGTCAGCCAGGTGGCGGGCGCTGGACGCTAGCGGCAACCCCGCGTCGCGGGGCATCTTCTTGGCCACGTCGAGGGCGTCGGCGTAGTTCTCCGTCACCACGTGGACGTCCACGGTTTGCATGATGACCTGGCTCGGCCCGAACGCGGTCTCGTAGTCGTCGCGGTCATGACCGATCCTCTCGGCCACCCCACCCGCCGATCGGATGAGATCCCGTGCTTCGGCCACTCGGCGAGCACGTCCGGCCGCCGTCGCGGCGGTAATCAGCAGGCTGCCGAACGCCGACAGATGCTCTGGCGGAACGTCGCCGCTTGGTTCGATGCTCGCCGCCGTGGAGGTCGACACTCGGATCGACTCGTCATAGCGGCCTTGCACGAGGAGTTGCCACGCGACCGAACCACGCAGCGTCGCGTTCAACAAAGGATCATCAGCGCCCTGCGAGGCCGTCAGCGCCATCCGAATGGCGAGGTACGCCGGGTCCGGTTGACCCATGTGCACGAGGGTGCAACCGGTGACCCAGTACAACCGGGCCATCAGGTCGTTGGCCGGGCTCGACTCCGCCGAGCTTGCGGCATGAACCGTGGCTCGCACCTGGGGGAGCGCTGTCGGCAGGATCGACGCGAGCAGCTCGTACTTCCCGCCCCAGTAGGCACCCCAGGCGTACTCGACCGTGCGCTTGGCCTCGTCAAGCGGTAGTGCTTCCCCGCCGATGTCTCCGAGGAGGTCATCGACCGAGGTCAGCGCGTGGCGGATCGCCACAACGCCCGCGTTTGCCTCGCCGGACGGCACCGACGCGCCCTTGGCGAGTAGCAACGACGTGTCGACGTCGAGTGCACGCGCGATCTTGTGCAGGGTGCCGATCGACGTTCCCCGACGGTTCTGCTCAAGCTTGCGGATCACATCGACGCTTACCCCTGCCCTGGTGGCCAGGTCTTGCTGGGTCATCTGCCTGCCACGAAAGCGGCGGATGCGATCTCCGATAGTGGTCTCCGAGTCCATCGGCGGAACCTCCCCGTGTCGCGGACAACACCCACGGTACGCACTACCCCGCCCAGGTGAGAACGTCGATGACGTGACGCCTTGCTTACGGCCGCTGGCGTACCAGCAGGTCACATGGCCTAACGCTTCCCCGTCGACGGCGTGGCGATGAAGCGGGGCGACCAGGACGGCCGCCCCTTCGCGCATCTGGGAAACCTAGGCGTCAGTCCACTGAAGCCGGGGTGCTCGCGGCTTGACGATGTCGGGATGTTCGGGGCCGTCCGTGAGAGCGGCGTTCTCGGCGCAGTCGTGTGGGGCGGCGGGCGAAGAAGCTTCCGTGTATCGGTCACAGCAGCGTTCCTCGTCGTCCTCGAACATGTTGTTGGCCAAGTCGATGGCGAGTTCGAGGCCCAAGTCCGGGCGGACCTGGAGGGTCTTGCTGCCGTCAGGGTTGAGCTGGTAGTGCCACTGGTGTTCGAGGTCGGGTCTCAGCTCGATCCTCTTGCGTCTAGCCACGTCATCCCTCCCTGCACGCCCCACTGCGTTTGTGCGCAGGGCGACGTGCTGCGCTTCCGCCAGCACCGCACCCTCCCCGGACGATGCTGGCGGCCGGACAGCGATCCGGCGGTTTCGTCCTTCACTAGTTGAACGGTCATCCACTCAACCCTGGACGCAGGGGTCGCGTCACGGGTTTACCGCCGATTGTGCGGAAATCACAGCTTCGCAGCACCGGGCCACGCCGTGTCACGTGGTCGTGGTGGGCACGTCAGCCCGACGTTCCGGCCTACCGGAGACTTGGCGCAGCCGTTCGGTGTGTTCCTGGACCAGCGTGCGGAGCAGCCTGCGGGCAAGCGGTCGTTCGGTTGCAGGCAGGGAACGGTACAGCGTCACCAGCTCGTGTTCGTCGTCGCTGTCCGGGCCGGTGCGTCCGGGGATGTAGCTGTCGGCGGCGAAGGCGTCGGCCATCTCCTCGAAGTCGACGTCGAGGGCGGCGGCGAACCGCTCGATGACCTTGATCTTGGGGATCTTCCCGCGTTGGGCGGGTTTGAGGTAGTGACCGAGCGCGCCTTCCCGAAGGTCGGCGTCACGTTCGATCTGGCGCACGCTTCGGCCGGGCTTGGCTTTGGCTATGAGGGCGTCGACGGCGTAGGCGGGCCGCGGGCTGTCGCCGGGTGGCGTGGTGTCTGCGGTCATCGTTCGCTCTCTCGCTGTCTGTCGCTGCCAGGTCGTGCCGTGGCGGTGGGCGGTGCTCATCCTCGCGTGCCATGCAGTGTCACGCCGCGCCACCCCGTGTCACCAGGGCGCATCGTCGGTCATTTGATCATCTTTCAGTGAGTGAAATTCCGCAGATTTGCGGAATTTCCTTGACGCAGTCGTCGTTGCGTCCACAAGATGGATCACACAACGTGACGACCGCTCGGCCACACGGGTGGCGGGGTCCGGCCGTTGGAAGGGGGTCACGTGCACGCGCGTGCGACGGACAACGGCTGCTTACCCGGTCGGTGTACCGCGCTGCTGGCCCGATGGCTGGCGGCGTTATCCCGATCGTTCCGACCCGATGTTCCATCGGCCGTCGAGGGGGCGGCCAACCCGATGTCGAAGACCACCACCACTCCCGCCGCCGAGTCGATCGCGGTGGATGACCTGGCCGCGCAGCTCGACCTGTTGCGCTGGGTGGAAGACCAGCTCGACGGGCTGAAGAAGTTCCGCGCGGACGTGCAGCGCGCGGTCAAGCTCCGCCTCGGTGACACCGAGGTCGGCACCGTCAACGGCGTGCCTGTCGTGTCCTACCGCAAGTCCCTGCGGATCACGCTGAGCCCGCGCCTGGTGCGGGAGGCGGACCCGGAGTTGGCGCGCAGGTGCGAGGAGATCTCCGAGATCCGCACCTTCCTGTTGCTGGACGCGGCGTGACGTCCCCGGCGGGGTCCGACCGGTCTCGGGGGGCCGGTCGGACCCGCACCCGCCGCAGCAAGCCCCGTGACGGCGATCCCCGCGTGGTCGGGGAGTTGACCGCCGAGATCGCCCGGTACCTGGTGGGGCTGCCGTTGGACTACGGCGGCACCGTCGAGCGGATCGCCGCTCTGCTGGCCGCCGAGCCGGGTAACGCCGAGCACCTGGGCGCGGTGGTCCGCGTGATCGTCCAGGACGCGATGGCCGATCCGTTCCGCGAGACCAATGCCAACCGGTGGCGCGGCGAGCTGCCCGCCTGGGTTCGGCCGCCGATGGTCGGCGCGACCGTGCGCCGCCTGCTGTCGGTCGGGCTGCTCGTGGCCACCGGCCGCTACGTGCGCTCCACCGACGCACGCGGCGGCAACGGCGGCAAGCTCATGCCGGTCTACTCGCTCAATCTCGCCGTGCTCATCGAGCACCGCCAGGCCGTCGACGCCGACGAGGCCGCGACCGCCTGACCCGCATCACCACCACTCGTTGCCGCGCAGCGACGCGCGGTCTGTTCGTGCTGCCGAAAACCACTGTTGGGGGATGACCTTCCGTGGCGCGTGATCACGCCCGTCTGTACGTGCACATCTGGACCGACCCGGACTTCATCGAGCTGTCCGCCGTCGCCAAGTTGATCTACCTTCAGCTTCTCTCGCAGCCCAAGCTGGCCTACTCCGGCGTGCTCGACCTGGCGGCCAAGCGCTGGGCGCGGTCGCACCCGGACCTGGACGTGGCGACCGTGCGCGCCGCGTTGAGCGAGCTGGACGCGGCCCGGTTCCTGGTGGTCGACCAGGAGACCGAAGAAGTCCTCGTCAGGTCGTTCATCCGCCGTGACGAGCTGTGGAAGCAGCCCAACATGCTGCGCGGGGCGCTGCGGGTGGCGTTCGAGATCGTCTCGCCGATCCTGCGTGCCGCGCTGGCGCGGGAGCTGCGCCGCCTGCCCGCCGGGATCACCGGCCCGGCTCCGGCGGTCGCGGCCATCGAGCTGGAGAACGGCGCGCGGGAGTTGCCCGCCTCGGTCATGGCCGCGATGGAGGTCCCCGGCATCGGCCGCGCCGCCAAGTCCCGCCCGCAGGCACGCCCGACCGCCCCGCAACCGGCCGCCGCCGCGACGACCGCCGTTCCCGCTGCCGAGCCTTCCGCGACCCCCTCGGTTGCCCCCTCCCCGAACCCTTCCGGGAACCCTTCGGCGGACCCCTCGGGGAACCCTTCGACGAAGGACCTGGGAGAAGGGAGTAGGGAGAGGGAGACTGGAGAACCTGTTCTTACGTCGGTAGATGAAAAAGTGGGTGCCCCCGCGCCCGCGCGTACCCGCGCGCACCCGCGCCCGCGCGAGGACGAGCCCGCGGCTGCCGCCACGACCGACGACGTCCAGGACGAGCGGTCGGAGTCGGGCTCGGTGCGGCAGGTGCGCCGCGCGGAGGCGGAGCGGTTGGTGCGGGTGCACTGCCCCGACCAGCCCCGGCGGGTGGTGTCGGCGTTGCGCGGGCAGGTGATCGGCCTGTTGCGGGAGGGCATCGAGCCCGCAGTGATCGCGGCGGGGCTGCGGGTGTGGGCGGGCAAGACCCTGCCTCCGACGTGGCTGCCCGACCTGGTGGGTGAGCTGATGCGCGCCCGTGCTGTGCCGGTCGACCCGAAGTCCCGCCGGCGGGAGTTGGCGGTGGCCCAGACCTTCGAGCAGATCCGTGCCGACGCCATCGCCGAGGACGACTGCTCGCCGGTCGGCCTGGCTGCACGCGGCGAGCTGCCCGCGCACGCCGACGCGGCGACCCTTCAGCGGCTGCTGGACGACGCCTTGGCCGCGACGGTGGCCACCGACCCGGCGGGCACCGACCACGGCAAGGGCGCCGAGGACGAGCACGGGGCGGAGGTCGCCGCGTGACCGGCCGACCGACGCTGACCCGCTCGGAGGTCCGCGCGCTGCTGCTGCACTACCGCATCGCCGAGGACGGGCGGCCGATCTCCGAGGACGTGGTGACCGCGTGGTGGCGGGAGCTGCGCGAGCACACCGCCGCGCACTGCCAGGCCGCGCTGGCCTCGATCCCGCCGCAGCGGGTCCGCCACGCCACGGCGGCCGAGGTCGCCCAGCTCGCCCAGGTCGCCGCACTGCACCCGACCGACGCCGCGCCTGGCTCCGCGCGCCCCCCGCTGCCGATCACCCCGGCCGAGAGGGCACGCCAGCGCGCGAAGTTCGCCGCCGCCGGACAACGCGGCATCCGCGCCGTGTACGAGGCGATGGGCTGGACCCGCCACCCCGACACGGAGTTGGCCGGGACGGTGCGCTGTCCGTTCTGCCTGGCCCACGTCGGCCAGGTGTGCAAGCCGCTGACCCGCACCCGCGATGGCCGCCGCGAACAACGCGACCCGGTCACCCGGATGCACCCCTCCCGCCTGGCCTCCGCCCGCGCCACGAAGGCCGCGGGCACGTCCTCGACCACGCGCGGTGCCATCCCGCCCGCGCCGCAAGGAGTCTCCGCATGACCGCCGCCGTCGACCACGACGACTTCGACCAGGACGGCTACGACGGGGTTGTCCCCAGGTTCGTCCACAACGGGGACAACCCCGGCCAGGACGACATGCCCGCCGCGCCGACGCGCGACCAGGCCGCCGCCGCCCGGTTGGCGTGGGAGGTCGCCGTCGACCAGCTCGTGCGGCCCGGCCTGTACGTGATCCACCGCCAGGACGACGTCCACGAGGTGGCCGAGGTGCTGCCGCTGCTCGACCAGGTCCACGAGGCCGTCACCCCGGAGGGCAGGCGCACCGGGGCGGCGGGCAAGCTCGGCTCCCGTCCGCCCGCAAGCCTCGGTGCGCTGGGACTGCTCGCCGAGATCCGCACGGAGGTCCGCAAGACCTGCCGCGCCCACGGCCACGACGCCCGCACCCTGCGCGAGCAGGTCCAACAGTGGGGAGCCCACGCCGAGGACTGGCAGCACTCGGCACCGGACTACGTGCTGTGGGCCGCCGACCGCGCGAACGAGTGGGTGCGCGCCGCGCGGCTGATGCTCGACCCCGAACCCCGGTTCCCGTTGCGCGGACGCGCGTGCCCCGCCTGCGGTACCGCCACGGTGCAGGTCTGGTCCGACGACGAGTCCGACTGGATGCGCCGCCCGGCGCTGAGCATCGACCCCGACCGGGTCGAGGCCGTGTGCGCGCACTGCCGCCACAGCTGGGGCCTGGACGTGTGGGCGCAGCTCAACGAGGTGCTCGACCAGCAGCTCGCCCACGAGACGCTGGCGTGAGCGGGGTCACGCGATGTCGGGCGCGGAGCGGTTGACCTTCAGTCGTTTCAGCGCGCATAATGGCCGCATTGGGTACACGTGTGCCCATTTCGACCCGAAGGCCCGTCGCGCTCTTCCCCCAGCGCGGCGGGCCTTCGTCGTGCGGGCGGCGGCATCCCGCAGCACCGGCCCGGCCACCCCCACCCGCGCGCCCGCCGCGACGCCGCCGCCCGCCACCCCACACCAACGCCCCGCGCGTCGCCACACCGTGCTTTCCGGAATGCCGCGCATTCCGCGCCCGCCACCGGTGACATGTATTCCATTTCCTGTGCTTGCCCGGAACTGAATCCGGTAACAGGATCAGGAGAGCCCCGGAATTGCCTCTCAATTCCGATTCAAGGGCACATGTGACCCACTGGAGGGGTTTTCAATGCAAGGTGTCCGTAGATCCCCCATGCCTCAAACAAGGCCAAGAGAAGTACCCGAGGAAACGACGGTGCAGTACCCGTACATCGGCAGGCGGTTCCACGAGACGGAGCGGCTGAGCGTGCCGCAGCTCGCCCGCCACCTGATGGACGAGCTGCCCCGCCAGTTCGGCGGACTGTGGTTCTCCGCCACGGTCTACCGCTACCGGGCTGATCAGCCGTGGACGATCGACGTGCAGGTCTTCGGGGTCGCCTCGAACGTGCTGGACAGCTCGCACCACTCCCACCGGCTGATGGGCCGGATCGCGGAGCTGATCGACGAGTACAACATCACGGAGTACGCCAACGACGTCAGCCAATTCGGCACCAGCCGCTTCATGGGGCCGAATATCGTGCTTCTGCACGAATACGAGCAGGGGCAGTACAAGCCCGGTCGGGTGTCGGTGCGGCACTACTACATCACCGACAAGCCGCGCCGCCTGTGGGAGAAGGTCCGCAGCTTCTTCACGGGGTGGCTGCGATGACCGCGCACCGACCCGGACAACCGGACGAGCCCACGACGGTGAGCGAGCGCCGCCCCGATCCCGAACACGTCGCCTACCTGCTCTACGGGGCGATCCTCGACCAGCGCGACCAGTTCATGCCCGAGGCGGCGAGGGTGGGCGTGCTGTGCAGCTCCGACCGTGAGCACCTGTTCGTGCACATCGGTGGCCTGTCGGACCGGTTCCTCCTCGGACCGGCGACCAACCTGCGGTTCTTCGCCTGGCTCGACCCGGACGCGGTGTTCACGGGCGAAGCGCGCCAGCTCCGCTTTCGGCTGCTGGACCTGGCCCGCGCCACGCTGCCCCGCAAGCCCTCCGGGGAGCTGTGGTTCGCCACCGACGTGTGGCTGATGACCGAGCCCTTCTGGCGCTCGCCCCAGTTCGGATTCCACGGCGTGACCATCCTCGGCAAGGGGGACCTGAAGTGAGCACCGCGACCGAAACCAGCCCGGCGCCGCGCTGCGCCAACGACGACTCCTACGCCATCGCCGTGCTGCTCCACGACAACGGCCTGCTCGGCGCGATGCTGTGCGACGGCTGCGTGCAGTGCACCGACACCCGGTGCACCGACCTGGGTTCGATCATGGATGCCGAGTACGACGAGCCCTGGTGCGCCCACCACGCCGCCCAGTTCACCGGGGAAGAGGCGGTGCGGGGGCCGGCCATCGTGCCGATCGGCTCCGCGAAGCACCTGAAGGCCCTCGCCGAGCAGCCGGGCGGTCCGCAGTGACCCCCGCGCGCAAGGACCGGCCGTTCGAGGCCCCGCCCGCCGGACCGGCCACGGCGACGATGTCCCTGGCGGCGAGCCAGGCATACCGGCGGTACCGGGAGACGCTGCCCGAGTCGCAGCGGCTCGCCCTGGACCTGTTCGAGGAACTGAGCGTGGACAAGTACCTGATGCGGGTGCTCTACCTGGCGTGGATGGACCTCGAAGCGGCCGAACTGCCCGGACGCGACGGCACGGCCGACCGCAGCGAACTGCGGCGACGCGGCTGGATCTTCACCAGCCACGGCCGCACCCGGCTCACCGACGACGGCTTCCGTGCCTGGTGGCGCTGGAAGGTCGCGATCACCCCGCACCTGCGCAAGCCCGCGTTCCAGGAGCTGTGGCGGGAGGTGGCGGGCTGGTGAGCACGTACCGCACTAACCGCTACCCCGGCACCTGCGAGCACTGCGGGCAACTGGTGCCCGTCGGGATGGGCCAGGTACGCCGCGACCGCCACCGCAACTGGTTCACGCGCCACTACCCCGCCGAGAAGGTGGGGTGGCCGGAACCCTCGTGGATCTACGGCTGCCCACCGCCGCCGCCCGAACCCGAGGACGGAGCCGCGCCGGTCAGGGACACCCCGGCCGGCCCCGGCCTGGAGGCCGCGCGGGAGTGGCTGTACCGCCGGTACTACCGCAACCGCACGCCCCCGCCGTGGCGCGAACCGAACACCGACGCCGAGAAGGAGAAGCAGGACGCCGCGGTGCTGCGCCTGGCCGCGCTGCACCCCGTCGAGTTCATGTCCTCGACGCACCACACCGTCGAACTGCTCAGGATCGCCGAGACGCAGGAATGGGTTCTGCCATGAGCCACGACACCGACGACGCGACGATGGCAGCGGCCCGCGAGGACGTCTACCGCCGCTTCTTCCACAACGGCGAGCCGCCGCCCTGGCGCGAGCACGGCACCGAGCAGGGCCGGGCGAAGATGGATGCCGACGTGCTGCGCTTCGCCGCCCTGGCACCGATGGACGTCTTCAGCGACCCCGAGGCGTTCGCCGAGCTGCTGGAGCTGGGCGACTTCCAGGGCTGGACGTGATCATGCTCGACAGCACGGCCGCCGCCCGGCAGGATGGGCAACGCTCCTCCGGTGGATGTTGGCACTGAAGTCGAAGGGCAGCGAATGGGTTCGGCGGGTGACCGTCGAACCCATTCGTCTTCCACGTCAAATCATTTCCCCTGGTCGCGCGAATGCACGAAAAATGCGCTGCTCTATTCGTGTGATAATGTGCCGAAAAGTGCTGGACAAGAGCTGTCCGGCCGGTAATGTCAGTGGTGCCAACATTCACTGCCCACTGACACCCGCAAGGGTGGCTCTGGTTAAGGAGTCAGCCGTAATGGCTCATGAGATTGAGATTCACCAGGATGGGACAGCCGCTTTTGTGTCCGCCAACACTCCGGCATGGCACAGGTTGGGGACCGTGGCCGATGGCCCGATGACCGTTGCCGAAGCTCTCAAGCTGGGCAAGCTGGCCGACTGGGATGTCCGCATGGAACCGGTGGTTGCCACCGTGGCCGGTACCAAGTGTGTGGAGTGCCTGGCCGAGCTGGGGGGCAAGCACGACGACATGTGCGGCGTCGGCGACCACGAGGGCTTGGACGACAGCCGGATTGTGGATGCCGATGACACCGCCGTGATGGTTCCCGTTCCGTCCCACCGGGCCGTGATCCGAACCAATCCGGTGACCGGGGAACCCGAGGTTCTGAGTGTGGGAGGGTTGGACTACACCCCGATTTCCAATGAGGAAATGGGGGAAACCCTCCAAGCCATCTTGGATGAGTCCGGGGCCATTGTGGACACCGCCGGTTCCCTCCGGGGTGGGTTGTCCACCTTCATTACCGCCCGACTGCCGAAGGGGATCATGGTAGGGGGTGTGGACCCGGTTGAGTTGAACCTGGCAGGGTTCAACTACTTTCAGCCCGGTAAGTCCTCCGAATTCCTGATCACCCCGGTAAGGGTGGTGTGTGCCAACACCCAGAGTGCCGCTCTACACAACTTCCGTTCCCGCTACACCGTCCGACACTCCCCGAATGCACCACAGAGGATCATTGAGGCCCGACAGGCACTCAAGATCACCTTTGACTACCGGGATGCCTTTGCCGAAGAGGCAGAGAAGATGATCAACCGGGAACTGGGAATCCGGGAGTTCGAGAAGCTGTGCCGTGAGATCTGGCCTGCCCCCGACTCCGAGGCAAGGGCCGATGTCAAAGACAAGGATGACCTACTCACCACCACCCTGACCGGCATTTTCAAGGGTGACACCAATGCCAACATTGGTGGCAAGCGGAAGGCCGGCACCAATTGGTCCGGCTATCAAACCGTGGTTGAGTACCTGGATCACTTTGCCCCGGTGAGGGACACCGACAATGCAGCCCGTATCCGGGCCGAAAGGGCATTGACCGGCAAGGGCAGGGACACCAAAGAGCTTGCCTTCTCCCTGTTCAAGGTGGCCTGACCGTGGACCCGACAACCGCCCTTGAAGAGATCCGGGCCATCCTCCGCAGTCACCGGCAGGGACAGCCGGAAGACCTCTGGTTATTGCTGAACCTCTGGGAGGCCCTTGACCACTGGCTCACCGGGGGTGGCTTCCTGCCCCGCCAGTGGTCCGGACCGACCGAAGCCGACAGCACCCTTCACCAGGGGCTCGCGGAGGAGATCACCGATCCCACCGCCACCGTGACCGAACTCCGCAAGCCGGACCCGTCCAACCTCGCCCGGTGGGTTGCCCTGCTGGCAGGGCTTGACCGGTGGGTCACCGTGGACAGCAGCATCCTTCCCGACCAGTGGCTCACCGTTCCCCGGTGAGCACCCCGACCGCAGAGCCCCCACACCGCCCGGTGTGGGGGCTCTGCCCGTTGCCCGTGACCGGCCGGTGGTGCCCGTGCCGAACCGAGCTGCCCGCCCGTGTCCGATGCCGGGTTGCCCGAACACCAGCCGTTCCGGTGGCCGCTGTACAGCCTGCCGAAGCCGTGCCCGTAGGGCCGGTGGGACCTCTGCCCACCGGGGCTACACCGGGGCACACAGGAGCCGTTTCCGGCCCGCTGTGCTGGCCCGTGACCGGGTGTGCCGCTGTGACCGTGACCAGTGCCCCCGACACCCGCACAGGCTGTGTGACCGGCCGTCCACCGTGGCCGACCACTGGCCGCTCACGCGACGCGAACTGGTGGCCGCTGGCCTTGACCCCGATGACCCGAGCAGGGGCCGGGGGCTGTGTGCAGGCTGCCACTCCCACATCACCGCCACCGACCGACGCACCCTCGGAGGGTGGAACGCCCCGTGATCACCACTGACCGCGCCGCGACCGGCCGCCCGTCGACCGGCCGCCGCGCCACCCCAGGGGGGTCACCCCTGCACCGCCCGCAAGGGCACAAGCCACTGAGGCCCGTTGGGGTCCGGTCAGGTTTCCGCAGACGCCCGGCCCACGTCCGCCGAGCCGTTCGCGGCCGGGTCGGTCCGGGCGAGCATCCGGCTCACCGTGGACTGGTGAACCTGCGCGACCGGCGCGATCTCGTCCTGGGACGCACCGAGCGCACGTGCCTGGCGCACAAGAGATTCGACCTCGTCCGACCACGCCGCCTTCTGCCCGGCGGCCTGCTCCAACCGCTCGAACACCTCGGCGAGCTTGCGGTCCCTCTCCGCGATCACGTCGGTCATACTTCGATCATGCACGACGCATCACCTCATGCGTCACGCATAAACCACGCGGAGGTGCGCCCTGCCCATCGAGATTGACGGCATCACCCCATCCGAACAGATCCGCGCCCGACTCGCCGAGGAGGGAAACCCGGTTCTGCTCGGCTTCAGCCGGGGCAAGGACTCGTTGGCCGCGTGGCTGGCGATGCGCGAAGCCGGGATCGAGGTCATCCCCTATCACCTCTACCTCGTGCCCGGCCTGACGTTCGTGGACGACAGCCTGAAGTTCTACGAGGACTTCTTCCAGACCCGCATCGTCAACCTGCCTCACCCCTCGCTGTACCGGTGGCTCAACGCCTTCCTGTTCCAGCCACCGGAGCGGCTGGCGATCATCGAGGCCGCGCAGTTCCCCGAGCCCACCTACGAGGAGATCGCCCGGATGCTGCGCGAGGACCTGGGCTTGCCGGAGGTGTGGAACGCGGACGGGGTGCGGGCCGCGGACTCGCCGAACAGGCGGATGGCGATGGTCACCCACGGCCCGCTACGCGAACACCTGCGCAAGGTTTCGATCGTGTGGGACTGGCGTATCGCCGACGTGCGCGGCACCCTCGCCCGGCACAACTGCCCACTGCCCCCTGAGTACGAGTGGTTCGGCCGCAGCTTCGACGGCCTCGACTACCGGTTTCTGGCGCCCATCCGCGAGCACGCACCCGACGACTTCCGCCGCATCCTCGACTGGTTCCCGCTCGCCGACCTGGAGTTCTTCCGCCGTGACCTCACCCCCTGAACCCGCAGGCGACCCCAACGCCGACCTGCTCGCCCAGCTCCAGGCCACGGCGGCGGTCGGCGGTCCCACCTCGCAGGCCGACCTGCTCGCCCAGCTCAACGCCGAGCCCGAACCCGACCCGCTGGCCGGGGTCGAGTACACCGGCGACCTCGCCGCCGATTCCGCCGCAGAGCTGGACGCCGTGGCCCAGGGGTTCCGCGACCGCACCAAGCGCGAGGACGAACGGTTCCGGCTGGCCACCGACAGCGAGTACTGGTTCGCGGTCTGCTTCAAGACCCGCGCCGACAAGGAAGCCTTCCTCGCCGCCGCACGCCTCATGTCCATCGGGGACAAGTACCTCGACGGCTACGTCGTCGCCCGCGTCCTCGGCATCCCCATGCCCACCGACGCCGAGGGCGACACCGACTGATCGAGAGGAGGACCCGCTTGCGTGAACGTCTGCGCCGCGCGGCCGTCGCCGCCCGCCGCCTGCTCACCCGCCGCGCCGCCGGACCGGCCAGAGGCCGCAGCTCCGGCACCTGACCGCGAGCCGTCGCCGTGACGGGATGCCCCAGTGGTCGACAGGAGGTGAGACATCATGGGCAAACGCGGTCCTGCCGCCAAGCCCACCACCTTGCGCATCCTGCACGGCGACCGCGCCGACCGGATCAACGACCGGGAGCCGGTGCCACCCGCGCAGGAGATCGCCTGTCCGGACTGGGCCTCGGACGGCGCGCGGGAGATCTGGGCGCGGCTCGCGCCGAGTCTGGAGCAGCGGGGCGTGCTCACGGCCTGGGATGTGGACGCGTTCCTCGTGCTGTGCGAGGCGCTGCACCGCTACCGCAACGCCACCGCGCTGGTGAACGGCTCCGCGCTGTTGGTGCAGGGCGGTAGCGGGCTGATGAAGAACCCGGCGTTGCAGGTGCAGGCCGAGGCTGAGCGCACGTTCCTGACCTACGCCGCCCGGTTCGGGCTGACGCCCAGCGACCGCCAGTCCATCAAGGTGGAGGTGGGCGGCGACCAGGACCACCAGGGCGGACCGGGCCGCCTCCTCAGCTAAGCCCCGCGCCAACCCGAAGCGCACCAAGACCAGCTCGCGCACCGGCACCGCTACGCCCCGAAACCCCACAGCGAACCCCAAACGCGGGGCGCGGTTGCCGGTGTGCGGGCGCACCTTCGACGGTCACACCTGCCGCAAGCGCGGCGATCACCTCTGCAAGCCCCGCGCCGACCACGCGCAGGCGTTCGCCGAGGAGATCTGCGTCCACACCAAGGACCGGTGGGCGCGGCGGCCGTTCATCCTCGCCGACTGGCAGCGAGACGACATCGTCCGGCCGCTGTTCGGCGAGGTCCGCTGGGACGACGAAGCCGAGTGCTACGTCCGCCGGTTCCGCATCGCGTGGATCGAGCTTGCCCGCAAGAACGGCAAGTCCGAACTGCTGGCGTTCGTGGCGCTGTACCTGCTGGTCGGGGACGGCGTGGAGTCGGCCGAGGTCTATGGCTGTGCCCGCGACACCGACCAGGCGAAGCTGGTGTTCAATGTCGCCGCGCGCATGGTCCGGCTGTCGCCGGTGCTGTCGCGGCGTTTGCGGGTCATCGAGCACTCGGCGCGCATCGTGGACGAGAAGACCAACTCCGTCTACGCCGTCGTCCCGGCTGACGCGCTGGGCAACCTGGGTTCCAACCCGAGCTGCGTCATCTTCGACGAGGTCCTGACCCAGCCGAACGGCGACTTCTGGAACGCCATGCGCACCGGCATGGGCACGCGGCTGGAGCCGCTGCTGATCGCGGCCACGACCGCGGGCAACGACCCCGCATCTTTCGCCAAGGGCGAGCACGACGAGTTCGTGAAGATCGGCGAGGACCCGTCGCGGGCGCCGCACCGGTTCGTCTACCTGCGCAACACCCCCGAGGACGCCGACCCCTGGGACGAGGCGAACTGGTACCACGCCAACCCGGCGTTGGGTGACTTCCTGTCGCTGGCCGCGCTGCGGGAAGAAGCCCTCGAAGCCCGCAACGACCCGCTCAAGGAGAACGCCTTCAGGCAGTTCCGGCTGAACCAGTGGGTCAACCAGGCGTCGCGGTGGATGCCGATGCACCTGTACGCGGCGTGCACCGGCAGCACCCGTGACGAACCCGCGCAGTTGCGTCGGGAGCTGGCCCGCCGCCCCGCCTGGGGCGGGCTGGATCTGGCCTCGAAGCTCGACCTGACCGCCTGGTGCCTGATCGTGCCGGACGGCATCGACGGCCACCCCTCGGCGCTGTGGCGGTTCTGGCTGCCCGAAGCCGGGGTGACGTTCCTCGATGAGCGCACCGAGGGCCGCGTGTCGAGGTGGGTCGACCAGGGCTGGATCACCGTCACGGACGGAGAGGTCATCGACTACGAGAAGGTGGAAGCCGACATCGTCGCCGACACCGGCCTGTTGCGGGTCGCGGACATCTCCTACGACGAGTGGTCCGGTGAACCCGTCCGCCAACGCCTGGAGAAGCGCACGGGCGTGCCGATGTTCCCGGTGGCGCAGACCTACAAGGGCATGACGGCCGGGATGAACGAGGTCATGGCGCTGACCAAGTCACGCCGCTGGTCCCACCACGGCAACCCCGTCGCCGAGTGGTGCTTCGACTCCGTCGAGGTCCGCCACCCACCCGGCGAACCCGACCTCATCCGCCCCGACAAGCCCGAACGCGGCAAGACCGGCAAACGGATCGACGCCGTGCCCACGGCCGCGATGGCGGTAGGCGGATGGAAGCTGCGCGGCTCGAAGGTCAAGAAGTCCGGCCGCATGGTCGTGATGGGCTAGTCGACCACATCGGGTGATCACCGGGTTGGTGTTGTCGATCAGCCGTCGGGGTATCAGATCACCACGGCGCACGACTTCGGCAGGGAGGACAGCCATGACCGCCGATGAGGACATCTCGAATCCCCCGCGAGCCCGACCCTCCGAGCCCTCGGGAGTCCTGGTGCTCGAACTGACGGATGACGTGCCTGATCTGGCCGAGGTACGGCGGTGGACCGGCGAAGTCCTGTCGGACCTGACCGAGGACGAGATCACCGACGCGAAGTTGGTGGTGTCCGAGCTGGTGAGCAACGCCTACGAGCATGGCCAACACCCTTTGCATCTACGGCTGCGGCGCACCCGCAATCTGATCCGGATCGAGGTGACCGACCTGTCCCCGCAGGTGCCGGTGGTGGGCCGTTCCTCGGTGCGCGTGACACGTGGTCGCGGACTGGTGCTCGTGGACCGGCTGTGCCGGCAGTGGGGAGCCGTGCGCCACGCGGTGGGCAAGACCGTCTGGGCCGTCCTGGACCACCGGTCCCGACACTCGAACACGCTGCTGCCCGGCTGACCTTTCCCGCGTGAACTTGGTGGTGATCGCTCCTGATCTCCACCAAGTTCACGCTGTCCCCCGATCAGTGGGTTGCCCGCCTGGCACGGCTGCACAACGCCCAGCTCCCCGAACTGGAACTCCTGGACGCCTACTACGAGGGCGAACAGTCCCTCTCCTACATGCACCCGGAGCTGATCCGCCGCCTCAACGGCCGCGTCCGCCAGGTCGTGATCAACTGGCCCCAGCTCGTCGTGGACGCGCTCGATGAGCGCCTGGACCTGACCGGGTTCCGACTGGGCGGTCAGCAGGCCGCCGACGCCGAGTTGTGGCGGATCTGGCAGGCCAACCGCCTGGACCTGTACTCCGAACAGGCCCACGTCGACGCCCTGGCCCTGGGCCGTGCGTTCGCCATCGTCGGCACCGACGAGGACCGGCCGAACACCCCGCTGGTCACCGTCGAAAGTCCGTTGGACGTCCACGTCGACCTGGACCCGCGCACCCGCAAGGTGCGCGCCGCGCTCAAACGGCAGTTCAGCGACGACGCCGAGGACGGCTCCACCGAAGCCTGGGCCACGCTGTACCTGCCCAATGAGACCATCTGGTACTCCTCCGAGGACGGCGGCGGCACCTGGACCGAGGACGACCGCGACGAGCACGGCATGGGCCACGTCCCGGTGGTGCCGATCGTCAACCGGCCGCGCACCCGCCGCCGTCGCACCGCCCCGCCCCGGCTCGGGCGCTCCGAGCTGGCGGCCGTGCTGCCGCTGTCGGACGCCGCCTCGAAGATCGCCACGGACATGATGGTCAGCGCGGAGTACCACGCGATGCCGCGCCGGTATGCGCTCGGCTTCGACAAAGAGGACTTCGTTGACGCGCAGGGCAACCCGCTCACGCCGTGGGAGGCCGTGGCGGGCGTGCTGTGGGCCTCGCCCAAGTCCCCGAAGGAGGACGGCGTCAGCGTCGGGCAGTTCCCCGAAGCGGACCTGACCAACTTCCACGCCACCCTCAACGCCCTGGCTCGCCTCGTCGCCAGCCTCACCGGTCTGCCGCCCCACTTCTTGGGCTACAGCACGGAGAACCCCGCTTCGGCGGACGGCATCCGCAGTTCGGAGTCCCGGCACATCAAGCGCGCCGAACGCCGTCAACGGTCCTTCGGTGACGGCTGGGAGGAGGTCATGCGCACGGTCCTGCGGGTGCGTGACGGGCGGGTGCCGGACGAGGCGCTGCGCATGGAAGCCCAGTGGGTCGACGCCGCCACGCCGACCTTCGCCGCCCAGGCCGACGGGGTCGTGAAGCTGTTCAGCGCGGACCGGCTGCTGCCGCGTCGCGCGTCGCGTCGCGCGCTCGGGTACTCCGACGCGCAGATCCGGGAGATGGAGGCCGAGGACGCCGAGGCGTACTCGCGTGCCATCGGCGACCAGGCCGACGAGTTCGGCCCCAAGCCGCTCCCGACCCCGCGCGACCCGGACGACGACGAACCCGAGGACGAGTCCGAGTTCGGGCGGGTGCCCGCGCCGCGCCGCGCGCCCGTGCAGCTCGGGCCGTCCGCGACCGTGCCGCCGTTGGCGGTGCAGTTCCGGGAACCCGCGCTCGCCGGGAGGTGACCGCCCTGAGCGCTCCCGCGCAACCATCCATCGGTCTCGATGCCGACTACTACCGGGCACAACAGCGCATCGTCCGCGCCGCCGTCGACCAAGCCCAGACCGCATGGACGCAACTCGACCCACGCGACCCGTCCGCCTCCTGGGTGGAGGAGATCCGGCCGCAGGTCGTGACGGCCGTGGAAGAGGCACAGCAGGAGTCGGCCGCGCTGGCGCCGCTCTACATCGCGGGCACGCTGCTGGCCGCGGGTGCGGTGTCGGCTCCCCTCGCGCTGTTGGTGGCGTCGGCGTTCGTCGGCATGGCCGCCAACGGCCTGGTGCTGTCGGCGTTGATGGACTTCGCGTTCGGCTACTACCGCCGCGCCAAGGCTGCCGACGTGCCCGAGACCGAAGCCCGCGCCCTCGGCCTGGCCAAGCTGCTGACCTACGTGGCCACCGAAACCAACGACACCGCCCGCCTGGCCGTGCACGTCGGCGCGGTGGTCGAACCGGACATCGCCGGGTACGAGCGGGTGGTGACCCTGCCCGCGTGCGGGCGCTGCATCCTGCTGTCCGGCCGCCTCTACCGGTTCTCCACGGGGTTCCTGCGGCACCCGAACTGCGACTGCTCGATGCGCCCGGTCACCTCCGAGCAGTGGCGCGAGGGCGGCAGCTCGCGCAGCCCGCAAGCCTTGTTCGACGGCATGACCCGCGCCCAGCAGGACAAGGCGTTCGGCAAGGGCGAGGCCGCCGCGATCCGGGCCGGTGCCGACATCGGCCGCGTGGTCAACGCCCGCCGCCGCAACCAGGTGTACGTGGCCGGCGGGTACGAGTTCACCCGCGAAGCGACCACCACGCGCGGCATCGGACGGCAACTCGGTGAACTCGCCAAGCGGGGCGGCCGGTACCGACGCTCCCAGGTTCCCCGGCCCACCGCCGCCCAGCTCGTCAACGCCGTGAGCCAGGACCAGGCCGAGCTGATCCGCCAGCTCCGCCGCTTCGGCTACCTGCGCTGACCAGCGCACACCCTCCCACCGCCAACGCCCGAAAGGGGGTTTCCACCCTGTCCGACAACCCGACCACCCCACCCGCCCCGGAACCACCCGCACAGCCGCCCACCAGCCCGCCACCGGCCCCGGAACCGCCCGCCCCGACTCCACCGGCCGAGGACACCGGCAAGGCCACAGAACCGGACTACCGGGCGCTGTACGAGGAGACCCGCACGAAGCTGACCCGCGCGGAGCAGACCGCACGGGAGCACAAGGCCAAGGCGTCCAAGCTGGACGAGATCGAGGCCGCGACCAAGACCGACGCGGAGAAGGCCGTCGAGCGCGCCACGGCCGCCGAAGCCCAGCTCGCTCAGCTTCGGCGCACGGCGGTGGACGCGGAGATCCGCGCCGCCGCCTCCGGCTGGGCCGACCCGACCGACGCGCCCCGCTACCTGGACGACCGGGACCGCTACATCGGCGAGGACGGCCGGGTCGATACCGCCGCCATCGCCGCCGACCTCGCCGCGGTGCTCGCCCAGCGCCCGCACCTCGCGCGGGTCGACGGGCCGCGCCGCCCCGCCCCGGACCCCTCGCAGGGCCAGCGCCAGGGCGGGCCGTCCGGCATCGCCGAGCAGATCCGCGAGGCCGAAGCCCGCGGCGACTGGGCCACCGCGATCAGCCTGAAGAACCAGCGCCTGGCCGAGCAGGCCCGCGCAGCGGCACCCCGCATC